>NZ_CP126311.1:0-5003580 GCF_046529485.1 Paenibacillus sp. BR2-3 | reverse complement strand
AGACTGTCACTCCTTTAAATCTTCCAAATGTGGCTTGAGCCATGAGTGGAATGTCGAAGAAAATAAGTTAATGAAGAACTTTATCCCCAGTACGCAAGATATGGAGACAAAAAAATATGGATAAATTTGAATTGTTCACAACGTTATCCACAACTTGTTGATAAAATAGAGAACAAACAAATCTATTCACATTCAAAAGTAATACTATCATAGCAAAACAACCCCTGCTTTTCAATGATCGCAGATATTTTATCCACAAATTCAATCACTTGTGTATAAATATTAGGAACAACACTACATATTGTTGATAATATGTTTATGATTCGACAGCATACGTCACGGTGTGGATATTTTTATACACAGGTTGTGCTCATTTGCGGATAGTCGATTTTTATTATTAGTAACAGGTGGATAACTTTAGAAGCCTGTGGATTAGTTTTTTACTGTACAGGGTTGTGGATAATTTGATTCTCTGTTTAGCAGGAGAGGGACGTTCTATGAGGTTGACTTTTATCAATAAAATATGTTTAAATATATAAAGGTGTTTTCTCTGGTGATTTCTCCAAATGAAATGATAATACTGTAGATACTGTCCCTACTAAAGGACGGCTTAGCCGTTTTTGCTTATACGACAGTAATTAGTTCCTGTAAGGGAGGTGCAATACATGAGACCGACGTTCAAACCGAATGTTAGCAAACGCAAAAAGGTGCATGGGTTCCGCGCAAGAATGAGCACGAAAAACGGCCGCAAAGTGCTGGCAGCCCGCCGCTTGAAAGGCAGAAAAGTTTTGAGTGCGTAAGTTAGGACACTAAGAGACCACTGCGGTGGTCTTTTTTAAAATATAAAAAGGTTAAGTCTTTCCTTATTCTTTTTTATATTTCACCTGGAAACGGATGCCGTCCATAAAGGATGACTCAGCCGTTTCTTCTTGCTGTATAAGGCTCAAGAACCCCGCAAAGTTTGGTTTACGCTTCCAGCGTTTGCGCCACTTTGTGGGGTTGTTTCATTTATGAATGGAAATTCTAGAAGTCTTCATTAAAAAGAGGTTGGATAATGAGAGGCGGCGAAGCCGTTTATACCCGACCTTGAATGACCATACTAATTAGAAGGAAAATTCCGGGGAGCTGCTCAGCCGGTCTTTTAATAAGGAGATTGTCGTGCACAAAAGTTTGCGATTGCGAAACCGTGCCGACTTCAGCCGCGTATACCGCCATGGGAAATCATTTGCTAACCATCAATTTGTAGTCTATTGGGTCAGCAGAAAAGAGGTGGAACGGTTCCGGCTGGGTGTGTCGGTCAGTAAGAAGGTCGGAAATGCCGTCGTCCGCAACCGGATGAGAAGAGTGGTGAAGGAAATTGTCCGTCATCATGAACCCGAAATTGCCAGTGGACTGGACATGGTATTTATCGTAAGAAAGGGAGCTCTCGCGATGGAGTATGCGGAGCTCGAAAAAAGTGTGCTGCATGTGCTGCGCAAAGCCAAGCTTCTAAAGGCTTCCCGTAAATAAATAGAGGCTAAAGAGGCTTGTTTATTTGTATTCATAATTATGATATGATTTACGGTGCAAAGGAATGTTTATGAGAGGGGTTTTGAAGTGTCTCTATTGAAGACTAGACGTGGAAAATGGTTCCTCGTCATCGCTGTATTGGTGTTGTCGTTAGCTGTATTGTCGGGATGCTCTCCGTCGTCGACTACAGTTACGCACACTACGGAGGATTTGAAGAATGGGGGCTTATGGCAGAGTAACGTAGTTTACTATTTTGCATTGGCTCTAGATACGTTCGCAGAGTGGTTTAATGGACAATATGGATTAGCCGTACTGGTTATGGTTATCATTGTCCGCACGCTGATTTTGCCGCTTACTATGAAACAGGTGAAGAGCTCGCGTGCGATGCAAGCCATACAGCCGGAACTCCAAAAGATCCAGAAAAAATATAAAGACACGCCCGAAAAGGTACAGCAGGAAACCATGCGTTTGTTCCAGGAGAACAAGGTTAATCCTATGGCCGGCTGTCTTCCGCTAGTTGTGCAAATGCCGATTTTTATCGCTCTCTACAACTCTATTTATTACAATCCGGCTCTGCGGGAGCATTCCTTCCTATGGCTGCAGCTGGGTGAACCGGATCGTCTGTTTATACTGCCGGCACTTGCCGCATTAACAACATTCCTGCAAACCAGAATGATGACCAAAATGAACCCGACACAAATGCAAGGCCCAATGCAATTTATGATGATGGTATATCCTGTGTTGATTTTTATCATGTCCTACAATTTCCCGGCAGCTCTGCCTTTGTACTGGGTATATAGTAATATTTACACCATTGTTCAGAACTACTTCTTATACCGCAATAACGATACCACCCAATTGGCTGTCGCTGCTGCTGGAAACAGCGGTGGAGGCAAGGCATCGAAGGAGGCCAAAAAGTCAAAATGAGCAAAGCCGTCGCGACAGGGAAAACCATTGAAGAAGCTGTAGCACGAGGACTTACCCAGCTTGGAGTGAACAGGGACCGGGTAACGGTCAACGTACTGGAACAGCCGTCAAAAGGATTCCTGGGATTTATCGGTGCAAAAGCGGCTAAGGTCGAATTGGCCTTGCTGCCCGAAACAGCACCGTTATCAGCGGCGAGTTCTCCGTCACTGCCTCAGCAGTCAACCAGAGAGAGCAAACAAGAGGCTACCGGCGGTGTGCCGCGGCAGGATTCCGGACATCTGGCAGAGGAAGCTTATCAAGAGGCCATTGCTTTTATTGTGGATGTCGCCAAGAGCATGGGCCTTACGGTCGAAGTAGAGATCATCCATACCAAAGAATCAACTACCCTGCAAATATCGGGTCCGGATCTGGGGCTGCTGATTGGCAGAAGAGGACAAACTCTGGATGCCTTGCAATATTTGGCTAATATCGTAGCCAATCGTTATTCGGACAGCTTTATCCGGCTTGTGCTGGATGCGGAGAATTTCCGTGACCGTCGGAAGAAGACACTGGAAGAACTGGCTGACCGGTTGGCCAGCCGTGTCGTTCGTACCCGCAAAGAGGTTGTCCTTGAACCTATGTCTCCTCAGGAGCGGAAGATTATTCATTCCAGACTGCAGGATCATAGGCAAGTGAATACCCTTAGTAAGGGTGAAGATCCGAACCGCCGAGTCGTAATAACCTTGAAGTAAGACTATATTGCTGCAATGACTCCTTGTCCAATGTAAGGGGTCATTGTTTTTTTAGAATGTTATAGAGATAAGGGGTGAATGATGTCATGCTTAGCGATACTATTGCTGCTGTGTCAACGGCGATAGGCGAGGGAGGGATTGCGATCATCCGCGTAAGCGGTCCGGAAGCTATAACCCAGGTAGCACCTTTGTTCCGCAGCCGGATTTCGCTGAATGAGGCGGAATCCCACACGGTACATTATGGCCTAATCGTAAATCCCGGTGATGGAGAGAAGCTGGAAGAAGTACTGGTTACGGTAATGAAAGCTCCTCGCTCTTTTACCACAGAAGATGTTGTTGAAATTAGTGCGCATGGTGGAGTTATATCTGTAAGAAGAGTAATGGAGCTGCTGCTGCAGCAGGATATCCGCCTGGCTGAACCTGGAGAGTTTACCAAGAGAGCCTTTCTAAATGGACGAATCGATTTGTCACAGGCTGAAGCGGTGATTGATTTGATACGCTCCAAGTCAGATCGGGCCTTTTCTGTTGCACTGAAGCAAGTTAGCGGCTCTTTGTCCCAGCGTATCCATGCCCTAAGACAGACTCTGATTGAAACTTTAGCTCATATCGAGGTAAATATAGATTACCCGGAGCATGATGTGGAATCGCTCACGGCAGATTTTATTAAGACCAAGAGCAGTGAAGTTATGGAAGGCATTAATAAACTTCTTAAAACGGCAAATGAAGGGAAAATTCTGCGTGAGGGCATTACTACTGCAATTATTGGAAGACCGAATGTAGGTAAATCCTCGCTGCTTAACGCTCTTGCCCGTGACAATAAGGCGATCGTGACGGATATTCCCGGAACAACACGGGATGTTATTGAAGAGTACGTTACGATTAACAATATACCTCTCAAACTTCTGGATACTGCCGGAATACGAGAAACCATGGATGTAGTGGAGAAAATAGGCGTAGAACGTTCCAGGGTTGCGGTTAATGAGGCGGACCTGATTCTGCTCGTTCTAAATGCTAATGAACCTCTTCATGAGGATGAATTGGCATTGATGGAACAAATGGGCGGTAGACAAGCCTTAGTAATCATGAATAAAATGGACTTACCGTCCAGGTTGGACCAGAAGGTGCTGCTCCATTATTTTGATCCATCGAGTATTGTGCCTATGTCTGTTATTGAAGAGGAAGGTCTCGATAAATTGGAAGAAGCCATTTCGGCACTCTTTTTCGGCGGCAAGCTGGAATCGGGTGACTTGACATATGTCAGTAATGTACGGCACATCGCCTTGCTTAAAAAAGCATACCAATCGCTGCAGGATGCTTATGAGGCTGCGGATCAGTTCATCCCGATTGATATGATTCAGATTGATGTACGTCTCGCGTGGGAGCAGCTGGGTGAGATTATAGGCGATACCGCTGCGGATTCACTGCTGGACCAGATATTCTCGCAATTTTGCTTAGGGAAATAACATTTTTCTATTATAAGGAGGAAACAGGACATGAGTTATGAAGGAGGCAGCTATGACGTTATCGTCATTGGCGCCGGTCATGCAGGCTGCGAAGCTGCTCTGGCAGCGGCCCGGATGGGCTGCAGTACGTTGATGATTACCATTAACCTGGATATGGTTGCGTTCATGCCCTGCAATCCGTCTATTGGCGGACCTGCCAAAGGACATGTAGTGCGCGAAATTGATGCGCTCGGCGGAGAGATGGGCCGTAATATAGATAAGACTTTTATTCAACTGCGTATGCTTAATACAGGAAAGGGTCCTGCGGTTCACGCCCTGCGGGCACAAGCGGATAAATTTCTGTATCAGCACGCGATGAAAGAAACGATGGAGAAGACACCGAATCTGACTTTGCGCCAAGGAATGGTTGAGACGCTGATCGTTGAAGATGGCCGCTGCGCCGGGGTCGTGACCAAGACCGGAACGGTATATCACAGTAAGACTGTTATTTTGACTACCGGAACTTATTTACGTGGTAAGGTGATAATGGGCGAGCTGACTTACGAAAGTGGTCCTAACAATCAGCAGCCTTCTGTCCGTTTGGCGGATAATTTGCGTGAATTAGGCTTTGATCTCGTTCGATTCAAGACAGGTACACCACCGCGTGTTCATAAAGATACCATTGATTTTACAAAGACAGAAATTCAGCCGGGAGATGATAAGCCTAAATTTTTCTCCTTTGAAACGAAGTCTTCCCAGAATGAACAGCTTCCATGCTGGTTAACCTACACTTCTGAAGTAACGCACCAGATCATTAATGATAACTTGCACCGTGCACCGATGTTCACAGGTATCATTGAAGGAACGGGTCCCCGTTATTGTCCTTCTATCGAGGATAAAGTGGTGCGGTTTAGTGATAAATCAAAGCATCAAATCTTCCTGGAGCCTGAAGGAAAAAACACATCGGAATACTATGTACAAGGTTTGTCTACCAGCCTTCCGGAAGATGTGCAGCTAGCCGTTCTTCGTTCAATTCCGGGTATGGAGAAGGTAGAAATGATGCGCAATGGTTATGCTATTGAATATGATGCAATGGTTCCTACCCAGCTATGGCCTTCACTGGAAACCAAACGTCTGCCAGGGCTTTTTACAGCCGGACAAATTAATGGCACTTCCGGTTATGAGGAAGCTGCTGGTCAAGGTGTCATCGCCGGCATTAATGCAGCCCGCAAAGTACAGGATAAAGAACCGGTGGTACTGGACCGGTCACAGGGATACATTGGCGTATTGATTGATGATCTTGTCACTAAAGGCACCAATGAACCTTACCGTTTGCTCACATCCCGTGCGGAATATCGCCTGCTGCTTCGGCATGACAATGCTGACTTGCGTCTTACACCGATAGGCTACGAAATTGGTCTCATTCCACAGGAGCGGTTCGAGCTTTTCACGGAGAAGAAGAACCGGGTGGATCAGGAAATCAAACGACTGCAGGAAACCAAAGTAAAGCCTGTAGATGTGAATTCTATATTGGAAGAAATGGAGTCTGCTCCTATCGTGGACGGAAGCAACCTGCTTACCTTAATGCGTCGTCCGGAGCTTGGATATACTCTGGTCGACATGGTGTCTCCTTCGCCGGTAGAATTGGATGAAGATATGAAGGAGCAAGTAGAAATTCAAATTAAATATGCCGGATATATTGAAAAACAGCTGCAGCATGTAGACCGTTTGCAGAAGATGGAGAAGAAAAAAATACCAGATGATATTGAATATACCGATATTCACGGGTTAGCCATTGAAGCAAGGCAAAAGCTTTCGAAAATTCGCCCGATATCGATCGGACAGGCTTCCCGTATCTCCGGTGTGACACCAGCAGATATTTCTATACTTCTTGTATATTTGGAACATTACAATCGGGTAACAGCGGCGAAAGGATAAATAATGGATCATACTGTAGTGCAATTTACACAGCGTTTGCAGGAAAAAGGAATCATCTTACAGGCCTCCCAACTGGAGCAGTTTGAGCTGTATTACCAGGAGTTGGTGTCCTGGAATGAGAAAATGAATCTAACAGGAATCACTGAGCGGGAGCAGGTCTATACGAAGCATTTCTATGATTCCATTTCTTTAGCTTTTCACCTAGATTTTAGCGGTATTAAAAGTTTGGCGGATATCGGCTCGGGGGCAGGCTTTCCGGGAATCCCTCTTAAAATTTGCTATCCCCATCTAGAGTTGACGATTGTAGATTCTCTGAGCAAGAGAATATCCTTTTTACAGCATGTGTGTAATGAGCTGAAGCTGGAAGGGGTACAACTCATCCACGGCCGTGCTGAAGATGTGGCTCGTCAATCCGGACATCGTGATGCTTATGATTTGGTTACGGCCCGGGCTGTCGCCCGTCTTTCATTGCTTAATGAGTTTTGTCTGCCTTTTGTGCACAAGGACGGATTGTTTGCTGCTATGAAAGGCAGTGATCCCTCAGAAGAGCTGGCGGAAGCCAAATTCAGCCTTAAAGAACTACGCGGGCGTTTGGAAAAAGTTGAGTCTTTCAGTCTCCCTATTGAGGAGTCGGCAAGACATATTATTTTAATTCGTAAAACGGCACTGACTCCGGCGAAATATCCGCGTAAGGCAGGGCTTCCGGCTAAATCACCTTTGATTTGATTGTTTCACGTGAAACAATTTTGCCTAAAATAGGTTTTCTTAAAGAGCGCTCTCTGCAAATGGATTCATATGCGGGAGTGCTCTTTTTTGAAGCGGAAAACTATTAATGATGCAGGAAAAAATGATCCATATGAAGAATAGGATTATGAGTAGAAAAGTGATAGAATAATAGAGTAAGCTCGTAAGCGGTACGAATAATTAATGGACCGCGCTGTTCTGAAACCGTACGATATGCTTTTCCTGTCATGTAGGTAGAGAAGATCGTACTATAACGAAATTAGGTGGTTATGAACGGAATGAAAGAACAATTCACCAAACTGTTTGGATTTACAGAGCGGAGCAGCGGAGAAGAAATCAAACAAATCCCGGTCCATGAAATTGTCACCAGTCCCTATCAGCCTCGGACCATTTTTGATGACGACAAGATAGATGAACTTTGTCAAACGATTAAAACTCATGGGATTATTCAGCCAATAGTTGTCCGTATGCGTGACTCGCAGTATGAGATCATTGCCGGCGAGCGGCGTTGGCGGGCTGTTAAAAAGCTGGGTATGGAGAGTATTCCCGCTATTGTTCGTGAATTCAATAACTCGCAGGCTGCTTCTATTGCACTGATTGAGAACTTGCAGCGAGAGGGTTTGACCTCTATTGAAGAGGCTTTCGCGTATCAGAAATTGATAGACCTTCATCAACTCACTCAGGAAAGTCTGGCACAGCGTCTTGGAAAGAGCCAGTCAACGATTGCTAACAAAATTCGTCTGCTGCAGCTGCCCGAGGAAGTTAAGACGGCTCTAATGGAACGTAAAGTTACGGAAAGACATGCTCGTTCTCTCTTGTCCCTGGACAATGAAGAGATGCAACTGAAGGTACTGTCAGAGATTATTGCCAAAGAGCTGAATGTTAAGCAAACAGAGGCGCGTATTGCATTTTATAAGGAAGTTACAAAGAATAAAAAATCTAAACGGATTTCCTATACAAAGGATGTTCGACTAGCCCTGAACACGATCCGTCAATCCATTGATATGGTTACAGGATCGGGATTAGAGATTAAGACGTCGGAGAATGACCGCGGCGATCACTACGAAATTATTATACAAATACCAAAAAGATAAAATCTATTCAAAGCTGAGGGCGGCCCTGAGGTGATTGGCCGCCTTTTCCATGGCTTACTTCTTGTCGTATTGGCGATACACAAAAACAGTAAATAGCGCATATATGATGCCTACAACAGAAGATTGTTCCTAACTATTCGAGGTGAAATAAGTGTCCAAGATTATTGCCATAGCAAATCAAAAAGGCGGTGTCGGTAAAACAACGACCTCTGTGAACCTGGGAGCCGGTATGGCTACCCTGGGAAAGAGAGTGCTTCTTGTCGATATTGATGCTCAAGGCAACACTACCAGCGGCGTTGGCATCAATAAAGCGGATGTAGCCAATTGCATTTATGACATCCTTATTAATGAAGTGAACCCTGGGGAAACAATTCTGGAAACACAGATCGATGGACTGCATATCATTCCGGCTACTATTCAATTAGCTGGAGCAGAAATCGAACTGGTATCGACCATTTCCAGAGAATTGCGTCTTAAGAAGGCGTTGAATTCAGTTAAAAGTAATTATGATTACATTATTATTGACTGTCCTCCTTCGCTAGGCATCCTAACCATTAATTCACTCACAGCTGCTGACTCTGTGATCATACCGATTCAATGCGAGTATTATGCGCTTGAAGGTCTTAGTCAACTGCTCAACACTGTTCGTTTGGTACAGAAAAATCTAAACCCTCATCTGATGATTGAAGGGGTATTATTAACCATGCTTGATGCCCGTACGAATCTCGGGATTCAAGTTATAGAAGAAGTGAAAAAGTATTTTCAGGAAAAAGTATATAAAACGATTATTCCGCGCAATATTCGACTAAGCGAAGCTCCATCGCATGGACAGTCAATTATCACCTATGATCCCCGTTCTAAAGGAGCGGAAGTGTATTTAGAGTTGGCAAAGGAAGTGATTTCTTATGAGTAAAAGGTTAGGAAAAGGGCTCGATGCACTCATTCCATCCTTGTCTATTAACGAGGACGATAAGGTGGTTGAAATTCCGCTTGGGCAGCTTAGAGCGAATCCCTACCAGCCGCGTAAAGATTTTAATGAGGAAGCGATTCAGGAATTGGCTGAGTCCATACGACAGCATGGGGTCATTCAACCCATTATTGTCCGCAGTGTTTTAAAAGGTTATGAAATCATCGCCGGAGAGCGAAGATTCCGCGCATCCCAATATTGTGGCAAGGCTACGATCCCCGCTGTCGTCCGGAGTCTCAGTGATCAGCAGGTTATGGAGATCGCGCTGATTGAAAACTTACAGCGGGAGAACCTGAATGCCATGGAAATTGCAGTCGCTTATCAGGGCTTGATGGATCAATTTTCACTTACTCAGGAAGAGCTTTCACTCAAGGTTGGCAAATCCAGATCTCATATTGCTAACTTCTTACGATTACTTTCCTTACCGGCAGAGGTAAAAGATTATGTTTCACGTGGAACAATTTCCATGGGACATGCCCGGGCAATTGTGGCTTTGAAAGATCCGGAATTGGTGAAGCAGCTTGCAGAGCAATGCGTGGAGCAGCAGTGGAGTGTTAGAGAACTGGAAGAAACAGTGAAGAACCTTGATCGTAAACCTGTCAATGGAATTAAAGCTAAAATCGTGAAACGTGATCCTTACATTGCTAATGTGGAAGAAACCCTGCGTGAAAGATTCAAAACAACAGTTAAGATAAAGCAGGGAAAAGAAAAGGGTAAGATTGAACTTAATTATTACAATGCTCAAGATCTCGAAAGACTTTTGGAATTATTGGGAAATTAATAAATGGATGACCTTGGAACATATCCTGAGATATCCGCAACCGGATAAGGAAGGATATGTTTTTTGGACGAAATAGGGCAGCAAATATGAGCGGAGGAGGGGAAGGATTGAAAGAGCTTTTGTATTTGGATCATGCCGCCACCTCTTGGCCTAAACCGCCAGAGGTGGCAGAGGCCATGCTGAAGGCTTTGGAACAATCTGGAGCCAATGCTGGAAGGGGAAATCATGCTCTGGCCATGGGGGCAGGCAGAGTGCTTGTAAGAGCGCGGAGTGCATTGGCTGAAATGTTTGCAATAACAAATGCCCAAGATATTGCGTTTACACACAACACTACTGTGGCACTAAATATGGCCATTAAAGGAACCTTGACCAGGGGAGACCATGTTATTTCCACCATGACAGAGCATAACTCCGTTCGTAGGCCGTTAGAATATTTGCGTAGAACAATGGGTATTACCGTAGATTATTTGCAGGTTAACGAAGAGGGCCAATTGGAATTACAGGAAGTAGAACAAGCCTTCAGGCCCAATACTAAAATGGTCATTTGCAGCCACAGCTCCAATCTGCTCGGCAGCATTCTTCCTGTCGGAGATATTGGGGATTTGGCCAAATCGCATGGAGCAGTATTTCTGGTAGATGCTGCCCAAAGCGCGGGTTCACTCCATATCGATGTAGGGTCGATGAATATCGATCTCCTTGCATTTCCGGGACACAAGGGGCTGCTTGGGCCCCAGGGAACGGGGGGGCTATATATATCCCCTCGGTTAGACTTGGAACCGCTAATACATGGGGGTACGGGGAGCCAGTCCGAGAACAATGAACAGCCTTCAGTGCGGCCGGATAGATATGAGGCGGGTACGCAAAACGCGGTGGGTATTGCCGGATTGCTGGCAGGTGTACAAAAAGTTAAATCTATAGGTGTAGACCTGATCCATGAACGTGAATGGGAGCTGACTCAAGTGTTGATGGAGGGACTAATCCATATACCGGGTATCAGATTGCTTGGACCCGTTCATGGAGCCTCCCGGACAGGCATTGTTTCATTTGTAATTGAAGGACAGGACTCAGCGACAATCGCCCATCATTTGGATCGGGAATATCAAATAGCCGTTCGGGCTGGACTCCACTGTACACCGTTAGCGCACAAGGCTATGAATACGCTGGAAAGTGGCGCCGTAAGGGCAAGTGTGGGCGTAGACTCGACAAAGCTGGATGTGAGCAGGATGCTGGATGCTATGGGAGAGCTTTATGGCAAGACAGGCACTAGATAAAAAAGAAGGATGGGTAATCCATGTCAGAAATGAATCAATTCATAAATGAGCAATTACTGTGGTTTGTTATAGCTTTTTCAGGGTTTATTCTGTTGTTGCTAATTATGGTTATGGTGCAAGGAGCCAAGCTACGTACGGTTCGCCGCAGGTATGAAGCCATGATGGCCGGAAGTGGTGTTGAAGATTTGGAAGGCTTACTGGTAGAGCTGAGAAATCAGGGCGAAATGCTGGAAGATGAACAACGGCAGCACAAAGAGATCCTTCAGGCTGCACAGAAGAAAATCCGCGGTATGAAGTCCAATGTAGCAGTTAAGCGGTATAACGCATTCGGAGAACGCGGGAATGATCTTAGCTTTTCATTGGCTATCGTTGATGACAACCGAAATGGCGTTGTGCTTACGAGCTTGCATAATCGTGAGAATTCATACATTTATGCTAAACCGCTGCAGGCAGGTGAATCGCAGTACTCCCTGTCTCCGGAAGAAAAGGATGTTATTGCTCTCGCGCTGCAGCAGATTTAGAAGAGTGCATGTGCCACTGTTTTAAGGCGGTATAGAGACTGGAAGCGATAATGTCCGATAATCGCATGACTAAGCTTAATCTAGTGTTTTGAAGAACAAAGTATTCCATGAAGCCGCCGACATTGACGATCCCTGTTAAGTGGATATCGCCTACCGGCGGCAGTTGTTTGTTTACACCCGCACCGGGTCTTAAAGGCCCGTCTACTACCTGGATGCAACCGACACTGGCAGAATGCCCGAGGCAAGCATCAATGCCGATAATAAAGGGATTACTGAATTTTTGATTTATTACTGCTAGTGTATCTTCAAGATTGACGGCATGTACCGGTTCTTCAAGCGTGCCGTATAAATGGAACAATGGGCTATGATAGCGGGAAAGGGCGGTGCCGACAAGCGGGCCGAGAGAGTCGCCGGTGGAACGGTCTGTACCAATACAAACAACGACGATATCTGTGCCAGGATGCGTATGCGAAAAGTGAAAAAGTAATCTGTGAATGATCGCTGAATAGATTTCGGGATCAGCATGTGATATTTTTAAACCAGATGATTCCTGCAAGGGTGAGGTATTTGAAGAATAAGACATATCATCTTCCTTTCCGGGCTGATTCTATTTGTTGATATCTAGTATATGGATGAAAGAGCGATTTTATACTCGGGTGAGTAAGAGATAGGACAAGAAACCTAGAGGGGGAGCAGGGTATGGAAAATGAGATGCTGATAGCGTTTGACTCTACCCAGCAGGCGCTTCGGGCCGAAATGCTGCTTGAATATGCAGAGATTGAAATCGATATTTTTCCGACACCGAAAGAGATTACGGCAGGCTGCGCGATGTCCATTCAGTTTTTCCGGGATGGGTTTGAGGCAGTGAAAAAGATAGTTGCAGAACAGGAAGTTGAAATCAAGGGGATCTATAGCAAGGGTCCTAATGACGGTTACACATTGATTTGGGGGTAAGGAGGAGCTTATGAATAAGTGGTGGTTGGAAGTAAACTCATCTGAGGAAGCGGTGCAGCAAGCAATACAGTTCAAGGACAAGGTTTGGAACTGGGTAACGGATGCCGATATGTGGGCCAATATACTTTTTTCAGGCTTGCGGATTATCATCATCTTCATACTGACCCGGATTATTATTAAAGTGGTTAATAAAACCATTGACCGTTCTCTGGAGCGCAAAACCAATACGCGGTTGTTATCAAATGCCCGGCGGTTTACAACAGTAGGTGAGCTGCTGAAAAATGTAGTGACGGTCATTTGCAACTTTGTTATGATTATTCTCATTTTATCGGAGTTTAACTTCGAGCTTGCGCCATTACTGGCAGGAGCCGGTGTACTTGGTCTGGCGGTAGGTTTCGGGGCCCAAAGTCTGGTCAAGGATATTATTACCGGGTTCTTTATTATTTTTGAGGATCAATTCGCGGTTGGTGATGTGATTCAGACCGGTACTTACAAGGGCACTGTAGAAATGATCGGACTGAGAACAACCCGCCTGCTCAGCAGCACCGGAGAAGTACACATCATTCCGAATGGCACCATAGCCAATGTGACGAATTATTCGCTTTCCAATGCGCTGGCTGTGGTCGATGTGCCCGTTAAGATGGAACGAAGTCTGGAGGCGACGCTGGGGCTCATAGGAGAAGCTCTTAGAGGAATTGAGGATCGCAACGAGAGCATACTTGCCTATCCTAATGTGCTGGGTATTCAATCCATGAGCACCTCAGAGTACGTTATCCGCGTGGTGGCGAGCTGTCTGCCAAATGCCAGAGATGCAGCAGAACGCCAAATTCAGAGCGAAATTAAGCAAGCGTTGGAGCGGCAAACCGGTTTGGAGGCTGCACCAGGGGAATAGGCGCTTTGGACAAGAGTATGACAGAGAGAATTATACGGAATACGACTGCGGCACCTGGAGCTCTCTGGGATTGTACGGGGGGGACAGTCGGTTATACAAAGGTAGAGAAGGAGAGGATCGAAGTGGTGGAGCGTAAGGCCTTCCAGCTTGGAGATACCGTGCAGATGAAGAAGCCGCATCCTTGCGGGACGAATGAGATGGAGATTATCCGCATGGGAATGGATATTCGTATTAAATGTACCGGTTGTCAGCATAGTGTATTAATTCCCCGCGCCAAGTTTGAGAAAAATATGAAGAAGGTTCTGCGCTCGGCAGAGGAGCCTTCCGGGCAATAATTAAGCTTGCAAAAGGGTAAGCTGCATGATACAATAATTCTTGCTGCGGAGAGGTACCCAAGAGGCCCAAGGGGGCTGACTCGAAATCAGTTAGGCGTGTCACAGCGTGCGTGGGTTCGAATCCCACCCTCTCCGCCATCTTCATTTTACATAGCAAATAATCAATCCTTCGCCCTTGTGGTGGAGGATTTTTAATGTCTTTTACGATAAATAATAAACGGTATTCCTGAAACGGCAAAAAGGAAGGTCCCTTTCGGGTCCTTCCTCAGAGGCAGTACATTAATGATGTTTGGAATTTCTCTGTATAAGCCGCTAAAGTGACTAGGTTTTGCATTAGGGCAGTGCTTTTTTAAGGCAATACCCTATCTACACTTCCTTGCTGACAATAGGTGCCAAATCAGAATCCCTGTGTTCGTGTTCGACTAGAAAGTCCAACGGAACCACACCTCTCTTTTGTACTGCCTGAGTTTATTATGGGCCGGCTAACTGCGTTCTATACATGAAGCTCCAAATTAGTGAACCCGAGCTTTTTCAACCTTTTTCCACTTGCGGTTCTTGTTTGTCGTCTCGGGGAAGGTATCCCCTTTTTTCATTTCAATTGGTTTGGGATTGGAAATTTGGGTATGGAAGCTTCGTGCTTCACCTACCTCCGTGTACATCCCGGGGTTTGGCGCTTTATCGCCCTTTTCATATTCGGTTTGTTCGCCCATGATATCCCTCCTTTTTTTGAAAAATGATATCCTTTGTATTGTGCTCACCCCGTGTTCTCTTCATGTACGAAACAGAGATGGATATTAACTACAGGATAATAAAGCTTGCATTGACTTGTCCATTTTGGTATATTAATATGGTTCGAGTTTGTGCTCGATCCTTGCTCCTGACGTGATCAGGGGCCTCAGACCATAAGGAGGTGAAAATTATGCGCAAATACGAAGTGATGTACATTATTCGTCCTGACATTGAACAAGAAGCTGTTCAAGCTGCAGTCGAAAAATTCCAAGGCATCATCTCCAATGGCGGGGAAATTACAAAGCACGATGTGCAAGGTAAACGCCGTCTTGCGTATGAGATCAAGAAATTTCGTGATGGCGTCTATGTTTTGGTTAACTTCACTGCAGAACCTGCAGTAGTTACTGAGTTAGAGCGTATCATGAAGATTTCGGACGAAGTTATTCGTTATCTCATTACGAACGATGTAGCTTAAGATCTTGTTAGCTTTGTAACCCATTTGCTCAAAAGGAGGAGATCCTATTGTTGAACCGTATCATACTGATTGGTCGGTTAACCCGTGACCCGGAACTTCGATATACACCAGCAGGTGTTGCTGTAACGCAGTTTACGCTTGCCGTAGACCGTCCGTTTACAAGCCAAGGCGGCGAACGCGAGGCGGACTTCATCCCGGTAGTTACCTGGAGACAGCTGGCGGAAACCTGTGCCAATTATTTGCGCAAAGGCCGTCTGACAGCCGTGGAAGGACGTATCCAAGTTCGGAATTACGAGAATAACGAAGGTAAACGTGTATACGTAACCGAAGTCATTGCCGATAATGTCCGTTTCCTGGAATCTACGCAGAACCGTGAAGGCGGAAATACTGCAAGTGGTGGCAGTATACCAGAAGAGCCTTCCTATGGTGGCGGCGGAAACAGTGGACGTGGAAATAACAATAATTTCTCACGTAACACCAACAATAATCAAGATCCTTTTTCGGGCGATGGTAAACCGATTGATATATCGGATGATGATTTGCCATTTTAATAAGGAAGGACTGAACAGAACATGGCTTTCAAACCAAGAGAAGGCGGAGACAACGACAAAAGACCGGCACGTCGTGGTGGACGCAACAAGCGTAAAAAAGTTTGCTTTTTCACTGTGAACAAGATTACTCACATTGATTATAAAGATACTGAGCTTCTTAAGAAGTTCATCAGCGAACGCGGAAAAATTTTGCCGCGTCGTGTAACAGGTACTAGTGCAAAATACCAACGTGCTCTGACAATCGCTGTTAAGCGCTCGCGTCAAATCGCGCTGCTGCCTTACACAACGGAATAGGATGCTACTCAGGACAGCCGGGAAGTCGGCTGTCTTTTCTTTACATATAAAAGCGCCAGGAGGCATGAAGATGATCAGACTCTGATTCATTTCGCAGATCCGTTCGGCAGGACTCCAAAGGGAGAGAATGTCAGAATCATCATGCAATTCAACAACGAAGAAGAGACACGGAATATTTATAACAAGATTGGTGCTGATGGCGGTCAAGTACTCGTGGAGCTGCAGAATACTTTCTTTGGAGCGCTGCACGGGCAAGTGGCCGACTCAAAAAACGGCATAATCTGGGTGCTTAATTGCTTTGTGTCCAATTGACGGGAGCAAAGGAATGTAGTAAATTACAGGTATCCTATAACTAAAGGGGAAATTTTGATGTTGGTGGCCGTTCTTAACTAAGCAATTTCATATCACCTTGAAGTAACAGCAGCAGACTCGTTTTATGGCGATTACATGCCTTATTTAAGTCTGTCACTGCGAAGGATTAGGTTACTTGAAGGGTGGATGATTTAGTTAAGAACACGCGAAGTGTCAAATGGCCTCTTTACGGCTGTTGTTCTCTTTGTGATTAACCGTGCTCTTGCAGCACGGTTTTTTCTGTTTTCAGGTGCCCTGGAAACCACAAGGAACAATACCGTACAAATGAGGGCAAAGACTGCCGTAGTGGCATTCTTTGCCCTTTTTTTGCGTTAAGGAGAAGTTACACCGGAAATGACAGCAACAGAGCAAAAGGAGGATATAAAATAATGAATTTACAAAGCTTACGCACACTGGAATACGATCAAATCAAGGAGGATCTGGCGCGTTATGCCGTGTCCTATGCCGGAGCCGATCATATCAAGAATATGATGCCCATGACCCACCTGCCGTCCATACACCGATCCATAGAAGAGACGGCGGAAGCCAAGGAACTGCTGGAGCGGGGATCAAGTGTCCCTCTTCCTTCTTTGGAAGGTATCGAGTGGATCATGTCACTAATGGGAACAGGATATTTGTACAATGAGCAGGATTTCACGGCAGTAGGTACGTTTCTGAACAGCTGCACCCAACTGCGCAAATACATGGCGTCCAAGGAGCAAAGCGCACCGAGGATCGGTTCCTATGCCTCTTCGCTGCTGGAGCTGAATCATGTCAAGGAAGAGATTGCCCGGTGTATCAGGTTCGGGTCCATCGATGACGGGGCCAGTAAAGGTCTGGAAAAGGTACGCAAGAGGTTGTCTGTAGCCAAAGAACGTCTCCACAAAAAGATCGAAGGTGTTATGTCCCGACATCAGTCCATCCTGCAGGAAAACATCTACAGCATGCGGAATGGGCGCTATGTTATCCCGGTGAAACGGGAGTATCACAAGCAGGTGAAGGGTTCTGTGCTCGATCAATCGACAAGCGGGCAAACGGTGTTCGTAGAGCCTTATGAAATTGCTGCTTTGCAGGGAGAAATGGATCTGCTGCAGGCTGATGAGGCCCGGGAAGAGGCTGTTGTTCTAAGCCGTTTAACAGGTCTGGTGGAGCAGGAGGAGAGCGCGCTGCGGCTTAACATTGAGGTGACGGGTACGTATGATTTTATTTTTGCCAAAGCAAAGTACGCCCGTTCTCTTGGTGCGCAAGCCGTCAGGTTTAATGAGCGCGGCATACTGCGGATGAACGGAGGCAGACACCCGATGCTGCAGGGCATGGTGCCGATCAGCCTGGAATTTGGGAAGGACTATAAATCACTTATTGTAACCGGGCCTAACACAGGCGGCAAGACGGTAGTCTTGAAAACGCTGGGGTTGCTGACCCTAATGGCGCAATCCGGGCTGCTGATTCCCGTGGAGGCCGATAGTGAATTTACAGTTTTCTCGGATGTAATGAGTGTAATTGGTGACGGTCAAAGCTTGGCGCAATCGCTCAGTACCTTTTCTGCACAGATGAAGAGCATCGAGGGCATGCTGCGCGGCGCCGGAAAAGGCGTGTTGCTGTTAATTGATGAGCTGGCTGCAGGTACGGACCCCGGGGAAGGAATCGCACTATCCACTGCAATTTTGGAGGAGCTGAGCCGTAGAGGCGCGAACATTATCGTCACTACGCATTTTAATGAGTTAAAAGCTTTCGCGGCCGCCACGCCGGGATTCCAAAACGCGAGGATGGAGTTCGACAAGGATACCCTGCAGCCGTTATACCGGCTGACCATTGGTGAAGCAGGCGAGAGCTATGCGCTGCAGATTGCCGAGAAGCTAGGAATAGATCGAGCGGTAATTGACCGATCACGGCAAATTGTACAGGAACAGCGCCAGGAGCGGGGGCTCCGGGATGCACATGTACAGCAGCGGAAGATAAAAACTCAAGAACCTGCAGATAAAGGATCACGCTCAAAGCAATCGGAAAAGGAGGTCATCGACGGCGAGGACAACTGCAACGAGACAAACGGGAAGGCGCTGCCGCACTCTTTTGAAATTGGCGATGCGGTGTATGTCAGCTCCTTAGGCAGAACAGGGATCGTATTCGAGAAGAGAAACGGAATGGGCATGATTGGCGTTATGATCCAGAAGCAAAAAATGTTCGTCAACCACAAGCGGCTCAAACCTTATATATCCAAAGAGGAGCTGTATCCGGACGATTACGATTTCGATATTATTTTTGAGAGCAAGGAGAACCGCAAGAAAAAGAAGCTGATGAGCCGCAAATATGTTGAGGGAATCAGCATCGTTTATGATGGAGAGGACAACTGACAACCCGCATATTAGATAGAGAGTCTGCCTACTCGGGCAGGCTTTTTATATTAATTTCAATAAATTACAAATTGTATGCTATTAAAAGGGATCAACACCAGAATCAGTACTTGACAAAATGTTGCAGGTAGGGATACGCGGATTCGAGCCGTTGGGCGGACTGTATAGCCCTTGATATGAACGAAACTGTCAAGCGCCGCTGTAGCAACTCCGTTTTTGGCGCACTTAAACAAACCTATCAATAGACGTCTTTTAAAGAGAGCCCCCTTTTTCCAAAGGGGTTGACTCTGAGTGTGACTTCTTTCCTTACACATTAGGGAGGGAGCATGTCCTTAGCTTGGAGGCAAAAATCATTCGCTGGTCGGCATCCTGATATTCGTGGGTTTACACATGGTATTAATCCATCTGAAGAGCCTGCCGCTAACTATTTTCGTCCATCGTTCGCAAGCAAACGGGCACAAAGGGCTTCCGCGGCGTTTCTCTTCACCTTGCTCGATTTTGCCTCCAAGGTAAGTCATGCTCCGGCTTCCTGGCATTCATCTCCTTTCCTTTAGGGAGTGATTTTTCAGTGGTATACAGCGTCACATTGCAGTAGACGGACGGAGAGGGTTACCCGGCAAGCTTGGACTCCGGGACGGGGTTTCGGTCGTCCATCTCCAAAGCTCGGGCAATCGCCCATACAAATCCGGCAAGCTCCCGGGCAATGGCGGCTACGATCTTCGATTTGTGCTTCCCTTTTCCCAGCATGTTCATATATTTGCGGTGCAACCGGTTCTGTGCCTCCCAGGCCATCCGCTGCACCTCCGGCGGCAGTCCGGTGATCCGCTCGCGCAGTTTGCGGCGCACTCCCGGCGAGTGCCGGTAATGGTGGGCAGCTTCGACCAGCACCCGTCGCAAATGCGCATTACCGGCCTTGGTCAGCTTCCCCTGACTGCGGCTCACGCCGCTGGAGTGCTCGCTGGGCACCAGACCACAGTAACTCATGAATGAGGGGGCGCTGGCAAACCGCGTCACGCTGACCATCTCCGACACCAGCGTCGTGGCGGTGAGTGTAGCCACCCCTCGCAGCGCCTGAAGCGCTTCAATAAGCGGCGCCTGCGCATGGGTGTGGGAGAGAAGCTCGATCTCTTTTTCGTAACGCCGGAGTCGTTCTGCCGTTTCTCGAATGCTCTCCCGGTATTCCTGAAACACCATACGGTGGCAGGGACTCTCGAAGCGGAGGGTGTCCAGCCACTCTTCGTAGGCGAAGGTCCATGCCTTGACCTTGCTTGGGGGAGCGAGCTGCAAGCGTAGCAGAAACTTGCCCATGCGCTGCTTGTGGCGGTTCATATCTTCTTTTGCGTCCTCCCGGGCTCGAACGAGATCCCGGAGAGCTTCCTCCTCAGGGGATGGGATGTAAACACCGGTCAGCTCGCCGGCACGAAACAGCTGAGCCAAACGCAGCGCATCCCGCTTGTCGGTCTTGATTCGGTCGCCGGCCCGCTGAGGGATGAGGGAGGGAGCGACAACCGTACAGGAAATGCCGGATTCCAGCAGCCAGCGGTGAAGCATGTACCCGGTGGGCCCGGCTTCGTAGCAGACTTCCAGTTCCGCTCTGGATTCTCCGGAACCTTGCAACTGCTGCAAAAGCCTTAGAACACGTTCCCTGGTATGTTCGATAATCCCCCAGAAGCGGGGTTCGCTTCGGCCCTCGTCCGCGATGGCTACAGCAATTTTGGCTTTGGATACGTCTAATCCAATATACTTTTTGGCGATACTCATTAGTAAACCGACTCCTTTTTGTTTGTTAGCTCTGAATTGGAATCTTTGAGCCATTCACTCTTAGGATTTCCATTTCAACCTACGAGATAAACAAATTGCGATGTCGGTTTCGTTCATGATAACTATTATCGTGCTGATGTACTAAAAGAGATCAGACCCGGACTGAGGTGACGCTAATTGTAGGTTCAATGCCTTCTTAAGCCCGCTTTCAGCAAAATAAGTGCACCTCTGTCCGCCAAATACGAAATCGGGGGTGTTTCAAGTAGATAGAGTCTCCTGGGTCCGTTCACAACCCGATAATTTGAACTTAAGAATTTCCTTTACAGATATCGGTCATAACTATGATTTGGTTTGGACTTCCGGCCGCCGACCAACTCAGTTCTTTTTTGGTAAATCAACACGCTTATATTTGCTGTAAGTAGTTAGGACCAGCTTCTCAAAAGTCCGAGTAATTCCTTTTGCACAGTATCCCTCTCCGTCAAGAACTGATATTGGTGTTGAGCCATAAAAAGTTTTGTTAAAGTAAGCAGCAACCGAAAGGGTTTCTTCCTTCTTTATTCTTGGTGAATGGGTTATAGCCGTACCGGTTATTGTTTTACGGGAACTGTGCAGCGGGACGGGCGCCGCCTGATTGCCGTAATCATGGGAGCAAAGACCAGCCAAGAACGTTTCGAAGAGACGGCCAGATTGTTCGATTACGGTTTTTACTACAGCTTGTCTTCGGGGGAGAAAGTCAAGCATATTATAAGCATGATAGGTTCTTTCCTAGTCTAATATCCAAGCACCGTGCTCTTATTGTGAAAAGAGTTTGGTGCTTTTTTGCTAATATTGTCGATTTTTGTAGTTTCTTTTTTGCCGTTTAGTGATTACAATAGAAATATTGTTCGTATCAGGATACAAGCTGTTCTGTCTATTAAATAAATAAAAGAGGAATTAAAAAAAATGAAAAAATCGAAAAAAAGATATATCGCTCTTATCATTCTTCTGATTATTGCAGGTGGAGGCTTTTTGTTCCGCAAACCGCTGACCGTTCTCGCCTTTGACCTGTTTCTGTCGGATCAAGTGGAGCAGGCACTGGCGGCAAAATCTTACCAGCCGCTGGCGAACGAGAAAGAGACGGTTCAACCGGAGTCCATTGTGTACAAAAATGACCCGTTTTCTGTTATGCTGCTGGGTACTGATCAGCGCGAAAATGAAGCGGCACGTTCGGATACGATGATCTATGCGGTGATTCGTCCCAAGGATTCCAAGATCTTGCTGGTCTCTATCCCGCGCGATACTTATACAGAAATCATAGGATATAAAGATGATAAGAAAGACAAAATCACCCATGCCTATGCGTTCGGCGGGCAGCAAATGGCTAAGGATACTCTGCAAGCACTGCTTGGCCATGATATCGAATATTATGCCACGATTAATTTCCAGGGACTGAAGGACGCAGTCGATGCCATCGGCGGCATTCCGCTCCCTATTCAGAAGGATATAGTGAATAAAGGCAAAGACCACGAGAAGTTTACTATTATTGGCGGTAAATCGAGTTATGGCGGTACGGATGCGCTTAATTACGTTCGTTACCGTGAGGATAGTGATTTTAACCGTACGAAGCGGCAGCAGGTATTTCTTGATGTGGTAGCGAATAAGATGTTATCAATCAATCAAATAGGGAACATCCCGGAGCTGCTGGATATCATGGGCGATAATTTCAAAACAGATATGCAGCCTTCGATGATTATTGGTCTGGCCAAAACATTCATGGGCGGCGAAAAGATGGACATATCCAGCTTTACGGTGCTGGGAGAAGGCACCCGTATTGGCGGAGTATTCTATGATATCGTCAATGAGGAAGATTTGAGCAAGGCCAAGCTGATGATTGACAACTGGATGAATGCCGGAACGCCTATCAACCAATTAATTGATCCGGGAAAAGCAGGGAATGCGCTGGAACCTAAAGATACAGCTGCGGTTTCGGCACAATAGTTCAGCTTTAGATAACAATGAGTTGCCAATTGCAGCAGCATGGGGAATGTTACCGGCTGCTGCTTGTTGTCTTTATGGTATAATAATCTGGAACTATTTATCATTCCCTGCGTATATCAACATTGGCCCTTATAGTTAGGGTAAGGTAAGGAACCGTAATTCCTTCGGAACTCTTTGAGGAGGATCAAGACATGAATATTGCATTTTTTTTGCTTCCCAAACAGGAAGTGGCTTGCGTAACGCTCGATTCCACACTGCGGCAGACATTGGAACGGATGGAGTTTCACCGTTACACTGCGGTACCGATTTTAAATCGGGAAGGTGAATATGCGGGTACGGTAACCGAAGGTGATTTGCTCTGGTACATGAAAGACTCAGACGGGAAGGTTACATTCGAGAATGCCTCCAAGTTTCTTTTAAGGGATGTACCGCTGCGGATGAACAACAAACCGGTATCCATTGAAGCGGATATGGAAGATCTGATTAATCTGGCTAAGGTGCAGAATTTTGTGCCGGTGGTTGATGACATGAACCGGTTCATCGGTATTGTGCGCCGGAGTCAGATCATTGAATATTGCGAGAAATTTGTTTCACGGCAATCCATGGAATCATTATAAATATTCCTGTGATGAATGCAGAAGCAAAGTAAATAAGGCCTGTATTTCCGGCAACAACGGAATGCGGGCTTTTTTTGAAAAAGGGCAAGTCCGAATTACCGGGGGGCGCTTGCACCTGAGTAAAATTTTTATGCTATAATGGAGAATAAAGCTTTTTGCCGGAGGTAGAGAGACGTGTCCAATGTGCCGAAGGACCTGGATGTGGCCAAACGCGCCAAGGTTATTGAGTGGCTGAAAACGGAAGTAATTGATCAGGTATCCCGGTTGTTTAAAGCGCTGTGGGAAGGCAGCACGGCCCGCGTAGGCGACAGTCTGGCCAGTCTGATGATGAGCTCTTACATTCTTGGGAGAAGACTTGGCATTCCCTATCGTGAGCTGGACGATTTGCTGATTGAGAAGCTCAGGAAGCATAGGCAGGAGGGCCATCAGCTGGAGGAATGGTACAAAGATATTTCTGCGTTAGAAGAACATATGCGTAAGAGGTGAATACTGTTGAAATTTCGCTGGACATCCGTGGCTTGGAGCGTAGCGTATCTGCTCCTGCTTCTTTCCTTATCAACCCCTTTACTGATCATCACCACCCTGTTTATGATCATTCCGCCGGTAGTGCTGTTCACAACCTTGAATACAAGGCAATTTGTACTTCATATCCTGCCGGTATGGCTTATTGTAGGTCTTATTACGCCGGTCTACGTATTGATAGCTGCCTATTTATTAGTTCCTGCATTGGTCATGGGCCGCTGGTATAAAAAACGTGCTTCGGCACAGTCTACACTGGTCGCGGGCATGATTACGATTCTTGGTGAATTTCTGCTCCTGTTGTTTCTGGGCAAGACCTTATTTCATTTTGATTTGTATAATTATGTGAATGAAGTGTTAAAGGTGACCCCCTTGATCGGGCTATCTACGAGCGATTTGGGCTGGACTTCCGAGGAAATTCAGAAGCTCAGTGTGATGACGATTCAAATGATTCCAATGACGCTGATTATCAGCTCGGCACTGATTGCCGTTATAACCCACTCTATTGTTCGTCCGATTCTGAACAGTATGAACTATGCAGTACCTAAGATGAAGCCTATACGTGATTGGAGACTTCCAAGATCATTTATTTGGTATTATCTAATCGGTTTTATTGTTCTTATGTTGTTCTCCGGTTCAGATAACAGCTATATGTTAATGATATCTGCCAATCTGCTGCCGTTGTTACAGCTCGGCTTTAAGATTCAGGCGATTGGATTTTTCTTTTTTGTTGCGCATGAACGGAATTGGAATAAGGTATTTCCGATTTTGCTGGCGATCCCGGTTATTTTACTGCCATCCTTGTGGATTATCGGTATTATTGATCTGGTGTTTCCGCTGCGCGAGCGTGTCACGAAATCGAAACGATAGGGTGAGAGTTCATGCCTAAATTTCTGCAAAGACGCTGGCACGGCTATCACACCGTATGGGCGTTTATGCTGCTGCTGGTACTTATCATTATAGTCAGCACCTACAACTGGGTTCTGGGCGTCTCCAGCCTGTTTCTAGCCGGAACCTTATGCTTCTCTATGCTGAAAGCGGAAATATCGTTTCGGCGCAAACTTGTGGAGTATATAAATGGTCTGTCGTTTCGTATCAAGCGGGTGGAGGGTGAAGCGGTCAGCATGCTGCCGCTCGGAATTATTCTCTACGGTGAGGATCGTGCGATTGAGTGGAATAACCGTTATGCAGGCGATATATTTTCCCGGAAATCACTGGTGGGTGAACCGCTGCCGGAGCTGCTGCCGGATTTGATGTCCTCTTTTCAAGGGACTGCCCTGGTCAAAAGAGATCTCTCCAGGGACAGCTCTCCCAAGGAACCTTCTTTAAAGGATCAACGCGTGGAAATTGCTGTAGATGAGCGCTACTATCAGGTTGTACTCATTCCCAGTGAGCGCCTTCTATATCTGTACGATATAACGGAGCTGGCAGTGCTTAGGGAACGTTACGAGGAAGAGAAGCTGGCTCTGGGGATTCTTTTGATGGACAATCTCGACGAATCCGCCCAGGGGATGGATGATCAGCAGCGAACCTCGCTTATTGCCAAAGTAACAAGTGAAATTACCGAGTGGGCCAAGCAGTTCGATGTATATTTGCGCCGTCTGTCCTCAGAGCGGTATCTGATGATGCTAAATCACCGCAGTCTTCAGGCTCTTGAAGAAAGCCGTTTTGTTATCCTGGATGAAGTGCGGGAGATGACAGCGAACCTTAAGGTGCCGATGACGCTGAGTATTGGGCTTGCTTTCGGGGCTGAATCCGCCAGCGAGCTGGGGGCTTTGGCACAATCAAGTCTGGATATGGCCCTTGGGCGCGGCGGCGACCAGGCAGCTGTTAAGGCGGGACAGCGTTTGTCCTTTTACGGCGGGAAGAGCAATGCAGCAGAGAAGCGGACCCGCGTAAGAGCCCGCGTCATTGCTCATGCGCTGCGTGATTTGATGCAGGAGAGCGACCGGGTACTAATTATGGGACACCGGACTCCGGATATCGACTCGGTAGGAGCGGCGATCGGGTTGTTGAAGGCTGCAGGGATGTACAATGTGGAAGCAAATATCGTTATGGAGGGACCGAATCCCTCTATTACCCGGATGATTGAAGAGATACGTAAGGATGAGGAGCTGTACAAATCCTTCATCTCCACAGAGCAGGCTCTGCAGGTAATGACTGAGCATACTCTGCTGATTGTAGTGGATACCCACAAGGCGTCGATGACTATGGAGCCGCGGCTTGTGCAATACGCCAGCCGGATTGTAGTCGTGGATCATCACCGGCGGGGCGAGGAGTTCATTAACGATGCCGTTCTGGTCTATCTGGAGCCTTACGCCTCATCTACTTGTGAATTGGTAACGGAGCTGCTGCAATATATTCATGAGAAGGTTCATCTCACACCGCTGGAAGCGACGATGCTGCTAGCCGGCATTACGGTGGACACGAAGCAGTTCGCCCTTCATACCGGGTCGCGTACGTTCGAAGCGGCGGGTTTTCTGCGCCGCATTGGCGCCGATACGATACTAATTCAGCGAATGCTGAAGGAGGATTTGCAGGAGTATCTCTCCAAAGCTGAAATTATCAAGCATGCCCGTATGGTATATGATCATATTGCGGTGGTTGTGACGGCTTCCGGAATGAAAATTCCGCAGCTGTTGATCGCACAGACAGCGGATACGCTGCTGGGAATGACGAATGTTTTGGCCTCGTTTGTGATTAGCGAGCGGCCGGATGGCTTGATAGGCATTAGCGCCCGTTCACTGGGACGGATGAATGTACAGGTGGTTATGGAGAAGCTGGGCGGTGGCGGGCATTTATCCAATGCTGCAGCTCAGTTGGAGGGAACAGGCAAGGAAGCAGAAGCCAGACTGCTGGAAGTTCTGGCTGAAATTGAAGCGAAAGAGGGGCTATTCGAATGAAGGTCATTTTTATAAAAGATGTTAAAGGGCAAGGTAAGAAAGGCCAGGTTAAAGAAGTATCGGAAGGCTATGCCGCCAACTTCCTCCTGCCGCGGGGCTTGGTTCGTCCAGCTACGGACGGCAATGTGAAGACACTGGAGAATCAGGCTGCGGCTGAACAACGCCGTAAAGACAACGAGAAGGAAGAAGCTCAGAAGCTGGGTAAGAAACTGGATGAACTGACGCTGAGCATGAAAGCAAAAGCTGGTGAAGGCGGCCGTCTGTTCGGTGCCATTACAAGCAAACAAATTGCCGAGACATTGGCCTCGGTTCAAGGAATTGTTATCGATAAAAGAAAAATTGAGCTGAATGAGCCGATTCGCCATCTGGGTGTAACTCAAGTAATTGTGAAGCTGCATACCGAAGTAAAGGCTACGCTTAAGGTTCAGGTAACGGAGGAGTAATATGGGTGGAGATCTCTTTTTCGATCGGATTCCCCCGCAAAATCTGGAAGCAGAGCAGGCGGTAATTGGTGCGGTCCTTCTGCAGGACGAAGCGCTGATTACGGCTATGGAGCGTGTGAATACCGAAGACTTCTACGATAAGCCGCATCAAATGATCTTTGAAGCGATGGTACAGCTCGGAGAAGAGAGCCAGCCGATTGATCTGATTACGCTGACATCCAGACTGCAGGATAAGGGACAGCTGGAAGACATCGGTGGAGTAAGCTATTTGGCCAAGCTGGCTCATGCGGTGCCTACTGCGGCCAATGTGGAGTACTACGCACAGATTATAGAGGAAAAGGCCATGCTGCGGCGGTTGATCCGCACCGCAACGCAGATCGTAAGCGAGGGCTATACGGGCGGAGAAGACGTCTCGGATATGCTGAGTGATGCGGAGCGCCGTATTCTGGAAATCTCCAACCGGCGCAGCGGGAGCGGTTTTATTGCTATTCGTGATGTATTGATGCAGGTATTTGACCGTGTGGAGCTGCTTCACCAGAATAAGGGTGGAACCTCGGGTATTCCCTCAGGTTTCGCAGATTTGGATAAGATGACCAATGGTTTTCAACGCAATGATCTAATTATAGTGGCAGCACGTCCGTCTGTAGGTAAGACTGCCTTCGCGCTTAATATTGCTCAAAATGTAGCGGTGCGCGCCAAAGAAACTGTAGCCATCTTCAGTCTGGAAATGTCAGCTCCGCAGCTGGTACAGCGGATGATCTGCGCTGAAGCGAATCTGGACGCCAACATCATGCGTACCGGTGACTTCAAGAGTGACGATGACTGGTCCAAGCTGACGATGGGGATTCAGTCTCTTTCTGAATCGGAGATTTATATCGATGATACACCGGGCATCACGGTAACGGATATTCGTGCCAAGTGCCGGCGGCTTAAGAAGGAGAAGGGGCTTGGCATGATCGTCATTGACTACTTGCAGCTCATTCAGGGCCGCGGCAAGGGGGGAGAGAACCGTCAGCAGGAAGTCTCGGAAATCTCCCGTACACTTAAGCAGATCGCGCGCGAGCTTGACGTTCCCGTTATTGCCCTGTCGCAGCTTAGCCGGGGTGTAGAGCAGCGTCAGGATAAGCGGCCGATGATGAGTGACCTGCGTGAATCCGGTTCCATCGAGCAGGATGCCGATATCGTTGCCTTCCTGTACCGTGATGATTACTACGATAAGGAATCCGAAAAGAAAAATATTATCGAAATTATTATAGCCAAGCAGCGTAATGGTCCGGTAGGGACGGTGGAGCTGGTATTTCTGAAAAATTTCAACAAGTTCGTCAACTACGAGCGGGCCCATGCTGAACCTTTTGCCGGGTAAGCTGAATATTGACGATTTCCGAACGATTGCACATTTGAGTGTGTAATCGTTCGTTTTTATTTGACTTTAAAAATAACGGCTGTTACACTGTTAATTGTGCTTTAGCGGGCTAAACCGCTTGGCGTCCGGAGGGCTGCGTACATAAGAGTGACGTAAAGAGCCCATATTATGAAAAATAATGGTGCTTTTGCTAGCACCTACGGAGGAATGAACAATATGTCAACGGTAGTCGTGGTGGGAACACAATGGGGAGACGAAGGCAAAGGGAAAATCACAGACTTTCTGGCAGAGAGCGCAGATGTGGTCGCCCGTTATCAAGGGGGAAACAATGCCGGTCACACGATTCTGATTGACGGTAAGAAGTATAAGCTCAGCCTGATTCCGTCAGGTGTATTTTATAAAGAGAAAACTTGTGTAATCGGTAATGGTATGGTTATCAATCCGGCTGCCCTAATAGAAGAAATCAATTATATCCACGAGAATGGATTCGATACGAAGAACCTGGTAATCAGCGACCGCGCTCATGTCATTATGCCGTATCACATGCTGCTTGATGCTCTGGAAGAGGATCGCAAAGGCCCGAACAAGATTGGTACGACACGCAAAGGCATAGGCCCTTGTTACATGGATAAAGCAGCGCGCAACGGTATCCGTATTTCAGATTTGATGGACGCAGAAGAGTTTGAAATGAGACTGCGCCACCTGATGGAAGAGAAGAATCAGGTGATCACTCAGGTGTACGGAGCGGAAGCTCTGGATGTTGAGGAGATTCTGACTAAATACCTGGAATATGCGGAAGTACTGCGTAATTATGTGACAGATACATCGGTCATATTGAATGATGCAATTGATGCAGATTCCAAGGTACTGTTCGAAGGCGCACAAGGGGTCATGCTGGATATCGACCAGGGAACCTACCCGTTCGTTACATCCTCCAATCCTTCTGCAGGCGGTGTCTGCATTGGTTCGGGCGTAGGCCCTTCCAAGATCAAACAGGTTATCGGAGTGGCTAAGGCTTACACGACCCGCGTGGGTGACGGTCCTTTCCCGACTGAACTGAATGATGAGATCGGCGACTATATTCGTGAAACAGGACATGAATATGGCACAGTAACCGGGCGTGCCCGCCGTGTAGGCTGGTTCGACAGTGTAGTTGTCCGTCATGCCCGCCGTGTCAGCGGGATCACAGGCTTGTCCTTGAACTCGCTTGATGTATTGAGCGGACTTACGACCGTAAAGATCTGCACAGGCTACAAATTCCGGGGCGCGATCATTACTCATTATCCGGCTAGCCTTAAAATGCTGGCTGAATGTGAAGCTGTATATGAGGAGCTGCCAGGCTGGAGCGAGGATATTACATCCGCGAAGACGCTTCAGGACCTGCCGGAGAATACCCGCAGATACGTAGAGCGTGTATCGGAGTTAACGGGGATTCCAATCGCTATTTTCTCCGTAGGACGAAATCGTGAACAGACGAATCAAGTACTGCCGATTTATGAATAATATGTTGTGCTTGAAGGGGCCCTCCGGGCAATGTCATTAAGATAAGCTCAAAGATAAGACTGGGAATAAAAATGGAATCCGAAACGGCATGGGAAAAAGCCCTGTGCCGTTTGTTTTTTTGGTGCAAGCAAGAAAAAAGCGCACAGCAAACAAGCGGACGGAATATCCGCTTAAAAAAATGTTCATACGAAACGAATTATGCTACTCTGTAGACGAAGCTAACGACTGATTTCCAGCGGATTTTGCGCGTATTCTTCTGCCCTGGGCGAATGGGTCGAATCGGCAAAATGTTCTTGCGAATCAGTGCTTCTACATCGGGCGGGGGTTCATCGTCCCGTGAGCGCAGGAAATGTCTACAAACGTGAACGGCAACCGTGAAGTTGACTTGGTAGGGGTGCCGTTTATCCATTTGGGAAATGACGACGTGCGAGGTCATCATTTCAGCGAAATTGTACAGGATCATTCTTGCAAAAATCTCTTGGGTGATGGACTCTTGTCTCTTTGCGTGAAAATTCGTCAGGCCGACGGTGTATTTCAATGCCCGGAAAGAGGTTTCAATGCCCCATCGCATGTTATAAATGGACTTGATTTCATCGGGTGGGAAATCAGCGGCAGAAAGATTCGTAATGACGGTTTCATAAGCGCCACCCGGCAGGACGAAACGGACAACCCGAAAGGAAATCGGGTAAAACAAGTTCTCGTGCAAATCTAAAAAATCAAAGGTAGACGTGGAAGGGACGAACTTGTACATCTCAGGATGAGCCTTGACCTCTTTGGTTTGTTTTTTGGTGAGTGTCAGATGAACGTCCATATCAAACGCTCCGCCAGAGGGCAGATGCAAGCCCGAAAGAATGCCATTCGAATCCAAATCCTTAACCCGTATGACATAGCTCCACCCTTTGCGTTCCATATGCGCGAAATTGTTGTAACTTTCATAACCCCTATCGGCAGTAACAATGGTTTTGCCTTGAATGGGGGAACGGTCAACCATGGCAGCCAGCGCCCTTCCCTCGTTGCACAACCTCCGTGGCTGAATAATGGCATCCACGTAAAGTCTGTTGCATAAGTCATAGGCTGCATTCAAATGCAGAAGGTTGTAGCCTTTCGTGTTCGGTTGACTTTGGAAATAGGTATCCGTGTCCGCCCGGTCGGTTGCGATATGCAAATCCGAACCGTCAATGGCAAGTAATCGATACCCTCGGTAGTCCTTGATATCCGTATAGGATTGCGTAAATTCGTGAAACAAGAATTCCACAGCAGACGGCAGGATTTTATTCCTCTGTTGGACAAAAGCAGAAGTGGTTGCGGTGTTTACGTCATAGCCCTGCGATTCCAAGAGTTCCTTGTAAAGGCTGTTTCCTCCCATGGAAATCAGGAGTTGCATGACCGTTTCAAAGGGCAGCTTTTTCTTTCGGGTAAAATCTTTTTCAGGGTTTTTGACAAAAGGAGCGGGTGCGGCTGACATTTTTCGTATGAGGGATGTCAGCGTTTTTTTTAGCGAGATCGCGTACTCATCCATTGGCGTAACCTCCTCGTTTTTTCAAGGGGCTTCGCCACACATTTCCATCTGCTTGTCAAGTTCTTTTTTTAGTGCAAAAAAAAGAGCGGGCTATCTTTTCGATAACCTACTCTTTTTCTTGATTTTTGGCCTTGCGCCTTAACTTAATGACATTGGCCCTCCGGGGCCTCTTTTTTTACATATAAGGAAGTTCAATCTATTTAAAGAGGTTTCCCGAAGTCGGTTACGGTCAATACTAAGAGAAAGGACATGAACCGACGCAAGGGAGAGATGAGGATGAGGATTGTAAAGCGTGCGCTTGGAGTGCTCCTGATTTCGGTACTGGCGAGCAGTCTTTCAGTACTGACGACAGGGTTTGTAGTGAATGCCTATATTCAGTCGGTGCTGTCCAGCTTCGATATGAAGCTCGACAGTCCGGTTTCAGGGATTACCGGGATACTCAGCAGTATCACAGGGAGCGATAACAAGAGTAAGTCGACCGAAACGACAGAGAGCAGTGGAGACAGCAGCGGCTCCGGCCAATCAGAACCCGGGGATGACAAGAGTCTGGAGGATGCACTGCCTGTTATGGGGGAGGCGGCAGAAGAGGCGGTTACCTCTGAAGGCCAGAGCGGGAGTGCACTGGATCAGCAGTTGGTGATGACACCGGAAGCTATGCGGGACTTGAAGGAGAACCTGCCTTCTGAGGAAAAAGTCGATATTTTCAACATTCTTATGACCAAGCTTCCCCAGGAGGAAATGCAGAAAATCTCGACTGCCATGGAGGATGGGTTGACGGAGAGTGAAGTAAAAGAGATTCAGGAGGTCATCGCCAAGTATGTGGATAAAGAGGAATACGATGTTCTTATGAAAATGCTTACACCAACTTCGACCGCCATTCAATAAAATAAAAAAATGTCACATTTTAGACACCGTGGATAGGAACAAAACGCATAAAATGGAAAAAAACCCGCATTTTTAGCGGGTTTTTTTATATGAACAAAGTTGAAACTTTTCGCGCAAGTATGTTAAAGTAAACAAGGATCATAATCGGTTAAATTTTTGTAACCTTTAAAAGGGTTCATACCAGTGATTATTCTTCTATAGTTTGTACAGAATTTGAATGCACCAGATTATATATAAGGGGTCGTAAAACAAGCTTGTCCGCTGTTAGGTTAGGAATGAGTGGGCTGAAAGGGAGAGTTTCATGAGGGGATTAAAGTTTACGCGCTGGATGGGGAAACTGCTGAAAGGCCAAACGGCGGCGGCAGAATCCAGCGTGGAAAGTCAGAATGACAGTAAGACCGCTAATGCTGCTGGTGGCTTACCTCAGGAAGCAGGAAACCGCAAGCTGCGGCGTACCTGGATTTTGGCATCAGCAGGCATTGTGCTCCTGACTACTTTTTTAATAGGGGCAGAGAAGCAGTATGTAGGCGCGAACACGAAGTCTTATTATCGCGTACTGTTGCAGGGTGAAGAGATTGGAACGCTTAGCGAAAAGACTGACCTGGATAAGCTGTTTGAAAAAAAGCGGCAGGAGTATCAGGCCAAATATCCGGATGCCGTGATGATCCTGCAGACCGAGGGAATCACGACAGAATCGGAAAAAGCTTACAAACCGGAAATCAATAGCGAAGCTACACTGGCAAAACTGGACGGCATGCTGAAGGCTTACGCAGTAGGCGTGCAGCTGATGGTGAATGGCAAGTCGATAGGTGTTGTGAAGGATCAGGAAACAGCCAATGCTGTATTGCAAAAAGTTAAACAGCATTACATACCTCAGCAGGCTCCAGCTGCCGGGGCAAAGCTGAAAAAGACGGCTGCCACCACGAAAAGGGCGATAACTTCAACTGCGGCGGATAAGGTAGAGTCGGCTAATATTCGCGAGGATGTAGCTATTTTACCGATAAAGGCTGATCCCAATAAAGTGCTGACTATGGACGAAGCGGTCAAGGTGCTGACTGAAGGCGAAGAAGCCCCGCTGCTCTATACCGTTCAGGAAGGTGATACCATATCCAGTATTGCCAAGCGTTTCGGAATCACACAAAAGGAAATATTCAGGAACAACCCGGTAGTGAAGGAGCTGACGCTGCAAATTGGGGACGAGCTTCAGTTGACCGTACCTCAGCCCGCGATTACCGTGGTGTCGGTAGAACAGGTGACAGAGCAGCTGGTTACAGAGCCTGAAGTGATCGTGCGTAAAAGTGATCTGCTGACAGCCGGCAAAAGCAAGGTGGTTCGGGCGGGTCAAACGGGAGTTAAAGAAATGCAATACCGCCTGACCAAGGAGAATGGCGTTGTTGTCCAGGAGGAATGGCTCGGACAGAAGGTTCTGAAGGCTTCACTGCCGGAGGTTGTATACCGGGGGACGAAGGTGGTTGGTGAAGGTTCCGGTATGTTTGCTTGGCCGGTGTCCGGAGCGTCCATTACCAGCAGTTTTGGTGAACGTTGGGGCCGTGCACACAAAGGATTGGATTTAGTGTCAGGCAATCGTACAATCATGGCTGCGGATGCCGGAACCATTACCTTTGCAGGTGTTCAGAGTGGTTATGGCAACGTAATTATTGTCGATCATCGCAACGGATACGAAACTTATTATGGTCATTTAAGCAAAATCTCTGTTTCACTCGGTCAGAGAGTGGAGCAAGGGGCGAAGATTGGTGTAATGGGCAACACCGGGCGTTCAACCGGCACCCACCTTCATTTTGAAATCCGCAAGAATGGCTCGGCTGCTAATCCAATGAAATACTTGAAATAATACATTTTACTATAAATGCGCCGTCCGGTTTAAGTCCGGGCGGTTTCTTTTTTGAGCAGGGTGTGACGCCAAGGCAGGTATGGTAAAATAAAAGAAACAATGCACTAGTAAAGATAGAAAGGTGAAGCTATAGACATGCAGATGGGGACGATTTTGGTAGTGGACGATGAACAGCCTATTGCCGATATATTGAAATTCAATTTGGAAAAAGAGGGCTATGAGGTAATCTGCGCATTTGACGGTAACAGCGCGGTTGAGCTTGCTCTGTCCAAAAGGCCCGATCTTATGCTGCTTGATCTTATGCTGCCGGGCAAGGATGGTATGGATGTATGCCGCGAGGTGCGTTCAGCCCATCTTGATATTCCTATAATTATGCTTACTGCCAAGGATGGAGAGATTGATAAGGTGCTGGGCCTGGAGCTTGGTGCCGATGACTATGTGACGAAGCCGTTCAGTACGCGTGAGCTGCTGGCCCGTGTAAAAGCACAGATGCGGCGGCAGAACAAGCCGACCCCGGCGGAGACCTTCAGTGAACCTGCGGAAAGCAAGCAGGGGATTTATCACTTCGATTTATTTATAGATACGGATATGTATATGGTATACAAGGACGGGGAGCCTCTTGATCTGACGCACCGTGAGTACGAGCTGCTCTACTATATGGTCCGGCATGCCGGCAAGGTGATGACCCGGGAGCATTTGCTCCAGGCGGTATGGGGCTTCGAGTATTTCGGTGATGTACGGACAGTGGATGTGACGATTCGGCGGCTGCGGGAGAAAATCGAGGAGAATCCGAGCAAACCGGAATATATTTTTACGCGGCGCGGACTTGGCTACTTGATGCATAATCCCAAAAGCGGAGGGCTGTGATGAAGAGGTTGTCCTTTTTTCGGACGATACAGGCCAAGCTTATTATTATTTACGTGCTGCTGATTCTGATTGCCATGCAGCTGATTGGCGTTTATTTTGTGAGCTCGATGAAAAATTCATTAACCGAGAACTTTACAAAGGATCTCAAAGCCCGGGCCGAGATGCTGTCTATTCTGACGGCGGACAAGTTTGGCAGTGAAACGGCAACGTCCGATGATGAGACATCGGTGGACAGCCTGCGCGGGATGGTGAACAATCTGTACATTAACGGTGCCGAGATTCAGGTGCTTGATGCCAGCGGTAAAATTATCACAACCTCCGTTCCCTCACAGAACGACTACGTGGGACAACGCAACACGCAAACGGTGGTAAGCCGTGCCCTGCAGGGGATTAGTGATAACGAGGAATATATCATTGGCGATGATAATGTGCGGAAGAAGGTAGTGGCCAAGCCGGTGGTCTCCGGGGGCAAAATTGTTGGCGCCATTTATATCGCTGCGGATATGAAGGATTTGTATGCTACGATGAGCCGGATCAACAGAGTGTTTATTTCCGGCCTGCTGCTGGCGCTCGCGCTTACGGCTGTGCTGGGTGTTATCCTTGCCCACACGATTACGCAGCCTATCAAGGAAATGACCCGCCATGCCACAGCTGTTGCGGAAGGCCGTTTCAACCGGAAAATGCCGGTATTCGGCAATGATGAAATCGGACAGCTGAGCCAGGCGTTCAATTATATGACCGGAAGACTGCGGGAAGCACTCTCGCAAAATGAGGAAGAGAAGGAGAAGCTCGCTTCTATTCTGACGAATATGAGTGATGGTGTAGTAGCGACCGATGAACGCGGGATCGTTATTCTGATGAACCGGCGTGCGGCGCTAATGCTTGGCGAGGAAGGGCCGCTGCCGGAAGGGGCGCCGCTTGAACTGCTGCTGGGTCTGGATCCCGAGCAGGCCGGAGCGTTGTCCGGAGGCAATGCCCAGTCGTCGCTGCTGCGGCTGTCCCATCATGGAAGCGAGGATCCTAACATTGTGCGGGTGACCTTTACCCCGATTCACCGCCGGGAAGGCGGTATAGCCGGTACCATTGCCGTGCTGCAGGATGTGACGGATCAGGAGAATCTGGAGGAATCCCGCCGCGAGTTTGTAGCCAATGTATCCCATGAGCTGCGTACACCGCTTACGACGATCAAGAGCTATGCGGAGGCGCTGGATGACGGGGCGCTGGATGATCCGCAGCTTGCTGCACGTTTTGTAGGAGTTATCCGCAATGAAACGGAGCGGATGATCCGATTGGTAACAGACCTGCTCCACCTGTCACGGCTGGATTCCAAGGAAGCGCGGCTGCGCATCCAGCAGACCGATATTGCCGAGATGCTGGAGGATGTGGCCGACCGCTTTTCCTTTCAAATTCGGCAAAAACGTATTGATATTAGTACGAGAGTCCGCCGGGGGATCTCAAGTGCCTGGCTCGACCGGGACCAAATCGACCAGGTTCTCGGCAATCTCGTTTCCAATGCGCTGAAGTATACACCGGAAGGCGGCAAGATTGAACTGGAGGCCTGCCGTAATGAGGAAGGAATGCTGGCAATCTCCGTCCGGGATTCCGGGATAGGTATCCCTAAGAAAGATATCGAGCGTATATTTGAACGCTTTTACCGCGTCGATAAGGCACGTTCCCGGAACATGGGCGGAACCGGACTGGGTCTGTCCATTGCCCGGGAAATTGTGAAAGCGCATGGGGGCTCCATCTCCCTGCAATCTGAACTGGACCAAGGCTCAAAGGTAACCTTTACGCTGCCTCTGGACGAGCAAAGGAGGGGGCAGGCGTGAAGGAAAGAATAAAGTCTTGGATACTTGCCCTGCTGGTGCTCAGCAGTCTTATCGAGAGTTATTATTTGATTTACCGTCTCCCGGGCAGTGATACCGCGGTCCTTTCGAAGAACCTGTATGTAAAGACAGATAACATGGGTCCGGAAGAGAAAGTTGAGAATTTGCTTTACCCTGACCAAATGATTATTCATATGGGTGATAACAAACACACCTTGTTCTACCCCAGCTCAACCTTCTATAACTTGATCCTTAACCGACTGAAAGGACGCGGCTTTGAAAGCTTTCAGCGGCGGTCTGTGCAGGATTTTGATTGGGCCAAGCTTCGCAGTGAGAATCCGGGCATTGAGCTGAGCTTCGGAGCAGGTATTCCTGTAACGCTGCTGCAGAGAGTCATGCAGCTGTCGCCCGATTCCCTGTTCGCCGGGGAAAGCATTGACCGGATCTGGATCTACAACCTGAAGAATGACTCCAAAGCGCATGCCATCTTCTTCAGTACAAGGGGAGATATCGTGTACGAAGCGGCAAAAGCCGATCTTACGGTACAGGATGTGCAGCAGCATGTGGATTTCGGCAAGAATTGGACCTCCTATACGACGGTCAACGGTGATTATTATGTGCCTGACAGCAATGTATCAGTAGTGGAAGCGGAAATCCCTTCGGGCATGTATACCATCGGGCAGATGCAGAGCAGCCTCTTCTTCGATGCCGGAAGCACAAGGTATATTCGTGAAAAAGACGGCTCGGAAATCTATACGGACAGCAAACGCAGTCTGCAGGTCGATCAGGAGCAGAATTGGATGAGCTACAGCGATCCTGCCGCATTGCCCGCTGGGGAGAGTACGCCGGCCAAAGATGCTCTGGAAGCTGTGGATTTCGTGAACCAGCATGGCGGCTGGAACGGTTCTTACCGTCTTGAAGCATCGGAGGATGGAACCGGGGAACAGATGGCATCGGCCGAAGAGGGAAATCAGGAAAGGCTCGTTTCCTTCCAGCAATATTATGGCTCCTATCCTTACGGCTCCTATCCGATCATGAACAAACCGCAGCTCCGGTATGGTGTAATAAATCTGGATCTGCAGCAGGGCACGGTATCCTCATATGAACGTTCCCTGATGTACGTTGATGAGACTAAAGCCGTAAAAAAAGTGGTAGAGCTGTCTGGAGGGGAAACGCTGAAAAACCAACTGGCTCAAATCGGCAAAGCCTCGTCCGTGAAGGAATTGGCACCCGCCTATGTCCCTGTGGTCAAGGGGGACAAGCTGCAGCTGCATCCGGTATGGAAGGTTACGCTCAGTGACGGGACTGTGCTTACACTGAATTAACAAGTTGAGGAGGATGGGGTATGGATTGGGGAAGAGCCAAAAATGTGCTGATCTACGCTTTTTTACTGCTGAATCTGCTGCTGTGCTATCAGCTGTGGGTGGATCTGCGCGATCAGGTCAGCGCCAACCTTGATTTCACCTCCCTCTCCGAAGAGACCCAGCAGATTATGGAGCAGAAGGGTATTCGCGTGCTCGGTCCGATCCCGGCTGCCACACCGCAGCTGCCTGATATCACCTACCGATACTCGGGTGAAGAGCTGGATCAACAGCCTGTGCCGCTGGTGCAGCCGATAGACAGCAAGCTGATCTATTCCTCTTTCTCCGAGCTAAGCAGCGAGCTGCAAAGCCAGATTCCCGATATCGCGGGCTATAGGCTTGATTCGCAGGAGAGCGAGGTTGGCAAGTTTGTGCTCCATCCGCTGGTTCAGAAGCAGTGGCCACTGTTCAGAGTGAGTCTGGAGCTAATCAACAGCAACCAGAAGATTGTAGCTTACCGCCGGCCGCAGATTGAGATTGGGACCAGCAGCAGCCAAGAGGTTCAGAAAGTCCTTCCGGCTTCCCAGGCGCTGAGCAGTCTGATTGAGAAGTATTTTGCGCCGGATACGGTGGTCACCGATATTCAGCTTGGTTATTATGGTGAATTGTTTAACTCCGAGAGCCAGGTGGCCGCTCCGATGTGGCGCTTCATGCTGGAGAATGGAAAATCATATTATGTGCATGGCATCAGTGCGGATATCATCAGTCCGAAGACAACGGAGTAAAAGGAGCAAGGAATTATGGGGATTTCATTTACAGTACTGTCCAGCGGATCTACCGGAAACGTTACGGTGGTACGCAACGGAGAGACCACACTTATGATAGATGCGGGACTTAGCGCGAAAAGGATTGATGAGTTGCTCAGTATGCGCGAGTTATCAGGCGGGGATATAGACGGTATTTTGGTAACCCACGAGCACTCCGACCATATTAAAGGACTTGGAGCGATGGCGCGCAAATACGACCTTCCGATCTATGCCAACACCAATACTTGGGGGGCGATTGAAAAGGGGGTTGGTAAAATAGAAGAACATAACCGCATGGTCCTGGAGACCGGTCAACATAGAGACTTTGGCAGTATGCGTGTAGAGTCGTTCGCGATTTCCCATGATGCGGCTGAGCCTGTGGGGTATAATTTTTATGACGGCAAGGAGAAGTTGTGCGTGGCTACGGATCTGGGATATGTCAGTGAAAAGGTAAAGCTGGCGATTTCGGATGCCGATGTACTGGTACTGGAGGCCAACCACGACATTGAGCTGCTACGGATGGGACGTTATCCATGGAACACCAAGCGTCGTATCTTGGGAGACATGGGCCATCTGTCCAACGATGCTGCCGGCGCAGCGCTAAGTGAGATTCTTACCGGACGTACGAAACGGACCTACCTAGCCCATCTAAGCAGGGATCATAATATGATGGATTTGGCTAAATTGTCAGTCCGCAGTGCTATGGAGGACATGGGCTGCTTCTTCAAAGACAGTGAGTTCAAACTATGTGACACCTACTATGACCGTCCTACGCCATGGGATATGGTGAGCCAGTCATAAGTCCGTCAAGCTCGGCAGTCTTGCGTTCCAGCTCTTGGCGGGAGATCAGACCTTTGTCGATTAGCAGTTCAACCATTGCACTGATGGTAAGTGTCATATGATAATGCTCGTCTTTCAAATCACCCAGCTTGCCGATAAACTGCACCAGATCAAGACTTGTTGAAAAAGAATCCATAATGCGTCCTCCTTTTATTAGCTCTGACCCTATGATCCCCATAATTATGCATAAATTTTACTTTAGAAAAATAACGTCCCGGCTGCGGCCTGTGATACAATCATATAGAGAAGTATCGTCTTGAAACATATGTTTTCTACTATTGTAGTCTTATGAGAAGTGAAATATTCCATATTAAAAGAATTTGAGAATGCCTATAGTGAAACCTTTTAGTGCTCTTGGGAGTCTATAAGAGGGTAGAAATAGAGAGGAGAGGATTTCCGGTGGGACTGTTTGATGATGATTTTTATTCAACCAAAGTATCTCGACGCAGAATGCGTAAGGCATCGAAGGCATCTTCAACCCACGGCTGGCCGAGGAAATCGCGCCAAAGTCTGTCCACTCTACAAGTTTCCGCGATTAGCTCCTTGATTAGTGCAGTAGTCGCAGTTCTTCTTTTCAGCCTGGTTACAGGACAGTGGATACAAGAACAGGCAGCGGAACCTGCCTTGATTCAGAATATTACTCCGAGCAGCGGTGATCCCTACGACCGCATTATTCAGGCTGCTGCTATGGTACGTCCGGCAGTAGTAAGTATTATCAACCATAAAGAGGATAAAGAGGAGCAGAATATTCTGGATGAGTCCGCACTCGGATCCGGTGTTATATATAAAAAGACAGATGCCAAAGCCTTCATTATTACCAATAATCATGTGATTGAAGGAGCCGGTAAGCTGGAAGTAGTCACAGTGGATGGCGAGACCCGCAAGGCGGAACTGGTCGGCGCAGATAAAGTAACCGATATTGCAGTACTTTCCATTGATGCTAAAGGCATTACTACGGTGGCGCAAATCGGTGACTCTTCCAAGCTGCGTCTCGGAGAGACCGTTATTGCGATTGGCAATCCGCTTGGGTTAGGGGATACACTCACCTCCGGGATTGTAAGCTATACAGAACGGACGATTCCGGTATCGCTTAACCAGGATGGTGTATATGACTGGGAGCAGGAGGTCATTCAGACCGATGCTGCTATTAATGAAGGCAACAGCGGCGGGGCTTTGGTTGATCTGAACGGCCAGGTCATCGGAATTAACACAATGAAAATATCCGATACGGGCGTAGAAGGACTGGGGTTTGCCATTCCGGCCAACCATGTCCTTGAAACAGCCGATGAACTCACGGAAAAAGGCAAGATTGCCCGCTCTTATCTGGGCGTATACTCCGTTGATCTCAATAATCCTTATGTACCGCTTGATGAGGAACAGCGTAAGAATTTGAACCTGCCGGACAGCGTTAAAGAAGGAGCCGTTGTTCTGGATGCCCTTGGACCGGCTAAAGATGCAGGTCTCAAGTTCAATGATGTGATAACGAAGTTTGACAGCCAGGAGATTACCTCAACGCTATCCCTGCGCAAGTATTTGTATGATCATACGGAGATCGGGTCCAAGCTGAAGATCACCTTTTACCGGAATGGAGTCATGAAACAAGTTTCTGTAACCCTTCAGGAGAAACCGCAGGAATAAAAATGATTAAAGCAGTATATACTAATGTAGAAGTCATGTTTAGGGAGGCTGATAACCCTTACATTGGGAAGTCAGCCTTTTATGGGGAGAAACGGAGAAATTCGGATAGGACAGCTTGCCTTTGAATCAGAGGTGTGGTAATATGAAAATACTCATACAGCTGATGATGTAAATTTCCCTATTGAAAAGGGCTGTTATTGAATAAATAAAACCCTTTTCAATGTGTGAATTTTTTCTTTGTTTGAAGATAAAAAGAACATATTAATTTAAATTTGTGGAGGTAACACACATGCAAACAGGTACAGTTAAATGGTTCAACGCAGAAAAAGGTTTCGGATTCATCGAGGTTGAAGGCGGAAGCGACGTATTCGTTCACTTCAGCGCAATTACTGGCGACGGCTTCAAAACTTTGGACGAAGGCCAACGCGTTGAATTCAACGTTGTTCAAGGCAACCGTGGACCACAAGCCGAGAACGTTGTAAAACTGTAATAATAGAAGGCACCGTCCCCGCTTGTGAAAGTTGGGACGGTCTTTTTTTATTTTGTTAATCAACTTGTGACATAAAGGAAGGGAGGAACGGCAATGAACTACCGGAAGAAGCCTTTGGAGGAAATACCGGAAGAAAATACCGCAATATGGGCCTGTACCAGTGATGGATGTAATGGATGGATGAGGGATAATTTCGCATTTGAGCATGCGCCTTCTTGCCGTCTCTGTGACTCCCCAATGGAACGAAGCATGAAGATGCTTCCAATATTGCTTAATTCGAATGGCGATCTCAAGTCGCTGAAGAAGGGTATTTCCATTACCTAACCAACGCCTTTGTGGGCAAAGTTTATATAGATTCACATTCAACTATGAGACGGTTAAACCGTCTTATTTTTTTGCGATTTTTCTGTCGAATTGTGACTTTTGTCACAAAATTATTATTTTTCACCCCGAAATCAGATGTTGTATGTGATAAATGTCACACTTTTATTTTTAAATTTTTGACAAAATAGGATTACGAATTAGGGAGAAGGAAGGGGAGAAATATGGATACAGTGATGCTGTCGCGTATTCAATTTGCGTCAACGACGATTTTTCATTATTTCTTTGTGCCGGTATCGATCGGCCTGGCGCTCTTGATTGCAATTATGGAGACTATGTATGTAAGAAAAGGCAATGAAGAGTACAAGAGAATGGCACAGTTCTGGGGCAAGCTGTTCCTCATTAACTTTGCAGTAGGCGTAGTGACAGGGATCTTGCAGGAATTTCAGTTCGGCATGAACTGGTCCGACTACTCACGCTTTGTCGGTGATGTATTCGGGGCTCCGCTTGCGATTGAAGCGCTGCTGGCTTTTTTCCTGGAATCAACGTTTATCGGCTTGTGGATTTTTGGCTGGGACAAGGTGTCCAAAAAAATTCATCTGCTGTCCATCTGGATGGTGGCGCTCGGCACCATGTTATCCGCATTCTGGATTCTGGCGGCCAATTCCTTTATGCAGCATCCTGTAGGCTTTGCGATGAATAATGGCCGGGCAGAAATGAATGATTTCTTGGCTCTGATTACTAACGGACAACTGCTGGTGGAATTTCCGCATACTGTACTCGCTGCCTATGCAACAGGCGCGTTTCTTGTAACGGGCATCAGTGCATATAAGCTGCTCAAGAAGCAGGATATTTCTTTTTTTAAGAAATCGTTTCAAATTGCGGCCATTGTAGGCGTTATTTCCTCTATTGGTGTAGCTGCCAGCGGACATACGCAGGCACAGTACTTGGTCATAACCCAGCCGATGAAGATGGCGGCTTCCGAAGGTCTGTGGGGGAAGAGCGGCGACCCTGCGCCTTGGACAGTGTGGGCGAATATTGATTCGGAGAATAAAATGAGTACCGGGGAATTCAAAGTTCCTTATTTGCTCAGCTTCCTCTCCTATAGTAAATTTTCCGGTGAAGTTAAAGGGATGAATGAGCTGCAGGCGGAGTATGAGCAGAAATACGGTCCCGGGGATTATATCCCGCCGGTAAGAACGACATTCTGGAGTTTCCGGATTATGATTTTGGCAGGTACGGCGATGATTCTGCTTACTATGTATGCAGTGTATCTCATGTGGCGCAAACAAATGGACCGTCCGAACACCTGGTTTATGCGGTTGATGTTCTGGGGCTTGCTGCTTCCTCCTATTGCCAATACGGCGGGTTGGGTGATGACAGAATTCGGGCGCCAGCCTTGGACCGTCTTCGGTCTGATGCAGACGAAGGACAGTGTATCGCCTAATGTAACGAGCGGTCAGGTGCTCTTCTCGGTAATTGCTTTTACCGCTATTTACGCAATACTTGGAGCAGTGCTGGTTGGCTTGTTCATCAAAGTCATCCGCAAAGGCCCTTATAACATGGACAACGATCACGGCGAATCGCATGATCCATATAACAAGGAGGGATTCCATGCTATCTCTTAATGAATTGTGGTTTGTGCTGATTGCGGTGCTTTTTATAGGATTTTTCTTTCTGGAGGGCTTCGACTTTGGCGTAGGGATGGAAACACAGTTCCTGGCCAAGAATGATACGGAGCGCCGGGTTCTGATCAACTCGATCGGACCCTTCTGGGATGCTAATGAGGTATGGCTGCTGACGGGTGCAGGCGCGATGTTCGCCGCCTTCCCTAACTGGTATGCAACGCTGTTCAGCGGATTTTATATTCCTTTTGTATTCGCCTTGCTGGCTCTGATTGCCCGCGGTGTAGCCTTTGAATTCAGAGGCAAACGAGATTCGCTGGCCTGGAAAAGAACCTGGGATGCCTGCATCTTCTTCGGCAGCTTCCTGCCGCCGTTCTTGCTGGCTGTTGTCTTCGCAAGCTTCATCAAAGGTTTGCCGATTGATGCGGATATGGAGATGTACGCAGGATTTACGGATATTGTCAATGTGTACACAGTAGTAGCGGGTGTAACGGTAGTCCTGCTATGCCTGGTTCACGGACTTATGTTCACCACCCTTCGTACGATTGGCGACCTGCAGGTACGGGCGCGCAAGCTGGCTCAGAAATTGCTGCTTCCGCTGGCCACATTATTGTTTGCTTTTGTGATCATGACTTATTTCATGACAGATGTATTTGAAGTACGTGGTACGCTGCTTCTGATTGTAGTACTATTGGGTATTATTGCTTACGTCCTTGCAGGCTATTTCATGACGAAGAAGAAGGATAGTCTCGCCTTTGGAATGACCGGAGCCGTGATGGCCCTGTCGGTAGCCTCGATCTTCATCGGGCTGTTCCCTCGGGTGATGATCAGCTCGATTGATCAAGCCTTTAATCTGACCATCACGAATGCGGCCTCAGGGCCCTATTCACTGAAAGTAATGACGATTGTCGCGCTGTCGCTGCTGCCGTTCGTACTGGGATATCAGATCTGGAGTTACTTTATCTTTCACAAACGTGTTCACGAGAAGGAGCATCTTGAATATTAATGGATAAAAATTTGCTTGGGTATAAAGGAGTAAAGCCGGTCTTCCTGATCGTGGGCTTCCTTACCCTGGTGCAAAGCCTGTCCATTCTTCTGCTGGCGAAAGGGCTGGCAGAAGTCATCTCTGCGCTGTTTGCGGGAGAACCGCTGAAGGAACAATGGGGCACTGCGCTGTTGTTCCTTCTTGCGTTTCTTGTACGCCATGCGTGTGCAATGCTGATGAGCCGTGTCTCTTACCGCTTTGCGGAAGCGACAGGCAGCAGTATGCGAAAGGAAATGATGGACAAGCTGTTCCAGCTGGGACCCCGCATGGCTGTCGACCGAGGAACCGGGAATCTGGTTACGCTTGTATTGGAAGGTGTTACGAAATTCCGCACGTACCTGGAGCTGATTATTCCACGGATGGTAGGGATGTCGGTTACACCTGTCCTGCTGCTGTTCTATGTCTATACTCAAGATACCATGAGCGGCATTATCCTTACGGTAACAATGCCGATTATTATTGTCTTTATGATCCTGATCGGGATGACTGCGCGCAAGCAGATGGATCGCCAGCTGAAATCTTACCGCACATTGTCCAATCACTTTGTCGATTCGCTGCGCGGACTGGAAACGCTGAAATTTCTGGGGCGCAGCCGCAGCCATAGCAAGAGCATTGCCGAAGTAAGCGACCGTTACCGGTCGGCTACCATGCGGACGCTGCGCGTGGCGTTCCTATCTTCATTTGCGCTGGACTTTTTCACCATGCTGTCAGTGGCTTCTGTAGCTGTCAGCTTGGGAGTGCGGCTTGTTAACGAACAGATGACGCTGGTTACCGGTCTGACGATTCTGATCCTTGCGCCGGAATATTTCCTGCCGGTAAGGCTTGTGGGTGCGGATTTCCATGCTACGCTGGATGGGAAGGAAGCGGGTGAGGCGATGAAGAGCATCATTGACCGGGATACGGTGAAGGCTGTGGTGCTGGAGAAGGACGGTAAGGAGAGCTCTGATTTGGCACGACCTCCGGAGTCTGTGTTTGTGTGGCACAAAGACAGCGTGCTTTCGCTGAATGAAGTCGGCGTAAAATATGAAGAAGGCGGCCTTTCGTCGCTGGAAGGCGTTCGCCTGCAATTCAAAGGTTACGGCAAAATCGGCATTATCGGGGAGAGCGGCGCGGGTAAATCCACTTTGGTGGATCTGCTCGGCGGCTTCTTGCACCCTACATCGGGAAGCATTACGGTCAACGGGGTGACTGTCAGCGGCTTGACGGATGAGGCCTGGCGGAAGCAAACCTCCTATATCCCGCAGAGGCCGTATATCTTCAGCGGTACGCTGGCGGATAATGTGCGTTTTTATTATCCGGAAGCTTCTACAGAGGACGTTGGCAGAGTGGTGGATGCAGCCGGATTATCGCGGCTGGTGGCCTCACTGCCGAATGAACTGGATGAAATGATCGGCGGCGGCGGCCGCTCGCTAAGCGGTGGACAGGAGCAGCGCGTTGCGTTGGCCCGTGCCCTGCTTAGCAGCCGTCCGATTATGCTGCTGGACGAGCCGACAGCTCATCTCGATATTGAGACGGAGTATGAGCTGAAGGAAACGATGCTGCCGCTTTTTGCAGGGAAGCTTGTCTTTCTAGCTACGCACCGCCTGCATTGGATGATTGATATGGATCTCATTATTGTGATGCAGCAGGGACAAGTCGCGGAGATCGGTACCCACCGGGAGCTAATCGCCCGCAAGGGTGCATATTATGAGCTGATTCAAGCACAATTGGAGGGAATCCATTGAAACGTGAAGGATGGTTTGCTCCTTATGTATCGTCGTATTTCTGGCGTTTTGTGCTTATTATCGCGCTGGGGGCGTTGACTGTTTTTTCGGCCTCTTCACTGATGTATACGTCTGGGTTTCTAATCTCGAAAGCGTCCATACCGCCTGAAAATATCTTAATGATCTATGTGCCGATTGTTGGAGTTCGCACGTTCGGGACGAGCCGGGCCGTCATCCACTATGTGGAGCGACTGGTGGGGCATGATACGATCCTTCGTATTCTCTCCAAAATGCGTGTCCGTCTGTACAACATACTGGAGCCGCAGGCGCTGTTCCTATCGTCGCGTTTCCGTACAGGAGATATTCTCGGCATGCTTGCCGACGACATTGAATATTTGCAAAATGTATATCTGCGCACTGTATTTCCAAGCGTGATCGCGCTGCTGATTTATGCCGCTGCGGTCATTTCGCTGGGGACGTTCGATATTGCCTTTGCGCTGCTGATGGCGCTGTATATTCTTGTGCTGGTTGTGGTGCTGCCGCTTATTTCACTGCTGATTACGCAAAAACGTCAGCGGGAAGTGAAGCAGGAGCGAAACCGCCTCTATCAAAAGCTGACGGACGCCGTGCTCGGCATGGGCGATTGGGTGATCAGCGGACGGCAAAGCCAGTTCGTGGAGACTTATGATGCCGATGAGAAAATGGTAGCCCGTACCGATGCTGCCCTGCGCAGCTGGGCACGACTGCGCATGTTCATCGGGCAGGCGATTGTCGGTATCGGCGTAATTTCGCTGCTATACTGGGCTGCGGGAGAGTACGCAGACGGAGCCATTGCAGGTACGCTGATTGCGGCTTTTGTCTTGGTTGTATTTCCGGTGGCGGATGCTTTTCTGCCGGTTTCGGATGCCGTAGAGAAGATTCCGCAGTACCGCAACTCACTGGAGCGTCTGTCGGGTGTGGAGGCGGATAAGAGGAATGGAACGGAAGCGGCGCGGCTGCCAATAGAAACGGAAACGGTTAATGGAGTCCGCAGTGAAACCATTGAAGCGGCTGTGGCGGCTATGCATACACAAGGCACTCACATTCAGTTGAAAAATGCCGGATACCGTTATGGTACAAGTGAAGACTGGTCGATCCGTGATCTGACCCTCGACATTCCGCAGGGTAAAAAAATCGCCATCATCGGCCGCAGCGGTGCCGGTAAATCCACGCTTTTGAAGGTCATCCAAGGTGTGATTAAGCCTTCCGCCGGATCGGCTGTTATTAATGGAATCGACGCTGCCGCTTATGGTGACAAAATTCCTGCGATTATTTCGGTGCTGAACCAGAGTCCGCATTTGTTCGATACTACGGTAGCCAATAATATCCGTCTGGGTGACCCTGAGGCTTCGGCCGAAGACGTCAAGGAAGCTGGGATGCTGGCGAGGCTGGATACGCTGATCTCCTCACTGCCGGAGGGCTACAACACACCGGTGCGTGAAGCGGGACAACGTTTTTCCGGCGGGGAACGGCAGCGGATTGCGCTGGCCCGTATCCTGCTGCAGAAGACCCCTATTGTTGTGCTGGACGAGCCAACGGTAGGGCTGGACCCGCGGACAGAGCGTGAGCTGCTGAGTACGATTTTTGCAGCGATGGCTGGTAAAACACTGGTTTGGGTAACCCACCATCTCGTGGGTGCGGAGCAGATGGACGAAGTTATTTTCATGGAAAATGGAGCTGTGGAAATTCGCGGCACACATGCCGAGCTGATGGAACGGGAGCCGAGGTATCGCAGATTGTATGAGCTGGATCGTCCGGAGGCATTTCTGGGTGAGTAAATATGCAAGACTCCTTCGGCCCCTGGATCGGGGTGGAGGAGTCTTTTTGTGCAGCCTGTTATAGAGGGGAGTTTCCTTTTCCATGGAAGTGTGGTAGAACAATAGAAGGAGTATTACGCCGCAGCGGCACAGAAAGGGATGCTTGGTTGAATGTATGTAGTGTGTAAGGAACATGTGGAATTGGCCATTGATATGTTTGTGGACGAGTATGAGGATGCACCCGACATTGTGGATTTGAAGGAGACAGAGTTCTCTGACTGGGACCCGCCGGCGAAGTGCGCGGAATGTGATAAAAATGCGGAGTATCTGGTGGTCTGACTACTATGAGATGATAATGTAAAGGGACGTGGCCTACGTCCTTTTGTTGTTTATAGAGGTTTTTGGCGTACAAGTCTCAAGATTCTGCGGAATCTCATGCATCCGTGTAAATTGCGGGTGCTTTTTCTATCTTTGGATAGGCTGCCAATTGGGTAATTAACAATAACATCGGTTCGGAAATCATTGAAGAAAAACAGACCAGACCAGGAGGTATTCATATGACGAAAACCATTGATACGGCCGCACATTTGGAGACACCAGCACAGCTGCGTGCAGAACTTGCCGAGGTAACAAGGTGGGAGAAGGAGCAGAACCAATTAATGATCTGGGACCGCATAACCCGCCTCCCGTTCAAGCTGCTCGACAAGATTACGCCTAAATTCATCAGCGACAAAATAGGTCTGCTATTGGACGAGCTGGGCGGATACATCCAAAACGGCGGCAATTATCTGGTAGCCGGGCGAAAAGTGGGGTCTCTTATGGCTGCCCACAGCCAAGCTGCTGGAGGACCGGATTTAGGACCATATCCTCTGTCTGTTATGGACTCCGCCTCGCTTCAGCTATCGCGGAGCCGCCGGAAGTTTGCAACCGCACAGGGAGCAACCACGGGCATTGGCGGTTTGTTCACCCTTGCTGCCGATATTCCGGCTACCCTGGGCTTATCTTTGAAGGTTATTCAGGAGATTGGCCTATGTTATGGTTATGATCCTACAGATAAAACGGAAAGAATATTTACAGTGAAGGTTATGCAGTTTGCCATGTCGGACATCGTGGGCAAGCGGGCGATCCTTGAAGAGCTGAATTTGCAGACCGGTGGAGACGGTGATATCTCGGCAGGTACAAATGCAGCTATCTCAAAAATACAAGGCTGGCGAGAGGTCATTACCGTCTACCGCGACAACTGGGGTCTGAAGAAAATGCTGCAGGCCATTCCGGTAGCGGGAATGTTTTTCGGCGCTTATACGAACCGAAAAGCGCTGGAGGAGGTCGCGGAGACCGCACATATGCTGTATCGTAAAAGAAGGATTTTGGAGCGGCTGGGGAAGAGCGTGGAGTAGGATAAAACATTAAGGTAACCGTAAGAGAACACTGTAACGAAAAACTGTAACGGAACAATAATATAAAGTTAATCAAGTGGGGGCATGTATGTTAATTCAAATTATCGGCGTAGGCAAATTGAAGGAAAAGTATTTGATCGACGGCATCGCAGAGTATGCCAAACGGCTTACGCCATACCTCAAGTTCCAAGTTATTGAGGTGGCGGATGAGAAGGCACCCGACTCTCTGAGCGAAGCAGAGGTAGGGTTGGTTAAAGCGCGCGAGGGCGAACGGATCCTCGCGCATGTGAAGAGCGAGGCGCATGTTATTGCGCTCGCGATCGACGGCAAGCTATGGAGCTCGGAAGAGCTTGCCGCAGAAATTGACCGGCTCGGCACCTACGGGACGAGCCATGTCGTCTTCGTCATCGGAGGGAGCCACGGGCTCTCCGATGACGTCATGCGCCGCGCGCAGCAGCGCATGAGCTTCGGGCGCATGACGCTGCCCCACCAGCTCATGCGCCTGGTCCTCACCGAGCAGATTTATCGCGCGGTGAAGATAAATCGCGGTGAACCGTATCATAAGTAGGGGCAAGTTTCTTGCGGTATTCCTTGTGGGGCATTGATTGAAATATACGATGGTGAGATGAGAAGGGTACTTGTGTCCGGATATAGTAAAAGCCCCGTCCATTTGCCGGAATTGAGAAACCAACAAGGGGCTGTCCTATTCATGGGACGCCCCTTTGCTGTTCATTTCACTTTCCAGAAGGAAATCCGTGTGACTTGCTGCGCCAGGCCGCCAGAAACGCAAAGGCTAACAGGACACTCAACGCCCACGGGAACGACATGACACCCGTTGTTTCGAGAAGAATTCCACCGGCCACACCGCCACCGCCAATGGCCAGATTCCATGCTGTCACAAGCATCGATTGAGCCACATCCGCACTTGCCCCTCCAGCTACAGCAATTGCTGTTTGCAACAGCGTCGCCGCTCCTCCGAATGTTAAGCCCCACACGGCAACCACCAGATAGATCACGAATGGTTGGCTGCTGCCTAGACCCAACAGGATAGCCGCCAAGGCGAATGCAGTGAGGCTGATCAGAACCAGCAGTCTCAGGTGGCGGTCAATCCAGACCCCGGTCAACCAGATGCCAAGCAGCGCTGTAACGCCGAAGATTAGAAGCACTAAGTCCACACGCCCGGCAAGCCCGGCCTGGGTAAGGTACGGTGCAATATAGGTATACAGGATGTTGTGGGCCAGTACCCAGGCCAGTACGACAAACAATATCGGCCGCACTCCCGGGATAGCGAAGACCTTGTGGAGTGGGAGCCGTCTGTCTGCGGCCTCTCCCGGATAGTCCGGCAGCTTCCAGAGTACCCAAACGGTCAGCAGAAGAGCGAGCAGCGACAGGATTCCGAAGACATTGCGCCAGCCGGCAAGGTCACCCAAAAGGGTTCCGACAGGAACACCGAGCGCCAGCGCAAGAGGCGTTCCTACCATGGCAACGGCCATAGCGCGCCCCTTCAACTGCTCAGGCACCATGCGGCGGGCATAGCCTGCGATCATTCCCCATAGGACACCTGCGGATACGCCCGCGAAGAAACGAACTACAAGCGTTAGGGTATAGCTCGAAGAGAACGTAGTGACGGTATTGAATACTAGGAACCCAAGGATGCATATCAGCAGCAAGGGACGCCGTCTCCACCCGCGTGTTGCGGTGGTCAAAGGAATTGCGGCGAGTAGCGAGCCCAGGGCATACAGGGTAACTAGCTGACCCGCCATGGCCTCCGTCACGCCAAGCCCCTTACTGATCTGGAGCAATAATCCGGCGGGAATCGTTTCGGTAAGGATACAGATGAACCCCGTCATAGCCAGAGCAAGCAATCCGGCCCAGGGAAGGCGCCCGGAGGCAGAAGCACGGGAGACTTGCTGTGAAGAAGAAGCTGTGCTGCTGCTCATTTCGAACCCCTCCCTTGTGTCGTTCATGATTTGCCCAATCTGCCGTAGACGGCATTGCACAGGTCTACTGTAAACGGACCGGACATCCCTTCCAGCGCGGTATTGGTGAAGGCGACCACGCTTAGCCGCTGCTTGGGATCAACGAACCATGAATGACCATAAGTGCCGCCCATGCGCCATGTACCAGGGGATTCCGCAGTGTCTGCGGCAATAGGGTCTTTAAGCACCGTGATCCCCAGGCCAAAACCTCGCCCTGGCCAGAAGGGCATGGGCAGATCACCAATCTGATTGGTGGTCATTTCGCGGACCAGGGTTTCCGGTAGCAGAGGTGCTCCACCCTTGCGCAAGGTTTCCAGCAGCTGCATGAAGTCCCCGGCGCTGCCTACCATACCGGCTCCCCCGGAAGGATAAGCGGCAGGGTCGAGCGCCCTGTCGGGGGCAAGGCGGAAGCCTGCCGTGCCTTCCACAAATGCAAGACTGTCCGGATTGCTTAAAGGCCGCAGCCCGGGAATGTCATCGGCGTAAGCAGTGGTCAGCCGCTGCGGGTCTGCGGCAACAAAGCCGGTGTCACTCATGCCGAGCGGCTGGGTCACGAGTGAATGGATGGCTTCGCTGAGTGTGGTTTCGGTGACACTTGCAATCACAGCCCCCAGCACATCTGTTGCGATAGAATATCTCCACATGGTGCCTGGCGTATAGAGGAGCGGGGCAGAGGCGATACGTCTTAGGTTCTCTTCAAGCGTGATGCTGGACTGGTCCATACCATCAGATACCCCGGCCTGCTCATAGGAGCCGTGATCTTCCTGAAAGAAACGATAGGTCAGACCAGCGGTGTGGGTCATTAAGTGACGGATTGTCACCACCGCGGGTTCACCGTTCTTCAGACGTGGCTGAAACTCCGGCAGCCAGCGGTCCACGCGGTCAGTCAGCTTCAGGCGACCTTGCGCCACCAGAACCAGAGCAGCCGCAGAGGTAATGGGCTTGGAAACCGATGCGAGCCGGAACAAGGTGTCCTCCCGCATGGGCTGGTTCAGCTCGCGGCTCGCAAAACCGGCAGCGCGGCTATATATGATCTTCCCATCTAATGCTACCTTGATGACAGCCCCTACCAGACGCTTGTCGGCTAATGTCTGGTCTAATACGTTATCGATGCGCTCCGGCAGATGGTCCGGGTTAATGATATTTGAATACTGCATACTCAACATCCTTTCGTTATAGTTAAAGCAGTAATTGGCTCCGCTTTACTATTGTTGGTACATTATATAAAATAAGTTAACTTGATTACATAAGCCAATAAAGATAAAATCCACTTAATACATTTAAAAGCAAGGTATTTCAAACCATAAAACTTAGAATTAAAGGAGTGGTCTAAAATGGACCTTATTGATAAGCAAATCTTGTTCCATCTTCAAAGCCAGGCGAGAATTTCCATGACGGAACTGGGGAAAAGCGTCGGATTGTCCCAGCCCGCAGTAACGGAAAGAGTGAAGCGCATGGAGGAAAAAGGGGTGATCAAGGAGTACCGGACTATTATTTCCCCCGAAAAAATCGGAAAACAGGCCGCTGCCTACATGCTGTTCCACTCCAGAGAATGTCATGCCTTCCTTGATTTCTGCCGTGCCCATCCCGATGTCGTTGAATGCTATCGCATCAGTGGAGAGCATAATTATCTGTTAAAAGTCATGTCCGACTCTACTCAGGGACTTGAGGCATTCGGGAACCAGTGTGACAAATATGGGACATATACGATCCTGATCGTGATGTCATCGCCTATTGATCATAAGTTTCTAATTCCTTCCCTTGAAGAAGCAAGTGTAAATCTGATGAGTTAAGATTGAGATACAATTGCGGGTCCACATGCTGCTGTATGGATACTCTACTCCAATTTGAAAATGTCAACGCCTAGACAAAGAGCCGATCCATTTGAGGTCGGCTCTTTGCGATGCTCTACTGGGAAACTAACAGTAAGTTCCTATTTTTGTAACAATCATAACAGACCTTTGATTTACTACATTGAATATTCACAACTCTGCAAGGGGGTTGCTTATCAAAAATTGAAACAATATAAAGCATCAAGAGATTGCATTAAGAAGTACACAAACCTTTCTTGGATGAAAGGGGTTGAGGAAAATGAGAAGTATATAATAGACGACTTCAGGATCTTTGCTCTAGGCAATACATATACAGTGGATTTGATGGAAGGAAGGCGTGAGGTTCTTAGCGATTACGTTCAGTATTTGAAGCAGTATCGAAGAGAACTTGTCGCTGGAATGATAACTATACTTGAATATGCGATAAAAAACGACCTGTCTATTGAGTGGGTATTGGCTGATCTTTCTAAGGAACTAGGGGAAATCGAAAGCAGTCCAGACAATAGTACAACAGCGAGACACGGAATACTTGTAGCCGAAGGGATCAACGTCAATCAATGGAAATATAGTAATTGTTCCACTGAATCACGGTGTCGATTACTAATCAATCTGCTCTCGATCTGTCCTTCAGGGAGACCCAAGCTTATTAACTTGAGTTATGCAAAAAACTTGTTGTAAATCCATAAGATCAATTGACGATAAATCAGAACCTTTGTCGAAGGTGCAAAAATAAAAAGGACATCTACCGGATTTGGAGAAATTGTTGGTTACCACGCCCACAAATTCCCAAAAGGAGATGTCTAGGAATATGGTAACCTCGTACATGCCCCTCGTCAAGTTCATTTTATCTCTTCAATTGATGCTGTTTCGTCCGCAACGTAATCATTTGATTTCATTGATGCACGGCATCCTGTTATGAGAAGGACGCAAAACGATCACTTCGATCCGAAAGCAGACCGGACAATACCGGGATCTTAGTTGTATCACTCGTTTTCTAAAAGAATCCACCTGGTGCAAGAACCGTGTTCAGCGGCGGCGTATACAATTTCTAATTGAGCGGATTCGTCGATCACGCCGGAACAAAGGAGACACGCGAACCCTGGTTTCTTCATCATTGATGATACCAGTTGCAAGAAAGACAAGAGCACCAAACGAATGGAAGGCTTGGACTTTCATTTTGCTCACGACGATGGCAAAAGCCAATGGTCGCATTGCCTCGTCACGTCTCATCTGGTGACCGATGGCTTCTCCCTGTCTTGGGATTTCCGTCCCTACTTTCGGAAGGAATACTGCGAGAAGCATAATCTTCCGTTCAAAAGCAAAAATGACTTGGCCATCCAAATGATCGAGGATTATCCGGCCTCTGATGATGAGCTCGTTTACGTACTGATGGACAGCTGGTATACGAGCGAGAAAATCGTCAACGCCTGTAATGCCAAGGGATTTCACATTATCGCGGCTCTCAAAAGCAACCGTTTGATCGCTCCTGCGGGTATTCGGATATCGTTAGCAGATTTTACCTCCCAGTACGTCCGAAAGTCTGATCTTCGTTCCGTTACCACGGAGAATCGAGAGACGTACTGGATTTACCAATACGAAGGCCCTGTGGCTGATATCGAGAATGTCAACGTCCTGATGTCTTGGGAGAACACGTATGAGTCCGGTAAGAACCCTTTCTTTATTCTGTGTACGGATAAGAGTCTGGATGTCGTGACCATCCTGCGCTATTATGATGTACGCTGGCACATCGAGACCGGCTATCGTTACTTCAAGGATTTAATGGGCTTTGACCACTACCAATTGTGGTCGTTTCAAGCGATCGAGCGGTTTTGGGTGATTCAATTTTTGACACAAAACTTCGTCGAACTGCAGCGCTATGAATGGTCAAAAACGAACGCCCAATTAACGTTTGGAGATGTCGTAAGACGGATTCGCCAAGATTACTTTGGACAACTGGTCGTGTATGTGTACGAGCAGGCATTGGCGAAAACACCACTTTTCGATGTTTTGAAACGGTTGAAGCTCACCGCCTGAACACCATTTTTGGCTTCACGCTACCAGTATGCCCTTTGGGGCTAGACGATCTGTGTTTTTGCAAGACTCAAGTTATTAAAAAACTGTTCGAAAGCTGGAGCAGTGTCTTCTTTCTGCCGCCTGCAAATCCCACGTGTTCGTCCGCTTGTATATCCAAAAATGGAATATTTGGGAATGAAGGCATGATTAAGTCCTCCAACGATAATCATCAAATGTGTAAAAAATAAGCTAATGTAAGGAAGGGGCCTCCTGCAAAGGGTGGCCCAACAGCTTGCCGCCTATTGTTTAACCTTGCTGCCGTTTCCTCCTATGCAATGATATGCTAAATCCGATGAACGGGAGGAACGTAAAAATAAAACACACAAACATGAATAGCCCCAGCCCGGTAAAAATAAAAGTGTCCCATTCAATCCAGTTGGCTACAATAATGAAGACTATCATTAAACTCATCGGAACCAAGGACCACTTGCCATATTGTTGTCTGTTCCTGCTAAGAAGCTCTATTTCGGATTCCGAATCGCTGAATATGGGAGATGAGCCTGCCTTTGCTCTAAAAATCTGATATCCGCTCTCGGCTACAATGGGTGTCCATCCGCTGGCTTCGTAAAAAGACATCATTTCAGGATTTATGCGCTCCTCCAAGTTCAAGGAATAATCAAAGTCATGCGGCAGACCTTTTTCGAAGCGGTAGAAAATGCCCCTCATCCCGGTTACATGCCAGCCCTTTTGACTCATTTTTTTAAGCAAATTCATATCGCTCACCGGTGCCATTGCCAATCCGCCGCTCATACGATATTTAGCCATTTATTTACCCTCCTTAATGAAATGCTTTTTGGCAATTTCAACTATACTTATTCTTCTATTGAAATTTTCGAGGAGTATTATCTTCGTCTCTGATTTGATATGAAATTTTCGAATCTTCCTCACTAGTTTCCGCAATCCAACCGGCATTCTTTAACTTTCTAAGTGTTGTATACATCGTTGCTGGGCCGATATCGACGTTGCCCTCAGTCATATCTTGAATGACTTGCATAATTCTATAGCCATGTATCGGCTCAAGTGTTGCCAACAAAATCAGAAAGATACTTTCTGTAAGCTCACCAGATTCGTAGGGGCTTGTTCTAGCCACTGTGTTACCTCCTATATCCATCATTGATATATCCGTCAAGTGAATAAACAGATTTTCGGCTCAACCATCTGTCCATAGGTCTCGTTTGGTTTGCTGTAAGGAATAAAAAAAGGATAGTCCTATATATTCATGGACTACCCTTCATTAAACTCGCCGTTGTAGACAGCACGGTGAGCCCTACCACAAGTAACGGCAATTTTTACGAATTCATTTGCCGATCCCAAAAAGTGGTTTGAAAAAAAGAGACTTATATCACTGCCCCAATACTCACATCGCAAGTAATATGTTAAAATACAAAAGGCAACACCGCTTCATTAACTTCATAATTCGCAAGCTATGATTGCTATGGATCACACTATAGCAGGAGCAGCTTCTGGAGAGACTGCGGGAAACCGCGGCGCCGAAGGGTTCACAATCTCAGGCAAAAGGACAGAAGAGTACTGAATATTTATTTGTCATGCTGATCGTTATTAGCAGGGCAAGTACTATTTAATATTCTTATGAACCGGGAGATTGGATGACATCCAATCTCTTTTTTTTATTGGCATTAACGTTTTGCATTCAGAAGGGGGAACTAGGTAATGGCACAACAAGAATTAAAAAGAGAGCTGGCAAACCGGCATGTTCAACTCATCGCCATCGGCGGCACCATTGGTACGGGATTATTCTTAGGTTCGGGTAGAGCGATCCAACAGGCAGGACCATCTATCATGATTACGTATTTGATCGTGGGTATCGCCGTGTTTTTTGTAATGAGAGCGCTAGGAGAACTCCTGTTGTCTAAAGCGGGTTATCAATCTTTTACGGATATTGCCGAAGACTATCTTGGATCCCGGGCCGCATTCATAACCGGTTGGACGTATTGGTTTTGTTGGATCATGACAGCTATGGCTGATGTTATTGCGGTCGGCGTATATGTACAGTATTGGTTTGATATCCCGCAGTGGGTACCTGCCATCGTCTGCTTAATCATTCTATTGGGATTCAATCTATTAAATGTGAAAAATTTCGGAGAACTCGAATTTTGGTTTGCTTTAATCAAAGTTATCACGATTCTCGCATTGATTGGCACCGGGGTCGTTTTGCTGGTGATGGGATTAAAGACGGATGCAGGAACTGTGACGGTCAAGAACCTTTGGGAGCATGGGGGAGTTTTCCCGAACGGAATTACAGGCTTTTTACTCTCCTTTCAAATGGTTGTATTCGCCTACGTCGGTGTGGAATTAGTGGGTGTATCGGCAGCGGAAACAGCGGATCCCGAAAAAAATATTCCATCGGCTATTAATAAAATTCCTCTAAGAATTCTATTTTTCTACGTTGGCGCGCTGTTCGTCCTGCTATGCATTAACCCATGGACGGAGCTCAATCCGTCAGAGAGTCCTTTTGTTAAAACATTTAGTTTAGTAGGGATTCCGATCGCCGCAGGGATTATTAATTTTGTCGTATTAACTTCTGCCGCTTCCGCTTGTAACAGCGGGATGTTCTCCACAAGCCGGATTCTCTATAGCTTAAGCAAGAAAGATCAGGCGCCACCTCATTTTGCCAAACTGAACAAAAACCATGTACCAGGGAACTCGTTGTTCATTTCCACACTGGTCATATCCGTGGGAGCGCTCTTGAGTAAAATCATTCCGGGGCAGGCTTTTGGCATCGTGACCACCATCAGTGCAATTTGTTTCATCTGGGTGTGGGGGGTCGTTCTCGTATGCCATATCAAGTATAAGAAGACCCGGCCGGAATTACAGGCTAAATCCAAATTCAAAGCCCCTTTTACACCATTTATTAACTATGTGGTCTTAACGTTGTTTGCCGGAATTCTCATCATTATGCTGTTCGCAAAAGATACACGTCCGGCCTTATTGTTCACACCTCTGTGGTTTATTCTATTATTGGTGCTCTATTCATTCGGAAGCAAGAAGGGGAAAGAAGAGAAAAAAGCAGCATGAAAAATGGCGGTACAGGGATTAACTCCTTGTGCCGCCATTCTATTTAATGGATTATACCAAGCCTCAGGCGTATCTGCGAATCGTAGCAGCCAGTTGATCGGCGATGTGATGTACTCCTGCAGCAAGGTCGCTGCGGTCAAAACGCAGTCTTACAAAACGCTCATCTGCATCAAGCGCTTCGGCGAACAGGCCGGCGAGCCCGCGTGCCTTACGGTCGACCTGCATCAGCAAGCTGACGCCATTCTCATCCGGATAAAAGATGAATTCGAGTTCGTCCAGTTGGCCGCGGAACATGGAGGTAGGGACAAACTCAAACTCCTGGACAAAAGGCAGCCCGTTTATTTTGCCGTAATGAGGCGCATGCTCACAGCTTACCTCACGAAGTCTGAATCCGAGCTGATTGACTGCATCTAGAATAATAGCAGAATGCGGATGTGGCATGACTTGAAGACGATCCTCATCTGTCGGATCAAGCGCTTCCTTGATATCAAGGCCGGTGTGGATCCACACGGGTGTTCTGCCCGTTGTCACCGGGGTAAAAGCCGGAATCTGAAAGGAGACGGGGAATTCATAGACTTTGTCCGCCTCTGCGGTGAACTTCTCAGCGAGCAGAAATTTGGCCAAAGTTGCTTCCACATTTGTCTTTGAATTATTATGTTCCTTCACATAATGCGTTTTGACAAAAGCGTAAACGTCATCGACCTCCTGATCCACGCGGCCACCTTCGATCCGGACGACACCGCTGATGATATCCCCAGCGCTCACCGTATCTTCATGAAGCATAAGATTAACCTTGGCGGCACCAATTCCGGCGCTCGCCAGCATACGTTTGAACATGGACAATGTAAATATCCCCTCTCTTTTCGTTACATACCCCATCATACGCATAGATAATATCTGAGGTTTCAATTGTTAGGGACTGCCCCGTTTGACAGCATCGAGAGGATATCGCTCAATTCAATGACCGTGGTAGCTCCCAGTATTTCGGGACCAACTCTGGCTTTTCTTAGTCACGCATATATGCTGGCTAAAAATATGGCAGGAAGCATAGATCTGATTAGGGTGTTCTTTATATATAATAATAAATGAAATGAGACAGTATTTTTCAACCCCGAGGTGGAATATTATAGTCGGACAAGCTAAAAAAGAAAAGATAATGACTTAAAGGTCTTTGGGAAGAATAGTCAAAGGGTAACGGTACAATCAAAACCCTTAACACGGGAAATCCACGGCTTTAGTGAACTTAGTTGTAAGCGGCGACTTTGTCATCACCATTCTAAACATAGAGAGGAGAAGTACTGTTGGATTCACTTTGGTTGGAGTATGCATGGGCATTACTGATTCTTATTGGATTGGAAGGTTTGCTGTCGGCGGATAATGCCCTTGTTCTGGCGGTTATCGCGAAGCATTTACCGGAGGAGCAGAAGAAGAAAGCCATCAATTATGGGATCATTATGGCTTTTATTTTCCGCTTCGCCGCTCTGTTTGCGATATCATTTATTGCGAACGTCTGGCAAATACAGGCGATTGGAGCTGCTTATCTTCTATACCTCGGGTTAAAGCACGTAATCAAAGCGCGCTTCGGCAAGGAAAACGAGAACATTCGCGAGGACGTAAAGAAAGATGCTGCAGGCAAAGGCTTTTGGCCAACAGTAGGAAAAATTGCTCTTGCGGATCTCGCCTTTGCGATTGATTCCATTCTTGCTGCAGTAGCTCTGGCACTGGGTCTTCCAGATTCACCACTTGGTGATTTCGGCGGCATGGACGGAGGAAAATTCATAGTAGTCGTGCTTGGCGGAATCGCTGGGCTCGTCCTGATCAAATTCGCGGCTGCATGGTTTGTAAAGCTGCTGGCCGAGCGGCCAGCTCTAGAGACTACGGCTTACGCGATCGTGGCATGGGTCGGCGTGAAGCTTACTGTGATTACCCTGGCCCATGAAGATATTGGTGTGCTGGATTATCATTTTCCGCATAGCACAGCCTGGACCCTAATCTTCTATGGTGTGTTGGTTGCGATAGCCCTTCTCGGTTGGTTTGCGCCTGCGAGTAAAAAACATTCACAGGCTGATCAGCTCTAGGTTCAACTCCAGATTGCCCGAGAATAAGTAATAAGCTTTTTCATAAGTAGCATCCGCGATCCCGATTGCATGTATGGTTCTCTGGAAGAATCATTTAAATTACATCAATCAATATTATATATGCAATGAGGAAATGGATAAATGTGTACAATTGGATCTGTTACTCCCCATTAAATCAAAGTTTAAAGAATCATAATAGATACGAATTTCTCCGAGAAATCCGTCTCGCCCAAGAGAAATTAGCGAACAGGAAGCAACCATGAAGACGGACGTATAATACAGTTCAAATCAAGAAAAACCTTAGAGGAATGAGAAAAAAGAGCGCAAAAGGCTGCGCTTCCTTGGCGGAGCCTGAAGCATGGCGACTGCAGTCGGGTGAATCTCTTCACGTGATGAGTGGGTTTTGCTGCTTGGCTTCTGAATAGTTTCTAAGGATGCAGCTAATTGTTTGATCATCTGGCGTAGGTCTTCGAGTTCCTCGCGCTGCTGGAGCAGCTGTATCGAGACGATTTCGTCAGCTTTCTGATTAAGTGAGCGTTCGATATAATCAATGCGGTAAACCATATCTTTTATAGATTTATCATGTGTGTGCAGGGGACTCTTATCTTGCAGTGGCTCTGGTGGCTGCTTGTTCGTTACGAGATTAATGCGTTCCAACGTTTCCCCGTGATCGATTCGGTCTTTAATATGAATGAGAAGGCCAATTTCCTGCTCCGAGAATATATAGTGGCCAAACCGGTCCTTTTGAAAGAAATTAGGGAAATTGAAGGCCCAACGTTTAATAGTAGTTTGGCTAACGGAAAGCAGATCTGCGGCATCCTTCGTTTTCAAAATATCCATTTTAATTCCTCCGCTTCGGGTGTTTTGTTGTAAATAATTCGCTGTTATTAAGCGACTCCCTTCACGGGTGACAAAGGTAGTGCTGATTCGCTAAACAAAGTGTTATTACGAGCAAATCATGCAGTAAATATTCAAGTTTAAGGTTCAGTGAGCAAAGTATTTTTATAGAAGTGTCTATTTTAATAGTTAACTGGTCTAACTTTACTTATAATATTAAATTAGCGTAATGTTTATAATAAAGCCCAAAACGTGAGATATATTCTTTTTTAGCAAGAGAGGCCGAAAGGGAGTTATGCCTTGTTTGAAACCTTACTGTTGAACTTCTTGTTTTTACTCTTTCCCGTTGTAATAGTTCTCATTTTTTTTGAAAATAGACCACATTCGTATAATAGAAAAATTCTTATTGTACTATCGGCAGTGACGATGATTCTTTGTATTGCCAAACCTATTAAACTGGAAATCGGATTTATTTTTGATTTAAGATACATTCCGTTTATTATCGTGGCACTTTATGGAGGATACAAGAATGTTCTCCCGTTATATTTAATATTAAATATCTACCGGTTTTATTTAGGTGGCGATGGGACTATTTATTCGTTTCTTTTTTCAACAGCTGTATTTATTCTGGTACCGTTAGTAAGTAAAAAGTTTTTAAAACTAAATTCTAAAAGCCGAAAAATAGTGGCAACCGTTATTTCTTTTCTTACCATGGGAGTTTACCTAATCATTTTAAGTATTATTTTGGGGACATTAGATAGACAATTCTGGATTCTCACCTTTCATGCATTAACGACTTATGTTGGGGTGATGAGCATCATTATGCTCTTAATAGAGCAGATCATTACTAATATTAAAAATCGTGACCGGATTCTACAATCGGAAAGATTAAATGTCGTCAGTGAGTTAGCGGCCAGTGTTTCTCACGAAATAAGAAATCCGCTTACGGTTACCAGTGGTTTTCTACAACTTTTAAATAAATCAAAAACCATAACACAGAAGGAAAAAGGATATATAGAATTATCTTTACAAGAACTAAATCGAGCGGAAAAAATAGTTAGCGATTATCTTTCATTTGCCAAGCCACAATCCGAAAACATGCTTTATTCCAACATGAAAGTGGAGTCAGAGTATACAAAAAATCTCATTATACCTTATGCCACGATCCATCAAGTGGAGGTCCAATTTAGTTTCAACAACTCGTTAAATAAAAGTTATGATCGGAACCAAATCCAGCAATGTTTAATTAATCTATATAAAAACGGTATCGAAGCAATGAAAGATAGTGGCGGCGGTACTCTATTCATTGATATATCGGAAAGAAAGCAAAATATCATTATCCGTATACAGGACACAGGAATTGGAATGACAAAGGAAGAAATATCGCGTCTGGGTAAGCCGTATTATTCTACAAAAGAAGAAGGAACGGGTCTTGGTATGCTCATGGCCTACAGTGCAATCAATAAAGTTAAAGGAATCATTGAAGTCGATAGTGAAAAGGGCAAAGGCACAACATTTCTTATAACAATCCCTACTTAAATGCCTTGTGGAAGTAAAAGCCGGCGATTTAATTTCACCTGAGCCCTTTTGCCGCCAGAATAATGATATTTATAGTTTGGTGTTTACCTTGATGAAACTTGTCTAAACTTTTGACATGGAGAGGTGAATACCGTGAAGGATAAGGAAATATTGAAGCTCGTAGGAACCCGGATTCGTGCTCTTCGGAAAGAGAGGGGTTTGTCCCAAGAAGCTCTCGGAGAGAAGGGCGGATTTCATTTTTCATACATAGGGCAGATTGAACGCGGCGAGAAGAACGTATCTTTATTAAACTTGAATAAGATTGCAGAGTCTCTTGAAGTCAATTTGATTCAGCTATTTGCATATGTGAATGAAGAGATGGTGGTTACATCAGCGGAGAACGATTTTCAAGACATTGTGGGTTTGCTTCGTGAAGCAAATGAAGAGAAGATACGGCTGGCTAAAAATGTGCTGAGAGAAATTTTAAGAGGCAACGCTTCCACATAACCAGTGTTTGACTATTTCCCCATCCCATAATAAATTTATATAAGATGCATATAACAAGGCCAAAGCATGGCCGTGACCTGACCAATCAGAGGCGTATCCCCGGCACAGGGGAGAACTGCCTCTTTTTTGTGTTACTTATTGCGTGGTTGATTTCATAACTCTATTAGTCATGACAGGAGTACGAAGATGAATGAAGAGCTTATAAGCATGGATTGGAGCAGATTGGCTGTGTACACACCTCGCAGGGCTTGGAGTTCGATTATGTCGGAGTGATCATTGGCAATGACTTGAATTATGACCCGGAGCGCATGCAGATTTATGCGGATTACGAGGAATATAAGGATACGATGGGGAAGCGCGGATTGAAGAAAACTGAGGGACTACATAGAGGGACAATTAAATCGGATAGTGGCAGAAGCTGCGCAATAATATTATTTTTTCTAAGGAGCATATATGACATCGATTATTGGATTTATAGTAGCTATTATCGCCTTATCCATCTTGTCTGGTCTGATGCAAGGGAGTAAGAAGAAGAGAAAGCGCAGTGCAAGGAAGCGGCAAATGCCAGTTAAGAAAACCGCAAACTTCAATCGTTCTTCCACAACATGCAGATCGGCCGAAGTCATTCTAATGCTTGGCGGACGCATCAACCTGTTCAAGCCGGGCAAGGATCTGGTGGACGAGGTGCTGGAGGCCGGCAAACGCGGCCCGCTGCTGTTGACAGCCACAGTTCGGCTCCATTGAGTTAGAAGAAACGCCATCAACCATAATCTGGCTGGTGGCTTTTTAGGCTATAAGGCGTCCATCCTTTGGTGGTCGTCTTTCGTTCAAAAAAGCCTCCCCTTGGTAAAATGGATGTTTCGAGCAACCATTCAAAGGAGGGCTTCTTTTGAACAACAATATTAAAATTTCCCGAAAAAGGCATTCCGATAAATATCCGCAAGTTCTTTGACTAGGGGCATGCGGGGATTGGCCGTTGTGCATTGGTCCTCGAAGGCGCGATCGGCGAGATAGTCGACCTTCGATTCAAAATCGGACGGATCGAAGCCGAGATCCTGGAATTTCTCCGGAATGTCGAGCGATTGGTTCAGCTTGCGAACAGCCATAATCAAGCTGTTAACCCCCTCTTCCGTGGTGCGGGCTGCCAATCCGAGCATTCTGGCGATTTCCGCATAACGCTCATCGGCGATGAAATAGCGGTATTTCGGGAACGACGCGAATTTTGACGGCTTCTGGGCATTATACCGAATGACATGCGGCATCAGAATTGCATTTGTACGGCCGTGTGCCGTATGGTATTCTCCGCCCCATTTATGCGCCAAGCTGTGGTTAATGCCGAGGAAGGCATTTGCGAAAGCCATTCCGGCGATCGTTGACGCATTATGCATTTTCTCACGAGCAATCGGGTCAGCCGTTTGAAATGATTTTTCCAGGTACTGAAATACAAGCTTGATGGCATGCAGCGCCAAACCATCGGTATAGTCACTGGCCATGACGGAAACATAGGCTTCAATGGCATGCGTCAGCACGTCCATCCCGGTATCCGCAACCGCTGTTTTCGGCAGGGTATAGACAAGCTCCGGATCAATGATCGCCACGTCCGGTGTCAGTTCGTAATCCGCAAGCGGATACTTGGTATGTCCTTCTTTTTTATCCGTGATTACCGCAAACGAAGTCACTTCCGAACCCGTCCCTGACGTCGTCGGGATCGCGACGAATTGGGCTTTTACGCCTAATCGCGGATATTTGTAGACCCGTTTACGGATATCCAGGAACTTCTGTTTCAGCGAATGGAAACTCGTATTCGGGTATTCGTAAAATAGCCACATCGCCTTAGCCGCGTCCATGGGCGACCCGCCCCCCAGTGCAATGATGCAGTCCGGCTTGAAGTTTTCCATCATTTGAGTCCCGCGTTTAACCGTCTCCACAGACGGATCTGGCTCGACATCGGCAAAGATTTCAATAGAAACTGGCTCCGAACGTTTTCTCAAGTAATATTCGATTTTTTCCACGTAGCCCAGCTTCACCATTATTTCGTCGGTAACGATAAGCACCTTGGAAATGTTAGGCATTTTCTCGAGATACTGCGTGGACCCTTTTTCAAAGTAGATCTTAGGCGGAATTTTGAACCACTGCATATTCACCGTCCGGTATGCGACACGTTTGATGTTGATTAGGTTGACTGCAGATACATTGGAGGTGGTCGAGTTTTTGCCGTAGGATCCGCAGCCTAAAGTTAGTGACGGTAAGTTGGTGTTGTAAATATCCCCGATAGCCCCCTGAGTCGAAGGAGAATTAACAATCACACGTCCGGTCTGTAACCTTTTCGCAAAGGCCTCGATTACCGTCTTGTCCTTCGAGTGAATGACCGAAGAGTGGCCCAAACCGCCGAAAGCGACGATTTCCGATGCACGATCAATGCCCTGTTCGGCCGATGTTACCTTATAGCATGCCAGAACGGGGCTTAGCTTCTCGGCGGACAGTGGGAAGTCCGTTCCTACGCCTTCCAATTCGGCAACAAGAATTTTCGTATTCTTAGGTACCTGAAGACCGGCCATCTCGGCAATTTTATAAGCAGGCTGTCCGACAATAGCGCCATTGACGGCACATCTCTCCCCGGTGATCACCAAATTCGATACCGCCTCTGTTTCCGTTTTATCTAGAAAATAGCAACCGTTGTCCGTCATCATTTTGCGAACTTGGTCATAAACCGGTTCCTCGATGATGACGGCTTGCTCGGAAGCACAGATCATGCCATTATCGAAAGTTTTGGAAAGAATAAGATCGTTGACCGCTTGTCTCGGGTCAGCCGTTTTTTCGATAAAACACGGTACATTACCTGGTCCTACACCAAGGGCGGGCTTGCCTGTACTATAAGCAGCCTTTACCATGGCCGACCCACCCGTAGCGAGGACTAGGGCTACATCCGGATGGTTCATGAGCATCTGAGTCGCTTCAAGCGACGGATTCTCAATCCACTGCACGCAATGTGCCGGCGCTCCTGCTGCTACTGCCGCATCGAGCAGCGTTTTTGCCGATTCCCTACTACATTTCTGCGCGGACGGATGAAAAGCAAAAATGATGGGGTTGCGGGTCTTCGTGGCAATCAGCGTTTTAAATATCGTCGTGGAGGTCGGATTGGTTACGGGCGTAACACCAGCAATAATGCCAACCGGTTCGGCTACCCGCTGGTAATTTTCATAAGGATTTTCCTCAATAATCCCGACGGTTTTGTCATTTTTGATGCTGTGATAAATGTACTCTGATGCAAAAAGATTCTTCGTGATTTTATCTTCGTACACGCCGCGTCCGGTTTCTTCAACCGCCATCTTGGCAAGCAGCATATGCTTGTCCAGTCCTGCAAGTGCCATTGCTTGCACAATGCGGTCAATCTGTTCTTGATTCATTGAGAGGAACGTTTCTTGCGCAGCCCTTGCACGGGTAACCAGACGGTTGACCTCATCCTGTACGGAATGATTCTTCTCTGTCATGCTTTCCTTGCCTTCTGTCTGGCTTTGTTTGACAGCCATCATTTTTCCTCCCTGCCATCCTACTCGTGGTGGTTTAATTTAGGTTGTGGAAATCTAAAGTCGTTATAAACAAGTACAGTTTTTCCTGCTTTCGTTATATTATCCCCGTTCCCAGTCTTTGCCGTTTCAGACACTTGTGTAAAATTTGGCAATATTCACCAAGATAACCATTTATGTACCTTCTTTATATTTGCTAAAACAGATCATACTAAGCACATCTCGTAAACATGACGAAAGTGATAAAGGAGGAAATAACGCGATGCAGGCATGGGAAGGCTTTGAATCAGGAAGCTGGCAGGAAGAGATCGATGTCCGCCAGTTTATCCAGCTCAACTACGAACCGTATGTAGGAGATCCGTCTTTTCTGGTGGGTCCCACGGAAGCAACGCAGCAACTCTGGAAGCAGTTCATGGAACTCGCAAAGAAAGAACGCGAACAAGGCGGAGTTCTGGATATGGATACCAAGGTAGTTTCCAGCATTACTTCACACGAACCAGGCTATTTAAATAAGGAGCTTGAGCGAATCGTTGGCCTGCAAACGGACGAACCTTTCAAACGAGCTCTTCAGCCCTACGGCGGGATCCGAATGGCCAAAAATGCTTGTGAATCTTACGGTTTTAAGCTGGATCCGGAAATCGAGCATGTTTTCTCCACGTACCGAAAAACTCATAATCAAGGCGTTTTCGATGCTTATTCACCTGCCATGAGTCTCGCTCGAAAAGCCGGCATTATTACAGGACTTCCAGATGCGTATGGCCGGGGGCGCATTATCGGTGATTACAGACGTGTTGCACTATATGGCACGGAATTTCTAGTCAAAAGAAAAAAAGACGAGCTCTCCTTCTTCGACGAAAGCACCATGACCGATGATGTGATTCAGTTCCGTGAGGAAATTACGGAACAGCTCCGGGCCCTTTCGGAGCTGCAGCAGATGGCGGCCAGCTATGGGTTCGATATTTCCAAGCCAGCGAAAACCGCGCAGGAAGCCTTCCAATGGTTGTACTTCGGGTATCTGGCCGTGATCAAGGAACAGAATGGGGCGGCTATGAGTCTTGGCCGTACCTCCACCTTTCTGGATATCTATGTCACGCGTGACTTAAAGAAGAAAAGGTTAACGGAACAAGAGGCACAGGAGCTCGTCGATCATTTTGTCATGAAGCTGCGTATGGTGAAGTTCGCTAGGACGCCGGAATATAACCTGCTGTTCAGCGGCGATCCGACTTGGGTGACCGAGTCGCTGGCAGGCATTGGTCTGGATGGTCGTCCGTTAGTCACTAAGACAACGTTTCGAATCCTGCATACGCTTGAGACGCTCGGTCCATCACCGGAACCGAATTTAACCGTACTTTGGTCCCCTCGGCTTCCGCAGAAGTTCAAGGAATATTGTGCACGTATGACCATTCAGACAAGCTCTCTTCAGTATGAGAATGATGATTTAATGCGGACTTATTTTGGTGACGATTACGGGATTGCCTGCTGTGTGTCCGCCATGCGGATCGGAAAGCAAATGCAGTATTTCGGCGCTCGGGCAAATCTGGCCAAAGCACTGCTGTATGCAATTAACGGCGGAGTGGATGAACAAATGAAGGTGCAAGTATCCCCGCCAATGCGGCCAATTCTGTCGGACAAACTGGACTTTGACGAAGTGATGGACGCCTTTGACTATATGATGGAGTGGCTTGCAGAGCTCTATATTAACACCTTGAATGTGATTCACTACATGCATGATAAATACTGTTATGAACGTATTGAGATGGCGCTTCACGATCAGGAAACGATGCGAACGATGGCAACCGGGATTGCCGGGCTGTCGGTCGTAACCGATTCGCTCAGCGCCATTAAATATGCCAACGTTCGGCCGGTTCGAGATGAGAAGGGCATTGCTGTTGACTATATCGTTGAAGGGGAATATCCCGCTTACGGCAATAACGATAACCGTGCCGATGATATCGCTATTGACCTCGTCAAACGGTTCTTTCGCAAGCTGAAGAAACATTCGACTTATAGGGAGGCCAAGACCACGATGTCGGTGCTGACTATTACCTCCAATGTGGTATACGGTAAGCTGACCGGGAATACCCCGGATGGGAGGAAGAAGGGTGAGCCATTCGCTCCAGGAGCTAACCCGATGCACGGTAGAGACCGGAAAGGTGCAATTGCTTCGTTGGCCTCCGTGGCGAAGCTGCCCTATGAGTACGCCTTGGATGGCATATCGAATACATTCTCGATTATACCGGGTGCCCTTGGGAAAAACGAAGAAGATCGAATCCGTAATCTGACTGCGATTCTTGACGGGTATACAGCCAAGGATGGTCATCATCTCAATATTAATGTGTTCGACAAAGAAACCTTGCTTGATGCGATGGATCATCCGGAGCAGTATCCGCAGCTCACGGTACGAGTTTCGGGCTATGCGGTTAATTTCATCAAACTGACGAGAGAGCAGCAGCTCGATGTCATCAACAGAACCTTTCATGAAAAAATTTGATGGGGGAAGCGCTGATGGAGCAGAACCAAGGTCGTATTCATTCCATTGAAACATCCGGTATGGTAGATGGACCGGGTATCCGGTTCGTTGTTTTTATGCAGGGATGCTTACTGCGCTGCCAATATTGCCACAACCCGGATACCTGGACGATTGGGAAAGGCCAGAAAGTAACCGTTCAGGAATTGGTCGAAGAAATTCGCGGATATCTCCCTTTCCTGCAATTTTCCGGGGGCGGAGTAACGGTCAGCGGCGGCGAGCCTTTATTGCAGGCCGATTTTCTGCTTACTCTGTTCCGGGCATTAAAACGAGAACTCGGTATTCACACCGCCATCGATTCTTCTGGCGGTTGCTTTACCCGGCACGGTCATTTCTTCGAGACGTTGCAGCAGTTGATGAAGTATACCGACCTCGTGCTGCTTGATTTGAAGCAAATCGATCCGCAAAAGCATCTCGACTTAACGGGTAAGCCTAACGATCATATTCTCGAATTTGCCCGTTTTCTCTCGGAGGCAGATATTCCGGTCTGGATCCGGCATGTCCTTGTTCCCGGCCTGTCTGATGATGAAGCGGATCTTCGGAAGCTGGCCGACTTTATCAAGACCTTGCGTAATGTAGAGCGCGTTGAAATCCTGCCCTATCACGAAATGGGAAAGTATAAGTACGAACAGCTTGGTATTGAATACCCTCTTCTCCATATCAGGCCACCGGATGAAGAGACCATTCGAATGGCGAAAGAGATTTTGGGCGCACATTAACACCGCTTATCTATAATCATTCGTATATTGGGCGGCGAATTGTGGATTTGCTGATCCACGGTTCGCCGTGTAGAACCCCTGTCCCAACATCGAAGGGCACCCAAACGGGTGCCCTTAAATTTCGCCCTATAAGTGGTACGGTGAACCGTACCACAAGAAACCGCAAGTTTTTGTGTTGGGCGCACAGGAGGCATGGAAATGACCTTGTGTGGCTTGGGCGGCCTTCGGCCGCTCCTCGGGAGTAGAGTGTTTTTTGAGGCTTTTGCGTTCCGAAAGCGGCTCAGATACGGGGAATATTGTGTAAAAGGATCCTAAAGCTTTGTGTTGAATATTAGAAATTAAGTGAACTTTCGTCCCTCAGTTCCATAATCCTAATCGTTTGGGAGGAGATCCATCTGGTCTATGTAAATCCATCTCAATATCCCCTACCAGAGCTGCAGCCATACGTAACCCGCAACGCGAGCGAACTTTACTTTCGATACTATCCTAGCGTCGCTAAAATGGAGAAGGCGATTATTCTTCTTCATGGAATATCTGAAGACAGCAAATATTTATACCCATACTCTCAAAAGGTCTCGTCAACGGGGCTCGCCCACGTGTTCACGCCCGACCTTCGAGGCTATGGGCCAACAGCCGCTAATCTCGGCGATATTGACTATATTGGCCAGCTAGAGGATGACCTTGCGGATCTTATCCAATACATCAAAGCCGAGTACCCTCATATCAAGCAAGTCGTGATGGCCGGTCACTCTGCAGGTGGAGGAACGGCTATACGCTTCGCTGGGAGCAAATATGCCGACCTTGCCGACTCATACCTATTACTAGCGCCACACTTGGGTCCGGGAAACCCGACTGAACGCCCAGCGGATGGGCATCGCAAGCTACATATGGGAACAGTGGTCATCCTTAGCATGCTGGACTCGATAGGAATCAAAGGCTGGCACGGGCTCCCCGCCATGGAACTCTACAAGCGTCCCGGGGAGTTGCATGATGGAATAGCTACAAAGCTCAGCTTTCGACTTCTGTTGTCTCGCTCGCCGATGAAGTACAAACGTGATCTGAGCAGTTATTTCTTCGCCTAGCTTGTATTTTTATGGTGTCTATAATATATTGTTTTTGTGGGATCGATCCCGCAAGTGAAATGACCATTCATTAAACAAAAAGGTGATGGAATTGCCAACTATTTTAGATGTAGCGGAGAAGGCTGGAGTTTCAAGATCAACGGTATCGCGAGTCCTAACCAATAGTAACCGGGTAGATCCGGAAACAAGGCACAGGGTGTTAGCGGCAATAAAAGAAATAAACTACCAGCCAAGCCAGGTTGCCCGGAATTTACGAAGACAGAAAACCAACTTGATCGCCGTATTAATTCCCGGTATTTCCAACCCTTTTTTCGGCAGTTTGGTTCAGGGGATGGAAGAGGTGGCTGTAAAAAAAGGATACAATGTCATCCTTTGCAATACCGGTGAAGATCCTGCTAGGGAGATAGAGTACCTCAGGATGCTTGAGAGAAAACAGGTAGACGGTGTAATTATGACTGCCTTGAGAAATCCCTTGGAAAAGGTGGAAGCCTTCCTTAAGTACGGTCCAATTGTACTTGCTAGTGAATACACAGACGATGATTCCATACCTGCAGTCATGATTGACAATGGTGAAGCGGCTTGCAAGGTAACCGAACATTTGATTTTGAAAGGCCATATGAGAATAGGCTTTATCAATGGACCGGGGCACATTATTCTCTGTCGTGATCGACAAAAAGGATATGTTCAAACACTAGAAAAATATGCAATACCCGTTTCTGACGATTTGATTATTTGCAGTGATTTTTCCATTGAAGGCGGGTTTGAATGTGCTAAACAGCTTCTTAAATTAGAGGAGAAGCCTACTGCCATATTTGCTGCTAATGATGAAATGGCCGTTGGTGTTATTCAAGCTGTTAAAGAACAAGGATTACGGGTTCCGCAAGATGTGTCAGTTGCCGGCTTTGATAATGTTCAAATCTCGAGAGTCGTTCAACCCCATTTAACAACGGTTGATCAACCGATTTTTCAAATTGGGGTAAAATCAGTGGAGCTTCTGATGTCCTGTTTGGAGGAATCGGTTTTGGAAGGAAAACGTATGGTGCTTGAAGCAAATTTGTGTATCCGGGAGTCCACATAAGTAAATATGAAAAGGAGATTAAACTTATGAAACACCGCAGACTTGGAAAAACAGATTTAAATGTATCCGTTGTTGGCGTGGGAACTTGGCAATTTGGCGGCGAATGGGGCAAAGATTTCTCCCAGGAGGAAGTAAATGAAATTTTAAACAGAGCCAAAGAATTAGGAATCAACCTCATTGATACAGCAGAATGTTATGGGGACCATCTTTCCGAATCCTTAATCGGGAAAGCAATCGAGCATAACAGGAAAGATTGGATACTGGCTACTAAATTCGGCCATCACTACCATGGCCATGTGGACCGTACAGATCATTGGTCAGCGAAGCAGGTCATTCAGCAATTGGAAGATTCCTTGCACGCTTTGCGTACGGATTACATTGATCTTTATCAATTTCATTCCGGAAGTGATGAAGTTTTCAATAATGATGATTTATGGACAGCATTGGATAAGCAAATACAGGCAGGAAAGATACGCCATCTTGGTATTTCTCTTGGAAGTAATGATAACCTGTACCAAACAGATGCGGCTGCAAAAGTAAACGCAGATGTGATTCAAGTTGTCTATAACAGATTGGACCGAAAGCCTGAAGCGGAAGTTTTTAATTCATGTGAGAGACAGGATTTGGGCGTGTTGGCCCGTGAACCGTTAGCGAACGGATTTTTAAGTGGAAAATATAAGCCTGGTTCTGTATTTGGAAAAAATGACTGGCGTAGTTTAAAAGATCAGGAACAATTGAAACTTGTTGAAGAAATAGAGCGCAAGGAAGTACCTGAGGGTGTAGATATGGCACAGTGGGCACTTGCCTGGTGCCTTCAGCATTCTGCTGTCACATGTGTGATCCCAGGATATAGGAATGTAGCTCAATTAGAGTCAAGTGCGAAAGCCGCGGAACTGGAACTTTTCTAACCAGTTCAATACAACCAAAGCATCATAAGGAGGCTATGTTCGATGGAAAATAGAGTGATTATTATAACCGGTGGAAGTGACGGGCTTGGGAGTGGAACAGCAAAAGTGTTTGCTCAAGAGGGGTGGAATGTCGTCATAATCTCACGAGGAGGCAAGAAATTAGAACGCGTTACTGAAGAGTTGAAAATGTTAAAGGGAAAGGTGCTAGCCATACCGGCGGATATCTCCAAGGCAGAACAAGTCCAATCAGCGGTCGAAAAAACGTTAAAAGAGTTTGGACGAATTGATGTACTGATGAATAACGCAGCAATCGATTATCCGGCTTCGATTGAAGAGTTAACGATTGAGCAGTGGGACCAAATCATTGGTGTCAATCTCAGCGGAGTTTTCTATACGTCTAAAGCCGTCTTCCCTTCTATGAAACGGCAAAATTCAGGGTATATTATTAACGTTTCTTCGGTAGCCGGTAAAAAAGGTTGGCCCAATGCCACTGCTTACTGCGCTTCCAAGTTCGCTTTAACGGGGTTAACCCAGGCTTTAAATGGGGAAGGTAAGCCCTACAATATACGTTGCTCTGTTGTATATCCAGGGGGCATGGATACAAACTGGCATGAAGAAAGACAGCCTGATTTTTTAAATCCGGAAGATGTGGGCAGATTTTTCTTTCATATGGTCACACAAGACCCCCGATTTGTAGTGAACGAAGTTGTCATTACTCCCGTAATTGAGAGAGGATACCCATAAATATTGCATGCAAAAGAGGGGGAGAATTTTGTCGAGTCAATTCTTCATCTATTTATATCGTTCCAGCATTCTTGGGAACGGGATAAATAGTTCTTCTCCGGGCATCTTAGGGGAAAAGACATTAAGGGAGTGATCAGGATGGCCAGAAGAAAGAGGAGATATGCGGTGCCAGGGGTGGAGCAGGACATGCAGACATTCAAAGCAAATGTAATGAAGCAGGAAGGGTATACTGTTGATCTGAATCGACCGGACGACGTCAAATACGAAGTGGCTAAGGAGCTTGGTGTACCTCTGCAGCCAGGTGGAAATGGCGGTCTGACTACGGAATCGGTGGGCCATGTCGGAGGCAAAATTGGCGGTGCCATGGTTCGGGAAATGGTCCGTCTCGCCCAAGAGCAAATGGCAAACAGGGATCAACCATAAAAGACTTCGAAGACAGTGGTACTCGCTAAGACCCGGAAAATCATAGTGGAAGCTCAACTCTGATCTCGAGGAACCCGCCTTGTATGGATGCACTTGTGTTGCCGCCCATCTGTTCTGCTAATAGCCTAACGATAGACAAGCCCAACCCTGTACTATTGCTTCTTGCTTGATCGCCAGTATAGAAACGGTCAAACAGCCGCTTTACATCGATTACGGAAGCATTTTTCACAGGATTTTTAAAAGATAGGACTGCTTTGTCCGCAGCCAGCAACTTTACTTCTATATCTCCATGGGAGTACTGAACGCAATTACGAATTAAATTATGGATAATCCTCGTGACCCTTTCTTTATCAGCATGGACAAATATAGGCGGCGGTTCCTCAAGTTGCACAGCTAGATTGTTCTCTTCCAATGCGGGAACTGACGCTGCCAGACACTCTGCCACCAGATTAGTAAGGTTCATTCGTTCGATATGTAGTTCTGGTTCTGCGTTTAGGAGATAGGTGTACTCAAAAAAGTGTTCGATCAACCGCCCCAATTCGTCGGCGTGTTTTTGGGCGGTTTGCAGTTTCTTTTGTTGATCGACGTTCAGCTCACCATTGCCCATAAGCTGCTGATAGCCCTTTATAGCCGTAAGCGGTGTTCGTAAATCATGGGAAATATTTGCGATGAGCTCCTTAAAGTTCTTTTCCTCTTGAATGCCTTTAAGACGGAGGTTTTCCTCCGCCTTGAGGCATTTATTAATATTGATAGCCAGCGTATCAAGCTCCCTGCTTAGGAGTTCCAAACGGATAGGTTGACGTGTATGTTTAGTCAGCCGCTTGTCCAACTGCCGGTTGATGCTGCGCAATTGCTGCTGAAGAAAGGCAATATACAAGGCGAGCAAAATAATAAGAATGGCCAAAGTGCCCGCCACAATTGTCAACGTGTTCACCAACCTTCCAGCTACTTGATTTCCGATTTTCTGAATGCGCTGTAAGTGACAGCAATCATTACACTTATAAATATCAAACCAACAGCGATTGCCTTGACCATGTCTCCCGTTCCCGTATCCAATGTGACAAAGGCGTGCTTGCCTCCATATGGCGTTAAGGAGAACATACGATCAAACACCGGAGAGCTTTCGCTTAATCTTATGAGCTGTGCAGTAAGAATCGAGAACCCATAGTAAATAGCAACCACGAAGAGGGGCTTTTTCAGCATAAAAGCAAGCGGTACACAGATACTCAATTGTGCCACATATACGATCATCAAGGTCAACGTGACAGCGAACATTTTCCACACGCCTGATGCAGAAAAGGTTGTACCCTCTACTGATGTTAGTACATTCAGGAAGCCCACGGCCACGGAGCCCATACTGAACTCGGAACCTGTGCTAAGAGCAATACCTGTTATGATGGCATAGGGGAGCAGGAGGAACGCCAGGGCAAAGCCCAATACGGCTGCCTTACTAATGATGACCGCACTCCTGCTACAGCCATTAGCAATAGAGTCGTGGATGGTTTTATTATCGAAATCCCCGCAAATCATAACGCCTGCGATAACACCGCCGAGTATGCTTATTACGTTGATATCAGAGAACATGAACCCGAGCCCTGTCATGCTGGGATCCATCTTACCCTGTGGTATCAGATAGGCGAACACTGCCATGATGGCCGCACTTACCGTTGTGATTGCCAATAAAATCTTAATGGCCATAGATTTGCGTAATTTAAATACATCCGCCTGAATCAAATTAAGCATCCCGATCACCGCCTATAACAGAGATAAAGTAGTTTTCAAGCGTATCTCCCTCGATCGAAAATTTCGAGACGACAATCCCGTTTTCGTAAATCGTCTTTGCCACCAGATCCTTTTCAGTCACATAATCATAGAGCTTAATGGTCTTGTCCGGCATGACCTTAAAATGGGTGGTGTTCAGCTGCATCTCCAATACGCTCGTCAACTTTTCCGGCTGGTCGCATTTAATATGTAGATGATGCTTGCAGGTTTCTTCAAGCTGTTCAAGAGTAAGGGTTTGCTTGATTTCGCCTTTATGAATGATGATATAATTCGTGACGGTCTGATATAGCTCCGGCAAATTATGACTTGAAATTAATATGGTCATTTGCCGTTCTTCGCACAACTTCTTCAGCAGATTGCGAATTTCAACGACGCCCAATGGGTCAAGTCCGTTGATCGGCTCGTCCAGGATCAGCAACTCTGGGTTGCCAAGCAGGGCGATCGCAATCCCTAAACGCTGCTTCATGCCCAGCGAAAAGTTTTTGGCTTTCTTATTTCCTGTGTCGGCAAGTCCGACCAGTTCCAATAATTCACCTTCAATTTCCTTGTTTGGGACACCACGCATGATTCTGTGAAGCTTGAGATTATCTCTCGCACTCATATGGGGAACAAATCCGGGATCCTCGATCATGCAGCCCAGCCGCTTCCTCTCCTCCTGCAAAGCACGCTCGCCGCTATGACCAAAAAGCTCAATGCTGCCCTCCGTGGGAAAAGAAAGCCCGGCCAAAGTGCGCATTAGCGTTGTTTTTCCTGCGCCGTTCTGCCCGATTAAACCGTATATTTTACCGGATTCCATCGTAATCGACACATCACGCAGCGCAAAAGACCCGCGGTAGATCTTCGTAAGGCTGTTTGTTTTTACTACATATGATTTCATTTGCTCACCTGCCCTTTCTGACTTTAGTGTAATTTCCATTGGTTTAGAAAAGGTTAAGGGCAGCAAAAAAAGTGACGGGCAGCAGACCCGTCACGCACAGACCCTTCATTCTTTGTATAGACGATAACCGAGACCCCATACCGTTTCGATATATTCCTCTGTGGGATATGCTTTCTTCAGCTTGCTGCGCAGATTGCTGATATGAGTCTTGACGGCATTATCATCACCGAGATATTCATCTTTCCAGACCGACTCGTAGAGGTTGGCTTTCGTAAAAACCTTGCCCCCATGCTTGATCAGCAGCTCCAATATCATGTATTCTTTTGCAGTCAGCTCTAGTTCAGTCTCGTCTGCCGTAACGCGCTTTGTATGGTCGTTCAGTGACAGGTTCTTATAACGAAAAACTTTGTTCTCTTGTAATTGCTTATGAGCACGCCGCAGATTGGATTCGACACGTGCCACAACTTCTCCCAAATCGAAGGGCTTTGTAATATAGTCATCCGCTCCCAGCTTCAAAAGATCAATCTTCGTGCCGACCCTATCCTTTGCAGAGATGACAATGACAGGGGTTTCCGTAAGTTTCCGCGTATCTTTAAGTATTTCATCCCCGCTTTTGTAGGGAAGCATAATATCAAGTAGAATTAAATCATACGAGTTGTTTTTGATTTCCTTGATTCCATCGACGCCGGTGTAGCATGATTTCACTTTATAACCCGCATGGATCAAAGCTTCGGCCAGCATCCGATTGACATCTTCATGATCTTCGATAATCAGAATCGTTTCCACTACAAATCACCCAATCCTTTTCCGTTGTTCGGTTATCTTTATATCGGCGATTAATGGGGCTTTCTACATGTTTAACTATATCAATCTTCTGTAAAAGGGGGGAGTATTTCATTGACGCTGCAGCAATTAAAGTACGTAATTGAGGTCGCGAATCAGGGTTCCATTAATGAGGCTGCCAAGCGGTTGTTTATTTCTCAGCCCAGCCTTTCCAATGCGATCAGGGATTTGGAAGAAGAAATGCAGATCGTCATTTTTGAAAGGTCGAATAAAGGGATTTCCGTGTCTAAGGAGGGGGCGGAATTTCTAAGCTACGCGAGGCAGGTAGTCGAGCAGGCTGAATTGCTCGAAAGTCGCTATCTTAACGCCAAACCGTCCCCGCAGCATTTTTCGGTATCGACTCAGCATTACGCTTTCGCGGTGAATGCGTTTGTGAGTCTGGTTCAGGAGTATGGTCAAGATGAATATGAGTTTGCGCTGCGAGAGACCAAAACCTACGAAATTATCGAGGATGTCAAAAGCTTGCGCAGTGAGATCGGGATCATTTATCTCAATGAGTTTAACGAGAAAGTGATCAACAAACTGCTTAAAGAAGCTAATTTGCAATTCAACAGCTTGTTTACGGCGAAACCGCATATTTTCATCAGCATTCGAAACCCGCTGGCCAAGCAGGCCAGTGTGACCACCCAGCAGCTTCAGCAGTACCCGTATCTTTCTTTTGACCAAGGGGAGTATAATTCCTTTCATTTCTCGGAAGAAATTCTCAGTACGATCACCCATCGAAAAAGCATTCGTGTGAATGACCGGGCAACGCTTTTTAATTTACTGATCGGGCTGAGCGGGTATACCGTTTCGACAGGAGTGCTAAGCGCGGATTTGAACGGCAATGAAATTATTGCAGTCCCCTTGGAAAGTGAGGAGAGCATGAACGTCGGCTGGATTTCCCACCGAAATATTTCACTTTCCAAGCTGGGCCTCGTCTATATAGAAGCGCTCAAGCAAGCCGTATTATCTTAATTTATTACCGCTATACCAATAAGCTATAACCAAATATAGCTTATACCAGTTACGCTATACCAGACATCCCGTGATATCTTACTTGTAAATAATCGCCGATTATAAAAGGGACATAGGGGTGTTTACAAGATGGTAAAAAGCAGTGCACTAGGATATCCGCGTATTGGCACGGATCGGGAATGGAAGAAAGCGCTCGAAGCGTTCTGGTCAGGCAAGCTTGAGGAACCGGAGTTTAACAGTCGGCTGCAGAAGATTCGTTTGAATCATTTGCGCAAGCAGCAGGAGAAAGGCATTACCTTGATTCCGGTCAATGATTTCAGCTACTACGATCATGTGCTTGATACGGCAACCATGTTCGGAATTATTCCGAAACGCTTTGCCTATGAGGGCGGCGTCGTGCCATTGTCTGTCTACTATGGTATCGCCCGTGGGACTAAAGATGCCGGGGCAAGCGAAATGACCAAGTGGTTTAACACCAATTATCACTATATCGTACCTGAATTGAACGGGACTACCCCGGTGCTTACTGAAAATAAGCCGCTAAAAGCTTATCGTGAAGCCAAAGAGAAGCTCGGTATCGAGGGCAAGCCGGTTATTGTCGGACCGCTGACCTTCCTGAAGCTATCCAAAGGGTATAGCTTATCCGAGACCGATGCCTGGCTCGACCGGCTGCTCCCGCTTTATGTCCGGATCCTTCAGGAGCTTTCAAGCGAAGGGGTAGAATGGGTACAGATCGACGAACCGATACTCGTAACGAATGTAAGCGCGGCAGACGTGCAGCGGCTTAAAACCATTTATGAGACGTTCGCCGCAGCAGCGCCAAACCTGAACATCATGCTTCAAACTTACTTTGAGTCGGCTCAGCACTACAGCGACATTATCTCACTGCCCGTCAAAGGGATCGGGCTTGATTTCGTGCACGGGTTCTCCGGTAATATGTCGTCCATTAGGGAACTTGGTTTTCCGAAGGACAAGGTTCTGGGCGCAGGTATCATAGACGGCCGCGGCATCTGGAAGGCGCCGCTCCGCGAGAAATTGACGATCCTGGAGGAGCTTGCCGCATTTGTTGAACCCGAGCGCCTGGTCGTTCAATCGTCGTGCAGCTTACTTCATGTCCCGGTATCAGTAGAACAGGAGACGAAGCTTTCCTATGAGCTGAAAGACGCTCTCGCATTTGCAGATGAAAAACTGGATGAGCTTGTACTTCTGGCGAAATCAGTCTTCCGGGAAGGAGAAGAATATACCGGTGAACTGGAAGAAAATAATCGTGCTTATCAAGCGTTTAAGCGGTCAGATAAGCGGAAGCGCAGTGACGTTCAGTATGCAGTAGCCGTAATCCGTAATCAACAGCTGGAGCGAAGCCGCCCATTTTCGGAGCGTCGTATTGTTCAACAGCAGAATTGGCAATTGCCGATTTTTCCAACAACGACCATCGGCAGCTTCCCACAATCGGCAGAGGTGCGTAAGGCCCGCCAACTCTGGCGCAAGGGTGAATGGAGTAATGAGCAGTATGCCGGCTTTATCCGGGAGCAGACCGATATCTGGATCAAGCTGCAGGAGGACATTGGTCTGGATGTGCTCGTGCATGGAGAATTTGAACGTACCGATATGGTCGAGTTCTTCGGCGAGAAGTTGGCCGGCTTTGCATTTACGCAGAATGGATGGGTACAGTCGTACGGTTCCCGCTGTGTGAAACCGCCGATTATATTTGGGGATGTAGCATTCACCGGAGAAATGACCGTAGAAGAAACAACGTATGCGCAGTCACGGACTACACGCCCGGTTAAAGGGATGCTGACCGGACCCATAACGATCATGAATTGGTCGTTTGTCCGCGAGGACATTCCGCGCGAACAAATCGCATACCAGCTGGCTTATGCGCTTAGACAAGAAGTTGAGGCGCTAGAGCAAGCGGGCATTGGCATGATACAGGTTGATGAGCCTGCGGTTCGCGAGGGGCTGCCGCTTAAAGAGGATGATCAAGCAGAATACCTGGCATGGGCGGTTAAAGCATTCCGCATGGCTACCTGTACCGTAAAGGATACCACGCAAATTCATACCCATATGTGCTACTGCGAGTTCCATGACATGATTGATTCCATTGAAGCAATGGATGCCGATGTGATCTCGATCGAGACGTCCCGCAGCCACGGTGAACTGATTCATAGCTTCGAGGCGAACACCTACAACAAAGGGATCGGTTTAGGAGTATACGATATCCATAGTCCGCGTATACCGGGCGTCGAGGAAATGACAGTTATGATCGAACGTGCCTTACGTGTGCTCGACCCCAAGTTATTCTGGATTAATCCGGACTGTGGGCTGAAGACTCGCGGATTCGAGGAAACGATCCTTTCCCTGAAAAATATGGTTAAAGCGACTCTGATTACCCGTGAAAAGCATAGCTCGACAGTGTAAAAAAAGTGAGGCCACCTGGACGAGAGATCGTCCTCGGGTGGCCTCTTGAGCATTTGGCCATTCGATCCGGGATGATCAAAAGGACCTTAAGCTGGAGGCGATCGCTACTTTCAGGGAGATGACGGATGTGCTTCACCTTCAGAGGCGCGGTAATCCCCCAATGGATCAGATTACCTTTTCAAAATCAAAAAATTTTAGTTATACTTTGAAATGTGGAAATGTAAGTGCTACATATTTAATAACGAGATAGGAGGGAATGCATGATTAAGGTAATTATTGCGGATGATGAGGAAAAAGTGTGCCAACTTATTGTAGGTTTAATTAATTGGGAACTACTGAATATGGAAATTGTAGGAGTTGCACACAACGGTATTGAAGCGCTGGATATGGTAAGAGTGAGCATGCCAGATTTAATGATTACGGATATTCGAATGCCTGGATGTGACGGCTTGGAGTTGATTCGTTCCGCCAAAACAATTAAAGAAGATCTGGACTTCATCATCATTAGCGGCTACCGGCATTTTGAATATGCACAAAATGCTATCAAATACGGTGTAGGTGATTACCTGTTAAAGCCGATAAAGAAGGACGATTTTCTAATTTCGCTTAATAAAATGTGTTATCGATATATGCAGCGTACGGAGAAACTCGGCAATGAGGAACGTTTAAAAATAAGGCTGAAAAGTGATGTGGATAAATTACGAAACAATTTATTTACAGGACTACTTCTGAAAAAGAGTGACACTTTGAATTTGGATATTCACAATGTCAATGAAAATTACCATTTTTCATTTCAGCCAGGCCTTTTTCAGGTGTTTGCGGTAAAAATAGATTGTGGTTATGAAGATCAAAATAATAATGCTATAGGAATTTTAGAAGAGAAGGCTCTACAGATTATAAACAATCTGTTAAAAGACCTATGCTTTGAAATGTGGATTTATTTAAATGATAGCTTTACATATTGTGTTTTAAATTATGAACCGGGCTTGAAAAAAACAATAAGAAGGCAAGTGAAAACAGTATTGGACGAGTTGATGGCACAAGAAGCTGCGTTTGAACAATTTAAATTTACGATTGGAGTGGGCACGGCTGTAGAGGATATCAGGCAATTAAAAGACACCTATGAAGAAGCTAGATATACAATTATGCAGAGGTTGGTTCTTGGAGCTGGCAAGTTTATAGAAGATGGAGCCAAACAAAAGGGATTACATAGAGGCGACGCACTATTGGCGGAATTGAATAAGTCAATGGGAGCAGCTGTCGAAGTGCTTGATAAGGAAGCCGTACTAAATTGCATTGCCCATTTGAAAGAACAAATAAAGTCGGCGGAAAATTTAAATGGTGAGATTATATATTCTGTGGTTGAACATACATGTGAAATGTATTTATTTCATCTTCGTAATAATCAAATCATGCATCACGACGAAAAGTTCTATGATACGTTCCGAGTTCATGCCAACCGATGCAGTTCCATTGATCAACTGTTTGAATATTTGTCGACAATGGTAGGGGAATCCCTTGAGGCTATTATCCTAGACCAGAAGCAGAGGGAAACAAAACCCATCCGGATTGCAAAACAATATATACAGCAGAATTTTATGAGATCAATCAGCTTAGAGGAAGTCAGCAATGTAGTAGGATTTAATCCGACATATTTCAGCAGTCTTTTTAAAAAAGTAAGCGGCAGTAATTTTGTGGATTATCTTTCTGAAATCCGCATGAACAACGCCAAGGAGCTTCTACGGGAAACGGACTTTAGTATTGCGACTATTTGTGAAAAAGTAGGATATAGTGATTTAAAGCATTTTACAAAAAGTTTTAAAAAAAACACAGGCATAAAGCCGAATGAGTTTCGAAAATTATACTCTTAGCGGGATGGTTAAATGAAAATTAAACATTTGCGTTATCTTTCCTATCGTATCGCTTGGATATCGATGATTATGTTCAGTATAATGGTATTTTTTCTTCTAATGTTTACCATTATTGCGATTCAAGAAGGAAAACATTTATTTTTTGTCTTGGGCGGGTATATTACGCTGGGTGTATTTGCTTATGCCTGTTATAAGTGGATTTATGTTCCATATAAACAAAGCTCAAAAGTCTTGCATTTATTTGTAACCGGATACACTATTCGTGATCTCTTTGACCAACGCGTGCCATTAAGTCCGGAAATCGAAGAAGTTGCCAATAAAGTCCAGGAAATAATGGATACAGGTGAGTTAATTAATGCAACCAAAAAGCAGGCGCACTATCTTGCCTTGCAGAATCAAATCAACCCCCATTTCCTCTATAATACCCTCGAGGGCATTCGGGGTGAAACCTTAAATGCGGGATTAGAGAATGTAGCTAAAATGACTGAGGCATTGGCTACATTTTTTCGTTATACCATTTCCAATGCAGAGAATTTGGTAACCCTTGAAGACGAATTAATGAATGTGAATAACTATTATATTATCCAAAAGTACCGTTTCAATGAAAGACTTCATCTAAGAGTTGAATACGAGACCATGAATGAGATGGAAATCATGATGTATAAAATCCCCAAACTCACCCTGCAGCCTATTGTTGAGAATTCCATTTATCACGGTATTGAGCGGAATATCGGAAAAGGGGACCTGCGTATTAAAATCGAAACAACCACAAAGAGGCTAATTATTACGATATCGGATAATGGAATAGGTATGACTGAGGAACGATTAAAGGAGGTTAATGACAAGCTAAGCCGTACTTCTCTGGATTATATTAACCCCGATACTAAAACCCAAGGCGGTATAGCCATTGTAAATGTTAACAATCGAATAAAACTATTATTCGGTGAAGAATACGGAGTTTGTGTATATAGTACAATGCATGTCGGAACGGACGTAGAAATCACACTACCGCTTATAAAGAGAATATAAGGGGAACAAAATGAAAACTGAAATCTTAAGACTGGAAAGAGTCACTATAAAAAAAGATGATTCAACTGCCCTAGATCATTTTAATCTAAATATTTTTCAAAGTGAAATTATGGGACTGGTATGCCTAAATATCACTGGAAAGGAATCATTAATTGAACTAATCCGGCAAAACGTTCCCATTCATTATGGACGTGTATATTTCAATGAGGTGCTCGTAAACAATTATCAACACAGTCCCTTTACCATGAATAAGGCGTTTGTAATTGAGCAGAAAAGCAGCCTGATTGAAGATTTAACAGTAGCGGACAATGTATTTATCCTTCGCAGAGGGTTGAAAAAGTTTTTCATTAATGCCCGCATATTGAACGAACAGCTGCGGCCGTTTACTGAAGAAGTAGGGATAGATATTGACGGTTCGGAATGGGTAGCAAATCTGAGTTCTTATGAAAAATGTGTGGTGGAGCTTTTGCGGGCCGTCATTATGGGGGCAGAGCTCATAGTAATAAGAGACATTAGTAATGCTATGAGTGCAGTGGAGCTTTCAAATTTTCATAGACTATTAAGATATTACTGCCAAAAAGGGTTTACCTTTCTGTATATTTGCAACCATCATGAAGAAGCTTTCAAAATATGTGACAGGTTGCGTTTAATGCGGGATGGGAAAATATTGAAAATGTTTGATCGGAACGAATTTGAAAAAGAAAAAATGGTTCCTTACTTTATGGGCGAGTACGCTAATATCGCAAAATTTAAAGTGGATAGCGACAGTGAAAGAGAAATTCTTACGTTTCAGAACGTTTGTACCGAAAATCTCGAAAATATGACTTTCAGCATAACAAAAGGTAAATGTACGCTGCTGCTGGATATAGATAATACCGTATTAGCGGATTTTTTAGGTCTTATGAATGGAGAAATACAGCTGGAGAGTGGATGCATTTTATTTGAAGATGCCCTATTTACTGAAAAGCAGGCGCGCCATGCGATATCTCATGGTTTGGCATTTATTCGGGAGAACCCTATTCAAACGATGTTGTTTAAAGAAATGAGTTATATCAAGAACCTGTACTTTATGGTTGATAAAAAGCAGAATCCGATTCACATCAAAAACAGCGTTATTAAAAGCATTATACATGAGTATGAACCCATTGTCGGAAAAGAAATCTATGAAACCAATATTATGAATTTGAAGCTGCAGTCATTGTACGATTTGGTTTATTACAGAATTCATTTATGCAACCCTAAACTCGTTTTTTGTGTACAGCCTTTTGCTGGTGCAGACATGTATTTGAGATTGTATTTGATTGAGCTTATTAATCAATTAAGAAAAAAGGGAATCACTGTTGTTATTTTAGATGTAAATATCGAAGATTCCCTTGCAATAGCCGATAAGCTGATCATTTTGGAAAAAGCACGGTTTAGCACGGAGTATTCGAGCTCTGAATTCAATCTTTTCAGCTCCGAAGGTATTATTCTTTAAAGAACAGAAAAAAAGCCCCATAATTCAAAATCCGCACACCTTATCCGTTGAGTAACTTCATGTTAAGTTATATTTAGTCAATAGGAAAAAGGCAGGTGAGAGATGTGGGGCAATATATTGTCGAATTGAATCATATTCATAAACACTTTCCAGGGGTAAAAGCATTGGATGATGTCATGTTTAATCTTAAGGAAGGAGAAGTTTTGGCATTGCTGGGTGAGAATGGCGCCGGAAAATCAACGCTTATGAAGATACTGAGCGGAGTTCACACCAGAGATGAGGGTGAAATCAAAATCTATGGTGAGGTTGTCGAAGAGTTAACTCCGAAGAAGGCACAGGAACTCGGTATAGCTATTATCCACCAGGAATTGAACCTGTGTGCGCATCTATCGGTTGCCGAGAATATTTTTCTGGGGCGCGAGAAAACGCAGGCCGGGGTTCTCTCCAATAAGGAAATGAACAAAGAAACAGAACTCATCTTAAAGCGCTTAAATATTGACATTGATCCAACTACGATTGTTGCGGATCTGGCTGTGTCCAAACAACAAATGGTGGAAATTTCGAAAGCGCTCTCAATAAAAGCGAAAATTTTAATTATGGATGAACCCACGTCTGCGCTCACTTCAAGCGAAGTTGTAGATTTATTCAAGATCATTCATAAACTCAAGGCAGAAGGTTGTGGAATTGTCTACATTTCACATCGTCTAGAGGAACTGCAGCATATTGTAGACCGCGTAACAATCATGCGGGACAGCAGATATATCACTTCAATGAATTTCGCTGAAACCGGCATGCCGGAAATCATTTCGAATATGGTTGGCCGCGAGATTAAAGAGAAATTTCCGCATGTGAGATGTAACCGGGGCAAAAAAATATTGGAGGTTAAAAACTTAACCGCTGGTAGAATGGTCCGAAATGTAAGCCTTGATTTGTATGAAGGTGAAATTGTAGGTATTGCAGGTCTAATGGGTGCAGGAAGAACGGAAACCACAAGAGCTATTTTTGGCGCGGATCCCAAGGATTCGGGAGAGATCTTGCTGGATGGCAAGCCAATAACCATTAATAAGCCTATAGATGCTATTCGGGCCGGTATCGTGCTTGCTCCTGAAGATCGCAAAAAAGACGGGTTATGTATAAAGCTCGGCGTTCAGGATAATATCGCTCTGCCTAACTTGGACTTGCTTTGCAATAAGATCGGCATCGTGGATAAAAAGAAAGAAAAATCGATGGCACAGAAGGCAGTCAGCAACTTGAAAATTAAACTGGCAAATACCAATGTCGATGCAGGGACATTATCAGGTGGTAACCAGCAAAAAGTGGTTGTGGCCAAATGGCTGGCTCGGAATTCTCGCGTAGTGATCTTTGATGAACCGACTCGAGGCATTGACATTGCCGCTAAGGTAGAAATCTATAACCTTATGAATGAATTAAAGCAGCAAGGGATAGGTGTGCTTTTTGTTTCCTCTGAAATGCCTGAAGTATTGGGGATTAGCGACAGAATACTCGTGATGTGTGATGGCAGGATTACCGGTGAGTTTCCAACCGAAGAAGCAACACAAGACCTTATACTAGAGCATGCAACCAAATTTGAGTCTAAGCTTGATCAGGTAGTCTATGCCTAGTGTAATAATAAATTGATTTATTCGGGAGACTTGGAAAATGAAAACAAATGTGTTTAAGAAGTTACTGAATACTCGGGGTATGGGCCAAGTGCTTACGGTTACCGTGGGTCTGGTTATCCTTTGTATTGTATTTGGTGTATTAAGCCCGTCCTTTTATTCCGGGAGAAATATAGAAAACTTACTTCGGCAGATTGCACCCATCTTAATTATTGGCATCGGCCAGTCCTATGTATTAATTACAGGCAACATTGACTTATCGATTGGTTCAGTAGTAGGTATGGGCGGTATGATATCTGCGACTCTCATGACAAAGGGCGTAAATCCTTGGGTTGCCGTGCTAATTACAATGATTATCTGCATTAGTGTAGGTGTTTTGAACGGAACACTTGTAGCCAAATGCAAGCTGCCGCCTTTTATTGCCACACTAGGTACAATGACAGTAGCCAGGGGAATCGCTCAAATTGTAAACAACAATTATAATACGGACGCAATTGGAGATGCGGCAAAAGGTTTCAGGGATTTGTTTTACTATGGGAAATCTATGGGCTTGTACAATACCATTTGGATTGCTCTTGTTCTATTCCTGGTGTTTAATTTTCTGCTGAGCAAGACCCGTACCGGCCGTCACATTTATGCGGTGGGCAGTAATATTGAAGCGGCTAAATTATCAGGTGTCAATACGGTACAAACCACAATGATAGCCTACATTATAAGTGCGTTTTGTGCGGGTGTGGTTGGTCTTATCATTAGTGCGACTGCTGGTATGGGAACGATGGATGCTGGCAATATGTATGAAATGTATGCGGTTGCTGCTTCGGTTATCGGGGGGATTTCAACGCTTGGTGGTCAAGGCCTTCTCATTGGTGCGGTTATCGGTGCGGCAATTTGGGGAGTGCTTCAGAATGGTTTACAGTTCGCTGGAGCTCCGGTTGCCATGCGTAATATTGTAATCGGCACCATAGTGGTGATTTCGGTTCTACTTGATGTTATTATCCGTACGGGAAAACCTAGAAAAAAAGCAAACAACACTAAACTGGTCCAAAGGGAAATTGGAAGTTAAAGTGAAAACTTTAATTTATAATTAAAAACATAAAGGGGATGTTATTTTGAAAAGAAAATTGTCAGTAATGTTGTTATTCTTCGTTATGATCGTTGTACTGTTGGCTGGCTGTGGCCAAGGTACGAATAATTCGGCAAGTGGTAATACAAGCGATACTTCGCAAAAGAAGCAAAAGGTAATTCTGATTACTATGGATAGTATCGACCAGCACTGGGTATCGGTGGATAAGGGGGCTAAAAAGGCAGCTGATGAGCTCGGAAATATTGAGTATAAGTGGATGGCTCCGGATAAGAAGGATGACGCTCAGCAGATTGAACGTGTCAATAATGCCATTGCCGATGGTGCAAAAGCTATCATCATTGCTGCCAATGGACCCGATGCCATTACTGCATCACTGGATGAAGCCAAAAATGAGGGCATCAAAATTATCTATGTAGACTCTCCGGCCAACACCGAAGCTTCGGCAATATTTTCTACTGATAATTTAGCTGCAGGTAAGACTGCTGGTGAACAGTTAATTGAATCATTACAAGCTGCGGGTATAAATGAAGGCAAAATTGGGATTGTGAATTTTAATTCCTCCACGGATACTGCGATTAAACGTGAAAAGGGTTTCCGTGATGCATTTGAAGGCACCAAGTACGAACTGCTGCAAACACAGTACGGTGAAGGTGACGCCTCGAAATCGCAGGATATTGCTGATAACTATATCACCGAAGGTGTTGTAGGTATCTATGGTACAAACGAAGGTAGTACAGTCGGTGTTGGAAATGCTATTAAAGGATCCGGTAAAAAGATAATTGGTATCGGTTTTGATAAATCGGATGCTATTCTTTCTCTGATTAAAGACGGTTCTTTGGTTGCTGTAATGGGCCAAAACCCTGATGTTATGGGATATGAAGGTATGAAAGCAGCTGCACAGGCGATAGCTGGAGAAGAAATCAAGGAAAAGAATGTGGATACCGGTGTTTCCGTTATTAACAAAGATAGTGTGAAGTAAGGGTTCATAAAAAACCAATACATGGCCACTGCTTAAAACAGTGGCCATGTATATTTAATAAGGCATGGGCCCAAAGATGTGACAAAAATATCTGTTGAGGAGTGGTTTTATGAAACGTTCGGAGATGAATAAAAGGATGAGAGAGGCGGTTGCTTTTGTCGATCAGATGAATTTCAAGCTTCCTCCTTTTGCATATTGGAGTCCGGGGGACTGGAAAACAAAGGGCAGCGAGTATGATGAAATTAGAGATAATATGCTTGGATGGGATATTACCGATTTTGGAAGCGGTGACTTTAGTAAAGTAGGCCTGCTGTTGTTCACCATCCGCAACGGAAATCTGAATACGGATAAGTATATTAAGCCTTATGCCGAGAAAATCCTGATTGTTGAAGAAGAACAGGTAACCCCGTTCCATTTTCATTGGAATAAAATGGAGGACATTATTAACCGCGGAGGTGGAAACCTTCTGGTTCAAGTATACAATTCAAGAGAAGATGGAGAATTTTTGGATACACCAGTCCAAATATCTACTGACGGTAGAGCCTATACGGTTGAGGCTGGTGCTATTTTGCGGATAACCCCTGGAGAGAGCATTACCTTGCCGGTAGGCCAATACCATAAATTTTGGGGAGAAAAGGGTACCGGCAAAGTATTGATTGGAGAAGTATCGATGGTTAATGATGACCGTACAGATAATCGGTTTTATGGGGAAGCTGGCCGGTTCTCGGAAATTGAAGAAGATGAAGCTCCATTATATCTGCTGGGGAATGAATATCCATCCGTAAAGTAAGGAGCGTTATTTATGGAGAAGATTGATTTTAGTAAAAGAGAGATTCTCAAATATACTGGGGACTTTAGCCAAGTTTTCGGCACTAAGGACTATACCCTCAGCGGAGGGAAATCTCAGGGAGTCCGTGCAATTGATGTGAAAAACGGATCAGGTCTTGAATTTACCGTACTGCCTGATCGAGGAATGGATATTGCATGGTTATCCTATAAAGGCACTAATATCAGTTATATCAGTAAAACGGGAATCGTATCCTCCGAATACTATAATGAAGCAGGGACTAACTTCTTAAGGAATTTTTACGCAGGCTTCCTTACAACTTGCGGATTAATGAATGTTGGCTCATCTTGCATAGACAACGGAGAACAGTTCGGTCTTCATGGCCGTATTTCCAATACCCCGGGTGAAGAAGTATCTTCTGGTACAGAATGGATTGACGGTAAGCCTGTCTTCAAGGTCAGAGGAAGGATGAGAGAGGCCAGAGTATTTGGGGAAAATGTTATACTTCAAAGAGAAATCACATGCTTGGGCGGAGAGAACAAAATAACTATCAGGGATACTTTGGAAAACAATGGATTCAGGAGAGAGCCATTTATGCTTTTATACCATTTTAACCTGGGTTACCCTATGCTGGATGAGCATTCCTATCTTGAAGTTCCAACAGTAAAGGTAGAACCAAGAGATGAAGAAGCCGAGAAAGAACTTCAATCTTACAATGTATTTCAAAAGCCTACCCCGAATTACTTGGAACAAGTCTTCTATCACGATTTGAAAGCCGCAGAAAATGGAAATACTTGTGCCGCTTTAATTAATGAGGAGCTGGGACTCGGTGTCGCTATTCGTTTTAACAAAAATCAACTTTTTAATCTGACCGAGTGGAAGCAGATGGGTGAAGGCGAATATGTGCTGGGAATTGAGCCTTGCAACTGTTTTGTGGGGGGTAGAGAGGACGCCAGAAATAAAAGGGTCATTGAATACCTGGAGCCGGGAGAAGTAAGGGTGTTTGAGATTGAAGCGGAAATATTGGATGGTGCTGCGGAAATAGACAGAATAAAACATGAAATATCGACGCTCTAATTACCCAATAGGAAGGGTTCCCTGTCAATGATTATAAGTGTGATGGGGAACATGCCTAGGGGAAGAAGTTAGCAACATTGCGGCAAGCTGTTATTTGGATTGTGCATTTTCAGCATACTAGTACGTCATTTCCACGTAGGAAACAGCGGCCGTACGGGTATAGGAAACTTGATCCCGGCAATGAGCAGGACACCAATCGCCCATGCCACAATCATCCACCCCAGAAACACCCATTTTTCCGAATGCTGCCTGTATTTGCGCCAATGCCGAAATTGATGCACCGTAACGACGGCTGCCCCCAATGTGAACAAAACCAATGGTAAACCCATCACTTTTTGACCTCGTTTTCCGGGAGAAAGATCGGCGCTCCGACGGATCCGACTCCAGTTATTTGTGCGCTTACTTTCCAGTTGATGGTTTGCTCTGGATACATTTCCATCCAATCCTTCTCAATGCGTTTCCAGTACTTCGGATTCTTTCTGTAAATCATCGCCCCCAGCCCGGCGCTGTCCGCACGCAGCTCTTTTTGCAACCGTTGAAATAAAGACCGGTACGTGTCTTCGATCTCTTCAGCGAATACTTTATCTAACTTCTGTATCATTGAAGGATCAGATAAATCGAGCTGGGCGCGATTATCCATAATGAGTCCAGACGCTTTCACGTCAAACGAAATGACCGGCTCGCCTTTCGAGAAGACCACTTTGCGCCGCACCTTAAGTTGTTTCAGATGCAAAGACAGTTCCCCTTCTGCGTTTGGTGCGGGGATCGCGATGCTGTCGCTCACTTTGCCTCCCAGCAAAGCGGTTAAGGCGATCGCCTCCCTCCCTTTAACATATCCCTTCAGCTTGTTGTCTCGAAAAATAGCGATGCCGGTTACTCCAACTTTTTTTCCCGTTTCGCCGTAACTTACCGTTATTGGCTGTTGTCCAGGTGATGTAGCGGCGATGAAATAATCTTTTAACGTACTCGGGACATTAGCTTTGCGCTGAGCTAACTCGCGAAACTGCTCCATCGCGAAAGTTTCCAATGTAACTTGCCGGTCGATAAGTTTATCCGCTTCCATGCCTTCGGCGACGGTCAACAGAGTGCTGATCCGGTTCATCGGATTCCGGCTGATTTGGTCGAGAACTTCTTCAATACCCCGCCGTGCAAGCGAATCTCCAATAATATAGACGCGGCGGTGTGAGGTTTCGATATCTCGGGGCAGTATTCGCTCCGCTTTAAAACGGATTTCGTCAATATTGCGTCCTTCCGTGACAATGTGGGCGACAGGTTCCTTCTCGCTGCTGCCGGAGGAAGGCTGCGCGGGTCCGCCAAGCTGGATCGGATTGGCCACAAGGGCATGGGCCCGATAAGTTCCGGGCTTTTGGCCTTCATCCAATGCGGTTAACATCACGATGGCTACATCCACGATCTCTTTGCGATCCCAGCAGCCTGTCGAAGTCCAGACCGTCAGCAGAAGGACTGGAAGCAAAAAGAAAAGCCTGCACTTCATGGGGAATCATCTCTCCTATAGGAAACGGTTATTTTCGTCCGAACGGTTTGCGGATTAGAAAATCCTTTAAGCCGCTCCGTAACAGCGGAGCGATCGGAGACAGATAAGGCATGCCCGCAGAGCTAATTCCGGTCAAATAAATTTGCGTGAAATACAGTCCAAGAGCAATGCCGAAGAGTCCGAAAGTCCCCGCCAACAAGAGCAGCAGAATACGCAGGATACGCACGGCAAACGTCATCTCGTAACGGGGAATCATCAGGGAGGCGATACCAGTAATCGAAACGACAATAATCATGGGAATGGACACGATTCCCGCCTGTACGACCGCTTGTCCGATAACCAAAGCACCGAGGACACTGACGGCCTGACCCAACATGGTCGGCAATCGCACGATGGCTTCCCGAAGCGCTTCAAATACGCTTTCCATAATCAAAGCTTCCACCAGAGCAGGAAAGGGGGATGGTTCACGGGATACAGCAATGGAAAGCAACAGCTCCGTAGGAATCATCTCGACATGAAAAGTTGTGATCGCAACATAGAGTGACGGCAGAAATAGGGCCGAAATAATGAAGAATGCCCGAATCACTCTTAAAAACGTGGCGCTGCTGTACAACAGATAATAATCTTCGATAGACTGAAAAGCGTTCCAGAATGTGAAGGGGAGAATCAGAGCAAAGGGCGAATTGTTAACGATCACGGCGACTTTGCCTTTCAACAGCGCATCGGCAACGACGTCGGGACGCTCTGTCGTTTGAAGGGTCGGAAAAATGCTTAGCGGCCGGTCTTTGATGTTCTCCGTAAGGTAATTGCTGTCTAGAATACCTTCCAGACGGACGGAGGAAATTCGGTTTGAAATTTCGGATACCAATTCGTTCGGGGCCACGCCGTCCAAGTAGGCTAACCGAACTTCGGTTTGTGCAACCGATCCGATGTTCCATTTCTTCATTCTCAACTTTTCGCTTTTAAGGATGCGGCGAATCAGCGCTATATTGATATCGATGTGCTCCACAAATCCTTCGCGAGGACCGTGGACAACCGTCTCGGTTTCAGGTTTAGTCACACTTCGATGCGGAGCGGCGGCCACGTTCGCCAATATCACTTGCTCCCTGCCGCATACGGCGACTGCCGCCATGCCGGACAAAACTGCTTGCACCGTTTTTTGATAATCGGTCGTTTGCTCTACAGAAGGCGTTTTGACCGTGACCCCTTCGGCCTCCTGCTGAGTTGACAGCGGATCTATAATCTCCCGCTCGATCCGCTGCTGATCGACAAGACCGGAAATATACACGATCAGGGAACTTCCGATGGAACGAAAGACCAGATCGGGCATGGAACCGAACGTTCGCTTCAAATCTTCTGTGAATTGTTCCAGATCATTCAAGGTTGACAACCGTATGGATTTCGGGCCCATCCTATCCGTCCCCCTTGCTGGGATTGAATTGAAGCATGGATTTAAGCTTTATTGCAAGCAGCGTAAGCATAGGGACAAAAACGAAAAAAGGTAAAAAGATAACCCATACGGCCCATTGATGGCCCGTGAAAAGATGACTGCTAAGGTTGTCCGCCATGTAAAGGGCAAACAGACATACGATAACTGATACGGGAATAACGGCAGCCTGGTGGCGGTTCATCTTCCACTGGTCTGAAATCATCGAGCATGCCGCGTAAGTGAAAATCGAAATTTTGAATAAAACACTGGTCATATAGTTGGTCACAATGAAAGGATCGAGGTTTTGAATGAAATCGGCAATGTTGACCATATGAAAAGTCGTCATCAGCGGAAAAAAAGAACGGGAAAACACTTCTGGTCCGAGTGTGCTGACTGCCAGAATATCCAAAACCATGAACATCATGCCTGCTGTTGCAGCCGATAGAATTGCAACCTTACGGAAGCCCTTGGGCGGCATCGTCGCCGACCAGAACGCGGCGAAAGCGAAGACTTCCGCATACGGAACGGTCAAGCTTGCCGGAAATACAGCTGTAATGATCGGTCTCCACTCCGCAGCAACCGGGGTCAGCAATGACAATCTCATCGTTTGGGAAGCCACCAATAAAATGATTTGTAGCAAAAATAGGAATATAATGATAGGAACATTCAATTCTGCTAATTTCCCCATTCGCTGCACCCCTGCATAACAAACGTAGGTTACCAAAATTTGAAATATAACCATAATAATCCACATCGGAGTCGTTGGCAGCAAGAAGTTATTCGTCAGTTCGCCGATGTCCCGCAAATTCCGAGCCGCCGAATAAATAAAAATAAAAACATAGCCCACGCTTGAGATCGCTCCGATATATCGCCCGAAAGCAAAGGTTAATAATCCGGACCAATTCACGTTTGCACGTGTTTCATAAAGCTTTGAATACATCCAGAGGAGACCCGTGCCGAGAAATACACTGATACCGGCGGTAATCCATGCATCCTGCTTGGCAGAGCTTGCAATGCCGAAGACAACGCTCGTACCAAGTTGAAACAGAAGCATTAGGCCATACAACTGCCATGAGGATAAGCTCTTCACATTTGTCATCCCCTTTTTGCTTTATAATTCCAAATATTTGTACTTTTATGCATATTTCTGCCATCACAAAAAATCGATGCAGGTGCTGCAGAAGATCTTCGAGCCGGAAGTCACCTTCAGTGATTAGATGAAAACCAATCAGGCATTGTTGGACAGGCGTTTGCGAATTGTTCGGATGTTGTGCTTCGAAGGGTGAATCTGTTCGGCGACCGTGGTGTGAGACACATTTAGAAAGATGATGAAAGTGAATGGCGAATGGATGTAATCGGGTATAAGACAAAAGAAAATTTTCAAGTTGCTATTGTGACATTAAGGGCGAACATAGATAGCCCCTTTAATAAATAGTACGCGTAAAAATATATTGCCTGTGGTGTATATAAGGACCATCCGCAAAGGATGGCCTCTAAACTTGCTGTTATAGACAGTTAAACCGTACTATGATTCGCAACAGCCTGTAGTTCGGCGATCGGATCGGTGGTGCGGAGGACAACCCGAACGATATGAGTCGTTTGGGTTTGGGGAGAACGGATCGCCGTCGAAGGTGAAGGGCAAGGCATACTCGGGGAAAAGATCGGCGGAATCGATGGCGTGAGCATGAACCTAAGGGAACTGCAAAGGTTATTGCAACAGGGAAAGTATAAACCCGATCCGGTACGACGACATTTCATTGAGAAGGAGAACGGGAAATTAAGACCGCTCGGAATTCCGATCCGAGATCGCGTATTTCAGCAAGCCGTACGTCAAATCATCGAGCCAATCTTTGAACAAGACTTTTATTATTACAGCTTTGGCTTTCGTGCCGGACACTCCGCGCATCAGGCAGAAGAAGCGTACCGAGTCGCGAAGGGAGAACTTCACCTACGAATACATCCGGAGAAAACAAAGGTAGTGCACTTCGATGAGGGATTTTGTTTTCTTGGATTCCATTTCTGGAGGGATTATCTGATATTGCCAGATGCTAAAGTGAAGAAATACAAGGACAACGTCCGAAAAGTCACGCGCAGGTAACAAGGGAACAATCCAGTCGAGATGCTAAAGAAGCTAAATGAAGTGGTGTGAGGTTTTGGGAACTATTTCGAAATAGGAAATGTGAAGTCCAGGCCGACGGGCGTCCAAGCTGAGGTCCGAGGGAGTTTTTTCCTGTTCGCGTTTGGGGCTTGCATATGCTAAAATAGTTATGAAACTGATTTCATATCGACTTTGCGTTTGGGGTGATGGAGTATGACGAACATTTCGGATGTAGCAAAATTATCAGGGCTGTCCAAAGCAACCGTATCCCGGGTATTGAACAACCATTCCTATGTTTCGAAAGAGAAGCGAGAAATTGTTCTGAAGGTGATAGAAGAACTCGGCTATACCCCCAACCCTTCAGCCAGAAGGCTGCGCGGCCAATTGACGACTACTATAGGCGTAATCGTCCCTCGAATCGTCAACCCGTTCTTTGCCTATTTAGTGAATTCGATTGAAGAGACCGCTTATCAGAACGGCTACCAGGTCATTATCTTTCAAAGCAATCTGAACAAGGAGAAGGAACTGGCCTTTCTGAACTTGTTGAAGATGAAGCAGGTGGACGGAATCATCATGACCTCCATCGAAAACGATTGGAATGTGATTGAACCCTTTACGCAATACGGCCCGTTGCTCATGTGCAACGAATACATGGATCAGGCGCAGGTTCCGATGATTCGTCTGGATCAGCACAAGGGAGCCTTTATCGGAGCCAGGCATTTGATTGAACGGGGTCACCGGAAAATTGCCTATTGCACCGGAGGATTGTTCGCTCAGGAACGCAAAGACAAGGACCGCAACCAAGGCTTTCAACAGGCGCTTATGGAAGCGGGGCTGGAAGTGATCCCCAAATGGATTTTTGTCAACCAGAACAGCATCGAGGACGGTCGACGGGTTGTCAAACAAATTCTGGAGATGGATGATCGGCCGACGGCCATTTTTACAGGCAGTGACGAAGTGGCCAGCGGAGTGATTGCAGAAGCGAACGAGCGCGGATTAACCCTGCCGGATAGTCTGGCTGTGATTGGTTTTGACGATCAACCGGTGGCTGAACTGCTCGTCCCCAAACTGACAACCATTCGTCAGCCTGTGGATGAGATGGGGAAGAAAGCGATGGAGATCATTATTAAAATGCTGGAGGACCCCGGATATGAAATCTCGATTTATGAGCTTCCTATTGAGTTGGTCATTCGCCAATCCACTTAGTTACCGGCAAATTTTTTGGTTGGGGCTTACTTTACTTAAATGTATTGTAAGCATTTCTTTCATATGTATGAAATTGATATCATATCACGTTGGGCGGATGTATGGTTCCGGAAGCTGCTGCTTTGCAAGCGTTGTTGAAAACGGTGTCGAGGCTCTGGGGGGTCTTACATACAAGCAAAACATAAAAAATTAGGAGGGGAATGTATTGTAAGCGGTATTATTCGGTGCTATAATAAGTCTATCCAAAGGAATTGGGCAACACCCTCACTGCATAAAGTTTGTGAAACCGATATCATATCGTATTTTTGCAGGTTGATAAGGGAAAATGTACACAAACAGTTTTTTTTATGAGATAATTTTTTTCATATGTATGAAATCGATATCATATCACGTTGGGCGGATGTATGGTTCCGGAAGATGCTGCTTTGCAAGCGTTTTTGAAAACGGTGTCAAGGCTCTGAAGGGTCTTACATACAAGCAAGAAATAAAAATTAGGAGGGGTTTGTTTGAAAAAGATTTTTGCTTTGTTTCTGGTTCTGACGTTCGTATTGGCCGCTTGCGGGAAATCGGGAACCGATTCCTCATCGGTGCCGGACGGTTCGTCAGACAGCCCGTCGGGTGACAAGGTTTCCATTATCATTACTAACGGCAAAGGCGAAATTGCTTCCCAGTGGGAACAAGCAGCCAAAGATTTCATGGTGGCGAATCCAAACATTAACGTGGAGACTTACTCCATATCGGTCGGCGACCCGATCAACATCTTTGATAAACTTACGAAGTCTGGCAAAACCGTGACGATTGCCATGTTTGAGCCAAGCGCGGTTCTGAACAAGTACAAAGACGTGGGCATTGATCTTTCCAATGAGAAGTGGAACGAAGAAACCGATGCCGCCTTTAAGAACGAGCAAGGTCAAGTGGTCGGATTTCCCTTTGCCATCGAAGGTCTTGGTCTCGTGTACAACAACACAGTGATTGAGAAAGTAACTGGCGGCACGTTTGACCCGTTCTCCATCAATACGCGCGATAAATTGAAAGAGCTGCTGGATAAACTTCAGGCTTCCGGCATCAAGTATCCGGTCGCTTTTCAAACTGAGAACTGGTCGGTGAGCAACCATTACAGCACGCAATTTCTGAATCAGGCCGATGATCCGGCGAGCGTTGTCGCCCAATTGAAAGCCGGTTCGTTGGACTTGGCGAGCAACGAGGCCTGGAACGGCTATTATGACACGCTCGATTTGCTGACCTCCAAACAATACAACAAGTTCGGCGAGCGGCCGCTCGGCAAATACTATGACGATGCGCATGTATCTGTAGGCAAAGGCGATTCCGCGATTTTATTCAACGGGAACTGGGCGTTCGATTCGCTCAAGGCTGTTGCCGGAGATAACTTTGGCTTCCTGTCGGTACCCGTGGACAACAATCCCGACAATCCGCTGAACAATAAAATTTCCGCCGGCTCGACGCAAATTCTTACCATCAATAAACAGGCTACCGCCGCCGAGCAAGAAGCGGCCAAGAAGTTTCTGGACTGGTTAGTGTATGACGAGGCGGGTCAGGATTTCGTCGTCAATAAGTCGCAGATTGTATCAGCCTTCAAGAACAATCCGAACAAAGTGACGAATCCTTTGGGCGCGGCGATCAGCGAGGCGATTGCAGCAGGGAAGACGATGCCGTTCAGCCTGAACTACACTATTTCGGAAGACTGGATGAACGTGCTCGGACCGGAAGTGCAAAAGTACGTGGACAAGAAGCAATCCCGCGAGGATCTGGCGAAGAAAATCGCGGCCTATTTCAAAAAGTAATTTCGGATTCGTGAACAATCAAATGGGTGAAGGTGTCTCTTTACCCATTTGATCCTAAATGGAGGAACTTTTATGATCGCTGAAAAGAAAGCAGGCAAACGGCTAGGAGATCAATTGTTTTTCACGGGACCGACCATCTTGGCCTTCTCGATGGCCCTATTAATCCCGTTCGCTTACGGTTTTTTCCTTACGTTAACGAAAATGGATTCGATCATTAGCCCGTTGGAATTTGCCGGGTTTGACAACTACAGTATTGCCTATACCGATCCGAAATTTTGGGCGTCGATGTGGTTGACGATAAAGTATGTGGGTGCGACCATTGTTATGGTGAATGTCGTTGGCTTCGCTCTAGCTTATCTGGTGACTTCCGGAATTCGCAAGCAAAACTTTTTTCGTACCGCGCTCTTTACGCCGAATCTCATCGGGGGGCTGCTCCTCGGGTATATTTGGCAGTTCATCTTCGTCCAATCCTTGCCGGCCATCGGGGAGAAGCTAGGCATTGAATTGTTCCGGCTTGGCTGGCTGGGGGATGAACGTTTGGCCTTCTGGGCGCTCGTCATCGTCACGATCTGGCAGCAAGCGGGTTACATGATGATTATCTTTGTCGCCGGCTTAATCAGTGTGCCGAAAGATATTATTGAAGCGTCCACCATCGATGGCGCCAGCGCGTGGAAGCGGTTGGTTCACATGATTATGCCCATGATGGTTCCCTCCTTCGTCGTTACCGTATTCCTGACTTTGAAGAGCGCCTTTATGGTGTACGATATTAACTTGTCCCTGACCGCAGGAGAACCTTACGACAGCACGATGATGGTTTCCATGCACGTGGTCAAGAAAGCTTTTGTTGAATCCAACTTTGGCGTAGGTCAGGCGGAAGCGATCATTCTGTTCGCCATTGTCGCGGTTGTCACCGGACTTCAGGTTTATTTCAGCAAGAAGATGGAGGTGGAGGCATAATGGCGATGCGCAGAAATTTATCCTTAACGGCCATCTATCTCTTTCTGATCGTGGCGTTCGTGATCTTTACGTTTCCCTTCTTTCTCATCATTATCAATTCGTTCAAGAGCAACGGGGAAATTCTCGCCAGTCCTTTTGCCTTGCCGGAGCAACTCAATTTCCAACAATTTACCGATGTTATTGAAAAGATGAATTTTCTGGTCACGTTCCGAAATACGTTCCTGATTACGACGATCAGCGTCATTTTCATCCTGATTTTTTCCGCCATGTCTGCTTACTTTATTGTGAGAAATTCCAGCAAATTCAATAAAATGTTGTTCGCGGTTATGGTTGCGTCGATGATTATTCCTTTTCAATCGATTATGATCCCCTTGATTTACATCTATGGAGCCAAACTCAATCTGATTGAGCAAGCGCCTATTCCGTTGTTGATTGTTTTGTATATCGGGTTCGGCAGCGCCTTTTCCGTGTTCCTTTATCACGGTTTCGTCAAATCGATTCCACTGGAATTGGAAGAAGCCTCATTGATTGACGGTTGCGGCAGCAAGCAAACCTTCTTCCGAATTATCCTGCCGATGCTCACGCCGACATCCGTGACCATTGCCATTCTGAATGTGCTGTGGATCTGGAACGACTACCTGCTGCCGTCGCTGGTGCTGACCAGAGAAGAGTATTATACGATGCCGATCAAGATGAAGGTGTTCAACGGCACCTATATGAACAACTGGGAGCTGCTGATTCCCGCCATCCTGATGACCATCCTGCCGCTTTTGTTTGCCTATCTGTTTGGCCAAAGATATATTATTAAAGGTGTTATGCAGGGAGCGATTAAATAGTGAGTTTTGAAGAGAAACCATACAAAGGAGATTTCTAAGAAAATGGGGAGAAAATGGTGGAAAGAAAGTGTTGTGTATCAGATTTACCCCCGAAGTTTTATGGACAGCAACGGAGACGGCATCGGGGATTTGCCGGGCATTATCTCCAAACTGGACTACATCAAGGATTTAGGAGTGAACGTGGTTTGGATTTGCCCGGTTTATGAGTCTCCGGATGACGATAACGGCTATGATATCAGCGATTATATGTCGATCATGGATATATTCGGCACGATGGCAGATTGGGAAGAACTGCTTGCGGGGCTGCACCAAAGAGGACTCCGGCTCATTATGGACCTCGTCATCAATCACACTTCGGATGAGCATCCGTGGTTTGTTGAATCGCGTTCCTCGAAAGATAATCCAAAGCGGGACTGGTACATCTGGCGTCCCGGCAAGGACGGCAGAGAGCCGAACAACTGGGAGTCCATTTTTAAAGGGTCCGCCTGGGAATCCGATGAACACACCGACGAATACTATTTGCACTTGTTCAGCCGCAAGCAGCCAGACCTCAACTGGGAGAATCCTGAGGTTCGCGAAGCGCTGTACAAGATGATTACATGGTGGCTGGATAAAGGAATCGATGGTTTTCGCATCGACGCGATTACGTTCATCAAGAAGAAAGCAGGCTTGCCGGATGCCCCGAATCTGTTGGGCAAGCGCTATGCTCCGGCCTGGGATTGCCATCGCAATCAGCCGGGCATCCATGACTTTCTCGGGGAAATGAAGGAAAGGGTTCTTGCGAAGTACGATATTATGACGGTGGGGGAGGCGGACGGCGTGCCGCTGGAGGAAGCCGCCTCGCTCTATACGGATGAGGAGAACGGGAAGTTCAACATGATCTTTCAGTTCGATCATATGAATCTGGACAGCGGGTCTGGCGGGAAGTGGGACGTGGTGCCGTGGAAGCTGCGCGATTTCAAGGACGTCATGGCCAAGTGGCAGACGGGCTTGCACAATAAAGGATGGAACACTTCCTATCTGGAAAATCATGATCAGCCGCGCTCCATTTCCCGCTTCGGGGACGAAGGGAAGTATCATGCGGAGTCGGCCAAGATGCTTGCGACGTTCTTCCTGACGCTGCAAGGGACACCTTATATTTACCAGGGGCAGGAAATCGGGATGACCAATGTGAAGTTCAACTCCATTGAGGATTATCGGGATGTGGAAATCCTGAACCTGTACCGGGAGTGCACAGAGAGCGGGGACGCGTCTTTAGCCTGGAAATATATTCACAACAAAGGCCGGGACAATTCCCGCACTCCGATGCAGTGGGGCGACGGCCCTAATGCGGGGTTTACTACGGGAACGCCGTGGATTCAGGTAAACCCGAATTACAAGGAAATCAATGTCGAGCAAATGGTGCAAGACCCTAACTCGATTTATCATTATTACAAAAAACTGATTCAGTTGCGCAAAGATCATGATGTTCTCGTCTATGGCGATTATCAAGCTCTGCTCAAGGATGATGAGCATGTATTTGCCTATTTGCGGACACGCGCCGTAGAAAATTCCACCCAGGAAAAGGTTTTGGTGGTTCTCAATTTCTTCGGCGAACCTGCACCGGTTGCGCTTCCCCTGGAGCTGACCAGCAAGGCGCGGCAACTGCTGCTTGGCAATTATGGGGATGATCCGTGGGCAGGCGGCGATGGCTTTACTTTGCGTCCGTATGAGGCGGCGGTTTACAAGCTGTAAAAGTGGTGTTGGGCTGGTGTGGTGGGATGTAAAGTTTATTAAGGGTCGTAGAGTTCAGGGATAAAATAATCACATAAGTAACTAGCCAATGCTTTAATGCGGTTCGCTGAGTTTAACTCTTCACCCAAACTAATAACCGAAGGGCACCCAATTGGGTGCCCTTAAATTTCGCCCTAGAGATGTTACGGTGAACCGTATCACAAATAACGGCAAGTTATTTCAGATGGGCATCCATCGACTTCACTTCTGGCCCTTCATTAAACCGCGCTTGTGTAAAGTTACAGCAATGGGAAAGTGGGATAGCATTTTTTCAAGCGTGGTACTTACTAAGGATAATTCCTCATCGGAAAATAACTTTCCCAGGTCATCGTGTATCTTTTCTTCGAAATAACGAATCTGTTGACTTTTTTCCAATCCTAATTCAGTTAATTGTAAAAGGACATATCTAGCGTCAGAGGGGTTCACGACCTTATCGACAAGTCCTTCCTTGAACATTCGCTCGATCAATCGAGATGGACTTCCCGTTTCGCATATAAGCAGTGAGCCCAAATCCTTTAAGGAGATGGGCTGCCACTGTTTCAAGACTTGGATGACCTCAGATTGAGAAGGGGTTAAATCAACGGTTTTCATGTACTCGCTCAGTTGGCGGCTCCCTAATCTTTGGGCGGCGAGAATATAATAGCGGAAACGTTCGACTTCAAAGTGAGATAACGTCATAGAAAAACCTCCAACGGGTTCAGGTCAAGTAACGATTTGCGGCGATATATTCGGATCATGGTTGGCAAAAACAAACCGACAATCGTCCCTTAAAGAGAATTTCTGCACCCAACGCAAGGAATCGGTAGCTTCTTCGAGATTCGTTGTTATGCCGGGCAGCACAAATTCACTCCATGAACGTTCGGCATACCCAACATCACTGACTAGTAACACCCACCCTCTGTCGGTCTTCACCATAATAGAAAATTGTCCTTTAGTATGTCCGGGGGTATGTACTAAGTACAGCGTTTCGTCACGGAACAAATCCATTCCCTTATTATAAGGTCCAAATGGAATGGTTTCTAGTTCAAAGGTTTGGATAGAAACGCCTTGCCACATGGAAGGGATATAGCCGAAATCCTTATTCGCTGCCTTCCACTCCTGGGAACTGGTTAGTACTTTTTTTGCACCGCGGATATCTTTTAGTCCGCTTACATGATCGGAATGAAGGTGTGTAAGAAGGACATAATCCAAATCTTTATCCTGCAACCCTATTGAAGACAACCGCTCTCGCACGGACTGTCCTGGTGGCAGATTGCCCTTAAACATCGCATGTGATATCCATCCCAGATGTCGCTTTGCATTAATGCGCATTTCTTCGCTCCAACCGGTGTCGACTAGAATGTTCCCTTTTGGGTGCTCGATGAGATACGTCGAAACGGGAACCCATCGCTTCTTGGATTTCGAGCGGAATAAACCGGTGAATGGAGCGGGATGAAATGTCTTCTCCCGAAAAGAAAGTGCACGGTCAATGTAGACCTCTCCAGTGTGCCAAACATGAATGGATGTCATAAGCATCACTCCTCATTAAATGATGTGTCATCTATATAACCTGAACAGTGAAAAGTTCTACAGCTTTAAGAAGCCAGAGAGTCGTGCTCAAAATGAGCGTTCTCCTGCTTGGGTTTAATTATTTTCGTTATGGATAAATGCGGGTTTTGAGCAAACAGGTGAAAAATAGACTTTCGTAAATAAGTGGCAACGGTGGCTTCGGATACCACGGCGTGAGATGGCGTTCGCAGATAACGAAAGAATAGAGCCGGAAGGCGGCCTGAAAAACGCAAGGCGAACAGTTGTAAAATTCCCATAGCGACGCACTGGCACATCACGAATCCTTCAATGGCTTGAAGCGTACGTTCAATCCGGTATTGGTCTTGTTCGTCCTTTACCGCTTCGAGCGGGTGGGCTTCCTCTTTTTTCAGAAACCGGTTCAGCTTAGGCATGGACTTGCTCCAGAAGCGGTAGCCGAAGGCGCCGATGACCTGCTTCATTTCCCGAAACGTGCACTCGATCTTGAAGCGATAGCCGTACAAGCGGATGATGTCCGTGGCAGCTAAAGTCAGATCCGTACTGACCAAAATAGAACGGCGGCCTTGATGAACCACCAGCACAAAGCGCAATTCCTGATACCACCCCTGTCCCCAAAGCAGATCCTGGCATAGAAATTGAACCGTCTCTTCTTTGCCGTACAGGGGGACGGTGGCGGTTTGAAAATCGGCAGCGCGAGTCGCAAACAATTCCCTCAGTTTGACCGACTTGCCTTTTTTCGGCGGTCGGCCACGTCCTGGCTTCTTGGCCGTAGGGCGTTCGAAGGCCACGACGTTGGCTTTGGCCTTCGTCACCAGATGCATACGGGCTTCGGAGGCGAGATGGCACGCCTTTAGCCGCTTCAAGGCCGGAACTGACAAGAAGTAACGATCCAAGAGCAGCAGCGCTTGACCGAAGCCTTTCGCGGCCTCGAACCCTTGTTCAATCATCTGAACCACATGGGAAGGCGACTCTGGCTCGCGATCTGCTTTTTTCCAGTTCAGGATGGTTTGGACGCCATCTTGCAGATTCATGAACAAGGGCAAGCAGAACCATTTCCGGGAATCGCCGACCAGAATGCCGATCGCCCCAAACAGATGACCGAAGATATAGTCACCCTTGGAGACGTTTTCGGATTCCTGATGGAGCTTCTTGACCCCCGGCATCCGGCGACCTTCCTTGGCTTGCTTCATACCATCGCCGACCAGTACAACGCGATCCTGAATCACCAGCAGAGGCGCAGACTGGCGAACGACCTGAAGCCAAATTCGCCGTAAGGATGGCGGTGACCAAGCCGAAGAACGGAAGAAGTGAATGAGCGTCTCATAGCAGCGGCCATTCAAGGAGAGATCCCGAATCACTGAAGTCACACCCAAATGGTCGGAGCGCAGCATAAAGCCGATCACCAGAACAACAAACCACTCGAAAGAGGCTTGTCTGGAAAAGCACGAACGGAAGGGAAGTAAAAGTTCATTCAAGTATTTGAGCATAGGTATGGTCAATCGCTCGGAAATGAGGTACACTTTTTGTCGTAACCCATTCAGCGATTGGATCTCCTTTCTGTGTGAGAACTAAAAGGATACCATACCGTCGCCAGATTGGGTTATTTTTCTATGTTACGATTTTTCGACAAGAACTTTTGACTGTCCAGTATATAACGAACTAATGCTAATATTATATGACATGTCATTTAATTGCCAGAAAAATCTAATTGCTGACAAAAACTTGCCGTTACAGACAGCGCGATGAACCGTATCACAAATAACAGCATGTTTTAGCCCCAGGAAAGAAAGTCAATGGAGTAATAGAAAGCATCTCAATTTCGGCTTACATACTTTTTGAAGTTGTTCACCCTTAACACTTTAACATTTTTTGTTAGGAGGTTCTTGTCGCTAACGATCCATGTGTGATCTTTAGAGTTCTTTCTACGGACCGCAGCGAAATTGTATTTATTTCCAGAATAAATGTTAAAGCCGTGTGCTAAACAATCGGAGCAAAACTTGATGCATTCACCCCTGTTCTGATCTGGAAAAGAGATCTGACGGAACACATGACTTTTGACAAGAAGGGTCGCTCCTTGAACAAGGGAAACATATTTATTCTCCATCCGGTTATAACGGAGTAAAAGTAATTTTTTATCGTTTAGATACATATAGTGAGCCCGTTTTCCAACAATATCAGCGTTAGTTGTACGAAGGCATTGCATACTGTCGGTTAAATAATTTGTGGAATAGTAATCATCATCGTCAAATTTAGCAATGTAACTGTATTTAGATAATCGCACTCCGAAATTTAAGCAATGACCAAGTGAAAGGTTCTCGGGCAGTCTAAAAATCCGTACGTCTTTATCTTTTTTTGCTGCATGGATATAATCATTCATCTTCAAATTATTATTATTTAATATGACAATAAGCTCTTTATTCTTGTAGTTCTGTCTTCGATAATTTTCGAATAGTGTATTCAGGCAGTCAGGTCGTTTGGTACACGTTAGAATGGAAACCGCATATGGAGCAGAATCAGTATTTGATTTCATAAAGCACCCTTTGGACTTCTCTGCGCAAATTTCCTGTAATTTTTAATATTAGGAACTACTTTGTGATTGGTTATTAGTTTATTATCGCTGATGATCCATGTATGTTTTAAGGAGTTTTTCCTGCGTATGGCGACAAAATTATGTTTACCTGCAGAATAAACCTTGTACCCCTTCTTCTTACTTCTCATGCAAAAAAGATCGTCTTCGCCTACACTTTGATTAGGAAATCCAACATGGTTGAATACGTTTCGTTTAATGATCAGCGTAGCACCAGGAAGTTGGGTAACGAATCGATTTTCATCTTGCGGAAAACGCAGGATAAGAGTCTTTGACCCACGTAAGTACATATAATGCGCCCGTTTTCCGATGATATCCGCGTTTGTTCTTTTAAAGGTTTGTAAGCTGTCTGTCAGATAGTAGGGAGCGTAATAATCATCGTCATCGAATTTGGCGATATAACTGTATTGGGTCTTCTTTACAGCGTAGTTTAAACATGCGCCAAGGGAATGATGTTCAGGTTTACGAAATATTTTTATGTTTTTATATTTCTTAGCTAAATTTTGATAGGGTAACAGCGGGATTTTATTATTGTTGACAATGATGATGAGTTCTTTCTTGGCGTAACGTTGTCTGCTGTAATTCTGAAACAGGTTGCTTAAATAGCTTTGACGATTCGTACAGGTGATAATGGAAACACCTTGTAGGGTTGCTGATTTAGACGGTTCAGCATTCATTTAACCAACCCCTCATATGAGTTTTTCGAGAAAATTCTCATACTACAATATGTCCTAGATAGGATAGGGTCACGGCATATCCACCTCTTGTACGCATAAATTTATTTCCTATGTCAACGCGGATTTAATTTAACCTGTGAGCCCTTGCCTCCCGTCTGGATGCCGGTTTCCTTAATGCCGGCTTCCTTCAGATCGGCAAGCAGCCGCTCCAGCACCGCCTTGGCAGCGGCCCCTTCCTTCGCGCCGGACGCCTTTACGACTAACTGTACCGGCTTGCCGGCGCGGAGATGCTTTTCCGCCTGGCGCAGCTTCGTGTCGTAATCATGCTCCTCGATATGGGCAGTGAAGCGGAGTTCCTTGACCTTCTCCTTACCAATCGCTCCCGCGGCCCGGCCAGAGACCGGCTTGCGAGCCGTTGCCGCTTCCTTCTGTGCGGTCGCTTTTCCTTTGCCCTTCGCCATCAGGCTGCATGGGGGCGGATTGCTCATCAAAGAGGTGCAGACCAGATCCGCCCCGGCTGATCGGGCCATAGCCAGCGCCTCCTCTCTGGAGATGATGCCGAGCTTCTCGCCTCTGAGTCCGGTGAGCACCACCTCGGTTGCTCTAATCTGCTCATTGATCAATACTGCCATGTAAATGAAGCCTCCTCTGAACATAATAATAAAGCAATCATATACGGAACCTGTTAGTGGTTCAATTGTTTGAGAATATAGCGAGCGTTAGTTGTAGAAAAGCATAATAAATTGGCAGAAGCAGACACTAAAGGGGCTCCTTATGTGGGTATAGAGATATAGATAACTAAAAGTATCAAACACTGGCCTATGATTTTTATTAAGAAGGAGTGATAAAGTTACGATGACAAAGGGACAAGCACCAATATCAGCAGCAGGCTGGAACTTCGACAACAGTTATGCTCGTCTGCCGGAATTATTTTTTACCAGGCTGAACCCCGCACCTGTAAGCTCACCGAAGGTGATCATTCTTAATGAGCCATTGGCAACATCCCTGGGGCTCGATATCCAAGCTTTGCAAAGTAATGATGGGGCAGCAGTACTTGCCGGCAACCAGATTCCCGAAGGTGCTTTGCCTCTTGCTGAGGCTTATGCAGGGCATCAATTCGGGCATTTTACCATGTTAGGGGACGGCCGGGCTCTGCTGCTTGGCGAACAGATCACTCCCCGGGGTGAGCGGGTTGATATTCAGCTTAAGGGTTCAGGCAGGACGCCATACTCCCGCCGGGGCGATGGTCGAGCGGCACTTGGACCGATGCTGCGCGAATACATTATCAGCGAAGCCATGCATGCGCTTGGTATTGCTACCACCCGCAGCCTGGCGGTGGTGACAACCGGCGAGTCCGTAATCCGCGAAACCGGGCAACCGGGTGCAATTCTGACCCGCGTGGCGGCCAGTCATCTGCGCGTCGGCACTTTTCAGTACGTTTCTAAATGGGGAACTCCCCAGGATCTTCGGGCCTTGGCTGATTACACTTTGCAAAGACATTTTCCAGAAGTTGACGGTGATGAGAACCGCTATCTTGTCCTGCTTCAGGAAGTGATTAAGCGTCAGGCTGCATTGATTGCCAAATGGCAGCTCGTTGGCTTTATTCATGGGGTGATGAACACCGACAACATGGCCCTTAGCGGTGAAACCATTGATTATGGTCCTTGCGCATTCATGGATGCCTATGACCCGGCAACGGTATTCAGTTCCATTGACCTTCATGGCCGCTATGCCTATGGCAATCAACCTAATATTGCCGCGTGGAATCTCGCGAGATTTGCTGAGACGCTATTGCCGCTGCTGCATGTGGGCGAGGCGCAGGCTGTTGAACTGGCCGAGGATGCGATTTCAGATTTTGCAGAGTTGTATCACCGTAATTGGCTTGCAGGAATGCGGGCAAAACTGGGAATCTTTAACGAAGAGCTGCAGGATGAATCCCTTATTGAAGACCTCCTCGGTATGATGCAGAAATATCATGCGGACTACACCAACACCTTCCGCGCATTAACTTTTGATCAGCCGGAGGATACAGTTCTTATTGGCACCACGGAATTTGCTCAGTGGCATGAGCTGTGGCAGGCGAGACTAGGCAGGCAAGAGGAATCAAAAGCCTCCTCGCATCAGTTGATGCGCAGCAGCAATCCTGCGGTAATCCCCCGCAACCACCGGGTAGAAGCCGCACTGGAAGCCGCAGTACAACCGGGAGATTATAGCGTCATGGAGCAGCTTCTTGAAGTTCTTGCGAGTCCCTACGCACACTCCCCCGAACAGGCTGATTACTCCGCGCTGCCTGAACCATCACAATGTCCTTACCGGACCTTTTGCGGTACGTGAATCAAGCACCCTATTTCGGGGTGCTCTTTAACTTTGGAGGGGCCTTCAAGAATCCTCAATTAAACACCTTGCTATGAAGAAGATCGAGCGCACGCTCTATTTCTTTTAACTCTTCCTCCGAAACATGTTCCATTCGTTCAATAAACCGGGACTCAATGCGTTGAAAAGACTCGTTCATCATCGCCTCCCCTTTTTTGGAAAGTCGAATAATATGCTTGCGCCGGTCTTCATCATCAGCAACCTTTTCGAGGAATTGCTTTTCGCTTAATTTTCTCAGCTCACGACTCGTATTCGGCATGGACATATGCATACATTCACTGATTTCACTGAGCGTAACAGGCTGACTGACTGCAATGTATTCAAGAATTTTATAGTGAAGGGGCGTAATTGTTTCGGATTTCACATTTTTTGTTATCTCATTCGTTGTTTGATGAACGGCGGCTGTGAAGGCCACAAATTTTTGAAACAATACGTTCTTGTCCACAGGATCACCTCAACTGACACGATAGCAAAATAATTATCACAAAACAATTATCATTTGACAACTAATTCTTGTGCATGCTACCCTTTGCTTATCAAATGATAAGTAAAGGGGTTTTAAGATGAGATTGTTAGTTATATATACACATCCGAATCATCAGAGCTTAAGCTATGCTTTTCTGCAGGAAGTGCTCCGGGGCAGTAAAGAGAATCCTCTTATTAAAGAGGTAAAGGTATTGGATTTATATGAGGAAGGGTTTAATCCGCTGTTGGTTTTTAACGAGACCAAGCGCAGGAGAGATATGCATACGGACCCGGATCTTGCGCTATACAGGGATCAGCTGATGTGGGCCGACAAGATTGTTTTGGTGTATCCGATTTGGTGGGGGCGTCCTCCGGCTATGCTTATGGGGTATATTGACCAGATGTTTTCTTCTGGATTTGCGTATAGGGATACGGGGAAGATTCTGCCTGAGGGGCTTCTAAAGGGGAAGTCAGTAGTTTGTATCTCCAGTATGAAGGGGCCTGCTCATTATCCGTTGCTATGGCTACATAATGCCCACAAAACATTAATGCGAAAAGCATTGTTTAGCTATGTTGGCATCAAGAAAGTGAAGTTCTTTGAGTTCGGCAGCATGGAGAGTCCGCGGGGCAGACATAAAGAAAAGCTGAACAGGATATATCACTATTTCAAAAGGGTGAATTAGGGGCCATCCCTCGGTCATTCTCCAATGACATCCATTTGGGTCAAGTACAAAAGATCATTGGTCAGTCTTGTCATTCTTTCCGTTTCCGATTTGATATAGTGGAGCCACTTCCGCATGGTGTTAGTGATGGCTAGAGGTATCTTCAGTTCATGGGAAGCATCAGCAATAAACGGATAGAGTTTGAGATCACAGGCAACGTAACCTGGTTGAACGAATCGGGAGTAACGACTTTTTTATCTTAATATTCCTGTGGATGCCTCAAGACTTCATTAGTTTCTTTGAAATAGCCGATAATATGAAAGGTAGTTGCCCTAGGAATGTCATTGATCTTTATAAAAATGAGTTGTCATGCTCAACGATGGATTAAATAAATCTTTCAAAGGGGGAATGAACATGTTGGTAGCAGAAGGCGTATCTATGATTCCGTTGAAAATCGGGGGGTTTACGCTCCATCCCACTTTAATATGGGACGACAGTACGGCTATCTTAATAGATACTGGCATGCCAGGTCAAAGTGAACAAATCAAAGAGGTTATTAGTAAAATAGGAGTACCCATGGAGAGAATACATTCAGTCATTCTTACTCATCAAGATATGGATCATATAGGAGCTTTACCCGCCCTAGTTCATGAATTAGGTACTGGTTTCACTGTATACGCTCACGAATTTGACAAGCCATATATTGAAGGAGAAAGGCCGCTTTTAAAATTAGAACTGCCAGAAGAATTGCAGCATTTAGTTGATAACCCACCTAAAATAAAGATTGATCACATCTTGAATGAAGGCGACGAGCTTCCTTGCTTTGGTGGCATTCGAGTAATATTTACGCCGGGTCACACCCCAGGCCATATCAGTTTGTACTTAAAACAGAGTAAGATTCTGATTGCTGGCGATGCTTTGCATAGTGTGAATGGCGAGTTAAAAGCTCCAACCAGTCAGACTACACCAGACTTGCCTCTGGCTCTAAAATCATTAAGTGAATTTCTTGATTATGATATAGATAAAGTGATTTGTTTCCATGGAGGTCTATGTACAAACAGGGTTAACGAACAGATTAGAGCTTTGATTCCATAGCATGCGAATAGTAGGATATTATTGTTGTTTTTAGTAGAAATATATCGTTCCATGACTGTTTTGGCTGCTGCTCATTGGATTTGTATTCTTCCTCGCCGGACAAGGGACTTGGATCTATTATCAATTTGTTTTACAAATAACCCCGTTCCCCAGCTTGGCCGATTTATTCTGGATCATTATGCTTTGCGTATTTCTGACTGCATTAATTTATAAAATGAAAATCATTAAAAACGACCGTTCTTTTCCGATGGTTCGGTTTATTTTTGACACAGGCATTTTTATGATGGTAACCGCAACCCTGTATTGGCATTATATTGTCTCGCCTTTATTAAGCTCGGAATCAGGTTCTGAATTGGGTGATCTGGTTTTACTGGTTTATCCTATATTGGATTTAGGGCTTTTATTTGCTGTGATCAGCTTATATTTTATCTCACGATATACGGTTCACCAGAAAGGCTTGTCTATTCTTATTGTTGGTTTCAGCTGTGAAATTATCGCGGATTTAGTCTATATTTATTTATCGTCCCAAGGTTCCTACGTATCTGGATATGTCGACCCTTTGTGGGGAATCACCCTCTTGTTAAAAGGGGTATCAGGTTTACATGCCGCAGATGAATTAAATTTGCCGGAAGAATACGAATCGGATCGAAGAATACGCTTAAAGAGAAAATGTGACAGCTGGATTCCATACGCCAGTGCGTTCATACTGATCATATTGGTAAGCCAACATTTCGATAAATTAATAGATTTGCAGACTGGATTATATTTTACGATGTCCCTGATTATTGTAAGGCAAATCCTTACGTTACGGGAAAATGAAAAAATAGTAGGGAAGCTTCGGAAGTTGTCTTCCAATTTAGAGTCTCAGGTGCAGCAAAGGACAACCGAATTAGAAGAGAATAATAAAAAACTTCAACATATGGCTTATCATGATTCATTAACCGAACTGCCGAATCGAAGAATGTTCTACGAGCATCTCAAACAAGAGATGTCAAAAGCACAAAAGGAGAACCACAAAGTAGCCATTATGTTGATTGATCTGGACCGGTTCAAATATGTAAACGATACCTTAGGCCATGAAATTGGCGACCTGTTATTAAAGAATGTTTCCCAGCGGTTAAATGCATGCACAGTGGAGATAACGGAAAATTTATTTTTGGGGGATGAAAACCAGACCATTTCCAAGCTTCAACAATTAAAAGGTTTAGGGATCGGAATATCCATTGATGATTTCGGTTCGGGCTATTCCTCTTTTCGATATATCAAGGAATTTCCGGTGGATGAGCTGAAGATTGATCGGTTTTTTATTAGAGATATTCTTAACGACAGGGATAATGCAGCCATAGTTAGAACAATGATCAGCTTGGGACATAAGTTGAATATCAAAGTCGTTGCGGAAGGAGTAGAAACAAAGGAACAACTGAAATTGCTTGAAGAATTACATTGTGATGTTATACAAGGCTGGACAGTCAAAAGTTCTTGTCGAAAAATCGTAACATAGAAAAATAACCCAATCAGACGATGGTATGGTATCCTTTTAGTTCTCACACAGAAAGGAGATCCAATCGCTAAATGGGTTACGACAAAAAGTGTACCTCATTTCCGAGCGATTGACCATACCTATGCTCAAATACGTGAATGAACTTTTACTTCCCTTCCGTTCGTGCTTCTCCAGACAAGCCACTTTCGAGTGGTTCGTTGTTTTGGTCATCGGCTTTATGCTGCGCTCCGACCATCTGGGCGTGACTTCTGTGATTCGGGACCTCTCCCTGAATGGCGGCTGCTATGAGACGCTCATTCACTTCTTCCGTTCTTCGGCTTGGTCTCCGTCATCCTTACGGCGGATGTGGCTTCAGGTCGTTCGCCAGTCTGCGCCCCTGCTGGTGATTCAGGATCGCGTGGTACTCGTCGGCGATGGCATGAAGCAAGCCAAGGAAGGTCGCCGGATGCCGGGCGTCAAGAAGCTCCATCAGGAATCCGAAAACGTCTCCAAGGGCAATTATATTTTCGGTCACCTGTTTGGGGCCATCGGCATTCTGGTCGGCGATTCCCGGAAATGGTTCTGCTTGCCCTTGTTCATGAATCTGCAAGACGGCGTCCAGACCATCCTGGGCTGGAAGAAAGCGGACAACGAGCCGGAGCCGCCTTCCCACGTCGTTCAGATGATTGAACAAGGGTTCGAGGCTGCGAAAGGCTTCGGTCAAGCGCTGTTGCTCTTGGATCGTTACTTCTTGTCGGTTCCGGCCTTGAAGCGGTTGCAGGCGTGCCATCTCGCCTCCGAAGCCCGGATGCATCTGGTGACGAAAGCCAAATCCAACGTGGTGGCCTATGAACGCCCTGCGGCCAAGAAGCCAGGACGTGGCCGACCGGCGAAAAAAGGCAAGGCGGTCAAACTGAAGGAGTGGTTCACGACTCGCGCTGCCGATTTTCAAACCGCCACCGTTCCCCTGTATGGCAAAGAAGAGAAGGTGCAATTTCTATGCCTGGATCTGCTTTGGGGACAGGGCTTGTATCAGGAATTGCGCTTTGTGCTGGTGGTGCATCAGGGCCGCCCCTCCATTTTGGTCAGTACCGATCTGACCTTAGCTGCCACAGACATCATCCGCTTGTATGGCTATCGCTTCAAGATCGAGTGTACGTTTCGGGAAATGAAGCAGGTCATCGGCGCCTTCGGCTACCGCTTCTGGAGCAAGTCCATGCCGAAGCTGAACCGGTTTCTGAAAAAAGAGGAAGCTCACCCACTCAAAGCGGTAAAGGACGAACAAGACCGGCAGCGAATTCAGCGGACGCTTCAGGCGATCGAGGGATTCGTGATGTGCCAGTGCATCGCGATGGGATTGCTGCAGCTGGTTAGCCTGCATTTTTCAGGCCGGACGCCGGGGCTGTTTTTCCGCTATCTGCGTACGCCGTCCCATGCCGTGGTGTCTGAGGCTACCGTTGCCGCTTATTTACGCAAGTCTATTTTTCGCTTGTTTGTGCAAAATCCGCACTTATCCATAACGAAAATAATTAAATCCAAGCAGGAGAACACTCATGTTGAGCACGATTCTCTGGCTTCTTAAAGTTGTAGAACTTTTCACTGTCCAGATACAAGGGTACTATATTGCCAAGCCGGCACCGGCAGAAGAAATCCGGGAAATGATCTCAAAATATAATAATAGCGAATGGAGATTATGAAATTATGAATGTTTTACCAAATTGCCCCAAATGTAATTCCGAATACACTTATGAGGATGGGAGTCTGTTAGTTTGCCCGGAATGTGCTCATGAGTGGACCCTGGATGTAGACGCCGAACATAGTGATGATAAAAAGGTCATCAAAGACGCAAATGGAAATGTCTTAAACGATGGTGATACCGTAACGGTAATCAAAGACCTTAAAGTCAAAGGAAGTTCATCCGTCGTAAAAATCGGCACAAAAGTAAAAAATATACGTTTGGTGGACGGAGATCATGATATCGATTGCAAAATCGATGGTTTTGGAGCTATGAGTTTAAAGTCCGAGTTTGTTAAAAAGGTATAAATACGATCGATGCCATAAAAAATTAAAGCAACCTCTGGTCACTGATGACTGGAGGTTGCTTTTTAGTGGCGTGTCGGAGCTGTTTAATTATAAATGTTTACGCATGTTACGGAAGCACATTTCCAGCTGCGCGATAGATTTCATACCATTCTTCACGCGTCAGATAAATATCGCCAGCCTTGCAGCAATCCTGTAACCGCTCTATATTCATTGTACCGATAACCGGCTGCATCTTTGCCGGATGGCGCAAAAGCCACGCAGTGGCAATGGTCGTATTGCTGACTTCATATTTCTTTGCGATTTCATCGATCTTCTGATTCAACTCCGGGAATTTGTCGCTGCCTAGGAATACGCCTTCAAAGAATCCGTATTGGAACGGCGACCAAGGCTGAATGGTGATATCGTTCAGTCTGCAATAATCAAGCACACTGCCATCACGGTTCACAGCCGGATCATTCTCCATATTCACATTGATTCCATTGGAAATCATATTGGCGTTGGTGATGCTTAATTGCAGTTGGTTTGCAACGAAAGGCTGCTTTACCGACTTTTTCAACAGCTGTATTTGCATCGGATTCTGATTGGAGACGCCGAAATGCCGCACTTTCCCGGAACTTTCAAGTCTATTGAAGGCCTCTGCCACCTCATCCGGTTCTACCAATGCATCCGGACGGTGTAATAGCAGAATGTCCAGGTAATCGGTTCTCAGCCGGTTCAGGATGCCGTCCACCGACTCCAGGATATGTTCTTTGGAAAAGTCGAACGATCCTTTCCGAATGCCGCATTTGGATTGAATGATGATCTTTTCACGAATATCATCATTCATCTGAATGGCATCCGAGAATATTTCCTCACATGTGCCGCCGCCATAAATATCCGCATGGTCGAAGAAATTCGCACCTTCTTCGAGCGCTGTTTGGACAAAACGCTCAGCCTCGGCTTTGTCCAGTGAATTAATACGCATGCAGCCGACTGCAATGACCGGCACTTCTAACGTGCTGTTTCCAAGATTGATTGTTCTCACGATGATTTAAGCCTCCTTAATTCTAATAGGGTAACTTTCCCTATTGATTGTGACACACTAGTACTATAGTTTTCAAGATTTACTAATTCGTCCTCGGTCCCGATCAATGATATTTGAATGAGGATTTCAAACAACTTGTAAAAGGCAGTGTAAAAGTTAAAATTAAAGACATCGGCGATTGATGCCATCCGCTTACGAAGCAGCCGACGAGACCAAAGGAGGGACATGAAGTGGAGATTGGTGTGAGCACGTTTACTAGAGACATCGCCGGATGTTCAAACCGGTGAGGTGATGAGTCATGCACAGCGATTGCGCGAGGTTCTGGTCGTGCTGGTACTGGGTTCAGTCGTCATTGTCTTATTTGCGCAGCATATTTCCGGGCCCATCAAGAAAATTACCAAGGCAGTGGATGAGGTGGCATTGGGTAATCTGAATGTGCAAGAGCTGAATAGAGATGAGATCGGTCAATTGAACGACTCCTTCCGGATCATGACCAAGAACGTAAATGAACTAATCGGTTCCGTTAAGGACTCCGCCGATGTTGTCTTAAGCTCTTCCCAGGTACTTGAGAACATTGTTTTCGATACGACCATTTCGATTAACGAGGTAGCCGTATCCGTTGAAGAGATTGCAAGAAGCTCAAATGACCAGCCAATGAGACGGAAAACGGCGTGGTCCAGGTGAGGGTTTTTGCTAATCAAATCGTTGCAAACATGCAGGAATTGAAGAATTTGGCTGAGAAGTTAGAGAAGCTGTCAACGCTTTTCAAATCTAAGAAGGCATTGAATTTTTCGATCAACACCAGAATCAGTGCTTGATAAAATGTTGCATGCGGGTATGTACGGAATCGAGCCGTTGGGCGGACTGCATAGCCCTTATATCGTGCTGATGTACTAAAAGAGAACAGAAGCGGACTGAGGTGACGCTAATTGTGGATTCAACGCCTTCTTCAGCCCACCTTCAACTAAATAAGGGCTTCTCTGTCCGCCAAATACGAAATCGGGGGTATTTCAAGTCGGGTAGCGTCTCCTGAGTCCGCCAAAAAGGTCTTGTGGATTTGCCTTACCCCCACACCCATGCTTGTTCGTCGTGGTGCGCTAACAACCCGATAATTTGAATTTAGGAATTTCCTTTACAGGTGTCGGTAATAACTACGATGAAGGTTTGGACTTCCGGCCGCTGCCCAACTCTGTCCTTTTTATCTTTAACTGCTTATACTGCTCTGTTTCAAAAAGATTTTTAAGTTAATAAATTTCCTGAATAATCTTATAAATAATAAATTTAATAACAGTATTGACTGAAGAATATTAAATACAGACGCTATTTTAGGCGAAATCTACAATGAAAGGGTTTGCAATTGGGGTATCCGTGTGTTAAAATTCAATTATTAAGTAAATATATTAACTAAAAGGTGTTGCTTCTGATGGCTACATTAAAAGATATAGCGATAAAAGCCAATGTATCTCCGGCGACGGTTTCCCGTGTATTAAATAATGATGCCACTCTTTCTGTAAGCGAAGGAACGCGCGAACGAATTTTTCAAATTGCAGAGCTGATGCGATATAAGCCAAACCGTGTGAAACGGTTGAAACAAGAAAGCGATTTATCCAGTAAGCAGGTAGGCTTGCTCATATGGATTTCTGCCGATGATGAAAAAGAAGACCCGTATTTCTCCAAAATTCGTATCAGCATTGAAAAAAGATGCGATGAGCTTGGGATTCCCATCGGGAGGGTGATCAGAGGAAATGAAGTAGATCCAACAGCTAGCCAGCAAATGGATGGTTTGATCGTAGTGGGTTCTATTGATCCGGAGGATATCCGCAGGTTTTTTCCTAATCATAAGTCTATCGTGTTGGTCAACCATACCCTTGAAGAATTAAGGGGTTATGATTCGGTCAGCATCAACTTTAAACAGGCTGTAAAAGATGTGGTTGAACACTTTATAGCTCTCGGATACCGGGATATCGGCATGATTGGAGGACGGGATTATCTTTATAAGCTATCGCCCAAACATGAAGGAGATCCTGTAGTCGATAAACGCCAAGTTTATTTTGAGCAGCTAATGAATGAAAAGGGGCTGTTCAATGAAGATTATATGCTCCTGGGAGATTGGAGTACGGCGAGCGGTTACGAGCAAATGAAAGAACTGCTCACCAGGCCGAACCGTCCGAGAGCGTGTTTTGTTGCCAGTGATCCGATGGCCATTGGCGCCCTTAGGGCATTGCATGAACAGCAGGTGAAGGTGCCGGAGGAGATGGCAATTATAGGATTTGATGATATTGAGGTCTCGGCCTTTATGAATCCGCCTCTGAGCAGTGTGAGAGTATATCCCGAGGAAATTGGCAGAACGGCTGTGAAGCTTTTGATGGAGCGTTTGGAAGGAAGGGAAACTGCCATTCATGTCACGATCGAAACAGAGCTGGAGGTCCGGGAAAGCTGCGGAGCACGCGAAAAATGAGCAAATAGATTTATAGATTCTATGGGGAGGTGATGTATGGAACAAGTAAAAAGAAAAGACCCAGTCACTGCAATGACTAGGCCGGTTTAGAAAAAACACCAATTTTATTGTATCGGAAATGAAGTTCGCATTCAACTCAAATTTGGGGGGGCAATACAATGAAAAAACCATTATCTCTTGCTATTGCATTATTGTTAGTTATTTCGACTCTTAGCGCATGTGGCGGCAATAAAGATGCATCGGGCAGCAAGAATGAAGAAGCTTCCGGCGGAGACAAAAAGGTAAAGGTCGAGTTTTTCCAATATAAATCTGAAGCGGTTGCCACCTATGATGCATTGATTAACAAATTCGAAGCCGCTAACCCGGGCATCGACATTGTTCAGACTAACGTTCCTGAAGCTGCTACGGTGCTGAAAACCCGTATAGCCAAGGGCGATGTGCCGGATATCATCTCGGTGGGCGGAGATGCGCAGTTCGAAGATCTTTCCAGAAACGGTGTTCTGGCCGATCTTACGGATTACCCGGGTCAGGCTAATGTAATCGAGAACTACAAGAAAACCCTGCAATTGATTACAGGCTCTGAACAGCTCTACGGAGTGCCTTTTGCCGCGAATGCAAACGGTATCATTTACAATAAAGACGAATTCAAAGCCCTGGGATTATCGGTCCCGACGACTAAAGACGAGATGGACAAGGTCTTGGCTACGATTAAAGCAGCAGGTAAAGTGCCATTTCATATGGCCTTCAAAGACGCTTGGACACCCCTGCCTGCCTGGAATGTGTTCGTAGCGGACTTACAGCCTGCTACGTTCTACGCAGATCGTAAAGAGGGCAAGACAACTTTCGCAGCCGGCCACAAAGATCTGATGACTCAATATGTTGAGTTTATGCAGAATGGCCAGCCTGGAGACCGCTTCGCCGACGGCTATAATGACGGGAATACCAAATTCGCTAAAGGGTCCTCCGTGATGTATCTTCAAGGCGTTTGGGCCATTCCAGAAATCATGAAGGCTAATCCTGATATTAAACTTGGCGTTTTCCCTTACCCGTTAACCAATGATAAATCTAAAAACTTTCTTGTATCTGGTGTCGATGTATTGTTTGCTCTCTCCGCCTCGTCCAAAGCTCCGGAGGAAGCGACGAAATTTATCGACTTCATGATGCAGCCGGATAACGCCCAGCAGTATGTAGACGAGCAAAAATCATTCTCCGCTATTAAAGATGTGTTCCAGAACGATGAAGTCTATGCAGACCTTAAGCCTGTATTTGAAGAAGGCCGTGTAGCTGACTTCCCGGATCACTATATTAACGGTATGGCGCTTGACATCATTCTTCAAGAACTGATGCAGAAGAAAAATGTCGATGATGCCCTGAAAAAAATGGACGCAGAGTATGACAAATTGGCTAATCGTTAAACCTAAATAGCATTATAAAAAAGGGATGAAAAGCATGATGTCGCTTTTCATTCCTATTTTAATGGGGAGCAGGAGGAATGCATGTTGAAAAGAAAAAATATGGGAACCTACTTGTTACTGGTCTTGCCCGCTTCGATATTGTTTTTTGTCTTCCATAGTATACCGGCATTAATGGGGATATTTTATAGCTTTACGGATTGGAACGGACTTCGGCCTACTTACAAAATCGTGGGGTTCGTAAACTATCTCAATGTTTTTAAAGATACGGATGTTATGGGTGCATACCTGTTTACGTTCAAATTCGCCATCGTAACGACGATTATAGTAAATATTCTGAGCTTAGCCATAGCGCTGGCCCTGAATAGTAATATTAAATTTAAAAACTTTTTTAAAGGTCTTTATTTCATGCCCTATATTTTAAGCATGTTGATTGTTGCTTATATTTTCAATTATTTCTTTGCACACTTTTGGATTGATATGATGGGGTACCTGGGTATTGAGAAATGGATGGTCAACCCGCTCGGAAATGAGAAAGGCGCATGGCTGGCCATTGTTTTCGTTACTGTATGGCAATCTGCGGCTTTTAACACGGTATTATACCTGGCAGGGTTGCAAACAATTTCTGAAGATCTATACGAAGCCTCAGCTCTGGATGGAGCCAATAAATGGAAGGAGTTTTGGGGCATAACGTTCCCGATGATTGCTCCATTTTTTACAATAAACATGGTGCTCTCTCTCAAGGGATTTCTACAAGTCTTCGATCAGGTTCTTGCACTGACGGGCGGAGGTCCTTTCGGAGTAACCCGTTCGATTGCGTTTTTGATTTACAAGGACGGATTCTCGGGTAATGAATTTGCTTTCCAATCGGCCAACGCTGTGATTTACTTTGTGGTCATTGTGGCGATTTCATTTATCCAGCTTCGTTATCTGCAGAAGAGGGAGCTGAATTTATAATGCGTTTAAACCGGACCAATTGGCTGGCCACTTGTTTTCTTATTGCCGGATCTATATTCTTGCTGTTTCCCTTGTATATGACAATCATGCTGGCGGTAAAAAATAACCAGGAAATAGCAAACGGCCTGCTCGCTTTTCCGAAAGCATGGAGATGGGAAAATTTCAGCATCGCTGCTGAACAGGTAGATTACTGGCAAAAGTTTCGGAATAGCTCCATAATCACCGTATTAACCGTTACCCTTACGCTATTAACCAATTCTTTTGTCGCCTATGCGATAAAGAAAAATTTTGACCACAAGTTTTTCAAAAGCCTGTATTTTTACTTCATCAGTGCGATGTTTGTTCCATTCCCGATTATCATGCTCCCTGTAGTAAAATTGACAGCCAAGTTCGGCTTGGATAATCTGTATGGCCTCATAGTACTCTATATTGTTTACGGCTTGTCCTTTAATGTCCTGCTGTATGTCGGATATTTAAGAAGCTTGCCTCAAGAGCTGGATGAAGCGGCAGTCGTGGATGGGGCTTCGATATGGCAAACCTTCTGGAAGATTGTATTTCCGCTGCTGGCACCCATTAATGCTACGGTTGCTATTATTACAACGGTATGGGCATGGAACGACTTTATGCTGCCGCTTATTATGCTGGACCAAGAATCGCAAGCCACTTTGCCGCTGGCACAATTCATTTTCCAATCGAAATTCGGACAGGAGACGAACCTTGCGTTTGCTTCCTACTTAATGGCTATGGCACCCATGCTGATTGTATATATGCTGGCGCAAAAATGGATTATTAGCGGTGTTACACGCGGGGCAGTGAAATAACTGCCAAAAAACAGAGATAAACGTACTATCATACAAAGAAAAAGGAGAGCATACTATGGCTATTTTTTATCATGAACAAGAGGGGTTGTTTCATCTTCAGTCCAAGGACATGAGCTACGTGATCCAATTAGTACATGGCTATCCGGCCCATGCGTATTGGGGAAAAAGACTAAGTCAGCACGGGAACCTGACGGGGTTGATTCGGTACGTAGAGCGTTGTTCGTTCATTCCTAATTCGGTGCCGGAGGACAATAGCATATCCTTGGATACATTGCCCCAGGAATACCCTCAGTATGGAACGGGTGATTTCCGAACTCCGGCTTATCAGATTCAGCTAAAAGACGGCACCCGGGTAACGGAGCTTAAATATAGTACCCACCGTATTGTTCAAGGCAAGCCTGCTCTCGAAGGGCTCCCGGCGGTATATGCGGAAGATGGCGACGATGTGCAGACGCTTGAACTGGAGCTCAGGGATGAACACCTGGGGCTTACGGTTGTACTGAGCTATACCGTGTTCGGGGCATTCAGCGCCATGGCACGATCCGTACGGTTTATCCACAACGGGAAGGAGCCGTTCCGTATCCTGAAGGCAATGAGTGCCAGCGTGAATTTCCAGGATGCCGATTTCGAATGGCTCAACCTGCACGGTTCCTGGACCCGGGAGCGTCACATGGAAAGAAGACCCTTGGGTCATGGCAGCACAACTGCCCAGAGCCGCCGGGGCGCCAGCAGCCACCAGATGAATCCCTTTGTTGCATTGCTCCGGCCGAATGCGGATGAGGACCAGGGCGATGTGTTCGGATTCAGCCTGGTATACAGCGGCAACTTCGAGGCGGAGGCGGAAGTGGACCAGTTCGATACAACACGGGTATCCATCGGGATGAATGCTTTTGATTTCTCGTGGCTTCAGTTGCCGGGAGAAAGCTTCCAAACGCCTGAGGCCGTGATGGTTTATTCGCCGGAAGGGCTCGGAGGCCTATCCCGGACTTATCATAAGCTGTATCGGACCCGTCTGTGCCGAGGTGCGTACCGTGACCGGGAGCGTCCGATTCTGGTCAATAACTGGGAAGCGACTTATTTCGACTTTAACGCGGACAAAATCGAAGCTATCGCTACATCGGCCGCTGAACTTGGGATTGAACTCTTTGTACTGGATGACGGCTGGTTTGGCAAGCGGGATGACGACACCAGCTCTTTGGGGGACTGGATTGTGGACCGGAACAAGCTGCCCCAGGGGCTGGGAGATCTGGCCGAGCGGGTCAAAAGCCAAGGCTTGCAATTCGGCCTCTGGTTCGAGCCGGAGATGATTTCTCCCGACAGCGACCTGTACACGAAGCATCCGGACTGGTGTCTGCACGCTCCAGAGCGGCGGCGGACGGAAGCCCGGAAGCAGCTGGTTCTGGATATGTCACGGCAGGATGTCCGAGATTATCTGTTTGAATCGTTAAGCGCGGTCCTCGAATCAGCTCCTATTTCGTACGTCAAGTGGGACATGAACCGGAATATGACGGAGATCGGTTCGGCATTGGCAAGCGCGGAACGGCAGTCCGAGACAGCCCACCGGTATATCCTTGGACTTTACGAGCTCCTTGAGCGGTTAACGAATAAATTCCCCGAAGTTTTGTTCGAGAGCTGCTCCGGTGGGGGAGGCCGCTTCGATCCGGGAATGCTGTATTACATGCCGCAGACCTGGACGAGCGACGATACCGACGCAGTAGAGCGCCTCAAGATCCAATACGGCACCAGCATAGTTTATCCAATCAGCACGATGGGTTCCCATGTGTCGGCTGTACCGAACCATCAGGTAGGCCGGGTAACCCCTCTGGAGACACGTGGAGACGTAGCCATGTCCGGCAACTTTGGCTATGAGCTGGATCTGACTGTATTTACGGAGGAAGAGAAAGCAATCGTCCGGGAGCAGGTGTCTGTATATAAGGAGATCCGGTCTCTGGTGCAGCAAGGTGATTTCTATCGCTTAAGAAGTCCCTTTACCGGGAAGGGGAACGAGACAGCATGGATGTTTGTTTCCGAAGACCGTACAGAGGCCTTGGTATTTTATTTCCAAGTGCTTGCGGTGCCCAATGCTCCTATGAAACGCTTGAACTTGAAGGGTTTGAATCCCGAATGGACCTATAGCGTTGAAGGGCTGGACAGCCTTCACGGAGGAGACCTGCTCATGCAGGCAGGGCTCCATCTACCTCTATTTCATCATGATTACGCAAGCAAGTGGTGGAAGGTGAAGGCGGTTCAAGAGTAAGCGGAGCAACAAGGCTATCAACCATGAGCCATTAATTAAGTACAAAAGACGACAGGGCCATTACCCGGTAGAGGGAATGGCTTTGTCGTCTTTCATCATTTAAAGTTAGATATTCATTTCCTGCTCTACCCTTTCATATTTCACTGATACCCTGTTCCTTCCCAGCTTCTTGGACTCCAGCAGCAAATTATCCGCATTGACATAACCTTTTTCCGTGGATACATTAGGGTTAATCTTATAGTAGTACAACCCGAATGAAGCGGTGTAGGTAATATGCGCACTAGTTTCGCCATACTCTACCTTCACCGAACTGTTCTGAATTCCGTGAAGAATCTGTTCCATCAGCCCGGCGGTCTGCTCGAAGCTTTTGTTTCTGAGGAAAATAGTGAATTCTTCTCCGCCGCTTCTGAACAAGAGATCGTCCTCATGTAATAGCGAGGTTAAAGTATCGGCAAAATGCCGGATGACCTGATCTCCCACTGCATGATTATATTCGTCGTTAATTTTTTTGAATTTATCGATGTCAGCAACTGCGATTCCGATCCATTCTTCGGTTTGATCCAATTCCTTCATCTTTTTATCCATATAGGCGCGGTTGTAAGAGCCCGTTAAAAAGTCTTTGTATGCCATTTGCTTGAATTTGTCCCGTTCGAACTTGTTCTGGATACTTTGAGATTTGGAATAAAAGGAGCGGCTGACGATGTAATTAAGCAGGAATACGCTAATTAATATATCCCATCTGCCTTCTTGGAGGAAAAGCAGCAACAGGCAATTTGATATGGCTATTTTCGTGATATCGAGCAGACTTCTGTTTCTGATAATAAGATTGAAAGCCTCCCAGCGTGTTGTGATGTCCCCCGAAAAATAGGAAGTAATGATCAGAAAAAAAGAAGACAGCAGGGTAATAACAACAATCAGCAGAAACATCAGAATCCAAAATCCAAAGGGGATGCCCGAAAAACCGGGATATAGATACTGGTACAAATAGTAGCCGATCGAGCTGCAAAGGGTAAATGAGCCTATGTTATAAAAGGTATCGAGAAATTCTTCGGGATCTGCGGTTTTGGTCCACTTTTTATAGAAATAGACAGTAAATCTATAGAGGGTTTCAAAAATGAATACTCCGAGCGGACCGGTAAACACCCCGAAGGACGAGCTATAGCTAATGCCATATTCAATGTTTGAATTCCCGGTTTTGCTTACTATACGCAGATGATAATAAATGCTGGAGAATATCAAGTACACAAGCAATGCTTTTAAATATATATGGTTATGGACGATAATGCCCTCTGAACCAAAGGCAACAACTATTGAAGTGAGAAATAATAAAAAATCAAATATTCTTGCTTTCAGCATAGCCTTTTACTTTCCTTCCCTGCCCCGCGTTTTACCTATTATACTCCAAAATTTCCATAGAGAAATAAAGTTATTTGTGTTACACCAATAGAATAAGAGGTACTAATCTCGAAGGGGGAAAAAGCATGCTCCATATAGTGAACGGGGATTCAGTGGGGAACAAGCTGCGGCAGGGGATTGTCCAGGGTGATATTTTGGTCTGGAGGGAGGTATATCCTCATCGGGACAACCCCTATTGAAAACAAAGCTAAGCTTGTTGTGTATCGGAGAGTTTCCGGGGGCAGGGACAGCTGTCTGTCGAGCAACTGGGGACGTTAGCCGGAACGTGGAAGCCTATCGGAGACCCGGAGCTGGAGTTAGGCGCAAGATTTTGGCAGGCCTACACCTCACGGGATCCGGAATTGCTGCAGCAATTGCTAAAAACAGATACGTCAGCGCTGCCCTTTGCGCATGCTGCATTCCAAGCCCATCTATCACGGTTCCCCTCTACAGTAAATGGACTTGGCATCGCTGAGCAGACAACCCTGGAGATGCTCCATGCCGGAATAAACTCTCCGTTTGAATTGTTTGATCAGGTGGGGAATAAGCTCCACGTTTTAGGGATGGGGGATCTGGAATACTGGCATATTCTAAGAAAAATGTCCCAATCTCCGTATCCATTGCTGCAAATAAACGGGGTAAAGGCCATTCCCGCCTACAACCAACCCTTGAGTGATAGCGAGGTTATTTTAACAGAGATTGGAAAGAACGTTATGGATGGACAGGTGAACCGGATTTCCGGTATAGGAATAGATGAATGGTATGGCGGTGTGCATCTGCAGGGGGATTATCCGCGCTGGCGCTGGAATTCGTCCCTACAAACGATAGTTGAAGTTAAAAGGTAACCATGCATAATAATACCTCACCTTAACCATGCTAAAAGCGAACAGGAGCATATCTGAAGGGAGTGTATACATTCATGACACGTTACAATTCCAATCCGATAGCGAATAACTTTGTATCTCAGGCTCATAATTCAGTTGACGCGCTCCATTTCTCCGTATCGCAGGCCTTAAGCCATCCGACCGAACAGACTATAGAACAAGCCGAGAATAGTCTGTTGCATGCCGAACGGGCGGTTCGCCAGACGGACCCGTCATTGGGCAATCAAGGCGTAGAACTGGCCGAGGAGATGCTGGCGGAGGAAAAGAGCAGGCTTGACGCACTGAACAAGCAGGAGAGATCTTCCGAACGCTAAATGTTCCTGCTGCAGCCTGTGAAGTTTTTAGTGCTTCACAGGCTGTTCTCTATATCCTAAATACGGTATACCCGCGCAACCCCCCGGCATTCGATGTGGTACAGAAATTCTTTATACAGCGCGATAACCCGTGCGCGGGGAGAATTGATTTTAATCGGAGACCTGCAAGTACTGCAGAATGGGGCTAAACGAAAGGGGATTGCGCGAAGAACGATGTTAGCCAAAAGAATAACAGGAATCTTCGGGGGCACCGGATTTCTTCCCGAGGCATGAGGGTTCTGCCCTGAGCAAGGGATCACCGACAATTTAAACTGGAGAATGCTCCAATTGATTTATTTTTTTATAACCCTGCTATAAGGGATGTGTACGAAAAAAAGAGACGCCGCTTCTTTCACCTTGAAAGGAGAGGTGTCTTTTGCGTATTAGGAGATAGAAATGGTGTTGCACCGGGATCTGTGATACTATTTACTCCTATATACAAAGAGGAAGTGAGCTACCCGTGATAACCATAACCATTCCAACACCGGACGTTACCATTACCAAGCAGGAGAATCCTGTGCTAAGCCATATTTATGGATTTACCGATTTTATCCAGATCCCTCGTGATATGGGTGGTATTTTTATGTTTTACAACGACGCGGATGAGTTATTGTTCGTGGGCAAAGCAAGAAAGCTGAGACCCCGCATCAAAAAGCATTTTGAGGATACCGTATCGGTTATGAAAGACCATCGGGATGAAGTCACCAGAATTGATGTTTGTCTTATCGAGGATCCCGTTCATAGAGAAATTTATGAGACCTATATTGTGAATAAAATGAAGGCCAAATACAATGTGGAAAAAGTTTTATATAAGTAAATGCAGTTGCCGGTTTTCAACAAACGAAGGGTGTCTTAATAGCCATAGGGCTGAAGGCATCCTTTTTAGCTTTTTCTAATGAATGAAATGAGTTGAATAGTCCACAATAAACAGGATGTTAAATTTATGATTAAAAGGAGAAGGTAACATGAACAGCCGTTTTTTAAAGCTAACCCTGTTAGGCATGTTTCTCGTGTCGGTTATGATACCGGGGGAAGCAGGAGCAGCAGAGAACAAAGAGATCCATTCGCAAAATCAATATTTGAGCCAGTCAGCGGTGGAGCTGAATAGCCATCTAAGGAAGCTCTGGATCGACCATGTGATTTGGACGAGGAACTACATTGTAAGCGCCGTGGCGGGTATGGAGGATCAGGAGAAGGTATTAGCAAGGCTTTTGCAGAATCAGCAGGACCTCGGGAATGCAATAAAGCCTTATTATGGAGAGGCAGCAGGGAATAAGCTGGCAGAACTTCTGAAAGAGCATATTCTTATTGCAGGAAAAATAGTAGGTGCCGCGAAGAGCGGAAATCAGGGGGATGTAGAAAAGTACAATAAAGAGTGGTATAGAAATGCCGATGATATCGCTCGGTTTCTCAGCAGTGCGAACCCTAATTGGTCAATGAAGGAGTTGCGGGAACAACTGCATGTGCATTTACAATTGGTAACAGATGCTGTCGTGGCCAGAATCGGAAAGGATTGGGTTGCTGACATCCATGCCTTTGATAAAGGGGAACAGCATATGATCAAGCTGGCAGACACCCTTACAGCAGGAATTATCAAGCAATTTCCCAAGTCGTTTAAATAATAAGAGCAAGGGCACCTGAAAAGGTGCCTTTTTCTAAATATAAGAAAGATAAGTTTCACTCCATACTTTTTCCTTATATTTTTACGAGAAACGGGTGCCGTCCCTTTAAGGACGGCAAAGCCGTTTCTTCTTAATAACTACGTTTATTTCGGGCTGATACTTCAACGTTTGACACATGAGGCAGGACTTATCCCCTTGTTTTAATAGAAAAAATTTGAGACAATGAAACGTGGATTATTAAGTTTTGAAAAGAGGATTAACAATGAATAAAGAATCCATCTATGGATTGACCTTTGATCAGCTGACCTCATGGCTGCTCCAATACGGTCATAAGAAATTCAGGGCCTCCCAGGTCTGGGACTGGCTTTATAATAAGCGGGTAAGCGATTTTGCAGAAATGATGGATGTGAATGCAGGGTGTATCGAATTGCTGGCCGATCATTTTGTAATTCAAACCTTGGAAGAACATACGATGCAGGAATCAGCTGATGGAACCGTTAAGTTCTTATTCAAGCTGAACGATGGCAATCTGATCGAGACGGTACTGATGAGACAGAAGTTCGGATTGTCTGTATGTGTTACCACCCAGGTTGGCTGCAACATCGGCTGCAGTTTTTGTGCGAGCGGGCTGCTGGCCAAGAGCCGTGATTTATCCAGCGGCGAGATTGTTGAACAAATTATGAAGGTCCAGCTTTATCTGGATCAAGCGCAAAAAGATGAATTGGTGAGCCATGTCGTGGTCATGGGTATCGGCGAGCCGTTTGATAATTACGCTAACCTCGTTGACTTTCTACAGATCATTAAAGACAACAAGGGATTAGCCATTGCGGGAAGAAGAATTACCGTTTCCACCAGCGGCCTTGCCGGCAAAATCATTGAATTTGCGGATGCCAATTTGCAGGTAAACCTGGCTGTCTCCTTACATGCGCCTAATAACGAGCTGCGGACGCGGATTATGAAAATCAACCGTGCCATTCCTATAGAGAAGTTAATGCAGGCCATTGATTACTATTTGGAAAAAACGAACCGGAGAATTACAATCGAATATATTCTGCTTAAGGATGTAAACGACCGGAAAGAGCATGCGCTGGAGCTTGCTGAACTGCTAAGCAGCAGAAAACAGCTCGCCAATGTGAACCTGATTCCATACAACCCCGTCGATGAACACAGCCAATACCAGAGAAGTGAACGGGAGTCGGTACGGGCGTTTTATGATACGCTCAAGAAACAGGGGATTAGTGTCAGCACCCGTCTTGAACACGGTACGGATATTGACGCAGCGTGCGGACAGCTAAGAAGCAAACAAATTAAAGCCTCCGCGGTTCTCCATAAAGGCATTGCTGAACAAAATGTGGTACGATGATGGGGATTTTTCACAAGAGAGGCTGATAAAAAGATGTTAACAATCACGGACTACAGCGTTGAGCAGTTGAAGGACCCGTTCGGCATTTTAACCGGCAAGCGGTATGAGTTTTTGCTTGATCTGGATATTCCGGAGGAGGATGAGCTCCACTCTGAGAATGGAGTATGCGCACGGGTAATCGTTAAGGTAGACGAGGAACAGTTCAGCATAATCAGCAATGATTTGCTGGAGAGAGGGACGAACCAATTGCTTGACTTCGATATGGAAGCTGACGAGGAAGAGGCTGTAATTCTTTTTTGCAAAGAGCATTTGCCGGCCGAATAATGCACAAGAGCCTCAAGCATGACCTGAGGCTTTTTTTTATTGCTGGGACAACCAATCCCCAAGAGGATCAGCCTTTTTACTGCTGCAGTATAATCTTGTAGTCTTTCTTTAGATAGTTGTGAATTCTTTTAAAATCGTTTTCGTTCAGCTCCATAAGCAGCTTGTTCTTCTCATGTCCCAAGATAATACCGATGGTCTGAGCGGCTAGGGCTGTTGTCGGCATGATCCGGGCACTGCCGTAAGCTTTTATGGCAGCTCCCACATTCTTGCCCACAACAAGCACATTCGTATAGGACTTCAGCTCAAAGGACCGTAGTGGCAGACCGTAGCGGTCAGGCTTACCAAAGTCAATGCCTTTGGGCATCACACTTGTTCCCTGGAGATCAATCGCATAGCCGCCGATACTGACGTTGTCCCAAAACATCCTGCTTCCCATTACATCTGGATAATCAAGTACATACTCGGTTTCGTACCGGTTATAGTCGCGGATATATAAATATTCTGGAAAGCCGTTCAATTCAGCTCTGGCAAAGCCGGGCATGTTCTTACGCAAAAAAGCCAGAATGCCAGGCGCTTCAATCCGGGCTTTTGTAATGGCTGAGTGCACCGACTTAGGATCGGAGGGATTAACATCATATAGTAACAGACCGTTAATGATGACCTGTCCGTTCTTTTGGTGGAATGCATTTAGCCCCCTCAGACTTAGCTGCTTGTCCAGCGAAGTATAATTCTTTGTAATATAGCTGAATCCGGTAGCAAAGCGCTTGTCCACATAGGTATTGGGGCCATATTTTTTGCGGACATTTGTTAAGGGGTAATGTTTCAGGACTGTCTTATGGAGCTTTTTCCAATCGACTTTCCTGAATTTCAGCATATAAGTAGCGGCCATATAATGGGGCTGCTTGCCCTTATAGAGACTCTCCATTCCGGGAATACGTCTGCACCCAAGTCTGCCGGTTAAGGCACTAAAGTCTGTGTTTTCAACCCAATACTTGGACTGGATCGTCAAGGAGGCTTCGTCTTTGGTATGAAATGTCATGGATTTCAGTGTCTTGTTATTCGTACCCGAGAGTGTATTCAGCGAGTCAATGACAATTCCGCTTTTGATGGGTATCCCTGTACTGATCTTGTCATAATAGGCCTGGAAATCTGCAGTCTTCCGGATCTTTCCGGCTTTATATTTCTTGAAAAGTCTCTTTATCTCCCCCTGAACAAGACTTTTATGTTTGTTGTCATTAACATCATCCAGAAAGAACATTTGCGCCTGAACCAGCTCGCCGCCCGGTTTACTTCGCGGGTCCAGAATCAGCACATTTAAGCCAAGCGCACGCGCTTCCCTTGCCAGCAGCACGCCTTGAATCTCGCTTCCGATGACAACAACATCATAGCTATTGGGGGCTGCTGCGGTTAAAGCCTTGGTATGTACGGTTACCGGGACTGAAGAGGTTGCCCGCAGTAACAAGATAAAGGCAGTAATGAGTATTCCTGCGAGGCTAAGGGACAACCGCATCTTCGTAAACCTGAATTTCATTTACCGTGCTCCTACTCCATATTTAGATTCGAAAGTGTAGGCATATTATAGGCGTCCGTCATACATGTTATTCTCAGCTTCCGGGTTGTCCTGCGCGGATAAAGCGCCCTTATTTTTGCCATCTTTATCGATTATAGGGTAGAATACAATAAAGCAGTTAAATAGGAGTTGTAGAAATGTCAAATGATGAAGTGTTCCTGACCAAAGAAGGATTGGCAAAGCTTGAGGATGAATTGAAGGAGTTAAAAACGGTCAAACGCAAAGAATTGGCGGCCCGTCTAAAATTAGCGATCAGTTATGGGGATCTGAAGGAGAATAGTGAGTATCACTCGGCCAAGGATGACCAGTCCTTCATGGAAACCCGGATTATGATTCTGGAAAAGATGTTGACCAAGGCCAGGATCGTTGATGAAAAGAGTATGGATATGACAGCTGTCAGTGTCGGCTGTGTTGTGATTCTGAATGACCTGGAGTACTCCGAGAAGATTGAATATCGGGTTGTGGGACCGGCGGAAGCAGATGTGCTGGATAATAAAATTTCCTATGAGAGCCCGCTCGGCAAGGAACTTATCGGGAAAAAAATTGGCGACATTATCAATGTCAACGCACCCATGGGAATCATCAAATACGAGCTGCTTGAAATACGGGCATTTTAATTCTAACGGTAAAATAGATGATATAAACCAAGACGCCAGTCCTTTCGCGAATGAAAGGACTGGCGTCTGTTTTTTGATATAAGTCTCATTGATAAACGGGTTCACTCTGAATACTGGTTTCATCCCTCTTCTCAAGGGCACGGCTCCATGCGGTCAGGATTACCGCACCAAGCACCATTAAAGCACCTACCCAGGTGGTATGAATCAGACCGATGGAGTCTGTAACGACACCGCCCAGGTATGCTCCAATCGCAATCCCGGCGTTAAAGGCGGCAATATTGACGGCAGACGCCACGTCTCTTGCACTCGGCGCAAACCGGTCTGCCAGCATGACCACATATACCTGTAATCCGGGCACATTCATAAAAGCCAACAATCCCATGAAGAAGATCGTTATCAACGCGGCGATTTTAAAGGGAGCGGTAAATAGCAAAACCAAAAGTACGATGGATTGCAGGGCAAACATATAGAATAAGGCAGTCATGGGCCTGTGGTTTGCAGCTTTTCCTCCAATTACGTTCCCGATGGCGATAGCAATTCCATAGATCAACAGGATGCCGGCGACCGTCTTTTCCTCAAATCCGGTTATATCATGCAGTAAGGGAGATAAATAAGTAAAGACAACGAATGTGCCTCCGTATCCCAAGGCCGTGATCGCAAAGGCAAGCAGTAAGCGTCCATTGGTTACCAGTTTAACCTGCTCACGCAGCGGTGTTTTGGTTCCCTTGCGAAGACCTGAAGGAATCAAAACAATGTTAGCTACGAAGGCGATAATACCGACAGCAGCGATTCCGATAAAGGCGGCACGCCAACCAAGCTGTTGTCCGAGAAAGGTACCCAGGGGAACTCCGGTAACGGTTGCTACTGTAAGTCCCGTGAACATAATCGATATGGCACTAGCCCTGCGGTTGTCGGGTACGAGATCTGCGGCAATGGTCGAAGCAATCGACATGAATAGTCCATGTGCCAGTGCAGATATGACGCGGGCTGTCAGCAGTACAGTAATTCCATCCGCAGCGGCGGCAAGACCGTTGCCCGCTATGAAGACGATCATTAGTGCAAGCAGCAAGGCCTTGCGGGAGATGACCGTGGTCAGGGAAGTTAAGACAGGAGCCCCGAAGGTTACTCCCAAAGCATATAAAGTAACGGTTAATCCGGCTGTTGTCACGGATATATTCAGGTTCTCAGCAATTAGAGGAAGAAGCCCTACGCTGATGAACTCAGTGGTTCCAATGGCAAAGGCGCTTACAGCCAATGCAAGCAGCGCCAGGGTGCTGCGTTTTTTATCTAATGACATTTCCACCACTCCTACACTATGGTAATTACCGGCCGGTAAGTGTTATTATGAATGAGCCGGGTGGAAATAGACAGTACGTACTTGTAAGTACTATAGGTACTAAAAAGTACCCATTAGCAGAATTTGGAGGTAAGAGATGATGATTAAAAAGAAATATAATATATCTGTAGAAGCGACCCTGGAAGTGATCGGGGGAAAGTGGAAATGCGTAATCCTCTGTCATTTAACGCATGGAAAGAAGCGGACAAGCGATCTGAAGCGTCTTATGCCAGGGATTACACAAAAAATGCTTACGCAGCAGCTCAGAGAATTAGAGCAGGACGGGATTGTGAACCGGATCAGTTATAACCAGGTTCCTCCGAAGGTGGAATACGAGCTGAGTGAGTACGGGAACAGCCTGACATCAATATTAGACTCCTTATGTGCCTGGGGGGAGAATCATATCATCAAAGAATACGGCGATAAGTTTGCTGTATTGGAGGATAATATACTTAATAAATAGGCAGGGAATAAGCAGTCTTGTTGTTGCTGTCTGTTTGGTTAATCTAGTGGCGGGCCTTGAATGTAATTACCGTATTGCGATGCATATTCCTCTAACTGTTCGTCGCTGATCCCCCGAATTCCGCTTACAATAAAGGGTCTCCGGAAGGTCATGCCCAAGAGATTGGCTGTTGCCTGAAAAGGCCGCAGCAGTTCACTGTAGGTGTAATGATTAGGCCCTCCAGCCTGGTAAGCTTCCTGAGGACCACCCGAGGAGATAGCTATTATTAGCTCTTTGCCGTGGAGCTTGTAGCCACCTGTACCGTAGGCCCATCCGTACTGAAGTACGGTATCCTGCCATTTTTTCAGTAAGGAGGGTGAACTGTACCAATAGAAGGGGAACTGAAGCACGATGCGGTCATGGGCCTCCAATAACTGCTGCTCATGGACAACGTCAATGTTTTCATCGGGATAGGCTGTATACAGATGATGCACGGTGACGTTGGCTCTTTCCTCTGCTTCTGCGGCCAGGCGCTTGTTAATTCGGGATTGATTAAGCTCGGGATGAGCCATAATAACCAGTGTTTTCACTTGATTTGACATAGAACCACTCCTCAACAATATTTTGTGTGTACATACAAAATAAAACTTAAAAAAATTATTCTCTCTCCAGCTTATCGCTTGTATCTTCAATTTGCCGGGACAACAGTCCGGAAGCCTCTATGCCAAGAATGGCCTCATATCTAAGGAGCAGATTTCTGGATGCGCGAACAATCGTCTCCTCCAGCTGCTTGCCTTTATCCGTTGGATAGATAAGCACGGTCTTCCCCTGTACCTTGCGTTCAACCAGCTTCTTGCCTTCGAGCTTGTCCACAAATCGTGTAACGGTAGAAGGTGCAATGTACAGCTTCTCCGATAACTCTTTCTGAGAAATACCAGGAGCTCCGTTAACAAGACGAATAAGGTAACCATACATAGGGGTCAATCCGGTTGGGGCAAATTCTTCCTCGGCCATTTTTGTAATCACGCGGCTCAAACGGTTGGCATTGAAAAACAGGCAGCTGTGCAGAAATTCCTGGGCCATAAGAGATACCTCTTTTAATGTTTATTTTGTATGTACAACTAATATATAAGGTTTTGATAATGCTGTCAATCAGCTAATCCCTAAAGACAACATCACCCGGGCCGGAGCAGTAGAAATGACTTATAATGCACTGGCATCTATATAAGCGCATCCCGCCCCGGCCGGGGATTGTCATAAGGGCTATTGCTCTGTCAACGCCTCTATTAGAGCATCACCCTGAGCATTGACGCGAATGGTAGCAAATTTGGCTTTGGATTGAACGTCAAGTCCGGTTCCTTCCGGAACAAAAAACGTCTCAATACCATAGCGGATGGAACCCCACCCGTTTAATTTTCCGTTAATTACGACTTCTGCGTCAGACAAGGCTTCCCCACTCTTATAGAAGCGATTCAAGACATAAACGCCCCTGTCATCCCGTGAGAGCACTACCTTTACTTTATGTTGTCCACGGTAGTCTTCCAATTCGGTTGCAAAGGGCTCCGGGGGATTAGAGATACTGTAATTCAGAACAATATAATCGCCTTGAAGAAGGGATCTGGGATCAAGGGGTGTGATCTCCAGCTTAACCGTTGTGCCTGTTGTTAATAATACCTCGCTTCGTACCGCCTGAACCCCCAGAAATCCGAACTGTACCAGAATTACTATCGCAATCAGCACCACATTTCTCCGCAGCAATCCATTCTGCATCCCGCCAATCTCGGCAACATCGGTTCGCCGGGCAATGATATAGCTTACCGTAATGGCGATAACCCCTAATAGAGCCAGTGTTATCGATTTATGCAATAGCGACCAGAATAAATCGTAATATTTGTAGACCAGAAAGGCGAACCAGAATATCAGGCTCAGTCCGGTTTCCAAGGATTGCTCCCGACGCAGAAATCCGAAGACCAAGAGGGTAACCACAGTGAAATTGAGGATATTGAACACCTCATACGAATAGGGGAAGATGTCTCCCAGAAAGGTTAGCCAGAACAAGAACAGCAAGCTGAAGAAAAGAGCACCGGTTCTGACATGCTGGCGTAGCGGGCTTTCCGGGAAGGTAAAATGAAGAGCATACAAAACTGCGTTCAGGAGGGACAGCAGGAGTATGACCCAAGTGAACTCATTGCTCAAAGTCTCGAATGCTTCAAGCAGTTCAAACAGAATGACGGCAACATTGACATTAAGGAGCCCATAGATGAAAAAACGCTGTTTGCTTCCTTTCAGCCTGATCCACCCAGCGATTGAAAGGACTATGAAAAAGACGGATAAGCCCAGTTTGTCAATCCATACAATGGATATCATGCCGGTAATATAACCGATAGTAAGTACCGTATACCTTACAACAGGATTGAGCCGCGGGAGTAATATCATGGGAATAATAAACAGCAAGGCCAGAGCCAGCAAGGAATACTCAGGATAATTTAAATCTGAAGCCACCAATACAATTCCTATTAGAGAAACACTTCCGATGAATACCCCAACTATGGTAACGATCACGGAGACCACCCTGCCCACCAGCACATGATTGTGATCCCCGGATTTCTTCCTGGGAGTTTCTTCGGCATCCTCGGGACTTTGATTTCCAAGCTTGTTCAAGGTGCGGAAGAACCATACATTGCAGGTCAGTAATAAAGCAACAAACACCAGCCCAAAGAAGAAAAACGCGATAGAGGCATGTCTGGTAGCAAGCTCGATAAATTTAAATACAGCGAAAGCAGATGCAGCCAGAGCATTTAGGGTAAGAATGGATTTATTCAGCCGGATATGGATGAAATAATAGAAACCCATTCCGATTGCCGCCACACAGGCGATATTCATCCAACCGCCATAGGTCTCAAATTCCCATGAATTCGTTAATACCAGCAGTGAAACGTGGAAGATGATAAAGCTAATAACCCGGAGCGGTGCAGATTTTAACCTGTTCATTTCCGTAAGAGCAAACAGGATGAGATTAATTACAGCAAATAATATACCAATGAACATGAGCGTCTCTTCACTATGAACAACAAACATGGATGAGGGAAAGAAATACAACCATAAACTAAGGTGTACCAGCGCATAGGACAGGACATAAAACGGGTTATACCGGGTAATCCAAGCGAATAATATCGCAGGTACTGCCCATATCATGAAAATGGTATAGCTATCGGCATGGGAGTTATAAATCTGATGAAGCAAAGCTACAGCCGTACCAAAGGAGATGTAGCCTCCCAATAGAAATACATTGGAGAGAAAAGCATGAAGCGCGGGCAGTGCCTTGAAACGGGTTAGAGCATAGGATACAACGTAAAACATCAGCACCAGTCCCGCAGAAACAAAAACTTTCTCTATCCGGTCCAATCCGCCCCAGTTCGCCGCAAAGAAATAGATAATCGCTGCCAGCACTAAAGAAACACCCAACGTCAAGCCTGTTCGTACGCCATTTAACCGAAACATGGGGTTCACCCGCCCTTTTTGTAGGTACCTTCTCATTATAAACGTAAATACAGGTACCTCCTAGTCGGACTTTTAACGTTCCTTATGCGTCTCATCCACACTTGCCTGAATGGTAATTCCGGAGAACAAGACAAAGCGTTGGCAATTCCTGATTTCAGCAGGAATGCCAACGCTTCTCATGTTGGAGTATAATTTTCTGGATAAATCGGCGATGGTTTAGCGGGATTTTTTTCTTGTCTTCCGGCGGCGGTTGAGTGTGGCCTTATTTAAGGCGCGCCCTCCACCACCAACGGCCTGCTGCTGCCTGGTGCCGGGACTGTCAATCGCGGAGTTGGTTCCGCCTGTGCTGTAGGTTCCCCCGCCGCTGGCCACCTGGGTAGCCGAAGAGCTCTTATTGCGCTTGGAGAGTTTGACGGTCTGAGTATTGACAACGACCACAACCTCCTTGCCACCGGGAAAGCCTGAGCCGTTCATATACCTGCCGCGTGGTCTGCCCGGTCTGCCGTGCTTGCCTTGTCTGCCCAGGTTAGTCGCATCTCCGCCGGCTCCCACACTCTGCTGCTGGCGTGTATAGGGTGAGGCGATAGCCGCATTATTGCCGCTGGCACTGCTTCGTCCAGCTCCGCTGGCAATCTGTGTGGTATTAGGCGCATTGGTATATTGGTTATTAATAACGTATACAAGCCGATCAATTCCCGCCAGTGGAGTCTTGGTGATTACGCGTCGTCTACCTTTTTGGATAATAACAGTAATCCTGTCGTTCCTGTTCGCCACCGCAATCCATCCTTCCCTGATAAGGTTTCCCTTACCATTAATGCAGCATGGAAGAAAGGGTGTGCAATAAGGGCGTTTTAGGCCTGAAAACAAACGATTGCCCGGGAGAACGCTCCAATAGCTGCAATATGCTGAAGCCAGTACGACTTATTCGAAGCTGTATTTAATCCCCCACTGCTCTCTGACCCGGCTCATAATATCCATTACATCCACAGACAGATCCAGGGTTTCCCTGCTCCGGCCGGCAATATACCGCTGCATATCTTCAATTTCATATTGCAGGGCTTTAGCGGTTTCACCGGCCTCGATGGTTTCAAGGGTACCGTCCAGATATTGAATGGTTGCTGCGGAGGCACGCGGGAAATTGTCGACCGTAATGAATCCCAGTTCTCCGGCAACGACGCCCCGCTTGGGCATTTTTGCTCTCATTGTCAGGGAAATAACGGCGAGCTCATCGACATCGTTCTTCAGGATAATTCCCGATTGTTCATCCACCCCGGTCTCGAAGGGTTTTACTGTAGTCAGGATCTCATGCGGCTGTTTCGACAGAAAGAATCTGGCAAAGGACAGTGCGTAGGTACCGATATCCAGCAGAGCTCCTCCGGCGAGATCTTTGCTGAAGAACCGGTTGGTCACATCATATTCTTTATGGCTGCCGAAGGAGACCTGGATCATTTTGAGCGGGCCGATTTTTCCTTCATCAACGATCTGACGCAGCCTTTTGTATAGAGGCATATGATAGAGGGTCATGGCTTCAGCAACCACCAGCCCATTCTCTTCTGCGAGATGAACGATTTCCTGGAGCTGCTTGCTGTTTACGGTAATCGCTTTTTCACACAGGACATGCTTGTGGTTGCGCAAGCTCTCCATAATATATTCATAGTGATTGCTGTGCGGCGTGGAGATATAGACGACATCAATTTCCGCATCCTGCAGCATTTCGCTGTAATTGCCATAGGCCTTCTCCGCACCATATTGCTTGGCAAAATCCCGGGCCTTCTCCAGACTGCGTGAGCCTACCGCATACAGAGTTCCATTCATTTCCTGAAGAGCGGCCGCAAATTCTGCAGCAATATTGCCCGGGCCGATGATGGCCCATTTCAAGTTATCCATGTATAGCACCCCGTTCTTGTTTAGTCACGACCCTGATGCCTTCTGCTCCGGCCACAAGGACGTCTGTCACTTCATGGGTAAACAGAGAGGTCTCGATTACGCCGCAGATGTTCTTCAGGCGGTTCTGCAGAGTTGGAGTGTCGGTGACTTGTTCAAAAAAGACATCCAGCAGCAGATGCCCGTTGTCACTGACGGTATATCCGTCTTTGGCCGTGCTTGTTCTAAGGGCCGGTTTGCCGCCCAAGGTTATAACGGTATTCTCCACATACCCTAAGGCATCCTCCAAAATTTCCAGCACGACCGGGTGCCTGAAGGTTAGCCGCTCAACAAATTTACTCTCATCAACAAGCAATATGTAATGTTCCGCCATGCTGGCAATCAATTTTTCTTTCGTATGGATGCCGCCGCCGCTTTTGAGCGCATTCAAATCCTCATCCACCTCATCGCAGCCGTCAAAAGCTACGGATATGTGGTGTACCGAAGAGGAAGGGAGGACCTCCAGCCCGCTCTCCAGGCAAAGTTTTCGTGTTGTGAAGGAAGGGGTAACGATCTTAACCTTCAAATCATCATTCCTGATATATTGGATCAAAAAAGAAATGGTACTGCCGCCGCCCAGACCGATAATTGTGTTGTTCTTGATATACTTGAGAGCTTCCTTGGCACAGCTTTTCTTGATATCATCACTATTCAATTTCGTTTCATCTCCATCCCGTATTGATATTTAGCACGTTTGTGCATTATGATATAATATGTGCAGAATTTGATTTTAGTATATAGTGGACCCTTATATCTGTCAAACCAGAGATGCAGCGGAGGTATTATGATGGGACGGAACGAGGATAAGAAAGTATTAATTAAAATTGCCCAAATGTACTACGAGCAGGATATGACACAAAGCGAGATTTCCAAGGAACTGGGTATCTACCGGACAACAATCAGCAGATTGCTGAAAAGGGTGCGGGAAGAGGGCATTGTCACAATCACGATTAATTATGACGGAAATGATCATATTACGCTGGAGCAGCAGTTAAAGGAACGTTTCGGTCTTAAAGAAGTCATAGTTGCACAGGTTGATCCGGCGGAATCGGGTCGTGTAAAACGCAAGGCGATAGGACAGGCTTGTGCTAAATGGCTGGATCGGGTCGTTCAGAAGGATGACGTGGTTGGATTTTCCTGGGGGAGCAGTCTGGCGGCGGTAGTAGAAGCGCTCGAACCCTCCAAGAAGCCGCTGGTAACTTGTGTGCCTACCGTTGGAGGGCCGTCCGGAAAAGTGGAGAGCCAATATCATGTGAACAATATCTGCTATCAGGCGGCATTGAAATGGGGTGCCCGTTCGCTGATGATTGATGTGCCCGCCATCACAGAGCGCAGGGAAACCAGGGATCAGCTTATGGAAACAGAGCATCTGAAGGGCATTGCGGAGCTGTGGGATAATCTTAACATTGCTATATTCGGAATTGGTTCGCTTGAAATGCAGGGACAGGAGGTGTGGCGCGGCTTTTATGGGGATGCGGTCATAGGGGAGCTGGAATACGGAAAAGTGGTCGGGGACATTTGCTCACGTTTTTTTGATATACAGGGTAACCCTGTCCATACGGGGATATCCCATCGAACCCTTACGATCAAGCTGGAGCAAATCCGGCAAGCGCGCTATTCCGTGGGTGTGGCCGAATCGCTTGATAAAGTCTCGGGCATCATTGGTGCTTTGAACGGGGGATATATGAATGTGCTGGTTACAACACAAGAAACAGCGCAGCGAATGTTGGAAATGACAAATTAAATGGAACATAATGTACTTCATGAAACCACTCTGAAAACATTCAGTATTAACGTGAAACTTTTCCTTGTAACGACAGTACATTGCGTGTAATATATACAAGTATTTAAAAAGACACCATTCATATAACTCATATAATCTTGGGAATAGGGCCCATAAGTTTCTACCGGATAACCAATGAAATTATCCGACTATGAGTGAAATAGCGCATCTAGGGTTCCGCTTCTTTGCCGCCCCGGCAAGGAAGGACAGGACCGAGCGTTGCGGGCACATTTCGTGTGTTACACCACCAAGGGACAAAAACCCAGAAGGACAGATTCACTTGAGAGAAACAGCTCAGGGAATCTGTCCTTTTTTTCATTATTTAGAAGGAGCGATCAACGCAAACATGAAGGTACTTGAAGAACGCATTAGGCAAGAGGGGTTGATTCTGTCCGATACCGTGATGAAGGTGGACTCGTTTCTCAATCATCAGGTCGATACGGAGCTGGCGCTGGCCATCGGGCAGGAATTTAAATCGATTTTCGGTGATCGTCCTATCACAAAAGTGTTAACGATTGAAGCAAGCGGCATTCAGTTTGCGATGGCTACAGCCATTGCCCTGGGCGTTCCGTTTATTTATGCCAAAAAGAAGAAGGTAGTCACACTGGCCGAGGGCGTATATTCCGCACCTGTTCATTCGTTCACCCGGGGCGAGCATTACCAGATCAGCGTTTCGCAGAAATACCTTGGAGCTGACGATCATGTGCTGATCGTGGATGATTTTCTCGCTACGGGTGCGGCGCTTGTGGGTCTGGTTGATATTGTGAAGGAATCCGGAGCAGGACTGGCCGGGGTAGGCTGTGTAATTGAAAAGAGCTTTCAGGAAGGTCGCGGGCTGCTGGAGGACATGGGGGTTACGGTCCACTCGCTGGCCCGGATTGCCTCCATGTCCCCTGGACACGTGAATTTTATAGAGGATCATAATACTGGCGAATTGATTAAGGAGAGTGTAGCAGGATGTTAAGTAAACAAAAGGTATTTGCTCTAGGACTTCAACACGTATTAGCTATGTATGCCGGAGCTGTAATCGTACCGCTGATTGTAGGCGGGGCACTCGGGCTGAATGGCACACAAATGGCTTATCTCATCGCAGCTGATCTCTTTACTTGCGGACTGGCTACCCTTTTGCAGGTAATGGGCACCAAATACTTTGGCAGCAGACTTCCGGTTGTTCTCGGCTGTACTTTTACTGCGGTTGGCCCGATTATCGCCATTGCTTCAACCTCTAATCTGGCAACAGCTTATGGTGCCATTATTATATCCGGTGTTTTCGTTGTATTGGCAGCCCCGCTCTACGGCAAGCTGCTGAAGTTCTTCCCGACCATAGTAACGGGTTCTGTCGTCACTATTATTGGTCTTTCCCTCATTCCGGTTGCCATGAACAACGTTGCCGGCGGCCAAGGCAGCCCTGAATTCGGCCAGCCCCGCAATTTGCTGCTTGCGCTGATCACGCTGCTCGTCATTCTGGCGGTGAACCGTTGGGCGACAGGATTCCTTCGTTCGGTTTCCGTGCTGGTAGGGTTAGTAGTGGGTACGATCGTTGCTTATGCCATGGGTTTGGTTCATTTCTCATCCGTCGGATCTGCCTCGTGGGTCAGCATTGCCCAGCCGTTCTACTTCGGCACGCCTCAGTTTAACCTGACAGCAGTAATCACGATGATTATTGTGAATATTGTCAGCATGGTGGAATCTACCGGAGTTTATTTCGCCGTTGGAAAAGCGACGGAGCAAAAGGTAGAGAAGAAGCAGATTGTTAACGGACTGCGGTCTGAAGGACTGGCAATCATGCTGGGCGGAATTTTTAACGCATTTCCGTATACTGCATTTTCCCAGAATGTCGGCTTGATCTCGCTGACCCGCGTAAAGACCCGTAATGTTATTTTTGCGGCAGGCGGTATTATGGTGGTGCTGGGTCTGCTGCCTAAATTGGCTGCTCTGACGACCGTTGTACCGAATGCGGTGCTGGGCGGCGCGATGATCGTGATGTTCGGCTCGGTTGCGGTTTCCGGAATGGCGATTCTGTCCGAGGTTGATCTGCGCAAGGATGGCAATCTTCTGATTGCTGCCTGCAGTATCGCTGTCGGCCTGGGTTCGGCTACCCTGCCTTCGATGTTCGACCAGCTGCCGGAATTCGCCAAAATGCTGCTGCAGAACGGTATCGTATCCGGTTCGCTTACGGCGATTATTATGAATATTTTCCTGTCCAAAACCAAAGAGAGTGCGGTGCCTGCTGCTTCGCAGAAAGCTTCTTAAGCCTTACGGGTGGCGACACATTCTGAATTATTCGATTTAAGGGAGCAGCCTGTATGGTCAATGTCATTAAGATAAGCTCAAAGATAAGACTGGGAATAAAAATGGAATCCGAAACGGCATGGGAAAAAGCCCTGTGCCGTTTGTTTTTTTGGTGCAAGCAAGAAAAAAGCGCACAGCAAACAAGCGGACGGAATATCCGCTTAAAAAAATGTTCATACGAAACGAATTATGCTACTCTGTAGACGAAGCTAACGACTGATTTCCAGCGGATTTTGCGCGTATTCTTCTGCCCTGGGCGAATGGGTCGAATCGGCAAAATGTTCTTGCGAATCAGTGCTTCTACATCGGGCGGGGGTTCATCGTCCCGTGAGCGCAGGAAATGTCTACAAACGTGAACGGCAACCGTGAAGTTGACTTGGTAGGGGTGCCGTTTATCCATTTGGGAAATGACGACGTGCGAGGTCATCATTTCAGCGAAATTGTACAGGATCATTCTTGCAAAAATCTCTTGGGTGATGGACTCTTGTCTCTTTGCGTGAAAATTCGTCAGGCCGACGGTGTATTTCAATGCCCGGAAAGAGGTTTCAATGCCCCATCGCATGTTATAAATGGACTTGATTTCATCGGGTGGGAAATCAGCGGCAGAAAGATTCGTAATGACGGTTTCATAAGCGCCACCCGGCAGGACGAAACGGACAACCCGAAAGGAAATCGGGTAAAACAAGTTCTCGTGCAAATCTAAAAAATCAAAGGTAGACGTGGAAGGGACGAACTTGTACATCTCAGGATGAGCCTTGACCTCTTTGGTTTGTTTTTTGGTGAGTGTCAGATGAACGTCCATATCAAACGCTCCGCCAGAGGGCAGATGCAAGCCCGAAAGAATGCCATTCGAATCCAAATCCTTAACCCGTATGACATAGCTCCACCCTTTGCGTTCCATATGCGCGAAATTGTTGTAACTTTCATAACCCCTATCGGCAGTAACAATGGTTTTGCCTTGAATGGGGGAACGGTCAACCATGGCAGCCAGCGCCCTTCCCTCGTTGCACAACCTCCGTGGCTGAATAATGGCATCCACGTAAAGTCTGTTGCATAAGTCATAGGCTGCATTCAAATGCAGAAGGTTGTAGCCTTTCGTGTTCGGTTGACTTTGGAAATAGGTATCCGTGTCCGCCCGGTCGGTTGCGATATGCAAATCCGAACCGTCAATGGCAAGTAATCGATACCCTCGGTAGTCCTTGATATCCGTATAGGATTGCGTAAATTCGTGAAACAAGAATTCCACAGCAGACGGCAGGATTTTATTCCTCTGTTGGACAAAAGCAGAAGTGGTTGCGGTGTTTACGTCATAGCCCTGCGATTCCAAGAGTTCCTTGTAAAGGCTGTTTCCTCCCATGGAAATCAGGAGTTGCATGACCGTTTCAAAGGGCAGCTTTTTCTTTCGGGTAAAATCTTTTTCAGGGTTTTTGACAAAAGGAGCGGGTGCGGCTGACATTTTTCGTATGAGGGATGTCAGCGTTTTTTTTAGCGAGATCGCGTACTCATCCATTGGCGTAACCTCCTCGTTTTTTCAAGGGGCTTCGCCACACATTTCCATCTGCTTGTCAAGTTCTTTTTTTAGTGCAAAAAAAAGAGCGGGCTATCTTTTCGATAACCTACTCTTTTTCTTGATTTTTGGCCTTGCGCCTTAACTTAATGACATTGCCTGTATGGTTGCTCCTTTTTTTAAAATATAAGAAAGAAATATAAGTTTTCACTATACTTTGCTTATATTTCTACGAGAAACGGATACCGTCTCTTTCAGGACGGCGAAGCCGTTTCTTCTTGTTATATGAGTTGAACTAAAGAATACCGGCTCAAAACCAAAATCAGCGGTGGACCGATCGTTGAATCAGCTACTACGGGTTCGGAGGGATCTTCCGATCGCTGTTAAAGGCGAAAACTATCGTTTCTCCAGAATCCCGTAGGGTCCTCCGCTGTGTTGGCGCGTAATGAATTAACGTAACACCCCCACGATAGGAATTAAGGGGGTTTTGTCCGTGCTTCCATAGAATCCCGCATTGCGTTTCAATAGCATAGGTCTTATTCTGTTATGGGAAGGTTTTACAAATACCTCTTGGTGCTGCAATGAAACGTTGCTCCAAGTAAAACGTATCAGAAATAGAATAGTGATAAGGAAAGGGCGGGAGGATTATGGAGAACGGCATGAGTGTGACTTTGTTTGAGAAAAAGCCGGATGGCGAGCTTCAGGTCATCGAAGAGCGTGTATGGAATATGAATATGGTTGCTGCTTTGGAGCATGTCAACTATCTGGTAGTGGGCGGCAGGGAATTCGAGACCGTTGAAGGAAGACTGAATGTGGATGAGGGCAAATTAGAGCTTCTTCTCGTTCCGATGCGGCATGAAGAATAGAGGTTAGAGAGGAGAGATTATCTCTTGGCTAAAGAAGAAAAGGAAAAAGAACTGGCAGGCTCCAAACTGTTTACCCCGGAAGGGAAACCGGTTCGTGTATTATCGACCTCGCTCGGGATTGCGCTGCTTGCTAACGCGCTGCTGATTCCAGGGGCTCCGGCCTCGGCTTCCAGCGACAGCACCCCGGGGGATGAACCGCAATTGGTTTCGTGGTCGACTGATGAGGTAAAGGCTTATTTCGACAAAAATGTAGACTGGAATATTCCCTATCCGGAAGAAGGAACTAAGGAAGTAGTACAGGAAGCTCAGGGAGTCGTAACATCGAACGGAACAACCGTAATCAATAACTACGGCGGTTATAACTCCGGGTTCGGGTGGGATGATCTGCTGCTGTACCACATGCTGTTTAACAGCGGCTCCTTCTACTCTTCCAGAGGATGGTATAACAATCGCCCCACCTATTATGGGGGCACCCGAAATCTATATAAACCCCGTACCTATGGCAGCGATAAGTTTCAGAATAAGACCGTTGCCGGCTCTGTAGTCAAACCGAGAACGTCTACTTCATCAACGGGTTCCATCACCAGACGCGGGACTTCCTCCAAAGCCGGCGGCATCGGCGGCACATCCAGTGGACTGGGATCGTCCTCAGGCTCGAAATCAAGCTCAAGTAAAAGTAGTTTTGGCGGATGAGTAACCCGGAGAGTATCTTTGAGGTTGTGGATCATTCGGGCCTCCAGCGTGCGCCGAGGGTAGAGCAGCTTTATGAGCTTGGCTTTACTTGGGCTGATCTGGAGGATGAGGAGTATTGGCTGGACGGAATTGTGGTGATGCCCGAAGAGACGTATAAGGAGCTTGAAGAGGCCTCTTCGAAGCTGTGGGCTGTCCTCGACAAAGCTGTGCGCTATGTTCATCGTAAGCATGATCTGTACGATTTGATGGGTATCCCCCCTATTCTATGGGAAATGCTTGATGAACCGCTTCCTCCGGAGGGGTTGATCAGCCGGTATGCCCGTTTTGACTTTGCGGTGGCTAATGATGGCACGATCAAGCTATTGGAGCTGAACGCCGATACGCCTACCGGTTATGTGGAGGCCTCCATTGCGACTCCGTGGATATGTGGAGAGGCGGGCATTTCTAGTCCTAATGAAGCAATGAAAGAACATCTTGCCGCTGCCTGGAGAATAGAACAGCCTGACACGGCAGCTTGCGTCGCTTACGGTTCCCACCAAGAGGATTCCGGCACGATTGAAGCATTGGTACGGCACAGTGGTCTTGACATTCAATGCGTGGATTGTCTCGATCTGTGGGTAGATGAGGGTGTTGTAAAAGACAGTGAGGACCGTGTCATTGAGCGGATGTTCGCCTTGTACCCGAAGGAATGGATGGCCGTTGACGAAGGCGGCGATGCGCTTGCTTACGCGGTGGAGACGGGACGCCTTCAGCTGTTTAACCCTCCACACAGTATACTCCTGCAGTCCAAAGGTTTGCTGGCGGTGGTATGGGGGATGTATGAACTGGGCCTGCTTTTTGATGAAGAAGAGCGTGAGGCGATTGCCAGTTATATATTGCCTGCTTATAACAAGCCGGTATTCTCGGGAAACTTTGTGTCAAAGTCCATGTTCGGCCGGGAGGGCGGCTCCGTGCGTCTGTTTGACAATAACGGAACGCTGGAAATCCAGGATGAGGATGGTTATGACAGCAGTGTGCTTTTTCCCTCGGTTTATCAAAAGAGAGCCGAGCTGGGCCGGATCCAAACGTCAGAGGGCGAGCTCCATCTGCTGACCGGCATGTTTGTCATTAACGGGAAGCCCTGCGGGGTTCTCGGGCGTGCCGGTGGGCTTATCACAGGCAATGCCAGTCATTTTATCGCGTTGGGAGTGAGATAATTGCCAGTAAATACGGAAAGAGAAGCTGCTCCGAAGACCCTGCCCAATAAAGCTCGTGGCGGACGCACGTTGGGGCTGATGGTTCTTATGGTTATGGTGCTCCTGCTGAGCGCCTGTTCCAGTAATCAAGACAGTGTTTTCCGTACAGATCCTTCAGCGGAGACGACGGCCAGCGTATCACGGGTTCCTTGGGATTACCGGGTGGTTGAAAGTACGGTGGGTGATTTGATCGGCAGTGATATGACCGTGCTGCCAGATAATGAGCTGCTGCCGAACGACGGCAACTATGCGACCGGGGACAAAATCTGGACCCTGCAGTTTATGGATGCCGAGCTGGTTACAGACGCTGATCAGCGCAATGAAATCCGATTGTCCTCCTGGACTACGATTAAGTCCTACGGTGACCAGAAAACGGCTGCGGAGGATCTCGCCAATCTGAAGGTATCGGTGACGACGGATGTAGATCTAGTGGGGGTATACAAGACGAAGTTCAAGGACAAGACGAGAAATTTCGCCGTGATTGAACTGCCTTCCGGCAACCGGGTCAAGCAGCCGATTGACGATAAGCGCTACACGGCTATGGAGAAGAAGAAGACCGCTTCCGTTGTACTGGAGGAAGTGCATGATTTTGCCGACTATGACTCGGCCTATGCGAAATTTCGGGGGTGGGCGAATTGACGATCGTTATTAATTTGGTAGTGAGTGTTCTTGTAATCATTCTGCTTCAATACTTGGGTATGATTATCTTCAGTTGGATGACCCCTTTCCGTGATATGGAAGAACTGAAGAATGGCAATGTAGCGGTAGCCCTGGCACTGGGCGGCAAATTTATGGCAACGGCAATCATTTTGGGAGTAGCTGCTTTTACGAATACGTCGATCTGGTTTATGATGCTGTGGTTTGCCGTGGGCTACGTCTGTTTGGTGGCGGCATACTGGATTTTCGAGCTGGTCACACCGGGATTCACCATTTCCGAGCATTTGAAGCAGGGGAATGTGGCTGTAGGAATTATGCTGTGCATGGTGTTTATCGGGACTGCCTTTGCGATTAGCAGCCTGATTATCTGATAAAGGTCCGCATATCTAAAGTTACAGGCTGCCCTCGAACCGATCGAGCGGCAGCCTTATTAAATCCGAAGGAGGGGAAAGAGTGCATTTCTTCCTTAGAGTATCGACCAAAATGATGCGTATGAGCAAAAAAATGATCGGGCTGATTATCCTGGTCTTTATCGTTGTAAGCGCAACTATCGCTTATCTGCTGGAGCCGGATACCTTCAATAGCTGGTTCAATGCCTTCTACTGGGTCATGACTACGATGGCTACGGTTGGTTATGGGGATTATTTTGCGAAAACGGTGGCAGGCAAGATCTTTACGATGTTCTTATATATTTTTGGAATTGGTCTGTTAAGCTTGGTTATCGGTAAAGTCATCGACGCTATAGCAGAACTTCAAAGACAGAGAGGGGCGGGAACATTGAGCTTTCGCGGCAAGGAGCATGTCATTCTTATCAATTGGAATAAAAAAACACAGTCTGCGGTGGATGAGATTCTAAGTTACTCACCGAAATGCCACATTGTTGTTATTGATGAGTCCAATCGCCATCCGCTGGAGCAGATGGAGCAGGTTCATTTCATAAGCGGTGACCCTTCTGCGGATGATGTCCTTGGCAAAGCTAATATCCAAGAAGCTAAAGCAGCTATTGTGTTCGGGGATGCCCGTATTGATGAAGCTGCGCTCATCGACGGCAAATCGCTGCTCATTGCCTCCAGTATTGAGCGTATTGCCCCGCATGTACATACAACGGTTGAAATCATGCAGGAGAAGAACATTCAGAATTTCAGGCATGTCCGGGTAAACGAATTCGTCTTATCACATGATGCCATATCCAGGCTGGCTGTCCGCGCGGCTCTGCAGGAGGGCAATTCGGAGGTCATCAGCCAGCTTCTCAGCCGCCAGCATGGGGACGATATCTATGAAGTGCCGGTTAACAGCAGTTGGAAGACTTACGGAGATGCTTTTCAGGCTCTGCTTAGCCAGGGTGCAACTTTGCTGGCCGACCGTCATGACCTTGGCATTAACCGCAAGCTTACCGAGCCGATCCCGAAAGATGCCCGATTGTATATTGTCTCGGATCAGGAGACTTTCCGGCGGATTACTGAGAAATAATGCAATACCGGGCCAAAATACGACTGGATAAACGCCACATATCGCAGGAGGACTCATGGGAAAGCTTAGAAAAGGCAATATGGGGCTGGTTAAGGAGTTAAACCGCTCCATTGTGATCCAGCAGATCAGAAAATACGGACCGGTTTCGAGGACGGATCTTTCAGCGCGGACGGAACTGGGGTTATCTACGATAACATATATTGTCGATGAGCTGCTTGCGGAAAATTTAATCAGGGAGGTCGGGACGGCCTCGTCTTCAAGCGGCAGAAGAAGGGTATTACTGCAATTTAACAGCGGAAGCTACCTCATCGTTGGTGTCAAAATTGAAGAACACTGTATTGAGTTCTGTTGCTCGGATTTGAGCGGAGCTATCATGGAAAAGAGTAAAATGGATTTCTCAACGCTGCCGACAGAATCGGATATTGTAAATGAGCTTATGATTCAAAGCATTCGAAAACTGACGGAGCCATTTCTCCGGAAGGGTATGGAATGCCTGGGCATCGGCATCGCCGGATCGGGCCTGATTGACAAAGCAGGGTTAAAAGTAGTCAGTTCGCCTTTTTTGTCGTGGGAGAACTTGGAATTCACTAAGATTCGGGAAGCATTTGGCGTTCCCGTATATTTGGACAACGACGCCAATGTTTTTGCCTTGGCCGAGAATTGGGTGGGCGTCGGTAAAAACTATTCCAGCTATATCGTGATCACTGTAGGACCCGGAATTGGCTCCGGGATTGTTATGGATCACTTGCTGTATACAGGGGAGTGCGGCAACGCAGGCGAATTTGGACATACCGTAATCGATAGAAATGGCAGAGAATGTTATTGCGGGCAACGCGGATGCCTGGAATTATATTCGTCGGATAAATATATTCTAAGCGAAGCCCATCAGGAAGTAATCTATGGAAACGGGAGCACACGGTTGAGGCACCTGGAAGTGATTACGCCTGAAGACATTTACCGGCTCGCGGGAGAAGGTGATGATTATTCCCGGCAAATACTGAAAGCTCAAGGTGTGAATCTTGGAATCGGCATTCGCAACTTGATTAATCTCTTTAATCCCCAGGCAATTATTCTTGGCGGAGAGGGACTCGGTGGCGGTGAGTATCTGGTAGAAGGCATTCAAAGCCAGCTTGGCAATTCCAAGTTCCGGCAGAGGTTTGCCTTTCATCTTTCCGGGCTGGGAGAAGACGCCTGGCTGATCGGCGCATGCGCATTGGTGGAAAGTGTGGTTTTTAAGGCGCCGATTTACCGGAATATCTATGTGAACAATTAGTAGAACGGACAAAGATTAACCCTAGCCTAAGAGTTCTTAAGGAAAGCTCATTACCTATTTAATTCATCGAAAGAAGAAATGGACAATAACAGTCGATTTATATGTGAAATTCAGCGAAATAAGCAGTAAAATTCATCGAGAAAGCGTTTACTTCAATCTCTGCATTCGTTTATAATACGATTAATAACAGGATACGTCTCTTTTCACTCCAATAATTCAAGCTACGAAAAAATGGATGGAGGGATTTTGTGCAAAAACGCTGCAATCGAATTGCCATAGCCACCCTAGCGATAACGCTAGTTACTGCAATGCTGGCCGGTGGAGCTTCAGCAAGGGACAGCAAGTCAACACGCCAAGGTTCAGGACCGATGTATTGGATGGCTTACGAGAATCCGTATACGACAAACGTGGCCATTCCGGAAGACCGCTGGAAAGCGAATGTGGATTGGGTAGCCGACAAATTTCTGCCGTATGGTTATGATATGGTCAGTTTGGACGGTTGGATCGAAGGGTCCACCCAAACCACCCCGAACGGTTATGTGCTGAAGCATAGTGACAATTGGCAGAACACATGGAAACAAACGGGGGATTACGCAGCAAGCAAGGGGTTGAAGTTCGGCGTATATTACAATCCGCTTTGGGTGACGCCGACAGCGGTCAACGACAGTTCCAAAACCGTAATCAACAACCCGGGCATTAAAGTGCGCGATATCGTCAATACAGCGACAACGACCCATTCGGATCTGTCCAGCATCACGCTGCCGGGCGACAGGTTCGTCACGGACCAGGGCGACAAATCCCTGTACTGGGTCGACGTCAATAAGCCGGGGGCGGAAGCCTACATTAAAGGCTATGTACAGCACTTCAAGGATGCAGGCGCCAGCTTCCTCCGCATCGACTTCCTGTCCTGGTACCAAACCGGTATGGAGGGCGGTATAATCGGGGTCGGAAATGCACACTGGAATGAATACCAAACGACGCTTCGCTGGATTCATGAAGCCGCCGGTGAGGACCTGATTGTCAGTCTGGTTATGCCCTATCTGCAGAATCATGCGGAGACGGAACTGAAATACGGGGACATGATCCGCATTGATGAAGACGTTTTCACCGGTGACTGGGAGCATGTCAGCGGCCGGAGCCAGACCTGGAAGGATGCATGGTCCCAATGGAGGAATCCGTTCCAGGGCTTGACCGGATTCTCCGATATCGCCGGACGCGGACAGATGATCATGGACGCCGATTTTATCCGCATGAACCGGTACGGCTCAAGCGTGATCGACGATAACGAAAGAAGATCAACCGTCTCGCTGTATACGCTTGGCGGTGCGCCGATCGCCATCGCGGATCAATACGATACGATTAACCTGACCGGCTCGAACAACGAACGATTCTATCAGAATTCCGAGCTTATTGAGCTGAACAAGCTTGGTTTCGTTGGCAAGCCAATCTATTACAATTCCAACCCGTTCTATCCGGGCATCGGGTATGAGGAAGGGACCAGCCGTGATACCGAACGTTGGGTCGGCCAACTGCCGAACGGGGAATGGGTCGTCGGTCTCTTTAACCGATCGGATCAGAGCGTGACGAAGAGCATCGATTTCCTTGGGGAGCTGGGACTAACCGGTGAAGCGGCCGTGCGCGACATCTGGGAACACGAGGATCTGGGTTATATGAACAGCTACTCGGCGAGCATAGCACCGCATGATGTGAAGCTGTTAAGGGTTACGCCGCGCAACTCCAAAAAATATGAAGCCGAAGCCGCCTCCTGGATCGGCACGAAATTCAACAACAACCACGCCGGCTACTCAGGCTTTGGATTCATCGACAAGTTCGAAGCGGCCGCCGCCCTTAACGGCGAAGGCCCGAAAGCGATTTTTGCCGTTGAAGCGCCCGAAGCAGGGTCGTATGGGGTTAACCTCAAGTATGCCAACGGTACCGGCGGGAACAGTTCAGCGACCATCAGCGTCAAGGACGGGTATAACAGTACGATTACGGGCAACACGACCGTAACGTTCTCAGCTACGGGAAGCTGGTCAACTTGGGCCAATAAGAACGTCGAATTGAAACTGGTTAAGGGATTGAACCTCATTACCGTTCAGCGAAACACTTCCGATGCGGGAGCCTTTAACCTGGATTATATCGAGCTCAACCCGAATGCAGGTAATGTGGCGAAGAACTACGGATTTGAAACCGGCAGCCTTTCCGATTGGAGCGAATGGCATCCAACCGGACAAACGCCGGCTTACGGAGTCGACAGCTATGATGTTAACGAAGGAACGAAAAAGCTGTATTTCTATGCTTCTTCCGCCTATAAGCAAAGTGCGCACCAAACATTAACGGGTCTGGATAACGGCACCTATACGGTGACGGCCAAAGTGAAGCGCACGGGTACGACTCCGACCGCATCCCGCCTGGAGGTTCAGCAGTACGGGGGCGCGGATAAGTTCGTCGATATTCCGGGTACAACGGGATACCAGGATGTAACCGCCACCGTGAACGTAACGAACGGCCAGATCAAGTTCGGCTTTTACGTTGATTCGCCGGGAGGTACTTCGCTGCAGATCGACAACGTTCAAGTGACACGTGTATCGCTGCAAAATGGCGGCTTCCAGGACGCCTACCGGGGATGGTCGAGAACGGATAATGCCGTGACGAAGATCGGCACCGATAATGGCAACGCCTATGCGGACATTACGAAGTCAACCGGCTTCACATCGGATCTGTTCCGCTTCGAGTCGCTGCAGGCAGGCACCTATACGGTGAAAGCCAAGATCCGCCGCAGCGGCATATTCGCCACAACCGGCCTCTATGTTGATAAGGGCGGGGTATTGGCCGGCAACGCCAACTTCCCGGCCAACTCGAACTGGAACGAAGTGTCGGTCGGCAACATTACGCTGACGCGCGACGAAGTCGTGAAAATCGGAGTTTACGCCGAAGGTAGCGCTAACGCCTGGCTGCATGTCGACCAGGTATGGGTGGAGAAGAATTAATCCGATACAGGTGGTGTGTATATGAATGCCAAAAATGCCAAGCTGCACAGGAAAGCTTCGAAGCAAACATTAGTCTGTTTAAGATCCTGGTGGAAGTATTTTCTGGCCGCCGGTTCCCTGCTGTTCGCGGTGGTAACAACACCCGGCGCTGCGGCGGCGGGTCCCATGGACAACGCGGTGTCGAACCCCGGGTTCGAGACGGGAGGCCTCGATTACTGGACCGAGTGGCATCCTGCCGGGCAAGCCGCGTCTTTCGGGGTCGATTCCAATGATCCGCACTTCGGTTCAAAGAAATTGTATTTCTATGCCGGGAGCAAATACGAGCAGAGTGTTCACCAGACAATGAGCGGGCTTGTGAACGGAACTTACATTGTATCCGCCTGGATCAAGCAGCAATATGCGGTCCCGGATACATCGCGAATGGAACTGTCGCAGAACGGCACGCCGCGGATCGATGTCCATATTTCGAATACGGACGGTTATCGTCAAATAACAGCGACCGTGCCGGTGACCACGGGCAAGCTTGACATCGGCTTTTACGTTGCATCTTCGGGAGGGACATCGCTGCAAATCGACGACGTGCGCGTCGAGCAGGCCGAACTTCCTTTACTAAACGCCAGCTTCACAAACGACTATGCCGACTGGTCGCGTACGGGCGACTTGGCCGCTGCGAAAATCGGGATTGAAGGCAGCGGGAACAAATATGCCGACCTGTACTCCGCCGGCGCGTACAAAATGGATTTGTTCCAGAACATGAACCTGACCGCAGGAAAGTATACCCTGCAGGCGAAGGTGCGCCGAAGCGGAACATTTGTGAACAGTGTCATGTACGCGGATTTCGGGGGGCAGACGAGGACGGCAGCGACATCCGCGTCAACCGACTGGACGACGATCAGGCTATCCGGAATTACGGTCGGCAGCGACGGAGAAGCCGTCAAGCTCGGCTTCTGGACGGATGCCAATCCGGGCAGCTGGGTGCACATAGACGATGTGACCTTGATACGGAATGAGCCGTCACAGCAATTCCTGGGTGACTATACCTCCCACGTTCAGTCCGGCAATGCCGTTACATTTACGCTCCAGAACATACCTAAAGTTCGTGTGGAGTTCGTGAAGCCGGAGATTGCGCGCATTTGGATGGAACCGGGCGGCACGTTCGCGAAGGACGCGTCGTTTGTCGTGGATAACGAATCCTTCGGAACGGTGAGCTATACGGTTAGCGACCAGGGCGATTATATCCGTCTGCAGTCTTCCGGTCTGACGGTAAGGGTCAACAAATCACCGTTCCGCATTTCTTATTATGACGCGGCGAATATTAACTATATCGCCGGAGAGCGCGTGACGGGCGGACTGGGCCATTCCACCGGAGCGGACGTATTCGAATATATGGCGATGGACCCCGGTGAGCATTTCTACGGCCTCGGGATCGACCGCCATGCGCAGTCTCTGGACCGCCGGGGCAAGCGTGTCGAGATGGATAACGCAATGGTGAGCGGTTTCGGCGGCAACACGGCCGACACCTCCGGAACGTTCTTTGCAAGCACAAAAGGCTACGGGATATTTTTCGATAACACATATCAGCACGCAGCCTTCGATATGGGGCAGGAGAGTCCAGACTACTACTACTTCAGCGCGCCGAATGGCGAGATGGTGTATTATTTCATCAACGGCCCGGCAATAGGCGATCTGTACTCCAGATTGGCCGACTTGTCCGGAAAAGCCCCCTTGCCGCCAAAATGGGCGCTCGGCTATATCCAGTCGAGATACGGCTATGACAGTTGGAGCGAAGTGCACCAGGTGGTCGATACGTTCCGTGCGAAGGGCATCCCGCTGGACGGTATGGTGCTCGACGTCTATTGGGCAGCCAACAATCATTATTTTGATTTCGAATGGAATACCGCAGACGGTTTTGCCGATCCGGCCGGTAACCTGTTGAGCCTGCGCAATAAAGGGGTTAAGGTAACTAATATCGTCGATCCGTACATCCAGCAGACGGCCAATAATTTCAGCGGCGGCAATGCGAACGGGTATTTTGCCAAGAGTGGCGGGTCGACGAAAATCTACCAGGCCTGGTACGGCCCGGCTGGTCTGATCGACTTTACGAATCCCGCTGCGGCCCGTTGGTACACAGACGATCCAAACTCGACCATGGACGTAAAGAAGCTTTGGGATGATGGCGTGCGCGGGTGGTGGATCGATTTGAATGAACCGGAGACACCCACGAACCCTGCGGACGCATTCAGCGGGGGCACGGCCGACAAAATTCACAATGTGTACGCGCTGAACGAGGCAAAAGCGTTTTACGATGCGCAGCGCAGCTATACCAATGAGCGGGTATGGAATCTGGCACGCTCCGGTTTTACGGGCATTCAGCAATACGGAACAACAGTATGGACGGCGGACGTGGACGCTTCCTGGGATTCCTTCACGCATAATCTACAGCTGGGACTAAGCGCGGGATTGTCCGGTATGCCGTACGTATCGCATGATACGGGCGGCTTTAACGGCAAGCCTACGCCGGAGCTGTATACCCGGTGGATGCAGTCCTCCGCGTTTATGCCCGTATTCCGGGCGCACGGAGCGGAAGGCAGCGACCCGACCAACATTCGCGAGCCGTGGGCATTCGGCCCGGAAGCGGAAGGGATCGTGAAGGAAGCGATCAAGCAGCGGTACCGGATGCTGCCGTACATTTATTCGGCGGCGCGTGAAACGGAGCAGAAAGGCACACCGATGATGAAGGCGCTTGTTCTGGATTACCTGAACGATCCAAACGTGGCCAATCTCCAGGACCAGTGGATGTTCGGGCCTTCCCTGCTGGTGGCGCCGGTTCATGTCCCCGGTGCGATCAGCCGTTCCGTCTATTTGCCGGACGGGATCTGGCACGACTGGAACAGCGGGAACAAGTTCACTGGCGGACAAACGATTCAATATTCTGCGCCGCTTGCCACCATTCCGGTGTTCGTTAAGGAAGGCTCAATCGTACCGGTTGGAAAAGACAAAAACTACGATGGGGAAGTCGTGGACGACTTTATCAATTTAAAGGTGTATCCTCTAGCGTCCGGAGTCACCACCAGCTACTCCATGTTTGAAGATGACGGGAAAACCTACGGCTATGAGAGCGGCAGCAGCGCGGCAACCCAAGTATCCGTAAACAAGTCGGGCAATTCGATCAATCTTACGATCGGAGCCATTCAGGGCTCGTACCCGGGGATGGTGACGAACCGGCAATGGCGCTCCGAAGTGAAGGTTGAAGGATTCACCGTGAATACGGTAACGCGTAATGGCACCGTGCTCAGGAAGGTGAATTCGTTCGACGAATTCAATACGGGCACGGATGTGTGGTTCAACGATTCGAGCGTCGGCAAGGTTTTGATCCAGACGAATTCCGTGCCCACTTCCCAGGCGCAAGCGATCGTGCTTAACGGAAACTAGAGAGTAAAGAGGCGATTCTGCAATACCTTTAGCGCAGGAATATCGATAGGGCTGTCCTGGGAGGTCTTAACGGACTTTCCGGGACAGCTTTTTTTATAAAAGTGCAACGTAACGATTTGCGCGGAAATGTCGGACGAATAAAACCTTGAACTTTAGTTAAAAATTTCCGTTAAATAGGGTAAGGATGCTAACGGCAACAATAATCTGTCTTTTGGGGAAGTGATCAGTTGAACAGGAAAACGGCCGCCGGACTGTTAATAGCGGCGGCAGCGCTGGTATTGGTCTTTTTGATTTATGAAAAAGCTGGAGTCACTAGCCTGCCCTCCCCGTCCCGTAGTGAATCACTGCTGCCCTCGGGTCATCCGGAAGAGAATGCCGAAGAGGTTTACCGTTTCATCTCCAGGAAGATGACAGGGCCCTATGGCATATATACGAATTTGCAAGATACCCCCCAGACGGAGGAGACAGCAACCGGGCATGAGGTGCTAAGCGAATCCTCTTCCCTGATGATGAGGTACGCAGCGCTTGCCGGGCAGAGGGAATTGTTCGAGACCCAGTGGAAACTTGCCAGTGCCACCTTCAATATGAAGAACGGCTTCAGTTACCGTTACAGTCCCAAGAACGGGAAGAAGTTTCCTGTTAACGCAGCCGTAGATGATTTGCGCATCATCCGTGCCCTGTATGAAGCGGGCGAAGTTTTTAAGGAACCCCATTATACGGATGAAGCGGATAAGTATGGTGAACGATTTTATAATAAAAATGTAAATAATGGATATATGTATGATTTTTATGATGAAAACAACAAAATCACAAATGGCTTCGTTACTTTATGCTATATTAATTTAGGTACTTTGCAAAATTTGTCGATTAATAGGAATTCAAGTCATTTATTGCAACTAAATATGAAAAATATAACAGATAAGGGTTATTTATCTGATAAATTCCCCTTCTATGAAACAAGGTTCAACTATGATACCGGAAAATACAGCTCGGAAAACATTCATACGGTGGAGTCACTTTTAACTATTTTAAATCTGGCGGAAGTGGGTGCAGCGAGATCTACCAGTATTGATTACATTAAGCGGCAGGTGGCAGACGGAACGTTGTATGGGCAATACACCAGAGAAGGAGTGCCGACGACAGATATTCGCTCCACGGCGATATATGCCATTGCTGCGATGATCGGTTCGGAGATCGGAGACGACGCTCTTTATCACAGGAGCATAGAGAGAATGAAAGAATTCAGGGTCGTTGATACAAGCAGTGTTCTATACGGCGGGTTTGGTGACGCAAACAGTGGGCAGGCCTACTCTTTTGACAATCTGATGGCTTTATTGGCCTACAGATATTAGTTCCAAGTGAAAAGTACGAAGTGAAGGTGAATGGGCATGATTAACAACACGATGGTAAGGAAAATGCTTCTCCAGGAAACTGCAGCCGTTCACCGCACGGTAGGGTCACCCGCCCTGCTGACCGCTCTCGGGGTTCTGATGATTACGGTTATGGCTCTATTCACCGCTCCTTATGTGGGAATGGCGGATAACGGGGATTTCTTCCGCAGCATTTACAGCAACGGCCTTTACTTCAACGCACCGGATTACGATGCGCAATATTTCGGTTATTTTGTGAAGCAGTACGGTATCTATCAATATTTTAACGAAAATGGCGCAACACTGGGTTCCTCCCAATCGTTGTTTATCAAGCTGGCTATAGGTCTTAATAAGCTGCTGTTCAGCAGTCAGGTGTTCGATATCCGGTTTCAGGCTGCTATGTATACGATTGTATATGTGCTTGCAGTTTATCTGTTGATCGAGGGCATTACATGGAAGCTGCCGCGGCGACAGGGGATAATCATCGCTATTCTGGCTATATTTATATTCGGGGATACCGGGTATACGGCATATTTCAATTCTTTTTACAGCGAGAGCCTGGTTTTGATAATGATGATCTTTGTATTCGCCTCGTGGCTGTTGTTATACCGCAAAAGATACAACGATTACGTCCTGCTCGGACTGTTTGTCATTAGCAGCATTATCCTGACAACCTCCAAGCAGCAAAATGCGCCAGTGGGAATCCTCATTGCCTGCATGGCCGTTTCTCTGATCTGGGTACGCAAAGACAAGCTGTTCCGGCTGCTGACCTTGTGTTCCATCGTTCTTATGATGATCGCGGGTATTGTTACCTATCTGAATATTTCCAAAGAGTTTGTGAATATTAACCAATACCACAGCATGACCAGGGGGGTCCTGAAAGGGTCGGCAAATCCGGAGACTACGCTGAAGTCATTCGGGATCGATGAGCAGTATTCACTTCTGAAAGACAGCATCTATTACGAGCAATATGGAACCGTGGATGTTCATTCACCCCTGCTGGAAGAGAGCTTCTACAGCAAGTACGGCTTCGGCTCGATTCTTAAATTCTATGTCACTCACCCGGACAAGCTCAGCTCCATTCTGAATGAAGCCGCCCAAAATGCTTTTACGATTAAACCTGCGGCTATGGGGAATTACGAGCAATCGGCTGGAAAAGCTTTTGGCCAGCAAAGCCACTTTTTCTCGGTGTACAGTCTGCTCAAGGATAAGCTTGCGCCCAAAACCTTCGGCTTCATTGTCCTCTGGATGATTGTTGTAATCGGCTTGTACATGCCCTCCTTTGTGACAGCGGTAAAGTTCGGGGATTTCAGAGGGATGCAAAAAATGGTGCTGATCTTGACCGCGATGGGCATAGGGCTATCCGGCATCCTGGTTTCCATCATCGGGGCGGGAGATGCCGACATTTCCAAGCACGAATTCTTATTCACGTTATCGTTCGATCTGGTCTCTTTGCTAACTCTTTCAAGTGTGATTAGCCGCTTCTTCGCAAACAGCAAACTACCGGTGAAAGGACCTGCAGTTCCATATGTGAAGGCTGAAAAGGGAGTGAGTATTTGACAAAAAAAGCCGTGCAAATGCTGCTTGTTGTCTGCTTCCTGTTGCTGCCCTCGGGTGCATATGTTCATTCTGCCGCTGCGGATTCCCCGCAGGTATTGCTTTTGTACGACAGTCTGGCAAAAGAAACCTCTAAAGAAGGGGATGTGACGGTGCTTCAGCAGCTGCTGGCAGCCTACAGTGCCCAGGTAACCCTGGTTAGCCTGGATCAATATGAGCGGGGAATGATGGATTCGTATACCCATGTCATTACAGTCATCAACAGTCCTGATCTCGATATTAACAATAAATCCTATATAGAAGATTGGGAGAAATACCAGGGGCAGTATCTGCACATCGGGGCGAATCTTCCGGCAAAGGCAGGTCTGGAGCTGCAGGCTGTAACCAAAATCATAAGCGGCGGAAGTATGGATTTGAACATAGGATCGTATTCGGCTAAGGGGATTGGAGTCCAAAACATACCTTATATTGCCTCCAAGGGAGTAGGGTCGCAGGCCTACGGCAGTATATCTTTTACAGGCAGAGAGCTTGATGTTCCATACGCCGTCCGAAAAGAAGACTATACCTACGCGCCTTATCTGGAAAAGGGCAACCTCAGTGAGCTGGCGATGGCCTATGTGCTGAAGGATTGGCTGCCTGTTGCCGCCACACCTCGCACCTATCTTGTCGTCAAAGAAATCTATCCCTTCTCCGATTTGGAGCTGCTGGAGGATCTGGCCAATTCATTATATCGCTCCGGCATTCCGTTTGTGGTCAGTATCCGCCCGGTGTTCAGCAATACGGACTATCCGGCTATGGATCGGTATCTGGAGGCTCTGAAGGTTGTACAATTCCGCAACGGCAGTATTCTGGTCAACGCTCCGGCGGTGATGCCCACCATTTACATCGAGGATCACACCTTGCAGGAGAAGATGGAGGGCTTTATCTCGCTGCTGGTGCAGAACGGGATTGCGCCGCTTGGCATCGGTGCGGAAATGTACTGGACGTATGACAAGGAGTATGCGGGAACGGGAATGAGCTTTTTTGACTCCGCGGTGTTGTTCCCGGATGAGAAGGTGATTTACATGGAACAGAGCCATACAGCTGCCACGTTTGCCTCCTCCCTCTACAGCCTGCCGCTTAGCCTGCTCCAGAAGATGCAAAGCCCGGACAAAGCGAAGTCCGGTTATCCGCTCAATACGGCGATCACGGTGGATTTCCCGAAGGACAAGCAGGGGCTTGCGGAATTGCTGCAGCGTCTGGATGAGGCCTGGATTTCTTTTGCCGACTATAAACAGGCTGACCATCAGGTGGTTACAGGTACAGACATCATATCCTCGTCACATGGCGTTATCTCGATCAACGGACAGGAATTGAACCTTCAGCATACCCCGGAAAAAGTGAATAACGACTACCAGTACACAGAAGAGCAGAAGAAGAGCTTCACGAAGCTGTTCAGTGTGCAAAATCAATTTTTCATCGTGGTCATTATCCTCTCCCTATTGGTGTTTGGCGGATTGTTCGCAGTCGGCTTCCGGCTCTATCGGCAGAAGTATATGAGGGCAAGAAAATAAAGGGTATTAGGAGAACCTTATGACAATCGCAGACGTTCTGATGGTGATCGCGGTGGTCTGTATCTGGTCACTGCTGCTTGTAAATGTCGTTCTCATTATTGCCGGGTACCTGTATTACATCCAATCGGAGAATGAGGTCGTACCTGAGATCATGGGGGAGCTGCCGTTTGTCTCCATTATGGTTCCGGCGCACAATGAGGGGATGGTGATCAGCCAGACGGTGGAAGCCCTGCTCGCCTTCGATTACCCGCATGACCGGTATGAGATCATTGTTATTAATGACAATTCCTCCGATAACAGCGGTGTTCTTCTGGGAAATATCCAGGCCAGGTATCCCGAACGCAACCTAATTGTGATCAATACAGATAGCATTACGGGCGGCAAAGGTAAATCGAATGCGCTGAATATCGGATTTGCCGGCAGCAGAGGCGAGCTCCTTGCGATTTATGATGCCGACAACACGCCGGAAAGAACAGCTCTGCGTTATCTAGTGGCTGAAATCACCAATGATTCCAGCCTGGGCGCGGTCATCGGTAAATTCCGGACCCGCAACCGTGAGGCTAGCCTGCTGACGCGGTTCATTAATATTGAGACACTGTCTTTTCAATGGATGGCCCAAGCCGGGCGCTGGAAGCTGTTCAAGCTATGTACGATTCCCGGAACCAACTTCATCATGCGCAGGTCAATTGTAGAGAACATAGGGGGTTGGGATATCAGGGCGATTGCGGAGGACACGGAAATCAGCTTCCGTATCTACAAGCTCGGCTACAGGATTAAATTCCAGCCGAAGGCCGTAACGTGGGAGCAGGAGCCGCAGACTCTGAAGGTCTGGTTCAAGCAGCGTACCCGCTGGGCCACGGGAAACATCTATGTCATTGTCAAGAACATCCCGCTCCTCTTCGACCCCTCCGCCGTCCGCGTCCGCTTCGATATTTTTTATTTCTTGTCCATTTACTTCCTGTTGCTGACGTCGCTTGTGACCTCGGATTTACTTCTTATCCTGCATGCGCTTGGATATGTTCACACTACCATTGCCGGTCTCAGCAGCTTTCTGTGGCTGCTTGCCATCATTTTATTTGTAGTAGGCACCTTTATTACCCTTACGACCGAGAAAGGCGAGATGAGTCTCTCCAACGTCTGGATGATTCTATTGATGTACGTTTCCTATTGCCAGCTATGGATGGTTGTCGCTGCTTATGGGCTCTATAACTACATGAGGGATCTCATCTTTAAACGTGAAGCCAAATGGTACAAGACCGAGCGTTATTAACGGGCCGCCATAAAGTGAAATCAGAGCACAGGAGAAGTAAACGATGAGAAAAAAACAACTGGCCATATGGATACTTTGTTTATTCCTTTTTCTGATCCCCCTGGATTCTGCTGCTGCCGCAGTTGTGGTTCAGGACAACAACCGGGTCTATGAGACTTCCTTCGCCGGGACGGATCATTCTTTGACCGGGACAAGCTTTAGACAGGAATATTTTCAGATTATGGATTATTGGAATGTGGAGAAAGTGACGGTTAATCTCCATTTCCAAATCTCCCAAATCACCGCGGATAAAGTGTCCAGCGTTACCTTGTCCTTGAACGGAACTCCGTTCTATACCTTCAGGCCCTCTCTGCAAAATAACGGGGAGCAGCAGCTTGCTATTCCTGCCCCTAAAGAACTTTTGCGCAATGGGTCAAATACGCTAACCGTCCAAGGCTCCTTGCGGTCAACCGCCGATCAGCAGCTATGCTCGGTAGATCAAAGCCCGGATCAATGGCTGCATCTGTTCAATACGTCCAGTATCGGTGTGACTTATTCGACTACAGCCCTGAGTGGAGGGATCGGCGGCTTCAGCAGCCGATTTACGGGCATCGACACGGTTAGGGAGAATGAAAGTGTCCTGACTGTTCCCGAGAATAGTACCGGTGTTGAACTGGAGTCGGCGGTATATGCCCTCTCCGGATTTGCCAGTGCCAACACGCTCGGCGACAAGACCATTCCGCTGCTTCCTTACCGGAGCGATACCTTAAAGAATAAGAAGGCTGTAGTACTGATAGCGATGTATGACCATGTGCCAAACGAACTGAAGCCACTGGTAAGCAGTAAAGAGGATTTAGCCGCGCACGCTGTTATTCAACTGGTCAATAAAGATGCCAAGCCTACCTTGGTCATTACCTCCAAGGACGAAAGCCTGCTAATCAAAGCAGGCAGACTGGTTGCTAACAGGGAACTGATGCAACAGCTTAGCGGTGATCTTAAAGTGGTTGATGAAACGACCGAGACCGCCACGCCTGAAATTTCAATCAACTCTAATGTAACCTTCACTGAAACCGGAGATAAGCTCACCGGACCGTATCACCAGGAGCAGACCTATTTCGCTTCCCTGCCGTCCAACCGTTCCATCGCCGATTCCAGCAAAATCAGACTTGATTTCCGCTATGCGCAAAATCTCGATTTTGACCGTTCGCTGGTTACGGTGAGCATTAATGAGACGCCGATCGGCAGCAAGAAGCTGACCCGGGAGCTGGCGGATGGAGATCAGTTGAATCTGGCGATTCCGCAAAACCTGAACCTCTCCGGTAACTTTACCGTTAAGGTAGGCTTTGATTTGGAGCTTGCGGGCGCTTTGTGTACACCGAACAGGGATCAAATGCCATGGGCGTACATAGATAAGGATTCCACGATGAGGCTGAATACCAAGGACCGCACGGATTTGCTGCTGAGCAATTATCCTTACCCGTTCCTGCGTGATGAAATCTATAACCATGTCGCGGTGATTTTGCCGCAGAATATGGATGATTATACGTATCAGAGCTTATCCAATGTGTTCAATTTGCTGGGGCATTACACCCGCGGGAATACAGGGGACGTTCACTTCTACTCCGACAATGTAGACGACGATCATTTGAAGAACAATAATATCATTGCCATAGGCACGTACAAGAACAATAAGGTGATCCGTGAGCATAATGATCAGCTGTTTTTCAAATATAACTCCGAAGGCACGACTATGGAATCCAATGAAAAAATGAGTATCGACACGGGTTACGGCGCGGAGATTGGAACGCTGCAGCTGATCAGATCACCGTTTAAGACCGGTCTGGGGCTGCTTGCAGTAACGGGGGTTCGCTCCGAAAATTACTATTTGGCCTCCAAGCTGATCGCCAGCGAGAAAGACAAGTGGAAGGTGTTCGGAGACGGCGTACTTACGGATAAAGACGGCAATGTGAATGCCTACCGTTTCAAGACGATTACCGGGGGAGAAAAGGATTCTGCCCTTCAAGAGGTTATGGACCGCCCCGATGTCCTCGGCTTCGTTGTGGCCGCAGTCTTAACCCTTTCTTTGGTTCTGCTATCCCTAATCCTGCTGCTTCGCAAACATTTCAAGAAACGTGGTGATAAGCGTGAGACGTAACCGCAGCGGTCTGGTGTCGGATGTCGCCTTCCTGTTGTTTCTTGTGCTTATTTATATCTCGATTGTGTTTATAGCCGGAAATCCGGATCAATACCTCCAGAACATCATGATCCTGAATGCTGCTTTTCTGCTGGCGATGGTTACTTATTTTACGAATGTGACCGCAGGGCTTGTTCTGAATCTTGTCTTTATCTTCAGCTACGGCTTCTTCATCCTCTATCAAACGGTGTCGCAGGGTGAAACCATTGGCGTGAATACGTATTTCTGGCTGCTGATGACCCCGCTTATGACGGTGGCCACTTGGCTGTTTACGTTCACGAACCGTCAGTTGCAACTGGAGAATGAACGCTTGCGGAAGCATAGCGTCAGTATGGCTGCGGTGGACCAGAATACCGATCTTCGGAACATCGTGTCCTTTCAAAAGGATGCCAGCCTGTTCACGGGAATCTCCATACGCTATCAAATTCCGTTAACGCTGCTTGTGGTTAAAGTGAAGTACTGGAATGAGATCCGGCGTTTGATTCCGGAGGAGCAGCTGTCAGAGGCGATATATGATGTGTCCCAGCTTAGTAAGTCCAGTATCCGGACCAATGATGCGCTATATCTGCTGGATAAAGAGGATGCGACATGGGGACTTATGCTGTTCACGGACCGTGAAGGGGCCAAAATCGTTATCGAGCGGATTAAGGTCAAGCTGGATGAGCTGAACGACTCCCGATTAACCGGAAAATACAAGGTCAGCCTGGGACTCAAAATAGGCGCAGTGGAGTATCACCCTGAAACGATTGAATCACCGCTTGATTTCATTGTGAAAGCCAAGAAGCAGCTGGAGTATGATGTGTAATTCCTTGTGAATTTTATAATTTTTCACTGTACTCCATCATATCTCCATTAGTATACTAGGAAAGGCTGTGAGACAAGCTAATGAAAGAAGAATGAATGGGGAGGACATCATGAATACAGAGAAAATGAATAAAAACCAGCCGGGGGGCAAAGCAGACCAGTTTTCCAAATCGGGATTCATACTGGCTGCCATCGGCAGTGCAGTAGGTCTGGGTAATATGTGGAAGTTTCCGTACATTACGGGACAATACGGCGGAGCGGCGTTTTTCCTGCTGTTTATCGTTTGTTTGGTGGCTGTTGGCCTGCCGGTGCTGTTGGCAGAGCTGGCAATCGGCCGTGGAGGCCGGGGAAGCGCGGCGAGTTCTTTTATCAAGGTTGGCGGACATAAGGCATGGGGCGGTATGGGGATGCTGTCTGTTATCGGGTCCTTTATGATTATGTCCTTTTATGCCATAGTAGCGGGCTGGACATTTCATTACGCGATCCGGTCTTTTAGCGGAAAATTGTTTTCGAATAGTGATTTTGGAGCCCAGTTCGGCGGATTCATTTCAGGATATACCCCGATTCTGTGGCAGGCTGTCGTGCTCCTGATTACAGGCTGGATAGTAGCCAGAGGAATCTCCGGGGGAATCGAAAAATTCAACAAGGTCCTCATTCCGGGACTGCTGCTCCTGTTGATTATTCTGATGGTTCGTGCGCTGACCCTGCCGGGAGCTGCTGCGGGGGTTGAATTCTTTTTGAAGCCTGACTTTTCCAAGCTGACTCCTGAATCTGCACTGGTTGCTTTGGGCCACGCTTTCTTCTCTCTCTCCCTCGGTATGGGAGCCATGATGACCTACGGTTCTTATGTCGACCGTAAACAATCCTTGGGTTCGGCAACGCTTGCTATCGGCGGGGGAGATTTGTTCTACGCCTTTATTGCCGGCTTGATTATTTTCCCGACCACCTTTTCCTTTGGCATAGACCAGGCGCAGGGACCAACGCTTGTATTTATTGCGCTGCCGGCCGCCTTCTCGGCCATGCCGCTTGGATCATTGTTCGGCGGTTTATTCTTTGTACTGCTAGCCATAGCTGCATTAACTTCGACCGTGTCTTTGATAGAAGTTCCTGTTGCCTTCTCCATGGAACGTTGGGGCTTGTCGCGTTCCAAGGCAGTATGGATTATTATCGCAGGCTGCTTCCTGCTCGGTCTCCCTTCGGCGCTGTCCTTTGGACTGATTCCGGGGTTGACCTTTGGCGGTAAATCATTCTTTGATTGGATGGACTTCCTGGCCTCCAATATTCTACTGCCGCTTGGCGGGTTGATCGTAACTGTGTTTGCGGGTTACTTCTGGAAGGGTGTCGGCAAAGAGGCAGGCCTTACGGCGGGCTGGTTCCGTGTCTGGCTGTTTATGCTCCGTTTTGTGGCCCCAATCCTTGTGCTGTTCGTCTTTTTGCACTCTGCAGGTATAATCAAGTTCTAATATTTGTTTTGAATGCAGCGATCCGTCCTGGAGCAGAGAATTTCTGCTTTAGGGCGGATTTTTTGTGCGAGCGGAGAGTGCTGCACCTGGGGAGACAGCCGATATCTCGGCTAAATCCAACTGGTATCAGAGTAAAATAGTGTTCAACGGTGTTATCATTACCGTATCGTTGCTGCTTATTATTGTTCTGATTCGGAAATTGAACCGAACATAGGAAAGGAGGCCGATCGACTGGCCTCCTGTTAAAATCCCTATGATGAGTGCAGAGCTGTGTTCAGCTCCGCCCTTGTATGTTAAACAACACCTTCGGCAAGCATGGCGTCTGCCACCATCTTAAACCCGGCGATATTGGCGCCGGCCAGAAGGTTGCCGGGCTGTCCGTATTGCTGAGCGGCATCTACGGATTGGCGGTAGATACTACCCATAATTTCCTGCAATTTGGCATCCACTTCATTGAAGCTCCAGGATAACCGCATGCTGTTCTGTGCCATTTCCAGCGCCGATACGGCTACGCCTCCCGCATTGGCTGCTTTGGCTGGCGCGAACAGTATTCCCGCCTGCTGGAACAGATGAATGGCTTCCAAGGTGGATGGCATATTGGCACCTTCCCCTACAGCCTTCACACCGTTAGCTATAAGCGTCCGGGCCATCTTCTCATCAATTTCGTTCTGGGTCGCGCACGGAAGCGCAATATCACATGGAATCGTCCAGATTTGTGAGGAGCTCGGGAAATAGGTTGCCTGAGGATGCTCCTTCACATATTCGCTTATTCGTTTTCTTTCCACTTCCTTCAAACGCCGGACCGTATCCATCTGAATGCCGTTTTCATCATAGACATATCCTGCCGAGTCGCTGCAGGCAACGACTTTGGCACCCAGCTGGGCGGCCTTCTGCATCGCGTAAATGGCTACATTTCCTGATCCGGAAATGACCACCCTGCTTCCATTAACGGAAAGCCCTTTGGCTTTGAGCATTTCACTCACAAAATAAACAGTGCCGTAACCGGTAGCTTCTGTACGCGCCTGGCTTCCGCCGTAGAGGATGCCTTTCCCGGTTAGTACGCCGGCTGGATATCCGCCGCGAATCCGCTTGTATTGTCCAAACAGGTATCCGATCTCACGCGCTCCTACGCCAATATCGCCTGCGGGGACATCCTGGTCCGGCCCGATGAAATTCTGCAGCTCCGTCATGAAGCTTTGGGCAAACCGCATAATTTCGCCTTCCGATTTTCCTTTGGGGTCAAAGTCAGCACCGCCTTTACCCCCTCCAATGTGCTGGCCGGTAAGTGCGTTCTTGAATATTTGTTCAAAGCCGAGAAATTTAATGATACTGGCATTGACGGAAGGGTGAAAGCGGAGTCCGCCTTTATAAGGGCCGATGGCGCTGTTGAATTGCACTCGATAGCCCCGGTTCACCCTGATCTTGCCTGTGTCATCCGTCCACGGAACCCGAAATGTAATCATCCGTTCCGGCTCGACCAGCCGCTCCAGAATGGCTTGGTTCTGATATTTCGGTTCCGCGGCAAGAATAGGGAGAAGGGACGCCAGGATTTCCTTGACCGCCTGATGAAATTCAGGCTCCTGCGGATTGCGGGCAACAAGCTGAGCGTATACATCTTCGATATAGCGCAGGGCTTTGCTGCTATTATTGTCAGTATCAAGAGTAGGGACGAAACTCATTGAATTCAGCCGCCTTTACTTATAGTGGATTTGATTTTACGCTGGAAATATATTTATCTTGGCATAAGTCAACGCTTCCCACAACTGTTTTATGACCATTATGACCCTCTTGTTAATGATTCTATCCATAGCTGAAGGATAAGGTCAGAGGCGTGATCCCGGCCATATATGCTACAATAGTTTTGCCATAACAGAAGGAGATGACAACCCGCATGAGCGATAAAGTAAACGAGCAGGAATTGATAGCGGTTATAGCCGGCAAGACCAAGGTAGATCCCAAGCTGATCATGCTGGTGCTGAAACATGAGCAGACCTTTATTAATAATTCCAAGGCGAATGCCAAGGGAGAGGTCGATATCGACAATGACGATCTGGTTGATTATGTGACAGGCCAGCGTGATGTTAAATTGGACGAATTGACTGTGGAAACCATCCTTGATGCAGAAATGGATTATCTGATGGACAAAGGGCTCGCAGGATATGTGGATTAAATAGGTTATGCCTCGGCTCAGAGCCTGGTGTAATAGGCAATGAGCCGAAATCGAATTTTATGGGTGAGTTCTTTGCTTTTGATAAATAAGTGTGCTACAATGAAATTAATCAAATTTAAACCTTAATTCACATATTGTAAAAGGTTATCATTTGTGTCTGTGGAACCTTACACAATGTGTGAATTTTTATTTGTTCGTACAATACGTAGGAATAAAAGGACATGTGTTAAATAAAATATTGGAGGTAATATCATGCAAACAGGTACAGTAAAATGGTTTAACGCAGACAAAGGATTCGGTTTTATCGAGGTTGAAGGCGGAAGCGACGTATTCGTACACTTCAGCGCAATCACTGGCGACGGTTTCAAGACTTTGGACGAAGGCCAACGCGTTGAGTTCAACGTAACTCAAGGCGCTCGTGGACCACAAGCCGAAAACGTAGTAAAACTGTAATTTGAAAGCAAGACGGCCCTTAACATGAGTTAAGGGCCGTTTTTTTATTCCTTCTCAATAATTCTCGTATCAGCATGTCCTGCCTATCCCTTAGGGGAAGTGAACTCGTCTCGATTCGAACCAAGGAGGGGAATGTATGTATTTTCGTAAAAAATCATTAGAGGATATTCCGACTGAGGACACGGCTATTTGGTCCTGTACACAGGAGGGTTGCATCGGCTGGATGCGCGATAATTTTGCATTTGAGCATGTGCCTACCTGCTGGCAATGTAATTCTCCTATGATCAGAAGTATGAAGATTCTGCCGATGCTTGTGAACAAGAACACCGATATCAAGGCAATCAAGAAGAGTATAATGATTGGCTAATCCTTTTTTGTCAGCAAATAAGGCTGTTCCCAAGTCCTCATGGACAACGGGAGCAGCCTTATTTTAGTGTGCGAACTGAAATAATAATTACCCTGCGGCAGGGGCAGTGTTGCCCTGCTCCTCTTCAGCCTCATGCCGGATCAGGGAATGCTTCTCCCAAGCCCGGCTCCGCCAGCGGAAGTACATAATAACAGCACGGACCCATTCATCCGCAGCCGTAGCGAGCCAGACACCCGCTAACCCGAGGTGAAGCTGGAAAACCAGAAAATAACCTAGCGGCAGGCTCATGCAGACCATGGAGAGCAGCCCCATATAGACGGGGAATTTGGCGTCACCCGAGGCGCGCAGCGAGTTGATGATCACCAAATTGCAGGTGCGGCCCGATTCCAGGAAGAAGCTGAGCAGAATAACCTGCGCTCCCATCAGGATGATGTTCTCATTTTCCGTAAAGAGGCCAAGCAGGGGTACCCGGAAAATAATGACGAGAGCGTCGATGATGACCGTAGCAAGCAGTGCCCATTTTACACTGGAAAACACACGCGTATAGGCTTCCTGCGGCCTTTTTGCCCCGACGAGGTGGCCGACGATGATGGAAGTACCCATGGATACCGCTACACTGAACAGAAAAATATAGCTGGAGATGTTAAGCGCATATTGGCGTGCAGCCATAGCTTCAGCCCCCAAATACGTAATATACAATGTAAATACAAGCTGGCAGGACTGATAGGTTATGGATTCGAAAGCAGACGGAATGCCTATCTTCAGAATCTGAAGCACATATTTTTTGGAAAGATGAAGGTAATAGCTCCACTGTACCCTTACCTCCATAATGTTGTACAGCAGCAGAAAGAACAGGATTAGACAGATAAAGCGGCTGGTTATGGTTGAGATTGCCGCCCCTTGGACTCCAAGCGCTGGAAAGCCAAAGTGGCCGAAGATTAAGACATAATTGCCGACTACATGAATGATGTTCATCAGCAGGGAAACCACCATGGTCTGTTTCGTAAATCCGTGGGTGCGGATGGTGGCAGCCAGTGCATTGATCAAGGCCTGAAAAAAGATAAAGCCCCCAACGATCTTGATATAGGACTGGGCATGAACGAGAATATCACCCTTCACATTTAAAGCGAGCAGCAGGTTTTTTCCGAACAGGAACAACAATGCACTAAGAATAAGGCCCACGGCCAAATTTAGAGTTAAGGCATTGCCGATCACCTTGGCGGCTTCCAGCGGCCTTTTCGAACCGAGATATTGGGATATGACAATCGCTGCGCCATTTCCGATTACACTTAGCACCAGGATGGCCATGGCAATAATCTGATTCGCTGCCCCGACGCCCGAAACGGCATTATCCGAAACGGAGCTGATCATAAAGGTATCGACACTGCCCATCAGCATGAACAGAAACAGCTCCAGGAAGATCGGCCAGGTCAGCCGCACAAGATTCATTTCTTTAGGTTTCAAAATTGCACCTTCTTATAAAATATACTTGATTGCAGTGGATGTTTTAAACAAAGGGTAATGTTAGCACAGCTTTTATAAAAATGCATCAGTTTTCCTCAAATAAAGCATAATATTACGCAGTGTTAGAGCCTGCAGCTACCCAATAGTATCCTACAGGTAACTACAGCACAATGAAGTGCCTACTTCCGTTTTGGAATGTAAGCAACTACAATAAGTGTAGAACTTACAAAAATATATCGACGAGGAGAACTAAAACCTATGAAGCTGCAATTAGCGCTAGATCTTGTAGATATTGCCGGAGCAAAAGAAGTGGTGGCCGAGGTCGCCGAATATATAGATGTTGTCGAAATTGGAACACCGATTGTCATTAACGAAGGACTGCATGCGGTAAAAGCAATCAAAGATACCTTTCCTTCACTGACTGTCCTGGCGGATCTGAAGATTATGGATGCCGGCGGTTATGAAGTAATGAAGGCTGTCGAAGCCGGCGCGGATATTGTAACTGTACTGGGTGTATCCGATGACTCCACGATCAAAGGTGCTGTAGAAGAAGCCAAAAAACAAAACAAGGAAATTCTGGTGGACCTCATCAACGTCAAGGATATCAAGGCCAGAGCTGCAGAGGTTGATGCACTTGGCGTAGATTACATCTGTGTGCATTCCGGTTACGATCATCAAGCGGAGGGAAAAAATTCCTTCGATGATCTGAACGCAATCAAAAGTGTTGTGAAAAATGCCAAAACAGCCATTGCCGGCGGGATCAAGCTTGCAACTCTGCCTGAAGTTATTCGTGCGAACCCGGATCTGGTTATTGTTGGCGGCGGCATTACCGGCGAAGCGGATATGAAGGCTGCGGCAGCGGAAATGAAGCGCCTCGTCAGCCAGGCATAAGATTTTATGGAGACCGTACAGTATGCGCAGCAAATTGTAAATGAGCTTCAACGTTCAGTGTTACAGCTTGAAGAAGAAGAGGCCGAGCAATTTGCGGGGCTTCTTCTTCGTTCGAACAAGATTTTTGTAGCCGGTGCGGGAAGATCAGGACTGATGGGACGGGCATTCGCTATGCGGCTGATGCAGGCCGGGAAAGAAGCATATGTCGTAGGAGAGACCGTTACGCCAGGTATCGACAAGGAGGATGTACTGGTTCTCGGTTCGGGTTCGGGAGAGACCAAGGGTCTGATTTCCATGGCAGAGAAGGCCAAATCTCTCGGTGCAGCAGTGGTTGCTGTAACGATAACACCGACATCGACGATTGGAACCTTGGCGGACTACATTGTAAAACTGCCGGGCTCTCCCAAGGATCAGGATAGTGGAGATTACAGTACCATTCAGCCCATGGCATCGTTATTCGAGCAAACGATGCTGGTATTCTATGATGCAGTTATTCTTCGCATGATGGAGAAGACGGGACAGACTACCAAGCAGATGTTCGGCAAACACGCCAATTTGGAGTAGCCTCGGAACTGCACACGAAGTGTAGTATGATGTAGGGGAGAGGAGGCTGCTCAAGATGGCTACGGAAATTAAAGATCGGATTAACCTGAAGGAAATCAACTGCGAGAAAGAGCTTACGCTTGCTGTAATCGGCGGCAAATGGAAGCTGATTATTCTATGGCATCTCGGACTTGAAGGTACGAAGCGATTCAGCGAGCTGAAAAGGCTCATTCCCCATATTACGCAAAAAATGCTCACGAACCAGCTGCGGGAGTTGGAGGAAGATCAGCTTGTCCTGCGTAAAGTGTATGCGGAGGTCCCGCCCAGAGTAGAATACTCTTTAACGGAATATGGTCAAAGCCTGCTTCCCGTGCTGCGTATGATGTATGATTGGGGCAAGAACTACGGGGAGAATGTGATCTGGAAAGATAATCCGACAGCTTGCAAAGAATGAGATATATAGGAAAATGGTATCCGAACAGGAAGAAGCATATTATATCCGCCGCTCACAAGGCGTGGGTATGGTAATTACGGCTTGTGTATACGTAAATGAGGGCGGCAAAGGATTTCATGGTGAATTTGGCGCCGACAGGGATGAACTGCTTCCAAGCTTGCGGAAATTGGCTGAGGCCATCAAGGGCCAGGGGGCAAAGGCCATCCTGCAAATTTTCCACGGCGGCCGCCAGTGTCCCCCTGTACTGCTTCCTGACGGTCAAACGGTCAGCGCCAGCGCAGTTCCGGCAGAATTGCCCGCCAACACGTATTTGATTCAGCAGTTTTTCTCCCCGCATTCGAATATTCGTGATGACTGCTGGGGCGGCAGTCTGGAGAAACGGTTGACATTCCCGTTAGCTGTTGTGGACGCAGTGAAACACGCGGTATCGGAGCATGCAGATTCTTCACTCCTCGTCGGTTATCGTTTTTCGCCGGAGGAGCCTGAGACACCGGGCATTACAATGGCGGAGACCTTTGCACTGATTGATGCGCTGAAGGAGAAAGATCTGGATTATCTGCACGTTTCACTGCAGGACTTCTGGGCTCTTCCCCGCCGCGGGACGGAAGATCCGCGTCCGCGCATCGAGCAGATTCTCGACCGTGTTGCCGGCAAGGTGCCGGTCATCGGCGTAGGGTCACTCTACAGTGCTGACGATGCGCTGAAGGCTCTGGAGACCGGTATTGCACTTGTGGCCCTGGGCCGCCCGCTCCTGATTGATCCGGACTGGGTTCAAAAGGTAGAGCAAGGCAATGAAGAAGAAATCCAGACAGAGCTGGACCCTTCAGCACAGTCTGACCTTGTGATCCCCGATCCTCTCTGGGGTGCGCTGATCCATACACCTGGATGGCTGCCGATCAAGGGCTAACGAACGTATCAGAGCAGGAAACTTAAAAACACCTTTGCCTGGGGATTTTCCGGCAAAGGTGTTTTGTTGTGAAGGCGAATCTGACTGTTACAGCTATTAGGCCTTCTGCTCAAACAGCTTGGCAATCTCTATGATGACCTTCGTTGCTTTGACCATATTGTCCGCAGAGGCATATTCAAACTTGCCGTGGAAGTTCTCTCCACCGGTAAAGATATTAGGAGTCGGCATTCCCATATAGGATAACTGTGAGCCGTCGGTTCCCCCGCGAATGGGGCGGATAACCGGTACGATTCCCAGATTCTCCATGGCTTCATGGGCAATATCAACGATCTGGCGTACAGGTTCGATTTTTTCACGCATATTATAATATTGGTCATTCATTTCAAGCGAAATTTGGTCTTGGCCGTAGAGGCTCTTGAATTCATCCACAAGACTGGCAACAACAGCTTTCCGGCTCTCAAAATGCTCCCTGTCGAAATCGCGGATAATGTAATGCAGCTTGCTCTGTTCCGCATTGCCCTGCATAGAAATGAGATGGTAGAATCCTTCATACCCCTCTGTGAACTCGGGAGCTTCTCCGGCAGGCAGTCTAAGGTGCAGCGCCATGGCAATTTTGGTGGAATGGAGCATCTTGTCCTTGGCGGTGCCTGGGTGGACGTTTACACCACGGATAGTGATTTTAGCCGCCGCCGCATTAAAGCTCTCATATTCCAGCTCGCCCAGCGGTCCGCCGTCCACGGTATACGCATAAGTCGCACCGAAGGCCGGAACATCAAATTTATGCGGTCCGCGTCCAATTTCCTCGTCGGGAGTGAACGCCACTCTCAGGGTGCCGTGCTTGATTTCAGGATGGTTAATGAGATAAGCCATAGCGGTCATAATCTCAGCAATCCCGGCTTTGTTGTCCGCACCAAGCAGGGTAGTGCCGTCTGTTGTGATCAGTGTATGACCCTTATATTCGTTAAGCTCAGGAAAGCTTACCGGGGAAAGGACAATGTTCAAATCTTGGTTTAAAATCAGGTCCCCACCCTCATAGTTGTCCACGATTTGCGGCTTTACATCTTTGCCCGTAAAATCGGTAGCCGTATCCAAATGGGCCAAGAAACCGATGACCGGAATTTCTTTGTCGCTGTTACCGGGAAGAGTAGCCATCACATACCCGTTTTTATCCATACTAACCTCTTGCATGCCAATTTCCTGAAGCTCCTCTACGAGCTTGCGGGCAAGCACCAGCTGTCCTGGCGTTGAGGGGCAGGTTTCGCTATCCTCATTCGATTGTGTGTCAATTTTGGCGTAGGAAATAAAACGGTTCATAACCTCTTGCTTCAACTTACCCATCTCCTCTGTATAGTCGTAGATATATAGTATCATTTTCTGCGATTAGTCTCATCTTCATGCTTTCGGGGAGGTTCTTTACAGATGATTATGGCGCTTTCATCGTTGTTCCTCCCTTTTTTTAGTGTGGAATTTTGTCGAATAGTGGTGGTCAAGAGAACCACGGATACTTTTATGGCTATTATTCATAATAAAAGTAAGGCTGACATCCGGAGAGAAGCGGTCCCTCTCTTCCGGCGGTCAGCCTTACTTATAATTTGGTTAGTTCAAGGAATTATTCCCCTTTAATTGCTGCTGCAGCAAGCTCATAGGAGCGCAAGCGGGCAGAATGGTCGTAGATCTGTGACGCAATGATAAATTCATCGGCATCTGTTTCCGTAAGGATTTGCTGTATTCTTGCGCGTACCGCCGTTTTATCTCCGGAAATGGAATACTGGAGTTTATCCTGGAGGATGGCTTTCTCCTGAAGAGACCATAATTCTTCCATACTTTCGACAGGAGGCTGCAGCTTGCCGGTACGGCCGCGGATGATATTTAGAAATTGCTGCTGCTGAGAGGTAGCCAGTTTGCGGGCTTCTTCGACCGTTTCCGCTGCAGTAATGCTTAGTCCGACCATAACATGTGGTTTATCCAGATGCTCTGAAGGCTGAAAACTGCTCCGGTATAAATGCAGAGCGGGAAGCAGATAATCGGGCGCGAAATGGCTGGCAAAGGCAAAGGGCAGACCCAATTGGCCAGCCAGACGTGCGCTGAACCCGCTGCTGCCAAGCAGCCAAATGGGAATATTCAGGCCTTCACCGGGAATCGCGCGAACACCCGGGGGACGGGAGCCGCCCCCGGCAAGGTCAAAATACGCACGCAGCTCGCTAAGCTGCTCCGGGAAATCACTGCCATCGCTGCCAAGACCCCGGCGAAGTGCCCGGGAAGCTGGCTGATCGGATCCCGGAGCCCGTCCGAGTCCAAGATCAATGCGCCCGGGAAATAAGGATTCCAGTGTGCCGAATTGTTCGGCGATAACAAGCGGCGCATGGTTAGGCAGCATGATCCCGCCTGAACCCACGCGGATACTTTTCGTTCCGGCGGCTACATGCCCGATTACGAGCGAAGTAGCAGAGCTGGCAATACCGGGCATATTGTGATGTTCCGCCAGCCAGTATCGGTGGTATCCCCACACCTCGGCATGACGGGCCAAATCGAGTGTGTTATGAAGTGATTCCGCAGCTGTGCCGCCTTCCACTATGGGAGCCAGATCCAGTACGGAGATAGGAATGTCGTGCAATTGCTTCAATACGATCCCTCCTGTAATAATACTTCTATATCTTAAGCAGTATTTGCAGCTTGGAACTGATCTACACCGCTAGTATAACATGAAATTAAATCATTTACATACTTTAAGTAAGTTGGAGGACCTCTGACATCGCGGAAAATTACTGTACTGCAATCATCTATGAATGTACTGGTGAAAAGGTTTTCAAATTAAGCCATAGCAGGTCGTAAGTAGTAGGGTTAACGGAATGAAAATTTGCCCAATTTCCTATCATTATTATTTGGCGGTGCATATTATGCCGTCATGGTATAGATAAAGTTCTATTTTTTAGGAGAAAAAAACAATTGTAAGCGGTTTTAAAAAGTGCTTGTGCTTTTGTGGGCACCTTGCTATAATCACCTTGAAAAGGTTTTCTAAAAAGGAAGTAAACACTTATGAAGCCAACAATAAGAGATGTCGCCAAGATGGCCCAAGTATCCATCAGCACCGTATCACGTGTGATGAATGCACCGGAAACCGTGGTGGAAAGTAAACGCAGCAGGGTAATAAATGCAATTGAGATGCTGAAATATCAGCCCAATGCATTTGCACGGGGTCTGATCTACAAGAAGTCTTTCACGCTCGGCTTGCTCATCCCGGATATTGAGAACCTGTACTTTGCAGGTGTGATCCGGGGAATGCAGGATGCGTGCATCAAGCTCGGTTATAGTCTGATGATTTGTAATACGGACCGTGACAAGGAGCGTCTGCTATCTTACATTGATGCCTTTCATGAGAAACAGGTAGACGGAATTGTGTTCGCCAGTGATGTTTTGTACCCTGAGTATTATGACAAGCTGGTAGGCTGCCGGATTCCCTTTGTGCTTCTCTCCTCCCACTCTGATGAATTTGATGAGATTCCTTGTGTGGAAGTCGATGATGAGGTTGCAGCTTACGATGCGGTGAAATTTCTGATTGAGCTGGGCCACAAGCAAATCGGGATGATCGGTTTTAACCATGATAACTCCATATCTGGTCCGCCTCGCTACGATGGATTTGTAAGAGCTTTGACTGAATTCGGCTTGGATCACAACGTGGAGAAGATCAAATACGCCAATCACCGCTTTGAACATGCCTATCAAGCAGCGCATGAGTTATTCACCGAGCATCCGGATGTAACAGCCGTATTCTGCGTCGCTGACGAATTCGCTATGGGCACTATTTCTTATCTGAAAGACCGGAACATCCTTGTTCCAGGGCAAGTGTCAGTCGTAGGATTTGATAACCTGCGCATGTCCAGTATGTTTATTCCGAAGCTGACTACCATCGCCCAGCCGATTTATGAACTGGGATACCGCGCAGCCGAGAAGATACATGAACTGCTCTCTACAGGGACCGTTGTGGTAAAGCGCGAGAAGATGGAGCATAAATTAATTGTAAGAGAATCATCACGGGAAAAATGAGAATCTCTCATTTTCTTTTCTGAACAATTTGAAAAGCTTTTCACCATAGTCGAGTTCCAATGTTATTTAACCCTTTATTAATAGATTCGCGAGATGTAAAGATTGAGAATTAAAGGGGATATATATCAATTATAGTATTGGAAACGCATTCACGGTGTGTTATCATGTGAATGAAAGCGTTATTATTATCGTTCCAAGAGCAGATTCAAATTTTTAACGATGTATATGAATCTTTTTGAAAAGCTTTGCAAGGAGGTGATCAGCCACACGAGGCTCTGGCATCCAGATTAGCAGATCGAATCAAGCTGCAATTTTCCAAACCAATTAAAGGGGATGTATGAAAAGATGAAAAAAGCTTCAGGACGTAAAATGTCGTTAGCTTTGGTGCTTGGTCTATCATTCACAATGATACTTAGCGCATGCGGTAATGGAGGCAATAACAGCGCCGCGCCGACAGATCCTCCAGCAGCAACGAACAACTCAGCAGCTAACAACCAGCCATCGACAGATAATGCCAGTAAGGAAACAGCTGGCTCACCACTGGAACTGGCGATGAAGGGTGACTATAAAGGAACAAAGGTAACGATGTTCGGCCCGTTCGTAGATGCCGACCAAGTGAAATTTGAGAACAGCATTAAGGATTTCGAAGCTAAAACAGGCATTGATATTCAATATGAAGGCTCCAAAGAGTTCGAAGCTACCATCAACATTCGTGTTGACGGAGGCAACGCTCCGGATATTGCCGACTTCCCGCAGCCGGGTCTGCTGGCAGCCATTGCAAAGACCGGCAAAGTAGTCGATCTGACCAATGTTCTGGATCAGGAGAAATTGAAAGCGAACTACAACCAAAGCTGGCTTGATATGGGTACTATGGACGGCAAAGACGGTAAGATCTTGTCCGGTATCTGGAGCCGCAGTAACGTAAAGAGCCTTGTGTGGTATCCTAAGAAACAATTTGAGGAAGCCGGATACAAAGTTCCTGAAACTTGGGATGAAATGTTAGCTTTGACTGAGCAAATTGCTAAAGACGGCGACCCTGCATGGGCTATTGGTATTGAAAGCGGCGCAGCAACAGGCTGGGCAGCAACGGACTGGGTAGAGGATATTATGCTTCGTACAACTACCCCTGAGAACTATGACAAATGGGTTAAGGGTGAGCTTCCATTCACTTCCCCAGAGGTTAAAAATGCGGTTGAAGTGATGTCCAAAATTTGGATGAACAAAGATTATGTATATGGCGGCACGAAATCCATCGTAACTACTGCCTTCGGCGATGCTCCAAAACCAATGTTCGACAACCCGCCGAAAGCCTGGTTCCACCGTCAAGGCAACTTTATTACAAGCTTCTTCCCTGAAACAGTTAAAGCAGATGTGGATTATGACTGGTTCTACCTGCCATCTATTGATCCGCAGTACGGCAAGCCAGTACTTGTAGGCGGCGACATTTACGCTATGTTCAATGACCGTCCTGAGGTTCGTGCGGTTATGGAATTCTTCACTACAGGCGAATCCGTTAAGACTTGGGTTCAATCCGGTGGTATGATCGCACCAATGAAAGATGCTTCTCTTGACTGGTACGCCTCCGAATCCGACCGCCGTATGGCGAAGCTGGTTCAAGATGCTTCCACACTCCGCTTTGATGGTTCTGACTTGATGCCTGGTAAAGTAGGCGCAGGAACGTTCTGGAAAGGCATGACCGACTATGTGAGTGGAACAGCTACCCTGGATCAAGCACTCGAGCAAATTCAGTCGGGCTGGAAGAACTAATAAAAAAGGATCAGGCAACAATGATCTTTTGATCGATTAGCACTACACATGAAGAGGGGCAGCGAGAATTTGAAGGAAAAACTGCCCCTCTTTTTATTTTTCCAAATTAAGGTTGTGAACATGCTTACGAAGAGAGTTTTGCCGAGCAAAACTTATAGGAGGAGCTAATATGGGTGCACAAGCAAAGCAAAGAATCAGCATAAAAGCGGTTCTCTTATCCCTGGTCGTATTATTAGCCAATATCGTAATTAACGGGCTGATTTTCATGTTTTTCCGGGATTCGACGCTAAATCCGCTGGTAACTGCGATTCTTGCCGTCCTTTGGGGCGTTCTAGGCGTTTATCTGATTTACTATACCCTGACATGGGCGGTTGAACAGTACCCTGATTATATCCGCAGGAAGGTTCTTCCTTACATTTTTATCGGACCCGCAGTTCTCATCCTGGGCTGGTTATTGATTTTGCCTGCACTGCGGACACTGTACTTAAGCTTTTTCAATGCCTCTTCAGAGGAATTTGTCGGTCTGAGCAACTATGCGGCAATATTCAGCGATCGTCTCATGGCGACTGCGCTGCGTAACAATCTGCTATGGGTGTTCGTTGGGACCCTGGCTTGCGTAACCTTTGGATTATTAATTGCAATCCTTGCGGACCGCAGCAGCTATGAGAAAATTGCCAAATCTATCATTTTCATGCCAATGGCCATTTCTTTTGTTGCGGCAGGGGTTATCTGGAAATTTGTTTACTACTACCAGCCGGGTGAAGAACAGATTGGTTTCCTTAATGCGATCGTAACCTTTTTCGGGGGCGAGCCGCAGGCATGGACCAGTATGCTGCAGCCGTGGAACAACTTTTTCCTCATTGTCATTCTGATTTGGATGCAGACGGGTTTTGCGATGGTTATTTTCTCCGCAGCAATCAAGGGTGTTCCCGAAGATATCATGGAAGCAGCACGTGTGGATGGCGCGACTGAGATCAAAATCTTTTTTGGTATTATGATTCCATACATTTCAACCACGATCCTGACGGTCACAACGACCATTATTGTCTTTACGCTGAAAATATTTGACGTCGTCATGGTGATGACGGGTGGTCAATACGATACAGAGGTGGTAGCGACTCAGTTCTACCGGCAGTTCTTTATGTACCGTAATTTCGGTTACGGCTCAACGCTGGCTATCGTTCTGCTGATTGCAGTCCTGCCTGTAATTATTATTAATCTGCGTCAGTTCCGCAAGCAGGGGGGATTCTAATGGTCGGCAAGAAGAAAAGAAAAGGTAGCAAGACAGTTGTTAATATTGCGCTGGGAATCATCTGCTTTATCTGGTTGCTTCCGACGCTGGGGCTGTTCATCTCATCCTTCCGGCCTGCGGCAGATATTTTGCACACCGGTTGGTGGAAGGTATTCCCGCATCAGGAATGGAAGTCAGGCAAGACAGTGCAATTATCCAAAGATGTGGATCTCCGGCAGCCTATAGAGGTGAACGGCAAGACCTACAGTGATGATCAGTTAAAAGCGGGTGTTACCGTAGACGGCAGCCGTCTCATGTGGGAGAACCGCAGAGCGCGGACGGTGAATGAGCAGGTGCAAGGCTGGGTAACGAAGCCTGAGCTTACGCTCGATAATTATAACAATGTGCTTTCCGGCAAAGAGTACAAACTCAAGGAAGCAGACGGCAGTGAAACTGTGCAAAAGGGTTCGGGTCTGTCCCAAGCCTTCTGGAATACGCTCACGATAGCCGTTCCAGCAACCGTAATACCGGTACTGATCGCTTCTTTTGCCGCCTATGCCTTCGCATGGCTGCGGTTTCCGGGACGCAGAACATTGTTCGTCATTATTATTGCAATGCTTGTAATCCCGATTCAGGTAGCACTGATTCCGGTGCTGAAGGATTATACATCGCTCGGACTGAACGGCAGTTATTTAGGCATTTGGCTGGCGCATACCGCTTTTGGTTTACCGCTGGTCACCTACTTTATGTACAACTTCATCAGCCAACTGCCAAAAGATTTGTTTGAATCGGCATTTATTGACGGAGCGAGCCACTTTACTATTTTCAGCAGACTGATTCTTCCCTTGTCCGTGCCGGCGCTGGCATCCATCGGAATCTTCCAGTTCCTGTGGGTATGGAATGATTACCTCGTTTCTCTTATCTTTATCGGAAATCAGCCGGGCGTACAGGTTATGTCTATGAAAATCGCTGACCTCGTTGGATCACGCGGCAATGACTGGCATTTGCTCACCTCGGCTGCGTTTATCTCGATGCTGATGCCGCTGGCTATTTTCTTCCTGCTGCAAAAGTACTTCGTAAGAGGTTTGATGGGCGGATCGGTAAAAGGTTAATGGCGGCCGTATAAACAGAATTAAAAGAAAACATGAACAGGAGCAGTCTGCTGCTAGGAGGAGCCACTTACAGATGAAGATGAAACCATACGAACATCCAGAAGCCTTATACCCATACCATGAATGGAGCCTGGGTGAAGATGCCTATGATGATGAGAACAACCAAAGAAGCGAGAGTGTGTTTGCACTCGGCAACGGATATATCGGCATGCGGGGCAATTTTGAAGAAGGATATCATGGGATTGCAGGGGCGTCGGTCACCGGCAACTATCTGAACGGATTTTTCGATTCTGAACCGATTGTTTATCCCGAAGGTGCGTACGGATATCCTTCCCGCAACCAGGCTATGCTCAACGTTACCGATGCCAAAATTATTGAACTCAGTATCGAAGGTCACCTCTTTCATTTAAATAGCGGGCAAGTGCATCGTTATGAGCGGACTCTCGATATGAAAAATGGTATTCTGCACCGTCAGGTCGAATGGGAGTCTCCTGCGGGCCACCGGGTACTCTTGCAGATCCGGCGGATGATCACCCTGCAGCATAAGCATTTGGCGGCTGTGGATTATCAGGTTACCGCGCTGAATTTTGACGGTACGGTTACGTTCCATTCGGTTATGGACGGCAAAATCGCCAAGCAAGAGGCTACCGACGATCCCCGGCTTGGGGCTGGGAGTGCAGAACCGAGCCTTCTCCCGGAAGGTGCCGGCCATGGTGAGTCATTTATATGGATGAAGCAGCGTACGCGGCATACCCAATTTGCGCTGTTAACCGCTATGAGTCATAGACTTCACTCTGCATCCGGTCATGAAATGACGGAGAAGCAGGAGGGAGAGCGCATCTCCGCCGAATTTGCAGTGCCGGTATTCAAAGGGGAGACCGTATCGCTTACCAAATATATTTCGTATCATACCTCCAAGGATTATCCGGAAGGCGAGTTGATGAACCGGACTGCAGATGTGCTGCAGATGGCGGAGAATCTCGGCTTCGGCGGTCTTGCTACTGAACAGCAGGTATACCTGGATGCGTTCTGGAGCCGGACGGATGTGGAAATTAACGGTGATCCTGCGCTGCAGCAGGGGATACGCTTTAATGCATTCCAGCTGCTGCAATCGGTGGGAAGAGATGGAGTTACGAATATTGGAGCCAAGGGTTTGACCGGTGAAGGCTATGAAGGTCATTACTTCTGGGATACCGAAATGTACGTGCTGCCTTTCTTCACCTATACCCAGCCGGAGATCAGCCGGGCACTGCTGGATTTCCGCTATGCCACTCTTGGCAAGGCGCGGGAGCGGGCTGCGGTTATGTCCCAGAAAGGCGCGTTATTTCCATGGCGCACGATTGACGGAGAAGAGAACTCTTCCTACTTCCCGGCAGGCACGGCACAGGCGCATATCAATGCCGATATCGCCTATGGGCTGAAGCAATACGTACAAGCTACAGGGGATTATGATTTTCTGGCCGCCAAGGGCGCGGAGATTCTGTTCGAAACCTCCCGTTTCTGGGCCGACATGGGTCATTTCAACCCGGCGCGCGGCGGGGCTTTCTGCATCGATGCGGTGACAGGTCCGGACGAATACACAGCTATCGTTAACAATAATGCTTATACCAATTTGATGGTGCAGGATCAATTGAATTTTGCGGTTGAGACTGCAGGGCTGCTGCGCACGCAATATCCGCAGGACTATGAGCGCCTCCAGCAGTCCATCGGTCTGACTGAGGAAGAAGTTCAAGGCTGGGCGGAAGCGGCGCGGCAGATGTTCATTCCTTTTGATGAGGATCTTGGAATTTACGCGCAGGATGATACGTTCCTTACCAAGAAGAAGTGGGATTTCGACAATACACCTGCGGATAAGTACCCGCTGCTCCTGAATTACCACCCGCTTGTCATTTACCGGCATCAGGTGCTGAAGCAGGCGGACCTGGTTATGGCCATGTTCCTGCAGGGTGAAAAATTCACCTTGGCGGATAAAATCAGGAACTATAACTATTATGAGCCGCTAACGACCCATGATTCATCGCTGTCGCCTTGCATTCATAGTATTGTCTCTGCGGAAATAGGAGATTTGGAAGGGGCCTACTCGTATTTCGACCGCACAGTGCGGATGGATCTCGATGATATCAACCGGAACGCCAAAGACGGACTTCATACGGCTGCGATGTCGGGCTCGTGGATGTCTATTGTAAATGGATTCGGGGGAATGCGGCTTAACGATGGAGTGTTAGGCTTTAAACCGGCGCTTCCGGCCCAGTGGGATAGCTACCGCTTCAAGATTGTAAGTCTGGGTCAACTGGTTGATATTTTTGTCAGCCGTGAAGAAGTGGTCTACACCCTTCTGGAAGGGGACGGCCTTATGATCAAACATAAGGGACATCCTCTGACGCTTACACTACAGGAGCCGGTAAGGATTTCGCTAGCGCAGAAGCTGGAGGCTGTAATTTTTGACCTCGACGGTGTCATTACGGACTCTGCGGAATATCATTATCTGGCATGGAAAGAGCTGGCTGAAGAGCTCGGACTTGTCTTTGACCGGGAAAAGAATGAGCGGCTTAAAGGTGTCAGCCGAATGGAGTCTCTGGAAATTGTGCTGGAGAATAGCGGATTCCATTTATCCGCGCAAGAGAAACTGGCTTTGGCTACGAAGAAGAATGACAACTACAAGCTGATGGTTGAACGCATTACGCCTGCGGATTTATTGCCGGGGATTGGTGAGCTGTTGACAGGTTTGCAGTCACGCGGGATTTCTATCGGATTAGCCTCGGCCAGTCATAATGCCCCGTTAATTCTGGACAGATTAGAGGCTGGTCACTGGTTCCAGGCTGTAGCCGATCCGGGAAGTATCCGTAAGGGCAAGCCTGATCCGGAGATTTTCCTGAAGGCTGCAGAAATGCTGGGTGTGGACCCCGGGAACTGTATCGGTGTTGAAGATGCCGAAGCCGGTGTGAGCGCGATCAAAGGCGCGGGCATGAAAGCGGTGGGTATCGGGTCCCTGGAGCAGCTTGGAGCTGCCGACCTGTTGCTTTCTTCCACTTCTGAGCTGACTGTAGAGAAGCTGCTGAGGCTGATGGAAGAAGGTAAATAGGTTGATCTAAATATTTGCAATATATTAGAAAAACAGCAAGTCTCCGATTGTTGGAGACTTGCTGTTTTTGGTGTACGCCCAGCATGGGCGTCATCTTTAGGGTGAAAGTCCCGAACGGGGGCTGGCGAGCGCCAACCGTTAGCCAAGGGCAAGGGTGTCCATCGCGAGGTGGAATCTGAAGGGAACCGGAGGCAAATGCACGGGTCAAGGTACACGAACCCAATTCGAGGCAGGGTTAGTTGGATGAGTTGCCACTACACAACGAAATCCCGAGCCGCCAAAGGCTAGCTCTGTAAACTTGGGGGGCCGCGGGCAGACAGATGACGTTCTTATTCTTAGGAGGCCTGCCGGATAAGCGTAGAAAAAAATCGTAACCGCAGCCGAGAGGCTGCGCTGAACCGGCAGGTGTCAGCAGAGGCCATAGTGCGTAAGTCTGATGGCTAGAATCGCGCAAAAGGTAACTGACAAAGAGGTCTTGAAACTGATTTGCGCCTATTTGAAAGCCGGAGGAATGGCAGAGCTAGAGAAGACGGAAGAAGGAACGCCACGAGGTGGGCCTCTCAGTCCCCTTTTAGCCAACATTTTGCTGGATGACTTGGATAAAGAACTGTCCAGACGAGGATAGGGATTCGTCCGCTATGCGGACGATTGTCAGATCTTTGTGGCGAGCAAACGTGCAGGTGAACGTGTTATGGAGTCGGTAAGTAGATTTGTAGAAGGAAAGCTGAAACTGAAGGTGAACCAGGAGAAAAGCGCGGTAGCCAGAACCTGGAACCGTTGATCAGAGGGGATTTGTCCCTGTAAATCAGCAAATTCACCTCATACGGCGTGGATTAGAGGGAATTTCCCCCTGTAAATCAGCAAATTCACCTCATACGGCGTGATTAGAGGGAATTCCTCCCTGTAAATCAGCAAATTCACCTCATACGGAGTGGATTAGAGGGAATTCCTCCCTGTAAATCAGCAAATTCACCTCATACGGCGTGGATTAGAGGGAATTTCTCCCTGTAAATCAGCAAATTCACCTCATACGGCGTGATTAGAGGGAATTCCTCCCTGTAAATCAGCAAATTCAGCTCATACGGCGTGATTAGAGGGAATTCCTCCCTGTAAATCAGCAAATTCACCTCATACGGCGTGGATTAGAGGGAATTTCCCCCTGTAAATCAGCAAATTCACCTCATACGGAGTGGATTAGAGGGAATTCCTCCCTGTAAATCAGCAAATTCACCTCATACGACGTGCATTAGAGGGAATTTCTCCCTGTAAATCAGCAAATTCACCTCATACGGCGTGATTAGAGGGAATTTCTCCCTGTAAATCAGCAAATTCACCTCATACGGCGTGATTAGAGGGAATTCCTCCCTGTAAATCAGCAAATTCACCTCATACGGCGTGATTAGAGGGAATTCCTCCCTGTAAATCAGCAAATTCACCTCATACGGAGTGGATTAGAGGGAATTCCTCCCTGTAAATCAGCAAATTCACCTCATACGACGTGCATTAGAGGGAATTTCTCCCTGTAAATCAGCAAATTCACCTCATACGGCGTGATTAGAGGGAATTTCTCCCTGTAAATCAGCAAATTCACCTCATACGGCGTGATTTGAGGGAATTCCTCCCTGTAAATCAGCAAATTCACCTCATACGGCGTGATTAGAGGGAATTCCTCCCTGTAAATCAGCAAATTCACCTCATACGGCGTGGATTAGAGGGAATTCCTCCCTGTAAATCAGCAAATTCACCTCATACGGCGTGGATTAGAGGGAATTCCTCCCTGTAATATCCCTGGAACACACTCTGAAGCAGGGTCACCCTGGCAAGTAGAGGGATAATATCCCTCTACTTGCCCGAACAAGCTGGAAAGTTCTTAAAATTTAGTTTCCTCATCCAGAAACATGCAATGATTGCTTAGTGCCGAAGTCGATCTCGCAGTTGAAAAAGAAGATTCGAGAACTAATGAACCGGACATGGTCAATTTCTATGGAGGAGAGAATTAGCCGATTAAACCGCTATTTGATGGATGGGTGAGTTATTTCCGTCTAACCTCGGCAAAGACGCACCTCCAAACCTGGACCAGTGGATTCGGAGAAGACTTCGGATGTGCCTGTGGAAACAATGGCACGCATTCGCGAACTGCGAGTGCTCGGCGTTCCCGTGTGGGCTTGCTTCAAGATGGCAAACTCCCGGCAAGGCGCATGGAAATTGTCCCGGAACACCAATAATGCCCTTCCGAATTCCTATTGGGAATCGAAAGGGCTGAAAAGTTTGCTTTCTCGTTATCTGGAGCTTGGTTAACCTTTTGGAACCGCCGTATTCGGACCCGCATGTACGGTGGTGTGAGAAGGCGGGGGCTTGCCTCCCCTTCTTACTCGATTTGTGTGGTTGCCTTTGCACCTGTCCCGCGGAGCGCCCGTTCAGAAACCCTAAGCAGTACCGCCTTCTATCAGCTCAACCGGTAAAACATTCTCCATAGCAACAGCGTTACCTTCCACCTGCTCAAGGATTAAATCTACGGCCAGCTTGCCCATTTCCTCAATAGGCTGGCGAATGGTCGTGATGGAAGGGGTCAGCAGGCTGCGCAGAGAAATTCCGTCATATCCCACAATTTTCACGTCTTCAGGTACCCTTCGACCGCTTTCGCGGCACGCTTTAAGTGCATAGGCGGCAATCATATCGCTGCTTGTAAATATGCCGTCCACATCAGGATGCTCCAGAAACAGCTGCTCCAGCAATACCTCATATTCTTGAAAGTTAAAGCCGTTGATATCCGTATGCAGGGAGGTGTGCCAAATTTCCCGCTGCTCCGCGATATCCTGGAACGCCTTATATCTCCCCTGGGACAATAAATTCAAGTGCGGATGTCCACCGATATGCGCCAGCTTCCGGCAGCCCTTGTCTGCCAGCAGGGCAGTCGCCAGTATTCCGCCATTATAGTTATCTGAACAAATATAGGGAATATCCTCCGAAATCTTCCGGTCGAACGAAACAACCGGTAAATGAATTTGCTGGTAAGCCTCAACCTCCAGCGTATGACTGCCCATAATGATACCGTCTACCCTGCTGGCACGCAGCATGTCAATGTAGTCCATTTCCTTGCTTTTGTCCAATAGGGAATTGCATAGCAGCAGCTTATACCCTTTACGGTAAGCGTGATCTTCAATATGGCCTGCCAATTCACCGAAAAACGGATGGGATACGTGAGGAATAATTAACCCGATAATATTGGACTTGGAAAGGCTAAGTGAACGGGCCAGCTCGTTCGGACGATAGTTCAGATCCTCCATAGCTCCGTACACCTATGTTTTTAACTCTTCGCTCAAATAGCCTCTGTTATTCAGCACTCTGGATACGGTGGTGACCGAAACGCCGGCCTTCAGTGCAACATCTTTTATTGTAGGCATTTCAGTCGTCTCCTCAAAATTATACTTCCTTAAGGAGGGATTCCTCTCCAGTAACCTCGTCGGCATAATGAATCGAAAACTGACGCGTAACCAGATCAGCCTGCAGGGTTGCCCGCAGCTTCCCGTGATTCCAGGTTAATTCTAACTTGGAAGGCACACCGGTGTCCACAACGGTAAGCTCTCCGTCAAAGACAGGATAGGTATTGCGGAATCTCATCAGACTGAACAGTCTTTTCAGCACCGGGCGCTCCAGATTTTGCTCAACCTCTTCTCTGGAATAGTAGTGGCGGTTAATATTTCTGCCGACCTTTGTCTCCTCCAGGAGCTCGATATCATTCTTGCCGGCCAGCAAGCCGACATAATACACCTGCGGAATGCCGGGTGTAAAGAACTGGATCGCCCGTGCCAGCACGTAGGCGTCGTCATCGTCGCCTAAAGCCGAATAGTAGGTGCAGTTCAGCTGATAGATATCGAGATTGTTGTAGGCCATGGTGTTGTATACTCTTTTGACGTTGGCGCCCTGAGAGAACAGGTTGTTCTTCGTTTCTTCAACTTCATCAGGAGTAAGCAGGTCGGCTACATCGACAATGCCGATGCCGTCATGCGTATCCAGTGTGGTGAACTGTTTGCGCGGACAGATGGTCAGCCAGTGGGCAAGACGTTCCGACTTGCCGCTGTAAAGCGCGTGAAGCACTAGCATAGGCAAGGCAAAATCGTATACCCAGTAGCCTTTCTCCGCCAGCTTCATTTGAATACTGTAATGCTCATGAATTTCCGGCAGCAGCTCGACTCCGTAGGGTTCAAGAATGGCTTTTACCTCGTCCAGCATCTCCCAGGTATCCGGTTCAATAAAGAAGCAGCTGGTGCCAACCTTCTTGGTAGCGTAGGCGAATGCATCCAGACGGATAATGGAAGCCCCGCGCTCGGACAGCCCCTGCAGATGGTGCTTCACGAACTGTTTGGTGGTTTCTGTGTACAGGTTCAGGTCAACCTGCTCTTCGTCAAAGGTACACCAGATTTTCTCGCTGCTTCCATCGGCAAAGGTTACGTCAATGTAGGGTGCGCGTGGCTTTCGTTTATAGATAGCGTCCACATCTTCCTGAGTCGGCTCGCCGCCGGGCCAGAAATCCTTATAACGGATGAACAGATCGGCGTAGCGGGATTCGTCCTTATTCTTCTGGAAATCGGCGAAGTATTCGGAGCTGCGGGAAATATGGTTAATCATGAAATCATACATCAGATAGAAGTTCTTGTTCATCAAGGCAATATCATCCCAGGAGCCAAAGTCAGGATCTACTTCCTCATAAGTCAATGGTGCAAACCCACGGTCCGCAGAGGACGGGTAGAACGGCAAAATATGTACGCCACCAATGGTATCGGTAAAATGCTTCTCCAGCAGCTCCGCAGTTTCCTGTAAATTGCGGCCCATACTGTCTGCATAAGTAATGAGCATAACCTTATTGTTAATCGTCAATTTCATACTCCCCTGTCATATAGGATTTAGTAATTATGATAACCCTTACAATCCCATTATAATGAAGCTGTTAGCCGTATGTCAACCGGTTGACATAGTGGCGTAAATATTTTTTTAAGAAGAATTCTCTAAATTCAAAGCTTTTTTTGCGCAAAAGAGGAATCAGGAATAGGGCAACGAATTAATATATTGTCGAATTTTCCCGATTTATGGTATAAAGTATGACCTGGAACATAGATGAATAGGAGTGTAGTTATGGGCGAAGATAGAGACCGTCTCAAGTTGTCCAATTGTTGCCTCGCTGTTGTACTGATCGTACTCATATCGACACTATACAAACCGGCAGCAGCCAGCGCGGAAACAAAACCCGTACAGAATGTATTGATCCTCAATTCATACCATAAAGGCTTTGATTGGACCGATGAACAGGGTGAGGGTATGGAAGAGCGCTTGAAAGGCGCAGATACGATCCCAACTATCTATAGCGAATATATGGACTGGAAGCGTTACCCAACGAATGAAAACCTGAATAATTTCTATACCATGATCAAGGCCAAATATCAGACCATACATATTGACGTTATCATTGCCACCGATAATAGCGCATTGGATTTTGCCATGAAATATCGGGAGGAACTGCTAAGCGACGCGCCTATTATTTTTAGCGGTATTAATCAGGTGGGCGTGGACAACATTAACGACCGCAATAACATTACAGGTGTCCTGGAAGAAATTGACCCTACTGCAACGATAGACATGGCTCTGGAGATCAATCCTGCTGTTAAGCGTGTTTATGTGGTTTTTGACAATTCAGAGAGCGGCTTATCCACGGGCAAAATGGTGATCGATAAAATTCTCAACCTGGATCTTGGGCTGCAGGCTTTTCCGATGAACCGCATGTCCAGAGAAGAAATTATGGTCAAAGCCTCCTCGCTCTCTTCGGACAGCATCATACTAATGACTACATACTATAGTGACTCTACAGGAAGAATTACCGAGTTTGACCGTTTTTCCAGTGATCTTAGCAAGAGCAGCTGCGTTCCGGTATATCATATTTATGATTTCGGCTTGAATCATGGGGCTTTTGGCGGGAGTATGATCAGCGGAAGAATCCAGGGCCAGAAGGCCGCTGAAATGGCACTGCGTGTTCTACAGGGAGAAACACCCAATAACATACCTTTGGCCTCCAAAAATACAGTTCGCAAAGTGTTTGATTATCATGAACTGCAGCGGTTCCAAATTTCTTTAAAGAAGCTGCCGGAGGGCAGTGAGGTCATTAACAAGCCTTTCTCCTTCTATGAAACGTATCGGGCTCTTGTGCTCAGTATTATAGGCGCTTTTGTTATTCTCATAACGTTCATTGCCATTCTTCTGTTCTATGTGGGACTGGTCAAGCGGATGAGAAGAACCCTGGAGAAGAGCAACGAGCGTTTTGGATTGGCAACTTATGGATCCAATGCGGTGATCTGGGATGTGGATATGTCCACGATGGTCTACTACTTTTCGGATAGCTGGTATGAGCTGCTTGGCTATGAAAAGGATGAGGTGGATGAATCCCATGGCGGGTGGAGAAAAATACTTCATCCTGAAGATATTGAACAGGAAGACCGCCAGCGGACCCTGCATCTGGAGGGACGCTCGGCCTACTACTACAGTGAATACCGGATGCTTGGCAAATCGGGAGAATATAAATGGTTTCAGGCCAGAGGTAAAGTATTACGGAGCCCAAGCGGGGAATATATCCGTTTTGCCGGGTCGATGATTGATGTAACGGATCGTAAAGTCTATGAAAGTCAGCTGCAAATGAGCTATCAGGAGCTGGAATCGACTTACGAGGAGCTTACGGCGCTGCAGGAAGAGCTGCTGGAGCAGTATAACAAGGTGGTCGAGAATCAGGGACTGCTACAGAATAGCGAGGAAAATTACCGGCTTCTGGCCTATAATGATGTGTTAAGCGGCCTGCCGAACCGGCTGTCCTTGTCGGAGGAGCTGAGAACCTTCATTGAGAAGCGCTCAGGCGGCCATGCAGCTCTGTTCTTTTTGGATGTTGATAACTTCAAGTATATCAATGATACGATGGGGCATACCTTTGGCGATCAATTGCTTGTTAAAGTCGGGGAACGCCTGCTGGGACTGAACAATGGAAGAGGCAAGCATTTTCGTTTCGGCGGCGATGAATTTGTCATTTTACTTAAGAATATTACAGGCTCCAAAGAGGCCACCGCTTATGCGGAGGCTTTGATTCAGGGCTTTAAAGAGCCTTTCCAGCTGGGCGCGAGCACTGTTCACATCTCAACAAGCATAGGAATTGCTGCCTATCCTGAGAATGGAGGCAATGCGGAAGAGCTGCTGAAAAATGCCGATATCGCCATGTACAAAGCGAAGGAGGCGGGCAAAGGAACCTATGTCGTTTATGGACAAAACATGCAGCAGCATTTCGATGAGCGGATGATTATTGAGAAGCACCTAAGAAATGTAATAGCCAATAATGAGCTTACCCTGCATTATCAGCCGCTTATTGACCTGGGTAAAGGAGAAATTTGGGGTTTTGAAGCTTTGCTGCGCTGGAATAGTCCGGTGCTCGGATTTGTGTCCCCGCTTTCTTTTATCAAAATTGCCGAGGATTGCCGGTTGATTATTCCGATCGGGGAATGGGTGCTGAGGACGGCCTGCCGCTTTATGAAAGACCTTCACGACAAAGGCTATGCGGGATATCGTATCTCGGTTAATATTTCAGTCATTCAATTAATGCTGGAGGATTTCGCGGATGGCGTCCTTGCGGTTCTGGAGGATACAGGGCTGTCTCCTCAATATCTGGAGCTGGAGATTACGGAGTCTATCTTTATGGAGTCCTTTGAAGCGATCAGTAAGAAGCTCAAGATGTTAAGAGATAAGGGAATTAGAATTGCTCTGGATGACTTTGGGACAGGGTACTCCTCGCTTAGTTATTTGAAGGAGCTGCCGATAACCACCTTGAAAATAGATAAATCCTTTATCGACCGTATCGATGCGCCGAACAACATGTCACTGGCCAGCTCGATCGTAACCATTGGCCATAATATGGGTCTCAGAGTTACTGCCGAAGGTGTTGAAACGGCGGAGCAGCTTGCTTTTCTCAAACGGACGAATTGTGATAAAGTCCAAGGCTATTATATCAGCAAACCGATTCCCGAACCGGAGGTTGAGGGCTGGATCAAGAAACGGGTGGCAACGAATTATCAAAACTAAGTTCTATATAAAATGAACTGGCAAAACGACAACAGAGTGAGAAGTAACGGGAGGGGAAGTTTGGAACTGTAGGAGCGGTAGCGACCGCCTTTGTCTCCGGATTTCATCCGCGAAAAGCGGGATAATTTAAGAAATTTGGAGACAACAGCGGCCGGAAGTCCAAACATTCCCCGCAGTTACGGCCGACTCCTTATAGTTAATCTCCAGTTCAATTTATCTAGCATAAATATTCATAAAGATTATTATAAATTAGGAGGTTTATAACTGGTAAACATGCCCAACCCATACTATAATAATATAAAAAGAGTTTGATAATTAGAAGGGATGGCGTATATGTTAAAAAAATTATTGGCAAGCGGCTCCATTATGATTTTGGCCTTATTTCTAGTGAGTACTTCCGTGTTTGCTGCAACAAATGAAGCTCCTACTAAAGATCAGCAGGAAGCGTTAAAGATTATTGAGAAAGCTAACAATGAAATCAACCAGAAGATCGAAAAGGCGGTTGAAAAGGCCGATTCGCTGCAGAAAAAATATTTGAACGATATCAAGGACATTGAGCCTTCAAAACTGGCGGAACGCACAGAGAAATATAACGAACAATTAAACGAAATCATTACAAAGCTATATGATGAAACCTTGGAAATCTCCAACGAAGCGATCCAAAAAGCCGCTGAACTTGGTGTTAAGGCAGAGTGCACTTGGGTATTGGTGAAGCTGGCCGATCAGAGTGTTTGGATTGATCCGTTGGTAGTCGGCTTATAAGAAAGGAATTTGCACATGACGGGCCTGAAACTAGGAAAAGGCGGAGATAGAATTGAAACAGAAAAGCATGGCGACTCCGACTTTTCACTATTAGCAAGAGGTGATGGCTCGGAAGTGATTTTCCAAACGATTAAGCAAGGCAAAATGTTTTATGTGCATCCTGCTGAAGAAGCTGAAACGATGGAATTTTTCTACATACTTGAAGGCGAGTGCATCTATAAAAACGATGATGAAAATATAACATTAAAACAAAGCGATTATTTTTATGTTCAACATTTGCAGGAATCGGTTTTTTTTAGTGCGCTAACAGATATGAAAATTTTGTGGTATACTACTCAACCTGCCTTTCATTTGCTTAGCCACAGAATAGTGAAATTAACCAGTGTTGTTAAGCAAGTTGAGGAAAAGGATAATTACACGTACCAACATAGTTGCAGAGTGCAGGAATATTCATTCAAGATAGCCAGAATGCTAAAGCTCTCAAAGGATCGTCTGGAGGATCTATATTTAGCAACCGTATTTCATGATGTGGGGAAGATTAATATTCCGGAGGAGATACTCAATAAGTCCGGACGTTTAACGGAAGAGGAGTTTGACATCATAAAAAGGCATTCCTATGATGGATACGTTATGGTTAAAGATCTTTACTACACTAATATTAGCCATATTATTCTTCAGCATCATGAGCGGTTGGATGGTTCAGGATATCCTTACGGTATTAAGGAGGATGATATTATGCTGGAGGCAAAGATTATAGGAATCGCTGACACCTTCGATGCAATGACATCCGACCGACCGTATCGTAAAGGGCTTGATCCTACCATAGCTATGGCAGAATTAAAGAGATTGTCCGGAATTCACTATGATTCGCACCTTGTTGATCTCTTCGAAAAAGCATTGATTTTAGACGGGATTTTAAAGAAATAGACAAAGAAGTCCATCCAGCGGGTGGCTTTTTTTGTGTAATGACGATATCCATTCGACGACAAATTAACTAATGGTAATCAAACCCTTTTTAAGATATTATAGTATAAATGGGAATAAAGACTATTTTATACATATTGACTTTAGGAAGGTAAGTTTGTTTATGAAACAATTCATCAAGCTATTAAAAAACAAAAACTACAGCCGTCTACTCTTCGCCTCCTTTGTTTCGGAGATGGGTACGATGATTGGGGCTACGGCTTTTATAGTTTATCTATTGCGGAGTTTCTCTGAGAAGCCTTTTTTGACCACACTTTCAGAGCTTATGTCCGCTCTTCCCATTTTGCTAGTGTTTGCCTTTGTGGGAGTCGTAACGGATCGGTTTAATCGTCAAAAGCTTGCCGCCTACAGTCTGTACTGTAGTGCAGGTGTGTCGGTACTTTTGATGCTTGCTGTTATCTTGAAATCTATTCCGTTCATTTTTATATGCTTGTTCCTAAGAACTTCGGTCCACTTCTTCTTTAACCCTGCGCAAGCGTCGCTTGTTCAAGGCGTTCTATCGAAAGAGGATTATATTGTGGCATCCGGGCTAAACCAAATGTTAAAGAGCTCACTTGATCTATTCGGGAAATCTCTGGGGGTTTTTATATTCTGGTTGTGCGGAGTAACGGGTGCTATATTGATAGACACCATTTCCTTTATTCTGGCCGGTTCGCTGATTCTGTCCTGTACATTTGATAAAAAACTGCTGTTGCCTAATGGTGAATCCACTTGGAAGGATCTTCATCTATCCTCAATAGTAAGTGATTATAAAGAAGGTCTGCAATATGCGCTGGGGAACAAGGTGATCAAAATACTTTTGTCCGGCTGCCTGGTGTTTGGCGTGCTGAATTCCTTTTTTGCGCTATTGCCTATATTTTTGTTGAAATATAAATTAGCGCCCGGCAATTATGAAACGATCGTGATGTATGAAGGTTTTGCTGTAGGCTTGGGGATTATTCTAGGTAGCTACATAGTTGCGTTAGTGGCGCGAAGGTTAAAACCATACCAGTTAATTATTCTGGGATTATTTACTACCGGCTTGTTTACTGTAGTGATTGCATTTTCGACCCATGTTATTATGTTTCTACTGTGCATGTTCGCTATAGCGTTCTTTCTTCCCTTAATTAATATGGGGATTGGGGGTTGGCTGCCTGCCCTTGTTGAACCTCAGAAAATGGGGAGAGTCGGGGGGCTCATGACTCCGCTTATCGTAATGTCACAGGTTACCAGTTTATTGGTTCTCTATTTTGTTTTTCCGGCTTTCGTATCTGTCGGATCGCTATTCTTATTTTTAGGCTTCATGCTGATCGGATTTTCCGTCTTTTACGGATATATATTTCCTAAATACATAAGAATTCTACATGAATCCGAAGTGCCAGAGAGTGAAGCTGCAGTCTCTTAAAGGTAGAAGACCAGAAGACCATCCGATGGGATGGCCTTTTTTGCTTGGTTTTTATTTCAATAGTTTACGCGCAAGCTTCACCTTGTTTCCGTAAGGGGGATACACGACCCCGAAGTCAATCTTTGTGCTTCTTTTTACGATGCTTTTGCGGTGGGAGAAGAGATCGAAGCTGTGCTTGCCGTGATAAGCGCCAATTCCCGAGCCGCCAACTCCGCCGAAGGGCAGGTTAGGGCTGGCTATATGGGAGATTGTATCGTTAATGCAACCTCCCCCGAATGAAACTTTGCTCAGAACCTCTTGTTCAACGCCTTTGTCCTCTGTAAACAGATATAACGCCAGCGGTTTGGGATGATCCTTAATGGTCTGGATGGCTTCATTCAGATGGCGGTACTCCAAAATGGGGAGAATCGGTCCGAAAATTTCATCCTCCATAGCGGCATTATCCCAGTTCACAGGGTAAAGGAGCGTCGGCTCGATATAAAGATCCTCTTGTACGACTTTACCGCCCATAATTACCTTCTCCTGATCACGCTTCAGGATTTCGGCGAGTCTTTGGACTTGCCGGGCATTCACGATCCGGCCGTAATCGGGATTGTTCTGCGCATCCGAACCGTAGAAAGCAGTGATATAGTGCTTTATTTTGGTGATAAGCTCACCTGCGATCTCCTGATGGGCAAGTAAATAATCCGGGGCGATGCAGGTCTGGCCGGCATTGATCAGCTTCCCCCAGACGATGCGTTTGGCCGCCAGATCCAGATTGGCACTCTTATCGACAATGACAGGGCTTTTCCCGCCGAGTTCCAGGGTTACGGGAGTGAGGTTTTTGGCTGCAGCCTCCATCACTATCCTGCCCACAGGCACGCTGCCGGTGAAGAAAATATAATCAAACTTAGTATGAATAAGCAGAGAGGTCGTTTCTTTCTCGCCTTCCACGACCCGTATGTATGCCTTATCGAAGGTTTCACCGATCATTTCCCGAATGACAGCCGAGACCGTGGGTGTGCTCTCCGAAGGCTTCAGGACAGCGCAGTTGCCTGCGGCCATAACTCCGATCAGCGGTTCCATGAGCAATTGAAACGGATAATTATAAGGGCCTATGATAAGGACGGTTCCATAAGGCTCGCTAAGTGTATAGCTTTTGGACGGAAATAAATGCAGCGGTGATCGGACCTTCACCGGCTTCATCCACCGTTTCAGCTTCTTGAGCACAGATCCGATACTGTCCAGCACAAAGCCAATTTCGTTGGCGTAGGCCTCAAACTCACTTTTATGCAAATCCTGATTCAAGGAGGAAATGATTCGGCTTTCATTGCGGCGGATGGCATCCTTCAATCTCTGCAGCTGCTGAATCCGAAAGGAAGCTTCTTTGGTATGGCCGCCATCAAAAAACTGCTTATGTTCCTCAAGCATGTCCTCTATATTACGGGAAGTCAGTTGTGACACTGAAAAACACTCCATTCACTATTTGGATAGGCGTTGGGATTGCCTTATTTCGGCAGACGGTAAAAGGCGAACGGCTCGCCATAACGAAAGGAGCTGCTGGCCTGATCGAGTCTTTCCAGTGTATTCGAATCCAATGCAATAGAGACGCTTTTTAAGTTTTCCTGGAGTTGTGCGACCTTAGTGGCGCCCACAATAACAGTGGAAACGGCAGGTCTGCTCATAAGCCAGGCTAATGACAGGGCGGTAGGAGAATGCCCAAGCTCTGTGGCGATCTGCCCTACCGTCTCCCCCAGCTGAATGCGGCTATCGGAGAGGAATCTGGAAAAGTTGGGGTCTGTATCCGCTCTGGACCCAGCGGGAGCTGCTCCGCCAGTATTGTATTTTCCGGTCAGAATGCCGCCGGCAAGTGGAAAATAGGGAATTATACCGACACCTTGATCCTGGCAGAGCGGGAGGAGTTCATTTTCAGGAGTACGGTCGGCAAGGGAGTAGCTGCACTGGATGGATATATACCGGGAGAAGTTTCTCGCTTCACTGATACTGAGGGCTTTCATCAATTCCCAGGCCGTATAGTTGGAGGCGCCAATGTAGCGTACCTTCCCTGAGGAGATCATATCGTCTAATGCCCGCAACGTTTCCTCAAGTGGAGTACGGGGATCAAAAGTATGGATTTGATACAGGTCTACATAGTCCGTTTTTAAGCGGCGGAGGCTGTCTTCCAGCTCCTGCATGAGATGATAACGTGAATAGCCGCTCCCGTTCGGGCCCGGGTTTTTGACCAGTCCGGCTTTGGTTGCCAGAACTGCCTTCTGACGCTTGCCTTCCAGAGCCAATCCAATAATTCTCTCGGATTCTGATCCTGCATAAATATTGGCCGTATCCATAAAGCTAATGCCCTGATCTAGAGCAGCGTCAATAATCTGTATCGAAGTTTTTGGGTCGGCCCGTTTCCCGAAGGCATTGGTACCAAGTCCAAGCAGGGATACTTCAAGTCCACTGTTTCCAAGCTGATGAAATTTCAGGGGAATCACTCCTTTTTAGTAGGCATAGCAAATCCGGTATGATATCTCAAGTATAATTCATTTTGGGGAACATTTATTTTGTTTATGACGGAAGTTGTCGTATCATAGGGGATAAACTTAAGACAAGGAGTGTCCCTATGCCGCAGTCCCAAAGAAAAACGGTTATTTATCTTACATTTCTAGTAACGGTATGGGGTATTAATTGGCCTATATCCAAAATCGCCTTAGCTTATGCACCACCTATATTGTTTGCGGGGCTCAGAACGATTATAGGAGGAATTCTTCTCACCTTGTTTGCCCTGCCAAGGATTAAGGAGCTTCACTTAAAAGAGCGGTGGCCAATCTATTTAACCTCCGCTATATTAAGCATCGTCTTTTATTATGGATTTCAGACGATCGGTTTGCAGTACGTACCTGCCGGACTCTTTTCCGCGATTGTCTTCCTGCAGCCGGTTCTGCTCGGTGTATTTTCCTGGATGTGGCTTGGGGAAACGATGTATGGATTGAAAATTGCCGGTTTGCTGATTGGCTTCTTAGGCGTAGTTTCACTTAGCATGGGGGGATTTACAGGAAGTGTCTCCTTATGGGGGATTGTGCTTGCCTTGGCCAGTGCCCTGAGCTGGGCGCTCGGAACCGTGTATATGAAGAGAAACGCAATCCGTGTCGATAGGCTGTGGATGACTGCAATGCAGATTCTGATCGGAGGCGTGCTTTTACTGATTACCGGAAGCTTCTCGGAGCAGTGGTCCGATATTAGCTGGAACTCTGAATTTATAGCGAATACGTTATTTATTGCTATATTTGTAATTGCCCTGGGTTGGCTGGTGTATTTCAAGCTGATTAATGAGGGGGAAGCGAGCAAGGTGGGTTCATTCACCTTTTTGATCCCGTTAATCTCCATAGGCTCAAGTGTGGTATTTTTGAACGAGCGGATCACTTGGAATCTTGTTGTTGGGCTGGTGCTTATTGTGTGCAGTATTATTCTGGTGAATGTAAAGATTGGACGTCCAGTCCTGGAAAAGCAGGCTGAGTACTAAAGGTAACTAAGGGGGATTATTATGTTTATCCGTACGGATGAGCAGTCGGCGCATGATAATTACAGATTGCTGATCGGCAGTATTGTGCCCAGACCGATTGCCTTTGTGACTTCGGTGGATGAAAATGGGATCGTCAACGCAGCACCGTTTAGTTTCTTCAACATCGTCAATAATGATCCGCCCATGATTATGTTCTCGTGTGGACGGCTGAAGAACGGGGAGCTGAAGGATACCTCCCGCAATATTTTGGGCAGCAAGGAGTTTGCGGTTCATATTGTGGATGAGGAGAATATTGAAAAGGTGAATCATACCTCCATCAATGCTCCAAGCGGCATCAGTGAAATCAGTCTCGCCGGGCTGACAACCGTTCCCGGACAAGCGGTAAAGGTACCGCGCGTGCAGGAATGTAAAATCGCGATGGAATGCAGGCTGTTCCTGGGCTGTAAGCTTGTGGGGGAGTCCCTTTTTTCGTAAGGCGCACATTGCGAGGCAAGGTATCTTCGCCTGCTCACCAACGGGCTCCCCTAAGGTATTCGGCAAAAATAGATGGAATTTCTCCCTTTAATTAGGCTTGGGCAGAATGCCTAGAAAAATTAACGGGGATATTTCCCTCTATATCGAGGTATCAGCCGAAATTAATAGTATTAAGGGGAATTTTTCCTTCTAATTCACTTAAATCGTCGAAATTGAGCGAATTAGAGGGAATTTTTCCTGTAAAGTAAAATAATCCAACACACGCCGAGAGGCGCACTCGTACTGGACAATGCGTTCCTGATTGCCGAGATAGGAGGGGAGCAGCCAGGCCTTTTGTACACATCACTTGCCGCCACCGGACTACTGTATCGGATCATTCCTTCCGGAAAAATAGAAAACGTCCCGTGCCCACTCTGTCGGAGTGGATACGGGACGTTCTTCGTTTCTTTTGTTTCACTATAAGCTTCCAACTACCGAAGCAGCGCGGGATCTACCACAGGCACAAGTCCTTCAGCGGCGGCACGATCCAGCAGGGCGGATATCGCCGCATAGCCGCTGTCACCTAGGTTCATGGAGAAGTCGTTCACGTAAAGATCGATATGTGATTTTGCTACCTCCGGGGCCAGCTCCTGTGCGTGGCTCAGCACATACTCTCTGGAATCCTGGGGATGATCCCAGGCATATTGAAGGGAGCTGCGAATCCAGCCCGTAATGGCCTCCGTATCGAGATCGCGGCGGGCAATGATGGCGCCGAGCGGAATCGGCAGGCCGGTATCGCTTTCCCACCAGCTGCCGAGGTCGGTCAGCATATGGAGACCGTAGGAAGGATAGGTGAAGCGGGCTTCATGAATAACAAGTCCCGCATCTATATGGCCGTCACGCACGGCAGGCATAATCTCATCGAAAGGCATGACGACAATTTCACCGATCCCGTCCGTTACGTGCTGTGCTGCCCATAAGCGGAACAGCAAATATGCGGTGGAACGCTCACTTGGCACGGCAATTCTGCGTCCGGCCAGCCCTTCCGGACGTTTCGCTGATCTGGAGCCGCCATTGGTCAGCAGCAGAGGCCCGCAGCCCCGGCCAAGCGCTCCGCCGCAAGGCAGCAGCTTGTACCGCTCCAGCACCCAGGGCAGGGCGGCATAGGAGATTTTGAGTACTTCGGGACCTTTGCCCTCGGCAGCAAGGCCGTTCGTAATATCGATATCGGCATAGGTGACATTCAGCTTGGGAGCACCCGGCACAAGTCCGTGAGCCAAGGCGTGGAATACAAAGGTATCGTTGGGACAAGGAGAGAATGCAATGTTAAGCTCGCTGGTTGTTACGGTCATTTGAGCACCTCCAATAGTGTAGCGGCGGCTGCCGCGAGTGCATTCAATGCTTCGCCGATCTGCCAGGCGGCCCGGTCGCGCGGGCCGACCGGGTTCGAGATGGCGCGGAGCTCCAGCGCCATCAGCCCCAGCGCATGGGCGGCGACGGCTACGCCGTAGCCTTCCATCGCCTCGGCGGCCGCGCCCGGTACCCGCGCGGCCAGAGCGGCGGCCGTCTCTGCCGTGCCGGTCGCCGTCGAGACGGTAAGCACGGGTCCCGTGCTTACCGCAAGCCCGGCCGCTGCGAGCGCGGCCGCAACCGCCTGCACCGTGCCGGGGTCGGCCGGCACGGACACGCTGCCGAAGCCGAGCTCGGCAGCGCTGCGGAAGCCCTCCGGCGTCTCCGCCCCGAGGTCGGCGGCAATCATCTCGCTGGCTACGACCAGCGAGCCTACGGGCGCCCGCCCCGGGAACCCGCCGCCGATCCCGGCGCTGATGACGCAGCCGTAGGACCCGGCTGCCAGCGCCGCGGCGGTTCCCGCCGCCGCAGCTGCGGTGCCTGCGCCCGCCGCGACAACGTGGAACCTGTCGCTGCCCTGCAGGCCGCGAAGGACCGCGTCCCGCTCCGCCGCGACTGCCGTCACGATCAGCACACGACGTCCCTCCACCGCTTCTCCGGTGGAATCGCCAAAGTGTGAGTCCATTCTCCGCCTCCCTTTTATATACATAAGAATAATATCTGCTGAAATATGGGCACCCTTAGCTTGGATACGCAAGGAAAAGGATACGCCGTTTTGGAGGCGAGGTCAAACGAAGGTCATTTTTTTGCAAAAAAGCCGTTGACAATACCCCTGCAAAGGTATATATTTATCTTAACTTAAAGATAATTAACTTAAAGATAATTAATTATCCGAAGTATCTCATAAGGTTTACATGCAAACATAGGATCGGAGGTGGAACAATGAGCGACAAGGATCAGGCTTCTTCGCTGAAATTATTTGTGGTATTGTCGAAAGCGTACAAGAGTCTGATGGATCAGGCGGTCAAGGATATGAAGAGTCACGGGCTATCCTCAGCAGAGTTCATGGTGCTGGAAGTGCTGTATCACCGCACCCGCATTCCGCTGCAGCAGATCGGGGAGAAGATTCTCGTTACGAGCGGAAGTATTACGTACAATATCGATAAGCTGGAGAATAAGGGATTGCTGAAGCGCGTGCCTTGCAGTGAAGACCGGCGTGTTACTTATGCTGAGATTACAGAAGCGGGCCGGAAGCTTTTTGACGAAATATTTCCCCGTCATGTCTCTTCCATTCATGGGCTTATGGGCGGGTTAAACACCGAAGAGAAGGACCAGGCTATAGAGCTGCTGAAAAAGCTGGGCAAAGGCGTATAGAGTGTTCAATAAGACTCACGCCTTCAGTTAAACTTATACAATAGGATCTAAGTCAAAAATTTTTTACCTAATATCTTAACATTAAGATAATTAAATCAAAGAGAATGGAGAGGATTAAAAATGGTTAGTGTAGGGTTATTGTTGATAAGATTGGTTATCGGGGTTGCATTTATTGGGCATGGTGCACAAAAGCTGTTCGGATGGTTCGGTGGCTACGGCCCGAAAGGTACCGGCGGCTGGATGGAGTCGGTCGGCATTAAACCCGGGGTTACCATGGCCGTGCTGGCGGGTCTGATGGAGCTGGTTGGAGGCTTGCTTTTCGCAGCCGGTCTATTGACTCCAATTGCGGCAGTGCTGCTTATCGCTACTATGCTTGGCGCTATTGTTAAGGTTCACGGTCCCAACGGTTTCTGGTCTACGTCTAATGGGTATGAGTTTCCGCTGATTCTGCTGGTGGTCGCGGCTGGCGTGGCGCTGTCAGGCCCGGGTTCGATTTCACTCGACGCACTCTTTTTCAACTAAGAAAGGGGATTAATCATAATGACGACGCTTCAAAGTGCAGGCATACATCATATTACGGCTTTCGTTGGCGATGCCCAGCGGAATGCGGATTTCTACGCCGGTATTCTCGGGCTGCGGCTCGTGAAGAAGACAATTAATTTCGACGCTCCCGAGGTGTATCATCTGTATTTCGGGAATGAAAGCGGCGCACCGGGAACCATTATTACGTTTTTCCCTTGGTCGACAGGGCGCAAAGGAAGAATCGGCGGCGGTCAGGTTGGCGTAACGACTTACGCGGTGCCTGTTGGCTCACTGGAGTTCTGGGAGCAGCGGCTTGCCGGGTACCGGATTGCGGTTACCAAAGTAAACAGAATCTCGGAAGCCTATCTTTCCTTCGCGGATTACGACGGCTTGCGGGTTGAGCTGGTGGAACGGGAGGAGGGTCCGCTTAGCCAGTGGTCCTTCGCCGGAGTTCCTGTGCAGCATGCGATCAAAGGTTTTGGCGGTGCTGTCCTCTACAGTACGGACCCGCTGAAAACAGCGGATACCCTCAGCCGTACGCTGGGAATGGAACGGATCGCTGAAGGAGACGGGTATATCCGTTATAGAACAACTGCAGATTTGGGTAATATTATAGATCTGAAGGCGGCGGCTGTTCCGCAGGGATCAGGAGGCACAGGTACGGTCCACCACATCGCCTGGCGGGCAAAAGATGACTCCGAGCAGCTGGAGTGGGGCCGCCGCGTACAAAGTCACGGCTATCAGCCAACCCCTGTTCAGGACCGTCAATACTTCAATGCCATCTACTTCCGCGAGGAAGGCGGAATCCTGTTCGAGATTGCGACCGATCCTCCGGGCTTTGCCCGTGATGAAGCGCCGGATGCCTTGGGACAAAAGCTGATGCTACCGTCCTGGTTCGAGCCGCACCGCGCGGCTATCGAAGAGAATCTGAGTCCTATTCAAATACGTGAAATAGAGGTGAAGTAAGGATGATTCATGTATTCCGCAAGGGTACGGACGTAACCAAGCCAACGCTCGTGTTGTTCCACGGCACAGGAGGGAATGAGAATGATCTGTTGCCGCTCGCGGAGTTGCTGTCTCCTGGCTCGTCTGTACTGGGCGTCCGGGGCAATGTTCTGGAGAATGGCATGCCCCGTTTCTTCCGGCGCCTGGCCGAAGGGGTATTCGATGAAGAAGATCTGATCTTCCGCACCCGTGAGACCAAGGAATTCCTCGATCAGGCAGCGGCAGAGTACGGGTTCGATGCCAATCAACTGGCTGCTGTCGGCTACTCTAACGGTGCGAATATCGCCGGCAGCCTGCTGTTTCATTATAAGGATATCTTCCGCTCTGCGGTTCTGCTGCATCCGATGGTTCCGCTGCGTGGGCTTGCGCTTCCTTCTATGAGCGGGGTTGCAGTCTTCATCGGAGCGGGCCTGAATGATCCCCTCATTCCTTCGGAGGAGACCCAGGAGCTGGAGGAACTGCTGCAAGGGGCAGGGGCAGCGGTGTCGATGCACTGGGACAACCAGGGTCACCGGCTCAGCGCGGCGGAAGCCGAAGCGGCCAGACATTGGCTGCAAAAGCGGAGTGAATCCGGAACCTAATATAAGCATAACTGTGTTCATTGCCTGCATTAATCTAAAAAGGACCTCCATTATCACTTGAAGTAAGTGATAATGGAGGTCCTTCTTGTTGTAATCCTTTAACTGGCGGCAGCCGTACCCGCAGGGAGCAGTGTCTCATTTGACCTGGTTTTGCGGGACAGATCCCACATAACCTTCACCACCTCTTACAACAACAGCGGCCGGAAGTCCAACATTCACTGTAATTATGAGTAAAACCATTTTAGAATACCGGCTCAAAACCAAAATCAGCGGCTAACCGATCGTGAATCATGCTGCTAAGGGTTCGGAGGAGTCTTCCGATCGCGGTTATAGCCGAAAACTATCGTAGCCCCAGAATCCCGTAGGGCCCTCCGCTGTGTTGGCGGGTTATTAAATAAGAGGAATTTCTCCTCTTAATGGAGACGTAACTCTCCCACGAAATGAATTAACGGGATTTTCTCCCTCTAATGTGAGTGTTCTCCTCATTATGGCCGGATTTAGTGGTATAATTTCCCTTTAATTCTCTTGGGAACGGTTTATTACCTGAATTAAAGGGAGTTTCTCCCTCTAACGGTGACGTTACGCCCCCACGAAGTGAATTAAAAGGAGTTTTTCCTGCTAATGCTCATACGCCAAGGCAAGGCCAGTAAACCAAAGAGCAATGCTTGAGATGGACCTTAAGGGTTACGCTGAACCAAGCAGAGAGGATGGGACGATTGCCGAAAAGCGGCAGCGGTTGCATGGATCTCCGGATTACAACCGCGGACAGCGGTACACATCAAGAATTTCTTACGACAACAGCGGCCAAGAAGTTCAACATTCACTGTAGTTACGAGTAAGCCATTTTAGAAAATTCATAATTTCAACTTATATAGAAAAAAGTATCTATCTAATAATAGCCCCAAGGATAACAACAGGACGAAGCTAAGTATGCACTCTATTATGAATAGCATTTGCTGAAAATACACTCAAAGGATGGGGATAAAAGGATTGAATCTTTCAGCCCCTTTCAGGTAGTATGAAGAATACAAAAACGGCCGTAAGGGTTGCATGAGAAAGGTTGAAGTATTCTGCATGATAGAGAAACTGAATGATAGGAACGCTGCTGCCGCATTTGCTCCTTCACGGAAGCAGAGACTGCAGCTGGCAGTCATTTTGGGGTCCATAGCAACGATCGGTCCCTTGTCGATTGATATGTATTTGCCTGCGCTGCCCGCGCTCAGCAGCTATTTCGGTACGACAGCTGCACTTGTGCAGCTAAGTTTGACCTTTTTTTTACTGGGACTGGCCCTCGGACAGCTGATCGCCGGACCGCTCAGCGATGTATATGGACGCCGGCTTCCGCTGCTCATTGGAATGATGATTTATGCAATCTCATCGCTGCTCTGCGCCTTTGTCCCTTCGATCGGGCTTCTTATTGCACTTCGTTTCGTCCAGGGACTGGCCGGATCTGTAGGAGTGGTTATCTCACGGGCGGCGGTCCGGGATCTGTATACCGGCTCTGAGCTGACCAAGTTTTTCTCCCTCCTGATGATAGTGAACGGACTCGGTCCCATCCTGGCGCCCGTTCTCGGTGGACAACTGCTGCGGGTAACTTCCTGGCAGGGTGTGTTTGTGGTGCTGTTTGTGGCCGGACTTCTCTTTTTTGCTACTATTTTACTGCGATTGCCGGAGACACTGCCGAAGGAGAGGCGGTCCAGTAACGGGTTGAAAGGCACTCTCAGAACCTTCCGCTCCCTGCTGGGCAATGCGAAATTTATGGGCTATGCCTTATCGCAGGGTTTTGTTACTTCTGCAATGTTTGCCTATATCTCGGGGTCTTCCTTCGTTCTGCAGAATATTTTTGGCGTCTCGCCCCAAATGTACAGTCTGATCTTCGCCATGAATGGAGTGGGCATTATTCTGTCCGGGCAGGTTGCCGGCAGATTATCCGGTCGAGTGGGTGAGCGCAAACTCCTGCTCAGCGGCCTGCTGCTTTGTACATCCGGCGGTGTGCTGCTGCTGGTTACGGTTTTGGCCGGGGGAGGGCTTGCGCCCATCCTCATCTGTTTGTTTGCCGTTGTTTCCAGTGTAGGCATGGTTGGGGCGGCCAGTTTCTCACTGGCGATGCAGGATCAAGGGGACACCGCAGGAAGCGCTTCGGCGCTGCTTGGACTGCTGCCGCTGCTGCTTGGCGGTAGTGTGGCTCCGTTAGTGGGTCTTGGCGGTGGAGAAACCGCGCTCCCGATGGCGATTGTCATTGCCTCTGCGGGCATTTGCTCCATTGCGGCGTATAGTTTTCTGGTAAGAGGGGGTAAAGCCTGATATGAGAGGTAAAGATTTGGCTGCCTTATTATCACTGGCCCTGATTTGGGGCGCTTCCTTCTTATTCATGAGAATTGCTTCTCCGGCCTTCGGTCCGGTCTTTACGACGGAGCTGCGTGTAAGTCTGGCAGCGGCTGCTCTGCTGTTATTTGCTTTTCTGCGCGGGCTTAAGCCGGGAATCCTGAGGCATTGGAAGGCCTTCCTTATTCTCGGCGGGCTGAATGCCGCGCTTCCCTTCACGCTGATTAGTATGGCTGAGCTGCATTTGAGCGCTTCTCTGGCTGCCATCCTCAATGCAACGACACCGATGTTCACGGCGCTTGCGGCCTGGGGTATGGGACAGGAAAAACCCGGTTGGTCCAAGAGCGCAGGTCTTGTCATCGGGCTTGCCGGAGTCGCTGTTCTGGTCGGCTGGAGTCCGGTCCCTATGGAGGGCAAAATCCTTGCCTCCGTAGTATTTTCGCTCGGGGCCGCCTTATCTTACGGCTTCGGCGGTTTATATGCTTCGCATGCCGGTAAAGGAATAGAGCCGCTGACGCTTGCCATCGGACAGCAGCTCGGAGCCAGCGTTGTGCTGCTGCCGCTCGCGGTAATTTATTTTCCGCGCCACCTGCCGCCTGCTTCTGCCGTTTTATCCGTACTTGGCTTATCTTTGCTCTGTACTTCTGTGGCCTATTTAATGTATTTTCGTCTAATTCAAAATGTAGGTGCCGTGAAGACGTTGAGTGTTACCTTCCTTGTTCCGATCTTCGGCATCCTGTGGGGCGTCCTTTTTCTGAAGGAAGCACTCTACCTGAACACTATCATCGGACTTGTTATTATTCTACTGAGTGTCACTTTGGTCAATCGCAGAACCCGTAAGCAGGAGTAACGGAGACATGAATTACCGGCAGTTGGGAGATACAGAACTTTCAATCAGTGAGGTCAGCTTCGGGACATGGGGGATCGGCGAGGATTGGGGAGGCTCCAGCGATATCGATGCGTTAAAAGGCCTGGAGAAGGCGATAGACAGCGGCGTTAATTTCTTTGATACAGCCGATGTATACGGCTCAGGGCATGCGGAGCAGCTGCTCCCCCAGGCTCAATCGGAGATACTAAACCGGCCGCAATTAAGATCGAGGAATAAATACTATAGATACTTAGTAGATGGCTTCTGCGTTATGCGGGGACATCTTTTTGTATAATAAATAATACTAGGGGAGTGTGAACGTATGGGAAGCTCGGTCATCGAAATTATTGAAAAGCGTAAATCTGTAAGGGCCTATGAGTCCACGCCTATTGACGGGGAAATCTACCATGCGGTTTTGGCTTATTTGGAGATTGAAGAGAATCTGACCGGACTGTTCGGAGGGAAAGCGAATATCGAATGGATTTGGGCCAAAGGCGATAACGGGGAAAAAGGAATCAAGCTTGGAGCGTACGGATTAATACAGAATCCGCAGGCATATCTGGTTGGCCGGATCAAAAATGAGAAAAAGGCGCTGGTAGAGTTCGGTTATATTTTCCACAAGCTTATTCTGTATCTGACCGGACTCAACCTGGGTACCTGCTGGGTTGGCGGGACGTTTAACCGCAATTCATTCGCGCGTGAGATTGAACTGGGACAGGATGAAATTATCCCCTGCATCACCCCCGTCGGTTATGCCCGGGAGAAACAGCGGCTGCTAGATACTACCTTGCGCTATGTAGTCAAAGCCGACAACAAGAAGCCATGGGAGCAGCTTTTTTATGATTCTGACTTTGAGACGCCATTGACCCGGGAAGCGGCCGGAGCTTTGGTATCTCCGCTGGAAATGGTAAGGCTGGGGCCGTCTGCCTCCAACAAGCAGCCTTGGAGAATAGTGCTGTCCGGAGACCGGAGGACGGTACACTTTTACTTGGTTCATACCCCTAACTACAGCGGCAATAAGCTGGGATTTGAGATGCAGCGGATCGACATCGGTATTGCCGCCTGTAATTTCGATCTGGTCCGTTACGAACTGGGAATCAAGGGTTCCTGGGTCATAAACGACCCGCAGTTAAACGTTAAAGACCAACATACCGAGTATATTGCCAGCTGGAGCTTGAGTCCAGGCAGCAGCCACTCAGGAGATTAACCACAATACGGCTGCTGTCAGCAGGATAAAGATCAGCGCCAATGTATCGCTGCGCTGCCAGATCAGGACATACCAGGCGGTTCGTTCCTTCGCGGGATCATAGCCGCGCGACTCAATGGCTGTCGCCAGCTCATCGCCCATTCCGATGACCAGAATAAGCAGAGGCACCATTAACAGGGAGATTTGCCTTGGCGTCCAGCGTTTGGACGTGTTCCTCTGGCGTCCGCGCGATCTCAGCGCCAATTGCAGCTGGGATAATTTGCGGAGAATCCAGGGAACAAACTGCAGGGTGACCGAGACGGCGAGTGACCAATTCCGCGTGCGGATACCTAGCTTTTTCAGAGGGGTAATCGCCCACTCCAAGGCTTCGCGCAGCGGGGCGCCGGTGGTCGTCTCCGTAAAGAGAAATCCGAGCGCAATCAGCAGCACAAACCGCAGAATGCTTAGTCCCCCCTGAACAGCACCCGAGTAGGAAATACCAACGGGACCAAGCTGCCAATCGGCTTTTTGAAAGGAAACGGACGACAGAAGCCAAAGAAACAGAAACATGATCAGAAACGGCTGAAAGAATTCCGCTGTTCTTCTCCAGGAAATGCCGGCAGACCGGATCAATGCGGCAATAAGTCCTGCTGCAAGCAGTAGGGGCGGCAGAGAATTCATCCCCAGAATCACCAGCGACCATAATACCATTCCCAGCCATTTTACGCGTGGATCAAGACCTTGCCAGCGCGATATCCGTCCGGAAATGTTACTCGGCGGTTCCGCAGCAGAAAGCTCCCCGTCCCTCTCATTCCGTGCTAATGTTATGTATTCCTTGCTGTACTTATCCTCAGCCAACTTTCTGTTGCTGCTGCATGGAACAGGAAAAGTCTGGGACTCAAGCTCCCTAAGCAAGCTCTCGGGGCTATCCGGAATAAACGAAAGGCGTCCTTGTGCAATAAGCTTTTGACCCATTCGGGCATAAGCCGGAGTTTCCAGACCGGCAGTACCCAGCTTGTCCGGATCGGCGGTTAGTGGTGCCACAGGACCTTGATAATGAACGGTACCCTGTGTCATCACAATGACCTCATCGGCAATCGGGAAGAAACTGTCCAAATCATGGGTGCCGATGACAAGGGTCAGCCCGCATCGGCGCAAATCCTGAAGCGTGTCCAGTAAACCGCGGACTGCCGGGGGATCGAGGCCTGCTGTGGGCTCATCCAGTACAAGCAAACCTGGGGGTGAGGCAATAGCTCCGGCGATACAGAGCCGCCGTTTCTCGCCGCCGCTTAGCAGAAAGGGAGACCGCTGGCTGAATGGATCATACGGAAGTCCCACCTGCTCCATGGCATTGCGGATTAGCTCCGGCCGCCGGGATTTAGGCACTTCCCGCTGCTCCAGGCCATACTCGATATCCTTATATACACTGCTGGCGAACAGCTGGGTCTCCGGCTGCTGGAACACCATGGAAACGAAGGGATTTTCATCATTTTGCCGATAGATAATACTGCCGGAAGCCGGTCTCTCCAGCCCGGACAGCAGGCGGAGCAGGGTTGACTTGCCGCTGCCGGTCACACCGCAGACCAGGGTTAGTCCGCCTTCGGCGATGTCGAGGCTGATGTTATGCAGCACCCTTTTTTGATCATAAGAAAAAGAAACATCCTCTAACTGAATCATCATAGTATTCCCTCAAGATCATTTTCTGTTAGGGGCAGCAGCTCGTCGGCCCAGCCCTGAGCCTTAAGCAAGTGCCCAATGCCAATGGCAGGCGGGAGATCCCAGCCCAGGCTACCCGGAAGAGAAGATTCATAGAATAACGTACGAGGTTCTCCGTCATAAATAAGTTTGCCTGCCTCCATCACTGCAATTCGCGGACTTTCACACAGTTCCTCCATGCGCTGGGTAACCCAAAGCACGGTTGTTCCCTGATTCCACAGCTTGCGGGCGAGGGAGAAGATGTCCCTGCGTCCGGCAGGGTCGAGCATGGATGTAACCTCATCGAATATAATCATCCCGGCATCCAGAGCGAGACAGCTGGCAACGGCAAGCCGCTGGCGTTCCCCGCCGGAAAGGGTGGCAATGTCGTCCCCCGCTTTGTGAGCCAAGCCCACTTGTTCCAAAAGCACCCCGATTCGCTCCCGCATCTCCTTCCGGGGTACGCCCCGGTTCTCCAGCCCGAATGCGATGTCTTCGGAAGGTGTGGAGCCGATAGATTGCGATTCCGGGTTCTGGAATACAAGCTGAATGCGCTCTTTGACAGCCCTCCGGTTTTCGGGAGCACGCATATCAAGGCCGGCAGCGGTCAGACTTCCCCCGGAAGGCGTGAGCAGACCATTTAAGGTGCGGATGAACGACGATTTCCCACACCCGTTAGCGCCGGTAAGCGCAAGCCATTCACCCCGCCGGATATGCAGATCGATTCCTTGCAGGACAGGCAGCTTTTGCTGTCCGTCCCGGAAGAATAACGTTAGGTTGTGTGCTTGAATCATCTTTGTGCCTGCTTCCCTGTAGCTGTAATCAACATTTGTTTTCGATTATAGCAAATATTTATTGATTGATGTATGTAATGAGGGATGATATAGTGATCCTTAAAAAATGGAGGGATTACTCTACTATGAAAGAATGGTCTATTCGGGGTTTAATATTTAGTGCTTTATTCGCCGGAGTTATGATATCTTTGAGCTATTTGAAAATCACTCTGCCCTTTACAACTGTGCCGATTACGATGCAGACCTTGGCGGTTATGCTGATCGGATCGATCCTTGGCGCCCGCTACGGGACTTTAGCCGTGCTGATCGTTATCGGACTGTGCGCCACCGGATTTCCGGTTATGGGCGGTAGAGGCGGCATGTCCGTACTGACTGGACCAACGGCCGGATATATTTTATCCTGGCCATTCGCAGCCTTTCTGATCGGATGGTTTGCTCAGCGCATGGGTCAGAATAAGTATACTTTCTTCAAGCTGCTTGCCGTCCATTTTGTCTTTGGCTCTTTGCTGGTGTATCCGGGCGGGGTGGCCTGGCTGGCTTACGCCACGCATATGGACTCTCTGTCGAAAGCGCTGACTGCGGGAATGTGGCCTTTCCTGCCGGGTGATCTGATAAAAGCCGTCCTGAGTGCAGCCGTCGTAACGGCTGTGTGGAAGGTGTATCCTATAGAACGCATCTTGAACAGCAACGCAGTTGTTTGGTCTGCGGATGAGGAGACGCTGACTGGTCGTCGTTAAATAGAGTCACAATAAGAAGCTGTATTCATCGTGAAGCCTCCTAATCTGCTTGTTCTTTAGCAGATAGGAGGCTTTTCATCTGGCAGTGTAAGATTACTCTTTAACCTCTGCTGTATTATTTACCTCATCATTCTTCACGCAGGCTCCATCTTCTTCGAGGGGAGCGGGAAGAGCCCAAACCGAGACACTGCCTCCGTTCACCGTGAAGGTTGCCCAGCCGTCCTCTTCAATGGTTATGGCACCCTCCCGGTTATGGGTGAAATCCATCCAGGCTTCACCGGCACGGTGTTCGCCTACGAACATCCGCTTCTCGCCTTCGTCGCCGTTGGAAATAACGACCGCACAGCCTGAGCCCTCGAATTCTTCAACTCCGCGGCGAACCCAACCGATCGTGTTGGGATGATCGAAGTAATCCTCCTGTTCACCGTATGCCTTTTGATAGCGGGCACAGAGCAGGGGGTCAATGGCTGTCTTCTTGGTATCCACGGGTGAGGGTCCGCCGATCCCGAAATAATCGCCATAGAAAACAACAGGGTACCCATCCTGACGGAGCAGTATGAGCGCGTAGGCGCTTTGTTTGAACCAGTCCTCTACCCACGATTCGAGGGCCTCATGAGGCTGCGAGTCGTGATTGTCGACAAAGGTAACGGCATGGGAGGGATGGGTCTGTACTAGAGTGTCCTCGAAAATTTGGGTAAGATCAAAATCCCTGCCACCTAAGGAAGCGGAGTGAAGCTTGTAATGTAGCGCCACATCGAATAAATCAATCTGATAATCGACGGTATTCAGGAATTCACGGCATGCGTTTAAGTCGGAATTCCAAAATTCACCGACAATATAGAAATCTTCCCCGCGCTTCCTGATCATCTCCGCTGCGAACTCTTTGATGAAATCATGGTTGATATGCTTGATCGCGTCCAACCGGTAGCCGCTGCACTGAAGGGTATCGACCAGCCATTTTCCCCATTCCAGCATTTCTCGTTGAACATCCGGATGATTGTAATCAATATTGGCGAACATGAGATAATCGTAGTTTCCAAATTCATTATCGACATTTGGATTCCAGCATTTGTTCTCGCCCGCAATCCGGAAGACGCCGCTGCGCTGCTCTTTGGCATCGAAATCGGTACCATTGAAATGAGTGAAATCCCATTTAAAGGCGGAATACTCATCCCCCCGTCCAGGAAAGGTGAATTTCGTCCAGCCCTCGATCTCGAAAGGCTCGGAGATTTCTTCCATGCGGTTATTGGGGTCCACCTCAATCACCTGGAAGACTTCCGTTTCGTCTGCACCCGCTTTATGATTCATAACAAGATCGACGTAGACGGCAATGCCATTTTTTTGGCACTCGGCAATCGCTTCAATCAGTTCCTGCTTTGTCCCGTATTTTGTACGAATGGTTCCCTTTTGATCAAACTCACCTAGATCATACAAATCGTAAATGCCATACCCCGTATCCTCTGCGGTGATTGCTTTTGTAACCGGAGGAATCCACACCGAATCAATTCCCGCTGCTTTCAGCTCCGGCGCAAGCTCGCTAAGATGTTTCCAGTGATTGCCGTCCGCGACAACATGCCACTCAAAAAATTGCATCATCGTATGGTTTCGTTTCACAACATTGGCCTCCTTCAGGCAACCTTTATGTAAAAAGGGCTTTCTCTAAAATAAGTCCAGCTGGCGGGGGGCCGTCCCATCGTCGTCAATCCCCAGCATCCCTTGAAGTTCTTTGGCATTATCAGTAGCATCGCCGCCTGAATTATTGTTAAACACTACATACACATTTTTGGAGGATTTCTCAAGCTGGAGCAGACGGTCCCGCCACTCCTGAAGCTCTTCGGTACTGTATCGGTACAGGTAACGCAGCTTGCGCCAGTCGGGATGACTGTTCTGATGCCAGCCGCTGACATTACGGCCATGCATGCGCACCAAAGTGGTCTCCGGCGAAGTAGCCACAGCGACAATAGGCACGGTGCCTGACCCTGCCTGCGGTTCATCCACAACCGTATGAATCCAATCTTCCCGTTCCATGAGCTGAAGTGTCTTGTCCCGAAATTCGGGGCTGTACCAGCTGCTATTGCGGAATTCAAGCGCACAGGGCACATCCAGCATCATTTCCTTCGTTTCGTGCAGGATTTCAACGTTTTCTCTGGTGCAATCGAACCAGGGCGGGTACTGGAATAAGGCCATCGCCAGCTTGCCGCCGCTTATAACCGGTTGAATGGAGGTGTGGAAGGCTTTGAACATTTCCTCTTGGGTCTCGAAATAATTTTTCTTGCCGCGCAAATGTCCGGTCATTCCCTGATAGGCCTTAACAATGAAGCTGAAGCCGTCCGGTGTCTGGTCTACCCATTTGGCATAATTTTTAACGGGCTGCACCGCATAAAAAGAACTGTCTATCTCTCTTTTCTGCATGTCATAGAATCTGTATGAAAGTTCAGCTATTCCTTATTAAACTGAAAGCAAGGTCTGAAAAACATCGCAGTTGATTTCAGCCCCGGATTCATGCAACATGAAGGTAAATTTACCGTTAAAGGGAGCTACCTATGGAGCATAAGTTTCAGCAGTTGAGCAAGCGCGTAATGATTATGCACGCAGAGCATGATACGGATCGTCCTATTTTGGCAGCGGTGATGGGGGACAGACGTACGCTTTTGATGGATGCGGGCAATTCTCCGGCTCACGCGGAGCTGTTCCGGGATGAGTTGTCCAAAAGGGGATATAAACAGCCGGATATACTGGCGCTGACGCATTGGCACTGGGATCATACTTTTGGCATGTCGGCCTGGAATTTGCCCGCAGTAGCTCATGAAAAGACCGCTAAAGCACTTGCCTACCTGGTGGGGCTGGACTGGTCGGATGATTGTCTGGAGCAGCTTATTGCAGAAGGCATCCTTAGTAACGAAAGCGCTGCCGATATCCGCAAGGAATTCGGGGAGAAGCGGGCCATCACTATTTTGGAGCCGGATATTTTGTTTAAAGACAGCATTTCGATTGACCTTGGCGGAATCGCTTGTGAGCTGGTTCATGTAGGTGGAGATCATGCGGGGGATTCCTGTTTTCTGTATGTTAAAGAGGAGCGTATTTTGTTCCTTGGAGATGCCCTTGGTCCCTCTGTTTATGGCGGCCCGCGTAAATACAGCAGTACCGGCTTCCTGAAGCTGCTCGGGCTGGCGTACAACTATAAGGCTGCGTGGTATGTAGAGTCTCACGGAATCCCCATGAATGAGGAGGAATTCCGCAAAGACCTGTCCCCTTGGGAGCGGCTGGCCCGCATAGTAGATGTATTCGGGCATGACCGCGAGCGGGTTGTGCTCGAGATGAAGGCATATCTGAAGGTGGAAGAGCTCCCGAAGGATTTACTTCAGGGACTGGAATATTTCATGGCCGGGATGAAGTGATATTATTACGAACGGCCCCCTTGCGACCACCGGTTCTTTAAGTGGTTCACCTGCATACAGCAATACCCGCAGCGGGTTGATGGCGGTGATGTCAACTTCGCTTTCTCCACTGCCGCCTTCTTCTAACCACAATACCTGGGCTTTGGAAGCCATGATGTTATTTTGCCCAAATGTCCCACTGCCTTCAAGAACATAAATAAATCCATTGTAGGTGCCAGGCAAATCCTGCGTCACTGTATAGCATTGAAGGGAATGCGCGGTAACTCCCTCTGAAGGTACTTCATTATGCTCGACACCGCTTCCTGCTGTCATCCATTGCACATCCCCGGGTTTCAGCACCCCGCCTTCACCACTATGCGTATCATAATGCTCAATTTGGCCGGAAATTACATACGTAACGGTCTCCATTCCGCGATGGGGATGGATGTCGAAGTACTCGTGTTCTCCTAAAACATGTAGCTATGGACATAATGACGGAATTTCGGCAGAGGTATTTTACTTTTTGTCTAATGTGAGAATGGAGTGCAAAGTGTAACATGTTAGTTAAAGCTACATGAAAGGGAGTATATCTCGAAATTAAAGCTTAACTGCGTTATATAATGTAACATTATTAATTGATTCAGGAATAGGGGGAGTAGGGATGTCAACAATAGTGACGGAAATTCCTGAAATTAAATTGGAAAATATTGAAATGAGGTATCAAACGGAAACGGCAGATGTATTGGCGCTTCATCAGGTTAGTCTTGATATTGCCAAGGGAGAATTTGTGTCGCTGCTCGGACCTTCCGGATGCGGCAAAACAACACTTCTGCGGCTGATGGCTGATCTCATTGAACCGACAGGCGGCAGCCTCACTGTGGCCGGTAAAAGTGCTAAAGAAGCAAGGCTGGCCCAGAAGTACGGCATCGTCTTTCAAAGTCCTGTACTCTATGACTGGAGAAAGGTCAAAGACAACATTACACTCCCGCTGGAAATGATGGGGATCAAGAAATCCGTGCGTGAAGAGAAGGCGCTGGAGCTGCTGGAGCTGGTCGGCTTGCAGAGCTTTGCGGATAAATATCCTTGGCAGCTCAGCGGAGGCATGCAGCAGCGGGTTGCCATCGCCAGAGCTTTATCCATGGAACCTGAGATTTTGCTAATGGATGAACCGTTCTCGGCGCTGGATGAGTTTACCCGCGAACGGCTTAATGAAGAGCTTCTGTCTGTATGGAGCAAGGTTCAAAGCACCGTAGTATTCGTTACACACAGTATTCCTGAATCTATTTTTCTCTCTGACCGGGTATTTGTGTTATCCCCGCATCCGGGACGGCTGTCCTCGGTGGTTGATATTCCTCTGCCGCGTCCGCGTACCGCCGAGATGAGAAACAGTCCGCAGTTTTTTGAACTGATCGCACGAATCCGCGATAGTTTCGAAGGGGTGTAGCTATGAGAGGGAACAGCCTGTTTATGCGAAGCCGCGTGCTGCCGCTGTTGGTATGGATATTTGGATTGCTGTTGATATGGGAAGCTGTTTCCTGGCTGCTCTTGAATGTAACGAAGACGCCGCTGGCTCAGTCCAAGCTGCCTTATGTGCATGAAGTGCTAGCAACCTCCTGGCAGTATGGGGGCACGCTTCTTAAAGAGGGCGGAGCGACCTTCAGCAATGCCGGTGTCGGATTTCTGCTCGGCGCTGCAGCCGGAGTTGTGCTGGCGGTACTGATGAGTATATCGAAGATCATAGAAAAGTTGACCTTTCCTTATGCGGTGGCCTCACAGATGATTCCCATTCTGGGCCTCGCTCCGATTATCTACGGGATTGTGCGGGATGAGCAGATTTCACGCATCATTATCTCGGGTTATATCACCTTCTTCCCCGTCTCGCTTAATATGCTGCGCGGATTGCGCAGTGTGGATCTCTCGGCGCTGGAATTAATGCATTCCTATGCGGCCAAACCGTGGGCTGTATACTGGAAGCTGCGCCTTCCGGCAGCGCTGCCCGGACTGTTCAGCGGACTGAAAATTGCCGCTCCGCTTGCGGTAACCGGCGCCATTCTGGTTGAACTGATGGGTGCCCAGCACGGAATTGGCGTCATCATGCTGCGGAATCTCTATTATGGTCCCTCTCACACGTACATGTTCTGGTCAACGGTGATTGTCGGAGCATTGCTGGGTATCTTGAGTTATTGGTTAATGGGTTTGATTGAGCGTGTAGCTGCGCCTTGGCAGCCTGAATTCCGCCCGAAAGGAGGCAGCCGCTAATGGAGAGCAACTCTGTACGGGAGACGGCATTTATTCCCTCTCCCGGCAAAGATGGAGCACAGCGTTCGGCTGTAACCGAGCAGAAAAACTCCGTCTTACAGCCGGATGCTGAAGTGAAGTCCGGGAAACGTGGCAAGCCCGGAGGTTGGATGAGATGGTTGAGTCCCGGGTTGACATTGCCGCTGCTGGCCGGAATCCTGTTCCTGGTCCTGTGGGAGCTGCAGTTCTTTCACTCTATTTTTGACCTGAAGAAATATCAGCTGCCGCTGCCGTCCGCGATAGCGGAGACCATGAAGGAGAACTTCAGTCTGCTGTTGTCCTACACCGGATACACGCTGGCTGAAGCCGTTCTTGGAATGCTGGTTGGTTCGGGCATCGGCTTCCTGATCGCTTTGGCCGCAACGGCCTGGCCCCGCTGGGGAGGCGGCAGTCTTACGCTCGTAGCTGCCCTGAATGCCGTGCCCATAGTGGCGCTTGCCCCTATCATGAATCTGTGGTTCGGGGACGGCATCGGTTCGCGGATTGCGATAGTAACCGCCACTACTATGGCTGCAATGGCCATTAATGCGTACAAGGGGATGGCCGCCGTCGACCCGCTGGCGCTCGACCTTATGCATTCCTATGCGGCGAGCAAGTCGGCTGTGTTCCGGTATTTACGGATTCAAAACAGTCTGCCCTACGTATTCACTGCGCTTAAGATCAATGCTACGGCCAGTATGATCGGGGCGATTGTCGGGGAATTTTTCTTCTCCTCCCGGGGTCTTGGATATTTGCTTTCCAACTCGATTAAGGTAGCGAAAATGCCGCTGGGCTGGTCCTGTATTGTACTGGCTGCGATCGCCGGTGTGCTGTTTTACCTGATTGTGGAGAGATTGGAGAAGGTTTTTATCAAGTGGCATTCGTCCGCGAGATCCTGAATGTAAGAGCTCACTTCAGTACATCCGGCCGCAGTGGATAAGGACAGAGAAGTCTCCCTCGGCCGTTTGCATAGGCACCACAATGGTAACCATACTGTCCGTGCTTTTAAAGACATGAGAAGAAAAATTTACGGTAGGGGGAGATTGTTAATGAACGTAATAAATCGCAAGTTTCGTGGTGTGGTGCTGCTGGCAGTTATGATGCTGGTGATGACTGTAATGGCTGGCTGTGGAGGGAATAATAATGCCGCTCCATCAGCGGAGCCAAGTGCTGCTGCCTCAATCGAGCCGGGTGCAAGTGCAACGACTGAACCGGCTGCTGAACCCGTAACAGTCAAGCTGCAGCTCAAATGGGTGCCGCAGGCGCAATTTGCCGGCTATTTTGTTGCCCAAGAGAAAGGGTACTACGCTGAAGAAGGTCTCAATGTAGAAATTCTGCCGGGCGGTCCTGATATTGTACCGGAGCAGCAGGTGGCAGGCGGATCAGCTGACATCGGCGTGGACTGGGTGGCGAGCCTGCTGACCAGCCAGGAACAGGAAATGCCGCTGGTACAGATTGCGCAAATCTTCCAAAAGAGCGGACTTGTACTGGTTTCCAAAAAAGAGGCAGGCATTAGTACTCCTGCCGATCTGAAAGGTAAGAAGGTTGGCAACTGGATGGGCGGCAATGAGTTTGAAATTCTGGCCCTTTTTGATAAATATAAGCTGGATTCCAATAAGGATCTTAACTTCACGAAGCAGGGCTTTACGATGGACCAGTTCCTGGGTGGGGAGATTGATGCCGCTTCGGCTATGACGTACAACGAGTATCAGGTGGTGCTGGAGTCGGGTATCCCGGCTGCGGACTTGAATGTTATTGATATGAATACTGAAGGCGTAGCGATGCTGGAAGATAACCTGTTCGCCAATAAGGAATGGCTGGCGGAGAACAAGGAAACTGCAGCAAAATTCGTCCGTGCTTCACTCAAGGGCTGGAAGGATGCCATTGCTGATCCTGAGGCTGCTGTAGATAGCGTGATGAAGCTGGCGGAGGCGGGCAGTACAACGAAGGAGCATCAGCTGACCATGATGAACGAAGTTGCCAAGCTGATCCTGCCGGAAGGCTTTGACAGCAGCAAGATGGGTTATACCGATGCTGCTTCATTCCAGCAAACTGCCGATATTGCCCTTAAATTCGGTGTTATCAAAACGGCTTCCAAAGTTGATGAGGCCTACACCAATGAGATTGTGGAGATGGCTGGCAAGTAAGTTCTAATCGCAGCATATTTATCAGTGGATGGCCGTCATTTTGGCGGTCATCTCTTACAATCATCGACTATTTTACATCAAAATAGAGAAGTGAGGTGCCAGGAATGTCTCTATTGGTCACGGATGTGGCGAGGGTTAAGAATTACGTGAATGGAGCTTGGGTGGAATCGGCCTCCGGGCGGGATGAAGAGGTGTTCAATCCGGCGACGGGTGAAGTGATTGCCTATGTGCCGATCTCCGGACGGAAAGAGCTGGACGCTGCTGTAGAGGCTGCCGGGCTGGCCTATCAATCCTGGAAAAAAGTAGCTGTACCGCGGCGCGCCCGCTACTTCTTCCAATACCAGCAGCTGCTGGTGGAGCATTGGAATGAGCTGGCGGAGCTGATTACACTCGAGAACGGCAAAAGTCTGGAGGAAGCGCAAGGCGAGGTGCAGCGCGGCATTGAGTGTGTGGAATTCGCTGCAGGGATTCCTAGCCTTATGATGGGCAGCCAACTGCCCGATATTGCTACCGGAGTGGAGTCGGGCATGTACCGCTATCCTTTGGGTGTCATCGGCGGCATCGCCCCGTTCAACTTTCCGATGATGGTGCCGTGCTGGATGTTCCCGCTGGCGATCGCCTGTGGCAACACTTTTGTACTGAAGCCCTCGGAGCGCACGCCGCTGCTGGTAAACCGCCTCGGAGAACTGTTTGCGGAAGCCGGGTTTCCGCCGGGAGTGCTTAATATTGTGCATGGCGCGCATGAGGTTGTGAACGGCTTGCTGGAGCATGACGAGGTTAAGGCCATCTCCTTTGTCGGCTCGCAGCCTGTGGCGGAATACGTTTACAAGACGGGAACCTCCCATGGCAAGCGGGTTCAAGCGTTGGCGGGCGCCAAAAATCATTCTATTGTACTCCCGGACGCGGATCTGGATAATGCCGTGAAGAACATTATCTCTGCCGCCTTCGGTTCTGCGGGTGAACGCTGCATGGCTTGTTCGGTAGTGGTCGTCCATGAAGACATCGCTGATGAATTGGTGAACCGTCTGAAATCGGCGGCGGATGAGCTCAAAATCGGAAACGGCTTGGAGAAAGGCGTATTCCTTGGCCCTGTTATCCGGCAATCGAATAAGGAAAGAACCTTATCGTACATCGAGGCGGGTGAGCGTGAGAATGCCGCCTTGGTACGGGATGGAAGAAAGGATGCCGCCGCAAGCGGCACGGGTTATTTCATCGGTCCGACGATTTTTGATCATGTGAAGCCGGGTATGGTGATTTGGAAGGATGAAATCTTCGCGCCTGTGCTGGCGGTAATTCGCGTTAAGGATCTGGGTGAGGCCATAGCCGTAACGAATCAATCGCCGTTTGCCAACGGAGCCTGCATCTATACGGACAGCGCCAAGGCGATCCGCGAGTTCCGGGAAGAGATTGATGCGGGGATGCTGGGTGTCAACCTGGGCGTACCGGCCCCCATGGCCTTTTTCCCGTTCTCGGGCTACAAGAAATCGTTCTACGGAGATCTGCATGCGAACGGCCGCGATGGCGTTGAATTCTATACCCGCAAAAAAATGATCACCGCCCGTTATTAGCTAAAACAGAGTTTGAAAGGAGAGAGTGGCATGCAAAGCGTGGGGACTGAGAGTGAGCTGGCGATTAAGAAAGATCAGAGGTACTTATGGCACAATATCACACCTTACAGCGAAACCAACCCGCCAATGATCGCAACTTCGGCCAGCGGTTCATGGGTTACGGATATCAATGGCAACAAATACTTGGACGGAATGTCCGGTTTATGGTGTGTAAATGTCGGTTACGGCCGGAAAGAGCTGGCGGAGGCTGCCTACAATCAATTGCTGAGTCTGCCGTATTTCCCGCTGACGCAAAGCCATCTGCCTGCTATAGCGCTGGCGGAGAAGCTGAACGAATGGCTGGGAGACGATTATGTAATCTTCTTCTCCAACAGCGGATCGGAAGCGAACGAAGCTGCTTTCAAAATGGCCCGCCAGTACCAGCAGCAGATCGGTCAGCATTACCGGCATAAATTCATTGCCCGCTACCGCGGTTATCACGGAAATTCCATGGGTGCTTTGTCCGCAACAGGGCAGGCACAGCGGAAGTATAAGTACGAGCCGCTTAGCGGCGGGTTTCTGCATGTAGCCCCGCCGGACAGCTATCGCCGGCCTGCCGGTCAAACGGTAGAGGAATTCAATCTCCAGTGCGCCCAGGCCATTGAGGATACGATTGTATGGGAAGGTGTCGAGACGGTTGCAGCGGTTATTATGGAGCCGGTAATCACGGGTGGGGGCGTTATTGTTCCCCATCAGGTTTATATGGACCGGGTACAGGAAATCTGCCGCAAGCATGGCGTGCTGCTCATTATTGATGAAGTGATTTGCGGCTTTGGGCGTTCCGGACGTAAATTCGGCCATCACAATTTCAATGTGAAGCCTGATATCGTGACGATGGCCAAGGGGCTGACCAGTGCCTATCTTCCTTTGTCTGCGACGGCGGTCCGCAAGGACATCTATGAAGTGTTCAAGGATAACAGTGATGATTACGGTTATTTCCGCCACGTGAACACCTTTGGAGGAAACCCGGCCTCCTGTGCGTTAGCGCTGCGTAATCTTGAGATCCTAGAGCAGGAGAATCTGGTGGAGCGAGCCGACATTCTGGGCGCAAGATTGAACAGTGAGCTGTCTGAACTGCTGGATCATAGACTTGTAGGTGACATCCGCAGCTTCGGACTGGTAACAGGGATTGAGCTTGTTGAAGATAAGGTCAGCAAAAAACCGGTCGATCTGGATACGGTAAAAGGCATCATTGCCCAGTGCAAAGCCAAGGGGCTTATTATCGGTAAAAATGGCGATACCGTCGCAGGTTTTAATAATGTGCTGACCTTTGCTCCGCCGCTTTCATCGACCGATGAGGATTTACAGTTTATCATAGATACCTTTAAATCTGTAATGAGCGGGAGCTAGGGAGCGCGAATTTTTCCGGATAAAGAAATTGGTAGGCGCGCAAAGCAACCTGAACGGAAATTCGGTTCTCGGGTGACATGAAGTCCTCACCGAGCAGCTCGGTGATTTTGTCCAGACGGTAATAAAGGGATTGTCTGACAATGAACAAATTCCGGGCTGCGATTTGCTTGGAGCCGTCGTGGTCCAAATAGACGCGCAGCGTAAGCATCAGCTCACTGCCCTTGGATTGATCGTGATCGATCAGAGGGCCGAGGTAGCTGCGGATAAAGGCCTGAAGGGTGTGGCCGTCATTTAAGCTGAGCAGCAGCTGGAAGACGCCGAGCTCTTCATAGAATAACAGTGACTTTTGGTAGCAGGGATAAAGAGACAGCGCTTGAACGGCTTCCTGATAGCCGGCATAAGCGTGCTTGAGACCGGTATGGGACTTGCCGACGCCTATGATGAGCTGCAGGTCCTTTAGTTTCTCGTCGGAACGGATATGCTGCAGGGAATCGAGTGCCTGCTGAAGTCTTGGCTTGCCCGGAAGCTTGGACTGGATATCCAGCGCAATGACGGTCAGACGGTTATTTTTGAGCGTGATCAGCGGCCGGAGGGAATATTTCTCGAAAATGGAACGCAGGATGAGCGACAGATGGAAGGTGATGGATTCCCAATCATTTTCCGAGCTGTTCCATTTGACGTCCCGGGGATTCTCGAGTTCGACCAGACATACGCGGTAAGGGAATTCGTTCGCGACATTGAAATCCGGCCCGATCAGGCTTTTTAGCCGGTTATCATCTTCAATACGGCCGTTAATAAGCTCATCCACCCACAGATTTTCGGAAAAGAGCTTGCGCTCCTCCATGTAACGCGTACGAAGCAGCTCCTGAGCGATGGACAATGATGCAGAGTCCAGAAGCAGACAGTCGAATTCCTGCGGCTTGTGGTTACAAACCATCAGGATATACGCCCAGGTCTGATCCAGTGCCCCCACCGGCTTTATCATCATCGTTTTATTTCCGTATTCACGTATATAAGGTGCAGCATCGGGCTGGCTGCCCTCCATCTCTTCGCTGAAGGCGGCAAAGGCACGCAGAAGAGGAGCTTGATCCTCGGGTGACAGCGCCGGAAAGAATAGAGGCTTGCCCTGCAACTGCATGTAGGCGATTTGTGTTCGGGTGCTTTTGCATAACAGCTGCAGCACTTTGAGTGCCCCTTGCGAGGTCAGGGTCAAGCGGTGAAATTCGCGGGAAATACTCTCCAGCTCCTGGAGCATCCGGTGATGACGATTGATGATGAGTGAATGCAGATCGAGTGTGATGTCGACAAAGCGGACGGTCCGTGTGAAGATGATCAGCGGAAAATCGTGCCGGTTAGCCAGCTCGATCAGCTCTCGTGGAACTGTGCTGAAATAGGTGCCTATCTCAATGCACAGACAGGCTGCATTTTTGTTGATCAGGTTCTCCATAAAAGCCAAGGAAGAGGGCAGATCGACACCGATTCCAATACCGGTAGTCAAAATCATTTCCTCGCCATGAATCAGACTTTCGAAGCTGGCACTTTCCAGCACGTGCACCCAACGAATCGACCGGTTAAGGCCATTTTTTCCTCCGATTAACTCTGCTTCTTCAAATAACGGTCTTTTCAGCGCGTCGCGAATTGTAAATACAAGCTCCCAATCCATGTGGTTCCCCCTCGCTTTCCGAATTCGTAAAAAATAAACTTTTGAAATTAGACAATATGTCTAATGTAACGAAATTATGAATTGACTATAGTTTGTATATAACGTGTTAGAATATATAACCCAAACGGATAGAAGTTGAATAAATTAGCCCGTGTTGTTATCTATTCTACTATAATAATGAGCTTGAGTGAGCAAAAAATTAAGGCGTATATCGTAATTATGTTATATTATATAACACAAACCTGATTTGGGGGAGATAATATGCGGCATTACAGCATGTATGCGGATGGGAATTTGCAGCGTATCGACAGAAAGCCCTGTGCTGCGGCATAGAAATAACTTATACATGAAGGAGGGATAGCTGATGGGACATGATTCTCCGTTAACCACATTTTCACCGGATATGTTTATGCGTAATTTCACCGAGGCCCAGCCGGGATTGACCCGTAAAGGTGCCATTGATGAATCTAACCGCTGCCTCTATTGTTATGACGCCCCCTGTATCAAAGCCTGCCCGACCAGTATTAATATTCCTTCCTTTATTAAGAGAATTGCCACGGATAATCTAAAAGGCTCGGCTCAAACGATTATGGATTCCAACCCCGTAGGCGCAAGCTGTGCCCGTGTCTGTCCCACCGAAGAATTGTGTGAGGGTGCTTGTGTGCTGAATGACGCTTCCGCGCCGATTCAGATCGGTTTGCTGCAGCGTTATGCGACGGATTGGGCAATCCATAGCGGAGTTCAATTATTTACAGCGGGAGAATCCAATGGTAAAAAAGTCGCGATTATCGGCGGCGGACCTGCCGGATTATCCGCAGCGCGCGAGCTGGCCCGGGAGGGCTTCTCCGTTGTTATCTATGAAGCAAAGCCGCTGGCCGGAGGACTGGATACGCACGGAATCGTATCGTTTCGGCTGCCGCAGTCCGTATCGCTATGGGAAGTAGAACAGGTGGAGAAGCTGGGTGTAGAAATCCGTACAGGTGTAAAAGTCGGTGTGGATGTTTCCGTAGAGGAGCTTAAGTCGGGCTATGATGCCATCGTACTGGCTGCAGGGATGGGTTATGTCCCTCCAATCGGTATTGAGGGTGAGCAGTTAACAGGCGTGTATGATGCTATCCAATTGGTAGAGACCACCAAAACCGGTGTTCCGACACTTTCGCTGATGGGTCAGCGTGTCGCGGTAATCGGCGCGGGCAATACAGCGATTGATGGGGCTACCTGCTCGGTGCGCCTGGGAGCAGCAAACGTGAAGATGGTCTACCGCCGGACCCGGGAAGAAATGACGGCCTATGATTTCGAATATGAATTCGCCAAGCAGGAAGGCGTGGAATTCAGTTGGCTTACACTGCCCAAGCGCATTGTCGGCGATGAACTGGGTAAAGTCGTCGGTCTTGAATGTGTTCAGATGAAGCTCACCGGTGAGCTTGGCAAGGATGGACGGCTAGTCCCGATGCCTGTCGAAGGCTCTGAATTCTTAATGTCGGTGGATGCGGTTGTTGTGGCTATCGGGCAACAACGGCGCACCGACCTGATCGATGCCCTGGGCCTCCGGCATGAGTGGGGTGTTGTCCAGATCGATGAGACAACATATCGAACCTCCGACCCGCAAATCTATGCGGCTGGAGATATTGTCTTTGGCTCCGGCAAAGGCGAGGCAATGGTCGTATCCGCCGCCCAGCAAGGCAAGGATGCCGCCCACGCTATTATTCAGAAGTTTCTGCCGCAGCAGGACAGTGTGGTCGGCTCGGCTGTGTAGGCAAATCTGGGAACAACAGCGGCCGAAAGTCCAAACATTCACCGTAGTTGCGGACAGTCACCGATCTTATTTTTTTAAGCATGGCGATTAATGATAGGGAGGGAACTATACATGGCAGATTTGAGTATTAATCTCGCAGGAATCAAGTCACCCAATCCGTTCTGGCTGGCCTCGGCGCCGCCTACAAATACAGGCTATCAGGTGCAGCGCGCATTCGAAGCCGGCTGGGGAGGCGCCGTATGGAAGACGCTTGGCGATCCGATCATTAACACCTCATCCCGTTTTGCCGCCGTGCATTTCAATGGACAGCGGGTAGCCGGGTTCAACAACATCGAGCTGATCACGGACCGGCCGCTGGAAGTGAACCTGAAAGAAATCTATGAAACGAAAAAAAGATTCCCAAACCATGCGGTTATCGCCTCCCTGATGGTAGAGCCGACGCAGAAGGCATGGCATGAAATTGTCAAGCGTGTGGAAGCCATCGGCGTAGATGGGCTGGAGCTTAACTTTGGTTGTCCGCACGGGATGGCGGAGCGGGGTATGGGCGCGGCTTCCGGGCAGCAGCCCGATCTGGTGCAGGCGCAGACGACATGGGTCAAGGAAGTGGCGACCACGCCGGTTATCGTCAAGCTTACGCCGAATATTACCGACATTACCGTTGTTGCCCGGCATGCCGTTAAGGGCGGTGCCGATGCGATCAGCATGATCAATACGATCAACAGCCTCGCCGGCGTGGATATTCACAGCTGGAATACGATTCCTCATGTCGGCGGGCAAGGCGCACATGGCGGCTACTGCGGACCGGCTGTGAAGCCGATTGCGCTGAGCATGGTGGCCGAATGCGCACGTGACCGAGCCGTAGGCGTACCGATTTCCGGTATTGGAGGCATCTCCACCTGGCAGGATGTCGTTGAGTTCATGCTGATGGGAGCCACAGGCATCCAGGTTTGTACAGCGGTTATGCATCATGGCTTCCGGATCGTCGAGGAGATGATTGACGGCCTGAATAACTATTTGGATGAAAAGGGTCTGGCCTCTGTCACCGAGCTGATCGGTAAATCGGTACCCAAATACTCCAACTGGGGTGATCTGGACCTTAACTATAAGGTTGTAGCGCGAATTAATCAGGAGAACTGCATCAACTGTAATAAATGCCACATTGCCTGCGAGGACGCTTCGCATCAATGTATCGATATGCTGACGAATGCAGAGGGCAAAGGGATTGTGCAGGTACGGGAAGAAGACTGTGTCGGCTGTAATCTCTGTTCTATCGTGTGCCCGGCTGAAGGTGCGATCGATATGATTTCTCTGGATAGCGGACTTGCGCCGATGACCTGGAATGAACGGCAGAAGGTAATCAGTACGTTGAACGGCTCCTATTCGAAAGCGGAGGTGGTTTAATCATGAAAAAAATAATCAAGAACGGAACCATCGTTACCGCAGCGGATACCTACACGGGTGATGTTGCGCTTGAGAACGGAATCATTACGGCGATCGGTCTAAATCTGGAGGCTGAGGGTGCTGAAATTATTGATGCGGCAGGCTGTTTCGTATTTCCTGGCGGCATTGATCCTCACACCCATCTGGATATGCCATTTGGCGGCACGGTTACAGCGGATGATTTCGAGACGGGGACGATTGCTGCCGCTTTCGGCGGTACGACAACGGTTATTGATTTCTGCCTGACCACCAAAGGAAAGCCGCTGCAGCAGGCTGTGGATACCTGGCATAAGAAGTCGCAGGATAAGGCGGTCATTGACTACAGCTTCCACCTGATGGTTTCCGAATTAAACGATGCCGTGCTGGGAGAACTGCCGCAAATTATCGAGAATGAAGGCATCACATCACTGAAGGTGTTCATGGCTTATAAGAATACCTTCCAGGCTGACGATGGTACTTTGTTCAAGACCCTGCAGGCTGCCAAAAAAGAAGGCGCACTCGTCATGGTGCATGCCGAGAACGGCGATGTGATTGAGTATTTGGTGGAGCAGGCCTTGGCCGCAGGGAACACAGATCCCATCTATCACGCGTTGACCCGTCCGCCGGAGCTGGAAGGCGAGGCTACGGGCCGGGCTGCCTATTTGACGGAGTTAACCGACTCGCAGCTGTACGTTGTGCATGTTACCTGCGCGGAAGCGGTATGGAAAATTGCCGAAGCCCGCAAAAAAGGGCTGCGCATTTACGGTGAGACTTGTCCGCAGTACCTGGTGCTGGACCAGACGGATCTGGAGAAGCCGAATTTTGAAGGTGCCAAATACGTATGGTCTCCTCCGCTGCGCGAGCAGTGGAATCAGGATGTTCTGTGGGATGCGCTTTGGAACGGCAGTTTGCAAACGATCGGCTCCGACCAATGCTCTTTTAATTTCAAGGGTCAGAAGGATTTGGGGCTGGGCGACTTCTCCAAAATCCCGAACGGCGGCCCTACCATAGAGGACCGGTTCAGCATCCTGTATTCCGAAGGTGTGCAAAAGGGCCGGATCTCCCTGAATAAATTTGTAGACATAATCTCTACCTCCAGCGCCAAGCTGTTCGGATTATTTCCGCAAAAAGGCACCATTGCCGTAGGTAGCGATGCTGACCTTGTTATTTTTGATCCGAATGCAGAAAGAACTATTTCCGCAGATACGCACCATATGAATGTGGACTACAATGCCTTTGAGGGCTTCGAGGTAAAAGGAGAGCCTGTATCCGTCCTCAGCCGGGGCGAATTTGTCATCCGTGACAAGCAATTCGTCGGTAAAGCAGGATCAGGGAGATATCTGCAGCGGAAACGGTTTGAAACGGCAGCCCCCGGGCTTTCCAAGCCGAAGGTCAGTGAGGGAGTGGTGTGATGTCCGCCTATGCAGAGTTTGCAAAAGAACAGCAGGAAATCAACGACCTTCTCTTCAAAGGCTATGCCGTCGCCAGCATTGTGGAGAATCTGGATGGTGCCGCAGTCAAGTTTGTCAGGGGAGAACCGGCGCCGGGGAGTGTAAAGCTTAACCTGTTGACAGCGGATGCCCGGAAGTATGTAACAACTCTCGTTTTTGCAGGACAGAAGACAGATGCGCTGTAATAGCTATGACAACGAGGCTGCGGGATAACTTTCCTGCAGCCTTTCTTGTGCAAAGCTGGACTTGAGTATCTGGAGAGCTGATTGACCCCCCTATTACCTTAAATATTCTGTCCGGAGAATGGACATGATTTGCAGGGATTCGAAGCCGTCCGCGACCTTCACACAATCCCGCAGCGTACCCTCAAAAATAAAGCCCGCTCCCTCATACACATGCCGCGCTCTGCTGTTATGATCCTTGACATCCAGCCAGAGCCGGTGAGTCTCCGTATTCCGGAACACCCAATCCGTGAGAAGCCTCAGCGTCATTTTGCCGTAGCCAAGCCCTTTGGACTCGATCACAATACGTTTGATGCAAACCGCCAGATTGGGTTCTAGCAGGCCTGTCACTATGACATATCCAACCCGCTTACCTGCGGCGTCTTCAATAATTAGATGCAGCATATCCTCGTCCTGGAACGCGGCACGGTGCTGTTCTTTGGTCCATTGGCCGATAAAAGCCCGATTGTGCTGTCCCTGCTCTGCAGCGAGTACGAACTCCAAATCCTGCTCCGCCGACTCTCTCAGCTTAATTAACTCTGAAAATATCACTGTTTTTACCCCTCTCGCTCATATGTATTCCATAAATTATATTATAAGCGGACCCTATGGTCATCCATCTGCTGCTAGAATAGGGAGAACGCTGCATTAAGTGATATTCTGGTATGATATAATAAAGCATCTTTACAACCTATCCAAGAATGAGGACAAGCCATGGACACGATGAACCAGCCCCCTAAGCCGCCGCATAAAGCAACGATTGCCGATGTGGCCAAGGCAGCGGGTGTTTCCAAAACAACGATATCCCGCTATTTGAGCGGAGATTATAAATCGATTTCCGAGACTACCCTTACGAGAATCAAGCAGACGGTGTCCGAGCTTCGTTATCGGCCGAACCGGTTGGCCAGAGGGCTCAGGGCGGACCGGAGCTATTCCATAGGGATGATTTTTGCTGACATTTCAAATCCGTATTCAACTTCCGTACTCCGGGGGGCTGAGGACGTATGCACCAAACAGGGGTACAGCATGATTGTATGCAATACGGATAACGATCCGGGAAAAGAAAAAAATTATATCGCCATGATGCAGGCGCACCGCATCGACGGTCTGATTATCCATCCTACCGGCTATAACCAGGACATTCTGAAGGAAATGGCTGAGGACCAAATTCCTATCGTATTTATCGACCGCAGTATTCCGGGTCTGGGATTTGACACCGTCGCAACGGATAATATTAACGCAATGTCTGAAGCCACTCGTTTCTTTCTGGGGCAGGGCTATCAAAGAATCGGTTTTTTCTCCCAGCCTATCGAGCATGTCAGCTCGCGTTACGAACGTGCCCAGGCTTTTACGGAGGTGCTTGGAGCAGCGGGACATCCCAGTGTAAATGATATTTATGAGTTCGAAATCCGCAATCAGGAGCAGTTCGAGGCAAAGCTGGATCAGTTTCTTATCGAAACCGCAGGCAAATTCCGCATGCTCTTCGCGGTAAACGCAGTCACGCAGCTCAAATTGATTAATGCTCTGCAGAAGAGAGGGCTGCGCATACCTGAAGATATCGGCATTGCCGGCTTTGATGATTCGGATTGGGCTCCCGTAATCGGTGCAGGTCTCACAACTGTAGCCCAGCCTACCTATGAAATCGGACAAAAGGCGATGGAAAGAGTTCTTGAACGTATCGCCGGCGATAAAACTCCGGAGAGTCACTTTGCGTTGTCTGCGAACTTAATCATAAGAGGCTCAACTCCGCTAAAAAGTTAAAACATCTTGTGAAATGTATTGACGGAGACCTTGTACCTATTGTATGTTTATGCCAATGGAACCGATTTCGTAAAACGGTTTCATCAACAATCAATTTTGCGCAAATTGATGTATAAACCAACTGAAGTCGTCCTATATATAAGGCGGCTTCCCTTTAGGCCATTTATGGAACCGATTCCGTTTATCGGTACCATAAAACGCTTCCATTTAGCTCGGAATGACTTTGTAGATTAAAGGAGAAATTGCAATGATTCAGGTTTTTACCACTACAGCTTCTCTCGGCCCATTGGCCAGCGGTCATGGACAGGAATGTTGTGTTCCGGTAGCCAAGGCTGCAGGATGTGCCGGAATTGAAATCCGAAGAGAGCTCTTTCAGGAGGAAAACCCCAGTCTGGCTGCTTTGGAGAAGGAAATCAAAACAGGGCGGCTCGTGAGCGTCTATTCGGCTCCGGTGGAATTATGGAATGCGGATGGATCGCTGAATACGGAGAAACTGGATGTTGTCATTCCCGAAGCGCTGGTCATCGGAGCGGTGTGGCTCAAAACCTCGCTCGGCCATTATCAGCCCGGAACATCCGACCTTGCTGAACTGGAGCAATATTGGGCAAGCCATGTTCCCGCAGAAAGCGCTTTAAAACTGACGGTTGAAAATGATCAAACGCCCCACGGAGGCAATGTGCGCAAGCTCCAGCGTTTTTTTGGGGATTGCCTGCAGGCTGGGCTGCCGATCTGCATGACCTTTGATATCGGTAATTGGAACTGGACCGGTGAAGAAGGGCTGCAAGCTGCGGCTGCACTGGGGAACTACGTCGGGTATATTCACTTGAAGCATGTAGAGACCGTAAACGGAAAGTTCGTTACTCTGGCCCTGCCGGAAGAATCCGGAAGCTTATGGCGGAGTATTCTGAGCCTGCTTCCCCAGGACGTACCTCGGACGATTGAGTTCCCGGTCGAAGGAGAGGACCTGATTCAGGCCTTGAAGCAGTACGTAGCGATGATAGCGGAAGCATAGGAGGACTTAAGTATGAAGGCATGTGATGTTGTAACATTCGGCGAGGCCATGGCCATGTTTATCGCTGACCGCCCCGGGGAGCTGCATCTCATAGAGCAGTTTACCAAGGCGCTAGCCGGAGCAGAAACGAATGTTTCCACCGGGTTGGCCAGATTGGGCTTTAACATGCGGTGGATTAGCAAGGTCGGGGATGACTCCTTCGGCAAATTTATCATTGAAGCTCTTCGCAAAGAAAATGTGGATGTAGATGCTGTCCTCACAGACAAACGGTACCCGACCGGGTTTCAATTGAAATCAAAGGTCGAGAATGGCGACCCTCAGGTGCAGTATTTCCGTAAAGGATCTGCGGCAAGCACGATTTGTCCCGCCGATGTCGATCCGGCAGCTTTTACAAGCGCGAAGCATCTTCATTTGACCGGGATTCCTGCGGCCATTTCTGCAAGCGCCAGGGAGCTGGCTTATGAGGCTCTTACGATCATGAGGGAAGCGAACCGGACCATATCGTTTGATGTCAATCTCCGTCCCAAACTGTGGAGCAGCCAGGCGGAAATGGTTGAGGTCGTGAACTCCATGGCCTGCCAGGCAGATTGGGTTCTGCCGGGAGCTGGAGAAGGCACGATTTTGACCGGCTACTCCGAGCCTAGGGATATCGCGGCTTTTTATCTGGAGCAGGGCGTCAAGCTTGTAACGGTCAAACTGGGTCCGGATGGCGCGTATTATCGTACGCCGACTGAAGAAGGGGTTGTCGATGGCTTCCCGGTTCAGGTAGTGGATACAGTCGGAGCGGGAGACGGTTTTGCGGTCGGATTGATCAGCGGATTATTGGACGGACTGCCGGTAAAAGAAGCGGTTCGGCGGGGAAATGCCATCGGAGCCTTGGCTGTGACGGCAGCGGGTGATGCGGAAGGTCTGCCGACCCGTGCCCAATTGGAAGCGTTTATGACATCAGCCTGTACCAATTAATAAGGGGAGAAAATAACATGGAAAATAAAAAACTGGCGCCCAGCCGGTGGCTGAAAATCATTCCTTTGGTATTTATTACTTACAGCTTGGCTTATCTTGACCGGGCGAACTACAGTTTCGGCGCGGCATCGGGCTTGGCCAAAGACTTGAACATTACCGCAGCATCGTCATCTTTACTGGGAGCATTGTTCTTTTTGGGCTACTTCTTCTTTCAAATACCGGGGGCAACCTATGCCGCTAATAAAAGTGCGAAAAAGCTGGTGTTCTGGTGTTTGATCCTTTGGGGGCTCTGTGCGACCGCAACCGGGATGGTTACCGATATCAAATTCTTATATATTATTCGATTCACACTTGGCGTGGTAGAAAGCGCTGTTATGCCCGCTATGCTGATCTTTTTAAGCAACTGGTTTACGAAAGGCGAACGTTCCCGGGCCAATACTTTTCTTATCCTGGGCAATCCGGTAACCGTATTATGGATGTCCATCGTTTCCGGATACCTGGTACAAGGATTAGGCTGGCGCATGATGTTCATCGTGGAAGGCCTGCCTTCTATTATCTGGGCATTTTTCTGGTGGAAGCTTGTTAAGGATAAGCCGAAAGACGTAAAGTGGCTGTCCGAGAGTGAGAAGAAAGAGCTCGAGACCGCTCTATTGGAAGAACAGCAAGGCATGAAAGAAGTTAAAAACTACCGCGAGGCGTTCAAGAACCCGAAGGTAATCATGCTCTCCGTTCAATATTTCTTCTGGAGCATCGGCGTTTACGGATTTGTGATGTGGCTCCCGTCCATTATCAAGAATGCAGGCAATACCGGGATTGTCGCGGCTGGCTGGCTCTCCGCTGTTCCTTATCTGCTCGCCGTAATTTCGATGCTGTCCGTTTCCTATTATGCGGACCGTACCATGAACCGCAAAGGCATCGTATGGATTTGCCTGCTGATCGGCGCGATCTGCTTCTATGGCTCATACCTGATCGGACCGTCTAATTTCTGGTTGTCCTACGCTCTTCTTGTAGTGGCAGGCGGTGCAATGTACGCGCCTTATGGACCCTTCTTCGCCATTATTCCCGAGCTTCTGCCGCGCAACGTTGCCGGCGGTGCAATTGCACTCATTAACAGCTTTGGCGCACTCGGTTCGTTTGTCGGATCTTATATAGTCGGATATTTGAACGATTCCACGGGTTCTCCAGATGCATCGTACATGTTCATGGCAGTCGCTTTGGTTGTCTCGGTAATTATGACTATTGTGGTCAAAACTCCGTCCAGCACGGTACCTAACGGTAAACTGGCGGCTTAATCTCAAATCATACAAAAACAGAGGCTCCGGGGAAGCTTACGCAGAACCGGAGCCATAGATAAATAGAGCTGTACAGGAGGAGTTACGATGAGTAACCGTATTTCTACAATATCACCTTTCACAAGAGCCATATTGAAGGCACATCTGTGTTCCTGCGGGGTGGATTATTCCAAAATGGATAAGCCCGTCATCGCAGTCGCAAATTCCTGGAACGAAATCGTGCCGGGACATGTTCATTTACGCCAGCTTGCTGACCGGGTCAAGGCCGGGATCGAAGCGGCCGGGGGGTTGGCACTGGAATTCAATACCATCGCGGTTTGCGACGGTATCGCCCAAGGTCATTCAGGAATGAAATATTCGCTGCCGAGCCGGGAAACCGTGGCCGACAGCGTTGAAATAATGGTGGAGGCCCATGGTATTTTTGACGGAATGGTCGTCTTAAGCTCCTGCGACAAAATTGTCCCGGGCATGTTGATGGCGGCGGCCCGCCTCAATCTCCCGGGCCTGGTCGTTCTGGGCGGAGTGATGCCGAACCATATTAAACCCAAAGAATCCAAAGCGGCAAGAAGACAGTTTCTGGACGGGGAATTGGACGAAAAAGGGTTGGTTGAAGTTACGAACCAGTATTATCCCGGTCCTGGAGCCTGCCCGTTCCTTGGCACGGCTAACACGATGCAGGGGTTATCTGAAGCCCTGGGCATGGCTATGCCGAGCACATCCTGGATGCAGGCCTTGTCCGATGAACAATTGGACGCTGCGGAGGAAGCGGGCCGGCAGGCAGTGGCCTTGGTGAAACAGGGTTTGACGCCGAAGCAGATTATGACGCCTGAAGCCTTTGAGAACGCCATTTCCGTACTGCTTGCCATGGGAGGATCGCTGAATGCCTGTCTGCATCTTCCAGCTATCGCCCATGAGCTCGGAATCGATCTGCCGATGTCCATGTTTGACGACATCAGTTGCCGTGTGCCTTTCCTGGCGGGAGTCACTCCCAACAACAATGAATACACGACCAACGATCTGCAGCGTGCCGGAGGGATGCCTGCTTTGATGAAGGAATTGGGTGCTCACTTGCATACGGAGGCTATGACCGTTACCGGTAACTCCGTAGGGGTCAATATCGCGGATGCCATTGTACTGGACCGTGAGATTATCCGTACGCTGGATCAGCCGATTGACAAGGAAGGCGGAGTTGCTGTACTGAAAGGAAATCTGGCGGAGGACGGCGCTCTGATCAAACAATCGGCAGTAGCTCCGGAGCTTAGAAGCTTCGCGGGAACGGCCAAGGTCTTCAATTCCGAGGAGGCATTCTCGGATGCTTATGAAGCTGGACTTATTGAGGAAGGCGATGCGGTTGTTATCCGCTACGAGGGGCCGAAAGGCGGACCGGGAATGCGCGAGCTTCACCGGTGCACAGAAATTCTTGGCAAGTTCAAACGCGCCGCGTTAATTACAGACGGCCGCTTTTCGGGAGCTACTTCCGGCTTGTCCATCGGGTATGCCAGCCCTGAAGCGGCTGAAGGCGGAACCATTGCCCTGGTTATGGATGGGGACAGGATAGAAATCGACGTACCGTCCCGTAAGCTTCAATTGCACGTTTCGGAGGAAGAACTGGCCGAGCGCGCGAAGAAGCTGGAGCAAGTCAAACGTGAAGCGAGCAAATTTCTACGCCTGTACGCGGAGCATGCCTCTTCGGCCGCCCGCGGCGGAGTCCGTATCTTTAAGGAGGAACTGTAATTATGCCAAAAGTAGTTGCGCTGCCGCGTTCATTCTCCCGTTCGGAAGAAGCGAAGGAACTGCTTATGCAGGCCGGTTTTGAAATCATTTGGAATTCGGAAGGACGGCCTTTGAAAGAGTCGGAGCTGCTGGAAGCCATTCAGGGCGCCGATGCGCTCATAACCGGTATCGACGAGGTGACCGGGAAGGTGCTGGAAGCCGGAGCTCCGACCTTGAAAATTGTCGCCAAATACGGCGTTGGCTACGACAACATTGACGTTGCGGCGGCTGACAAGCTGAACATTCCGGTGACCATTACACCGGGGGCGCCTACCCGTTCGGTTGCAGAGCTGGCTTTGAGTCTGATGCTGAGTGTAGCGCGTCATATTCCCCAGATGAATGCCGGCATAAAAGACGGCGGATGGAATCGCATCACCGGTACGGAGCTTGGAGGAAAGGTGCTGGGCATCATCGGATTGGGAGCCATCGGCGCCGAGGTAGTGAAGCGCGCCGCCGCTTTTGATATGCAGATCATTGCCTACGATGCCTATCCCCGTCAGGATCTGATCGATCAATACGGCGTGAAGTATGTAACTCTTCCGGAGCTGTACGCGCAGTCGGATATCATTACCCTGCACGCTCCCGCTCTTCCCGAAACCATAGGGATGATTAACAAGGATTCCCTGTCCCAAATGAAGAAAACGGCCTACCTGATCAACACTGCCCGGGGGGATCTGGTCGTCGAGGAGGATTTATACGAAGCCTTGTCCAAAGGGGTAATCGCAGGCGCGGGTCTGGATACCTTTATTCAAGAGCCGCCGTTAAATCTCAATATCGTCGGTTTGCCCAATGTTGTGACATCGCCCCACGTCGGCTCCAACACCGTAGAGGCCGGTTACCGTATGGCCCGCATGGCTGCGGAGGAAGTGATCCGGGTACTGTCCGGAGAGCAGCCAAAGTTTCCGGTTAAGAAATAAAATATTACCAGTGCAAAGGGGAACAGGACATGAACAAGCTTAGAATTATCCGCCAAATCCATGAGGAGGGTGTCGTAGCGGTTCTCCGCGGAGACTCTCCCGAAGAAGTGGTGGAGATGGCGGAGCAGGCCATAGCAGGCGGTATTAAAATTATAGAAATAACCATGACGGTTCCGTTCGCCCTGAGAGCGATTGAGAAGCTGGCTTCTATCTATTCCAGCACCGCTCAGGACCCGCAAAAGTATGCCGTTATTGGTGCGGGAACGGTACTCGATCCCGAAACCGCTCGCGCTGCCATATTAAGCGGGTCGGAATTCGTAGTCGGACCGTCACTGAATCCCGAGACCGTGAAGCTGTGCAACAGGTACCGTATTCCGGTGATGCCGGGCGTTATGACAGCCAAGGAAATTCAGGAAGCGCTGGAGCTTGGTGTGGATGTGGTGAAGCTGTTTCCGGGGAATTTATATTCGCCGTCCATGATCCGCGCCATCAAAGGCCCCCTTCCCCAAGCCAACATTATGCCGACAGGCGGCGTAAACCTCGACAACCTTAAAGACTGGGTGAAGGCAGGTGCCTTTGCTGTCGGGATCGGCTCCGATTTAACGTCTGAAGCTGTCCGCTTGCAGGATTACGGATTGATTGCCCAAAAATCGGCTCAATATGTGGAGGCCTTCAGAGCTTCCATCGGTTAAGGTGCCGCCAGTAAGTTAACATGACGATATCCCCTCATGGCAGACAGTGAAAAAGAGTTCATTAGACGATGAATTCAGGCGCTGCTGACTGGAGGGGATTTTTTTGCGTTGCAGGATATCTATCGTCAGAGGGATGCATAAGAGAAGAGAACCACGGGAATCTCTCAGCCAATCATGTATAATAGAGATATCGAGATTACTTTATAAGATGAACTAAAAAAAGATATTAGGGTGAGGAGTAACGAAGGAGAGGTTTGGAACTGTAGGAGCGATAGCGACCGCCTTTGTCTCCGGATTTCAACCGCGAACAGCGGTACAATTGAAGAAATCGGGAGACAACAGCGGCCGGAAGTCCAAACAGTCTCCGTAGTTACGAACGACCCCTAAGAGTAAAATCTTTAGTTCATCTTATATAAACGGATGAGGAGCAGACCGATTTTATGTACCCACTGGATATCATGTCATGGCTGACAGAGGACAATCTGCGGCAGATGCTGGAACAATACCGTTTGCTTGGACCCCTTCCCGGGATCGGACTTACTTTTATGAAGTCATTCGTGCCGCCGCTACCGACGATAGCGCTCGTAGGATTAAATGCTGCTGTATATGGATTATGGCTTGGTTTTTTGTACTCCTGGCTCGGACTTGTGGCGGGGTGTTTGACAACGTTTCTGATTATACGTAAGATATCCTCCCACCGGTACCTGCGGACATGGGCGCTGCGGCCCAAAGTGGCAAAAGGCATGGTCTGGGTGCGGCAGAGCGGTTTTAGTTATGTTTTTCTGTTCAGTCTTTTTCCGGTGGGGCCTTTCGTTGTTATTAATATGGCTGCAGGACTTGCCGGTATGCGTTTGCGCACCTACTTAATTGCGCTATGTGCGGGGAAAGCCATCATGGTATTCGCTGTTTCGTACATCGGTAATGACGTGGACCGATTCATCCGCCACCCTTGGGAAGTAATCTATGTATTGCTGTTTGTCGGATTGTCACTATGGGGCGTTAAGGCGATAGAAGCCCGTTTCGCCAGAGCGGCACAGAACGGCACAAAAACCAATAGAAGAGGTGACTTATGAAATTTCGCAAGCTTGGAAGTACGGGAATGAATGTGTCGGTAATCGGACTGGGCACCTGGCAGTTTGGCGGGGAGTGGGGCAAAGACTTTGCTCAGGTTGAAGTGGATGCCATGCTGGATAAGGCCGGGGAGCTTGGCATCAATCTGATTGACACAGCAGAGTGCTACGGGGACCACCTGTCGGAGAAATTCATCGGCAATTATTTGGCCCGCCGGAACCGTGAGGATTGGGTAGTTGCCACGAAGTTTGGCCATCATTTCCAGGGGCACTTGGAGCGGGAGCAGCTGTGGAGCGCAGAGGACGTCCTGAAGCAGCTTGACGATTCCCTGCGTGCGCTGCAGAGTGAGTATGTTGATCTGTATCAATTCCACTCCGGAACGGATCAGGATTTTAACAACGACAAGCTGTGGAGCATGCTGGACAGACAAGTGCAGGCAGGTAAAATCCGCCATTTGGGCGTCTCCATCAGCGCCTCCAACCAGGGTGTATTTCAGACTTCTTCGGCGCCGGATGTTAAGGCAGAGGTCATACAGGTGGTGTATAATCGGCTGGACCGCAAGCCCGAAGAACAGATCTTTCCGCTGTGTAAAGAGCATAATTTGGGCGTACTGGCCCGGGTTCCCCTGGCGAGCGGTTATTTGAGCGGCAAGTATAAGCCGGATGCTGTGTTCCAGCCGGGCGATGTCCGGGCTAACCATAATGAAGATACCAAGCAGAAGCAATTGCAGGCTGTGGCTGAAATTGCTGCGAATGAAGTACCGTCAGGCATTAATATGGCGCAGTGGGCGCTGGCCTGGTGCCTTCAGCATTCCGCAGTGACCAGTGTAATTCCGGGCTGCAAGAATGTGGAGCAGGTGATTTCCAACGCCGAGGCTGCTGATTTGGATATGGTCAAGGCTACAATTTGAAAAAACTTCTGATCTTCGCCTCGGTTTCACCACCGGCGCAAGCGTTCTTATGAACCCAGCTGTTGGTTGAGGCGTTGTAGCGATACTCCTCTTTCCACTCTTGAATATGAAGGACAATCGACCGGATGGCAGATATAATCGTGTGGATTTCCCTGTCCGTCATAATTGGATGAAGGGAAATACGTATCCAACCCGGTCTTTCCGACTGATCACCGGTATTCAGGGTTTCCGAAATATGGGAGGACAGCTCCTGGTCAATGTCGAGGAGATAATGCCCATACGGACCGGCGCAGGAGCATCCCCCGCGGGCTTGAATACCGAAGCGGTCATTGAGCAGCTGGACAACGAGGTTGTAGTGAATATCCTTTATATTAAAAGATACAATACCCAGGCGCTGCGGGTGGTGACTCGCGAGCAGCCCGACGCCGGGGATTGTGACCAGGCCCTGGAGCAGCATTTGGCAGAGCTGCCGCTCCCGGGTCATTATATATTTAATATTCATGGCCTCTTTCAAATTGAGGCAAAGCGCCGTCCGAATAGCCCCCAGAAATCCCGGAGTTCCCCCATCCTCGCGTGTTTCAATATCCCCTGTATAACATCTTCCGCCCCAAGGGTTGACCCAAACGACTGTACCTCCGCCAGGCTCATCCGGAAACCGGCTGTTATACAGCCGTGCATCAAAAATCAATATTCCGCCCGCACCCGGACCCCCCAGGAATTTATGTGGCGAGAAAAAAATAGCATCTAGCTTCTCCAGCGGAGATGGAGGATGCATGTTGATAGCCGTATAGGGAGCGCTGGCGGCAAAATCAACAAAGCAATAACCGCCATGCTTGTGCATGACAGCAGCCAGCTTGTGATAAGGGGTTCGGATACCCGTCACATTGGAGCAGGCCGTGAAACTGCCGATTTTCCAGCGGCGGTGCCGGTAAAGCTTCAGCAAGGCCTCCAACTGCTCGGGATCTACATTCCCATCTTTCCCCGGGGGGATCATAACCATGTCTCCGATACTCTCCTGCCAAGGCAGGATATTGGAATGATGCTCCATATGGCTGATAAAAATAACCGGCCGGTTCTCCTGCGGCATCATGCCCTGTTCCCGCAGCCATTCCGGCTTCTTCAGACCGAGTACCCGCTGCAGCTTATTAATGGCCCCGGTCGTGCCATAACCGCAGAAGAGCAGGGCATCCTGCGGGGAGGCGTTGACATGCCTTTTGATCATGCTGCGGGCTTCGTTATAAGCCAAAGTCATGGTGAGACCCGTCGTGTTGGACTCCGTATGCGGGTTGGCGACATAAGGGCCGAATGCCTCCTGCAGCCTCCGTTCAATCGGCTCATACAGGCGTCCGCTTGCGGTCCAGTCTGCATACAGCATCGGCAGACGGCCATATGGAGTGGAAATGTGCTGCCGTATGCCAATTGTATTTTCACGAAAAGTCCCAAAATGCTCTTGCAGCGAAGTCGGCGTCTGAGCGGTTGAGGCGGGGATGATATTCAGCATGGACAGTCCCTCCAGCCAGCGGTTTCTTGAGATATAAGAAAGGGCGAAGCCGTTTCTTCTTGGCCTCAGTATATGCCCGCTTAAGGGAATAGGTTAATGCCCATGAAAGACTATATAAACAGCTGCATATCGCTTTCCAGCGCGTCCTTCAAATAGGCGGAAGCCTCAATGATCTCTACCTCGGGGAGCAACTCCTCCGGCTTGAAGCCCATAATTTCCACCGATAGCTTGCAGGCGTAGAATTTGATGTTTTTTTTGCGGGCGCCCTTCAGAAAGTGAATAAGCTTCGGCGCGCCTTGATCTTCAATCATTTCCTCCAGCATCATTCGGCCGAGCCCACTGAAATTCATACGCGAGAGCGGCAGATGCTCCGGACCTTTCGGAGTAACAACATCCATGATCTTTTCGTAGATCGTTTTGTCCTCCAGTGTCATCGACTCCGGGTCACGCACCAGAAATAATCCCCAGAAGGCAAAAAACATTGTTACTTCCACATCGATATCCCTGGCTGCATTTGCCAGAATCAGTCCTGCCATTGCTTTGTCGTACTCCCCGCTGAACATCAGCAGATTCATCTTTTTAGCCATTTTACGTCCCTTCCTTCGCCTGAAAATTTCAACAGTAAGGTTTAGTATGAGTCAGGGTGAGGGAAGGTATGCAGAAGTAGAACAAAGGAAATCTTTGTGTGTTTGACATCCTGTATATACAAGTGTAAACTTGTATATACAGATAAATCAATAAGAATTGATAGAAACGAAAGGGCTTTCAGATAGCAACCCATACAATGGAGGAGCAGACGTATGAATCATAAACAGGAAATCGACTGGTGGCGTAAATCTACGGTCTATCAGGTTTATCCCAAAAGCTTCAACGATACAACGGGCCGCGGTACCGGCGATATTCGCGGGCTGATTGGCAAGCTGGACTATTTGCAAGGGCTCGGGATTGATATTATCTGGCTTCAGCCGGTTTATGTCTCCCCGCAAAATGATAACGGTTACGATGTCGCCGACTACTGTCGCATTAACCCCGAATTTGGCACGATGGACGACTTCGATGAACTCTCCGCCGGGGCCCGCAGCCGGGGAATGCATTTAATGCTGGATATCGTAGTAAACCATTCTTCAACGGAGCATCCGTGGTTTCAGGAGTCCAGGAAGTCGAAGGATAACCCTTACCGGGACTATTACATCTGGAAGGACCCAGCTCCAGGCGGAGGGCTTCCGAATAACTGGCAGTCGAAGTTCGGCGGAACAGCCTGGCAATACGATGAGACGACAGGTCAATATTTCCTCACCTTGTTCGATAAAACCCAGGCCGATTTGAACTGGGAAAATGAAAAGGTCAGAGAAGAAGTGATCAAGCTGATGACGTTCTGGGCTGAAAAGGGTGTCAGCGGCTTCAGGATGGATGTCATTAATCTGATCTCCAAAAATCAGGACTTTCCCGACGATGACGGGAGCATATCCCCGGGCGACGGCCGGAAATATTATACGGACGGGCCGCGGGTTCATGAATATATCAAGCTCATGCACGACCGTGTATTCGGGCGTTACGGGCTGGTGACGGTAGGTGAAATGTCCTCTACGACAATGGCGCACTGCATCCAGTATTCGAATCCGGAAGAACGCGAATTTTCGATGACCTTCAACTTCCATCATCTGAAGGTGGATTATCCCAACGGACAAAAGTGGGAACTGATGCCTTACGATTTTGAAGCGTTGAAAGTCCTGTTCTCAGAGTGGCAGGTGGGGATGCGTGCAGGAGGAGGGTGGAACGCTCTCTTTTTCAATAATCATGATCAGCCCCGGGCCTTGTCCCGGTTCACCCATGATGGGGAGTACCGTACCGAAAGCGCCAAGCTGCTGGCTACGACACTGCATGGACTGCAGGGTACCCCGTATGTGTTTCAAGGGGAAGAAATCGGGATGCCGAATCCAGTGTGGAACGATGTATCCGAGTTCCGGGATATCGAATCCACGAATATGTACCGCATTTTGCTGGAGAAGGGCAAGTCGCCGGAAGAAGCGTTTCACATCATATGCGAACGCTCGCGCGACAATTCGCGCACACCGATGCAGTGGGACGACAGTGACAACGCCGGATTCACCACAGGTACGCCATGGATCAAAGTCGATGAGCGCTATCCTGAAATTAATGTTAAGGCCCAATTGGACGATCCGAATTCGGTCTACAACCATTACAAGAAATTAATCGCGCTGCGCAAGAAGGTGCAGGTTATCATCGACGGAGCGTATGAAAGACTCGACATCGGCCATCCGCAGGTATTCGCCTATGCGCGGGACAACGCGAAGGAACTGCTAATCGTCATCTCCAATTTCAGTGAAACAGACACCGTCTTTACCTTTGAAGAACTTTTCTGGAGCAGCAAGATTGACGGCAAAAGCAGCGAATTGCTGATTGGCAATGCGGAACATACTCCGAAGCTTGCGCAGGAGATCAAGCTTACGCCTTACGCTTCCTATATGTGGGTCATTCGTTAGGATAACGGCTTACCGAAAAAGAGATATAAAGGAGAGATGATCATGGCTATCGACAAAAGAAATGTAGAGCAAATCCTTCAAGCCGTTGGCGGGAAAGAAAACATTGAAGTCGTTACTCACTGCGTTACCCGGTTGCGGTTTGCACTTTATGATGATAACAAGGTCGATGCAAAGGCGCTGGAAGCGAATGACCTGGTTAAAGGGCAGTTCTCCTATCAGGGTCAATTCCAGGTTGTTATCGGTCCCGGCGTGGTTGAGAAGGTATACGACGAGTTGATCGGGCTGACCGGAGGGCAGCGGTCCTCGAAGGAAGATGTGAAGAATGCTGCGGGCAAAAAGCAAAACCCGCTCCAGCGGGCGATCAAGACGCTGGCAGACATCTTTATTCCGATTTTGCCGGCTATCGTCACCGCTGGTCTGCTTCTGGGCATCAATAATATTTTGACCGGCCCCGGCATTTTCTTTGATGGCAAATCACTGGTTGAGGTGTATCCGCACTGGAAGGACTTTGCCTCCATTATCAACACAATTGCAAGCACCGCCTTTGCGTTCCTGCCGGCATTAATCGGCTGGTCGGCGGTCACCCGGTTTGGCGGAAGCCCCCTGCTCGGCATTGTTCTGGGTCTGATACTGGTTCATCCCGATTTGCTCAGCGCTTACGGTTATGCCGACGCGTCCCTCAAGGGAACGGTGCCGACATGGAACCTGTTCGGCTGGCACATCGAAAAGATTGGTTATCAGGGCCAGGTGCTGCCGGTGCTCGCATCCGCCTATATTCTGGCGACCATCGAGAAGTTTCTCAATAAACGGGTGCCCGATTCAATCAAGCTGCTTGTCGTGGCTCCGGTCACACTGCTGATTACAGGATTTCTGGCATTCACAATCGTTGGCCCGGTTACTTTTGCTATTGCCAATGCGATTACTTCAGGACTCATTTATGTTTTTGATGCTTTTCCGGCACTGGGCGGATTCATTTACGGCGGTTTCTATTCAATGCTGGTCATTACCGGTATGCACCATACGTTCCTGGCGGTGGACGTGCAGCTGATCGGGAGCCAAGGGGGAACGTTCCTCTGGCCGATGCTCGCACTTTCCAACATTGCCCAAGGCGCGGCTGCTCTGGCGATGATGTTTGTCGTGAACAATCAGAAAAGCAAGGGCCTGGCGGTTACGTCTTCCGTCTCCGCATTTCTCGGCGTTACCGAACCGGCCATATTCGGTGTGAATATCCGTTATAAATATCCGTTTATCTTCAGCATGATCGGCTCTGCTATCGCCGGTGTCATTTTGACTGTCGGTGATGTGCTTGCATCCTCCATCGGGGTAGGCGGAATTCCCGGATTCCTGTCGATTTTCCCTAATCAATGGGGTACCTTCTTCCTGGGGATGGCTGTTGTGCTGGTGGTTCCCTTCGTATTAACCGTTATCTATGGCAAGCTCCGCAGCAAACGGGACGGCATGGGTTCGGAAGAGGACGCCGCTGTATCTGTTGTTTCGGCCCGGACGGCTCCAAGCCGTCTGCTGAATGTGCTGGATATTCCCGCTCCGATCCTCGGCAAAGCGGTTTCGCTGGAGCAGGTTCCCGATCCGGCCTTCGCAGAGAAGCAAATGGGACAGGGAATTGCCATCGAACCTGGCGAAGGAAAAGTATTTGCGCCATTTGACGGCAAGGTCGCAGCCCTCATCAACAGCAAGCACGGAATTATTCTGGAGCATGCTACAGGCGTACAGATCCTGATTCATGTCGGAATAGGCACCGTTTCTCTCAAAGGCAAAGGATTCACCGCCTATGTGGAGACCGGAGACGAAGTCAAGGCCGGGCAGCAGTTGCTTGCCTTCGACCGGGATATTATTGGACAGGCGGGGTATCCGCTCATTACGCCTATTATCGTTCCGGACGGACAGGATATGATCGAGCGCGTGGAAGAAGTCGCTGGAGATGCAACCCGGAGCCGGGAGACCATCCTGAGAATTCATCTGAAAGGGTAAAGCTGCTGCGATATGCTATAATAGAGCGAATTGATTTTATAGAGCGCGGTGATGAAGGTTGCAGAAGAATATATTTTTGCAAATCTATAATGAATATTTAGAAAAAATAGAAGCGGGCTCGCTGGTTCCAGGGACGAAGCTGCCTTCCGAAAGTGAGCTTGCCGCAGATTACGGGACGTCGAGGGAGACAGTCCGCAAAGCGCTCCATCTGATGGCCCAGAACGGATATATTCACAAAATCCAGGGCAAGGGCTCGTTCGTGCTTGATATCGGCCGTATGGATTTTCCTGTGACGGGACTGATCAGCTTCAAGGAAATGTCCGAACGAATCGGCCGGCCCTCCCGCACCATCGTCTATGAAACCGGCCGGATTCCAGCCCCGGCGGAAATTGCAGCTCAGCTGAATATTAAAGAAGGCGATCCTGTATGGAAGGTGATCCGGGCCAGGGAGATTGAAGGGGAACGTATTATATTGGACAAAGACTACTTCCTCCCGGAAATCGTTCCTGTGCTGAGCGCGGAAATCTCCGGCGGATCGATTTATGAATACCTGGAAGGCCAGCTCCACCTTCATATCAGCTATGCCAAAAAAGTGATCTCGGTGGAGCCCTCCAAAGAGGAAGACAAGCAGCTGCTCCAGCTGCACGGCCAAAGTCATGTCGTCGTCGTCCGCAATTATGTATACCTGGTAGATACGACGTTGTTCCAGTATACCGAGTCGAGGCACCGGCTGGACAAGTTTCAATTTGTTGATTTTGCCCGGCGTGTGCCCGGCGAGAAGATGATGTAATCGTAGCAAAGGGTGTACCCAGAGCCATTTACTGGCTTATGGGTACACCCTTTATTATTGAGAACAAATCACACAGTTCCGTTATTTCTGTTCCGTGTTTGTCGGCTGTTCCGGCTCTGCCGGGCGCTGCAAATCATAGTGGCGGGCCGCAAGCCAGACGCTGCCGGTAAATATCACGATCATTCCCAGGATAATGGCAAACCGCCAATCGCCTGCTTTAAAATTCAGCTGAAGGACGGTCAGCACCAGTGCAACCTGCATCCAGATGAGAGTTCTTTTGCGCAAGGCCGAAATATCTCCAGTCATCGTGGGCATGCCACGAATGATACGATAAGCAAGAATTGCAAGAATCAGAGCAAAAATCGCTGTCCCGATCAGTTCGGAAGTGGTAAAGACATTCATCTTCTTTCAAAGTCCTTTCTATGTTCCATTGGATTATAATTTATATTATAGCCGGACTTTCGTTGTTTACCAACTTGCAAGAGTTCTTTACCTGAAAAGCTTGCGAATTTCATCCGCGGGCAGCGGAGTGAAGAAGAAGAAGCCCTGGATATGATTGCAATCATGCCCTATCAGAAAATCCGCCTGTTCCTGTGTCTCTACACCTTCAGCAATCAGATCATACCCTAGCTGGAATGCAACAAAAGCAATGGATTTGATGATCGTCTCATCAATAGGACTGACTCCGATACCGGTAATGAACGTGCGGTCGATCTTAATCTTATCCACGGGAAAATGCTTCAAATAATTCAGAGAAGAATACTTTGTGCCAAAGTCATCAATGGATACGATAATGCCGCGCTCGCGCATCTGCTGCAGGAGCGGATAGTGCTCCTCCAGAAGAACGATGCTCTCCGTAATCTCAAATTCCAGAACATCCGTCTCTAACTGATACTGCTCCAAAATGGAGAACAGATCCTCAATCAGATTGCGGTTCGAGAACCAGCTATTCGAAATGTTTATGGATGTCCGCAGCAAAGGCATACCGTCTGCCCGCCATTGGCACAGCTGCCTGCATACCTCACGGATGACCCAGTCCGTAAGCTGAATCATAAGTCCGGCCTCTTCTACAGCGGCAATAAAGTAACCCGGTCCGATCAGCCCCTTCTCGGGGTGGTTCCAGCGGATTAGTGCCTCCAAGCCTATGATTTCCCCGGTGATGCCGTTCACCTGAGGCTGATAATGGAGCACGAACTCGTTGGTCTCCAAAGCGGAATGCAGGAATTTGGCTATCGTCGTTTTTTGTTCGAGCTTCTCCGCAAGCTCCCGGTTGAATACAAAACAGTCCGTAATGCCCTGGGATTTAGCCTGATACATAGACATATCGGCAAATTTCAGCAGATCCTCTTTGTCCAAAGAGTGCTCCGGATACAGGGAAACTCCTATACTTGTGGATACATTAAGATGTGTGCCGGCAATATACAGCGTTTGTGAAATAAGCGAGCTGATTAGTCCGGCGATCAAGGAGATGCTCTCCCGCGGCAAATCCTCGAACAGCATAACGAATTCATCGCCGCCCGTACGCGCGAACATTCTGCAAAGCAATTTCCCGTCCACGATCCTCTTTGCCAGCGTCTTGAGTACTTGATCACCTGTGGAGTGCCCAAGCGTATCGTTAATTTCCTTGAATTTATTCAGATCGAAAAAGAACAGGGTGTATGTCTGCGTAGGTTCCGCAGATTGCAGCAGCCGGTCAAATTCATCCATGAAATAACGCCGGTTCGGAATTTCCGTCAGGCTGTCATAATAGGCCAGCTTCTCATATAACCGCTCGGATACCCGAAGATCACGGGTCCGGATGCTGACAATGCGCTCAAGCTCCCGGTTAAACCGGCTTTGATGCCACAATATATACAATATGAAGGCGAGAACAAGCATAAGGGCTGCGTCGATCGCCAGAACGCTTTTTAGTACTTCCTGTTTCTTTTGCGGATCCATTGTCATCCCCATTAACCAGTGCTGGTTATAGAGCCGGATGGGAACCGTGATTTCCTTGCCGTTCACCCTTTGCTTATTGCCGAAAAGGTAGGTGCCGTCCTCCTTTGTAACTATTACTTTTGAATCCTTTTGCAGGAACTGCTGCACAATGTCATCAATACGCAAAGTGACCGATACAATACCGGAAAATTTGTTGTCCTTAAACAGCGCCTGCCGGATCACCATGCCCTTATTTCCCTGAGCAAGGATTCGTGGACCATCTACCGTAATCATCCGGGATCGGATCGTTTCTTGGATAAGGCCGGGTGTAGACAGCTCAGGGTCCAGAAACAGGCTTTTATTCTTAATCGCTGTATTGCCGGAGAGGGGATGGAGGTAGCTTATAATCCCATTCGGGGCCACCATAATGTTCATTACATGGTTTGAGTTACCGTAGGCCACGGCGAGATAACGGTTAATAACGTCAGGATCAGCGTCAAAGCCAACCGTATGGATGAAAGAACTGACACCTTTGACAATCGATACTCTCTCTTCAAGATTCGATGTTAGCATGATTGCCTGTGAGGACAAATCGGACTGCAGGGCCTGGTATTCACGATCCACCGATAAGTTGTAGTAGTAGAGTAGAGAGATTTGAAGAACGACTATGAAGCCGAGGATGATTGTTAAAGGCTTTTTATTAATGAAAGCCATGAATTTCCTCCGATATACAAAATATCAACATTAAATTGCCGTCACTTTTAAGGAACCTATCCCACGCTGCAAGAAATATGTCGAGTATTGTCGTAGGTGAGTCTAGCATGTCATTTTTTTTGCCTTTGCGCAAGAAAAATCATAGTTATTAAGCCTTATAAAATAAAAAAGGATACACGAGGTTCGCACAATCGTGCGATTCCACGAGAATCCGTTAATCTGCAATATCTCTCTACTATTTCTTGAAAATACGAAGCGGGGCCCCAATCGGCAGGAAGGTACGTCCGAAATGAGCATTAAGCACCGATGCGCCGCAGCCGTAAAGCGAAACAATAGCAATGGCAAGCTCTGAAACAGCAGCAAGCTTATGGAATGCTTCTGGAGCGATTCCGAAGGAATCGAGGGTCAGGCCAAGAAAGAGAAAATCAATCAATACAAAGATGGTGAGCAGTACTGTATTGGTCTCTACTGCACCGATCGTCATGAACAATGTGAAGATTAAATAACCCAGAAAGGCAAAACCCAGCTGCTTGGGATCAACAGCTTCAGCCAGTGCTGTTCCGAATACGCCAAGCTTGATGAGCCAGCTGCCGGCCATACTGAACCAGAAGAAAGCATAGGCTCCGAATGCGGTCATGCCGAAGGTGTTGTTGTGCTTGGCATCCTGAATGCAGGCGAACAACTGGGCGCAGGCGCCGAGAAAGATTGCCCAAGGAATGACGTAACTAAGTCCTGTTGTGATTTCGAGTTTTTGTGAAGAAGCAACCAGGGTAACGATAGCCAGTCCGAATAGGCCGATAGCACTAGGGTCGGCACTGACAATTTTGACGGATTGTGCAGATTGCGATGACATAAAAGTAAAAGCCTCCAATATCATTAAAAGTGTCCGCTCGAAATAACAGCACCCCTGCGGGCGCTGTTATAGGCTTGCCTATTATATCATAACACCATAAATTTGCCTATGAGATACTATCGCGTTTTGACGTAAATTGGAGTCTTCTGTGACAAAAAGGAAATAATCCCTGATATTTTCAGCGGTTTGCTTATGAAGTAACCCTGTAATTCATCACTTCCAAGACTACGCAGCATGTCGAATTGTGTCATCAGCTCTATACCCTCGGATACAACCAGCAGCCCCAGATTATGACTAAGCTCAATAATCGCCTTGACCAGCGTATCATCGGATTGCCCGGGCGTGATTTCTGAGATGAAGGAACGGTCGATCTTGATTACATCTACCGGAAAGCGGCGCAGATAGCTTAATGATGAGAAGCCTGTGCCAAAGTCATCCAGAGAAATCCGGAAGCCGTGTTCTCTAAGCTGCTGCAAGGTCGTAAAGAAGCTGTCACCCGACATTAGAATACTTTCCGTAATTTCGAGTTCCAGACTGTAAGGGGTAAGACCGCTTTCCTCTAGCGCTTCCAGTAGTTCATCCAGCAATCGGGGCTGCATCAACTGCATAGCAGAGATGTTAACAGCGGCTTTTAATGGAAGGCCCTGCTTATGAAAGCTGCACAGATCCGCGCATACCTGCTTAAATACCCAACGGCCAATGTTTACGATTGAACCGTTTGATTCAGCCAGCGGAATAAATTCAGCAGGAGAGACAGAGCCGTAGGTTGGACTATTCCAGCGCAACAGTGCTTCCACCTTGATAACCTCAAGCGTACCGGCAGAAAGTATGGGCTGATAATGAATCTCCAGCTCCTGGTTGGCTATTGCCGACAATAGCTGCTGCCCAAGTACTTTTTTCCGGCGTACGCTTTCCTCCAAGGTGTCTGAATACTGGAAGAAATTATTACGACCGGTTTGCTTCACATGAAACATGGCCAAATCCGCCTGCTTGACCAGAAAATCGGCATCCTTGCCGTTTTGGGGATAAACACTTACACCGATGCTGGCAGTAATATATAAAAGATGATCGTGAATCATATGCGGAGCCGATAGAGCCTCTTGGATCCGTGACAAATGGGCCGTAATATCCCCTTTCTCCCCGATATCAGCCAAAAGAATGGTGAACTCATCACCGCCCAGACGGGAGACCAAATCATTATCGCCCATTGCAGATGTTATACGTTTGGCAATTTCCTTCAGGATGGCATCGCCGTAATCATGACCCCAGCTGTCGTTAACCGTTTTAAAGTTATCTATATCAATGAATAATAGCGCAATTTGCAAGTTGTTCTTTCGTGCTTTTTCTATCGCTTCATTCAGCTTCGCAAAAAAGAAGGATCGATTGGGCAGTTGGGTGAGAGGATCGAGCGTGGCTTGCAGCTTCAGCCTCTCCTGGGCGGATTGTAAAGAGGAAATCATCCGGTTAAATTCATGCTCCACATCGCTGAATTCATCTCTGCCGATGTTCTTGATCCGAAAGGATAAATCATGGCTGCTGCCGATGGTGCGAATATTTCGGATCAACGACGCCATGCGCTTTAGTATAAAGCGGTTTACAAAGATGAGACTGGCGATACACATCAGTAGTGTAGTTATAAAGTAGGTCCGGCGGAAGCTTACAACCGATTTTAGCCCGCTTTTGTAAATCTGACGAGGGTGATCCAATGAAATAACGATAGAGGGGTTTCCGAACAGGTCATTAATAACGGTATGAATAGTGAGGATGTCCCCGGTTTTGGCTGACATCCAGGTATCTTTGCCTCCACTTGGTTCGAGCCGTTCCGATGAAGCGGTTTCAATACGGATGCCAAGAGGGCTGTGACTGCCAATCAACTGAATTTCTTCCTCGTTAAGCATTCGGCCGGCAATTGCTGTTCCAAGGATCGGTCCGCTTTTATTATTGTTAATAATGGGTAATAAGGTAACAAGCATTGGACCTTCATCCAAAGTAATAATCCCTGACTTGCTGTCATCCCATCCGGCAAAGGCGGGGAGGTTGAGGTTAACCAATGAGATGAGGCTGTGCATTTCGGCTGACAGGGGAGAGACGGCCTCATCCCCGGGGTGATAAGAACCACCAAAAACCACCTCTCCCTTGCTGTTTAAAAGCGCTATCATATGAAAACGGTTGATTTGGTAAGTTGAGATATCATAGTTGCTCAGAATGTAGGGATCATCCCGAAATGAATAATTTAGCAAGCTTGTCTTCATCATGTTCAATTCATTTTGATAGGAAGAGAGTGTATCATCCATTGCCCTGCGAAGATCAGCCTCATCCATACGGTCAAAGCGGTTCAATAATATAAGATGCAAAAAGAGGTAGGTAACTCCTAATCCGAGCAAGGCAATAATACCGATAAATAGAGCAATTTTTTTGCGCAGCTTCATAGATTCCCCTCAAATCCTGACGTAGTAGGAAGATAGTTCCAACTAAATTAGTTTAGCATGATTAGGCTGAATTGGCATCGTAAATCATCCCAAACGGGTGAAATTTGATGAAAATGGCGACAACGGCGATCAACAACTATTATGACTTCAAAAAAGCGTCCAAAACGCCTGGCTACGGTTATGAAACGCATAACGCCATTGTCCATCACAAACTGAAAGAGAGCGTTGTAGTGGCCACCATTGTGACGCTGCTGCTGCTCGCGGCGGGTGCAGGAATCGCATTCGTTACACAGACCGGAATGCTTGTTTTCCTGCTCGGGGGGTTATCGTTTCTGATTGGAATCCTATATTCGTTCGGGCCGATCCCTATATCGCGGATGCCTCTTGGTGAGCTGTTCTCGGGACTGTTTATGGGGTTTGTGATTATTTTTATCTCGGCGTATATCCATACGGATGATAGTGTCGGTGGCGCTGCTGATCCAGTTGGGATGGGTCCAGCTGCATATTAATATTGTGGAGGTAATCTATCTTTTATGGTTCTCAGTTCCGGCGATTCTGGAGATTGCAGGGATCATGCTCGCCAACAATATTTGCGATATTGAAGTTGATATCGAGAACCGCAGGTACACACTTCCTGTCTACATCGGCAAAAACAATGCGCTCCTGCTGTTCAAGCTGCTCTATTATGTGTCCTATATTGATCTTGTTGTACTGCTTCTACTCTGGGTGAATGTGCTGCCTAGTGCTGTTGTTGCTGCTGACACTGATTCCCCTTCGCCGAAATATAGCCGCTTTTACACAGAACCCTGATAAAGCAACAACCTTTATTCTGTCTGTTAAAAATTTCGTGCTGATGAATGCCGCGCGTATCGCGGTTCTCGGTGCAGCAGTACTGCTAAATAATTTGGGAAAATGATTAGCGGTGAAATCGGAGATATCCGCTCGATCCGGGGTACCTATACCTATAATGCTGCGGCAGATACGACCAATATACGCTTCCGGTCGGAATGGGGCGGAGGTTCTTTGTATGACATCGGATGCTATCCCCTTAGTGCTGCAAGACTGCTGTATGGAACCGAACCCGAAGCCGTTACCGTTCATGCGATCTTTTCCCCGGAGCATGATAACGTGGATATGATGGCATCGGGTCTGGTGGAGTTTCCGGGAGGACTGAGCCTGATTTTTGACTGCGGTATGTGGGCGTATAACCGTCAGCTGCTGGAGATCACCGGAACGGAAGGCAGGATAGAGGTTCCGATGCCGTTCAATGCCAGAGAAGAGGATGCTGACTTCGTTGTACATATCGGGGGCGCTGAACGTCTGGTAAAAGCCGCCGGCGCAAATCCCTATGTCCGACAGGTGGATGATTTCGCAGCTGCAGTTTTTGGAGCAAAACCGCTCTTTGAGCCGGAGGATGCGGTGCGCAATATGAGTCTGGTCGAAGCCTGTCTACTCTCAGCCAAAGAACGGATGCGAATAAGTCTGCTGTAAAAAGGACGGATAGAACACCATTCCCAAAAACATGTCAAAACCTGCCTGATCGGCCTGTAAGTGTCCTCAAATATGGACATTTATTGCCGACATTAAAAAAAGGGTGCAAAATCCAGTTTTTTCTTAGACAGCCCGGCAAATACAAGGTAGAATACACCTGAAGTGACTTTTCTGTATGGAGTGAAACTTATACTTTCTTGTATTTCAAAAAACTATAATCTTTACACACTCTTCCTTTTATCCAATATGTTCGTGTACTGATTCTACTAAGAAATAGAACTGCAGCGATCATGATAATTATATCACTGGTGAAGAGGTTGACAGATGGATCAAATGGAAATCCACTACAATATTTGGATTGTTATATTATCTTTTGCGTTGGCGGTAACGGCAGCTTATACCGCACTTAATCTGATCTCGCAGTTTGCCCGATCGACAGGCAGAATTCGCAGTTTTTGGCTTTTGACGGGATCGTGTGTGCTTGGAAGCGGCATTTGGGCGATGCACTTTGCCGGCATTTTGGCAAGCCGTATGTCGTTTGATGTTGGATACCACCCGGGGATAGCTGTTCTGTCGATGCTTATTGGCATGTTGTCCTGCTATTTGGCGCTCCGGTTCGCCCTCACACCGCGTCCTGGGTTTTGGCGTCTTGCAGCCAGTGCTTTATTGCTCGGGGGCGGCATTTCTGGAATGCATTATGTAGGCATGTCCTCCATGAAGATGGAGGCGACCATCCATTATTATTTGCTGACACAGGCGCTTTCTGTAATGATCGCGGTATTGGCTTCCTATGTTGCTCTTTATCTATTTAGAAGGTTCAAGGACTACTGCGGGTTCAGCAAATGGAAGCTGTATTCCGCACTTTTAATAGGGATTGCTATTACCGGTATGCACTATACCAGTATTCAGGCCAGTCATTTTGAGTATGACGCGTGGCTGGGGGGCAAGCCGTTTCTAATGCCGACGGATATTATTCTGCTGACGGGTGTTTCTGTTGTAACGCTATTTATGTTCGCGATTTCCGGCGGAGCCGTTTTTCTGGATCGTCATGTTCTGGAGCGGATGGCTTATCACGACCCGCTGACAGGGCTGCCGAACCGGCATGGATTGGAAAGGTACTTCGACAGTGACTTTTTCAGCGGGACTTCGGGTGCGGTATTTTTTCTTGATCTGGACCGGTTCAAGTCCATCAATGACACCTTGGGCCATGATATTGGCGATGTACTGCTGCAGGAGGTTGCAGTAAGGCTGCGGGACAGCATCGGTAACAGCGGGAAGGTGTTCCGGCTGGGAGGCGATGAGTTTCTGGTCGCTCTGCCTCATTGCACGATAGAAGCGGCCGTGGCGAGCGCACAGTGCATTTTACAGGAGATCAAGAAATTCTACAGTATCCAGGATAATGAGCTGTATGTTACTGCAAGTATTGGGATTAGCCTAACACCTGCCCATGGAATCGACCGTTCTGCTCTAATGAAAGCTGCGGATACTGCGCTTTACACCTCAAAGGATTCCGGCAAGAATAAATTCAGCGTGTTCGATCAGGAGATGAACCGGCACCAGCTGCGCCGAATGTCGCTGGAGAAGGATTTGCGCAAAGCATTGGCCCGCTCCGAGTTCATGGTTGTCTACCAGCCCAAATGGGATTCCGTTATGAATGTTACGGTCGGACTTGAATCGCTGCTCCGTTGGAGGCATCCCGAGCACGGTATTATTTCTCCGGTGGAATTTATTCCGATTGCGGAGGAGACAGGCCTTATTGTACCGATCACTTATTGGATGCTGCATGAGGTGTGCAGCCAGAATATGCTTTGGCATAAGGAAGACATAGCGAATGTTGCGGTCTCGATCAATATGTCAGCAAGAATGTTTGAGGGTGAAAGCCTGTATGACATTGTGGAAGAGGCTCTGACTCGTTCGGGTCTTGCACCTCATTTTCTGGAGCTGGAGATTACCGAATCGATAGCCATGAACAATATGGAAGAGACGGTGGCACTGCTGACCAAGCTCCGGAAGCTCGGAGTAAGAGTGTCCCTGGATGACTTCGGCACAGGATTCTCATCACTGGGGAATTTGGACGAAATACCGATAAACACGCTTAAGATTGATCAGGTGTTCATCCGCAAAAGTAAAATGCATTCCAAGAAAGCGATCATCAGTAATATCATTGCAATTGCTGCTAATCTCAATATGGAGGTTATTGCCGAAGGCGTAGAGACGCCAGAGCAAATTGAACTGCTGCAGTCCCTGGGCTGCCGGGTCATGCAGGGCTATTACTACGGTAAACCTATGCCCGTGAATGAACTGGGGCAGTGGTTTTCGGACAACAAGGCTGCTGTCTGAAGTATGTCTAATACATAACTCTTTGAAGGTGCCCCAAGCCGTGATGGCCGGGGCACCTTTTTACTGCCAAAGTCCGGCCATGCAAAAAAAGCAAGTCCCCAGATCTTGGGGGCTTGCTTTTTTTGATTCTTGCGCTATTAGGTGAGTACGGCTAATTACACTTTGAATTGGTCCACCAGAATCTGAAGCTTATCCGCCAGTGAGGACAGAAAGGCAGCCGATGCCTCCACTTCCTCCATAGCGGCAAGCTGCTCTTGCGAAGAAGCAGACAGGCTCTCGGCACCCTCAGCGGTTTGATTGGATACGGTCACGATGTTCTGAATGGATTCTACGAGTCCGTCAGAGATGTCGGACAGCTGGCGGACCGTTGCGGATATCTGCTGGCTTTGGGCAGCCATATCCGATACGGATGCCTCGATTTCGGAGAATGAACGGCCTGCGGCCATAATCATGTCCTTGCCCTGCTCCATCTCTTCCGTAGAGCGTTTCATGGTTTCCCCCGCTTTATCCATCTGGTTCACGATCAAGCTGACCAGTTCGCCGATTTGTCCCGCAGAATTAGCGGAACGTTCAGCCAGCTTGCGTACGGAGTTGGCAACAACTGCAAACCCCCGGCCGTCTTCGCCGGCACGTGCAGCTTCAATGGCTGCGTTCAGCGATAGCAGGTTCGTTTCTTCCGCAATACTTGCAATCGTACCGATAATGCTCTCAATTTCCTTGGAATGGCTGGATAAGGTTACTATAATGCCGGAAAGATCGGTGATGCTTTCACTTACTACTCTCATTTGGCCTGTAGTGGAATCCATGGATTCCCGGCCGGTTCGTGCTTTATCGGCGTTGCTGGCAGCATTGTTCATGGCATTATCGGCATTTCCTGCGATCTGGGTAATAAAGTCTGACATGTTCTGCACCGCCTGATAGCTGCCCTCAAGATTCTGCAGCTGAGTCTGTGACCCTTCAGCAAGCTCTATCGAAATGTTGACGCTATGTTCTCCTGCCCGATTCGTCTCCTGGGCACTTGAGGACAGCTGCTCTGACGAGGAGGCCACCTGCAGGGACGTATCGTTTACTTCCCTGATGAGCTTGCGCAGGTTGAGTGTCATATCATTGAAATCACGAGCCAAAGTACCGATCTCATCCTTGCTTTTAAATAAAATCGGATCATGGGTAAGGTCGCCCTTCGCTACAAGATTGACGGAATTCGACAGCTTGGACAGTGGACTAACCATACGCCGTATCATCAGGTAGGCAATTAGAATAGCAATGATTAAGATAGATGTTCCAATAATAAAGGGTTGAACAATGATATCCATAGTCCGTTCCTGAATCAGGGGACCATCGAAGCTGATAGCCATCAAAGCAATGATAGGTTTATTGGGGTCATGATCCTGATAGATGGGGCCATAGCCTGTTTTGAGCGAGGTGCCTTCATAGGTGTACATTTTGGAGTAGGTTGAATGCTTCTTGGTGGTAATCATTTTTTTGTCTTCTTCGTTGAAATAGAAGGTGTCTCCGGCCTTATACCCTCTCTTCTGGAAGTTGCTGTCGGCAGCCAGCACTTTTCCATCCAAAGACAGGATGAAGGCCTCCTTAAAGATAGGCTTATTTTTGATAATCCAGCCGATCCGGTCTTCAATAGCGCTAAGCTTGCTGGTATCTCCCCCAACCAGTGCGGAAATATCAGCCGGGTCAATAAGGCCTGTTGTAATATTGGCGCATCCTACCAATTCAATTCCGGCTGCTTCATCGACCTGATTATGTGCAGTCCGGTAGCCGAAGAAGCCTATGGATGAACCTACGAGAAGCAGAACAATAAGCATCATCCACGTTAATTTAGTTGCCAATTTCATCCTTTACTCCACCAACCTTGATCCATTAATTTTCAGTGGTTCTTATAAGCACTGCTGCTATTTCTGTGCATCAGTGTAAGAGAGCATAATTGGATGTGGTATATTTGTGTCGGATTTTGCTCTTTTATGTAAGAAAACTGTACCTTAAGTATAAGGGAAACACTCACTCAAAGTATATAGAATATCAATAAGCGCAGTTAATATCTGGAACAAATTAAAATAAGGCTAAAACATTGAATCCATGTCAGGTTTGATGGTACGCTTAGCGTATGACATGTAATCGGGAGTTGAGCAGGATGTCGCAACAAATCGATCCGCTGGTCGAACGTATCGGATTATCCATGTGGAGGGTGCAGCGAAAAATTATATCCGAAATGGCCACAAACAAAGAGCTGGGTCTTACCTTCCCGCAGTTTTCCTTGCTTAGCATGATTGCCCAAGCAGACAAATCGCGGGTGGTGCAGCTCGCTGAGAAGATGGAGGTTAAATCCAGTGCAGTTACTGTAATGCTGGACCGGATGGAAATTCTGGGCCTGATCAGCCGCGAGATAGATGAGAATGATCGCAGAGCCGTTGTGGTTACTATTACAGACAAAGGCCGCAGCGTACAGGCTGAAGGGAAGAGACGCTCCACGATGCTGCTGGGTCAACATTTGTCCATCCTGAAGCCGGAGGAGCTGAAAAGCTTCGCCGAGTATTTCGATATGCTGGAAAGGCAAGAACGTTAGAGTCCATGTCTGTAAACAAAAAGACGGCCATGCCCCGAACCGGGAGCATAGCCGTCTTTTTAAAAATATAAGAAAGTATATGTTTCACTCCATACTTTTTCCTTATATTTTTACGAGAAACGGGTGCCGTCCCTTTAAGGACGGCAAAGCCGTTTCTTCTTAGATACATTGTTATTTGTCCGGCAGTTGAGTGACATAGCTGTCAGACAGCTGAAGCAGCCGTAAAGCCCGGTTATATTCATCCTCGGTTGCAGCAGGCTTTTTGCCTCCGGCAGCGATAGGATATTGGGTGTTGTCTTCAAAGCTGATGCCGGGGATAAGCAATCCCGAGGTTCCGATAAAGGAACCGGAAGGCAAATAATATCGTTCCGGCAGAATATTGTATGTCTGGTTCAGCAAATCTTGGCCGAAATGCAGGTGGTTCTCCAGAGAGATGCCCAGCAGCCCGGCTGCCGTTGGCAGGATGTCGACTTCTCCGCCAACCTGCTCCAGAGTCTGCGGCTCTGTATTGCCCCCGCCATGGATAATGAGCGGGATATTCGTCATGTTGGCGTAGCCGTATTCATGGCCGTAAATCTCATTAATCAGCTGTTTGTCGTCATGATCGAGGGAGTAAATCGGCAGACCCATGTGATCTCCATAAATCATAATCACGCTGTTATCCCAAAGGCCGTTCGCCTTCAACTCCTCTACGAACTGGCCGAACGCTACATCCGCGTAATTCTGGGCACGAATATAGTCCCCGACAAAGGTTCCTTCATAACGCTCGGGCAGCTTCATCCGGTATTTTTCTTCCGGGATTGTGAATGGATGATGGGCTGACATGGAAATGATCTGAGCATAGAAAGGCTTGCCTTCCATACTCATTGACTTTAGCTTGTCGGATGTTTTACGATACAGCACCTCATCGGAGGCTCCGAAGAAGAAAACATCTTCCTCACCAAAGAACTGATGGTCATAATATTGGTCCCAGCCAAGTGAGCTGTAAAGCTCACCGCGGTTCCAGAATTCCACATCATTGGTGTGGAACGTCGCCGTCTGATAGCCGTTCGCCTTCAGCAAACGAGGCAGACTCGGAAGTGCCTTATCTACATACGACATCGTAGCTGCCCCGCGCGGAGGAATATAGAAAGAAGTGTTCACCACAAACTCGGCATCAGAGGTGTTGCCCTGACCGACCATTTGATAGAAATTAGTGAAATAAAGGCTGTCTTCCATGACACGGTTCAGGTTGGGTGTCACTTCTTTGCCGTCCAGCTTAAGCCCCAGCAGGAAATTCTGGAAGGATTCCAGCTGAAGAATGATGAGATTCTTGCCTTTAGCCGCACCTTGCAGCTGCGGGTTGACCAGCGGACGGGTTCCTTTAAGCTTATCGATCGTATCCTGCGTAATGTCACGTGTGTTGATAACCTCTGTTTTGTCTTGAGCAAAAATGGTATAAGCCTCATAATTGAGGATACCCATTTCCTGAGCCTTCTTGATCTCATTCATACTGGCCTTATTGGGTAGTACATTGAAGAGACACAGACCCAGTGAGAGTATGAACAAAACGGTTACGAAGCCTTTGCGGCCCGAACGGTTGATTCTCTTTTTCAAGTCACGGCCCTTCTTATTGCGGAAGAAATAGTAGCCAAGCACGATGATGTCCATAAAGATAAGCAGATAGTAAGGATCCATCAGTGAGAATACGCTGTTGCTGACGGCCGTAACCTGATTCACCTGCTCCAGTGCATGGTAAGTGACAATGACCCCATAATATTTAAAGTACATAATGGCGGCAAAAAATATCGCAGTTACCAGCAAATTAACCGTCATATAGTATCCGAGCTTACGTTTGGAAGAGAAGCGCTCAATAATACAAAAGAGGGCCCAAACAAAGGGGATCTCGGTAAGCAATGATTTCCAGGGCAGCATATCTCCAAAGATGACTCCCCAGGCCAAAAAGCTTTTCAGAATAAAAATAAGCGTAAAAAATATAAAGGGCTTCACAATCCAACGTTTACCGTTAATCAATAACACGGCTTCGCCTTCTTTCTACATGATGAAAAGACAGAGCACTCCACAATAATAAATTTATTATGAAGTGCATTCCCTTGAATGTCAAAATTATTAGAGCTAAATCCACCTTTGCAATAATTAGAGTTGTTCTACCAGCATATGGAGGGAGGGGAAGGGCATAAACCACACCGTAACGATCCCGGTAAGAGCGCTCGTGGAGTATGCCTACCGCAGCGGCAGCATAGAACCCGGATTCCGCACCACTGCTTCCCTGGCTGAAGGAACACGCATTCACCAAAAGGTACAGAAGCAGTATTCGGAGACAGGAGGCCTGGTCGTCGAGGAGATTAAGTCTACCTCGGAGTCTCTGGACAAGATGGGCGAAGGGCGCCCTGTCCACTGGGCCCAAGCGCTTATGTACGCATATATGATTTCAGTAGAAGAGAATCTCCCTGCTATCGAGGTCAGGCTTACCTACGTACAAAGCGGGAGTGAAGAGCAGCGAAGCTTGAATAGGACACTCTACATGGAGGAGTTGACTGCTTTTGCAGCCGAGACTGTATCCAGATATGCCCGCTATGCGGAGTTATTACTGCGCCATAATATACGCAAGGACAACAGCATCCGTGATTTAACCTTTCCGTTCCCCTCTTACCGGCAGGGGCAGCGGCATTTTGCAGGGGCGGTGTACAAGTCGGTATCGGAAAGTGTGAATTTGTTCGCCCAGGCGCCGACCGGTATCGGCAAGACGATCTCTACGTTATTCCCGGTCATCAAGGCCATGGGCGAGGGCCAGGCACGGATGCTGTTCTATTTGACAGCGAAAACAGTTACCCGCCTCGCGGCCGAGGAGGCCATCTCTCTGCTCCTGTCTCAAGGACTGTGGCTGCACGCCATTACTATTACTGCCAAAGAAAAGGCATGTTTCCGTGAGGAAGGTCTCTGTACAAAGGAGTACTGTCCTTTTGCGGATGGTTATTATGATCGGATTAACGAAGCATTGCTGGACCTGCTGGGTCAGGAAACCCTGATGACGCGGGATACTATAGCACGGTATGCAAGAAAGCATAGTGTCTGTCCATTTGAGCTGTCGGATACCGGTGTGATTCTGCTCGCAGATGACCGTTTTTTGCATCATCCTTATCGGCAGCTGATGCCGGAGGAATGGAGACACTACCGGGTCTGGAAATAACGTCGTATAATCTATGAAAAGGCATTCATCACAGGTTTACGGGAGGGTACAACGATGACACTTAACATCGGAATCATTGGTACAGGCTGGTTTTCGAAAGTACACGCGGATTTACTGGCAGGTATGGATGGCGTGCAACTGCAGGCCGTGTGCGGCACCAGTACAGAAAAAGGCGAGGACATGGCCCGCCCCTATGGGGCACAAGGATACGGGGATGTAACGGAAATGCTGGAAGGTCAGAAGCTGGATGCTGTTTATATTTGTGTCCCCCCGCATTCGCATGGAGCCATCGAACGCACCATTATACGCCGGAACATTCCATTCTTTATAGAAAAGCCTTTGGGTGTAAGCACGGAGATTCCAGCCAGTCTTCTTCAGGACATTAAGGAACGCCAATTATTGACCTCGGTTGGTTACCATTTCCGCTATCAGGAGAATGTTGCCCGGCTGAAGGAGCTCTTGCGCGGGGACAAGGTCGGCATGATCGTAGGGCAGTGGATGGGCAGTATGCCGGGGGTAGCCTGGTGGCGCAATCAGGAGCAATCCGGCGGGCAGTTCACGGAGCAGACCACACATATTGTAGATTTGCTGCGCTACCTGGGGGGCGAGGTTGCCGAGGTATATGGCATGTTCGGAAACCGGGTTATGCACGAGCAGCATGAAGGCGTTAGCGTGGCGGATGTAGGCACGGTATCCCTTAAGCTAGAGAGCGGAATTGTCGCCAATATTTCCAATACATGCGTCTTGCCGGGAGAAGTAAGCCGTGTAGGACTCAGCTTCTACAATGATCGTGGTTTGCTGGACTGGAATCCGGAGCGGCTGCTGGAGGTGCGCAGCGGTGACAGCACCGAGCATGTGAGCACGGGAAACCCGTATCTGAAAGAAAGCGAGGCCTTTCTGCACGCTGTCCGTACCGGCGACCGCTCACGAATTCTAAGTGACTACGAGGACGGCTATAAAACACTGAAGGTTACCTGTGCAGCCTATGATTCCGCTCAATCGGGAATGCCTGTAAAGCTCTAAAAAAAAGACACGCCCCCTCAGCTATAAGCTGAAGGACGTGTCTGCGGCCCAAGCCGGGGCGGCCGATCTAGTAGAGGAAAACCGACAGCAGGAACGGGGTCACGCCAAGCGTGAACACCGCCGACAAGATCATCGAAATACTGGAGATGGTTCCGGTCAACGAACTTAGCTCGAAGGCTTTGGAGGTGCCCGTACCATGCGCAGCGGTTCCCAGCGATACACCGCGTGCGATTTCATTGTCAATGCGGAAAAGGCGCAGAACAGACGGCCCCATCATCGTCCCTAATATCCCGGTCAAAATGACGAAAACTGCCGTAATACTCGGAACGCCGCCGATACTTTGCGAAATGCTCATGGCAATCGGTGTAGTAACCGAACGAGGTACAAGGCTGTTAGCCAAATCACTGCTGAGATGCAGCCATTTGGCCAAAAATACCGAGGAGATTACCGCGGCTACCGAGCCCGAGAGCACGCCTGCCGCAATTTCGGCGGCGTGCTTTTTAAGTACCTTGAAGTTTTTATGCAAAGGGATCGCAAAGGCGACAGTTGCCGGCTGCAGCAGCAGGGTCAGCCATTTACCTCCCGCATTGTAAGAATCATAGGAAATCCCTGTCATCAGCAAAAAGCTTATAATAAGCAGCGGCGTAATGATGAGCGGGGATGCATACATTTTGGAGCTTAGAACATAAACCCGTTTGGACGCCAGGTAGATACCGGCAGTAAGTACGAGAAGCAGCAGGCCGATCGTCATAATGTTTTACGCTCCTTTACTTTATAAATAGCGCCCGTAAGCAGCCCGGAACAGGACATGACCACAAAGGTTCCTATAACGACAACCGCCAGCACACGCAGGCCGTCGGTTTCCAGCACGGTAACATATTTCATGATCCCGACTGCAGAAGGAACAAAGAAGAGCAGCAGTTCGGCAAGCAGCCAGGATGCCCCCATTTCCACCCAACTCAGGCGGACGACACCAAGCTCAAGCAGAATAAACAGCAGTACCATGCCAAAAATGCTACCGGGAATAGGCAGATGCAGTAAGGACGTTAGACCGTTTATTAGTAGAGAGAATGCGGCCAGCCCTGCGATTTGCAGTAAAATTATAGCTAGTTTTTTCATAAGGCTCCGCCCCTTTCATAATAATGAAATTTTACATCAATTGTTTTCATAGGTAAAATGAATATACAGAATAAATGACATTCCTTTTGTCTATGTATGGAGGTTGGAGAATGGATATCCGGCAATTAGAGTATTTTGTGCAAGCGGCGAGATTGAACAGCTTCTCAAAGGCGGCAGAATCCTTATATATAACCCAGCCTACCATCAGCAAAATGCTCCGTAATCTGGAGGTGGAGCTGGGGGCTGATCTGTTCTACCGCGAGGGGAAAAGCATCCGGCTGACGGATGCCGGAGAAATTTTGTTAACGAAGGCCCAAAATATTGTAGAATCGTTTCACAGCCTCTCCTCTGAGCTGGACAGCTTGCGCAATCTCAAAAAGGGTCATATACGGATCGGACTCCCGCCAATGGTGGGGGCAAGCTTTTTTCCGGCCGTGATTGGCCAATTTCACAAGAAATATCCGGAGGTTACGATCCGGCTGCATGAGGATGGAGCCAAGAAAGTAGAAAATGATGTGGAGACCGGTCTGCTCGATATTGGTGTAGTCGTACTTCCTGTGAACAGTGCCCGCTTTCATTATTTCTCCTTTGTTCAAGAGAAGCTGCAGCTGCTCGTCCCCCTATCGCACCGGCTGGCTGAAGCAAAGTCTGTACCCATGTCCGGACTTTCCGGGGAGGAGTTCGTTCTGTTCCGTGAGGATTTTACGCTTCATGACCGGATTATTACGGAATGTGTGAAGGCGGGATTCCAGCCGAAGGTTGTGTATGAAAGCTCGCAGTGGGATTTGATCAGCCGGATGGTTGCTGCCGGGCTTGGAATCGCGTTGCTGCCAGAGACCATCTGCCGGGATATGGATCGCTCGCGCATAGCTGTAATTCCCTTGACGGAGCCTGCTATACCATGGCAGCTGGGGATGATCTGGCGCAGGGATCGATATCTTTCCTTTGCGGCCCGGGAATGGGTATCTTTTGCCCGGGGGCTATTGGAAGAGCAGTATCTTTCCTCCAATGATTGATATATCGACATTTTTTTCTTTATTTGCAAAATATGATTTTTGGTATCATCATTTATGATAAAAGAACGAAGGTGATAGAGAGAGGTGAACGTGATGCTTGTTCCGGCTTTTTCACGTGACGAACATCGAAGAGACTACAGAGAAGACGAACTGTATATGACGATAGAGAGCCTCAGATGCGAACTGCTTGAGGTGGCGCAGCAGCGTAGTCTCAGCGACCGCACCGTTGTGGAACTGAGCGAGCGTCTAGACAGATATATCCTGCTTGCACAGACCAAGATGATGGAAGGCCTGCGCAGCCGGAAGGCTGCAGCTCCTGCTCACGGTACGACTTCGAAGAAGATGAACCCCAGAAACAAAACTGCCCTCCATAAAACAACCTTAAATAACATATAGAGGTACCGCATGAGGAGGGGGTGAAGCTCCCCTTTTTGTTGTGCTTTCACAAGGCTTCCCCTATAATTATGTAAATATATTCAAGTCATCTATGACCTGCAGAGGGAGAGAACCGGGTGGAGGCTAACCTAACGACTATACGCTCAGAGATCGAGAGACATCTGTCCCGCTCCGGTCATAATCTTGCTTCGTTTGCGAAGGTTTCCGGCCTGAACCGGGGCAGTCTAAGTGCTATTCTGCATGCCAATCCCCCTAAGCCTATTTCGTTGGGACAGCTGGATGCACTCACCAGAGCCTTTGGTTATCCGGAAGGCTGGTTGTATCCTCTCTATATTGAGGAGTGTTTCCACGAAAATAAGATATCACGCCGGAGGACGGAGCCTTTTCTGATCCGATGCGCTGAAATGGGCAAAACACAGTGTGTTGAGGAAACACTAAATAGAATTTTGGAATACCCCAAGCCGCTTGAACTTGTATTTGCTGTCGCCGAGAAGCTGTTCGCACAAGGGGAAATTCAGGAATCTGTAATTTTCTATACGACCGTAACGGAGAACGAGCCGGACAGCTATTCTGAACGTTTGGCCATCAGCCAGTACCGTATTTTCGAATCTCTCCAGGCTGTGGTGGATATGGAGGAAAAACTGCGCGCGGTAATTACCTTTGAACCCTTTCGCAGCCGTCTCCCGGAGAACTTGGCACTCGATGGCCTGCTTAAATTGGCGAACGTCAGCTTCACACTGTACAAATGGAAAGAGGTAGAGAAATACGCTGATGAATTAAGGGCGCTGGCGAATGGGATCTACCGCGAAGAAGTCAGCAAACGCAGAAATGGCAGACGCAGCGAATCGCGGGAGTTAATGAAGCCCCTGGTACTGTATTATGGGCAAAGCTATTTGTTAAAGGCAGTAGCGCTTACCAAACAAGGTAATTATGAGGAAGCCAAGAAGTACACCGCCGGTTACGCCGACTTAAGCTGGTTCGAGCTGCTGGATGAGCAGGGCCGGGTGGAGGTGGACAAGTTCAGGTTGTTTGCTGAGGCAAACAGCTATACGCTGGAATTGTTATTGGGCAATACCGGGATTTTGTCCAGCTATGCTGATTTTTTGGGTGCGCATCCGGGCGAGATTCTGCCTGGACTCGTTACAATTATAGAATCGGCCAACCGTTATGGATATTCAGTTGACGGAATATTGTTGCGGTTTTCTAGGGAAATGCTAAGATTCGAACGGTTCCAGGACCCGATTAATGTGGACCGCAGGTTCAGACTGAACTATCAATTAGCGATCTATTTGCTGGATAAAGAGCAGTATGATCGGGGAGTCGATTATGCTTTACTGTGTATGGGAATGTCCATTTCCATGAACAACGGTAAAGGGCTCATACAATGTATCACCTTATTTGAGTTGAATAGACGGTATGCTTCCGCGAAGCAGCGGGATGAATATCATGAACTCATAAAGGAAGTTAGACTCTTTGAAAAAAATGCTGTTGACCATGACCGCCGCTTTGGTATTTTTTAAAATATAAGTGGTAATTGATCTCTCCTGCCGTATGAGGCGGGGGAGTTTTTTTGCTTGTCTGTAATAGCTGAGAGAGTACTCCCTTATTTGACAAAGCACTGTGGCGAAAATATAATTAGGTAGCCTAATTAATATAGTGTTTATTAATTAGTAAACCTAACTAAACTTGAGGTGGCAGACATTGGGATAAATGAAGAAAATACAGTCGCTCACAAGCTGATGGCCGCCCTCCGGAAACTGCATAAAGCGCAATGGCAGCATTCCATGGATGGCAACAAGCCGAGCGAGATGACTTTGATGCTATGTATTGCGAAGCATAACCATTTCAAAAAAGAGGGGCCTAAGGTGTCGGAGATCAGCCGCTATCTTGGTCTTACGCCCCCTACCGTCACCCAGCTGATAAACAGTCTGGAAGCCAAAAATATGGTGGAGAGACAGGCGGATTCTTCGGACCGGAGAGTCGTTCGCGTCATTTTGTCAGAGCAGGGTAAAGCTGTTACGCGGAGGGCCAAAGCCCATATGGACACTTCTTTAAACAAACTGGTTGAATATTTGGGTGAAGAGGAGAGCAATCAGCTTGCCGAGCTGCTGCTGAAGGTGCATGCCTTTGCGCAAGAGAATCCGCCCCCTGATTTGGACCGGTTACAACTGAACGGAGATGATAAGCTTGATTAAGTTATTTAAACAATTGAAGCCCTTTAAGCTCGCTATTACGGCTGTACTAATCCTAGTATTCCTGCAGTCCATGGGCGACTTGTACCTTCCTACCTTGATGTCCGACATTGTCGACAAAGGGATTGTACAGGGGGACCGCAGCTTTATTTGGAAAATTGGCTTTTTCATGCTGCTTGTAGCGGGCGGAGGCGCATTGTGCTCCGTGATTGCCAGTTTTCTTTCGGCTAAAGTCGCTGCAGGCTTCGGCAAAAATATCCGGTCGCGTATGTTCAACCATGTAGAGAATTTTACACTGCATGAGTTCGACAAGCTGGGTACAGCGTCCCTGATTACGCGGACGACGAATGATATTACGCAGGTGCAGACTGTGCTTACAATGATGCTGCGCATGATGGTCGGTGCTCCGATGATGATGATCGGCGGTATCATTATGGCGGTATCGGAGGATGCCAAGCTTTCCTTGATCTTTGTGGTCGTCATTCCCTTGCTCGTCGGGGCGATTCTTTTGATCGGAATGAAGGGCTTGCCGCTGTTCAAGGCGATACAAATCAAGCTGGATAAATTAAATCTCGTGCTGCGCGAGCATTTGACCGGTATTCGCGTCATCCGCTCCTTCAACCGGATCGGGCTTGAGAATAATAGGTTTAACGAAGCGAACCGTGATCTGACGGAGACGGCTATTAAAGTAAATAAGATTATGGCTGGCCTGATGCCGTTAATGATGATTGTAATGAACTTTTCCATGATCGGCATTCTTTATTTCGGCGGAATACGGATTGACAACGGTAACCTGCAGGTTGGTTCGCTGATGGCTTTCATTCAATATGCCATGCAGATTATGTTTTCCCTGATTATGGTTTCCATGATGTTCGTGCTCATTCCCCGTGCCTCTGCATCCGCCCTGCGTATCAACGAGGTGCTGGATATGCAGCCTGAAATTATAGATCCTACACAGACTGAACTTCAAACGACCGCTGCCGCCACCCGTAAAGACGGGCGGGATCATTTACACGGTTATGTCGAGTTCGAGAATGTATCCTTCTCCTACCCAGGTGCGGAGCAGCCCGCCATATCGGGAATCAGCTTCAGTGCGCGTCCGGGTGAAGTTACGGCTATTATCGGCGGTACAGGGTCAGGTAAATCCACCCTGCTTAGCCTGATTCCAAGATTCTACGATGTGGATCAAGGTTCGGTACGCGTGGACGGAGTCGATGTGCGTGATATGACACAGGAAGAGCTGCGTAGCAAGATTGGGTATATTCCGCAGAAAGCCGTGCTGTTCACCGGAACGATTAATGAGAATATCCGCTACGGTAAAGAGGATGCAACGGATGAGGAAATTATTCATGCCGCAAAAGTGGCTCAAGCATTCGATTTTGTATCCGCGATGAAGGAAGGCTTTAATTCGCAAATTGCCCAAGGCGGCAATAACGTTTCCGGTGGTCAGAAGCAGCGTTTGTCCATTGCCCGTGCGCTGGTAAGAAAGCCCGAGGTCTATCTGTTCGATGACAGCTTCTCGGCGCTTGATTTTAAGACGGATGCCAAGCTGCGTGCCGCCCTTAAAGGAGAAACTACACAATCGACCGTACTGATCGTGGCCCAACGGGTGAGTACGGTGATGGATGCAGACCGGATTATTGTTATTGATGATGGTGAAATTGCCGGAATGGGCAATCACCGTGAGTTGCTGGAGAGCAGTGATGTGTACCGCGAGATCGTGTCCTCGCAGCTGTCAGAGGAGGAAATAGCATGAGCGAACAGAACAGAGAATACAAGCGCCCTGAACCCGCACCGCAGCAGCATAGAGGCCCCGGACCCGGAGGCGGACCTGGAATGATGATGCCTGCGGAGAAAGCCAAGGATTTCAAGGGCACGCTCCGCCGATTGATCCGTTATTTGCGCCCGAGTCAGGCACAGCTGCTTATCGTTTTTATTATGGCTATCGCCAGCACCGTTTTTAGCATTTTTAGCCCTAAAATTATGGGGAAAGCGACGACCAAGCTCTTTGAGGGAGCCTACGGTAAACTAATGGGCGTAGAGGGAGCATTCATTGATTTTGGATATATCAATGATATCCTGCTTCTTCTGGCAGGCCTGTATTTGTTCAGTTCGCTGTTCAGCTATATCCAGCAATATGTAATGTCCGGTGTAGCGCAGAAGGTAGTCTATGATATGCGTGAGCAAATCAACAGCAAGCTGGAACGCTTGCCTCTGAAATATTTCGACTCCAGGACGCATGGGGAAATTCTCAGCCGCGCGACCAATGACGTTGATAATATCAGCACGACCCTGCAGCAAAGCTTGACCCAGCTGATCACCTCTATTGTTACGATTATTGGTGTCATTATCATGATGCTGACCATCAGTCCCTGGCTAACCCTGATTACAGTGGTGACTCTGCCGCTAAGCTTTATTGTCATTATGGGGATCAGCAAGCGATCGCAAGGCTACTTTATCAGCCAACAGAAATCGCTTGGACAGCTGAACGGCCACGTGGAGGAAATGTATACCGGACACCGCATTATCAAGGCCTTCGGACGCGAAAAGCAGTCGCTTGGTGATTTCAACGGAATTAACGATAAATTATACGACTCCGGCTGGCGGGCCCAATTCATGTCCGGGATGATTATGCCGCTTATGATGTTTATAGGTAACCTGGGCTATGTGCTTGTCTGTGTAGTCGGCGGTATTTTCGTGACTAAAAAAGCAATAGAAGTCGGTGATATTCAGGCCTTTATTCAATATTCGCGCCAATTCACCATGCCAATCGCGCAAACAGCCAATATCGCTAATATTATTCAATCTACTATTGCATCCGCAGAACGCGTGTTTGAACTGCTCGACGAGGAAGAGGAAGTTCCTGAAATATCCAGATCACTGGTGCAGCAGGAAGAGGGAGCTCAAGAAGGCGCTGTGGAGTTCCGTCATGTGAAATTCGGATACAAAGAGGATGCTATTCTGATCCAGGATATGAATATTGAAGTTGAACCCGGACAGACCATTGCGATCGTAGGCCCAACCGGTGCCGGCAAAACAACGCTGATCAACCTGCTGATGCGTTTCTATGAGCTAAGCGGCGGCGAAATCGTTATTGATGGTGTTGACATTACCGATATGAAACGCAGTGATCTGCGGAGCAAATTTGGTATGGTGCTTCAGGATACATGGCTTTTTAACGGTACAATCCGCGATAATATAGCTTATGGCCGTGAGGGCGCGACGGAGGCGGATGTAGTTCGGGCTGCCAAGGCTGCACATGCGGATCACTTCATCCGCACGCTGCCTCTGGGCTATAACACAATTCTGAATGAAGAAGCCTCCAATATCTCGCAAGGCCAGAAGCAGCTGCTTACGATTGCCCGGGCCATCCTGGCTGATCCGTCTATTCTGATTCTGGATGAAGCGACAAGCAGTGTTGACACCCGAACCGAGGTGCAAATTCAAAAGGCGATGAACACGCTGATGAAGGGCAGAACAAGCTTCGTTATCGCCCACCGTTTGTCGACGATCCGTGACGCGGATCTCATACTGGTCATGAATCAGGGAAGCGTAATTGAGAAAGGTACCCATACAGAGCTGCTGGAAAAAGGCGGGTTCTACGCCGATCTTTATAACAGCCAGTTCTCCGAGGAAGATCTGCCCGAAGTAGGTTAAACAGAGCTGAGCCCCTTTTTTCACAGATGTTTAATATGTGAGGAGAGGGGCGTTCTTTGTAAGAATGATCTAGACGAACCAATGAGAAAACTGGGGATAACCATGAACAAACCATATACAAAGTAAAATAACTTTATAATAAATTAGACTCGAATGAATAGTGGTAAAGAAGAGAGAGATAAACAATCAAAAAAGCCACTCCAACGTGTGAAGTGACTTTAATACCTTATTCTTCATCAATGAATTTGTCTAATTGTTCAAAGACATTTTTGAAATCCTCTGGATGCAAAGTACCTTTGCGGTTTAAAATTTGACTTATATCTACCGTAACAAGTTTTGAAACTCTAGCTGTAGATTGTCTTTTTAACTTTGCCTGATTATAGTGGACGATTATTGTATCGTATTGATCATTTTCTCTGGGATCATGTTTGGTGACCTTGATAATTGCAACATCGGGCAAATGTACATCTGCAATAATTGCTGGTCTTTCTATATACTTAGATGAGTCCTCTTCAAGAGGGAATTTTGCATACCAGACATCTCCGACAACTAGATTCTTGGGCATTGTAGTTAGTTTTTTCTAACCTTTAATGGTTGATTCCCAACCAGACTCTTTTCGATATGGACTATCTTTAGAGACAACAGTCAAACCGTCTGAATTCTTAACAGTATTTTTATTAGCTTTTTCCCAAAGTTTTGCCCGATTTTTAATTGGTGAATTAGCTATTGTTGACATATCTTTTTCCTCCTCTTTGTCACTCATTCATTCACACCTCCCAAGTAGTTATTCACTTGGTTATAATTATGCCCCCTAAATGATGTTTAAAACCTCTATTAAAATAGAGTTAAAAAAGAGGGTAGAATTGGCGCACGTCAAGTATACCATATTTACCCTGTTTTGCGTAGAGTAGATGGGTCAGGATGAGGTGGTTATATTATCTTAACTTTTCTGAAACTTAATGTCATAAGCGCTTTATATGCCCTCGGCTTTTTTATTCAAGCTGAACTTCTGGTAAATGTTTATCGTATTTTTTTCTCGATTTTATGTTGGAGTTGGTTTAGTCCTGATAGGATTTGCGATATTTTTACCTTTTTACATAACATTGATTAACTGTTTTACCACTATAAGAACTAAAGAGGTAGAGTTATAAGTCATTACGGTGCTTTCGGCAGGGTAAAAAACTGATTTCAAGTAAAAATGGCGTAAAGACGCTCCAGATATATGGGGAGCACTTTACGTCTTTTTTCTATGCCCTAACTATAGCGCAGGATTAATGGTTTATCGGTGGTTTATCGGACCTTCCACTTTATTCCACTATTTTTCTGCGAAAAACCATTAATGCAATGTTTTATTCATTTAATTCCAAATTAGATCATTATTTTATGACTATAAATAAAAAATATTGACAAAAAATGATCATAGGTATACCATTTGTTTTAGTTAGTATCATTAAATTTCAAGTTTAACAGTCTCGAAGCCTGTGTGAAGGAGATGATGCCGAATTTCATCAAGTGATTGTAAGCGCTAACTAATTCAATCGCGGTTATCTCCTTTTAAGAAGCCAAGAGAGATCCAAACCGACAAGGAGAGTTATAAAATGAAATTCGCAACTCGATTAAATTCGTTCAAAGGCATGTCTATCGTTGATACGTTTGACCAAATCGGAAAGGTTTCCGGGCTAACCCATGTGGACCTTAATTATCCCGAGCATTTTCAAACCAATTCTGTAGAAGAAATCAAAGCGGGATTGGAGCGGAACAGCCTCAAGCTAAATGCGATCGCCCCGAGATTCAGAGGACAGTTCATCAACGGAGAGCTTGGCAACGCGGACCCCGAAATTTCGCGAAAGGCCATCGAGCTGTGCAAACAATCCATTGACGTCTGCCGCGAGCTCGGCGGGAACAACATTATCGTGTGGTTAGGGTACGAAGGGTTTGATTATTCTTTTCAAATCAACTATTCGAAGGTCTGGAAACAAGTAACCGAGGCGTTTGCGGAAATCTGCGAATACGGTTCAGATCTTAAAATCAGCATTGAGTATAAACCGTTTCAGCCTCGCGCCTATTCTTTTATTTCCAGCTATGGCGACACGCTGCTCATGGTGAACGATGTAGGAGCTTCCAATCTGGGCGTAACACTGGATTTTTGCCACATGTTAATGAAGGCGGAGAACCCCTCTTACGGTCTCAGTCTAGTCGCAGAGAGAAACAAACTGTACGGTGTACATCTCAATGACGGCAATAAGTTGAACGATGATGGATTGATGGTGGGATCTGTGAACTTCATGCAATCGCTGGAATTTATCTTTTATCTTAAGAAATACAATTACAACGGTGTCATTTATTTCGATACATTCCCTGAAAGAGAGAACCCGCTCGATGAGCTAAAAGCAAATATCGCCATGTATAGAAAAATAGATGCATTGATCGATCAAATGGGGCTGCCAAAACTCCAGTCCATTGTGGACAGTAACGACGCCATTGCAGCACAGGAAATCATGTTTGCCTGTCTGAAGTAAAAGAAGGGTTCAATCGCTAGATCATTATATTTAGGGGGAATAAACATGAAAAGAACAGGTATTTTGAAAGCGCTTGTTTTACTCTTGTCTCTAACCACTTTTGCAACGGGCTGTGCTTCAAATTCAACCGGTCAGAATCAAGGGAAAGATGCGGCTGTAAATGCGGATACGGCTGCATTCAATCCGGATGAGGTTTCTGACGGCATCGACTTTAAACAATTGCGGGAGCAATTCGGCCCCGTACCGAAACCTGCGGGTACGATCAAGCTGGGTGGTGTGTCCAAGGCCTTCGAGAACGAGTATTGGCGTACCCTGAAAGAGGGCATGGAGATCGGCGCGAAGGACATGAAAGCCAAAGGAATCGATGTCAGTATTGACGTTAAGGCAGCTCAGGGGGAGGGTGACGAACAAGGTCAGCTCTCCGTAGTCAAGGATATGATTAACAAAAAGTATTCCGCGCTGCTTCTGTCTCCGATCTCCGACGGAAATCTTACACCGGGTGTTGAAGACGCCAACAAGGCCGGAATTCCGGTGGTGAACGTTAATGATGGACTTATTGCAATCGCTCCCAATTATGTAGGTCCCAAAGCCATCCAGAACGGTGAATTGGCTGCGGAATGGATTGCCGGCAAGATTAGCAACAAAGGAGAGGTTGCCATCGTAATCGGTATGCCGAAAGCGTTTGCAGCCCGTCAGCGGACAGCTGGATTTGAGCAATGGATGAAAGAAAACGCTCCGGATGTAACCATCGTTGAGAAACAAAACGCGGATTGGGATCGCGCGAAAGCAAAGGATCTTGCGGAGACATGGATCAAAAAGCATCCGGACCTCAAAGCGATATTTGCGAACAATGACACCATGGCACTTGGTGTGGTAGAGGCCGTTAAAACATCTGGCAAAGACATCCTGGTTGTGGGAGTCGACGGAATTGGAGAGGCTTATGATTCCATCAAAAGAGGGGAATTATCGGCGACCGTCGATTCCTTCCCTAAATATAAAGGACAAATCGCAGTCGAAGTTACGGTACGAATTTTAGGAGGTCAAAAAATTCCCCGTGTCCTTTGGACACCGCAGGCATTAATCGACAGCACGAATGTAAATACGCCTGCGGAAGAAATTATCGGCTGGGAATCCGCCACTTTCGAATAACAGCACAAGTAAATCTTGGAGAAGCAGCCGGGAAAGGCAATATCCCGATTTTCCGGCTCCCTCTTTAATCAAAGGGTGAACAGAATGAATCAGAATCCGATTATCCAGTTTAGGGGTGTAACGAAAACTTTTCCGGGGCAAAAGGCGCTCGACAACATCAGCTTTGATGTAAGAGAGGGAGAAGTGCATGCCCTGATCGGGGAGAATGGCGCCGGTAAATCGACTTTACTGAATATTCTTCACGGCATCTATAACGAGTATGATGGAGAAGTTTGGATTGCAGGAGAGAAAGTGGCATTTAAAAATGCACAGGATGCTTTAAATCTGGGGATATCCAAGGTCCATCAGGAAGTAAGCCTGATTCCGGACCTGAGCGTTGGGCAGAATGTCGCCCTCGGATGCGAGCCGCTGAAAGGACCCTTTATCGACTTCAAGGCACTCCACGCCAAAGTGGATGACATTCTGAAACGGCTCAGATGCAAATTCAGGAGTACGGATTTGGTAAGCGAATTAAGCACCGGCGAAATGCAGATGCTCTCGATAGCAAAGGCGCTGTTCCATAAGTCGCGAATCATTTCGTTCGACGAGCCTACAGCTGCCCTTACGGAAAACGAGACCGCCGCGCTGTTCGAGATCATTAAAGAATTGAAGGAGAACGGCATAACCGTCCTTTTTATCTCGCACCGGCTGGATGAACTGTTTAAAATTTCGGATCAAATTACGGTTTTGCGCGATGGCAAGTATGTGGGGACATTCTCTACGGAGAGCATCACCCGGAAGCAATTGATTCAAAGCATGGTGGGACGGGATGTAGCGGCTTTCGCGGAACGCAAAAAACCGGGCTTGCAAACAAATGAGGTCATTCTTGAAGTCAAGCGATTGTCCAAGAACGGCGTTTTCCATGATGTGAGCTTTCACTTGAAGAAGGGTGAAATCCTCGGCTTCTCCGGCCTGGTTGGTTCCAAGAGAACCGACGTAGTACGAACCTTGTTCGGTGCGGACCGGAAATCCTCGGGCGATATTTATATCCGGGGCAAAAAGGTGAAAATCAGTTCGCCGAAGCAAGGCTTAAAGCATGGGATCGGACTCATTCCAGAGAACCGGAAGACCCAGGGATTTGTGGGCGTATTAAACAACGCCGATAATATGGGATTGGCCGCTATGGACAAATTCTCGCCGTTCGGGTTTGTCAATGAGCGGAAAAAGCTTGAGAATTGCAGCCATTTTATCGAGGAGATCAAGCTGAACCGGAAGGACCCTTCCTACTTGACTTATAACCTCAGCGGAGGAAATCAACAGAAGGTTGTCATCGGAAAGTGGCTTACGACCGACGTGGATATTCTCATCTTCGACGAACCGACCAAAGGAGTGGACGTCGGGGCGAAAGCGGAAATTTACAGGCTTATGGAAGACTTGCTGGAAGCGGGGAAATCGATCATTATGGTATCCTCGGAGTTGCCTGAAGTTATCGGAATGAGCGACCGGGTTATCATTATGCACGAAGGAAAGATGATCAAGGAGCTTCAGCGCAGTGAGCTGAACGAAGAAACCGTATTACATTATGCCATGGGAGGAACGGAGCAGACGTCATGAATAACTTCAACCGATTTAAATTAAAAATGGGCAGAGAAATGGGATTAGTCGTTTCGTTGGCACTCATGATTCTTATCTTTACCGCCATCGACCCTATTTATTTGAGTCCTGGCAACCTGCTTGATATAGTGGATCAAAGTACAATTAACGGACTGCTTGCCATCGGTATTACCTTTGTCATCATTACGGGCGGAATCGACTTGTCCATCGGTTCGATTATGGCGATTGTGATTGTCAGCGTCGGGCTTTTGTTGACCAAATACGGGGTTAACCCATATTTAGCTATTCTGCTGGGCGTGATTATCGGGGCTTTGATCGGAGCATTGAACGGTTTATTGGTTACCAAAATCAGACTGCAGCCGTTCATAGCCACCCTGGCTACGATGAGCGCCTTTCGCGGCGTCGCCTACATCATCACCAAAGGCTGGCCGGTACTGGATATTCCCCCGGATTTCCGGAGGATTATGGACGGCGATCTGGTAGGCAACTTCCCCATATCCATACCGATTTTGCTTGGTTTTGCCGTTGTCGGTCATGTGCTGCTCAAGAAAACCCGTTTCGGAACTTTTGTCTTTTCGATCGGCGGCAACGAAGAGGCCACACGATTGTCCGGAATAAACGTTAACTTCAATAAAGTGGTAACTTATGCGCTTTGCGGCGTAGGGGGCGCACTGGCGGGTATGGTCATGCTGGCTAGACTCGGTACGGGCGAACCGACCGCAGGACAAGGCTATGAGCTGTATGCCATTGCCGCGGCAGCGATCGGAGGAACGAGTCTTGCCGGAGGAAAAGGAAGCATTCTGGGAACCCTCTTGGGAGCGTTGTTGCTGTCGGCTCTGAGAACCGGCCTGGTAGTGGTCGGTGTCGATACCTTTTGGCAGTATATCGCAACCGGGGCCATCATTGCGGTCGCAGCTTATTTTGAAGCGTTCCAAGGGAAGTTCGGCGGAATCCGAAAAAAACTATTTGCCAAAAAGGGATCAGCAGCATTGTGATCGGACAGGAGCCCATACTATGAAAGAGAAAATCATTACTGTCATTGGCAGTCTGAATTTCGATATGATCTTCAAACAGAAACGATTGGCGGCAAAAGGAGAAACGTACGCGGCGGACAGTCTTACTACTGCTGGCGGGGGCAAAGGCGCGAATCAGGCGGTGCAGTGCGCGAAACTCGGGGCTTCGACTTATCTTGTTGGCGCGGTGGGCCGTGACGGATTTGGTGACTTTTTGCTATACAGCCTGGGGCAATACGGGGTAAACACGGACTTTGTGAACAGAGTGGAGGAAACAACCGGCGTGGGCGTGGTTCAGGCTTTGGAGGATGGAACGGTCGCGGCCACCATATCCAAAGGTGCGAATTACACGTTGACCAGACAACACATAGAGGATGCCGAGCCGTTGCTAAAAAAGAGCTCCATCGTCATCTTTCAATTGGAAACGCCTGCTGACGTAGTGGAATATGGTATCCATAAAGCCTGCGAACATGGGTGCTACGTCATATTGAATGCGGCTCCTGCGGCAGAGTTGTCGTCTGAAGCGCTCTCGAAGGTGAATTGCCTGGTCGTTAATGAACCGGAAGCGAGCTTCTATTGCGGCGCGGTGATCGACGACCTGGATTCCGCCATGCTGCACTGCGGGGATCTGTTCCGGAAAATTGGCGGCCTGCTTATCATTACGCTCGGGAAAGGCGGAAGCCTTCTGTATGACGGGATCAATATGCTTCACGTTAAAGCAGCGGATGCCGAAGCTATTGAAACGACTGGAGCCGGAGATTCCTATATAGGCGCGTTCGCCTATAAGCTCCTCGAAGGAGAAGAAATTGCGGAAGCAGCCGTCTTCGCATCGAAGGTTGCCGGAATAACCGTTACAAGAATCGGGGCGCAGCCCGCCATGCCTACAATGGCGGAGCTGGAAACGAAATATTCGTTATAATTCAGGCATTATGTTATAATTTTCTATATATTTATTCAATAACAGGAATTGTGCCAGAGCTGAGGTGAGACCCATTATGATACCGTATGTACGAAGAAAACAGATCCTTGAAGAGGTCGAGAAGAAGGAAATTGTATACTTGGAAGAACTCGCGCAAACGATGGAGAACACGTCTTTGTCCACCATCAGACGGGATCTGCGCACGCTTGCCGAAGAAGGACAGATCGAGCTGCTTCGAGGCGGCGGAGTGCGCATTAAAGAAGACGCTTACGAAACGCCGATTGAAACCAAGAAAATGTTGAATATCGAGAAGAAAGATCAAATCGCAAGATTTGCTGCTTCCTTAGTCAACGACGGTGACGTCATATATATTGATTCGGGGACGACTGTCTTTGAGATGATCAAATATCTTAAACATAAAAATATCAAGGTGATAACCTCCAATACTAAAGTCATTGCCGAACTGGATGACGCTGTATTTTCCTGTATTGTGCTTGGAGGGGAAATCACGAAGTCCATCGCTTCTATAGCGGGCCCTATCACCGAAACGATGCTTGGCAGTATGTTTTTTGACAAAGCTTTTTTGGGGGCGAGCGGATACAGCTTGAAGAGCGGAATTAACACCCATGACCTCAAGGAGTCCAAGAAGAAGGAAATCGTCAAAAATAATTCTGCGGACACTTATGTTTTGGCGGATAGTTCCAAGGCAGACAGAATCAATTTCTGCAGAGCGTTTGGGCTAGAGGAGTGCATTATTATCACCGACCAGTCCAATGAGATGCTGGAACAGCACGCCAAATACTTTATCGCTTCGGAGCTTGTGAAGGAGAATACACCAAAAGCATGAACAGAATTGGTTTTATACGCCATGGTACGACGGAGTGGAACTTGCTCGGCCGAATGCAGGGTCAGAAGGATACGCCGCTTGCCGAACCAGGGAGAGCTCAGGCGGAATTATTGGCAAAACGGCTTAAATATAGCGAGTGGGACGGCATATGGTCCAGTAATTTGATGCGGGCGAGGGAAACAGCCGATTTGTTGTCCTCCTCGTCCGAAATCCCATTCTGGGGTACGGATGTCCGGCTTCGCGAACGCGGGTTTGGCCAGCTGGAAGGGAGCCGCTCGATTCCTTACTGGCACGTTGGGACGCCTTTTTTGAAGAAATGGAACAGGTTCACAAGGAAAAACGGATTTTGCTCATCAGCCATGGAGGGTTCATCGAACCTGTTCTAGCCAATCGATTCGGTGCGGACGTGCAAGAGCATTTCGGTAATATGTCTTTGTCTGTAACCATACTTGAAACGTCGAAATGGCGCTGTGAACTTCTGAATTGTACAAAGCACCTCACCTCTTTATAGAAAATCGAAAAGCAGCAAGTCTCCAGTCTACGGAGGCTTGCTGCTTTTCTTGAGGAACACCCGGCTATTTAGATACAGGTAGCCTAATACGAGCGCCCTAGTTCCCCGGTGTACGGCTGATCAGAAGCTCGTACTTATCGAGCGAAGCTCCGAGGATAGCTTCATTGCCGCCTGCACCCCGGTGAGATTGACGGAAGGAGTCGCTGGAGGTCCAGCCTTTGAAGGCCTCCTCGTTCTCCCACACGGTGCAAATCTTCAATTCCTCTACACCTTCCTTGGCGCTGCCGTGCCAAACCTCCATACGGACAAAGCCGGGCATATCCTGTACGCCGTTAGAGCCGCCAAAGCGCTGTGCAATAGTTTCCCCTTGACCCTCTTTAACTTTAATAGTGTTTGTTACTACCAGCATTCCAAGGCCTCCTCCCATATATCCATTTACGTTATTGCGGATTGGTGGTCCAGATTCCCGCAGTTTTCAGGAAAACACGATCCGGCAGCTTCAGAGCGGTAAGCGCCAGCTCGGCAACATCCTCTGGTTGCATCATCCGGTCCTCGTCGCCGATCTTAAGACCGGCATTCTCTGCAAGCCCGGTATTGACGGTGCTCGGTGTCAGGGCAACGACACGGATGTTGTGCTTGCGCACCTCCTGTGCCAGCGCTTCGGTCATGCCCATCAGGGCGAACTTGGAGGCGCAGTAGGCAGAGCCTGTAGCGAAGCCGCGTTCCCCTGCTGTAGATGAGATGTTAATGATATTGCCGCTGTTTTGTTCAATCATAGCTGGCAGAGCCGCACGGGTCACATAATAGGTGCCGAACAGATTGATATTGATGTGCTGTTCCCAGTCCGAAGGGTCCATTTCCACAAAAGTACCGAACTTGGCGATTCCCGCATTGTTGATCAACGCGTCGAATGCTCCAAGATCGTTTTGCAGCGATACAACGGCCCGTTCCGCTTCTTCACGCACGGAGATATCGGCCACGGCAATGCTGACCTTAACGTCATATACTTCGGTCAAGGCCGACTTTATGGCCTCGAGATCACCTTCTGTTCTGGAGATCAGCCCCAGATTAGCGCCTTCTTTGGCCAGCGCCAGTGCCAAGGATTTCCCGATCCCTTTGCCTGCACCGGTAATTACAACACTTTTCCCTCTTAAATCCATAACCTGCGTCACTCTCCCTTGGACTATTAGTAATGTGGGTATTTCTTCAGGTCTTATTATACCTGAGTAGAAGGAGACAATCACGCCGGCCCAGGGACGGATTCAGGATTCCACCTTTTTGGGGATAAGGAAGCAAACGTGAACGTTGGACTTCACTCTTCAGGGTCCAGCTTGGTAAGCGGCATCGTTGCCGGACCTTCAAATACTTCCCCGTCGTAGGAGAAACGGGAGCCGTGACAAGGGCAATCCCAGGAGCGCTCCCCGTCATTCCATTCCACCTCACAGCCCATATGGGTACAGGTTGTGTCTACCAGGTGCAGCTTGCCTTCCGAATCTCTGTAGGCACCCGCACGCTTGCCGTCATGGCGGACAACCGCCCCTTCATCCGGCTTCAAATCACTTGTCTTCCTGTGTACAAAATCAAGTTTTCCCGCCACGAACTCTTTGGCGACATTGGAATTCGTCACGATGAAATTTTTGATGCTGGGACTTGCTTTAAAGCGGGAAGGGTCATACAGCTCTGTATAAGGGTTGTCCTTGCGCTGGATTTGATCCGATATCATTAGCGCTGCCATCGTGCCGCTGGTCATTCCCCATTTCTTGAAGCCCGTAGCGATATAAATCTCTTCTTTTTCCGAGACTCTGCCGATGTAGGGGACTCTGTCCAGCGTTACTAAATCCTGGGCTGACCAGCGGTAAGGAATGGACTTGATGCCAAGCAACTGGCCTGCGAACTGCTCCAGCTTCTCATAATGGCCGAACGTGCAGATGCCTTGACCTGTCTTGTGACTCTCGCCTCCGACGAGAACCAGCCTTTTTCCTTCCCATTCCACCGCCCGCAGGGAGCGGGTAGGCCCTCCGGCGCTTAAATACATGCCGCCCTCAAAGTCCGTTTCGGGCTGTATCGCCAGAACATAGGAACGCTCGGGTTTCAGGCGCGTGAAATACAGATCTCCCCCGTCATAGAAGGGGAAATGGGAGGCCGACACCGCATGACGGCAGGAGATGCGATGCTGACTTTTTTCGGTGATCAAGGTAAGACCGCCGCCGTCCTGTTCCACCTTTTCACCAATCACCGTGTGCTCATAGATCACTCCGCCGTTGTCCAGAAAAGCCTTAATCAAGCCTTGCAGATACTGCAGCGGGTGAAACCGGGCTTGTCCGGGCATCTTTATGGCACCTTCTACCCTTAACGGCAGAGGTACGTGCTCCAGCCATTCTCCGGGCAAGCCTAATTTCTCGTAGGCCTTAAACTCCTTCTCCAGCTGTTTCAGCGTCTTCTCATCCCCAGCATCAGCGTAGAGGTAGGCCGCCTCGCGCTCCATCCCGCAGGACAGGTTCAGCTCCTTGGCTGTACTTATTATCCATTCTATGGCTGCACTGTTGGATTGGTAATAGAGGCGGGCGTTCTCCTCTCCGAAATGCTTGATCAGATCATCATAGAACATGCCGTGCTGCGCAGTAATTTTGGCGGTCGTAAACCCGGTAGTGCCGTTCAGCAGTACTCCCGCTTCCAGCAGTGTCACCTTGTAACCGGCTTTGGAGAGAAGATAGGCAGTCGTAATCCCTGTAATTCCGCCGCCGACTACAGCAACATCCGTATCATGATCCCCGGCAAGCTTCGGAAAGGAAGGCAAATCTGTAGTGTCCCGCCATAAGGACTCCGGGAACTGAGGCAGGCTTTGCGATAATTTGTTTTCTGGGTTCATACCATTATCCCTCCATCTGTAAATGCTCCTTTCATTTATTACCACTGTTCCAATAAAAGAAACTATGCTAACAACATGCAGGTACAAGATTAAGGGCGTTATTAAAAGTTTTGAATTAATTGGCGGCTGAAATCAGCTCAGCTACACTGACCTTGTTCCGGCCTGTATTTTTAGCCAGATACAGTTCCTGATCTGCAAAATAATTCAACAGATTACCATCAGCTTGCGGTACAGTTTCGGGATACGAGGCAGCTCCTATAGAAACAGTGATTTGAACCTTAATGCCGGAGGGAAGCGAGAAGCTGTCTTTCTCCACAGCGGAACGGATCTGCTCTCCTGCCTTCGCTGCCTGAGCAAGCGGAGAATCCGGCAGCAGCACGGTAAACTCCTTGAAAAAGTGTATTAACTATTTATTTTAGCTGGATTTTTAAGATATGTATTAAGATAAAGATCACACTTTATTTTCATTGACCTGATCACCCCGGACATTTATACTTGATCTAAAAATAACTTATTTAAAATCAAAAATAAAAAGGATGATCAGAGATGAAAACCCTGAATTTAACCTCTCAGCGTAAAGCCGTTTATGATATCGTCCGTCAATCCCATGACCATCCCACTGCTGCAGAGGTAATGAACCGTCTGGTAGAGCAGGGACATAATTTAGCATATGGCACGGTTTATAACTCTCTTCGCTATCTTTCGGATAAACAGATGATCCGGGAGCTTAAACTGGGTGAAGCTGCCAGCCGTTACGATGCCCGTATGGATGATCATCAGCACATTATATGTGAGGTGTGCGGGAAGGTGGATGAGGTAATGACGCATGTTCCTGAGGACTGGATGAATACGGTGGCCAAGGAGACCGGGTACACAATCGGGCATGCCCATGTTGTTTTTGGAGGAATGTGCCAAGCCTGCACAAGTAAACCCTTGAGCTAAACCGAAATAAATACGTATAAGAAAAGATCGTTTTCAAAAACGGACTTTTTTTGTGCGTAATACATAATTCTGAAGGATTATATGAGAATCATATAGAAATTCAATAGAAAAAAAGGTTCCCAAACCTGCTATATAATTATATATTTAGCTAGGATATTTCCTTTTACTTACTATGACTGAAAGAAAGAGAGTGTGATTGCACTACATGAACAAAAATGTTCGTATGACCATCCGTGCGAAGTTAATTCTTACATACCTGCTCGTATTACTTGTGCCCAGTATGATCATCGGCTCGCTGACATACAATTCAGCCAGCAATGAAATGGAAGATCAGCTGGTGAACAGTGCTACCGAAAGCGTAGTGGCGGTTAATGAGATCATTAATGCTAATCTCCAATCCAAGATTAACGATATCAATTATTTTGCGGCGCAGCTTTCAGCCGAGGCAGTGAACAGTGAAGTTAATGGGGAAGCTTCAGCTGTTGTAAAGGCCAGGTTGAAGGAGTATGCATCGCTGCATCCCGATGTGTTGAACATTTATGTGAGTACCAGCAGAGGGAAAGCAATTCATTCTTCTGACGTGAAGTTTCCTGAAGGCTATGACCCGCGCAAGGACAATTCCTATGTAAATGCAATTAAGAATGGCAAAGGCATGGTGATATCACCGGCTTTTCAAACGATCAATAAAGAAACCGCTATCGCGATATCGGCAGTGCTTGAGGGTGGCAGCGGGGTTATGGCGCTGAATCTCAATTTGTCCGAGCTGGCAAATCTGACCAACATCAAGGTAGGTAAGGAAGGCTACATTTTTATCATTGACAGCAGCAAGAAATACGTTGTGCATCCTACTGAGACCATCGGTCAGGAATCGACCCGGGATTTTGTCAAGACGATGTTCGAGAAAGAAAAAGATTCCTTCGATTATACCTATAATGATTCTCCTAAGAAAATGACGTATATGAAGAATGAGCTTACAGGCTGGAGAATTGCCGGTACCATCAGCAAAGATGAGGTCGTCGATGCCACAAAGGATATCCGCACAACAGCTATCATGGTTATTGCCATATCAATATTGCTGGCTCTAGTACTTATTTATTTCAATGTCCATTCCATACTGGAGCCGCTTCGCCGGCTACGTAAAGCGACAGAAGTAATTAGCCAAGGGGATTTATCGAAGGATATCGGTTCCTTCCGGCGTGATGAGATAGGGATGCTGGCGGAGAACTTCGGAATCATGGTGTCGAACCTGCGCGAGATGATTACAAGTGTGCAGGAAATGACAGATGATGTGTCCTCCTCAGCAGAGGAACTGACGGCAGGTGCCGAGCAGACAACCAAGGCGATCGAGCATGTCACCATAGCGATTCAAGAGGTAGCCGCAGGCAGTGAGCAGCAGGTTAAAAGCGTACAAAAAGGGATGGAGAGCACCGCCGCTACAACCAGCGAGGTAGCCAATATTGCTGAATATATGGTGCAGGTCTCGGAAATGATGGGCAAAACCTCTCAGTCCGCTTCGGAAGGCAATGATTCGGTTATCAGTGTTGTAGACAAGATCAATAGTATTCAAATAACGGTTGAGGAGCTTGGCGATGTGATCGACAAGCTAAACAACCGTACCGGACAAATTGTCGGAATTGTCGGCATCATCACCGGCATTGCGCGGCAGACGAATCTGCTGGCGCTTAATGCTTCTATCGAAGCGGCCAGAGCCGGTGAACAAGGACGCGGCTTTGCTGTTGTAGCTGCGGAGGTTCGCAAGCTGGCCGAGGAATCCGAGAAATCGGCACGGCTGATTTCCGATCAGATCAGCTCTATATACGGTGAGATGAAACTGGCTGCAGAAACCATGGAACAGGCGAAAGAACGTGTAACTGAAGGAATCATGGCGGTAGATACCACCGGCCGATCTTTCTCACGTATCCGTAGAGCTGTTAAGGGTGCAGCGGAAAAAATTGAGGCGATGAACGGAGCGGTACGCACCCTGTCAATAGAAGCGGAAAGCATGGAAAAGGCGATTGGGGATATCCGCGGGATTTCCGAGGTAGCCGCAGGCAATACGGAGACGATATCAGCTGCTGCGCAGGAGCAGCTGGCGTCCGTGGAAGAGATCGCTTCCTCGTCCGTAGATCTCAGCCATCTGGCTGAGGAACTGCAGAAGCTTGTGGGACGTTTCAAGCTGCAGGCAACAGAAACAGCTGCTGAAGCAGGAGCGCCTGAGCTGTAAGCTGTGGAAGAGCCGGCTGGCGATTCAACAGTGTCCAGGTAAACAGCCTTCCTTTTACCGCCCTTAGCAAGTATACTGATTAACAACAATAAGGGTTACAAAAGGAGCGAGTCTTCATGGCAGAGCAATTGAAAGGTATCATCGTCGCCCTAGCCGGTCCGCGAAAGGCGGAGGAGATGGCCAAGCTGGTGCACAATATGGGCGGTACTGCGCTTCACCGGCCAGCCCAGGGTACCGTATTTCTTGATGACGAAGAGCTGCGCAAGGGATTGGCTTCGTGGATAGAGCAGCCCCCGGATTGGGCGATCCTAACTACAGGCATGGGCTTGGATGCACTGTTTGAGAAGGCGGAAAGCGCAGGAAACGCCGGCATTTTTCTGGATGTACTTTCCCGTTCCCTGATTGCGGCACGAGGCTATAAAACCGTAAATGCGCTAAAGAAGCGGGGACTTGTGCCCGAGGTTCGTGATGATGACGGCAGTACAACGGGACTTATTCGCGGACTCCAATCTTTTGATATGCGGGGAAAAGAAGTTGTCCTGCAGCTTCACGGCGACCCGTCTCCCCGGCTGGTCTCCTGGCTGGAAGAATCCGGCGCGGTCGTGCGCCAGGTTCTTCCTTATCGGCACACGCCTCCACTGCCCGGAGAGCTGGAAAGGCTGCTCTCCGAGATCCTGGAGGCCAAGCTTGACGCAGTGGCTTTCACAAGCGCTCCGCAGTTCCGTTTTCTGGCGGATTACGCCCGCACTCAGGGTAAGCTTGCAGATATGATAAAGGCCTTCGAAGATAAGGTTCTTGCGGTTTCGGTAGGCCGTATTACCTCTGAGGCGCTGAAGGAAGAGGGCGTTCAGCGGATTGTGATGCCGGAGCATGAACGGATGGGCAGTATGTTCGTTGAGCTTGGCCGCTATTTGGCCGCCAAGGGCTAAGTGCTGCTGTCAGAATGTAGCAGGGGAACAATACAGAAGCATTCCCGCAGAATCACAGGGCGGGAATGCTTTTTTTACAAGATGAGGAGACTGCAAGGATGGGCTGGACGTCGTTATCAATGGACATTCCGGGCAGTTTTCCTTAAAATATAGGCAACGTTTATCTAATTTGGAACGACGCATGAAGGAGGACCTTATGGACAAGAGAAAATGTTTGTTGCTTGGAGACTATACTCATCCCCGTTTTCATCCGCTGCAGGGTGTGGATAAACAAATCAGCGTGATCTTGAATGATCTGATGACGGTTCAATGCTCGGAGAATAAAAAGCTGCTGCTTGGGGAACATTTGAGCGGATACGATTTGTGCATTGCTTACAATGAACTGTGGAACGAAACGGTTTCTCCGCAGCAAACAGCGGGATTAATCTCATATGTAAGCGGCGGTGGCGGCCTCATTGTCCTTCATACGGGTGTTTCCCTGGCGAAGCGTTACGAGCTGGCCCAATTAATCGGCGGCAGATTTACAGGTCATCCTCCTTACAGTCCACTGAATTTCCGGACTCAGGACCATGATATTACAGAGGGCATACAGGATTTTCAGCTGGATGAGGAGCCGTACCGCTTCGAATTCGATCCTTTTACAGAGAAGACGTTGCTGCTGGAGTATGAAGCGGATGGAGAATGGCTTCCGGCTGCATGGTGCCACAGCTACGGTCTTGGACGTGTTGTCTATTTGATGCCAGGGCATCATGAACCTTCGTTTCACAACCAGGCTGTCCGTGAACTGATTTATAAGGCTGCCAAATGGGCTGCCCGTATACCGAGATAAGAATCAAAACAGGTAGAGAGAATTGCGGAACTTTGTGAAATGCCTGGCTAGTGGGGTATACTTTAACCATAAACTCTGTTTATCAATAACGGAATCCTTGGGAGGAAAGATACCATGAGTGATTTGTTTAAAAAAGCGATCTCTTTAGGAGTGGGCCTCACCATTGTCAGCAAGGAAAAAGTGGAGAAAGTCGTTGAAGAGTTGGTGAAACGCGGAGAACTCGCCCCATCGGAGTCAAAAGCACTGGTTGACCGTCTGGTGGAGCGAGGTGAAGAAGAACGGGGAGTGTTTAAATCAGCCATTCAGGAGCAGGTACAGCGTGTACTTAAGGATCTGAAGGTTCCCGTTCAAAGCGACATAGCCGCATTGCAATCGCGTATTGACGTACTAGAGCGCCGTGTGGCTGAGCTGGAGGGCATTTCCCAACTAGAGGGAACTTTGCCGGAAATGCGTACCGATTAAATGGCGGTCCGTATCAGATATGCCGGACGTTACCGGACAATCGCCATGGCGCTTATGCGTCATGGCTTCGGCTATATGGTGGAGGAACTCGGATTATACAACCTTTTATCCCTTCCGCGCCGTTTGGTGACGCAAGAGGTGTATGAAGGCGTTACACTCGGGGAGCGGATTCGCCGGGTGCTGGAGGATTTGGGACCTACCTTTGTTAAATTGGGCCAGCTGGCCAGTACCCGTTCGGATATGCTGCCGGATTCCATTATTCAGGAACTGGTAAAGCTGCAGGACAATGTACCTCCGTTCCCGGCGGAAAGTGCGCGTGGTATTGTGGAGCAGGAGCTGGATCAGCAGATGGATGAGGTCTTCGCTTCCTTCGAGAATGTGCCGCTTGCCGCGGCTTCGATTGGTCAGGTACACCGTGCAGTTCTAAGAAGCGGTCAAACTGTGGCCGTCAAAATCCAGCGCCCAGGCGTTCTGCGGATGATGAGCCGTGATCTGGAGATCCTCAAGGATTTGACGGCTCTTGCCGAGAGAAGATTGGACTGGGCGAAGCAATACGGGCTGGCCCGGATGGCAGAGGAGTTCTCAAGATCGCTCCTGGCCGAGCTGGATTACAGCCACGAGGGGCGTAATGCAGAGAAAATAGCTCTGCAGCTGGCAGGTAATGGAAGGGTATATATACCGGAAATATATTGGGATTACACGTCTGCCCGGGTCTTGACGATGGAATTTGTGGAGGGAACGACACTGAACCGCCGTGCGGAGCTACTGGATAAGGGCGTTAATCTGAAGCGGCTGGCCGAGCAGCTTGTGGATATCATGCTGAGGCAAATTTTTATTGACGGTTTTTTTCATGCCGATCCCCATCCCGGGAACGTGATGCGGATGGATGACGGAAGGCTGGCTTTAATTGATTTCGGGATGGTCGGAAGACTCAGCGGGGAGATGAGAGATCATCTGTCTGCATTCATCATCGCGCTCATGCGCAAGAATACGGATGCGATGGTGCGGGCGATTCTGCGCCTGGGGATCCTGCATGACGATTCGGACCGGGCAGCGCTGCACGATGATATGGATATGCTGCGTGAGGAATACTATGATGTTCCCTTCAGCAGGGTCAGCATCGGCAAGGCGCTGAATGATCTGTTCAGAATAGCCCGCAAACACCATCTGGTCATTCCCCCGGACTTGGCCATGCTGGGGAAAACCATGCTGACACTGGAAGGTGTGGTCGCCAGCTTGGACCCTACCTTCAGTATTGTGCAGATGGCGGAGCCGTTTGGCCGCCAGCTTTTGAAGGAGCGCTTCAGCAGCACCCGCCTGCAAAGGAAGCTGTGGGGAGGGGTGGCCGAGCTGGCCGAGACCCTGGTGGAGCTGCCGGGGCAGGCAAGAAAGCTGTCTTCGCTGATCAGCAAAGGCAAGCTGAAGGTGGAGGTTGGCCTACCGGAGCTGCAGGGCCTGCAGCGCAAGCTCGACCGGATCGGCAACCGTTTATCCTTCAGTATTGTATTGCTGGCTTTCAGCATTATTATGGTCGGTCTGATTATTGGCTCGTCGCTGCGCAGCGAGCCCTCGCTGCTGTGGGATTTCCCTACGGTAGAAATCGGCTCGGTAATCGCGCTGCTGATGTTCCTGTGGCTGCTGTACTCGATCATTAAATCGGGCAGATTTTAGAGGGGTTCAGCCTTCCTAGAAATATATTCTTTCAGCGGTGCACACAAAGGGCGTTCTATAAAGTACAATGGAACTGATGCTTTCTAAGCCCGGCCTATACTTCTTAATGGGACGGAAGGACCCTTGTAGTGGGTTCTTCCGCTTTTGTTTGAATATAAGAAATGCCATTGTTTCTTGGAAGGAGCCTTTGATAAAGGGCTGAAAGTGTAGAAATCAAGTGTGAGAAACCAATTTTGAGGAAATAGTGAGGTGGAGAAATTGCCGAGTTTTAAACAATTGGGAGTTTCGGAGATATTAAATACACTGCTGCAGGGCCAAGGGATTGTGAAGCCGACGCCTGTACAGGAGGAAGCGATTCCGCCGCTTGTTCAAGGCCTTGATGTGATTGCCAGAGCAAAGACGGGAACCGGGAAGACGTTGGCCTTTTTGCTGCCAATTATGGACAAGATCCAGACGGAGCGTGCTTATCCACAGGCTCTGATCATGGCTCCGACACGCGAATTGGCGCTGCAGATTACGGAAGAAGCACGGAAGCTGGCCCGGCATACGGATGTAAAGATTCTGGCTGTATATGGCGGACAGGATGTCGAGAAGCAGCTCCGGAAGCTGGAAGGCGGCAGACATCTTATTATTGGAACACCAGGACGGTTGCTCGATCACATGCGCCGTGGAACGTTGGATTTGAACGGTGTCAAAATGCTAGTTCTGGATGAGGCTGACCAAATGCTTCATATGGGCTTTCTGGAGGATGTAGAGACGATCATTACGGCGGTGCCTTACCGCCGGCAGACGATGCTCTTTTCCGCTACTATGCCGGACCCAATTAAACGTTTGGCTTCAAACTATATGAAGGAACCGCTGGATATCGTCATTAAGAGCGGCTCACCGATTCCGCTCGACAATATCCGTCAGCAGGTAGTGGAATGCTCGGACCGCAATAAGGAAGAGGCATTGAAGCAGTTAATCGAACGGGATCGTCCTTACCTGGCTATAATTTTTTGCCGGACGAAGCGTCGGGTGTCCAAGCTGAACGAGGCGCTGCGTGAAGCGGGTTATGATTGCGACGAGCTGCACGGTGATTTGTCACAGGGCAAGCGCGAAGCCGTGATGAAGAGATTCCGCGATGCGAAGCTGCAATTGCTTGTGGCAACCGATGTGGCAGCACGCGGTCTTGACGTTGAGGGTGTTACGCATATATTCAACTATGATATGCCGCTTGATGTGGACAGCTACATCCACCGGATCGGCCGGACAGGCCGTGCGGGAGGCAAAGGCCTTGCCATTACTTTTGCTTCCCCGCGTGAGCGCGGAGGGCTGGAGGAGATTGAGCATGGGATTTCGCAGCGGCTGGATCGGCGCCGCTACGAGAAGGATGAATTCGGCGTTGGCGAATTCACTGCTATACAGACCGGCGGTCGTCAGAGCGGTGGTCGCCCGGGCGGGACGCCTGAAGCGGCACGGACCGGCCGCGGGCCTAAGGCGGGCGGACGCGGTCAAGGGCGCAGCGGGGGAACTCCGCGCGCGGAAGTGTCCTCGCGCCGGGATAGCGGCGGCCGTGGCCGCAGCAGGGATGCAGAGGCTGCCAAAGGCGGCAATCCACGCGGCGGTTACGGTGCAAGCGCGTCAAGAGGCGGCGAGGCCAGCGGCAGCCCGGCCAAACCAAGAGTCGGCGGCGGCTACGGCACTTTTGCGGCAAGAGGGGAAAGCCAACCAGGCAGCAGCGCAGGTGGAGCTCGAGGCGCCGCAGGTGGAGCCAGAGGCGGGAGCCCGCGTGGCGATTTCAGAGGCGCATCAAAAGGTGCCCCAAGCAGCGGCTATAGCTCAAATGTAGCCAGAGGCGCAGAAAGCGGCGGCTACAGTGTAGGCGCGTCCAAAGGCGCCGGTCAGGGAAGCGGGTATAATCCAGGCGGCTCCAAAGGCAGCCCTAAATATAGAGCGAATCTGCCCAGAACCGAAGAAGGCGGCGGCTACAGTGCAGGCGGATCGAGAGGCGGTAAAGGCGGTTTTGGTTCAGGCAGCCGGAGTGGCGGAGGCGGTGGCGGTGCACCATCCCGCGGCGGGCGCGGCAACGGTCCAGGACGTCAAGGCGGCCGGGGGAAATAAGGATATAGTACAATCATAGATAAACCTTGTTACCATAGGCACCGTTAGCTTTTACAGCTAAGTGCTTATGGTAACAATTGTTTAATCGTTCTTAATGGAGACGCTATACCCCCGGGAAATGAATTAACGGGATTTTCTCCCTCTAATGGAGACATAACACCCTCAGGAAATCAATTAACGGGATTTTCTCCCTCTATCGGAGACGTAACACTTCCAGGAAATGAATTAACGGGAATTTCTCCCTCTAATGGAGACATAACACCCCTAGGAAATGAATTAACGGGATTTTCTCCCTCTAATGGAGACATAACACCCCTAGGAAATGAATTAAAGGGAATTTCTCCCTCTAATGGAGACATAACACCCCCAGGAAATGAATTAACGGGAATTTCTCCCTCTAATGGAGACATAACACCCCCAGGAAATGAATTAACGGGAATTTCTCCCTCTAATGGAGACATAACACCCCTAGGAAATGAATTAACGGGAATTTCTCCCTCTAATGGAGACATAACACCCCCAGGAAATCAATTAACGGGAATTTTGATTGTAGAGTTAAAAGTGGACACCCGTTAAGAGAACGACAATAATAGAATTAACGAGGGGTGTCCACATGAGTGGAACACGGAAGAACTATAATGATGATTAAAAGACAGACGGTAAAGTACATCCAGGAGCAGACGAATACGGTGGCGGAACTGGCCCTGGAACTGGATATCCCAGCGAAAACCTTGCATCAATGGTTAGGAAAGTACCGGCAGTTCCCGGATGAGCCCGCAGCCAGCATTGAAAGAGTTCGGGAGCTGGAACGACTGTTACAAGAGAAAGAGCAGCAAATCGCCGACATGGCAGAGGAAATCGCGATCGTAAAAAAAGCCGTGCACATCTTCAGCAAACCAAAGAACTGAGATTTCAGTTCATCGAAGATCATCGCTCCGAGTTTCGAGTGGAGAAGATGTGCAGCGTGCTCGAAGTATCCCGGAGCGGATATTACAAATGGAGGGGCTCTACGGAAAGCCCCCAGGCTGTCAGCAAGAAGGGGCTACTCGAACGAATTACCTACCATTTCAACGACTCTAAGGGCCGTTATGGGAGCCTGAAAATCACGATTCTCCTGCAGCGTGAAGGCCATAAAGTGAGCGAACGTACCGTCGGAAAATACATGCAGGAACTGGGTTTGCGTTCGTGCGTGGCGAAACAATTTTGAGTGAACACGACCGATTCCAAGCATGATTTACCGATTGCTCCAAACCTGCTAAACCAGCAATTTGCCACGGCCACCCAGTTCATAACCAAGCAACAAGCCTAGAATGAATTCAATACATTGAATTTTTTTATAACCGCAAGCGAATCCATGGCGCGTTAGGCTACGAATCGCCTGCTCAGTTCGCCGCCACTTTTAAAAAGAAGAAATCTGCATAATTAATTTTTTAGTGTCCACTTTCTTGACGGAGGTCCTTCAAACAGATTAAGTGGTGAGTAGTTCAAGGGCATGTGAAACATTTAAGACCGGAAGCCTGTCTAATAGATAAATATAGCGAATCAGCAAGAGGAGTGTGACCTGCCTAAATGTCCAAAAAATTGTGGATTCCCATCCTTTTTATAGTCGTCATTGCTGCGGGTTGGGTAATCGGTGAGTATACGACCCCATCTGCTTCGCAGGAAGAAGGGACAAGTATAGCGCAGCAGCCAAGTCTGCAAGGAGCGCCCGCTGTACAAGAGCCTTCGGCCGTAGTCCCCTCGCCTTCATCTCCTGTAGAGGACGAAGGTGTAGATGCGAATGCAGTCCCAACTGCCGTGCCAGCTACAGCAGAACCAGCTACAGCAGAACCAGCCACGGCAAAACCAGCCGCTACAGCAGAACCAGCGTCCGGAGACAAAGGTTCAACGGGCAACAGCGAAGATTCCGAACAAACCGCTGCAGAGCCGGAAAGTCTTACTGTACTAGTAAACAAGCTGTACAAATTACCGGACAACTATAAACCGGCTGATCTCGTGTACCCGGAGGTTCCGTTTATTTTCAGCGATAAGATTGAGAAACGCATGCTGCGCAAGTCTGCGGCAAAGGCTCTGGAGGAAATGTTTGCCGGTGCAAGGAAGGATGGCGTAAACTTGGCGGGAGTGTCCGCCTTTCGTTCCCAATCCACTCAAACCACATTGTTCAACCGTTACGTAAAACGTGATGGAGAGGCCAAAGCACGGACTTACAGCGCTGTACCGGGACATAGTGAGCATCAGACCGGACTGGCTATCGATATTTCAGGAAGTGACGGCAAATGTGCCGCCGAGAGCTGCTTTGCCGGGACGAAGGAAGCGGATTGGCTGGCCAAGTACGCACCTGATTACGGATATATTATCCGCTTCCCTGAAGGGAAAGAGTCGATTACGGGCTACAAATACGAGCCATGGCACATCCGGTATGTAGGGACAGAGATAGCCCGCTCCGTTGCGGAGAGAGGCATTACGTTAGAGGAATATTACGACGCCATACCGGTGTCCCGGTAACACGAGTTACCTCACTTTCTACGGGAAGCCATAAACCTGAGTTAGCAGCAAGCAGTCCTGGCCTTCAGGGCTGCTTTTTGCTGGCAGCAGAAGTAACGGAATTTGATTCAATTACTGCCGTTCCGGTTAAGTAGATGACAACCGCAAGGATCTTATAAGGAGGCGATCACGTGTCCGAACACAATCATGTGGTGAGCAAAGACGGAAGTTTAGCTATGAACAGGGTTAACGAGGCACTGGAACGAATTGAACCGGAACAGAAGGAAGCTATATTGGAGCATTTTCAAACCTTCCAGAGCTACTTGAGAAAGCGCATACAGCTAGCGCGAAAAATCGGATTGAGTGAGGAGCAGCTGGCTATTGCGGCTGAAAAGGTAGCCGACTATCTGGCGGAACACGAGGAGCCGCGTAATAGTGAGGAAAAACTGCTTCTGGAGCTGTGGAGGGTAGGCAGCAAGGAAGAAAGGCATAAGCTGGCGCACATGCTGGTGAAATTGGCACAAGAAGTGAAATAGAAGGCATTTAGCAGTCCTTCTCCGGCTTGGCGGAGGGGGACTTTTTACGAACCTGCATGCTCTGAACTGTGAACAGGAGAGCAATATGGCGATCAAGGTCTTGTAGTACTGGGATTCCCTTGTAATCAATTTGCCGGACAGGAGCCCGGTACACGCGAGGAAGCAAAGCAATTTTGCCAACTCAATTACGGTGTGACCTTCCCGGTGTTTGCCAAAGTGGATGTTAACGGACCGGATGCAAGCCTCCTCATTAAATATTTGAAAGGACAGCAGTCAGGATCAGGAGACAGCAGGGATATCCAGTGGAATTTCACGAAGTTTCTTGTTGACCGCAGCGGGAATGTAGTGGCCCGTTTTGAGCCGAAGGAAGTCCCGGAAGGATTTTTTGGATTGTACTATGAAAATAATCCTTGACGCTTTTCAAAGACCTTGTATCCTTTGAATAGGAATCATCACATACACAGGTACTGCATAAAGAGAGAAATAATCAGGATAATAACGGCAGGAGGGTTTTATACAAGCATGAGATTAATTACAGAGGTAGCGGCAGAAGCAGGCATTGACGAGAAACATTTGGAGTTGTACGGGAAATATAAAAGCAAGCTGTCCCCATCTCTTTGGGATGAAATCAAGAATAAGCCGAATGGCAAGCTGGTATTGGTCACTGCAATCAATCCCACTCCCGCCGGGGAAGGCAAGACGTTAACAACGATTGGGCTTGCGCAGGCGCTGAATGCAGCGGGTGTCAAAACGGTAGCCGCGCTGCGGGAGCCTTCACTGGGTCCCTGCATGGGTATGAAGGGCGGAGCTACCGGCGGCGGGAAGTCGCAGATTGTTCCGGCGGATGATATTAATCTGCACTTTACAGGCGACATTCATGCGGTTACATCCGCGCATAATCTATTGTCCGCGATGATTGACAATCATATCTTCCAAGGCAATGAGCTGGACCTGAATCCGCAGCGTATCGTCTGGAAAAGGGTTATGGATATGAATGACCGCGGCTTACGCAGCATTGTGACGGGGCTTGGCGATGGCAACGGTACCGTCCGGGAGAGTGGATTCCAGATCACTACGGCCTCCGAAATCATGGCTGTGCTGTGTTTGTGCAATAATCTGGACGACCTGAAAAAGCGCCTGGGGCGTATGCTTATTGGTTATGACCATCAGGGTCAGCCTGTAACCGCCAAGGAGCTGAAAGCGGTCGAGGCGATGACGGCGCTGCTTAAAGACGCGGTTAAGCCGAACCTGGTGCAAACGCTGGAGGGAACGCCGGTCATCGTACACGGGGGTCCTTTTGCAAATATCGCGCATGGCTGCAGCAGCGTAATGGGTACCCGTTATGCGCTCAAGCTGGGTGAGGTTGTAGTTACGGAGGCTGGTTTTGGGGCAGACCTGGGTGCAGAGAAGTTTATGGATATTAAATGCCGCCAGGCTGGACTTACGCCTTCTGCGGCCGTACTTGTTGTAACCGTGAAGTCACTGAAATATAACGGTGGTGTGCCTAAGGAAGAGCTCTACAACGGGAATAGGGCGGCACTTCTTGCGGGCTTGTCGAACATGGAGCGCCATATTGAGAACCTGGGGAAATTCGGCGTACCTGTTCTTGTTGCCATTAATCACTTTGAAGGCGACAGCCAGTCCGAGATTAATGATGTGCTGGAGGCCTGCCGCCGGTTGAATGTGCCTGCTGCACTATCCAAGGTCTGGGCGGAAGGCGGGGCCGGAGGAATTAACCTGGCTAAGGAACTGAAAAAAATGCTGGACCGCGGCGATAACAGCGAATTTGCTCCCTTATACGAAGATAACCTGGATATCCCAGCAAAAATCAGTAAAATTGTGCGCGAAATCTATCATGGTGCGAATATTACCTTCTCCCCTGCGGCCAAACGCAGTTTGGCGGTTATTGATCGGCTCGGCTTGCATCATCTCCAGGTCTGTATGGCCAAAACACCGTATTCCTTCTCCGACCAGCCGCGCCTGCTTGGAGCGCCGGAGGGCTTTACGATGGGAGTCCGTGATATTACCTTGTCGCTGGGCGCCGGATTTGCTGTCGTGATCACCGGGAGCATTGTGACGATGCCCGGACTTCCGGCAAGACCCGCCGCAGAGCAGCTATGGATTGACGAAGAGGGCCAGCTTCAGGGGCTCGTGTAACGTGTAAACTTATCTCTTAATAAGCTTGGGGCTTTGCCGTTCGTTAGAACGGTGAGGCCCCGTTTTGCATGGTCAAACGGAGCTTCCTGCGGCTTCCTGCTGCAAAGAGACATAATGTCACTTCCGCGTGGAAAAGCTAAAGCAATCATGTCCGGCAGGGCAGGCGAAAAATACTCAAAATTGTGAACAATTTGGTAATAGAGGGAAAAAGGCTTGCAATGTGATAATAATCACAATATAATCAGGTTACAAAGTGAAATAAATCACATTAGGACATGTCAAAGTATATAAAGGCTTTTCAAACTGGAGGAGGAAGAAATCATGAAAGTAGCAGTCATAGGATGTACCCATGCCGGAACCGCCGCAATTGTTAATACCGCCCAGCTTTACCCGGATGCAGAGATAACGGTGTATGAGCGAAATGATAATATTTCCTTTTTATCATGCGGAATTGCCCTGTATGTGGGCGGAGTGATCCAGGACCCGCAGGGATTGTTCTATTCATCGCCGGAGAAGCTGGCTGAGCTTGGAGTAGAGACAAAAATGCGCCACGAAGTCATTGCTGTCGACACGAAACGCAAAACCTTACGGGCTCGAAATCTGGACAATGGCCAGGAATTTGACGATTCCTATGACAAGCTGATCATGACTACCGGCTCATGGCCGATTGTTCCAAAGCTGGAAGGCATGGAGCTGGAGGGGATTCTGCTTTCCAAGAACTATAGCCACTCCAACACCATTATTGAAAAAGCGCAGCAGGTGAAGAGAATTACTGTCGTGGGTGCCGGATACATCGGCGTTGAGCTGGTGGAAGCTTTTCAAATGAACGGCAAGCAGGTGACCCTGATCGATGGTGAAGAGCGCATATTGAGCAAATACCTGGACGAGGAATTCACCTCGCCTATCCAGCAATCGCTGGAGGATCATGGAATCAAACTCGCACTGGGTGAAAAGGTCAGCTCTTTTGCCGGAGAAGGCGGTAAAGTTACGAAGGTGATAACCAGTAAAGGGGAGCATGAGACTGATCTGGTGATCCTATGCATCGGCTTCCGTCCGAACACAGAACTGTTAAAAGGCCAAGTCGATATGCTGCCTAACGGTGCGATAATTGTAGATGATTATATGCACACCAGTATGCCGGATGTTTTTGCTGCAGGTGACAGCTGTGCCATTCACTACAACCCTACAGGGAAACACGCCTATATCCCATTGGCAACGAACGCTGTACGGATGGGTACACTAGTAGCCCGTAATTTGGTATCCAACACAATTCCATATATGGGCACACAGGGCACATCAGGCATCAAAATATACGAGGATAACATAGCCGGCACCGGACTTACCGAAGAAGCCGCCAAGGCCGAGGGAATGGATGTGGAAACCGCCCTCATCACTGACAATTACCGTCCCGAGTTTATGCCGACTTTCGAGCAGGTTCTTTTAAAAGTGGTGTTTGACCGCGCAACCCGCCGTATTCTCGGCGCTCAGATCATGTCCAAGATGGATCTTACGCAATCGATCAACACCGTGTCGGTATGCATACAGAATAAAATGACGATAGACCAGCTCGCCTTTATCGATTTCTTCTTCCAGCCGCATTACAATAAGCCTTGGAATTTCCTGAATACAGCAGGACTTCAAGCGCTGCCGAAGCTGGGAACGCAGAAAGAAGCCGTAACCGTATAAAAATAGAATAAAACCCAGCAAAACGGAGCCATTGGATATGGCTTCGTTTTTTTGTGCTGTAATTTTGACATGTTAGTGAAAGTTTTCACTTACGTTTTCTAGTAGTGATAATTGTCACGTCAATGTGTTTTAACTCGCGTTACAATGCATAAAGGAACAAATTTGAAGTAAATAGAAATAGAAATAGAAATAGAAGGAGATAGGAATCATGGCTTATAATAAACCGCAGCAAATTGCTGAAGTCACGGTTGAAAACGGAGTTAAAAAAGCACATAATCCGCTCAGCGCTGTACTTATTCTTGGTTTTCTTGGTGGGGCATTCATCTCTCTCGGATTTTTGCTCGATATTCGTGTCATTGCCAGTGCACCGGCGGAGTGGGGTTCCTTTGCAGGCTTTATCGGCGCTTCGATCTTCCCGCTCGGACTAATTCTGGTATTGCTCGCAGGCGGCGAGCTGTTGACAGGCAATATGATGGCCGTACCGCTGGCTTTCATCGCCAGAAAGATTACACTTTGGGAAACCATAAAGAATCTTATTCTTATTACAATTAGCAACTTGGCAGGAGCACTCTTTGTCGCTTATTTCTTCGGACATATCGTGGGCCTGACAGCAGATGGCGTCTATCTGGACAAATTGGTATCCATAGCAGAACACAAGCTGGATGACTCTTTCCTTCAGGCTTTCATTTCCGGTATCGGCTGTAACTGGCTCGTTGCGCTGGCTGTATGGCTCTCTTATGGAGCAGATAATTTCAGCGGCAAAATCCTGGGGATCTGGTTCCCGACTATGGCTTTCGTAGCCATCGGCTTCCAGCACGTTGTAGCGAATATGTTCCTGATTCCCGCGGCCATTTTTGAAGGCCACTTCACTTGGTCCCAGTATCTGATGAATTTCATTCCGGTATGGCTTGGCAATCTCGTAGGTGGTGCACTCTTCGTAGGCGCAGCTTATTGGGCCGCTTACCTGCGCAAAGAGCCTTCGGCTATCCAATCGGTGGACAATAGAGTTACTGCCGGAGTTAAGAAACACGCCTAATACTTATGTAAAATATACAGCACTCCTTGAAGCGCTAACTGTCAGCCCGCCGGGTTGATGGGAAGCTCCGGGGGGTGTTTTTTGTGTCTGCACATAAATAATTCGCCGTGAAATACCGACTCGGGGGAACGAAATCGGATTCACGGCGAACGCATTAGGGAGTGTTTCATATTATTAATTTACCCGGGCACACCGGCATCGAAACACTTTATTTTTCAGGTATTCCTTTACGCAAAACTTCACCAACTATACAATATAAAATAGCAAAATGGAGAGGGAGGACTGCGGTCATGAATCATAATGGAGATGGTATATTTCCGGCGGTATGCCCGCTGGATTGCCCGGATACCTGCGGACTTTTAGTGCATAAAGAGAACGGTAAAATTGTGAAAATAGAAGGAAATCCGCAGCATCCCATTACCCGGGGAGCGATTTGTAATAAAGTCAGGTATATGGCGCAGCGGGTACATCACCCGGAGCGGCTGATGAATCCGCTAAGACGGGTCGGTCCCAAAGGGGAAGGCAAATTTGAAGTGATTAGCTGGGAGGAAGCGATCCGGGAAATCACCGGTAAGTTTAAGGAGCTTTCCGCAGAATTTGGGCCGGAGAGTATCTTGCCTTACAGTTTCTACGGAAACATGGGCGTATTGAGTGTGGAGGGAATGGACCGGCGATTTTTTCATGCATTAGGTTCAAGTCTCCTTGATCGAACCATTTGTAATTCTGCGGGTACCGCAGGCTGGAAGGCTACCATGGGTTTTAACGGCGGGGCGAGTCCGGAAGATACGGTGAAAGCCGATGTGATCATCGTCTGGGGCGGGAATATCGTCAGTACAAATATGCATCAGGTCATACTGGCAGAACAAGCACGCAAACGCGGAGCCAAGGTGGTAGTCATTGATGTTCACCGTAACCGGACAGCGGAGTGGGCCGACTGGTTTCTTCCTCTCTATCCCGGAACGGATGCGGCGCTGGCGCTGGGGATGATGCATATCCTCTTCCGGGACGGACGGACCGATGATGCTTTTCTGGAGCAGTATACAATAGGCAGCGATGCATTGCGCCAACAGGCAGCATCCTATACACCTGAGAGGGTGTCGGCTATTACAGGTATATCCGCCGATGATATAGAGAAGCTGGCTAAGCTCTACGGCGAGGCCGGAACCTCGTATATTCATATCGGCAACGGACTTCAGCATCATGATAATGGCGGCATGAATGTGCGCAGTATTGCCTGTCTGCCTGCCTTGACCGGACAATGGCTGAAGACGGGAGGCGGTGCGTCCAAATCGAACAGCGGCTATGCCTCCATGAACTCACGGGCCTTGGAACGGCCGGAGCTGCGGGCGAATCCGCGGGCGCGTCACATTAATATGAACCGGATCGGCGAAGCGCTGGAAATGACGGAGCAGCCGGTGAAGAGTCTGTTCGTCTATTGCAGCAATCCGCTCGTTGTCGCCCCGGATGCCGAACGGGTACGCGCGGGCTTTGAGCGCGAAGATTTGTTTACGGTTGTACATGATTTGTTTATGACCGATACAGCCCGTTATGCCGACATCGTGCTGCCGGCGACTTCTACTTTTGAAAATACGGATCTGTACAGCTCCTACTGGCACCACTACATTCAGCTTCAGGAGCCTATACTGCGTGCACCGGGTCAGTGCAAGAGCAACGTAGAGGTGTTCTCCCTGCTTGGACAGGCGATGGGCTTTGATGAAGAGGCCTTTAGCCAGACGGAGGAAGAGATGATCCGGGAGGCTCTCGACTATCCGCGCAATCCGTATTTGAACGGGGTGACGCTGGAGCGGCTTCAGGAGGAACGGCATGTGAAGCTTGATATGACGCCGAAGGAGACTTTTCTCGATAATCTGCCTACACCGTCCGGCAAAATCGAGCTGTATTCCAAGTCGTTGGAACTCGCGGGCTTGCCTCCATTACCGGAATACAGCCCGCTGAAGGAAGGCTACGACGGAGTGCGGCGGCCGGAGCCTGCCGATGCTTATCCGCTGATGTTCATATCGCCGCCGAACCATAACTTTCTGAACTCCACCTTCTCCAATGTGCAGAAGCATCAAGAATTGGAGAAGGGGCCCATGCTGCAGATTCACCCCGAGGATGCAGCCGCCCGCGGAATATCGGATGGAGACGAGGTAACCGTATTTAACGGACGCGGAATAGTGAAGATTAGAGCCAGGGTAACAGATAAAATGCTGCCCGGCACCGTTATCAGCCAAGGGCTGTGGTGGGAAGGCAAAGACCGGCCGCAGCGAAGCAATGTGCTTACTCCTGACCGCCTGAGCGATATGGGCAATGGGGCGACTTTTTTCTCCTCCACAGTTGAGGTAAAGCGATAAAGCATTAATGCGAATGCTTGCCCTGCACCCTGTTTTGGATGATACTGGATGGAATTGTCGATATATATATTATAGGGGATGTACACGAATCATGAAATTTTTGGAGCAGTATCCCAAAGAAGTTAAGGTATTTCTTATTGCAAGTCTAATTAACGCTACCGGCAGTGCGCTGATGTGGCCGCTCGTTACGATGTATGTTTTTGATGAACTGGGACGCAGTATGAAGGACGCGGGGCTGGTCATTCTTATTCAGTCGCTCGGCGGAATTGCCGGACAGTTGCTGGGCGGGTCGCTGTATCATAAGGTTGGTGTTAACCGGCTTATAGTCGGGGGGCTGGCCATGAATGCGCTGGCTTTGTTCGCCTTGCCTGTCGCAAGTCACAACTGGATGCTGTTTATGGTAATGATGGGACTTGTGGGTTTGTTCAGTTCGCTGTCGATGCCGGCCATTCAGGCGTTTATCGGTTTCCGCTTCGCGAAGCAGCGCGGTGAATTGTTCAATATCATCTATGTAGCCAATAATATTGGCGTGGCGCTGGGTACGGCGTTAAGCGGTTTTCTGGCCGACATTTCCTATATGCTGAGCTTTGTTATGAACGGTGCGACCTCAGCAGTGTTTGCGGGATTTTTCTTTCTTTATCTTAAAAAGGTTGGCGGAACCTCTCCTGCTGAGGGTAACGCGTACAAAAAAGTGCAGTCCCACCCTTCGTCGAACTGGAAGCTGATGGGCAATACGCGTATTTATCTGTATATGGCCCTCGGGGCCATGTTCCTGCTGATCGGAAATTCGATCTGGAACACTGGAGTATCGCCATTTATTATTTCGGAGGGATGGGCCAAGAAATCGTACGGCTTTCTCTGGACGCTGAACGGTATTCTTATTTTCGTCGCCCAACCGCTAATCACCCTGATCAAGCGCTGGTTTGCGGGAACGACAACAGCACAAATGACAGCCAGCGCCGTCTTTTACCTGAGCGGCTACGCTGTGATTCTGCTGCTGCCGAATTATCCGGGGCTGCTGCTCGCCATGGTGCTGACTACACTCGGAGAAATGTTGATTTCACCGGCTATGCCGGCTTTTATTTCAGATCATGCAGACCGCAGCGCTCCCTTCTACCTGGGGTTAACCGGCGGGATTGGTGCGGTTGGCAGGGTAATCGGTCCTTATTTCATGGGCAGTCTGTATGACAGCGGAGGACTCGCGCCTACGGCTTGGCTTGCTTGCGGCATGTCCTTGCTGTCTGTCGGTTTTTTTGTGATTCATGCCTACAGCAATCGCCGTAGCAGCTTGACTGACAGATCCGCAGCGGCATAAGTCATCATAACGAATTAGTGGTATTATTTAAGGATGATCAATAGAGAAGACAAGGGGGAATCAAGCTATGGGGCAAATCAAGGGAGATCGTCTGGTCATACGTCCTTCGGAGATGAAAGATGCCCGTGACCTGATTACTCTGGATCATATGATCTGGACCGAGGACATCACTCCGGGCCGCCTAAGCTGGTGCTCGCGTGAGGATTATTTGCTGCACGCTCCCCCTGGTTCTCAGCTGGTGGCAGTGGAAGAAGGCAAGTTATGCGGTTATGTCGGCTTTGGTCATCCCACCGGGATGGAGAGCAACCGGCATGTATTCGAAATTAATATTGCAGTACATCCGAGCTGTCAGCGCTCAGGTATCGGATGGAAGTTGATAGAGGCGATAAAGAGGTTTGCTGCGGACAAGGGAATACGTAAGCTTCGGCTGCGGGTGTTGTCCTGCAATGTGGCGGCAATCTCTTTCTATAGAAAGTGCGGCTTTCAGGAGGAGGGACGGCTGATGGAGGAATTTTATCTCGGCGGCCGTTATGTGGATGAGGTATTCATGCACTTCCTGCTGCCGCGCAGCATCCGGAAGGATGAGCGGGGGAATAACGATGAAGATCATTTCGCTTAATATTGGCAGACCCATAACGGTGGACTATCGCGGAAAGCCGGTAGAGACAGGGATTTATAAAACCCCGGCTGAAGGGCCGCTGCAGCTTTCGGTAAATGGACTATATGGTGATGGACAAGCTGATCTGGTTAACCACGGCGGCCCGGACAAGGCCATCTGCGTATATCCGTTTGAGCACTATTCCCACTGGGAGGAGCAGCTTGGGAAGAGGTTGGAATACGCTGCATTCGGGGAGAATATGACGACCACCGGATTGATGGAGACGGAGGTATGCATCGGTGATGTTTACGAAATCGGGACCGCGCTTCTTCAGGTTAGCCAGCCTCGTTATCCATGCTTCAAGCTCTCGCAAAAGCACGGTCCTGCCGATCTGCCCGCGAAGGTGCTGGCCACCGGGTACAGCGGTTTTTACTTCCGGGTACTGCGTGAAGGTGAAATTGCAGCTGGTAATGCCATCGTTAAGAAGCAGAGCGGAAACGCTGAGGCTTCTGTATCAAGAGTCCTGCATTTCATGGAAGTTGGACGAAAGGACACAGCCGGTCTGGCAGACCTGATCGAGCTGAATAGCCTTGCGGAAGGAATCCGCACCAAATTCAGGGAATGGCTTCTATAACAAAAGGAAGCTGAGGGCGCCGGGCCTTCAGTTTCCTTTTGCATTGCCTGCTGCAAGGTTAACTCATCAGCCGCCACTCACTGCGCAATAATCCGTACACGGCATGATTCACGTACCCGGAGGGCAGCTTCTCGGCTTCCCGGATCACGCCTTCGAACACGAAGTCAAGCCGCTCCGGAATCGCCCGGCTTGGTGTATTACCCGTCGCACAGCGGATTTCGACACGATTCAGCTCCATTTCCAGCAGCGCATAGTCCACGAAGACCCGGCAGGCGCTGGTCATGTAGCCCTTGCCTTCATAGCCCTGGCCGAGCCAGTAGCCGATGCCGACAGACCGGTTTGGCCAGTCGATCTCGTGATACCCGATAATCCCGGCAAGCTCCCCGTGAACCCACAATCCGGCGGTGAAGCCGCCATTATCGCTGGCTTGCTTGATGGCATTTTTGACATATCTGACGATGTCGGCATGTTCGGTAGCTCCGTCCACCCAGGGAAGCCATTGCCTGAGGCGGTCGCGGGAGCGTTCCACCAGCAGGAACAGGTGACGGGAATGCTCCGGGGACAGCGGCTTCAGCATTAACTCTTCATCAATAACATAATTGAACATGCTGTACCCCTCTCCTTTGCGGTACTAGGCTGTATAATCCTCATGCTACTCTATCGCCGGGAGAGAAGTCAAAAGGGCGCTTTTATTGAACAATCCCCGGTTAACGGGTATATTAGTAGGAAACATGTTTGTACCCTGAAGAGGTGTAACATTACAGAACGAAAGGTTGATATGTGTGGAGAACCGTAGCACCCCCTCCAATTTCATCAAAAATATTATTACCGAAGATCTCCGTTCGGGCAAAGTAAAGGAAGTGATCACTCGCTTTCCGCCGGAGCCGAACGGTTATTTACATATCGGACATGCCAAGGCGATCTGGATTAACTTTACACTGGCTGACGAATTCGGCGGCATAACCAATCTCCGTTTCGATGACACGAATCCGGTTAAAGAGGACACGGAGTATGTTCAATCGATTCAGGAGGATGTAAAGTGGCTCGGCTATGAATGGGATAACCTGCGCTTTGCTTCGGACTATTTTGATGAGATGTATGAACGGGCTGAACTCTTGATAACCAAAGGCAAAGCTTATATAGACGACCTGAGCGCAGAACAAATCCGTGAGCTTCGCGGTACACTGACGCAGCCGGGACAGAACAGTCCGTACCGTGAACGGAGTGCCCGGGAAAGCCTGGATCTGTTCCGCCGGATGCGTGCCGGAGAATTCAAGGACGGCGAAAAGGTGCTGCGCGCCAAAATCGACATGGCATCCCCGAATATTAATTTGCGTGATCCGGTCATTTACCGTATTTCCCATTCCCATCACCATAACACAGGCGATAAATGGTGTATTTATCCAATGTATACCTATGCCCATCCGCTGGAAGACGCGATTGAGAGCGTAACACACTCCCTGTGCTCCCTGGAGTTCGAGGACCAGCGCCCGTTCTATGATTGGGTCGTGGCTGAATGCGAAATGCCATTCGTACCGCATCAATATGAATTTGGCCGTCTGAATCTGGCCCAGACGATGACCAGCAAGCGCAAGCTGAAGCTGCTCGTGGATGAGGGACATGTGGATGGCTGGGACGATCCGCGTATGCCGACTATCTCGGGTCTGCGCCGCCGCGGATATACCCCGGAGGCGATCCGCAGCTTTGTGTACGAGGCGGGAATTTCCAAGAGCCAGGGTCTGGTGGACCTGCAAATGCTGGAGCACTTCATCCGCGAGGATCTCAAGCTGAAGGTGCCGCGTACCATGGCGGTGCTGCGTCCGCTTAAAGTTGTAATCACGAACTATCCCGAAGGTCAAACCGAATGGCTGGAAGCCGAAAACAACAGTGAGAATGAGGAAATGGGCAACCGCCAAATTCCGTTCTCCCGTGAAATTTACATCGAGCGTGACGACTTTATGGAGAATCCGCCGAGTAAATATTTCCGCCTTTTTCCCGGCAATGAGGTGCGCCTGAAACACGCTTATTTCATCAAGTGCAATGAAGTGATCAAGGATGAGAACGGCGAGGTTATCGAGCTGCACTGTACCTATGATATTGAAACGAAGAGCGGCAGCGGATTTACCGGCCGTAAGGTGAAGGGTACCCTCCACTGGGTGGAGGCAAGTCAGGCTGTTCCGGCGGAATTCCGCCTGTATGAGCCGCTGATTTCTGCCGAGGAACCGGAACAGGAATTAGAGGCAGAAGGACTGGACGGGGCCGCAGAGAAGCCGGAACCAAGCTTCCTTGATCAGCTCAACCCGAATTCAATCGAAATCCTGCAAGGATTTGTTGAGCCCGGCCTTAGGGACGTTGTGCCGCAGGACAAATTCCAATTTTTCCGTCATGGCTATTTCAATGTGGACAGCAGATACTCTACTCCGGGACATCCGGTATTCAATCTCGTAGTTTCATTGAAAAGCTCCTTTCAGCCGCCCAAACAAGGATAATCCCCTTTCCGGCTGACTTAAACAAAAAACAGGCTTGGCGTTCCTTTACGGAAACCAAGCCTGTTTTTTTGTTCACAACTGCTCTATGTCGGATAAATCATCTTCCATATCTACAGCGGGTCGATAACCGCCTCTTATTACGAAAAGCCACATAAAGGCGAAGCCTATAGACCCGATCATTGTCAGAAACACCCCGAACTGGTACATGCTCTGTGCCCCGAGATATTGAAACAGAAAGCCGCCCAGTATACCGCCGATAATTCCCGAAACACCGCTCCAGGTCAGCGTATAGAGAGCTTGTCCCGCAGAACGGTACGGGCGGGGAACAAGAAGCATCGTCAGCTGGGTACCCACATAGAAAAAGCCGCCGAACGTGATGCTGTGCAGAATTTGAATAAACGCCACCTGAAGCGGGGTAGTCGCCCCTGCCATCAGCCACCAACGCAGAACGAACAGTGCACTAACGAGTGCCAAACAGCCGATAAGGATCGATATTTTGCGCCGCAGGAACCGGCCACACAGGACAAGCACCCCTATTTCCAGAATAGAAGAGAGGAATACAGCAAGCCCGACCATCGCCTTGGAGCCGCCCAGGTCCGTAATGTACAGAGACATGAAGGTATTGTTCATGGTATTGGGTATCGACACCAGAATGCCGAAGAAAATAAAGCATAAGAAAAACGGATTTAAAAAGAGTTTGCTAAACCCTCTAAACGGAAGCGGAGCTATCCCGATGGAATGGCTAAGCTTCGGCAGCGCAGCTAAAGCCAGCATAGCCGCACCTAGCAATGCCGCGAATAGATAAGATAATACAGATATACCCATGGATTGAATGACTGGACCGGCCAAAACTGCAGTCAGCGCCCAACCCAGCGAGCCCCACAGCCGGAAGGAACCGAAACGGCGGTCTGTGCCGTCAATATAGCTAAGAATCAGGGTATTGCTCTGGGCGAACAGCGGCGTCTGAAAAAAATAGAATAAAATCATGGAGATATAGATCATCTCATATGTATTCGCCTGAAAAGCCAGCTGGGACAGCACCAATGTCCCCGTTAGCATAAGCAGCACGATCCGCCGTATATTCTGATAACGGTCAGTCCATATTCCCCAGAACGGATTGGCAAAGATCGAGACGAACGGACCCAAGGACATGAGGGCTCCGATCTCCAGCTTGTTCATTCCGACATCCTGAAGGTATAGTTGAAAGAAGCTGGTGAACAGCACCATAGTTCCGTATACAAAAAAGTTAAACCATTTCAAAGACGTGAAAGAAGGTTGCTTGTCAAAGTTCTCCCGCAAATTGGGCACTCCTTTCCCGCAAAATGCCTATCGTTCATTGAATACGGCCTGCAAAGGCCGCCTCTATCACTGTAACACGTGTTGAAAGGGGATACAAGAACAGAGCATTTAGGGAGGACAAGCCCAGGAAAGAGGTGGAAAAATAGTGGTAATAAGTGGAATAGTGTTGGCAGGAGGAAGCTCCCGGCGCATGGGGGTCAACAAAGCGTTATTGGAAATCGGAGGGGTTCCACTAATCACACGAGTGTCAACCCGGCTGTCGGCGGCGGCGGACAACGTCATTATCTCCTCCAGTGAACAAGACAGGGAACTCTATCGTTTTCTGGGGCTGCCTATCGCAGCCGACCTGTATCCCGGACTGGGTCCGTTAGCGGGTCTGCATGCAGGCTTAAGCAACTCCCAAACGGAGTGGAATGCTGTAGTCGCCTGTGATTTGCCTTTTGCGCCGAGCGGACTGCTTCAATACATGGTGAGTTTAGCCGAGGAAGCCGGGAGCAGTGTTCAGGCTATCGTCCCCGTTGCTGCAAGCGGTAAAGCCCAGCCGCTGTTCGCGCTCTACCATAGAAATGTTGTTCCCAGCCTGGAGGAGGCGCTGAAGCAGCAGCGTTCCCGGGTCATGGAGTGGCTCGGAGGACTGAACGTCATCTATGTACCCGAGGAACAATTCCCGGGCACCCATAGTGATAAGCATGACGTACTGCTCAATATGAATACACCGGACGACTATCGTGCAGCTGTTCAGCGAGAATCCGACCGGCTGGAATAGCCTTAAATAAATCCGCCGTTTACACGGATAGTTTGGCCTGTAATCCACTGCGAGTCAGGTCCCGCCAAAAAGCTGACGACCTTGGCAATATCCTCTGTCTCGCCTAATCGGCCAAGCGCATTGCTTTTCTTCAGGTTCTCCAATTGCTGTTCCGATTTCCCTTCCAGGAACAATTCTGTGCTAACGGGTCCGGGGGCAATCGCATTAATCGTGATGCCCTTGGCTCCGAATTCCTTGGCAAGCTGGCGTGTAAACTGCTCAACCGCCCCTTTGGTTCCGGCATAAATACTATATGCAGGGAACATATGGCCATTCACAGAGGTGGAAAAATTAATAATCCGGCCGCCCTGCTCCAGATGGCGGAACGCTTGCTGGCAGGAGAAGTAGGTTCCTTTTACATTGATGGCGAACTGTTTGTCGAAGTCCTGCTCTGTTGCTTCTGCAATGCTTTTATTGATCATGATTCCGGCATTATTCACTACAATATCAAGCTTTCCGTACAAAGCGATGCTCTCCTGGAACAATCTTTCGATTTGGGCAGGCTGGCTGATGTCCGCTTGGATGGCTGCCGCAGCACCGCCTTTTGCCTCAATTCCTTCTACGACTTCCTGCGCCTGCTGCGGGCTGCTCGAATAGTTAATAATTACACTTGCGCCAAGCCCCGCTAACTGCTCCGCAACCTTCCGGCCGATGCCTCTGGATGATCCGGTTACCAGTGCGACCTTGCCTTGTAAGGATTTACTCATTTGGATGTTCCTCCTTTATTATGCGGGCCTGAGAGACCCTGTTCGATTAATGTCCAGAGACCGTTGAATTCTTCCCCGGTATTGGGGCTGAGCCATGCGTAGGCATGAGCGGGATGATGAAACCTGGCGGTAGCATGAAAGATTGAACGGGCCAGTGTTTCCGGTTCATTGATCCTTTGAATATTCTTGCTTTGAAAGCCTTTGGAGATGATCAGGCCCAAATGTCGCACAATCCGATCAATATGATCTTCGATAAGCTCAGCAGCTTCGGCTGTGACCGCGGCATACATCTTAAACATCTCTGGATCTTCTTCGGCGTAAAAGCGTTTAAGCTCAACCAATTTCAAAATATATTTCCGCAACTGCCGCAGCGGTTCTTCGGACCCGGTTTCACTGCCGGCGATTTCTGATAGGGGGGCAATAATCTTCTCGACCAACCATCTTTCGGTGACCGCTTCCCTTAAAGCTGCCTTACTCGGGAAATGTCTGTAAAGGGTGCCGTGGCTAACCCCGAGAAGCTTGGCAACATCCGTTACCGATGTCTTATCAGGACCATAGCGGCGCAGGGTTTGTTCTGCAGCGTCCAGGATTTCTGTTTTGCTTAAAAATGTACTTGGTTTATTCATGGGGCAACAACGGTTAAACGTTGTTTCTCACCTCCTGTAATGAGAATATAGCATATGAAGTTACAAATGACAAATAATATTATTTGTCATTTGATATTGATAAGGGATTAACGCCAAAATCTACTCTTGATTTGACAGGTGCAGCATGAGAAAGTTGAAAGATCATGAAAATATTGAATGGAAATATTCGGCAGGGGGACTAAACATGTTGGAAGCTGTTATTCATGGAATGATTATATCGTTCGGGCTTATTTTGCCGCTGGGCGTGCAGAATATATTCGTATTTAATCAGGGAGCGCTTCATCCCAAATTCCGCAGTGCGCTGCCAGTCATCATTACGGCATCTTTATGTGATACGCTGCTGATAGCTGCCGCGGTTGGCGGTGTCTCGCTGATTGTTTTATCGGTGGAGTGGGTGGCGCCTGTATTATATGGTGCTGGAGTAGTTTTTCTGAGTTTCATGGGCTGGAAGACGTGGACGGGGATTCCTGAAGAGGGAGAAGTGAAGGTTCTTTCGATGAGGGGGCAGGTCGTTTACGCATTATCGGTTTCCCTCTTGAATCCGCATGCGATCATGGATACGATTGGCGTCATCGGCACCAGTTCTCTGCAGTATGGCGGCGGGGAACGCTGGGCGTTCGCCGCCGCAACAGCAGGAGTCTCCTGGTTATGGTTCACAGGTCTGGCCGGAGCCGGCAGATTGCTGGGCAGAGCCGATTCATCCGGCAGGTTTGTGCGGCTTCTTAACAAGATTTCCGCACTGCTCATTTGGGCAGTGGCCATTTATATGGGCATGCAGTTAACCGCCAATCTGTGACATCCGCCGCACTGTTGGGGTATGGCTTTGAGCTTTCTGCTCCAGTGCGAGCGCCATTTCATGGTTTTGGGGCTTGTTGCCAAGCGCCTTGCGGAATAAGGCCTGAATAGCCTCTGGGTCCCCTGTAAGCGGCCGCACATGATATTCGTCCGACCAATAGAGACAGGCTTTGATATGCCCGTCCGCAGTGAGGCGCAGCCGGTTGCAATTATCGCAGAAGTGATCGCTAACCGGATGGATTAACCCAAAGGTACCCTGAGCACCGATAACCCGGCGGTTCCGGGAAGGGCCGTTTCCGGCAGGCACCTCCGCCTCTTCCGTCTCCCAGCCGGCTTCATTGCAGGCAGCCAGCACGGTCTCCAGCGGCAGATAGGATTTACGCCAGCTGTCACTGGCGCTGCCAATCGGCATATATTCAATAAACCGCACATTAAGCGGGCTGTTCAGCGTAAGAGAGATGAAATCCTTAATCTCATCATCGTTGATGCCCTTCATTAACACTACATTCAGCTTGATCGGATGCAGTCCGGCGGCGTCCGCAGCTTCAATTCCTTTAAGCACCTTATGGACATCGCCGCCGCGTGTAATCATGGAAAAGCGGTCCTGCCGCAAAGAATCGAGACTGATATTCACCCGCGACAATCCGGCTTCTTTTAGCAGGAGGGCTTTGGCGGGCAGCATCAGTCCATTTGTCGTGAGTGCAATATCTTCAATACCGGGAATCGCTGCCAGCATGGCGACCAGCTTCTCTAAATCCTTGCGCACGAGAGGTTCGCCTCCCGTCAACCGGATCTTGCGCAGGCCCAGCGGTGCGAGTGCTTTTACCACAGCTGTAATTTCCTCATAGCTCATAATCTCGTCCTGAGGCTGGAATTGCATTCCTTCGGCAGGCATACAATAAATACAGCGCAGGTTGCAGCGGTCTGTAACCGAAATGCGGAGATAATCGTGAATACGTCCAAAAGGGTCCGTTAACGGCTTCATGGCGTTGCTCCCTTCATCAGCGGGTTATATATTTTAAATTTTAAAGATTGTGAACGTCGGCGTCAATGTGTGAAGTGATAAAGACTCATTATATAACAAGAGCAAGGGAGAATCTCATAGCAGTTTTCAATCCTGACGATAGATATTTTTAATAAGGGAGACAACATCGGCATAACATTAAATTTGACAGTAATACGACAATTGGAGGGAATCGACATAAAATGCTCACGAAAAGCGCTTTCAATGTCCGTTATAATTTAAGTACAGAGTTTTCACTTTTGCGAAGTCAACTATGAAACCGGATCTGCGCAGCGTTAATAATAACGATGCAGAAGACCGGGTAAACTTATTTGAGGAGGATTTGCAAAATGACCTTACAGACTGTTGCAACCCTTAACGTACCGGAAGCTTTTGGCCGTTGGCTGGAAAGCCGAGGACTATTATATCAGCTGTTAACTGACTTTTTCGGACGAAAACCTTCGCTTTCACTTGTTGCGCAATGGAGCCGCAACCGTCAGATGAGCGTTGCTGCCGAGATGACTGAGGGAGGCCGTGAGCTGAAGCGCTACCTCTGCAGCCAAGAGCCGCAGGGTCTTCCGGTCATATGCGAGAAAGAGAGCAGGGAGTATAAGCGCCTGATGATTGAAGGTGCTGTAAATGCCTTTGTACCTCGGGAAGCCGCCCATTTGGGCCATACGGAAGAGTTCTGCAACGTAATCTCCGATGTGTATGCTTCCGCGGGCATCGTATTTAATAAATGTAACGGCGAAGCTGACGATCATATTGCGATTGAACTGGAGTTCATGGCCGTGCTGCATGAACGCATGCTGTACAACAGCTTCTCTGTTAGAAGTGCCATGGAGCTTTTGGACATTCAGGAGACCTTCCTGGAGGAGCATTTACTCCGCTGGACGCCGCATTTCTGTAAGGAACTAAACGCTGCGACTGACAGTCCGCTTTATCTGGGACTTAGCCATATGCTTGAGGAATTTTTGCCGCAGGATTTACATATGCTGCGGGCATGGAGAACCGCGCTGGAGACCAGCTCAGCCGCGATGATGTAATGGATGCAAAAAAGCCCGGGAGATTCCCGGGCTTTTTTGCATCCAAATCTAAGCAGAAACAATCGGTGCGCTAACTCTCAGCGCGGTCAGAGGGACAGCTGGCGTACTTCGACACCAGTGTTAATTCGCTCCACATCGGTGAGATTGATCACGCCTGCGGCAGGCTGCAGTGCAGCCGCTGTACCGCAGGCTATGCCGAACGTTAGCGCCTGCGGCCAAGCTTCACCGCGTACGATGGCTGCCAGCAGACCGGCCGCCGCAGCATCGCCGCTGCCAAGCGGGCTTACCGCAGCAACGGGCGGCAACGACACACGGTAGCGCTGACCGTCTACGGCAGCTGCGGCCCCGCGCGCACCCAGCGTGACAATGGCAGCCCGGGCACCGAGCGTTAGCAGCGCCTCAAGACAGTGGAGCGCATCGTTGTCACTGCCGGAGGAGGTCAATCCGGCGAGTTCAGCAGCCTCCTGCTCGTTCGGCTTGACGAGCTCAGGCTTCCCGGCGAGGCCGAGCTTCAGCGCCTCGCCGCTGGTATCGAGCATGACCTTGGCTCCGCACATATGGGCGATTTCAGCCAGCTCGGCATAGATCCACGGCGGGCATCCAGTAGGGAGACTACCGGAGAGCAGCACCCATTGCGAACGGCTGGCCAGCATTTCGACCTTGCTGCGGAGAGCCAGCAGTTCATCCTCCCGGATAACCGGTCCCGCCTCAATCAATTCCGTCTGTGTCGATTGATCCGGGTCCAGGACCGTAAGCGCAAGCCTTGTTTCACCAAAAGAAGCTCTTACGAAATCTGCGGCAATTCCTTCCGCTTCCAGACCTGCGAGCAGCCGGTCGCCTGTATAACCGGCAGCGAATCCGGTGGCCGTTACCGGGGACCCGAGAATATGCAGCACCCGGGCCGCATTAACGCCCTTGCCGCCCGGGACAGTCAGTGGTTCTGCAATCCGGAATACCTCATTGGTGCGGAACCGGGGCACGGTATATATTTTATCGATGGCCGCATTTAACGTAACGGTTGTAATCATACCTTACCCCTTTCGTCTTTATTCATAAACCCGTTTACTGCGGAATCTCATCAGGAATTCATACACAACCGGTACCACGACAAGTGTCAGCAGCGTGGAGCTGATCAAGCCGCCGATAACGGTTACGCCCAGCCCCTTGGAGATAATTCCTGCGCTGTTTTCCAGTCCGGTAACGAGTGGCAGCAGAGCACCAATAGTAGCCAGTGCCGTCATTAGGATAGGACGCAGACGGGTTCCCCCTGCTTCAAGCAGTGCTTGGCGGATGGACAGCCCTTCCTTTTCCTTGTGAATAACGCGGTCGATGAGCACAATCGCATTGGTGACTACGATACCAATCAGCATTAATGCGCCCATCAGAGCGGATACGTTCAGCGTTTCCCCGGAAATCAGCAGGGCGACAAGGGCTCCGATTACAGTGAAGGGGAGCGAGAATAGAATCGCGAAAGGCGCCAGTCCGCCGCCGAAGGTGACGACAAGCACGAAGTACACGATGGCAACGGCCGCTGCCATGGCAATGCCGAGCTGGCCGAACGTTTCATTGATTTGTTCTGTGACACCGCCGAAGGTTATAGTTACCCCGTCCGGCAGATCCAGCTTGTCGATTTTATCTTTCACGCTGTTTGAAGCGCTATTTACGTCTTCCGCCACAATTTCTGCTGTAACGTCGACCTTCATTTTACCGTCCATACGTGTAATAGAGTCCGGTGAAGTGCCCCGCTTAATGGTGGCAACTTCTCCGATAGGCACGGTGAAGCCCAGCGGTGAGGTAAGCATTGCTTCGGTCATTTCCTTGATATTGCCGTACGTATCTTTGTCTGTTTCGATATAAACATTATAGTTTTTGCCATCCAGTTCAACCTCGGTCAGAACAGGCCGTGCACTTACCGGACTAAGCTTCATAGCAATTTGTCCCGCAGTAAGGCCGAGAGCGCTCAGCTTCTCCTGATCCGCCACGATGGTATATTGTTCGTAAGCCTCTGACAGACTTGTATCTCCGTCCTTGAAGTTCGCGGTATCCGCTTGGACAATTCCCGCAATCTGGTCGGCAACCGGTTTGAGCTGCTTCAGGCTGTCTCCGAATATATTCACAGTCAAGGTGCTGCCGCCGAGTCCGCCGCCGGACATACCGGACATATCGCCCCATACGCCTTCCGGAACTTCCTTCGTTAACCCTTCTATTAACTGCTCCTTAACCTTCTCGAAATCGGGAGTATCGCTGTCATAGGCGACGTAGAACAATCCTGACTTCCCGCCGGAAGAGCCCATCCCGAACGGGCTGCTGCCGCCGATGGAATACTGCATTTTATCTACATGCTCTTGGGCTAAAATATATTTCTCCGCTTTTAGACCCTGCTGCTGAACATCCTCAAGACGCTGACCGGCATTCGGCGAGAAAGTTAGCGTAATGTTCTTCTCTTCTTGGGAGGGCATGAAGCTTACCCCAATCGGCTTAATCAGGAACAGGCTGCCTGCGAGCAGGGCTACGGCTGCTCCGAAAGTAATCAGCTTATGCGATAAGCACCAGTTCAGAATTTTCTGATATCCTGCAGCCATTCTGTCCGGCTTATCTTCGTGATTATGTTTCTTCTTCAGGCCGTTACGGAACAGGGAGTGTGCCATTGCGGGAACGAGAGTAATAGCTACCAGCAGTGAAGCCAGCAGCGCGAATACCATAGTAAGCGCAAAAGGCATGAATAGCTCGCCTACCATACCGCTGACAAAAGCGAGCGGCAGGAACACTGCGATGGTTACAATGGTAGAGGACATGATCGGTACGAACATTTCGCGTGTGGCTGTACTGATCAATTCTCTGCCGCGCAGTTTCTCTTCAGACAGCGATAGCCGCCTGAATATATTCTCGATGACGACAATCGAATCATCGACTACCCGGCCAATGGCGACCGTCATGGCCCCCAGAGTCATCATGTTGAGTGTAATGTCCAGCTGCCGCAGAGACAGGACCGCAATCAACAGTGACAGTGGAATCGAGATGATCGAGATGATCGTCGAACGGATATTCCGCAAGAAAATAAGGATGATAATTACGGCGAACAAAGCGCCAAAAGCAGCCTTCGAAAGCATCGTACTAACGGAATCCTCAATCGGCTTGCCCTGGTCCAGCAGCACGGTCAGTTCAATTCCGTCATACTGCTTCTTCAGTTCTTCAATCGTATCCTTGACGTTGTTTACCACATCAACCGTATTGGCATCATTGGCCTTGACGATTTGGATACCTATGGATTCCTTGCCATTGGTGCGTGAGATGGAATCCGACTTGCCGACAACCTCTATAGAGGCAAGCTCCCCCAGCTTCACGGTTGGCAGCCCTAAGCCATCCGGAAGCCCGGCTGGCGCAGCCTCGTTAACCCCAACACCAGCACTGGCACCAGCTCCGGCACCGAAATCCATTCCCGCACTGCCCGAGCCCGAGCTGGCTCCGGTTCCGCCGGGAACGAGCGGGATGCTAACGTTTTTCAGATCCTCGATAGTAGTGATATTGCCGTCCACGACCACAGCCTTTTCCGACTGCTCCATCTCGAATAGTCCGAGCGGAACGTGAACAGAAGAGCCCAGAACGATTCCTTTTACAGTGTCTTCTGTCAGTCCGTATTGTGCAAGCTTGTCCGGATTGAACTTGAGGGAGACTTCTTTAACATATTGTCCGGCGATTTGCACGGAGGCAACACCCTCCAGATCCTCAAGAGCGGGACGGATATCATTCTCGGCAATCGTCGTCAGTCCCTCTAAACCCTCGGAACTGCCGCTGGTAAGACTAAGAGAGATAACGGGCAAAGAGCTAAGACTGAAGCGGGAAATCTTCGGCTTCTGCACTTCATCCGGCAGGGTTACCTCATTCAGAGCCTCTCTTACTGCTGCTGTGGCATTATCCAGGTTGGTGCCGTAATCAAACTCAATCGTGATACTGGAGGCATTCTCCAGAGACGTAGAGGTCAGCGTCTTTACTCCGTCTACATTACGAAGCCGCTGCTCCAGGGGTTTGCTGACTTCTTCAACGACACCCTCGGGCGCAGCCCCCGGATAAATGGTAGTAATGCTAAGATAGGGAATACTAATATTGGGCAGCGTCTCCTGCTTCATCGTCAGGCCGCTGTAAAGACCTGCAAACACAATGATGATCGTCAGAAGCCAAACTGCAAATTTGTTTCTGAGCGAGAAATGAATAAAGTTTTTCATGGATTACATTTTGCTCCTCTCGGGTACACATACTTATATCTCACTATCCAGTGATGGGCACACATTGTCCATATCCGGGAAAACCAGCTTCTTCAACTCTTTGGAGATCTCCGCAAGTTCAGGGCAGGACTGCAGATTCGACAGCATCCCTTGCACGATAGCTCTGCGGGGATGGGTCACAAGGATTTCTTTCTCCAAAATAACAAGTGATTCCATGGCGTCTTCCAGCTGCCGTGGATCTATGGTGGAGGAAGTACTGAGCTGCTGCTTCATTTCTTTGATAAGCTGGAGCGGATTTTTGCGGAGACTGCCTTCGCCATCTTCCATCCAGCTGGAGATAATAGCCTCGGGTATTAACGGGTGAGGCTTTCCTGCAAGCAGGCCGGCTGCGACCATATCCATTATGTCTACGAGATGATCCGCCATGGAGGCTGTAGACACGGGAGCATCCGGGTGAAAAATAACACGTACATAGGAGCTGATCATGCCGTGTACGAGCAGACATAAGTCACCGGTGTAGGGAAGAATTTCTCTGCCATAAGCCGTCTCGAGCTTCAACCTGAACCATTTCATGACAGGGACACTGCTCTTTCGTACCCATTCGGGTGCATCGGTACGTCCGCTGCCGGCCAAATCCTGAATTTGCCGCTGCAAAAACTCACGCAGCTCATATACATGATTAAGCAGAATTTCAATCTGTTTGCGCAGCTTCTCCTGAGGGGTTTTAGTGCTTTGCTGTTCTTCATGCAGCAGGGGGTCACGAATCATCCGGAAGCAATATATGTAAATGCTGCGCTCCAGCTCTTCCTTGGATTTGAACACCAGATACAGGCTGCCCTTGGACATGCCGCACAGCTCAGCGATCTCCTGCATGGAGGTGGCGGAGGAACCTTTTACGGCAAACAGTTGCATAGCGGTCTTAATGATTTTCTCTTTTTTATCCACTGTATTGTCGGCCACTACGCTGCGAACTCCTTTCTGACTTGCTGGTTCTTGATTTGACTCATTGGTCAGACCGATTATATTATAAGTTCTGCGGTATTTCAAATAACGATGCAAAGAGGTTACAATATTGAATTATTTGTAGTTTTGGACGGGATACAAGTAGGAAGTATGTGCTTCTTCCTGTAATATATAAATGTGTCAATTCCGTGATCCTGGCTATAGAAGAGAAGGTAGGTTGTCTATGAGAAGAGGACTGCAGGCTTTAGTCATTATTGGGGCTCTAGTTGCTTTTTATTATTTCGGCTTTGGCATATTCGGCAGTACAGGCGGAACGATTATCAGTATTTTTTCAACTCTGACCGTCATTTCCATTAGTTTGGCTATATTTATGGAGAATCGTAATCCATCGACCACCATGGCCTGGATTTTGCTGCTTGCCTTAATTCCGGTGCTGGGACTCGTTTTTTACTTTTTATTCGGACAGAACGTGTTCAAGCGCCGTAAATTTGATAAAAAAGCCCAGCGTGATCTGTTGGCCTACGAGCGCATTGAAAATGACGTTTTGCGAATGCATCAGGATTGGTCGATCTTTGATCCTGCCCGCCAGAAACTGCTTGGACTGGCACAGCGGTTGGCGCGGACGCCCATATCCTTCACGTCGGAGACTCGTATTCTGACCAATGGCGAAGAGACGTTTGGTACGCTGCTGCTGGAGCTGCGGCAGGCGGAACATCATATCCATATGGAGTATTACATTTTTCGTTCGGACCATATCGGTACACGCATTCAGCAAGTGCTGATCGAAAAGGCCCGGGCAGGGGTTACAGTCAGGTTTTTGTATGATGCCGTAGGCAGTCTGGGATTGTCCAAGGCTTTTCTGAAGGAGTTAATCGATGCCGGAGTGCAGGTGGCCGCATACGGCCAGTCTACATCGTTCTTATCCAGCCGCGTAAATTACCGGAATCACCGCAAAATCGTCGTCATCGACGGGGATGTAGGTTTTTTGGGCGGATTGAATGTGGGTGATGAGTATTTGAGCCGCAGTAAGACTTACGGGTTTTGGCGGGATACGCATATGCTTGTCAGAGGCGAGGCTGTAAGGACGATGCAAATCATCTTCCTGCAAGACTGGATGCATACTACCGGCGAAAAAATTATGGAGCAGGATTATCTTTCGCCGAAGCTGCGTTATGTGGCGGGTGACGGAGCGGTGCAGATTATTGCCAGCGGTCCGGACAACGAACGCCGTTCACTCAAAAATATTTTCTTCTCCATGATCACCTCCGCACAGAAATCCGTGTGGATAGCCAGCCCTTATTTTATACCCGATGAGGATATTCTGACCGCGCTGCGGGTAGCGGCAATGTCAGGGCTGGATGTACGCCTGTTGTTCCCGGCCAAACCGGATAAGTGGCTGCCATTTCTGGCTTCCCACTCTTACTTTCCGGCACTGCTGGATTCGGGAGTGAAAATTTTCGAATATGAAAAGGGCTTCATTCATTCCAAGCTGCTTATTGTTGACGGCGAGATCGCGACCATAGGCACTGCCAATATGGATATGCGGAGCTTTCATCTTAATTTCGAAGTAAATGCGCTGCTGCTGCAGACCGATAGCGTCAAGCGGATCGTGGCCGATTTCGAGCGTGACCTGCTGTCTACCCGGCAGATTGTGGAGGAGACCTTTATGGATAAACGCCTGCATGAGCGGCTGCTCGAATCAGCCGCCCGGCTGATGTCTCCGCTTCTGTAACAGGCAAGCAGCTCCTAGAACGTTGTGAATCCCAACACCTTCTGCACCCGGAACACTATAAATTTGAGCCAGGTAATATCGCTTTGATAGTCTTCGAGCGGCAGGCTGTATTCTGCTCCTTCATTATTCCACAGCCGGCTGAAGTAGGTTTCCAGCTCTGTGAACAGCGGCTGGTCCTGTTCCATCGCTACCCACAAATCGTTCTCCAGATTGTAATCGTCCAGATTACGCGCTGTAAAATTCGTGGAGCCGCCGAGTACGATGGAGCTGCCGCTCGCTTTAGCGATGAAAAGCAGCTTCGGGTGGTACTGTTCCTTGGTGGTATTGTACCAGCGAATGGCGATTTTACCGTCTGAGCGGCGGTTAAGGTCCATGGCCACCGGCCGGTTGGGAATGCCGATTTTGTCGCGGCCAAAGGCGTTCTGATTCGGGTCCAGCAGCAGCCGCACCCGGGCTCCCCGGTCGGAAGCCTCGAGGAGCGCCTTTATAATTCCGTCGTCGGCCAGATAGAACATCCCCATCCAGATCGTATCACCCTGCGCTGCAGCATGTATTTCCTGCAGCGCATATTTGTATACTTTTCCCTCCGTTAAATAGCGAACCTGAAGCCCCCCTGAAGCTCCAGAAGATGGCTGATTGCTCTCTTTTGCATATACAGGATCTTGGCTCAGCAGCGGACCCGCTCCCGAAAGATTAGCCGCTGCTTGCTCCGTATGCAGGATATCGGCAATAACCGGTCCCTGCACCTCCAGGGCAATATTGGAGTTGTAGGTACTTGCATCGTGTACATTTGCGGAAGTGATGAGTGCCGTTTTTTCGCTAAGGACCACTTTGCGGTGGTTTGCCTTTACATTCAGCAGCTTCAGATAAGAGCGGGCTGTAATATCGGGTCCTCCATTAGCCATCAGGTTGGGAATCCATCCCTCCCCCGACTGGCCGAACCACTGGATAAACGTGCGCCATACGGCGGAATAGGCGGGAGTGGAATCCCGCAGACTGTCCACATCGGTCAGAATGACGTTGATTCCGGCAGCCTTCATCTTTTCCAGCAGCGGGTTTGGAGCAGAGCCGTAATTGGTGTTAACCTCATCGGTGATAAAGACAATGTCCATGTCGGGATAGGCCGACTTTTGGGCGATCAGTTTGTTGGCCAGCTCCAGACTGACTTTCGGAAACTGCTGATCCTGGTGGGTATAGTCATTAAAAAGGAACATATCGATAACGAGGAACTGTCTTGACTCTTCAATAATTTGCAGGATCCGCTGTAAAATCTGAGCCTCCTGCTTCCCGGTGGGGCTTCCGTCGGGGTAAGTTAAATCATGCCAAAAGGACACGTTGTTCACCTGATAAAGCGGACTTTCATAAGAAATTCCCGGCGGGATAGGCTTGTGAGTCTGGTAGACCATTACACCAACCAGCCAGAGTACAAGAAGGGCAGCTGCCCTTAATGCCCATAAGCGGGTGAGTGAGCGCTTATTTTTTGTGGGAGGATCTGTCTTTGATGAATGCTGCAACGGTAAAGTGGAGACGGAAAGGTTCTGAGAATCTGAGTTCATGGGAGTTCCTCCTGAAAGTGTTCTGGAGTACTGTTGCCAGTATCCTACTCCCTTATTACCGCCCATAACTAAAAAGTGAAGCATCCAGGTCAGCTTTCATCAATATCCTCTTATTGTAAATTCCTGCACAGGGATGTGTTATAATGAAGCGTATTGCGAAAAGGAACGGGAGGAAGACATCATGAATCGTACGCCTACAGGAGAGCGGAAAATTGAGCATGTGCGCCTCTGTCTGAACGAAGATGTGGGCGGCACAGGGATTACAACAGGCTTTGAACACTACCGTTTCCGGCATAATGCTCTTCCGGAGCTGGATTTTGACGACATATCACTGAACACGGTCTTCCTGGAACGCCAGCTGCGTACGCCGCTGCTGATCAGCTCGATGACCGGAGGCAGCGCAGCCACCGGGGCAATCAATGCGCGGCTGGCTGAAGCTGCGGAGCGCCGCGGCTGGGCGCTGGGAGTAGGCTCGGTCCGGGCTGCCGTCGAGCGTTCAGAGCTGGCGGCATCCTTCCATGTGCGCGATAAGGCTCCCGGCATTCCGGTCATCGCCAATATCGGAGCTGTGCAGCTGTCCTACGGGTTCGGCGTAGAAGAGTGCCGACGCGCAGTGGAGATTGCCGGTGCGGACTTTCTCGTTCTGCATCTGAACGGTCTTCAGGAGGTGTTCCAGCCGGAAGGCAATACCGGTTTTGCCTCCCTGCTCTCGAAGATAGAGAAGGTATGCCGGACGCTCGAAGTGCCGGTTGGCATTAAGGAGGTCGGCTGGGGCATCGACGGTGACACAGCGATCCGGCTGTATAATGCCGGAGCGGCCTTCATTGACGTGGCGGGTGCAGGCGGAACATCCTGGAGCCAGGTCGAGAAATTCCGCAGCAAGGACCCTGTACGCCGCGCCGCAGCTGAGGCATTTGCGGACTGGGGCATCCCGACCGCCGATTGCATCGCAGAGGTGCGTGCAGCTTCGCCGCAGGGTGCTCTGATCGGCAGCGGCGGGCTGAAGCATGGCGTTGACGCTGCGAAGGCGCTGGCGCTCGGGGCCGATCTGGCCGGCTTTGGACGGAGCCTGCTCGGCCCGGCTGTAGAGTCCGAAGAGGCACTGGATGCCGCCCTGGCTCAGGTTGAGCTGGAACTGCGGACGGCAATGTTCGGTATCGGGGCTCCCGATCTTACAGTGCTGCGCGAGACTCCCCGCCTGATACGGCGGCAGATCACAAGAGGATGAATATAATTGGATAGGGAAGGGCTAACACTCATGATCAAACTGGTCCAAATGGACGAATCAACTTTTCAATTCTTTTTAGGTCAATCCACCCGTGATTATGCGGAAGACAAGGTGAAAGCCGGAGCATGGGATGCGGTAAACGCACTGAGGCAATCCAAGGAAGAAATGACGCGTTTTCTGCCCAAAGGGCTGCATACGGAAGGCGCCTATTTATATTCGGTAGTGGAGGTCGAGAGCGAAACCCAGGCCGGCTATATCTGGTTCAATGTAACCGAGGGCCGGGGGGGCCGGGAAGCCTTCATTTATGACATTTATATTTTTGAACCGTTTCAGGGTAAGGGCTACGGCAAACAGGCCATGCTTGCACTCGACGAAGAAGCCCGTGAGATGAACATAACCAAAATCGGCCTCCATGTCTTCGGACAGAACAGCCGTGCGTTCGAACTTTACAAAAAAATGGGCTACGTGGTCACGGATATTACGATGTCCAAGGAGCTGTAGCCTCAAATTTCATAGGTAAGAATATCAGAGGGCGTCCTTTACGGGCTGCTCTTTTTTGTCGCCTCTTTAATTACTTCTATTTAAGCGGGCCCGGTGCGCCGCCTTCTTGGTTATTAGTTGTAAAATGTACAATTAAAACAGCTGTATTTCCCCTGAAAAACTTTTTAATTGTACTCTGTACAGTTAAATCTCCGGAATGCTACGGTTTACGGCTTCTTGTGGCATTATACTTGTACGGAATACACCTAAAGTCAAATAAGCAGCGTTACTACCCCAAATAGTTGTATAAAACGCAATTAAAAAGTTACGGAAGCGTCGAGATAACCGGGGGTGATTCTCTGCAAAATGAAACCCGCGGCCCAGACGCCGGCACATCCGCTTTACATCCGGTGTTGCTGGACCATTTGTTCTAATATATAATGGTCTAGATCGTGTGGCTTATTGAGATGATCAATCCAAGTGAAAATAGGAGTTGTCATATAAATGGCTTTGAAAGCTGGAATCGTCGGACTTCCCAACGTAGGGAAATCCACTTTGTTTAATGCAATCACGCAAGCGGGAGCTGAATCCGCGAACTATCCATTCTGCACCATCGACCCGAACGTGGGTGTCGTGGAAGTGCCGGACGAACGTCTGGACAAACTGACCGAGCTGGTGCAGCCGAACAAAACGGTACCAACAGCTTTTGAATTTGTAGATATTGCCGGACTCGTACGCGGTGCGAGCAAAGGCGAAGGGCTTGGCAACAAGTTCCTTGCCCATATCCGTGAAGTGGACGCGATCGTGCATGTGGTGCGCTGCTTTGAAGATGAGAACGTGACACATGTTGACGGTAAAGTGAATCCGATCAGCGATATTCAGACCATTAACCTGGAGCTGATTCTTGCCGATCTGGAAAGCGTGGAGAAGCGGATCGAGCGTTCCCGCAAAAACATCAAGGGCGGCGACAAGAAATACGCACAGGAGGTTGAACTGCTGGAACGCATCAAGGAATCGCTCTATAACGATAAGCCTGTCCGCAGCGTCGAATTGTCTGAAGATGAACGCCTTATCGTGCGTGACCTTCACTTGCTGACCTTGAAGCCAGTGCTGTATGCGGCCAATGTGGGTGAGGATGAAGTCGCGAGTGCGGACGACAATCCTTATGTGCAGCAGGTACGTGATTTTGCCGCTGAAGAGAATGCCGAAGTGGTGCCGATCAGCGCCAAGGTAGAGGCTGAAATCGCTGAACTCGAAGGCGAAGATAAGGCGATGTTCCTCGAAGAGCTTGGGCTGCAGGAGTCCGGCCTGAACCGTCTGATCAAAGCGGCCTACAAGCTGCTTGGATTGTATACTTATTTTACCGCAGGTGTGCAGGAGGTTCGCGCCTGGACCATCCGCCGCGGAACAAAAGCGCCTGGAGCAGCCGGTGTAATCCACACCGACTTCGAACGCGGCTTTATCCGTGCGGAAGTTGTAGCCTACGCAGATCTGCTAGCTGCGGGTTCTATGAACGGTGCCAAGGAACGCGGCCAGCTGCGTCTTGAAGGTAAGGAATATCTGGTGCAGGACGGCGACGTTATGCATTTCCGATTTAACGTATAATGTAAGCTGCACAGTAATATTTTTGAAAGTCAGGGACCATCCGCAAAGGTAGATTCAATTCTACTGAAGGGATGGCCCTTTTTGGTTTCATCCTATCCTTCTTACACCAGACTTTTTGCCAGCTTTTGAATATTGCGAACTCTGGTTTCCGGCCTTTTGGAGCCGAGGATGACATCCACCATCTTCTTTTGCTTGCTGTAGGAGAGAGCGGAGAATGACTCCAGAAGGTTGAGATCCCCAAGCTCTTTAAGGAGATCCTCCGGGATATCCACGGTTCGGGGTTCCGTGTCTTCAGCAAGCACCACCTGAATAACATCACCGGGTTTTTTACCGATCAGGGAACGGATCTCTTTAGTTATACCCAAACAGTGTTTCTCCAGCCCCATTTTAGCCAGTGAGCCTCTGTATTCCGCAGTTCCGTCAAAGATAACCTTCACCTTAACTTGTCCATAGGTTCCGAATTTTTCCTTGGTGTCATAGGGGAATATAATATAGGCGGCATCCATACCGTCATGCTTCAGAATTTCTGCTTCAAAGGTAAAGCTGGTCATCGGTATCCCTGCTCTCTTAGGATTCTATGTCTCTATTGTTTACGATGCAGGAAAATTTGACAAGAGACGGCGGGAAGTGTAGCCATTTTGTCAAATCGGTGCTATAATATAAAGTCGTGTATCCAAAAGATTTAAATTGAATCAGGAGAGGTGAATTCCCTTGTTGTTGGACCGATTGCAAGCCCTGGCGGACCGCTATGAGAAACTCAGTGAACTGCTTTGTGACCCGGACGTTGCAAACGACAGTAAAAAACTGAGGGACTATTCCAAAGAACAATCCGATCTGCAGTCCGCCTACGAGGCGTATGCCGAATATAAAAATGTAATGGAAGAACTCGAAGCCGCAAAAATGATGCAGGGCGAGAAGCTTGACGATGAAATGAAGGAAATGGTCAAGATGGAAATCGAAGACTTGTCCGGTCGTCAGGTGGAGCTGGAGGAGAGAATTCGTCTTCTTCTGCTGCCTAAAGACCCTAATGATGATAAGAACGTAATCGTGGAAATCCGCGGTGCAGCCGGCGGTGATGAAGCTGCGTTGTTCGCGTCCGACTTGTACCGTATGTACACACGTTATGCTGATACCCAAGGCTGGCGCGTGGAGATCATGGACGTGAACACAAATGACCTGGGCGGATTTAAAGAGGTAATCTTCCTCATTAACGGCCGGGGAGCATACAGCAAGATGAAATACGAAAGCGGCGCACACCGTGTGCAGCGTATTCCAACGACCGAATCCGGCGGACGGATTCATACCTCTACTTCTACAGTAGCGGTTATGCCCGAAGCAGAGGATTTCGAAATTGAAATTCACGATAAAGACATTCGTGTCGATACGTTCTGTTCCAGCGGCGCGGGCGGTCAATCCGTTAATACAACCAAGTCTGCTGTACGCGTAACGCATGTTCCAACCGGAATCGTGGCGACCTGTCAGGATGGTAAATCACAGAACTCCAATAAGGAAAAGGCGCTGCAGGTTCTGCGTGCCCGTATCTCTGATCTGAAACGCCAAGAGGAAGAGGCAAAGTATGCCGGGGAACGCAAAAGCAAAGTCGGCACAGGCGACCGCAGTGAGCGCATCCGCACGTACAACTTTCCGCAAAGCCGGGTAACCGATCATCGCATCGGCTTGACGCTGCACCGCTTGGAGCAGATCATGAACGGAGATATTACGGAGATCATTTCCGCTTTGTCGATTGCAGAGCAGACGGAATTGATGGAAAAAGGAGAATAATGCTTTGGAATATGGCGCTTTTGTCATGTCGGAAGTGCAAAGCATCCGGGAAGCCTTTGCGGAGGCTTCTTCTTTTTTGAGCCTGCAAGGCTGCAATGAGCCGCAGCGCAGTGCCCAGCTGCTGCTGGAGCATGCGCTGGGCTTGTCCGGCGCAGCCTATTATATGACGCAGGCCGATCCCTTTCCGGCTGGTCTGCGCCCGGACTGGGAAGAATCAGTTACCCGCCGCGGGGCGGGCGAACCGGTGCAGTATATCATAGGCGAGCAGGAATTCTATGGGCGGAGCTTTGAAGTGACGCCGGATGTGCTTATTCCCCGGCCGGAGACAGAGCTGCTCGTAGAGGCGATCCTGAACTACGGTGCGGAGCTGTGGCCGGGCGGCCGCGCGGGCGGCCATGTCGCGGCTGGCGCTTGCGCCGCGCGCCCGCTGGCCGCTGTCGACATCGGCGCAGGCAGCGGCGCGATCTCGGTCACGCTGGCGGCGGAAGCGCCGGCGTGGCGGGTCTGCGCCGGCGACATCTCACCGGCTGCGCTGGCCGTGGCCGGGCGCAATGCCTTGCGCCACGGCACGGCCGTGGATTTCCGGCTCGGCGATTTGCTGGGGCCGTTTGCGGGGATGGAGACGGATATCCTCGTCTCCAACCCGCCGTACATTCCCGGCGGCGATATCGCCGGGCTGCAGCGCGAGGTGCGCGACCATGAGCCGCGCACGGCGCTGGACGGCGGCGCGGACGGGCTCGACCCGTACCGCCGCATGATGGAGCAGCTGGCGCTGCTCCCGGCTCCGCCGCGGCTGGTCGGCTTCGAGCTCGGCCTCGGCCAGGCGGAGCAGGTGGCCGCCCTGCTTGCGGCGGCCGGCCACTGGAGCGAGATCGTTACGATTAACGATCTCGCCGGTATTCCGCGCCATGTACTGGGCATTTCGCGTTAAATCTGAACCCGTTTCCGATTCAGCGGCATGCCCTGAGAAAATTGTATTTTGACGGACGCTTCCCTTACAATATAGAAGACGGTTGACCGGTGCCTGAAAAGTCGCCGGGACGCCAGTACAGAGCAAGGAGGCAGAGCATGCTTCAGAAGATAAAAAAAATTGACGGCGTTATCGTCGTTATCCTTGTATTGCTTATGGTTATCAGCATCTTTGCGATCTACAGTGTTACCAATGGAAGAGACAAGCTGGACGGCTTTCAGATCAAGATGATCAAGTTTTATGTGCTCGGGTTTATTGCGTTCCTCGGACTAACCTTTGTAGATTACCGATTGTTGGTCAAGTATGCCTTATATGCCTATATATCCGGCGTCGGTTTGCTGGTGCTCGTCAGTTTTATCGGAAAGGAAGAGAATGGGGCTCAAGGCTGGATCAAGTTCGGTTCCGTCGGTCTTCAGCCGGCCGAGCTGTTTAAGCTGGTTCTGATTCTTTTTTTGGCGGCCGTGCTTTTCCGGAAGAATAAAAACAAGCTCTCCTTCTTGCATGACATTTTACCGCTGGGGCTAATCACACTGCTTCCTTTTCTGATCGTTATTTCACAAAATGATTTGGGAAACGCCCTGTCCTACATTGTGATTCTTATCGGGCTGTTATGGATCGGCAACATTAAATTTATGCATGCGCTGATCGGCCTGCTGATCATAGGCGGTTCTGCGGCAGCCGGAATTATGAGCTATATTCATTTTCATGATGAGATTAAGAATTTCTTAACAGATATTAACCGTTCCCACTGGGTGGAGCGCTTTGACCCCTGGCTCGTGCCGGACAAAGCAACTGCCAAAGCAAGCTATCACACCAAAAATGCCATGCTGGCTATTGCCTCCGGGGGCATGAGCGGGGAAGGTTATATGGAGGGTACCTCCGTGCAAACGGATCGTGTCCCTTACACTTACTCTGACTCTATCTTTGTGCAGATTGCCGAAGAGTTCGGATTTGTCGGTTCGGCAGCGGTGCTGCTGCTGTACTTCATACTGATCCACCGGATGATTCTGATTGCGCTGGAAAGCAGGGATCGCGGCGGGCCGTTTCTGATTGTCGGCATTGTAGCGATGCTGCTGTATCAAATTTTTGAGAACATTGGCGCCTTTATCGGGCTGATGCCGTTAACGGGGATTACCCTGCCTTTTATCAGCTATGGAGGCACGTCTCTGCTGATTAATATGGCAAGCATTGGCCTGGTAATGAGCGTGCGCCTTCACGGGCAGGAGATTGAAGAGGAATTCCCCAAGAACACCTCTTATCCGGCTCCGGCCAAGCAGATGTGAGCTTAAAGACGTTATTTGAATGTAAAACCGCCAAACATCATTTTGATGGCTCTGGCGGTTTTTTTTTGAAATATTAAGAAAGTATAGGGTTCTGCAAAGTTATTGTATTCCCGTCTTCCATTCCTTTACAATAGAATTACGGCTCTCCTTGGTGCAGTCAAACAGCTATAAGCCAGTATAAGGCAAGGAGACAAAGCATGCTGGAAAAAATCAAAAAAATGGATGGCGTCATCGTGGTTATCCTTGTCCTGCTAATGATCGTAAGTATTACATCTATTTACAGTGTCACTAATGGAAGAGCAGGCTTTGATGGATCTCATCTTAAAATGCTGGCATACTACGGACTCGGCTTTATTGCTTTTATCGGATTGTCGTTCGTGGATTACAGGCTGCTGGTAAAGAATGCTCTTTATATATACTTGTTTGGCATTGGATTGCTGGTGCTGGTCAGCTTTACCGAGGGTAAAAATGGCGCCAAGGGTTGGCTGGAGCTTCCGGGGGGTCTCAGTCTGCAGCCTGCCGAGCTGTTTAAGCTCATTTTGATTCTTTTTCTGGCGGCTCTACTAGTTTGGAAAAACAAACAAAGGCTGACTTTTTGGCGGGACATTCTGCCGCTTGCCTTAATTACTTTGCTGCCCTTCGGAGTTGTAATCTCTCACAATGATTTGGGCAACGCTTTAAGCTACGCCATTATTTTGATGGGACTGCTATGGGTCGGCAATATCAAATATACACATGCCTTAATCGGACTGATTCTTATCGGCGGTTCTGCTTTTGCGGGGATTACCAGCTACATTCAATATCATGATCAGGCGGTTACCTTTATTGAGGATACACTGGGTCGTGACCATCTGGTGAACCGATTCGACCCTTGGCTCGTTCCGGATTTGGCGTCGAAGAATGCCAGTTATCATACCAAGAATGCCAAGCTCGCGATCGCTTCAGGCGGGATGGTTGGAGAGGGTTATATGGAGGGCACTTCCGTACAGGCAAAACGGGTGCCTTATACGTATTCGGATGCTATTTTTGTGCAAATTGCCGAGGAATTTGGATTCCTGGGCTCTGCCGGGGTGCTGTTATTGTTCTTCATCCTTATTCATCGCATGATTGTAATTGCATTGGATTGCAAGGATCACGGCGGACCCTTCCTGATCGTGGGGGTGGTGGCGATGCTGCTATATCAGATCCTTGAGAATATCGGCGCTTTTATCGGATTGATGCCGCTGACGGGCATTACCCTGCCTTTTATCAGCTTCGGCGGCACCTCCCTCTTAATCAATATGGCCAGTATGGGTATCGTAATGAGTGTGCACCTTTATAAAAATTAATAGATTGATAGGTTTGCAGGTTCTCTCTCCCGGACATACTGACTTACATGAGAGTAAGAGGGAGAGGGGCTATTCAGATGACTTACGAAGAGCGCAGCGCCGGGGATTCCTTGCGGGTGACATTTAAGTATACTGCCATTTTAATTTGTTTTTTTATGATCGTTGTGATGGCCTGGGAAGGGCAAAAAACCGATGCCGCCGTAGCGGAGAATCCGATTCCGCAGGAAGCCATCCGGCTGCGCATTCTGGCCAATTCGGACGGAGCCCAGGACCAGCTGATTAAACGGCAGCTGCGGGATGCCATTGTAGCGCAGATGAATCAGTGGGTATCCGCGTTGGAGGACCCGCAAAGTCTGGAGCAGGCAAGAGTTCTGATTAGAAGTCATTTGCCTGAGCTGAATGCACTCGTGGGTGCTGAGCTGCAGAAGCGGGGCATTGATTATTCTTACAAGGTGGAGCTTGGGGTCGTACCTTTTCCAACCAAATTGTATGGCGGCACCGTGTACCCAGCGGGTGAATATGAAGCATTGCGAATTACGCTTGGCGAGGGAAAGGGGCAGAACTGGTGGTGCGTGCTGTTTCCGCCGCTTTGCTTCATCGATGCCGGCTCTGGAGATGCAGCTGCGGACAGCGGTAAAAAGGTCTCGGCTTCGGCAGCGGATGGAGCGAAAGGCCAACTGGCCGCCGGGAAGGCAGTGAAAACCGGAGGGTCAGCTGCTGCTGATGCCCCGCAGACGTCCACGGAGCCGGAGGTGCGCTTCTTCGTCTGGGAGATGCTGCAAAGTCTCGGAAGCTGGATCAGTAGTTTGTGGGCGTAATAGAAGGTTGCAACGAGCGGAAGGCATGTTGTTTTGGCTCTATATATGATACTATTTGCTAAGCGGATTGACGCGGCTCCACGTGGTGGGGCCGCTTTTTGGAGATTTTGTCAGCACATGTACAATCAACCACGACCCTGTAGAAAGTTTGTGATGAGTAATGAAAGAGAATAATAGAGATTCTATGTTCGCTGTTCAGCGGCAGAGTGGAAATATTAGAACAACGTCCTATTGGGAGTTAAGCTCCGCAAAGGGAGTAGAGGAGCCTTCGCCAGAGCTTCAACTGCAGGATCAAAAGAGTATTGCAGAGGCGGCAGCTATGCTGCAAAGCGGCGGCACCGTAGCATTTCCGACGGAAACCGTCTACGGTCTGGGAGCGGATGCACGAAATGCGGAAGCTGTGGAGGCTGTATTTGCTGCAAAAGGTAGGCCTTCCGACAACCCGCTAATCGTGCATATTGCCGATTCTGCTGCACTGGAAGGACTTGTTACGGAGGTGCACCCGGTAGCTGCGGCACTGATGGAGGCCTACTGGCCCGGACCGCTGACGCTGGTGCTTCCGCTCCGGCCTGGTGTGCTGTCCCCGCTCGTGACTGCAGGTTTGGATACGGTCGGCATTCGCATACCAGATCATCCAGCAGCGCTGGCACTGCTTGGCGCTGCCGGATGCCCGGTAGCCGCTCCCAGCGCCAACCGCTCCGGCCGGCCCAGCCCGACCCTGGCCTCCCATGTGATGGAGGACCTGGCCGGATATATCGGCGGCGTCCTGGACGGCGGGGCCGCAGGCGTCGGCCTGGAATCCACCGTGGTCCAGGTGCAGCCGGACGGCACAGTCTCCGTGCTGCGCCCCGGCGGGATCACAGCCGAGCAGCTGTCCGCTGTCAGCGGTGCCGGCACTGTCGACGCCGCGTCCGCCGAAGTCCCGGACTTCACGCCTTTGAATGCCGCCGGCTGCGAAGACAGCAGCCCCGCGCCGCGCGCGCCGGGCATGAAGTACACGCACTACGCGCCGCGCGGCTGGCTCGGCGTTGTGCGCGGCTCTTCGCCGCTTCGCGTGGCGGAAAGAGCCGCGAGCCTGCTGCAGGCTGCGGAGCGTGACGGCGAAATCACGGGCCTGCTCCTCTTCGAGGAGCATTATGCCCTGTATCCCGCCGTCCCCGCCGCCTGCGTAGCCTCCCTCGGCTCGTTGGCCTCGCCGGAGGAAGCGGCCCGCTCCCTGTATGCCGCGCTGCGGCGCTTCGATGAAGCGGGAGCCACCTACATTCTGGCCGAGGCTTGTCCGGTAACCGGCCTCGGCGCCGCCATTATGAACCGGCTGATGAAAGCAGCCGGAGGCAACCTGATCGACGCGGATTAACAGCCGTTTGCGCCGACTAATCGCTGTCACCCTGGAGCTTCGGATTCCTCTTTTCCGGTGACATACCCCTCTCGGCGGCTCGCTTATGACTGCCTCATCCAGTCATGATCGCCCCCTTGTCCGCATATCCATTGTTGTACAGGATATTTGGGACATGGGGGTATGGAAATGGGTATGGGGGAAGTTTATGCCGGGTGGGGGCAGATCATTACGATTGCCATTATGGCGGTTGCTCTGGGGCTGGACGCCTTTTCACTGGGCGTGGGCATCGGGATGAAAGGCATCCGTCTGCTGCACGTGCTGCAATTAAGCCTGCTCATTGCCTTTTTTCATGTATTAATGCCTCTTCTGGGTCTGTTTACGGGCGATTATGTGGGACATTTGCTTGGACAGGTAACCACATATGCAGCCGGAGGGCTGCTGCTTTTGCTGGGCGGGCATATGATTGTTAATTCGTTTCGTGCCGGTGACGGAGGAGGTTTGCAGGCCGTCGATCACCGTACTTTATGGGGCATGCTGATCATTTCACTTAGCGTGAGTGTGGACTCTTTTTCCGTAGGGGTATCCCTTGGCATGTTTGTAAACCATATCCTGATGACGGTGCTGACCTTTGGGGCTTTCGGAGGGCTGATGTCCATTCTCGGGCTGCTGCTGGGGCGTCATGTCAGCAGCGGCCTCGGGGATTACGGGGAGGCCATCGGCGGAGCCATACTGCTGGGGTTTGGCTTGCTGTTCATCTTTTGATACAATAACGGCAAATGCAAAAAAAATCTTGGGGGTGGATAAGCATGCTGCATATTTTGTTCGTCTGCACCGGTAATACCTGCCGTAGTCCTATGGCTGAGGGTCTGCTGCGCAAGCTCGCTAAAGAGCGGGGGATCGATCTGGAAGTGCGGTCTGCCGGTGTATCCGCCATTACCGGAACTTCCATATCGCGTCATGCCGCTGCTATATTGCAGGATGAAGGGGTTAGTGATGTTGCAACATCCTCCCAGCTAAGCGGGGATTTGGTATCCTGGGCTGATCTGGTGCTGACCCTGACCGGAGGGCATAAACGGCATGTGCTGCAGTATTTTCCCGGTTCGGTATCGAAGACACATACACTTAAGGAATTTGTGGAAGACGAAGAGACTGTAGGCAAAGATTTGCAGGAGCTGGATAGCTTATATGCACAAGCTGAACTGGAGATCTCGCTGGGCGGTGATCCGGATGCCGCCGATTTGCAGCGTATCATAGAAATACGCCAGAGGATTCCGAGCTTCGATATTTCCGACCCGTTCGGAGGCACGCGTGACGATTATGAAATTACCGCTGCGGAGATCCGTACGGCTCTTCACAGGCTGCTCGATAAGCTGGAGGTCCCGCGTCTTTAAAAGCCGGTCTTTTTGGATATCATAACTGAACGTTCATCTTATATATCTGCGGCACCTGCCCTTCCATGTTAAGGTGGTTGCATTTCAGTGGGCTTTGCTTTAAGATAGTAACAAATATCGGTTCCGGTGTAACTGGCGACAACTGTGGATCAAACCACGATGGAGCATCGGAATAAACGGCCGGTCGCCTGGGCAAAAGAGCAAATCCGCAGCTACCTGCGGACTGCTCTTTTTTGTTTAAAATTTTGAAATATCATCCTTATCCGCTTTGCTTAAAAGTAAGCTTTACCCGTTAGGAGGAAGGGCGATGAAGGAAGTCATGAAGCAGGAAATGCGGGATGAACGCACTTCAGGGAGCTTAGCGGCCAGCGCGGATCAGCCTTCAGGGGAAGAACTGGCTTTGGCTGAGGGAACCCGCAGTGTATTGAGCGAGCTGGCGAAGGCCGGGAAGCTTGGCCCTGGTGCAATTGTCGTCGTAGGCGTGAGTACGAGTGAAGTCGCAGGCGTCCGCATCGGCACCGGCGGGGCGCTCGAAGTGGCCCGGCAGTTGCTCCAGGGCGTGCGTCTGGCATCTGAGGAATTCGGATTTCATCCGGTTTACCAATGCTGCGAGCATTTAAACCGCGCGCTGGTTATGGAGCGGTCCTTGCTTAACTCACTCGGGTTAAATGAAGTAACCGCAGTGCCTATACCTGGCGCAGGCGGTTCGATGGCAGCAGCCGCTTACGGGTCTATGAAAGATCCTGTTTTGGCTGAAACGGTACAGGCCCATGCCGGGATTGATATCGGTGAGACGCTGATCGGGATGCATTTACGCCGTGTGGCGGTGCCCTTCAGGCCCTCCTTGCGGTATATTGGGTCGGCCCGTGTGAATGCGGCTTGGAGCAGACCGCCGCTCATCGGCGGCGAACGCGCCGTTTACCGCAGACAAGAAAGTAGTGATTCGCAGCTTTGCGATTGACTGATAGGTTTACATCAAACATACAACCAGGGAGGATTTAAGAATCATGGAACAATTGCGTAAGAGTGACCCGGCAGTACTGGAAGCGATGGGACTGGAGCTGAAGCGTCAGCGTGCCAACATTGAGCTTATTGCCTCGGAGAATATCGTTAGCGAAGCAGTTATGGAAGCCATGGGTTCTGTACTGACCAACAAATACGCGGAAGGTTATCCGGGTAAACGTTATTATGGCGGCTGTGAAGATGTAGATATCGTTGAGAATCTTGCCCGGGACCGTGCCAAGGAATTATTCGGCGCCGACCATGCCAACGTGCAGCCGCATTCCGGTGCGCAGGCGAATATGGCGGTATATCTGGCGGCGCTAAATCCTGGAGATACTGTACTGGGTATGAACCTGGCCCATGGCGGTCACTTGACGCACGGCAGTCCAGTGAATGCTTCTGGTTTGCTGTATAACTTCGTCGCTTACGGAGTACAGGAAGATACATTCCTTATTGATTATAATGAAGTTCGCAAATTGGCCTTCAAACACCGTCCCCGCATGATTGTTGCCGGAGCCAGTGCTTATCCGCGCACGATTGATTTTGAAGCGATGGCGTCGATTGCCAATGATGTTGGAGCACTGTTTTTCGTGGATATGGCGCATATTGCCGGCCTGGTTGCAGCAGGCCTTCATCCGAACCCGGTTCCGCATGCGCACTTCGTTACTACTACAACTCATAAAACACTCCGCGGCCCCCGCGGCGGTCTGATACTATGTAAACAAGCCTGGGCAGCGGCTATCGATAAAGCGGTATTCCCCGGCTCCCAAGGCGGCCCGCTTATGCATGTGATTGCTTCCAAGGCCGTTGCTTTGGGTGAAGCCCTGCAGCCTTCCTTCAAGACTTACGCTGAAAACGTAGTGAAGAACGCCAAAGTGCTGTCTGAAACTCTTATCAGCGAAGGCGTGAACATTGTCTCCGGCGGTACGGACAACCATTTGATGCTGCTGGATACCCGTAATCTGGGCATTACAGGCAAGGATGCAGAGAAGGTACTCGATTCAATCGGCATTACAGTGAACAAAAATGCGATTCCATTCGATCCTACAAGCCCGTTCGTTACGAGTGGTATCCGGATCGGTACACCTGCTGTTACCTCACGCGGGATGGATGAGCAGGCGATGGTGGAAATCGGCGTGATTATTGCTAAAGTCCTGAAGCAGCCCAAGGATGAGGCGACTCTTGCCGAAGCTGATCGTGGTGTGGCTAAGATTACCGAGCAATACCCGCTCTATTCTGACCTGCAATATTAAGCATTGAAGGATTTAAATCTTTCAGTTCCCAGACCCTCGCGGTGCCCGGATTCCGGGCTTTGCGGGGGTCTTTTTCAAAAAAACGTTGAAATCAATCATGAAAGTTCATGAAAATTTCAAGGAAAATCATGAAGTAATTGTGAAAAGTATGAAAATAAGCAAACCTGCACAAATTAAACTTTATTTTTCAGGTGACATGATCCTCCAATTTCCCAATGAGTAAGCAAATCTGCCACAGTTTGAGTCTTTGGGGGTAAATCCGCTTCTCCATAGGTGAAAAGCGGCGGCGGGGGTGATATAATAGACAGGATTTATCGGCAGATGGCAGAATTACGCTTGCTTCGCTGCTGTATGGACAAGACTTATAATTACCGGAGGGACAAGTTAATGGGAAAATTGGTGATTTGCGATCATCCTTTGATTCAGCACAAACTTACATTTATTCGCGATGTGCGGACCAACACGAAGGAATTCAGGGAGCATGTCGATGAAGTTGCTACATTAATGGCTTATGAGATTACTCGGGATATCCCGCTCGAAACGATTACGGTTCAAACACCGGTCGCTGAGACGGAAAGCAAGGTTATTTCAGGCAGAATGTTAGGTCTTATTCCAATCCTGCGCGCTGGGCTCGGCATGCTCGAAGGCGTTCTCAAGCTGCTTCCTGCAGCAAAAGTAGGTCATGTAGGATTGTTTCGTGATCCAGATACACTTCAACCGGTGGAATACTACATAAAGCTGCCTACGGATGTACAGGAACGCGAATTGATCGTTATCGATCCAATGCTGGCTACCGGCGGCTCCGCTATTGCAGCTATTACTTCATTGAAGAACCGCGGCTGTACCCAAATCAAAATGATGAACCTGATTGCTGCTCCGGAGGGAGTCGCTGCCGTACAGGAAGCTCATCCGGATGTGGATATTTACGTAGCGGCTCTTGATGATCACCTGAATGAACACGGTTATATCGTTCCGGGACTGGGCGATGCCGGAGACCGTTTATATGGTACAAAGTAATACAGAAGTAGAGAAGGCTATAAAGAGAGGACAGGGGTTATGACCAAAATTAAAGTAATGACGATTTTCGGCGTGCGCCCCGAGGCGATCAAAATGGCACCGCTGGTCCTTGAGCTGAACAGGCATCCAGAGCATATTGAGTCTATCGTATGCGTAACAGCCCAGCACAGGGAGCTTCTTGATCAGGTCTTAGAGGTATTTAAAATCACGCCCGATTATGATCTGGACGTTATGAAGGATCGCCAAACTCTGAACGAGATCACCATTCGTGTGCTGGAAGGGCTTGAGCCTGTGCTTCGGGAAGTGAAGCCTGATTTAGTTCTTGTGCATGGGGATACACTAACCACGTTCCTGGCGAGCTACGCCTCCTTCCTGCAGCAAATACAGGTCGGACATGTGGAAGCGGGCCTCCGGACCTGGAATAAGCTTTCCCCGTATCCGGAAGAAATGAACCGCCAGCTGACAGGGGTTTTGGCTGATTTGCATTTCGCTCCAACCGACTGGTCGGCGGGCAATTTGAGACACGAGAATAAAAAAGAGTCAAGTATTTATATCACAGGCAATACCGTAACCGATGTGTTTCAATATACCGTACAGCCGGACTACCGGCATCCCGTACTGGATTTTGCTTCAGGAAAAAGACTTATATTAATGACGGCGCACCGCAGGGAATCCCAAGGCGAACCGCACCGTCATATTTTCCGTGCTGTCAAAAGAATCGCTGATGAATTTGAGGATGTTGCCATTGTATATCCTGTGCACCCGAGTCCGGCAGTTAAGGAACCGGCACATGAGATATTGGGGGGACACCCGAGAATTAAGCTGATTGATCCGTTGGATGTCGTGGATCTGCATAATTTTTATCCGCATACCCACTTGATTCTGACTGATTCCGGCGGTTTGCAGGAAGAAGCACCCTCCTTTGGAGTTCCGGTGCTTGTCCTGCGTGATACGACGGAGCGTCCGGAAGGGATTGAAGCCGGAACACTGGAGCTGGTGGGAACGGACGAGGAGAAGGTGTATCAACGGACACATGCTCTGCTGACTGATCAGGACCTCTATCAGTCCATGAGCCGGGCCGCCAACCCGTACGGAGATGGTAAAGCTTCGGAGAGAATTGTCAATGCGATTTTGCACCATTTCGGTATAAAGGAACAACGTCCTGAAGAGTTTCACAGAACGTTCACACAAACTAACGAAAATGATTAAAACTAATATTCTGATGTGATGAATTTAACATACAGTGAAACTGTACGGTTTATATGGTTTTGGAACAGTTTGCTGTGATTATTTTCATGTTTTCAGGGCTTTTTGGGTAAAGTTCAATGAATTGACAAAGAGTCGAGAAATTCAGTAAAATTAGTTGGGATTGTAGCCTATGAATGAACCGAAAGAGAAAGACAGTCTTGTACGCACAGGACTTGTTATTGGCAGTGCAGGTACTTTGCTCGCCGCTTACATTATTATAGGTTTTTTTGTAGCGAGATGGCTTAGGGATCTGTTGGAAGGACCAAGTTATTGGCTGGCTATCGGTACCATAACGGGAATGATTCTGGGGATCGTAAACGTCATCCTGTTAATCAAAAAATTTTTGGGGGAGCAGAATGGATAATATGACTCCCATAATCAATACCGTCACCAGAGTAACCCTTATTCTTATGGCGGGGTTGCTTATGGGCTGGGCGCTCCATCAAGAATCACGGCCCATTACACTGGGCATGACTCTGGGTCTGGCGGCGGGATTGGCCAGCTTCCGTTATTTGGCCGTTAAGATTCGGCGGGTGACGGAGGCCGTTGTGATCCATAAAGGCAAGAATTACAGCCTCGGTTTTGTCACACGGGTTTGCTTCGCGATTTTGGTCGTGATGTTCGCGGTCAAGTTAGGGCAATTCTCGTTGGAAGCGACTATTGCCGGACTGTTCATTCCCCAGCTTCTCGCTATTCCTACGGGGATATTTCTGAGTAAGAAAAACAAGCTTTAATCAGATTAAAGAGAAAGGGGGGAAATGATACTATGCATGCAATGCCGTTAATTTATCTTGGAGGAGTACCGATTGATTTGTCTGCTGTGCTGATGCTCCTTATCAGTTCGTTAGTTGTATTCGTTCTGGTGATGATGTCGGTCCGCAAGCTTTCGGTCGAGAATCCTTCCAAGTTGCAGAATTTTATGGAATGGGTTGTGGAATTTGTACAAGGCGTCATAGGCAGTGCCATGGATTTGAAGAAAGGGAAACCTTACATATCTTTGGGTCTGACTTTGATTTTGTTCATTTTTATCTCAAACCTGCTCGGCTTACCGTTTTCTGTAGTCACTGAGGCGGAGGAACCGGTTACCGTGTTCGGTCATGTTATTGAAGCAACAAGAAACCTGGCCCAAGGAGAGCATGTTGAGATTTTGTGGTACAAGTCGCCAACAGCTGATATTAACATTACCGCGGGGCTGGCCATTATCGTGTTCGTGTTAATGAATTATCTGGGCATCAAGCTAAACGGCAAACACTACTTTAAGCACTATGTCGAGCCGTTTCCGATCTTTCTGCCACTGAACATTATTGAGAATTTGGCAAAACCGGTAGCGTTGGCTATTCGTCTATTCGCCAATATTTTTGCGGGTGAAGTGCTGATTACTGTCATTCTGAAGCTGGGTGTGGCGAGTATTCCGTTTTTGGCGATATGGCAAGGCTTCAGTATATTCGTCGGGGCACTCCAGGCGTTTATCTTCACAATTCTGACGATGGTATATATCGCGCAGATGACAACGCATGAAGAAGCACATTAATGAACTGCTGTGAACAAGACGGCAATATGCCGATTTCCATTCGCAGGAGATATCTTATATCATTAAACACAATATGAACCGAAATTAAAGGAGGATATTTAAAAATGGATTTATTAGCAGCAGCAATCGCGGTTGGTTTGGGTGCACTGGGTGCAGGTCTTGGTAACGGTATGATCGTTAGTAGAACGGTAGAATCAATTGCTCGTCAACCGGAAGCGCGTAACCAACTGCAAACAACAATGTTTATCGGTGTAGGTATCGTCGAGGTTATTCCTTTGGCGGCAACAGTTATCGCTTTCCTGATCATGTTTTCTTAATCATCCGTTTTTGCGGTTTGGCGGGGACGGCAGGGTGCCATCCGCGCCTTACTTTTGTATAGGTCCGCATGTCGCGGTAACGGAAGGGAGTGACTTCAATGGAAATTGTTTGGACAAATATCATTTTCTCAATTGCAGCATTTGCGATTCTCTATTTCTTGCTCAGCAAGTATGCGTTCAGTAAACTATTTGCAGTAATGGAGAAACGTCGCGAGTTAGTGATGCAGCAAATGGACGAAGCCGCGAAGACCAGAGAGCAGGCAGTCGCATATGTGGAGGAGCAGAAACAGGCCCTGAACAATGCGCGTCAAGAAGCACAGGTCATCATTCAGCAATCCCAGATTACCAGCAGCCAGCAGGTAGACCGGATTCTGGAGCAGGCCAAAGCGGATGCTACTCGCGTCAAAGACGAAGCGGTCCGGGATATCGAGAACGAGAAGAAAAAAGCCGTCGAAGAGCTGCGCAGCGAAATCGGCACAGCATCTGTACGTATCGCATCCAAGCTCCTTCAAAAGGAAGTTCATATGAGCGGTGAGCAAGAGCAGCTCGTTGATCAATACCTCAAAGAGGTAGGAGGCCGATCATGAGCCGCGATACGGTAGTTGCCAAGCGCTACGCCAAAGCATTGTACAGTGCAGCGGTGGAGAAGGGGATTACACTTGAAGTAGAAGAACAGCTCAAGGCAGTTGTCGAAGTGCTTCATTTCGACCAAGAGGTGAAGCGGTTTATTCTTGCTCCGCGCATCTCGCAGTCCGACAAGCTGAACGTGCTGCGCACAGCGCTTCAAGATAAGCTCTCTCCAACGGTTATGAACACTGTAGAACTGCTGGTAGAGCGGGGCAGAACCGATATTTTTGCAGATCTGCTGGATACGTACATCAAAATTGAAGGAGACGCTCTCGGCATCGGCGATGCTACTGTTTACTCCACTTATGTGTTAAGTGAAGAGGAGCAAGCGAAAGTAGCTGCGGAATTCGGCCAGCTGGTAAAGCGGACAATTCGCATTACGAACGTGGTTGATACAAGCCTGCTGGGCGGACTGAAGGTCGTTATCGGCGATACGCTGTATGACGGCAGTCTGTCCGGTAAACTTACGCGTCTCGAGAAATCTTTTAATGATAAGCATAGAAGATAGGGGTGAGGGTATTGGGCATCAGACCTGAAGAGATCAGCACTTTGATCAAAAGTCAAATTGAGCAATATAAAACCGATATCGAAGTTGCCGAAATCGGCACCGTCATTCAAGTCGGCGACGGTATCGCCCGTGTCTACGGATTGGAAAACGCAATGTCCGGCGAGCTGCTGGAGTTCTCCAATGGTGTAGTGGGTATGGCACTCAATCTGGAAGAAAGCAACGTCGGTGTTGTTATTCTGGGTGAGTACACTGAAATTCGTGAAGGCGATCAAGTGAAGCGCACAGGCAAGATTATGCAGGTTCCAGTTGGTGAGGCCCTGCTGGGTCGTGTCGTTAACGCATTGGGAGAGCCGCTTGATGGCAAAGGTCCAATCGAAACGACTGAATTCCGTCCGGTAGAGAGCAGTGCACCGGGTGTTATCGACCGTAAATCGGTTCATGAGCCTATGCAAACAGGACTCAAAGCGATCGACGCCATGGTTCCAATCGGACGCGGACAGCGCGAATTAATTATCGGTGACCGTCAAACCGGTAAAACAGCGATTGCTATCGATGCAATCATCAACCAAAAAGGCAACGGCATGAAATGTATTTACGTTGCGATTGGACAAAAACAATCCACAGTAGCACAGGTTGTAGAAACCCTTCGTCGTCATGGCGCGTTGGAATATACAATTGTTGTAACTGCATCAGCTTCCGAGCCGTCTCCACTGTTGTTTTTAGCACCATACGCAGGCTGTGCAATGGGCGAATACTTCATGTACAAAGGCGAGCACGTCCTGATCATTTATGATGACCTTTCGAAGCAAGCTTCTGCTTACCGCGAATTGTCCTTGCTGCTTCGTCGTCCACCGGGCCGTGAAGCGTTCCCGGGTGATGTGTTCTTCTTGCACTCCCGTCTTTTGGAGCGTGCAGCGAAACTTAGCGATGAGCTTGGTGGTGGTTCATTAACCGCATTGCCATTTATCGAAACACAAGCATCCGACGTATCGGCTTACATTCCAACGAACGTAATCTCGATTACAGACGGTCAAATCTTCCTTGAATCGGACCTGTTCTACTCCGGTCAACGTCCTGCGATCAACGTAGGTATCTCTGTATCGCGTGTAGGTGGCTCGGCCCAGATTAAAGCAATGAAGAAGGTTGCCGGCTCACTCCGTCTGGATCTTGCCCAATACCGTGAACTTCAGGCGTTCTCCCAATTCGGTTCCGATCTTGATAAATCTACTCAAGCCCGTCTGAACCGCGGTGCCCGTATGATGGAAATCCTGAAGCAGGGTGTAAACCAGCCACTGTCTGTTGAGCATCAAGTACTTAGCTTGTACACTGCTGTAAAAGGTCATCTGGATGATATTCCGGTTAAAGACGTTAGACGCTTTGAGAAGGAATTCCTGGCGTTTGTGAACAGCAGTGAGTCCGAAATTCTTCAATCCATCACGGATACGAAGGATTTGACTGCGGATAACGAAACTGCACTGAAAGCAGCGATTGAGAAGTTCAAAAGAGGCTTTGCTACTAGCTAATATAGATAACGTACGAAGTGAGTTTTGACTTCGTCAAAGCTTAAGAGAATGCTTACGAAGTCAGCTTTGACTTCGTCAAAGCTAAGATGATGCTTACGAAGTCAGCTTTGACTTCGTCAAAGCTTTAAGGTGGTGAAATCATGGCAAGAAGCATGCGTGATATTAAACGTCAAATCAAGAGCGTTCAAAACACCAAGCAGATTACAAAAGCAATGGAGATGGTAGCCGCCTCCAAGCTTAGAAAAGCGCAGGAGAAAGCGGAGGCCGCCCGTCCTTACTCAGAGAAGCTGAAAGAGGTTGTATCCAGCATTGCTGCCGGTACACAAGGCATCCAGCATCCCATGCTGGTCAGCCGCCCTGTGAAAAGAACAGGTTATCTAATTGTCACCTCTGATAGAGGGCTCGCAGGAGGATATAACGCCAATATTCTGCGTAAAGTGACTATGCTCATCGCGGAACGGCACAAATCCAAAGACGAGTACGATTTGTTCGTTATCGGCCGGAAGGGCCGTGACTTTTTACGCCGCCGTGAATATCCGATTGTGGAGGAATTAACCGAGCTATCGGATACACCGAAGTTTGCTGACATCAAGTCGATTGCATACTCGGCGGTACAACAGTTTGAAGCGGGCGCATTCGACGAGTTGTACATTTGCTACAACCGGTTCGTTAACGCGATCACCCAGGTGCCTTCCGTAGATCGGCTGCTTCCGATGGATCAAGTAGCCGCCCCGGAGCATCAAGAAGTAACAGCGAGCTACGAATACGAGCCTTCACCGGAAGGCGTATTGGAAGTTTTGCTTCCGAAATACGCTGAAACATTGATTTTTAGCGCAATTCTGGATGGCAAAGCCAGTGAGCTGGGTGCAAAGATGACAGCAATGGGCAGTGCCACGAAGAACGCATCGAAAATGATCGGAGAACTTACACTTACGTATAACCGTGCCCGTCAGGCGGCAATTACGCAGGAAATTACCGAGATCGTGGCCGGAGCAAATGCGCAGTCTTAAAATATAAAAAGGGTTAAGCGGAGCGCTTAACTTTGCTTTATATTTTACGAATAACGGGTGCCGTACAAGCGATACGCAGTATCGCTCGCCTCGGGAGCATATGCTCCTAAAGGACGGCACTGGAGTTTCTTCTTATGTAACAGCTTTCGAGGAGGGAAACAAAGATGAACAAAGGACGCGTTGTAAGCATTATGGGCGCGATTGTTGATATTGAATTTGAACGCGGTCAGTTGCCCGAGATTTTCAACGCTATCAAAATTGAAACCAGCTTGGAAAATGGCCGCAAGATAGATCTGACACTTGAGGTTTCCAACCATCTGGGAGATAACCTGGTACGTTGTATCGCCATGTCTACCACCGATGGATTGGTTCGTGGACTGGACGCGACTGACTTGGGAGGGCCTATTTCAGTTCCTGTAGGGGAAGCGACACTCGGTCGGGTATTTAACGTACTTGGTAATCCGATTGATAACGCTGGCGAAGTTCTTGCCACTGAGAGAAACCCAATTCACCGTCTAGCTCCGACATTTGATGAACTGTCGACACAAGCGGAGATACTGGAAACGGGAATTAAAGTTATCGATCTGCTGGCACCTTACGCTAAGGGCGGTAAAGTCGGCCTGTTTGGCGGTGCTGGCGTAGGTAAAACAGTCACCATTCAAGAGCTGATCAATAACATCGCCCAAGAGCACGGGGGGATCTCCGTATTCGCAGGTGTTGGTGAACGGACTCGTGAAGGTAATGACTTGTACCATGAAATGACCGACTCCGGCGTTATCAAGAAAACGGCGATGGTGTTCGGACAAATGAATGAGCCGCCGGGCGCGCGCTTGCGTGTAGCTCTGACGGGTCTGACCATGGCGGAATATTTCCGTGATGTGGAAGGCCGCGATACGCTGCTCTTTATCGATAACATCTTCCGCTTTACCCAAGCGGGTTCTGAAGTATCTGCGTTGCTCGGACGTATGCCTTCTGCGGTAGGTTATCAACCAACGCTGGCTACTGAAATGGGTCAGTTGCAGGAGCGTATTACTTCCACCAAAAAGGGTTCTGTTACTTCCATTCAAGCGATCTATGTACCAGCGGATGACTACACTGACCCCGCTCCGGCTACGGCGTTTGCCCACTTGGATGCAACAACTAACCTTGAACGTAAAATCTCCGAAAAGGGTATCTTCCCAGCCGTGGATCCGCTTGCATCAAGTTCACGCTTGCTCGCTCCGGAAATTGTGGGCGAAGAGCATTACAACGTGGCGCAAGGCGTTAAGCAGCTGCTGCAGCGTTATACCGAGCTTCAGGACATCATCGCCATTCTTGGTATGGATGAGCTGAGTGAGGAAGATAAGGTTATTGTAGCCCGTGCCCGTAAGGTTGAACGGTTCTTGTCACAGCCTTTCCACGTGGCTGAGCAGTTCACCGGCTTCAAAGGCAAGTATGTGCCGATCAAAGAAACCGTGCGCAGCTTCAAGGAAATTCTGGATGGCAAGCATGACGATCTTCCGGAAGTAGCTTTCCTGTTTGTTGGTACGATTGAAGAAGCGGTTGAAAAAGCGAAATCGATGTAAGCCCGAGCTAAGATATTGCTTTCGATGCGAGCTTTACTTCGTAAAGCTTTGGATGATGCTTTCGAGGCGAGCTTTACTGCGTAAAGCTTTTAGGAGGAATGGCAGTGAATACCTTTTTGTTGGAAATTGTCACGCCGGAGCGTCTCGTCTACTCCAAGCAGGTTAATAGCTTGACAGTACGGGGAGTCGAGGGCGAATTGGGCATTTTGCCGGGACACATTCCGCTTGTAACTCCACTTCAGGTTGCTCCGATGACCGTAAAATCGGACGGTGTTACGAATATTATTGCCGTTCATGGCGGTTTCGTAGAAGTGCGTAAAGATAAGGTGACAGTGCTGGCTGAAAGTGCCGAAATGCCTGTAGATATCGATATTGAGCGCGCTGAAGCAGCTAAAGAACGTGCCGAGCGACGTCTTCAGACCCGGAACAAACAGGAAGACATTGATCACCGACGTGCGGAGCTGGCGCTGCAACGCGCCGTTACACGGATTAAAGTGTCCACTGGAAAAGGACAACAGTAGTGTGTGAAGCAGTCAAGCCTCAGGCTTGGCTGCTTTTTTTCAATAGCAGAAAGTATGTTCTTCTTGAGTTTTCCTTCTGATATTGTATGAGTAAACGATTTTCTCATGCCTGTATGAGTGAAAATCTGTCCTTTTAGGGAACACATGTACGGTGGGAAGATAAGAAACTATAAATTTTAAAAAGTACTGGATTCTTTTGCCCTTGACAAGTATGATATAAGAGTCGATTTCCGAGTAACCTACATACGGAGGTTTAAGATGGATGAAATGTTGCCCACTGCGGTATCCAGTACAGTCGGGACCAGCGGATTAGTGTCAATGATTGTATCTTTGCTCTGTGTCGTGTTATCTTGGTGGGCATTGCAGAACCTTAAGCTTGATTTGGTCATAAGATATCCCAAGAGCCCTCAAGGGCGATTGCTGCATTTGCTGTTAGCGATCGTTCTGGGTCATTTTGTGGCAGGATTCCTGATCGATTATCTTAGCTGGAGTGGCCAAATTCGCTACATGTTTTAATGGCTGGCGCTATGGTTATAAATGTCATAGGTCGTTCGCGAAAAGCCGCCGAATAATAACAATTTATTATGTCAACACTGAAATTTAAGGAATCTTCCCGGCAAACGGGACGCATTGTCACACGATGTGAACTTGTAGCATTCGACTTTTTAATTCATTTTAATCAAGAAATAATGTGCGCGGAGGGAACCGAAATGAGTAAATTTATCGTCCGCGGTGGCAACAGATTGACCGGGAGCGTGAAAGTCAGCGGCGCAAAAAATTCCGTACTACCGATCATAGCCGCCTCTCTATTGGCAGAAGAAGGAGTAAGCGTTATTGTGGACGCACCTCCGCTTGACGATGTAATGACAATCAGCAAGGTGTTGGAATCTCTGGGTGCAGGGGTTACATACGAGAACGATATCATTCAGGTGGACGCCAGAAACTTATCCTCTTGTGAAGCACCTTATGAGTGGGTACGCAAGATGCGGGCATCCTTTTTAGTGATGGGTCCTCTTTTATCCAGATTAGGCCGTACTCGGATCTCATTGCCGGGCGGTTGTGCCATTGGAACACGTCCCATTGATCAGCATTTGAAAGGTTTTGAAGCGCTTGGTGCGGAAATCAGTCTCGGCCAAGGTTACATTGAAGCGAAAAGCAACGGTCGATTGCGTGGAGCCAAGGTTTACTTGGATGTAGCCAGCGTAGGCGCGACCGAAAATATAATGATGGCGGCTGCTCTGGCAGAAGGCGTGACCGTTATCGAAAATGCGGCAAAAGAGCCGGAAATTGTCGATTTGGCGAATTACCTCAACGGCATGGGCGGTATTGTGCGCGGAGCGGGAACAGGAGTCATCCGGATTGAAGGCGTTGAGCGTCTCCACGGGGTAAGACATCATGTCATTCCTGACCGTATCGAGGCAGGCACCTACATGGCTGCTGCTGCAATTACAGGCGGAGATGTGTATGTGGAAGGCGCAATTGCGGATCACCTCGGACCGGTTATTGCCAAAATGGAAGAAATGGGCGTTACCATTATTCCTGACGAGAACGGCGTGCGTGTCATCAGCGATAAACCGCTTAAGGCTGTTGATTTGAAGACCTTGCCGTACCCGGGCTTCCCGACGGATATGCAATCGCAGATGATGGCATTGCTGCTGCGCTCCGAAGGTACCAGTGTCGTGACGGAAACGGTATTTGAGAACCGCTTTATGCATGTGGATGAGTTCCATAACATGAACGCTGAGATCAAGATCGAAGGGCGTTCGGCAATTGTCACAGGAAATGCTCGATTAGTGGGAGCTAAGGTTTGTGCTACCGATCTTCGTGCTGGCGCAGCGCTTATCCTGGCGGGACTTGTTGCCGAGGGTACTACGGAAGTTGGCGGAACCCATCATATTGACCGCGGCTATGTTCATTTGGCAGAGAAGCTGTCAGGCCTGGGTGCTGACATTTGGCGCATTACCATGGATGAGCCGGCAGTACAGCCGGTGAAGGAAGAAACACTAAAGCCGGAGCCGATCAAGACCGAATCGCACAAAAACGAAGAGGTTAAGCAGCGGTTTCAGGTTCAACCAACCTGGGTGTAACTGAGGCCATATAGTGAGACCGAACTGCAATTTATTTGCAGGGAGGTCTCTTTTTTTGAAATATAAGAAAATAAGTTTCACTCCATACTTTTTCCTTATATTTTTACGAGAAACGGGTGCCGTCCCTTTAAGGACGGCAAAGCCGTTTCTTCTTATAGCGATTTAATCGTGCTATTCCTGCACTCCGTACAACATTTTGGCGTATGGTGCTCCTGGAACGATCTAATTCCTGCACTCCGTGCAACATTCTGGCGTATGGTACTCCTGGAACGTGCTAATTCCTGCAATCTGTGCAACAATTTGTCGCATGGTGCTCCTGGAATGTGCTAACTCCTGCACTTCGTACAACATTTCAGCGACTGACGCAAATCACCGCTGTAAATGTTGTGGAAATTTTGGATGCCCCCCTTATTACCTGCATTCTCCCAACTTTTTTCTTCTCCTTGCTTGTGAGCCGTTTCATCTCCATCCCTACTGTTCCTTTCGTTTAGTTATAGCGGGTTGTACCATACCATCAGCCTTGAAATTGTCTCCGGGCAACTCTCCTTTCTCTCATTGTCGTTCTAGCAGTTGTCCCAAATTCATATCTATAAGAATCTGGAGTGACAATGGAAGGAGCCACAGAGATGAAAGATTTCCGTGATTGGCGGCGGCGCAAAAAGACACCGCGGTGGGCCCCCCCGCGGCGCGGTAACCCCCGGCTGCGTCGGCTTGCGCCCGCCGCCTGGCTCGCCGCGCCGCTGCTGGCGGCGCTGCTGCTGCCGCTGGCCGTCATCCCGCTGCAGCGCGGGCAGACGCCCCCGCCGCCGGCTGGGCCGGAGGCCACGGCCCAGCCGGCTGCTGCCGCCCCGCAGCCGAAGATCTCGGTCTATTTGTCGCGCAGCGGACAAATCGAGAGCCTGCCGCTGGATGACTACGTCACCGGCGTCCTTGCGGCCGAAATGCCGGCGGACTTTGAGCTCGAAGCGCTCAAAGCCCAGGCCGTCGCGGCCCGCACCTTCATCATGCGCCGCCTTCTGACCGGCGATGCCAGCGGCGTGCCCGTTCCGGGCGCGGATGTTACCGATACGGTCAGCCATCAGGCTTACGTATCGAAGGCTGCGCTGGAACAGGCGTGGGAGCGCGGCGGCAAGAGCGCCGCGCTGGCAAAGCTGCGCCGGGCCGTATTGGAAACGCGCGGGGTAGTGATGACATATAAGGGTCAGCCGATTACGGCTTCCTTTTTCGCCTCCAGTGGAGGCTTTACGGAGAATTCGGAGGACTATTGGAGCGCTTCCGTCCCTTACTTGCGCAGCGTTGCCAGCCCATGGGAGAAGGAGATCGCCCCCTACTATACAGTGACCACTACCTTCAGCACGGCTGAACTGCTGTCCAAGCTGGGGATCACTACAGCGTCTTCGAGCAGCAGCAAGGAATCCGTACCTGCATTAAGAGAGTCGGCAATGAGTGATTCTGCTATAGCAGATAAGACGCGCAATCTCTCAGCAACCTCCGGGAGTGCTCCATTTATGAAAGTTCTTTCCCGCACCAGCGGACATCATATTAAAGAGATTTCCATCGGAGGCGTAGTTTTTACCGGACGGGAGGTAAGGGAGAAGCTGCAGCTTCGCTCCAGTCAGTTTACCTGGACTATTCGCGGCAGTAGAATCATGATTACCACTTACGGCAACGGTCATGGAGTCGGCATGAGCCAGTGGGGCGCGAACGGGATGGCTAAAGAAGGGAAAACCGCGACTCAAATTCTCAAATACTATTATAGTGGTATATCCTTTACCCAAGTCTCAACTCTTCTGAAAAAATAAATTGCAAGATACGTATAAAAGACAATAGCCCGGTAACACTGGTTACTGAGGTGATCGCATATGAATGAACAAAACAAAAACAAACCAAACCATGAAGAGTCTCTCAAAAAAATGCAGGGAGAATCGGGCGCACAGCCTTCTTCATGGAACAGACTGTTATCTAAACGGTGGGTATTTCCGGCAGTCTACACAGCGGCAGCGGCAATTATACTAACCTTGGTGTGGGTCTATCAGGATGCAGGCCAAAAGCCGCTGACTGGGGACACCGCCGCCGTTGTATCACAACAGGAAGCTGGAGTATCAACGGACGTAAACGGTACTGCTGGTACTGACCCTGAAGCTTTGGAAGTGGTAGCTACAGCCGAAAGCATTGTCTGGCCGGTAGGTAATCCGGCTGAGGTGGAAGTCGTTAAGCCGTTTTATGACGAGAATGGAACCGTGGAGAATCATGTAGAGGCCATGGTGGAGTACAATGACACCTTCGTGCCGAATGCCGGAATCGATATTGCCCGTGAAGACAACAAGGCCTTTGATGTCAAAGCGGCGCTTAGCGGTGAGGTTACACGGGTTGAAGATGTTCCTGTCATCGGTACGGTCATTGAAATTACCCATCCGGGCAATTTGAAGACTGTGTATCAAAGTGTAGGCGACACCAAAGTGAAGCAAGGCGACGAGGTGAAGCAGGGGGATACACTGGCCACAGCGGGCCGCAATGAGCTTGAGAAAAATCTTGGCAATCATGTACACTTTGAAGTGCATGAGGATGGCGCTGTAGTCAATCCTTCGGATTTACTTCCACAGCGATAAGAGTATTACTTTAGGCAGGGGACTCCGTCCCCTGTCTTTCTTAGCTTTAGTGAGTAAATCCGGGACGATTTCCCCCCTTCCGGGAGTTGTCCACGAAATAAAATGAGCCTCCCCTGGCTTGTCACCTCCTTAAAGCGCGAATATATAGGCCCGCCCCTCATATAATGTACCAAACTATCCACAGTTGGGAGGCGGGAGCGTGCACGATTACATCAAGGAACGTACGATCAAAATCGGACGCTGCATCGTGGAAACCAGGCACACGGTCCGGACCATAGCCAAGGAATTTGGCGTTTCAAAAAGCACGGTGCATAAAGACTTGACCGAGCGTCTGCCGGAGATAAATCCTGATTTAGCCGATCAGGTGAAGCACATTCTCGAATATCACAAATCGATTCGCCATCTTCGGGGGGGAGAAGCAACAAAGATCAAATATAAAAAAAGCACAGGAAAAAAGCGTGAAGTTGCCGTAGCGTCGAAGACATAACATTTTCGGAATTTTAAGGGTTTTTTCAGTTATAATACGTTGTGCCCATCCCCTAAAGTATGGTATTTTTAAATTTAGTACTAACTGCCTTTTATTCAACTAAAATAACACTTTGGGGGCTCTTTTATTATGCTTAGCAAGGATATCGGAATCGATCTTGGCACGGCCAATGTGCTTATTCATGTCAAGGGGAGGGGAGTCGTTCTGAATGAACCTTCCGTGGTCACGCTCGAAAGTGATACGAAGAGAGTCCTTGCGGTAGGAGAGCAGGCACGTCGCATGGTTGGACGCACACCCGGCAATATCGTAACAATCCGTCCGCTCCGGGACGGCGTTATCGCTGATTTTGAAATTACCGAAATGATGCTGAAATATTTCATCGACCGTGTTGGCGGCCGGACCTGGTATTCACGTCCCCGTATTCTGATCTGCGCTCCCACGAACATTACGTCGGTGGAACAGAAATCTATCCGTGAAGCCGCGGAGCGCAGCGGGGCGAAGGAAGTATTCATGGAGGAAGAGCCCAAGGCCGCAGCCATCGGAGCAGGTATGGATATTTATCAACCAAGCGGAAATATGGTCGTCGATATCGGCGGCGGAACGACGGATGTAGCCGTACTGTCCATGGGCGACGTCGTTACCGCCTCTTCGATTAAAGTCGCAGGGGACAAGTTCGACGAAGCCATTTTAAAATATATCAAGCAAAAATACAAATTATTGATCGGGGAACGCACCGCAGAGGACATCAAGCTGTCCATCGGTACGGTTCGCCCTAGCGGTATGAACGCCGAGATGGACATTCGCGGAAGAAATATGGTAACCGGGCTGCCCCAGACCCTCACCATATCCGCCGGCGAGGTTCAGGAAGCGCTGTGGGACCCGGTTTCTTCCATTGTGGCTGCCGCCAAATCTGTACTGGAGCGTACACCACCGGAGCTGTCGGCTGATATCATCGACCGTGGGGTTGTGCTCACCGGAGGGGGTGCTCTTCTGAACGGGTTGGACGAGTTGCTGTCCGAGCAACTGCATGTTCCTGTCTGGGTAGCGGAGGATCCGATGCACTGTGTGGTTAAGGGCACGGGCATTATGCTGGATCATTTGGACAAGGTCGTTAAGAAAAAGTTCTAAACAGCCGATAATATAGGTTAGAAGCTCGGGAAGGAGACTGCCTTCATGATAAGAGGTTTATATACGGCCGCTGCCGGGATGGTTACACAGCAGCGTAGACATGACACAGCCACGCAGAATATCGCCAATTTAAATACAACGGGGTACAAGCAGGTTGACAGTGTCAGCCATGCCTTTCCGGATGTGCTGATCTCTGCAATGCAGGGTGGCGTCACCAAGACGATCGGCCGTTTGAACACAGGTGTGTTCGCGGAACAATCAATTTCCCAATTTTTGCAGGGCGATTTGATTGAAAGCGGCAAGACTGTTGATTTTGCTTTATCCGCTGATTTGCAGGTGAACGATCCGGCTACGGGAGAAGCTATGCTGTTCGATGGTTCGGGCAAGCATGTAAGTGCTGAAGGTGAGGTCACCTACAAGCCACAGGTATTTTTCACCGTTCAGGATAATGATGGCAATAATTTGTATACACGCAACGGCAAGTTTTCGGTAAGCCCGACTGGAGAAGTACTTAGCTCGGGTGGCTACAAGGTTCTGGGCGGTAACGGCAATCCATTGGTGCTTAACACCTCTGAGGATAACCTCAAGGTGGACGGGCAGGGATATTTAATAGATAATAATACAGGTCTACGATCGAACACCAGACTCGGCATTAGTATTGTTACAAAGCCGATGGAGTTGGTGCGTGACGGTAACGGTGTGTTTCATGCAGATGATTCCGCAGACGCAGGGGTCCGTTTCGCTGATGCAACCGATAATATGCAGGTGCGGCAAGGATATTTGGAGAATTCCAACGTGGATGCGACCCAGGTGACGGTGGATTTGAACGCTGCATACCGGGCGTATGAAGCCAACCAGAAGGTTGTACAGTTTTACGACTCCAGCCTGCAGAAGGCTGCAACCGAAGTCGGCAGAGTATAGACTTAAGCTTTCAGGAGGACTGACCCATGAACAATTCGACGATAGGTGCGGCGGTCTCGATGTCCAGCCTTCAGCAGCGGCTTGATATTATTGCCGATAACATTGCCAATGTAAATACGAATGGCTATAAGAGCAAGGAAGGCTCCTTCGAGGATGTATTGACCCGCGTACAGCAGCAATCGGATGATTACGCGCTGACGGGACGCAGCATGCCTCTGGGCTTCAATATGGGTTTCGGTGTGCGTGTACCTACAATCAGCAACAACTGGGAAGAGGGTACGCTCAAAGAAACAGGCAGTCCCACCGATTTGGCACTGCAGGGTAACGGTTTGTTCGGTGTTCAGGTTAACGGAGCCACGGCTTATACACGACAAGGGAATTTCCACTTTACCCCGGATACCACCAACCCAGAGAATATGGTGCTCGTAGACAATACCGGCAACCCTGTTCTGAATACAGATAGAACACCAATAACGGTACCTGTCGGTATGAGTGTGGCCATTGACGAGACGGGCCAGGTGCTGATGAAGAGAAATGAAAATGATCCTGCCGTAGTAGCGGGAAGTATAATGATTGTAGAGCCCTCAAGCAGGGCTTCCCTTCAGGCGGTAGACGGCAATTTCTATGTATTGGCAGATGGAGTGACGGAGCAGCAGGCATTCGTCCAAAGAGCGGCAGGGGAAGCATCTGCAGTTGGGGTGCGCTCGGGGTGGCTGGAGCAATCGAACGTCGACTTAAGCAAGGAAATGACGGAAATGATGCAAATTCAGCGCACATATCAGCTGGCAGCCCGGGCGCTGACCTCCAGCGACCAGATGCAAGGCCTGGCTAATAACTTGCGCGGGTAGGTGAACCAATGAGTCGTCAGGTAGAGACTGGTCAAGATGAAGACAAGGGGCAGGTAAAACGCAGGATTTCAGTTTGGGGCATGATTCAGGTGATTCTGATTCCTTTACTGCTTGTCGCTGCCCTCGGAGGCGGATTGATCGCCGGATACGTCATCCTTGGCAAGAAAGAATTAGCCGATGTGTTTCAGTGGAGCACATGGAAGCATGTATATGATCTCGTTTTTGCTCCGTAGTACACAGGGCTGCGGGGCTGATTCACAACTCCCTAGTTGTACAGGGAGTTTTCTTTTTTATACAGATAAATGTATAATGATGGGGGGCTCAGGGATGAAAAAAGGGCCCTCTCCGCCAAGCTGCTGCTTAACGGTGGAGAAAGCCCCTTATCTGAACCTCCACTTCTGCAGGGGGTGAAGGATAGATATAGTTTTTGCCGAAGGTGCCTAATTTTATGCATCCCGGCAAAGAATATGATGAAAGCTGATTCCAGGGAGGAGTCTTATCACAATGCTGAATGTTAATGAAATCCAAGAAATTATCCCCCATCGGCCTCCATTTCTGCTGGTGGACAAAATTATCGAAATCGAAATGGGCAAACGGGCTGTAGGCATCAAGAACGTTACGGTGAATGAACCGTTTTTTGCCGGTCATTTTCCAGGGTACCCGGTAATGCCGGGTGTATTGATTACAGAAGCGCTGGCTCAGGTGGGCGCGGTCGCTATTCTGGGCGTTGAGGCTAACCGCGGCAAGATCGGATTCCTGGCAGGACTGGACGCCTTCCGGTTCCGGGGTCAGGTCGTTCCAGGGGATACACTGCAACTGGAAGTGGAGATCACCCGCCTCAAGGGGAGCATCGGGAAAGGCCAAGCCACTGCGAAGGTAGACGGCAAGGTTGTGGCTTCAGGGGAGATTATGTTTGCGCTTAGTTAATTCATAATTAAATCATATATGGAGAAGGAGAGATTCATATGACTCAATTAAGCCTACAAGCCGCAGAAACATTAGAGCGTTGGCTTCAGGACCCTTCTGTCGATGAAGCTACGAAGGGAGAGCTCCGTGCGCTGGAGAACGATCCGCAGGAACTCGAAGAACGCTTTTATCGGGATCTGGAGTTCGGTACAGGCGGTCTGCGCGGTGTAATCGGTGCAGGCAGCAACCGGATTAACCGTTATACGGTGGGAAGAGCCACCCAAGGCTTTGCCAAATATATTCTGGAGCAGTATACCGGAGAAGGCAGACCTTCTGTCGTTATCGCTCATGATTCCCGCCGATACTCTCCTGAATTCACTTTGGAAGCAGCCCTTGTGCTGGCGGGCAACGGCATTGAGACCCATTTGTTTCCTTCCTTGCGCTCGACCCCGCAGCTCTCGTACAGTGTTCGCCATCTGAAGGCGACGGGCGGCGTTGTAATTACAGCGAGTCATAATCCTCCGGAATACAATGGCTATAAGGTGTATAACGCGGAAGGCGGCCAGCTTGTCCCGGATGAAGCGGAAAAGGTCATTTCCTACATACTGGAGGTCGATTCCTTTGATGCGGTCAAACGCATTACACAGGAAGAGGCAGAAAGCCAGGGATTGCTGCACTGGCTGGGTGAGAAGGAAGACGAGGCATTTACAGATACGGTAGCCAGTGTCAGTGTTGCCCGGGAAGAGATCGTACCTTCACTCGGCCGCAATTTCAAAATCGTCTATACGCCGCTGCATGGTACGGGGAATCTCCCGATACGTTCGGTACTCTCCAAGATCGGTTTCACAGAGGTATTCGTTGTTCCTCAGCAGGAGCAGCCCGATTCCGAGTTCTCTACGGTGAAATCGCCCAATCCGGAGGAGCGGGAAGCTTTTACATTAGCCATAAAGCTTGGGGAAGAATTGAATGCTGATCTTCTGATCGGTACGGACCCTGATGCTGACCGGATGGGTGCAGTGGTGCGTGACAATGAAGGCAAGTTTGTGGTTCTATCGGGCAATCAATCCGGCGCGTTGATGATTCATTACTACCTGAGCCGCTTGCAGGAGCAAGGGAAGCTACCGAGTAACGGGGCTGTAGTGAAGACCATTGTAACCAGTGAAATGGGTGCTGCTGTAGCAAGTCATTACGGGGCTACCGTATTCAATACGCTGACCGGCTTCAAATATATCGGGGAAAAAATGACGCAATTCGAAGCTTCCGGCGAATATACCTACCTTTTCGGCTATGAGGAAAGCTACGGCTATCTTGCCGGCAATTATGCCCGGGATAAAGACGCTGTCCTTGCGGCCATGCTGATTGCTGAAGCTGGCGCTTATTACAAGGCCCAAGGGAAAACCCTGTACGATGTGCTTCAGGAGCTGTACGAGCAATTCGGCTTTTTCCTGGAGAGTCTTGAATCGCGTACACTTAAGGGCAAAGACGGTGTGGCGCAAATTCAGGGGATTATGAATGACTGGCGCAGCAACCCGCCGCAGGAAATCGGGGGCATCGCCGTAAGCGGAATTCTGGATTATTCGCTCGGCATTGACGGGCTGCCGAAGGAGAATGTGCTGAAATATTTGCTGGCTGACGGATCATGGTTCTGCCTGCGTCCTTCCGGAACGGAACCGAAGATCAAGGTTTATTTTGCGGTACGGGGTGAATCCCTGCAGAATGCCAAGGATAAGGTTGCTGCGCTTACGGTTCAGGTTATGGGCCGTGTAGACGGTAACTAATTAAGAATAGAGATTGAACTTCTCCATCTTTGTAAAAGTCTGGTGGTGGTGGCATGGTGAAGCAGCCATGCTTGAATACACCGGGCTTTTACTTGTGTGATAGGGTTCATCGAGTGGAAAGAGGAGGTACTTGGGGTGCAGCAAAAATGGCAGCAATGGAACACATTTTCCCGAAAGTGGCTATGGATTATGGTTGTGGTTGGCTTGATAGCAGCCCTGCCTGTAGTCTATGATCGTCTGCAGACGGAGAAATCCTCCAAAACAGTTGAAATTGTATTCGATTACCGTGATTTGGTGGATGTAGCCAGTTATCAGGCGAAGCCGCAGGATTATATAGCTGAGCAGCTTGACCGCTTGAAGAGCGCCGGCGTGCAGAGTATGGCCCTCTTTGAGAGCACGCTGGAGGATTTTCGCAAAGCGCGGCGTGTAATGATCTTTAGCTCTGAGGAAGAGGCAGCGCTGACGGATAGCCTGATTCGGGAGAATGAGAACTTTACGTATGTGCTTTTTACCAGCGGTGATAATTATAATGTTCTGGCACCGGTCATCCGGCAAACCTTTAGTGACATCGGGATCTCCGCGAGGGATTGGAGCTTCCGTGGACAAAAGGGTCTCATCCTTGAGTCGCCGGTGGAGGATGCTACGTTAAAGCCGATGCAGCCTGATCCATCGACGGTTGAAATGCTGCATGACAAGGGATTTAATATTGTTCCGCGGCTCGTGGACTCCTTGACGTACAATCAGGATGCTGTAGCCAAGCTGCTGGACTATTACAAGAGTATGGGGGTTACACGGATTCTGTTTGAAGGGGATTCCGTGAAAGGCTTTAGCGACGATGAGCAAATGAACAGCTTGACCGCCTTCGCGAGCCTCCTGAAAGAGCGTGGTATGGGGATTGCGGTGATCGAAAACCTGAAGGAGCAGCAAAAAGGCTTCAAAAAGCTGGCTTATATGCTGGATTACAATGTCACTCGTCTATATTCCCTCAGTGAGGCCGATTCTGCACTCGATCCGGCGGTCATTGCCGACCGTTTCGCACTGGCATCCAAAGACCGCAACATCCGTATGCTGTACCTGAACACGATGCCGTCACGGGATCTAAGCAAAGCAAAAATTACCGACACGCTGGACAACTTGATAACCAGTCTTAGCGGCCCCGGCGGTGCGGTGCAGAAGATACAGGACAATGGCTTTACGATGGGACCAGCAACGGCCTTAGAGGTGGTGGATTCATCGTTCCAGCGTTATTTCAAGCTGATTGCGGTGGTCGGAGCCGTCGCGCTGGTGGCGCTCATGGTTTCTTACTTCATCCCTTGGCTGACGCTTCCTGCTTTGGTGTTTGGACTGATCGGCAGTGCGGGGCTTCTTGTACTGAGGCCTGTTCTGTTCGAGCAAGCCTTGGCGCTTGCGGCGGCGATCAGTGCGCCTACCGTTGGAACGATACTGGCCATTCGTAAGATTAACGTCCTGGGTCCGCCTTTACGGAGTGGTAAGGTTGCAAACACGGTAGCAAGGAAAAGTAAACCGGGCAGCGCATATGCCATTATGAGCCCGCAGCGCCGATTAATACACAGTCTTGTCCTCTATGTTAAGACTGCATTGATTTCCCTAAGTGCAGTACCTTTCGTAGCAGCGCTGCTTAACAATGCAGCCTACAGTCTTGTGCTGGAACAGTTCCGGGGGGTTAGCCTGCTGCATTTAGCGCCGATCGGACTTGTGGCACTGTATGTTCTTTTATATCGCGGCGAATTTGCTTTCAACAAGACGGGCAAGCTGCTGCGCACGCCAATTACACTTGCCATGGTTATCGCAGCCGGAGTGCTGGGTGTCCTCGGTCTGTATTATTTAAGCCGTACGGGCAACAGCGGCAGTGTAAGCTCCCTGGAAATGTCCTTCCGTACGTTCCTGGAGAATACGGTTCATGTGCGTCCGCGTAATAAGGAATTCCTGCTGGCGCATCCGCTCTTCATTCTGGGAGCGTTTATGGCCTTTAAATACCGTAACGCAGCCTTCATCATGATTATTGCTGTCATCGGCCAATTGTCGATGGTGGACACGTTCGCCCATATCCACTCACCGTTTCTGATCTCTCTTGTTCGCGGATTGCTGGGTCTGGGATTGGGAGCTATTATCGGAGTAATTGCCGTAATCGCATGGCAAATTGCGGAAGGGTGTTGGAAACGATGGTCGCCGCTTCTCAAACAATAGTCATATCCGGTTACTACGGCTTTCGAAACAGTGGAGATGAAGCTGTACTGCAATCGATCTTAATTGCTCTCAGGAAGCAGTCTGAGGCAATAGGCATAGCGATTGAGCCTGTTGTATTGTCCATTGATCCTGAATGGACAAGCGCCACCTATGGTGTGAAATCGGTGCATCGTATGAAGCTGGGTGAAGTCCGGCAAGCCCTCTCGAAGAGCTCAGGGCTAATCAGCGGAGGCGGAAGCCTTCTGCAGGATGTCACCGGCAGCAAGAGCATCCCGTACTACCTGGGTGTGATCAAGCTGGCCCAATGGCTGGGCAAGCCGACATTTATCTATGCCCAGGGAGTCGGTCCGGTGAACCGCAAGCTGTTCCATCCCCTAATCAAATCGGTCTTCCGCAAATGTGCTTATGTGTCGGTTAGGGACGAGCAATCACGCGACCTCCTGCAAACCATGGGACTGACGAGGGAGAAGATTGAGGTTGTGCCTGACCCTGTGATGGGGTTGACCTTACCGGAAGAAGCTGGAACACCGAAGCCTTCATCCCTTCCCGTTGTCGGAATATCGGTACGCTTCTGGGAAGGTGACCGGCGTGACCTGAACGCTATCGCTGAAGGCCTTCGCAAGGCTTGTGTTAGGCAGCCACTCCATCTGCGTTTCCTGCCCTTCCACCTGCCCTCTGACAATGAAGCTTCCCGCTACATCATGGAGCGGCTGGGAGAGGACGCCCAGCAGAATGGCGGGACAATCAGCATTTGCGAGGATGCCGTGCATCCACAGGAAATGCTCCTCGAGGTTGAGCGATGTGACGTATTGATTGGCATGAGGCTTCACAGTCTGATTTATGCCGCAGGACAGCGTGTGCCTTTAATCGGGATCTCTTATGATCCGAAGATTGATAACTTCCTGAGCCGGATAGATTGTCAGCCGGTAGGATCTACAGCAGCGCTGGACAGTGATAAGGTTTCTTCGGAAATTGTTCACTTATTGCAAGAAGGAGCCGGATGGAGAGCCGAACGGGAACCGCTCATCTCTTCCCTGGTTCACGAGGCGGAAGCGCCGGCCCGGCATATTGCCCAATATTTAAGCCATAAAGGATGATCTGGAGTGAAAGAAATGAATGGCATACCTACGGTACCCATCTATGGGATTCCGGTTAGCAAGCTCGATCTGAAAGAGACGGTTTCTTATTTGGTTAAGGTGGTCTCTTCCCGGCAACCGCACCAGATTATTACGGCCAATCCGATTATGGTGATGAGCGCCCTGGAAAGCTCTGCTTATATGGACATTATGACCTCTGCCGAGCTGGTGGTTCCGGATGGAACAGGCGTTGTATGGGCTGCCGAACGCGTCGGCAATCCTGTGAAAGAACGTGTGGCAGGCTTCGATCTTTTACATGAATTACTGAGGGTAGGAGAAAGCTATAAATGGAAGGTCTACCTGCTGGGGTCGACACCGGAAGTGATTCGGGAAACGGCCAGAAGGTTACAAATGCAATATCCCGGCATTATCATCGCCGGTTTCCGTGATGGTTACTTTGGTCCGGAGGAGGACGAGGAAGTCGTATCCGCAATTGTTAGTACGGAGCCGGATATTCTGTTTGTCGCCCGCGGAGCGGACAGCCAGGAGCCGTGGATTGCCAAATACAAATCACGGCTGGCTGTTCCGATTATGATGGGGGTCGGCGGCAGCTTCGATGTCATCTCCGGCAAGAGCCGCCGGGCCCCTAAGGCGTTCCAGAAACTGCGGATCGAGTGGCTTTACCGGTTGCTTAAGGAGCCGACACGCTACCGCAGAATGCTTGCGCTGCCGAAATTCGCATTAAAAGTGCTGCGTGACAAAGATAAAGTCACAAAACCTTGATAATATGCCGGAATTCTCTGCAAAAATGAAAAAAACAGCCCATTTTCAGAATTGGAATTTGTTTTTATAACAGCGTATAATTCAATGCGGTAGAGAAATGGGGGTCGCTGATCAAATGTTAATCATATACATCGCCGGATTTATTGTATGCATGGGTCTCGCGCTGTGCCTGACACCGCTGGTGAAGAAATTCGCCATTAAGATTGGTGCCACGGATGTGCCTAATGCCCGTAAAGTGCATACGAAGATTATGCCCCGCCTTGGCGGACTAGGTATTTTTCTGGCGTTTGTGGTAGGCCTGCTTGCCATATTGCAATTTATTCCGTATGATTTTACTTCGCGGGAGGCTAACTTCATCAAAGCGCTGCTGAGCGGCGGCGGACTGATTGTGTTGCTTGGCGGTCTCGATGACCGTTTTGAGCTGTCAGCCAAGGTGAAGCTGCTGGGCCAGATTGCCGCAGCTTGTATCGTAGTATTCGGTTTTGGAATTACTGTAGATTTCGTAAACATTCCCTTTAACAATACGTATTCATCGCTCGAAAGCTGGATCTCTATTCCGCTCACGATATTCTGGATTGTCGGCGTCACGAACGCGGTTAACCTGATTGACGGTTTGGACGGGCTGGCTGCAGGCGTTTCCGGGATTGCCATTGCAACGATTGCCGTGATGGCTTTGCTGATGGGCAACGTTATGGTTGCACTTCTGTGTCTGCTGCTGCTGGGCAGTATCGTTGGATTTCTTTTCTTTAACTTTCACCCGGCGAAGATCTTCATGGGTGATGCAGGCTCTCTGTTCCTGGGCTTCAGCCTGGCTTTGCTGGCACTGCTTGGGTTCAAACAAATCGCCGTCGTATCCTTTATTACGCCGTTATTGATTATTGGTGTACCGCTGTCGGATACTTTCTTTGCAATCGTGCGCCGGAAGCTGCAGAAGAAACCTATTTTTGCACCGGACAAAGGCCACCTGCACCATTGCCTGCGCGAGCTTGGTTTTACTCATCGCCAGACTGTGCTTATTATTTATGGCATTGCTACTTTCTTTGGTATACTGGCTGTTATTCAATCCTCAGCCGCACTGAAAGAAGCGAATTGGGTTACCTTTGTAGTCATCTGCGTGATGCTCTTCTTCCTGCAGATCGGTGCTGAAATTACAGGACTGATTGGTATGACGAAACGCCCTGTTATTGATTTCATCCTCAGACTACGTATGAAGGTCGATCCAGAAAGAAGCTCCAAATCATAATTTGTACAGGTATCATTCTTGTAATATATTCCTGAATTAACAAAACTCATCCGAAATTGGATGGGTTTTTTGTTTGTATTCCTAAATATACGGGTTGTTAAAGCCGATAGAAAACTATAAGGGTAACGAGAATATGAATCTAAAGGAGAGATATACACATGCAACGCATCAAGAGACCTTTCTTGTGGCTGCTTCTGGCAGCTATGGTCGTCTCGCTTATTCCGGCGGGGCTCACCAAGCCCGTTTCGGCGGCAATAACATCAACACAATACTTCAGTCCGGATGATAATGAACTTAGAAACACAATTTCACTTAACCAGAACACACTCAATCGTAATGATGTATATAAAACAAGCAATAGTACCATGACTATTGCAGGTTCATTCTCTCAGGTAACAGCCTCTACAATGAAAGTAAAGGTGGAACAGCTGAGCCAGAGCGGCGGCACATGGGTAACCGATTCTGCGCATGTAATTCTAGGCGCTGTGAATGTGGATTCCAGCAATGGCCTGGGCAACCGCTTCACAACAAGCGGGCTCAGCCTGTTCTCAGGTTATAATAAAATCACTTTCTCCGGGATGCAGGGCCTTCTGGAGCGTTCAGAGTCCTTTTATGTCCTGTATGACCAAATTCCGTATATTCAGAGCCTGCAGGTTATCGGCGGCGGCAGCAGTGCGATCAACCTGAATGAAGGAACCCAGGTCGTTGTTCCCAATCCTTCCATAACCTTGAAGGGCGTTGTTGCGAATTCCACCAGAGTAACAGTTGCCTTGAATGGCGGTACCGCGCTCCAGACAACATTGCTGGAAGACGGAACATTTTTTACACCAGCACTCTCGTTGACTTCGGGAATCAATAATTTGGTCATTGTGGTACAGAATGCTTCAGATTCCATAACGATCAAGCGGTCGCTGTATTATTTCGATGCCGCCAAGCCTTTTACAGATTTGCAAATCGTTCAGGGGACATCAAGCGGAAGTTATGGAACTGTTGTAAACAGCCTCATGGGTAATATTCCGACACTGACCCAGACAGAAGATGGAACCACGCATTTGGTGGGCCAGGTTCTGGTTCCTTACACTAGTACCTCATTTGAAGACAATGCGGTCCTCACGATTAATAACAGTGCAACTCCTGCAACATTTCAAATATTGAAATCCTATGGATATAATGCCTCCAATCAATGGGTGGAGACGCCTGGCAATGAGAATGATGAGATCATTATTCCAAGCTCTGACGGAGTAACGCCCGCTTACCGTCTCGTATCATTCAAGACGTCTTTTGTTATCGCTCCGACTTCTACCCAAGTTATTGTGGGTGTCAAATACGCAGCAGGCAATTTTCAAACATCCAAAGTCGGCACTTATAACTATTTGCCGGGAGAAACGGTAATTTCGAGTCTTTATTATCTTAAAGGTTACTCTGGAACAGGCAGCATAACTGCCGCCTCCAAACTGGCATTGGACAAGGCACAGGTAGACACTGGGGATTTCTATATTCTGGTTAAGGGGAATAGCAATCTTGCATCTCCTCTCAAGGAATTGACGGGTACTTATCTGCCAATCAGTCCTAATGTAGTCTTAATGAGTCTGGTATCGGGTGCCACCGGTATCACTGCCAATGAACAAGTATATAAAATTACCGCTTTCTCTACGGGTCAGCAATCTGTAAGGTTTCAATTTAAAGGATCAGCATCGAAAACGGATGTAAACATTACTTATGTAACCAAGAGTTATATCTACGTAGACAGCTTGTATGATGGACAGACCTACACATTCAGCTCCGACTCCAATCCGACAATGAAGATTTCGGGGCAATACATCGGATTCGAGAATATCGAAAGCGCACAGCTGTTTGTAAATGGAATATCGGACCCTGGGACGATGGCACTTGGAGTGACAACTTCACTAACCACCTTCAGCAATACACTGCCTATTACACAATCTGGCCCGCTGGTATACGGCGAGAACACCATTGTTCTCATTGGCGTATCGAAGGATTCATTGGGCAACCGGCGGGAAATCCGCAAGGAACTGCGCATCTATGTGATTGATACCAATGGATCGACGCTGAAGACATTCCATCCTGTACTTAAGAATGGGCCTGCACTCACATCTAAAGACCTCACCACGTATACGGCGGATTCGTTAGGGAAAATTCTTAACCTGACTACGGATTTTCTGTATAAGGATGAGAAATATGTGACCAACCAGCAGGAATATGACCTCATCCTTCGAGGGGGAGGAGCCTCGATCCTTAATGTTTACGATGGCTCCCAGCTGCTGTTTTCCACCACAACGTCAGGCAGTAACTCCATGCTTACCGGGATCAAAGAATTGATACCTTCGGGAAACTTTATTTACAATACCAAGAACTATACTTATGCCTACGCGGGGAATAGTTCAGACTTCATTCTGCGGCTCAGCGGCTTTAAGTTCGATGCGCCGGGCAGCCATGTATACAACCTGGAGCTGATTAACAGCACTGGGGCACGTACGACACAACGGCTTGAGGTGCTGCGTGAAGTAACGCCATACCGGATTCTGTCTCCAGTTTCAACTGTAGGAGATCAAATCGTAGTCAACAAAAACTTCGTCCGGTTTGATATCGAAGCCGAAGGGGCAACGAAGGTAATGATCGACAAGTATGAAGCCATCGAACGTGCGGATATTCCCGACAGATTTGTATATGACTTTGTGGGGTTGAAGCCGGACAAGGCAACAGTCATCAAAATTCAGATTGTCCGTGCGGATTCTACACTGAACGCTACGGTCAATGTCTATTACGCTAGTGCTGTCCAGGTCGACACGCAGTATATGGCGGAGAAAGTGGCAGCCAAATACAGTGTATTCAATAAGGGGCTGGAGCTCAGCTTCCCGAAGGGAACCTTATTGAAGGGCTATACGACCTCGGGTGCGGCTAAATATTATCCGGACACGAAACTGCTATTCGGGATTGCCGATCCGAAGGATGGCGTTGTAGAACGGAAGAATGATTACGGCAACACTATCAACGTAGACCTTGATGCCAGAACGCCTCTCGGAGCGACAGGGATTGATATCCCGGACGAGTTGACTCAATACTTTACGTCCAATGCTGCAACGATTAACTTTTCGCGTGTATCTGACATTTACTGGATTAGCGGCGGTCTGGGTGAGAAAGGAACCAAGGGCGTTACCGGATTTATTGCCGCGACAAATGGGATAGCTCCTTATTCTACAGAAGGATATTTCACCAGATATGATTATGAGCGCAAAATCGTTCCTTCCCAGCGTGGAGATTTGACACTTTCCTTCGGCTCCAACATTGTTGATGAAGTGGGGTCGACGGTTACCGTGTTTAAATATACGGATAAAGGAGTCTGGGAGAACATAGGCGGTGAAGTTAATACGAAGAGTCATACGGTCACTGTTCCATTTGACGAATTCGGATATTACACCGTCATGAAGCTGCGCCGTGGCTATAACGATATTACGAACCATCCTTGGGCAAGAAACATTTTAAATGGTCTGTATTCCAAAGGAATCATGGAGAACTTGCGTGCGGATCAATTCGGTGCCGATGATACAACGACACGGGGCGAGTTTGCTACACTGCTTGTAAATGGTCTCAACATTCCTTTGGATTATGATACAAAGCAGCAGACCTTCTTTGATATCGTACCGGAGTCCAGTGCTGCTACTTGGGATTATGCACATATCGAGACTGCGGCCAGAGCCGGTATTGTTACCGGGCTTAGCGATGGATTCTTCGGTGCTACAATTGCCCTGACTCGTGAGCAGGCTGCTGTTATGATTGCCCGGGCGCTTAAGCTGAAGTTGTCCCTGAATAACGACAAGCTATTAACCGGCCTGAGCAAATCCTTCGTGGATACAGGAAGTATGGAATTCTATTCCCGTCCTTCCATCGATGCTGTATCCAAGGCCAAGATTATGGAGGGCAGTCCAATTATCGTCACGGGTCAGAAGAAGCCCGTATATAACTTCAATCCGAAGGGTAAACTGACAAGAGCAGAGGCTGGTAAAATCGCTGTAGCACTCTTGCAGAAGAGTACAACCATCTTCCCGAAAAATTTTAACTAAGGGATCATATAACAGCCGGTCTGCGGGAAGGGTACGCGGACCGGCATTTTTGTAATATACTGTTCTTAACAGAAAGATTAAACTTTGTAATCTGTTGAGGGATACGTTACAATAACTAAGACAATATTATGTTCTGAAAGGTGAAAGCCATCGATGAAACCGATTTTATCCAAAGCACAGCTGGACTACATGAAAGCAAAAAATAAGTTTGAGAATAGAGCGAAGGAACTGGAGAAGGAGATTACGGCCAAACGGGCGCTCCAGGAAATCTCGCAGGAAGTGATGGAAGGCCTTGTACAGGCTACCGGCTTCCATGATGCATACAATGATCTGATTGTTGCCGAGAACGCATTGATTGATTGGTCCCATGCCACCATCAAGCATGAGAAGAGCTATCGTGATAATCGTGAGAATATAGATGCCCTGTACAACAATGTGAATACAAGTCCGGAGAAACGCCAGGAACTTATCCTGCTGTCCATGAAGATTCGCTAGTATATATGTTATAGAAGAAAGCGCCGCTGCCGGCGCTTTTTTTCATGGGTATGTACGTTTAGAACAGGATAAATATGTTTATTAACTTAACAAATATTGTATAATGACGCGCCGGTTCAGTCATGCTATACTGATTTCCGTAGCCGCCCAATACTAGAAAAAGTTTGCATTACATACAAGTGAATTATACTTTGGGGTGGAACGAAAACAAAGTTAGTAACAATATTGAAATTTTTTTTGCAGTCAGCGCAACTTTTACAAAACATCTGCGTTTAAGATGTAGAGTCATTACACAAGCCCTTCTAACCAAATGGAAAGAATTAGCTTTACGTGACTCGAGGCACATTGTATAATGCTAAGGTAGAATTAGGAATCTAGTATTGTCATGTCTGAATTTGTTTACCAGTTTCTGTGATACCCGTCACAGACATTATTTATACTTAATATGCTCAACTCGGGAAAGGGGGTGCATCGGCTAATGAGTGACATGAGCTACCCAACTAAAGAAAATACCAAGTTCACGATTGTCCAAGGAGGAGAAAAAAAGGTTATGAAGAAAATTTTATCCGTAGCATTATCTACAGCAATGGCATTCTCGATGTTTGCCTCTGTGGCGTTTGGTGAAACTGCAACAACTCCAGAAGCACAATTCAACGCACTGGCAGCGAAAGGTATCCTTACTGGATATCCGGACGGTCAAGCTCGCCTTGAGAAAGACTTGACTCGCGCTGAGTTCGCTAAGATCATTGCTAAATTGTTAGACCTGAAAGAAGTAAAAACCACTTTGTCTTTCAAAGACAAGAACTACAACGCTAACCACTGGGCACGCGGTTACATCGAAGCAGTTAATGCAGCTGGACTGATGACTGGTAAAACTGCAACTACTTTCGATCCATCCGGTAAAGTATCCGTGCAAGAAGTTGCAACTGTACTGGTACGTGCATTGAAGCTGGAAGTGCCTGCAACTGCAGACAACACAGCATCAGCTTGGGCTAAAGGATATGTTCAAGCGGCAATCAACAAAGGACTGGTAGCAGCAGGCACTAACTTCCAAGGTAACGCTACTCGCGCATTGGTAGTAGGCGCAGCTTACCAAGTTGACATTCTTAAATCCGCTCCAGTAGTAGTTTCTGCAGAAGCATTGAGCCCAACTAGTGTGTTGGTAACTTTCGCTGACAAGACTACAGCAACTGTAACTCCTGCTTCTGCTTTGGTAGAAGGTGTTGAAACTACAGTAGCTTTCAAGAACAATGGCTTTGACTACGCAGTTAAAGTAACATTGTCTTCCGCTAAGGTACTTTCTTTCACTCCAGTTAACGCTACTCAAGTAGAAGTTAAGTTCAACAGATCAGTTGACGAAACAGCTGCTAAGACTTTTGCTAACTACAAAATTGGTACTGCTATTCCTACTTCCATTTCATTGAGTGGAAATACTGCTACATTGACATTTGCAACTGCTGCAGAAGTTGAAGTAACTAATGCTGTTGCTGTTGTTGAGCCGATTACTTTGGCTGACAATGCTGACAAGAAAACAGCTAAATTTACATCTGTTCTGACTTATGAAGATACTGTAAAACCTGTAATTTCTTCTGTATCAGCTAAGACTAATACAACAGCTGCAACAAAACTTACAGTAACAGTTTCTGAGCCAATCCAAAGTGCTACTGCAAAAGTAGATGGTACTTACTATCCAGTAGCATTTGGTGGTACTAACACTGGTACAATCACTGGATTGAACCTGTCTTCAACTGCTAACCACACACTGGAATTGGTAAACCTTACTGATAAGAGTGGAAATGTTACAGTAACTGCTTCCCAAGCTTTCTCCGTAACTGTTGATACTGTTGCTCCAACAGCAACATTGAGCGCTTACAGTGACAGAGCAATCTTGGTTACATTCAGCAAAGATATGGAAGAAGCTACTGTGGCTGGCGCTCTTACATTAAGTGCTGTTAAAGATGAGTTGCTTGCACCAGTGCCTTATACTTATTCCAAAATTGACAACAAAAAATACTTGTTGACTGTAGATACTGCACTCTTTGCATCAAAAGCATCCCGTACACTTTCCGTTGTAATTGGTGGAACTGTTAAGGATGATCTCGGTAACGCTTATGTTGCTGGTTCCCAATCAGTAACTTTGTCCAAAGATACTGTTAAACCAGTAGCAACAGGCTTCAAAGTAGTTAAAAATTCCGACGGTAAAGTAACCGATGTAGTAATTACTTTCAGTGAAGCATTGAAAGCAAACGCTACTCCTGCGTTGCCTGTCATCGTTAACATGAATGGCGTTATTGTAACTGGCTCATTGCTGGGTGGTTTCACTGCAGATCCAATCGTTGCAGGCGACAAACAAGTAACTTACTCTGTAGTTACTGCTGCTGCACAAACTGGTAGCTTTGCATTCTCATTCCCATCCAGTTTGGTAACTGACCTGTCGGAAGCTGCTAATACATCTGATGTATTTAACTACACAGTTGATTTCGGTGGAGGTTCTACAACTTTCAGTCTGACATCTGCTGCTGCTTCTGCTAACGTAATCACAGTTAACTTTGGTACTGCTGTAAAAGGTGGAGCTGTAGCGAATTCTGCAACTGACGTTGCAAACTACACATTGGCTGGCAAGCCACTTCCAGCTGGCACAACTATCTACCTTGACGGTGACCAAAAGATTGCTACAATTACGCTTCCTTCTGGAACGATCTCAGCTACTGATCCAACTTCCGTACTTACAGTGGCAAACGTAGCAGCTACTAATGGTGCTACATTGAACACTTACACTGGTACAGTTGCTGTTGTGGATAATACGAAGCCGGTTCTTACTACTGCGGCTCTTACATCTGACAACAAATTGGTTCTTGGATTCGGCGAAACACTCACAGTTGGAACTGCTGTTTATCAAGATTTCGTTGTAAAAATCAATGGTAATGCTGTGACTGGATTGACTGCTGTTAATATTACAGATGGTACTGGTTCAGACGCAGGTAAAGTCGTTCTTAATCTTAAGGGTCTGGTGAAATATAATGGAACTGTAACTTATATCGATCTAGACAATAATGGATCGTTAGACGGTTCTGATATCAAAGTAGCTGATGGTGATATTACTGCCACCTTCACTTACAGCAGTTCTGCATTTATCTCCGGTGTAACAGTAACAACTGCTGCTACTACTGTAGGTAAAGATGCTCAAAACAACACACTCAAAACTGCTGTGACTGTAACAGCTAAATAATTTACTCACACGAAGTAGATTCAATTTTTGCGAAAGACTCTGCGAAGCTTAAGCTTCGCAGAGTCTTTTCTATATTCAGCTTTGAACGGAGTGAATTTAAGGATATAAGGAGGAAAAAAATGAAACCCATATATAAAATCACTGCAGTATCCCTTCTCTTGTCGATCGGTATCTGGGCAGGATCAATTCTAAATGTTACGGCCGACGGTGCCAGCGTAGGTACTCAGCCAGGAACAGCTGATGATCCAGTGGTTACAAAAAGCTATGTAGACCAGCAAATTCAGAAAGCATTGGGCGGGTCTGTCACTACACCATCCGCAACTGCTGCTCCTGCACCTCAGACCCCAGGAACAGGTTCCTCTGATTCGGACGCAGTCGTAATTGTCGATGTTAAACCAGGTCAAACACTAATCGCTTCCGCAGGTGCAGAATTTATCGTTCGCACTGGCAAGGCCATTATTTACTCGACAGATAGTAATGGTGTGGCAGATCTGACAGACGGTAAGGATTTATCCAATGGACAAGCTGTTCCCACAAATCATTTGCTGTCTTATCCGCGTGATGGCCGGGGAATTGCCGTACAGAATGGACTGACCTCCGGACTCGTTGTTATGGTTCGCGGCGGTTATACACTGCAATAATTAATTTTCTATAATAAAGGATGCCCTTTTTATTTATGGATCATACGTAATGATTTCATTTCCTCCGTTTCCAAACATTAATGCGATTGAATATTGCATGTTGCGCACACAATACTCTTGTAATCTTAACTAATCAGGAGGTGCAGCACATGGCACGTACTAATCGCAAGATCGTACCGGAAAGCCGGGCAATGCTGAAACAAATGCAATATGAAATTGCTTCTGAATTCGGGTTGTATGGGGCTAGTTATGGTGGAGGAGCAGACACAGAGTTTGCTTCTGAATTAGGGTCATTGGGCGGCTCCGCTCAGGGTAGCTCTCGCACCCCTTATTTGGGACAACTCACTTCCCGTGAAAATGGTTCGGTAGGCGGGGAAATTACCAAAAGACTTGTGAAGCAAGCCGAACAATCGCTTTTCCGATAAAAATATAGAACAGTCTACGGGCTGTAACAGAACGTGCAGACTTCAATTGACACCCTATCTCAAATGCGTTAATATGACTTTTGAGGAAAACCAACAACCTTTTCCATATGGAGAAGGTTCATTTTTTTTTAACTATTTATATGGGAGGTTGAATTCATGTCGATTAAAGGACGCCATCTGTTTACTTCAGAGTCCGTTACGGAAGGACATCCGGATAAAATCTGTGATCAGATTTCGGATGCAGTGCTGGATGCATTTCTGGCCAATGATCCAAATGCGCGTGTGGCCTGTGAGGTAGCCGTAGCTACGGGTCTAGTTCTGGTTATAGGGGAGATCAGCACCAAGTCCGAGTATGTTGATATTCCTGCGATTGTACGAAATACGATTAAGGAAATCGGGTATACAAGGGCTAAATATGGCTTTGATTATAATACGTGTGCAGTGCTGACATCGCTGAATGAGCAATCTGCGGATATCGCACAAGGAGTAAACGCAGCTCTGGAAGGTCGGGATCCTGCACAAGTAGCGGAAGAAACCGCGAATATCGGAGCAGGTGACCAGGGGCTTATGTTCGGTTTTGCCACCAATGAAACTCCTGAACTGATGCCGCTGCCGATTGCTTTGTCCCACCGAATTGCCCGCCGACTGGCTGAAGTCCGCAAGGATGGCACTTTGGACTATTTGCGTCCGGACGGCAAGACACAAGTAACCATTGAATATCAGGATGAGAAGCCTGTTCGGGTAGATACGATTGTAGTATCCACGCAGCATGCGGAAGAGATTACCTTGGAGCAAATTCAGGCTGACATTAAAGAGCATGTTATTTTGCCCGTTGTGCCTGCTGAATTGCTGGATGGTGAAACCAAATACTTTATTAATCCAACAGGACGATTCGTTATTGGCGGGCCTCAAGGCGATGCAGGTCTGACCGGCCGCAAAATTATTGTAGATACATACGGTGGATATGCTCGTCATGGCGGGGGAGCCTTCTCCGGTAAAGATCCTACAAAAGTAGACCGTTCCGCAGCTTATGCTGCGCGTTATGTAGCCAAGAATCTTGTGGCTGCAGGTCTTGCTGATAAATGTGAAATTCAACTGGCTTACGCTATCGGTGTAGCGAATCCAGTATCGATCAACGTGGACACTTATGGGACAGGCAAGGTGAGTGAAGAGAAGCTGGTAGAGCTAATCAGCAAAAACTTCGACCTGCGTCCGGCAGGAATTATTTCCATGCTCGATCTGCGTAAACCGATTTATAAGCATACTGCTGCTTATGGCCATTTTGGACGTACAGACATTGACCTTCCTTGGGAGCGTGTCGATAAGGCAGATTTGCTGAAATCACAAGCGCAATTGTAGTTACACGCAATTATTATAAGGTGACCTGTGAGGCTGATCACTCGAGTGAAGTGATCGGCCTCACGGGTCTTTTTTATATGCTAAACTTTGGAAGCTCTTGAGCCGAAATATATTCTATACATACTGACGAGCTTGAGAGGAGTCTTTTACCGCATGAAAAGAAAAAAATCAACATGGACGGCGCTCTTTCTTGCCGGAAGCCTGCTATTGGGAAATGGAATTCCTTTTATAGATATGGGTACTCCGGTGGTATATGCAGCGGCTGATTTTGGTATGACCACCTCGCCTTCATCGGGAGCAGTGAACGTAAGCACATCATCTTCTCTTAGATTGAATTTTGACCGGACGGTAATTCCGCAAAACGGAAATATAACAATAACTGAGCAAGGTACGGGTGTTATTTTTGTATCTATCCCTCTCGACTCTGGGCTTATAGGCAGTTCCACGGTCTATGATATTAAATGGGCTGCGAGTCTCAAGTTCGACCCCAATAAGATCTATACCGTGAATATACCTGCGGGGGCTTTTAAGGATAGCTCAGGAACCAGTTCCCTTGCTGCAAGTTGGTCGTTCACCACGGCACCGGAGGTTAATCCGGCCATTACGGCGGGGAGCTTCGTGCCTCTTAATAATGCAAGAGTGGATGCTAGTTTGCTTGGCGAGCTGAGCTTTAAGTTAAATAAGAATTTGAGCAAAGGCAGCGGTTCTATTCAGCTGATTTCTTCAGCGAACAATTCGGTTGTCCGGGAGTTTAAGGTGAGTACGGATTCAAGAGTACAGGTGGATTTAAGCGATCCAGCCACTACTACGGTTAGGCTTGACTTAACGGGGGTGACTCTGTCGGCAGGCGCAAGTTATTATGTGCTGATGGATTCGTATGCTTTTAGAGATACGGACTTTACGACCTTCGCCGGAATTTCCAGCGGAACCACATGGAGCTTCAGCACGAAAGGGACAGCGTCCATTCCGGTGACGGTCACTCCTGCAAATTCAGCAGTAAACATATCTCCAACGGGAACCTTGCAGCTTGCTTTTGATCGGCCCATGTGGCCTGCAGGTGGTGAGATTACTGTATCCCCGGGGGGTACTGGTGATGCCAGAGCCAGAAAAGTCAACGTGACCTCCACAGCGGTGACGGGCGGTGGAAGCCGGACGATAACCGTAGCCCATGCTACAAGCGCAACTCCGCTCCTTAGCAGTATTGGATATACCGTTACTATACCGCAAGGCGCTTTTTACGATCAGGATGGTCATTTGTTTCCGGAGTCAGCTCCATATACATGGAACTATACAACAGCGTCCTCCTTACAGCCACTTGCCCCTGTATTGCTATCCCCAGTTGACAGGAGTGATTCCGTAGCAATCAATAGAACCTTCGGAATTACATTCAATCGGGATGTAACCTATAACAGTACGATAGTGGATGGGATAGCTTTATATAAAAATAATGCAGGCAAGGTACCCATTACAGTGACACCTGGGTCTACAGCCAGAGATTTTATTATTAATTTAGGAGCCTCCACGGTGCTCGATAATGCCGCTACTTATTACTTTGATATTGCGAGTGGTGTATTCACAGATGCTGCTGATTCCCTCTCTGTATATGGCGGCCTAAGCGGCAAAAACTTTTGGAGCTTCACAACCATCGCCCTGGACCGGACAGCTCCCCTGCTGGCAACTGCAGTCCTGGATAACAACAAGACCATACGGCTCAAGTATAATGAAGCTCTGGACTCTTCCATAGCCCTGCTGTCAACAAGCTTCCCTGTTACGGTTAACGATGAGTACCGCAGGATAGATAACGCTTATATATCGGGAGACAGTGTCTATGTAACTCTTAGTACAGGCGTTGCTGTAGGCCAGGTGGTAAAGATCGGGTATTCCGGAGGCATACGGACCATTAAGGATACAGCCGGAAATACGGCTTCTACCTTTGGACTGCAGCTGGTAACCAACAACATTGAATCGGCGTTGCCAGTGCCGAAAGACGGCGTAGTATCCGGTCAATCGCTGACCTTGAATTTCAATGATTCGCTCAAAACGGTATCCCCTTATGCCTATGGCCAGTTCTCTGTAACTTCTGACGGTTCTTCACTTGGCATCAGTTCGGTGAGTTCAAGCGGAAGCATTGTGTATTTGACCTTGAGCAATGCGCCTTCTAATGGGGGAGTTGTACGGGTATCTTACTATGGAGGCTCCTATCCGTTGCAGGATCTGCTCGGGCAGAATATAGCGGCTTTCTCCAATTTTTTTGTCCGTAACAGCAACGATACAACGGCTCCTCTGCTCCAGAGTGCTTCCGGCAGCGGTAATAAAATTGTTCTTACCTACAACGAAGGTCTCTTAGCGACCAGCTTACCCATGATCAGCCAGTATTCGGTACTTACGGGGAGTACACCGGTGTATGTTACAGACGTTGCGGTAAGCGGGAACCAGGCGACTCTAACATTGCAGACGGCCCTAACAGTGGGTCAGACTGCTACTGTTTCGTATGTACCGGGAACGGCAGGTCTTAGCGACTTCAATGGTAACCGCGCGGGGTTTATTAATCTGCAGAATGTGTCGGTGTCGGGGGCAGGTGCAGTACCCGAGATTAGCTGGGCGACCATTTCAGGTGATAAGCTGAGTGTAACTTTTAATAAAAGCATGGTTGCCGCCTCAGGGTTGTCCGGGAGCCAGTTCGCGGTTAGAGCGGATGGAAGTAATCTGGGAGTGCAGTCTGCTTATGTATCAGGGAACACTCTCACACTCACACTGACCTCATTGGTGAAAAGCGGACAAGTCATCGATTTGTCCTATATGGCCGGAACGGGGTCAATTAAAGATCTAAGCGGTACTGCGTTAGCTTCATTCACTACGCTCAGTGTGCAAAATTTGAGTGGAACGACTGCCGGAAGCGGGCCTTCCTACCTGACTACTCTCACCAGTAATGAGTTCGGAGAAGCCTATCCACTGTTGAAAAGCGACTCCGCCAAAGCTGCAGACGATGTTTCCAAGTACAATCAATCAATTAAAAGATACAGCCTTACCGCAGAACGCTTGAAGGAAAGCTACGAGTATTTATCCAAGCTGGGGAGTGCTTCCCTTGCTTTTGAAGTACCTGTGACCGAACGGGCCGCTTATGTAAGCGTGCCGTTGACCCCGCTGCTGGAGGCAGTGAACCGCAATAAAAATGCGGAGTTTGCCATCCGCTACGGCGAGCATATGTACAATATTTCCTTGGACAAAATAGATATGTCCGGCCTTGTACGCAGCTTAAATGCGAACAGCAGCAGCATCTCCATTGTCCTTCGGTTGGAAAAGGTTCCATCAGGCACGTATAGTACATTAGAGCAGAAACTGCAGAATAGCGGGCTGCAAAATATCACAAGTCTTTTGGACTATCGGCTGATGGCGGTAGCTAACGAGAATTACTCCAATCCCTTGGATATAAGCGTGGCTGGAGAATACAGCGTGCGGACAACAGCGATGCTGAATGAGCCGCAGGTCTCGTTAGCCAGGTTGGAGACAACTTACGGCGATGCAGCTTACCTTCCTACAACCTTCAGCAAAGTAGGGAGCTATACAGTCCTTCGTGCCAAGACGGAAGGCAATCAAGTGATGGGGGCTTATCTGTCGCTGCGCTCGTTCAACGATATGGGGAAACACTGGAGCCATGCTGCCGTCTCGGAGCTTGCGACCAAGAATATCATCGACAGCAGCTACGGCAAAAACTTCAAGCCCGAGCAAAAAATAACCCGTGCCGAGTTCGCAGTCATCCTTAGCCGGGGATTAGGACTGCAGGGCAGCCGTGAAATGGCTCAGCGCTTCCGCGATGTGCAGCCTTCCACGCAAACGGGCGACTATATCGGTGCAGCAACCAAAGCCGGCATTATTACCGGCTATCCCGATGCAACCTTCCGTCCGAATGCTTTTATTACACGTGAGCAGATGGCTATCATGATGATTCGCGCCATGGAGTACACCGATCATCCCATTACGCTAAAGGGTACAACGGTATCGGTTCTGTCATCCTACAAGGACAAGTCCAAAATCCAAAGCGACGAGTTCGTCGCCAAAGCCATTCAGTCCGGCATTATCCTCGGCGTCTCCCCCGGCGTATTTCAGCCGCAAGGCAACGCCAGCCGGGGTCAAGCCGCTGTAATGCTGCAGCGGATGCTGAACAAGGCGGATTACTTGTAAGCACGTCGGAGTAAATATTAGGTAGTTGCACAACGTACAACTAAAACTCCATATTTCCGGCCAAGCGCTCAATAATTGCATTCCGTGCAGCTATTCACAGAAGATGGGCCATTAAAGACCCTTTTCCTGGTTTTTAATTGTACAGAGTGCAGCTATAGTCAGTCATGCAGCAAATAAGCCTGTAATAATTGTATGAAATACAATTAAGTACACGAGAATCGTTGAACGCAGTTTGGTTTTGGGTGTTAGCGTTTAGTCTTTGATCTCTTTTGCTAAAAAAAACTAACCCGGACTCTATTATATGAGTCCGGGTTTTCTTTTTGCCCTCTCCCTCTAGTGAATAGCTGAGCTTTTCACTATTGTCTACCAGCCGGTTATAGGAGGAACGGAGAGGAATTTTGGAACTGGAGAAGCGGAGCGTTCGCCCGAAAGCTTTCCGTAGGAAAGCTCGCTTCGAAAGCATACGCTATTCCTGGATTCCTACCGCGGGGAGCGGTTCAATCAGGGAATCCAGGAATAACAGCGATCGGAAGTCCAAACATTCATCGTAGTTCCGGGAATAGCCAGCCGCCAGGTCTATCTGCTCACAGTTCAGCTATTAATCTACCAATTCGCAACTTTTCCTCTATAATTCAGTCTATTAAAAGTGTACTGGGAAAATAGACTCTAAATTTCCAGACTCTGAATAGACCTGCAGAGAAAGTTAAGAGATGGGAGAGTTACGCTTAAATGAATAAGATTTCCACGAAAAAATCATCGAGCACCATGAAGTGGGTTGCTGCTTCGCTTGCGGGTGTGCTATGGATTATGCCGGTGATCGGCAGTGAAGGAATATTGCAATTAGGACATGGCTCCGCATCGGTTGCTCAGGCGGCAGAATCTGCTTTTAATGTGACCAAACTTGGCGAAGAAGTGATTACTTCCGGCGCAATAATGATGAAATATAAGTATACCGCTGCACGCTCTGGCAAGAATGTCACCGGGCTGGCGGATGTTATCCGTGTTGATTTAAACAATCCTTATGTTTCCCTCGATGTGATGACAGGCAAAGACGGTAAACTGACTACCCGCCAGAGTACGGGCGGCATGGCTAAAGAGACCGGAGCGGTGGCGGCAGTGAATGGTGATTTTTTCAACACCTCCGCGGAAGGGGCGCCAATGGGCGGCCAGATCTCGTCCGGAGTAATGGTATCAACGCCATCGCAGCTGGACGGGATGTATGCGTTTGCCGTGACGAAGGACAGAAAGCCGGTGATTGACGAGTTTTCCTTTGAGGGTATGGTAACGGCGGAGGACAGTGCCCAGTTCCCTCTTTCCGGGATGAACAAGAGCGCATACACTCCTGAAGACGGCAGCTCTACATACAGCCATGCCAACGCTCTGTATATTTATACGGATGCTTGGACGGCGCTGGAGCGTCCCAAAAACAGCTCGACCACACCTACGGAGGTGCTTGTTGAGAACGGCGTAATTACGCAGATTTCAGAAAATGCGGCGCTGCCGATGGCGGTTCCGCAGGGAGCGTATATTCTTCGGGCGCACGGTCTGGCTTCAAAATATGTTATTGCCCATACGGCAGTTGGACAGACAGTGGACAGCACCTACTCCCTGATTTCACAAACAACGCAGCAGACATTAGATCCTGCCAGTCTACAAATGATGATCGGGGGGCATACCATCCTGGTCGATAACGGCAAAGCAGCGGCGTTCTCACGCTCTGTAAGCAGCATTGGCGGCTATCGCGCCCGGACGGCTCTCGGTTATTCGCAGGACGGTCGTTACGTCTATGTGATAGCAGGGGAGAAGAATGACAACAGCGCAGGCTTGTCGTTGTCGGAGCTGCAGTCTTTCATGACCCGTATCGGTGTCTGGAAAGGCCTCAACCTCGATGGCGGGGGTTCCACTACAATGGTAGACCGGCCGCTCGCCGAAACCTCCACCAGCCTTACTTTTAATACCGAGTATGGAACCGAGCAGCGCAGTATCGTGAATGGATTGGGTGTGTATACGACAGCTCCCCAGGGTGAAGTGAAAGGAATCAAAATCAGCGGCAGCTCGGTGCTTCTGATCGGGCAGCAGGCTGCCTATTCATTAAAAGGCTATGATACTTACTATAATCCGATAGATGTAGCTTCCGGCAATCCGGCCTGGACGTCGAGCGGGGGCAGCGTAACGGTAAGCGCTGGGCAAGCAACTGCAGTGAAGCCCGGTACGGTAACTCTGAAGGCTGTCAGCGGCTCCGCGAGTGCTTCCACCAAAGTTACTGTGCTTGGCGGCGATAATCTGAGCAGCCTGACCGTGGGCACCGCAACAGCTTCGCTGACAGCCGGAAGCTCGGTTTCTGTTCCGGTAACAGCCCTTACAAGGAGCGGAGCCACGATAGCTGTGCTGAATTCCGCCCTGAAATGGGAATTTATCGGCTTTAAGGGTAGTGTGAACGACGGCAAGCTGACCGTAGACTCTGTAAATCCAGGGGCGACAACAGGATATGCTATTGCCCGCTATGACGGGTTCAGCACCGCAGTGGTTCTATCCACAGCGACAGCCAGCATATGGGAGAATTTCGAGAATGTAACCTATCCGATTGCCTTTACGACCAACGTCCCTGCAGTCAAGGGCACTGCGGCTGTAACCGAAGGCAGCGGCGACCGCGCTGGTTCCAAGGTGCTTAGCCTGAGTTATGATATGACGGCGGGCAGCGGAAAAATGTATGCCTATGCCCAGCTAAACGGGACCACGGGGAAAACCATCCCGGCAGCAGCCACCTCCATGTCGGTTGATTTGATGGGCGACATGAGTCTGAACTGGCTGCGTGCGGAGCTGGTGGACAACAGCGGCGCGACTGTATATGTAGATTTGGCGAAAATCATCGACTGGAATGGCTGGAGGAAGATAAACATTGATTTGACGGGCTCCGGCATTAAATTCCCGGCTTCACTGAAACGTCTTTATGTAGTGAATGTGGAAGAAGGACAGGATGAACGGGCCAAGACGGGTACGGTAGCTTTTGACAACCTGTCCTTTACCATGCCTTCCTTGTCCAGTGACGCAGGACTCCCTGACGCAACGGTTACGATGACTATGGGACAAAAATCAATGACGGTGAACGGCACTAAAAAGGCCATTGATGTCACGCCTCTTATAAAAAACGGCAGCACGTACGTACCGATCCGCTATGTGCTTGACGCCTTCGGCGGAAGTGCGGGTTGGGATGCAGCAGCCAAGAGAATAATGGTGCTACGTGGTTCCAAGGTGCTGGATCTGACGTTAGGAAACAAAGAATTCCTCTTGAACGGAAAACGTCAAAGCGCCGAAGTAGCCCCTTTATCCCTGAATGGCAGGACTTTAGTACCCCTTAGACTGGTCTCGGAGCAGCTGGGTCTCAGCGTAAAATGGGCACAGGAAACGAAGACCGTAACGATCGAATCATGATATGGTAATATAAAGGCAAGCCTTTAATTATGATTCGATAGAAATGGGGCAACCGTCCGTGGAATTTCAGGCCGATGCGATTGACCGCGTCATTAAGAACACCATCGAAGTGATGGTGGACAGCAAATATCAGATTTTTGAAATATTGCAGGTTGCTCGTGACGAGCTTGTGGCACTTACCAGAGAATTGCAGCGGGTAATGGATGAAACGGAACACACCTTGCAAAGGGTGGACAAGCTGGAGCTGCAATATCATCGCTCCCGGATCCGGCTGACGGAAGTCAGCCGTGATTTTGTCCGCTATTCGGAGATGGATATCCGTATTGCTTACGAGAAAGCGACCGAGCTTCAGCTGGAGCTTATGATGACCAGAGAGAGGGAAACTTACCTCAGAACCCGGCGTGATGAACTGCAATTGCGTGTTCGCAGTGTGGAGCACTCGGTGGAGCGTGCTGAATCTATAGGATCGCAAATGAGCGTAGTCCTGGAGTATTTGTCCGGAGAGCTGGGACAGGTGACACGTATTGTCGAATCGGCGAAAAACAGGCAGATGATTGGACTAAAGATTATACTGGCCCAAGAAGAGGAACGGAAGAGAATCGCCCGGGAAATTCACGATGGGCCCGCTCAAATGCTCGCAAATCTAGTCCTTAGGACGGAAATTGTGGAAAGAATGCTGCTAAAGCAGGAATTTGGACTGGTGCAGGACGAAATAGTAGATTTGAAAGGACAGGTTCGTTTCAGCCTGGAAGAAATGCGTAAGGTTATTTTTAATTTGCGTCCGATGGCACTCGACGATTTGGGACTGATTCCGACACTGCGCAAGTACGTGCATGATTATGAGGAAAAGACGAAGATCCGGACCTCTTTTGAGACAAGAGGCAAGGAGCATCGGCTCACTTCAGCGATGGAAGCAGCAGTATACCGTCTGGTTCAGGAAGCGCTGACGAATGCAGCGAAGCATGCTTACCCCAGTTACGTGTTAGTAGAGATTACATTCCAAGCACAGTTGATTAAAATTGTTGTCAGAGATAATGGTTTGGGCTTCAATGTACAGCAAATCAAAAAAGAGCAAAGCAGCCGGGAGAGCTTCGGTCTGGTAGGGATGCGCGAGCGCGTGGAGCTGCTGGAAGGAAGAATGGAAATTGAATCGGCCGAGAATCAAGGCACATCAGTTGTAATCCACATTCCAACAAACGTGGATAAAGGAAAGGAGTAATGTAATGGAGAACCAAAACTCTGGCAAGATGTCCATTAAAGTGCTTTTGGCGGACGATCATCAGCTGTTTCGCGAAGGGCTCAAACGCATTTTGAATATGGAGGACGATATTGAGGTCATCGGAGAATGCGGCGATGGGATTCAGGTTCTGGAGTTCTGTAACGGGAATAAACCGGACATTGTCCTTATGGATATCAATATGCCCACCCAGAACGGCGTAGAAGCTACGCAGAAGCTGCGGGAAATGTTCCCGGATATTAAGGTAATTATTTTATCGATTCATGACGATGAAAGTTATGTTTTCGAGACGCTCCGCAAAGGTGCCAACGGTTATTTGCTGAAGGATATGGAAGCCGAGTCGCTTATTAACGCGATCCGTTCCGTCTGTGAAGGGCATGCTTTTATTCATCCGAAGGTGACAGGCAAGCTGATTAACCAGCTGCGTCGCATGACCTACCTGAACGAGACCGGTGCGATGGCCGAGACCGCAGTGAAGGAAGCAGGCGTGAAATTTGTAGCAGGCGACAATAATCCACTAACCCGCCGTGAAGCGGAAGTGCTGCGGCTGATGGCCGAAGGCAAGAGCAACAAGATGATTGGGGAATACCTGTTCATTAGTGAAAAAACAGTCAAAAACCACGTCAGCAGCATTCTGCAAAAAATGGAAGTGGATGACCGAACGCAGGCTGTAATTAACTCGATCAAGTATGGCTGGGTAACGTTGTAAGACAAGAACTTTTTTTTACATATACTGATTAACGGATGGTGTCGATCAGAAAATGGTTCAGCGCGGATTTTAGCAGAAGTATAACTGTGCCTGAGAAGCAGTTTTTTTGTAAGTAAGGACTGGGCAGTCACCGACCTTTTGTCACCGGCATATATTGTCGGTATACAGAGGAGGTGTATCTTCATGGTAGCCCAGCTGATATGGATTGCAGCCGTGTATGCTTCTGCGGTGGCCATTGTCCATGTACTGCATATTCTGGAGAAGACGCGGAAGACACCGCGAACCGGGAAGTGGATTCATTATGTTCTTATTACCCGCAATCAGGAATCAGTAATAGAGTGGTACATTCGTGCGCTGACTTTGCATGCCTTCCTCACCGGAAAGCGGTTGCGTGTGACATGCGCGGATGATAGCTCCACGGACAGCACACTGCTGCTGGTTTCCAAAATGAAGCAGGACGGATGCTCTCTTGATGTGGAGACGGATATTGGATATTTTGTTGAACGGAGCAGTGAACAGCGGTACGGTAACCCATGGATGGAGCAAGAAATAGTTGTTGATTTGCGATTGCCTGGGGTGCTGGTCCCGCTGCCATTTATGCTGGCTCTGGGAAGTAGGGGATACGGATCAAAGCGTGGCTAAAGGTAAAACCATATGCTAGTAACGGGTGAAGCACACTCTCTGAACATGGAGGAGTGTGCTTTTTTGCGTTGTGGCGGGATGGGGGATATCTGAGAAGGGAGAGTGGTTACCGTAGTATGAACAGCTGCAAAAGTAGCATTGGAAGGCTCTGTGGAGGAAGGTGTGGGGTGAGATGAGATGTAGAAGTGCAGGCCTGTTGATTAACCAACAATTGGTATCTTGTGTCGGTACAATAACATTATCCATTCCGCTTTCAAGAACTGTAACAGAAGCAGACGAGCAAAAGCGGCAAAGGACATGTGTATATAACGGCTTTGACGATCTGTAGTGTGCTTACGTTACGCACTTAATTGCATTCTGTGCAACTATATGGGAGAAAACGGAGCACATCTCACTTCTAATTGCATTTCGTGCAACTAAAACAGAGAAAATACCCGTTTCCCCGCCATTCTCCGTTAAATAGTTGCAGCAAGTGCAATTAAAATGCTATTTGTTTGCTTGTTGAGAGTAATAATTGCACCAAGTGCAACTAAAGGTGGATGAGGGCCCTGAATCTGGTCTGCCAGAACCAGTGGGATAAGGTATTTGGGTGGGAATGCGGAACGAGAGGTAGATATCTCTCAAAGGCAACTGAATTTTAATTTCTGGGTTTGTGCCTGAAGCAGGCCTTTTAGTTTGATTAGAGGAAGGAGTGGTGTTGGTGAAGGTAGCTGTGTATGCGGTTTTGGATAAGGGAGTTTGGGGTGTGCGGCTGTCGTTGGATTTGCGGGTGGATGTGGAATGGTGGAATAAGAAGAATGCGGTAGTGGCGAGTGACGAACATTTAAGAAATTGTAAGATGTTTATCTTATCCAGAGCTATTCCGCTTGGATGGGCTGTTAAGCTGCGGGATGGTTTTACATACCGGAATGAAATGCAGCAATGGGGGACAGACGCTTGGGGCGAATATGTTAGTGGTATTCTTGAAAAGGAGTGGAGTGAGGAGAGGGAGGCTAGACGCGGGCAGGCGGGGATGGGGGCTATGGGGGGAATGAACGAGAGAAATGGGTGGACGGAAGGAGAGGAGAGAGCGGAAAGGGGAGGTAGAGAGGATGGATCGAGTAGATCGGATAAACTGGAAAGAGCGAAAGAAGCGGAAAGAGTGGATAGGGAAGGTAGAGCGGAAAGAGTGGATAGAATGCATATTCTAGCGGGCCGTGGGGTTACGCTGGAACAAGCAGCGGACGGATTGGCTGAGCTGATGTCGGGACGCTCCTTGCTGGAGCCGGAGCTTATGGCGCTCCTGAGCGAGCGCTGCCCGGAGCTGGCGGAACATTGGCGCAGCGCGGCTCAGCTGGCGCATTTAAGGGGGCGGCTGAGGCTGGAAGCCGCCCTTAGCGTGGGGCCGATGCGTCCTGCGGCTGCGCATCGGGGGCCCCGCCAGCAGCGTTCCGGTGCTGGCGGCCTGGCTCGCGCCGTGGCAGCGCTGCTGCCGCACTGGCGCTTGCCTTGGCGCGGCGCTGCCCGCCGCCGCGCGCTCCCGCGCTGCCTGCGCTGCGGCAGCGCCGCCACTGCCCGCACGGCCTGCGCCGCGTGCGGGCTTGCGGGCTGCGCCTATTGCGAGGCCTGCCTCGCACTCGGGCGCAGCCGCTCTTGTGCGCTGCTGCTGCGCAGCGCAGCGCTTCCCGCGGCCGTGCTGCGCAGCACGGCCGATCTTGACCCCACCGCGGCGGCACGCCGGTGGGGGCTTGGCGCGGCGCAGGCGGAGGCCGCCGGCGCTGCGCTGGGCTTCATGGCGGAGCCGCGCCAGCGCTCCGCCGACCCTTGCCCGGAGCGGTTCCTGCTCTGGGCGGTGACGGGAGCGGGGAAGACCGAAATGATCTTCCCGCTCCTTGAGGCCGTGCTATTCGCCGGAGGCCGCGCACTCGTAGCGACACCGCGCCGCGATGTCGTACTTGAGCTTGCGCCTAGGCTCGCAAAAGCCTTCCCGGCGGAGACCATCGCCGTGCTCTACGGCGGCAGCCCGGACCGCTGGACCAGCGGCCGGCTGATCCTGGCGACAACCCACCAGCTGCTGCGTTTTCATCAAGGCTTCGACCTCGTGATTATCGATGAGCTGGATGCCTTCCCCTATCATAATGACCCCATGTTGGCCCATGCTGCCGGGCAAGCCTGCAAAAAAGACGGCACCTTCATCTACCTCTCCGCCACACCGCCGCAGGAGTTGCAGCGGCAGGTAAGAAAAGGCACACTAGCCCACGCCCGAGTCCCTGTACGATTCCACGGTCATCCCTTGCCGCAGCCGAAGCATCTGACTATGGCCTCGATAAGTGTCTGCTTGAAGCGTGGCGGATTACCAAAGCCGCTAATCCAGGCGCTGCGCAAATCGCTGGCGAGGAATGCGCAAATCTTTATGTTTGTATCGCGGATTGCCCATATTGAAAAGCTGCTGCCCCTTCTTCGCCGCAATTTTCCCGGGGTTGTCATCGCAGGCACCTCCTCACAGGATCCCGCGAGAGGTAAGAAAGTGAACGCTTTTCGCAGCCGTGAAATCTCCATGTTGGTGACAACAACCATACTGGAGCGGGGGGTTACGGTCCCTCGAAGCGATGTTTTTATTATGGACGCAGACAGCAATCTTTTTGATGAAGCCTCTTTAGTTCAAATGGCAGGCCGTGCCGGGCGCTCCAAAGAGGACCCCGCAGGTATCGTCATTTTTGCCTCATCGCAGTGGAGCCGCTCGCAACGCGGTGCCATCTCTCAAATCCGCACCATGAACCGCATCGCCCAGCGCAAAGGTTACCTAAGAAAGGAGCAGTCCTGATGAATTCCCCGGTGAGGCTGAATCATTTTCTTTCTCTGCTGTCCCCCTCCTTATCCCAGTGCCTTGCCTGCGGACAACGGGGGCGGCCGTCGGCGCTTTTTCCAAGCCTTTGTGTACATTGTGCGGCGTTGATTCCCTGGATCAGCTCTCCCAGATGTCAAACATGCGGAAGGCATGTCGGTTGTCCTGACTGCACTCGCAGCAGCGAGCCCTCCCCGATCCAATGTAACAGAAGTGCGGTAGCTTATAACAGCGTAATGCGCCAATGGCTCGGCCAGTATAAATATCGGGGAAACGAGCGGTATGCACCATTACTCGGAGTAATGCTGGAGAGGGCGTATCAAATCCTGATTGAAGAAAGGAAACCCGCATTTCAAAAAAGGCCAAGGGGCCATTTTCCAGCTTTACTCTTCCGCCGTTCTATATCTATAGTTCCATGGCAAGCAGATATCCTCGTACCTGTTCCGGTCAGTGAATCGCGTTTGGTTGAACGAGGGTTCAATCAGGCGGAGCGTCTTGCGGATGAGTTATCCCGGCGGAGGGTAATTCCGGTATTGCCCCTGCTGATCCGGACACATCATACCGGCAAACAAAGCTTTAAAAGCCGTGCGGAACGCTTGACCGATATGAAGCATGCTTTTGCACCCAATACGTCAGTTCAGGAAAGTTATTTTAAATGGTTGCAAGGCTCACACCACACGCGCCCCGTACGCGTTATCATTGTGGACGACATCTATACCACCGGCAGTACTATTCGGGCATGTGCTGAAGCGGTGAGAAATATGACCGAAGCCTGTGGTTATAGTGCAGAGATATATAGCCTTACGTGGGCACGTTCTTAACCAGAACCCGCAGCACCATAGACGAAAAACCTCTAATCATGTAATCTAGAAGAATAAGGAATCCAATTGCGGTACAATATGTAAGGGAAGGGGCGGCTGCTTAAAATGAATCTAGACAATTGTCCAAGATGCGGCCGGTTGTATCTTAAGAATCTCATGGGGATTTGCCAGGTCTGCGTTAGGGAACTGGAGCAACAATATGAAACTTGCGTCAAGTATCTCCGTGAGAACAGAGGCATCACCATTCAGGAGCTGTCAGATGCTACGGAAATATCCATAAAGGAAATCACCCGTTTTATTAGAGAAGGGCGGATCTCCATTGCAAACGCACCTAATATGATGTATCCATGCGAGGTGTGCGGGATGCTGATTAGAGAAGGGCATATGTGCGACAGCTGCCGAACCCGTTTGAGAAAAGATTTGACAAGTGTAACCAAGGAAAGCGCTCTCGAAAAGGAGTCCAAAAAAGATCAAAGGGGCGCATATAAGGCCATAGATAAGTCAAGGGACTGATAAAATCTGCAAAAAACGTTTGCAGCTATAAAGAATGTTTCAACACACGCCGATAAACTTAGTAATGATTATCGGCTTTTTTATATTACAAGGAAGGTGGAAGTTATGAAAATTAACGAGACCGGACGAATTAACGCGATCAATCCGTATCAACGCAATGCGGAATCGCAAAGGCAGGAACAAATGAAGAAAAGTACGCGCAAGGATGAGGTTTCGATCTCTACAGAAGCCATGAAGCTCCTTCAGGCCCAGAACAGCGGCAAAATTGATGCTGAACGTTCGCTCAAGATTGAAAGCTTGAAGCAGCAGGTTTCCTCCGGTACTTATCAAGTTGACGCAGCCAAGCTCGCAGAGAAACTCGCCCCTTATTTCAAGCAATCCTCCGAGAATTAGGTGAAACCATCCATGGCATTGACTACATTGATTGAACTTTTGGAGCGGCTGGATGAAGTGCATCATCAGATGCTTGAACTGGCCGTTTCCAAGAAGCAGGCTATTATGGACAATAAGGTTGAAGGACTGATCGATATCCTTAACCGCGAGTCCAAGCTCATGAAGCTGACTGGACAGCTCGAGGAACAGCGTGCGCAGGCGGCTTATGCCTTTCTGCAGGGTGTTGGCATTCGCTCCAACCTCAACCTGAACCTGACAGAGCTGTCCAGACTTGTATTTGACCCTGAAGACAAATCTCGACTGCTGCAAATTCAGCGTAAGCTTTCAGGCACTTTGCAGAGCCTGAAGGACGCCAACGAGCTTAACCAGAAGCTGATTGAGCAGTCGCTTACCTTTATAGATTATTCCCTCGATTTATTGGTGGGAAGACCAAATCAGGATATAACCTATCACCATCCGTCCGACAAGGGCGGCAGCATGAGCCGGCCGGGACTGTTTGACGCCCGGGGATAGAAATGCGCTTAGAAGACAGGTTTTGCTTGATGCAAAGCTTTTAAGGGGGAACAAGGAGTATGACATCCACTTTTCACTCAATAGAAACGGCGAGACGTAGTCTGTTCACCCAGACAGCTGCCCTTAATACAACCGGACACAATATCGCCAATGCCAACACAGAGGGATACAGCCGGCAGACCGTCAAGATGGCTGCTTCCCGCCCCATCGAAGCGTATGGACTTACCAAGTCTACGGTACCCGGTCAGCTGGGTACGGGTGTAGAGTTTGGCTCTATCGAGCGCATCCGGGAGACATTTTTGGATGAGCAGTTCCGCGATGAGAACTCTGCACTGGGCAACTGGACAATTCAGTCGGATACGCTGGACAAGCTGGAGGCCATTTTTAACGAACCTTCAGATACAGGAATCAGCACCGTGCTTAGTAACTTTTGGAAATCCTGGTCCGATTTGAGTAAGAATCCGGAAGATAGCACCGCCCGGAAGATTGTAGTGCAAACCACACAATCCATGACGGACGCTTTGAACTACATGAGTAGACAGCTTGATAATCTTGATTCGGATTTAGCCTCTAATATTTCTGTTAAAGGTACGGAGATACAGACATACCTGTCTGCCATGGCGGACCTGAATAGATCCATTTTTCAAATAGAGAGCTTGGGCGATAAAGCGAACGACCTGCGCGATCAGCGCGATCTCATAGTAGACAAGCTTTCCAAGATTGTTAATGTCTCTGTAATGGAGACGGGTAGCGGCTATAATGTGTCGCTCGGTGGCCAACCGCTTGTACAAGGTTTTGAGGTCTCCGCTACCGTGGATAGTGCCTTCCTGGCCTCCGCTTATGGCGACGGTACATCCGGAGATTTGAAGTCCGGTGAGGTGTACGGCATGATTGCCTCAAGCAAGAAATATGTGGCTGACTACAAGTCTCAACTGGACAACATAGCCAATACCATTGCTACGGGAGATATAGAAGTTACTCTTCCCAAAGGCTCCATACCCCCTGAAGGAACAAAGCTAACCAATAATGCCGCCGTAACCAATGCGGATGGGACAATTTCTACCATAACAGCGGGAACAGCGTTTCCCCAAGGGGCCACGTTGAATTCCGATGTGAAGACAGTAGTACAAGGTCTCAATGGTCTCCATCAACTGGGCTATACAATGGACGGCACGCTTAATCCCGGCAAGCCCCTGTTTACAATTACAGGCGATGGAGCGGCAATCACGGCAGGCAATATTACTTTTAATACCGAGATTGCAGCGGATACCAATCTGCTCGCTACCTCTCTTAGAACTACTGGAACGGGTGCCGCTGAATCTGTAGTCAAAGGAAATAATACGTTAGCGCTCCTGCTTGCCAATCAGCAGTCAGGTTCTTTTAAATCCCCAACAACGGGTATTACAGCAACGGCCAGCACCTTCTATAAATCCTTGGTAGGACAGCTTGGCGTTCAATCACAGGAAGCCACACGCCAAACGAACAACTCCAATTATTTGGTGGAACAGGTGGATGCGCGTCGTCAATCCGTCAGTGGGGTATCCCTGGACGAAGAGATGTCCAATATGCTGGTGTTCCAGAAAGCATACAGCGCTGCGGCACGTTTTATGACGACTTATGACGAACTGCTCGACAAATTGATTAATTCAACCGGCACCGTAGGCAGATAAAAGAGAGGGAAGGAGGAATAAGAAATGTTAAGAGTCACTTCAAATATGATGAACTCACAGCTGCTGCTTAACTTGAACCGCAATGCGCGTACTATGAACGAAACTCAACTGCAGTTGGCAACAGGGCGCAAGCTTAATAAGCCATCCGATGATCCGGTCGGTATTACTTACTCTCTACGTTATCGAGCAGAGCTGTCTTCAAATGAGCAATATCAGAAAAATGTGGATGATGCGATTTCCTGGCTGGATTTTAATGATACGGTAATGACGCAGGCTGGGGATGTTGTTCAGAGATTGCGAGAATTGACTGTTCAAGGAGCGAATGGAACCAATCCTCAAACAGCGCTCGACAGCATTAATGCTGAGGTCAAGCAACTCAAAGAACAATTGATCGATATTAGCAATAGCCAATTTAAGGGGAAATATATTTTTAACGGACAGCAGTATGATGTTAAGCCCTTTGATTTTGCTACAGGAGCGGATGGGACTCTTGATACCTCGGGTGCTGCTCTGGTCACAACAGATGGCGGGCTTGTGAATTATGCTGTCGGAGACAGCGTCCAGCTTCCTATTAATATTACGGGAAATGAAGTTTTCGGAGGAACTGACGCAGATAACATCTTCAAGGTTATGGATAGGATCTCTGGCGCATTAGCATCTGGAGACACTTCTGGAGTATCTGCTGAGCTGACTAACTTAGATACGAGAACCAATAAAATGCTGGCAGTGCAGGCTAACATTGGTGCAAAAACCAATCGTATTGAACTGATGCAGAAACGTTTGAGTGATTTGGAAGTTAACCTTACTGACCTTCAGTCAAAGACGGAGGACGGTGATTATGCCAAGTTGTTGATGAATTCGAAAATTCAGGAAAATATCTATAATGCATCCCTTTCCGTGGGTTCCAAAATCATTCAAACATCCCTCGTTGATTTTATAAGATAAAGGGAGGAGCCCCTGATGCAGCCGATTGTACAAATACGCCAGATGCCTGCCTTAATTGGTCTGGATACAACGTCGGGTAGTTTGTCGATAATCCAACCTAAGGCCGATATGCAAATTACAACAACCCAAGGGGAATGGAGTATATACCAATCCGCTCCGGAAATGACAATTGATCAATCCCAAGCCCGTGCCGCATACACTGGAGGACCCTATAGTGAAATGAGTCAACGCATCTATTCCGGTATCGAGCAGCTTTGGTTGCAAGGCATTGCCAAGCGGATGGAACAAGGCGAACGTATGGCGAACTTTTTCAAGCCGGGGAACAGTATCGCCGAGGTATACGGAGAGGATTGGCAGCCAATCTCTTATCCTGAGACCAGAGCGCCGGCTTCTATTGATAATGTGCACATAGATGTTAGAGTCGTTCCAGTGCAAATGGAGTATCGTAAGGGTGAAGTGAACATACAGGTCGAGGCTCATAAACCGGAGATTAGCTTTACTCAGGCGAGCGTAGATATTTATTTGCGGCAGCGTCCGTCCCTGACCTTCATACCACCTGGGATCGATATCCAATTGTAAATATCACAAGCTATAGATCAGGTTGCTTATGACCGAACATCTATAGCTTTTTTCGTAGAATAAAATGATGAAGGAGTGTTCGTGGAGATGATTATAGAAACTTTAACATGGGGAACGCTGGATATTAGTGAAGAGCAGGTTTACCGTTTTTCTAGAGGAATCCCGGGTTTTGAAGAAGAGACAGAGTTTGCCGTGATCAGGGTGGAGGAGGGACCGTTTTCTTATCTCCAATCTTTAAAAAACCATAGTTTGTCATTTCTTCTCAGTGATCCTTTTGTCTTCTACCCATCCTATGAATTTGAACTACCGGATAGTGATAAGGAAGAGTTGGAGATCGAAGACGACGTTATAGTTCTTTCTATGGTGACCATCAGAGAAGAACTCGAGCAATCGACTTTAAATCTGCTAGCACCAATTGTACTGAATCCGGGTAAACATACTGGTAAACAGACAGTATTGCATAAATCTGCATACGGAACGAGGCATCATTTGTGGAATGCTCCCAAAGGGGAATTTAAGAAGGGCGGTGAATGACATGCTCGTACTTTCACGTAAAAAAGGCGAATCCATTATCATACAGGATAATATTGAAATTACCATTCTAAGTGTGGACGGGGATACGGTTAAGGTTGGGATTTCTGCGCCGAAGCATGTCGATATTTTCAGGGAGGAAGTATATTTGTCTATCAAAGAAGCCAACAAGGAATCCGCGGCTACTGCTCCTGACAATCTTAATGCTTTAATGGACCGTTTGCGTTCACAAAAATAAATTTTGTGAAAAACATAAAAAGCTATAAACAAATTAGCGAGCTAGACGATATATATGTTAGACGCTGTCCGGAGGGGCGGCCGACCTTAACGGCAGCGTTTACCACATGGATGTGGATAACCTATTTCAGGGAGGAATTTTATAATGAGAATTAATCACAACATTGCAGCATTAAACACTTATCGTCAGTTGTCTAGCAACACTGCAGCACAAAGCAAGTCCATCGAGAAGCTGTCTTCCGGTCTCCGCATTAACCGTGCAGGCGACGATGCTGCAGGTCTCGCGATTTCCGAGAAAATGCGTGGCCAGATCCGCGGTTTGGACCAAGCTTCCCGTAATGCCCAAGACGGCATTTCTTTGATTCAGACCGCCGAGGGTGCATTGAATGAAACCCATAGTATTCTCCAACGTATGCGTGAACTTTCTGTCCAATCTTCGAATGACACGAATACTGCACAAGACCGTACAAATATCCAAGATGAAATGAACCAATTAACTACAGAAGTTGATCGGATTCGCGATACAACTCAGTTCAACTCAAAGACTTTAATAAATGGTTCTATGGATGGTGCTGTAAATACTGCTGTAGCGAACATCAACAGTAACAGCGCTTTAAAATCCGGCGGTGCTGCAGTTACGGCACTTACTACTCTTGTTTCCTTACAAGATAGTAATAGTAATAGCTTAGGAATCACGGCAACTGATGTTATTACTATGTCTTATGTAAAAGATGGTTCAACAGTATCTACAAATATAACTGCTGGTGCTCTAACTATTGCAGATTTAGATGATGCTAATTTCACAGCTGCTGTTACGGCAGGAACTGTAACAGGGACAGCAGCAACAGCAGGTTATACTGGGGCAATAAACGGCTTGACTTATACTGTTAAAGATGCAAGTGGAAATATTAAAACGGCAGCTACTAATGCACTTTCTTCCTTTACTGAAACAACAGCAGCTGCGAATGTGCAAACAGATGGTAGAGCCACTTTCGCCATTGGTGCTAATACAGATCAAACGTTACAACTTGACATCAACGATATGGGAACTTCCGCACTTGGTATTAAAGGTTTGCAAGTTTCGACTCAATCCCAAGCAAATGTAGCTATTAAAGTTATAGATACTGCTATTCAGAAAGTTTCCGCTGAACGTTCCAAACTTGGTGCTTACCAAAACCGTTTGGATCACACCATAAACAACTTGAACACTTCCTCCGAGAACCTGACTGCCGCAGAATCTCGTGTTCGCGACGTAGACATGGCAAAGGAAATGATGGAGCAAACCAAAAACTCCATCCTGTCCCAAGCCGCTCAAGCGATGCTGGCTCAAGCGAACCAACAGCCGCAAGGCGTACTGCAATTGCTCCGTTAATCTTTACCGATCAACGAGAGGCCCTAGTATCCTAGGGTCTCTTTATTTGCATTAAAGGACCTTTGATAATGGTCATACTAAGGGACGGAAGGAGTGAAAATCATATGAAATTCGGGATTGTATTTTGTGGTCGCTGTAACAGCATGACGGTCGATAGCGGATTTGATACGCCCTCTACCTTAAAGTGTGTTGAGTGTAACAATGAGGATGAATTTAAGGTTGGTAAGGTTACGGTAGAGAAGGATGAGGTAAGTGTCCGCAAATTGATTGACATGGCCAAGAAAGATGCGCACGTGTCTAGTGACTGAAAAGTATAGATGAAATAACGGAAAATTTATCCGCTAACGTGTTCCCAGTCTCGTTTCTCGACACGTTGTTTCCATTCCATTTTTGGATTCACAAATGGTTCAGTAACATCCTCAGCAGATTTCTTGCGGCATATGAGTTTCCGACTAGGAAAAATTAGGATTTGCGTCGTAGTTTTTCGTCAGTTGTCTTAGCAACACTGCAGCACAAAGCAAGTCCATCGAGAATGTCTTCCGGTCTTCGCATAAACCCTGCAGGCGACGATGCTGCAGGGTTGGCAATTTCTGGAAAGATACGTGGTCAAATCCGAGAACTGGATCAAGCTTCCCGGAACGCACAAGATGGTATTTCCATGGTTCAATCCGCAGAAGGCGCTTTGAATGAAACTCACAGCACCCTTCAGCGTATTGCTTCGTTAATATTTATCAACTTATTAGTTTCCAAAAAAAAGAAGGACTCTGGATTTCTCAAAGTCTTTCTTTTTTTGGTCAAGTACATGGAATATTTCTCTTATTGTATTAATGTGAAAAGTAAATTAACCGATAGATATATTATACATTAATAGTTATCGGGGGTCCCGGGATGGATATCCGTTTTGCAGGTACAAGTAGTTACAATAGCAAGCTATTCGATAGCGTACCGATACCTGTATCCAAAGAGGCAGGTACTGACAGTTCGGAGATTGTAAAACTTCACAGCAATAATGAGTTGAAGCGGATGGAGAGACAAGGCATCGGAATTTCTTTAGGAGAGGAACAAGTCGTTAAAGCACTTGACCGGACTTTAAAAGCATTGGAAGGACCAACAACATCTTTTGAGGTTAGTGTTCATAAGGAGACGAACACAATTATGGTAAAAGTACTTAATAAAGAGACTGGTGAATTGATTCGGGAAATACCCCATGAAAAAACACTTGATCTTGTAGCGAACATGATGGAAATAGCCGGGATAATCATTGATGAGAGAGTGTAATAGGAGGAGGATGAAGTCATGACATTGCGAGTAAGCGGGTTGGCTTCCGGTATTGATGTGGATAGCATTGTAAAAGAAATGATGACTGCCAAGCGAATACCGCTCGATAAATTAAATCAACAAAAGCAAACGTTGCAGTGGCAGCGTGACAACTACCGGGAAATGAATAGTAAGCTTGTTGATTTCAGGAATAATAAACTGTTGAAATATAACACATCTGCTCAATTGAATACTCAGAAAGCGGTTGTGAGTGGAAATACTACGGCCTTAACCGCGGAAGCTACATCCACCGCTAATGGTATTCCAATGACTATTAGCGTTACTCAGCTTGCGAAACCGGCTTCCCATGCAACAAAAGGCATGGGCATGGTAGACGGGAGTGGGAACAGGCTTACTTCCAACTCGAAACTAACGGAATTGCAGGCGCTTAATGGAGGTACTCCTACAGCAGGAGAATACAAACTAACGTTAAATGGAACTGAAATAAAATTTTCTGAAAATATTAGCATTGCCGAAGTAGTATCGAAAATTAACATGACGAGTGCCGCGAAGGTTACAGCAAAATTCGATGAACTTACTGGAAAGCTGACAATTTCGTCTAACATTTTCAGTTCTGGTGGGACAGTAACCTTAGGTGCGGATAACAGTTTGTTGACTTTGTTCGGATCGGCTGGTGCTACTGATTTTACTCCATACCAATCTTCAGAGGTATATATTAACGGGACTGCTCCTGCGAACAAGCTTACTTTTAGCAGCAACAATTTTTCAATTAATGGTGTGCAAATCAACTTGCTATCTACAACAACGGCTCCCGTTACTCCGCCTGCACTCCCTGACCCAAGCAGTGGAACCCCTGTTACGATTAACACCCAGTCGGATCCTGCCAAGGCGTTGGAAACAATTAAAAACTTTATTCAGGACTATAATGACTTGCTTAATACGTTGAATAGCAAAATTACCGAGGAAAAGTACCGTGATTTTACCCCGCTGACCGATGAACAGAAGAAAGAGATGAAGGATAACGACATTGAACAGTGGGAAATAAAAGCCAAGAGCGGCATGTTGAAAAATGATGAAATCCTGAAATCGACAATTTCCTCCATGCGGTCAATTATTACAAATCAACTGGGCGATCTGAGTTCGATTGGGATAACAACAGGCAAATATTTCGAAAATGGTAAGCTTTATATTGATGAAGTGAAACTAAAGGCTGCCTTACAGAATAATCCGCAAAATGTTACAACAATTCTCCAAGGATCGACCAGCACCGATGGCGTGTTTGACCGATTGTCGGACGGCATAAATACGGCTCTTGATAAAATTTCAACCAAAGCGGGAACCTCCAAATATTCAACGGATCTTAACAGCACCTATAAATCGGAAAGTATAATCGGGAAAAGGTTAACCGATTATAACACCCGCATCAGCGTGTTCCAGAATAGATTGAATGACATGGAATCCAACTATTACAAACAGTTCACCGCCATGGAAACGGCAATTAATAAATACAATAGCCAGTCCAGCAATTTAACAAGTTCCTTGTCCTAATCTCTCCATGAAAGGTGAAGTGGTATGATTACATCTCCTTATGATAAATACAGGCAGTCTTCGGTTAAGACATCAAGTCCTGCCCAATTGCTGCTTATGTTATATGACGGAGCTATCCGTTTTGTCAAGGTGGCACTGGAAGGTATGGATGCTGCGGATTTTGAGAAGGTCAGTACGAATCTTGGTAAAGCACAGACGATCGTTAATGAGCTTATTACCACACTAGACAACACTTACGAAGTCTCTCAGTCTCTTGCTGCTCTCTACGAATACATTAACCACCTGTTCATCGTATCCAATATTAAGAAATCAAAAGAACCGGCTGAAGAAGCCATGGGATACCTACTAGAGCTTCGTCAAACCTTTGCTCAGGCCGCCAAAATGACCACTGGGCAAGACCTTCAGCATGGATAATCTTATCGGGGAGCTTGAGCAGCTTACGGTTGATTTGATGCCCCGGCTCCAAGAGGCCCCTTACGAAGAGCTTGAGGCCTATGTCGAAACCAGGCAGGGGCTTGTCGACTCGATTGGCGAGGCAGTCACAATTTGTCGTCCGACAGAGGGTCAGAAACAAGAAATCCGTCGAATCCTGGAACACGATTCAGCCATTCTCGCTCGAATGAATGCCCTTCGCCTGGAAGCTCAGGATTGGCTGCAGAAACGCAATCAAGCCAAGGCACAGCGCAGTGCGTACGAGTCTGGCTATACACCTGACAGCATTTTAATGGACCGTAAAAAATAATTTTTAATATAGTGTTTCAAGAATAGGGGCAGGCGGGTATAAATACTCGTCTGCCCCTATTCTTGTTTTGTAACACTGTAAAAAGCTTGTAAAATTGATTAATGTATGCATGGTAAATACTTGAAAGAAAACATTTGCTATTCCAATTGACAATGAAGAAGCAGCGGTGTTATAGTCAGAATTGTGAGCAAGACTCACATTCATTTGATGACGAAGGGAATGTTTGAACAATGGAAGGTAAAGTGAAATGGTTTAACGCAGAAAAAGGTTATGGCTTTATCGAGACTTCAGAAGGTGGCGATGTATTCGTACACTTCTCCGCAATCCAAACAGACGGTTTCAAAACTTTGGATGAAGGTCAATCTGTTGAGTTCGACATCGTTGAAGGCGCACGCGGACCGCAAGCAGCTAACGTAATCAAGTTATAATCATCCGGCTAAGCCGACCTACATATACGGTAGATGGTTAGCAAGTTGAGACGAATAGCACAAGACTCTGGGAACTATTCCAGGGTCTTTTTTTAATGCAACTCAATAAAAAAAGGAACTAATGTTCCTATTTATATAGACAAATACATTCCGAAAGGAATATAATTACAAATAAAAAAGATACGAATGGGGAGAAGGAATCGTCTATTCCGCATAATGAAGCATTTAAGAAATTGTTGGAGACATTCTTTAAGGGATTTATTGAGCTGTTTTTCCCTGAACTGGATTCTTTGTTGGATTACAGCAATACCCGGTTTCTGATGCAGGAGCTGCTGGTGGATATTGTTGGCGAAGAAGCGCGTGAACTGGATTTGCTCCTGGAGATTCGATACAAGGAACTGGACAGCTTTATTCTGATTCACCTGGAGCCTCAGTCTTATAGAGATACCCATTTTCACGAGCGGATGTTCATCTACTTCAGTCGTCTATTTGAACGTTACCGGAAGGAGCACAAGCTCATTATACCCATTGCGATATTTACTGCTGACGAGATCAGAGATGAGCCGGACACCTTGCATATGGAAATTCCGGAACACGATATCTTGCGTTTTCAGTTCCTGAAGGTAGAGTTGCGAAAGCAGAATTGGCGGAAATTTATTGATTCAAATAATCCGGTCGCTGCTGCGTTGCTGGCGAAAATGGGTTATACTAAACGTGAAGCAAGAGAAGTGCGGGGAGAGTTCCTGCGGATGTTTATGCAATTAAGAACACGTCTGGACACTGCGCGGCTTGCGCTTATTATGTCGGTGGCAGATTTGTACTTCAAGCCCGATCCTGAGCAGGATGAGGAGATACTGAAGGAACTGCTGGAACAATACCCGGAGGAAGGTGAAGCAATGATGGAATTAATGCCAGCTTGGAAACGTTGGGGCTATGAAGAGGGTAAGGAAGAAGGCAAGGAAGAGGGACAAGCCGAAGTTATCCGTAAATTGCTGATCTATGGGTTTTCAACGGAGGCTGTTGCCGAAGCGACTGAAATTCCGCTGGAAGAGATTAAGAAACTGCAGTCAAAGAGAATGGGAAATACTTAACCATTGGAATAAGATTATCCTTATACTGTTACAAGAAACGGTGCCGCCTTTGTAAAAAGATAGCAGCCGTTTCTTTTTGATGTTTATCAAAGTGTGAAAGCATTTTCATACAAGCTGGCCTTGTTTGTGATTGAGATGTAAATGTGTAACGAAATGCTTTTTACTTAGCGCTGACAATTTGGTATAATGAAGGGGCAAAGGAGGAGTGCCCATGCAATTCAGCATTCGAGGTCAACAAATTGAAGTGACCGAGGCTTTGAAAGACTATGTTGATAAGAAGCTCAACAGACTTGAAAAGTATTTCGATGCACCCCCTACCTCTGAAGGATATGTGACGCTTAGCGTTGTTCGAGGCCTTCACACGGTGGAAGTGACCATTCCGCTCTCTGGTGTAACCCTTCGTGCGGAAGATCGCAGCGATGACATGTATGCATCCACCGACGCCGTAGTGGACAAGCTGGAACGTCAAATTCGTAAACACAAAACCAAACTCAATCGTAAGTTCCGTCAGGAAGGAAGCCTGAAGACACTATTCGTGGAAGGAGCCGGCGGCGCTGTTGCTGTTGAGGAACAGGACATTGACGAATTGGAGGTCGTGCGGAACAAGAGGTTCACGCTCAAGCCGATGGATGTGGAAGAAGCGATCTTGCAGATGAACATGGTGGGACATAATTTCTTTGTATTCTCCAATATTGATACTTCTGAAGTGAGTGTTGTTTACAAACGCAATGATGGCAAATATGGATTGATTGAACAGGACTAACCAGGCCTTATAGCTTATCCCAAATGAAAACTAATCTAATGAGCCCCTATTCGCTGTGAAGCGAATAGGGCTCTTGTGCGTATATTATATATTGTTGTTAGAAAAGTGGGTTGTAGCTGCTTGTATTGCGGCTTCTCTTACAAACTGTTACAATTTATGAAGCAGCGGAATCGATTGTTACATGCGGCCCTTTCAATTTTGTAAGGATGGGCTCGATTCCACCATCTGTGTTGCATGAAAGGGGTTAACCATGCTAGGACTTGTTAAAAAAATATTTGGCGATATCAATGAACGTGATGTCAAACGACTGATGAAGACGGTCGATGTAATTAATGGATTGGAGCCCACATTCAAGGCGCTTTCGGACGAAGAACTGAAAGCCAAGACTGATGAATTCCGTGCCCGGATTGAAAAGGGCGAGACTCTGGAGGAACTTCTTCCTGAAGCATTTGCTACCGTACGTGAAGCATCTGTACGGACACTTGGCATGCGCCATTTTGATGTGCAATTGGTCGGTGGTATGGCTCTGCATGAAGGCAGAATCTCCGAGATGAAGACCGGTGAGGGCAAGACACTGGTGGGTACGCTGCCGGTTTACTTGAATGCACTCCTCGGCAAAGGCGTACATGTGGTTACAGTCAACGATTATCTGGCTCAACGCGACAGTGCCCAAATGGGACAAATCTATAACTTTCTGGGCATGACTGTCGGGGTTAACCTGTCAGGCATGGACCATGCTGATAAACAGGACGCTTATGCCTGCGATATTACGTACGGCACGAACAATGAGTTTGGCTTTGATTATTTGCGTGACAACATGGTGCTCTACAAGGAGCAAATGGTACAGCGCCCGCTTTATTTCTGTATTATTGATGAAGTCGACTCCATTCTTATTGATGAAGCGCGGACGCCGCTTATTATTTCCGGACAAGCTGAGAAATCAACAGAGCTATACTATGCTGCCGACCGTTTCGTGAAGAGGCTGACAGCTGAAGAAGACTACACGGTGGATATCAAGGTGAAATCCGTAGCTCTAACTGAAAAAGGTGTAGCTAAAGCCGAACGGGCCTTTGGGATCGAGAATCTGTATGACCAAAGTCATGTAACCTTGAATCATCATATTGTTCAGGCTCTTAAAGCCAATGTTATTATGCGCCGTGACGTAGACTACGTGGTTACAGAAGATGAGGTTATTATCGTTGACGAATTTACAGGCCGTTTGATGGCCGGTCGTCGTTACAGTGATGGATTGCATCAGGCCATTGAAGCGAAGGAAGAGATTGAGGTACAGAATCAGAGCATGACGCTCGCCACAATTACCTTCCAGAACTACTTCCGGATGTATCGCAAGCTGGGTGGCATGACCGGTACAGCGAAGACGGAAGAAGAGGAATTCAAGAAGATTTATGGACTTGAAGTCCTTCAAGTGCCTACCAATAAGGTCAATCAGCGTGCAGATGCGCCGGATGTAGTCTATAAGAGCGAGACGGGCAAGTTCAATGCTGTTGTAGAGGAAATCGTTGAGCGCCACAAAAAGAACCAGCCGGTACTGGTAGGTACTGTGTCAATTGAGAATTCCGAGCGCGTATCTGAAATGCTGAAGCGTAAAGGTGTCAGACACCAGGTTCTGAATGCCAAGCATCACCAGGCTGAAGCTGAAATTATTTCGCACGCAGGACAACCGGGTACGGTCACGATTGCAACCAATATGGCTGGACGAGGAACGGACATTATCCTGGGTGAGGGTGTAGCTGATCTCGGAGGTCTGCATATCATTGGTACAGAACGCCACGAATCACGGCGTATTGATAACCAGCTGCGGGGACGTGCGGGACGCCAGGGTGACCCGGGTTCCACTCAGTTTTATCTTTCTCTGGGTGACGAGCTCATGAAACGTTTTGGTGCAGACAATGTGCTGAATATGATGGATCGGCTTGGCTTTGAGGAAGATCAGCCGATTGAGAGCCGGATGATTACCCGTGCTGTCGAATCTGCCCAGAAGCGGGTGGAAGGCAACAACTTTGATATTCGTAAGGTTGTATTGCAGTATGATGACGTTATGAACCAGCAGCGTGAGATCATTTATAAACAGCGCCGTGAAATTCTGGAGTCTGATAACATCAAAGATACCGTCCTTGAAATGATCAAACCTGTAATTGACCGTATTATTACAGCCCATTGCAGCGATGATATTCCTGAGAACTGGGAACTGCAGGAAGTAGCGGACTATGTGAATAGCAAGCTGCTGGATGAAGGTTCACTGACTCGTGACGATCTATGGGGTAAGGAGGTCGATGGAATCGTCGAATTCATCTTTGCCCGTGTACTGGATAAGTATGCTGCCCGTGAAGAGCGTCTTGGCTCCGAACTGGTGCGTGAATTCGAAAAGGTTATCGTACTTCGTTCCGTAGATAGCAAGTGGATGGATCATATCGATGCGATGGACCAGCTTCGCCAAGGAATTCATCTTCGCGCCTACGGTGGTACGGACCCGCTGCGCGAGTATCAATTTGAGGGCTTCCAAATGTTTAACGAGATGACGGCGAGCATTCAGGAGGAAGTTGCGACTTATATCATGAAGGCGCACATCGAGACGAACCAGGAGCGCCAATCCGTTGTGGAAGAGGATAAAATCTCTACGAACGCCGAGCCTGCTGAGAAGCGTCCGGTACATGTCCAGTCGACGGTCGGCCGTAATGATCCTTGCCCTTGCGGCAGCGGCAAGAAGTATAAGAATTGCCACGGACAGAACGCATAACGGAACAAGGCTATTAGATAGACAGTGCAGCATCAATGAAAATCAGGAGCGGCTGGGCCCGGGGATTCCCACGTTTGCGGCCCGGCCGCTTTTTTGGATATTTGGCCTTCCAGTGATATTGTAGCGGAGCAGACGGAATTGTTCTGGAGAAGCGTCAGCGTTCGCCTTTATCCCCGGATTCCAACCGCAGAGCGGTATAATTAAAGGAATCTGGGGATAACAGCGATCGGAAGAACAATCTGTCAGCGGAGCGGCATATATCACCGTTTCTCCAATATTCCAATTAGCGTGCAGCATGCAAACTTTATTTTGAAAGGTGAAGTGAACCATATGATCGATCCTAGTGTGAAACAGGACCTGCGTGAAATAGGCAAGAAACTAACCAACCTTAGGGGGTCACTTTGACTTAGACCTGAAGCTTGAGATGATTGCCAACTACGAAGAGAAGATGGCTGCACCCGGTTTTTGGGATGATAGTGACAAGGCGCAGGGCGTAATTGCCGAAATGAATGCTGTGAAATCCTCTGTGGATCAATATGAGAAGCTCCAGCTGGAATATGACGATGCCAGTATGATGACCGAGCTCGCTGATGAGGAAGGCGATGAGGAGCTGGCGGCAGAAACCGGTGCATCGATCCGCACTTTGACGAATAAAGTGGATGAATTCGAGCTGCAGCTGCTGCTCAATCAGCCTTATGATAAGCTGAATGCGATTCTTGAGCTGCATCCTGGAGCCGGCGGGACGGAGTCCCAGGACTGGGGCCAAATGCTGCTGCGCATGTATACCCGTTGGGCAGAGAAGCGCGGCTTCAAGGTCGAGGTTCTTGATTATCTCCCGGGCGACGAGGCCGGGATCAAGAGTGTGACGCTTCTCATTAAAGGCTTCAATGCCTATGGATACTTGAAAGCCGAAAAAGGCGTGCACCGGTTAGTGCGTATCTCTCCGTTTGATTCCTCGGGACGGCGCCATACTTCATTCGTATCCTGTGATGTTGTACCGGAAATACAGGATGACATTGAAATCGAAATCCGCACAGAGGATTTGAAAATTGATACGTACCGGGCCACTGGAGCCGGCGGTCAGCATATTAATACGACCGACTCGGCCGTACGTATTACCCATTTGCCATCCGGTGTTGTGGTTACCTGCCAGAACGAACGCTCCCAGATCAAAAACCGGGAGCAGGCGATGACCATGCTGCGTTCCAAGCTCTATGAGCGTAAACTGCAAGAGCAGCAGCAGCAATTGGATGAGATTCGCGGCGAGCAATCGGATATTGCCTGGGGCAGTCAGATCCGTTCCTACGTGTTTCATCCGTACAGCATGGTTAAGGATCACCGGACTTCCGTGGAAACAGGCAATACAGGAGCGGTAATGGACGGCGATCTGGATGCTTTTATCGATGGATATTTACGGAGTCAAATTAAGACTGAGGCTGAATAATTCTCGTATATTTCCTGCGTATCCTTGGATACGCGGGATTTTTAAAACTCTTTTACACCCTAAGGAGCTTCTTCATGCAAAAAATGAACTCACGCAATAAGCCCCCGCTGATTCCGCTTAACGGACCTGTGCGCCATGCAGTCGATATTACACTTATTGTGATCGGCTCCCTCATTACTGCACTTGCTTTTAACCTTTTTATGCTGCCGAACCGGATTGCCTCTGGGGGAGTGTCGGGATTATCCGTGCTGGCACAGTCGTGGCTGGGCGCCGAGCCTGCTTTTACCCAATGGGCGCTTAACATTCCGTTGTTTGTTCTGGGAGTGCTGGTTCTGGGCAGGCAGTATGGAGTCCGCTCTCTGCTGGGCAGCTTTGTGCTGCCGCTGTTTATTTTTATCACCAAAGACGGACCCGTACCGACAACGAATCCCTTACTGGCCTCCATATATGGTGGAATCGGCGTAGGTTTGGGGCTCGGGCTGGTGTTTCGGGGGCGGGGATCAACGGGAGGGCTGACTATTTTGGCCCAGGTTATTCAAAAGGTAACTGGACTGAGCTTTTCCATGTCCGTAGTTCTGCTGGATGGTACGGTGATTACGTTGGCCGCCTTTGTACTCGGTATGGAGCAGGCTCTCTATGCCCTTATTGGATTGTTCGTCACGGGCCGGGTAATTAATTCGCTGGAGGTAGGCTTCAGCAGCACGAAGGTTGCATATATTATTTCGGATAGAATTGAAGAGATCTCTCAGGCCATTTTGCATGACTTGGACCGCGGGCTGACGAAGCTCAATGCTCAAGGGGGCTATACCGGCGATAATCGAACGGTGCTGATGGCTGTTGTTGGGCAGAATGAGATTACAAGGCTCAAGGCACTCGTCCGCTCTGTAGACCCAGGCGCTTTTGTTATCATTACGGATGCTCATGAGGTGCTGGGTGAAGGATTTAAAAGAGAAGCGTAATTCCCGGTTCTAAAGGGGCGGGGGCTTCTCTTTTTTTTGTCTAAACATAACTCCATTGAGGTATAATATCTAGTAGTATACTAATATATAATTTTATGTACATACAATTACTGGAAAGGGGGGCTTCCATGTTAACCAGTCTCTATATTGATAACTTCAAATCATTACAGAACTTCAGGATTAATTTTCCAAATAGGTTGACAGTACTGATTGGTACAAACTCCGTAGGTAAAAGCACAGTTTTACAAGCGATAGACTTACTTTCTTATTTCGGTATAGGTAAAGTCAATGAGTACCTCGTGAAGCATAATTGGAAGGCATCAGAATTAAGATCGAAATTGTATCACGCATCCAAACGGAATATGAACTTTACAGCTAGTTTTCAAATTGGGGATTATACTTTAAATTGGGAATTTACACTAGTATCAAAAAAGGATGAGCTAACCTGTACAAGGGAGAAGATAACGTCACTCCCTGACAACAAAACTATTTTAAACAGGGATAGCAAAAATTTTGAATGGTTAAATTTTGAAAAAGGTATATATGAAAAGTTTCCTGAAATTCAACTCTCCGGTTCCATGCTCTCGTTAATTGATCCACTGAATGATTTGGATCGATTCCCTCACTTAACTGCCTTGAAGACATTTATTATGGGAATCAAGTCCTTTGAATTACTCTCCCCGGATTTTATGCGTAAAACGAGCCGCTATGATACGAACGATATAGGGATCGGCGGTGAAAGACTGGGGTCATTCCTGCATAATTTATCCTTGGAGAAAAAAGAGCTCATTAACATGAAGCTGAAAGATTACTATCCCTATTTGGATAAAATTTTTACACAAAAAAAACAATACGGTTATGTTCACTTGAATATTAATGAAAAATTTGATTCAGCAGATTCGTATTCAGTAAATTCTAATTATGTAAGTGATGGTCTCCTGAGAATTATTGCTATTGTTTCTTTGGCCGCTCTTGATAAAGAGCATAAAGTACTGCTGCTGGACGAAATTGAGGATGGAATTAATCCTAATTTGGCAGCGGAGCTAGTTAACTATTTAACTGAAATTGGAGAAGAATTTCAAAAACAAATCGTAGTTACTACGCATAGTCCGGTTATGTTAAATTATTTTGATCCTGATAGCATCCTTTTCCTATGGAGAAAGGCTAATGGGATTGTTCGATCACAACAGATGTTCCGAAGTCCTGAGTTGTCCAGGCAGCTGGAGTATATGAATCCTGGAGAAGTATGGCTTAATTTTGACCAGACAGAAATTGAGGAAGCTTTGAATAAAACCTTGCGGCCAGACGGATCAAACAATGTCGATTAAGAAGGTTCTAATTTACGGAGAAGGACCTACTGACGTTGGTGTAGTTGATTTGTTTGGCAATTGGCCCAAAGGGTGCATTGTACATTTGCTTGAGAAGATTAATCCACTAATAACTTTGGATTTTATTCATCCGCCGCATAAGAGTGACATTACCAGAGTCAAAACCTTAAAGAAAAAGGGGGACTTTAGATTCGAAGGTCACGCTAAGATCATACAAAAGCTTATTTTATACGCAAATATGAATCATTTGGACTACGACATTGTAGCTTATTATGGAGACACAGATAAAGAAACCGGGACTCGAAATAATGAACATCAGGCGCAAGTTGCGTCGCGCGAAGCTTATAGAGAAGCACTATCTGCTTTTACGAATTTGCATATTCATGGCATACCGATCATACCCCTGAGAATGCTCGAATCATGGTTACTAACGGACCCGGTAGCTTTTTTCAAAGCGTTTGGTCAATCGGTGGAGCTTCCAGCCCGTCCAGAGCTCCTTTGGGGAGATAGGCATGACTTAAACAGCAACTTCCCAAAAAATAAACTGGAGTCAGTTTTAAATTCAATAGGACTCAAAAGCAGCCGGGAAACATTTGTGGAAATTATCAATGAAATTAATATAGATACAATGGAAAGACAATCTTCGATCAGTTTTCCTCCTTTCTTAAATAAGGCAAGAGAACTACTCATTTAAACGGAGAACAAGAGAACCTCTGAGACGTAAGAGGTTCTTTTTCCACTATATTCTGTTGTATTTATATAAATTGAGTCGTATAATAATACACATATTTGCATAAGAGCGTATTGCAGTCTGGTGAAGACATAATATATAGAGGACAGGAAGAGGGGATGACAATGGAAGGCAAGCTGAGGGCGGCGATAGTAGGATCAACGGGGTACGGGGGCGTGGAACTGATTCGGCTGCTGCAGAGTCATCCTGAAGTGGAGATTACTTCGGTTATTTCCTCGTCAAGTAGGGGTGAGCCGATAGAGAATGGCTTTCCGCATTTGACCGGGATCATTGAACGGAACCTGGATGGAGTAGATGCGGCAGAAATCGCGGGCCGGGCGGATGTCGTCTTTACGGCTACGCCGTCTGGAGTGAGTGCCAAGCTGGTGCCGCATCTGCTTGATGCCGGGCTGAAGGTCGTAGATCTGTCAGGGGACTTCCGTCTCCGGGATGGCTCAGAGTATGAGCAATGGTATAAACATCCGGCTCCGGACGATGTCTATTTGCAGCAGGCGGTATACGGATTATGCGAGGTGTACGGGGAGCGTGCGGCTGGAGCTGATTTTATTTCTAATCCGGGCTGCTATCCTACTGCGACGCTGCTGGGACTTATTCCGGCGGTTGAGGCGGGCTGGATCAAGCCTGAGAGTATCATAGTGGATGCCAAATCAGGAGTGTCCGGAGCAGGACGAGGAACCAGTCTAATGGTTCACTATGCTGAAATCAATGAAAATTTCAAAGCTTACAAAATCAATAAACATCAGCATATCCCGGAAATTGAGCAGACGCTAACGGATATCGTCGGGGAAAAGGTAACCATAACCTTCACCACACATCTTGTGCCGATGACACGGGGCATCATGACAACTATGTATGCAGGAATGAATGATAAATATACCGAGCAGGATTTTGTGGACTTATATCGTAAGTATTATGCAGGAAGATCTTATGTCCGTATACGGAATGTTGGCATTACTCCGGCTACCAAGGAAGTCAGCGGCTCCAACTACTGTGATATCGGATTTGCGACGGATGCCCGAACAGGGCGGGTAACCATCGTGTCCGTCATTGATAATATCGTGAAGGGTGCGGCAGGGCAGGCGATACAGAACCTCAATTTGATGATGGGATGGGAGGAAACCCTTGGCCTTGGCTACACGCCTGTGTATCCATAGGATTCAGCGGTAAAACATATAATGAACGAGAATTTATACACCGTCGTAGAAGGCGGAAGCGTTACTACACCGAAAGGCTTTAAATCAGGAGGACTGCACTGCGGCTTGAAAAAAACCGAGCGCAACGACCTCGCGGTCATTATTTGCGATGTTCCCGCTACAGCAGCAGCGGTGTATACAACAAATGTATTTCAGGCTGCACCGCTTAAAGTAACCCGTGAAAGCCTTGCGAACGGCGTCCTGCAAGCGGTAGTGGTGAACAGCGGCAACGCCAATGCGTGTACCGGTGAGCAGGGGGAAGCGGATGCTTATGAAATGCGGTCCGTTACCGCCCGGCATCTGGGCATCGAAGAGGATAATGTTGGGGTGGCTTCCACCGGTGTTATCGGTGAACTGCTGAAGATGGACTGTGTTCGGACAGGTATTGCCGGATTGCCGGAAAAGCTGGATGACGGAGCGGCAGGGGCGGAGGAGTTCTGCCAAGCGATTTTGACCACGGATCTGGTTAAAAAAGAATGCTGCGTAAAGGTTCTGGTAGGCGGAGTAGAAGTTACGGTTGCCGGAGCCGCAAAGGGATCGGGGATGATTCATCCCAATATGGCGACAATGCTGGGTTTTATGACCACTGATGCTGTTATTGATCAGGAAGACCTTCATAGTCTGCTGAGAGAAGCGACGGACGTAACTTTTAATATGATTACAGTGGATGGCGATACGAGCACTAATGATATGCTGATAACGATGGCTAGCGGATTTGCCGGCAACGAGAAGCTGAATAGGCTTCATCCGGATTGGGATGCTTTTGCTGCGGCATTCACGCATGTGTGCCAGAGTTTGGCGAAATCCATTGCCCGTGATGGAGAAGGTGCGGCGCATTTGATCGAGGTAAAGGTAAGCGGGGCGGTGGATGAACATGCCGCACGCGCAATTGCGAAGACGGTGGTCGGCTCCAGTCTGGTGAAATCGGCCGTATTCGGAGCGGATGCGAACTGGGGACGGATTATTGCTGCGGTTGGTCGCGCGGGTGTTCCGGTATCGCCGGAACGGGTGGATATTGCGCTTGGCGAGATCAGGGTGCTGGCACAGTCGAAGCCGGTTGCTTTTGATGAGGAGAAGGCTTTGGCCTATTTGCAAGGGGACACGGTGCTGATTACTGTGGACCTGCAGGATGGAAGCGGAACGGCTACGGCTTGGGGCTGTGACCTCACCTACGATTATGTGCGTATCAATGCGGCATACCGTACCTGATTCCAGACTCATTTAAGCTAAGCGGGAAGGACCGATAACATGACACAGAATGCAGGGCATAATCTCATAGAACAAGAAAAAGAAGGCTTCAAAGGCTTGTTCGTCATGAAGTGTGGCGGCAGTACACTGGCGGCGCTCCCGAATTCATTTTTTGAGGATCTTAGAGAGCTGCAGCAGGGGGGCACTCAGCCTGTTATTGTACATGGCGGGGGTCCGGCGATCTCGGAAAATTTGGCCAAGCTGGGCATTGAGAGCAGTTTTGTGAACGGCCTGCGGGTGACGACGGAGGAAGTGCTGGATGTGGTGGAGATGACGCTCGCCGGAAGCATTAACAAAGCTATTGTGCGGCGTATCCAGGGCAGCGGCGGTCAGGCGCTTGGCCTGTCGGGTGTTGACGGCAACCTGATCCAAGCCTGCCCTGTGGCGAATAACGCCGAGGTAGGCCTTGTTGGAGAAGTGACCGGGGTGAAAGCGGAGATTGTGACGGGTATCCTCACCATGGGTTACATCCCGGTCATTGCGCCCATTGGTGTAGATGCCGGGGGTCAGCGCTATAATATTAATGCAGATACGGCGGCTGGTGCGGTTGCCTCCCATGTACAGTCATCCAAAATGATTGTAGTGACGGATGTTCCGGGAATTATGCGCACGATAGACGGCCAAAAGGTTGTGCTTCCGTCCGTGACGGTGCAGGCGATAGAGGATTTGATGGAGAGCGGAGAGATCTACGGGGGTATGATTCCAAAGGTCCGTGCCGCTATGGATTGTATTCAGGGCAGTGTGTCGGAGGTCGTAATTGTTGACGGCAAAGAGCCGAGGGTGCTCAGCCGGGTGCTACAGGGTGAAGAGCTCGGTACACGTATCATACGTACAAATTAAATGCTGCCGGGCTACCGGAGCAGGGTGGGAGAGTGACTTGGAATGAGCAAGCTTACGCAAGGCGAGAAGGATTCCTTAGATAAAATACAACAGCAGGCTGAGTCTGCAGAATCGGGTAATCCGGACGCAACTTCGACAGTGGATAAGCTGAGTGCGGTATTCCCGTCTTACGCCAGATTTGATATCAGTTTGGTCAAAGGCAAAGGCAGCTGGGTATGGGATGACAAGGGCAACAAATACCTTGATTTCACTTGCGGACTGGCAGTCACCAGTCTGGGCCACGCTCCGGAAAAAGTCGGCGCCAAGCTGAAGGAGCAGATTGATACGCTGTGGCATGTTTCGAATCTGTTCCACATTCCCGGACAGGATACAGTGGCTTCCTTGCTTACAGCCAACAGCTGTGCGGATCAGGTGTTTTTCTGCAACAGCGGGGCAGAGGCGAATGAGGCTGCTATTAAGCTGGCCCGCCGTTTTCACCAGAAGGTGAAGGGGACAGGTCGCTACGAAGTCATCACCTTTGAACAATCCTTCCATGGACGTACACTGGCAACACTGACGGCTACCGGACAGCAAAAGGTCAAGGAAGGCTTCCTGCCGCTCCCGGCAGGCTTCAAAACCGTGCCGTTGCATGATCTTCCTGCGCTGGAAGAGGCCATCGGTGAGAATACAGCAGCCATTATGCTGGAAATGGTGCTGGCGGAAGGCGGAGTGCTCGAAGTACAGCCGGAGTTCCTGAATGCTGTAAGCCAGCTATGCAAGAAACACGGCCTGCTTCTGATTGTCGACGAAGTGCAGACTGGCATGGGCCGTACGGGCAAGCTGTTTGCGCACCAGCACTACGATGTGGAGCCGGATATTTTCACACTGGCAAAAGGTGTTGCCAGCGGCTTCCCGGCAGGCGTGATGCTGGCGAAGGGTTATCTTCGTGAAGCGTTCACAGCAGGCAGTCATGCTTCCACCTTCGGGGGGACTCCGCTTGCGACAGCCGTGATGGCAGCGACGATCGAGACGATGCTTGAAGATGAGCTGCCGGAGCGTGCGGCTAAAATGGGCGAATATTTGACAGGCCTGCTGAAAGAGAAGCTGGCGGATACTCCTTTTGTCGTAGATATTCGTGGCAAGGGGCTGCTGATCGGAATTGAATGTCAGGGTCCGGTAGGCGATATTGTGCTGGCTGGACAAAAGCAGGGGCTGCTGTTCGTAACGGCCGGACCGAATGTCATTCGTCTGCTGCCGAACCTTTATGTAAGCAAGGAGGAGGTCGACCAGGCGGTGGACATCCTTTCGGAACTCATTCATACTTATGCTAAAAAAGAAAGCGGGGAAGCCAGTTCATGAGTCAGGGTGTGCAGGGTGATACACAGGAAATCGCACAAAAGCTGAAGGGCCGCGATTTACTGGAGCTGAATGATTACAGCGCAGAAGAAATCACGTATCTGATTGAGCTTGCGATAGAGCTGAAGCGTAAGCAAAAGAACGGCGAGGTGTACCAGCCGCTGAAGGGCAAGACGATCGGTCTTATTTTTGAAAAGTCCTCCACGCGCACACGCGTTTCGTTCGAAGTCGGAATGTACCAGCTCGGCGGGCATGCGCTCTTCCTGAGCAAAAATGATATTCAGCTGGGACGCGGCGAAACGGTGGGAGATACGGCGCAGGTCATGTCCCGTTATCTCGACGGTATCATGATCCGCACCTTCGGGCATGACAAAGTGGAGGACCTGGCGCGGTATGCTTCCATTCCCGTAATCAACGGCCTCAGCGATCTGGCGCATCCGTGTCAGGTGCTGGCGGATTATCAGACGGTGTATGAGCACAAGGGGCAGCTGAAAGGCCTGAAGCTTGCGTACATCGGCGATGGCAACAATATGGCCCATTCACTGATGATTGGCGGCGCCAAGCTGGGTGTGCATGTGTCTGTTGCGGGGCCGGAAGGCTACGAGCCGGATGCTGCTGTTGTAGCCGAAGCCCGCCAGATTGCCGAGGGGACCGGGGCTGAGATCGTAATTACCCGCAGTCCGCAGGATGCCGTAAAGGATGCCGATGTGATCTACACAGATGTGTGGGCGAGCATGGGCTTCGAAGCGGAGCAGTTGGCGCGTGAAGCGGCGTTTAAGGATTATCAGGTGAACGAGGAGCTTGTAAAAGGCGCGAAGAGTGATTACCTGTTCCTGCACTGTCTGCCTGCCCACCGGGAGGAAGAGGTCAGCACGGGCGTTCTCGACGGCCCGAATTCGGTTATTTTTGATCAAGCCGAGAACCGGCTGCATGCGCAGAAGGCGCTGATGGCTGCTTTGATGGGATAAGAGTGTGGCTCAGCACTTGAGGCAGGGAAGTGAGGGCTGATTGCTGCACGATATGCAGGTCTGTTGATTATACAAAAAATGGATACAAAAGGCCGCCTACGGTTACCTGATTCCGGCAGACCAGATTCTGGCGGACCTCATCCGCCTATAGTTGCACTTGGTGCAATTATTACTCGCCGTAAGTCAACATGAAGCAACTTAGTTGTACATGCTGCAACTATTTAGCGGAGAATGGCGGGAAAACGGATATTTTCTCTATTTTAGTTGCACGAAATGCAATTGTAAGTAAGATGTACTCCGTTTTCTCCCATATAGTTGCACAGAATGCAATTAAGTGTGTAACGTAAGCACACTACAGACCGTCAAAGTCGTTATATTCACATGTCCTTTGCCGCTTTTGCTCGTCTGCTTCTGTTACAGCTCTTGAAAGCGGAATGGGTAATGTTATTGTATCGACAACAAGATACCAATTGTTGGTTAATCAACAGGCCTGCACGGTATGCAACATCTCGGCTTCTAAGGTAGCAAGTGAGGCCCGATTGCTGCACGATATGCAACATTTCAGCTCCTGAGCTAGCAATTGAGGTCAGATTGCTGCACGATGTGCAACATTTCAGCCCTAAGTTAATTTATCACAAATAAAGTTGAAATAAAGCTGCTAATAAACAAAAGAACTCGTCCAATGAAAGGAAGTTGCTTCTTCATGGCTAAAGAAAAAATTGTGCTCGCCTATTCCGGCGGGCTGGATACCTCGGTCATTCTGAAATGGCTGAAAGAAACCTATGATGCGGAGATTATTGCCTTCACCGCCGATATCGGCCAGAAGGAAGAGCTGGATGGACTGGAGGAAAAAGCACTCGCTACCGGCGCATCGAAGGTATATATCGATGACCTTCGCGACGAGTTCGCAAATGACTTTATCTACCCGATGTTCCAATCGGGTGCACTTTATGAAGGCCAATACCTGCTTGGCACAAGTATCGCGCGTCCGCTGATTGCGAAGCGGATGGTCGATATCGCCATTGCAGAAGGTGCAACGGCTATTGCGCATGGCGCAACAGGAAAAGGCAACGACCAGGTGCGCTTTGAGCTTGGTGCAGCGGCGTTGGCACCCGGTATCAAGGTTATCGCACCTTGGCGGCTGGAGGAGTTCCGCAGCCAGTTCCCGGGCCGCGCGGAAATGATCGCCTATGCGGAAGCAAATGGTATTCCGGTTCAGGCTTCGGCGGCGAAGCCGTATTCCATGGACCGCAACCTGCTGCACATCAGCTATGAGAGCGGCGTGTTGGAAGACCCTTGGTTCGATCCGAGTGCACCGGAGAACAAAGAAATGTTCCTGCTGAGCAATTCCCCTGAGGATGCTCCGGATCAAGCGGAATATTTGGAGCTGGAATTCCTGAAGGGAGATTGCGTTGCGCTGAACGGCGAGTCCTTGTCCCCACTGCAGGTCATGGAGAAACTAAACGAGCTGGGCGGCAAGCACGGTATTGGACGCGTCGATATGGTTGAGAACCGCTTCGTCGGCATGAAGAGCCGCGGCGTATATGAAACTCCGGGTGGTACGATCCTGTTCACCGCTCATCGCAAAATGGAATCCATTACGATGGACCGCGAAGTGATGAACCTGCGCGACAGCCTGATTACCCGTTATAGTACATTGGTCTACAATGGCTTCTGGTTCGCTCCTGAGCGTCTGGCGATGCAGGCACTTGTAACGGAGAGCCAGCAAAACGTAACAGGTACCGTGCGTCTCAAGCTATACAAAGGCAATATCATCGGCGCTGGCGTGAAGAGTCCGGTCAGTCTTTACAACCCGGATATCGCGACAATGGAAGCTGATCCAACGCAAGCGTACGACCAAGGGGATGCGACAGGCTTTATCCGTTTGAATGCACTGCGTCTTAAGGTATCTGCGGGTGTGGCGGAGTCTGCGAAATAAGTGTGGTCTGAGCCACTGAAATAGGATCTGATAAAAGCTAAAACATCGAGGAAGTTTTGGCTCATACTAAATGAACTATAACCATGGAAGAAGGATGGAAGTAACGAAGGGGAATTTTGGAACTGGAGAAGCGGCAGCGTTCGCCTTTAACCTCAGATTTCAACCGAGCAGCGGTTCAATTCAAGAAATCAGAGGTTAACAGCGATCGGAAGTCCAAACATTCACCGCAGTTACGGATATCCCTATAAACAAGTCATCCGTTCATTTGGTACCTTAACAAAATTTCAAATCGGATACCACGAAGGCCGTTCCTCCCGCCAGGACAGGAGCGGCCCTCTGGCGTCCAAGAAGGAGGAGCAGCAGGTGAGCAAGCTATGGGGCGGACGTTTTACCAAAGGAACCAACAAGCTGGTGGAGGAGTACACGGCTTCTATCGGATTTGATAAAGCTCTGGCGGAAGAGGATGTACAGGGCAGTCTGGCGCATGTTACGATGCTGGGCAAATGCGGGATTTTACCGCAAGAGGATGTAGAGACAATCAAGAGTGGACTAAACAAGGTCCTTGAAAAGGTCCGTGCGGGAGAGGTTGTTTTCTCCGTATCTGACGAGGATATTCATATGAACATCGAGAAGCATCTTATTGAGGAGATCGGTCCTGTCGGCGGCAAGCTGCATACGGGACGGAGCCGCAACGATCAGGTCGCTACCGACATGCACCTATATCTGCGTCATCATGTGGTTGAACTGACAGGTCTGCTGCATGCGCTGCAGGAAGCACTGATCGAGCAGGCAAAAGATAACGTCGAAACGATCATCCCCGGCTACACGCATTTGCAGCGGGCTCAGCCGATTCTGTTCGCACATCACCTGCTGGCCTATGTGTCCATGTTCCGCCGTGATGCGGAGCGCCTGAAGGACAGCTACAAGCGTATCAACGTGTTGCCGCTGGGAGCCGGAGCGCTTGCGGGAACTACTTTTCCGATTGATCGTCATTTTGTGGCCGAACAGCTTGGCTTCGACAGCGTATATGAGAACAGCCTGGATGCGGTAAGTGACCGTGACTTTATCGTGGAGTTCCTGGCAAATGCCGCTCTTGTAATGACGCATCTGTCCCGTCTCAGCGAAGAATTGGTGCTGTGGAGCAGCACTGAATTCAGCTTTGTCGAACTGGATGATGCCTTCTGCACGGGCAGCAGCATTATGCCGCAGAAGAAGAACCCTGATGTACCGGAGCTGGTTCGGGGCAAAACAGGCCGTGTCTATGGCAACCTGATCGGTCTGCTGACCGTTTTGAAGTCGCTGCCGCTGGCGTACAACAAGGATATGCAGGAAGACAAGGAAGGCATGTTCGATACCGTAACTACGCTGACAGGAGCTCTTCAGCTGTTCGCGCCGATGATCGCCACCATGAAGGTGAACAAGAGTCGGATGCGCGAAGCCGTCAACACGGATTTCTCCAATGCGACAGACATCGCAGACTTCCTGGTTGGCAAAGGACTTCCCTTCCGCCAAGCGCACGAAGTTATCGGCAAAACGGTGCTCTACTGCATCAATGAAGGCAAGTTCCTGCTGGATTTGAAGCTGGAGGAATTTAAGCAGTTCTCGCCTCTCTTTGACGAGAATATCTATGCCGTGCTGCAGCCGGAAGCAGTGGTTAACGCACGCAACGTCTACGGCGGTACGGCTACTGTCCAAGTGAAGGCTGCCATAGAGCGCGCTGAGCAGGCCTTGCTCGAAGCAAACGAGTGGGTAGTGAAGCATAGCAACGCAGCGATTTAAGGTGTAAAAACAATAAAAACGGCTGTCAGCCCGAAGGCTCTTCGAGAGAGAGCGGTGGGAGACAGTCGTTTTTTTTGCTAAAACCTTTTTATAAATTACTGCCTTTCAAAGGCAGCCAAGCCAGAACATCGCGGATTTTGGTGTCCCAATAGCCCCACTCATGTTCGCCGGGACCTTCCTCATAGGTGAGGGATAACGAGGTCTGGCGGCAGGCATCGCGGAATACGAGGTTATCCTTATACAGGAAATCCTCCGTGCCGCAGCATTGATACAGTGCCGTTTTGGGGCCTTCCGAAGCATCATGCTGCTGCAGCAGCCACAATAGATCATCATCTGTACCGGCGATATCCCCTGTACCAAAGATCAGCTCATACTCTCTGGTTCTCGCTGTAGAGTCATCCCAGTTCATGAAATGGTGGGCCATATCCAGTGCTCCCGATAAACTTGCTGCCGCGGCGAACGTATCCGGCTTACGCAGACCCAACTTGAACGCTCCGTAACCGCCCATCGACAACCCGGCTACAAAGTTATCCTCACGTTTAGGCGACAGCGGGAAGAATGAACGCGCAAGCGCAGGCAGCTCCTCACTGATAAAGGTCCAATACTTGCCTCCTGAAGCCATATCCGTATAAAAGCTGCGATGTACCTGAGGCATCACGACTGCAATTCCCATTTCAGCCACATACCGTTCAATGGAAGTTCTGCGAAGCCAGATGGAATCATCGTCAGACAAGCCATGCAGTAAGTACAATGTAGGATGAAGCTCACCCCGCGATACATTGCTCATTCCGATTTGTGTGGTAGTCTTTTGCGGCAAAATAACCGTCATGGAGGTACTGAGTCCAAGTACTTCTGAGTAAAAACGACATTCTATCAAAGCCATTTTCAATAATCCCCCTCTCCGCCCAAATGATAGCACAGCCTAAAACCGATATAAATTGTATGAATCTCCAGATTATTATGTCGCGGAGCATTGCTGGTGTTAGTAATCACGGAATATAATGGAATGGTAGATTAATAGAGAGGCGGAAGCAGAATGCACCCGGGCCGGAAGCAGGAACAGGGGTTTACCTTAGTCGAAGTCCTTGCGGCTGTCGTTATTTTGTCGATTGTCTCGCTGGTGCTTACGTCCTATTTCACCAATGCGCTGTCGTACTCGAAGACGAACCAGAATAAGACGATCATGGTCAATCTGGCGCGGAATGCGCTTTTTTATATGGAGAAGCAGGATTTTGAGAAGATGAAGGCCCTATTCGACAATGATACGACAATATCGGCATCCGAATGCAGACCTGAGCTAAGCTGCAGCTATATCAGTTATTTCGGGGATGGGGCGGATTCGAGCAATGCGGAAGCGCTGGCGGTTGTGTTAAATCCTGAGGTGAACGGAATCCAGTACGAGGTTAATGTAACTTTTCAAAAGGATCTGTACGATAAAATGCTCAGTGGGACAGATACCACTCTCGGCGATGGGACGGGAGCAATGAAGCAGGAGATGGCTCCTTTTCTGCGCCCGGTTAAAGTTGAGGTAACAGGCCCGAGAGGGCCCGACGCCCGAATGTACACTACAGTGGTGGAGGGATATATTACGGATGAGAAAATTCGCTAACCGCCTGAAATCAGAGCAGGGATTCTCTTTGGTTGAAATGATCGCGGCCATGACATTGTTCTCCATGATTGTCGGGATCATCACCATGGTGACCATGTTCGGATTCCGCAGCTATCATAAAATCACTATAGAGAACTCTCTCCGGGATGAAGCGGATATCCTGATGTCCTCCATTATCACAGAGATGTATACCTTTGGTCCCGAAAAGGTGGAGAACACCGGCAACGGAATCAAGTTGACCAAGGGCAGCAGTGAAGAGAAATGGATACAGCTCGTAGAGGAAGCGGCAGACCCCGATCAGGGTCAAGACGGTAAGACTCAGCTTATCCTGAGTGATGCCTCAACTCAGCGTGTTACGGCTGTGAATTCAGAGCTAACGGGTTCTACCCTGGTTTCGAGCCTACCCGACGGCAGACTGTGCCGGATCAATGAACCCTGCCAGACCGGGCTGATTGATATTCATCTGGTGCTTACACAGATTTATGACGGCAAGCCGTATGAAATGGTTTTAGACAGTAAATTTGGGTTTTAGGGGGTCTTTACGGGATGTCACAACAGTCTCAGCGGTCTATGCATACCCAAATCTGGCAAGCTAGCCTGCAGCGTCTGCGGGCCGAACAGGGCTCGTCCCTAATATTGGTCATGTTCGTAATTCTGCTCCTGACCATCCTCGGACTCAGTGTACTGAGTGCAGCCGTTGGCGGCGCCCAGCGGACGGAAACCCGTGAGAATGATGTGCAAAGCTTGCATCTGGCGGAGAAAACATTGGACGAAGGGGTCGCTTATATTACGGCAAACCTGAACGGTCTGGTCGACCGAAGCGCAGATATGAGCAAAGATCAGCTGGAGGATAGCATACAGGTTTTTTTGGATACTTTGAATGATAAAAAGAGCGGGTTAATGACGACAACAACTCTTGAGGGCGGAAGCAGCAGAATTATGGATGCGGAATGGGAGATTCCAGACCCGGCTAAGCCCAATCAATACCAAATAACACTGACTTCCCAAGCGGATTTGAACGGAGTCCAGAGGAATCTGAAGCAAGTAATCTATGTAGATACCTTTCCTGACTTTCTTAATTATACGCTAGGGTCAGAAGGCGATCTTACGATTAATGGCTCTCCTGAGATTAACGGTAATATCTATGCGGGCGGGCAGCTGATATTTGATAAACAGGTTAAGTATATGTATGGAGGGGTTCCTAATACGTATACTTCACAATCCTACGCCGTTCTGAACGGTGAGGCTCATGTTCAGTCACTGAATAATGTAGTTTACTATTATACGGATGACCGTAAGCCTCTAACCGCCGGGCAAGCTGAGGGTGTGACCGGAACTATCCCGCAAAATCAGGTGAAGATCCGCAGCCAGCGCAAATTCGTGCAGGTCAACGTCAAGGAATCCTTTATTGATAAAGTTGTAGAAGCGATGGAGGATTCAAACGCCCGGCCTGACCGTCAGTTGATACGTGCTGCTCTGGACAACGGTGGATTGGCCGCTTACCTGAAGAATAAGGATTTTAAGGAGCTGACTGAAAGTAACCTGATCAGGCCAGTGCTTACGGACAATACGGAAGCGGGGAAGGCCAAGTATGAGGTAGACAAGACAAACTATCTGGGTCTGCTGGACAGTCTGGGATCCCTTCGGGAGTCCGTAATCTATGATGGGAATCTAACGCTGAATGATCAGGATGTATCCAAAATCATATATGAGAGCAAAGAAGACTCTTCAGGGAAACACTGGTTTATAGTCGACGGAGACCTGAACATTGAAAGCTTCAATTCGAATATTCCCGCCAAGATCAAAGCCAATATGCTGGTTACCGGAAAAGTGACAATCAGGGGCGTGGCTGAGTTTGACAGCACCGTGTATGTGTTGGAGGAGGACTCGGACAGCTCGAACTACTCAACAACCGTCGAGGATGCCGATATTACCGGGCTTGGCGGCAGACAGCTTGTATTGCTCTCCCAAGGTCCGATTTTGTTCAACCGCCTTACAGCTTTTAAGGGATCGGTTACACCCATTGCCGCTTTTTTCTATACGGATTCGAGTGCCGAGCTGTACGGTGTCGGCTCTATCTTTTCACTGAGAGGTGGATTTTTTGCCAAAGAGAATTTGACCATCTATGCCGTGAGGGGGGAGGCGTTAGCCGGGACAGGTCAGATTAATGTTACCGAGAATCCCAACCTGGTTCGGTTTAAAGCAGAGTATGACAACACCGTTTTCTCCGCCCAGAACGCTGGCCTACCACGTGTTAAAGCGATCAACATCCGGGTAGGAGATTTGGAGCTGGAATAGTATTAGGTAAAAGAATCCCCCGAACCGGCTGCGGTTCGGGGGATTTCTGTATTATTCTTTTTGGCTAATAGCGGTCGCCATTATCGACAGTCACATTAATTGATGCTTTAATGGCAGGGTTATCTATATAGGATACAGTTATCTTGGTTTTTCCTTTGCTTTTACCGGTTATTACTCCACCGGAAGAGATGGAGGCTATGCCTGGATTGTCGCTGCTCCATGTAAGCTTTCCGTTTAACTTATCCAAGGAGATTCCAAATCCGGTTACAGATGTAGCTGTCAGGTTTCTTCCACTGATTAAGTCATGGCTGTTCCCTACTTTAAGAGGGTCAACTCCTGAAAGGGAAAGAGACAGCAATTGCAGTCCCACAGTGATTTCCTTTGTAGCTATAATGTCTCCGTTAGGTCCGCTGGTCGTTACGGTCAGGATGATGGGTTGCCCGAGTTCAGTCGGCTTTTTGCCGAGCAGTGAGATGACGGTGCTGTCAGTTCCCTGAGTTTTGGTTACAAAAGCTGTATCGCTGTCCCTAATCGTCCAGGTGAAGCTGGCAGCATCAGCATTGGATGGGCTGATAACTCTCACGATGTACTGTTCTGTTCTGCCTTCATCAATAGAAGCCGGGCCGTTGATGACGATCATACGTGGTGGATTGTTGATGGTAATCGTATGCTCACGGGTGAAGGCTCCATTAGGACTCTGGTCCGTTAACACCTTTGCAATAATCGTCACTGTGCCGGATTGATTGGCTGTCAGGGTCGCCTTGCTGCCTATAGCCGGTTCTGCGTCTTTCGTGATTGTGGCGTCAGCCGAATTACTGCCGGACTTGATTGACCACGAATAACCGGTGATGGATTCTCCCGCAGTTAGATATAAAGCTTCCAATGAAACATTGTTACCGACAATAGCATCATTCGGACCAAGTATGGTCAAGGTAGGTGAAACTACATTAATGGTTGCCCTAGCTGTTTTATTGCTGCCGTCTGTAGTCGTTGCAGAAATGACTGCTACACCTTCTGTTATACCGACTATGGTTCCGTTATCATCCACTGTGACGATATCTGGATGGTCCGATGTCCAGATAAGCGATTTCTCGTCCGCCTCATCCGGAGTGATAGTTGGAATGAGCGTCTGCGTACCTCCTACACGGATCGTGGTGGTTTCGACAAGACTCACGCTGGTTACTTTAACAACGGCACGGAACAGAACATCCGAAAATTTCATAACCACTCGCGTGCGCTGTGCAGGTACAGAAGTCGTTTGTTCTGTCGCAGCAGGCCGCACAGTGCCTTCAAAAGGCACCCATTTGAAGGCACTGGAGCTGTCCAGGGAAGCGCCAACCAAGTTTCCGAATACAGAATTGTTCGAGAGATGGATAGCCGCTCTTGGAGCCAGAACAGAGCCCTTGGAGCCAGACATAGTAAGATTTCTTACCTGATTAAAGTTAAAGAGGACATTAGAGCGGGCCAGGCCGGATAATGAAGTTCCGTTAGATATTTCTACATTGTCGGTTCCCGTAATATTGATGATTACCGTTGATGACGTAGGAGCATTCACTTGAATAGAATTGGCATTATTGATTTGTCTTCCCGTAACCCTGAATACATTAAGTGTCCTATCAGTACCTGTAAACGTAATCCTTGAATCTCCAGTGGTATTGCCGTTAGCAGGCATTGCGGCTAATGCATCGGATTGGTTGAGCAAGTACTGCTTGGCTGCAGTAAAATTAATAGGGGTTCCCTTTTTAACGGTACCCTGAATGCCCTTTTTGCTATTTCCGTTGCCATTCCCGTTGCCCTTTTCAATAACATTAGCTGTACCGCCTACAACAGCATTTCCGTTAATAGATCCGGCAGAAAGGGTTAAATTTCCGCCGACAACCACTACATCTTCTGTATAGTTGTCATTGTCATTGTCATTGTCATTGTCATTGTCATTGTCATTGTCATTGTCATTGTCATTGTCATTGTCATTGTCATTGTCATTGTCATTGTCATTGTCATTGTCATTGTCATTGTCATTGTCATTGTCATTGTCATTGTCATTGTCATTGTCATTGTTGCTATTGTTATCGTTGGTATCGCTGCTATTATCTTTATACAGGTGATTGCCGCTAAATGTCAGATTTCCGCCTACGGCCATAGTTCCCTCGACATTGGCGCTCTGGACTGCATTGTCGAGAATAAATACGTTATAACCACCGGCTATCCCGAATGGCGCTGCGGGATCAATAGCCGGGGAGGGCGCGGTCACCGAGTGAATATCTTCAAAAACCAGCCGGGAATTGTCCAATATATATACATTTTTCTCCTGCGGGATAACCTCCAGGCTGAATCTAACAGATTGATTCGCATCCGGCACATAGGTCTTAACGCCATTTGTCTCGGACAACTGGTAAGTTATATTGCTAAGATTTCTCGTTAAAGTGTAGCCCGTATCGAGCGTTCCGCTCTTAACAGTTCCTGAGGGCAGTGGCTCGGAGATCTCAAGCTTTGGCGGGAAAGTCTCCGTATACTGAAGATTGGAGATGACAAGAGACTCCATTCCCTGCTCTCCGGGAGGAACTACGTCATACGGAATCACATTCGGTGAAATTGTATAATTTATCGCTACTGGTGTTCCCCGTTCCACTGTGTCAGATGAAAGTGTACGGTTAATTGTAAGATTGGACGTTACCCTTTCTACATTTACATGGATAGTACTGGTAGAAACGGCTCCTTGCCTATCCTTGGCTGTAATCTCAATCTGAAAGCTTCCGCCGGCGGGAAGCGGGTTATTGAAGGTCTTCGTAACTGTTTGTCCCGAAACGACGGTCGTTTCATCCATTTTGAAATTCTGCAGGTAGTTATTGCCTTGCTTGAACTTAATGCTTGTTAACAGGTTCTTATCTTTGAAATCCCAGTCATCAAGAGTATAGCTAACCTCAAGAGTATCCTGGTAAGAAGGCTTTACGCTGTTATCCAGAGGAGCGTGAACGGTAATATCCGGAGCATGGTTCGCACCCGTAAAAGCACGGTACATCGTATTTACGAACAATCGCTGTTCCCAGACCGGAAATTGAACATTTGATTCCGCAGAGAAAAAGTGCCCAGAGCCGGAGTAGGTGACGTTCCCTTTGGAATAGGTGTAGTAATGGTTCCAGCTGTCGTCAACATCCCGTCTGTCATTGCTGCTCGACTCACTTTCAATGTTAAACCAGGGAATGACCTCCGGATCGGTTAAATCCAGCGTAAAGTACTGATCATGCGTTATGGCAACTTTATTGAGTGCAAGGTTATTGGTCCCATCTGTGGGATAAAGCTTACTTAAGTCAAAAGGATACTGCGATAAAAGCCCGTCATTCACAGGCTTCACCCGGGTGGATTTATTCGGGGCATTTAACCCCAAATTTGTCTCCGGTTCAATCTGGCCGGTAATCGTCTTAAAACGGGTCACCCAGGTATTTGAGTCTCTATTTGAGTTTCTGTACACCGTATCGTGTGTGAACATGACGCTCTGCTTGGTGGTTTGAATGAAATTCGTTACCGCATCGGCAGCCGTATCACTAATCGGAGCATTATCGTTATAGACATCCCGGAATCCGAAAATGATCATATCATAAGTGCCGTTTAAGCCGTAACGCGGTGTGCTGTTCACATTAGCAGCAACGTGAGCATTGAACTCATCCATGGATTTGGGGGTGATCTTGAGTTCATAGTCGTCTGTGTTCAGGAAGCTTTGATTCATGTTTGCACTGCTAAGCAAACTGCTTGCGTTACTTGAGTTAGGCATGACCTGCAAAATATTCACTACAGTCTTCTTCCCTCGAAAACGGATGGTACCTGTATCAAAGTCTTTTAATTCGTATGGATTCAGTTGATCCACGATCTCAAGCTTCCAATAGAGCAGGCCTGAATACGTCTTTGGCAGTCTATAGGAGATTTCACCGCTAACACCCTGTGTAAGCGTGGTGGTAGCAACGAGCTGTTCATCGGTCATTTTGACGGCTTTGTCGACCCCCATGTACAGCTTGGCCAGAATCGGACGGTTCTCAAGACTGGTCACGTTGGAAATATTGAAGTTGAAGTTAAGCACATTGCCGGCCTGATACATATGATCAGGGTTATCTGTGTAGTCGATAATCGCGTTTTCATTGGTAATCTCCAGACGCGGCCGCCGCTGCAAGCCTGAGAGGTAGGTGGAATCCCCGTTATTGAGGTCCGTGATCATCGTGCCCAGCTTGGTGCTGTCAAGGAAAACAACATTGGATCTAGGAGTGGCGGACCGGTAGGTATTAAAGGTGTTATACAGAATGCCGCGCTGGGCTGCTGTCTGGTTCACAAACGGACCTTCATGGATAAAAACGTACAGGCCCTTATTAATAAAATAATCGGTGATTTCATCGGCCTTCAGCTCCGTGATATCGTTCATTACGGATTTGGTGTTGTGGGTTCTGCCCTGTACACCGCTAGTGCTGTAGGTTCCGCTGCCGATGTAGACAGCATCGTACTTGCCATCCAGATCATCGCGCAGCGCGACGAAGCTCTTCATGCTCATGGTGTCAACGGTTATATGAGATCTGGTGGGACTCAGCGTGCCTAATTCAGTAGTTCCACTGTCCGTAATCTCCAGCATCCGGATCTTGTATGTCTCCCCGGTGGCCTCTACGTTCAAGATAAAGTGTCTAATCGGTATAATAAGCAACAGAATGAGCAGCGTGAGGCCTGAAAAAAGGTACAGTGCTTTATTGCGGACAAGCTTCATTGCAATCTCTCCCCGATGGTAATGTAATGACAATTTTCGCCACGCAAGTTCAATTTATGATTTGCTCCGACAGTTATGGAGCGACATGTCGTTGTAAAATTATCCATTCTATGCTATATATCATTCTAGGACATAGACCAATGATAGGCAATGATTTTATATGTAAAAATACCCAAAAATACGGGACTATGGACCCGGAATTTTGGAAGATTATCAAATCCGTCACACATGAAAAATACATAGGATACATAATAGGTTTATCGGACAATTTTCAGCAAAAATGAAGTTGGATTTTCTTTGTTTTTTCCTAAAAATATCAATTAATGCAGCCGATATGAAATTATAACCTACACAGCATGGAGTTGAGTGATTTGGCTATTGTGAAGAAGAGACTGGGAGACCTGCTGGTAGAGAATGGCATCATTTCGCAGGAGCAACTGCTTGAAGCTCTTGGAGAACAACGCAAAACGAAGCGCAAGCTCGGGGATCTGCTTATCTCACAAGGCTATATTACAGAGCAGCAGTTAATTGAAGTGCTGGAATTTCAACTGGGTATTCCGCACGTTAGCCTGTTTAAATATCAGATTGACCCGGCTATCACTCAGATTATTCCCGAGAGTATGGCCAAGCGTTATCAGGTGCTTCCGTTCCTGAAAGAGGGCGGCAAGCTGATGGTAGCGATGGCGGACCCTCTTGATTATTTTGCGATAGAAGATTTGCGGATGAGTACGGGCTTCAAGATTGAACCCGCTATATCCACAAGGGATGAGCTGCAGCGGGCAATAGCCCGTCACTATGGCATGCGTGATTCCATGAGCCAGATGATGGTGGAATTGCCGACGCAAGAAGAAATAGAAGAGACGGAGATAACGGACGAGGATTCTCCTATTGTGCGTCTGGTGAACCAGATGATCCAGCAGGCGGTAGCGCTGCGGGCGTCTGATATTCATGTGGATCCGGGTGAAAATAACCTCTCCATCCGCTACCGGATCGATGGTTCATTACGGACGGAGCGGATGATTCCCAAGCAGATGCAGGGTTTTATCACAGCCCGGCTGAAGATTATGGCCCGCTTGAACATTGCTGAACGGCGACTGCCGCAGGACGGGCGGATTAAGATGCAGCTGGATTACAAAATGATCGATATCCGTGTATCCTCGCTGCCGACCATGCACGGTGAGAAAATCGTTTTGCGTCTGCTTGATTTAAGCACCGGGGTGAAATCTGTAGATTCTCTGGGCTTTAGTGATAGCAACGCAGAGGCTTTTAAGGAAATGATCGCCCGCCCGTACGGAATCCTGCTCATCACAGGACCAACGGGAAGCGGGAAGACCACAACATTATACTCTGCGCTTAATCAGCTTAATGTGGAGAGCGCCAATATTATCACGGTTGAAGATCCGGTGGAGTATCAGCTGGAAGGCGTCAATCAGGTTCATGTTAACCCGGCGATCGGGCTGACCTTTGCGGCTGGACTCCGGTCGATTCTGCGTCAGGATCCGAACATCGTGATGGTGGGGGAGATACGGGATACAGAAACGGCGGAAATTGCGGTCCGCGCCTCTTTAACGGGTCATCTTGTATTGTCCACGCTGCATACGAATGATGCGATAAGCACCATCTCGCGGCTGCGGGATATGGGTGTGGAGCCTTATCTTATTGCCTCATCACTGATCGGGATTGTGGCCCAGCGCCTGGTCCGTAAAATATGCTCCGATTGCAAAGAAACGTATAAGCCCTCCGAGCAGGAGTCGATTATGCTCCGCACTAACGGCCTTCCGGCAGATATGCTGCATCGTGGCCGTGGTTGCGGCAGTTGCAACACTACGGGCTACCGTGGTCGGGTTGCCATTCATGAAGTACTGACCATTGATGATCATTTGCGCCAGTTAATTACGAATTCGGCTTCGGTTGAAGAACTCAGGACTGCTGCGAAGAGGAGTGGGTTTGTTCAACTGATGGACGATGGATTTCTGAAGGTCAGTCAGGGGGTAACGACCCTGCAGGAGGTTATGCGGGAGACAGTCTCGCATTAAATTAGGTTATATTCTGAGCACAACTTTTCAGGAGGGAAGCAGACAATGCCATCACCCATAAGAGATATTACACAGCTGCTGCACATGACTTATTCCTCCAAAGCTTCCGATCTGCACATATCCGTCGGCTCTCCTCCGGTTATACGTATCGACGGCAGTCTGAGTACGCTGGAAGGTGGCCCGGTCACCCCGGATGAAGCGATACAGATGGCTCAAGTTCTGCTGGGCAGTGAACGCAGTGAAGCCTTCCATAACGCGGGAGAGATGGATTTCTCTTATCCAATCGATAACGGCGTACGATTTCGTGTGAATGTCTACCGTCAGCGGGGCGGAATAAGCATTGCCGCCCGGGCGATTCCGGCCGAAATTCCAAGTCTGGAGCAGCTGTCGCTTCCGCCGGTGTTATCCTCGCTTTCGAAGAAGCCGCAAGGGCTGATTTTGGTGACGGGACCAACGGGCAGCGGCAAATCCTCTACGCTGGCAGCAATGATCAATTATATTAACAAAACAGAACGCAAGCATATTGTAACGCTGGAAGACCCAATCGAATTTCTGCACAGCCACGGCACCTGCCTGATTGATCAGCGTGAAGTCGGCAGTGATACGGCCAGCTTCGCCAACGGACTGAGGGCGGCGTTGCGCCAAGATCCGGACGTTATTCTTGTCGGAGAGATGCGCGACCTGGAGACCATCACCGCTGCAGTTACCGCTGCTGAGACCGGACATCTCGTTATGGCTACCTTGCATACGACGGATGCGCCGCAGACGATTGACCGGATTATCGACACTTTTCCGGGACATCAGCAGGGGCAGATTCGCTCGCAGCTGGCTTCCGTGTTATTGGCAGTTGTAAGTCAGCGGCTGTTTCCAAGAGCAGGAGGCCGGGGGCGGTTATGCGCAACGGAAATTCTGGTGAATACACCTGCAGTCGCCAATCTTATCCGCACAGAAAAGACCCATCAGATTAAGAATGTAATGCAAACGGGGCGCTCGCTCGGTATGCATACGCTGGAGATGACCATCCGTGAATATTTGTCGCTGGGGCTTATCCAACCGGAAGCGGCTAAAGCGTACTTGGCGGAGGTGACTAGCTGATGCCTCTTTTTGAATATCAGGTCAGAACATCTGCCGGCAAGGCGATTAAAGGAACGCTGACCGCAACCAATAAGCCCACGGCTATGGATGAACTGCGGAAGCGGGGCCTTACCGTTTTTTCATTGGCAGAGCGAAAGACGTCCATTCTATCGATGGATATTTATATCGGCAACCCGGTCAAAACAATCCATTTCATCATTTATTGCCGACAGTTTGCCACGCTGATCCGTGCCGGGGTGTCCATTGTCGATGCAACTCGTATTTTGGCAGAACAGACAGAGAGCAAGCCCTTGCGTAAAGCGCTGCAGGATGTAAACTCCAACCTGCTGCGGGGAATAGCATTTTCTCAGGCTGTTCAGGATCACAAAAAGATTTTTCCGCCGCTGTTCGTCAGCATGATTCGTGCCGGTGAGGAATCCGGTGATATGGAAGGTACGCTGGACCGGCTGGCGATATTTTTTGAGAAGCAGCACAGTACTACCGAGAAAATCAAATCAGCATTAACTTATCCCATTACAGTCGGAGTTATGGCTGTTGGTGCAGTTGTGTATCTGCTGTGGGCGATTGTACCCCAGTTTGTGTCGATGTTCGAATCGATGAATGCGGAGCTTCCGGCCATAACGAAGATGGTACTGGCACTTAGCAAAAGCATCCAAGGCCAGTGGTACTTCTGGCTGCTGGCTATTCTGGCGCTGATGATTGCTTATCAGATTATCAAACGGACGGAGAAGGGGGCTTATGCCCTTGATTACGCCAAGCTGAAAATCCCGGTGTTCGGGAAGCTGAACCAAAAAGGCTCCATAGCCCAGTTTACACGCACCTTTTCTTCCCTTTATGCCAGTTCGGTACCTATTCTGCAATCCTTAACGATTGTGGAGGAAGTAGCCGGAAATAAGGTGATCGGGCGCTATATACGCAGTGCAGGTGATTCTCTCAGGCAGGGCAATCCACTTTCGGAGCCTTTAAAAAAGGCATGGGTATTCCCGCCTCTCGTCACCCAGATGATTGCCATCGGTGAAGAAACCGGAGCGCTGGACACCATGCTCTCCAAAGTAGCCGATTTCTACGAAATGGACGTAGAGAACACTGTTGACCGCCTAAAGTCGCTGCTGGAGCCGCTGCTCATTGCTTTTCTGGCGGGTGTGGTGGGTGTGATTGTCGCCTCCATTATGCTGCCAATGTTTAGTCTTTATGGGAATATGTAAACCTTGTGGTTCCTTGTATATATTGAGAGGGGTGACGCCGAGAAGGCGGAGCGGGAGCGATTCAGGCTTTCGCAAGTGCTGGATGATAGGACGAGCTATTTCTATTCAGGTAAGACAACAGGGAATGACATTAAGGTAGGATACCGCTTCTATCGGAACCACACTCTTGGCTTATGGGGCTGATTGAACTAGTTTCGGCGCTGTAAGGGATGATTCTAATACTAAACTTTTTAGGGGGATTTGATATGTTGGCACAAGCATTAAAGAAAAGATTAAGCAAAGAAGAAAATCAGAAGGGCTTTACGCTCATTGAGTTGCTGGCTGTTATTGTTATTTTAGGGATTATTTCGGTGATTGCGGTGCCTATGATTACAAATATAATCAGCAAATCCAGAAAAGATGCGGATGTGGCTACTGCTAGACAAGTCTATGATGCTGCTCGGTTATATGTAACGTCTGAATTAGAGGGCAAATTTACATCAACTTCAACTACAGGTTTAACAATAACAATAGGACCCAAGGCAACTGCTAGTTCTCTACAAGGTAAAGGCTATCTGGAAGATCCTCTTTATTTGCCTAGTACTAAAGATGAAATTGATGGAGGTAGCGTAACATTTAACACAGACGGTTCATTAAATCAAGTAACAATAACTACTACTGCAACTACAGATCCTACACCATTTACTGCTGATGAAGTAATGAGTGGCAAACCATCTACAACTAGATAAATTTTATATTCAATAATGATTTTAACTCCCAAAGGAATCGGACCATTCCGATTCCTTTTTTAAAATTCCAGAAAGCGAACCTAACCGCCATGACGATATTTATCGCAACCTATATCACCCTGCTCGGACTGATTCTGGGCTCTTTTTATAACGTAGTGGGGCTACGGGTGCCTGCGAAGGAATCGCTGCTGCATCCACCGTCACATTGCCCTAACTGTAATACACAGCTCAAACATCGCGATTTATTCCCGGTGTTCAGCTATCTTCTGTCCAGAGGCAAGTGCCCATACTGCGGGACCAGTGTGTCGTCATTGTATCCGCTTGGAGAAGCGGCAACAGGGCTGCTATTCCTGTGGGTGTACCTGCAATTTGGCTTTACAGGAAAAGGACTGCTCGGTTTTTTACTCGTTAGTCTATCCGTTATCGTGACGGTGGCCGATTTGAAGTATATGCTGATCCCTAACAAGGTCCTGTTGTTCTTCCTGCCGTTGTTCGTTGTCCTGGTTCCGCTATTTGCAAAAGGGCCGCTAGGGCATAACTTGTTGGGAGCGGTGCTGGGTGGCTGCCTCATATTGCCGTTTGCTCTGCTGGGTGGAATGGGAATGGGGGATGCCAAGCTGTTCGCACTGCTGGGTGGGGTTATTGGCTTTCCGAATGTTATTTTGGCTTTTCTGCTTGCTTGCCTACTGGGGAGCGTCGTTGGTGGTTTGTTCATCTTGTTTGGTGTAGTAAAACGAAAACAGCCGATTCCGTTTGGCCCCTGGCTTGCGGCCGGCACGCTAATCGCCTACGGTTATGGTTCATTTATTATCAGCACGTATCTCTCGCTCATCGGTTAGGAGGATATCCATAGCATGCTTGGAATGGGTCACAAGGCGGTCGGTCTTTCCATTGAGGAATCCGGAATTCGCTATATCAGCTTAAAGAAAAATAAGTCATGGGAGGTCCGCAAAAAAAGGACTCTCCCCCTGCTGCCAGGCATGATCGTTGAAAATCAGGTTGCGGATGGCGAAGCGATGCTGGAAATAATCAAGCCTTGGGTGAAAAAGCAAGGTTTACGCGGTAGAAAGGTCTCATTAACCATACCTCCGGCACAGATTATTATCCGCAAAATGAGTATTCCCAGTACAAATGACAAGCACTTGGAACAGCTTGTGAAGCTCGAGGTTGAGACGGGTCTGCATCTGCCGTTCGATAATCCGGTATACGATTATGTGATCACAGGAACGGACGAGAATGAGAGCCATTTGCTTGTATTCGCCGCACCGCGCAAGCCGATTCAGGATTATATTGGTATCCTGGAAAAGGCAGGCTTGCAGATTGGCAGCGTTGAAATATCGGCTACTGCACTGGCGCGAAGTATTGCACTGGGGCTCGGGAAAAGCTTTGCCGAGACCATGCTGATCCATCTGGAACAGTCCATGATGGATATCTACATGTTCCGCAGCGGGAATCCCGTGTTTATCCGTACGATTAGCTTGCATGATCTGCATCAGGAGAAGCCGGCATTCGGTGCCTTTCCGCTTAATACCGAATATGCTACGGAAGCGGCAGCTACTGTAGAAGAGGTAGGGGAGCGCTTGTCGCCGGAACAAATGGTAGAAATTACGGCGGAGATTTCACGGATGTTGAATTTCTACCAATACAGCTTGCATGATGGAACCACCAGAATCAGCAGTGTACTGATTACCGGTTCTACAGGGCTTCGGCGGCAGCTTCATGAGGAGCTTCGGCAATCGCTGGCGGAGATAGAGATTACCCCAATCAGCCTGGACCAGCTTGGCGAGGGTGCTGCCAAGAACCCGGAGCTCAACAATTACCGGGTCGCGGCAGGAGCAGCGCTCGGCAGCACTAAACGCCATATTAATCTGCTGCCCCGTGAAGACCGTGAAGCCTTGCTGTTTCCGTATGTGGCGACCGTTCTTGTCGGAGTCTGGCTTTTGGGGACGATTGGTACGGGCATATATTTTGCATCCAATAAGGGCCAGATATCGAATCAGGGAGAAAGGCTTGAAGGCCTGCGGGACCAAAGTGCCGTGCTGCAGCTGGAACTCGGCAAGATCAATAGTGCCGGAGGAGCCGAGGTAGACCGGACGGAGGTCATAACCGAGGTTATCGGCAACCGCCCGGACGCTGCCGCCATCCTTGATGAGCTGACAGCAAAATTGCCGCAGAGCTCCGTGCTTAGAGATATAAATTATATTCACCAGCAAGCCGTGGCACTGACGGTTAATGTACAGCGTATGGATCAAGCCGCTGAATATCTGGAGCAACTGCGGGGGATGTCCTTTGCAGTGGAAGCTTCCATAGAAAAGTTGACCGATAGCCCGATTGCTGGCACTTCGTCTTTATCGGCTGCGGTTGCAGCATCCCTTACGAGGTACACGGCAGTTTACAAGGTAAGCCTGATTGCTCCAGAAGAGCTGGTACAGGGGCAGGGGGATGGAACGTCGGGAACAGTAGAGGGGGCGGTTAGCGTTGGAACAGATCAATAAGTACCGCTCGTCTATTGTACTTGGTGTACTGGCGCTGTTTCTCATTCTATTTGCCTTTTTCATGTTAGGCGTTCAGCCTACCAATCATGAAATTGCAGCACAAAAGAATGAGATTGCACAGCTTGAAGAGCAAAATGCATTGATTCAAAACAAAATGAATGAACTACAAAACAGCGATATGGATTCGGAGCAGGCCGCTGCTCTTGCCGCTCTGCCGAGGGGTGACAGCAGCGAGCAGCTCATTCGCGATTTCCAGTCCATTGGAATCAAAACCAAGGCGAAGCTGAAGGATGTAGGGTTTACACTCAGTGATACAAACGGGATTGGAGCCATTAACGGGACCGAGGAGCCTCAGTATCCGACAGTCAAAGAAATCAAAATGACCGGCGTCGTGGAGGGGAATTACCAGCAAATTCACGATTGGCTGCAGGAGCTGAACGCTCTTCCCCGCCTGATTCAGATTGACTCTTTCAGCTTCCAGCTTCCCTACGAGCAGCGATCCGAAAAAACCCCTGGCAGTATTCTAACGGCCAACGTTACTTTTACAGCTTATTATGAAGTATTAAAAGAAGCTGAAGCTGCCAAGGAATAGCGCTCCGGGGAAGCGGTATGTCGAGGGAATTTACTTTTAGAGGTTAGAGGGATTAACGGAGCAAATCCGAGGTATAAACCACACCGGCAAATTTGCCGTTTCGGGTCACAATGAGACAATCGTTCTTGAGAGGATCGGGGCGGGTCGCGGCTTCGGTCCGGAGAAATTCCAGGGGAGTTGCGATGTCAGCCATTAAAGGCTTGGGGTTCATAAAATTCACGACAGGCTCTCTGTAGAACATGTCCACACCATGGCGGCCGGTGGCTTTTAAAAAGAAACGTTCACTCATCAGAAGTCCAAGCGGCTCGTTCTCCGCATTGCACACGACGATGCATTTCGATTCCGGATGCTGGAACATTACACGCAGTGTTTCGCGGCAATTGCGGGAGGCAAAAACAACAGGGGCGCTGCGGACAATCCCGGCTAGTTCATTTACAAAGTCTGTTGTCATTTGATGTTCATCCTTTCAGAATAGGTTAAGGTTCTACTTTACCCTTGAATCGTAAATTTCATTGATTTTTAAGGTAAACCATAGGTAAAAAAAGCTCCACAAAGAAAACGGCCAATCCCCCGGGATTTGGCCGTTTCTTTCTGTTCCGAACTTATTCGCTGCTTACACCATCCTCCAGAAGAGGTCTTTGCGTTTCCTCCGGGGTTGTTGTTTTGCCCGTACCGGCATTGTTAACAGCTACCAGGCGCTTCTGTGCCCGATAGACATCACGCGACAGTTTTTTCTTCTCTATGGGCTTACCGTCAACAAGACGGGTAATATAGGTCTCTACTACATACCCGGTTTTGCCGCTCTCAATAACCCGCAAGCTGCCGGGAGGAAGAGAGGAGTCATTCACAATTTTATCTGCAGGGGATAGGGTCTGTACGATCTCTGATTCTATGACGTAACTTACGTCACGCGGCAAAGTACCGAACATTTTCACGGTTAGGTTCCGGTTCTGTACGGCTGCTTTAACAACGAGATATTTGCCGGTATTGTTGCGAAACCGGAAGTTGATATAACCTTCAGCGAACGTAGCATCTTGGCCTTTCGGCAAATAGCTGACAGGGAGGGAATGGTTGCGCCGCTCCACAATCTCCAGTCCTGAATGGAGCGCTGCGTTGTATAGAGTGCTGGATACCTGGCAAATCCCTCCACCTGTACCTGGCTGAAGCTTTCCGTTCACAATAACGGGGGCTTCCCGGAAGCCGTACAGCTTCTTCGCTTTTTCTATGGCTTTACCATAATCAAAGATGCCCCCGGGCGGCAGAACCGTTCCGTTAACGGCTTTAGCAGCAGCGTCCACGTTATAGATCCTTCCGGGACCGCTTGCTCCCAAAGAGGTGCTGAATTCCGCGATTTTGCGTTCAATTCCTTCTTCCTTCAAGGCCTTTACCGTCACTGCAGGCTTCAGTACCGTCAGCGGCACCTTGGCAGTGATCCCCTTATCCTGCAGCAGCTTCAGCTGCTTGAAATCCTTAGGAACAATGGCCTGAAGTGACTTCTCCAGAGCCGTCCAGTCGACCTTTCGGGAGGATGTCTCCGGCGTATACAATACGCGGTCATCCTCTGTTATTCGCCGGGTGGCATCGACAGGAACGCCGAAGGTTTCCTTTTCCCAGGCCGGACTGAGGCTGAGTTGCAGATCCTTGATGTCCAGGTGGACACTCAGGCTCCAGTCTTGCGGGAAATTTCTGCGGGCCTTAACACGTTCCAGGAGTCCACCTTCTGTAAGTTCCTGCAATCCTTGCAGAAACGGCTCCGCGTCATAGGTTATGCCTGCTTCCTTCAGCGTTAACTTAAGCTCTGTGTTCCCCTCTGTCGTCAGGACTAGAGGCAGTGAATGCAGCGCCTTAACCTGCTCCGCAAGCTCTGAACGAACCCCATCCCTGTCCATTCCCCCGACCTCCCAGCCGGCCAGAGTGGTACCTTTGGGCAGCGTCCTCTGCCCGATATATAGATGAAGAGCCCCCAACACGAGCGAAATTACCAGGAGCAAGGCCGTGGCTGCGATGAGGGCAATGTGGATTTTTTTCATCAAAAATCTCCTCCGGGGTTCTGATTTTCTATTTGTTGCCGATAAAAAGGTATGCGGATAAATCCATTGCCACCAGGACTTTCGCTGCTCCCGGCTAGTAAGAGGCTGAAAGGTCCGGCTATTGTGGGGTTAGGGCAGTCAAACTTGCTTATGGAGCTCTATTTTGATGTATATGTCAGAACCAGGCAAAACTTTCGGGTACTCAAGCAGTTACAGATTTGTTACAATAGATACGTTGCGGTAATATTGCAGTTTATGGAAGCTTGCGCTGTACGTTGTCGAAAGCCCAAGCGGAAAATGTCATAACCTAGGAAGTGAGAACATGATTGAAATGCAGGATGTGTGGAAGACCTATCCTAACGGAACCCATGCATTGCAGGGCGTCTCGGTAAAAATAGACCGTAACGAATTCGTATACATCGTTGGTCCGTCCGGGGCGGGTAAATCTACTTTCATGAAATTAATCTATAGAGAAGAATTGCCGACGAAGGGCCAGATTTCTGTAGGAGGCTTTAATATAGGCAAGCTGAAGCCGCGCAAAATCCCTTACGTCCGCCGTAATATCGGGGTCGTGTTCCAGGATTTTCGTCTTTTGCCGAGATTGACGGCCTTTGAGAACGTCGCTTTTGCGATGGAGGTTATTGAAGCGCCGAAGAAAGTCATCAAGAAGCGTGTGAACGAGGTTCTCGATCTCGTCGGTCTGCGGAGCAAGGCTAACCGGGAGCCTTCCCAGCTCTCCGGCGGAGAACAGCAGAGGATAGCCATAGCCCGCGCTATTGTGAACAACCCTTCCGTTATTATTGCGGACGAGCCTACCGGCAACCTGGACCCGGAGACTTCGTGGGGGATTATGCAGCTGCTGGATGAGATTAATTTTCGCGGCACAACGATTGTAATGGCCACACATAACAAGGACATTGTGAACAAAATGCGTAAACGCGTGCTTGCTATAGAGAACGGAAATATTGTCAGAGACCAGGCGAGAGGGGAATACGGATATGAATTTTAAAACCTTCTTGCGACATGTGCGGGAAGGCTTCAAGAACGTATTCCGCAACGGCTGGATGTCGGTGGCTTCCATCACGTCCATTGTCGTCTCTCTTTTCGTGCTAGGTGTATTTATACTGCTCGTTCTGAATGTGAATGCAGTAGCGGACAAAGCGGACAGCCAGGTGCAGATTAATGTGCATTTGACTCTGAATACTGAACAGAAGCTGCGTGAGACCTTGCAGAATGAAATCGGCAATATGCCGGAGGTCAGCAAAATTGATTTTATCTCCAAGGATCAAGGTCTGAAGGAGTTCCGCGACAGTCTGGGCGAGGACGCCGCTGAGCTATTAGATGGGTTTGATAAAGACAATAACCCGCTACCGGATACACTCCGGGTAGAGGTCGTCCAGCCGACCACGGTTCCGTTTGTGGCAGAGAAGATTCTGGCGCTCAACGAGACACATGCCGAGAAACCGATCTACAAGGTGAAGTATGGCAAGGGTTCAATTGAGACCTTGTTCAAAATCACCCGTGCGGTGCGCAACATCGGTTTTATTTTTGTAGCGGGTTTGGCACTGATGTCCATGTTCCTGATTTCCAATACGATTCGGGTAACGATTCTCGCCCGTCGCAAGGAGATCGGTATCATGAAGCTGGTGGGGGCGACCAATTATTTTATTCGCTGGCCGTTCTTTATAGAAGGGGCGCTGATCGGCCTGATCGGCTCGCTGGTCACTGTCGGGGCTTTGTATGTTGGATACAGCAGTCTGGTGGCGTCGGTGCAGGGAGATCCTATGCTGGGACTTCAACTGATATCTTTTGGTGATATATGGTTGTTCCTGTGCGGATTGCTGGTGGGCCTGGGTGTATTGATCGGCGTATGGGGAAGCACGGTTTCCATTAGGAAGTTCTTGAAGGTATAGCAAGAGAAATCATTCATTCATTTATAGAGTAAAGGATGGGGAGCGCGAGTTGAAAAAGATTGCTGCCGGATTAGCTGTAATGTTGCTGGCTGTCACTATATACCAGCCCTCGGACGGATATGCCAAGAAGACCAGTGTCGCTGAAATCGACAAGCAGCTCAAACAGCTGCAGAAAGAAGTGCAAGCGGCCAAGGCACAGCAGGAGAAAGCTGATTCACGTAATCAGGAAGCCCAACACTACAAGAATAAGACCACGCTTAATCTGCAGTATGTGCTGGGTCAGATTACGCTTGTGAAGGGTGAAATGACGAAGATATCCGGCAAAATAGCCTCCACGGAAGAATCTTTGAAGGTGACTGCCGCCGAGCTCGAGTCTGCGGAGCAGCGTGTAGCTTCACGGGAGAAGCTGCTGGAATCACGGGTCCGGTTGATGTATACGGATGGCGGGGTATCTTACCTTGACGTGTTGTTATCTTCGACAAGCTTTACGGATTTTCTGAATCGTGCCGACTCGCTGAAGAGTATCGTTGATCAGGATCAGGATCTGCTGGTTCAGCATAAACAGGACAAACTGACGGTTATCGGCAAGAAGCAGGAGCTGGAAGGCCAATATGCTCAGGCAAAACAGCTGTATACGGATCTGGAGTCGCAGCGCAGTCTGCTGAAAGAGAAGGAAAGCGAAAAGCAGGAACTGATTGCTTTTTATGATAAGGAAATATATGAGACAGATGAACTCAGCGAGGAGCAGGACGCCAAGCTGGTTCAGCTGGCAAGCGACCGTTCTTCGCTGGTACAGCAAAAGGATAAGCTGGAGGCCGAGGAAGCCGCCCGCAAAGCTGCAGCGGCCAAAGCGGAGGCAGCACGCAGAGCGGCTGCCCGAAAGTCCTCATCTTCCTCTTCCAGCGTAGCCAGCTCTTATACAGGAGGGGATGGACCTATGCTGCTTCCCGTAGGATCGGCGAGAATTTCGTCCCCTTTCGGTCCACGGACTCATCCTGTTACGGGGGAAAAGGGCAAGGTACACACCGGTGTTGACTTTGCGGTTCCCCAGGGGACAAGCATCCATGCGGCTGATTCCGGTACCGTACTCGTCGCCGAATGGTATGGCGGGTACGGCAATTGTGTCATTATCGATCATGGCGGCGGTATGTGGACACTTTACGGGCATATTCGCGAAGGCGGAATTAAGGTTAAGGTTGGAGATAAGGTAGAAAAGGGCGACGTTATTGCCGAGGCAGGTTCAACGGGCCGCTCCACAGGTCCTCACCTTCATTTTGAAGTCCGGATAGACGGTAAAACAGTAGACCCAATGCCTTACCTGTAATTTGAGGTCTTATAAATATTAATGGAGCCTACGGCATATACTGGAAGAGATACCCTTCCTGACCGGATGGATTTGGGTTGTGCTTTACTAGATGGACAAGAAGGGAAGGTGAGGACACCATGTTTAAAAAAAGCACAGCGGCGTTTATGGTTATCGCCGCCCTGCTATGCGGTAGTTTGCTAACGCTGGGATTTACTGGTAATTTCAGCCTTTTTTCTGGACAGGCAGCAGGTGAAGGCCTGATATCCGCCATAACAAACAGTGGACTTCAGCAGAAGGAATCCCAGAAGCTTGGAACTGCGCTGGATCTGATTGAAAGCAATTACTATCAGACTGTAGACAGGGAAAAGCTTATAGACGGTGCAGTTAACGGCATGATGGAAGCACTGGGTGATCCTTATTCCAACTATATGGGTAAAGAGACGGCGAAGCAGTTTGAGGAGAGTATTGAAGGCTCATTCACAGGAATTGGAGCTGAGGTTTCCTCCGATAACGGCAAGGTTGTTGTAGTATCGCCAATCAAGGGATCGCCGGCTGAGAAGGCCGGTGTCCAGCCGAAGGATATTATTCTATCGGTGAATGGAGAATCACTGGATGGCTTGGAGCTGAACGCAGCTGTTGCCAAAATCCGGGGTCCCAAAGGCAGCAAGGCAACGTTGAAAATCCAGCGTTCCGGCTCCACAGAACCGATAGAGCTTGTTATCACCCGGGATGATGTGAAGCTGGAGACAGTCTACGCAACCATGGAGAAGGATGGGGTAGGCGTTATTGAAGTGACCCAGTTTTCCTTGAATACAGGAGACCGCTTTAAGGAAGAGCTGGGCAAGCTGGAGAAGCAGGGGTTAAAAGGGCTTGTCATTGATGTCCGTAATGATCCGGGCGGTGTGCTTCCAGTTGTAATTGAAATGGCGGAGCAATTTGTGCCGGCAGGCAAGGCTATCGTACAGGTAGAGGATAAAGACAAGCAGCGCGAAGTCAGCACCTCCAAAGGATCGAGCAAGGCTTATCCGGTAGTTGTCCTCATGAACAAGGGCAGTGCCAGCGCCTCGGAAATTCTGGCGGGCGCTTTGCAGCAATCTGCCGGAGCCAAGCTGATCGGCCAGAATTCGTTCGGTAAGGGAACGGTGCAGACGAGCTTTGAAAAGCAGCTTGGCGATGGAAGCCTGCTGAAGATCACCATTGCGAAATGGTTGACGCCGAACGGAACATGGATTCACGGTAAAGGGATTAAACCGGATATCGCCGTGGCTCAGCCGGAGTATTTTTCAGTAGCGCCGATTAATAAAAGCGTGACCTTGCAATACAACATGAACAGTACTGACGTGAAGAGCGCGCAGATTATGCTGGACGGTTTGGGCTATAAACCCGGCCGGAAGGATGGATATTTCGATACCGGCACGAAAAATGCGGTGAAGAAATTCCAGGCCGCATCCAAACTGCAGGCTACAGGCGTTATTAATGCCAAGACGGCGGAAGCGTTGGAATTGGCGCTGATCAAGGTCATCCAGGACTCTGCCAATGACAATCAGCGGAACAAGGGAATTGAAGAAGTCCGGAAGGAAATTAAGGCGGTAGCGTCGAAAAAATAGAGAAGCTTAAAAGAAGGCTGCAGGTCAGCCTTCTTTTTTTCTAGGAACAGTAATGCCGTACTCTTCCTTTGCTGAATGGGTGTGGACATACTTGCACTTTGTACACTTATTTGGCGCCAAAACCGCTTGTGCTGGACTTTAATTGCACTGGGTACAACTAAAAAGCAGCTGAACAAGGATTACAGCCCTAAACTGAATATATACCTGCACAAAGTACAATTAAACAATCCGTCCAAGTAAACTAGATGAATTTAGTTGTACCCAATACACTTAAACGGACGGCGAGATAGCTGGTCTATAGCTTTATAAATGTTCAATCATCAAGCACTAACAAATAGAGGGAGCGTGACCAAAGCCTTGAATGTGATTCCAGAACTGCTCGGAAGCCTGGGCAATGCCGTCTTACACCTGCTGACACAGCCGTATTATTATATATCGCTTCTATTTATCGCACTGTATTACCGATGGCAAGTGGCGCTCGAACGCAAGCTGGTGCATGTAAAGCTGCACAGCTGGGGCAAGGAAACGTGGCGTACAATATGGACTGGTCTTGTCATGGGACTTCTGGTATCGCTTGCAGCAATATTACTGGGAGTGTCTCTGTCGGGTACAGCAGTAGTTATCCTATGGATAGTGAGTCTTTTACTTCTGCTGGTACGGGTGCGCTATTTATGCTTCGCATACTCTATTGGCTTGCTTGGAATCATTCAATTTATGATTTCATTTGTTCCTGGAGCATGGGAGAGTGGGGGCGCAGGAGAAGTTATCAGGGCCGTGAGGGAGTTGGATATGCCGGCACTGCTGGCACTCGCTGCTCTGCTTCATCTTGCTGAGGCGCTGCTGGTGCGCTTGCAGGGTGCCAAGCTGGCTTCCCCGCTGTTCCTGGAAGGGAAGCGCGGAAAGGTTGTAGGCGGTTACCAGCTGCAGGCGTTCTGGCCGCTGCCGCTTTTCCTGCTGATTCCCGCGGGGGCGGGAATCGGAGACCTGCCATGGCACCCGCTGCTGGGCGGCGGCCTTGGCCTGGTATCCTTGCCCGTCATCATCGGCTTTGGCGAGATGACGCAGAGCATGCTGCCGCGGCGCAAGGCGGCCCGCACCTCCGGACGATTGCTGCTCTACAGCATCGTCCTGCTGGCCCTAAGCCTGCTCGCGGCGTGGTGGAGCCCGCTGACGCTGCTAGCCGCGCTCGCAGCGGTAACCCTGCACGAAGGGCTGGCATGGTACAGCGCTCTGGAGGAGCGCACCAGCAGCCCCTTCTTCGTGCATCCGCAGCACGGCCTGAAGGTACTGGCCGTGCTGCCCGGAAGTCCCGCGCAGGAGCTGGGCATCCTGCCCGGAGAGGTGCTGCTGAAGGTCAACGGAACCCTGTTGACCCGCAAGGCGCAGCTGCATGAGGCGCTGCGCATGAACCCGGCGTTCTGCAAGCTGGAGGTGCAGAACGCCGAGGGAGAGAGCAAGTATATGCAGCGGGCCATTTATGACGGAGACCACCATCAGCTGGGCATCATTCTGGCGCCGGAGACGGATGAAGATCTGACTATACAGGCCTGCCCGGCCAGTATCTATGGAATCGTTGGTATGAAGACCGGCGCCCGAAGCAAGCAGCGCCAGTCACAAGAGGCTTCCGCATCCGCATTCCCGGCACGCAATACCAATGCAGAAGGATCATGAGGGTTTCCGTCACCGCTGGTGCTTCAAATAAAATATCGCAAGCTGCGTACGGTCACGCAGACCGAGCTTGCTCAATATATCGGTGATATAATTTTTGACGGTGCCTTCACTCAGGAAAAGCTCTCCCGCAATTTCCTTATTGGAATGCCCGCTGGCTATGGATGCTATTACGGCCTGCTCAGCCTTCGTCAGACCGTAAGATTCCAGCGACGGGGGCTGCTCCGCTTCAGGCCGGAGGGGTGGCTGCAGAAACGTAGCCAGCTTCCGGGCAATATCGGGGTGAATAAGCATATTGCCTTCATATATGGTTTTGATGCCTTGTATAATACGGTCCGGCGGAATATTCTTGAGCAGATAGCCGCTGGCTCCGTTCCGCAGCGCTTCTATGATGTATTCGTCGTCGTCAAAAGTCGTCAGCATAAGTACAAATACATGCGGAAAGGCCTCTTTAATGAATCGGGTTCCCTCGACACCGCCGCAAACGGGCATGCGGATGTCCATGAGCACAACATCTGCTTCGACACCGCTTTTTAGTAAATCTAAAGCCTCGATACCATTACAAGCGGCACCCGTAACCGTAATTAAAGGGTCCAAGCCGATTAATACCCTTAAACTTTCACGGATGAAAGAATCATCATCTACCAGTACTACCTTAATCATAAACGGACAGCCATCTCCTCTCTGCGCGGGTTCAACAGCTCACCTGATCTCGCTCTGCCTGATCACAGGCAGTCTTGTTATTACTGTAAAATGCGGCTCCAGCCGCAGTTCAAGGGCCCCGCTAACCAGCCGGGTCCTTTCCGTCATGCCCTTCAGCCCCATACCGCCCCCGCTTTGCAGCTTGCCCGGTAGTTCTTTGGGAATCGCTCCGTTATTGCTAACCTCCATCGTAATCTCGGCTTCGCTATAGACAACTTTAATCCAGACCTCGGTTGCTTCCCCATGCCGCAAAGCATTTGTAAGGGCTTCACGGGCATTTTTGTACAGGACAACCTGCAGGCTGGGATAGAGCTGAAAGGGCACACCTTCCACAAGGTAAGAGGTGACGGTACCGGTATCCCGGCCGGTCTCCTCAAGCAGCCGATCCAATGCATAGGCGCCCTCCAATTGCGGAGCATGGTTTATGCGCTTTACCGCCGCACGCATGTCGTCCATACTGGCCGACACCTGATCACGGATCTGTTCTATCATCGCCATTCCGGTGCCGGGTGAGGTAGGAAGGGTGTGAATAGCGGCCTCCATCATCATTTTCACGCGGATCAGCCGGTGTCCGATATCATCATGCAGCTGTCGGGATATGCGTACCCTTTCTTCCGATTGGGCTGCATTCTCCACCTGGGCGGCATGTTGCAGCAGCCGTTGCCGGGTCTCGTCCAATTCGAAGTGTCTCTTGCGCAGTTCATCGTACAGGAGTAGCGTTTCTTCACGGCCGCGGGCTGCCCGGTTTAGCTGTGATGAAAGAAGCAATGCCATCAGGAAGGTAAGGTTGACGTAAATCCGCGTGAGAGGTTCGGCCACCATAAATGCCATATTTAACACGATCAGATGAATACAGGTAAAAAGAGCCGGTATGTACCGCGGCAGCAGCCGGGAGTAAAACAGCAGTGCAGAAATCGCGGTGAACACCATTAAGCTGCCATACTGGAAACATAGCCAGGCTGTGAAGAGCATCTCAAGACAGCTCAAAAGCGTCATAGATGATCCTGAAAGCCTGAAGCCCAGCGTCACCAGCAGCAATAACATCAGAAAGTGCAGGGTGAACGTTCCATAATCGGCATATTCCTGGATGTACATTGTAATGAATGAAGGCACAAGGATAAGTCCATACCGTAACCATTTGAGTTCTCGGGACACTGCCGCGTCATCCTTTTCATTTATTTTCATCTTAGCATATTTCCCCGGGGCAGCAGGAGATGACTTTCGTCACCTCTGGAAGATGACCTTGTGTACCTTCGCCGGAAGGAGAGTTGAGTTACAATTAGTTCTAATAGATCAGGAGACAGGAGTGAGGGCAGAATGACACTTGCGGTATTGAGCGATGTAGTGAAAAGGTATGACGGCAAATTAACGGTGGATCATGTAAATGTCAGCATTCGAAAGGGAGAAATATTTGGTTTGCTCGGTCCAAACGGTGCGGGAAAGAGTACTACCATCAGCATGATTTGCGGTTTGCTCAAAATAGATGGGGGAGACATTGTCATCGACGGAATTTCAGTATCTGCAAACCCGCTGGAGGTTAAAAAGAGAATTGGCCTTGTTCCCCAGGAACTGGCGCTCTATGACACGATGACTGCGGAGGAGAATGTAACCTTTTTCGGAAGATTATACGGTCTGCGCGGCAAGCTGCTGAAGGAGCGGGTTGGGGAGGCTCTGGAGTTTACCGGTCTCGGTGACCGCGCCAGGGAGAAACCCGCTACCTTTTCCGGAGGGATGAAAAGAAGGCTGAATATCGCATGTGCCATTATGCACCGGCCGAAGCTCATTATTATGGATGAACCGACCGTCGGCATCGATCCACAGTCGCGCAATCATATTCTGGAATCGGTCAAGGCGCTCAATAAGCTCGGCTCAACGGTAATCTACACCAGTCACTATATGGAAGAGGTAGCAGCCATTTGTGACCGGGTTGCAATTATGGATAAGGGTCATATTATTGCCTGCGGCACGGAGAAAGAGCTGCGCGAGCGGGTCGCCCATGAAGAAAAAATCGTCATAAAAGCGTCTAATATCAGTCCCGGGTTGACTCGTGAGCTGGGTCTTCATCCGCGGATCAGCCGTGTGGAAGTGAACGGGGACTTGGTGGAGCTGTATCTGCCCTCTTCACAAGCCGAGCTGCAGGATATTTTGTTTATTTTCGCCAAGCATGAGGGTGTCATTGGTTCCCTGCACATTGAGGAGCCTGATCTGGAGACTCTGTTTCTAAGCCTGACCGGCCGGACCTTGCGCGACTAAAGGAGGAAGACAAAGAGACATGAACATATGGACAATAATGATTTATGAGCTGAGACGTCTGTTACGTTCCCGCTCCATGCTGCTTAATATGTTTCTGCTGCCGATGGTACTGATCTTTCTGCTGGGCTCCGCGCTGTCCGGCGTAGTTGGCTTGGAAGAGATCTCCAGAATTGAGCCAGTCCGTGTGGGGGTTGTGAATCTTTCCGGCAGCGGATCGGAGAGCTCCAAAATAATAGTAGGCTTTCTAAATACCCCGGAACTGAAGGATATCATCATTCCTCTGGCAGCCGAAGGGCGGCAAGCAGCCGAAAGCGGACTTCGTACCGGTAAATACGGTTATGCGGTCATCGTTCCTCCCGGTTTTGATAATAACGTACTGGGCGGCGGAGAAGCGCAGCTGGAATTTATCCTGGGTAAGGACAGCACAGAAAATCTGGTGGCGGGAACGGTATTTGATCAATTTTTAAGCGATATTAACTATAAGCAAGCCGCAGCTCTAACCCTTGGACCCGAGGTAATGGCGGTCTCCGCTCCAGTAGTGGACAATCAACCTTCCGTTACATTAGGAAAGCTGAATGAGGAAGGCAGTACCTATTCTGCTTCCCAATTTTATGCAGCCTCCATGCTGCTGATGTTTATGCTCTATTCCGGGATGACCGTATGCACTTCTCTTTTTAATGAAAAAGACAATCATACCCTGTTCCGGATCAATTCCATGCCGGTGAAAGGCTCTCAGCTGTTTATTGGTAAAATTCTTGGCATTGGGCTGGTGACTATTCTGCAAAGCTCCATGGTTGTATTGTTGACGGACTGGTTGTACGGAGTGGATTGGGGTGACCGTCCGGGTCTGCTGATACTGACATGTATGCTGATGATTATATCGGCTATGACGTTATCGATTATTGTGGCCCTGTTCTTCAAAACGGCGGCGAGCGCAAGAAGTGCAATTGCTACTGTGGCGGTGACGATGACATTCATGAGCGGGGGAATGTTCCCGTTGCCGGAGTCCTGGGTTAATTCTGTAGGGGCCTTCACCATTAATCACTGGGCGCTGCAAGCGATCCTGAGAATGATCCTGCATTCGGAGCTATCAGAGATCATGCCTAATGTGATTATGCTGTCATTGATCTGTTTCGTTCTGTTCCTTGCCGCATTTATTTCGTACCGAAAGGTGGGTTACCATGAATAACATCTTTACGATTGCCTGGAATATGGTAAAGCGAACCATAGGCTCTGGCCGAGGGTTGGTTACTTATATTGTTCTGCCCTCTGTTATTGTGGCCGGGCTTGTTGCACTGACTGGGGGCTCGGCAGATAATCAGTCCGTACTTTTGTATACCAATCTTGATCAGGGGAGGGCCGGGGAGCATGTGCTTTCAGAGCTGGCAAGAACCGGGGATTACAAGCTGGTGCAAAAAGCTGATGAAGCGGCGCTCAAGGCGGCTGTGATTGAACAAGACGGAATAGCGGGTATTTTGATTCCCGTAAATTACAGCACCGGGTTGGTGGCTGGAGAAGGACCCCAGCTCGGTTTATATGAGCTTAAGGCCACAGAAGCCTCTATCATGCTAAAAATGAAAATGACTGATTTGGGCGACCGGCTGAAAGAGACAGCAGCTATGGTGTCATCCTCCGGTGGAGCCGCGGCAGATCGTGAAGTTCAATGGGCCGCAGTGCTGCAAAAGGTAGAGAAGCATAATGTAGGCAGTGTGCGGACCGATTATAAACTCTATCCTAAGGTGGGGCTCACCACTGTAACCGGATTTACACTCATGTTCCTGATGGGACTCGTGACCAGCTCTGTATCGATCATCATGGATGACCGGAGACAGCGCACGATGCTGCGCATGTTCAGCGCTCCGGTCCGTTCCTTCGAAATTGCCATCGGCAATTTCCTGGGCAGCCTTACAGTCGGAGTCATTCAGATCATTGTCATGCTTATGCTTGGCCGCTGGATTCTTAGATACGACTATGGGCTGCCGATGTTTACCTATTTCCTGATTCTCTCCGCGTTTATGCTGGTGTCTATGGGTATCGCCAGTACTGTAGCCGGATTGATCCGCAATCCAAACAATGCAGGGATGTTGAATGCGCTCATTCTGACACCTACCTGTATGCTGGGGGGTTGCTTCTGGCCCCTGTCGATCATGCCGGACTACATGCAGAAAGCTGCCAACTTTGTACCGCAAAAATGGGCGATTCAGGCTGTTGATATCGCATCCACCGGCGGGGGCTGGAACGAGCTGTGGCTGCCCTTCGCCATCCTCGGACTTATGGCTGCTGTGCTGCTCACCATTGGTTCCACGATTCTTCGCCCGAGTCAGGCGGGGGTGGGGGCTTAACGTTGAGGCTAGGGTACAAATCAGGAAATCTGGAGTTTGACAGCGTTAGGCGGACACAGGAGACGCTACCCGACTTGAAATACCCCCGATCTCGTAGTAGGCGGACAGAGAAGCCTTATTTAGCTGAAAGCGGGCTAAAGAAGCGTTGAATCCACAATTAGCGTCACCTCAGTCCATTTCTGTTCACTTTTAGTACATCAGCACGATAATAGTTATCATGAACGAAACCGACATCGCAATTTGTTTATCTCGTAGGTTGAAATGGAAATCCTAAGAGTGAATGGCTCAAAGATTCCAATTCAGAGCTAACAAACAAAAAGGAGTCGGTTTACTAATGAGTATCGCCAAAAAGTATATTGGATTAGACGTATCCAAAGCCAAAATTGCTGTAGCCATCGCGGACGAGGGCCGAAGCGAACCCCGCTTCTGGGGGATTATCGAACATACCAGGGAACGTGTTCTAAGGCTTTTGCAGCAGTTGCAAGGTTCCGGAGAATCCAGAGCGGAACTGGAAGTCTGCTACGAAGCCGGGCCCACCGGGTACATGCTTCACCGCTGGCTGCTGGAATCCGGCATTTCCTGTACGGTTGTCGCTCCCTCCCTCATCCCTCAGCGGGCCGGCGACCGAATCAAGACCGACAAGCGGGATGCGCTGCGTTTGGCTCAGCTGTTTCGTGCCGGCGAGCTGACCGGTGTTTACATCCCATCCCCTGAGGAGGAAGCTCTCCGGGATCTCGTTCGAGCCCGGGAGGACGCAAAAGAAGATATGAACCGCCACAAGCAGCGCATGGGCAAGTTTCTGCTACGCTTGCAGCTCGCTCCCCCAAGCAAGGTCAAGGCATGGACCTTCGCCTACGAAGAGTGGCTGGACACCCTCCGCTTCGAGAGTCCCTGCCACCGTATGGTGTTTCAGGAATACCGGGAGAGCATTCGAGAAACGGCAGAACGACTCCGGCGTTACGAAAAAGAGATCGAGCTTCTCTCCCACACCCATGCGCAGGCGCCGCTTATTGAAGCGCTTCAGGCGCTGCGAGGGGTGGCTACACTCACCGCCACGACGCTGGTGTCGGAGATGGTCAGCGTGACGCGGTTTGCCAGCGCCCCCTCATTCATGAGTTACTGTGGTCTGGTGCCCAGCGAGCACTCCAGCGGCGTGAGCCGCAGTCAGGGGAAGCTGACCAAGGCCGGTAATGCGCATTTGCGACGGGTGCTGGTCGAAGCTGCCCACCATTACCGGCACTCGCCGGGAGTGCGCCGCAAACTGCGCGAGCGGATCACCGGACTGCCGCCGGAGGTGCAGCGGATGGCCTGGGAGGCACAGAACCGGTTGCACCGCAAATATATGAACATGCTGGGAAAAGGGAAGCACAAATCGAAGATCGTAGCCGCCATTGCCCGGGAGCTTGCCGGATTTGTATGGGCGATTGCCCGAGCTTTGGAGATGGACGACCGAAACCCCGTCCCGGAGTCCAAGCTTGCCGGGTAACCCTCTCCGTCCGTCTACTGCAATGTGACGCTGTATACCACTGAAAAATCACTCCCTAAAGGAAAGGAGATGAATGCCAGGAAGCCGGAGCATGACTTACCTTGGAGGCAAAATCGAGCAAGGTGAAGAGAAACGCCGCGGAAGCCCTTTGTGCCCGTTTGCTTGCGAACGATGGACGAAAATAGTTAGCGGCAGGCTCTTCAGATGGATTAATACCATGTGTAAACCCACGAATATCAGGATGCCGACCAGCGAATGATTTTTGCCTCCAAGCTAAGGACATGCTCCCTCCCTAATGTGTAAGGAAAGAAGTCACACTCAGAGTCAACCCCTTTGGAAAAAGGGGGCTCTCTTTAAAAGACGTCTATTGATAGGTTTGTTTAAGTGCGCCAAAAACGGAGTTGCTACAGCGGCGCTTGACAGTTTCGTTCATATCAAGGGCTATGCAGTCCGCCCAATGGCTCGAATCCGTTTACTCCCGCATGCCACATTATGAGAGATTAATGATATAATCAATTTGATCGGAGCGGAAGGATGTTTGCCGGGAGGATGCGAAAAATGGGCAGCAATAAATTGGCTTGGATTTGGCGGGTGAAGGAAGAGTGTCTGGCAGAGTATGTGTCGATGCACTTAAACCCTTGGCCCGAAATACTGGAGGAGCACAGTAAAGCCGGCATAACGAATTATTCGATCTTTCAGAATGGCAACCAATTTTTTTACTGCTTTGAATGTGAGGATAAGGAAGCCGCTTTTGCCTATATTGCCAAGAGCGAAGCCTGCAACCGCTGGAATGCCATCACCTCGAAGATGGTAGAGGGCTCTTTTGACTTTAATATTAAACGCCTTAATTGCAATAATTTTAATTATTCGTATAATTAAGATAACGTTGTTTAAATTGAATATTTTTTTGTTTTTTGGAGGAGCCTGTCAACAAGGGCTCCTCTTTGTCTTTTTTTGGAGTTTAGAGTGATATCAGGTTACAGATGCTTACAGAAGAAGGAGTGAAAGAACTATGCAATTTATTTTGTATCTTATGCTGATCTTGCTATTTACGAAGCTCACTGGTGATCTGTCCGTGCGGCTGGGACAGCCTGCAGTGCTGGGTAAGCTGATCGTGGGAATCGTTCTCGGGCCTGCGGTGCTCGGCTTTATTCAGGACGGTGAATTTATTCATTACATGTCAGAGATCGGTGTACTTTTGCTCATGTTCATCGCCGGTTTGGAAACGGATCTGGACCAGCTGCGCAAAAACTGGAAGGCCGCCTTTGCGGTAGCCGTCGGGGGTATTATTTTACCTTTTTTGGGCGGGCTTGCCATTGGGGAACTGTTTGGCTTTGCATACTATAACGCCTTGTTTATGGGGGTTATTTTGAGCGCTACTTCCGTAAGTATTTCGGTTCAGGTGCTGAAGGATATGAACAAGCTGAATTCGCGGGAAGGTTCTACCATACTTGGGGCGGCCGTTGTGGATGATATATTGGTAGTCATTCTGCTGGCGGTGCTCATGAGCTTTTTCGGAACAGGGGGGGAAGTGTCTCTAGGGCTTCTAATCGGAAAAAAAGTGCTGTTCTTCGTTGTTGCCATTATCGCCGGCTGGTTCCTTGTTCCTTGGGTTATGAAATGGCTGGCTCCGCTCAGGGTAACGGAAGCAACGATAACAGCCGCTTTAGTCATTTGCTTTGGCTTTGCCTATTTCGCCGAGTTGATGGGGATGGCGGGGATTATCGGTGCTTTTGCGGCCGGGATTGCCATTTCCCAGACCTCGTTCAAGCATACCGTGGAAGAGAAGCTGGAGCCGATTGCCTATTCGATATTTGTGCCGGTCTTTTTTGTAAGTATTGGCCTCAGTGTTTCCTTTACAGGTGTGGGAGGACAGATCGGGTTCGTTGCCGCGCTGACTCTCGTTGCCATTCTGACCAAGATGCTGGGGGGCGGACTGGGTGCGCGGCTCACAGGCTTTAATAACCGTTCGTCGGCGATTATAGGTTCAGGGATGATCTCCCGGGGTGAGGTCGCTCTGATCATCGCTGCAACGGGCCTGCAAAGCGGCCTGCTGCTTCCGGAGTATTTTACCTCCGTAATTATTGTAGTCATTGTAACGACACTCGTAACGCCGCCATTGCTGAAATACATGTTCCGCGAGCCGGATCGGGTGGAAAAAGGCTGAACTAGCTGGCATCGACTCACTTTTCTCCTATACAGAAACAGCCGTTCCTCTTCAGGGACGGCTGTTTCTCTGTCTCCGGAAGGGGGGAAACCCCGCCTTAAGTCTGAGTACTAAACCCGCCGCCGGACGGTTTTGACTTCTTCCAAAAACTCCTAAACTAAATCATGGAGAAAGCAAACGATACATAAGACAACAGTCGTACAAAGGTATAAGAAAAATTAATGGAGTGGAAGGGGAAAAAAGAAATGACATGGTTAACGAAATGGTCGTTCAGTAACAAGGCCGCTGTGGGGCTTCTGGTCATCATGGCGATTGTAGTGGGGATTATGAGCTATACCTCATTACCGATGGAATTTATGCCGGAGGCGGATAATCCTCAGGTGACGGTTACTGTGCTGGGTCCCGGCCAGGATGCGCATTCGATGGAGACAAAGGTTACGAAGCCGGTCGAAGCGGCAGCCTCTTTTGTAAAGGGCAAGAAGGAGATGCTGTCCACCTCCGGAGACGGATATGCGAAGGTGGATATTTATTTTGACTCCAAAACGAATATGAAGGATGCCGCGCAGGAGGTTCAAAAGGCTGTTGACTCCCTGCAGTTTCCTGAAGGGGTTATGGACCCCTTTGTTCTTCAGTTGAATACCTCGATGATTCCGGTTTCCCAGATCACCCTTTCGTTCGACGAAGGATTGACCAAGGAAAACCTTAAGCTTGCGGAAGATACGATCATCCCCGAGTTCCAAAAGATTGAAGGGGTATCGAATGTCGCTTTATACGGAAAAATGGCCCCGCAGGTCAATGTTAAGCTAGATCCGCAATTAATGGCCGACAAGGGAGTATCCACTCCGCAGGTGCTGGGTCTACTTCAGGGGCGCAACGTATCGGCTTCTCTCGGGGAGCAGACCATCGGCGGCCAGACAGGCAACATTAATCTGATTTCTACAATAGACAGTATCGATACCTTGAAAAAACTGCCCGTATCGTCTGGCGTAACGCTAGGGGATATCGCATCCGTCCAATTAAAGCAGGATCAGGAAAGCCTCAGCCGCTCGAACGGAAAAGATGTACTGTTCGCAGTAGTCACCAAGGAAGCCAACGCGAACGCGGTGGATGTCGGCAATAAAGTACAGGAGACCGTAGACAAGATTAATACAACGGTCAAGAACGCAGAGACAGCGGTGGTGTTCAGTACATCAGAGATGGTGGTTACCTCGGTTAACAGTATGATGCGTGAGGTATTGCTCGGAGCTTTATTCGCGACCATCGTTATCCTGCTATTCCTGCGTAACTTGCGGGCAACGCTCATTACGGCGGTATCCATCCCGCTTTCTCTGGCCGTCACCTTATACCTGCTGAATGTATCAGGCATCACTTTGAACATTATTACACTCGGAGGCGTTGCGGTTGCGGTCGGACGTCTGGTAGATGACAGCATCGTGGTCATTGAGAATATTCACCGCAGATTGCAGAAGGAACCTTTATCACGTGAAATGATCATCAGCGCCACCAGGGAAGTGGCAAGAGCGATTACTTCCTCAACCATTGCAACGGTAGCGGTGTTCTTGCCCATGGGGCTGCTTCGCGGCGGGTTGCAAGCGTTCCTGCTGCCGTTTGCCTTGACGGTAACCTACTCCTTGCTTACCTCACTGGCCGTGGCGTTAACCGTGGTTCCTCTCCTAAGCTCATGGCTGCTGCGTAGCTCTTCCATGAAAGAACATGAGCCGTCCAAGCGGTTTACCCGGTTCCTGAATTGGAATCTACATCACAAGTGGTTAACTTTGTCTCTGGGTCTGATTCTTCTCATCGGTTCAATCGCTGCCTATATCACCATGCCTAAGGGTGCGCTTGACTCTTCAGATGCCAGCTATGTATCGGTTCAATTGAAATATCCGAATGATGTTCCTGTAGCAGAGGTACTGGACAAAGGAAAACAGTTGGAGCAGGAACTGATGAAGCAGTCTCAGGCCCAGACGGTTCTGATGCAATCCGGCAACAGTGCCGATTCGGCGAAATGGGGTAGTGTGTTCGCTTTAACCCAGGTTGACTATACTGTGGTTATGAAAAAAGGTGCGGACGCCCAGGCATTTATTGACCATGTGCGCAATGCCGGGGCTTCCTATACAGGTGCGACACTGACGGCAAATGAAGCCAGCATGATGGGTTCGGCCTCTACCAGCGAATACATCGATATCGTTGGCGATGACCTTGCTGCGATTACTGCGGTTGCCAAAGAAGTTACAGCAAAAGTGAAGACCGTGGACGGTGTTCAAAAGGTCAGCAGCAACATGGAAGATACAAAGCCGGTATTTGCCTTCAAGGTGGACCCGACACAGACCAACGCCCAGGAAATCTCCATGCAGCTGGGAGCCATGATGAATCCGATCCCGCTGGGCCAGATGGAACTGGACGGCTCTCCGGCCGGAGTTATATTGGAGCCTGTACTCCAGCCCAAAACGCAGCAGGATTTAAAAGGAATTACCTTGATGACCGCCGGAGGTCCACAGCCGCTCTCTCAATTGGCATCACTTGAAGTCCGCGATGAGCCGGCCATGCTGTACCATAAGGACGGTAAGCCTTACGTGCGCATTACTGCGGAGGTTGATCCGAAGAAGGTTTCCGAGATTGGTGCGGCCATCACAAAAGAAACAGACAGCATCACCCTTCCGGAGGGCGTGACTTTATTTGCAGGCGGGGCATCGGTTGATCAGGCTGGCGATTTCAGCGACCTCGGGATGACGGCGCTGATATCCATCGGATTAGTCTACCTGATCATGGTGCTGACCTTCAAAACCCTTCGTGCTCCACTGGCAATTATGTTCTCCCTGCCGCTCGCTGCCATCGGTGCGATCATCGGACTTCTCGTGTCCGGCGTGACTCCTGATTTCACGGCCTTGTTCGGTGCGCTGATGCTGATTGGTATTGTCGTCACGAATGCGATTGTATTAATTGACCGCATCAAGCAGAACGAGGAGCATATGAGTATCCGCGAAGCTATTCTCGAAGCCGCCGGAACGCGGATGCGTCCGATTCTGATGACGGCCATTGCCACCATCTTCGCGATGATCCCGCTGCTGTTCGGGGATCCCGAGCAGGGCAGTATAGTCTCGCAAAGTCTGGCGATTGTAGTGATCGGCGGATTAACCGCCGCGACACTGCTGACGCTGATTGTAGTCCCTGCCATATACGAGCTGTTCTATTTCCGCAGATCGGCCAAGGAGCGCAGAGCGGCCAAAGATCAGAAGGCGGTTAAGGTGGAAGCGCAAGGAGTGTAAACCCTTGATGTTGGCAGTTTAAGAAAAACAGGCCCTCCCTTGGTCATATCAGATGACGAAAGGGAGGGCCTGTTTTCGAATATATTTTACTTTAGTTTATGGAGTTAGTTTGTCGCTTTTGATGAGATAGGTTTCTGCGATCACCCATTTACCTTCTTTTGATTTCTTCAACGTCGTGACGCTTGAAGCCCGGTTATCCTGAAAATCTGGGCCTTTTAATTTCTTTGTCGTTTGGATCATATAGACTGCAGCTTCATTCTCGGTGTAATTGATTATTTTGGAGGATTCAACTGTGAATAATAAATCATACGCTTTAAAGATTTGACTAAAGATCTGTTTGTTCTGTTCGAATTGGGGAGAAGTCGCGTCAAGTGTGGCTAACACGCCATCCAGATTTTCTTCATTGGAATTTTTAATGTGAGCTTGAAGAACGGCAGAAATGCCTTCTTCTTCAGCTTTCGGAACGGTAACCGAAGCTTTCAACATTTCCTCAGGGAGGATATATTGGACTGCGGTGATTTGCAGATTACTGATTTTCCAATTTTGCTCGCCTTCTTTTTTGGTAAGTGTATAGATATACTCCGCTTTATCGTCCAGCTTGAAGGAACCCTTGATTTTATGAGTCGTTTCAATGGTATGAACCGTTGCTTCATTCGGCTGCAAGCTGATAATGTCTAATTGCTCAATCGATGTGGCGAGATCGAATTTCTCTATTTGATCTTTTAATTGAGGGCCAATCTGTGCAAGCGGAGACTTGGGATCAATAAGACTCATAAATCCGTCGTAGTCTTCTTTATTGGAATAGGCGACATAACTGTCAAAGAATGCGGAAATTTCCTTAGGGTCGACGGTTTGTTGTTTAGTAGTGATAGTAACGGTATTACGTTTTGCATCCCAGTTGACGTTACTATTCGTCGATTCGCCTACAAATCGAAGGGGAACGTAAGTGACCTGGTTAATCACTTTTGGAGCGGATGTCAGCTGCTTAATAATGCCATTTACGCTGGCTTTCTTGCTGCCAATTTGCTGTTTGATGATGAGGCCTTCCTTAGTACCTGTAATGGAGCCTGTTTTAGCATCATAGTTCACCTGCAATCCAAGTTTCACAAAAACTGTTCGCAGGGGAAGGAGGATCGTTCCATTATCATTTACGGGTGCACTGCTGGAAAGGTCAAGCTTCTGCTGATCAATCAGGACGGTAATAGGTTGTTCTGCCGCAAATGCAGTTAAGCCAATCGTGCTGGATAAAATAAGGGTTGCTAAAAAACCGGGAATAAATTTCATCGTAGGCTGATCTCCTTTTTTAATGTAATATTCCTGATCTTAATTCAATAAGAGGGCAGTTTATATATACAGCACTGGGTATTTACAGTTAAGAGATTATGTGCTTATTCCGCTCAATAAATATTGAAGGCTATATACAGGGATGATATAATTTAGAAATTCATGGTAACCGGGGAGGGCTTTCTCATTGTGCTGATTACCTCTACAAAGACAAGAACATGGTGTTCACCGGACGATTTGGAAGAAGAGCAGAGGAATTCCTTTCAACCCACTATCGCAGACAACATTGCAATACATAATTATCCTCTGCAAACGCTTATTTTTGCTGGCGATGAGAAGAAGGCCCTCTATCATAAGGCAATGATTGCGTCTATACGCAGGGAAATGGTCAAAATCAGCAGATTTATTTCCATCTCCTTTGTCGTTTTTTTAACGGATGAAGAAGGCAACATTCTTGACTTGGTATGCTCCTCGCCTGATATGCAAGAGGATATGAATAAGGCTGGTCTGAGTCATGGAGTATGTTTGTCCAAACTGTATTCCGGCTTGAACGCCGTATCGCTTGCAATGGAGATGAACTGTATCGGAGTCGTGAGGGGGGAGGAGCATTCGGATTCTGTCTTTAAAAACTGGAACTGTGTATGTGCTCCCCTGCATCTTGACGGCGCAGTACGGGGCTATGTGGATATCTCTTTCAACAGGGGGCAGCAAATCGAATTTGCCATCCCTTTTGTACAGCAGCTGGCGGAGAATGTTACGGACAAGTGGATGGGTCGGAACTCAGATCTGCAGCAATACAGACTGGAAGCCAACCTTCAACATTATAAGCTGACTGCAAGAGAGAAAGAGGTCGCTTGTTTGTGGTTACTGGAAAGAAGTGCGCTGTACATTTCCAATGCGTTAGGAATCAGCGAAGGAACGATACGAAATATGGTTAGGAGCATTTATTCCAAGATGAATGTGAATGACCGGGGACAATTTACTAAAAAACTCTCGAAATAGCTTATCTTATAAAAGATGCGGTTAGTCCCTAAATTTTAGCAGACTTGGGACTAACCGCTCTTTATTTGTTCATACAGAACAGATCATTGCTTATTATATAATGAAGGGTGAAATAGGATGAATAAAAAGAAGATTGTATTCTCAAGCATTTTAGGCATAACTGAATGGTTTATGGAGAGAATTAATGCAAGGATTGATATGGGTGACAACATCACCATTTCCCACTGATCCAACTTTTATACCGGTGATACTCCAAACCAAGAATACCGGATGATACTATTATTGTAGTGAGTGGTTCATGTTTATCCATCATTTTTGTTATTGGCAAATCAGTTAATTCACTCAAAATACCTATTAGTAACCATATAAAATATGCAATAATGAGAGGAAAGATTATCCTTCTTTTCATGGAAAAACAGTCTACGAAAACATTAAATTTACGACAAAAATCTACAACTGTGAAGGTGCTTTCGGGTTTTAAAAAAAGAGACAAAAAGCCATTGCAAAATTTATTGCAAGTATTATTTTTATTGTATTCATTGTTACTCCCTACCCCTCCTTTTCATCTTATAAGTTAGAATTTTCAAAATAATATACAAAGCGTTTCCTACAATTATTAAGAAAGATATTATTGAAAAGATTCTGTTTGAGAAAGTTAGCAGAAATAGCGAAAATAAAAGCAAGAATGGAAGGGTTCTTAAGTATCTTTTGTGAAAAGCTTCAACATTAATTTTCATTCGAATAATCGCTCCTTTTAATAGAAAAGCATGACCTCTTCTAAAGAAGATTCAAGACTAACTAACAAAAATCACGGAGTAAGTCATGAGAATGAAGTAAGATAGGTAATGCCTTAACGCAGCGGAGTTGCCAGCTATATTAATGGATACACGGATAATCACCGCAGTGATCAGGAGCAATATAACAATTATGACTGTCTTTAGAATAGTTTTTCTATTAAAGATCCAAAGCCATAACCCAACTGATAGGTTTGCTGAACAAGACGTGTTGCTCCTTGAATAATATAGGTAATGACATGAACTGTTACGAGCAAAAGAAGTATAATAAATAACGGCCCCATCTTAGAAGCCAGTTTATCCAAATCCTCATTTTTAATCATGTATTCACCTCCCAAATTCTTCTCTCAGGAATGAGTAATCCAAACAAATGAGCAAATAAACCCTTTGCCTGTATCAGCTATAATGACATCTTTTTTTGTTGTTTTGTGGACCACGACATGAGCGATTCCAGGGATAGGAAAGTTTTTAAAGAAAGCTTACTGATTTCCTTTGACTGCTTTCGCAGTGCATCAAGCTTTGTGTCTTTGATATTGCTTTACTATAACTTTAATCAAGAAACCAAAAAGCATGGGGAAAACTAGCTGCACTTCTAATCTCCAGTCCACCGAGTACAAATCTATAACGTCTGCCTTATTTAGTATTATGTATAGTAGGTTGTATAAGTGAAATGATATACTGATAGTAAGCAAAGGAATGATATTCACATTTGTTTTTATAAATCGGCACCCCGCAAAAATCAAGACGGAGTAAGTCATTATAATGAAGAATGCGAAGTTAACATCAAATAGCATTAAAGATGTTAAAGCCATAAGAATGCCTAGTAATAAAGTCAAATTTCCGAGTCGAATGATCATGTGATACTCCTTTCGTATTCGGTGGCTCATAGATAAAGTGTCCAATATATTTTATACGAATGAACTAAGAAAAAAACATCCCTTGCTGTAATTCATTTTCCGAATGGTATGGTATAGCACTTCAATTTTATTGAAAAAGAAGCAGCTAATCCCAAAAGTCTAATTAAAGACTTCTGGATTAGCCGCTTTTAATTTTACCTATTTATCTACTGGGTTCACCCGCAAGAACAATTAAGCACCGGCCTGCGTGCAGCCTGTGTCTCATCCAGACGGCTGATCTCCGTCGTATGTGGTGCATTGATTACAACCTCCGGCGTTTCCTTGGCTTCTTTCACAATCTGGATCATCGTCTCGATGAAGCCGTCCAGCGTCTCCTTGCTTTCCGTCTCCGTAGGCTCAATCATCATGCATTCCTCTACCGTGAGCGGGAAGTACACAGTTGGTGGGTGGTAGCCGAAGTCGAGCAGCCGTTTGGCTACATCCAGCGTGCGGACACCATATGGCTTGAGATTTTTGCCGGACATTACGAATTCATGCTTGCATACGCCCGGATAGGGAATTTCAAAATACGGCGCCAGGCGATGCATCATATAGTTGGCGTTTAATACGGCGTTCTCCGAGACTTCACGCAATCCATCCGGTCCGTAGGTGCGGATATAGGCGTAGGCGCGGACGAGAATGCCGAAGTTGCCGTAAAAAGCTTTGACGCGCCCGATCGATTCCGGGCCGCCGGAGTCGAGTGAGAAGCTGCCGTCCTCGTTCTTGGCTACGGTAGGCTGGGGCAGGAAAGGAATGAGTCTGGCTTTTACGCCGACAGGCCCGGATCCGGGGCCACCGCCGCCGTGCGGGGTGCTCATCGTCTTATGCAGGTTCAAATGCACAACGTCAAAGCCCATATCGCCGGGGCGGGTAATCCCCATGATGGCGTTGGAGTTCGCTCCATCGTAATAGAGCAAACCGCCTGCTTCGTGCACGATAGCGGCAATCTCCACGATTTGCGTCTCGAACAATCCTAATGTGCTGGGGTTGGTCAGCATCAGAGCAGCTGTATCACCGCCGACGGCTGCTTTTAACGCCGCGAGATCAACCATCCCTTTATCGTTGGATGGGATCGTTACGGTGTCCAGTCCGGCGGCAGCGGCACTGGCCGGATTGGTTCCGTGCGAGGAATCCGGCACGATGACTTTGGTCCGGGTCTCGCCGCGGCTCTCATGGTATGCGCGGATCATCATCAGGCCGGTCCATTCGCCGTGAGCACCTGCGGCAGGCTGGAGGGAGACGGCATCCATGCCGGTTAAGGCAGCCAGATCTTTTTGCAGCGTGTACATCAGTTCAAGTGCTCCCTGGATGCTCTCCTCCGGTTGGTACGGGTGAATCTTGGCCAGGCCGGGGAAGCGGGCCACATCCTCATTGATCTTCGGGTTATATTTCATCGTACAGGAACCGAGTGGATAAAAGCCATTGTCTACACCGAAGTTGCGGCGGGAAAGGGAGGTGTAGTGGCGGATGACATCTACCTCGGATACTTCCGGCAAAACCACAGGCTGGCTGCGCAGCAGTCCTTCCGGGATCAGCGACTCTATGCTCTCATCCTGCGGCACATCGCACTGAGGCAGGGAATAGGCCGAGCGTCCGGGGCGGCTCAGTTCAAAAATCAGACTTTGTTCCGGTTTCATACACAGCCCTCCAGTGCGCTTGCGAATTGATCGATCTCTGACTTGCTTCTTTTTTCGGTTACGGCAATGAGCATATGTCCGGCAAGCTCGGGATAATCCCGGCCCAGATCGTAGCCGCCGAGATAACCTTCCTTAAGCAGCCTGGAATTTACGGCACTCACGCTGCTTCCTTCCGGGAGCTTGATGACGAATTCATTAAAGAACGGGGCGGAGAAGGTATGTTCTGCACCGCTTAACTCCCCAAGCTTCGCGGCAGCATAATGGCTCTTGCGGATATTGAGCTCCCCGACTTCACGCATGCCTTCCTTGCCCATAACAGACAAGTAGACGGAAGCGCAAAGCGCCAGCAGCGCCTGGTTGGAGCAAATGTTGGACGTGGCCTTTTCGCGGCGGATATGCTGTTCCCGGGCTTGAAGGGTTAGCACGAAGCCTCGTTTGCCGCTCCGATCCACCGTCTGGCCGACGATACGGCCCGGCATGCGGCGCATCAGAGGCTCGGCTACCGCGAAGAAGCCGCAGGTTGGACCGCCGAGGGAAGCCGGAATGCCGAGCGGCTGGGCATCGCCGACAACAATATCGGCACCGAGCTTGCCCGGGGCTTCCAGTACGCCGAGAGCAATCGGGTTGGCGCTGACGACAAGTAATCCTTTAACGGCATGAATTAACGGCTCAATTGCGCCAACATCCTCGATGCAGCCAAAAAAGTTAGGCGACTGTACCAACACTGCAGCTGTATCACCATCAATTGCTGCAGCAAGCTTTGTCAGATCAGTAACTCCGTCTTTACAGTCAATTTCCACGACATCCAGTCCCCAGGCATTGGCTGAAGTGCGGAGCACCTGCCGAGCTTCCGGATGGACCGTGCGGGAGACGATCAGTTTTTTGCGTTTCGTGGCACCGGCTGCGAGAACCGCTGCTTCAGAGAAAGCTGTGGCGCCATCGTACATGCTGGCATTCGCTACCTTCATACCGGTCAGTTCACAGATGTAGGATTGGAATTCGAAGATGGCCTGCAGCTCACCCTGGCTGATCTCCGGCTGGTAAGGTGTATATGCGGTATAGAATTCAGAGCGGGAAATCACATGGTTAATGACCACCGGGATGTGATGATCATACAATCCGGCGCCGAGGAAGCTCGCATGCGTATCGAAGTCGGCGTTTTTGTCAGCCAGTTGTTTCATATGTCGCAGCAATGCGTATTCATCAAGTGCCTCAGACATGGGCATCGTTCCTTGATAACGCACAGCTTGGGGAATATCGGAGAACAGCTCATCTATGGACTGAATACCAACCGTTTCCATCATCTCTATGCGGTCCTGTTCTGTCATCGGCAGATAACGGTGCTTCATTGCGGCTTCACTCCTTGGATTTTTTTGTAAAAAGGGGCTTTGACCACGACAGATTTCAACTGCTTGCCGCGAATCTCCACATAAACCTCTGTACCTATTTCACTATAGGCGGCATCCAGCAGCGCCAATCCGAGATTGCGCTTCAGCGTCGGGGATTGGGTTCCGGTTGTGACCTCCCCGATCGTGACTCCATTTGCATACACTGGATAATGGGAGCGCGGAATGCCCCGGTCAATCATTTCCAGTCCCACGAGTCGGCGGGGGAGACCGGCCGCTTTCTGCTGCAGGAGCGCACCCCGGCCGATGAAATCTTCTTTGTCCAGCTTCACGAAGAACTGCATGCCTGCTTCAAGAGGTGTAATATCTGCTGACAATTCTTGGCCGTATAATGGCAGCTTGGCTTCAAAACGCAGCGTATCGCGTGCGCCAAGTCCAGCAGGCGTCAGCCCGTGCGGAACACCAGCCGCCAGCAGTCCGTTCCACAGCGTCTCCGCAGTATTCAGCGGTGCGTAGATTTCAAAGCCGTCCTCGCCGGTATATCCGGTGCGGGAGAGGAGAACCTCAGCGCCGCAGACTGTGGCTCGTTCGATGAAGTGGAAAGGCTTCAGCTCCGCGAGAGGCGCAGTGGTAACTGTGGCAAGAATCGTCTCGGCCAAAGGGCCTTGCAGCGCCAGCAGTAAGGTCTCGTCAGAAACATTAGTAAGGGATACATCCTCACCTGACGGAAGGTGCTCCTGCAGCCACTGAAAATCCTTGTCGATGTTGGAGGCATTCACAACGAGCATATATCGGCCTTCACCGAGGCGGTATACGAGAAGATCATCCACGACACCGCCGTCCGGGTAACACATCAGCGTGTATTGAGCTCCGCCGTCCGTGAGACGGGTGACATCGTTAGTCGTCATCTTTTGGATAAAAGCTTCCGCTCCTGCCCCTGTTACCATGAACTCGCCCATATGCGATACATCGAAGAGACCGGCGCTTTGCCGCACCGCCTCATGTTCCTTCACGATACCTGTAAACTGCACCGGCAGCTCCCAGCCGCCGAAATCAATGCATCTGGACTCCGGAAAAGCGGAGTAGAGGTCATAAAAAGGTGTTCTTTTCAAAGCATCCATGTCGTCACTCCCCTTGGTCTGATTCCATACGAAAAAGGACAGACGGAAGACAGATATGCATCATCGCATAACTTGATCTTCCGCTCTGTCCTTTGTACCTGAGAGTTACCCTGCCTGACAAGACTGGCAGGTTTCCCCGTTGGTGACCGGGCGCCTAAGTAACGCCTGATGCTCTCCAGAGATGCGTCCGGCAAAGGTCCTTTTGCCTGAGAGATTCACCCTTCGCAGAGCTTACTCCTTCGGCGCCGTCTTCCAGTGAGACAGTCTCTCCCTATGCCATCATTCGCAAAACGTATTATTTTCTATGTATCCATTAAAACGGGTATGTAGTCTCACTGTCAACCAAAAAACGTCAAAAAGATGACAAATTTAATTTTCCTGTCAGTTATATTGACACGATGAGGGGCGATAACTTAGTCTATAACTAATTTTACAACTCCAAATTTGGAAAAGAGGCGGCATGGGATGAGTGAGGTGTTAGACAACCTGCTATACAGCGAGGAACACGAATGGGCACAGCAGGCAGAAGGACGGGTTGTACGTATAGGGATTACAGATCATGCCCAGCATTTGCTCGGTGATATCGTGTTCGTGGAGTTTCCTGAACTTGGTACGGCAATAACCGCCGGAGACAGCGTAGGCAGCATAGAATCCGTGAAGACGGTATCTGAATTATATTCCCCGGTTTCGGGAACGGTGACCAAGATTAACGATGCACTCGAGGCCAGTCCGGAGCTTATTAACGACCAGCCTTACGGCGGGGGATGGATTTTTGAAGTAGAAATCGAAGGCGAGCTTGCCGACGCTGCGGCAGGGCTGCTTGATGCTGCTGCTTATCGTGAACTGGTTGGAGAATAACTAACTATTACGACACATAAGTAATGCATATCGACAGGACTTATAGGAGGATAATCCTCTGCAAGTCCTGTTTTTTCGTTATTACCCCATGATAAATTGTAGAAAAAAGTAGCATTTAAAGGAATATAGCGAAAAAGTGTATAGAAAAATACTGAATAATACTATTGACTGATACTGGCCATATTCTTCAATACCACTGAGCGAGCTCAAATCCTGAATTGGTTCGAAATCCTGCACGTTGTGCAACAATTCAGCGAATAAACGCTTGAAGAGGGTTGAAATCCTGCATGTCGTACATCGCGCGAGCTAGGACTCTCGACTAACTTAGGTTTATACTCTACTATTCCTCCTGCAGCTGACGCAGCACAATAATCTCAACCCGGCGGTTTTTCTGCCGTCCGGTTTCCGTTGAATTATCAGCGGCGGGCCGGGTATCGGCATATCCTGCATATTGGAACTCTTTTGGGTTCAGACCCTGCTTTTCCAGAAAAAAGCGCAGTACAGACAGCGCACGTGCACCGGACAGCTCCCAGTTGTCCTTATAAGCAGAAGACAATACCGGTGTATTGTCGGTATGGCCTTCAATGCTGATCACAGCGCCGATCCCGCCAAATAAACCGGACAGCTTGCGGAGAGCAGGAAGAGAAGGGGCTTTTAGAGCAGCATCCCCCACGTCGAACAGAAAACGGTCACTCAAGGTAATGGCAATGCCCTGCGGCTTGTCTTCTACAAATATCTGATCTCCCAGATTGTTATCCTGCACATATTTCTTGATGACTCCCATTAGCTCGCCAAGCCGCGCCTCCTGTTCCTTGAAAGCCAGTTCGCGTGCTGAAGGCTCTGCTGACCCGTTCGAACCCTCTCCACTTCTAGCACCTGTACCGTTACCCGCAGACTGCCCCGAGGCTCCTGATTCTGCTGTCGGAGTTTTCCCTTGACTGGAGTCGAGAACACCATTTCCACCGTCCAGCACAGAATTTCCGGAGTGGAAAGACTGCGACAATGAATCGGTGACAATCCCATATTTGGCTCCATCCAGACTGCTCATTGCATACAAGATGACGAAAAAAATCAACAATAATGTAATTAGGTCCGCATAGGTAATCATCCAGCGATCACGGATTTCCTGTCCGGTGATTCGTGTTTTTCTTCGGCCCCGCTGTCTCATGAGAGACCTCTTTTGTTATCTGCCATGTCTTCGGAGTGGGAGTCGGTGACAAAGGAGGCCAGCTTTTTGCGAACCAGCAGGGGATGCTCCCCGTTCTGCAGGGCAAGGATGCCGACAAGCAGCATTTCCAAGGACTGTATACGGCTCTGGCTGCGCGATTTGATTTTGGAGGCAATGGGTAAAAAAATAAGATTAGCACTGGCAACGCCATATAGTGTAGCGGTAAAAGCAACAGCGATAGAAGGACCTAGCTGAGATGGGTCCGTAAGATTGCCCAAAACACGGATAAGGCCCATTACCGTACCGATAATGCCCATGGTGGGCGCATACCCTCCGGCGGCTTCAAAGATCTTGGTATAACCTTCATATTTCAACTCCACAGCATCCATTTCGAGCTCAAGAATCTGCCGGACCTGGTCTGGATCGGTGCCGTCAACAATCAACTGCAGTCCCTCACGGGTAAAATGGTGGGGATGCTCTTCCGCTTTCTGCTCCAATGCAAGAACACCAGCGCGGCGCGTGATGGCCGCCATGGCAATAATCTCTTCCGCCTTTTCTTCCATATTCTCCGTGCTTCGCCCAAAGGCCATCCGAAGTGCGGCGGGGATGGTACGCAGCTTGGCTGCAGGGAAACTGATCAAAACCGCGGCAAATGTACCGCCAAAAACAATTAAAGCGGCGTTGAGCTGCAGTAAGCCCGTAAGGCTTCCTCCTTCCCAGAAGAAGCCTCCGATTATGGCGGCCAGTCCGGCCAGTATGCCGATTATTGAGGTAATATCCATATTTCGTGCTCCTATTCTGAACTATATTATGGTTTGCATCGTTCCGGGCAACAATGTATAATGAACGGGAACAAGTATTCTTATATTGTATATTTTTCACTATCGTATGGAGAGTGTGAAATAAGACAACAATTGAATAAAGGCTCTATATTAATATATTAAACTATTTTAGAGTATTGAGGGGAGACGGGCAAATGAGTGATCTTGTCATCAGTAAGCAGACTTTTGATCTGCAGTCCGAATATACACCCCAGGGCGATCAGCCTCATGCCATAGAGGAATTATTACAAGGCATCCGGGAGGGCAAGAAGCACCAGACGCTGCTGGGAGCGACAGGTACGGGCAAGACCTTTACCATCGCGCAGATGATTTCCAAGCTTAACCGTCCGACGCTCGTTATTGCGCATAACAAAACCTTGGCCGCGCAGCTGGCGAGTGAGTTCAAGGACTTTTTTCCTAATAATTCGGTAGACTATTTTGTCAGCTACTATGACTACTATCAGCCGGAGGCGTATATTCCGTCCTCCGATACCTATATCGAGAAGGATTCCAGTATCAATGAAGAGATTGACAAGCTGCGTCACTCTGCGACCAGTTCATTGTTTGAACGGCGCGATATTATTATTGTAGCAAGCGTATCCTGTATCTACGGCCTGGGATCACCGCAAGAGTACGGCAGTTTACTGCTGTCGCTGCGTGTAGGAATGGAGAAGCCTCGCAGCCAGATTCTAAGCCGGCTTGTCGATATCCAGTATCAGCGCAACGATATTAACTTTGTGCGCGGTACTTTTCGTGTGCGCGGGGATGTGGTAGAGATTTTCCCGGCATCCCAAGGGGAGCATGCGATTCGTGTAGAATTGTTCGGCGATGAGATTGAGCGGATTACAGAGATTGATGTTCTGACCGGTGAATTGATCGGGGAACGCGATCATGTCGCTATTTTTCCGGCGTCGCACTTTGTCACCAAAGAAGAGACGATGCGTGTGGCGCTTGTCAACATTGAACGTGAACTGGAAGAGCGGCTGGCTGTGCTTCGTGATGCAGGCAAGCTTTTGGAGGCGCAGCGTCTGGAGCAGCGGACACGTTATGATATCGAGATGATGAAGGAAGTCGGCTTCTGTTCAGGGATCGAGAACTATTCCGGACCGCTTACGTTCCGTGAGCCGGGAGCAACCCCATATACACTTATGGACTATTTTCCGGATGATATGCTTATCGTTATTGATGAATCCCATGTAACACTGCCGCAAATACGTGCGATGTACAATGGTGACCGGGCGCGCAAAACGGTTCTGGTTGAGCATGGCTTCCGCCTCCCATCCGCGCTTGATAATCGGCCGCTGCAATTTGAAGAGTTCGAAGAAAAAGTAAAGCAGATCGTCTATGTATCGGCTACGCCGGGACCGTACGAAATGGAGCATTGCGACACTATGGTCCAGCAAATCATCCGTCCAACTGGTCTCTTGGACCCTATTATCGAGGTTCGTCCGACCGAAGGTCAGATCGATGATCTGATCGGCGAGATTCGTGCCCGGATTGATCGGGATGAGCGTGTACTGGTTACAACCCTGACGAAGAAAATGTCCGAGGACCTGACCGATTACCTTAAGGAAATCGGTATCAAGGTGCGTTATTTACATTCTGACATCAAGACACTGGAACGAATGGCGATCCTGCGTGATCTGCGACTGGGGACCTTCCACGTGCTCATCGGCATTAACTTGCTGAGAGAAGGACTGGATTTACCGGAAGTATCCCTGGTAGCTATTCTCGATGCTGATAAGGAAGGCTTCCTCCGCTCGGAGCGGTCATTAATTCAGACGATTGGCCGTGCTGCCCGTAACTCTGAGGGCCGAGTGCTGCTGTACGGCGACAAGATCACGGACTCCATGGAGAAGGCGATGAGTGAAACCCGCCGCCGCCGTGAGCTGCAGATCGCGTATAATGAGAAGCATGGAATAACACCGACAACAATTAATAAAAAAGTGCGCGAAATCATCGAAGCGACGAAAGTCGCGGAATCCAAAGCCGATTACCTTACAGGCGTCGGCGGCAAGTTGAATAAGAAAGACCGTCAGAGCCTGATGCAGCGTCTGGAAGCCGAAATGAAAGACGCCGCCAAGAATCTGCAGTTCGAACGCGCCGCCGAGCTGCGTGATGCTCTGCTGGAGTTGCGGGCCGAGTAAGCAAGCCGTTAGCGATTCCCGCAGGGAGAGCGCTTCTAGGCACGCAGTAGCCACATAAACGCCGAATTAGTGTTTAAAAGTTAGCGATTCCCGCAGGGAGAGCGCTTCTGCGCACGAAGTATCAAATAACCGCACATCACCGCACTAATTCTTTAAAAGTTAGCGTATCCCGCAGGGAGAGCGCTTCTGCGAACGCAGCAGCACAACAACGCTCCGTAGGCAGCGCCCAAAGTTCAAGCGGTCCCGTAAGGGACAAGCGCTCCCGGCACTTAAGTATCTAAATACCGTCCCCCCCCCCGTCTCCTTAGTCACTTCATTTGCGGGTGTCCAGAGGGTGCAACCCTTGGGGCCCTCCCTTGGCTAAGGGAGGGTTTGGGAGGGATCGAAAAGAAGGAGATGTTACCGTTGGCGATCGAAAACATAGTAATTAAAGGCGCGAGGGCGCACAATCTAAAAAACATTGACGTGACGATACCCCGTGACCGCTTCGTCGTGCTGACGGGACTGAGCGGTTCGGGCAAGTCCTCGCTCGCGTTCGACACCATTTATGCGGAAGGGCAGCGGCGTTATGTAGAATCACTATCGGCTTATGCGCGCCAGTTTTTGGGACAAATGGAGAAGCCGGATGTCGATTCTATAGAGGGCTTGTCACCGGCGATATCTATCGATCAGAAGACAACGAGCCGCAACCCGCGCTCTACAGTCGGGACGGTTACCGAGATCTATGACTATTTGCGGTTGCTTTTTGCCCGGGTGGGTCATCCGCACTGTCCGGAGCATGGGATTGAAATCACCTCCCAGACCGTGGAGCAAATGGTCGACCGTATTATGCAGTACCCCGAGAAGACCCGGCTGCAAATTCTTGCACCCATTATTTCGGGACGCAAAGGGGAGCATAAGGGGCTTTTCTCTGATATCTCCAAGCAAGGTTTTGTTCGTGTACGCGTAGACGGCGAGCAGCGGGATTTATCGGAAGAGATTGAGCTTGAAAAAAACAAAAAACACACGATTGAGGTAGTTGTGGACCGTATTGTCATTAAGGATGATGTGGAGACCCGGCTGACCGATTCACTGGAGACAGCGCTCAAGCTGTCCGGCGGACAAATTATCGTTGATATCATAGGCCAGGAAGAGCTTTTGTTCAGTGCAAGCTTTGCTTGTCCGGTATGCGGATTCAGTATAGAAGAGCTTGCACCGCGCATGTTCTCTTTTAACAGCCCGTTTGGTGCCTGCCCGGAATGTGACGGACTCGGAGTGAAAATGGTGGTCGATCCTGACTTGCTAATTCCAGACGCCGAGAAATCCATTTCGGATGGTGCTTTTCTGGCCTGGACCGGCAGCACATCGAACTACTATCCGCAGTTTCTGAAATCGGTCTGTGAACACTTCAAGATTCCACAGGATGTCCCGGTAAGCGCGTTAACACCGGAGCAGATGAACAAGCTGCTGCATGGCACAGGCAGCGAGAAGATACGCTTCCGCTACGAGAATGATTTTGGCCAGAAGAAGGATGCGATGGTAGCCTTTGAAGGGATTATTCCGAATCTGGAGCGCCGGTACCGTGAGACCGCTTCTGAGGGTATCCGTGAATTTATCGAAGGCTTCATGAGCGCTAAGCCGTGCCATGTATGTAAAGGCAAACGCCTGAAGAAAGAGATTCTGGCCGTGACGATTAACAAACAGCATATTGCTGACGTTACGGATCTTTCGATTGGGGATTGCCAGCGGTTCTTTGAGAGTCTCGAATTGAGTGAAAAGGAAACGGCAATTGCCAACCTTATCCTTAAAGAGATTTGCAGCCGTCTTGGCTTCCTGGTGAATGTAGGACTGGATTATTTAACACTGAGCCGTGCAGCAGGCACATTGTCCGGCGGTGAAGCGCAGCGGATCCGATTGGCGACCCAGATTGGTTCCAGTCTGATGGGTGTGCTGTATATTTTGGATGAGCCAAGTATCGGTCTGCACCAGCGGGATAACGACCGCCTTATTTCCACCCTGGCACATATGAGGGATTTGGGCAACACGCTGATTGTAGTGGAGCATGATGAGGATACGATGATGGCTGCCGATTATATTATTGATATCGGTCCGGGTGCGGGGATCCACGGTGGACAGGTGATTGCACAGGGAACACCGGAAGAGATCATGAAGGATCCGAACTCGTTGACCGGCGAGTATTTAAGCGGACGCAAGTTTATCCCGGTAACCTCCAAGCGGCGGGCAACCGATGACCGGTGGCTGGAAATTCGCGGCGCGAAGGAGAATAACCTCAAGAACGTGAATGTCAAGATTCCAATGGGCGTCTTTACCGCAGTGACGGGAGTATCCGGTTCCGGTAAATCCTCTCTCGTGAATGAGATTTTGTACAAGAGTCTCGCCCGTCAATTGAATAAGGCAGTCAAGGTCCGTCCCGGTCTCCATAAGGAAATTCGCGGACTGGAGCATTTGGACAAGGTTATTGATATCGACCAATCCCCGATTGGCCGTACCCCCCGTTCCAATCCGGCAACCTACACCGGTGTGTTCGACGATGTACGGGACTTATTCTCCAAGACGAATGAAGCGAAGGTCCGCGGCTTCCAGAAGGGACGCTTCAGCTTCAACGTGAAGGGCGGACGCTGCGAGGCCTGCCGCGGAGACGGGATTATCAAGATTGAAATGCACTTCCTGCCGGACGTTTATGTTCCATGCGAGGTATGTAAGAGCAAGCGTTATAACCGTGAAACGCTTGAAGTGAAATATAAAGGAAAAAACATTTCCGATGTTCTGGAGATGACAGTGGAGGATGCAACGGAGTTCTTCAAGAACATACCGCGCATCCACCGCAAGATGCAGACGCTGCTCGATGTTGGCCTCGGCTACATAAAGCTGGGCCAGCCGGGAACAACGTTATCCGGGGGCGAGGCGCAGCGGGTGAAGCTTGCTTCAGAACTGTATCGCCGCAGCACAGGCAAAACGCTCTATATTCTGGATGAACCGACAACCGGTCTGCATGTGGATGATATCGGCCGCTTGCTGGAAGTGCTTCACCGCTTGGTTGATTCGGGAGAATCCGTACTCGTTATAGAGCATAATCTGGATGTGATTAAGACAGCGGATTACATTATCGATATGGGACCGGAAGGCGGCAGCGGTGGGGGAACTGTTCTTGCCACAGGCACACCGGAACAGCTGGTGAAGGTGGAGGCATCTTATACAGGCAGGTACCTGAAGCCGGTGCTGACCCGTGATACGGAGCGTACCGAGGCGCTTGAGCTCCAGACCTTGTAAGTAAGAAGCTTAAACTTGCGGATATCTATAAATAACACAAAAGAGCCATGGCACTTGCCCTGGCTCTTTTGGTTTTTAGGGGTAAGTACGCCTATCCTATTAGGCTTCGCAAGTAAGTATTCAGGCACCTTATCGTGTTACAGGTGAAAAGGGACGCTGCGCTGCTCGTCGCTGCTAAGCCGGGCGCATTCAATAACGGCGATGACATTCAGAGCGTCTTCGGCGCTGACCGGGGAGGGAGCACCGGAGACAATTGAATTATATATGCCTTCATAGTAGGAGTGGTAACGGCCCGGAACCGTGTGAATGGTCTCTTTAAGAGTCAGTCCGTTTTTGTTCTCCCAGACGAGAGTTCCAAAATTCTCCTCACGGTCTTCCCCATAGTAGGGGCTGCCTGGCCCTCCTCCGCCTTTTAATGTCTCCTCCTGCGAATCGATGCCGTACTTGCTGAAGCTGCCTTTATCGCCATGAACTAGAAAATGCGGCCCTGGCTCCTTCACCAGCATGCCGGAGTGCAGAATGACGCGAAGCCGCTCATATTTCAGAGTGATGTGAAAATAATCATCAGCCTGGGCTCCCTCACGCTGAGACAGTATATCACCTGTGACCGATTGTGGTTTGCCGAACAGGACAAGCGCCTGATCGATCAGATGTGCGCCCAGATCATACAGCAGACCCGCACCCGGAATCCCCCGTTCTCTCCAGCGGTCACGCACCTCGCGGCGATAGCGGTCATAATGTGCCTCATATGTGAAGATTCGGCCTAGTCTGCCAGAGCTGATGATATCCTGCAGCGTAAGAAAATCATTATCCCAGCGGCGGTTATGATACACGCTAAGCAGAACGCCTTTACTGCGGGCGAGCTGAATCAGCTGCTCCCCCTCCTTGTAAGTCAGGACAAAGGGTTTCTCTACCACAACGTGTTTACCCGCTTCCAAAGCCTCCTTGGCCAGCGGGAAGTGAGCTTCGTTGGGGGCAGTGATAATAACAAGATCTACATCCTTGCGCTGGATGAGAGCAGAGGGCTCGATTTCCACTACAGCATCCGGCAAATCCCTTGTGACCAATTCAGGCTTGGAGGAGGATACTGCCGAAATACGGAAGCCGTTTATAGCACCCAGCAGGGGGGCATGGAATGTAGATGCGGAAAACCCGTATCCGATCAGGCCGACTCGAACGATGTGCATACCTTTCAGCTCCTTAAACATTCTGGAAATATAATTCAAATCTGATTGTACAGCAAACAGTGTCGCCAGGGCAAAATGGGCCCGACCCAGCAGGTATGAAGGAAAGTGGCGAAAAAGGCATAAGTGGAGCATGTCCGTCGTAAGATTCAAAGAGAACCAAATCGTCTCCTGATCGCTCCTTGATAATTCAATATACTCCTTAGCTCAATGATTTATATCATGATAAACAACGATTTTTTGGTGTTCATAAATATTTTTTGCGACAAATACATAATTTTTGAGAGTTTTCTATTGCGCGACTGAAATGGTGACGCTAACATATAAGGTGAGGAAACATGAGAACCATGAAAGAGATAAAGCGAGCTTGCCTGACAAACTTTTTGAGGAGGTAACGCCATGCTGCTTGCAGAAGCCGTTGCACAAGAAGCGCCCAAGTTGTTTCATACTTTTGATGTATTCATGATTCTCTTTACCATTCTTATCTTTATCGGAGTGATCAGACTGCTTAAGGCCCCACAGAAAAATAAATTTGCCATCGGCTTTGGCGTAGTGAGCCTGCTTGTCTTTCTTATTTCCGACTATGCGATGGTTATGAACTGGTTAAGTTAATTCAGCAATAGCTGAAGGAGCTGCACAAGGGCGACAACTTTAAAGCTGTACATCCAAAAGACACCTTTACCGCTGCGGGCGAATGAAGGCGTCTTTTTTGTAAATAGGATAAAGAGAGGGTCCGGTGAAGGCGGATGAAAAGGGGCGGAATGATGGGGAAGAAGGCCTCCGGCCTGTTGTTATGCGGATTGCTGTTCTGCGCATTATGGACGGGAAGTGTATCGGCGGATAACGCTCAAGCTAAGGGAGGGGCAGTGACGGATCAGAACGCAGCCCGGGCGATGATTCGTGAAGTGGCAAGCACATCTGCCGCCGCCGGAAAAAAGAAAAGTGCTTCATCCGTAGAAGATCCTGTCCCGCAGATTATCAAGGAGGTCTCTCCTTCCGTAGTCGGCATAATCGGTAAAACCTCCGGGGAACGCCAGAAAGGACTGGATGACCGCTACAATCTGACACATGGCTCCGGCGTGATCGTGAAGAGCAACGGCTGGATTATCACCAATGCCCATGTAGTCGAGGATCTGCAAAATACGATTGTTGTAACCTCCGATGGCAAGTCTTACAGCATTACAGATACGTATCTGGATGAGTTCAGTGATCTGGCGCTGATCAAAATCAATGCGTCAAAACTTCAGCCCGCTAAGCTCGCGAAGTCTGCTACCTATGCCCGTGTAGGCGAGAAAGTCATTGCTATTGGAACGCCCATTTCCTTTGCGCTGCGGAATTCTGCAACAACAGGTGTAATTAGCGGACTTGGCCGAACCGTCGATGCATCTTACCGCCTGATTCAGAGTGATACAGCGATCAATCCCGGCAACAGCGGGGGACCGCTTATCAATATGAAAGGTGAAGTGCTGGGCATTAACAGCTTGAAATATTCAGCGGTCGGAGTAGAAAATATGGGCTTTGCCATCCCCGCAGAGACGGTTCAGTACATCATGAACCAGCTGTTCAAATATGGTGAGGTCCGGCGTCCGAGCCTGGGGCTGGAGCTGGAGGGAAGCTGGTCCAGTCTGGTGGGTCTTCCAACGGATGAGCCGTTAACCGTAACCAAGGTGACATCTGCCGGAGCCCGCAAGGCCGGCATTTCCGAGGGCGATGTTTTATACAGTATTGACGGTCACCGGGTCACCTCAACGGTGGATATCAATGAGCTGTTCAAGGAATATACTCCGGGGAGGGTGGTGCGGCTGGTTATGCAAAGTGATGGAGATATCGTTGTCCGCAAGCTGGTGCTGGGCCAGGGTGATCCTGTGGTCGGCGGAGAAGGCAATGAAACGGAAGAGAATGGACTGCCGGAAGAGTAACGATGATCTGAAACAGGGGGAAACGAAGGATGAGGAGAGTAACCATAATACGCGGACTGTATGCCATGCTGGCATTGCTGCTTTTGATGACCTTTTTACCGGCACAAATGGTGCATGCGGCAGAAAAAAGTAGGCTTGATCTCATCCTAAAGGTGGGGAGTACCACCGCTTCCGTGAATGGAAAGAAGATTACGATCGTGAAACCTTTTGTCGAAAAAGGTGCGGTGATGGTGCCGCTTGGTGTTTTTAAAAAGACGTTCGGCAGCACAGTTTCTCTTGAACAGGATGATATCGTGAGGGTTATGTACGGAACGCATACAGGTACAATGAGGATTGGCAGCGCAACCGCCTGGAAGGATGGGGTAAAGGTGAAGCTTGTGTCGCCGCCGCGTATGGTTGCCGGTGTATTGATGGTTCCGCTGCGTTTTGTGGCCGGAGTAATTGGCGCGGGGATTTCTTCAGGCAATAATGGAGATATTCTAGTAAGTCTCACAGCTCCCCAAGACGAAAAGGGGTCACCCGAAGATAGGGGCGGTATTGACAGTGATGTGGGCAAAACCAAGATCGGCAACAGCTATTACCAGTGGAGTATGAACTATCCGTCCGGTCTTATGGTTGGTGACAACGGGGGAGAAGAAAGTGTCGCAACCTTCATGAGTGCGGAGAACCTCTATTATCTGGAGATTCATGCCACGATACAGGAAGTTCAGCCAGACGCGGATGAAATGCTCGATCAGTTGGTCCGGAGCGCGGAGGATGGCGGAGAAACCGTTCTTGACCGCGAGATCTTTCCGCAGGCAAAGGTTCCTTATGCGCGGGTGGTGAGTAAGGATTCCAGCGGAGCCTTGTGGGAAGGGCGCCAATACTATGGGGACGGGCGTTTATATGAGCTGTATTTAACGGATGACAATGCCGTGAATTACAAGGATTTTGCCAAGTATGCCGGACTATTGAATTCGTTCCAACCGTCCTTTAATGACAAGGACCAGACGATCAGGGATCTGTCTACGGTGAAAAATGGCTTCCGCGCAGCCTATAATGACGATTACGGTATTTCTCTGCAGGTTCCCGCCGATTGGAGCAAAGATGACCAGCATCTCTACTATGAGAGCAAGAAAGGCAGTTATTTACGGTTAAAAGTAAGTTCGGCACCCGCTGGTTCTTCCCTTGCGAGCTGGGGGGAGGAGCTGAAAACCCGGGCTGAGGACAGCTTTGTGCCGGATGCTTATTCCGTTAAGGGGAGCTCTTTTAAAACGATATCCGGTGTCCAGGCCCAGATCAACGAAGTGCAGTACAACTACGGGAATGGCTGGACAACGGAATACCAGCTGCTGCTTTTGAAGAACGGCTACCGTTTTTATGGACAGTTTGTGGCACCTCCCGGACAGGAAGAGGAGAAAGTTAACTTTAATGCCATGCTCTCTTCCCTTGATATAGATTTTGAGACCATTAAGGAGAATTTCGGCCGCCTGGCAGAGGATTCCTACGTGTCGCTCAAACATAAAGCAGTGACCAAAATATCCAAAACGTTCGGCTATGTAATAGACATCCCACTTCTGTGGATGCCCTATCAGGATATTTTCGAGCTGCGAAACATAGAGTATCGATTCACCGGCGGCCGTTTGCAGATTAATTTAAGTCCTGAAGATTCAATGGAGTATACGGTTAACCAGCTTAAGCGATATTACGGGAACAAAAATAATGATCCCAAGGGTCCGGTCATTGAAAGTGTTGAGGAGACTACATTCGCGGACCAACCCGCAACAGTGATTACGGTGCACCAGACGAAGGGCGGTATCCCTTACCGGATCAAAGCGATTGTTCTCAGTAAAGAAGATAAGGTCTATACACTTACAGTAACGTTAAATGATGCCAATGCCACAGCCGAGCAGCAGCGCATGGTGGAACAAACGCTGAAGTCGTTCCGGTTTACGGGAAACGGCTCGTAGAGGTATAATTTTGGACAGACGAAGAACGTCCTTTGATGCCGGTTGGCAGGGGGCGTTCTTTTTTTGTTAGTGCTACAAACGTTTTGCAAGAAAGGAGTGGAAGGAGCTGGTGGTGGAGTGCAGGAATTTGAGTGTTAAAGGTGCCTCAGGCGCGGAAATGTTGCAGAGAGTGCAGTAATTGGTGTGTACAAGGGCCTCAGGTGCTGAAATGTTGCAGAGAGTGCAGGAATTAGTGTGTTCAGGGTTCTCAGGTGCTGAAATGTTGCAGAGAGTGCAGGAATTAGTGTGTTCAGGGTACCTCAGGCGCTGAAATGTTGCAGAGAGTGCAGGAATTTGAGCGTTCAAGGTACCTCAGGCGCGGAAATGTTGCAGGGAGTGCAGGAATTAGTGTGTTCAGGGTACCTCATGTGCGGAAATGTTGCAGAGAGTGCAGGAATTCGTGTGCACAAGGTACCTCAGGCGCGGAAATGCTGTACAAAGTGCAGGAAAATTAAAGGAGGAGCTAACAATGGATTTTGAAAAAGAGTATCAATTGTTGATAGAGCACCACTTAGATGCCAGAACAGGGGAGAGGAGGGGACGATTGGTTAGAGGACATCAATATGCCGAAAAGCTGCTGCTTCAAAATGTCTGGTGGCCGTTATTCGGGAACCTGGATCATTTGCATCCGGAATATGAGGTGTACGATTGGAACCGCAAGTCGCAGTTTCTTGATTTTGCCTTCCTCCCGCCTTACGGGCGCTTCGGGTTGGAGTGCGATGGTTTTCAAAGTCATATCAAGGATATGGATCGGGAGAGATTCAGTTACTCGTTGAACCGGGAAACTTTTTTGGCTGGAATGGGGTGGAGGATCATTCACTTTTCATTTGAGGATGTGCAGAAACGCCCAGAGATCTGCCGAATGCTGCTGCAAATGGTCATTGGACCTTCTCAGATCAGGAACATCGCAGCGAGTCCTGTCTCTCCCATGGAGAGGGAGCTGGTGCGTTTAGCCTGGAACTTGGGAAAACCCCTCCGTCCAAGAGACATTATGAATCTCTATCAGGTTAACTTTCGTACTGCCCGTAAGTGGCTGCAAGAAATGGTTGTGAAGGGAATGCTGCGGCCGTTGATCAAAAATAAATACACTTGTTACTATGAGCCCGTAGAAGGGCTATCCGAGAGGTTGTTTTGATAAGTAACCAGCACTATATAAATGTTGGTAAACGGATGGCGTGGAGGTGTGATATTTGATACAATAAATAAGTTAAAGACAAAGAAATGACCCGCTGTTACAGCGGTTTGGGAGGATATAGATGAAACAGCAAGACATACGCAGAGAAGATGTGGAGCTGCTGGCTCCGGCAGGCGATTGGGACTGTATGCGTGCGGCGGTGGCGAACGGGGCGGACGCTGTCTTTTTTGGCGTGGAGAAGTTCAATGCACGGGCTAGAGCCAATAACTTCCGCATGGACGAGCTGCCTGAAATTATGGCGTTTTTGCACAGCTATGGGGTAAAAGGATTCCTGACCTTTAATATACTGGTGTTCGAAAATGAGCTGGCTGAGGCCAAGGAACTGATTGATGCCTGCGTGGATGCCGGGGTGGATGCGGTCATTGTGCAGGATTTGGGTCTGGTGAAGCTGATCCGCGAGATTTCGCCGGATTTTCCGATTCATGGTTCCACGCAGATGACGATTACTTCGCCGGAGGCGGTAGAGTTTACGAAGCCTTTTGGACTAGAGCGGGTAGTGCTTGGGCGTGAAAATAATCTGAAGCAAATCCGCACAATTGGCGAACAAGCCCGCCTGCCGATGGAAGTATTTGTGCATGGCGCCTTATGCGTTTCCTATTCAGGCCAATGCCTGACCTCGGAAATGTGGGGTGGACGCTCCGCGAACCGCGGGGAATGCGCACAGGCCTGCCGCTTGCCGTATGATCTGATGGTGGACGGAGAGATTAAGCCGATGGGGGATGTAACCTATCTGCTCTCACCCAAGGATTTGGCGGCGATTGATCTGATGCCGGAACTGATCGAGGCTGGTGTAACTTCTTTCAAAATCGAAGGCCGTCTCAAGAGCCCGGAATATGTAGCGAACGTAGTGGGTAAATACCGGAAGGCCATTGACCGTTATTTTGACGGCGAATGGTCGCAGCCATCCAAGGAGGAAATGCGCGAGCTGCAGCAGAGCTTCTCCCGCGGCTTCACGCACGGCTTCCTGGAAGGCACGAACAATAAAAAGCTGGTCGACGGCACCTTCCCGAAAAGTCGGGGCGTATACCTTGGCACCGTGGAGCAAATCCTGCGCGATGGCGTGGTCTGCCGTATTCATGCGCCGCTGAAGCGGGGGGATGGTATTGTTTTTGATGCGGGCGATCCGACGAAAAAAGAAGAAGGCGGACGCGTCTACGATCTGCGCCGCAAAGGCGTGAAGCTCGAAGGTGAAGCCGGGGAAGGCTGGATCATCGACATCGTGCCGGGACGCAGCGACGTGGATCTGCGCCGTCTGCATGTCGGAGACCGCATCTGGAAGACCAACGATCCGGCGCTGGACAAGGCGCTGCGCCAGACGTACGAGACCGAGAAGCCGTACCGGGTATTCCCGGTTAACGTGAAGGTGGAAGGTCGCGCCGGCGAGCCGCTGGCGACCTGGTGGACGGACGTTCAGAAGAACGTGACCGTCCGGGTGGACTCGGAGCTTGCGCTCGAAACGGCGCAAAAGCGCCCGATGGATGCTGCGCTGCTGGAAGAACAATTCGGCCGCCTGGGCGGAACAGTCTTCCAGCTGAGCGCAATGGAGTCGCACCTGGAAGGCGACGTGATTGTGCCTATGCGCGAGCTTAACAGCATCCGCCGCCGCGCGGTGGAGCTGCTTGCGGGCGAGCGCCCGAAACCGCCCGTATACGTGAAACGGGCGGTCGAGGTTTACGGCGACGCGGCCCCGGGGGGCGTCGCAGGCGGTGCCGTCCCTGCTGCGCAGCGGGACGGCCAAGGCGCGCGCGGTACAGCGGAGCTTACCGCGCTGTGCCGCAGCCTGCCGCAGGTGCAGGCTGCGCTCGAAGCCGGCGTAACGAGCATCTACGCCGACTTCGAGTTCATCAAGCAGTTCCCGGCAGCAGTGGACGCTGTACGGGCTGCGGGTGCCAGCATTGCGCTGGCAACGCCGCGCATCCATATGCCGGGCGAGAATGGCTACCACGCCAATATTCTGCGCCTGCAGCCGGATGCCGTGCTGGTGCGCAATACGGGCGCATTGTATTACTATCTGCGCCGCCGCATGGAGGAGCCGGATGCGGTACATCCCCGCATCATTGGCGATTTCTCACTGAATATCGCCAATCACAAAGCGGTAGACCTGTTCCTGGAGGCAGGCTGTGACCTTGTAACACCTTCCTATGATCTGAACATTCAACAGATGGTGGATATGCTGGGCCATAGTGATACATCACGCATGGAGATTGTCATCCACCAGCATTTGCCGATGTTCCATACAGAGCACTGCGTGTACTGCACCTTCATGAGTGAAGGAACAGACTTTACGAACTGCGGCCGTCCATGTGAGGAACAGCGGGCTTCCCTACAGGACCGGATTGGCATGTCCCATCCCGTTCGCGTGGATGAAGGCTGCCGCAATACGGTCTACAACGCGGTTGAACAGTCGGGAGCGGAATACCTGAACAATTTCCGCGAACTGGGAGTAACCTCTTACCGTGTCGAGTTTCTGGAGGAGACGCCGGAGCAGGTAGCGGAAGTCATCAGCTTGTACACCCGCGCGCTTCGCGGTGAGATCTCCGGCACGCAGGTATGGAAAAGCCTGAAGGCAACCAACCAGCTCGGTGTTACGCGCGGGCAGCTTGTGAACGCGAAATAAACTAATTGCTTGATTGCTGAAGCATCAACTTTGGAACATTGCCGTTCCACTGATTTCGCCCCTGGCGCTAGGTTCCTATCTTTATTAATCTCCAAAGGGCAGGACAAGGAGTAAATCCTTATCCTGCCCTTTGGTTTTTTTGCTCAAAATAGACTGGAACTGCTATAATTAAAGACATTACCCCTTTTTCTAAAAATAAAGTGGGAACCGGATCGAGTACATAAAAAGGAGCTAATGCTATGAAAATTCGCAAAGCTATTATTCCTGCTGCAGGCCTGGGTACCCGTTTCCTGCCGGCAACCAAGGCAATGCCCAAAGAAATGCTGCCGATTGTGGACAAGCCTACCATCCAGTATATTGTCGAGGAAGCAGTGGCTTCAGGCATCGAGGATATCATCATTGTGACGGGGAAAGGTAAACGGGCCATTGAGGACCATTTTGATACTTCCTTCGAGCTGGAGTTCGGTCTGGCGGAGAAGCAAAAGTGGGAGCTGCTGGATTCGGTCCGCAGATCCTCCGAAATGGCTGACATTCACTATATCCGGCAAAAAGAGCCGAAAGGCCTGGGACACGCCATTTGGTGCGCGCGTAAATTCATCGGCAATGAGCCTTTTGCCGTTCTGCTGGGAGACGATATCGTTGAGGCGGACACCCCTTGTCTTAAGCAAATGATAGATATCTATGACCAATACAAATCCTCCATCGTCGGAGTTCAGCCCGTGCCATGGGAGGAAGTATCACGTTATGGTGTGGTGGACGGCACAGCCTTGGCAGAACGTGTGTACAAAGCCAATCGTCTAGTGGAGAAGCCGAAGAGAGAAGAAGCGCCTTCGAATCTTGCAATACTGGGCCGCTACATATTAACACCCCGTATCTTTGATATGCTTGGCGAGCAGCAGATCGGTGTAGGCGGCGAAATTCAACTGACCGATGCCATTGCCCGGCTTAGCGAAGTAGAGCGGATTATTGCCTATAATTTTGAAGGTAAACGTCATGATGTAGGCGAGAAAATGGGATTCATCCGCACGACCATTCATTATGCACTCCAGCACGGTGAGCTTAAAGAGGATTTGCTGCGTTACCTGCAGGAGATTGTGGAAAGTGAAGCGGAAAAGACCTCGTCCAATTAAGGCAATCATCCTATCCTCCCTAATAAAAAGAGTGGCCTGCCGTCATCAGGGCAGTAGCCACTCTTTTTGATTATCCGTATGCTTAAAATGTCATCCCCACAATTTCGTCAATCTGCTTGGCCTCTGTCGGCTCGGCAGCAATCAACAAATCGTAGACGGCCTGATCCTGACTGCCGTCTTTTTTCAACGCGGCCAAATACCAGCGGGCAATCTCACGATTGTTCAAATCCGTATAATCTTCACTTAGGCCGAGCTTTAATGTTGCAGAAGCCGCTTCGGTCTGTCCCGACATAAACTGCATTTTACCTGCATTCAATGCGATAGTAGGAGTGATCTCGAACGGGCGACCCTGCAGCTGCTCAGGAGGGAGGGTTTTCAAGTGCTCGACTCCTGCAGTTACATGGTTGTAGGCATCCAGCCCCGTTTTAAAATATTCCTGTTTCGCAGCATCATCCTTTTGAACATATGCCCCATGACCTAGAGTAAAAGAGCGGCTGATCAGCGACTGATACCATTCAATATCCCAATTGAACTTATCTGCATTGTCCCGATACACTCCGTAAGCCAGATCGCTTTGCCCTTTCAAATCGTAGTAACCCACCAACTGGGTTAATAGATTTTTGTTGTAAGGTTCGTCTTTCAGTGCACGGGTTAACACACTATAAGACTCGTTAAGGAACTGTTCATCTTGGTTCTGGGTAAACACCTGCTGATCCAGAGAGGAGAGATACAAAGCAGATTCCGGATGGCTCGGACGATTCTTCAAAGCCTTACTCAAAGGCGCCTTAATCTCTTCATAGGATTGGCTTACACTTAGTATACTTTTAGCCTTCATAGCGGAATTACTAGAGGTGATATAGCCGATTGACAGGAATAGCAGGAACACGGTACCGACTGTAAGCACAGCCAGATACCCCAGACGCAGCCCTGTTTTATTCCAATTCGATTTCAGTGGCTTGCTATCCATGACAGCTGCCATCCCGGCAAGGCCGAGGAAGACCAGTATACCCATAAACGCATAGCTCATATTGAAATCCAACAGACTGTGAATAAGAATGGATAAGGCAATAATCAGATAAAAGAAACCATTATCGAAGTCATCTTTATCTCTTTTCACATACCCGCGAATATATTTATAAAAAATATACAGGATGAAACCCATAAACACGATAAATCCGAGAATCCCAACCTCAATCAAATACTGTAAAAAGAAATTGTGTACCTGGCGGCTTGTATAAGGATTATTCTGATAATGCTCATACAGCGAGGCCCAACCACCGCCTCCGGCTCCAAGAACCGGATAATCCTTAACCACCTTCATGGCATCCTTATAAAAAGTAAACCGTTCCAGAACACTATGCTGCTTGAAGTTGATGTTTTCCAGCCTAGTCCCGATATTCGCTGGCAAAATGCTTCGTGCACTTGTGCCGATGAGCAGGAATGCTACAATGCCCACTAATACAACCGATCCAAGCGGAATCCACAAACCTGTCCATCTACGCGATGACCAGTTTCCCAATTTCCTTTCCAGCCAAGGAGCGACAAAATGCTGAACAACCCAGGACAGCCCGGCAACAATGGCTGAAGCTCCCAGCAGGTAAGACCAGCCCTTCAAGGCTGCTGATGAAGTGAATTCTGTATTCAGTTGTGTTCCCAGGTTAGTCACCGGACTCGTAATCACCAGCGAAGCAATACCTGCGATAGCCAGCTGCAGAATCCATAGAATTTGCTGTGCAGGCTTCAAGAACAGCAGCAGCAGGATAAACACAACAGGGAGTAACACGAGTCCACCACGCGATAGCGTCAGCAGGAGCGATACAATAATCGGCACGAGCATGAAACCATGTGTAAGCTTTCCATACCATTTACGGGAACGAATCAGCGCAAACACAGCTACAAACAGAAAAGCCATTAAAAAGGCTGCATATGTATTCGCATATTGAAAGATCGAAGTAAGCCGCAGGCCATTGGAATCCGTCATGACAGCGTCCGTGTATTTACCATTCTGTACCGTATTCGATAACCAGCCCACCAGACTTCCCGCGAGCTTCCCGCCCCCAAGCCAATTCAGGTGACCAAAGCCAACGATAAAATAAGAAATTGCAAGCAAGGCATTTTGAATGACAACATTTAGTTGCTTTTGCTTAAGGAGATATAACGCTATAATGAAAACTGCGGTATACATACTCTGAATAAAGAGCATATTCATCGCCATATAATGCGAAACAGCGACAAACAATGACAAGGAATAGGTAATTGGAAGCAACAGTGCGGCAACAGCTACTAAGTCACGCTGCTCTAGAAGCTTGACCTTTTTATAGTACAAGCCAACCCATAACAGCAACATAAGCCCGCTAAGCAATGCAGACACATATATAGGCCTCTCAAAGTCTATCATCTGTCCATTAAACAATCCTACTTGAAACGGGGTCCATAGCAAAAATAGAATAAAAGCAACAACCAAAGCCCATATTGAGCCAGGTATCTTTTCTACATTTCTCGACTGTAATGCATTTTTACCGTATACTGGTTTCGACACGTTATAATCTCCTTTTCCTGTCATTACAAGAATATTAAAAGCAATACATTTAGTATTTTACTACAAGATAAGTAGACTGTAACAGATATTCCTAAAGATTATTGTTAATACAATAAATAACTAACATTTAATGAGGAGATTAAACTTGTTAAGGCATAATATTAGCAACTGGGGTTCAGGTACTAGATTTTATCTTTTAACAAGATCTGTTTCCAAGAAAATGCTCCCAACTTACGATCATCCTATGATTTATTATTCACTCTCTGTTTTGATGTTTGCAGGTATCATTTCTACTCTCAGGAACTTATCTTTTTTCGAAAACTTACTTGGAGATTGTTCAGCGTTAGGAATGAAACTATTAAGATAGAAGTGTTGGGAAGAGGAATGGCTTGGTTGGTACAGGAACACATGTCTCTTTTTTGCAAGCTTCAAATATGTAGAAGCCCTTCGGAATAGACAGGGGTTATACATATCATGTTATAGAAGAGATCTATTTTCGTTTGGGTTTATCGATAAAGAACAATTGTATTTGGCAGAACCTCTATTAAAGACTGATTATGGGGAGTACTTAATTGATGTCGCAGAGGGGAATATTTAAATTAGTTATATAATTTCGTAGAGGGGCTTTATATAGTGAGACTCAACAAGAAAAAATTTATGAAATATGGAACTGTTAGTGCTATATCTGTATTGTTATTCTATGTATTCTTCCTGTTTTTTTTACAGCCATCTGACAAAATGCAATTTGAAATCCAGTTAAAGAGTGATGGAACAGATTACTACCAAGTGTACTTCCAAAAAAATAAAGAGGAAATAAGTGAAAAACAGTCGGTTGTTGCTAATTACAACAAAAAAGGAGACTTTGAAAAACTGAAGTTTCCTTTAGATGATGAAGTGAAAAATTTAAGGATTGATTTGGGAACAAAGCCTGGAAGGATTATCATAAATGGTATGTCTCTGAACTCTACCTTACACTCATATGAAATAAGTATGAAAGATATAAATTTAAAAGATAGCAATCAAATAGATGGTCTAGAATACGAGTCCGATTCTTTATCAGTTACAACTTCAGGAGAGGATCCTTATTTTGTATTTGTTCCGTCAAATGAGATAAAAACAAAAATTATAAGTGATAATCAAGTTATGCATAAAATTTTGGCGGTGGGGTTGGCTTTTTTATCAAGTTTCATATTCATGATTTTTGTGAAATTACGTTCTGACATTAGATATTTGTTCCAAGAATTATATTACAATAAAAAAATGCTCTATTTTTTATCAGTAAATGATTTTAAGACAAAATATACAGGTTCATATTTGGGGGCAATTTGGGCGTTTGTTCAACCAGTAATAACTGTACTAATATATTGGTTTGTTTTCGAAGTAGGGTTTAAATCAGGTTCAATTCATAGTGTTCCTTTTATACTCTGGTTAGTAGCTGGAATTGTTCCCTGGTTCTTTTTTGCTGAAGCTTGGGGTAGTGCGACAAGTAGCTTAATGGAGTACAGTTATTTGGTCAAGAAGATTGTTTTTCAAATTAGATTACTTCCTCTTGTGAAAATCACCTCTGCTTTCTTTGTTCATTTGTTTTTTATCGTGCTGACATTCTTTATTTTTTTTCTTTATGGAATTAGTCCATCCCTTCATGCCTTGCAAGTTGTATATTACACTATTTGCACAATTTGTTTTGTTTTTAGTCTTTCTCTTATTTCGAGTGCTCTTGTTGTTTTCTTTAAAGACTTAGGACAAATAATTAGCTTGATATTACAATTTGGCATGTGGTTAACACCAATCTTATGGAGTTCTAGTATGTTACCTGCCTCTTATCGTTGGATACTCAAGGTGAATCCTGCTTATTATATTGTTGAAGGCTATCGCGATGCTTTAATTAATAAGGTATGGTTTTGGGAAAGATATAATCAATCCATATACTTTTGGTTACTTACAGCAGTTTTGTTTATAGTTGGTATAACGATCATGAAGAGAATGAAACCACATTTTGCAGATGTGCTTTAGGAAAAGGTGAGACATATGAATAAAGAAATGGTGATTAAAGCTGAAAATATTAGTAAAGTGTACAAGCTTTATGATAAGCCTATTAACAGGCTGAAAGAGTCGTTGAGTATAAGAAAAAAAACATATCACCATCCATTTTTTGCGCTTAACGATGTTAGCATAGAGATCAATAAAGGCGAAGTAGTTGGCATAATTGGAAAGAATGGTTCGGGAAAGTCTACTATTTTAAAAATCATTACTGGAGTTGCATCACCGAGCTCTGGGGCGATCTCTGTTAATGGGAAAATTTCTGCATTATTAGAACTTGGAGCAGGATTTAACTTGGAATATACAGGTATAGAGAATATATATCTAAATGGTATGATGATGGGATTTAGTAGAGATGAAATGAATGCTAAGTTAAATAGTATTTTAGAATTTGCTGATATTGGTGACTTTATTAATCAATCTGTAAAGACATATTCAAGCGGAATGTTCGCTAGGCTTGCTTTCTCTGTAGCTATTAATGTTGATCCCGATATATTGATAGTAGATGAAGCATTAGCTGTTGGCGATTTGAAATTTCAAATAAAATGTATGGAGAAATTCAGTGAGTTTCGTGACAAGGGGAAAACCATTTTGTTTGTATCTCATGATATTAACAGTATTAAGCGCTATTGTAATAGAGCTATATGGTTAAATTCTGGGAGAATTGAAGCACAAGGCGATACTGATCTAATATGTGACAGATATACAGACTATTTGAAGTATGGAGAAAATTCTACTAAGAAAAATATTAAAGATAATGAGATTAAGGAAAAATTGAAATTAAACGATGATATGATAGGAGTGATCGAAGGATTTCAATTAATTGATGAAAATGGTAACCATTTTGATGAAATCGTGCATAATACGAATTTTAGGCTGAAAATAGATTTTGAAATGAATACTGATGAGTTGGATATAGTTATAGGAGTAGCCATTCATACAATAGATGATATTTATGTCTGTGGCATTAATACTTTATTAGATAAACATAAAATCATTTATAAAAAAGGAACGAATACAATTTATCTGAATTATGAAGGTTTTAATTTGTTAGGCGGAAGTTATTACTTTGATGTAGCAATATTTGAAAATAATGCTCATGTACCCATTGATTATAGAGCAAAGATAAAAGAGTTTTTTGTGAAATCCGCGTATATAGGTGAAGGGATTTGTATTCTACCACATACATGGGAAATGGAAGGTGAATGACAGTGAAATACGATTTCAATCTGGATCTTACTTCTAAGAATTCCTTATCTCTGATTATTAAGAAAATCAGACCGGGATCTACGATCCTGGAGTTCGGCCCCGCTGCTGGAAGAATGACGAGGTACTTGAAAGAAGAACTAGACTGTAAGATATATATAGTTGAAATTGATGAAGATGCTGCTGAAAAAGCCTCAATCTATGCAGAGGATAAGGTAGTCGGTAATATTGAAGACTTTTTATGGTTTGAACAGTTTAAATATGTGAAATTTGATTATATAATTTTTGCTGATGTATTAGAGCATCTTTACAATCCTCAACATGTCATGAGTAAATGTGTGGAATTGTTAGGCGTGGATGGTTCTGTGATTATTTCAGTCCCCAATATTGCCCACAATAGCGTCATTATTGATTTGTTACACAACAAATTCGAATATAGAAAAACAGGTTTGCTTGATGATACTCATGTAAGGTTTTTTACATATACAAGTTTGGTGAAGATGGTATATTCCTGTAATTTAGCAGTTATATGGGAAGATGCTATTATAAAACATGTTGGAGATACTGAGTTAGGTAATTTTTTTGATGGATTGCCCAAGGGTGTCACCAAATTCCTGAAAAACAGACCTTTAGGTGATTTGTATCAGTTTGTTATGGAACTGCGACCGCAACAAGAAGGTTTAAATAAAAGAAGTAATATAGTGACTAAAGGAAAGTACTATTACTCACAACTATATGTTGATTGTGGTAATAGTTTTGTAGAAGAGCAAAGTTTGCGTATTACAGCAAATGGAAATGATCAAATATGTGATTTTGAAATGACGGGTTACAGCGAGATTAATAAGTTGCGTTTTGATCCTTTGAATGTAAACTGTATCATTACAATTAAAAGTATCGTTTGTGTTGATAAACTAGGGAACGAATCTGTCATTGAGAATTATGAAAGTAATGCTGATTTCTCTAACGGAAATACTTTCTTATTCTTACATGAAGATCCGCAGTTTTACTTCGATTCACCAAAGGTAGAACTAAATAAGATCACAATTAATTTGGGTTATATTGATTATGAATTTGATAATATAGATTGGATATTGGGGACAACTAAAGAACTAGTAGCGCTGAACAGTGATTATGAAAATAAAATGCGAGCATCAGAAGAAGGGATTGCTGCTCAGCTTATAGTTAATGCTAACATGAAGTTGAAGATTGAGGATTTAGAGTTTACACTTCAAAAAAACATAGATAAGAACAGTGAAGATACAAGCGTATTACTACAAAAGATATCAAATATTGAGAGTGAATTAAACGAAGAATTAATCAAAAGACAGCATAAAGAAACTGAATTGATTTTAGTAAATGAAGAACTAAACAGAAAGAATAAAGAACTCGCTCAAATTTATTCAACTACTCTCGGAAAAGTAATTGCTAGAATGATTAAATAATCTGGATTGGTGTGATGAAAGTTGAATGAAGTGACAGATCTGGTAAAGGGTATTCTTGAAAGAAATCAGTATAAAAATAGTTTTTTGAGGCAAACTTGTTTGCTAAGTGCATTAGAGGTTGAAAATGCATCCGTTTCCCCTCAAGGAGAGTTTATTCCAGAAAAGGGTAAATCAGTATTTATTAACTTCAAACTACAGACTGGTAAAAAATACTATAAAATAGTATATAATATTTTAAGCCCTATGAACGATGGTAATGTAATATTACATGTAAAAGGAAATGATCAGAAATATGAGAAATATCATTTAGGAGCATTTTATGGTAACCCTATCGTATATTTCTTAAAATGTGTCTTTGAAGTGAAAGTAATCACTTTGGAAATCGTAAGCCCAGTGTCTTTTGGACTATCTCAATTGGAGTTGATTCAAATCTCTAATTCAGAGTACAAAGTGAATAAATTGAAGCAATATTCCGGGAAGTTGAAGAGAATAGTAAGTAAACAACCACATTTAAGAGCAAAATTCTTCAAAGAGTTGAAAGAAAATGGCTTAAAGGAAGCTCTTCAAAAAACGAAAAGTAAACTCTATCAAAACACAGATAGCTATAATAGTATTCAGGTAAGCGGAGCGGTTCTGAACACTGAAACTTCTTTAAAATATAATAACACTATTTTATTTGTTTCCCATGATGCTCAAAATGCAGGTGCATCTATACTATCTCTGAATATCGTGAAATCTTTAAAAGAAGTTTTTAATAAAGACGTTATTGTTCTGTTTTTAAAGGGTGGACCGTTGATAAATGATTTTTCAAAATATGCCACTATTATAAATTTGAATCAGAATTCTTTATCTTATTTGGAAAATGAATCCGAGGTAAATAAAATAATTAAGGATTTTAAAAATAAGGGTATAAACACTTGTATCTCCAACTCGATTGTTTCAAATATTCTAACTAAAACAATGTTTGAACATGGTATTAAAGTTACTTCACTCGTTCATGAATTACCAACATCAATAAATACTTATAATTTCATAGAAGCTGCTAAATATGCTGCACAATATTCAGAAAAAATTGTGTTCCCCAACTTTTTTGTTAGGGATTCTTTTGCCAAAGCATTCTCTATAGAGGATAGGAAAGTGCATGTAAGACCTCAAGGTATATATAACAAACGAAAAAGCTTGTTAAACAAAGAGACTGCAAAAAGAAAACTGTGTGAAACCTTAGATATTGAACAAAGTTCTATCATTCTGCTAGGAGGGGGGTATGGTGATATTCGCAAAGGGTTTGACATCTTTTTTTCAATAGCTAAGGATATTTTGTTAGAGGATAATAAGAAGCACTATCATTTTGTGTGGGTTGGACAAGTGGAGCCCATACTTGAGAAGTGGATGAAACATGACGCGCAGATATTGAATATTGATTCCAATATTCATCAGATTGACTTTCAAGTTAATCTCTCCCCCGTTTTACAGGGAGCAGATTTGTTTTTGCTGCCATCCCGGGAGGATCCATTCCCATCCATTGTCCTAGAGGCGATTGATAATGGCACACCCACAGTTTGTTTTGAGAATAGCGGGGGAATGGGAGAATTTATCAAGAGATTGGGCGTTATCCCAGCTTCTTATTTAAACATTAAAGAAATTGTTTCTGAAATTTGTAGATTATTAGACGATGAAGGGTTATATCAAAACATACAGCAAAAAGGACATGAATTAATTGATCAGGAATTAAATTTTTCGGATTATGTTAATCATTTATTATATTTGACGAGAGTGGAGGATATGCAACACAAAGAGGTTTCTGTAATTATACCGAATTATAACTACGAAGATTACATTGAAGATAGATTGAATTCGATTATTTACCAGACTGTTAAACCTAAAGAAATTATATTTTTAGATGATATGTCTACCGATAATAGTGTGTCAGTGGCTGAAGAAATACTGAAGAGATCTCGCATTCCCTATAAAATAATTAAAAATAAAGTGAATGTGGGTTGTTTTGGACAATGGATTAGAGGAATCAAAGAGGCTACTGGAGATATTGTATGGATAGCTGAAGCTGATGATTTATGTGAAGGAAATATGCTGGAAAAGTTGCTGCCATCGTTTAATATTGATGAAGTAAACTTGGCATATTGCCAATCTGAGATTATAGATGCAGAGTCTAATAGAATTGGATACGTTTATACTGAGTATACAAAAGATTTATCGGAGACAAAATGGAATTCTTCCTATTGTATTGAAGGCAGGGAAGAAGTAGTTCAGGGTCTGGCCATAAAAAATACTATACCAAATGCCAGTGCTGTTTTATTCAGGGCCTCTGTATTTGAGGGAATAGAAGAGCATTTATCCCGTTATAAAATTGGTGGGGACTGGTTGGCTTATTTGTATGCATTAAAGACTGGAAAAATATCTTATATTTCTGAGACCTTAAATTATCATAGAAGACATTCCAGTAGTATTGTAAGTAAAAATGAGCAAAAAATTGAATTGTTTCAAGAAATGATCGCAATAAAGCAATTCATTCTAGATCATTTTGAAATTCCAAACTCAATTTTAGAAAGATTTTTAGAGCATGTTCCTAATGAATACAAGCGATTAGGATGTAAGGGATACGATAGTAGAGATATATTGAAAAATGATTTGCTTGTTAAAGAGTATGTAAGCTTAGTTGAAAGAGCAAAAGGTAAAGTAAGGGCAGTAAATTATTTGCAAACTAAGAAGAAAATTATATTTGTTGCACCCGATTTTGAAGTGGGTGGAGGACAAATGCTTGTGGTCCGATTAGCTAATTTCTTCTCTGCTTTTCATCAAGTTTATGTATACAACGCTAGGCCTTGGTTAAAGGATTCTGTAATGACAGAAATGATTTCTGCAAATGTTACAGTACTACACAGTAATGGGAGTTCTGATGAACTCAGATCGTATATTGATGATTTGAGCATTGAGGTTATTAACAGTCATATTTGGTGGTCTGACAAAATAACTTTTCAGGCGATTCAGGGAAACGGAAATATAAATTGGGTATTGGCAATGCACGGCTGCTATGAAGCATTAATAGAAAATCTTGATTGGGATAAGGATTTTGAATCCTTGGTTAAACCTGTACTAGATCGAGCTAACAGCATCATTTATGCAACCAATAAAAATAGAAAAGTATTTGATAAGGTTGTTATCAATGATATTGAAAAATTACACAAGGTTTATTATGGATATCAGTTGCAAAATATTGCACCTAAAAATAAGTCGGACCTTGGTATTGCAATTGATGAGTTAATATTTGGCTTGGTTTCACGTGCAATTAAAGAAAAGGGATGGGAAGAAAGCATTAAAGCCATTATCAACTTAAACAAAGAACTTGATAAAAGAGCTCATCTTATTTTAGTTGGAAATGGTGAGTATGCTAATAGGATGAAGGAGAAATACAAAAGTTATGATTTTGTTCATTTTATTATGAATTTGGAAAAACCATCCGAATGGATCGGATGGGTAAAAGTATTTGATATTGCGATTCTTCCTAGTTATTTCATATCGGAAAGTCTACCGAATTCTATTATTGAATATTTAGCTTATGATAAGCCTGTGATATCTACTAATATTGGTGAAATACCACAGATGTTATATTCAGAAGAATATGGGAAATTTGCAGGTATTATTATGGATCTGAATGTTGATGGGGAAGTTAGTGTTCTGGAACTTTGCGATGCAATGCGAGTGATGGCCACGGATCCGCAGCGATATGCAGACTATAAGAAAAACACTAAGCTATTATTTGAACAATTTACTATGGAGAAGTTTGCGTCTAGTTACTTTGATTTGTTCTAGTATATTACTCAAACGCATGGGGAAATTACTTTTTAAAAGAGGAAGGGTTGCTTAGTATATGAATGTGTTTATATTGGGTGGAGCAGGCTTTATAGGAGCACACCTAACAAAAAGATTGTCTGAAGAAAACCATAACGTAACTGTATATGATAGATGTATCAGTGATAAAATCTTGCCAAATGTTAAATTTAACGCAATTGAAGGTGATTTTTTAACTGAAGATCGTTTCGATGAATTGCTAGAATCACAAGATATTGTCATTCACTTAATAAGTACGGTATCTCCTTACTCTTCCATGTTAAACATAACAGACTCATACAAAAATGATGTTATAAAAACATTGGATCTACTTGAAGCAGTGAAGAAGAAGGGAATTAAAAAAGTAATCTTTTTGTCTTCAGGTGGTACTGTTTATGGAGATTTTAATGAAGTCGAGTTTCTTAATGAAGATTTTAATTCTCACCCTTTGAATCATTACGGAATTATGAAGCTTACTATTGAAAAAATACTGTTACTTTATAACCAGCTTTATATGATGGAAAATATTATTTTGAGAGTAGCTAATCCTTATGGGCCTGGGCAAGATCCGCAGAAAAAAATAGGAGCTGTATCGGTTTTTCTGGATAATATCTTAACTCGAAATACTATTACTGTTTGGGGCGATGGGTCAACAGTACGCGATTACATTGAGATTTCAGATGTATGTGAGGCGGTTATGTCTGCTGTGAAACATAATCATCGAGATCATAATGTCAATCCTGTATTCAATGTGGGTACTGGAGTAGGCACAAGCATTTTGGAAATAATTAAGAAGATTGAGATGATTACTAATGTCAAAGCACATGTAGATTATAAGAACATGAGAAATATTGATGTGAAACGAAATGTGCTTGATCCAAGGAGAGCTCATGAATACTTGGGTTTTAAATACAAAATAAATATTGATCAAGGGATAAAAAAATTATTGTCCGTACGCGACGATTTTATGAGGGGATAACTATATGATAGTATCAGTCATTATCCCTAATTATAATGGTGAAAAGTACTTATATGAATGTCTTACTACTTTGAAACAACAAACATACCAAAACTTTGAGGTCATAATGGTAGACAATGCCTCGATCGATAGAAGTATTGAAGTCGCCCAAAAACTAATCCCGGAGATTAAGTGTGTTTTATTGGAAGACAACAAAGGATTTAGTGCTGCGGTTAATCAAGGGATTCTACAAAGCGAAGGACAATATATAGTTTTGTTAAATAACGATACATTGTTAACGAAAGACTGGCTTCAGAATCTTGTGTGTTGTATTCAAAACAATGAAAAAGTTTTTTCTTGTGCAAGTAAGATGCTGCAATACCATAATAATGAATTTATTGATAATGCGGGTGATGCTTTTACTATTTTTGGATGGGCATATCAGGAGGGACATGGCAGAAGTGAAAATGAATTCACAAAAAATAGACCTATTTTCACGGCTTGTGCGGGAGCTGCAATATATAGGCGGGAAGTATTTGATAAAATAGGTTATTTTGATGAACGGTTTTTTGCTTATTTAGAGGATGTAGACATTGGTTATAGAGCTCGCATAGAAGGTTATCAAAATATATATTGCTCTAATTCAATAATTTATCATATAGGAAGTGCAACTACAGGGAATGGTTATAACTCTATAAAAGTTAAATTATCTGCTAGAAATAATGTTTATTTACTGTATAAAAATATGATATGGTTTCAAATACTACTTAATGCGCCTTTCTTGCTAGTTGGACATTTATTTAAATACTATTTTTATAAAAGAATTGGTTTTGAAAAAGAGTATTTGAGTGGAATTAAAGAAGGATTAAAGAATCGAAAGCTAATAGATAAGAAAAAATTTGAACCTAGAAAATCTGTAAACTATTTTAAGATTCAGGGCTGGCTTTTAGTGAAGGGTGTTATATATGGATCAATAAAAATTAGAAAAATGTTGAATAAAATTAAATAATCCTGTTGAGTTGCAAGTAAGCCAATATTAACTCGAAAATACAAAATAATTAAAGTTCACTGGAGGCTGTTATGAAAGGAATTATACTTGCTGGTGGTACAGGCTCACGCCTTTATCCCTTAACCAAAGTAACTAATAAGCATCTTTTACCCGTTGGTAAATACCCAATGGTTTTTCACTCTGTCTTTAAACTTAAGCAAGCTGGAGTTAAAGACATCCTCATAGTAACAGGTAAAGACCATATGGGAGATGTAGTTAACCTGCTTGGAAGTGGCCGAGATATGGGGGTTTGTTTTACATACAAAGTTCAGGATGAGGCTGGAGGTATTGCGCAAGCACTTGATTTAGCGGAACATTTTGTCGGTGAAGATCAAATGGTAGTTATCTTGGGAGACAATGTATTCGAAGATGATATCACTCCGTATGTTCATAACTTTCAAGAACAGAAGAATGGCGCCAAAATCCTGATCCAGGAAGTTCAAGATCCCAAACGGTTCGGAGTACCGGAACTTAAAGGAGAACGTATTATTTCTATTGTGGAAAAGCCAGCACAACCAAAGTCTAATTATGCAGTAACGGGTATTTATATGTTTGATCATAAAGTATTCGATATCGTTAAAACTCTAAAACCATCTAATCGAGGCGAATTAGAAATCACAGATGTTAATAATGCATATATTAATCGTAATGAGCTGACATTTGATATTCTTCAAGGTTGGTGGACGGATGCAGGGACACATTCTTCATTAGCACGAGCTAACGAGTTAGCACAGGAATTGAACTTTGGAGATGCATTCGGCAAATTAAAACTATAAGCATAGGGAGGAACTCTAGGTTATGAAAGTCACTCCTCTTAAATTACAGGGTGCGAAAATAATAGAGCCAACTGTCCATGGTGATAGTCGTGGCTATTTTATGGAAAGCTACAACGAACAAATTATGCACGGACTCGGAATTCAAAACCACTTCATCCAAGACAACCAGTCTCTATCCGCAGAGGTAGGAGTGCTGCGCGGTCTACATTATCAATTGAACCCTAAAGCACAGACCAAGCTCATTCGGGTGCTGTCCGGTGTCATTTATGACGTTATTGTCGATATACGGCGTAGTTCACCAACGTTCGGTGAGTGGGTTGGGGTTATTATCAGCGAACACAACAAGCGGCAACTGCTAGTACCTAAGGGCTTTGCCCACGGCTTCTGTACATTGGTTCCTAACACACAAGTATTATATAAAGTGGACGAATACTATTCCCCTGAGAATGACCGCGGCATATTATGGAATGATCCAGAGTTAGGTATTGATTGGCCAGTTTCAAGTCCGGTGCTGTCAGACAAGGATCAGCGCCATCCTTTACTAAAGGATGCAGAAATAAACTTTGATTAAAAACATCAGGCTATCACTAATAAATAATGCTGCATTTAATTTTATAGAATAAAAAAGGTGGGTTCGTACATGAAACTGCTAGTTACCGGCGGTGCCGGATTTATCGGCAGCAACTTTGTTATATATATGCTACAGCAGCATCCCGACTATGAAATCGTTAATGTGGATGCCCTTACGTATGCTGGGAATTTAGAGAACCTGAAATCAATTGAAGGTAATCCTAACTATTCTTTCGTTAAAGCAGACATTACCGATGTTAAGGCTATAGACTCTCTAATGAGCCAGGGCATCGACGTAGTTGTCAACTTTGCGGCTGAATCACACGTGGACCGCAGTATTTTGGAGCCTGAGGTGTTCGTGAAGACGAATGTGCTGGGAACACAGGTGCTCTTGGATGCGGCGAAAAAATACAGTGTGACCAAGTTTGTTCAGGTTTCCACGGATGAGGTGTATGGTACGCTGGGAGCTACGGGCCTATTTACGGAGGAAACTCCACTGACACCGAACAGTCCTTATTCCGCCAGCAAGGCGGGCGGGGATTTACTCGTACGAGCATACCATGAAACGTTTGGATTGCCGGTTAACATTACCCGCTGTTCGAACAATTACGGTCCGTACCAATTCCCCGAAAAGCTGATTCCGCTGATGATCTCCCGCGCTCTGGCAGATCAGGCATTGCCGGTGTATGGTGATGGAATGAATATTCGGGACTGGCTGTATGTAGAGGATCATTGCAGTGCGATTGATCTGGTTATTCATAAAGGTGTGAATGGTGAAGTATACAATATCGGTGGCAACAATGAGCGTACGAATGTGCATATTGTAAATACTGTTTTACGGGAGCTGGGTAAACCAGACTCTCTGATTACGTATGTTCAGGACCGCCCTGGTCATGATCGCCGCTATGGTATCGATCCAACCAAGATTATGAATGAATTAGGCTGGACGCCGAAGCATACGTTCGAGACGGGAATTAAGGAAACGATTCAATGGTACTTGAATAACAGGGAATGGTGGACTCGTATTCAATCCGGGGAATACCAGAAGTATGCGGAACTGCAGTACGGTAGCCGCTTGGGGGACTCTCTGTAATGACTACGATGAGGGTGCTGGTTACAGGCGCAGCCGGACAGCTGGGACAGGATGTTGTTTTGCTTCTGCAACAGGAAGGTCATACAGTTCTGGGCTGCGACCGTCAAGAGATGGATATTACCAATCTGGATCAGTGCATAGAGGTTATTGGCCGATTCAAACCTGATACTGTCATTCATTGTGCTGCCCATACTGCAGTTGACGCAGCGGAAAGCGACCTGGATGCAGCCTATTTGATTAATGCCACTGGAACGCGGAATGTAGCGCTTGCTTCAGAGAAGGCTGGATCTAAGCTGGTTTACATTAGTACGGATTATGTTTTTGATGGAATGGGCACTCTGCCATACCATGAGTACGATAACACCGATCCGAAGAGCATATACGGCAAGTCGAAACGGGCTGGAGAAATATTGACACAAAGCCTGTCCTCTAAGTACTTCATCGTACGTACCTCATGGGTGTACGGCAAGTACGGGAACAACTTCGTCAAAACGATGCTGAAGCTCGGTCAGGAGAAGCCCATGCTGCAGGTCGTAGACGATCAAAAGGGTTCTCCGACCTACACGGTGGATTTAGCGCGATTTTTGCTGGAACTCATACAGACGGAAAAATACGGTCTGTATCATGCCTCCAACAGCGGAGCCTGTACATGGTATGAGTTTACTGGCGCTATTTTTGCCGAGGCTCAGGATATTCTGGGGTTGAACTTTACAGCCAAACTAGAACCTTGCGATACAGAACAGTTTCCAAGACCCGCACCGCGTCCGCGCAATTCGGTGTTGGAGCATTTGGCCATTCGGACGAACGGCTTCAAGGATATTCGCCACTGGCGTGAGGGCTTGAGAGATTTCCTGCTGGAGCTAAAGGAATAATAAACATCGAAACTTCCGAATCCGTCTATAACGGTACGGGAGTTTTCTTTCTATTTTCGTTATAATAAAGATATGAAAAACAAAACAGTAAGTATACATATTGTGACCTATAACAGCGCGGATGACATTTTAGAATGCCTTGCGGCAGTGCTGGCACAGGACTACCCGATTGAACAAGTCGTTGTTGTGGATAATGCTTCAGCGGATGGATCAGCAGAAAAAGTAAAAGCATTTTATAGCCAATTAAATACAAGTTCCGATGCAAACCGTCCTCGCCTGAGCCTCGTTGAAAACATGGCCAATTTCGGCTTTGCTCCTGCCCATAACCAGGCTATATCTATTACGAATACGGATTATGTACTTGTGCTTAACCCTGACCTGACATTAGCTCCGGACTATGTGTCGAGGCTCGTTGCGAGGATGGAGGTAAACCCTGAAATCGGGAGTGCTACGGGAAAGCTTTTACTGAAGGCCGATCCTCAACTTGTAGACAGCACAGGTCTGTGGATGAATAGAGCTCGTCGTGCTTTTGACCGTGGTGCTGGAGAACCGTCGGCTAACTGGCAAGAGTCTGGCCCTGTATTCGGCGTATCCGGAGCGGCTGCGGTCTACTCCCGTCGTATGATTGATGATATTAGTGTTGATGGTGAATTTTTTGATGGCGACTTTTTTGCCTATAAGGAAGATGTGGATGTGGCCTGGCGGGCGCAGTTGCTGGGTTGGCAGGGGTACTATGATGCAGAAGCCATCGGGTATCACGAACGGGGCTGGAAAACATCTGGACGGAACAGTAAGCCCATGTTCATTCGGCGTATTTCTTATATTAACCGCTATAAAATGATTTACAAAAATGAGCGGGCCCGAACTGTGCTGAAGACACTGGCAGTATCGCTGCCATACGAGATTGCTGCACACGGCTATATGCTGCTGAAGGAACCGAAGCTCATCATGGCGTGGCGTTCATTTTTCTCACAGATCTCCGCACTTAAGAAGAAACGGAAATATATACAGACTAGAGCGGCAACACAGCGGGAAGAGCTGTAGGGCTGATCTACCCTGGTAAACTCTCCCTGCGAAGGTCACTCCTTTCAGGGAGAGTTTGTGTTATAATAATTGTCGATAGATTACTATTTTTGTCAGGAGAGTAGCGCAGTGAATGTAGATGTCAGCATATTAATAGTCAATTACAACACATGCCGCCTGACGATGGATTGTCTGAGGTCGGTATATGACTCGGAGACGAACTATTCGTATGAGATTATATTAATTGACAACAACTCCCATGATGAGTCGCTAGAGATGATTGGTAGAGAGTATCCAGATGTTAAATTAATCGCTAATCAAGAAAATACCGGGTTTGCCCGTGCCAATAATCAGGGTATTGAGGTTGCTTCCGGACGTTATGTTTTGCTGCTAAATTCGGATACGGTTGTGCGGAAGGATACGCTGGAAACGATGGTTTCCTTTATGGATGGACAGCCTGATTTGGGAGCTTCCGGGTGTAAGATTATTTTGCCGGACGGTTCGCTGGATAAAGCTTGCAAAAGAGGATTTCCGACGCCGGCGGCTTCATTCTATTACGCTTTTGGATTCAGCAGGCTATTTCCGGACCGTCCCCGGTTTAACGGCTACCAGTTGGGCTATCTGGATCCAGATCTTGATTATCCCGTAGATTGTCTGGTCGGTGCTTTCATGCTCCTGCGGCGGGAAACGATAGAACAGGTAGGCGGACTGGATGAGGATTTCTTCATGTACGGAGAGGATTTGGATTGGTGCTACCGTATTAAAGAGGCTGGCTGGGGTATTTATTATTATCCGCAGACTTCCATCGTGCATCTTAAAGGTGGCAGTGCCAGACGCAGACCTTTTAAGATCGTGTATGAGTTCCACCGGGCTATGATATTATTTCATCGCAAGCATTATAGTAAGCAGTACAATAGTATGATTAATGGAGCAGTATATGCGGGGGTTGGTGTGAAGTTTCTGCTCTCTCTATTGCGCAATGCACTAACCTTCCCGAGAACGGTACCTCTTCCAGCTCAGAGCCTTTCTTCTTCCGGGCAGGCCGGTTCAAGCACCGAATCAAACACTGAGGTGAGATTATGATCCGCCGTAATCAAAGGTTTTTGACACAGCTGTATATGGTTGCCGACTTTGTGATCATACAGATGTCTTTTTTGGCAGCCTGGTGGCTGAAATTCAAGAGCGGTTGGATGAGCTTTGTTAATCCGCTGCCCGTAGAGTCCTACGCTTATTGGAGTGTTATTTATGGTGGTATTGCAATTCTCATTGGAATTGTTCTGTCACTCTATTTGCCTAAGCGGAAGAAACGTTTTGTTGATGAATTTTTAAAAATCTTTCAAGTGCATCTTATGAGTATCTTTATGTTGCTTGGCCTGATGTTCTTTGTGAAAGAAATTGATATTTCCCGTGCATATTTGGCCCTTTATATGGGATTTACTCTACTGTCGATCATGTTATATCGTTATGTGCTGAAGATGATGCTCAAATCCGTTCGCGAAAAAGGCTTCAACCGCCAATATGTCCTCATTCTCGGCGCGGGTTCGCTTGGAAAGAGATTCTATAAGAATCTGGAGCAGTATCCGGAATTGGGATATGATGCGATTGGCTTTTTGGATGACTATCAGGTCTGGGACGTAATTGAGGAGAAGCGCTTTAAGCCCATTCTGGGAACGATTGATCAGTTGGCCGGGATGCTGGAGATGCTGCCTGTGGACGAAGTGATATTGGCGCTCCCGCTGGATGCCCATTCCAAGTACCCTTCCATTATTGCCGCCTGCGAAAAGGCTGGTGTACGAACGCTTATAATCCCCGATTTCTTTGATTATCTGCCCGCACGGCCGTACTTTGATAATTTTGCGGGTATGCCCATGATTAATGTGCGTGATATTCCGCTGGATATGGCAAGCAATAAGATGGCCAAACGATTATTTGACATTGTGTTCTCCTTGTTCGCTATTCTTATGATGTCTCCTGTGATGTTGATCGTTGCCTTGGGCGTACGTTTCACCTCACCGGGTCCGGTTATTTTCAAGCAGGAACGTGTTGGACTGAATCGGCGCAATTTCAATATGTACAAATTCCGGTCCATGAAAATGCAGCAGGACGGCGAGGAGGATATCGGCTGGAGTACACCTGAAGATCCACGAAGAACCCGGTTTGGTACCTTTATCCGCAAAAGCAGCCTCGATGAGCTGCCTCAATTCTTCAATGTACTGATGGGACATATGAGTGTAGTGGGCCCCCGTCCGGAACGCCCATTCTACGTGCAGCAGTTTCGTGATGAAATACCGAAATATATGGTTAAGCATCATGTACGCCCCGGCATTACAGGCTGGGCGCAGAGTAACGGGCTGCGCGGGGACACCTCTATCGAAGACCGGATCAAGCATGACATTTTCTATATCGAGAATTGGTCGCTGCTGTTCGATATTCGGATCATTTTAAAAACCATCCGCAACGGTTTTATAAATAAAAACGCTTATTAGTTGATTGATTAGAGTAAGTATGGCTCAGGTTGGAAAATGATCCCCGTTTTGCCTTCGGCAGAACGGGGTATTGTTTTCTAATCTGCATTAGAAAAGGAAGCCATCGCCTATGAATAAGAGAAAACTAATCCCATCTATGATCATGGTTTCAGCACTGGTGATGTTGCTCATTATATGGCTTGGAACTAATAAGGAAGAGAATTCCGGAACGGATTTTCCGAACTATCGTATTGTTGCCCACGCCATGGGCTCTATTAACGATCTGACCTACACCAACGCCTTTGAAGCATTTGTAGCTAATTATGAACAGGGAACCCGTATATTTGAGACGGACTTATTGCTGACGGAGGATGGCAAGCTGGTTGCTCGACATGAGTGGACAACCCAGATGAGCGAGATGCTCGGGCAGACGAAAACTCTACCGGCAAGCAAGCAGGGGACTATACTCAGTTATGATGAATTTATGGATACTCCAATACAAGGAATCTACTCTCCTCTTGACTGGGAGAAGATTCTTGATTTGCTGCAGCACTACCCTGATGCGTATATTGTGACGGATACGAAGGAGTTTGACTCCGGTCGGATGATGAAGGAATTTCAAATCCTGACGGAGTCGGCCGAGCGCCGTGATCCCGCTTTGCTGGAGCGGATTATTCCGCAGATTTACAACCGCTCTATGCTGGAGCAAATAAATCGGATCTACCCATTTCCTCATGTTATCTATACCCTTTATGAATCCCAGGACAGCGACGAACAGGTTGTTGAGTTTGTGAAGGAAAGCGGAGTCGACATCACGATGCCTGTCAGCCGGGCCACCAGCAATTCGTCAAAGCTCTTAAGCGTACGGGTGCGCGGGTTTATGCTCATACCGTGAACGATGCGGAACAAATACAGAAGCTGTCCCGGAGGGGGGTAGACGGCTTTTACAGTGACTTTATCCAAGAGGATGAGTTAGAGCCTAATCATAGATTCTGAAAAAAATGCGAAAAAATGTTCGCGTTTTTTTTGTCTCTGCAAATTGACAGGCCTGACATGCTGGCATAGACTAGATTTATATCTTTTGCGGTAGCAAGAGCCATTTTAATCTGCCCATATGAATCATAAGGATGGAAAAGCATGAAATTAATACAGCAAATGATTAAGCCGTGGCGGCACGTATTCAAGCTTGACCCGGACCGGGTGATCAGCGACGAGGATTTAGAGTTAGTATGCTTATCAGGCACCGATGCCATTCTGATAGGCGGCTCTACAGGAGTAACCTACGAGAATACGGTAGAGCTTCTATCCAGAGTGCGGCGCTTTGACCTGCCCTGTGCACTTGAAGTATCCGATCTGGAAGCAGCCGTGCCCGGCTTTGATCTTTATATGATTCCAATGGTGCTTAATACACCGGATCCGGCCTGGATCGTAGGCCATCATAGACAGGCTATCGAGCGGTACGGGAATTTCATTCCGTGGGAACTGCTGCTGACAGAAGGCTATATTGTGCTCAATGGTGATTCCTCTGTTGCCCGTCTTACGGGTGCGGAATGTGACCTAACCGCCGAAGAGGCGGCGGCTTATGCGCAGATTGCCGATAAGCTGATGACACTTCCGGTCGTTTACCTTGAATACAGCGGCAGGTTCGGAGATATGGAGACCGTGCAGACTGTGCGTGAGTCCGTGGAGAACAGCCAGCTTTTTTACGGCGGCGGCATCACTTGTGAGGCTGAGGCTGAACGGGCAGCGGCCTTGTGTGACACTGTTGTAGTGGGAAATATTATTTACCGGGATGTGCAGCAGGCCCTGCTTACGGTCGGAGCTGTCAAGAGGACGGAGCACGTACGTAATTTATATATTAATTGAACTATAGAATTAAGCAGAGGGTGTGAGATGACATAGTAACGAAGGGGAAGTTTGGAACTGGAGGAGCGTTAGCGACCGCCTTTGTCCCCGGATTTCATCCGCGAAAAGCGGTTAATCATTAAGAAATCTGGGGACAACAGCGGCCGGAAGTCCAAACATTCCCCGTAGTTACGGCCAATCATCGAACATCATATGCTAAGATCATTTGGAAAGGAGCATGTCCTACATGCAACCTGTTAATATACAAGAAGCCGTCAGCCGCTTGAATCCCCCTCAGCGCCAGGCGGTGGAAATCACCGAGCATCCTCTGCTGATTATGGCTGGCGCGGGCAGCGGCAAGACCCGGGTGCTTACTCACCGTATAGCCTCCCTGATCGCCACCCGTAAAGCGCCGCCTTGGGCGATTCTCGCGATTACCTTTACCAATAAAGCCGCGCGGGAAATGCAGGACCGGGTATCCAAGCTGGTCGGACCCGAGGGTCGGGACATTTGGGTATCCACTTTCCACTCGATGTGTGTACGTATTTTGCGGAAGGATATCGAGCGTATCGGCTTTACTTCGAATTTCTCTATTCTGGATTCTACAGACCAGCTGTCCGTCATTCGCAATTGTATGAAGGAACTGAATATCGATACCAAGAAATTTGAGCCGAAGGCCGTTCAAGCGGTCATCAGCGCTTCCAAGAACGAACTGATTACACCGGCGCAGTATGAGCTGAAGATCGGCGATTATTTTGAAGGACTCATTGCCAAGGTGTACAAGATGTATCAGAAACGGCTGAAGAGCAATAACTCGCTGGATTTCGACGACCTTATTATGATGACCATCGAATTGTTTAAGGAAGTGCCGGAGGTGCTGGACTTTTATCAGAAGAAGTTCAAGTACATCCATGTGGATGAGTATCAGGATACGAACCGGGCTCAATATATGCTGTGCAAAATGCTGGCGGACAACCATCACCGCATTTGTGTGGTAGGCGACAGTGACCAATCGATTTACCGCTGGCGGGGGGCGGATATCACCAACATTCTTAACTTCGAGGAAGATTACCCTGAAGCGAAGGTCATCCTGCTGGAACAGAATTACCGCTCCACCTCCAACATTTTGAACGCGGCTAACGGTGTTATTGCTTTGAATACTGGCCGTAAGCCCAAGAAGCTGTGGACGGATTCTGAGGAAGGACCGAAGATCAAGGTGTACCGTGCGGATTCCGAGCATGATGAAGGGTATTTCGTAACGGGTGAAATCAGCAAGAATGTGAAGAAGGGCAAGGACTACCAAAGTCATGCCATACTGTATAGAACGAATGCCCAGTCGCGGGTTATAGAGGAAATTCTGATCAAATCGGATATTCCTTACCAGATTGTTGGAGGGATCAAGTTCTATGACCGCAAAGAAATTAAGGATTTACTCGCGTATTTACGTCTGCTTTCCAATCCGGATGATGATATCAGTCTGACCCGCATTATTAATGTTCCCAAGCGGGGACTGGGCGACACAACGGTAGGTAAGCTGGCAGCAGCTGCGGGAGAGCGCGGAATCTCTATTTTTCGCGTACTTCAAACCGTGGATGACCTGGGCTTTGCCGGACGGACCCGCAACATGCTGGTTGAATTTTACGATATGATTGAGGCTCTGCACCGGATGGTAGAGTTCCTGTCGGTTACCGAGCTGACGGAAAAAATACTGGAGCTGTCGCAATACCGCCTGGAGCTGCAAAATGAGAACACGCTTGAATCCCGCTCACGTCTGGAAAATATCGATGAGTTCCTGTCCGTGACGATGGAGTTCGAGAAAAATAATGAGGATAAGTCTCTAGTTTCCTTCCTGACCGATCTTGCGCTCATTGCTGACATCGACAGTGTGAACGACAATGAAGAGGAACGCAGTGACGCCGTGGTGCTCATGACGATGCACAGCGCCAAGGGGCTGGAGTTTCCGACTGTATTTATTGTTGGCATGGAGGAAGGTATATTCCCCCACAGCCGTGCTTTTCAGGACAATGACGAGTTGGAAGAGGAACGCCGGCTTGCTTATGTAGGTATTACGCGAGCCGAGAAGCAGCTGTTTCTCTCCTGCGCCCGGGTGAGGACGTTGTTCGGACGGACGACGGCTAATCAGCCGTCCCGCTTCCTGGAGGAGATTCCGGAAGAATTGAAGGAAGACACCGTCCTGAACCCCGACCGGTTCCGGCGCGGGGGAGCAGAAGTGGGCGGCGCTTACGGAGGCCGCGGCTTTGGAGGCGGAAGCCGCGGGAATTTCGGCGGCGGGAGTGCTTCAGCTACTGCTCCGCGCGGCGGCGGAGCAGCGGCCGGTTCCGGTGGAGGCGCCGGGCCGCTTGCGGCAGGCAAGAACCGCGTGGTTGTAACCACCGGAGGACCGCAGCGTGCTCCGGGGGCAGGGGCTGCGGCGTCCGGAGATTTTAAAGCGGGCGACAAGGTGTCCCACGGCAAATGGGGCGTCGGCACCGTTGTGTCCGTGAAAGGCAGCGGCAACGATACGGAGCTGCAGATTGCTTTCCCGGCACCGGTCGGTGTAAAACGGCTGTTAGCCGGATTTGCGCCGATTACCAGGGTCGAATAATCCGACTGCGATTAACGATCGGCGATTTGGACCACGCTAACCGTAGGAAACTTATTTGACGGAGGGATTTCCCGCATGGATGTAATGCACACAATGGAAGAGCTTGTGGCGGAACTGAATCATTACAATTACCACTACTACACGCTGGATGCACCGCAGATCAGCGATAAAGAATACGACGTTCTTTACGACAAGCTTGTGGCACTTGAGGCAGAGACCGGCTTTGTGCTCCCGGATTCTCCGACCCGGCGGGTGGGCGGAGAACTGCTCAAGGGCTTTACCCCCCACCGTCACCAGGCCCCTCTCTGGAGTCTGGACAAGGCACAGAATATTGAACAGCTTCGGAGCTGGAACGCCCGTGTCCATCGGTTGGTGAATGATTACAACGCCCGGAACCCGGAGAATCCGCTGCCCGAGCCCTGCTACGCGGTGGAACTAAAGTTCGACGGGCTGACGCTGAACCTGACTTACCGGGACGGTGTCCTTGTCCAAGCGGCCACACGAGGTAATGGAGTAACGGGTGAAGGGATTCTTGCCCAAGTGGAGACGATTAAGTCTGTTCCGCTTACAATTCCATTTAAGGAAGGTGTAATTGAGGTGCAGGGTGAGGGCATTATGAACCTGTCTGTCCTGGCAGAGTATAATACCCGGGCGGCTGAGCCGCTCAAGAATGCACGCAACGGCGCAGCTGGCGCATTGCGCAACCTGAACCCCAAGACGACGGCAAACCGTCGCCTGAATGCATTCTTCTACAATATTGGGTATGCCGAAGGCGTGCAGTTTTCCGATCATCAGGAGATGATGGATTTTCTGCGGAACAACCGGTTTAAGGTGAACCCATATCTGACGTATTACAAAAACTTTGACGATGTTACCGAACAGCTGGCCGAAATTGAGGAGAGCCGCTCCGGATTGGATTATCTCATTGATGGTGCGGTTATCAAGATCACTGATTTCCGTATCCGGGAAGCTCTCGGTTACACGGATAAGTTCCCGCGCTGGGCGGTTGCCTATAAATTCGAGGCTGAAGAAACAACGACCCTATTGGAGTCTGTTAGCTGGAACGTAGGCCGTACGGGTAAGGTTACTCCGCTTGCGCGTGTAGAGGCGGTGGAACTCGCTGGAGTTACTGTCCAGAATTGCACACTGAATAATGTCGGAGATATTGAACGTAAGAACTTGAAGTACGCACTCGGTACTCGCGTCTTTATCCGTCGCTCCAATGATGTTATTCCGGAAATACTCGGAAAAGTAACAGAAGAGAACGACGGCGGGGAAATCATTTTTCCCGAGAATTGTCCCTCCTGCGGATTCCCGCTGGAAATGCGCGGTGCACATCTGTTCTGCAACAACAAGCTGGATTGCAAGCCGCAGATAATCGGACGTATTACCCATTTTGCCTCACGGGATGCCATGGATATAGAAACCTTCAGCGAGAAGACCGCAGCACAGCTTCATGAAGAACTTCATGTGCGGGAACCGGCGGATTTGTATGAGCTAACCTTTGAGCAACTGGTGAAGCTGGAACGCTTCGGTGAGAAGAAGGCAAGCAATTTGCTGAAAGCACTGGAGGACAGCAAAGGGCGGGATCTTGCATCCTTCCTCTATGCGCTGGGTATTCCGAATACCGGTAAGGCGACCACCAAGATGCTGGCTGAACATTTCAGGGACCTTACGGCTGTTATGGAAGCGAGTGCCGAGGAGTTAGCCGGACTGCCCGACATTGGCGGTATTGTTGCGGAGAGTATCGTAAGTTATTTCAAAGATCCTTTTGTGGTAACAGGCATCAAGCGTATGCTGGCGCTCGGTGTGGAGGCGAAGGCACCGGAAGCTCCGCGTCTTGTGAATACGAATTCCTTTTTCAGCGGAAAAACAGTCGTGCTGACCGGCACATTGCAAAAGCTCACGCGCGAGGAAGCGGCGGAACGTTTGGAAGCTCTGGGTGCAAAAGTGAGCGGCAGTGTCTCCAAAAAAACCGATCTCGTCATCGCCGGGGAGAAGGCAGGCAGCAAGCTGGCCAAAGCGCAGCAGCTAGGCATTCAAGTCATCGAGGATGAGGAAGAGTTGCTCCGGCTGCTGGAAAGTTAAACAGGAACGAAATAACTCAATAACAGAACACTACAAGACTATAACAGCGTAAAAGCGTAACACCACATAGCGTCCCTGTTTCATTTCGTTTAGTCGCGAAAGGAGCCGGGACTTTTTATGTATTTTAATATGGCTCAACACCAAAACGAGTGCTTGACGCTGACCGATCTTAATATATAAAGGGACAACGATAATTGTTGTATCGAATACAACATCAATTGTCATATCCAACCTCCAGAGGACTATTTCCCGATTTAAAGTTGTAAAAAATAGAAGATTTAGCCGAATCTGCTGTTCACTTCCTCAACTAGGAAATAGGATACCTCCCGATTCATTCTGATTTACTATACAGATATAAAGCAATCACCAACCACCATCATTGTCCAGCACTGATTTTAATTTAGAGCCTTTAATATATGAATAAATGATAATTTAATACAAACAGTAGCTTGTTTTGACAATTAGTTGACCTTACGGAGGTAAGCTTGACTAGATCTCGATAATAAGGAAGGGGAATAAAATGAATAAATTCATGAAAAGCGTGGTAATCGGTGGACTGGCAGTAGCCGTAGTCTCAGGATCTACGATTGTTGGAGCAGCGCAAAGCCAGAAAAATGCGGCAGTTCCTGCCAAAGCGCAATCCAAAAACCTTATCGTACTGATTGGCGATGGTATGGGTCCCGCCCAAGTCTCCGCCGCACGTTATTACCAGCAATATACAAAGGGAATTAGTCATCTTAACATTGACCCTTACTATGTGGGGCAAGCCACCACCTATGCGGATCGTGGTGAGGATGGCGGTAAAATCGTCTCAGGAATAGTAACGGATTCCGCATCTGCGGGCACCGCTTTTGCCACAGGCCATAAGACATATAACGCGGGTATCAGCGTCTCCAATGAGGACGTTTCGAAGCCCTATGCCTCAATTATTGAAGCGGCTGAGAATACCGGCAAGGCCACTGGACTTGTTACGACAGCCCGTATCACACATGCGACTCCTGCTGTATATGCTTCCCATGTCCGCAGCCGTGATAATGAAAATGCTATCGCCTCCCAATATTTAAATAGTGGCGTCGACGTTCTGATGGGCGGAGGCAAGCAGTTTTTTGTTACGAAAGACGAAAAGGGCAAACGTACCGATAAAAACATCCTTTCAGACTTTCAAGCCAAGGGTTATACCCTGGTTGAGAACACTGCCAGCTTGAACGCTCTTCCTTCCAAAACTACCAAAGTACTCGGCTTGTTCGGCAACTCCCACGTAGCTTATGTCCCGGACCGTACTTCGGAAATCCCGAGTTTGGCAGCGATGACCTCCAAGGCGCTGAACATACTGTCTACGGATAAAGACGGCTTCGTAATGATGATTGAAGGCGGACGGATTGACCATTCCGGACATGCCAACGATCTGCCAACGTTGGTGAAGGAGGTACTTGACTTCGACGCCGCTTTTAAAACCGCTATTGAGTTTGCGAAGAAAAATGGCAATACATCCGTTGTGGTCACCGCAGACCATGAAACGGGCGGGCTTTCCCTGTCCCGGGACAACATTTACGAACTTAACATCGATCTTTGGGATAAGCAAAAACACTCTTCCGAAAGTTTAGCTGCTGCCCTGGAAGCGGCAAAGACGCCGGAGGAAATCCGCAGTATCGTAACCGCCAATACCTGGATCACCGATCTATCCGATGAAGAGGTGAAACTGATTATGGCCGGAGACGGCTCCTCTTATAAACGTGAAGGAGCATACAACGCGGTTATTTCCAAACGTCTTCTCGTCGGCTGGTCGGGCCATGGACACTCCGCTGTTGATGTCGGGGTATGGGCTTTCGGACCTATAGCCGATAAAATTAAAGGCCAGGTAGACAATACACAAATCGCCACAGTAGGAGCAAGTATTATCGGCGTTGACCTGAATAAAAGATCTGCAGAGCTGCAATCCAAATATTTATACCCTAAATTCAAAATCAATCGTGAGAATGAAGTTCTATATCCTGCAGAGGCACTGGTAAAAGCACTGGGGGGAACCTTCAAGGGAGACAGCTCTGTAGTGAATCTTACTGTAGGAAAGAACACTGTCAGTGTGAATTTGACTGCCCAGACAGCCGCCCTTAATGGTAAAACTGCCTCGTACACGGTGGACATTGATAACGGCAAGCTGTATCTGCCTCTTGCGGCTTTCAGTCAATTAACGGGTAAAACGCTGAACTGGGATGCCCTGTCCGAGCGAATCGTACTGCGATAGGAGTGAGTGGATTGCTGAACATACGCGCTCTGAAGAAGCAATTTAGAGTGGACGGCCGAGTCGTCCCGATTCTGAATATTCCTGAATGGAGTGTCGCCAAAGGTCAAAAAGTGGCAATTACTGGACCCAGCGGTTCCGGAAAAAGCACCCTTCTTCATTTGATCAGCGGAATATTGCGGCCGGACAGTGGAGAAATGTATTTGAATGGGACTCCAATGCATGATCTAAAGGAGGCGGAGCGAGATAAGCTTCGAGCCCGCCAAATTGGATATGTGCTGCAGGATTTCCATCTCATTCCTTCACTTACGGTGAAGCAAAATGTAGAGATTGCCCTGACTGAGCGGTTGTCAGCGAAACAAAAGAATGATCTGATTGGGGATTGGCTGGATAAGGTGGGGCTGCAGGACCGCAGCGCCCACCTTCCCTCCCAGTTGTCCCGGGGACAGCAGCAGCGCGTAGCTATTATACGCGCTCTTATTAATAATCCGCCTCTTTTGCTGGCAGACGAGCCTACCGGGAGTTTAGACTGGGAAACAGCGGATGAAATATCCGGGCTTTTATTGAATTTGAGTTCGAATGCGGGGCAGACACTTATCGTTGTAACGCATGATTTGAATATGGCGCGGCGTTTTCCCGTTTGCCTTGATATTTACGATATTAACCAACGCGAGTCTAATGGCAAAATGCTTAAAGTCGGAAATCAGCGGGAGGAGAACATGGCATGAGTCTTTTTAAATTTACCCTCCGCAATGTTCTTCACCGCCGTTTTTTATCCCTGCTCACGATCTGTGCAGTGGCGGTTACAGTTGCATTTATAGTGCTGGTGTCACTGGCTCAGGATAGTGTGGAACAGGGGGCGGAGAAGGGCTACGGTCCGTTTGATCTCGTTATTGGCGCAGAAGGCAGTGAAACACAGCTCGTGCTTAATACGTTCTATCATATCGGAGCTCCCACGGGCAATATACCGCTGGCTGTTCTGGAACAGGTCAAACGGGACAGCGGGGTGGAAAAAGCCTATGCGATGACAACTGGAGATAACTACGGCGGTTTTCCGGTGGTAGGAATTGATCCCGAATATTTCTTAACCCGTTACGGTGACCGTAATCTTGAGCAGGGTACGATCTATAGAAATACGGGTGAAGCTATAGTTGGCTCATATGTGGCGAGAACGTTAGGCCTGAAGGCTGGAGATACATTTAGCGGAGCTCACGGTCTTGTTCAGCAGGACGAGCACGAAGATGAACTTGTCAACGGTGAAGAGCATGAGGAAGAGGAAGATAGCCATACAAGCTTCAATTACACGATTGTGGGCATTCTCCCTGATCTTAACACACCTGATGATCGGGCAATTTTTACAACACTAGACTATGCCTGGGCTGTACATGGACTGGATGAAAAGGATAAAGAGATTACTGCTGTATTGGTGAAGCCCGGCAGCCTGCTCGGTGCCCATGATTTAAAAGGATCCTTAGACGGATCGAATGGGGTTCAAGCCGCTTATACAAGTAAGGCTGTATCGGATGTAGTTAATGCTGTGGACCAAGGTTCGCGTCTTGTTGGCGTTTTGACCTCCTTATGTGTCGTATTGGCTGCCATTTCTATTTTATTGTCCCTGATTGCTGCGGTGGGTGAACGAACCAGGGATGCGGGTCTATTGCGTCTGTTGGGTAAATCCAGAGGATATGTATGGATGACTTTAACCAGTGAGGGACTGGTCATTACGGCAGCCGGACTTTTAATGGGCCTGCTGCTGGGACATTTGGGGGCCTATTTGTTGAAGGATGCTTTATTTGCTCAGGCGGGCATTCAGATTGATCCGTTTCACTTGACGGGCAACTACTGGATGATAGCGGCAGGAACCTTATTGATCGGGCTTTTGTCATCTATGGGACCTGCATTCAGATTGTATCGGCTTAGCCCTTTGGCTCTTTTTAAATCCTAGGAGGGATGCTCTTTTGAAGATAAGAGGAATAAGGCCCATTCTAATGGCAGCGGCAGCTGTGCTCCTGATGTCTCTTCTTCAGGGATGCGGCCAGAATAAAGAGGATGGAAGCGGAGGGGAATCCTTTGCTGTGATTAATGATATCCCAGGGACTGAGGTGAGCGCTGGAATAGAAACAGCTATGCCGCAAAAATCCGCAACAGCCGAAGCTCCGGGCGTTGAGGATAACGTTACCGATCAAGCAGCGGCGAGCCCGGTTTCTTCGGAACTTCCATCATCCGCAGCTCCAGAGGTGACCGCAACAGCGGAACAGGTTGACTCTCCAACCGCCGGAAGTACACAAGTCAAGCAAGAGAAGTTGCCTGTAGTCCATTCTTCGATGGAACCAAAGACTGCGACGGCAGCGGTGCCTAAAAAAGCGGCTGCTGCTCCCACTGCGAAACCGACATCAACGCCGAAGCCAGTGGTAAGTGCAGCAAGTAGCGCGCATCCGGATTTGTCGGGGATAACAGGGATCGGATGGTCGGATTTCTTTGACGGTGAGGATCAGACCAAACCTTCGGAACGATTCTGGGATCTTCATGGCAGCAAGGTTACGATCAAAGGCTTCATGGGCGAGGTGCTTTCCTTTGAGAAGAACTGGTTCCTGCTCATTCCTGAGCCGGGTGCCGAATGCCCGTTCGACAATGGCGATGAAACGTATTGGAATAAAATAATGATCGTATTTGTCCCTGACGATGTTAAACTAAGGTACAAATCCGGTCCACTGCAGATTACCGGACGTCTGGACGTAGGCATCAAAATAGATGATTCAGGCTATAAAACGATGTTCCGTCTTTATGACGCTTCCTTTAAAGAAATCGAATAGTGATAAGGATAAGCTCCCGCTGCTTTTTACACAGATGGGAGCTTTTATTTATCTTGTATTTCACACTCTCTTTGCATCCGGCAGCCAAGCGTCAATATCGTAGCCCCGCTCTTCCCAGTAACCGACATGGTCCCCTTGAATCAGCTCAATCCGGTTCAACCATTTTACGGATTTGTATGCATACATTTGTGGAACAACCAGACGTACAGGGCCGCCGGCCAACTCAAGCAGACGGGCCAGAGGGATGCCTTCCCAGGTGTTTTTGTACACAGACCAGCCGGTAACACAGTGGAAATCACTGACCCGAACCTCCCGCTGCAGCTTAACGAATTGCTCCCAGTTCCAGCTCAGCTTCTTATCTACCAGACCGTCCACGGTAAAGGACCAGTTAGCGTTAGTGAAAGAGGGGATGTCTGTGACTGTGTACACGCGGAAATGTCCATCTGCGCCCCCGCCGATGGGATTCGCTGACTGTGGTAAGGATACAGGATTGGGGAGGAGCGTGTTCGCATTGTCCTCTGCATATTCATCTACACTTGGCAGCTTGAAGGATTGCCCCAGCCAGCGGACAAAAGTAGGACCAAGTGTCAGTGTCATCCCTGCTCCAACGGCGGCCTTAATGAAACCGCGCCGCGTATATAGAGGCTGTGGAGGGGAAGGGGTCCGGGAGTCCCGATTGACTTGCTTCTCTGTACCTTGGGCAGTATCATCACTATCTGGTGTGATTGATCGTTTTTGCGGTTCTTTAAGCCATTTGGTTCGTGTAATGGAGTGGTAAATGATGACCGGCAGCCCGATCAAGGTGAGGAGGTCATGGATGAACAGCGCCGTATTGGCCGCACGCGGTCCGGCAAGCCGGAATTGCCACAGTACGATGCCGGATATTATCCAGCCTATAAGCAGAGTAAGGACGAAGATGACATTCGCTTTTTGCGTGGAACGCCCTTTAAGCCGTTTCCAATGCTTTGCCGCCAGGAGTAAATAATAAATTACAGGAATAAGCAGCACAAGTCCGACAACAATATGGCTCCATTTAAGCCACACCCGGCTTTCCCCCAGCACTTCCCGCCAGTATCCTCCGAGCAGCAGCAGACCGCTGAGAGCCAGAAACAGTACCAGCCATGCATTCCAAGCATGAATAGAGACCAATTTTTTGCCGTAGCCTTCACGGATCAACGCTAACCCTTTTTTCACGGGATGTCTTCCCATCCTTTAGAGTTGCAAGCGATTATTCAAGTTTTAACTAATTGTACCGCAGAATCAGGCCATTGAATAACGTTACCTCAATTAATGCTCATTAAGGCATCAGTAAGCATTCACTCTGCAGCCCATTGCTCCAGCTTATCATCACCTGGCAGCAGCAGCGCCAGTAATCCCAGCAGCGGAAGAAAGCCACAGGCCACAAACACTTTCGTAATCCCTATTTGGTCGATGAGATTGCCGATAACGAGAGAACCGATGCCTCCCAGCCCAAAAGCAAGACCGGTAATAAGCCCGGATACGGTACCGATATTGCCCGGATACAGCATCTGTGCGTAAATAACAGTAACTGAGAAGCTGGACAGCAGCACGAAGCCGCCAACCAGCAGCAGAATCGCAGCCCAGAAGTGGTTGACAAAAGGTAGTGCCAGTGCAAACGGAACAGTGCCTACCATAGATAAAAGAATCAGGTTACGCCGTCCGAACCGGTCGGCAAGCGGTCCTCCGAAGAATGTACCAACTGCTCCTGCAGCTAGGTACATAAAAATATACACCTGCGCATCATCGAGGGTCACACGGTATTTATCCATCAAATAGAAAGCGTAGTAACTTCCGATAGAAGCGCCGTACCAGGATCGAACGAAAACGAGAAAGACGAGAATGATCGTTGCGTACAAAATATTTTTGCTGCGTGCGGGATCAATTTTGCGAATGGAGGATTTTTTGTGGAATGTATAGCCTGCATTTAGCATATCCCGGTACCAGCGGGCCACATAAGTCTGAACTGCCACTCCCGCTGCAGCTACTATAGTGAAGCTGAGCGCTCCCATTTGTCCAAAGGGAATGAATATCCATCGGGTCAGCATGGGTCCAAGTGATTGTCCTGCATTGCCTCCTACCTGGAATATAGACTGGGACAGCCCTTTACGCAGTCCGGCAGCCATATGAGCCACACGCATGCCTTCCGGGTGAAAGGTTGCTGAGCCAAATCCGATAAGCATTACGGAGATTAGGACGAGTGCATAATTGCTGGCATAGGCAAGAAGCATTACGCCTGCGAACGTACTGCACATCCCCAGCGGAAGCAGAATCGGACGCGGTTTGCGGTCGGCAGCATAACCGATTACGGGTTGAATTACTGAAGATGTCATATTGAGGGCGAAGGAAATCCAGCCGACTTGAGCAAAGGAAAGGAGCATATTTTCTTTGAGGATTGGGAAAATCGCCGGTATGACAGCCTGTATGGAATCATTGAACAGATGCACAAAGCTGACAGCCAGTAAAATGCGATATATTGTCGCCTGTTGCAAATTACGAATCTTAGTGTCGGTTATTTCCTTGGGAGACGTGGTTGATGTTGAATGATTGTTCATCTGAGATCCTCTCCGTACTAGGTAGTAAAAGATAAGCAATATTCCGGTTGATTTTCGTAACCATATTGTAATTCAGTTTTCTATATATAGTAAGTTGTTTTATAATTTTAAAAAAAGGGTTGCAAACATTAAACTAGCATGGTATATTATTTCTTGTGCTTATGAGGCATCGTGGATATGAAACATTACGTGATGAAGAAATGAGTTGACAGCAAACGACAGAATATGATACACTATAATTCCTGTGCATGAGAGAAATTATTCAAATGCCGGGAGCAAGTTCTTTGAAAACTGAACAAATGGAACGCGTTAATTTTTAAAAGATTCATTTATGAATCGTCAGTTTCAAAATGAGCTATCGCTCTTTCTAAATACCAATTTGGAGAGTTTGATCCTGGCTCAGGACGAACGCTGGCGGCATGCCTAATACATGCAAGTCGAGCGGAGTTTTATTGGGAGCTTGCTTTCAATAGGATTTAGCGGCGGACGGGTGAGTAACACGTAGGCAACCTGCCCCTTAGCCTGGGATAACTACCGGAAACGGTAGCTAATACCGGATAATTCCTTTCTTCTCCTGAAGGAAGGATGAAAGACGGAGCAATCTGTCACTGAGGGATGGGCCTGCGGCGCATTAGCTAGTTGGTGAGGTAACGGCTCACCAAGGCGACGATGCGTAGCCGACCTGAGAGGGTGAACGGCCACACTGGGACTGAGACACGGCCCAGACTCCTACGGGAGGCAGCAGTAGGGAATCTTCCGCAATGGGCGAAAGCCTGACGGAGCAATGCCGCGTGAGTGATGAAGGTTTTCGGATCGTAAAGCTCTGTTGCCAGGGAAGAACGTCTCATAGAGTAACTGCTATGAGAGTGACGGTACCTGAGAAGAAAGCCCCGGCTAACTACGTGCCAGCAGCCGCGGTAATACGTAGGGGGCAAGCGTTGTCCGGAATTATTGGGCGTAAAGCGCGCGCAGGCGGCTATTTAAGTCTGGTGTTTAAACCTTGGGCTCAACCTGAGGTCGCACTGGAAACTGGGTGGCTTGAGTACAGAAGAGGAAAGTGGAATTCCACGTGTAGCGGTGAAATGCGTAGATATGTGGAGGAACACCAGTGGCGAAGGCGACTTTCTGGGCTGTAACTGACGCTGAGGCGCGAAAGCGTGGGGAGCAAACAGGATTAGATACCCTGGTAGTCCACGCCGTAAACGATGAGTGCTAGGTGTTAGGGGTTTCGATACCCTTGGTGCCGAAGTTAACACAGTAAGCACTCCGCCTGGGGAGTACGGTCGCAAGACTGAAACTCAAAGGAATTGACGGGGACCCGCACAAGCAGTGGAGTATGTGGTTTAATTCGAAGCAACGCGAAGAACCTTACCAGGTCTTGACATCTGGGTGAAAACACTAGAGATAGTGTCCCTCTTCGGAGCACCCAAGACAGGTGGTGCATGGTTGTCGTCAGCTCGTGTCGTGAGATGTTGGGTTAAGTCCCGCAACGAGCGCAACCCTTAACTTTAGTTGCCAGCAGGTAAGGCTGGGCACTCTAGAGTGACTGCCGGTGACAAACCGGAGGAAGGTGGGGATGACGTCAAATCATCATGCCCCTTATGACCTGGGCTACACACGTACTACAATGGCCGGTACAACGGGAAGCGAAGCCGCGAGGTGGAGCCAATCCCAGCAAAGCCGGTCTCAGTTCGGATTGCAGGCTGCAACTCGCCTGTATGAAGTCGGAATTGCTAGTAATCGCGGATCAGCATGCCGCGGTGAATACGTTCCCGGGTCTTGTACACACCGCCCGTCACACCACGAGAGTTTACAACACCCGAAGTCGGTGGGGTAACCCGCAAGGGAGCCAGCCGCCGAAGGTGGGGTAGATGATTGGGGTGAAGTCGTAACAAGGTAGCCGTATCGGAAGGTGCGGCTGGATCACCTCCTTTCTATGGAGAATCGTTTCCTGCAATGGAAACATTCAAATACGAAGCGTAAGCTTCTATACACTCTAACGCGTGTCCATTTGTTCGGTTTTGATGGAATTTGCGGGGCCATAGCTCAGCTGGGAGAGCGCCTGCCTTGCAAGCAGGAGGTCAGCGGTTCGATCCCGCTTGGCTCCACCAACAAATTACATCTATTTAGCATGTCTGCACACAGAAACTTGATCCTTGAAAACTGGATACCGAAACGAATTTGCGTTTTAGAACATCTTTTAGCTAAAGCTTGTGTCAAGTAATTGACCAAGTAAAAGTTATTAGTTGCTAGCGTAGATTTTAGATGATGAAGCGACCTTTGGCTTTGAATGCCTTGCGAGTGAAGTAATTCACGAACAGCATTCAAAACAAGATGAGTGAATCAGCTAAAATCGGAGCGATGGTTAAGCTAATAAGAGCACACGGAGGATGCCTAGGCGCCAGGAGCCGACGAAGGACGTGGCGAACAACGAAACTGCCTCGGGGAGCTGTAAGCAAGCTTTGATCCGGGGGTGTCCGAATGGGGAAACCCGGCTGTGGTAATTCGCAGTCACTTCTCTCTGAACACATAGGAGAGATAGAGGCAGACCAGGGGAACTGAAACATCTAAGTACCCTGAGGAAGAGAAAACAATAGTGATTCCGTCAGTAGCGGCGAGCGAACGCGGAACAGCCTAAACTTGGGCGATTTATCGCCTGGGGGTTGTGGGACGTCTCACATGGAGTTACAAAGGAATCTGGTAGGTGAAGAGGTCTGGAAAGGCCCGCGATAGAGGTAAAAGCCCTGTATCCTAAACCATGTTCTCTCCGAGACGGATCCCGAGTAGTGCGGGGCACGTGAAACCCCGTATGAATCCAGCAGGACCATCTGCTAAGGCTAAATACTACCTGGCGACCGATAGTGAAACAGTACCGTGAGGGAAAGGTGAAAAGCACCCCGGAAGGGGAGTGAAATAGAACCTGAAACCGTGTGCTTACAAAAAGTCAGAGCCCGATCTATGGGTGATGGCGTGCCTTTTGTAGAATGAACCGGCGAGTTACGTTTAACATGCAAGGTTAAGGTGAGAAGCCGGAGCCGCAGCGAAAGCGAGTCTGAATAGGGCGACATAGTATGTGGACGTAGACCCGAAACCGTGTGATCTACCCCTGTCCAGGGTGAAGGTGCGGTAACACGCACTGGAGGCCCGAACCCACGCATGTTGAAAAATGCGGGGATGAGGTGGGGGTAGCGGAGAAATTCCAATCGAACTCGGAGATAGCTGGTTCTCCCCGAAATAGCTTTAGGGCTAGCCTCGGCACAAGAGTAATGGAGGTAGAGCACTGATTGGTTGCGGGGCCCGCAAGGGTTACCAAGATCAGTCAAACTCCGAATGCCATCTACTTATTGCCGGGAGTCAGACAGTGAGTGCTAAGATCCATTGTCAAAAGGGAAACAGCCCAGACCATCAGCTAAGGTCCCCAAGTGTGTGTTAAGTGGGAAAGGATGTGGAGTTGCACAGACAACCAGGATGTTGGCTTAGAAGCAGCCACCATTGAAAGAGTGCGTAATAGCTCACTGGTCGAGTGACTCTGCGCCGAAAATGTAACGGGGCTAAACACACCACCGAAGCTATGGCTAGATACGTATGTATCTGGGGTAGGGGAGCGTTGTATGTGGGTTGAAGGTGTACCGTAAGGAGCGCTGGACAGCATACAAGTGAGAATGCCGGTATGAGTAACGAAAAGATCAGTGAGAATCTGATCCGCCGAAAGCCCAAGGTTTCCTGAGGAAGGCTCGTCCGCTCAGGGTAAGTCGGGACCTAAGGCGAGGCCGAAAGGCGTAGTCGAAGGACAACAGTTTGAAATTACTGTACCACCGTAATCCGCTATGAGCGATGGGGTGACGCAGGAGGGTAGTGACGCGGACTGATGGATGTCCGTCTAAGCAGTGAGGCTGATGTGCAGGCAAATCCGCACATCGATAAGGCTGGGCTGTGATGGGGAGCGAAAATTACAGTAGCGAAGGTCATGATCTCACACTGCCAAGAAAAGCCTCTAGCCAGGAGAAGGTGCCCGTACCGCAAACCGACACAGGTAGGCGAGAAGAGAATTCTAAGGCGCGCGGAAGAACTCTCGTTAAGGAACTCGGCAAAATGACCCCGTAACTTCGGGAGAAGGGGTGCCCCGGTAGTGTGAATAGCACGAGGGGGCCGCAGTGAAAAGGCCCAAGCGACTGTTTAGCAAAAACACAGGTCTGTGCGAAGCCGCAAGGCGAAGTATACGGGCTGACGCCTGCCCGGTGCTGGAAGGTTAAGGGGAGCGGTTAGGAGCAATCCGAAGCTGTGAACCGAAGCCCCAGTAAACGGCGGCCGTAACTATAACGGTCCTAAGGTAGCGAAATTCCTTGTCAGGTAAATTCTGACCCGCACGAATGGCGTAACGACTTGGGCGCTGTCTCAACGAGAGATCCGGTGAAATTTTAATACCTGTGAAGATGCAGGTTACCCGCGACAAGACGGAAAGACCCCATGGAGCTTTACTGCAGCTTGATATTGAATTTGGGTACGATCTGTACAGGATAGGTGGGAGCCAGGGAAGCAGGAGCGCAAGCTTCTGCAGAGGCGACGTTGGGATACCACCCTGATCGTATCTAGGTTCTAACCTGGCACCCTAAGCGGGTGCGGGGACCGTGTCAGGCGGGCAGTTTGACTGGGGCGGTCGCCTCCTAAAGAGTAACGGAGGCGTTCCAAGGTTCCCTCAGAATGGTTGGAAATCATTCGAAGAGTGCAAAGGCATAAGGGAGCTTGACTGCGAGACCTACAAGTCGAGCAGGGACGAAAGTCGGACTTAGTGATCCGGTGGTACCGCATGGAAGGGCCATCGCTCAACGGATAAAAGCTACCCTGGGGATAACAGGCTTATCTCCCCCAAGAGTCCACATCGACGGGGAGGTTTGGCACCTCGATGTCGGCTCATCGCATCCTGGGGCTGAAGTAGGTCCCAAGGGTTGGGCTGTTCGCCCATTAAAGCGGTACGCGAGCTGGGTTCAGAACGTCGTGAGACAGTTCGGTCCCTATCTGTCGTGGGCGCAGGAAATTTGAGAGGAGCTGTCCTTAGTACGAGAGGACCGGGATGGACGTACCGCTGGTGCATCAGTTGTTCCGCCAGGAGCATGGCTGAGTAGCTACGTACGGACGGGATAAGCGCTGAAAGCATCTAAGCGTGAAGCCCCCCTCAAGATGAGATTTCCCAAGTCAGTAAGACCCCTTGAAGACGACGAGGTAGATAGGTTGGAGGTGGAAGTGCAGCAATGCATGGAGCTGACCAATACTAATCGGTCGAGGGCTTATCCAATATCTAAAAGCGTAGATTTGTTTCGGATTCAGTTTTCAGGGAGTCAAATTCCTGAAGTAGCTATAAGCTGCATGTCTTTTCTAGTGTTGGTTATTTTCCTGGAGAAATTCGGGGAGTGATACGACCGGAAAAAACCTGTTTGGTGGCGATAGCGGAGGGGTTCCACGCGTACCCATCCCGAACACGACCGTTAAGACCTCCAGCGCCGATGGTACTTGGACCGAAGGGTCCTGGGAGAGTAGGACGTTGCCAAGCACATGAAAGCCACTGTTGATAATCATTCAACAGTGGTTTTTTTGCGTTTCAACCTGTGGAAATGCTGTGGATAATTTGCAGAAACGTACAGAAAACTTACTAACATGTGTACAGTCAATAAAGCACCATCAATCGTCATAACCTGTGGATACAGCAAGGTTTTTAGGGGACGTATACTATAACTCAATAAGTAATCCACCGGTTCCTGTGAATAGGTTCGGTATATGTGGATACTTGCATCGAAAATGCATGTGTTGATTAGAGTCAAAGGCCACTAATGCGGCTGGTTTGAGGCTGCCGTAACAAGGCTGTTGATAAGTTTTTCATTATTAACCCTAAATGCGCAGCTTGCGAATCTAAACAAGCATCCCTACAATAAGAATAAAATGAACACTCATGGGGTGACGTTTATGGAGATCAGGCAATTGCATTCCAATGAATTTGAAACCAGTTTAAGCTTGTCCGAATATGCATTTCAATACACGCTTTCCGGTAATGATCGAGAAAAGGCCCAAAAACGGTTCAAACCTGAGCGGGTATGGGGTATTTTTGATGAGGGGAAACTCAGTGCCCAATTGACTTTGCTTCCGCTGCAGGTATACATACAAGGTCGCTCCCTTCCGATGGGTGGCATTGCGGGTGTAGCTACATGGCCTGAAAACCGCAGACAAGGACTGGTGGCCAAGCTCCTGACCCATGCGCTGGAAAAGATGAATGAATCCGGACAAGTCCTGTCTTTCTTGCATCCATTTTTAATTCCTTTTTATCGCAAGTTCGGCTGGGAGATCTACTGTGAATATAAGAAATACACTATACCCGTCGCTAAATTACCGCAGAAAACTGACGTGGAAGGAATCGTTAAACGCAATGTGAAGGATATTGAACTCATGAACTCTTTATATAGTGCTTTTGCTTCCAAATATAACGGAACACTGGATCGGAGCCGGGACTGGTGGGAACAATTGGTTGTGGATGAGGATGGACATAATGCGGTCTTTTATTCGCCGCTCGGGGCGCCCGAAGGTTATGTTCTTTATAAAATAGAAAAAAAAGAGCTGATCATCGACGAGTTCGTCTATTTAACCCAGCAAGCCTTCCGGGGATTGTGGAGCTTCCTCTGCAATCATGATTCCATGATTACTCAGGCCTCCCTGAAGCTGGTTCCGGCCGATGATATTCTTCCCTATTTGCTGCCTGATCCGCGTATCCCCCAAGAAAACTTTCCTTATTTTATGGCACGGATTGTTAATGCCAAAGCCTTTATAGAAGGCCTTTCTTTTACGAGGGGGGTTCAGAATAAAGTCACTATTTACGTCAAGGATAACTATGCCCCGTGGAATGAAGGTTTGTGGGAGTGGACTCTTGATGGAGAGGGTCAGGCGTCTTTCGTGCATAATGAGGGAGATCCACAGCAAGTGGATCTGACTTGTGACATTGGAGCGTTAACCGTACTTCTGCTTGGCTATAAACGTCCGGAGGAGTTACACCGTTTTGGTAGCCTGACCGGGAACCCTTCTGCCGTCGCATGGTTGGAAAAGGCGGTTCCGCGTGCACAAACGGCTTTATTAGACTTCTTTTAGAAAATAAGAGGAGTACACTTGGAATTGTCTGAGAATATGTTATAATATGAATAAGTCAAAGAAAGTCAAAGTCAACGAAGCTTGCCGCTGGACTATAAAGGAAACGGAATCCCCTAATTCATAACCACTAAGTATGTGAAGTACAGGGATGTGGTCACACTAAGAAGGTCGATTGTCCAAATATCGAAGAGCTCCGTACATAAGCTGTGCTAATGCAGCCTGGATTCGGATTTTTGCTCTTTGGTTAAGCTTCCTTTATAGGTTGTCGCGGGACAGGCGGTATTAGCCAGCTGGACTATAAGCTTCAAACACTGGAGGATGAGTGATGCGTAATATCTCCGATATTATCGAACAATATCTGAAGAATATTTTGCATGAAAGTCCTGAAGCTACGGTGGAAATTCAGCGTAATGATCTGGCGGACCAGTTCTCCTGCGTACCGTCACAGATTAATTATGTTATCAGTACACGCTTCACATTGGAAAAAGGCTATCTGGTGCAGAGTAAACGCGGCGGTGGCGGTTATATTCGCATTCAACGCTTTGAGTTGCCTCAGAATGTAGCGCTGTATGCTCACCTTAATCACACTATTGGGAATGAAATTGACCAAAGCGCTGCCGAGGGACTGATTTATCAGTTGGAAGAAGCCTGTTTTCTGAGCGAGCGAGAAGCGTGTCTCATACGCGCCGCCGTTTCGCGGGAATGCCTGACCATCAAGCTTCCGTATCGGGATGAGATTCGTGCCAAGCTTATGAAGGCGATGATAATTTCATTATTAGGCAAATAATTGTCAATCTGAGGGAGGGACTCCGCCGTTATGCTCTGTCAGGAATGCGGTGTCAAACAGGCAACACTCCACTTCACCAAAATTGTGAATGGGGAGAAGACAGAATTTCATATTTGTGAGAGCTGTGCCCGGGAAAAAGGTGAACTCATTCCAGGAACATCCGGAGGGTTTTCCATTCATAGCCTTTTGTCAGGCTTGCTCGATCTGGAAGGACCGGGTAAAGAAAAATCTGCTGCCGCCAAAATAGCGCAAACGCAGACCTGCGAGGAATGCGGCATGACCTACTCACAATTCAGCAAACTGGGACGGTTCGGCTGCAGTTCCTGTTATAAATATTTTAACAGTGGTCTGGATCCCCTCTTTAAGAGGGTTCACGGCAGTACATTACATGTCGGGAAAATTCCAAAACGAGCCGGGGCACAAATAGCGTACAGACGGCAAATTGAGGAAATGAAGCAGGAATTAGGCATAAGTATTCTGCAGGAAGAGTTCGAAAGGGCCGCAGAGCTGCGGGACCAGATTCGCCGACTTGAAAAAGAAATTGCACAAGAGTAAAGTCTTTGATATATAGGGAGGACACGACATGCCAAATCTCCGGTTTACCGAACAAGCACTAAGCGACTTTATGCGCAGTGGCGGCAGCCATTCCGAGATTGTCATCAGCAGCCGTGTTCGGATCGCCCGTAATTTGCAGCACATTCCTTTTCCGCTGCTGGCTTCAATTGAGCAATCGGAAGAGGTACTGGAGCAGCTTACTCCCGTATTTAAAGGAGAAGAGGCGACGGAATACGGTTCTTTCCAGCTGGTTAGGCTTGATGAATTAGAGGATCTGGACAAAAAGGTATTGGTTGAGAAGCATCTCATCAGTCCCAGTCTGGTCAGTGATTCAAAAGGCGGAGCTGTGATGATGAATGAGGATGAGTCCGTCAGTATCATGATTAACGAAGAAGATCATCTTCGCATACAATGTTTGTTCCCCGGCTTTCAGGTTCAGGAGGCATGGGAACGTGCTACAACTATCGACGATATTTTTGAAGCTTCAGTGGATTACGCCTTTGATGATAAAAGAGGTTATCTGACCAGCTGTCCCACCAATGTGGGAACAGGACTAAGAGCCTCGGTCATGATGCATTTGCCCGCATTGGTAATGAGCCATCAGATTAATCGTATCCTGTCGGCTGTGAATCAGGTAGGATTAACCGTAAGAGGGATTTATGGTGAGGGCAGCGAAGCGGTTGGGAATATTTTTCAAATTTCCAACCAGATCACACTAGGTCAGACCGAAACGGAAATTATCGACAACCTTCAAAGTGTGGTTATGCAGATCATTGAACATGAACGAAATGCCCGTGAACGCCTGCTTGCCGATTCCGCGCTGCGGATAACCGATCGGGTCATGCGCTCGTACGGTATTTTATCATATGCAGCAGTACTGGAGCTTAAGGAATCGGCCCAACGATTGTCAGATATCCGGCTGGGGGTTGACCTCGGCATTCTGAAGGGTCCTTCAGTTTCTATAATGAACGAACTGAACGTCAAGACACAACCGGGATTCCTGCAGAAGATGTTCGGTGACGAGATGAGCAATACCGAGAGGGATATGTACCGGGCGAAGCTGCTCAGGGAAACTTTGGGAACCAAATATTAATTATAGATATTAATTATTCATGGAGGTGCAGGAGATATGATGTTTGGGAGATTTACGGAACGCGCACAAAAAGTGCTGGCGCTGGCGCAGGAAGAAGCCGTACGTTTGGGACATAACAATATCGGCACAGAACATATTTTGCTCGGTTTAATTCGTGAAGGAGACGGCATTGCTGCGAAAGCTTTAATCGGTCTCGGTCTTGGTCTTGAGAAAATTCAAGATGAAGTGGAACAATTAATCGGCAGAGGCCAGGAGCAGCCTACGAACATTGCCTATACTCCACGCGCCAAAAAAGTCATCGAGCTCTCGATGGATGAAGCCCGCAAGCTGGGACATACCTACGTCGGGACAGAGCATATTCTGCTCGGACTGATCCGTGAAGGAGAAGGCGTAGCTGCCCGTGTGCTGAACAACCTTGGTATCAGCTTGAATAAAGCTCGTCAACAGGTTTTACAGCTTCTGGGAAGCAGCGATTCGGTATCCAGCCATAGCGGCTCGCCGGTTAACGTCAGCACCCCAACACTGGATGGTCTGGCACGTGACCTGACGGCTTATGCCAAGGATGGTAATCTGGATCCTGTCATCGGCCGCAGTAAGGAAATCGAGCGTGTCATTCAGGTGCTTAGCCGCCGGACCAAGAATAACCCGGTGCTGATTGGTGAACCGGGGGTTGGTAAAACAGCTATTGCCGAAGGATTGGCCCAAAAAATTATTAATAACGAAATTCCGGAGACCCTGCGTGACAAACGGGTAATGACACTGGATATGGGCTCTGTAGTTGCCGGTACGAAATACCGCGGTGAATTTGAGGACCGTCTGAAAAAAATTATGGATGAAATCCGCCAGGCAGGTAACATTGTACTCTTCATCGACGAGCTGCACACCTTAATCGGGGCAGGCGGCGCAGAAGGTGCGATTGACGCCTCCAATATCCTTAAACCGGCTTTGGCCCGTGGAGAATTGCAATGCATAGGCGCTACTACATTGGATGAATACCGCAAATATATCGAGAAGGATGCCGCATTGGAACGTCGTTTCCAGCCGATTCGTGTGGAGCAGCCTTCACCAGAGGAAGCCGTACAAATTCTCTACGGATTGCGTGACCGTTATGAAGCTCATCACCGTGTGAAGATTACGGACGAAGCTATTGAACAAGCTGTGAAGCTGTCCGATCGTTATATCCCGGACCGTTTCCTGCCGGACAAAGCGATTGACTTGATCGATGAAGCAGGCTCTAAGGTAAGACTTAACTCTTACACCATACCGCCGAATCTGAAGGAACTGGAAATGCGTCTGGATGATATCCGCAAGGAGAAGGACTCTGCTGTACAAAGCCAGGAGTTCGAGAAAGCGGCTGCCTTGCGGGATACGGAGCAAAAAATCCGTGAAGAACTGGATTCCACCAAAAACCAGTGGAAAGAAAAGCAAGGCCGTACGGATTCCGAAGTTACACCGGAGGATATCGCACAGGTCGTGGCCATCTGGACCGGAATCCCGGTCAGCCAGCTGAAGGAAGAGGAGACGGAACGCCTCCTTAATATGGAATCCCTGCTGCATCAGCGGGTAATTGGCCAGGATGAAGCTGTCAAAGCCGTCAGCCGGGCACTGCGCCGGGCACGTGCGGGTCTGAAGGATCCAAAACGTCCAATGGGCTCATTTATTTTCCTCGGACCGACAGGTGTCGGTAAGACGGAATTGGCCCGCGCACTCGCTGAGGGGATGTTCGGTGACGAGAATGCCGTTATCCGTATTGATATGTCGGAGTATATGGAGAAGCATTCCACATCCAGACTGGTTGGAGCGCCTCCGGGATATGTAGGATATGAGGAAGGTGGACAATTAACGGAGAAGGTTCGCCGTAAGCCATACTCTGTAGTTCTGCTGGATGAAATCGAGAAGGCGCATCCGGAAGTGTTTAACATTCTGCTGCAGGTGCTGGAGGATGGACGCCTGACGGATTCTAAAGGACGGGTAGTCGATTTCCGTAATACATTGATTATTCTGACCTCAAACGTTGGAGCGCAGGCCATCAGGAAAAACTCCACGCTTGGCTTCACAGCTGTGCAAGACGCTGGTGCAGATTACAACAACATGAAGGGCAAAGTGATGGAAGAGCTGAAAAAGAGCTTCCGTCCCGAGTTCCTCAATCGTATTGACGAAATCATTGTATTCCATTCACTGGAAGAAAAGCATATTGCCGAAATCGTCACGCTGATGTCTGAGGAGCTGCGCAAGCGGCTGCGTGAGTATGATGTTGACTTTATACTCACTGATCAAGCGAAGGCCTTCCTGGCTAAAGAGGGTTATGATCCAGCCTTTGGTGCAAGACCGCTGCGCCGGGCAATCCAAAAGCATATTGAGGACAGACTCTCTGAGGAGCTGCTTAGAGGAAATATTCAAAAAGGTGACTCGCTGATCATTGATGAGGTAAATGGTGAACTTACAGTGGTCAAGGTTGAGGCTGTATCCCATGAAGCTGAAGTACAATCGGAAAAGGAATAAAATAAATCAGTTTAGCAAGCCCCCCGACCGATTAGGTTCGGGGGCTTTTGCATTGGATATAAATCCAATTGCAAATAGCCTTTCGCTGTAAGGGCAGAAATGGTAAACTTTTAAGGAAGAGAAAGTTATCTGCAATTTAAAGCTTGAACAACATATAGCAGCCGAATTTGAGAAATAATGAAGTGAGCTGGAGGAAGGAGACCCACTCCGCCTCCAACCGAAGGAGAATCCATGGCCAAAGCAAAAACTAAATTTCAATGCACTGAATGTGGTTACGAGTCACCGAAATGGTTTGGAAAGTGTCCGGGTTGCCAGGCCTGGAATTCCATGGTGGAGGAAATAGAAAGCGCCGTAGTCAAAACCCAGGGTATGAGTGCGCCAATATTTCATAGTAAAGAAAAAGCGCAATCGATCATAAATATAGAAAGCGACAAGGAGCCACGCATTCTGACGGGTATCGGTGAACTGAATCGTGTGCTCGGAGGAGGCATTGTTCCAGGCTCATTGGTACTGGTGGGGGGAGACCCCGGCATTGGAAAATCCACACTGCTGCTGCAGACCTCGCATGCGCTGACAACGCAAGGTTTGCGTGTCCTGTATATCTCCGGGGAAGAATCGGTACGGCAAACCAAGCTTCGTGCGGATCGTTTGGGTTCACTTTCAGCAGAGCTGTATGTTCTGTGTGAGACCAATATGGAAAGTATCGAGGAAGCGATTGAGCAGATTCAGCCGCAGTTTCTCGTTATTGATTCCATCCAGACGGTTTATATGCCGGAAGTAACGAGTGCCCCGGGCAGCGTGACGCAGGTGAGGGAATGTACGACCAGATTTATGCGTATCGCCAAAATTCGCGGTATTGCCACGGTGCTCGTCGGGCATGTCACTAAAGAGGGAGCGATTGCCGGACCACGGCTGCTTGAACATATGGTTGACTGTGTACTCTATTTTGAGGGAGAGCGGCATCATACGTATCGGCTGCTCCGGGCGGTGAAGAACCGTTTTGGCTCCACCAATGAGATCGGAATATTTGAAATGGGCGAGATTGGACTGACAGAAGTGGAGAATCCCTCGGAGCTCTTTTTGTCGGAACGCCCTCTCGGTGTTGCCGGGTCCACGGTTGTTGCCAGTATGGAAGGTACCCGGCCCGTTCTCGTTGAGCTGCAGGCATTGGTAGCTTCCACGCATTTTCCCTCCCCGCGGCGGATGTGTACGGGCATGGATCATCAGCGTATGGCTCTCATTATTGCTGTACTGGAGAAAAGGATGGGAATGTTCCTCCAAAACCAGGATGCATACGTTAATGTAGCTGGTGGAGTGAAGCTTGATGAGCCTGCGATTGATCTGGCTGTAGCGATTAGCATTGCTTCAAGCTTTAGAGATATTCCGACAAAGCCATTCGACGTTTTTTTCGGAGAAGTCGGGCTTACCGGAGAGGTTCGGGGGGTCTCGCGTGCGGAAATGCGTGTGAAGGAGGCTGCAAAGCTTGGCTTCCGCCGGGTAATTATGCCGGAGAAAAGCTTGAAAGGCTGGAAGCACCCTCAGGATATACAGATTATCGGTGTCAGCACTGTAGCAGATGCACTATCGATCGCGTTAGATTAGGGGGCATACAAACAATGAAAGAATTTAACCAATTAGATAATATGAATGACCTGCTAAGGCTGGCAGCGCCTGGAACACCCTTTCGTGAAGGGTTGGAGAATGTGCTTCGAGCAAAGACAGGAGCGTTGATTGTTGTCGGGTATAGTCCTGAGGTGATGGAAGTTGTCGATGGCGGATTTTCCATTAACTGCGATTTTTCTCCCAATTATTTATATGAGCTGGCCAAGATGGACGGTGCTATTATCCTTAGCGAGGATTTGAAGCGGATACTGTACGCCAATACACAGCTGATACCGGACTCCTCGATCTCCTCGATCGAGACGGGTATCCGCCACCGCACAGCGGAGCGTGTTGCGAAGCAGACCGGGAAGCTTGTGGTTTCGATTTCGCAGCGGAGGAACATCATCACCCTTTACCAAGGGTCCATCCGCTACGCGCTGAAGGAAATTGGGGCCATTCTTGCCAAAGCGAATCAGGCCATCCAGACGCTCGAAAAATACAAGGCCGTGTTGACACAGGGGCTGACTAACCTGTCGGCTTCTGAATATGAGGGAGCTGTAACTGTACCGGAGGTAGTTGGTGTAATCCAGCGGGTGGAGATGGTGCTGAGGATCAAGATGGAAATCAAGCGCTACATCAATGAGCTGGGGAACGAAGGCCGGCTAATCAGCATGCAAATGGAAGAACTGGTTGGAAATACAGAGGAAGAAGCATGGCTTCTATACAGAGACTATGCAAGAGAAGAAGAAGAGGACGGGATCCGCGAAATCATCTCTGGATTGAAACGGGCAAGCGATGATGAACTGATGGATGACAATCATATTGCGCGTCTTCTGGGCTATTCCCCTACTGCTGTTACTTCTGAGGAAGCGGTAACACCGCGAGGGTATCGTCTTCTTAATAAAATTCCACGGCTGCCGAATGTTATCATTCACAACCTGGTGGAGCGTTTCGAAATGCTTCCTAATTTGATGCGTGCGAGTATTTCGGAATTGGACGAAGTCGATGGAATCGGAGAAGTGCGGGCCCGTAATATTCAGGACGGACTTAAACGGCTGCAAAAGCAAGTTCTTATTGACAGACAAATGTAAATATCATACAATCACGTAATGTTGGAGACGTTAAAGGCCCAATGAAAGTATAGAGGTGACGAAATGATAACAAAATCACTTCCGAGTCTGTTTACCTTAGGTAACCTGATGCTTGGAATGTTTGGAATAATGATGGCGTTTGAAGGTAAGGTCAGCATGGCCGCTATTATGGTTATTGTTGCAATGCTGCTTGACGGGCTGGATGGACGTGTCGCCCGCGCGCTTGGCGTAGAAAGTGAATTTGGCAAGGAATTGGACTCTCTTTCAGATGTCGTTTCTTTTGGAGTCGCACCTGCTCTTATCATGTATGTTACTAGCCTGCAGGATTTGAATTCAGCACTTGCCTGGTCAGTAACAGCTATTTTCCCGGTGTTCGGAGCACTTCGTCTGGCCCGTTTTAATGTTCGTCCAGGGATCCCGGGCTATTTTATCGGTCTGCCAATTCCGGCTGCTGGTGGCGTTTTGGCGACATTGGCGCTTTTTCATAACGATGTCTCGGCCCCATTTATGATCATCGCTACGCTGCTCTTATCTTATCTGATGGTTAGCACTGTTAAATATCCGAATTTCAAGAAAATAGGTCTGCCTAAGAAGGCAGTCGTAGGAGCACCTTTGGTCATTGTAGTTGCTGTAGCCGTTGCTGTTGTTTTTCCTGAGCAAATTGCTAAGCTGATTTTTGTTCTGCTGGCTCTGTATGCATTATATGGTTTAAAGCAAAATGTCGACAGACTGACTGCTAGACGCCGTCACCGCCGCAGAAGACGTTCGGAAGAAGAGGTTTACCACTCCAAGAACGGATAAGTCCAGAGTATTAAATGCTAGTACCGTTAACACCGTATGGATTAAATGAAATTAAAAGGCTTTGCTATCCGTGAGGATGGCAAAGCCTTTTTGCTTGTTGAAGATTATGGGCAAATTGGTTCTTAGGAAAGGTTGAATAATCCAAGTGTGGCACATTTTTGCGATTCCTTTACCACAACTTCGTCCATGTTGATATCAAGTAGATTGCATAGGGCAGACATATAGAACAGCTCACGGCCAAGCTCGGAACCGATAACTTCCCGGCAGTTCTCGCACAGATGGCCTTTCACGTGAGTGCCTGTGGTTTCCTTTGCCTCTTCCATCGTTACACCAGGCTCGAAGACCTGCTTGGATGCATGCAGTTCGATACAACCGCATTCCGTAACGGCTTTGACGACGGCACGGTTGACAGAAGCGCTGCTTTGTCCATTCTTGGACAGTACATCCAGAAGACTACGGTGACGGAGCAGCAGTTCAGAAACTTGATCCTGGAAGGCCTGTAAACTTGGTGCGCTCATTATCCATTCACCCCTGGGTTCATAATTGAGTTCATTATATGCCACTACCGCTCCCCTTTTCAACAGGCAAAGAGACATAAGAAAGACTTTATCTTCGCCGGGAACCTTTATGTCAGAAAAAATAAGGAATCGGCGATTATCGTACTGAAAATTGGAACATACTGGTGAGGAGTAGATCATTTTGGTTTGCGATAAAAGGAGGTGCGTACGTAATGTGGAAAAAAATAATCTTGTCTTTTGCTTTTGTTTGTGGGGGCTGGTCCGGTTATTCGTTATACCAGGTTGCAGAAAAGGGATTTCCTGCAGGAATGGAACGATTGTCAGCCGGTCTGCCAGTGGAAGGAAGCATTGTGTTTGCGGTGCTGGGTGCCATTATTTTTCTGTTTGCGGGGACTTTGTGCGCGGAATGGGGAGGAACAAAGCTCCGGGAGGCGGTATTGCTTGCTTCGCGTATACCGATGAACGAATTGGCTGCGGGAGCTGCGGGGCTTACTGGAGGACTGTTATTGTCGCTCCTTCTCTATCCTAGTATGATTTGGATGGGGAAAGCCGGACAGCTGCTTCAGGTGGCGATTACTGTAGCTTTTGGTTATATGGGGCTGCGTGTAGGATTGGAGAAAAAAGAGGAACTGGCGCAATTGTGGACGACCGGACGCTGGGGATCCTCGGCAGAACCGGAAGGACGCGGCTTGGAAGAGCACAAAATATTGGATACGAGTGTCATTATAGACGGGCGGATTGCCGATATCTGCAAGACGGGCTTTATTGAAGGCACGATTGTCATTCCGGAGTTTGTACTGGAGGAACTGCAGCATATTGCCGATTCTTCGGACCTTCTCAAGCGCAACCGTGGACGGCGCGGTTTGGATATCCTCAACAAGATTCAGAAAGAGCTGGATGTAAAAGTATTGATCTATGAAGGTGATTTCGAGGAAATCTCCGAGGTGGACAGCAAGCTGGTGAAACTGGCCAAAGTGCTGCGCGGTAAAGTAGTGACCAATGACTTTAATCTCAACAAAGTATGTGAGCTTCAAGGCGTGTCTGTGCTTAATATTAATGATCTGGCAAATGCAGTAAAACCGGTTGTGCTGCCTGGAGAAGAAATAATTGTTCAGGTGATTAAAGACGGCAAGGAACATGGACAAGGTGTCGCTTATCTTGATGATGGAACCATGATTGTAGTAGAAGGCGGGCGTGAGTACATTGGAACGACAATGGAGGTACTGGTAACAAGTGTTTTGCAGACCTCTGCGGGACGGATGATTTTTGCCAAGCCGAAGCTTTTGGAAAAAGCCCAATAAGGCGTTCGGGTTAAGGGTTGGAAATGCCTGCTAAACACGTTATGATAAGGTCATATGTGAAAGACAGGAGCCTTGAATCATGTCAAACAGTGTTGGCGTCGTCATTGTGGCGGCAGGCAGAGGAACACGAATGGGAACCGCGGAGAGTAAGCAATATTTACTGCTGCAGGACAAGCCGATTGTGGTTCATACGCTTGAAGTGTTTCAGCAGCATGAGCTTATCTCCGAAATTGTGCTGGTTACCGGTGAAGAGGATGTGGACCGCTGCCGGGAATGGATCGCTGTCTATAAGCTGGACAAAGTAACGGCTGTGGTACCCGGAGGCTCGGAAAGGCAGCATTCTGTGTATAAAGGGCTGCAGAAGCTAAGGACTACATGGGTGATGGTTCATGACGGGGTTCGACCGTTTGTACGCCCTGAAGATATCGCAGCCTGTTATCAGCGGGCCCGGCAGATCGGCGCTTCCGTACTGGCTGTGCCGGTGAAGGATACTATTAAGCAGGTAGACGGTGCGGGCACTGTGGTGTCCACGCCGGACCGGCGAAGTCTGTGGGCGATTCAGACCCCGCAGACTTTTCGTCTTTCTGAATTAAAAGGGGCATATGAACGGGCGGAGCGGGACGGCTATGTCGGCACGGATGATTCCAGCTTGGCGGAACGCGCCGGCATTACAGTGTCTGTGGTAGAGGGAAGCTACAGTAACATTAAAATAACCACGCCAGAGGATTTGGATTTTGCTGAATTTACAGGAAGAACCAGGGGAGAGGGACTATAATGATTGCAGTGGGACAAGGCTTTGACGTACATCAGCTTGTAGAAGGGCGTCCGTGTATTATTGGGGGTGTTACGATTCCTTATGAAAAGGGGCTGCTCGGCCATTCCGATGCAGATGTGCTGCTGCATGCAGTGAGTGATGCCATTCTTGGCGCACTTGGGCTGGGTGATATCGGCAGGCATTTTCCCGATACGGATCCTGCATTTAAAGATGCAGACAGTTTGAAACTGCTGGAGTATGTATGGAAATTGGCCCGGGAGCGGGGATACCGGCTGGGGAATATTGATTCAACCATCATCGCCCAAAGACCCAAAATGGCGCCTTACATTCCGGAAATGACGGAAATTATCGCCAGGGCACTCGGAGCGGAGCTGTCCAAAGTAAACGTTAAAGCGACCACCACGGAGCAGCTTGGGTTTGCAGGACGCGGCGAAGGGATTGCTGCACAGTCTATTGTCTGTCTGCTTCAAGATGTGATATCATCTTGAGATGGGTTATGGGAATTTTTAATATGAACCACATGATGCGGAGGGAATGAAATGGCGGATGAAGTCCGGGTGCGCTACGCACCAAGCCCTACGGGACATTTACATATCGGAAATGCCAGAACGGCGCTGTTTAATTATCTGTTTGCCCGCAATAAGGGCGGCAAGTTTATTATTCGGATCGAAGACACCGACGTAAAGCGCAATGTCGCAGGCGGTGAAGAAAGCCAGCTGAAATATCTGAAGTGGCTGGGCATTAACTGGGATGAGAGTATTGATGTAGGCGGGGAATACGGGCCTTACCGGCAGACAGAGCGGCTTGACCTGTATCGTGTATATTGGCAGGATTTGCTGGACCGCGGTTTAGCCTACCGCTGTTATTGTACCGAAGAAGAGCTGGAGGCCGAACGGGAAGAACAGACTGCACGCGGAGAAACCCCGCGTTATTCAGGCAAGCACCGTGATTTGACCGAGGAGCAGCGTCTGGCTTACGAACAGGAAGGCCGCGTGGCCAGCATCCGATTCCGTGTACCGGAAGACCGCACTTATACTTTCAATGATATCGTAAAAGGCACTATTTCTTTCAATACGAAAGAAATGGGCGATTTTGTTATCGTGAAGAAGGATGGGATTCCAACCTATAATTACGCGGTTGCTGTGGATGATCATCTTATGGAAATTACACATGTGCTGCGCGGAGAAGATCATATTTCCAATACTCCGCGCCAGCTTATGATATATGAGGCACTGGGCTGGGAACCGCCTCTATTTGGCCACATGACGCTAATTGTCGGTGAGAATCACAAGAAACTGAGCAAGCGTGATGAGTCGGTTATTCAATTTATCGAGCAATATGACGGACTCGGTTATTTGCCGGAAGCCATGTTCAATTTCATCTCGCTTCTCGGTTGGTCGCCGGAGGGAGAAGAAGAAATATTCAGCCAAGAAGAGCTTATCTCTATCTTTAATTCTGACCGTCTGTCCAAGAGTCCGGCTGTGTTTGATACGAATAAGCTTGCGCATTTAAATAACCATTATATTAAGCATGCCGATCCTAAACGAATTGCAGCACTGGCGATTCCGCATTTGCAGCGGGCAGGCCGATTGCCGGCGGAGTTGAATGAAGAAGAACAGGCATGGGCGGAAAGCCTAGTCGCGCTGTATCAAGAACAGATGACAGCAGCATCCGATATAGTGGAGCTGTCCGAGCTGTTCTTCCGCAGTCACCTGGAACTGGAGACCGAAGGGGCTCAGATTCTGGCCGAGAGCCAGGTATCCGAAGTTCTTTCCGCTTTCCTTGCTAAGATTGAAGACAGCCAGGAGTTCAGTGCAGCTAACATAGCTGTTCTGATCAAGGAAGTACAGAAAGAGACAGGGCATAAGGGCAAGGCACTGTTTATGCCGATACGTGTCGCTTTAACGGGACAAACTCATGGGCGTGATCTTAATATAACCATTGCCCTTCTGGGCCGAAATCGGGTCATTGAGCGTTTGAAGTCGCAGATTAAAGGGGCATAAGTCTCTGTATCCTGCAACGTAACCCTCTTGTCAGTCCGCTGGGTTTTCGCTAAGATAGAAGAATATCTATAAGAGCTATGATCAGGAAAAGTACGTGCATAAAGACAAATGCCAGAGAGAATAACCACGAAAGGGTCTTCCTTTCCAGGCTGGGAGTTATTCATTTGTCCGCCGCGGAACATGCACCTGTGAGCTGCGCGGTTGAGCCGGTCTTTTTGAAAGACCGTTAGACTGCGCCGGGATCGTCGCCGTTAAAGGACGCCAAGTGGGGCGAAGCTTGTCTGCTTGCTAGTAATAGCGGCAGATGGTGTGAATCGTCCAAGCAGAGTGGAACCGCGGTTAAACGTCTCTGCAGCTATATGCTGCAGGGGCGTTTTTTGTCGAAATATAAGAAAGTATAAGTTTCACTCCATACTTTTTCCTTATATTTTTACGAGAAACGGGTGCCGTCCCTTTAAGGACGGCAAAGCCGTTTCTTCTTATAATGCGGCATATGTATGAGAAGAAAGATGGGCTGGAGATTACCTTCTTTGCGTACCTGTAAACAGGAGGCGAAGGAGTCAGGGAGAAGGGGAACTGTGATGTTAAAGAATATCAAGTCGGACATTCGGGCCGTATTTGACAACGATCCTGCAGCCCGAAGCTGGTTCGAGGTTGTATTCACCTATGCCGGGCTGCACGCGATTTGGAACCACCGGATTGCCCACTTTCTTTTTAAGCACAGATGGTATACGCTAGCGCGGATGGTATCGCAGCTGAGCAGATTCATGACCGGTATTGAAATCCATCCCGGTGCCGTCATCGGCAGAAGGCTGTTCATTGACCATGGTATGGGGATTGTTATCGGGGAAACCTGTGAAATTGGGGACGACGTTATCATTTATCAGGGAGTCACACTCGGGGGAACGGGTAAAGAAAAGGGTAAACGCCATCCTACGATTGGCAACAATGTGGTTATCGGTTCCGGTGCGAAGGTGCTGGGGTCTTTCCGAATCGGCGACAATTCCAATATCGGCTCCAATGCGGTCGTACTGCGTGAAGTGCCCAATAATAGTACAGTAGTAGGTAACCCGGGCCGTGTGGTGAAACGCAATGGAGAGCGGGTGTCCGACCGGCTGGACCATGCGAAGATGCCTGATCCGCTTGTCGATTCTCTCCGTTTTTTGCAGAAAGAAATCGAAGAGCTTCGAGAGCAGTTGGGTTCGGAAGATAAGCAAAAAGCCGAGCAGCGGCGGATTGAAAGTCAACAGTATATTGGAGATTATGAGATTTAATATAGATACCCGTTATCAGATGATTTCCGGGGACACAGAAAGGAATGGGAAACAGCATGGCTTTACAAATATATAACACAATGACCCGAAGCAAGGAGCCGTTTGAACCTCAAGATCCGGGTAAAGTAAAAATGTACGTATGCGGTCCGACCGTTTACGGGTATATGCATATTGGGAATGCCAGACCCATTATTGTCTTTGACTTGGTCCGTACGTACTTGGAGCAAATCGGCAATGAGGTGCGGTACATCACCAATTTCACGGATGTGGATGATAAACTGATCCGCAAAGCCGAAGAAATGAACATCACTGTGGCGGAGGTCGCCGAGACATTTATTGCTGCTTATTATGAGGATATCGAGGGGCTTGGCGTAAAACCGGCTACGATGAACCCGCGGGTAACGCATAGTATGGAGCTTATTATTGGGTTTATTAAGGAGCTTGAGGAGAAAGGCTATGCTTATGAGAAGGGCGGGGATGTCTTTTTCCGGACCTCCAAATTTGAAGGCTACGGAAAGCTGTCCCGCCAAAATCTGGAGGAACTGCAATTCGGTATTCGTGTGGATGTAGATTCACGTAAAGAGAACCCGGAGGATTTTGTGCTTTGGAAAGCGGCAAAGCCGGGTGAGGTTCATTGGCACAGCCCTTGGGGGGATGGACGCCCAGGCTGGCATATCGAATGCTCTGCTATGGCACGCGAATTTTTGGGCGATACGATCGATATCCATGGCGGCGGACAGGATCTTCAGTTCCCCCATCATGAATGCGAATGCGCACAGAGCGAGGTGCTGACCGGCAAGCCACTGGCGAACTACTGGATGCATAACGGTTTTATCAATATCGGGGATGAAAAAATGTCGAAATCGCTCGGCAATGGCTTTCTCGTTAAAGATATCCGTGATCGCTTCAAGGCAGGGGTAATCCGTTATTTCATGTTGTCCACACACTACCGTAACCCATTGAATTTCAGTGAAGAAACCATGCTTTCCGCAGAGAAAAGTGTTGAGCGTATTTCTATGGCAGCAGCCAATGTTAAACATCGCCTTGATTTGCACACAGAGAGTGCTGAAGCTGCAATAAGCGGGGAGATCAAAGATAAGCTGTCCGTTATTCTGCTTAATTTCCATGAAAAAATGCAGGACGATTTCAACACACCGGATGCAATTACCGCCCTGTTCGAATGGGTAAACTTAGCTAATGTGCTGCTTGCGGGTGAACATGCGGCTCCGGCGGACCTGGCAGCATTACTTGAAGCTTTTGCAGAGATGAATGCTGTACTGCGTTTAACTCAGGAGCTTAAAGAGGAAGACGCGGGGGAAGAGGTAGAACGGCTTATTGCCGAGCGGACGGAGGCCCGTAAGAATAAGAACTGGAGCCGGTCCGATGAAATTCGGGATGAACTCAGCGCAATGGGCATATTGCTCGAGGATACACCGCAAGGAATGCGGTGGCGGCGCAAATGAGTGAAGAAGATTCCAAGCAATGGTTTCCCTACGAACTATCGAAACCTGTGAAACAGATTTCACCCATTGTGCTAGCTTATATAGGCGACGCAATTTATGAGGTGGCGGTGAGACAGTACTTGCTCTCGCTTCCCAATCTGCGTCCTAATCATCTGCACCGCTCGGCTACGGGTCTTGTATCCGCAAAGGCTCAATGTGCGATTCTGCAATTTCTGGACCCTTCGCTTACCGAAGAGGAACGGGAGGTCGCACGCCAGGGGCGGAATGCTAAATCAGGCACCGTCCCCAAAAATGCCGATGTGCTGGAATACCGCCATGCGACTGCTTTTGAATGCTTGATTGGGTATTTGTATTACACCGGACAGCAGGAAAGAATTAAGGAGCTTGTGCATAACGGAATTGAATTTATGAAGGGCCGGTAATTTAACGGCGTGAACATATACAACTGGAGGAATGAAAGATGGAAGAAGACCTGAAGACGGAAGAGGAGATACTGGCCGGCAAGCATTCTGTGCTTGAAGCGCTGCGTGCCGGACGTACACTTAATAAAATATGGGTCGCCGAAACGGCGCAGAAGCATCTAACAGCACCAATCGTTGCCGAAGCAAGAAAAGCGGGTGTTGTTATTCAGCATGTAGATAAGCGGAAACTTGATCAGCTTGCACCGGGGGTGCAGCATCAAGGGGTAGTCGCACAGGCTGCGCCGTATAAATATGCCGAGATCGAGGACATACTGGCTGCTGCGGCTGCCAAAGGCGAGCCCCCGTTTCTTATGCTGTTGGATGAGATTGAGGATCCTCATAATCTGGGTTCCATCCTGCGTACTGCAGATTGCACCGGTGTGCATGGGGTAATCGTGCCCAAACGGCGCTCCGCACAAATTACTGCCACCGTATCCAAAACGTCAGCGGGTGCTGTAGAGTATGTACCTGTGGCGAGGGTTACAAACCTCGGGCAGACAATAGACCGTCTCAAAGAAATGGGGATTTGGGTAGTCGGAACAGATGTGGATACCAATCAGGATCTGTTTGGATCTGATATTTTTACAGGACCGGTGGCTGTAGTTATCGGAAATGAGAACAAAGGAATGGGCCGGTTGATTCGGGAAAAATGCGATCTGTTGCTCAAACTGCCGATGGCCGGACAAATCAATTCACTTAATGCTTCTGTAGCAGCAGGTGTAATTATGTATGAAGTCCTGCGCCGCCGGCGTCAGGGATAGCTATGGCCGATTGGCGCGACGTGCTGCTTGTGGATGGATACAACATGATCGGCGGTTGGCCGGACCTGGCGGAATTATCACATACCAGCATGAACGAAGCGCGGGACCGGCTTCTGGATATGCTGGCTGATTATCAGGCCTACTCTGGCCGTCGCGTAATTGCCGTGTTTGATGCTTACCGTGTACCGGGACTTGGACGAGCCTTTGTTCAGGGGAAGGTTCAGGTCTATTTTACCAAAGAAAAAGAAATTGCAGATGAGTGCATTGAGCGGCTAGTAGTAGAACTCAGTCATCGCCGGAGGCAGATTTACGTGGCAACCAGTGATTCCGTGGAGCAGCATGTTATTTTTGCCCAAGGTGCACTGCGTCTTTCTGCGAGAGAACTGCGATTGGAAATAGAAGAGAATCAAAAGGAAGTCAAGAAGGTCATCAAGCCGCCCGGAGCACGCTCCTCACGCCATGCTCTGGAAGATAAACTTCCGCCGGAAGTGCGGAACAAGCTGGAGGACTGGCGCAGACAGTCATGAACGAAATGGAAGTTACCGGGAAAATCGACAACTGTAATAATATGCTATTGATGATTGTTTTTGGTCAAACTGCGGTTGACGGTGTAAGGTAACATAATATATACTGTTCGTATATTTCACGAAGTAACGATGTGTCTTGCGTTGCAGCCGGGGGGATTCTTGGTGAGTGTCGACCTCAAGGAATTAATGCTGTCCGAGTATGATTGCGTAAGCGATGAAGATATTGTCGAGGTTTTCCGTGGCGGCGACAGTGGCGCATTGGAGTACTTGATTAACAAATACCGCAATTTCGTTCGCGCCAAAGCCCGCTCTTACTTTTTGATTGGTGCCGACCGTGAAGATATTGTGCAAGAAGGTATGATTGGCCTTTATAAGGCCATTCGTGATTTTAAAGGGGATAAGCTTTCTTCATTCAAGGCATTTGCTGAGTTATGCATTACCCGGCAAATCATAACCGCGATCAAGACAGCGACCCGTCAGAAGCACATCCCTCTTAATTCATATGTTTCATTGGACAAGCCCATTTATGATGAAGATTCCGACCGAACACTTATGGATGTCATTTGCGGCACCCAGGTGCTGGACCCGGAAGAGCTGATTATTAATCAGGAGGAATTCATTGGGCTGGAAGATAAGATGGCGGAAATACTGAGCGATTTGGAACGAAAGGTTCTGATGCTGTATCTGGACGGGCGATCTTATCAGGAAATTGCGGAGGATTTGAAGCGGCATGTGAAGTCGATTGACAATGCACTGCAGCGGGTGAAGCGGAAGTTGGAAAGATATCTGGAAGTGCGTGACAATTAATGATATAATGACAGGGAAAGGCTCGGACATCGAGTCTTTTTTTAGTTTGATATAGTTGACCCTATGTTTATTCACAGCGGGAATGTCCATAATGTAAGAATGACAGCGGAATACAGAGGAAAAGACTGACACAAAGACTAGAGCTCAGATTGGGGCGGCAGGTTACGGCCGAGCCGTAATTACTCAGTGCACAAGGGAATTCTTTCGTTGACACAGACCTTGACATTATGCTAAAGTGTTTTAGGTAGGCCTAAATTCGCGGCTTTTTTTAGGATCAATATTTGCGTCTTCTAATTTTACCGTTAGAAGGACGTCTTCGGGAGGTGCACATCATGCGGGTAATTATCACTTTGGCTTGTACAAGTTGCAAACAAAGAAACTATGCAACAACCAAAAACAAGCGAAATCACCCCGACCGCATGGAGATGAAGAAATTTTGCAAGTTCTGTAACGAGCAAACTCCTCATCGCGAAACCAGATAGTCTTTGGAGGTGTAGTCGGCGTGAAACGTAGTTTCAAGTCATTGTTTTCCTTTTTCACTGAGAGCTGGAGTGAACTCAAAAAAGTTCGCTGGCCTAGCCGTAAGGAACTGACAAACTATACATTGATCGTTCTCGGTACAATTGTAGTTGTCGCTGTTTACTTCTGGGTTCTGGACATCGGTATTTCCGCTGTGATTGAAGCGATTATTTAGAGAGGTCCCAGGTGGCTTGATATGGAAAAAAGATGGTATGTCGTTCATACTTATTCTGGGTATGAGAACAAGGTCAAAGCCAATTTAGAAAAACGCGTTGAGTCTATGGGCATGGAAGACAAGATATTCCGCGTTCTTGTTCCTATGGAAGAAGAAATCGTAAACAAGGATGGCAAGAAAAAAACGGTCATGCGTAAAGTTTACCCCGGATATGTTTTGGTTGAAATGGTCCAGACTGATGATTCCTGGTATGTTGTCCGCAATACGCCGGGCGTTACCGGATTTGTTGGTTCGACAGGCTCAGGTTCGAAGCCTACGGCTCTGCTTCCAGAAGAAGTAGAACAAATTCTGAAGCATATGGGTATGGTTGAACCTAAAGCTAAGATTGATTTCGAAATCAAGGAATCGGTACGCATTATGGTTGGTCCCTTTGCGAATTTTGTGGGCTCCGTGGAAGAAATTTTGGCTGACAAGAGCAAGATCAAGGTACACGTTAACATGTTTGGACGGGAAACCCCGCTGGAGTTGGATTTCACTCAAGTGGAGAAAATATAACTAAGCTTAAGGGTTTCTTGTGGGAGGGCGCGATAAGCGTACCGAAGACCACTATTTACGCAAGGAGGTGTCACTCATGGCTAAAAAAGTTATTAAAATGGTGAAACTGCAGATTCCTGCAGGGAAAGCGAACCCAGCGCCTCCAGTAGGTCCGGCGTTAGGACAAGCGGGTGTCAACATCATGGCATTCTGTAAGGAATTCAATGCTCGTACTGCTGACCAGGCTGGCCTGATCATCCCGGTTGAAATTACAGTATTTGAAGACCGTTCGTTTACCTTCATCACCAAAACTCCTCCGGCTGCTGTTTTGCTTCGCATCGCTGCGAAAGTAGAAAAAGGCTCCGGTGAACCAAACAAGAAAAAAGTAGCGAAGCTCGGCCGCGCAGCGGTTCGTGAAATCGCTGAGCAAAAAATGCCCGATCTGAACGCTGCATCTGTAGAAGCTGCTATGCTTATGATCGAAGGTACTGCTCGCAGTATGGGCATCACAATCGAAGACTAATTTGTTTTCGATGACCGGTCATGCGTGACCGTAATATGTGGGAGGACATTCCGCTAACACCACAAAGGAGGAACATTTTCATGGCTAAACATGGTAAGAAATACCAAGAAGCGGCTAAACTGATTAACAGTGAAGCAACTTACGAGCCTTCTGAAGCTGTAGAGCTTGTTAAAAAGGCAGCGACTGCGAAATTCGACGAAACCGTTGAAGCGGCAGTTCGTTTGGGCGTAGATCCCCGTAAACAAGATCAAGCCGTTCGCGGTGTAGTTGTCTTGCCTCACGGTACAGGCAAAACCCAACGCGTGCTTGTATTTGCAAAAGGTGAGAAAGCGAAAGAAGCGGAAGCTGCTGGCGCGGATTTTGTAGGCGATCAAGACATGATCAACAAAATTCAACAAGGCTGGTTCGATTTCGACGTCTGCGTAGCTACACCTGATATGATGAGTGAAGTCGGTAAACTGGGTCGCTTGCTCGGTGGTAAAGGCCTTATGCCTAACCCTAAAGCGGGTACAGTTACATTCGATGTTTCCAAGGCTGTGCAAGAAATCAAAGCCGGTAAAATCGAATACCGTCTCGACAAAGCAGGTCAAATTCACGCGCCGATCGGCAAAGTGTCTTTTGATGCTGATAAATTGAACGAGAACCTTAAATCCCTTATCGACGCTCTTAACCGTGCGAAACCGGCTGCTGCTAAAGGTGTATACCTTAAAGGCATTTCGATTTCCTCGACTATGGGACCGAGCGCTCGCGTAAACACAACCGTCTTCAGATAATTAAGGGTTGACTCTTCGGGTCATCTTTGATAATCTATAACAGTTGTGAAGATTAACGGTTATCATTCTTTAAGTTGAATATGCTTACCGTAGACAGTAGGTGCCGAAAGGCTTAATTTCCTACCGAGGTGTTGTGATAGAAACAAGATGCTGCCGGGTTCGCCCGTGCAACTAACGTTTTATCAAGCCTTCGTGATTCTGCGGAGGCTTTTCTAATGCCTGCGTAGGAACGGCAGAAATTCTTCGGAAGAGAATGCCGTGACATAAATTTTCAGGAGGTGTATACATTGGCAAATGCAAAAGTAATCCAAGCTAAACAGGATGCGGTGGATGTGGTTGTTAGCAAACTGCAAAACAGTATTACTACTGTTGTTGCGGACTACCGTGGATTGAACGTTGCCCAAGTAACTGAACTGCGTAAGCAGCTTCGTGAAGCTGGCGTTGACTTTCAAGTCCTGAAGAACACATTGCTTCGCCGCGCAACTGCTGCGGCTGAGTTGACTGATCTGGATGAAGTTCTGACTGGCCCGACTGCGATCGCATTCAGTAATGAAGACGTAACAGCACCAGCTAGAATTTTGAATGACTTCGCCAAAAAGAACGACGCTTTGAAATTGAAGGGCGGCGTTGTGGAAGGCCGTGTGATCGACGCGGACCAAATCAAAGCATTGGCGGAACTTCCGTCCCGCGATGGTTTGCTCTCCATGTTGCTTAGCGTTCTGCAAGCTCCAATGCGCAACTTCGCGCTTGCGGTTAAAGCAGTGGCTGAGAAAGAAGAACAAAGCGCGTAAGCCTTTGCTCTGTGCAGTATAAATCAACACAAACCCAAAAATTTTAATATAAAAAATGGAGGTTCAATCATGAGTAAAGAAGCAATCTTGGAAGCAATTAAAGGCATGAGCGTATTGGAACTGAACGACCTGGTTAAAGCAATTGAAGAAGAATTCGGCGTAACTGCAGCAGCTCCAGTAGCAGCTGGCGGCGCAGTAGCAGCTGTTGAAGAAGAACAAACCGAATTTGATGTAATTTTGACAGGCGCTGGCGCTTCCAAAATTAACGTTATCAAAATCGTTCGCGAAATCACTGGTCTTGGCTTGAAAGAAGCTAAAGACGTAGTTGACAACGCACCAAAAGCAATCAAAGAAAAAGTAAGCAAAGAAGAAGCAGATGCTACCAAAGCAAAATTGGAAGAAGCAGGCGCAGCTGTAGAAGTGAAGTAATTCCCTTCTATTACGACAAACCCCTTGAACTTGTTCAAGGGGTTTGTTTTTATGAGATAGTAAATTGATATAAACCTTGGAAAGGGAGGATGGGCATGTCGCAGCATTATTACTCGCAGCAGCCGGAAGCTAGTCACAACAGACGAACCATTAGTACAGTTCTTAGAGGAAAGAGTCTTCGCTTCACAAGTGACGCAGGGGTTTTCTCCAAAGGAGATATTGATTACGGCAGCCGGGTTCTAATAGAGGCAATGGATATACCGGAAGGTTCTGCTGTGCTGGATGTGGGTTGTGGATATGGTCCGATCGGAATTACAGCGGCTCACCTTGCACCAAAAGGGCATGTGACGATGATTGATATTAATAACCGGGCCGTTGAACTGGCAAGAGAAAATTCGCTTCAAAATGGAATCCGGAATGTTACGGTGATGCAAAGCGACATGCTGGGAGCATTGAATGGAAAGAAGTTCGATGTGATCCTGACTAATCCTCCGATCCGTGCTGGAAAGGCAGTAGTGCATGGGATATTTGAGCAGGCCTATGATCACCTGAATGAAGGCGGAACTCTGTGGATTGTTATTCAGAAGAAACAAGGGGCTCCATCAGCGGCAGTCAAGTTGGAAAGCTTGTTCGGAAGTGTGGAAGAAGTAGGAAGAGACAAAGGCTATCGAATTATTAAAGCAAAAAAGCAAAATAAATAGTGACGGGCTATTGACACCTATCATCGATAGTGTTATTATTATAAAATGTCAGTATTAAGATAGGCTCCATTTCTTTAGTTTTCTGAAATGTCAAGTAGTATATTGTCGCCCGGCAAGCGCATGCCGTACGGCATGTTTTTGCGAATTCAGTGCTTTATGCCGCATAAACTGTTGCTTGGTGACGTATAATATGTACGTTTTGGGCAAATCTACTGGATATGGGGTATTTTGACCATGGATAAATGCGCTCTTTTTTCGAAGATTTCGATAAGGGCTTTTCTTTATTTATGGAAGAATCCTTGGTTCTTGGTTCCATTATAATGGTCCAAACAGGGGTTCGCAATCAATTTTTAAGTGAGTAGACATGAGGGGTGAGTAAAGTTGGCAGGACATCTTGTTCAGTATGGTCGACGCACTCGGCGAAGCTATGCGAGAATTAACGAGGTACTCGAGGTCCCGAACCTGATCGAGATCCAACAAAAATCTTATGATTGGTTTTTGGAGGAAGGTTTGCGGGAAATGTTTCAGGACATCTCGCCGATCCAGGATTTCACAGGTAATTTGGTACTAGAGTTCATCGATTACAGCCTGGGTGAGCCGAAATATACGGTTGACGACGCGAAAGAGCGGGACGTTACGTATGCAGCGCCTCTTCGGGTAAAGGTGCGGCTCATCAACAAAGAGACCGGAGAGGTCAAAGAGCAGGAAGTGTTCATGGGAGATTTCCCGCTGATGACGGAGACCGGCACTTTTATTATCAATGGTGCGGAACGGGTTATTGTCAGCCAGTTGGTTCGCTCTCCAAGCGTCTATTTCAGCACGAAAGTGGATAAGAACGGCAAAAAAACCTATACCGCCACAGTAATCCCGAACCGCGGAGCGTGGCTGGAGCTTGAGACCGACGCGAAGGACATCATGTATGTCCGTATTGACCGGACTCGCAAAATTCCGGTTACTGTATTGCTTCGTGCACTCGGTTTCGGCAGTGATGCTGAGATTCTGGAACTGCTCGGCAATGATGAATATATTCGAAATACGCTGGATAAGGATAACACCGACTCTACGGAGAAGGCGCTTATCGAAATCTATGAGCGTCTGCGTCCAGGAGAGCCGCCGACATTAGACAATGCCAAGAGCTTGCTTGTCGCGCGTTTCTTTGATCCGAAGCGTTATGATCTGGCCAATGTAGGCCGCTATAAGATCAATAAAAAGCTGCACATCAAGAATCGTCTGTTCAATCAGCGTCTGGCTCAGCCTTTGGTTGATGAATCTACAGGGGAAATCCTTGCGGAAGCCGGACAAATGGTTGACCGCCGCTTGCTTGATGAATTGTTGCCTTATTTCGAGAAGCAGGTTGGCTTCAAGAACTACCGTGTAAGCGGCGTTCTTGACGGTGAAGACATTTCGCTTCAGACAATTGACGTTCATTCGCCTATTGAAGAAGGACGTGTGCTTAAGCTGATTGCCAATGGCAACATCGATAAGTCAATTAAGCATATTACACAGGCTGATATTATATCCTCGATCAGCTACTTTATTAATTTGCTGCATGGTGTTGGAAATACCGATGATATTGACCATCTTGGTAACCGTCGTCTGCGTTCCGTTGGTGAACTCCTGCAGAACCAGTTCCGTATCGGCTTATCCCGTATGGAGCGCGTAGTGCGCGAGAGAATGTCTATTCAGGATGCTAACGCGATTACTCCGCAAGCATTGATCAACATTCGTCCGGTTATTGCATCCATTAAGGAGTTCTTCGGTAGCTCGCAGCTGTCCCAGTTTATGGACCAGACGAACCCTCTTGCGGAATTGACGCATAAACGCCGTCTGTCTGCACTGGGCCCCGGCGGTTTGACTCGGGAACGCGCAGGCTTTGAAGTTCGCGACGTCCATCACAGTCACTATGGCCGCATGTGTCCAATTGAGACGCCGGAAGGTCCGAATATCGGTCTGATCAACTCTTTGTCTACTTTCGCCCGCATCAACGAATACGGCTTTATTGAAGCGCCATACCGTTGGGTGGATCCGAAGACTGGAAAAGTAACCGAGCAAATCGATTACCTGACCGCGGATGAGGAAGATAACTATGTAATTGCCCAGGCAAATGTGCAGCTTGAGGAAGATGGTTCCTTCAAGGAAGACATGGTTATCGTTCGTTACAACAAAGACTCGGATAACATCACAACGATGCCAAGTAATCGGGTTGATTACATGGACGTATCACCGAAGCAGGTTGTTTCGGTCGCTACAGCGCTCATTCCGTTCCTTGAGAATGATGACTCCAACCGCGCACTGATGGGATCAAACATGCAGCGTCAGGCAGTACCATTGCTTATTCCAAAGGCGCCGCTTGTCGGCACAGGGATGGAGCATAAGTCGGCTAAAGACTCGGGTGTATGTATTGTTTCCAAATATGACGGTATTATCGAACGCTCATCGGCTAACGAAATTTGGCTGCGCCGCGTAGAAGCTGTCGAGGGCAAGGAAGTCAAAGGCGATATCGTTAAATATAAATTACACAAATTTATGCGTTCGAACCAAGGCACCTGTATTAATCAGCGTCCGCTTGCAAAAAGAGGGGACATGGTTAAGAAGGGGGATATCCTTGCGGATGGACCTTCCACAGAAATGGGCGAGTTGGCCCTTGGCCGCAACGTTGTCGTGGCGTTCATGACTTGGGAAGGTTACAACTACGAGGATGCGATCCTGCTGAGTGAGAAGCTGGTCAAAGAGGATGTATACACTTCGATTCATATCGAGGAATACGAGTCGGAGGCCCGTGACACCAAGCTGGGACCTGAAGAGATTACGCGTGATATTCCGAACGTAGGTGAAGAGGCTCTCCGTAATCTTGACGAGCGCGGTATCATCCGCATCGGTGCGGAGATTAGTGCCGGCGACATTCTCGTGGGTAAAGTTACACCGAAAGGCGTAACCGAACTCACAGCAGAAGAACGCTTGCTGCATGCAATCTTCGGTGAGAAGGCGCGTGAAGTTCGTGATACGTCCTTGCGTGTTCCCCATGGTAGTGACGGTATCATCGTCGACGTAAAAGTATTCACACGCGAAAACGGTGATGAGCTGCCTCCGGGTGTTAATCAACTGGTTCGTGTCTACATCGCTCAGAAGCGTAAAATTTCCGAAGGTGACAAGATGGCAGGACGGCACGGTAACAAAGGTGTCGTTGCCCGTATTCTCCCTGAAGAAGATATGCCGTTCTTGCCTGATGGTACTCCTGTACAGGTTGTTCTTAACCCGCTCGGCGTACCTTCACGGATGAACATCGGACAGGTGCTTGAGGTCCATCTCGGTTTTGCGGCAATGCGTCTCGGTATTCATGTAGCCACACCGGTATTTGACGGAGCACGTGAGTATGACGTGTTCGACACGATGGAAGAAGCCGGCATGCAGCGTAATGGTAAGACTGTGCTCTACGATGGTCGGACAGGCGAGCGCTTTGAGCGTGAAGTTACTGTCGGCGTCATGCACATGATCAAGCTGGCGCACATGGTTGATGATAAAATTCATGCCCGTTCTACAGGTCCTTACTCCCTGGTTACCCAGCAGCCGCTGGGTGGTAAAGCGCAGTTCGGTGGACAGCGCTTCGGGGAAATGGAGGTTTGGGCACTTGAGGCTTACGGTGCAGCCTACACCCTGCAGGAAATTCTGACTGTGAAATCCGATGACGTGGTGGGCCGTGTGAAAACATACGAATCTATCGTCAAAGGTGAAAATGTACCAGAACCGGGTGTTCCGGAATCGTTCAAGGTATTGATCAAGGAACTGCAGTCGCTCGGTATGGATGTCAAAATCCTCAGCGGTGACGAGCAGGAGATTGAGATGAAAGAACTGGACGATGAGGATGAGGCGTCAGGCGACAAGCTAAGCCTCAATTTGGAAGGCGCGGAAGTCGGAGTAGAATAATACACGCAACATATAAATCGCATTTAAAAAGAACCGTGCCCTCCCTTGATCCCAGGATCAAGGGAGGGCTAAGCGGTACTAAATCAGGATTAGGTTAAGGAGGGTTGCTCCTTGTTGGACGTTAACAATTTTGAATTTATGAAAATCGGACTCGCATCTCCGGAAAAAATTCGTTCTTGGTCCCGCGGAGAAGTTAAAAAACCGGAAACCATTAACTATCGTACGTTGAAACCGGAAAAAGAGGGTCTTTTCTGCGAACGCATCTTCGGACCGCAAAAGGACTGGGAATGTCATTGCGGTAAATACAAACGCGTCCGTTATAAGGGCGTTGTCTGCGATCGCTGCGGCGTTGAAGTTACCCGCGCTAAAGTGCGTCGTGAACGTATGGGTCACATTGAACTGGCTGCTCCTGTATCTCATATCTGGTATTTCAAAGGTATTCCGAGCCGTATGGGTCTGGCACTGGACATGTCTCCAAGATCACTGGAAGAGATCATCTACTTCGCTTCTTATGTTGTAACTGATCCGGGCGAAACACCGCTTGAGAAGAAGCAACTGCTGTCCGAGAAAGAATACCGCAGCTACCGTGAGAAATATGGCTACGGATTCCAGGCCGGCATGGGTGCGGAAGCGGTCAAGAAGCTGCTTCAGGATATCGACATTGAGAAAGAGCTGGAATTCCTCAAAGAAGAATTGCGTACGGCCCAAGGCCAACGCCGTAACCGGGCAATTAAACGTCTGGAAGTCATTGAAGCATTCCGTAACTCCGGTAACAAGCCGGATTGGATGATCATGGATGTTCTGCCGGTTATTCCTCCGGAGCTTCGTCCAATGGTTCAGCTGGATGGCGGTCGTTTTGCCACATCTGACCTGAACGACTTGTACCGTCGTGTTATTAACCGGAACAACCGTCTGAAAAGACTGCTTGACCTCGGTGCTCCTGATATTATCGTGCAAAATGAGAAACGGATGCTTCAAGAAGCTGTCGACGCATTGATCGACAACGGCCGTCGCGGCCGTCCGGTAACGGGTCCTGGCAACCGTCCGCTCAAATCTCTCAGCCATATGCTGAAAGGTAAACAAGGACGTTTCCGTCAGAACTTGCTCGGTAAACGTGTAGACTACTCCGGACGTTCTGTTATCGTGGTTGGACCGTACCTGAAGATGTACCAGTGCGGACTGCCTAAGAAGATGGCTCTGGAATTGTTCAAACCGTTTGTTATGAAGGAATTGGTTAACAAAGGGCTTGCCCACAACATAAAGAGCGCTAAACGTAAAGTAGAGCGTGTAAGTCCTGAAGTATGGGATGTGCTTGAGGAAGTTATCAGAGAGCATCCAGTACTGCTTAACCGCGCACCAACACTTCACCGTCTCGGTATTCAAGCATTTGAGCCGATTCTGGTTGAAGGCCATGCTATTCGTCTGCATCCGCTCGTATGTACGGCTTACAATGCCGACTTTGACGGTGACCAAATGGCGGTGCACGTACCTCTGTCAGCAGAAGCACAAGCAGAAGCTCGTATCCTCATGCTGGCATCCGGTAACATTTTGAACCCTAAAGATGGTAAGCCGGTTGTTACTCCTTCCCAGGATATGGTCCTTGGTACGTTCTATCTGACCATGGATAACAAGGGAGAAAAGGGTACAGGAATGATTCTGCGTACCGTGAACGAAGCGGTTTCCGCTTATCAACGGGGAACTGCAGGTCTGCATGCACGTGTAGCTATTCCGGTTAAAGCGCTCGGCAAAACCTGCTTTACGGAAGAGCAGCAAGGCGCAATGCTGATTACGACGATCGGTAAGATTATCTTTAACGAAATCTATCCGAGCAGCTTCCCGTATATCAACGAAGCAACCAAAACAAACCTGCTGCATGGCACACCAAACCATTACTTTATCTATGAAAAAGGCGCAGACATCCGTGAGCTGATTATGAATCTTCCGGAAGCCAGCGCTGTAGGTAAGGAATATTTGGGATTGATTATCGCCCGCTGCTTTGAGACCTACCATACTACTAAAACATCCGTTATTTTGGATAAGATAAAACAACTCGGCTTTACCTACTCCACACGGTCCGGTGTGACGGTTGCAGTATCGGACGTTATCGTGCCGGAGGAAAAAGCCACAATCCTGAAAGAGTCCGAAGAGAAGGTTGATGTGGTTGCCAACCAATACCGCCGGGGTCTGATCACCAATGAGGAACGGTACGACCGTGTCATTGAGATCTGGTCCAAAACGAAGGATGATCTGACGAATGTACTCTTGAAATCAATGGACCGCTTCAATTCCATTATGCTCATGGTTGATTCCAAAGCACGGGGTAACAAATCGCAGATCACTCAGCTGGGCGGTATGCGGGGACTCATGGCAACACCTTCAGGCCGAATCTTTGAACTGCCAATTAAAGCGAACTTCCGTGAAGGCCTTACCGTCTTGGAGTACTTTATCTCCACGCACGGAGCGCGTAAAGGTCTTGCCGATACAGCTCTACGTACAGCTGACTCCGGTTACTTGACACGCCGTCTCGTTGACGTGGCGCAGGATGTTATCGTTCGTGAGGAAGATTGCGGAACTGATAAAGGCTTTACAGTTAGCCGTATTCAAGATGGTAAAGAGATCATTGAAGATCTCTACGACCGGATTGAAGGACGCTACTGTTTCGAAACCATACGTCACCCAGAATCTGGCAAAATTATCGTACACCGCAACGATCTGATCGACTCCGACAAAGCGGAGGAAATAATCAATGCTGGAATTACCAAATTGCAGATTCGTTCCGTGCTTAGCTGCCGTGCCCGTCATGGTGTATGTAAGAAGTGCTATGGACGAAACCTTGCAACGGGTAAACACGTTGAGATCGGCGAGGCGGTTGGTATTATCGCTGCTCAGTCTATCGGTGAACCAGGGACCCAGCTTACCATGCGTACGTTCCATACCGGTGGTGTTGCGGGAGATGATATTACCCAAGGTTTGCCGCGTATTCAAGAGTTGTTTGAAGCCCGGAATCCGAAAGGACAGGCGACAATCAGTGAGGTTGACGGCGTAATCAAGGAAATCCGTGAAACGAAGGACCGTCGTGAAATCGAGGTTCAAGGCGAAGCGGAATCCAAGACTTATTCCATCACTTACGGCTCACGTCTGCGTGTCACCGTTGGACAGGAGATTGAGGCTGGAGACGAGCTTACGGACGGTTCAATCGATCCTAAAGAAATGCTGCGTATCAAAGGTATTCGCGGGGTACAGAACTACATTCTGCAAGAAGTGCAGCGTGTTTACCGTAACCAGGGCGTTGAAATCAATGATAAGCACATTGAAGTTATGATCAAGCAAATGCTTCGTAAGATTCGTATCATCGATGCTGGGGATACTACCTTGCTGCCAGGTGCTTTTGCAGATATTCATGAATATGAATCTGCTAATAAGGAAGCTATTCTATCCGGAAAAGAGCCAGCAGTCGCCAAACCAGTGCTGCTCGGTATTACCAAAGCATCGCTTGAGACGGATTCCTTCCTGTCTGCCGCATCATTCCAAGAGACAACTCGTGTCTTGACTGACGCTGCAATCAAAGGTAAAGTAGATAAGTTGCTTGGTCTGAAAGAAAATGTTATTATCGGTAAGTTGATTCCTGCAGGTACAGGCATGAATCGTTACCGTAATGTAAATCTAAGCAATCCGAATGAAGAAAGCACGAAAGAGTCTTTAGAGACCGTTCCTGCTGAATAAATGTAACAATCACATTCAGTGTATCCGCGTCACGTCCCATTTGAGGGCGTGGCGTGGCTGCCTGTTGTGAATGAAATAAATATTGTTCTTAATTTCTTGACATCAGCTTATGATGATGCTAAAATATCTAAGGTGCGTGAGTAGCCATGTTATCCTTGTTCATTGGAGGAATTGATAATGACTGATGATAGAGGACTACAGGATGCTCAAGTCAAGATCGGGACCAAGCAAACCGTTAAGGCGGTGGAGTTGGGCCTAGCCGCAGAAGTCTATGTGGCAGAGGACGGAGATCAACGGCTTACTTCCAAGATTGTTATGCTTTGTAACAAACAAGGCGTCAAAGTCACTTATGTGGATACGATGCTGAATTTGGGCAAAGCCTGCGGAATTGAAGTGGGTGCTGCAATGGCAGCCGTCTTAAAACAATAGCTACAGAAATGTTTTTGTACCGGGGTTCACTTCGGAGGCAAGGACTTTTCATTTGTCTTTTTATGAACCACCTGGGTCTGTGGACTTAAAAATGAGGTTTATAACTAGATAATCATTTCAGGAAGGGGGTGGCAACAACATGCCAACTATTAATCAATTGGTTCGTAAAGGCCGTCAAGCCAAAATCGACAAATCTAAATCTCCCGCTCTTCAAAAAGGGTACAACGCCCTGAAGCGTGAGACTACAAATTTGAGCGCTCCGCAAAAACGCGGTGTGTGCACTCGTGTAGGCACAATGACTCCACGTAAACCAAACTCAGCGCTTCGTAAATATGCCCGTGTTCGTCTGACGAACCGTCTCGAGGTAACAGCTTACATCCCGGGAATCGGACATAATCTACAAGAGCACAGTGTTGTATTACTTCGCGGAGGTAAAGTAAAGGACCTTGCAGGGGTTCGTTACCATATCGTTCGTGGCGCTCTGGATACAGCAGGTGTAGCTAACCGTATGCAAGCTCGCTCCAAATATGGTGCGAAACGTCCTAAAGTGAAGAAGTAAGACAAATACGAATAATAACCATTTAAGAAAGGGGGATATCCATGCCACGCAAAGGTCCAGTTACTAAGAGAGACGTATTGCCAGATCCATTGTATAATAGCAAGTTGGTTACTCGTTTGATCAACCGCATTATGCTGGGTGGTAAAAGAGGTGTCGCTCAAAGCATTTTGTACAATTCGTTCAAGTTAATTCAAGATCGCACAGGTAAAGATCCGATGGAAGTTTTCGAAGCTGCCATCAAGAACATCATGCCGGTTTTGGAAGTCAAGGCTCGCCGTGTCGGCGGTGCTAACTACCAAGTGCCAATCGAGGTTAAACCTGAAAGACGTACTGCTTTGGGATTACGTTGGCTTGTAAACTACTCACGCAACCGCGGTGAGAAGACTATGGAAGAGCGTTTGGCGGCTGAGATCATCGACGCTTCCAACAACACAGGCGCTTCCGTTAAGAAACGTGAAGACACACACAAAATGGCTGAAGCGAACAAAGCGTTTGCTCACTACCGCTGGTAGGATTTATAGTCATTTAAATAATATATTTTGAAAGGAGACCCATTTCATGGCAAGAGAGTTCTCCTTAAAAAATACACGTAACATCGGGATCATGGCGCATATTGATGCTGGTAAAACTACAACCACAGAGCGGATTCTTTTCTACACAGGCCGTACGCACAAAATCGGTGAAGTTCACGAGGGTGCAGCTACAATGGACTGGATGGAACAAGAGCAGGAGCGCGGAATTACGATTACTTCCGCTGCTACGACTGCTGCGTGGAAAGGCCACCGCATCAATATCATTGATACCCCGGGACACGTTGACTTCACTGTTGAAGTTGAACGTTCCCTTCGTGTATTGGATGGAGCAGTAGGCGTATTCAGTGCGAAAGAAGGCGTTGAGCCCCAGTCTGAAACTGTATGGAGACAGGCTGACCGTTATGGCGTTCCTCGTATCGCATATGTTAACAAGATGGATATCATCGGTGCTGACTTCTTAAACGTTGTGCAGGCTATGCGTGAACGTCTTATGGCAAATGCTGTAGCTATTCAACTTCCAATCGGTGCAGAGAACGATTTCGTAGGAATCATCGACTTGGTAGAACAAAGAGCACACATTTTCAAAGATGATCTGGGCCGCGATGTTGAAGAAACGGATATTCCGGCTGACTATCTGGAGCAAGTTGCTGAACTGCGTCTCGAGTTAATCGAGAAAGTAGCAGAGCTTGACGAAGAGTTGACGATGAAATATCTGGAAGGTGAAGAAATTTCAGTTGCGGAAATCAAAGCAGCACTGCGCAAAGGCGTAGTTGAAGTTAAGATTTTCCCTGTAATTGTTGGATCCTCTTACCGAAACAAAGGGGTTCAGCTTATGCTGGACGCAGTTATCGATTACTTGCCAGCTCCTATCGATGTTCCGGCTATCACTGGACACCTTGATGATGGAACTGAAGCGATTCGTCAATCTTCGGATGAAGAACCGTTCTCATCATTGGCATTCAAAATCATGACTGACCCTTATGTAGGCAAACTTACGTTCTTCCGTGTATATTCTGGTATACTGGAATCCGGATCTTACGTATTGAACGCTACTAAGAACAAACGGGAACGAATCGGTCGTATCCTGCAAATGCACGCGAACAGCCGCCAGGAGATCTCCATTGTGTACTCCGGTGACATTGCTGCAGCTGTTGGTTTGAAAGATACGAGTACTGGTGATACACTGTGTGATGAGAAGCATCCGGTTATTCTGGAGTCTATGAACTTCCCTGATCCGGTTATCGAAGTTGCCGTTGAACCAAAAACAAAAGCCGACCAAGATAAAATGGGTATTGCTCTCGGAAAGTTGACTGAAGAGGATCCAACTCTTCGTGCTCACACTGATGAGGAAACTGGCCAAACCATCTTGGCAGGTATGGGTGAACTTCACCTTGAGATTATCGTTGATCGTATGCGTCGTGAATTCCACGTTGAGACTAACGTTGGTAAACCACAGGTTGCATATCGTGAAACGTTCAAGGCTCCAGCTCGCGTCGAAGGTAAATTCGTTCGTCAATCGGGCGGACGCGGTCAGTATGGTCACGTATGGGTTGAATTCGAGCCCCTCGAGGCAGGTACAGGCAGCATCTTCGAAAGTAAAGTTGTCGGTGGCTCGGTTCCTAGAGAGTACATCGCTCCAGCACTTGCGGGTATTGAAGAATCTATGAAAAATGGTGTCATCGCAGGCTTCCCGCTTGTTGACGTTAAAGCCACCATCGTAGATGGTTCTTATCATGATGTTGACTCCAACGAAATGGCGTTCAAAATTGCCGGCTCGATGGCACTCAAAGCAGCTAAAGACAAGTGTAAGCCTGTCCTGCTTGAGCCAATCATGAAAGTGGAAGTAACTGTACCCGAGGAATATATGGGCGATGTAATGGGTATGTTGAGTTCCCGTCGCGGTAGAATCGAAGGTATGGATTCCCGTGGTGGAGCGCAAATTATTCGTGCTAAGGTACCTCTTTCCGAAATGTTCGGATACTCCACAACACTCCGTTCCGGTACTCAAGGACGCGGCGTATTCTCAATGGAACTCTCCCACTATGAAGAAGTTCCTAAATCCATCTCGGATGAGATCGTTGCCAAGAATAAAGGCGGAGAATAATAATTGTTTTGATTTGCCGTCCGGGTATAAACGTTCAGTCATCCTAGGTTATGCATACAACGGACGGCTCCAATATAAGGAACCCCAAATTAAGGAGGAACTGTTCAAATGGCAAAGGCAAAGTTTGAACGTAACAAACCGCACGTTAACATCGGTACTATTGGTCACGTCGACCATGGTAAAACGACTCTGACTGCTGCAATCACAACTGTATTGTCCAAAAAATACGGCGGTGCTGCTGTAGCATTCGACCAAATCGATAAAGCTCCAGAAGAGCGCGAGCGCGGTATCACTATTTCCACAGCTCACGTTGAATATGAAACTCCTAACCGTCACTACGCACACGTAGACTGCCCTGGTCACGCCGACTATGTTAAAAACATGATCACCGGCGCAGCGCAAATGGACGGAGCAATCCTGGTTGTATCCGCAGCTGACGGCCCTATGCCGCAAACTCGCGAGCACATCCTGTTGTCCCGCCAAGTAGGTGTTCCTTACATCGTCGTATTCTTGAACAAATGCGACATGGTTGAAGACGAAGAGCTCTTGGAATTGGTTGAAATGGAAGTTCGCGATTTGCTGAACGAATATGAATTCCCAGGTGACGATACTCCAATCATCCGTGGTTCCGCTCGTGAAGCTCTGCAAAACCCTGAAGGCGAATATGCACAAAAAATCGTTGAGATGTTCGAAACGATTGATGAGTACATTCCGCTTCCAGAACGCGACACTGCAAAACCTTTCTTGATGCCTGTCGAGGATGTATTCTCCATCACTGGCCGCGGTACTGTGGCAACTGGTCGCGTAGAACGCGGAACAGTTAAAGTCGGAGAAGAAATCGAAATCGTAGGTATTCACGAAGAAACTAAGAAATCTGTAGTTACGGGCGTTGAAATGTTCCGTAAATTGCTGGATTCCGCTCAAGCTGGCGACAACATCGGCGCATTGCTGCGTGGTGTTGACCGTACTATGATCGAGCGTGGCCAAGTATTGGCTAAGCCGAACTCCGTTAAGCCACACACTGAGTTCACAGCTCAAATCTACGTTCTGACTAAAGAAGAGGGCGGACGTCACAAGCCATTTTTCACTGGTTACCGTCCACAGTTCTACTTCCGTACAACTGACGTAACTGGCATCATCAACCTCCCAGAAGGTACTGAAATGGTTATGCCAGGTGACAACATCACTGTAACTGTTTCACTGATCTCCCCTATCGCTATTGAAGAAGGAACTCGTTTCTCCATTCGCGAAGGCGGCCGTACAGTTGGAGCCGGTACTGTAGCATCCATCCAAAAATAATTTCAGTCTATCCTTCAAGGATAGATACTGAAACATAGGGGCAGGGGATCTTCTAACGAAGATCTCCTGTTTTTTTATATAGTGTTAAACTTCCTGAGCATATAGAGGGCTTGGAACTTTGCACAAAACCACATGCAGGCTTGCCGGAGCGTCTCCGCTGTTGTCGTAAGAAAACGATTCCTCTCCAGAGATGTGGATGATTTCTCCCTTGAACAGCGGGGTATCTTCTCCATCCACGGTCATTGTTCCGTTTCCCTCCAGAGCCAGGATATATACATCTGTTCCGGGATGCTTATGAGCAGGCAACTGCTGTCCAGGCATAAAATTTAGAACAAAAACGACACTTTCCCCTTTTTGAAATAACACCTTTTTGGTAAACCGGTCATCCTGGTGTTGAATAGCTTCATATAAATGCTTCTTTTCCATGATATGTTTCCTCCTAATTATTATAGTTATTGAATTACATTCTTACGCACATGAGCCGGAAGTGATTATCCCCAAGCGGGTTTGTCACCGATGAGATTCCGATAGACTCAAGCTCAGCTACAAGACGCTCGGCCCGTTGGGGCAAGTGGATTTCGATAACCGTTCCAGTTTCGGCTTGGCTGACGAATTGCAATATTTCCTGCCTGGGATGCTCGCCGCGTGAAATCCTGTCCCGCAAATCAATGATGGCGACTGCGCCGTTATATTGTACATTCAACGTCTTATTCCCTCCTTAGGTGGAAGATTACAGTCTTACTTCATATTCACAATACTCATGGCCTGTAGCATTGCATTTAATCTCCTTCACAGAGATTTTACGGTTCATAATTTTGCATAACGCTCCTTCCATGATCGCCCCTTCCAGATCACAGATCATTTTCTCATCTTCCAAAAGCGGCAGGCCTTTGCAGAAGCAATCATCCACTGCAATATTAATTCTTTGCTCATCCTGATGGATTATACGCGGAATGCCGATTTTCAGATCCACAAACAAGTGAAGTAGTTCCTCCACAGACGCTGCAGGCAAGCTGGCACCAATTTTCCGGCCAATGGTAACAGTCGTACCTTTGCCGCCCAAGGGCAATCCCTGGCTCATGCCAATTAAGCGGATCGTCCGGAATAATTCAAGCGGAACCGTATCACCCAGAACACTCCTCTCGATTTTCTTCATATCTTCAAACGAATAAGGCAACATATGATTTATCCCTCCTATTTGCTTAATTACCTTTAGCTGTATTGTGTCAGAACGTCAAGGAGAAATCCTTGATTTAAATCAATTTAATATAAATAGCTGTGACTGCAATCACGAGGCTAAGCAGCTATCGTTGATAAGGTAAAGGAAAGCAGCCTGAAAGGAAGGGGGATGGGGATGGAGTGCTCCAAATGCTGTCATTCAGACTCTTGTGTGCGCCGTGTACCTGTATTCAATGGGCTCTCTGATGCAGAAATAACCCGAATCGAGAGTATTGTAGAGTCCAGTGAGTACATTAAAGGGAATTTCGTATTTAGGGAAGGAGAGAAGGGCGATTCTCTATTTGTATTGAATAATGGACTGATAAAGCTGACACAATGCAATCAGGAAGGGAAAGAGCATGTAATACGTTTTTTATTCCCTGGGGATTATTTTGGACAGTTCGCTTTGTTGCAAAATAAGCGGAATGAAGTGAATGCGGAGATGATCGAGAGCGGTACGATATGCCGGTTGCACCGCAAACACTTTATACCTTTGCTTGAAAGCAATGCTGCACTGGCATATAACTTTTTGATGTCGTTGAGTGAACAATTGCACCATGCGGAAGATTGGGCGGCAGCCCTGCACATGCTGGAAGTGGACAAGCGGCTGGCTAAGATACTCCTCTATTTTTATGACAAGAATCCCTCGAAGAGAGGTGTGACTCTGCCAGCCTCCAAAAAAGAGATTGCCGCCATGATCGGTACTACTGCGGAAACGCTCAGCCGGAAGCTCAGCCAATTGGAGGAACAGAAACTCATCTCGGTAAGTAAAAGAGTGGTCCGTATAATGGACCTTCCATCTCTGCTGCATATGGCTGGTGCAAGTAATGGTGGAGTTGTCTAACTGGATATGCATTGTTCTCAATACCGCCTGATTCCAATTTGGAGTGAAGCGGTATTTTTGCTGATGCAAACCTATTAAAAATATTTTAAATTTGTGGTTTTATATATACATAGAGTGGACAAATCAACCGATGATATAAATAAGATAAAAAATTCGCTAAGGTTCGACATCATCTGACAATCATTAAGTTCTTCATTAAATTTCTACATTATTCAACATAAATCTTAATTACTAAGGAGTGGTATTATGGGGAAATGTCCTTTTGCTTTTATGCATGCTTTAGCACCACAGAAAAAAAACGTGGATTCTTCCGCCGCTCATATCTTCAGCACCAACGGTACTTCCAGTTTAGGGGATGCGTCCTATCACACTCTAGAAGGTCATAGTGAGCTTAATGAGCAAATGAAAATGATTGATCTTACCGAAGAGGACTTAAATTTACTGCGTAAGATGAAGCCGGCGATAGAACGCAACATCGACTACATCACTGATCAATTCTACAATACGGTTCTTGGTGTTGGTAAGCTGGAAGCCATAATTATTGAACACAGTACTATAGATAGATTGAAAAAAACTCTTCGTGATCATCTCATTGAAATTTTTGATGGTAATGTAGATGAGAAATACGTAGCGAAACGGCTTGTTATTGCAAGGATCCATAAGAAGGTCGGACTCGAACCTAAATGGTATTTATCAGCTTTTCAGAACCTGCAGAATGTTTTCATTAGAGTGATCTACAATGAGACGAATAATGACGTAGAACGTCTTGGAGTGGTTCAGACAGTAACGAAGCTCCTTAATTTGGAACAACAACTTGTCCTGGAAGCTTATGAGAAAGAAAACATCCGTGAAAAGGAAGAACAATACGAAATCGTAAAAAATGAACTGAAACAAAAAATAGCGGAGTTCAGCGGAGAACTAGTGGATCTGAGCATCGACACAAATGCTGCTGTTGAGCAGTTGGTGGCCAGCAGTAATGAGGTAAATCACACCTTTCAGCGCACAGCCTCCTCCGCACTGGAGTCACAAGGTTTGGCCAGAGAGGGACGAGATCAGCTTAGCGAACTGAGCGGGCAGATCAGCCGTATTTATGAGAGCACGAATGAGATGGAGCAGTCCGTGAAAGAACTAAGCAGATCGTCAAGCCAAATTCTTAAAATAGTGAGTGCTGTGCAAGATATCGCCAATCAGACCAAGATCCTGTCACTCAATGCTGCGATAGAAGCGGCAAGAGCAGGAGAACATGGCAGAGGCTTCAGTGTTGTGGCTCAAGAGGTCAGCAGGCTTGCTGAAGATACCAAGAATACCGTAGTACTTATTGGTGAATTAACTGATAAATCAGGTAAACTTACAACGCAGGTTGTAAATGAGATCCGTACGGTTCAGGAGCTTACAAAGAGCGGGAAATTCCAATCTGTTGAAACAAGCCGGTTATTCTCTGATATAGTGAACTCCATGCAGAGCAGTACGCAGGAAATTGTTACGGTTGAGGAAGAGATCAAATCGCTGATCCATACTATAGAAGGAATTGGTTCGACGACAGCTCAAACAGCAGCATCAGCGGAGTATTTTCGATCTGCTTCAGCTAGTTTATAAGACAAATAGGTTAGTAAAAAGCAGCGTATGAAAAAATCATGCGTTGTTTTATTTATGACTTGCAATAGTGCCCAATATTATATATAATAATAAATGTTGTTCTGAGACGTTGCGATGATGTGAGAGGTTACTGACACACCCGGCTCCTTTGCCATGGAGGCGAGGTCAGAAAATTTTCGCGGAGTATGTCCGATACCAAATTGGGCGATAGAAGGAGGGACTAAAATGGCAAAGCAAAAAATTCGTATTCGCTTGAAAGCATACGACCACAGAATTCTTGATCAATCCGCAGAGAAGATCGTTGAAACAGCAAAACGTTCGGGTGCTGGTGTATCCGGGCCGATCCCGCTGCCAACTGAGAAACAAATCATTACTATTCTCCGTGCGGTGCACAAGTACAAGGATTCCCGTGAGCAGTTTGAAATGCGGACTCACAAACGTTTGATCGATATTGTGAATCCAACACCACAAACTGTGGATGCCTTGATGCGCTTGGATTTACCGTCCGGTGTAGATATCGAAATCAAATTGTAATTCATTTATTTAAGAACTGGAAAAAGAAAAGAGGTGTCAACATTGAAAGGTATCTTAGGAAAAAAACTCGGTATGACTCAAGTGTTTACTGCTGAAGGTAATGTAATTCCGGTTACAGTTATCGAAGCTGGTCCTTGTGTGGTACTGCAAAAGAAAGACCTGACTATCGACGGATATGAAGCAGTGCAATTAGGCTTTTCTGATAAAAAAGAAAATCGCTCTAACAAGCCTGAACAGGGTCACGCCAAAAAGGCAAATGCAACACCTAAGCGCTACGTTCGCGAAATTCGCGGTGTTGACCTCGGGTCACTCGAGGTTGGACAAGAGCTGAAGGCTGATATCTTCGCTGAGGGCGAATTTGTTGACGTAACTGGTACATCTAAGGGTAAAGGCTTCCAAGGCGTTATCAAGCGCTGGGGACAAAGCCGCGGACCAATGGCACACGGCTCGCGTTACCACAGAAGACCGGGCTCCATGGGTTCCATCCAAGCTAACCGCGTTCCTAAAGGCAAACGCCTGCCAGGACATATGGGTCACACGACCATAACGGTTCAAAAGCTTGAAATCATCAGAGTTGATGTAGAACGCAACGTATTGCTGGTTAAAGGCGCTATTCCAGGCCCTAAAAACAGCTTCGTGAAAGTTAAACAAACCGTTAAGAAATAATTGAAGAAAGGAGGAACATGAAATGCCAAAAGTAACACTTTTTAATATTAGTGGCAACGAAGTGGGCGAAGTTGAATTGAGCGAGTCAGTATTCGGTATTGAGCCGAATGTACACGTTCTGCATGAAGCTGCGCTTATGCAAAGAGCTTCCCTTCGTCGCGGTACACATAAAGTTAAAGGACGTTCTGAAGTACGTGGCGGCGGACGCAAGCCTTGGAAACAAAAAGGTACAGGTCGTGCTCGTCAAGGCTCCATTCGTTCACCACAATGGAAAGGCGGCGGCGTTGTCTTCGGACCAACACCACGCAGCTATTCCTGGAAACTGCCTAAGAAGGTTCGTCGTTTGGCTATTAAATCCGCGTTGTCCTCGAAAGTTATTGGGAATGACATCATCGTATTGGATAGCTTGACACTGAACGCTCCGAAGACGAAAGAATTCGCGGCAATCTTGAACAACCTGAAAGTGGATCGCAAAGCGTTGATCGTAGCTGTTGGTTATGATGATAACGTAGCATTATCCGCTCGTAACATCCCTGGGGTGAAATTCGTAGCGGCTGACGGCATTAATGTTCTTGACGTACTGACGTACGACAAACTGATCATCACCAAGGAAGCAGTTCTGAAGGTAGAGGAGGTGTTCGCGTAATGAAAGATCCTCGTGATATAATTAAACGTCCGGTGATTACGGAACGCACATCCGAATACATGAGCGAAATGAAATACGCTTTTGAAGTGGATATCCGTGCTAACAAGACCGAAATCAAACAAGCTGTTGAGGCTATCTTTAAAGTTAAAGTAACTAATGTGAACACAATGCGTGTACCTGGCAAACTGAAGCGTTATGGCAAATATTCCGGTTATACCCCGGAGTGGAAGAAAGCCATCGTAAAGCTTAGCCCGGACAGTAAGCCGCTTGAATTCTTTGAAGCGGTAGAATAAAACTCTGTGAAGTAAGGAGGGAATACAGTGCCAATCAAAAAGTACAAACCGACCTCTCCGGCAAGACGCGGCATGTCCGTATCTACGTTTGAAGAAATCACAACAAACCAGCCTGAGAAATCGTTGCTTTCGCCGCTGTTCAAACATGCGGGACGTAACAACCAAGGTAAAATTACGGTTCGTCACCACGGCGGCGGACACAAGCGTAAATACCGTATTATCGACTTCAAGCGGACAAAAGATGGCATACCAGGTAGCGTTGCTACGATCGAGTATGACCCGAACCGCACATCCAATATTGCTTTGATCCACTATGCTGATGGAGAGAAACGCTACATCATCGCTCCTAAAGGCCTTAAAGTTGGGGATAAGATTGAGTCCGGCCCTGCGGCTGACATCAAAATTGGTAACAGTCTTCCACTGGCGAACATTCCAGTTGGTACAGTTATCCACAATATTGAGTTGAAACCAGGTAAAGGCGGACAGCTTGTTCGTGCTGCTGGTACAGAAGCTCAATTGCTAGGTAAAGAAGAAAAATACGTTTCCGTTCGTTTGACATCCGGTGAAGTTCGCAGAATTTTGAGCGTATGTCGTGCAACAATTGGATCCGTAGGTAACGAAGATCACGAATTGATTAAGATCGGTAAAGCTGGTCGCAGTCGCTGGCTTGGCCGTCGTCCTGAAGTTCGCGGGGTTGTTATGAATCCGAACGATCACCCTCACGGTGGTGGCGAAGGACGCGCTCCAATCGGACGGAAATCCCCAATGTCTCCATGGGGCAAACCAACCCTTGGCTACAAAACGCGTAAGAAAAACAAAGCTTCTGATAAATATATCGTTCGTCGCCGCACGAAATAAGACGCTTCTAGCAGTATATAGCGCGAAGCGTCGATTCGCGGCTTGAACAGTTGATGAAGGGAGGATTCACACATGGGTCGCAGTTTAAAAAAGGGACCATTTATTGATGGCTACCTGCTGAAAAAAGTTGAGGCATTGAACGAGGCGGAGAAAAAGGTGGTAGTAAAAACCTGGTCACGCCGCTCAACCATTTTCCCTCAGTTTATCGGACATACGTTTGGTGTATATGATGGCCGCAAACACGTGCCTGTATACGTAACGGAAGATATGGTAGGTCACAAGTTGGGCGAGTTCGCGCCAACACGTACTTACAAAGGCCACGCGGGTGACGATAAGAAAACAAGAAGATAATTAAAAGGTCTTCGTTTGAGAGGAGGGAAAACAATGGAAGCAAAAGCACATGCAAGATCAGTGCGGATTTCCGCTCGTAAAGCGAAACTGGTTGTTGACTTGATTCGCGGAAAGCAAGTGGGGGAAGCAATCGCAATTCTTCGCCACACTCCGAAATCCGCTTCACCGGTTGTTGAGAAATTGCTTAACTCGGCGATTGCGAATGCTGAGCATAACTATTCTCTGGACGTGAACAGCTTGTTCGTTAGCGAGGTTTTCGTTAACCAAGGTCCAACAATGAAACGTTTCCGTCCACGCGCGATGGGTCGTGCAAGCCGGATTAACAAACGCACAAGCCACATTACATTAGTGGTAGCTGAGAAATAAGGAGGGATAACACGTGGGTCAAAAGGTAAATCCAGTCGGACTCCGGATCGGGATTATTCGCGATTGGGAATCTAAATGGTATGCAGGCAAAGATTTCGGTACTCTTTTAATGGAAGACGTCAGAATCCGCGAATACCTTAAAGGTAAGTTGAAGGATTCCGCTGTTTCCCGCATTGAAATTGAAAGAGCGGCAAGCCGCGTGAATGTTACCATTCACACCGCGAAGCCTGGTATGGTTATTGGTAAAGGCGGAGCTGAAGTAGAAGTACTTCGCAGCGCAGTTACTGCAATCGCCAGTGGCAAAAAAGTTCACATCAATATCAATGAAATTAAACACCCTGAGCTGGATGCGATTCTTGTTGCTGAGAGCATCGCACAACAATTGGAGCGTCGTGTATCGTTCCGTCGTGCGTTGAAACAAGCGATTCAAAGAACAATGCGTTCGGGCGCAAAGGGAATTAAAACTCAAGTTGGCGGACGTCTTGGCGGCGCTGAGATTGCCCGTTCAGAAGGTTATAGCGAAGGAACAGTTCCACTTCATACGCTTCGTGCCGATATCGACTACGGAACGGCTGAAGCACATACAACTTATGGCCTTATCGGCGTAAAAGTATGGATCTACCGTGGAGAAGTTCTTCCCCCAGCTAAGAAACAAGCTGCTCAGGAAGGAGGCAACTAATCATGTTGGTACCAAAACGCGTTAAACACCGCAAGCAACAACGCGGTCACATGAAGGGTATGGCAAAAGGCGGTACGGAACTAAACTTCGGCGAATTCGGCCTGCAAGCTTTGGAGCCGTCCTGGATCACCAACCGTCAGATCGAAGCTGCCCGTATTGCAATGACTCGTTACATCAAACGTGGCGGTCAAGTATGGATCAAAATTTTCCCTGATAAGCCAATTACTCAAAAGCCTCTTGAGGTTCGTATGGGTAGTGGTAAAGGTAACGTTGAGAAATGGGTAGCCGTAGTTAAACCGGGCAAGATTATGTTCGAACTCGGAGGCGTGTCCGAAGAAATCGCTCGTGAAGCAATGCGTCTTGCCGCACACAAGCTGCCGATCAAGACTAAGTTTGTGAAACGTGAAGAATTGGGTGGTGAAGCAAATGAAAGCTAATGAACTTCGCAACTTAACCACTGCTGAGATTGAACAAAAGATCGCTGGATTCAAAGAAGAGCTTTTCAATCTCCGTTTTCAATTGGCAACAGGCCAACTGGATAACCCTACTCGGATACGTGATGTGCGTAAGGAAATAGCTCGTGCTAAAACCGTTATTCATCAAAGAGTACTTGGGATTAGTTAAGTGAGACGGATCTAACCATCCGTATTCAGGAAGGAGGCTAACTATGAGCGAAGAACGTAATGCACGTAAAGTGCTAATCGGTAAAGTGGTCAGCGACAAGATGGATAAAACCGTTGTAATTGCTGTTGAAACCTATAAAAAGCATAACCTGTACCACAAACGCATCAAGTCTACGAAGAAATTCAAAGCACATGATGAGGAAAACGTTGCTAAAATCGGCGATACCGTAAAAGTTATGGAAACTCGTCCACTCTCCAAGGACAAACGCTGGAGACTGGTTGAAGTGATTGAAAAAGCGGTTATCATCTAAGATGTTCTGTAAACTTTTTCCGGAAGGAGGAAATAATAATGATTCAACCATTTACACGTTTGCATGTGGCTGACAACTCTGGTGCGAAGGAACTGATGTGTATCCGCGTACTGGGTGGTACTGGACGTCGTACAGCAGCAATCGGTGATCTGATCGTTTGTTCCGTAAAACAAGCAACACCAGGCGGCGTTGTCAAAAAAGGTGATGTTGTTAGAGCGGTTGTTGTTCGTACAAAACGTTCCGTACGCCGTAAAGATGGATCTTACATCGCATTCGACGAAAACGCAGCTGTTGTTGTTAAAGACGACAGAAGCCCGCGCGGAACACGTATCTTCGGGCCAGTTGCTCGCGAACTTCGCGACAAGGACTACATGAAGATCGTTTCCTTGGCACCGGAAGTTATCTAAAAACTACCCCAAAAAGTGACGAATGGCTTCGAAGCTGATTCCGAGTACTTTTCGGGGGCCCCAGAAGATTTGATCGTGCCCCAAAAAGTGTTATAGGAGGTGTAATAAATGCCTAGAGTGAAAAAAGTTCTGGAATCCCATAACAATAAACTGCATGTGAAGAAGGACGACGTGGTACTTGTGATCAGCGGGAAAGACAAAGGTAAAAAAGGCCGTGTCATCGCTGCTTATCCTCGTGAAAACCGCGTTCTGGTAGAAGGCGTAAATATGATGAAGAAACATCAAAAGCCGAACCAGCTGAACCCACAGGGTGGAATTATTGAGCAAGAAGCTTCGATTCATGTGTCCAACGTAATGCACATCGATCCGAAGAGCGGTAAAGTAACCCGTATCGGTTACAAAGTATTGGACAACGGTAAGAAGGTTCGGGTAGCTAAAAGATCCGGAGAAATTATCGACTAATATAGCCTTAAAGAAAGGAGGTTAAATCTTCATGGCAGCAAGAATGAAAGAACGTTTTTTGAATGAAATTACGCCTGCGTTGATGCAGAAGTTTAACTATACGACTGTAATGCAAGTGCCTAAGATCGAGAAGGTTGTCATCAACATGGGTGTGGGTGACGCTGTTCAAAACTCCAAGGTGCTTGACGCTGCAGTAAATGACATGCAACTGATCGCTGGTCAAAAGCCGGTAATCACCAAAGCCAAGAAATCCATCGCCGGTTTCAAACTGCGCGAGAACATGCCGATTGGGGTTAAAGTAACACTGCGCGGAGAGCGTATGTACTACTTCCTGGACAAATTGTTCAACGTAACTCTTCCACGTGTACGTGACTTCCGCGGTGTTTCGACCAAAGCGTTTGACGGTCGCGGTAACTACACACTTGGTTTGAAAGAACAATTGATTTTCCCCGAAATCGAGTATGATAAGGTTGATAAAGTCCGCGGTATGGACATCGTTATCGTAACGACTGCAAAGACGGATGAGGAATCCCGCGAGCTGCTCGGTCAGCTGGGAATGCCTTTCGCGAAATAAGGTCGGTTCATCCATTTCTCCGAAACTGTTTAGGAGGTGTCAGGCTAAAGTGGCAAAAACTTCGATGAAAGTTAAACAACAACGTACGCCTAAGTTTAAAGTACGTGCATATACACGTTGCGAACGTTGTGGTCGTCCACATTCGGTACTGCAAAAGTTCAAAATTTGCAGAATTTGTTTCCGTGAGTTAGCTTATAAAGGCCAGATTCCTGGCGTCAAAAAAGCAAGTTGGTAAGAAGTTTATAAACGGGAAGGAGGTTTACACACATGACTATGTCTGATCCTATTGCAGATATGCTTACTCGTATTCGTAACGCCAATACAGTGCGTCACGAAACCGTAGAAATGCCTGCTTCGACAATGAAGAAACAAATCGCCGATATCTTGAAGCGTGAAGGTTTCATCCGTGATGCGGAATATGTTGAGGATAGCAAACAAGGGATTATCCGTATTTTCTTGAAATACGGCCCGAACCAAGAGCGTGTAATTACAGGCTTGAAAAGAATCAGTAAACCAGGCCTTCGCGTATACACGAAGAGCAACGAAGTGCCTCGTGTACTCGGCGGCCTAGGAATCGCGATTGTCTCCACATCTAAGGGAGTAATGACCGATAAAGAAGCTCGTCAATCTAAATCTGGCGGAGAAGTTGTCTGCTACATTTGGTAATAAACGTCACAAGATAAGGAGGTGCAACACATGTCTCGTATTGGTCGCAAACCAATTGCAGTACCTAGCGGTGTAGATGTCACTTTGGATAACACCGTGATTACAGTAAAAGGTCCTAAAGGCTCTTTGACTCGTGAGCTTCATAAAGACATGAAGATTACGATTGAAAATAACGAAATCACCGTTGTTCGCCCGTCGGATAACAAATTGCATCGTTCACTTCACGGCACAACCCGCTCCGTTGTCAACAACATGGTAAGCGGTGTGACTGAAGGATTCTCGAAATCTTTGGAGATGGTTGGGGTCGGATATCGTGCCAGCAAATCCGGAGACAAGATCGTTCTGAACGTTGGCTACTCCCATCCGGTTGAAATTTCACCGGAACCGGGCATCGAGTTCGAAGTTCCTGCGAACACGAAGATCATTGTTAAAGGGATCGACAAAGAACGCGTTGGCGCTTATGCTGCCAAAATTCGTTCCGTACGTGAACCGGAGCCGTATAAGGGTAAAGGTATTAAATATGAAGGCGAGCGTATCATCCGCAAGGAAGGTAAAGCCGGTAAGAAGAAATAACCGACTAATCCTTAATTGTAAGATACCCCGTGCATCTTAAAGTGAAGCTGCCTTTGCGGCAACTGAAGGGAGTGAAAGGAAAGTCATGATTACAAAAGACGATAAAAACAAGGCTCGCCTCAAAAGACACCTGCGTGTTCGTAAGAAAATCCAGGGTACTACTGAGCGTCCGCGTTTGAACGTGTTCCGTTCTTCGAAACACATCTACGCTCAATTAATCGATGATGTGACAGGTACTACAATCGTATCCGCCTCCACACTTGATAAAGATTTGAGCGCTACAATCGGCAATGGCGGCAGCGTTGAAGCTGCAAGCAAAGTCGGCCAATTGGTCGCTGAGCGCGCTAAAGAAAAAGGATATGCAGTGGTTGTTTTTGACCGCGGTGGATATTTGTACCATGGACGAATTCAAGCATTAGCTGATGCAGCTCGCGAGGCTGGTCTTGAGTTCTAGAATAATTCTTAAAAGGAGGTTAACGACTTGCGTGTAGATCCGAACAGTTTAGAGCTGACAGAAAGAGTTGTACACATTAACCGCGTTGCTAAAGTTGTAAAAGGCGGACGCCGTTTCAGCTTTAGCGCACTGGTTGTTGTCGGCGATGGCAAAGGCTACGTCGGTGCTGGAATCGGTAAAGCTGGCGAAGTACCGGATGCCATCCGTAAAGGCATTGAAGACGCCAAGAAAAACCTGATTCACATTCCAATCGTAGGAACTTCGATTCCGCATCTGGTTACTGGACATTTCGGCGCAGGACGCGTGCTGCTGAAGCCAGCATCAGAAGGTACTGGTGTTATCGCAGGTGGTCCAGTTCGTGCAGTACTGGAATTGGCGGGCGTTGGCGACATCTTGACAAAATCTTTGGGTTCTTCGAATTCCATGAATATGGTCAATGCAACTTTGGAGGGACTTTCCCGCCTGAAGCGTATTGAAGAGGTCGCGAAACTTCGCGGCAAATCTGTCGAAGAATTGCGCGGTTAAGGAGGGGAACGTCAATGGCAAAATTGCAAATTACCCTCGTTCGCAGCGTAATCGGACGTCCGGAAACACAGCGTGTTACCGTAAAGACGCTCGGCCTGCGTAAAATCAACTCGTCCGTGGTTCACAATGATACTCCTGCGATTCGCGGAATGATCAATAAAGTGGGTCACTTAATAGCAGTTACAGAAATCGAAGGCTAAAATGCCTCGTATAAATTAACAGACATAAGGAGGTGCAAACGATGAAGTTACATGAACTTGCTCCGGCTCCGGGTTCCCGTAAAGAACGCAATCGCGTGGGTCGCGGTCCTAGTAGCGGAAACGGTAAAACGTCCGGCCGCGGTCATAAAGGTCAGAACTCCCGCTCCGGCGGTGGTGTTCGTCCGGGCTTCGAGGGGGGTCAAAACCCACTCTATCGTCGTCTGCCTAAACGTGGTTTTATCAATCCTACCCGTAAAGAGTACGCGATTGTGAACCTTGAAGATCTCAACAACTTTGCAGAAGGAACAGAAGTTACTCCAGCATTGTTGCTTGAAACTGGCGTTGTCAAGAATTCGAAGAGCGGTATTAAGATTCTTGGTAATGGCGAATTATCCGTTAAATTGACTGTACAAGCTAATAAGTTCTCTCAATCTGCGGTGGAGAAAATCGAGGCTGCCGGCGGTAAAACCGAGGTGATCTAATGTTCAAGACGCTTAAGAATATCTGGCATGTTGAAGATTTGCGCAAAAAGATCCTGTTTACCCTGTTTGTTCTGATCATCTACCGCATAGGTTCATTTGTACCGGTTCCTGGTGTAAACAAAGCAGTGTTGGAAACAGCAAATCAGAGCGGCGACGCTTTGATGGGTCTATTGAACACCTTCTCAGGTGGTGCGCTCAAAAACTTCTCGATATTTGCGATCAGTATTTACCCGTACATTACAGCATCCATCATCGTGCAGTTATTGTCGATGGATGTTGTCCCTAAGTTTGCTGAATGGGCTAAACAAGGGGAGCACGGGAAAAAGCAATTGGCGCAGATTACCCGGTACGGCACAGTAGTATTGGCTCTGATCCAAGGCTTTGCCACTTCAATAGGGTTTAACCGGATCTATAATGCAGATATGATTCCTAATGCAACCTTTGCGGACTACCTGTTGATTGCCATCATTTTAACGGCAGGTACATCCTTCCTGATGTGGCTTGGTGAACAGATCACTGAAAAGGGAATAGGAAACGGGATTTCAATCCTGATTTTTGCTGGAATCGTCGCTGCCATACCGGGATATATCACGAGTACGGCACAATCAAGCTTTATTCAGCCGGATCAGGTGTTCCTAAATATTCTTAAAGTCGTTATTGTGCTCATTGTGGTTGTTGCGATAATTACAGGAGTCATCTTCGTGCAGCAGGGTATTCGTAAGATACCTGTACAATATGCTAAACGAGTAGTCGGGAACAAAATGTACGGTGGACAAAACACCCACATTCCGATGAAAATTAATGCTGCAGGTGTAATTCCCGTTATTTTTGCAGTATCACTACTTCAGTTTCCAGTGGTTCTCTCCAGTTTCTGGTCTACACATGACTGGGCGAAATGGATTGCCAAGTATATGGCAATGGATGCTCCGCTCGGTATACTTCTGTATGTAGTGATGATTATTGGATTCACGTTCTTTTACACGTTCGTCCAAATGAATCCGCAACAGATGGCTGAGAATATGAAGAAGAACGGTGGATATATTCCTGGTATCCGTCCTGGTAAAGCTACAGAGAAGTATTTGACCAAAGTAATGTCACGCCTGACGATGTCCGGTGCGCTGTTCTTGGCTTTAATCTCTGTATTGCCGATGTTCTTCGGTGCTTTGTCCGGATTGCCTAAGGAGGTAAGAATCGGCGGTACTGCACTGCTGATTGTTATTGGTGTGGCATTGGATACTATGAAGCAGATTGAGAGCCAATTGATTAAACGCCATTACAAAGGCTTCATTAATAAATAGGCGATAGGTTCCGGCGAAGATTTAGGATTCACTGCCTTCCCGGCACCTATTGTGCTGTTTCTTGCTTGGTGGCGAACTTTGGGGGGAGAGAGAAATCGTGAACATTTTATTCATGGGCCCTCCTGGGGCAGGCAAGGGAACACAAGCAGCAGAGATCGTGAAGGAATTTGGAATTCCTCACATTTCGACAGGAGATGCTTTTCGCTTAGCGATTAAGCAGGGTACTCCGGTTGGACTGAAGGCCAAATCCTTCATTGATCAAGGCTTGCTTGTACCAGATGATGTGACCATTGGAATCGTGGAAGAGCGGCTGCAGCAGTCCGATTGCGAAAAAGGTTTTTTATTGGACGGCTTTCCAAGAACTCTTTCGCAAGCGGAAGCGCTGAATGAACTTTTAGCCCGTTTAAACACTTCTTTGGATCATGTAATCAACTTGAATGTGGACCGGGGCTTGCTGATGGCACGTCTAACTGGACGTCGTATCTGCACGGTTTGCGGTGCATCCTACCATTTGATTTTTAATCCGCCGAAGCAAGATGGCATTTGCGATATTGACGGCGGTGAATTGTATCAACGTCCGGACGATAATGAACAAAGTGTAGGCAAGCGCCTCGATGAGTATGACAACAAGACTGCGCCGCTGCTTACGTTTTATGAGGATAAGGGTCTTTTGCGTCAAATTAACGGGGAAAACGAAATTAATGTCGTTTCTTCTGAAATTGTATCTTTACTGCGAGGTTAGTGTAATGATCATTTGTAAATCCGAACAGGAACTTGCCTTTATGAGGGAAGCTGGTCGAATTGTTGCCGAGAGTCACCGTCTCATTGCACAGGCCATTGAACCTGGGATTACGACCGGGGAGCTCGACAGCATCGCCGATCAATACATTCGCAGTCAAGGTGCTGTGCCATCTTTCAAAGGCTACAACGGTTTTCCTGCCAGCATTTGCGCTTCAGTCAACGAACAATTAGTGCATGGATTTCCGGGTAAACGCAAGCTGGTTGAAGGCGACATTATCTCGCTTGATATCGGTGCTGAGTACCGTGGTTATCACGGTGATTCCGCTTGGACCTATGGGGTGGGTAGTATTTCCGAAGAAGCCCAGCGTTTGCTGGACGTTACGGAAGGCTCACTGTACGCAGGACTGGCGTTAGTTAAACCGGAAGTGCGCTTGTTTACAATCTCCCATGCTATCCAAACGTATATTGAAGAGGCTGGTTTCTCGGTCGTACGCGAGTATGTCGGTCATGGCATTGGGGCAGAACTGCATGAAGAACCGCAAATTCCGAACTATGGCATAAAGGACCGCGGCCCCCGGCTGAAGGCGGGTATGGTGCTCGCGATTGAGCCGATGGTGAACGCAGGTAAACGTTATGTCAGAACGCTGGAAGATAACTGGACGGTCGTTACGGTTGATGGCTCACTGTGTGCTCACTTCGAGCATACGGTTGCAGTTACGCCGGACGGCATGGAAATTTTCACGAAACTGAATGCGTAGGTGATCTTTGTTGAATGCTCAGAGCAGCCCGCAGGTTGGTCAATTGGTGAAAATCCTCAAGGGCAAGGATGCCGGAGAGATTGCCGTTGTTATCAATGTAGTAGACAGCAGGTTTGTGTATATTGCGGACGGGGACAAACGTAAGTTTGACGGGCCGAAGAAGAAGAATATTCTTCATCTGGAGCTTTCGCCTATCGTCAGCAGTGAGGTTGTGAACAGTTTGGAGGAAAGCGGCCGGGTTACAAATGGAAAGCTGCGCTATGCAGTTTTGAATTTTTTGAAATCCGCCGATTAAAGCGCTGGTGAGAAAGGAGACTAACTGTGGCTAAAGAAGATGTCATTGAAGTAGAAGGTACCGTCATTGAACCGTTGCCGAATGCGACGTTTAAGGTTGAACTGGAAAACGGCCATCAAATTCTTGCCCATGTATCCGGAAAGTTGCGGATGCACTTTATCCGTATTTTGACCGGAGACAAAGTGGTCGTACAGTTATCGCCTTATGATTTATCTAAAGGTCGTATAACTTACCGTAAATAGATGGGAACTACGAAGAAGTTTTGCTTAGCAAAACTACGCGTATGCTTTCGAAGCCAGTTTTACTGACGTAAAACTTTTAGGAGGTAATTAACATGAAGGTAAGACCTTCTGTAAAGCCCATTTGCGAGAAATGCAAAGTCATCCGCCGCAAAGGGACTGTTATGGTAATTTGCGAAAATCCAAAGCATAAACAAAAACAAGGTTAAAGAAGGGGGTGTAGCGTAAAATGGCTCGTATAGCTGGAGTGGACTTACCACGTGACAAACGCGTTGAGATCGCCTTGACTTATATTTTCGGAATCGGTAAAACGACTTCCCAGAAAATTCTTAATGAAACAGGCATTGACGCTAATACACGTGTCCGTGATTTGACGGAAGATGAAGTCAGCAAACTGCGTGAAACGATCGACAAAACAGCCAAGGTAGAAGGCGACTTGCGTCGTGAAATTTCCTTGAATATTAAACGTCTTATCGAGATCGGCTGTTACCGCGGTGTTCGTCACCGTCGTGGATTGCCTGTTCGCGGTCAACGTACCAAAACGAATGCCCGTACCCGGAAGGGCCCGCGTCGTACGGTAGCAAACAAGAAGAAATAATAAGGGGGGATAAGAGACAATGGCTAAACCGAAAAAAGTCGTACGTACCAAACGCCGCGACCGTAAAAATATCGAATCTGGCGTGGCACATATTCGTTCCACGTTCAACAACACTATCGTTACCATTACGGATCCACACGGAAATGCAATTTCCTGGGCTAGCTCCGGCGGCCAAGGATTTAAAGGTTCCCGTAAATCCACTCCATTCGCAGCACAAATGGCTGCTGAAACAGCAGCAAAAGCAGCTATGGAGCACGGCATGAAATCTGTTGAAGTTATGGTTAAAGGACCAGGCGCGGGCCGCGAAGCAGCCATCCGTTCACTTCAAGCCGCAGGCCTCGAAGTTAACCTCATCAAAGACGTAACTCCGGTTCCTCATAATGGATGCCGTCCACCGAAACGTCGCCGCGTATAGTTAAGTCAGCAATGTGATGTGTGGTATAATTCCGGCACTATCTGCTAATAATGGGTGTTTAGGCATACTACATGATCCACCTGATGGGGTGACTGTTTCATATAGGAGCGACGTTTGAAGGAGGGGTACACTCGTGATAGAAATCGAAAAGCCGAAGATTGAGACCGTAGAAGCTAATGATGAAGGAACCTATGGAAAATTCGTAGTTGAACCGCTGGAACGTGGATATGGCACGACTCTGGGGAACTCGCTTCGCCGGATACTGCTGTCCTCCCTTCCAGGAGCCGCAGTGACTTCGGTCCAAATTGACGGCGTTCTGCATGAGTTCTCGACCGTTCCTGGCGTAATGGAAGATGTGACCGAAATCATCTTGAACTTGAAGGCTCTGTCTCTGAAGATTCATTCAGATGAAGAGAAAGTGTTCGAGATTGATGCTGAAGGAGAAGGCGTCGTTACTGCAGGTGATATCCGTGCGGACAGCGACGTCGAGATCCTGAACCCGGATCTTCATATTGCAACGCTGGGACCTGGAGCGAGACTTCACATGCGCATTTTTGCAGGCCGCGGTCGTGGTTACGTCCAGGCGGACCGTAACAAGCGCGATGACCAGCCAATTGGTGTTATCCCGGTTGACTCCATTTATACTCCTATTTCACGCGTTAACTACGTCATAGACAACACACGTGTTGGCCAAGTAACCAACTATGACAAATTAACGCTGGAAGTTTGGACAGATGGCAGTATCAGACCGGAAGAGGCTGTAAGCCTCGGAGCCAAAATTTTGAACGAGCACCTCGTATTGTTCGTAGGACTTACGGATGAAGCGAAAGACGCCGAAATTATGGTTGAAAAAGAAGAAGACAAAAAAGAAAAAGTGCTTGAGATGACAATCGAAGAGCTGGATCTTTCTGTCCGTTCGTACAACTGCCTCAAACGTGCCGGTATTAATACCGTACAAGAGCTGACTACTAAAACTGAAGAAGATATGATGAAAGTCCGTAACCTGGGCCGCAAATCTTTGGAAGAAGTACAAGAAAAGCTCGAGGAACTCGGTTTAGGACTTCGGACTGAAGAATAGCACAAGATTGCTAGAGTGAAGGAGGGAAAAACATGGCATACCAAAAGTTGGGCCGTGATTCCAGTGCGCGTAAAGCGTTGTTTCGCGACTTGGTAACGGACCTGTTCTTATACGAGCGCATCCAAACCACGGAAGCCAAAGCGAAGGAAGTTCGTTCCATCGCTGAGAAGTTGATCACTAAGGCGAAAAAGGGCGATCTTCATGCTCGTCGTCAAGTAGCTGCATTTGTTCGTCGCGAGACTGTAGACGGTGAGCAAGATGCAATCCAAAAATTGTTCTCTGAAATTGCTCCCCGCTACACAGAGCGTCCAGGTGGATACACTCGTATCCTGAAGCTTGGGCCTCGTCGTGGTGACGCTGCGCCTATGGTTTATCTTGAACTGGTAGACCGCGCGTAAGTAACACAAGTATTGATTTCCGATTCTACCCCTTATACCCATTTTCCTCGGAGAATGGATAGGGGGGAAGATCAGAACTACTGTACTGTATGGGCCTTGGCCTGTCGGGCGGTAAACCGCGGAGATCACCTTGGTTCAATGGAAGGAGCTCCCGCTGGGGCTTCTTTTTTTTGAAGGAGAGGGTCTGAGAAGGAGAACGGCATGCGCAATCTATTCATGAAGGTCAATTATGACGGAACAAATTATGATGGCTTTCAGACACAGCCTCAGGGTAATACCATTCAGGACCGGTTGGAGAAGGCTATATTACATCTGACGGGCGAAGGGCTGAAGATAACAGCTTCAGGCCGGACGGACGCAGGTGTGCATGCTTACGGACAGCCCTTTAATTTCCTGACCTCCTCACGGATTCCCATAGAGCGTTGGTGTCTGGCGCTGAATACCAGGCTCCCGCAAGATATCGTCGTCACAGAAGCGCGTGAGGTCCCGCTTTCGTTTCATTCCCGCAGGTGTGCAAAGCGCAAAACCTACCGCTATACGATTAACGGTAATCGGTTCCCTGATCCTTTTCAGCGGCGCTGGCAGTATCACCATCCAGTAGCATTAAATCTCCCTGCCATGGAGCAGGGACTGGCACATGTGATAGGTACACATGACTTTACTTCTTTTGCTTCACGGCGGTCTACGAAGACTTCGCATATCCGTACCATTTTCGATGCTTATATGGAAGTAGACCGCAGTATGTGCCGCCCTGGGTCAAGTGATCAGGGAGTTATTCATACATTCATTACGGGCAGCGGGTTTCTGCAGCATATGGTTCGGATAATAATGGGTACTTTGATCCATGTTGGAGAAGGCAAATTTCAGGCCGATAATGTTGCTAAAATATTAGCAGCGTGTGACCGTTCATTGGCAGGTCCTACTGCAATTGCTAAAGGTCTGGCATTATGGAATGTCGAGTATGACGTAACAGTGGAGTGAGTTTTTTATTTTCTTTCTTTTTTTGAAAAAAGTAAAGTATAATATGAGAAATTGCTTGCACTTGGTATGTTTATACTGTAAAATAAAAGTTGTGTTTTCTTGATGGCTATCCCACAGCCCCGATCAAGTCTACACCAAACAAAACATTTACTTAACTTACACAATTGTAATTCAATGAGAAACAAGATATACGAAATGCTGATTTTCGTACGAGAACAAGGAGGAAACATTCATGCGTACCACCTATATGGCGAAGCCGAACGAAGTTGCGCGTAATTGGCACATCATCGATGCCGAGGGCAAAACACTCGGTCGTTTGGCCAGCGAAGCCGCTGCATTGATCCGTGGCAAACACAAACCGCAATTTACTCCACATGTTGATACAGGAGATTTCGTAATTGTTATCAACGCCGAGAAGATTCACCTGACAGGCAAGAAAATGCAAAACAAGAAATACTACCGTCACTCGATGCACCCAGGTGGCTTGAAAGTTACTGTCGCTGAAGATTTGATCAAAAACAAACCTGAACGCATCATCGAATTTGCTGTTCACGGTATGATTCCTAAGACTCGTCAAGGCGACCACATGAAGCTGAGATTGAAAGTCTACGCAGGCGCTGAGCATCCACACGCAGCACAAAAACCAGAAGTTTACGAACTTCGCGGATAAGATAAGGGAGGACAGTTTCATGGCACAAGTACAATACTATGGGACAGGTCGTCGTAAACATTCGGTAGCACGTGTTCGCCTCGTACCGGGTGAAGGACGCATTGTCATCAACAAACGTGAGATGGATGAATATTTCGGTTTGGAAACACTCAAACTGATCGTCAAACAACCTTTGACACTGACTGAAACGCTAGGAAATTATGATGTTCTTGTTATCGCTCATGGCGGCGGAATATCTGGCCAAGCCGGAGCAATCCGTCACGGCATTTCCCGTGCACTTTTGAAAGCTGATCCGGAATTCCGTCCTTCGCTTAAGAAAGCCGGCTTCCTGACTCGCGACCCACGTATGAAGGAACGTAAGAAATACGGCCTGAAAGCAGCACGTCGTGCTCCTCAGTTCTCGAAACGTTAAGATGTACTCAGAAAGACTCTTTCTTATACAGAAGGAGTCTTTTTTTGGTGTCTATTATGAGACTTGGCTGTACAATAGCCCATAGCCCATTGACATCTTCAGCGAAAACTATATACTGAATATTAATTCATATATAATTGGTTGGAATTAAGCGTATACATTTTAGGATGGAGGAAGATTGTAATGAATTTGCTTGAGAAAGAGGATTTAATTAAAGTAAAAGCTGAAGAGCTGGAGAACGCCTCCCCGGAAGAGGTAATCCGGTGGGCTGTTGATACTTTCCCTAATATAACATTTGCCTGCAGCTTCGGTGCCGAAGATGTGGTTCTGGTTGATATGCTCCAAAAAATAAGTCCGTCTACCGATGTGTTTTATTTGGATACCGACTATCACTTTAAAGAAACTTATGAAACCAGAGATTTGATGGCTGAGAAATATGGTATGGAATTTGTACGGGTATCACCGAAGCTTACTACACAGGAACAGGCGCTTCAGCACGGTGAAGCGTTATGGAACATAGATCCTAACCAATGCTGCGCTATACGTAAGGTAGAGCCTTTAACTCGTATTCTATCCCAGTATGATGCCTGGATTACAGGAATACGCCGTGATCAAGCGCCGACACGTGCTAACTCCAAGAAGGTTGAATATGATTATAAATTTGGATTGGTTAAGTTTAATCCGATTGCACATTGGACAACAGAGGATGTATGGAATTACATCCGTGAGAACGATGTGATTTACAATCCACTACATGATCGTAACTTCCCGAGTATCGGCTGTGAGCAGTGTACCCGTGAAGTTATGCCTGGTGAGGATCCGCGTGCAGGCCGTTGGTCGGGATCTGAGAAAACGGAGTGCGGGCTTCACAAATAAGGGCTGGTTTGCCTTGACAACAAGAAGGGGAGAATAGAAATGACGTCAATACTTCCTCATGGAGGAACACTAGTACAGCGTGTAGTAACAGGAGAACAGCGGGAACAACTGCTGCTTGAATCCCGGAACAACAAGGCGATTGCAATTAACACATGGACACTATCTGATTTGGATCTTATTGGCGTAGGTGCCTTTTCTCCGCTTACCGGTTTTTTGAATGAAGAGGACTATCACTCTGTGGTCAAAAGTATGAGGTTGGCTGATGGCACGGTTTGGAGTATCCCTGTTACATTAGCGGTGGCAGATGATATTGTGTCAGGACTGTCGATTGGTGATCGAGTATCCCTGGTCGGTGAAGAAGATGGCACTATCTATGGATTGATGGATATTGAGAGCATATACAGTGTCGATCAGAACATCGAGGCACAGAATGTGTTCAAAACCACTGATCCTGAGCATCCCGGCGTCAGCAAGCTTTTAGCACGGCCTGCAACCTATGTTGGGGGTCCAATTACGGTTCTTAATCGTCCGCAGCCAGAGAAATTCGGTGAATTCTACTTTGATCCCTTCGATACACGTCAGATATTCGCTGACAAGGGCTGGAGAACCGTTGTAGGCTTTCAGACACGCAACCCGGTTCATCGTGCTCATGAGTATATCCAGAAGTGCGCGATGGAGGTTGTAGATGCTTTATTCCTAAATCCGCTGGTTGGCGAGACGAAGTCGGATGATGTTCCTGCAAATGTCCGAATGAAGAGCTATCTTGCTCTCTTGGAAAATTATTATCCGGAGAATCGTACGTTTCTCGGTGTCTTTCCGGCGGCGATGCGTTATGCTGGGCCTAGAGAAGCTATTTTTCATGCCATGGTGCGCAAAAACTACGGATGCACCCACTTTATTGTCGGTCGGGATCACGCCGGCGTAGGAGACTACTATGGCACTTATGAAGCGCAAGAGATTTTCTCTAATTTTTCCGCTGAAGAACTGGATATTACGCCATTGTTTTTCGAGCACAGCTTCTTTTGCAAAAAATGCGGTAACATGGCTTCGAACAAAACATGCCCTCACCCTAGCGATGATCATATGACTCTTTCCGGCACGAAGGTACGTGCTTTGCTGCGTGACGGAATTTGTCCTCCTCCTGAGTTTACAAGACCAGAGGTTGCGGAAATTCTGATAGAAGGAATGTCGCAGGAAGTAACATCATAATCCAATATTACGGGTACTATTTGACCCTCTTGTCCCATATAGATGAGTAGAATCTATCGGGACGAGGGGGTCTTTGTTATGTCTGGCCGTAAGCACAGTAAAGTCTCGGTTTGGATATCTTGGAGAAGTATCAAAAAAGCTGTGTTGGGTGTGGCGATGCTAGCCCTCCTGATTGGAATTATTTCGTATGATATGCCTACAGCCAAAACATGGAATTACTGGAGCTTGCCGCTCTCCGGTAAGATCATAGCTATTGACGCTGGCCATGGCGGACCAGATGGTGGAGCTGTAAGCCGTGAAGGTTTAATTGAAAAGGATATTAATCTGGCCATTTCACTTTATTTGCGTGATTATCTGCAGCAGGCCGGTGCTATTGTAGTTATGACCCGTGAGGGTGATTATGACTTGGCACAGAACAATACTAAAGGCTATAGCAAGAGAAAAACAGAAGATCTAAAACAACGGGTAAGAAACATCGAAGGAAAGGGTGCAGACTTGTTCATTAGTATTCATATGAACAGTATTCCATCTAACCGTTGGAGCGGAGCACAAACCTTCTACTATCCGAATCATGCTGACAATAAGCTCCTGGCGGACCTTTTGCAGGAGGAGCTCAGAATAACACTTGAGAATACGAACCGTACTGCGAAGACAGTGAATACGGTTTATCTGCTGCAAGCGCTGCGTATGCCCTCGGTACTGGTAGAGGTGGGATTTCTGTCTCACCCTCAGGAATCGGTACTTCTTGGTGATGATGTGTATCAACGTAAGGTGGCTACCAGTATCTACCGCGGTATTCTCCGTTATGAATCAGAGGCACCCGCAGAGAACTCCAAGGACTACTCTTCACCGGAAAGGTAATGCTATAATAGACAGAAACATCCGGAGAATTGCCTAGCCGGACAGGAAACAGAGGTGCTTCGACATGCTGACCAGAGAACAGATTCAGGAATTACTGCAGCCCATTACCGATACGGAATCGGGAAAAAGCCTGGTAGAATTACAGTTAATCCGCGATATTATGATCAAGGAAGATCGTATCTCGTTGTCAATTATTTGCCTGAGCACAGACGAACAAAAGCGTATTGAGCTGGAACAGCAGGTTAGAGAGCTGCTAGAAGCCGGTGGCGCCGGCAATGTACATATCCGCCTGCGTGATGCAACAGATCATGAGCGTTTTCTTGTTCGAGGAGAGAGCGGGAGGGAAGAATCAGATGCCGGCAGCAGCCAGGAGAAATTAAAGGGGCATGCTGCTGGACTTGAGTCCTATGAGCTGATCAATGAAAATTCAGGTGTTCATTTTGTGGCTGTAGCCAGTGGGAAGGGAGGAGTCGGAAAGTCGACCGTAACCGTCAATCTGGCTGTGGCCCTCTCAAGAATGGGTAAGAAAGTAGGCTTGATTGACGCTGATATATACGGGTTCAGCATACCTGATATGATGGGGATTGAGGAAGGGCCGATTGTTGAAGAGGGGACGATTATCCCTGTGGAACGCTTTGGGGTTAAAGTTATGTCCATGGGGTTCTTCATCCGTGAGAACAGTCCGGTTATCTGGCGGGGACCGATGCTGGGTAAAATGCTGCGTCAATTCTTCAGTGATGTAGGGTGGGGTGAACTGGATTATATGCTGCTTGATCTGCCCCCCGGAACCGGTGATGTAGCGCTGGACGTGCACCAGATGCTGCCTCAGAGCAAGGAGATCATAGTTACTACTCCACACGCCACCGCAGCATTTGTAGCGGCTAGAGCCGGCTCTATGGCTCTCCAGACGGATCATGAGATTGTTGGCGTGATCGAGAATATGTCCTATTATGAATGTTCGGCCTGCGGACAAAAGGATTATGTATTTGGCCGCGGGGGTGGAGCGAAACTGGCAGAGACACTTCATACCGAGCTGCTTGCCCAAATACCGCTTGGTGCACCGGACAACCATATCTCTGAGCCGGGCTTCTCACCATCTGTTTACAAAGCGGAGACGCCCACCGCTCAGCGGTTTGCTGATATTGCATCCAAGCTAATTTCTAAATGTGAGAAGAAGTAAGGGGTAATTACCTTTGTTTGTGACGAAAAAAGAGGCCATCCGCACTTTTTAGTGGGACAAGGCCTCTTTTTTAGAACTAGGAGCCCGAGTCGCCGCTATCACCGCCGCCACCGCCACCCTGTTCCTTATCACCCTTTCCTTGGTCTTTCTTCTGAACCTTCGGCCGAAGCTCTTCCTGCACAACCGTTTTAAGTAAATCAAGTACTTCCATACGAAATAATGGATTTTGCATGGTTTCTTGCATAATAGTCATGGTCTGCTTCCGGTAATCAGCTGTTTTGGTAAGATCTAAAAACATTTTCATCATTTCAGGCGACTTCATAATTTCAGTGACGGATTCTCGATAAGTGGGATCTTTAATTAATTGCATATGAAGCTGCTTGCTTTGTGAATTAATCGCTTTGGCGAAGTCTCCGGCAAACTGCGGATCAGTCATTATTTTTTCGAATTCCTTTTGGTACTCCGGAGCAGTGATCGTATCCTTAACGGCTAAACGGATGTCTTCTTTGGTCTGCAGTGGCAGCATTTTCGTGCTAAGAATAGTTGTTCCGCCGCTTTCCTCTGAGCCAGAGGGAGGGGAAGATAATGCTTCCTGGAGCGCTTTTTTTCCTTCATCGCTTTTCAATATATCGACCACCAGCGTCTTCGTTTCCTTGTAGCTGGGCTGTCCTGATGAAGAACTGCTCTCGCCTCCGCAGGCCGTTAATGCCAAAACTAAGCTTAACGTCAATCCACGTGCGCACAATACCGCCCATTTCATTTGGCGTTGACCTCCTTTGTAGGCTTCCTGTATGTAGTATGCCGCGGATAGAAACATTTATGTTTTGCCCGAATGGTTTTTTGCCGGTAACCTTGGTAAAATAAATCTCACATGGGGGTGAACTGTCTGAGTATAAGAAAATGGTTTTATTTGTTCTGGACTACGCTCCTGATCGGAGCGGGGGGAGCCGTTTTGGCTGGTCTCGCACTCCAAGTCGCCAATGGCCGTATAGAATTCAAGAGCGTGGCAGATTTTTTCATTTATCCGCTTATTTTATTCGGCTATGGACTGCTTGTCAGTGTCTATTCCCAGCTTGGTTTTTTTGCTTACCTGATTTTGAATTATATGGGGATCGGTGTGTTTCCGAAAAAAGTTTGGCAGTACATACAACTGGTGCTGGCTGTGCTCTCTCTGCTTGAGCTGATTTTCCTCCGCACATTTGTGGGAGGGGATAGAAATACCTTATCCGATTTGACTTTGGCAGTTGCTATCTTACTGACGGCAATGATTGTTTCTTATTTCAAAGTTCGTAATACAAATGCCTCTGCATGGATACCAACCTTTTTCTTTATGACGGCAGTTACGATTGTCGAAATAATCGGCGTGCTGCGTATCGGGATTGACAGTGCAACCCTCTTTATTGTTGTTCCGCTTATCGCTTGTAATGCATTCCAGATTTTGATGCTGCACCGGATTCTTAAGCTATTGACATAGGAAAGCGGATTCACGAAACAACCCCGTTCCTAGATTCAGGAGACGGGGTTGTTGTTCTTTGGAGGCCAGGCGGTTAAAAGTCATGAGACAGGGTTAATCTTAAAGAACAGCGCAAAATTTTGGGAGGGGAATATATGAACATTCAGCGCTATATGATAAAAGACACAGATGAAACCGTTCTGAAGAAGCTGGATGCTGACGAAACAGGATCTTTTAGAACAAGGGAAGAGGCCGAAGAGGAAATGCAGCAGCTTAAAGTTCGCCTGGCTGAGCTGCAGGACATCCTGTTCGCTCAAAAGGAGCATGCTGTACTGGTCATTCTACAGGGCATGGATTCCAGCGGCAAGGATGGAACGGTGAAGCATATTTTCTCCGGCATTAACCCACAGGGTTTTATGGTAACAAGCTTCAAAAAACCTTCACTAGAAGAGACTGCCCATGATTTCCTGTGGAGAGTTCATCAGAAAACACCGCCTAAGGGTTATATCTCGGCCTTTAACCGTTCCCATTATGAAGAAGTCCTGGTTCCTCGCGTACACGGAAGCCTCAACGATGAGGACACGAAGAGACGCTTTCGTCAGATTCGTCAGTTTGAAGAGATGCTGGCAGACGAAGGTACGACCATCATCAAGCTTTTTTTGCATATATCCAAAGAAAAGCAGCTGGAAAAAATTGAGGAGCGTCTGCACGATCCCAAGAAACACTGGAAGTTTGATATCAATGATCTGCAGGAAAGGCAATACTGGGATGAATACCAAAAGGCATATGAAGATATATTTCAATCCAGCAGTGCTGATAAGGCGCCATGGTACTGGATTCCGTCTAATCACAGGTGGTACCGCAACTATCTGGCACTGTCCATCGTCGTAAAGACATTGGAAAAGCTTGATCTAAGTTATCCGAAGCTGAATACGCCGACACCAAACATCTCGGAGCTCATATCACCACGCCATTAATACATTGGACAAAGTTTTTATAATCCCGCAGCATCCTCCAGACTGTTATTTAACCATGCAGAGTCACGGACCTCTTTTCCTTCTGCACTGCTTTGGCTAATCAACTCGGAGACGGTTACGAATTCATATCCCTGTTTTCTGAGTTCATCAATGATAAGTGGAAGAGCTTCGTGAGTTTGTTTGCAGGAATCACTGGCATGCAGCAGCACAATATCTCCCGGGTGGGCTTTGGAAATAACGCGGTTTACGATATTTTGAACCCCAATGTTCTTCCAGTCCAGCGAATCGGTATCCCACTGAATAACCTTGTACCCCAGATCGGATGCGATCTGCAGCACTCTTTTGTCAAAATCGCCGTTAGGTAAACGAATCAAGTTCGGTTCCTTGCCGGTTAAATCAGTTAAAACACTATGAGCGGTTGTAATCTGGCTGCGAATTTCCTCATTGCTGAGCGTGCTGTAATTGACATGCTTGTGGCCGTGACTTCCAATCTCATATCCGGAGGCTTTAATGCTTGTGACAATCTCAGGATGAGTCTTGCTCCAGGGGGAGGACAGGAAGAAGGTGGCTTTATCCACTTTTTTATCTTCCAGTACTTTTAGTATCGGTTCAGCACGTTTGTCCCCCCAGCTAATATCAAACGTCAGAGCAATCAGCTTCTTCTCCGTCGGCACACTGTAGATCGCAGAAGGGGCGGCTTCCGAAAAGACAGTTATGTTACCCCTCTCGACATAGATAACTCCGGCGGCAAGAAGCGCAGCGGCGCAAATAAAAAGGAACCGTTTTATCTTCTTGCCGCTAAATACATAAAAAGAATTCATAAGTTACAGCGCTCCTCTCCCATACGAAATGCTTGTTTGTTCTAAATGTATGCTCGTACTGCCCGGTTATGACTTTGTACAATTCAGATCTAAAATTCAGGAGGTATATATGTTTTCGTTCATTACTTTTATCAAGGATTTAAAGACTATTCGAAAAGCATTGCTGTTAGCGTGTATATTGTTTGTTGCAGGTGTGATCATCGGCTGGATAGGGACTGCAAGTCTTGAAAAGCTGCTGCTTCAACAACTGGAGGGACTCAGTGAAATCAGTGATACTTTACAGGATTCCTCGAATCCTATGTGGAGCTTCTTTGTATTTATTTTTTTGAACAACAGCATTAAAGGTGTGCTTATCATATTTCTTGGCGCCATGTTCGGAATTCTGCCTGCCTTATTTCTACTGATCAACGGAGCGGTAATCGGTTATCTGGTCCACATATCGGCAATTAACGGGCAGGATTTGTTCGATTTAATTGTTAAAGGATTGCTTCCGCACGGGATTATCGAAATTCCGGCAATCATCATTGCCTGTGCTTTCGGATTGCATTTTGGAGGTAGAGTAGCCTTGAGTCTATTCAGACCTTCAACAAGACGAGAAGAGAGGGGAGCAGACTGGTCTATATTTATGCGCCAAACCTTAACAGCTTCAATTTGGATTGTAATCCTGCTCTTTATAGCGGCAATTATTGAAAGTACAATAACATTCTCGCTCTTAACATAAAATTTATGGGAAATGAGCATAACAGTAAGGTCGTATTTAAAAAGGAATGCATAGGTAAAAAATTATAATTATGGTTATACTTTCAACACTCCGGTTAATCTAGTGTATGTAGTAGTCGTTGCGGCTTAAATTCAAGAAGGAGGCCAGGCATATGTTGGGGATGTTATTCAATGAGAAAGAGTGTAAAGAACTGGACTATGTTTTGCGAAAAGAACTTGATGAAATGCTGCTTGACTTGAGCGATCAACGCTTGGATCAAAATATTAGGCATGCTATTGCCAACAGGTATAAGACAGTATTTCGGATGTATGCACGTTTCGCTCCACAGAAGGAGCTATCAAAATATGCGTGGGGCGGGCGTTCTTCGCAGTTTAAGCATTAAGCCGGATCACAACAATTAGCAGGTCCTTATAACAGCTGAAATTAATTGATAAAAATAAGTTGACTAAAAGGGAGCGCCTGTGATAAATTATATCTCGCGCTCCTTTTGCTTTGCTTATAAGGAGTTAGCAGGCAAAAGTATTTGAAAGAAACTTTTTTCAAAAAAACACTTGCCAAACAATGATATGCTATGATATATTATAAAGGTCGCCGCTGAGACGCGGTGAAGAGTTAAAAAGAGAACTTGATCTTTGAAAACTGAACAACGAGTGAGTGGGGTTTTACGAAAGTAAAATCCAAAAAAATGAGAATGTAAATTCTCGTCAGATGTTTCAAAATGAGCAATCGCTCTTTTCAATATCTTTTCGGATGTTTATTTTCTCGGAGTGATTCGGGGAGTAGGCGCTCGAAAAAAACTAAATTGGAGAGTTTGATCCTGGCTCAGGACGAACGCTGGCGGCATGCCTAATACATGCAAGTCGAGCGGAGTTTTATTGGAAGCTTGCTTTCAATAGGATTTAGCGGCGGACGGGTGAGTAACACGTAGGCAACCTGCCCCTTAGCCTGGGATAACTACCGGAAACGGTAGCTAATACCGGATAATTTCTTTGTTCTCCTGAAGAGAGAATGAAAGACGGAGCAATCTGTCACTGAGGGATGGGCCTGCGGCGCATTAGCTAGTTGGTGAGGTAACGGCTCACCAAGGCGACGATGCGTAGCCGACCTGAGAGGGTGAACGGCCACACTGGGACTGAGACACGGCCCAGACTCCTACGGGAGGCAGCAGTAGGGAATCTTCCGCAATGGGCGAAAGCCTGACGGAGCAATGCCGCGTGAGTGATGAAGGTTTTCGGATCGTAAAGCTCTGTTGCCAGGGAAGAACGTCTCATAGAGTAACTGCTATGAGAGTGACGGTACCTGAGAAGAAAGCCCCGGCTAACTACGTGCCAGCAGCCGCGGTAATACGTAGGGGGCAAGCGTTGTCCGGAATTATTGGGCGTAAAGCGCGCGCAGGCGGCTACTTAAGTCTGGTGTTTAAACCTTGGGCTCAACCTGAGGTCGCACTGGAAACTGGGTGGCTTGAGTACAGAAGAGGAAAGTGGAATTCCACGTGTAGCGGTGAAATGCGTAGATATGTGGAGGAACACCAGTGGCGAAGGCGACTTTCTGGGCTGTAACTGACGCTGAGGCGCGAAAGCGTGGGGAGCAAACAGGATTAGATACCCTGGTAGTCCACGCCGTAAACGATGAGTGCTAGGTGTTAGGGGTTTCGATACCCTTGGTGCCGAAGTTAACACAGTAAGCACTCCGCCTGGGGAGTACGGTCGCAAGACTGAAACTCAAAGGAATTGACGGGGACCCGCACAAGCAGTGGAGTATGTGGTTTAATTCGAAGCAACGCGAAGAACCTTACCAGGTCTTGACATCTGGGTGAAAACACTAGAGATAGTGTCCCTCTTCGGAGCACCCAAGACAGGTGGTGCATGGTTGTCGTCAGCTCGTGTCGTGAGATGTTGGGTTAAGTCCCGCAACGAGCGCAACCCTTAACTTTAGTTGCCAGCAGGTTGAGCTGGGCACTCTAGAGTGACTGCCGGTGACAAACCGGAGGAAGGTGGGGATGACGTCAAATCATCATGCCCCTTATGACCTGGGCTACACACGTACTACAATGGCCGGTACAACGGGAAGCGAAACCGCGAGGTGGAGCCAATCCCAGCAAAGCCGGTCTCAGTTCGGATTGCAGGCTGCAACTCGCCTGCATGAAGTCGGAATTGCTAGTAATCGCGGATCAGCATGCCGCGGTGAATACGTTCCCGGGTCTTGTACACACCGCCCGTCACACCACGAGAGTTTACAACACCCGAAGTCGGTGGGGTAACCCGCAAGGGAGCCAGCCGCCGAAGGTGGGGTAGATGATTGGGGTGAAGTCGTAACAAGGTAGCCGTATCGGAAGGTGCGGCTGGATCACCTCCTTTCTATGGAGAATCGTCTTCTGCAATGAAGACATTCAAATCTGGAAGCGCAGGCTTCTATAAGAACCTTTAGGTTCGAACACTCACTCGTTGCTCAGTTTTGAGAGAGCAAGTCTCTTTCGTATGCGTTTGGTGGCGATAGCGGAGGGGTTCCACACGTACCCATCCCGAACACGACCGTTAAGACCTCCAGCGCCGATGGTACTTGGACCGAAGGGTCCTGGGAGAGTAGGACGTTGCCAAGCGCACCCTTATGGGTTACTTCATAAAGATGCATTGATTGAATAAGGGCCTTTAGCTCAGCTGGTTAGAGCGCACCCCTGATAAGGGTGAGGTCGGTGGTTCGAGTCCACTAAGGCCCACCATTCATAATTTTATATCCTATTATGGGGCCATAGCTCAGCTGGGAGAGCGCCTGCCTTGCAAGCAGGAGGTCAGCGGTTCGATCCCGCTTGGCTCCACCAAAACTTCATTATTATATCTTCCAAAACTTGCTTGTAGTCAAGCGGTTAAAGATTTGATATGATATTTTTCCGGGGTTAAAGCCGGAAAACACAAACTTGATCCTTGAAAACTGGATACCGAAACGAATTTGCGTTTTAGAACATCTTTTAGCACACTTGTGCAAACAAGTGAATGTTATTAGTTGATACGATTGTTTCTTAATGGAGTGTCGAAGATTGACTTTCTTCTTCGGAAGAGAATCAATGTCCGATATTTTTCCTGCGGAAAAAATCGAGGTTAAGCTAATAAGAGCACACGGAGGATGCCTAGGCGCCAGGAGCCGACGAAGGACGTGGCGAACAACGAAACTGCCTCGGGGAGCTGTAAGCAAGCTTTGATCCGGGGGTGTCCGAATGGGGAAACCCAGCTGTGGTAATTCGCAGTTACTTCTCTCTGAACACATAGGAGAGATAGAGGCAGACCAGGGGAACTGAAACATCTAAGTACCCTGAGGAAGAGAAAACAATAGTGATTCCGTCAGTAGCGGCGAGCGAACGCGGAACAGCCTAAACTTGGGCGATTTATCGCCTGGGGGTTGTGGGACGTCTCACATGGAGTTACAAAGGAATCTGGTAGGTGAAGAGGTCTGGAAAGGCCCGCGATAGAGGTAAAAGCCCTGTAACCTAAACCATGTTCTCTCCGAGACGGATCCCGAGTAGTGCGGGGCACGTGAAACCCCGTATGAATCCAGCAGGACCATCTGCTAAGGCTAAATACTACCTGGCGACCGATAGTGAAACAGTACCGTGAGGGAAAGGTGAAAAGCACCCCGGAAGGGGAGTGAAATAGAACCTGAAACCGTGTGCTTACAAAAAGTCAGAGTCCGATCTATGGATGATGGCGTGCCTTTTGTAGAATGAACCGGCGAGTTACGTTTAACATGCAAGGTTAAGGTGAGAAGCCGGAGCCGCAGCGAAAGCGAGTCTGAATAGGGCGATATAGTATGTGGACGTAGACCCGAAACCGTGTGATCTACCCCTGTCCAGGGTGAAGGTGCGGTAACACGCACTGGAGGCCCGAACCCACGCATGTTGAAAAATGCGGGGATGAGGTGGGGGTAGCGGAGAAATTCCAATCGAACTCGGAGATAGCTGGTTCTCCCCGAAATAGCTTTAGGGCTAGCCTCGGCACAAGAGTAATGGAGGTAGAGCACTGATTGGTTGCGGGGCCCGCAAGGGTTACCAAGATCAGTCAAACTCCGAATGCCATCTACTTATTGCCGGGAGTCAGACAGTGAGTGCTAAGATCCATTGTCAAAAGGGAAACAGCCCAGACCATCAGCTAAGGTCCCCAAGTGTGTGTTAAGTGGGAAAGGATGTGGAGTTGCACAGACAACCAGGATGTTGGCTTAGAAGCAGCCACCATTGAAAGAGTGCGTAATAGCTCACTGGTCGAGTGACTCTGCGCCGAAAATGTAACGGGGCTAAACACACCACCGAAGCTATGGCTAGATACGTATGTATCTGGGGTAGGGGAGCGTTGTATGTGGGTTGAAGGTGTACCGTAAGGAGCGCTGGACAGCATACAAGTGAGAATGCCGGTATGAGTAACGAAAAGATCAGTGAGAATCTGATCCGCCGAAAGCCCAAGGTTTCCTGAGGAAGGCTCGTCCGCTCAGGGTAAGTCGGGACCTAAGGCGAGGCCGAAAGGCGTAGTCGAAGGACAACAGTTTGAAATTACTGTACCACCGTAATCCGCTATGAGCGATGGGGTGACGCAGGAGGGTAGTGACGCGGACTGATGGATGTCCGTCTAAGCAGTGAGGCTGATGTGCAGGCAAATCCGCACATCATTAAGGCTGGGCTGTGATGGGGAGCGAAAATTACAGTAGCGAAGGTCATGATCTCACACTGCCAAGAAAAGCCTCTAGCCAGGAGAAGGTGCCCGTACCGCAAACCGACACAGGTAGGCGAGAAGAGAATTCTAAGGCGCGCGGAAGAACTCTCGTTAAGGAACTCGGCAAAATGACCCCGTAACTTCGGGAGAAGGGGTGCCCCGGTAGTGTGAATAGCACGAGGGGGCCGCAGTGAAAAGGCCCAAGCGACTGTTTAGCAAAAACACAGGTCTGTGCGAAGCCGCAAGGCGAAGTATACGGGCTGACGCCTGCCCGGTGCTGGAAGGTTAAGGGGAGCGGTTAGGAGCAATCCGAAGCTGTGAACCGAAGCCCCAGTAAACGGCGGCCGTAACTATAACGGTCCTAAGGTAGCGAAATTCCTTGTCAGGTAAATTCTGACCCGCACGAATGGCGTAACGACTTGGGCGCTGTCTCAACGAGAGATCCGGTGAAATTTTAATACCTGTGAAGATGCAGGTTACCCGCGACAAGACGGAAAGACCCCATGGAGCTTTACTGCAGCTTGATATTGAATTTGGGTACGATCTGTACAGGATAGGTGGGAGCCAGGGAAGCAGGAGCGCAAGCTTCTGCAGAGGCGACGTTGGGATACCACCCTGATCGTATCTAGGTTCTAACCTGGTACCCTAATCGGGTACGGGGACCGTGTCAGGCGGGCAGTTTGACTGGGGCGGTCGCCTCCTAAAGAGTAACGGAGGCGTTCCAAGGTTCCCTCAGAATGGTTGGAAATCATTCGAAGAGTGCAAAGGCATAAGGGAGCTTGACTGCGAGACCAACAAGTCGAGCAGGGACGAAAGTCGGACTTAGTGATCCGGTGGTACCGCATGGAAGGGCCATCGCTCAACGGATAAAAGCTACCCTGGGGATAACAGGCTTATCTCCCCCAAGAGTCCACATCGACGGGGAGGTTTGGCACCTCGATGTCGGCTCATCGCATCCTGGGGCTGAAGTAGGTCCCAAGGGTTGGGCTGTTCGCCCATTAAAGCGGTACGCGAGCTGGGTTCAGAACGTCGTGAGACAGTTCGGTCCCTATCTGTCGTGGGCGCAGGAAATTTGAGAGGAGCTGTCCTTAGTACGAGAGGACCGGGATGGACGTACCGCTGGTGCATCAGTTGTTCCGCCAGGAGCATGGCTGAGTAGCTACGTACGGACGGGATAAGCGCTGAAAGCATCTAAGCGTGAAGCCCCCCTCAAGATGAGATTTCCCAAGTCAGTAAGACCCCTTGAAGACGACGAGGTAGATAGGTTGGAGGTGGAAGTGCAGCAATGCATGGAGCTGACCAATACTAATCGGTCGAGGGCTTATCCAATATTTAATTCGCAGATTCGTTTCGGATTCAGTTTTCAGGGAGTCAAATTCCTGAAGTAGCTATAAGCTGCATGTCTTTTCTAGTGTTGGTTATTTTCCTGGAGAAATTCGGGGAGTGATACGACCGGAAAAAACCTGTTTGGTGGCGATAGCGGAGGGGTTCCACGCGTACCCATCCCGAACACGACCGTTAAGACCTCCAGCGCCGATGGTACTTGGACCGAAGGGTCCTGGGAGAGTAGGACGTTGCCAAGCGGATATTCCCTGATAGCTCAGTTGGTAGAGCACTCGACTGTTAATCGAGTTGTCACAGGTTCGAGTCCTGTTCGGGGAGCCATGCTCTCATAGCTCAGTAGGTAGAGTGCATCCATGGTAAGGATGAGGTCACCGGTTCGAATCCGGTTGAGAGCTCCACAGATTTACAGCGGCCCGTTGGTCAAGGGGTTAAGACACCTCCCTTTCACGGAGGTAACATGGGTTCGAATCCCATACGGGTCACCATATTTTACTTATCATCACCCCTTGAGGGTCACCATACATATGGAGGCTTAGCTCAGCTGGGAGAGCATCTGCCTTACAAGCAGAGGGTCGGGGGTTCGATCCCCTCAGCCTCCACCATAATCGTTCACATGTTTTAAGATGATTGTGGGGAATATAAAGGTATCCATCAATGGGGATTAGCCAAGTGGTAAGGCAACGGACTTTGACTCCGTCATTCATAGGTTCGAATCCTATATCCCCAGCCACTTCACCCCAAATAGTGAAGTTAAGTTGCGAAGGTATTTCGGAGTACTTTTCGGGGGCCCCTTATATGAGAGCCATTAGCTCAGTTGGTAGAGCACCTGACTTTTAATCAGGGTGTCGAAGGTTCGAGTCCTTCATGGCTCACTTTATTTTGTATCATGCGCGTATGGCGGAATTGGCAGACGCACCAGACTTAGGATCTGGCGTTTCACGACGTGGGGGTTCAAGTCCCTCTACGCGCACCATTTTATTTGCGGACGTGGCTCAGCGGTAGAGCATCGCCTTGCCAAGGCGAGGGTCGCGGGTTCGATTCCCGTCGTCCGCTCCATAAGTTTATTAGCGCCCTTAGCTCAGCTGGATAGAGCGTTTGACTACGAATCAAAAGGTCGGGAGTTCGAATCTCTCAGGGCGCGCCATTTATATTTTCAACAACTTTATACTGTCGGGACGTAGCTCAGCTTGGTAGAGCACCTGGTTTGGGACCAGGGGGTCGCATGTTCAAATCGTGTCGTCCCGATTTTAAATCTTTGCGGGTGTAGTTCAATGGTAGAACTTTAGCCTTCCAAGCTAATAGCGTGGGTTCGATTCCCATCACCCGCTCCATAATTTTATAATGTTTCGGGACGTAGCTCAGCTTGGTAGAGCACCTGGTTTGGGACCAGGGGGTCGCATGTTCAAATCGTGTCGTCCCGATATTACAACTTATTGTTGTCATCTAACTCTTACTTCGGTAAGAGTTTTTTGTTATATGTTCAAAGAAACAAAATTTATAAAGTGATTTCCGGTGGTATGCCAATTCGGGAATAATAAATCTCTAAAGATTCACCCGGTTCAGGGTACGAATTGGCCAAGAGCAGTTTCACAGCAAATGAATTTGCTTGGCGCTCCAATTTGCCGGGACAAAAGTAAGAGCTCTCCTCAAGGAAAAAACGATTGATGCCCTTATGCAGACGATCATGCCCCAATTCATGTGCACAGACAAAACGCTGCCACTCTAAAGGAAGCTCATTATGAATGACGATAAATCTTCTTCTTAATTTCCGGTAATACAATCCCTTAGTACCCTCACCCAGATTCATAAAACGGATGTGAATGCCGAGTGCTCTGGAAAGCTCGAAAGGGCAGTTGGTTTTATATTTTTTTATCAGATTACAGATCAATTCATCCATCGTTTTCACCTGCAGCATCTTTATTGTATTGGTAGAACCCTATTTACCTGGCTTGGGATCGTTCTTGGACTTATTTCTTTTGTTCATATGTTTGGCTTCCCAAAATAGCCCTGTCAGCACGTCCTTGATCCGTTGTTTATCCTCCTTATTGAGTGGAATACCGTCAAACATTAATTCTCCGTCATCCTCCAGCATTTTGCGAAAATCCCGTTTATCCTTCCCCGTAGCCCACTCAGGAATAACCGGCTCAGAAACGGGCACAGTCTCCTGTAAGTATCCAGCTTGATCCATAAGCACTTCATATGGAACATCCGTAGCCTCAGCAATCTTACGTAGGGTTGCAGGCTTCGGAATTCCCCTCAGTCCGTTCTCGATCCGCGAAATTTGTGATCCGCTTATACCGGCTGCTGCGGCCAACTGGTTGATCGTCAGTCCCTTTTCCTCGCGAAGCTTTTTCAGGTATATCCCAAATGATTCGTCCATCTCTCAACACTCCTTATCCACTGTCTACCTTTTGTTAATAATATAAGCCATTATTGCCAAGAGGTAAACAAAAAAGAGAAATATAATGCCAAAAGGCAAGATAATTCGGGCATTATAGCTAATAACCGCCTAAAACAGATCAATATGAGGTTTTACGGTATACGGAAAAAAGTGGTATATTGCTATAAAAGGGGAACGGAATACGAACAAGAAGAATTTTAACATATCATGCCGTATTTAGCTGCAAAAATAATATCATAATATTTCAAGCATAAGGAGTGATATACCTATGAATATCAGTGTTACCTGAGTTGGATCGCCGCCGAGGGAAATCGCCACCACAGAGGCATGAATGTCCCGACTATTATTTCGGTATTGGATAAGTCGGCATTTTATCGAAGTGAAAGATGTTTAAGAGAAGGGAGCTGGGGACATGGACACGGAACGTATAGCCGATATTGAAAGATTGCTGCCACTTGCGGAAAAGTATGGACTTGCAGTACTGCTTGTGTTTATCTTGCTATTTGTCGTAATCATTCAGTGGAGGGCGGTGATGAAGGGTGAATTGGTGCCGCGAGAGATGCTGGATCGTGCAGAGGAGGATCGGGATCGGCTACAGGCAATTCTCGACAAAGAGCGCTCTGAGTTCATGCAGCCGTCACTGGACGTACTAAAGAAACTGAAGACCGATGATCCTACGCAGTAGCTCACCAGCTAATCATTCGATCTAAACATATGAGAATCGCCAAATAATGCATAATGATGGTGTGAAATATGTATGAACGCTGCATTTACATGGCTATTTTTGTGTGGATGCTGCGCCTTCAACCTCTGGATAGCGGCCTATTGCCAGCTCTTTGGGCTGGCTTTTACGTTATTCCCCGGTATCATAAACCTTACATAAACGTCTAACTTATAAGCCATTATAATCTTAGGTCTATATAAATAATAACAACTGCATAAATAGTCGAAATGGTGTATAATCTTAAAGTGCTCTGTCGCTTTACAGTGCAATAAAGTTGAGGATTTTCGATTTGTTTTATTGTATGATATGAGGAAAGCTTTAAATAGACAATGTTAAGACATTGATCCGGAAGAGGATGGGGGGAGCAGCATGACCGAACTTACGACTACCGCTAGCAAAAGCAACTCTAACAATCTGCTGCGGCGGGACGTACGGTTCTTGGGGAATATCTTGGGCGAGGTCTTGGTTCACCAAGGCGGCAACGAACTGCTTGAAATCGTGGAAAAAATCCGCGAAACCAGCAAATCGCTGCGCTCATTGTTTTTGCCTGAACTGCACAGTGAATTTAAAGAGTTGATCAATTCTCTGGATCCGGATAACCGGCACCAGGTTATACGGGCGTTCGCCATTTATTTTCAATTGGTGAATATTGCCGAACAAAATCACCGAATCCGCAGGAAACGGGATTATGAACGTTCAGCTGGAGAAACGGTTCAGCCAGGATCTATAGAGCGCGCGATTCAAGAGCTTCGGGAACGTGATTTCTCGCATGAGGAGGTCCGGGAGATTATCAAAGGACTGTCACTTGAGCTAGTGATGACGGCCCATCCGACGGAAGCGATGCGACGGGCTATTCTGGATATTCATAAGCGGATATCTGATGATGTCATGGGTCTTGATAACCCTACCTTAACTTTCCGGGAACGTGAGCAGCTGCGCGAGAAGCTTCTTAATGAAGTAATAACTTTATGGCAGACGGATGAACTTCGTGATCGTAAACCAACGGTACTCGATGAGGTGCGTAATGGGATGTACTATTTCCATGAGACCATTTTTCACGTGTTGCCGGACGTTTATCAGGAACTTGAGCGTTGTTTGAGCAAATACTATCCGGGCCAGAATTGGCATGTTCCAACCTACCTCCGTTTTGGTTCGTGGATTGGTGGCGACCGTGACGGTAATCCGTCCGTGACCTCATCGGTCACTCTGCAGACTCTACAGATGCAGCGCAAGCTGGCCATACGGGAATATCAGCGGATCATGAGAGAGCTTATGCGCTACCTCAGCTTCAGTACAAGCATCATCGAGGTCACTCCTGAGCTTGCTGAATCTATCGAGCAGGATCGGGGCATTATCAATCTGAATCGGGTCGACACTTGGCGTAATGATCATGAGCCTTACCGGATCAAGCTGAGCTATATGATCTCCAAAACTCAAAACGTTCTGGATGACGAGAAAAAAGGGACACCGGAGCGCTATTCCTCACCTGAAGAATTTATTCATGATTTGAATGTTATCGACCGCAGTCTGCGCTTCCACTATGCCGACTATGTCGCTGACACCTATATTAAAAAGCTTATCCGCCAAGTGGAGTTGTTCGGATTCCATACGGCTACACTCGATATCCGCCAGCATAGTCAGGAACATGAAAATGCGATGACGGAAATTCTGGCAAAGATGAACATCACTGAGGATTACTCTACATTGCCGGAAGAGGACAAGATCAAGCTTCTCGAGGGTCTGCTTAATGATCCGCGTCCGTTGACCTCACCTTACCAGGTTTATTCGGATAGCACCGAGGAATGCCTTGAGGTATACCGAACCGTGTTCAAGGCTCAGGATGAATACGGCAAACAATGTATTACCAGCTACTTAATTAGTATGTCAGAGGCCGCAAGCGATATTCTTGAGGTTATGGTATTCGCCAAAGAAGTAGGATTGTTCCGCAAGGATAAAGACGGCACTGTCGTATGTACGCTGCAAGCTGTCCCGCTGTTTGAGACCATTGAGGATCTGCATGAAGCTCCGGAAATCATGAACACGCTGCTTAGCATGCCAATCTATCGTCAAGCTGTAACAGCAATGAATGATATGCAGGAGATCATGCTTGGTTACTCCGACAGTAATAAAGATGGCGGCGTAGTTACTGCGAACTGGGAGCTTCGTGTCGCCTTGAAGCAAATTACGGCTACGGCGGACAAATTCGGCATCAAGCTGAAGTTTTTCCACGGACGCGGAGGGGCGCTGGGACGCGGAGGAATGCCGCTGAACCGCAGTATTCTGGCTCAGCCTGCATCAACTATCGGCGGTGGGATTAAGATTACGGAGCAAGGCGAGGTTATTTCCTCCCGTTATTCGATGCGGGGCATTGCCTACCGAAGCCTGGAGCAGGCAACATCTGCGCTGGTGACGGCGGCGATCCATGCCAGAATTCCACAGACGGATTTGTATGAATCTAAATGGGAAGAGATCGTGGCCCGTATTTCCGAAGTGTCGCTTACCAAATATCAGGATTTGATTTTCCGTGATCCGGATTTCCTGACCTATTTTAAAGAATCAACTCCATTACCTGAAGTAGGAGAGCTGAACATCGGCTCGCGTCCTTCCAAACGCAAGAACAGCGACCGGTTCGAAGACCTCCGGGCCATTCCATGGGTATTTGCATGGACACAGAGCCGTTATCTGCTGCCTGCCTGGTACGCTGCGGGAACAGGTCTGCAGAGCTTCTACGACGGGAAAGAAGAGAACCTGGAGATTATGCGCCATATGTACGAGAACTTCTCGTTCTTTACGACGCTGATCGACACCCTGCAAATGGCTATCGCCAAGGCCGACTTGGTTATTGCCAAGGAATATGCAAGCATGGGCAAGAACGAGGAAGCGCGTCAGCGGATATTCGGGCAGATCGAAGAAGAGTTCAAGCTAACCTCGGAGCTGATCCTGAAGATTACAGGCCAGCAGGATATTCTGGATAATGTACCTGTAATTCAGGAGTCAATCAGACTGCGTAACCCATACGTAGATCCGCTCAGCTATCTGCAGGTGCAATTGCTTTCCGAGCTCAGAGAGCTGCGTGACGGGGATGGAGACGATCCGGAGCTGCTGCGTGAGGTGCTTCTGACCATCAACGGAATTGCGGCCGGTCTTCGTAATACGGGCTGATGCTTTAATCCATATCTATATTCATGATGCTAAGAGCCGGTTGCCTGTATTCAGGTGGCTGGCTCTTTTCTTCTTTCTCGGCGTTAATGATATCACTGAATTTTCCAATGTGTGGACGTTTTTAGTAGAAGGTAACAATACATGTCTTGATTTTTACCCGGAGTTGAATTACGCTTTAAATGCTTGTACCGTGGAAATGTGTACATACGTACCAAGAACGGCAAGTCTGGGGGAGTTAACAGGTGGAGAATCTGGAAGGCAGATTGACAAAACTCGCTCTAAAAGGCGATCAAAGAGCATTTGCCGAACTTGTGGAACTATATAAAGATAAAATATATCATCTGGCGTACCGGATGCTGAATAATCGCCATGAGGCGGAAGATATTGTTCAGGAGACTTTTTTGCGCGTCTACAGAAATCTGGATCGTTACGATGACAAGCAGAAGTTCTCTACATGGATATATCGGATAGCGACTAACCTGTGCATAGATCGGCTGAGGAAGCGGAAACCAACCTATTCTTTGGATGCCGAGATGAACGATCAGGAAGGTATTGACGGCTATTCAATCATTCCGAGTGATAATGTGACACCAGAAACGGAATTGCTGCTCTCTGAGACCCAACGCATGATTTACGAGGCTATTGACAGTCTGCCTGTGAAGTACAGGTCTGTCATGATTTTGCGGTATCTGCAGGATCTGTCGCTACAGGAAATTAGTGATGTGCTGGACATGCCTGTAACAACGATTAAGACCCGGGTGCACCGCGGACGTGAGTTTTTGCGTAAAAAGCTGGCTCCGAAAATGTAAAATTTCATTTATTATTGTGAAACGTCTTCTTTTGAAGTACGTATTAAGTTATGAAGTTCCTATAAAACTGTCTTCGGATATGAATTAAATAGCACTCATGAAAGGATTGGCTCCTATGGAATGCAAACTGGCCGTCTCTATGATGCATGACTACCTGGATGACGACTTGCCCGATCAGCAGCAACGGGAATTGAAGGAGCATCTTATATCCTGTCCGGATTGCCGAGTAAAGTTTAAAGAATTGGAACAGACAGATATGCTGATGTTCTCCCTTATGCACCAAAACCCTGTTGCCTCGGATGAACTTGCCCACCGGATTATGAATTCTTTACCGAAATCCAAGAAGGAACCTCGTTTTATTACCTGGATTAAAAGGCATCCTGCACTAACTGCAGCTTCGCTATTTCTCGTCGTAATGCTGATGAGCTCCGTTACATTTTGGAATCAGGACGGACAGCTGGTGGTTAAGGGCAGTGATCTGGATCAGGTTGTCATTAAGGGGGATACAGTCATTGTACCTTCCGGCAAAATCATTTCCGGAGATCTCACCGTTGAGAACGGCAAAGCTCAGGTGTACGGGGATGTAAACGGCAATGTGACCATCATTGATGGTTCACTGTATCAAGCTTCAACCGCCCATATTTCCGGGCAAGTCAAAAGCATAGACCAAGCGGTAAGTTGGCTCTGGTATAAAGTGACGAATATGTTCTCTGATGTCGCCTACCGTTAAGTATATGCGATTGGTTAACAGGAATATCATCTGCGCCTCTTTTTCCGGAAAGATGGCGCTTTTTTGTTGCCGTAAAGCCGGTTTTCGGGACAACCTTCGTCCTAAACTTGCAACCTGAGCGTGAACGTTATAACCTAGATATGATACACATAACAGATATATTACATAAACCCAGCTAATATGAAATGACGGGGGTTTGAGGCAATGAGCTATTTTTCAGACATGACATGGAAAGAGTCCATTAAAGATATAATTGATATTTTAATCGTAAGCTACATTATCTATAAAGTGCTCAATATGGTACGCGGGACCCGTGCGGTTCAACTGCTGAAGGGCATTTTGGTGCTGGTCGTTATTTGGGCGATAAGTACCCTCCTTGATTTATATACGCTCAAATGGCTCATGAATCAGATGTTTACATTCGGGGTGCTGGCCATCTTTATTATCTTTCAGCCGGAGCTGAGGCGGGGACTTGAACAGCTTGGACGGGGTAAATTCTTCGGACGCACAGCAGAAAGCGATGAGGAGATCAGTAAATTAATCGGTGAAGTCATTAAAGCTGTTAATTATTTAGCACGTAGAAAAATAGGGGCATTAATCGTCTTCGAAAGGTCGACAGGGCTGAACGAATACACGGAGTCGGGAATTCCCATGCGTTCGGTGGTCAGCTCAGAGCTTTTGATTAATATTTTTATTCCCAATACACCACTGCATGACGGGGCGCTTATTATGCAAGGAAATCATATTGCTGCTGCTGCCTGTTATCTGCCATTGTCGGAGAATCCTTTTATCAGCAAGGAACTGGGAACCCGGCATCGTGCGGCAATCGGAATCAGTGAAGTCGCGGACTCTGTATCCATAGTGGTATCGGAAGAGACCGGACAGATTTCGCTGGCGATTAATGGTCAAATTGTGCGTGATATTAAGGAAGAATCACTTATTTCAAAGCTGTATGAAGAGCTGAGGGGAAGTTCTCCGCTCAAGGATAGAAGTTCTGCTTTCTGGAAACGGAAAGGGGACAGCAGCCATGGATAAGTGGATGAAGAATAATAATTTCAATAAAATCCTTGCACTTGCGATTGGTATTGTTTTATGGACGATGGTTCATATTGACGGTGAATCGACTTCACCTGCAGCCGCAAGTATGAGCACCAAAATTATCGAAAATGTAAAAATTGAGGTTTCCGGCTTTGATGAGGATAAATATGTGCTGGATTCTAAAGACGCGGATAGCGTAAGGATGGAAGTTAGCGGCAAAAGCTCCGATATCATGTATGTATTCTCGGATGCTTACCGTGTCACATTGGATTTAAGTGATGCGAAGCCGGGTACGATGAGGATTCCGTTATCTTATTCATTGCCTAACGGTGTTCGTCTGATTTCGATGACGCCGCAAGAGGTTAACGTTCATATTGAACTGCGGAATACGAAGTCTTTTCCTGTAAGTGTTGCTACTAAAGGCGAGCCGGCAGAGGGCTACCAGCTTGGTACGCCGGTTATCCAGCCGGTGGGTACAGCAGAGGTTACGCTTTCTGCCAGTGAACTGAGCAAGGTTGCAAAGGTGCAGGGGACTATAGAACTTGACGGTGAGAATGAAACGTTTAAAGAGAAAAGAATGAAGCTGGCGGCCTATGACAGTGCCGGTAACGAGATTAAAGGGGCAGTTATAGAGCCTTCTACAGTATCTGTGGAATTACCGATAACCCTTCCTTTCAAAAGCGTGCCGCTGGATATCGGTTTTACAGGTCAGCTCCCGAGCTCTCTGGTGCTTTCCCGGGTGACACCGGAGTTAGAGAGTGTCGTTGTATACGGCTATAAGGACTCATTGGCAGCTATCACTTCATATGAAGCCATGATTGACCTTAGCACAATAAAGGCTGCGGGTACGAATCAGGTCGAAATAAAATTGACCCCGCCAGCCGGTACGGAAAAGATTGAGCCAGACACAGTGAACGTCATGGTATCCGCCTCGGAGATTGCTGAGCGGACTGTAGAGGGGATTCCGGTCATCCTGCAGGGGTTAGGCAGCGGCTTGGAGGGCACTGTAACCAATCCTGCGAGTGGAGCTGTTACGCTGACATTATCGGGAGCCCCGGCTCTGCTGGATCAATTGGACCGGAACAAAATAAGTGTTGTTGCGGATGTTAGCGGTCTGATAGCCGGAACTCATGAAGTATCCCTGCAGGTATCACTGCCCAAATTCATAGCGCTGAGCCATTCGGGAGAGAGGCTCGTTGCAACTGTACAGCTTAAGCCCCCGGCAACACCGGCTGCTTCGGCAACTCCGAGTGCCAATAGCGGGAGTACACCGGAGCCAAGCTCTGCACCGGTTTCAGGCGAGGGCAGTCCTTCCGGGGTGCAGCCGACCCATAGCGGTACTGATCCGGTTATGAGCCCAGCTCCTTCAGCCAGCAATGAGAATAGCGGAGCTTTTAACCAAGGTGAGAGTACCGGAAACACCAATAATAAAGCCGGAACGTAACTTTCTGTGTAAACTAACGTCTATTTTTACAGCACCTTTATACACACAATAGACAATTAGCCATACAATAATACATTAAGCTGTAGCAGCATAATAAAAGGAGAAAAGATATGGGAAAGTATTTTGGAACTGACGGAGTACGCGGAGTCGCGAACCAGGAACTGACAGCAGAAATGGCCTACAGTATCGGCCGTTGTGGAGGATATGTATTAGCAGGTAACGTGGAGAAGCCGAAGGTTGTTATCGGGATGGACACGCGTATTTCCGGACCTTTACTGGAGTCGGCTCTAGTAGCAGGCATGCTGTCCATTGGAGCGCAGGTTATCCGTCTTGGGGTAGTAAGTACACCTGCCGTTGCTTATATTACACGTCTGTTAAAAGCAGATGCCGGTGTCATGATCTCAGCTTCACATAATCCGGTTGAAGATAACGGGATTAAGTTCTTTGGCGGAGACGGCTTCAAGCTTACGGATGAAACCGAGCTGCGTATTGAAGAACTTATGGATGCTGAGACGGATGAGCTTCCTCGTCCTGTAGGATCAGGTCTTGGAACGGTTACCATCGATAATGACTCCAAATACCTCTATCTGGAATATTTAAAGACGACAGTTTCTCACAGCTTTAAGGATATCAAAATCGTTCTGGACTGCGCTCATGGAGCGGCATATGAGCTTGCACCGAGACTGTTCAGAGAGCTTGGCGCAGAGGTTATCTCCATTGGAGCGGAGCCTGACGGGCTGAACATAAACGATGGATTCGGTTCGACACATCCGGAGACACTGCGTGCTGAGGTACTGAAACATAATGCGGATTTGGGACTGGCTTTTGACGGGGATGCAGACCGTTTGATTGCTATCGACAATAACGGCGAAGAAGTGGACGGAGACTTCATCCTGTGCATTTGCGGTGATGCGATGAACCGCGCCGGCAAGCTGAAGGACGGTACGATTGTATCGACCGTAATGAGTAACATTGGCTTTTACAAAGCTACCGAGAAATTGTCGCTGAACACGGCAAAGACAGCTGTAGGTGATCGTTATGTTATGGAAGAAATGCGCCGTGGGGGCTTTAACCTGGGCGGAGAGCAGTCGGGTCATGTGATTTTCCTTGATTACAATACGACGGGTGACGGCATTCTGACGGCAATCCAGCTGGTGGATACCCTTAAGGCTTCAGGGAAGAAGCTTAGCGATCTGAAGGCGATGATGACGAAATATCCGCAGGTGCTGGTTAATGTACGTGTACAGGATAAGACCAATTATCCGAATAACCCGGCTATTGAAGCGGCTATTACTGAAGTGGAAGGCAAGCTTGGCGATAACGGCCGTGTGCTTGTTCGACCATCCGGTACCGAACCTCTAATCCGCGTAATGGCGGAAGGGCCGGATAAGGCTGAGCTCGACTTTTTTGTAGGACAGATTGTGGAAGTTGTGCAGCGCGAATTGGTATAATTCATATCCAGAACCATTTATAGCCGGTGTGCGGAGAGCCTGAACTTCGTTTCACCGGCTTTTTATAGTGTTAATAAACTACAGGTCATTGCCAAAGCGGTGTAAGGTGCATATAATAGATTAAGTGTCATTCGAGAAGGAAAGCGGGGGTCGTGAGGTTCGTTATACAAGCGCCAGAGCTTGGTCTTGCGCGGGGGAGAAGGGAAAGCCAATAGGTTGTCACTCAGGTGGCAGGGCTGAACCGGATCACGGCAGATGTAAGCTGACGAGGTGGAGGTGTTCGAAATGTTCGGCGGGGACCTCCCGGTGATGCACCAGAGCCGTAAACGAAAGCGGAAAATGGAAGGGCGACCTTTCACACAACGCTTTCGTGGGTGCAGCAGAAATCATAATTCATGGATGTGCGTAATCGTAAGAGCGGTCTGCTACGGCAGAGGAGAAGGCTGTACATTTCATGAACGATAAATATATGTCACAGTTTATTTTGTTGGGTTAGGGCGCAACAGAATATTAGCTTTTTCTCAAAACATGCCGCACGGCACGTTTCTTTCCTTACGCCGCCACATTTCGATAAAATGGACGGAGGAAAATATAATGTGTGGTATTGTCGGATATATTGGTAATCAGAATTCGCAAGGGATCTTGGTCGAGGGCTTGAAGAAGCTGGAGTATCGTGGGTATGATTCCGCTGGTATTGCTGTGTTTACAAAAGAAGGACTGCAGGTTGTTAAGGCACAGGGTCGCTTGGCGAACCTGGAAGCAAGATTGGAAACCAGTCCGCTCACAGGCAGTGCAGGAATCGGACACACACGCTGGGCAACCCACGGGAAGCCTTCGGATGAGAACTCCCACCCGCATACGGATGAGAGCCAGAAGTTCTCGGTTGTCCATAACGGCATTGTCGAAAACTATCTGGATCTGAAGGAAGAGCTGATGGCTGCAGGCTGCCACTTCTCCTCAGAAACCGACACTGAGGTCATCTCCCACCTGATCGCGCGCGAATACAATGGAAATATTGTCAAAGCGGTACAAAAAGCAATTACCTACATGCGCGGTGCGTTTGCGCTGGGCGTGCTGACTGAATACGAACCGGATAAATTGGTGGCTGTGCGTCAAGCAAGTCCGCTGATTATCGGTCTTGGCGAAGGTGAAAACTTTATCGGGTCTGATATTCCGGCTTTGCTCGAATATACCCGAAACGTATATATTTTGAACGACGGCGAAATGGCCGTCCTGACACGGGATGCTGTCGAACTGATGACGATTGAAGGCAACTTTATTTCTCGGGAAATGATTACTGTCGATTGGGATGCTGTAACAGCGGAAAAAGGCGGCTACGAGCACTTCATGTTGAAAGAAATCCATGAGCAGCCTAAAGCTTACCGTGATACTATGCGCGGCCGTATGAATGCCGAAGGCAATCAGGTTATTCTGCCGGAGCTGAATTTGACAGTAGAACAAATCAAAAACATCCGCAACATCCAAATCGTCGCTTGCGGTACTGCTTATAATGCAGGTCTTGTAGGACGCAATCTGATCGAAACTCTGGTACGTATTCCAGTAGAGAATGACATCGCTTCGGAGTACCGTTACCGTGCGCCAATCGTTACCCCGGAAACATTGGTTATTGTAGTCAGCCAATCCGGTGAAACGGCCGATACCTTGGCGGCTCTGCGTGAAGGTCAAGCAAACGGTGCGCATGTACTGGCGATCACTAACGTGGTTGGCAGTTCCATTGCCCGGGAAGCAAATGATGTACTCGTTACCCTGGCCGGACCGGAAATTGCTGTTGCTTCCACCAAAGCTTACACTTCACAGCTGATCGCATTTACGCTGCTGGGTTTGTATTTGGCTGAAGTGCGCGGCACACAAAACCAAGAGCAAGTTGCAGAGATTCTGACAGCTATGCAAGCTCTGCCGGAGCAAGTTGAAGAGATTTTGGCACAAAAAGAAGCTATTAAAAACTATGCGGAGCAAATCTCCAAGCATAAGCACCTATTCTTCATCGGCCGCGGCGTAGATTACGCTGTAGCTCAAGAAGGCTCGCTGAAGCTGAAAGAAATCTCCTACATTCACTCCGAAGCTTACGCTGCGGGCGAATTGAAGCATGGTACGCTGGCCCTGATTGAAGAAGGCGTTCCTGTTATTGCACTGGCAACCCAGGAATCCGTTCTTGAGAAAACCGTCAGCAACATCAAAGAAGTGAAAGCCCGCGGCGCAGACGTGCTGGCAGTTACTCACGAAGAGCATGTAAATGACCTGCTTAGATCTGTTGATCAAGCTTTTGTAATTCCTAAGACCTTGCCGCTGCTGACACCAGCTTTGTCCGTAGTTACGCTGCAATTGCTGGCTTACTACGCTTCGCTGGCTCTGGGCCACGATGTGGATAAACCACGGAATTTGGCGAAGAGCGTTACGGTGGAGTAGGACCGGAATTATAGTTACAAGTGTTGTCAGAAGAAAATAAAGTATTAGACTGAAAAATAAAGTGTTAGACTCGGAAAATAAAGTATTAGACTGAGAAAATAAAGTTGTAGACTGGGAAAATAAAGTATTAGACTGACGGATTCGGTAATACTACTACTAGAAGCTCTTCAACTGTCTAAAGAACTGACATCCAGAATATACATCATGACTCTAATTGAGGCTGCCTTCGGGCAGTCTCATTTTTTGATTTTGGGGGTGGTTCATAATGGCCAAACGAAAACGGGAAATCACAGAAGCAAAAATAGATCGTTTTATTAAAGAAGGAAGAGGTCAAGGAACAGGCAAAGACTATATTCCATGGCTTCGGGTTCAAGATGTTCCCTCAGAAGGCAGAGCCACTCGTGGGGTAGGCTGGACAACTGGCCGAAGACATGAGCTTCTTTCAGATATTGAACGTGACTATTGTTATCTTCTGGATTACTCAGATGATGTATCGGATATTCGTGAGCAGTTCCCTCTCCTACCTCTGGAAGAAACAAAATTGATAGCTGAAAGAATAGGTGTGAAGCATCCTGCTGATCCCAAAACGGGCATTGCTATTGTGATGACGACTGATTTTTTAGTCACCTACAAAGAAAAGCAATATGCCAGAACGGTAAAACCTTTCTCTGAATTGGAAAATGAACGCACGATTGCAAAATTTGAAATAGAGCGAGTTTATTGGGCAGAACGCCATGTGGATTGGGGAATTATCACCGACCATGACTTGCCTGATATTCTGATTAGAAATATTGAGTGGGTACACAAAGAGTTTGATAATGACGATGTTTCTGAATTAGGCGTTTTCGTTATTCAAAATCTACAGAAGATACTTTCCGAGCGTTTAAGTTCTGGAGAAAACATAGCAAGAGGTTGCTCAATCTGCGATGAACAACTCGGATTAGAGATAGGAACGTCATTAGCTCTGTTTCGTCACTTTATAGCCCGGAAAATCTGGTCCGTAAATATGAATGAAAGAATTATCCCATCGCATCCTGCGAAAGATTTCATGATAAATGTAACAGAAGAGAAACTAGCAAAAGGTGGATGAATACTGTGCAATCACTCTATGAAAATATGGTTGTGGAATGGAAATCTTCTGATTCCGAAGACCGTTGTGTTGAACGTATTTTGTGGATTTCACCTGTCGATGATCTGCTCTGTTGCATTGTAATGGGAGACGAAAAAGCTTTACCTAATATGAGAACCTACTCTGAATATACTGCGGCTTTTAAGGCGGATTTGCTAAAACAGGTTGATTGGATCAATGATAATATCCCTCTGCTAGATTCTGATATAAATAGTGAACATTTACTTATTCGTGATAAATCATGGGACGCGATTAAAGATATTGTAACTGACGAGCCGGATTGCTTCGAAAAGGGATTTAGAGGATTGAAAATCAGGGAAGTACAAGCAAGAACAGGAATACATAAAAGTACCATCTATCGCTATTTGCGCAGATATTGGCAAGGTGGCAAGATGAAGAACGCCCTATTACCCCATTTTAATAATTGCGGAAATGTAGGGAACGACAGAGCAGCTAAAGAAAGCAAACGTGGCCGACCAAGGAAATTTGAGGATGAACCTGTAGGTATTAATATCGATGAAGAAATCAAACAGTTGCTGCGATCAGGAATTCGGCTATTTTATAACAATAAAGACAAATCTCCTCTTAAGCATGCTTATCAGAAGACACTAGAAAAATTCTTTGCATCCGGATTCAGGCAAGAGGGCCAAGCGCTTATCCCGGTTCTTCCACCTCCTGATAAGTTGCCGACTTTCGGACAATACAAATATTGGTTCAACAAAGAAATGAACTTGGAAGATACGATTACAAGCAGGCATGGCAAAAAGAGATTCTCACTAGATTACCGCCCCATTCTTGGCAGTTCCACTTACGAGAGTTTTGGTCCAGGTTCCCGATTTCAAATTGATGCTACTGTAGCAGATGTATATTTGGTCAGCGAATATCGCCGGGAATGGATTATTGGGAGACCTATTATCTACATTGTGATAGATGTGTTTAGTCGATATATTGCAGGGATTTACATCGGTCTCGAAGGACCAAGCTGGATTGGTGCGATGATGGCATTAGCAAATACCACAACAGATAAAGTGAATTTCTGTGCTCAATATGGTATTAATATTGATCCAGAGGACTGGCTGAGCAGCCATTTGCCGCAAAAATTAACAGCTGACCGTGGAGAACTTGAAGGAACCAGGCCAAGCCAACTTATTGATGTTCTGGGCGTAGATGTCGAGAACGCTCCTCCCTACCGGGCAGATTGGAAAGGGATTGTGGAGCAGCAGTTCCGACTAGCGAACCTGCGAAGCATACGATTTATCCCAGGCGCAATTAAAGAACGTTTTAGAGAGCGTGGAGAACGGGATTATCGCCTAGATGCAAAATTGACTCTTCGTGAATTTACTCAGATTATGATTCACAACATTCTTTATCATAATAATGATCATCATATGCGGTGGTATGACCGGAATGAGTTTATGGTGGCTGATGAGGTAATGCCTATCCCGAGAGAAATATGGAACTGGGGAATTATTAATCGAAATGGGCGTCTTAAAAAGCAGCCAGAACATATTGTAAAGCTCAACCTTATGCTTCAGGGAGAAGCTACTGTTACTGCTGCCGGCATTCAGTTCAAAGGTGTACATTACGGATCTGATCTGGCGATGCGGGAGCAGTGGTTTGTAAAGGCCAGGGCGGGTAAAACGTGGCGGGTTAAAGTATGCTACGACCCCCGTTCGACTAATGAAATATATTTATGGCTGGATAACGGCCATCGATTCGAAACATGTACCCTGCTAGAACGTGAAGAAAGATACTTTAATAAAAGATTTGAGGAAGTTGAAGATCTATTAGAGATAGAGAGGCATCAGGGACGGCATCAGGATGTGAATAACATGCTCTCCAAAATTGAGCTTGATGCGCAAACGAAGGCGATTGTCGAAATGGCAGCGAAGAAGACAAATGAAGCCATTAAGCAAAGCGAAGAAAGTAACAATCAGCGTGTGAAAGGAACAAGACAGCGTCGCACTACCGAAAGAATGGCTAATCGTGAACATGAGGCTTTTCAGCTATCGGGACAAGATGAAGCCCGGAAAGGCTCAACTAATAATGTAGTACCTCTAAAAAGTGATGAAACTGCTGACAAGAAACAAGCATACATTCCTCCAGCTGACAATCTCTCGAAGATAAAAGCCTATTTGCATGAAGAGGATGATGAAGATGAGTGAATTCGACGTTCCGTTATTTCAATTCAGTCGTGGTAACTTCATGGAGGCAGATTATCAAGATCCGTTGCTGGAGGACTACCGAAATAACCCGCTGCTAGAGGCTCTTCCGCCGATATGGGATGATAAAACAGTTGTTAATAAATTGGCTTCGAAGCCGATCTTCCATGCTTCAGAGCGTGATTTGCCGATTCATCTTCGATTGCATTGTATTCAGCGAATCTCGCGTGATTTTTTCAGACCTCTAACCAGGCATTTAGAATTACAGCAGAGCATTTCCAGGCTGATTAGAGATGGCTATGTGGGACGAAATCCTCTCACCCCTAATTATGCCTTTAGAGCCCGCAAGGATGCCTATGAGCTGATTATGCAGGGGAAGACGAGCGGATATCCAGTCAACACACCAACCTCAGCTGGCTTTGCTTTAGTTGGAATATCGGGGATTGGTAAATCCAGTAGTCTATTGCGTATTCTGCAAATGTATCCGCAAGTGATTTTGCATCGGAAGTATCAAGGTCAAGATATGCCGGCCCCATTTCAAATTGTCTGGTTGAAGATGGATTGCCCGCATGATGGCTCGATAAGAGGATTATGTCTTAACTTTCTACTGGCTGTAGATAGTTTGGTCGGAACTAGATATTACAAAAAGAATTCAACAAGGAATCCGGATGAGTTATTGCCTATAATGGCACAGGCTGCGGCTGTACATTGCCTTGGTGTGCTCGTCATAGATGAAATTCAAAATTTGCAGGAAGCTAAAGATGACCGCGCAGCGCAAATGCTCAACTTCTTTGTTCAATTAGTTAACACGATTGGCTTGCCGGTAATCCTCGTTGGAACCTATAAAGCTCTTCCTGCCTTGAACGGAGAGTTTCGAAATGCCCGGCGCAATAGTGGTCAGGGAGATGCCACTTGGCATCATTTCAAGAAAGATGATGAATGGGAGTGGCTATTACAAGGTCTTTGGAAATACCAGTGGACTGACATTCAGGTTGCATTAAACCAGGAATTTATTGATGTGATGTATGACGAGTCTCAGGGGATTTCAGACATTGCCATTAAACTGTTCATGCTAACCCAATGGAGAGCCTTAGATAAAGGAATTAAACAAATTACACCGGAATTAATTCGTTCTGTGGCCAAAGACCGATTAACCTTGATACGGCCTGCGTTGGAGGCTCTACGCTCTGGGAAAAAAGTACAGATTCAAAAGTTTGCCGACATTTACGATAGTGTTTCAATCGATGATTACTTGGATCGGATAGAAGCCGAACAACGGCAAGCTGAGCGCTTGGAAACGATCCGGACAGAACTTGGTTACGATATTACTGAACAGACTGTGAATGAGTTAAGTGCGTGGCTTGTAGATGCCGGCTTTGGGGCTTCTATAGCTCTTAGTTCATCTAAAGAAGTAACACAGAAATATATACAAGAGGCAGATACGGTGGATCTTCACAAGGAAGCATTGAAGCTAGTGTTGTTGAATCAAAGTGCAGCCTCAAATAAGTCGTCAGAGCAAAGTAGAAAGAACAAATCTAAAGTGTTGCCCACAGAGCCTAACGACTTACGAGTTATTACTGCCCAAGGGAAGAAACAGCAGAAATCAAACTATGATGCGCTTAAAGTAGCTGGGTATATTAAAAATCCAATGGAGTTCCTCGGATAAGGTTGTGTGTAGATGAATGGACGATGTGAATTGCCAATTCCGTATCCCGATGAACTTCTGTATAGTGTCGTTGCCCGTTATCATATTAGATCAAACAACAGCAGTCCTAAATGGACACTCAAAGATGTATACGGAACTAAAAATGTTATTGCAACGATTGATCTGCCCAGCCATATAGGTGAACTTTCTCGTAGAAATATAGTTAAGGATATATCGGTTGATCAATGGATCGATGAGCATACCTTCTATCCGTTCTATGCACCATTTATGCCAAGAAAGAGAGCCCTTTTATTGCGTAAATTGATGGAGAGTGGGGATGGTTCAGGAATCCATGCACTGGTTGGAATTACAGCCAGCACCTTTGATCGAGATAGCAAATTACACTACTGCCCTTCATGTTATGACGAAGATGTTCAACAATACGGTGAGCCTTTTTGGCACAGAAACCATCAACTCCCTGGCGTATGGATTTGCCCTAAACATGGTGCTATTCTGCACCAAATAACCAATCCAGTTTCGGAACGATATGGCCTTACTGTTCTTCCTATTTCGAGAAGGATGTTCCGCTCAATTCCGGTTTTAGAAAACATATCTGATAATACTTTTGAACGTTTATTAGCCATCGCTATGGATGTTCAAGCGCTACTGCAGATGAAAGAAGAACGAGAGCTCTATAATTCCAAACCTTTATTGCTGTCATGCTTGTCAGAGTTAGGTCTTCTGACTGCAGCGGAACGTATAAGGCAACAAAAATTAAGAGAACAATTCATTTCATTCTTTAGTTATGATCTGCTGGACAAGCTTGAAAGCATCCCAAAACAGGATGACCACACTTGGTTAGCAAGTGCAACAAGATCAATGAGATATACAGTTCATCCTTTACGTCAGATACTCCTCATACGCTTTCTGTTCGGTTCATTTAAGGCTTTTTTAGAGCAATCGAGGGGAGTTCATAGTCCATTTGGCAAAGGCCCCTGGCCCTGCTTAAACAAAGCATCTGAGCACTATAAGACGGCTGTCATACAGAATTGTGTGGTCACTCGTTGCTCAGATACTGGAAGACCTGTTGGAACATTTGTTTGCGAATGTGGATTCTCTTATTCAAGACGTGGGCCAGATCAGAATGAAGAGGATAAATTCCACAAAGGAAGGGTTAAGTCTTTTGGACCTAACTGGTTAAGCAAGCTTCACGAATGTCTGCAAGCAGGTCTCTCCTATCGTTCAACAGCTGGGGTTCTTGGAGTGGATACAAAGACGGTTATAAAATATTCTGGTGGAGCAGTTATAGAACAAAGAAGTAAATTGAAAGTGAATCAGATAAAGAAAGTTCAATCATCAAAATCAGTTCAATCCACGGAATACAAAAAGGCTCGTGTCGATTGGGAAAAGCGCGATTTAGAACTGAGCTGGCAGATTGAGAATGTATGCAGGGAACTCCTTGCGAGTAGTGACAATAAACCTGTTAGAATACGTGTTTCAGTAGTCGGCAAGCGAATTGGGAAACTAAGTATGCTCGAAAAACACAAAGACAAGTTGCCTATAACAATAGATACTCTGGCTACTTATCTCGAATCAACTGCTCAGTTTCAATGTCGACGAGTGCGCTGGGCTGCTGAACAAATGAAGGGTGAATGGCCGTTGAAAAGGTGGAAACTTGCAAAGAAGGCTGGACTTCGACCAGGTTATCTTAAAGTCGTGGAAAATGAGATTAACCGATGTATTGGTAATAACGTCATTACACACCCTCTTTCAACTATTGAGGTGAAACAATGGCATCATTAACTCTAAGTGATACATTATTTGGAAATAAAGAGGTTGAACTATTCTGGTTTGGTTCACCCTATATGGATTACAACGGGAACTGGCGAATTAAAGTTGCTTTCCGAACGGCATCTATGAGTACAAAAATTGTTTCATATCCATGGGGTACCCTCCCCAATCTACGTATTGGACAGTTATATACTGATGGAAAATATAATCCTGTAAAGCCGATAAGTGGATCACCCTATCAACTATCCATTAATAATTTCAATCAAGGTATCGTAACGAATGGTTTTAAACTACCAAAACGTCTAATCGATTTCGGGAAAAATCCTGAATTAGGATTACAGAACATCATTCAATTTAAAGTGAATCGACTCACATATTGTATTCCAGTCATTGAATTCATTCGAGCAATGTTTATAAATTCAAGAAATTTGGCAATTCAGTTACTTCAGCCTCATGGATTAGAGCTGCTTGTAGATAGGAATGAAGTTAACGACGAAACGCTATACTTTGACATGAGTAAACGTGTCCCACAGAAATTGGCTACAGAAAGCAATGCGCAGCATATGTCATGGATATACAGTGATGTTAGTGTAAGAGCTATGTGGGACTCTGTATACCAGCATATCTTCAGTCAGGCAATCAAGAGTTCTCCACAGAATCCCAACGCTGCGCTAAAGAAGGGGATTCCTTTAAATGTGGATTTACCTGATCTCGGCCCTATTGAAATGTATGTTCGTGGAGAGAAATCTTTTGATTATATTCTGGTAAAAGAGATTATTGGGTTCAGTGGATTTAGGCATCCGCATAAGAAGATCATATTTTGGCATCCATCCAAAAATCGGATTGAAACCAGGAACGGGGATAAACATATGCGTTTAACCTCAAAGCCAGATAATGATGATTACATACTGATTGATGAAAGCAAAGATGCAAAAGAGGATACTAATCAAGATGTATTAGAGGCGCCGCCTACATTTTTACGTTTCTCCAACTCACCAGTTGTGACAACTAGAAAGCAAAATACCAAACTTTCAAATACAGGAAGCGACACTATAGTTACAACAGGCAGAGGCGGGAAAAACTCAGGTTCGTTGGAAGAAGTTAGCACCCAGGATTCTGCTGTTGGCGGTGATACGCCTCCTATTGATTTTCAGACACTTGAAACGTTACCTGTTACTGAGGCTTTTGGTTTGGAATCTTTCTTTGAAATGATTCAGGTTCTTAAGGAAACGATGTCTGCTAAGATCAACCTATCTGTATTAAGAATTCCCCATGGTAAGCGCTTCTCCACCTGCCCCAATGGATCACGCCGTACTTGTGCTATTGTTCAGGTTGTAGATGTTGCATCTACAGCATACATAATTGAGGTTGCGAGACCGGATAATTGGTCGATCTCTACTCTGGTTCTTAGGCCTATTCAGGAATTATCATTTAAGAAAATAGAGCAGAACATCAAGTCGCTCCTTGAAGGACTGGTTGAAAAAGGCGGGCATTGGGATCAGTACATTCTTGATCGATGCAGTGGGATGGAGATTGAGAAGGTTAAGCATTATCGGAGTGATGATTGTTTAAGTTGGGTATTCAGAATAACCGGAAAACTAAGTTGAAAAGTCATATTCTCATTTTTATAGAGAGGTCCCTGTTAAAGAATATTACAATATGTGGTCAGAGATATATGTCAAGACGTAAGAAGGAAAATATGCTAAATTTATAATACAATTATAATTCACTAGAACATAATAGAGACTGGTAGGTAAACATGACGTGAAATATACATGTATTGAAGTTTTTTGTGGAGCGGGTGGTCTTGCATATGGCTTGAAGAAGTCAGGTTTTAAAATTCGTTACGCATTTGATAATGACCCTATGGCTGTTGAAACATTTAAGTTAAACATATCACCAAATGCATCTGTTGAAGATGCTTCAAAAATAACATCTGAGGATCTTTTGAAAAAAGCCAAACTTAAAAAAGGGGAATTGGTTCTTCTTTCTGGAGGCCCCCCATGTCAAGGGTTTTCAAGACAAAAAAAAGATGGTGCAAACGGTGATAAAAGAAATAGATTGATTGTTAAGTACATTAGGCTAGTTCAGGGGATTGCACCTAAATTTTTCTTAATGGAGAATGTTGATACTTTTAAGAAAAAAAGAGGAAAAGCATACCTTGATTTGCTACAACATGGTTTGGAGAATGATTACAATATAATTGTTCGCGAAATTAATTGTGCGGATTTTGGAGTACCCCAAACTAGGAAAAGAACTATTATTATCGGAATTCGAAATGATATTGATTGTAATTATAAATTCCCAAAAGAAACGCATAAATATCCTAATTGGAGGACTGTTGGGCAAACAATAAAAATGTTAGAGGCCCCACCAGCTGACGGAATAGAACATCATGATTTACCTAATCATTGCCTTGCTAACATTACGGAAAAAAATATCGAGAGAATAAAATATGTTCCTCAAGGCAGCGGTAGAAAGTGCTTACCAAAACAACTCCAACTCCCATGCCATAAGAAAAAAACTGGTTGGCCAGATGTTTACGGTAGAATGTCTTGGGATAAACCAGCACCTACAATAACAGGTGGGTTTGACAATTTTACTAGAGGGAGATTTGCCCATCCTAGGGAACATAGATCTATCACTGCAAGAGAAGCTGCTTTATTACAAAGTTTTGATAACGGATTTAGATTTTTGGGGAACAAAGGCGATATTAGAAAGCAAATTGGAAATGCAGTTCCCCCCTTAGTTGGTGAGATATTGGGGAAATCTATTATAAAAGCTTTAAAAAATGGAAAGTAAAAGGTTTTAAAAGAAGGAGAGGAATCCTTTTGGCTAGATTTCGTACAAAAGCCCGTGCAGTGGATCTGTTAGGTAAGCAACAAATTCGTGATGAAATTACTGCAATTTCCGAATTATTAAGAAATTCTTTTGACGCCGATGCTTCTGAAGGACTAATAGATGTATCTATAAAAAATGAAAGTATAGTAGTCTGGGACGATGGGGATGGCATGGATGAAGGGGATCTTATTAACAACTGGCTAACGATTGGTACATATTCAAAAGTAAGAGCTAATCCTATAAGAACGTCCAAGGGTAGAGTGAAAATTGGTGAAAAAGGTATAGGTAGATTAGCAATCTCATTGCTGGGTAACCAATTATTGATTGTTTCAAAGAAAAGATATGAAAATGTGTGGTCATTACTTTATTTGCATTGGGACCTTTTTAGAAATGAAAATCTTTTTTTGGAAGAAATTGAAATACCAATAAAAAACTTTGATTCAATAAATAAAATAATTCACTTTTTACAAAATGATTTCAATATATTAAAGGAAGAATTGATAAAAAATATTGAAAATAACTCTAAGTGGAGCGGTGAAATAGCTGGAAAAATCATTGGTGAAATTCATGACTTTTCACCTTCTGATGATCTATTCAATAGAATGAAGATTAATGAGTTGCGTGGTGGTGGAACAACATTTTATATCAAGAACATTGATAACGATTGGGATTGGAATGTATATAAGGTTAATATTGAAGATGAGAGTCGTAAGGAAAGGAAAAGAAGGTTACAGAATGTGCTTGTTTCTTTCACTAACTTAATTGATTTATTTGATAAAAGAGAAGATGAACAAATGGAGAATAGCTTTACTCCAAGAATCCATATTGATGGCTTGAAATTAGAAAGAGAGTCCTGGTTCAATCCTGAGGATATAGAGCTTTATGATTATGCATTAAAAGGAGTAATAGAGAATGGAGAATTTACTGGGCAAATTTTTATACGTAATTCGTCAAGTATAGATGTACATGAAGTATCTAAAATTGTTTTAACTAGCGGGATTCATACTAATAGTATGATAGATTGCGGACCAGTATACATAAAATGGTTTTTTATCGAGGGAGAGTACCATCAAACCTCTTTAACAAGAGAGCAATTACAAATGATGAGGGAAAAGTTGATTAATTCTGGTGGAATTTATGTTTTTAGAGATGGATTAAGAATCCTACCATACGGTGAACAAGGAAATGATTTTTTGAAAATTGAAGAACGTCGTTCAAAAGGTGCTGGATACTATTTATTCAGTCATCGGAGAATGTATGGTTTTATGGAAATCAGCAAAATGAATAATCCGAATCTAATCGATAAATCAAGTAGAGAAGGTTTTGTTGAGAATAATTACTACAAACATTTTTTAACAACTGCTCAAAATCTTCTGATTTGGTGGGCCCGAGATTTTTTTGAATCTCAGAAAGAAAATGGAGTTAGATTGCAAAGAATCAAAAGATTACAAGAAGATAGAGAAAAAGAAGAAAGGATGATAAAGCAACAAAGAGAAGAAGAATTAAGAGAACGTCAGTATTTCCGTGAATTATCGTCTTTATTAGGAGACTTTTCCTCTAGACTAAATTTTTTGTACCAACAAGTTAAAAATGATATTGACTTGAAATTATCATCAAATACTCGCAAGCTAAACATTGATAGTAGCAATAGCTATGAATTTAAAGAGAATCTTTATAGGTTGAAAAAAACATTATATGATTTAGCAGATAAATTAGAGATTGTCCAAATATCGTATAACTCTAGATACTCTCATCCGCTGGAGATAATGGATCAAATTGATAAAACAATTGTTCAGATGGCAGAGTCTAAGAGGAGCTTGATAAATTATATAGATGATTGCATAAGTGCTATTAAGGAACCTTCATATGAAGAGGAAGAAGATGGTCCAGAAGATAATGAGGTAGCAAACCTAATTAATAAGATATCTCAAGCTATTTCATGGAGGAAATCAACTACTGAAAGTATTTTCAAAGAAATAATTGATGATCAAATAATCTCGTTCAAATCCGAAATTGATACAATTTCTAGTAATGTATTGGCCGTTTACGAGAACAAATTAATAGAAAAAAGGAAAAACTTTCTGAATCCTAGTATGAGAGAATTGGAACAAATTGAGATTCTTTTAAATCAGGTGATAGATAAATTACAATCATTCGATTTTTTGCTTAATCCAGAAGAAGTTAAAGTTGAAGCCGAAAGTATTCTAAAAGAGTATGAAAGTCGGATGCTTATTTTACAAAAAGATATATTGCTTTTGGCACAAGAAGTCAAAGAATTTGATGCGACTAAAAACATTAAAGCCCTCTTTAAGGATTTAGAAAGTAGAATATCAGATGGATTAGTTTTAAATTCTGATAATGATTTTATTGGATTATTGAAAAAAGAGGTTACTATGTATCGCGATCTTTCTGCAGTTGGTTTAGCAGCAGAACTTACAAGCCACGAATTTAATGCTCTTTACAGTACCATACAAGAGAATTTAAATGTCCTTTACAGGTCTCTAAGTAAAACTAAAGCACTTCCTGTTGTAGAGAAGACTAGAAATGCATTTAAATCTTTGGAAAGATTACATCAAAGAATGAATCCCTTATATCGACAAGTAAGAGCGAGGAAAGAAAAAATATTTTTAAAACAGTTCATAAATAGTATTTTGGAATATTTTGAATCTGATTTAGAAAGATATCAAATTAAAACATTCATAAAGGTACCTGAAAATGCATTTCTGAAAGAAACAGACTCTGTTTTATTCACTCCTATTGTCAATGTTGTCTCAAACGCTATATATTGGGTTTTAAATCAAGAACAAAAAGAAATTCACTTCTATATGAACTCAGAGGATAAATTTTACATTCACGATACCGGCCCTGGAATAGATCCGAAAGATAAAGACAGGGTATTTGAACCTTATTTCACCAAAAAAGCTGAAGGAAGAGGACTAGGTTTATTTTTATCGAGGGACATTTTAGAGGCACGGGGCCATAAACTGTATTTAATAAATCCTGGTGAAGAAATTTTACCATATAAAGGTGCTTGTTTTTGTATAGAATTTAATTTGGAATCACTTGGAGTGGATGAATAATTATGAATCAATTTATGCAGGTTGAAGATATTGTAAAGAGATATTTTGATAATGCCGTTATTATTGATGACCAAATGAATTTCGAAGAAATTATATTGCCTGAATTAACTGATCAGGATTTAGGTGAACTGCCAGATGATTTAGTAATAGGTCAAGTTGCAGTCACGGAGGAAAGTGATCTAGATTCACGTCCTCAAAAACTTTTGCAGCAGTTGACTTTAGATGGATTTATCGCTTATCCGTATAAATACAGTACTCAAGATGTAGGAGTTCAAATGCAATTTCTTTCAAAGGTGTTAAATACATCAAAGCTACTGTTTGTGGATTGGAATTTAGAAGGATATAAACCCGAATCGCCTGATAAGCCCGGAAAAGCTGCAATTGAAATTTTAAATTATTATGCAGATCAGCTAGTAGGATTAAAATGTGCTGTGATTTATACACAAGAAAATAGTAAGGAAGTTCTTGATGCTGTCACCGCTCATTTTGATGTAATTGATCAAGAAAACTTCTTCTTTCAAGAAAAAGGAAAGACAGAGGGAAATTCACTATTTGGGTTTATTATAAGAAAAAATACAGAACCAAGAGAAATTGTTGAAATGATTTCCAAAATTCTCTTGAAGGATAAATGTATCCCTATTCATATAATGGATAGTGCTAGCAGGCTTGAGAATAGTATTACAAAAGCAATTCACAAATTTAATGCTCCGTTTGAAAAAGTGTTACTTACTCAAATCTTATCATCAGATATAAAAAATGAAGGTATACCCAAGTTTTTGGATGATACATTATTATCGAATATTCTTTCTGATGAATCATCATATAAGGCAAGTAACCTTTTATTTAGCATAAAAAAACAAAAGATCATGGAGAAACTGAATAGCGATTCGATAAATCTTGCAGTTATGAAAAAATTCTGTGAAGTTGTAAATTTAAAGGGTAAAGAAGTTGTTGAAAACTTATTTAGAAATAGTGCTTTTCTAGTTGAACTTAAAAAGGCAATTAATGATAGTGAAGTAGATACATTTGAAAAGCTAAAGTTGAGTGTAATCTCTATATCGCCAGATCAGGCCCTTAACACTAAAATTAATGAATTTATCTTGGCCCTAGTACTAGTTGTTGATTTTATTGACGATGAAGCTCTGTTTAAACAATCCTTTTTAGAACAGACATATTATTTTACAAAGTTAATAAAGTATATTGAGATAACAGGCGATAACATTCATACAGGGAGTATCTATAAAATTTTGGATAAGGATAAGTATCTACTGTGTATTACTCCTTTTTGTGACACACATAGACCATCTACAAAAGTTGAGAATATTTTTAAGTTTATTGTCGGTAAACTCATAGAACCAAATAAGGCTTCTTTAAAAAATGATAGTGAAAATTCTTGCTGTACTGGTGTCCCATTTACAAGTGATAAGGCAGTTAAGTTTATCAAATGGGACTTCTACAACGTAGTTTCACTCGAAGTAGATGAAGTTGCTAGAACTACTGAGAAAGTTGCTACGTTGAGAAAAGATTACATTCAAAATATTATTAACCGCTATATTGCATATCAAGCAAGAGCAGGAGTTAATGAACTTTTCTACAAAGAAACCTTTCGTGAAACATTTTATGGCATATTTTAAAAAAATATAACAAATACATAAATAAGGTCGGGAGTCTAAAACTTTATTTTCTGCTGTTTACTTATAAAGTTTACTTTAGAATTAGTTAGTCTAATACTTATTTCTCAATATCTGACGATTTTGTAACCAAAAAACTGCGTCAGATCAACAACTTCAGTCTAATACTTTATTTTCTTCAGACAATTGTCCCTATGTAAAAATATCGGAAAGTAGTAAAGAATGCTGGAAAGTAGTAAACAAAGTCGGATAGTAGTAAAGAATGTAGGAAAGCAGTGATTCATTAGTACACAATTTTAATTTTATAGCTACAAAAGATAAACTCCCTCAGAAACAGTCCCGATGATGATTATGTCCGCGTCGGGACTGTTTTATTTTTATAAGATAAGAAGGTGGTATATTTTGACACTTGGGGAAAAAATAAGAAGTATCCGTAAAATAAATAAATTTAATCAAAGTGAGTTTTCCAAAAAAAATGGCATTTCACAAGGAACACTAAGTGAATTGGAAACAGACAAATATCTCCCATCACTTGAAACTATATTGTCTTTAAAATCTATTTTTGAAGTAGATTTAGAATGGCTTTTATTCGATACAACTAAAAAAGAACCTACTGATGTGTTTATGTCACGAATAGATAAAAATGAACTGGATTTAATTTTAAATTTTAGAAAGTTACATAAGGGAGATAAGCGAGAGATCAGTGAAATAATGAAGTTAAAAATCAATTTTTATTCAGAAACTTGAGTGAAGAGGACGGGCTTCAAAGAATTAATAATAAGAAATATGTCAGGTAACATTAAAGTTTGTATCTAAATATTATAGTTGGTGTCCTAGTGTTAGTATCTGAAGAAAAAACTAAAAATTTATGGAATTAGAAAAGAAAGTCTGAAATTGACTTGAAAATAAATATGGAATATGGAAGTAATTCTGACTCTCTCCGACCTCGACTTAAAATATTCTATTATCATTGGAATTGGTAATGGAAACTGAAAAAGCTGGTTTTAACAGCGGACGCACTCTTTATTCTTTGCTGGCTGGATTAAATTTTAAAATGTAGTAAAGGTTGCTTCACTGAAGCAGTAATGGTCTGTTATAGCTGGTATACTTCTAAGTCTGTGTCTGGAATGGAATCGATCTGACAAGAAAGACGATTTGGTCGGATGAATTTCAAGTTCATTAAAGTTAGTAAGTAAGTTGTAATTATCTTAATCGACAGAAAACTACTGAAAATGATATACTAGGAAAATATTACTAGGCTTATGTTGAACGGGGGAACAAGCATTGACGACAGCAAATGCATATAAGTTCAACGGTAAAAAACTATTGTCTTATAGTCACTATGAAATTTATAGAGAAACATTATTGGCTGCAGGAATAGAGGTTACATCTACTTCAATTAATGAGATATTTGAAGAAATTCAGCAAGAAAGTCCCGACAGAAAATGGGAAGCAAAGGTCAGATAGTTACCTTCGACCTTAGAGAAAACCCATATTCAGTCGAACAAGCAAGAGTTGCCTTAAACCTTGTTATTATGTCAGATTAGGTCTAATTACAGGAGTTCGTTGAACTAACGGGCAGGAATGCTTAATAAGTAGCAATGTGATAATTAGAAAAAGCCTCGCGAATTGCCAAAGCTCTAGAAACGTTATTAAAGTGAATTTTATCTATCAAATCCGAAATGTTCTTCGACGTCCCGAATTAAATCCAATGGATTAGTGTTGAGTATATTTCTAGCGATATATCTAAAACCACTGTTCCGAATAGCTTTATAATTTTCTTCATGCTTATACAACATTGTACGAAAGACATTTTCAATAGCTGCTTCTGGATGTTTCAGCCCGTTGATGCACTCCAGCATGTCACGTTTTTCTTCGCGATTAAAATAATCTTGTCGTACAACCTCTTCGGATGCAAGTAAGAAAAATACTCGACTGTGATCCGATATTTCTTTTAGTATTTCTACGGTGAAAAGCCATCTACGACGATTTTTTTGTGACCAACATTCCCTGATAACCTCAATAAGTCCGCTGTCGCCATCTGGTATTAATGAAATCGTAGGTAAAATAGATATTCGGATTGGCTATAATGAAAATCTTTATTATGGTGGGCATATAGGATATTCAATATTAGAAAAGTATAGAGGCAACCATTTTGCTGCAAAGGCTTTATGTAAAGCCTCAATTCCCTTTAACGTTTGATCCGCTGTAAGAAACGATTTGAAACCAAGCATTGGTTTTGTGATTTTCTTTATGAACCGGTGATCTTGCTCCACAATGTTGTTTAGATACTTTGTCTGTCTAATCAAGGTTTCTTTTGGTAAGGCTTTTTCATTTATTAATTCTTGTATGGCTGGTGGATATGCCGGTTTTTTATCCAAAGTGACCACACGAGGTATTTGATTATGTGGCGAGGACAAAGCCTTTGTAAAGAAACGCTTGGCTGCCGTCATATCACGATTTTCAGATAACATGAAATCAATCGTTTTCCCCATAGAATCAACTGCCCGATATAAATACTTCCATTGACCTTTGACTTTGATGTAGGTTTCGTCCGTACGCCACGAATCGTTTGAGGGTTTCAAATAGCTGCGGATTCGTTTATCTATTTCGGGTCCAAGCTCATGGACCCATCTCATGATCGTTGTATGGGATATCTTTAAACCCCGCTCGCTCATCATTTCTACGATGTCTCTATAGCTTAAACTATATTTTAAATACCATCTCACGGTTAGTAAAATGATTTGATGATTCATATTGCTTCCATTTAAATAAATCCAATTTGGTTTCCAAAGTAAGTTGCTCCATCCCATGACTTCATTATCGATTACGTTATCATGAATTAGAGCTTTGCACCACAACCTTAAAGGGTATATAGATACCATTTGGTATTTAAATGCTCGGAAAGCTGAATCATCATTTGGACGGCTCTAAATAGCCGTATAGGTTAATAATCGACGCCTAACACAATGACTCATAAATGCTTGGGATAGTGGATAGTGCAACCTGGAGTGATCGAAGATTTGTGCAGGGGGACAAAGGACAACTACACAAGGATGGAAACATAGACTTTAGTTATCCTGCTAAACTCCCTCAGATTTCTATGAGAGAACTCTCTTATGACTTAGAGGGAGTTCATGCATGAATAACTAAAGGGAATTTATGGTTCTTTGGCGAATATCCTTCAAAAGAAAAATTAACAAAGCATTAAGTAGCTAAGGGATTCAAGAATACTATTAATTATGGGGAGTGGCAAAAAATCCGATATTTAGGCTGCGTTAAGGTAGTAGAAAGCATCGGTGAAGTCGGCATAGGATCTGAGGAAGTGTATTATGAGAACCAATCAGAGTAATTGGGCCATGCGCTTTCGAAGTATTAGCGACTGGGGATGGGTAGATACATTTGCAGTTACTTTGCGTTTAATTTGGTTTGTAACTTTGTTGGTAAGTATACTGGTTAACGATTTTCCAGGTGTTAGTTGGTGGGTGATTACTTGGTTTAGCATCGCGTATGTTATTCCACAGCTATATTATTTGCCCGGACGCGTAAAAACAAAGCTATTCATCTTTGGTGAAGTAGTATTGAGTGGTTCATTTAATATTTATATCGTTATTCATTTCCAGGAGGCTATCAATAATTTTGTCATTCCGCTATTCATCATTGGTTTACTCTCATCAGCTACATCTCTGAAATGGGTTTTGCCGATTTGTTTTATTGTCTTCCCAGCGAGCATGTCAATGTGGGGGGATTTTACATACGATTTCATTTTAAGTTTATGGTTTAACTATGCGATATTTTTTGCATTTGGATTTTGCTTTCAGGTCATTTTGGAGCAAAAGCTGGATTTAACTAAGAAGAATCAGCAATTAGAGCATTACAATAGACAGATTGAGAGAATGACCATTTTAGAAGAACGGAATCGAATTGCACGAGAATTACATGACACAGTGGGGCATTCACTTATTGCTACAATCGTAGCCATGGAAGCGGTCGAATCGCTGATTGAACGAGATCCGTCTCAAGCCAAACAAAGGCTAAATGAACTTATTACGTATGGCCGGAATCATCTGACTGATTTTAGGCAGACTGTGCATGATTTTTCAATGACCGAGCTAAAGCATTCTCTACCTGAGATCGTCGCACAACTAACATCAGATTTTGCGGGATCAGACGGGCACTCCAATTTCGACCAAGGTTCAGAGCCTAGAAGGTGCAATTGGAGATTCTGTAAAGCTTGCAGTCATTCGTTGCTTACAAGAAGCACTTACAAATGCGAAGAAACATGGGAATGCAAAACAGATTGATGTGAGTCTCCGATATATAAACGGAGATATTGAACTGATCGTCAAGGATAATGGGGAGGGTGCTTCTCGGTTAATTCCTGGCTTCGGTGTCGAAAGTATGAAGGATAGAATAGAAAGTGTCGGAGGGAAATTTGAAATTGTCTCAAGCCCGAGCGAGGGGACAATTGTATACTGTCAGGTACCAGTGAGAGGTGGTTAAGGTATGAGCAAAATCAAAATCGGAATTGCAGAGGATCAGGAGCTTATTCGCTCCAGCCTACAGATTGTATTAAATTTGGAACCAGATCTGGAGGTTATCCATGAAGCGGGAAACGGAGAGCAACTTCTGGAGCAATTTAAGACTGAGGAACCGGATCTTGTATTAATGGATCTTAATATGCCTGTCTTAAACGGGGTAGAAACGACCAGGAGAATTAAGCAGATGTATCCTCATGTGAAAGTCATTGTCCTTACGACCTTTCAGGAAATGGACAATGTAGTTGAAGTGCTGCGATGTGGTGCTGAAGGGTACCTACTAAAGGCAATGAATTATAAGGAGCTGGCAGCAAGTATTCGACTTGTGGCTAATGGCGGCAGGCTGATTAACGATGAAGTGGCAAAAGTTCTTTTTCATCAACATTTAACTAAAACAACGGATACAACAGAAGCAACGTTATCAGGTTATTCCTTCAGCCAAAGAGAAATTGAAGTTCTTCAATGCCTAAAGGACGGGTTATCCAATTCAGATATTGCGGACAAATTGTATATATCCATGGGCACAGTTAAGAATTATATTTCCAACATATACACAAAACTAAATGTATCAAATAGAAGCGAAGCGATTCAAAAAATACGTGGAGGGTGACTTTTTCGTGACTTTTCTTCACTAGCCGGTTATGACAAAATCTTCGTACACTATTTATGTTAAGGGGGAAGGGAAGCGGTTAGTGCAGCAAAAAGCGAGGGGATTTACCGTTCTAGGGCAACAACCACTCTATCTGTCAAAGGATAAGGATGAAGATATTGAAAAAAGGAGGGATGATAATAATGGTTGTTTCTGAAGTTCATACGCTTTACAAACGGCTGCTGGATGCGTGGGACAACCAAAATGCCCACAGACTGGCAGAGTTGTTTACAGAAGAAGGTGAACTAATTAGTTATGACGGGAGCCCAGTTATTGGGCGGGCAAAATATATTCAAGCCTTAACCCTATTTTTGTGCACTATCCGACTGCTAGGTTTGTCAGCAAAGTAACGGATATTCGTGTACTGACGGAGGACGTTGTGATATTAAGGGCTATTGCAGGCATGGTCCCTCGCGGAAATTCAAAAATTGATCCGAGCGTCAACTGCCAGCATACCCTTATTGGCTCAAAAGAAAAGGGTTTCTGGAAAATTCAATTGTTCCAGAATACCCCCGCTAAATATCATTGCAGACCTGAGTTAGCTGAAAAAATAACAATGGACTTAGAAGCCATGTTGATTTAATCTTTGCGATAACAAAAAATTAAGATTCAGTGTATAACCAAATTCCATTCGCCGTTACAACCATCGTAATAATAACAACAAATTCATTTTCCCTATTCCTAAAGAGTTCCTCTTTCCCCCACTAAGTTCCGCTACTTATTTACAAAAAATTATCGTTTTGAAAGACCAGCGCTATGCTGGCACCTATTGTGATTACTCCTCTTTATAAAAAATTTCGTAAAAATTGCCCTTTATTTATGCACCCCTGTCTTTCTATAGACTTTTTTAAGTGTGTTTCTCACAGTACCTTCAGCAATCCCTAATACGTGAGAAATATGAAGAACGCTTTTGTTATACAACCAATACTGTGCAACCTCTAATTCTCGTTTGGAAAGGTTAAACATCTCTAGCTTTTGTAATTGGTCCGTATGTTGTTCATATGTCATTTTAGACTGAATCAACCAGCTAATGTGCTTCAACAAGGGGATAGCAAATTGTATATGCACTCCCTTTTGGAAAGAGAGGTCAAGATAACCAACCTCATTATCGGGAAGAGGGATGGGAACGCATAAACAAGTCCATTCTCTAAATATTTCTAAAGTATGCTCGTGTCCTTCAACGACAACCATATCGTTTAGATACATGGCAAGAGAGATGGCATTAATCCCAGCATTTGCTGCAGATAAGGATGCATTCACATTTATTCCAACAGCTTCAAGCCTAATTAAAATTTCTCGTGAACCTTGTAAGTAGAGGATATCACCTTGCTGATCTGTTAGAAGAAACAGATGAGCTAATGGAATATCTGGGGCAAAACCCTTTAGCACTTCTTTTGTAGTCTGAATGAAATTACTGTGATCGGTAACTTTTTTGGCACCATTATTGCTTTGATCTTTCCAAAATTCAAAGGTTTCACGCGGCATATCAGATACTGTCTTCCAAGAGCGGTCAGCAAATAATTGGCATTTCTGGAAAATGGACATTGTTTTCTCCTGCTCATTAGCATCGCATTGTTAGGATACGGAATATAGTTCTCAATAACGCTTTTTGAATTTGGTTTCAATATCCTATTTAGGATATTGCTGGAACTTACAAAATGCTTTACTTTTAATTACAGATGGTCCGACAAGATTAGCCCTCTTACACCAAATCGTTTGCACAAGGGCAGAATAGCAGGATAGTTCATGAGCGAAAAGATCTCTCTTTCTATTCAAATTTTGGAAGTGATTATATTATAATATAAAATATCAAAAATATCAAATTTTGGGATGTCTGTAAGCCGAGCAAAGGGTGTGAATGGGTATTGAGTCGCATTAAGTTATTGTGTTTTGGTTATGCAGGTAGCTCCGCGCAATTTTATAAAAGTTGGAGAGCAGACCTGCATCACGACATGGAAATAGTGCCTATTGAATTACCTGGTAGAGGTCCTCGGATTAACGATCAACTTTGCTATGAGATGGATACAATCGTTAAAGATGCATACAGGCAGGTCTCACAAGTACTAAGTGAGAGTGCATGCCAATATGCATTGTTTGGTCATAGCATGGGTACGGTAGTTATTTACGAGTTTCTTCGTAAGTTGCAATTGGAGGGAGGACTCCCAAACCCTCTACACGTCTTTTTTTCCGGCCGATATGTACCTCAAAACGAGATAAGTACACCAATTCATAGTTTGCGCACCTCTGCTTTCAAGGATCGGATTCGTGAGCTAGGTGGAACGGCAGATGAAGTATTGGATGATCCAGAGTTGTGTGAGTTATTTATGCCTATCATCCGTTCGGATTTTCAAGCACTTGAAACCTACTGCTTCAAGTCACTGGAGGCGGAATGGGATTTTGATCTCTCTGTTATTTACGGAACTCAAGATCCCAATTTCGCGGTTCAAGATTACTTGGGTTGGAGGCAGTTTACAGCAAAGTCCTGCGACTTTTACGGTATTGATGGAGGGCACTTCTTTATCCATAGCCATAAAAGCGAAGTCATCGGAATTGTTAATGAGGTGTTAAAGCGTAATCTACAGCAAGTGCTCATATTTAGCTGAACTTAAAGGCAAGCTCAATCAATAAAGTGAGAATTTCCTAAAGACAATCAGCCATCACCAATAAACAACAAGGGGTGCGAGATTTGGCCGAAATTGCGTTGCGTGCAGCACATTTAATCAAGACAGTTCAAGGCCAGGAGATCATTAAGGACGGATCAATTACGGTTCATTCCGAGACTGTCTATGCTTTTTTAGGAGCGAACGGGGCTGGTAAAACCACTGTATTTAAGATGTTAGCCGGTCTCATGACACCTACTAACGGTAAGATAGAGGTTTTTGGCTTAGAGATGTCACTCAATCGAAGTGAGATTGTGAAGAATATCGGAAGCATTATCGAGGTCCCTTACTTTTACGAACACTTAACAGCAGCACAGAATTTAGAAATTCATCTGGCCTACATGGGTTTAGAGAATGACATAGCGCGCGTCGGATGGTCCCTTGATATTGTCGGGCTTAATATCTCGAATACACAGCCCGTCTCCAAGTATTCATTAGGAATGAGGCAGCGACTGGGGATCGCTCGAGCACTTGTTCATAACCCCAAGCTACTAATCCTCGATGAACCAATAAACGGACTAGACCCATATGGTATCCGGGAGATGAGGGACCTGTTTGCCAGAATTACGAAGCAGGAGAAAAAAACGATTCTGATTTCAAGCCATATTCTAAGTGAAGTTGAACTGCTCGCGGATACGGTAGGGATTATTGCAAACGGCCGTATCTTAGATGAACAGCCGATGGACACAATTAGATCAAACTATCCCAAAGGGTTGGAAGAGCACTATTTCAACATTGTGGAAGGTGGGAGAATTAGTGTATAAACTTGTGTCCTTAGAACTTAGAAAACACAATATTCGTACGTATTTACAGGCCTGTGTGTTGATTGCTGTCCTGATGCTAGGTTTTCTTTATCTGTTTGCGTATGTTCCTAGCATCGATAACGACCCGGATATGCAGATATTCAAAGACTATATGCCGCTGATTTCTATGGGAAGTGCATTAAACATGGCTGTCTTTACTACATTATCGTCCGTAATGGCATCTCGATTTATTATTGAGCCTTATAAAGGCAAGCAAGTGTATAACTTGTTTTCTTACCCTCTTAGTCGCACTCGCATGATGCTTGCAAAGTTGATATGTGTCTACGGCTTTACGGCCGGGGCATTCTTTATATGCAATGTTCTGCTATTCCTTGTATTCGGGCTAACCGAACCTATGTTTTCGCTCATGAGCTCAAGCTTTTCTATGGATTTATTCGGATATGTGTTGTTGCTATCGCTTATCATATCTTTCATTTCGGCAGGTAGTGGCATGATTGCTGCGGGAATTGGATTTATCAAGAAATCAGTTCCAACCACAATTGTTTCGGCAGTGTTGTTGTCATCCTTGTTTAACAACCTCATCTTCTATGCAGCAAATGCGAATCATTTTGTTGGGGTTTCCAGCTTGTTCATGCTCATTACTCTTGTTTTGGGAGTGATTAGTTCGTATACGGTTGTTCATCAAATAAACGAAATGGATGTGTAAAGCGATGGAAGAGGATGTAGAAAAAAAGGTAGACGGCTTTTTGGATTCTATATTTGGAGGGAGTCCATCAGCACTCTTTATTTCAAATATTATCATTGGTGCCATATTTATATTTGTTGCTTGGAGATTGTTGGCATCACCAACCCAAAGCAATACCCGTGTGTTTGGCTGGATTCTTCTGGTGATTGGAGGGCTGGGGATGATTAGCGGAGTTGTCCAGTATATCAATAAGCTATGAAAGAAGTTCCATAACCAATAAACCTACGCAAAGGAGAATATCCATGTCTAAAAAATACAAGATGAGCACGGCGCAGAAGCGAATTTATCTGGTAGACAGGATTCAAGGATCCAATATTACCTACAACGTCCCAATATTATTGGAATCCTCAGGCAGTATCGATGTTCAACGATTAAGAGGCGCTGTTCAAAAGTTAGTTGAACGTCATGAGTTGCTCCGCACCAATTTTATCGAATCGGGAAGTCATTTGCTGCAGGTGGTTGAAGAGTCTATTGATATTCCAGTAGAAGTTAGAGTTGTAAAGAAAGAGGATGTGAAACGGGCCAGCCTTGATTTTATTCGCCCTTTTAGCTTAAGCGAGGGACCGCTGATGCGGGTCCTCGTTCTAAACATGCTGGATGAGGGCACGGTTCTATTGTTCGACCTCCATCACATTATTTGTGATGGAGGATCTATCCCCGTGCTGTTTGAGGATCTGTCCGTCCTGTATGGAGGCGGTGAACTTCCAAAGCTTACTGTTGAGTATAAGCACTACATGCGGTGGCAGGAGTCCTTGGATCTTAGAAAGCAGGAGCTGTATTGGCACAATGAGTTTGTAGATGGGATTCCTGCTCTAGATTTATTTACGGATTACCCTAGACCACAACAAAAATCATTTCAGGGAGCAGGTTATTCGGTTCAAGCAGGTTTATCGCTTAAAGAGGAAGTGCGAAAGTTTTGTCTGAAAACCCGTACAACAGAATTCTCGGTGCTTCTATCCGTATTTCTGCTTCTACTTAGTAAGTACAGTGGACAGGAAGAGATACTCGTGGGTACACCTGTATCAGGCAGGAACCATCCGGATGCAGCCAATATGCTGGGCATGTTTGTGAACACGCTCGTCATTAGAGGGCAATTGAAAGAGGACATGAACTTCTTTCAATTGGTTGAAATCATACGAGCGAAAAGTCTGAATGCCTTAGACAATCAGGCGTATCCATTCGAGGAGCTGGTAGAAAGATTAAATCTACCTCGCGACCCGTCAAGAAATCCGCTATTTGATGTAATGTTCGTGCTGCAAAATAACGAAAAATCAGAGCTGACTTTAGACGAATCCCACTATCAGATGCTTGATGTAGAGAATCAGGTGTCGAAGTTCGATCTAACATTAAGTATTGATGATACGGAAGAGGGGTATAACCTCGCCTGGGAGTTCAGTACAGACTTATTCCGAGCGGATACCATTGAACGAATGGCGGCCCATTATCAGACCCTGCTGGCCAATGCACTAGCGCAGCCAGAGACAAAGCTTATGGATCTTGAAATGGTTTCTGCACATGAGAAGAACATAATTCTGGAAGACTTTAATGCCACCTCTATCGATTATCCGGTACATCGAACGGTCATAGATCTTTTCGAGGAGCAGGTAAAGCAGACGCCAAATGCGATTGCCGTCGACTTTGAAGGGAAAACATTGACTTATAAGCAATTGAACGACAGAGCTAACTACGTGGGGGCTCTATTGCGAGAGCAAGGGGTACAGCCTGAAACGATCGTTGGCATCGTATCGGCAAGGTCTCTGGAAATGGTGATCGGTCTATATGGCATTCTTAAGGCCGGTGGAGCTTACCTGCCTATCGATCCGGAGCTTCCGCTAGATAGAGTACATTTTATGTTAGCTGATTGCCGGACCAATGTAATTCTGGCCGGCCCTGAGAGCGACAAGCTCATTAAGGAACTTCCGGATTTTAATGTGTTATACATACAGGAACATGCAAATGAATTAGCAACAAATCTGAGCCCGGTAACTGCTCCACATAATCTGGCTTACGTTATCTTTACATCGGGCTCTACCGGTAAGCCCAAAGGAGTACTTATTAAATCTATTTATAAAAAGGAGACAAACAAATGAATAACCACAGGAAAAGAGCAATACTGTTGGGGATACAATTTATACTTGCGACGGTTTCGGCAATCATAGGTCTTCTGTTATACAATCCGATTCTAAATGGTCCCGATTATCTTATTAATGGTGCTGAACATGCAAACCAGGTGATATGGGGAGCGATTATGGAGTTAATTCTTGTTATTACAGCTATTGGCACTACGATTACGCTGTTTCCATTAATAAGAAAGCAGAATGAAACTATAGCCATTGGGTATCTTTGCTTCCGATTTCTTGAGGCGATTGTCATTACGGTTGGTATAATCAGCGTACTATCCCTATTAACCTTGAGCCAGGAATTTGTAAATGCAGGAGCTACGAATGCAGCCTTTTATCAAGCTTCAGGTACATTATTAAAAGCCGTACATGACTGGACCTTTATGTTTGGCCCCAAGCTCTTTTTGGGCATAAACACGTTGATGTACAGTTATTTACTCTATAAATCAAAACTAGTTCCCCGGATCATATCAATATGGGGTCTTACCGGAGCAACACTCATTTTTATTGTAGGCGTGTTAGAAATGTTCGGTATCATTGTTCCATTTTCAACAGCGGAAGCCATTTTGGCGATGCCGGGGGTAGCCGCGTTTGAAATGATTCTTGCGGGATGGCTCATCGTGAAAGGCTTCAACGTATCTGCACTTGCTTCCGAGTCTGACAGAACGAAAGCTACGAACTACGGAAACAAACCTTTTGATAAGGTAGGGATCTAAATGAAAGCAATCGTTGCAACCAAATATGGACCACCGGAGGTTCTCCAGCTCAAAGAGGTCGAAAAACCTGTGCCCAAAGATCATGAAATATTGGTAAAAGTGTATGCAACAACCGTAAACGCAGGGGACTGTAGAATGCGAAGTTTTACAGTTCCCCCCATGGCTTGGCTCCCCGCTCGAATCGTTTTAGGTTTCAGAAAACCAAGAAATCCAATATTCGGAATGGAACTCGCCGGTGTAGTTGAAGCAGTCGGCAAAGATGTCAAACGGTTCAAGGCGGGGGACAAGGTTTTTGCATCGACCTTCAAGTCGAATTTCGGTGCCCACGCTGAGTACAAATGCCTGCCCGAGGATGGGGCAGTGGTAACAAAATCAGACAATATGACCTATGAGGAAGCCGCGACTCTTTCTATTGGAGCAAATACCGCTCTGCATTTCCTCAAAAAAGGAAACATCCAGCCCGAAAAAAAAGTCCTTATCCATGGCGCTTCGGGAAGTGTAGGCACTTTTGCGGTACAACTGGCCAAGTACTTCGGGGCGGAAGTGACAGGGGTATGCAGTGCTGCGAATGTTGAAATGGTGAAATCTCTTGGAGCCGAAAAGGTCATTGTCTACACCCGAGAGGATTTTACGAAAACCGGCGAGACCTACGATATTATTTTTGATACGGTAGGCAAGACTTCGCTATCCCAATGTAAAAGTCTGCTTAAGAACAAAGGACATTATCTCAATACGGTCAATGGCGGGACAGCAGTTCCACGCAAAGCAACACTAGATTTTCTCAAAGAGCTTATGGAGACGGGCCGGTTGAAACCCGTTATTGATCGCTGCTATCCGCTGGAGCAGATGGTAGAGGCGCACCGCTATGTCGATCAAGGCCATAAAAAAGGAAATGTAGTTATCATTTTGAACCATCAAAATAAAATCTAACAAAACGTTGCGCCTGACCGCTAAATAGGCCGGTAGCTGCTCGGAAGAGTGAGTCTACCGGCCTTCATTAGTGAGGTAACCACACCCAGTCGAAGCCCTTGGGGTAAAAGTAAACTGGGACAACGCCCGGTATCGGTCAGGGAAACCCGGCATCAGACGGTAAAAAGAACTACTACGGGACGGGTTCGTCGTAGATCCGCAGCCGGACTCCAAGTTATTAGTTGCGAAGGGCGGTTATGACACTTTCGGCAGTTTCGGGAAAAGATCTCCGCTTAACTTCAATTTTTCTTTTCTTAGTGAAACGAAGGCATAATAGCGAGTCATGGATTTTCGAAATGACGCTTTTCTTTGGTGGCATAATTTGTCCGAAACCTGAACATCAGCCACGTAGTACGTAATTTGGTCGCTGCCAGTGCCTGTGACGACTTGGTCGATGGAGAGGGTCATGTCGTCACTGCTATAGTTCCAATCGTCGGATTCGGGCGAGTTTGCGCTTATTGCGCTTGGATCATTAACGGTTATTAAAGTTAAGTATAGGCGGCTTATCTGAATTCCCCATGAAGATGGGTTGAAGGTTTGCTGAAAATATCGGAACTCGCATAAAACGAAAAAACAAGCGGGTGTGTCACCCGGCTTGTTGCCTGTCTTCCTTTTATAGAGAATGCCAAAAATTATATATTTTTTTCATAAAAAGCCTAAAATTATTCTATTTCTAACCGATATTCTCTCCATAAAGCTATATTAGCTTATCTTACCAACAAGGAGAGACATCTATGAGCATAAGAAAAAAGATTAGTAGACTGACTGCTGCAGCGGTGGCTTTTACGATATTAGTCAATTCCCAGATGGTGTATGCGGTTGATGACCAGACGGTTACGGAGCAGGAAGTCATTGTCGTATACAAGAATGAAGAGGGCAAAGACCTCATCTATGAAGAGAGTGTTGAAATTGAACACGAATTCAAGACGATTCCAGCCATATCCGCCACGGTGACCAATGATGATCTTTATAAAATGGTGAAAGACCCGAACATTGCCTATATCGAGCGCAACATTTCCTTTCAAATGACGGAGGAAAGTTTCAGCGCAGCCTCTGACCTGGTTCCGGCGGAGCAAGCGCAGTGGAATTTTCAGGCGGTTGGGCCCACAACGATGTGGAATGCTGGCTACACGGGAGCGAATATAAAAGTAGCGGTGCTGGACTCGGGTATTTTTGCACACAGCGAATTAAACATTGCAGGCGGTATTTCAACTGTTGATTATACCAATAGTTACAGCGATGATAACGGTCATGGCACTCATGTCGCAGGCATTATCTCTGCCCGGAACGATGGGATCGGATTAGTAGGGGTTGCCCCGGGTGTGCAGTTGTACGCTGTAAAAGCTTTGAACCAAGACGGAGTAGGAAACCTTACCGATATTTTGGAAGGATTGGATTGGGCGATCAATAACGGTATGGACATTATCAATCTCTCTTTAGGAACAGAAGAGGATTCATTGGCTATGCAACAGATGGTGGATCGTGCCTATGACGAAGGCATTCTTGTTGTCGCCTCGGCCGGAAACAGTCAGGAAGGCATACCGTTAAGCATAAATACTGTGAACTATCCCGCAAAGTACGATAGCGTTATTGCTGTTGCGGCGATTGACTCTGCGAATACAAGAGGGAGTTTCTCGTCTGTGGGTGATGAAGTAGAAGTCGCGGCCCCCGGTGTGAATATTATTTCAACGTATGTAAAAGCCGATGGAACAGAGGGTTATGCGATGACAAGCGGTACATCCCAGGCAGCCCCCCATGTGTCGGGCACACTTGCCTTGCTGAAACAGAAGTACCCCTCGATGACGAATGCCCAGCTGCGCGAGGAAATGAGGAAGTACGCGGTCGATTTGGGAGCGCCGGGCCGTGACAGCGAGTTCGGATTTGGTGCCCTTACGTTCAATGAGCAAGCCGACACAACGGCTCCAGGGGACGTGACCGATCTTCAAGTGACTGATAAAACTGAAAGTTCGCTTTCCCTTATATGGTCCAATCCGATTGATCCTGATTTCGCCACCAATCATATCTATATAAATAATGTGAGGGCGGGGATGACGGCGGAACAAACTTACATGCTAGATGGGCTGCAGCCGAGCACTTCCTATACCCTTGCGGTTAAATCCGTCGATCAGAGCGGCAACGAATCTCTGGGCATAACGGTGACAGAGGCTACGTATGCGGCAGCTCCGGTAATTGATACCACGTCACCGGCGGAAGTAACCGGTCTGATAGCCAATGAGACAACAAGGAGTTCTATCCGGTTGAGCTGGAATAACCCGGCTGATGCGGATTTTGCAAAAGCCAACGTTTATGTGAACGGAATTTTGGCCGGAGAATCCCCTAATCCGAGCTTTGATCTCACAGACCTGCTTCCGGACACGGCATACAATATTGTTGTTAAAACAGTGGATGACAGCAGCAATATTTCGGTTGGAGCCGCTCTGACTGCAAGAACACAGGCTATTCCAATACTGCCAGTACCTGCGCAAATAAATCCGGTCGCAACAAATCCGTTATTACCAAATCCGATAGTATCCAACCCCGTTGGTTCCATCCCCATTGGTGATGTTATAGTGGTTCCTACGAATCCCACGCCTTCACCGACTGGAGTAAGTGCTGTCATTTCGGCACCGCCAGTTGTGGAAAAGAAGGAAGCCCGGGCTGTAGAATCGGCGCTGGAGAAAGCGAAAGAATCGCATAGCATTTCGGATTTCGTTCAAGCAAAATTGGAGGTTCTGGCACTAACTGATAAAGAACAACATAAGGAATTCCAAGGAAAGCTGGAAGAACTCAAAAGTGTGCTGGGCATCAAAGACCTTCCGGCCAAAAATGAAATTCGTTCTGCGGTGCCGATTGGCATCAATCTCCAGGTCGCTATGAAAAGCGCAAGCTTCAAATACATTGATGCATCGTCGATTAAGCTGGGAGTGAACGTTTTTGTGCTTAACAGCAAAGGCGAGCCGGTAGAGGGTGTTAGCATCCGTGTCGTGTTCAACCGGATTCTCGTTACACCGGGAAAAGGTTCATTCCCTTCGAAGGAAACCTTCACGATCCTCATTGATAAGTCGGTAAAGGGCAAGCCGAATCTGAATTCAGGAGCAGCCTTTGAGCTGAAGAATCCGTTGATCTTGGAGTTCACCACCCGTTAATAGCCGCAGAGAAGCAATATCTTACTAACTGGATTGGAGCAAAGATATGAGAATAAAATCAATAACAACAGCTATGTTTTCATTGTTTCTGGCGCTGGCGCTAATCTTCATTTCCATACCGCATAACGCCGAGGCGGCCGTTCGAGCCACGTTTACAGATATCAAAAAAGGAGCGTGGTATGAAGAAACGGTCCAATGGGGAATATCGAACCAAATCATCACGGGTTATGACGATGGTTCATTTAAGCCGAGCAAAACAGTTACCGAAGCCGAGTTCCTGGCGATGCTTATCCGTGCCTTTGAGCCAAATCTGGCGGCTGCCCAAAAGGGAAACTGGGCGAATGTCTACTACGCCAGAGCTAAAGAGCTGAATTACCCTGTTCAAAGCTACACGGACCCTGCGCCCAGAAAAAAAGTTCTCCTGCGTAAGCGGGTGGCCGAATTGATTTCAGCCACAGAAGGAGTCCATTTCAGCGGCGATAATGCCATTCGTTATTTGCTCGCCTTCGGTCTGGCACAAGGCAAGAATCCCAATGAAGTCGGCATTAAGAGCTTTGAAGGCGATAAAGCATTAACCCGCATCGAAGCGCTGCGATTCATCAAAAACTTGAGGGATTACGGGGTTGGCGGCTTGCTGGAAAGGCCTGCAGAAGCGAGCAACCCGCAGGACATTCCGGAAGCTTGATTTTATAATAGCATCACAGTAGAAAAACCTCTCCACACCAGAGAGGTTTTTCTTGCGGATGGACCTTGTTGCTGCTTAAATTTTATTTTTGAACATACCATTTAAGCTTGGGACATAATCGGCAGCCTTATCGGTTGACAGTAACTGAGCTTCTTCAGTTGTATTATCATTATTGTCTTTCTGTTCTGGACGAATATCTGCGGGTTTCACTATGGGATTGGTGCTGCTTTTGGGCATTGCATTCACCTCCATCTTCTTACACATAGTATGAGAAGATGGTTTTTATTTTATCCTTATTTCAGAATGCTTCCGCCAAAGAGAAAGCGTTTTTCCCATTGAGTACCTTCAATGTTGTCAATTCGAACTCCGCCTGACTTTATGGAATAGGTCTGTAGTATTTTCCCGTTGCCTAAATATATTCCGTTATGAGTGATGCGAGTAGTGCTTTTGTTAATCCCTTTGTAATTAGAATCTTTGCTTCCTCTGTAAGACATGAAAAACATAATATCACCAGGTTTTAAATTTTTCCAGTTCGTTGTATAGGTCCCATTTGCTTTGATGTAAGCACCTTGAGTCCTCGAGTTTGCTGGTAATTTGATCCCTGCTCCGTCCAAATAGGCTTGTCTTACAAAATCAGAGCAATCAAACGTCTTGGTATTAGTACGGCTTGACCCAAACTCGTAGGGCGTGCCTAAGTATTTCTTTCCCGCTGTGATTACATTGTTGCGGACAGTACTTGCTGCTGCTGTACTCAATTGTTTCGTATTATCGCTTGCTGCATAGGCTGAACTGCCCGCCAGTGAGCTCATGACCAGTGATGCAGAGACCAATAAGTAAGCTATACCTTTTCTCATTCTTTATACCTCCAGGAAATGTTTTGTGGATATGAGCCATCCTAACATAGGCTTCTATGGTTTGTTGAGGCTTAATATTTGCCAGAGAAAATATGAGATATTTAATGAAATCAACACACAAACCACACACTTTTTACATAAGTGATGTTTATAATGATAGATTTCGAGATGGCGAGAATTTGAAAAAAAGATAATTGCAGGCTTGGTGCGGGGGTATCGGAATCTGTATAAAAAAACTCCAGAAACAAGGGGGATTAACCCGCATTTCTGGAGAGGATACAAGGAAGCATCGGTATCAAATTGGAGATTGAAGACGATTTAGCAACTAACCTTAGATATCTGATCAAGCACGTCTGAGGAACGCCCATATTTACACATTGCATCGCAATCGCAGCGCAAATCAGAGAATAAGATATAAGAAATACCGCGCATGTTATCCTGCTGCAGGGAGGGGCGGAGCAGCTGTGCCTGAACTTCTTTTTCCCGGCTGTCGGGACAGATGAGGTAAAGCTGTGATTCCTGATTTCCAATTGACAACGATAAATCGTGCAGCCGGAGGATGCCGGAATAGATTGAAGTGCTTTTTTCTACTTCAAATGCGGAGATGATATGATTCCGCTCATCCAGCCAGATGACATCGATGAAGGATATGGTGTCGGCAACGGATTTCGGAACGTTCAATGGCGGCAGGGATGGGATTGAAAAATAGCCAAGAGATTGCCGGTTCCACTCGCGCTTATGGTCGTTTTGAGCAATCCAGACCTGATATCCCAGCGCTTTTCCGAGTCTGGCCAAATGGTACTGTATTTCGCTATGTTCATTTTCCTCCTTTACATCGTTTGTGACCTCCTTATGTCTCTTGAGATTGCTTTTTTCCCGTTTGGATGCTTCGGCTTCCAGGTATTTCTCCGCATTTCCGCTTACTACGATTCGGCCTGTCCCCACTTCAAACATGAAACCGCCAACGGCCCCCAGATCTTTAGAAAGAGGCGTACGGCAGGTTTCGTTCATCGCCATTAGTTCTTCCCGCATTTCCAGATAGGCTGACCATGAACCGAGCTTGATCTTACGCCCGAGCAGCTGGTTAAATCCATTCACAATGGCCGTATTAAATGGCGGGAACAGAGTGGGATGAAGAAAATATAGGATGTTGGCTACAGCCGGGCCTAATCCTTTGATTTGCAAACGGTCCAGTTTCATGATTTCCGCGAGCACAGTTTTTTCCTGGGACGTTTGGGAGACTGCTTTTAAAAACCGGCCAAAGGCAAGCTGATGTTCTTCATTTTCATAAATATCCGGGATCCGAAGCTTCGGTTTCCAGTAAAAGGCATGTGCAGCTCCTTCGAATACTTGTTTCTGTTCACAAATTGCCGCCAAAACAAATTCTAACGGTGAACCTTTAAAATCATTGCCGAATGTTCTTCTCTCAATCGCATGAATTACATCTGCAACTCCGGTTCTAATCGTACGGAAAGCCTTCAAGCGATCACTATTGTTTAGGAACCATGTATTATACACGGATTCCGGATCAGCTTTGTATTCCTGGATATGCTTTTCGGTATTCGGGTTCATCATCCTATAACTTCCTCCATTACCATTCTCAAATCTATACTCTGAATTATAATAGCGAAAACTAGCAGCTGCAGTGCGAAATTGATTGTTTTTTGCAAAAACATGTTTTCCTCATGGTTTCTTCATACTTCCCAAAAGTGAGTTGGTATTCTTGATTTACAACAAAGACATCAAGTATAAAAATGCCAGAGCCAGGTCAATATAAAGGTATATAAACCGAACTAAAGAATTAAATGATAAAAAGAGGAGAGTAACGGAGGGGAAGTTTGGAACTGACATCTGAATTCTTACTGCATGTTGATCATATTATGGCTTTGCTGTGTTTTTTCGGTCGATCGAGGAACCGTTTCGTGATTTTGGGCAGAGCCGCCTGCGGAGAATAGAAAAATTAAAGCGGCGGTTATAAGGAAAACTAGTGTTGGAGTGCGAAATACCCAAGTCGAATGTTTAAGGTCATCTTCGTTGATTTGTCCTTGAAGCATTAAGGTGTGGATAAATTGGAGAACGGCGCCAACTGCCATAAAAATAAAAATAACGCGATTCCATTGTGAAGAAGGCAGCATGCCTATTAACATAGCCCCCATCATTCCGGCCATCATTCCGGACAAAGCCCCATTCAGAAAAGCTCCAATACTGATGAATGAACCGATTATCCCACCTGCAGAGATGCCTACAAGCACACTGATTAATAGTGAGAGCAATAGGTTGGATTCAAACATAGCTCCCACGAGGGTTCCACTTCCAAAGCCGACAATCATCCCGCTTGCCATAGGCGAAATCATCGCGATTGTGCCTGTAATACTTGAGCGGAACCGGTATATAAAACCTAACGACCAACATGTAATAAAAGAATAATAGATTACAGCAATCATCCAGTTTAGCAAATGTACAACCCCCTGCTTGTTTTATGATTTAACGTATGAGTCCTAGAGGGGGATTTATGCCGATTTCTATTCTATTCTAAGTCCAACTTAAATTTAAAAAAGTAACTTCAAGATGGAGGGGAAATGATGAAAAAGGTATTAATTATGGCTAGTTTAACTTTGCTTTTAGGTGCAGTCGTATCCGGATGCCAAATAAGGAATAAGGCAGCAGATACAGCATCCGAGCAAACCAACAGTAGTTCAGTAGCTGTACCTTGGGTAGGCACTAAAAACACGATCCGCATCAATACATCCGATCCGGTTGAAGCTGCGGTTTTGGTATCCCGTACGCTCTGGACAGCGGTAACCGAGAACAACCGACCGGCAAGCGTTGTTCTAACTGATGTGAGTAATTGGCAAATTGGAGCGGTAAGCACGGATCTGATCCACCATCCGAGCAATGGACCGGTTCTTTTTGTGGATAAAGACGGCGTTCCTGCGGCCACCCTGGAAGAACTCAAACGTCTGAATCCAATCGGTGCTGAAGGAAATGGTGGAATTCAAGCTGTTATTGTAGGACCTGTTGCTTCAAACGTGGAAAAGTCGGACATTAGGGAAAACCTCTATAATGCCCTTAATGATGCGAAAGAGAAAGAATTTAATGAACAGTGATTATTATATTTAGCATAAGCCCATTAAAATGCCGTAAGCTTTAATCAGCTTGCGGCATTTTAATTATCGGAATGCTCACGCAAACCTCATGAGTTCTCCATAATTTCTACACACTTCTACTTTAAACTTTAAAACGGAGGCAAACAGCTATGAACAAGAAAGCGATTATAGATTTAACTACCCTCGATAATAACCAAGCAGTAGAAGCAAGTAAATCATCTAAAAATGCAGGAGCTCTTGCAACAGGAAAGGGGTCTCATGGAGTAGTGGCAAGTAAACATTTATTTACCCTAGAAAAGGAACAAGGAGGACAAGATGCGAGTAGAATTATTTGAAATTGGCGGTTATACGCTTCGGTCCTATGGAGTTATCGTTGCTCTTGCGGTGCTGCTGGGGATGGGTGTTGCTTTATACTTGGCTAGAGGAACCTCTTTCCACAAACATATCCCTAACATGACTTTATATGTTTTAGTGGGTGCCATTATAGGGGCCAGAATCTGGCATGTGTTCTTTTTTCAGTGGCCTTATTATTCCAAGAATCTCTCGCAGATTGTCGAGATTTGGAACGGTGGTATTTCCATTCAGGGAGCCCTTATTGGAGGGATTATTACAGCAGCGGTCTTTGCCAAGATCAAGCAGATTCCTTTCTGGGAGCTTGCGGACACTCTCGCCCCCGCGATTATTCTGGGTCAAGCGATCGGTCGTATTGCCTGCTTCTTGAACGGAGATGCTTTTGGATCGCCTACAAATTCAGGTTTTGGCATCGTGTACCCGGCAGGAACGCAAGCTTTTGCCCAGTATGGGGCAGTTCCTTTATGGCCGGCGGAAATATGGGAAGGACAATGGGACTTTATCGTGTTCGCCTTCCTTATTACTGTCAAGCACAAAAACCTCCCCAAAGGCGTGCTCTTTCTAATTTATAATATACTCTATGCGATAGGCAGATTCTCACTGGAGTTTCTGCGTGGTGATTCACCGCGGTATTCGCTGAATTGGACCGCCGGGCAGTGGACCAGTATGACGGTTATTATGATTAGCTTCGTGATCATGCTGTATCTGTTTATGAAACATAAAGGGAAATCAAAACTAGAGAACTAAGTAGGTGGGCATAATGTCGAAACTTCAGGTATTGATTGTCGATGATGAATGGAATATGAGAAACTTACTGCGGATTTATTTAATGAAAGAGGGATTTCAGGTTAAGGAAGCTGCGACAGGCCAAGAGGCATTATCCATGATAAAAAAGCATTCCTTTGATATCATTCTGCTTGATGTAATGATGCCCGATATAAATGGCTGGCAAGTATGCAAGGTAGTCAGGGAGACGGAAACAGTACCTATCTTAATGCTCACCGCACGTACGGAAACAAAGGATAAAATTCATGGTTTGGGGATCGGTGCGGATGATTATTTAACCAAACCTTTTGATTCTAAAGAGCTGTTGGCCAGAATCTATTCGTTAATCCGGAGATCAACGATAACCCAAGTCACCCAGCCCCAGCAATGGGTGCTGGAATTTCCGGAACTCAACATATTTCCGGATGCCCGGGAGGTTCGTATTCAGGATGTACTGGTCGATTTTACCCAAAAGGAGTTCGATCTTCTTGTTGCATTAGCCCAAAACAGGCAGCGAACTTTCAGCAGAGAGGAGCTTGTTGAAAGACTATGGGGGCATGATTATGAGGGCGAGGTTCGGGTAGTAGACACCCATATCAAGAATATTCGTGAAAAATTGCAGAAGGCGGGAATGAGTTGCAATCCTATACAAACGGTGTGGGGAGTAGGATATAAGTTTCATATTTCCGGAGAAACCGAATGAAGAATAACCGGATCGGCTTTAAACTTGGTCTTGTGATCATTACCGTATTTCTTATCGTTTTATTATTCCTGGGTTTTGCCATTGATAGATTGTTTGCCAATTTTTATTATGCAGGCATGCGGAAAGAAACGGAGGACCTAACCTCCCACTTCACAGTAATGGCCAATTCCATGGACTCCATATCCGAGCAAGCCATGAAAACCTTTGCTGAATTTTCAGATGTCAGCATTTTCAATATATTGAAGAACGGGGAAGTCATTCTCCATTCAGGTGTGCATGATTCATCAGACCGATCCTTTATTCGGGCTTCGGACCTCTATAAGATTTTTTCCGGTGAGAAGGTAAGCTTATTATATGAAGATCCTGCCGGAATTCGTTATTTTGTATCGGGGCAGCCTATACTTGACGGGGGAGAAATAACTTCAGCTCTTTATGTCATGTCCTCTACTGAACAAATGGAGCAATCGTTAGCAGGTGTACGAAATCTATTAATGCTCTCCGGGATGGGTGCATTTTTGCTGGCCTTGGGGATTACGTGGATTATCGCTCAAATTCTATCCCGCCCTCTACTGCAATTGCAAAGTGCGACCCGTAAAATTGCCCATGGTGAACTGGAGACCAGGCTGGAAATCAAAAGCAAGGACGAAATTGGCACTTTAGCTGAAGCCATTAATAATTTAGCGATTGATTTGCAGCGTTACCGGGATACCCGTCAAGAATTTTTCGCGAATATATCTCATGAACTCCGCACACCCATCACTTACCTGGAGGGTTATTCCAAGGTAGTTAAGGATCAGTTATATGAGACCGAAGAAGAGAAGGATCGTTACCTGGACATTATCTATCAGGAAGCAGTGCGGCTTCAGCATTTGGTCGATGATTTATTTGATCTGGCTAAAATGGAAGAGGGGAGAATTTCTCTTGTACCCGATTGGATCGATTTGTCTGAACTGGTTGAGCAGGCGGTCATGAAGGTTGAATTGAAAGCAAAGGAGAAAAGCCTAAAGCTGAATTTCCATCCATCCGGAACAGCTTCATTGGTTCAGGCAGACGGGAAACGAGTGGAACAGATTGTATTAAATCTGCTGGAGAATGCTATTCGATATACCGAGCGCGGAGGCATTGATGTATATTTAAGGTTTGAATCTGTTTCAGTAACCTTGATTGTAGAAGATACCGGGATTGGTATTCCTGCAGATGAACTTCCGTTTATTTTTGAACGGTTTTATAGAGTAGAAAAGTCCCGTTCCCGTCAATATGGAGGTACTGGACTGGGATTGTCTATTGTGAAGAAGCTGGTGGAGTTACATAATGGATATATACAAGTCTCCAGTACAATAGGGGCAGGTACCCGATTTGAAATCCACTTTGTCCTGCAGCCGGAAACAGGGGAGGAAAGCACATGAAAAAAATTGAATGGCTAATTGCTATTCTCTTTATGGGAATGGGGTTAATGTGCATGACCATATCGGCAATCTCTTTCCGAAGCGATTCCCTTCTTTATTTTGGCGGGTATGTCAAAACATTTTTATTGTGTACCGCACTACTTGTCTTATTTATATTTTTGCTGGTGAAATGGTTTCATTTAGGGAAAAAACGTTAATAAAAAAAGACTTCGGAGTTGATTTCCAGGTCCTAAAGGGAAAGGGATGACCTTGCAAATATTGGCGATACAATCTGATTATCTTGCGCAATGGTTAAGTGCATGGGGAACCTGGGCAATCATAATTAGCATTATCTTGAATATTCTCATTAGCGTGATAGGGATAATTCCCTCAGTTGCTTTAACCACCGTAAATATTGTGGTCTTTGGTCTGGTTCCCGGTTTTATGATCTCTTGGGCCGGTGAGGTATCAGGGGCAATGGTTTCCTATATTCTCTACCGGATTGGTGCACTAAAGCTTAATGATAGAATCCGTTATAGTAAAAAAATAGAGTGGATGGCCAGGATTAAATCGATGAGTCCTAAACGCCAATTTATTGCGGTGCTTTTGGCCCGGTTAACACCGTTTATTCCATCGTCCTTGGTTACCCTGATTAGTGTGCTATCGGAAGTAAGTTTCTCAAATTATATGCTGGCTTCGGTAATAGGCAAGCTTCCCTCTTTATCGATCGAGGCCCTAATTGGATATGGATATGTATCTATAATCGATGGAAGGCTTAAATTAATGATTTCACTTTTGTTTCTTCTGTTACTATTAATCCTTATATATTCGCGACAGAAGGACATTAAATAAGTTGCCTATTAACAGTTGACAGGTTCAACTTACTATATTACATTATTAATAGTTACAAAATATTAACCAACTGCCGAATTTCGATTTGAAAACGGGGGAACCACTTCGGGTGAATTATTCTTGTAAGCAAGAGAATATAGGGAACCTTTAACCGAACCCTCAGCTAACTCCGTAGGCATTGAAGGGAGAACAAGTTTCTGAAGAAAGTCATTATATCTCTACTGGGAGCCGCTGTTTTATTTACGTCTACAGCACCCAGTACATTCGCAAGTGAGGTCAAGCTTGATAGTGTAGTAAACCAAGTAATAGGAACACCTTACCTTTACGGAGGAACTACCACGTCAGGGTTCGATTGCTCAGGATTTATCTTGTATGTACTGAAAAAGTTTAATGTAGACGACCTTCCGCGTACTTCCCAATCCCAAGCCAAGGTCGGAACGCCGGTCGCCAAAGAAAATCTGCGTCCAGGTGATTTGGTGTTTTTTAATACCTTCGGTAAAGGGATTTCTCATGCAGGAATCTACATAGGTGATGATCAATTTGCGCACTCTTCCAGCAAGGGTGTAAGAGTAAGTAGTTTGTCGGAGTCTTATTACCAAGATCGTTATGTTACGGCTCGTCGTGTGGTGGATCAGAAGAGTTATCTTCAAATGGAAAAATAGAGAAATAAAAAAGGACAAGCTCGTGATTACTCACGAACTTGTCCTTTTTTAGTGCATTCGGTTCTGCTTTAATTACTTATTGACTGATGAAACAAAAAAATGGTACGGCAGTAGTCGCAAGGTTCCGGTATGGGAATGATGTAAATACGTTTACATCTTTATTATTTTAACGCATTATTATAAGAAAAACTGAAAAATTAAAATAACGAAGAAGGTGGGCAACCTGTCGAAGCTCCAGGTGTTAATTGTCGATGACGAATGGAATATGAGGAACTTGCTGCGGATTTATTTAATGAAAGAAGGATTTATGGTTAAGGAAGCCGCGACGGGCCGCGAGGCATTATCCATGATCAAAAAGAATGCCTTTGATATTATCCTGCTTGATGTGATGATGCCTGATATGGATGGCTGGCAAGTATGCAAGGTGGTCAGAGAGACAGATTCGGTCCCCATTCTGATGCTCACTGCACGTTCTGAAACAAAGGATAAAGTTCATGGGCTCGGGATGGGTGCGGATGATTATTTGACCAAGCCTTTTGACACGGAAGAGCTGCTCGCGAGAATATACTCTTTACTTCGGAGATCAACGATTAATCAGATCTCTGAGCCTCAGGTATGGGTGATGGAATTTCCGCAGCTAACCATACTCCCGGATGCCCGGGAGGTTCGTGTTCAAGAGGTTGGGGTCGAATTAACCCAAAAGGAGTTCGATCTACTTGCTGCATTAGCCCAGAGCAGGCAGCGTGTCTTTAGCAGGGAGGAGCTGGTGGAAAGGCTGTGGGGGTATGATTACGAGGGCGAGACTCGGGTTGTAGACACCCATATCAAAAATATGCGTGAAAAATTGCAAAAGGCGGGCATGAGTTATAATCCGATTCAAACTGTGTGGGGAGTAGGCTATAAATTTCATGTTCCGGGAGATAAAGAATGAGAAATAACCGGATCGGCTTTAAGCTTGGCCTTGTGATCATCACTGTATTTCTGATCGTTTTATTATTCCTCGGCTTTGCAATTGACAGAATGTTTACTAATTTTTACTCAGCAGAAATGCAGAGAGAAAACGAGGAGATTACCTCCCACTTCGCGGTTATGGCCAATGCCGATGATACTACATCCGAGCAAACCATGAAGACATTTGCCGAGTTTTCGGGTGTCAGTATTTTTAATATTTTAAAAAATGGGGAAGTCATCCTGCATTCAGGAATACATGATTCAGCGGACCGATCCTTTATTAGGGCTTCCGACATCGATAAGATTTTCTCCGGGGAGAAGATAAATCTACAGTATGAGGATACTGCGGGACATCGTTATATGGTGTCGGGCCAACCGATATCCAGCGGAGGAGTAATTAACTCGGCTTTATACGTCATGTCCTCTACGGAACAAATGGAACAATCGCTATCAGGCGTGCGGAACTTATTGCTCCTCTCGGGGATGGGTGCATTTTTACTGGCCCTGGGCATAACCTGGATTATCGCTCAAATTCTATCCCGTCCGCTATTGCAAATGCAAAGTGCGACCCGTAAAATTGCCCAGGGTGAGCTGGAAACCCGATTGGAAATCAGAAGTAAGGATGAAATAGGCACTTTAGCGGAGGCAATCAATGATTTAGCGGTGGATCTGCAGCGCTACCGGGATACCCGCCAGGAATTCTTTTCAAATATATCCCATGAGCTGCGGACACCCATAACTTATCTGGAAGGATACTCCAAGGTGGTTAAGGAGCAGTTGTATGAAACTGAAGAAGAGAAGGACAGGTATCTGGACATTATCTATCAGGAAGCAGTAAGACTTCAGCATTTAGTAGATGATTTGTTCGATCTGGCAAAGATGGAAGAGGGAAGAATCTCACTTGTGCCGGAATGGATCGATTTGTCCGAACTCATTGAACAGGCTGTCCGAAAGGTCGAATTGAAGGCGAGGAACAAAAGTCTGGGGCTGAATATCAATCAATCAGGAACAGCTATAATGGTTCGTGCCGATGGCAAACGTATGGAACAAATCGTACTAAACCTGCTGGAGAATGCCATTCGTTATACAGAGCAGGGAAGCATAGATGTTTATTTGATATATGGCTCTGACTCCATCACTATTATAGTGGAGGATACCGGGGTTGGTATTCCTGCAGATGAACTGCCCTATATCTTTGAACGGTTTTATAGAGTCGAAAAGTCCCGTTCCCGTCAGTATGGGGGTACCGGGTTGGGTCTGTCCATTGTGAAGAAGCTGATTGAAATCCAGTGCGGACAAATAAAAGTAACCAGTGAAGCAGGAATAGGTACCCGTTTTGAGATCAGCTTTGTGCTGCCGCCGGAGAGTCGGGAGGGAGGTATATGAACAAAAGACTTCGGAGATCCTTCCGAAGTTTTTTTCAGCTTTGCTTATCTAGTGACCCATTCCAGCCATTAATCGTTTCAGCCAGTATAACGGGTATGGCCATAAAAAGACTATTTATTAAAACACTTTTATAAAGTATTATAATAACTGAGGTGATGGACGTGGAGAACATTGGCGGAAATGCCATTGTGATTAAAGAGGTAAATATAAATCTGGTACGAAAAGTCCTGAAGGAGAAAAAACAGGCTACAAAACGGCAAATTGCCGAGATTACCGGACTCAGTATTGTCACTGTCGGCACGATGCTGCAGCATTTGGCAGGGCAAAATGAAGTGCTGGAGGCAGGGTTAACCTCATCCCGTGGAGGGAGGCCGGCGCAGCAATATATTTACAACGAGGATTACGCGCTTGCGTTGATTTTGTTCCCGCATGAAAGGGATGGGGACATCTTTATACATAGCTCTGTGGTTAATCTCTCCGGCAGTTGTGTGTATGAAACAGATGTGAAGGTTGAGAAGGTGAATCTGCTGAGCTTGGAACAGATCATTGACACTTCGCTTGCCGGGCACCCCTCTATTCAGGCTATTGGCCTAGGCTTACCCGGTGCGGAATACGATGGTAAAATGGTTGTTTCGGACTATGAGGCATTGCTCGGCATCTCTGTAACGGAGCATTTCAGACTCCGGTATCACAAGCCGGTTGTCATAGAGAATGATGTGAACGCGGCAGTCATAGGTTTCTGTAACAGGACGCAGGTAGAGGCGGATTCCTCAATAGTCTATTTATATTTCCCCGAGCGGTTTCCACCAGGTGCGGGTATTTTTATCAATGGAAAGCTTTATAAGGGAAAACGCAGTTTCGCGGGGGAAGTGGCCCATATGCCGCTTGGGATTCCTTGGGGTGAGGATTCTTTGCTTGCATCTTTTGAGCGGCTGTGCGAAGCGATAGGCAAACTTACGGTGGCGGTCAGCAGCGTGCTAAATCCTGATGCCGTGGTGCTGTATGGAAGCTTTTTAAGGCCGGAACATTTGAATGCAATTACCAAATTATGCGGCACACAGCTCCCGCCAAGCGCAATGCCGAGGGTGATTCTTTCGAAGGATTTTGCGGCTGATTATGTAAAGGGCATGATTGTACAAACCTTGAGTACGCTGGAACCCAACTTGCAGTTAACCAAATAAAAATACAGGTGGTAATCGAATGGCTACATTTTTCTTAATCATTATATACTTGGCTTTTATCAGTCTGGGATTGCCTGATTCGATGCTTGGAGCGGCTTGGCCTGTGATGCAGCAGCAATATGGGGCGCCGATAGAAATAGCGGGCTTGCTGTCCATGATTATTGTAGCGGGTACGATCTTCTCAAGTTTGGCAAGCGGAACCCTGCTTAAACGGTGGGGTACGGGGAATGTTACCTTTATAAGTGTGACGGTTACGGCGGTGTCGTTATTGGGATTTTCTTTGTCACCCTCGATCCTTTGGCTCGCTATTCTTGCCTTGCCGCTTGGTTTGGGGGCGGGGTCTATCGATGCAGGGTTGAATAACTATGTAGCTACCCACTATAAAGCCCATCATATGAGCTGGCTGCATTGCTTTTGGGGAATTGGCGCGATGCTTGGACCCATTATTATGTCCCATTATATGGCCAGTGATAATTCCTGGAAGAGCGGTTATTTGGTTGTAGCTATTATACAATTTGTTCTGGTGGTACTGCTTTTCTGTACTCTCCCTTTATGGAAGCGAGTGGAGAATAACAATATTAAAGAAGGAAATGAGTCTCAAGCAGATCGGAGTAACATTGTGCTGTCAGAGACCGTATCAAACGAAAAACCCTTGAAAATCAAGGGTGTTAAACTGTCCCTTCTTACGTTTTTGTTCTATGTGGGTATGGAAGCAACGATGGGCTTGTGGGGCAGCAGCTTTCTTGTTAACGTTAAGGATTTATCGGCCGTTGTGGCCGCCCAGTGGGTTTCCTTGTATTATGGAGGAATTACCGTAGGGCGGTTTATCACCGGATTTGTTACATTCAGATTCAACAACCGCATTCTGATACGTGCAGGGCAAACGATAGCTCTGGTTGGAGCCATACTTTTGGTCATTCCGCTACCGACCATCTATTCACTTATCGGTTTTATTTTGGTAGGTTTAGGATCTGCACCTATATTTCCCTGCATGCTGCATGAGACGCCTGTGTGGTTTGGAAAAGAGCATTCGCAGAGAATCATGGGTTATCAGATGGCTGTAGCCTATACAGGCGGGGCCTTATTGCCGCCTCTGCTTTGGTGGGTGGGAGCTCATACTACCTTTATGATTTTTCCGTTTGTTATAGTGGCTTATGTTGTCGTTATGCTTATCGGGTCGGAGAAGATCAATGCTTTGATGGAGAGACGTCTGAACTGACTTATAAACATGACCTGAAAAAATACTATGGTAATAATATGTAGAACTGTGTATAATTTTGGAAGCAGCAAGACTTATTGACTATACATAAAGCACTATTAATGGGAAACCAAGTGCTTGAACAAAGGCAAACCCGTACGAAAGTCGGGGACGCAAAGCCACGGGCCTTCCGTCATGATTCCATTCATGACCTGGCAGCCGGGTTTCTCAAGAGGCTTGGTTTTTTTGTTGTTATTTTTAAGGGGGAGAAATTTATGAAAAGCGTATTTTGGAAAAGAGCGGCACTGCTGCTGATGGCGGGAGTAATCGCGACAGGTGGAATGCCCGTCAACCGGACATTTGCGGAAACGGTCTATACCTACAAGGATGAAGCGTCTTCATTAACTGTCGACGGAATCAATGTTCGGGAATCGGGGACTCATGTGGTCTGGCGGTCCAGAGCTGCGAATTATGCGGGTCAAATCTATTACGGCAATACGGCTACCGGAAAAACACTTGCAGTAACAAATCACGGTAAAATGACGGATACTCCCGTCGTTGGTGTTAATGGAAAAGGCGAGCCGGTTGTTGTATGGGCTGACAAAAGAAACCAAATCGCCGGGACTGTTAATTTTAACTGGGATATCTACAGTTACAATGTCCAAACGAAGGTCGAGACCAAGCTGAATGTAAATGAAGGGCAGAATCGCATACCTTCTATCGACGGCGATTATATTGTCTGGCAGACTAACCCTCAATATGACATGCATTTATATGACCAGACAAATGGGACTTTGACAGATTTAGGTAAAGGGAGAGACCCGGTCGTAGCGAACGGAAGCATTGTCTACCAAGGTGGCTCGGACGGCGATCTGTATGAATACGTGATTTCTTCCGGAACGAGCCGGAAGATTCTTGACCTGTCTTACACCTCTTACGTGGAGCGGTTCGTATTCAACGGAGAGCAGATTTTGTGGAAGCAGCGGGATTCTGAATATAAAGGAAAGTATACGTTCCTTGACCTGAAAGAGAGCGATCCCCAGCCGGTTGACTTGACCCAGCCGGTCATGTTGGGTAAAACCGAATACAAGGAAATGAGCATTTCAGGGGGAACAGCCGCTTGGCTGGAGGCTTCGGGCGGAGAGGCGATTGTGCGGAGCGCAGATTTACAGACCGGAAAAACATTCAGTCTGGGTGTCGTTAAGCCGTCCCAGTTTGTCGGCTTCAACGGAGAAGAACTCACGATTGCCAAGGATGGCCGGCTGGTTAGCAGGGAGGTCGTAAAAAGCGAAACCGGCGATACAGCTTCAACGGCTGCGCTTCAGCAGGGCAGGGATTCTATCGGCCCTAACGGCGGAGTGGTCGCGGGCGGACAAGACGTACGGCTCACTTTTGAACCGGGGACATTCGGCAAGGATTCACGGATTCTTGTAGAGAAAAGCGGACCGGCTGCAACGAAGAATAAAGAAATGACATGGCTTGGGATCTCTTGGACATGGACTTCGGAAGCGAAATTGGAAAAACCAGCTTCGCTTACCTTTGAATTAGAGCAATCCCCTGCAACAGCCGACCGCGCTAATCGGACAGGCGTTTACCGTTATAACGGGGCTACCGGACAGTGGATTTACGCCGGTGGAACAATGGACGCCTCCTGGCGGAACATTCGGACGCAAGTTGAAGAGCCTGGGTTGTACGCCCTGTTCCTAAACGAGCCTTCATTCACGGATATGAAGAGCCACTGGGCAAAAGACGAGGTGGAAGTGCTTGCATCCAGATGGATCGTGAATGGCATGGACACAGGACGTTTCGAACCCGGAAAATCCGTCACACGCGCTCAGTTCGCCAAAATGCTGGTTGAAGCCGCTGGTCTGAGAGGCCAAACGGAGGGGGGCGTTTCATTCAAGGATGTGCCTGCGGGCCACTGGGCATCGGATGCGGTAAAACAGGCGGCATCGGCGGGGTGGGTCAAAGGGTATGAAGGAAGTTTGTTTAAACCGAATGCCTCCATCACCCGCGAGGAAATGATGCTTATGCTGACGAATGCCGCCTCGCTGCGGAAAGAAGAGCAAAGTGAAGCGTTGACTGCATACACCGATGCCGCCAAGGTCCATGCATGGGCCAAGCCTTCCGTTCAGGCGGCCATCAAGAGTGGTCTCATTCAAGGGAACGGCGACCGATTGAATCCAGGGGCTACCTGCACAAGAGCCGAAGCCGCGGCTGTTATTTACAGATGGCTGGGCAAGAAAGGGGAAGTCTTTCAATGAGCAACGATAGGCCACAGAAAAACGGATGGAGCCGGGGGAATCGTCTTGGGCTTTTGGGCAAATGCTTTCTGGCATTTATCATAGTGCTGACGGGACTGCCGCTGCTTCCAAATCAGGATCTGCCGAAAGCTTATGCGGACACCTCGTTGAAGATTGATCAGAGTTCCTTCAGTTCAGTATATGGTGGACAGACACTAGTGAATTTCAGTTTTGACAATCCGGATCCCAAGGACAAAACGCAGGAATATCATGATACGGTCATAAATTTAAAACGTAATGGTTCCACGGTAGCTACACTGGATTCGGGCAGCTATGCCACTAATGCAAGTAACTATTATTTATGGGACGGACTGATAAGCGGCAAGCCGGCGCCGGAAGGTGACTATCAAATTCAAGTCACCCCAACCCGTTTTCCCAATAACGGCAGTTCGGGGACTGTACAGGTTATCAATCCTAATCCACCGCAGCCCAAAGGCTTGGAGATAATCCGAGACCCGGAAAGCGGCAAGTATATTATCCGCGGCATTGCGGAGATCGGCACCAAGGTAGAGCTTAAGATGAAACTGATTCAGAGGGTTCGCGACAATACGACCTTCGATGACGAAAAAGTGGAGACCCTCGTTACGGGAGTTCCCGTGAAGCCGCGAACCTCATCTTGGGCACTTAACATACCTGCGGATGCTTCCTATTTCACGAATTTTCCGGAACGATCCGATAATCCACCGGCTAAATATATCGGAGAGTGGGAAAAGCAAATAGAGCTTCCGGCTTATAAAATTGCGGAGATTCAAGCCTTTTCTATAAGGGATTTTGATAGTAAACGTTCGACAGGCTCCGAGAAGTTGAAGGTGCTTAAATACACTGCTCCTGCATGGGGTATTAACTGGGCCGTCGTAGCCAGCTATTATTATGGTGTAGATGAGAAAGATGCAATCGTACAGATGATCAGTGAAATTGCCAAATTCAACGGCTTCCCGGTCGAGGACTGCAACGATCAGGTCTGTTATGGTCCAATTGATGAGGGAGTTAACCTATGGATTATGAACCCGAAGCATGCAGGTGAAATCGGTCACGAGGATGACGACCGGATTCAAGAGGAGTATGCGAACCGGAACAAACATCCGTTGCCGGCAGCGTTCGATCCAGTCAACTTGGCTACGGGAGATTTTGTTTTCAAGCAGACAAACATCAGCTTACAAGCAGTCATGCCGCTTGACATGTCCCTTACCTATCACAGCCGAGACAAGTATGACGGGGATTTTGGGGTTGGCTGGCATCACTCCTATGAGCGGAAGCTGGAATTCAGAGAAAACGGAGTGCTGTATGTTACATCGCCGGAGGGTGCAAGTTACCGTTTTGACCCGATTGCCGGTGGTAAATATGAAGGGCCGGATGGTTTATACGATACCCTCGTCCGTAATACCGATGGTTCCTATACGCAGCAAACACCGGATAGAATTTCGTATACCTATCGTAAAGATGGTAAGCTGTACCGGATTGAGGATGCGAACGGGAACAGAATTCAGCTGTCCTATCATGGCAGCTTGCTAACTGAGATTGCCACAGATGGTGCGAAGCTTACCCTTACGTACGGATCGGGAGGCAAAATCACCCGGGTAACCGATCACACGGGCCGATTCGCAAGCTATGAATACGATGCTGTAAATCATGACTTAACGGCTATGATTTTGCCGGATAGCGGCAGAATTACCTATACCTACGATGAGAAGCATCGCATGACAGGCATCAAAAACCCGAATGAAACTTCGGAGCTGATTAATGAATACGACGAACAGGACCGGGTTGTGCGGCAGCGCGATTTTGCCGGAGTTTGGGGCGATGTTGAGTACATCCCGGATTCCAAGAGGACGGTAACAACTGACGCGCTTGACCGTAAAACGGTATACGAGTTTGATGAGCGATACCGCAAAACATCGGTTACCTATGATGATGGTACGGTTGAAAGGTTCTTATACGACAAGAACGACAACATGATCCGGATGACTGACCGCAATGGTTCAGAATGGGAATACCAGTATGATGGAAGCGGCAATCTGATCCGCGCACAGGATCCGGAAGGCTATCAGACGGAAATCCGGTACAACGTCTTCAATCTTCCGGTAGAGTTCATTGATCCGCTCGGACGCAAAACGGCACTGACCTATGATGGGAAAGGGAATCTGACCTCCATCACCGATGCGCTCGGAGGCGTGTCCAAAGTCACGGTGAACGGCAAGGGAGTTCCGGAGTCAATCATTAACGCCAATGGCGAGCAGACATCGATAGAGAACGACTCGTACGGATTTGCCAGCCTGATTACGGACCCGCTCGGCAATCGGCAGGAACTGGTGCGTGACCCGCTTCACAGGGTTAGCGAGATTGTCGATGCGCTTGGGTACCGTACGAAGCTTCAATACGACCCGAGGGACCGGGTGACGGCACGAATAGATGCACTAGGGCATACGGAACGTTATGAGTACGATAAGGACAGCAATCTTATCGGCTATACCGATGCTGCCGGCTCTCGAACTGCATACGAATATGACAGCTTTGCCAGACTGTCATCAGTAACCGATGCGATGGGCAACACCACCCTTTATACGTATGATGCGGTGGGGAATAGGATCAAACAGACGGATGCGGCAGGCTCAGAGACGGTGTCAGACTACGACTCCAGCAATCGGTTGGTGTCAGTAACCGATCCGGAAGGACATGTCAGCAGCTATGAGTATGACGGTAATGGTAATGTAATCGGCGTCGTCCAGCCGAATGACAGCACTATTAAGATCGAATATGACCGCCGAAATCTGCCGGTGAAGATGACCGATGCGGCAGGCGGCGTATCCACCTTCAGTTATGATGCGGCAGGCCAACTGACGCAGGAAACGGATCAGCTCGGTCATACCATACTCTACGCCTATGATCTACTTGGACAAATGATTACGGAGACGGATGCATTAGGCCAAGTCACGTCTTATGATTATGATGGGGCCGGCCGCTTAATCCGGACTATTAAACCGAACGGTGCGGAGTGGAACCTGGATTACGATGTCCGGGGTATGCTGGTGAAAGTGACGGATCCTCTTGGCCAGACGTCGACGATGAATCGTGACGGGCTGGGGCAGGTAACCGGATTAGTCGATGAGAGTGGCAAGGTTACAGCGTATCAATATGACGCGCTTGGCCGGGTAACAAGACTCGTCGACCCGTTGGGACATGCAACAGAGTTAACTTATGATGCCCGTGGACAGTTGACGGGGCTGAAGGATGCCAAGGGACAGTCGACCCGATATGGTTACGATGCTCTGGGACGCTTGCTTGCGGTAACCAATGCGCTGGGTCAAACGACTGCTTACGCTTATGACGCGTTAGGCAACATTGCTTCCAAGACGGATGCCTTGGGACGTGTAATGAGCTATGATTATAATCGACGCAATGAACTGCTCCAAGAAGCGGGTCCTATGGGGCGTATCACAGCGTTTGCCTACGATAGTATGGGCAACATGACGGATATTACGTCGCCGGACGGTGCATTAACCAGTTACGCTTATGACAAATTGAGCAGACTTACAAATATTTCTTATCCAGATGGAAAGCAAGTCGATTACGACTATGATGCGGCCGGGCGTAGAACACGGATGACGGACGAGCTGGGAACGACAGCGTATGCTTACGATGCGCTAAACCGACTGACTCAGACCACCGATTCGAACGCGAAAACCGTCCGGTTTGAATGGACGGCAACGGGTCAGCGGAGCCGAGTGGAATATCCGGAAGGTACTTCCGTCACGTACCAGTATGACCTGATGGACAGAATGACTGGAGTGACGGATCAAGAGGGTAGGACTACAACCTATACCTACGATGCTCGCGGGTTGCTTACCTCCAAGAAGCTTCCGACGCTGGGAGAAAGCACCTATACTTATGACGATGCCGGTCAATTGTTGCAACTCACACACAGCAATCAATTCCAGAAAGTTCTGGAACAGTTGACCTACTCGTATGATCCTGTCGGCAACCGTATAGGGAGTGAACGTAAATCAGACGGCAACGATGAAGAGGATACCGACGGCAATGACAGTGAGGATCGAATCGTAACGGATTATGCGTACGATGCACTGAACCAGCTGGTAGAGGTACAGACAAAGAATGGGGTGTCTGTTGAGCTGCCTGCAATTACTCGCTATCAATATGATGCAGTAGGGAATCGGAAGACAAAAATGGATCAGTGGGGCGAACTGACACAAACGGAGTCCTACACGTATGATGAAGCGGATCGTCTAGAGGAGCTTACGAACGGAAGCGAGATCAACAACTACCAATATGATCCTCGCGGCAATTTACTGCAGATCTTGCAGAAGCGTTTGCAGCTTCCGGAAATTATGCCTTTAGCCAATGATGATTCTACAGTAGTAGACAATGTCTATAAAACGCCGGACAAGACCATCGCTGCGGAAACGAACGCCGATACGCTTCTCACCGCCGAGGGCGAAGAAGCCTGGTCAAAGCCGGAGGTTATCGAACAAAATGTATGGAACGGAGCTAACCGTCTAACCCAGCAAACCAATGCCAAGGGAGACATTACCCGCTACGCCTACGACGGCGATGGGAATCGGATGCAGATGACCATTGATTACGCCCATGGCGGAACAGGCAATGGCAAAGGGAACGGGAAAGGTAATGGTAATGGTAATGGTAACGGTAACGGTAACGGAAACGGAAGTGGCAATGGGAACGGCAACGGCAATGGATCGGACAACTGTAAAGTCGTACCGCCGGGCTTTATTCCACCTGGTCTAGCCAAGAAATGCGGCAATGTGGATGAGGAGTATCCGGACTTGCACCCGGGTGGACCGCGAGACGGATGGGAGAAGCAGTTCAAGAAAGAGCATTGGGAATTGAACTTTACCAATGACCTAAGCTTGGCCTTACCTGAGCCACTTCAAGTCACGGAAGCAGACAGCAGCAAATGGAAGCAGTCCTATGTATACGGAGCAGGCGGTGAGCGCCTAAGCATGACCTACCTGCCAGCCTACGATACCAACAATGGCTGGGAACCGACACAGGGTGCCGGCGGGGCTGAACCGGATGTGCAGCCGAAGACACTGTGGTATATGCAGGATGCACTAGGCAGCACTTTAGGGCTTGTAGAGAAGGACGGACGTGTATCGTCACGCTACCATTATGACGAATTCGGAGTGCCGCTCGATGCGAAGAAGTTTGATCTCAACTGGCCGGGTCCGGATAACCTGTTCGGTTACACGGGATTGGGTTATGACTTTGCCAGCAGTAATACGTATGCCAGAGCACGTTATTATAAGCCGGAGATTGGCAGGTTTATAAGTGAGGATACGTATAAGGGGCAGATTGATAATCCGCAGAGTTTGAATTTGTTTACGTATGTGAGTAATAATCCGTTGATTTATACCGACCCGACTGGTCATAAAGTTTGGCTTGTTCATGGCACTTTTTCAGATGGGGATACTTGGACAGATGATTTTGTGGACTATGTTGAAAACTTATTTGATGAGACAAGTGAAAAGCTAAATTGGTCGGGCGAAAATAATAAAGGTGCTCGTTCAGATGCGGCTGAATATTTTGTAAATAAAGTATATGAATGGCACACGGAAAATCCTGATGAACCTATTAGATTGGTCGGTCATAGTCATGGAGGAAACGTAGCAATCATGTTGGCTAATCTATTGGCTGAAAAAGGAATGGAAGTGGAAACCTTAATCACTATCGCAACTCCTGTGAGGGATTATAAGCTGAAAACAGAGGTCGGGCAACATATTCAAATGTATAATAATAGGGATATTGTCCAAGGCGATATGGGAGGAAGATGGTGGTTGGCAGGGTCTACTTTTACAAGGAAGTTTAAGGGTGCAGATAATGTGCGTGCAAAAGATGGCGAGACCGGTACCAAAGTTCAAGCTCATTCAACCATGCACAGCAACATAGATATTTGGAAAAAATATATTGAGCCAATATTAAAGTTGCGATAATGTTATATACACAACCCAAAGGGGGGCGAACATGCAAGCATGGTTACGACTTTTACTGATAGTAGTAATAATATTTAGTACTTCATCATTTGTTTGGTTTCTTCTAGGTTCAACAGCATATTTTCAACGAGGGATGGATATTATAGGGACTACCATATTTTGGGGTGCGGGTATTCCTGTTCTCTTGTTTGTTGGATTATTTACTATTTTACTTATTAAAAGATGGACTCCAACGAGCGGAGTAGAATATGTCGGAATTTGTGTTGGGCTACTATTATCTATGCTACTTTCAGCCGCCCTTATTCAAAGTGTAAGTACCCACGGTTGGGCGAACGAAAAGATAGAAAGTGACTCAATCAAAATTACGGCAGACGAAAAATATGAATATCGAATCGATTTAATCAATTTGTTTCAAAGAAATAGTCATGCGCGGCTCTACCTAAAAGAAGTGGGCTCGGGGGAGGAAATGTACATTCCTGTTGATATTCAGACACGCAAGATTGTAGGACTTGGGGTTAAAAAGGTCAATCACTGGGTGATGCTTGAACCAACGGGAAATGCATTTCAATATATTTTGTATACGACAAAAGAACTTGGCATACCTGAAGAGAAATTTGAAATTGACATCATAGCAGGAACTTCAAGAAGAGTGAATTAAAGCGAAATTATTGCAACCACAGGCGACTCCCCTCCGCCTGTGGTTCTTTTTTTCTCGTGGACACCCCCGCGGCGGCATAGAGAATAAGCCCACCCGGTCACGATTGAAACGATATTTCAAGAATCACAGAAGTTACCTTCATAAGCTCCGTATGAATTTATCCTGAAAAGAAGGTACGTACAAAGCTTGAACTACATATGGTTTGTTTTTTTGTCTGTATTGAGATACCCCGCCTGGCGCCGAATGCACTAAAGGGCAGGAAATAGCGCAGATGGAAAGATCAACGGTCAACGGATTAACGTTAGCATTGACCGTCTGGTTATAATGTGGATGTGCTCCTCCGGCGGACGGGAACCTCTACTGAATTTCACTCCTTGCCCGGTAAAATCGATAGTTCATCCGTATCCGTTCTTTCCAAATATACTGAGTCAACACCAGAATCAGTGCTTGACAAAATGTTGCATAAGGGTACACGCGGATTTGAGCCATTGGGCGGACTGCATAGCCCTTATCGGCTGATGTACTAAAATAGAACAGAAGCGGACTGAGGTGCAGCTAATTGTGGATTCAACGCCTTCTTTAGTCCGCTTTCAGCTAAATAAGGGGACGCTAATTGTGGATTCAACGCCTTCTTTAGCCCGCTTTCAGCTAAATAAGGGCTCCTCTGTCCGCCAAAACCGAAATTGGGGGTATTTCAAGTGGATAGCGTATCCTGGGTCCGCCAACAACCCAGTAATTTGAACTTAAGAATTTTCTTTACAGGTGTCGCTCATAACTACGATGAAGGTTTTGACTTCGGGCAGCGGCCCAACTCCAGATTTCCTGATTTGGACCCTAGCCTCATTTCGGCTGGATTGGTTCTACTTTCCATTACCCGAAATGGCGGGCTCGCATAAAGTCCCGATATTGAGAGCTGTCTCATATCGGGACTTTATGCAGGTTATTTAAGGGACGACCTGCTGTACTCTACAGCAGTTTCTCCATGACCATCACATCAATATATTGGTTATCCATGATCCCTTGTTTCTCAAAGACACCAACCTCGCGGTAGCCCATTTTTCGGTATAAGCCCTGGCCGATTTGATTAAAGGGGAAGGTAAACAGGACGATTTTATGAAACTGGAGCTCCCGGGCTTTGGTTTCCAATGCCTGAAGAAGGGAGCTGCCGACGCCCTGCCCGCGAGATTCACGGTCAATGTAAACTGAAAGATCTGCCACTCCGCTGTATGCACAGCGATGGGAATAGGGGTTAAGGGAAGCCCAGCCGACCACGATGCCGTCCCGATCAGCCACCAACACGCTGTATCTTCCTTGATGATCCTGAAACCACGCTTCCATATAACCCAAGTCTTTTTCGTCAGTTTCGAGTGTTGCAATACGATCCTCGATGCCTTGATTGTAGATGCGTAGAATACTCTGTATATCATCCGATGTGGCTTGTCGAACCGTTAGTGTGGATATCATTCTTTAGTGCCCTTAATAACAGCAGAGACGATGTAATTATCCATGTTGGCACCGGGAATCCAGTCTTTGATAAAAGCTTTGGATTCGTCTTTCGGCTCAATCGAAATGTTGGTAAACCCACTCTCAGCAAGCATGGCCTCAAGGTCAGCAACAGAGGATGCCCCCGATATACATCCTGAGTACAATTCATTCAGATCATTCTTGATTTCAGGAGGCAGCTCAGCCGTGGTGACGATATCCGAAATAGCCAGACGCCCACCCGGCTGGAGCACCCGGAATGCTTCATGGAACACCTGCTGCTTATCGGGGGAAAGGTTAATCACGCAGTTGGAGATAATGACGTTCACCGTGTTGTCGGCGACCGGAAGATACTCAATTTCACCTAATCGGAACTCGGTATTTATGAAATTGCCTTTAATGGCATTTGCGCGTGCCCGGCTGATCATTTCCGGTGTCATATCCACTCCAATCACATGCCCGGCTGCACCCACCTGACGGGAGGCCAGAAAGCAGTCAAAGCCGCCACCACTTCCAAGATCCAGAACAGTTTCGCCTGTTTGCATTTCGGCAATCGCCCCTGGATTACCGCAGCCGAGTCCCAGATTAGCGCCCACGGGAACGGCAGACAGTTCATCAATCGAATACCCCAGTTTCCCGGAGATTTTATTGAAATCCTTGGGAGTGTCGCAGCAGCTGGTTGAGCTTTCTACTGAACTGCAGGAGGAACCGGCCTCTACTTTTTGGACTGCGATTTCTTGGTACCGGCCTCTGACATTTTGGCGAATTTGGTCATTCGTAAGCTTGTTCATGAACAACACTCCTTCTTAATCTAAGTAAATTTGGTTACAGCGTATCTAGTGCCGAAACTTAGCAGCAGGGCTGGCAGCAAACAGTGTTTTGCGAACGGTTGAATCTGGAGAAAAGGGAGCCTTTACGTTTGAAGCTTTTCTTCTTGGGGAATTTCCAAGCGTGTAAAGCTGCTTTCTGCAGTTCCATTTCACGATACTTGGCCAAGCTCTCCGCCACATATAAATCACTTAACATTACAACAACCTCCTGATAAAATAGAATGATCTTCCCGAAAACTTGCATAATGCAATTATATGTTAAGGGAAATCACCCGGTTACAGGTGCGCAGCATTTGCTTGATTTCCCCATGGCATCATTAAATAGCTTCACAGACCGCAATATCGTTTCTTTCTCATATTCGCTCATATACGAGAAGACTTCTTCGAGATAATCATTCATTTGCTGATCAATCATAGTGGCCACCATTCTCCCTTCAACGGTAAGCGATAGCGTAAAGACTCTGCGATCCGCGGGATCAGGCGTTTTCTTGACAAGACTCATTTTTACCAGGGATTGAACCTGCCGGCTAAAGGTTGTAATATCTGTACCCAATGACTCTGCTACCTGCTGCATGGAAGGGTTATGCTGACGATCAATCTCATAAAGCAGATGGCTCTGTACTAAGGAGATGTCGCATCCGCCTACGGTGCAGCAGTTTCTGTTCAGCAGGCCAAAGCGTCGGGTCATGATTTGAAACAACTCACGTGCACTTTCCATTTCAATTCACCTCATGTCTTAGTTATACTTCATATAATTGCATAATGCAAGTAATTATTTGAACTTGATTATTTCTATGTTCCGCTTTAGAATATAAGCATTAGCTTATATATGGAGGGAGGAGGAACTGCTATGGAACAATTGACAGTTATTGCGGATGACTTGAAGCTTTTAGGGGATAAAACACGGCTCGCTATGCTCTCTCTTCTGAAAGAACGGGAATGGTGTGTGTGCGAATTTGTATCCATCTTCGATATTTCCCAGCCGGCGATTAGCCAGCATTTGAGAAAGTTAAAAAGCCAAGGTATCGTGAAAGAGAGTAAGCGGGGACAATGGGTACACTATTCATTGAACGTTGAAGATAAGCCCTATATTCAGGCCGTTCTCAATCAAATGCCTGATTCTGCAACGATCTTATCCCTTTTGAATAAAGAACAGGTGGTTGCTTCATGTGACTAGATGTTTTTATATAAATAAGATATCACTATATAGTTATATAGTGATGTCTGAAAATGCAGATGGAGGTTTGGGAAGTGACTGAGATAATCCTGGCAAGTATCATCTTTTTAATTACATTAGTATTTGTGATCTGGCAGCCAAAGAACCTGTCGATTGGTTGGTCTGCCTGCGGAGGGGCTGTACTGGCTTTACTTGCAGGGGTAGTTAGTTTCACGGATGTAAAAGATGTAACGTTAATCGTGTGGAATGCCACGCTGGCTTTTGTAGCGATCATCCTGATCTCCTTAATTTTGGACAAGATCGGGTTCTTCGAATGGGCTGCCCTGCATATGGCCAGAGCCGCTCACGGAAACGGTTTGCGGATGTTTGTGTATGTTACGGTTCTTGGAGCGGTTGTGGCTGCATTTTTCGCAAATGACGGAGCGGCGCTTATCCTGACTCCCATCGTTCTGGCGATGGTACGGGCACTGAACTTTGACGAGAAAAAGGTGTTTCCGTTCATTATTGCCAGTGGATTTATAGCGGATACGACCTCTTTGCCGCTTGTCGTCAGTAATCTGGTCAACATCGTTTCCGCCGACTTCTTCGGGATCACCTTCATGGAATATGCGGGACATATGATTCTGCCGACGTTGTTCTCCCTGGGTGCGAGTATTCTGGTACTGTATCTCTTTTTCCGAAAAAGCATTCCAAGGAAGTTTGACAGCTCGCAGCTTAAACATCCCCGGGATGCCATCAAAGACAAGAAGATGTTTCAGTTGTCCTGGATTGTGCTGGCCGTTCTGCTTGTCGGATATTTTGTCAGTGAATTCCTGAACATTCCGGTTTCCATTGTTGCCGGGGTCATCGCCATCTTTTTCTTGCTTATGGCAAGAAGAAGTCCTTTTGTTAAAACAACGGAAGTGGTTAAGGGAGCACCTTGGGCGGTCGTGTTTTTTTCCATCGGGATGTATGTGGTAGTGTATGGACTGCGAAATGCCGGGCTTACGGATTTGCTGGCTGACGTGATCCGGGCGACTGCTGACCAGGGTCTGTTCGCGGCAACGATAGGAATGGGATTCATTGCAGCGTTTATTTCATCAGTGATGAATAATATGCCTACCGTCATGATTGACGCGCTGGCCATTGATGCAACGAACACCAGCGGTATCATCAGGGAAGCTTTGATCTACGCCAATGTTATCGGTTCCGACTTAGGGCCGAAGATTACCCCGATTGGTTCGCTCGCCACACTGCTGTGGCTGCATGTTCTGTCGTCCAAGGGTGTGAAGATATCCTGGGGTACCTATTTTAAAACAGGGATTATTTTAACCATTCCAACGCTGTTTATCACCCTTTTGGGATTGTATCTGCGGTTAACCATTTTTTAATATAAAGGAGATTATCGAACATGGACAAAAAAACACTCTACTTCTTATGTACAGGAAACTCTTGCCGGAGTCAGATGGCTGAAGGCTGGGCCAAGCAATACCTGGGGGATAGCTGGAACGTTTATAGCGCAGGCATTGAGGCGCATGGTCTGAATCCGAAAGCGGTACAAGCCATGAATGAGGTTGGAATTGATATTTCCGGGCATACCTCCGATATTATTGATTCTAATCTGCTGAGCAACGCCGATCTGGTGGTAACCTTATGCGGGGATGCCGCAGATAAATGCCCGATTACCCCTCCAAAGGTGAAACGTGAGCACTGGGGCTTCGATGATCCGGCCAAAGCACAAGGAACCGAGGAAGAAAAATGGGCGGTATTCCAGCGCGTCCGCGATCAGGTCGGAGAACGCATTAAACGTTTTGCGGATACAGGAGAGTAATTAGATGGCGAATTATCATGAACTGATTGAGGGAAAAGTATATATCGGCGGGGAAGCGGCTTTGATGGAAGCTCTTCGGGATCAAGAGATTTCGGATGTGTTTGATTTGCGGGATAACGGAACCGAGGCGGAAGGATTCCCCGCGAATGTAACCCGTCACCATTTTCCCATTGTAGAGGACGCCGGAGGACAAGAAGCTTCTGTGCATGCAGCGATCTTGGCTGTAAAGGAAGCCGTCAATAATAATAAAAGTGTATATTTCCACTGCGCCGGCGGCCGCAACCGCACGGGTACAGTAGCCACGGGCTTATTGCTGGAACTAGGCTTGGCTTCGAGCGTGGAAGAGGCAGAGCGTTTGGCTAAAGAAAAACGGCCGGATATCAATATCAAACCGGAAATGCTTGAAGTATTGAATGGTTTTTATAGTAAATAAATAACGAAGTATGAGTCAAAAAGAGCCGGACGAGGTTCAGGTAATCATTCCTGAGCTTCATCCGGTTCATTTTTCGGTTATCGGCATATAATAATTCTGAATTTGCACATAGGAAACTTTCATGTATACAGACAACTTTTCGGTAGAGGAGGGATTGAAATGATAGAGCCAAGCATAGTGGAACAAAAGCTGCTAAGAAATCAAAAACAACCGTTATCCGCAGAAGCCGTATTAAGAGGGGATATTAAGGGAATCAGAAGAATCCTTCCTTTCCTCGGTCCGGCATTTATTGCTGCGGTAGCCTATATTGATCCCGGAAATTTTGCTACCAATATTACAGCAGGCTCCAAGTACGGTTATCTTTTATTATGGGTGATCGTTGCGTCCAATTTAATGGCAGTTCTCATACAGTCCTTATCCGCTAAGCTCGGAATTGCAACAGGCAAGAATTTGCCCGAGATCGCACACGAAAGATTCCCGAGGGGCGTATCTATTTTCTTGTGGATTCAAAGTGAACTTGTAATTATAGCCACCGATCTGGCAGAATTTATTATATTATCCTTTGGTATTGCTTTCGCCCTGATTCCTTTGGTAATCTTTACTAGCAACAGAGCGATCATGGGTGAGCTGGTCAATCATCGTCTCACCGCATTATTAGGCTGGATCATATCGGGATTAGTCGTCCTGTTGAATTTGTTTTTGGTGTTTGAAATGATTTTTTAAATGGGTTTTAAATGTGTTTAACAACTATAGCAAAGTAGGTTTATATAAATGACGAATACCGGACAACCCATTTACCGTTTCAGTGAAGCGCCTATCTGGGAGCTGCAGCGGGATTATTATGAAGAGCAGGGGATCAAGGCGTGGAATAATGATGCAGTCCCGCAGTATATTACGAATAATCCGATGATTGCTGCGGCCTATGCCGAAATGATATTCGGGTTTCTTCAAGATCGGGCCGCTCTGGGCCACATCTCAGAACCGGTTACGATTCTAGAACTGGGAGCTGGAGCTGGCCGATTGGCTTTTCATATCCTTAAGAAACTGTGCGAAATCAGAGATTACGCCGGGATCCCGCTGCCTTCTTTTCGTTATGTCATGAGTGATTTACCCTCCAAAAATATCTCCAGCTGGCAGCAGCATCCCGGCTTACAACCCTTTGTCGAGCAGGGACTGCTGGATTTCGCGCGTTTTGATGCTGTACATGATACAGAGCTGAATTTGACGCAGTCTAACACCAGCATCCGGCCCGGCGACCTGAAGCAGCCGCTGCTGGTTGTCGCTAATTATTTTTTTGACAGTATCCCGCAGGAATTGATCTATGTGGGTGAAGGCAAGATATTCGAATGCGAGGTTTCCCTGCGGTTTCCGGATGATGGTGCCACTCTGAAACCCTCGGAAATGCTGGAGGGAGTTATTCCGGAGTACCATTATCGCCGGGCCGCCGGATACGAAGCGGAAAATTATCCTTATCATAACGTTATAGCACTCTATCAGCAGAAGCTGGAGGATTCCCATATTCTTTTTCCGGCTGTGGGGCTTGCGTGTCTGGAGCGTCTCAGTCAGCTGTCGCGGGAAGGATTCCTTCTGCTCACAGCAGATAAAGGCGATCACAGGCTGGAAAACTGGGAATTTGCAGAGCCGCCGAAGCTTATTCATCACGGAAGCTTTTCCTTAACGGCAAATTATCATGCGATCCAGCACACTTTTGAGCAGAGGGGGGCGCACTCTTTATTTACTGCACATCACTATAAAAACTTGAACATCGGCTGCATTCTGATGCTTCAGGAGCCCATGAGTTATGCCAACACCCGCCTAGCCTACAAGCGGTTTATCGAGCGCTTTGGACCGGATGATTTCTTCAGCATGAAGGAATGGGTGGATCAGCAATTCGATACCATGGGCCTGCAGCAAATTCTGGCCTTTTGGCGATTGGGCGGGTACGATGCCGAGTTATTTATTCAAAGCGCTGAACGCCTGTCGGAGCTGCTGCAGGAGGGCAGTGACGAGGAGAAGCTGGATCTTCAGCGAGGCATACACTTGATGTGGGCAGGCTATTATCCCATGGAGCAGAATTATGATTTGGCGCTGGACTGCGGGCTGCTGCTGTTTGAAATGGACATGTTCGAGGATGCGCTGGTATTCCTTGAACGGTCACTCCATGCAAATGAAGAAGACCCCGTGATGGCCGTGCTCTATAGTCTGGCCATTTGCAGCATTGAGCTTGGTTATGAAGCTGCCGCAGTGGATTATACGCGTAGAGCTTTAGCTCTGGAGCCGGAGAATGAAGAGGCGCTCGAGCTGCTGGAAATTCTGAAAGATTAATGGTCGGGGAGATGAATAATTCTATGATCAGTGATACCAGCATTTTATGGTTGCTTCCCATTATATTTATGATACATGACTTTGAAGAAATTGTTCCTATTACAGGATGGATGAGCAAAAACAAAGAATATATCTCCAAAAGGGTGCCCGCCAGATTTTTGGGCAGAGTAGATCGGTTGTCATCGCTCACGACTTCACAATTTTCTGCAGCTGTTGGCGTGCTGTTTATTATTTTTTCCATTTCAACATTTTTAGCTTATGAATTTCAATTTTATCCTCTCTATATTGTGCTGAGTCTTGGATTATTTCTGCATGCTTTCATGCATATCGGGGCATCGATTTACCTGAGAAGGTGGACTCCGGGGGCGGCAACGAGTCTCGTTCTCCTGATCCCCTACGGTCTATTGAGTATAGACTACTTTATCCGCAACGATTTACTTCATTTCCCAAGCCTATTAATCTACATCGTTTTAGTCGCGGTGCTTTTTGCACCACTGCTCATGTTCCTTCATTTTATTGGCAGAAAGTTAAGCCGTCCTGAAAGCAGATGATCTGAAAGCGTACAATGAAAGAGGGCAATATAGAAAGGAAAGCCCCGCCCCCTTTGATTCGATCAGGCATACACCTGACGGAATCTGGGGGCGGGGCTTTACTTTGAGACAGGGGAGTTTAAGGCATATTGTTATTGCTTCACGATATCCTGTACGGCTTTATCCAGTTTCTCCAGGAGTTGATCGCGGGAGATCTGATCGCCAAGGTATTCCTGCATTGCTGCACCGAAGCCTTGGGTTACGCCGTCAGGGAACATATCCCAGTTCCAGCCGAGTGCGGTAGCTGACTTTTCCTGAATGGCAACAGCCACTTGACCGATATCCTCAGCTTTCGTTTCGATATTGCTCAGAGCAGGAATGAACTTGAATTCCTTTGTTAGGTATTTTTTACCGGTTTCCGAGGTTACCAGCCAGTTCAGGAAAGCTTTAGCCTCTTCCGGATTTGCTGACTTACTGTTGACGATATAGTTGTTCGGAACGCCGACCAGGATCGTGCCTTCTTCATCACTGATAGGGAGTGGGAGAACACCTAAGCTCAGAGCCGGATCAATCTTGTCAATATCGCCTTGGGTCCAGTTGCCCTGCAGCATCATAGCCGCTTTGCCGGAAGCGAAATCAGCAACTTGAGTAGCGTAGTCGGTAGTCATTTTATCTTTTTGAGCGTTACTAAAGATTACGTCAACCAGATCAAGCCATTGAGTGAATGCCTCATTGCCCTTAATCGTTTGTTTGCCTGCTTTGAGATCATCAATGAATAGCTTCGGATCGGCCTGATGGGCAAGACCTACGTTCACAAGGTGAATACCCATGGACCACCATTCATTTGTTGCTTCAAACGGGGTGATTCCGGCAGCCTTGAGTTTTTCAGCAGCAGCCTTCAGTTGAGACAGAGTCTTCGGCTCTTCGGTAATCCCTGCTTTTTCAAACAGTGCCTTGTTATAGATCAAGCCGTAGCCTTCTACGTTCATCGGCATGCCATACAGCTTGCCGTCTACAGTTGCAGGGACTTTGGCGGTTGGAAGCAGGTCCTTGGCCCACGGCTCGCCCGACAAATCAGTTGCCCGGTCCATATAAGGAACGAGGGCGGTATATCCTCCGTTATTAAAAATCTCAGGCTCCGAGCCGGAAGCAATTTCCGCTTTAAGCAGAGCGCCGTAATCTTCGCCGCCGCCGTGGGTTTCAACCTCAACCTTTACGCCGGTTTCCTTTTCATATTCTTCCGCAAGTGCATTCAGTTGCTCTGCAATTTCAACTTTGAACTGGAACATTTTAATCGTAACATCTTTTTTGGGAGCGGTTGTTGCCTCTGGAGCAGCTGTCTCTTTAGTTGTGTTGTTAGCGCTCTCATTAGTAGCCGGACTGTTATTGCCGCTGTTCCCGCAGCCTGCGATCACAAGAGCGAAAACGATTGCGGAAATGAATGCAAACCTTCTTTTCATAAAATAACCTCCCTGGGTTTGTGTTCCTACAACTTCATCGTAATGCAATCGAGCCCTAACTGAAACGTAATATTTTGCTAGAAAAAGTGGATATTGTTGCAGCTAGCCCTTAACTGAACCTGCGGTTACTCCTTCAACAATATACTTCTGCAGCGATAAAAAGAATAGCAGAATCGGGGTAATCGCCATAACCAGACCGGGCAAAGCCAGATCCCATTTCTTGGTGTACTGCCCAAAGAATTTGGTGACCGCCACGGGCAGCGTGGTCAGGTCCTTATTGCCTCCAATAACAAGCACCGGCAGCAGGTAGTCATTCCAGATCCACAGTGTATTCAGGATAATAACAGTTACAACAATAGGCATGAGCAGCGGAAATACAATCCGGAAGAACACACCGTAAGGATTGGAGCCGTCGACACGCGCGGCTTCTTCCAGCTCATAAGGCACTGTTTTGATGAACCCGTGAAAGAGAAATACAGAGAGCGGCATGCCGAAACCGAGATAGCAGGCAACGATTCCGTACAATTCCCCGCGAAGCTCCAGAATACTGGTTACCCGGACTAACTGCAGCATCAGGGATTGAAAGGGAATGATCATCGCCGAGATCAACAGCAGGAACACGAACGAATTGAAACGCGAAGGCCTTCTTACAATCTGGTAAGCTGCCATTGAACTGAACAGGACGATAAAGATAACACTAAGTACCGTAATTTGCAGGGAGTTCCAGAAGGCATGCGGGAGATCGATAATCTTCCATACATCAATATAATTCTCCCATTTAAAAACCACCGGGAACGAAGCGGCATCAACAAGGATTTCCTTCAGGCTCTTTACGGAGTTGGTCAGCATCAGATAGAAAGGTGACAGGAACATAAGCGCCAGCAGAATAGCGGCAATTTCAAGGATAAGTAGTTTGGATGTGTATTTATTGCTGCGTTCCATTAAGCGGACACCTCTTTTCTCTTGGTAATCCAGACCTGGGTAATGGTAATGATTGAAACGGCGACGAAGAAGAGAAGCGCTTTGGCAGTTCCGAGGCCGTAACGGTTGTTGATCAGGGCTTCCGAATAAATGTTAAAAGCAAGAGACTGGGTGGAGGTTCCCGGACCGCCCTTGGTCAGCGACAGGTTGAGATCGAACATTTTGAAGGCGTTCGAGGTTGTAAGGAACAGGCAGATGGTAATGGCCGGCATAATTAAAGGCACATATACGCTTCTAAAAAGCTGGTGAGGGCGCGCGCCGTCAATATGGGCAGCCTCGATCAAATCCTTGGGGATTCCTGCGAGCGCTGCAATGTAAATGACCATCATATAGCCTGCAGTTTGCCATACAAATACAATTACAAGTCCCCAAAATCCGGTGTTTGGCGTACCGAGCCAGGGAAGGTTGAAGAATGAAATTCCTGTCAAGTCACCGATCGTGCCGAAGCCTTTCGTGAAGATAAACTGCCAGATATAGCCAAGAAGGATTCCGCCAATGACATTGGGCATGAAAAAAATAGTGCGTAACAGCTTTTTCGTCTTGAGCGCCGTCATCAGAACAAAAGCGAGCAGGAGCGCCAGTACATTGGCAATTATTACGGAAATGGCGGTAAATCGGAGAGTAAAGTTCAAGGATTCCCAGAACTTATCATCACTCAGGAAAATACGTCTCCAGTTATCCGACCCTGTCCAAACGGCTTTGTCGAGATCAAGTCCATTCCAATCCGTAGAGGAATAGTAGAATCCGAGAATGAAAGGTATAATGACGATGGTGACAAAGAAGAGGAGGCATGGTCCGACGAACACCATTTGCTGGCCCCATCCTTTTTGGATGCGCAGAGCTTTTTTCATAAGGGTTCTCCTTTTTTATAATTTGTCATGAGCTTACCTTCATTATAGAAAGGCCTGCCTGCCGCCAACACTCAATTTGATGACTATAAAAGTGGATTATATTGCAATCCGATCATACAACTGAAGTTATTGGAGGGATAGAATGTTCAGGCAAAGTATCAGAACCCGGCTCATGGCGCTAGTCCTTCTTGCAACCGTTATTCCGGCAGGCATTTCGGTGACGTTCTCTTATATCTATACCAAACAGTCTGTAACGGAGCAGTCCGTGAAGCAGAATACGAAGCTTCTGACACTGGGAGAGAGCAATCTCAGCAACTATTTTAACGGAATCAATCAACGGGCCTTGTCACTTTACAGCGGCATCAATGTCCCCGGTTCTTTCTATACCGCCCTTCTTGTGGCCAAGGGGGCCGATGCTTCCGGCGGTTCTGCTGCACCGGATAATCGCGGCATTATTTCTACCCATCTGTATAACCTGTTTCTCTCCGACCAGAACATCTTTCAGATCCACTTATTTGTAAGAGCCGGCAAGCAATCCAACACACTGCTTGGGGGACTGTTCCGGAGGGAGTTCAACGACAGGTATATTCCGCATGCCAATCCTGACGGCTCTAACCGCCCCTTCGTGGAGGTTACGCATATGAACCATCAATATGACGTGAAGTCGGGCTTTTTAAAGCTGAAATCGGGAACGGTTCCGGTGTTCAGTGCGCATTTTCCGATCTATCGAACGCCGAGCGACGATGTTCTGGCCGATCTGTCTATGGATTTCCGGTTAACGGAGCTGGAAAGTATTGCTAAATCAATGTATAATTCTGAAACAGAACGACTCTATATATTAAACGAACAGGGAGAGGCCTTGTTTGCCTCCGACCCGGATTGGATTGGAAAGACGTTCACTTCAGGCTGGAGTCAAGTCGCCAATAAACCCGGCAGCGGCCATTTTACATGGAACGACCATGATTTTAAAGGGATAGTATTGTACAGACATATTGATTCCCCGCTGTTTAAAGGAAATATTGTCAAGCTGGTTCCCTATGAGGATCTTTATAGCGATGCACGAACGATTACGAGTATCAATGGTGTAATCGGGGTGCTGTTCCTGATTATCGGGGGGGTTGCGGCGGTTCTGATCTCTATCGGCTTTACAAGGCCAATCAAAAAGTTGATTTCTTACACGCAGAAGGTGCAGATAGGGCAGTTGGACGCTTATGTGGATGCGGAGAGAGAAGATGAATTCGGGCTGCTGACCCGGAAAATTACCGGGATGACCCGGACCATAAACAACCTGATTCTTAAGGAGTACCGCCTGGAAATCGCCAATAAGACGAACCAGTTAAAGGCGCTTCAAGCCCAGGTGAATCCCCATTTTCTATATAATGCCCTGCAGTCCATCGCCAGTCTATCCCTAAGGTATAATGCGCCTAAGGTATACGACCTGATATATTCTTTGGGGAGCATGATGCGGTATTCCATGACGACGGAACGGACGCAGGTGACGCTTCAGGAAGAGATTGAGCATGTGGAGAATTACATGATCCTGCAAAGGGAAAGGTTCGGGGAAGATGAACTGATGCTGAATATCAAGATGGAGGAAGCAGCCCGGTCGATTACGGTTCCCAAAATGATTCTGCAGCCGATTGTGGAGAATATTTTCAAGCATGGCTTTGCAGATGGAATCAAGCAGGGTGTCATCTCCATAACCTGCAGCCTGGAACCTAAGGAACGGTTGATTATTAGAGTGAAGGATAACGGAAAAGGGATTTCTCCGGGGCATCTGGCAGAGATTGAAGAAGGCTTAATGAATATTGAAGGAACGGATCATGAAGAGATCGGACTGCGGAATGTTCTTGCAAGGCTCCGGCTGCAGATCAGCGAAGAGGCGCAGTTAATTATCCAAAGCAATGCCGAGACCGGGGTAACGGTTACATTGTTCATTCCCCTTAATGATAACAGGGGTTTGAAGGGGGGCGGTGAATGATGAAGGTCCTGATAGTTGATGATGAAAAGCATGTCCGGGAGGCCATCCGATACTTCATCCCTTGGCAGGAGCACGGAGTCTCTGAGATTTATGAGGCTACCAACGGCCAGGAAGCGATAAATCTAATTTTGGAGCAGCGTCCGGCAGTTATTTTTACAGATATGAGGATGCCCCTTGTGGACGGAGCAGAACTGCTGGAATGGCTGCATAAGCATTCTCCGAATACGAAGACCATTGTGATTAGCGGTTATCAGGATTTCAGTTATGTGAAACCGGCAATTGTCTACGGAGGAACGGATTATTTGCTCAAGCCTTTAAATAGCAAGCAGTTAATCGCCGCCGCAGAACGTGCCTTCCGCATGTGGAAAGAGGAAGAGCACGAGCGGGAGCTGGCCTTCCGCCAGAATATACAGCTCAATGCGCTGCGTCCGCTTTATTGGGATAAGTCGCTATCGGACCTTGTATCCGGAGTTCGTTCCTATCAGGAGCTTGCGCCGTCGCTCTCCGAAGAACTGGGTTTGCGTAAGGATACTGAAAGCTGCCGGGTAGCCGTGATTTCCCTTCAATCCGCCAACTGCCGCCTGATTGAGAAATTTCACGGGGATCTGCAGTTAACCTCCTTTGTGCTGGCGAATATCTGCAACGAAATCATTTCTTCAGAGAGAATAGGATTTGCCTTTCGTTATTGGCATGCGGACACCGAGATCGTTGTCCTGTTCTGGGATAAGGTTGAAGAGGCGGAGAAATGGGTTCTTCTTATGAACGAATCGATACAGCGGGCATATGGTGTACAGCTGGACATCGGTTTAAGTCATCCCAAAGCCTTTCCGGCGCAGCTTGCCAGTGCTTTTCGTCAAGCCCGGCAAGGGCTCAGCGAACGGAATCTTCTCCAGCGGCACGGAAGGATTCATCTCTGCCGTGAGCAGCCTGAAGGAAAAAAAGCTGCCATAGACAATGAACTTCCGGTCTGCCTGGAGAAGTTCCGGTTATCCGTGTTATCCGGAGACCTGGATAAGATGTACCGGGCCGTCGACGACTGGGCGGAGCAGCTGGGCAGCCTGACCCTTCTTACAGAAAGCAATGTTCAGCGCTGGCAGGAGGAAATCCGGCTACTATTTGCACGCTGGAGAAAAGAGCATCGGGGAGATAACGGGTTTGCCGAGGACAACCTTCACTTTGAACCTTGCTATGATGTGGAGGGGCTTTTCTCAGTGGAAGGCTGGAGGGTTCAACTGAAGGCACAACTGCTAAAGCTGATCAGTGAATGCGGACTTACCCAGAGCGCGGACAGCAGACTTATGCTGGAAATACGGAGCTATCTGGATCAGAATTATCAACAGGAAATCACACTTCAGCATATCGCCGAACGGTTTTATATCAGCAGGGAGAATGTATCCCGGAAGTTCAAACAAGTGACTGGAGAGAATCTGTCCGATTACTTAACCAATCTGAGGATAGAAAAGGCCAAGATTCTGCTGCAAAATACGAATATGCGTCTATCCCGGATTTCGGAGCTGGTCGGATATGAGGATGAGAAATATTTCAGCCGCGTCTTCAAGAAATCCACGGGCCAGACACCCAGGGAATACCGCAATACATCAAGCCTTACTAACGAAGTGCCGGATCCTAAGATGGAGTCGGAGTGAGCGGCTGATTCAGTCAGAATTAGCAAAAACAAACAAGGGTGTCCCAAGCCGTTATATACGGCTTATTGGACACCCTTTTGTAATCCCCGGGGCAAAGCGGTTATGAACGGGAGGAGGAGCTGCTGTTTCTCCGCGCAATTTCCTTGCGCACAACCGGAGCAACTTCCGTGGCCAGCAGTTCAATTGCAGCTGCTACTTTGGAGTATGGAAGACCGCCGATGTCCATTTGGGCCATAAACCGGGTATGGCCGAACAACTCATGCTGATATAATATTTTCTCAATAATCTGTTCAGGGCTGCCGACAGCCAGTGCATTGTCAGGAGCGGTGAAAAGCTCAAAATCGCTGCGCGAAAGTTTATATGGGTTTCCGGATTGAGACATGATAGAGTTGAAATAGTTAAGATAGTATGGATATAAATCATCGAGAGCCTGGGCGGATGTCCTGGCAATGTATCCGTGGCTGGTGATGGCAATCTTCATTTCGCCCTGAGGCTGACCGACTGCAGCACCTGAACGCCAGTAGCTGTCAGCCAAAGGCTGGAACCGTTCCGGCTTTCCGCCAAGTATGGCTATAGCCATACCGATTCCGAGAGAGCCGGCTCTTTCTGCAGTTTCCGGAGTACCTCCGACACCTACCCAGAGCGGCAAGCCGGGCTGCAGGGGACGGGGGGCAATTTCTGCATCGATGAGCGGAGAACGATAATGGCCTTTCCAATTCATAATTTCATCCCGGTTTAATTGCTGCAGCAGGTTTAGATTCTCAGCAAACAGTCGATGATGGTCATCAAGGTCATATCCAAACAATGGAAAAGACTCCGTAAAAGCGCCGCGTCCGGCAATGATCTCCGCACGGCCTCCTGAGAGCAGATCCAAAGTGGCGAAATCTTCGAATACTCTTACCGGATCAATAGTGCTGAGAACTGTGGTGGCGCTGGTCAGCTTGATCCGGGAAGTTACCTGCGAAATAGCAGCCAGTACAACCGGAACCGATGAAACTACAAAATCAAGCCGGTGATGCTCACCAACCCCAAAGACATCCAGTCCGGCTTCATCAGCAAGCTTGGCTGCCGCTACGATCTCATCAAGGCGCTGCTTGGGGGAGAGGGTTACCCCTGTGAATGGATCAGGAACAATGTCACCAAGTGTATAAATACCAAATTCAAAGCCTCTGTCAGGTCGTTCATTGGATTCGTGGCTCATTCGTGAATACTCCTTGTTATTTATATTGTAAGGAGAATATTATATCATTTACATTGATTCAGATGGAGAGAACATATAAGATAAGTTCATATTTTCACAGGGACCCCTGAGGGGTAAAATTAGCTTTGCTTTTAGGAAAGAAGCATTGTCTACAACATGAGGAGGATTTATGGAACAGCAAGCGATTTGGGCCATTGGTATATTTTTGCTTATTTATGGACTTATTATTTCGGAAAAAATACATCGTACCATCCTGGCTATGTCGGGTGCAGTAATCATGATAGCTTTTGGAATCGTAAACCAGGAAACAGCCATTCATCATATTGATTTCAATACACTGGGCCTGCTTACAGGCATGATGATGATTGTAGGAATTACTGCAGAGACCGGGTTATTCAAATATGTAGCTTTGAAAGCAGCCAAAATCGCGAAAGGCCAGCCGAAAAGGATTCTGGTGTTCTTATTCATTATCACAGCGGTCGCATCTGCGTTTTTGGATAATGTCACCACAGTACTGCTTATGGTTCCGGTTACCTTCAGTATTACAAAGCAGCTGCGAATTAATCCGCTCCCGTTTTTAATTTCGCAGATTATTGCCTCTAACGTAGGGGGGACCGCCACACTAATCGGTGACCCGCCCAACATTATGATCGGGAGCGCGGTGAAAGAGCTGACTTTTATGGCCTTTATCAATAATCTGGCACCGGTAATCATCATTATCGTTCTTGCCTATATTCCGCTGCTTCTTATTATGTTCGGCAAGGGAATGAAATCCACCCCTGAGCTGCAGCAGAGCATCATGGAGTTGGATGAGCATTCGATGATCACCGATCATAAGCTGCTGCGGAAGTGCCTGATCGTTCTGGGAGTTACTATATTAGGTTTTTTCCTCCATCAGTCGGTACATATGGAATCTGCTACGGTGGCCTTGGCAGGGGCATTTTTGCTGCTTCTTCTGACAGGGGAGCCCATGCTGGAAAAAGCATTTCATAGTGTGGAATGGATAACGATATTTTTCTTCGTAGGCTTGTTCGTTCTGGTATCAGGACTTGTGGAGACCGGCGTAATAGCGGAGCTGGCTGCCAAAGCCATTGAACTTACCGGAGGCGACGTATTGTTAAGCTCCATGCTGATTTTGTGGTTGAGTGCCATTGCATCGGCGTTTCTTGATAATATTCCTTTTGTAGCTACGATGATTCCCTTGATTCAAGAGATGGGCACCATGGGAGTATCGAATCTAGAGCCTCTATGGTGGAGCTTGGCCTTGGGAGCCTGTCTGGGCGGGAACGGTACCCTTATCGGTGCGAGTGCCAATCTGGTTGTCGCCGGACTGGCCGGTAAAGAAGGGTATCCGATTACGTTCATGAAGTACTTGAAATATGGGTTTCCCTTAATGATTCTGTCCATTGTCATATCTAGTGTGTATCTATATTTAAGATATCTCATGTAGATCAGCTGGATCACCGAGCAATATTGAGGAAAATAAGAGACTCCAGAACTTCAATGTTTTTTCATATTTTCCATTTGACTTTAGCCCGAATATGCAAGATATTAGTATTGAATATTTTAAATAAGTGAACCTCTACTAATAACTCCACAGACGGGCGGGTGGAAAATAAATAATGCTAAGACATCATATGGAGGATCATTCCAGCTTCAAAGACGCGGACAGCACTGCGGTCATTGGAGCAGCGTTTCTTTCCACTGACGAGAAATGGACAAGGATTAATCCTGCCGTTACTGCTTTGCTCGGCTATTCGGAAGAACAGCTGCTGGGACACAGCTTCAGCAAACTTGTATACAAGGAAGACATGGAAATATACAGTGGAATGATCAGGACGTTGAATGAAAGCGAACTCTATTTTTTGGATCATGAGATCCGGCTGAATCATCAGGATGGTACTCCAGTTCCATTGCTGCTACGCCTGACTCTTATAAGTAATCCTATTTTGGAATCTCCGCTTTATTACATTGTTAATTTGATGGATGTGCTCGAGCCGAAGCGGTTGGAATCAGAGCAAGGGCCAAGTGATGAGTTGTTTAGAATGATAACTGCTAATATTAGAGATATTGTGTTTTTTGTGGGGCCGGACAGTAAATGCCGTTACTGCTCTCCTTCTGTTCATGAAATCCTGGGCTATATGCCCGAGGACTTGATCGGACTGGATAACCGAAACTTGATTCATCCTGAGGATATTGGAGTGTATGATTTGCCGGAGTCATCCATTAATGACAGTATTCGGCTGCGTGTTCGAAAGGTGGACGGAACCTATATCTGGATTGAGTTCACGCTTCGTCTCGTGGAGGATGCAATAGGTCAGAATATCCTTGCGGTGGGACGTGATATTACAGAGCGTAAGGCTGTTGAGAAGAGGCTACAGGAATCGGTCGAACGGTACACATCCTTGAAGAAGTACAATCACGATGCAGTTATTTCCCTTGATCTTCAAGGTAAAATTATTAATGGCAATGAGAAGGCCTGTCTACTGACAGGTTACAGTATTAGGGAATTGACCGGAATGAGTGTGGCGAGACTTGTCGGGAATGACCATCTGAAGGATATTCTTACTTACTCCTCCGAGATTACCTGTACTGAGCGCAATATCAATACGGTTTGGCACAAAGACGGTCATACCGTAGAAGTGCTTACTACCATTGCTCCTATCTTTATCAATAAGATCAAAGAAGGCTATTATATTATCGTCAAGGACATTACAGAGCAGAAAAAGCTGCTCATCGAGAAGGAAACCGCAGAGAATACAAACCGCGCCAAAAGTGAATTTCTTGCCATGATGAGCCATGAAATCCGTACACCTATGAATGGTGTCATCGGGATGACCGATCTGCTGCTGGATATGACCGATCCAGATTCGCCCCAGTGGGAGTACCTGGATATTATTCGCAAAAGCGGGGATACGCTGCTTGCGATCATTAACGATATTCTGGATTTCAGCAAAATTGAGGCGGGGCGGACGGAATTGAACAAGGAGCGCTTTGATGTTAGAAACTGCATTGCCTCTGCGGTGGACGTACTGTCCCATAAAGCCGAAATGAAGGGACTTTATATCGATGTGACGGTCAGTCCGGAAGTGCCGGAGTTTTTGATTGGAGACGGAGAACGGATGAAGCAGATTTTGCTCAATCTGGTCGGCAATGCCATCAAATTTACCTATAAAGGCGGAGTAACATTAAAAGCGGGGGTAGCGGCAGCTCAGCAGGACAGGGTAACCCTTCAGTTTTCCATTGCCGATACCGGCTTAGGTATTCCCGCAGACCGGCGGGAACGTTTGTTTGAGCCGTTTTATCAATTGGATCATTTCATGAACCGTCAGCATGAGGGGACGGGGCTGGGTTTGGCGATTACCAAGAAGCTGGTGGAACTGATGGACGGCCAAATTGAATTGGAAGAGGGAGAGGGTTCAGGGGCTACATTTGTGTTCACAGTAGTTCTCGGTGAAGAGGGACCCGGCGTTGGGAGTTCCAATGAGAAAGTCTATTCCCCTTCCGGACCGGAGAAGGCTGAACGCCAGCTGAGGATTCTCGTTGCGGAGGATAATGAGATCAATCAAATCGTGCTGCGGAAGATTCTGGAGAAGCGCGGCCATACTGTGAATATCGTCTCTGACGGTACAGAAGTTGTACAGGCACTGGCTTACGATACGTACGATCTTATTTTTATGGATGTGCAAATGCCCCGTATGAATGGTCTTGAAGCCACAAAGGTAATTAAAGAAAGTCTTCCCCCGGAGAAGCTTCCGGTCATAGTTGCCGTTACGGCAAATGCCCTGAAAGGGGATCGTGAACACTGCCTGGAGGCGGGCATGGACGACTATATCAGCAAACCGGTTAAAAATGATATGATTGCCAGAGTGATTGGAAAGTATTTCTAGGACTAAACAAGAGGGATTCCAAAAGCCGCGTGTTACTGGCTTAGGAATCCCTCTTTTGTTATGCAGATTCAGCCTTTGGTTCCATAAGAATTAAAAACAAGATATTGGTGTAGTCTAAAAGGACGCGTCAATAAACAATTAAGGGGAAGGAACGTTTATGGGTAAAAAATCCGGTGATACAAAAGGCGATCAAAAACTGAAATGGTGGCAGCTCTCTTTGCTGGGAGTGGCGGGTACGATTGGCACCGGGTATTTTCTCGGCTCCAGCCTGGCGATTGAAATCGGGGGTCCTGCGGTACTGATCTCCTATATTTTGGCGGCTGCAGGAACCTATATGGTGTTTGATGCATTGTCGCGCATGACAGCCGATCATCCGGAGGAGGGCTCATTTCGTTCCTATGCCAAAAAAGCGTTTGGAAGCTGGGCAGGCTTCGGCAGCGGGTGGTTATACTGGTTCTCGGAGCTGCTAATAATGGGAAGCCAACTGACGGCGCTCTCTATTTTTTCACGCTTCTGGTTTCCGGCTGTGCCTATGTGGATATTTGCTACAGGCTTCGGGATACTCGGTCTTCTGATCGTCTTTTTCGGAAATAAGGGATTTGACCGGGTTGAAAATGTGCTGGCTATTATTAAGGTTGCTGCTATCCTCATGTTTCTGATTATAGCGGCTGCTCTCCTGGCCGGCTGGATTGGAGGAGGCAAGTATACACCCAAGCTTCCGCTATCCTATAATGCCCTGTTTCCAACAGGAGGTCTGGGATTGTGGTCGTCTTTTATTTTTGCTTACTATGCTTACGGGGGCATTGAGGTGCTCGGAATTATGTCTTACAGGCTCCAAAAGCCTGAAGAAGCTCCCAAAGCCGGGAAAGTGATGCTTGTCCTTCTGGCGGTGGTTTACGCATTGTCTATCGGCTTGGCGGTAACTATGGTACCGCTGCATGCTTTTAACCCTAAGGAAAGTCCCTTTGTACTTGCGCTCAGCAGTGATCATCTGGCTTTTGTGCCTCACGTATTTAATGGAGTGCTGATTATTGCCGGATTTTCTACCATGACTGCATCGCTGTATGCTGTAACTTCTATGCTGCTCACCCTTGCCAAGGAAGGGGATGCGCCGGAATTGTTCTCCCGGAAGTGGAAGGATAAATACCCGGTGTCCGCACTCGGTCTGATTTCTGGCGGGTTGATAGCGGCAATAGTGATGGCGCTGCTGATGCCGGGAAAAGTATATGAATATATCACCACTGCCGCCGGATTAATGCTGCTGTACAACTGGACCTTTATCTTGCTCTCTTCAGGAAAGCTTCTGAAGCCCGAAAAGTTAAGTGGAGTGAAACGTTGGACCGGGCTGGTTCTGATCGGAGCAGCGGTCACCGGAACTTTTTTTCATAAGCTCAGCCGTCCAGGATTTTTTATCAGTCTGCTGCTTGTGGCATTAATCTCGGCATGTGACCTGCTTGTACATTACATCCGTAAAAAGCACGGAACCTCAGCCCACAAGGGAAATCATAAGGATTTCCATCGGGTGGACTCATCGCCGGAACGCAACCGTTCAACGGGAGGTCCGGGAATCCGAATCAAAGGCATCCGTATGAGAAAAAGCAAGCTCTAGTGGAAAAACAACAGCCGGCAGGCCTGCACACCAAAATATAAGCCGAAACCGACCAATGAGAGACCCGATAGCATCGAGATAGCTTTCAAGACTCCGGCTGTCAAAAATCTGCGGAAGATACTGGAAGCAGACGCCATCGTAATATCCCAGATCAGAATACCGAGCACAATAGCTCCGCTGTACAGCAAAAGCTGCTTCATGGGATACTCACTGGCTGCTTTAGCCAGTATGGATCCGTAAATGCCTAGCCAGAACAGGATGGATAACGGATTGGATAATGACATCAGGAATCCGGAGAACAGCGACTTGGCTAATGAAACATCGCTTGACCGTGTATCGGCTGAGGTGAGCTTTCCTGCATCTTTCATGCTCTCCACACCTGTATACACGAGTACAAAAAAGCCGAACAGCCACAAAAAAGCTTTGACATAGGGTGCTTCAAGCAAATGAATCACACCAAAATAGACAAGCAGCATATAGATGATATCTGCGCTTATAGCTCCAAGTCCGACAAACCAGGCAGGCCAAAAGCCTCCGCGGATACCCTTGTCCAGCTGTGCAGCGTTAATCGGTCCAATCGGCGCCGAGAGCGATAGACCAAGGAAGATATAACTGAATATGGTGTTCAACCTCTCTCCTCCTCCTAGGTCTATTAAGGTTGTCATGTAATTAGCCTATTCGGGCATGTCTGCTTGTACGACAAGATTTTGAAGATTTCAAATGGCAAATACACTAAAGCTGTGAAGCGGTAAATCAAAGTCTTGCAGGACGTTAATAATTCCATTAAGATAGCAGAAACCAGCTCCAGTGGGAGCTGATATAAACAAATGACGATGACGAAGAGAGTAAGCGTTAGAACGGATCTTAACAGGGAAGGTGTGCCGGAGACTGAGAGCACCCTCAAGAGACGATTAGCGCCGAAGTTCACTTCCGAGTCAGTCCCTGAAGTGCCAAGCTGAAGTGCAGGCATGTGTAGGAAGGCTCGCGCCCCGCGTTACCGGGTGAAAGACAGAGTTAATCTTTCGGTAGAAGAAATTCAGATGGAATTTCTTAATATGCCGGTATTCGGGGTTAATTCTAAATAAGGGTGGTACCACGGCTCCTCGTCCCTTGCGGCGGGGGGCCTTTTTGCGTTCACTAAATCACTAATGAGGAAGAGGGAGTGGAAGGTAATGAGCAATGTAGAATTGGATGGGCTTAGAAGTCGATTGGATGGAATTAACGAACAGCTGCTGGAGCTGATGTCCGAACGGGCAAAGATCGTTCAGGAAATCGGAGTGGTAAAGGAGAAGCAGGGCGTACCTAAGTTCGATCCTGAGCGGGAGAAGAAAATGCTGGAACGGCTTGTATCGCTCAATAAAGGACCTTTCACCAGCGCAACGATCCGCAGCCTCTTCAAGCAAATATTTCAGGCTTCTCTGGAGTTGCAAAGTGACGAGCATAAGAAGGCTCTGCTTGTGAGCCGGAAAAGTCAGATCGAGGATACAGTCATTGTCCTGCCGGGAGAGGTTACAGTAGGCGGGTTGTCTTCACTGATGGTTGCGGGTCCTTGTTCGGTGGAAAGTGAATTGCAGACCCGAACGGTAGCCGCAGCGCTGCAGAAGGCTGGAGTAAAGGTAATGCGCGGAGGAGCCTTTAAGCCCCGGACTTCGCCCTATGATTTCCAGGGTCTCGGAATGGATGGCCTGAGAATACTGCGGGAAGCGGCGAACGAATACGGTCTGCTGACCATCAGTGAAATCGTAGATCCGGGACATATTGAGCCGGCTTTGGATTATGTGGATATTATTCAGATCGGTGCACGCAATATGCACAACTTCGAGCTCTTGAAGGCTGTAGGGGAAGTGAATAAGCCTGTGCTGCTGAAGCGCGGACTGGCGGCTACACTGGAGGAATTCCTGCACGCTGCGGAATATATCATGTCGCGCGGCAATACTCAGGTTATGCTGATTGAACGCGGTATCCGTACGTATGAGAAGTGGACCCGCAATACCCTGGACATTTCTGCGGTACCTATTCTGAAGCAGGAGAGCCATCTTCCGGTCTTGGTTGATGTCACCCACTCCACAGGCCGTAAAGATATTCTGGTCCCGTGTGCCAAGGCGGCACTGGCTGCCGGAGCTGACGGAATCATGGTCGAGGTTCATCCTGATCCGGCGACTGCGCTGTCCGATGCGGCACAGCAGTTGAACATTGAGGAATTCAATACCTTCTTTAATGATGTAAAGGCTTCGGGTTTATATCGTTAATTTAAATATATTGAATTTTGGCTGAATGAGGAAGGATAGGGAAGGAACTTTTTTAGTGCATCCTTTTGAACGCCATATCGTATACACTGTTATTATATGGTAGTGAACCGGATGCTCTCGCATAGAGCTTTCGGCTTCACCGTAACACAGGAGGGGTTCAGATGAATCTGGAGGTTAATCCAAAGCTAAAGCAGTTTCGTCAGGGAAGAATTGTAAGTGTGGTGGCGGCGGTGTTGATTGTGCTGCTGATTGGAGGGAATGCGTTCGCATCTGTAGAATACGGGCATGTAGGGTTGTATAAAACCTTCGGCAAGCTAAACGACAATATGTTATCACCCGGTATACATTTTAAAATTCCGTTCATCCAAACGGTAATTCAAGTCAACACGCAAGTAACAAAAGCAGAGACGGATACATCGGCCTCTTCCAAGGATCTTCAGCCCGTGTCCACGCATGTGGCGGTCAACTATTCCGTGAACAAGGATTCGGTATATAATATCATGAATAATGTCGGAGGCAGTTTCGACACTGTTATTATTAATCCTGCCATACAGGAAATCGTCAAGGAAGTGACTGCGAGATATCCGGCAGAAGACTTGATTAAACGGCGGGATGTGGTCGCAAGTGAGATCAGCGAGCATTTAACCACGCGGCTGGCGAAATATGATCTTATCGTAAACGATATTAACATCGTGAACTTCAAATTCTCCGACGCCTTCAACCAGTCGATTGAAGCGAAGCAGGTCGCCCAGCAGCAGGCGCTGAAAGCCGAGAATGACCTAAGACGGATTGAGATCGAAGCCAAGCAGAAAATAGCGCAGGCCCAAGCGGAGGCAGAGTCCTTGCGGCTGAAGAAGCTGGAGGTTACACCAGAGCTGGTCCAGCTGAAACAAATCGAGGTACAAGAGAAAGCGCTGGAGAAATGGGACGGCAAGCTGCCGAGCGTAACTGGAGGAGCAACACCCTTTATTGATATCGACTCACTAACCAAGTGATGAAAGGTTTCTGATAAACAGCCGAAAAGGCCCTGCTCCCCTTGAGCAAGGCCTTTTCGGTATAGATTAATGCTATAATCAGTATCTGAAAAGCATCGTCGGAATCTGCCATCCCGCGCCTACTGACCAGAAAAACACATAGTCACCTCTTTTAATGCGTCCATCCTCAATACCGCGCTGAAAGGCGATAAAAGGACTGCTTGTACCTGTATAGCCGAATTCGTCGCCAACATAAATGAATTTGTCTTGTGATGCTGCAAGGCCGTTCTGAATCAGTTCAATATTTTTAAGTGAAAATTGTGACAGGCAGAAAGCTGAAATATCATTAACAGTCAGTCCGTAGCGAGCCAGAAGCTCTTGAATATCATTGACTGCTGCATCCACGCACACCGTACCGTCAAAAGGTATCCAGCGTATGCGGATTTGCTCTGGAGTAATATCTTCACTGTAAATATTCGATAGTCCGCAGGCCGGGAACATAATATTTCCGCTGCCTTCCGAGTCTATGTAATATAAGGAATCAATAAACCCCGTATTTTCCGTGGTGCGTTCCAGAATGACCGCCGCTGCGGCATCTCCGAAGTTAGGGTAAGTAATCTCGTCCTCGGGATTGCAATGAATGGAGCTATGATCGCATCCGACAACGAGCGCGTACCGGACATGGGGGTTGGATTGCATATAACGGCTTGTTTGCTCCACGGCTGTAACCATTCCGGCGCAATTGGCATTGGAATCCATCGTAATGGTACGGTGTTTGCCTTGAAGCTTATGGTGCAGCAGGAGAGCGTTGGTGGGATAAGTATATTCCGGTGTCTGGGAAGCGAATACGATCATATCCATATCTTCTCCAGTTAAGCCGGCCTCCAGCAGTACCTTTTGAGCTGCCTTCAGACCCATCGTAAGTGCATTCTCCTCTTCGCCGTCCGCAATATATCTCCGTTCCCGACCCATTACTTGCAAAAATCGTTCAATGTCCTTGCCCATGCTCTTAAAATGGTTCAGGTAATAATCATTATCCACGACACGTTCCGGATGGTAATAAGCGGCTTGGCGAATCGTAATATGGTCCAAGTGCAGGCCTCCTAAACTTCTACAATTTCGTAATTTTCAAGCTTTGTAGCACGGGCAACACGACCCAGCTGCATCTTTAGGACAGGGTTCTTGGCAATGGTGAATACGACCTTTTTGAAGCCGGAATTTTTATACATAATGTAGCATTGCTCCAGCATCGGGAGCACATCAGGGGAAGAAACGTTCAGCCCTGTGCAATCCAGAATGATATCGTATTTAGCAGGGTCAAACTTGCTTACGTGTTCGTTATACTCCTGAATGAAACGGCCGGCATCTTCTTGTGACATGGCACCCTCTACCCTAACCTTAAGTGTGGATGTCGCAGAGTTTGGTGTAAAACTAAAATTTCCCATTTGCTAATAATCTCCTCCAATATTTTGAAATAAAAAGAATATGTCGAAACATACGAGATTCATTATACCTATATTTTCTAGTTTGAGAAGGGTAATTTGGCTTATATAACCAATTTAATTTAATACTAATTGATTAGGGAGGCCTATCCATCATTTGCTGAATAAGAAATGGATTAACTCGGGATGCTGCGCATCCCTGGCTTTGCAAAGAGGGCTTCTATTGGTATGATTACAAAGTGTAAGAATCAAACTATCCAATTTCATGGAGGAATACGAATGAGTGAAAATACGTTATCCCGAATTATTGATCATACGCTGCTTAAAGCGGATGCACGCAAAGAAGATATTATTAAATTGGCGGAGGAGGCCAAACAATATAAATTTGCCTCGGTTTGCGTCAATCCGGCATGGGTTTCTGTTGCTCATGAAGTACTGAAGGACACGCCTGAGGTTAAGGTATGTACAGTTATCGGTTTTCCGCTGGGCGCCTCCACGCCGGAAACCAAAGCCTTCGAGACAACCAATGCAATCGCAAACGGTGCGGGCGAGGTGGATATGGTGATCAACATCGGGGCGCTAAAGGGTGGCGACAATGAGTGGGTTAGTCGCGATATTGCCGCAGTTGTAGATGCGGCCCGCGGAAAAGCGCTGACCAAGGTGATCATTGAGACCAGCCTGCTTACGGAGGAAGAGAAAATTCGTGCCTGCCAGCTTTCTGTTGAGGCCGGGGCTGATTTTGTAAAGACATCGACAGGCTTCTCTACAGGCGGCGCCACGAAGGAGGATATCACACTTATGCGGGCAACGGTCGGTCCGGATATTGGTGTTAAAGCTTCAGGAGGCGTACGCAGTGCAGAGGATGCGCTCGTTATGGTCGGAGCCGGAGCCACCCGGATTGGAACGAGCGGTGGCGTTGCTATTGCCAAGGGTGAACAGAACGAATCCGGTTATTAATCCGGGTTTAGCAGGATAATTAGCAGCGGCATGTGCAGAGAACTTCTGCCTTGCCGCTGTCTTCATCACTTATATGTAAGCGCTTTAATATCAAGATTTAATTAAATATAATAATTCTCACCGGAATAATAAGAATTTAGTCTTTCCAAATGCCATCATCTGTGAGAGAATAGGGAAAATTCATGATTGTTAAAGTTTTCTATTTCTCATTATAAGGGAGGAAATACCTATGTCAGAAGAACGCAAGCTGTCGTTTGATACCTTGACCGTCCATGCGGGCCAGGAGATTGATTCTTCAACCTTTGCACGCGCTGTCCCGTTATATCAGACAACCTCTTATGGATTCCGTGACACGGAGCATGCAGCGAATCTGTTTGGACTTAAGGAATTCGGCAACATTTATACACGTCTGATGAATCCGACCACGGATGTATTCGAGCAGCGGCTTGCCGCCCTTGAAGGTGGAGCGGGCGCACTTGCGACAGCTTCCGGGATGGCAGCGATTTCCTTTTCCATTCTGAATATCGCCGGTGCGGGTGATGAAATTGTTTCGGCGGCAAGTCTTTATGGCGGTACATATAACCTGTTTTCTACAACACTGCCCAAGCTCGGGGTTAAGGTTCATTTTGTGGATTCCGATAACCCGGAGAACTTCCGCACGGCCATTACCGATAAGACCAAGGCGCTGTATGCTGAAACCATCGGCAACCCCCAGGGCAATGTGCTGGATATTGAAGCTGTAGCTGCAATCGCCCATGAGCACGGAATTCCGCTTATTGTTGATAATACATTTCCAAGCCCTTACTTGCTTCGCCCGATTGAGCACGGAGCAGACATTGTGGTGCATTCCGCGACCAAGTTCATCGGCGGACACGGCACCTCCATAGGCGGCATTATTGTGGACGGCGGGAAGTTCGACTGGAAGGCTAGCGGCAGGTTCCCCGGTCTGACCGAGCCGGACCCAAGCTATCATGGAGTAGTGTATACCGAGGCAGTAGGACCCATAGCTTATATCATTAAAGCCCGTGTGCAATTGCTGCGTGATTTGGGTGCTGCGATATCGCCGTTTAACTCCTGGCTGCTGCTTCAAGGTCTGGAGACCCTGCATCTGCGTTTGGAACGCCATAGTCAGAATGCACTGAAGGTTGCAAATTACCTGGAAGCCCATGATGCTATCGAATGGGTAAGCTATTCAGGCCTCCAGAGCCATCCTTCCTATGAACTGGCGCAGAAATACCTGCCGAAAGGACAGGGAGCCATTCTCACCTTTGGGATCAAGGGCGGGAGCGGGGCAGGCCGAAAGCTGATTGAGAGTGTGAAGCTGTTCTCCCATCTGGCGAATGTAGGTGATTCCAAGTCGCTTATCATCCATCCGGCGAGCACTACGCATCAACAGCTTTCGGATGAAGAGCAGCTTTCCGCGGGGGTAACCCCGGAATTGGTGCGCTTGTCGGTTGGTACCGAGTTTATCGAGGATATTTTGCATGATCTGGAGCAGGCCATAGCAGCAAGTCAGCAATAGGTAACCCAGTCATATAAGGCACCTGCCCAGGGAACGATCCCGAGGTGCAGGTGTCTTTTGGCTATATATATTTTATAGTGGATGAAACACCCTCGGGCTGTTTCGATACCGCTTGCATAAATCTAATGCATACCCCGTATTTATAAGTGAAGTAAACATGAAGCCGGCAGTAATCCAAAGCCGAAAAGGGTGGGTGCAGAAGATGAAGGGTGAACGTCAGCAGGATGGTTTTCGAAATAATGAAGAGCGCCCGTTGAAGTATAGCGCTGGTGAGCAGGACGGGTATGGGATAAGCCGGGAAATGGCAGGACGATTTAACCGGACCTATTTCAGCCGCACCGATAACCAGCCGGCATTCCTGGTTCTGCGTGAAGGGGGAGATGACCGCCGCACAGCTGCAGCAGGGGGATCGGCTGCGGTGGGACCTTGCCTTGTACGGAGTGAGGAATGGCTGCTGAGACCGGAGCTTGCTGCGCTTTATAATACCTGGATCAACAGTGAAGACGGATCGGAGGCTGACCGGGGCCTGCAGCGTATTTACTATATGCTGCGTTCCGCAGCTGCAGGCCTCCTGGAATCATCGGACGGCAGCTGGGTTGCCGTCACGCTTCCCTTCACGGATGAGCTTTCCCGGCAGCCATCCAGGCTGGCAGCGCTTCAGGATGTACAGCTTGAAGCGCTGTTCACTGCCCTTGGGGAGCGGCATCTGCAGGGCAGCGACAGCCGGGTGGACCTGCTGGCGCCGTATCCCGCCAGCGGGGCCGAATTCGCGGCGATGCGCGAATTCGTGGAGACCGTGGCCGAGCAGACTCTCGGCCACGCTTACGCGGCGGCGTGCCGCATCGGGGCGCTCATCGCGCCCGATGCCGTTCACGCCGCCGAGGAAATCGGGCGCATCGCCGATTTCCTGGTGCTGGACGGCGCGGCGGGCGGGCCCGCGCCGGAGCACGATGCCGCCGCGGAGGGCTTTGCCCTGGCGGCGGGGCAGATCCTGGCCGCCGTGCGGCGCGTCAAGCCGGCGGCGGTGGTACTCGCCGCCGGGGCACCGGCGGTGGCGGCATTGGCCGATCTGTACCTGATCGGCCTGAACGGGATCTTCTGCAGCGCCGATCAGCGGACCGAGGCGCTGCTGAGAGCGGCCTGCCTGACCTGGATGGCCCGGCATGAAACCGTTGAGCCTGCCGGCGGTGTAACACAAGTGCGGGGATATCGTGCCTGACTCCGTATAAGAAACAATATGAATAGCAGCCCTATCCTATAAAAGCCTGATCCTATACAGGGATCGGGCTCTTCCTCATTGGAGACTTTTACCAAGATGATTTGAACCCAAGAGGTTGGCTGGCAGGGATTGCTTACAGCTGATTGACATGTGAAAACTGTTATCATACTATCTTAGTTGAATAAAACGGTTTTAATTTTAAATATCTTGCAAAGGGAATTCATAAGTTCAAATTACGGGATTGTTGGCGGACCCAGGAGACACTACCCGTGAAATACCCCCGATTTCGTATTAGGCGGACAGAAGAGCACTTATTTAGCTGAAAGTGGGCTAAAGAAGGCGTTGAATCCACAATTTTGTGTTTACCAGAAGTAGAAGGCCTTTCCTAATATTTAGATGGAATTTCTCCCTGTAATTGAGCTTGTTCATGAGAGAAAAAAACACTCTCACTATATGAATTAAGGGGAATTTGTCCTCTTAATGGAGCCGTAACACTCTCACGATGTGAATTAAGGGGAATTTGTCCACTAGCGTTGCAATAACCCTGACATAAGATTGAGATATCGATATTATTGGATTTAAAAGAATATTTTTACATCTCGTTTTTCGTCTTAGAAGCTAAAAGGTAAGGGGGATATACATGTAGGTCAACAGTTGTAAATTTAATCCATATTTTGTGTGTGAATTACTTTTTGCTCGGCCGAAGTTCACCCACCGTTGTTCGTAAGATCTTGGGCTTTTGCCTGGCTCCCGGCGGTTTTCCTTTGGAGGCTCTGCGCGGTCGTAGCACCTCTTGTTCCAAGGAAGACCACGGCAGATAGAGATAGACCCGCATCACTTTGAGCAGTTGCCTAGGCGTATGTCTGGTGGCAAAAGAGGCTTGCACCTCTTGAACCAGAAGTGCTGTGATCAAGACCAGAAACAACTGGTTCCAGATCGCCTGCGGCTTATAGCTGTGCACATGCACCGTCGACAAGTGCTGCTTGATCCATTTGAAAAACAACTCCACCAGCCAGCGGCTTTTGTAGATCTGTGCGATGTCCTCAGCCGACAAATCCCAGATCGAAGTGACGAGCCGGTAGCGACGTCCCTGCTCATCCGTGAATTCAATGAGCCGTAGCGTTTGCTTGTCGTCACGAAAGGCACTGCCCATTTGAACCTTGGTATCCCGGAGGATTCGGCCCTCGGCCTCCACGGGAGATTCCTCCAAAACAGTAGTGAATGCCCGATCTCTCAGACGCATCACAAACCGAATCCCATCCGTGCTCCATGCCTCCATCTTTTTGTAGTCATCGTAGCCCCGGTCCATTACATAAGTGGTGTCGGATGGGATGACGAGATGAAGGGCACAGGCCCGGTCCCCGACATTGCCGGAGGTGGGTACCATGGCATCGGGAAAGACGGTATCTGGCGATGCGGCCACGAGACGCAGGTGCATCTTCACGCTGCTGGCTTTGCGGGACACCCGCGCCCAATCCCCAAGGCCAAATGGCAACGAAATACTGGAGGCATCCACGATGCTCAGTTTCCAGATGGTTTTGGAGATCCCACCCAGCGTTGCCGTCCGTCGTTTGGCGCGCTGGGCAAGTTGCTGAAAGATCCACTCGGGCAGCTCGGTGGGCAGACGATCCAAGGAACGGGACAACTGGGAGCCACTGATGCTGTCGAGATGGAACAGGCGCTGCAGCTCGGGTTGTGCACGAATATGAGCTTCGATTTCGCTATAGGAAGACCATCGGTTCATCTGAGCGACGACAAAAATAAAGACGGCTTTCATGACGGTGAGCTTTTTGCTGTAGTGATCGAACAAGGTCCGATCCAGAACGTTGACCGGAAGTAAAGATAAGAATTGACGAACGACCGAATTTACGCTAACGTTATCCATGTGAGTCTCCTTTGTAAGGGGATATGGACAACGTGCCTACCCTTTTACAATAGGGGATTTTTCTATTTCTCGCCAGTTCGTTTATACGATTCGGTTAATGTCAGCTTTTATGCAACGCTAGTGGAATTTGTCCTCTTAATGGAGCCGTAACACTCTCACGATGTGAATTAAGGGGAATTTGTCCTCTTAATGGAGCCGTAACACTCTCACGATGTGAATTAAGGGGAATTTCTCCTCTTAATGGAGCCGTAACACTCTCACGATGTGAATTAAGGGGAATTTCTCCTCTTAATGGAGCCGTAACACTCTCACGATGTGAATTAAGGGGAATTTCTCCTCTTAATGGAGCCGTAACACTCCCACGATGTGAATTAAGGGGAATTTCTCCCCTTAATGGAGACGTAACACCCCCCACTACGGGCTTATTAGATGGAATATTTCCTGTTAATTTAAACTTTTTATACAAAAAACTTGCAGCAGTAGCCGGATTCCTGTTTTGTGTCTCGAATTTCAATAAAGGGCACTCCACACCTTTTGACATGTGTGAAGTGCCCTTTATTTTTTAATATCCGTTAACCGGTTAAAATCGGAAAAGCAAGATATGCTCTGGCAGTGCCTTTCTTCATTATTCAAGAAGGGGGCGAATAATGAAATAGGAGATGCTTTGGATAATGGGATAAATTATAGCGCTTTCATAAAAATAGGCTCATCCATCCGTTTACATTTCCGTTGAGCGTGGTATATTATAAACATAGTTGCACTAAGGAAATATAGTTGCGTAATCACAACAATGATTCTCATTCTCATTTACCGTCTGATTAACTATTTACCGTCTGATTAACTATTTACCGTCTGATTAACTATTTACCGTCTGATAAACATTTACATCTATCATGCTGTCCCGGCGTAGCCGGGGCAGCATGTGTCATATTAAGGGCCATAATAATGGCTCTCATTCTCAATTAGCCCTTGTCGCTGAGTCCAGTTTGACCTTTAGGCAGTATCGGGGGCCTGTGCTCCACAACTCTTTTTCAGGAAGGTGATTTATTATGCAAGCAACATCCAAAAGCATGCCTAATCCCAAGACGTTCGCTAAGAGCGCGAAACAGCCGCAGTCCCCGAACCGCCGCAAGTTTGATCTGCAGGCTGTGCTAAGCAACTCCGAAATGCAAGCTGCTCTCGGCAGCGGGGTCCTGATGCTTATAGCCTGGGCGGTAGGAGGCTGGTCGGAAATATTATCGGTTCTGCTCTATGTGTTATCCTATGCCCTTGGAGGATGGATGAAGGCGAAGGAGGGCGTAGATACCCTGATCAAAGAACGGGATCTCGATGTGAACCTGCTTATGATTGCCGCTGCTCTGGGAGCTGCATCCATTGGCTATTGGAATGAGGGCGCGACGCTGATCTTTATATTTGCCTTGAGCGGGGCTCTGGAGAGCTACACAATGGAGCGTAGCAAAAAGGATATATCCTCGCTCATGGCGCTTAAGCCGGCAACGGCGCTGCGTATAGAGAAGGGGACTATGAATGAAGTGGATATCGATCAATTGGCCATTGGAGACTTGCTGCTTGTGCGTCCCGGTGAACTGATTCCGGCAGACGGCAAAGTATGCCGCGGCGAGTCGTCGGTTGACCAGGCCTCCATTACGGGTGAGTCGGTCCCAGTTGATAAATCAGCAGGCCATGAGGTATTTGCAGGTACTGTAAATGGTGAAGGTCCTCTTTATATTGAAGTCACCAAATCGGCAGAGAACACACTGTTCGCCAAAATTATCAAAATGGTTGAAGAGGCGGAAAAGGAAGTCCCGGAATCGCAGCGTTTTATCAAACGTCTTGAGGCGATTTATGCACGGGTTGTAGTGGCATCAACGCTGGCGCTTATCCTGCTGCCTCCGCTTCTGCTCGACTGGAGCTGGAGCACAACGTTTTACAAAGCGATGGTGTTTCTCGTCGTTGCCTCCCCATGCGCTCTTTGCTCATCCATCATGCCGGCGATGCTGTCCGCGATATCCAAAAGCGCACGCAGAGGTATTTTATTCAAAGGTGGCGTGCATCTGGAGAATATGGCCCGGACCTCTGTTGTCGCCTTCGATAAGACCGGAACGCTCACCGAGGGGTCACCGCAGGTCACCGATTTCATTGCAGGCGGGGAATACGACCGGGATGAGCTGCTCGCGATTTGCGCCTCAATTGAGAATATGTCGCGTCACCCGCTGGCGGAAGCTATTGTGCGCAAGGCCGAAGATGAATATCTGGTGCTGCGGGGCGTACAGGAGACCAAATCATTGACTGGCTGGGGGATTGAAGGCCAAATAGACGGGCGGCAATGGCGGATCGGCAAAACCAATATACTCGATACTCAAACCATTCAAGCGCCGGACGCTGGCTTGGAGTATTGGAGGACACTGCGTCAGCAGCTGGAAGGTGAGGGCAAGACGGTATCTATAATTTTAGAGGGCGAAAGAATCGCGGGAATGATTGCGCTTCAGGATACTGTGCGTCCACAGGCAGAAGCGGCGGTGCGGAAACTGCAGAGGCTTGGGATTAAGGTGGCCATGCTGACTGGAGATCGTGCTGCCACTGCATCAGTAATTGCCGGTAAAACAGGGGTCGATCTTGTCTATTCCGACCTGCTGCCCGAGGATAAGGTCATGCATATCAAAACGCTGCGAGAGCAGTATGGGCATGTAGTCATGGTAGGTGACGGGGTGAATGATGCGCCTGCCCTGGCAACGGCTACTGTAGGTATGGGGATGGGAATGAAGGGCAGCGGCGCTGCGCTGGAGATTGCTGATGTAGTGCTTATGAACGACAACATCGAGGAGATCGCTGCCACCATATCGCTTGCCCGCCGTACCCAAAAAATTGTGAAGCAAAATATGATTTTTGCGGCAGGTGTCATCACGGTGCTGATTTTAAGCAACTTCCTGCAGGGCATCCCGCTCCCTATTGGCGTCGTAGGTCATGAAGGCAGTACGATTTTGGTTATTCTGAACGGATTGAGGCTGCTGCGTTAAAATTTTAATTTACAAAAATTGAATTGTTCACAAAATAGTCCGGGACCGGTGAGTCTGGCATATTGACATATTCGATTTCTTTTATCATAATAAGTACTACATTATAATCATTTTAAATAAGAACTGACGCTACTGCCGTCCAGCTCAAGGAGGATACAGTCATGTATAAATCAATTATAATAGGTACCGGTCCCGCCGGATTGACTGCTGCTATCTATTTGGCCCGCGCCAATTTGAACCCTTTGGTTATCGAAGGACCCCAGCCGGGAGGCCAGTTGACCACTACGACGGAGGTTGAGAATTTCCCGGGATTTCCTGAAGGAATTATGGGTCCCGACCTGATGGACAATATGCGGAAGCAGGCGGAACGGTTCGGTGCGGAATTCCGTACGGGCTGGGTGAACAGTGTGGAGATGGGGGGACGTCCGTTCAAGCTGAATGTTGAAGGAATGGGCGTGCTTACGACAGATACCCTGATTATTTCCACGGGCGCTACGGCGAAATACCTGGGTATTCCCGGTGAGCAGGATAATGTCGGACGCGGTGTCAGCACCTGCGCGACTTGTGACGGCTTTTTCTTCCGCGGTAAAGAGATCGTGGTTGTCGGAGGCGGTGACTCGGCGCTTGAGGAAGCGGGTTTCCTGACCCGTTTTGCTTCAAAGGTTACACTCGTTCACAGACGCGGCGAACTGCGGGCCTCCAAAATCATGCAGGATCGCGTCCGCGATATCGCTAAAGTATCCTGGGGTTTGAACCGTACTCCGCTGGAAGTGACTTCAGGCGACAATGGCGGTGTGAACGGATTGAAGGTGCTTAATAATGAGACAGGTCAGGAAGAGTGGATTGAAGCCAGCGGCGTGTTCGTGGCGATTGGTCACCATCCTAATACTTCATTCCTCGGCGGCCAGATTACTACGGATGCCAATGGCTATATCGTAACCAATCCGGGCACCTCGGAGACGAATATTCCGGGCGTATTCGCTTGCGGCGACGTGCAGGATACCCGTTACAGACAGGCTATTACTGCAGCAGGCAGCGGATGCATGGCGGCTATGGATGCTGAGAAATATATCGAGAGTCTGGAGCACAGCGCAGTCATTCTGTAATTTTGTACTAAAAGCACCCCGGTGCTACAATAATAGATACACTAGAGCGGAAACTCCGCATATAAAATTTAGGAGGAAATCAAACTATGGAGAAAGTAATTGTGTACACTTCAACCAATTGCCCGCATTGCCGTCAGGTGAAGAGCTTCCTGAGTGAGAAGGGCGTATCCTACGAGGAACGCAACATCGAGCAGAATGATGACTTTGCACAGCAGGTGTGGGATATGGGGATGAGAGCGGTGCCTGTAACCGTAATCGGCGAGTTCAAAATCGTAGGCATGAACAAGACCCAGTTCGACAAGGCTTTGGCGACTGCTTAATAAGTTGAAATTACAGGGAATAAAAAAACAGCAGGTTTCCGTCATATAGGAAACCTGCTGTTTGGCGTTCTACCCTAGGATTGTATAAACAACGTACTGATTTGAAAGATCACGTATACGGTGATGCCGGAACCGATCAGCATAAAGCCTGATTTCTTTTTGGACTGGAACAGACGCAGCACGCCAAGGCTGATGAGAGGCGCGATAATGAGCAGGAATAGCAGGACGGTGATGAACATTTGCGCGGAAATATCAGACGTATCAACATAGGTCATGGACTCTCGCTCCATTTCAATACAAACTCATAGTGACAAATATCACGCTGGTATAACCTTCATTATAGAGTATTGAAAGCCCTATTTCTGCACCTGAAGCGCCTTTAAATAGGGCGAATTTACGTCAATTGTTATCATTACAAAGTTACACGGGTATGGCCGAGAAAATTCATTACCGCCGAAAAACCCGCTCCAATCATGGTTCCGCGGCTGCCCAGCTTGGAGAACGTGATCTCCAGCTGCTGTTTGTGGTAGGGAAGCGTACGCTCGGCGACTACTCTCCGCAGGGGTTCTCCAAGCCATTCCTCAGCCTCCGATAGCGCTCCGCCAATGACAATAACCTCCGGATTGAAGCTGTTGATCAGGTTCGTGACTCCGATGCCCAGAGATTCTCCCATTTTGCCAAAATGGCGTAGCGTGTCTTCCTCCCCAAGCGCCGCATAGCGAACAAGCTCTGGCGTGGTACGCGCGGGGAGTTCAATTCCCGGATTATCATAGGTTTTCTCCGAGGCATATAATTCCCAACAGCCGCGGCTGCCGCAGCTGCAGGGTTTGCCATTCGCCTCTATGGTCATATGCCCGGTCTCCCCGGCATACCCCCGTGCTCCTTTGTACAATTCCCCGCCAATAATAATGCCGGAACCAATACCAGACCCTGCACTTACGTACAGGAGGTGGCGGACATCGCGCGCTGCACCAAAGTTCAGTTCGCCCTGAGCCCCGGCATTCGCCTCATTATCGATGGTGACGGGAACGGAGAAGGAGGACGTAAGCAGTCCCCGAAGATCGACCATTTCCCAGCCCAGGTTGGGTGCGAACAGCACTACGCCATTCTCATCGACCATGCCCGGTACACCGACGCCAATGCCCACAATTCCATTAGGAGTGACAGGAGCCATAGCCATCAGGGAGGTTATGATCTTGTGTATTTCATCAAGAACGTAAGGCAGATCATGGTGCTCCAGGGAGACATCCTTCTCTCCCAGCATATTGCCGCCGAGATCGCAGAGTACAGCCGTCAACTGTTTCACTCGCAGCTCCATGCCAATCACAGTGCCCGCCATCGCATTAAAATGCAGGATAAGCGGCTTGCGGCCGCCGCTGGATTCTCCGGGTCCGGCCTCCGTAACCAGTTCTTGCTGGCACAGTTCTGCTACAAGATTGGATACGGTAGCTTTATTAAGCCCGGTCATTTCCGATACTCTTGCGCGGGAGAGAGGGGAGTGCTTCCGAATCGTATGGAGGACGATGGATTTATTTATTTTTTTGACCAGTGCCTGGTCACCGGTTACTTTCACGATTAACACTTCCTTCTGATAGCGTTCTCATTGATCACGGTACGCCACTTAGTCTAGAGGCATGTTCCTTAAATTGCAACAGGGTGAGCTGTGAACACTTCAGGCTGACTCTAAAATCAGAGCCCAAAAAAACTTTGTTTATCCAATATACAAAGTCAGATAGATGTGTTAAACTGATCTTGTAAACGCTTGCGGGCGAAGCACAATGATGAGGAGGATTTATAATGGCTTATTTTGATACAGTAGGCAAGATTTCTTATGAGGGAAGCCGCTCCACAAACCCCTATTCATTTAAATTTTACAACCCGGTAGAAATCGTAGCCGGCAAATCGATGGAGGAGCACCTGCGCTTTGCTATGGCTTACTGGCATACATTGACTGCCGGCGGTTCGGATCCGTTCGGCGCAGAAACTGCGGTTCGCGGCTGGAATCACCTGACTGGCCTGGATAAAGCGAAGGCCCGCGTTGAGGCGGCTTTTGAATTTTTAGATAAAATGAACCTGCCTTACTTCTGCTTCCACGATGTGGACATCGCACCTGAAGGCGCCAGCTTGCGTGAATTTTACAGCAACATTGATACGATTGTGGATCTTATCGGCCAAGGCATGAAGACTTCCGGTAAGAAGCTGCTGTGGAATACCGCCAACATGTTCACTAACCCGCGCTATATGCACGGTGCAGGCTCCACTTGCAATGCTGATGTATTTGCTCATGCTGCTGCACAAGTGAAGAAGGGGCTGGAGGTTGGTAAACAGCTCGGCGCAGAGAACTATGTATTCTGGGGCGGACGCGAAGGCTACGAAACATTGCTTAACACCGATTTGGGACTGGAGCTGGATAACATCGCCCGTCTGTTCACGCTGGCTGTTGATTATGCCAAGGAAATTGGCTTTGACGGTCAATTCCTGATTGAGCCTAAACCTAAAGAGCCAACGAAACACCAATATGATTACGACGCGGCTACAACGATTTCATTCCTGCAGAAATACAACCTAGACAAGCACTTCAAGCTGAACCTTGAAGCTAACCATGCAACGCTTGCAGGCCATACTTTTGAGCATGAACTTCGTGTAGCGCGCATCAACGGCATGCTGGGATCGCTTGACGCGAACCAGGGCGATTCATTGCTGGGCTGGGATACGGATGAATTCCCGGTTAACCTTTACGATTCCACACTTACCTTGTACGAAGTATTGATGAATGGCGGCCTGGGCCGTGGCGGTATTAACTTCGACGCCAAAGTACGCCGTCCTTCCTTCGAGCCTGAGGATCTGTTCCTGGGACACATCGCCGGCATGGACACTTATGCCAAGGGCTTGAAAGTTGCCGCCAAGCTGATCGAAGACCGCGTATTCGAGGACTTCATCGACAACCGCTACAGCAGCTTCAAAGAAGGCGTCGGAGCCGAGATTGTATCCGGCAAAGCTACCCTGGCTTCTTTGGCTGAGTATGCATTGAACAACGAGAATCCGCGTCCGAACCCATCCGGCCGTCAAGAGTTCCTGAAAGCAACCTTGAACCAATATATTCTGGCTGAATAGTAGAAATCGCTGGTAGCTTTCATCGTGGCTGGACTGGAAAGGTTAGGGGAGGATTATTATGAAATATGTAATCGGTATTGATCTTGGCACAAGTGCAGTGAAATCGGTCCTGGTGGATCAGAGCGGGCAGGTGGTTGGCGAGCATTCGGAATCCTATTCGCTGAGCAGACCGGAGCCGGGCTGGAGCGAGCAGAATCCGGAAGACTGGGTAAAGGGAACCCTTGCCAGTCTTCGCCGCCTGATGGAAGGAACGGGAATAGACGTTTCCCTCATCGAGGGAATCAGCTTCTCGGGGCAAATGCACGGCCTTGTACTGGTCGATGATGAAGGAAAAGTACTGCGTCCGGCTATGTTGTGGAACGATACCCGTACTACAGCCCAGTGCCGCAGAATCGAGAGTACACTCGGTTCGAAGCTGCTGGAGATCGCCAGAAACCGTGCATTGGAAGGCTTCACCCTGCCTAAGATTCTCTGGGTGCAGGAGAATGAACCCGAGCTGTTGTCCCAGGCTTATCAATTCTTGCTGCCCAAGGATTATGTACGCTATCGCCTGACGGGTGATTATGCTATGGATTACTCCGATGCTGCAGGAACGCTTTTGCTCGATGTGGGCTCCAAGGAGTGGAGTGCTGAAATAGCAGAAGCCTTCGGCCTGCCGCTGTCACTCTGTCCTAGACTTGTCGAGTCCTTTGAGCTGACCGGGACATTATTGCCTGAGATTTCGGAAATCACGGGCCTGCTGCCGACAACCAAAGTTTTCGCAGGCGGTGCGGATAACGCTTGCGGCGCACTTGGTGCAGGCATACTGGGTGAAGGCCGCACGATGTGCAGCATTGGCACATCCGGTGTTGTTCTCTCCTATGAGACCAATAAGGATTTGAATCTGGAGGGTAAAGTCCATTTCTTCAATCATGGCGAGAAGGATGCCTATTACATTATGGGCGTCACCCTTGCGGCTGGACACAGTCTGGCCTGGTTTAAGGAAACCTTTGCCGCCGAGAGAAGCTATGATGAATTGCTGGGTGATATGGATGCCATCCCGGCCGGAAGCGGCGGATTGCTCTTTACACCGTATATCGTCGGCGAGCGTACGCCGCATCCTGATGCGGACATCCGGGGCAGCTTCATCGGTATGGATTCTGGGCATACCCTGTCCCATTTTGCCCGTGCTGTTCTGGAGGGAATTACCTTCTCGCTGCGCGAGTCCATTGATATCGTACGCGGGTCCGGCAAGGAAATTACCGAGATTGTGGCGATCGGCGGCGGTGCCAAGAATGAGACCTGGCTGCAAATGCAGGCGGACATTTTTAATGCAACTATTGTGAAGCTGGAGAGTGAACAAGGCCCGGCTATGGGAGCGGCAATGCTTGCCGCCTTTGGCAGCGGCTGGTTCTCCTCCCTTGGAGAGTGCGCGGAAGCCTTTATACGATCTGCAGGACTTTATCAACCGAATCCGGAGCAGGCGGCGGTCTATAACGAGCTGTTCAGCCTGTATCAGGGAGTTTACGGGGCAACACGCGAGTTGAATAGCAAGCTGGCAGCTTTCCGTAAATAGTGCGAACAGGTAATATTAAAATAGTATAGAGGGCTGCCTTATCAGTAGAGTGAATTTACTGGCGGGGCAGTCTTTTTTAGTAATAAAAAAATTTAAAGGAATAAATCTATTGATATAGAGTCAGAAAGAGCCGATATTATTATTAGAAACAAATCTGTGATGATCGCAATATTTTTAACATTGAGGTTTTGGGAATGTATATATAAGCATCTAATATAGAGTAGGACTTCGTGGCCCGGGACCCACCGGGTATTATTTTGTAGTCATCAGGAGGATAAGGGGCATTTATGATAAAAAAACGCTTCACGCTGGTTAAAGCCATATTAGGCGGGGTGCTGGTCGCTGCTGCAATCCCTCCAACGATGTATTGGGGCTGGGATCATGCTTATGCTTCCGCAGCTCCGGCAGCGTTGCACACTGTGAATGAGATGGCCGGCAAGCTGACCGGCGCGATGAACAAACGTATGGAGACTATATCGTTTACCTTTGAAGGCACAACTTCCAATTTGAAGTCTCAAGTACAGGCAGCCATAGACCGGGGAATGGAAAGTGACCCTTATCTGCGCTATATCGTCGACAGCTATGCCTTCTCTTACCGGGGCAGCAGCCGATCAGCGAAAGTAACTGTGGAGATTAAATACCTCGAAAGCCTGCAGCAGACGGCTTATGTCTCCCGGGAAGTAAAGGCTGCGCTGAAAGAGATTATTAAACCGGGAATGAACAGCCATGAGAAGGTCAAGGTTATTCACGACTGGGTGGTTCTTCATTTGAAATACGATACCTCGTACCGCAAATACACGGCTTATGAAGGGCTTCAGAGCGGCAGCGCCGTATGCCAGGGGTATTCGCTTTTGACTTATAAAATGCTGAAGGAAGCCGGGATCAGCAATAAAATCGTGGAAGGCACGGCCAGACCGGAAGGGGGAGGCAGCCAGTCGCATGCCTGGAATCTGGTTCAGCTGGATGGACGCTGGTATCATCTGGATACAACCTGGGATGACCCGACGCCAGATCGGGCCGGTTCAGTCAGTACGGTATACTACTTACGGACAGATAATCAGATGCGCACGAATCATACCTGGACCAAGTCATACCCGGCGGCATCGGTGGTCTATCACGAGACGCTGGCTGGGCTTGTGAAGGGCGGCGGGGGCAAAACTGCTTTCTATCAAAAGCTGCAGCAGCAGCTTAATTACGAATTGTATGATGAAGCCAAGGTTATCAACTCTGCAGCCGGAATAACGAAATTGGCAGCACAGGCAGCGGACTCCGGGAAGCGTTCGATCCTTTTCCGTTACCGGGGAAACAAAACGCTGCTGGAGAATGATCTGAAGAAGCTTTATGGACTGGGAATCGAACGTTTATCCTATAGCAGCTCCGCTTTTGACAATACGGGGGACCTCAAGGTATATGTAACCTGGGAATAGAACAGCCAGATAAGTCCAGCTAAAAAAGAAGAAGGGTGCCCCATCTGCCATTTCTATGGCTGACGGGGCACCCCTATTTTGATCAGGAAGCTTACCTCATCGTAGGTATGATGAGGCTATCTTTACTTCATCGTTTATAAACACAATAGAAGATAGTATAAATCAAGTGGTCCCGCCAAGCAATAACAATTGATGGAAGGTTGGTGTTAATTGTGGCGGCGTTCTGACATTTGCTGCCAGACGGTTCCGGCTGCCTCTTCGCCGGAGGCTATGCGCTCCAGTGCCATCTTCGCCTGCAGCCCGACCTCGAACTCGGGGTCCTCTGCAGCAACACGCAGCGCGTCCTGTGCCTCCGCGGTGCCGACTTCATACAGGAAGCGTGCGGCCCGCCAGCGAACAAGCTTGCTGCTGTCGGCAAGCGCAGCGGTCATTACCGCCGTTGCGGCTGGATCACCGATGTCGGATAACGTATCCCCCGCAGTCCGCCGTACGGCGGGGGCGCTGTCCGACATCGCCTCGAATAGCAGCTCCAGCGCCTCAGACGTGCGCAGATCGCCAAGGTACACGACCGCAAGCCTGCGGATATGCAGCTTGGGGTCGTGCAGCGCCGTGCGAAGCTGCGGAAGCAGCTCCGGCGTTGGCGCCAGATCCTCCAGCGCGGCATAGCGCACGCGCCAGTCGGCATCCTGCAGGGCGAGCAGCAGCTCGCTTCGCTCCCGCTTCCGCCGCTGCTCCACGAACTCGCCCTTCGCTCCATGCGCGATGGCTTGCTGCACCAGCGAGTCGAGCCGTTCCTGCGGATACGCCGCCTCCAGCTCCTGCTCCACCTCACGCGCAATATCGGCGGGCTCGCCATAGCGCACGCCGTAATCGGTGAGCTTGCGCTCTTTGATCATCACGGCGCTGGCCACATCCGTCACGGCCTGCGTGAAGCGCGGGGAGAGGGCGATCCGCTCCTCATGCCCCCCTGTCTTGACGCGGATCTGGATCGGAATCCCGCGGAACATCTGCACGAACACCGCAGCTTCCCCGAAATGCGCTCCCGCATTCTCGTCCGTGAGGCTCCAATCGGCAGTTAAGCCGGTTTCGCCGCCGAACCGGGACTGAACCTCTCTAAGGATAGCCGCCCAGTCAGCGTTTCCTTTCCGTTCCAGCGCCGCGAAGTCGGCCGCATGAAAAATGCTTGTAACACCCGGAATTGTCAGCATGTCCTGGGCCCAGGAAGGGGCCGACCGCTGAGTTTCCGGTGTATAGGTTCTACGGACTCTCGGCTCCAGGCTTTCGTCCAGATGAAGCTTCATGGTATTGGGGCTTGGAGTCGGTTCAATAAAAGTAATCTTCATACGCGATTAACTCCCCCTTGAGCGGTTGATGCACCGCTGTTATTACCCGCATTTTACATCAAATCCCGTGCCGAACACAAAAGAGGACAGCAAGCCTTTTCGCTTAAACCCGGATAGGAATGGGTAAAATTTGTATTGAGTCCCTGATATTTTGCAAAATGATCTGCCGATAAATATAGTTAGAGTATATTCGCTTGCAGCGGGGTTTGTCCGGCGAACCTTTTAAGGAGAGAATCCATATGGCTAAAATACGTTACAATAACATCGACAATGTCAGCACGGATAAAACGCTCAAGGAATTCCGCCAGTGGCGGGACGAACGCCGCAGAAAGAAGAAGGACTATTCCTACGTCGTGCCCAACGTCCAGCCGGAGTTGTCCTTCTTATCCCAGAACCGGCTGGATACGACAGTGACCTAGATTGGGCACTCCACGTTCTTTCTTCAATATGAAGGGATGAATATCATCACCGACCCCATTTGGGCGAAGAGACTGGGCTTTGAGAGGAGATTGGGCATGCCGGGCATTCCAATTGGCGAGGTTCCGGCAGTGGATCTTATTCTGATATCCCATTCTCATTATGACCATTTGCATATTCCCTCGATCCGGAAGTTATACCGCTTAGGAACGACGATCGTTGTGCCGGTGGGCCTTAAGAGAAAAATGCTCCGCAAGGGATTCAGCAACTGCGTGGAAATGCAGTGGTGGGAGTCGATTACCTTAGGCAAAATCAAGCTCTCCTTCGTCCCCACCCAGCACTGGTCCCGGCGTACCCCGTTTGATACCAACACCTCGCATTGGGGAGGGTTTGTGTTGGAGCCGGCGCACCCGGAGCAGCATCCTGAGGGACAGGGAGAAGGGGGAGAGAAGCGCAAGCTGCCTCCCAACCTGTATTTTGCGGGGGACAGCGGTTATTTTCCCGGATTTAAGGAAATTGGGGAGCGTTTTAAGCTTCATGTGGCCATTATGCCGATCGGAGCCTATGAGCCGGAGTGGTTCATGACCTCACAGCATGTAAATCCTGAGGAGGCTGTGCAGGCATTTCTTGATGTGGGCGCGGAGACGATGATTCCGATGCATTACGGAACCTTCAGGCTGGCCGATGATACCGCCCGGGAAGCGCTGGACAGGCTGGAAATCTCAAGGGAGCAGCATGGAATTGCAACGGAAAGGATCAAGATTCTGAGATATGGAGAGACTCTTGTGGTCCATCCCGAAAGCCGGAAGCCGGAGCAGTAAGACGGCTGGAATGAAAAAGAGGGTACAAAAGCCGTACTAAGCAGGCAATTTAGCAGGATTCTGTGCTATAATGAGCCGAAACCCTATGTGAAAAGGATGGTAATGCTTAATGATTAGCACAAGCGGCGTAACACTCCGCTACGGAAAACGCGCACTTTTTGAGGATGTAAATATAAAATTCACACCTGGTAACTGCTATGGTCTGATCGGTGCCAATGGCGCCGGGAAATCAACCTTTTTGAAAATTTTATCCGGAGAGATTGAAGCGAACACCGGTGATGTTCATATCACGCCCGGCGAACGCCTTGCCGTTTTGAAGCAGAATCACTTCGAGTACGATGAGTACCCGGTGCTTGAGACTGTTATTATGGGGCATGCGCGCCTCTATGAAATTATGAAAGAAAAGGATTCACTGTATGCCAAGGCCGACTTCACAGAAGCTGATGGGCTTCGTGCGGGCGAGCTGGAAGGTGAATTCGCCGAGCTGAACGGCTGGGATGCTGAGCCGGATGCTGGAGCCATGCTAATCGGTCTGGGGATTGTTCGGGATCTGCATGACAAAAAAATGGCCGAACTCAGCGGCAACGAGAAAGTACGGGTATTGCTTGCACAGGCGTTGTTCGGCCGTCCGAATAACCTGCTGCTGGATGAGCCTACCAACCATTTGGATTTGGAGTCCATCGGCTGGCTGGAGAACTTCCTCATGGATTACGAAGGCACCGTTATCGTCGTATCCCATGACCGTCACTTCCTGAACAAGGTCTGTACGCATATTGCAGATATTGATTTCGGCAAAATCCAGATGTACGTCGGCAACTATGACTTTTGGTATGAATCCAGTCAGCTTGCGCAAGCCCTGCAGCGGGACTCGAACAAGAAGAAGGAAGACAAGATCAAGGAGCTGCAGGCATTTATCCAGCGCTTCTCGGCCAATGCTTCCAAGTCCAAACAGGCAACTTCACGTAAGAAACAGCTGGAGAAAATTACTTTGGACGACATTCGTCCATCCAACCGGAAATACCCGTTCCTGAACTTTAAGCCAGAGCGGGAAGCCGGCAAGCAGCTGCTGACCATCAGCGGACTTTCCAAATCGGTTGAAGGCGAGAAAGTGCTGGATGAAATCAGTTTTGTGGTCAATAAAGGTGACAAGATTGCCTTTGTCGGCCCGAACTCCCTGCCGAAATCGTTATTGTTTGATGTAATTATGGGCGAGAAGGAAGCAGATGGCGGCGAATATGCCTGGGGCGTAACGACGACGCAAGCTTATTTCCCGAAAGACAACTCCAGCTATTTCGATGGTGTGGATTTGAACCTTGTGGAATGGCTGCGCCAGTACTCCAAGGATCAGGATGAAACGTTCCTGCGGGGTTTCCTGGGTCGTATGTTATTCGCCGGGGAAGAAGCGCTCAAGAAAGCAAGCGTGCTGTCCGGTGGCGAGAAGGTCCGCTGTATGCTGGCCAAAATGATGCTGAACGGCGCGAACGTACTTGTATTCGATGAGCCTACGAACCACCTGGATCTGGAATCCATCACCGCTCTTAATAACGGGCTGATCGATTTCGACGGCACCATCCTGTTCACTTCCCATGACCATCAGTTTATCCAGACGATTGCGAACCGTATTATCGAGATCACGCCAACGGGTGTAATCGACCGTTCCATGGCTTATGATGAGTATCTGGAGAGTCCTGAAATTAAGGAAATACGCCAGAGCATGTATCCTGTAGAAGTATAATTCCCCCTTTACCGGGAGGATATAATGAAGCAGCAGTCCAAATCCCCAGGGAAAAGGCTGCTGCTTTTTTAAAAATATAAGGATAAAGTATAAGTTTCACTCTATACTTTATCCTTATATTTCTCCGAGAAACGGGTGCCGTCCCTATAAGGACGGCGCAGCCGTTTCTTCTTGTAGAAAACGGCTGCGTCCTCCCGAAGGGAATACGCAGCCGTTTATGCTCTAATAACGCTGCATTTACGCAGGGTTCATTAGGATCCGCCCGTCCGGCGGCGCTGATTGTTCGGTTTTTTGTTATTTTGGCTTTTTAGCGGTTTTGCAGAACCGGCCTGAAAGGATGAACCGGGCTTGGAGGAAGACTGCTGTTTCTTCTGCTCCAGCTTTTGCCGGATGGCATCTGCCAAATTAATTTTGCTTTTTTCATTGCTTTCGCTCATTGTGTTAACCTCCTTCGAAGCAAGTCCATAAGATTATATTAATGGTTTTTAAATGCGGCTACAAGGGCAAGAATAATTGAAATAAAGGAGGGGCCGGAATTGGGTGATATTTATGAAGACATACGTAAGGGTGAACGGGGAGCCTGGGTAAGTATTGCGGCTTATTTGATCCTTTCCAGCTTCAAGCTCGTCAGCGGTTATCTGTTTTCATCCAGTGCCCTGCTGGCAGACGGCTTTAATAACCTTACCGATATTGTCGCTTCCTTAGCCGTGTTGATTGGCCTGCGAATTTCCCGGAAGCCGCCTGACTCTGATCATGCATACGGGCATTTTCGGGCAGAGACCGTGGCTGCGTTAATGGCGTCTTTTATCATGGCGGTGGTAGGGATTCAAGTCATTGTGGAGGCCGTACGGTCTCTCTTTGAAGGAGAAAAATCCATGCCGCAGCTATGGTCGGCGGGTGTGGCACTGGTGTGTGCCGTGGCTATGCTTGGGGTATATGTATATAATAAGAGGCTTGCAAAACAGATTAATAACGGTGCGCTTATGGCCGCCGCCAAAGATAACTTCTCAGATGCCATGGTCAGCATAGGAGCAGCAGTAGGTATTGCAGGTGCGCAGTTCGGACTGCCGTGGATTGACTCCGTAGCGGCTGTTGCAGTCGGGCTGTTGATTTCCAAGACGGCTTGGGATATATTCCGTGATTCCACCTATCGTCTTACGGATGGGTTTGATGAGGACAGGCTGATGGATTTGCGAAGTACCATCGCCCGGACAGCCGGCGTAGAAGGCATCAAGGATTTGAAGGCGCGTGTTCATGGAAACCATGTGCTGGTGGATGTTGTGATTGAAGTGGATGCAGAGCTCACCATTATGGAGGGGCATATGATTAGCGATTCAATCGAAGAGCGGATGCAAGAGCTCCATAATATTATGAATGTTCACGTTCATGTGGAGCCCAAAACATAAAGCGAAATACTGGATATTCCCATTTAAATGTAAGTGTTGACAATTCAAAGGAGGAATCGAGACTATAGACCTGTACAGTTACCATGAATTGGAATACTTAATTGTGAAATTTGGAGCATGTTCCCATTCCCCGCTAAGCCTATAATGAGGGCAGAAAGCAACAAGCGTAGCGCGCACCTTTGTTGGATTTCAATAATACTATTCGGGGGAACAGTATGATCCAATTGCATAAGCAGCTTACAGCCTCATTGTTGATTTCGGCCGCACTTGCCGTATCTTTGGGCGGAATTAGCCCACAGCCGGTTGCCGCTGCATCTGTCTCTTCCAGTTCGCAGGTTACGGCTTCCGCCGTACAAACCGCTCTCATTCAGTCCAGCGTTCGTCTTCGTGACACCCCATCTATAAATGGGAAAGTGCTGAGTTATTTAACTAAGGGAGAACAAGTTGTAATTCTGGAGAAAACAAACAGCTACTGGTACAAGGTCAAGAATGCAGATGGAGCTATTGGCTATACCAGCTCTGCAGACCAGTACATATTGCTTTCGACAGTCAACAACGTCGGAACTCCGGCACCGGCTCCAGTTCCAACACCAGTTCCGGCAGCTCCACCCCAATCGAATGTGATTGAGAGTGCGATTGCCGCCGGCATGGGCTACCTTGGAACTCCTTATGAGTTCGGATCCAGCCGCAGCAATACCAGTACCTTCGACTGCTCCGATTTCATCAGGCAAATATTTCTGGATGCGGCAGACTTGAAGCTGCCTGCAGATTCCCGTCAGCAAGGGGATTGGGTGAAGCAGAACAGCAAAGCTGTTACGGATATTTCGGGCCTGAAACGTGGAGATCTGATGTTCTTTATGAGCTACAAAGGAAGCTCGGCCTCTGCTTATGCAGGTATCAATAAATCCGCTCAAAGAATTACACATGTTGCTATTTATCTGGGTGACGGACAAATACTGCATACTTACTCTGCTGCATCAGGCGGCGTAAAGGTGGACAAATTGAGCGCTTCCTGGATGAACCGATTCCTCTATGGAGGCTCAGTCATCCGCTAATTATACAGGTTGGAAGTGGGTAGTACCCGTTTGTGACGGGTGAACAATAACGGGTGATACCAAGGGGTTATCCTTCAGGCAGAATGTTCTGCAGGGGGATAACCCTTCCTGCTTTTTTAAAGGAATAAAAGGGCCAGTCCGCAGGCTGACAACCTGGCTGGACTAACCCCTTTGTCTACTTTATGCGATTTGTCTTAAGGTGTTTTGACAAGTGCGGAAGCGGGAACTTTAAGCCATGCTTTTCCAAGCCATGTATAAATCTCTCTCCACTCATTACCCTTGCTGTCGACAAAAACTTGACCCGTCGTATCTAATGTTTGAGGCTCAAGCCAAGCTACACGAAAACCGCCTGGGAGGAAGTAGAATGCAGTGACTTTGGTAAGTATGATCTGTGGTGTTGCAGGCTTAATGTCCTCCTGAGAAATAATCGGCGTCGATATCATATCGCTGTAAGTGCTTCCAGTAACGGTTGCGGTACCTGTTACTTCTGCTGCTGAAGCTGAAGCTGCGATAGATGCCATGAGTCCCAAAGCAACTGCAAAACTGGTGATTTTCCTCATTTGAAATTCCTCCTAGTGGTTTTTTTCTGCTGTATTTTCTTTGTTCTCCGATTGCTAATAAAGTAGTAAACATATAAGGAGTCATATGAACCAGTGACTGCCAAAATTTTTTGGAAAACCATAACAACCGGTATACAAAGGGAGGTGAACATGAAATAAGTCCGTAAGCTCCTTTAGAAGGAGACTCACGGACTTATGTTATTTAACCTTTTTTATATCTCTAATTTATATCTCTAATTTATATCTCTATAGGTGTGAACTCCTACATGGATCTGCCCCTGCGTCCGGTGAAGAGAGAGATGACGAACAAGACCAGGAAGATATAGAACAAAATTTTAGCGATTCCCGCCGCCGCAGCAACAAGATTAAAGAAGCCAAAGATCCCGGCAATCAAGGCAATCACGAGTAAAATTACTGACCATTTCAGCATGTTGTGTTCACCCTTTCTTTGTCGAATGTATTCATAGTTTAAACGGGGCTTCGGAATCTGAAACATGATTTTCCGATGGAGACGTAGGGCTCCGTAATCCTTGTTTCGGCCTTTTAGAGAAGGGGTAACTATGCAGTAATAAGGCTCATAAGGCCGCCACATCTGACTGTAGGAAAAGGGGTATGGATATGATTATTGAACTAAGCGTTGCTCTTGTTGCTGTTGCTTTTGCTATTCTGGTCTTCTTTTTAATTAAAACCTTGAAATCAGCGAAGGAATCCCTCGATAAAGTAAGTCAGACTCTGCAGGAGGTGCAGAAGACAATAGATGAACTTACCTATGAAGTGAAGACAACGGTCCGGCATGCGAATGATATTACTTTGGATGTACAGGGCAAAATTCAAAAGATTGACCCTCTTATGGATTCCGTGAAGAATTTGGGCGATATAGTGAGCGAATTGACACTGGGTGTCAAGCAGGTATCCGTAACTGCACTGGAGAAGTTTCGCAAATCACGTGAACTGAAGGATAAGGCCAAGGCAGTATCCATCGAAAGCACCTCAATGACTCCGGCTGAAGAACGTACGGTAAGCTCTTATGAAGCTGTAAATTCGAAGAATGCATCAGGAAAAATAAAGTCCATCCTAAAGGGAGTGGACGTAGCCGCTTCTGTCTGGCAAAAATTCCGTCGTTAGTTTCCGCACAGACATTTGGCGGTTGGTGCAGATAAGAAAGGTGGGACTTCAATATGAATATATTCATCCTTTTGCTCAGTCTTCTTTCCCCTTACTATAGTGCGCCTGCGCAGCAGGAGTCTATTTCTATTGATTCTTTTTCCCGCCCGGCTTCTGCCCGGCTGGCCTTTCAAAATACACCGGTTGCAACTCCGTACATAAGCCGTTTTGATTCTTTGGCAGGAGTACGGCTCTTTGCTACAGAGGATGAACTGCTTCAGAAGAAAGGAACACCACTCCAAATTGTGGAAGACCCATGGCAGGGATGTCTGGAATATCAATATGAAAATATGTCAGCCGGTGTCCTGGGCAGTGAAGTGCTGTACGTTCATGTCTCTCCCTCCCAAGCTCAGCGGTATGGACTTTTTTTGAACGAGGTTGAACTGGATCCCGCAAAGAATAATCTTCAGGAGCTATTGGGAGCGCCGGATTTCAAGGCCGAGGATGGGGATGTCTATATGAGAGGAAACACCGCACTTAAAATATACCGTGATACGGACACCGGCAAATGGCTGGGAATAGACTTATTTGATGAAAATTCATCATAAACCGTTTCAACGGGAGAGATATGGGTTAATGAAAGAACAGTTATGTTTTTTGTTGAGACGATCTTGAATTTTACTTCTGGGGAGAGTGAACTCATGAACTTCGTTCCCATATTGCTTCCCTTGGATTCAGTGCAGCGGAGGCGGATTTTTACGAGAAAGAACTTGACTTAGGAAAGGTGCTCGTGATTGCCAAAAAAACATCGCCTTAAGCGTTGGTATTGAGCGGGAAGGGTCCATAGTCTAAGAGTGCAACCTCCAGTCCCACTATACGTAGTGGGACTGGAGGTTAATTTGTTGAACAAATCCTGTTATGATTACTTTAAACTACCCATACAATGTTGATCATAAAAAGTTGCATGTTCCAGGGGATTTCCGGTCGAAACACTATTTGTGCGAGGTGAAAGTGATGAGAATATTAATCGTAGACGACAATCCAACTAACGTTATCATTATCCGGGAAATCCTGAAGAAGGAAGAATACAGAAACTTTATCACCGCTTCATCTGCCAAAGAGATGCTTGATTTGCTTGGCATCACTGCCAAAAGCGGGGAAATGCGGACCCGTTCATCGGGAATAGATTTGATTTTACTGGATATGATGATGCCTGAAATGGACGGAATAGAAGCTTGCCGTGTTGTACAGCAATATGAGCATCTGAAGGACATCCCGATTATTATGGTCACCGCTGTAGGCGACTCCAAGAAATTGGCGGAGGCGCTGGATGCGGGTGCTGTGGACTATGTAACGAAGCCTATAAATAAAGTGGAGCTTATGGCGAGAATACGGCTGGCGCTGCGTCTCAAACAGGAAAAGGATTGGCATAAGGAGCGCGATCAGCATATTCAGGACGAGCTGAAGCTGGCGGCCCTTGTGCAGAATGCAGTGCTTAGCCTCCCTCTGGAGGAGGAGGATTTTAAAGTACACGCCATTTATCAGCCTTCCTTTGAACTGGCCGGTGATTTATATGCCTGGTACAGTCTTGGAGACGGACGCTACGGCGTTGTCCTGCTTGATATGATGGGGCATGGAATATCTTCGTCACTTTTCTGCATGTTTATAGCGTCAGTCCTTAAGGATACTGTTACAACCTATGTAGAACCGGAGAAGGTCGTACAAGAGCTGAACAGGCGATTTAACCAGCTGCATATTGAGAAACAGCTTGTTCAGTATTACTTCACGGCCATTTACCTCGTGATTGACACCCGTTTGAAACGTATCGATTATGTAAATGCGGGACATCCGCCAGGGCTGTTCTTTGAGGGAACCGCCAAAAAACCTGTGCTGCTGGAGAGCAATTGCCATCCAGTCGGTTTATTTGACCGTATGGATGTTCAGCCTCAAAGCCTTACCTATGAGGAAGAGGGGCACTTAGCGTTATACACCGACGGGCTGCTTGAACTGGTGGGGGGAGAGCAAGAGGAACAGCTTGATTTCCTGATCGGTCATTTGAACGGTGAGCATCATTGGCAGGAACAATCTATGCTGGAGGCCTTTTTCAAGGAAGACGCCAAAAAAGAGCGTGAGGATGATAAATGTCTGGTGTGGATCTCGCTGATGAAGGGAAACGATAAAGAATGAAGATAAGAGCCAAACTGTTGATCGGCTTTAGTGCCATGCTGGCTATTATGCTGACACTGACGATAATCGGATTTGACCGTCTGAACTATATGAATGGACAGCTGAATACGATTTACAACGACCGGTATCAGAAGATTCGCGCCTCCTCGGGAATGCGCGGGGAAGTTAATAATATGGCCCGGATGCTAACGTCCATGATGCTGAGTCCTGATACAGCTTCCGTGAACGATCAAAGGAATAAGATTGAAGGCACTAAGAAGAGAGCGACGGACTATTATAAGCTGATGCAGGAAAGTACGGATAGCACTGAAGAGCTTCAGATGATCAAGCGCATTGAGACAGCCGGCGCTGATTATCTGGCCTATCAAGATCGAGTTCTGGAATTGTTAGACCAGGGGAAATCTGCTCAAGCGAATCTATATCACAACAGCCGCGGACAGGGAATCCTCAACGAGATGATGGAAAGCCTGAATGGCTTATCCGACTTCGAGAACTTTAAGATTAATGAAGAAATTGCCAACGCCAAATCCGCCTATATTGGTTCGATTCAAATGGTTTCCCTGATAATGATTATAGGACTGCTGCTGGGTCTCGGCGTTATTCTATGGGTCATTCCCAGTATTACCCGCGGTCTGAATGTAGTATCCATGATGATCGGAAGCTTCGGCAACGGGAAGCTGCGGGCGATTCGACGCATTAAAGTAACCTCCAAGGATGAGATCGGTGATATAGCCCGTGTTTTCAAGGAAGTGGCTGGCGATATTGAACAGAAGCAGCAGCTGGAGAAGGCATTTGCACAGGCGCAGAGTGACCAATCCTGGCTGAATGCTAACGTGGCCCGGGTAACGGAGCTGCTGCGCGGCGTGAACTCGCTGGATCAAATTGCCCAGACCTTTATCAGTGAATTTACTCCGGTACTGGAAGCCCACTTTGGGGCATTATATTTAAAAGACTCCAAACAACCGGATATGCTCAGAATCAGCGGTTCCTATGCCAGGGATGGTGTCATTATCAAGCCCGGAGAGAGCTTTGCCCTGGGCCAGGGGCTTGTCGGACAAAGTGCACTCGACAAGCAGCCGATTAAGCTGGAATCAACACCCGATAACTATATAACCGTCTCCTCCGGCCTGGGTGAGGCGCAGCCGGGCAATATTGCTATCCATCCGCTTTTATTTGATGACGAATTACTGGGAGTCCTCGAATTTGCCTCCTTTAGTCCATTTACGGGACTGCAAACCGAACTTCTGAAACAGCTTGCCGCTAACTTGGCAGTCATTCTGAATAATATAAACCGCCGGCTGGTGGTAGAGGAATTGCTGCGGGATTCCCAATCCCTGACGGAAGAGCTGCAATGCCAGTCCGAAGAATTGCTGACCCAGCAGGAAGAACTGCGCCGTTCCAATGAGAATCTGGAGGAACAGACCAACGCGCTTAGACGCTCCGAAGACCTGCTGCAGCGGCAGCAGGAAGAGCTGGAGCACTTCAACAGTGAGCTCATCTCCAAGACCCGGGCTTTGGAAGATCAGGTTCAAGAGGTTAAAGAGAAGAGAGATGAGATTGAAGAAGCCCGCAGCCAGTTGGAGAAGCAGGCTATGAAGCTCTCCATTACAAGTAAGTACAAATCCGAATTCTTGGCGAATATGTCCCATGAGCTACGGACTCCGCTGAACAGCTTGCTAATTCTGTCCCAGCTGCTTACAGAGAACAAGGATGGGAATCTGACGGAGAAGCAGGTGGAATTCGCCCACACGATCTATATGTCTGGAGCAGACCTGCTCAAAATGATTGACGAGATCCTTGATCTGTCCAAGGTGGATGCGGGCAAAATGGAGCTTAACCAAGAATCGGTAATGCTGGACGAACTGGGGAGCTTTGTGGAGCAGAATTTTGGTCCACAGGCAGCCAAGAAAGGCTTGTCCCTGCAAATTTCCATCCATGAGCCGCTGCCGGACAGCATTGTCACGGACACCCACCGCCTGAAGCAGGTGCTGCGTAATCTGCTGTCCAATGCATTCAAATTTACCAGCGAAGGCTTTGTAGAATTCTCGGTCAGCCGTGCCGATAAGGATTCACTCCCGGACTATCTTCCGCATGAGCTGGAGTATGTGGCTATCGCGGTAAAAGACAGCGGGATCGGCATTCCTGCGGACAAGAAGGATCTTGTGTTCGAAGCTTTTCAGCAGGTGGACGGTACGACCAGCAGGAAATATGGCGGTACAGGACTTGGGTTGTCCATAAGTCGGGAATTGGCCCGGCTTATGGGAGGGGCTATTGTGCTGGAGTCACGTGAAGGCCAGGGCAGCAGCTTTACCTTGTACTTACCGGTACAGGGTAATTACAGCCTGCTGCCAAATTCTATGGAGTCTGCAGCAGCCGTTGAGGCAGAGGCCTTGAAGGAGCTGCTGCAGACTCATATTCAGACTCCGGCCGCCGTTCCTTTAGAACAGGAACAGGCTGAAATCGAAGATGACCGTGACCAATTGACTTCAAATGACAAAGTATTGCTGATTATCGAGGATGATGCCAGCTTTGCGAAGATTTTGCTGGGTATGGCCCACGGGCGCGGCTTTAAGGGGCTCGTAGCTCTTCAAGGGGATCGCGGGCTGCAGCTCGCGAAGACTTATTTACCGGATGCCATTATTCTGGACATTCAACTGCCGGTAATGGATGGCTGGTCGATTCTTAGAGAGCTGAAGGGATCGTCCCAGACCCGGCATATTCCTGTCCATGTGATCTCGGTGAATGATGAGATGAAGCATGGGCTTATGATGGGAGCCATGGCTTATTTAAGAAAGCCAACCTCAAGGGAAGCGCTGGATCGGGCATTTTCATCCATAGAAACTTATACATCAAGTACTTTGAAGCATCTTTTGATTGTAGAGGATGATGAAATTCAGCGCCGTTCTATTACGGAATTGATCGGTCATGATGATGTGGAAATTACCGCAGTCCCGACCGGCGAAGAGGCACTGATTGAGCTCCGCAAGCAAAAATATGATTGTATGGTTCTTGATCTGATGCTGGGAGACATGAACGGCTTTGATTTACTGGATCAGATCCGTGATGATGAAGAGCTGAACGATCTGCCGATCATTATTTATACCGGCAAGGATCTGGACAGCAAGGAAGAGACGAAGCTGCGCAAGTATGCCGAATCGATCATCATTAAGGATGTGCGGTCACCGGAAAGACTGCTTGATGAGACAACGCTGTTCCTGCACCGTGTGGAGGCCAATCTTCCGGAGGACAAGCGTAAGATTCTGCAAAAGCTCCATAATAAAGAGGAACTGTTCCATGGAAAAAAAATATTGCTCGTAGATGATGATATCCGAAATGTATTTGCCCTTTCCAGTGTGCTTGAGGGCTACAATATGGAAGTCAAGTTTGCCGAGAACGGGCGTGAGGCACTGGATATCCTTATCGAACAGGATGGTTTTGATCTTATCCTGATGGATATGATGATGCCGGAAATGGACGGTTTCGAGGCCACACGGCGAATCCGCCAGATGCCTCAGTATGCAAAACTGCCTATTATTGCGCTTACTGCCAAAGCAATGAAAGAGGACCGGGCAAAGTGTATTGAGGCGGGAGTTTCAGATTATATGAAGAAACCGATCGAGACCGATCAGCTTCTTTCACTAATGCGCGTGTGGCTGTATTCGTAAGCCTTGTTTTGGGGTAATACTTCTACAGATAAACTTTCATTCAGTCCTGAAATACTGCAATGGCGAGGGAGCCGGGTTAACATGACAGTAACGAAACATGAATTTGATGATCAGTCCACTTTGTCAGCGGGCAAAAACGAACTGGAGCATATTGAAATTGAACTGCTTCTGGACGGGGTACACCGCCTTTACGGATATGACTTCCGGAATTATGCGCTGCCTTCCCTGAAACGGCGGATTTGGCACCATGTCCATGCGGAGAATGTACCCAGCATCTCGGCTCTTCAAGAGAAAGTGCTGCATGACCGGGCTTGTTTTGAACGATTTATACACAGCTTATCCATTCCTGTTACAGAAATGTTCAGAGACCCGGGATTATTCCTGACCTTCAGGCAGAAAGTCGTCCCGTTATTGCGGACCTATCCCTATATACGGATATGGCATGCAGGCTGTTCAACGGGGGAAGAGGTTTACTCCATGGCCATTCTGCTGCATGAAGAGGGTCTGTATGACAAAGCGCGGATTTATGCCACAGACATAAACAACCGTTCTCTGCAGCAGGCAAAGGAAGGCGTGTATGAAATCAGCAGGATGAAACAGTATACCAAAAATTACCTCGATGCGGGAGGCACCCGCGCTTTTTCGGAATATTATGCCGCCAAGTATAACTCGGTTATCTTCCAGCCTTTTTTGCGGAAAAACATTATCTTCGCCGAGCATAATTTGGCTACAGATACTTCATTTAATGAATTTAACGTCATTCTTTGCCGCAATGTGATGATTTATTTCAATGATGAGCTCCGGGACCATGTCCACGGCTTATTCCATGAAAGTCTGAGCCGCTTTGGGGTCTTGGTTCTTGGTTCCAAGGAGTCTATTCATTTCACCAGGTACAGCGACAGCTACGTACCCCTGGACAGAGTAGAGAAAATTTATCGAAAGATCAAATAGTGTGAGTAGGAGGGTCCTATGGGGTTTCGCGAACCGATTCATATACTGCTTGTTGACGACCGTCCTGAAAATTTGCTGGCACTGGAAGCAGTGCTTGAGAGTCAGCAATATAAGCTTGTGAAGGCGAACTCCGGTGAGGAAGCACTGCGGTGTTTATTGAAATATGAGTTTGCAGTTATTGTGCTGGATGTGCAAATGCCGGGAATGGACGGGATCGAGACCGCAAGATTAATTAAGGCCAGAGAAAAGACAAGGAATATACCGATTATCTTTATTTCGGCCAACAGCAAAGAGGCGGAGCACCTGTTCGCCGGTTATTCTGCAGGTGCAATTGATTACATGGTCAAGCCGTTTATTCCGCAAATTCTTAAATCCAAGATTGAAGGCTTCATCGATATGTATTTGACGAGTAAAAAGCATCAGACTCAATCCATGCTGCTGCAGCACAAAACACAGGAGCTGGAAAGAATCAATGCGGAGCTCATCAAGGCGAAGGAAGAGGCTGAAATCGCAGCCAAGGCAAAGACTGAATTCCTGGCCATGATGAGTCATGAAATTCGTACACCCATGAACGGTGTTGTGGGTATGATCGATTTGCTTATGGAGACCGAGCTTGGTCCTGAGCAGCAGGAATACGCGGATATCATCCGCAGAAGTGCGGATACACTCGTTACCGTAATTAACGATATTCTTGATTTTACGAAGATGGAATCCGGCAAAATGGAAATGGAACAGCAGCTATTCGAGCTTCAATCCTGTATCCAGGAAGTATTCACTCTTTTTTCTATAGAGGCTGGCAAGAAGAATTTGGAGCTGGCTTATTTCATCGATCAAAAATTACCGGCGGTTTTATACGGGGATATGGCCCGTTTGCGCCAGGTGCTTATTAATTTGGTCTCTAATGCAGTTAAGTTTACGAATCAAGGCGGCGTATACTTAGTTGCTTCTGGTATACAAACAACAGATAATAGAATTATGCTAGAATTCACGATAAAGGATACTGGAATAGGAATATCCCAGGAAAAGCTCCACCGGCTCTTTCAGCCTTTTTCCCAGCTAGATTCTTCCATGACGCGAAAATATGGAGGGACCGGACTTGGACTTGCAATCTGCAAATCCCTTGTCGGGATGATGGGTGGTGATATCCGGGTAGAATCCATGGAGGAAAAGGGGGCTACGTTTGTATTTACAATTCAAGCGGCAGTGCCTGAAGATGTGCTTCGCATGACTAACCGGGAGGAAGAGCATGGAGGGAGCATGCGCCAAAAGGAAGATAGAGGCAAGGTGCTGGTCGTAGATGATCACCCCATTAATCAAAAGCTGATGGTCAGCATGCTGGACAAGCTTGGATTCGTGGCTGATGTAGCAGAAGACGGCAGACAAGCCGTGGAAATGGCTTCATGTTTTTCCTATGATTTTATATTTATGGATCTTCAAATGCCGGTTATGGACGGATTGGAGGCAACGGCTCATATCCGCGAAGGAAACGGGTCTTCTGCCGGCAAGGCGGTTATAATAGCCATGACTGCAAATGTTATGGAGGGAATACAGAACCGCTGTATAGCCTCAGGTATGAATGACTATATCAGCAAACCGCTGAAGCTGAGCAGTTTGAGGCAAATTTTAATGCGTTATTCCAACAATGAGCCTCTTTTATTCGACCGCAATACGTCAAAACATCACGCCTAACCTTCATTTACCAGTCTGTTTTTGTTTCAAGGGTACATCTTTAGGGTTATTGGTAAAGAAAACATTTAATCAGGAGAGATTGTCTATGAACACACATAAAAGCGAAAAGTTTCATGCAAAAACCCAAACTGAAGACAATGTATGCACCGTCTTCTTAAGCGGAGAGCTTGATTTATCTGTTGCTCCCGATTTCCGGCTGGTGATGGAGCCGCTGGTGGGTGATACGGGGCTGGACCTCGTAATCAATCTTAAAGAGCTGAAATACATCGACAGTACAGGCATTGGGATTTTACTGTCGATTCTCAAAGCAAGACACGGAATGGATGTTAAATTTAATGTTGAGGAAGTTCCGCCGCAAATACAGAAGCTCTTTGATATGACCGGCATCGCGAAGTTTTTTGCCCCACAAGAGAATTCCCACTAGGAAAGGATCGAACTAAGGATGAGTGATGATGTGCAGAAAGTAATTCTTCAGTTGCCTGCAAGTGCAGATTACGTCGATATTGTGAGATTGAACTTATATGGAATCGCCTCGAAAATGGGTTTTACGTATGAGGATATTGAAGATATGAAAGTGGCCGTATCGGAGGCCTGTAATAACTCTGTTCTGTATGCCTATGGACAGGAAGACGGTGTGGTGGATGTCATTTTTGAAGTAGGACCAAGTGCCCTGTCCATTACTGTCAAAGATGAGGGGGAGAGCTTTGACAGCATGGATACGCCGGGAGATCGCATAACGCTCCATGACAAGGAGCTGAGTGATGTCCAGGTCGGCGGGTTAGGCTTCTACTTGATGCAGGCCTTGATGGATGATGTTAGCGTGGTAAGCGAAGCTGGGAGAGGGACAATAGTGACCTTGACCAAGCGGCTTAATTTTAGTGAGGAGAAAGTATGAGTGAAAAAGTGACTCCCCCCGAGTCCATGAATGAGGCGGTAAGCCTGATCTGGGAATACCAGCAAACCAAGGATAATGACATCGCTACCGTGCTAATCCGGAAATACGAGCCCATGGTCAAGATGGCGGCCGGTAAAATCGCCCGCAACCGGCCTGATTTGTACGAAGATTTGTATCAGGTGGGGCAAATGGCACTTATTCGATTATTGCAGCAATATGATATCAGCATGGGGATTCCTTTCGAGCCTTACGCTATGAAGAGTATGATCGGCCATATGAAGAACTTCCTGCGGGATAAATCATGGTACATACAGGTTCCCAGACGTATTAAGGAGAAGGGCGCCTTAGTCCAGCATGCCATCGATGAACTAACGATTAGGCTGGAACGCTCACCCGACGTCAAGGAAATTGCCAAATATCTTGATTTGTCCGTAGAAGAAACTATTGAAGTGCTTGCCGGACGGGAATGCTACCATTACGTATCCCTGGATTCTCCGTTGTCACAAGAGGAAACAGGCGCTACGCTAGGGGAATTGATCAGTTCGGAGGCCAATGATTACGAGACGGTTGAGAAACGTATGGATTTACAGCAAGCACTAGGTCAGCTTAAAGAACAAGAACAGCAGGTACTGCTGCTGGCTTTCCAGGACGGCCAGTCACAACGGGCCATTGCCCAGAAGCTGGGTGTCTCGCAAATGAGCGTATCCCGGATTCAAAAACGCGCTACAGAAAAGCTGAAGCAGATTATGTCTAATACCACCTTCTGATGGGACAACCCCTGGAAATTGTTATCATTATAAGGACATTACTTCAAAAAATAAGGACATGCCTTTCCTCCGCAATGGAGAAAGACATGTCCTTTATTTGATATGCAGGTAGATAAAAAAGGGTTAACTGTTGGCATCAATATATTTTTTGATCTCACCCAAGTATTCACCTATTACAGGAACATTGAGAAAAAGGCTGAGGATGTATCCGAGCAGACCCAGAATTACAAAGGTGCCGAGCGATAAACCGAGCCCCCGGGAGATTCCGGCCATGAGGTTCGTAATAATTCTTTTTTTCGGATCGGTGTAATTCTCCAGGATATCCTTGAACTCGGATTTTTCCAGTGAATCGGCTATTTTGTCCAGCCTGGCGTTTAACCGCTTCACTTCATGCCTAAGCTCGAAGGGATGCTCTTCCACTTCATAGGATTTTGATTTATTGGAGTACTCTCCCACTGGCTATCCCTGCTTTCTTAGCCTCAAGGGGCTTTATTAAAATTACAGTATTACATGATAATAGCCAGCTGCGGTCAGCTGGCTATTATTAAGGGATTCATAGCTGGATTTACCGCAAATTACGAAAATTAGTAGGAAGATTTATAGGAAGAAGTAACTTCTTCTTTGGTATCCTTGGCTTCATCAGCAACTTCCTTGGAGGCATCCGCCACATCTGAAGCTACGTCAGCGGAAGCCTCACCCACGGTATCTCCAATCTTTTTGCCAGTCTCCTGCAAAGTTGCGGCAATTTGCTGCTTGCTGTCGTTAACGGTAGTGAAAATATCAGAAGCTTTGGCAGAGACTGTGCTCGCCAGATCCGTTGCCTTTTCGCCCACGGTTGAAGCAAGGGACTTGGTTTTGTCGGTTACGACTCCTGCAACTTCTTTCGTTTTATCTGTTGCAAGCGTGAGCTTGTCGGACAGGTCGCTGCGCATTTCACGGCCGGGCTTCGGGGCAAACAGCAGGGCTGCAACTGCACCAATCAAGCTGCCGATGAAAATCCCCTTTAGAAAATTGCTTTCGGTTTCCATTTGATGATGTTCTACGTTACTCATAACCAATCACTCCTTATTAGAATATTGTATTCTGAAGTTATCTTACTTCGTATTTAAACGTTGGCGTTTAGGCTGAAACAGTTGGAGAAGGATGGGGAAGATTACCGGAGCGAGCGGCAGCATATACGAAGGATCAAGGCTTTTACCGATGTAAACAAGCTGTTTTGCTGCATTATTAAGTGCCTTCCGTGAAAGAAAGATGATATAATTTCTAATCATTATACAATCATGTGTGGAGATATAGAGAAAAGAGGAGTGACATCATGGAAACTGTGCTGGTGCGGGAATATCGGGCGGAAGTCATCGAATGTGTCCATAGCGGGCATATTGCCATTGTGGGGGAAGGAGGTCAGTTAAAAGGTTATGCCGGTGATCCCGGATTTGTATCCTTTACCCGTTCAGCGGCCAAACCGCTGCAGGCGATTCCCGGCATCCGGGGAGGAATTGCCGAGCACTACCAGCTTTCACAGGCTGAGATTGCGCTGATGACAGCTTCCCACTGCGGGGAGAGCTATCATATTTCTGCGCTGGAGAGTATTTCGTCAAAGATTGGAATCGGAGAAGGAACGATGATATGCGCCACAAGCTACCCGCTTGATAGAAACAGCCGGGTGCATGCGATACGCGGCTTGGGCAAAAGGAAGCTCTATCATAACTGCTCCGGCAAGCATCTGGGAATGCTGTCTTATAGTAAGTTGAAAGGTTTACCTCTGGAAGAGTATGCCGGTCCGGAACATCCAGTTCAACGTGAAATCATAGATACCATTGCCTATATGGCTGACGTTATCCCGGAAAGTATCCGGCTTGGAACAGATGGATGTGGACTGCCGGTATTTGCACTGCCGTTAACTGCACTTGCCGGTGCCTATCTGAAGCTGGCCTGTCCAGGTCTAATCGGGGATCACGCGACACGGAAAGCTGTAACAACGATTACAGCGGCTATGACTGCCCATCCTGAAATGGTCTCCGGTTATGGACGGCTGGATTCCATTCTGCTGGAGGATGAGAATATTATTGCCAAGGGCGGCTTCAAAGGCGTCTATTGCTTCGGGTTGCGCCGTGAACGGCTTGGCATAGCCTTCAAGATACTGGATGGTTCGGAAGAAGAATGGGGACTCATTGTTCATCGTATTTTGAAGCAGATTGGATACAGCAATGGAAATACACTGGAGAAGCTGAGCGCAGCTTTTTCGGGGAATATTTATAATGACGGCGGAACAAAGGTGGGGCTTGCTGCAGCTGAGTTCCAACTGGAAATAATATAGAAGCTGATCATGATTGATGATGAAGGGATACGGGTAAGAAATACTAATTAAAGCGCCTATTTACTATTAAAGGCAAGTAGTATTCTTCCTCTGTTCAAGAATGGAGGAGGCCCCAACATCCTGGAGGTGCAGAGGCTATGATAAAAGTAGTAACGTCAGCAGAGCGTCATACTTCCAATAGAGAATGGATACACAGTGAATTCAGTTTTTCTTTTGCCGATTACGATGACCCCAGCAATGCGCATTTTGGTTCTCTTTTGGCGCATAACGATAATAGACTGGAGCCTAAGCAAGGCATGCATGAGCATCCACATCATGATTTGGAGATTGTTACGTATGTAGTCTCCGGAGTGCTCAGGCATGAAGATGATCTGGGCAACAAGGCGGATCTTCAAGCCGGAACCGTGCAGATGATGAGTGCAGGAACCGGAATCAATCATTCCGAGACGAATCCATCCGAGAACGAACATGTGCGTTTTCTGCAAATATGGCTGCTCCCGAATGAACCGGGGCTTCCTCCGAAATGGGATGCGAAGTTCTACCCCCGTGAGTTCAGAACCAATCATCTTCTACCTGTAGCTTCAGGAAAAGGAGATGAAGGTGCCATGGCCGTCAATGAGAATGCTACCGTATATCTATCCGTACTGGAGACTGGCCGGGAGCTCATGTACCCGCAGAAGGAGGATAGGCGCACCCATTTGTTCCTGCTTTTCGGCAATGTGGAAATATCCTGTGCGGATGGCGCTTTTGATCTGCAGCCCGGTGATGCAGCGCGTATCCGGAAAAGCTGTGATCTGAAGATTAAGGGAACTAGCAGCGAAGGTGAAGCCGAGCTGGTACTGATTGATCTTCCTTAACGGAAGCAGAAGTTGAATTAGAATTCAGGATCTTATTGGTAGGTATTAAAAAGAGCCCGCTGCCTCACGGCACCCTCTACAAGGATGGACGTGAACAGGCAGGAGGCTCTTTTTTAAAATATAAGAAAGTATAAGTTTCACTCTATACTTTATCCTTATATTTCTACGAGAAACGGGTGCCGTCCCTATAAGGACGGCGAAGCCGTTTCTTCTTGTGTTCTCATGCTTTATTTTTGGCGTAAACGTCCCAGTTCAGAGACGATAGCCTCCACCTGTGAGATACTGAGATTGCCGCCGCCCATCGTCACTTCATAGATATCCAGAATATCCTCATATTTATCCACCGAGAAAGCGGATGCTTGCATGGCTGCGGCACTGGCCATCTTTAGCTTGTTCTTGATGCCTTCGATCATATATTCAACATTTTCCTGACTAGGCTGCGTTAAATCCATTATTGGGTAACATCCTCTCTGTTTTATTGATTCATGTATTTTACCATGTTTAAGTACTGGTTCACCATTTTTTTGTCCGTGTAGTATAATTTATGTAAAATTAAAGGGAATATCATTACAGAAAGGGGAGGCATATGGCAATCAGAGAGCACGGAAGCGTGAAACGAACCAAAATGGACGCGGCAGGGCTGATTCCTTTTTTTCGGACGATAGCGGATCTTCATCCTGCGGAAGGTGTAATGTTTCTGTGTATAGGTACAGACCGCTCAACGGGTGACGCACTCGGTCCGCTCACGGGCAGCAGGCTGCTGGAACTTGGTTTCCCGCATGTAATCGGTACATTGCCTTCTCCATGCGATGCCGATAATCTCACCGCGCGGATGACTGAAATCCCGACAGAGCACATCATAATCGCTATTGATGCCTGCTTGGGGCCGCCTGCGGCACTGGGTTATTTCTTTGCCTCCGGTGAGCCGCTGCAGCCGGCACGGTCTATCGGTCTGTGCCTTCCGGCCGTGGGTCATTACAGCCTGGCGGCTGTGGTGGATGTCAACGGTCCCAAACCGTACCGGACACTGCAGACCACGCCGTTGCACCGTGTAATGGTCATGGCCGGGGAAATTGCCGCAGCTGCAGCCGCAGGATTTGGGCGCGGGCTCTAAAAACGTTTCAACAAAAGCCGTTTTGCTTAATAATAGTTAAAAACTATTTCTACATAGGAAGAAGGAAGCAGTCATGGAAACAATTCGTTGTGAAGGAAGCAGCATTTGCTACAGTGATCAGGGAAAAGGCGAAGTGATTGTGCTGCTCCACGGTTTCTGCGGAAGCGCTGAATATTGGGAGAAGGTGATCCCGTTATTAAGCGGCAGCTACCGTGTCATTGCACCTGATTTACGCGGCCACGGTGCTTCCGATGCTCCAAAGGGCGCTTATACGATTGAGCAAATGGCGGATGATGTTCTCTCCCTGCTGGATGCTCTTGAACTTTCCGAGGTAACACTGCTGGGTCATTCACTGGGCGGTTATATCACGCTTTCTTTCGCTCAGCGGCATGGATCGCGTCTGAAGGGCTTTGGGCTTATTCATTCCACCGGCTATCCGGATAGTGAAGAAGCGAAGGAGAAGCGTCTGAAAAGTGTCGGCACCATCCAGAATCAAGGGATTACAGCCTTTGTGGACGAGCTTGTGCCTGGTCTATTCTCAAAGGTCAATGGAGAACAATCTCAGCAGCTGCTCGAAAGAGCCAAAGAGATCGGGTACAAAACCCCGCCTCAAGGTGCTGTCGGGGCGGCACTGGCGATGCGCGATCGTCCCGATCGCCGTGATGTTATCTCCGCCAGTGAGCTGCCGGTGCTGCTTGTGGCCGGAGCCGAGGACGGGCTTATTCCCGCAGAGAGAACGTTCACCTCTGACAAACCAAAGGTAACCCAGGCAACGATCACTGGCGCAGGCCATATGAGCCTGTTCGAAGCTCCGGAGCGCCTGTTTGAGATTATCAGGGACTTCATGGAGAGTGTATAAGCGGGAGTTCTGTTGAACGCTCCGCGAACGGTCCGTTGTTCCAATCGCTGTTGTATCCGAATTTATTGAATTACCCTTAGCGGTGTAAATCCGGATACAAAGGCGAACGCTTACGCTTTTCCACAATCGGTCCGTTCTCTCCGCTGACTTCGGCGTGACCCATTTTTTAATTATTCAAAATCAAGGAACCCGAGGTGCCTTCTATTTTAAGCTCTAAAGAAGTAACCCTAAATGTGGCGACTTTCCCTTATCACATTCTATTGAGTTAACAAAACCCAGCAAGTCTCCAGTACTTAGAGACTTGCTGGGTTTTATAACTTATTAGATAATTTCCGCTTTGTGCTTTTGATTCACGGCTAGCGCCGAAGCAGCGGAGAGGACGGAACGATTGCGGACAAGCGGCAGCGGTCGTCTTTGTCTCCGGATTTATACCGTTTAGGTATATTCAATAAATCCGGAGACAACAACGATGGGAGCAACGTTCCGTTCGCGGAGCGTCTGCACATAGTCTACCGTGATCCTGCTGAAAAGTGGAAATGGCATCATTGAAACTTGCGGATTGCCGGAATACTCAGCACGAAAGCGATGGTAGCCATACCGACCCCGGCACAGATGGCGATCGTTGCCACCCCGCCTATATGGTCGGCCAGCCAACCCACAATGATATACCCGATGGGCAGCAGCGCAAATGAACCTAGCATATCCAGACTGGCTACACGGCCGAAGGCTTCCTCCGGGACAAGCTCCTGCAGGCTGATCTCCCAGATCAGTCCGAAGATCATGAGGCCGAACCCCTCAATGGCGAACAGGGCGATCGCCCCTGCTGCTGTGGGAACAAATGCCAGTGCCATCAGTGCGATACCGCTGATAAACGCCCCTCCGTAAGCCATAATTCCTCGATGCTTCCAATGGGGCCTCATACCAAACAAAAGCCCTCCGATAATCGCTCCACCTCCCGAGAAGGTTACAGCCAGACCGTACACATAAGGGTCCCAGCCGTGATAAACCTTGAATAACCATGGAATAAGGACACTGATAATCCCCGCGTAACAAATGTTAATGAATGAAAATGCCAATATGGTGATCCACAGCCAGGGATGCCCCCGCAGAACGGCGATACCCTCCTTGAAATCTTCCTTCCAATGCTGCTGAGATGGTGCTGCTTTTAAAGACTCTATGGCAACTCTCTGCCCGGTTAAGGATTTATCTTGAATTTTAGCGGGAGACTTAACTCGCAGCCGATCAGTTATTCTTTTACGCAGATAGATCAGACAGATTAACGATAGCAAATATGTAAAAGCGTCAATCCCGAACCCGAAACCCGCAGACCAATGCGTGACCAGCAGACCACCAAGCGCCGGGCCGATCAGCCGTACGGCTTGTGTAGTTATTTGTGTCAGGGAGTTGGCGGCAACACGAATATCCGGGGTGAATACGGTAGCACGGACCGCTGCGTAAGCCGGTTGGAATAGGCCATCCAACAGACCATAGAATCCGACCAGCAGAAACAGCAGCGGAATGCTCAGCAGACCTGACAGAGCAAGAGCCGCTGTTGCACCCATAATGAAAAACCGGGCGATATCGGCGATCATCATAATCCTGATCCGGTCGTACCGGTCAACGATATGTCCGGCAACGGGGAGCATGAGCACATTAGGAAGCATGTAAACGGCCATCACGAAACCCATTGTGGTCGTTGAACCGGTTAAGGAATAGACGAGTACGGGCAGAATGACCATCGTTACAGAGCTTCCAAGAAAAGAGATGAGGTGACCCAGCCATAGAAAGAGGAACGTTTGCGACTTGGCAAAAGGTGCTGCAAAACTGCGCAGCGGATTGCTGTTGGCTTGTTCAGTTGTTCTTGCCGGCATCATTTAGGAACACCTCCATTCTCAGGATTGGTGTCGTTAATCGGCTGCAGCCGCCCAATGACAAAATCAATCCCGTATTCTTCACCGTGGGTCACGTCGGATTCCCATTTTGAAATGAATTGCTTTAATTCATAGCGAAACCTCTCGAGTTCATCCTCAGCTAATGTAAGCCTTGTTAAGAAGTGTTCAACTTTATCCTCCGGGCGAAACTTAAAGCCGTTAAAATTCGGCATTTTGAACCAGGTTGCCTTGGAACGGTAAAATTTCTGGAGAATCCCGCCTGCGGCTTCGGTCCGGACAAGCTCCAGCAGCCCGCCCTCAAACAGCTTCATGATATGGTAATGGATATTACCCGGCGTCTTTTGCAGTTTTTCGGCAACCTGTTTGGACGTGAGCGGCTCATGGGCAAACGCGTGCATGATTTTGATACGCAGGGCGCTTTCCAGCAGCTTCCCCTGCTCCTCCGAAATGGGGAGAGGTGCATCTGAATGCTGCCGCGTGCTAGTGAGCTCTGTGTGCTCCTGTTTCTTTTTGGGCATAAATACCTCCTGAAACCCATTGATATTCGGTCTGTTTAGTAGATTGATCTGTAATCCAGATTGGTTTTGTTAGAGTGTATCCCATACCTGGCTTTTTTGTCAACGCCAGTCAGCGGAAGCCCCCGGTGGCAATGAGGAAGGGAATGGTTTAAAATAATCAGAACTGCTGTAACGGAAGGGAGCGTGCTGAATGTTCCGCAGAGATTACATCCTTCGGATGGTGGAGGATATGACACAGATGATCGCCAAGGTGCTCACGCTGAGGCAAGAGCGGAAAACCACGGAAGCTTTATGGGAAATCGATGAGCTGTTGAATCGGCATTTCCGGTTGAATTCACGTCTTCTGAACTCGTTGTCGGTTGAGGATATTATAGATATGTTCCGTATGGGCGGAGGGCTGGAGGCAGACAAGCTGCAAGGTGTAGCCCGTATGCTGCAAGAAGAGGCGGTTATTTATAGAGAAAAAAAGGAAGAGTATGCTGCGGTATCGGGGCGGATGAAAGCCCTGCACTTGTATCTTTACGCAGATCTTCATGGTGCAGACAGGAAGCTGCTGCAAATCAAACAGGAAATCGACAAGGTGATGGCAGAAGTTGCAGCCTATCGGCTCCCGCTTAAGACTGAGCATCTGCTGCTGCCGTACCTGGAGTCAACCGGACATTATGGTAAAGCGGAGGATTGCCTGTATCGGTTGTTGGATCAGGGGGAGGATGTTGCTCATAAGGGCTGCGAGTTGTATCAGCGGTTGCTGCTTATCGATCCCGACGATTTGGAACGTGGAAATCTGCCGCTTGCAGAGGTTCAGCAGGGACGGGAAGAATGGCTTCGTGCAACTGCCAGAGTCAAGGAGTGGACGGTCTAATGAGTATTCCTATTTTTATCGTAGATGCTTTTGCCGATAGCAGCTTCAAAGGTAATCCTGCCGCAGTGTGCCTGCTGGAAGGGCCAGTCGAAGAGAGCTTCATGTCGAAGGTGGCTGGGGAGATGAACCTTTCGGAGACTGCATTCCTCTGGCCGGAACAAGAGGGTTATAGACTGCGCTGGTTCACGCCCGCTGTAGAGGTAAACCTGTGCGGACATGCTACGCTGGCTAGTGCGCATGTATTATGGGAATCGGGGCGGCTGGGAATGGAGGAGGAGGCCAGATTTTATACCCGAAGCGGCCTGCTGACGGCGAGACGTTCAGAGGATATGATCTCGCTGTATTTCCCTCCTTACGAGCTTGTTCCAACTTCTTCTATACCTGGACTGGCTGCCGCATTGGGAATCGGGGAAGAGAACATTGGCGTGAATGAAGACCCGGTTACGGGCTCAGCTCACACCGCTCTGGCCCCATACTGGGCCGGGAGATTAAACCGTTCACGGTTAACCGCCTACCAGGCCTCCAAACGTGGCGGTACTTTGCAGCTGGAGATAAATGAAGGCCTGGTAACGATATCCGGTCCAGCGGTTACTGTAGTAAGCGGCCAGTTCCATCCTGCCCCGTGAGGGTCTGGGAGTTTTGTCCGTGGTAGGCTTGTAAAGTTTGCAAGAGACCGATGGTCTCTATTTTTATACTGGAAAGTGAGATGTGCCCTGTGGAATCCTTGAAAGCTCTTATTGAAAAAGTGATTAGCGACCGTACCTTGATTACTGCGAGTTTAAGCCAGTTACGCAAAAAAGAAAGTGCCGCCTATACTAAAGTGCAGATTAAACCCGTTGAATTAAAAGGCAAGCTGCATTATCAGTTTGCTTACTATATTGGAGCCAAAGTGGAGCACCGCAACGTGCCTGCCGAGTCAGCTGCCGGGGAACTGTTTCTTTTGCTCAGCGAGACGTTCCGCCAGGGGTTGCTCTGTACTGAGGAAGCCGATTATCAGGTGCTGCTGAGCAAAAAACAAAAGGTATCCATCCTCACCAAATCCCCGACCAAAAAAGCGCTGCCCGATCTGGCCCACAACCGCCAAAAGCGTTATGTACTGAATGAGGGAGAGCCGGTTCCTTTTCTGGTAGAACTGGGAATTATGAATAACGAGGGTAAGGTGCTTGCCAAAAAATACGATAAGTTCCGGCAGATCAACCGTTTTCTGGAGATGGTCGAAGATGTCCTGGATGATTTGCCGACAGGCCGCCCGCTTACGATTGTGGATTTTGGCTGCGGCAAATCGTATTTGACGTTTGCGCTTTATCATTATTTGGCCGTACGTGAGAAACGGGAACTGAGCATCGTCGGACTGGATCTCAAAGCAGATGTGATTGAACATTGCAGCATGCTCGCGAGCAAGCTTCAGTATAACAATCTACGCTTTCTGGTGGGTGACATTGCGGAGTACGATGAGCTGGAGAGGGTGGATATGGTCGTAACTCTGCATGCCTGTGATACGGCGACCGACGCTGCTTTGGAAAAGGCTGTGCGCTGGGGCGCCTCGGTGATCCTCTCCGTACCTTGCTGCCAGCATGAGCTTTTCTCGCAAATTGAGAGTGAGGTCATGGGGCCGTTATTGTCTCACGGTATCTTGAAGGAGCGCTTCTCGGCGCTCGCTACGGATGCCATCCGGGCGAAGCTGCTGGATCTGATGGGCTATCGCAGCCAGCTGCTAGAATTTATCGATATGGAGCATACTCCGAAGAACATTCTGATCCGTGCGGTCAAAAGCGCAAGCGGAGACCAAGCCGCAAAGTGGCGTGAATACAGCGCATTCCGTGATTTTCTGGGTGCAAAGCCGTATTTGGAGAAGGTGTGTGCAGACCTGCTTCCAGGAAAAAATAATTAAATACAAATATAAGAACAGGACAGCAGTCTTCCTTGGTGGAAGCTTGCTGTCCTGTTTTTTTACGAGCCGGGGAAAGGAGGAACCCTCATAACTGCATATTATGCAACTATAAATCAGGCCTACACACCTAATTGCTTGTTAATTGTACTCCGTGCAGCTATTTCCGGGGAAAGAGAGGTGAACGAGCCTTTTGGCGATATATAAGTGTATCAAGTACAGCTATCAGCGGCAATTGAACGATTATTGCTTGAATAATTGTATGAAATGCAATTAACGGTCTGAGTAGTTCTGTTGGGTATGGACTAATCTGGCAATAATGGAGGGTAAATAAAAACAACAGGAGTAATTGAAATGTTAAGCGATAAAGAGAGAGGTGTTTTAAGCCCGAAAGTACCTTATTTATGTGCCGCAGGCCTATTAACAGCGGGTTTGATCTCTATCTTGCAGCGCGGTTTTTTCTTTGCCGAAGATGTATATCCATTCGCAGCCGGGTGGTTTGCACTGTGGACACTGGTTATTGGGTATTGGATTATTGCCGTACACACAAAGGATGAATTCCATAATTTCCCGGGAAAAGCAGAAATGAAGGGAAGCATAGCTGTTGTTATTATGCTGAGCTGTCCCTTCCTTATAGGTGTTCTCTATGCGTTCAGTTGGCTGCGGGGACCCCTATCCGCCCAAGGAACAATGAATGAACTGCTGCGCTGGAGTCTATATGGCACCTTTGCCGTTCTGGCCTATATAAGTACTGGAAATAAAGGGGCAACGCGTCTTCTCGTAGCTGGCTGGCACGCAGTGGGGATGACTCTAAGTATAAGCAGTCTGCTTGCTGTCTGCGGAGGTCTGCCGATACCCTATTCCATAGCTTACAGCTCCGCCCCGGGTGTCAGCGTTACAGGAGCCAGGCTGGGTGGATTACTCCAATATCCCAACACCTTCGGAGCAATAATGGCGGTGTTTCTGCTGGAACGCTTGTTTGCCGTCTCCGATTATTATGCCGGAAGAGCGGGAGAGCCGCGGAGAGTCGCGGCGCTGCTGCGCATGCTGCCGCTGTTCCCGTACGCCGCCGCGCTGCTGCTCAGCGAGTCGCGCGGCGCGTGGCTGGCGGCGGCTTGCGCCTGCGCCGCCGCACTGCCCTGGAAGCGGCGCCTGCTCGCGCCGCTTCTTGCCGCCGGCGCCGCGCCCGTGGCCGCCGCGGCGCTGCTCTACCGCCAACTGGCCGCTGCGCGGTTGGCGGTAGAGCCCTTGCCCGGCCTGCTGGCGCTGGCCGGGCTCTGGGCCGGCGCGGTGCTCGCCGGCCTGTGGCTGTGCCGCCGCCAGCGCAGCTTGGCGGGCGGGGGCCGCGCCGCCGTGCTGGTGCTGGCGGCGCTGGGGTGGACGGCGGGGGCCGCCGCCGTCCTGCTGCACGTGCACGCGCGGATCACCGGACCGTCATCGACTGTCGCCGCGCGTGTCCTCCTCTACCGCGACGCCTGGAGGCTGGCGGCAGAGGCACCCTGGCTGGGCAGGGGAGGAGAGACCTGGCGGAGCCTGTACCTCGCCGCCCAGTCCCGCCCTTATGTGGGCAGCCAGGTGCATAGCGGTTATCTCGATATTCTGCTGAATCTCGGAATAGCAGGTCTGGCAGCCGTCGCACTCATGCTGGCTGCAATGTGCTGGCTGCTGGCTGTTCACTCTGCGCGGCTGCTTCCTCCCTTTTTAGTAATCGTCCTGCATAGTGCAGTCGATTTTGACTTTAGCTATGGGCTGGTATGGCTGCTGGTATTCTGGTTGCCTGCGCTTGCTTTTGCTGATGCCCGGGGTACGCTTTTCACACAAGCCATTCCGGCAAATTCCACCTTAAAAAGTTCGGATCGTATGTCAATCCATACCCGTACAAAGACTATCGCCGCCGCTGCGGTCTGTTGTTCATCCCTTGTTCTCTGCCTAATATCTTGGCGTGCCCAGATGGGTGCGGGGTTGTACCGGGCAGCTATGGTTGCTTCTAACCCTGCGGAAAAGAAGGTACTGCTGCAGCAATCGCTGCACTGGAATCAGCTATCGCCACGGACTGCGGCTGCGCTTTCGGAACAACTGCCTAAGGAGCGGAGCAAAAGCTTACTCAAAAACAGCCTGAGTTATTCACCGGAGAATCCGGCCTTAAACTGGGTAATGGCAGAAATTTTTATGGGCGGGGATAACCCGGGAGCAGCGCTGTATTGGGTTCGGCGAAGCTTGAGTTTGGATGTCTATAATTACGGCAAAAGAACGAAAGCGATAGATGGAATGCTGCTTCTAAGCCAGCGGAGGCTGGCAGCCGGAGATAAGGAGGGGGCGCTGCGCAGTGCGGCTTCCGGATTGGAGTTGCTCCGTCAATACAGGCTGCTTGCGGACAATGCGGACGGCGGGAGATATAATGACCGCAGCTTCCATCTTACGGAACAAGCCGTTAGCATAGGCCAACGGCTGAAATCTTTAATATTTGTAATTTCTGCTAAATGAGAGTTGCAGAAAGAGGTCTCTGCCTGTCTGTCTCCGCCTATTCCAGTCCGTACTCGTCCCTGTCTCAGTCGACAATTCTCCGGCAGTTCTGTCCTTCTCCCGCAGCAGACGGATAATTTGGCGGCGGGTGGGGTCGGCCAGTGCTTTGAAGGATTCATTCGCAGCCTCACTGTCAATAATAGGATATCTGTTTTTATTGGTTTCATGCCTTAATCCCGCCGTCCTTTGCTGACAAAGCCCATAAGTAGAAGTCGTACCTTTTCATATGCTAGAATAGTCTAAGAGAAGAGACGCTGGCTACATAAAGCAGAAACGGCTAGTACCCGCTGTACATCAGCCAAGCCGTATTTTGAGAAAAAAATGGGAGGAGGAACTGGATTGCATTTTATTTCTGATCTGATCTCGCAATTGTTTGAATGGATTCAGAGCCTTGGTTATTTCGGGATTATGATTGGACTAATGATTGAAGTGATTCCGAGTGAAATTGTGCTGGCCTTTGGAGGATACTTGGTTTGGGCTGGACACATTAATTTTTTTGGCGCGGTTCTGTTCGGAACAATAGGCGGTGTAATTGCACAGATATTTGTTTACTGGATTGGACGTTATGGCGGCAGGCCGTTTCTGGAGAAATACGGCAAATACATTTTTATCAAAAAGAAGCAAATTGACCATTCGGAAGAGTGGTTCAATAAGTACGGGACAGGCGTAATCTTCACTGCCCGGTTTATCCCGGTGGTCCGTCATGCGATTTCAGTTCCCGCTGGTATATCCCGCATGCCTTTGGGTAAGTTTACATTGTTGACTACACTCGCTGTTATTCCGTGGAGCGCTTTGTTTGTGTACCTGGGAATGACTCTGGGCGATAAATGGAAAGATATTGATGAACTCGCTTCCCAGTATACGCAGGAAATCATTTTAGGCGCGATTGCTATGGTTACCATTTACTTCCTGTTCAAATGGTACAAATCCAAGAAGGAGCGAGGTAGCGGAAAATGAAGCGAAATGTAGCCCCTAAATTTAATCAGGGTCTTACCCCACGTCAATTTGTAGAGGGTATGACCCGAAATCAGCAGGCATTTGAATCCTGGTATGAGAAATTCACGTGGGAAGATGAAAGTGACCGGGAGTTTTTTAAAAGTCTGAATCACCGGGACGATCTGCGTGTGCTTATTCTTGCTGCTGATTGGTGCGGCGATGTGGTACGTAATGTTCCGGTTGTTTTTCGGATCCTGGAGACTGCCGGAATCAAGACTGAAGTTCTGATACTGGAAGATAACCCGGAGGTTATGGATAACTTCCTGACCATGGGCGGGCGCGCGGTGCCTATTGTTATCTTCGCCGATACTGGCGGGTATGTGCTGGGCCACTGGGGTCCTCGCCCGCAGCATGTCCAGAGTCTTATGAACGAGTTCAAACGGGAAAATCCCGACCGCGAGGCTCCCGATTATGAGAGTAAGATCGCCGAAGTACGTAAAGCCATGGGGCAAGCCTATGGGGAAGGAACGGAATCACAGGCTGCTATCGCCAAAGAACTGCGCAGTCTGATCTCCGGATTTTAAACAAAATGCTGAATATCCGTAACTATAATTTAGGGCCGCTTCAGACGAATGCTTACCTGCTGACAGGTGCTGATCCTTCACGTGGTGTTATTATCGATCCCGGTATGAACCCTGCCGCTTTGGTTCGGAGTATCCAAGAGATGGAGATCGAAGCGATCTTACTGACCCATGCGCATTTTGACCATATGGGCGGCGTTGACGAAATTCGTAAACTGAAGAATTGTCCCGTGTATCTGCATGCTTTGGAGAGCGAATGGCTCACCAATCCCAAGCTGAACGGCTCACTGATGTGGCCGAATGTTTCCCCTCCGCTAACGACCGAGCCTGCAGAGTATGACCTTGCTGAAGGTCAGACCTTGAAGCTGATCGGACTCGATTTCAAGGTGTATCATACGCCAGGACACTCTCCGGGAAGCGTCAGTTTCCTCTGCGGAAATGATCTTTTCTCGGGTGATGTGCTGTTTAGACTTGGCGTAGGGCGCACCGATCTTGCCGGAGGCAGGGAACGGGACCTGCTTGACTCTATCCGGGGCAAGCTGTTCAAGATGGATGATGAGGTGAAGGTCTATCCGGGACATGGCTCGCGGACAACCATCGGGTACGAGCGTGCCCGTAACCCGTATGTTTCCTGAGGAAATTTCCTGTCTGAATATGGATTGCGACTCAAGCATAATATGGCTTGAGTCTTTTTTGTGCTGTGCAACATTGTGCAAACGTTGTCGTTATCTAGGTGTCCATGTCTATTTATGATTTTATCGAAAAAAAACGAATGGATTTACGGGTTGACATTGATTTAGGAACAAGAGTAATATGATAAATAGTATATAGCAAGCGCTTTCATTTATTTATATTGTGCAAATAATCTGTTGCACAATATAAAGTGTCGTCCAGATTATATTTATTTCTCTTTTTTTGCAAACGTTTGCGCATATTTCGGATGTGAAGTAGTCATCAGTTTTATGTTGAAAGGGGGTGCATAATGATCTTCACAACTTGACTGTCGCTCTTGCAAAGCAAATTGACCCGGGCGGCGTTCATCAACAGTGTTAAAGATAAAAGGAGGTTAATTGGATGCAATTATATATTCGAAGAAATAAGGCAAATATCTCTTTGTTTATTAGCGCTATTATGCTTCTGCAGCTATTTTTCACTACATTTGGACCGGTGACAGCTTTTGCAGCGGCTGGAGGCTCCAGTATTTCAGCTACAGTAACAGGTGACGTTTATGCAGATGAATTTGTGGGTCAGCCAGGCGGTACCAACGAATGGTACGTGCCCGGGTTAAAAGGTGTTTGGAATAATACGAATCCACAAGCGAAATTTACTCATCTTGTCGGAGGATTTTATGCTTACTCAACCGTTTTGGATGCAGGAACGCATGAATTCAAACTTACGAAAAATGGAACATGGGATGGTTACTCCAATAATGGTAACAATTTCTCGTTAACCCTTACGGAAAAAACAAAAGTAAACTTTTATATTAACGATGAATTAAATGCAGCTCGTATTAATCTGGCTGGAGTAGCAGGGCTGCCGCAATACATACCTGCACTAACAGCTGGTAAATGGCCTAGACTCGTAGGGACAGTCCAATCGGTTTTTAGTGAGAACAATTGGGACCCGTCTGCCGCCAAGCAATTTTTTGTAGACTATAATTTCAATAATTCTGTTTACAAGCTTCAAAGAAGCATCCCTGTTGGTTCATATGAAGCCAAAGTAGTTTTTGGAACCAATTGGGATGAGAGTTATGGCAATGAAGGAGGAAACAATCTACAGCTAGCCACTGTGGACCCAGCTAATGTCACATTTTCGATTAATTATTCAGCTGCATCTAAATTTCTATCCCACGATTATAAACCGGCTGAGGGTAACTTTGATGGGATGATTAAGAGTGAAGCCATTAGGTTTGACAGTCGCTCCATCACTTACAAGAAGCCTTTTGGAGCCATTCCGGAAGGACAACAAGATTTAACCCTGCGTATTGCAGCAGAAAAAGATGATGTGCAAGTTGCCAAAGTTGAGTTGATCGATGAAAAGGCATTGGCAAAAAGCTATGACATGAGAAAAGTTACGTCAGTAGGTAACTTAGACTACTTTGAAACCCTTATTCCAGCTGCTGATTTCCAAGGTATCGGCGTGTGGGGATATAAATTTATCTTAATTGACGGCTCTACAAAAGTTGAATATGGTGATGACAGTATACGTGGTGGTACAGGCAGAGCCGTTGATGCAGGCGCGGTTGCCTTTGACTTGACAGTGTACGCTGCTGATTTCAAAACACCGGACTGGATGAAAAATGCGATCGTTTATCAAATCCTCCCTGATCGTTTCTTTGATGGGGATGAAGGCAATAACCGTGCCAAGACTGTAGATGGCTACCGTGGTAATCGTGATGAAGATCGTACAGGTGAGCCAATCAATGCTTTCCCGCTTCAGTATTTTGATGGCGGTGTGGCGAACGACCCTACACCTAACCAAGTATGGGGCGAATGGAGTGACATTCCGGAAATGCCGGATCGCCTGACGCCAGAGAATGCACCCTACTACCCCGGATCTAAGACAGACGGAGTCTGGACGAATGAATTTTACGGCGGCGATATCCAGGGGGTAAAAGCGAAACTAAATTACCTTGAATCCATCGGGGTAACGGCAATTTACTTTAACCCTATTGCTTGGGCGGGTTCGAACCATAAGTATGATGCAACAGATTATAAACATCTGGATCCAATGCTGGGTAAGCCCGTTTACAATACGCCTGGGAATCCAAAGTCAGGTCTTAATTATGATGCTACAAGAAAAGCTTCTGATGCTGTGTTTATCCAATTTGCTAACGAAGCAAGAGCACGCGGCATTCACATTATCGCTGATGGAGTATTTAACCATGTTGGCGATGATTCCATTTATTTTGACCGCTATGAGAAATACCCTGAAATTGGAGCTTATGAGTATTGGGCAGCGGTTTATGACCATGTCAATGTTGACAAGATGACTCTGGAAGCAGCAGAGCAAGAGGTGATTAAAGGATTTACCAGTCAGGTCAACCCTGCAACAGGAAAGAACTATAAGTATCCAGAGGACTTTGAGTTTACCACCTGGTTTACGATCCACAACGAAAAGGTTAAAAGTCGTGATAATGTATCCATGTATAAATATGATGCTTGGTGGGGCTATGATTCCCTGCCTGCGATGGATGCGATTGAGCCGGTAGAAGGTGATGCGGGCGCTATAGAAGGCACACATGAATGGAACGTAAAGAGCTATAGAAACCATGTTATTGGCTATGACTTGTCCACTATGACCCCGGAACAACAACAGGAAGCGATGAAGAACACAGCTTCTCAAGTTTGGAACTGGATGGGTGCAAGCGGATGGCGGCTGGACGTAGCACCAGATGTATCCTTTGGTACATGGGAGAAGTTCCGTAAGGCTGTGAAATCGCAAACGGGATTAACCAATGCCAGCGGCCAGCCCATTGTAGATCCTATTATTTTAGGAGAAGAGTGGGGGGTAGCTACGCATTACCTGCTGGGTAACCAATTCGATTCGGTCATGAACTATCGCTTTAGAGGTGCCTTGCAGTCCTTCTTAACGGGCGGCAATGCGCAAACTATGGATGCTGCACTGGAATCTATTCGTGAGGATTATCCTAAAGAAGCTTGGTTAGTCATGCTTAATTTAGTAGGTTCTCATGATACCACTAGAAATATAACCAAACTGGATTATCCACAATATGAAGAAAACAGATTAGGAATGGCGCAGGATGCAACAGAAACTGCACGAAAATTGCAAGAATTGACAGCCATCTTCCAAATGGGATACCCTGGAGCGCCTACTATTTATTACGGAGATGAAGTAGGTCTGGAAGGCACGAAAGATCCCGACTCCAGAAGAACCTTCCCATGGGAGCGGGTAAGCGAAAATCATGGTGAATTTACAGGTGTAGGTAAGTATGCCTCGTTATTTAATGTATATCAGAAAGCTGCAGAAGTCCGTAATGACAATGAAGTATTCCGTACGGGTGATATAAAGGTAGCTTATGCCCAGGGTGATATCATTGCTTATGCCAGAAAAAATGCGACAAAAGCAGGCTTGGTGATCATCAATAAAGGGACAACGGATGCGACCATTGAGGCGAATGTAGCCGGGTTTATTCCAAATGGCGTAGTTTTAAAAGATCAGCTATACGGAACGGCTCAAGCTACAGTGACCGCTGGAAAACTTAATATCACCATTCCCGCTCAGACAGGGTATATGATGGTATCCGAAGGCGCGTTAATTGAAGTGCCGGTTGTTCAAAATGTTACTGCGACAGCAGGCAACGGTGTGATTAACCTTACATGGGATGCCGTTGCAGGTGCGGACAGCTACAATGTTTACCGTGCCCCAATTGAAGGTGGAGTATTAACTACCTTAGCTACAGGACTTACTAACCTTACATTTGTAGATGATGCCGTAACGAATGGCAGCAAATACTATTATGCCGTAACAGCAGCACAAGGGAGTGGCGAAAGTGCCATTTTGGATATGGTATCCGCAACACCTTCCTTTCCAATCAACAGTGTAGTTATCTCTTCTCAAGCAGCAAATATGACTGTTGGAGTAGGGAATAAGACAAGTCAAATAACCGTGACGATTGAAGTTTACGGCTTGACGAACAATGCTGCATTTGCAAATGCTGAGGCACCTAATATGATCGCCAGGTTAGCTTATTATCCGGAAGGTACAGACAAAGCTAATGCTAAGGATACTAAACTTCGCTATAAAGAAGATACGGCAGACGGCAAAAAGGTCTACTATGCTACCTTCGAGCCTACTGAAGCAGGAAAGTTCCATTACTTTGCCAAGGTATCCACTGACAATGGCGAGAATTATACTCAAACAACAGAAGCTTCATTGATGGCTAACGCAGATGCGAATGATACAACAGCTCCGGCAGCACCTGTCTTAGCGGACATTGTAGTGGAATCCAATTTAGTCAACCTTCACTGGGCATCTACTGGCACAGATATTAGCGGGATTGATATTTTCCGTAAAAAATCAACAGATACGGCATTCACTAAAATTGCAACGGTTGAGAAAACCGCTACCTTCTACGTAGATTATGCAGTAAGTAATGATACACCATACGTTTATAAGGTAGCCACATTTGATCGATCTTACAATCGAGCATTTTCTGATGATAAAACAGTAACGCCAAAATTGGTTATGGTAGATGTAACGTTAAGATTGCATTTACCTTCCTATACACCCTCTGCGGACGGAATTTTTATTGCAGGCAGCCTTAATGGATGGAATGCCGGCAGTACCGAATTGAAGGTTCCAAGCGGCGCAACCAATCGCGATGTCGTAGAGTACACCTTTAAAATGATGGCCGGAAAATCTATTCAGTATAAGTACACAAGAGGAACATGGGAAACAGAAGCGTTCACTTCGCATACCCGTGTGCCGAATGATACTGAAGATCATGGCAATTGGGCATATGGATCCACAGATACTAACATGCAGTTAACGATCAAAAATGAAGGTGGCAACAAAATGTTGGTTGATGATTATGTACTTCGTTGGGTAGATATGCCAATGATGATTTCCATGCCTCGTATATCTTACGGTGAAGATATTGAATATTCAGCACCCGTAGATGAAACTAGCTTTACTTTAAAAGCTAAGGTGCCGTATGGCGTAAAGTTCAATATCAATAACACTCCAATTGCTGAGAGTGCGATGGATCAATACGGTAATGTACTGGTTCCGAACATTCCGCTCAAGTCGGGTGTTAACACCTTCGTACTACACATTGAACCTACTGCTGAAACCTTGGCACAGCCATGGTACACAGATAAAGGTCGTGCATCTCAAGCAACTAAAACGATTAACTTAACGATTCGCAAAGCTGAGGGGAATGGTGACGACGGTTCAACACCTGCTCCAACGACCCCAGCACAACCAACCGATCCTAAAGCGGAAGTGGTGAATCCAAAAGCTAATCCAGATGGCAAGGTTCTTGTAACGCTTCCAAATGGCAAGAGTAAGGTTCTATTGCCGGTAACTGCTGAAGCTGTTAATAAGAACAATAACATGGTAGTGAAAAATGAGAAGTTTGAAGCCGTAATTGATGGTGTATTACTTGAAGAATTGAAGTCTCTATTAACCCAAATGGAGTTGAAGGATGCACATATTTCCTTTGGTGCAGAGCCATTAATGAATGAAGCTGCACAGCAGCTTGTCAACAAAGCGAAGGGGAAATCAAAGGCTGAAGTTAAAGCGGCTGGAGATGTATTTGAATTCAATTTAGCAATCGTGGGTAAAGACGGAAAAGAGCACAAGTTAACCAAGTTCACAAAACCCATTGAAATTACATTAAAGGTTAATGAGTCTGCCAACAAAGACCGGCTTGGTGTTTATTACATTGCTGATGGTGGAACCCTAGAGTATGTTGGTGGAAAATTAAACGGCAGCAATATCACTGCCAGCATAGGACACTTCAGTAAGTACGCTGTTCTTGAATACGATAAATCCTTTGAGGATGTAGCGAGCCATTACTGGGCATATGATGTCATTAAGAGAATGGCATCGAAGCACATCGTTACAGGTGTGAGCGATACTGAATTTGCACCGCTGAAACCTGTAACACGCGCTGAGTTTACGGCATTGATTGTTCGTACACTTAGTTTAGAAGCAACGAAAGAAGCAAGGTTCAAGGATGTAAACGGCTCCAAGTGGTATGCAGAAGCTGTAGCAGCAGCGGATGAAGCGGGCATTGTATCCGGACGTACTGCCAATACATTTGTACCGGACGCTACAATCACGCGCCAGGAAATGGCGGTTATGATTGTAAAGGCCTATGAAGTGAAAGTCGGCAAGAAGGTAAAGGCAAGCAACACAGCAGGATTTGCAGATCGTGCAAACATTAGTGCTTGGGCACAAGATGCGGTTAATGCAGCCGCTCAGCTTGGATTCATCCAAGGTCGCGACAATAACCAGTTCGCCCCACAAGGGCAAGCCAATCGTGCGGAAAGTGCACAAGTGATTTCTAAATTATTAACCGACAAAACTCGGGAAATTTAAGGTGGACATGAGGATGCAAACTTGCTACAATACTGTTAATTAAATGTAACATTTACCTACGCGAAGCACGCAGACTGTGGAATAATCCCGGTTTGCGTTCTTTTTTTGTCTTTTTATGGTTACGACTGCTGAATGGGGGAGCTTGCTTGAGAGTGGACATGCAATACCTTCTGGATTATGGACAATATTTCAGTGAAAATGACGGCAAGAATGAACGGATATCCCAACGGGAGGATAGAACCCTCTGCAGGGAAGCTGAGCAATACTATACATATAAGGAAGGCAGCGATAATGCGCTGTCTTCTTTGCAATCGGTTGATCCCCTCACTCCTGAGTTCTGGAAATTCCCTAATGCAAGAGGGTCAGTACAGCCTTGGCGGAGAAGGCTTTGGGAGCAACGGAATAAATTTTGAACTTTTGTATCTTTGGTGTTGAACGAATTGGAGGAGTCCGGCGTATTACATATGACATTTCAGGAGAACGACGGGGGAGAAGATGAGTCAAAGTAATGCAACAATAATCCGGCAAGCGCAGCAGGGCAATGCTTCAGCGTTGGCGCAGCTTCTTCAGGATCATTACACCTTCCTGTATAAATATCTGCTCAAAGTAACACTGGATCCGGCGCTTGCAGAAGATGTCTGCCAGGATACGATGGTCAGGTGCATGGAGAAAATTTCTGCTTATAACGGCTCATCGTCATTTTCCTCCTGGTTGGTTACCATAGCCACGAGATTATATTTCGACCGGATGCGGCGGCGTAAACGGGAACATGAATGGAACCGCAGCCAGGAACAAGGTATCCGGTCCATCCGGTGGCAGTTTGAGAGCCGCAATGAGGAATGGAGCGATGTGTTGGACGCTTTATCCCGTCTGCCCTCGTCGCAGCGGGTTGCTGTTCTTCTGAAGCATTATTATGGCTATGGGTATGAAGAAATAGGAAGCATGCTGCTAATTCCGGAGGGAACGGCCAAATCCCGCGTAGCCTATGGACTGCGCCAATTACGAAAGGAGCTGGGTGAAGATGAACAGTGACAATAAGAAGATTCCCGATCCCCTTCTGGAGAGGCTTGACCTGGGACTTAAACGCTTGGATAGGGCCTATGAAGACATAACACCGCCATCCCTTAGCGCACTAACCCTGCAAATAACGGCTGAGAGTGTGAGACTCCGTAACCGGGCGCGTAAGGAATTATTGCTTTTCTGGCTGCTGTCTTTGGGTCTTGTGGGTGTATTTCTGGCCCTACTGAATGAAGCACCGTTCATTTATTTGGTGATTCAAGGGGCTATCCCGGCAGCCGCTCTAATTATTGCAGCCGCTTCCCGCATTCCCAGGAAGGGGTACGGTGCGGAGGAATGAATGATCTCCAGGATATTCCGTTGTGGTTGTTTTTCCTTTTGGCTGCAGGTTTACTGCTCCAAGGTACCTGCCTGTTTCGTAATGCCCGGAAGCGGGGGAAGAGAGCCTGGTTCTGGGGCTTATGGGGAATTACAGGCCTTCCAATGCCGACGGTGGTCTATTTACTAGTTGTAGTGCTTCCCGACATAGTGCGGCGGAGCAAGGTGGGGAATCAGGGGAAGTAAAACTAAAGTACAGGAGGGTTTTCAATTGGAAGAGATAAAGTGGTCATTAGTATGGCCTTTACTTGCACTTCAGGCTTTGCTGGCAGTCATCGGATTGTTTTCATTGCGGAAAGCGGAAGCTACCAGGGGCCCGAAATGGTTATGGTTGATCATTCTTATTTTTGGGAATCTTCTCGGCAGCATCGCTTACTTTACCTTTGGAAGGAAGGATGCTTAATGCCTCCCCTGATGGAAGTCCGTGATTTATGCAAAAGCTACGGCAAGCATCTGTCCGTCAATCATATAAACTTTAATATTGAGAAAGGGCACTGCACAGCCCTGCTTGGACCGAACGGTGCAGGCAAGACTACTACGCTTCGTATGCTGGCAGGGCTGCTTGCACCAACTTCGGGCGGAATATCTTTTGAAGGCGCAGAGCCCGGAACCGACTACCGGAAGCAGTTGGGATATTTACCCCAGGCTCCTGCCTTTTACGGCTGGATGAGCGGAGAAGAATACGTGATTTTTGCCGCCAAGCTGAGCGGTTTGAGATCGGGGGAGGCCGCAGCCATGGCGGCAACAGCGTTGGAACGGGTGGGTTTGAAGGAAGCTGCACGCCGCCGGATTGCCGGCTACTCCGGTGGAATGAAGCAGAGACTCGGTTTGGCACAAGCACTTGTGCATCGTCCCCGCCTGCTGCTGCTTGACGAACCGGTATCTGCGCTGGACCCGATTGGGAGGCGTGAGGTGATGGAGATGCTGCGGGAAATCCGGGAAGAAACTACAATCATCTTTTCCACGCATGTGCTGCACGATGCGGAAGAAATATGCAACAATATTATTTTGCTGAACCAAGGGGTGATTGCGGAGCATGGCACACTGGCCGATCTGCGGCTGCGCTATCGTATTCCGGTTATTCGTCTCCGCGTCGAGAAACAGCAGGAAGCTATACAGTGGCTGCAGTCATTGTCCGCCAAGTCTTTTGTGCTAGAGGGTCAAGTTTCCGGGGTGGACGCCTTTTTTAATGTTAATGATGTTGGGGAGGCACGCCGGGTCATCGTTCAGGAGGCTGCAAGCCTTGGGATTCCGCTGCTGCACTTTGAGGCGGGTTCATCCACGCTGGAAGATTTATTTATGAAGGTGGTAGGATCATGAGGAGCGCTTGGGTCTATTTTCAAAAAGAAATGCGGGAGATGGCCCGCAGCTACAAGCTGGCCTGGATTCCGGTGGTATTCATTATATTAGGTATTATGCAACCGCTTGTAACTTATTATATGCCGGAAATTCTTGGCGCATCAGGGGATGTACCGCCGGCTCTGCTGGAAACCTATGAAATGCCTGGCGCAGCCGTAACAATGGCAGAGGCGTTAGGGCAGTATGGAACGATTGGCCTGCTTGTGCTGGTGCTGGCTGCAATGAACAGCCTGTCTGGTGAACGATACAGCGGAACCGCAGAATTGGTACAGGTAAGGCCTATATCTCCAATGGCGATAATCTTTGCGAAATGGTCTGCATACCTGACGTTGCTGGCCCTCTGTCTTGGGCTGGGTGCAGCCGCTGCAGCCTATTATACGGAACAGCTAATCGGTGTCTTATCGTGGAATAATGTCTTGTCCGCTACGGGATTATATGGATTATGGCTCCTGTGCATCGTGTCGCTGACCCTGCTGTTCAGTGCTTGTCTACGCGGTCCCGTCGCTGCTTTTATGGCCCTGCTGTCAGGCGCCGGGCTTACCTTATTCAACAGTCTGCTGCCTTTATGGATGGATTGGACGCCTGCCAGTCTGCAGGGTCTTTCCGCTGTATTGCTTACGGAAGGAAGCGCAAGTATCGGTACCGCTCTGGTCGGACCTCTTCTATCGGCAGGAGTTCTTATCGTTTTTTGTATTGCCGGAGCTGCCCTGTCGATCAAAAGGAATAAGCTGGCGAATTAATTAGCCGGGGTCCAATGGCAACCTCTCCTAGTAGACAGCACTATCTTTTTTTAGTAGACTGTTGAAATAAGCAAATCGATAGATTTGATTCAAGGAGGCAGGGCGATGCTGCGATTAGGAGAGAAGATTGTCATTGTTGCGGATGCTTTCGAGCAGAATCTTCCTATCGGGGATTATGGCTACCTTATTGCTTACGACCGCAATCCGGATAACGCGTTTGATTATGTCATTCGTGTGCCTCAGGCGAACCGGAATTTTTACGTCACCGCAGAGGACGTGGAAGCGGAAGAAGAATTGCTGGTAGAGGAAGCAGAAAGGGCTACAAGAGAGGCATTGATTGATTATGCCTTGTCTACGTACAATGAGAAGCTGTTCCATCATTTGATGAACGGCGAATCTACAGAGACGGAAGAGCTAGAGACAACTTCACAAGAAAGTATGTCCCAGGCGGAATTCATCAAACAGGTGAATCTCCGGGCTTGGATTTAAGAAAGGCCGGCGAAAGCCGGCTTTTTTATAAATGACTCTGATCTTATGAATCAAGGGGGGCCTTAGAAGCCATTCATGGCTTTGCGGATATCCCTATTTTTTTATTGTCAAAAATTGTCCTCCGGACATAGAGCTCATTGAATTGTCCAGGCTTGTACAATATAATTAGTAACGTTATCCGGGCACTTTAGCCCTTTACATTAGGAGGGAAATTTCTTATGAGCATTACGGTCAACGATGTGCAGCATGTGGCCAAGCTGGCCCGTCTGCAGTTAAGCCCGGAAGAAGAGGCAACCTTAACTGAACAAATGAATGCTATTTTACAATATGCAGAGAAATTGAATGAGCTTGACACGGATCATGTTAAGCCGACGACGCATGTGCTGCAGGTCAGCAATGTGATGCGTGAAGATGTTGTTAAAGAGAGCCTGTCCCAAGAGGCTGCTTTGCTTAATGCACCGGATGAGGAAGATGGACATTTCAAGGTGCCTGCTGTCCTGGAATAGTGCAAATCAATTAGGAAAGGGGATGTAATTTTGAGCCTGTTTCAATATCGATTACCCGAATTACATAATATGCTGAATAACAAAGAGGTGTCGGTGAGTGAGCTGACCGAAGAATCCTTGTCAGCCATTGCCCGGCGGGATGGAGACATCCATGCCTTTTTGACCTTGAATGAAGAGGGAGCGCGTGCGACTGCCCGGGCTTTGGATGATAAGCTGGCATCTGGAGGAGAACGCGGATTGTTATTTGGGCTTCCTGCCGGAATTAAAGACAACATTGTGACCAAGGGACTGCGCACCACCTGCGCCAGTCAGTTTCTGACCAATTACCAGCCAATTTATGATGCTACGGTTGCCGCCAAGCTCCGCCAGGCAGACGCCGTAACCATTGGAAAGCTGAATATGGACGAGTTCGCCATGGGCGGATCCAACGAGAATTCCAGCTTTGGACCGGTCCGCAATCCATGGGATTTGGAACGTGTTCCGGGAGGTTCCAGCGGCGGTTCTGCGGCGAGCGTAGCTGCAGGCGAAGTATTCTTTTCGCTCGGCTCCGATACAGGCGGTTCTATCCGTCAGCCTGCTTCCTATTGCGGTGTGGTCGGCCTGAAGCCAACCTATGGTCTTGTATCCCGTTACGGGCTGGTGGCCTTTGCGTCTTCCCTTGACCAGATCGGTCCCCTTACCCGTAATGTAGAGGATTCAGCCTATGTGCTGCAAGCCATTGCCGGCTACGACGCCCAGGACTCTACTTCGGCCAAGGTGGACATTCCTGATTATTTAAGTGCGCTCACCGGCGACGTCTCAGGACTTCGCATTGCTGTGCCGAAGGAATATCTGGGTGAAGGCGTTGATGCCAGTGTGCGTGATGCGGTACTGTCTGGCCTTAAAGTGCTGGAAGGGCTCGGCGCCGTGTGGGAAGAGGTATCCCTGCCGCATACAGAATATGCAGTGGCGGCCTACTATTTACTTTCCTCGTCAGAGGCTTCTTCCAATCTTGCACGGTTCGACGGCGTCCGTTACGGTAAGCGTGTAGATGAAGGCGGAGGCTTGCTTGACCTTTATCTTAACTCCCGCAGCCGCGGATTTGGTCCGGAGGTTAAGCGTCGGATTATGCTGGGAACCTATTCACTGAGTTCAGGGTATTACGATGCCTATTATTTAAAAGCGCAGAAGGTGCGCACCCTGATCAAGCAGGATTTTGATGAAGTATTTAAGAACTACGATGTTGTAATCGGGCCGACTGCGCCAACGACGGCATTTAAGCTTGGTTCGCAGACCGAAGATCCGCTGACGATGTATTTGAACGATATTCTTACCATTCCGGTAAGTCTTGCCGGTATCCCTGCCGTCAGCATTCCTTGCGGTTTCGCTGAAGGTCTGCCTGTAGGCATGCAGATTATCGGTAAGGAATTTGATGAGCAAACAGTGCTGCGCGTAGCGCATGCCTTTGAACAAAATACAGAACATCATAAGCAGCGTCCACAGCTGTAATATCTTCCAAAAAGGAGGGGAATGGGTTACTATGTCATCTAAATATGAAACGGTCATCGGACTTGAGGTTCACGTTGAGCTTCACACACAGTCCAAAATCTTCTGCGGCTGCTCCACAGAATTCGGCGCTCCGCCCAATACGCACACTTGTCCTGTGTGTCTGGGCCATCCCGGCGTGCTCCCGGTTCTGAACCGGCAGGCGGTGGAATACGCGATGAAAGCAGCGATGGCACTGAATTGCACGATAGGCGATGTCAGTAAATTCGACCGCAAAAACTATTTTTATCCCGATTCGCCAAAAGCTTACCAGATCTCGCAGTTCGATCAGCCTATCGGCTTGAACGGCTGGATTGATATCGAAGTGGACGGGGAGACCAAACGGATCGGAATCACCCGCCTCCATTTGGAGGAGGATGCCGGTAAACTGACCCACGTAGACGGAGGTTTTGCTTCACTCGTTGACTTTAACCGGGTAGGAACACCTCTTATTGAAATCGTGTCTGAACCGGATTTAAGATCACCGGAAGAAGCGCGTGCTTATCTGGAGAAGATTCGGGCGATTATGCAATACTGCGATGTGTCCGATGTGAAAATGGAAGAGGGCTCCATGCGCTGTGATGCCAATATCAGTCTCCGGCCGATAGGCCAGCAGGAATTTGGGATCCGGGCGGAGCTCAAGAATATGAACTCCTTCCGCGGTGTGCTCCGCGGCCTTGAATATGAACAATACCGGCAAGGTGAAATACTGGATGACGGCGGTATTGTTGTTCAGGAGACGCGCCGGTGGGATGAAGCCGGGGGCAAGACCTTGTCTATGCGCGGCAAGGAAGAAGCGCATGATTACCGTTATTTCCCTGATCCGGATCTGATCGTGCTGAATATTAGCGATGCCTGGAAGGAGTCGATCCGGGCCACTATACCTGAGCTTCCCGATGCGCGGCAGGCCCGCTATAGCCAAGAGTTCGGTCTTACCGTTTACGATGCGGGTGTAATTACTTCCTCTATGCTGCTGGCTGATTTTTTTGAAGGAGCCCTAAGCTATACCAAGGACGCCAAAGCTGTAGCCAACTGGATCATGGGGGACCTGCTCGCCTATTTAAATGGGAACAATTTGGAATTATCTGAGGTAAAGATAACGCCGCAAGGTTTGGGCGAGATGATTGGCCTGATTGCCGGCGGAACCATCAGCAGCAAAATTGCCAAAACCGTCTTCAAGGAAATGCTGGAGAGCGGCAAGCTGCCTGCAGTCATCGTAGAAGAGAAGGGTCTGGTACAGATCAGCGATGAAGGGGCTATCAAAGGAATCGTTGAGGCGGTCGTAGCTGCGAACCCGCAATCCGTAGAGGATTACAAAGCAGGCAAGCAGAAAGCGATAGGCTTCCTTGTAGGACAGGTTATGAAGGAAAGCAAGGGGAAAGCGAATCCGGGTCTTGCCAACAAGCTGCTGGCAGAAGTACTGGATCGTTAGATTTTTTTTATTGGGTAATATAATGGAGTGACATAAATTAAGGGCTTGTCGACATCGGCAGGCCCTTCTCGGTCTATAAGGGGATTAGTAGAATGAATGGGATTATCAAGCTAAACCTGCTGGACGATAGCACGATTGATGAACTATGGAGTCTTCAGCATAAAGCTTACCGGCTTGAAGCGGAGCTGATAGGCTTTCATGATATTCCTCCATTAATGGAGACTAGGGACATGCTGCGCCGCAGTGTGGAGATTTTTTATGGTTGTCTGAGTGAGGATGGTGAACTGTTGGGGGCTGTGGCTACAGCAGAAGAATCACCCGGGAAGCTTACGATTACACGGATGATGATCGACCCGGAGCATTTTCGCAAAGGAATCGCCGGCAGGCTGTTGAATTATGTATTTGATCGTTATAACAGAATGGAACAATTTATCGTATCTACAGGGAAGCTGAATCATCCGGCAGTCTCTTTATATACCAAGTACGGTTTTATTGCAGCCGGGATAGAGGAAGTAGCGCCTGGTGTTGAACTTGTTGAGTTTCACCGAAGGGAGGAGACCCCAAAAGATGGACGAGACTGAAATGCATGAAGTTATTCCTCCACGTCCCAAGCACCGCCGTCCCCAAAAACATAAATTTGTTGCCGGGCTGCTGGCGGTACTTATTCCCGGAACCGGACATTTGTATTTGGGGCTTCTCCGCAAGGGAATTTCACTGATTTTTATTATCCTGCTCGATATCGCGGCTTTGCTGTATTTTTCGTCAATCGGCATGCAGATTAATGTACCGCTGCTTATTATATTGGCGCTATTCATTCCGGTAGTTTATTTTTACAACGTATTCGATGTGCTGCAAACCTCTGACCGGATTCTTCGTAATCGTGTGAGCGTAGGAGGGGAGCAGGAACCTGACTCTGATTCCGATAAAGCTTCTCCGGTTTCCAAACGTCGTTCTTTCGTCAGCGAACCGGGTATTTCGTTTGGCCTTTTACTGCTCTTTGGTGGAGTGTTACTTTTTCTTTTTCGCCAAAAGCCGGCCTGGCTGCGGTTATTTATTGAGCATGATGCAGGAATAGCGGTCGCGATAGCGCTAATCTGTGGGGGCGTGCTTATGGGAGCGCGGGAGATTTACCAAGGAATAGCCCGGCGGCGGGGAACCGGAAGCAGCAAACGGCGCATTGGAAGATACACGGCTGCTGCACTGCTAATAGGCGCAGGAATTCCGCTATTACTGGACTGGAAAAATAATACCGAATATATGCTGCTCTTGCTCAGATGGTGGCCTGCCATTCCTGTGCTATGGGGTATAGAGTACTTGCTAATTTTTTATTTTGCCCGCAGGGCAGGTTCTGCTTCTTCTTTTACAGGGAGTAGGTTTCGTCTCGATTTACGGGGTTTGCTGTCCGCTATGCTCCTGGCGGCCTGCGTATTTATCGTGGCTGAACAAGAGCATTATTTACACTTATGGAACCGGGTTAATCTGAATCTGACTGCAGCGGCCGTGGAATATGGGGAAGCGAAAGGAAGCAGCTTTAAGAAATCCCCTTTAATCGTACCGGTTGAACTGGACTCGGCCAAAATATCCATTGATGCGATCAACGGTGATATTTTGTTGCACAGGGCTCCTGTGGAGGATATTGAGATTGTGACTACCGTATGGGTGGATCAGCTGGAAGGGGTTATGGCAGAGGCGATAGCGGAGCAATCGTTCCTTGAGGTTACTGAAGACACGAATATTAAAATCACCCCTAAAGGTAAGGCTTTTGGAGATTCAGGCAAACGTCAGCCGCGGATGGATATGGATATTTTTCTGCCGGAAGACCGTCGTTTTAATCTGGCGGTACGGACAATGAACGGCGGAATTACGCTGCAAAATGTCGAAGCAATCCAGGATATCTCACTTGAAACCGGAAATGGACAGCTTATACTGTACCGTGTACTGGGGGATGTTAAAGGGAAGACGCTTAACGGGGTTGTCCGGACCAGAGAAGTGCAAGGCAGTGTGGATCTGACCACTAACGGCGGAGATATGAATGCCTGGGATGTGACGGGGCCATTGAAGCTGGCAACTGCTGTTGGCAATGTGAGTGCTGTTAATAGTAGGGACTTGGTTGATATTTCCAGTAAAAATGGAAATTTGACGGTCACCGAGGCGCGAATGAAGGTACACGCAGAATCTCTCAATGGCGGTATCGATGTTCGCTCAACGAGTATCGGCGGAAATTGGGATATATACAGTGCCGTTGGAGATATCAAACTTTACTTACCCTTGGAGGGTGATTACACCGTGGAGGGTTCCAGTGGATATGGTGATATCCTATCGGATATTCCAGGACTGTTTATTGATAAAAAGACTCTCTCCGGAGAAGTGGGTACTGGTGAATTCAAGCTGCATGTAGAAGGAAATAGCAACTTAAATGTGAGAAAATATTGAAATAAGTAATTTTTATTATATAATAATAAATATAATGTAAAGACCGCGTTGACAATATTGAAAGCCTGGTCTTACTATTATAAATAGAAGTTCTAATATGTTTTACCAAGGGCGGTGACATTGATGGGTAGTGGCGTACAGCACGCATTGGAACAACTGAAGACAACCGGCGTCCGTATTACGCCCCAGCGTCATGCTATATTAACTTATTTAATGGAAGCTATGAATCATCCTACAGCAGACGATATATACCGGGCACTGGAGCCGAAGTTTCCTAGCATGAGCGTGGCAACGGTGTATAATAACTTGAAAATGTTCATGGAAGCCGGTATGGTTCGCGAACTGACCTATGGCGATAATTCCAGCCGCTTCGATGCCAATGTATCGGACCATTATCATGTCATCTGCCAAGTATGCGGAAAGATTGAAGATTTCAGTTATCCTTCTCTTCATGAGGTGGAACACCGGGCCGAGCAGGCTACGGGCTTCAAGATCAAGGGACTGCGGATGGAGCTTTACGGAGTTTGCAAAAGCTGCAGTTGAAAGCAGCTTTGAAATAAAGAACCGAATAGGCTTTAGGAGTTTGAACAACGTGCTGAATCCGTAACTGGAGGACTCACGTTTTATTTTTATGAAGGATTATCGTAGTTCAAAATCAGCAATCATACGGAGGATTAATCTTGGACAGAAGACAGAGACAAAGGCGCGTACAAAAGCGCGGAGGTCTTTTTCGCCGCCTGTTGGGACTTTTTATTATTGCGGCCGCAGCTTATTGGGTCGTTTTTTATGTAATGCCGAACCGCCTTCACGTTGAGCCCGACTGGAAAAGTATAGACAAGCCTATTTTCGTCAAAGGACAGCTTACCGGTTTTTCTGCCTCAGGGACAGGAGAGAATCTGTTATTGCCTTTGCCGTTCCTGCAGGAATATGTGGATTCATCGATCAGGTATGAGGCTGAGAGTAAGTCTGTTATTTTATCGACAGCCAGTGAGCTTCTGTACATGCAGGCAGATACAACCAAAGCGAGCCTGAATAACAAACCGATCCAGCTCCGGCTGGCTCCCGAGGAAAAGGGTGAACTAACCTACCTTCCAGCAGAAACGCTGAAGGACTTATACGGATTTGAGCTGCAAGAGGATGCGGAGACTGGAGCCGTTCAGTTAATGACCTCCGGTGAGACAGTGCCCTTGGGCAAAGTTAAGGGAGAGAAGGGCGGTTCAAATATTGCTCTTCGTCAAGAAGCGACCATTCATGCTCCTATAGTTGCCGACATGCCGCCTGGAACCATTGTGAAGATCTGGGATGACAATGAGGACTGGATATATGTGCAGATGAGCAATGGGTACACAGGCTTTGTCCGGGACGGAGATATTATTTCTGATGGTCAAAAAACAGTTAAACCACAGCCGGCAGCATCCACACGCGCGGAGCGAAGCTGGAGCGGCAAGCCTGTTAACCTGGTCTGGGAAGCCGTATATGAGCGAAAGCCAAATCCGGATTCGATCGGGAAGCTGCCTGGTATCAATGTGGTTAGCCCCACCTGGTTCAGAATTGTAGATGGCGAAGGGAATGTGCGCTGTCAGGCCGACAGTGGTTATGTGCAGTGGGCCCACAAGCAGGGGATGGAGGTATGGGGCCTGCTCAGCAACAGCTTTGAGGCAGACATGACAACTGCGGCGTTGTCGACTTATGAGAAGCGGATGCGGACAATCGTCCAAATGCTTGAGTATAGCGACTTATATAATCTGGATGGCATCAATATAGATTTTGAAAATGTATATACGAAGGATGGCGAGAATGTTACGCAATTTATGCGGGAACTAAAGCCGATGGCTCAGGCCAGGAATCTGATCGTATCTATAGATGTAACGCCGAAATCGAACAGCGAAATGTGGTCATTGTTTTTGGACCGGCGAGCACTTGGAGCAATAGCTGATTTTATCATTGTTATGGCATACGATGAGCACTGGGCGTCAAGCCCTACGGCTGGCTCTGTGGCCTCATTGCCCTGGGTAGAGAATTCAATAACCCGTATCATTGAGGAGGACGACGTACCGCCTGAGAAGATCATATTGGGCATTCCTTTATATACGCGTATCTGGTCTGAGACCAAGTCGGATGGAGAGATCAAAGTAAGCTCCAAAGCCGTAAGCATGGACGCCGTTGCCGAGATTATTAGCTCAAAGAAGCTGAAACCAAAATTCGAACAAGCATCAGGACAGAACTACGTAGAATATAAGGAAGACGGGATTCCCCGCAAAATATGGATAGAAGACAAGTTGTCGCTGAAGGCGAGAGTGGATCTGGCCAAGTCCTCCGGACTTGGAGGGATAGCCTCTTGGAACCGCAGCTTTGCCAATCAGGCGGCGTGGAAAGCGCTGAAGGAAATTCACCAATAACTAAGGAAAAAAGGGTCCCGTTTGTTTCGGGAGCCCTTTTTTTAAATATAAGGATAAAGTATAAGTTTCACTCTATACTTTATCCTTATATTTCTCCGAGAAACGGGTGCCGTCCCTATAAGGACGGCGAAGCCGTTTCTTCTTGGGTGGTAATAAGATTATTGCTTAAGCTGTTGACTTTCAAGCTGCTCTGCCGTGATATTTGCCTGTTCCGGGTCCATAGTCAGGATGGTATGGCAAAACATACAGCGGTCCGTCTTGCCGAGCATTTTGGTCAGCTTGTGACATTCCGGACAATCCACCTGCACTGCACTCGTGGACAGCATGCCTGCCCAGAAATATATAGCTAAACTGGCCATCATTGATACCAACCCGATAATAAGTCCGAACGCAGCCGCAATCTTTCCGGCATGTCCCCAAAATACAATCCCTGCTGTCCCGAGTATCATGAGCCCCATGCCGAGCATTGTGAGCAGCAATCCCCATGTGCGAAAAGCATTAATTTTGGCAGATTTAAAAATCATGAGTATTTGCTCCTAACTTCAATATAGTTCGGTCGTCCAGAAGGAACTAACAATGAATATGTAGAATTATATTATAACTGAATTATAGCTGAACTGACGCAAAAACGCCATATTTGATGGAGGGAAGCATGGAACTGTCCGATTTGACATTGATGAGTGGAGAAACATTTGATGAGAGTGTCCTTGGAGTGGTCACTTTGCGGCAGCAGGGGAACAGTCCCTTTCAAAGCGCACTGCTCCATGATTACGATATGGTTGTATTAATGCTGCATGATGAACTGGAGAAGGAACGAATCATTCGTCATACCATAGCCGGGGAGATGCGCACCCAGACGCTGCATGTTGGTTTCCAAGCTCTGGAACGGGCGGTAAGTGCCGGAGATAATAATGAGCTTGTTACAAGTTTGCTGAAAGGCGAAGTAGTCTGGGATCCACAGGGGATGCTGGAGGGTTTGCGCCGCACCATACTTCAATTTGACCAGCCTCTCCGGGAACGTGTACTGTTTATGGAGTTCGCACGCTTTTTACATATGTACGTGAAATCCAAACGGTATATCGCAGCAGGCTGCATTATGGATGCATATAATTGTATATTGATTTCCTTGTACCATTGGGCGCGTATCGAAGTAAGTGAGGGTGGCAGATTCCCGGAGCCGGCAGTGTGGGATCAGCTGAAAAGCCAGAATACGGCGGTTTATAAATTATATGAAGAGTTAACAATCAGCACTGAAACACTTGAGCAAAGAGTGCAGCTTGTGCTGCTGGCTTGTGAATTTGCAATTATGTCGAAGATGGCGGATTGCTGCATTATACTATTGACCATTCTGGATAGCCGCAAGGAACCATGGAGTATAGAGGAACTGCTGAAGAGTCCTGGCCTGAGCCATTTGGAAGCTGAGATGCCACTTGTTTTGAGTAGGCTGGTATCCCGATCATTGATCAGGGAGATAACCTCTTGGGCAGATGCTAATGCAGTAGGTGGTCATGCTATCCGTTATACAATATAAAAAGAAAATAAACTGTAATTTTTGGAGAGGCAGATGCGCTCTCTTTTTTTGTTATCTTGATAACAGGGGGAGGATATTTAACGGCAATATTTATGGTTGACTCATCCCTTGTTAATGTGATAAATTATAACTCGTCCCTCTGAAGAGTAAGTTCACTCAGAAGCGTTTGAAAAACAACCAAGAAAATTAAGTTGAAAAAAAAGTTGACTAAAATGAGGGCGTCGTGATATATTATAAAGGTCGCTGCTGAGACATTGCATGCGACAAACAAGAACTTGATCTTTGAAAACTGAACAACGAGTGAGTGGGATTTTACGAAAGTGAAATCCAAAAAAATGAGAATGTAAATTCTCGTCAGATGTTTCAAAATGAGCTGTCGCTCTTTTCAATATCTTTTCGGATGTTTATTTTCTCGGAGTGATTCGGGGGAGTAGACGCTCGAAAAAAACTAATTGGAGAGTTTGATCCTGGCTCAGGACGAACGCTGGCGGCATGCCTAATACATGCAAGTCGAGCGGAGCAAAAGCTTTCCTTCGGGAAAGCCGATGTTTAGCGGCGGACGGGTGAGTAACACGTAGGCAACCTGCCCCTTAGCCTGGGATAACTACCGGAAACGGTAGCTAATACCGGATAATTTCTTTGTTCTCCTGAAGAGAGAATGAAAGACGGAGCAATCTGTCACTGAGGGATGGGCCTGCGGCGCATTAGCTAGTTGGTGAGGTAACGGCTCACCAAGGCGACGATGCGTAGCCGACCTGAGAGGGTGAACGGCCACACTGGGACTGAGACACGGCCCAGACTCCTACGGGAGGCAGCAGTAGGGAATCTTCCGCAATGGGCGAAAGCCTGACGGAGCAATGCCGCGTGAGTGATGAAGGTTTTCGGATCGTAAAGCTCTGTTGCCAGGGAAGAACGTCTCATAGAGTAACTGCTATGAGAGTGACGGTACCTGAGAAGAAAGCCCCGGCTAACTACGTGCCAGCAGCCGCGGTAATACGTAGGGGGCAAGCGTTGTCCAGAATTATTGGGCGTAAAGCGCGCGCAGGCGGCTATTTAAGTCTGGTGTTTAAACCTTGGGCTCAACCTGAGGTCGCACTGGAAACTGGGTGGCTTGAGTACAGAAGAGGAAAGTGGAATTCCACGTGTAGCGGTGAAATGCGTAGATATGTGGAGGAACACCAGTGGCGAAGGCGACTTTCTGGGCTGTAACTGACGCTGAGGCGCGAAAGCGTGGGGAGCAAACAGGATTAGATACCCTGGTAGTCCACGCCGTAAACGATGAGTGCTAGGTGTTAGGGGTTTCGATACCCTTGGTGCCGAAGTTAACACAGTAAGCACTCCGCCTGGGGAGTACGGTCGCAAGACTGAAACTCAAAGGAATTGACGGGGACCCGCACAAGCAGTGGAGTATGTGGTTTAATTCGAAGCAACGCGAAGAACCTTACCAGGTCTTGACATCTGGGTGAAAACACTAGAGATAGTGTCCCTCTTCGGAGCACCCAAGACAGGTGGTGCATGGTTGTCGTCAGCTCGTGTCGTGAGATGTTGGGTTAAGTCCCGCAACGAGCGCAACCCTTATGCTTAGTTGCCAGCACGTAATGGTGGGCACTCTAAGCAGACTGCCGGTGACAAACCGGAGGAAGGTGGGGATGACGTCAAATCATCATGCCCCTTATGACCTGGGCTACACACGTACTACAATGGCCGGTACAACGGGAAGCGAAACCGCGAGGTGGAGCCAATCCCAGCAAAGCCGGTCTCAGTTCGGATTGCAGGCTGCAACTCGCCTGCATGAAGTCGGAATTGCTAGTAATCGCGGATCAGCATGCCGCGGTGAATACGTTCCCGGGTCTTGTACACACCGCCCGTCACACCACGAGAGTTTACAACACCCGAAGTCGGTGGGGTAACCCGCAAGGGAGCCAGCCGCCGAAGGTGGGGTAGATGATTGGGGTGAAGTCGTAACAAGGTAGCCGTATCGGAAGGTGCGGCTGGATCACCTCCTTTCTATGGAGAATCGTCACCTGCAATGGTGACATTCAAATACGAAGCGCAGGCTTCTATAAGAACCTTTAGGTTCAAGCTTAGGCTTTCGAAGCAGCTTTGCTTCGCAAAGCTTTTAACTCACTCGTTGCTCAGTTTTGAGAGTTTAAGCTCTCAAACGTACCATCTAGTCTGGAATTTTGATCGGCACAGTCGTGCTCGACCCAAAAATCCACAAACTTGATCCTTGAAAACTGGATACCGAAACGAATTTGCGTTTTAGAACATCTTTTAGCACACTTGTGCAAACAAGTGAATGTTATTAGTTGATACGATTGCTTCTTAATGGAGTGTCGAAGATTGACTTTCTTCTTCGGAAGAGAATCAATGTCCGATATTTTTCCTACGGAAAAAATCGAGGTTAAGCTAATAAGAGCACACGGAGGATGCCTAGGCGCCAGGAGCCGACGAAGGACGTGGCGAACAACGAAACTGCCTCGGGGAGCTGTAAGCAAGCTTTGATCCGGGGGTGTCCGAATGGGGAAACCCAGCTGTGGTAATTCGCAGTTACTTCTCTCTGAACACATAGGAGAGATAGAGGCAGACCAGGGGAACTGAAACATCTAAGTACCCTGAGGAAGAGAAAACAATAGTGATTCCGTCAGTAGCGGCGAGCGAACGCGGAACAGCCTAAACTTGGGCGATTTATCGCCTGGGGGTTGTGGGACGTCTCACATGGAGTTACAAAGGAATCTGGTAGGTGAAGAGGTCTGGAAAGGCCCGCTACACAAGGTAAAAGCCCTGTAACCTAAACTGTGTTCTCTCCGAGACGGATCCCGAGTAGTGCGGGGCACGTGAAACCCCGTATGAATCCAGCAGGACCATCTGCTAAGGCTAAATACTACCTGGCGACCGATAGTGAAACAGTACCGTGAGGGAAAGGTGAAAAGCACCCCGGAAGGGGAGTGAAATAGAACCTGAAACCGTGTGCTTACAAAAAGTCAGAGCCCTGTTTATGGGTGATGGCGTGCCTTTTGTAGAATGAACCGGCGAGTTACGTTTAACATGCAAGGTTAAGGTGAGAAGCCGGAGCCGCAGCGAAAGCGAGTCTGAATAGGGCGACATAGTATGTGGACGTAGACCCGAAACCGTGTGATCTACCCCTGTCCAGGGTGAAGGTGCGGTAACACGCACTGGAGGCCCGAACCCACGCATGTTGAAAAATGCGGGGATGAGGTGGGGGTAGCGGAGAAATTCCAATCGAACTCGGAGATAGCTGGTTCTCCCCGAAATAGCTTTAGGGCTAGCCTCGGCACAAGAGTAATGGAGGTAGAGCACTGATTGGTTGCGGGGCCCGCAAGGGTTACCAAGATCAGTCAAACTCCGAATGCCATCTATTTATTGCCGGGAGTCAGACAGTGAGTGCTAAGATCCATTGTCAAAAGGGAAACAGCCCAGACCATCAGCTAAGGTCCCCAAGTGTGTGTTAAGTGGGAAAGGATGTGGAGTTGCACAGACAACCAGGATGTTGGCTTAGAAGCAGCCACCATTGAAAGAGTGCGTAATAGCTCACTGGTCGAGTGACTCTGCGCCGAAAATGTAACGGGGCTAAACACACCACCGAAGCTATGGCTAGATACGTATGTATCTGGGGTAGGGGAGCGTTGTATGTGGGTTGAAGGTGTACCGTAAGGAGCGCTGGACAGCATACAAGTGAGAATGCCGGTATGAGTAACGAAAAGATCAGTGAGAATCTGATCCGCCGAAAGCCCAAGGTTTCCTGAGGAAGGCTCGTCCGCTCAGGGTAAGTCGGGACCTAAGGCGAGGCCGAAAGGCGTAGTCGAAGGACAACAGTTTGAAATTACTGTACCACCGTAATCCGCTATGAGCGATGGGGTGACGCAGGAGGGTAGTGACGCGGACTGATGGATGTCCGTCTAAGCAGTGAGGCTGATGTGTAGGCAAATCCGCACATCGTTAAGGCCAGGCTGTGATGGGGAGCGAAAATTAAAGTAGCGAAGGTCATGATCTCACACTGCCAAGAAAAGCCTCTAGCCAGGAGAAGGTGCCCGTACCGCAAACCGACACAGGTAGGCGAGAAGAGAATTCTAAGGCGCGCGGAAGAACTCTCGTTAAGGAACTCGGCAAAATGACCCCGTAACTTCGGGAGAAGGGGTGCCCCGGTAGTGTGAATAGCACGAGGGGGCCGCAGTGAAAAGGCCCAAGCGACTGTTTAGCAAAAACACAGGTCTGTGCGAAGCCGCAAGGCGAAGTATACGGGCTGACGCCTGCCCGGTGCTGGAAGGTTAAGGGGAGCGGTTAGGGGTTAAACCCGAAGCTGTGAACCGAAGCCCCAGTAAACGGCGGCCGTAACTATAACGGTCCTAAGGTAGCGAAATTCCTTGTCAGGTAAATTCTGACCCGCACGAATGGCGTAACGACTTGGGCGCTGTCTCAACGAGAGATCCGGTGAAATTTTAATACCTGTGAAGATGCAGGTTACCCGCGACAAGACGGAAAGACCCCATGGAGCTTTACTGCAGCTTGATATTGAATTTGGGTACGATCTGTACAGGATAGGTGGGAGCCAGGGAAGCAGGAGCGCAAGCTTCTGCAGAGGCGACGTTGGGATACCACCCTGATCGTATCTAGGTTCTAACCTGGTACCCTAATCGGGTACGGGGACCGTGTCAGGCGGGCAGTTTGACTGGGGCGGTCGCCTCCTAAAGAGTAACGGAGGCGTTCCAAGGTTCCCTCAGAATGGTTGGAAATCATTCGAAGAGTGCAAAGGCATAAGGGAGCTTGACTGCGAGACCAACAAGTCGAGCAGGGACGAAAGTCGGACTTAGTGATCCGGTGGTACCGCATGGAAGGGCCATCGCTCAACGGATAAAAGCTACCCTGGGGATAACAGGCTTATCTCCCCCAAGAGTCCACATCGACGGGGAGGTTTGGCACCTCGATGTCGGCTCATCGCATCCTGGGGCTGAAGTAGGTCCCAAGGGTTGGGCTGTTCGCCCATTAAAGCGGTACGCGAGCTGGGTTCAGAACGTCGTGAGACAGTTCGGTCCCTATCTGTCGTGGGCGCAGGAAATTTGAGAGGAGCTGTCCTTAGTACGAGAGGACCGGGATGGACGTACCGCTGGTGCATCAGTTGTTCCGCCAGGAGCATGGCTGAGTAGCTACGTACGGACGGGATAAGCGCTGAAAGCATCTAAGCGTGAAGCCCCCCTCAAGATGAGATTTCCCAACACGTAAGACCCCTTGAAGACGACGAGGTAGATAGGTTGGAGGTGGAAGTGCAGCAATGCATGGAGCTGACCAATACTAATCGGTCGAGGGCTTATCCAATATCTAATCGCGCAAATTCGTTTCGGATTCAGTTTTCAGGCGACTCAAGCCTGGAATGTATATTCCCTGATAGCTCAGTTGGTAGAGCACTCGACTGTTAATCGAGTTGTCACAGGTTCGAGTCCTGTTCGGGGAGCCATTTGGAGAGGTGTCCGAGTTTGGCCGAAGGAGCACGATTGGAAATCGTGTAGGCGCCACAAGCGTCTCGAGGGTTCGAATCCCTCTCTCTCCGCCACAAATTTTCTAGTAGTTTGGCCCGTTGGTCAAGGGGTTAAGACACCTCCCTTTCACGGAGGTAACATGGGTTCGAATCCCATACGGGTCACCATTTTCTCTTGATTTTATCTAGTGAGATTTGGTACAATTACCATTGTTCGTTTATGGAGGCTTAGCTCAGCTGGGAGAGCATCTGCCTTACAAGCAGAGGGTCGGGGGTTCGAACCCCTCAGCCTCCACCATAAAAATCCCCAAAAAGTGAAGCAAATGCTTCGCAGCGGGTTCCGTATACTTTTCGGGGGCCCCACAGGGATAATATACTTTTACTGACGCGGGGTGGAGCAGCCCGGTAGCTCGTCGGGCTCATAACCCGAAGGCCGCAGGTTCAAATCCTGCCCCCGCAACCAATTAAATTTTTTGGAACCGTGGTGTAGTTGGCCTAACATGCCTGCCTGTCACGCAGGAGATCGCGGGTTCGAATCCCGTCGGTTCCGCCATTTATCACTTTATTCGTATGGCTCGGTAGCTCAGTCGGTAGAGCAGAGGACTGAAAATCCTCGTGTCGGCGGTTCGATTCCGTCCCGAGCCACCATAAGCCTTACACAAAAGAATACGCCGGTGTAGCTCAACTGGTAGAGCAACTGACTTGTAATCAGTAGGTTGGGGGTTCAAGTCCTCTCGCCGGCACCATCCTTGGAGGATTAGCGAAGTGGCCAAACGCATCAGACTGTAAATCTGCTCACGTAAGTGTTCGGTGGTTCGAATCCATCATCCTCCACCAGTTTTAGGGGCATAGTTTAAAGGTAGAACAGCGGTCTCCAAAACCGTTAGTGTGGGTTCAATTCCTGCTGCCCCTGCCAATGTGGTTTTTAAAGGTTAATATGGCGACCGTGGCGAAGGGGTTAACGCACCGGATTGTGGTTCCGGCATTCGTGGGTTCGAGACCCATCGGTCGCCCCATTTTCTTTAAAGATCTTTTGTTTCATTTGTTAGAAGTTTTAATTATTTGTAATATGGCGACCGTGGCGAAGGGGTTAACGCACCGGATTGTGGTTCCGGCATTCGTGGGTTCGAGACCCATCGGTCGCCCCATTTAACTTTTTATTTGCATGTTGTTGGGGATTAGCCAAGCGGTAAGGCAACGGACTTTGACTCCGTCATGCATAGGTTCAAATCCTATATCCCCAGCCATACAATGCGGACGTGGCTCAGCGGTAGAGCATCGCCTTGCCAAGGCGAGGGTCGCGGGTTCGATTCCCGTCGTCCGCTCCATTTTTACTTATGGCGCCATAGCCAAGTGGTAAGGCAAAGCTCTGCAAAAGCTTTATCCCCAGTTCAAATCTGGGTGGCGCCTCCATTTATTTATATTATGCCGGCGTGGCGGAATGGCAGACGCGCTCGACTCAAAATCGAGTGGGAAACCGTGGAGGTTCGAGTCCTCTCGCCGGTATAATGAAGCAAAGAGTACCTGAAATCATTTGATTTCAGGTACTCTTTTTTTACATCTGTATGAACTGAGAGGAAGCTATGAGGGACAGAACAGGTTACAGGTCAGCCTGAAGCTCCGTCAAGGTTACCTTACATGATTTGGATATATCATTTCGAAAAAAATAATGACACAGACGAGTAAATGCCTTATTATTTAAGGATAATTTTAATGAAACAGTTTTTGAATAATTATAGTACAATATGTACGTAGGTGAGGAGCCTCATTATATACGCACGAAAGGGGGTTGCGCTATCCTATCTCTTAGTCAGGTAAGCAAAAGCTACAAGATGAAGGACGGCATGTATCAGGCGGTTGACACTGTATCGCTTGAAGTCGGGGCAGGGAACATTCATGGCATCATCGGTGCAAGCGGCGCCGGGAAGTCCACACTTCTTCGGATGATCAATTTACTGGAACGGCCTGATCAAGGTACGGTTACTGTAGACGGACAACTTCTGACGGAAATGCCGGATAAGCAGCTGCGGAAGGAGCGTCAGAAGATCGGAATGATTTTTCAGCAATTTAATCTCGTAAATAACATGACTGTCAGCCGAAATGTCTCTATCCCGCTGGAGCTGGCTGGTCTGACGAAAAGTGAACGGATGAAGCGGGTGAAGGAATGTCTGAGCTTTGTCGGTTTGGAGGACAAGGTGGAGCAATATCCCGCCCAGCTTAGCGGAGGACAGCGGCAGAGGGTGGCAATCGCCCGTGCGCTTGCGAACAGCCCAAAGCTGCTGCTCTGCGATGAGCCGACTTCCTCACTTGATCCCGAGACTACTGCTGAGATACTGGATGTGCTGAAGCATGTGAATGCAAGCTTCGGCGTAACCGTTGTGATCATCACCCATGAGATGGACGTTGTCAAAAGCATATGCAGACATGTATCTGTGATGGAAAGAGGGCGGATCATTGATTCATTCTCCCGGGATGAGGGTGAATTCCGTCCTGCTGCGGGGAGCTTCGGTTCGTATCGGGATCAGATTTTCAGCAAGGCGGGGGAAGCCCATGTTTGATAGCGTCGTTAAATATCAGGCCCAAATGTGGGAGTCGATCGGCGAAACCTTTGTGATGGTGGGAATATCGGTTGGCGCTGCGCTGCTGGTGGGGCTTCCTTTGGGGACGCTGCTATTTTTTTGCCGAAAAGGCCAGATCTATGAGAACAAGCTTGTGTCACTGGTTTTGAACAGTATCGTTAACATCATCCGTTCCTTTCCTTTTCTGCTGCTTGTTGTTGCACTGATCCCCGTAACCCGCATTATAGCAGGCACGGCGATTGGCACGATGGCGGCGACGATTCCTTTGTCTATTGTGGCGATTGCTTATTATTCGCGTTTGGTTGAGCAGTCCTTGCTGGAGGTTCCAAAGGGTACTATTGAGGCCGCTCTGTCTATGGGAGCTTCGAAGCTGGAACTTACCTATAAATTTTTGTATGTAGAGGCCCGTTCGGGTCTGGTGCTCGGATTAACAACCTCTACCATAAGCTTTATTTCCTTCTCGACAGTGATGGGAGTTGTGGGCGGGGGCGGGGTTGGCGATTTTGCCATCCGTTACGGTTATCAGCGGTTTGAGACCGAGGTCATGGTGTATGCTATTCTTGTTATGATCGTGCTGGTTCAGGCCGTTCAATTCACTGGCGGTACTCTGTCTAGACTGCTGGATAAGCGATAAAGGAGTTACAACAGTTACAACAACTATTCGTAATATAAAATGGAGGTTAGCTGCACTAATGAAAAGACTAATGCTACTTGCTCTTACACTGATGGTATTAATCGTTGCAGGTTGTGGAAATAAGGAGGCATCCGGAAATGATCCTGCACAAAATAGCGGTAAGCCGACGAAGCTTAAGGTCGCGACACTGATTCCGCCGATGACAGATATTCTGGATATTGTTAAGCCGTTGCTAAAAGAGGATGGTATCGATCTTGAGGTTGTTGTGCTGTCTGACAACGTGCAGCCGAATGAGGCGCTGGCCAATAAGGAAATTGACGCTAATTTTTTTCAGCATGTTCCGTATATGGAGCAATTCAATGCCAGCAAGGGCTCCGAACTGGTAGCGGTTCAGCCTGTTTACAATGCCATATATGGCGGTTATTCCAAACGCTTTAAGAATATCGCCGATCTGCCGGATGGAGCAACGCTCGTGATGGCGAATGATCCGTCGAACATCGGCCGCTCGTTGGTCATGTTCGAAGCAGCCGGTTTGATCAAGCTGAAAGAGGGCGCAGGCATTAAGGCTACGCAGGCTGACATAGTGGAGAATCCAAGAAACTTCAAGTTCGAGGAAGTGGATCTGCTGATGCTGGCCCGTATGCTGGACGATGCTGATCTGGTGGCTATGACTCCGGCTTATGCCAGCCCGCTTGGGCTAACACCTAAGAAAGATGCGCTGATTACGGAAAGCGAGGATTCCGAATTTGCCATTACTTTCGTGGCACGCAGTGATAACAAAGACTCCGCAGCCATCAAGAAGCTAGCCGAGCGAATGAGCGGTCCTGAAGTGAAAAAGTTCCTGGAGGAAAACTACGCGGATATCGCGCTTCCTGCTTTTAAATAAACCGTTAAGATTAGAAAATAAGACTCTGTACAAAAAAAGGCAGGACCGCGCCAATTCGCCGGACCTGCCTTTTTTACATGCGCAGTGTGATCCCGACAGTGTATCTACCGGGCATGCTGCTATTCGATTTCCCTAAGTCTTTCGACAATCGTGGATTTGGTCAGCATCCGGTAAGCCTTCAGGGTCACAGAATAGGCTATAATCAGCAGAACCGGTACGACCAGGACAAACGGAAGCCAGTTCATTCGAAATACCGTAAAGGCCATGTTTGCAGTGATGCTTCTGGCAATAGTATAAGTAATCACCACACCTGTGGTCGAGGAGACAGCCACCGTAAAGAGCACAATATAAAGCCCTTCATACACAAGCATTTTCTTCAGCTGCTGCCTGGTCATTCCGATACTCTCCAGAACGGCAAACTCATTTCTGCGGGCAATGACCCCGGTAAGCACAGTGTTAATGTAGTTGAGCACTCCGATCAGCGCAATGACAAAGCTAAGGCCGTATCCTATAGTTTGAAAAATGGTGATAAATCCGCTCAATTCCTGTCTGTAGTCTTCCCTGGACTTTAGAGTAAGCTCATCCGTAGAATCGGTCATGGCCTTGGCAGCCTGCTCCACCTCGTCCAGCTTGGCCGGATCGGCGTGCAGGGTGGCCGAGAGGATCATGGCTTGCTTGCTGTCCTTCGGCAGCACTTTGTTCAGCTCTGAAGCAGGGAAGAAGGCATTGTAGCCATCAGATGAAAAAGATTGTATCGTTGCTGCAAAAAGGGCATCGGAGTTTAACACGGCCATCACTTCATAACTTTTGTCCAAGCCATCATAGGTAATGATATCGCCGGGATGATAATAGGTTGCGTAAGCATCTTCTCCCACTAAGGACTCGGTGATAATCACATAACTTCCAGAATCAAATTTCTGCTTATCAAACGATCCTTCGAGGATATCCTTCTCCACCAAGTCATACCAGCCCGGATCTATTCCATAAAGATAAATATCAATGTATCCTTCGTTTAAGTGCCAGAGGGTGGCAGGACCAGGGTCAGGCAAGGCAGCCAACGGCTCCAGAACCGTACGAACAGCGTCATCCAGAAGATACTGCTCTACCTTGAAATTAACCTTGTCAACACTTTCCACCCCGTCGATTCTGCCCAGAGTGCTGCTGAATTCCTCCGATAGTTTATTAGGATCGCCGGCTCGTTCTCTACCCAAAGTGATGATCGCCTCATTAGTGACCATGAAATCACCCGATATAAAAGTATTCAAGTATTTATTAACATCCAATGAAGAGATAATCGTAAAGATGGTGCTGAATAAAATAATGCTTAATGACAGGGAGGACAGCATTAGCAGCAGCTTCTTTTTACCTCTGAATAAGTTAGAGAACGCCATGCTGTAAAGTTTTGCCCCGTGCTGCGATTTCTTGGCTTTCCTTCTCCCGCCACTCTGTATGCCTGAGAACTTCACAGCTTCTACCGGAGCGATCCGGGCGGCGATCTTGCCTGGCTTGCTGGCGGCAATCCATACCGTAATGTAAGAGAACAAAGCTGCTCCTATAAATATGATTGGACTGGCCGAATAAGAAGTTTCTACAGGCTGGCTGGAGAAGGAACTGAGTAATGGGGTCATCAGGCAGCCTATCAGATAACCAAGGGCTAATCCGAATGGGAGTGCCATCAGGTACAGCAGTTGCGCCTGAATGAGAATAATCCTCTTCAACTGCCTGGGGGTGGTGCCAATCGTCTTCAGCAATCCGTAAAACTTCACATCCCGCACTACAGAAATGTAGAAAATATTATAAATCAGTAAATATCCACTCAGCATAATAATGAATAGTACAGCTGTATAAGGAATCAGATTCATCCAATCTTCGGTAAGTGAGACACTGGAATAAGCCCAATTTATTCCTATGGGTACATCCAGTCCTGTATCCGCCAGTACTTTATTCAGTTTCTGCTCGATATCAATGGAATTGTTAAACATTACATTCAGCTCTGAAGTGTTGACATAGGAACCCTTGGCGATGGAGAGGGCAGGGTCGATAGAAGAGATGTACTTCCGTGTAAAAGCCTCTGAGACGAAGGCCATTCCCGCCATAGCCAGATGCTTATCCGCTTCATAATATCCCGACAGAGTAAACTCCTTGCTTAAGGTTTTCTCACCGATATCCATCTCCAGGGTGACAAGCTGGCCTAATTCATGCAGAACACCAAGCCTGTCCAGTTCCCACGTATTGAGGACAATTTCGTTTTCGCCGGAAGGCAGGCCGCCTTCTATAAATTGGACAAAGCTATGCTTGGCGTAGTTTTTATCGATTTGATGAACCTCTACCCGACTGTTCTTAAAAACCTCATTCTTCAGTTCGCCAGCCAAAAGAGAGACTCCGTATTCACGGATAGAGGGATGCTGGCGCAGCTCTTCCAGCTCAGCGGGGTTCAATTGCTTGAAGCCCCCGTGAAAATCACTTCCCACCGTCCGCATCTGGGTATATTCCATCGACTTATTGAGACTGAGGGTCAGTGTAAATACGGCGGTAATCAAGAGTGTAGTCAGGATGACCGCACAGATGATGGTGAGATTGCGCATCAGATTTGCTTTTAAGCTTTTGACGGCGAGGCGGCGGATGGTCTTGTGGTTATTCGTCCCGATCATGAAGGGCTCACTTCCCGGCCAACCTGCTCATTCCCGGAAACAGCTCTTCCGTCCTCAATTCGGATCATACGGTCAGCGGTCTGTGCGATCTGCTCGTTATGCGTGATCATCACGATGGTCTGGTTGAATTTCTCACTCATCTGCTTCATTAATATGAGCACTTCTTGACTGGTTTTACTGTCCAAATTACCTGTTGGCTCGTCCGCCAGTATGATGGAAGGTTTGGAGGCCAAGGCTCTGGCGATAGCTACACGCTGCTGCTGGCCGCCGGAGAGGTTGGAAGGCAGATTATTTACCTTTTCTTGAAGTCCCAGGGTTCGGATGACTGTATCCAGGTATTCCTTGTCTATTTTGCCGCCGTCCAGTTCTATGGGAAGCACTATATTCTCCAGCACATTCAAAATGGGTACGAGATTGTAGCTCTGGAAGACGAATCCAACCGATCTGCGTCTGAAAATAGTCAGCTTGTCATCACTCATCGTGAAGATATCGTGCCCGTCCACGTAAACCTTGCCCTCTGAGGCCCGATCCAGACCGCCAAGCATATGTAAGAGCGTGCTTTTGCCGCTGCCGCTGGTCCCGACAATGGCTACAAATTCCCCTTTTTCCACGGATAGCGATACACCGTCCAAGGCTTTGACAATCTGTGCACCTTTTCCGTAATACTTCTTCAGGTTTTCTGTTCTTAAAATAGGCATAAGTAGCGTTTCCCCCTAAATGATTCGTCCTTTATTCACCATCTAAAGGTATCAAACAAATCTGACAGCACCGTGTCTGAAATCTGACGGTATTGACACAATCATAGTTGGGGCAAGAAAACCGAGAATGTTGTGCCCTTGCCAAGCTCGGAGGTTACTTTAATATATCCGCCTTGAGTGGTGATAATCTCCCGGGCCAAAAACAATCCGATGCCTATGCCTTCAGCTTCACGGGCATTTTGCCCCCGATAAAACCGCTTGAAAATAGAATGGAGATCCTCTTCAGGTATCCCGATGCCCGTATCTGAAATATCCAGACGAGTGAACATCTCGTTGCTCTCGGCTGAAAGATGTATCTTGCCTCCTTGACCCGTGTATTTCACGGCGTTCTCCAACAGGTTGAAAAGCGCTTCGCTGGTCCATTTCATGTCGTGGCGGGCCACGAGTTGCGCCGCACAGGAAATGCTGATAACGATGTCTTTGCTTTCTGATTGGGCATAAACTTGGGATACGGTCTGCTTGATCGTTTGAATAACGGGATTGTCCCCGATATGGAGGGAGATCATGCCTGTTTCCAGTCTGGAAAGCTTGATCAAGGACTGGATCAGCCAATCCAATTTATCCGATTGCACCTTAATATCGTTCACGTGATGCCGACTATCCTCTTTTAATTCGGAAGCCTCCCCCAGGAGCTGGGTGTAAACCATGATATTGGCCAAGGGCGTCTTGGTCTGGTGGGAAATATCAGAGATCAGTCCTTTGATTTTATTTTTCTCCGTCTCTATGTTCTGTTCTTTAGCCTTGGAAATATCTATGTACCGCATTAATTTATGTTCCAAAGAGGAAAGGGAAGTCTCCTCATAATAGGTTATGGGTTCCCGGCCTTGAATGGCCCGATCTACGATTTCATCCACATTCTCCATAAAGTCAGTAATTTGGCGGGTAAGAATGACAATCCATGCGACTCCGCCCACCATCATGCAAACGATAAACAGAAAGGAGAGCCATAACAGCGTGAAGTCCAGGCCTGTCAGGAAAATAACAGTGACTGTGTAGGTTAAGACCAGGAGAACAAAAATCAGCGAGAACAGAATATTAATCTGCTTTGAGTGTTGAACCTGCCTGTTTTTCTTCTTCATGGGTGTTGCCCTTCCGCCCACATATAACCTAAGCCATAAATAGTCTTAATGTATTTTGGAGAGGAGGGCTCGTCCTCAATCTTGGCCCGCAGCCGTTTGATGGCTACGCTCAGCGCATTTTCATCTACAAATTCGGCGTCTTGGCTCCAGGTTTTATCAATCAGCTGTTCTCTTGTCAAAATATTTCCCGGGTTAGCTACCAGAATCTTCAGCAGCTTCTGTTCGGTTTTGCTAAGTACCAGCTGACGGTTGTTTCGGTAATACTCCATCTTGCCGAAGTCGAAGGTTAATGGGCCAATGGTTATTTTATCCCCGCTATGGTGCTCCGCTCTTCTAAGAACTGCCATAACTCTGGCGCGCAGAACCATCAGGCTGAACGGTTTGGTGATATAATCATCGGCTCCCAGCTCAAAGCCCGTAACAATGTCCGGCTCCATATCATTGGCAGTAAGAAAGATAATGGGCGTCTGCGACGTTCTCCGGATTTTCACACAATAATCCAGTCCGCTTCCGTCCGGAAGGTTTATATCGAGAATGATCAAATCGATCTTGTGCGACGAGACGATTTGCTCCGCAGCAGCGATGTCATAGGCCTGTTTAATGATCAGATCATTCTGGGAAAGCGTCAGGGCGATCCCTTTATTCAGACTGCGGTCGTCCTCAACAATCAGCAATGTCCTCATGGGCGGTTCTCCTTCCAACGGGCAGTATAAATCAACATTTGTGCAAAGACACATTAAGCATAATTATACACTTCCATTTTTTCTTTAAAAGCTGAAATGATAGATAGAAGAGACCGAGTAGTCTGCAGTCGTAGAGCCTCCCCGACTAAGGTCCAGTACTAAAAACCGTCCCCGGTCTGTTTTGAAAAGCTTGAGATTGCCCTAGAATAAGATCATAAGGTTGAGGAATACGAAAGGCGGTGAGAAAAAATGCAAAAGAAAAAAGGAAACGGATTAGCGATTGTACTGATTGTACTCGGAGCGATTATGCTGATGGGTATTGCGCTTCCTCTGATTCACGGAATTTTCAGACTGCTGTTCCCTGTATTGCTGATTGTTCTCGGTTACTATGGAATCAAGAGCGGACGTAAGGTTATCGGTTGGGTCGTGCTTTTCATCGGTGTTATGTCTTTGATCGCCAAGCTATCCTGGCTCATTGGACCCTTGCTGGGTGTGGCGCTGATCGTTTGGGGCATCTTGTTTTTGAAGGGCAAGAGAAGAAGTACTTACTAAAGGGAACGAATACCTAATAGAAAGTTAGGAGGGAACAGGAAATTATGAGCGTTTTTCGTCGCATGCGGGATATTACCGTAGCTAATCTAAATGACCGGCTGGAACAAAGCCAAGACCCTGTGAAGCTGATTGATCAATTCCTTCATACCACCCGGGATGAAATCGGTGAGGCTGAGAGGTTGTATCAGCAATATGCTTCCCATACGAAGCAGTTGCAGCAGCAGGTAAATCAGGCAACAGCCATGAGAAACAAACGTGAAGAGCAGGCGCTATTGGCACTGAAAGCCGGGGAAGATCATCTGGCGAAGCTGGCTTTGCAGGAAAAAATCATTCACGAGGAAAAGCTGGAGCAGTACAACGGACTTTTGGAGCAGAGCCAGCAATCCCTGTTTGAGCTTGAAGGGCAGCTGAACGAGCTGAAAATGGAGTACCAGACCGTGTACAGCAAACGTCAATATTACGCGGCACGAATGGAAACGCTGCGATTGCAGCAGCGCATGAATCAAAGAGCCGGAGCCTTCGGAGGCGGCGGTGATGTACCCAAGATGTTCAATCGCCTGGAAGACCGGATGACCGACTGGGAGCTGGAAGCCAAAAGCCTGAGCGACTTACGGCGTATGGGGCAAGAGTATGCGGTACAGGCGGGAGAGACAGTAGCTACTGTCCTCGAAAGAGAATTAGCCCGTCTAAAGGAAAAGTTGAACCATGACAGAAAGGAGTAGCACTATGACCCCATTGTATCGATCAACCCGTGATAAGGTGATGACAGGGCTGGCTGGAGGCTTGTCCGAGACGCTCGGGATTGATTCTACGTTAGCACGGATTCTGCTTGTGGTAAGTATTCCTTTCACAGGGGGTACGGTGATTCCGGTATACTTCATCGCCGCACTTATTATTCCGAAGGAGCCAACGCATAACAATCCTTTTGGGCCTGGACATGGAGCGCCAGGAAGCGCATATGGAGGCCCATACGGAGGTCACTATTCGGATAAGAACAACGCGTATTCGGCCCCGGACTCCGGACTGGATGCCATGATGAAGGATATTGAGAAAAAGGCTCTGAAAAAAGAAGTCGAAGAACTCAAACAAAAACTGTCTAAATACGAGAAGGGAGAAGTGTAAATCATGGGAGTATTTCAAAGAATTAAGGACATGACAAAAGCGTCGGTAAACGACTTGTTGGATAAGGTAGAGGACCCGATTGTGATGCTTAATCAATATCTGCGCGATATGGAGGCAGAAATTCACGAAGCTGAAGTCACTGTAGCGAAACAAATGGCCAATGAGCGCCGGATGAAGCAGCGTGTTGAAGAGGCTGCCAAAGTATCCGGACAACGTGCTGCGCAAGCTGAGCTCGCTCTGAAGAATGGTCAAGAGGAGGTTGCACGCAAGCTGCTGGAGGAAAAAATCTATTTCGACCAAAAGCATGCCGAGTACAGTGAGCTTCACGGGCAAGCGGAAACGCAAGCCAAGGAATTGGTGCAGCAGCTGCATGAAATGAAGGATGAGTTCTATAAGCTGCGCAACAAGCGCAATGAACTGGTATCCCGTGCGCAAATGGCTAAAGCCAAGAAGCAAATGTCCCAGATCAGCAGCGTACATGCGATCGAAAGCGGCAGTGCATCTCTCGGATTCCACCGTATGGAAGAGAAGATTATGCAGCTCGAAGCGGAAGCTGATGTTATGCGTGCGCCTTACAGTCCTCCAGCAGCTGCCTACAGCAAACCTATTGATGCCGAGAAGCAGCTGAAGGTCGAAGAACAGCTTGCCGCACTGAAGAACAAGCTGAATGCCCCTCCTTCATCCCCTTCTTTGGACAAAAAAGAAGAATAAAAGCCTGTTCCAAAAATACAGGCTGGTATGATATGCTGAACAAGGTAAAGCCATACGGTGTGGAATTTCCATACCGGTATGGCTTTTCGAACGCTAATTCACAGGCTTGGCATAACTTTTGGGAGGTGCGAGATGGATAAGCGAAACCGTTTGATTGCCATAGGACTGATCGGAGTCGGCTGCTTGATGATATTTGGCAGATGGATCGGCTTTTTCTCCATTGTCGCACTGCTGTTCCTGCTGCTAGGCATTTATCGTACAACGTCCGGCAAAGTCAAACAAGGCTACACACTGCTTGGGATTGGCGCGGTGATGCTGCTCCTGGATCATTTGGTGCTGGTTCTCGGCATTTGTCTGATCTCACTGGGCATGTTTTTTACCAAATCCAAAAAGCTGCAGCACAAGAGCGGATTCATGCAGAAGCAAAACTTCTCATCCAGCTTTGACTGGGATCAATCGCCGTGGGTGATGCAAAGTCTTAGCGCCTGGCATGTGCTCGGTGAAGCGGATCTCGACCTTTCGCTGGCTATGGCAGAGGATAAAGAGACAATCCTGTTGTTTCAAGGGATTTTTGGGGATATAGATATCCATTTGTCGGAGGATTATGGTGTGGAAATTGAGGCGTTTGTGTTGTTCGGATCCATTGAATTCGGCAACCAGCGCGATACGGGCATGTTGAACCGGCTGAATTGGAAGTCTTCCAATTATGATAGCAGCGAGTATAAAGTGAAGTTCAGCGTCTCGTATTTAATGGGCGATTTGGATGTGCGGTTTACCTGATATTAGGATGCAGAAGGGAGGGCCCCCGGTGGAGAATAAGAAGAACACGAACATGGTATCACGCAGCATGGGAGAGGGGGCTCTTTTTTCCTTTGTCATGCTGCTTGTGATCCTGTACATTATGTATACATACGGTTATTTAGAGCCTTTTGAGAACTGGGAGATTGGGCTGCGGACCGCACTTTCTCTGATTGTACTGCCGATAGGATTCGGAGTCGGGTTCGGCTTCTACCAGAGCTTTCGCATCAAGCGTAAGCTGGAGCGGCTGCGGGAGACTCTGCTGCTGTGGGAAAAGGGTAACCTCACGCTGTCGATGCCAAAGCTTGGCGAGGATGAGCTGGGCAGGCTGGGAGAACAGCTGGGGCGGATTAGCGGCAAATGGGAGAACCAGGTGACTACGCTGCAGAGGTTATCTACACATAATGCGCAGCTGGCAGAGCAGGCGCGGGTCTCAGCCATTGTCGAGGAACGGCAGCGACTGGCGCGTGAGCTGCATGATGCGGTCTCCCAACAGTTATTCGCCATCTCCATGACGGCTACAGCCGTTGGCCGGACGCTGGAAAAGGATTTCGACAAGGCTCAGCGCCAGATTGCACTGATTGAGGAAATGGCTGCTGTTGCCCAGTCGGAGATGAGAGCGCTGCTGCTGCATTTAAGGCCGGTTTATCTGGATGGCAAAGGGCTGGAGCAGGGGCTTCAGGAGCTGATTAAAGAGCTTAAGGTGAAGGTTCCTATTGAGATTTTATTCGAAATGGACCCGGATGTTCACTTGCTGAAGGGTGTAGAGAATCACTTGTTTCGCATTGTTCAGGAGACAATCTCGAATACACTGCGGCATGCGAAGGCCGAGAAGCTGGAGATTCGTCTTCATCGCCGGGGGGATACGGTGCGTATGACCCTCCGGGATGACGGTATCGGGTTTGAAATGGACGAAAGCAAGAAAACATCTTACGGCTTATCGAATATGCAGGAACGGATCGTGGAAACCGGAGGCTCCATTCAATTCATTACAGCTCCGGGAAAAGGGACGCGAATTGAAATTACAGTTCCGTTAGTCAATGAATAGGAGGACAGGGGAACCATGGAGACAGAAAATTCGATTAAAGTACTACTGGTGGATGATCATGAAATGGTCCGGATTGGTTTGGCTGCAGTACTTGGCACCGAGGATGGGATCGAAGTGGTAGGCGAAGCCGGAGGCGGAGAGGAAGGCATTCGTCTCGCCCAGGAATATAAGCCGGATGTCGTTCTTATGGATCTGGTGATGGACGGCATGAATGGTATTGAGACCACCAGAGAGCTTATGAAGCTTTACCCTGAATGTAAGGTTATCGTCTTGACCAGCTATTTGGATGATGCCAAGATGTATCCGGTCATTGAAGCCGGGGCTTTCAGTTATTTGCTGAAAACGTCGCGGGCCAGTGAGGTCGCCGATGCGATTCGTGCGGCAGCGAGAGGCCAGTCTGTACTGGTCTCGCAGGTTGCTTCCAAAATGATGAACCGGTTCCGCAGTGATGCCATGGGAGAACCGCCTGCCCATAAAGAGCTTACGGAGCGGGAGATGGAAGTATTGAAGCTTTTGGCTCAGGGGAAATCCAATCAGGATATAGCCGATCAGCTTATCATCGGAATCAAGACTGTGAAATTCCACGTGACGAATATTCTCGCCAAGCTGAGTGTGGAAGACCGGACTCAAGCGGCAATTTATGCGTATAAAAATGGATTGGCGGAGTAATTGGCTGCTATATCCTCGAAAGTGTACAAGAACTGGCCTCGAGTAAGCAGGGCCGGTTTTTTTGCGTGCAGGAATATATTAAAAAGCTGGCCTCCGTATAAAATCTTTTAAACCGGGCATCCTGTTTACTAGATTAATAGACCGGATATGGAGAGGGCGATATTACATGGGAAATCGGGATGGTAACAAGGGGACAAGCCACGGGGCTGGGAGTAAAAGAGGCATTAAAGGCGGCATTAAAGGAAAGCTGCTGGTACTGATTCTTTGCTGCGCTGCGGTGCTGATGGCGGGTTTTCGGGGCGAAGGTGAAAAAGAGAGCCAGTCCGAATTGGGAAAGTCGCTTCCGTTGCTGGCTTCCCTTGGCAAAAGCGTTACAGTACCCGGTTCCCCCCTTCGCCTGGTATTGAAATGGCAGGGAGAATACAACGGTGACGGTCCTGAGGCTGGTGCTGCTGCTACAGATTTGTCTGCTGCGTTAGGTTTGGGAGAGGCAAGCCGGGACGACGGGGAGGAGCATCTTACTTACCGCTCGGCTGCCAGCGGAGCCGGTTTTCAGACTACCATGTTCTGGAGCGAGCTTGGAGACGGACGCAGTTATGTGATTGTAACCCTGGAGACGCCGGATTTGTTAAATGCTCCAGATCTGCAGGCCGCAGCGGAAGAAGCAGGCACGAAATTGCGGAAGGCCGGGGTCAAAGCGGAATGGAACACCTCATTGCAGGGTACTGCGAAGGAGGAGGGGGACCCCCGGGAAGCGCTGCTGTTAACGGAACAGACCATGAACGGGCAACTAGCCGAGCTTTCTGTACTGGAAACCTACGAAGACGAAACCACGGCCAGCCATTCTTACAACACTCCTGCTTTGCAGCGATCCGTAATGAGCGGAAACCACAAGATAGCCCTGCAGGCAGCGATTCATAAGGATGTTAAAAAAGGCAGCAGCCGTGTTACAATTGGGTTCCCATTAATAACGATAGAATACTGATGCCATCGTATAGATATGAAGTTATATAAGTCGAAGTATAGTGAATAATAAGAAACATTAATGGAAATTTACGAAATTCCGAGAAAATTAGTCAGGAATGTGATAGCATCATTTTTAAGAATGTGATAAAATGAGTTCACGTCGTCACGCAATTTTCATAATGTATTCGATGCTGAGAATGGTTGTCAATAAAACTATATTACATACAGAAAGATGAGGAGCCATGGCTGAAAATCAAACCCTTGACGCACTGCAAACACCCGGTGCTGTATTTTTTATATTTGGGGCTACCGGAGATTTAGCCCGTCGTAAGCTTTTCCCGGCGATTTACAGCTTGTACCGCGAAGGCAAGCTGGCGCACGATTTTGCGGTAATCGGCGTAGCGCGTCGCCCGCGCACTCAGGAAGAATTCAGAAGTGACATTGGAAACTCCATTCGTGAATTCTGTCGTTATCAGGCAGGGGACGAGAGTGAATGGACCCAATTTGTAGAGCATTTTGAATACAAATCTCTGGATATCAATAATATTGACGGGTTCCGTGAATTACGGGCTCAAACCGAAGTTCTTGAGGAGAAGTTCCACATTCCGGGTAACCGCATGTTCTATCTGGCTCTTGCTCCTGAACTGTTCGGAAGTGTATCGTTCAACCTTAAGGCTGGCGGCATGCTGGACGGTGAAGGCTGGAAACGCCTCGTCATTGAGAAGCCATTCGGTTACGACCTGGAGTCGGCTGAGAAGCTGAACGAGCAAATCCGGCAGGTGTTCAAGGAAGAGGAGATTTACCGGATCGACCATTACCTGGGTAAGGAAATGGTTCAGAACATTGAAGTAATCCGTTTTGCGAATGCCTTTTTCGAACCGCTCTGGAACAATAAGCACATTGCCAACATCCAGATCACACTGGGTGAAACAGTTGGTGTAGAAGAACGCGGGGGGTATTATGATCATGCCGGAGCCTTGCGGGATATGGGTCAAAACCACATTCTGCAGCTGCTGACCATGATTGCGATGGAGCCGCCTAGCCGACTGCTGGCTGAAGATATCCGTGATGAGAAGGTGAAGGTATTGCGCTCGCTGCGTCCTTACGCTTCCTCTGATGAAGTTCGTGAGAATGTCGTGCGCGGACAATATACTCAAGGCCTCTATAAAGGCAAGTCGCTTCCGGCATACCGCCAGGAGGACAAGGTGAATCCTGAATCCAATACGGAAACGTATTTTGCTGCCCGCGTATTTGTAGACAACTTCCGCTGGGCGGGCGTTCCTTTCTATATTCGTACCGGCAAACGTCTTCCTGTGAAGACAACGGAAGTGGTTGTGGAGTTTAAGGGTATGCCTACCAATGTCTATTTGGGACAAAAGCATAATCTGGAGCCGAACCTGCTCGTAATCCGCGTCAATCCGATGGAAGGCATCTATGTAAAAATCAATGCCAAAAAGCCGGGCTCGGAGTCGGAAATTCAGCCGCTGGCTATGGATTTCTGCCAGAGCTGTATGATTGGCATCAACTCGCCGGAAGCTTACGAGCGCTTGCTCAATGATGCTGCACGCGGAGACTCCACCTATTTCACCCGCTGGGATGAGGTATCGTCCGCATGGTCGTTCGTGGACCGTATTGCGAAGGCGTGGAAGGAAGAAAGCACGGATTTGGCTTCCTACCCTGCAGGTTCATGGGGCCCGGTAGAAGCAGATAAACTGCTGGAGAAAGAAGGCTTTCACTGGTGGCCGGTGAACGGTCAGGAAGAAGATAATGTGGTATGGCGGCTGAACAACTAAAAGCCGAAGCTTTAAGAGAAATGCGAATACAATCTCCCTGCAGAGGCTGCAGGGGGATTTTTTTGTAGAAGTCTGGGACTTTTATAGATAATGTCTGCCGGATTTTGATATACTGAAAAGGATGCTTGAACTGGAAGCGGACCTCGATGGACCCAGTGATGAACATAATTGACCAATGAAGGGATATGTATAATGAGCAAAGCACCGGATCAGAAACTGCAGAAGGAAGTGGATAAACGCAGAACGTTTGCGATCATTTCCCACCCGGATGCGGGTAAAACAACTTTGACGGAGAAGCTGCTGTTATTTGGCGGCGCTATCCGGCTGGCGGGAACGGTTAAAGCCCGCAAGGCGAGCAAGCATGCAACAAGCGACTGGATGGAAATTGAAAAGCAACGGGGAATCTCCGTAACTTCTTCTGTAATGCAATTTGACTATATGGACCACCGTGTAAATATTTTGGATACACCGGGTCATCAGGATTTCAGTGAAGACACTTACCGTACACTCACAGCTGCGGACAGTGCGGTCATGTTGATTGACGTTGCCAAGGGTGTGGAAACGCAAACCATTAAGTTGTTCCAGGTATGTGCCAAGAAGGGTCTTCCCATCTTCACATTCATTAACAAGCTGGACCGGGAAGGCCGCAGTCCGTTTGATCTGATGGAAGAGCTGGAGAACGTACTTGGAATCCGTTCGGTACCTATGAACTGGCCGATTGGCAGCGGCCGCGAATTATGCGGTGTATACGACCGGATGAAGAACCAGGTAGAGCTATTCCAGGGAGATGACCACTCCGTTATTAAGGTACAGAAGGTTGAGAGTTACCGCGATCCTATTATTCGTGAAATGGCTGGAGAGTATCTGCATGACCAGCTGTGTCAGGATCTGGAGCTGCTTGATGTTGCTGGAGACCCATTTGATTATGACAAAGTGCTTCGTGGTGAAATAACACCTGTATTTTTCGGGAGTGCCATTAATAATTTCGGCGTACAGACATTTCTGGACAATTTCCTGGAGCTTGCACCGAAGCCGGAGCCGCGTCGCAGTACTGCGGGAATGATTGAACCGATGAATGAGAAGTTCACAGGTTATGTGTTCAAGATTCAAGCAAACATGAATCCGGCCCACCGTGACCGAATTGCGTTCCTGCGTATTGTATCCGGTAAGTTCGAGCGTGGGATGAGCGTAAAGCATGTCCGTGCAAGCAAGGACATTAAGCTGTCCCAGCCTCAGCAGTTTTTGGCACAGGATCGCGATATCGTTGAAGAAGCATATCCTGGCGATATCATCGGCCTGTTCGATCCCGGTATTTTCCGGATTGGGGATACGTTAAGCCAAGCCGGCGATATTGAATTTGACGAACTGCCAACGTTCTCGCCGGAGATTTTCGCCAAGGTGAGCATCAAAAACGCGTTGAAATCAAAGCAGTTCCAGAAGGGAATCGATCAGTTGACGGAAGAGGGCATGATTCAGGTGTTCCGCACGGTCAGCTTTGACGATATTCTACTAGGTGTGGTCGGACAGCTGCAATTCGAGGTATTCGAATACCGCATGAAGGGTGAATATGGCGTAGATATACAGCTGCAGCGGATGACGTATCAATTCGCCCGCTGGATTGTGGATGAGAACAAGCCGGATCCGAGCAAGTTCCGGATTAACTCTACCCTGGTAACGGATAAAAAAGGCAACTATGTGGTGCTGTTCGAGAACGAATACGCAATGCGTACGGCGATTGAGAAGAATCCGACGGCCAAGTTCCTGGAGACTGCGCCGTAAGGTATTTAACTTAATCTGAGGATTAAGCCGCATGTACTAATGAATGATTAAAAGAACCTCCGCCTTCATGTGTTTAATACACATGGTGCTGCGGAGGTTTTTTAGTAAGCTGCCTTCTGAATTAGGATGTGATCTGCCCTGGGGATATCGTCTTCAGATGCTTATGAAGTAAAGAAACCAGTTCATCCTGCTTGGCGGTATCCAGGTTCTTCCACATCATTTCGAAAACGGCTCCAAGCCCCGGCAGCGCCGCTTCTGGTCCGTCCACAGAGCCCTCAATCATATTTCGTAAATCGGCTTCAGACTGACCATGCACTTTATGGATGATCGCCTGGCGCAAATCGAGTGTAATCGACATTTAGTACCTCCTTAAGGTATGCAAAGTGTATGGCCTCGGATATAATGTACCCTGCGATTAACATGAAAATTCAAGTTTATGGGCCTGTATGCTATACTATTTGAGATGTAAAAAGCTACGGGAGGTACATAGACATGGCAAAAAAACAATATGCCGTCATTGGAATGGGACGTTTTGGATCTAGTGTAGCCAGAGCGCTCAGCGGCATGGGCTTTGACGTGCTGGCAATCGATGCGGACGAGCAGCGGACGCAGGAGATATCGAATATTGTAACCCATGCCGTATCTGCTGATTCAACGGACGAGGAAGCGCTGCGCGCACTGGGCATCCGTAATTTTGACGTGGTGGTTGTGGCGATTGGTGAAGATATTCAAGCCAGCATTTTGACAACGCTGATTCTGAAGGATCTCGGTGTACCCGCAATTCTGGTCAAAGCCAAGAGTGAGCTGCATGGTAAAGTATTAAGCAAAATCGGTGCAGATAAAGTAATTTATCCTGAACGGGATATGGGACTGCGGGTAGCGCATCATCTGGCCTCGCCCAATATCCTTGATTATATTGAGTTGTCGCCGGACTACAGTATTCTGGATATGAAGGTATCCGGGGCAATGCTGGGCAAAAATCTGCAGGAGCTTAACATCCGCGCGAAATACGGCTGCAACGTAATGGCTATTCGCCAAGGGGAGGAAATGAATATTTCGCCCCGTGCAGAGGATCGGCTGGTTGAAGGCGATGTGCTTGTTATCGTTGGACGGAAGGATAATCTGGCGAAGCTGGAAATGGCTTATCAATAGCGGTGGAAGACCTATATAGTGCATCATTCCGAGGAATGTTTGAACTTCCGGTCGCTGTTGTCCACAGATTTCTATGATTTGAACCGCCTTCTGCGGTCGAAATCCGTGGACAAAGGCGAAAGCTTCGCTCCTACAGTTTCAAACTTCCTCTCCATGAGTGCAACATGGTCTTTATATTAAAGTAAAGTAATTAAGAAACTGAAGTGACTGAGAGGATATACTATGGAAATTATGTCTCCGCAAAATACGCGGGTTAAAGAATGGGCTGGGCTGCAGGAGAAAAAGCACCGCGACAGAGCCTCTAAATATATCGTTGAAGGCATTCATCTGGTACAAGAGGCGCTGATGGCCGAGGCTGACGTGGAATGCCTGGCGTACGATCTTGACAAAGGAGTTCCAGCTGAGCTGAAAGGACTTCTTCAGGCGGTTCAGGGCATGGAGGTAATCGGTGTCACAGCGGCGATCATTTCCAAGTGCAGCAGCACGAATACCCCTCAGCCTGTATTTGCCATCGTCCGGAAGGAGCAGCACGGGGTCGAAGCGATCCTGAGCAAGCCGGATAGCCTGGTCGTTGTTCTTGACGGTGTTCAAGACCCCGGCAATGTCGGAACTATTATCCGCAGCGCGGATGCTGCAGGAGCGGACGGAGTCATCCTCGGCCAAGGCTGCGCCGATCTCTACAACCCCAAGACCATCCGGTCCACGATGGGCTCGATGTTCCATCTCCCGGTAGTGGAGGGAGATCTCAGTGATATCCTGCCTCAGGCTGCCGATCGTGGAGCCATGCTGGTAAGCACATCGCTGCAAGGCGAAGAGTCGTGCTACCAGCATGATTTTCATGGCAGCCAGTGGCTGCTTATCGGCAGCGAGGGTAAGGGCATCTCGCCCGAAACGGCGCAGCTCGTCGACAAGAGCATCATCATCCCGATGGCGGGCCGGGCCGAATCGTTGAACGCGGCGATGGCAGCTACGATTTTGCTGTTTGAGGCGATGCGGCAGCGGGGTTAAGATCCCGGGCTATCCGCCTTGTAAGTTGTAATTCACTTTGACACCGTTTGGAATATGGTTTGGCACCGATTTGTAATTTCAATTTGGCACAACTATTTCAGTCCTGATGATCAAGAAACCTTGATGTATCAGGACTTTTTCAATCTTATATCGTGCTTATTACTGCCAGACCGGCATCCAGGTAGGTGGAACAATCGTTTCCTTGCATGGGTACTCTCCCTTTTTGTGGTACACCTAGCTATGGATCCCTATATGGTTATAACGGGATTTTTTTATTAGTTTGATGTAAAAATAATGTTTGCAAATTACAATTAAATGGCTTATGATTTTGATGACAATAAAGAGAGCGCGGTTTTTACTTTGATCGTAAATAAATTTATCACACGCCTTCAAAAGGCTATTATTTTTCGATAATAATTGCAAAATGCAACTAAATTGAAATGAAGGAAGGTACTTAACATGGTTTCAGTAAAATTAAATTTAACTAATTCCATTATCGATAACAACTTGAGTGAAGAACTTTTTATGGGGAAATTTGGCCTGGAGAAGGAGAACACCCGAGTCGATAAGGAAGGAAATCTTGCACTAACCCCTCATCCAAAAGCATTTGGAGACAAAATCGATAACCCCTATATCAAAACGGATTTTTCGGAAAGCCAGGTTGAGATGATTACTCCCGTATTTCATTCTATTGAGGAGACCTATCATTTCCTTGAAGCGCTGCAAGATATCGTGATGCAGGAATTAACGGGTGAATATTTATGGCCCAGCAGCAATCCTCCCGCGTTGCCGCGTGAAGAAGATATTCCAATAGCGAGGATGAATGATCCTATGGAGGACTCGTATCGACACGAGTTAGCTCAGAAGTATGGGCGGAAAAAGCAGCTGCTTAGTGGAATCCATTATAATTTTTCGTTTAACGAGGATTTTCTTAAAAAGCTATATGTAGCTGCAAAAAGCAAAGATGGATATAAGCATTTTAAGGATGGGCTGTACTTAAAGGTAGCACGTAATATTTTGAAATACCGTTGGTTGCTTATTTATTTGACAGGAGCCAGCCCTGTTTTTAATAAATCATATATTGAACAATGTGTTGCCTTAAGCAATCAGCTGGATAAAGAAAGCTACTATTTTCCTAATATGAATTCACTTCGTAATAGTGTTTGCGGATATCGAAATGAAAAACCCCTTTATGTTTCTTTTGATTCAACAGAAGAATATGTCCAGGATTTGCGGAATTTAGTTCTCTCTAAAGATTTACTAAGCGTGAAGGAATTTTATAGTCCCATTCGTATGAAACCGGCAAAAAGCGAAAATACACTTCAAGAACTGCTTGAAATTGGTATAGCTTATGTAGAACTGCGTATGTTCGATTTAAACCCGCTTTATAAAAATGGCATTAGTCTGCAAACCCTGCAGTTCATTCATCTATTTCTGATTTATATGCTTCTGAGGGACGATGAACCCTTTACTAAAGAGGAACAGCAACAAGCAAACGTAAATGTGGATACTCTTATGATGGAAGGTCTTCAAGGGAGAATCTATGATCGTGGAACTGTGGTAAGCATGGAGAACAAGGCCATGGCCATACTTGATGAGATGCATGAAATGCTGAAACTCATAAAGCCGGATAATCAGCAATGGCTTGATCTGCTGGAACATGAAAAGAGAATCATCGTTAACCCTGCTCTCAGCCATGCATCCATCATTAAATCTGAAATTCAAGGTTCTTCTTACTTGCGTTATCATTTAAATAAAGCTGAGCAGTATGCGACTAATAGTCTCGAAACTGGATACAGGTTTGCTGGCTATGAAGATTTAGAATTATCAACACAGCTCTTATTAAAAGCAGCCGTGAAGCGCGGTATCCGCTTTGAGCTTATTGATCGTGATGACAATTTTGTTGTATTACAAAAGGGTGAACATAAGGAATATGTGAAGCAGGCAACGAAAACATCCCTGGATTCATACAGTACTGTTCTGATTATGGAGAATAAGATCGTGACCAAAGAAGTTCTGAAGCAGCGGGGTATTCGGGTTCCGGGTGGGAAAGTCTATCGAAATCTGCAAGATGCCATGCTGGATTATGGGGTTCATCAGGATCGGAAAGTTGTAATTAAACCGAAGTCGACGAATTTTGGACTAGGTATTACGATTTTCACGAACAGTTTTACGAAAGATGATTATAAACAAGCTTTTGATATGGCCTTTGAACATGACCGGTCCGTCTTGCTTGAAGAATTTATTACGGGAAAAGAATACCGTTTCCTTGTCATGGGGGATGAGGTCGTTGGGATCTTGCATCGTGTACCCGCCAATGTGGTTGGGGATGGAGTTCAGACCATTGAACAGCTGATCCATGAAAAAAATAAAAATCCATTAAGAGGAGAAGGGTATAGAACCCCCCTTGAACGGATTAAATTAGGTGAGGCCGAAAAGATGTTTTTGAAAATCCAGGATAAACACCCCTCCGATATACCAACTTTAGGTGAGGTCGTCTACTTGCGGGAGAATTCCAACATTAGTACAGGCGGGGATAGTATCGACTTTACAGATGAAATTCCAATAAGCTATAAGCAGATTGCCATTCAATCTGCCAAGGCTGCCGGAGCCACATTCTGCGGAGTCGACATGATGATCAATGATATTAACGAAGAAGCAACAGATCAAAACTACAGTATTATCGAAATTAATTTTAATCCTGCGATCCATATTCATTGTTATCCGTATCGGGGCATGAACCGTAAGGCGGATGATAAGATTCTTGATTTGTTATTCGCAGCCAAATCCTTTGTTTAAGGATTTGGCTTGTATTTGTTTCAGTAGTAATAAAATATAACTTGATTTGTTTGAAGTATATATTAAAATATAAGCATAAGATTATATGCGAAGAAGTGAGAGGTGTGGAAGTTGAAAGAGACTTGGGTTGATTTGTTTCCAAAGCGAATTTGGATACTGCACTCTGACCGGACGATTAGCAGTTTACTTCGCCATGGACTCATTAACCAAGGCTATATGGTGAGTGAGACTTCGTTTGATTCAGGCCATTCGGTTCCTGCTTGCGATCTACTTCTTCTGGATTCAAAGCTGAATGACAAGTTAATGTTTGATGAAGAAACCTATAAGAGAAGAATGGGAAGTCCTCCTATTTTGGAGATCGGAAAGCCTTCTTGCGTATCATCAGGAAAGTGGTCTAGTTATATTGTGGATTACATTCAGACGCCCATCGAATTTCCTGAACTGATTCAAAAAATCACTTCCGCACTTCACAAAAATAGTCCTGTCCTTCATGCCATGCAAATCTCTTCATACACGAAGGCGTTTCGAGTTCGGGACATTGAAATCTACCCCGATCAGTTTGAAATCAAAAAAAAGGATCATGTTTTAACGTTGAGTAACGTGGAAATGGATCTATTTATTCAGCTAGTGCAGCATCTGGATAGTTGTATTTCTGTGCTTCAATTACAAAAAACGTCTACGGCTGGCCCCAAGATAAAGGATAAAACGATAAAAAATCATATCATCACGATCCGCAAAAAACTGGATGTCTTTCAAGGAGAATTAGATATTCAAACGATAAGAAACAAGGGGTATCGTTTAGTATGGCGTACCAATGAAGGATTACTTTAGAAATTACGGCATCAGGAGTGTAACACTGAAGGAGAAACAATGAATAAAGACAAGCAGATTATCCTCATCGAGGACGAACCCTCACATGCTTTACTTTACAAATATAAACTGCTCACTGAAGGATACAATGTCGTCGATCTCCGGGGAACAGATGCTACTGCTTACAACTGCTCCAGAACTCTCCAGTGATGCAGATCATGAACTTTATTATCTTACAAAACCATTCCCTCTAGATGGGTTTGTACACCAAGTGAGATTATTAATGAGTAGGTTTCCTTTTTCAGAAACAGATTATTTTACACAGAGTTAATAAATTTACGAACCTGTTTTTACAATATAATTATATTCTTATATTGTAATATAAATATATTCAAATGGGAGCGATGAGAAAAATGAAAAGGGTTATGTCATTGGTTGCAATTTTGAGTCTATCTTTTGCTTTAGCAGCATGCGGTAGCGGGAATAACGGTGCTACTAATACTGCAGAAACAAATGCCGCTCAAGAGAATACAAGCAATGCAGGACAAAGCAATACATCAGAGACTGCATTATCCGGAACCATTGAAATTGACGGATCAAGTACGGTCTATCCAATAACAGAAGCAGTGGCCGAAGAGTTTGGCAAAGAGAATAAAGATGTACGTGTGACGGTGGGTGTTTCCGGAACCGGTGGAGGATTCAAACGTTTTGCTGCCGGGGAAACAGCGATTTCCAATGCATCACGTCCGATTAAGGATGAAGAGGCCGAACTGGCCAAGACAAATGGCATTGAATACATTGAACTGGAAGTAGCTTATGACGGATTATCTGTCTTGGTCAACCCGGAGAACGACTGGGTAGATTACTTGACTACTAAAGAACTTAATGAAATTTTCAAACCCGGCAGTACCGTGAAACAATGGAGTGATGTCCGGAGTGGATGGCCTGCAGAGGATATTAAAATTTTCTCACCAGGTGCAGATTCCGGTACCTTTGATTATTTCACCGAAACCATCAATGATGAGGCACAAGCAAGCCGTAATGATGCTCAAGTAACCTTTAGCGAAGATGACAACACGCTGGTACAAGGTGTGGAAGGCGAGAAATACGCACTGGGATATTTCGGCTTCGCTTATTTTGAAGAGAACCAGGACAAGCTGAAACTCGTTCCTATTGACGGTGGTAAAGGACCGATTTCTCCTTCTGCTGAAACGATTAATGACGGGACGTATGCACCGTTGTCACGTCCACTATTTATCTATGTTAACAAGGCGTTTTTGGATAAGCCGGAAGTAAAAGCATTTGTTGATTTTTACATGAGTCATGCTGCTGACTTGTCTGAAGAGGTAGGCTATATCCGCTTGCCGCAAGAAATGTATGACGCAGGGATCGCTAAGCTTCAATAAAAAAGTTGGTGCTTGAAGAATACAGGTGGTATCTCGACATGAAACTCATGTAGAGGTACCACATTTTTGATCTATATTTTTAGACGAGGAGCATGTGAGATGCAAGAAATCAAAAACCATCCGTTTAAAAGAAGCAAATTGCGCATTGCCGACTATATAATTCCAGTCCTTCTATTTCTATGCGCTTTTATTTCGGTGCTAACCACAATCGGTATCGTATACACGTTGTTTTCGGAATCCATTGCCTTTTTTAGAGAAATATCTATATCTGAATTTTTTACAGGTACGAAATGGGCTCCCCTTATCGCTCCGACAAGCTTTGGTGTATTGCCTCTTCTCATGGGGACATTGATGGTAACTATCATCGCATCGCTTATTGCTCTTCCCATCGGTTTAGCTTCAGCTATTTATTTAAGTGAGTACGCGTCCCTAAAAGTTAAAAAAGTGGTGAAACCTGTACTGGAGGTTTTGGCCGGGGTTCCAACGATTGTATATGGATATTTCGCCTTGAGTTTTATATCTCCTATCCTGCAAGCTGTAATTCCAGGTGCTGGAATGTTTAATGCACTCAGTGCGGGGATTGCTGTTGGCGTGATGATCATTCCTATGGTTTCTTCGTTGAGTGAAGATGCAATGAGAGCCGTACCTAAAAGTTTAAGGCATGGCGCGTATGCTTTAGGCGCAACCCGATTGGAAGTAGCGCTTCAAGTAGTGTTGCCGGCGGCTCTTTCCGGTGTCATCTCGTCATTTGTTCTTGCGTTCTCACGTGCGATAGGGGAGACGATGATTGTCACCATTGCTGCCGGTGCAACGCCGCAAATGACAGGAAATCCTCTTAACAGCATTCAAACCATGACTTCCTACATCGTACAAGTCAGTTTGGGAGACACCCCACATGGTTCCCTGGCGTACGGTTCGATATTTGCTGTAGGACTTACGTTATTTGTGATTACCTTTTTGCTGAATATACTGGCATCAGCGATCGCCAAACGCTTTAGGGAGGTTTATTAATGATGTCAGGGCAAATTGCTTCCAGAAGGAAAAAAGATTCTGCTTTAAAATTATTGTTTCTTGCCGCTACATCGGTGGGTGTGCTGGCTCTTATATTACTGTTAGTGACGATCCTGATTGACGGTGTGAGTTCATTAACTCCCGATTTATTTACCAACTATCCTTCCCGACGTGCTTCTTCCTCAGGGCTGAAATCCGCTTTAGTCGGGACGGTATATATGGTCCTGATTATGGCGCCGTTATCTTTTCTGATTGGAGTAGGTGCAGCGATTTTTATGGAAGAATATACCAATAAAGGATGGATAACGAAACTGATTCAACTGAATATTAGCACATTAGCCGGAGTCCCTTCGATTGTGTACGGGATCTTAGGGCTTACCATATTTGTGAGAACCATGCATCTGGATCGAAGCTTGCTTTCCGGTGCTCTGACCATGACGCTGCTTGTTCTCCCAGTCATCATTGTTTCTGCGCAAGAAGCGATTAAGGCAGTCCCTAATACAAGAAGAGATGCTTCTCTTGCTTTGGGAGCGACAAAATGGCAAACGGTGCAGCGTGCTGTGCTGCCTTCCGCATTTCCGGGTATCTTAACCGGAGTCATTCTCGCCATTTCACGGGCGATTGGAGAAACGGCTCCACTGGTTATGATTGGGGCATTGACTTATGTCGCCTTTTTGCCAAACAATCTGCTGGATCAATTCACCGTACTGCCGATTCAAATATATAACTGGATTGCTAAACCCCAGACGGACTTTCATGATTTAGCTGCAGCTGGAATTATTGTATTACTGGTCATGCTTCTTTTCCTGAATATGATTGCCGTCACCCTACGCAATAAGTTTCAGAAGAACTTGTAACTAAGGAGACTATTTGATGAATGTGATCCAAGTGAATGAGCTAAATGTATATTACGGTGAGCGCCAGGCTCTGCAAAATATAAACTTGAGTATCCCGGAGAAATCCATTACGGCATTAATCGGTCTTTCCGGATGCGGTAAATCGACTTTGCTGCGAACGATTAACCGGATAAATGATCAAGTTCAGGATATGAGAACAGAGGGAGATGTCCTGATTAAAGGGGTATCAATCTTTGGTAAAGAGGTACGAACGGAAATGCTCCGCAAGCGTGTAGGTATGGTTTTTCAATTGCCGAATCCATTTCCAATGACGATCTATGACAATATCGCCTATGGACCACGGCTGCACGGCATCACAAAGAAAGCGGAAATCAATGAGATTGTAGAAAAAAGCTTGCGTGCGGCTGCCTTGTGGGAGGAAGTGAAGGACAACCTGAAGCAGCAGGCCTTTAGTTTGTCCGGAGGGCAACAACAGCGGCTTTGTATTGCAAGGGCGTTGGCTGTGAACCCGGATATCCTCCTCATGGATGAATCAACAGCGGCGTTAGATCCGCTTTCTACACAGAAGATTGAAGACCTGGTAAAAGAGTTGAAAGAAGAATACACCATCGTCATGGTGACCCATAACCTGGCTCAAGCTGCCCGGATTTCGGATCAGACGGCATTCTTGTTGAGTGGAGAAGTTATAGAATTCGCTCCAACGTTTGACTTGTTTTCAAATCCGCTGGACTCAAGAACCGGAAATTATATTATGGGGCGTTTTGGGTAAAAATCCTTCGATTAGCGATAGGGATTTAACAAAGAATTTACACAGAGCAGGCTTTGTATATAATCATTTAGTTATATAATAATTTATATATGAAAAGGAGTGGGAGACGATGAGTACCAAACCCGTACGTCTTTATTTTCTTTGTATCCAGAATCGCTGCCGGAGTCAAATTGCTGAAGCTTATGCCAGATATTATGGAGGTGAGCAGGTTATTGCAGAGAGCGCTGGGCTCGAAACCGGAGACATTCATCCGTATACGATTGAAGTAATGAAAGAAGTCGGGATTGATATTTCCACCAGAATCTCAAAGAGTATTGATATGCAGACTTTTATGCAGTCGAATGTGATTGTAAAGCTATGCGAACAATTAAATGAAAAATGCCCTGTCGTACCGTTTGCCATTAAAAATGTGCAATGGGATATTGCCGATCCATTAACCCATGAGGGCCGTCTGGAAGATGTAAGATCCGCGCGTGATGAAATCCGGCTAAAAATTATTGAATTGTTGAGGGAGTTAAACATACCTCACCGCATCAATCAATAAGATAAGAGTTATTCTTAGCTTACAGGGAGGTATTGCTATGCAAGATTCAATTGTAATTCTATTTCTTTGCACCGGCAATTCATGCAGAAGCCAGATGGCTGAAGGATTTGCCAAATATTATAGCATGCTTTACAACGCTAGCTTTGAGATCCATAGTGCAGGACTTGAAGCCCACGGGTTAAATCCGCGAGCTGTGCAAGTAATGGAGGAAGCTGGTGTAAGCATTATGTCTCATACATCGGATAATGTTTCTCTTTCTCTCATCGCTCGATCCGACATCATTATTACATTGTGCGGACATGCTGATGAGCATTGTCCGGCACTTCCTCCAAGAGTGAAAAAAGTGCATTGGGGATTTGAAGACCCTGCAAAAGCAACAGGTTCTGAAGAGGAAATAATGGGTACATTTCGTGAAGTCAGAGATTTAATTAATATCAAAATGAAGTGGTTTATTGAAAGATTATCGAAGACGGACCGTTTAAAACTTGATAGCATCTTTTAGTAGCGACTTCAACCTTTCTTGATTTTAAACGATTTGAACTTTAATATATTATTATATATTTATGTATCATCTTGTTTGTACTCTTGAGAGGACTGTGCATATGTTTAATATGGAAATGGCGGAAAAACTGAAATTGCTGGGTGACAAAACCAGACTAACGATACTGGGACTGCTTAAGGATAAAGAATGGTGTGTATGTGATTTAGTGGAGATCTTAAATATGTCCCAGCCCGGCGTAAGCCAACACTTGAGAAAGTTAAAATCACAGGGTGTTGTGAATGAGACAAGACGTGGGCAGTGGGTATACTACTCATTGAATGTGGATGATAAACCCTATATTCGGGTTATCCTTGATGAATTGCCGGACACCCAAACCTTACTTTTCTTGTTACAACAGAATTATACTGAAGCGGCTTGTGATTAAAGGCTAATCTCAGAATCCAGACACATTAGCACTTGATTATATAAGTGTATAGTTATATAATAATGAGGCAAAAGGGGGAAGACAACATGAGCTTTGCCTTGGATGATTTGGACGAAGTTTCACAGACATTGAAGCTTTTAGGAGATAAGACAAGATTAACGATGATGAAGCTTCTTGAGAAGCAAGAGTGCTGTGTATGCGAGCTTGTTGAAATTTTCAAGACGAGTCAGCCGTCAGTCAGCCAACATTTGCGGAAACTTAAAGACGCTGGTCTGGTTAAAGAGAACCGGAAAGGCCAATGGATTTTTTATTCGGTCAATACGAACAGCACTCAGAATGAATTAATCCAAAAATTGATCGCTTTCGTTCCTTCACAAGATCATGAATTGGAAGAGCTTGATAAAAAAGGTCTCAGAATTTCATGTGACTAAATGGAGGTTAGTGGATTGGTTTCGGTACTATTAGCGAGTATCATTTTTGTAGTTACGTTAATTTTTGTGATTTGGCAGCCCCGAAATCTATCGATTGGATGGTCTGCCTGCGGCGGTGCAATATTAGCTTTGCTTGTGGGTGTAGTCAGTTTTACCGATGTTCTCGATGTCACCTTGATTGTGTGGAATGCTACGCTGGCTTTTGTAGCGATCATACTAATTTCATTAATCCTCGATAAAATCGGCTTTTTCGAATGGGCTGCTCTACATATGGCCAGAGCTGCCCGTGGGAATGGCATTCGGATGTTTATTTATGTCACCATCCTTGGAGCGGTTGTGGCTGCGTTTTTTGCCAATGATGGGGCAGCGCTGATCCTTACTCCCATCGTACTTGCCATGGTGCGCGCCCTGAATTTTGATGAGAAAAAAGTATTTCCATTCATCATCGCCAGTGGGTTTATTGCGGACACCACTTCATTGCCGCTCGTCGTCAGCAACCTGGTTAATATCGTATCTGCGGATTTTTTTGGAGTTACTTTTATGGATTACGCAGGACATATGATTATACCTACCCTATTTTCTTTAGGGGCGAGTATTCTGGTTCTGTTCCTTTTCTTTCGAAAAAGCATCCCGCGGCAATTTGACAGCTCGCAGCTCAAAAATCCGGCAGAGGCCATCAAAGACAAGAAGATGTTCAAGCTATCCTGGGTGGTTCTTGCGATTCTGCTGGTTGGATACTTTGTCAGTGAATTCCTGAACATTCCGGTATCTGTGGTTGCCGGGATTATCGCAATCTTTTTCTTGCTCATGGCAAGAAGAAGCCCTTCCGTACCGACCATGGAAGTGGTCAAGGGAGCGCCTTGGGCGGTCGTATTCTTTTCCGTTGGCATGTATGTCGTTGTTTATGGACTGCGCAATGCTGGACTTACGGATGTACTCGCCGATGTGATTCAGCTCGTGGCCAATCAAGGGCTATTCGCAGCAACGATGGGCATGGGCTTTATTGCCGCAATCATCTCATCTGTGATGAATAATATGCCAACTGTCATGATTGACGCACTGGCCATCGATGCTACCAACACAACCGGAGTCATTAAAGAAGCTTTGATTTATGCGAATGTCATCGGTTCCGATTTAGGGCCAAAGATTACGCCGATCGGTTCACTGGCTACTCTGCTCTGGCTGCATGTGCTATCCACCAAAGGTGTGAAGATATCATGGGGAACGTACTTTAAAACAGGAATTATTTTGACGATTCCCACGCTGTTTATTACGCTGCTGGGCCTATATTTAAGATTAACCTTATTCTAATTTAAAAGGAGATCATCACACATGGACAAGAAAACACTTTACTTTTTATGCACAGGGAACTCATGCCGGAGCCAGATGGCGGAAGGCTGGGCTAAACAATATTTGGGGGACAGCTGGAACGTTTACAGTGCCGGTATTGAAGCACACGGTCTGAATCCGAAAGCCGTCCAAGCCATGAATGAAGTGGGTATTGATATCTCGGGACAAACATCCGATATCATTGATTCAAATCTACTTAATAACGCGGATTTGGTCGTCACTTTATGTGGGGATGCCGCAGATAAATGCCCTATTACACCGCCGAAGGTGAAACGTGAACACTGGGGGTTTGATGACCCGGCCAAAGCACAAGGTAATGAAGAAGAAAAATGGGCTGTATTCCAACGTGTACGTGACCAGGTCGGAGCACGCATTAAACAATTTGCTGAAACCGGCGAATAATGAATAAACCAGCCGGGATCATCCGGCTGCTTTTCTGAAGAAAGGAGATTATGTTCATGAAATCCATTGAAATTTATGATCCAGCGATGTGCTGCTCTACAGGAGTCTGTGGTCCAGGCGTTGATCCGGAATTAATCCGCATGTCTGCGGTCGTTCACAATTTGAAGAAAAAAGATGTTAGCGTGTCCAGATATAACTTGTCCAGTGAGCCGGATGCTTTTGTGAGAAATGAGGTCGTCAAACAGTTATTGACCGACGAAGGACCAGACGTATTACCTGTGATTCTTGTAGACGGCCAAGTGGCAAAAAAACAGGGGTATCCTTCGAATGAAGAACTGGAAGCATGGACGGGGATTCCCGCCTCAGAGCTTACGACGAAGCCAAAAGTGCGTTTAGAGCTTAAAGTGAAATCACAATAAGGGAAAGAAGGGGCGACATGTCTATCGGGTTTGATCCACTTACGATACTGCGCACGCCATATCTGTTCTTTACAGGCAAAGGAGGCGTAGGTAAAACCTCAACAGCCTGTGCAGCAGCAGTCGCACTTGCGGACTCGGGTAAACGCGTTCTGCTCGTAAGCACCGATCCCGCCTCCAATCTGCAGGATGTTTTTGGAATGGAGCTCTCTAATCATCCGGCCCCGATTGAGGGAGTTCCTCGGCTGTTTGCTGCGAATTTAGACCCGGAAACGGCTGCGGAAGAATACAAAACTAAAGTGGTTGCTCCCTACCGGGGAGTTTTGCCAGATACGGTGATCGCTACCATGGAAGAACAATTATCAGGGGCTTGCACCGTGGAAATTGCAGCTTTTGATGAGTTTACGACGCTCTTGACCAATGACCAGTTGAAAACTGAATTTGATCATATTTTGTTTGATACCGCACCTACAGGTCACACGCTGCGTTTATTGCAGCTGCCATCTGCGTGGAGTGGATTCCTGGATGAAAGTACGCATGGTGCCTCTTGCCTGGGCCCTCTGGCAGGATTGGAGTCTAAGAAAACACTGTATAACGAGGCGGTGCGAACCTTATCGGATCGAGATCAGACCACACTTATTCTGGTCACCCGTCCAGAACATTCGCCCTTGCTGGAAGCGGCCCGCGCGTCTTCCGAACTGAAGGGAACCGGTATGGAAAATCAGCTGCTAATTATTAATGGGGTATTGTCTTCTTACACCGAGGAAGATCCTGTAGCTGAAGGATTTTATAACAGGCAGATACGCGACTTGGAGCAAATGCCGGATGAACTTCAATCGATGCCGAGTTATCGTATTCCATTAGCTCCATTTAACGTGAACGGGATACTAAATTTACGTGAATTTTTCACCTCGACTCCTAAAAGGACTGAACTCATAGAAGCCGAGGATAAGAACATTTCAATTCCGCCTCTTGGAACCCTGATTAATGATCTGGACGCCGCTGGTATCCGGGTGATCTTTACGATGGGCAAAGGAGGCGTTGGGAAATCAACGGTTGCTTCTGCCATTGCGGTTGGGCTTGCCGAACGTGGACATCGTGTTCATCTGAGCACCACTGATCCGGCAGCCCACCTGCAATATGTTCTTGGAGAAGCTCCTAATCGAATAACCCTTAGCCGTGTCGATCCCAAGGTTGAACTGGAAAGATACCGGAATGAAGTCATGAACCAAAATGCAGATTCGCTCGATGAGGAAGGGCTTGCCTTTCTCCAAGAGGATTTAAGTTCCCCATGTACGGAGGAAATCGCTGTATTTCGAGCTTTTGCCGATTTGGTCGAACGTTCCGAAGAAGAGATCGTAGTTATTGATACGGCACCGACAGGCCACACCTTGTTATTGCTGGATGCGACTCAGGAATATCATAAGGAGATTGCCCGTTCCTCGGGGTTGATTCCGGATTCGGTTCAACATTTGCTGCCAAGGCTTCGTGATCCCAAGGAAACTAGTGTCGTGATCGTCACTTTAGCGGAGGCTACACCTGTCTATGAAGCCTCGCGTCTGGAGAAAGATCTGAAACGCGCCGGCATTCCTACAAAATGGTGGGCGATCAATCAAAGCTTTGCTGCTGCAGGAACGATAGATCCTGTGCTTAGCGGCCGAGCTCATGCCGAACAAGAATGGATTGAGCAGGTGCTTCAAATATCTGAGGGTTATGCAGCACTCATCCCTTGGCAACCGAATGAAGTCACGGGGTACACACAGCTTAAAGGTCTGGCTGGAAATATTTCGAAATAGAAGGAGTGAGATGAATGGTCATTACCGATGAAGCTAAATCGTTTATCGAGCACATGATGAAGGAAGCAGGAGTTTCCACCTTACGGTTTGGCTATGCTGGAGCAGGATGTTGTGGACCCAGCTACCAGTTGTCGCTTGAGAAACCACAAGAGAATGATACTGTCACTCGAGTCAATGAGGTCGAGGTTGCAGTGGATTCACGGGTTGCTGAGCAGATCAACGGAATTACACTTGATTTGGTTCAGGATGAACAAGGTGCAGGACTAACTATAAGTGGCGGAAGTAACTGCTGCTAAACACATGGGAGAGAAGTAAAATGGCAAATTATCATGAGCTTATTCAGAATAAAGTCTATATTGGCGGGGAAAATGACTTGACCGAAGCTCTGCGGGAGCAAGACATTACAGATGTGTTTGATTTGAGAGATAAAGGAAGCGAGGTTGAAGGCTTTCCAGCTAAAGTAACCCGCCATCATTATCCGATCGTGGAAGATAAGTCCGGCCAGGAAGCTTCCGTGAAAGCAGCCATTCAAGCTGTTAAAGAAGCGGTAGACAGCGGCAAGTCTGTATATTTTCATTGCTCCGGAGGACGGAACCGCACAGGAACCGTGGCCACAGGATTATTGCTTGAGCTGGGTTTGGTGTCCACGGTGGAAGAGGCTGAAGGTTTAGCCAAAGAAAAACGTCCGGATATTAATATCAAGCAAGAAATGCGTGATTTGTTGAAGGGATTTTATCCGGCGAAGTAATCTGAGGAAAGCCTTGCTAAGACTCCTATCGATAATTTGAAAAAAAGACTTCTGTCAATGATCATTTGGTCATACCCCTGTCAAGTAGACAGATGAAAAAAGCTAAGCAGCCAGCGCGTGTCGATACTCAATCGGCGCGCGTTGTTTGAGCTACTGATAAAGGTACAACTTTAGGCAGTCCCGCAATGGCTAATACGCGTGTAACGCCGTGTAGGTCACGTAGCGCCTCGATAGTTTGGTAATTGTCCCCTGGTCTCAAATTCTGTGCTTTCAAGTAATCCCGTTCTTCCTCAATACTGGAAAATGATGTGCGTGGGCGTCCCTTTATGGGACTGGATGAGCCCTTACGGGTATCGAATGCTTCTCCATCTCAGTGCTTCCTTACCTGGCTGATCCCTTAAGAAACTCCCTCACCGCCGCCATCTTGAAATCTTCCGTATATTGTTGAAATACTTGCCCTTTTTTTGGCCATAAAAAATATCCCCTCCAAGTTTACTCGTTCCTAATGAAAGTTATAAAGTAGAGATGTCAATAACGAATCGATACCGCACATCACTTTTGAGGACACGCTCATACGATTCTTCGACTTGGTCTGCACTGATCACTTCAATCATAGGGGCAATGCCGTGTTCAGCTGCGAAATCGAGCATTTCTTGGGTTTCACGAATTCCACCAACGAGTGAACCTGCAATGCTGCGACGACCCATAATTAATGAAAATACATGATACTTATCTGGTTCAACTGGTGCACCAACATTTACAAGTGTTCCATCAATACGAAGCAGGGATAAATAGGCATCAACATCCAGATTCGCAGACACGGTGTTTAAGATCAGATCAAAACGACCTGCTAATTCGGTAAATGTAGCGGGATCACTTGTCGTAAAGTAATGATCTGCACCAAATTTCAATGCTTCCTCTTTCTTATTATTAGAGCGACTCAATATTGTTACTTCAGCACCCATAGCATGAGCACCGAATGCACTGTGAATATCAGAGTGGCAAATGCCACTAAACTTAATATCTATTGTTATAAATGTTGACTTTAAGGCAAAGGTTTTTTTGAAAATGTTAATAATTAATTAAGCTTTTCTTTGTGGTACTTCTTTTCTAAATCATCGTAGTATTCTATTTTCGATTCAATTTTTCTAAAAGCGTTATCCAAGTCTCTTTGTTTCTCCATCATTTTCTCTTTATGTTTTTCAAATATCTGTTTGCGTTGCGAGGCTGTACTGTCTCCTTCTTTTGTTAATTCCACGATCGCACGTAACTCTGAAAGAGGTATGTCAGTTTTCCGTAAACATACAATAAGCTCTAACCATAATAAATCTGCTTCGTTAAAAATACGATTTCCATTTTCATCTCTTTTTATAAAAGGTAGAAGACCCTCTTGTTCATAATATCGGAGTGTATGTGTAGGCAAACCTATCTTTTCTGCTGCTTCTTTTATATGAATTTCCATTGTATCCATCCTTCATAAATCTATTAGGTTTTATTATAGACCTTAAAGTGTACTTTAATGCAACATCGCGTTTTCATCTTCTTCCGGGCATTTAAGAATGTTTCTTGACTTAAAGTCGACTTTAAGGGTTATTGTTGCTTTGTATTAAAAAAAAGAAGAAGTAAGGAAGGAAGGTTGGAGATGAATTTTTATGGCTAAACGAAGTAATTTGCTTATATTTATATTGACGGTAGGAGTTTTCGGTATTTTAAATACTGAAATGGGTGTTATTGGTATATTACCTTTAATTGCTGATTACTATGATGTCAGTGTATCAAAAGCAGGGTTGTTTGTGAGTCTCTTTGCACTTGCTGTTGCAATATCTGCTCCAAGTATGCCGCTATTGTTTTCGGGTATGAATCGCAAGAAGGCAATGTTACTTGTACTCGGTGTTTTCGTTCTGGGTAACATTGTCTCGATATTTGCATCAAACTTTACAATTGCATTAATAGCTCGTGTGATTCCAGCTATTTTTCATCCAATTTATTGTTCCATGGCATTTACAGTAGCTGCTAACTCAGTAAGCAATGATGAAGCTCCAAAAGCTGTTTCTAAAATAATGTTGGGAGTATCTGCAGGTATGGTACTTGGTGTGCCAATCACTAGTTTTATTGCTAGTGAAACTTCGTTTGAAATGGCCATGTTATTCTTTGCTATCATTAATGCTTTAACATTCATTGCTACATTACTATTTGTACCATCTATGCCTGTTAAGGAAAGACTTTCTTACGGATCACAATTAAGCGTATTAAAAAATTCAATTACTTGGCTTTCCATTGCCGCTGTTATTTTTATAAATTCAGCAATATTTGGGGTTTATAGTTACCTTGCTGAGTATCTTGAAACCATTACTAATATTTCTGGAAAGACGATTAGTTTAATGTTAGTTGTATACGGTGGGGCAAATGTTATTGGAAACATTGTGGCAGGGAAGTTACTTATTAAAAATGCCATCAAAACTGTAGCGTCTTTTCCTTTCGCATTAGGAGCAGTTTACATCGTATTATTCTCATTTGGACAGTTCACTGTACCTATGGCTATCATTACTTTGGTTTGGGGAATATTAGCCGGTATTGGAGGGAATATCGCTCAATATTGGATCACGTCCGCAGCTCCCAAAGCTCCTGATTTCGCTAATGGATTATTTTTATCATCCGCTAATATAGGAACAACAATGGGTACAGCTGTAGGTGGATTATTTATATCAGCAATCGGTACACAATACATCGGAGTAGGGGGATTACTATCGTTGATATTGAGTGCGGTGTGTATTTTGCTAAGAAACAACATATTTAGTCCTAGAAAACAACTTTCTTGATATATCGGGACTTTTTTACTTATCAGAAAAGTTTATAACCTCCGTATAAGCCGATTTGATGTAATCTAAAGTTGAATAATGCTTTACTATATTGTTAGCTAGTGTTGTAAGAACCAATAGGCTGAGAAGAACGACCAGTATTTTTTGTACAGTACGGTTCACTACATCTCTTACAAACCCGGCTGCAAGAGGAAAGAACGCGAATAGATAATGACCGGCATACAAATACATGTCATACTTGTAGGCTGCCAGGCCAAAGCCAACGACTACATGCAGCAGAAATGCAAAAAGAACATAAATGGCCATTGACCACGCTTCTCGCGTGCGTACCCCTTTTATAAATCCGAGCAAGGCCATGAAGATCAGCCCGAAGCCTACAATAGGGACATATAGCGGATAAGGCTTATTTAAGTCCGTAACAAAGGCAACGATTCCGGGATCAATTAATATGACATTCGGTGTTAGCACCGGATTGACAGTCAGCATGTTAAATAAGCTGGAGTGCTGAGCGAATGAAAAAGGCGAGACATAACGTAATGCACCGTTCGACATGCCTCCCTCTAGATTGGAAATCCATGTTCTGCCTGAAAACATAGCATATTGCAGTCCTGTGAAAGCAATGAGCAGCAGCAGGGAACCGATCATAATAACCGCAAACCGCGTCAATGTTTTTTTCCTTTGGCCGGGATCAAATATACTAATAAACAGCGCACCGGTGAAGGTAATAAGGTTTGTGGAAGTAACCCCAAAGTTCAGCAACGCCAGAAATGCTCCGGTAATAACCGAAAATGAAGCTAAGTCACGGCTTTTCTGCAAATAGCCAGCAGACAAAACTATAACCAGCTGAGCGTAGGGATAAGAATCTGGAATGAATGAGGAAAAGAGGCTATAGGAGCTTACGCCAAAAAAAACAGAAAACAGAATTGAAATCCGTGGATTTGATCCGCTTCTGCGCATTATAAAAAAAAGAATAACTGTGGTCAGTGCGTTAACAGCCGACTGTAGCAGGAGGTAAAGCGAATTGCCGAGCGAATGGGCTGACAAATAAGTAAGCGGAGCCGTTAGGAAATTATATAAAGGGTGAATGACGGATGCCGTGAAGCTGCCGTATTCCATAGAAGGGTCGAAGTTAAATAAGTTCAGAGAAAAGGGAGCGTTGTAAAATGGATTGGCAGCACTCAGTATATCAGCGTTTTCTTTTATGTACTGAACGTATGGCATATTAACAAGTACATACCCAACAAAAAAAACGAGCCATAGGGCTGCGGCTATGTAGTTATCCTTCTTATCTCGAAAATAATAGCTGTAAAACGACATATTCAACCACCAATCTTAACGTGTTTTATTTTTACCACAGGAGGAGAAGCAGGCCGGAAATAATAAAAACGAGGCCGGAAATTTTTATGATATCAATTGTTTCTTTGAAAAAGATCTTTGCAAATAGAAGCGCCCAAAGAAATGTAAGAGCGTTTGCCGGCATTACAAGGGTATACGGAAGTTTTTTCAGCAGGTAGATATTCAGCAGTGCGCCAATTCCGTATGAAGCAAAGCCAATGAGTAAAAGGGAATATCGTTTCTTGGAAGTGAATCCTTTGAAAAAAACACTGCCAAGAGAACCAAACAACGTCATCATTATGAGGAGCAGATATAACAGCAGCGGTTCATTTTTCATAGGAGGTTAGAGTCACTCCAATCCCGAGAAGCACGACGGCGGCCATCTTTTTCAATGTAATGGGTTCGCCCAGAAACATATCCCCGTAAATTAACGCGACAATATAGCTTATGCACATAAGTGGATAGGCCACAGACAGCTTTACCAGCGCCAACGATTTAATCATGAAAATCGCACCTAGCCCATAACAAACAAAACCGATAGCCATGTACAATATGTCGCTGTGCCCCCACTTCCAAAACAGTTGCCCGGTAGCTGTTAAAAATGCGGAAACGACCATGAACCATTTGCCGATATGCCGGGAATTTCCCGTTTTCAGAAGCTCCATATCAATCCCTCGCAACCTGCCGTATCTTTACGGTTAATTAAATAACTGTGTTTCACCAAGGTTAGCATGGGCATGTCGGATAAGGAATCGGAATAAGCGCAGGAATTATTGTAATCTGGTGTAATTTTTTTCTCTGCCAGGTAATGCTTGATACGCACAACCTTTTCTTCACCTTTGCAGTTGTTTCCTTTGATCGTACCCGTGTAGCGCCCCTCTTTTATAGTAAGTTCTGTTCCGATTACGCTATCCACCTCATTCAATTCATTGAAATACTTCATGTACGCGGCGGGTGATGCGGTAACCAAAAGGATGTGATAGCCTTCTTGTTTTCTGTACCTCATCTCCTTGAGGGCCTGCGAATAAATCCGCGGTTTAAGCTTCGTGTCAAAAAATTGTTTGAGATCTTTTTCGTCCAAATATTTGATAAAACCGAAAAAAGCACTTTTCGCGTGCTCAGCACTCATCAGGTTCAGCTTGTACAACACGGAATATAGCCCGGCAAGAAACACCCAATGGAGCGAAGCGGGTTTTTTCTTTAATCCATACAACAGGAAAGAAAACATGGAATCATTAAAGATGATCGTTTTGTCGACATCAAATAGAGCGAGCTTTTGAGACATGGTGTCTACCTCTTTTTAGTCATATTATTCAAAGTAAGCTAGAATAGCGACTACGCTGACAACATAGAGAATGACCGTGATCAGAATGTGGCGGTCCTCAAACAATACTTTGTCGGGGGCTCCCCCTTTTTTCTCTATATGTATCAGATATAAATAGCGGAACATGCCGTAAATCACCAGCGGAATCGTCCACATGAGATGAATGGTGCGTCCGGACGTAAATGTAAACAGAGAGTAGCTGATTATCGTGGCCGTTGTCACAATACCGCTTAACTGATCCAGTAGTTCGTAGGAATATTGCTCCAAAACCTTACGGTGAGCTCCCTTGATATTTTCCAGCAAAAAAAGCTCATGCCGTCTTTTTCCGATTGCGAGGAAAAGGGAGAGGAGCATCGTACACAACAGAAACCAAGGGGTAAACGGAACGTGTATGACTAGCCCGCCTGCAATGGCGCGTAATACAAAGCCTGCTGCAATGATCATGATATCAATGATAACGACATGCTTAAGACGAATGGAATAAGCAACATTTATGCCAAAGTAAAAAGCGAGCAGAAGCGTAAACAAAGGATTCAATAAGTAAGACAGTGAGAGAGAAGCCATCATAATCAGCGCGCCGAAGGCAAAAGCCAATTGCGGATGAAGTTCTCCGGAAGCCATCGGACGGTAACGTTTCACGGGGTGGTTCCGGTCTACTTCCCTGTCTATGTAGTCATTAACGATATATACGCATCCAGATACGAAGCATAGGCTCAAGAAGCCGGCTAGACTGTTGTACAGGGCTATGGGGCTTACCGTCTCGAAAGAAAACAGGGGAGCGGCAAACACGAGCAAGTTTTTGGTCCACTGTTTAGGCCGTAGCTGCTTGACGATAATTAGGGGAAGCTGCCTATGAAACACAGGTTTGTTGACATATTCATTTAGCGGAGAGAGCACAACAAGGACCTCCTAATAATAACAACTAATCTTTACAAGAAAAAAAGTAATGTATTTCCATTTTAGATGGTTATTATACCATATCTTTATATTACAATAAATAAGATTTGATCGAAGTGAAGAGTTTGCAGATAAATAAAATGACTGGCGTGTTATGTCAATTCTTAAAAGCATCCCGGTGGGATGCTTTTTTTATATTTTTTTTACACCTTTCAAGGGTTTAATTTACCCCCTTTTTACACCGAAAGGGCTTAAGATTTCAACATACCGAGGAGGGGAATACATTACAGGTAATGCCCATGGACAGGGACAGTATACGTGGCATTAGTAATCAACTAGCATACATTTTATCCCTAAAGGGAAGCTTACTGCTAAGGCGTATAAGGAGGTTGTCTGGGATGTACAACGATTTAATTATGGTTTTAATGTTCATCGTCGCATTTTTAGTGTTTTGGGGGTTTCTGAAGTTTTGTGAAAAAGCTTAGGAGGTAGCTGCATGATTATTGTTGGAATTATTGCCTTTGCGCTGATTTTGTATCTCGGATTTGTTTTGGTCAAACCGGAAAAGTTCTAAAGACCCAAGAAATTTTTCGAATTAAGATAAGGGGGATTTCCTGTCATGGGTATGGGAATTGTACAGATAGCCATTACGCTGGTCATCATTTTGTTGCTGGTGAAGCCGATGGGCAGCTATCTGGTAAAAGTATTTGATTATGAAAAAACGAGCCTGGACCGCATTTTCGGTCCGTTTGAGCGAATAATTTACCGGATGATGGGGGTTCGCGACAGCGAGGCCATGGGGTGGAAGCGGTATTTGAGCGCAATGTTACTGACCAATTTCATCATGCTGCTCTTTATGTATCTGGTCCTTCGGCTTCAAAAGTTTCTGCCGCTAAATCCGGACGGGATCGGCAATATGCCATCTGCGCAAGCATTTAATACGGCTGTATCCTTTATTACAAATACGAACTGGCAGTCCTACAGTGGGGAAAACGCTTTGTCGTATTTATCTCAACTGCTTTCGGTCACCTTCCCTATGTTTACATCTGCAGCTACCGGTTTCGCGGTTGCGATTGCATTCATTCGCGGGTTGATCGGCCGGCAAGATAACCTGGGGAATTTTTTTGTGGATATGGTTCGTTCAATTACCCGTGTATTCTTACCGCTTAGCTTTATAATTGCCCTGTTCCTGGTGTTTCAAGGTGTTCCGCAGACTCTGTTGGGGGCAGCGGATGCCACCACTTTGGAAGGGGCGAAGCAGACAATAACTCGGGGTATGGTGGCATCGCTTGAATCGATTAAGCATATCGGAACGAACGGCGGGGGATGGTTTGGCACAAACGCGGCACATCCGTTTGAGAATCCCACGCCTTTGACGAACCTGGTTTATATTCTAAGCATGATGCTGCTGCCGACCTCGCTTGTTTATGCTTTTGGGCTGATGATTAAGAACAAAAAGCAGGGCTGGGCCGTATTTACGGCTATGGGACTTATTTTTATGGTCATGCTGGCGACCGTATTCATGTCGGAGTATCGGGGAGTTCCCGCTCTTGACGCGATGGGCGTGCACGGCAATATGGAGGGCAAAGAGGTCCGCTTTGGCCTGTCCGGGTCCGCATTGTTTACAGCGGCAACAACTGCGGCAACAACGGGAAGTGTGAACAATATGCATGAGTCGTTAACTCCGATGGGCGGTTTTGTTCCTCTTGCCGAAATGATGTTAAATAACGTATTTGGGGGAAAAGGCGTTGGGCTGCTAAACGGTTTGTTGTATCTTATATTATCTATATTCATTTGCGGCCTCATGGTCGGCCGTACACCGGAATTTCTGGGCAAGAAAATTGAAGCAAAAGAAGTGAAGCTGGCATCGATCGCCCTCTTGGTTCATCCGGTTCTCATACTGGCGCCAACCGCACTGGCTTTCGCGCGTCCGGAAGCCCTTTCGTCGATCGCAAATCCCGGCATGCATGGGTTCACGGAAGTGCTCTATGCCTTTACATCCGGTTCATCCAATAACGGTTCCGCGTTTGCCGGTTTGAATGCCAATACGAATTTTTATAATGTAGGCATCGGAATAGTCATGTTGTTTGGCCGATATATATCCATCATCGCGATGCTTGCCATCGCCGGATCTCTCGCTACCAAGCGCATAGTTCCGGTAACGACAGGGACTTTGCGGACGAATACTCCCCTGTTCACAGGGATTTTGATCATGGTCATTCTCGTGATCGGGGCGCTTACGTTTTTCCCTGCTCTTGCATTGGGACCAATAGCTGAACATTTGGCAATGCCGCATTAAGGTCGGCGTTAATTAGCAGAGGGAGGATTTATATGGCTACTGTCCGTAATAAAACGTTAACGAAGGAAATCGTATCACAGGCAATCATTGATGCCTTTAAGAAGCTGAACCCTGCGGTGATGATCAAAAACCCCGTTATGTTCATCGTTGAAGTAGGAACGGCCATTACTTTACTATTATCATTGGCCCCAGATCTCTTCGGCGCCACGACGGTAGGCGGGGGTTATAATATCGCTGTGTTTTCCATCCTGCTTCTTACTGTTCTCTTCGGTAATTTTGCCGAAGCGCTCGCGGAAGGCCGCGGCAAAGCCCAGGCGGACACACTAAGGAAAACGAAATCCGAAACGATGGCCAAGATTTTGCAAAAAGACGGGTCCTACGGGCAAGTCTCTTCCACCCGGTTAAAAAAGGGAGATATCGTCCGTGTGGATGCAGGCGAAGTTATTCCTACGGACGGCGAAATTATTGAAGGACTCGCCTCTATCGACGAATCGGCCATCACAGGAGAATCCGCGCCTGTCATTAAAGAAGCGGGCGGAGACTTTTCCTCTGTAACCGGTGGGACGAGAGTGGCTTCCGATTACATTGTTGTGAAAGTCATGACCGACCCGGGTGAATCGTTCCTGGATCGCATGATTTCGCTCGTGGAAGGCGCCAAACGGCAAAAAACACCGAACGAAATTGCCTTAACTACGTTACTTGCCGTTTTAACGCTAATTTTCCTTATTGTCATCATCACGATGGTTCCAATGGCTCAATACCTCAATGTACAGCTGGATATAGCTACTTTGATCGCCTTGTTGGTATGCCTCATCCCTACCACAATAGGTGGGCTGCTGTCCGCCATCGGAATCGCGGGGATGGACCGGGTTACCCGGTTTAACGTGCTCGCCATGTCCGGCAAAGCGGTGGAGGCGGCAGGCGACATCGATACGTTGATTCTCGATAAAACAGGAACGATCACTTACGGAAACCGGATGGCGTCCGAATTCATTCCGGTAACAGGCGTATCCTCGAAGGATATGACGCTCACGGCCCTGCAAGCATCCGTAATGGATGAAACCCCGGAGGGACGATCAATAGTTGAGCTTGCAGGCAAGCTGGATGAGTCGTGGGCTGAAAACGAATATGAAGGCGCTGAAGTCGTAGAATTTACGGCGGATACCCGAATGTCCGGACTGAATTTACAGAACGGCACACAAATCCGCAAAGGTGCGGTCGATGCCATCAGGAAGCATGTATCAGCCAAAGGCGGAAGGATTCCGAACGATTTGGAGGAAATCACAAACCGGATAGCCAAAGCAGGAGGAACTCCACTTGCAGTAGCCGTCGACGATCGCATATTTGGTGTGATTTACCTGAAGGACACTGTGAAGCCGGGACTCAAAGAACGTTTCGCCGAGCTGAGGGCAATGGGAATCAAGACGATCATGTGTACAGGCGACAATCCCCTAACCGCAGCTACCATTGCGCTCGAAGCCGGTGTGGATGATTTTATTGCCGAGGCAAAGCCGGAAGATAAGATTAACGCAATTAAAAAGGAGCAGCAGGAAGGGAAGCTCGTTGCGATGACCGGCGATGGTACGAATGACGCGCCGGCACTGGCTCAAGCCGATGTCGGGCTGGCGATGAATTCGGGAACGATGGCAGCCAAAGAAGCGGCCAATATGATCGATTTGGATTCCGACCCGACAAAGCTGTTGTCTGTTGTTTCCATCGGCAAACAGCTATTAATTACGCGCGGCGCATTAACAACGTTCTCCATCGCGAACGATATTGCCAAATATTTCGCGATTATTCCCGCACTGTTTATTCTGGCGATGCCGCAGCTTGAGGCGCTGAACATCATGAATTTGTCTTCGCCGAAGTCGGCGATCTTGTCCGCACTGATCTTCAACGCCATTATTATTCCGCTGCTCATCCCGATTGCCATGAAAGGGGTCAAGTACCGCTCAACGAGCGCCGATAAACTGCTTGCGCGAAACGTTTTGATCTACGGACTAGGCGGTGTGATTGTGCCTTTTATAGGGATTAAGGGGATTGACATGATCCTTCATGGACTGAATATCGTCTAATACAGGAAGTTAGGAGATATCGATATGAGAATGACATTGACTGCGATTCGGGTATCCGTGGTGCTTATGCTGATCTGCGGGCTTATCTATCCATTGGTTACAACCGGTATCGCACAAACCATTTTTCCCAAACAGGCTGACGGAAGCTTGATTCAGTCAAGCGGCGCCGTTGTCGGGTCTGAATTATTGGCTCAAAATGTTCAATCGCCGAAGCTGTTCCATCCGAGGTCGTCAGCGGCGAAATATGATCCTACCACCTCAATGGGCTCCAATATGGCCGTAGCTTCCGAAGGCTATGTTAAAGGAATTGCCGATCAAGTAGACGTCTTGAAAAAGAACAATCCGAATATCAAAGACATCCCCGCTGATTTGGTGACAGGGTCCGGCTCCGGTTTCGACCCGGATCTGACTCCGGAAGCGGCCAAAGCTCAAGTTCCGCGAATCAGCCGGGAAACGGGAATTGGTGAGCAGCAATTAAATCAAATCATTGACTCCCATACGAAAAGCCGGCAGCTTGGGATTTTCGGGGAGCCGCGAGTGAATGTAACGGAACTAAACATCGAGTTGTTGAAGCAAGTGAAGCTATAAGTAAACAGCCGCTCCCGCGATCCGGGGGTGGCTTTCTAAGTTTTCGTAATCTCTTTGGGAAAAGGAGAAACTGGTATGGTAAGCTTTAAAAGAAAAACACCCGAGGAAATTTTGTACTCCATCTCCAAGCTCCACCGCGGCACATTAAAGGTGTATATCGGTCCGGTGAGCGGTTCAGGAAAAACCTATCATATGCTGCGTGAAGGGCACACCTTGAGGCAACAGGGTATCGATGTGGTTATCTGTGCGGTTTCAACGCTGCAAAGGCCCGAGACGGTGCAGCAATTAGGAGATTTGGAGAGGGTCCCCAGCATTCATTGGTCTAAAGACGGCGTTGAACGGAAGGATTTGAACCTTGATGCCCTAGTGGAGAGAAATCCTGAAGTCGTGCTCGTTGACGGATTAGCCCATAGAAATCGCCCGGATGCACGCTTCCCAACGCGGCTGGAGGATATCAAATTTTTGCTGTCTCACGATATTAGCGTAATCACCACGGTTAATGTGTACGAGCTTGAAGGCTATACGGAAATCGCTCAAAAAATGACCGGGATCGAAGTCGAGCATACGGTTCCTTCCTATACGCTGGAGCTGGCCGATGAGGTAAGACTCATCGATGTGACTCCGGAAACGATATTGAATCGCCTTGCAGAGGGGAACTTGAAGGTTAACAAAGATATTGCGGTATTTAAGCGCGGTAATTTGGGCGTGCTGCGGGAACTGGCTCTACGGCTTGTTGCCGAGGATGTGAACCATTCTCTGGAGGAGCATCGGGAAGAAATGGGCTTTAAAGGCCCGTCCGGAGCGGCCGAGCGTGTCCTTGTGTCTACGCAATACCACTGGAACGGTTCGATATATGTTCGAAGAGGTCAACAGATTGCCAAGCGGCTCAATGGGGACCTTGCGGTGATCACCTTCCGTAATTTCAGGAAACCATTATCCAAAGAAGCGACAACCTTCCGCAGGAGTATAATTAAGCTTGTGGAAAAAGTGGGCGGTGAATTTGAAGAACTGGTCCTCTCCAACCGGCGGTGCATCCCGAAGATATTAGTCCAATATGCGATCGAGCATAATGTTACACGAATTGTGATGGGGCATTCCAAGCATACGAGGCGGCAAGAAATTTGGCAGGGATCGATCGTTAACGGTTTATTGAAAATCGTGAAAAATATCGATGTATTTCTAGTCGCCGACCGGGCTGAATATGAGGGCGAGCGGATCCTCCCTGCCCAAATTAAATCTCCCAAGGAGAAGCAGAAATACCGTCGTTTGAGTGAACAAGAAGTAGCAGAAAAAATCGATAAGATTAAACGCGGCAACTTTAAAATTTATATCGGGGCAGCTCCGGGCGTCGGTAAAACCTATACGATGCTTCGAGAGGGTAACGATCTGCTCAAAAAAAATATCGATGTCCAAATCGGGCTGCTCGAAACCCATGGACGTAAAGAAACATCCGACCAAATCGGTAATCTAAAGATCATCCCGCGTCAAAAGCTTGCGTATCAAAGCGTTACTTTCGAAGAAATGGATACGAAGGCTATCATTCGTAGCAGTCCCGAGGTTGTGCTGATAGATGAGCTTGCTCATACGAACGTTCCTAGAAGCAAAAACAAAAAAAGATATGAAGATGTGCTGGAAATATTGGATGCGGGAATATCGGTTATTACAACGGTAAACGTGCAGCATTTGGAAAGCTTGAATGATGCGGTAGAGCAAATAACAGGCATACGGGTTAGAGAGACGGTACCGGACAGCATCCTTCGCTTGGCGGATGAAGTACAACTTATCGACGTCTCCCCGGAGGCTCTGCAAAACCGGATGCGGGAAGGCAAAATTTATGCCAGACCCAAAGTAGAGGAAGCGCTCAGCAATTTTTTCAAGACAGGGAACCTCATCGCCTTGCGTGAGCTTGCACTTCGTGAAATTGCCGATGATGTAGATGAGAGGCTGGAGTCGGTGGAACGAAAAAGTTCACTGCGCGGTCCATGGAGAAGAAAAGAAGTCATTTTTATTTGTGTAAATATTACACCTCATGCCGAGCGGTTAATTCGCCGAGGATTCCGAATTGCTTTCCGGTTGAAAGCCGCTTGGTATGTTAATTATGTATGTGTAGGCAACAGTATTTCTGACGAATTAAAGCGAAGACTTGACGCCTTGGAGAGACTGACGGTTAATTTGGGCGGTAAATTTATAGTTCATGAAAGTAAAAACCGCAAACAAATTCCCTATGTATTAGCTTCAAAAGCGGATAAAGCCGGAACTACACAGCTGGTTATTGGTCAATCTAGGCAATCTTTCCGGGAACAGTTATGGAAGGGATCTGTCGTAAACCCGTTAATTCACCTTTCCAGGCATATGGACGTTCTGATTGTTGCTGATTATGATCCGAACATCGTTATATAATGGAATGTAGTTAAACTGTTCAGGATGTGATTACAATGGATTCGGAGCGTATGGAGAGAGGGAAATGTACACTGTTTCTTGGCGCAGCTGCTGGTGTTGGCAAGACCTATGCGATGTTTATGGCTGCAGGGCAACAAAGAGATAAAGGTATAGATATTTTGCTTGGATGGGTGCAGGCTGAAAATCACCCGGATACACAGAAATTGACCGCGGAGCTGAAGTTTTCGTCCGTGTCGCCTTGTACCATTTCATATCGAGGCAATAAGTATTATGAAATGGATACGGAAGAAATTATAAGAAGACGTCCGGGGCTTGTTCTGATCGATAATCTTGAACATTTGAATTCGCCAGGATCATTGAAAACGAAACGCTATTTTGATGTGGACGCTATACTTTCGCAGGGGATAGACGTCTATACTACACTTAACATTCAACATGTAGAAAGTCTAAACGACATCGTAACCAAAATTACCGGTTTGAAAATAGCTGAGACGGTGCCGGATACTTTTTTGGAGCAGGTGGACCAAATCCAACTGGTTGATATACCAACAGATCAACTGATCCAAAGATTCAAAGATACCGTTCATGATGAGCACAAAAAGGAAGAAATGCAGCGTTTTTTTCGAATCGGCAATATTAATGCCCTGCGTGAAATGACATTTCGTTACGCCGCCCAGCGTGTCGACAGCCAGCTTGAACAGTACATGCAAGCTAAGGAAATCGCAGGCCCATGGCCTGTGGCCGAGAAGGTCATGGTATGCGTTAGCGCCAGCCCTTTCTCGACGCAACTGATTCGTATGGGACGTCAAATGGCCGCCAGTCTTAAATCGGATTGGATGGTCGTATATGTCCAGAGTCCTCAGGGACTCCCAAGGAGCGAGGGAAAACAGCGTCAGTTGGCCCGCAATTTACAGCTTGCAGAAGAACTGGGTGCTGAAGTGGTTTCCGTTACCGGGAATCATATCGCAGACGAGCTATTGTCGTTGGCGCGGAGCCGTAACATTAAGCAGGTTATCATCGGTAAACCGACGCGATCCCGTATCGTAGAATGGTTCCGCAGCTCCGTGGTGGAGCAAGTCATCCGGAACAGCCATGGCATCAGCATTCACGTCATCCCGGGCAAAGCCAAGGCATTCTCGGAAGAAGAAAGCGCAGCCCGTTCGTCCCATTCCTTTTCATGGAAGCCGTACGTTTGGGTAACGCTCTTTATGATATTGCAAACGGCTATTTTACACACGTTCGGATTATCGTACGACCTGGTCAACATTGCACTGATGTATTTGTTTCCGGTGCTTTTTAGCGCCGTATACTGGGGAATCGGACCTTCGCTTTATGCGGCGGGCGCAGGTGTGCTTGCTTTTGATTTCTTCTTTGTACCGCCTATCTTTACCTTTAAAGTATCCGATTTGCGTTATATCGTTTCCTTTGCGGTTTATCTTGCGGTAGCCGTATTAACTGTGAGTTTAGCGGCCAGATTACGGAGACAGCTCAATTTCGCAAAGCAAAGAGAAGCAAGTACGGCCTCTCTTTATGCCCTAAGCCGTCAAATGACGGCCATTACGGATTTCAATTCTCTGCTTGAAAACATCTCTCGCCAAGTTTCTGAAACGATCAACACGGAAGTCATCATTTTCTTGCCTGACGAGAAGGATGAGCTGAATTTAACAACCTATTCCTCCCTTAATTCAAGCTGGGGAAAAGGGGAATCGGAAATGGCAATCGCGAAATGGGTCTATGAACACCGTGAAATGGCAGGAAGGGGATCAAACACACTAAGAGAATCTCCAGGGATATATGTTCCGTTACGTACGGAGGACCGAATGTACGGAGTATTGGCAGTGAATCTTCAGAATCGGGATGCCGCTGTTTCAGCGGAAAACCTGCGCTTGCTGGAAGCTTTTGCTGGTCTTGCGGCTATTGCTATCGCCCGTGTGAAATTGGGTGAAGAGGCCAAGCTTGCGCATTTAACAGCTGAATCAGAGAGGCTGAGAACGGCGTTGCTGGATTCGGTCTCTCACGAATTGCGAACACCTTTGGCGACGATTATTGGCTCTGCAACTGGATTAATTGAAGGGGATCGGATTTTCTCTTCGGAAGATCGGCTTGATTTGCTATCGACCATCAGAGATGGCGCCTTGCGTATGAACCGACTGGTCACCAATCTGCTCGGCATGGTGAAATTGGAAAGCGGAATGCTCCGTTTGCGCAATAAGTGGTGTGATGTCGAAGATATACTTGGTGTAGTTCTGTCTCAAGTGAAGGATTTTCAGCAGCAACGCGACATCAGGGTCGTCTTGCCGGATCATATTCCCTTCATATCAGGCGATGACGTGTTGCTTGAGCAGGTACTGGTTAACGTAGTAAGCAACTCCATCAAATATTCTGCTGATCATAGTCAAATCATTATTTCAGTTAAACAGCAGGAAAGAAATGTGGTTATCTCTGTAGCGGATTCCGGGATAGGGATCAGAAGCGCTGACCGGGAACGGATTTTCGACAAGTTTTTTCGTGCCGACACGACAAGACATGTACCCGGAACCGGATTGGGCCTTGCCATTTGCAAAGGGATTATAGAGGCGCATGGAGGCACTATCACCGCAGAGCCGAATCTAAAAAAGGGTACTATAATTCATATTACTCTTCCCATAGGAGAACAGAGTTTTCCGGGCCAAATGACTCCTGAAGGGGATTACTATTATGACAACAACTAATGGAGCACGTATTTTAATTATTGACGACGAGCCCCAGATCCGGAAGCTTCTGAAGCTGACCTTAAAAGCTCATCATTTTGAAATCAATGAATCATCAACGGGAGAAGACGGTGCGTATCAAGCGAGCATAGCTCATCCGGATCTGATTGTACTCGATTTGGGTTTGCCTGATATTTCCGGCATGGAAGTTTTGCGCCGAATACGGGAGTGGTCCCGGGTACCCATTATCGTCCTTACGGCGAAAGACCGGGAAGAGGATAAAATTGTGGCGCTGGATAGCGGAGCTGATGATTATGTAACCAAACCGTTCGGGATGGGGGAGCTTGTCGCCAGAATACGGGTAGCGCTTAGGCATGTAGCAAAATCCGCTAATGAACCTATTCTTCAATTTGGAAACCTTATGATTGATTTGGCACAGCGGTCCGTAGAACTTGACGGAAATCGGGTGAAGCTGACCCCGACGGAATACGATCTTTTGAAAATATTGGCTTCCAATGCCGGCAAGGTGATCACGCAGCGCCAGTTGCTTCAAGAAGTATGGGGCGGGCATCATTATGAATCGGATAGTCATTACCTCCGCATCTATATTGGACATTTGCGCAAGAAATTAGAGGAAGAACCTACGCGGCCAAAGTTCATCGTAACTGAACCCGGGATAGGCTACAGGTTTCTTCTGCAGGACTGAAATAGGGTAAGTCCATCTTCACAAAATATACGCCCTTACCTTGCTTAACGTGACGCCAAAGTCCGTTCCGTCGTTATTCCACACCACGGCATCCGCAGCTTCCAGGTATCTGTCCGTGAGCTCTTCGACCTGCGCTTTGCGAAGTCTGCCAGCTATTTCATCGGCATCGCTGCCCCTTGCGGTAAGCCTTCTTTCGAGACTCTCAAGACTAGCGCCGATATAAATGGCAGTAATATGATCTCCGTACATTTTTTTCAGAGCAAGAACACCCGAAAGGTCCATAATAATATTCGCTTTTCCTGAACCCGCGAGAATTTCCTCGATACTGGAACGCAGCGTTCCATAATATTCACCGTTGTAGTTCGTATACTCGACAAGTTCTTTCTTTTCTATTAGCTCAATGAACCGCTGTTTGTCTATAAACAAATAATGAATGCCGTCCGCTTCATTTTCTCTCGGCGCACGTGTGGTCGCTGTAATGATTCTGGGGAATTGAGCATTCGTCAGATGCTTTTGGACTTCGGTTTTGCCGGAAGCAGAAGGGCCGTAGAATACAAAGATCCGTCCCAATATAGGTCTCTCCTTTATTATTAATTTAAAGCCTTGGAGCATAGGGTTCTTTAGCATCCGCCAAGGGTAACGCGAGTCTTTATTTTAACATGATTGCTATGTTTTCCGCAGGGGCATTAATGAGTTCGATTTTTTGAAAAAAACCAATAGTGAAGGAGCAGTGCAATGCAACATTATTTGTTCGACCAGTTAGCTTTCGTACGGGCTCAAATCTCAAAAGTGATGAAGGGAGTTACCGAAGAGCTTGCTGATCAAATTCCGCAAGGGTACCGAAACTCCATTCGCTGGCAGTTGGGACATATTTACGTCGTGTGTGAGCGTTTCGCATTTCAATACATAGGGATGCCCCTTCACCTGCCGGAAGGATATAAGGAGCTGTTTGAGAATGGCACTTCACCGTTGACTGCTCCTACTTCCATTCCACTTCCAAGCCTGCAAGAGCTGGCATTCCTGCTGCAAGAACAGCAAGAGCGGATCAGGAATGGATTGGGACATCAAATGCAAGTTAAGGTGCCGCCGTACACCACCTCGGGTGGAATGACGATGGAAACACCGGAGCAGTTTCTCAGTTTTGACTTGTTCCATGAAGGCATGCATTTAAGTGTAATAAAGATGTATAAAAAAGTTTAAAACTTAGAAGCCCGGCCTCTGAACCTGTATGATGGGAAGGACAGAGAGCCGGGATTTTTTTATAATCGTAATAAGGCTCTATCTCAAAATCAGTTCATGCTTTCCAGCCGAAAACCGCGCACGGTTACCTCCCTTCCTATGCCCACATTAACATGCGTCTGGTTTCCGGTACAACACCTCGCCGTGCAAGGGAAAGAGCCTGTGAGATGGAGTTCTCCCCTTTGTTTTTGCTCGCAGAACATTTCAAGTACTTTTAAAATCGAGAGGTGGACCCTTTGCTGCTGAAATGGAAAAAAGTATCCATCTTGGGATTGGTTATTTTGCTATTTCTGTTAACGGGCTGCGCAAAAGGAACTGCCCATGTTAATGTTCAAATGAACGGTAATGTTGATATCGCAGTCATACTCCGGCTGGATTCCCGCACACAATCTTTAATAAACGGGACAATGGAGGAGTCGTTAATAAACAAGCTCCAAGCTGTAGGAATTCAGATCGAGAAAAGACAGGACAGCAAATTTACGGAATATCAATATCTGAAATCCTATACTTCTCAGGAAATTAAATCCATGGTGCCCCATACTGACAGTGAGTTCATCGACTCGAACGTAAAGACAGCGGAAACATGGTTTTACAGTAAATATAACGTGGAGACACAGCTTAATTTAAGCAAATACTCCGACAAAATAGTTCAAAGTATAGAGAACCTCAACGTACCCAAGCCGCTTGTCCGGCTGCTCATGCAGAGCTTCACTTTTGACTTTAAGCTGACATTGCCGGTCAATCTGTTTGGTGCCAATAATGCGGCGGAGCAGGATGGGAGAACCTTAACCTGGCATATCAATCTGGCTGATCCCGAGCCGATCCGCATGGTCATTTACGTACCTAAGATCAGGAATATTGCCATTGCTGCAGGTAGTGGAATCATCGTTTTGGGGGGCGTTGTCGTTTATTTTGTAAGAAGAAGGAGAAGAAGAAGAAGATTCTTTTAGCTCCTGGCTTTTGTAAGCTGGGTTCGCCTATTCTCTGAGAATTTCTGGCTACAGTTGCTCTGCAGTTTTCTTTTTTGCTATAATTAGCACCAAGTACTAATACTTGATGCTAATTTAGGGGTGAAGTCAATGAAAGGTGCCAAAATTACAGCCATCGGATCTTATGTGCCGGCCCAAAGACTGACTAATGCCGACCTCGAGCATATGGTTGAGACCAGTGATGAATGGATCGTCCGGATGACCGGAATCCGGGAACGCAGAATCAGCCGCCAAGATGAGTTTACCAGTGATTTATGTGTCGTTGCCGTACAGGATTTAATGAAACGATACGGAAAAAGCGTTCAGGATGTTGATATGGTCATAGTGGCTACCAGTACACCTGACTTCACGTTTCCGACGGTTGCATCCCTGATTCAGGATCGCTTGAATATTCCGCTGACCGCCGGGGCTATGGATTTGAGCGCAGCCTGCGCAGGTTTTGTATATGGATTGCATACTGCACACAGCTATGTGGCCTCGGGACTTCACCGTAAGGTGCTGGTTATCGGCGCGGACGCCATCTCCAAAATTACAGATTACACAGACCGAAGTACATGCATCTTATTTGGCGATGGCGCCGGTGCTGTATTGGTCGAGAGTGACGAGCTGTCTACAGGATTCCTTGGCTACAATATGGGAAGTGACGGAAGTGGGGCACAGGACAGTTGATCCAGTTGAATCTGGATGAACAGACAGGAGAACCTACACCGCTGTAGGGTATTTGGATCAGGCTAATGAGACTATATACTCAAATATCCAAAAACAGAAAAACACTACTTGAAATGTTAAATGAAATGGGACATAATAGCTTCGAAAGCGTTTTCGGTAAAACGGGGAATTCAGGGGTGAAATTCAACGAAAACGACTTTAAAACCATTTTATAAGGAGGCTTTCAAATGAAACACGGGTTTCGGTTTGGACTGGTTTTCCTTCTTCTGCTTAACATGCTGCCGGGCATAGGCTCCGCATTCTCCGGCGAGGTTCCTCTGGGTTCCGGCAGTTATTCTACTGTGCTCCCTCCTGGTGCTACGGATGTGCAATCCCAAATCTACAAGACGAGCAACGTAACCGGAAAAATGCCGACGAACGACTGGTGGAGCAGTCTCGCCTGGACGCAGTATTCCAATGCGCAGTTTCCCCACCCGCTGGCGCTCAAGAATCAGAGCGACGGGATGCGGATTTATTATCCTGGCAACCGGATTACGGCGAACAGCGCCGCCATTGCCGGCTGGATGAACGATATTCATGATTTTACCGTGGGGCATTCGGCTTCTGCGACCTTCCCTGATGCCAAGGTGGACGGTTTTAACGACTGGTTTGTGAAAGCGCTTTATCAAAATGGCACGAACTCCATGACGGCTACGTACGGGCACGGTTCCCCTTATATCTATTACACTTACGGCGGCGGAAACCCTGTCCTGAAGTTCTATACCCCGCCAACCATATGGTCCGGAACATCCAGCAGCCCGGTGCTCGGGATTACGATGGAAGGGGCGCATTACGCGCTGTTTGGGCCGACAGGAAGCACCTGGTCCGGAATCGGGACGACAACCCTGACGAACAACCTGAACGGTAAGAACTATTTTTCGATAGCAGTTCTTCCCGATAACACGACAGCCACACTGAACAAATTCAAGCAATATGCCTATTCGCATGTGACAGACTCCAAAATCAACTACTCCTACAATGCGGCTAACAGCGAGGTATCCACTACTCTCACTTATACCACAACAGCCAAGGAAGGCACCCAAAACGGTACTATTTTCGCCCTCTATCCACACCAATGGAAAAATACGGCAACCCCTCTATTGTCCTACACCTATAACTCGGTACGCGGCACGATGAAGACGGGGGAAGGAACCTCTTTTACGACTAAAATGAAGTTCACCGGCGTGCTGCCGTCCCTTCCCGATAAAGGAAGCTACAACAAAACAACGTTAGGCGGATATGTGAACGAAGAAGAATCCTTGGCCTACACCGGCGGCAATGACACTTATTTCCTAGGTAAACGGCTGGGCAAGCTGGCGGTACTGGCACCGATTGCGGATCAGGTCGGAGATTCGGCGGCAGCCAATCAGTTCCGGGGAGAAATCAAAACCCGGCTGCAGGATTGGCTCAAGGCGAGCGACAGCAGCGGCAATCTGAAGAGCAGCAATCTTTTTTATTACAACAACAACTGGGGTACAGTGATCGGCTATCCGGCCAGCTTCGGCAGTGCGGATGAGCTGAATGACCACCATTTCCATTACGGCTATTTCATCAAAGCAGCGGCAGAGGTGGCGCGTACCGACAAGACGTGGGCGACCAACTATGGGCCGATGGTGAATCTGTTAATCCGTGACATTGCGAATTGGGACCGTAGCGACACCATGTTCCCTTTCCTGCGCAATTTTGATCCGTATGCCGGGCATTCCTGGGCTGCGGGCCATGCCAAATTTGATGACGGCAATAATAATGAATCCTCCTCTGAGGCCATGAACGCCTGGACGGGATTGATTCTATGGGGTGAAGCCACAGGAAATACAACCATTCGCGACCTGGGTATCTATCTCTACACAACGGAAATGAACGCGATTAATGATTACTGGTTCGACGTTCAGGACAACACTCATCCTGCGTCTTACACCCCTTCGGTGGTGACGATGATTTGGGGCGGCAAGGGAGCTAACGGCACGTGGTTTACCGCGAATCCGGAGCAGGTACACGGCATTAACTGGCTGCCGATTACCGGCGGATCGCTGTATTTGACCCACTACCCAAGCTATACGAACAAAAATTACAATGCCATGCTTGCAGAGAATGGCGGCAGCACCTGGGATATGTGGCGGGATCTGATCTGGATGTACCGGGCCATATCCGATCCGGCGGATGCCAAAGCCCAGTTCAGTTCAGGAATAGGCTCGATGGTTACCGGAGCACCAGAAGGATCGGGTGGAACGGAGGGCGGCAACTCGAAGGCCAATACGTACCACTGGATTTACAATCTCGATTCGATGGGCAATGCTGATCCAACGATTACGGCCAATTCTCCGACAGCGGCTGTGTTCAACAAAAGCGGAGTGAAAACCTACATTGCCTACAACTATACCAATGCCGTGAAAACCGTTGCCTTCTCTGACGGCACGAATGTTTCGGTTCCGGCCAACAGCTTCAACACCGGAAGCGGCGGTGGGGGCGGCGATACAACGGCTCCTACAGCTCCGGCGAATCTAGTTTCTACCAGTAAAACATCAACCAGCGTATCCTTGTCCTGGTCAGCTTCAACCGATAATGTAGGCGTGACAGGATATACCGTTTATTATGGCGGCGGCTCGCTATCGGTGACGGGAACAACAGCAACCGTAAGCGGATTGTCCCCAAGCACGGCTTATACCTTTACGGTAAAAGCAAACGATGCGGCGGGCAATGTATCTGTTGCCAGCAATGCGGTTACGGTAACAACGTCCAGCAGCGGCGGAAGTGTTATTACAACGCCGGATTACACTGCACAGGTCACGAAGACAGGGACGACTACAGCTAAAATCTCCTTCACACCCACAACAAGCGCCCAGTATGTAGATGTACACTACACGGTTAATGATGGGCTGCAGCTTAATTTACGTATGACATTGAACGGTTCAACGTGGGAGTATACAGTGAGCGGAATCAGTACCGGCCAGGTTCTGAAGTATTGGTTCACCTATGAGAAATCCGGTCCGCAATATGATTCTCCGCAATACACATATACGATGGAATAAGGCTTTCTAATAAAAACAGCGCTGTCACGGATTTCCGCAGACAGCGCTGTTTTTGTTAATGGTTCATGGTGCTTCCGCAAGACTCGCGAACGATAAGTAAAGGTTCTACAACGAAAGAGCTGCCCTCGGCCTGATTATTAATAAGATCGAAGAGCATATGTGCGGCAAGAACTCCGAGGCGCTGTTTGTTTTGACGGACCGTGGTAAGCCTTGGGCTGGTATATTTACTAGCCTCAATATCGTCGCAGCCGACAATAGCAACATCTTCAGGAACACTTAGCCCATGCTCTCTCAAGGCCCGAATGGCGCCGAGCGCCAGTAAATCGGAGGCCGCGAAGATGGCTCTTGGCAAAGGACCTGCATGAATCAGTTTCTGCATAGCGTCATACCCGCTGGACTCGAAGAAATCAACTCCGTGAATGATCCAATTCTCATTAAGTCGAAGCCCGAAGCCTTCAATCGCCTTGGTGTAGCCTGCTTCCCGCAAGTTGGAAATGTCGGAATCTGCAGTGCTTCCGATAAATCCAAGCTCTCTATAACCAAGTAAATAGAAATGCTCTACGACCTTGGAGGAAATCTGGAAATTATCCGACATCACAAAGCCGGACTTTTTGCCTTTTAGCTCAAGGTCAACGCCAATACAAGGAATATTGCTCATATCAAGGTCACGGATAGCCGACTCCATATTCTGTCCGGAGATGATCACGCAGCCATCCACATTGAAATGGAGACAGCGGGAGAAATAATCTCCCCCACTAATAAATTTTTCGTTCGAGAAGAAAATGAGATCATATCCGAGTACGCCCATTTGTTTCTTGAAGGAATTAAGCACCTCTACGAAAAACGGATGCGTGAAATCAACATTAAGCTCACCGGCAAAAATAACACCGATCAAGCTGGATTTCTTCGTAGCGAGCGTCTTGGCAGAGTTGGAAGGTGAATATCCGGTCTGTTCGATAATCTCCAGCACTCGCTGTTTCGTTTTTTCGGAAACGTCACTGTAATTATTCATAATTTTCGAAACGGTTGAAACGGAAACGCCAGCCATCTCGGCGATCATTTTGATATTTAACTGCAATGTAAAGCCACCTTCCGGCTTAATTTCCAATGAATTATTATAATAATCGACATAAAATACAGTTTGATTTAAGTTTATGCTTATTGGCGAAACAAGTCAAACGGTTATTCCTGCAGCTGCTAATAAGAAGAATACGGGAATGGGGAATTTTTTTAATAACATCTTTACAAAACTAGCATTCTAGGCAACAATAGCATTATCGAAACCGATTTCGGTTTTATTTGCTAAATCCCTTAATTTACGAAATTAGAGGAGGAGAAGTCTAGAATGAAGAGGAATGTTACAGCAACCTTAGCGGCAATGGTGCTTGTTACCGGTCTGCTATCACCGATCGGAGGGGTTGCAGCTTCTGCGGCTGAAGCCATTCAGACCGTTCAGGCGGCCCAATCCTATTCGTCAACAGGAACAGCTATATCGGCAGGTAAAATGAAAACGTTTACTAATGTGGGCCCGGACCATTGGGCTTTGCTCCCCTTGCAACGCTGGAGCGGGAATGGAATCATAAAGGGATATGAGGATGGATCATTCCGTCCGGCAAAATTGGTGACTAAGGCGGAGTTTTCCGCCATAATCAATCGTATTTTTAACTATCAGGAGCAGGCTGCTCAACATCCTGTAGATGTGCTGGAAGCAGCTTGGTTCAAGAGTGATATTGCCAAAGGGATTGCCGCAGGCTATATAACCGTAGACGGAGACAAAAGGATTCACCCAACACGCCCGTTTACACGCGGGGAAGCTGCACTTGCGCTGCAAAAAGTATTTCGTTTAAGCGGCGAACCGGCAGTCAGCTTTAAAGATTTAAAGGGTGTAAGTGCGGAAACCTCGGCTGCCATCTCAGCACTTGCAGCCGGGGGATATATTCAGGGTTACCCGGGCGGACTGTTTAAACCGGAAGGGGTTATTACTCGTGCGGAGCTTACTGCAATGTCTGACCGAATGGTTAGAGAACTTGTGGACACAGCCGGAGAGACTTCCCTTGGAACGGTAAAAGGAAATGTTGTTATCAATCGGGCTGATGTTACATTGAAGGATACGACTATTGAAGGCAACCTCTATCTGTCCCCAGGTATTGGAGAGGGAAATGCGACGCTTGAACGGGTGAAGGTAACCGGTACAACCTTTATTGCCGGGGGAGGCGAGCACAGTGTGGGTTTCAAAGACTCCACAATCGGCGAGATGCGGATTGCCAAGCCTAAAGGCATAGTACGTGTTTATGCCAGCGGTACTACCGCATTCGAAACCCTCTATGTTCAGTCCGGGGCTATCCTGGAGGAGAACAGCCTGACAGGAGCTGGCTTTACAAATGTCCAGGTTAATGCGGGTAAAAGAACCGTCGAATTTAAAGGGAACTTTGAAGTCATAACTACGACGGATTCCGTTGAAACCGGCTTGACGCTGAATATCTCGGGTACGGTCGGCAAGCTTACGCTTAATAGTCCGAGCCGTATTGTGCTTGCTGAAAAAGCGCAACTTGCTTCATTGAAAATGACTCCGAATTCAAAAAGCAGCGTGATTCAAGGAAACGGAAACATTGAAGTTCTGGAGAACAATGCTGAGGGTGTAAATCTTGGTGGCTCAACATTGCCGAAAGGTACCGCAAATTATGTGACGGTAAATCCGTCGCCAACGGCGAACGCGGCATCAGGTGCTGATCCGTGGACTCTGGTATGGAATGACGAATTTAATGACAGAACCATTGATCCAGCCAAGTGGACCTACGATCTTGGAGACGGCACTGCAGTGGGTAATCCGGGCTGGGGCAATAATGAACTGCAATGGTATACGAACGAGGAGGAAAATGTAAAAGAAGAGGATGGCAAGCTGATCATTACCGCCCGCAAGGAGGCACAAGGAGGCAAAGATTATACTTCCTCGCGGATTAAGACCAAGGGGCTGTTCAGCAAGAAATATGGGAAATTCGAAATTCGGGCCAAAGCTCCTTCGGGAAAAGGCTTGTGGCCGGCCATTTGGATGCTGCCGGAGAACAGTGTTTATGGTGAATGGGCATCCTCCGGGGAGTTAGATATTATGGAGGGCTGGGGCAGCCGTCCCAATACTGTTGCCGGTACTATTCATTATGGGGCTGGGTGGCCCGACAATGTGTATTCGGGTAAGGAGTATGTGTTCCCTGGTGGGTCTACCATAGAGCAGTTTCATCTTAAGCGATCGGAGACCCGTGACTTTAGTCATGGGAGGAGATCGCTATTTTTTTCTTAGGCTCTTATTTTTTAACTGAAAAATAAGAGTATACTATTCTTAGTAAAGAAAGGAGGAAAATCATGCAGCTCACAGTAACTGCAAAACTTAAAATCAATCCCACCGAAGAGCAACAACAGAAGTTGTTGCGAACCTTTTCGGCATACCGCGCAGGATGTAATGCGGTGTCAGAAACGGTCTTTTTGACGCATCTGCTTCAGCAGCCTGTGCTGCACCGCCTGACCTACGAAGTGCTGCGTGAAGATTGGGGACTTAAATCGCAAATGGCCCAATCGGTGATGAAAACCGTCATCGCCCGCTACAAAACCAATCAAAGCAACGGGCATCCTTGGACACGTGTCAAGTTTAAACGTCCTGAGTATGACCTGGTTTGGAACCGCGATTATTCGCTGGTGAAAGGGTTATTTTCCGTCAATACGTTGGAAGGACGGATCAAAGTGCCGTTTGAAACGAAGGGTATGGAACACTACTTTCGCGGGAAATGGTCATTTGGCACCGCGAAGCTCGTTTACAAACACGGCAAATTCTTTTTACATATTCCAATGACTAAAGAGGCTCAGGAAGCGGAACTTTCCGCCATTCGCGAAGTCGTCGGTGTCGATTTAGGAGTGAATTTTTTAGCCACAACGTTTGATTCGAAAAGAAAAACATTATTTTTTAACGGCCGCAAAGCCAAGCACAAACGTGCTCATTTCAAAGCGCTGCGTAAACAGCTTCAGCAAAAACAAACGCCTTCTGCGCGCCGACGCCTCAAACAAATTGGCCAACGAGAAAACCGTTGGATGTCGGATGTTAATCATTCGGTATCAAAGGCACTCGTCGATTCTTACGGTAAAGATACGCTGTTTGTGCTTGAAGAGTTAACAGGCGTCCGCCAGGCGACTGAGCGTGTGCATATCCACCAGCGCTATCAAACGGTATCGTGGGCCTTTTATCAGCTTCGCCAGATGATCACGTACAAAGCCCAGTTGCGGGGGGCTAAAGTGATTGCCGTCGATCCTAAGTACACCTCGCAAATGTGTCCGATGTGCGGGCATACGGCCAAAGAAAATCGCAATAAAAAGAAACATGTGTTTTGCTGCCAAAATTGCCGTTATCAATCGAACGATGACCGCATTGGCGGCATGAATCTTCAGCGCCTTGGAATCCAGTACATCGCTGAAGAAACGGCGTAAGCAGCGCTTTCGCCGCTGGGGAGCTGTCAATCTTCCCGCGTAAGCCTTGGCTTACAAATGTAACACCACGCGTGCACCAAGCGAAAAAAGATAGGAGGCGTCTACCGCCGCTTGGACTATTGGGTCGTTACAAGCTCGCGACTTTAGTCGGGAGTCATTGACACGTACTCTATGGAGTGGGAGTCTGGCGAAATCCGTTGGTATGTAGACGGCGTGCTCTACTCCACTAAAAATGACTGGTACAGCTTAAGCAATGGACAGCCGGCCAACAATGCCTATCCCGCACCATTCAATCAGGAATTTCATCTGCTGATGAATCTTGCGGTAGGCGGTAACTTTGATGGGAATCCGACAAGTGAGACGGTGTTCCCGAAATCCATGGAGATTGATTATGTCAGAGTGTATAAATTAACAGGCCGGAAATACCGTGAACCGGTACCGGTAACCTTGGTTAAGGAGCCTTATTTGGCTGGTTCCAGAACAGCCCTTCCTGACGGCAACCTGGTCTATAATAATAATTTTACGGAGCAGGTGGAAGGTGATACGGGAATGGGCATACCTAACACTGCATATTGGTCATTATTTAAAGAACCGGGGGCAGAAGCAGCGGTCTCTTTGGAACCTATAGGTGAGAAGAATTTTGTCAAAGTTAATATTAGTAATGCTGGAGGGAATTCCTATTCGATTCAACCGCAGGCCATCTTGTCACTAGCTAAAGGCCGCTTCTATAAGCTGAGTTTTGACGCGAAGACCAACACCTCACGTAACATTAACGTTCGGCTGACCGGAGGGGCATCTCGCGGCTATGGTGCCTATTCACCAGGGCTCAAAGCAGAATTAATATCACAAATGGGGCATTACGAGATGAAGTTCCAGATGAAGGAGGATTCTGATACTGCTGCCCGAATTGAATTTAACCTTGGTACCAATGCTTTACCAGTCTGGTTCGGGAACGTACGCTTGGAGGAAATCGAAAGTATTCCCTTCGAGCATGACACCGCAAAAACTCCTTTAGGTGACGGGAACCATTTGTACAACGGCACCTTTGATCTCGGGGAACCGAACCGGATGAGCTACTGGCATACGGAAGCTTCTAATGGTGCATCAGTCGAGCCGGTTGTTGATGATGAAGGCAGATTAAAGCTGCAAAGCAGTGGAACAGGTGATGTGAAGCTGCTGCAGAAAGGCATCTTCCTGATTCAGGGGCAGGATTATGAGCTTACCTTTGATGGGTCTGCGACTCCAGTCCGCACAGCTATTGTAAAGCTGCTGGGCAAAGACGGAAGTGTATATGCACAGCAAGCTGTCAATCTGACGTCGAAAACCAAAGAAATCAAAGTAAACTTCGATAATCTGGCAGGCCCAACGGATCATGAAGGCCAATTTGTACTGGAACTCGGAAAGGCAATAGGAACGGTTCATCTGGATAATTTTAAGCTGATCCGCACCAGCTTCTATTATGATCCGTCACTGGTATACTACCCGCTCCTAAACGGTGATTTTAATTTCGGCTTTAATGCATGGGAGCGGCTTTTAACGGAGCAAGGGGGTCAGAGCACAGCATCGGCTACGGACGGAAAGGCCAAGTTCAGTATTGCCAATACCGGTAATCAGGCCTACTCGGTTATGCTGTTCCAGAATAATCTGAAGGCGTCAAGCGGTGTGGATTATGTCATTCAATTTGATGCCAGCTCAAGCCTAGCCCGGAAAATCCAAGTGAATGCCGAAAATGCGTCCTATCAACCCTCTTTTACGAAGACTATAGATTTGAACCCGGAAACTGTCCATTACTCCTTCGAGTTTCGTCAGGGAAGTAATGACACTCTATCCCTTAAATTTCTGCTGGGTAAAGTGGGTGGCCTAAGTGTTGACGGATTGCATGATATTGTTATCGACAACGTAAAGTTTGAAGTCAAGAATGCTCCGGCAAAGCCGCAGGAATTGTTAAGCGACAGCAGCAATAATCGGATTTCGCAGCCCATTGAGCTTACTTTTACTGATAACGAGAATTGGCGGAGTGCTATTCAGACGGTGAAAGTTAATGGTACTGCACTGGAGGCAGGGAAATATACCCTAATACCGGGTAAGATCACTATCGACTCATCGGTATTTCCAACGGAAGGAAATTACACCATAACCATTGAAGCAGAACGGTATGTCAGCGCAGCGGTAGTACAGACCATTCTGGGCAATGACAATAATCTTGTCCTCAACGGTTCTTTTGGAAATGGCAAGGAGAGCTGGAGCACATGGTCCGGTGAAGGCGGTGCTTCCCAGTTTACTGTTAACAATGGCGTTGCTGATATCTTAATAACAGCTGCCGGAACACAAACATGGCATACACAGTTTTTCCAAGAGGGCATCCCGCTAGAAGGCGGCAAAACCTATGAACTCAGCTTCAAAGCCAAATCTACGGTCCCGCGGCAGATCATCGTGGAATACTCGGGAACGTCAGCAGCTTCAGCGCAAGCGAAGTTTGATATTACAGCGACCTGGGCAACCTACAGCGCACAATTTACAGTCGCTAACAGCAGCTCGTTGAAGTTGAACTATTTGATCGGAAAAACGCTCGGGACGGATACTTCTGCAAACGGTGTGCCTCATACGATTTCTTTTGATGATATTTCGGTAAAAGAGGTTACAGGAGGAGCGCCGATTACAACGCCCAGCGGAAGACTGGATAACGGAACTTTTGATAATGGGGACACAGGCTGGAGCAGTTATTTTGACGGTACGGGTGCTGCTTCGGTGACGAATGGTGAAATGGCCATAGCCTTAACTGGAATGGGGACACAGACCTATAGTGCGCAGGTGGATTACGCCAATCTAAACCTGGTTGCAGGGAAGATGTATAAGGTGACTTTTGAAGCGCGTTCGACCGTAGACCGAAAAATATCCGTTGTTGTGGAGAAGAAGGGCGGAGATTACACCAAGTATCTGGAAGTTTAGATAGGCAGGAAAAGAATACCGGTGGTGGCGTTCCTTTTTACAGGAGCCACTGCCGTTTTTTGATTTAAATTTAATTATCCCTGAGCAGGAGTAGCATTCCCGTCTGACGAATTGGTTTCGACAACGAGCGATGACGAATCAGTCTGCGCAGAGAGGAGAGAGTGCAACCATGAGAAGAACAAGCATACGCTATCGACTAATGCTTATGATGATCTGCCTGACCACCCTGCCTGTATTGACGATGACGTGGATTGCGACGGACAATACACGCGAGTCCGTGGAGAAGGAAATTTTGGAAGCTAACCATTCCCGCATGATGTGGGCTAATCAGTATTTGAACGAATTGTTTCGGCAAATCGATGTATTATTTTATTCCCTGCAGGTCGACCAGCAGCTGATGGACGGTTTAAATATGAGAGAGAATGAAAGCATTGGTATGCAATTTCGTACTCAAAAGTATATTCAAGAGACGCTGACCAAGGCTTTTTATGCCAATTCCAAAAAGATCGACGAACTGGCGCTTTACACGCACCAGAACCGGAAGGCCTACTCGATTAATTATGGGAATAGCGGTCTTAACTACTCGCTGGATATCGAAAAGGGCAACTGGAGCCGACTGCTGCGACAACCCGTTAACATGTATTTCAAGGAAACCGGTAACGATATTTATGCCTTTCATAGCATTAATAACTTCAAAGACAAAAGATTGCTCGGCGGTTTATCCATACGCATCAACAAGGAAGTATGGAAGGAGGTCAGCAATATTCTGAAATCAGAGGACGAAAGCCTGGTTTTCCTGATCAATGACGAGGGAGAGCGGCTGTCCGGCTCAACTCGGGATCAAAGCTTCGAACAGGTATTTGACCAATTGGGCAATGACCATATCCCGCCGGGAGAGCCTGAAATTATTAAAACGGAAAGCTACTATATATTTATAAAGCGTGTGGATGACGGAGAGCTGACCTTAATAAAAGCCCTGCCGATTTCGACAATTTCAGAAAGCGCTAACAGAACCGTGAAAGCAGGGCTAATCACCGGTTCACTGTTCGCATTCGTCTCGATCCTGCTGTCCATTGCGGTATCGCTGCGGATTACGAGGCCGATTGTTGGCCTTGCCAGGACTATGAGAACTACGCCGCTTCATCAATTTGAGGGAACCTCTATTCAAAGCTATGACGAGATTGGCTTATTGGAGCGTGGCTATAACTCAATGATGCAGCGTATGAAGGAACTGGTTGAAAATGGGTACCAAAAGGAGATAGAGGTGAAGAATGCTCAGCTTATGGCTCTGCAAGCGCAAATTAATCCTCATTTTCTTAATAACACACTGAATTTAATCGGTGGCATGGCACTTGTCAAAGGTGCGCCTGAGATTTATAAAATTACCAAGGTGATCGGCGATTTGCTGCGATATTCGATTAGCTCTGGCGATGACACAGCAACGCTTGAGGACGAGCTTAAGCATGTGCGCAATTATTTGTTTATCCAGGAACAAAGATTTCAGGGGAGATGTAGGGTTGTAGTTGAATCAGACGGACAAGTGAACAGTTTAAGCCTGCCGAGGTTCACACTTCAGCCGCTTGTCGAAAATGCATTTGAGCATGGGCTCCAGTCAAAGGAAGGGAACTGGACCATTGAAATTCGTGTGAAAAAAATTGGACATCACCTCGTTATTATGATCCTGGATAATGGAGCCGGCATTCCCAAAGAGCGTCTGGGGGCGCTCCGATCGGAGCTGATCGAGGGCGCTGCTTTAAAGCCAGAACGTCCGAATCTGGATCTGGATAATGCAAAGCCGAAGATGCGCAAAGGAATAGGCATGCAAAACGTAGCCTCAAGACTGAAGCTGCATTTTGGCGGTGAAGCAGGGATGCGGATATTCAGCAAGCCTGAAACGGGAACGATACTGGTCTTAAAGCTGCCACTGGAAAGGGAGGGAACAGGATGAATAAGGTGCTAATTATCGATGATGAGCCTTGGGCGAGGCAGGTAGTGAAGTCGCTTGGAGATTGGACCCGGCTGGATCTTGTTATTGCCGGTGAAGCGGAGGATGGCAAAGAAGGACTTCGGCTGATAAGAGAGCTGGGGCCTCATATTGTACTTACGGATATGAGAATGCCCGGCGTTGATGGCGTAGAGCTGTTGAAGCAGATCAATAGCCAGTTTCCTCTCCTGAAAATTATTGTAATGAGCGGCTACGATGATTTTATGTATTTAAAACAGGCCATTCGTTCGCGCGCGGTCGAGTATTTGCTTAAGCCTGTTGATCCGGATGAGCTGAATGCGGCGCTTGAGAAATGCATTTTCGAACTGCAAACTCAAAAGCAAACAGTGAATACAGCTTGGGATTCACCGCTGGTATTCCCGGATACGCCGTCGATGAATCGTTATGTCGCGCTGCGGCAGCGTGTATTCGCCGCTCTGTTCGAACTGAGCAAGCCGGCTATCCTGCAGGCACTGAGCAAACTGGAGGAATTCCTTAGGACTACCTTCCCGGAGGGGCTGGAGCCGGCCCTGATACGCAAGATTGGTGATGATTTCTTACGCATTCTGGAGGAATTCATGTTGGAAAACGAAGCGGGCTTCAAATTTCATCCTGCTTCAGCTGAAGACCATGGACAACTATGGACGAATGTTCCCGATACCATCGCTGCCATTCAGGCGAATTATGCAGAGGCCATCGACAAGATCGAAGCGCTTCGCAAGACAAAGTCCCGTCTCGTAATTTCCGAAGTGAAGGACTATATGGACAAGCATTTTCTGGAACCCATTACGCTGGAGACGGTTGCCAATAAGTTTTATATAAGCAAGGAGCACTTGAGCCGGGCTTTCAAAACGGCGGCAGGCGAGAACCTGACCGAATATATCATCCGCAAGCGGATGGAGCGAGCGAGGGAGCTGCTGCTCCAGCCTCATATTTCGATTAAAGAGGCGGCTCTTATGACCGGCTATACGGAGCTCGCCTATTTCCACCGTGTATTCAAGAAGCATTTCGGCAGGACGCCCGGAGAGATGCGGAGCGGGAAGAAATAAGATAACGTATCAATATTGTGCAATAAAAGCTGCTAATCGGCGCTAATGCTTCCTCCTGCCTGTCGGCCCTATACTGAAGAGGCACCAAAAGAAAAAACAAGGGGGATGCCAACAATGAAGAAAGCGCTTCAGATCTGTCTGGTGAGTGTACTGATGGTATTTTCGCTGGCTGCTTGCAGTTCCAATAACAACCCGGAACCCGCAGCGAGTAACGGCGGAGAAGCTGCGGCAGAGGCTACGGCTACAGTGGCGCCAAAGGCGGAGGCCCAGAAGGTAGAACTGAAAATTCAAATCGGTTCTCCGCGGTTTAAGGAGCAGTTCGAGAAGTATTTCGAGCAATTCAAGGCGAAGGAGCTTGCCGAGAAGAATATTGAAGTGACCATCGACCTGGAAATGCCGAATCCGGATCAGGCGAAGCAGGTGCTTCAAGCAAGACTCGCTTCAAACGATGCGCCTGATATTTTCGATGTTCATGCCAACGATCTGCAAACGTATTTCAATGCAGGATATTTGGAGGACCTAACCGGCCAACCAGCCATTGATATCCTGTATGACAGTGTAAAAAGCACAGTTACGCATGAAGGCCAGGTGGTTGCACTGCCGCTGGAAAGCTCGTCGTGGGGCTATCTATATAACAAAAAAATATTCAGCGACCTAAGTATTACGCCTCCCCAGACCCTTGATGAAATGAAAGCGGCTGTAGAGAAGCTGAAAGAAAATAATATAAAACCATTCATGCTGGCCTTTCAGGAGTCTTGGGTTCCGCAGTTAATGACAGCGTTGTCATTAGGCGGGGTTGTCTCCTCCGAACATCCGGACTGGATTGAGAAGATGAATAAAGGTGAAGCATCTTATTCTGATGTAAAGGATATTTTCAATATTATTGATCTGATCATGGCGAATGGAACGGCTAAGCCTTTTGAGGTTGGCAACGAAGCAGGATCAGCTGACTTTGCCAATGGCAAAGCTGCAATGTGGGTACAGGGTCCATGGAATGCGGAAACGATTCTTAAGGTTAACCCTGAGATTGAATTCGGAGTAGCTCCGCTTCCGGTTAGTAATAATCCGGCGGGAACAATGATTAATCTGTCGGTTTCGACAACACTGGCGGTATCGAAATCCAGCAAGAACAAGGAAGTGGCGCTTGACTTACTTAATTATTTCTATGATGCCAAGGATTCCTCCGTTCTTTTTGAAGAGCTGAAGTTTAATCCGATATCTACCGTGCACAAGTACGAGGTATTCCCTTGGGTTAACGAAGCCTCTAAATATGTGGAGCAAGGCAAGGCGTATCAGGATCTTAAGCTCCCGAACGGTGTAACAGACGAGCAAGCGAAATTGCTGCAAAGCTACTACGCCAAAGAGGTGACAAAGGAGCAGTTCATCAGCAGAATGGATAACGCCTGGAAAACGGCAATTGAAAACACGCAATAACCCGGCAGTAGATCGTAGGGAGTGAGAAGAGATGAGCGTATCGAAAAAAAAGAAGCAATCCATCATTCTTCTAGCCTTCGTATTGCCAGCCTTATTATTTTACGCTGTGTTTACCATCGCCCCTGCTTTCGGGGGCGTATGGTACAGCTTAACGAATTGGAATGGCTTGAATCCCACCTACAAAATGGTGGGGTTCTCCAATTATAGAGAAGCGCTGGGGAATGATCCTTATTTCATTCATTCGATTGTATTTACGTTGAAATATGTCTTGATTATGGTGATAATACAAAATGCAATTGCGCTGCTGCTGGCCGTATTTGTGGAATCCCGCCGCAAAAGCAAAGTGTTGTTCCGCACGATCTTCTTTATGCCAAACATGCTGAGCCTCATTATCGGAGGCTTCATGTGGGTATTCATTTTCACAAAAGTATTGCCTGTCATTGCGGAGAAAACGGGTTGGCTATTGCTGGATCAATCGTGGATTGGCGACCCGTCCATTTCGTTCTACTCCATTATCATCCTCTCCTTATGGGGAGGGGTGGGCTATCAAATGGTTATCTATATAGCGGCGCTGCAAGGTGTTCCAGAGCAGTTAAAGGAAGCTGCGGCGATCGATGGCGCAAACAGTGTACAGAGCCTCCGGCATGTGACGCTTCCGATGATCTATCCTGCGCTGACTATTGGTATTTTTCTGACGCTCAGCACTTCTTTTAAAGTGTTCGATGCGGTGTTTGCGTTAACTGGCGGCGGCCCCGGGCGATCCACTCAGGTGATAGCGATCAATATCGTAGATGAAGCATTCCGATTTAATCAAAGGTATGGTTATGCGAGCGCCAAGGCAATCATTTTGTTTCTCATTGTTTTGCTGATCACGATGATTCAATTATGGATCATGAAGCGAAGAGAGGTGGAGGCATGATCGTTATGCGGAAAGCTTACTCTTCCCAAAGAAGACGCGGGGCTGGAGATGTTATCGTTCTGTTGATCTTGATGATAGCCGCATTTATCACTTTATTTCCAATTTATATGGCAGTTCTGAATTCCTTAAAATCGGATGGGGAAATGCTGAATCATATTCTTGCGCTTCCCGGCAGCTTAACTTTCGTCAATTATGCGGATGCCTATCGAAAAATCGATTTCCTTAGAAGCTTTTGGAATACGATTGCCGTAACTTTAATCGGAGTAGCGGGTATTATCCTGCTCGCATCCATGGCCGGGTACAAAATGTCGCGTACGCCCGGAAAGCTGAGCCAATTTTTCTTCGGATTATTTGTTCTGTCTTCCCTGATTCCTTTTCACTCGATAATGATTACTTTGGTGAAGATTTCGAAGGAATTGCATGTTCAGGGCAGTACTTATGGTCTTGGACTGATCTATATCGGGCTAGGCGTTGCATTGGCTGTTTTTCTATATCATGGCTTCGTCAAATCGATCCCCCGGGACTTGGATGAAGCCGCGGTGATGGATGGGTGCGGAGAGCTCCGGTTGTTCTTTGGCATTATATTTCCATTACTGCTGCCGATCACCGCAACGGTCGCAATATTGAATGCGTTATGGATGTGGAATGATTTTTTGCTGCCGCTGCTGATGCTGACGGATTCTGACTATTACACGCTGCTGATTTCTACAAATATGCTGTTCGGTGAGTATAACAACGATTGGTCGGCCATATTGGCTTCTCTGGTGCTGACCATGCTTCCGATAATCATCGTATATTTATTGCTGCAAAAGTACATTCTCAGCGGAATTGCAGATGGTGCTATTAAAGGTTGAACCGGAGAGGACGTTCTGATTTGAATATGGACAATAATATGGGAATGGGATCGCAACATGAAGTACAGGGCTTTGTAAAAGCCGCAGGCAAAAAGCTTGTCAACGGCAGCGGCCAGGAAATATTGCTGCGCGGTGTCGGTTTTGGCAGCTGGCTGCTCCCTGAAGGCTATATGTGGCATTTTCCCGATGAAGGTGATCGTCCGAGGCGAATCGAGAAAATGATTGCTGAACTGGTAGGTGAGGAGAAGGCCGCCGAATTCTGGAACCTTTATTACGACCGTTACACAGCGAAAGCGGATATTCAGCGAATAGCTGCAGAAGGCTTTAATTCCGTTCGTGTCCCCATAAACGCCAGATTGTTAATTGAGGACGGAGAGCCTTTACGGGTGAAGAACGAACGATTGAAACTCATAGACCGGGTTATAGACTGGTGTCGTCAACATTCGCTTTATGTGATTCTGGATTTGCATGGAGCGCCTGGTGGACAGACGGGTACCAATATCGATGATTCGGAGAATAACAAGCCTGAACTGTTCACGAACCCGGCGAACCGGCGGCTGACCATTGCACTGTGGAGAATGCTGGCGGAGCGTTATAAGGACGAATGGATTGTGGCGGGGTATGATTTGCTCAACGAGCCGCTGCCAAACTGGTTTGCGGAATATAACGATCAGGTTATGCCGCTTTATGAAGAGATTATCAAGGCGATTCGCGAAGTGGATCAACGTCATATGATCATATTGGAAGGGGTGCATTGGGCGACAGACTGGTCGATTTTTGATAAGAAACCGGATAATAATCTCATGCTGCAATTCCACAAATACTGGAACCATCCGGATACGGAGAGCATTCAGCCCTTTTTGGACCAAAGAGACAAATGGCAGGTTCCGATCTACATGGGAGAAGGGGGAGAGAATAACAGCGACTGGTTTGCGGGTGCGTTTCAGCTGTATGAAGATCATGACATCTCCTGGAATTTCTGGACGTGGAAGAAGCTTGATTGCACCAATTCCCCATGCTCCGTCAATCAGCCAGAGGACTGGCAGCTTCTGATCAACTATTTAAAGGGCGGCAGCAAGCCCGATCACCATTTGGCGGAACGAATTTTATGGTCGTACTTAGAAAATTTGACTCTTGAACGATGTACTTACCGGCCAGAGGTCGTAAATGCTTTGTTCCGCAGGCCTCCTGCCCGGATTCCTGCAATATTTTATGGCTATAAGGGTGCTGGTGAGAGCTTCGGGATAGGCAAACAAGCTGATCATAACATCGGTTTCCGCGTGGGGGATGGAATGGATATCCGGTTTGTGGAAGATGTAAGGGATAAGCCTAACTTTGAGCATATGAAGGGTGAAAAGTGGAAGGCGGACGAATGGATGTATGTTCAGCTTGCACCGAAGGATTGGGCTGCCTATACGTTCACGATTCCTGTAGTTTCAGCCCCTCCCGCTTACTCGATAGAGATCTATATCCGGACCAAGCCAGGGGGAGCGATCAGTGTCTCCCTCGACGATACTTTCGTAGGATATGCCGCAGCACAGGATGACAACTGGCAGCTTGTCCTGCTTCCGATACCCTTCGCTGTCAGCGCGGGACAGCACCGTATTGTGCTGTGCGCGGAAGGGTTGATTGCGCAAATACAGTGGTTTCAGATCGCCCCCTAAGCAAAATACACCGGAGATTGTGATTGGCCGTGCTACTTAGTTAAGGGCAGCTTGATTTAGGAGATTATGGGCAAGTGAAAGCCGCCCTTCGAAGGTATAGACGCGGCATGGATGATACGAACTAGGTGGTTTTTTGGAAGGTCGTCTTCTTTTGTGGTTTTAAAGAGGAGTGTAGAAACTTTTTCCGCTTAAAGCAGCGGAGAGAACGGACCGATTGTGGAAAAGCGGGAGCGTTCGCCTTTGTGTCCGGATTTTCACCGCTAAGGGGAACTAGAAAAATCTGGACACAACAGCGATTGTAACAACGGTCCGTTCTCGGAGCGTCTCACCCAAGAGCCCGCGTACATCCTGCGCAAAAAACCAGGGGGTGTCCCAAAAGCCATGAAATGGCTTTTGGGACACCCCCTTTTTTACATTTGACTAAAGCTGTACGGTGCAGGGATATTAGCCCTTACTCTTCCTTAGGAATCAGCTCAAAAATCTTGCCGTTCTCCAAAGCCTCAATCAGCTTCAGCAGCCAGCGGTAATATTTAATCGCTTCTTCAATCTTTGACTCATCAGTGCTCAGAAGAGCGGAGATTCCCTCATCCCCGGCATAATCTGCCTTCATGGTATGGATTTCTTTGAGTGATCTCGACAGCGCGGTCATATTTCCCTCCACCGCTTTTCTCCATTTAATAGAGAAATAATCACTGAAGTTCTGATGCCAATCCGGCACCACCTCGAACAGGTCCTTACGTGTGCCTTTTCCCCATACTTTATCGATCATTTTCAAATCCAGCAGTGTCCGCACCCCGGTGCTCATGGAGGTCTTGCTCATCCCCATCGTTTTGCTCAGCTCTATAATGCTACATAGAAACTAGACAGCAAAAAAGGAGATTCTTAGTTGTGCCAACATCGAGAAGAACGTTTACACCGGAAGAAAAAGCTCGTATTGTGCTGGAGATCTTGAAAGAAGAAAAATCCATATCGCAATTGGCCTCGGAAGCAGGCATTCATGCCAATGTCCTGAACCGTTGGAAAAATGAAGCGATTCACAACCTCTCCCAATTGTTTGTAGATGACCGAAAAGGCGTCACCAAAATGAAAAAAGAATACGAACAACAGATCGAAGAACTCTACGCCGAGGTGGGCAAACTCACCACTCAATTGTCGTGGCTCAAAAAAAAATCTGGCCTCTAATCTCGCTAGAGACGAGCGAATTCGTCTGTTGGAATAACAGTTCTTGTGAATTATTCAAAGAAGCAGTCGGATAGTTAACGTGGCTTATGCCACGCCCTATCCGAAGTTTTCTAACTCACGACTGAAGTCACGAGTTTGCGAAAACTTTGATCAATTTCAGTGGACACCGGAAGATATGGATCAGGTAATGGTCTCGATTCAAGGCGGGCAGACCCTGGAAGAAGCGGCTAAAGCATGGGTGGAGAGCAATCCTGACAAGGTTAACGAGTGGTTAGCCGGTATTGAATAGTTCAAGAAATGTGCTATGATTAAAGAACACATGAGGCTACAAAATTGTAACTTGTACGCTAACCACTGTTCTTAACAAATATTCCATAACGTAAGATCATTCAATGAACACCCCGTAAGGGGTGTTTTTCTTGAAAATCAAGAACTTATGCTTTGAGTAAATGAAAAGGCAGCTGCTGCAAGGAGTAAAGAGAGGAGAGAGCTCCGTGACAGAGACCATAAATGCATGGATTGATTGGCTGCTGCGGACCTTAGGTCTCACTGGGCCGTCCATTTTATTTGTTACGATCCCGCTGGCATTGCTGCAGAGCCTGTTCGGATTTTTCCCTTTTGCGATATTAATCGTACTGCATGTATCTGTTTTTAACGTAATCGGAGGGTTGCTGATCAGCTGGGTTGCCTGCAGTTTGGGCGGGGTGCTGGTTTACTTTTTTTTCCGGCGTTACTTGTTCAATTGGTTCGACCGCAAATGGGGATCACGTCTGAAGCGTTATGATAAATGGCAGCGTTATTTGGACCGCTATGGAATATGGACGCTGGTACTGATTCGCACGATTCCGGTTATCCCTAACAATGTGATTAATTTTATGTCGGCGGTATCGCCGCTTCCGACCTCCTCCTTTGTGTGGGGAACGGTGCTCGGCAACCTGTCGTATATTTGGCTCTTCGGAACCATCAGCTCGACCTTGATCGTGCCCAGAGAAGAATGGGGTGCCTACCTTACCTGGTATGGCGTGTTCTGCGTCATTCTGATTGGCGTTTTTATCCGCAGGCATTGGAGTCATCTGCAAGAGGACAAACGCAGCAGAACTGCGGAATGACCGTACATATAACCGTGATCCGGAAGAATGTTCCCAAGGGGCAAGATGCCTATGGGAGTGTTCTTCTTTTTTGTTCACCTGCTGAATACCTTATACCAATAAAGGCGGCTTGACCGCGGGTATGGCGGGAGGGACAGAATCAATGGGCAGAAGAAAGAAATGGGGGAGCCGGAGGCTGAGATTGCCTGCTATGGGACGGTTGCGGTTACCCCGCTTTAGCTGGGACGGGATACCCGGGAGCGCAGGAAGAAGATCTTCATTCAAGACGCGCCGCAGTTCGGTTGGGGGAAAGTTCTATGGGACGAAGTTTGCTGCCAAAAAAAGTAAGCGTAAGCTTTGGGGAGGCGGCGTGGAGGTGAAGGTTGCTGCTTCGGGGGCCCGCCAGCGCAGGCCGCGCAGCCGCCGCAGGTTCTGGCTGGTCTTATCTCTGCTGTTAATCCTAGCTGTCCTGCAGGGAATTCGATATGTGGAGAGCCATTTAAAGCCCCCCATCGTGCATTTGGCCCAAATCCGCGTGAAGCAGATTGCTACCGAGTCGATTAACAAGGCAATCACCTCGCAAGTAGCCAACGGCGGGAAAGCTGAACAGCTGATTGATTGGAAGACCGATAAGAATGGCAAAATATCCGGTTTCATGCTTAATTACGGTGAGCATATGCGCATTACTTCCCAGGCGGCTGAAGTTATTCAATCCACCCTTCAGCAGCTTCGCAATCAGACAGAGCATATTCCGCTCGGTCAAGCACTCGGCAGCCCGCTCATTGCATCCTTTGGCCCTGACGTTCCGATCAAGATTGAACCGCAGGGTGCGGTGAAGGTAGAGCTGAACACCCGCCAGCAAAATGCCGGAATCAATATGATCCTGGTAGAGGTGTTCATTCATATTGTGACCGAGGTAGCCGTAGTCATTCCGTTTGATATGGAACCGCAGGTTGTAGATACGGAGATTCCGGTATCTTATTTGATGGTCGTCGGGGATGTGCCGATGTACTATTACGACAACCAGGGCCAGCCTGTTGGAGAGAACGGAAGCAGTGCCCCTGGAATTGCTATTCCTGCACCGCAGATAAGTGGCGACAGTAAGGAGGATTCGCCGGTACAGGAGCAGCCGGTGGAAAATGACGGGCAAAGTGCACCCGTAAACGAAAGCCCGGATACAGAAAGCACGGATACAGAGAACCCGGTAACGGATAATGTGGAAAGTTAGAGATCTATATAAAATAAACTAAAGAATTAAGGCTCTATCTAAAAATCAGAGGGAAACGATAGTGTTCGCCTTTAAAGCCCGATTTCAACCTGTAATCACCTTACAACCAAGAAATCGGGCTTTAACAGCGATCGGAAGAACCCTCCTTACCCGTAGTGGCTTGATGGACGAACGGTCAACCTCTGATTTTTGTTTTGAGCCAGAATCCCCCTACTCAACCTCTGAATGTTCCCCAAGAAAGCGAATGAATTCCCTCATACATTTGGTTATATAGCGCTCTTTATTCCAGATTAGTACCACATTCCAAGGAATCGAAGGGTTTCTGAGTGGCATGATACGCACATTTGGATTCATAACCTTCACGCAAAGAGGCTCTGGAAGGAACGCGATCCCCAAATTAGCAGAAACTAATTCTACCAATAAATCCCATTGAGCGCTTTCATAAGCGATATTGGCTTCAAAGCCTGCGCTGTAGCAGGCATCAATAATATGCTGCCGCATGGCAAATCCCTTGGCAAACAAAATGAGCGGTTCATCCCGCAAGTCGGACAACGAAATTTCCTCTTTCAAAGACAGGGGATGGGACTTATGAACAACAAGCGCCAGATTTTCTCTCACAAAGGGCTCAATTCCGAAGCTGCCCTCCCTTACAGGAAGGAGTACGGCACCCAGATCAATGCTTCCTTCCAGCACCATGTTTTCTATATTTTTGGAGCCCTCCTCTATGAGCTCAAAGGCAATATTCGGGTATTTTTTCTGGAATGGGGTGACCACCCGGGGAACGAAAACAGAGCTGATAACAGGGGGCAAGCCAATTTTGATCGTCCCCGTCTTGAGGTTCGAGATATCATCCAGTGTTATATGAAGGCCATTGACCGCATCAATAATTAGCTTGATCTGCTCCATTGCTGCCATGCCCGAATCGGTTAATTTAACATATTTGCCTGATCTATCAAATAAAGTCACACCCAGCTCGTCCTCCAGGTTTTTGACCATTTTACTCAATGTCGGCTGCGTAAGATGCAGCTTCTCCGCGGCTTTAGTAATGTTATGCAATTTGGCAACTTCCAGTACATATTTTAAGTTCCGCAAATCCATAAAAAGGGCCTCCAATCTATAATTTTTTTACATGGCTTGCATGCGATGTCTGAATTTTACCCCCTTATTACCTCAGTGTACACTATAAATATAAAGGCAATGGTGTTGAATTTGTTAAAGTGCTCCAGAAAAATATAGGAGGCGTTTGCTGTGAGTAAAGTAACAACAATCGAAGAGATAAGTCATGTTTTCCGTGACGGCATGACGATTATGGTAGGCGGTTTCATGGGCGTGGGAGCACCTGAAGCTTTGGTGCAGGCTCTGCTGGATAAGAATATTCAAGATATAACTTTAATCTCCAGTGATACCGCTCAGGTGGACACGGGAGTCGGACCGCTTGTTATGAACAGACGGCTGAAAAAAGTAATCGCTTCTCATATCGGCACCAATCCCGAAACGGGCAAACAGATGCTGGCAGGCGAATTGGACGTAGAATTAGTTCCTCAAGGTACGCTGGCTGAGAGAGTCCGGGCGGGAGGAGCGGGTTTGGGCGGTATTTTGACCCCTACTGGAACGGGAACCATGGTTGCGGAAAAAAAGCACACGTTGACTATTGAAGGCAGGGAATATTTGGTGGAGCTGCCCCTAAGAGCAGACATTGCCTTGTTGAAAGCGCATAAAGCGGATAAGTCGGGGAATCTGATCTATCGAAATTCGGCACGGAACTTCAATCCTTTAATGGCGCTCGCTGCCGATCTCGTAATCGTACAAGTCGATGAAATTGTGGAAGTCGGGGAAATCGATCCGAATCATGTAATGACACCGGGTGTACTGGTTGATAAAATCATCTGTTGCGGGGAGAGCGAATAATCATGGAGACCAAAGAACTTATCGCAAGAAGAGCGGCTATGGAATTGCAGGATGGAAACGTGGTTAATCTCGGTATCGGCTTGCCCACACTAATTCCCAACTTTTTGCCTTCTGGCGTCAACATTATATTGCAATCCGAAAACGGTTACATTGGGTTGGGCCCGGTTCAGGATGAGATTATTCCCGATTTGGTGAACGCAGGCGGTAAGCCCGCAAGTATTGTTCCCGGCGGTGCATTCTTTGATAGTGCAACCTCCTTCGCGCTCATTCGCGGCGGTCATGTGGATGTCACGATCTTAGGCGGCCTTGAGGTGGATGGACAAGGAAATCTTGCGAACTGGATGGTTCCCGGAAAGATGGTTCCCGGCATGGGCGGAGCCATGGATTTGGTCACCGGTGCGAAGAAAGTGATCGTAGCTATGGAGCATAGAGCGAAGAATGGCTCTTCAAAAATAGTAAGTCAGTGCTCTTTGCCTTTGACGGCTCGCGGAGTGGTATCCCTGATCATAACGGAACTGGCAGTGTTTAAAGTTACAGATGGCGGATTAGTATTGGAAGAGCTTGCTCCAGACGTAGATTTGGAAACGGTTACATCACATACGGCAGCACCTTTTATAGTGTCGCCCAATTTAACAACAATGAAAAATATCGTGTCGGATGAGGTGTTGTTATGAACGGAGCAAAAGAAATAGTTATCGTTAGTGCGGTTCGAACGGCGCTCGGTACTTTTGGCGGCAGTCTCGCAGGCGTACCGGCGGTTGACCTGGGAGCGCTGGTTATTAAAGAAGCATTGCAGCGGGCAGGCGTAAAGCCGGAGCTGGTGGATGAGGTTATTATGGGTAATGTACTCCAGGCAGGACTGGGGCAGAATCCGGCTCGCCAGGCGGCGGTTAAGGCGGGAATTCCTGTGGAGGCATCAAGCCTGACGATCAATAAAGTTTGCGGATCAGGAATGAAGGCGGTTCATTTGGCGGCTCAAAGTATTTTGGCCGGTGATGCGGACGTTGTTGTAGCCGGCGGCATGGAAAATATGTCAAGAGCGCCGTATCTGCTGGACCAAGCACGCTTTGGTTACCGGATGGGCAATGGTACCATCACAGATACGCTTGTGCAGGACGGGTTGACCTGTGCTTTTAATCAATACCATATGGGCATAACGGCGGAGAATGTGGCCGGACAATATGAGATTAGCCGTGAGATGCAGGACCGGCTGGCTGCTTCGAGCCAGGAGAAGGCCATCCGTGCGATTGAAGAAGGAAGCTTCAAGGATGAAATTGTACCGGTAACCATACCGCAGAAAAAGGGAGATCCCGTTATCTTCGATACGGATGAATTTCCAAGAAAGGGAACAAGCTTCGAGAAGCTTTCCGGATTAAAGCCGGCCTTCAAAAAAGACGGCTGTGTGACCGCAGGGAACGCATCCGGAATCAATGACGGGGCAGCAGCTTTAGTCATTATGTCAGCGGAGAAAGCAAGCGAGCTGGGTGTAACACCGCTTGCCCGCATCGTAGCGTATGCCTCCGGCGGCGTAGATCCGTCCATCATGGGGATGGGACCTGTACCGGCCACGCAAAAAGCCTTGCAGCGAAGCGGCTTAACGATAGAGGATATCGATCTGATTGAAGCGAACGAAGCCTTTGCGGCGCAGATGCTGGCAGTAGGCCAGGAGCTCGGCTTTGCCGAAGAGAAGGTCAATGTGAACGGCGGCGCCATTGCGCTGGGTCATCCGATCGGAGCCAGCGGTGCGCGGATTCTCGTTACTCTGCTCCATGCGCTGCAGCACCAGAACGCCCGTACCGGCCTGGCAACCCTGTGCATCGGCGGCGGCCATGGCGTCACGACTATCATTGAATTAATATAGCAGGGTATGAAGAGTACCCCTTGGAACACCCTTCACTTTGTCGAGTAGGATTTAAGTGGGGGTTTAGATGAACGCTCTGCGAACGGACCGTTGCGTAAGTCGCTGTGGTCGTAAGAATTTTATTTATTTCCCTTAACGGTAAAAATCCGGAGACAGCATATGCTTTCGAAGAGAGCTTTCCTTCGGATAGCTTTTGGGCGACCGCTTCGAGCCGGAAAGTGTGTTTGGACAACTGAAAGACATCCGGGGATTCCGGCGATTTCTGCTTCGGGGCATGCCAAAAGTAACCCTCGTAGTCGGTGGCTTTCCCTTGCCCCTAATCTGCTTATGCTAGCCGCCATCGACTGAAAAATGAACACAGCACGTCTCCAATAACCCGGAGACGTGCTGTGTTTTTAGCTTTTTTACAGCTTTGAAGTAAGAAAGGCTGCCTTTTTCGTAAAAAGATCCACCTTATGGGCAATGTCATTAAGTTAAGGCGCAAGGCCAAAAATCAAGAAAAAGAGCAGGTTATCGAAAAGATAGCCCGCTCTTTTTTTTGCACTAAAAAAAGAACTTGACAAGCAGATGGAAATGTGTGGCGAAGCCCCTTGAAAAAACGAGGAGGTTACGCCAATGGATGAGTACGCGATCTCGCTAAAAAAAACGCTGACATCCCTCATACGAGAAATGTCAGCCGCACCCGCTCCTTTTGTCAAAAACCCTGAAAAAGATTTTACCCGAAAGAAAAAGCTGCCCTTTGAAACGGTCATGCAACTCCTGATTTCCATGGGAGGAAACAGCCTTTACAAGGAACTCTTGGAATCGCAGGGCTATGACGTAAACACCGCAACCACTTCTGCTTTTGTCCAACAGAGGAATAAAATCCTGCCGTCTGCTGTGGAATTCTTGTTTCACGAATTTACGCAATCGTATACGGACATCAAGGACTACCGGGGGTATCGGTTACTTGCCATTGACGGGTCGGATTTGCATATCGCAACCGACCGGGCGGACACGGATACCTATTTCCAAAGTCAACCGAACACGAAAGGCTACAACCTTCTGCATTTGAATGCAGCCTATGACTTATGCAACAGACTTTACGTGGATGCCATTATTCAGCCACGGAGGTTGTGCAACGAGGGAAGGGCGCTGGCTGCCATGGTTGACCGTTCCCCCATTCAAGGCAAAACCATTGTTACTGCCGATAGGGGTTATGAAAGTTACAACAATTTCGCGCATATGGAACGCAAAGGGTGGAGCTATGTCATACGGGTTAAGGATTTGAATTCGAATGGCATTCTTTCGGGCTTGCATCTGCCCTCTGGCGGAGCGTTTGATATGGACGTTCATCTGACACTCACCAAAAAACAAACCAAAGAGGTCAAGGCTCATCCTGAGATGTACAAGTTCGTCCCTTCCACGTCTACCTTTGATTTTTTAGATTTGCACGAGAACTTGTTTTACCCGATTTCCTTTCGGGTTGTCCGTTTCGTCCTGCCGGGTGGCGCTTATGAAACCGTCATTACGAATCTTTCTGCCGCTGATTTCCCACCCGATGAAATCAAGTCCATTTATAACATGCGATGGGGCATTGAAACCTCTTTCCGGGCATTGAAATACACCGTCGGCCTGACGAATTTTCACGCAAAGAGACAAGAGTCCATCACCCAAGAGATTTTTGCAAGAATGATCCTGTACAATTTCGCTGAAATGATGACCTCGCACGTCGTCATTTCCCAAATGGATAAACGGCACCCCTACCAAGTCAACTTCACGGTTGCCGTTCACGTTTGTAGACATTTCCTGCGCTCACGGGACGATGAACCCCCGCCCGATGTAGAAGCACTGATTCGTAAGAACATTTTGCCGATTCGACCCATTCGCCCAGGGCAGAAGAATACGCGCAAAATCCGCTGGAAATCAGTCGTTAGCTTCGTCTACAGAGTAGCATAATTCGTTTCGTATGAACATTTTTTTAAGCGGATATTCCGTCCGCTTGTTTGCTGTGCGCTTTTTTCTTGCTTGCACCAAAAAAACAAACGGCACAGGGCTTTTTCCCATGCCGTTTCGGATTCCATTTTTATTCCCAGTCTTATCTTTGAGCTTATCTTAATGACATTGGCCTCGCAGCCTTCTCTTTTTTTTGTGTTTTCCCGCTCTTCGCGAAAAATACAGAGTCCGCTATGATAATTAGCGCAATCTCGTTCGTTCGTACTTGAAAATTTCAAGAGGGTGCAATGACCCTATTGTGGCGGAAAACTCTTATTCATCAAGGGTTTATTCACTAACCGATAATCCCACTGAAATAATATGTTGCAAAATAAAACATACTAAGTGATTATTTTTGAATATTATGTGGACTCGAACTTTTATTATTGCAAAATAAATCAATTATAGATAGAATACAAATATCAGCAAACGCTTACACGTGAAAGTGTTGTCAATTAGAACTAATTTGCATCAATTAACGAGTTGTATTTATTTCGGTTTTAAACGAGGAGGCGAAACATGTTTAAAGGAGTACTTTCTCCGGTCATCACGGTTGTAGACGAGCAAGGGAAGATCGATTGTTCAGGCAACGAAATTTTGATTCATTATTTAGTTAATAAGGGTCTTGACGGACTCCTGTTTTTTGGAACGATGGGCGAATTTTTTGCTTTTACCCATGAAGAAAAGAAAGAGTTTATCCGGTTTGCTGTCCGAACCGTCAACAAACGGACCCCCGTCCTAATCGGTACGGGCGGTACTGTCATTGAGGAAGCGATGGAGCTGACCCAGCTGGCCGAGCAGGAAGGAGCCGATGGGGTAGTCGTCATTTCCCCCTACTACTTCAAGCTGGATGAAGACAGTTTGTACCGTTATTTCGCGGCTATTGCCGAATCGACCAGCCTACCGGTCATGCTTTACAATTTCCCGGACCGTACAAACGTAAACCTGAGTCCCGAACTGGTGCTCAAATTGGCCAAGGATTTCAGCAACATTATAGGAATCAAAGACACAGTGGATTCCATCAGTCATACGAGAAGGCTGATTGAAGTCGTCAAATCGGAATGCCCCGATTTCAGCGTTTTGGCTGGATTCGATGAGTATCTGGTGCCGAACCTGCTGGCGGGCGGAGACGGTGTTCTTTGCGGATTAACGAACATTGTTCCGGAGATTTTCACTCAAATCATGGCGTCGTACCGGAGCGGCGATTTCGAACGCGTGCAAACCGAGCAACGCAGAATCGGTATTTTAATGAATATTTACAACGTATCCCAACCCTTTGTGCCAGCGATTAAGCAAGCGGTTAAGCTCAGGGGGCTGGCTATTTCGCCTTATGCCAAGAAGCCGGCCGGTATGCTGGATGATTCCCAGATTAATCAGATAAAGGCGCTTTTCCGGCAAGCAAATATTGAATAAGGGAGAGAAAATATGGAACTGACAGTGAATGCGCTCATTATTGAATCCAAGGACTCGGTAGCCGTTGCGGTTGAACCTCTGCAAGAAGGGGACACGGCCGTTTATAAAATCAATGGAGAAGCAAGAACAACGCAAATTGTGGTGAACGTTCCGATCTATCACAAGTTTGCCGTTGTGGAAATCAAAAAGGGGGATGAGGTGTACAAATACGGGGAAACGATCGGCCGCGCTACTGGGGACATTCGGGCAGGGGAACATGTGCATACCCATAACGTTGTGAGCATTCGGGAAACCATCCAAAACTAGGGGAGGAGGAGAATATTATGAAATTTCTGGGTTATAAACGACCGGACGGAAAAGTAGGGATTCGAAATCTTGTGCTGCTTTTGCCGGCCAGTGCTTGCGGGAGTGATACTTGCCGATTTGTTGCCCGTGAAGTTAAGGGAACCGTAAACATCATTAACCAGAACGGTTGCGCTCAAGTTGAAAGCGATCTCAAAATTACGCAGGATGTGCTCGCCGGTCTTGCCGCCAATCCCAATGTGTATGGAATTATCCTGATCGCTTTAGGCTGTGAAAATAACCAGGCAGCCGACATGGAAAAAATCATTCGGGCAAAAACGAATAAACCGCTCAAAACGTTCATCATTCAAGAAGAAGGGGGAACGGCAAAGACTACCCAAAAGGCTAGTGAGGTTGCCCGCCAAATGGTGGAAGAGGCGTCGAAGCTCGAACGTGAGGAGTTTGACATTTCGGAACTCATTGTGGGAACCAACTGCGGGGGGTCCGATCCGACATCCGGCCTTGCGTCCAATCCGGTGGTAGGCAATATGAGCGACCGTTTGGTAGACTTGGGGTCAACGTCGATCCTTTGCGAGACAACAGAGTTTATCGGAGCCGAGCATATTTTGGCTAAGCAGGCTGCTACGCCTGAAATCGCTGATCAAATTTATACCATTATCAAACGTTACGAGGATCATTTGACAAATGTCGGAGAATCCTTGCGTAACGGGAATCCTTCACCCGGGAACAAAGCGGGGGGGATTACTACCCTTGAGGAGAAGTCGCTCGGTTGTATTCATAAAGGGGGCCACCGTCCGATTGTCGAGGTTTTCGACTATGCGCAGTCTCCGACCAAGAAAGGCTTGGTCATTATGGATACGCCGGGCTATGACATTGCTTCCGTTACCGGTGTTGCTGCCGGCGGTGCACAAGTGATGGTGTTTACAACGGGCCGGGGGTCGGCAACCGGAAACCCGATTATGCCTGTAATTAAAATAACGGCCAATAAACAAACCTATGACAAGATGGAAGACAATATGGATTTTGATGCGAGCCCTGTCATCCGCGGAGAAAAATCGGTGGAACAGATGGGCGAAGAGTTGTTGAACTGCGTAGTCGAGGTGGCAAACGGCACACAACCCAAAGCTGAATTCTGGGGAATGAGCGATATCGCCATCAGCAGGATTTGCAATTACGTGTAAGCTTTAATCGAATGGAATTATAACATTTGAAATCGCTTACTAATAAAAAGGAGGATAAGATGAATATTTTCAACCGTGTTCAGAAGATACCCGGCGGTTTGATGGTTGTTCCGCTGTTCCTTGGAGCCATTCTTAATACATTTGCTCCCGGGCTAATCCAAATTGGAGGGTTTACTGAAGCTTTGGGTTCCAAGGGTTTTCCGACTCTATGCGCCGCCTACCTGTTTTGTGTAGGAACCAGAATGAGCTTGAAGGCCGCTCCGGTCATGCTCAAAAGAGGGTTTGCCATCCTGTTCGCAAAAGTCGGTATCGCAACATTAATAGCGCTCGCTGTGGCCAAATTTTTTGACGGCGACCTTTGGGGACTTACTACATTAGCTATTCTGGCGGCCATGAATGACACCAATGGCGGAATGTTTATTGCCTTAACAAGCAGTATGGGTGACCAAAACGACTCCGGTTCCTATGTGGTGCAAAGTATCGAAACAGGACCGTTTCTGACGATGCTGGTTCTGTCCGGTGCCGGACTGGCTGCCATTCCATACCTGGCTATGGTTTCGGTTATCGTCCCGATTTTTTTGGGAGCTTTATTAGGCAATTTGGATAGTAACATCCGTAAGTTTTGCGAGAAAGGTGAAATTTTGGTTCCGTTTTTCGCCTTCGCCCTGGGTAACAACATTAACTTGAAATCTGTTATTGACGCAGGATGGTCGGGTATTATTCTCGGTATTGCAACTTGCGTGATTACGGGCTTGGTATGTATGCTTGCCGACAGATTAACCGGTGGAACCGGACTTGCCGGCGCTGCCGCCTCTACAACCGCAGGCAATGCAGCCGCTACACCGAAAGCGATTGCAATGGCAGATCCGGCTTACGCAGCTATCGCACCGATGGCTACTCTGCAAGTGGCTGCTTCAGTAATCGTGACCGCCATTTTAACTCCTATTCTTACGACATTAGTCTACAAACGTAATTTAAGGAAAAAAGCTGTGTTGGCTGAAGCGGCGAACGTGACGACTTTACCGGTGTATGACGCCAGTGATCCAGCCCCGGAAGGCCGCTCCGAATCGTTATAACCAATAAATTTGTACCAGGAGAGTGATTGTATTGTTGACTGCAAGACGTATTTACTGGCCGGCTGTCAATCTGATCGGTCCGGGCAGCGTGAAGCTGATTGGCGAAGAGATTAATAAGCTTGGACTAAACAAGGCTCTGCTTGTCACCGACAAGGTGTTGATCCAAAACGGGATCGTGAAACAAATTACTGATGTGCTTGACAACAGCGGAGTATCCTATACTATTTTTGATGATGTGAAACCAAATCCGACTACAAAAAACGTGCACGACGGATTAGTCGTTTTCCAAAATGAAGGGTGCGAGTTTATTATTACAGTCGGCGGAGGTTCGCCGCAAGATGCGGGTTCAGCCATTGGAATCCTTTCCACTAACGGCGGTAATGTCGTGGATTACGAGGGCATAGGGAAATCGAAAAACAAATCTGCGCCGATTGTCGCCGTAAGTACAACAGCGGGAACCGCTGCTGAAGTTACCATTAACTACGTCATTACGGATGAAGATCGCAAGCTTAAAATGATTATGATCGATCCTAACGCGCTTCCTTCCATTGCAGTCAATGATCCGGAGCTGATGCTTAAAAAGCCCGCTTCCCTTACCGCAGCAACCGGTTTGGACGCCCTAACCCATGCCATCGAGGGATATACGGCAAAGGGGGCGTTCGAATTGTCGGATGCCATCGCGTACAAATCAATGGAGCTTATCGGCAAGCACTTGGTGAATGCCGTCAGAAACGGTTCTAATTTGGAAGCGCGTTCGGGTATGGGTTGGGGATCTTATATCGCGGGTCTTTCATACTCCAACGCCGGACTTGGGATCGTGCACAGTATGGCTCACCAATTGGGCGGAGAGTACGATTTGCCGCATGGAGTTGCGAATGCAATGCTGCTTCCTTATGTAATGGAGTTCAATATGGACGCTTGTCCGCAAAAATTCGCCGATATTGCCAGAGCTCTGGGCGAGGATGTTAGTACGGTGTCTGTTCAGGAAGCGGCGCAAAAGGCTGTGGAAGCTGTCCGCAGGCTGGCAACGGAAGTGGGAATTCCTCCGCTCCGGGAGTCGGCTTTCAAGCCGGAAGATGTGGAGAAATTGGCGGAACAAGCGATAAATGACGCCTGCACGGGCGCCAATCCGAAAGAGGTCACGAAGGAAGACGTCATTGCCATTTACATGAAGGCTTATACCGATGCACCAAACGTAGTAACGGCTTGACCGCAGTAATATAACAATCATCCAACCTTACTCCGGTTCACGCCGGATTAAGGTTGTTTTGACACTTGCAGCGAGAGCCGAACCTGTATGAGAAAGAGGCGGCGGAATATAGATGAAAATACTGACCTATCGTTCAGAAAACACAGTAAAATGGGGCGTTTCCACGGAACGGGGCGTACTCACGATTCCCGGGCAACGTTTTTCAATCCAGCCGATCCATACGATGGACTTCATTCAAACCTTGGTGGAACAGAGGAGCGCATTATGCGATTGGATCGATACACAGATCGCTGAAGCGGATGATGATTGTTTTCTAAATGAGACGGAACTTGTGAAAGGGCCTTGTGTCGTTCAGCCGAGTAAAATCGTATGCGTCGGGCTGAATTACCGCAAGCATGCGATCGAATCCAATATGCCTGTTCCCACGGCGCCGGTTATATTCAGCAAGTTTTCAAACACGTTGTCGGGGCACGATGACACGGTCATGCTCCCGCGTGACTCCGTTCAAAATGATTACGAAGCGGAGCTCGGGATTGTGATTGGAAAACAAGCCAAACATGTGCCTCCCTTTGAGGCGCTGGACTATGTCTTCGGATATTGCAATGCAAACGACCTGTCCGTCAGGGAATGGCAGTTCCGGAATTCTCAGTGGCTGCTCGGCAAAAGCGCTGACGGATTTTGCCCGGTTGGCCCTTACCTGGTGACAGCGGATGAAGTGCAGGACCCCAATCGTTTGAGCATCGTGTGCAAAGTGAACGGAGAAATCCGGCAAGATTCCAATACGTCGGATATGATTTTCAACTGCGCCGAAATCATCAGCTATCTTTCCGACCATATGACCTTAATGCCGGGGGATCTTATATTGACTGGAACTCCGGAAGGCGTTGTAATGGGTTATCCGCAGGAAAAGCAAGTATGGCTGCAAGACGGCGATCGGGTCACCGTCGAGATTGAAGGGTTGGGACTACTTGCCAACAGGATAAAAAAGCAATCATAAAAGCGGACTTGATAAGGAGAGAACATCCATGCATAAACCGATTATTGCGATTACAATGGGCGATGGCGCAGGGGTCGGCCCGGAAATAATAATGAAGGCATTACAGGACGGTTCCTTCTATGAAAACTGCCGGCCTTTTATTATAGGCGATTCTAAAATTTTGGAGAGAGCCGGGCAAATTGTTAAAAGCAGTCTTCAAGTAAGAACGATCACTTCTTTGGAAGAAGCGGCATTCCAACACGGAATTGCGGATTGTTTGGATTTAAACTTGCTGCCTGCAAATCTTCCTTTCGGCCAAATTAGCGCCGAGGCGGGACATGCGGCTTTTATGTATTTGAAAAAAGCGATTGAGCTTGCAAATGAAGGCCGGATCGACGCTATATGTACAGCCCCGTTAAATAAAGAGGCACTCCAAAAAGGCGGACATATTTACCCCGGACATACGGAAATATTAGCCGAATTGACCCATACCTCCGACTATTCCATGATGCTGTCTTCACCAAAGCTAAAGGTCATTCATGTTACAACGCATCTGGGAATTATCGACGCCGTCCACAGGATCGACGTTGCCCGGGTTTACAAAGTAATAAGTCTAGCTCATGAAACGTTGCGGAAGGCCGGTTATGACAAGCCGCGCATCGCAGTGTGCGGTATTAATCCGCATGCCGGGGAGAACGGGCTGTTCGGGTACGGTGAAGAAGAGGAGAAGGTCATTCCAGCGGTGGAACGTGCGCAAAAAGAAGGAATTCATGCTGTCGGTCCGTTGCCTGCGGATACTTTATTTTACCGGGCCGTAAGAGGCGATTTTGATATTGTGGTGGCTATGTATCATGACCAGGGGCATGGTCCGATTAAAGTACTCGGACTCGAATCCGGAGTGAATATCACTGTTGGGCTTCCTATTATCCGCACCAGTGTCGACCACGGGACGGCATTCGATATTGCGGGAAAAGGAATTGCGGACGAGTTAAGCATCAAGGAAGCTTTGCGTCAAGCTATAGAACTGGCGCCCAAACCGTAAGAAGTTACTAAAGGAATAGAGATAAGATAGTTAAAATTTGATTGAAAGGTCGGGTCATAGCCCGGCCTGTTTGTGCGCTTTTCTTTAATATTAATATGGGATATACTAGAATGTATCAAAATGCAACGGAGTTATGAACATGAGGATGAAAATAAAAGTACTGGTTATTGCACCCTATACAGGCCTGGTGGAGCTGACGACGAGTCTAAAGGAAGATCTTGGGGATTTTGATATTACAGTGTTGCAATCGGATCTGTCGGAAGTCCTTCCGATGATCGGGTATTGGGAGAAAGAGGGCTACGACTTGATGATCAGCCGCGGGGGAACAGCCAAGCTGCTGCGGAAGCATTCCTCCCTGCCCATCGTTGAAATTCCCGTATCCGGTTACGACATTTTGCGCATGCTGGTCTTGGTGAAAGACTATAAAGTGAAAATGGAACTTATCGGATTCCCGAATATTATCGACGGATTTGTATCCGTCTCCAGTATTATGAATATCAATATTCCCTTTTCGGTTACGCAGAACGAGAATGAAGTGAACGATGCGCTTGTAAGAGCCAGGGACAACGGCGTGAAGGTTGTATTGGGAGATAATTCAACGGTAGGAAAAGCAGCGCAATACGGCATTCAGGGCATATTGATTACGTCTGGCAAAGAATCGGTGCTGGAGGCTTTCGCGCAGGCCAAACATATTCATCAACTTGCACAGTCTTACTATGCGATTAACGAAACGTATGAGAGCTTGATTGATTTTCTGGACGAAGGCATTGCTGTTATTGACAACAAAGGCATGTTTCAATTCGCCAACAGCGCGTTCCTTAAGATGTTTAAGCTGCCCCCGCCAGAACCCAAAGATCGGTCTTTGTTCGACACTTTTCCATTTTTCAAACGCATGGTCGAAGATATGAATCACGGCATGGTATATGACGATCGTGTAACGTTGATGGATCCCGGGATGAAATTCTCAATTGTGGGTGGAAAAATTAACTATAGCCACAATAAGGAGCATTACTATATCAAAGTTTCCGAAGCCCGGAGCAACGACAGTGAACTAACAGTAATTTATTGGGACGATCATTTCGATTCATATCCTCCGCTCCTTGCGGAAGCCCGGGATGCCGACGGGAAAGTGGTTAATCCGGGACTCGGCGGCTTCGAGTTTCCGCTTACGTTATTCGGTGAGAAAGGTTCGGGAACAAGGCTTTTTGCGGGAGCTGTGCGAAGAGGAAATAGCGGGCAGCTGATAGAGCTGAATATTTCGAGTGTTTCCGATTCGTCTTTTGACGCCATAAGAGGATTATTAAATAATTTGGCAGACCATACGATCATCTATATTCACGGAATCGAAAATGCCGAACTTTCGTTTCAAAAGGCTTTGTACAAGGTGCTCTTGGAGTGTCCGGTTAAAGTGATGTTCGCCTTCGAGAAAGAGCCGAGAACGCTGGCGGATTCTGGCGCTCTTGAACGCCAGCTGTATGATAAGCTTAAGAATAATACGGTTTTCAGTCCCCCTCTTCGGGAAAGGCTTCAAGATTTGGAAGGATTGGTCCGATCCTTTATCATTCAATACAATGTAAGATTCGGGAAACAAATTGTCGGCGTGAGACCGGAAGTGCTCTCCGCCCTTTCGTCCCATAACTGGACCGGGAATCTCCTGGAGCTGCAGGAAACGATCAGACAATTTGTCAAGGATACGGATGGGGAATACATAGAGGAAGATGTTCTGCCGATTCCTATGAAAAAACTCCCAAACCCAAAAAGTGGAGTGGAAAATGCGGAGGGCAATAAAATTAATCTAAACCAAACTTTGGATGAAATCGAACGGGATATTATCCGAACCGTGCTGGAAGAAGAACAAATGAATCAGACCAGGGCCGCCAAACGTTTGGGGATCAATCGATCCACATTATGGAGAAAAATAAAACAAGGTGAGGAGTAATTTTCCTTACCTTGTTTTATTATGCAACGCATTATATAAATTTAATAATTCACTGTTGATAATTACATCATTTCGTATTAAGTTTAGAGTGATTAATAAACCAATAAGGAAAAAATGAGGTGTTGTGTTGAAAATAGCAATAATCGCTGACGACTTTACCGGTGCGAATGATTCGGGTGTGCAACTGGCTAAACAAGGTCTTAAAACATCAGTTATTCTTTCGTCTAACTTCTCAGCCCTCGAGAAACGGAATTCTGATGTAGTCGTATTCGATACGGACAGCCGTTCGCTGCCCATGGAGGAAGCTTACAGAAAAGTCCGGGGAATCGCGGAGTCATTAAAGAATAAGGATTTTGACCTCATCTATAAAAAAATGGATTCGACTCTTCGGGGGAATCTGGGTGCAGAAATTGACGCTGTGTATGAAGCGTTTCAACCTGATTTTGTAATCATCTCTCCCGCGTTTCCGAAGAATGGGCGACTTATCAAGGATGGATTTCTTTATGTAAATGGAAACCCGGTTCACGAAACCGAGGTTGGGAGAGATCCTAAAACACCTGTGACGGAATCGTTTATTCCCGATCTTCTCATGCGGCAGTCGGCAAGGCTGGTCGGCCTGATCACCTGTAGCGACTACGCAGGGGGACCAAAGGCGATCTTTGACAAATTGGCGTTGTTCAAAGAGCGGCAGGTGCCTTATGTGGTTTTTGACGCGATGTCCGAACAAGATCTGCAAATGATTGCAAACGCTATCAATGAAACGGTATATTCGGTTGTTTGGGCGGGTTCCGCCGGTCTTGTGAATTATCTTCTTGGAAGCGCATACCATGCAAATGACAACAACGGTGTAGTTGTTCCTGTCATAACTACGCCGATACTTCTTGTAGTAGGAAGCGTAAGCCGTACATCCCGCCTACAGTTGAACATTCTTTTAACCCGCTCTGATGTAGCAGGTATTGAGATGAAAGCCGATCTTGTATTGGGTGATGATCATGTCCGTGTTCAAGAAATAAAAAGAGTGCAGAGGATAGCGTTCGAAGCTTTGAGCCAACATCATCATGTGGTAATATATTCGTCTGGAGAACCGGAGGATATCCGGAAGGCCAACGAAGCCGGTCGGTGTTTCGGTCTTGACTCCACGAGTGTCAGCAATCTGCTATCCTCTGTTCTGGGTACAATTGCTGCACGGTTGATGACCGATTTTGATATTAGAGGCCTGGTTCTCACTGGGGGGGATACGGCGAAGCAAGTATGCGACAAGCTCGGATATGCTGAATTTGAGCTCATTAATGAAGTGGAAGCCGGAGTTCCGATCGGCTGCCTGATTGGACGGAAAGAAATCTATGCCGTAACGAAGGCTGGCAGCTTCGGGACGGATGATGTGTTGTCACACTCGATCAATAAGCTGACAGGTCAAACAAACATTTCTCATTCCTTCCCTACTTAATATGAATGGAGTATGTCATGAAAATTAATAATAAAGAGTTTTATGTGAATGGGATAAATTATACGGTTAGATCGGCAATCGGTAAGGATGCACAGGATTTGTCTGAATTGAGAGTCCAGATTGATGGAGAGACTGAAAATTTAGACAGAGAACAAGGAGAGGCGTTCATAGATGGGCCCGGTTTTGAACAAATGATCGAAACAGATACAGAAAATAGCAGGAACCTATTTTTAGTGGCGGCAGTCCAAGATCGGATAGTCGGGTTTTCGCGATGCGAAGGAAATGATTTAAATAGATTATCTCATAAAATAGAATTCGGAATATGCGTATTAAAAGAGTTTTGGGGATATGGTATTGGGAACAATCTTTTGAAAGAGTCTATTTCTTGGGCTGATTCCAATAATATTAAAAAAATCACTTTGCATGTTTTAGAATCCAATGATAAAGCCATTAAACTTTATAAAAAACTCGGTTTTGAAATCGAAGGGTTATTAAAAAAGGACAAAAAACTTTCTGACGGTTTATACTATAACACCATTATTATGGGCAGATTTAAGGATTGATGTTTTAAAGTGTGATCCCCCGGCTGTTTCTGAACTGTCTGGGGGTGCTGCCGGTGTATTTTTTGAACACTTTTGTAAAATAGCTCTGGTCGTTGAAATGGAGCCGGGTGGCGATGTCGGATAGGGTAGTGCCGGGTATTTCCATCAGCCGTTTGGCTTCCTCAATCCGTTCACGCTGAATATAATCGCTGACTGCAATTCCAGTCTCCTTCTTGAACAGCTGCGACAGATAGCTCCCGTTCAGTCCTGCCACCTCCGCTAGCTTGTCTAGCGAAAGCTCCTCATACAGGTGGTTGAAAATATAGTTTTGGCAGAGGGCTGCGGTGCGTGAGAGCCTGGCTCGGCGGTTATCCCTGACATGGTCGGCGAAATCGCAAAGGGCAGCGAGCTGGGCGTTATCCACCGCAGGAATATCCTTCAGTTCTTCGATATGCTGGATATGAAAGTCGCTGAGCGTATACGCAATTTCCCAGAACAGCCCTCCGTCAATAGCTGCCCGTGTCGCCAGAGTAATGGAGGAGATCGCCAGATTTTTTTTGCTGCGCAGATGGCTTTTCTTCGACAGCGTCCCGAATTTCTCTTCGGAAAAGGAAGCCTGGGTTCTCAGCAGCTCGGCTTTATTTCCGTTTCGGATATGCTGGAACAAATCTCTCTCCAGCATAGGCTCGTGGTGCAGCCACGTATTCTCGCGGCGGTAAGAGACGTTTAAATCCAGACCGGTGTCAGTATCCTGCATGGGCTCAAGGGTGCGGGTGTCCAGCAGCAGCTCGGTAATGGAGAGGGCTTTGCCTGTAATCAGCGAATACAGCAGCATGGCGGCATGGTACAATCGCATCCGGTTCAGGACGGTCAGACTGCCGTAATAGTGCAGCCATTCCTCCTGATGCTGGAGCCGAATGTTATTGTCGCGCATAAGGCTTGCCGCGCTGCCCTCTGTAAGGGGGGCGTAAAGAGAGGGCCCTACTACGATTGTTCCGGTATCCCCGTACTCCAAAGGGAGACGGAGAAGGATGAAATTCTCCAGAAAGTTTGTGGTGCGAATGAGCGGTAACGCGGTTGCGTGCTCATCACTGTTCACATCTTCAGCATCCCCCAGAATTTCGGCAAGCATCGTACTTGCTTCGTTCACGAAAGGTCGGCCTTCAAAGGATAACGGCAGTTGAGTCGTGATTCCCCGGCTGGAGTCCAGAACAAACACCGGAATACGATACGCTTCATACATCAGCTTGCAGATATACTGAATTCCTTCGTTGTTCTCCATGTTATCCAGCATTCCTGAGTCCTCCCCCCATCCAATGAAAATACCAATTATACAATCATAATGCCATAAAATCCGAATGAAGTATATTAGTATAGGGATAGCAAAGCAATTCTGAGGAGGCTATCCATGACAACAAAAATTCAAGAACTCATCGCACAAATGACACTGGAAGAGAAGGCCGGGCTGTGCTCGGGGCGTGATTTCTGGAATACCAAAGGCATTGAGCGCCTGGGAATCCCCGCGTTAATGGTGACGGATGGACCCCATGGCTTACGGAAGCAAAAAGAAAGCGCCGATCATCTGGGACTCCATAACAGTGTGCCGGCGACTTGTTTTCCCTCTGCAGCCGGGATGGCTTCCTCCTGGAACCGGGAGTTAATCGGCAAGGTAGGCGAAGCGCTCGGGGCGGAGTGTCAGGCAGAGAATGTTGCCGTCCTGCTCGGTCCGGGAACGAATATCAAGCGCTCTCCGCTGAACGGTCGGAACTTTGAATATTTTTCGGAGGACCCCTATCTTTCCTCGGAAATGGGCGGCAACCATATCAAGGGCGTGCAAAGCCAGGGCGTCGGCACTTCGCTCAAGCATTTTGCGGCCAATAATCAGGAACACCGCAGAATGTCCACGGATGCTGTTATCGATGAGCGGACGCTGCGTGAGATTTATCTGGCCAGCTTTGAAGGCGCGGTGAAGAACAGCCAGCCCTGGAGCGTAATGTGCTCCTATAACCGGGTGAATGGTGAATACGCTTCCGAGAGTGAATATCTGCTGACGCGGATTCTTAGAGACGAATGGGGTTTTGAAGGCTTCGTGGTCTCCGACTGGGGTGCAGTCAATGAACGGGTAAAAGCATTGCAAGCCGGACTTGAGCTGGAAATGCCGTCAAGCGGGGGCATCGGGGACGCCAAAATCGTAGCAGCAGTGAACAGCGGGGAACTGTCCGAGGAAACGTTAAACCTTGCGGTGGAGCGGCTGCTTACGTTTATTTTCAAGACGGTAGAGAATCGTAAGGAGAATGCTTCCTTTAATATGGAGGATCACCATCGCCTGGCGCGTGAAGTGGCACGGGAGAGTATGGTGCTGCTCAGAAATGAAGACCATATTCTGCCGCTGGCCAAGGAAGGTACGATTGCCATCATTGGCGAATTTGCCAAGAAGCCGCGTTATCAGGGCGGAGGCAGCTCGCATGTGAATCCGACGAAGCTGGATGATGCTTTTACCGAGATGAAGGCCATTGCCGGTGCTGATGCAGAGCTTCTGTACGCGCAAGGCTATGAGCTAGATCGTGATGATATCAATGCAGCGTTGCTCCAAGAGGCGCGGGAAGCGGCGGCAAAAGCAGACACTGCCGTGCTGTTCCTCGGACTTCCGGATAGCTATGAATCAGAGGGTTATGATCGCAGCCACCTGTCGCTCCCGGAGAGCCATAAGGCGTTAATTGCAGCGGTTTCCGAAGTTCAAAGTAATATTGTCGTCGTGCTCAGCAATGGATCTCCGGTAGAGATGCCCTGGATACATCAAACAAAGGGGATTCTGGAGGGCTATCTCGGCGGACAGGCCTTTGGCGGCGCGATTGCAGATCTGCTGTTTGGCGTGGTCAGTCCAAGCGGCAAGCTGGCAGAGACGTTCCCGGCCAAGCTGAGCGATAATCCGTCTTTTCTGAATTTCCCCGGGGAAGGGGATAAGGTGGAGTATAAAGAAGGTATTTTCGTCGGCTACCGTTATTATGATAAAAAAGAAATGGAGCCCTTGTTCCCGTTCGGGTTCGGACTCAGCTATACGCAGTTCCAGTACGGCGACTTAAGAGTTTCGAGCAGCCGCATTAAGGATACGGAGACCCTGCAGGTTAGCGTCACCGTCCAAAATACCGGAAACCGCCCCGGCAAAGAAATTGTCCAGCTGTATGTCAGCGACATCGAAAGCAGTGTGATCCGTCCGCTGCAGGAGCTGAAGGGATTCCAGAAGGTGGAGCTTCAGCCTGGAGAACAGAAAGAGGTTACCTTCGAGCTGAATAAACATTCCTTTGCTTATTACAATGTCAGCATTGCCGATTGGCATGTGGAGAGCGGAACCTTCCAGATAAGTGTCGGCTCCTCTTCTCGGGATATCCGTTTGTCGGGGTCTGTGGAAATAGAATCAACAACCCCGATTGCAGTCCGTTACCACCGCAACACCACAGTCGGCGATCTGCTGGAGAACCCGCTGACCGCAGAGATAGCGAAGAAGTACAGCAGTGTCTTCGGCTTCGAAGAGGCCATGGAGGATAACCCGGAAATGTTTCTCGCCATGATGAAATATATGCCGCTGCGGGCCATGATCGCATTCGGTCAGGGCAAATACACCGAAGAGGACTTGGCCGCTGATTTGCGGGAGTTGAATGCGCTGGTTGCAGAGGGGTAATTGGCAGCCGGCAGATGACTTTTGGCAGCCTTCGTGCAGCAGTCCTGCATTGCGGGCTGCTGTCTTTTCTAATATGCAAGTGGAGGTAGAGGTAGAGGTAGAGGTAGAGGTAGAGGTAGAGGTAGAGGCCACGGGGGAGTAATTGTACTCTGTACAGTTAAAACCCACCTATCCTGGCTCTTAATTCTTTTAGTTGTAGTTTCTGCATTTATATAGTGTGTATTTGTCTAAATACCCATTACTTCAAGCATTTAGCTGTAAGAAGTGCAATTAAAACCTATTTAGCAGGTGAAATGTGCGGAATAGATGTACGGAGTGCAGTTATTTTATAAGGAGAGGCAATACGGTACAAGGAGGGGCAGTAGAAGGAGCTATCTTGTCTGCTTACGAGCTGATAGGTTAAAAAAGTCCAACCGCTAAGCACAATTCTGTCCAATTGAACGGAACCGGCGCTGCGATATAATGAAAGCGCAAACAACATTGCTAAAATGGTGTTGTTATGCACTAAGTGGCACGATTGCTTCCACAAGTATATCAAACAATGAATATTTAGAAAGCCATACAAGTAGATCAATCTATTACAAATGTCTATTCGGAGGTCACAGTTATGCATAAAAATGAGCTTCAATGGTTCTCCAGCACGGAGCGTTCGCCATGGGTGGAGAAAAAGGGTGAGCTTAAGGCGACGAGTAAGGGGGCAGGAGCAACTGGAGCAGCAGGAGTAGTTGGAGTAACTGGAGCACCAGCACCAATAGCACCAGGAGCTGCCAACCTCACAATCACTGCCGACACATTTCAAACTCTGGAGGGCTTCGGAGGCTGCTTCAATGAGCTGGGGTTTGTGGCGCTTGGCCATTTGCCGGATGAGGAGAGGGCAAAGGTTATGCACGCTTTGTTCCATCCTGAAGGAGAGCAGCGCTTCAGCATTTGTCGTCTTCCGATTGGCGCAAGCGATTACGCCGTGGATTGGTACAGTCTGAACGAGAACGACGGCGATTACGCGATGGAGCACTTCTCTATTGAACGTGACCGGCAAATGTTGATTCCTTATATCAAAGAAGCATTGGCGCTGAATCCGGAGCTGAAGCTGTTCGCTTCGCCCTGGAGTCCTCCAACGTGGATGAAATTTCCGAAGGCGTATAACTACGGCACGCTCCGCTGGGAGCCGGAAATACTGAAGGCTTACGCTCTGTACTTCGTCAAGTTCGTGGAGGCGTACCGTGCAGAGGGGATCACGATTCATCAGGTGCATGTGCAGAACGAGGTTGTCGCGGATCAGAAGTTTCCTTCCTGTGTGTGGACCGGAGAACAGCTGCGGATTTTTATCCGTGATTACCTGGGGCCGGCGTTTGAACGCTATGGGCTGGACACGGAAATCTGGCTGGGTACGATCAATGCGCCGGAGGCGTGGGATGAATGGCTGAAGAAAAAGGCCACGGATTTCGATGCCTACGCCGGTGTAGTGCTGAGTGATCCCGAGGCGTATAAATACGTTAAGGGCGTCGGCTATCAATGGGCCGGCAAGCATGCCATACAGCGTACTGTGCAGAGCTACCCGGAGCTGCGGTATATGCAGACAGAGAATGAATGCGGCGATGGCGAGAACACCTGGTTCTATGCCAAATATGTTTTTAACCTTTATCAGCATTATTTCATGAATGGCGTGAATGCTTATATTTACTGGAATATGCTGCTGGAGCCGAAGGGCCGGAGCACCTGGGGCTGGGAGCAAAACTCCATGCTGACTATAGATCCTGCCTTGAAAAAAGCTGCTCTTAATCCGGAGTACTATGTGATGAAGCACTTCTCCCGGTTCTCAAGCCCAGGCTCGGTAAGAGTTGGACTCAAGGGCCCATGGAGCGGCAACGCCATTGCTTTTAAAGCGCCGGATGGTACCGTAACGCTCGTTATCGCCAATCCCTTCGACGAGAACAGGGTGCTGAATTTGAATAGTGGTTCTTCCACATATTCCCTGGAGCTTGCTCCGGAGTCCTTTCATACCATCATCCTGAATTAATGGTACAATCTAAAGCTAACGTCCGATTTCATAGGGCGTTAGTTTTTTGCTACTATTGATCTGTTCATCCATTAGATAAACTACAGAAGTGAAAGAGGGGGTTCAAGCAGCGATGTTTGGCAAATGGATGGACAAGTTCACCGAGCCTTTTCGGCGAAGTATCCGTAATAAACTCATTCTTACCATGATTATTCTGGCGGTCGCTCCAATTGTTACGATAACGGCGCTTGCGGCTGAGAATAACCGCAGATCCATGGAAGCTGAAGTGATCAGCACCAATCTCTCCAATATGAAGTGGACCGGAATTTATTTGGGTGACCAATTCGCCCAGTTGAATAACCTGATCTATACCGTTTTGATTAGCCCTCATTTAAGCGACTACCTGGCAAATGCGGAGGAAGCCAGCCTGTCCAGCCAGTTTGCCGCGCAGAAAAATATTATAGATACGCTGATGAACCTGTTTTATTCCGCGGGCAATCATGTAGTGGGCGTAGAGCTGTATTTAAAAGATTATAACAAGCTGTTCACGATAAATGCCTCACAAAGTGATATTGAATCACCGCCCAGTGTCCCCGCTCCATATAAGATACTTTTTGACCAAGATAAGGATTTCATGATCCGCGCGGACAGCAGTAACGAGAGTAAGTTCCAGCTCGTCCGGAGCATCAATCGCTTTGAGAACCAGGAGAAGCTTGGCGGCATCTCTCTGGAAATCCGCTGGGGCGTGCTGGACCAGACCTTGAACCTGTTGGGACGCGGGAACGAACATACAGTCTTAATCGCCGGCCCTGGTGGAGAACTTCTGTATCAGCCCTGGGGACAACCTCCCTCACCGCAAATACTGGAGCAGATTTCTGCCACCGGCGAGGTGCAGGGCTATTTTCGCAGCGATCATTCCTATGTGTTCTACAACACGATCGATCCGGTAGGCCTGAAGCTGATTACGATTATTCCGAACAGCTTTATTAATCAGAGTGCACTTGCTACGATGAATTTCGGTCTGATGGTAGGCGCAGTTTCTGTGATTGTAGCGATTCTGGTAGCGGTTATGCTGGCCTGGCGGCTGGCGACACCCATCGTAAGTTTGGCCCGCTCCATTCAAGGCTTTGGACTCATGAAGGACCGCGAGGTTCAGCCCAGCAGCCGTGTGGATGAAATCGGCTTTCTGGAGTTGAAGCTGTACCAGATGTCCCATCGGATCAGAGAACATATCAAGACGGAATATATGATTAGCCTGGAGAAAAAGAGTGCCGAGCTAAAAGCGCTGCAGGCGCAGATTAACCCGCACTTTCTGCAAAATACGCTGCAAATGATCGGCAGCATGCTGTTCAAGAGCAATCCGGCGGAAAGCTACGAGGTGATTAGATCGCTCAGCGACATGTTCCGCTACATTATTCGGGAGCCGGACGACCTTGCGCCGTTAAAGGCGGAGCTGAATCACCTGAACAATTACATGCTCATTCAGAAGCAGCGTTTCTCGTCACGGCTGTCCTACACTACCCGGATTGACGAGACAGCACTGAAAAGCGTGATTCCGAAGCTTAGTCTTCAGCCCATCGTCGAAAATGCTTTTTTCCATGGCCTGGAGCTGAAATCAGGTCCGTGGGAGCTGGAGGTTTCTATTGCCCGAGAGGATAACGACGCCATCATCCGCATCCGTGACAATGGAATTGGAATAGAGGAGAGCAAGCTGACGGAAATACTCGGACGGCTTAATCCCCAGGCGGGGGGTTTAGGGACACTCGGAGACCGGATCGGGCTTCATAATGTAGCTTCACGGATTTATATGCATTTTGGCGACGGGTATGGGGTCAGAGTTGAGAGCCGGCCCGGGCAGGGAACTATGGTTATCATGAAAATCCCTCTGGAGAGGAACGGTGAGATGAATGATTAAAGTGCTGCTGGTGGATGACGAAAACTGGAATCGTGACATGGTAAGAACGTTCGGCGCATGGGAGGAGCTCGGGATGGAGATCGCCGGGGAAGCGGAGGACGGGGAAGAAGCGCTGCGTATGACCGAAGAGTTATCTCCACAAATCGTCATTACGGATATGCGAATGCCGGGTGTGGACGGGGTGATGCTGATGAATCATCTGCATGAACGTTTTCCTGAGGTTAAGGTCATTGTCGTAAGCGGGTACGACGATTTCAAATATGCGCAGAACGCCCTAAGATTCGGGGCCGTGGATTATTTGCTGAAGCCGATTGACCCAAAGGAATTGAACGGGGTTCTGCAAAAATGCAAGAAAGAGCTGGAGACGGTATCCCGTGAACACGGTGCGCTTGCTCTTGATATTGATGTTTCCTTCTTCTTGTCATCCTATAAGCAGCTGCTGCGGGTTCATTTCAATGAATTGCATCTGGAGGGTGTGATAACCATTTTGCAGGGGATGAGAAAGGAACTGGAGAAGGGTGGAATCCATAACCCCGGAATGCTCCGGCAAGTGGTCCAGGAGATGATGCTGCTGCTTAAGGAGCTCATGAAATCCAATGGGCTGGAAGAGGGTGCCCTCAAAGCCCAGATGGGTCCTGAAGTTCTGGCTTCGATTGAGAGTACAACCCGCTTTTTAACTACTCTTTACTGTGAAAGCCTGGAGCAGCTTATCGGGCAGCGCAAATTCAAGAATAAGCTGAATCTCGAAGAGGTAAGGCAATATATGGATAGTCATTTTGCGGAAGCCGTCACTTTGGAGGCATTGGCCAGAGCTTTTTTTGTGAGCAAAGAATATTTGAGCAAGGTCTTTAAGCTGGAGTATGGACGCAACGTTACGGAGTATATTCTCCATTTGCGCATGGAAAAAGCGAAGGAATGGCTGGCCGATGAGAGCATTCCTATCAAAACTGTAGCTGAACTTACCGGATACGAGGATGTTGCCTATTTCTATAGAGTATTCAAGAAGCATTACGGCATTGCACCCGGTGAAATGAGGAAACACGGCCAGGTTTAAAAATGTCCAATCGAGGAGGGCAATTGCGTCCAATTAAACGCTTACATAATGACAATATAATGAAAGCGTAAACAAAACACAGACATTGGGAGGTCTTATGATATGAAAAGGATGACAAAAGGTGTACTTTGCAGCCTTCTCGCAGCCACACTTCTTGCAGGATGCGGCGGCAACGGCAACGGCAATAACGGAGGTAATACGGGAGATGCCGGTTCAGCAGCAGGCAACAGCGCCGATAGCGGCACAGCTAAAAGTGTAACCCTCAAAATGTTTATCGCTCAGCCGCGTTTCAAAGAGCATTATGACAAATATATAGCGGATTTTGTGGCAAAGGAAAAAGCGGATAAAAATATCGATGTGTCTGTTCAGCTTGAAATGCCTACAGCAGATAACGCTTCGCAAATTCTGAAGACACGGCTCGCTTCCAATGATGCGCCTGATATTTTTGCCATCCATGCGGTTAACGAAATCCCGTCCTATTATAAAGCGGGCTATCTGGAAGACTTGTCTGATCAGCCTTTCGCCGGCAAGCTGCTCGATAGCGTAAAGCCTTCCGTTACAACAACTGACGGCAAGATTGTAGCGCTTCCGCTGGAAACCCTGTCGTGGGGCTACCTTTACAACAAAAAAATATTTACGGATCTGGGGCTGACACCTCCAACGACACTGACGGAAATGAAGGCGGTTGTAGAGAAACTGAAAGCGAACAACATTACTCCGTTCGTACTGTCGTATAAAGAGTCATGGATTCCTCAGCTTGTACTCCCGCTGGCTATTGGCGGAATGGTAAAAACCAAGGATGCTGAATTTGTGGCTAAAATGAACAAGGATGAAGGGTCCTTCACCGAAATGAAATCGGCCATCTTCGATGTGTTTGATCTTATTAATGCCAACGGTACGGAAAAAGCAACCGAGGTCGGCGGCGATGATGGCGCAGCAGCTTTTGCCGCAAGCAAAGGAGCTATGTGGCTGCAAGGCCCATGGTATGCCGAAACGATCCTCAAATCGAATCCGGATCTGGATTTCGGAGTAGCACCGCTGCCGATTAACGATGATCCGAACGCTACCTTGATCAATCTTAGCGCTTCAACCTCTCTGGCAGTATCCCCAACCAGCAAAAACAAAGAGGTAGCGCTGGATTTCATGAACTACGTGCTGGATGATCAAGCCTCCAACGCGTTCTTCCAGGCCTTGAAGTTCAATCCGGTGGCAACAATACACACGTTCGAAAGCTACCCTTGGATCAATGATGCTATGACCTACGTCAAAGAAGGCAAATCCGTACAGGACCCTGCCATTCCGCAAGCTGTCAAAGATGAGGTAGGCAAAGGGCTGCAGGCTTACTATGCGGGACAAATGTCACAGGATGATGTGCTTAAGGCGCTGGACAAATCATGGAAATCCTTTAATAAAGTGAATAAGTAAGACGCAAGATCTCCGGGATGGAAGATGAAGGTGAGGGACTTAACCTCCTTCCTTTCATCCCGGTTCCTTCATACACATACAGGAGAGGGGCGAATACTGTGCCGGACAAGAGCTACAAAAAGGTTGCTTCGCTGCTTGCTTTCGTCGCGCCCGCATTTATTTTTTATACCTTATTTTTGCTGATTCCTACCGTGGGCGGCATGTTTTACAGCTTTACAGACTGGAACGGGCTTAATCCAAACTATTCTTTTATCGGCCTGGGTAATTTCATCGAGGCGCTGCGTGAAGACCCTGATTTCGTGAATTCTCTGCTCTTTACGTTGAAATATGTATTGTTTATGGTTGTTTTGCAAAATGTTTTCGCGTTAGTGCTGGCAGTATTCATTGAATCCAAAACAAGAACCAAGGGATTTTTCCGGACGATCTTTTTCATGCCGAATATGATCAGTACCATTATCAGTGCCTTTATGTGGACTTTTGTGTTCTCCCAGGTGCTGCCGCAAATTGCCGAGAAAACGGCGTTTACCTTCCTCGACCAGTTGTGGATCGGAGATCCGCAGGTTTCCTTTTATTCGATTATTATCGTATCGCTGTGGAATGGCGTCGGCTATATGATGATTATATATTTGGCCGCCCTGCAGGGCGTGCCGCAAAGCTTGAAGGAAGCGGCGGTTATTGATGGTGCTACCCCGTTCCAGACGTTTCGCAATGTGACCATGCCGATGATTACGCATGCGGTTACGATCTGTTTCTTCCTTACACTCAATGGTGCCTTCAAAGTATTCGAGGTGGTCTACGGTCTCACCGGCGGTGGTCCGGGACGCAGCACACAGGTTATTACCATGAATATTTATGAAGAAGCATTCTCCAATAACTTCCGTTACGGGTATGCCAGTGCCAAATCGGTCATTCTGTTCGTGATTATCTTAATGTTCACCTTCATTCAGATCAGTATCATGAAGCGGAAAGAGGTGGAAGCATGAGGCTGAGAAAATCATCATCCCTATTCATTACTTTGTTTCTGTGCGTCGGGGCTGTAATCTCCTTTTTTCCGATCTATCTGGCCCTTATCAATTCGGTGAAGACCCAGGGAGAAATGTTCTCCTCCTTTATGGCACTGCCTACGAAGCTGCATTTTGAGAACTACACCCAAGCCTTTGATAAAATCAATCTATTAAACAGCACGTTGAATTCCGTTATTGTCTCGCTGATTGGTATTGGCGGTATCGTCTTTTGCGCTGCCTTGGCCGGATACAAGCTGTCCCGGACGGGCGGCCGTCTGAGTGGCCTGATCTTCTTCCTGTTTATCGCTTCCATGCTGGTGCCTTTTCATTCCATCATGATTCCGCTGACCCGAATGGCCAAAAACCTGTATGTCAGCGGCAGCACCTACGGACTTGCGATCATCTATATCGGCCTTGGCGTGAACATGGCGATCTTCCTCTATCATGGATTTGTGAAATCCATTCCCCGGGAGCTTGAGGAAGCGGCACGAATAGACGGCTGCGGCGAGTTTCAGACCTTCTTCCGCATTATTTTCCCGCTGCTGCTGCCGATCACAGTAACCATCGCGATTCTTGACTTCTTATGGATCTGGAATGACTTCCTGCTGCCGCTCCTGATGCTTACCGATTCGAATAAATATACGTTGATTCTGTCAACGAACACATTGTTCGGCGAGTATAACAAGGAATGGTCGCTCATTCTAGCTGCGCTGGTCCTGACTGCGCTTCCAGTCATCGTTATTTATTCATTCTTTCAAAAATTCATCATGCAGGGTATCGCGGAAGGCGCAATCAAAGGCTAAGGAGAAAGGATTCTAAATCATGAGCAAATTACGGTATGGCGTGGCCTACTACGACGAATATATGCCTTGCGAGAGGCTGGATGAAGATATCGCTATGTTAAAGGAAGCGGGCATTAATGTAGTCCGCATTGCCGAATCGACCTGGAGTACCCATGAGCCGCAAAACGGCGTGTTCGATTTCTCCTCGGTGGACAGAGTGTTGGACGCTATGCATGCCGCCGGAATCGAGGTCATTGTCGGAACCCCTACTTACGCAGTCCCTACCTGGCTGGTGAAAGAGCATCCGGATGTGCTGGCGGTTACCGCCAAGGGACCCGGACGTTATGGGGCCCGGCAGATCATGGACATCACGAACCCGGTTTATTTATTCCATGCGGAGAGGATCATCCGTAAGCTGATCAGCCGGGTCAGCAAGCATCCTGCGGTCATTGGCTACCAGACGGATAACGAGACGAAGCATTATGAGACGGCAGGGGATAATGTGCAGCTGCTGTTCGTCAAATATATGCGCGAAAAGTACGGCAGTCTGGATGTCATCAATGCCCGGTTCGGTCTCGACTACTGGAGCAACCGGATTAACAGCTGGGAGGACTTCCCTTCGGTAGTAGGCACCATTAACGGCAGTCTTGGAGCCGAGTTTGCCCGGTTCCAGCGCGGGCTGGTCACGAAATTCCTGGCCTGGCAGGTGTCGTTGGTCAATGAGTACAAGCAGCCGGGACAGTTCGTGACACAAAATTTTGACTTTGAATGGCGGGGCTATTCGTATGGCGTGCAGCCGTCGGTGGACCATTTTGCCGCAGCAGAGCCGTTCGATATTGCCGGTGTTGACATTTACCATCCTTCCCAGCACGAGCTGACAGGGACGGAAATTTCATTCGGGGGAGATATGGCGCGGTCGCTGAAGCGGAGCAACTATCTGGTACTGGAAACGCAGGCACAAGCCTTTCCCCAGTGGACGCCGTATCCGGGTCAATTAAGACTTCAAGCCTTCAGCCATCTCGCCTCCGGCGCAGATATGGTAGCCTACTGGCATTGGCACTCCATTCATAATTCTTTCGAAACGTATTGGAAAGGACTGCTGAGTCACGACTTCAAGCCAAATCCCGTTTACAATGAGGCGAAGACCATCGGCAGGGATTTTCAGGCTTTGAGTGAACAGCTTGCGGGTCTGCGCAAGGATAACAAAGTGGCGGTTATGGTCAGCAATGAAGCCTTAACAGCAATGGAGTGGTTCAAGCTGCCGGACGGCAAAAATTATAATGATGTTGTCCGCTGGCTCTATGATGAGCTGTACCGGATGAACATCGAATGCGACTTCATTCAGCCGTCCTTCACTGAGCTTTCGCAATACAGCCTGATCGTTGTTCCGGCACTGTACGCCGCCCTTGACGAACATCTGGAGAAGTTGAATACGTATGTGCGCGAGGGAGGACATGTCGTCTATTCCTTCAAAAGCGGCTTCGCCGACGAGACCGTTAAAGTCCGCACCGTCCAGCAGCCAGGAATCATCAGCGAGGCCTGCGGTATAGGGTACAGCCTGTTCGTTACGCCGCATGAGGTACGCCTGATGAGTGAGAGCGCGGATATCGGAGCTGAAGACAACCGTGTGGCAACATGGATGGAACTGATTACCCCGACAACTGCGGAGGTGCTGCTTCGTTACGATCATCCGGCATGGGGCGAATACGCAGCGGTTACCCGCAACCGTTACGGTAAGGGAACAGCAACCTATATCGGGTGTATGACCAGCCCGGCCATGGCGGGAAGTGTACTGAAAGCCGCTGTAAAAGAGGCTGGATTATGGGGCAGCGATCAGGAGCTGGCTTTTCCGGTTATCGTTAAAAAAGGGGCCAATCAGCAGCAGAACGCCGTACGTTATTACTTCAACTACTCGGATGCTGCGGTTTCCATTACGAATACACATGGTGCGGGAACCGAGCTATTGTCCGGGCGTGAAGTGGTCAAGGATGAGAAGCTGGCCCTCGAGCCGTGGGGAGTATTGATTCTGGTGGAGAAAAAATAAACGCATTCAGCAGTTTTTTCTACGAATGAGGGACCAATCCAGCAGCCGTAGGTGTAGGATGAATTAATTTCCACAAGACCGTTTTGGCGGACACAGGGGACGCTATCAAGTTGAAGAAGTGGAATCCACAATTAGCGTCACCTCTGTCCGGTTCTGTTCTTTTTAGTACATCAGCAAGAGAATAAGGGCTCTGCAGTCCGCCAGACGGCTCGAATCCGCGCATCCCACGCATGCAACATTTTGTCAAACACATATTCTGGTGTTGATCCATTATAAAACCGCAAAAAGACATTGAAGCAGCGATCCTCCCGTAATTGGAGAATCGCTGCTTTAAGTTGTTAATCAAGTGTACATTTCATTATGTGATTTTTAAGAGGGTTGTAGAAACTTTTTCCGCTTAAAGCAGCGGAGAGGACGGAACGATTGTGGAAAAGCGGCAGCGTTCGCCTTTGTATCCGGATTTACCCTGCTAAGGGTTAATTCAATAAATCCGGATACAACAGCGATTGTAACAACGTTCCGTTCGCGGAGCGTCCACCCAAGTGCCCACGTACATCCTACGCAAAAATATTTTAGCCGCATAATTGTTAAACATTTGGACAATTGTACGATGTTTCGAAAGGGCCAACGTGGTAAGTATAGTAGATATACAATCATTTTGGCAGGGGGAGTTCAATAATGAATAATCGAATAAGGGGAGATTTGGCTGAGATTGCAAAAGTGAACCGTTCTAAGCGGATTAAGCTGGCGGATGGAGCTTCCGTACCCAGAATCGGGCAGGGCACCTGGTTTATCGGTGAGAACGAATCCCGCCGGGAAGAAGAAGTAGCGGCTCTGAGATTGGGCGTGGAGCTGGGCATGGATATGATAGACACTGCCGAGATGTATGGGGACGGCCGATCGGAGAGGCTGGTAGGGGAGGCTATCAAAGGTATACGGGATGAGGTTTTTCTGGTATCTAAGGTGTATCCGCATAATGCCGGGAACATGCGCTTGGCCCGCAGCTGTGAAGAAAGCCTGAACCGGCTGGGTACCGATCACCTGGATCTTTATCTGCTTCACTGGCGGGGGAATATCCCGCTTGAGGAAACCGTTGAAGGTATGGAACGATTGGTGGAGCAGGGTAAAATAGCAAGATGGGGCGTGTCCAATCTGGATACGGGCGATATGAAGGAACTGCTGCGCATCGCGGAGGGAACCCATTGTGTGACCAATCAGGTGCTCTACCATCTGGGCTCACGCGGCATTGAGTACGACCTGCTGCCCTGGCAGAAAGGCCATAGAATGCCTGTTATGGCTTATTCGCCCCTGGCACAGGCCGGTTCCTTGCGCAAAGGGCTGGTAGAGAACGCGACCGTTCAGGAGATTGCTCGTAAGCATGAGGTTTCGCCGCTGCAGATTATGCTTGCCTGGACGATCCGTGAGAATGATGTCGTGGCAATCCCCAAAGCCTCCTCCCCCGATCATGTCATTGAAAATGCGTCGGCGGGCTTAATCCAATTGACCAATGAGGAGCTCTGGAGGCTGGATGATGCTTTTCCAATGCCTTCCTGGAAGGTTCCGCTCGATATGATTTAGTAGTTCTCGTTTCCTATGAAGGACTGAAAACCCGCTGAAATAGCGGTTTTTTTGTTATTGCTGGATTAAGTGTATCTTTATATAGATATCGCACATTTTCATACAGGGAATTGGGGAAGTTAATCATAGTGGACGAAGAAAAACGGAAGTCTTGAAGTAAAAAGCAGGCTTCCGTTTAGCTTTGGCGGGAACTCTTAAATGTTGTCAACAACGTTCATGACGAAACCGTGTTATCAATATGATGACAAAGAAAGCGCTTTGATTTACGATGTGTACATAGAGGATGACTTCAAACAAGCTTGAAGCGGAGGCATCCCATTCAATAATTAAGGGGGCATTTTAAAATGGCCACAACGGCAACAAAACAAAATTCATCTGGTGGTGCACGGGTGAAAGTCCAACAATTCGGCCGTATGCTGAGCGGTATGGTTATGCCGAATATCGGCGCTTTTATTGCTTGGGGTTTAATTACGGCATTATTCATTCCAACTGGCTGGTTGCCAAATGAAAGCCTTTCCGCTCTGGTAGGTCCAATGATCACGTACCTGCTACCGCTCTTAATCGGTTACACCGGCGGTCAAATGGTTCACGGTAAACGCGGTGGTGTTATCGGGGCAGTAGTAACGATGGGCGTTATTGTCGGTTCCACAATTCCAATGTTCCTCGGGGCGATGATTGTTGGTCCACTGGCGGGTTGGGTACTGAGACTTTTCGACCGTGCGGTTGAAGGTAAAATCAAAGCCGGTTTCGAAATGCTTGTAAACAATTTCTCGCTTGGAATTATCGGTACCATTTTGACTCTGGGAGCTTACAAAGGTATCGGCCCGGTTATCCAAGGTCTTACCAATGTACTTTCGAGCGGTGTAGAATTCCTTGTTGATAACCAATTGCTGCCGCTCGTAAATATCATTATTGAGCCAGCGAAGGTACTGTTCCTGAACAATGCGATCAACCATGGTGTTCTGGGTCCAATCGCACTGGAAGAATCGACTAGAGTCGGCAAATCCATTCTGTTTATGCTTGAATCGAACCCTGGTCCAGGTCTTGGTATCCTGCTTGCTTACTGGCTGGTAGGCCGCGGTTCTGCTAAATCTTCCGCACCGGGCGCGATTATCATTCACTTCCTGGGCGGTATTCACGAAATTTACTTCCCTTACATCCTGATGAATCCTCGTCTGATTCTGGCTGCTATTGGTGGTGGTGTTACAGGTACCTTTACGTTCCAACTGTTTGGCGCAGGTCTGGTAGCTTCCCCGTCGCCAGGTAGTATCTTTGCCTACTTCGCAATGACTCCTAAAGGCGGATACCTTCCGATGCTTGCGGGTGTAATCGCAGCAACCGTCGTATCCTTCCTGATCGCTTCTGTCCTGCTTAAGACTGTTAAAAAGAATGACGAAGAGGAAATGGATCTGGAAGAAGCAGCAGCAAAAGTAAGAGATATGAAGAGTGCAGGTACAGCAGCGCAAACAGCTGCTACAGCTAACGTAGCCGCTAATGTTCGCAACAAAGCTGATGTTAACAAAATTGTCTTCGCTTGCGATGCTGGAATGGGCTCCAGTGCAATGGGTGCTTCCGTGCTGAGAAAGAAACTGCAAACAGCAGGCGTGAACATTACGGTTGTTAACTCCGCTGTCAGCGAAATTCCGGCAGATGCCGACATCGTCGTTACGCAGAAGACTTTGACTGATCGTGCGATTGCCAGCAATCCGAATGCGGAACACATTTCAATCGATAACTTCCTTAAGAGTCCGAAATACGACGAGCTTGTGGAACGTTTGAAATAAGGCTTGAATTAAACTTATAATTACAACAAATGCAAATAAAAGGAGACGCTGGCCCATAAAGCCAGCGTTTGTCTCCATGTAAGGCGAGGTATCCTGATATGAGGAAAATTACCGCCAGACAGCGCCAGATGATATTGCTTCTCCTGGGAGTAAGTGAAGGGATCACGGCCGCCGAAATTGCCGCAGGCACCGGAGTCAGCGTAAGAACCGTTCACCGGGAGATGGAAGACATTGAACGTATACTGGAGGATTTTGGTGTAAATCTGAACCGGAAATCAGGAAAAGGCATTCAATTGAGCGGTCTGGAGACCGGTCTTGGGGAGCTGCGGCTTTTTTTGCAGGAAGAAAAGCCGGCGGAATATTCCGGCGAAGACCGTAAAGTATACGAGCTGTGCTTGCTGCTCGAGGCGGAAGAGCCGGTCAAGCTATTCTCGCTGGCTCATTCCTTGAAGGTAACCGTGGCTACAATCAGCTATGATCTGGATGAGCTGGAGCCGTGGGTGCAGAAGTTCGGATTGCAGCTGGTACGCAGAAGAGGTTATGGCGTTGAAATTACCGGTGGGGAGATCGATAAGCGCAGAGCCATCAGCCGTTTGGCTGCCGAACATCTGGATCAGTCGGATCTGGTAGGACACTCGCAGCAGACCGAGGGCAATCCGGTATTCCATATGCTCCTTGCTATGGTTGGTAAGAACAATCTGCTGCATGTTGAGAATACCTTGTGGGACATGGAGTGGATGTGGACAGGAGAGCTGCCGGAAATTGTCTACATGGAGCTGCTGCTGGGTCTCGCGGTCACAACAAGACGGGTAGAGATCGGAAGAGGAATTGCCAGCGTTGAAGAGGCTGGATACACGTTAGTTTCCGATCACCGGAATATTCCCGGCTCCGAGCAATTCGTGCAAAAACTGGGAGAGAGTTTGGGATTAGAATTTTCACGGATGGAAATATTGTACATTGCCGGCTTGTTTGACCGGGTTCAGGAGTCATTTTCTTCCTCAGGTGTTGCCTATGGTGACATAGGTTTAATGGAAATCGTATACAAGTTAACAGAAAATGTAGTCAAGCGGACAGGAATTCCGTTTCAGAGCGACCGTTCTCTGCGGGAGGGCTTGCTTGAGCATATTGATCCGGCGCTGAAGCGCATCCGTGAAGGAACCCGTATACGAAATCCTCTGCTGGGACCTATTCGGAAAGACTATGAATACTTATTTCACATTGTACGCTCGGCTGTAGAAGATATGGAAATGGATCTGGAAATTCCGGATGAGGAGATCGGATTTCTGGTTATGCATTTCGGAGCAGCGGTAGAAAGGCTGAATCAGCTCAGGCGCAATGTTCGGGCCATTCTTGTCTGTGCCAGCGGGCTCAGTTCTTCACGGCTGTTGGCTACAAGACTTATGAAGGAAATGCCGCAAATCGAGGTACTCGGCAACATCTCCTGGTATGAAGCCGCCCGTATGCCTGAAGAAGATTATGATCTGATTATTTCTACCATTGATCTTCCGCTGGCAAAGGACCGGTATATCAAAATCAGCCCCCTGCTTCCAGGGGATGAGATCGATAAGCTGCTTAATTATATCCAGAACACGACTTTAAAGGAGCGCAGCCCATCTTCTTTTAATGAGCCCGAGAAAGTTGTGCGGGAAGAAGCGGCTTTGGACAGAATGAAAAGCTATAAAGGCATTTTGGATGAGATGGTCAGTCTGATTGAACGCTTCCGGTTTTACCCTTTGGATAACGGGGGGATGAACCTGCCTGCTACGCTTTCCGAAATGCTGGATAGGCTTAACGGCAGCGGTGTGATTGGTGATCCCGATATTCTGCTGGAGCGCCTGATAGAGCGTGAAAGAATGGCGAGTCAGGTTATTCCGGATACAAGTTTGGCGCTTTTTCATACGCGGAGCAGTCATATCCATATGTCGTCCTTGACCTTATATCGTCTCCGCCAGCCGGTTCAACTGGATGGGAATACAGAAGTCAGAGTGATCCTGCTGATGCTGGCCCCGCGCAAGCTGTCCAAGGAAAGCCTGGAGGTTTTAAGTGAAATTAGCGCCCTGCTGATCAATTCCGAATTGGTAAGACTGCTGGAGGAGAGGACAGAAGCGGAAATCAGGCGATATTTGTCCTCCGAGCTTCTGCGTTTTTTTGAAAATAAAATTTGAAAGCGAGAGAAACCATATGAGTATACTGTCAGAGAAAAAGATTATAATGAATGCCGACGCCAAAGATAAATATGAAGCGATTACTATTGCCGGGAAACTGCTTGTTGAAGCAGGACATGTGTCCGAGGAATACGTTCCTAAAATGCTGGAGCGGGAAGAAGTCGTATCTACCTATATGGGCGGAGGTCTTGCTATTCCCCACGGTACAAAAGAGGGAAAACAATTCATCAATTCCACGGGTTTATCCGTTGTCCGCTTCCCGGGTGGAGTTGATTTCGGCGGAGACGAGCCAGCATTTGTTGTTATCGGGATTGCTGCTGCGGGTGACTCCCATATGGAAATCCTGACGAATGTGGCGATGATCTTCACCGAGGATGATGCCATTGAACGCGTATTGAACGCACCTACCCCGGCTGCTATTATTGAGATCTTTGAAGGAGGCGTCGAGTAATGAAGGCAGTACATTTTGGTGCAGGCAATATTGGAAGAGGCTTTATCGGCCTGCTTTTGTCACAGGCAGGTTATGAAGTGTGCTTTGTGGATGTCAATGAGGCCTTTGTATCACAGTTGAAGCTGAGAGGCGAGTATCCGGTCACACTGGCCAGCGAAGGTCAGGAAACCGTTACCGTAACCAATGTGACGGCCCTTAGCAGCGCAACCCAAGCTGAAGAGGTGATTGCTGCCATTGCGGAAGCAGACATCGTAACAACCGCTGTCGGCGTATCCATCTTGAAGCATATTGCCGGTGCCATTGCCCAGGGCATCAGCAAGCGCCTGGCTGTTTCTTCCGACCCGCTGCATGTGATCGCTTGTGAGAACGCGATTGGCGGAAGCGCACAGCTTAAAGAGCTGGTGTATGCTCAGCTGGATGAAGAAACCCGGAGCAAGGCAGAGGCTTCCGTAGCGTTCCCGAATGCAGCCGTAGACCGGATTGTGCCGTTGCAGCAGCATGAGGATGTCCTTAAGGTTGTAGTAGAGCCATTCTATGAGTGGGTTGTGGATTCTTCCCAGATGATCCCGGGTTATACACCCATTGAAGGCGTACATTACGTGGATAATCTGGAGCCTTATATTGAGCGTAAACTATTCACAGTGAATACTGGACATTGTTCAGCCGCTTACCTTGGATTTCTGCGCGGATATGAAACCATTCAGCAGGCCATGGCCGATGAAGAACTAACCTCTCTGGTAAGAGAAGTGCTGATGGAAACCGGTGCCGTTCTAGTGAGCAAGCACGGCTTTGATCAAGCCGAGCACACCAAGTATATCGAAAAGAACCTGGAGCGTTTCCGCAATCCGTCCCTGACAGATGAAGTGTCCCGTGTGGGCCGTTCGCCGATTCGCAAGCTCTCTCCAAATGACCGTCTGGTATCGCCGGCGCTTCAGGCGTATGACCTAGGCCTCAGCTATAGCGCCTTGACACGTTCAATGGCCGCTGCGCTGCTGTTCAATGTGCAGGATGATCCTGAAGCGGTAGAGCTTCAAGCGTCCATTGCCGACATCGGTGTAGAGGCAACCGTTACAAAGTACACTGGCCTTGCAGCAGACCATGAGGTGCATAAGTCTGTAATGGTTGAGTATAACAAGCTTAAATAATTACCTTCTTCTTCCGAGGATGGTCAATGATATGAAAAATCCGCAGGGCGTAAGATGCCCCTGCGGCTTTTTGTATAAATATGGATACTAATTGCATTGAGAACACAAGTTAGTAACGATATTCTAGCGAATATTCCCCCATACCCTAAGGGTATAAAATAACAGGAATTTCTCCTGCTAATGGATCAGCAAACGGCCTACTGAGAAGAATTAACGGGATTTTCTCCTTCTAATGGATCAGCAAAGGGCCTATTGAGATGAATTAAAGGGAGTTTCTCCTCCTAATGGATAGCAAACGGCCTACTGAGAAGAATTAACGGGAATTTCTCCTCCTAATGGATCAGCAAAGGGCCTACTGAGATGAATTAAAGGGAGTTTCTCCTCCTAATGGATCAGCAAAGGGCCTATTGAGATGAATTAAAGGGAGTTTCTCCTCCTAATGGATAGCAAACGGCCTACTGAGATGAATTAACGGGAGTTTCTCCATCTAATCTGACGTATTTTTGTGGTTTTACTGGATTAGAGGTATATTTTCCCTATAATTCCAGCAAAAACAGTTAATTTCAGGAAAATATATGGATTTTTTCCTGCTAAAGCTCTCAGGCGAGGCAGTAAACCTCACAGAAAAACTTGGAAATGGCCATTCATCCATCCACCCATCCATCCATCCATCCATCCACCCACCCACCCACCAACCCACTCACCCATAGTCTGCTAAGGTTAGCTCGCTTAGCAGTGTTTAGCTGCGCTCAATAATGGTGCGGAGCGTTGTAGCGTCCAAGCCTTCTACGAGCTTGATCAGCAGTTCTTTGGCGGCTGCATAGTCATCGCTATGGATCACAGACGAGGCCGTATGGATATAACGTGAGCAGATTCCGATTACCGCTGACGGAACACCGATTCCGCTGATATGTACCTGTCCCGCATCTGTTCCGCCCTGGGCAACAAAGTACTGATACTTGATACGGTGCGTATCCGCTGTATCCTGTACATATTCGATCAAGCCGCGGTGGGTGATCATAGTCGGATCGTAGATACGCAGCAGAGCACCTTGACCCAGCTGTCCAAAAGCTTGCCGGTCTCCGGTCATATCCGCAGCAGCACTGGCATCCAGGCCGAAGAAAATATCGGGTGACAGCAGATTAGCCGCTGTACGGGCTCCCCGCAGGCCGACTTCCTCCTGCACAGTGGCTCCCGCATAGACTGTATTCGGCAGTTTTTTTCCATGCAAGGCCTTTACCAGCTCAATGGCAAGACCTACACCATACCGATTGTCCCAGGCTTTAGCCATAATTTTCTTGGGATTGGCAAGCGGTGTGAATGGACAGATCGGCACAATCTGCTGTCCCGGAGCCACACCAAAGCTTTGTGCTTCTTCGCGGCTGTCTGCGCCGATATCGATGTACATTTTGTTGACATCGCCTGTCTTTCCCCGTTCTTCAACACTGACCAGATGTATTGGAGTGCTTCCGACAACACCCATCAAGACTCCGCCCGGTGTAATGATCTGAAGCCGCTGTGAAGCAACGGCTGAAGCAAGCCATCCGCCCAGCGGCTGGAATCGGATCATCCCGTTATCGGTAATGCCGGTAACCATAAAGCCAACCTCATCAAAATGTCCCGCAACCATAATCCTCGGGCCGTTCACTTCCCCATGCAGTACGCCGAACAAACTTCCGAGACGATCCTGCACGAATTCATCTGTATACGGTGTCATTGCTTCTTTCACATAGGCTCGCAGTTCGCGCTCGAATCCGGGAGCTGATGGGAATTCGGTCAGCGTTTTGAACAAATCCATGGTTTCCTGATTCATAGGTTAATCGCTCCTTTACTACGGTCTAGTATGAACATTGTTATCCCTCTTGTCCATTTCCTGCAGAAGACATCCGTACACCGGGCGGACTGAGCCTGAATATATTGCTGGAGGGGCTCTTCACGCAGGGGCCGGGAAAGGAAGCTGAGAGGATGAGTCATACAAAAGCTGTCCATAGAGCAAGGGGACCAGGATCGTCAAAATTCGTAACCGTCAGAAGAAATTTCAATAAGTCTGAATATCGCTGCAGGAGGGATAGGGACACTATTCTAATACTGGTGCTGTTTATGCTGTTGATCATTGTGCTGCTTTATTTTACCTGAGCGGGTGTGACATAACGGGGCGGCTGCCAGCAAACAATAAGGAAAAACCTTAAAGCGAAGAGAGTTGCAGGAGCCTTTGCCAGCAGTACATTAAAAAAAGGCGGGCTCCCTTCGCTAAAACCCAGGAGGTGGGCTCTTTGTCGGCGAAAACGAAAAGTCCCGGGGTTAAGCAGCGGCTTGACTCTATGACTAAGGAGGATTATGAAAAATTATCCAAGCCTCATGTACCTTCCAGGCCAGTGATGAAAAACTGTATCCGGGCTTTTCTGTCGGGTGGACTGATCTGTGTGATTGGACAAGGCATTCAGGAAGCATTTATGGCCATCTTCGGAATGACCTCCAAAGAAGCCGCCAGCCCCACAGTTGCCTTGCTGATTCTGATTTCTGTTATATTGACCAGTTTTGGCGTATACGACAAATTATCTCAATGGGCCGGAGCAGGTTCAGCGGTTCCCGTTACCGGATTTGCCAACAGTATGTGCTCTGCCGCTCTGGAACACCGCTCTGAAGGTCTTGTACTCGGTGTTGGCGGCAACATGTTCAAGCTGGCCGGTTCAGTCATTGTCTTTGGTACGGTGGCTGCCTTTTTGGTCGGCATAGTCTATGCTCTTTTGGGCTGGGGAGGTTAACTAAAATATGAAGCAGCTTGGCAGCCAGACCTGGCAGTATGAGAACCGTCCCGTCATTCTTGGCTCATCCGCTGTAGTGGGACCGGAAGAGGGAGAAGGACCTTTAGCGTCTGATTTTGATTTCATATATGATTCTCTCGAGATGGGCGAGAAGACATGGGAAAAGGCGGAAAGAGCCCTTTTTACGAAGGCTTCCGTTCTGGCTTTGGAAAACGCAGGGATCGTGCAGGAGCAATTGGAGTTTTTCGTGGGCGGCGATCTGATGAATCAGATTATTAGCAGTTCTTTTGCCGCCAGAAAGCTTGGAGTCCCTTATTTGGGGGTGTTCGGCGCCTGCTCCACTTCAATGGAAAGCCTGGCGATTGCATCGATGATTGTAGATTCCGGCGGAAGCAAATACGCACTCGCAGGAACATCCAGCCACAACTGCACGGTTGAGAAACAATTTCGCTATCCTACAGAATACGGCTCCCAAAAGCCGCCAACGGCGCAATATACGGTCTCAGGCTCAGGCTGCGCCATTGTCGGTCAAAATGACGGTTCCGGAAAAGGTCCGCAAGTAGTCTATGCCACCATCGGGCGCATTGTCGATCTCGGGCTTTCAGATCCTTTCAATATGGGACAAGCCATGGCACCGGCGGCAGCGGACACCATAGCGGCGCATTTTCGGGATACGGGTCTTTCTCCAGGGTATTATGATTTGATTGTGACCGGCGACCTTGCTTCAGTAGGCTTCCCCATAGTCAAAACATTGTTGGCCGATGAGGGAATTCCGATGGAGGAGACAAGGTTTGATGACTGCGGACTTCTTATTTACAATCTGGACCAGCAGAAGTATGTAATCGCCGGAGGAAGCGGCTGCGGTTGTTCAGCGGTTGTAACGTACGGCCATATTCTGAAACGAATGAAGAAGGGTGAATTAAAGCGTGTGCTTATCGTGGCCACCGGAGCGCTGCTCTCGCCGCTGTCTTATCAGCAGGGAGAAAGTATACCGTGTGTTGCGCATGCAGTTGCTCTGGAGAGCGGAGGTGAGGGAGCATGATTTATTTATGGGCCTTTCTAATCGGGGGAGCCATTTGTGTAATCGGTCAATTGATGTTTGATGTGGTAAAAATGACGCCTGCCCATACCATGAGTACTTTAGTTGTGTTAGGTGCGGTTGCGGATGCCATCGGAGTGTACGACCCCCTGGTCAAATTCGCCGGGGCCGGTGCTTCGGTGCCGATCACGAGCTTTGGTAATTCTCTTGTGCACGGTGCACTGACTGAGCTGGAACGGGATGGCTGGATCGGTGTCGTAACCGGAATTTTTGACATCACCAGCGCCGGGATTTCATCAGCCATCGTTTTTTCATTCCTTGCAGCGCTGATGGTTCGGCCCAAGGGATAAGGATGATATAAAACGGCAAAAGACTAGCCAGTTCTCGGGTTATTGGAGACTGGCTAGTTTTTGTTTTTGATCTGTAACGGCCTGTTCCAGCCGGTTATGAGCGGTACGTATTGTAGAAACGATTCCCGCGGAGCGTCCGCCCAGAACATCAACCTACATCCTACTCAGGCCTATTTTCACTTTCAGCAGCCCGGCTAATGTACTTTGGGTCCCTCAATCATGTAAAATAAACATTATACTGCTAATTCTGACATAGGAGGTTGACTATATAATGCCCGTACGTCAAGAATCAATGCAAATAATCCATGCTGTGCGCAGCAATCTGGAATCCTGCATCCTCGGAAAATCTTTCGAAATTCAATTGCTTCTAACAGCGCTGCTAGCTGGCGGGCATGTCCTGATTGAGGATGTGCCGGGGACCGGCAAAACCCAACTCATTCGCGCACTATCAAGATCCATGTCAGGGGAATACCGGCGAATTCAGTGTAATCCTGATATTCTGCCGAGCGATATTACCGGGGTTTCCGTCTATCATCCACGCGATGAGATGTTTCACTTTCGTCCGGGCCCGGTGATGACTAATATTTTGCTGGCCGATGAGATTAACAGAGCAACAACCAAGACGCAGTCCGCTCTCCTGGAAGTCATGGAGGAACGGAATGTCACCGTTGACGGCGAGACCTATACACTGCCGCACCCGTTCATGCTGTGTGCTACACAGAATCCCATTGATTTCGAAGGGACCTACACACTGCCTGAAGCACAGCTTGACCGCTTCATGCTGCGGATCACCCTTGGTTATCCGGATGCAATTACGGAGAAGAACCTGCTCCTGAACCATCAAGATGGGCAGCCGGTGGACAGGCTCCAGCCGATTACGGATATGGAGCAAATCGCAGGTATTCAGAAGGAAATTCGCGAGGTTTATATAAGTGACCCTGTGTTGAATTACCTGCTGGAAATCGTACGTCTGACCAGAGAGCATCCGCTGGTTTTGCTTGGGGCAAGCCCGAGGGCATCGTTATCCTTCATGATGGCGTGCAAAGCTTATGCTTTTTTACAGGGACGGGATTATGTCCTTCCTGATGATGTGAAGATCCTGACCCCCTATGCGCTTAGCCACCGTATTCTGCTGCGTCCGGAGTCGCGTCTGGACAATGTTAGTATTGATTCTTTGCTGCAAAAGCTCCTGCAGAGCATTCATGTTCCTGTAACGATGAGGCAATAAGATGAGACGCCATTTATCTGCGGCGGCAGCTGCCATACAGCCGGCCAAGCTGGCGGGTATACTCGCGGTGTGGGGTATCACTTTGCTGTATGTGCTATTTCAAGGCGGAAAAACCTCTTTCATGCTCTTTATTATGGTGTCATTGCTTATTATTTATTTAATCGTCGGAGGATTGGGTGGTGTACGCCGTTCGAAAGGCATCCGTAATCTTTATGCTGAACAGGATAGACCCGATTTGCTCTATGCGGGGGGAAATCTTCGGGTGCAGCTTAACATTTCGATTCCCGGTTTTTTGCCGCTGCCTTATGTGGTCGTGCGGGAAATATTAAAACGGCATAATGGGGAATCATGGATTTTTGAGGAGAGTCTCGTACCGAGTTTTCGGGGACAGGGAGAGCTGCGGTTCCAGACACCGGCTTTGGAACGCGGCAGCTATACCTTTGCAGAGACGGATATCATTTGTGAGGATATCTTTGGTCTGACCCAGCATAAAGGCAGATTTCTGGCGCAAGGGCAGTTCCGGGTGTTGCCCCGTGCCGTATTCATCCCGCGCTGGCAGCTTTATGAACGTAATTCGAGGCTCGCCGGGCCGCAGGTCTCACGGGTTCAGTCGCGGCGTGAAACTACGCAAATCAATGGTGTGCGGGATTATGTATACGGCGACCGCCTAACACGCATTCATTGGAATGCAACGGCGAAGACCGGCTCCTGGAAGTCGAAGGAATTTGAGCATGAATCCATACCCAAAACGATGATTGTGCTGGACGGGAGTACACAGGCCTACACTTCCTCAAATACCTTTGAACTGGCCGTTTCTACGGCTGCATCCTTGCTTGGCTACGGTATCCGTGAGAGGATCGGTATCGGCCTTTGCTGTCTCGACAAGAACACGAAGCTGTTCTCTCCTGCAGAAAGCGGTGCGGAACGACAAAAGATGATTCAATACTTAATAGATATTAATGGGGAAGGCAGAGGTACCCTGGTCTCCAGACTGGAAAAGGTGCACCGAATGTTCCCGAAAGGTTCCTATTTTGTGCTGATCAGTCCCCAGAGCGGCCAACCTGTGCTGGACACACTCCGCTGGGCCGAGAACCGGGGAATGACCCCCTCTCATATCCATGTGCTTAATCCGGCAGGAGTACGCCGCAGTGATGATTGGAAGAATGTGCTGACATCCCGAGGTGTAACAGGCTACGGCGTAAGTTCCCTTCAAGAGCTTCCAGCTGTACTGGGAGGAGAGAATTGATATGGAAAACTGGTGGACTTTACTGAAATCGTCCTGGCACCGTTCTTTAAGGCTGCTGTGGATTATGATTATCGCGCTGCAGTGGCTCTCCTATACGGAGCCGCTCTGGTTCCGGGAGACGACTGCAGCTGTATTGATGGTGCTTGCAGCCGCCGTTTTAATTGAGATTATATTTCCTGCCCGTTTCCTGTACCGCATGATTGTAGAAGCTGCGGCAGTCATCTATATTGTATACTGGACAATTAAACATTACGGGCATTATATTCCTGACCCCTTGTTGACACTGCGCGAAAGGCTTCCAGGTCTAGCGGTTCAGATGCTGCCCTATTTATGGTTTGCGCTTGGGGCTTGGGTTCTGCTGCTGCTGTCATCCTGGCTGATATCCAATAAGGCACGTATTCTAATGTTCTTGGGTATGAACATTGCAGCGTTCGCCGCACTGGATTCTTTTACCTCCTCTAGATTATGGGAGGAAGTCGCTTGGACAGTATTCGCCGGTATGGGCTGGCTGGTCACTCAGCATTTACGGAGCTTCCAGGAGCGATATCCGCGTGGCTGGTCTTACTTATTGGATTATCCTTTCAAAGTAGCCGTTAACATCGCTATCATTTTTTCTCTTATCATTATTACCGGCGTTAATATGCCTGAAGTGAAGCCAAGCTTGACCGATCCGTATACGGCATGGATGGAATTGCGGGGGACCGGAGTTTCGTCTGGCACCGGTACTGCCCGAACCGTATCAGGAACAGGTGCAGGTACGGCGTCGGCAGGAGGTACCACGTCAGGGTACAGCCTGAATGACGGGAATCTTGGCGGGGGCTTTGCTTTTGACTACACACCCGTCATGACTGTAACCTCGGATTTACGCTCGTATATGAGGGGAGAAACCCGCAGTAACTATTCCGGGAGCGGCTGGACGGATGATGACCGCTTCACCCGGGGACCTATTGCCGGGGCGGAGGTGGCCCAGCTTCTGGAGAACGGCTACACTTCCAAGGTTAAGACCCAGACTCTTCAGCAAACGGTTAAGATGCTGGGGAATAACGACTATCCGGTGCTTTTCGGGGCTTATTCTGTTTCCAGGGTAGATACGATTAACGGCGAGGTGAATAGCAGCGGTTTATTCTGGAGAAGCCGGGACAGTGAGCTGCTGTGGGATACCGATGAAAGAGGCCGCAAGTATCCGCAGAACTATGTGCTAACCTCAGAGGTTCCTATTATTCCGGTTCAAGAGCTGAGTGCAAAAACCTTCGAAGAGTTGTATGACGGGAATGATTGGGAAGAGCAATTTCTCCAGCTTCCCGCTGATTTTCCGGAACGGGTAAGGGAGCTGGCCCGGGAGATTACTGCCGGAGCACAAACTCCGTATGAAAAAACGGCGCTTTTGCAACAATACTTACAACAAACCTTTCCCTACACCAATACGCCGGACGTGTCGCGCGGCAGAAGTTCTGATTTTGTAGACAGCTTTCTGTTCGAGATCAAAGAGGGCTACTGCGATTATTATTCCACTGCGGTGGTGACCATGGCCCGGTCCCTTGATATTCCAGCCCGGTGGGTCAAAGGCTATGCACCCGGCGAACAGGCAACGCTGCCTGACAATATTGCAATACAGCAGGGCAGGACGGTTAATAATAACTATACAATTACAAACGCGGATGCCCATTCCTGGGCTGAGGTATACTTCGGGGAGTATGGCTGGGTTCCGGTTGAAGCGACCCCGGGCTTTAATGTTCCTCTACTGACCAAGGAGGAGACCGACTCCGCGGCAAACCCACTGGATCAAGAAGATACAATTCCACAGCCGGAAGAGAAAACGGGGAACGCGGGCGCTGCACAGGATGGCTTTCCATTAGGTACCTGGGCTGTACTGGCTTCAGGCGCAGTATTGCTGGCATGGGCGGGGTATCAGCTCTGGCACCGGCGCTTAAGACTTCGTTTTCTGATTCAGCAGCTGCGGAACGGGCGCCCTTTAACACCGGCCCAAAAGGTAGCAGCGGAAACCGGGCGGTGGGTGAGGTACTTGAGGCGAAAAGGCTTTACCAAGGAAGAACATGAGACGCTTCGCGAATCGGTGGAGCATTGGAGCCGCAAGCGCCCGTCCGTTTCGGGCAATCTCTCTATTTTGCTGGGAATATTCGAAAAATCGCAATATAGTCCGGATGTTATAGAAGACAAAGATTGGCACAGCGTGTATACTGAAGCTTTGCGGCTGCGGAAAAGCTTGAGGTCCGGCCATTGAGGCTTCCGGCGGTAACAATAGCACCACCCTCAGTCATTTGCGAAGTGCAGAGAGTATGATATAGTTTTTTGTATGAAATCGAGGTGAACGTATTGTTTGAAATGTTGGTTCCCAAGCTTCGCGTGAATACTGTATTTGATATTCCGCTGGAGGAGCTATATATCAAAGGTTATCGCGGCATTATTACCGATCTGGATAACACGCTGGTCGGGGCCAAGGCGCCTTTGGCTACTCCTGAATTGCTGTTGTGGTTTGAGAAAGTGAAACAGTTCGGCTTCAAGCTGATCATTGTATCAAATAATAACATGGAACGGGTGTCGCGTTTTGCCACCCCGCTTAATATTGAATTTGTTCATCAGGCACGCAAGCCGAGTAATGCGCCTTTCCGTAAGGCAATGAAGCGGATGGAGCTGCCCCCGGAGCAAACCATTGTAGTCGGTGACCAGATGCTGACGGATGTCTATGGAGGAAACCGGCTGGGTCTTCATACCGTGCTGGTGCTGCCTATTTCCGTACATGATGAAGGCATTGGCACGAGAATTAACCGCAGGGTAGAGCAGATTGCTCTGACCCGGCTGCGCAAACAAGGATTGTGGCTAGAGCACGAGGAGGAAAAATCTTAATGAGTCAAGAGCATGAAACACAGCTTCCCGTAAAATGCAGCGGCTGCGGGATTAAGCTGCAGTCCGAGCAAAAGGACGTTCCGGGGTATATTCCCCAGGTCGCCTTTGAACGGGAGCCTGTTATTTGTCAGCGCTGTTTCCGGATTAAAAATTACAATGAAGCTTCATCCGTATCGGTAAATCAGGACGAGTTCCTCCGTCTGCTCGGAGGCATCGGCGAGAAGAACGCGCTCGTTATTCATATCGTCGATCTTTTCGATTTTGAAGGAAGCCTGATTTCCGGCCTGCAGCGTTTCGTAGGCAATAATCCCGTTATTCTTGCGGTCAACAAATGTGATTTGCTGCCCAAGGTAACGAACTGGAACAAGCTGCGGAACTGGGTACAGCAGCGGTGTAAAGAGCATGGAATGAAGACGGAGGAAATCGTACTTTGCAGTGCCAAGCGTAATCAGGGCTTCGACCGTCTGCTGGAATCAGTGACTGCACTGCGCGGGCAGCGTGATGTATACGTAGTAGGGGCAACCAATGTGGGCAAGTCAACGCTGATAAACCGTCTGATTTCGGACTACAGTGATCTGGAGCAGGAGCTTACGACCTCGCGTTATCCGGGAACTACTCTGGATACTGTCAAAATTCCGCTCGATGACGGCCACTTTATTATTGATACTCCCGGTATTGTGTATCCTTGGCGATACAGTGAGCTGGTAGAACGTCAGGATCTGGATGCGGTTATGCCGGCACAGCCATTGAAGCCTGCGGTGTATCAGCTGAATGCGGGCCAAAGTCTCTTTTTCGGCGGTTTAGGCAGATTTGATTTTATCCAGGGGGATCGTCAATCCTTTACCTGCTTCATAAGCGGCACGCTCAACATTCACCGGACGAAGCTGGAGCGGGCAGATTCCTTGTATCAAGAGCATCGCGGGGAACTGCTGTCTCCGCCAGGAACGGACGTCATGGACAAGTTACCGCAATGGCAACGGCATGAGGTCCGCATTACCCGGGGCAGCCACAGCGATATATTCATATCCGGCCTTGGCTGGATTAAGGTGAACGGAACGGAAGGGGCGGTCGTGGCTGTACACGTCCCGCGCGGGGTCAAGGTGCTTACCCGGCCTTCGCTGATCTAACGAGGAGGTTTACGGCGTGTCTATGGCAACTGCAACCTGGTCCCCCGGCAGCGGGGACATTCTGCTGGGCGTTATGGGAGATCCTATTGCGCAATCCAGATCTCCAATCATGCACACTGCTGCTCTGAGGGCTATGGGTATTCCCGGGGCATACGTACCGCTGCATGTGACTCCTGATAAATTGGGTGAAGCCGTGCAGGCCATCCGGACACTCGGCTTCCGCGGCGTCAATGTGACGATACCGCATAAAGTGGCGGTAATGGCCTATCTGGATGTGCTGGATGAAAGCGCGATAGATATAGGCGCAGTGAATACCATCGTAAATACCAACGGATTGTTGACCGGATATAATACGGATGGTATCGGTTATGTGCGTTCACTCAAGACGGAGGTCATTCCAGACCTGTCCGGCGCAAGGATTATGGTTATCGGGGCCGGTGGCGCAGCCCGGGGCATTACAGCTGCACTGCTTCAGGAAGAACCTTCTTCCATTATTGTAGCCAACCGCACAGCCGGCAAAGCACAGGAGCTGGCAGCGGAATGGAGCAGGAAGGGAAACATTACGGGAATCAGTCTGGATCAAGCAGAGGGTATGCTGGATGGAATAGACGTGATTATCAATACTACCTCTGTTGGCATGTATCCTCATATGGATGAGACACCGGTAGATGTTTCTCTTTTTCACGAGGGAATGATCATCAGCGATCTGATCTACAACCCGCTGCAGACCCGCCTGCTTCAGGAGAGTCAGGAACGCGGCTGCCGGATTCATGGAGGCCTTGGCATGTTCGTGTATCAGGGTGCCTATGCACTGGAGTACTGGACGGGACAGCCTGCTCCAACTGAAATCATGCGGCAGACCATTCTGGATTGCCTGGGCGGTAGTGCATAGGATATGGTTTCAGGGAATTCGGGTAATAATATATGTTAATTAAGGAGTTTTGTTCATTTATGTTAACAGGAAAACAAAAACGCTATCTTCGTTCTATGGCTCATCATCTCGATCCGGTATTTCAGGTCGGCAAGGGCGGCGTGAACGAGCATCTTGTCCGTCACATTGAGGAAGCTATTGAGAAGCGCGAGCTTATGAAGATCAGTGTGCTGAACAATAATATCGAGGACCCCAAGGAAATCGGCAGCGTGCTGGCCGAACAATCAGGCTCCGAACTCGTTCAGGTAATCGGTAAGACGATTATCCTGTACAAAGAATCCCGCGATAACAAGACCATCGAGCTGCCCCGTTAAAATGATCTCTTTCATGCACGAAAACTTTAGGGAGGTGTCCTCTTGAAAGTCGGAATCATGGGAGGTACCTTCGATCCTCTTCATATCGGCCATATGCTGGCAGCGGAAGCTGCCAGAGACAGCTATGAACTGGATGAAGTATGGTTCATGCCCTCGCATATCCCTCCGCACAAGCATGCGGCAGGGGTTTCAAGTGAGGACAGACTGGCCATGGTGAAGGAAACGGTTAAGGGTCATGAATGTTTTCGAACCTTGGACTGGGAAGTGAACCGCGGGGGTGTATCCTACACCATAGAGACGGTAAGAATGCTGCAGGAACATTATCCGGACATAGACCTTTATTTCATTATCGGGGCGGATATGGTTCAGTACCTTCCGAAATGGCAAGGGATTGAGGAGATTGTGCAGCGGCTTACCTTTATCGGTGTAGGGCGTCCCGGAACGCCGCTTGATCTTGAAGAACTGCCTTCGGAGATCGCCGATAAGGTTGTGCTTGCAGATATGCCGCTGGTCGATATCTCTTCCACCATGCTCAGAGAACGGGCCGCCGAAGGGAAATCGATTCGTTATATGGTGCCTGAGGCTGTTTTTAATTATGTTCATAGGAGTGGATTGTATGGAGTACAGCCGCGAAGCGCTGATTGAAGCGGTCTCTGCGCAAATGCCCGACAAGCGCTGGAAGCATACACTCGGCGTGATGGAGTCATCAGTCAAGCTGGCAGACCGCTATGGCGCGGACCCGCAGCGGGCAGAGACGGCTGCTATTCTGCATGATTTGGCCAAATATTGGGCCGTGGACAGGATGCGGAAGATTATCGAAGACAACGGTCTATCGCAGGAATTGCTGCTTCATGATAAACAGCTGTGGCATGCGGAGGTAGGCGCTTTTGTTGCTGAGAGGGAGTACGGGATCGTCGACCGTGAGGTGCTGGATGCCATACGATACCACACCTCGGGACGGGAGGGCATGGGTCTCCTTGAGAAGATTGTATGTCTTGCCGATTATATTGAGCCCGGCCGGGATTTCCCCGGTGTGGATCAGATCCGGAAGCTGGCCAAGGCCAGCCTTGAGGAAGGGCTTATAGCGGGATTTGACTCTACAATCCGGCTGCTGCTGGAGAAGCGGCGAATTGTGTTTCCGCTGACCGTACTGGCACGAAATGATTTAGTTAGAGTATTGGAGGAAAAAGGATGAAATTACATTCAGAAAAATTATTACAGTTAACGGTTGAGGCTGTTGAAGATAAGAAAGCGCTCAACGTTGTTGTGCTGGATCTGCGTACGGTTTCGCCTATCAGTGATTACTTTGTGATTTGCCATGGTAATTCAGACACTCAGGTGCAAGCCATTGCAACGGAAGTACGCAAGGTAGTTCATGAAGCCGGCGGAAATATTCGCGGTATTGAGGGTGTTGATTCAGCACGCTGGGTGCTTATGGATCTGGGAGATGTCGTTGTGCACATTTTCCACCGCGATGAACGTGAATATTACAATATTGAGCGTTTGTGGTCGGATGCCAAGGTTGTGACGACTATATGAGCTTGATCGCTGGAACGATAGTTACCCTGAAAGTAGCGCGGGAAGTTTCACCTTACGGTTACTTTCTGAGTGCGGGCGATCAGGATGTAATGCTGCATTATACGGAGCTGACGGATAAAATCAAGCCGGGTGATTCGGTAGAAGTTTTCCTGTTCTTCGATACGGAGGACCGCTTCGCGGCTACGATGAAGAAACCGTTCCTTACACTGGGAGAAATGGCGCTGCTGGAAGTGGCGGATATTCATCCGCGTCTGGGCTGCTTCCTGGAAATGGGACTGGGGCGGCAGCTGCTGCTGCCCATCCGCGAGCTCCCCGAGCTTAAGGAACTGCATCCGCAGGTCGGTGATTATGTGTATGTAATGATGGAGCATGATAAGCAGGGCCGCCTTCGTGCCAAATTGGCTGGAGAGTACGAGCTTGCCGAGCAAGCAATCGCTGCGCCATCCTCCTGGATGGGACAAACCGTAACCGCAAGAGTGTACAAGCCGCTGCAAATGGGGACTTTTGTGCTTGTGGAGGCCGGGGTTCTTGGTTTTGGAGTCATTGGTATGGTCCACTCCTCGGAACGCAGCCGTCTGCTCCGTCTGGGTGAGCAGTTTGAAGCGCGTGTCTCGCATATTCGTGAAGATGGACGGGTCAACCTCTCGATGACCCATCGCAAAGAAGTGGGAAGGGATATTGACTCCGCTAATCTTTTGGAATTTCTGAACGCCCGCCCAGGCGGAGCCATGCCTTATTCGGATGCTACACCGGCTGATATTATCAAGCAGCGCTTTGGCATCAGCAAGTCAGCCTTTAAGAGAGCGCTTGGCAAGCTGATGAAAGAAGGAATCGTTACCCAGAAGGAGAACTGGACCTATCTGGCCCGCGAGGAAGAGGATGTACCGGTAGAAGGTAAAGAGGATTCCCAATAAGTGAGTTTAATCATTTTTACTAGAAAGCGCGGTGAATCATGGTGTCTTCCTATGGGAAATTTGCTTATGTTTACGATGAGCTCATGGCGGATATGCCTTATCCTGACTGGATTGCCTTTGCTGAGACCGCCTGGAAGAAACACGGCAAACCGGTAACTGTGGCTGAGCTTGGGTGCGGAACAGGCAGTATTACGATCCCTCTGGCGGGTGCAGGATATCACATGAGCGGGATAGATTTATCCTCAGATATGCTTTCTGTAGCTATGCGAAAAATGGAGGAGCATCCTCAGGGACGCCGATTTTTGCGGGAGGGCAGTGTCCGGTGGATCAGGCAGAATATGAAGGAATGGGAGCTTCCGGAGCCGGTGGACTCCGTGATTTCATTCTGTGATTGCCTTAATTATTTGCTGGAAGAGCGAGAGATTCAGGCCGTTTTCGCCCGTACCTATGAAGGGCTTAAGCCTGGAGGCACCTTTCTGTTTGATGTGCATCATCCCAACACACTGATTCGATATGAGGAAGAGCAGCCGTTTATTTTGGACGAGGATTCCGTATCCTATATCTGGACCTGTGAGCTGGACGTTCCGCGCCGCGAGATCGAGCACCACCTTTCGATATTTGCACGTGAAGAAGGCCGGAGTGATCTGTACCGGCGTTTTGAAGAGACCCATGTGCAGCGTGCTTATGAGCCCGAATGGCTGACTGAAGAGCTGTTAAAGGCTGGTTTTACGGATGTCAAAACCTATGCCGATTTCAAGTGGATTGAGGCGGACGGTAAAGCTCAGCGGCTCTTTTATGTTGCTGTAAAATGAAGTGGGAGAGTTAAGCGGTCCAAGCCCGGTAAAGGGGCAGGGTCGCTTTTTTATTCCCTTGTTTTTCCTCGTAAAAATAGCCGGAAGGCACGTTTTGCGCGTACCTCCCAGCATAATTATAATAAAAAGCTGACTAATGAAAAGATACTTAAGAATGAACTGAAGATTTCACCTTCAAGGAGTCGGCCGTAATGGGGAATGTTTGGACTTTCGTCCGCTGTTGTTTTCAGATTTCTTAAATTATATCGTTTTAGATTTAATTTAAATAAATCTAAACTAAAATTGTTATTTTTTGGGATGAGCGGGTAGAAGAATAGAGCGCACCCACCGAGGATGTGGCAAAAGTATCAAACACACAGAAGACAGTACAATGGCGTTTTTGCCGATACGGTCTTTTTTTGCAATTGAGCGTGCATTAAAGGTATAAGTTATGCTTTTTTTCGTTTCTGTTTTCGAATTAACATAACCACAAAGAGAAAAATGGGCAGATAAATCTGAAAAATGGGCCACCATTTATTAACCGCGATGCCGCGGCCAATCTCAATGTGATGGGTGTAGTTGGGAGATAGAAAGGCGAGCCCATAAAGTAGAGCACCGAGAGGAAGAACCCATCTTTTATAACTAACTCCGGTCATTCTTTCGAGTCCTATTACCGCACCAATGTAAAAGGCAGTCATCTTGGTTCCCAGGCCTAAAAAGAGAATCAGGGTGAAGAGTGCATCTGTCCGTTCAAACACCTCTATCAATTGAATTAATTGTACAGTTTCAAGAAGAGGCAAAGTCATGTTAGCCGCCAGCTCAGTTCCGAGAACAAATATATTCAACTGATTAAAAATAGTCAAAAAAAGCGCAGATATAATATAAGTAATGATAACCGCTCTAGGGAGATTCCGCCCTTTAACGGCCAGCGGGTAAAAAACAAGAAATAACACCGTCTGTCCGAACGGAAAGGAGACGATCTCGGGAACCGCCGATGTTATAATCGGTACGATTCCATACTCCAACACTGGAAGCATGTATTCGAAATGAAAGAGACCTGTAGCCGGAATTAGAACAATGATTACCGCATAGCCTACCGCGATAATGGGGAATAGAACCATAATGGTTAGGAAGAATACTCGAGGCTCATACCGGACCATATTTGATATGAACAGGATCGTGATCAAGATAATAATCCACAAGGGTGTCCGATTCAGCAAGGACATTACTGTGAGTTCACCGAAATCGCGTAAATTCCGGGAAGCTTCATAAGTGAAGTAGCCAACAAATAAAAGATTCATGAATGTACCCAGATATTTGCCCATGTAACGGCGGAACAATCGGAAGAGATCCAGTTCGGGGTCCCGTCGGTGAATGGCCAGCTGAAGGAGAAGAAGGAGAAGTCCGATTGCAGCCCCTATCAGCATGGCTATCCATGCATCCTGCTTGGCTTCTGCCCCCATTAAAAATAAGGTGGTGCTTCCAACTTCAAATATTGAAAGTACGACGACCAGCTCGGAAACCCGGAGTTTAGTTTGGCTCATGTGATTATATACATCCCCTTTCGCATAATGTCCCTTAATTTAATCAATTATCCGTTTCAGGCTCGACCTGCTTTGTAAACGACTTTTGAAATAATCCAGGCCGGCTGATTATGGTTTGTACATCTATTTTAATATCCATTCTTGCCAGCTCATCAGACCATGACCCTTTGATCTTGTTCCAATCCTTGGGGTATTTACGATGAACTTTATTTGCGATGCCTAAAAGGTCAACGTTGAGCTTCTGAATGGTTTTCCAGCTGTCCTGAATTTGCGCCTCTATCTGTTTATTCACCAGCTGCTGCATTTTATTGATCCCCTCTGTTTTTGAAATATCTTCCTGTGAGGCGGATTCCACGATCTCCCCATTCACTCTAACCTTCACGTTTAAGGTGTAATGCAGGGGACCCTTTACCGGCGTAGTTTTAACTTTAGCAATATGGACCTGAAAAGCGGTGAATGATTTTACACCATCCTTTGTATTCGGATCTTCAAAGGACAGGGTGCTGCTATTCATCTTGTTGTCTAGCCAGGAAATGCCCTGACTCTCCATTCGATTCAGTGTAGCGATCCTCTTCGATCCTTTAAACACACTTAATCCCGATAACTTCAGCTTAACCTTGGAAGATGTTTTTTGGAAAACCTCGATGGAATCCAGTTTTTCATCTCCAGAGCCAACCATGGACACCTCCGGAATGCCGACTGCACCGGTCTCGGAACTGATTCTCTGGGCTATTTCGTACATGGTTATTGTCGGGAAAAATGATCCCATTTGGCTATCCTTTTTCAGAATTTTCGCCAGAGCTACGCCTGGAAGTCTTTCCGGCGGCACGAGCTGCTTCAAGAGATCACGGGCTTCCTGATCGGCAACCATTACTTTTACGGTTTCCCTCGAATCGAAATTACGTAAATAGGAATCCACAATTTCATTAATTCCTGCATTTGCGGTCTCTTTTCCTATGAGGAGCACGTTGTTATGGGCAAAATACAGCTTGCGCGGATTTTCCAGATTACTTACATCTATGGCCTCTCTTATAGTTTTTCCTTCTGTAGAGAATGTGTGCACGGCCGATTGGGAACCGCCTCCTCCACCGGACCCGCCAGCACCGGAGGACATCGCCGAAGGGATGATAATCTGATATGTAACAGTCCAATTTCCTTCTGTTCCATCCACTCCGGTTGCCGATATGATCCCCAGCTCGTTCAATTCGGTTTGGTTACCGCATCCTGAGAGCCATAACCCTATAAGAAGTAGAACGGAAATAACCCCTAATCTGCGCACTGTTATCTCTCCTTATTCCTGAGTATCGGGCTTATCTTTACTCCCTTTAAAATCTGAATGTTCGGGAAATTGGTGAGGTGCCTGTCTGTACTTGTTTCGTCCTGATATTTCGCTCGGTCTGGTCTTCATCGCCCACCACGGCGCTCTGATGATTAAATCCTTCATATTAGATTTATCGAAAGGAGCATAGGGTATCAAATAGTTAACCCCGAAAGACTTAAGCGAGACGAGATGATTCAAAAGGGGGATAACTCCGGCCAGAATCCCGAATAAACCAAGCGTACCCGCCAGGAGCATGAGCGCAAAGCGGATCAGCCGGACTGCCGACGCCATATTAAAGTATGGAATTACAAAATTGGCTATGGCTGTAAAGGATACTACGATAACCATTGCACCCGAGACCAGACCGGCTTGCACCGCTGCTTGACCGATAACCAGGGCTCCTACGATCGATATGGCCGGTCCGATGACCCGGGGCATCCTAACCCCGGCCTCGCGTATCACCTCGAACATTAACTCCATCATCAGCGCCTCCATTAAAGCAGGCAAAGGTATTCCTTCACGTTGTGCGGACAGAGAAATTAAAAGGGTAGTAGGCAGCATTTCCTGTTGAAAGGTTGTTATGGCAATATACAGGGACGGAAGCAGCATGGCGACCAAAAATGACGTCAAGCGGATAAAGCGGAGAAAAGTTGAAATATCGTACCGCTGGTAATAATCCTCGCTCGACTGGAAGAAATTAAAAAAGGTAACCGGTGCAATCAGAACAAAGGGGGTTCCATCCACAAAAATGGCTACCTGTCCGTCCAAAAGGCTTCCGGCGATGGTGTCCGGGCGCTCCGTATTTAACATGGTCGGAAATGGGGTAATCGGTTTATCCTGGATAAATTCTTCAATATAACCACTTTCAAGAATGCTGTCCGTATCAATAGCCTGGAGGCGCTTATTCACTTCCATAATCACGTCCTGCCGGGCAATCCCTTCAAGATAGGCCAATACAACTTTGGTTTGCGTATAATTCCCTATAGTGTGACTCTCGAGCTTAAGCTCAGGTGTCGGCAGTTTTCGTCTGAGGAGGGTTAGATTGAGGGAGATATCTTCAGTGAATCCTTCTTTAGGTCCCCTTATTACGGTTTGGGAAGTGGGTTCCTCCACAGACCGCCTGCTCCCGCCCGAGATAGAGGCAGCAAGGGCATATGAAACACCGTCTATAACAATAGCTGCGCTTCCGGCAAGGATTGCCTGAACCAGCTTCATTTCGGTATGGATGATCTGGATATTTCCCAAAGGGAGTTTTTTCTTTAATGAAGCAGCAGCAGCTTGAACGTCAGGCGCAAGTGATGCTTCCGATCCCATCTCTGTAATCAAGGCTTCTATTAAATCGGTTAGCAGACTTTGCTCAATTAGACCTTCGATATAGCATACGACTAGGCTGTCATGAGCCGGATTCTCGTTGAAATCACGAACGATAAAGTCAGGACTACTCCCGAGCTTGGATTGGAGCCAGGCTAATGTTTGGGACAACGAAGGATTAAGAGGTTTGTCATTCGCCTTTTGTTTTAACTTTACGCTATCTAGCTTACTGGGGCTTGCTGGCGTAAAAACATCTTTAATCCACTTGAATGGCACGAGTATCATCCCCCTTTCCTTGATTACCCAATAACGTTTACCTTTGGGTAGGAAATTATACATAGGGGCCGGAAAAGGAAGAGCTATTCCGAATTGACTTAGAATGCAAAAAGGCAGCCCTTGGTAAATTCCAAGGGCTGCCTTTTTGTTGCTGTTGACAGGGTCTCTTTTGCAATAAGTTTACGGGATGTATTGCTGCACGATAGAAGTAACTACACCATCCTGAATCGTGATATGGTATGGTAATTGGCTCAGATCCAATATGTCTGTTTTGTTAAATTCATCTATAAATTGCTGCAGGGTAATCTTTTCATTCCATTGAATGTCCAGATCCTCCAGGTTGCCGGTATGGTCGTAAATCTGCATGATTACTGCAGCGTTATCCGCCAGCGAATAGGTTGTCAGTGTGTCACTGTCGTTCACAATATAGTAATCGTCCGGCGGCCCGCCAATTTCTGCAGCAGCCTCCGGTTCTCTCTCTGTGAAGATTTGCGTGGCATCGGCTCCCTGATACCAGTCTATCTCATCGGTTGCAATAGTGCCATTGCCGTTCACGGATGATAAGGAATGGATATACACAGTGAGGGTCTGACTCTTGCCGCTGCTCTCCGCAACGACCTGTGTCCCAACTGTGCTTGCCGTAGTAATTAGGGAAAGGAACAGCAGAACTGCAATAGGAAATACATATACGGATTTTTTCTTAGTCATCACTAATTTCCCCCTTGGCAAATGAAAAAGCACAGTATAAGATTCTTTACCCTATGTGAAAGATCTCAAACGGGTTTTGTAACACTATTAACGTATTCGCGATAAAAATGTTGCAAAAATTTCAGGTTGCAATTATAACGGCAGATCACGTCGTCTGAACAGTTCTATGCCCAGGGCGAACGCGAATACTCCGACCAGCAGCAGGGCGAGGGAGACCAGAGCCACCTCTACGGTTCCGTTAACGATCTTGCCGGGCTGATACAGGGTGAAGAGAGTCAGGTATCGCAGCACTTCCATTTTTTCGCTTATTTTGCCCAGTATATCCAAAGTGAAAAATCCAAACGTGATAGCACCGGAAATACCGAACGCCTTTTTCTCATCATTGGATATGGAGGAGACCAGGAAGGAGAGCGCCCCTATGGCAAAGAAAAGCAGAAAGGCGACTCCATTCAGCTGGACAAATCGGCTGCTGTTGAATTCATACTCCCCACCGAGAAACCAGGCATCGCCAATAAATCCCGCCAACGTAGTTGTAGCCATAATCACAAACAAGGCTGTCGTTAGGACGAGGGCTTGCGTAAAAGCCACTTTTCTCCGCGTCGTCGGCGTAGCAAGCAGATAGGCCATCGAGCCGCGGTCGACCAGCCGGGCCATAAGCTGTGTTGACATTTGAACACAAACAATGGATAGAATGAGCACCAGAATTAACCCGTAATACTCCCCGGATATAAAAGCTTCAGCACTGGCAAATCCGCTGTTTAGACCAAACGCATTTCCAACACCCTCCGGCATGGCGCTGACCAGGTCATCAATTGCCTTCGTATTGTTCGCCAAGCCAGGATACAGCCAAATCATAAAAAGGATATAGAAGGCAGAACCGCAGGCGTAATTCATAATTCCCTTCATATTCACTCTCAGCATTTCCTTATAAAGTGTCAGATTCATTTCGAAGCCCCCTCACGGTCATAATAGTTCATGAAAATATCCTCCAGGTTCTGGGTGAACACATCGATGCTGCGGATGTTGTATTTTCCCGTCTCCAGAATGAACTGGTTGTAATTTCCCTGAACAGCTATCCTTACCATGTTCCCTTCACGGGCCTCAACCTGCAAACCGGAGGCGGCAAAATGTTCGGCATCCATTTTTTCTTCGAAAATAACCTCAAACAGCTTCCGCTGCATGGATTGCAGCTCATGAATGTTTTTTACGGTGATGAGGCTGCCGTCTTTAATAATCGCTGCGCGGTCACAGGTTCGTTCAATTTCCTGAAAGCTGTGAGACGACATCAGGAATGTTGTTCCGGCTGCCTTTTCTTCCAGCACCAAATCAATAAATACCCTCTGCATGAGCGGGTCCAGTCCCGATGTTGGCTCATCCAGGATAATTACGTCGGGCTTATGCATAAATGCGGCAACAATTCCAACTTTCTGCTTCATTCCCTTCGACATTTTCCGGATCGGCGTTTCAACGTCGAACTGCAGGCGCTCGATCAGCCGGTTGCGTCTTGCCGTATCTTTTACACCCTGCATCCCTGACATGAAGTCAAGGAAGGATTTGCCCGTCATTTCGTCAATGAAGGCAATCTCCCCGGGCAGATACCCAATATGCTTCTGAACCGTCCCCTGCGCTTTCCAGACATCAAGTCCGTTAATTGTCGCTGATCCCTTATCCGGTTTCATGAATCCCATGATATGCCTGATTGTCGTTGATTTGCCTGCGCCATTCGGCCCCAGAAATCCGAACACCTCTCCCTTATTGACAGTGAACGAGACATCATTAATTCCTTTGCCATTCGAAAATAGTTTCGTCAAGCCTTCTACTTTCAGCATGCTGCACTGCACCCCCAACGAAAATAATGAAATATTATTAACTTGATATTTCATATGTTATAATAGACCCGAGCAAGAGCGAAGTCAACAGAGTTATGAAATTATTTGTATAAAATATTTCATTAATTTCGAAACTATACACTAAACTGTCAAGATAGGGTGAATTAAATGAACGGCTTCGAGAAAAGAGCGGCTCTGATCAAGGAAAAAATCATGAAGACTACCCTGGAGATGCTGAATACCTGGGAACCCAAACGGATGCGGATCGCGGATATCGCCAAAACCGCAGGCGTCTCGCAGGTCACCATCTACAATTATTTTGGCAGTAAGGAAGCGCTGTTGAAGGAAACCTTTAAGGATTACATTCAGAGGTCTATCCGGGAATTTGAGGAATACATCAGCGAGAAGCGCTCCTTGAAGGAGATTATTGAATATACACTTATTAAAGAAAAAGAATCTTATTCCGCAATACCGCCCGCCATTGTGAAGGAACTGATGATAGATGATCCGGAGATGTTCCGTTATATACAGGAGCATTATGAGAGCCAGGTCATTCCGCTAATTGCGAGGATGGTAGAGGATGGGAGAAAGCGTGGAGAAATCTCTGAGAAGGTCTCTGTGAGCGCTGTTCTAATGCTTATGAGAATGTATGTCCAAAGCTCCGGAGAAATGCTGGAGGCGGCCCGGAATCAGGACAACCCCGATGCCTTTCTGGAGGAAATTGTCCATCTTTTCTTCTATGGTCTTTGCGGAAGGGAGCAGGAGTAGCCTGTTTATTCCCGTTTGGACTTCTGGATATTATTCCTATCTATTAAATCACATCTCTAGCCCTATACCATAATAGTGTACATCACCGGCTAAAAACAAAAATCGGCCCTGTCGCAACGGATGCGGACAGAGGCCGATTATTTAAATTGTTCCACGGAAAGAAGATTACCCAAAACGGCCGAATTTGCCGGCAGCTTTTTTTGCTATTGTTCATGTAGCCTTGTAATACTCCCGAAGCAGATAGCTGTCTTGGGCATGTCAATTGAAATTGGTATGGTGCATTGGTTCTAAATTGGTATTTTATAAAAAAAAACATATAAGGCATAATATGCTATATAGCGGAGTGAAGGAGGACTCAGTATGAAGCAACTGCGTAATAAGCAAGCTGGGAGCAGTAGAGAGTTTAAGGTCGAATTTTCAGAGGACGTCTTTACCATTGCACCACACTTACATGTTGGGCTGATCGCCAGTTCTTATGTTACAAACTTAGACAAAGATACTGAGGTTGATGCGTTACTCACACATATGGAGCAAGAAATAATGAACTCAGGACTGCAAAAAGATTCGGTTAGTGAACTACCTACAATTGCAGCTTGGCGAAAGATTTATAGTCAATTTGGTGTCAAGCCCGCAAGGTACCCTTGCGCTGCAGAATCTCTGATCAGGCGAGTGATCGAACAAGGCTCATTAGCTCGAATTAATACGTTGGTGAATTTATGCAATGCAATATCTTTGAAGTGTCGCACACCAATTGCTTCATGTGACATCTCTGACGTACAAGAACTGGTCATTAGAAGAGCAGCGGGGAATGAACGATTCTTGCCGATTGGAAAGGTAGATGAATATGAGTCTCCTTCACCCGGTGAGATTATTTATGCGGATCATTCAGGGAAAGCCCACTCCCGGCGTTGGAATTGGAGACAGAGTGATAACATTAAAACCACATCCGAATCTTCACAAATGCTGTTTACGATCGAAGCTGTTCATAAAGAAGCTAAAGTACTTGTAGAGGCAACTACGTTTCTTCTAAATGAATTGCTACAGCCTTTTACCGGAGTGGGAACATGTGAATGGGCTTTTATTCATAGGGATTCTCCTGTACATACATTTCAATTACATAGTGGGGAGGTTCTTACAGATCGTGACGAATACAATGGGGCAAGTAAAGAAAGGAATCATTGATTCGGTTCCCATCGTTATTGGATATATCCCAGCATGTGTCACCTTCGGCCTCGTCGGTAAAGCTCTCTCCTTAGGGAACTGGGAAGTATTTCTTTTATCAGCATTAGTTTACGCTGGAGCAAGTCAGTTTATAGCTGCCAAATTGTTAGCAGTGGGAACCGCTGCACCGATTATTCTACTTCTTACCTTGATAATAAATTTAAGATACTTTTTTATCAGTATGTCATTCTCTCCAAGGCTGAATCGTGATTCTCGCTCGTTCTTCAAAGGACTCATTGGATTCGGGCTAACGGAAGAAGTCTATGCGGTAAGCATGATGTCAGAAAAAAATCGCGGGGAAGCAGGAAATCATTCTCTTCCCTATTTGCTGGGGTTAGAGTTCCCACCTTACGCCGTGACTTTAATCTCAACATATGCAGGAATAATGCTCGCGGGTTATATTCCAACTAATATCCTGCCTGCACTTAATACTTCATTATACGCCATGCTTATTGCACTGGTTATCCCTCAGTTACGGGGAAGCAAAAGAAACTTGGCGATCAGTATCTCAGCCGCTGCCTCCTCTTGGTTGTTACAGCCATTCTTAGGAACGGCTACTGTGGTGGTAGCCATGATAATCGGGGCATGCGTAGGCGGTAGATTCCCTGCAAAAGAGGATAAGATCAGGAGTGAAGTAACATGACTATACTATTGATCCTAGGAATGGGCATTACTACCTTCTTATTTCGATTTACACCGTTGTTACTTATTCGGAAGGCAGAGGTTGAAGAGAGAAAAAACTGGTTTCTGGAGAATCTTCCATTGGCCGTACTTAGTGCATTAACCATTCCCGGTATATTTCAAGTGGATGAAGAGACACCGATGGTAGGGATTGCAGCGGGTTTAGTCGCTGTGTTACTCGTATTTGTAAAGAAAGTACCTCTATTTGGGGTAATTATTGCATCTGTTACCGTAGCTGTTATTGTTAAAATTCTATGATTAGTATAGGTTCTCGGAATAAAGGAGGCGTTCAGAGCTAAAATGAACCACTAGAGTTAAAAATAGACAGGGGAAAATGGATATCAAATCCTCTTTCATAAAATGACATGCCAAAGATGCCTGAGAGAGCCAAATTTAGAAAAAAGGGAGCAGGTAGCTAAGGAGCCAGCCGGGGAAATAGGAATACCTTTGGGCGAAATAAGAATGTCACTGTCCGTCTCAAGATTCTTCTTTTTCCGTATGTTCAGGTCAATAAAAGATTGAATATTCTGGTGGGCAATCAGATCATAAATGGCACCGGCATCGTGAGCAGCATCAAGTAGCATCTTATCTATCATGCCCAACGTGAAGCGTTGCGAAAATTCCACGGTACTGATGACCAAACTCACCGCGTCGTGACGCGAGGCGGGCTGGAGCCTGGGATACAGCGGCAGATCATTCGGACTGTTCGCGGCGGTCAGCATGTACAGGTGGTATCCACTGAAGTATCTCTCCCGCGCACTGTCCCCATCCCGAGTTGCAATCGGGTTGAGAGTACAGGCGAGGGTGGCGGCATTTCGCTATACCGCGGGCATGACAATCACACGCAGTTTACTGCGGGATAGGCAGAAGTGACGACCGGTGTGCCGTCTCCGGCAACGGTTAGCGCCTTGGCTTCCCCCAGTAAGCCGTACTTTTCGGATACAGCAACAATTTGAGATTGGAAATATAGTGGGAGGATTATGAAACTATGGATATTGTGCCAGTAGAATTACTAGCTATATGTGGATCAACCCGTGTCGGAGGGAATACAGATCAAATCCTACAGTATAGTAATGAAGTAGCCATCCAAAGAGGAGCTAATCTTTCTGTATTAAATTTACGAGACTTCAACATCTCTGCTTGCAGTACTTGTGGGGATTGTAACAATCGGGAGAACCCTTGTGAGTTGACTGATGATATGCCGTATATTATACAAATGATGCGCAAGGCTGAGGGTATTATTTACGCAGTTCCTGTTCATGGATTTGGCATGGGTCATCAAATGCAGATTTTTATAGAGCGATCAGGTGTATGTTATCTTCGGTTTGAAAGACCTCTTACTAACAAAATCGGGGGAGTTATTGTTACAGGCCGGCGCTATAATCATCAACATGTACATTCCCAGATCGTAAACAATATTCTATTGAATCGAATGATTATGGTAGGAAGTGGTTTCCCGGCTCTATTGCATGCTGGACAAACAAGGGAGGCATTTAGTGATCTGGAAGGTATGGATTCTGTTCGGAGAATGGTCAATCGGATGATCGATATGATATCTGCAATGAAGCATTATTCTCAAATTACTAATAACTCTTTCTTACAGTGTGAGGAAGATAATGAGCGAAAAATATGTGAGAACGAGCTTTTTCGTCTAAAAGAACCACTAGTTTAAGAGATTAACCCAACATATTGGGTTATCCATATAATAAAAATGGAGGTTGATGGCTATGACGAATAATGAACTGGAAGCTCTTGAAGGTATTGATTTTCCTAATATGGAGTGGAGTGGGTGGGAAAAGCCTGGGGCTAACGGACGCGTTAAAATTAGTTATATAGGAAATAAGCGAATTCGTTTGTTGGAACTTCCACCAGGATTCAATGAAGAGCACTGGTGTCTAAAAGGGCATGTTGGTTATGTTTTGCAAGGAGAATTTACGATACATTACGAAGACAGAAAGGTGTCTTGTAGACCCGGCATGGGATTCGTGATTCCTGACGGAGATCCTCATCGGTCACAGGGAATGGAAGGCAGCCCTACTTTAGTGTTTGTCATCGATGAAATGGAATAGAATAAAATTAGATTGGAGTGTGAACGATCTTGCATCCAATTCAAGTAAACACTGAAGTACATGAAATAGAGTTTCATGATTCTTTTCAGACATATTTGGCTTTACTGGAACATCTAGGGCAGCAGGAAGTCTACTTACTTGAAACATTATCCGGACCTTCCAAGAATGCACAGAGTACTTTAGTAGGGTTTAAACCTATTTTTACAATTACTGCGTTGGGGACTGAGGTACAACTGAATGGTGTAAAGTCAATTGTTGAACGAGTGATGAAGGGTGCTTTGAAGGCAGGTTTACTAATTACACAGGATCATGCTTTGCATCTAAATGACCGTAAGGGATTGTGGGATTTTTTTCGATTCGTTCAGTCTCAGTTCTCTGTTTCAGTCCCCAACCGGGGAGAAGCATTCTATTTCGGATTTTTTGGATATTTAGGATATGATACGGCGTGGTCTGTTGAAAATCTACCTAGTCATATTCCAAATGACGGAACTGTACCGGATATTGTCTTGTCTATTTACCAAGGATTAATTGAATATGATTTAATCGACAAGACTGCCAGGTTAATTCTCAACCAATCCAGTGGAGTATGGGATGACCTATCAAAAGCGGAGATTTGTAATGTGTTTCACGAGGGCGTTTTACAAGAAAGCCAGACTTCAGATGATATTATAGAGCCGTCATCCGTAGAATATACTATAGATCGTCATTTGTATGAAAGTAATGTGAAAAAAGCCCTTTCTTATATCTCAAACGGAGATATTTATCAAGTGCAGTTAGGGAATCAAATAAATATTGAAAGCAACATTACTCCTGTTGACGTCTATCAGAGGTTGCGAATACGTAATCCATCGCCTTACATGTATTTGGCCTCTTTTGGAGGGATGACACTAATAGGTGCCAGTCCGGAGCTCTATATTAAAATCCAGGGACAATACATTATCATGAGGCCCATTGCGGGTACTTGCCGCAGAGGCTCTACCCAAGAAGAAGATGAGCGATTCATTGAAAAGCTAAAGTTGGATGAAAAGGAAGTAGCCGAACACATCATGTTAGTGGATTTATGCCGCAATGATATTGGTCGAGTCTGTAGTAAAGGGTCTTTGGAAGTGCAGGAACTTATGGCTATAGAAAAGTATTCGCACGTGAATCATTTAGTATCAAATGTAGGAGGGAAGCAAGAAGTCTCCAAAGACATGTACGACATTATTGCTGCAACTTTTCCGGCAGGAACAATGACGGGAGCGCCTAAGATTCGGGCCATGGAAATTATAGAAGAACTTGAAACAACACGCCGTGGTGTTTATGCAGGAGCAGTGGGATTTATTGATTTTAATGGATATGTAAATATGGCCCTTTGTATTCGAACGGCGGTTCACCACGAACCAAATCTTTATTCCATTCGGGCTTCTGCAGGAGTGGTCGCTGATTCCATACCGGAGAATGAATGGAGTGAAACATTTCATAAAATGGGCGCTTTGTTCTGGGCAATAACAGGTAAGGAGGTGCTGAATGAGAGCGTTAGTCATTGATGCTTATGATAGTTTTGTATATATTATTTGCCAGTATCTTATGAAAGCTGGAGTGGAGTTAGAAGTGGTGCGTAATGATCATTTGAACCTCGGCTTGGTGGAACAGGTTGCTCCAAATTTTGTAGTACTCGGTCCCGGTCCGGGCCATCCAGCTGATGCTCGATATATTGAACTGATCCATCAATACGGTGCACAGCTTCCTATCCTTGGCGTCTGTTTGGGACATCAGGCTATTGGACTTGCCTTTGGAAGTGGTATTGTACGTGCAGACCACCTTATGCATGGTAAAACAAGCGAGATTATTCATGACAGTAAAGGTTGTTTTGCAGGCCTCAATAATCCATTTCGTGCTACTCGGTATCATTCTTTAATTGTGAGCAAAGCTGGTTTGCCCGATTGTCTTGAAGTCACAGCGGAATCAATGGATGATGGTTATATCATGGGAGTGCGACACAAGGAATTTCCAATTGAATCCATACAATTTCATCCTGAAAGTGTGTATACAGATGGTGGATTTCAGATCTTTCAGAATTTTATTTCGACGTATGTTCATTCATCATTTAAATCTCAAATTGTATAGGGGGCATATTCAATGATTAAAGAGAATCTTACGATTCATCGTCAAGAAATAGATCGTATTGATCGGCAGATTGTGGCACTGCTCGCTGAAAGAACTCAAGTCGTAAAGAAAATTATGGTATTAAAAACGGATGAAGAGTCCGTTCGCTCTTGTGATCGGGTTCAACAGGTACTGGATAAGGTGGCTAAACTTGCGGAAGAAATAGGTCTTGAACCACAGATTGCAGTTCCTACTTACCAGACACTTATTACTGTTCTAACTGATATGCAGCTTGAGTATTTACATAGTCGACAACAATCAGACGAGTCTGCAGTTTGAGAGCCTCAGATGACTTTATTACTGAATACGGGATCCATTCACTGAAATCGGCCCTTTTATATTTGGATGCAAATGATGAAGGCCCCCAACGTTTTACGTTACCTGTGCAGGCCAGATATGAGTTAGCAGCTATTTACGCAGCCCAGGGAGGTGGGGTTCCTGTCGCTTCCCCTACCGGACCGGGAGTACCGATACTATTTGAACAAGTTATGCCTATGAAAAAACCGGCACTTGTTGGGATATTTGGAACACGCAAACGGTGTGCTATGCTCCTGGGAGCGAAAGAACATTATATTGCGGAGTTCTTGCTTGATGCTGTTCAGAATCCTATTGAACCCGTGAAATGCGAGAAGCCACCTTGCCAAAAAGTTATTCAAAAGGAGGTTGACCTATCTAGGTTACCTATCCCCACAATGAGCCCAAAGGATGCAGGGCCCTTTATTACACTGGGGTTAGTGGTCGCGAAGCATCCTAAGACAGGTGAATGCAATATATCTATTCATCGGTTATGGGTGAAAAGTAATAACGAACTAACCATCTGGATGGTCCCTGGCCGTCATTTGGAGGGTTTCTACCTGGCTGCAAAAGAAATGGGAGTAGCGCTTCCGATTTCAGTTAATATTGGTCTGGATCCTGCGATATATATTGCATCTTGTTGTACCGGTTCTATAGCTCCTGAGGGGTTTAATGAGCTTGCTATTGCAGGGGGATTACGAGGTCAGCCTGTCAAGGTTTCCTCATGTTTATCTGTTAATGCAGATTGTTTGTCCGAAACGGAGTATGTATTGGAAGGTGAAATAACACATGAATACGCCCCTGAAGGAGGGCTTGGGGGCCATTCTATGCCGGAATTTTTGGGATATGACGGCAAGGCGCATCCGAATCTACCAATCGTTAAGATTAGAAACATCACGTCTTCAACCCATGCAATCTTTCAATCTGTAATCGGCCCGGGTTACGAACAATCAAATCTATTAGCAATTGGTATGGAAGCTGCGGTGCTCCAGTTCGTTCGTAGTCATGTGACATCCCAAATTACTAATGCCTATTGCAGTTCTGCGGGTGGGGGCCAGCTGTTATTATTCGCTCAATTCCAAAAACTAAACGAACAGGATGATATCACAGTCAGGCGTGCTGGGATGAAGATACTTAGTTCATTTCGAATGATCAAACAGGTGGTTCTGGTAGATGAGGATGTTAATCTCTTCAGTGAGGAGGAGGTGTGGTGGGCTATGGCTACTCGCTTTCAGGCAGATGTGGACATTATCACCCTATCTAACCTTCCCGGTTTCCATCTAGATCCGTCACAATTGCCAGGCATGTCCCCACGAATTACGAAGCCGGGCATGACCTCAAAAGTCGTGTTTGATTGCACAGTAGCCTATAAACATAAAAATGAGTTTAAAAGAACTTCTTTTTACACACCGAATATATAGGAGGACTTACTATATGAGTATTGTTAAAGTATCTAGAGATGGTGTATTTGGTGAAGGAAATCAGGAGAAGTTTGGTGGGAGTTATGTTTCTGAAGAACTGAAGAGTGCATTACGTAAACTGGACGATGCCTTTCAGCGTTATAAAGAAGATGAAGAGTTCGAGCGGGAGTTTCAGTATTATTTGAAAGAATACGTGGGCAGACCTAACCCGCTTTACTTTGCCGACCGACTGACGAACGAACTGGGCGGAGCAAAAATATACCTCAAGCGTGAAGATTTAAATCATACGGGAGCGCATAAGATTAATAATACCATCGGCCAGGTTCTTCTTGCTAATCGAATGAACGTAAAAAGAATTATTGCCGAGACCGGTGCAGGGCAACATGGTGTTGCCACTGCTACCGTATGTGCCTTATTTAATATTCCTTGCACGATTTATATGGGAGAGGTTGATATTGAACGTCAAGCTTTAAACGTATTTCGTATGCAAATGCTAGGAGCAGAGGTTGTAGCTGCAAAGTCTGGAAACAGAACGTTAAAAGAAGCTGTGGATGAAGCATTAAATGACTTCTCTCAGAACTATGCAGATACATTCTATCTAATTGGTTCTGTTGTTGGACCTCATCCATTTCCGCTCATAGTTCGCCATTTCCAATCCATTATTGGACGGGAAGCCAAACAACAGATTCTGGATAAAGAAGGGCGTCTCCCTGATTTGATTACTGCCTGTGTAGGTGGGGGATCGAATGCGGTAGGATTGTTTTACCCTTTCGTGGATGACCCTAATGTCAGAATAGTGGGGGTAGAGCCGGCGGGAAAAGGGATTGCGACGGGTATACATGCTGCGCCTTTATGTACTGGTAAACCAGATATTATCCATGGTTTTAGATGTCATGTCATGGAGGATGCTGAGAACTGCCATTCCATTGCGGCTGGCTTGGATTACCCTGGTGTTGGTCCGGAACATAGCTATTATAAGCATATAGGGCGAGCAGATTATGTTTCTATAACGGATGAAGAAGCGTTGAGGGCCTTCTTAACACTTTCCAAGACGGAAGGAATCATCCCGGCCTTGGAAAGTTCTCACGCTGTTGCATATGCGATGAAGGTTGCTCCAACAATGAACAAAGATGAAATCATCATTGTTAGTCTTTCTGGCCGGGGAGATAAGGATGTTGCTCAAGTATATGATATGCTCCATGTACACCCGTCACTCCAAGAAACATAAGACTAGAAATATTAAGCAAGCCTCCGGTGTTTCAGTACCCGGAGGCTTAAATCAATTTATAAAGAGAAATCTCATAGAGTGGTAGGAGGGGGATTCACTTGACATATGAGCTGCTAATCAGAATAGATAAAACTCTGGTTACATCTTTATCCAGACAAGTTTATGAGCAAATCATACAATCCATTACTAACGGTTGCTTACGAACCGGCGATCAGATTCCCTCAACACGATTAATGTCTGAGCAAATTCAAGTTTCTCGCAGCGTCATTCTTCAAGCCTATGAACAGCTTCAGGCGGAAGGTTATCTGGAGATGAGAAAGGGTGCAGGAACATTTATTGCCGCAAATGCAGCGGGAATAGACACAGACCTCGATAATGAATCACATTTATATTGTGAAGTGACAACCAAAGTACCGAGTTTCATAGCGGCTGAAAACTCTCCGTTATCTGCAAATTTAAATAACAACAATGCAGTTCCTTATGATTTTCGTCATGGTGTTCCTGCTTGGGATGTATTTCCGATGGATCGTTGGCAGAGGGCTTTGACTGAAGCATGTAGGAGGGCCACGCCTGACATGCTTACTTATGGACCGGCAGAAGGTTCCTTAGCACTTAGGGAGGAGATCGCACGTTTGGTGCGTTCTACACGATCAATTCCAGCTTTACCTGAGCAAATTGTTATTACAACAGGAGCTACACAGGCATTAGATATTCTTGCCAGACTATGTCTGAATAATGGTGAACAAGTATTAGTAGAGGATCCAACTCATAATGTGTTGCGTGAAATATTTAGTTTCTCAGGCGGTGAAGTGATTCCCGTACGTGTAGATCAAGAAGGAATATGTGTTCATGAGATTGATCAAAGTATTGCTACTCGCAGTAAAAGGACTGTAAGAATCCCTAAACTTCTCTATGTTACTCCATCACATCAGTTTCCCACGGGTGTGACGATGTCATTCAACCGGAGAATACAACTCTTAGATTGGGCAAGAAGGTCGGGAGCATTAATTATTGAAGATGATTATGATAGTGAGTATCGATATGTGGGGCAAAAAGTGTCTGCACTGGCAGGGCTAGATTCAAGTGGTCGAGTCGTGTATGTGGGAAGTTTCAGTAAAATTCTGTTTCCTGCTTTACGCATTGGCTATGCCATTCTTCCGCCTTCCTTAATAGAGCCATTTCTAGCGATTAAATGGATCACTGATCGGATGACCCCTACTTTAGAACAGGAAGCACTAACGGATTTCATACAGTCAGGACAATACGCAAAGCATGTGAGCCGAATGGGAAAACTATATGCCACTCGCAGGGCTTGCTTGGTGAATTCGTTAAATCAAGAATTTGGTAATCGGGTTAAGTATTTCGGAGACGAGGCAGGATTACACTTGTTGATTGAACTGGAAACAACTGTTGGTGAAGAGTTGATAGCCAAGAAGGCTCTTCAGTATGGATCCAAAATATATCCCGCATCCGATTATTTTATTGATTCAATACCGAAAAAACCTACATTTATATTAGGATATTCAAATTTATCAGAGAATCAAATAAGAATGGGCATTAAGCAGGTAGCACGTGCAGAAAAGGAATGTACAAAAAATAAACAATGTGTCCGAGATTGACAGAAATAAGGGCACTGGCTATACTTGAAATGTTAAAATACAAAGCAAACAAAACGTTGATGAAATGAAGTACGCCGGGGTATGGCTTGATCAGAGAACAGGTTCCTTTATGGCACAGGCCGTAATGGCTGGGAGAACCTTGAAGACAAAGCGGCGGAAAGCTGATTTCGGAGTGTGAGGACAAGCTCACCGGGGGCTCCCGTTAACAGCCGCGACAAGGCGATCGTCTGCAGGTGTCCCGTGATGTATCAGGGCATAGGCGATAACCAGGGTGGTACCGCGATAATCAATCGTCCCTGAATTTTCAGGGGCGTTTTTTTGTATACAGGCACATGTGCCTCATAACTATGAGACGGGAGCTGTACATTATGAAAGCAAGTGAAATCCGTTCCAAATGGCTTGAGTTTTTTGAGAGTAAAGGTCACAAGATTGAACCCAGTGCGTCCCTCGTACCCCATAACGATCCTTCGTTATTGTGGATTAACGCCGGGATGGCACCGCTGAAGCCCTACTTTGATGGACGCGAGGTTCCTGAGAATCCGCGCCTGACCAACTCGCAGAAATGTATTCGTACCAATGATATCGAGAACGTGGGCAAGACACGCCGGCACCATACTTTTTTTGAAATGCTGGGCAACTTCTCCATCGGGGATTACTTCAAGGAGGAAGCGATTACCTGGGCCTGGGAGTTCCTGACGGGCAAAGAATGGATCGGCTTTGAGCCAGACCGCATTTCCGTTACTGTGTTTCATGAGGATGAAGAAGCCTTTAAGCTGTGGAATGAAAAAGTCGGCCTGCCTGCTGAGCGCATCATCAAGCTGACTGATGATAATTTTTGGGATATCGGTGAAGGACCCTGCGGTCCTTGCTCGGAAATTTTCTATGACCGCGGCGAAGCTTATGGCAGTGATTTGTCCGACCCTGAAATGTATCCAGGCGGGGAGAACGAGCGTTTCCTGGAAGTCTGGAATCTTGTCTTTTCACAATTCAACCATAACAAGGACGGCAGTTACACACCGCTTCCCAACAAGAATATTGATACCGGAGCCGGTCTGGAGCGTTTCGCTTCCATTCTGCAGGACGTTGATTCCAACTTCGATACCGACCTGTTCCAGCCGATTATCCAGAAGACGGCGCAGCTTGAAGGTGTAACTTATAAGGACAACCTGGAGCAGGATATTGCGCTCAAGGTTATTGCCGACCATATCCGTACGGTGACGTTCGCTGTTGGGGACGGTGTGCTTCCTTCCAATGAGGGCCGGGGTTACATCATTCGCCGTCTGCTGCGCCGTGCTGTGCGCTACGGAAAAACCCTGGGGCTGGACCGCCCGTTCCTGTACGAGCTGACCGAAACCGTAGGTGAAGTGATGGGCGTTTACTATCCTTCCGTGGTTGAGAACCGTGAGTACATTGCCAAGATTATCCGCACGGAAGAAGAACGTTTTCATGAGACGTTGTCGGACGGACTGGCCATCCTGGGCGAAATCAGCGCCAAAGCAAAGGCTGACGGACTCAGCGCAATTGCCGGAGCCGATGCCTTCAAGCTGTATGATACGTATGGTTTTCCGTTCGACTTGACGGAAGACTTCGCTTCCGAGCAAGGACTGACTGTGGACCGTGCAGGCTTTGATGCAGCAATGCAAGAGCAGCGTGACCGCGCCAGAGCCGCACGGCAGGATAGCGGAAGCATGAAGGTACAGGGCGGCGCCTTGTCGGATTTGACGGTTAAAAGTGAATTTGTTGGTTATAATGACTCCATAATAGAGTCAAAAATCGCTGCAATTGTGGTTGGCGGCGAGCTCGCTGAAACTGCCGGCGAAGGTACAGAGTGCCAGGTGATTCTGGAAGCGACACCTTTCTACGCCGAGAGCGGCGGACAGGTCAGTGACACGGGCCTCCTGACAGGCGGTTCTGTTAACGCGAAGATACATGGACTGTTCAAGGCTCCGCACGGACAGCATGTTCACATGGTGACGGTTGAGGCCGGAGAATTGAAGGTAGGAGAGACGGTTCGCGCTGAAGTGAATCGTGCGCAGCGTGAGGATATCGTGAAGAACCATACGGCAACTCATTTGCTGCACAAGGCGCTTAAAGAAGTTCTTGGCGGCCATGTGAACCAGGCGGGATCGCTGGTTGAAGGGGCACGTTTGCGTTTTGACTTCTCCCATTTCGGCGCAATTACGCCGGAAGAGCTAAGTGAAATCGAGCAACGTGTCAATGAGCAGATTTGGCGGGGCCTGGATGTAGTTATCGAGAATAAGCCGATTGATGAAGCCAAGGCGATGGGCGCAATGGCGCTTTTCGGTGAAAAATACGGCAATGTGGTTCGTGTAGTCCAGGTTGGAGATTACAGTCTGGAGCTGTGCGGGGGCTGTCACGTGTCCAACACGTCGCAAATCGGGATTTTCAAACTGCTTGGCGAGAGCGGCATTGGCTCCGGGGTACGCCGTATCGAGGCTGTAACAGGACGGTACGCTTACCAGTACACAGAAAGCCAGCTGGATGTGCTGAAGCAATCGGCCGGCTTGCTCAAGTCGTCCCTGAATGACGTTCCGAAAAGGATTGAAGCGCTCCATGCACAACTGCGCGAGGTTTCCCGTGAGAATGAATCCCTCCAATCCAAGCTGAGCGCTACGTTTGCAGCTGAGCTTACAAGCCGTGTTAAAACGGTAGGCAGTGGTACACAACTGCTCGCAGTTTCAGTTCAGGCAAGCAATATGGATGCTCTGCGGTCTACAGCGGATGAGCTGAAATCCAAGCTTCCTGATGCTGTGCTTGTTCTGGGCGCAGCCATGGACGACAAAGTAAACTTTGTCGTTGCGGTCCCGCAAGACCTGGTGAAGCAAGGCTTCCACGCAGGGAAGCTGGTTAAGGAAATCGCTGCGGTGTGCGGCGGCGGCGGCGGCGGACGTCCGGATATGGCGCAGGCTGGCGGCAAGGATGCCTCCAAGCTGGAAGAGGCGCTGCGGAAAGCGGAAGAACTAGTGGCTGGACAGGTCTAACGGCCCTGATATTTGTAGGTTTTAACGACATAGCGGCTCAAAAATTAGAAATTTAACGATTTTTGTAGACAAAATGCCAAAAAAAGCGTTATTAATGTGGAGGATTTCCTCGTTAGGCCGTGAATATGTTATGATGGAAACAGTAAGAAAGCTGTAAAGCAGCAACTTTGCGAAGCCGCCGTCAATGATGGTTTTGCAGAAGGAAGGTGTCACAAATGGACTCCATGGACAAAACGGTTAAATTCAATGTGAAGGCCGACGAAAAGGAAGCTTCTCCCCGGGAAATACTGCTCTCTGTATACGACGCACTGGTGGAGAAGGAATACAATCCGATTAACCAGATCGTAGGGTACCTTATTTCTGGTGATCCGGCTTACATTCCACGCCATAACAATGCGAGAAGTTTGGTCCGGAGAAAAGAACGTGATGAGTTGATCGAAGAACTGGTTCGCTTCTATCTTGCCAATCATCGGGTGGACAACACCAAATGAAGAAGCTCTGTTTGGACTACGGCGACCGCAGAATCGGTGTTGCCACAAGCGATATTTTTGGTTGGACTGCACAGGCTTTGGAAACCATTGAGCGGCGAGGGGACGGAAACGAGTTCGAACGTATCCGTCAACTGGTTAAAGAGCACGAAATTGGTGAAGTTGTAGTGGGTCTGCCGAAGAATATGAATGGTACAGTAGGTCCCCGTGGTGAAATTTGCATTGAATTTGCCGACAAGCTGCGGGAGCAATTGGAACTGCCCGTACACCTTTGGGATGAGCGTCTGACGACGGTATCCGCCGAGCGGGTGCTGATTGAAGGGGACGTCAGCCGGAAGAAGCGCAAAGGGATTGTGGACAAAATGGCCGCAGCCCTGATATTGCAAAATTTTTTGGATGCTAACAGTAAAAGGTGAGGGGTGCGCATATGACAAACGAGCAAATGGGCCAAGAAGAAGAACCGGAAATTATTTATATTCCCGACGAAGAGGGTAATGAAGAGGAATTCGAGGTCATCATGAAATTTGAGGTTGATGGTTCGGATGCCAAGTACATGATGGTGGTTCCGCTTGATTCCGAGGATGAGGAAACGGATGAGGTATATGCGTTCCGGTACGAGGAGGAAGGCGACGACCTGCAGCTGTTCATGATCGAGGATGACGAGGAGTGGGCGATTGTCGAAGAGACTTTCAACACTCTGGTCGACGAGCTGGATGGAGGAGCGGAGAATGACTGATTTTTCCGCCGACAAGGCGGTATGGACTTCGAAGCTTAAAGAGGCCTATGGAGAAGCAGTAGAACTGGAGGATGAGCAGGGCAAATCTTCCGTTTACCATATTATTGCGGAGTTTGAGGTCGAAGATCGTGGATATGCTGTATTAAAAGGTCCGGGAGACGGGGAGCATGAAATATTGCGCATTGTCATTTCCCCTGACGGTGTGCCGGAGCTTGAGAGCATTATTGACGATGAGGAATGGGAAGATATTTCCGAGCTGTATGATGAGATGACGTTTCCCGGCGAAGACTTGTAGTAGGCCCGTGATATTATAAAAGTTGCAGAAGGAGGGCGGAGGATTCCGCGCTCTTTTTGCTTCAAATACAGGGAAATATGACATTCTTTCAACCCTTTCTTCAAAATAAATGTTGAATTTAAGAGAATACAATTTTATATTTATAGTCGGAAAGTGAGGGACACGATTTGAAATCCGCAGTCCGCACTGTGCTGATCTTGATTCTGCTGCTTGCTGCAGCAGTTGGAGGAGGGGCATGGTATATTTGGAACGGAATGCAGCCGGTAGATTCTGCAGGACCGGCCGTAACATTTACGATAGAAAAAGGCATGGGAAGCTCGGAAATAGCCGATCTGCTCGAGAAGAACGGCATTATACGTAAAAGTCTTTTTTTCAAGGGATATTTGAAGTGGACCAAGGAAGGCTCCCAGTTTAAGGCGGGTACTTACAGCGCAAAGCCAGGAGATACCTATGACGATCTGATTACACGATTGAATGCCGGAGATGTGGTCAAGGAAGAAACGGTCGTCTTTACAATACCGGAAGGCTATACGGCTGAGCAGGTTGTGGACAAGCTTGAAGAGGCGTGGAAGATCGATTCTGCTGTCTTTCTGGAATTAGTGAACTCCGGTGCAACTCTTAAGAAGACGGATGTTCTGGGTATTCCTGAGGATAAAGGGATTCGCCATCGGCTGGAAGGTTACTTGTTCCCTGAAACCTATGAGATCGTTAAAGATAGCACCGCGCAAGAAGTGGTCGAAGTCATGCTGGAGCAGCTCGAGAAGAAGCTGAACACAATCCCGGACTGGCAGCAAAAGCTGAAAGAGCGTGGATTGACTTTGCATGAGCTGTTGACTGTGGCATCACTTGTTGAGCGTGAGGTTGTCGTGGACAGTGAGCGTCCGCTCGTTGCCGGCGTAATTTATAACCGGTTGAAAAAGGGACAGAAGCTGGAGATTGATGCGACTGTTCAGTATTTACTGGACAAGCCAAAGGAAAGACTGCTGAACAAGGATCTTGAAGTAGATAGTCCCTATAACACATACCGCAATGTGGGACTGCCTCCGGGACCCATTTGTAACCCAGGCCAGGCAGCGATTGAGGCGGCCCTTTCGCCCAAGGCTTCCGACTATTTCTTTTATGTAACCAAAAAGGACGGCAGTCAAGGCCATCTGTTTGCAAAGACTTATAAGGAACATTTAGCCAATATCAAAAAAAGTAAACAATCTGCTGAATAAACAATTACAATGAAGAGTGGAGGGAACACCATGAATAAAAAACCGGAGCTGCTGGCGACGGCCGCTTCCCTGGAAGAAGCCGCCGCGCTGCTGGATGCCGGGGCAGATGCATTGCTGATCGGGGATGACCGTTTCGGCATGAGACTGGCCGGACATTTCTCGCTGGAGGATACGGCGGCAGTTGTAGCTATGGCTCATGCACGGGGCTGCAAAATATATGCCGGATTGGGAGGATTAATGCCCAACCGGCTGCTGGATGAGCTTCCTGCCTATATTAAGGCGATTGCAGATCTGGGGGTAGACGGTGTAGAGTTCGGCGATCCGGCTGTACTCCTGACTGTAAAAAGGGAAGCACCGGAAATGAAGCTTCACTGGAATGCAGAGATGACCTCGACCAATTACGCTACTGCGAATTATTGGGGGAGCAAGGGGGCATCCCGGGTGGTCCTCGCCCGTGAATTGAACATGGAGGAAATGACGGAAATGGTGCCGCTGCTGGAAGTAGAAGCACAGGTTCAGGTGCACGGGATGACCAATATTTATCATTCCAAGCGTAAGCTTGTCGAGAGCTACATGAATCATCAGGGGCGTCCAAGTCAAGGCGGAAGTCTGGGCAAGGATCGTGGCCTGTTTTTGATTGAAGCCGAACGCCAGGATGAGAAATTTCCGATTTATGAGGATGAAAATGGCACGCATATTATGAGCTCGGATGATATTTGTATTTTGGAGGATCTTCATGTGCTGATGGAGGCTGGTGTGGATAGCTTTAAGGTAGAGGGCTTGCTCAAGCCAATAGCTTATAATGCTGCAGTGGTAAAAGCTTTCCGCCACGCCATTGATCTGTATATTGCCGACCCGGATGCCTACGCCTTCCGCGAGGAGTGGATGAAGCCGATCAGACATCTGCAGGACCCGGAGCGTGAGCTATCATTCGGATTTTTCTATAAAGAGCAAGTATTTTAAGACTATCATCGATGCATCTACTCACTTTGTGGGGTTGTGTAGAAGGGGAGAAAAGGAATGGAAACCATGGCCAAGCCGCAATTTAAGGGCAAACGTTACCGCCTGGACAAACCGGAGCTCCTCGCTCCGGCGGGCAATTTGGAAAAATTGAAATTCGCCGTGCATTATGGTGCGGATGCAGTATATATCGGCGGGCAGAAGTATGGCCTGCGTTCGGGAGCGGATAACTTCAGCTTCGAGGAGATGCGTGAAGGTGTGGAATTCGCCAAAAAATATGGGGCCAAGGTATTTGTGGCTGCCAACATTTATGCTCACAACGAAGATATCGCCGGTATTGAAGAATATCTGCGTAATTTATATGAGGCAGGAATCGCTGCTATTATCGTGGCAGACCCTGCTATCGTGGATACTGCACGCCGGGCTGTACCAGGTCTGGAAGTGCATCTTAGCACCCAGCAATCAACACTGAACTGGCAGGCAGTATCCTTTTGGAAGGAAGAGGGACTGCCGCGTGTTGTATTGGGTCGGGAGACCAGTCTTGAAGAGATTGCAGAGATCAAAAATCATGTCGACATTGAAATCGAAACCTTTATACACGGGGCGATGTGCTCTTCCTATTCCGGACGCTGTGTGCTGTCTAACCATTTCACTGACCGGGATTCCAACCGCGGAGGCTGCTGCCAGTCCTGCCGTTGGAAATACGACCTGTTCCAGGATGACCGGCCGGAAGGAACGTGGGTTTCCGAGGAAGAGGTAGAAGCCCAAGCATCTCCGGATCGCCTGCAGCCGGGTGTAACCCAGCTGCCGCTGCACCAGCCGGAAGACAATCCATTCTCCATGGGCTCCAAGGACTTATGTATGCTAGAAAGCATACCGGATCTTATTGAAGCAGGTATTGACAGCTTCAAGATCGAAGGACGGATGAAGTCCATTCATTATGTGGCTACTGTTGTTAACGCCTATCGCAAGGCCATTGATGCTTATATGGCTGATCCTGAGCATTACGTAATGAACCCGGAATGGCTGGATGAGCTTAATAAAGCGGCGAACCGTCCACTCAACACCGGCTTCTTCTACGATACACCGGATCATGAGGATCACATTTATGAACCGGAGGAAAAAGCGGCCCCTTATGATTTTGCCGGATTGGTAATGGAGTACGATACAGAGAGCGGAACAGCGTTAATTCAGCAGCGCAATCACTTTAAGCCAGGACAGGAAGTAGAATTTTTCGGTCCGGATAATACATTTTTTAAACAAACGGTTGGAGAACTATGGGACGCGGAGGGAAATTCTCTCGATGCTGCCCGCCATCCATTGCAGCCTGTACGTATGAAAGTAAATCAGCCTGTAGCTTATTTCGATATGATGCGGAAGAGAAAATCTTAATCTTTTATGTAATAGGCTTATGGTCCGGGATTGTTCTTGTCAAGAGAACAGTCCCGTTTTTTTTGACAAATTAAGGGCGTCAATAGAGCGAAAGTTATAGATTTCTATTATAAATTATAAAAATCCTAAGAAAACGTTATCAATAGACCGATATATAATACATAGTTTGCGCTTACATATACTTATAATCCAACTGGCAGGTGATCGTAATGGGGACTCCTCAACAGGAGAGTAAGAGGGAAAAGCGGAAAGAAGGAAGGCTGAAGGTGGGTAAGAAAGGAACGCTGGCGATTGAACAGAAGGCAGAGGCGGACAAGAGCAAAAAAAGCAGGGCATTTGGAAAAATATCGGACATAAGCTTTAAGGGAGTCCTGAATGGTTCTGCGAACCAGGTGAAAAAGGCCAATCCGATCCACTCGGTCGGAGTTAAGCTGTTTCTGATCTTTTTATCCAGTATTGTTATGGTCGTTCTTCTGCTGGGATTAATGTCTTATACTAAAGCTAAAAACACGATCAAGAAAAATGTATCCGAGGCTAACCATCAGACCATTATGCAAACTGCGGAGAAAATGGATATTATTCTGAGTCAATATGAGAAGCTGTCTGTTCAGCTGTTCTTCGATACGGAGGTTCAAACTCAACTTACCAATTTGAAGGATGCGGAAAACTACTATGATAAATTTATGGCAACCAACCTTATCGGTAAAAAACTCACCAACCAGACTACATCCGATTCTAATATCGTGAGTGTTTCCTTTATTCCCGACAACCCGGTTATTGATCCCATTTCAAGCGGCAACACCAGCTTCGAGATGGACGGTCTGCGGGATCAGCCTTGGTTTAAACAAGTGGTGGAGAACTCCAAAGCCTATAAGCCATGGTACAGTGATGGTGAAAAAGAGGCAGCACAATATTACTGGTTTTCAGCTTCGCTTCAGGGACAGCGTAAAACCAATATTGCCATGGCCCGTTCGCTCAAAAATCTGGGTGATCTTTCGGGCTATGTTGTATTAATCGAATTAAAGAATGAAATGCTTGAGAACGCCTTCAAGAGCGTCAAGCTGGGTGATGGGTCCTTGATTCAGCTGGTAACGCCTGAAGGAACACTTGTGGCATCAAATGCTGAGAATGAGGCAGGTTTGCCCTCCAGATACAAATTTATCAAAGAGAGTAAGAGTAATAACGGCAACCAGGAAACAACTGACGAGAACGGAGAGAACCTCTTGGCGGTCTACAGTCCATTGCAAAGAGCGGATTGGAAACTGGCGGGTGTCGTCCCTACAAGCGAGCTTGTTAAGGAAGCACGTCCGATTCTGATGACTACTTATATTGCTGCTGGTGCAGCTGCTGTGCTGGCGGTTCTGCTCGGGATCTGGATGGTGCGTATGATCGCCCGGCCTCTGGCCCGTTTGAAGAATCTAATGATACAAGGTGCCAAAGGCGATCTTAGTGTGCGGACCGAACATGTATCCCAGGATGAAATCGGCCAGCTGTCTTCCTCATTCAATTTGATGATGGAACGCATTACAGATCTGGTAGCGCAAACAACGGAGACTGCCCGTGAAGTGCTTGAGACCGCAGGTGAACTGGGAGAAGCTTCACGAAAGACTGCTGTATCTGCAAAGGAAATTGCTGCAGCTACTGAAGAAATCGCCGGAGGTGCCACCAGTCTGGCGTTAGAAGCCGAACGGGGTAATGATCTGACTGAATTGATCTCGAGACAAATGGGAACGGTTATAACCGCCAATCAGGAGATGGATGGAGCAGCTCGCGGGGTTGGAGAAGCCAGCGAACGGGGAGCGACGCAATTGAAGGATTTGCTTGCCCAAACCAGCCGAACCGGAGAAATGACAGGCGCTCTGGTGGATCGGGTGAACAATTTGAAAGAAACGGTATATTCAGTAATCAAGGTGCTCGACGTAATGAAGAATATTACGCAGCAGACGAATATATTGTCGCTGAATGCGACGATTGAAGCAGCACGTGCAGGTGAAGCAGGCCGGGGCTTTATGGTAGTAGCAAATGAAGTCCGGCAGCTGGCAGACCAGTCGAAGCAGTCCATTGCCCTTGTAGCCGGCATTACCGATAAGATTATGACAGAGATGAACGAAACGGTAACCGTATTGTCTGAAGTGGCCCCGCTCTTTAAAGAACAAATGAGTTCGGTGAAGTATACAAGCGATATCTTTGTATCTGTACAAGGACAGATGAATGATTTCATAACAAGCCTGGAGTCGGTGACAGAGTCGATTAACAGCTTGAATCATTCCCAGAGCGTCTTGTCGGGGGCTATGGGGAATGTAAGTGCTGTGGCGGAGGAATCGTCTGCTACTGCGCAAGAGGTGGCTTCTCTTAGCAACGAACAGCAGAATGTAAGCGACCAACTGGTATCGCTCTCAGGCAAGCTGGAAAGTGTTTCGGGTCAATTGGAGGGTAAATTGGCGCTATTCACCATCGAATAAATGCATACACGATTTAGAACAATCGCTTCTTCCTTGTGAAGGAGCGTTTTTTTAAACTTTCAGAACACTTCACTGCATACTGCATTTCTTGTCACTTGAGATTATTATTTCACCAACAGGGTAATATAAAAATAAAAAATGTGGCGGTGAATGAACTGATGCTATCTTCCCTAAAACGATTATTAATCGGACGACCGTTAAAATCAACGGAATTAGGCGAATTCGATCCCGATTGCCCTTGGGGTATTGGTACTGTTGTTGGCACTTATTTTGTCTTATCGGCAAATTATCTTTGCCTATCCTCATGGCGGCGGAGCTTATGTGGTCTCAAAGGAAAATCTGGGTTTATTCCCCGGGTTAATCGCCGTAAGCTCCTTGCTGGTGGATTATATTTTAACGGTGGCCGTAAGTGTATCTGCGGGTTCGGATGCGATTACGTCGGCTTTTCCAAATTTGCATTCCTATAATGTAATCATTGCCGTCTTTTTTGTAATCTTCATTACGACCTTGAACTTGAGAGGGGTTACGGAGTCGGCTTCCATCTTAGCCTATCCGGTTTATTTATTCGTTCTGGCGTTATTCATCCTTATCGGTGTAGGTATTTACAATATCTTGATTGGTAATGTGGCGCCTGAGTTACATACTCCTATAGGCACCCCGGTGGCGGGAATCAGTTTATTTCTGCTTCTTAGAGCTTTTGCCTCCGGAAGCTCAGCTTTAACAGGGGTTGAAGCCATTTCGAACGCAATTCCCAACTTTAAATCCCCTGCTCCCAATAATGCTGCCAAAACGTTAGTGGCTATGGGAACCTTACTTGCGTTGTTATTTACGGAAATCGTATTTCTAGCTTATTTCTACGGGATTGCTCCCCGTGAAGAGGTTACCGTTGTCTCAGATATTGCTGAACAGATCTTTGGGCGAAACTTTTTGTACTACTTTGTTCAGGGAACTACAGCATTGATATTAATCCTTGCCGCCAATACAGGTTATTCTGCGTTTCCTTTACTCGCGGTTAATCTTGCCAAGGATAAGTATATCCCTAGAATGTTTACGGTTCGCGGAGATCGCCTGGGGTATTCCAATGGGATTATTATTCTTGGTGTTTTATCTATCCTTTTGATATTGGCATTTGAAGGGCAGACTGAGCATCTCATCCCACTTTATGCGGTAGGCGTGTTCATCCCCTTTACCCTCTCCCAGACGGGCATGATGGTCAAATGGATTCGGGAAAAGCCTAAAGGCTGGATCACCAAGCTCATCATTAACACGACCGGCGCATTGATCAGCTTCATAGTTACAATCATGTTCTTTTTAACCAAGTTTACGCAGGTGTGGGCTGTATTAGTTTTTATTCCTATTATTGTATGTATTTTTCTTCGAATCAAAAAGCATTATGAAGCGGTGGCCGATCAATTGAGAATTCATTCGTGCCCGCTTGCTGAGACGGAAAGATGTAATAATCACTACTGTGCCGTACCACTTGAAGAAGTAAGATTGGACACCTCCAGCTAAATCAAGACTACAGGAAAAGGCGTTCCGCCAGTATGAACTTTTACTGGCCGGAGCGCCTTTTTTGTCCGGATTATGGAAAAGGAAAGAAAGGACATAATAGCTAATGAAAAGGAGGATGACCCATGCCGAGAAAATTTAATAACCGCATCTTTAGCGGTCTGCTCCTATTGTCTGTTGCCGTTGCCGTACTGATTCTCAGGCTGGCCTGGGTTCAATTTATGCTGAAGGATCAGCCGGTTCACGGCAGTAAGTATACACTGGCCAAGATGGCAGAGGTTCAGAGTGAACGGGAGACTGTTCTGGATAGCGGCCGAGGCCGCCTATATGATCGTAACGGCAAGCCGTTAGCCGGAGAAACGATCTGGACGGCAGTTTTTTTTCCGCAGGAGGAGGGAGAGAAGATTAGCAATCAAGCGGAGAATTCCGCCCTGCGCCGTCTGGCCGATCTATTGGGAACCAGCTATGGGCAGCTGCGGGACCGGATATCCATTCTACAGGAGCCTTTTCTCTGGCCTTCTGCCATGGAAGAAGGTCCACTTGCACTTACTCCGGCTCAGGCTGAGGAAATAAGCAGACTTGGGATCAGCGGTTTGAAGGTGATGCCATTTGCCCGCAGATATGACGGGATGGAATCAGGCCGGCAATGGCTGGGATATTTGTCGGAGACAGCGCCTCAATCCTCATCGGACCTCCGAATTCCATTGAAGGGTACTGCAGGCCTGGAGAAGACGCTTGAGCCGCTGCTGCACGGCGTAGGTCATACTGAAGCCTATGCGCAGGTGGATGCCCGGGGCAACCGCCTGCCGGGAAGCGACATCAAGGTGCGCACACCTGCCAATCCTTACTATCCGCTTTCTTTATATACGACGATTGATAAGAGGCTTCAGGAAGGCATTGAAGAGTTGACTGTCAAGGCCGGGGTTAAGGAGGGAGCTGTAGTGGTCCTTGACGCCCATACGGGGGACATTGTAGCCATGGTCTCCCGTCCCTTTTATAATCCGGAGGAGATATCTCCCCAGGGCGGGGAGTGGAACAATCGGGCACTGCAGGCTACGGAGCCTGGATCGATCTTCAAAATCGTAACGGCAGCCGCCGCCATGGAAACGGGGGTTACAACACCGGGGGAATTGTTCTATTGCAAGGGGAAGTATGACAAATACGGACTGACCTGCCATGAAGGAAAAGGACACGGGCCCCTTACTCTGGCCGAAGGGTTCGCCGTGTCCTGTAATACTGTATTTGCAACTCTGGCTGAGCGACTGAGCGGTGGGCAGCTTCAATCGGCTGCGCTGGCACTCGGACTGGGAAGAGAAGTGGGCTGGCAAGCGGAAGACACCCTTGGAATGAATCAGCTAAAGCCGCTGGCAGGGGAGCAGAAGGGGACAATCTTCTCTACACTGCTCAAGGATGACGGCGGAGCGAGAGTCCAGACGGCGATAGGACAGCGGGATGTAAGGGTGTCGCCGCTTCAAGCTGCCAATCTGGTCATAACCCTTCTGCATGGAGGAGAGGTATCGGCTCCACGTATTTTGGAGAGGGTTAACTTCGCAAACGGCCAGAAGCTGATGGACCTGCCGCGTCATCTTGCGCCATCCTTTGCTGACCGGATTACCGAGCCTACAGCCAAGCTGCTGCTCTCCTGGATGCGCAAGGTGGTAACAGAAGGCACAGGCAGCTCACTGCAATACGCAAAATGGCCGCTGGCCGGTAAATCCGGTACCGCGCAAACCCTTGTAAAGGGACTACCGCGCAACAATCAATGGTTTATCGGCTATGGTCCGGTTGACCGCCCTCAATATGCTGCAGCGGTAGTTGTGCAGAATGTGGCTCCCGGCAGCCGTCACACCGCTACGAAGCTGTTCGGTCAGGTCATGGATCTTCTTTCCGTATCTTCAGGTGCATGAGAATCTGAGCTCTCTTGCCCCACTTGCCCCTCATCATCTTCTGCGGGTGCATGTTCGCCTGCTGCGAATGGAGAGACGATAAATTCTCCCTTCGGCAGGAAAATCCAGCGCTGGAGATAACCCTGCTGCAGCAGCTCCTTGATCAGAATAAGCAGAATCGGCGACAAGATCAATCCGGCCACGCCAAAGGCGGAGGTGGACAGAATGACAAACGAGAGCATCAGGAAAGCTGAGGATACACCGATGGAGTTGCCTGTGATCTTTGGCTCCAGCAGCTGGCGAACAACAAGAACTATGGCCAGGAGAACGATCAGTCCAATGGCGAGCGACGTATTCCCGACGATAAACAAATAGATAATCCAAGGAATTAGAATGGTCGAAACTCCGAGCAGCGGCAGTATATCAAATACGGCACATACCAGCGCCATGGTAATTTCATTACCGGTACCGAGAATAAACAGACCAACAAGAACGATGACAAAGGTAATCGAGATCAGAATAAGCTGTGCTTTTAAATAAGAGCCGATTGCTTTAAAGACATTGCCCTGGAGGAAGCGGTAGGCTGTCTTGAACGTTTTCGGCATTTTGTCATGGGCGATTTTGCGCCAATCCTTGATTTCCATACTTAGAAAAAACGCCAGAATGATTGCGATTCCGAAATTAGCCATAAAGGAGGAGAACGAGCCCAGAACCCCGATCATATAACTAAAGAATACAACCAGCCAACGGGAGAGAAGGTTAGTCGCATTCTGGAAATAGCCATTCACTTTATCGGCTAGATCAGGTGGCAGATTGGCTACTTTATGCTGAAGATAGGTGGTAAACTCCGCAAAATGCTGCTGCACCACGTATGTATACTTTGGAAGATTGGACTGAAAATGCAGCGCCTGGGTTGTAATTAACAGTCCAGCCCCAAACAGGATTCCCAGCAGGAGTATGAGAAACAGCAGGACGGATACCGCCGACGCAAAAGGCTTGGCAAGACCCTTACGGTTCAGAAAACGGGCCAAAGGCTCAATCAGCATGAACACGAAGAAGGACAGGAACACCGGAGCAGCTAATCGATAGAGGGTGCTGAAAGCAAGCATGACTAAATAAACGGTCAGCACGATCAGGCCGAGGTCAAAAAAAGTGCGCCAATATTTTTTGTAGAGAGGCAGCATATAGATAAACGACTCCTTTTCAGTTAGGTTGACTGTCTTATACTACTTGAATTCATTGTACACGATTTTACTGAAAAAACGTCTTTTTCTTGGTTACCTGTGTTAAAATAGGAGGTAATGTTTTTTTGAGAATTTTGATTTATCCGCTATATAAGCGGCTGTTTCATACTCTACTTGGCCGTATCACAGGATCTGCTTGCAGACATAAGGCGAGCCAAAGTCATACTTCTGGAAAAGCGGGGAATACACATGGAGACTTTGCTGCTCTGGCTATTCTACATTTCATCATTTTATGCTTTTATCCCTGGCCTCATCAGCCGGATTTTCGGATTCCGCGTCTTTCGCAAGGGAACTGGAATCGGGGAATTTGCCCTTACCTTTGATGATGGTCCGGATCCCCGATTTACGCCGAGACTACTTGATTTACTTAAGCTGCACGAAGCCAAGGCTACCTTTTTTGTGGTCGGGTCTCATGCCGAGAATCATCCTGATCTCATTCGGCGTATGCATAATGAAGGTCATCTTATCGGTATTCATAATTACGTGCACAAGAGCAATTGGCTGATGCGCCCTTCAACTGTGCGCAAACAGATTCAGCGGACTGATGATATTATCTACAGCATTACCGGAGAACGAAGCACCTATTACCGCCCGCCCTGGGGAATCGTGAATTTGTTTGATTTCTCCAAGCGACGCCAGGTACAGATTGTGCTCTGGTCGGCAATGTTCGGTGATTGGCGCGAGAAACAGGGTGCCGAGCGTCTTGCTGAAAAGATGCTCTCCCGCCTGAATCCAGGTGAGGTGATGCTTCTTCACGATCGGGGAACCACGCTTGGCGCAAATCCCGGAGCGCCGGAGCATATGCTTGTGGCGCTTGAATATACTCTTCGGGAAGCTGCCAGACGGGGGCTGCGAAGTATCCGGGTTGACGCGATGATCAAGGCAGCGGAGGATTCACCGTTGCTGCGGCTTCCGTTCGGAAAACGTCTCATAGTAGGGCTGTGGCTGGCCTGGGAACAAGTCTTTCAAGCCCTTTTCCGCTTGAAGACGGTCTCTCCGGACCATCCGTTCCTCCATTATCGTTTACGCAATTACCAAGGGCAGCAGGTAGTATTGGATGGCGGTGTCATGCTGCAAAAAGGCGATAAAGTGATTGAACTTCATATTGATAACAAGCAGCTTTTCGAGCTGGGTCTTCATTCCCGTTCCGCTGCCCAGCTTGCCATCCGCATGATTCGGCGAATGAATCAGGATCTGCCTATTCTGGCTGACCGGATTGCTGCCGATGGGGAGCTTATGAAGGCTAAGGCGCTCTACGGTGTCAGCATGCTCAACCGGGGGCCGGAGAAGTTCGGATTCACCGTACTTGATTTGCCGGACGGATGGTTTGCCCGTTCTACCAAGTTTTATCTAAGCGTGCTTTTAAGTGTGATCCATCCCGCCGGAGGTGAGCGGCTGAAGGAACGAAGTGAGGTTCTTGTGCCGAAGATGATTCTGATGCCTGTGGCGCAATTGATGCTGCGCTCGGAGGAGAAGATGCCTCATGAGCGTGGAGTGAAGAAGCGGGAGCTGCGGGAAGAGGATTTGTCACGCAAAGGAGTTGTCCATGAAGCTGAGCTTCCAAGCGCTACGATTGTGCAATAACAACTAGTTTTTTATAGAAGAAAAGCCGTCATCCCGGAGTAAATACCGGAGTGACGGCTTTTTGTATCTCAATCATTTGCCAGCCATACTAAATCTTCAAAACAGCACCGTTGCTTGCATTGGTAACGAGCTTGGAGTAGCGGGCCAGATAGCCTGTCTTAACCTTCGGCTCGAACTCTTTCCAACCCGTGCGGCGAACGGCCAGCACTTCCTCATCTACGAGCAGCTCAATCTTGCGGTTGTTCAGATCCAGCTCGATGATATCGCCGTCTTCTACAAAGGCAATCGGTCCGCCTTCAGCCGCTTCGGGAGAGATATGCCCGATGCTTATGCCGCGGGAAGCACCCGAGAAACGGCCGTCAGTGATAAGGCCGACCTTGGCTCCGAGTCCCATGCCCACGATTTGCGAGGTTGGTGCCAGCATTTCCGGCATTCCGGGTCCACCCTTCGGACCTTCATAACGGATAACGACAACATGTCCTTCTTTGACTTTGCCGTTCGCAATGCCTTCCAGTGCGGTTTCCTGGGAATCAAAGCAGATCGCCGGGCCTTTATGGTAGCCGCCTACAGAGGCGTCAACCGCTCCGACTTTGATGATCGAGCCTTCAGGAGCAAGGTTGCCGTAAAGCACGGACAGACCGCCAACCTCGGAATATGGGTTGTCCAGGGTATGGATTACATTGGTATCCAGAATTTCATGGCCTGTAACATTCTCGGCAAGTGTCTTACCGGTAACGGTCATGCAATCGCCGAACAGGGCGCCCGGTTTCTTGAGCAGCTCATTCAATACGGCACTCACGCCGCCTGCACGCTGCACATCTTCAATAAAGAAGTCGGAAGCAGGAGCAAGCTTGGACAGGTAAGGAACACGGTTCGCAACTTCATTAATACGTTCGAGCGGGTAGTCGATGCCTGCCTCCTGGGCGAGAGCAAGGGTGTGCAGCACCGTGTTGGTAGAACCGCCCATTGCCATATCCAGCGCAAAAGCGTTATCCAGCGATTCTTGGGTCACGATATCGCGCGGCTTAAGGTCCAGCTTAATCAGCTCCATAAGCTGCGTAGCGGAATCACGCACGAATTGCTTGCGCTCTTCGGCTACAGCGAGGATGGTGCCGTTCCCTGGCAGTGCCAGTCCAAGCGCTTCAGCCAGACAGTTCATGGAGTTCGCCGTGAACATTCCGGAACAGGAACCGCAGGTTGGACAACCGTATTGTTCTAATTCGAGCAGCTCAGCGTCGTTGATTTTGCCGACCTGGTGAGCCCCCACACCTTCAAATACGGAGGTAAGTGACAGCTTCTTGCCCTTGCTGTCCACACCGGCTTTCATCGGCCCGCCGCTTACAAAGATCGTCGGGATGTTGACGCGCAGTGCGCCCATCATCATGCCTGGAGTGATTTTATCGCAGTTCGGGATGCAGACCATACCGTCGAACCAGTGGGCGGATACTACGGTCTCAAGGGAGTCGGCGATAATCTCGCGGCTGGGCAGCGAGTAACGCATCCCGATATGACCCATGGCAATGCCATCATCGACACCGATGGTGTTGAATTCAAAAGGCACACCCCCGGCTTCGCGAATCGCTTCTTTAACAATCTTGCCGAACTCCTGAAGGTGCACGTGGCCTGGCACGATATCAATATAGGAATTGCAGACCGCAATAAATGGCTTGCCGAAATCTTCCTCTTTTACGCCGGCCGCTCGCAGGAGACTGCGGTGCGGAGCCCGGTCAAAGCCTTTCTTAATCATGTCTGAACGCATTTTCTTGGCTGCCATTATGACATTTCCCTCCTAAATAATTTATAATCCAATATGGTGTCGCATTAACGCAGTGCTCTGTATAGAGCCGTGTATATGCGGTTTATAGAAGGAACGGGGTCCTGCTTCCTGGTACAGAAGGCGGGGCGAAGCCGTTTCTATAAAATAAAATACGATAAATGGAGATTAACGGAAGCCGACTCCTACAGGGAAGGCAAGCCATTGTTATTAGTGAGTCTATCACAAACGGCTGCATTTTTCTACCGCGCTTGTGTTAAGTATGAACCTCTGTTTCGCCTCTTCCCGTAATAAAAAAGGGGTGTCCCTAAAGCTGTGTACATGACTGCTGGACACCCTTTGCTTTGGAGTAGGATGTAGGGAGGTGTTCTGGGCAGACGCTCCGCGAACGGAACGTTGCTACAATCGCTGTTGTCTCCAGATTTTCTGAATTACCCTTAGCGGGTAAATCCGGAGACAAAGGCGAACGCTATCGCTTTTCCGCAATCGTCCCGTCCTCTCCACTGCTTTCAGCGGGAATCGTTTCTACAATATTTTTAGTACAACACAAAGAAATTGCCCTTTGTTAAAATGTAAGTGTCGAAGCAACCATTTTATAAGGAGAGATCAGGCAAGGGAATTATTGCGGAACGAGGATGGATATGCCTGGCGGTTCGAAGAATGGCAGAACCGGAGAGTGTGTTCGGACAACTGAAGAACAACCAGAGATTCCCGCGGTTACTGCTTCGATGCATGGCAAATACAACCCTCAAAGTCGGGTGGCTTTCGCATGCCCATAATCTGCAGAAGCAGGCCCCTACAGATCGAAAACAAAAACTAGCCCGTCTCCAATAACTCGGAGACGGGCTAGTTTTTACCGTTTTAAGATGAGAGGGGATGTTTTCGTTCGTAGAGAAGTCTACTTATGGGTCAGTCCCCGCTTTGCAATGTAGCTATAAGGAGCGTCGCAGCACAGCGCGCTGCAGGGACATCATCCAGCTTACCGGAGGCTCTACGAGTGGATGGAGCCATTGTTTGACCAGCGGCTGGGCCAAAAGTACAGTGAGGGAAACGGCGGCGGTGAGCAGAATAACAGCACCTGCGGCATTTCCGATATAGGCGTATACTCCGGAGACGACAGCCAACCGCACGATAAATCCATGCAACAGGAACACATACAATGTGCGCCGGCCCCAATCCGTCATACGGCTTTCCCGAAATGGAACCCAGCCGAGAAAAGCCAGAGCGGCTGTAAGCTGAAGGCCATAAATGGCCATGCGGTACAGTCCGGCATACCATTCCTGATGATCAAGCTGCATATAAGTCATGCTGCCGAATAACCAGCCGAGCGGAAGCTGTCCGCCCCAGCTCATCAAGAGGATAAACAGCAGCAGTGAGGCAGCGGACGCCGTGATCTTGATCCATTTGGTATATATACGGGCAAAAGATGAAAATGAAAAGTGATAGCCTGCCACAAAGAACGGCAAGTATACAAAAGTTCTGCTAATGCTGAACCAAACGCCTTCAAGCTGCAAATATCCGACTAAAACTCCGGCAAGGACGGCGAACATCATTTGTCCTGTCAGTGTCCATTTACTCATGCCCAGCATCAGAAGACGCCAGAAGGCATGACTTGCCAAAAACCAGAGCAGCAGATAAGGGGCGAAGAAGGAATGATGGATGCCATTTACTTGAAACAGGGTTCGATCAAGCAAGGAGTAGAGGCTTTGAAATATAACATACTGCAATCCGATCTGCATAAGCAGCTTGCGGCCGGCGGCACCGGTAAGACTTTTTCTGGCGAAATATCCGGTTACCAGCACGAACAGGGGCATATGGAAGCTGAAAATCCACAAATAGAGGGCATGCAGCCCGCTCATCGTTTCAATCAGCGGCTCAATGGCGTTGCCCGCAAATACAGTGACAATAAGAATAAAGCGGAGGTTCAGGAAAAATGTTTCACCACGCGCTTCTATTGGGTTTTCCCTGACCATGTTTTTCCCTCCTGTCACTAAGAATTATTACTTTAATTTTAAAATAATAACATCAATGACATTGTGATAATAATCACTTTAGCAAGCGTTATCATGTCATAGAATTGTGCCAATACGTTGAAGTTGTTTGAATTCAAGGATTCAACTATAATTTTGTTTATTAAGAGGAAGCAACACACGCAGCTCTACTTAGGAGTGGACAATGTTGAAAAAGAAGGTAACAAAACGCAGTGTCGGCATTGCATTTTTAACCGTTCTTATTGCAGGGGGCCTGCCGCTTTGGAGATATTTGATTCCTTATGCTCCTGCCGATCATGCGCAGTCTGCACTGGTATCCGGAGGCGGGATCTTCGTAGAGCAGAATGACAATTGGATCTCCTTCATTCCGTCAATCACCACCGGAGCAGCAGTTATCTTTTACCCGGGAGGACGTATAGAGGCGGAAGCCTATTCGCCTATGGCCAAGAGAATTGCGGCCGCGGGACATCCCGTCTACATTGCGCATATGCCGCTTAATCTGGCGGTGGCTAAGATAAACGCTGCCGAAGAAATTATACGCGTGCATCCGAAGCTTTCTTTTGTCTTGGGTGGTCACTCCCTGGGCGGTGTAATGGCTTCCAGGTATGCGGCCGAACATCCAGATCAGCTGGAAGGCGTGTTTTTCCTGTCTTCCTATCCTGATAAGAAAGGAAGTCTGAAGGGGAAGACCTTAGCCGTGTTGTCGGTGCTAGGGACAGAGGATCAGGTTATTAACAGGGACAGCTACCGGGAAGGCCGCTCCTACCTGCCGGATAATACCGTATACTACTCTCTGGAGGGAGGCAATCACGCCCAGTTTGGCAGCTACGGAGCACAAAAGGGCGACGGGGAAGCAAAGATATCCGAGGAAGAGCAGCAAAGCCGTACGGCCCGTATAATGCTGGATTGGCTTGGAAATCTGCGCTGACACGATGGTCTTGAACGGGAGGAGAGCTAGGAAATGCCTTTTTTGTATGTAAATAATAAATCTGTGCATTGCAAAGGAATACTGTTTGACAAGGATGGCACACTGCTCGATTTCATGGCGATGTGGGGCGCATGGGCGGAAATTGTCCTTGGCGGCATGGAGGACACCCTTACCCAAATAGGAACCGGCTTTTGCGGCAATGCTGCCAAATTACTCGGAACAGAGCATGACGCCGGCGGCAGGGTAACCGGGTATGATCCCGGAGGGCCGCTGCCTATGGCCACAGTTGAGGAGACAAACGGCATTCTTGCCTGGCAGCTGTACGCGGCCGGAGTTCCATGGAATGAAGCTTTAACACGTGTGACTGCCATAAGTAAGGAAGCCATGAACGAGGTCCGAAGACGCCGGACTGCGACACCTTTGCCGGGATTGCTGCCTTTCCTTCATCAATGTGCCGGAGCTTCGCTGAAGCTTGGCGTCGTTACCTCTGATGAGTCCGCGACAACGGCCGAACATTTGGATTGGCTCGGAATTGCCGGATTTTTTGACACGGTTGTAACCAGGGACAGGGTAAGTATGGGGAAGCCGGCTCCGGAAATGGCCCAATTGGCCTGCAGGGAGTTGGGGCTGGCTCCTGACGAGACAATTATTATTGGAGACAGTAATGGTGATATGCAAATGGGCAAGGCCGCAGGCCTGTGTCTGACAGTCGGTATCGCCGGGAGAGATGGCTTCAGGGAACACCTGCTTGACGCAGATACTGTTATTGCCGATTTCTCCGGGCTGGTTATTACACCTTGAATCCAGCATAGAAAGGATGCGCTATATAGATGGAACAATTACAGACTCTTGCTTCCTGGATCAAGAGCAGCAGCAAGATCGTTTTTTTTGGCGGAGCAGGAACTTCTACAGAGAGCGGCATTCCTGATTTTCGTTCGGCAGCAGGGTTGTATCAAACACAGCAAAATTCCCCGTATCCGCCTGAAGTGATGCTCAGTCGAACGTTTTTTATGTCCTCACCGGACATTTTTTTTGACTTTTACCGCGGTAAAATGATTCATCCAAACGCTCAGCCGAACGCGTCCCATGCTCTCCTTGCAAAGCTGGAACAGGAGGGTAAGCTGAAAGCAGTCATTACACAGAACATTGACGGCCTGCACCAAAAGGCGGGCAGCCGGCATGTGCTGGAGCTGCATGGATCTATCCATCGCAATCACTGCATGGACTGCTCCTGCTATTATGGGTTGGAGTCGATTATCGGCAGCCCAACCACGGTACCGCGCTGTCCCGAATGCGGCGGCATCATTAAGCCGGATGTTGTCCTCTACGAGGAAGAGCTTGACCATACGGTGCTGATGGAAGCTGTAGAGGCGATAGCTTCCGCTGACCTGCTCATTATTGGCGGAACCTCGCTTACCGTGCAGCCTGCAGCAAGTCTTGTCACTTATTTCAGCGGGCGGCACACGGTGCTGTTGAACGGGGACCCGACACCCTATGATCATCGCGCGAATCTGATTATTACAAATCGTATAGGCGAGACGATGGGAAAAGTCCAAGAGATACTATAATTCATGATTCCCGGATTACAATGGCTGACAATGGTTTAAAATAGGTTAATTGGACACCAGAGGAGAGGCAGGGATAATGTAATGGTATATGTGGCTAGCGATGAGCGATATGAAGTGATGCGGTACAACCGCTGCGGTCATTCAGGTCTTAGGCTGCCGGCTATATCGCTGGGTCTGTGGCATAACTTCGGCGGAATCGACACGTATGAGAATGGAAGGGAAATGATCACCAGGTCGTTTGATCTGGGAATTACCCACTTCGATCTGGCCAATAACTATGGGCCGCCCGCAGGTTCTGCGGAGGAACTGTTCGGTAAAGTGCTCGACCGGGATTTGGCCCCCTACCGTGATGAAATGGTGATTTCAACAAAGGCGGGATATTATATGTGGCCCGGCCCTTATGGTGATTGGGGTTCGCGGAAATATGTGCTCTCCAGTCTTGACCAGAGCTTGAAGCGGCTTGGCCTGGATTATGTGGATATTTTCTACTCTCATCGTCCTGATCCGGAAACACCGCTGGAGGAGACCATGGGCGCACTGGATCATGCTGTACGCTCCGGTAAAGCTCTTTATGTTGGATTGTCGAATTACACTGCGGAGCAAACAGAAGAAGCAGTCAAGATCCTTCGGGAGCTTGGCACACCGCTGCTGATCCACCAGCCAAGATACTCTATGCTCGACCGCTGGATTGAAAACGGGTTGCAGGATGTGCTTGATGAACATGGAGTAGGAAGCATTGCCTTTACACCGCTGGCTCAGGGATTGCTTACCAATAAATATTTAAATGGAATTCCGGACGATTCGAGGGCAGCGAAACCTTCTACAGCGCTGAGTGAAAGCCGGATCACACCCGAGGTCATGCGTAAAATCAGGGCGCTTAACCAGATTGCGGCGGCACGGGGTCAAAGCCTGGCCCGGTTTGCGCTCGCTTGGGTGCTGCGCGGCGGCCGGGTCACTTCAGCATTGATAGGTGCAAGCCGAGTCAGCCAGATTGAGGATAATGTAGCCGCATTGTCCAATACGGAGTTCTCGCCGGAAGAAATGGACCGGATTGAGACCATCCTCAAAACAGAGAATGAAGCATAGGTGTACTTAGTGAATTCAGCTATGGCACAGGCAGGCTGCAGCAATAGCCCGTTTCCCTTAAGGGACGGGCTGTTGCCGTATAATCGAAAGAGCCGGAGGTTCATTTCATTTGATTAAGGTGCAGACAGGTCAGTATGTCGTGCGACCTGGATCCGGTAAGCTGTCGGGGATTGGGCGCAGAAACGTTTGAACTGCCTGGAGAAATACAAAGCGTCCGTCAGACCGACAGAGGCGGCAATTTGCTCCACCGACAGCTCGGGTCTCTCCCGCAGCAGCTGGCGTGACTTCTCAATCCGCAGCTTCAGCAGATAGGTCACTGGTGAGATGCCGGTTTCCTGTTTGAAGACGCGGGAAAGATAGGCGCGGTTATACCCCAGACTGTCGCACATCTGCTCAATCGAAATAGGATGGGCATATTGGGAAGACATGTAGTGAATCATTTGCTTCACGGTCCGTTTTACCTGAGATCCCGCTCCCGGGAGGCGTGAGGAAGTGGAGAGCCGTTCGGCTGCTTCTCCTACAATCAGGTACATATAACCGAGTGACGTCAGATGGGCGCTCTCCTTATTCGCGTAGAAGGATTCCATCATCCCGGCGAGGGCTCCGGGGATTACGCTGCCCTCAGCGGTGGACAAAACTGGCTGTTCCGGTGTGAACCCGGCCTGCAGCACCAGCCCGTCGCTTTCCCTGCCGGTAAACGCCGCCCATCTGTACCGCCAGGGATGCTCACTGTCGGAGATATAGCTGACCAGCTGACCGGGATGGATCAGAAAACAATCGCCGGCGCCGAGCTCATAATTCCGCTGCTCTGTCCGGAAGATGCCGGAGCCGCCTTCCACATAATGCAGCAAATAGTAATCGTAGATTTTGGGGCCGGCCTGATGCTGCGGCAGCGTCTGGCTCTTGCCTGCGAAGAGTACATGCAAATTTTGCTTATCATAGTATACGGGGTTCGATGCCACCACATAGGTGTGGTCATAGGTATGTTCCATGGGGGGTCTCCTCTCATGCCTTTATTATAGAGAGTGAAGTCACATTTATCCATACATTACACACATGATTGCATTACGTTCGGAAGTCTGTTTTTATTATAATATAAGCATACAAGAACTAATACGTATTCCTAAAAGCGTGAACAGTGAAAGGATGGAGTGACATTATGAGCATAGGACAAATTAAACAAAAGCTTATCGGCAAGTACGGCGAAAGTGGACAAGAGGAGCGGGTGTTTTATGCACCGGGACGCGTTAATCTTATCGGGGAGCATTTGGATTATAACGGCGGTTATGTTCTTCCGGCCGCATTGGAGTTCGGCACAACGTTAGTCGTCCGACCGCGCAGCGACGGTAAAGTAATCTTCGCATCCACCAACTTTCCGTATGAGGCCTCCATCGATTTCCAAGACATCGGCAGCGAAAAAAGCGGTGAATGGATCGACTATCCAATCGGCGTATTGATGGAATTGAAGAAAAAGCAGATTCCTTTATCCAGGGGATATGACCTGCTGTTCCATGGCGATATTCCGAATGGTGCAGGCTTGTCTTCATCAGCATCTCTTGAGGTGGTAACCGCATATGCATTCCTGACCCTGGAAGGCGGGGATACGGATACGGTTGAGATCGCTCTTTTGTCACAGCGTGCAGAGAACCAGTATGTGGGGGTAAACTCCGGCATCATGGATCAGTTCGCGGTTGCCAACGGCAAGCGGGACCACGCCATTTTGCTTATGTGCGACACACTGGAATATAATTTGGTGCCTTTCGTTACCGGCGCTTATAAGCTGATCATCGGAAACACGAACAAACGGAGAGGACTTGTGGACTCCAAATACAATGAGCGCCGCCAGCAATGTGACGAGGCGTTGGCTATTTTGCAGCAAGTGGTTCCATCCCTGTCTTACCTGGCCCAGCTGAAGCGTGAACAATTTGAGGAGCATCAGGATAAAATCGCAGACGAAACGGTCAGACGCCGCGCACGCCATGTGGTGGAAGAGAACCAGCGCGTACTCGACTCCGTAGAGGTGCTCAAGAACAATGACCTTAAACAGTTCGGACAATATATGAACGATTCCCACGCTTCGCTGCGCGATTTGTATGAGGTGAGCTGTGAGGAGCTGGATATCATGGTTGAAGAGGCTCAGCGCATTCCGGGTACGCTCGGTTCCCGTATGACCGGCGCAGGCTTTGGCGGCTGTACAGTATCGTTGGTACATGAAGATGACGTAGAACGGTTTATCTCCGAGGTCGGAGAGGCGTACACTACAAGATCAGGTCTGCAGGGCGAGTTCTATGTATGCGGCATCGGCAATGGTGTGGAAGAATTGAAGGGAGTGAAGTAAGATGGCGATTCTGGTAACAGGTGGAGCAGGGTATATCGGTTCCCATACCGTAGCGGAGCTGCTGGAACGGGGCGAGGAAGTGGTGGTCATCGACAACCTCCTGACAGGGCACCGCGAGGCGCTGCTGGGCGGCAAGCTTTATGAAGGCGATCTGCGTGACAAAGAACTGCTGGCGAAGCTTTTCTCCGAGAACGTAATTGATGCAGTTATCCATTTCGCCGCAAGCTCACTCGTTGGTGAAAGCATGAAAGACCCTGTGAAATATTACGATAACAACGTATACGGCACACAGTGTCTTCTGGAAGCAATGCAAAAGGCCGGCGTAAGCAAAATCGTATTCTCCTCCACAGCGGCGACCTACGGCGAACCGGAAAAGGTGCCGATTGAAGAAACCGACCGCACCGAGCCTGCGAATGTGTATGGAGAAACCAAGCTGACCATGGAACGCATGATGGCCTGGTTCGATAAAGTCCTGGGCATCAAATATGTTGCTCTTCGCTACTTCAATGCTGCGGGCGCTCACGCAAGCGGCAAAATCGGTGAAGATCACCGTCCCGAAAGCCACCTTATCCCGCTGGTGCTGCAAACCGCTCTGAAGCAGCGTGACAGCATTGCTGTCTTCGGAGAGGATTATCCAACGGAAGACGGAACCTGCGTACGCGATTACATCCACGTCAGCGATCTGGCAGATGCCCATGTCCGTGCGGTAACCTACCTGCGCAGCGGCAGTGTTAGCAGCGTCTTTAACCTTGGCAACGGGCTGGGCTTCTCCGTCAAGCAGGTGATCGAAACCGCCAAGAAGGTAACCGGCCTTGAAATTCCGGTAGTCATTCAGGAACGCCGTGCCGGAGATCCCGCAGTGCTGGTAGCTTCCTCCGACAAAGCGCGTTCCATTCTTGGCTGGAACCCGCAGCACGCGGATCTGGAGAATATCATTCAAAGCGCCTGGAACTGGCATTCCGCTAATCCGCAAGGATACGGCAATTAATTAGTTTTTAAGGAGAATCAAGATGGACAACGAGAATAAAGCAACTCCCGCCGGAGTGGAGGCGCTGCAGGCTATTGAACAGCTTACACTCTTTGCTCTGCGTCAGAAACTGATTGAGCCGGCGGACTTTGATTATAGCCGCAATGTGCTGCTGGATCAGTTCGGGTTCAGTGAGCCTTATTTTGGAGAGATTAACCAAGCTCCTCTGGAAGGTCCGCAAGCTCCACTCGATATATTGATTGATTACGGATTTGAAATCGGCCTTATCCCTGAGAACAGTGATACCTACCGTGACCTGCTGGATGCCAAAATCATGGGACTTCTGATGGCCCGCCCGTCGGAAGTCAATGCCGAATTCGGCCGATTGACAGCAGAAAAAGGCATATCCGCAGCAACGGACCGCTTTTATAAGCTTAGCATTGATTCCAACTATATCCGGATGGACCGCATTTCCAAGAATGTCTACTGGCTGCAGGATTCACCTTACGGTGATATCGAAATGACGATTAATTTGTCCAAGCCTGAGAAAAGTCCCAAGGAAATCGCCATGGCCCGGCTGCTTCCGCCGCCGGTATATCCGAAGTGCCAGCTCTGCCGCGAGAATGTAGGGTATGCCGGACGGGTAAACCACCCGCCGCGGCAGAACCTGCGCGTCATTCCGCTTGCGCTGAACAATGAGAACTGGTTCTTCCAGTACTCACCTTACGTGTACTACAATGAGCACTGCATCGTGTTCCATCACGACCATGTGCCGATGAAGCTGACCAAGGATACCCTGAAACGTCTGCTGGGCTTCGTGGATTTGTTTCCACATTATTTTATCGGCTCCAACGCCGATTTGCCGATTGTGGGCGGATCTATACTAACGCATGATCATTTCCAGGGTGGACGCCACACCTTTCCGATTCAGAAAGCGCCTAAGGAAATTACCTACAGCCATGAATCTTATCCGGGCGTCAGCATCAGCATCGTGAAATGGCCGATGTCGGTATTGCGCTTGAATGGACAGGAAGCCGCGGTTCTCCTGGAGTGCGGGAATGCCATTTATGAAGCCTGGAAAGGCTACAGTGATCCTGAAGCCGAGATTCTGGCCTTTACGGAAGCTGGGGGCGAGACTACCCCGCACAACACCGTCACACCGATTGTTCGGCGGGCGGAAGACGGCGGCTATGAGATGGACCTTGTACTCCGCAACAACCGCACCAGCGAACAGTATCCGGAAGGGATTTTTCACCCGCACCGGGAGATGCACCATATCAAGAAAGAGAATATCGGCTTGATTGAAGTCATGGGACTGGCTATTTTGCCTGGACGGTTAAAGGAAGAACTCGATAACATCGCCGGTATTCTTGCCGGAGACACGGCTGCGCTTGATGCATTGAAGGGGGATGCGCATCATCCCCTTGCCCAGCATGCTGAATGGGTTCAGGAGTTGGCGGAACGATTTGGCACAGCGATGAACCGTGAAGAAGCGGTGAAGACGGTGCAGAACGAGGTTGGCATCAAATTCACACACATTCTGGAGCACGCCGGCGTCTACAAACGTACAGATGAGGGCAAGACAGCCTTTAACCGTTTTGTGGAAAGTTTCGGAGCCCGCTAATAAAATATGACACGGATATCCGGTTTTCTCTGCAGAGAGAAGCCGGATGTTTTTTAAATGTCATAATTAAGATGTAATAAAGAACACTATAGTACAAATGGTTTACAGGCCTAGATTGTCTCCTTATAGGATTAAGAAATAATTTAACGGGATTTTCTCGTGTTAATGGAGTCGCGCTACCCGTACGGAGGGGATATAACGGGATTTTCTCCTTCTAATTTCTCGAAACAAAGCAAAGCTTATAGTTACTCATTTGAATGAGATTGATCAGAGGGATATAATAGGTGGGTGCACTTTATTTAGAAACTATGGAGGGTTATACCTATGCGGAAGTTTGAATTTCACAACCCGACGAAGCTCATTTTCGGACAGGGTACACTTGAAGCTTTGAATCGCGAAGTACCTAAATACGGCAAAAACGTCCTGCTGATGTACGGCGGCGGCAGCATCAAACGTAACGGCTTATACGATAAGGTAATCTCACAATTGAATGCACTCGGTGCCGTGGTAACGGAACTGTCCGGCGTGGAGCCCAATCCGCGTTTATCCACAGTACATAAAGGTGTGGAGCTGTGCCGGGAGCATCAGATCGACTTGATCCTTGCCGTCGGCGGCGGAAGCGTACTCGATTGCGCCAAAGCGGTTGCGGTAGGTGCCAAATATGAGGGCGACATGTGGGATTTCGTAGACCGCAAAGCAGTTCCACAAGACGCGCTGCCTCTGGGTACGGTTCTCACTATGGCGGCGACCGGCTCCGAGATGAACAGCGGCTCGGTAATCACCAATGAAGTGACTCAAGAAAAAATGGGTTGGGGCAGTGCTCATTCATTCCCGGCATTCTCTATTCTTGATCCCGAGCACACCTTTTCCTTGCCGCGCGACCAGACAGTGTATGGAATGGTGGATATTATGTCGCATGTGCTGGAGCATTATTTCCATCTGGACGACAATACGCCGGTTCAGGACGGCTTCTGTGAGACACTGCTTCGTACCGTAATTGAAACCGGACCGAAACTGATTGAAGATTTGGAAAATTTCGAACTGCGGGAGACCGTTTTGTACTGCGGTACGATGGCCCTGAACGGTATGGTCAGCATGGGTTTCGCTGGTGACTGGGCAACGCATAACATCGAGCACTCGGTATCGGCAGTATATGACATTCCACATGGAGGCGGCCTTTCCATCCTGTTCCCGAATTGGATGAAATATAACCTTAGTGTGAATCCTGCGCGCTTCCGTAAGCTTGCCGTTAACGTGTTTGGTATTGATCCTTCCGGCAAAACCGATGAGCAGGTCGGTCTCGAAGGCATTGAAGCTTTACGCCGCTTCTGGGATTCCATCGGTGCGCCAAATCGCCTTGCGGATTATGATATTGACGATAGCCAGCTTGGTAACATGGCTGATAAGGCGGTCAAGTTCGGTCCCTTCGGCAACTTCCGCAAGCTGCAGCATGAGGATGTAGTCGAGATTTATAAAATGTCTCTGTAAGGCCGTAGCATAACAACCTATTTTTCGGAAAATGAATAAGCGGCAAGTCTCTGGATGATCAGAGATTTGCCGTTTTTTCGTTTTTAGGAGAGTTAGCAAAGCAGGAACAATTATCCTTCAAGGCTGCTGCTATAATAAAATCACCGTACGGAGAAAGGCTGGTGGTTTATTGAATTATAGAAATGACATAGAAAAGTGTATTCAGTTCATTGAAAATCATATTAAAGAAAATCTGACAGTCAAAGACATTGCTGCCGAGGTTGGATATTCTGTATATCATCTCTGCAGAGTGTTCGGCTTGTGCAAGGGAATGTCTGTGATGGAATATGTTCGGAGCCGGAGATTGTCATTAGCGGCGACAGAATTATTTAACGGCAGAAAAATCATTGATATTGCTTTAGACTACGGTTTTGAAACACAAAGCGGGTTTACTAAAGCGTTTCGTAAAGCTTACGGCTATAGCCCGACGAAATATGCTTCACGAGTGGGCGGAAATATTAATGCCAAAACAAATTTAGGAGTTGGAGGTTATCTTATGAACCCTGTTATTTTAAACAAACCTTCCTTCAAGGTTGCGGGTTATGGTATCCAAACGGATATCGCTGGCAGCAATTATACCAAGGATATTGCTTCCTTCTGGAGCAATTATGACGGTGAAAATTTAGAATCAAAAATGTACGAAATTCTCAATCCGCCCAAGCACGGAGAGGTAGGCCTGTGTGTTCCCTCATCCGAAGATGGAAAAGCAACCTATCTCCTGGGTGTAATAGTAGAGCATTTTTCAAACGTAAGAGAGGATATGCTGACGATTGAGATCCCTGAAGCCCAATATGCCGTTTTCACAACGCCACCTGTGGATTTAACCCATGAAACAGAACAACGGGAATTTACGCAGGCTATTAAGAAGACCTGGAAATATATCTTTGAAGATTGGTTTAAAGACTGCGGTTATGAATATGACGAAAGCAAGCTTGACTTCGAATTCTATGATGAACGCTGCCATAACCGGCCGGATACGGTCATGGAAATTTACATTCCTGTGAAAAAGATAAGCTAAATAGAATGAACTAAAAAGAATAACGCAACGGATGAGATCTGTGAAATAACGGAGCATGCCCTGTGAGCATTGAAGGGCATGCTTTTTTTTCGATTCGCGCATACTTCTTTTCTCGAATTTCTGGTGTTATGATGGAGTCGTGAGTATAATCTAAATCGTGCCGCTTCACTTGGCTGGTGCCGGAAGTAAGGTATTTAGATATAAAAGAGGTGTCAGAAGTGAGCAGCATTACAGTGGCTAAGGTACTTAACAACAATGTTATCATCGCCGAACATCCCCAGTATGCCGAAGTGGTCGTTATCGGCAAAGGTATAGGCTTTAACCGCAAAACGCGTGATCGTATAAAGCTATCCTCTGTGGAGAAGATGTTCATTCTCCGCAGTCAGGAGGAGCAGGAACAATATAAGCAGCTCGTTCCCCAGGTGGATGAGAAGCTGATTGAGGTCGTCCAGGAAATTGTTATCCATATTATGCAGCACAGCCGTGAGCCGCTTAATGAGCATATCCATATTGCGCTAACGGATCATTTATCCTTTGCTATTAGACGCCATGAACAGAAAATTCCCATCCATAATCCTTTTCTGTATGAGACCAAAGAGATATATCCCGAGGAATATGCGATGGCGGAATATGCGATAGGCAGAATTAACGAGGTCATGCATGTCTCTATGCCTGCAGATGAAATTGGATTTGTGGCCCTGCATATTGTCAGCGCTCTTAGCAACCGGCACATTACCGAGGTTAAGCAGCATTCCGTACTGATCGGGGATCTGGTAAGTCTGGTCGAGAACAGCCTGGAATACCGTATTCCGCGTGATTCGCTTGATTATTCCCGGCTGGTAACTCATTTGCGTTTTGTGCTGGAACGGTTGCGCCGGGGAGAGACGGTCAGGGAAATATCCTCCCTAGACGGACTAATGAAGCGTGAATATCCGGAAATGTATTCATTGGCCTGGAAATTGACAAAGGTTATGGAACAGCGTGTCCGTATACCGGTATATCCCGCAGAGGTAAGTTACCTGACTGTCCATTTGCAGCGCCTGGCCCAGAAGAAAGAGGAGGAGTCGGGAATGGAGGAGAACCAAGACTGACCCAGAGTCACATTAAGCTTTAATCCTGTGTCTGTCCTGTGAAACCTGTCGAAATCTCCAAAATCATGCTTGCAACTTAAAAAAAACGGTGCTACAATGATCCCAGTTATTGAACAAAACAGAATACGAACGTGTAACTGATTCGATCAGGCATGAGTGATTTACAGTATTTTGGTTGTATAACCCCTTGTCGGGGTAATCTAACTTTAGAGTTAGACTGCAACCCATATGCTGTATTGCTCATGCTTTTTTTGGCTTCTGTTTTGTTGTTGTGACATCAAAATTAAGGAAGTGACTTGAATGTTTAAAAAGCTTTTTGGCGTTTTGCAAAGAGTTGGTAAGGCATTGATGCTCCCGGTAGCTATCCTGCCGGCAGCTGGTCTGCTGCTGGGAATCGGAAATATGCTTGTTAACCCGGATTTCTTGCAATACGTACCGGCATTAGAGAACGATACTGTTCAGGCTATTGCCAATGTATTAATGAATTCGGGACAAGTTGTATTTAACAATCTCTCGCTGCTGTTCGCAGTGGGCGTAGCGATTGGACTGGCTGGCGGGGAAGGCGTTGCAGGCCTTGCGGCGATCATCGGTTTCCTCGTAATGAACGTTACCATGGGTACCGTTGTCGGCGTTAACAACTATGTACTGAGCCAAGGCAACTTTGCTTATGCCAGCGTGCTGGGGATTCCGACTTTGCAGACCGGTGTGTTCGGCGGTATATTAGTCGGTATACTGGCAGCGGCCATGTACAAGCGCTTTTTTACAATAGAGCTGCCGTCTTACCTCGGTTTCTTCGCTGGTAAACGTTTTGTGCCTATTATGACCGCAGTAACCTCACTACTTCTCGGACTTGCTTTAACCCTGGTCTGGCCGCCGATTCAACACGGCCTGAACTATGTATCACAAAGTATGATTGATACGAATAAAACACTCGCAGCCTTTATCTTTGGTCTGATCGAGCGCTCACTGATTCCGTTCGGTTTGCATCACATTTTCTACTCTCCATTCTGGTACGAATTCGGAACTTATGTAGATAAAGCCGGCGACCTGGTCCGTGGTGACCAGCGGATCTTTATGCAGCAGCTTCGTGATGGCGTGCCTTTCACAGCGGGTACTTTTACTACCGGTAAATATCCGTTTATGATGTTTGGTCTTCCGGCAGCCGCATTGGCGATCTACCATGAGGCCAGACCTGAGAATAAGAAATTCGTTGGCGGTTTGATGGTTTCCGCTGCGTTAACTTCTTTCCTTACAGGTATCACCGAGCCGCTGGAATTCTCGTTCCTGTTCGTGGCTCCGCTGCTGTTCGCAGTCCATGCCGTTTTTGCGGGCTTGTCCTTCATGACCATGCACATTCTCAACGTCAAAATCGGTATGACCTTCTCCGGCGGCTTTATCGACTATGTGCTATTCGGTATTATCCCGAACCGCACAGCCTGGTGGCTGGTAATTCCGGTAGGTCTTGTTATCGCGGTAATCTACTACTTCGGATTCCGCTTTGTAATCCGGAAATTCAATCTTAGAACTCCGGGCCGTGAAGACCCTACTGATGATGATGAGCAGAATACAAATGTGGCAGATGTTTCTACCAGTGGCAATGATTTGCCGAGCAACATTTTGTCCGCTCTGGGCGGCAAGGAAAATATCGCACATCTGGATGCTTGCATTACCCGCTTACGGGTTGAGGTTAAGGATAAAGCAGGTGTAGATAAGAATCGTCTCAAGAAGCTTGGTGCTTCCGGCGTTCTAGAGGTCGGCAATAATGTACAGGCGATCTTCGGTACACGCTCCGATACGATTAAATCTCAAATCCAGGATGTAATGAATGGTAAAACTCCAGTTGCTGCTGCTCCTGTTCCTGCGCCAGAGGAAGAGAAACAGGCAGGCGAGGATGGCGTGTCCATTATCCCTGAGGATATTGTCTCACCGGTAAACGGGGAATTGCTTGATATTACTCAGGTTCCGGATGCTGTTTTCTCGCAAAAAATGACAGGTGACGGGTTTGCCTTCCTGTCCGATGACGGCAAAATTGCTTCACCGGTATATGGCAAGGTGTTCAACGTATTCCCGAGCAAGCATGCTATCGGAATTATGTCCGATGGCGGCAAGGAAGTGCTCGTTCATATCGGCGTCAATACAGTTAAGCTGAAAGGTCAAGGCTTCACTGTACTTGTTGAAGAAGGCGATCTTGTTGCTGCAGGACAACCGATTATGGAGGTTGATCTTGAATACGTGAAGGCCCATGCACCTTCGGTAATGTCGCCGGTTATTTTCTCCAATCTTCCCGAAGGCACTTCAGTAACACTGAAGAAACCGGGCAAGGTAAATATCGGTGACAAGGATATTATCGTCATCCAGTAAAAAGTGCAAAGGTGGTGCGCTTCCATTATAATAAAAAGGGAGCGCATGCCCTTTACCATAAACTAACTAATATGAATAGAAAGCAGGTTGAATATTATGCAAAGAACATTCAAAATTACGGACGAAGATGGAATCCACGCACGTCCTGCAACAGCACTGGTTAACACAGCTACAAAGTTTAAGGGAACAGAAGCTTATGCAGAAGCTAAGGGCAAGAAAGTCACTTTGAAATCCATTCTGGGCGTTCTTTCCCTGGGTCTTGAAGCAGGAGATTCTTTGACCCTGATTACAGAAGGTAGTGAAGAGAGCGACGCTCTTAACGCTCTGCAAGAAGTAATGATCAAAGAAGGGCTGGGAGAGCTTAATGAGTAAAATTTCAGGAATCGCGGCTTCAGCAGGGATTGCAGTAGCCCGTGCCTTTATCCTGGAACATCCGAATTACACGATCACCAAGGCTGCAATCAGCGATGCGGATGCAGAAGTGGCTAAGCTGAACGATGCGCTTGCTAAGTCCAAGTTGGAACTTCAAGCCATCAAAGAACGTACTTTGGCCGAACTGGGCGAGAAGAAGGCGGAGATTTTCGAATCCCATTTGCTTATTCTCGATGATCCAGAGCTCATCAGTCCTGTTGTCGATAAAATTCGTGATGAGTCCGTGAATGCGGACTATGCCTTGAATATAGTTGCGGCTCAGTTTATTGAAATGTTCGAGAATATGAAAAGCGCTTATCTGCAGGAACGTGCAGCGGACATGCGCGATGTAACCAAACGTGTACTGAACCACCTGATGGGTATTCATTATGTCAGCCCAGCGGAAATTAGCGAAGAGGTTATCGTTATCGCAGAGGACCTGACTCCATCCGATACAGCGCAGCTTAACCGTCAATACGTTAAAGGCTTCACAACGAATATCGGCGGCCGCACTTCCCACTCGGCGATTATGGCACGCTCGCTGGAAATTCCTGCGGTTGTAGGAACTAAGAATGTTCTTTCAGAAGTGAAAGCCGGTGATCTGGTCATTGTCGACGGTTTGAGCGGTGAAGTACTCATTAATCCTAGCGAAGCCGTTGTTGCAGAATACACCCTGAAGCAGGAAGCTTACGATCAGCAAATTGCAGAGTGGAAAAAACTCCGTGATGAACCGACCATTTCAGCTGATGGCAAGCATGTGGAACTGGCTGCCAATATAGGCACGCCAAACGATGTGAACGGTGTAATCGAGAACGGTGGGGAAGGCGTAGGTCTGTACCGTACCGAGTTCTTGTATATGGGTCGTGACAAGCTGCCTTCCGAAGAAGTGCAATACAATGCATATCGTACAGTTATTGAGAATATGGGCGGCAAACCTGTTGTCGTGCGCACTCTTGATATCGGCGGCGACAAAGAACTGCCTTATCTTGATCTTCCAAAAGAAATGAATCCGTTTCTCGGCTTCCGTGCGATCCGTCTTTGTCTGGACCGTCAGGACATTTTCCGCACACAGCTTCGTGCCTTGCTGAGAGCCAGTGTTCATGGGGATTTGCGCATCATGTTCCCGATGATCGCTACGCTCGGCGAATTCCGTGCAGCTCGTGATTTACTGCTGGAAGAGAAGGCTAACCTTATTGCTGAAGGCAAAGAAGTTTCAGACAACATTCAACTTGGCATTATGGTGGAGATTCCATCCACAGCTGTGCTGGCTGACCAGTTTGCCAAGGAAGTGGATTTCTTCAGTATCGGTACGAATGATCTTATACAATATACGATGGCTGCTGACCGTATGAATGAACAGGTTTCCTACCTGTATCAGCCTTACAATCCGGCCATCCTGCGACTGGTCAAAATCGTTATCGATGCTGCTCATGCTGAAGGGAAATGGACAGGCATGTGTGGTGAAATGGCTGGTGACGCTACAGCGATTCCATTGCTGCTGGGTCTGGGTCTGGATGAATTCAGTATGAGTGCTACTTCTATACTTCCTGCCCGCAGTCAAATTTCCAAGCTGTCGGCTGCCGACATGCAGGAATTAGCGGCAAAAGCATTGCAGCTCGGAACTGCCGAAGAAGTTGCAGCGCTTGTACAAAGCATAGGCAACTAAGTTTATTTTGACTGATGCATTAATCCGTTTTACTGCATTACACTTTTCCAACTACTTATCGCCGGTTCCCTTAGGGAATCGGCTTTTTTTGCGCAGTTTTATTAAAAATACAATTTCTTTAAACCGATAATAATAATAGAGGATAACTCAGTTCGAAAAAAACCCAAACCTGTAAACATATTGTCACATATTATAGTAATGTACCTTGAGTAGATGTGTTATGATAATCGACTTGCAGAGCTGTGCAAGTATGAGTTTGATGTTTTTGGGAATATTTGGACTATAAGCTTCTCGGCCTTTGGGCCCGAAGCAATAGGATGGTGACTATAATGAAAAGCAATTATATAAATGCAGATTTAGCCATGCAGACTTATGAGGGTAAGGATCTCGGATTGAACTATACTCCTGAATTTAGCGTATTTAAAGTATGGGCGCCCACGGCTATGGCTGTGTCGCTCGTACTCTATGAGACTGGCGGAAATGAAGGGCTGACGGAAGATGAGCATGAAGCAGAGGACATCGGACGAATTGTGTATATGCAGGCCACTGCGGATGGAGTATGGCGGGTTAAGCTGGCTGGTGACCTAAAAGGAAAGTATTATATGTTCCGCGTGATTTTTGATGAAGGCACGGTGGAAGAAGTCACAGATCCGTATGCCATTGCTGTATCTGCGAATGGTGTGCGGACAGCTGTCGTGGACTTGGACGATACAGATCCAGAGGGCTGGTCAGAGGATGTATCCCCACCGTTGGCCCATCCGTCCGATGCTGTTCTTTATGAGCTGCATGTGCGTGATTTTTCGATTCATGAGAGTTCGGGTATGGTCCATAAGGGTAAATATAAAGCATTTACAGAGACCGGACTCCGGGACGTGGAAGGAAATCTGCTGGGAATTGACCATCTGGTGGAGCTTGGGGTTACCCATGTGCATTTAATGCCTGTCTTTGATTTCCAGACCGTTGACGAACTAAAAGCTATGGAATACAACTGGGGGTATGATCCTCAGCATTATAACGTGCCGGAAGGCTCTTACAGCACGGATGCTGCAAATCCCGGGGTACGTATTAGGGAATTTAAGGAAATGGTTCAGAGCCTGCACCGTTACGGGATTTCAGTTATAATGGATGTCGTTTACAACCACACCTATTCGGTGGAGGACGGTCCATTTGAGCGACTGGTACCCGGTTATTATTACCGCCATGACTATAATGGCCGGCTGTCGAACGGTTCCGGCGTCGGCAACGAGCTGGCCACAGAGCGCCCGATGGTGCGCCAATATATCAAGGATTCGCTTCATTACTGGGCCAAGGAATATCATATTGACGGGTTCCGGTTTGACCTGATGGGTCTGATCGACAAGGTTACCATGCAAGAGATTGCCGAGGAGCTGCGTATGGAGGTTAATCCTAATCTGCTTATATATGGTGAGCCTTGGACAGGTGGAGACTCTCCTTTGATTGCCAAAACGCTGAAAGGTGTGCAGCGGGGAAAGGGTTATTCCGTTTTCAACGATAACTTCCGTTCGGCAATCAAAGGCGATAGCGATGGCTGGGGAAGGGGCTTTGCAACGGGTGAGTACGGCAAGGAGAGTGCCGTTGCAGCAGGCATTAAAGGGGCCATTCATGAGTTTACCGATTCGCCTGTGGAATCCGTAAACTATGTTACAGCCCACGATAATCTGAATTTGTGGGATAAGATGCTCGCTGTTCAGGGGAAACGCCAGGAGGCTAACTTTCCGGATATGGAAAACGGCTGCCTAAAGGGTGGCGGCAGTGTTGAGGAAGCTGTAGCGCTTGCCAATCCATATATGACTGTAAATACGGATCATATTCTTGACAGTGAGACGGTTCGCCGCTCTTTGCTTGCTAACGGCATCGTGCTGACCTCCCAGGGAATTCCCTTTTTACATGCCGGAGATGAGCTGCTGCGCAGTAAATACGGTGACCACAACAGTTACCGGAGCAGTGATGCCATCAACGCATTGAGGTGGAATAACAAGAGAGAATTTATGCCTGTCTTTCAATATTATCAAGGCTTGCTGGAATTGCGGCGCAGCCATCCGGCTTTTCGCCTGCACGGCCGGCAGGAAATTGAACGTTCCCTGGAATTTCTGCGCTGTGCAGACGGGGTAGTGTCCTATGTACTTAAAAACAACGCTGGCGGTGATGATTGGAACAATATTGTCGTTATCTTTAACGCCAATACCTGGCCGATATCCATGGAAATGCCACATGCTTCAACCCGCTGGAATGTAGTGGTGGATCATAGCCGTGCAGGGAAGGATGCGTTCCGGACAGTGGACGGCAGCGGCGTGCAGGTCGATGGATTATCGATGATGGTGCTTTATGACGAATGCGGACAACCGGGCCCGCGGGCCAAAACCATTGAGGTCCACTATGATCGGCCTGATGGTGATTATCGCGGCTGGAACCTGTGGGTTTGGGGAACAGGGATACAGGATGGACAATGTGATTTTCGGTATATGGAGGACGGCCGGGCGGTAGCCATTATTGAAGCATTGCCGGAAACAGCGTCCATCGGTTATATTTTACGGCTGGGCGATTGGGAGGAGAAAGACGGCACCGGGGATTGTTATATTGACTGTCCTCCTGGTAAAGAGATTGTAAGGGTAGTGATCCGTGACCGTGAAACGGATGATGGAGAACCAGGGAAGGATCATCTGCAGTTAACGAGCTGATTACAATACAATAAAGGCTGTTCCCGGTCATCAGGTGCGATGATTATGGGAACAGCCTTTTGAACTTTCAACGCATTCCACTATGAACGCCCATTCTTCTGACTCGAAGTCCCCGCATCAATCCGCTCGTCATAGAGATTGGCTTCGTTACCGCCATGGCTTTTGGAACGGTACATCGCAAGGTCGGCAGCGCGCAGGAGCTCGTTAATGCTTTCACCATGCAGCGGATACAGGGCAACCCCAATGCTTGCAGAGGTATGGAAGCTGGAGCCCTTGCTAACCGACCACGACTTATTGAACAATTGGAGCAAACGATTCAGCATTTCATCGAGCATTTCCGGATTGTTGATACGGTGCAGGACTACAGCAAACTCGTCGCCGCCGATGCGGAACGCCTGCCCGGCACCTTTTACCGTTTGCTGAAGCTCACGCGAGAGCAGCTGCAGGAACTCGTCACCGGCCAAATGGCCCAGGGAATCGTTGAGCTGCTTGAATCTGTCACAGTCCAGTAACGCAAGGGCCACTTCCTGCCGCCGTTCTTCCGGTTGTGTGATAAGGTTCTCCATGTACATTTTGAAATGCGCCCTGTTGGGGATGGCAGTCAAATGGTCATAGAAGGCTAGCTTATGCAGCCGCTCTTCATATTGTTTGCGCTGCGTAATTTCACGCGAAACGAGCATGAATTGCGCCGGAAAGGAACGGCTTCCTTTGACCGGGGTAACTCTGGTCTCCAGCCATACCCATTTTCCATCGGCCCCGCGCATGCGCAGCTCGGACATTCGCGGAATGCCTTGTACAACACTTTTCAGCTTGGCCCAGGCAATTTCCGGTTCGCGGACATAATTGGAAAGGGGTTCCCCTTTTTTTGGAACATAACCGAGCGCTGCGGAATGCGAAGGTGAAGCGTAAAGTATCAATCCGTTGGGATCCGTCAGTACAATAAAGTCGGACATCGTTTCACCAATAAGCTGATACAACGTCTGTTCCTCGAGCATTTCATTCTGCAGCACAATAATTTTGCGGCCCAGATAAATAATGACCAGAATAAGCAGACATAGAAGGAGCGAATAAAGGGCGAACAGGGAGCTTTTCTGTTCATGAAATACAGATGTTACCTGCTGTGCGTAGCTGTCGATAAGTGCCTCGGACCGGTCGAGACTGCTTCGTGCTTCATTGAGCTGTGTACTCACCAGAACGCTGGAGAAGGACTCCGGACTCCAATCGCTCTCCATACGGCCGGATATCAAACTCCTCCCCATATCCTGCCACTCCTGAAATGGGGTTTTGAAAGCTGCCAATTCATCCTTAAGTTCATTCAGCAGCAATTCGTCCTGCTTAAGCCCAGTATATGGCTTCTCGATAGAAGAGATGTTTTGACTGGCTTCAGTAATTCGCTCCTGAATCTGGGAGATATTATCTTCGAATATCTGTATGTTTTCCTTCCGTTCCTTCTCTGTGCTCACTTGACTCATTACTGTATGGAGTGCGAGGGAGGACTGAAAAAGATCACGGTCAGCGTTTAAAATGAGCTCGGAGTTCTGATAAACGTCATTGTATAGTGAATTGGAAAGCTTGTTAATGGTATGGTTCAGGTAGAGTAAGGAGACGAGACTAATAGCGACCAAAAGCACAGATATAGCAGCGAACAAAAGAATTAATCTACGCGTTATTTTAACTTCGGAAAAACCAGCCACTGTAATCCTCTCCCCGCATACAACGTATTGGAAACTTGAATTTATAGTCCCCAGTTATAATATGTTTTTCATTCAGTATATAGGACGGCCCTTAAACAGAGCAATGTGTCCAGTTAGAAATAGAATCTGGCAGAGCAGCTGTTTGCTGCCCATGGATTTCTTGACACTACAATTGAGGAGATTATTCAAAAGGCCGGGATCGCTAAAGGAACCTTTTATTATTATTTTGCTTCCAAAGACATTCTGCTGCAATCCGTTATAGAACGCAGATTGGGCGATATGGGTCTCCATGGGAACAGGATTGCAGCCGATCCCAATCTTTCGGCGGAGAGCAAGCTGATTGCGGTCCTCCAATTCGTTTTTGCGCCCAAGTCAAAGGAAAGCGGAAAATCCGGTAATGGCTCCTTTGAGATGGACCCTTTGGTGCATTTGAAATTGACGGAAATGTTTTATGTGAAAATGGAGCCTGTCTTTGCAGCCATTGCAGAGCAGGGGGTTAAGGAAGGTGTGTTTTCCGTTCCCTATCCTCGTGAAACAGCCCGGCTGCTGCTGCGTGGAATAACAGAATATATTCATTCCAGTTTTACCCGAAATCCAATTGAAAATGGGGAGGAAGACTCAATGGCCGTAATCGACTATGTATTGAACAGCGCGCTGGGAACCGGCAGAACCTCAGGCTTTCTTGTTATGGCGAATACTCGGAAGGAAGGGAGAGCTTAATATGGAATCCAGCCCTGCCAATCGGCGCAAACGCCTAAGTATGCGTAAAAATGTGTTCATTCGCTTCCTTTTTACTCCTGCCAGTACCATTGAACTACTTCTCTCCTTATTTGATTATTGACGGGCTTTTTCAGGGATTGTTGGCCGGAGCCTGTTGGACGAGCGGATTCGAAAACCCTTGAGACTTATTACCCATCTTCGAGCTGTTCGATACGCTTTGGGCTTAATATGGTTGGCATTTATTATTTTTCCGCTGATTAAGCATGCAAAGTGGCCAGAGATTCAACCCTTTTACCTGACAGAAGGATACATTTCCGTAGATACCTGGGGCAAATTGGCATTTATGCTGGTCCTTATAACCTTACTGTCCTTGGCTCCTTTATTTTTAGGAAAAAGAGCTACCTGTCATTATGTATGTCCAATGTCTATTTTAAATGTGGCTTCTACCCGAATTCGTAATGTGTTAAAGCTGCCAGGACTCCGGCTGAAGGCCGATTCCTCCAAATGTGTATCCTGCGGCAGCTGTTCCCGTGTGTGCAGCATGAGTCTTGATGTAAAGATGATGGTGCAAAACAGTGAGATGGATCATCCTGAATGCATCATGTGCGGAGAATGCGTCTCGGCCTGCGGAAAAGGAGTAATCAGGCGTTCCTTCGCAGGTCCGGATGCACGGAGCCTCTGAAAGAACTGCCCAGCTTGCCAAAATCACTTTTTTTGCATATAATAAATGAACATGTTTTCTTTTATCAAGAAATTTGAAACTTCCAAAATGCAATGATGGAGAAGAGTAAGCAGCGCCTGACTTACAGGGAGGAGACGCCGGAGATTGAGAGCGTTTCTACGAAACAGAGCTGCCCAAGTTCACTCCGGAGCAGTTCCCTGAATTTCACTCAAGAGGATTCTTGAGAATGAATAGTAGGGGATAACCGGCCGCAGACCGTTATTTCTGTATAAAGTGAGACGGCGATCTGTTAAGAAAGCTGTCTAACAAGGGTGGTACCACGGTCTTTTCGTCCCTTTACCGGGAGAGAGGCCTTTTTTTGTTGAATTGATAATGATTGAAAGGGGCTGTATACGGCCATGAAGGAAAAATTGGAAGCATTGAAGATTGAGGCGCTGGCTAAGCTGCAGGAAGTGCAGGATGCGCAGGCTCTGAACGATTTGCGGGTGAAATATCTCGGTAAAAAGGGTGAGCTGACAGAGGTTCTTCGCGGAATGGGAGGACTTACTGCCGAGGAGCGTCCGGTCATCGGTCAAGTTGTGAATAACGTACGCGGTGCGATTGAGGAGATTATTAGTGCGAAACAGGAGGCTTTTCAGCAGCAGGAGACGCAGAACCGCCTGCAAGCCGAGAAGGTTGATGTAACACTGCCGGGGCGGAGCCTGGCCCAAGGGGGCATTCATCCGCTAAGCAGAGTGGTTCAGGAAATCGAGGATATTTTTATAGGGATGGGTTATCGTGTAGCCGAAGGTCCCGAGGTAGAAACAGACTACTACAACTTCGAAGCGCTAAATTTGCCCAAAAACCACCCGGCCCGCGATATGCAGGATTCTTTCTATTTGACGGAAGATTTGCTTATGCGCACCCAGACTTCCCCGGTACAGATTCGTACCATGCAGGCTATGAACGGTGAAGCTCCTGTCAAAATCATCTGCCCCGGCAAGGTATTCCGGCGTGATGATGATGATGCGACCCATTCCTTCCAGTTCCATCAAATCGAAGGTCTTGTTATTGGACGCCATATCCGGATGAGCGATCTGAAGGGTACGCTGCAGCAATTTGTAAAAGAGATGTTCGGATCCTCTACAGGCATCCGTCTTCGTCCGAGCTTCTTCCCTTTCACCGAGCCAAGCGTTGAGGTTGACGTAAGCTGTTTCAAATGCGGCGGTGACGGCTGCAGACTGTGCAAGCACACGGGCTGGCTTGAAATTCTCGGCGCAGGCATGGTTCATCCGAAGGTACTGGAAATGGGCGGATACGATCCGGCCGAGTTCAGCGGTTTTGCTTTCGGCATGGGTGTGGAACGGATTGCGATGCTGAAATACGGAATCGATGACATCCGTAATTTCTACAATAACGATATGAGCTTTGTGAAGCAGTTCAAGGGCGTTTAGATTTTTGGTGGTAGGTAGTGCTGGCGGGTTTGGAGCGGCAGAAGGTATTTGATGTTGGATTTCAATTGATTTAAGAATATTAAAGTAGAAACGAAGAGAAATTTTGGAACTGGAGAAGCGTTAGCGTTCGCCTTTATCCTCTGATTTCAACCGCTAAGCGGTTTAATCAGGAAATCAGAGGATAACAGCGATCGGAGGTCCAAATATTTCTCGTAGTGTATGCATTTAATAGGAAATTAAATACATCTGAAACAAAAGGGAAGTGAGCGGACATGAAAGTATCAACCGGGTGGTTGGCTGATTATATATCGCTAGAGGGAGTAAACGCCGAGGTGCTGGCGGATAAAATTACGGCTGCGGGCATCGAAATCGATGGTGTGGAACGCCGCAATAAAGGCATTTCCAGGATCGTAACCGGCTATGTGAAATCAAAGGAAAAGCATCCGGATGCGGATAAGCTTAATGTGTGTATCGTGGATGTGGGCCAGGACGAGGAATTGCAGATCGTTTGCGGTGCCAAAAATGTGGCTGCGGGGCAAATGGTTCCTGTGGCGCTGGTTGGGGCGAAGCTCCCGGGTCTGGATATCAAGAAAGCGAAGCTGCGCGGTGTATTGTCCCAAGGGATGATTTGCTCGGCTAAGGAACTGGGCCTGAACGACAAGCTGCTCCCGAAAGAGCTGCAGGAGGGTATCCTGGTTCTGCCTGAAGAAACAGAGATTGGCCAGGATATCATGAAGGTGCTGGGTTTAGAGGATGAGGTGCTTGAATTTGATTTGACGCCCAACCGGTCCGATTGCCTCAGCATGATTGGCGCGGCTTACGAGGTAAGCGCAATTCTGGGCCGTGAGCTTAGTTTGCCCAAGCCGGAGGAGGAAATTGTAGAGATTAGCGGCGCTGCCGGGAATACGATTTCCGTTCAGATTGAGGATGAAGCGTATTGCAGCCACTACGCAGTCCGTTATATTACGGGTGTCAAGCCCGCAGCCTCGCCACTCTGGATTCAGAACCGGTTGATGGCGGCGGGTGTCCGCCCGATTAACAATATTGTGGATATTACCAACTACGTTATGCTGGAATATGGACAGCCGCTGCATGCTTTTGATGCTGATAAAGTGGAAGGCGGCATGCTGTCTGTCCGTCTTGCGCATGCAGGCGAAGTTCTTACTACACTTGACGGGCAGGAGCGGAATTTAGAGCCGCAAATGCTTGTTATTGCCGATGGTGTAAAGTCGGTAGCCTTGGCCGGTGTGATGGGCGGTCTGAATACGGAGGTTACGGCAGAGACTGTGAGCCTGGTACTGGAATCGGCCAAATTTGACGGAGGCACCGTACGTAAGACCTCCCGTCAGTTGGGTCTCCGCTCTGAGGCGTCCTTGCGTTTTGAGAAGGAAGTAGACCCGAAATCGGTTATTCCGGCACTGAACCGTGCGGCAGCCCTTATTGCGCGTTATGCGGGCGGCGCAGTACAGCAAGGTATAGTGCAGGCGGGAAGTGATGATGTAGAGGAAAAGGTGCTCACCTTGTCCCTGGATAAGCTAAACCGCTATCTTGGCACGGATCTGTCAATGCTGGAAGTAAAAACGCTGTTCAGCCGTCTGCATTTCCCGTACGGAGACGTCACACAAGGCCTGATCGAAGTAAAGGTGCCGACAAGACGTGGCGATATCTGCTACGATGTCGATCTCATCGAGGAAATTGCCCGTTTGTACGGCTATGACAATATCCCGACGACCCCGATTGAAGGTCCAACTACACCGGGCGCATTGACCAAACCACAGGTGCTGCGCCGTGAACTCCGCCGCCTGTTGGTGCACGGCGGCTACCAGGAGGTGCTCGGATATTCCTTCATTCAGCCGGAGCAAGGCAAATTGTTCCCTGCATTCTCGGAGGGAGGCCATGCCGTCAGTCTGGCCATGCCGATGAGTGAAGAACGCAGTATTCTACGCACAAGCGTCCTGCCGCAGCTGCTGGACATTGCCCAATATAATGCGAACCGCCGTCAAAGTGATCTGGCGCTGTTCGAAATCGGCAATGTGTTCTTCACGGATGAAGAGCAGCTGACCCGTCAGCCGCGTGAGCTGCCGGTGCTGTCCCTGCTGCTTAGCGGCAGCAGTTCAGTCAAGCAGTGGAATGTTGCTCCGCAGCCGGTGGATTTCTTCGACCTGAAGGGTGCGCTCGAAACCGTATTTGCTCATCTGGGAATTACAGAGTCAGTAAGCTATGTAGGAGATAGCCCGGAGGGTTACCATCCGGGACGTTCCGCTTCTCTCTATCTGCTCGGTAATGAAGGCCGTGTTAAAATTGGTACAATGGGACAGATTCATCCCGAGCTGCAGCGTAAGCTGGATCTTGAGGATACCTATGCTGCGGAGATTGCACTTGCTCCACTATATGAAGCGGCTCAGAGCCGTCTGCAATATCGTGAGCTTCCGCGCTTCCCGGGCATGGAGCGGGATATTGCAGTGGTTGTGGAATCTTCGGTTCCAGCCGGTGATCTACTGGCCTTAATCCGTGAGAACGGGGGAAGCCTGCTGCAGTCCGTACAGGTATTTGATGTGTATACGGGCGGTAAGATGGAGAGCGGCAAGAAAAGTATTGCGATCTCCCTGATGTACCGTCATCCCGAGCATACGCTCACAGATGAAGAAGTTGGAGAGGTTCATGATAAGGTTCTGGCAGCTCTCCAGCAAAGTTTTGGCGCAGAATTAAGAAAGTAGCAGGAATTGTGTAAAGCCGCAGCGAATCCCTTTAGAAACCGAGATTCGCTGCGGCTTTTCTCATTGGGCAGAGGTGCGTTGATTACCGGTTGTCAGGATTGAATTTTGCCAAATGCCAGTGAATAAAGCTACAATACAAGCAGGGAAACCAGCTTAGAATCCGCACACATACAAAGGAGGACACAACTGTGGCTATGGACCGGACACGTGTCGCCGTAGAGATATATGGCACTTCCTATAGACTAGTCGGAAGCAGCACTGAATATATGAAGCAAGTTGCCCGTTATGTAGATGAGCATATGCGGACCATCTCCAAATCACACTCCAGATTGGATACACCGCGCATTGCGGTGCTTGCAGCCGTGCATATGGCCGAGCAGGCCTTGCAGGTACAGGATTTCAAGAATGAGCTTAACATGCTGACTGGAGAACGCAGTGAGCTGCGTGTAGAGGTATCCCGCCTGCAGGACCTGCAGCGGGAGCGGCAGGAGGAATACGAGCGGCTTGAGGCTGCGGCTAAAGAGGAAGCAGGAAGGCTGATCGCTGCTGCTGAAGAAGAGCGAAGACGGCATCTGGAAACCCAGGAGCTGGAGCGTAAGGCACATGCCGAACAGCTGCTGGAGGCGGAGGAGGTTGCAGCAGCTGCTCGTCGGAAGCTGGAAGAAGAGCTGCTTAAACGGGAGCAGGAGTTGGCGAACGCCGAAGCCGTGCGTCTTCAGCAGCTGGAAGAGCTGAAGACTGCGCATCTGCAGGAACTGGAGAACATCCGGGAGACGCTGGCCCGGGAGAAGGCGGAAACCGTTGCTGCTCTGGAAAAGGAGCTGGCGGAAACGAAGGAATCACTGGGTAATGAGCTTGTAGAGACCCGGAACTCACTCGGCCAGGAGCTTGCTGACACCAAGTTGGTGCTGGGCAGGGAGCTCAGTGAAGAGCGGGAAGCGCTGCAGCGGGAGCAGTCAAGGAATAAGGAGCTGCGGCAATCCCAGGGCACACAGGAGCACAGACATAAGCAGCAGATTCAAGAGCTGGAGAAGCAGCTTGGCGAGCTGCGCGGAGGAACCGGACAGCTTCAATCGCGGCTGCGTGCAGCGGAAGCGGGTCTTAAAGCCGAACGCGAAGCCCGGGCGACACTGCTGGCACAATATGAAGCGGTTATTAAGCGTGAAGAGCAGTTGAGTGAGGAGCTTCGCTCCGCGACAGAGCGGGGAACACTGCTGAACGAGGAACTGGAAGAACTGCGCCAGCATTATAGTCTGGCCCAGAACGAGGCGTTCGCCCTGCGGAAGTCACTGCAGGAAACCGGAGATCGTATGCGCCGCGTTCAGGAAGAGCTTGCCCGGTCGACTTCGGAGGCAGCCATCTGGCAGGAGCTTGCCGATAAGCGCATGGAGGATATCGGTGAGCTGGAGATGAATCTGCTTGAGGCAGAAGAGAAATCCTTGACACTGCAAACCGAGATAGAGTCTCTATACGGTCAGGCAGACGGTTTAGTACAGAAGCTGGAGCAGGAAAGCCGGCTTCGTACCGAAGCGGAGCGTGAACGCGAATTGCTGCGGGAGCAGGGAGTGCAAGCCCAGAAGGACCTGTCTGCGCTTCGTGAACGTTATGAGGAACTGATCTCCCGGTATGATGAGGTTCTGCAGGACGGGGAACAGCTTCAGGAACGATATCTTCTGCTGGAAGCGGAAGGCGAGGAAGCGGCGCTGCGGCTGGAAGAGCTGTCGGAGGCCGCACGCGAAGTAGCGGCTGCAGTGACCGATCAGCGGGAAGCTTTAAAAGAGGCTGAGGAGAACGGGACAGTCTGGAAGCAGAAATATGATGAACTGGCAGAGCGCCAGCGTCAGTGGACCGATACGGAGACCAAGCTCCGCGAGGAAATCGATTTGTGGCAGCAGGAGGTTCAAGAGGCTGAGGGTCAGAGGGCAACACTGGATCGTGAGCGAAGTGATGTACTTGAACAGCTTGGCGAGGTTGGAGATAATTATGAGATGGTTCAGGGGCAGCTCCGTCTGCTTCAGGTTCAATTTGATCAGCGTCAGGAGGAGCTTGAACAGTTAACCCGGGAGCATCGCAGCCTTCAGGCGGAATATGCCAAGCTGCAGGTTGAATATAATGAATGGATTCAGCTGATCGAACAGGATAGCTGAATAACGGATATTTCAAAGCAGGGCTGTTTCCGGGTAGGCAATCTACTTCGGGAACAGCCCTTTGTTTGTTTATAGTTCACAGCAAACACGTTTGCTTTCCTACTCTACAATTATTTTGGCAACCATCCTGCTGTGACCTGAGCCGCACATAATGGCGCATGACATTTCAAAGGTGCCGGCCTCCTCAGGAACAAGGACCTGAGAGGAGTTTTCCCGGTTTAGCTGAAGCTTGAATTCGGGTATGAGGATGCCGTGATTACCGCTCTCGTTCTCAAATATAATTTTGACGGGCACGCCCTTTTTTAAATGATATTCCTTTTGATCGAAGCTGTAATTGGTAGCTTTAATAATAAGCTCCTCTTGCGGTGCTACTCCTGTGTCAGTGATACCGCTGCTGTTACCCGGGTTTTCATTAGTATTGCTGTTATCGCTGCAGGCGGACAGAATGAGAACACTGATAATACTTAGGAATATTAGAAATTTTCTTTTCATCTTCATCCTCCTTCCGAATTTGCCGATACTATATAATAGTACAGGGAATGTGACAATTCAGTTAACACTATACCTTAAATTCGAGGAACATGTCGCGGCAGGTTATGAAAAATAGGTGAACGGAAATTTGCAAAAAAGTAGGGGATTCACATTTTTTTAGCTAACGATAATCTGAATACGGAGATATGGCACCGTAGAATACTGAACGGATATTGGATCATTGTAGCCTTTATGCTGGTTTTTCAGGTGTTTTTTGTACTGTTCGCCGATCATCTTAATATTAAAAGCTCAGTCAGCCTTGATAAAGCACATTTATTTATAGCCTGTAATATACTTATCGTTATATGTATGGGGTGTGCCGAAATATGGCTGCGTTCAAGCGGTCAATATCATAAGGAAGCCGTGGTCAGCAGCGGATTTATCGTTTCCTATCTTATGTACTTCGTGACAGAGCCTTTTGTCGACGGTGCTCAAATGACGCTTTTGCTGCCGATCATGGTATCGCTTGTTTATTTTGATCAGAAACTGCTGTACGGCCTGGGCTTGTTAAGCGTTGTTTTTTATGCCGGAGTTTATTTCGGGCTGGAAAGGGTATTTCTGCATAAGCCGCTGCTCGAGTTCTTGATTATAGAATGTGTATTCATTATTTTCGTGCTGATGTCGCAGGCTGTAATTATCCGTGCCCGTGAAGCCCGCGAACATCTGGAACAATTGACCAAGTCGGAACAGGGACTGATGGTGGAACGTGCGATTTCCGATAAGCTGTTAAAAATAGATGCCCTAACGGGCCTGTACAACCATAAAACGTTTCATGAATATCTCGACTTGCTGCTGGAACAGTGTGAAAGTAATGGTCTTCGTTTACAGCTGGCTCTTTTGGATATCGATAATTTCAAGCATGTCAACGACAGTTATGGTCACTGGGTGGGGGACCTTGTATTGAAGGAGGTTGCTTCCAAGCTTGGCGGGATGATTGGTTTGAACGATTTTGCCGCACGGTACGGCGGGGAAGAATTTGCGGTCATATTTACGGACAAAAACTATCCGGAAGCTTATGCCGGCGTAGAGGAGCTTCGGGCAAGCATTGAGCAAATGGAGCATCCTTATGCGGGCGGCAAACCGGTTACCGTTAGCATAGGGTTGTGCAACTACGAGGTTGGGCTAGGCAAAGAACTGCTCTTCCGCAACGCGGACGACGCTCTTTATATAGCTAAGAAAGGCGGTAAGAACAGGGTGGCAACAGCTCTGACCGCCAAAGGGGAAGAAAACATTCTGTCGTATGTGTGAAACACGAAAGCCCCTCTTCCGGGTACCGGAAAAGGGGCTTTCGTGATGTAAATGGATTTGAAGCACATTATTTGGCCGCATCAAATGGAGTTGATACAGGCAGGAACAAATCGATGATCCCGATGACCAGAGCAGCGAGCAGCGCACCGATCATGGAGACACTGACCCCGCCTACTACAAACTGGGCGGCCCAGATCACGAGGGCACTGACCAGGAAACCGACAATACCGCGGCCAAACGGCGTGGTCTTGGAACCGAAGATACCCTCAATCGCCCAGCCGAGAAGAGCAATAACCAGGGCCAAAAGAAGGGCGCTCCCAAAACCGCCGATTGAAAATTGGGGTACAATCCATCCGACAACGAGCAGTACAATCGCTGCGACGATAAAACGGACTACATGACCTAAAAATCTCAATGGACAAACCTCCTTTGTCTTATCTGGGGGATATGTGCATTGTTATTGTGACCGGAACATCCCCTTTCTATGTTGGGAAACGATACCCAAATAGCGAAAACCGGACAAATTCGGTATAATAGTCTAATCTATGAAGGGAGCTGGACTGTAATTGGACGACAAAATTTTGCATACGCTTGAATATCGCAAGATTTTAAATAAATTGATGCAATATACTCAAACCTCTATGGGACGGGATGCCGCTGAGAAGCTGAAGCCTTCCGCTGATTTCGAAGGGGTAAAGCGGCTCCTGCAGGCTACAGATGAAGGAGCTACGGTTGATCGGCTAAAGGGTATTCCTTCCTTCTCCGGTGTAAGCGATATCGGTGCGGCGCTGAAGCGGGCATCCATCGGAGGCATGTTGGGCACGCATGAATTGCTCTCGGTAGGCAATACAATCGGTGGTGCGCGGAGAGTCAAACGGTTTCTGGCTGCAATGCATGAAGACGAGAAGATCGAAGCCTTATTCGCCTTAAGTGATCTGCTCTCGGAGCAGAAGCACGTGGAGGATGCCATCCGTGCTTGTATCGACGAGAACGCCGACGTGCTCGACTCAGCGAGTCCGGAGCTGGCTTCCATTCGTCGTGAACTGCGGGGCGGGGAGACAAGAATCCGGGAAAAGCTGGATTCCATGATCCGCTCCTCATCCGTAGCCAAAATGCTGCAGGACCAGCTCGTTACCATTCGCGGAGACCGGTTTGTTATTCCCGTAAAAGCGGAATATCGTGCGCACTTTGGCGGGATCGTACACGACCAGTCCGGCTCAGGCGCAACACTGTTTATTGAGCCGGAATCCATCGTGGCCATGAATAACAAGCTTCGAGAGACTCGGCTGCGTGAAGAACGGGAAATCGAAATCATCCTGCATAGACTTACAGCTCTTGTAGGTGATATTGCGGAAGAAATGAAATATGACATCGATATCCTTGGCGAGCTTGATTTCATCTTCGCCAAGGCGCGGCTGGCCCGCGATATGAAGGCCACCCAGCCGCGGATGAACGACCGTGGATACCTTAAGCTGCGGAAGGGGCGGCACCCGCTGATTCCCTCGGAGCAGGTTGTTCCGCTGGATGTGGAGCTGGGCAATCAATACAGCTCTATTATCGTGACCGGACCCAATACCGGGGGAAAGACGGTTACCTTGAAGACCATAGGCCTGCTCAGTCTGATGTCCATGTCCGGGTTGTTTATTCCGGCGGAGGAAGGCAGCCAAATGTGCGTGTTCGATGCCATTTATGCTGATATCGGCGACGAGCAGAGCATCGAGCAAAGTCTTAGCACGTTTTCTTCCCATATGACCAATATTATTTCCATTTTAAAAAGAATGACGCCTAAAAGCCTGATATTGCTTGATGAAGTGGGTGCAGGCACTGATCCGGCAGAGGGCTCGGCACTCGCTATTGCCATTCTGGAGCATATTCACCGGACGGAATGCCGGATGATCGCGACTACCCATTACAGCGAGCTGAAAGCTTATGCCTATGAGCGTAAAGGGATCATTAACGCCAGTATGGAATTTGATGTGCAGAGTCTCAGCCCTACCTACCGCCTGCTGATTGGTGTACCTGGACGAAGCAACGCTTTTGCGATTGCGGAGCGTTTAGGCTTGCCGGGTGCTATTCTGGAGCATGCGCGCGGGGAAGTGAAAGAAGAGGATCTCCGCGTGGAGCATATGATTGCTTCGCTGGAAGAGAACAGGCTGGGCGCAGAGAATGAGCGGGAACGGGCAGAACATTTGCGCCGTGAGGCCGAAGATCTGCGGAACAAGCAGCAGAAGGAAATCGAGAAGCTGGAAAGTCAGCGTGACAAAACGCTGGAAAAGGCCGAGAAGGATGCTGCCGCGATTCTCGATAAAGCGCGTAAGGAAGCTGAGGATATCATCAGTGATCTTCGCCGGCTGGCGCTGGAGGAAGGCGCTTCAGTCAAGGAGCACAAACTGATTGAGGCACGCCGGCGTCTGGATGAAGCAGAGCCTAAAAAGCGTAAAAAGGATACCCCGCGCAGTGCCGTTAAGCCTCCCCGCCAGATTCAGCCAGGTGATGAAGTCACCGTGTACAGCCTGAACCAAAAGGGGATTGTTGTAGAAATGAGCGGCTCCAAGGAAGCTGTAGTGCAGCTTGGGATAATGAAAATGAAGGTGCGGCTGGATGATCTTGAATTGCTGTCTTCGGCCACTAAATCGTCCGCACCACAGCCCCTCCGGCAGGCCACAACAGTGAAACGTACCCGGGATGAGAACATCCGCAGTGAACTGGATCTGCGTGGAACCAATTTGGAGGAAGCGATTATGGCGACCGACCGTTTTATCGACGAAGCCTTCCTCGGTAATCTGGGTCTGATTTCAATCATACACGGTAAGGGAACGGGCGTTTTGCGTTCAGGTATTCAGGATTATTTGCGCAAGCACAGATATGTCAAAAGCTATCGGCTTGGTAACTATAACGAAGGCGGAGCAGGCGTGACCGTGGCCGAGCTGCAGTAGCGCTCCAAGCCCGGCAGAAAGAAGGGGAAGATATGCAAGACAGTATCGATCATTTGCTGGGCTATCCGCTTGGCGCACTGCTCGGCTACTTCACGGTGGCTATTTTAGGGCTGGTTGTATTTCTGTCCTTTTTTGAAATGGTTACCAAATATAATTGCTGGGAAGAGATCCGCAAAGGGAACGTGGCTGCAGCAATGGCGACCGGAGGCAAAATCTTCGGAATCTGCAACGTGCTCCGCTTCAGCATAGAAGCGGGCGCGTCTATTTACGAGACGATGAAATGGTCACTTGCAGGCTTTTTATTGCTGCTGACAGCTTATTTCCTGTTCGAATTTCTGACACCCGTATTTTCAATTGATGAAGAAATTGCCGCGGATAACCGGGCTGTGGGACTGATTGCTATGCTGATCTCCGTCTCACTCTCCTATGTAATTGGCGCCGCTATATTTTAGGAGGATATTCATGAAGATTTTGACCCGTGTCTTGTTTATATCTGCCATTGCTTTTATAGGCGCCGGTATTATTTATTTAATGATGAACTAAATCCAACGTAAGGCAAGAAGGAGATTATGAAGATGGAAACGACAGTTTGCCCTTGGTGCGACACTGAAATTGTGTGGGATGAGGAATTCGGACCGGAGGATACATGTCCGCACTGCAATAATGAACTCAAAGGCTATCGCACGGTTAATCTGAGTAGTGATGATCTGGGGGACGAGATTGAAGAGGATGAAGCTCCGGAAGAAGCAAGCAATGACGATGATCTGTGGGGACATAACGATAAGGACAGCGTTGTGCCCATATTCAACACATTGGACCAATTTCGTGATGACTACGATTTGAATCGGTACGAAGCAAGCGTTTCAGTTGTTCTTGCAGAGCAGGAGGAAGCGCCCGAGTGTCCGCAGTGCCATGAACTGATGCTGCTGGCTGGCACGCAGTCTGTAACGGAATTCGATCCGTCGTCTCCTTCGGCGCTGGGTGCGCCCGTGCTGAAGTCCCCATTCTCGATAAAGATGCATGTATGTCCTTCTTGTTTCCATGTGCAGCACAGCCTTGCACAGGAAGCACGGATTCAGCTTGTACGTAATCTAAGCGTCCAGGATTAAACGGTTTGATGGATTTCCCTTCTTTCGGGCATGTTATGAAAGAACATGTCTAGGAGATCGAGGGGGATTCGATGAAGGCTTTGCTAAAGGGACAGGCTCTGCTGTTACTGGCAGTCAATGGATTGTTTGTGATGGCAGGTGCGCTGTCAGGCACTTTCCTGAACGTTTATTTATGGAAAAGCCGCCAGGATTTCGTTATGATCGGCTGGTTCACGCTGGCTCAGCAACTGGCGATGGGTCTCAGCTTTTGGATCGCCGGGAAGTGGGTTAAAGAACATAACAAGATGAATGCCCTGCGGCTCGGTATTGCCGTATCGGGCCTTTTTTATATGCTGGTGCTGTGGCTTGGAGGAAATGCGGTATATTATATCTGGCCGCTTGGATGTATGCTGGGCATAGCAACCGGTTTGTTTTGGCTGGCGTTTAATATTGTGTATTTTGAAATTACAGAGGCTGGGAATCGAGACCTTTTCAATGGCTGGATCGGTCTGCTGGGTTCGTTAACCGGGATCGTAGGTCCCTGGCTGTCAGGTTTGCTAATCTCCTATATGCATGGCGAGCGCGGCTATCGCGTGGTCTTTATCCTGTCGCTTTGTATTTATGCTTCTGCCGTTGTCTTGAGTTTTTTTCTTAAAAAGCGTAAAAGCGAAGGTGTGTATCGGTGGCTAGAGCCATGGAAGCAGCTGCAAAGCGCTCAAAGTCATTGGCGTCCGGCGGCAGCAAGCCTTGTTTTCCAGGGCTTAAGGGAGGGTGTATTCTCATTTCTCATCGGTCTCCTTGTGTATATAGCCGCCAAGGATGAAAGCAAGCTGGGCCAATATATGCTCATTACCTCAGCCGTATCCTTGTTCAGCTATTGGGCAGCGGGAAGATGGTTTAAGCCAAACCAACGCTCGGTAGGAATGCTGATAGGCAGTGTTATGATTGTGGCCGTTATTTCGCCGCTTTTATGGAAGGTAAGCTATGGCACTTTGCTCATTATGGGGATAGGCACCTCACTGTTCATCCCGCTGTACATGCTGCCTATGGTATCGACCAGTTTTGATCTTATGGGCGAAACAAAGGAGAGTGTCGACAAGCGGGTAGAGCTTGTGGTACTGCGTGAGCTTAGCTTAATGACCGGCAGGGTTGCCGGTACATTCATATTTATTGCCGTGCTGTCTGTGAGCGGGTCTCCGCGTACGATTACCCTGCTTCTGCTGGCTCTGGGGGTTGCTCCGGTGGGGAGCTGGCTGTTTATGCGGCGTATATTGCCCCGTGGCAGGGACGGCAGCTCAGCTTGAGAAGCGGTGCATGGTGACAGCCTATTGGCCAAAATAATACAGCAAAGCTCCTCTATTGCGGCGAGGGGTTTTGCTGTATTTTACTGACATATGAATTATTTCTCTGGGGAAGGCTTTGCCGATCTCGTAAGTGAGAACAAATCCATCTCCGGGCGGACTTTCCCTTGAAGCGTATCGGTAATGAGGTCCGCAGCGATCATACTAAAGACCGTTCCGTTACCGCCGTAGCCTTCTACAAAGTAACAGTGCGGAAATCGCGGATGGGGCCCGATATAGGGGAGTCCGTCATGCGTTGTGCCGAAGACGGCACCCCAGGCGTATTCCAGCTCCACTCCCTTAGTTTCGGGAAACAGCTTCCCGATCTCCGAGAGAAGTCTTTGACTCCGGGAGAGGACCCGGATATCACGCTGCTCCGGATTTGTCAGCTGCTCATCCTTCCCGCCCGCAATGATGCGGCCGTCAGGAGTGGTCCGGAAATACAAAGAGGGGCGGGCCGTCTCCCAGATCAGGCTTTGTTCATGCTATGTGGGGAATGTCTTTAATGGCCGGGTCATTACTGCGTATGTATTGATCAGCTTAGCGCCCCGGTCCTTTTTTATCTCCTGTGTTTCGTAGCCCATAGCAAAAATTACATTCCTGGCAAAGATTCGGCCGCCATTGGTATGGCAAACAACCCCATCCTCCATGAATTCATAATTCCAGGCTTCAGTTTTTTCAAAAACACGGACACCTCTGGAGTAGGCTTTCGCAATTAGACTGTGCACCATACGGAATGGATTGGTCTCCGCATCACCGGGGGAATACAATGCCCCGGGTTTGGAGAAGGAATAACTGGAAGCAATTCGGTCTTCTTCCCAGAACTCCGTCTCGAAGCCATGAGTCTTTAGATTCTCATATTCCTGCCGCAGCGCAGGGACATCCTCCGGGGAGCTGGCGTATAAAAGACTGCTGCGGGGGATCAGATGCGGGTCGATATCCAGTTTGTCAGACAGCTTGAACATCGACTGGAGAGCCTCACGGCACAAGCTGTAGAACATTACGCCCTGCTTCTCCCCAAAAGTATTCATACATGAGGTAAGTGATTCATCATTGGATATCTGCAGCAGTCCGGTATTGGCGAGAGTGCTGCCACTGCCTATGGCCCTTTTATCAATCACAATGGTATCTGCTCCGCTTAGGGATAACCGGTAAGAAGCCATTGCCCCGCCCATCCCGCTCCCCACTATAAGGCAATCGCAGCGGGCATCCCTTTGAAGGGCTCTATAGGCTGGCAGGTTAGGCAAAGTATAAATCCAGGGCAGCTGTCCACTGATTAAGTTCATGTATTTCTCTCTCCTTTGATCTTTGGGATCTGTAGTATTTGCAGGCTTTTTCCCCGTCATGCGTTGCTTGGCAACCGTACAGCCGCTTTAGCATTCCTTGTGAAATTGGACACATAAAACGAAGGCACTAAAGGCATACTAAACCTTGTTTGAATTATCATTTAAGGAGGGAACACAAATCATGCAATCCACCCAAATGCAGCCACTCACCCAAAAAGAACTGGAATATATCGCCGACTCCATTTCAAATGAGGATTTGCTCATCAAACAGCTGGCCGCCACAGCAGGCACTACGCAGAATACAACGGTTCGTCAAATGTGCATGCAGCACCTGCAAAGTCATACACACCATATGAATGCGTTGACGCAACTGATACAGCAGCATCAGCAATATGCTCCGACACAGCCTCAATAATTTCAAGTATTTATCCGATGGAGCGCTGCTCCGCAAAACTAAAAGGAGGTATTACAGTGAACGCACAAAACGGATCAGCATTTATGCCGGATGAGGATTTGCTTAATACGATATTGGCTGATTTAAAGCGGACGGTACGGGAGTACACAACAGCTGCCACTGAGTCTAACTGTCCGTCTGTAAGACAGACCTTTAATGAACTCACAATGAATACGCTGCGTCTTCAGGGCGATCTGTATCAGCAAATGCGGCAATTGAACATGTACTCCGCGCCATCCAGTGCACTTCGATTCGATATCGATAAGCAGTTGCAATCTGCGATGCAAACCCAGCAAAAAAGCCAGCAGTTTGTCCAGCAAAAGACTAGCGGAACCATTCCTTACGCCCAGGCGCCGAACGTTCCGGTTCATCAGCCGAACGTGTCGAACGGTTATTATATGTAACCCTGCTGCCGTCTGTATGAAGCTTGGAATGATCGACACGGATCGACAAACAACCGCCTGTTCTACCGGATAACCCGGAAGCACGGGCGGTTTTTGCTGTGGAAAAGCTGGTACTGCAATTAAAACGATTCTTCTTGTTTGCGAAACTCCCATTTTCATGTCATATTAGTATTAAATCTTTTTCGCAGGCGACGCTGCATACCCCGCGTTACGTCAGATGCGAACAATCCGGAGGGAAGGCATGAAGGAAATGAACGAGCTGAAGAGGAAAGTGCTGGAACTGCTCAAGGAGGACGCGAGAAGCTCTACCGAGCTGATGGCCACGCTGCTAGGAGCGGAAGAGGACGATATCAAGACTGTGATTGAGCAAATGGAAAAAGAACATGTCATTGTAAAATACGCTACAGTGGTTAACTGGGATAAAGTGGATGACGAAAGAGTGACCGCACTGATAGAGGTGCAGATTACCCCTGAAAGAGGACGGGGTTTTGAAGGCATTGCCGAGCGGATCTATTTGTATCCGCAGGTGAAATCCGTCTATCTCATGTCAGGCGCCTATGATTTGCTGGTAGAAGTGGAAGGCCGCAACCTGAGGGAAGTAGCCAATTTTGTATCCGAGAAACTGTCGCCTATTGATGCAGTACTGTCAACTAAAACAAACTTTACGCTTAAAAAATACAAGCAGGACGGGATCATTTTTGAAGAGCATGAAGAAGATAACCGCCTGATGATCTCTCCGTAAAGGAAGTTAGAATATGATCACGAATAATACGCAGCTTACCGGAGACAATCATAAGTCGATGAATTCTTATCTGGCACCTTTGGTCCAACAAATTCAGCCATCGGGCATCCGCAAGTTTTTTGATTTGGCTGCAGGCAGCAAGGATATCATTTCTCTGGGTGTAGGGGAGCCCGACTTCAAGACTCCTTGGCACGTCAGGGAAGCTTGCGTCTATTCGCTGGAAAGAGGGTTTACGGGCTACACTTCAAACGCAGGTATGCCGGAGCTGCGGGAAGGTATAGCGAATTATTTGCATACCCGGTTTGCCGTCGAATACAACCCTGCCAATCAGATCATAGCGACTGTGGGCGGGAGTGAAGCCATTGATCTGGCTTTGCGTGCGCTTATAGCGCCCGGGGATGAAATTCTGATTCCTGAACCGTGTTATATTTCATATTCACCCATTACGTCGATTGGGGGCGGCATTCCGGTCGGCATTGAGACGTTCGGCAAGGACAACTTCAAGCTTACTGCTGAGGGGCTGGAGGCCAAAATTACCCCACGCTCCAAAATCCTGATTCTCTGTTATCCCAGCAACCCGACCGGTGCGATTATGACAAGGGCGGATTGGGAGCCAATTGCCAAGGTTGTAGAGAAGCATGATCTGATTGTTATTTCGGATGAGATCTATGCTGAATTAACCTATGGCAGCAATCATGTGAGCTTTGCTTCATTGCCAGGAATGATGGACCGGACCATTCTGGTCAGCGGCTTTTCCAAGGCTTTTGCGATGACAGGCTGGAGAATGGGGTACGCCTGTGGTCATCCCGAACTTATCTCTGCCATGCTGAAGATTCATCAGTATACCGTTATGTGTGCACCATCCATGGGCCAGGTGGCAGCGCTGGAGGCGCTGAATAATGGCATGGAGGAAAAGGATCGCATGGCTGATTCTTATAACCAGCGGCGCCGCTTGATCGTTAAGGGCCTGCGGGAAGCCGGGCTGGAATGCCACGAGCCGCAAGGAGCGTTTTACGCTTTTCCCAGCATTCAGGGAACGGGTTTGACCTCTGACGAATTTGCCCAGCGGTTGCTGCGCGAATACAAGGTAGCTGCTGTTCCGGGCAGTGTGTTCGGACTGGGCGGTGAAGGGTACTTACGCTGCTCCTATGCTACTTCGGTATCACAGCTGAACGAGGCAGTCGAACGTATTGGTGCCTTCGTGAAGCAGCTTGAAAAGGAAAGAGTGTAGTGAGTTTTATGCGAAATAGTGAATAAATATTTATCCTATGAAAAAATAGAGGTAGCGGACATCTTTATTTTATGGTATAATTTTACTTCGAGAGTAAAGTATTAAATATTTACTTGGTTTCTTATGCAGTAATGCATGATGAAGTGGTAGTTAACAAATTGTTTAGGAGGGATGATTGTGCTTAGTGCCGATTATTACTTACCTTCCTATGGCGGGGAATGCTTCTCGGGAAGCGGGAAACGGTCCGCCAAGGAAGATGCTTCTTCGCACCGTCCCTCTCTGGAAGATGAAATCCGGATACTCCGGGGGAGAATGGAGCAATTATTTATACAGGAAAATTCATTTACCTCGGATAATGTAATTGAAATTAGCAGCATGCTGGATCTGAAGATAAATGAATATATGAAGGCGCGTCCCCGCAGGAAATAACGACGGGGTCAACAAAGAGGGTCCATCGGGCAATGTCATTAAGTTAAGGCGCAAGGCCAAAAATCAAGAAAAAGAGCAGGTTATCGAAAAGATAGCCCGCTCTTTTTTTTGCACTAAAAAAAGAACTTGACAAGCAGATGGAAATGTGTGGCGAAGCCCCTTGAAAAAACGAGGAGGTTACGCCAATGGATGAGTACGCGATCTCGCTAAAAAAAACGCTGACATCCCTCATACGAAAAATGTCAGCCGCACCCGCTCCTTTTGTCAAAAACCCTGAAAAAGATTTTACCCGAAAGAAAAAGCTGCCCTTTGAAACGGTCATGCAACTCCTGATTTCCATGGGAGGAAACAGCCTTTACAAGGAACTCTTGGAATCGCAGGGCTATGACGTAAACACCGCAACCACTTCTGCTTTTGTCCAACAGAGGAATAAAATCCTGCCGTCTGCTGTGGAATTCTTGTTTCACGAATTTACGCAATCCTATACGGATATCAAGGACTACCGAGGGTATCGATTACTTGCCATTGACGGTTCGGATTTGCATATCGCAACCGACCGGGCGGACACGGATACCTATTTCCAAAGTCAACCGAACACGAAAGGCTACAACCTTCTGCATTTGAATGCAGCCTATGACTTATGCAACAGACTTTACGTGGATGCCATTATTCAGCCACGGAGGTTGTGCAACGAGGGAAGGGCGCTGGCTGCCATGGTTGACCGTTCCCCCATTCAAGGCAAAACCATTGTTACTGCCGATAGGGGTTATGAAAGTTACAACAATTTCGCGCATATGGAACGCAAAGGGTGGAGCTATGTCATACGGGTTAAGGATTTGGATTCGAATGGCATTCTTTCGGGCTTGCATCTGCCCTCTGGCGGAGCGTTTGATATGGACGTTCATCTGACACTCACCAAAAAACAAACCAAAGAGGTCAAGGCTCATCCTGAGATGTACAAGTTCGTCCCTTCCACGTCTACCTTTGATTTTTTAGATTTGCACGAGAACTTGTTTTACCCGATTTCCTTTCGGGTTGTCCGTTTCGTCCTGCCGGGTGGCGCTTATGAAACCGTCATTACGAATCTTTCTGCCGCTGATTTCCCACCCGATGAAATCAAGTCCATTTATAACATGCGATGGGGCATTGAAACTCTTTCCGGGCATTGAAATACACCGTCGGCCTGACGAATTTTCACGCAAAGAGACAAGAGTCCATCACCCAAGAGATTTTTGCAAGAATGATCCTGTACAATTTCGCTGAAATGATGACCTCGCACGTCGTCATTTCCCAAATGGATAAACGGCACCCCTACCAAGTCAACTTCACGGTTGCCGTTCACGTTTGTAGACATTTCCTGCGCTCACGGGACGATGAACCCCCGCCCGATGTAGAAGCACTGATTCGCAAGAACATTTTGCCGATTCGACCCATTCGCCCAGGGCAGAAGAATACGCGCAAAATCCGCTGGAAATCAGTCGTTAGCTTCGTCTACAGAGTAGCATAATTCGTTTCGTATGAACATTTTTTTAAGCGGATATTCCGTCCGCTTGTTTGCTGTGCGCTTTTTTCTTGCTTGCACCAAAAAAACAAACGGCACAGGGCTTTTTCCCATGCCGTTTCGGATTCCATTTTTATTCCCAGTCTTATCTTTGAGCTTATCTTAATGACATTGGTCCATCGGGCCCTCTTTTTGTATATTCCTCGATTCCCTCGTCTTCGATTCCCTCATATGGTACATTAATATTATGTGATTTTAAGGGGGAAGTGCTTTGAACGGAAAGTGGAAGGGCAGTCTAGTGGCTGCGCTCCTGTTGCTTGTGACTTTGCTGGCGGGCTGCGGAGGAGACAATAACGAGAATACGGTTACTGTTTTTATGATGGATAAAGCCGGGAGTCCGGGCAGTATCGGGGATACTATGCAGAAGAGCCTGCAGGACAAGCTGGGTCCTGACCTTAAAGTGGAGTTCAACGCGATGGGTATATATAACATACAAAAACTGATGGTGGAGTATGCGGCCGGGATGAATGATATTATGGTTTTGTCCAAAGAGGATGTTCTGAATTACGGGAAAAATGGAGCGAACCTGCCGCTGGATAAGTATTTTTCAGCTGCTGATTATCCCGAGGGTGTCTTTGAAGGGGGAGTCGAACAGGCGGATAGCAGTGACCTTAAACAGGAAGAGCATTTGTATGCAATCCCCGTCTCTAAGCTGAAAATGTTCCAGGATTCGGGATACGCGCCTGAGGGTTTGTTTGTAACGGTTCCGGTTTCAACAGGCAACTTCGAACAAAGCATTTCGGCCATAAAAGCAATGATGGAATAAGCGGAAATGATTCCGTAACCCGTTGGAGGAGGAAGACCTATGGCGATATATACACGTACGGGAGATAAAGGGGAGACCTCGGTCATCGGCGGCCGGGTAGGCAAGGATGATATCCGTGTGGAAGCTTACGGGACAATTGATGAACTGAACGGCTTCGTAGGGCAGGCACGAAGTTTGATGGAGGACGAGAAATTTGCGGATGTACGGGAACAGCTGCTGGAAATTCAGCATGAGCTGTTCGATTGCGGCGCGGATCTGGCGTTCGTGAAGATCAGTGAGACCAAGTATAAGCTGAAAGGCGAGATGTCCGAACGGCTGGAGGGCTGGATCGACAGTCTTCAGGAAGAGAATCCGAAGCTGGAGCGTTTCATCCTGCCGGGAGGAAACCCGCTGTCCTCGGTGCTGCATGTCTGCCGCACCGTGTGCCGCCGCGCGGAGCGGCGTGTGGTCACCCTGGGACGAAGTGCGGATATTAATCCGGAAGCAATCACCTATCTTAACCGTTTGTCGGATTACTTCTTCGCTCTAGCCCGGGCGGCCAATACGCGTGCAGGAATTGCTGACGTAGAGTATGTGCGCAGCAAGAAGGTGTTCCGGGACTAATATGACCAGCTATTATTCACCGATTACTTATATCGTTCCGTCTTCAGAGGACGGCTGGCTGCTGAAAACCATCCTGCAGAAACGGATGGAGGTATCCCGCAAGCTGTTGTCCCGCCTCAAGATGACGGAGCAGGGCATTACCCTTAACGGAGAACGCGTCTATATCAGCATACGTGTCAAAGCCGGGGATACCGTGCAGATTCGGATGGAGACGGAAACGTCTGAGGATATTCTGCCCCAGCCGATTCCTTTTGAAATTTTGTACGAGGATGAGCATCTGCTTGTCGTCAACAAGGCGGCAGGCATCATTGTGCATCCAACCCACGGGCATTATACCGATACGCTTGCCAATGGAGTTGTCTATTATTGGGCGCAAAAAAATGAGCACTATCGCTTCCGGCCTGTTCATCGATTGGATCAGGAGACCTCCGGTGTGCTCGTCATTGCCAAGAATCCCTATAGTCACCAGCATATTTCCGAGCAGATGATTGCCGGATCGGTGGACAAGCGTTACGCTGCGTTTGTGCACGGCGTTCCAGCAGAGCCGGGGGGTGATATTGACGGTCCGATTGATCGTGACCCTGCGGAGCCGCACCGGCGCATTGTAACGCCGGACGGCTATCCGTCCTTAACTCGTTACGAGGTTAAGGAAAATTACCTTAACGGCTCCCGTGTCGAGCTGAAGCTGGAGAGCGGCCGTACCCACCAAATTCGGGTACACATGACCTCTATCGGCTGTCCGTTAATCGGCGATAGCATGTATCGCCACGTGCTGTACAACCAGCCGGAATTGACGCCTTCCCAAGCTAAGCAACTGGAGCTCGTCTCTTCTCTGGACGCCGCCATCTCCCGCCAGGCACTGCATGCGGTGCGGCTGACATTCAAGCATCCCGTACTGCTGACAGAAATAACCTTTGAAGCTCCCCTGCCTTCCGACATGGCGAAGCTGGAGGAGACCCTGCGGCGCCGCGTCCAAGCAGGCGAATAGGATGTTGTAATAATCATCCGGTGATGAAGTAACGAAGGGGAAGTTTGGAACTGGAGGAGCGCTAGCGACCGCCTTTGTCTCCGGATGTTTACCGCAGCAAGCGGACTAATCCAAAACATCTGGAGACAACAGCGGCCGGAAGTCCAAACATTCCCCGTAGTTGCGAACTATAAACCGGATATCAAGGAGCAGACTATGAGCAAACTTAAAATATATCAATATCCAAAATGCAGCACCTGCCGCAGCGCCGTGAAATGGCTGCAAGCACAGGATCATGAGCTGCAGCTTCAACATATAGCAGAGCAGCCGCCGGGCGTAGAGGAGCTGCGCATACTCGTGGGCAACAGCGGGCTCGAATTAAAGAAGTTTTTTAATACAAGCGGTGAGGTGTACAAATCACTGGGGCTTAAAGACAAGCTGCCCGGCCTCAGTGAGCAGGAACAGCTGGAGCTTTTGGCTGGCAACGGCATGTTAATCAAACGTCCGATTGTCAGCGATGGGAAGAAGGTTACGGTGGGCTTCAAGGAAGAGCAGTATGCCGAAGCCTGGAGCAACGCCTGATTTTATTATTACAAAGGGAGAGGGTTACAATGAAAGCAGAAACAACGGGCCGCATATTGATTGTAGACGGAATGGCGCTGCTGTTCCGGGCCTTTTATGCCACCTCCTACGGAGGCTATATTCGCAAGACAAGCGCCGGAATGCCGACGAATGCGGTATATGGATTTTTGCAGTATTTTTTCGATGCGGTCAGCACCTTTGAGCCTTCTCATGTGGTGTGCTGCTGGGATATGGGCAAAGGTACCTTCCGTACCGAAAGGTACGACGGATACAAATCGAATCGGGCTGAGCCACCACTGGAGCTGATCCCCCAATTCGAGCTGGTGAAAGATGTAGTCGCGGAACTCGGCGTGCCAAACGTGGGCATTGTGGGGTATGAGGCGGATGATTGCATCGGCACGCTGGCTTCGTGCTTTAGTGCGGAGTCCGAGGTGTATATACTGACGGGTGACCACGATATGCTGCAGCTTGTGAATGACAGAGTTAAGGTCGTTATTATGAAAAAAGGGCGCTCCAACTATAAAGTATACGATCCTGCCGAACTGCTGGAGGAAAAGGGATTGACTCCTCTTCAGGTCATCGACCTGAAGGGCTTCATGGGAGATACAAGCGACAACTACCCCGGTGTACGCGGCATTGGCGAGAAGACGGCTCTAAAGCTTCTGATTGAATACGGCACGGTTGAGGGCGTAATTGAAAATCTGCATCTCCTGCCCAAAGGCGTACGGGCCAAGATTGAAGCGGATCTGGAGATGCTGCATTTGTCTCGGGAGCTGGCAGAGATCCGCTGCGATGTGCCGATCGTCTGTACGTTAACCGAATGTCTGTGGGAATTGCAGCGGGAGACAGCGGCACGCAAATTCCAGGAGCTGGAGTTCGGCAGCCTGATGCATCTGATTGCTGCGGTGCAGGATGAACGGGGTATTGTGCAGATTGAGCTTGGGGATTTGGGTTAATAGAAAATGGATAACTTATGCCTAGCCGCATAAAGTTATCTTTTTTTCGATATGTCAACCGCTTGTTATAATTTCTTCTACCAATGTATAATAGACTCATAAAGCGCTTTATAAACAGGGAAGCCGTTTAGCGGGATTACGCTTAAAGGTGAAGGGAGACTGCTGCAGTGGAATTATTGGGAGCGATTGAAGCCGGAGGAACTAAATTTGTATGCGGGATTGGCAAAGAGGATGGCACGATTATCGACCGGGTCAGCTTTCCGACAACCACCCCCGAGGAAACGATGGGGCAGGTACTGAAATATTTTGAAGGCAAGGAAGCAAAAGCTATCGGGATTGGCTCCTTCGGACCGATTGACCCGGTGCTTGGCAGTCCAACCTATGGTTACATCACAACGACGCCAAAGCCTCATTGGGGCCAGTATAACCTTGTCGGTACGGTAGCAGAGCGCTTCAATGTGCCTATCGGATTTGACACGGATGTAAACGGAGCGGCACTTGGAGAGTATACCTGGGGAGCTGCTCGTGGTTTGGACAGCTGCCTTTATATTACGGTGGGTACAGGAATCGGAGCAGGCGCTGTTGTAGGGGGCAGGCTCATTCATGGATTGTCACATCCGGAGATGGGGCATATTGTTGTCCGCCGTCAACCCGAGGATACCTATGCCGGCTCTTGCCCCTATCATGGGGACTGTCTGGAAGGTCTGGCAGCAGGCCCGGCCATAGGACACCGCTGGGGCAAGCCGGCAGGCGATCTGCCCGCCGATCATCCTGCATGGGAGATGGAAGCGCATTATCTGGCCCATGCCCTTATGAGTTATGTACTAATTCTGTCCCCGCAAAAGATTGTGATGGGCGGCGGAGTCATGAAGCAGAGCCACCTGTTCCCGCTGATCCGCACCAAGCTGCAGGAATTGCTTCAAGGTTACGTGCAGCATCCAGCCTTGAATGCCGATATTGACAATTATATTGTTCCTCCGAAGCTTGGAGACAACGCAGGCTTGTCAGGCGCGTTGGGACTGGCAAAGCTAGCAATCGGCAGAGAGTAGTATAAAAAGGATTGACTGTTCCGTAATATATGGTATTGTAGGATTTAACAGTATAGCAAATTAATGAGGGAGCACCTCTTTCGCGATTTTTCGTGAGAGAGGTGCTCTTTTTTCGTACTGTCAGAATAAGAAGGGTAGGGATTGATATGCAAATCGTGTTTATGAACCGCTTGTCCAAGAATGCCAGCAGGGATCAGGAAATGTTCGCCCAGCTTTGGATCGGGGAGGAGGAAGGTGTATGGAGTTTAGGCTGGAGGGATTTTTCAAATCCGGAAAAAAGTGTTGACAGTATATGGTATGAAGGCGGTTCATGGAGTGAAATGCTCTGTGTGTACAGGCATGAGCTGGCGGTCAAGATGGGTGAAGGCTACCGGCCCTTGATTGATGGTATTTTTCATGATGAGGATAGTTTTCCGAGCCGTAACGCCGAGCATCTGAAGCTGCAATATTACAGTGAGCAGCATAGCAATGAGAAGGTATATGAGGAATTGTGCGCTTGGCGCCGAGGAAGGTCATCCAGTGAGCGGAAGGCTCCCTACATTTTGGCAAGCAACCGGTTATTGAGGCTGTTAAGCGCATATCTGCCGCACACGCTGGAGGAATTGCTACAGTTGCCCGGAGTAGGGGAGGGAAAAGCCGCCCAGTACGGAGCCGATTGGCTGGCTATTACGGCTGCGGTGCCAAGGGAGCATCATTTTCCGCTGGGGTGGGTACATAAAGAGACTGACAAGCAATCCTTCATATCCTGGATTTACAAGCAGAAGGAGCTTAAATACAAGAAGCAGCTGGAGCGGCTGAGAATGCGGCGCCTGCTGCTGCAAGGGATTGAGCAAGGGCATGGGATGGAGCAGCTAAAAGAGGAATGCGGGGTGAGCCGCCGCGAGCTGCTGGAGGCCGTGGAGGAGCTGGAGAAGGATGGTTATTCTGTAGAGAGGCTTATTGCCCTGGAGCTTGGCAGCATGACGCAAGAGCAGCAGGAGGAGGTTTGGAGCGCGTACAGGGAACTTGGGGATGTTTTTCTGAAGCCTGTGCTTTATAAGGTGTACGGTAATGAGTTTTCCGCTCCCGGAGGGCTGGATCTGTATTATGAACGTCTACGTCTGATCCGCATACGCTTCCGGCGCGGGAATGCCGGCGTCGCAGCGATGGCCTCCAGCTTGTAAAGCCTCAGGTATGTCAAAAAGACGAAGGAATCCCTTACCCTTGAGGAGTGGGGGCCTTCGTCTTTTTCTCTGGATCGTTCTATATCGATCTATATCGCTCATAGCCAGTCTTTTTTACGGAACACATACAGCATACCGCAGCCAAGCGTTACCATTGCACCTATAACGCCGTAATAACCGTATTGTGTATGCAATTCGGGAATATTATCAAAGTTCATTCCATAAATACCTGTAATCACGGTCAGCGGCATGAATATGGTTGTAATGGCCGTAAACACTCTCATAATCTCATTGGCGCGATTGGCAATACTGGATTGGTAGGCCTCACGTAAGTTGCCCATAAGATCGCGGTACGTTTCAAAGGTCTCGGAAATTTTGACGGCATTCTCATATATATCGCTAAAATACTTCTGCAGCTGATCATCGATCAGGCGGAGGTCCTTTTTATTAAGAGTATTGATAACTTCCTTCTGCGGTCCAAGCATCTTCTTGAGCCACAGAATTTCGCTTCGCAGACCGATAATCTCACTGAGATGTGATTTCTTGGTGTGCATGAGGATATCCTCTTCCAATTTCTCAATCCGGGCTTCAATCCGGTCGCCGACGGAGAAATAATTGTCCACGACAAGGTCAATGAGCAGATACAGGAACCGGTCAGGCTCGCTGACCTCCAACTCCCACAGCATCGGCTTCAGGATGCGCAGCTCATGAAGCTTTTGTTTGGTTACGGTGATGATATAATGTCTGCCGAGAAATACGTTCAGTGCCCGCAGGAATATTTCTTCATCATCAAAGCGGATGCTGTTGACTACAATAAAGTAGTGACTTTCGTATATTTCAATCTTGGGACGCTGATCTTCTTCACTGAGGCAATCCTCTACCGCCAGATCATGGAGGTTGAACAGAGGCTGAAGGTGCACCAAATCCTCCACATCTGCATCAATCCAGTAGAACCCTTCCGCCGGAGCGGTCATTGTTGTTTCAATATCGTCGATCTGCGTAAAAATCCCCGCATTTACCAGCCGGATTTTCATCTGATTTCACTCCTTCTGTCCCTAGTCTTCTCCAGGGGGATGCTAAAAAAAGCACAGAGAAAAAAATCAGCTTGGCCGGGTCGCTTAGAGGAAGCAGGTCATAATAACATTCCAAGCGCATGAAGAAGAATTGCTCCCGCCGCCGGCAAGCTGATGATAATCCTGTGTGGTTGTTCATTCTGTACGCTTAACTGCGAGCTCGGGTCGCCTTCCATTCTCCATCACCTCTTCTTGTTCCTTGGGGTATGAAACACTTGTCTAGTATAACGCCGGGTTATGCCTCTTACAAGAAAAAAAGTTATCATTTTCAGGCTCCTGAAGCATTGTATGGACTTGACGAAAGTTAGGTTCATGATTTAAAGTAATTTCTAAAGAATTTTAACTGAATACAGCTAAATCTTATCAAGAGCAGGTGGAGGGACTGGCCCGATGAAACCCGGCAACCGGCGTGTGAACGCACGGTGCTAATTCTTGCGGAAACTGAAACTGTATGGCGCATGCGTCAGGACAGGTGTTTTCTGGCAGATGAGAGAGGCGCATATGACTGTAAAATATGACCTTTCTCGCCTTGAGAAAGGTCTTTTTATTTTATTCCGGGTCCGCTCCGCGGTCTCCATTTCATTGAAGGAGTGATAAGCAAGTGCCGATTAAAATCCCTGATAGTTTACCGGCCAAGGAAGTATTGTCCGGAGAGAATATTTTTGTGATGGACGAGAGCCAGGCCTTTCACCAGGATATACGCCCGCTGCGTATAGCTATTCTGAACTTAATGCCTACTAAGGAAACAACGGAAACGCAGCTGCTGCGTTTGATCGGTAATTCGCCTCTTCAGGTGGAAGTAGTGCTGCTTCATCCCCGCTCCCATACGTCCAAGAACACATCGGCAGAGCATCTGGAGAGCTTTTATAAAACCTTTGATGAAATTAGCCACCGGCGTCTGGATGGTCTGATTGTCACGGGTGCTCCGGTAGAACAGATGGAGTTCGAGGATGTGAATTACTGGGAAGAATTGAAAGAGATTTTTGAATGGAGCAAGCATCACGTGACTTCGACCATGCATATATGTTGGGCTGCACAGGCAGGATTATACCATCACTTTGGTGTTCGCAAAGAAAGCCTGGATGAGAAATGCTTCGGCGTATTCCCGCACACGGTCAAATCCAGTAATGTTAAGCTTCTGCGCGGCTTTGATGAACTGTTTTATGTTCCCCATTCCCGGCATACTGACGTTTCCCGTGAAGATATCGAGGCTACGCCGGAACTGCAGATTCTCGCGGAATCGGAAGAGGCTGGCATTTATCTGGTGGCAACCCATGATGGTAAACAGATCTTCGTAACCGGTCACTCCGAGTATGACCCCTTTTCGCTGAAGTGGGAATATGACCGCGATGTCGCCAAAGGTATGGAAGTGGTACTGCCGAAGCATTACTATCCAAATGATGATCCGCAGCGTACACCGCCCGCAGTCTGGCGTGCCCATGCTAACCTATTATTCGCCAACTGGCTCAATTACTATGTATATCAGGAAACCCCTTACGATATTGGACCCATGATTTAATAAAACTCAAGCTATAAACAAAAAACAGGAGGCTTACCATGGACGAGAAACTCAGAATTGAAAGCAGGCTGGCTCAAATGGGCTCACAGGAAGATCCGGCTACCGGAGCGGTTAATTACCCTATCTATCAATCCACTGCCTTCCGGCATCCGCGCCTGGGACAAAGTACCGGCTTTGACTACATCCGCACCAAGAATCCGACACGCTCCGTACTGGAAAATGCCGCAGCTGAACTGGAATCCGGCGACGCCGCATTTGCCTGCAGCTCTGGAATGGCTGCGCTTCAAACCGTGTTTGCCTATTTCAGCCAAGGGGATCATTTAATCGTTTCGCTCGATTTGTACGGAGGAACCTACCGGCTGCTTGAGCGGATTCTGTCCAGATTTGGAATTACCGCCTCCTACGTGGATACCAATGATTTGAATGCGCTGGAAGACATTCGCCGCCCGAATACAAAAGCGGTATTCATTGAAACGCCGACCAACCCGCTCATGATGATTACAGACATCGAGGCTGTGTGTACCTGGGCCCGCCGGCATGATCTGCTCACGATAGTGGACAACACGCTGCTTACACCCTTTTTCCAGCGGCCGCTGGAGCTTGGTGCCGATATTATTGTCCACAGTGCAACGAAATACCTGGGCGGACATAATGATGTATTGGCGGGTCTTATCGTTACCAAGGGCGAAGCCTTGTCGGCTGAAATGGCTATTTTGCATAACTCCATTGGAGCCGTGCTGTCACCATCAGACAGCTATCAGTTGATGAGAGGGATGAAGACGCTGGCCCTGCGGATGGAGCGGCACCAGAGCAACGCTTTGGCAATTGCCCACTTTCTGAAGGATCACCCCGCTGTAGCGGAAGTGTTCCATCCCGGGCTTCCGGAACACCCGGGATTCGAGATTCAGAACCGTCAGGCATCCGGAAATACGGGTATTTTCTCTTTTAAATTAAAAGATGCCAGATACGTGGAGCCGTTGCTCCGTCATGTTCGGCTTATTGCTTTTGCAGAGAGCCTGGGCGGTGTAGAATCGCTTATGACTTACCCGGCAGTGCAGACCCACGCCGACATACCAGTGGAGATCCGGGATGCGGTGGGTGTGGATGACCGTCTGCTCCGCTTCTCTGTCGGTATTGAGCATGTGAACGATTTGATCGCTGACCTCGGAAATGCGCTGGAAGCTGCACGGGGAGAAGTGGAAGAGGCCGTTGCCCGATAGTACACAGAGGAAGTGGCCTGTTCGCTGAGATTTTTGCAGTTCTTTTCTAAATCAAAGTGGGACTCCCAGCCATTTGTATGGCCTTCCGGGAGTCTCCTTTTTTTGCTGCGGGATAAGCAGCCGCCAAAACCTTTATTTTTAAAGAAGGTCAGTTTATGTTACGATAATGTAACGAGTTTGTTCATTTGATATGCAAATTTTATGAATCTACCATACAGTTATAGGCATAGAGGGAGGCTGCGAATGATGGGTGGAATAGACCTTATTCTGGATAAGGCGCTGCGGGGTGACCGTTTGCAATTAGAGGACACCGTCAAGCTGTTCGAGAGCAATGAGATAGAGAAAATGGGGGCTGCTGCGAATATTATTATGAAAAGGTGGCATCCCGATCCGCTGGCTACCTTTGTCATCGGCCGCAATATCAATTATACGAATGTATGCGATGTATACTGTCGCTTTTGCGCGTTTTACCGCAGACCGGGCTCGGAAGAAGGTTACGTGCTGCCGGATGAGGCGATATTCCAAAAAATTTCGGAAACGATCGGCGTGAATGGAACCGAAATCCTGATGCAGGGCGGCACGAACCCTAACCTGCCTTTCAGCTATTATACGGACCTGCTTCGGGGGATCAAGCAGCGTTTCCCGGAGATTACGATGCATTCCTTCTCACCTGCCGAGATTATGAAAATGAAGGAAGTTTCGGGGCTTACGCTGGAAGAGGTAGTGCGGGAGATTCATGCTGCCGGTCTGGATTCGCTGCCGGGTGGCGGTGCAGAAATCCTCGATGACCGGACGCGCCGCAAAATCAGCCGCCTCAAGGGCTCCTGGCGCGAGTGGATGGACGTCATGCAAACGGCGCACAAAGTGGGTATGAATACTACCGCGACAATGGTTATCGGTCTGGGCGAGAGCATGGAGGAACGGGCCCTTCATTTACTGCGGGTACGTGAGGCTCAGGATGAATGCATCGCCAATAAGTACGATTCGGAGGGCTTCCTGGCATTCATCTCCTGGACGTTCCAGCCGGACAATACAAACCTGAAGCTGGATAGACAAACACCGGAGGAGTACCTGAAAACGGTGGCTATCAGCAGGATCGTGCTGGATAACATCAAGAACTTCCAATCCTCCTGGGTGACCATGGGGCCCGAAGTAGGCAAGCTTTCGCTTGATTATGGCTGCAATGATTTCGGCAGCACGATGATTGAAGAGAACGTCGTATCCTCAGCGGGAGCAACGTACAAGGTCAACATCGAATCCATCACCCAACTCATCCGCGAGGCTGGCAAAATCCCGGCGCAGCGTAATACGCGCTACGATATTCTGCGGGTATTCAACGATGTGGACGCGAAGATTGATAATGATTTTATTATGCAGAACTGACAGGTTCGGGGAACCAGCAATTTTTTATACAGTGAATAACAAACAGGCCAACTTCTCTTCCTGACGGGAGAAGTTGGCCTGTTTGTTTGGTACTAGTCTATAGGCGCTGAGGGTTTGCTGTTATTGCGCAGCTTCCCATTTGCAGCGAACAGGGGAGACTATCGCATTTTCCTGTTTCAGTTCTTTAAAAGCTTTGTCGATTGCTTTACGGTCCAAACCGGAGAGCTTCTCAACCTCGCCCGCACTGACAGGCGCTCCGGCAGATTTTATACATTCCAGCACTTCGTCCTTGACACTCATCGATTCATCCTCCTCTTAAACTTGAGAATTTGCAGATTCTCATTAATAAAAGTATAAGAGATTCCTTAATAGATGCAGTGATATTTTTCTGTGTTTTTTCAATAAAGCCATTTGTCACCCATCCGGCGGGATTCCCTCCGTATTCTCTCGTATTACCTCGTACTCACTAATGTCTACGTATCCCCAGCCAGGCTACATAACGACCTTTTTACCGTGTCCACTCTATTGACAGAAGTACATAATAACCCTTAGTTGCACTTTGTACATTTAAAATGGGCTCGTATCACGGGAAAAGGTTGTTTAATTGTATTCTGTGCAGCTATGTTCGGGGTAGAGGACCGCGAAACGAGTTTCTCTGGAATGTAATTGTACGAAGTACAACTAAAGCCCAATGTTAACTCAACGGAGTCCATATAAGTGTACAAAGTGCAATTGCCCAGTTTATTTAGGGTTCAATCCAGTTTTTCAGGGTCCCATTTAGTAAGCATATAGTTTTAAAAAAAGATCGAGTTTTCCTCATATATAGGTTTACATTAATATCCAATAGTGATATCATAATCATATCAAATACATATCTTATTGGAGGTATTCATGTGAAGGAGAAAATACTTCATCCAGTTAGCGGATTTTGGGTCATCGCATTGCTTGCGGTTTGTCTCGGCGGTGGAATTTACGGTGCTTCTCAGGAGTACATTGCCGCACCTGTTATTCTGTTCCTGGTTGCCGCAGTGCTTCTTACGAGCATTACAGTTGTACAGCCGAACAAATCTGTAGTGGTCACTTTTTTCGGGAAATATGTGGGGACGATCGCCACAAGCGGTATGTGGGCAGTTACACCCTTCAGTGTCCGCAAGACAGTCTCCCTGCGTGTCCGCAACTTTAACAGCGTCAAGCTAAAGGTTAATGATGTTGAAGGCAACCCGATTGAAATTGCAGCAGTTATCGTGTTCAAAGTTATTAATTCGGCAAAAGCGCTATTCGATGTGGATAAGTATATGGCGTTCGTGGAAATTCAGAGCGAGACGGCGCTGCGCCATGTAGCCAGCAAATATCCTTACGATAATTTCAACGAATCCGGCATGTCCCTGCGTGCCAATGCTGATGAAATCGCTAAAGAGCTGGCGGTGGAGCTGCAGGATCGCCTGTCCTTATCCGGTGTAGAAGTGATAGAAGCGCGGCTTACGCATCTGGCTTATTCTACAGAAATCGCAAGCACCATGCTGCAGCGTCAGCAGGCGTCCGCAATTCTGTCTGCACGCCAGATAATCGTAGAGGGCGCTGTCGGTATGGTGGATTTGGCCATCAGGCAGCTCAAGGATAGCGGAGTCGTTGGGCTTGATGAGGAACGCAAAGCGGCGATGATTAACAATCTGATGGTAGCGATTGTGTCGGAACGCGGAGCGAGTCCGGTTATTAACACCGGCTCGTTGTATTAAGGCGGTTTATCATGGCGGCCAAGAAAAGCTTTCCGCTGCGGATTGATCCTGAGATCCATGAGGCTCTAGAACGCTGGGCGGGAGAGGAATTCCGCAGTGTAAACGGACATATTGAATACTTGCTGCGTGAGTCTTTGAAACGCGCAGGCCGCCTGCCTGAACGAAAACGCCGGGAATGACTTCAAGGTGGGCTTGACGGACGGAGACGACAGAATTATAATTACACATAATTCACGTTAACAGCTTCGACAAAGACATGAATCGACAGATGGACCGTTCAGAGAGAGGAAACAATGGGCTGTAATTTCCTCCGGTATCCGATTCCGATTTACCCCTTTGTAGCTGCGGTTATGAATTCCCTGAAGCTCAGCTTAGTGCCTTTCTTCGATAAGGGATAGTAAGAACCGCCGGTTCATGGCCGTTATACCCATGCTGATGAAGGATTCTGTCTCCCAAGCCGCTTCTGAAGCGGAAAGCGAGAGGAATTGAATTTGGGTGGAACCACGGGTGTAATCACTCGTCCCTTTGCGGGACGGGTGTTTTTTGTATGCGTGGATATTTCCGTTCCGCAAAACTTGACGGCAAAGACCGTTCTGAATAAGCAATCCCAAACCTAGAGGAGGAAAAACAATGGCAGTAAGTATCAAGCTCCCGGACGGCTCGGTCCGGGAATACGCAAAAGGCAGCAGCATTGATGATGTAGCAGCCTCTATCAGCAGCGGACTGCGCAAGAATGCGGCCGCCGGCAAAATGAACGGGGTCGTTGTAGATTTATCTACTCCGGTGGAAGAAGGCGCACTGGTAGAAATCGTAACCCTGGACTCTTCAGAAGGTCTTGAAGTTATGCGCCACAGTACGGCTCACCTGATGGCTCAGGCGGTAAGACGGCTGTTCGGAGCCAAGGAGGTTAAGCTTGGCGTAGGCCCGGTAATCGAAGATGGCTTCTACTACGATATGGATTTGGAGCATTCGCTTAATCCTGAGGATCTTCTGAAGATTGAGAAGGAAATGGAACGAATCGTATCCGAGAACCTGCCTATCGTACGAAAAGAGGTTAGCCGCAAGGAAGCGCTGGAGATCTTCGGCGAGCTGGGCGACCCTTACAAGCTCGAACTGATTGAGGCGCTGCCTGAAGAAAGCGTCATTACTATTTATGAACAGGGCGAATTTTTCGATCTGTGCCGGGGTCCACACTTGCCTTCTACCTCTAAAATCAAAATATTCAAACTGATGAATGTAGCCGGTGCCTACTGGCGCGGCGACAGCAAGAACAAAATGCTGCAGCGGGTATACGGTACTGCCTGGATCAAAAAAGCGCAGCTGGATGAGTATCTCCGTCTGCTGGAAGAAGCGAAGAAACGCGATCACCGCAAGCTGGGCAAAGAGCTGGAGATCTTCACTTTTAATCCATTGGTGGGTCAGGGATTACCGATTTGGTTGCCGAAAGGCGCCAAGCTGCGCAGTATTCTGGAGCGCTATATCGTAGATCTGGAAGCCAGTCTCGGATACCAGCATGTTTACACTCCGGTGCTTGGAAACGTTGAGTTGTATAAAACTTCCGGTCATTGGGAGCACTATCAAGAGGATATGTTCCCGAAAATGGCCATTGATAACGAGGAGTTTGTACTCCGTCCAATGAACTGTCCGCATCATATGATGGTATATAAGAGCTCCATGCACAGCTATCGTGATCTGCCGATCCGTATCGCCGAGCTTGGGACCATGCACCGCTATGAAATGTCGGGTGCTTTAACCGGTTTGCACCGGGTTCGCTCCATGACTCTGAACGACTCCCATATTTTCTGCCGGTTGGATCAGATCAAGAGCGAGTTCACCAGAGTTCTGGAACTGATCAAGCAAGTATATAGTGATTTCGGTATTCACGATTACCGTTTCCGTCTGTCGTACCGTGATCCGCAGGACACTGAGAAGTATTTCCAAAATGACGAAATGTGGGAAACTGCCCAGCGGATGCTGCGCGAAGTTGCCGAAGAGGCAGGATTACCGTTCTTCGAAGCGGAAGGGGAGGCTGCCTTCTACGGGCCGAAGCTGGACGTGCAAATCCGTACCGCGCTCGGCAAGGAAGAGACGCTCTCCACTGTGCAGATCGACTTCCTGCTGCCGGAGCGCTTTGAGCTGGAATATGTCGGTGACGACGGTCAGAAGCACCGTCCGGTCGTACTGCACCGCGGCGTTCTCAGTACTATGGAACGGTTTGTGGCCTTCTTATTGGAGAATTTCACCGGTGCGCTTCCGCTCTGGCTTTCCCCGCAGCAGGTTAAGGTTATCCCGGTTTCCACCGCCTTTGATGATTATGCGAAGGAAGTGACGGACAGACTCCGCCGCCGCGGCATTTCTGCTGATGCGGATCTGCGAAACGAGAAGCTTGGCTACAAAATTCGTGAAGCCCAGCTGGAAAAGCTGCCTTACATGTTCGTAGTCGGTGAGAACGAGAAGAACGCAGAGACCGTGTCTATCCGCAAACGCGGAGAAGGCGATATTGGGGCTAAGCCGCTTCAAGAGGTTATAGATTCACTAGCTGAAGAAATCGCATCACGCGTCATTTTTTAGTCATATGACCTTGAAGCGCATTTATGTGTTTCATGTATAAAATTTTGGAAAACGGGAAACCTTCGCTAATAGGGGGAGGTTTGTCAAATGAACAAAATGGGCATATGGCAGAGGCTTTGGTGTATTCTTGTTACATTTACGCTGCTTCTGACTGCATCCGGAGTTTATGCGAAATCAAGTTTACATGAATCCAAGCCGCTTGCTGCGGGCAATGTTTCTTATCAGCAGAGCAGCACTATTCAAAAAACAGTGAATCCGCAAAATAAAAGCTTAACAACAGCCGGTGGGTCCGGCAATGGAATAACGAGGCAGCTTACACTGAGCCGAGCAATAGTTCCATCCGCACCAGCCGCAACGAAATCACAACTGCCTGTTAAGAAGTCGGCAAAACCGAAGAAAGCCGCTTCTAAAGGTAAAGGTAAAGGTAAAAGTTATGCGCTAAAAACACCCATATCCGTACCGGTAGCCGCACCGGCAGCGGAGCAAATTATCCGGACAATGAAGGTAACGGCAACGGGTTATACCGCCGGGTTTGAATCTACTGGCAAAAACCCGAATCATCCAGAGTACGGTATTACTTATTCCGGTGTTAAAGTACGCAGGGATAAAAATTCCTTGTCGACCATTGCAGCGGACCCGAAGGTGTTGCCTATAGGCAGTATCCTTTATATACCGGGCTATGGATATGCTGTTGTCGCGGATACCGGTTCAGCCATTAAAGGCCGCAAGATTGATCTGTATTTTTCGACTACGAAACAGGTTTTTAAGGAATGGGGCAAAAAAACAGTCGAAGTTCAGCTGATCAAACGAGGCCGCGGAAAAGTGTCGGAAGTGATGCTGAAAGATCTCAGTAAAGCCATCAAGACCTATAATTCTGTTCCGCAGTCCCTGCTGGAAGAAATTATTTAACCCGGCGAGTCCGTGGCAACAGATTGATCCGATTTTCACTTGGTCATGCATAATAGTGTGGCCCTCTTCCCATAATACGGACTGGGGCAAGCAGTTCAGCCTCTTCCGAAGATGGGAGGTGAATTCCATGGCCAAGAAATCAAAGGTTCAAGAAAACTACAAAACACCGAATGAAAAATTCGATGCCGAATTTGCAACAGAGAATCAAGGTACAACCAAGCAAAGTGGCAACAATATGGCTAAACCCGTCCAAAAACCGCAGCAATAATGCAGTGAGAAATCCAAAAGCAGTACTCTGCTGAGAAAATGCCCCGCCTTTTTATAAGGTGCGGGCGTTTTTTTGTTCAATTCTTCCACCTCCCTCGGTCCGAAGACGGAGACAAGATTCCTTCTCACGCCGCTGTTTCTGATCCTTGCGTTGCTGTACACTAAGGTCATAGATTGCAAAAGAACCAGTGACATTATAATTAAGGAGAAATGGCGATGAAAAGACGACTGACAAGCCAGATCATCGGCGGATTGGTTCTGATCGGAATTGGAACGATATTTTTATTAAGACAGATGGGATACACCGATTTCAGCATCGGTTATGTCTTCTCCAACTACTGGCCGGTTATCCTGATCGTAATGGGCGTACAGCGCCTGCTCGCGACCGGGGATTACGGTTCCAGAGGATCTTCATTTATTACCGGGGTTTTCTTTACGGCGATGGGGATATTTTTTCTGGGCCGCAATCTGGAGTGGTTCGACCTTTCAACAAGTGAATTCTTCAAAATGTTCATTCCGGTCCTCCTGATCGGCGGCGGAATTTATGTGATTTTTAAACCCCGTCATACCGGGCCGCCCGCACCGCCAGTTCCACCAAGCTACTTCCCGCCGGATAAGGGACCGGTAAACGTGGAGCCTCCGAAACCGCTGGAGTCCACCCTCGACGAACAATTTGCAGAGAAATTCGGCAAGCCTGCGGGCGAACAGGATGTCCTTGGAAGTCAAGCGGCAGCAGGCGGCAAGACCGATTGGGATCGTTATCTTAGCAAGGATCAAGAGGACAATCCCGGTCTGCACTCCCATGCGGAATCCCGCTGGAGAGAGAAGCGGGAGCGCCATGAGCGCAGATACCAGGAACGGATGGAGCGGCATGCCCGCAAGCACGATGCCCACTGGCATGAGGAGTTTCACGATAACAATAAGTGCAAAGATACGACGAACCGCTCAGCGTTTATCGGGGATATCCACATGGGGCGGGAACATTTTCAATTGAAAAATACGAACCTGTCGCAATTTATCGGTGACACGGTGCTCGATCTGACCAATGCGCAAATTCCCTACGGCGAGACGAAGATAAATATTTCCGCTTTTGTCGGGGATATCAAAGTCTATATTCCGGATGATATGGACCTGGGCATTTCGGTGAACAGCAGTTCTTTTATCGGCGATATGCAGGTGCTGGACCAGTCGCGCGGCGGGTTTATGAGCAATGCTCAATGCAAGACCCCCTACTACAAGGAAGCGGGCAAAAAAATCCGCATTAACGTTAGCGCCTTCATCGGAGATATTAAGGTTAAAACGGTGGGCTAAGCATGGGAACTCTTTTTAAAAATACAAAGTGGGTGCTGCAGATTTATTTTCTCCTCAGCGGGGTTGTGTCTGCAGCACTGATCTATGCCGGAAGCTGTCTTGGTTATATAAAGGTTGTCGATTACCGGATGTGGCTGTATTTAAGTCTGGGAATTATACTTTTTACCATTGTACTCGGGTATATGGCGGGTCAGCGAATTCAGCGGCGGATCGATCATATTGATCTGAATATGCTGCAGGTAGCCAAGGGCAATCTTTCTGTCCGGATGCCGGAGAGCGATGATCCGTCTTTTGCGAGAGTTTACCATGAGTTTAATGTCATGATGGATACCGTTGAGAACAAAATGAAGCTGCTGCAGCGTCTCGGCGAACAGGAGGTCATTGAGAAGGAGAAAGCTTCGGAGAGCGCGGTTCTGGAGGAACGGCGGCGGATGGCCCGGGATCTGCATGATACGGTGAGCCAGCAGCTGTTCGCTATTCACATGTCCGCCTCCTCCCTGCCAAAAGTGCTCGAACGGAATGAAGCACAGGGAAAAACGGTAATGGATCAGTTGATCACGATGTCGCAAATGGCCCAAAAACAGATGAGAGCGCTCATTGCACAATTGCGTCCAGTAGAGCTGGAAGGCAGGAATCTGTTCGAGGCGCTGGAGAAATGGTTCCCGGATTATTGCCGCCAGAACGGTCTGAAGGGCATGAAGGAGCTGGAGCTGCAAGGAGAGCTTTCCGAGGCCATTGAGCATCAGCTGTTCCTTATTATTCAGGAAGCCATGGCGAATATCGTGAAGCATGCGGGAGCACGGCTTGTAAGCCTGTCGCTGCGTGAAGGGCCACGGCAGGTAGTGCTGAGTATCAGCGATGATGGGCACGGTTTTGAGCTTATGCAGAATAAGCATGGATCTTACGGCTTGATTACCATGAGAGAGCGTGCGGAAAAGCTGGGCGGCCAGGTAGAGATTATAAGCCGCAAGGGTGCTGGAACGACGATCCGCGTACATATTCCCAAGTTTGTTCAGAAAAACGAGAGACCACAGCTCACCGCTGTAGATGCAGAGAGCGACGGGGAAGAGGAGGCATAAAGTAAGATGAGTGCTATTAAAATATTGCTCGTTGATGATCATGACATGGTCCGGATGGGCCTCAAAACCTATTTGATGCTTGAGCCCACATTTGAAGTGATTGGAGAAGCCGCCAATGGGCTGAAAGCGCTGGAAATGCTGCGGACCGGCTGGGATGGAGGTTTGCCTGACCTCGTGCTGATGGACCTTATGATGCCGGTGATGAACGGTGCGGAGACCACAAGAGCTGTACTGAAGGAATTTCCCGCTTTGAAAATAGTAATACTGACCAGCTTCCTGGAAGACGATCTTGTAGTGGATGCCATTGAAGCAGGTGCTGTCAGTTATGTCTTAAAAACAGTGTCGGCAGAGGAACTGATCTATGCGCTGCAAGGAGCGTACCGCGGCATGCCGGTGATGACCGGGGATGTATCGCAGGCACTGACACGCGGTATCCGCCAACGGACCGTTCAGGGCGACTCCTCCGGACTTACCGAACGCGAGAAAGAAGTCCTGCTTCTCATCGCCGAGGGCAAAACCAACAAGGATATCGGCGAGGAGCTTCATATCAGCATCAAGACCGTGAAGACGCATGTAAGTAACCTGCTGATGAAATGCGAGCTGGACGATCGTACGCAGCTTGCAATCTACGCCCACCGCAAGGGCTGGGCGCAGGGGTAGTTGACTCGCCATGTTTATTATGGCATCTGAATTGGAAGTTCTCTTGTTACCTGGAGCTAGTACACATGCACATGCTCGTCATTCCAATATTATTAGCTTAATTGTATTTTCTGCAGCTAAAACACCTAATATAGCAGCCAATGATCGTTTAATTGTATATTGTGCTGCTATATCCCCGGTAGAGAGCAATAAACCGAAGCGTTGATTCGTTTCGGAATGCCTAAAGGAGTCGTAAAGCGAAAGTCTATCTCGTTAATTGAAGACTTATTAAGAGTTCCCATTAACAAAGACAAGCTGCATTTTTTGATCAAGGTGATATTCATTATTATTTGCTGAAACATAGAGATATTCCAAGACTTATTGAATTAGGATATTTGGATTTAGGGATCACCTCCACAGAATGGCTTTATGAGAATGGTTCCGATCTATACATTCATAAGGAACTCGACTGGTGCGATACCCGGATTAGCCTAATCAGTGATAAAGATAGTCCTGTATTAAGCGAGAACACGACCATTCGCTGTATCACGGAGTTCCCAAGAATTACTCGTGATTTTTTCAGCAGGACCAACAAAAATAATGTAACCATCGATAATATATCAGGATCAAGCGAAGCGCTAGTACCAAGTATTTACAATTGCTGTGTGGATTGCGTGGAAACCGGGAAAACTTTACTATTGCATAATTTGACGGAAGAAAGTATTTTTTATAAATCCCAAATTGTGCTTGTTAGTAAACATACCGTGCGCAATCAGACTGAAAATCTGATAACAACGATAATGGAGCTGATGAGTCATAAAGAACAAAACTGTACTATTAACGGGATGTAGTAAGGGTATTGGGAAAGTAATCGCTAGAAAGCTAATTAATCAGGGCGAATACACTGTTTATGCCATTACGAAAAATCCTCAAGATGTCACACTCGATTTGACCGCTAACCTGAATTTGTATTCTTGTGATCTTACAGATTTATCCCTCTCTATTAAAACCATACTTCAAGTAGTGCAGGAATCCGGGGGGATCGATATCTTAATCAATAACGCAGGAATAGGCAAGTTCGCTTTAGCAGAAGATTTGGAGCTGGATCATTGGAATCAAGTTTCGGTAGGCTGATTCATATTACCTCCGACGCAGATCATATAGGATTTGCCGAAGGTAGTTTATATTGCGCTTCGAAATTCGGTCTTCGAGGCTTCGCAGATTCCGTCAGGCAGGAATTGAAAGGAACTCCGATTACAGTTACAACTATCGGTCCGGGACGTGTCGACACCTTTTTTAATGGAAAAAAGCCGGGAGACCGTCCGATTTCACTTTATGCCGATGATGTCGCCGATCAGGTTATGCATGTATTATCACAAGGACAGCGATGCGAGATTGAGCGCATATATTTAAAATCAACTTTTGAATAAAACAGTGGGGGGCGAACACATGACTCAAGAATTTTCTTATAAATCATCGGGCGTTAATATTGAAAACGCTGACGAAACCAAAAGAGAAATGGCTGACAGCATGGAAACAAGTGACTCCAGAATATTAAACCGTCCTGGGGCCTTTGCTTCTTTATTTGAAGCCAAATTTCCTGGTGTCGACAATCCGGTATTGGTTCTTAAAGCGGAAGAACCTGGCTCGAAGCAATTGTTGGCTTTCGAGCTGGATAAGGTCGAGAGTATATGCTATGACCTCATCAATCACTTAATCAACGATATCATCGTAATGGGGGCAAAGCCTGAGGTTGTCCTCGATATTATTCTGTGCGGAAAAATAGAAAAAGAAATTGTGCTCCGTATTGTTCGCACCATTGCCGACGCTAGCAGGAAGCAGGGTTGCCAGCTTATCGGTGGAGAAACTTCCGAGCAGCCGCGTGTGTTGCCCGAAGGCGGTTATATGCTGAATGCAAGCATCCTAGGGGTGGTGGATAAAAGCAAAATTATTGACGGCTCCCGCATAAAAGCTGGGGATGTTGTTCTTGCGTTGGCCTCCAATGGGCTTCATACTAACGGATACTCGCTGGTTCGCAAATTAATGGAGGAGCGTCCCGAAATAAAAACGGAAAACATAGCCGGAAAATCGTTTATGGATACTATTTTGCAACCCCATAAGTGTTATTACCAAGAGTTGGAAGGCTTATTCGATACTTCCTTAATGCACGGTCTGGCCCATATCACTGGAGGCGGAATAGAAGGGAATCTGAATCGCATTTTGCCTATTCATACTGCTGCTCGAATTAATCTTGATCAAATCCGAGTACCGCAAGTTTTCAAGACTATTAAGCGTTACGGCAGTGTAGACGATAAAGACATGCTCCGTACCTTTAATATGGGAGTAGGCATCGTGCTGGTCGCTTCCAAGAACGAAGCAGGTTTTATCATGCAGCATCTGGAGTCAAAAGGCTGCGAGGCTTACCCTATCGGTGAGATTGTTGAAGGCGATCAAACGATTCAGTTTATAAACTCTCTGTCATGGGAATAGGTTAATCTTATTAAATGCTCATGCTTACCATTATCTGCGCCACTGGTGACCAAATCAGCATTTCTCAAATGGGTGACTGTTATAATTGGGAAAACTACAAACTAGAGTCAACGTCAAATAAACGGACTTTCCAGATTGCCGGAAGCTTGTCCAGCAACAGAAAACATGGAAATTGGATGAAACTATAGTTTCACTCCATACTTTTTCCTTCTATTTTTACGAGAAACGGGTGCCGTCCCTTTAAGGACGGCACCCGTTTCTTCTTATGCTTCCCTGCTTAGGGGAGGGGTATCGGAGCGGAAAGTTTACGTCCGCCTTTGAAATCGTGTTCCACCCGCAGGGTAAATTCAGGGAACACGATTTCAACAGCGGTGGAGCCCGAGTACCCCTCCCCGATTTTATCTAAGCTTAAATTGTTTTTAATGTGACCTTAAGGTTTAAAGTACAAAATAAAGACAAGACAAGAAAACAAATACTCCTTGTCAGGCAGACAGGGCGCGGGAGGTAAGAAACATGGACGACAACAAAAACAGATTCACTCGTGATAATGAACCGTCACCGGATCGGGATTGGAACAGCGGCAGCGGTCAGTCCGAATCAGGATCATCATACTATTATTCCTATGGACCTTTTAAATCTATTAACAAGGATGAATCGGATGGGGTAGAGCATTATAATCGGCGGGAGCCGGAGCGGGTTGAGATTACACCTCCACAGCCTGTGAAGCCGATTCCTTACAGCACATCCATTCGTACCACCGGCTTTGACGGAAACGGAGGAGGCCGTAACGGAAATGGAGGGAATGGCTCTGACGGCGGCAACGGTTGGCAGTATAACCGCAAGCCGAAGAGCTCTTTCAAGAGTGTGCTGATTTCTTTTCTGGCCGGGATGATCGTTCTGTCAGGCTCTATGTTTGCGGCAGACCGGGGCAACTGGTTCACCTCAGAACCTGAAGCGGTTTCCGTAACGGCGGCTGCTAAGGCGACCAGTGAGAGTGCAAGCGTAGCACCTTCCACTGCTACTACAGCTTTGATCACCGGATCAGGAGATGTTTCAAGCGTAGTGGATGGTGTAGGACCAGCAGTTGTCAAGATTGAGACCCTGGTGAATTCCAGTTCGCGAAGTCAAAGCAATCCTAATTTGAGCGATCCGTTCTCCCAATTCTTTTTCGGTGACCAGTTTGGTTCTCCGCAGCAGTCGCAGCCGGATTCAGGGTCCCAATCGGACTCGAATACACAGCTGGTCCCTTATGGAATAGGAACAGGTTTTATCTATGATAAAGCCGGATATATTTTGACTAACCAGCACGTAATTAATGGTGCGGATGTTATTCAGGTCACACTGGATGGCAATACCAAACCTTATGAAGCGAAGCTGCTGGGCTCCAGCAAGGATCTGGATTTGGCTGTTCTGAAAATAGAGGGAGACAACAGCTTTCCTGTAGTGGCGCTGGGTGATTCCGATTCATTGAAGGTAGGCTCGGAGGTAGTGGCAATCGGTAACCCTCAGGGCTTCGATCATACGGTAACAGCCGGTGTTCTGAGTGCCAAAGGACGGAGTATTGATATCAATGAAGAAGATGGCAGCGGCACCCGCAACTATAAGGACCTGCTGCAGACAGATGCTTCGATTAACCCCGGTAATTCCGGTGGTCCACTGCTTAATATGAGCGGCCAAGTCATAGGCATGAACGTAGCTGTCAGTACGGATTCGCAAGGTATCGGTTTCGCTATATCGGTAAACACGATTAAAGAAGTTCTTGATAAGCTTGAAGCAAATCAGGCTATTCCGAAAGAACCGGTTCCCTTTATCGGCGCATCTCTTATGACGATTACGGATGAAGTGGCCAAACAAATGGGCACTGATATTAAAGAAGGTTCCGTTGTAGCTGAGATTATTTATAAGTCCCCTGCTTACGTAGCCGATCTGCGCCCTTATGATATCATTTCAGGGGTAAACGGCACAAAATATGCAACTAGTCAGGAATTGGTCGATTTCATTCAAACCCTTAAGGTTGGTGACAAAGCCACGCTGAATGTAGTCCGCGATGGTAAAACGCTGGATCTTCCGATTACGATCGGTAACAAAAACGACTTCGATACTACTCAAACTCAGCGACAGTAACCAATCCGGACGGGGAATTCAGAAGCGGAAGGGGCAGCCCTTCCGTTTTTGCTGCACCGGGATGTCAATCTACGAATTCATTGATACAATAGTTGTTAAACAGACAGGACAATGGGGGCTGCTTGATGCGACCGAATATTTTAATTATTGATGACGACGAGAAAATCATATCCATGCTCCGCCGGGGCCTTGCTTTTGAAGGCTATGATGTAAAAACCGCTGTGAATGGGGCCGATGGACTGCGTGCTGTTCTGAATAGTGATCCGGATGTGGTTATTCTGGATGTGATGATGCCGCAGGTGGACGGATTCGAAGTATGCCGGCGGCTGCGGGAGGGCGGAAGCTCTGTGCCTATATTAATGCTTACGGCAAAGGATGAAGTGGAACACCGGGTAAAAGGGCTTGATATGGGAGCGGACGACTATCTGGTTAAGCCATTTGCCCTGGAGGAGCTCTTGGCACGTGTCCGTGCACTGCTGCGTCGTAAGAGTGAGCAAAGCGGGAGTCTGGATCAATCAGTTCATTATGAGGACATAATCTTAGATGTAGACTCCCGTGAAGTAACGCGTGGCGGCAAGCGCCTGGAGCTCACAGCCAAAGAATTTGAATTGCTGCACCTCTTCATGCAGAACCCCAAGCGGGTCTTATCCCGTGATCTTATCATGGATAAAATTTGGGGCTATGATTACAGTGGAGAATCCAATGTGCTTGAGGTGTATATAGCGATGCTTCGTCAAAAAACAGAGGAGCATGGAGGTAAACGCCTGATTCAAACGATCCGGGGAGCCGGTTATATTCTAAGAGGTGACAATTAATATGTCGATAAAATTGCGGCTGACTGCATGGTATTCAGGGATTTTGGCCGTTATGCTGCTGGCCTTTTCAGCCGCAATTTACGGTTTTGTATATATTAATACGTATGGCGATCTAAAGGATCGTGTGCAAAGACAGGCGGAACAACTGAAGCTAAGGCCTCATTGGGATTATGATGGTTCCTTATTGAATGTTGATGTGAATTTAACCCAAGCGGATCGTTTGGAAGAAGCCAATATGGTGGTGCAAATTTATATTTATGACAGCAAAATGATCCAGCAATCGGATACTATGAGCAACCTTGGCTTGAAATTCGATATTCCTGAGCGTGAAAGAATACAGGACGAAAAAGGATTTAAGCAGCTAAGTCTGGAAGGCTATCATTTCATTATGTATCAGATGCCTCTATTGAATCCTGACAACAAGCCTCTGGCAGTGCTTCAGGTTGCGGCACCGACCAGTCAGGAAGATAAGCAGTTGGAAAGGTTGAAAAATATCCTCCTCGTCGGCTCATTTGCTATGCTGCTGGCAGCGTTCACCTTCGGCCTGTTCCTGGCGCGGAAATCGATGAGCCCGATAGGTAAAGTTATTGAGGCGGCAAACGGCATTCAGACCGGAACAGACCTTAGCTCACGGATCGAATATGACGGGCCTCCCGATGAAATCGGCAGACTTATTCAGACGGTCAACAGCATGCTTGGGCGTATGGAAGGCTTTTATAAGGAGCTTGAGGATTCTTATGCCGCGCAGCGGCGCTTTGTTTCTGATGCTTCGCATGAGCTAAGGACTCCGCTGACGACCATACGCGGGAACATTGATTTGCTGCAGAAGGTATGGGAGCTGGAACCCGGACAAAATCCTTCGCTGGATGAAGCCGCGATTCGTCAGATGTCCGTAGAGTCCGTGCGTGACATTGCCGACGAAGCTAAACGAATGAGCCGGCTCGTAGCCGATATGCTGTCTTTGGCCCGCGCAGATACGGGGCGCACCTTTGACAAGGAGCCGGTAGCGCTGGAGCCTATGATGACAGACGTAGCACGCCGCGCCGCTTTTCTGCCCCATCAGGCGGAATGGGCGGTAGGCGATATGACCCAGTTAAATGGCAAATATATCGTCGGGAATAAGGATTATTTACAGCAAATGCTGTTTATCTTTATTGATAATGCCTTCAAATACACGCCGTCTGGCACGGTGTCTTTGGACACTGTATTTTATCAGAGCCAGATAGGGATCCGCATAACGGATACCGGCATTGGGATGGACAAAAACGAGGTTCCGCACATCTTTGACCGTTTTTATCGTGCAGATGAATCCCGCGGGATTACCGAGGGGATCGGTCTCGGACTGTCCATAGCCAAATGGATAATAGATGAGCATGGAGGCTCGGTCGAGGTTGTCACACGGCAGGGTGAGGGAACAACATTTGTGATCTGGCTGCCGCTTCTCTTTGCTCCACCGCTGGAGTAGGGTATAATTAAGCGGGTCTTATATTACAGTCAATGACAGCAGAAAGCTGGTGAAGTCATGGAAGTCATTAAAATTTCTCCCCGGGGATATTGCTATGGTGTCGTCGATGCCATGGTAATGGCGCGGCAGGCTGCACAAAACCTCGATTTGCCCCGGCCGATTTATATATTGGGAATGATTGTTCATAACAGTCATGTTACCAACTCATTCGAGGACGATGGCATTATTACACTGGACGGCCACAACCGTCTTGATATTCTGGACAAAATAGACAGCGGTACCGTTATCTTCACAGCCCACGGCGTTTCGCCGGAGGTACGCAGAATGGCCCGGGCGAAGGGGCTGACCACTGTGGATGCCACCTGTCCCGATGTAACCAAGACGCATGATCTCATTAAAGAAAAGGTCGAAGAGGGCTATGAAGTCATTTACATCGGGAAGAAGGGACATCCGGAACCTGAGGGTGCCGTCGGCATTGCCCCGGAGCATGTTCATCTGATTGAAACGGAAGCAGAGATAGCTTCTTTGTCTATTCCGTCATCGCGTATTGTGATCACGAACCAGACGACGATGAGCCAATGGGATATCAAGCATATCATGAAAAAACTGCTGGAGAACTTCCAGGGTGCTGAAGTGCATAACGAGATATGCATGGCAACTCAGGTACGGCAGGAAGCCGTAGCCGAGCAGGCGGGACAGACGGAACTTGTCATCGTAGTTGGAGATCCGCGCAGCAACAACTCTAATCGTCTGGCGCAGGTCTCACAAGAAATTGCGGGCGTACCCGCATACCGTATTTCTGACGTATCAGAGCTGAAAACGGAATGGCTGCAGGGTATCACCAAGGTGGGTGTTACATCCGGCGCTTCTACACCTACACCGATTACGAAGGAAGTTATCGCATATCTGGAGCAGTACGATCCTGCGCTTCCCGAGACTTGGGAAATCAAGCGTACGGTGAACATGGCGAAGTTGCTTCCACCGGTTAAGAATACAAGCAAGACCGCGAGTCCATCGTAAGGACGAATGAACAATTCGCCTGATTGGCCTTAAATAGCAAAGAGTACACTGTATCCTGCTTTCATGAGGGCTTCAGTGTACTCACAACACCGAAAGAGGGTTTCGCTGAAAGTTTGTTGCCTGGTCGGGGTTGACGAATTGGAAAAATTCGATTAATATTGCTTTAGTGATTAAAAGCATAAAAGCTTAAAAGCGTCTTAGCGAAATAGTATTTTATGAAATTTAAATAATATACAGTTGAGAAGGGAAGAATTTATTATGATCGTTATTACATCCAACCAAACACCGGAAGAGCAGGTTCAGGACATTATTTCTGTGATTGAGAAGGAAGGGCTGCAGGTACATATTTCGCGGGGAGCGGACCGGACGGTCATAGGTTTGGTAGGGGGAGTTACTCCAAAGCTGGCGGAGCATCTGCGGCAAATGAAGGGCGTGGAGAATGTTGTCAAAATCACAAAGTCCTACAAGCTGGCCAGCCGTGATTTTCATCCGGAGGATACCGTTATTGATATACGCGGCGTAAAGATCGGCGGAGAGAACCTCGCTATTATGGGAGGACCCTGCGCAGTGGAATCACCGGAGCAGATTGATGAAATAGCACGTCTTGTCAAAGCGGCAGGTGCACAGGTGCTCCGCGGGGGCGCATTTAAACCTCGTACCGGACCTTACAGCTTCCAGGGTGTTGGGGTAGAAGGTCTGACCATGATGGCTGAAGCGGGCAGACGTCACGGACTGCTGACAATTACTGAGGTAATGACGCCAGAGTATGTGGATATTTGCGCCGAGCATGCCGATATTTTGCAGGTAGGAACACGTAATATGCAAAACTTCGATTTGCTGCGCAAGCTTGGAACCTGCGGACGTCCGGTGCTGCTGAAGCGCGGCTTCAGTGCTACCTATGACGAGCTGCTTAATGCAGCCGAGTACATTTTGGCGGGAGGAAATCGGGATGTAATGCTTTGTGAGCGTGGAATCCGCACCTTTGAGACGTACACCCGCAATACATTGGATCTCTCTGCAATTCCTGTACTCCAAAGTTTGAGCCATCTCCCGGTCATCTCTGATCCGAGTCATGGAACAGGGCGCCGTGAACTCGTGGAGCCTATGGCGAAGGCATCGGTTGCCGCCGGTGCAAACGGCCTGATCATTGAAATGCATACCGATCCGGACAATTCTATGACAGGGGATGGAGTTCAATCCCTGTTCCCTGATCAATTCAGCAATTTATTGAAGGATCTGGAGAAGCTAGCCCCGCTGGTGGGGCGCAAATTCTCCACTTTCCAGGAAGTGGTTCCTACAGTATAAACTTACCAAACGATAACATATACCTGCCCTCTTCTTCCGCTTTTGGCGGGGGAAGGGGTTGTCTTGCGGTTTTGACCCTTGCGAAAGTTGTGATAGAATGATCAGTTGCAATGAAATTCACTAAAGCGTCAGAATATCTCACATTGGAATAAGAAATACCTTACATAAGCATTGACGATGTTAGGTTTGAGATTTATAATGACGACAGCAAAAACAATCAAAACAAGAACATTTGCATACTATGAACGGCTTAATGTTCGTAACTTGGGGAGGAAAAAATTCATGTCGGTTGAAAAAGTGTTGCAAACGATTAAAGAGAACAACATCGAATGGGTAGATTTTCGGTTTGTAGATTTAGGTGGACGTGCCCACCATATTTCGTTGCCCGCTACTGAAGTAGAAGAAGAAACTTTTGTGAATGGTGTAGCTTTTGACGGTTCTTCCATTACAGGCTTCCGCGGTATTGAAGAATCAGATATGGTAATGATGCCGGATCCTGGTACAACATACATCGATCCTTTTACCGCTCACCCGACACTTAACATCATGTGCGACATTTTCACTCCTGATGGCGAACGTTATGAGCGCGATCCGCGCGGTATCGCTGTAAAAGCAGAAGAGTTCCTGCAAGCAAGCGGAGTAGGAACAGCAGCATTCTTTGCACCGGAGTCCGAGTTCTTTATCTTTGATGATGTACGTTATGAGAGCGGAATGAACAGTTCCTCCTTCTTCGTAGATTCCGAAGAAGCCGCTTGGAACACAGCACGTAAAGATGAAGGCGGAAACCTTGCATTCAAGGTTGGCGTTAAAGGTGGTTATGTACCTGTAGCACCGGTAGACAGCCAACAGGATATCCGCAGTGAAATGTGTCGTTTGCTTGCTGAAGCAGGACTGCGCATTGAACGTCATCACCATGAAGTAGCGACTGCAGGACAAGCGGAAATTAACTTCCGTTTTGATACCCTGAAGAAAACTGCTGACAATCTCCTTACTTACAAATACATCGTTCAAAACACTGCACGTCAATATGGCAAGGTAGCAACCTTCATGCCAAAACCGCTGTTCGGCGATAATGGTAGCGGTATGCACGTGCACCAATCGATCTTCAACGGTGATACTCCTTTGTTCTATGAAAAAGGATCTTATGCCAACCTGAGTGAAATGGCTATGCACTACATCGGCGGTATCCTGTACCATGCTCCGGCATTGATCGCACTGACTAACCCTAGTACCAACTCGTTCAAACGTCTGGTACCTGGTTATGAAGCACCGGTTAACCTCGTATTCTCCAAAGGTAACCGTTCTGCTGCAGTACGTATCCCGGTTGCAGCCGTTACTCCTAAAGGCTGTCGTATCGAGTTCCGTACACCGGACTCCACGGCTAACCCTTACCTGGCATTCTCCGCAATGCTGATGGCAGGCCTGGACGGCATCAAGAAGAAAATCAACCCTGAAGAGATGGGTTACGGTCCTCTTGATAAGAACATTTATGAACTGTCTGATGCAGACAAAGAGAAGATCCGCAGCGTTCCTGGTACACTGGACGAAGCGCTTGACGCTCTGGAAGCTGACTACGAATTCCTTACTGAAGGCGGCGTATTCACTAAAGACTTTATCGATAACTATATCGGTCTGAAACGTTCCGAAGCACAAGCGGTTGCTATCCGTGTTCATCCGCACGAATATTCCCTGTACTTCGATGTATAAAACTTCTTTAAACTAATGGATATTGGAAAACCCTTGGGAAACTTCCCAAGGGTTTTCTTTTGTTACAGGTGATGTCATGTTTATTCTGTAATTGATAAGGTTTGAGGGTTGTATGGGGTAAAGGATAGCGTCACAGTGTCTTAGCGCCTCTTTACAGCGGTGCAGTGATGTTATTCAGAAGTGAGCAGTTAGATTGAGCTTGCTGCCACAGGACTCCCGTACAATGAGCTCAGGCTCCACTATAAAGGAACTGGCACCCGACTGGTTATTTATTAAATCGTATAACATCAATGCTGCAAGTCGCCCGATCTTCTCTTTATTTTGCCTGATGGTGCTTAAAGGGGGCGATGTATAGCTGCATGCCTCAATATCGTCACATCCGATGATCGCAATGGTCTCCGGAACCGATAAAGAGAACTCCTTGAGTGCCCGAATCGCTCCGATTGCAAGCTGATCAGAGGCGGCATAAATAGCCCGGGGCAGATCACCCGCCGCTATCATTCTACGCATGGTTTCATAACCGCTGGCTTCGAAAAAATGTTCCCCGTTCAGGAACCAATTTTCATTCAACCGTAGGCCAAAACCTTCAATGGCGCTGCGGTAACCACTTTCGCGCATGTTGGAGATATCGGATTCCCATGTGCTCCCTATATAACCTAACTCCCGGTAGCCCATTAAATAAAAATGCTCCACAGCTTTCGAAGACATTTTATAGTTATCCGACATAATATAGCCGGAGCTTGGACCGGACAGCTTCATATCCACGCCAATACAGGGAATTGCGCTCTCGTCCAGCTGCTGGATGGATGACTCCAGCTCCTGACCGGAGATCAGAATACAGCCGTCCACATTAAAATGCTGACAACGGGCCAGATAATCATTATTGCCGCCGCTTTGAAATTTTTCATTGGAGAAAAAGACGAGATCGTAGCCGAGTAAGCCCATTTGTTTTTTAAAGGAGTTCAGCACCTCCACGAAAAAAGGGTGGGTGAAATCAACATTCAGCATTCCGGCAAAGATAACTCCAATCAGATTGGAGTTTTTATTAGCCGGCATCTTGGAACTGGAAGGGGAAAAGCCCGTTTCCTTCATAATCCGGAGTACACGCGTCTTTGTTTCTTCCGAAATCTCACTGTAATTATTAATGATTTTGGATACTGTCGATACAGAAACGCCCGCGAGTTTCGCTATATCTTTAATATTATAGGCCATATAGGTCCCCCTTATTGTAGAAACAAGCCTTTTATGGTGCTTTTCTTTAGAATGGCTTGGTCTGTTATTAACCTTATTAGAACTATTACGAAAATAGTTTCGTTATTATTTTATAAGTTTTGCTTCTGGGAGTCAACAATTATTGAAACAATAAATGCTAATAAAAGTTGATGTATAAGGGTTTTTACATGTAAATGTATTAAAAAACATCAAAAAACTTCTCTTGGAAAAATGCTTTACAAAATACAGAAACGGTGCAATAATGAATTTAACGAAACCGCTTTCCGAACACTCGAACATAAAATTTCGGCAAGGAATTAGTGTTTCGTAATGTTTTCACACCAATTTTAATCGGGGGGTAACAAAATGGTTAAGAAGAAGCTTTCTGCAATCTTGTTGAGCTCAATTCTCCTGCTCTCATTATCAGCATGCGGAGGCGGTAACAAAAACGCGAACAGCGAGGCTACTAATGCTCCGGATAACGCGGCAGCCGGTGAAGCCACAGAGGCACCGGTAGCTAAAGAGAAAACAGTGATTAAGATTTTGCACTGGAAGCAAGAAAACATTAATAAATCAATCGAAGAAATTAACAAGAAGTTTGAAGAGAAATACCCGGAATATAAAGTTGAGTACACAACTACAGGTCCTGATGATGAATACAAGCAAGCGCAAAGAGCCAGAATTACCGCTGGCGACGTTGATATTTTGGCTGATTTGTCGGGAATGAGATTGTCACCGAAGGATTGGACGCCGGGTGCGAAGATTCCGGATTGGCAGCAATGGATTGATTCGGGGCTGATCGCCGATCTTAGCGACCAGGCTTTTGTGAAAAACTATAATGCGAATGATATCGCTAAAGCTGGTACCTACAACGGCAAAGTGTATGCGCTGCCAACAGGTAAAGTAGCCATGTCAGGCTTCTTCTACAACAAAGAAATTTTCGAGCAAAACGGGCTGACTGTTCCGACTACATGGACCGAGTTTATTAAAACTCTCGATACGCTGAAAGCTAAGAACATCGTGCCTATCGTAGTTGCCGGTAAAGATGTATGGCCTCTGAAACTTCCGGTATTTGGCCTGCAGGCTAAAATTCTGGGTGGCGGCGATCAACAAAAATGGATTGAAGGCGTATGGACGGGTAAAACCGCTTACAATGATGCTGAAGCCGTTGAAGTACTGGAGAAAATGAAGACATTGCAAGACAAGTACATTATTGATGGATTCATGGGCATTGACTATGCAACTGCTCCTTCCTTCTTTGCTACAGGCAAAGCTGCTTTGATCGCTGATGGAACCTGGGATGCACCAACGATCGCTACAGCAAACCCTGACCTGAAATTCGGTTACTTCCCAATCCCTGCTACAGAAGATGCTGCAAAGAATAATTCCCTGGTCGGTAAATACGATGTAACCTGGTACGCTGCGGAAAAAGGTCCGAACAAAGAAGGCGCACTGAAGTGGCTTGAGTTCTTCTCCGCACCGGAAAACTACACAGAATATGTTAAAGCCGCAGGGTTCCTGCCGACTCAAGACGGCATACAAACCGCGAGCGAGTTTATCGATAAGGAACTTTCTCCATACCTGGCCGGCAATTTCGAGCTTGCCTATGAAATTCTGATGATCAACCGTGACAATGTCGGCGAGCACCTTGCAGCCGAAGGCGTACACACTGAATACCTGTCTCCGGGCGGCGAATTTAAAACCGCTAAAGAGCTGGCTGATGTACAGCAAAAAGAATGGGAAGCTGCTGCTCCTAAATAAGCAGGAAACACACTAAACATACTGTATAGGATTCGGGGTCTGTCCTTTGCAGACCCCGATCATTTATTGAATAGGGATTGGTAGGTGAGGGAGATGTATCCATTCGGAAAAGGATTTTCGCGATATGTTCCGCTGCTGCTGTTAATGGTGCCGCTGTCGCTGTATGTTATTTTTTACTTTGGACCCTCGGTGATGACGGTCATATATTCTTTTACGGATATAACAAATGTGCCTGGAAGCCAAATGAAATTCGTAGGTCTTGATAATTATTACGATGTTTTTTACTCCGGAAATTCAGGCGAACGCGTGGATTCCATTATTCGGACTCTTTATTTCATGTTCATCGTTACAGTTGTACAGAATGGCGTTGCCTTGCTTGTGGCTGTGATTATCAATCAGAAGCTGAAAGGCGATTATTTCTTCCGGGCGGTATTCTTTTTGCCTGTTGTGCTTGGTGTCGCCGTTGTCGCACTGGTATGGGGCATGATGTTCGATCCGCTCAGCGGGCCCGTAAATCAGCTGTATAATTCGTTGTTCGGATATAAGGATATGTTCTTCGGAAGCTTCACCCATGCGTTTGGCTATATCATATTTGTGCAAATCTGGATGTATATGGGCTACTCCATGCTGATCTTTCTTGCAGGTCTGCAATCTGTACCTAAGGATCTGTATGAAGCCGGATATATTGACGGGACCAGCAAGTGGCAATCTTTTAAAAATATTACGTTTCCGCTCATCGCACCATCCTTCACGGTAAATATGCTGCTGTCTATCATCGGTGCGATGTCTACCTTTGATATTATTCTCGCTACAACCGACGGACGTTTTAACACGAGAACGATGGCTTATGACGTTTATAAAGAAACGTTCCGCGGCAGCCTGGCTATGGGACTTCCCTCGGCGCTTTCTGTTGTGCAGTTCCTGATTATTCTTGTCTTTGTGGTGGTTGCTGTAAGACAAATGCGTAAGAGAGAGGTGGAGCATTAATGAAAAATTCCAAATCCATCTTAATCCTCTCCTACGCCTTGGTTGTGGTGATGCTTGTATTGTATATTGTACCGCTACTGTTTGTTTTCAACGTTTCCTTTAAATCCTTTACAGAGTACCTGCTTGATCCGATCGGCATCGTCAAAAATATTCAGTGGAACAACTACAAGGAAGCCTGGATCGACGGGAATTTCTCCGATTATTTCTCTAACAGTCTCCTGTACACGGGCGTAGCCACAGTACTGACCCTGATTGTATCGTTGTTTGGAGCTTTTCCGGTGGCAAGGGGTTATGTGAAGTGGAGCGGTCTCATTTATCTATTCTTCCTGCTGTCACAGTTTCTCCCGAATCCGATGGTAGCCCAGTTTAAGCTTATGCTTGCTCTGAAGCAGGATCTTGGGTTTGTAGGTTATGATACGAAGCTCGGTTATATTCTGTTGAAAACTAGCGGCACCGGTATCGTGTTCATGATGTTCACGGGATATATTAAATCGATCAGCCGGGAGCTGGATGAAGCTGCGGGTATGGACGGCTGCGGGTACAACCGCTATTTATTCCGGATCATACTTCCTCTGATGAAGCCGGTTATTGCCACTGGCGTTATTCTGACAGCGATTGGCATCTGGAATGATTTCGTGGGGCCGGTCATGTATTTGCCAAGTCCGACCAACTATCCGATTACCTTCGGTCTCAAAGAATTCCGCGGTCAATATGGCAACAATTGGCCTATGCTGGCTTGTGGCATCATGATCGTCTCCACCCCTCTCATCGTTTTGTACACATTTATCCAGAAGTATATTGTAGACGGGGCATTGGCGGGAGCAGTTAAAGCGTAAGATTTTTAAATCATGGAGAGGATGAAAAAAGTGGAACAAAAAAATAGACAGGGCTGGGAATTTACAGGCTCTGCTGGAGATTTTAGACTACGGCAGCCGGACCGAAGCAGTTATTTGTATTTTCCGCTTGTGAATGAGGGCGGCATGATGTCTTCGGTAAGTCCCAAGCTTCACGGTATGGCAACCTCGGGGCATAATACATTCCTTACTCCTCCTCTATCGGTTGAAGATCTGCACAATTCCCGTGCATCCCGCAATTTCTGGGTTTATGCCCATGGGAAGGGAGCTTGGTCAGCAGCAGGAAACTCGGCCCGGCAAAATGCTGAATTCTACGGTGATGAAGCCGACGAGGCTGAACTGGAGGCCGGGTTCTTATGGCATAGAGTGACACGCAGCAGTAAGAAGCTGGGGGTAACGGCCCAGATTACCAGCTTTGTACCAAACGGCAATAATAAGGTGGAGCTAATGAAGGTTGTGCTTACGAATGCCGGGGATAAGCAGCTTACGCTGACACCGACAGCCGCAATTCCTCTATATGCACGTTCAGCTGATGATCTCCGGGATCACCGGCATGTTACCTCACTGCTACATCGGATTTATACCTCTGACTACGGGATTGAGGTGCAGCCTGCCCTTTCCTTTGATGAGCACGGACACCGCGTCAATCACACCTCCTATGGAGTGTTTGGAGTGGAGGGGAGCGGCAAAGCTCCTGTTGGATTTTTCCCGGTGCAGGAAGACTTTATTGGAGAAGGCGGTAGCCTGGACTGGCCTGAAGCCGTAGTGATCAACCGGAACCCGGATGTCAGCGCAGGGGAGGGTGTACATAGAGAAGGTTATGAGGCGCTGGGCGGGCTTCGTTTTGCCACCGTTGCCTTGATGCCGGGGGAAAGTGTTTCGTATGTAGTAGTAATGGCTATTGAGGATGACAGAATGGATATCCCGGCACTGATGGAGAAATACGGCTCCTCCTCATCTTTTGATTTGTTGCTGGAAGAGAATAAAACATTCTGGAGTGACAAAGTAAATACAGTGGAATTCAATACAGGTGATCCTGATGCCGACCGCTGGATGAAATGGGTAACACTGCAGCCGGTTCTCAGAAGACTATACGGCAATTCCTTCCTGCCCTACCATGATTATGGCCGGGGGGGCCGGGGCTGGCGGGATTTGTGGCAGGATTGCCTGGCGCTGCTCATTATGGAGCCTGCAGAAGTACGGAGTCTGCTGTTCAACAATTATGCGGGAGTCCGGATAGATGGCAGCAATGCGACTATAATTGGTCAGCATCCCGGCGAGTTCATTGCCGATCGCAACAATATTCCACGGGTGTGGATGGATCATGGGGCCTGGCCGTTTCTAACGACGATGCTGTATTTGAACCAGAGCGGTGACCTCGATTTTCTGAATCAGAAACAGAGCTATTTCCGCGATACCTTTATGAGCCGCTGCCGGAAACGCGATCATACCTGGGATCCAGCCGCCGGCAGTGATCTCAGAACCGCCGCAGGCGATCTATACAAGGGTTCGATACTGGAGCACATTCTTCTGCAGAATCTTGTTCCGTTCTTCAATGTAGGAGAGCACAATAACATCAAGCTGGAGGGTGCCGACTGGAACGACGGGCTGGATATGGGAGCGGAGCGTGGTGAAAGTGTAACTTTTACGGCTTTCTATGGCAGTAATCTTCTGGACATCTCCCTGCTGCTGCGCAGCCTTAAGGAACGGACCGGTCAAAAGGTGATCCAGGTCGCCGAGGAAATTACAATTCTTATGGATTCTTTCATGGATAAAGCCGATTATGATTCCGTACCAAGCAAGCTTGCGCTGCTGGATCGCTTCTATGCCGCTGCCCCCAATAAAGTAAGCGGAGTAAAGGCAACCCTTGATATTGATCAGGTGGCCGATGATCTGGCGCAAAAAGCAGAGTGGATCTTCAGTCACTTGCGCCGCAATGAATGGGTTAAGAGCGGAGAGGGACACGGCTGGTTTAACGGATATTACAATAACGACAGTGAACGGGTGGAAGGGGAATTTGCGGAAGGTGTCCGGATGACACTTACCGGTCAAGTATTCCCGCTGCTGGGCCATGCCGCCTCTGAGGAGCAGGTACCGCAAATTATTGCTTCGGTAGAGCGGAATTTGCTGGATGAAAAAATCGGCTACAGACTTAACTCGCGCTTCGGAGGCATTCAGCAAAATTTGGGGCGTGCGTTCGGTTTTGCTTTTGGGCATAAAGAGAACGGGGCGATGTTCAGCCATATGACGGTTATGTATGGCAATGCGCTATATAAACGCGGTTATGTTGCGGAAGGCAGGAAAGTGCTGGAGTCTCTATATCAGCTTAGTACCGATTTTGAGACTAGCCGGATGTATCCCGGCATCCCCGAGTACATTAACGAACAGGGTAGAGGCATGTATCCATATCTGACGGGCTCGGCGAGCTGGCTGCTGTTGACCATGGTTACCGAGGTTTTTGGGATCAAGGGCAAACTTGGCGATCTGCTGCTGGAGCCGAAGCTGGTACGGGAGCAGTTTGACGCTGAGGGCAATGCTTCTATCAAAACGATATTTGCAGATCGCGAGCTTAAGGTGCTCTACAAGAACGGAGAACGCTCCAATTACGGAGAGTACCAAATATCTTCCGTCATCATGAACGGCAGTCCAGTGACGCTGCAGCGCGGCTCAGAGGGTGTGATCATTCCCCGGGCGGAATTAACGTCCCTGCAGGCCGGTAACTGTCATGTAATAGAGGTTGAGTTGGCATAACGCAAGGAATGCATTTCAGAGCGCCCGCTCCGCTGCTAACGGCGGTAGCGGGCGTTTTAACATTATGCTGGTGAAAGGATGGGCATGTATGGGTTACACGCTGTCGAACGGGATTCTTACTGTTGATATTGCCGATGTTGGAGCTTATCAAGGCTCTCGCTTCGACTGGACAGGGTTTATAACTCAAGTAACTCTGATGCCGGGTAATCATACCTTTTGTGTGCCGGAAAGTCTGGTTTCCGGAGAAGGTAGCGGCGGCAAAGGATTATGCAATGAGTTTGGCATTTCCCGGGCAATTGGATACGATAATGCGCCGGTTGGCGGCTGGTTTCCGAAGCCTGGTGTAGGATTGCTGCAAAAGCATAATAATTTCCCCTACACTTTTAATCATGATTATCATGTGAATCGGTTCAAGGTGAGTTTGGAGAATGGTCTCCATGGGATTAAATTCACGGTTCATCCCTTGGAATGCCGCGGGTACAGTATTCAACTGACCAAAACCATTTCGCTTAGTCAGGATAAGCTGAATATTGCTTATGAGCTTCAAAACAAAGGCTCAATGCATTTTCAAACAGAGGAATACGTCCACAATTTTATCGGAATCGACAATAATGAAGTGGGGAGCTATTATGAGCTTAGGCTGCCTGGCAGCGTAAAAATAGAGGAACCTGAATCGTCTTTTACTGCTGAATTATTAGAGGTATCCGGGGGAAGAATAAGCTGGAGCAGAACGCCGGACAGACCTTTTTACTGTAAGCTGACCGGTTGGGAAAGAGGAGATGAAGACCTGAATTGGGAGCTGCTTCATACGCCGACCGGTGCGGGTATGCGTGAAAGCGGAGATTTTCAGGTGTCCCAAATGGTGCTGTGGGGGGAACGGCATGTGATTTCCCCGGAGGTCTTCATAAACATAGATCTGGCACCGGGACAAAGCCAGCGCTGGAACAGAAATTATCAGTTTTTTACCGTTTGAGCAAGTACAATGTGACCCCCTATGTGAATAATTATACTTGATGGTGTGTAAGATTATTGCTATCATATCCATATCCATATTCATAGGAGAGAAAGGGTGGAGAGAATTTTGAGCAAGAGAGCATACAATTTTAACGCTGGTCCAGCGGCGCTGCCGTTAGAAGTACTGGAACGCGCGCAAGCGGAGTTCGTGGATTTCCGGGAAAGCGGAATGTCCATTATGGAAATGTCGCATCGCGGGGCAATATACGAATCTGTGCATAATGAAGCACAGGAACGTCTGCTTTCGCTCCTCGGCAATCCTGAAGGCTACAAGGTATTGTTCTTACAAGGCGGCGCAAGCACTCAGTTTGCCATGATTCCGATGAATTTCATCTCTGCTGGCCAGGTGGGCAGCTACGTCATGACAGGCAGCTGGGCTGACAAAGCGTTCAAGGAAGCTAAATTGGCCGGAGGCGCTCATGTTGCCGCTTCTTCAGAGGATAAATCTTTTCTCGCCATTCCAGATTTGAAATCAATTCAGGCTGCGGACAATGCCGCTTACCTGCATGTTACGTCCAACGAAACAATTGAAGGTACGCAATATGCCGAGTTCCCGGATTCCGGCTCCATTCCTTTGATCGGGGATATGTCGAGTGATATTCTGAGCCGTTCCTTTGACGTTAATAAATTCGGGCTGATTTATGCAGGTGCGCAAAAGAATCTCGGACCGTCCGGCGTGACTGTTGTGATCGCCAAGGAAGAGCTGATTGCCGAATCACCTTCCAACATCCCGATGATCATGCGTTACAACACCCATTACAAAAATAACTCTCTTTACAATACACCACCATCTTTTTCCATATATATGGTTAATGAAGTGTTGAAATGGATCGGGGAACAGGGCGGTTTGGCCGGCGTCGAATCCAAAAACCGTGATAAGGCGGGTCTGCTGTATGACACCATCGATGGAAGCGATGGATACTACCGCGGGGTTGCAGAACAAGGCAGCCGCTCCATCATGAATGTGACCTTCCGGATGCAATCGGAGGAAGCAGAGAAGCAGTTCGTCAAAGCTGCGGAAAAAGAAGGCTTTATCGGACTTAAGGGTCATCGTAGTGTTGGCGGTCTGCGTGCCTCCATTTACAACGCTGTTCCTTACGAAAGCGTTAAGGCACTGGTTGACTTCATGAATCATTTCCGTCAAAGTCAGGGTTAATGCACCTTATTTTCCAGCCTTCCGCCTTTTGGTGGGAGGTTTTCTGTTTGCCTGGAGACCGGAAGCTATAATTAACAACAAGTACACAGAGAGGATGCACAACCATTATGGCGCTGCACATTGTACTGGTCGAACCGGAAATACCGGCGAATACCGGCAACATTGCCCGTACCTGCGCGGCAACCGGGGTTCATCTGCACCTGGTTCGCCCGCTTGGATTTCGTACAGACGACGCTACGCTGAAGCGGGCGGGTCTGGATTACTGGCATGCTGTACAACTTGAGTATCATGATTCTTTTAACGAGGTATTAGAGAAGTACACAGAAGGCCGTTTTTTCTATGCAACGACCAAAGCCGAGAAACGCTATTGCGATTTCACGTACCAGGACGGAGATTTTTTCGTATTTGGTAAGGAAACGAAGGGCTTGCCTGCGGATATTTTGGAAGCGGGGAAGGAAACAAGAATTCGCATGCCGATGAGCAATGCCGTAAGATCGCTGAATTTATCTAACTCAGCGGCGATTATTGTGTATGAAGCGCTTCGCCAGCTGGATTTTCCGGAACTTGTCTAAAAGAAGTCATGGATTTTTATTTTTTTCAGCAGGATTCGACATTTCTATATCGAAATCTTTCATTAAGCCGAAAGAAGTAATAAGTAGGTAGTTATAAATAGTTGAACAGGAGAGGTGTCCGTAAGATATGAAGCCTGCTGGTGTAGTTCGAAAAGTGGATCAGCTCGGTAGAATTGTTCTACCTAAATCCCTGCGGAAAAGGTATCAAATGAATGAAGGTGACCCGGTTGAAATTTTGGTGCAGGGTGACCATATCATTTTAGAGCGATACCGTCCTAAATGTGTGTTCTGCGGGTCAATGGAAGAGGTAAGTGAATATAAGGATCGTTATATTTGCGCTGCGTGCCTCTCCGAAATGACTCAATTGCAGAGACACGCCTAAGGCCCGGGAGTCACGCTGTCAGCGTCTCCCACTGTACACAAAAGTTACACAAGAAAGAGCGCTTGCATGCTGATGCGGCGCTCTTTCTTTTTTGGAACGAAGTGCCGACGACTTACAGACCCTTTGTCTTGTCGTCAATGTAAGAAGAGGTCAAGATGCCGGCCAGAAACAATACAAATACGAGGGTGACGATCCAAAAGGTCAATGAGAAAGACATGCTGGGCACCTCCAAATGACAGAATGCGTTAGCCTTATTATAACCTGCTGTTTCATAAAAATAAATGAAATTGTGACATGTTGCATAGACAAATTGAAATAATTATTCGAAAAACAGGAAATTTGTTGGGACGGGGCGAAGATATCCATCGGATGGCTTGTTTACAACTTTCCCGTTAAAGATCAGTGAAGAAGAACCGCCTCCATCGAGATTGTAGGCATCTGTTACTCCCATGCCATAGAGCTTGTTTTGAATTTCTTCCAATCAGCTTCCCCGATTTGTTCAGTCCGACGAAGCTGAGGTCTTTATAGCTGGACTCAAACCCGGATAGATATTGTCCGCCGACAATGGTTGTGCTTAATGGATAACGTTTGCCGCCTTTATCGGCAAAACCGCTGGCATTTATACCGGCTATTGCGCCGTGGCGTCTTACAGCCTGCATCGTAGTTTCCGACCCGCCGGGACTGCCTTGACCCACGCTCATCGTCATCGCAGAAGGATCCTTGAGTTTGATTTTCATAGCATAGCCTTTATAGTTTCCCGGATTCATCCGGTATAACTCTATCGAAATGCGGCTGCTGTGGATCACACCGTAAGGAAAGCCCAGCTTAGCCGTTATGCGGCGGTTATAAATGATTTCAGGACGGGTGGTCTGGGCTTTGGCCGTACTTACCAGGGAATTCATAACGGCGGTTGTCTGCTTGTACAATTTAGCGCTGGCACTCACGGAATGAATAGTGTAAGCTGCAGCTTCCTTCGCTTTAGTAAGGTCATGTTTAAGCGCCGCCGTCTCCTGGACCGGACCGGTACCGGGTACGTATTGTCCCACCTTCAACTCTATCTGAAGCGGAGGCTGTATAGCCATAGACATAAGAGCAGGCCAATGAACGGCGCTGTAGCAAGCATAAAGAAACGGTTGACTCTTTTTACAGACGTGATCATTTGAGCAGGTCCATCTCTTTCTTCAAGTTCTCAGTCCGTCTTCAAAATGTTAAGCTGCTGCTGGGTTTGCAGGCTGAGCTGGTTCAGTACCTGATCCTTGAGATGATTGGTATAGCTGTAAACAGCATAAACGCCAAGACCAATCATCAATATCCAGAAGAGTAAGAACCATTTGACGGAAGGGCCGTTCCTCGTTGTAGTCACGCGGCGTGAGTGTACCGGAGACGATTCCGTTGACGACTGCATTACATCACCTCAAGCTATATTTTTACAAGTTCCCATTCTATCAGACTTCTGCTGCTTTCGCAAAAATGAAAGAGAGAGAAAACTGGGTAAAAAGTAATTGCATCCTATTAAACTACTGAGCTAAAATTACTATAGATTGGAATATCTGATGGACGTATACAAGGTAATAGAGGGAAATTATGGACAAGTCATCATACATCCTTGAATGCGTTTGAACGGAAACGCTGCGGCGCTTTCCACTCTGGGTAAATTACATAAATAGCAGGAGGTCAAAGCGTCAATGATGAAGGTATGGCAGGTGGTCCTTGTGGGCTGTCATCCCACAAGCATGCTAGGGACAAAGTTGATTTTGGAGGAAGGGGGGGAGCTGAGCGTAACGGGAATGTGCGCCTCCTGGAAAGAATGCGCTGACATCGTTCGGGAGATGCATCCGGAACTGGTTCTAATGGATTACCGGATGCCGGAAAGCGAAGTAGAAAGTGTACTTGTGGACATGAAAAAAAGCTCTCCTTCGACTCATTTTGTTGTGATGACGGATGATGACGCTATGGAGCTTCTACAGCCGCTTATGGAACTGGGAGCCAGCGGATTATTATCCAAAGGAGCATCACCGCGGCAACTGCTGCAGCTCATCGGGGGATTAAGGGAGGGCTTCCTCTCCATGCCACTGGAATGGATGTATAAAGGTTTCCTGCCTACAGCATCCACACAGGTGTATGATGGCGTTCTGCAGCTGACTGGAACAGAAACGTTTATCATGGAACGGATTGTACAGGGGATTACCTATGATAAGATTGCTCTGGAAATCGAAGTAAGCCGGCGTTCCATCGACAATTATTTACGGAAGATCTATGTGAAGCTGAACGTTTCCACCAGAGCGCAGGCGATAGAGAAATTTGCACTGTTCTCAAGACAAAACAAGCAAATGTATGCATAGCTTCTGCGGGGTGACATAATGCCGTACCGGCCGGAATAATCTGGGTACGAGGGAAGGGGGATGCCTTATGAAATATGAGTTTTCCGCTCGCGCGCATACGCTCTTATCTTCACCGCTATTAAGTATTCGGACGGAGACAAGAAGAGGCTCGTTGATATCACTGGCTGAAGAGCTGCCTGCGGAAGAATTATTTCCGCTATCCCTGCTGGCGGAGGCGGCATCCAACGTGATTTCAGCCAATGCCGAAGCTCTCCAGTATGGAGACCCCGCGGGCTACGGGCCGCTGCGGGAATGGCTCACTGGCGACTGGTTTAAATCCAAAGGGGTATCCGTTGCCGAAGGCGGCGTTTTGCTTACTACGGGCAGCCAGCAGGCTGTCGATTTGTTATCCAGGGTATATATTGATCCGGGTGATCGTGTACTCGTAGAGCACCCGACTTCTCCCGGCTGTCTGCAGGCACTGCGAATGCAGGGGGCTCTTATTATTCCGGTTCAGGGCGACAAAGAGGGCCTGCTGCCGGATCATTTGCGGGAGCAGATTCGGAAGTATCGTCCGAAGATGCTGTTCGCTGCTCCAAGCTTCACGAACCCAAGCGGCATTCTGTGGAGCCTGCAGCGGCGAAAGGAAGTGCTGGAGCTGTGCGCTGCGCATAATGTGCTTATCGTTGAGGATGATTCCTACGGTGATCTTCATTTCGAGAAATACGGAGAGCATCCCGCTAGGCGGTATCCGTCACTATATGCACTTGAGAATGACAGCCGAAGCGGACATGTTCTATATATTGGCTCCTTCAGCAAAACAGTTGCGCCAGCGCTGCGGACGGGCTGGGCCGCCGGGAGTCCCGAGCTGATCCGCATGATGGGAGCGGCTAAAGGGATGGCTGACTGGCAATCCAGTTCCTTGAACCAACAGCTCCTGCATCATCTGCTTGATGTCTCCGCTTTCGATTTGCGGGAGCATATCTCATTGTTGAACCGTGAATATAACACCCGGCTGAAGCTGATGGCGGAGCTGCTTAAACGCCCTGCATGGAAAGACAGTTTCTATGAGCTTCCGAGAGGAGGCATGTTTCTGTGGGTATCTCTTCCCCCGGGTTTGGATGCGAACCTGCTGCTTAAATGTGCCCTGGGTAAGGGCGTAGCCTTCATGCCGGGTACCTTATGCTGTGTGGAAGGCGGAGGGGATTATATCCGCCTTAACTTCAGCCATCCCGGGCGGGATGAGCTGCTGCTGGGCATGAATCTCATGAGTGAGGCTGTAACAGAGTTTACAGCCCGCAGCTGAGCTGGCGAATAGAGTAAAGAGGCAGCGGGGGCTGTCCCAAAAGCCATAAAAATGGCTAACGGGACAGCCTCTTCGTTTTGGAGCTGACTGTTAAGAACTAGCCCCCGAAGCCTTGTAGCCGTTTGTTATGGCGGAATAGTCCAAAAGTGCGGCTGCTCCGGCCGGTGTCAAGGAATAGCGGCCGCGGACAATGCGGATGAACCAGCCGTAGTAGTTATTCTGAAGTATTGCTGCCGCTCCCGGAACGCCGCTTCGCTTCCGCAGCTCAGCTGGGGTTATACCTGCCTGTTTCGCCTGATTTACCGCAGAATTGGCCGTTTCGGCTTCTATGTCCCGGACCGCAGCAGCAACGCGCAGCGCTTTCTCACGGTAGGCTGTAACCAGCTTGACCCGCGTGCTGCCACCGGTATTGTAATCCCCGCTGCGCTCATGGAACTCGTACAGCAAGCGCTCTTTACGCCGTCCGCCGGTTCGCCGTACAGGCGGTGCTTCGCCCGGCTCAACCAGTACCTCCACCTGAGGGGGCTTCGTCTTGTAGAAGACTACGGTGATTAACCCAAGGCCAAGCCTGCGGCACAGCTCACCAAGCTCACCCCAGCGCTGGTTCACCGCACCCTTCTTGTCCCGGCAGCGCTCAACCGCGAGATAAACATTTTCACTGAGCTTCAGGCGTTCGACCCCTTGCAGCAGCAGGGAGAGGTTGAACGATTTTTTCATCTCCACGATCAGAGGCTGCTCCTCATCTATTCGGATTCCCACCATATCGCAGGTCCGTACCTCGCCTTTAATTTCATATCCCTGTTTTTCAAAAAAAACCTTCAAAGGAGCATACAGCTCCGTTTCATGCCGTACTGCCATAGATCTTCACTCCTGCGCCACTTTGTGGGGTTGTTTAATGATTCTCTATTATATCATAGCAAAAAAGAGGTCAACTATTGCGGTCTCGCTGCATAGTTATGTAATACACTTTTGAATGCTACTTCGGCATTGGAGCGCAAGGTGAGGAGGCAGCGAGCAATGGACATATTTGAACGTATAGCTTCGTATCGGGCAGAGAATGAGCGTATGGCGTGGAACGGAACCTTTAAGGAGTATATAGAACTGCTTAGAAAAGACCCCTCTCCCGCCAAGACCGCTCACGCCCGTGTTTACGACATGATCAAGTCGCATGGTGTAGAGGAAATCAACGGACGCAAACGGTATAAATTTTTTGAACAGGAGATATTCGGACTGGATCGGGCCGTCGAAAAGCTGGTGGAGGAATATTTCCATTCGGCAGCACGGCGACTGGACGTACGCAAACGGATACTGCTGTTGATGGGACCGGTCAGCGGCGGAAAATCGACACTGGTTACACTGCTGAAGCGTGGGCTGGAGCAATATTCACGAACCGATCAAGGCGCTGTATACGGAATTGAAGGCTGTCCAATGCATGAGGACCCGCTGCATCTGATTCCGCTGGAGCTAAGACCGCATATTGAGAAGGAACTGGGCGTGCGCATTGAGGGAAATCTGTGCCCATCCTGCCAGATGCGGCTGAAGAACGAGTATAGCGGCAATATTGAGAAGGTCAAGGTTGTTCGTGTGCTTTTGTCAGAGGAAGAACGGATTGGCATTGGAACCTTCAGCCCATCCGACCCGAAGTCGCAGGATATCGCTGACCTGACGGGAAGCATCGACTTTTCCACCATAACCGAATATGGCTCGGAGTCTGACCCGCGCGCCTACCGCTTCGATGGAGAGCTGAACAAAGCCAATCGCGGACTGATGGAATTTCAGGAAATGCTGAAGTGCGACGAGAAGTTTCTGTGGAACCTGCTGTCACTGACTCAGGAGGGAAATTTTAAAGCGGGAAGATTTGCATTAATCAGTGCCGACGAGCTCATCATCGCTCACACCAACGAATCGGAATACAAAACATTTATTTCCAATAAGAAAAACGAAGCACTCCAATCCCGGATGATCGTTATGCCTGTTCCATATAACCTGAAGGTATCCGAAGAGGAGAAAATTTACGCCAAGCTGATCGGCCAGAGCGACATGAAGCATGTGCATATTGCGCCTCACGCACTGCGTGCCGCTGCAATCTTTTCGATACTAACCCGTCTGAAGGAGAGCAAGAAGCAGGGCATGGATCTTGTCAAAAAGCTGCGGATGTACGACGGCGAAGAGGTTGAAGGCTACAAGGAAGCGGATTTGAAGGAGATGCAGACCGAGTTCCAGGATGAAGGAATGTCCGGTGTCGATCCGCGTTATGTCATCAACCGCATTTCCAGTGCGCTGATCAAGGGCGATCTGCAATGCATGAACGCTTTGGATGTGCTGCGGGCGATCAAGGACGGCCTGGATCAGCATGCTTCCATTACGAAGGAGGAGCGGGAGCGGTATTTGAACTTTATCTCCATTGCCCGGAAGGAATACGATATTCTGGCCAAAAGCGAAGTTCAGAAGGCTTTTGTCTACTCGTTCGAGGAATCAGCCAAGACACTATTCGAGAATTATCTGGATAATATCGAGGCGTTCTGCAACTGGTCCAAAATCCGTGACCCGCTGACGGATGAGGAAATGGAGCCGGATGAGCGGCTTATGCGCTCTATTGAAGAGCAGATCGGCATCTCCGAGAATGCCAAAAAAGCATTCCGCGAGGAAATTCTGATCCGCATCTCCTCCTATTCACGCAAAGGGAAGAAGTTCGAATACAGCAATCATGACCGGCTTCGGGAAGCCATCGAGAAGAAGCTGTTCACAGACCTTAAGGACATCGTCAAAATCACCACCTCCTCCAAAACGCCGGATGAGAGCCAGTTGAAGCGGATCAACGAGGTATGCGCAAGACTCATTGACGGTCATGGCTACTGCCCGACCTGTGCCAATGAACTGCTGCGGTATGTGGGCAGCCTGCTGAACCGCTAAGGAAGCACGGGGACATTTCCTTTCATAACCCAATTAAAAATGGCAAAGCCAAGACAATTCATTCTTGGCTTTGCCATTTTGTACTTAGTGTCTTGTGCCGGCCTAAGCCCAGTCGGTACCCCATTTTTTCATTTCATGAATGATTCCGTGGAGAGCATGTCCCTTTTCAGTAAGTGAATATTCGACGGTTGTGGGGACTGTAGCATAAGCCGTCCGGATAATAACCCCTTTGTTTTCGAGATGGCGCAATGTATCGGTTAAAGATTTTGCGCTGATCCCGGGGACCGCCCGCTTTATTTCCCCGAATCTTTTTTGATCATGAAACATCATTTCTCTGATCACAAGGAAAGACCATTTTCCGCCGACAATATCAAGTGATCTTTCTATCGAACAATGATTAGTGACTGTATGATTATCCAGCATTTCCAATCGAATCCCTCCATTGGTTCAACCTCGAATTTTATTCATTATAAGCTACCTTATAGGTAACCTCAAGGTTACCAGATAAAGAAAAAGTGCGTACTTCCCAATTATTATCAGATGTCCTATTATTTTTTTAGAAGCAGAAAACCGGTTGAATAATAGGAGGAAGCCAGAATGAAGATAGGTTTTATCGGCTGCGGAGTGATTTCGACAGCTCACTTGGAAGGATTAGAAGCGCTAAAGAAAGCAAATCAGGAAACGTTTCATTTGGCTGCCGTATGTGATCTCAATGCGGAAAGAGCAGAGGCTTTTGCAGAGAATGCCCATAAACGGTTAGGCAAACGGCCGGTGGTATATACCGATTACCTTAGAATGATCGAGGAAGAACCATTGGATGCGGTTTCGGTGTTGCTCAATCATGACTTGCATCATACGGTTGCGGAAAATTGCTTTGCTGCAGGCATTCATGTGCAGATGCAAAAACCGTTAGCCATTTCGCCATACTATGGGCGGAAGATGCTGCAAGATGCTGACAAATACAAAAAGGTGCTAACTGTATCCGAACCAAGTGTTTTGGGTGCGGAAAATGTAGCTTTGGCCAGAGCGGTAAAAGACGGCGTGATCGGTTCCGTGTATATGATGCTGGATTACGCGACAGTTTCACTGAACCGGACGTTTTTTGCGGGTACTGCGTGGCGGCATTTTAAGGGAACGGCAGGTGCCGGTTGGATCAACGATCATGGCGTCCACCGCACGCATATGTTTACGGAAGTGAACGGTCCCATTCAGGAGGTGTTTGCTTACACTGACATTTTTGAAAAAGAGCTAAGTGACGGAAAATCAACGATCCGCCCGACAGGCGAGGATTCGAGCGTCACCGTCTTCCGGTTTGAGAACGGGGGATTAGGTCATTGGATGTGCAGTACAGCTGCTCACGGCGAAAAAATGGGGGGCGTATGGATTTACGGCAGCAAAGGCTGTTTTCGTCCCGGTCGGCATGTTGCACTTGAAGACGGAACAACCATCCCTATGGTTGATATTGTAAGTCAATATGCGGCAGATATTGTACAGGATCCATTTGCCCATTCCTACGTTGAATTATGGGATGCTATCTTGAACCGCAAAACCCCAATTGCCAGTGCGCAAAAGGGTCTGGAAGCTTTAAGCACCGTATTTGCCGCGCTTGAATCCGCAACAATCGGTCAGCCGGTCCGGGTAAAGGATATACTTAATGGAGAAAGGCATGCCTATGAGGACACGGTAATGGAAGAGATGAAATAAAAGATAACAGGCCCGGCAATATTCGCCGGGCCTGCATTTTTATGTTTGGGCAGCGGTGGTTCAAACTTACACAAACTTCCGCTGCACCTTCTTCCCGTCAAAGGAGAACAGCGCCTTTTTATCCTCCAGCACGGTCTGCAAATGAACGGTTCGCCCCCAAAGCGTATAGATGTGCGGAAGAGTTCGCTCCAGGTATTTGAGATCCAGCTCAATTCCCTCGTAGCGGTGAACAATAAACAGCTCGCCATTACGCTCGAAATCCCCGTCCTGCACGACCAGATAAGGTGATCCCCCGTTCACACGCGCCCGCACCAGTTGATCTCTGACATTTTCCCAGGCTTTATCGGTGATTTTCCATTCCGGGCCTTTTTTCTCGAATACATAAAGATCCAGGTCGTTAACCAGTTCTTTGGACAGATAGTTGCTGATAAAAGAGGTATCGGAATCCAGCTCACGCACTTCAAATATTTTATCGCGGTCCCAGCGGCGTTCGATGTCTTCAAAGATTTTCAGGCCGAGATAATAGGGGTTCAGGCTCTGCCGGGAGGGCTGCACCACTGAGGAGTTCAGCTTGGCGTATTCAATAGTTTCCTCCGTCGTTAGATCCAGCTCGCGGACGATACGCTGATGCCAATACGAAGCCCAGCCTTCGTTCATGATCTTGGTCTCCATCTGCGGCCAGAAATAGAGCATTTCGTCATGCAGCATCGTCATAATGTCCCGCTGCCAATCCTCAAGCACTGTGGAATACTGTTGGATGAACCAGACCATATCCTTCTCCGGCTCGGGCGGAAAGGCCCGGTCACCGGCAGAAGGCGTCTGGGAACCGGGGGCCGCAGATTTGTCTAAATCCCACAACTCGGTATAAGGGTTGGTTGAGTTCGTGCCCTTGGAAGCATCTTTCCGCTCCATCATTTTTAGTTCCATCAAGCGGCTCTTGCCCAAATTCTGTGGCTTAATCAGACTGGGATCGATGTGCTCCTGAATCGCCAGAACAGCATCTATGAAGCTCTCCACACGGTCCGTGCCGTAGTTTACCGCATATCCGGCGATTCGTTCAGCCGTTGCCGACATGCTCTCCACCATATCCCGGTTAGACATCGAGAAACGCACATTATTTTTGAAAAAATCACAGTGGGCCAGCACGTGTGCCACGATAAGCTTATTTTGAATCAGCGAGTTTCCGTCCAGCAGGAACGCATAACACGGATTGGAGTTAATGACCAGCTCGTATATTTTACTCAGACCGAAATCATATTGGGATTTCATTTTGTGAAAGGTTTTACCAAAGCTCCAGTGCCCGAAGCGTGTCGGCATTCCATAGGCACCAAAGGTGTAAATGATATCGGCGGGACATATTTCATAACGCATGGGGAAAAAATCCAGACCAAATCCGGAAGCAATTTCCGTAATTTCTGCGATTGACCGCTCAAGCGCTTTTATTTCATCACCGGGCATATACCCATCTCTCCTTTGAGATATCATCGAAATATGTTTTTCTTATTATGTATATGGATACGGGTAAGGCAATATGACCCTGCTGACTCGTCCCGAATCATAGCTAGGGGGGCTAGCGAGAGGAGAATGTTGTGTATTATATTTCTGAGTCTATGGTAAAGTTGTGATTAAATATTATTACTTGGACAACTTGCATCAAATCTATCTAATGTGGGGAATAATACTACCCCATTAGGGAGGTATTATGATGGCAAGAAGAAGACGCCGCAGATATTACAAAAGCAAAAAAGTAAGCTTGGAAGTGATTTTAGCACTGGTAGCATTTATGATATTTGTAGTATTCAGCATAATAAGGGCTATTGTTACGGGGATTATACATATTGAAGCATATTTTGTGAAGCAAAATACATTTTTACAAACAGCTTTTATTCTTGGTTTGATTGGGTTCGTCTTGTTGTTTGCTTGGATTAATAATGAACTCAGAAACAAAAGAAAAGAGCAACTCATTCGACTGCAACAGGAGCGTGACCAGGAAGAAAGAAGGGAAATATTACGAAAGAGAAATTTAGGACTCCTTAAAGAAATGGACCCTTTTGAGTTTGAGGAATATGTTGCCTGCGTATTTCGATGTGCTGGGTTTGAGTACGAGGTAACTAAACGTACTGGTGATGGAGGGAAGGACATAATTCTTCGCCGTGAGGATGAGCTGCGATTAGTGGAGTGTAAAAGATATACAACCACTAAGGTAGGCAGATCAGATATTCAAAAGTTCCACAGCGCAATTATGGAATGTAGTGCCAAAGAAGGATTCTTTGTTACAACAGGAGAGTTTTCAAAACAAGCATTGGAATGTGCAAGTGACAAACCGATCCAGACAATTAACGGTGAACATCTGCTGAGTCTGATCGAACAATATGCTGGATTCGAAAAAGAGGTTCTTGAACACTTAGTTCAAGAGCCTCTTTTTGTTAGGGTTAACTTTGTTCTATTTGAATATTTTTGCAAATATGCAGGATTTTCCACGAAATGTGTAGAAGATTAAACGATTCGCTATGTATGGGGGAATTCAAATGGATGTTGCTTTGTACGAGGGGGAAATACTCAATATTACGGCTGAGGTCAGCAGATATAGTGATGTAGAAAAGGAAAGAATGATTGATAAATATCGAAAAGCTGCTGAAAAAAAGGCGATGGCCTGTCCTTTCTGCCATGAAGAGCTACGCCTGCGTGCTGGAGAAATTCGCGATATCCATTTTGCACATCTTAAAGGCAGGTCTTGTCAGGAATCTGAGGCATACGATACTTATCAGAATCAAACGAAACGGGAGAACAAAAAGCACTCAGTCGTAAAGGAGATCATTTATAACGAGCTTAAGGGTCAGGAGCTGATAAGGCCCGATCTGAAAGTTGAGTATGGATATAAAGAAAAAGCTGAAGAAAAGTGGAAGCACTTCCCTGATATCTACCTGAATAAAAATGGCCGAGAATTTGCCGTGTCTGTGATTACGAATGTCCATGAAATTGGGGACGATAAAGTTGTAAAAACTATTAACAAGAGGAATAAGTACTTTCAAGATAAAGGTCTTGAATCCATCTGGTTTGTTGAAGACAGGGAATTAGCGGATGATTTTGAGCATAGAGTCCTTCACCTCTGGGAAGCCGAGTATGGCTTGGCCATAAAAACGGAAGAGGATAACAAATGGGATAAGTTATTGAACGAACTGAGTGAGGAATTTCCAGGGTATAATATTCCCCATTTATTTGGATATAGAGCACACGGCCCAATGAATCATGATGTTAGAAGTCTGTATTATGTTCACTCCATTGGAGATGAAATTACGTTCTCTATGTATAGATTGATCCTTGATCAAATGCGGTCACCATTCAGAGCCTTTGCACTAACCAAAGGATATCGAATGAATATCTCTCAAGCTTTGATCGTTCGGGATGAGATTCTACTCAGTGATAAAGAACGGGAGGATCAGAACAGGCTTGAATTTGCTAACCAAGTACTGTTCCAAATCGAAGCATCAAAAGCAGAGGCTTTATTGAAAAGAGATTCTAATGAAGCCAGAAACAAACAAAAGGTAAGAGAGGACTACTTTGCAACAATAGTTCATGAATCATTTAAAGAAGTGGCCTTAACCCATTTTTCAATAGATATTGATGTAGTTGAGTATATTTCGAAATTGAAATATTTATCCTTGTCTCCTAATGAATCTGAAGCGCTTTTTTATTTCCTCAAGATACATAGAAAAGAACTTGAAGATTACGGGTTAACTCTGATTGAAGTGAAGAAATGGGTCAGATATGCTTTAGGAAAAGTTAATGAGCCAAAGATTCGTAAGTGGCTTGTTGAAATTGATGAATTATAAGAAAACTATAGCCTAACAAATAAACAGTCCGTTTATTCGTTAGGCTATTCTTCATCAGGGTCAATTCCCCAAAACACATAATGAGATAATCCAGTATTTGCAAAGTAACAAGCATCAACATAAACTTCACGAAAATCCTCGTCAATCCTGTAGATGATGATTACATTGCCGATTAATGTCCAGTAGTAGCCGTTAAATTCAAAACCAGGGAAATCAGAGACTCCATCAGCTTTATATTTCGGCTCATCAGCTAAAACAGCTTTTGTGCGCTTAAATACATTCATCGGGTCAACTTTAAACTCCTTCATTCGCGCAAGCGCTACACGAGCGTACGTGGTCCAGAGAACTTTGTAGTGATCATTTCTCATTTTCAACCTCATTCAGCAATTTCGCGAACTCTTCCTCGCTGTCACTGTATGTGGAAGTACCATTCTTACGATCAACTTGAGCATGATGAAGTTGGGATAAAACCGCCTCATCTTTAAAGATGATTGAGGTCATTCTTTTCTTCTGTTCATCCGTAAATATAGGCTGCTCATCTTTCCTTTGCAGCATAACGCTGAATCCAAAGTTTTCTTCAATTAGCTGAACCAAATCCTTAAGCTCAACATAAGACTTGCCCTGAAAGCTTTGCTCCAGTTGTTCTTTTGAAATGGACATTCTAATCACCCGCCTTTGTGTCATTATATCACAAGCTAGATGGATTTCTTATGTTAAAATTACACTTAGTAACACCTAATTAACGATTCTTTGTATCTCTAAGAAATTCGTTCGGATTAAGCCAACCAACATTGAAGCAATTAACGAATGCATAAGCAAATAATAAATAAATTTGTGAGTAGATGCAAAATGAAAAGCAAAAGTTTAATTTGGATTAAAAATTTCTAATTTGACGGTTTAGTTACTTCACGCTCCTCGAGCAAAAGGTGAATCGCACATTGGGTAGATGGTAGAAGTGCAAAGGAACTTGCAAAGTCCTGGCGCAGATCTATGTAAATTAACGGTATAGATTATTTGTTATGCAATTACTGGGTGGGGATTTTAGTAATACGTGGCTTAGTGGGATTGAAGAGACAAATTAGTAAGAAATTGATATAGTAGAATATACCTATGAGTATAATTGTAAATCTTCAAATTGTAAGGGATTTGGTTATATAGGAACTTACGTCAATGCGCCTTCACCCAACGCTAAAACAGTTTGATGGATGCTATTTTTTGTATTTACGCTCAGTTGTATTCTTTTTTTTCAACTTCTTCAGGTGGGAAGTCGAGATTTTTTTTGAGAAGAGGTGCTCCTATTGAATCAAAACCCCGAACAACTCGCGAGAGATGAGATTGACCGTAAATTAAAATCTAGTGGATGGATTATTCAAAACAAGAAGAACATGAATCTTTATGCTGGTCAAGGAGTTATTGTTCGTGAGTATCAAACGGATGTGGGGCCAGCGGATTATATTATGTTCATAGATCAAGAACCTGTGGGGGTAATTGAAGCTAAGAGGGTGGAAGATGGGCAGAAGTTGAGGGTAGCTGAAGAACAGTCTACAGAATATGCAAATAGCAAGCTGAAATATTTACAATTCAAACCTCTACGCTTTGTATATGAAAGTACAGGGATATTAACACATTTTACTGACTACGATGATCCCAAGCCTAGAGCAAAGGAAATATTTACATTTCATCGTCCAGAGTCGCTAAGCGAGATCTTAAGAAAGACACAATCGCTTAGAGGTAGATTACAATCCATTCCTGTGCTAAACCCTGACAAGCTTCGTGATTGTCAAATCAACGCGATTACGAAGCTTGAGACATCATTCAAAGGCAATAAACCCCGAGCACTCATTCAGATGGCAACAGGATCAGGAAAAACGTTTACCGCCATCACTTCCATATACAGACTTCTTAAATACGCAGATGCCAAACGTGTCCTCTTTTTAGTCGATACTAAGAATTTAGGTGAACAGGCTGAACAAGAATTTCATTCTTATCAGCCTAACGATGATAATCGTAAATTTACTGAGCTTTATAATGTCCAACGGTTGAAATCGAATTTCATTGCCACGGACAGTCAAGTATGCATCAGCACCATCCAAAGGTTTTATTCTATACTTAAAGGGGAGGAATTAGATCAATCTGCGGAAGAAACAAATCCAGGAGAGAATGAATCTATTTGGAAAAAGCGCGAACCTCTCCCTGTGGTCTATAATGAACGTATACCAATTGAATTTTTCGATTTTATTATCATTGATGAGTGTCACCGCAGCATTTACAATTTGTGGCGGCAAGTTCTTGAATATTTTGATGGATTCTTAATTGGTCTAACAGCTACACCTGATAAGAGAACTTTCGGTTTTTTCAATCAGAATATGGTAAGTGAATATCCCCATGAATCAGCGGTTGCTGATGGCGTTAATGTAGGGCATACTATATTTTTGATTAAGACAGAGATAACGAAACAAGGCGCTAAGATGAACTGCGGAGAGTTTATTGATAAGCGAGAAAAACTGACCCGACGTAAGAGACTAGAGCAATTGGATGAAGATATAGCTTATACAGCTCTTAAGTTAGATAACGAGGTCGTGAATCCAAGTCAGATCAGACTGATATTACGTACATTTAAAGACAACCTACCAAATATCTTTCCTGGGCGTACGGAAGTACCAAAGACACTTATTTTTGCGAAGACAGATAGTCATGCGGATGATATTATTCAGATTGCGCGAGAAGAGTTTGATGAAGGAAATGCATTTTGTAAGAAAATCACGTATAAAGCTGATGAAGATCCTAAATCAGTGCTTAATCAATTTAGGAATGATTACAATCCTCGTATTGCTGTCACTGTAGATATGATTGCAACAGGCACAGATGTTAAGCCGTTGGAATGTCTTATATTTATGCGTGATGTTAAGAGCAAGAATTATTTTGAGCAGATGAAAGGGAGAGGCACACGAACCATCCAGTTGGATGATCTACGCAAAGTAACTCCTTCCGCTCGTTACACTAAAGACCATTTTGTCATTATAGATGCAATTGGTGTTACTAAATCATTAAAGACTGACAGCCGTCCACTTGACCGTCAGCCTACAGTTTCTCTGAAAGATCTTTTACGGGCAGTGACTGTAGGGGCAAAGGATGAGGATTTGTTTACAACGCTTGCTAGTCGGTTAGCGAGGTTGGAGAAGCAGCTCAGTGATCAGGAAAAAGAGAAGTTCAATGAACTCACGAAAGGAAAGACAATCAATAAGGTCGTTAAGGAATTACTCGAAGCTTACAATCCCGATGTCATAGAAGATAGTGCCAGGAGCATCTACGTAATCGAGGCAGACGATATCCCAACGATTAGTCAAATTCAAAAAGTACAGAATAGTTTAATTAAAAAAGCGGCTGCCACCTTCTCTGGAGAGTTAAATGAGTATATTGAGAACGTACGCAAGATCCATGAACAATACATTGATCTTGTTAATTTAGATTCTGTGATAGCTGTAGGTTGGGATAATGATTCCAAAGAGAAAGCTAATGCTTTAATCGAGGATTTTATTAATTACATAAAGCAGAATAAAGAGGAAATCACTGCGCTGCAGATTTTTTATGATCAACCATATCGGAGAAAAGAATTGACTTTCAAAATGATTAAGGATTTACTAGAAAAGTTGAAATTTGATAAGCCAAGGCTAGCACCTATCTCCATCTGGCAAGCATACGAACAATTAGACCAAGTAGGTCAATCCACGCCTAAGAATGAGCTTATAGCTCTTGTAGGTTTGATCAGAAGAGTCGTGGGGATTGATCAGAAACTGACTTCATTCGATAAAACCGTGGACAAAAATTTTCAAGATTGGGTATTCAAGAAACAAGCAGGCTCATTGAAGTTTAATACTGAGCAGATGGAATGGTTGCGTATGATGAAAGACCATATTATGACTTCTTTTCATATTGAAAAAGAGGATATCGACTACTCACCTTTTGATGCTCAAGGCGGACAGGGTAAGATGTGGCTGTTATTTGGTGAGGAGATGGATAGCATCATAGATGAACTTAACGAGGGATTGGTGGCATAGAAAGTGAACAGCAACGATAAAAAAGATATTCCTATTGGCTGGGCGAGAACTTCATTGGGTGATATAGCACAATACCTAAATGGAAGAGCTTTTAAAGCGGAAGAGTGGGAAAAAGATGGATTGCCCATTGTAAGAATTCAAAATTTAAATAACCCCAATGCTACCTATAATTATACAAATAAAATATTCGAACCTAGATATAAAATTAAGAAAGGAGATATCCTATATGCCTGGTCAGCTTCTCTTGGAGTTTATATTTGGAATGATAAAGAGGCATGGTTGAACCAGCATATTTTCAAGGTGATTCCTAATCTTGGTATAAATAAGAAATTCATTTATTATTATTTGCTGAAAATAACTACGGAATTGTATGATAAGACGCATGGTTCTGGCATGGTACACATTACAAAGGGCAAGTTTGAAGAGACCAACATCTCTCTTCCTCCCCTTAAAGAGCAACAAAGAATTGTCTTTAAAATTGAGGAGCTTCTCAGTGAATTAGATAATGCAATCGAATCCCTTAAAACAATATGGATGCAACTTAAAATATATAGACAATCAGTATTGAAATGGGCGTTTGAGGGGAAGTTGACGGAAAAGTGGCGGAAAGGGCAGATCGAGACAGGTAAGGACTTACTGGAGCTATCTAATATATTTTCTGAAGAAGAACTATTGGATAAACCTAAAATTCCAGAAAGTTGGAGGTGGGCAAAATTAAAGTCCATCTCAGATATTAGAGGTGGTGTAACGAAAGGACGTAATTTTAAGGATAAGAGGACAATAATGCTACCCTATCTAAGGGTTGCCAATGTTCAAGATGGTTATCTCGATTTAAAAGAAATTAAACAAATCGAATTATTAGAAACCGAAAAATCAAAATACCTTTTAAAAGAAAACGATATTCTATATACCGAGGGAGGAGATAAGGATAAATTAGGGCGAGGTACTATTTGGAGATTACAGATTAAAGATTGTATTCATCAAAATCATGTATTTAGAGCAAGGCTGAACTCTGATTTAATCTCCCCCCATTTTATAGCTTATTATTCACAAACCAAAGCAGCTAAGAACTATTTCTATAAAAATGCTAAGCAAACAGTAAATCTCGCATCAATTAATATGAAAGTTCTTAGTAACCTAGTTATACCGATTCCAGGTCATCAAGAACAATTGCAAATTGTCCAAGAAATCGAATCTCGTCTATCTCTCTGCGATAATCTAGAGGTAACCATAGAACATAGTATGAAAAAAGCTGAGTTGTTGCGCCAAAGCATCCTTAAAAAAGCATTCGATGGAAAGCTTGTACTTCAGGATCCAAATGATGAACCTGCTGATTTATTATTGGAACGCATCAGAAATGAACGTGTTGAAAAATCTAATAAGACTGTAAAAAAGCCGAAAAGGAGTACAGAATAATATGAGCGATAATCAAACTTCTTCGGTTGTTTCAAAGGTATGGGGGTTCAGTAATTTATTAAGAGACGATGGGGTGTCTTATGGAGATTACTTAGAGCAACTTACATATTTATTGTTTTTGAAGATGGCAGATGAATTCTCTAAACCTCCCTATAATCGTGTTCTCCCTATACCAGAACAATATAAATGGACCAAACTGACCGAAAAAAGAGGTGGGGAGCTAGAGGTATTCTACATTGAATTACTTCGTGATTTGGGACAATTAAAAGGAATTTTAGGACAGATATTTACTAAAGCACAGAATAAAATTCAAGATCCCGCAAAGCTGTATAAGTTGATTGATATGATCGATAAAGAGCAATGGAGCTTAATGGGGGCAGATATTAAAGGCCAGATTTATGAAGGATTATTAGAGAAAAATGCAGAGGATATTAAAAGTGGCGCAGGACAATATTTCACCCCAAGAACATTGATTAGAGGGATAGTTCAATGCATGAAACCAGAACCAATGAAAACAATTGCTGACCCTGCTCTCGGCACGGGTGGATTTTTATTAGCAGCATATGATTATATTGTTAGTCATCATGAGTTGAATAAGGATCAGAAGCATTTCCTCAAATTCAAGACTTTCTTCGGAAATGAAATTGTAGCAAACACACGTAGATTGGCATTGATGAATATGTTTCTACACAATATTGGTGATATTGATAGTGAAAACTTCATCTCTCCCAATGATGCCCTCGTAACGGATTCTGGTGAACGATATGACTATATTTTGAGTAATCCTCCTTTTGGGAAAAAGAGCAGTATGACATTTACAAATGAGGAAGGCGAGCAGGAGAAGGATGACCTAACTTACAACCGACAGGATTTCTGGGTGACGACTAGCAATAAACAACTAAACTTTTTACAGCACATTCGTACAATACTAAAAGTTAATGGAAAAGCTGCTGTTGTTCTACCTGATAACGTGTTGTTTGAAGGTGGAACAGGAGAGATAATAAGAAAAAAACTATTGGAAATGACTAATCTACATACAATCCTTCGTTTGCCCACAGGAATTTTCTATAAACAAGGTGTGAAAGCGAATGTGCTCTTTTTTGATAACAAACCTGCTAGTAAAGAACCTTGGACAAAAGAGATTTGGATTTATGATTTTAGAACGAATATCCACTTCACATTGAAGAAGAATCCTTTACAGCCCGAGGATTTGGAGGATTTTATTCAATGTTATAACCCAGCTAATCGACATGAACGGACAGAAACATGGAGTGTGGAAACCAATCCAGAAGGTCGCTGGAGAAAGTTCAGTTATGAGGATATTATCTCTCGTGATAAGGCAAGCTTGGACATTAGTTGGATTAAAGATGAGAGTTTAGCCGATCTTGATAATCTACCTGATCCAGATATACTTGCAACTGATATTATCGATAACTTAGAGTCGGTTTTGGAAATATTTAGAGATTTGATGGGGAAGATGGATTCATAGTAACAAAAGTAGATGGTGAATGTATTAATTATAAATAATGTCCCGCTGACAATCCTCAAGCACTGTGGAGGACTGTTGGATGAACAAGACCATATCCTTCTCCGGCTCGGGCGGAAAAGCCCGGTCACCCGCTGAAGGTGCCTGGGAACCGGTGGCCGCAGATTTGTCTAAATTCCATAGCTCGGTATAAGGGTTGGTTGAGTCCGTGCCCTTGGAAGCATCTTTCCGCCCATCATTTTTAGTTCCATCAAGCAACTCTTGTCCATATTCTGCGGCTTAATCAGACTGGGATCGATGTGCTTCTGGATCGCAAGTACTGCATAAATGAAGCTCTCAACACGGTCAGTGGGCCAGCACGTGTGCAATGATAAGCTTATTTTTAATGAGCGAGTTTCCGTCTAGCAGGAGCACATAACACGGATTGGAGTTAATGACCAGCTCATATATTTTACTTAGACCGAAATTATATTGGGATTTCATTTGTGAAAGGTTTTTCCAAAGCTCCAGTGCCCAATGTGGGTCGGCGCAGGTATTGCGTGCTTTTCCATCCGGAAGGCTGATACTGAGGACATTGGTTAGCCCGATCTTCCAAACCTCTGTCCTGTTCGTGGATGGGGGTTATTTTATTTTACCGGATACGAATCTGCACAACTTTGCTATAATGGATAATAAACCGTACAAAAATCTACAGGATAAGACTTTTCTCACATTGACTTAGAGTTATTTTTAGGGGAGCATCGGGGAGGATGTGGGCTGTGTATAAGGACAAAACGCTGATTCTTAAAGAAATGATTTCGGCCGATGGTGCCTATAAATCATTATATATGAATCATCCGGATTCGATTTATATTCTGGATTTGCAAGGCCAACTAGTGGATACGAACGTTTCAACGCATCAGATTGCAGGGTACACTTTTAAAGAAATGAATGAACCCTCTGCGAAGGATGCATACCCGCCGGAAAGCATCGCCCTACGTAAGCACAACTTTGCTCTGGCATTAGCTGGGCAGTCTCCCCGATTCGAATTGGATTATTATCATAAAAATGGTGAACGGCGTACAGCTGACATAACCTATGTACCGATAAAAGCAGCGGACGAGGTGGTTGGTGTATTCGGTATAGCCAAGGATATTACGGATCATATTCAGGCACAGAACAAACTCATGGAGAGTAATGAACGTTACCAATCGCTATTCCAGTACAATCCCGCCGGTGTGTATTTGCTCGATTTATCCGGTCGGTTTATTGAGGTCAACACCCAGTTACAGCATCTCACGGGATTTACCAAAGCGGAATTACTCGGAATGTCATTCCATGACCTGCTTCATCCAGATGAAAGTTATCGGGTGATAACATCCTATACTATGGACAACATACTCGAACCAAAACATCAAGAAGTAAAACTAACCCACAAAGACGGTCACACCCTCCTTATACATGTCGTTAATGTACCCATAAAAATACACGGAAATCTGGAAGGTGTACACGGCGTTGTCATTGATATTACCGAGAACTTGCGTAATTTAAAACAGATCAGGGAGCTAAGCGACCGCCACAGTCTTATTTTGGATTCAGTGTCCGAGGGGATTTTTGGACTTGACCGGGACGGACGGACGATCTTTATCAATCCCGCTGCGATGGAGATGCTTGGGTATTCCCGGAAGGAATTTATCGGTATTGACAATCTTTCCCGGATTCATCATACCCGGTCTGATGGCTCCCACTATTCCGATGATGAGTCTCCAATCAAGTTAACCATCGCAGATGGGGCTACCCGAAGCATGGATGAAGAGGTGTTCTGGCGAAAGGATGGGACAAGCTTTCTGGTGAATTACCGGATATCACCGATTCTTGATAATGGAGTGATTCAAGGGGCTGTTGTGGCTTTCAACGATATTACAAATGAACGGGAAATTATTCGTGCCAAGGAATTTGCCGAGAAGGCGGCCCGGGCGAAGTCGGATTTCCTGGCCATGATGAGCCATGAAATCCGTACTCCCATGAACGGAATGATCGGAATGGCAGACTTGTTACTGGAAACAGAACTAGGGGATGAACAGCGCAGTTATGCTGAGATCCTACGGAGCAGCAGTTACAGTCTCTTACATATTTTGAATGATATTCTCGATTTCAGCAAAATGGAAGCCGGCAAAATGCCCCTTCAGTCCGAGATGTTCGATCTTCGGGACATGATATCAAGCATCGTTGATCTGTTCACGCCTAAAGCGGAGGAGAAGAAGCTGTCGCTGCGGTGGTGGGCGGACACAAGCGTTCCCGAGATACTAAAAACCGATCCGAGCCGGCTGAGGCAGATCATTGTTAATTTGGTCGGCAATGCCCTGAAGTTCACTGAGAAAGGGAGCGTTACGCTTTCGGTCAAAAATATACCGTTGCCAGGGTCCACGGACTATTTGCTGGAGTTTTCAGTGAGAGACACCGGGGTCGGGATCGCAGCCAACAAGCTGAACCTGCTGTTCCAGTCTTTCTCACAGGTGCATCCGACGATTAACCGGAAATATGGCGGCACAGGCCTGGGGCTTGCAATTTGTAAGCAGCTCGTGGAATTGATGGGTGGGACGATATTTGTGGAGAGCGAGGAGGACCGGGGATCAACCTTCCGGTTTATGCTGCCATTCCTCAAGGAAGATACAGAGCCGTTAATTACGTGAACCTTATAAAAAGATCACAAAACCACAAAACCTCCAATCCATCAGCAAAGCTGCAAAATGGGTTCGGAGGTTTGTTGTCGGTTTAAGACTTTAGCATATACATTAGGCCAATGGTTTGCGGACCACAGTGACTGCCAATGACACAGCCTGCAGGAATTAGTGCAATTTCATCAACGCCGGTTGCTTCCTGCAGAGCGGTCTGCAGGTGCCGTGCCTCTTCGTCAGCCATGGTATGCGCAACAATGAGCAGATCCTTATCCATCCGTTCAACGTTCGCGAGCGCATTCTGGAGCATCTGCTCTACAGCTTTTTCTTTCTTGCCGCGAATTTTGCTTACAGGTACGATGCTTCCTTCAACCATCTTGAGGAGAGGCCGGATTTTGAGCAAACTGCCGATCAGATTCTGCATGCCGGAGCAGCGTCCGCCCATATATAAATAGTCCAGCGTATCCACAACGAACTCGGTTTCAACCAGGTCTCGATCCCGTTCCAGCATGTCGGCAATTTCGGCTGCACTATGACCTTTACTGGCAGCGCGAACAGCTTTCATTACAAGAAGGGCGATCCCCCCGCACAATGTTCGTGAGTCAATGACCTTTATCCGGCCTTCCGGAAATTCCCCGGCAGCGAGCAGAGCATTCTGATAAGTTGAGGAGAGGGCAGAAGAAAGACTTATGTAGACTATATCATGCCCGGCGTCAATGGCCGGAGTAAAGGCCGCCATGAAATCGGCGGGTGAGGGTGCAGCGGTTTTCGGTAAAGATCCGTTCGCCGCTACTCTCTCGTATACATCCTCGGGTGTAATATCCATACCGTCACGGTAGGTTTTATCTTCGAAAATCACATAAAGCGGGATAATGCCAATGTTATAAGTGTCCTTCCAGCCTTGCGGCAAATCGGAAGTGCTGTCTGCAAAAATTTTTACATTAGACATGAATTTCTCCTTCACCGATTGCTTAAATGAATTACAGCATAAGGAAGAGCCATAATTCTTTTATTATACCAAGCTGCCCGCTATTCGCAAAACAAAAAATACCTGCAGTTTATTTCTTCTTGACCGGAATCCACACCTCGCAGCGGTAATCCTCTCCTCCGGATCACCCGGCGGATAGAGCTCGAACTCGAGTTGCACTCTGTACATTTATTTGGCGCCTAAATCCAATAAATCGATCGCTAATTGCACTCTGTACAATTAAATCTACGTATAAAGTCCAGTTTTACAAAAATCCCGAAAAATAATTGTATGCAATACAATTAAACGGCCCATAAGGGGCAAACGGCGGGTTATAATTGCACTTTTTACAGCTATACGAAGTCACGAAGGGGGATTTTGGAACTGGAGGAGCAGCAGCGACCGTCCGAAAGCTTTCCGCAGGAAAGCTCGCCACGAAAGCAGCGTGCCAGATAAGCACGCAATCTCTAATCGGTGAAAGTCCGGTCGCGGGAGGGGCCAAACGGGCCAAGCCTCCGCGTAGCTAGGCTGCCTGCGTATGGCGAAGTCTGTGCTTAGAAGCGCATCGACAAAAATACCGGTCCGAGACCGGGCGAGCAAATGGCATCGTCAGAGCGGCTTCGCAATAGGAAAAGAGGAAGCCGAGTCTCGTGCTTTTGGACGAAGGCCAAGGAAGTTGCCCGTATGCGGGAAAACCTCACGTGCGGTTGGATGAGGAGGGGCTGGACACCAGTACTATACTCTAGTAGGCTGTCTCCGGATTTCAACCGCGGACAGCGATACACATCAGGAAATCTGGAGATGGGCAGCGGCCGGAAGTCCAACATTCACTGTAGTTACGAGTATAGCATGAATTTGGGAACCTTTCCTGACATCTGTCAGCCAGGACATTAATAAAGAGCCACCGCGGCTGAATCTCAGCGGCGATGGCTCTGGATAAATCTGATAGACTACAGCTTCTTTCCAGAAGGTTCGGTTATAGCTGTTTACCCGCAAGGGCGGAATTCCCCTGTGCCGTAACACTGCTAAGGCCATTCACTGTGAATTCCTTATCGTAAATCGTGATTAAAGCCGGAATTTCGGTTTCATTGGCAACCGTGACATTGAGATCTGTTACACTCACTTTCAGGCGGGCGCCGCGGAACATGATTTTGAAAGAATAGGATTTCCAGTGGCCCGGGTTGGAAGGCTTCAGAATTAATCTGTCACCCAGAACGCGAAGTCCGCCGAAGCCATGTACGATGGACATCCAAGTGCCGGCCATACTTGTGGAATGGCAGCCATCCTCCGTATCATTGTTATAATTGTCAAGATCCAGTCTTGAGGTGCGGAGATACATTTCATAAGCCTTTTCCTTATACCCCAGCTCGCAGGCAAGTATCGCATGGATACAAGGGGAGAGAGAGGATTCATGAACGGTAATCGGCTCGTAGAAGTCGAAATTCCGTTTTTTGGTCTCCAGGTCATAACGGTCACCCAGGAAGTATAGTCCTTGCAGTACATCGGCCTGTTTAATGTAGCAGGAGCGCAGGATACGATCCCAGGACCATTTTTGGTTCAGAGGCAAGTGCTCCGGCTTTAGTTCCTTCACTGGAATGATCTCTTTGTCCAGGAAACCATCCTGCTGGAGGAAAATACCAAGTTCATCATCTGCTGGATAATACATTTTGGCGATGATTTCGTTCCATTTCGCTGTTTCGATAGCCTGCAGCTCCAGCTTTTCAGTCAACTCAGCATAACGGGCGGGTTCGTTCTCCTGCAGGTAGGTCAGCGCTTCCAACGTGTACTCCATCGTCCATGAAGCCATCCGGTTGCTATACCAGTTATTGTTGACATTATTTTCGTATTCGTTCGGACCGGTAACACCAAGCATTACAAACTTGTCTTTATGAGATACATAATGAACGCGTTCTTCCCAGAAGCGGGATATTTCTACCAGCACCTCAAGTCCGTATTGACCGAGATAGGCTTTATCGCCGGTGTAATTCACATAATTGTAGATGGCATGGGCGATGGCGCCGTTCCGGTGAATCTCTTCGAAAGTTATTTCCCATTCATTATGGCATTCTTCACCGTTCATGGTGACCATTGGATATAGAGCACCTTTGGTGAAGCCGAGCTTGCGGGCATTTTCTTTTGCTTTCTCAAGATGCTTGTAACGGTAAATCAGCAGATTGCGGGCGATGGAGGAGTCGGCTGTACTGAGATAAAAGGGTACACAGTATGCTTCTGTATCCCAGTATGTACTTCCGCCGTATTTTTCACCGGTAAAGCCCTTGGGACCTATGTTCAAACGGTCATCCTCGCCGTTATAGGTCTGGTTTAGCTGAAAAATATTAAAGCGGATGGCCTGCTGCGCAGAAGCGTCGCCTTCGATGATAATGTCGCTTTCCTTCCATTTATCTCTCCAGGCTTCAGCTTGTTCCGTCAAAAGTGCCACAAATCCGGCTTCTTTGGCCTCTTGAAGTTTGGTTGTGGCGGCTTCGACAAGTTGGCCGAGACCATGGTTGCGGGAGGTGACGTTTGCGGCATATTTGTAAATAACCACCTGATCGCCCGCTTGCACCGACAGGTTTATTTTACAGGCCACATATTTCTCCTGCTCGATCACTTCAGCCTCAGCGGACAGCTTCTCGCCGCCCACGAAGATATCGAACGCCATTGCCGAGGTAACATGGAAGTCGAGTTTTTTTGTCTTCAGGGTGAGGTAGCCGCCGCCCGGCTCGCCTTTTTTCTCAACCTCATTCCAGAATTTCTCGTCATAATTGGAATCCTTGTTCTTGATATCGCCGTCGAGATATGGAGTTATCGTAATATTACCTGCAAAATTAACGGGGGTAATCGAATAACGGATGGCTCCGATTTCGCGGCGGGTCATGCTGACAAAACGTATGCTTTCGACCTTGACTTCCTTGCCGCCCTCAAGTGTAGCTGTAAAGCTCCGGGAAAGGGTGCCTTCCTTCATATTCAGTTCGCGGCGGAACTCGGAAACGGTACTTGTGGCCAAGTCCAACTGAACTCCGTCAATCTCAATATTGATGCCGATCCAGTTGGTGCTGTTAAGGACTTTGGCAAAATACTCCGGGTAACCGTTCTTCCACCAGCCGACACGGGTCTTATCGGGATAATATACCCCGGCCATATAGCTGCCCTGGAGGCTGTGACCGCTGTACTGCTCTTCGAAGTTGGCACGTCCGCCCATATATCCGTTTCCTAGGCTAAATACACTTTCGGATATTTCATGGGTCTGGGGATCAAAGGATTCCTCAATAATCGACCATTCATCAATCTTTAAATATTGCTTCATGTTAATCGCTCCTTTTATAGTTGGGGGTATATAGATTTTAAAAAATATAGTCTATAAGATCCGGTGTTGGGCCGTAACTGCGAGGAATGTTTGGACCTCCGATCGCTGTTATAATCAGATTTCTTTATTTAAACCGTATTTTACGGATGAAATCTGATTATAAAGGCGAACGCTAACGCTTCTCCAGTTCCAAAATTCCTCTTCGTGACTTCTCACCAGAAATCTAATGTCAAGCGCTTACAAAAGATTCCCTCAAGCGGGCCACATTAATCTGCTGGAGAGAGTTAACGACAATGGTGGCGGCTCCAAGTGTTTCTGGAGAGCCGATTCCGACACTGACCATTCCGGCCCGGGTGGCCGCTTCTATTCCGGCTTCAGCATCCTCGAAGACTACACAGTGCTCCGGAGCGGTCTTGAGAGCCTCGGCGCCAAGCAGAAATACCTCCGGGTCCGGCTTGGCGGCAGAAGTATGTGTACCATCAATGATGGCATCAAAGTAAGGGGTAAGCCCGGTGTTGTCCAGAATCATCATCGCATTTTTACTGGCCGAGCCGAGAGCAACCTTGATTTCATGGGTACGGCATTCCTTCAGAAAATCCAGGGCACCGGGAAGAATCTCCGAGCTGTCCATAGCCGAAATATATTCGACATAGCGCTTGTTCTTCTTCTCGGCCAGTTTTTCTTTCTCGGCTTCGTCGAAGTTCAGACCGCCTATTTCCAACAGAATGTTCAAGGAAGCGGCTCTGCTGACCCCTTTTAACCGTTCATTATCCTGTTCAGTAAATGGAAACCCGAGCCCATCAGCAAGCTCTTTCCAGGCAATATAATGGTACTTGGCAGTATCGACGAGCACACCGTCCAAATCGAACAAACATGCTTTTATTTCCGTCATTAAAGAACCTCCTTAATTGTTATAGCGCAAACGTTTGTACAACTTTCGAAAAAATAAATGAAGCCTTATTGCTTCATTTATTCAGTCATTTTTTTCCAAGGGAGTTCATGGAAGATTCACGGACAATCAGGCGATGCGGAATAACAAATCTGTTGGTATAACCAGCACTGCTATCCGTCTTCTGAATGTTCTGAATCAGTACCTGGGATGCAGTGTAGCCTAGATGATAAATTCCGATATCAATGCTGCTGATTGGCGGATTGGATAGCTCCGAGATAGGAATGTTGTTAAAGCTGACAATGGCCAGGTCTTTAGGGACACTGTACTTTAATTCATTCAGCCCCCGCAATACACCAAATGAAACCATGTCATCCACAACTACAAGCGCGGTCGGCCTGTTCGGGAGATTCATGAAAAAAGACATGGCCCGATATCCGCTATCCTGTAGGAATTCACCCTCAACAATCCACTCAGGCCGCATCTCCAGCTCACTATTCTGCATCGCCTTGCGGTATCCTTCGAGACGGTCGCGCGAAACAATAAGATTAGGCGGGCCGCTGACGAAACCGATGCGTTGGTGTCCCATAGAGATCAGGTGATTAGTAGCATCATACGCTGCCATAACATTATCGTTATCGACAGATAAGATATCTTCATAACGGTCACTTCGTCCTACAAGAACGAAAGGGTAGCCGTTGCTCTCCAGAAAATCAATGACAGCATCGTCTTTACGCGAATACAGCAGAATAACGCCGTCCACGCGGCGCCCTTTGAGGAGCCTGGAGGCTGCCTCCAATTCTTCCTTCTCGTTCGCGCCGGAGCTGATGAGTACATCGTAGCCGGAACGGCTGGCTTGCGTAACAATCCCGCGGATTAATTCCATGAAAAACAGATTAGAGAACAGCTCTTCAGCGGGTTTCGGCAGGATGATACAAATGCTGTTGGTAGTCTTCGACACCAGACTTTTAGCCATCATGTTGGGGTGATACCCCATTTCCTCCATAATAACTTTAACCTTGCGGGAAGTTTCCAAGCTTATTCTGGGATGGCCCGACAATACCCGGGATACCGTGGAGGGAGAAACTCCCGCTTTCTTGGCCACATCCTTGATGGTAACTGTCATAGAAACCTCCTTATGGAACCGTTTGCTTTACAAAGTAATATTAATCGAAGAAATGTTAATTGTAAATAGATAAAGTCCTCCAGGATCACATCCGGAATGCGATGCACTACACGAAGCAACAGACCTCAAAAGCCATCACCGCGCGAAACGGATGATGGCTCTTGAAGGTTTACTATGAACAGTTTCACATAATTCCTTCTATTATTAATAGACAGCCTTTACAACCGAATATCCGAATGCGGGAAGCTTCACGGACAGGATGCCGCGCTCTGTCCGGAGGGAATCACCGGTGAAGACATTTTCCCAGCTGCGTTCGTCCACAGTCAACCGGAAGGTTTGTACGGTTTCATCCGTATTGACCAGCACGATAACAACATCGTCACCCAGACGGCGCTCATAAGCAAGCTTGGTACCATGCCGACCTGCTTCAAGAAAGCGAATCGTCCCGGTACGGAGCGCAGGATGGCTGGCCCGAATGTCAATCAATCTGCGATAAAAGTCAAACAAACCGCGGTCCTGCTTCTCCTCATCCCACTCCATGCATTTGCGGCAATCCGGGTCCGGACCGCCGTCCATTCCAATTTCGTCACCGTAATAGATGCAAGGCGTACCCATAAAGGTGAATTGGAACAAAGCGGCCAGCTTCTGCTTTTTCTTGTCCCCTTCAGCCAGTGTGAGCAGGCGTGCTGTATCATGGCTGTCGAGCAGATTGAAGGCAACCTCGCTCGCTTGCAGCGGATAGCGGGATAATTGTTTGCCGATAGCATTTGCGAAGCCCTCTGCGTCGAGCTTTCCGAGAACAAAGAAATCAATCACCGCATTGGTGAACGGGTAATTCATCACCGCATCAAACTTGTCGCCCTCCAGCCATGGCGCGGATTCATGCCATATTTCTCCAAGAATGTACGCATCGGGATTAGCTTGTTTGACTACCTTCCGGAAATCCCGCCAGAACTCATGACTCACTTCGTTGGCTACATCCAGCCGCCAGCCGTCGATGCCTATTTCCTTGATCCAGTATTCGGCGACCTCCAGTAAATATTGTCTGACCTCGGGATTTTCTGTATTCAGCTTAGGCATTAGCGGTTCAAAGGCAAAAGTATCATAGGACGGAATCTCCTCTACGATTTCAAGCGGAAATTGATTGATATAGAACCAGTCCTTGTAGGGTGATTCTTCTCCTCTTTCCTGTACATCTACAAATGGGGCGAAGGTTCTGCCTGCATGATTGAAAACAGCATCCAGCAGTACACGAATCCCGCGCTCATGGCAGGCATCAACAAGCTTTTTCAGCGTCTGGGCATCCCCAAACTGGGGATCAACTCTCATATAATCTTCCGTGTCGTACTTGTGGTTCGTCGTCGCAGCAAAGATGGGGGTGAAATAGATTGCGTTAATGCCCAGCTCACTCAGATGGTCCAGGTGATCGATAACTCCCTGCAGATCTCCCCCGAAAAAATTGTCCCGCTTCGGTTTGCCGCCCCACGGCTGCACGTTCTCCGGATCAAGGGCAGGATCGCCGTTCGCAAAGCGTTCGGGGAAGATTTGATAAAAGATGGCATCCTTTACCCATGCCGGGGGAGTAAAAACATCGCCGCGGTTAATGTAAGGAAACTCGAACAGTTTTTCCGGATTCGCAGGTCGGTCGGTTTGAAAATCGCTTTCAGTCATCCAGATCCGTTCATGATCCTTTTGCAGGAGGAATCCGTATTTCAGACGGCGATATGGGGGAACGGACTCGCATTCCCAATAATCGAACATGTCGTCGGAGGTGAAGAGACTCATCGGGATCAGTTCCTTGGTGGAATCCCAGGCATATTTATCTCCTACCCAGGCATAAACCTCGGTCAAATCTCCTTTTTTGGCACGCAGGCGCAGGTGAATGGTATTCTCATCATAAGCATAAGACCAATTTAACCGTGGACGATGATATACAGCTTCCAGCAACATTAAAATTCCTCCTAAAAGTTGTGAGCGTTGGCTCCCTGAAGTATGAAACGATGGATAAATAGTAACTGAAAATTAAATTAACCCAAACCTACTCATAGCAAACAGGCACATCCGAAGCAAATTAGCTTGCCGAGGATGTACCTGTAATAAGTAACAGTGCCTTTTAATTGTGTTGAGTAGGGGAAGACAAAAAATTGAAGCGTAAGAAGGCATTTCCCCGGGTTGTTTCGGATTATAGCACGAAAAAAATGAGGGTTCAATCTATTTTGTTCAAACCATTGCACAATTATTCACATAGTAGCAGGATTTTTATAGAAAGAATGGGTATTAACTACGGGTTTAGAGAGTGTTTTTAGCTAAGATTAAGAGGAAATAGAGCAAAAAGTAATTAATAAACCTGAAAAACAGGTTCAAATCAGAGCTATTCTGCAAATAAGAGAGAGAAGTGCTGGTTATTACAGCAAAAGGACCGAAAATGACCAATTTTAACCTGTGCAAACGTTTTTACAAACAAACCCTGCTGATGTATGATGGATTCATGAATAAAGCGCTTTCTAAAATTTGTTGAAGATGATACAGATTAGGTTGATGACAAAAATACATATTTTCTGCCTTTTCTGAAATCGTTTGCGCAAGTTCTTTTAAGCGCGGTGTTATCATAATATGTAGTTTATTAACGGGAGGGGTTAATGTAATGAAGTTGAAAAAACTCATGGTTCTCACCGCTGCTTTCTCGATGGCTCTGTCCATTACAGCTTGCGGGTCGGGCAACAACAATGGGGGAAATGTTGCAGCAACTAACGCGCCTGCAGAGAATGCAACGACCGAAAATGCAGGCACTAACAGCGGCGAAGTAGCTGCGACAGAAGTTGTACCTGAAGAAGGTGCTACACTGATCATATGGGAAAGTAAAGAAGAAAGAGCATTCGCTGATGAAATAGCCAAGCAATTCACTGCCAAATATAATGTGCCGGTTAAAATCGAAGAGCTCTCTCCGGCAGATCAAGTTACCAAGCTGTCCCAGGATGGTCCTTCCGGCCTGGCAGCCGACGTAGTTATTTTCCCTCACGATAACCTGGGTAGAGCAGCCAGCGCACAACTGCTGCTTCCGAATGATCTCTTCGCCGAAGAGACAACAGCCAACAACACCGAAGCTTCCATTCTTGGCGGCACTTATGACGGAACTCTCTATGGATATCCAAGAGCGGCAGAAACTTATGCCCTGTACTATAATAAATCCTTGCTGAAAGAAGCTCCGAAGAGCTTTGATGATGTTCTGGCATTCAGCAAAACTTTCACGGACAAAGCTAAGAACAGATACGGAATCATGTGGGAAACCGGCAACATGTACTTCAACTATCCGTTCATCGCTTCAACTGGCGGATATATCTACGGTGAGAATGGCACCAACAAAGACGACATCGGTATCGCTTCTGAAGGCGCTGTAACCGCTCTGAAAGAGTATGTGAAATTGAAAGAAGCTCTGCCAATCAAGAGTGGCGATATCAACCCTGACATCAAACGCAGCTTGTTCAGCTCCGGTGACGTAGCCATGGATATTAACGGTCCTTGGGAACTGACCACCTACAAAAAAGCTCTGGGCGACAACCTGGGTGTAGCTCCGCTTCCTACCATTGGCGGTAAAACAGCTATTTCCTTTGCAGGCTTCAAGATTTTCGCTGTAAATGCTTATACTCAATACCCTAACGCAGCTAAGCTTTACGCTCAATTCGCTTCTTCTAAGGATTCCCAGCTCCTGCTGAACAAAACAGTGGGCTCCATTCCTACTAATAACGAAGCTCTGGCAGATCCTCAAGTTGCCAATGATGCCTACATTTCCGCTTTTGCAGAACAAGCCAGGAACTCCCAGCCTATGCCTTCCATTCCTGAGATGGGCAACGTATGGAGCCCTGTAAATGCAGCACTTCCGGAAATCTGGGACAATGGCGCAGATCCAAAAGCTGCAATGGAAAAAGCGGCTCAGCAAATCAAAGATTTGAATAATGGAGCTTCTGCAGAATAACAATTCACAGTGAATCCACCGTTCTAACAGTATATTCGTGAAATCAAATCGCCCGCCGCATGGTTAGCGGCGGGCGATTTCCTGATTTCCCGTAGGAGAGGAGCAAGGAAGGGAAATGCAGCGACACCGTACGAGGGCCGCAATACTGTCGACGTTATTCATGGGATTGGGACAAATATATAACCGCCAATTCATTAAAGGTCTTATTTTTCTGGCAGTCGAAGCCGTAAGCATCTACTATTTTATCGGGAATCTCGGAAGAGCCTTCTGGGGCATGGCAACCTTGGGCGATACAGCCAGTCATTTGGAGAAAGTGAAGGGGATTGCCAAAATGGTCCCTGGTGACCATTCCATTTATATTATGATTCAAAGCTTGATCACACTTCTTATCTTTGTTCTGTTCCTGATTGCTTTCTTTATGAATATCAAAGACGCTTATAAGATTGGAGCGGAACGCGAAGCCGGTCTTCATGCGAATAATTTCAAGCAGACGATCCGCTATATTCTGGATTATAAATTTGCGCAGACCTTTCTGGTTCTGCCATCTATAGGGATCTTGTTCTTCACGGTGATGCCGATTATCTTCATGATTATGCTGGCCTTCACCAACTACTCGGCACCGAACCATATGCCGCCAGCCAAGCTGATTGACTGGGTAGGATTTGAGACATTCCGTAACCTGCTGGTCCTTAAGACCTGGAGTCATACCTTCTATGGAGTATTAACGTGGACCATCATTTGGGCCATTCTATCCACGGTTACAACCTATTTTGGCGGTCTGCTTGTCGCTTTGCTGATCAGTCAAAAGGGCATCCGCTTTAAGGGAATGTGGAGAGCCATCCTCATTGTTCCTTATGCCATTCCTCAGCTGATTTCTCTGCTGTTGATGCGCAATCTTTTTAACGGGCAATTCGGCCCGATCAACCAGTATCTCGGATATTTCGGTCTGGGCGGACTTCCATGGCTGACCGATCCATTCTGGGCTAAGGTTACCGTTATTATCGTAAATATGTGGGTGGGTATTCCGGTATCCATGCTGTTAATCATGGGCGTACTTACAACCATTCCGAGGGATATGTATGAAGCGGCAGAAGTGGATGGAGCCTCCGGGTATCAGAAGTTCCGTATCGTTACACTGCCGATGGTGTTGTTCTCTACAGCACCCACGCTGATTACCCAGTTCGCCGGGAACATCAACAACTTTAATGCGATCTTCCTGCTTACCAACGGCAATCCTGTAAACGGCGATTATCAATATGCCGGTTCAACCGACCTGCTCGTTACGTGGCTGTATAAATTGACACTGGATCAGAACAAGTATAATATGGCATCCGCTGTAGGGATTATCATCTTTATTATCATTGCTTCGTTCTCGATCTATAATTATCGCCGGACCAGATCATTTAAAGAGGAGGATATGATCCAATGAGCGGACGCAAAATTGCCAATGTCATACGTCTAAGTCTTAGTCACATTTTGCTGGTTATACTGGCGATTGCGGCGCTGTATCCGGCGCTCTGGATTCTTCTGGCATCCTTCCGGCCCGGTAAATCCTTGTACAGTAAGACACTTATTCCGGAAAGCTTCACGCTGGATCATTACCGGGAACTGTTTACCAGCCAATCGCTTATGTTCGGACAGTGGTATGCCAATACACTGAAGATTTCAATCTTCTCCATGCTGATCGGCGTATTCCTGACCCTGCTTACAAGCTATGCCGTATCGCGCTTCCGTTTCAAGGCACGCAAGACCGCGCTATCCACGATTCTGATTCTTGGGATGTTCCCGGGATTCATGAGTATGATCGCCATCTATCTGCTGCTTAAAGAGTTTCATCTGCTGGATACGCATTTGGCACTGATCATTGTGTACGCCGCGGGCGCACCGCTGATGGGCACACTGATTGCCAAAGGGTTCCTCGATACGATTCCCCGTTCGCTGGACGAAGCTGCGCGGATCGACGGTGCGAGCAACTTTGGTATATTTATGCGGGTGATTCTGCCGTTGTCCCGTCCTATGATTACCTACATGGCTTTGACACAGTTCGTCGGCCCGTGGGTAGACTTCATCTTCGCACGCCTGATTCTGCGTACGAAGGAGAACTGGACGGTTGCCGTGGGGATGTGGGATATGGTCAATTCGAATCAGAATACCAACTTCACCGTATTCGCAGCTGGCGCTGTTCTGATCGCAGTTCCGATTATGATCCTCTTTATGTTCCTGCAGCGTCTGCTTGTGGACGGTTTGACGGCCGGTGCGAGCAAAGGCTGACCGATTTATGAACTCTTGCAGAAATAGCCCTCGCTTACCGTGATGCTGTGTCGCGGTGAGCGAGGGCTTTTTTAACTCCATCACCGCCTTTTCTTGTCCGGAAGCGATTGGAGAGATACACTTGAAAGAACTAAAGAATACCAATTGGTCCTATAAGGGGGGTGGATGTTGTCTGAGCTTAGTGGAAGTCTTTTTCAGCAGGCATTAATCGATGGAGACTTCAGTCCCCGATTCTTTGCCTACTATTATAAGCAGTGGAATAATTACCGGATGCCGTTTCATCATCATAACTCGACCGAGATTATGTATCTTATATCCGGTGGCTGTACCGTCGATGTGCGGCAGCGGGAAGGACATACGGAGAGCTTCCATTTGAAGCGGGGAGAGCTCATCGTTCTGGACGCCAACATTCCGCACAGGCTCATTGTCGAGGAGGGCGTCTCGTGCCGGATGCTGAATGTGGAGTTCGGGTTCACAGGATATAAGGGGGTCGCTCCTTCTGTAGGAAGATTGGCCCGTGAGGAGCAAGAAGTTGCCGGTATGCTTGGCACACCTTTCTCCAGCCTGGTGCTGCCTGATCCGGACGAAGTGTACCATGTGCTGAAAAGCCTTGTACTGGAGCTGGATCAACGGGGTGCGGAGGGGGGGAGCATGACCGATTTGCTGTTCTGTGAGATGCTGCTTCGCATATCCAGATTACGGAGCGAAAAGGTGCGCAGCAGTCTACAGCTACCTGAATTTTATGTCCGGCGCAGCATAGACTTCCTGCACCAGAATTATGACCAAAGTATTCAGGTTAAGGATATTGCTTCAGCAGTTAATCTCCACCCCGGTTACCTGCACCGTATATTCAAGACACATACTGGCCGCACTATTACCGATTATCTGAATGTGCTGCGGATGGAGAAGTCCAGAATGCTGCTCGGGCAGAGCGATATTCCAGTAGCAGAGATAGCCGATTATGTGGGCGTCAGCAGTAGACAATACTTTCATTTGCTGTTCAAAAAGTATACAGGTTTAACTCCAGTAGAATACCGCAACTCCATTGAACGTCATGCCTGGACCTACGAAGAGGGTGACTCGGGTAATTTAGGTGAGGATATTTGACACCTGAAGATCAAAGAAGTCATGATTTTGGTTACGCTTACCGGAAGTCCCTTGCTACAATGGACAGGAACAACCAATTCATGACGGGGGATGAGTATTATGTCTTTTAAAGTAACGTTCATCGGGGCGGGAAGTATTGGTTTTACCCGGGGTTTGCTGCGCGATCTTTTGACTGTACCGGAATTTAAAGATATTGAAGTATCATTTATGGATATCAACAGCCACAACCTGGAGATGGTTACCGAACTGTGCCAGCGGGATGTTATCGAGAACGGCTTAAAGATTAACATACAGGCGACAAAGGACCGGAGGGAAGCGCTGAAGGATGCCAAGTATGTATTTTGTACGATTCGGATGGGCGGACTGGAGGCTTTCTCAACAGATGTGGACATTCCACTGAAGTATGGCGTGGATCAATGTGTAGGGGATACTCTTTGCGCAGGGGGCATCATGTACGGGCAGCGCGGGATCGCGGAGATGCTTGATATTTGCCGTGATATTAAAGAGGTGGCTGCACCGGACGTATTACTGCTTAATTATTCAAACCCGATGGTTATGTTGACCTGGGCTTGCAATAAGTACGGCGGTGTGCGGACGATCGGACTCTGCCACGGTGTGCAGCATGGACATCAGCAGATTGCCGAGGTTTTTGGACTTAAAAAGTCAGACGTTGATATCATCTGTGCGGGAATCAATCATCAAACCTGGTACATTTCGGCAAGTCATAAGGGCAAGGATTTAACGGGAGGATTGCTGGAGGCTTTTGAGAAGCATCCTGAATTCAGCCGTACCGAAAAGGTCCGGATTGATATGCTCCGCCGTTTCGGATATTACAGCACAGAATCGAACGGCCATTTGAGCGAGTATGTGCCCTGGTATCGCAAACGCGCTGATGAAATTAAAGACTGGATCGATCTGGGAAGCTGGATAAACGGCGAGACAGGTGGATACTTACGTGTCTGCACAGAAGGCCGCAACTGGTTCGAAACCGATTTTCCGAACTGGATGAAGGACCCGGCGCTGGAGTATACAACGGAGAATCGCGGGGAAGAGCATGGATCTTTTATTATCGAGGGTCTGGAAACAGGAAGGGTATATAGAGGGCATTTCAACGTGGTGAATAACGGTGTCATCTCGAACCTTCCGGATGATGCTATTATCGAAGCACCGGGATATGTGGACCGTAATGGAATTTCAATGCCGCATGTCGGAGATTTGCCGCTCGGGCCGGCAGCCGTGTGCAATGCAAGCATCTCGGTACAACGTCTGGCGGTTGAGGCGGCAGTGCATGGGGATGACAAGCTGCTGCGGCAGGCTTTTATGATGGACCCGCTGGTAGGCGCTGTTTGTAACCCCAAGGAAATCTGGCAAATGGTAGATGAAATGCTGGTTGCAGGTGGGCAGTGGCTGCCTCAGTACGGCGAGGCGATTGCCAAAGCCAAAGAAACGCTGTCCTCCGGGAACCTGATTCCCACAGCAGTTAATTATGAAGGGGCCGCCCGCCTGAAGGTCAAATCTGTGGAAGAGATGCAGCAGGACCGTGATGCCGCGAACAAAAACGCCGGTGAGTCCGACAAAGGCAAGGACCGCGAGAAGGTGCATTAAGATTATCCCAAGCCAAAAGAACTTCCAAAACCGCCTGGTGAGCGGAGCTGGAAGTTCTTTTTTGAAGCAAACTATCCCTGCGCGCCTTCCCGCTTGCGGAAAAAAGTCTTTAATGCCTGATAAACTTCCTTCTTATCCTTGATGACATAATGCATGAACTGCTCATGCTTGAGATGGCGGTAAGCCGACATCAGGGTGCTGCTGCGGTTGTATTGATTTACCTCGCCATAGCCGAACATATTGCTCCGTTTCAGAAGCTCTCCAATCAGCTTGACACAGCGCTCGTTATCCGAGGTCAGATTATCCCCATCCGAGAAATGGAACGGATAAATGTTGTATTTGGCAGGCGGATAACGCCCGTCGATAATCTCCAGCGCTTTTTGATATGCAGAGGAGCAAATAGTTCCACCACTCTCTCCCCGGGTGAAGAAATCATGCTCGCTAACCTCTTTCGCCTCTGTATGGTGGGCGAGAAAAACAATCTCAACCTTCTCATACTGCCGGCGCAGAAAGCGTGTCATCCAGAAGAAGAAGCTGCGTGCACAGTATTTTTCGAAAGTACCCATGGATCCGGAAGTGTCCATCATCGCAATAATGACGGCATTGGAGTGGGGGATCGTGATATCATCCCAGGTTTTGTAACGCAAATCGTCGGGACTGATGCCGTGAATTCCGGGATTCCCGGCGCTTGAATTGCGCCGCAGGTTTTCCAGCAGGGTACGCTTTTTGTCAATATTGGACATCATCCCTTTTTTGCGGATATCGTTGAAGACGATCGACTTGACCTCGATCTGCTCCTTATCCTTTGGCTTCAGGTGCGGAAGCTCCATATCCTCAAACAGAATGTCCTCCAAATCCTCCAAATTAACCGCTGCTTCCACCGTATCCTGACCCGGCTGATCGCCCGCTTTATCCCCTTTTCCCGGCCCGGTCGCTGTAGGCTCGCGCCCTAGCACGTCACCCACCTGACTGTCCCCGTCTCCTTGGCCTACATGCTTTTGCTTCCGGTAGTTGTAAATAATCCGGTATTCATCCAGACTGCGAATCGGCACCTTCACGATCTGCTTGCCGTCCGACATAATGATATTCTCTTCGGTAACGAGATCCGGCAAATTATCCTTGATGGCGTCTCTGACCTTTTGCTGATGACGCTCCTGATCCTGATGGCCTTTGCGGTGCAGGGACCAGTCTTCTTTTGATACGACGAATGTAAAGGGCTGGTGCGATTGCGACAGGATGACCACCTCCCATGAAATATAAGCACGAGCATTGGGTTGTAACTAAAGTATATTCATGGAGATGGGGGATATGTGATTATTGTGTTGCCCGGGACGTGCATCCGGCTGGTGCCTATAATAGAATGGAAGTTACAAGTTGTATGAAAAGATGAGGAGCGGATGACATGACCGCGATATTGTTCAACACGCAAGAAATGCTGAATGAAATAGTAGCGTCAGCCCGGAAGCTATCGTTCCCTGTGGCTGTTCATGCCATTGGTGATGCAGCAGCACGTATGACTCTTGCAGCCATGGAGCATACGGCCTTATCACCATCGTCAGTTTTACCTGACCGGTTCATCCATGCCCAGGTGCTGAATGCCGGTCTGCTGGAAAGGATGCGGAAGCTTCGCTTGATTGCTGATATTCAGCCTCGTTTTGTCGCCAGTGATTTCCCTTGGGTGTTGGATAGAGTCGGTCCTGGAAGAACGGAATATTTGTATGCGTGGAAAAAGCTGAACCAGGCCGGCATTTCTTGTGCCGGCGGCAGCGATGCGCCGATTGAACCGCTTAGTCCTTTTCTTGGGCTTCATGCCGCCGTTACGCGCCGTAAGCCGGGGGAGGATCATGAGGGATATTTGCCGGAAGAAAAGCTGACGATCCAGGAAGCTGTTGATCTCTTCACTTCCGGCAGCGCTGCTGCGGCTGGAGAAGAGAACGAGCGGAGCGTCATCTCAGCTTGAAGAAGAGCCGATTTTACGGTTATTGACCGGGACATTTATCAGGAGGCGGAAGAGCTTTTAAAGGTTAATGTCAGAATGACGGTAGTAAACGGGAAGATTGCTTACAGCGGCGCTTAAACGGTGAAGAGCAGCTTTAGTGCGATATTTTAAAATTCATTAATTCGTCTGCGGGCAGATTTTGCAACCTTCGCTCTGGGCATTACGTTTATATGGGTAAGCATTGCCCGCAACCTATAACACTTATTTCCAGGAGGTATTCAACATGAGACAACAACGCTCATTGCCCGCTATAGCGGCAATCGCTGTGTTGATGCTGGCTTTAACGGCCTGCGGCAACGGTACCCCGGCAGTGGCACCGGGCGAGGAAAGCACCCCAACCGCAACGGCATCGCCAGTACCGACAGAGAGTGTCAGCACTTCGGCTCCCACCCAACCAACTGATGAAGAACCGCAAGTGATAAAGGGGAGCGGGATCTATGTGGGACAAATTGATAGCCATTCCGTTGAAATTAAGACAGAGGAGGGCCCAATTGCTTTTGAGCTTGGAGCCGGTACGGAGACTGCGCCTGAGAGCTTGAATATGGGTGACCCTGTAGTCTTCGAATATGTGGAAAAATCAGTGCCAGGCGATGACACGGTCAAGCAGCGTGTGCTTTCCAAGCTGTCCGTCGTGGGGGATGAGGGAGGCGGAAGCGCGTCTTCTTCGGGAGAGTTGTAAACCAATAACTGAATAACGGATTTGATGATCATCATAAAGAGGCTGTTTCCAGGTGGCAGGGTTATCCACCGTGGAAACAGCCTCTTTTGCCTGCGTACTACATCGCACCTGCGTTCACGAGAACCGTTGCAATAAGCAGCATAAAGACCAGAATAATAATTGCATTGATAATGGTGCCGATAATGGCGAATACTTTGCGCCGGTTGCGAAGGGAGAGGCCTATGATACCAAGTACTACCCCGATGACATTAAGCGCAGCAAGACCCAAGACTACCAATCCCAGGAATAAAAAAGCTTGTGAAGAATCATTGCTCATTTCACCGAACTCATCCAGGATAGAGGAGGCCATGGCCCCGGCTATTATAAAGGAGACAATGTAGCCTATAAGCGTGACAATACTGATTACAAAAGAAGCAATACCTGGGCCTGAATGCTTAAGATCATACCGTACCTCGCGGTTAGGCAGGGGTTCCGGCTGTCCCGGATCAGGAGCGTTATTAATTGGTGAAGGAATAGGTGGATCCGATTTCGAAAGAAAGTCATTGTCCATATTTCGCACTCCTTTGACAGATGAGAATGGCATTGTATTCTTTAACTTTTTCACAAGACGACTGTAAATGCAAGCCTTTACTTTAAATAAAGAAAAAAGGTCAACTGGAAATGAAGTCTTTCTATACGTTAAGATGAGAGGAGTCCAAGAAGGTTAGTTAAAAGCCTATACTTTTAAGGAGTTGTATAATCATGCAGCGGACATTTTTAGCTTGGGGAGCATTGCTGGCCATGCTGTCGGTAGCGATAGGGGCCTTTGGCGCCCATCTGTTGAAGCCCCTTATCGGCGCGGATTCTTTAAAGGTTTATGAAACGGGTGTACAATACCAAATGATGCATGCGCTTGGACTGATTCTGATCTCCCTGATCGCAGGTCAGTGGGGGGAAAGCAACAGACTTCGCTGGGCCGGGAGGCTGCTGATTGCAGGTATTGTGCTGTTCTCCGGGAGCTTGTACATTCTGAGCATTACCGGTATAACCATATTAGGAGCCATTACGCCGCTGGGCGGTATTTGCTTCCTTGCCGGCTGGTTATTTCTGGCTATGGAGGCCTTTTCACGCAGATCAGGAAAGTAGCAAAAAAAGCACCCGGTGCCTTTTGAGAAAAAGGTCTGGGTGCTTGTTTGCCTTTCGGTACTGCTTTTACATAAACTCGTCAATTTCATTTAGTTTGAAGGTGTACACTTGCTTCTCATCCACGTGATATACGCTTAATGTAGTCGCTGTTTCGTCAAAATTCAAAATACGGCAGGGCATGGATACCTGCTTGCCATGACGATTGGCCCGTATCCGAACCAATTGTTTATTCTGAATATATTGGCGAATCTGTCCAAAGGCATCGGAAGGCCCCATCGCTTGCTGTGCTTGTACCGGCTCTGTTGGTTGTATTGGCGGTTCAGACTGTGCTGGCGCAGGCTTGACTGCTGCTCTCGCAGGTAGTTTTACCGGCACCGGAGGGGTTATTTCCTGATTCAAAGCCAATTTTGCGGAACGGAGCAAGCTGTCTATCGTTCGTCCTAGCTCCAGACCCGAATTAATGTTGAAATCGGCTACTTTATCATGGTTGTTCAACAGTTCCAGCAAATATTGCAAGGCAAGCGGGTTGGTACGGGCATTAATCAGGATGTCGACGTTAAATAAATAATTTCCGTCTGTGCTTTGTAGTTTCATGTCCATAAATCCCCCAGCTTTGTCATTAGGAATGATGCTTTAAGTATTATAAACTATACCATTAAAAGCTCAATAATCATATGGCAGCAGGTGGAAAAACGGGACTTCTGCCCTTGCTTTTTTATTGCGTATATAGGACTACCATCCACACATTAATAGGGGGTGAGGCATACATATATAGCGTGCAGTGCGAAAAAGGGAGGTGCTGTAATTTGGTTACACTGGAGCCTATTGTGGTTGGTGATCATATTTTGATTGGGTGTGAAGTGAAGCTTCCCAAAACGACCCTTCTAACAATCAACACAAGCAAGGGATATATTATGTGCGGTGCACTGGATGTAGGACTCCTTAATGAACGCCTTAGTGACAGGCATATTATTGCTGCACGGGCGGTAGGCGTTCGTACGCTGCCTGAGCTGCTTGCAGCCCCATTGGAATCTGTTACTATAGAAGCGGAGAATTTGGGTATCGTTCCCGGGATGAGCGGAGCGGAGGCCTTACTCCGAATGATGTAACAGCAAAATTCGACATTCAGAATAGTACCCAAGGGGCCGCTCCGGCCCTTTTTTACTTTGATGGCTATGGGGTACATTTTTATGCACAGCATAAGGACAGTTAACTTGGCTCATCCTATAAAGTGAGACAAGCGTTGTTCCAGAGAAAAGGAGAAAAGCCCCATTCCCCTTGTTTCGTCTTGTACATTGTAGGGTAAAATCTGTATAGATAACCGGGCAGAGCCAAGATCACGAAGGCAAGCGGCTAAAATTTGAATAAAGGAAGGGATTACACTCATGGCTAAAGCATCCAATAAAGTAAACACAAATTCTTTGCAGCAAATCTTGAACCGTCAGGTTGCGAACCTGAACGTATTATACGTTAAACTGCACAATTACCATTGGTTTGTAAAAGGAGAGCAATTCTTCTCCCTTCACGTGAAATTTGAAGAGCTGTATGATGACGTTACGCTCAAAATGGATGAGGTGGCAGAGCGGCTTCTGAGTATTAAAGGAACTCCGGCAGCTACTCTGAAAGAATATCTGGAGCTGGCTACCATTCAGGAAGCTACCGGCAAGGAAGACACCCGGAGAATGGTTCAGACCCTCATTGAGGACTTTGCAACAGTATCCGAAGAGCTGACTGAAGGCATCGAGCTTGCAGAAGAAGGCAGTGACCAGCCTACGGCTGACTTGTTTATCAAAATCCGTAGTGATCTTGAGAAGCATCAGTGGATGTTGCGTTCTTTCTTGGGCTAAGGAACCAGTGTCAGACCACTAGCTTGACTGTTGCAGAGACAAAGACACCAAAGCCTCCGCCCGGAGGCTTTATTTTTTGCTTTTACCGAGGGATAAGTGGAAATTTCCAGTTGAAGTGATCTGAGATTAGCTTGGCTTTAGGGGCAGGATATACAGAGCGGTAATATTCGTGGGCTGAATGTTATGAAAAAATGTAAATACGTTTGTAAAAATGATGTGTTTGTAATAAACTTAGTGAGAATCATTGATAATCAATGAGAAGTATTTTATAATTATTATAATATAACATTAAATCTAACTGTGCTGGCAATCAGGGGTCACCCTGTTACAATACAAAATTATGCTTTTTATTTTCGCAAATCGATCATTGGAGGGAATACTAATTATGGCAGCAGACTTTGTCATTGAGGGACTGAAAGCGACAATTGAGGGGAAAGAGATTCTGAAGGGGATCAACCTCAAAATGAAGGGTGGCGAAATTCATGCCATCATGGGACCGAACGGTACCGGTAAAAGTACTTTGGCTTCCGCTCTAATGGGCCACCCGAAGTATGAGGTAACCGAAGGAACAGCAACCCTGGAAGGCGAAGACCTTCTGGAGATGGCTGTTGACGAACGGGCACGCGCCGGTCTTTTCCTGGCGATGCAGTATCCGAGCGAAATTTCCGGAGTAACGAATTCGGACTTCCTGCGCAGCGCCATTAATTCCCGCCGTGAAGAGGGAAGCGAAATTTCGCTGATCCGCTTTATCCGTCAAATGGAAGCCAAAATGAAGGAACTGGAGATGAACCCTGAGTTTCTGCACCGTTATCTGAACGAAGGCTTCTCCGGCGGCGAGAAGAAACGCAATGAAATTCTGCAAATGATGATGCTGGATCCCAAAATCGTTATTTTGGACGAAATTGACTCCGGTCTCGATATTGATGCCCTGAGAATTGTAGCCGACGGCGTGAACTCCATGCGCAGTGAAGATCGCGGCTTCCTTGTTATTACCCACTATCAGCGGTTGCTGAATTATATTAAGCCTGATTTTGTCCATGTAATGATGCAGGGCAGAATTGTGAAGTCCGGCGGTCCTGAGCTTGCACAAAGACTGGAAGCGGAAGGCTACGAATGGATCAAAGAAGAACTCGGAATTGAAGATGAAACCGTAGGGCAGGAAGTATAAAGAGACGCCGGGAAGGAGGAGACCACTTATGACGACGCAAACGATTCTTCCAGTGGACGCCGGGCGCTTAAGCGAATTATCGCTTCGCTGCGGCGAACCGGGCTGGCTGAAAGAAAGCCGCTTGAAAGCACTGGAGCTGGCAGCAGAGCTGACGCTGCCTAAATTGGAGAAGACCCGGATTGAACGCTGGAACTTGAACCATTATGGAACCTATAAAGCAAGTCAGGCTCTTGCAGAATTGAACGAAGCACCGTCGTCCATTGCCGAGCTGGTGAAGGATCAGGAGGAAGGAAGCTTGATCATTCAGCGCAACTCGGGGGCGGTTTACACGCGGCTCGCACCCGAGCTTGCGGAGCAGGGCGTTATTTTTACGGATTTGCAGACTGCGGTTAAAGACCATGGCGATTTGGTTCAGCGCTATCTGCATAAGGCTGTTCAGGCTGACGAGCACTCCCTTGCGGCGCTTCATGCGGCGTTATGGAACGGCGGAGTATTCCTGTATGTACCTAAAAATGTCGTAGTAAACACACCGCTTCAGGCTGTGCTGTTAACGGATGATGCAGAAGCTGCTTTTGTTCCGCATATTCTAATCGTTGCCGATACTAACAGTTCTGTGACTTACGTTGACAACTATGTATCGGACAAAGTGGAAGCCGGATTGCACAATGGCGCAGTAGAAGTATTCGTAGGTGCGGGCGCCAAAGTCCGTTACGCTACGGTACATCAGCTTGGTGAGGACACGACAGACGTGACTTACCGGCGTGCGGTTGTGGAGAACGACGGAACGATTGAGTGGATTGTCGGTGAGATGAACTACGGCGACACTGCGAGCGATACGAAGTCAGTGCTGAAAGGCAACGGCTCAACATCTAACGCTAAAGTAATTGCGGTGGGTTCGGGATCACAGAAGCTTAATTACACCACCCAGGCACAGCATTTCGGCAAAAACACACCAAGTGATATGATCACACGCGCCGTTATGCGTGATGCGGCTACCTCCATTATTAACGGGATTACGAAGATCGAGAAGGGCGCAACAAGAGCCGATGGACAGCAGACGGAAAAAGTACTCATGTTGAGTCCAAAAGCCCGCGGCGATGCCAATCCGATCCTGCTTATAGACGAGGACGATGTTACAGCAGGCCATGCCGCTTCCGTAGGACAGGTCAATTACGAGCAGGTCTATTACTTGATGTCCCGTGGAATTTCAAGGCATGATGCGGAAAAACTGATCATTTACGGCTTCCTGGCTCCTGTTGTGTCGCAAATTCCACTGGAGGGACTGCGCAATCAGCTCCAATCTCTAGTGGAAAGGAAGTTAGGCCAATGATTAGCTCAATACTGGAGCAATTTCCCATCCTGAACCAAAAGGTAAACGGTCATCCGCTGGTCTACCTGGACAGCGCGGCAACCTCACAGAAGCCGCGGCAGGTGATTGAGGCGGTTAAATCTTATTACGAGTGGGATAACGCGAACGTACACCGCGGTGTCCATACCCTGGGCAGCCGGGCCACAGACGCTTACGAGGGAGCCAGAGAGAAGCTGGCCAAGTTTATCAATGCCCGCAGTACGAAAGAAATTATTTTCACTCGTGGGACTACCACAGCACTGAATATAGTAGCGTCCTCATACGGCCCGTCAGCGGTGGGGGAAGGCGATGAAATCGTCATTACCCAAATGGAGCATCACAGCAATCTTATTCCGTGGCAGCAGTTGGCTAAGAAGACTGGCGCTACACTGAAATATATTCCGCTTCAAAAGGACGGGACGGTTACACTGGAGGATGCGGAGAAGACGATTACGGCTAAGACCAAGATCGTTGCTATCGCTTATGTATCCAATGTGATGGGAGTTACACATCCGGTTAAAGAGCTTGCCGCCATTGCCCACCGTCATGGTGCTGTAATCGTTGTAGACGGTGCACAAAGCACGCCTCATATGAAGGTGGACATGCAGGATTTGGATTGCGATTTCTATGCGCTGTCCGGACACAAAATGCTTGCACCTACCGGTATCGGAGCTTTATACGGCAAGAGATCGTTGCTGGAGGCTATGGAGCCTGTAGAGTTCGGCGGCGAAATGATTGATGATGTCGGCCTCTATGAGTCGAACTGGAAGGAGCTCCCTTGGAAGTTCGAGGGTGGCACACCGATTATTGCCGGTGCCGTAGGACTGGGGGCGGCAATTGATTTCCTGCAGGAAGTCGGACTGGACGAAATTCACCGTCATGAGAGCAAGCTGGCGGCTTATGCTGAACAGCGTCTGTCCGAGATAGGCGGTCTGACGATTTATGGCCCCATGAGCCGCAAAGTCGGAGTGGTTACTTTTAATTTGGGTGACGTGCATCCTCATGATGTGGCTACGGTGCTTGATGCGGAGGGCATAGCCATCCGTGCTGGTCATCACTGCTGCCAGCCGCTTATGCGTTGGCTGGAAGTGAGCTCGACGGCGCGTGCCAGCTTTTATCTGTATAACACCGAGGAAGATGTAGATCGGCTGGTTAGTGCTTTAATCAAGACAAAGGAGTATTTTGCCGATGAACTTGGATGATTTGTACAGACGCGTAATTATGGATCATTATAAAAATCCCCGGAATCGCGGCTCATTTGATGATGATGCCATGAAGATCGAACTGAATAACCCGACCTGCGGCGACCGTATTACGCTTCAGCTTAAAGTGGAGGATGGAATCGTTCAGGATGCCCGTTACAACGGTGAAGGCTGCTCGATCAGCATGTCATCCGCTTCGATGATGACAGAGACGGTCAAGGGCAAAACCGTGGAGCAGGCGCTGGACCTGGCTGAACGTTTCTCCTGCCTTATGAAGGGTGAAGAAGTGGATTTTGGAGACTATGAAGATATTGAAGCCCTTTCCGGTGTTAATAAATTTCCGGCGCGGATCAAATGTGCAACGCTGGCATGGAACGCGCTTCGTAAAGGAATAGACGAGGAAGAGCAATAAAAATAACAGTAGAAACAAGGAGGCTGACACCATGGCTAAGCAAATGCCTGATATGGAGGAATACCAGTACGGATTCCGGGATGAGCACAAGTCGATTTTCCAGTCCGGTAAAGGATTGACGGCCGAAATTGTTAAAGAAATCTCAGCGATTAAGAACGAACCGGAGTGGATGCTGAATTTTCGCCTGAAATCCCTGGAGCAGTTCCGCAAAATGCCGATGCCAAAATGGGGCGGCAATATGGACGATCTGGATTTTGAGGATATTCAATATTATGTAAGACCTTCCGAGAAACAAGGGAAGACATGGGAAGAAGTGCCTTCCGAGATCAAGGAAACATTCGATAAGCTGGGTATTCCGGAAGCGGAGCAGAAGTTCCTCGCCGGTGTCTCTGCACAGTACGAGTCCGAGGTTGTATACCACAGTATGCAAAAAAACCTTGAAGATCAAGGGGTTATCTTTACGGATACCGATACCGCGCTGCGTGAGCATCCTGAGCTTTTCAAAAAATATTTCGGGACGATCATCCCTCCGGCCGATAATAAATTTGCCGCGCTCAACAGTGCTGTATGGTCAGGCGGAAGCTTCATCTATGTTCCTAAGGGTGTAAAATGCGAGGTGCCTTTGCAGGCTTACTTCCGTATCAACTCCGAGAATATGGGACAGTTCGAGCGTACTCTGATCCTGGCCGATGAGGATAGCTTCGTGCATTATGTAGAGGGCTGTACAGCACCAATCTACAGCACGAACTCCCTGCACAGTGCTGTAGTAGAAATCCTTTGCATGAAAAATGCACGTGTTCGCTATACCACCATTCAAAACTGGGCGCCGAACATCTACAACCTCGTTACCAAACGCGCCGTTGCGGAAGAAAATGCCACAATGGAATGGGTGGATGGCAATATCGGCTCCAAGCTGACCATGAAATACCCGGCGGTTGTGCTGAAAGGCCGCGGTGCCAAAGGCTCCGTGCTTTCCATTGCAGTAGCCGGTAAAGGCCAGCATCAGGATGCAGGCGCCAAGATGATTCACTTGGCTCCGGACACCACCTCAACCATTGTTTCGAAATCGATCAGCAAGCATGGCGGCAAGGTTACCTACCGTGGACTGGCTTCCTTCGGCCGTCAGGCCGATGGCGCGAAGTCGAACATTAAATGCGATACACTCATTATGGATAACCTGTCCACTTCGGATACCATTCCTTATAATGAGATTATGAACGATAACATTACGCTGGAGCATGAAGCAACGGTCTCCAAGGTCTCCGAGGAGCAACTGTTCTACCTGATGAGCCGCGGCCTCACGGAAGCTGAAGCGACGCAAATGATCGTAATGGGCTTCATTGAACCATTCACCAAGGAGCTGCCGATGGAATATGCGGTGGAAATGAACCGTCTTATCAAGTTTGAAATGGAAGGTTCGATCGGTTAATTCATAAGCCCGGTACATCAAGGTTTTTGCGCGGGATTGTTATCCCGTGATACCGATATGATACCGTTTAATCGAAAACGCTCATGATTTCCTGTTTGCGCTCCATGTACAAATGTCCGTACGTGTTCGCGGTTTGTTTGATGTCATCGTGCCGCATTAACTCCTTGACCAGATAGATATCGACACCCTTGTTAATGAGGTATGAGGCATAGCTGTGACGCATATCGTGGATACGCAGCTCGGGGAAGGTTTTTTTAAACTTTTTCATGTAATGCGAATAATGGTACGGCGCAGGTCCACCAAATACGTACATTTCTTCATTGAATCCGTAGATATTTTCTGCGGATTCTTTTTTCATTGTCACAAGCATATCCGCAATAAATAGAGGGAACGGCACAAAGGCTTCACTTCCAATGGTTTTCGGTGAAGTGGGGATTCTTAATGTGATATCAAGTGTTTTATCTACATAGAGCTGTCTTTTCTCCAAGTCTATATCTGCCCAGGTAAGCGCTAGGGCTTCACCGATCCGCAAGCCGGTGTAAAACAATAAGCGTGTGAGTTCTCGGTAATATAGGTGATCGCAAAAACCTTTTACGCGAGACTCAAAGTCTTCGCGTTTAATGAAATTTATCTTAGGCTTGACGCGCTGGATCGGGCCCACGGCTATGGTAGGATCCACCCGAAGACCAAAGAACTTCACAGCATGATTGATAAGTATTTTAAAATTGCTGTATACCGTCCGGGCGCTATTCAGTGATTTGAACCCGTTTTCCAGATCCGTCTTAAAATCCATGGCTTGCTGTATCGTGACATCTTTAATCTTTATATGACCGAACCGGGGTTTTATGTGGAGATTATACTCATTAGTTCTTCGTCGAATAGTTTTGTCTTTAAGGTTCTTGTGTTTAATATTGTGTTCAAAAATTTCATTGATGGTAACCTCATCAGAAAATACATTTTTAAGATTAGACATAAAATCAGCTTCAGCAAGAACAGCTTCACGCCGTTTAGCAAATCCTCTTCTCAGGGCCTGCTTATCGCGCCCGTAGATATCTTTATATCGCACCTTGAAATAGTAAGTCTTTCGTTTCTCGTCCTTATATATTGGCATCTAATTCCATCACCCCAAACATTCGTTCTATTAGAAGGCATATGTGAACAGCCTTGCAGCCGGAAAATGCAAGTCCATAGATTCTCATGAAAATAGTTCAATTACACCGAGTGGATCAAATAGTACAATATGCCGATCATCAACTGTAACTGACGGGCCATATTTTTCAGTAAATCGGTCGATAGCCGCCTGCAAAAACTTTTCAGTGACTCCTAAATATTCGGCAAGATCATAGCGGCCAGAGACATGCGCATAATGGGCTTGTACAATACGATCCAATGGAATCATGCATTGATAAGCCCATTGCCTGGCTCGTAACTCCTGTTTGCGGTTCTGGATATCGGTTTGGTCAAGGATGTCACCGTCACTGGTATGGTAGTGTCCAATCTCTTCGGCGAGTATACAAGCTTTTTCAATAACAGTAGAAATACGCTTGTCCAATATAATTACACCATCGCCGTAAAATCCTTTGTTTCTACCCCGCAAGCTCTTTTCAATGATGTCTACGCCTGAAGTACAGGCTTCTTTATGTAACGCTTCGTAATCATATGCCATTGCGTCACTCCCTGTTCTTCTTCAGCTGCCTTTTTAATTTGAGTAACTCTTTAAATTCCTCAATGTCCTGAAGCTCATCTTCTGTCCAGCCCTCGCCATCGTGATGAGCCGCAATGGTATAAATTTCCTCTTCATAATTATTCGTAAGATTATTCAGTAAATCAAAGCCTTTTTCAAGGAATTCGTGAAGAGACAACGTTGTTACAATACCGCCGTTTTTATTGTTGATATGAACCTTATCAACAATATCTTCATTTTCAGGTGTGACAGTGAATCCAGCTTTCTCATAGTAATCGACAAGTTCTTCAGTCGCTCTTTTCCGAGTTGAGTCTAATTGCCTTTCGCTGACATATCCTGCAGCTTCTAAAAAATCATCTTCTCCGAAAAGTATGCTGTGCTGGTTATTTGACGCTATCTTATGCACAGTTTCAACAGAAGGTTTGTCGTATGGATATCCAAGACATATTCTGACGATTTCATTTTGATCTAGACCGGTGTCCGTAGAAAATTGGACTAGGGTTCTGTTCCCTTTTGCGATGTTTGTAAGGTTCGAAAATTTATTTGCATCAAATCCATACAGTACTCGATTTATTGAAACATTAAAGTAATCAGAAATCTTTTGAACCTTATCTATTGAGGGGGAATTCTTGTCCCAATTATATATAGAACCCTTACTTAGCCCCAATAACTTTTCTAACTTCGGTATCGAAATTCCCTGCGTTTCGCAAAGGGACTTGATATTTTCAACCGTCGACATAATTCACCAACTCCATTTTTAGAATTAACAAAAAATATTTGACTTTGAGGTTGACCATTCAAAAATATTCAGTTATTATTATCTCAACAGCTTAATTGATAGCAAAAAAGGCGACAAAAAACTAGAGGGGTGTTACCCCAATTCTAAAAATCGTTCCCCAACGACGTTTATTTTGTTGTGTCTTCTTCACGATAATAGAATATTTTCAGTGGAGTGTCAACAATTAAGCAAAATATTTTACAAATTCTGAATAAGGAGGGGTTTAAATGCAGCACTATACCGAATTCGGAGCCGAGGCCAGGAAAGTCATGTTCCAAAGAAGTATCAAGATGAAAGATGTCGCACAGGAACTCGGCGTATCGGTAACATATGTTTCGGAAATTTTCAAAGGAACTCGCCCAGGTGAGAAACAAAAGCCGCTGATTGCAAAAATGCTGGGCATGGAAAGTGATTCTTTATGAAGTCACAACATTTTTATACGGCCAAGGAAGTTCAGCAACTTTTAAGTCTTGGGACCGCTAGGACGGCACTGAACAGAATTCAATCTATGAATGCTGAATTAGAGGCTAAAGGTTATTGGGTAGAACGTGGAAAGGTTCCCGTATCGTTCTTCCACGAGAAATATCCCTATCTTAAGAAAGGAGCTACCTCATGAAGCTGACATTGCAATTCGAAGGCAAGCATACTGTACTAACGCTCCTGGCTACTGATGTGAATATTCCGTTCAAGGGCGATTTCATCATCAGCGCCAAGGACGTGGCCGCTGTTCTGGAGTATCAAGGAGAGAAAGCAACGGCAAATGTCCTTAAATTTTGTAAGGAAGAACACATCTACCTTGTATCGAATTCAGACATTCTGAATCGGAATGTTAGAAAACTGCATAACACAGGCGAGAAATTCATATCGAACTTATCCCTTAATCGTGTTCTTGGACAATCGGGGCAGCCCAAAGCGATACCGTTCCAAGACTGGATTTACGAAGACATGCTGCCTTCTGTTCAGATGACAGGTCAGTATTCCCTACAGGGAAACGAATCTCAATTGCTTCACTTTAAGAAAGAGGCATACATGGTGGAGATTGCGGCCAATGTGCTCCGGTTACCAGATAGCGGACGCTTGAAGCTTCTGGGAGACTTCAACCGTGAACATGGCTTATCGGTTCCATTACCAGGGTATGCGGACGAACCTATCACCGAATCAGCGACAGAGTTGCTGAAGAAACATAGTGTCGGAATTCAAACCAAGGTGTTTAATGTGTTACTCCTGAATTATGGGTTCCTTGAAGAGAAGGAGCGTCCATCAAGCAAGGGCGGCATCAAAACATTCAAATCGCTGACGGAAGCTGGACTGGAATATGGAAAGAACATTATCAGCCCAAACAATCCAAGAGAGACTGCGCCGCATTATTTTCCCGACAAGTTCCCGATGTTGTTGGAGGCCGTTGGCCTGTTGAAAGGAGATCGCCAATGAACATTAAAGAACAATTAGAAGCAATACATGCTCAGCTCACACAGACGATAACGGCTCTATTGTTAGTCCAGGACAAGAAACACATTACAAAGCTTGGACTAGCCCGCATCGAGATCCGCGAGACGCTGATCTGTATGGAGCAAGAGGAGGTCAAGCAACATGCTAATCTGTACGCAGTCAGCTGATCAAATCATGTGGAGACGGCTGGAGCTAAGACGGTTACGTTGGCGCCTCGAAAATGGACGAGCCTCTTGCGATCCGGACGTGCTACCTGCTGCGCTTGATTACCTAGATTCAGAGATTTCCGAATTGGAGCTGATCGTATGAGCAAAGTAACGAATCCGCTTGAAGTTATTGATTATTGTCCGGTGTGTGGAGCTGAGTTGCTCTTTGGACAGTTAGTTCTCAAACACGGTGTGGATCTGCTGTGCAGCACTGCTTGCTTCATTAAACATATTGGCGCTGTGGTGATCACAGCAGGTGACCACGAAAGGGGTGATGCCTCACAACATGAAAATGACCCAACGGATTAGGGCCCGTCAGGTCATCGCTTTTAAACACAACACATTATGAGGTCAGTGTACCACTGACCGAGAGGAGACGCAAGATGAAAGCTACAGGAATTGTACGCCGCATTGATGATTTGGGCCGTGTCGTTATACCGAAAGAGCTTCGCCGCACGATGGGGATTAAAGAGGGAGATCCGCTGGAGATTTTCGTGAGTGGCGATCAGATTATTTTGAAAAAGTATAATCCGGGCTGCACTCTTTGCGGCAGCTTAGATAGCATTCAATACCTCACTGGCAAGCCGATCTGCATGGGCTGCGTCACTAGAATTGTCAAGCTTCAACCCACTTTAATAAAGGAGCGTGCCGTCCATGAGTAAGAAGTACATTTTGACTGAAACCACCAAAGAAGTGTGGGGCGTTACGTTATTTCAAATCAAAGCTACTCAGAGTTTCGGCGATGTTGAGGTTGACGAACTGGGCGGCTGGATCGCCTCCGAAGCAAACCTGAATCAGAGCGGCAATGCTTGGGTGTCCGGCAATGCTCGGGTGTCCGGCAATGCTTGGGTGTCCGGCGATGCTTGGGTGTCCGGCAATGCTCGGGTGTCCGGCAATGCTTGGGTGTCCGGCAATGCTCGGGTGTCCGGCGATGCTCGGGTGTCCGGCGATGCTCGGGTGTCCGGCGATGCTCGGGTGTCCGGCGATGCTCGGGTGGAATCTTCCAAACACATCGCCTGGTTTTCTTCCGTGGGCTCCGAGTATGGCACGCTAACCGCCTACACCATCAAAACAGGTGAAGTGGAGGTTACGCGTGGCTGCTTCCGCGGAACGATTGACGAATTTGAGGCCGCCGTAGAATCTCGGCATGACGGGCGTCGCTTTGCAGAGGAATACCTGGTGCTGATCCAGTTCATTCGTCTGCGCTTCCGGGAGATTACCATCACGATGGTCGATGAGGAAAGTGGCGAGGATATTGATTCTTAAGCTATCCAGCCATATCCGCTGCGAAGTCTGTGGGAAAGTTGTGAACATCCGGTTTATCCGGAATTGGAACGAACGTCAAGTCTGCACTTATTGTATTCATTCACTTACTAGGGAGGCATAATTCATGTCCGTACAAATTCATATCAACGGCGATAACGCCGCAGAAGCAGTTAAAGAGTTATCCGCATTGGCTTCACATTTTGGTGGCGATCAAGCTACCCAAGCTCCTGTTACTGCTACTGTAATCTCGCAGGATTGGGCTACTCAAGCAAATCCTCAGCCTCCTGTTCAGCAAGCTGCCACTCCGGATTATCAAAACTACCCTGGTCAGCCGCAATGGCAGGGTCAACCGCAGCAATCCGTGCCCGTTCAGCAGCCGCAGGGGTATCCGCAGCAATCGGTACCGCAACAGCTCACGGCGAATCCTGTAGGCGGTGTGCCTACAACCGCTCCGACCTACACGATGGAGCAGCTAGGTGTGGCCGCTGGGCCGTTAGTGGATGCGGGGCGCAGTGTAGAGCTTACCGCCTGGATCAATCAACGCGGAGCCGGGGCTCTGACGCAGCTGGATCCTACGTATTATGGCGAGTTTGCCACTTACCTACGGAGTCTCGGAGCTAGGCTATGACCGAGATCGCCCACGCAGAACGGGCACATGCCCTGTTGTCGGCCAGCGGAGCACACCGCTGGCTTCACTGCCCACCGAGCGCAACGCTTGAAGCTACACTCCCAGATACAACCAGCACGGCTGCGATGGCTGGAACTCTCGCTCATGAAATTGCTGAGTTGAAGTTACGCAAGGCCTTCGTCGAACCGATCACGACTAAAAAGTATAACGCGGCCTTTAAGAAGTTCAAGGAAGCTCCGCTGTATGAGCCCATCATGGACACCAACACGAATGTTTACCTGGAATACATTCAGGCGATCGTTCACGCTTTCCCTTCGCCCCCTTATGTGGTGGTGGAGCGCAAAGTGGATCTGAGCGCCTATGTGCCGGAGAGCTTCGGAACGAGTGACTGTATCATTATCGGCGGTAAGCAGCTGCACGTAATCGACTACAAGAACGGTAAAGGTGTGCCGGTGGAAGCCCAGGACAATCCGCAGATGAAACTCTATGCGCTTGGTGCTCTCCGTGCTTACTCATTACTCTATGAAATTGAGACGGTGCACCTAGCTATCGTACAGCCGAATGTTTGGGAGCGTCCTTCCGAATGGTCTCTACCTGCAGCTGATCTATTAGCCTGGGGTGAATCCATTAAGCCCATTGCACTACAAGCCTTTAATGGTGAAGGGGATTATGTCGTGGGCAGCCATTGCGGTTTCTGCAGGGCAAAGGAGACTTGCCGCGCTCGAGTCGAAAGCCTTCTATCCATTGAGCCTCTTGTGCCACTGAAACCCCCGTTAATCGGATGGGGGGAGGTAGCAGAGGCACTCCGAAAAGCTGAAGGTATCGTGAGCTGGTACAACGCCATAAAGAAATTGGCATTGACAGAGATCCTTAAAGGTGGCGAGCTGCCAGGCTGGAAAGCTGTAGAAGGCCGGGGCAGCCGAGCCTATGCGGATTTAGACGCAGCGTTTGCCCACCTGAAAGCAAACGGTATTGACGAAGCAGTTCTTTATGACCGTCAACCCCTAACACCTGCCAAGCTAGAAGACGTGTTGGATAAAAAGCAGTACAAAGAGTTACTGGAGGAAACGGGCCACGTTATTAAATCGTCAGGTGCACCTACACTGGCTCCTTCAGACGACAAGCGTAAGGCGATTTCCGACTTAGTGAAGCCCCAAGACGTGTTTAACACTCCGTTAGAGGCCTAGGTATGGGAGATATAGCTGATTATCACATTGAGCAAATGACATCCGGCCGCTGCTCAAGCGGCCACTATAATCGAGGAGGAAAATCATCTATGAATCAAGTCGACGTAACAGCAGTAACTACAGGGCAGGTAAGACTCAGCTTTGTTCACCTCTTTCAACCACATGCCAATCAGCCGGGGCAAGAGCCTAAATATAGTACAACTATTTTGATTCCAAAGACTGATGTGGCCACTAAACAGCGCATCGATGCGGCTGTTCAAGCAGCCTTTAATAAAGGAGTAGCAGCTACATGGGGCGGTGCCCGTCCGCCACAGCCGAAAATGCCTATCTGGGACGGTGACGGAGTGCGTCAGAATGGTGATGCCTTTGGTCCAGAGTGCAGAGGTCATTGGGTGTTAACCGCAAGTAGTAAGCAGCAGCAGGCTATCGTTGATGCAAATCTTAATCCGATCATTAACCAATCCGAAGTATACAGCGGCATATTTGCCCGTGTGAACATTAACTTCTTCCCATATTCCGCTAATGGTAACCGGGGCGTAGGCGCAGGTCTTGGCCCTGTTCAAAAGCTGTCAGATGGTGAACCTTTGGGCGGTCGGATCAGTGCGGAACAAGCCTTCGGCGGTAATGGCGGCGGCGTAGGTTTTGTGCCAGCGCCGGCTCCACAGGGTTTTAACCAAATCCCTCCGCAGCAATATCCTCAACAAGGTTATGGCCAAGCACCACAACAGCCGTATGGACAACAGCCTCCAGCTCAGCCTGGGTACGGTCAACCGCAGCAGGGCTACGGTCAAGCACCACAGCAAGGTTACGGCCAACAGCCTCCACAGCAGCCGCCGGCACCGCAGATTGATCCGATTACGGGTAAACCTCTACCTGGTGGCGTATGGGGAATCTAATCCAGCATTTATCCATCGACATCGAAACCTACAGCAGTATCAACATTAAGAAAGCGGGCCTGTACAGATATGTGCAGGCTCCTGATTTTCAAATCCTCTTATTCGCCTATTCATGGAGCGGTGGGCCGGTACAAATCATCGATATGGCTCAAGGTGAGTTCATCCCAACTTGGGTGGTCGATGCCCTTCAAGATCCTAACATCATGAAACATGCATACAACGCGGCATTCGAATGGTACTGCCTGAACAAGTTCTTCTATTCACCGATTGAACAGTGGCGCTGTACTCAGGTCCACGGATTGTATTGTGGATACCCTGCAGGCCTTGGAGCCTTAGGTGAGGCCCTTGGATTACCCCAGGATAAGAGGAAAATGGGCGTAGGGGGTTCACTTATTCGAACCTTCTGTATCCCAACAAAACCAAATAAAAAGAACGGCATGCGGACGCTTACCCTGCCGCATCATGAGCCCGAAAAGTGGCAGCTGTTCAAGGATTATTGCATAGGTGACGTTGTGGCTGAAATGGAGATCCTTCGCCGGCTATCTGTATTCCCAGTACCTGATCAGGAGTGGCAGCTTTGGCAGCTCGACCAACGCATTAACGTTCGAGGTGTGGCTTGTGACCTTATTATGGTTGAGGGTGCTCTTGCGATCGACGAACAAATCACCGCCGAACTCATGGCCGAAGCCATACAGCTCTCGGGGCTGGATAATCCAAAGTCAGTCCAGCAGCTTAAGAAGTGGCTAACCGAAGAGATCGGGGAAGAGGTTGATAACCTTCGCAAGGATACGGTATCCGGATTAATTGAAACCGCTGATGAGGGCAGGGCCAAGCGAGTGTTAGAGATCCGTCAGGAGCTCAGCAAAACGAGTACTAAGAAGTATGTGGCCATGAAAGAAGTGGCTTGCCTGGATCAGCGGGTGCGGGGGCTCCTGCAATTTTACGGGGCGAACCGAACAGGACGATGGGCAGGACGCTTGGTCCAAGTTCAGAATTTACCTAAGAACAAAATGTCCACTTTGGAATATGCCCGACAGCTTGTCATTGACCGCAATATTAATATGCTCAAATTCATTTACGGCAACGTACCGGATACACTTTCTCAGCTTATCCGGACGGCATTTGTAGCCCCGGAAGGTAAAACACTCCTGGTCGCTGACTTTAGTGCGATTGAGGCCCGTGTTATTGCTTGGTTAGCTGGGGAGCAATGGAGACTGGACGTGTTTGCTACACACGGCAAGATTTACGAAGCTTCTGCTTCTCAAATGTTTGGTATTCCCTTGGATGAGATTACAAAGGATCTGCGGCAAAAAGGCAAGGTGTCAGAGCTTGCACTGGGTTACCAGGGGGCTAAAGGTGCGTTGATCCAAATGGGCGCTTTAGACATGGGGCTTACTGAAGATGAGCTGCCAGAGATCGTAACCCGCTGGAGAAATGCCAATCGTCGTATCGTGGATCTTTGGTTTTCTCTCGAGGCCGCGGCGTTGGACGTCATGCAGTATGGCGATCCCGTAGGTATAAAAGGCATCATTATGGCAAGGGAGAGTCATCATGGAAACAGGCTGGACTTCTTCACAGTACAGCTGCCATCCGGACGCAAGCTTTATTATGTACAACCGACGCTGGCACAAAACGACTTCGGCAAGATGGCACTTCACTATAAAGGGCCTGATCAAAAGACAGGCAAATGGACCACACTCAGCACCTACGGCGGCAAGCTGACGGAGAACATCGTACAAGCGATCGCAAGGGACTGCCTAGCGGTTTCGATGGTACGGGCCGATCAAGCGGGTTATCAGACCGTATTACATGTTCACGATGAAATGGGCATTGAGACCACGGATCCGGAAGAGTTGGAGCGTGTTCTTGATCTTATGGCTGAGCCAGTGCCGTGGGCTCCAGGATTACCACTGAAGGCTGCTGGATTCGTGACACCATTCTATATGAAGGATTAACGGGAGGAATGTAAATGGAAACCTTCTTTCAGTACAAGGCTATGTGGGCTGAATTGGAGCCCAGTGATGTAATTGATGAAGTATCTGTTCGACTCGGAGCTGAAATGGTTAAGCCGGGGGACCGTATCAGTCGGATCGGTAAGAAAAAACGTTCCCTGTTTGAGATGAAGGAAGGCCATTATCTACGTTATGTCGGTCGGATTGGGCGAACTCTACTGTTCAAAACTCCAGAACTAGATCCCACTAATCTCTATTATGCTTTCGAGTATGTTACCTCTGACACGCTTCTTGTTGGAGGGGCTCAGGGCTGTATGGATATCCGGGTTGATGAGCTGGTGAGAGCATGAGACGGGGTACAACCTACGGCGGTTTGAAGCCGCATCCAGACGACGCTATTGACGGCATTGAATACGACAGTTCTATGCGGATGAAGTTTCATCCTGACTTCCATCCAAATCACGGTAAACCATTTAGTGACGAGGATCTTGAATACCTGTGTACGTTTTATGGAGTGGACGATGTAAGGACATTATCGTTTGCGATGGGTAAGACAGAGCACGTCTGTAGGGTGAAGTTTGCAAAGCTTAAAGCGGCTGGATTAGTCGATTACTATCGGAACAATTATAAGCAACAACTGGAGGCGGCGTGCAATGCTACGGGCTGATCCTTATTTTCAAGATATTCCTTGGGACATTATCACAGACGACAGCGGCAAGGTGATCGGAGAGGTCTTTATGACTCTCCCAGCTCCGCCGCCAAGGAGGAGACAAGACAAGTGGGATACGACTACTACATTACACCCGAAGACTACGAACGTGCAGCGACTCAGGGGGTGAGCCGAATGCGGCTGGAGTATCGTATTCGTTCTTGGGCTTGGGAGAAAGAACGTGCGATTTCAACACCGCCGCGTCCGTTACAGGATCGCTCTGAGTGGCGAAAAGTGGCCGAAGCAAACGGAATTCCCCGCGCGTTATTTTATAATCGTATCCTTCATCATGGATGGGGTGAGGAACGGGCAGCGACACAACCGATAGCAACAGACGTTGATCGTGCGGCTAATGCCCGCATTGGCATGGAGGCTAACCGGGTTCATCCTCCGGAGTATATCGCATTGGCCCGAGCAAACGGCATTCCATACAAGCGCTTCACCTGGCGAGTGCGTCACGGTTGGGGTTATGAGAGGGCCGCAACAGAGGCCAAAGTACCGCCAGAAGAGGCAGGACGCAGGGCTAAGCAAAGGACAACAGAGCTATACGGGGATATTAACGCACCTATTTTCAAATCAAGTACATCGAAGTAGGAGAGTGCCAGTATGAAGTGGGAAGCTTTTGAATGTGAAGAATGTAACCAGCGTTTTGCGCTCGAGCAGAAGCCTGGCGACGAGATTGAAGAACCACTTTGCCCGTCATGCTCTGGACCCTATTCTCTGGCGATTGAGCTAACGGTGTTAGAACCTATCAAATGATTAATGACTAAAGGCGGTATGCCCTGTGAATTTTGACAGACAGATTACGATATCAGCGGCCGGCAGCCGCCGAGCAACGCACTGGCCAGCGCAGACACTTTACTGGTCTGAACTTGTGGAGCGTTTGCGGGTGGCTGCGCGAGGCACCGAGACGCTAGCTCAGTACTTAGCCCTGCCGAAAAGCCAGCAGGACGATCTGAAGGACGTCGGTGGATTCGTGGCCGGGATACTGGATGGAGGTCGCCGAAAGGCTGCTGCAGTATTGAGCCGAGATGTACTGACACTTGACCTAGACAATATACCTGCAGGTGGTACGGCAGATGTATTACGCCGACTGGAGGGGCTCGGCTGCGCCTATTCGGTATACAGTACCCGAAAGCATGAGGAGTCCCGGCCACGGCTTCGGGCGTTAGTCCCCGCGGACCGAACGGTTACAGCGGATGAGTATGAACCGCTCACGCGAAAGCTCGGTCAGATCCTCGGTATGGAGCTGTGCGATCCGACTACATTTGAGGCGTCACGGCTGATGTACTGGCCAAGCTGCAGCGCAGATAGTCAATACGTTTACACGTTCGCAGATAAGCCATTTGTATCTGCAGATGGCCTGCTGGGCTTATATACGAACTGGCGCAATATTGCAGAGTGGCCGGAAGTACCAGGAGCCAGTCAGGCTCACGTCCGATTAGCGGCGAAGCAAGGTGATCCAGCAGCCAAATCCGGAATCGTCGGTGCCTTTTGCCGGACTTACGATATCCATCAAGCCATTGCTGCGTTCCTTCCAGGGGCTTACTTTGAGACCGATGATGGCAGCGGTAGGTTAACCTTTGCCGGTGGTTCCACTGTTGGTGGCGCGGTAGTCTATGATGATGGGCAATTCTTGTACAGCCATCATGCCACGGATCCAACCAGTGGCCGTTTGGTCAATAGCTTTGACCTCGTTCGGATGCACCGCTTTAGCGCTCAGGATGATGAGGCTAAGGCGGGTACGCCAACGAACAAGCTGCCTTCTTATTCTGCCATGACGGCCTTCGCTCTTGAGTTGGAGCCCGTTGCGGGACTACTTAAACAGGAACGCTATGAAAAAGCCGTAGCTGGGTTTGAATCGGCTGGACCTGTTCCCTCATCAGCAGTTGTGGATCCCGTATCTATGGACTGGATGCAGAAACTTGAGATTAACAGTAACGGAATGTACCTGAAGACCGTGGACAACGTGCTGATCGTACTAGAGTATGACCCCGTATTGCGGGATAAAATTGCATTCGATGAATTTGCGAATCGTGGACTTGTACTTGGATCGTTACCGTGGGATAGCCGTACGGATCGAAGACCCTGGGCGTCTTCCGATGATGCTGGAATCTACCACTATACCGAAAAGGTGTACGGTATTGCGGTGGACGCAAAGATCAATCACGCCTTAACGATCATATCGCACAAGCGCCGATTCAATGACGTACGACGATACCTGGAGAGTCTGAGCTGGGATGGAGTACCGCGTCTGGATACGCTGCTCCGGGACTACTTGGGTGCAGAGGATAATGTTTATACCCGGGCGGTCTCCCGTAAATCTTTAACGGCTGCAGTAGCGAGGGCGATGGTGCCAGGCGTCAAATACGATTACATGCCAATCTTAGCGGGTCCACAGGGTTTGGGAAAGAGTACCTTTTTGCGGCTGCTGGGTAAGCACTGGTACAGCGACAGCTTGACGACCTTTGAAGGCAAAGAGGCCTGTGAAATGATTCAAGGGGTCTGGGTTAACGAGGTGGGGGAGCTGACGGGGATGAGCAAGGCTGAGACCAATTCCGTAAAGCAGTTTCTTAGCCGGACAGAAGACATCTACCGAGAGGCTTATGGTAAACGTACGATGCCCTATCCACGACGCTGTGTATTCTTCGGGACCACGAATGATAGTGAGTTCCTACGTGATCGTACGGGAAACCGCCGTTTTTGGCCCGTGGACGTTGGGCAGCTTCCTTCTATTAAGAGTGTGTTCCGGGATCTGGAGCCCGAAGTAGATCAGATTTACGCGGAGGCCTTCGTACGCTGGCAGTTTGGAGAGCCTTTATATCTTTCTGGAGAAGCCGAAGAGTTGTCCAAGCGGCAGCAGGAGGCACATAGGGAGAGTAGTGTAAAGGAAGGTATCATTCAGGCATTCGTGGAGAAGTCAGTACCTGAAGACTGGCAGAAACGCGATGTGTCCACAAGAATGATGTACTGGGGCGGCGAGTTTGGGAAACCCCACGAAGGGGTGGCAGGTCCACGGGACCGGATATGTGCCGCTGAGGTGTGGTGCGAATGCTTCAAGTCAGACATTAAGTTTATGAAGCAGATGGATGCCCGAGAGATTAACGGCATTCTGGCGTCAATGCCTGGATGGGAAGAGTACCGAGGTCGATACGGTCCGTACGAATTCCAACGTGGGTTTAAAAGAAAAGGCATTTTGCTTCAGCAGAACGGAAGGTGGAAAGATCAATTTGAATGTTGACAGACCAGGGTTGACAATCCGTGAAACGTCAACAATTCCCGTGTGACAGATTAATAGGTGTCAACGGCGATGTCAACGTAACCGTCAACAGCTAAAAGCTTTATAAACACTATATTATTTATACTTTATTGACACTGTTGACACTTAACTAATTAAAGAAGAAATATAAAAGAATTATAGAATTTAGGCGCATACGTATAACGCCTAATACACCTAATTACTAAAAAGTTACGCACACGTAAGGCGTACACGCGTAACACAGCAGGCGGAGGGATGTCAAGTGCGAGAACGTGAGATCGAAGAGTATTTACGCAAGCAAGTGAAAGCTGTAGGCGGGATCGCTTATAAATGGACCAGCCCAGGCAATGCGGGGGTACCTGACCGTATTGTTGTACTACCTGGAGGCCACGTCTATTTTACTGAGCTTAAGGCTCCCGGCGGAAAGCCGACACCTTTGCAGCTGCTGCAGCACCGCAAGCTGTCCACCTTGGGCTGTGAGGTGAAGGTGATCAGCAGCAAGGAGCAAGTGGACGCCTTTATTCAAGGGGTGCAATCGTGAGTACGGCAGTGAAGCCACGGAGTGCATTTGTACCCCATGATTATCAAAAGTACTGCATTAACCGGTTATTGGTCGATGAGGCGACGGGGCTCTTCTTGGATTTAGGACTTGGTAAGACCGTCATCACGCTTACAGTCGTTAACGATTTAAAATACAACCGCTTTGCCATCCGTAGGACATTAGTTATCGCCCCTAAAAAGGTTGCAGAGGCGACCTGGACCAACGAAGCAGATAAGTGGGAACACCTGAAGCACCTACGCATCATACCAGTATTGGGCAGTGCGCAGAAGCGTATCCGAGCGCTAAATACCCCTGGAGACATCTGGGTGATTAATCGGGATAATGTCGCTTGGTTGGTAGAGCATTATCGGAACGCATGGCCATTTGACATGGTGATCCTGGATGAGTTGAGCAGCTTTAAAAATCATCAGGCCAAGCGCTTTAAGGCCCTGACTTGGATCCGGCCACACGTGAAACGGATTGTGGGTCTGACCGGTACACCAGCACCAAACGGGTTGTTGGATCTCTGGGCCCAAGTGTTTCTACTGGATCAGGGGGAGCGACTAGAAAAACGAGTTACACATTACCGAGAGAAGTACTTCCAGCATAATTACAATGGTTTTGGCTATACCGCCAAACCGGGCGCAGACGATGTGATTCACCGAAAGATTGGGGACATCTGCATCAGCATGAAAGCAGAGGATTATCTTGAGCTTCCAGACTGCATCATGAACGTGATTCCCGTGGTTCTGGACACAAAAGCCATGGATCAGTACAAGCGAATGGAGCGGGACTTGCTTCTTGAGATCGAAGATACCGAGATTACGGCGACCAGCGCCGCGGTTCTTACAGGTAAGCTGCTGCAGATGTGTAATGGAGCGGTATATGACGAGGAACGCCGAGTGATGGAAATGCACGATTGCAAGATCGAGGCGTTCACGGAGCTGATCGAGCAGCTGAACGGTAAGTCAGCACTGGTGTTTTATAGCTATCAGCATGACTTAGCTAGGATTCATAAAGCTTTGGCCAAATCGGGATTACGGATCCGTGAGCTGAAGACACCGCAAGACCAACTGGACTGGAATAATGGCCAAGTCGATATCTTGCTGGCACATCCGGCATCGGCAGCTTACGGACTCAACCTGCAGGACGGCGGGAATCACGTTGTGTGGTTCGGACTGAATTGGAGTCTGGAGCTGTACCAACAGGCTAATGGCCGGTTACATCGGCAGGGTCAAAAGCAAAAGGTGATTCTGCACCACCTTGTGGTACAAGGCGGAGTGGATGAGGATGTGATGGCGGCGCTAGAGGATAAAGCGACCACACAGGACCGATTGTTGAACGCCTTGAAGGCTAGAGTGGAAAGGGTGAGATAAATGGCCAAAAGCACACCGATACCCAGCCGGGCAATTGAGTTTAGTTCCAAGGGGCCCAGCGGAGTACGTGAATATACGTTATCACCTGAAGAGTTAGAGGAGATCAGGCAGAAGTATCCGGCGACTAAAGCGGATAAAGCCTTTAAAAAGCCAGTTGCACAACAAAATCGAGTGGCGATGACTTCCGAGGAGCAGAGCCGTCGGGCGAACATGAGATACCAAAATCATGAGGAGGAAAAGGATATGGGTGGACAACGGGCGAGCAAAGAGGGACCAAGCTGTGGATTGACTAAGAAGGTGTTCCTGGAACAGATCGCAGCTGGGGAGACAGTTTCAAGCATCGAGAAGGCTTGGGGTATGAAGTACAATACGCTGTACAATTGGGTCAAGAATTGGGACTGCAAGGGGATTACACCAGGGAAAGCAAGAGAGCTGCTTGCACAGTTGAACACCGGAGAGCCGGCACCAAAGGCAGAGCCGCCCAAGGAAACCCAATTGCTTCGTGAGAAGGAGGCCCTTCCGGATGTTACTGATCCGGATCTGCTGGTGAAGGCCAAGAAGGAGATTGCCGAACTACGGGAAGAGGTTGGGCACTGGAGAGGGCAAGCCGATAAAGCCGGAGCCCTGGCCTCGAAAGCTGCCGAAGAAGCCACGGCTAAAATTGAGCTGTCGAGAGCACGCGCAGAAGGTGCGGAAGCTGCAAGAAGAGCGTCTGAGCTTGATTTGGAACAGGCTTCCGAAACCATAGGTCTTCTGCGGCTAGAGCTGGATCAGACGACTACTTCACGAGAGGAGTATAAAAGTCTGTACGAGGAGCAATTTGCTTTTGCACAGACCTACTTCAAGCAACTTGAAGAGCTGCAGTCGGAGCTTAACTGGCTGATCACGAAACGGGGTGAGTGGGCTGAGCGCGAATTGTGCTTGTTGGATGAGATTGCAGACTTGCGGGAGGGAATTAGTGCTAATCCTGTTACTGAGCGGGGTGAGCTGCACGTCTTGGACGGAGCCATTGCGGATCTGACTCGCGCCCGTAAGCTTATAAAGCTGTTGACCGCATCAGGAGAATAAGAGAAATGGGGTCAGTCATCATGAAAGCAACGTGGATAGAGACGCTGATCGGTCAGTATGCTTCTGAGACACACGTCCTGGAGAAGTACCGGGACACGTTAGACCTGACGGATCCGGCGGCAGCTGAGGAGCATGAAACAGTTTCAGGTATGCTGGCGGATATGAGATATGCATTAACCTGGATGCGCAGAGGCCGACGCCCAGGAAGCCGCAGAGGGGCTGAGGTTACGGATGTGTACCGGCAGCGTGAGATATATATTAAACTCTCAGGCCAAGACATCAGTGACGCTGAACGGTTACGATTGGTAGACGCGCTGCTGGCGCTTAGCGATCGGGAACGAACTTGTTTTTTACTTCATATGGCGCAGGGCTTGACTTTGCAGGACATTTCACATAAGCTGAAGCTATCAAAAGCTTCGATACAGGATTATGTGAATCGGGCTAAGAAGAAGATTTCAGAGGAATTTTTGTAGGTCTTGCCATACGGATTGCCCTACAACAAGCCATACAACCTGCAGTGCTATAAGTATGTCTATCAACGAGCTCTCCATTGCGGAGGGCTCTTTTTTGCGTTCAAAATACAGATTTGAGAGGATGAGTCACGTGCTTTATAACATTCAATTGGACTTTGGAGGCGCGATTCAGGCGCTGAAAGCTGGGAAGAAAGTCGCCCGCGTTGGCTGGAATGGTAAGGGGATGTTTATATACTACGTTCCGCCAGGAAGCTATCCAGCACGAACCGAAGCAGCTAAGTCAATCGGAGATATCGTTGAGTACAACGCTTACTTTGCAATTAAGAATGTGAACGGGACTGTTAGTACGTGGGTACCGTCGATTAATGATTGTCTGGCCGAAGATTGGGAGGTAGTCGAATGATGGGAGAGTACGTGAAATATCGTAAGACCTCAACGATTGAGGTTGTTGGAAAGACTGAGACAGGCATGATTGTTCAAAATGTCGGAGCTCCTGATGATCGAAGGGAAGTCCCATTTGCAGTATTCAAGGCATCGTATGTAGCTGAAACTCATGTGGCTAACCCGCAACTAGAGAACAACTTCAGTTATCATGCACCGAAACCCGGACAGCCTGAAATTTATGAACAGATCCGAAACAAGGCGAAAGAGTTGGCCTACTTGATTGACGATTTGGTCTTGAACAGTCGGGAGAAGTCACTGGCGATGACCAACTTAGAGCAAGCGGTCTTTTGGGCTAATGCTTCTGTAGCGAGAAACTAAACCTGAAAGGAGTTGCTTCGTATGGCGTTGAAGTCGGCCAAACAAAAGATTTTCGTTAAAGAGTACCTGGTCGATCTTAACGCCACACAGGCAGCCATTCGAGCTGGATATAGCGCTAAGACGGCTAATGAACAAGGAGCGCGGCTGTTAGCAAATGTTAGTGTGCAGGAAGCCATTCAGGAAGCAATGAATAAGCGGGCTGCCAAAGTTGAAGTTACTGCAGAGATGGTGCTGCAGCACTGGTTGGACGTCGCCACAGCGGATCCGAATGAGATCATCCATCACCGGCGCATCTGTTGCCGCCATTGCTTTGGGCACGGACATGAATACCAGTGGATTGATACAGCCGAGTATGAGCAAGCCGTTAACGCAGCTAAGCTTTCTGCCAAGAAGGGCAAGCCGCCTGTATTACCTTCGGATTACGGTGGCTATGGTTTCGATCCAACAATCCGACCACATCCGAAATGCCCAAGCTGCAACGGCGAGGGACATGGCCAGCTCCACGCAGCTGACACCCGCTACCTGAGTCCAGGAGCCAAGAAGCTATATGCTGGAGCCAAATACACGGCAAACGGGCTTGAAATTAAGCTGAATGACCAGGAACAAGCGTGGGATCGTATCGCCAGGCACCTTGGTATGTACAAAGATGAGCTGAAGCTAAAGGGTGAGCTTACGATCAAAAAGCTGGAGGATTTGATGTAAATCCTGCATATTATTCGTGCTTATTTTGCATAAAATCAGCATTTATTCACTCATTATGAATTAATATGCAATAACTACCATATGTAGTGTGGTCATCGTTGAACACATACCACCTACATACATCTGCACAAAATGCATGTATTATACAGAAGTCTGGAGGGCCTGATATGATCGATTGCCAGCAGATCATTGCCCGCCGCAAGGAGCTGTGGGATCAACATCATAGTATCGAACGAGATACTGAGTTTGTTCAGGCCTCTGTGGCGTATATCACGGATCCCAACAATGCTGCGGTGAGAGAAGAGATCAAACGATACCCGGAGTATTTAATCGAGATTTCCTTTGTCATCGTAGATAAGGATAAAAATACGGTTCCTTTCTTCCTCAATAGCGTACAGCAGAGCTTCTTGAGGGATATTAACGCAGCAAAAGAGGGCTACCGGACAGGGAAAAGGCATCACCTTAAGTTCCTGGTACTCAAAGGCAGACAGCAAGGTTTTACCTCTTTCATTACGGCTTATCAGTTGGCTAATGCCATCATTAGCAAAAACTTCTCGGGCTTCACCCTGGCAGACAGCGGGGACAACACGAATACCATCTTTGAAGATAAAGCCAAGTACATCTACAACCAACTCCCAGGGCCGCTTAAACCTACCGAGAAATACAATAACCGCAGGGAGTTTCACTTTGAAACCTTGAACAGTCGCTGGCGGGTGAATACAGCGGGCAATAAAGAGGTAGGCCGCTCCAAAACGATTAACTTCTTTCATGGATCGGAGGCAGCTTTCTGGGACAGCCTTACCCGTATCATGACAGGACTTGGCGAAGCGCTCACGAAGGACAGCATACAGGTGCTGGAGACAACAGCAAATGGTCTGAATGAGTTTAAAGATATGTGGGATGAGGCCGAAAAGGGCATCAGTAACTGGGAAGCTAAATTCTATCCCTGGTGGCTCACTCCGGAATATGTTCTTGAGTTTGAAGATGCAGAACGCGAAGAAGCCTTTAAAGCTGCTGTTTTGGATCCGCTCACCGATTTCTTTAAGAACCTGAAACTTCTTCTAGATTATGAGGCCTTATCGTGGACACAGCTGTATTGGTATTTCGGCAAGTACAAGGATCTCAAAGATAAGCTGCCACAAGAGTACCCATGTACCGCTGAAGAAGCCTTCCTTGCTTCGGGAAGACCCCGCTTTGATGTTTCGGTACTGTTGGAGTATCTGAAACACTGTAAGCCTGGTCAGACTGGATACTTAGAACGTATTGGCAAACAGCTGTCATTTGCAGCTTCTGAGGCTGGTAGCCTTGAAGTATGGAAGCGACCGCAGCCGAGCAAGGAGTATTTCATTGGTGTGGATGTGGCTAAAGGGAAGGCAGACGGAGATTATAGCTGCGCGACGGTATGGGATGCAGATAAGAACCTTGTCGCCATGTGGCACGGACACATTGACCCCGATGCTCTGGGTGATCCGATCCTCACCAATCTAGGGAACTGGTATAACGAAGCCTTGATAGCCATTGAGGAGAATAACCACGGATTGACCACAATTACCTCAGTAAAAAAATCTTACTGGAACCTGTACAAGCGCATGACGCTGGATAAGGTGACAGATGAGGAGAAGGAAGAGATAGGTTGGTGGACGTCCATTCGGACAAAACCCCTAATGATTGATAATCTGGCTAAGCTGATCCGCACGAAGGCGCTAGGCTGCAAGTCAGAACGCATGATCAAAGAGTGCATCAAATACGTAGTCGGTGAAGATGGAGACACCAATGCCGCGAGTGGCAATGATGACACCGTGACTTCATCGGCTATTATTTTGCTCGTTATGGATGGTTACATCACGGAGCTGCCGCCGATCGATGCTCACTCAACGAATACGGTAGACACCTCACAGACGTTCGTGCATCGTAATGGCCGTGATATCCACATCAGTGAAATTGAAGACGCCCAAAACGATGATAGCAGCTGGTTCAGAAAGGCGGGATGGTAAATGTTATACACCTTAATATGTCTGCTCCTCCTGGCCGCTCTTGGCGCAGGGGGCTATTTTGCTGCTCACTATGTTGTCAGCTTGCAGATGACTTACAAGGCGCTGCAGGCAGATCATGAGGATGCCAAGGCATTCATCGGTGAGCAGGCCGAAGTGATCAATAGCTATGAATTTGAACGTAACGAGTTTCAGAAACGCCTGGATTACCGGGCACAGAAGACCTCAGAGGAAAACGGCTGGAGTCAATTTGATATGAACCGGTGAGGAGGTGAACCGAATTGAGTGATAAACCTATCGACATCATGGATCAGACCAATGCTTCGCCGGACAGGCCATCGCAGAGTCCCGAGAAGCAGGAGCTGGCCAATCGGGTGCAGACCCTTTTCCGGGCGACATTCGAATCTAAGCAGCAGCTGAACCTGCCGCAGAAGTGGCGGGAATGCGATAACTACAAGCAGGGGCGGCAGAACCCAAAGCAGAGTGAAGAGCACCCGGGCAGCGTGACTAACATCATCCACCCTGCGATTGAGTCAATGATCTCTGACTTGGTGGGCCGGCAGTTCAACACATCCGCCAAGGGTTGGGAGCCATCGGATGATATGTATGCTGAGCAAACGCAGAACCTGATGGATTTTGTGCTGTACCGTAATAAGTTCGTGACCAAGGTCAACGTGAGTGAGCATGACCGGCTTGAGCTGGGGACCTGCATCATCAAAGTATGGTTTGACAGCGACGAACTGGATGGTCGGGGGCTGCCTACGTTTGAGCCAATTAGCCCGGCCAACTTCTTCATTGATCATAAGATACCTGCGGCTCACCTACTGCAAGACGGGGAAGTTGTATTCCATGCGGTTCCGAGGCCGCTCAGCTACTTCCGCAAGAAGTTTAAAGATTGGGGCCAGTACGTGCAGCGTGAGACCAGTGTTCCGTATGATCCCTCTGACACGTTTACAGAGGATAAGAGTGATGAAGTCAGCCCTGAGACTTCGCAGCGTGCGCTTCTCTTGGAATGTTACATGCGCGATGAAGAAGGGACGCTTTATTGTGTGCATGTGGCGAATAACCTGGTGCTTGAGGACAGCCGAGAGGTTCTGAAGGATAAGAAGCTTCAGCGCCGTAATCGGTATCCTTTCGTGATGATCCCCTGTTACCTTAAACGGGGTACCGCGTGGGGTACAGGTGACGTTGAAATGATGATGCCTACTCAGGATCTCATTAACGAACTAGATGATCAGATCCGGATGAATGCCCGGCTGTCGGGCAATCCACAGGTAGTTGTAGGCCAGGGAGCAGGAAAGGGTTTTGACTTCCGTAAGTGGACAAACAAACCAGGACTACGGATCCCGATGCGAGATCACACTTCTTGGAACATTGTTCCTCCACAGAATGTATCCCGTGATGTCATTGAGCGCCGGGAGAAGGCATTCAGTGAGGCGGACATGATTAGCGGCAGACCAGACGTTAATCGCGGCGAGAATCCCGGACAGGTTACAGCGGCATCAGCTATTATTGCTCTTCAGCAGGCCGGACAGAAAGGTGTCGTCCACAAGTCCAAAATGTTCAAAGAGGGCTGGTCGGACGTCATGGAGCTCCTATACGACGAGATCCTGGAGAACTGGGATGACGAGATGTGGATCCGAATCGACGGTGAGGCGCCAGATTATCAGTTTGTTAACCCGGCCAATCTTAGAAATGTTCCGCGTATGGTGGCTAATGATATAGACGGCGAAGACAGCATGAAGCCGCTGACCGACGTTGAGTACGATGAAGAGGGTTTGCCGATCAGTGAGAAGCCTATGACCCGTGAGGCCATGTTCGACTTCCAGCTTAATATTGGGGATGGTCTACCAAGTGACAAGGCTTTCGTGTATCAGACGCTTCTTGATTTGACTAAGGTCAGCTATCAGGACGGGCCTGCGGTTACCCGAGTGGAACTGAGAAATTACTTGCGTAATCAGTTGGGTATCCCGATCGAGGATGACTCTCATGCAACAGAACAGCCTGTGCAGCCTCAGGCAGCGCCAGTTCAACCGATGCAGTCGCAGATACCTCCGGAACTATTGGCAATGCTACAGCAGGCCACGCAGGCTCAGCAAATGCCGCAAGGAGCTCCGCAGATACCAACGCCTGTACAGGGAGGTGTTCCAATGTGACCAGAAGCCGAGAAATGACGCCGCAGGAAGAGAAGTACATGTACCATCTGTTGAAGAGTGACCCGCTAATCGGTAGCTATATCCGCAGCCAACTAGGAAACCAGAATGCGCTGCTGGATCTTCCAGTATGCCCAAGATGTGAAAAGCCTTCTCTGTACCATCAGAACGGTGCAATTTGCCCGACATGTGGGACGTTTGCGCTGAAAGAGAAGACCCATAAGGTCAGGCAGCATATCAAGCAGGGCTACTACCGATGAAGATCGAGGATAAATTCTGCAGCGATATCATGCTGGAACTTGAAGACGATGACTGTTATGTGAGAAAGGCGGTGAGAACATGGACAAGAAGAGCGCCAGCTGCTCCACCACCACGAAAAAGGGCAATGAGCCCAACCGCGCACTCGGCTATAAGGACAGCTACAAGATAACCGGCAAGGCCGCTGAAGGTAAAGCCAGTAAGTAAGCAGGCCGTCTCCAGTCGTGGGGGCGGCCATTTATATTGCGCGCAATTGGCGCTGACCAGGTGAACAGTACCTATGGGCATGATACTGGTTCTGATGCCAGGAGCCACACAAGGAGGATGCAATCATGGATTTACAAGCTTGGCGTGAGCAGAAACAAACGGGCATACCCGCGGATGCGGACGTACAGGATGCCGCTGTACAAGAAGAGGAAGAGGTAGAGGAACTGGAGCGTGATGCGGATCCGGATGAGATAGAGGATCCTGCAGAGGATTCTGAAATCGATACGGAGGGTGAACCTGATCCCGAACAGGATGAAGAGCCTGAGTTGCCTGAAGCACAAAAGACAGCCTTCCAGAAAGCGCTGGAGCGTGAAAAGCGCAAAATGAAGGAAGAACAGGACACTATGCGCTCCGAGTTGGAGCAGCAGTACAATCCGTATAAATCCTTTTTCGACCAATTAGGCATTACAGATCCTGCGATTGCCCTGAAAGCGATTGAGGATAACCGCCTGCTTAAACAAGCGGAACAACTGGCGGATGATCAAGGATGGTCTGACGATCAGGCACTCAAGTATCTCAAGCAAAGGCAAGAGCAGCATCGACTCAGTGAAGAGCTTCACGATCTGCGGATATCGAACCAGATTAACGAGCTGGCCGACAATCCGGACTACGCTGGAATTAAGGGTATGAAAGAGCAGATCAAAAGTAAAATTACGGCTTCTGGCGGGGCACTCAGCGCGGAGGAAGCGTATTGGGCTGTTGGAGGCAAGGAACGGGCTGCACAACTTAAGCGGGAGACGACGCAGCGGGAGATTGCAAAACGGGCCACCGCCAAGCGTACCGTCCAAACGGATACCGCGGCATCCGCCAACGGAGAAAAGACCTTACCAGAAGAGGTCAGACAGGCAGCAAAGGCTGCGGGGATATCCGAGAAGGAAGCTCGGCGGCTGGTAGATATGCCGAACGATCTGGAAGGATATCGCAAATGGAAAAAACAAGGGAGGGCTTAAATCATGCCAAGATTTATTGAAAATATCGACGGCCGCAATCAAGCGGTAGTAAAGAACTTTAACGTAGGAGCAAGCCAAACGATCAACGAGGGCGACTTGGTGCAGATTGACGCAACTTCCCGGAAGATTGTTGTTGGTGTGGCTGCATCTACCACCCTGGTGGGTATCGCTAACCGCAGCATTACCACCGGCGCGTCGCCTACGGCAAAGGACAACATCGGAGTGACGTTGCTCAAAAATGTAGTCGTTCGGCTACCTTATGTTGGTACAACCAAAACGTCTTTGGTTGAAGCCGATCTGTACAGCACCAAGTTCGATCTTGCGGACAAGGTATCTATTAACCTGGACGACACTACTGGCGGCATGTGCCAGGTTATCGCGTACGACAATACTAAAAAGACAGCTGACGTGCTTGTAACCACGTTGGCATTTTAAGGGAGGGCTAACCAATGCCAAGTAATACTGGACAATTCAACAACCTCTACACTCGCAAAATTGACGAGTCCTTTTTTGAAGGTTGGGACGAGGAGCCGGAACAATGGTCCCGGATCGCCAATAACAAGAAGGGTGACAGTAATAACCGCACCACGCAGATCATTGCCGGTGCTAGCGCTTGGCAGTCCAAGAAAGAGCTGGAAAACGCCAAGGAACAACGCTTCAAGCTTGGACCGTTGATTGTTACGGAATACGAGCCGTTCGGCGTGGAAGTTGTCATGTCTCGGGAACAGATCGATGACGAGAAGTATGGCGAAGTCGCAGACATGGCCAAAGACCACGGGCACGCGGGACGTGAGACGGTAGAGCAGAACTTTGGTAGCTATCTGAACCAACTGTTTGACGGCACCTTCTATGACGGTAAAGCTATTTTTGCGGATGATCATCCGAACTATGGTGACGGCGGAGGCACCCAGGATAATAAGCTGACTACAGCACTGTCGGATACATCTTTAAAAGATGCGATTATCTTGTTCCGTAAGCAACGGGATGAAGGAGGAAAGAAAATCTCATCTCTTGCTAAAAAGTTGGTTGTTCCTTCCGCGCTACAGTTCACAGCAGCGACCATCCTGCAGTCTGCTCTGATCGCAGGAAGTAACAACAACGACAAGAACGTGCTGCCAGATATGGAGTTGGTGGTGAATGACTTCTGGAATACCAACACACGTTGGTTCATCATGGGTAACCGTCACAAGATTAACCACATCTGGCGTGTAATGCCCGAATTTAAGAAGAAGGCCATGATGGAGGATAACGGATCCCAGAAGTGGTTGGGGTACTTCCGTGAAGCTAATGAGGCTACCAACTGGCGTCATCTGGTCGGCTCCGATTCGTAAGACGAGGATGAGATAGAGAGGCTCCGGCCTCTCTTCTTTTTATTAGGAAGGTGGACACGATGAACCACTTTAACGGAGTTACTCCGGAAGAGCGATATAAGAATGAACAAATGGATCACCTCAGAAAACAAACAAAGCTGCTTGAACAGATTGCGCAACTGCTCAAGCCTAAAGGTGGTGTGGAAATTGCGAAAAGCGACCGAAATAGTCAGCGCCGCAATGGCGGAGAAAATAACCTTAACCGGTAATGAGGGGTTCCACATTCACCCTCCTGTAAACAGCACCACGAACGGGTTCATGAGTAAAACGGACAAGATCATGCTGGATGCCAGTACCGCTGAAGATACGCCAGGGACTTTGGTAAAGCGGGATTCAAACGGTCAGGCGAAGGTATCCGAGCCTACCGATCCGGAGCACATTGCACGCAAACAGGACGTAGACAATCTAATTATTACGACACCTAAAATTGCTGAAGAAGCTGTCACAAGCCCCAAGATTGCCGATGAAGCTATCGAAGCAAGACACATTTCGGGTGGATTAACCTTAATCGGAGATGCGCTTGGGATTAATGCAAAGTTTAATCTCATTGATGAACAGTTGGCGGATATTGCGATAAATATAAGGCATCTCGGTGCAATTGCAGATGATCCTAGTGCCGCCGCCAAAAACATAAACACAACGATTATCAATCAGGCCTTATCAGATTGCCGTTTAAATAGGCACTCACTATTTATTCCCGGTAAATTCCACGTAAACGCCACGGTTGTTCTCGCAAGTCCGGAACTAGATTTTGTTCCTATTTTTGGAACATCAAAAGAAGACTCTGCTCTAATTTTTAATGGTGACGCTCCTATCATAAGTTGTGCCGGGACCTCAGATAATTATGTATCATGCGGCCTAATCGAAAAGCTGAATCTTACCAATTTAAATACAGGTACGAATGCCCGGGCGATCGAATGTAGCTACACAGGGACGTTAAATCTTAATGAAATAAATATAAAGGCACAGAATGATGGCATAACGGGCATCGAATGTATATCGCCTACATTCCAAGACGTTTATATTTATGGTTCGGATATACGTCTTCAGTCTGGAATTAAAGGTCTATTCCGTAATCTTAAGTGGATCGGCGGTCGCATATATGGAGCAACTTATTCCATCAATATCGGAGGAGATTATGCACTATTCGAAGGGCTAAACGTTGAGTTTTCAAAAGTAATATGCAAACAAAATGGGGCTATAGCTGGCATATTGTTTAATGGCTGTCATTTTGAAACGAGTGATCTTTTATTCACAAACGCAGTAACAGTTCCGTTGCCGAATACTCTTAATAACGAGGGCGTTTGGGCTGATAATTCAAGTCAAGGAACTGGCATTACTGGCAAGGTGGAATTTAAGTCTTGTATCATTCGCACCATAAATCAAAATACAAATTTTGTTGTTATTAAATCTCAGCCAAGCTTTGTCTATAACTTGAAGTTTGACGGATGTTCGTTGGACGATGGTGCTAATTTTATAATTGCAGGAACATTCTTGTACGATGGATCAACTAATGTTCCATCAGGCATAACGATTGAAGTCGTTGGACAAACCGCGCCAACCATTAAAATACAGAAAGATATTTATACAAAGTACATTGTACCATCCAATAGTGGCTATGAATTTAGTCGTATTAATAATGTTGACTTTGATAAGTTTGCAATACTCGAGCCTGCCGGTAGAGGGTATGTAGGCAACAATGGAGTGGCCATGTCATTTAGTTCATCAAATGATAGAGGATTAGTAAGGGATGATCCTAACCTTGCAGACCCAAATATTGTAATTGGTGAAAAACAATCTATTAAAGTCAGACAAACATCAACTGGGCTAATGCCATTTGCGTTTGAAACCTCAACTACTAGACCGAGTATTTACGCACAAGGATTGGGTGGATTTGATTTTGATACGACAAGAGGTCTTTTAGCATACGATACTAATCCCGGTAACTGGGAAGGTTGGTTTTCTGTACCTTCGAGACGAGTTGATTCAGTCCCTACAACCGGAACATACCAGCGCGGAGACATTATTCTTGTTCGACTTCCCGATGCTGGAGGATATGCATTTTTTGTTTGTACGACAGCAGGAACTCCAGGAGTTTGGAAACAAGCTGGAACAATATCAGCATAAAAGGAGAGGTTAGAATGGCATTAACTAAAAAGGTAACACTAGAAAATGGATTAGAAGCAAATTCCGCTTATATTCGAATTGATACGGTTAGTGGGTATAAAGGCGGTTTGGACATTTCTGTAAACTCTTATGTTTCGCAGGAAGCATTTGAAAGCGGAAAGGGATATCTTCAGCAGCAATTTTATAACTTCACACCATCAGTTGAAAACGATTCTCCAAATTTTATCAAACAGGGTTACGAATACTTAAAGACGCTACCGGAATATATCGATGCATTGGATGTTCTGTAGTAGTAGGAGAATACTGCGCACTACCATAACGCCTGCGAGGGCGTTTTTATTATGCCCGAAAGGAGGAGATGAGAGGCATGGCAACCTATACGGATTTATTGAATGACATCAAAATCAGGTACCGGCACTCCTTCACGGATGCTCAGGTCTTAGTTTGGCTGAACGAATCCATGCGAGAGATTTATGACACGATTGAGTTGGACTCCATTCCTTATTTGATGCAGACCTCATATGAAGAACACTTCTACAACTTACCGGCGAATCTGGATGTTACCAAGATCAAGACGGTAACCTACCGGATCAATGAGGATAATGTGTTCGATGAGCTGCCGTTTGTCCGGGTGGACGACATGCAATTCGCCAATCTCGAAGAGCTTTGGTATAGCATCGTCAGCCAGATGTTCTATTTGAATGTGCCTGGAGGAGTCGTCGATAACATTCCAGTGTTTATCTTCTGCGACGACTTCTTTGATCTGATCACGGTGGCTAACCTTGGCGATGCCCTGACGCTTCCGGTGAAGTATCATGAGGTGCTGAAGCTTGGCGTATTGGAACGGATTGCGGCAGCTCGGAAGGATGTGGTCATGAAAAATAACTTCTTCGTAGACCGGGAACAGCGAATGAGTGATTATGTATGGGCATCGAAGCTGGCTGAACCGGAATGGACAAGTATAGCTGACGCGATGCCAAAAGTATCGAGGCGGTGGTAATATGGCTCAATGGCAGTCACTACCTGGGGCTAGATCCCCCAGACAAGCGAATACTTTTACCGATGGCGTTGATGGTGATAACAACGCTTTTTTTGTGTCCTTGAATGCCTATGTATCTGGGTATGGATGGGATTTTGATAAGCATCCCGCACTAGCCACGCGCAGAGGTCGTACCGTTTACGGATCAGCGGGTAGCGGTATGGTCCGGTTACTAACCAACTTCGGCAATGTACACCTTGTCCGCGCTGTGGGGTCTCAGCTGTCATACTGGAACGGATCGGCCTGGACGTCTATCGCCAGTACTTTTGCGGATGCCGATTGGGACAGCACTAACTTTGATGTGAATGGACCGGCGCTGATTCTGACCAACGGCACGGACACGCCGAGGTACTGGAATGGTTCATCCCTTGCGGCTTTGACAGGCAGCCCTCCAGTAGGTAAGTATATCGCTTCAGATAATCGGCGCGTGTACATCGCAGTGAACGATGAGGTTCACTATTGCGCCTTCCAGGATGCACTAGATTGGACCAGTGCCGAGAACTCCGGCATTGTGGAATACTACACGCCAAATGGAGGCAATATCACTGGCATGAGAGCCTTCGAGGGTAACATCTGGGTATTCAAAAAGGATACGTATTGCCTAATCTTCCACACGGGGGACAGTAGAGCTACCCACAGGCTGGTAGAGGGCTCCAATGATATCGGGTGCATTAGCTTCAAGACTATTGCAGAAGTCGGCCCGTATCTAATGTGGCTTGGCCAGAATGGTGTATACCTTGGAGCCGGTGGAGCTGCCCGAGAGATTGGTGAGCCTGTCCGTAATATTCTGCAGACCATGAACCCCGCGGCCGTAGATGCCGCCTGCGCCTGGACAGACGGGCGGATGTACTATTTGTGTATCCCAACAGGCACGAATACATCACCGGATACGGAGTTGGTATACTCACCTGAATATAAAAAGTGGCACATTCGCAGCGTTTCGCTTGGCGGCATGCGCTATGGGGCTCAACTCAATAACGTGTCTTTTGGAGGGTGGGCTTCCGGACAGATTTACAAACTCAATGACGGGACCACAGATGCCGGAACAGCGGTTCCGTACCGGTTGACCAGTCGTCCCTATGACGAGGGGATTAAGGAAGCGGAGAAAGAGTATTACCAGATGAAGATTCAAGGCTTCCTGGATACGGCTGCAGCGTTGACCGTCAAGATTAGTACGGATGACCGTGGTGAATCATTCACGACACTGGATACGATGGCTGCCGGTACCGTGACCCAAAGCAAAGATGTGATCGTGCCGATGGATACAGTACCTTTAACCCACTGGATGCGCTATCGATTGGAAGGGACAGGTTATATCGAAATTAATGAGGTACAACGGTATGCCAGAGTGCAGCCGGTACAAGAATAGGGAGGATTTATGCCAATACCTACATTTACAGGTCTTCCACCAGACCCGACGTTCGCCGAGCTTGTTAGTAAACTGAATACGGTAGTCAAACAGATGCAAAACCTTCTGCTAAACCTGGACACGCTGAATATCCGCAGTTTAAATGCGGAAGTTATCGAGGCCGAAACCATTACAGCGGGAAAATTGGCGGCTAATTCCGTAGAGACAGAGAACTTGGTATCCGGATCAGTCACAGCCGAGAAGATCACAGTGAATGAGCTGTCTGCAATAAGCGCCGACTTGGGGTATATCACAGCTGGTCTGATCGAATCTATTGAAATATATGGGTCCTATATTGCGACTCGCAACGGGGTGTTTCCACGAGCTGAGATGAGTAATACAGAGCACTTGTTTGCGGCTCTCACTGATGCTAATAATCACATTAAGATTAGAACGGACATATCAGGCTCTCCTGGGGTAAGATTCACATCTGCCGGTAACGTGTTAGGGTCGCTAACTACGTACTTAGGGTATTTAGAAATATGGGGTCCTGCTATTCTTGCCCTGACTGCACCAAAAGTGCAATTCGGTAGCTGGTATAATTTGTACAATGACGATAAAGGTACAACTCTTGGCGACGAGCTGGACAATATTTGGGAAGCAATAAACAACAAAGCGGATATTTCTCACACTCATAGCGTCACTCTTCCCAACCACAATCATGGAAATCCTGAAAATGTGAATAGCGGAGGCGGAACTTTTACAACTTCCTGATTGCAAAATATACCATCTTTCGTCGATAATAGAGGTAACATATTCCAAGAGGAGCGGTTACTTTGAAAAAGTTCGTAGCAGGTATTATTGTCGGCGGGTTTTTATTTGCAGGAGCTTCTGTATTCGCGGATAGCTCAAGTTTAATCGGGCAGAAGGTTCAAGGGTTGTTCAGCGTAGAGAAAGCCGGTACGAAGGTGGCAGACGCGATTGTGATCAACGGCACGGCATACGCCCCCGTCAGAGCTGTTTCTGATGCAACAGGAACGGAGCTTACGGTAGACGGGAAGCGGATCATTATACAGGAGAAGGAGGCACAGATCACTGTGAGCGAGACAAATAGCCCAATAGTAACACCTAGCGTTTCAGAAAAAAAGAGGCTGAGCGATATTGAAGGGTATACCGACGGGATTGAAAACAGAAAGAAGAAGATAGAAACCTTGGAGGCTTTGTTGGAGGTCGAACAAAACAAGCTGAAAAATGCATTAACTGCCGGTGATAAACAGACAGCGGAAGAAAACATCCAAGAACTTGAACTTAGAATTAAACAGGAACAGGAGTCTCTGGTCCAAGCCGAAACAAAGCTGGCAGAGCTTCAGAAGTAATTATGGGCTACTACATCGGGAAGTATGCCATCACTTTAGCCGCGATTTTGGCTTTATACATTGGGGTAGATTCTAAATTTTCGCAGATTGAATCTTATGATGATGCGCCTTTAAGTTATAAATTTCTAGGCCTGCTATTTTATATTATCTTGTTCATTGGCCCCTTATTATTTATAGGCGCATCCGGGTTACTTATTAGCTTCTCAATTTTAGGATACGCACTTTTTAAAAATAAATAGATTCACCGCTGAGGGCTCTCCCATGGAGGGCTCTTTATTTTAAGGAGGAATGGAAGATGAAACGAGATGCCTATTTAAACAGTGTCCGGGTGTTCTATGATGACAGAGCATTAAAAATAATTCAGCAAGTCGTGAATATTCTTGGTGAAAATAGATGTTCCATCAATTATGCTCAATACATTCTTGAACAAGCTGGAGAAGTGATCAATAAATGCACCCCTGTATCAAAGGAATACCCTATTCAGTTTCCTGAAACCAGCCTTTCCCAAAACTCTGATCAACTGTCGCCGGTTGTAGTTGAGCCGAAATCCGAATAAACGCGTCATTGTACGCATCTGCAAGAGCCTCTGGTGTGGCAAATGCAGTTGTATAATTCGTCTTGATAAAATGAAATGCTAATTCATGAATATGATTCTTTTCAGTCATAAAACACCTCCAATCTACCACCCGGACCTTGAGATTATAAACGATTTGGATAATTTTAGATATGAGAGTCTGCCACACGGTAGGCTCTTTTTCATGTGAAAGGAGTGAGACCATGGCATCTTCCGCGTACGACCAAAGTATTCGTAACAGCTTAGTCAGCAAGGGAATCGACAACAGTAAGATTGGTTACAGCAATGGCTATGTTACGGTAGACGGAACCAACTTTCAGAAGGCGGATAAGAACTATAACGGCACTGCCTTTACGAATGCGAACAATTTTAATAATGCCTGGAATGTGTACAGTCAAGGGTTGAATAAAGCGCCTGCTCCGGCCGTCGCTCCTTCGGGAATGGTCGGTGTCCGCAGCAGCCTTCAGTCCTCTGGCTACGATCCTAACAGCATCGGATATAACAACGGTATGGTGACGGTAAATAATCAGCCCTTTGTTACTCCTTCTGCGAATGCGGGTGGGTCAGCCTATGTGTCCCCTTCCACCTATAATTCTGCTCTGGGAAACTTCCGGATCGGCGACCTGACCAATCAAGTTGTGAATAATACGAAGCTGCCGGATAACAGCTACACGCCGCAAATTGATCAATTAATGAAGCAGCTTCAGGACTTTTCCGAAAATCAACAAGCCGTAGATCCGTACAGCACACCGGAGTATGCGGCATATCAAGCGCAAGCCGACAGACGCGCTAGTCAGGGTGTACGAGCAGCTCAGGAGTCTTTAGGCTCAGCAGGGTTCGGTCGTTCAACGGCGCTTGGAGAACGGTCACAGTCCATACAGAACGATCAGACAGAATATCTGGAGACGCAGGTCATTCCTCAGATCATTGCGGCCAATCAGGCTAAGCGGCAGCAGGATTACGGAAATCTCATGTCGCTACTCAGTCCGCTGATGAGTCAACAGGGCTATGCGGACAACCGGGCGCAAACGGAGCTGGGCAACGTAATTAACGCACTGGGTGCCGTTACCTCCGAACAACAACGAGGTTTAGATAACAGCCGTGCCGATGCCGCATTAACCGGAAACTACTTAACGCCGGATCAGCGGAGCGCGATTGATACACTGCTAGCTCTGAAGCAGCAGGCAGAGTCTCCAACAGCTACCAGACAGCAACGATCGGCCATTAGCGATCGGGCCGACACCGTCCGCAGTCAGCTGCAAGCACTGGGCATCGATCCGACAGCGTTCGGAGCTAATGTAAGCTCGGCACAGGCTGAACAGGCAGGGGTAGGTCGAACACTTCAAGGTCAGCAGCTGGATCAGCAAACACAGAACCAAACGTTCAACCAGGGAATGGCTACTCGTCAACAAGACTTTGCCGAAGGACAACAGGCTTGGGAGAACAATTATAGTGATGCCCAGTTCAAACTGAACAAGCAAATTCAAACGGGTCAACTATCCATTCAACAAGCTAATGCGTTAATGTCTCAAGCCGAAAGTCTTGGCTATGTTACGCCGCAGCTAGCTGAGGCTACGGGGTTAACCGAGGGCGCTCAGTTCTTAAATAGTCAGCAGTTTGACCTCCAAAAAGACAATGCAGCTTGGGATCAAGAGAAGGCCATTGCCGACGCCCAGGCTAAAGCAGCGCAGAACCTCACACCTCAAGAGTATGCGAAATCATATGTTAATCCGATTGTACAGCGGGACGATGACAATAACATTACCAACAAGAATGAGGTTATCGCCACAATTTCCAATGGACAATATAGCGATGCGGAGATGGATAAACTCTTTAGGCAGTACGGCATTACGGACGCTGACGTTGAGGTGTATCGGAAAACCTACTCGGGAAACTGAGTAGCCCCACGGCTTCCGTCAGTGGGGCTAAATTAAATAAACAGTTGGGCGGCGTCTTAAAAGGATCTGGAGACGCGTTCGCATCTGCAGGTGCAAAATATGGGATTGACCCTGCTTTACTAGCAGCTATCGCCATACACGAGACTGGTAATGGGACAAGTAATGCAGTCAAATCAAAGAACAATGTGGGCGGGATGATGGGTAAGAATGGGCTTATGACCTTCAGCAGCTTAGCAGAGGGCATCGACAAAATGGCATCTAACCTGAAGCGAAATTACTTTGATCAAGGTTTGAATACCATCCCATCCATCCAGAAAAAATATGCACCTAACGGAGCTGCCAATGACCCGACTGGACTCAACAACCATTGGGTTTCCGGTGTTACCAAGTATTACAAAATGTTTTCTTAAAGGCGGTGAAATTATGGGTAAATATGACGATCTTCGGGCGCGAACCAAAGCAGCGACCCAGCAGACCCAAAATAACATCGATCGGTACCGACAAGCTGTCGGTGAGCAAAACGCAACATCCCGGGATCTGGGCAGTAAATATAACGATCTTAGAGATCCGGAAGGATACCGGCAGCGGCAGGAGGCGGAGGAGTCCCTAAGATCCAAGGTGTTGCTTCGGGATACACTGGCAAGCGTTATGCGTCCGGTACCAGCAGCAGTAGCAGTAGCAGCAGCTTCTCCTCAGTCATCCGTCAAAGTACCGCAGCCGATTGCGCCAAAGCGGCTTGGAGCTGATGTGTCTGCAATCGCCAATAAGCTACTGCTTCCGGAAGCATTTATGCCCACAGGCGGCGGTCAGGTGCCGAAGACACAGTTTGATATCAATAAACAGAAGATTGAGAATAGCGGAGCGCCTGGAGCAATAAAAACTTACGCCGAAGCCATGAACTGGTTGACGCGGGGGAATCCGGTCGGTCAAGCGGTGTCCAATGCATTCGCCGGTCACTCCGGTGTCGTGCAGCGAGATCCCACAGGCAATAAGGTAGTGGACAAGGCTTCGGACATCATCAACGATTTTGTGACACCGTTCTTGACCCCCACCGGCGCACCTGTAGGGATGGGTCCTAATATGGGCTCATATGAGGTGGCCGGTAAAGCGATGGCTAGCAAACCCGGTCAAGCTGCTGTCAATAAGATTGCCCAGGGTATTGGCAAGATGGCTCCTCGCGTCAGCCCCAGAACGGCTGAGAACATCGCCCGTACAGGGTTGACCGAGACCGTAGCAGGACCGCTGCAAGGCGTGGGAATGGGCTTGACCAATCAGCAGGACAGCAATGAGGAGATTGGCCGCAACGCTCTCTATGGACTGGCAGGTGGTGCTGTACTAGGCTTTGGAGGCGCAGCTCTCGGCGCGAGTGCGAAGTCGCTGTTTAACCGGTTCCTGCGGAACAAAGGTCTCTCAGATGCTGAACCGGGCATTGCCCCGCTTACATCTACTGAGGTTTCGGTGCAAAGCACACCTGCCCAGTCAACTCTCTCATTGCCTGAGGGTCGCGGTCCTTCTACAGCTGAGATGCGCCAGCTTCGGCAGGCTGCAGCCGCTCGGCGCTCTGTTCTGGAACCGGGTGAGGGGACGATCATTAATCCCACCGACTGGAGGCCGGAGCCTCTTGGACTGCCTGCAGCCGATATCCAGCCACCTACAACAGCCCGGAGAGGGGCAAAGCCGGGGCTTAATCAGATACTGGAGCAGATGAAACCTATTGTGACTGAGCGTATGACGCCGCCGCTCGAAAACCCGAACGAACTGGCCAAGTGGATCCAGTACCACTTTGGGGGGGATGTATCGCTGAACGAGATTCGCGCACTCAGTTATGAGGATATGCGGCAGCTGGGCGAAGAGATCAGGAAGCGAATCACCGTGGAGGGCACTGCACGTCAAGTGGCCGAGGATCTGGGCTACGATTATGATAAGCTGCTCTCAACGCGCCAGATTGATCCAAACTTGGTCAGTAAGGCACGGCAGACGCAGAACGTCCGAGATACCTACGGACTGGGCAATGTAGTTAAGTCATCAGCAGACCGTTATACACCGTTTGTTGGCGAAGCTGCTGCGCCGGAAACCATTGCGGGACTGCGGCCGGGGACACGTAAGACCCGGGTCAGTGGCGAGTCGCTTGACCGATTCCAATCCGTTCCTACGCCGAGCAGAGATGAGGTCATTGCGGCTAAAAGCATTGGGCAATTGACACAAGACGATATCGATTATCTCCTGCAGGATTCTGATCGGCGTTTGGCCGAAGCTGGGAGCTTGGAAAACTTGCTGGCGAATGAGATGACGGCGCAGCGCAGAACATTGGGTGACATCGGCAACATGGCAGCGCCAGAACCGCTACCGATCGGAGAACCGATTCTACGTCCGGGGCAATTCGACGAACATTCTGGTCTAGGCATATCGGCTTTTAACCGGACAAATCCGTATGACTCCCTGAGCAACGATACCCGGTCTCAACTAGTCACACGGCAACAGCGCGAACCTTTAACGGGTAAGGGGTCAGGAGACCGCGCGTATACCGCACTGGTGGATGATCTGCACCCGCTGAACCAGCAGGACAAGATTATGGAACGCCTGATGGAGGAGCCGCTGAAAGCTTCTGAGCGTGTTCATACACTCGGCCTTGCTTCCCGTGGCGCCGATGTTATCTCTAAACGGATAATCACGGACGGACTTGTGGACGCCAACGGACAAGTGGTGGGTGAGAGCCTGAAAAGCATCTTGAAGCCGCTCAACGGACTGATGAAGCAAAACAAGCACATTTATGTAGACTTCGAAGATTACTTGCTGAACAAGCATGCAATTACAAGATTTGATCGAGGCGAAAAGGTATTCCGGGATGATCTGAAATGGACGCCGGAATATGGTGCTCAGAAGGTAGCAGAGTATGAACAGCAGTTTCCGGAGTTTGCGGAGGCAGCAGAAAAGTTCTATGCATTTAATCAGCAAATGGTTAAGTCCTGGCTGGTGGATACCGGTATCATCACGGAGGATATGGCGAAGGCTTGGGCAGACGCTAATCCGTTCTACGTGCCGAACAAGCGACAATTTAGCAATCTTGAGAAGGTCGGGAAAAGTTACGGCCGCAGCAAGCAGGGATTTGGCAATCAATCCAATCCGGTCAAAGGCTACCAGAAGGGTGGTTCACAGCGTAAGATCATCAGTCCCATTGAGGCTACGATTGAGAATGTGGATGCTTATGTCAAAGCAGCCAAGCGCAACGGCGTCATGCAGCAATACGTGAAGAACGTTGAGGCGCACCCTGAGGACTTCGCAGATTGGGCGGAAATCGTCAAGCAGCCGGAGAAGCCGGAGGATATCACGAAGCTCCTGCTGGACAGTAATGGCATTGACGATCTGCTCAGCAGGTTCTCGGATGACTTCGACAAAGCGATGCAGCGTACTAAACTGGATAAGGATAACATCGTGCGTGTCATGGTGGGTGGTGAGCCGGTTCACGTTAAGATCAAGGATCAGCAGCTCTTATCCGCCATCACAGCCATGGGACCTAATTCTGCCGGGTACATGCTTAAACTGATCAGTAAGATCACCAACAATATGAAGCTGTTGACAACCGGCAGTAACCCCGTGTTCTCCCTGACGCGCAACTTGTTCCGGGATATTCCGCAGGCTTATGTGGCTTCGACGACTCGGGACAACCCCATTGCCTTTGTTGCGGATCTGGTCTCTGCTGCTGTAGACATTGCAGGCAAGCGCGGAGCCTATAAGCAATTCTTGGACATCGGCGGTGGTCATGCTTCTTCTATTGCAGCTGACCGTAACCTACTGGCTCAGAGTAAACGAGCGGCACTGCCGCAATCCGGTGTGCGTCGGGCTGCACTTCGCGGGAAAGATGCCTATGAAAACTTCCTGAACTCGGTTGAAATCGCCCCAAGACTTGCGGAGTTTAAGAGATCCCTTGATTTGACGGGTGACTTGCAAGCTGCGTTGGCAGCTGCTCAGGACATCACAGTTAACTTTAAACGCCGGGGATCTTTATCTCGTGAATTGGATGCAGCCTTTCCATACTGGAATGCTGCTGTTCAAGGCTTGGATAAGACGATCCGGACGTACAAGGATAATCCGGTCAAAGCGATTGTGAAGTCGGTAATCGGTATTACGATACCCACACTGGCACTGTATGCGCTCAATCACGATGATCCGAATTACAAAAAATTGAGCAACCGGCAGAAAGATGCGTTCTTGATGGTCCCTAAAGGAGACGGAACTTTTTTCAAGATAGCCAAGCCGCAGGAACAAGGTTCAATATTCTCTGATATACCGGAGCGACTTATGCGATTGTTCGCGGAACAGGACCCAGCAGCCTTTCGAGACTTCGCGGATCGGCTCCGGACAACATTCACACCTCCAGGGATTCAGGGGGCGCTGAAGAAAGGCGGACTGATCGACAAGGGGCTTGGCGCTGCAGGAGATACTATATTTGGACCTCTTGCGGATCTCGCGGCAAATAAGACATTCAGTGGAGCACCGATCGTTCCAGGCTATTTGGAGAATCTGTCTCCTGAACTTCAATTTGACACGAAGACAACTACTATTAGCAAGAAGCTCGGTGAGCTGACTGGAACCTCACCGAAGCAGTTGGATTACTTTGCTCGGCAATACACCGGAGTTTTAGGTCAATTGGGACAACCACTGCTCTCACCAGGCGGGGATGTTGGCAGCGCGCTCGGGCAGCAGGTTACTGCAGATCCAGTCTTTTCGAATGACCTGTCCACAGAGTTTTATCATTATAAGGATAAACTTGATCAGGCCAACATGGACAGCGACATGAAGGAACCGCCCACCTGGTATAGCGATGGGCTCCGGAAAAAGATGGCCAAGATCAGCAAGCAAATGTCCGTAATCCGCAAAGACATGCGTGCGGTGCAGGATGACAAGTCATTAAGTAACAAGGACAAACGCGACGAGCTGCGTAAGCTTCAACAGAGTATCAATGACATGGCTGAGCGCGGAAATGAGTTAGCAAAAGGGCAGGTTCCATATTAATCAATCTCAGGCACGCTCTACGGGGCGTGTCTTTTATATACCAGCATACAGAGAGGGGTCCTGGACCATGACAGCAGACGGGGGAGCATATCAACGGGGAGGGAGTGATGATGTAGTGCCTATTCAACGATTGGAGGATGTTGAGCAGCAGCTCATCGGATTAAAAACCGAATTCACTCGGATGGCAGCAGAGAACGTTACTGCTAACACAAAGTTGAGATTGCTGGAGGAGAACGATCACCGACATGATGAAAATATCAAGCAGATCAAGGAATCCACGATCAAAATGGAAATACAATTCAGTGCGATTATGGCGAAGTTCGACAGCCTTGAAACCAAAATATTCTCTTTACTTCAGCAGGCCAATAAGGATAGTGGAACCGAGCGGAAGATGTGGCTGGACTTTGTGAAATATATCATCGGCATCACCATTGGCGTCATTGTAGCTAATCAATTTATAGGGAGGTAAATTATGAATTATCGCATAGACCATATACCGTTTGAAACTCCTAATAAGCGCCGTCCAGGTTTGCTTATGCTGCCAAGGACAATTACTATTCACAACACCGGCAACCCAGCCAGCAGCGCAGCAGGGGAGCGTGCCTGGCTCACGGATCCAAGTAATGATCGACAGGCTTCTTTTCATATTGTTGTGGACGAACGAGAAGCGGTGGAATGCATCCCGCTGGATGAGAACTCTTGGCACGCTGGAGATGGCAGCAAGACAACGTCCGGTAATCGGACTAGTATCGGTATTGAGATCTGCGAGAGTGGCGACTATGCCATGACGCTGGAAAATGCCGCTGAGCTGGTCGCATTGATGCTAAAGGCTAGAGGGTGGAGCGTGGATCAACTGCGCCGGCACTTTGACTGGTCCGGTAAGATCTGCCCGCGGCTGATGTACGATGGAGGCAAGTGGACCGGCTGGACGGCGTTCAAAGCAATGGTGTCCGAAAAATTGAAGGGGGATGAGGACGTGAAAGCAGACAAAGCAGGGTTTGAGGTAAACGGAGAGAAGCAACCGGATGGACTATTGATCAACGGAACCGTGTACGTGCCGCTGCGGGCAGCAGGCGAGGCACTGGGAGCAACTGTCGGATGGGACAACAAGAACAAGGTCGCTTCATTGACCACAAAAGGAGGCAAATAAGATGGAAGTTTTAAATAACGTATTGGCGTTTGCGACATTGATCTCGGTGTTTGTCCTGGCCTTGGTGCAGCTTGTGAAGAATACGGTGAATGTACCCAAGAACCTATTGCCGTGGATTGGGCTATTGATCGGGCTACTGATCGGCTGGGCAGCATACCCGTTCTCAGACTTGGATCTGACGCTGCGGCTATGGGGCGGCGGACTAGCAGGGCTATCAGCCACCGGCTTGTTTGAGCTGGTTCTGAGCAATCGACCTGGTACGACGAAGGAATAAGATTAAAGCCCTGTTGGCCGTAATGGTCTGCAGGGATTTTTATGTTTGTATTCTGAGTCAGGGGCATTGTTAGTTATATTTGTAATTTTAATGTAAAATACTGTATTTAATTACCGAAAGTAATTTCGACATATAGCGACATAAAAATTACCAGTGACAGTATAAAATGATTTTTGAGAGCAAAATGCTCCCGTTTGGAGTAGGGAAGCGCGGACTGACCGCACTGCCTACTCCTTGTCGCTATCTTCGACAATCCAATCGTGTAAATCTTCCATCCTGCAGCCAAAAATGAGAGACGCAGTATATTCGTCTTCTGGCTTCATGACTCTCTCATCGTTGCAAAAATGGGAGATGATACGTTTGGGACGGCCAGATCTTTTTGCATACTCTGCTTGAGTCCAGCCTTTACTGTCGATCAAGTTCTGGAGCAGGCATCTTCCGCGAGTTACGCGCAAGCTGCCAAACCTCCTCAGTTAAGTTGTCATTCGAGCGAATTATAACACACAACCATCATGAGGTGAGAAGATGAGACAAATTGATCTAAGTGATTTGTTCCAAGCGGCAAAGTTAAAATCAGATTTGCTTTATCTACTTTGTCGTCTCGAAAAAGAAAAGTTATCCCTTGAAAGTCAATTTGTCAGAGACTTTAAGACACTTATTTACGAATTCATCGAATTTGAAAGTAGTTTGCAGACCTCGTTTTTACCTAATTCCGATAATTAAAAAAGTAAATCAACGCTTGCGAATTTGATAAATCCTGCAGACCATAACAGCCAGTAGGATTTATTTTTTTTTGATACCATTCATGATACCGAAATACCACTATAATAGAAGAAACCAGCGAAAATCATGTTTTTTCATGCTGCTGAAATCAGCATGGGTATTGATTTCCTTCGATGTTTTCCCCTAAAATACATCGAAATGGAAGGTAGTATTGGTTAACCTTGAAAAAGTAAGGTAAAGCGAAAGACCTGCCGCATTGAGCCGGCAGGTCTTTTGTTTATGTATTATTATGCAAACGTTATGTGATTTATTTAATTAAGCCCATATCATATAGTTGTTTTCTTATTGGTTCTTTTCGTGTGATTCGTTCCACTTCTTCTCGAAGTTTGTGCTCAAGTTTCCCTGTTTCTAAAACGAGATCGGGCTGATCGCAAATTTTTTGCAAAAGTTCAAGGAGTAAGGACTTCCCTCTCTCTCCAAAATTTCTAGCCTTCCCAAGGTCCTCTAAACTTGCATTCAAAACATCGCTAATCGTACGGTATTCATTTTCCTGAAGAGAGTTAAGAATCCGGGAGACGCTTTTTCTGTAAGTATCCACTGTAGCGATCCTTAAGTAATGAATCGGGAAAGGATAGAAGACTATAGCTACAGGAACATAAAATTTTAAAGGTACGTTAGGAAGCATAGCATTCTTCATAATCATTCACCTCTTAGTTAATTTGTAACCAAAAAAGGTGCAGTAGAAAACACTTTCGTGTTAGAAAATATGACAAAAAAGAAAACAAGCAGAGAAAAAAGAGCCGTAAAGGATTATTCCTGCGACGGCTCCGCTATACGTTTTTAACGGATCTCGAATGTCTGTCTGCCAGTAGCTCGATTATATATAAAATTCTATCAAGCAGGACGGCTGCAGCTCCGGAGTGATTTCCTCCATGGATTCCGGTTCAATACTCACCAGCAGCGGCTCGTTGATATCTGCAACCGCACTCTGAACCTTATTTCTTCCTTCGTATGCTTTTAACTCCTCCGTTTTCATTGCATTTACACTCTCCTAATGTTTGATAACTCATGTTATTCTCCTGCCGGAAACAAATTGCTTGGCATTAAAAAATGATTTTAGGCACAAATCAATTTTTGAGATACCCTCAGAATCAAGCCATTTGTTAATCCAACAGCATTTCCGAGGAAATAGGAGTAATTTAAGAGATGGCCCTCCATTTACCATATGCAAACTGCTATTTTATCGGTTATTAAGGGAAAAATGGTCTATTTTCCACTTTGCCGCATTAAAACTTGGATGATAAACTGCATAAAGTCCCTAAAATGTAAGCGTTAAAAAGGAGGAAAGAGATGGATGTCCTCAGGCAACTGCAGGGCTTTTACCGGGAGAAGCTGCATTTTTTGATTCTTTCGATACTGTGCTTGGCTGCAGCAACTGCAGTGGGGTTGATAATCCCCAATCTGTTAAGAAAATTGATTGATGATGTCATCGTACAAAGGAACTTTACAGAGGTTCCGGTTTTGGCCCTTACTGTGCTGGGAGTAATCTTCATTAAAGCCTGCCTGCAGTTTACGCATGGCTTTTTTGGAGGGAGGCTGGGTAATTTTCTGGCCTACCGGCTGCGCAATGCCTGCTATGAGAAGCTGCAGTTCCTATCCTTCCGATATTATGACACGGCAAAAACGGGGGACTTGATGTCCCGGCTGACCGGAGACCTGGAAGCGATCCGCCTTTTTATCGGGTTTGGTTTTGCCCAGCTGCTGAATGTGTTTTTTATGGTGGCCTTTGGTTCAATCATGATGTTCTCCCTCAATTGGCAGCTCACGCTGGTCACTTTGATTACGATGCCGTTTCTGGCGGCGGTGGCTTTCCGGTTCGAATCCAAAATCCACCCGGCTTTTCAGGAGATGCGCATGGCTCTTAGTGCCCTTACAACGGCTGTTCAGGAGAACGTGACAGGTGTGCGGACCGTGAAATCTTTTGCCCGTGAAGACTTTGAGGTAGAGAAATTCTCTCATCGAAATGAACGCTATAAGAACAATCAGATTTTTGCTGCGGAGCTTTGGAGCAGATTTTTTCCGGTGATGGAGCTTTTGGCTTCGGTTAGTGTAGCTATTCTGCTGGGAGTAGGCGGTACGCTTGTTATTCATCACAAAATGTCGCTCGGCGAATTGGTGGCCTTCTTCAGTCTGATCTGGTACATCATAGGACCGGTATGGGGCCTTGGCTTCCATATCAATAACTATACACAGTCCAAGGCTTCGGGACAACGTGTGCTTGAAGTGCTGAACCAGCGGATTGATGTAGAGGATAAAGAAGGCGCGAAAGAGCTGGATTCCTCACTGGTTCAAGGTCATGTAGCATTTGATCATGTTACTTTTGCTTATGGAAATAAATTGCCTGCCGTTACTGACATTCATTTTGAGGCGTCATCCGGTTCGGTCATTGGCTTCCTTGGAGGTACCGGTTCCGGCAAATCGACGATAACCCAGCTTATGATGCGGGCCTATGACGTAAACGAGGGGAGCATCAGGCTGGATGGCATTGATATCAGAGAATATAGTGTTCACAGCCTGCGTTCACAAATCGCAACCGTATTTCAGGAGACCTTTCTATTCTCATCCTCCATTCGCAACAACATATCCTATGGCCTCAAAAATGTGACGATGGAAGAGATCATCCAGGCCGCCCAACTGGCAAAAGCGCATGATTTCATCATGGAGATGCCTGAGGGCTATGATACGGTGGTTGGGGAACGGGGTATGGGCTTATCCGGAGGACAAAAGCAGCGTATAGCTATCGCCAGGGCCCTGTTGAAAAATCCGCGTATTCTCATTCTTGATGATGCGACGAGCGCGGTGGACATGGAGACAGAGCATGAAATTCAGGCTGGCTTTCAGGAAGTCATGCGCGGCCGTACCACTCTTATCATCGCACACCGGATTTCTTCGCTCCGCCATGCGGATCAGATCATTGTGCTGGATGAAGGCCGTGTGATTCAACAAGGAACACATCAAGAGCTCACCCGGGTGCCGGGCCCTTATCAGGATGTCTACCGGATTCAGTACGCTGATTTTCTGGTGAGAGATACCGGAAGAGAAGGGGAGTGAGGCAGCGTGAAAATTGAAGCTAATCAGGGCGGATCACCGGGCGCCAAGAAAATTCATATCAAGGAGTCTATTGAAGAACGGTTCGTTTATAAAGATGACGACCAAATCGACAAGGCTTTTGATTGGAAGCAGTTTACGAGATTATTCGGTTATATGAGACCTTATGCAAAGCAGATGCTGCCGCTGGTGTCGATCATGATGATCCTTGGAACGATTACAAAGCTCACGGTTCCATTTCTGACGAGCCTTGCCATTGACCGTGCAATAGCTCCCAAGGATGGAAATACAAGCTTGCCGCTTTTATATATTCTTACAGCCTGCGTGATTGTACTGTATCTCATTCAGTGGATTGCGGGTGTGTACCGGATCAAATATACCAACGTAATTGGTCAAAGGGTTATTTATGATTTGCGGTCGGATCTGTTCAAGCATATCCAGAAGCTCTCGTTCAATTTTTTCGATAAAAGACCGGCAGGGTCTGTACTGGTACGCGTCACGAATGATATTAACTCGCTTCAGGACTTGTTCACCAACGGGGTCGTTAACCTGATGATCGACTGTGTGCAGCTGGCAGGTATCATGATTATTCTGCTGCTGATTAACTGGAAGCTGGGGCTTGCGGTTATGGTGACCGTGCCTATTATGTTCGTTATTTCCACCAAGCTGCGGCAGAGAATCCGGATAGCCTGGCAAGATGTCCGAATCAAGAATTCCCGGATAAACTCCCACTTGAATGAATCCATACAGGGAATTCGGGTGACGCAAGCCTATACGCAAGAGCAGGAAAATATGAATTATTTCGATGCCATGAATACGGACAGCAGGAAATCGTGGAACAAAGCGTCGGCGATGAATCAGGGTTTTGGGCCGATTATTGAAGTGACGGGTGGCCTCGGGACCATGATCCTGTTCTGGCTTGGGGCGTATCTGATTCAATCGGGGGAGCTTACGATCGGTGCACTCGTAGCTTTCAGTACCTATGTGAGCAATTTCTGGGACCCGATTAACCGTCTCGGACAAATGTATAATCAGCTGCTTGTAGCCATGGCCTCGTCCGAACGGATTTTCGAGTATTTGGATGAGGAGCCCATGGTCCAGGATAAGCCGGAAGCAAAGACGCTGCCGACCATACGCGGAGATATTAACTTTAATCAGGTTGTCTTTGAGTATGAGAAGGGCAGGGCTGCACTGAAAGGCATAGATTTGAATGTAAAGGCGGGGCAATCCATCGCGCTTGTGGGACATACCGGCTCCGGCAAGAGCACGATCATTAATCTGATCGGCCGGTTTTATGACATCACAGGCGGCCAAATTACGATCGACGGGAGGGATATCCGGGATGTCACCCTGCAGAGTCTGCGCGAACAGATCGGAATCGTGCTTCAGGACACCTTTATCTTCTCGGGAACGATCCGGGATAATATCCGTTTTGGACGGCTTGACGCCAGCGACAAGGAAGTGGAAGAGGCAGCGAAGGCGGTAGACGCGCACGAATTTATTATGAAGCTGCCCCGCGGCTATGAGACAGAGGTAGAGGAACGCGGAAGTGCCCTGTCCATGGGTCAACGCCAGCTTCTGTCTTTTGCGAGGGCGCTTCTGGCGAATCCGCGGATACTGATCCTGGATGAAGCAACGGCAAGCATCGATACGGAGACAGAGCTTAAGATTCAGGAGGCTCTCAAAATCCTGCTGCAGGGCCGCACTTCATTTATTGTTGCCCACCGTCTGTCAACGATAAGACATGCGGATAAAATCGTCGTCCTGGATCACGGGGAAATCAAGGAAGAAGGAACACATGGTGAATTAACGGCTCGTGATGGTATTTATAACGGTCTTATTGAAGCTCAATTCCGGTTTTTGTAGGCGGCTTCAATTCTTGGCTCAGTCTTAGGTTCATGAACGGGCAGGCACTCTTATCAACCCCTGTCCGTTCCAGACTGAGTTAAAATACTAATTTTTATCAATCTCGAAAAAAGTCTTGTAATCGCTTTTATTTATGCTACAATAAAATCAAATAAAGGATTGTGACCGGTAAGGCGGGCAATGCCTAAGTTAATTCGAGTATCATTTTCCGTAAATGATACTGTAATTAACTTGGGCTTTTTTTGTGCAAAATATTAGGATGGAGGTGAAAAATAGATGATTATCGAGAAAATTCTGAATAATAATGTACTGTTAACGAAGAATCATAAGGGTAAAGAAATTATTGTAATGGGCCGGGGCATATCCTTCAAGAAATCACCTGGCGATTACGTTGACGACTACAAAATAGATAAAATCTTTTTACTGAATGAGAATGAATTTACGAGCAGGCTGACCGAGCTTTTAAACGATATCCCCGTATCCCACTTTGAACTGACTAATGACATTGTCACCTATGCGAACAGTGTGCTCCAGACGGAGCTTAGCGATAAAATTTATCTGACCCTTACGGATCATATACATTTCGCGATAGACCGGTACGAGAAAGGTCTTGAACTTAAAAATGCGCTGTTGTTTGAAATTAAGCGCTTTTACAAAAAGGAATTCACCATTGGCCTTGAAGCATTAAGGATGATTGAACAGGCGACAGGCTTGACATTGGAAGAAGACGAAGCTGGCTTTATCGCCATGCACCTGGTAAATGCCCGAATGGACGGGAATGAGATGAAGTCCACGCTGAAGATGACAAAGATCGTACAGGATGTTCTGAACATCGTCACCTACCATTTTGGAATTGTTCTGGACGAGTCGTCCCTGAACTATTCGCGCTTTTTAACCCACCTGCAGTATTTCTCAATGAGAGTGCTGCGGAACGAGACGAATAACAGCGGGGAAGACTTTTTGTACAATCAGATTATGAAGACGTATATCCAAGCTTTTGCTTGTGTACAAAAGATCAATGATTATTTGGAGAAAACACACGGCCAGAGTCTGAGCAAGGATGAGCAGGTCTATCTGACCATTCATATTCACCGTGTAACCGAACGCAACAGCATAGAAAATTAAAGAAGTTCATCCGTTCTAGGGTTGTTACTGGTAAAGCAGGCAAAACCTAAACTGATGGTTAAATTGACGTTGATTTCAACGTTTGATTTTCCCATGAGTTTAGGTTTTTCTTATTTCCACAGCCCTAATCAACCTATAAAGGAGTTTTGACAATGAGTAATAAAGAGCTATCTCGGCAAATTATATCCCTGGTCGGCGGAGAATCGAATGTAAATTCCGTATTTCACTGTGCTACAAGATTGAGATTCAAGCTGAAGGACCGCAGCAAAGCGGACAAAGCCCTACTAGAAAAAACAGCGGGAGTCATAACAGTCGTAGAAAGCGGCGGCCAGTTCCAGGTAGTTATCGGCAATACGGTGGGTCAGGTGTATGAGCAAATTGTGGCCGAGACCAAGCTGCAGGATGCAGACAGCAACGCGAAAGACGAATCTTCCGGGGATGCAAATTTTATAGGCAAAGCTGTTGATATTATCTCAAGCATTTTCTCCCCGATGCTGGGCGCACTCGCCGGTGCGGGGCTGCTTAAAGGGCTGCTGGCGCTGTTTATTTCACTAAAATGGATGGATGCGGCAAGCGGCACTTATATGATCCTTAATGCGGCTGCGGACAGCGTGTTCTACTTCCTGCCTATATTCCTTTCCATTACTTCTGCCCGGAAATTTGGGGCAAATCCTTTTGTCTCGGTAGCGATTGCCGGTGCTCTGGTATATCCTTCTGTGGTTGCCGCTGTAGGCAGTCCCGATCCGTTAACTTTCGTCGGCATTCCGATTGTCCTGATTAATTATTCCTCCAGTGTAATTCCGATTATCCTGGCAGTCTGGGTGCAATCCTACGTAGAGAAGGGCTTCAAGAAGGTCATCCACGAATCCGTAAGAAACATCCTTGTTCCTTTTTTAGCCCTTGTGATTGTTGTTCCGTTGACCTTCCTGGCATTTGGGCCGGTAGGCAACATGGTCAGTCAGGGGCTTGCGTCAGGCTACACGTCTATCTATAATTTAAGTCCATTGCTGGCAGGTGTGATCGCAGGAGCTTTCTGGCAAGTGTTTGTCATTTTCGGCGTACACTGGGGCTTCGTTCCCATCATGCTCAGCAATCTCACGACCCTCGGTTCTGATACGATGATTCCCATGCTTGCCGCGGCGGTACTTTCACAAGCTGGTGCTTCGTTTGGCGTATTCCTGAAATCTAGAAATCCTCAGCTTAAAGCATTGGCAGGCTCCACCACTTTGCCGGGGTTGTTCGGAATAACGGAACCGATTATTTACGGCGTTACACTGAAATTGAAAAAACCTTTTATATACGCATGTATTGCCGGCGCTATCGGCGGCGGGATTATCGGTATGGGTGGAGCCAAAGCCTTCGCTTTCGCTCTGCCTGGGCTGCTGGCGCTCCCGACTTACATCGGGCCTGAATTTATGTTTGTAGTTATCGGTATTACCGTAGCCTTTGTTCTTGCAGCGGGACTTGTCTATGTGCTGGGTTTTCAAGACCAGGCAACCGAGACTGCAGGGAGCGAGAAAGCTGTGTCCCCCACAAAGGAAGGGGAAACTCTAATTGAGAAAGAAATCATCGAAAGTCCATTAAAGGGTAAAGTCATACCCCTGGAGTCGGTAACGGATGAGGCCTTTTCAACGGGAGCTATGGGAAAAGGAATAGCCATTGAACCCTCCTCCGGAAATTTAACCTCTCCTGTTAACGGAGTGATCACTACCGTGTTTCCGACGGGACATGCTATCGGGATTACCTCTGATGACGGAACTGAATTGTTGATCCACGTTGGTGTGAACACGGTCCGGTTGAAGGGGCAATTTTTCAAAAAGCATGTGGTCGAGGGGCAGCAAGTGGTAAAAGGCGAACTGCTGCTGGAGTTCGATGTTGAGGCGATTAAAGCGGCGGGCTACTTGATGACGACACCGGTAATAGTAACGAACTCGGCTAATTATTTGGATGTACTAAAAACAACCGAAGCGGAAGTGCAGAATCAGGACTACCTGCTTACTGTAGTGGTTTAAATAAACAATAGAAAGAGGTTGAATGATAATGGCACAGGTTAGAAAAGGATTTCCTGAAGATTTTCTATGGGGCGGCGCAACTGCGGCCAATCAGCTGGAGGGAGCCTATAACGAGGACGGCAAGGGGATGTCAGCCGCCGATGTGATAGCGTGGATTCCCAAGGAACAACGTACCGGTGACCATGTTATGGAAGTTTCATCCGAGCGTCTGGAGGACATTTTGTCCGGTAAGTTCGAGGCGAGATTTCCGAAACGTGATGGAGTAGATTTTTACCACCGTTATAAAGAAGATATCGCGTTGTTTGCCGAAATGGGCTTCAAAGTATTCCGCCTGTCCATCCACTGGTCCCGGATCTTCCCGAACGGAGACGATGCACAGCCGAATGAAGCAGGTCTGCAGTTCTATGATGATGTGTTTGACGAACTGCATAAGTATGGAATCGAGCCGCTCGTGACTTTATCGCATTATGAAACTCCACTGGGTCTGACCCAGAAATATAATGGCTGGGCAAGCCGTGAAGTTGTCGGGTTCTTTGCCAACTATGCCGAAACAGTATTCAAACGCTATAAGGACAAAGTGAAATATTGGATCTCTTTTAATGAGATTAACGTCATGACGATCAGTCCGTTTACGGGCGGCGGAGTTGTTATTGACCAGGCCGAGAATCAGCTTCAGACCACCTACCAGGCTCTGCATCATCAATTTGTGGCCAGCTCATTGGCTACCCAACTTCTGCATGAGATTATTCCGGGTGCCCAAATGGGCTGTATGCTCGCCCGCATGGAAACCTACGCAAACACCTGCAATCCGGAGGATGTGCTGAAAGCACAGAAGGAAAACCAGATGAACCTGTTCTTTACGGATGTCCATGCCCGGGGTGAATATCCGAAATACATGGAGCGTTTCTTTAACGAGAACAATGTGGTCATTCAGAAAGAACCGGGTGATGATGAGCTTTTAAAAGAATACACCGTCGACTATATATCGTTCAGTTATTATATGAGCCTGACTGTAACTGCCAGTCCTGAAGGTGAGCGTGCCAAAGGAAATCTGTTCGGAGGTGTCAAAAATCCATATTTGAAGGCATCGGATTGGGGCTGGCAGATTGACCCGATCGGCCTGCGGATCACACTGAACAATTTCTACGACCGCTATCAAAAGCCTTTGTTTATTGTAGAAAACGGCCTCGGCGCCTACGATAAAGTGGAAGAAGACGGCTCCATCCACGATACCTACCGTATGGATTACTTGAGACAGCATATTGAGCAAATGAAAGAAGCGATTATCGACGGCGTGGATCTTATCGGCTACACCAGCTGGGGACCGATTGATTTGGTCAGTATGTCGACTTCGGAAATGTCCAAGCGTTACGGCTTTATCTATGTGGATCTGGATGATGTAGGAAACGGGACCTTAAAGCGCTCCAAGAAGGATTCCTTCAACTGGTATAAAAAGGTCATCGCCAGCAACGGCGAGGAGCTGTAGCAGCAGCGCATACACTTACCCGAAAGATAGACCCTGTTTAAGGTGTCTGCCTTTCGGTTTTTTTATACGATGAAGTCTTTATTTGCGTTTGGCGTGCTTGCCTGTTAGTCGAAGCTCATACATCAAGTTGCTAATATCTTGCTGCCAAGCGGCATCATCTATTGTTAAGGCGAGCATTGCTTCATTATTCAGGCAGGCCATTTCCCAGCAGTATCTGGCGTTTACTTGCAGGCATTGCTGCAGCTCAGCGGCTTCGGATAAGGTAAGCTGACGCCGGCAGCTTAGAGTGTACAGCTCGGCGAGGCGTTCGTGGACGGGAAGCATGATGTGTGCTGCTCCTTTTACATAAATTCAAGAACCTTTAAACGATCCTTACTTCTGAGTGTAGCCGAACTCTGCGAAATCAAAACCAGGAATAGTAATAAAAATAAGGGTCTTTCTGGCTCGATCATTCGGCGGACCGCCAGGGGGGGAATATTCTCCCGCACAGCTTTGGCGAGAGGAAGATGCACCTGAGTGTAGGCGTAGATGATGACTTTAGTGAGTGTTTTGGGATGGTAGCTGCGCCGCCAGGTTAGGCTGCGGCAAAGATGGAGTCGTCTAGCTGGTTGACCTCTGTGTTGACGACACGAACGAGGTGACGAGCTGGAATATCTTCTTCCAGATCCATTGGCAAGTGGTCCATGGTATATGGAAGGTACAAAAAAATCGCTCCTTTTTGCTATTTCTAGAGAAGATTGAAGAAACAAATTCAGCTAAAAGCAGCGCAGAGGACGGAACGATTGCGGAAAAGCGGCAGCGGTCGCCTTGCTCTCCGGATTTTTACCGCTCAGGAAAATAAATAAAATCTGGAGAGCACAGCGATTGGAGCAACGGTCCGTTCGCGGAGCGTCCATCTAAACACCCACTTCAATCTTTCTCCAAAAGTAAAAGGATGTCCCACAGCCATTTTCATGGCTTTTGGGACACCCCGGCCCTGAGGGGGATAAAATGCAGCTTGTTACTCCATATAAATCTCAACAATCGCAACATTGCGCTCACGGGATAGATCGCAAAAACGGGTTTCGATCTGAACCAGAGGCCGGAACACATCGGTAGGATTATTCATAATAATGATTCCCATATCACCGGTGTTCAGCAATACGCTTTTACCAATAAAATTGGGCATTAGATGTTGAATAAAGGCATGTACGGATTTAGCGTTCAGCTTTCCGAAGCTAAGGTTGTGTAATTCGCGCAGGACGCTAATCAGCTCTTGCTTAGGTTGGTATACCCGATCGGTGGTCATAGCGCTGTATACGTCTGCTATTGCTGCAATCTGTGCGTAAGGATGAATTTCAGACTTCTTCAGATTACCGGGATAACCGGAACCGTCCTCCCGTTCATGATGCTGCAGGGCTGCCAAAGCAGTGTTCCGGTCACCCATAGAATTGCGGATGATCTCATAGCCGTAAGTAGTGTGTCGCTTAACTTCCTCATACTCGGCGGAGGTGAGCTTCCCAGGCTTGTTCAACAATTCGGGTGAAATTCGGCAATTCCCAATATCAATCAAATATCCGGCACGGCTGATTTCATAGCTCTCTTCCTTGGTATAGCCTAGCCAAGAAGATATATAATAAGAAAGCATGCCTACTTGAAGTGAGTGATTATAAGTGTAGTTATCTTCACGATCAAGCATAAGCAGGAGAGAAACTACGTCTTTATGTTTATCAAGAGAGCCCAGAAGAGGTTGGAGAACATCATCCACCATGGTTTGATTAAAGCTGCCTTTGGCCAATGCTTCCATATAAAACGATTCGAAGCCCGCAATCATATGATCAAAGTTTTTGGTTATGGCCTGGATATTGATCTGTTTTTTGCCGGATATTAAGAGAGGTTCCTTAGGAGCTTCAATATCAACGTAGTCGACACCATGCTGCATGAGCTTGGCGATTTCATCGATCCGGAGATGTGTCCCTTTCGACAATACGTGAAGTCCCCTGGAGCTAAAAGTATCATCTTTAAGATAATTACCAGGTTTTAGATCCGTGATGTGCACTCTCAAGTCCCATGCCACCTTCTGAATCATTTTTTTCAGCATAGCATAAAAGGTGATATTTTCACTGATAAAGATGTCACTTTTATACGTTAAATGACCCTGCAGGGTTGCTCTCTGATCCTTTCCAGATCTGACCGTCCTCGTTGATATCCTTTTTCCAAATGGGAACCATTTGCTTCAGCTTCTCGATGGCAAATCTGCTAGCTTCATAGCATGTATCCCGGTGGGGAGAAGAAACGGCGATGATGACACTTGCTTCTTTGAGGCCGACTACACCTATGCGGTGAGTGATTGCGCAGCCGGCGTTCCAGCGGTCCTTAACCTCATTGCCAATTTCCTGCAGCTTGGAAAGTGCCATCGGAATGTAGGCTTCGTAATGCAGTTCTGTTGTGCGCTGGTCCCCGGTCATTTCACGGGTCGTACCGACAAACAGCAGGGAAGCCCCATGATCCGCATCCAGCACTTTGCCCAGGATTTCTTCTGCGATAAGCACCCGATCCGTAATTTCGTAAAGTCCGTCAGGTGTACTTTCATATATGGAGAAAGCTTCCCCTCCGGAAACAGGAGGAATAAGCGCAACTTCGGCAGTTTCAGGAATAACGGAATCCTCGGGCGCGTATTCCCGATCAATGGCAACCAGCGAAACCGCGATTTGGGAAGCTGCATCCGGATAGGAGGCGGAGAGGAGTTCCTTCAATCTTCCCGCGGTAAGGGGCGTCTCGGGAGCATGGAACAAGAGAGAAGAAGTGCCTATAACCTCTGCCAAACCGGCAAATAGACGGATCGTAATTTGCATATTTATTCACCTCGGAAATGATATATTTTGGGGTCCCCGTACTTCGTGGGGCTATTTGATAATGACTCCAATATACCATAATGAGCCTGAAAATGTTATGCTAAGCTCTGGAAGAGAAAGTACTTGCCGCCGCTATATAGTGTGGCTTAACAGGTGGGGGGATGTACAGATGAGGTCCGCGCCGCAAAGATTGACGATCCTGCATACTAACGATATACATAGCCATTTTGAAATGATTAGCCCCGTGGCTGCGGTTATAGCGAAGCAGAGGGCTGCTGCCGGCGAAGACCCGGTGCTGGTGCTCGATATCGGTGATCATATGGACAGGGCGGCTGTTGAGACAGAAGGCAGTATGGGCCAAGCCAATATTGATGTAATCAACCTGACCGGTTATGATGCCGTTACTATCGGCAATAACGAAGGCCTGACCTTCTCACCGGAAATGCTTGATGCTATATTCACGGGCCTGCAATGTCCGGTCGTTTGCTGTAATTTTGTGGACAGCTCCACAGGAGCGCCCCCGCAATGGATGAAAAGTCATGCCATTGTGGAAAAGGACGGTTTAACCATAGGCATTACAGGAGCGACAGTAGCATTCACTTCCTTCTATTCACTGCTGGGCTGGGAAGTGTCAAATCCTGAGGATGCACTTCGCGAACAGTGCCGCCTGCTGGCTCCGAAGGTGGATCTGCTGATTGTGCTGTCCCATTTGGGACTTCCCGCCGATAAGCTTCTCGCTGAGAAGTTAGAGGGCGTCCATGCCATTCTTGGCGGTCACACACACCATATGCTGGAGCAGCCTCTGATGATCAATGGTACAGCTGTATGCGGTGCCGGGAAATTCGGCCGTTATGTCGGAAGGCTTACATTCGAACGCAAGGAAGAGGAGCAGGAGTTTAGGCTGGTAACAGGCGAATGTATTCCTGTAGATCCTTTACTCACTGAGGACAGATTATCACCTGTGGTCGGGCTGCATTTGGAGCGTGGCCGGGAAGCGCTGCGCGAGACAGTTGCCATTACGGACCGGGAGCTGCCCCTGAACCTGGATGGGGAATCTCCTTTTGGCAACCTTCTTGCACAAGCGGTTCGGCAATTTACTGGAAGCCAGCTTTCACTAGTGAATACAGGGCAGCTCTTGGGACATCTCCCAAAGGGTGAGATTACAACAGGGCTGCTGCATTCTCTCTGCCCTTCGCCTATTAATCCCTGCATAATGATGCTGTCGGGGAGAGATATCCGCATGGCCTTGGAGCAGAGCCTTACACAGGATTTCCGCAGTAAAGTTATTTACGGGTATGGTTTCCGGGGGGGAAGGCTGGGCAGCCTGGCCGTAGACGGATTAAAAATCTTGTATAATCCGCAGAGCATGCCTTATGATAACGGTATTGCGATTTTTGTCGAGGGTGAACCGCTGGAGGATCAGCGCAATTATAGTGTTGGAACGCTGGATATGTTCACCTTTCGAATGGGCTATGAGAGTATCGCAAATGGTACGGATACCGTATTCCTGCTGCCCCATTTCCTGAGGGATTTGCTGCGGATGGAGCTGCAGCGCCCGGGAAGTCTTGACGAATCCGGCGTATTCCGCTGGGAAAATAAACTTAAATAATCTAAATTTTAATAAATTACAACAAGGAGGATCTTATGGATACTATTACTGCTATTATTTTGGCTATTGTCGAAGGTATTACCGAGTTTATCCCCGTATCCTCCACAGGACACATGATTCTCACAGCAAATCTGTTAGGCTTCGCTGAACAAGAACCGATCATGAAAACCTTTGAAATCGTCATTCAACTGGGAGCTATTCTTGCTATTGCGCTTGTCTATCGGCGGCGTGTGCTGGATTTATTCGGAATTGGGCGGATGCGATCTGAAAGAGGCGGGGTAATGCCCCGTTCCCGTCTGAATCTGATCCACGTCTTTCTGGGTATTGCCCCGGCGCTTGGGGTGGCATTCTTCGCCCGTGATTTTATTAAAAGCCTCTTCGGCGCTACTACTGTGCTTTGGGCACTTGTCGCCGGCGGTATCCTGATGTTGATTGCGGAGTGGGTTAATAAGCGGTGCAAAGCCCGCATTACTGCACATGAACTTGATGACTTGTCCTATGGACAGGCACTTGCGATAGGATTGTATCAGATTATTTCCGTATTATGGCCCGGCTTCTCACGTTCCGGCTCTACGATTTCAGGCGGTATGCTGAGCGGAGTCAGCTATAAGGCTTCTGCGGATTTTTCATTTTTGATTGCCATTCCGATCATGTGCGCGGCTTCAGGGTATGAGCTGCTTGATTCCTACAGCTACTTTACGAGCGAGACCATCGGCTATTTTGTCATTGGTTTCCTGATCTCTTTTGCGGTAGCCTATCTTGTAGTTATTTTGTTTATGAAATGGATTCAAAAAATAAGATTGACTCATTTCGCCATCTATCGTTTTATATTAGCGGCTGTCTTCTGGCTGTTTATTATGCGTTAATACCATCCTGACAAAAGCAGTACGGATTATGCATTTTTCCGACACGATTGCGTGTTCTCTTAAGGTAACGGTATAAACACATTATCGAGCAAACGAATTTCAAGACAGAAAAAGAAACTTACCGTTTAAGGCAGGAGTGAGTTAAAGTGCGTTTAGTATCCGTGAATCAGCTTAAAGCCGGAATGAAGCTGGGCAAAAAAATTTATAATGATGAAGGGATTATTCTGCTTGCGGATGGAGCCGAGCTTACTAATCCCATAATTAGCCGTCTGGCCAAGATGGATATCGGCTATGTATATATAGAAGATGCACTGACAGATGATGTAATTATTCCGGGGATGCTGCAGGATGAGACCCGCAATCAGGCTCTTAAAGTGATCAGAAGCCAGTTTCAGGATATGACAGGGGCTTCGACCATTACAAAGGGCTTTTACCATCTGGACAAAAAGTTCTCGAAAATTATGGACTTCATTCTGGACGACATGTCTTCGCAGGCAGATCCGATGATCATGCTGCTCGACATGCATACCACTGACAACTATTTATATGTGCACTCATTGAATGTCTGTCTATATACCTTGGTGCTTGGGATTGCCCATGGCTACAGCAAAAACGATTTGAAGGTAATTGGTTTGGGGTCACTGCTGCATGATATTGGCAAGACCCAAATCCCGGTCAAAATCGTCCAAAAGCCGGGCATGCTCAGCGAAGATGAATTCCGCCACATGCAGGCCCACACGGAAATCGGCTATCGTATCCTTAAGGAGGAACCCAACATTCCGCTTCTGGCTGCCCATTGCGCTCTGCAGCATCATGAACGGATTGACGGCTCCGGCTATCCCCGTGGTCTGACAGGACCGCAAATTCATGAATATGCCAAATGGCTGGGAGTAGCTGATTCATATGATGCCATGACTTCTAACCGTGTATACAAAAAAGCGATGCTTCCCCATCAAGCGGTGGAGGCACTGTATGTTGGCTCCGGAACGTTATACGAACAAAAGCAGCTGGAGCTGTTCCGGGATCGGGTAGCCATTTATCCTCTCGGACTTACAGTGACACTTAGTACAGGGGAGAGCGGAGTCGTAGTAAAGATTGATCCCGGTACTCCCCACAGGCCGGTTGTGCGCGTGCTGACTGGACCTGAGGGCGAAACCGTAACGCCGTTCGAGCGGGACCTCAGTACAGCGCTCTCCGTAGTGATTTCCGGTGTGGCAGATCAGGATGAGCCTGCTGCCCGTCCTAATTAACCATGATATGAATCAGAGAGATCAGGTAATGAATCTCTCCTCCTGATGCAGCGAGGAAACGGAACAACATCGATACCGGATTTATGCCGGAAGTCGGTGTCCGGGACCCGCTGCTTTCTGTTTATTGCTGCCTCGGTGCAGTTTTTTTCGTCTTCGTGGTATGATATTGGGTAAGACAATGTTGTTCCGGATTTATTTTCGGTTAATAAAAGGAATAAGCCTATAAGCTTTTGAAGGAGTTATTGAAAAATGAATGTATTTAGACCCTCATCATTATCTATAAAGGAGCTGTCGCCAAGCTACGATCCGTGGGACCCGATCACCTCTCTGCGAAGTCATGGACGGCATGTGCTTACCAGTGTAGAAATGACGGTTACGAATTTATGCAATATGCGTTGTGAGCATTGTGCTGTCGGTGACAGTCTGACTCTTAAAGAAGGAGAAATGCTGCCCCTAAAGGAAATGCTGACCTCACTGGAGGAAGTGGAACATCTGCAGACGATCAGTATTACCGGCGGAGAGCCGATGTTCCGTGCGGAAACGGTACATAATATCATTGTCCCTTTGCTGAAATATGCGAAGGAACGGGGAGTGCGCTCGCAGATCAACTCCAATCTTACGATGCCTTATTCCCGTTACGAGAAGCTGCTGCCGTACCTGGACGTTATGCATATCTCATTTAATTATGTAAACGGCGACGATTTCCACGAAGTAGGTTTTGCAAACAGCGGTCATGCGGTTTCCAAGGAAGCTGCCTACCGGCTGTATGAGACGATGATCGGGAACTCCCGCCGGCTGAGTGAGGAGGGCATGCTTATTTCTGCGGAATCGATGATCAACTATCGGACACATACTAAGCTGCCGGAGATCCACAGGCTGATCAGGGACATGGGGGCCAGAAGGCATGAGGTGCACCCGATGTATGCTTCAAGCTTTGCTTCCTCGCTGCCGGTGCTGTCACTGCAGGAAATGGCTGCTGCGATCCACTCACTGCTGGATACACGTGATCCTGAGCTCTGGATGCTGTTCGGGACTTTGCCCTTCTTTGCTTGCAGCTTCCTAGAGGAGGATCAGAAGCTTCTTGGCCGGCTTCGTTCGGAGAAGAATGTCACCCTTCGAAATGATCCGGATGGGCGGAACCGTGTTAACGTAAACTTGTTTACAGGGGATGTTTTTGTTACAGATTTTGCTGACATTGCGGCCTTTGGCAATATCGCGAACCGTAAGCTGGACGATATATTTGCAGAGTGGCTTTCGCAGCATCCGCTTAATCAGAAGGTAAATTGTCACTGCGACGCAGCCAGTTGCTGCGGACCTAATCTTTTGGTAGCGGATATGTATTACCCGAATGTTGATTTCAAAACAAGAAAAGCGATCACTCTGTAGAAATGGGGCGTTGTTATAGTGCATACGGAATTTGAAGTGGGGAGATTGCTGCTTAATCTTTTGCTGGTTCTGGTGCTCGTATTGTTAAACGGTGTATTCGTGGCGGCGGAGTTCTCGCTTGTGAAAGTCAGGCAGTCGCGTTTGACACAGTTGGTCAGTGAAGGCAACAAAATGGCCGGGTACGCGCTGAAGGTTAATAAAAGGCTGGATTCTTACCTGTCCGCTACCCAGTTTGGAATTACCCTCGCTTCTCTCGGACTTGGCTGGGTGGGTGAACCGGCGATATCGGAGCTGCTCGTAGAACCGCTAATGTTTCAATTGGGCGTTACCGATCATACGCTAATTGCCACCGTATCCGTCATTATCGGATTCTCGATCATTACTTTTTTACATATTGTGCTGGGCGAGCTTGCGCCGAAGTCTCTGGCGATTCAAAAAACAGAAGGTTCGGCCTTGGTGCTGTCAGCACCCTTGATGTTCTTCTATAATTTGTTTCTGCCCTTTATATGGGTGCTTAACGCATCAGCCAACGCCTTGCTGCGTATGGTGGGTGTCGAGCCTGCCAGTGAAGCCGAGGCTGCCCACTCTGAAGAGGAAATCCGCATACTTATGAATCAGAGCGCGAAAAGCGGAGTCATTGACAAGGACGAGATGAAGCTGATGGATAACATCTTCGAATTCTCGGATTTGCTGGCCCGTGAAGTCATGCTTCCGCGAACCGATATGGATGTGCTTTACAGCAATCTTTCGCTGGAAGACAATATGCGAATTATAACAGAAACCAAGCATTCCCGTTATCCGGTTGCCCTGGAAGACAAGGACCGGATTATTGGTTTTATCCATATCACTGACCTGTTGTTTGCGCCGCCGGAGCAGCAGAACGATCTGGCTTCGCTGGTCCGGCCCATTCTGAATGTGCCGGAATCCATGGAGATCAGTCATGTACTGCGGCTGATGCAGAAAAACCATTCCCAGCTTACCCTGGTCGTGGATGAATACGGCGGTACAGCAGGCTTGTTGACAGCAGAGGAGATTCTGGAAGAGATTGTGGGCGATTTGCATGATGAGTTCGAAGATGAACGGCCCAGTGTGGAGCGTAACGGAGAGTATATTTCCGTTGAAGGCCGTATGCTGATTGAAGATGTCAACGATTTAACCGGTGCAGTCATCGAGGATGAAGAAGTGGATTCCATCGGCGGCTGGCTGTTCAAAGAGCTGGAAGGCAATCCTTCCAAGGGCAAGCGTGTTATGGTTGATGGTGTGATTTTTGAAGTGGAGGAATCCACCCGCCTCCGGATTACCAGAATTAATATTCACCGTGAGCCGCCTGCGCCGAATGAGGAGGGTTTACCGGACATAAGCGAGGATAAGGAGTAACAAGATAAAACAATAATAGGACCACATTTGGACTTACCCTGCAGAGTGCTGAAGCTCTTGCAGGGTAAGTTTTTTTCGTTATCCGTCTTATTCCCCATCAGCCGTCATAAATTAGTTACGAAGGTAAGCGTTCATCATTACTGCTGCCTAAGCAGTGACATGAGCAAAGGAGGATGTAAACATTGGATTCCCAGGAACGCGTGTACACACCGTATAGGGGGCCGTTCGACCCCTGTCCGCCGAAGCCGTTCAAGACGTATGTAGTGCCGCCAAACCAGTATATTAGCTTTCAGCCGCCGGATCTGCCGCAGTTCAGTCTACCCGAGGCATTGAGGGCGGGTACGCTCTGGCCTGCGCTGTTCAGTCCGTATGAGTCTATGTCAAAAGGAGGGTGCTAGGTCATGGAGGCAAATCCTTGCGAGCCCCGTTATTATGAAATGCTGGAGCAGCTGCAGATTCTTGATTTTGCCCTGGTGGAGCTGAACTTGTATCTGGACACCCATCCCGGCGATTTAAGAAGCATTCAACAGTTCAACCAGCTTACGCAGGAACGTACCCGGCTGGCTAAGCAGTTCCAGGAGCTGTACGGTCCCCTTCAGAACTTTGGCCGCGCTTATTCGAAATGCCCGTGGGAATGGAGCCAGAGCCCTTGGCCATGGCAGGTGTAGGAGATTGTTTACCAGTTACTAAGGAGGGGAAGCTTCCGCATGTGGATATACGAGAAAAAGCTGCAGTATCCGGTTCGTGTCAGTAAATGCGATGTCCGGATGGCACGTTATTTAATGGAGCAATATGGAGGTGCTGACGGCGAGCTGGCTGCAGCACTGCGCTATATGAACCAAAGATACACGATTCCTGATAAAGTTATTGGGGTCTTGAATGATATTTCAACTGAAGAATTTGCCCACCTCGAAATGATCGCCACAATGATCTATAAGCTCACGAAGGACGCTTCGGTACAGGAGCTGGAAGCCGCCGGCCTTGGCCCGAATTATGCGCAGCGGGATCATGCGCTGTTCTACCAGAACTCAGCAGGTGTACCGTTTACAGCCGCTTACATCCAAGCGAAGGGCGATCCGCTGGCCGATCTGTACGAGGACATCGCCGCTGAGGAAAAGGCAAGGGCTACATACCAGTGGCTGATCGATATGACGGATGATGTGGATCTGCAGGACAGCCTGAAGTTCCTGCGGGAGCGTGAGATTATTCATGCGATCCGGTTCAAGGAAGCTGTGGAGATTATTAAAGAGGACCGTGAGTATAAGAAGGTGTATTAATTAGCAAGCGGCGACTGGTTTCCTTCAGGAATCCATAGCTGCTTGCTTTTTTGCTAATATTATACCTGATCGCTTGCACGCTCTCCAATTACAGGCTACACTTTGGTAAAAGCCCTATTGTAAGGGGATAACTGAGGAGATTGGGAGAAACATGTCTAATAAAACCATTTTTTTTGATATCGACGGCACGATTTACGATGAGAACAAGAAAGTGCCCCCATCCACCAGTGAAGCGATCGCCGAACTGAAAAGACTTGGCCACAATGTTGCGATTGCTACAGGAAGAGCTCCTTACATGTTTGAAGGTTTGCGGGAAGAGCTAGAGATTGACTCCTATGTTTCAATGAACGGGCAGTTAGTTGTTTATAAGGGAGAGACGATTTACCGGAACCCGATTTCCACGGACTCGCTTAAATCGCTTACCGTTTTTGCGGAGAAGCAGGATCATCCGGTAGCTTATATGGACCCGTACGGGATGAAGGTAAATGTCGACACCCATGTCGATATTGAGACGAGTATCGGTTCATTGAAGCTGGCCCTGCCGCAGCATGATGCAGAATATTTTTTGAACCACGATATTTACCAAGCCATGATTTTCTGTCCTGAGGACAAGGAAACCGTATATGTCAACGAGTATCCGGATTTATATTTCATCCGCTGGCATTCGGTCTGTATGGATGTATTGCCGAAGAACGGCTCGAAAGCCAACGGCATTGCACAGATGATGAAAGCTCTTGGCGTGAAGAAGGGCGATATATATGCATTTGGAGACGGGCTCAACGATATTGAAATGTTAAAATTCGTCGGTCACGGCATCGCTATGGGAAATGCCGAGCACAAGGTGAAAGAGGCGGCGTCTTATGTAACCAGGAACGTAAGTGATAACGGTATTCTCGAGGGATTGCGGATGGTCGGACTGTTATAACGATCCGGTGTATAGAACAACGAAGGCAGCTTACCGAAAAAGACTTCCGATGCACCGGAAGTCTTTTTTTGTATAAGGTAAAAAGGCTTTCGCTTACCAATTCGGCTAAACTAAATCCTAAAACCGGATCTCTATCCGAATAAATTAATAGCCCTTATCTTCAAAAATTCATTGACAAAATAATCCTTAGGTGATTAAATCAACTTATATTGATGTAACGTTTAATCAAATTGAGGAGCCTTTATGAACAACAAAGTTTCAATTAAAGACATCGCCCGGATTGCAAACGTATCCGTTGCTACGGTGTCCAATGTGATTAATCAAACCGGCAGGGTATCTGCAAACACCATCAACAAGGTGAACAAAGTCATTCAGGAGCAGCAGTTTGTTCCCAGCGCCTCCGCCCGTAATTTGAAAAATAAAAATTCGCATCTTATTGCCGTTGTCGTTCCTTTTCTGGAGAAAGGAATACTGCAGGACAATCCTTTTTATTGGGAGCTTGTGCGTGGAGTGGAGAACGGGGCGCGGCATCACGAAGTGCAGGTCATATTGCAGGGTATTAATGAGGAAGAGGATTTCTCTTTTGTGAAACAGCGGCATCTTGACGGTCTTATTGTCGTGGGTACCTTCGGCCATTCTTCTGCCTTGCAAAAAGTGCTGGAAATGGGTGTGCCGTGTGTATTTCTGGACAGCTACTTGTCCAATCCTGACTTGTACCAAGTCAATTTGGATGACGAAGCGGGGGGATATCTGGGGACGAAGCATTTGATGGGATTAGGCCATAAGACGATCGCTGTGCTGACCGGGAAGCTGGAGGAAGGCGGAGTCAACTATTTCCGCTACCAAGGTTATTTGAGGGCGTTACAAGAATACGATATCCCGAGTGATCCGGAACTGGTGTTTGAGGAGTTCTCCTCCATACAGGGCGGGTATCAGGCGGCCCAAAGGATCGGAAGCAGCAAAAGCAAAATTAGTGCTGTGTTCGCTTTCTCCGACGTTTCTGCCATGGGATTAATCAGGGGGCTGCATGATGTAGGTCGATCTGTTCCCGCAGATATGTCCGTTATGGGCTTCGATGACATATTTTATACCCAGTTTATGATTCCCTCATTGACGACAATTCGGCAAGATGTGTTGAGCAAGGGCCAAATAGCGGTTAACATGCTGCTTGATCAAATTAATGGAACGGTATCCTCCACAAGAAACGTGATCATTCCGGTCAGTCTTACTGTTCGGCAAAGCACGATTCCTTATCGTAAAAAAGTATAGTGTTCTAGCGCTATATTTTTTTATCATAAGATTAAACGATTAATCAATATGACATTGAAAGGAGGCGGTTGGCGAGGGTAAAGGGTTGAAATGAGTAAATATAGATTTACTCATTTGATTAAGTGTTTCATTGAAAGCGTTTTATTAAATAATCGAAGGGTGGTTATTGTGATGAAATTAGGGAAAATCAATATCCTGTGGCTCGCTATTATTTTGATGTTCGGTACGGTGGCATGTTCCCCCAAGCAAACGACAGAGAGCAATCCGCAGTCTGCAGAACAAGCCAACACAAATAACGAAAATACGGCAAATACCGACGAACTGACACCGGAGCCCGGCGCCAAGCTGCTTGTCTGGGACGGGAAAGACGGGCTTCCTTTCTTGACCGAAATCGCCAAACAATTCACTGAGCAGTACAACATTCCGGTTGAGGTTCAGGAACAAGGAGCCCCGGAGCAGATGACCAAGATGAAGACCGACGGCCCCGCCGGGCTGGCGTCAGATCTGCTAGTGCTCCCTCATGACAATTTGAGCGAAGCGGTAGCGGGCGGCTTTGTCCTTCCGAATGATTTCTTTGAAGAGGAGACCAAAGCGGAATTCCAGGAAACGGCGGTGAATGCCGTTACGAAAGACGGCATTCTTTACGGCTATCCCCGCAATATGGAAACCTATGCTTTGTTCTATAACAAGGAACTGGTCAAGGAGTCGGATTTGAATAGTTGGGACGACATTATCCGTTTCTCCAAGACATATAACGATGTGGGAACGAAGAAATACGGATTTATGATGCAGTTGAATAACTTTTACTTTGCCTACCCCTTCTTCTCGGGTTATGACGGATATGTTTTTGGCGACGACAATACCAATCCGGAGGATATCGGGCTGAACAATGCGGGTGCCGTTGAAGCAATGAAATACTTTCAGGCCATGCGCGAAATTTTGCCTATGGAAGCAGCCGATGCTACAGGCGATGTGAAAACCGCTTTGTTCCAGGAAGGGAAATTGGCTATTAATCTGGATGGCGTGTGGAATATCGGCAATTTCTCCGCTCTCCCCTTTGAAGTCGGCATGGTTCCGCTGCCGAAGTTCCCGAACGGCGAGGTGCCTAATACATTCGCTGGCGTCAAGGCTTATTATGTCAGCGCGTATTCCAAATATCCGAATGCGGCTAAGTTGTTCGCCAGATATGTGACAACACAGGAAGCGCTGCTGAAGAATTTCGAAGTGTCCGGCTTTATTCCCGCCCGCAAAGGCATGGAGAACGAAGCAGCAATCAAAGACAACGCGATGGTCAGCGGGGCGATTCAGCAGTTTGAGCATTCCATCGCGATGCCGTCGATCTTTGAGATGCAGCAGGTATGGGCCCCAATGGCAAATGCGCTTGAGTTGATTTGGAAAGGCGAAGATCCTCAGAAAACACTGGACAATGCAGTAAAGAGTATCAAGGAAGGCATTGAAACCTTGAACCAATAAGCTGTGGCCTTGCCTCATTTATTGGCGTCATCCGTATCTCATGATAGGGATGACGCCGCCACTTTTTTGCTAACGGGAGATGAATAACAATGATCCAGCATCGAAAGCGGGCGATGATCTTATCGCTGCTCGGTATGGGACTTGGACAACTATACAACCGACAATTTGTAAAGGGAGTGCTGTTATTCCTTTTGCACATTGCCGGAATCGGCTTGGCCTTTTCTTTACCCAGGGCTGTCTGGGGATTGACTACTTTAGGGGAAAAATCCGACCACTTGGAAAAGGTAGGGAAGGTATATGTCAATGTCCGCGGCGACCACTCTATTTTTTTATTGATCGAGGGCATGATCGTCATTTTGGCCATGGCGATCGTAGCAATCATTTATATTGCCAATGTGCGCGACGCCTACCTGATGGGCAAGAGACGGGAGCAGGGGGAGCGGGCGCCGCATTTTACGGAAACTTTACAGTATCTTAAAGGGGCTAAATTCCCCCAGATGGTCATTTTCATCCCCGTTTTACTCGTTGTTTTTTTTACACTGATGCCGATCCTGTTCATGATTTTACTGGCCTTTACGAATTATTCGGCTCCGAATTTTTTGCCACCAGCCAAATTGGTGAGTTGGATCGGACTGGAAGGCTTCAAAAATATCTTTACCATTAAAGCCTGGAATCAGACTTTTTACGGAGTAGCGCTCTGGACGCTAATTTGGACGGTGTGCGCAACGTTGACGACATTTACGGGCGGATTTGTCGTGGCCCTGATGGTTCAGAAAAAAGGGATCCGCTTTAAAGGCTTTTGGCGCACCTTATTTATTATTCCTTATGCGATCCCTCAGTTCATTTCACTGCTCATTATGAGAAACATGTTTAACGGTGAGTTTGGCCCGATTAACCAATATCTCGGTTATTTCGGTCTGGGAGGCCTGCCCTGGTTGACGGACCCGTTCTGGGCCAAGTTCACGGTAATCGTCGTTAACATCTGGATTGGTTTTCCGATTGCGATGCTGATGATTATCGGGATTTTATCCACGATATCGAGGGACTTGTACGAAGCTGCCCAAATAGACGGGGCCAGTCCGTTTCAGCAATTCAATGCAATCACGCTGCCGACGGTCCTGTTCTCGTTTGGCCCGCTGTTGGTGATGTCCTTTGCCGGAAATATTAACAATTTTAATTTGATCTACTTGCTGACGAACGGGAATCCGGCAAATCCGGCCTACCAATCCGCCGGCAGCACCGATATTCTTATCACCTGGCTATACAAGTTGACGATTGACAGCGGCAAATATAATTTTGCTTCCATTATAGGCATTTTCATATTTATCATTGTTTCATCCTTTGCGATCGCAAACATCCGGAGAACGAAGGCATTTAAGGAGGAGGATTTGCACAGATGACAAAAGCGGACGCGAAGCTGAAATGGAGTTTGGGCAACTTCTTCTGTTATGTCGGGCTGGTTGTAATTGGCATCGTATGTATTTATCCCGCTCTTTGGGTCGTAATGTCCTCCTTCAGACCGGGCAACGCCTTATACAGTGAGCATTTGATTCCAACCACGTTCACGCTTCAGCATTACAGGAATTTATTCAATACGTATCCGTACGCGCAGTGGTTCATCAACACGTTCAAAGTGTCTTTCTTTACGATGATCTTCAGCACATTCCTGGTTACAATCACCGGTTATGTCTTTTCCCGTTTCCGGTTCAAAGGCCGTAAAAATCTGATGCTGGGACTGCTCATCATCGGGATGTTTCCCGGATTTATGAGTATGATTGCTGTTTATATTTTGCTGATGCAACTGCAGCTGCTCAATACGCATCTATCCCTCATTCTGGTGTATTCGGCCGGAGCACCGATGGGCTATTTGTACGTGAAAAGTTATTTTGACACGGTTCCGCAGAGTCTGGTCGATGCGGCCCGGATTGACGGAGCCGGCAATTTCACGGTATTCCGGCGAATTATGCTGCCGTTGTCCAAGCCGATGCTTGTCTTTATCGCCCTCACTTCATTCAGCGGAGGTTTTGTCGATTTTATTTTTGCCAACATGGTGTTAAGTACGCCGGAGAAACAGACGCTGGCTGTCGGACTGTTCAAAATTGTGCAGGGGAAGTTCGCCACGGAATTTACGCTGTTCGCCGCCGGCTGCGTGCTGGTCGCGATCCCTTTGACGTTGCTGTTCATTTTATTGCAGCGGTATCTGGTTGAAGGATTGATGGCAGGGTCTGAGAAGGGCTGATCTGCACTGGAAAAGTTAATATTTTAATGTCAAAGGAGTTGTAGGTTTAATTATGCTGCTTGAAGCGATATATCACCGTCCGGGTGATTGCTGGACTTATGGTTACGATGATCAAACGGTTCATTTGCGTATCCGCACAAAAAGAGATGATGTCCTAAAGGTGGATGTCCTGTTCGGAGATAAATGCAAACCCTGGGGCGACATGGCAACAGAGAGTATGGTGATTCTGGCGAGGGATGAGATGTATGACTACTGGCAGGCAGCGGTACGCCCTCCGTATGGCAGACTTGCTTATGGTTTTCTTCTGACAAAAGGCCACGATCAAATCTGGTTTACCGAAAAAGGCTTTCATTCCGATTCGCCCAGGGAGCATTTGGGATTGTTTGAATTCCCCTATCTGCATCCGATCGATATTCACAAGCCGCCCGTTTGGGTAAAGGACGCCGTTTTTTATCAAATATTTCCGGAGCGTTTCGCTAATGGAGACGGGAGTAATGATCCACAAGAGACACAGGCATGGGGCGGTAGGCCGGAGTATTATAATTTTTTTGGCGGAGATTTGCAGGGGGTAAGGGAACATCTGGATTATTTGACGGAGCTGGGAATTAACGTTATCTATTTTACGCCTCTATTTGAAGCGCCGTCGAACCATAAATACGATACTAGGGATTATTTGAAGATCGATCCTCACTTTGGGTCGCTGGAGACACTGAGATCTTTGGTGCAGGCCTGCCATGGGCGGGGCATTCGCATTATTTTGGATGGTGTGTTCAATCACTGCGGGGTTACGTTTCCATATTTCCAGGACGTCGTGGAGAAAGGGAAGGACTCAAAGTATTACGACTGGTTTCACATTAACGAGTGGCCGCTTCAAGTTACCGATGGAATTCCTACCTATAAGACATTTGCGTTTGAACAGACCATGCCCAAATTAAATACGGCCCATCCGGAAGTTAGGGATTATTTCATCAACGTGGGACGCTATTGGATCGAAGAGACGGATGTGGACGGTTGGCGACTGGATGTGGCGAACGAAGCGGATCATACCTTTTGGCGGGAATTCCGTAAAGCGGTGAAAGAGCTGAAACCTGACGCCTATATTCTGGGGGAAGTTTGGCATGACGGGATGAAATGGCTGCAAGGGGATCAATTCGACGGTGTAATGAACTATCCAGTGGCCCATGCGATCCTCGATTTTGTCGTTTTTGAGCATCATGATGCGTTTGAGTTCGCCGCAAAAATCGGCGGATATTTGGCGCGGTATCCGCAGCAAGTGAATGAGAGCTGCTTCATTCATTTGGATACGCACGATACGGTACGGTTGTTGACATTATGCGGTGATGACAAGCGGAAGATGAAGCTGGCCACCGCGCTTCAGTTTACTTTTGTTGGGGCGCCCAGCATTTATTACGGGAATGAAGTGGGACTTGCGGGTCAATTCGATCCCGACAATCGCAGGTGCATGATCTGGGAATCCGAGAAGCAGGACAGAGAGCTGTTCTCTTTCTACCAAAAGCTCATCCTGCTGCGTAAAGAACATCCGGCGCTGACTTCAGGATCGTTCCGGACCTTGTGGGCCGAGAAAGGTTCTTCCCTGCTGGTGTATGAGCGCCATTTCGGTGAAGATCATGTGGTTGTGATTATGAACGCGTCCCCGGTCCCGCTTGCAGCCGAATTCCCATTCCTCTGCGGTGAATGGTGCGATGCCATGAGCGGCGCAATGGAAACTCGACCAACCGGTGTATATCAAGGTGAATTGATGCCTTATGCATTCCGAATTTTATATAAAAAATCAGTAACAAAACTATAGAAAAATACAGAAAATTTTTGGGTTGGTGAGGCCGAAGACAAGTCGTTCGGCTTTATCAAAGGGAGGACCTGCAAATGTTGAACAGTGAAACCATAAGTCCTGATAATATCGAATATCCCCAGAATTCGAAAGAGCTTATCGGGATGGGGAGATTAACCGGGTTATCACAGGAGGGGAACCTGCTGATCGTTCAAGGCGAACACGGCATTCTCGCGTTGCACAAAATGAGCGAAGGGATCATTCGCATCAAGCTGTTCCCGGAGCTGCTCACAAGCAGGGCCTTGGATATGACAGGTACTATTGCTGTTGTAAAAGAGGCTGAACATCATTTGCCGGAGATACAGGAGACGAAAGAGGCTTACTTGTGGGAAACCAAACATGTAATTCTCGAAATATCAAAATCCGACTGTAGCCTCCGGTTTTTGGACAAAGCCGGTAATAGGGTCGTAGATAACAGTTTGCTGCTATGGGATGATAAAATGGCCGTGTCCGGAACGTTCAATGTTTCCCCGGACGCCCATTATTACGGACTTGGAGAAAAAACGGGCTTTCTGGACAAGCGGGGAGAACGCTACGAAATGTGGAATTCAGACGTATTTTCTCCGCATGTGCCGGAGATGGAGGCGTTGTACCAGTCGATCCCCTTTCTGATTGTTCACGAGCCGCAAATGGCCTACGGTATTTTTCTGGATAATCCCGGCAGAACGTTCTTTGATATGCGCAGCCAAAAGGATATCTACTCCATTCAGACAGAGACAGGCTCTTTTGATTATTATTTTATAGCCGGTCCGCAAATCAAGGATGTGCTCAAACGGTACACATCGTTGACCGGGCGAATGCAGCTTCCACCGCAATGGGCACTGGGATACCATCAATCCCGCTACAGCTATTTGTCCCAGGATGAAGTGCTGCAATTGGCGCATACCTTTCGCGAGAAAGATATTCCCTGCGATGTGATCCATCTGGATATTCACCATATGAACGAGTATCGGGTCTTTACCTTTGATCCTGTCCGTTTTCCCGATCCGGCGGCGATGATCCGGGATCTGCGGGAATTCGGCATCCGAATCGTACCGATTGTCGATCCCGGGGTCAAAGTGGATTCCAATTATGAGATATACAATGAAGGGGTTGAAGGCGGGCACTGGTGCCTGAAACCGGACGGTGAGCCCTTCGTAGGGCCGGTATGGCCAGGCCCTAGCGTCTTTCCCGATTTTACGGATGACGAAACCGGAAAATGGTGGGGAGATTTGCATCGCTTTTACACGGAAGCGGGTATTGAGGGCATCTGGAACGATATGAACGAGCCCGCCGTCTTTGGCCCGACGATGACGATGGATGTGGATACGATTCACAATAACAACGGAAGTCCGTTATCTCACGGCACCGTCCATAATTTGTATGGTCTGCTGATGTGTAAGGCAACCGCAGAAGGCTTGAAAAGAAATCTGGAGGGACGGCGTCCGTTCGTGCTGACGCGGGCAGGGTATGCCGGTATCCAGCGGTACGCGGCGGTGTGGACTGGCGACAACCGCAGCTACTGGGAGCATATGGCCATGTCTATGCCTATGGTGCTTAATCTCGGTCTTTCCGGCGTTGCATTTGCCGGTCCCGATGTCGGGGGGTTTGCCTTTCACGCAAGCGGTGAATTGCTGGCCCGCTGGATTCAAATGGGCGCGTTGTTTCCATTTTTCCGCAATCACAGCGAGCAGTCCAGCTTAAGACAGGAGCCGTGGTCCTTTGGGCCGGAGATCGAGGGAATCTGCCGTGATTATATCAAGCTGCGCTATCGGATGATGCCGCTGATCTACTCTCTTTTTCGGGAAGCTGCAGAAACGGGCATACCTGTTATTCGTCCATTGATTCTTGAGTATCCTTCCGATCCCGAGTTGTATAATCTTTGCGACCAGTTCCTGCTCGGCAGCGACCTTCTGGCGGCGCCCGTATACCGGCCGGGTACAACCTTCCGCGCCGTGTATCTCCCGGAGGGCACATGGTATGACTATTGGACGGGGGAAAGAGTGGAAGGCGGCGGCAGCATAGTTGCCCGGGCCCCATTGAATATCTTGCCCTTATACGTCAAAGGCGGGGCAATTCTGCCGCAGGTAGAGCCGGTTAGCTCCACATTAATGGAAGGCGACGGCAATCTCCGGCTTGATGTTTATTGTACGGGAAGCGCGAACAATATTTTTGAGCTTTACGATGATGACGGGGAATCCTATGCTTATGATAAGGGTAAATACAATCTGTTCCAGCTGGATCTCGTGGAGAGTTCCGAAGCTGCAGAATTCTCTATTGACCCGGCTCATCTCGGATATATCGGCAAATGGACGCAATGGACTGTACATTTCAAAAATTTGCAGATTACAGAGCATTCGCAGATTAAAGGGTTGCCGGATGGAGGAACAGTTGAGACGGATACGGGTGTTCTAACCTTGACATTCCCGCAGCCTAAGGAAACTGTTCGGCTTAGAGTGAAAAATATATAAGACCGTGTGGCCGAAGTGAAGCAGCGGTGACCTATTGTCCCAAATCCAGATCAACTGAATAGGAACGTTTAGGAACCGTCGGGACATCCTGACGGTATTTCTTTTTCCAGCCGCCCCCCTTCAGTCCTTCTTCCTGATCTCCTTGTAGTACTGAATAGGCGATAGGCCGACAAACTTCTTAAACACTTTGCTGAAGTAAAATGGATCATTTAGCCCAGTCAAATACCCGATTTCACTGAAGCTTAAATGCGTGGCCTCAATTAATTCCTTGGCGTGGTTGATTCGGACCACATTCACATAACGCATGATCGGGTGACCGGTCACTTTGGTGAAAATGCGGTTGATATAGTCGTAATTGCACTCAAACTCCTGCTCAATATCGGCGCTCGTTATTTTACTGGCGTAATGTCCGTGGATATAATCCAGCAGCGCATGAACCTTCACAACCGATTTCGTGTTATTGCCGGTATGTTGTTGAAGCTCATGAATCACGTATTCCCGGGATACCTCGATTAACAGCTCCGAGAATTTCAGTGCCGTCAGGCTTCGGTTAAAATGTTTGCGCTTGTACAGCTGCAGCATTTCATTCATCGCATGCAGGGTTTGATGAAGGCTTTTTTTATCGGATAAAGTATAACGCTTGGGGAAATGGCAAACGCTGCTGTACGGCGCATCATAAGAAGTCTGACCTTCAAGAATAAATTCCTTGGCAAGAGTGAGCAGATCAGCAGGATTCGAGGACTGAATATCCGGATGCTCAAAATGAATATAGTAATAATCGCATACATGCGGCGCAGTACCTTCATGATCGAGGTTAGGTTCCAGCATAAAAATGTCGCCTTTTTTCAATACATAGGAAACCCCGTTCTCCTGCATATGAAGCTCCCCGCTTTTGATAAAATAAAGGACATGCTCGTTGGTGTTTCTCTTAAAGTGAATCCACGGATTTGTATAGGAGATAAAGCCCATTAGTTTAATTTTTGGAATGAATTCCACATTGATGGCCAGCAACAGGAAGCTCCCCCTTTACGGAAATTGAAAAAGTCGCTTTTGTACAAAAAGAGTATCTTTGCTACATTCCCGTTTATTGTATCACATACTATACTGAGAGAGGATTTTCAAGCAATTAGAGGATGGGATGGTGGGGTATGAACAAGCTGAGAATAGGTGTTATCGGGCTCGGAGGGATCGCGGATTTTCACATCGCCGGTATTCAGGAAAGCCCTGACGCCGAAGTGTGGGCCATTTGCGATTGCAACGAAGAGACGCTTCAGAGAAGGGGCAATGAATTAAATATCCCGGACTCAAGGCGCTATTTGAATTATGAAGAACTGCTGCTGAATCCTGAAGTGGACGCTGTTACGATCGGCACGCCTAACTATAATCATTTTACGATTGCTTACGCGGCCATCAAACACCGCAAGCCGTTTGCGCTCGAAAAGCCTGTCACTCTGGACACCAGAGAGGCGGATATTCTGAATGAAATGATAGAACTCAACCCGATCCCTCATATGATCTGCTTCTCATACCGCTACAAACCGGCGGCCAGATATGCCAAGTTACTGATTAAACAAGGGAAGATTGGCGATATCAGACATGTGTACTGTCAATACCTGCAGGGCTGGGGACTTCATGAGAGCGTGCCGTTGGTCTGGAGATTTCAAAAGGAGCTTTCAGGCTCGGGAGCGCTGGGCGATCTCGGTTCGCATGTTCTGGATCTTAACCGGTTTCTCGTGGGGGAGATCGAGCGCGTGTTTGCCGATGCCGGGACGATTATGAAGGAACGCGAGCTTGTTGGCGGCGAAGGAAAAGGGGAAGTTGATGTCGATGACTTCTGCCATGTGCTGGCCCGGCTTGAAGGCGGGATCTCCTCCACCATGTCCATTACACGGTTCGCATACGGACGGGGCAATTATCAGCAGTTTGAGATTCATGGAACGAAAGGGGCGCTGATCTATAATTTGGAGGAAGAGGACACGCTCTATGTGAATTTTGCCGAGGAAAAGGATGAGGGCTTCCGCAAAGCGGAGATTCCGGATGAATGTAAGGTCGGACAGATGCAGGCCTTTTTTGACCTCGTAAACGGCAAGGGTGACGGGCTGAATGCAACGATGAAAGACGGTTATATCAATCAGAAAACACTAGATTCCATCATCGATTCATTTACTGAAGAAAAATGGGTATCCACAAAACAGGAGGTATCATACATTGGCTAATCTCAAAGTAACCGTATGGAACGAGTATCGGCATGAAAGACATAATGAACAAGTAGCAAGCATTTATCCCCGGGGCATTCACAGAGCGATTGCGGATCATCTCGAAACCGTGGAAGGGCTGGAAGTGGCGACCGCCGTGCTGGACGAGCCGGATCATGGGTTGACCGATGAAAGACTGGCGAATACGGATGTACTGCTATGGTGGGGTCATTTGGCTCATGACGAAGTCCGTGACGATATCGTGGAAAAAGTACGTCAGAGAGTGCTGGAAGGCATGGGGCTGATTGTGCTCCACTCCGGCCATGGCTCCAAAATATTCGGACGATTGCTCGGCACCAACACAGGCGCGCTGAAATGGCGGGACGACGGCGAAATTGAAAGACTGTGGGTAGTGGAATCTGGCCATCCGATTGCGAACGGACTCGGCGAATACATCGAAATTCCGAAGGAAGAAATGTACGGCGAACGGTTTGAAATTCCGGCTCCGGAGGAATTGGTGTTCATCTCCTGGTTTGAAGGCGGCGAAATCTTCCGCAGCGGATGCTGTTACAGACGGGGGAAAGGGAAGCTGTTCTATTTCAGACCCGGACATGAAATGTTCCCTGTGTACCACCAGCCTGAGATTCTTCAGGTCATTACGAACGGAGTGTTATGGGCGGCTCCAACGCAGGGCGCCAAAGCCGGTTATGGCCGGGTGGCCCCAATCAGCAGTGTGGTTCATCAGTAATTGCTAGCAGAATAGCGGGGCGTTGAAATCAACGCCCTGCTTTAACATATCAAGGGGGCGAGAGGAATGACAGAAGCGATTTTTTGGAAAGAGGGCGTTGTCTACCAGATCTATCCGAGAAGTTTTATGGACAGCAACGGGGACGGCATTGGAGATCTGCAGGGGATAATCAGCAAGCTGGATTATTTAAAGGAGCTCGGAGTCGGCATTGTCTGGCTGAGTCCTGTTTATAAATCACCGAATGATGATAACGGATATGATATCAGCGATTACCAGGCGATCATGGATGAGTTTGGAACGATGGAGGATTGGGAGCAGCTGCTGCACGGACTGCATGAGCGCGGAATCCGTTTGATTATGGATCTGGTGATCAATCACTCTTCGGATGAGCATGCCTGGTTCGAGGAGTCGCGGAAGTCCAAGGATAATCCTTACCGTGACTACTATATCTGGAGAACGGGAAAGCCTGATGGCTCGGAACCAAACAACTGGCTGTCCTTCTTCGGGGGATCGGCATGGCAATATGATGAGGCAACAGATGAGTATTACCTGCATTTATTCACGAAGAAGCAGCCTGACCTCAACTGGGAGAATCCGAAATTAAGAAAAGACGTTTACGACATGATGAACTTCTGGATGGAAAAAGGAATCGACGGTTTCCGTATGGATGTTGTCAACTGTATCTCCAAAGCGGATGATCTGCCAAGTGTGCCGGGCGGGGAAAAATACGCCTGGGGCGGGGAATTCTTTCTCTGCGGACCTCGAATCCATCAATACTTGAAAGAAATGAACGAACAGGTGCTGTCCAAATACGACGTTATGTCCGTCGGAGAAATGCCTGGCGTGTCCCCGGAGCAGGCGCTTGAATTTACAAATGCGGATAATAAAGAAGTCAATATGGTCTTCCAGTTTGAAACGATGGATATTGATTCGGCGGAAGGCGGAAAGTGGAATTTCAAGCCTTGGAAGCTCGCCGACCTGAAAGCGGTGACCAGCAAGTGGCAGTATGGCTTGAACGACAAAGGCTGGAATAGTCTCTATTTAAATAATCATGATCAGCCCCGTATGGTTTCCCGCTTTGGGAATGATACAATTTACCGTAAAGAGTCGGCCAAGCTGCTGGCAACGTTCCTTCACACTCTGCAGGGCACGCCTTATATTTACCAGGGTGAAGAGATCGGGATGACCAATGTGAAGTTCGACAGCATAGGTGATTATAAAGATGTAGAATCCCTTAACTTCTATAATGAATCGGTGAATGAGCGGGGCATAGATCCGGACAAAGCGATGGCTTCCATTTATGTGAAGGGAAGAGACAACGCGCGCACACCGATGCAGTGGAACGACAGCGAACAGGCGGGATTTACTACAGGCCAGCCTTGGATTGGTGTGAATCCGAATTATAAGACGATAAACGTGGAAGAGTCGCTTCAGGATCCGGATTCCATTTTCAACTATTATAAGAAGCTGATTGAGCTGCGCCGGCAATATCCGATTATGGTGTACGGCAGCTACGACATCGTTATGAAAGAGCATGAGCAGATCTACGCCTATACCCGCGTGTTGGGGGAAGAGAACTGGCTGGTCATGCTGAACTTCTCCGATCAGGACGCACAGTTCACTCTGCCTGAAGCGCTTGGGCAGCACAGTGAGGGGAATGAATTGATCATTTCGAATTATAGCGATGTGATCCAAACCTCCATGAATGAAGTGCAGCTGAGACCCTACGAAGCAAGGGTTTACAAGCTTTCATAAGAAAAATATGAACGTCCCGTTCCTTACTTTGATAAGTAGGAGCGGGACGTTTTTCATAACGGACTCCATTGAGCTTGCCATCATTTAGGGCGCATGATTTAGGGTGGATTATTTTGCTTGATTGATTGCAAAATAATGCACCCTCTTAATGCTGTGTGATTTTCCACCAAATAAGCAGGGTAATATTCGACACCAACATCGTAATGTAAACGGTTTCTCGTATTCTTGAACCCCGGCATAATAAAGGTGCAGCACAAATATGAAGGGGGTCTACTACCTTTCCATAGCAGAAAGACCGCTGCGGACAACTAGAATACCAATAGAGCACATGGTTTCACATGGTTACTGGTCTCAGTTGTCATCCCGCAGAGTTTAAAATAACAGGAATTTCTCCTCTTAATGGTGCCGTGTACACTCCACGAGATGATTTAAGGGGATTTTCTCCATCAAATTTGAAGTTTTAGCTGGATATAATAATTTTAGTGGTAGGATTTCCCTCTAAATCTCATAAAACCGGTTTTTTTCAAGAATTAGAGGGAGTTTTTCCTGCTAATGTATTTCCGGAACTTATATAGTTTGCTGAATGAGTGAACACAACCTAAGGGTGTTTCGGATCAGGCAGATGAGTTGGATCAGTCGGATTAGTCGGATCAGTGGCCCTTAGGTCCATTTAGCTGCCCACAGCTTCATTTCCTTCAGAATTTGATGCAAATCGACACCTTTAGGGGTAAGTGTGTATTCTACTGTGACAGGAACGGTTGGAAAAACATGGCGTTCCAGCACGCCCTGATCCTCCAGATGGCGGACCGTGTTGGTCAGCGCCCGGGGGCTGATGCTGGTGATATTGCGCTGCAGCTCACCAAAGCGCTTGGTGCCCTCGAACAGCTCCCGCAGGACCAGGAAAGCCCATTTGCCGCCGAGCACATCAAGTGTTTTTTCTACCTTGCATTCGATGATATTAGGATCCTTCGGGACATAGTTCCCGGATAAATCAGCTGTTTCCATATGACTTCCTCCTGCTCCACTCCTACTATACTTAAGTATAGTAAGTATAATTTATATAATATAATGAACATTTTTTCACTTCTTTAAATTATATACAAACTATTCTAGAATGAAAAGGGATTCAGAGGAACAGGTTAATGAAGCTATTTTGGAGGAGGAAGAAGGCATGAAATTCAGAAGATTAGGTCAAAGTGGAGTTAAGGTCAGTGAAATTAGTCTGGGCAGCTGGTTGACATACGGTGGGTATGTGGAAAAGGAAAATGCGGTTAAGGCCATTGAAACCGCTTACGGATTAGGTGTCAATTTCTTCGATACGGCTAATGTATATGAGAGAGGCGCTGCGGAAAAGGTCTTGGGTGATACGTTGCGGGGGTACCCCCGCGAATCTTATGTGCTGGCAACAAAAGTGTTTGGCGTAATGGGCGAAGGCCCCAATGACCGCGGTCTTTCCCGCAAGCATATTACCGAGCAGTGCCATGCCAGCTTGAAGCGGCTGGGGACAGAATACGTCGATATTTTATATTGTCACCGTTACGATACAGAGACTCCGCTTGAAGAAACCTTGCGTGCGCTGGATGATCTGGTTCGTCAAGGCAAGGTGTACTATATTGGAGTCAGCGAATGGACTGCTGCGCAGATGGCGGAAGCGCTGTCTGTGGCAGACCGTTATCTGCTCGACAGAATTGTTGTCAATCAGCCTATCTATAATATGTTCGACCGTTATATTGAGAAAGAAATTATTCCGCTCGGCGAGCGAAAAGGAATTGGACAGGTCGTATTTTCGCCGCTGGCTCAAGGTTTGCTGACCGGTAAATATGCTTCGGTTACCGACCTTCCGGCGGAAAGTCGTGCGGCGAAGCTGGATTGGGTGCGGAACGGAATCACGGAAGATAAAATCGTAAAAGTCCAGCAGCTTGGCAAGATCGCTTCCGAGCTTGGCATCACCGTTGGTCAACTGGCGTTGGCCTGGATTCTCAGACAACCGAATGTAGCCAGTGCGCTAGTGGGCGCGAGCCGGCCGGAGCAGGTGGAAGAGAACGTTCTGGCATCAGGCATTGAGCTTAGCGAGGACGTCATTAAGCAGGTTGAAGAAATTATAGCTTAAATTGGAGGGATTAGAATGGCAAAGGTAGTTATAACCGGGGGCAGCGGGATGCTCGGTAAATGGGTGGTTCGTCATTTTGTGGAGCAGGGGTACGACGTTGTTAACGTGGATACCCATAAGCCAGCGGATGCATTAGGCCATACAGTTATTGCGGATCTGAACAATTTAGGAGAAGTGTATAGCGTAATGGCGGGTGCGGATGCGGTTGTACATTTGGCAGCCATACCGGCTGCCCATATCAAGACGAGTGAAGTTACGTTTCAAAATAATGTGATGTCCACCTACAACATCCTGGAGGCGGCTGCCGGTCTGGGAATCCGCAAAGCGGTAATTGCCTCCAGCGAGTCGTCTTATGGAATCGTGTTTGCAGTTAACCGTTTCGGTCCGCACTATGTTCCAGTCGATGAAGATCATCCGCAGCTGCCTCAGGACAGCTACGGTTTGTCAAAAGTCGTAAATGAGCAGACGGCAGACATGTTCCACCGGAGAACGGGAATGCAGATTGTCTCCTTAAGGATTGGAAATGTTATTGATCCGTCGGCCTATGAACACTTCCCGTCTTTCATTCACGATCCTGAACAGCGTGACCGGATTCTGTGGAGCTATATCGATACCCGGGATGTTGCGGAGGCTTGTCAGCTGGCGATTGAAGCCGAAGGACTGGGAGCCGTGCAACTGAATATTGCTGCAGACGATACCAGTATGGCGGTTCCCAGCCGTGAATTGCTGGAGGCCCGTTTTCCGGAAGTAACGGATTTCCGTCAGCCGCTAACCGGTCACGAAACACTGCTCAGCAATGAGAAAGCCAAAAAACTGCTGAACTGGCAGCCCAAGCATGCCTGGCGTAATTATGTAATCAACGAATAATTCACCCTAAAGGAGCAGACAAGATGAAGGTGTTGTTTATTGGTGGAACAGGACTGATCAGCCAAGCCGTGTCCAAGCTGGCCGTGGAACGCGGGGTAGAATTGTACTTGTTTAACAGGGGGCAGCGGGACGAATTCGTGCCGGAAGGCGCGAAGGTGATCCTGGGAGATATCCGCGACCAGAAGGAAGCCGCTGCGGCCCTTGATGAATACGAATTCGACGTGGTAGTGGACTGGATTGCTTTCACTCCGGTTCATGTTCAGACGGATATAGATCTATTTGCCGGAAAGACGAAGCAGTATATTTATATCAGCTCCGCCTCCGCTTATCAGAAGCCGCAGCGGCATTATCTTGTTACCGAAGAGACGCCGCTTGAGAATCCTTACTGGCAGTATTCACGAGATAAAATCGCCTGCGAGCAGTTGTTATTGGAGGCTCACCGCAGCAGCGGCTTTCCGGTTACTATTGTCAGGCCTTCCCATACCTACGGAGATACGGCGATTCCTGCTGCTCTAACCAGCTGGCAGCATCCTTGGTCGCTGGTAGACCGTATCCGCAAGGGCCTTCCCATAGTCATCCATGGAGACGGGACCTCTTTGTGGACCCTGACTCATAATTCGGATTTTGCCAAAGCGTTCGTAGGTTTGCTGGGCCATCCGGAAGCCGTTGGTGAAGCGGTTCATATCACCTCTGATGAGGTATTGAACTGGAACCAGATTTATAGCACAATTGGGCAGGCGGCAGGTGCAGTACCGAATGTTGTGCATATTTCTACAGATTTTATCACTGCTTGTACTCCTCCCGGCACTGCAGACGGCCTGATTGGCGATCAGGCGGTGAGCATTGTTTTTGATAACAGTAAGATAAAACGTCTTGTACCGGATTATGAGGCTACGGTTCCATTTTTCGAAGGAATCAAGCAGACGTTGAGCTGGTTCGAAAAACATCCGGAGCAATGTACGGTAGACCCGGAATGGTCAGCACTGGTTGATACCCTGATAAAAAATCATGGCACAGAGCCCAAGCCGCTCTCTGCCTTTGTCTGACACAGCGGCTTACGGAACGGTCCGTTCACGGAGCGTCCGCTTAATCACCCATAGAGGCTGGCCCGGACCATTTTTAATGGTTATGGGGCGGCCTCTTTCTCTATCCTATTAATAGGAATGAAACAGGGAATTACGAATATACTCTCACTACCGAATTCCCTGTTAAAGGAGCCCTGGCCATGCCGACACATCCTTATGTTTCCCGTTTTTTTGTGAATGACGATGATAGACGAGAAAAGCTGATTTACGATTTGCCGGATTCCTGGTGGAGCCGTCCTTACGAGTACGAGTGGTGCACGAACTTCATCTCTCCGCATGATACGGTTCTGGATGCCGCTTGCGGCATTTCACATCCCTTAAAGTTTCATCTTGCAGGGATTTGCGAGGAGGTCTACGCCTGCGATGTCGATAAACGGATACTTTCGGAAGAAGCTATCCGGCTTGAAATTGCCCGAGATATAGGAGAGGAGGCAGCCAGGGAGGTTTTTCGGAGAAGGATGGATACTCTCCATTTGACGCACGCCAATCTGACGGCTCTTCCTTACGATGACGAAAGCTTTGATACGATCTTCTGCATTTCTGTACTGGAGCATTTATCGTCACAGGATACCATTTACGCCTTGCGGGAGTTTCATCGGACACTGAACGGGGAGGGACTGCTGGTTCTAACCTTTGATTATCCGACAGTAAATCTAGCCCTTTTGAATGACCTCTTTTTGCAGGCTGGATTTGTGTACTGGGGGGAGACGGACTTCGACCTTCCGGCAGATGCGGTGTTTACGGGACTATGGGGCGGGTTGAATTGCTTCAGAGCGGTTCTGAAAAAGAATACGCCGAATCTATGAATATTGCTATTATTATCTAATTTTGGGTTGGAGTCATCATTTTAATATAGTAGAATAGGAGGAACCAAAAGTGAGAAGGAGCAAAGAGCTTGAAGAAATCAATAGTTATTATACTAATTCTTTTTTGGGTTTTTCCTGCTTCCGTCAGTACGGCGGAGGGAGGAGCTTCTACTGAAAGTATCCAGCTTCTCTTTGCCGGCGACATTCTATTGGATGGCTTTGTAGGAGATCAGATTGCCAAATACGGGGTGAATTATCCTTTTGCCAAAGTTGCTCCAGTGATGAAAAAGGCGGATATGGCGTTTGCGAATCTGGAGACACCGGTTTCCATCCGTGGGAACCCGTCCAACAAAATGTTTGCTTTCCGTTCAAAGCCCATAACGTTGAACGGGCTGGTATATGCCGGAATTGATGGTGTGAGCCTGGCGAATAACCATGTTCTTGATTATGGGGAAGCAGCTATGCTGGATACCCTGGTCCATTTGGACAGATCCAAAATTGGGCATACAGGAGCAGGCAAGAACAGTGCAGAGGCTTTTAAACCGTATGTCAAGACGATCCAAGGCAAGAAAATTGCCGTACTCGGGGTTAGCCGTGTGCTTTCAGGTCCTTCCTGGTATGCCGGCACCAATAAGGCAGGGGCAGCCTCAGCCTATACGCTGGAACCGATGCTAAGTCAAATCAAGAAATCCTCCAAGACCAATGACTTCACGATTGTATACATTCACTGGAACGAGGAATTTAAGGACTATCCGGAGAAGTATACGCGTACCCTGGCCAAACAAATCATTGATAGCGGAGCGGACATGATCGTAGGCGCCCACAGCCACTGTCTCATGGGAATCGAATATTACAAGCATAAGCCGATCTATTATTCATTGGGAAACTTTGTGTTTAACCGGTCTACCCGCGGTGGTGACAAGACGCTGCATTCCATGCTTTTGAATGTTGAAATCAAGGGTTCAGCAGTTACAGCCCAGATTACGCCAGTGAAAATTATGGCGGGTCAGCCCAATTTTATGAATGAGAAATACAATAAAGAGACGATCATGACCCTGAACAAGCTGTCTTATAATGCGAAGATAGATTCCAAAGGTGTAGTGAGTGAGAAGTAATGAGGTGTTATGAGCGGAAGCTCCGCGAACGGATCGTTGCTACAATCGCTGTTGTGTCCAGATTTTTTTAATTTTCCCTTTACGGTAAAAATCCGGACACAAAGGCGACCGCTATCGCTTTTCCGCAATCGTTCCGTCCTCTCCGCTGCTTTCAGCATGACCGTTTTTTTAAAATCTTATCTTTAAATCTACGCAAAGAAACCTGCCCGAGAGGAAATGAGCGCAATCCTTAAATGGTAAACTAGGTAAACTAATACTATGAAATTGAAGAAGAAATTCGGAATATATTGGGCAAAGAGGCAATGATAAAATGGTATAGAATACAACATTTTTTGTTAAATCCGCTTTGCAGCGCCGAAATGTTGTATCGAATACAGCATTAATTCGCTAAAGAGTCCCTGCCCCCATCGATTATTGCATTTCCTACAACAATTCAACTTTAGGGGCTCTTTCCGGATAAAAAAGTTGTAAAAAATACAGTTTCATCCGAATCTACAGTTCACCACTTCAGCCAGGAAATCGGGTACATGCCCAATCATCCCAATTTTTTACACTTATACTGAAGCGCCAAATCCCAGTAGTCAAGCACTGAGGTGGATTTAAGTTCGAGACAGACTGTCCCTATTTCATTTCATTGCCAATTGCCAATCAGCATCACAAAAACGGCAAGCCCCCGGGTTATTCGGTGGCTTGCCGTTTGTCGTGAAGTGAAAGATTGGAAGTAGTACGGTTACTGCTGAATGCAGCGGAGAGGACGGAACGATTGCGGAAAAGCGTCAGCGTTCGCCCACAAGCTTTCCGGAGGAAAGCTCTCTTCGAAAGCATATGCTGTTTCCAAATTTCAACCGCGATGCGGTTCAAATCATAGAAATTTGGAAACAACAGCGATTGCAGCAACGTTCCGTTCGCGGAGCGCCCGCCAGCATCAGCACAGCATCAGCCTTTTACAGCTCCGGCCACTACGCCTTTAACAATATATTTCTGCAGGAAGATGAACACTACGATGGATGGAAGTACGGCCATTACCATGGCGGTCATTGCATACTGCCAATCCGAGGTGTATTGACCGACAAAAGTGTAAGCGGCCAACGTGAGTGTTTTCGTATCCGGTGAGCCGTTAACCATAAGCAGTGGAAGCAAGAAGTCATTCCAGATCCACATCACGTCAATGATGACGATAGTCGTTGTTACCGATTTCAGCAGCGGGAAGATGACACTGAAGAATAAGCGGAAGCCGGAAGCCCCGTCAATTGTGGCGCTTTCGTCAATTTCCATGGGAATTCCCTTTACGAAGCCGTGGTAGATGAACACGGCCAGCGGAGCCCCGAAGCCCCAGTAGAGGACACCCAGCCCCCAGGTGCTTTCGGATAACCCGAGGCCTTTAGACATTTGCAGCACGGTTAACATAATGGACTGGAAGGGAATAAGCATCGGCATGATGCACAGGAAGTACAGAATTCCGCTCAGCTTGGTTTTTGTCCGTGCCAGCTTATAGGCAGCAATGGAAGAGACGAAGACGATCCCGAGCAGACCTACCGACGTAATAATTATATTATTCAGGAACAGCTTGGGATAATTGATAAACTGCCATACATAAGCATAGTTGCTGAACGCCAGCTGCTTAGGCAGGGCGATTACATCCGTCATGACTTCGCCAAAGCTTTTGAAAGAGTTAATGATCGTCAGGAACAGCGGGTACAGAAAGATAAGGGAGAGGATAACCATAACGATTTCTATGATAATCCGGCCTGTTTTGCCTTTGGTTTTCATTATGCCTCCACCTCTCTGCGTTTGAAGAATGTCAACTGAAGGATGGTAACAACCAGAACTGCGAGGAACAGAATGAGCGCTTTAGCAGTGCCGTAGCCGTACAGGTTGTTCTGGAAGGTATCCCGGTAAATATCATATGCAATACTGTAAGTTGTGCCGCCAGGGCCGCCGCCGGTCAGCGACAGGATCACGTCAAAAACTTTAATAGAATTCGTTAGCGCCATGAATACGGAAATTGTGATCGATGGGGCAAGCAACGGCAAAGTGATACTGAAGAATTTCCGTAAAGGGCCTGCACCATCAACGGTAGCCGCTTCTTTGAGGTCTTCAGGTACCGATTGCAGACCTGCGATATAGATCACCAGATAGAAACCGATGGACTGCCAAATCGAAACTGCGAGTATAGAGATGAATGCGAGTCCGGGTGTCCCAAGCCAGCTGAGATCAAATACTCCCCAGCCCGTACTGGCGCTCAATGAGCTAAAGCCTTGCATGAAGATGAATTTCCAGATGAAGCCGACAATAACCAGACTGAGAATATAAGGAACAAAGAAAGCGGCTCTAAGCCAGGAAGTGGTTCTCAGCTTCATGTCCAGAACGACTGCCAGCAGAATAGCCAGCACGTTTACGAGAATGATATACAGAACCGCATATTTTATAGTAAACCACGCCGAATCGGCGAAATTGCTGTCTCCCATAAAGATTTGCTTGAAATTATCCAGTCCGACAAACTTCGGATTCTTCGATATTCCGTTCCATTTCATCATGGAGTAGCGGATCGTCATGGCAAATGGAATGTAGAAGGCTACAGCTATACAGATGAGAACCGGCAGAGTGAAAATACCGAACTCCGTTTTCTCACGCCATTTTCTGCCCAGAGTTTTTAACATGGATGCACCTCTTCTTGTATTAGAGTGGGGGTTGAATGAGCTTGCCACGCATTACCATTCAGGTTAGTCTATATTGAGTATTATAGAGCAGTCCACTTCACTCAAAAATGGATTTAAGAGTACAGATAGGGGTAAAAAGGTGAACTGAATCTGAAGCAGGGAGAGTGCCAGTCATCATTAAAAAATCAATATTGAGGCCGCTCCAGCAACTGTTTGAGTCCGTGTCAAGCAGGCTGGTAAACAAGCTTATTCTGTTATTCACCCTGATTATTATTCTGGTCGTGACCTCGCTGACGTTCATCTCATACGGGATGCTGCAGAAGGAGTCCGTCAACAATAGCATTGCCAGTACAAGCAACAATCTGCTGCTGGTCGGCCGTAATCTGGAGAGTTATCTGGAGGGGATCGAGCAATTATCTCTGCCGCAAATTTCATATGATGAAATTATCTATGCGATTTTACACGAGTCTACGGACTATGCTTCCAAAATGTATGTAGAGGATTATTTGAAGAATCTGTATTTTTCCCGGAACGATCTGGAGGCCATTTATTTGTATGTCATCAAGGAGCAGAAGTATTATTCAGTAACCAAAGAGAATTACAACATTAACGTCCGGGTTGCGGAGCATCCGTCCATTGAGAATCTCCCCTGGTACAAGAGTGCGCTGGAAAGTCCGTTCAACCGCTCCTACCAGTCATTTGTGAAGGGACAAGCCTCACCGCCGGAGAGCTTCGATTATCCCATTAATACGGACAAAAGCTTTATGGGCTATCACAGGATGTTTCGCTCCATTGTCTCCCGAGAGCCGCAAGCCGTGCTGTCCCTGTACTTCAATTCCTCGGTTAAGGACGAGATTATGAAGGATATTCCGTTTGGCAGCGGGCAGCATCTGATGTATGTCAGCCCGGATCAGCAGCCCTTTTATGCCGACGACCCGCAGTTTTATAAGCAAAGCGAACAAGCGGGGTTGTTGAAGCAGGTTACAGAGGACAGCGGACGGTTTACGTGGTCGGACAGCCAGCAGAAGTATTTGGTGATCTATGACGTCAGCAAAGGGCAGGGCTGGAAGCTGATTAAGCCGATTCCTTATAAAGAGATATACGAAGCCGCTACCACAACGCGGAATTTGAACTATCTGATCGGGTTGATCTTTTTGATGGTGTCGGTCATTCTCGTCAGCTACACCTCCAACAAGATCACCAAGCCGCTTAAAAACCTCTCGCTGCAAATGAAACGCTTCAGTTCAGGAAACTTCGATGCGCAAGCCAAGGTTCAGGGGAAGGATGAGGTAGCTTACTTGTCACGTCATTTCAACAAGATGGTAGAGAAGACCAATGATCTGATTAATGAACGCTACAAAATGAAGATTGTAGAAAAGAATGCCGTATTAAAGGCGCTGGAAGCGGAGATCAACCCTCATTTCTTATACAATGCACTGCAGGCGATTTCCACCAAGGCCTTGAAGAATAACAATGATGATATCGTGGATATGGTCGATAATCTGGCTTTGACCTTGAGATACTGCATCAGCGGCAAGGATGTTGTCCATGCCAGGGAAGAGCTGAAGCATATTGAGCGTTATTTGGCGCTGCAGAAAGCCCGTTTTGGCGGCAGAATGCAAATTGTGTATGACTGGGATGACGATCTGGTGGAATTGAAAATTCCAAAGCTCTCCATTCAAACGCTGGTGGAGAACTGTATTAAGCATGCGTTAGAGAAGGTGTCCAGCACCATCACCATCACGATCAAGGCGCAGGTTACCCCAAGCTTTTCCGTCATTACTGTGAAGGATGATGGACCCGGTTTTACCGGGGAAAGGCTTGAACAGGTGCTCAGTACACTGCAGATGCAGTGGGAGGACCGCGAAGAAACGAGCGAAGATGAAAGTGGGAATGAAAGCATTGGTCTTATAAATTTAAATTCCCGCCTCAAGCTCTTGTATGGAGATGAAGCGGGATTACGGATTCGAAGTGATCAAAACGGTACAGAGATGGACATGTTGTTACCGCGGGGAGGCATTAACCATGTATAAAGTGCTTATTATCGACGATGAAGAACCTCTGCGCGAAGCGATTACAATTCTGGGGGATTGGCAGGGTCTCGGTGTAGAACAGGTATTGGAGGCTAAGAATGGCAATGAAGGTCTGGCTATGCTCCGTCAGCACAAGATCGATCTTGCGATTGTGGATATGAAGATGCCTGAGCTAAACGGAAGCGAATTGCTGCAAATTGTGGAGCAGGACTATCCGGATCTCCTGACGATTGTAATCAGCGGCTATAATGATTTCGAATATACCCGCCAGGCCATCCGTTCCAAGGTGGTCGATTACTTGCTGAAGCCGGTAAACCGCATAGATCTTAATGCCGCTCTGAGCAAAGCGATCGATGTCCTGGAAGCCAAGCGGAAGAAGCAAAGCGAGTTTATTAACAATAACATCACACTGAACATGTCCCTGCCGAAGCTGAAGGAAAAGATGTATATATCCATTATTGAACGCAGCTTCAAGAATCAGTCCAATGAGGCCTTTTTGCCGTTGATCGGCGCGGATACCTCAGGAAATCATTTTGTCGCGGGTGTCCTGCGGGTACTTAATCTGGAGAAGGTCAGACGGGACCGGTTCCATGAAGACCGGGATTTACTCCATTTCGCGGTGACCAACGTTATTAATGAGATTAGCGACGGCCAGTTTCAGGCGTTCAGCTTCCTGAGTCCCAAGGGGGAACGCGAATATATAGCCATTTTTACGATGAAGGGTGGTTATGGGGAAGATGCTGCTTTCCGCGCCTTTTATCATATGAAGAAGGTGGCCTCTACTTTGAAAGAGCTGTTTGGGATTATCGTAGCGGGAGGTTTGGGGCAGCCTTACGGGGATGTCCTGGACATTGCGAAATCCTATGATACGGCCAAGATGTCACTCGATAGCATCGATCTGCTGAAGCTACAGGGATCTATCGTCGCCAACAGCGCCGAACCGGTACCTTCCAAAGATAATCCTTCCCTCACGAGCCGTATGCCCTTGATCCGCAATGCGCTAGAGAGCGGAAACATCAATCATGCCAAAAGCATACTGGGCGAGTTCACGAAAAAATGGAGGAATTCGGAGGGCTTCAGTATCGGAGAAGCCGACCGTACGGTACAGGAATTCATTATTTTGCTGAACGACATCGCATTGGAACTGAACGTTTCACCTGAACGTCTGCGGAGCAGCGAGGACAAGGGTCTACGGGGGTTAGGAACAGGAAGTGATTTCTCTTCCTTTGATCAATTTGAAGCTCTGCTGATTGAGATTTTGGATAGCTACAGCTCTGAAATTGGCAGGTCCCTGGCCGGTGACAGGCCCAGCGTTCTGGGGAATATTAAAGCATATATTGATAATCATTATTTTGAGAATATTAAAATATCGATGTTTACGGACAAGTATTTCCTCAGCAGAGAGTATTTGATGAAGCTGTTCAAGGGCCAATACGGCTATGGTATTCATGAATATGTGCAGAAGGTGAGAATGGACAAAGCGAAGGATTTGCTGAACGATTCCAGCCTGAAGATCCAGGATATCTCCGAAATGCTCGGTTACAAGGATAAGAACTATTTCAGTAAAGCGTTTCGGAATTACTATGAATGTTCGCCTTCGGAATATCGGGTCCTTCTCGGTGAGGGAGAAAAGTGAACTGAAACCAGGAGTACACTTTTTTACCCTAATAAGATCACTTATGTACATTCTTATCCTTTTTCTTTTTATTTAGAATGGTCATCAAGAACACAAGATGCATGAGGAAAAAGGGGGCAACATCATGTTAAAAAAATTCATGGCTCTATCTGCCAGTCTGCTGCTCGTAGGACTGCTCGCCGGTTGCGGTGGAAACAATAACGCTGCCAATAATGGAGCGGGCACAAACGGAGCGGGCAGTGCAAGTGGAAATGCAGGCTCTGCTAAAGAGGTTACGATTAATATGTTTACTGCTTCTCCCGAGTACACTGAAGCCTTCAACGCTTATATTGCCGAGTACAAAAAGGTTAAACCGAACGTGACCATTAACCTCGAAATTATGCAAGCCGATTACAATACAGTACTGAAATCCAAAATTGCCGCCGGCAGCACTCCGGATGTATTCCAGACTACGGCTGGCGGAGATATCGATACTTTTGCCGAATACAGCGCGGATCTTACCAATGAGCCGCTTGCCGCAGCGATGACGGATGCCGTTCGCTCCAATATGACCTCCACAGACGGCAAGGTGTTGGGATTCCCGGTAAAAGGTAATCTGTTTGTGCTGATGTACAACAAGAAGCTGCTTGCGGATGCCGGTATCACCGAAGTTCCTGAGACTGTCGCACAAATGCAGGATGCCATCACAAAGCTTGAAGCCAAGGGAATTAAACCTTTCGCCAACGCTTATAAAGAGTGGTGGGTATGGAAACACATCTTGCAGCACTATGTAGATGCGGCTGCTCAGGATGCCGGTACGGACCCCAAGACCCTTGTAGCGGATTTTATTGCCGGAAAAACAACGTTCAAGGATCATCCGGTTATGTATAACAACTTCTTCGAATTCATCGATACGACTGTCAAATACGGTACGGATAAGCCGCTTGAACGCGACAGCAATGCCCAGGTCAGCGACTTTGCACTTGGCAAAGCGGCATTCATGACAGGCAAAGGTGCTTGGGATGAGGAAGCGATCAAAAAAATCACTCCTGATTTCCAGCTGGGCATTATGGGCTACCCTGTCAGCGACAAGCTTGAGCAGTCCATGATAATCACAGGTGCCGATCAGGCGCTGCGCATTAACAAGGATTCCCCGGTAGCTGCAGAAACGATTGAGTTCTTCAACTGGCTGTATACTTCCGAGTACGGAAAAAGCTGGTTCTCGACCGTAGCCAAGGTTATTCCACCAATCAAGGCTGCTCCGCTTCCTGATCTGGATATGCCTAAGCAAATGGATGAAATCCTCAAAACCGAGAAGTCCGGAGATCTGTCGGTTATCTACTCTCTGGACACTTTCCACCAAAAATTTGGTGAGTTAATGCAAGCCTATATCGGCGGAAGCAAAACCAAAGATCAGGCCATCGACGAGATTCAAAAAGCATGGATTCAATTCGGATCTGCCGCACAGTAAGCTGATCCTCAAGCACCGGGGCATCTCCCCAGTAAGATTCATTTACTGGGGAGATGCCCCTTTCTTTTATTTTTTGTCGAATATTTATAGAACTTTGTCGAATAATTTGTCGATAAATATCAAATGTTGTAGAAATAAAATTGACAGGAAAGAAATAGCACTTTACAATGCAGTTATAGCGTAATCATTACTAGTTTATAGAAGCTTTGATAGCTTTTCACATGAATGATTATTTAAGGTGTTATTTCAAGGGAGGATGCTAAATAATGAAAGCAACAGGGATTGTAAGAAAAGTAGACGAATTGGGACGTATCGTTATTCCGATCGAATTGCGCAGAACGATGGGGATTGACATAAAGGATCCGCTGGAGATCTTTGTAGACGGGGAAAAAATTATTCTCAGAAAATACGAACCTACTTGTATCTTCTCCGGCAGTTCGGAGAACCTGATTAACTTCAAGGGTAAAATGATCAGCAAAGACATTCTTGACGAGTTGACTGCAAGCTTTGACAGACTGTAATCTTACAGAGAAAAGGGACTGTTCCTCCGGCAGAGTGATCTGCGGAAAGGGCAGTCCCTTTTTCATGCCAATCTGGACAATGAACAGTCGTTTCTATATCATAGGGCATATAAATGGCTTATTGCCGTATGAAGAATTTCAGCAATAGGAATCAGGAAGGGAAGGGTCAAAGATGAGTAATGGAGGACTAGGGGCAGCACAAAGAGAGAATGGACCACAGCTCACCAAACCGGAAGCCATGGTGTTTGACATGGACGGTACATTGTTTCAAACGGAGAGCCTGCTATTGCCTGCGTATCACAAAATGTTCGATATTTTGCGTGAGGAAGGTTTGTACTCAGGACCGACACCGCCGGAGGAACGGATTCTAAGCAGCCTGGGCATGGTGCTGGAGCAAATCTGGAAGAATGTAATGCCTGAGGCGGATGAGGCTGTGCACCGTCGTGCTGACCAGTTGCTGCTGCAGCTGGAGATCGAGGGGCTTGAGGCGGGAGGGACACTGCTGTACCCGAAGGTAGTAGAGACACTCAGAGCACTGAAGGAGCGGGGCATCCGATTGTTTGTGGCCAGCAATGGACTGAAGGATTATATTCATAGCATTGTTGTTGTTCATGAACTTAAGGATTTGTTCGAGGATTTGTACAGTGCAGGAGGACAGGGCACCGCTACAAAGGTAGAGCTATTGCGTCTATTGCTGGATAACCATGGAATCAGCAACGCCTGGATGGTAGGAGACCGTTCGTCCGATGTGGAGGCTGGCAAAGGAAATGGGCAGACCGTGATCGGCTGTGCCTATGCGGGCTTTGGCCGGGAGGATGAATTAAAAGGCTCTGATGTTATTATTTCCTCCTTCGATGAGCTGCTCAATTTATACGATAAAGCGGAATAACAGGGATTCCGATACATAAAAAGACAAAGAGCCTCATTCACCTTTTCCGGGGAATTAGAGGCTCTTTGTCTTACTCTTCAGTTTTAAGAGAAGCAGGAGTGCTGGCGACACCCTTATTCTTATACACCCATAAGGCATATTCCAGTGGCCGTAAAAGTGCTTTCCGGTAGGTTTCGCTATCCCCGGAACGGGCAAACACCTCGCGTGCAGGCTTCGGATTGACCTCAAGCACGTAAATACGACCCTCACGGTCAATAGCGAGATCCAAAGCCAGTTCACAGAGTGCCCCGAATCTATTCTCGAGAAAAGCGGCTGCTTCCAGGCCCAGTTTTTCCGAAGCTTTCATAGCCTTGCCAGCTTTCTCATCGCTGCCAAGCCATTCCTGCAGCAGTGTTTCCGCCCGTACAGCGTGACCGCCACCATGCAGATTGGAGGTTACACTATGGGCGGCTCCGATGCGGCCGGCCATCCCGGTCATCTCCCAGCTCCCTTGACCGTTTTTCTGAACGAGCATGCGGTAATCGTGGAAGCGTCCCCCGGGCAGACGCAGGGGGATACCCTGCTGGACAAGGAAGCGCCCGCCGATGCACCATTGCCGTACAATGGAAGTCAGCCGGGCATGCGAGACCTTGCGGGGGGGGATAATGCGCCGGTCTTGACGGCGCCCTTGAATGTCGAACATTCCGCTCGGGTTCTTAAGCCGTTCAATCCGCAATATCCCGCGGCCCCCTGTGCCGTTAGCCGGTTTGATATAAATAACGGAACCATGCTTCAGCATACGCTGCAAATCGGCTGAGGATTGATAGAGCAGGGTTTCAGGCATGTGCTGCCGGAACCGGCTCTTTTGCGAGAAGGTCTGGTGAATGGTCCATTTGTTGCGCAGGGGACGGTTCAAAAAGGTCATATGATTGTATCGTGACCGGAAGCGCAGCAGCTGCTGGAAGCGTGCGCTTCGCTGGATGCGGCACCGGTCATAGATCATATGGGGAAAGTGCCGCCATTTACGCGACCATTTTCCGGTTTCAGGATTAAAGACAAGCGCATGAATGAGCTCTTTGCTGCCGTGAACATCCATCGGTGTAAAGACAAAGACATCGAGCCCGATTCGTTTGCCCTGGGTAATCATCCTCCGGTATACGCTTTTCTCTTCGAGCTGCTTGGCCTCGTTCAAATACAGGGTAAGGATGCCTAAGACGGGTTGCGGCACAGGAGGTCACCTTCTTGTGAAGTATTGGGTTCAGCACTCTGTTCTGTTTGGTTCACCGGCCGGGTGCTGCCGAAGCCGTTATGTTGAGATGACTGGAGCAGCAGTGTAGGCTTACCGGTTGGTCCGCTGTTAAGCGCTACAGCGACAAGACCTGCGTTGAAACACATCTTTAGACTGGCTGCGTTGTCGCTGGCAACGCTGCATTCCAGACACCCCAGGCGCTGCAGCTGGGCAGCGAGCAGCGCTGTGCCGGTGTGCTTGTTACGGTATAACGGGTGAACGGCGACAAGGCATGACTCTTTGCCAAAGCCCGACACGAAGCTGACGCCTGAGAGCTGGCGGCCATACTGTCCACGCACAGTCGCAACGAGCAGTGACACACCGGGCTGGCCCAGCAGCTCCGGCGTCAACCGGGCCAGTCTTCTGCAGCTGTCCATTGTAATTCGCCGCTCACCGTAATGGCGGATAAATTGAAGAAGATCGGCCAGATGACGGTTCCACGGCCCGCTCTCCGTATCGTAGAGGGAGGATATCTGCATGGATTGTCACTTCCTTGATGGGGTTTCCAGTTTGGATTGAAGAGCCAAATGCTGACTATATTGAAAGATGCGTTCCAATGAAAGCTTGCGTATGGCCGGTTCATCGAATTTCATGGGCCGGGAATTTGCCTCGAAAAACCACAAACCACCGTTCTTGTCGACACCGAGGTCCATAGACATTTCTCCGAGCGCATACTCGGAAGCCCGTTCAATTTGTCTTGCAACCAGCAGTGCAGTCGTAGGAACGCTCCTGAGAATAGCGGCTGTCTTTTCACTGCCGAATGTTCCCTCCAGCATATTCCTCGGTTCCTCAATACTGCCTCCGCGAGGGACATGGGTGGTGATGCTGCGTACTCCGGCCAGGCGGGCCCCAATACCGGTTACGCCCCAACCGCCCCGACCGTTTTTTTGCAGCAGCACACGAAGGTCAAACGGCCGTCCCCGGTGAGTGGCCAGCTCAATCGCTTGCTGTACGATGTAGAGGTCGTCACCCTTTTCCTTCTCGATACGCGTCCACAGCCGATCCAAAGAGGCAGCCTTGTAGGTCAGATTTTTTTTGAGGCCCTGGATTTGCAGACGGTAAGGCAGAACCGCATCACCCCGGTAATTGAGCCGCATAATACCTTTCCCGGCCTTGCCGTTCTCGGGCTTGAGATACAGACTGTCATGATTCTTCAGCATGGAGGCAAGCGTTCGGGAGCTGCGGAGCCGTTTCGTATGCGGCACGTGTCTGGAGGTTGCGCGCGAACCCTTCAGCCATTCAAATAAACTCCATTTATTAAAAAAATACGGGTTATACAGCACAATGTCCTGATGCTCCAGACATTGTGCTATTTTGCGTGCGACAGGGCCCTTTTCTTCCTCTTCCCGGGTTGGAATCCGGTTATAAATGATTTGCGGAAGGGGTAATGGAATACGATGCCAGAGCTTGCCGACAGGGGCCGGAACGTAGCCGTTAACTATCCGTGACTCCAGCTTGAGATCGCGGACTGTAACCACATATACAAGGTACCCCAGCTCCTTGCCGGTCCGGATGATATCCCGGAAATTGCTGCGGTTTCCGCAGAATTTCCGTTCTCTGTCACTTGTCGTCAGAATGGCGATGACCGGCTTGCTGTCGTCAGGGAAGCGGGCGTTCACGTCTCATCCCTCCTGCGGAATTTGCTGAGATACAGGCAGTGCTCCAGAATGTGCTCGACGGAAGCCTTGCCCTCAGCACGCAGCGAAGGGTGACGGAAGATGGATCGTCCCGGTTTGGCGTTGGCCTCGAACATCCAGATGTCTTCATCCTGATCTATGCCAAGGTCAAATCCGATTTCACCGAGTAAATGCCTGTGCTGAATCTCCAGCGATTCTGCCAGCTTGACGGCTGTTCCTTTGGCCCGCAGCAGCACTTCATCGGCTCTCGCACCGAAGACACGGCCCAGCGCCTGCTGTGGGGTGAGCAGAGAGCCGCCGTTTTTCAGATGTGTGGTAACGCTGCCGCGACCGGCCTTTTTGGCGCCTATCCCGACAACAACCCACTGATTGCTTCCGTTCTTATGCATATGGAACCTGAAATCAATCGGGCAGGCGTCGATCTCAATGAGCCGGATGCCCTGCTGAGCAATATAATTGTGCAGGCTTCGGCCGTGACGGGACTGCAGCATGCGCATCAGACTGTCGAAGCTGGCGAAGCGCAGCAGTACATTTTTTCCGTTCCGGCGGTAACGGGCAAAATAGCCCTTTTTCGGTAAGTAGGTCAGCCGATATATACCGTGTCCCAGAGAGCCTGCTGAAGGTTTGTAATAAACGAAATGATGCCGGTCCAGCATATCTCTCATTTTGTCGGGTGTGGGATTACTTTGCGTTTCAGGCACATAACGGTTCGCTGCGCTGTCATTCTCCAGCAGCCGGTAGATATCGGACTTGTTGAAGAAGCTCCAGTTGAAAAATGGAATTTTTTTGCGCAAAAAACGCTCACGCAGCTGATTAATATAAGGTGATGTCTCAGCCCGCCGGCTGGGCAGACGATTATAGACGACATCCGGCAGCGGAATCATTTTGCGTTCGAATTTGCCGCTTTCGCTCAGAAAATATCCGTATACCTGCTCCTGCTGCCAGTCGATGTCGCGCGGCATGAACGCGAAAATATAGCACATATTGCTGCCTTCACGCAGTAATTGCTTGATAAAGCCCGTGCGGGAGCCGAAAGGTTGGGTGGAGTTACCCGGTCCATCTGATAATACGCCTACCAACGGTCCAAGCTGAACCTCGTCGTTCTGCAGATTCCGCAAATAAATACCGCCTGTTTTGGGGACTTTTATTGCACTTTTGACGCCCGAGGCCAGGAACATATGCTTTCCGGCTCGTTTGATCGGTTTAATCAGCGCCGGAATAGTGTCCTTCCCAAGCCGCAGCCTTATGTTTTTCTTCCCGGACAGCTTCAGGCTTTTCATCAACGCACCCGATACATATACGACTCTTTGGGGCTGCTTGGTGAAATGCACATTGCAAAAAGTGAGACTCATTTATGAATCCTCCTTAGGAACCATTGTTATCATTCTCCCGGGTACACCGGAGCTGCCTCCGGACAATGCTGGAACACGTCGGTTGGTAAGCAGCAGATGGCGTGCATAACGCAGGGGATTCTCAATTGCGAGCTTTTCAGCCCTGTGGTCGCCCGTCAGCCGGAAGACGGTGCGTCCCGGCTTGGAGTTCGCTTCCAGCAGCGTAATCCGGCCGCCGCCGTCAATGCCGAAGTCAAGACCCAGCTCGCCGAGTCTGCCGCATGCGGCCTCCAGCAGAGGCGGTAGGAGTGCTGCATCTTCGACAAGCTGCGCCATAATATATTTGCCTGCTTTGCCGTATTCCTCTTGCAGAAAGGGCAGAACCGGGATTGCTGTGCCGCCGCCGTGCAGATTGGAGGTAAGCGAGCCACAGGTACCAAGACGTACGGCCATACCGGTACGTTCCCAGAGACCACGGCCGTTTTTTTGCATCAATACGCGTACATCGAACGGCTGGCCGCTTCGGCTGGTAAGCTGAAGATAAGGCTGCATAAGATAGCGGCGCGGGCCGATAAAACGGTCAATCCAGTCCAAGCCCTCTTTCTGATCGTTGAAATTATGGTGAAATGGAACGTTATCCCTGTCCCGCCCTCTAACGCTTACGCCCAGTACACCATTGCGCTTTAGGGTATGCAGGGTACGTTTACCATGTGTTCCCGCCAGAGGCTTCAGGAAGACGCCGTACTCTCTCTCAGCGAGCATATCGCTAAGGTGGCGGCTTCCGGTATAGAGTCTCGTATCAGTCAGCAATGCTGCTGCTCTGCTGCTGCGCTTCAATATTTCATGCACACCCCATTTATCGGGTAGTCCGCGTGACCAGGGCAGGGCCATCGGAAGTGCAGTTAATGCGGCGGCGGCAGCAATTCTTTCCTTCTTGCTTCCATAAAAGCATCGATTGTACACAATATCCGGGGGGGAGGTTTCTGTTGAAATCCATTCACCGTTCCTCCACTTCAAACCGGTCACCCTTTTCCCGACTTCTCTCACTCCGTCCGGTTGAAAAATAGTGACATTAAGATCAAAGAGCGGGGCCAACCGGCATAAATGGCTGTAGAAGCTTGACTCTGAGATCGAGGGACTCCCGTTTCTGCGGCATGTCATGATGCCAAGCAACCCCAGTGCAGCTTCAGTCATGATGTCCTCCTTATAAGCCGGCCAGATAACGGCAATACAAGACCATTTGCTTGACGGACGGCCTTATTTTTTGATCGTTGAGTGGAGTATTATCATTCTTGGATGGCTTGGAGTTAACCTCAAGCAGCCAGATTCGGCCGGATTGGTCCAGCGCCAGGTCAATACCAAGCTCACCGAAATGGGCGGGAATATAGGTTTCTATTCCACGCGCGATCGCCAGTGCCGCCCGGGGAAGTCCCAAATGGACGCTTTCCTTCACGGAATGTGGAAGACTGCTTTTGCCAACAGCTTCTCGTACTGTACTAAGGCTTCCGCCCCGGGCCAAATTCGAGACAAAATGGTTATTTCCGGCGGTACGTGCGACGATGGAAGTGACGCCCCATTTGCCGCTGTTATTCTTTTGCACAAGAGCCCGGAAATCAACCGGCCGCTTCCCCAGCTCCATTAGGGGGAGACCCTGCTGAATCTGGTAGCGGGTGCTTTTCATCTTCAGAGCGATAGCCTGGAACAGCTTTGCCAGACTGGGATAGCTTTGCTTGCGCGTGCCGAGCGGAGTGGTGGACAGCAGCCGGTAGCTGCCGCCTTCTTCCCTTGAAATACGCAGGATGCCCTTGCCAAGGCTGCCGCGTATAGGCTTCAGGAATACAACCGGATGATGGCTGCACATCTTTTTGAGCACGGCGTACCCGCTTAGAAGATGCGACTCCGGCAAGTACCGCTGCAGCGTGGCATCCGGCCTCAGCGCTTCGAACACCTCTGTTTTATCGAGAAACTTTTCGTTGAAGAAATGAGTGCCGTACCGAGATTTTACATCGGCCAAAAAATGCTGTACGCTAGGTTTGTTCTCCATTTTCCGCGAGGTAAGCCGATTATTGATGACATCGGCTATCGGAAGGTTCAGCTTCCGCCAGCCCTCCTCGTATACCCAGCCTTGTATGGAGGAACTGCGGGATTCCAGCGCTTCAGGCGTAAAGAAATATACATATGCGCCCTGTGTACGGCAGGCATTAGTCAATTCCCGGCAGAACATAGTGATCTGGCCGAACACTCTTTCGGGTGTATCCGCATGGTCGCGGCTTACGAGAACTCCAATCAGCGGACCAAGCCGCAGGATGCGGCTTCCTGAGCTGTATGAGACGTTCAGCGTATGACGGAACTTCCAGCCGGTCCGCCGTGCCAGATCTTCGCTGACGCGCAGGCTGTCGGATTTAGGAACCGGAACGACGGTAACCTCCTGCCGGAAAGAACCGAAGGCCAGATGGAGCGGTACATGTGCCGGAATTTTGAGTCTTTTCATGGACCGGTCGCCAAGCATGATGACATTTTCTTGCAGGATGCCCGATTGGATGGCTTGGACCGGGATCTTAAGCTTAGACATCGTGAATCTCCTTCCGGTAGGCAGCTTGATGCCGGCAATTTGCTAACTAGGGTTACATATCATTCATCATATGGAGACATCTGACCCTTGGTGATTGACCCAATTTCTAAAAAGACGTTGCGATTTCTAATATTCGCCCGGAAAAAGGAGGAATTATAATGAACGTATATGACAAAGCACATGAATTGGCAAAGGCCATCAAAAAGAGCAGTGAAGTAGCTGATATAACCAGTGCGATGAAACTGGTCGATGCCGATCCGGAAAGCAAGCGGATGCTGGATAATTTCCGCCAGAGCCAGATGGAGCTGCAGCAGCGGATGATGAGTGGAGAGATGCCTCCGCAGGAGGAAATGGAGAAGATGGAGAAGCTGTTCGAGGTGCTGAATCTGAATCTCGGCATCCGCCGTCTGTTCGAAGCGGAGCGCCGTTTGAGCGTTGTCATTGAGGACGTGAACAAAATTATTTCGGAAAGTCTGCAGCACCTGTATGGTGCCGACGTTCAGTAGCAGCTCTCACAATAAAAAAGGGGTCCCTCAAAAGCCATGCAAATGGCTGCTGGAACTCCCTTGCTTTTGAGCAAGACTTCAATGGGTTTTCTGTGCGGACGCTGCGTGAATGGATCGTTGCTCCAATCGCTGTTTTGTCCAGATTTATTCATTTTACTGAACGCAAAGAAACCTCTCTTTGGCAAAATGGAAGTTACCACCAACCATTTCAAAGCAGAGGTTTCTTTGTGTATACCATTTTATATTTCGTGGTTAAAATATGGGTTCCGCTGAAAGCAGCGGAGAGGACGGAACGATTGCGGAGAAGCGATAGCGTTCGCCTTTGTATCCGGATTTTTACCGCTAAGGGAAAATTAAAAAAATCTGGATACAACAGCGATTGGAGCAACGTTTCGTTCGCGGAGCGTCCGCATAGAACATCCGCCTATAGTTTACTCGAAAATAAAGGACCTTTTTCATAGAATTGTTGTGAACATCGCCTACTCCTGCTTACCCTCCACCGCGCAAAGGAGAATACCTGCCGCAAGCCCCAGACGGCGGTCAAACCGCTGGTTAGGGTCACCGGAGAAATCGACGCTGATTTTGGTCACGAACGGGTTGAAATTTTGCTTGAAGGTAGTGATGGTTTGCCCTCCCAGTTCGGCATTGTAGCTCTGTGGAATCAGGTTGATGAAGCGCCGAAGCAACGCCATTAGCAGGTTGTCCTCCGCAATTTTTCCGATTTCAACATCATTAGGGTCCAGAATAACCCACTCATCTTTCAGAATGGATTTGAGGCCTTTACGGCGAAGGGCGCCAACATGCTCCCCCGTGACCGAATCCTTAACATCATAAGTGGCGGAAAAGTCAATCATACGGCGGGCCTGAATGCGCAGAAGCTCCTTATTCATGTCCTCATCCGTGTACAAGGAGATATCCTCTTTCAGCTTGAAAGCTTTCATTTGTGAGTAGAGAACCAGATTTTCCGCACGATCATAGATATGAATTTTAGCGCCGAGGATGGAGAATACTTTTTTTCGGATTACATAATGGGTCTGATTATATGCTTGTGTCACTCTGCAATCGCCTCCCTAGAATGTCGCCATCATCTCATAAAATTGTTCGATTTACCATACTTAGCTATACCATAGGAAGCTGTTTTTTATCCAAAGACTTGTCTCATATTTATAGCTCCGTGCTCATAGAGTAGAGATATAGATTCTGTATATGAAGGAGCTGTCCTAATGAAAAAAAGAAACAAGTTCAAGCATGTTGTCTACCTTCTGATGGCGCTGTCCATGCTGCTCTATGCTCTGCCCAGGCTGTCACCTGGAAATGAGCCGGGTTGGGTTTTCGGATTCGGCGTGATATGGTGTGCTTTCGCTTTTCTGGTTATTGCAGCGCATTTGCATTTCATTATTGGTGTGGATGAGGAAAAGTCCAAACGGCTGGAGGCTGTCCGCAAGGCCAAGCTGAATGAGTGGCAGAGCAAGTGGACAGAGGAAGGACGGGTTACACAACGATCCTGAATTCTCTCCTGTAACCGCGATTCAAACGATTGCGAATACCCCCGAAACCAGTTAATATATAAGTACAGAATAGTACAGTTCGGAGCCCGGGGGTGTAACAGTTGGAGAGTCAAGGAGATGCAATTACTAAGCACGAGCAGCTGCTGCAGCATATAGAAAGTCTGAAGGTTGGGACGAAGATTTCCGTCCGGAAGCTGGCCAAGGAAATATTCGTTAGTGAAGGTACAGCTTACCGGGCGGTTAAGGAAGCAGAGAATCTGGGGATCGTCATTACGAAGGAGCGGATCGGCACAGTCCGCGTGGAGAAGAAGCCCAGAAATATATCCGAACAGCTCACCTTCGGTGATGTCGTTGACATCGTTGAAGGGCATGTGCTGGGCGGAGTGAATGGCTTAGGCAAGCATCTCCATAAATATGTAATCGGGGCGATGAAAGTAGATGCCATGATCCGCTATATCGATGCAGACAGCCTGCTGATCGTAGGTAACCGTGAGGATGTGCACTCGCTTGCGCTGGAGCAGGGAGCGGGTGTTCTTGTTACAGGCGGATTTGGGACAAGCCGTGAGGTGAAGGCTCTGGCAGATCAGCTGGATTTGCCTGTCATCTCATCGCGCCATGATACCTTTACAGTGGCTTCAATGATTAACCGGGCGATTTTTGACCGGCTGATCAAGAAGAAAATTATGCTGGTAGAGGATATTGTAGAGAGCAAACGTCTGAATACACTAAAAATTTCCAGCACCGTGCTTGAGCTGCGGAAGCTGGCTCTGGATAGCGGGGAACAGCGTTTTCCCGTTACAGATGAATGGAACCGTGTCATCGGCATTGTCGGCCGCCGTGATGTGGAGTCCTTGACGGAAGGACAGAGCATTGAGAAGGCCATGATCCGCAATCCGATTACGGCCGGTCTTCAGACCTCGCTGGCTTCGGCGGCCCAGATTATGATGTGGGAAGGCATTGACTTCCTGCCCATTGTGGACCGTAATCGCAAGCTGGTCGGCAGCCTGACCCGTAAGGAGGTGCTGCAAAGCCTGCGTGACGTCCGCAACCAGCCTCAACTGGGCGAGACTTTTGATCATCTCATGTGGAACGGCTTTGCGGAGGAACGGGACGATGAAGGGCGGCTGTTTTTCCACGGCTTCATTACACCGCAGATGGCGACAGACCTCGGGACGATTTCCGAGGGTGTGCTGTCCACGCTGATGACGCTTTCGGCGTTTAAAGCGGCCAAGGATATTACAGGGAACGATTACGTGCTAGATAACATGTCTACCTATTTTGTGCGTCCCGTGCAAATCGAGGATTCGGTCATTGTAATGCCGAAGCTGCTGGAAAGCAGCCGCCGTACCTGCAAGCTGGAAATTGAGATTACCCACCTGGAGACCTTGGTCGCCAAGTCCGTAATGATGCTGCAATCGATAGATCATCCGTAAGCGCCCACCCAAGTGCCCGCGTACCATCCTACGCAAAAAACCAGGGGGTGTCCCAGCAGCCATTTCATGGCTTTTGGGACACCCCCTTTAGCTTATATCCGTTGCTTGATCTAATTCTTCAACCGGCTGTAATATCCATGGCTGCGCAGACCCGAAAAAATATTAAAAGCACCCATGACGAGGAAGGCCGCTTCCACAATGATATTGAGAGTAGAGCCTTGAAAGAGAAACATGGACATAAGGGCCAGAGTCACGAGCATAGCCCCCATCATTACATTCATGATTGAACGCTTCTTCCCCTTATCCAGAGGATCGGCGGCACGTCGGGAGGCAGTGCTGAAATAGGCGGCGCCGACAACAAAAACCACCAGCAGGATAAACAGTAAATACTTGATAATCATAACCATGGAGAGGCCGCTCCTTTAAAAATCTCTGCTAAATGAGAGAGAGTATACTTGCACGTATTGTAACACGATTATACTCAGCTGCGTTTGTAAGGATTGATCTCCACCCAAATTTGCAGAACGCCCTCCATGACGAGCATGGTCCGGATAGTTACTGTGTATTCCTTGTCGCGGACAATATATATTTTACCGTCCAGCAGAAGTCGGGCCATCTTACTGTCGGTATCGATATCGAATACGCTGCGGCCCCGCAACGGTGTGAGGTCGGAGCTCATTTTACTAATAATCTCTTTGACGGTTACAGGATTAAGGGAAGAAGCTTCCTCCTTCTCCTTAGCCTCTTCAGCACGGATTTTGATCTGACGGATCACGGTTGAAGTTTTGTTATATTTCTTCAGTGTCAGTATATCCTTCTCATACTGCTCAATCTGTACGCGCAGATCCTGATTATTCAGCCACAGCACATTATATCCCATGTGGTAAATGGCATTGTAGACTATGCTTCCCACGACCATACCAAGCACAAATACCGCGGAAATCTGGGAAAAGCGACGAAAGCGCTGAAAAGGCGGCATCCTCATTGTCCTACCCCCTGCCGCACACCCATTTGACGAGCTCACTGCCCATATGTGCTCCCAGGAAGGCGAATACGAGATACATGATTTGCTTGATTGCCGGCGAGAGATTCCCTCCCAGCATGTTGCTCTCAATGACCCGCATAGGATCAATGGTGCCGCCAACAGCAGCGGCCAGAGCCCAAATCTTGATCCGGTCAGCCACGTCCAGCATGGTCTGGGACGGCGGCTGCAAAGAAACTACGGCACCGATTCCCCCGAGCATGGCTCCGCCGAGGACAATCCCGAAGGCGATGAAGAAATCAAGGACGGCTTTGCTCAAAAACAGATTCATAAAGTCATTGCCCCTTTCCGGACGCGGCTGAAGCTAAAGGTCTGCCTGTCCCTGTGCTCTCTATCCATTCTATGGGCGCGTCCCCCCCTAATATGATAAAATAGTTACATCTTATGTCCAGAGTTTTTGAAGGAAAGGAAGTGGGATTAATGAGCCCTTTCGTGCATCTGCATGTGCACAGTGAATACAGTTTACTGGATGGGGCGGCACGTATCACCGATCTTGTGCGCAGGGCCGGCGAATATGGCATGAAGTCGCTGGCATTAACGGATCATGGGGTTATGTACGGGGCCATCCCTTTTTATAAAGCTTGTAAAGAGAAGGGCATCAAGCCCATTATTGGCTGCGAAGCCTATTTGACCGCAGGCTCACGCCGCGAGAGGGGCAGTCGAAAAGACCAGCCTATCTATCACCTGATTCTGCTTGCCAAGAATGAAACCGGCTACAGGAATCTGATGAAGCTGATCTCTATCGGCCACCTGGAGGGGCAGCATTATAAGCCGCGCATTGATATGGATGCCCTTGCGTCTCACTCGGAGGGGATAATCTGTCTAAGCGCCTGTCTTGGCGGAGAGGTCCCGCAGCATTTGCTGCATGGACGCGATGAGGAAGCACGGAAGTCAGCGCTGCGCTACAAGGAGATTTTTGGAGAAGACTTTTATCTGGAGCTGCAGGATCATGGAATGCCGGAGCAAAAGAGAGTGAATCCGAAGCTGATTGCCCTGGCTGCAGAATGTGATATTCCGCTTGTGGCAACCAATGATGTGCATTATTTATCCGAGGAAGACGCTGAAGTGCAGGATGTGCTGATCTGCATCGGAACCGGAAAGACGGTAGACGATGAGGAGCGCTTCAAGATAGGAACCAATCAGCTGTTTATGAAAAGCGGCGAGGAGATGGCTGCCCTGTTCCCGCATGTGCCGCAGGCGCTGGAGAACAGTCACATTATTGCGGAGAAATGTAATCTGGAGCTGGAATTCGGAAAGCATATCCTGCCTGCCTATGCACCGCTTCCGGAGGGCATGGATTCCGCTGCCTATCTGCGTGAGCTGTGCCGGCGCGGCTTGGAGGAACGTTACATAGACACGCCGCTATGGGCTTCACCTTCACAGCGGGAGAATGCGGAGAAACGGCTGGCTTACGAGCTGGATGTTATCGAGAATATGGGCTTCTGCGATTATTTTCTGATCGTGTGGGATTTCATCGCCTATTGCCATCGACAGGGTATCGCTACCGGGCCCGGGCGTGGCTCTTCGGCAGGCAGCCTTACCGCATATACATTGCGCATTACCAATGTGGACCCGCTTAAGTACAATCTTTTGTTCGAGCGTTTCCTTAACCCGCAACGGATCACGATGCCTGATATTGATATCGACTTCAGTGATGAGCGCCGTGAAGAAGTCATCGGGTATGTTGTGGATAAGTACGGGAATGAACATGTGGCGCAGATTATTACGTTTGGAACCATGGCGGCGCGGGCTGCAGTGCGTGATGTGGGTCGGGCCATGAACCTGCCCTACGGCGAAGTCGATAAAGCGGCCAAGCTTATACCAGGACAGCTTGGGATCAGCATTGCCCGGGCGCTGGAGAGCAGCCCGGAGCTGAAGGCTTTGTATGAAGGCAATCCGAAGACGAGAGCCCTGCTCGATATGGCTATGAAGGTAGAGGGAATGCCGCGGCATGCTTCGACACATGCTGCAGGCGTGGTGATTTCGAAAGGGCCGTTGACCGATGCTGTCCCGCTGCAGGAGGGCAACGAGAGTACGGCGCTGACCCAGTATTCCATGGAGCATCTGGAGAGCGTGGGTCTGCTCAAGATGGATTTCCTGGGGCTGCGTACCTTGTCCATTATCGAGCGGACTATGAAATGGATCAGGGATATAACCGGTGAAATCCCTGATTTCCGGGTCATTCCCGACAATGATGAAGCAACTTATGAGATGCTTGGAGCCGGAGAGACCACGGGTGTATTCCAGCTGGAGTCGGCAGGCATACGGCGCGTTCTGAAGGATATGAAGCCGAACGTCTTTGAAGACATCATATCCGTACTTGCTTTGTACCGCCCGGGTCCGATGGAGTTTATCCCCAAGTATATTCAGGGCAAGCATGGCCAGGTGGAAGTGGAGTATCCGCATCCCGATCTGAAACCGATCCTGTCCGATACGTATGGCATCATCGTCTATCAGGAGCAGATCATGCAAATCGCCTCCCTGATGGCCGGCTTCTCGCTTGGCGAAGCGGATTTGCTCCGCCGGGCCGTATCCAAGAAAAAGCGCGAGACGCTGGACAAGGAGCGGAGCCATTTTGTCGAGGGCAGCCTGAAGCAGGGCTATAGCGAAGGAGATGCAAATGCCGTTTATGATATGATTGTGCGCTTTGCCGATTACGGCTTCCCGCGTGCCCATGCCGCCGCATACGGCATTTTGTCCTTCCAGACCGCTTACCTCAAAGCCCATTATCCGGTGCAGTTCATGTCCTCTATGCTCACAGCCGTGATGGGAACCCACCGCAAGGTGGCCGAGTATGTGCTGGAATGCCGGCGGATGGGCATCCGTGTACTTCCGCCGGATGTGAACGAAAGCCGAGTGCTGTTCACCCCGGTTACGGGTGAGGAAGCAGGGCATATCCGTTTCGGGCTGGCTGCGGTCAAGAACGTAGGTACGCTGGCTGTAGAAAATATTATGGCGGTGCGGCAGGAGCGGCCATTCGACAGTCTGCTCGATTTCTGCCGCAGGGTGGATCTGCGGGTATGCAACAAGCGCGTGGTGGAATCGCTGCTTCAGGCCGGAGCTTTTGATGGTCTGCCGGGCCACCGGGCGCAGCTTCTGGCTATGCTGGATGAGACGGTTGATGCTGCTGTCAAATGGCGCAAGGAGCGGGATGAGCTGCAAATCCAGCTGTTCGACGATCTTGTAGAGACTCCGAACTGGGAAATCCGCTACCCGGATATCCCGAAATTTACGGGAGGGCAGCAGCTTGAAATGGAGCGTGAACTGCTCGGCCTGTATCTGTCGGGCCATCCGCTGGATGACAGCGCCGAACTGCTGGAGGAGAACGGGCTGCAGCGGCTGATGGATCTGGGCGAGGTCCCGGATGAGAGCCAGACCGTAACAGCGGGCATGGTTGTATCCATCAAGGAAATTACGACAAAACAAGGCAAAGCCATGGCTTTTGTCGAATGGGAGGATCAAATCGAGCGCTGCGAGGTCGTGCTGTTCCCCGAGGTCTGGAAACGCAGCCGGAGTCTGGTTGAGAAAGGGGCGCTGCTGGCACTGCGCGCCAAGGTACAGCAGGGCGACGAAGGCTTCAAGCTGCTGGCGGAGGAAGTGGCACCGATAGGCGCAGATACGCTGCGGGGCCTGCTTCAGCGGCGCAGCGCAGCGGCGTCCCGTCCGCCGGGCGGGAGCCGCAGCACAGCCGCAGGCGGAGCCGACAGCGCTGGCCGTCCGGCAGCGGGGAAATCCGCCCCGCTGCCGGCTGCAGCGCCGCGACGGCCCGCATCGGCGGGCGTCGCCGCTCCAGACGCCGCGCGGCAAGCCGTGGCGCCGGCGGAGTTGCCGCCCCGGCACCCGAAGGCGCCGGGCGTCAGCGGGCCCGGCCAGCGCGCGTTTATCAAGATCACGCCGCAATCCGAGAATCCCGCTCTGCTGTCGCGCCTGAAGGAGCTGCTGCAGACCCATCCGGGAACTGTAGCCACCTTGTTGTTCTATGAACGCGATCAGAAGCTGCTCGCACTCAGCGACAGCTACCGGATCAAGCCCTCCCAGGAACTGTTTGCTGAGATCGAGGAGATGCTGGGAGCAGGTACAGTAAGAATAAAATAAGAACATTTCGTCTTCTTTTCGCATACATTAGGAAACCACGGACACCAAGTGCGGAAAGGGGAATTTTATGTCATATCAAATGGCGGCAGATCTGCTGGAACGCAGGGGAGTTAAAATTTCATCCATCGCTGAGATCGTATACATTTTACAATCGGCTTATTATTCGAATTTAACCGAAGAGGAATGTGTAACGAGCGTCAAGGCTGTTCTGGGCAAGAGAGAGGTGCAGTACACGCTGATGACGGGAATCGCGTTGGATGAACTCGCGGAGAAGGGGCTGCTGCCGCAGCCGCTGCAGGCGGTCTTGGAAGCGGATGAATCGCTTTATGGTGCCGATGAAACCTTGGCGCTGGGAATTACCGGAGTATATGGGATGATCGGGCTGACAGGCTTCGGTTATCTGGATAAAATAAAGCTGGGCATTATCGGCAAATTGAACGACGATAAGAACAGTATCCATGTCTTTCTTGATGATCTAGTTGCAGGTGTGGCCGCTGCCGCTTCCGCCCGGATTGCGCACCGGCATGAAGGTGCCAAGGTCTATCCTCATTACTAGGATAGGACGTAATCTGGCGGTCCGTTTTGCCTAAGATGAGGCTTATCCCCGTCTTGAACCTCCTTATCTCTCCTGTTGCGGGAAAAAAGAAAACTGTGTTATCATGATTCCATTATACGGGATACGGCTGGGAATTAAGATTGGGGAGGCCTTGCAGGGCATGTGGACGGTAATATATATCGCTCCGACCGCCAGAGTGGCGGATATGATTAAGAACAGGTTGACGGAAGAAGGCTTTTTGGTAGAATGCCGTCCGATCAATATGTCCAAGCAGCAATTTGAAATTCTGGTTCCTTCTGGAGAGCTTGAGGAAGTGCAGGAAGTCCTTAATCTCATCCTGCATCCCTGATTTACACATACGTAGAGCAGTCATGACAGCAGTAAGCTGCATAACGCAAAATAAACGGCTGAAGAGGTGCGCCCCTTGTTCAAAGATTTATTTCAGAAAAAACGAAAGTACGCGACTATTCCTTCAGAGCGTGTGGAGCGGAGCGGCGGACCGTTAGATGGGGAACGCCCCAAACGGGAGATCCCGGAAGGACTTATGAGTAAATGCAGTAAATGCAGTACGATCCAGTACAGCAAGGAGCTGGAAAAGAATTTGAAGGTTTGTCCGTCCTGCGGCCATCACATGCGCCTGAACGCTGCCGAGCGTATCGCGATGACCCTCGACGCAGAAGGATTTATCGAGTTCGACAGCGAGATGACGTCTGTCGATCCGCTGCAATTCCCCGGCTATGCCTCCAAACTGGAGCAGCAGCAGCTTAAATCCGGACAGCCTGATGCTGTGGTAACAGGCCAGGGAAGCATCGGAGGTCATCCGGTGATCGTAGCCGTTATGAACTTTGAGTTTTTCTCGGGCAGTATGGGCTCGGTGGTAGGGGAGAAGATTACCCGCGCTGTTGAGGAAGCAACCGAGAAGGGACTGCCGCTGCTCATATTCTCAACCTCAGGCGGGGCGAGAATGCAGGAAAGCATATTGAGCCTGATGCAGATGGCGAAGACAAGCGCGGCGCTGGCCCGTTTCAACGAAGCGGGAGGGCTGTATATTTCAGTAATTACAGATCCGACTACGGGTGGCGTTTCCGCGAGCTTTGCAAGCCTGGGTGATATCAATATTGCGGAACCTGGAGCGGTATTCGGCTTCGCGGGACGGATCGTTATAGAACAGACGATTCGCCAGAAGCTGCCCGATGACTTTCAGACCGCTGAGTTCAACCTGCAGCACGGTCAGCTGGATCTGGTGGTACACCGCAAGGAAATGCGTTCGACACTGACCAAAATTTTGGAACTGCATGACGTGAAAGGGGGATTTTAGGATGGCAGGAGAGTTGCCTTTTGAAATGCCTCTGGTTGAAATGCGCAAGAAAATAGCCGAGCTGAAGCAGTTCGGAGATGAAAAGGGAATTGATTTCAGCGATGAGGTTGCCCGTCTGGAAGAGCGCTACCGCGTGCTGGAGGAGGAGGTCTATTCGAATATCTCTCCCTCGCAGAAAATGCACCTGGCCCGGCATCATGGCCGTCCGACGTCCCTGGATCTCATGGGACTGATTTTCACTGATTTTATTGAGCTGCACGGGGACCGTATGTTTGGAGACGATCTTGCTGTTGTAGGCGGTATCGGCAAGCTGAACGGAATGCCCGTTACAGTTATCGGCCAGCAGCGCGGCAAGGATACGAAGGAGAATATCTTGCGTTTCTTCGGCAGCGCACACCCCGAGGGCTTCCGTAAGGCGCTGCGTTTGATGCAGCAGGCGGACAAGTTCAAACGCCCGATTGTAACCTTTATCGATACAAAAGGCGCTTATCCCGGCAATACGGCTGAAGAGAGAGGCCAGTCCGAAGCGATAGCCCGCAATTTACGGGACATGTCGCAGCTTGGGGTTCCGGTCATTTGCGTGGTTATCGGTGAAGGCGGCAGCGGCGGAGCGCTGGCAATGGCTGTCGGCAACCGTGTTCTGATGCTGGAGCATGCGATCTATTCCGTTATCTCCCCCAATGGTGCTGCCTCCATTCTGTGGAAGGATGCAGGCCGGGCGGATCAGGCGGCAGAGGCGATGAAGATTACAGCGTCTGATCTGCTGGAGATGGAAGTGATCGAGGAGATCGTGCCGGAGCCCAGAGGTGGAGCGCATCGGGATTATGAAGCGACAGCGGCAGCTATCAAGGAAGCGGTCTGGCGTCATTTACAGGATCTTTCCGTGCTTGATTCCGCTGCTCTGAAAGAGGACAGGTATCTTAAATTCCGCAAAATCGGCAAGTTTTCCGAAGGGCAGCAGGAAATAATCTCCCCGGAGGCAGCGCTGCTGATCGAGGAATAAAACCCGTTATCATTTGCACTTTAGAACATATATCTATACTTGTCCAACCTGATTTGAGGGTATTGGTCATGTTATCATTTTTTCCGTTCAAATAATCCCGGAGTAATGCCGGGGTTATTTTTATTTTACGGGACATACAGAAAATTCGACGTTTTTTCACATCAAAAGGTCGCTAGAACATTGATTTTGTGTCCCACTTGCAGTAATATTCATAAGGGCGCAGTCATTGATGTATGTGACAAAGTTCCTATGAGAATGCTTAATGTTATAGTAGATTTTACAGTTGGAAAAAGTGAGACAGAGAGAACGAAAAAACGGAGGAAAACTTAATGCGGAAAAGTAAAATTGTATGTACGATTGGTCCTGCTAGTGAATCGTTGGAGAACATCAAAAAATTGATTTTGGCTGGTATGAATGTGGCTCGTCTGAACTTCTCGCACGGTGATTTCGTGGAGCATGGCGACCGGATCAAAACGATCCGTCAGGCCTCTAAAGAGCTGAACAAAACAGTTGCAATCCTGCTTGATACCAAAGGACCTGAGATTCGCACAGGCAAGCTTGAAGTAGAACCAATTGAACTGGTTCAGGATGAGTACCTGACATTGACTACGGAAGAAATCCTTGGCGACCAAAACCGTATCTCGATTACGTACAGCGACCTTCCTAATGACGTTCAAGTAGGCTCCACCATCCTTATCGATGACGGCCTGATTGGTTTGACAGTAGTCGACGTTCAAGGCACGGAAATCAAGACCCGTATTGTAAACGGCGGTACGATCAAGAGCAAAAAAGGCGTTAACGTACCAGGAGTACATATCTCCCTGCCGGGTATTACGGAAAAAGACACCAACGACATTCTTTTCGGGATCGAACAGGACATCGATTTTATCGCCGCTTCCTTCGTTCGTAAAGCTAGCGACGTTCTCGAAATTCGTGCGTTGCTGGAGAAAAACAATGCTGCACACATTCAAATTATTTCCAAAATCGAAAACCAGCAAGGTGTTGACAACCTTGATGAAATATTAGCGGTTTCCGATGGCCTGATGGTTGCCCGTGGTGATCTCGGTGTGGAAATTCCGGCTGAAGATGTGCCTTTGGCGCAAAAGCTGATGATTCAAAAATGTAACATTGCCGGTAAGCCAGTTATTACAGCAACACAAATGCTGGATTCCATGCAGCGCAACCCGCGTCCTACCCGCGCTGAAGCGAGTGACGTAGCTAACGCTATTTTTGACGGCACAGATGCAATCATGCTCTCCGGCGAGACAGCTGCCGGTAAATACCCGGTTGAATCGGTACTTACCATGTCCCGTATTGCCGAGAAAGCTGAGTCTGCTCTGAACCACCGTGAAATTTTCATGAAGCAGCAAATCGCACAAGAAACTACAGTTACTGAAGCAATCAGCCAATCTGTTGCCATTTCTGCACTGGATCTGAACGCTAAGGCTATCATCTCTTCGACTGTAACAGGCCACACTGCACGCGTAGTTTCCAAATACCGTCCGAAATCGCCGATCATTGCGGTTACGACACAAGAAAGAACCATGCGTCAATTGGCTCTGGTATGGGGCGTAACTCCGGTTCATGGCCTTGAGGCTTCTTCTACGGACGAGCTTCTTGAGACAGCTATCAAAGGCGGAGTTGATTCCGGTCTGGTTAAAGGCGGCGATCTTGTCGTTATTACTGCTGGAATTCCGCTGGGACGTTCCGGTTCCACCAACCTGGTTAAAGTAGCGCAAATCCCGAACGAGTAATTTCCTCGGGGGGGCGTATATTTCCTTATTTATGATCTATCAAAAAGCAATGGGGTATAACTCACCCATTGCTTTTTCTTTATGGCATTGAACGTTTCAAAGGATCGGGTTATGCTAATCTTAAGATGCAGAATGGTGAGGAATGAGTGTTTTGTCAATATTAGGATGGAGAGGACATCAAGCACAAATGAAAAAACTACTGAAGCTGCGCGGATTTTATCTGTTTTTAGGGTTAGCCGGCGGTTCGTTCGGTCCTTATCTAACCTTACTGCTCGTCGATAATGGATTAGACAGCGGCCAGATCGGAATGCTAATGGCAATCGGAACACTTATTGCGATTGTCATTCAGCCCATATGGGGTATTATTTCCGACCGGTATAATTGGACACGCATGGTGCTGATTTTAAGTGTGGCTGTTCCGGCGCTACTTGCTGTCTTTTACCGGTCTGAATATTTCATTGTGCTCATGCTGGTCTTCACGCTGTCGACAATCTTCTCGTCTACACAGGCCCCTATCGCCGATTCTTACGCAATAGCAGCGGCAAGGAAGGCAGGCTCCACCTACGGAAGCATTCGGCTGATGCTAAGTATTGGAGCGGCTCTAGGAGCCTATGCAGGGGGAATCTATGTATCAGCGTTCTCGGTATCTACCATCTGGATGCCCTTTCTGTTCTTTAACCTATTAGCAGTTATTATTGCGCTAACTCTGCCGAAACAGGCTGAGGAGAATCACATGATGAGCCAATCCTTTGCTCAAGGTGTGCGGCAGCTGATCAAGAATCGTGTATTTCTGGCGTTCCTTGGCGGCAGCTTTCTCGTGAACCAGACGATGACGGCTTTCGGCACGTATTTTGTACTCGCTTTCCAGTCTGTCGGAGGATCGACCCAATATGCGGGGATTGCCCTGTTCATTGCATCCATTACCAACGTTCCCTCAATGCTGCTTGCTTCGAAAGTCATCAAAAAGCTGGGGAGAGAGCGCACGTTGCTGATCGGTGCCCTTATCTATGTTTTGCGATGGGGGATCCAGGTCGCTTTCCCGTATCCTTCGGTGATGATCGGTGTGCAGGTGCTGCATGGCCTGTCCTTCGGTCTGTTTTATATTTCGGCGGTGGAATACGTCTCCCAGATTACCTCGGCGGATATGCAGGCTACAGGACAAAGTATTTTTAATATGGTGTTCTCCGGCTTTGCGGGGATTCTCGGTAACTTGCTGAACGGATTTCTGCTCAACCAAGGCGGTGTAAACGCCATGAATCTTTCCTGTGTGCTGAGTTCTGCTGCGGGAGCAATCCTGCTTGTATATGTAGCGCGAAGCTCCAGCCGGAAACTGCCGGTATTAACTAGCGAAGTCGGCGCCTGATTTAATCCCTTGCCGGCCTCGATTTATGAAAAATAGGGGGCATTTTCTATGGGTTCACGCAACCTGAATCTCTCCAGCAGCTGGTATGCTACGGCCTTTCGGGTCCGGTATCAGGAAAGCGACCAAATGGGTGTCGTGTACCATGCCAATTATTTGAACTGGTTCGAAAGCGGACGTACGGAGTTGCTGCGCCAGCTGGGGTTCACTTACCGTGAGATGGAGAACAGCGGGGTATTGCTGCCCGTGACCGCAGCGGATTTGCAATTTAAAAGTCCGGCGCGATATGATGATCTTGTCGCTGTATATGCGCGCCTTACCACCTTTTCAGCGCTGAGAGTCATCTTTGAATATGAGGTGCGGCGGCTTTCGGAGGAAGAGAGCGGCCTTACATCTGATGAGCTGCTGGTTACCGGTTCTACGAGCCATGTCTGGCTGAACAGGGAATGGAAGCCTGCAAGGCTGGACCGGACTCTTCCGGAGCTGTTTCAGGCTATAACAAGGGCGCTGCGGGAAGAAGGAGGAGCAGTATGATAAGGAGCAAATGGCTGTGGGCGGCTTTATTTTTGGTCCCGGCCGTGGAATTATTCGGTTTTATCTTGGTTTCAAACTACCTGGGAGCACCAAAAACCCTGCTGCTCTTATTGTTCACTTCAGTTATTGGCTTACTGATGATGCGCTTCGAAGGCAAGAAGGTATTGCAGGACAGCAGACTGCAGATGCAGGAGGGCCGGGTGCCCGGACGGACGATGCTGGATGGCTTGTGTATTTTCTTCGGCGGTTTGCTGTTGATTCTGCCGGGGTTCGTTACCGATATGATCGGGTTTACTTTGGTCTTTCCGCTGACACGGCCTATTTACCGGGGAGTTCTGCTGAAATGGATCGAGAAAAAAATGAAAAACGGCACGTTTACGTTTTATCGGCGCTAGAAACGGAGCAGACCGGTATGCAGGAAACAGAAATAAGAGCGGGATCTGTCGCTGAAGACGGACCCTGCTCTTTTTGCTGTGTATAATGATTTCCCGGTTGGCAAGCCTGACTCTATCGCAGTCTTCCGCTGACAATATAGTTGTGCAGCCCCCTGAAGACACCTGCCCGCTTGAAGGCATCGAGTATTACCAAAATAACGGGACCGATAATAAGCCCCAGCACCCCGCAGATCTGCAGTCCCACGAACATGCCGATCAGCATGGCAAGCGGGTCCAGTCCGATACTGCTTGCCAATACCTTCGGCTCCAGCACCTGGCGTACGATGAGAATGATAGCGAACAGCACGGACAGGCCGACACCCAGCGCCAAATCCCCGGTCATATAAGAATAAGCAGCCCACGGAAGCATAACGATGCCGACCCCCAGATAGGGCAGCAAATCCACAAAACCGATCATCAGCCCGATAGCAAAGGCTGACTTCACTCCCAGCAGCAGCAGGCCGATGACCACAATTACGGCTGTTATGGAGATGAGAATCATTTGGGCACGCAGATAGCCGAAAAGCGCTTTGCGCAAATCGCGCCAGATATCGAAGAGGGGCCTAATGAACGGTTCCGGCAGCCAGCCGGTCAGCTTCTCGTTGTGCCGCTCCCAGCCGATGCTGAGGAAGAACGCCGCCAGCACCACCACGATAAGAACAGTACCCATACTCGGGAGAGCGGAAATCAGCTTAAGGAGGGTGTTGAAAAAGCCGGTTACCAGCTGCGTTACGGCATATCCGACGGTTTCTGTCGTTCTGCTGATATTGCTGTCAATGGTGGCATGATAATCCGGATTCTCACGGTAAAATTGGTTGATTTGGTTAATCATATTTTGTATGCTGGCATTCCGGCTCCAGGTTAGCAGCAGCTCGCGCCACTGATCGCTATGAAGGTGAAGCGTTTGGGTCAGCACAATCAATTCCTTGACGAGACGTGTAACCAGAGCAGTTAATACAAGTGCTGTTCCCCCGATATAAAACAGCAGTGACAGGATCACAGCGAGCCAACCCGGAAGCTTGAGCTGCTTCAGCGCCAGCACCAGCGGGTGCATCACGTAAGCCAGCAGCCAGGCGAGCAACAGGGGATACAGAAGCGGCAGCAATACATAGAGAGCCACCAGCAAGGCGAGGGCAGCCAGAACGACAAAAAGGCCGCGCAGCAGTCTTTTCAATATCAGACGGTCCATGCCGGATTCTCCTTTCAAAGCCGTTTCCTGAGCGGGACAAATGCTCGTCTTATGTATATTCGCAGTTGAAATATTAAGACTAATAGATACGGATAAAACAGTATTTTGGAGCCTTGTTTATACACTGAAAGCGCAATCATGAAACGGCTTTTTAGAAGTTTTTTTCTATCTCTCCGATAAAATCATTTGATGCCGGATAAAGCTTCCACGTTGTTCACATAACCGTCAAAATCCGGTATGATGATTAAAGGTTATATCCGCAAGCCAGTTTGTACCTCGTGAACAAATGTGCTTCAGCCCGCTTTTTTAAAATTGTAATATTTCAAATTGTAAATGTTTTCATGGATGAAAGATTGGCTTTTTAAACCCCTGTTGGTAAAGGAGAGATAGAATATGACAGTTACTAAAGGCCTGGAAGGCATCGTTGCAACCACTTCCTCCATCAGCTCCATTGTGGATGGCGTGCTGACTTACCGCGGTTATGATATTGATGATCTTGCGGAGAATGCCAGCTTTGAAGAGACGGCTTATTTGCTATGGTTCGGCAGCCTGCCGACTGCTGCCGAGCTTGGCGCCCTGCAGCGTGATCTTAGCGCATTCGCTCCCATTCCGGAGCCGGTCATTGAACAAATGAAGCTGTACCCAAAAGAAGCCAATACGATGGCTGCGCTGCGGAGCGCCGTATCGAGTCTCGCCTTGTATGATAATGCTGCAGACGATATGAGCATTGAGGCCAATGAAGTCAAAGCAGTGAAGCTGCAGGCACAGCTGCCGACGGTTGTAGCCGCGCTGGCACGCATCCGTAAGGGTTTGGAGCCTGTGGCTCCTAAGGAAGGCGCATCCATCGCCGAGAACTTCCTGTATATGCTGTGGGGGAAGCAGCCTGATGCCGTGTCCGTAAAGGCTCTTGATGCTGCGCTCGTTCTGCATGCTGATCATGAGCTTAATGCGTCCACTTTTGCCGGCCGTGTGACGGTAGCGACGCTGTCCGATATTTATTCCGGTGTTACTTCTGCTATAGGCGCTCTGAAAGGACCCCTGCATGGCGGCGCGAATGAAGCCGTGATGAAGATGCTGGAGGAGATTGGAAGTCTGGAAGCGGTTGAGCCGTATGTCCAAGGGAAGCTGGAACGCCGTGAGAAAATTATGGGCTTCGGACACCGTGTCTATAAGAATGGCGATCCGCGCGCGAAGCATTTGATGAAGATGTCGCTGGAACTTGGTACAATGAAAGGCGACACTACTCTGTATGACATGTCTGTGAAGATCGAAGAACTGATCACAAGGCAAAAGGGCCTCAAGCCGAATGTCGATTTCTACTCGGCCTCCGTGTATACTCAGCTGGGGATCGACCGTGAACTGTTCACGCCAATTTTTGCGATCAGCCGGGTATCGGGATGGACAGCGCATATTTTGGAACAGTATGGGGACAACCGGATTATTCGCCCGCGTGCAGAATACACAGGCCTTGTGGAACAGAAATACGTTCCGGTCGAAGAGAGATAGAGAGTTTTACAGGATTCATTTGGGTAGGAGAACTGACTAAGCCTTTGCGCCACTAAATTTTGAGGAGGAACACACACAAATGTTGAAATTGGAAAAATACGATCTGCCGACAGAAGGCGAACAAATTACAATCGAGAACGGTAAGCTGCAGGTTCCTAATCATCCGATTATTCCTTTTATCGAGGGTGACGGCACGGGCCGTGACATATGGAAAGCCTCCAAGCGGGTGCTGGATGCTGCGGTTGACAAAGCATATGGCGGCACCAAGCAAATTGCCTGGTACGAAGTGTTTGCCGGCGAGAAGGCCTTCAATACATATGGTGAATGGCTGCCAAATGATACGCTGGAAGCAATTCGTGAGTATTTTGTCGCTATCAAGGGCCCGCTGACGACTCCGATCGGGGGCGGTATCCGCTCCCTGAATGTGGCGCTGCGCCAGGAGCTGGATTTGTACGTCTGTCTGCGTCCTGTACGTTATTTCGAAGGGGTGCCTTCGCCGGTGAAACGTCCGGATCTGGTGGACATGGTTATTTTCCGGGAGAACACAGAGGATATTTATGCCGGAATTGAATATCAGGAAGGTACAGCTGAAGTGAAGAAGGTGCTTGAGTTCCTGCAGAATGAAATGGGTGTTAACAAAATCCGTTTCCCGGAAACCTCAGGTATCGGCATTAAGCCCGTCTCGGAAGAAGGCTCAAAGCGGCTTGTGCGCTCTGCTGTGGAATATGCGATCAAGCACGGACGCAAGAGCGTTACGCTTGTGCATAAGGGCAACATTATGAAGTTCACTGAAGGAGCCTTCAAGAACTGGGGCTATGAAGTGGCCGAGCAGGAATTCGGAGATAAAGTATTTACTTGGAACGAGTATGACGCAATTAAGGATCGCGACGGCGAAGCTGCAGCGAATGCGGCACAGAAGGATGCGCTGGACTCCGGCAAAATCCTCATCAAGGATGCAATTGCAGATATCGCCTTGCAGCAGGTATTGACCCGTCCGACTGATTTTGACGTCATCGCTACGCTGAACCTTAACGGAGACTACCTGTCCGATGCGCTTGCAGCCCAAATCGGCGGCATCGGCATTGCTCCGGGAGCAAACATTAACTATGTTACCGGTCATGCCATTTTTGAGGCGACTCATGGTACAGCTCCGAAATACGCGGATAAAGACGTTGTGAACCCGGGTTCGGTTATCCTGTCCGGTGTAATGCTGCTGGAACATTTGGGCTGGCAGGAAGCTGCTGATCTGATATACAAAGGCATGAGCACAGCAATCAATAACAAGACAGTTACTTACGACTTCGCCCGCCAGATGGAAGGCGCAACGGAATTGAAATGCTCGGCATTTGCCGACGAAATTATCAGCCATCTGTAACTTATAGGAGGACTAATCGTGGCCATCAAACGTAATAAAATTACAGTCGTGGGTGCCGGTTTTACCGGCGCCACCACGGCGCTTATGTTAGCCCAGAAGGAACTCGGAAACGTAGTGTTGATTGATATTCCCCAGTTGGAGAACCCTACCAAAGGTAAGGCGCTCGATATGATGGAAGCGAGTCCGGTACAAAAGTTCGACAGTACGATTACAGGAACCTCGAACTATGAGGATGCAGCAGACTCCGATATCGTAATTATTACGGCAGGCGTAGCCCGCAAGCCGGGAATGAGCCGCGATGATCTGGTCAACACCAATGCGGGCATTGTGAAATCGGTATGTGAGAACGTGAAGCGTGTTGCTCCCGAATCCATTGTCATTATTTTGAGCAATCCGGTAGATGCCATGACTTACGTAGCCTATAACACACTGGGCTTTCCGAAGAACCGTGTCATCGGACAGTCAGGCGTACTGGACACAGCCCGTTATTGTACGTTTATCGCTCAGGAGCTTAATGTGTCTGTGGAGGATATTCGCGGCTTTGTACTCGGCGGCCATGGCGATGATATGGTTCCGCTTGTACGTTATTCCAGCGTCGGCGGCATTCCAATCGATACGCTGATCCCGGCGGAACGCATCGCTGAAATTGTGCAGCGTACCCGGGTCGGCGGCGGTGAAATCGTGAATCTGCTGGGGAACGGCAGTGCTTACTATGCGCCGGCTGCATCGCTGGTGCAGATGACGGAAGCGATCCTGAAGGACAAGAAACGGATTATTCCGGTTATAGCCTTACTGGAAGGTGAATACGGCTACGACGGTTTGTTCATGGGTGTTCCGACGCTCCTCGGTGCGAACGGAATCGAGAAGATTTTCGAGCTTGAGCTGACGGGCGAGGAGAAAGCGGCTTTGGATAAATCCGCTGAATCTGTGCGGGCCGTTACTTCCGTAGTAACTGTGTAAGGAAAGTTCTCTTAAAAAGGTTAAAAAGGGGCTCAACACCAAAATCAGTACTTGAAATGTTCTGCGAGCAAAACAAAGGGGAAAAACTCCCTCTAATTTTGCTCGCAGAAGGATATTTCAGTAATTATAGGGAGTTAATCCCTTTAATTTTGTTCACAGCAGGATATTTCAGTAATTGTAGGGAGTTAATCCCTCTAATTTTGTTCACAGCAGGATATTTCAGTAATTATAGGGAGTTAATCCCTCTAATTTCCCCGGTTAGGATCTCCAGGGGTGCTTTGGAAATAATAGAGGGGGGAATTCCCTCTATTTTCAAAATAACAAGGAATTGGACAAAATCAGAGGGAAATTTTCCCTTTCATTCTGTCATATCTCCATCTCACTGGCTCTTTCCCTTGCACGGCGAGGGGTTGTACCGGAAACCAGACGCATGTTAAAGCGGGCTTAGGAATGGAGGTAATAACCGTGGGCGGTTTTCGGCTGGAAAGCAAGAACTGATTTTGAGTTAGAGCCTAAAAAGGATCATCATAATATAGAAATCCCCATTTTATAAGTATAGAATGGGGATTTCTTTTCTTCACACTGCTTTATGGGGTATAATGAAGTGTAATTGTAATTTATATCACAGTATAAGCTGAGGAGGTATGTTATGGGACGCGTTTTCTTTTTCTTACATATGATTGGGACATTGGCGGTCGGTTTCTATTTGGTTCTGCCCTTTATTATCGGCAGTGCGCAGAAGCTTTCGATACCGGCGAGAGAGGGTACTCTGAGCGCAGTCGGCGGCCTGAATCGTTTTGCCCAGTATGGACTTGTCATTCAGTTCCTTACTGGAGGGTACATGATGACACAGGGGGATGACGGGTATTCAGTGGCGTGGATGGTCATCGTGGTCGTTCTGCTGCTGGCGATGTTCGCTCTTGGCGGAATCATGAGTAAGCCGCTGCGTCTGGCTGCATCCGGTTTACGTGAGAACCGCGATGTATCGGGACACATGGGCAAGCTGCGCTCCTTAAGCTCACTGCTGGCCGTCACCCTGCTGCTGATGGTATTTTTCATGGTGTATAACCAGATTATATAACGGATAGAGCGAGATTACCCCGGCTAATGCTGCCGGGGTAATTTTTTGTGTTTAGGTTGAAATAAAAAAAGACAATGGGCGAGGAGTAACGAAGGGGAAGTTTGGAACTGGAGGAGCGTCAGCGATCGCCTTTGTCTCCGGATTTCATCCGCAAATAGCGGTAAAATCAAAGGAATTCTTACGACAACAGCGGCCGGAAGTCCAAACATTCCCCGTAGTTACGGCTGAAGTACCTTTCTCTTTGTTTGAATTCCCGCTCTATGTGGTAATTAACATAGCGTAAAGTGAGTATAAATCGAAACTCTTGAGCCATCCTAAGACTTTAGTGTCAAATCCCATTGCACAGCGAGAGGAGATTAAGATGATGACAAGCAGTAACGAGACAAAGAAAACCTTACCACCGCAGGAGCAGCACCATCAGCCAGGCATTGAAAGTGAAATGAAGCCGCGTCCCAAGTATGAACCGGCAAATTATAAGGCAGCGGGCAAGCTGCTGGGCAAAGCAGCGCTTATTACCGGAGGCGATAGCGGAATCGGTCGTGCGGTAGCCGTTCTTTTTGCCAAAGAGGGTGCGGATGTAGTGATTTCCTACCTCAATGAGCACAAGGACGCAGAGGAAACGAAACGCCAGGTTGAACAGGAAGGCCGCAAATGCGTCCTGATCTCCGGCGATATTGGCGTGGAAGCGTTCTGTCAGGATCTCATAAATAAAACGGTAGAAGGCCTTGGCAAGCTTGATATTCTAATTAACAATGCCGCGGAACAGCATCCGCAGAAAAATATTGAGGACATTACATCCGAGCAGCTGGAGCGCACCTTCCGGACGAATATATTCTCGATGTTCTATTTGACGAAGGCAGCGATGCCGCATTTAAAAGAAGGCTCTACCATCATCAACACGACTTCGATTACGGCCTATCGTGGCAGCCCTTCGCTGCTGGATTATTCGTCCACCAAGGGAGCGATTCTCAGCTTCACCCGCTCGCTTTCAACAAATCTGGCTGAAAAAGGCATTCGGGTGAACGCCGTTGCCCCAGGCCCCATCTGGACGCCGCTTATTCCTTCTACCTTTGATGCGAAGCAGGTAAGCGAGTTCGGGGCTACACAGCCGATGAAGCGCCCGGGTCAACCGGAGGAGCTGGCACCTGCCTACGTATATCTGGCATCTGACGATTCTACCTATGTAACCGGACAAGTTATTCATGTGAACGGCGGCGAGGTCGTCAACGGCTAAACTAATCGTTTCTACAATATTTTTAGAACAACACAACGATATCGCCCTTTGGTAAAATGGAAGTGTCGAAGCAACCATTTTAAAAGGGCGATTTCTGATTCGAGGGTAACCGCTTCTGATAAATAATGAAATGAGATATAATAATTCCTATTTACAAACCGATGGTCGGTATATATAATGATCGTATAGGTTGCAAACGAACACGGAGGGATTACTTTGAAGCAAGAGGAACGCAGACAGCAAACAACCCAACTGCTGCTTGATTCGACCAAAGAGCTGATACGGGAAAAAGGGTGTCACTCTGTCACAATGAAGGACATCATGGATAAATCGGGATTGTCAAAGGGCGCTATCTTTCATTACGTGAAGAGCAAGGACGAGATCTTTGCCTGGGTGTTGCAGGAGCGGCTCGAAGAGACAAACGAAGGTTTTATGAACGAAGTGGAACAAGGCGGAAAAACGTTCGATGGACCCATGCAGAAGATCATTGACAGTCTTCCGGTGCTGGAAGATGCTCAGGACGTGACGAACAAGGTGCTGATGTATTTACTTGGAAAGGAAGATCAGCCTATGGTTGCGGAAGCGCTCAAGCAGTATTATGAGCAGTCTGTGCATTTATCCAAGCAGTGGATTTTGACCGGCCAACGGCACGGGGTTATTCCAGAATCGGTTGATATGGACAAAACAGCCGAAATGTTCGTTCTGCTATCACTCGGTTTGCGCGTCCGCTCCTCTATTCCTTTTGCTCTGGCTTCTTTCAATACCCAAGATTATTCGTCGTTTATGGTCAATATTTTAAAATCCCGATAAATAGAGGAAGAAAGGAAGAGTGTATCATGAACTTGTGGTTAACGTTGCATCTAGTTGGAGTCGTAGTATTCGTAGGAAATATCATTACGGCGGCATTTTGGAAGGTTCGGGCGGATTTGCTGAAAAATCCGGCCATCATTCACAGCACGGTAAAAAACGTCATGCTTGCCGATTATGTGTTTACGCTCCCGGGTCTAGTGATCATCATTGTCTCGGGTATTGTGATGGCCATACAGGCGAAAATGCCGCTGTCGGGGCTGAATTGGCTTACGATGTCGCTGATTTTGTTTGCCGTCACCGGCGTGATCTGGTTAGCCGTTCTTATTCCGCTGCAGCGCGGAATGATCCGCCATAGCGCTCAATGCATCGAAAGCGGGAACATCTCCAAAGATTATCAACAAGTGTCCCGCTATTGGGCCTGCTTCGGCATCGCCGCTACATTGCTGCCGATCGTCATTTTATATCTCATGATAACGAAAAGCTTCTAATCGGAGGGATAAAGATGGTACCTTTTTATGCACTTGTTGTTTCGTTTCTGCTGTTCTGGGTTCTCGGCCTGTTCGGCTGGTCCTATTTCGACGGTTGGCATTCTCCGCTTCAGGGAGCGGTGGCCGTCATGCTGCTGATTACCGCTTCCGCCCACTGGGGAAAAAGACGGCCTGACCTCATCCGGATGGTCCCGGTGGCTTTTCCGAAGCCAGATTGGATCGTGACGGCCACCGGGTGGTTGGAAATTGCGGGAGCCGTCGGTATTCTGTTCCCCGCTACCTCCCGCGCGGCTTCCGTCTGCTTGGCGGTTCTGCTGGTGGCCATGTTCCCCGCCAATGTGCGGGCAGCCCGGGAAAGATTAACTATCGGCGGGAAACCTACGCCTAGGCTGCTTGTCCGAACATTGCTGCAGCTCGTGTTTCTCGCGGCGGTCCTCTTTGCGGGTTAAGTCCGTGGCTTGTTCATGTCTACATGACCAATTCCCCTGACATCTACTTAAAAAAAGAGCATGTCCATGACCTGTATTCCCTAAACGCTGGCCATTCGAGATCTTATTTAAAACGTGGAAATCCATCTTCCATATTGCCATTTTGTATCTTAAAAGAATATTTTCTTTCTCTACATGATGCCATGAAAAAACAAGCTTCGACCTGCTGCCTAGAAATTTGAAATTTCATTTGGATCAAGTGACGAACTGTAGCATCTGTTCCTTTTCTTTGTTCTTAACTTGATGGGCATGGGGACAGCCCCTTATTTATGAAATCTTTTCGTTTTGTGAGTCCATGGTTATTTTCTAAATACCTCTATTAATACTGGACAGTCAAAAGTTCTTGTCGAAAAATCGTAACATAGAAAAATAACCCAATCAGACGATGGTATGGTATCCTTTTAGTTCTCACACAGAAAGGAGATCCAATCGCTAAATGGGTTACGACAAAAAGTGTACCTCATTTCCGAGCGATTGACCATACCTATGCTCAAATACGTGAATGAACTTTTACTTCCCTTCCGTTCGTGCTTCTCCAGACAAGCCACTTTCGAGTGGTTCGTTGTTTTGGTCATCGGCTTTATGCTGCGCTCCGACCATCTGGGCGTGACTTCTGTGATTCGGGACCTCTCCCTGAATGGCGGCTGCTATGAGACGCTCATTCACTTCTTCCGTTCTTCGGCTTGGTCTCCGTCATCCTTACGGCGGATGTGGCTTCAGGTCGTTCGCCAGTCTGCGCCCCTGCTGGTGATTCAGGATCGCGTGGTACTCGTCGGCGATGGCATGAAGCAAGCCAAGGAAGGTCGCCGGATGCCGGGCGTCAAGAAGCTCCATCAGGAATCCGAAAACGTCTCCAAGGGCAATTATATTTTCGGTCACCTGTTTGGGGCCATCGGCATTCTGGTCGGCGATTCCCGGAAATGGTTCTGCTTGCCCTTGTTCATGAATCTGCAAGACGGCGTCCAGACCATCCTGGGCTGGAAGAAAGCGGACAACGAGCCGGAGCCGCCTTCCCACGTCGTTCAGATGATTGAACAAGGGTTCGAGGCTGCGAAAGGCTTCGGTCAAGCGCTGTTGCTCTTGGATCGTTACTTCTTGTCGGTTCCGGCCTTGAAGCGGTTGCAGGCGTGCCATCTCGCCTCCGAAGCCCGGATGCATCTGGTGACGAAAGCCAAATCCAACGTGGTGGCCTATGAACGCCCTGCGGCCAAGAAGCCAGGACGTGGCCGACCGGCGAAAAAAGGCAAGGCGGTCAAACTGAAGGAGTGGTTCACGACTCGCGCTGCCGATTTTCAAACCGCCACCGTTCCCCTGTATGGCAAAGAAGAGAAGGTGCAATTTCTATGCCTGGATCTGCTTTGGGGACAGGGCTTGTATCAGGAATTGCGCTTTGTGCTGGTGGTGCATCAGGGCCGCCCCTCCATTTTGGTCAGTACCGATCTGACCTTAGCTGCCACAGACATCATCCGCTTGTATGGCTATCGCTTCAAGATCGAGTGTACGTTTCGGGAAATGAAGCAGGTCATCGGCGCCTTCGGCTACCGCTTCTGGAGCAAGTCCATGCCGAAGCTGAACCGGTTTCTGAAAAAAGAGGAAGCTCACCCACTCAAAGCGGTAAAGGACGAACAAGACCGGCAGCGAATTCAGCGGACGCTTCAGGCGATCGAGGGATTCGTGATGTGCCAGTGCATCGCGATGGGATTGCTGCAGCTGGTTAGCCTGCATTTTTCAGGCCGGACGCCGGGGCTGTTTTTCCGCTATCTGCGTACGCCGTCCCATGCCGTGGTGTCTGAGGCTACCGTTGCCGCTTATTTACGCAAGTCTATTTTTCGCTTGTTTGTGCAAAATCCGCACTTATCCATAACGAAAATAATTAAATCCAAGCAGGAGAACACTCATGTTGAGCACGATTCTCTGGCTTCTTAAAGTTGTAGAACTTTTCACTGTCCAGTATTAATAGATGTTTTATAAGGTATATTATGCTAATATAAAGTTCATTAGCAGCAATTACATATTTTATTGACACTAGGGGTGCCGAAAGGCTGAGACGGACGTATGCGGGTCCGGACCCTTTGAACCTGATCTGGTTTATACCAGCGGAGGGAAGTGGAGAACGAATGACTGTAACCAGGCTTCCCTTAGCCTTATTCCTTTACAGATTCCGACTGCCCTCCTTCGCGGGGGCAGTTTTTTTGCGTTAAAGAGGAGTCTAGACAGATGTATCGACAGAAAGAAGGTTGAGTATGGCGCAAGCCGAAATCCATTTGATCTCAGACGGAAAGCTCCCGTTATCCCAATTCATTGAAAAGGCGGCGGCTGTACACTCCCTGCTGGATTTTATTCATCTGCGGGAAAAGCATCGCTCAGCCCGGGAGCTTCTGGCAGCGGCGGAGTCCATGCTGAAGGCAGGCATCCCGGCGGCCAAGCTAATCATTAACGACCGGATTGATGTTGCCTTGGCGGCTGGGGCTGTCGGTGTACAACTGGCCTGGCACAGTCTTGATCCTGCCGCCGCCCGAATGCTGGCACCTCGCCTTCGCCTGGGAAGGTCAATCCACTCGCCGGAGGAGGCAGCAGAAGCAGCTGCTCAGGGAGCCGATTATTGCCTGTTTGGACATGTGTATCCCTCGGCCAGCAAGCCGGGACAGCCTGAGCGCGGACTGGAAATGCTGGCTGAGGCTGTCCGGTACAGCCGCGTCCCGGTAATTGCCATAGGCGGGATCGAGCCTGATCATGCAGCCCGGATCATAAAGAACGGGGCAGCAGGCATAGCGGTGATGTCCGGCATATGCGGTGCTGCAGATCCTTTGTCTGCTGCAAAAGCCTATCGGGCTTCGATTCAAGCGATTTAAGCATTCCACAGGCAAAGGAGGTGAGTATGGATGAAGCTGATTATTAACGGGACTCCAGGTGATTATTCCGATACCTGCAGAACGTTGGATCATTTGGTCAGCAGTTCCGAGTGGTCCCGGCGAATGATCATTGTTGAGCTCAACGGGGAGTTTGTCAGCAAGGAAAATTATGGGGAGACACATCTCTCTGATGGTGACCGTATTGAAATTGTACACTTTGTAGGCGGAGGCTGACACTGACATCTTCATTTGTTGATTTAATCTTACTGTTCGATCAGGTTTTTGAATTGAAAAAAGGTATTCAAGGAGGCTGATTTTATGATAGACCCTTTACTAATCGGCGGTACCGCCTTATCCAGCCGGCTGTTCATTGGAACCGGCAAATACAGCCGCAATACGCTAATCCCGGAAGTCATTGCTCGCTCCGGCTCAGAGGTTATTACGGTAGCACTTCGACGGGTGGACACGGCTGGGGGAGAAGAGAATATCATGAACCATATTCCGTCCCATATGACGCTGCTTCCCAATACTTCCGGTGCGCGTACGGCGGAGGAAGCCGTGCGCATCGCCAGACTCGCAAGAGCCGCCGGCCTGGGAAACTGGGTCAAAATCGAGGTCATTAACGACCAGAAATATTTGCTTCCGGACAATCTGGAGACGATCCGTGCTACGGAAATCCTGGCTGCCGAAGGCTTTGTTGTACTCCCGTATATGAGCCCGGATCTATCGGCCGCTCTGCGTTTAAGAGATGCGGGTGCAGCTGCCGTGATGCCGCTTGGAGCACCGATTGGTACGAATCGCGGCCTTAGAACCAAAGAATTGGTGCGAATCCTCATTGAAGAAGTGAACCTTCCCATTATCGTAGACGCCGGTATCGGCAGGCCCTCCGAAGCGGCGGAAGCCATGGAAATGGGTGCTGCTGCAGTACTGCTGAATACAGCAATAGCAACGGCCCGTGACCCGCTGGGAATGGCGGAAGCCTTCCGTGATGCTGTCACGGCGGGCCGCAAGGCGTATCTGGCCGGGCTCGGTCCGGTAGAAGAAGCAGCTATTGCATCTTCACCTTTGACAGGCTTTTTGGGCTGATCCGGGTGACATCAGGAATGGGGGATTAACCATGAGTTTTTATGAAACGCTGACCCGCTTGGAGCAGTATCCATATGAAAGTCTGTGGAAGGGGTACGGGGCGGAGGATGTGAAGCGGGCACTGGGTAAGGATAGGCTGGACGAAGCGGATTTGCTGGCGCTGCTCTCTTCGGCCGCCGAACCTTTTCTGGAGCAGATGGCACAGAAAGCGCAGCGGATTACCCGTTCGCATTTCGGACACGCGATGCAGCTGTTCACACCGATGTATCTGGCCGATTTCTGTGTGAATCACTGCACCTATTGCAGCTTCAGCTCTATCTACGACTTTCCGCGCAAGAAACTGTCACTGGAGGAGGTCAGAAGGGAGGCAGAGACGATTGCCGCCACGGGCTTGCGCCATATTCTGATTTTGACCGGGGAATCCCGCCGGGATAATCCTGTTTCTTATATCAAGGACTGTGTGGAGGTGCTTCGTGAATACTTCTCCTCGGTCAGTATTGAAATCAACCCTCTTGCAACTGCTGAATATGAGGAACTGCTTCAGGCGGGTGTGGACGGATTAACTCTTTATCAGGAAGTTTATCACCAGGAAACTTATCAGGAGCTGCATGTTAAGGGTCCAAAAAGAAATTACCGCAACCGGATCGATGCTCCTGAACGCGGTTGCCAGGCCGGATTCCGTGCGGTTAACATCGGCGCCCTGCTCGGTATGCATGACTGGCGGCAGGAGGCATTCCTGAGTGCGATGCATGCCCGGTATCTGCAGGACTGTTATCCGGACTGCGAGATCAGCTTGTCTCCTCCACGCTTTCGTCCTTACCTGGGAGAGTTCAATCCGGAGTGCGACGTATCCGACCGCACATTGGTGCAGATTATTTTGGCGTACCGTTTGTTTTTGCCGAGATCAGGTATTACGCTGTCCACCAGAGAGCCTGCCGGTCTCCGCGATCATCTGATTCATCTGGGCATCACCAAGATGTCAGCGGGCGTATCTACTGAAGTAGGCGGACATACGAGCGAAGGCGGTACCCCGCAATTTGAAATTTCAGACAGCCGGAGTGTGCGGGAAATTACAGAGATGCTGTATACGAATGGCTTGCAGCCGGTATTCAAGGACTGGGATATATTAACGGAGCCAGACGCTCACTCTGCCTTATAAGGGTTAAAAACCCCTCTCGAAATCGTAAAAACGATTTTGGGAGGGGTTTGTCTTTTCAACTCACCTGATCGGCACTGCATACACGATATGAAGCAGCTCATTAATCCTTTGATGTTTCGTAATATACCCCATATTTTCAAATAAGGTAAGGAGGCCGGTTAAGGAACCATATTGCTCATCCGTACCTGCTCCATTGGCATATACAGCAGCCGCTTCCTCATCGGCCAGCATTAAATCGGTAATGCAAATTCGTCCGTGAGGTTTCAGTACCCGGCGCATTTCCTCGATGGCGAGCATTTTCTGGTTCTCTGAAAGGTGATGGAAGGCGAAGGTGGATACGGCAAAATCAAACCGGCCATCCATATAGGGCAGTGCCAGGAAATTGCCCAGCTTCGTTTCCAAGGCCGGGAATTTCAGGCGGCATTGCTTAAGCATCTCCTTGGACTGATCGACACCGGCCATAGCTGCGCCGAGTGCCATCAGCCTGCCTGCTAAATTACCGGTTCCTGTACCGATGTCGAGACCCTTTTCCCCGCTGATCGGCGCCAGCCATTGGACAGTCAGTCCAAGTGCGGCCTCATAATCCTTGTATTCCGAAGTTTCCTTCGATACATATTCATCATGAATACCTGCACGCATGTCAAAGTTCCATTTATCCTGCCAGCTGCTGCGGTGCTCCCGCAGTCTCCGTGAGCTTTCGGCAAGCGCGTAGATGTCGTCAATCGGCAGCGCCTTCTGCTTTTTAACCATATCGATCATATAGTCGGTTGTATCAATGACATGCTTGAGTTCCACCCACTTCCCGAACAGAACGGAGCGCTGAAGCTCCAGGTAGTATTGCAGCTCCTCATGGTCCTGCCCTTCCATTTCAAGCAGCGCCTTCCGGATATCCTCCACCGGCATGCCCGCTTCGCGGAGAGAAATAATCGTCTGCAGCCTCCAGATTTCTTTTTCACTAAAGTCGCGGTATGTATTATCCCTTTTGGAGGGGGAGATCAGGCCTTTTTCCTCGTAAAAGCGGATCGCTCTGGCCGAAATTTTGAGCTTATCCGCAGCCTCTTTGATCTTCATGTCATCACCTTTCCAGGAATCTCTATTGACCTTCTCCTAACGGGAGGGTTTACCCTTGTGTAGTTCAATCACATATACATTTGGAGGTATAGCTATGAAAATTCGGATTAAGAACGTAACCATTCTCACTATGAAGGAGCAAGATGAGGCACCTATTTTAGGTGATATTTTGATTAATGGAGATATCATCTCGGAAATCGGCCCGGAAATCAATACTCCGGCGGATGAGATTATCGATGGAAGTGGTATGGTCGCAATGCCGGGACTGATCAATGCCCATCAGCATACGCCAATGAGCCTGCTGCGTGGATTCTCGGACGACCTGAAGCTCATGGATTGGCTGGAAAAGAAAATGCTGCCCGCAGAGGAACGGATGACTCCCGAGGACATTTATTGGGGTGCGAAGCTGTCCATGGCTGAAATGATCCGGTCGGGGACGACTGCTTTTGCCGATATGTACATTCATATGAATGAGATTGCCGCTGCTGTACAAGAAACCGGGATGAGGGCTTCGCTTACCAGAGGGCTCGTTTTTATGGAGGAGGACGGGGGGCGCCGGTTATCTGAAGCTCTGGATTTGATTGAAGCCTGGACCGGAGGAGCAGAAGGGAGGATTACGACCATGCTCGGTCCGCACTCTCCGTATCTATGTCCGCCGGAGCCGCTAAGAGAGGTTATTACACTTGCGGAAAAGAGAAATATCCCCGTTCACATCCATTTGGCGGAGACGAAGGAAGAGGTCGTCCAGATTCGCGATAAGTATAATATGACTCCAACCGAATATTTATACCATAATGGCTTGTTTGAGAAGAGCCATGTACTTCTTGCACACTGTGTGCATTTGAACCGCAGAGATGTGGGCTTATTGCAGGGAATGCGCGGCGGAGTATCCCACAATCCGGTCAGCAACCTGAAGCTGGGCTGCGGAATTGCGCCTGTATCCCGGATGATGGAGCTGGGAATTACCGTGGGATTAGGAACGGATGGGGCAGGCAGTGCAACTACGGTGGATATGTTCGAAGGGATTAAAGCCGCTGCCTGGCTGCAAAAGGTGGATTACGGCGACCCCACCCGGCTTTCGGCGCACCAGGCTCTCCTAATGGCGACTGTGGAGAGCGCAAAGCTGCTGAATATTGGCCATGAAACGGGAACTCTTGAAATAGGGAAAAAAGCCGACCTGATCTTGATCGACCTGAACAAGCCTCATTTACAGCCCGCTCATAATCTCACTTCTCTCCTTGCTTATAGCGCCAATGGCGGGGATGTAGATACAACCATCGTTAATGGAAAAATACTGATGAGGAACCGCCAGCTCCTGACTATAGATGAAGAGGAATTATTCCGTGAGGTCTCTGTTCGTTCAAAACGGATCGTGGAAGGTATTTAAGTATGATATTATAATAAATAATTAAAGAATATTGAGACAACCTGGGACTGAAGGGGAGCTGAGAAGAGGATGCAGCATTTTGAAGACAGCATTTATAACCTTATCGTGGAGACCTCTACAAATTTACCTGGCGATGTACGCCGTGCAGTTGCCAAAGGGCGCGCGCTTGAAGATATGGCAACCCGCTCGGGACTGGCGCTGACTACCATTGCACAGAATATCGGTATGGCAGAGCTTCAGGTCTCACCGATCTGTCAGGACACCGGCATGCCGACATTTATTATTCACACTCCTGTGGGAGCCAATCAAATTGAAATGAAGAAGGCGATTCACAGCGCGATCTCCCGGGCGACGAAAAACGGCAAGCTGCGTCCCAATTCCGTCGATTCGCTAACCGGCGAGAACAGCGGGGATAATCTGGGCGCAGGTACGCCGGTCATTCATTTTGAACAGTGGGAAGAGGAAGGTATAGATGTACGGCTTATTCTTAAGGGCGGCGGCTGTGAAAATAAAAATATTCAGTACAGCCTTCCGGCTGAGCTGGAAGGCCTGGGTAAAGCCGGCCGTGATCTCGACGGCATCCGCAAATGTATCCTGCATTCTGTCTATCAGGCGCAGGGCCAAGGCTGCAGCGCCGGCTTTATCGGTGTCGGCATCGGTGGAGACCGCACAACTGGTTACGAGCTGGCCAAGAAACAGCTGTTCCGCAAGGTAGACGATGTGAATCCGGTTGATGACCTGCAGAAGCTGGAAGATTACGTTATGGAGAACGCCAACAAGCTGGGCATCGGAACGATGGGGTTCGGCGGTGAGGTCACGCTGCTGGGCTGTAAGATCGGCGTTATGAACCGGCTGCCGGCCAGTTTTTTCGTATCCGTTGCTTATAACTGCTGGGCATACCGCCGCCAGGGAGTGCTGATCGATCCCTCGACAGGAACGATTCAGGATTGGCTGTATGAGAGCGGAACAGGCATTTCTGTGGAGGGAGGAGCCGAGCCTGCTGCAGGCGATAACAAGGTAACGGGCGAGTCGCGTGAGGTTCGCCTCACTACACCGATCAGCGAGGACGATATTCGCAGCTTGCGCGTGGGAGATGTTGTAATTCTGTCTGGAGAGATGCATACTGGACGCGATGCGCTGCATAAATATTTGATCGACCACGAGTCCCCGGTTGACCTGAATGGTGCGGTTATCTATCACTGCGGCCCGGTTATGCTGAAGGACGAAGAGGGCTGGCATGTGAAGGCAGCCGGACCTACAACGAGTATCCGGGAAGAGCCTTATCAAGGGGATATCATTAAGAAATTCGGCATTCGCGCCGTTATCGGCAAAGGCGGCATGGGACCCAAGACGCTGCAGGCTCTCCAGGAGCACGGGGGTGTATACCTTAACGCGATCGGCGGGGCAGCGCAGTATTATGCGGAATGCATCAAGAAGGTAAACGCTGTTGATTTCATGGAATTTGGCATACCCGAGGCGATGTGGCACCTGGAGGTTGACGGGTTTGCCGCCATTGTTACGATGGATGCCCACGGCAACAGTCTGCATGCCGATGTAGAGAAGGATTCTGCGGCTAAGCTGACCCAATTTCGGGAGCCCGTGTTCAAGTAAGAATTATGAAAACAGGAAGAGGCAGGAGTTCAATGAGACCGTTTCGGATTCGTCTTACTTTTATACTAATGTTCCTGATCGGCATTTCCATGTTGGGTGCCGGCTTTACGATGGCTCAACTGTTCAAGGATTCCCATATCGTCGCCCTGGAAGAGAACATGTCCCGGGAAATAAATGTGCTGGAAGGGACACTTCAGTTTCAGGATATGAATGCTCCTGATGCGTATACTTACTATACTGGGCAGGCCGAGAAAATAGCAAAGCTGACGAATTCACGGGTGACTTTCATCACGAAGGACGGGCGGGTCATTGGGGACTCCGAGAAGGACCCGCTGCTAATGGACAACCACTCGAACCGGGAGGAGGAACGGATTGCCGCCAAGGAAGGTATTGGCAGAGCTATTCGGTATAGCGATACCTTGAAACGGGAAATGCTCTACGTTGCCGCCACCGTCACTTCAGAACAGGGCTTCGACGGATATATCCGTCTCTCCATGGGACTTGATGCTGTGGACAAAGGCTTAAACCGCGCGTGGTTGTATATGGCTGGCGGTCTGGTGCTGCTGTTCATCGCGGCTACTCTGGTCAGCTATAAGGTGGCATCCAGCATGACGTCGCCCCTGGAGCAGATTACCCGGGTAGCCCGCCGAATTACAGATCTCGACTATGATGCCCGGGTGAATATGAAGCGTAAGGATGAAATAGGCCAGCTCGCTGCGGCGATCAATGTTATGGCGGACAGCCTGCAGGCCCAGCTAAAGACGATTCGCGATAACGAGGATCTTTTGCAGAGTGTACTTGATAACATGACTGGCGGTATTCTCATGGTCAGTGCCGAGGGGGAGGTAGCCCTTCTGAACCGCGCGGCAGAGAAAATGCTGGACGTGGACAACAGTGATATGGCCGGCCGGTCTTTCCTTGAATTAAAACGTCATTATGAGCTTACCCGGCTGGTGGAGGAGGGGCTTTCCCGTAAGGAGGCCATTCATGAGGAACGGAGTATTTATAATCCGGGAGAGCGCATTATAAGGCTTGATGGAGTTCCAATGACACAGGATGGTTCGTACCGGGGAATGCTGTTTCTTCTCCAGGAAGTAACGGAAATCCGCCGTCTGGAAAAAATGCGCAGCGAGTTCGTCGCCAACGTCTCTCATGAATTGAAAACACCGGTTGCAGCCGTTAAAGGCTTTGCCGAAACCCTGCTTGGCGGGGGGGTTACCGATGAGAAGATGGCCCGTTCCTTTTTGCAGATTATTTATGATGAGAACGAGCGTCTGAACCGTCTGATCGGCGATATCCTGGAATTATCCAAGATTGAATCCAAACGTACGCCTTTAGTATGTTCACCCGTTCATCTGTCCGCATTTTTCGACTCGATGCTGGAGACGATGAGCAAAGTGGCCGAGAAGAAGAATATCAGCCTCAGTGCCAAGGTGCCGGAGGAGTTGTTCATGGAGGGCGATGAGGATAAGCTGCGCCAGATCTTTATGAATCTGCTCTCCAATGCCATTAATTATACGCATGAGGGCGGCAGTGTCAGAGTATCGGCTGTAAATAAGCAGAATTACGACGGAACGGAAAGCGTCATTTTCACAGTAAGCGATACGGGAATGGGTATCCCCCGCAAAGATCTGCCGCGTATTTTCGAGCGCTTTTACCGGGTCGATAAGGCCCGTTCAAGGAGCTCCGGGGGTACAGGACTTGGGCTTTCCATCGTCAAGCATCTCGTTGAACTGCACCGGGGCGTCATTTCGGTACAGAGCAATCTCGGGATCGGAAGCTCGTTTATTCTGGAGCTGCCGCTGCTGCAGGAGGAAGAAGGGGTATAATGAATACATTTATTAAAAAATCGTGCTTTTTTACACCGCGTTGACAATCCGATGATATGATGGGCATATTCTATTATGAAGACGGGGGAAACTATGGCACAACGATTACTTGTCATTGAAGACGAACCGACGCTGGCCCGACTGCTGTCGTATAATTTAACACAGGAAGGTTACGAGGTGACGGTTGAGGATCATGGGACGGCTGGATATGACCGTGCTGTTAGAGAGCCGTTTGATTTAATTGTACTGGATCTGATGCTTCCGGGCATGAATGGGATCGATATTCTGGATAAATTGCGTGGACAAGGTATCCGTACACCTGTGATCGTACTTACGGCCAAAAACGCGGAGGAGGATGTAGTCCGGGGGCTGAAATCCGGCGCTGATGATTATATCACCAAGCCTTTTGGCGTGTCAGAGCTGCTGGCCCGGGTGAGCGCTGTGCTGCGCCGCATTTCTGGTCTGGCCGAGGAGGCTCCTGTGGAACATGAGGTGTCGGCCTCCACGATTATTTTGGGGCAGCTGGAGATTTATCCAGAGCGCTATGAGGTCTCGCTGGGAGGGCAGAGTATTAACCTTCGCCCGAAGGAATTCGAGGTACTGCTCTATTTGGCCCGTAAACCAGGCGTAGTATTAACACGCGATGATCTTATGAATGCCGTATGGGGCTTTGACTATATCGGAGGGCAGCGAACCGTGGATGTTCATGTCAGCTCACTCCGCAAAAAGCTGGAGCTTGATCCCGAATCGGTCCATATCGACTCCATCCGCGGCGTAGGCTACAAGCTGGTTGTTAAGAAAAAGAGAGCTCCGGTCACTTAAATGACAGGGGTTTTTTGTTCCACAAATTACAAATGATTTTACAATGCGCTAACAATTCTCGCCAACTGCATTTACACTAAAAGCTTATCATTGGGAACGGAAGATGATGAGAAGGAGACGCAAACACAAATGAAATCCATCATTGACATAGAGAAGCTTGATCTCTACTATGAATCGTTTCACGCGCTGAAAAGCGTTGATCTGCAAGTTCCTGAAAAAGCGGTTACCGCATTTATCGGGCCGTCCGGCTGTGGAAAGTCCACCTTGCTGCGTACTTTGAACCGTATGAATGATATGATTCCGGGGACGCGCATCGAAGGGACTGTCAGCATCAGCGGCAGAAATATTTATGATGACGGGGTAGAAGTGGAAAGCCTGCGCAAGCAGGTTGGCATGGTATTCCAGCAGCCCAATCCCTTTCCGAAATCCATCTATGACAATGTGGCGTATGGTCCACGTCTGCACGGTGTTCGTTCCAAAAGCGAGCTGGACGACCTGGTGGAGCAAAGTCTGCGGCAGTCTGCCCTGTGGGAGGAAGTCAAGGACTTCCTGAAGAAATCCGCCCTTAGCTTGTCCGGTGGACAGCAGCAGCGTCTTTGTATTGCCAGAGCATTGGCGGTGCAGCCGGACATCCTGCTCATGGACGAGGCAACCTCTGCTCTCGATCCGGTATCCACACTTAAAATTGAAGAATTGGTTCAGGAGTTAAAAAGTAAATATACGATCGTTATGGTTACACATAACATGCATCAGGCTGCCCGTGTGTCGGGACGCACTGTATTTTTCCTGAATGGTGTAATTGTAGAAGCGGCAGATACAGAGCTGCTGTTCTCCAATCCCAAGGACTCCCGCACTGAGGATTATATTTCCGGACGTTTTGGCTGAGTTAGACCTGTCAAGGCCAGGACTACCCTGAACCTGACTAGTTGACCATATGATTTGAGGAGGATCGCTCTATTTATGATTCGCAGAAAAGAATTCGATAAAGACCTCGAAGAGCTGCGCTCTCTTTTGCAGCAGATGGGTGAGCATGTAACAGACGCCCTTGAAGGTGCTGTACTGTCACTTCAAAACCTCGATACAGCACGTGCTCAGGAAATTGTAAAAGCAGATATCCGGCTTAACGCTATGGAAGAGAAAATCATGGACATCGGTTCGCGGTTGATCGTGACGCAGCAGCCGGTTGCGAAGGATTTACGCCGTATTCTCGTGGCCTTCAAAATCTCAAGCGATCTGGAACGCATGGGAGATCTGGCTCTGGATGTAGCTAAAGTGACAATGCGTATTCAAGGACAGCAGCTGATCAAGCCGCTCGTCGATATTCCGCGTATGGCTGACATTGTAAGAGTCATGACCACCGAAGCGATCCTTTCCTATCTGGATGAGAACACTGATCTGGCTTACAAAATGGCACAGGACGACGATCAGGTTGACCACTTGTACAGTGCGATGATCAATGAACTGTACGCATACATGGTTGAGAAGCCGGACTCCGTATCCCAGGCGATGCTGCTTACGCTTGTCGGCCGTTATATTGAACGAATTGCCGACCATGCGACGAATATCGGAGAGAGCGTTGTGTACCTGGTTACAGGAAAACGCCCGGATTTGAATCAGTAAACGCGAAGTTAATGTGATTGGTGTTATATAAAAGAAAGAAGAAGGGCTGTTCCATAAGTAGAATTTTCTACGAATGAGACGGCCTTACTTCGTTTTGATGACTCCCAAAATCAGAAAAGTGGCAAGCCTCCGGGTTATTGGAGGCTTGCCATTTGGCATTTTTGATCCGTTGTTTCCGGATTTTTACCACTAAAGGTAAATTAAAAAAATCTGGAGACAACAGCGATTGTAGCAACGGTCCGTTCGCGTAGCGTCCGCCCAAAACGCCCACCTATATACTGCTCTCAACGAGCCGGGTTCTGTTTTGCCGGAGGCATATGTTAATATGTAAGAAGTAAGCAAGATAAAGGCGAGGTGCTAATGTGGACAAGTTGATACTCATAGATGGAAATAATATTATTTACCGTGCTTTCTTCGCGATGCCGCCGTTGACCAATACAGCAGGACATCCTACAAACGCAGTATTTGGATTCACAACGATGCTGCTGCGTTTAATTGAGGATCATAAGCCTACTCATATGATCGTTGCCTTCGACGCGGGCAAGGTGACGTTCCGCCATGAGGGCTATCAGGATTACAAGGGCGGAAGACAGAAGACACCGCCGGAGCTGTCGGAGCAGTTCCCGATGCTCAAGGAGCTGCTGCGCGAGCTTGGTGTGCAGCAGTTTGAGATTGGCAGTTATGAGGCTGACGATATTATCGGTACGATCTCCCGCCAGGCGGATGAGGAAGGGCGCCAGGTCATGATCGTCTCCGGAGACAAGGATATGCTGCAGCTTGCTTCAGAGCATACGACGGTGGCGCTTGTCCGGAAAGGCGTAACTGAAGTCGAGCTTTATGGTCCGGAGCAAATCCGTGAGAAATATAATCTGACGCCGGAGCAAATTATCGACCTCAAGGGTCTGATGGGAGATGCCAGCGATAATATTCCCGGTGTACCGGGTGTCGGCGAGAAGACGGCGCTGAAGCTGCTCCACCAGTTCGGCTCTGTCGAGGGAGTGCTTGCCGGAACAGGTGAGCTCAAGGGCAAGATGAAGGAAAAGCTAGAGGCTCATGCGGAAGACGCCGTGATGAGCAAGAAGCTGGCAACCATTCACCGGGAAGTTCCGCTGGAGCACTCGTGGGAGGATATGGTTTTTAACGGATTGAACAAGGATACAGCCGGACCTGCTCTGGCGAAGCTGGAATTCAAATCGCTTCTGGAGCGTCTGTCCCTGAGTGGCAATGCCCCCGCTGCAGGCGGAGAGGGAGAAACACCGGCAGAAGCGGAGCTGGATATAACCATTATTTACGAAGAAGTCCTGGACGAGCTCATAACCAAGCTTCCTGGAATCACTGCGCTGCATGTGGAGACCAACGGGGAGAATCCGCATCGCGCTGAGGTTATCGGGCTGGCACTGTCTTCCGAGGAGCGGCATTATTTCGTGCCATTTCATTTGCTGAAAAGTCCGGCTGCAGCCAAGCTGCAGGAATGGCTAAGGGACGAGACTGTACCGAAAAGCGGCTATGATCTGCACCGTGCGGATCTGGCCCTTCACTGGCAGGGCATCCCTTTTGCCGGGGCAGCGCATGATGTGCAGCTGGCGGCCTATTTGCTGGACCCTACCGAAGCGAACCAGAATCTAAGCGATCTGACAGTCAAGTACGGGTTGCCCCGACTGTCTGCGGACGAGGATGTCTTTGGGAAAGGCGCCAAATACAAAGTGCCGGATCTTGATGTGCTGGGTAATCACGTAGCCCGCAAGAGCGCAACCGTACTTGGAATTGTATTGAAGCAGAAGCAAGAGCTGATGGATACGGCGATGAAGGGCTTGTTCGAGGATCTGGAGATGCCATTATCGCGTATCCTTGCGGATATGGAGAAGCAGGGCATCGCTGTGAACAGGGATGATCTCAAAGAGCTTGGCAAGGAATTCGAAGCCCAAATCGCCAAGCTGGTAACGGAAATTTACGATATTTGCGGGACAGAGTTTAATTTGAACTCGCCGAAGCAGCTTGGAGAAATCCTGTTTGTGAAGCTTGGCCTGCCTGTCGTCAAAAAGACCAAAACCGGTTACTCTACGGACGCTGAGGTACTGGAAAAGCTGGCACCCTATCATGATGTGGTACGCCTGATTTTGCAATACCGGACGATTGCCAAGCTGCAGTCCACGTATGTGGAAGGACTGTTGAAGGAAATTTCACCGGAGACAGGGAAGGTACACACGTTTTACCGGCAGACCATCGCGGCTACGGGACGGCTCAGCAGCCAATTTCCTAATTTGCAGAACATTCCGATCCGGCTGGAGGAAGGCCGCAAAATCCGTAAAGTATTTGTCCCTTCCGAGCCTGGTTGGACCATACTGGCGGCGGATTATTCACAGATCGAGCTGCGCGTACTAGCCCATATTTCGGATGATGAACGTCTGAAGGAAGCCTTCGTGCAGGATATGGATATTCATACAAAGACGGCCATGGACGTTTTTGGTGTGACCGCAGAGCAGGTGGACAGTAATATGCGCCGTTCCGCCAAGGCGGTTAACTTCGGGATTGTCTACGGAATCAGCGACTATGGTCTGTCGCAGAATCTGAATATTACCCGAAAGGAAGCCTCCCATTTTATCGAGCAGTATTTTGAAGTATTCAAGGGTGTGCGCCGTTATATGGACGACATTGTGGTTGAGGCGAAGAAGCAAGGCTACGTGACTACACTGCTGGAACGCCGCCGCTATCTCCCGGAGATTAATGCCAGCAACTTCAATCTGCGTTCGTTTGCGGAACGTACAGCGATGAACACCCCAATACAGGGAACAGCTGCCGATATTATTAAGCTGGCCATGGTGCATATGGATAAAGCACTCTTTGACCGCAAGCTCAAGAGCCGCATGCTGCTTCAGGTACACGATGAGTTGGTTTTTGAGGTGCCGGAGGATGAACTGGAGCTGATGAAGTCTCTTTTGCCGGAAGTGATGGAGGGTGCGCTGAAGCTGTCCGTTCCGCTTAAAGCGGAGGTAAGTTATGGAAGCAACTGGTATGAAGCGAAATAGGTCCCCGCGCCTAATCCATATCCGTTATAATGGAGTAGAGGTGAAGACATCATGCCGGAATTGCCGGAAGTAGAGACCGTGAAGACAACACTCAATGCACTTATTAAAGGCAAGCAGATAGAGAATGTAACCGTCCGGCTGGCGCGGATTATTCAGCGGCCGGATGATACCCAGGCCTTTGCCCATATGCTGGCGGGTCATACAGTTGTAAATGTGGAGCGGAGAGGCAAGTTTTTGCGCATTGTGCTGGACGGACTGGTGATCGTGTCCCATCTGCGGATGGAGGGGCGATACGGCCTTTACAGCAGCAAAGATCCTTTGGACAAGCATACACACGTTATTTTTCATTTCACGGACGGTACTGAACTGCGTTACCATGATGTCCGCCAGTTTGGTACGATGCATCTGTTCCAGCAGGGTGAAGATTTATTGCTTCCGCCTTTGAAGAAGCTGGGGCAGGAGCCGCTCGAGCCTTCTTTTACACGTGAGAGGTTCAAGGAAATTGTGTCCGGCAAAAGCACCAAAATCAAGTCGCTGCTGCTCAATCAGGAATATGTGGTCGGCATCGGTAATATTTATGTAGATGAGTCGCTGCACCGGGCCGGTATTCATCCGGAAGACAGTGCTAGAGCATTAACCGGAGAACAGCTGGATAGGCTGCATCACGCCATTGTGTCTACATTAACGGAAGCTGTGAATGCCGGGGGTTCATCCATTAAGTCGTATGTGAATGGTCAGGGGGAGAGCGGTACGTATCAACAGAAGCTGCTGATCTACGGCCGTAAACACGAACCGTGCTCTTCTTGCGGGTCCATGATCGAAAAAACGGTGGTTGGAGGTCGCGGCACGCATTATTGTCCAAGCTGTCAGCGCCCAAGCTTACACGAGATCTGAGTTAGATTGCAGTTTGCAGTGACTTCAAATGTCCATGCCGCTGCAAAAGGGTGGCACCCTCTGCCTGTCCCGCCCATATACTGTGTGAAGAATGTTTAATACAGCGAACGCAGCTGCCGGATCTATCCGCTGGCTGCCGGTTCTTCACGGGAGGGATACGGGTGTTCAGCCCACTTTTTTCTTTACTGCTGCTGGCGTTTGCCCTGAGTCTGGATGGTTTTGGTGTAGGTGTTACATATGGCTTGCGCAAAATGAAAATACCGCTGCTCTCCATTCTCATCATTTCGCTATGTTCAGGCGTTGTCATTGGGGCCTCCATGCAGGTTGGGGTGCTCTTGGCCCGGGTTGTATCTCCACATGCCGCTTCGGCGGTCGGAGCTGTAATTCTTCTATTGATGGGTTGTTGGTCGCTGATACAAATGCTGATTCAGAAGGAAAGGGAACAGGAAGAAGATGTTGTGCCTGTGAGCGCTGAAGTCGAGACCGATAAGCCTGCGGTGTTTTCACTCGAGCTACGCCATCTTGGGATCGTCATTCAAATTCTGCGCACCCCATCCTCGGCGGATATGGATGATTCCGGCAGTATATCGTCGGTGGAAGCGATGGTGCTGGGCATAGCCCTTTCGCTTGATGCTTTTGGAGCAGGTCTTGGAGCAGCACTGCTCGGGTTCCAGCCGGTATGGACGGCCATTGCGATCGCTCTGTTCAGCGGAACCTTCCTGGTCATGGGAATGAGGACGGGACTCCGGTTTGCCGGAAGCATCTGGATGAAGAATGCGGCTGTATTGCCTGCTTTAATGTTAATAATAATGGGAATAATGAAGCTGTTATGAGGTGAAAACATGATTTTGGGCTTAACCGGAGGGATTGCATCCGGAAAAAGCACCGTGTCTGCACTGTTTGTGAACAAGGGAGCTGGGCTGGTTGATGCCGATGTCATCGCCAGAGAAGTTATGCTCCCCGGACACCAGGTGCTGGCCGCCACTGTGCGGCATTTCGGAAAGGATATCCTATCTCCTGATGGAACGCTGGATCGGGCCAAGCTGGGCGAGATCGTTTTTCGTGACCCCGAGGCGAGGCAGACCTTGAATGATTTGACACACCCGGCCATTCGGCAGGAAATCCGCAGCTGTATGCAGGCTATGGATCAACAAGAGCCGGAGCGGTTAATTATTGTGGATATACCGCTTATGTTTGAATCCAATCTTCAGGGGATGTTTGAAGAGATTGTGCTAGTGTATGTGCCCCGAGAGGTGCAGCTGATTCGATTAATGGAGCGGAATAACTGGTCCAGGGAGCAGGCAGAGGACCGGTTGAATGCGCAGATGGATATTGAACTGAAACGCGATAAGGCTACCTATGTTATCGACAACAGCGGGGATTTGGCGCATACCGAGATGCAGGTTGCCGAACTTTGGGACAGGCTGGGTCTCTCATGAAATGGCTGCGTAAAAAAAGAGTCCTGCTGCTCTTATTCATTGGTTTTACCGCAGTATTGTTTCTGAGCACGAACTGGATGTCGTGGTTTTATCCGATTTATTATAAGAATGAAATCCGCAAGCATAGTCTCACCTATGAGATGGATCCGTTTCTTGTCGCTTCGATCATCCGAGTAGAGACTAATTTCAAGACCGGGCAGGAGTCAAAAAAAGGAGCGCTCGGCCTGATGCAGCTCATGCCGGATACCGCCAACTGGGCGCTAGAAAAGGCCAAGCTCCCCGATGTGTCTTTGGAGCGCCTGAAGCAGGAGCCCTCAGCCAATATTGAACTGGGTACATGGTATCTGCATTCTCTGTCCAGGCAGTTTGACGGTAACCGTATAGCCGTAATTGCCGCCTACAACGCCGGGCCGGGCAACGTTCAGCGTTGGCTGGAACAGGAGGTATGGGATGGGACTGAGGAAGCAGTCAAGAACATTCCAATTGGCGAGACCCGCCACTATGTCCAGCGCGTGATTTATTATTATGAACAGTACACAGATATTTACAGCGAGTTTTAGGCCAAACTTTTTTACGAGTAAAAAGAAGTATTAAACAGCCCGGAAGCCGTTCAATACTTCTTTAGGCAAGCTTATGGCGACAGGTTTAGTGGAATTGACCTGCCAATTGTTGTTCAGCCAGTGTTACAAGACGTTTAGTGATGTAACCACCGATCGAACCGTTTTCATAAGAAGTTTTATTGCCTTGATACCCGTCTGGGGATAGCGTAATGCCTAGTTCTTGGGCAACTTCAAATTTCAGTTGTTCCAGGGCTGCGCTTGATCTTGGTGCTACCAAGTTATTGGAGCTGTTGTTTTGGCCCATTGCTGTTCACCTCCTATCGGTTGGTAACTGTATTATGTGCAGGACTTGCAATATTCATAACCATAATCTAAAGGTGATTAATGGAAATAAGAATTAACGCGATTAGAGCCGCAGGATTGCCGGAGCGGGAAATACACCATTTTGCAAAAGGAAGTGATTAAGCTTATGAAATGCCCTTACTGTGATCACACCAATACTAAAGTGCTTGACTCGCGTCCGGCCAATGAGAACAAGTCGATCCGGCGCAGGCGTGAATGCGAGCGCTGCAGCAAGCGTTTTACCACCTTTGAGATGATTGAGGAGACGCCTTTGATCGTCATCAAGAAGGATGGCAGCCGGGAAGAATTCAGCCGCGACAAAATACTGCGCGGTCTTATCCGCGCCTGCGAGAAGCGCCCTGTGTCGGTGGAACAGCTGGAGATGATCGTCTCCGAGGTTGAGAAATCCCTGCGCGGCATAGCGGTCGCAGAAGTAGACAGCCAGCAGATCGGTGAACTGGTTATGGAGCAGCTCTACCCGGTCGACGAAGTAGCCTACGTCCGTTTCGCATCCGTATACCGCCAGTTTAAAGACATCAACATGTTTATGAAGGAACTAAAGGGATTGCTCTCTAAGAGTACGTCGGAGATGAGCGGTCTGTAATCTGCGGCGATTTCTTTTTCGTATAAAAAGTGTTGACACTCCTGTCGATTTTTTATATTATATAGGAGTCGCCTACGGAGCTTAAGCTTGGCAGAGTGGCTGAGCTTACTGCTCAAACGGAACATTTTAACATGAAACTTGGGGCCTTAGCTCAGCTGGGAGAGCGCATCGCTGGCAGCGATGAGGTCAGGGGTTCGATCCCCCTAGGCTCCACCAAATACCAACATGGACTCTTAGCTCAGTTGGTAGAGCAGTTGACTCTTAATCAATTGGTCCAGGGTTCGAGTCCCTGAGAGTCCATATTATAGAAAACGGCAGAAATGCCGTTTTTTTGTTGTTTGAATTTGCTCATGCTGGGCGTACAAAAAAAGCGTTGATATTTGGATTTGGTTAGCGTTTTTTTCTACGCCTGCCCGTTTCACTGTGGAAAGATTCTCCTAAGGGGTAATAAAGGGTAAGGAAGGAGGAGGTATTCATGCCTTCAACCAAAAACCGGATTACCCCGGAAAAGAGAATGTATTTTCATAGTGAACTGCGGCAATGCCCGCCTTTTTTTTATTTAATGTTTACATGTTATACTATCCTTAAATTCCTCATAGGAGGCTAAATAAAGTCATGACTGTACCTAAAAGAATGGATAAACAAACAGCTCGTGAACTACGTTCGATTTTAGAAAAAATGAATATAACCCAAAGTAAAGTCAAAATCGACCTGGATAACGATACAATAGAAGTTGAAGATGACTACTCGATTGATGATATTCTTGAATCCGCCGGTATATTGACTCCTAACGAAGCAAAAGAACTGACAGATGAGGTTCGGAGAATGCGTGAGGAAGAGTGGAATTGATGAGAGGTTATTTAATTGATACCAACATTGCTATCGCTTTTTTGGCAGGAGAACCTGACGCTATGTCTTTTGCACGTCAAGCCAAAGAGGATAGAATGAATATGTATTTTTCGGTCATTACCGAATGTGAGGTGTTTAGCGGCATAAACGCTGAATTACGCTTGCAAGGAATTAAATTATTTAACTCGCGCAGATGTCTAGATGTTACCTCGCGAATTGCACAAAGAGCGGGGGATATAAGAAGGGAACAACGAACGAAAGGGCGGAAACTTAAAACCCCTTATTCCCCTGATTAATCTTTAGGGGGGCAGTGAAACCAACCATCACGCCAGAGCGCATCGCTGGCAGCGATGAGGTCAGGGGTTCGATCCCCTTGGGCGCCAACAAATTCTAAAACTAACCAACAAACTGCCAGACCCTAAAACGACCCCGAGCTTGTTCAAAGCTCGGGGTCGCTCTATAACCTCCCTTAAGTAATGGAGGCTTCGTAGATATCCTGAGTGGATTTTGCGAGCATTGCGTTGAACTCATCATCCGTTTGTTGATCGCTGAGCCCCTGGGATAGAGCTCGGGAGAAACTGGCGATTAATCCGTGATTACGGGCCAGCTTTTCATTGGCTTCCGATTGAGTATAGCCGCCTGACAAGGCCACGACCCGTACCACATGCGGATCTTCAATTAAATCGCTGTAGAAATTGTCTTCCGTTGGTATGGACAGTTTAAGCATAACTTTTACATCTTTCCCAAGCGCGGATAATTGAGCGGAGAGCTCTTTTTTTAAAAGTTTTTCCGATTGAGCCTTATCCGCGCTGTGAATATCGACTTCCGGTTCGATAATCGGTACCAGACCATATTCAGCGATTTGGTTAGCGATGGAGAACTGCTGCTGGGCGGCTTTTTTGATGCCAATAGGGTTAGCTTCCTTAATCAAAGATCGCATCTTTGTCCCAAAAATATTTCTCCGGACCGCCTGCTTCAAAAGGTCATCCAACCCGGAAATGGGTTTCATGAGTTGAACCCCGTTTTCAAGGTCGGCCAGACCCTGATCGACTTTTAAAAAAGGCACAATGCCTTTCTGTTCCCAAAGATAATCGGCGGTAAATTGACCGTCAATGGAACGATCCATTGTGTTCTCAAATAAGATGGCACCCAAAATATACTCGGAATCAAACGCAGGACTTTTAATAATACGCGTTCTCATCTCATGCACCAATTCAAACATCTCTTCATCATTGGAATAACGGTCTTCCTTAATGCCATATTGCAGCAGAGCTTTAGGAGTGCTTCCGCCGCTTTGATCCAAAGCCGCGATAAAACCCTTTCCCGTGTGAATCCGATTCAATTGTTTCATATTCATGGATGTTTCTCCTTTCCCTTCTGTGAACTGGATGGTCGCTTGAATCTGTTTATTATAGCATTTTTGCACGCAAGCATACATTCGAAGCGGGTTAAAGAGACCATTGCCAAGCATTTAGTACATCTCAATTCCGGCCCATCCGCTTGCTCATACCCGGAAGTGGGGAACAATTCGGTGCTCAAAGGTTACTGTGTGAATACTGCCGGATGCTTGCATGATTTCATGGCTATAAACCATAGTATTTTTGACGCTGCGGACCGTATTGCTGCTATTTCTGGTTTATACTACCTTTACTCTGGTTTGCGGACCCTATAGCCCTTAATGTCGTCCATCCGAGCTTAATTTGAGGGAAGTATGAGTGAATAGCTGCATCTGAGTCCGCAAGACTGGTGAAACACATCCTTTTCTGCAAATAAGAGCTCCTCTGTCCGATGGTAGAAAAAGTGTTAAGCTTAAGACCAGCTACAACAGTGAGACAAAGGTAAAAATGGGTGGAGCAGAAGAGGCTTGGTCAATTCTAAACCCCAAGATGCTCAATAAAAAAGGAATTGAAACATACAAGGCAAACCGTGGGCATCGAACTCGGTTAGTATTGTACTAAGTAAACTAATGTATAGGAGTTTTAGGAATCTTGAGAACACAAAAAATGCAAGGCGTATAAATACTTTTGAATTTCAGCTGCTTTTTATTTTGATTCAATCGTGGTATTGTTTGGGTAGAAAAAAAGTACAATGCAAAGAGATCTATGCGTTAACACGACTCTCGGGTGCAATAGCCGCTTTTCGGGGCGGCGGCTTTTGGAAGATCAGTCAGGAAATAGACCGTAATCCTTTGCGAGAGGGCGGTCTATTTCTTTTTGAGGTAATTTAGCAGCGCAATAATGAACATGCCAAACATGAACATCAGTGACAACGCTTGATAAACCTCCATGGCCTCACCTCCCTTCTGGGAGATTAGCCGATCGCCTTTGCAAGCCGTTCTATTGCTCCATCACTATAGTATATTATGGCAAGAGGGTAAGCACAAATGTTCTTAGATGATAAGTTTTCGTTGTCTTTCGCGCATTCTTTTTGAAACAAAAACGCCTTAGAAGTGATTACAGTATAAGCAAGGTACCAACGAAGGAATTGAATCCACAAAGGGTCCACTAAAATTTCACATCAGATTGTAGAAATGCCTAATTAAATTTAGCAAAAGAGTGTCGGCCTGTGCCAAATACTTTGGTGTAAATATGCTAAGATTAGATTTAGTAAGCAGTCGGTACTTGAAAGTGAAATGGAGACGACAAGATGAGGATTGTACAGATCTATCAGGTTGACTCATTTACTACTGAAAAATTAAAAGGCAATCCTGCCGGTGTAGTTTTGGATGCAGATGGACTTTCTGAACAGGAAATGTTGCGCATTGCGCGCGAACTGAATAATTCAGAAACAGCATTTATATTGCCGCCGGATGGGCCTGATCACGAGGTGAGAATCAGATATTTCACACCGAAGACTGAAGTTCCGGTATGCGGGCATGCTACCATTGCAGCTCACTATGTTCGGGCCATAGAAAATAAGTTAAAGGAAGGTACAGTTGTTCAGAAAATATCGATCGGGATTTTACCTGTCGCGATAGTAAATGAGGGCAGCGATTATTCTGTAGTTATGACTCAAGGCAAAATTGAGTTCTCTCAACCTTTTTCTATCAATGAACGTGAAAAAATAATTAAGGCTTTAGGTCTAAAAGAGGAGGAATTGGAAAAGCGATGTCCAGTTCAAATTGTTTCTACGGGACACTCCAAAGTCATAATCGGGATCAAAACTAGAAGTACATTAAATAATCTTGTGCCGGATATGCGTACACTGGCCGAAATAAGTAAAGAGATTGGTTGTAATGGATATTTTGTTTTTACACTGGAGTCAGAATCAAAGAATGTTTTAAGTCATGGAAGAATGTTTGCTCCAGCAATTGGTATTGACGAGGATCCGGTAACGGGAAATGCCAATGGTCCTCTTGGGGCATATTTGGTTAAGCACGGTTTGGTTGAACATAATGATTCCTCATTTTCTTTTAATGCTGAACAAGGATATGCTATTGGGCGCAGCGGGATTGTTAGTGTATCTGTAGATATAGACAATGGAGAACCAACGCAAGTCAAGGTTGGAGGAAGAGCGGTTATTGTGTTTAAGGCTGAGATTCGACTTTGAGTGTAGAGAAATGGCAGAGTGGATATCCTGCTTTACAACAAACTTGATGAACCTCGCATCTTACGCCTCATTGATCAGCAAATAACTCTCACACTACAGACGAAGCTGGTAGGTGCGGACGCACTTTCCACCGATCACAATATCAAACAGTTACTTTTTCACCCAAATCATGCACAATTCGTCGGGAGTGTCGGTTGGTTACTTTCAGATGTGCTGGTCAGTGGGTACAGAGGTAAAGGGGCGAAGCAGACGACTTGAATAACGCAAAATCTCAACTCAGCCAGGTTAACGCTGTAGAAACATCAGTCGCGATGAACTTGCCAATAAAAGCGAGCACTAACTGCTGACTAGGTTTTCATGAGCTTTTATTTTTATTTAATCTACATTTTGCAAAGTACTCCTACATATGGAGTGTGTAATTTTTGATGGTATGTAGTTTAATATGAATTGGAATGATTCGATAGACTTAAAATTATGAACACAACCGCCGGATGAGATGCTGTGCGCATTTTAGTCGGTGGTTATTGTTGTTTTACCGTATAGTGAAAAAAGTTAGGGCTGAGGTTATCGGGGGGTTATTTATCATGCCAAATATATCCATTATTATGATATAGTAGAAAGAATATAGCCTTTTATAGAAATTGTAGGGAAAAGAGCACACTTAAATACGACACAGTTAAGGTATATTTCTTTACCGGATATTGATAGATGGGAGGGGTTCAAATTAAAAGCTATTTTGTTCACAATGGATCTGTCGCTTTGCATGTGTTAGAGAATGGTGACGCTTCTCCAGATGTGCCAACACTTCTAATCATTGGGGGATTATGGGAGCCAGCAGAGAGAGCGATTCCACTCCTGTCTGGTATTTCAAGTCATGTTATTGCTTTTAGCTTTCGTGGTCGTGGTTTAAGCTCAACTCCCCAATCGGGTTATGATCTTACCGATCATCTGGCTGATATTGAAACGATTGTTAGGCATTGCCAGCTTCAAAACTACTGCGTGCTTGGATTCTCTAGGGGAGCGTCCTATGCCCTTGGGTGGAGCATACGGAATCAACATAATATACGGGGACTTATCCTAGTGGATCAACCTCCAATACATAATAGAGTTGCAACAGAAACTGTAGAATTTTGGTGTAACCTTGTTTACTTGCAGATTCCTATTTTAAACTTCATGCGTCGCGAAGCTCTCGAAGGGCTGGGGAAGGATGCTAAAGAAGTGGACTTCTCTCCACAATTATCGCAATTGCAGATACCTGTAACTCTTTTTATCGGCAGAAATCAAGAAGCTGTTATCCAATCCGATATTTCTGATGAAATCTTGCAATTGTACTTGCAATCACTCCCTACTTGCCAAGTTGTCGAATTCCTGCTGTCTGGTCATATGATTCCGGATGAGGAGCAACAAAAATATATTTCAGAAGTTGAGTGGTTTATAAAAAAAATCTCAGGCCAGCTATAGTGGGATCATTCTTGCTTTCGCAAAAATCCACTTCGTAAGCATATGCTTTTCCGGGAACTTAGCCGACTTCCATTCCAAGCCTTTAATTGGTGTAACGAGTCTCCATTCAACCTGTGAGTCCTCGCACAATGCGAGTGCTTTTTTATACCATGATTATCCATTGTTCTGTTATAGTTGGGAAATCAGATAAACTATACGAACGATTGGAGATGTGAAATGGATACTTTAAATACGGAGCGTTTGGAGATCCGAAGATTTAGACCGGACGATGGGCAAGACTTGTACAAGTATTTGTCTCAATTCTTCCGGGCAAATGATTGGCAACCTCTATTTCAATCAACAAGAACCTGAGGCATTTCAGACTTGGGAACTTGGCTATGTCTTTAATTCCGATTATCAAGGGAAGGGACTGGCAACGGAGTCCTGCAGGGAGCTGTTGAAGTATGGCTTTGAAACTTTAAAAATAAGACCTGTAATCGCCAAATGCAATCCTTATAATGTGTCTTCATATAGATTGCTGGAGCGATTAGGTTTTAGAAGAGAAGGACATGCGCTGCAAACAGTTTATTTTAAATTTGATTCGAAAGGGCAACCTATCTGGCACGACACGTATACATATGCTTTGCTTCGGAATGAGTGGTTAGATTTACAGGGGAAGGAAGCTCCAAGAGGCAAAAGGCTTTTGCAATCCCATAGCGTCTTTCCGACGGTCAACCTAGAGAAGACGTCCGATTTCTACAGTCGATTTATGGGTTTCAAAGCCGTACCCTATCTCGAGGCAAAAGAACCGCATGTCTGCCTGTACCGAGACGAGACGGAAATCATCTTAACACAATCTCACGGACAAAAAGTCATCCCCAACCGGGTTTTGTACGGGTATGGATATGATGCATATTTTATAATCCGGAAGCAAGAACTATTAGGTTTTTCATGAGCTTTCTTTTATATTTGATCTACATTTTGCAAAGTACTCCACACATGTGGAATGTTGTTCACTGTTGGTACGGAAGGACAATTAAACCGGGGATGTATTGGCGTTTTTTTGAAAGAGGAGCTAAACCTCTTTTTTATTTTTGACTTTTTATTGGGTCTTCTTCGGAGTTAGTAGGTAGGTTACTAAAGGGGCTAATGAGCATATAATTTCTTATAGGGAGGGGGATCTTATGGTCTTTGTTTTATTTCAGCTAATCGGAGGGGTTATTCTTTCGTTCGGGTGGATACCTCAAATAATTCAAATCTTTAGAACGAAATCGGTTAAAGACTTAAATAAGAAAACTTTTTTGTTATTATTTGCAGGTATCGGATTAATGGAGGTGTATGCAGTTAGTTTAGCTTTGGAAGGTGTTGGTTATGCGTTCCTCATAACTAATAGCATGTCTTTAGTACTAATTGTAATCATTCTTACCTTAATCTTTAAGTATAGGCATAGTGCTCAGTAATGAGTAGTCAAATAGTTGAAACGTCAAATTTGTTAAAGGGACTTAAAAGGAATCATATCCATCATAGCCGCCCATAAGGGCTGTTATTTTACAGGCCTGTTGATTAACCAGTATTTGTTACCCTATAACGACATAATAGAACTACCCACTCTGTCGGTAGGAGTTGAAAACTGAGCATGCGAGTAAAAGTGGCAAATGACAAGTCGCTGAAGGCGGAACTGCCGAATGGATTTCATCATAGGCACTTTTGAGTAGTACGGACACCAGCAAGACGAAATAAGGTTGACTAAACACCGCATTAGGCGTAGTCCCAAACAAAGTGGGGACATTCAAGTGCCGTTTGATCCACCGAAAAAAGACTTCGATCTGCCAGTGCAACTTGTAGATCGAAGCGATTTTCTCGGAAGAGATTCGTTATATACTGGTCGCCAAGATAACCGGATTTCCTACGGGATCGCGGAACCTCACCACCCGATGTCGTAAGCGTGAACGGTTGACTCCTGTCCCCAACTGGTAGGGGGGGGGGGGGGGACAGCTTCTTGTAGATGTCGAAAGGAACATTTTTGGCCTTATTGGATAAACAGGAGTAATCCACAGCCTCATGATCACATTGTGCAGTTCACCAGGCACCGTCCCGATATCTCTTTGTGAAAGCCTTCAGGTGATCTGGTGGGGTTACTATCAATTATATTTGGGGCGAAGATCAAGCTGGTCACAACCTTTTTGTTTCTAAAAAAGACAGACAGCGAGCTTTCTCCCTAACTGTCTTCGCGTTTCTTAAGGCTAAATACCGGGTAATCATTCTTTAATGATAAGTTGCGCTATTTTGTGATCATTTTCGTCAATATATTTACGACAATTTACACCTGTTCCAATTTAAGTCATTTGATAGTATTATGTTAAAGCATACATACGATTTATAGGAGGGTTTCATTGGTGAGTTTTATTCTGCAATCGGTTGATACGGAGAGACTTGATCATTTTTCACAAGCTATACAGGCCATTAACGACGAGGCGAATAAGGTGTGCAAGGATTTGTTCACTGTTCGTAAAAAGACGGGAATCGATTATGAGTGGGAAGTAACGGTCTATGGTAAAAAGGTATTGATAAGCTCGGATGATGTTTTCAAAATACTGGATAAAGAGAAGGATGCAAATTTAAAAGAAACCTTCAAAGAGCTTGTGGCCTGGAAATTGAGAGCGGTTACCCGATCGCTTGCATAACCGAAATCTCTGGTGGGAATTAAGGCCTTTCTAAGATGGAGGCTACTGGTTAATTCGCTTCATGAGTTGGCTGACGGTGGTTTGAATTGTATAGGTTCTGTTATAAAATAAATTGTGAATGACATCAAAGAACGTCCCATTTCCATTCATTGAAGAATGGTCGGGACGTTCTTTGTTTCTTCCAATAATAATTATGCAAAAATAGAGGCATACCGAACATTCTAGTGTACTCTCTGCTAAAATGCGTTGGGCTTTCATAACCGACTTGATATCCGACGTCTGCGGTTTCCGTTTTCTCTGATAGCAGTAGCCGCCGCGCTTCTTGTAATCTTAATGGCTTCTGATATTGCAGAGAACTCATAGCCGTGATTTTTTTGAAATGATGATTTCCATTCCGGCTAGGACGCTCAAAGATTAGTGCCGAGTACATGTTTTCAAAGATAGACGCTGTAAGATGGGTGCGAAAAGGTTACCCTCTCTCTCCGCGGACTGTATAGCCTCTATTTTGCGAATTAGCTCATTTCACCGAGTTGTCGGACCGTATAGACCTTATTGTGCTTGCACCAGCCTTGTTAGGAGTAGGTTTGACCAAATAGCTGCATCTCAGTCCCCCAGGAGGACAAATGAACCTGAATTTCTACTAATAAGAGCTCCTCGGTCCGCTTCGCTTTACATTGGTGGATATCTTCGCTGGAGGAGATATCCGCCAACCTTTTTTCATGCTTACAGGTGTTATAAGTTATTGGACTCCTTGAGTGCCATTGTATAGTATTAGAGAGTAAATTGGATCATCCAAAATCTTGTTAGCAAAGGAAGTCAAATACGATGAACGTAATTATCAGGAACCAAGCGGAGGCTGAACTTCGGAGCTTCGTGGGAGAGGAAGTCTATATTCACAGTGAGGCGACTTCTTTTGTCTTCGTCCGCAATTTCAAGGTTAAGGTAACCGATGCTTTTATTGCCGGAGATGATACATTTCGGGTTGCTCTCCGCTTTGATGGGCATGGTTGGCTGCGGATTGAAGCGCTCACGCATTATGAAATGGATGGGAACGCCCGTCTTCTGTTGGCCGGTTATGACGATAAGGGACGTATGAATGTCGCCCTTCACTTAGGAAAGGAGCCTTTTCCGGAATGAACGAAATACATAAAGCACCATGTCAAAAGCTGCTGGCTGTGTTTGCCCACCCTGATGATGAAACTTTTATTTGTGGAGGGACTCTCGCGAAGTACTCAAGCGAAGGGGTCGACATTACACTGGTGAGCGCTACTCGAGGCGAAATGGGGCGCCGCATGGGCAATCCGCCTTTCCTCAACCGGGAAACGATACCGGCCGTCCGCGAAATGGAACTGCGCCGTGCCTGTGACAGTCTGGGCATCCGGCATCTCATTTTTTTGGATATCCGCGACAAAACGGTGGAGTTTACCGACGAGGCTCTCTTAACCGACCGAATTGCCGCCCTTATAAGCGAAGTGGAACCCGACGTTGTCCTTACTTTTCACGAAAGACTCGGAGGCCATCCGGATCATTGTGCTATTGGAAAAGTGACAACGGCCGCTTTTGAGCGCACCGAATGTAGAGGATCTTTATATTTCATTACTTTTGGCGATATGATGGAGCAACCGGAAAGGTACGGGTTTACTCATCAGGATGTCGTCAAAATTGACGTGCATGACCATTTGGAGGCAAAGCTCTCTGCGTTTCGGGATCACCGCTGCCAGACTGAAATGGATGAGTGGGTATGGAAGGAAGATCAGGAAGCTTTGGCGAGATTCGGCAGATATGAATATTTGCTGAAAGGGAGTCAACGGCTATGACACCCAATGGTTTACAAATATTAGTTACCTGACTATACTCAACCATATGAAATAAAAAATGTCTCTATGAAAGCTTCATACGGAGACGTACATCATTTAAAGAAGGAGAGTTGAAAATTTGGATTCTCATCAGAACACCACAAATCCCCCAAGTCTGCTAAGCAATCGTTTCATTCAGACGATTATATTTTCCAACGTGCTGCTGCAGATCGGAATCTGGGTTCGTAATTTCGCTATTCTCCTTTATGTCGCTGACAAAACGGGCAATGATCCATACGCCATCTCGCTCATCAGCGTAGCTGAATTCGCTCCGATTTTCGTGTTTTCATTTATTGGCGGCACGTTCGCTGATCGGTGGTTACCGAAGAGAACGATGATCTGGTGCGACCTGTTGTCGGCCGTATCGGTGTTCGTTGTCTTGCTGACGATTCATTTCGGATCATGGCACTCTGTTTATTTTGTTACATTCATCTCGGCCATTCTGTCGCAGTTTTCACAGCCATCGGGTATGCGTCTGTTTAAGCAACATGTGCCTGAAGAGCAGTTGCAGCAGGGAATGGCACTGTTCCAGTCACTGATGGCGATATTCATGGTGCTTGGACCAATGCTCGGTACCTTTGCTTACAGCAACCTGGGGCTTGAATCTTCTATTGCGGTTATGGGAATTGTGTTCCTGCTTTCCGCAGTTGTATTGTTTCGCCTTCCTAAGGATAAGGTTGACCAGAAAGCTAAAGCAGTGAAGGGCCAGTTCCGTAAGGAAATAAGCGAAGGATTTCGTTATGTTTGGGAGAGTCAAGTACTTCGGATGCTTGGAGTGGCGTTCATACTGGCGGGGCTCGCCGTGGGGATCGCTCAAGCGCTCGGACTTTTCATCGTGACAGAACGGCTTGGCAAGCCTGAAGAATTTCTGCAATACATGCTTATTGTGAACGGCGCAGCCATGCTGCTCGGGGGTGGAATCGTCGCTGTATTTTCGAAGCGGGTCGCACCGCAGTTCTTGCTTGGCCTTGGAATGCTAATAGGCGCCGTATGTACAGTCATCGTCGGACTCTCGACAAGTGTCACAGTTACGCTTGCCGCACAATTTGTTAATGGGCTCGCATTCCCTTGCATCCATATCGGGATCAGTACAATGATTCTGAAATGGTCACATGAATCGATTGTTGGTCGGGTAAATGGAGTGTTGAACCCGATGTTTACGGGCATGATGGTCATTTCCATGTCTTTGGCAGGTACTTTGAAGGATGCTTATCCGCTGGTTTCGATCTATGCGGGGGCAGGCTTTTTGTTCTTCCTCGGTGCCTTGGTGATGCTACCGGTCATGGGACAAAAGGCACCAGAAACCCTAAAGGTGTCTTCGCAAACCATAAAAGAATCGTAGGGAAATACAAGCTAAAAGAGCAGCCGACCAGGGTCGCACCAATTACGGTGCGGCCCTGGTCCTGTTTTAGGAAAAATTTTCACATAATACCGCCCCAACATTACAGCTTACCTCTCCAATAATGCAGGTTACACAGCGTCTATTGTATTAAATAAATTACAAAAATATACTGTAAATGTAAGCGAAGGATCGGCAATGGAACACAAAAAAGTTAGGGGGTGCCAAGATGAAAATTACGATTGAATCTATCCCTGCAGGAAGCGAGCCTGAAATCATCCTTAGATGCAATGAACCTGATGAGTCATTATTCCAGCTCATTTACTCCATTAAATCAAGTTCCAAAAAGCTTATTGGAATAAGGGATTTACAAATGCACATTATTAATCCTAAGGATGTCTTTTATTTCGAATCTGTAGACAATAAGGTGTTTATTTATTGCCAGGAGAAGGTTTTTGAATCCAGGCTCAGGCTCTATGAGATTGAGACGGAATATGAGAATCGGGATTTTTTTAGAGCCTCGAAATCAACCATCCTTAACCTTGCAAAAATAGTATCTGTAAGCCCCGTTCTCTACGGAAGATTTGAAGCCTTGCTAGAGAATAGCGAAAAGGTCTTTATCTCAAGACAGTATGTTCCTGTACTCAAACAAAAATTAGGGTTATAAGGAGGGGTCATAATGAAAATCAGTAAATATTTATTGTGTATATTGAAGGATTTTTTGATCGCCTGTGGAGGTTTGATGATCATTGTCGCAATGTATTTGAGCCTTTATTCTCCAGAAACGATGAACGCTTCGCTGCTCTGGCAAATTGCATTACTCGCTTCAGCATTTACATTTTATAAGTATGCTCTGGTGAATACGCTTGAGTTAGGAAAAAAAGCTGAAATGATCAGCTTCTTCAGTTGTGCTGCGCTCGCAAATATAATGATCATCATATGGTTATGGTTTTTTAGTACCAATACAAGGATTGATAAAGATATTTTCGTACCCCTTATTCTTGTGGTTTTTATTGTCGAGGTATTGGTGCATGGAATGATGTACATGGATGGTCAGAAAGAAGCAAAACAGCTCAATGAAAAGCTGAATGATTATAAAAAAGGTGGGAGTGAGTAAACCCCCGAAATATAGTTTAGATTCTGATTTCAAGGTATACTTGAGATCTGAATGAAAAAAAATGAAGGCGAGGGAAATTATGAACTACAGAACGCTCGGCAGAACAGGATTAAAAGTATCAGAAGTCGGTTACGGAGCCTGGGGGATCGGCAAAACCGGATGGATTGGCGCAGATGACCGTGAATCGCTTAAAGCGCTTAACCGGTCCATTGAGCTGGGACTGAACTTTATTGACACTGCGCTTGGATATGGAGATGGACACAGTGAGAAGCTTGTTGGGCAAATCGTTCGGGAACACGCTGGAAACATTTACGTAGCTACCAAAATTCCGCCGAAAAACAGCCAGTGGCCCGCTCGTCCAGGTGTACCTGCTGAAGAGGCGTTTACTGCCGAGCACGTGATTTCCTGCACGGAGCAGAGCTTGCGCAATCTGGGTCTTGAGACCATTGATGTTCAACAGTTCCATGTCTGGTCCGATGAGTGGGTTGGCAAAGGTGATTGGCTGGAGGGTGTACAGAAGCTGAAAGAACAGGGGAAAATTCGTTTTTTCGGCGTTTCTATCAATGACTTCCAGCCAGATAATGCGATCAAGCTGATTGAAACCGGGCTCGTGGATACGGTGCAGGTTATCTATAATATTTTTGAACAAAGTCCGGAAGACAATCTGCTGCCCGCCTGTGAAAAGCATGATATCGGAGTTATCGTTCGGGTTGCGCTTGATGAGGGTGGATTAACCGGTAAGATAACCCCGGAAACGGTCTTTGATAAAGACGATTTCCGCAGCAATTACTTCAAAAATGACCGGAAGCAGGAAGTGTTCAACCGGGTGCAGCACATTGTTGCTGATTTAAATATTTCTGTGAACGACATGGCCGAAACGGCGCTGCGCTATGTGCTTAGCCACCCTGCAGTTTCGACGGTCATTCCAGGCATGCGCTCGATTACCAATGTGGAACGGAACATGAAGGTGGGAGACGGCCTGGGGCTTTCCCAAGACCAGCTAGCCAAGCTGAAAGCGCACCGTTGGGTACGTAATTTTTACAACTAACTGATCAAATTCAATGCGCTCCATAAATGAGAAGCCGCTGGACACCTTGGTGTTTGGCGGCTTTTTTCTTCACGGCCTTACGCCAGGTCTATATCCCCTTATTCACTGGCAGATACGGTATCGAATTCAGTCTTTTTTTTCTGATTACCAGCGTCTTAGTGCTTCTGATCTGTTCCGTCTGTCTGATAAATTTCAAACTAGAAATAGAAATCCAGACTATATTCGTTCGCTTGTCTTTCATTCTCAGTTTACTGCTTTCTTTGAATCGCATTTTTTCTTGGGTAACTTTCCGTTGTTTTCGTTTCAAGCCTGAATAGGAAGGCCTGTTATTCTTGTGTTTAGCAGATTTCTTTGCAACAAAAGGAGTTGCTTCCACAGGTGTTTCAGGATCATTTTCTCCCCACGGGGTAAGGCTGAGGTATTTCTGATACAGTTCCGCACCTGGAGAATCTTGATCCCAGAATTTTTCAGCTCCAGCAAAATGAACAATTTTATTAGTAAAGTCGTGATCAGGAGTGGCAGTATTGAATAAATTAAAACGCAAATCCAAGGGGAGGTAATTGCCTCCGAAAACTGCATTCAATGTATCCTGATCAGGCATGGTGGTATCGGGGAAATTCCGCAAGAAGTGTAGTGTTTCTTCGTACCAGCCAAGATTTCTGCGGATATTATTCAAAGAAAATAAGATAACCCCGGAATTAAAATAAAGATCTGGATTCAGCCCCTTGGAGCTGATAATCTGCGCTACTCCCATAATGCCCTGGTCCCAAATTGCGCCCAAATAATAATTATCCAATTCTATTTGCCATAACTCCACAATGTCCATATTTACCAAAACATCGCAGTCCAGATAAATAATTTTGTCTACCGGTATTAATGCGGGAATAAGCAATCGATACATGCAGGCCGGGGTCCACACATTAATTGAGCTAACACTCTCCATCACCTGAAGCATATCATCAGGGATAGTAATGGGATAAAAATTAATCGTCTGGCTATACCTGGATGTTAATTCAACCAGTTTTTGCTTGTTATCTTCGTTCAAAGTCTCATCATGCAAAATATGAACATTAATCGGGGAACTCGTATTATGGAAAACTGACGCAAGAACGACTGCGGCATGCTCAGCATAATGCCCATCCTTATCCTGAAAAGCCAAGGCCAATTCAATCATCTGATTTATCCTCTCTTCACGTTTTTTGTGAGAATGTAACACATTATACGTTTGCCGTGAATGAGTGGATAGACATTTTACCTATGCAATTAACCCAATTTGGTTTGCACTTTGTTTAAAGCGGGTTGAATTCGATGAACTGTCATCGATAATGCGTGTTAAGTATATTGACATATTTTACGTGACAGTCTTATAATAAGAAAAAATATAAATACTTACGTAATATAAGCTTACATGAGCGAGGCGGATATTGATGAACCAGAACCAGTCTGCAATACGGGCGCTTTGCGAGGAGTTCACCAACCTGTCCCCGGAAGATATTCCGGTCGTGGAGAATCTCGCTTCACAACTGGACGTGATGGCTGACCTTTCGCAAGGCGATGTGTTCATTGACTGCCTTAGTATAGATGGCAGTGTAGCGATTGTCATTGCGCATGGTAAGTCGTCGTGGTCCCCGTCCCTTTACAAGAAGGATGTGGTCGGAGCGGTTGCTCTTCCGGGAAATGAACCTGGTGTGTTCGAGGTTTTTCGTACCGGGAGGCCGATAACGGATGCCCGGGGTTTATCGCAAGAGGACTTACCGATCCGCCAGCGGGTGGTTCCCATCCAGGGCGTGTCGGGAGACATCATTGCGGTTCTCATCCAGGAACAGGATATTACGGAGCAGGTGGAGCGGGATCGCTGCATCGAGTCGCTGGAACAATCCAACGCCTACCTGGTAGAGATGATGCTGGAAGAATCGCTGACTCGCAGTGGCATTCCTGATTTATTCGAGGAAGGCATTGTGCTTGTGGACAACGAGGGCGCCATTCGATACGCCAACGAGCGGGGCAAGGATCTCTTGAACTGCGGTGGAGCGGTTGTGGCGAACACCGGGGAGCGGGAGGATGAACTCCGAATCGGCGAGAGGATTTACACTCGCAGACTAGTTCCCTTGGAGCGTCAGGGCAAGCTGGCCGGCAAGGTCGTTCTGCTGCGAGATCGGACGGAAATGAAGGACAAGGAACGCGAGCTTCGTGCCAAATCCGTTGTTCTACGGGAAATCCGGCACCGGGTAGAGAACCACATGCAGACGATTATCAGTCTGCTGAGGTTGCAGCAGCGCCGCCAACAAGACCCGAAGATCGCTAAGATCTTTGAAGAGAGCTTGCACCGGATTGAAGGTGTAGCGCGGATTCACCGCTTTTTGTCCCGGGAAGGCTCCGGAATGGTAGAAGCAGGCCCACTGCTGAAAGAACTGGTAGATGAGATGCTTAGCTCTATGGTGGAGCCGGAGCAGCCACTGGCCCTTGAAATGGATATGATGACCGTGAAAATGGATGCGGAGCAATTTGCCCCCCTCGCCCTGATCGTGAATGAGCTTCTGCAGAATACTGTCAAGCATGCCCCGAACCGGAATGGCAAAGTAGCCATCTCAGTATCGATGCGGCGAAATGGAAGGGAAGCGGAGTTGATCTGGGAAGAGCGGACGGCTTCGCCGGTCTTAAGCCATGCGGAAACTGTTCTGTCGACATCGGCTGGCAATGTCAGGTCTGGTTCCTTGGAGTCACAGAGTTTCTATACTGAGAACGGAAAAGCCGCGGGAGAAGGTGAGGGTTCGCTTGGCCTAATCCTGATAATTATGCTGGCCGAAGAAACGCTCGGCGGTGGGGTCCGGCACGACATATCGCCGGGGCTCCTTAGAATGACCCTTACATTTCCGCTTGAGGGGCAGGATGAATCATGAGTACTCCTGCTATGATAGTCGATGACGAACCGATTATCCGCTTGGATGTAAAGGAGATTTTGCTAAAAGCGGGGTATGAGGTAGCGCTGGAAGCCCGCAACGGCGAAGAAGCTGTCAGACTGGCTTACGAGCATCGGCCCGAGCTGGTGATTATGGATGTTCACATGCCCAAGCTGGACGGTCTTCTGGCGGCGCGCCAACTCTGCAAATGGTATGATCCCGTTATCATTCTTCTAACCTCACATTACCGTAAGGAATGGATTGAAAGCGCCAGGGAAGCTGGAGCTTCGGGGTACGTAATGAAGCCCTTTACCGAAGGGAGTTTGCTGATGACCGTGGAAATCGGTCTGGAGCAGCGGCGCAAACTCCGTGATTTGGAAGGGGATGTGCGGGGGCTGAAGAATAAGATGGAGGAACGCAGGGTCATCGAAAAGTCCAAAGGAATTCTGATGAATATATTCTCCATCGGTGAGGAAGAGGCATACGCCCGGCTCCGCAGCCGGAGTATGCAGGAGAGAAACAGCTTGCTGAAGACGGCTGAGGCGGTCATCCGGGAATACGGTGGTTAAAGAAAGACCTTTACCCAAGTGAATAGTATTTACAAAGCAAAGACGCTTTGATCAGACAGAGTAGCCGTTTCGCGCTTTTCGCGCGGGTAACGGGCTGTCGGTTCAGTGCGTCTTTTTGGGTTTCAATCAGCAAAAGGGGGAGTGGGAAATGGAGGAATGGATTACCAGCGTCGGCATTGATCTTGGCACCAGTACCACTAAATGGATGCTGTCCAGACTGAAGTTGATGCGCACCTCGGGTGGATTTGCCCTGCCGAAGTATGAGATTACCGAACGAGTGATTGAATACGTCAGCCCAATCTATACGACTCCGCTTCTCGGCGAGGATGAAATCGACGTACCAACGGTCGTTTCCTTGCTGGAAGAAGAATACATCAGGGCGGGACTTCTGCCGGAAAGAGTACAGACAGGGGCGGTCATTATCACCGGAGAGACGGCCACTAAAAGCAATGCCGAGGAATTGGCCCATGCGCTCGCCCGGCATGCCGGACAATTCGTGGTGGCGACTGCGGGAGCGGATCTGGAGGCACTGCTGGCCGGCAAGGGTTCCGGCGCTCAGCGCCGTTCGCTCGAACGGGAAGGGGTCATTGCCAATGTGGATATCGGTGGAGGAACCGCCAATACCGCGTATTTCTGCCGCGGAAGTCTGGTCGCCACTGCCACATTTCATATCGGCGGGCGTCTGATCCGGCTGGAAGAAAGCGGCCGACTGCTGTACACCGCACCTGCCTTGAGGAAGTGGACTTCTGGAATGGCGAACGTGCTTCTGCCGGAGGCGGGTTCGTACACCTCCTTCGAAGAACTGCGGGAGCTGTGCCGGGCAATGTCGGACACCCTGCTCCGCTGTGTGTGCGGTGAGCACTCGGCGCTGGTTTGGGCGGAGCCGCTGTTTGTCGGGAGGCCGACGGAAACATTGCCGCTGCCGGAGGAGATCTGGATATCCGGTGGTGTCGGAGGCTTGATGGAAGAACCGCCGCCGGCCAGTATAGCGGAGACAGCCCGGCACGGCGATATTGGTCCGCTGCTTGCGAGTCTGCTGGCAGAGCTTGCCCTATCCTTCGCCGTTCCGGTGCGGGCCGCGGAGCAGTCTGCGCGAGCGACGGCAATCGGGGCGGGCACTCAGACCACCGAGGTCAGCGGCGCAACGATGTATTACAGCCCAGGCCTGCTGCCGCTGCGCAACATCCCCGTTGTCGTCTGCGAGCTGCCTAACGAAGCGGCGGATGCGGGGGAGGACGCCCGGTTTCTGCTTGACGCCGTGACCCGGGCCGTCGCCCGAGGGACCGCTGTATACGCTGAGGCCGGATGCGATCCGCCCTTTTCGTTATGCCTTAGATCCGCCGGATACTGCTCCTACCGTCGGCTGCAGCGGATCGTGGACGCCCTGATTAGTGCGTACGGATCGGCGGAACTTAGGGACACGGTCATGCTGCTTGTCTGTGAGAGCGATATGGCCAAATCGTTGGGATACATGCTGCTCGGCAAGCTGGGCGAGCCGCAGCGGCGGAAGCTGGTGTGCCTGGATCAATTATGTCCCCAGGAAGGCGATTATATCGATGTGGGTGAGCCGATCAAGGAAGATGTGGTGCCAGTGGTCATTAAGAGTCTGGTGTTCAGCGGATAAACGCATTTACAGCGCATCGAGCGCGAATCGGACGGAGTTTTACAAACATAGAAACAAACTTTGAGGGGGGAGAGGCATTGAAGCTTAATACAACACTGAGGGGAATGGAATACCGTTTCCGCGATTTAAAGGACTTGCTTGCTAAGGCGAACGAGGAACGTTCCGGAGACAGGCTTGCCGGCATTGCCGCCGCAGATATGACGGAGAGGATCGCAGCCAAATCGCTGCTGGCCGACTGTCTTCTGTCTGAAATCCGCCGGTCTACACCGCTTCCGCCGGAAACCGACGAAGTGTCGCGAGTGATTGAAGAAGGAGTGGATGGGACAGTTTACGATTCCATCAGCGGTTGGTCGGTTGCCGAGCTGCGGGAATACATTCTACGCACGGAGACGTCCGGCAGCGAGTTGCTTCGGCTGGGGCGGGGGATGACCAGCGAAATGATCGCGGCGTTGTGCAAGCTTATGTCCAATCTGGATCTAATCCAGGCAGCCGCCAAAATAGAAGTCATCACGACCTGCCGCACCTCGATCGGATACCGGGGAACGCTGGCTTCGCGTGCGCAGCCGAACCATCCGACCGACCATGTGATGGGTATGAAGGCATCGCTCTTTGAAGCGCTGGCTTATGGGGTCGGCGATGCCGTGATAGGGATCAATCCCGTCAGTGATACTACCGAAACGATGAAGGCGTTGCTGCATGCCACCCAGGAGGTCATCGCTCATTGGGACATTCCGACACAGAACTGCGTGCTGGCCCATGTCACCACTCAGATGCGTGCGGTGAATGAAGGCGCCCCAGCGGATATGCTGTTCCAGAGCCTTGCCGGCACCGAGGAAGGCAACAAGGGCTTTGGCATCGACATGGCGTTGCTGCTGGAGGCAGATGCTCTGATCCGGGAACGGGGAACGGCCTTCGGGCCGAACCGCTGGTATTTTGAAACGGGGCAGGGTTCGGAGCTTTCCTCGGATGCCCATTTCGGCATCGACCAGGTGACGCTGGAAGCGCGCTGTTACGGATTAGCCCGCAGGTTCAACCCGTTCATCGTAAACACGGTGGTTGGTTTTATCGGCCCGGAGTACCTTTATGACAGCAAACAGGTCATCCGGGCTGGTCTGGAAGACCATTTCATGGGCAAAATGCACGGCCTTCCGATGGGGGTGGACATCTGTTACACGAACCACATGAAGGCGGATCAGAATGACATGGAGGTGCTGGGGGTGCTGCTGGCCTCAGCGGGCGTTAATTTCGTTATTGGTGTACCGATGGCGGACGATTGCATGCTGAACTATCAGTCTATGAGCTACCACGATATCGCGACCATACGCGAGACGCTGGGCAAGCGGCCGGTCCCGGCTTTTGAGAAGTGGCTGGAGGAGACTGGAATTCTGGCCGGAGGACGCCTGACGGCGGCGGCCGGAAATGCAAGAAGGTTTATGTTTTGAACCCATCAGGAAAGAAATGGAGGGAAGGCGGATGAATATAAACGGAACCATCAGGGGAACGGACCGGTTTCTGGATTGGATGAAACACACACCGGCAAGGCTTGATGTCGGGCGGGCCGGAACACGGCCGCTGACCCAAGAAATGCTGAAATTCCGCCTGGACCATGCGGAAGCTGTTGATGCCGTTTACGGGGAGGTCCGAGAGGAGACGATCGCCGAATTCGGTCTGTTTATGGTAGAAACACAGTACCGGGACAAGGAGCATTATCTGAAATATCCCGACAGCGGGCGCACATTAACCGAAGAAGGGGCTCAGGTGCTTGCCCTGCGTTGTGCGCCCAGGCCCCAGGTGCAGATCGTCGTCTCCGATGGGCTGAGCGCCAAGGCCATTGACGATAATCTGGCGGATGTACTGCCCGCACTGCGTGATTCTCTTGCTGCCAATGGACTTGCGGAGGGAACGCCATTTTTTGTCAAGGGCGGCAGGGTGGGCGTCATGGATGATATCGGCCGCCTGCTGAACCCCGAGGTGCTTGTCTTATTCATCGGGGAGCGGCCGGGACTCGTAACAGCCTCCTCCATGAGCGCTTATATGTGCTACCGCCCTGTTCCTGGCCGAAAGGATTCCGACCGGATGGTAATCTCCAACATTCATGCCAACGGCACGCCGCCTGTGGAAGCCGGAGCACATATCGGAACGCTGCTGCGCAAGATGATCGAACAGAAGGTAAGCGGTGTGAAGCTTGAGGTATAATCCGCCCGCGGTAGCGGTGCGGCGCTGCGGATGATAGTCCGATTGGCCCTGATTACCTTCTCTTAGAGGTAACTATATAAAAGGAGTGAAACACTACTATGGAAAATCAAACTTTGCACAAAACGCTGAAGCCGATCCATCTTTGGGCCATCGCCGTTGGCATGGTCATCTCGGGACAATACTTTGGCTGGAATTACGGATTTACCGATGGAGGCGTTATCGGGATGATTATCGCCTCGCTGCTGGTGACGGTCTTTTTTGCCTGCTTCATCTTCAGTTATGCCGAGCTCGCAACGTCCATTCCGAATGCGGGTGGACCTACCGCCTATGCTGCAAGAGCCATGGGGCCGTTCGCTGGATATGTGACCGGGATCGCCTGTCTGCTGGAATTCGTATTTGCTCCTCCGGCGATTGCAGTTTCAACCGGGGCGTACATTCACTTCCTGATTCCTTCTGTCAATCCCGTGTTTATAACCACTGGCATCTTTGTCTTGTTCATTGTCATCAACATGATCGGCATGAAGGGGGCGGCGCTGATCGAACTAATCGCTACCGTTATTGCCCTCGTCGGTCTGGCGCTGTTCTATACGGCGGGTCTACCGTATGTGAAGCTCGAAAATCTTGCTCCCGCAGGGGCGCCCCCGGTGGCGCTTGGCGGCGTGCTCGCGGCTGTTCCTTTTGCCATCTGGTTCTTCCTGGCCATTGAAGGCGGGGCTATGGCCGCTGAGGAAGTGGAGAATCCGAAACGCGACATTCCGCGCGGATTTATTTCCGGTATTCTGACTCTAGCGGTGGCAACCGTGCTGACTCTTCTTGTAACAGCTGGACTCGGCGGCGGTGAAGGTAAACCAGCGGATTATCCGCTGCCACAGGCCCTCAGTAACGTATATGGCGAAGGCAGCTGGATTGTTATTGCGGTCTCGGTCATCGGCCTTGTCGGTCTGATCGCCAGTCTGCACGGCATCATCATCGGGTATTCCCGCCAGACCTATGCGCTTTCCCGCGCCGGATATTTCCCGAAATTCCTGTCCAAATTGAACCGCCACGGTGTACCGGTATGGGGGCTGCTCATTCCAGGAGCCATCGGTGTCGTCTGCGCGGGTTCGGCAGCCTTTGCCAGCGCCTTGATTGAACTTGCCGTATTCGGTGCGGTGCTGATGTACTGTCTGAGCATGATTTCCTTGTTCATTCTGCGCGCCAAAGAGCCGCGCCTCGACCGTCCGTTCCAGGTTATGTTCCCGGTGGTTCCGGCGGTTGCGCTGGCGCTAGGCATGCTGTTCCTATTCTGCGTCGTACGTTACAGCATGATGGTGAAGGTCATGCCGATTCTTGGCGTGAACATTCCCCTCTGGGCGGTGGTCGTGTTCATCTACGCCGCCGCAATCCTGTATTATGCCGCGCGGGGAAGGCATTCGGTTTCGTCGGAGAAGGCGGCTTTCGCCGAACAACCATAAGGTTAAAAACGCTAGGAGGCCCGGTACCGGGACGGAAAGAGCGCTCGTTAACGCAACTAACCGCTGCACGAGAAAGCATCGCTAGCAGATATTAGCCCAGGGGCTCGATCCCTCTGGGTTAATTCATAATAGGGGGATGTCCCTAAGAAAGGTGGGAGTGAATAAGCCCTCAAACAATCTGCGTTAGCTTACAAATCAGGTGGAACGCCTGTTACCTTGCAAAAACCTCACATTGATCTCGCCGCTTCCCACTGTGTTGGCCCTCAGCTTAAGACGAAACGTATTCCTTTTCAGTATCGCTTTAACCTGCATGGGAGTGAGAGACGGATTACTCTGCAGCAATTGGGCGGCCGCACCGGAGACGATGGGCGTGGACATACTGGTACCGGATAGCACAAAATTTAACAGCTTTTTCTGCGGCCTGACATAGAGGCGGTTTATTGAGGAGGCGAATCCTTGGGGTTCAGTGAGTGTGATATTTTATATATTATACTATAATATAAGGAGGTATTATTATCCAAAAAAACCAAGGAGTGAAAATAATGGGTTATGATGAAATTTACGATATCATTTTAATTCAACCACCATTGTTTATAAATACGAAAAACCACAGTGAGAGTCAGAAAATTGAGAGCGAGTATTGGGAATCCATGGAGAAAAATGGCGGGAAATTACTTGGTGACTTACCCGTGGAATGCAGCTATGGAATTTTATCAATTGCCTCTTATATAAAAAAATTTGATTATAAAGTTAAAATTGTAGACTTTCATTTGATGGACTTTCATAAGAGGAAATTTGAATTTTCTGTATTAAATGAAAGAGATATAGTGAATGAGCTTTCAAAATACAAATCGAAATTGGTCGGAATATCTGTTGTTACGTCATCAGATCATTGGGCCAATTTTATTACCAATCAAATAAAAAAACTAAATAATGACGCCTATATCTTTTGGGGAGGATATTATCCTACTAATAATGATTTATCTATTCTACGGTCAAATAAGAATATAGATTTCATTGTAAGGAATGAAGGAGAATATGTAGTTAAAGATATACTTGATGCTGTTCAACAAAGACCATTAACATTATCGGAGATTGAGGGCTTATCTTATTTGAGTGGCGAGACTATGATGAGGAAAAATGCATCAAGAAACGTAGATTTTAATGAATTACCTTTCTTAGATTATTCATTAATCGAAGATTCTTATCTGGAATTTATCGTTCCAAGAGTTTATACAACTCGTGGCTGCAAAAACAACTGTTACTATTGTACAGCTGATAATTCCTCCATTAGGGAATTAAGACAACGGAGTGTTCAATTGGTTGTAGATGAGATAGAACATATTATGACCAGATATAATAAGAATTTTTTTGTTATGGGTGACTTGGAGTTTTTACTTGACACCGACTATTCAAAAATGGTCTGTGAAGAAATTATACATAGAAACCTTAATGTAAAATGGTGGTGTCAAGTTTATCCTCCTCATGTTGAAGAAGAAGTTATCAAGCTTATGGTAAAGGCTGGTAATATTCAAATTGCATTAGGGATCGAGAGTAGTAATGTTAGTGCTTTAGAAGAGATTAATAAAAAAATCAGTACTGATAATGTTGTAAATACTTGTAGATTAATAAAAAAATACAATATACAAATCCAAGCATATATTATGATAGGTTTGCCAAGGGATACTGTAGAAACTTGTATTAATACAATAAAATATGTAGGTAATTTGATTGATGAAGGACTTGTAGACGTTACTCACTTCTCTATCATGACTCCATATCCGGGCTCTATTCTTTTTAAAAATAGTGAAAAATATAATATTAAATTATTAGATACAGATCCCAATAAATATCTTATGAACTGTGATCTCTTAGGAAGTGGTATTCCACCATATGAAACAGGCCATTTGAGTGATCTGGAAATATACTGCTTATGGTTATTGGCATTAGCTCATTCAAAGAAATACTTTGATAAGAAGACAGATTATAAAGAAAACTATCATAGTATATATCAAGAGCTAGGTTTAAATAATATTTCTGTATCGGATCAGTATAAGAAGGTATCTCTTTAGTTAGTAGACCGAATCTTACTTAATTTAGAAGAAAATTCAGTTATAGTGGAAGCTAAAGGAGTTTTATTTATGTTTATGTTATGGATTCAAGGCTTTTTACTGGGTTTGGCTTATGTTGCACCCATAGGGATGCAGAACATGTATGTTATTAATTCGGCGTTAAGCATGAATCGGGCGGGAGCATATCGAACGGCTTTCGTAACAGCGTTTTTTGATATATCTTTAGCTCTGGCTTGCTTTTATGGAATTGGTTCGCTCTTAGAAAAATTCACGATTCTCCAAAATGTATTTATGATTTTTGGAACGGTTGCAATTGTTTTAATTTCAATTTCACTTATTCGCTCTAAACCTTCAAATTCGGAAGAAGTTCAAGTCTCAAAATCTTTTATGAAAGTGGTCTCTCATTGTTTTGCTGTGACTTGGCTTAATCCGCAGGCTATTATTGATGGAACAGTGATTCTTGGCGGTATGCGCTCATCTTTAGTTAATTATTCGGGGGTTTTTATAGCAGGGGTTTCAACATCTTCATTGTTTTGGTTTTTTTCATTGACGATGTTAATGATTATTAATAAGAATAAAATTGGAACTAAAATGCTCAAAGTCATCAATGTATTATGCGGCTTAGTCATCCTTTTTTTTGGTGTGAAAATGGGGTATAGTTTTATATTTGGGTGAAGATCGAACAACAATGTTAAATTCATTGGGAGCATCTGCATTTACGCAGTGCCCCGAACCAGACAAAAGCTTATCCATACCAGCCATAGCTGAAAAAGACCTTCTTCTAAAATGTCGAACCCCTTAAGCAAACCTGTCACCGCCTGGATTGCGGCATGAAAATGTAGTAACATAACATCTTAATTTCTTCATAGAAAAAAGATATAAAGGATCCATTTAAGCCCTTCTGTTTATTGACTCTTCAGTACATTCTCATTCGCTTTGTATATAGAATATCCTCCCTAACCTGATTCGGATATCGGTCAGCAAACGCTTGTGCAATAGTGATCCCAGCGGGACACCCAGAAAATAGAAAGCTTCAATGCTGTTGTCTAACAAGAATTGGTTTGAAATTTCGGCATATCTTATATGGTGACTTTAGATCCTATGATATGGCTGTTGCCGTGACCAGGCAGATCCAACAGAATTACCTGATATTCTTTCCTGAAATAAGCAAGCTGTGTCTCAAAAATCGTATGGTCAGCAAATGCTGGATGCAGCCTCATAATCGTTTCTTTCTCCTCGTTTGTCATCAGAAAATACGAAAATTGATTTTCAAATGTAAATTATCATGTTAAACGCCTGTTACTTTGCTAAAAACCTCACATTGATCTCGCCGCTTCCTGCTGTGTTGGCTCCCAGCTTGAGACGAAACGCATTCCTTTTCAGTATCGCCTTAACCTGCATGGGAGTGAGAGATGGATTACTTTGCAGCAATTGGGCAGCCGCACCAGAGACAATTGGCGTGGACATACTGGTACCGGATAGCACAAAATATTGTTTGCCGATCCGCAGGTAAGGAAACTCGCGATCCAACTTGGAGCGGGGGGCCCGCAGCGAGATGATCGACTCGCCCGGGGCGACTAAGTCCGGCTTCGTTCGGCCCCTAAATGCAGGTCCGCGGCTGGAAAATGAGGTAATACGGTCGTCCGCCTGCACGAGGGTGCGGCGATCGTCCACCGCTCCGACAGTAATGGCCAAGGGGCTGTTTCCCGGGGACTCAATCGTACGGCGACCGGGGCCGTTGTTTCCGGCTGCGATTACGACGGTAAGTCCGGCTTTAACTGCTTTTTCTGCGGCCTGACATAGAGGATCGTCCGCGCATGTGGAATTGACCGGACCCCCGAAAGACATCGAAAGAATGCGCAGCTTTAACCGTTTCCGATTCGCAATACACCACTCGATTCCCTTAATAATCGTGGAGTCATACCCACTGCCATCACGATTTAAAACTTTAACACCAACGATTCCCGCTTCCGGGGCAGGACCTTTGTATTTCCCTTTGCTTACCCATCCGTTTCCTGCAGCATCTCCTGCGACATGTGTGCCATGACCATTATCGTCGTAGGGCCGCTTTCTGTTTCTGATAAAGTCTTTAAAGGCCACAATCCGGTTAACGGGCCGGGTCAGATCCGGATGCGGAAATACCCCGGTGTCGATAATCGCGATGTTGATCTCTTTTCCGGTAAGGCCTTTTTTCCTTTGAACCGCTGTAGAACCGATTGAAGGTGTCGCTATATTAAGCGATGTTTTTTTGATTCCATCCAAATATATTTTGCCAACCCCTTTCCAGCCGCACATCCGTTCCAAACATTTCACCGAAACCTTGGATGATACTGAATTGAGCAGGGGGAGATGGCGTAGGATGGGGCAGGGATGATAGCCTAAATGCTTGTGTAAAGCCTGAATTCGGGCTGGATTTATTTTTTGTTTGAATTGAATAATGACCGGAATTGCAGCCGGCTTGCGGCCCGGGACATACGATTGTCGAATCTTTTTTCGCAAAGGACGATTGATTTTCGCAGTGTTTTTTTTCAACCAAACCTGTTTGTTCATAGTTATTGGCTCACCTCTCCAGTGCATTGTATGCACTGCTGAACCCGTGGGTACGCATCTATTAATCTAGGAGATAAACTCATTTTCTGAATTAGTAGGCAATAAGGCGTTTCAGGCAATGCTCATAAAGCATCTATTATTGTATCCTAATAGAAAGTGGTGAAGTAAATGAAAGCTCCTATAAAAAGAACTCCTTTGTCTAGCAAAGCATTGATAGCTAAAAAAGCGTTGATGGCTAAAAAAGTGAAAGCAGCTGCACCAAGAAAGAGACGGAGAATTAGACAGACCCTTGACAGATTCATTGTACTTGCGACGAATTTAGCCGCAACGCCTGTGCCTAGAGATACTACTGGCTGGAGTGCTTCATTAACCACTGGAGGTACAACCGTAACTGCTGATTTCGATGATTTTGGTGTAGTCAGATTCCCTACGATCAGCACGTTAACAACAGTGTCTTATACGCTAAGAATAAGAAATGCAGAGGATGTTGTGCTGGTTACCAGAACAGTCCCGGCCGATCGTGAATTTTATGTTGCCAGATTTTGATTAAATCTTCCTATAAAATATAGGGGTGTCCTAAAAGTCATGCAAAATGGCTGTGGGATACCCCTATTCTTTTGTTATAGGATATGTTAGTTATTGCATACAATTAGAAGCAAGAAATTTAGATATAATGACAATAAACATGCCATAAACTATTAAAAGGCAGAGATAACAAGATATAATATGGCCATTAGCACAAAAAGTTGCTGCAAATAAACTCAGACATGTTGATAAACCTGCCATAAAAGTTGACATGGAAAGGTATGAGGAATGATGAGCCTGGAAACCTTGAATGAACGTGTGAAAACAGATCTTTCCTGTCTGGCCTTTGGAGGCCCGGATTGGGTGCCGCCCATGAACCATCCTGAAGGGCATGTCTATGATGTCGTTATTGTCGGGGGAGGTCAAAGCGGATTAGGCGCGGCTTTTGGCCTGTTGCGCGAACGAGTATCCAACATTCTTGTGATTGACGAAAATAGCGAGGGCTTTGAAGGTCCGTGGGAAACTTACGCCCGTATGATGACGCTGCGGACGCCCAAGCATTTGACCTCCATCGACCTTGGAATTCCATCGCTGACCTTTCGATCCTGGTGGGAAGCGCAGGTCGGACCGCAGGGCTGGGAAGAGGTGGATAAGATTCCCCGGGGCGAATGGATGAACTATTTACGCTGGTATCGGCAAATCCTCGGTCTTTCCGTAGTCAACGAAGTGAAGCTGAAGCTGATCGAGCCTGCTGAAAAAGGGATTCACCGCTTACATATAGAAGGGGCGGGGGCGAAGTCCAATCTTTTACTGGCTCGCAAGGTTGTTTTAGCCACTGGAATTCAGGGCGGCGGCGAGTGGCATGTGCCTCCCATGATTGCTGAGAAATTACCTGATCATCTCTATGCCCATACTTCGGAAGTGATTGACTTTGATAAGCTTAGGGGCAAAAGAATTGCGATTTTGGGCGGGGGCGCATCGGCTTTTGATAATGCCAATTTTGCACTGTCTGCGGGAGTGGCCGAAACCCATATCTTTGTCCGCCGCGAAAAGCTGCCCAGTATCAACCCGATCCGCCAGATGGAGCTTTCAGGCATGATCGAGCGTTTCCACGTTCTTTCCAATGCTGATAAATACGCAGCGATTTCCCATTTCTTCAATTACAATCAGCCTCCAACCAACGATACCTTTGAACGGGCAGCAGCTTGGCCCGGGTTTCAACTGCATCTTGGTGCGCCATGGCTCGATGTGGAGGCTGCAGATGAGGGAGCAGTGGTGACCACACCTCAGGGTAAATTCACCTTCGATTTCCTGATTCTCAGCACAGGTCTTCTCAGCGATCCGGGCCTGCGTCCGGAGCTCCGGCTTGTTGAAAGCCACATTGCCCGCTGGAGAGACTGCTACAAAGCCCCGGTAGAGAGAGCAAATCCGCTGCTTGATGCACACCCTTTCCTGAGCCCCGGATTTGCTTTCACAAGCCGTGATGAAGCAGGCAAAGAACTGCTGCATGGACTTTTTGTTTTTAACTATTCGGCATTAGCCAGCTGTGGCCTTTCGGCCTCTGCGATATCAGGGCTGAAAAATGCAATACCCAAGCTCGTATCCGGTGTAGCGGACCAGCTGTTCCTCGATAACCGCGAAGAGATTTTGAGTAACTTCTTTTCCTATAATGAAGCTGAATTTATCGGCGAATGGCCGAAAAAGGAATAGTAGTGAAAATACATCATACTACTTAGGATTCCGGGAGGCGATCTCCCTGGGATCAATATATGGGAAGCCGCTGAATATTTCGGGAATTTGGCGGCTTTTTCCTGTGTAGAATGAGTGCGCGGACTGTAGTTCCGTTATTTCTCTTAAAAGAGGTAATATAAAGAGATTTACAGCAAATAGCTGCTCCTGAGTCCGCGAGTCCACGAAAAATAGGCGATTTCAGTATGTTATTCAACAATGAGCGTTCGGTACCCGTACTATTGCTCGCCTAACAAATATGGGATACGATGCATGAAGAACAACTGCGGAGATAATGATGTGGACATTGTTAGGAAAGGAAAATAATTATGACTAGCAAGCTGTATTACGATTCTGCCTATCTGACCGAATGGCAAACAGGCATCAGCCAAAGGCTGGAAAGAGACGATGGGTATTATGTCATTTTGGAGGAGACCGCTTTTTATCCGCATGGGGGCGGACAGCCCTGTGATGAAGGATGGATCAACGGAATTCCTGTACTTGATGTGATCATCGAGGGGGAAAAAGTCCTTCATAAGCTGGAACGTCTGCCCGAAGAGACCGAGGTAAATTGCCGGATAGACTGGAATAGAAGGTTTGATCATATGCAGCAGCATAGCGGCCAGCATCTGCTCTCGGCAGTGTGCCGTAATCTCTATCAGGCCATGACGGTAAGCTTTCATCTGGGTTCGGACTATGCTACCATCGACGTGGAGCAGCCGGAGCTGAACCCGGTTCAGCTGGCTTCCATCGAGCAAGAAGTGAACCGGCAAATTTACCTGAACCACAGCATCGTGAGTTATTTTGTCACGGGGGAAGAAATGGCTCAGTTGCAGCTTGTCAAACAACCGAAGGTGACGGAGAATATCCGGATTGTTGAAATAAAAGACGTGGAATATAACGCTTGCGGAGGGACTCATGTCTCGTCTACGGGCGAAATTGGTATAATAAAGCTGCTGAAAGCGGACAAGCAAAAGGGAAACACTCGGCTTTACTTCAAATGCGGAACCCGCGCCCTGGAGGAGTTTAATGAAAGCCTGCGGATTTTGGGCGTCTTGTCCACCAAGTTCAATACCGGTAAAGACGAGATTATCGACCGGATTGAAAAGTGGGAGCATGAACAGAAGCAACTGCAGGCTGAGTTAACGCTTCTTAAAGAGAAGAACGATGGTTATGTGGCGCAGGAGCTGCTGTCCAACCATGAAGACCGTCTGATCTCGCATATTTTTGAGGATAAGTCGCTTAAAGATCTGCAGAATCTGGCGGGCAAGCTGACTGCAGAAAGCCACCTTCCCGTGCTGCTTGCCACTGCTGCCGAGAACAAGATTGTACTGGCTCATAACGGGAGTACGGATCTTTCCTGTGGATCGTTCTTCAAGAATCATCTGGGATCGTTCAATGGAAAAGGCGGAGGCAGCGATAAACTAGCACAGGCGGGATTCCCGACCTGGGAGGATGCAGTTGCTTTCTATGAATTCACAAGACAATCACAGTTAGAGATCGGAGCTATGAAATGAACTATCGCAATATAGAAGAATGCGTCAACGATTTGGAAAAGCACGGACATTTGGTTCGTATTCACGAAGAGGTGGATCCTGAGCTTGAAATGGCTGCCATACACCTGAAGGTTTTTGAGGCTGGCGGGCCTGCATTGCTGTTTGAAAAGGTAAAAGGTTCGAAGTTTCGTGCCGTATCCAACCTGTTCGGGACCGTGGAACGGAGTAAGTTTATTTTTCGGGATACTTGGGAGACTGCCCAGAACGTAATCGCTCTGCGCAATGATCCGATGAAAGCTCTTAAAAATCCATTGAAATACGCAGGGACGGGACTTTCCGCACGAAGAGCATTACCTTTGAAATCCATGGGCGGTCTGCCCGCAGCTTTTCAGGAAATCCAAATCTCTGATCTTCCGCTCATTAAGCATTGGCCAGAAGATGGCGGTGCTTTCGTCACCCTGCCTCAGGTGTATTCCGAAGACCCCGACAAGCCGGGAATTATGAATTCGAATCTGGGGATGTACCGTGTTCAGCTGAGTGGCAACGACTATGAAATGAATAAGGAAGTCGGAATTCACTATCAGATTCATCGCGGTATCGGAGTCCATCAGGACAAAGCGAATAAGCAAGGAAAACCTCTTAAAGTGAGTATTTTTATTGGCGGTCCTCCGGCGCACACATTATCGGCCATTATGCCCCTGCCGGAAGGGATGAGCGAGCTGACCTTTGCAGGATTACTGTCAGGTCGTCATTTCCGCTACAGCTATGTAGATGGTTTCTGTATCAGCAATGATGCTGATTTTGTGATTACAGGAGAAATTTATCCTGAAGAGACCAAACCGGAGGGACCTTTCGGGGATCATTTGGGTTACTACAGTCTTACGCATCCTTTTCCGGTAATGAGAGTGCATAAAGTGTATGCCAGACAAGGCGCCATATTTCCGTTTACCGTCGTAGGCCGGCCGCCTCAGGAAGATACCGCATTTGGAGCGTTGATTCATGAGTTGACAGGGGATGCGATTAAGCAAGAAATCCCTGGTGTTAAAGAAGTGCACGCTTTAGATGCTGCCGGTGTGCATCCCTTGCTCTTTGCGATTGGAAGTGAACGTTATACCCCATATCAGCAAATTAAGCAGCCGGCCGAGATTCTTACGATGGCTAATCGGATTTTGGGAACGGGACAACTGAGTTTGGCCAAGTTTTTATTCATTACGGCAGAAGAGAAGCGGGCCATAAGTACGCATCATGTTGAGGATTTTCTAACCTATATCCTGGAGCGCATCGATCTTCGGCGGGACATTCATTTTTATACAAATACGACCATTGATACCCTTGATTATTCAGGCACAGGCTTAAACACTGGCAGCAAGGTTGTTTTCGCAGCGGTTGGAGAGCCCAAAAGGGAATTATGCACAGAGGTTCCGGATATTTTGAAGGAGCTGCCAGGATTTGGGGAGCCAAGATTGGTGATGCCGGGGATCGTGGTGATCCAAGGCTCTAAATTTACAAGTTACACGGAAGCTCAACAGGAAATCAATGGTCTAAGTGAGGCTATCGGGGAAAAAGGGGCGCTTTCTTCTTGTCCTATGATTATCTTTGCGGATGACAGTGCCTTTATAAGTGCGACGGTTGATAATTTTCTGTGGGCTACCTTCACACGCAGTAATCCTTCCCATGACATATATGGTGTGAACAGTTTTTATGATTACAAGCATTGGGCATGTGATAATGTGATTATTGACGCCCGCGTTAAGCCACATCAGGCACCGCCATTAATACCCGATCCAAAGGTGGAAAAGAACATCGAGAGATTGTTTGCTAAAGGTGCCAGCTTAGGCGGTATTCGGTTATCGTGATTCACTATATAAGAAGGGCTATTCCATAAAGGTCGGTAACGACCTCAGGGATATCCCTTTTTGGTTTTAGCCTTTGGCGCTGGAAACCCGTGTTTTTTTGAAATAGTAAAGGGTATAGATAATAAGCGGTATTACCAAGAAATTGACCAACTGGATATACAGCAAATAATCCAGAATTTCGAACATATCGAACAGATTCCTGCTGAACAGATAAGAGAAAACAATGGTTAGCGCACTGATGTAATATTCCTTAAATTTTAATTTAATCCCCGATAACCTTATAAGCTCCATGAGCGCATAGAAGCATACGACATATCGGATGAACCAGCCTGCCACAACCTGAAGCATAACAAAAAGCTCACCGGCCTCCATAAAGCCGAAGTGACTGATAATTTGGGTCTGCTCCAGTTTCGGGAACACAAGATTTTGCGCCCGATCCGGTCCAAAGGTAGTTATAATGCCCAGCATGGAGTAAATTAGCATCTGGATAATGAATAGAAGAGCGATGATGCTGTGTTTGATGAGCTTTGTTCTGTCCTTGATACTTTCAATATACGGAATGAAAATACTGACACAGCTTAAAGCACCCAGGATTTTAAGTGTGGATAAAAGTAACCCAAATGTAAATCCATTTTCCAAAATGGGGAAAATATACTTGATCTCCTTGTATTTATGCGTAAGGAAAGCGAGCAACATGCCTGAAAGGCTAATGAAAAAGATTACTATAATTGTAGTGATGGTTACGGAGACAATGCCCTTCTTTACAATGTAAACCGCAGCAAGCGCGGTAACGGCAATAAATACCCATATAGGAGTCCATAATAGAAACCCTGTATGTATTACGTTGGCTTCCGCTCCTGCGCTCTCAAACAGGGTTAATAGAATCGTCATCATGAAAAAGAATGAAAAAAAAGCCCCGCCTATTTTCCCTAAAGTTTGCGAATAAATATCAAACAGATTATAGTTCTTGGTTTTCTTATTGATCCACAAAATCACCCACACGTACAAAAGTATCAATATGGACGCGATAATCATCGCAATCCAGGTATCTCTCCCGCCAAGCCTGATAAATGCTGTAGGAAATGTTTTCAAAGTAACAATTGCCAAACTGCAAAGGATAAAAAAAAGATGCTTGGAATTTAGGCTACCCATTCAAGCGCCCTCCTTCTGGATTGATATGGACATAATGACCATTATTAGCAATAATCCGGAATGTTATTCCGCAAATTTGGCATACTACATTTGGAATAAATTTAATTTTGAAGGAAAGAAGGGTGGGGTATTAATGACAGCGGTGTGGGAAAATGAAATTTCAGCTAAGTTAACCGGAAGTTTGGATTTTAAAAAGAGGAAAATTTTAGCTGGAAACGATGTTATTACCCTCTTCTATATAGATAGCATCTGTGATTTAAATTATATCAGCCATTATATCATTGAGCCTTTATCTCAAATGGGGCACAACATTACAAGCAAAGAAGACGTCAGCCGTGTTATTTACGCTTCCAGCATCGGAGAAATATCGGATACCGGTCAGGCACTGGAGCATATTCTGGCCGGAGATCCGGTGTTGATCTTTGGAACGTTGGATTATGCCATCTATTTCGAAGCTAAAAAAATACAGACCCGGCCGATTGAAAAGTCACAGTTCGATGCTTCTTTGGTAGGTTCAAATGAAAGCTTTAACGAGCTGTTGGTAAACAACATCAGCTTAATAAGAAAAAGAATGGCTACTGAAACTCTAAAGGTGGAAAGCCATATTTTGGGTAAACAATCGAAGACGCAGGCGGCACTGCTATATATCGAAGGGGTCGCTCCCGAAGATCTTGTGAATATGGCGCGGAAAAAGCTGATCGAGATGGATAATGAGTTTGTACTGGGAATTCAGTATGTGGCGGAAGTGCTCAGCCCCAACAAAAGTTTGTTTGACACTACTAACTACTCTGAAAAGCCGGACACGGTTGTATCCAGGCTCTTCGAGGGAAGAATATCGGTTATTGTCAATGGCAGCCCTTTTGCGCTCACTGCTCCGTGCTTTTTTGTGGAAGCCCTTCAAGCTCCTGATGACTATGCTACAAACAGGCTGTTTGTCACCCTGTTACGCTTCGTCAGATTGACTTCCTTTATGATGTCGCTGCTATTGCCAGGGTTTTATGTGGCGCTGACAACGCATCATTTTTCACTCATTCCGTCGGCCTTTGTTTTCAAGCTTTCCGTTTCCCGTTCGGGCGTTCCTTTTCCGACCGTAGTAGAAGTGTTATTAATGTTTCTTTTCTTTGAGCTTTCAAGAGAAGCCGGACGGCGGCTTCCGCAACAGGTTGGACAGGCCCTTAGTATTGTCAGTGCTTTGATTCTCGGAGATGCAGCAGTAGGTGCGGGGCTTACCTCAGAAATTACGGTTGTAATTACCGGGATTTATGCAATCACTTCTTTTATTAACCCCAGATTTACATCTGCGGTATCCGCATGGGCGGTTTTTATAATCGTCCTGTCGGCATGCTTCGGACTGCATGGATTTTATCTGGGGTTTATCCTTATCATGGCACATCTGGCATCGCTCAGATCCTGTGAGTATCCTTATTTATTCCCCCTGGGCACCGAAAAGTCGTTAGGGGCTACAAATTGGGACGTGTTTGCAAGGGGACCGCTGAGCAAGGTATCCAAATCCTTTGTATACAGAGGTAAAAAATGATGACTACCCTAAAAAGAATCTGCGCTGCCTTTCTAATGTTGTCCATATCGCTGCTCCTTTTGACTTCCTGCCTAAGCTACAGGGATTTGGACCATGTAGTGTTTGTCACCTCTATTCTGATCGATAAAGACGAGGATGATAATATGGTATTTTATTTTGAAACCCTTAACGCCATCCGCAGTTCCTCAAAAGGAGCGAATCAAGAGAAAAGAATTGTTTATAAAATAACAAACAAAAACGCGGCTGATGCAATAAATAGCCTTGAAGCGCGTACAAGTGTGCCTATCTCCCTCGCCCATAATAAAGTTATTTTATTCACTGAGAAATTTTCCCGAAGCGGGCTTGATCTGGTATTTGATCTGTTTGACAGATGGCAGGAATCTGTTAACCGCACCCTCCTGTGTATTTATGATGGGGATCCGAAGGATTTTATTAAACCGACCAATCAGGAAGAGAACATGACAGGCCTGTACCTTTATTCAATGCTGGGCAACAAGAAATCCGTGACATCGTATGGGGTCAAAATCAATATTAAAGAATTCATGAACCAAAAATACATTGGCGATAAGGTAAACTCCCTCCCGATTATCACTGTTTCAAAAGATGAGGATACAAAAGGGCAGTATTATATCAATGGCGTGGGACTCGTTAAGGAATATAAAATGGTGGGCAGACTGGACAAGGAACAAACCTATTACTTTAATCTTTTACTTAACAACCAGGTGGATGGAAATATCAACACTGCAAATCCCGAAGATGAGACTAAATTGGTATCTATGCTGCTGCTGAAAAACAATTATGATTCCGATCTCGAACTTGAAAACAATGATTTGAACGTAACCATCAAGTTAAGACTGAACACAGTCATATCCTCTATCCAGGGAGAGCTTGAATTGACAAAGGCTAATATCGGGAAACTGCAGGATTCTATGGCGGAAACAATCGAAGAAAACTGCCTGAAGTTGTTCCAGGAATGGAAAGATAAAAAAATCGATGTCTTTGATATCCAAGAAAAATTTGACAGGAAATATCCCTCAGAGGCCGGAAGAAATATTATTGAAGATTCAAAGCTGCGAATGGATGTTCAGGTTGAGATCAACGGAACCTCCTCGGTCAGAGACGCAGAATAAAGGGGAAAAACTCACATCGCGCATGTCGTGATGTGTTTTTTTTGTATTATGCCTTAAACTAGAGTTATACGAATGGGGAAATGGTCTATTAGAGCCGTGGGGAGTGTAAGGAATGGAGAAGCTGCAGGAACTGGTAACGGGGGATCTATTGAGAAATTTGTCGATTGAGAGTGTTGATCCAAAGGAACCGGTGAAGGTCAATCGTGTTCCTAAGCCATGGGTACTATTGGGAGCAGGGAATTATGCTGCGGTGTTCTTTCATCCGGAATATGCAGACTGTGCGGTTAAGGTTTACGCTCCGGGAAGACCGGGGCAGCAGGAAGAAGCCGAGGTGTACCGCCGCCTTGGACATCATTCCGCCTATTCGGAGTGCTATTACGTCGGACCTGATTTTCTTATATTGAAGCGGCTTAGGGGGGTAACAGTCTATGACTGCCTGAAGCGGGGCATTCCCATATCCGATCAGGCCATCCGTGACATTGACGGTGCTTTGGAATATGCCAGTTCCCGGGGACTCCGTCCTCATGATATTCACGCCAAAAATTTAATGATCCAGGACGGGCGCGGTCTGATTGTGGATGTGTCGGATTTCTTAAAGGAGAAAGATTACAGCATGTGGGACGATTTCAAAAGAGTATATTACCGTCTCTACCAGCCGGTCGCCTCCCGTTGGCTGTTTCCGGTACCCGGTCCGGTACTGGAAACCGTACGAAAGGGGTACCAGCTATGGCGAAACAGGTAGAAGTGATAAGGACGCAGATTAATTTTCTCTTATGAATCAACTATGCTTTTTCCAGCGGCCAAAAAAGAACATCAAGACGTTTGGTAAAGCTAAGCAAAGAGGGCTCTTCGTCATGAACGAGACCTAATGATTTCGTAGACGTGTTGATGTTAATCCTAAGCTCTGCTTCCTGTAAAGGCCATGGAAGATGATGAATCTCTCCACTATAAAGCCGCCCTTCCGGGTCTGCAGCATACAGGCAATAACGCTCTGTCAGCCAGTGAACAAGTGTGCCCGGCTGTGCATGAAAGATGGATGAGCTCACTGGTTTATATATACCGTTAAAAACAGCGGTTTCTCCATTGGAATTTGATCTCTTGCTAATATATCGAATGGCATCCTTTTCCGAATGAATCTTCATATCTGCATACCTATAGGGCAAGTGAGCGAAGGCGCGCGCAGCTGTTACAGCTACCCGGTTGGAGGCATCCAGATTAAGAAAAAATACTCCCGGTTTGCCATTCCGTTCAACATAAGTTCGAATGTTAAGCTCCAGAAACCGATTGACCCATGGAATCGGAGGGATTCCTCTAAGCCGCAGCGGGTGAATAAGAAATGGAGAGACACTGATCCAGGGTTTCCCTTCCCACTTTTGCAGTTCCAGGCCCGGGGGAATATAGGAAAGCAATTCCGCCTCATTCACCGGCCAGTGGGCAAACAGCAGATCCTTCCAGACTTGTTTCATCATCCACGGTCCTTTGGGTAATGGAAAGGGTCGATGGGAAGTATGCAAAAGGATTTCACTGTTTTTCACTGTAACCACTCCTCATAAAAATTCCGCAATGGACTATCTATTATTGCCCGATTTTCCCCGATTTAGGAAGCTCCTGCATATACTTCTCTCCCCAATCACACATTAAGTTTAGAATCGGTTTCAGTGACCACCCGAGCTCACTCAGTTCATAAACCACCTTCGGCGGGACTTGATTGTAGACTGTTCTGATAATAATATGATCCTCTTCCAGTTCTCTAAGCTGTTGAGTTAACATTTTTTGCGTAATAGCGGGCATCATCCTGCTAAGCTCGCTTGTTCTTTTCGGCCCATAAGTCAAGTGGCAGAGAATCAGTGTTTTCCACTTTCCCCCGATTACATCCAGTGTGGCTTCTACAGGAATGTTATAAGTTTTATTTGCTAAATCCTTCATAGTGTTCTTCCTCTCCTAATGAAAATACAGTCAAGATTAATAGGTACTTTTTAGTGCCTACCATACTTTTTAGTTCTAATATAACAAAAAAGTGGGTACTTCTATATTTTCATTATATCATCCATAATGTCTATAATAAACGTACCATAAAAACGGAGGGATTATCATATGAAATCAGATAAAATAGGAGTAGGTATTATAGGTGCAAGCGGCTGGGGGAAGATCGCCCATATCCCCGCTCTTCAAGCACTGCCGGAATTTGAAATTATCGCAGTAAGCACCACACAACTACAAAGTGCTAAAGAGATAGCTGAACAATTTGGGATAAATCACTTCTATACAAATCCGTATGAATTGGTTGCAAATCCTGAAGTCGATTTAGTGGTCATAACCGTCAAAGTTCCGGACCATAACGAGTTGGTTCGTTTAGCTATCAATGCCGGGAAGCATGTATATTGCGAATGGCCGCTGGCACTCCATACAACAGAAGCTTCTGAACTTCTCCGATTGGCAATGACAAAGAATGTCCGACATGTTTCCGGTCTGCAGGCTCGTGCCAATCCGGCTATTAATTATGTGAAGGATCTTCTTAATTCAGCTTACCTGGGAGATGTATTATCCGTAAATATTAGCTACTCGATGCCATCCTTTCCCACAAAAGGGAACACGATTGATCAGGCCCATACTTATCTTCTTGATATAAAGAATGGAGCTAATCAGTTGACCATTACCGCCGGTCATTTGTTGGATGGAATTACCTACATGATGGGTCCCTTTACTAAAATATCAGCCGCATTAGAGACACAATACAAAGAAATAAGTGTTGTGGAAACCGGTGAAGTGATTTATGCTACCGCACCTGATTATGTCGCGATCAATGGGACGTTAAAAAGCGGCGCACTCCTGTCAGGACAATTTCGCAATTCAAAGATAGCTGGATTAACTATAGATATAATTGGTACTAAAGGCGAGATTTCGATGAAATCCAAAGACGGATTGATGTTTCAATGGGATTCATTCCAACTGCAGGCCGCTCTTGAAAATAACGCTTTTCAACCCTTGGTTGTTCCTTCTCATTATTATCATATCGACCCGCAGGCAGTTCATCTTATCTCTTATAATATCGCTCAGCTTTACTCACAATTTGCTGATAACTTACACAAAAACACCTGCACTACTCCAGATTTTCAAACAGGATATAGACTTCATTACTTATTGGATCAAATAACCAAGTCTGCCGAAACCGGCAACATTCAGTATTTAACGGTACCAAATATAAGTTAAGACATAAAGAAATTGTTTTGTGGCTCAAAACCAAAATCAGCGGTTGACCGATCGTGAATCAAGCGACTAAGGGTTCGGAGGGGTCTTGCGATCGGTGTTATAGGTGAAAACTTCGTATCTCCAGAATCCCGCAGGGCCCTCCGCGCTGTGGAAATGAATTAAAGGGAATTTCTCCCTCTAATGGTGGCGTAACACTCCCACGAGAAGAAATAACGGGAATTTCTCCCTCTAATGGTGATGTAACGCTCCCACGAGAAGAAATAACGGGAATTTCTCCCTCTAATGGTGGCGTAACACTCCCACGAGAAGAAATAACGGGAATTTCTCCCTCTAATGGTGGCGTAACACTCCCACGAGAAGAAATAACGGGAATTTCTCCCTCTAATGGTGGCGTAACACTCCCACGAGAAGAAATAACGGGAATTTCTCCCTCTAATGGTGGCGTAACACTCCCACGAGAAGAAATAACGGGAATTTCTCCCTCTAATGGTGGCGTAACACTCCCACGAGAAGAAATAACGGGAATTTCTTCCTCTAATGGTGGCGTAACACTCCCACGAGAAAAAATAACGGGAATTTCTCCCTCTAATGGTGGCGTAACACTCCCACGAGAAGAAATAACGGGAATTTCTCCCTCTAATGGTGGCGTAACGCTCCCACGAGAAGAAATAACGGGAATTTCTCCCTCTAATGGTGGCGTAACACTCCCACGAGAAGAAATAACGGGAATTTCTCCCTCTAATGGTGGCGTAACACTCCCACGAGAAGAAATAACGGGAATTTCTCCATATAATGTGAGTGTTCGCCTCTTTTATGGCCGGATATCTATATAATAAATTTAGTGGAATAATTCCGGCTCAAAACCAAAATTAGCGGTTGAAAATCGAAAACGGAAAGAATGTGAATAGAAATAGAAAAACATCTGCAAATCCTGTATTGTTGTAAGTCCTACCTCAACAACAAAAAGGATATGACAGATGCCACTCCAGTATATCAACGAACTGCTCGGATTACCAGATCTACAACTTCATAGCGTTCTCTCTATCCATGCAACAGAAGTGCATTTGGAAGCTTCACCGGTGGCCTACAAACAGCCTTGTCCCCTCTGTCACTCTGAAGAAGCGGTGAAGCGAGACGGCCGCAATACGCCGCGCAAGATTCGTCATGTCAGCGTCTTTGGTAAAAAGTGCTTTTTGCACATTCCCTCGCTGCGCTTGGCCTGCTCGCGGTGCCATATTGGTTTTGTTTGGTCGTATGCGTAGGTTGGCCCCAAAGAACGATACAGTCGGGCTTTTCGCCGCAGACCGTAAACCAGGCGCTGGGTTCCACGGCAGCACATAGCGCGAGAATGCAAGAAGCACCGGCCAGCACGGTTCAGCGCATGCATTAGGAGGCCCTTCCTGCAGAGAACGAACGTTTGCTCCAGCAAGCATGGCACCAAGCAAGCTAAAGACCAGGCGGAGCTGGTGCTTGGCATCGACGACTTTGCGATTAAAAAGGGCCACACGTATAACACCGGTATTCACGATCTTCGAGGCGAAACCATGCTAGACCAGCTTTCGGGGCGAAAGCTGGACGCGCTACGCGCGTATGCCGAGCAGCCTCCGGAATTTTTGACCCTGAATCCCAAGGCCGTCGTCATGGATCTGGCTCAAACGTATCACACCTGGATCAGCGAGTGTTTTCCAAGGGCGATTCGGATTGCTGACCGCTTCCACGTTCACGGTTACGTCAATGAAAGTGTCCAGGCCGTCCGAAAATCAGTTCAGTCTACCCTTTCCCCTCGGGCCAAAGGGATTTTAAAAAGTCATCACCGACTGCTAAATCCACCGGCAGATTCTTTACCGAACAAGAGTCAAATTCAGTTAGAGCAGTTGCTGGCCTTCTCCCCGTTGCTGCGAGAGGTATGGGAATGGAAAGAGTCCTTCTCTCAATGGTATGATTATTCGCCGAATTTCCATGTGGCCAAGCTTGGTTTTACCCGTTGGTGTCAGCAGGGGGAAGGTATTGAGCATGAAGCAGTGCAAATCGCTTTGAAAACAATGCGGAATTGGGAAGAGGAAATCGTGAACTACCATCACTGCCGCTGGACGAACGCGACGGTGGAATGATGGCATAATCGCATTAAATCGTACCAACGCCGACACTATTTCACGCGCAATCGTCGATGTTACAAAGCCGGGATTTTAATTGAGTGTAATCGGCACCGTTTATTAGGATGAAAACTTCAACCGCTAATTTTTAGATTGAGCCTGTTTTGTTTTTTGAAAAAATATGAGATAATTAAATTTTGCTATTGATCTTAATACTGGAGGTAGGTTTGTTGGCGAAGCGGTATCCTTTTGAGTATGATCCTACCAGACCTTTTATAGAGCAAGTAGGCGAATGGGTGGGAGATGTATTCTATGAAATTCTTCCTGAGGCAGGATTCGAAGTCCGTGATGAGCAGATCTATATGGCTTACCAGCTGGAGCGGGCTTTTGCAGATAAAATGACGATATTCGCCGAGGCTGGTGTCGGCACCGGAAAAACATTGGTTTATTTGCTCTACAGCACCTGTTATGCGCGTTATTTCGGTAAACCGGTTGTCATTGCCTGTGCAGATGAGTCATTGATTGAGCAATTGGTGAAGCCGGAAGGCGATATTGCCAAGCTTTCGCGGCATCTGAGTATGGAAATCGACGCCCGACTTGCTAAATCACCGGATAAGTATATGTGCCTCAAGAAGCTGGACCAGGCCCGCAGCCGTGACGACGAGAGCTTGCCGCTGGAGAACTTGTACGGGACTTTGCCCGATTTTGTAAACTCTTATAAGGCAATGCAGGAGTTCCATGCGTATGGGGATCGGAAGGATTACCCTGATCTGAATGACGAACAGTGGAACCAGATTAATTGGGACACCTTTCAGGACTGCTTAACCTGCGACTTGCGCCAACGCTGCGGCCAGACGCTGTCCCGTGATCATTACCGGAAGTCCGGGGATTTGATTATTTGTTCCCACGATTATTATATGGAGCATGTTTGGACCTTTGAAGCGCGCAAAAGGGAGGGGCAGATTCCCCTGCTGCCGGAACATTGCGCGGTTGTCTTTGACGAGGGGCATCTGCTCGAATCGGCGGCGATGAAGGCTTTGGGTTATAAAATGAAGCATGTCGTATTTGAAGAGCTGCTTACCCGCCTGCTTCAGAATGAAATCCGTGAAACGCTTGCCGTACTTATTGATGAAGCGATTGTACAAAGTGAACTTATGTTTGATCGCATCCGCCGTCAAAGCCGTCGTATTCCGGGCTCGGACCGGATGAGTATCGAACTGAATGATCTGCTGATTCGGGATGTGCACCGGCTGCGCAGTGTGATTGCGACGATTGAGGAAGAATTGGTATTCGAAAGCGAGCTGTACACGCTTGATGAGTATCAATTACGAATTGTGGAAGAGCGTCTGGAGATGATGGAGATTGCGCTGAAACTGTTCGAAGATTCGGGCGCATTGATCTGCTGGGCGACGGAAGACAGTGACGGTATGACGTTGTCCGTTATGCCGCGAAATGTCAAGCAGGTGCTTCAGGAAGGCTTGTTCAGCCAGAAAATGCCGATTGTATTCTCTTCGGCTACATTGTCAGTGGATAAATCGTTTCATTATCTGCGGGATAGCCTTGGTGTAAAAGATTATCTGTCATTCTCTGTAGACTCCCCTTACGATTATGAGCATCAGATGCAGGTCTATAAACCGGAGCGGTTAACAGGTGATTTTTCCGGGAAAATGGAGATTTCCATGCAGCTTATCGAGCGGTCGGAAGGAAGGGCTTTGCTGTTGTTCCGCACCCGTGAGGAACTGCTGCAATTCAAGCAGGAATGTAAGCAAAGAGCTGAAACCGGCAAGTATTCATTCCTCTATGAAGGCGATCAGGAGATCAGCCATTTAATCTCGGCTTTTCAGCGGGACGAGCAAAGTGTGCTGTGTGCCGTGAGCTTGTGGGAAGGATTGGACATTCCCGGTCCTTCTCTGTCAAATGTCATTATCTGGTCGCTGCCGTATCCTCCGCTTGATCCTGTATTTATGGCCAAGCGGTCGGAGACAGTCTCTCCTTTTGAAGATGTGGACCTGCCCTATATGCTGCTGCGGCTCAAGCAAGGAATTGGCCGTCTCATTCGAACCGGCGAGGACCGCGGAATGGTGACTGTGCTTGCGGAAGATGACGGACAGCACCCGGTGCACGAATATATCTCCTCTGTACTGCCAAAGGGAATTCAGCTTCAGACACTTGCAAGTCAGAAACTGTAGACCTGTAACGGCTGAACAAATTATAAATCATCGACCTTCTTGAACAATCAAGGAGGTCTTTCTTTTTGCCTGCTTAAATAGGCTCTATCTCAAAATCAGTTCTTGCTTTCCAGCCGAAAACCGCGCACGGTTACCTCCCTATGAGATGGAGATTTCCCCTTTGTTTTTGCTCGCAGAACATTTCAAGTACTGATTTTAGTGTTGAGCTCTTAAATATGTTCCATTCTTTAGCTGTTTACACCACTAAGCTGTAAAAATCCCCGCTCCCCTCTTTATGTGTCTGGACTCGATAATTTCTTCATAATCCCTAATGAGTTCGTCAAAAATGTTCTCCCAGGAGCGGCCGAGCGCCAGCCGCCGGCCTTCGAGTCCCATAGCTGCCAGTTGATCGGGTTGGTTGGACCATGTACAGATCTCACGAACTAAAGCTTCCGGACTGCGGGATTCGAACAATGTGCCGGTACGGCCGGGTACGACCAGATCTTTTACACCACCTGCATCCGCTGCGATGACGGGCAATCCCGAGGCCATTGCCTCAAGGACGACGTTGCCGAACGTTTCCGTACTGGACGGAAATACGAACAAATCGGCCGAAGCGTACAGCTGTGCAAGCTCTTCGCCATGCTTATAGCCGGTGAATGTCACATTACGGGGCGCCTGCGCCCGCAGCTCCGGCAGAAGCGGACCGTCTCCCACAACCAGCCAATGGACTTGGGACTGTAACGATTCCGGCAGTTCCTGCATGGCGATTGTTAGGGTAGTGATATCTTTTTCAGGGGCAATTCGACCTACATAGAGCAGCAGCAGAGGGGCGTTAATTCCGTAGCGTTCCCGTACGCCCCCGCTGCGCTTTTCCGGCGTATAGAGATCGCAATCGATCCCTCTGGACCAAAGTTTCACCCGGCTGATCCCTTGCAAGTGGAGGGAATCCATCGTTTCCATAGACGGAGCAAAAGTAGCATCGCAGGAATGATGAAACCATTTCATGTACTTCCAATAGAGTGGAACGATTTTTTTCATCCGGTAATATTCGAGGTAACGGTCGAAATGGGTATGGTAGGAAGCAACATGAGGGAGGCCCAGTCTGTTGGCATAGCGGAGGCCGCACAGGCCGATATTAAATGGGGTTGCCATATGAAGCAAATCGGGCTGAAAGGCGTTCAGTTCGTTACGTATGGAGGCCATGCTCGGCAGTGCGAGCCTGCATTCGGGATACAGAAAAAAAGGAATGCTGGCAATGGGGCGAATCGGATCGGCGTAACTCTCTTCCGGGGCGGATTTCGGCGTGAACAACAGATGCTCAATGGCACGGCGGTTTAAATATTCGGTTAAGCGGTAAATCGTGCGGGCAACACCATTCGTTTGCGGAAGAAAAGTGTCCGTAAATAATGCAAGACGCATTGATACCCCTCCCGATACTCTTGTTGTCCTGATCATAACAGGCAAATATTCGATGGGGGTTAACCTGATGTTATTTGGAGATAAAGATCTTTTTTACTCGCTTGTTTTATGTTTTAATTGCGGTAAAGCCTATTTTCATTGACGGAGGGGGAACGAAATGAATTTATCACAAGCGGATTTTATGGCGATCAGAGGTTGGATATACCGTAATGCACGCCCATTGGACCTGGCAAGATGGAAATTCATTTTAGCGACAATCATCATCCCATAGTTCAGGGTATTCTGGGGTATCTGGCCAGTGGCGCTGATTATGAAGAGGGCCGGTGGAAGAACACGGTGTCTTCAAATAATGATTATCCTCACGCCCCCTGGTGGCACACAGATTCTTCAAGCAGCAGCCGCTCAGAGTTTAATCCGACTGCCATTATAGCTGGATTTATACTGAAATTTGCGGATAGAGGCAGTAAGCTCTATGAACAAGGTATGGAAATTGCCCAAGAACTGACAGATCTATTTTTACATAACCCCAATCTTGAAATGCATCCGCTTAAGTGTTTCGTTACTATGGCAGATCTTATTGAACAAGCGAATGTACAGAATCTATTTGCTTTTTCAAAAATGCAGGAAGCAGCCAACCGGCAAATCAATCAACTGATCACACGCGATTCACAGGAATGGAATGGCTACAGCTGCAGACCTTCGGTATTTATCAAGTCGCCGGACACTCCCGTCTATGAACAGAATAAAGTACTTCTTGATCAAGAACTTGCCTACCTTTTGACACGTAGAAATGAAGCCGGGGTATGGGACATCACTTGGGGCTGGGGTTCTTATGATAAAGAATTTGCTGTCAGCGAGAACTGGTGGAAGGCAGAAGTTATTATTAACAATTTACTGTTATTACGGGCTTTCCGTCGGCTTTAACTTTTGAAGCAGGGGGGTATCCGGTATGGATAGGGACATTGAAGTTTATATCACCAACCTGAGATCACAGGATCGGGATTTACGTTACCAAGCTTTTCTCTACATTCAGTCGATAACCAATGAAAAAGTGGATTGGGCCTATGATGTATGGGATAGCCTGAAGGATGATCTAACCCACCCGGATAACCATCGGCGGGCCATCGCGGCACAGCTTCTGTGTAATTTAGCCAAGAGCGATCCTGAGGGCAGGATGTTAAGTGACTTTTCTGATGTATTGAAGCTGACAAAGGACAAACGGTTCGTTACTGCAAGACATTGTATACAATCTCTATGGAAGGTTGGTTTGGCGGGCAAGCAGCAGAAAGCAATGCTGATAGAGGGTCTCGCGGAACGGTTCAGGAATTGTATCGAATGGATTGAAACCGAAGATGATTTAAAATATAGAAAAAATATGCTGCGGTGTGGAAATCCTGCGGTGTGGAAATAATACAAATGGAATGGAGTGGTAGGCAATGATTGTAACTTTGACGGTCAATCCCAGTGTTGATGCAAGTACAAGCATTCATCAAGTGGTCCCGGACCATAAGCTGCGGTGTCGTGAAGCTTCTTACAAGCCGGGTGGCGGAGGGGTTAATGTTTCCCGGGCGGTCCACCGATTGGGAGGAGAATCTTTAGCTTTATATACTTCGGGGGGATTACACGGGGAACTGCTTCACCAGATGCTTGAAAAAGAAGGCGTAAGCCATCATCCCATTCCGATTGAAGGACAGACGCGGGAGAACTTGATCGTTTTGGAGGAATCGACCGGACAGCAATTCAGATTTGATATGCCGGGTCCGCATTTTATCGAGAGTGACTGGGAAAGTTGTATTGAGCAATTAAAAGCACTAACCGTTGACCCTACCTATATCGTCGCAAGCGGAAGCCTGCCGCCGGGATGTCCGTTAGATTTTTATGCAAAGGTGGTTGCGGTTGCCAAGAAGTGGAATGCCCGGGTGATTGTTGACACGTCAGGGGAAGCCCTTCAGCTTGCAGCCGATGCCGGCGTATTCCTTTTAAAGCCCAATGCACGTGAGCTTGAAGAATTAAGCGGCAAAGTAATTGCCAATGATGAGGAACTAAAGGCGGCCGCACTCCAGCTTATTGAAGAAGGGCGAACCGAAGTGGTTGTTGTTTCGTTAGGCGGAAAAGGGGCGCTATTGATTACAAAAGACGGTACCGAGCATATCCAGGCTCCCGAAGTTTCCGTGATAAGTGTTGTAGGCGCAGGCGACAGTCTGGTGGCCGGAGTTGTTTATAGCTTGGAGCAAGGCAGATCCTTGCGAGAATCGGTCCAATTCGGGATCGCCGCCGGAGCTGCGGCTGTGATGAATCCGGAGAGAGAACTATGTAAACGGGAAGATACCGAAAGATTGTTTAAGAGCATGGGAAACAATCACAGTTAAGCGTAAAACCTACGCTGTCGTGACTTGACCAGTAAAAAGGATACAGATTCTTTTCTTCAGCAGAAAAGTTCTGTATCCTTCTATTGTTATGCTATAAAGCTACATTCCCATGTCTCCGCTCTCATAGTTTAATTGCCATCCGATTCCCAGCTTGTCGGTCAACATGCCGTAACATTTGCTCCAGAAGGTTTCTTGCAGCTCCATTCCTACGGTTCCGCCTACTTTCAGCTTATTAAATAAAGATTTAATTTCTTCTATGTCCTTACTGACGACCACCAGGCTGATGTTATTTCCTGCAACAAAAGGCATCCCCGGAAACACATCTGAAAACATAATGGTGGTGCCCTTAATGTGAAGCTGGGAGTGCATGACTAAATCTTTTGCCGCTTCGGGAACAACGAAATTCGGATTAGGCGGTTGATCGCCAAAGGTCATAATTTTTGGCTCTTCGGTTTCAAAAACCTCTGCGTAAAACTCCACTGCTTCACGACAATTCCCATTAAAATTAAGATACACATCGACAGCCATTTGCTACACTCCCCAGTCGTTTAAATTATAAATCACCTAAGAAATGACTTATGGTGAGATTGTACCATTTGCTTGCATAAAAGCAAAATAACGAGGAATTGCGTAGTCCGTCTTTTTCACTGTTCAAGATCATAGTCAAAAAGGTTATCCGGGTGATAAGGTTTAAGAAGATTACACGGGGGTGAGATCGGGACTATGGAGGCCGTAACGTACTCATTATATGGAAAGAATACTGTAACGGACAATTATTATAACGATGTATCACGGTTTACCGACGAGGTATTAGATAAAGCGAATAAAAAAGAAATCATAGAAGATTTTAGCCGATATGTTGTACAAAAGGGTATAGAGCCGGTGGAACCCATGGTATATGTGCTGGAGTTTCTAATGATTGGTGTCTTGTGGAGAGTTTATAGTCCAAAGGCAGCCGCTTTAAATAGCCATGGCGGCAGGCTGCTCTACCGTCTATATCAAATGAGGGAAAAGAACAAGCGAATAAAAGGCCAGATTGACTTGCTGAGAGGGGTACTTGGCACAACCCTTTTGGCAAAGAGCACAAAGGCGGTTATCCGGAAGCATTTAGATCAGCTTGGGAAATTAATCGAATGGCTGCAGGCTTCCGGCGAGTTTGATCAAGAAAGTAAAAGAATCGCAATCTGGCGGGATTTTATAAAGAATAAGCAGCCAAGAGAGAGCAAGCATATCATTTCAGAAGCTGTACAATTGGGAAGCTGGTTTGAAAAAAGAAGTCAAGACGCATTGGGCGGCTACACTCTTAATGTAGATCCTTATATTGAAAATAACCGGCAAAGGCTGAAATGGAAGGAAAACATGATTTTCTGTACCCGGGAACGGGTTGAATATCATTTGAATATGGTTGGCGCGGAGATTATGAATAGGTCCTTTAAAGAGGCATTCGCACAAACCAAAGAAAAAAGAGTTCTGTTACCCGTATGTATGAAACTGAAGTCTGACGATAAATGCAGAGCGGTCCAAACGGAGGACGGCTACGTATGCAAGGGCTGTTCAAAGGATTGTCAAGTCAATACAATAACGGCACTTGGAAAAGAACATCATTTTAAAGTATTGATTATACCGCATGCATCCACCGCTTTTGGTCAACAGCACATAAAGAAAGGCGAGGTCGGAATTATAGGAATCGCCTGCATTCTAAACCTTATTTCCGGAGGCTACAAAGCCAGGGAGCTCGGCTATGAACCGCAATGTGTGCTGCTGAATTATTCAGGCTGTCTGAAACATTGGCATAAGACCGGGATCGTTACGGATGTCGATCTAAACAGACTAAAGAAGTTTTTTTGATAAAAGGAGTATTATCAGGGAATATATACCTCAAGAGAGCATGCGTTCAATCACATCGACACTCTTTAAATTGTGGTACCTTTAAGGTTATTACTCCCTTGGAGTTCTATCATAAGATCCATAACTAGTGAAAGAGGTGCGTAATTGAATCTTCCTAAATTACAATTCGGGCACATTAAATCAAAGGTTCCTGTTATTCAAGGGGGCATGGGTGTAGGTATTTCCTTGAGCGGTCTAGCCGCGGCGGTAGCAAATGCAGGCGGAATCGGTACGATTTCCGGTACGGGCATTACTACAGAGGAACTGAGAATGCATATCCGCAGAGCAAGAGAGCTCTCCAAAGGGATTGGATATATCGGCGTCAACGTGTTATTTGCAATGAAGGATTTTGCCGAGAAGATGAAGACCGCACTGGAAGAAAAGGTGGATTTCATTATTTCCGGTGCCGGAATCTCCAGAGATATTTATGCTTGGGGAAAAGAATTTGGCATCCCTGTGGTGTCCATTGTTTCATCCGCCAAATTAGCCAGAATCTCCGAGAGATTGGGTGCTTCCGCTATTGTTGTGGAGGGATTCGAAGCCGGTGGCCATCTGGGTACAGAAAGATCCATGTTCGATATTCTTCCAGAAGTGGTCGAAGCCGTTTCTATTCCGGTTATTGCCGCAGGTGGTATTCTGACAGGGGAAGATGTGGCAAAAGCCTTGCGGATAGGCGCATCCGGTGTGCAAATGGGTACCCGTTTTGTGGCGAGTGATGAATGTGATGCCCCCCTGGCCTTTAAACAAAAATACGTCGAAGCCGGGGAAGGCGATACCGTTTTGATCAAGTCGACGGTGGGTCTGGATGGAAGAGCGATCCGAAATGAATTTACTGACCGGATCAGCGATGATGCCAAAGTGAAAATAGCCAAATGCTATGATTGTCTTAAAGTATGCTCACACCGCTTCTGCACCATGGAGTCCCTGCTTACTTCTCTCAGAGGGGATGTCCGGAACGGGCTGGTATTTGCGGGGTCCAGAGTCCATGAGATTAAAGAGATTCTGTCGGTACAGCAAATTATCGACAATATCATGATGGAATATCATGGCGCTGTAAACGCATAATTAAATTCATGATTGTTAACTCAAGCGCTTGGATTTCCAAGCGTTTTTTGTCATATAAATTGAATTAAAGATTTATACTTATGCTACAGGGTGTTCTACCCGTAACTACGGTGAATGTTTGGACTTCCGGCCGCTGTTGTCGTAAGAATTTCTGGGATTGTACCGCTGTTCGCGGATGAAATCCGGAGACAAAGGCGGTCGCTATCGCTCCTACAGTTCCAAAATTCCCCTTCGCTACTCTCACCTTCTCATCATTCAATTCTGTAGTTCGGTTTATATAATTGTTACTTTTTTCACAATTAGATTGTAAATAGGCAGGATAATATTTATAATTATGCAGTGCTTTAACGCATGACTGCATAACTACTCTTATACACAGGAAGGATTTCTACTAACATGCAAAACAGCTCTCTCAAAAAATCTATTACTTTTATTGAAGCGTTGGCTATCGTCGTGGGGATGATTATCGGGTCGGGAATCTTTCTGAAGCCGGGGATCGTACTCAGCAATGCCGGTACACCTACTATGAGTATACTGGCTTGGGTAGTCGGAGGCGTCATTACACTCGCTTCTGCGCTATCGGTAGCGGAAATTGCAGCTGCCATCCCTAAATCAGGCGGACTCTATACCTACCTTGGGGAATTATACGGGGGCGTTTACGGGTATTTATTAGGCTGGGTTCAAGCCGTTATCTCTTACCCGGCCTCGGTTGCGGCGCTGGCCATTGCTTTTGCCACATATTCCGGTTTTTTTATTCCTATGAACGATTTGCAGCAAAAGCTGCTTGCCGTAGCGATATTGGCTTTTATTTTAATCATGAATGCCATTTCGACCAAATGTGGGGGCATCATTCAGACCATAGCCACCGTTGGAAAGCTCATCCCGGTTGTAGGGATTGTCGCTTTCGGCCTTCTCTCGGATTTGGCACCCGGCTTTAGCGGGATTCATTCTCCGGTGTCCGGAGCAGGCTTTGGCGTAGCGATTCTGGGTACGCTTTGGGCGTATGACGGCTGGATCGGGGTGACCAATATGGCGGGAGAAATGAAGAATCCGGCCAAGACGCTGCCTAAGGTAATCTCTATTGGTGTCTTGTTTGTCATTATCGTTTACGTTTTATTTAATGTAGCGATTTTCCATGCACTGCCGTATGAGGATATTATTTCTTCCAAAACTCCAGGCGCGGATGCAGCGGAGGCTCTTTTCGGCAATGGCGGAGGCGCCTTTATTACTGCAGGAATTATTATTTCTGTTCTGGGCGCGCTCAACGGATATTTAATGACAGCGGCCCGGGTTCCGCAGGCGATGGGCGAGAAAGGCCAAATTCCTTTTTCACAAACGTTGAAAAAAATCCATCCCAAGTTCCAGACACCCGCAAACGCCCTGATTTTCCAAAGCTTGTTGGCAGTCGTATATATTTTCTCGGGAACCTTTAATACATTGACCGATTTGCTTGTTTTCGTATTGTGGATTTTCTTCACCATGGGCGTATTCGGCGTGTTTATTTTGAGAAAAAAGATGCCGGCGGAAAAAGGCCGGTACAGAGTTCCGCTTTATCCCATCACTCCGATCATCGGCGTCGTGGGCGGACTGTATATTCTGGTCAGCACCATCATCAGCGATCCGGTCCGGTCGTTTGTCGGCATTGGCATTACACTCGCCGGACTTCCGATCTATTATTATATGAATAAAAAAAGACTATAGTCAGCACACCGGAGTGATGTCGGGAAGGAGCAGCTCAACATGGACAAGCAGCCAGTTACCCAAGAAATCAATTTGGCCATATCTGACCATCAGATTCAGGTGCGTTCCCGCGATTTCAACGAGGACTTTTGCCAGTGGGGCAATATTAATATTGCTCAGGGAGCCATTATCCACCCCGGTTACATCACGTTTGATCCTATCGAAGAGGAAGCGTTCGGGGCTGTGGTAAAGCTCAGTTTAAGTGATCAGTTTCAGGAAGATGACCTTGCAGAGCGGCGGATGGTTGTTCCTTTTGACGTATTGGAGCCGGATAAGCTGGAGCTTCTGTCGGTTGCTAAAGGCTTTAGAATCGAACTCCCGCTGGAAAAAGGCAGGTATGCGTTGTATTTTGAAATATGCGAGGATCAAGAGGTTTACTATAAGCTGACCTTTGTTCGAACGGAAGAATGGGTTGTCGCAAGGTTCCTGCTGGAGGACGAATGGGGCGGCGAAGCGGAGCAACCGTTGGTGGAGGGTTACCGGTAAGTTGAAAATGGAAGGTGAAAAACTATTCAAAAAGGTGGTTTATTCCATGCTCAACAAAGCAATCACGTTGTCAATTTTGCTTGCTGTTATTTCATTTGGCGGTTGGATCTACGGAAATTCAATGGAACAGAATGATATGACTAATTCAGGATTGCAAGTGTTTGGAGCATTGGGAACTACTCTCTTTCTCGCTATTTTTATTTTGTTATTATTTGCAAAGATAATACTAAAGGCTCGAAAGAAGTCAATTTAAAACACAGCACATTAAGAGCCGGGAGAACGAGAGTTTGGCATCGTTCTCTGCGGCTCTTTTTTAGCATCTTGTGCAGGTGTTATTCGCCGGTTTGCTTATTTATTTACGTCTCTCTTACAAAACCGTGCAGAGTAATTAATATCAGGCTTATATAATCAAAGTATTGGTAGAAAGTACCTATCTCATTTTAATGCATGACATGGAGGATGATATTTTTGAAGAGAAGCTTTTTGCACCTTTCTATGAAATGGAAGCTGATTTTAAGCTTTTCTGCGGTTACGCTCATATTTCTGGGAGTGGCCATTTACCAGAGTCATCAAATTAAACGGGTAGAAGCTTCAATGGAAGCGCAAAAAACAGAGATGGAAAAAAGAATTACAGTCTCAACCATTACCCAACTGCTGCAAGAAATGAGCGGTGTGGAGACCTCTCTTGTCGATTCCAGTGACCTGGAGTTCGTTGAACCCTTCAAGGCTAAGCAAAAGACGCTTGCTGGCGAGCTTGCCAAGGTGCAATTTGAAAAAAGCTCTCCTGCATATATGGAGCTGCAGCTATTCCAAAATCAGGTCAGGGAATATACGGGTTATGTTGACGAACTGGTCAAGACGATGGGAGACGAAAATTTGGACCCCATGACCGTTCTGGAACAAATCGACGACTTACATATGAAGGCGCTGGCGATGAGTGAAGCCATGCTGGAGACCAACGGGAAATTATATGCAGCGGCAGCGGAGAACGCACAGCTTGCGCAGGATCATTCGTTTATTTTATTAGACAACACAGCCTCCGCAGCTGCTTATGCAGCCGGGCTTGTATTTATGATTACTTTTGGTATTGCATGGGTGCTCATTCGATCCTTCCTTACTCCTGTCAATAAATTGCAGGCGGCTTTGCGTGAAATTTCCGAGGGCGATCTGCGGCAGCAGATCCATTCACCCTATAACGATGAGTTAGGCACACTGAGCCATCATTTTGACCATATGGTGGTGCGGGTGCGGGATATGCTAATGCAAACAAAGGCTGTTGGCTCGTCGCTCGCGGTTTATGCGAATTCTTTTCAAGAATCCTCATCCATTACTGCGAATACCAATCAGGATATTGTAAGGACCATACAGGAAATATCTGTTGGGGCGGACCGGCAGGCCGGGGAATCTGAGGAAAGTGCATGCCTGATTCAGGAATTGGAAAGGGAGATTAACGAGATTACGGAATATACCGGAGTCATGCTGCGGACGAGCAAACAAGCCAATGACAATACCCTGCAAGGTTCTGCGGCTGTTAACGCACTTCAGGAGGTATCTGAACATTCCCGTGAATCGGTAGGCAAGGTTTATGAGGCAATGAAGAAGTTGACGGCACAATCCAGGGATATCTCCAGAATTACCAATTCCATAACCGAAATCTCAACGCAAACCAATATCTTGTCCCTGAATGCAGCCATTGAAGCGGCACGGGCAGGAACCTACGGGAAAGGTTTTGGCGTCATTGCTGATGAAGTGAGACACTTGTCCGAGCAGACGAAAGAGTCATCGGTTCATATTAGCAAGATCATCAATGAATTGCAGGAAGGTATGGCAGATTTTCAGAAATCAATGCTGGAGACCAGAAAAAATCTGGAGGATCAGGAGCGTCAGGTAGCGGAAACTCTTTCGTCTTTCAAAGCTATTGATCAATCCAATGCGGAGATCAGCAAGCAGATCGGTCAAATTCATGACAAGGTGGATGTGGCCAAGACCATGAATTCCAGACTTGCCGAGTCCGTTCAATCCGTTGCTTCCATTGCTGAAGAGACGGCAGCGGGGGTTCAGGAGGTTAACGCCTCCAGTATGCAGCAGGACAAAGCCATCCACGACATTGCCCGGCAGGCCGCAGAAATTAACGAGCTTTCGCAGAGCTTGTTCCGGGAAATCAATGTTTTCAAGATTGAAGCGGATGAACCGGGCGAGGATGAACAAAGCCGGAACACCCAACCAGATTATGAAGAAGTCCCTAAGGCTGCCCCTTTTTCAGAGCCTGTCTATAAAACGGCCTAGGAATAAAGGCAATAAATCTATGGTTCAACCTCCGGAAAGATGGGGGTTGGGCCCTTTTTATTGTGCTTAGCACAATTATGGGGTTCACGCTGAAACTGGCGGAGAGGACGGAACGATTGCGGAAAAGCGTCAGCGTTCGCCTTGGGTGGGCACAACAGCGATTGCAGCAACGTTCCGTTCGCGGAGCGACCGCTCAAAGCAGGCTATAGTTACCCCGTACTCTCCCGGATCTTTAAATAATGCGCGACGTTTGTGTGATGGGGTGTTACCGTTTCACCCTTGATCAGCTTGATTAAATGGCGGGTGGCGGTCATGCCAATCTCGGTTCCGGAGTATTCAACCGACGAGAGCATAGGGCGCACGATAGCAGCCATGAAGCTGTTATCAAAGCCGAAGACAGCTACATCCTCCGGCACCCGCAAACCGTTGTCGATTAAATAATTTATTGCTCCCACGGCCATCCAGTCTGTAGAACAGAATACTGCGGTTGGCTGCGAGTTGCTATCCATCATTCTGCGCATCGCATTCATGCCATTTTCCACTGTAAAACCACTTTCCGTAACCCATTCCTCCTGAAGGTTGATACCGGAGTCTTCAAGGGCTTGCCGGTATCCCCTATAACGCTCACCCCCAACAGCACTGTCCCCCGAGGCACGAATCATTCCGATGCGGCGATGCCCTTTCTGAATCAGATAAGTAACGGCTTCATAGGAAGCCGTAATATTATCCAAATGAACGGAGGGGATAGAGGAGATCTGTGAATGCTGTCCGGCAAGCACGCATGGAGTCCCGGATTTACTGATGACCTCCACATGCTCTTTAGACAGTACAGAACCGACAAACAAGCTTCCTTGGACCCCCATTTGATGGAGCAGGTTCAAATTATGCAGTTCACTCTCGATAGTCCCGTCTGTAAGCCCTACCACGATATCATATCCGTACAGCTCTGCTATGCGCCGAATACCCATACTGAAGTCATCCAGAATAGTATTGCTGTTGTGAGGAATAACGATGCCCAGGAGATTGGAATTATTCCTTGCGCTTTCTCCTCCGATAACACATCCGCCATTTTTGCTATATCTTTGATGGTTATTTTCAAGTCAATCACCAGAACTTTCCAAGCAGAGATTATTCATCATCTTAAGCGATCGAAGACCCGTGACTTTAGTCATGGGAGGAGAACGCTATTTTTTTCTTAGGCTCTTATTTTTTAACTGAAAAATAAGAGTATACTATTCTTAGTAAAGAAAGGAGGCAAATCATGCAGCTCACAGTAACTGCAAAACTTAAAATCATTCTCACCGAAGAGCAACAACAGAAATTGTTGCGAACCTTTTCGGCATACCGCGCAGGATGTAATGCGGTGTCAGAAACGGTCTTTTTGACGCATCTGCTTCAGCAGCCTGTGCTGCACCGCCTGACCTACGAAGTGCTCCGTCAAGATTGGGAACTCAAATCGCAAATGGCCCAATCGGTGATGAAAACCGTCATCGCCCGCTACAAAACAATCAAAGCAACGGGCATCCTTGGACACGTGTCAAGTTTAAACGTCCTGAGTATGACCTGGTCTGGAACCGCGATTATTCGCTGGTAAAAGGGTTATTTTCCGTCAATACGTTGGAAGGACGGATCAAAGTGCCGTTTGAAACGAAGGGTATGGAACACTACTTTCGCGGGAAATGGTCGTTTGGCACCGCGAAGCTCGTTTACAAACACGGCAAATTCTTTTTGCATATTCCGATGACTAAAGAGGCTCAGGAAGCGGAACTTTCCGCCATTCGCGAAGTCGTCGGTGTCGATTTAGGAGTGAACTTTTTAGCCACAACGTTTGATTCGAAAAGAAAAACATTATTTTTTAACGGCCGCAAAGCCAAGCACAAACGTGCTCATTTTAAAGCGCTGCGTAAACAGCTTCAGCAAAAACAAACGCCTTCTGCGCGCCGACGCCTCAAACAAATCGGTCAACGAGAAAACCGTTGGATGTCGGATGTTAATCATTCGGTATCAAAGGCACTCGTCGATTCTTACGGCAAAAACACGCTGTTTGTACTTGAAGAGTTAACAGGCGTCCGCCAGGCGACTGAGCGTGTGCATATCCACCAGCGCTATCAAACGGTATCGTGGGCCTTTTATCAGCTTCGCCAGATGATCACGTACAAAGCCCAGTTGCGGGGGGCTAAAGTGATTGCCGTCGATCCTAAGTACACCTCGCAAATGTGTCCGATGTGCGGGCATACGGCCAAAGAAAATCGCAATAAAAAGAAACATGTGTTTTGCTGCCAAAATTGCCGTTATCAATCGAACGATGACCGCATTGGCGGCATGAATCTTCAGCGCCTTGGAATCCAGTACATCGCTGAAGAAGCGGCGTAAGCAGCGCTTTCGCCGCTGGGGAGCTGTCAATCTTCCCGCGTAAGCCTTGGCTTACAGATGCAACACCACGCGTGCACCATGCGAAAAAAGATAGGAGGCGTCTACCGCCGATTGGACTATTGGGTCGTTACAAGCTCGCGACTTTAGTCGGGAGTCATTGACGCATGTCTTCTCCAAGAGACAGCCGGATCTAAACTGGGAAAATCCCGAGGTGCGCCAGGAATTGTACGGGATGGTCAATTGGTGGCTTGATAAAGGCATTGACGGCTTCCGTGTAGATGCTATTTCCCATATCAAAAAGGTATCGGGTTTCCCGGACATGCCGAATCCGCTGAGCCTGAAATACGTGCCTTCCACAGACGGCCATATGAACCGGGAAGGCATCCACGAATTTCTGCAGGAGCTTAAGCAGGAAACCTTCGACCGTTACGATATTATGACCGTTGGCGAAGCCAGCGGGGTCAAAGTCGACCAGGCAGAGCTGTGGGTTGGCGAGGAACAGGGCAAATTCGATATGATATTCCAGTTCGAGCATTTATCGCTTTGGAACAAAAGCATTACCGGCGGGCTTGATGTTATCGAACTGAAATCCGCTCTTTCCCGCTGGCAAAAGGGACTGGAGGGCAAAGGCTGGAATGCGCTGTTTATAGAGAACCACGACCAGCCGCGTTCGATCTCTACTTGGGGTGATGATGACGTGTACTGGAAGGAGTCCGCCAAGTCGCTCGCCACGATGTATTTTCTCATGCAAGGAACTCCGTTTATTTATCAGGGACAGGAAATCGGCATGACGAATGTGAAGTTTGATTCGATGGACGATTATGACGATGTAGCCATGAAGAATATGTATCGTATTGAAAAGGAAGCAGGCAAAAGCCACGAAGAAATTATGCAGGTGATCTGGAAGAACGGACGCGATAACTCCAGAACGCCGATGCAGTGGGATGATTCGGAGAATGCAGGTTTCAGCAGCGGGAAACCGTGGATGAAAGTTAATCCGAACTATAGCGAAATCAACGTAGAGCGTGCTCAACAGGACCCGGATTCGATATATCATCATTATAAGAAGCTTATCGCCCTCCGGGCGGGAAATCCGGTTGTCGTTTATGGAACCTATGACCTGATCCTTCCTGAGGACGAGAATATTTATGCGTATACACGTACGCTTGGTAATGAAAAGCTGCTCGTGATGTCCAACCTTTCCGCCAAAGAGTCATTATTTGATCTCCCGGCAGAACTTGAGTTTGTCACCAGCGAACTGCTGCTCAATAACTACGTTACCGATCCTGCGGAGCCTATTGAGACTGTAGCTCTAAGACCTTACGAATCCAGAGTCTATCTATTGATATCCGCGCCCGCGGGAGAAGAGACGGTCGTCAGTGTGCCATCACCCGCACAGTTGCAAGTTTAAACATACGATACGGTCATTCCTGACATTCAGGGGGGGCCGTATTTTTTGCGTTAAGATTAAGTTATTTTCATTAGGGTAATAAATAAAGCGTATAATAGTTCATGCAGAAGTGTGCCGCTGGCTAAGAAAAATCGGAGGAAAATGAAGCATTTTAGTGTATTTTCATGCATTTTAGAGTATCAATAAGGATAATCTAAGATTTTACACAAAAGATATCATTTTTTGTCGCTTTTTATTGATTTATTGGAGCATATTATGTATAATCAGCCTTGTTGATTTTTTGCAAACGGAAATTAGGGGGTTTTGAATTTTGGGAAAAGCTTTAATTATTGGTGCTGGCGGAGTTTCTAGTGTTGTCGTTCATAAGTGTTGCCAGAACCCGGATGTGTTCGAAGAGATTTGTATTGCAAGCAGAACGGTCGCCAAATGCGACGCTCTGAAAGATAAATTGGACGGAGGCCGTACAAAGATTCAAACGGCTCAGCTTGATGCTGATAATACGGATGAAGTCATTGCACTGATCAAGAGCTTCCAGCCGGATGTTGTTATTAATGTAGCTCTCCCATATCAGGACCTGACTATTATGGACGCTTGCCTGGCAACCGGAGTGCATTATGTGGATACAGCCAATTACGAGCCACAGGATACAGCTAAGTTTGAGTACTCTTGGCAGTGGGCTTATAAGGAAAGATTTGAAAAAGCGGGCATTACGGCGCTTCTGGGAAGCGGCTTTGACCCTGGGGTGACCGGTGTGTTCACCGCATATGCCCAAAAGCATTATTTTGATGAAATTCACACGATTGATATTGTGGATGCGAACGCGGGCGATCACGGTTACCCTTTTGCTACCAACTTTAATCCTGAAATCAATATTCGTGAGATTACAGCAAATGGCCGTTATTTCGAAAATGGCGAGTGGATTGAAACGGCGCCTCTTTCCGAGAAAAAAGTATATGACCTTCCGGAGATCGGTCCGAAGGATATCTATCTTTTGTACCATGAAGAATTGGAATCCTTAGCTAAGAACATCAAGGGCGTGAAGAAAATCAGATTCTGGATGACGTTCTCCCAGAACTATCTGACTCACTTGAAAGTGCTTGAAAATGTAGGCATGACCTCCATTGAACCTATTATGTATGAAGGCAAGGAGATTATTCCTCTGCAATTCCTGAAGGCGATTTTGCCGGACCCTGCATCCCTGGGACCAAGAACCAAAGGTAAAACCAACATCGGCTGCATCATCCAGGGAACTAAAGACGGCAAGCCTAAAACTTACTATGTCTATAACGTATGCGTGCATGAAGAATGCTACGCGGAAGTGGGCTCACAGGCTATTTCCTATACAACAGGGGTTCCTGCAATGATCGGCGCCATGCTCATTATCAAAGGTATCTGGAAAAAACCGGGCGTATATAACGTTGAAGAGTTTAACCCGGATCCGTTCATGGACGAATTGAACAAACAGGGGCTGCCTTGGCAGGAAGATTTCTCGCCAACGCTGCTGGACTAAGGCTTTGACTATGGATATTGATATCAGCTCATTGCCATCGCCCGCTTATCTTATCGATGAGCGCCTGCTTACCAAGAACCTTGAGACCCTGAACTACGTGCAGGAGCGTACCGGAGCGAAGATTCTGCTGGCTCAAAAAGGCTTCTCCATGCACTCCATGTACTCGCTGGTCGGCAAATATCTGCACGGCGTTACCTCCAGCTCCTTGTTCGAAGCCAGACTGGGCTACGAAGAAATGGGCAAAGAGGTGCACGTGTACGCGCCCGCCTACGTTGACCGGGAATTTGACGAGCTGCTGAAATACAGCGATCACATTGTGTTCAACTCGTTCGGCCAGTGGAACCGGTTCAAGGAACGGGTGCAGAATGCTCCCAAATCCATTAGCTGCGGTATCCGTGTCAATCCGGAATATTCCGAGATTGAAGTGCCGCTGTATGACCCTTGCTACAACTACTCCAGAATGGGCGTAACGCTGCCGAATTTCCGGCCCGAAGAGCTGGAAGGCATTGATGGCTTGCATTTCCATACGATGTGCGAACAGAACTCGGATACACTGGAGCGTACGCTTAAAGTCGTGGAAGAGAAATTCGGTCAGTACCTGCATGGCATGAAATGGCTTAATTTCGGTGGCGGACATCATATTACACGTCCCGATTATGATCTGGAGACGCTGATCCGCTGCATTCTGCATATGAAAGAGAAATACGATGTCCAGATTTACCTGGAGCCTGGAGAGGCGATTGCCCTCAACACTGGTTATCTGGTGGCGACCGTCCTGGACACTATGCATAATGGTATGGATATCGCTATTTTGGATACTTCAGCGGAATGCCATATGCCGGACGTATTGGCGATGCCATACCGCCCGGGCATTATCGGAGCTGGACAACCGGGTGAATATGCACATACGTACAGACTCGGCGGCATGACCTGCCTGGCAGGTGACGTCATCGGGGATTATTCCTTCAAGGAGCCCTTGAAGTACGGCGACAAGCTCGTATTCCTGGATATGGGGCACTATACCATGGTAAAAAATCATATGTTCAACGGTGTGAACCTGCCCGCCATTGCTTCGTACAACGAGGAAGAGGGCATTAAGGTCATCCGTGAATTCGAATATAAGGATTTCAGCGGTCGATTGTCTTAAAATATGAAAAGGTGTCCCTTAACTGCAGGGGCACCTTTTTTTGATGGGTGGTGTGCTGTGAGGGCGCTCCGCGAACGGAACGTTGCTCCAATCGCTGTGGTATCCAAATTTCTGAATTGAACTCGCGCAGCGGTTGAAATTTGGATACCAAGGCGAACGCTGCCGCTTTTCCGCAATCGTTCCGTCCTCTCCGCTGCGTTCAGCGGGAACCCACAAAAAAGCTATCCTCTACGCTCCACCTGGAGTATCTAACACGCCAATCGCCAAGTTGCGATCTGTAGTGTGCTTACGTTACACCCTTAATTGCATTCTGTGCAACTATATGGGAGAAAACGGCGCACATCTCACTTATAATTGTATTTCGTGCAACTAAAACAGAGAAAATATCCGTTTTCTCACCATTCTCCGCTAAATAGTTGCAGCAAGTGCAATTAAGTCACTTGTCGTTGGCTTACGGCGAGTAATAATTGCACCAAGTGCAACTAAAGGGGATGAGGTCCGCTATAAGCAGGTTCGCCAGAACCAGATACCAGTAGGCGGCCTTTTGTACCTTTTTTTGTATAATCCACCGGCCTGACTTCATCGCAATTGATATCCGCTCTATGCGGCAGCCACTCGACGGTTACCTCGAGCGCTTTACTCATAAAAAAACAGCGGCAGTTACGTCATGCTATTCATATTAAAGGGGGGGTGGAAGTTTGACAGGTTCATTGCTGACCGTGGTTTTTCCGGTTGTTGCGCTGACTCCGATTGATATGAAAAAAATGTGACAGGTGAAATAGTAACGAAGGGGAGGTTTGGAACTGGAGGAGCGTCAGCGTCCGCCCGAAAGCTTTCCGCAGGAAAGCTCGCATCGGAAGCACTAGCTGTCCCCGGATTTAATCCGCTAAAGGCGGTAAAAACAAATAAAATCCGGAGACAACAGCGGCCTGAAGTCCAAACATCACCGTAGTTACGGCTACCACCTCACTCCTTATTTTTCGACGAAAAGTGGCTATATCTAAAAATCAAGGTTGACTATATGCGCAAACCCAGCGGAGGGGCGGAGGGATTCTGGAGAAACGATAGTGTTCGCCTTTAAAGGCCGATTTCAACCTATAAAAAGCTTCCAATCAAGAAATCGGGCTTTAACAGCGATCGTAAGAACCCTCCGTACCGCAGCGGCTTGATTCACAAACGGTCAACCGCTGATTTTGGTTTTGAGCCCGAAAAGTTTCTTCATTTTCCACCTCTCACGAAAGCTCTCCTGTGATACAATAGTTTAGTCTGTTTTTTGGCATTGTCCGCATTTGAGGAGGAAATAGAATCAATGAAACATGCACCATTTATTGCTGTGGAAGGTCCGATCGGAGCCGGGAAAACAACGCTGGCCACTATGCTTGCAGAGGAATTTCAGCTTCCGATCATCAAGGAGATTGTTGAGGAGAATCCTTTTTTGGATAAGTTCTACCGGAATATGGACGACTGGAGCTTTCAGCTTGAAATGTTCTTTCTCTGCAACCGGTACAAGCAGCTTGAAGATACCGTTATGCAGTACATAGATAAGGGTAAGGCCGTCATTTCGGATTATCATATTTATAAGAATCTTATTTTTAGCGAACGGACGCTGAAGGGTACAAAGCGCGATAAATACCGTCAAATCTATCATGTACTAACCGATGACCTGCCGAAGCCGGATGTCATTCTCTACATTCGGGCAGATCTCGATACATTGCTGCAAAGAATTGAAAAGCGAGGACGTTCCTTTGAGGATGCAATGGATATCGCCTATTTGCAGCAATTAATAGAAGATTATGATGAGGCGATGGCTTCTCTGGCGGGCCGTGAGCCGTCGACGGTAATTATAACGATAGATGGAAACGAGGTTGATTTTGTGGAAAATAAGGAACACTTCGCAGCCATCGCCTCTCAAATAAAGGAGCATATGCAATGAATAACTACAACATCCCGGATAACGCATTAATTACTGTGGCTGGAACAGTGGGTGTCGGCAAATCCACATTAACGGCTGCTCTGGCCGAGCGCCTTCATTTTCAAACCTCGCTTGAGCAGGTTGATCACAACCCGTATCTGGAGAAGTTCTACCATGATTTTGAGAGATGGAGTTTTCATTTACAAATTTATTTCCTGGCTGAGCGCTTCAAAGAGCAGAAAAAAATGTTCGAAATGGGCGGCGGCTTCGTTCAAGACCGATCCATTTACGAGGACACCGGTATTTTTGCCAAAATGCATGCGGATCAAGGCACCATGTCGAAGACCGATTATCAAACCTACACCAGCCTTTATGAGGCTATGGTGATGACTCCGTATTTTCCGCACCCTGATGTGCTGATTTATATTGAGGGCAGTCTGCCCTCGATCCTGACCCGGATTAATGAGCGCGGGCGTGAGATGGAAATTCAGACTGATGTGGCGTATTGGGAACAGATGCATGGCAGATATTCTGTGTGGATTAACGAATTCACCGCTTGTCCGGTACTCCGCCTGAATATAGATGAGTACGACGTGAATGACCCGGATTCTGTGTTCGATATTCTCAAAAAGGTCGGGAATACCATTCGCAGACCATTGATCAGCGAGGTGTAAAATAACGACGGCAGGCTGGGGTTATCCTTGGCTCTGCCGTCTTTTGCATGTTACAATACATTAATACGTTGAAGCAGAGAGGACGAGGTGACTTTAGTTGAAGTATGATTTTAATGCCATCATTGACCGCCGCAGTACCCGCTCTTATAAATGGGACCAATCGGAGAAGCTGTTCGGGGATAAGGACGTTATGCCTTTATGGGTAGCCGATATGGATTTCGAGAGTCCTCCCGCTGTAAAAGAAGCCATCCTGCGCCGCGCGGAGCATGGAATTTACGGCTATAGTGTAAAAAATGATAGTTACATAGAGGCTATTACTTCTTGGTTTCAAAGAAGACATGACTGGAGCATTCAGCCGGAGTGGATATCGGATTCCCCTGGAATTGTAACTTCCTTAAGCCTTGCAGTAGAGCTGTTCAGTGAGCCGGGCGGTGAGGTTATTTTGCAATCGCCGGTATATTATCCTTTTTATGATGTCATCAGGATGAACGGCCGCAAGGTGGCCAAGAACCCGCTGATCCTGCGGAACGGCCAGTATGAAATGGACTATGACCAGCTGGAAGAGTTAATGAAGGGCGGTGCAAAGCTGCTGCTGCTCTGCAGCCCGCATAATCCGGGGGGACGCATCTGGGAGCGGGAGGAGCTGCTGAAGCTTGGTGAATTGTGTCTTGCTTACGGCGTAACAGTCATATCGGATGAAATTCATTGTGATTTGGCCCTTCCGGGCCATAGACATATTCCATTTGCCTCCTTGTCGGAGGAGCTGGCGGATATTACATTAACGACTTTGGCGGCGACCAAAACATTCAACCTGCCGGGTATTCAATCCTCTTTCATCGTAGCCTCTAACCCGGATTTGAAGCGGAAATTTGATCTGCGGATCAAAGCATTAAGTCTGCACATGAGTCATTTTTTCGCCCAGGATGCGGTTCAAGCCGCCTACAATGAAGGCGATGAGTGGCTTGACGAGCTTGTGCAGCACATCTCCGGAAATGTTGAATATGCAATCGGCTACTTGTCGGAGCAATTGCCACAGGTCAAGGTGATGCGCCCGCAGGCTACCTATTTGCTATGGATGGACTGCCGCGAACTGAAGCTGGATATCGCCGGGCTTAAAAACCTGATGTTCAAAGAAGCGAAAGTGGCTTTTAGTGAAGGCTCCGTATTTGGCAGCGAGGGTGAGGGCTATTTGCGGATCAATCTGGCTTGCCCGAGATCGATTTTGCAAGAGGCGTTGGAGCGTTTCACAAGGGCTGCGAAAGCCTATACTGCCGAGTAGTTAAAGGAACGAAGCTGCTTTTTATGATCGTCAATGTAAACCCGCTGTTTGCCTTTTTTAGGCAGAACAGCGGGTTTTTTTAATGGCTAAATACTGCGCTCTCTCCAACGTTACAATCTATTAATTTGCAAAAAATATCAGACTTGGTAGTATAATAGAAAGGCAGCAATTCTGCTTACGGGGAAGAAAGACGAATCTAATATCATATACATGGGAGAAGGAAAGCACACTATGAAACGTTTTGGGAGAATCGTATTATGCTGCGCCATTGCTTTGGGCGGTATTACAGCTTTGCATGAGAATACAACACAAGCGGCAGCAAGTAACGCCGGGGTTACAATCATGCTGGACGGATATCCACTGCCCTTTCCGGTAGCACCTGCGGTGATGAAGGGGACAACAATGGTGCCGTTCCGGGCCATATCTGAAGCGCTTGGCATTCCTGTACAGTGGAATCAGGCACTCAAGAAGATTACTGCAACCAAGAAGACGGGTACGGTTACCAAAGAGGTTGTACTGAAGCTGGGCAGCAAAAATGCCGTGGTAAATGGCGGGCTTGTACAACTGGCGGTTGCGCCGCAAACGGTTCGCGGGACCACGATGATTCCGCTCAGCTTTTTCAGCGGACAGTTTGGAGCGGGGGTGTCCTGGAACCAGGCTACAAAGACCGTATCGATTATTTCGCCGAAGAAGGATATGTATACGCTCGGATTTTATGCACTGTCCTCTTATGACCAGTACTCCATGCTTCCCGACTTCGATGCTGTTGCCTTTGGCTGGAGCAGAATTGACCGCAGCGGCGAGTTTACCACCAAAGGGGAAGAATACAATTGGCCGAAGTCTGCCGATACGGTTACTCCTGAACTCATCGTTTCAGAAGCGGCGGCTGGTGGAACTGCTCCTTATCTCATGGTTTATTCGGTAGACGGCAAGCTGGAGCTCACCAAGAATCTGGAGGATCAGGAACTTCAAGCACGTACGATTACCGGAATCGTTGATACGGCGGTAGAAAAGGGCTTTCAAGGGGTTTTGCTGGATTTGGAGGGACTGGGCCTAAGCGGCGATAAAGCCAAGGCACGTTCGGATTATAACAGCTTTGTTCAGAATTTATCTGCAAAAACACGTCAGGCAGGACTCAAGCTCACGATCATCCTTCATCCGCTGAACAGCTCTTTCACGGGATACGATTACAAAACACTGGGAACACTTGCCGATGATCTTATCATTATGGCTTACGCATACGGAGATGAGAAAAGCCCCGAACCGGTGGCCAAGGTGGATGAGGCTATCCGTCTGGCCTTGAAGCACGTTAATAAAGACAAGCTGATTCTCGGTATTTCTCTGGCCAGTGAGAACGAGAACTCCGTCAATACCAAGGTTGGTCTGGCCAAACGATATGACCTTAAAGGAATCGCCGTCTGGCGCTTAGGCATTATCGGACAGTCTGAATGGACCGAGATGAATAAGTCGGTGGAGTAACGGGTGTTTATTGAAAATAAAGTTGTAGACTGAGAATATATAGTATTAGGCTGACGATGGGTTATAATACGAACGGGCAGGATAGTTCAACAAATCGGTTTCAAATGCCAATACAAAGATCATTGGTGAGTAGTATGATTGTACAAACTTATGATTTATTATCTTATTTACTGCACTTGATAACATGGTTTGGATGGTATAGAATATGTATAAATATTTAAATACGTTGAAAAGGAATAGTACGATTTTCTAAGCGATCAGAGAGCTGTTGGATGGTGCGAAACAGCCGTGGAGAAAATCTGAACTCGCCTTGGAGTTGCTCGCTGAACCAACAAAGTAGGTGGAGCCGGAGCCTGGCCGTTATCATCAGGAGGATATAAGGTTTGTCTGTTTTGGCAAACCCGTATCTGTAAGAGCGCATGCCGTCTAAGGCATGAATTCGGAGTGGTACCGCGTAAGATCTCACAGTCTTTCGTCTCTGTTAGTAGAGATGAAAGGCTTTTTTGCATTCCGTCGGACCATGACGGGTCAGTTGCAGGACATTGATGAAAGGAAGAACATTCATGAAAAATGTTGGAAAATACGCCAGAGGGTATTTTATGGTGCCGGAGACAAGTTTGAATTGGACCCGGAAGGAATATATTACAAAAGCCCCGATTTGGTGCAGCGTCGACCTGCGGGACGGAAATCAGGCGTTGGTCGTTCCGATGAATTTGGAGGAAAAACTGGAATACTTTAAATTGCTCGTAGACATCGGGTTCAAGGAGATCGAAGTCGGTTTTCCCGTAGCTTCGGAAACGGAATTCACATTTTTACGCACGTTGATTGAGCAGGATTTGATCCCAGACGATGTGACCATCCAAGTGCTTACCCAATCGAGAGAGCACATTATCCGTAAAACCTTTGAATCGCTGCAAGGCGTGAAAAAAGCCGTAGTACATTTGTACAACTCGACCTCCGTGGCGCAGCGGGAGCAGGTATTCCGCAAATCCAAAGAAGAAATTATCGATATCGCTTTGGTCGGTGCCAAACTGTTGAAGCAGTGTGCGGAGGAAACGGAGGGGAGCTTCCTGTTCCAATATTCACCGGAAAGCTTTACGGGTACAGAAGTAGATTTTGCGCTGGATATTTGCAACGGAGTGCTCGATGTATGGCAACCGAGGGCGGAGAACCCGGTCATTATCAATCTTCCGGCAACGGTATCCATGTCAATGCCGCACATCTATGCCAGCCAGATCGAGTATATGAGCGAGCACCTAAATTACCGAGAGCATGTCATTTTGTCGCTACATCCGCACAACGACAGAGGAACGGGTGTAGCGGATGCGGAGCTGGGGATGCTGGCCGGAGCCCAGCGGGTTGAAGGTACTTTGTTCGGAAACGGGGAACGAACGGGAAACGTAGACATTGTCACGTTGGCCCTGAACATGTACTCCCATGGAGTGGAGCCGAAGCTGAATTTTGAAGACATCCCTGCCATCATTTCCGTTTATGAACGGCTCACCAAAATGAGAGTGGGTGAAAGACATCCCTACGGTGGCGAGCTTGTATTTACCGCTTTTTCCGGTTCGCATCAGGATGCTATTGCCAAGGGAATGAAATGGCGCGAGGAAAAGGAACGTCTGCATTGGTCGGTCCCTTACCTGCTGATTGATCCCAAGGATATCGGCAGGGCGTATGAAGGGGATATTATCCGCATTAACAGCCAGTCTGGCAAAGGCGGGATTGGGTATGTGCTGCAGCAAAAGTACGGACTCGATCTTCCAACGAAAATGCGCGAAAACTTCGGATACTGCGTTAAAAACGTATCAGATCAGCAGCAGAAGGAGCTGATGCCAGATGAAATATACGACATTTTCTTGAAGGAATATGTGAATATAAAGACGCCTGTCGAGTTAGTCAAATACCACTTTGCAGACAGTGAAGATTTTCAAACCATCATTACCATAAGAACCGGTAATGAAGTCAAGGAAATTACAGGTAAGGGAAATGGAAGACTCGATGCGATAAGCAATGCGTTGCAAACCCATCTCGGGATGGATTACACCGATTTGGTCTATAAGGAGCACGCTCTGGAAACAGGCTCAAAATCACAAGCGGTCTCTTATATCGGCATCACGGCTTTGGACGGCAACGTATATTGGGGCTGTGGGATTGATGTTGATATAATGACTTCATCTGTAAAAGCTCTGTTTAGTGCTGTGAATCAAATGAGTCGTTATTGAGCTCCCATGAAAATTAAATCTACACGTGTTAAAAAATAGTAGGCTATTCTCAACATTGCATGAGCAACAGAGACCGCTACCCGTTTTCTTCCTTTTCGTGCTGCTGTTCGTCTATACATGGCACCGAGATAGTTCTTTGACGCTGCAACAGAATGGGCTGCTTCAACTAAGGCGCACTTCAGATATTTGTTTCCATTTTTACTTTAGCAGATTTTCTCTTTCCTGCACTTTCGTTATGCCCAGGTACAAGTCCAGCCCATGAGCATAAATGCGCAGCACTGGGAAACTGCTTCTTAATATCCGTTCCAATTTCCGCTAAAATTTGTTCTGCCATTTGAGTAGCTATTCCAGGAATTGAATCTAAACGTTCGACATCTTCATGAAGAGGGACTACCCTCGTAGCGACTTCCTGATCTAGTATCACGATCTGTTCACTTAAAAAATCAATGTGAGTTAAAATGGTCTTAATCATCAGCCGTTGGTGAGGGTTTACATAGCCGTGTAGAGCAAGTTCAAGTTCATCCTTCTTTCGTTTCATGGTGCGTCTAGCGAAGTTTGCTAGTTTCTCAGGATCATCTTCACCATCAGCAATGGCACGGAGCATATCGCGAGAGGAGATACCCATAATATCAGAGACAACAGAGCTGAGCTTAATATTTGCTCCTTCTAACACTTTTTGAATTCAGTTGTGTTGTCTAGCCCTTTCTTCAATGATACTACGACGATACCGAACAAGTTCTCGAAGCTCCCGTTGATTTCGATCTGGAATGAAACTTGCTTTAAGTAACCCATGACGAAGAAGCTTTGCAATCCATTCCGAATCTTTGACGTCTGTTTTACGTCCAGGCAAAGCTTTCATATGCTGAGCATTCACCACTAGAAATTCAATTCCTTCAGCTTCAAGTAGATTAACAATAGGCTTCCAAAATACGCCTGTGCTTTCCATGGCAACGTGAGTACACTCATGCAGTTTAATCCAGTCAATTAATTGTAAAAGAAACACTGTTTTAGTTGAAAATGTTTGAATCTCGTTTCTCTTCGACGTTAGAATACATGCCGTAATGTTATCCTTATGAATATCCATACCACATGCCCGTTCAACTACGATTTCCACCTTAAAGACATCCTCTCTACGGCTAAATTAGATAAGAGGCTGGTGCAACAATCAGAGTAGGATTAATCTCCCATGAGTGCTTCCCAATAGGGAGCGACAATCTGTGATGCACCGTGATCGTTGGAGTCAGACTAACGGATGGGCTCGTAGGCACCATAGCTTATCGACCTTCCTCTCCCAGCCATAGTAGCAGTATTAACAGATATAACCATTTTCATCATCTGTGGTGCAGCGCAAGCGCTGCATGTATGGCTAACGGGCAGCATAGCTTAGTTTCAGAAATTTAGAAATTTATCAATAGCTGTGGAGTAATTAAAAGTTGGTGTTTTTAGGAGTGACGAGAGTATTGTCTGTAAGTGCTGTGGTTCAGTGGATATTCGGAAGCTTTCTCTAAACGATTATTCCCATTGATGGTGGAAATCGGAGGTGATAATATAAAACTATGTCTAATCCCATCATGGCTACCAAATTTTATATTCCCACGCCTCGGCCAAAAGCGGTTCTCCGCCGGCGGTTGACCGAAAGGTTGAGCGCGGGTTTTCACCGTAAATTGACCCTTATCTCTGCACCCGCGGGCTATGGCAAAACTACTTTAATTTGTGAATGGCTCGCCGAATGCGGGCGGCCTGCCACATGGCTGTCGCTCGAAAAAGAGGACAACGAACTTTCACGCTTTTTAACCTGTATGATCTCCTCTCTACAGAGACTTGCGGAGAATATAGGAGAAGGCGTGCTTGTTGTGCTTCAATCTCCTCAACCGCCGCCGACCGAGTCGATTCTGACAGCTCTTCTTAATGAAATTGCGGCCATTATGGCTCCTTTCCTACTCGTTCTTGACGATTATCACGCGGTGAAATCAAAGCCGGTTGACGATGCCGTGTCCTTCCTGCTTGACCATCTTCCAGCGCAAATGCACATTGTTATGGTGACCCGCGAGGCTCCGCGTATTCCACTGGCCCGATTGCGGGCTCGGGACCAATTGACCGAGTTGGGCGTAGACGACATGAGATTTACTCTCTCCGAAGCCGAAGCATTTTTGAACCATGTAATGGGCCTTAGCCTGTCCATGGATAAAATAGCCGCGTTGGAATCACGCACCGAAGGCTGGGTTGCGGGTCTGCACTTGGCTGCGATCTCCCTACAGGGAGATCATGGCACCGATCGGATTATTCAGTCATTCACCGGCAACCATCATTTCGTGCTTGATTATTTGGTAGAAGAAGTCCTGCAACGGCAACCGGAAGCTGTACAGACCTTTTTGCTGCGGACATCGATCCTCGACCGCCTGTGCGGAGCCCTTTGCGATGACGTTATGCTCGATCCCGCGATTTCTGGTAAGGAAAACTTAATCGATCTTGATCGCATGAACTTGTTTGTCGTTCCCTTGGATAATGAACGACGTTGGTATCGTTATCACCATTTGTTTGCCGATTTACTCCGCAGACGGCTGCAGGAATGTCTCGACGATAGCAATATCGCAAAATTGCATGAACGAGCAAGCGTCTGGTATGAAGAAAGTGGCTTCGAGATCGAAGCGTTTCACCATGCCGTGGAATCCCATGACATCGAGCGCGCCGCACGTCTTCTTGAAGGCGAAGGGACGCCGCTGCATCTTCGTGGGGCTGCTGGCATTTCGCTGAACTGGTTGCAGTCGTTGCCTGCCGCGGAACTGGACGCTAGACCCGCGTTGTGGGTGATGTATGGTTCGGCTCTTCTGATTGCGGGCAAGCCAACGGGCGTCGAACACAAGCTGCGAGCGGCAGAGGCGGCCCTGAAAGGCGTGGAACAGGACGTCGGTATCAGAGACCTGATCGGACTGATTGCCGCCACTCGGGCTACATTGGCATCATTAATGATGGTAGGTAATCCTGATCGTGCCGATCGAAATTTACAGGTAGCCGAAGCGGCCATGCAAAACACGGAGCCCGAAGACAAGACCGATGAACTTGTCGGAGTGATTGCCCATACAAGGGATGCTTGGATTAGCGGAAAACACGAGATAGACACCGTTATTGCCGAGTCACGTCGTGCGTTGGAGTATCTGCGTCCGGATAATCTCCCTGTTCGGACAGCATCCGCTTGGATGCTGGGCGTCGCTTGCCAGCGGCGGGGAGATTATGCTGAAGCTCGTGACGCCTATAACGAAGCCATATCGAACAGTCAAATGATGGGCCATCAACTGATGGCTGTAATGGCCAATATTGGTCTTGGTCAAATACAGGAAGCGGAAAATAGGCCCGATGTGGCGGCGGAAAGTTACCAAGAAGCTCTGCGGCTGTCCGGTGATCTGCCGCTTCCCGCTCTCCGTGCAGCGCGACTTGGTCTGAAACGTGTGAGCATGGTCTTAAAACACGGGATGAAGGGCAATCTAATCGAACCGCTTAGCCAACGCGAAATAGAAGTGCTCGAGCTCGTAGCCAAGGGGCTTTCGAACCGCGAAATCGGTGAGAAACTCTTCTTGGCCTTGGACACGGTCAAAGGGCACAATCGCAGAATTTTCGAAAAACTTCAAGTGCAAAGACGCACGGAAGCAATCGCCCGTGCCAGGGAGTTGAATTTGTTCGCAAACACCCGTAAACCACACTAAAGTGTCTACAGACACAATCCTCCTCAAGCTATACTGCTTATAAAAAGAGCCAAGAGGAGATAAATATGAATAAGATTGAAAGAGTAGCAGGGGCATTATTTCTGGTGGCGACGGGTTCATTCTTGATAGGAAGCGGGCTTTTGGATCCTATTCTACATCGGTCGGATTTTCTCGCTAGTTTGTATCCGGACAGAACAAACGTTGTTGCGGGAGTGTTTTTAGAGTTGATAAACGCCATGGCGGTTGTGGGGATTGCCATGCTTCTGTATCCCATTTTAAAGAAGCATAACGAAGCGTTTGCGTGGGGGTACGTCAGTTCCCGGATCATCGAGTCTGTGCTGCTCATCGTAAGTTTGATCGGTCCGCTTGTACTCATCACACTGAGCGAGAATTATATTGCCGCAGGAGCTTCCGGTGGTTCATACTTTCAAACGATAGCAAATTTAGTGGTAGAAGCTCATTTTAAGCTCTTTGAAATGGCCATGATCGTGCTGAGCTTGGGCAGCTTGTTGTTTTGCTATATCCTCTATCGATCGAAGTGGGTTCCACGATTTATGTCCGTCATCGGCTTCATCGGATATGCGGCATTGTTGGCGAGCAGCTGTCTAGCGATCGCCGGTCAAGATATGGGCCCCGTTCTCTATATTCCAGGAGCGATATTCGAAATCATTCTTCCCATCTGGCTGATGGTTAAGGGATTTAATCTGCGTATGGAGGAATCCTGATTAATCATAACATCAACATTCGTAAAACTGGCGTTTATTCAACTCCCATGAAAATTAAACTCTTCAATTGCTTATAAAAGACAACACTAAAGAGACGAAAGTTTTTACTGAAGGCTTGGTTTGCATGAAGTCAAATTTGAAGGTAAAGTACTTCTCGAAAAGGGCGACTGGTAGGAGCCAACGAATAGGATATATACCCAAAAAAGTAAGCTATTAATACTCTGGAGAGGTGATAGCTGTCTTATGGCTAATGATTAATCTTATACGATTGGGCACGTGTCACGGATATGCGGGATTTCCATCCAGACGCTGCGATATTACGACAACGTTGGACTCGTGTGTCCGCGCCGGACGGATCCCCTTACCCACTATCGTTATTATTCGAATATGGATATTTTGCTTGTAAAAATTGTGCAGGATTTGAAGAGTCTGCGTTTCTCACTGGAGGAAATTGAACGTCTTCAACTGACGCATACTTCTATAGAGAACTGAATCAGACAGTTGGAAAGCCTGAGAAGCCTGAATGAGAAGCTTGATTCCGAAGGAGAAGGAGTCCTAATTGAATTGAAGCAGCTGGCTGACCGCATTGTGGCTTTCGAAAGGAATCGGGCGATGTGCGGAATGGAGGCGTCTGTTGTTCGCTTTACACAGCTGTTTGACAAGCTGGAGATGCATGGCTTGACTGCACAGGGTCAAATAATAAGCATCTATCACGAAAATCACCGGTCGGAAGTATACGTTTACGTTCATTGAAGATTTCGGGAGAGCGCTCGTTACGCTTGGACAAACAGAGGATGCTTATGGAGAGGCTTGGCATGTGCCGAATGCGGATGCGGTATCCGTGACAAAATTTGTAGAGTTAGCCGCACAGCTTGCTGGTGTTGAAGCAAGGCTAAAGACAATGGGGAAGGGAATGCTGCGCATTGGCGGGCTATTCATTCCGGCAGCGAGGGAAAGCATCGAGATGTTTTATCAATTCAAGAAGGAGTTTGTTGTAAGTAGCCAAAAATTTTCGGACCGGTTCGGGCAGAGAGCAACACCGCTGGAAGAGTCGCTGGCAGCTACGGTCGCCTGGTATCGAGCTCGAAGATCCTTACTGGGATGATCTCTATTTCAAAAGTTTCCGTTACACACAGCAGGGAGAATCGTTCCACAAGTAAAACAGATAAAAATGAAGAAGAGGCATAAACTGGCCGTCCGGGGCAGTCGCCTAACCGCCCCCCATTGAATACATCTGAAGTATAAGATGATTCAGGAGAGGATGTTGGCCGTGCAAGCTGTTCCTCATGATCTCGTTAAAGGATGGATCGCCTACACGTCGGACCGCGGGGGAACGTTCGACATTTGGCTGTACCGACCGCAGGACAGTCTAAATTTTCAACTTACACAGGGGCTTGGTGCGGAGTTTTCCGTTCCCTATTGGTCTCCGGACTGCAGGAGAATTGCTTTCATCGGCATTGGCAACGTGGTCCATCTGCTGGATACCGTCACGCTCACCGTTGCCCGGATCGACCAAAGCGAACCCTACACGCTGTTGGACTGGTCTCCGGACAGCCGGTTTCTTGCGTATGTCAAAAACGGGAGAATCGTCATCTATGATACTTTCTCACATATCAGCTATGCCATCCTGGAGCCTGGCGCAAGCGATGTGCAGTGGTTCCCTTCGGGTACGGAGCTTCTGTTCGCGGCTCCGGATTCCACCGACATCACCCAGCTCTTCCGCATCCGGACCAATGGCACGGACCGGAGACAAATCACGCGAAATACGGACGGACCGCTCCATGACGTTCGGATTTCCCCGGACGGAACCTTCGCTCTTTATACGTTCCCCGGTGTAAGCATCTCCATCATTTCGACGGTGGATCTGGCCACCGGCACTATCTACACGCTGGAAGGCGGGCCGCTTGCCAAAAACTATTTTCCGGTATGGTCCCCGGACTCCCGGAGCATTGCCTACAGCGCAACCGATTATAAGGAACCGAATTATTATTCACTCATCCAAATCGACACTCGTTCCGGTCAGAATCAAAGGACATTAGCTGCTTCTGACTGTTTCGCCACTCCCGTCGGCTGGTCGCCGGACGGTGGCAAAATCGCGTATTTATCGGGATGCGCAGGTGGAGAAAGCGCAAGTCAGCTCTGGATTGTCGATATCAGGGAGCAGATGCCGGTAAACGTCATCAGCGGCGGCCGGATTACCGCCCTGCAGTGGTCTCCTTGCGTCAGAAGGGTTCCAGAAAACGTCTACACAAGCTCCGTATACCGGGTATCCTTTCCGTATCCTGCGAACTGGCGCCGGGTCAGCGAAGAGAGATACGAAGGGCAGGGCGGTTTTTTCCAAGTATCAGCGATTTCAGCGGGCAACCGGATGGCGGATGTATGCAGCTCCGAAGCTTTTCATCCCTTGATGCCCTATGGCTCATCTCCTCGGATTGTCATGACGACGATACGGAACCAAGAGGCTTGCTTCATTATTCCGTCGGCCGACCAACCAGCGGAGATGAACAAACAGGCCGCCCTCATCATGAGATACCCCCACCCTGTCAAAATAGGAGAAACGTTCTACAATTATTTTACCCTGTGGGCCGACGTCAACCACATCCGGCAAATAGGCGGGAGGATATCGTTCATTTTGCCAGGGTGAGGGAAACCTTGCCTCGGCTTTTTTTCTTTTGTCAAATCAAACTATAACGGTTTTACAGGTACACATATTTCGCAATAATCGTTGTATATCATATCACCAGTGTATCTTTCAAAAATCGGTTTGTTGTCAATTTGATAACCCCTTTTTTGTAAAGCTGGGTAAATTTCAGCCCATGCTTTTTGAATCTCTTCCGCTGTATGTTTGACTTTGCAAATAACATATTCTCCACCAGAAAGTTCACTTTCAGAAATTGAACTATCCATTTGATAATCGTTTGAGATGATAATGCAAGCATCATATCGACAGTTTTCAGGAAGTGTCGTTTCCGGGTTATCTTGCGGAATTCCGAGTATTATTGCCGATTCAGCAAGTAGATTTTTCTCCTTAGCCCATTTTTTTAACTTTTCCATTGTTTGAACGTTTCCAGGACCATATGGACCAACTTGTCGCACATATGCGATGCGATATTTAGGAAGAGCTTCGACTTTAATATTCATATTTTCATTTTCCTTTCTGTACTATATTTAGTACATTTCGAATGCTATCATGATATAAAAATATAATCATTTTCTTTTTTAAAAATTCTAAAAAATAAGGCTGCTGACTGATCAGTAGTCTTATTCAGCTAACGGACAGGATAGTTGAAAATGTAAAATCCGTTTCAGAGCAAACGCTATTGACAAATCATCTACTACGTGTTACTTTATAGCAGTAGTAAGTATCACTTCATACCAGTGATACAGAATAGCAAGGGGTGATTGTGCTGGAAAACCTAACGGAAATGCTCAAAGGGGTGCTTGAGGGCTGTGTCCTTGAAATTATAAGCCGCAAAGAAACCTACGGCTACGAAATCACGCGGCGGCTGAACGCCCTCGGCTTCACAGATGTTGTGGAGGGAACGGTGTACACCATCCTGATCCGGCTTGAAAAAAACAAGTTGGTGGAGATCACCAAGAAGCCCTCCGACATGGGACCGCCGCGAAAGTTTTTCGCGATCAACGACGCGGGGCGCGAGGAGCTGCGGAGGTTCTGGGAAAAATGGGAGTTCGTATCATCAAAAATTAACGAGTTAAAGGAGAAAAAACAATGAATTTTTGGGAAAAAATCACCGGCAGCGACATGACTAAAGAATTGAAAATTTTTGAATCGCGAGCCAAAAAGCTGCCCGCTGATTATCAAGCGGCATGGGAAAAAATTAATGCCAATCTTTGGCCGCACTCAGATTTCACCGGTCGCAACCTCATGCCAATTCTTGACGGTGTGCTTGGCCTGCTCGAAGAAACGGCGGCGGACGGTCAGAGTGTCCAAGAGGTTTTGGGTGACGATATCAAAGGCTTCTGTTCAGCGCTGGCCGGCGAAGAAGGGGCAAAGTCTTTTCGCGACAAGTGGCGCGAGCAACTCAACAGTAATATCGCTAAAAAATTAGGTAAATAGGAGGATAAAATGAGAATACAAGATATCATCGAAGGCAAAAAAGAGTGGCGAGCGCACGTGGCGCGTGTCAAAGCGCTCCCGCAAGATTATCAGATTGTTTATAAAGAGATTCAAAAATATCTCTTTAAGGTCGGCCCTGCCCAGCTAACCGACGGGACGGGTTTGCTCTCGGGGATTGTCGACCTTTTTGAAGAGGGCGCGGCCTTGGGGAAAGGCGTGCTCGAAGTGACGGGCAGTGACGTAGCGGCTTTCTGCGACGATCTAATCAAAGATTCAAAAACTTACGCTGACATCTATCAAGAATCTGTTGACCAAGAAGGTAACAAGACCATGAAAAAGGTTACGGATAAAACAAAGTAAAAGGTGGATATCGGGATGGAAAAAGCAATTGAAGTGAAAGGTCTGCGAAAGTCTTTCAAGGACACAGAAGTCCTGAAGGGCGTCGATTTTGAAGTGAAGCGAGGTGAGATTTTCGCCCTGCTTGGCTCCAACGGCGCGGGCAAGACGACGATTGTCAGAATCCTCACCACGCTGCTCAAACAGGACGGAGGCACCGCCACCGTAAACGGATTTGACGTCGCGTCAAAACCCGAGAATGTGCGGCATGCGATCAGTTTGCTCTATTGTCAAGTCAACCGGTAGGCAATGATATCTGGGTCGCTCTTGCGTGGTGCTTAGGGATACTGATCGTCGCATATCTATTTGTGGTGCGCGCATACAAACGGAAAGCAGCTTAATGTTTGCAGGCATTAAAATAATGATAGTGGTCAACAAAAACATCAAGTAAAGGCCCCTCCACCGGCGACGGCGTTACTTATTTGTTAAAGCGCTCGCTTCACCAGTTTCGAGGCCGTCGCAGTGAAGTGATGTTCTATTACTCCTTTTAAGTCAAAGTAATGGGGAATAAAGATAACCAGGGAGCAGACTGCCACGGGTGCCTGTTCCCTTTTTTTATTGAAGTAGGCGTCAAATCGTGGATGCCGTTAAGCTAACGGGACACTATAGCTCAATAAAAAAAGCTGCTGACTGATCAGTAGTCTTTTTCAGTTAACGGGCAGTATAGCATGGTAGTGATTATCGAGAGGATGATGATTATTTATGGATAATCGACTAACATTTAATGAGGATGTGGAGAACTACGACAAATGGAGACCGACATATTGTGAAGAATTAGTCAAAGACATTATGGCGTATTCTCAAATTGAGCAAGGTAAAAAAGCAATTGAAATTGGTATTGGAACAGGTCAGGCAACAAGCCCTTTTTTGAAAATAGGCTGTGAATTAACGGCAATTGAATTAGGAAAAGATCTCGCAGAATATTCAAAATTAAAGTTTCGAGAATATAAAAATTTTGCAATATACAATACTACATTTGAAGAATTTGAATGTCCAGATGACAGTATAGATATAATTTATTCGGCTACTGCTTTTCATTGGATTCCAGAAGAAATAGGTTATCCTAAAGTCTCCAAATTGTTAAAAACCGATGGAACACTAGCTTTGTTTTGGAACCGACCATTTGTAGCACGAGGAAATGACGAATTACATCAGAATATTCAAAGGATTTATCAAAAATATAGACCTTCTAATACCAAACTAATAGAAAATGACACCGAAAGATACAATAACATATCAAAGAATATTCAAGCTTATGGATTTAGGGATGTTGTGTTTAAGTTATATCATTTAACTAGAAGATTTTCTTCGACTGACTATATCGCATTATTAAATACATATTCAGACCATAGAAGTATGCCATCCACAACAAAAGAATTTTTTGAAGATGAGATTAAAGAAGCAATTATAAAATTTGGTGATGTGTTAAATGTTTATGATACTATCGACTTGTATTTAGCAAGAAAATGATTTGTTCTCGTTGCGCTAACGGAGAACGTTAGTTGAAAACAGTATGGAGTAGTTTGCCGGTTGGCAGCTGCTCCATTTTTCGTTAAGCATAACGGGCAGGTTAGTGCAATATCCGTCAAAATTAAATAGACAAAAAAATTGACTTCGAGTGTACTCGAAACCGTAGACTATCTTCTAAGGTCAAGCATGAACTTTTGACGCTGATTTAATATGTTCCGGTATATCGTATTTTTCTCCACATTCTGGGTTATTGTTAACTGGATTCCAGGTATCGTCCAATTGACCAGCCAAGACACTTTTGTAGTACGCCTTCTTCTCTTTTATGTGCATTAATTGAAGGTTGTACTCATGGATCTTCGTTTCTAGTTCTTTTTCTTGTTTTGCAACAAGCTCAGCCCTTTCAGAAATCGTCTCATCACCTTGCAAACACATAGCAATGTAATGTTTGACTTCTGAAATCGGCAATCCTGAAATACGAAAGGAGTGCACCATTCGCAACCAATCCAGATCATAGTCAGAGAATAAGCGATTGTTTCTGCCGTCTCTCGAAACGAAAGGTATTAATTTTTGGTCATCATAGTAACGGATCGTATGTTTTGTAAGGCCAGTTATTTCAGATACATCTTTTACCGTATATTTTGGTTCATGTAATGTCTGATTCAAAATTTAGAACCTCCTTGCTATTGACTTCGAGTTACTCGAATACTTTATGATGTCATTGTACCAATGTTGTGAGCGCTCATCAACTGGTAATCTCCTTTGGCATTCCTCGGTTATTAAACAAGGAGCATAGAGGATTGCTTGGTTGACTCATTTGGGAATATGCATAAACGCTTTAACTTAAGACAACAATTACTAAAGTTTATAAATGAATAATTAGAAAGAGGTTAGAAAATGTACACAAAATATAACAACTTGCTTGAATCCTTCACATTCAAAAATGGAATTACCCTTAGAAATCGGATTGTAATGTCGCCTATGACCACTTGGGCCAGTAATGACGATTACACGATTTCAGATAGTGAAGTGAAATATTACAGAAGAAGAGTGAAGGGCGTAGGTCTGGTTATAACAGGATGTACGCATGTCCAACCTAATGGAATAGGTTTTACGAATGAATTTGCAGCTTATGACGATAAATTCATTCCAAGTTTACGAAAATTGGCGGATGCGGCAAAGGGCGGCGGAGCTCCTGCGGTACTTCAAATTTTCCACGCAGGCAACAAAGCACTGCCGGATTTTACACCAAATGGAGATGTGGTTAGTTCCAGCGCTGTAGAGACGGAAGCAACTGGATTTGCTCCTTCCGTTTTGCCAAGAGAACTTTCGCATGATGAAATATTGGAAGTGATTCATGCGTTTGGAGAAACAACAAGACGAGCCATTGAAGCAGGATTTGATGGTGTTGAAATTCATGGTGCGCACGGATTTTTACTTCAAAACTTTTTTTCTCCTTTCTTCAACAGACGTGAGGATCAATGGGGAGGATCACTTGAAAACCGCCTGCGGTTCCCACTGGCAGTAATTAAGGAAATGAAAAACGTCATTGAAAAACATGCTACAAAACCGTTTATTTTCGGCTATCGAATTTCTCCTGACGAACATCAAGAAGGCGGTTTAAGAATGAAGGATACCTATGTATTCATTGACCGACTGATTGAAGCGGGTGTTGATTATGTGCATGCTTCACTAGCTGATGCTCTTTCTTCAAAGCCAGTCGATAGCCAAGATGAAAAAACGTATCTTGAGTTGATTGTTGAATATGTAAATAGCCGGGTTCCCGTACTGGCTGCGGGTTCTATGGTAACGCCGGATGATGTTGCAAAAGGATTAGATAAAGGTCTTAACCTAGCTGTGATCGGACACGCGTTAATTACAGATCCAGACTGGGTTGAAAAGGTTCAAAGTGGACACGAATCTGAAATCCAAACTGCTATAAAGGCTTCCAAGGTTAGTGAGCTTGAGCTTCCAGAAAAACTTTGGGGTGTCATCCAAGCTTCAGGTCCATGGTTTAATATCGAAGAATAACATTTTTATCGTTGCTTTAACGGAAACCGGAAGGTTATTATGCAGGGTGTATTCTTTTCCGACTTCCCAGGCGCCCCCCTGAATGACAGAGTGCATTGATACTAATTGCAATTGCGTTTGTGAATTATCAGGTTCATCTCTAAATACTTGTACTCTGACATTATAGGCATTATCGCCATTGTTTTTAATGATTAGACTATACATATTTGATACGTTGGGAATAGGCTTTGCCATTTTGGTATCATTAAAAATGGGCTTCCCTAGACTCACTGACCAATGATCGGAAGTGAGCGTTGGAGCTGCTGCATATGCACTTTTAATTACCCCACTTATCAGAAATAGGCATATTAGGGAACATGCAATTAATTTTCGATACATCGAATACCTCCAAATTGTCAGGTTCAAAATTAATTTCCCACACCAAAAGAAAATTTATACATTTAACAATAGTCCCGTAGGGGTTAGCATGTTTTCCTTATGGACTACACTCTAACGGGAAACCATAATTCAATAAAACAGCGGCAGTCTAGGACTTTATTATCTCGTCCATGGCTACCGCTGTTTCGGTTCTTGGGGTCAGGCTAATACTTTATTTTCCTTTGAGTGACTGCCCCCGCTGAAAGCAGCGGAGAGGACGGACTGATTGCGGAAAAGCGGTAGCGTTCGCCCTAAAGCTTTCCGAAGGAAAGCTCTCATCGAAAGCATAAGCTGTATCCGGATTTACCCTGCTAAGGGTTAATTCAATAAATCTGGATGCAACAGCAATTGTAGCAACGGTCCGTTCTTGCGTAGCGTCCTCTTTTAAGCACGCTCTTTTAATCGATATACTGCTCAAGCGTAGCTCTATCTTTAAGAATCATTTGCTTGTTGCCAATTAGCTCTATAATTCCAAGCTCTTCGAATTTGCTGAATTTTCTGCTGATCGTCTCTCTTGTGACCCCGACATAGTTGGCCAATTCCTCACGGGAGAGAGGGAGATTGATATGAATGTGACCATTTTGCGGCTTGCCGTATTTATCAGTTAGCTCAAGAATCATATAGGCAATCCGGATTTCCGGGTCCTTGGTAGCGAGACTCTGGGCCAAATTTTCGGTATGTGCCAACCTCTTGGTTATGGTCTTTAGCAATCTTAGCGAAATATCAGGATTCTCTTTAATAAGCTGCTCCATATCGGCTTTGGTCAGCAAACAAATGTCTGTTTCCTTTAATGCATAGGCGCTGAAATTGCTGAGTTCATCACTGTTGAAAATGTTCAGTTCGCCAAAGAAATCGCCAGTGGTTAGGATATGCAAGATTTGCTCTTTACCCTGCGGGGTCATTTTAAGCAGTTTAACATGTCCTTTTTTGATAATGTACAGCGTATCCGACGGCTCTTCCTCCAGAATCAGCGGCTGTCCCTTGCTGTATTTCCGGTGCTTGATCATGGCGCTAATCTGAACCAGGTCTTCATTTGTTAATGAAGAGAAGATAGGTACTTTACGGGCACAAGGCTCTGCGGCGTATTTGCAGGAAGTTTCTATCATATTCATACCCCCTAATTGACAGGTTCGAAATGGCTCGTGTCCTCACCGCAGACGGGACAGCTCCAGTCCTCGGGCAGATCCTTAAAATCTGTTCCGGGTGCAACATCTTCATCGGGATCGCCTATTGCGGGATCATAGATGTAGCCGCAGGGTAGACATATATATTTTTTCATACAACATTCAGCTCCTTTTGGATTGAATTCATGAGGTCAGCGACACTTATATTTTGCAAATCAAGGCCGGCAAGGCTGATTTTGTGCTCGATAGCGGATTTATAAGGCAAGGATGCGGCAGCCCCTTCGAAGGAGATGACTCCGACCATTGTATGATCTTTCACAAAGATACGCGTGTAGACCCCGTCTTCCTCACTCTTCACGCTATAATCACATTGACTCTCATCCACCAGACCCATAGAGAACAGGGAAGTGCCGAACGCATTGAAAAGAGTAACGGGGATGGCTTTTTCATACACTGCCGTACTTGCCGCCATATTAGCTCCGGCAATTTTACCCTGCTCGATAGCTCCGCCCCATAGTCCTTCCACACAACCATTGAATTCCGCAAGGTCACCAGCTGCATAGACATGTTCAACACTTGTTTCCATCTTTTCATTGACGATTACACCGTTACGAACCTCAATTTCCGTATTCTTGATAAGCGCTGTATTCGGTACGATTCCAATGGAGTAGACCACGTGCTGGCAAGGAATGACGGATCCGTCAGCAAGTACGACTCCCTGAACCTGCTCTGTACCGGAGATGGCTGCAACTGCAGCGTTCAGTGTAATACTTACTCCGGCGTGTTCCATCTTTTCCTGCAAAATCCGGGAAGATCTTTCGTCGAGCTGTCTGCCCATAAAGCGGGGGAAAGCTTCAATAACAGATACCTTGCAGCCTGCCTCGAACAAGGCCCAAGCTGTTTCCAGACCCTGAACGCCGCCACCGATGATAACCGCATGAGTGCCGCTCTCCAAGCTGGACTTTAGTTGATCGGCGTCGCGTAAATCCCGGAGGGTATGAACATTTTTCAAACCGGCACCCTCCATGGAGAGTGTTCTGTTGGTTGCCCCCATGCACAGCAGCAGCTTATGATAAGGAATGAGGGAGCCATCCGCTGTTTCCACTGTCTTACCGTCCGTATTAACAGAAACAATCCGGGTTCCCGTTTTGATGGAGATGTTATTTTCACGATACCACTTTTCTTTCTTAATCAGTACTTTCTCACTGTACAGGTCGCTGAATAATCCTTTGGTCAGCTTGATCCGGTTGTAGGGGAGATGATCTTCTTCACCAAGAATAAATATTTCCGCGTCACGGTCATGATCTCTGATCGCCTTGGCCGCATGAACGGCGGCAACTCCGCTGCCTACGATTACAAAATGTTCCATATTGTCGCCTCTCCTTTCTAAATCGAGCTGAGCAGTAAATCCGAGACGAACTCTGCTGCATGTTTTATTTTTTGAACCTTTTCTGTTTCTTTGGGGGAAAATCTAATGCGGACCGGGAATTCAACATGGGTCATGCCTGTGGACTTAATAACATCGGATGTGCTTTGCACAGTCATGTTCGTTCCGTTAAGGTAATCCTGAACCACTTCAATCGCCTCACCGCTCCAGCCATAGGAGCCAAAGGCCGCTGCGAGTTTACCTTCAAGATTCAGGCTTTGCAGCTCTTTGAGAATGTCCTCCAGATTCGTGCCGGTCATATCCGCATACTTGGTGGAGCTGCCGATAAATACCGCATCCGCTCCCGCAATACTGCTCAGGATGTCTGTTTTGTCGGCTTTGTCGGCATCCCAAACATCTACGGCGATGTTGTTTTCCTGGAAGGAGTCCTGAAGGATTTTTGCTATTTTTTTGGTGCTGTTCTTAAGCGTTGTATAGACGATGGCCACTTTTTTACCCTCTGTAGTTTCACGGCTCAGTGTTGCGTACAGGTCGATATATTTCTGAACATCCTTCCGGATGATATAACCGTGGGAGGGAGCGATCATCTCGATCTCCAAGTCCTTGACAGCTTCTATCAGAGTCCTTACATACCGTCTGTGCGGGTGGATAATGGCGTTATAATAGCCGATAAAATCATCGGTAATATCATTTCCGGCTTCATCACTAAAGAGCGTGTCCACAGCAACATGGGTGCTGAAAATATCACACGGGAACAGGATTTTGTCCTCCAGGCAATAGGTAATCATGGTTTCTGCGGTATGCAGATAAGGTGTTTCTTTGAACAACAGCGTTTTGCCGCCGATATCCAGCGTATCTCCGTCTTTAACCACAAGGAAATTACGGTGATGAAGCTTGTACATTTCCTGCAGCTCGGGCACTGCAATTTCAGTGCAGACAATGGTGGCATTCGTTGCTTTGCCAGCCAGTGCGGCCATTCCTCCGGAGTGATCAGGCTCGGTATGGTTAATAACTATATAGTGAATATCGAGAGGATCGATCAGCTCTGCCAGGCGTTCCGCATATTCCCTGCCGAATTCCATATCAACTGTATCGATAACCGTCGGCTTGCCCGTCTTCAACAGGTATGAATTATAAGTGGTACCCTTCGTTAAAATCAGACGGTGGAAGGGAACCTCCCGGTCGTCAATTTTCCCAACCCAATAGGTTTCCGGTGCGATCTTGATTTCTGTATTCATTTCTACCATCCTCCAATAATAATGTGTCAACCAACAACCTGATTGTATACTGGCTGCAAAATGAATAAGAGGATTTGAATCAAATTTACACAAATTTGTGGGACCGGGTTATGCGTCTGATCACGATTTTGATAAAATTTGAAGGGTTGTGGCTGTATGGAGAACAAGTCTGTACGAAAAGGACAGGAATTGATAGAAGAGGTGAAGCGCACGGAGGTTCCGTATGGCTGTCTGGCGGTATGGTTCCTCGGGCAGGAAAGTGTGATTATCAAAGGAGACGGAGTAACGGTTTACATTGATCCTTATGTATCGCATAACCCTGACCGTAACTATCCGGCTCCCATTGCACCGGAGGATATTACCCATGCTGATGTATGTCTAATTACGCATGACCACGATGATCATTTGGATGTAGGTACCATTCCTCTGCTGAGACGGTAATTCCGCTCCATTATGATCTCTTTGCAGGGAATGCAGAGAATCCGGGGTATTTCGTCGATTATATGTACCGCCATTTTCCGGAGCAGAAATTCCATGTTATGGCGAGAGCGGAACGTTTCGTATATGTCTCCCGTAGAGCATTTTTGCAGGAATAAAAGTCACATAAACCATCCCCCGGAAGCTTTATAATTGTTTAGTTGGACTCATAGCAGAATATTTTATTTTTTCGGGGGAATTCAGAACATGAAGTATAAATCATTAGAGCTAGACAAACCGGTTACTTACGAGCTGGAAGGGCTGGAAATCGGGGTAACCTCCAATTGCAATTTCCGCTGCGATTACTGCTGTGCCTACAATAGAAATGACGGGCAGAGCCTTAACGCCAGTGAGGTTATCCGGATTCTCGGGGAGCTTCCCCATTTGAAAAGAGTGCGCCTGTCCGGCGGCGAGGTCACTTTAAAGTTCCAGGACTGTGTCGAGATTGTAGCCTACTGTACCTCCAGAGGCATTCAAACACAGCTTAACTCCAATGGCAGTCTGCTGAATGCTGAACGGATTGGACAGTTGGTTGACGCAGGACTGACGACGATACATATTTCTTTTAACTTTACGACGGCCGAGGCTTTTTCCCGATACTACAATATTCATCCAAGTATTTATGAGAAAATAAGAGAAAACATTGCCCTGTTCGCAGCCACCAGCGTGGATACGGTGCTGGAGACGCTGCTGTTCAGTGAAACCCAGGATAACATGCGGGAAATCAGCGATCATGTCTATTCTATGGGCGTTAGAACACATGAGATTCAGAACAGCATTATCATGGATCACAGCGGCTGGAAGTCCATTGCGGCCCGGGAACAATTGAAGAATGCCGTAAATGAGCTAATTGAGCGGAAGAAAGAGGACACCACCTTATATTTCACATGTATGGACCGGTTTATGGAGGCGCTTGGCTTTCAGGAGCAGCCTGGTGTATACTTCCCACATTGTATAGAAGGAAAAAAGCAGCTTCACCTGCACGGCAACGGGGATATTCTGATCTCCGAGCTGTGCCATCCGGTGATTATCGGCAACATTTATAATGGAACCTCGCTTAAGGAGCTTTACAGCAATATGCCTGCACCGTTGGCGCAGTTTTTGGATAAGCAGCCTTGTCCGGCGCTGGATGCGTTGTTTCCGCAAGGGGTATAAGGGTTGGGATAACAAGATATTGAGTGACTACAGGGCAGTCTGGTTCCTCACCGGGCTGCTTTTTATGCTGTGCTATCAAATTATTTTTCGACAAAATGCGATATTTTTCTTTAATTTTTGCAATTCAATATTCAATTATAAGAAATTTAATCCGATATTAATCGTAATAAAAAGCAATTGCGTGTATTGAATGGATTCCTTAACAAAAGTAGAGATTATGGCGGAAGGATGTAGAACAAGATGAAGATTCGAACGAAACTATCAATTATGATGATTGCTGTAACACTGCTTTCTACTTTGGTAATGGGGGTTTTTACGTACAATAAATCAACAGATTCGATACTGAACCTTACAGAGAATTCTATGAAGCAGGTAAATACAAATAAAGCGGAAACCATAGAGTCCATGATTGACAAGGAAAAGAGAAGCATAGCCCTCATTGCAGGTCATAGTGAAATTGTGGATCTGCTCGTCAAAGCCGGAAATGGGGAACTTGAGGCTGGTGATAAGCTTCAGGGTGAGGTGAATACGAAGCTCCAGGGGTTGGTGAAGGATGCGGGAAACCTTGAGCATATATTTGTAGTTGATATGAAGGGCAACGATGTCGCAGACAGTGATACGAAGCTGCTTGGAGCGAACTTCAGCGACAGAAATTATACGAAGAATGTGTTGTCCACAAAGGTGCCTGTAATTAGCGAGACGCTGAAGTCGAAATCTACAGGAGCGTATATAGTAGCTTTCGTGCACCCCGTGAAGAGTGACGGAGAGATGGTTGGATTTGTAGCCTCGGCGGTCACTGCCAATAGTATGATCAAGTATTTGGCGGAAGCAAAAGTGGCGAATGCCCCATCGTCCTATGCCTACCTGGTTGATGAGACTGGAGTTATGTTGTTCCATCCGGATAAAAGTAAAATCGGACTGCCCGTAGAGAATGAACAAATCAAGGCAGTGGTAGAGAAGGTAAAAGGCGGCGAAAAGCCGGAAGATGCTTTAGTGACATATACCTTTAAGGGTGTCGACAAGAAGGCAGCTTATATTGTATTACCTGAAACGAAATGGACCCTTGTTCTGACCGGGGACGTAAAAGAAATTATGAAGCCTGTGGACGAAATGACCTCATTTATTGTTTTATTAGGACTTGTAAGTATCCTGTTAACTTTTCTCATCGGCCTGGTTGTAGCCGGAAAAATCTCGGCACCGATTGTTAAGCTGACAGAGCTGATTAATAAGACAGCAGAGCTGGATCTGAAGTACGACACTCAATATGAGTATCTTGTGAAGAACAAGGATGAGACCGGCCTCATTGCCAAGGCGATGTTTAGGACCCGGGCAGTGCTCAAGGAAACGGCTGAGAGCCTGATTACCATCTCTACAAAAGTATTGGATAATGCGGAAACGCTGGAGAGGCTGTCTGGTGATGTGAGGGAGAATGCGCATGATAATGCTGCAACTACCGAGCAATTATCGGCAGGGATGCAGGAGACTGCTGCCTCTACGCAAGAGATGACTGCCGCGATTCATGAGATTGATTCAAATGTAAGTACCATTTCCGATAAAGTTAAAGAAGGTGCTGAGGTCTCGGATCAAATCACGGAGCGGGCCCTGGCCCTGCAGCATGATGCGCTGGAATCCACACAGAATGCGAAGGCGATCTATGAGTCCGTTCGGGAGAAGATGGAACGGGCGATTGAGCAGTCCGAATCGATTTCGGAAATTAATGTTCTGGCCGATACTATACTTTCGATTACCAGCCAGACCAATCTCCTTGCCCTGAACGCCGCCATTGAAGCTGCAAGAGCAGGGGAAGCCGGAAGAGGCTTTGCGGTTGTAGCCGGGGAGATCCGAAAACTGGCTGAGAAATCTTCTGCAACAGCTGCCGGGATTCAAGGGGTAGTTATGGATGTCTACTCTTCTGTGGAGCAAATGAAGGAGAACTCGGAAGCGATACTTTCTTTTGTGGATCAGAATGTGCTCGGAGATTATAAGAGGTTGGAAGAGGTTAGTCAGCAGTACAATAATGATGCTTCAATGATTAATGAGCTAATGATTGATTTTGAAAAAGCTTCCGATCATTTAAGCACGATTGTGTCCAGTATTGCCATTGCGGTAAATGAGGTGGCTGCAACGGTTAATGAGGGTGCGGCGGGTATTACTGATATTGCGGAGAAAACCTCAGATATCGTAGAGAAAACGTTACTGGAAGCGAAGATGGCGGATGAAAATACGCAAAGCGCCAAAGAGCTGCAAACGATAGTGGACATGTTCAAAATATAAGTTATTTAATGAAATCTTTATATCCTTTTTAATATAAGCAAGCACGCGCAAATGGACTTCCAGATAGCATGCCATTAAAGTTTATATTACTGGACGGCTCGGTATTTTATGAAAAAGGTGTGTTATGAAGGATGCAGAAGCGTTGGATTCGTTGTTGCCTTGTTCGTCCACGCTACCGCTGCATTGTCGGGTAACGAAATCCTAAACTTTATCTTCATTACAGCCCTCATCTGGATGACAAGGTGTGGGCTGTTTGACGCTTACATTCTTAACATGGCATGCGCGACTACTATCGATTAAAGTCTTGAAGTAATTAGGCGTTCACTCTATTGGGTGAACGCTTTTTTTGGTATGGAGGAAATTAGATGAATGAACACTTAATTATGTAAGTACGTGGAAGCAAGGGTCTCTTTTTTTGTTTACTTCTTTTCTTTTGTCGGTTTACTCAAACCGCTTACAGAAGACATAAACAAATGGGTTCAAATCTAAATACGCTTGATAGCTAAGATAATGAAATTAAGGCACAACATTCCATATTCATCCATGCCACCTCGTAGAATTTCTCATATAGTAATGTAGATTCAAAAAGGAGGTGAATAACAATGGGAAGATTTCTTGATATGAGAATTTCCGAGAACTCTAGCACTTTCGGTTTTCCCCCCGGTACAGGAGTGGTGACAGCACCTACATCGATAGGCGTTATTGGTCTGCAAACGCAAGGTGTTGCAGGCACTGGGACGAATGGACTTATCGTTCATCTTGCAGGTACAGTGGGCGTAGCGTCTACCGCTGTAGCTACCGTAGTTCTTAATGTACAAAGAGGTGCCGGCGCATTTGGTGCCGGATTAGTCATCTATACAGCTGATCACTTCATTTCTGTTCTTACTGGTGCTAATTTGATTTCCCTCACTGCGTCAGACATTACAGCTCCTGCAGCAGCCGAGACAGTTTATCAACTGTTTATAAGCGCTACTTCGCTATTGGGTGTTGTTAGCCGTGTTGGCCCTGAAAACTTCGTTGGCATCGCACAAGATGGTTTAGCAGTTACTCCGATCACGTAATAAAGTAAGATGAAAAAAATTGTCTGAAAATGCAGTTATCCTCTTTCTTGAGGTTAGCTGCATTTTCACTTCCTTATTTCGCTAAAAATCCGCCATTTCCTAATCCTTTGTCCAATCCATCTCTATGATTTTCACATAATGTATAGCAGAATTTTTTTCTAACAGGGGTGATCCAATGATAACGGTTAGCTTGTGCATGATCGTGAAAAATGAGGAGCATACGATTGCCAAATGCCTTGATTCCGTAAAAGGAATTGCAGATGAAATCATCATTGTGGATACAGGCTCTACGGATCTTACCCAAAAAAAAGTTAGCCTATATACGGACCGCATCTATGATTTTGCATGGATTGACGATTTTGCGGCAGCCAGAAACTATTCCTTCAGCCTTGCTACGAAGGACTACATCCTTTGGCTTGATGCGGACGATCAACTGTTCGAGAAAGACAGGCAAAAGCTGTTGGAATTAAAAAAATCACTTGATCCCGCAGTAGATTCGGTTTCGATGAAATATCATGTTGTACTGGATCAACAAGAAAATCCGGTAGCAAGTTGCCGCAGAAACAGACTCGTCAAGCGAATCAACAACTATAAGTGGATTGGAGCGGTTCACGAATATTTGTATTTGGGCAGCGATGCCAAAATCTATTACAGCGATGCCGCCGTATCCCATAACAGAGTGCACCAAAATAAGAACCGCAATTTAAACATTTATGAAAAGCTCATAACCAAAGGCGAACAGCTTTCTCCTCGCGACATGTTTCACTATGGCGATGAACTCGTGGAAAACGGTTTTTATGAAAAAGCGATTGAACAGTATCTTCGATTTTTAGACGAAGAATGGCCCGGTCTGGAAGACAACATAGCGGTATGCGGGAAAATGGCTCAATGCTACCATCAACTTGGAAACTTGGAAAAAGAGCTGCAGTATCTATTCAAAGCTTTGGAGTATGATCTGCCGAACGCTGAATCCTGCTGCAGGATCGGCAATTATTTTTTTATGAAAGAAAGATGGAATATCGCTATTTTTTGGTTCAATCTCGCATTGCATTTGGAACAACCGAAGGACTCCTGGGGATTGATTAGAATGGAGTTTCATACATGGCTTCCCCATATTCAACTGGCTATCTGTTACGGCAAGCTGGGAATGCTGGAACAAGCGTATCATCATAACGAAATTGCCTATTCCTATCTGCCGAACGATCCGGCTATCTTAAACAATAAACAAATTCTGGAGAAGCACCTTTATAACCAGGAAAAAGGAGAACAGGTATGAAAACAAGCATAGTGATCCTTACGCGCAACAACCTGACATACACCAAGCTGTGCCTTGAAAGTATACGCCGTTATACACAGGAGGGCAGCTACGAGCTGATTATCGTCGATAACGGTTCCACAGACGGTACAGTTGAATGGTTGAAAGAGCAGCCGGATCTTCATGTTCTCTATAATAAAGAGAACCTTGGGTTCCCCAAAGGATGCAACCAAGGGATGGCGGCTGCGACTGGGGACTATATGCTGCTGCTGAACAACGATACGATCGTAACGGTCAACTGGCTCGACCAGCTGCTCAACTGCCTGCGCAGCGACGAACGCATAGGGGCCGTAGGCCCAGTGACCAACGCCGCCGCCTACTATACGGCGATTCCCGTACCCTACCGCACGCTGGAAGAGCTTGACCTGTTTGCCGGGGAATATAATAAGGCCGATCCCGCGAAATGGGAGGAACGGATCAAGCTCATCGGCTATTGCCTGCTGATGAAACGCGAAGTGTTCGAAAAGGTCGGATGGCTCGATGAACGATTTTCCCCCGGCAACTACGAAGATGAAGATTATTGTTTGCGGATCAGATTCGCCGGATACAAACTGATGCTGTGCAAGGATACGTTCATTCAGCATTTTGGTAGTGCCTCGTTTAACGAGAATCCGTCCTCCTTTTCAAGCGTGCTGCAGGAAAACGAAAGTAAATTTGCGGAGAAATGGAAATTCAACCCCGTCTACTCCACCCATATACGGTACGATCTCCTATCGCTCATTGACCGAAAAAAGGACGATCCGCTCCGCATTCTTGAAGTCGGGTGCGGATGCGGGGCCACCTTGCTGCAGCTGAAGAATTTATTTCCGCATGCGGAACTGTACGGAGTCGAATTGAACGAACATTCCGCCTCAGTTGCCTCTTTGGTAGCGCAAGTGGAAAGTCAGAACATCGAAACGATGGATCTGCGTTACCCGAAGCAATTTTTCGATTATGTCATTTTCGGGGACGTGCTGGAGCATTTGTACGATCCCTGGAAGGTGTTAAAAAACATAGCTCTCTGCTTGAAAGAAGACGGTAAAGTGCTGGCCAGCATTCCTAACGCTATGCACATTAGCTTGATCCGGGATCTGCTGAACGGATATTGGACGTATACCGATAGAGGACTGCTGGATCGAACGCATATCCGCTTTTTTACGTTTTACGAAATTTGCAAAATGTTTAAGGAAACAGGATATGACAACTTGAATTATAGTCGGGTTACCCTTGGACGTACGGAACAGGATGAAGCTTTCATGATGGAGCTATGCAAGTGGAGCCATGAGAGCTTGTGGGATCAGTACGAAACGTATCAGTATTTGTTTCAGGCTTCGAAACATGCGCCCACAGGCAACGATTCGGAATCCGGACTGCGGCAAAAGCTGAAGTTTTTACTGCGGAGAATCGAGCGGAACATTGAAAGTGTAGAAAGCATAAATACAATCATGACGATGATGAACGGTGGCGAAATCGGGTACGAGGATATCGCGGTCATTTTGCAGAACGACATCATTGAAAAGGAACAAACGATCCGCTTGCTTGCCGATGCCAGCTTCGCCCGAGGTCTTACCGCTTCTGCGGCTGAATTCGTTTCTAACATAGAATGGGTGCAGAAATGAACGACAAGAAAATATCATTCATTTATTGTACGAACGATGGGATGTTGTATGAAGAGTCTGCAGCTTATATAAGGTCGCTGACGGTTCCGGATGGTTATGAAATCGAGCTGATTTCGATCGAGGGCGCCTCCAGCATGACGGCAGGCTATAACGAAGCGATGAGACGGTCCGATGCGAAATATAAAGTGTATTTGCATCAGGATGTTTTTATTATCCATTCCCATTTTATTTATGACATGCTGTCCCTGTTCCGAAACAACGCAAACATCGGAATGCTCGGCGTCATCGGTGCCAGAACGATTCCCGCGAACGGCATCTGGTGGGAGAGCGGCGATAAGGTTGGAAAGGTGTACGATAGCCATCAAGGCAACATGCAATTGATTCTGGCTCATGAAGTTAGTAGAGAATACGGAATGGTTCAGGTCGTCGACGGACTTCTGATGGTTACCCAGTACGATTTGCCCTGGCGGGAAGACCTGTTTCAAGGCTGGCATTTCTACGATGTATCGCAATGCATGGAATTTGCGAAAGCAGGATACGCCGTTGCTGTCCCGAAACAGGAAAAGCCGTGGTGCTTGCATGACTCTGGAATCGCGAAGACAGGCTTGGCTTTTGCCGTGGCACGAAAACTATTTTGCCACACTTATTTAAATTCCAAGTAAAACTGCACCTGCTCGGCAAAGCCAATGAGGATATTGCCATAAGTATCAGGAGGAAGGAAAGCACAGTCAATACCTATCTGCGACTTTACCGCAAGAAGGGATTGGACGGCTGGAAATGAAGTTTTCACCCGGGCCGCCAGAACAACTGAACAAAGAGCAGCAAGAGAAGCTGAAAAAGGTCATCATGGATTTTGTTCCGCATTCATCGGGAATTTGGTAAAACATACTCCATTCGTGGCATCTCCAAACTCATGCATCGAATGGATATGAGCTACACCAAGCTTACCTATACGCTTGCAGCAGCTGACGAAGAAAAGCGACGCTTGTTTGTCGAAACCACCTTCCCAAGGTTAAAAAAATTACGAGAACGGCGAAATTGATCATTTATTGTTTGAAGATGAGAGCATGATTCGTGATTATCAAGCGCTTCAGAAGACTTGGTTTGCAAAAGGTTACTCCAAAGTTTCCTTCAAGAAAATGAAAATCGGCTTGAACTTGTATTTCTCCACCCTACAGCCTGAACTCAATCTTGTGGAGGGACTATGGAAGTGGCTGAAGGCAGATGTCATCAACAACGTTTTTTATCATACGACTTCTGAGATCCGGAAGAATGCAGGGACTTTTATGGACAACATTATGAAAGACCCAATGAAGATTATTGATCGGCTCTGTATACGAATGTAAGCCTCATTGGTTCAACTTATATAGTTTCTTTTTATCTGAAAAATCATCTATAAAAGTAGCATGAGCATCAAATGTTGGTCTATGCCAACTTCATTGCCTGTCTTGGGCAACTCGCAGATTTCAACTTCTGCAAGCACAGACACAAAGTATTTGCCGCTCGGATTGCGTCTAACCGTAGCGTTCAGAATACGTCCTTCGACTTCACGACTTTTGGCAAACTTCACGAGTCCGAGTATAGGTAACTTGATGTGGTGATCTATAATTGCAATGTTTCCATTGGTGTAGTTTGTTTGGTAAGACTGTACAGGATTCTTCTTGCTTTTGACCTTTTAAAACTTTAATCATACTGGGTATTGCGTGTTGCGGTGTACATTCAACAAGCAGATGGATATGATCTTTGTCGCTTTCCATTTCAGATATTGATACTCGGAAGAATATGTCCGCCGGTTCACCAACGAGTGGCAGGAGCCTATTGAACGGGATTACAATCATCCGTCCAATGACGGATGGGAGCTGGTGAGCACGGATTTATTTAATATTCATGACTATGAATGGCGGCGTGAGGTGCTGCAGGAACGGTATTCTTCTGTTGAAAATGCGGTTGGCGGAAGTCCGGGCTACCGGAAGCTGGCTGTAGAGGGATTCCCTTATCAGAATCAGCCGATACTAATCACGGAGTTCGGCGGCGTCGCCTAGAAAAAGAGCCACTGGGACGGTTGGGGTTACTCCGGCGCGGAAAACGATGAGGATTTCACTGAACGTTTACGTGCCGTAATCGAACCCCTGCAGTTATCCGGAGTTGTGCAGGGATACTGCTATACGCAGCTAACGGATGTGGAACAGGAGATCAACGGCTTACTGACGTATGACCGGAAGCCCAAGCTTCCTTTAGAGGTAATCAGAGCGATTAATGAAGGTAAATGAGCAGACAGCAATCGTAAATGCAGCTTGTGCAAAAGATTAAAAATGAAGGCTATTCCTCCGGCAAAGACATGAACCAGAGGAATAGCCTTTTTGTTGCATTCGATGCAGAAATCTGGTGACTACCAAGAATGAGGGCACTGGTATATTTTAATGGGAAAATCTCACGTTATTTGCAAGAAATAACCCGTTATGGGCCTATTAAAGGAAAATTATCCCGTTAATTGATCTCCACGCGCACTGCAGATCTTATTAGCGGGAATAATTCCCGTTAGTCAGTTTCCCCTACTCCTGTCTATCTTAATTTGGGAATCATGAACGCATTATCCAGCTTGTCGAACCCGATTTTTGGATAATATTCCATAGCGGCGGGAGCGGCTAATAGCAGCAGCATCACCTCTTCACCGATATGTTCATGCACAACATTCACCAGCCCTTTGCCGATGCCCAGCTTTTGATAATCCTGCCGTACTGAGAGATCAGATAAGTAACAGCAGTAAGCGAAGTCCGTTATTGCCCGGGCAATTCCGACTGGCTGATCCCCATCCCACGCGGAGACAAGAATATCCGCATGCTGAATCATTTTTTCGATACGGTCCAAATCATCAACTGGTCGCTTGATTCCCGAGCTTATGAATATTTCCGCGACTTCTGCTGCTTCCAGCGGGGTGTTGATTTTGTAGGTGATGTTCATTTGTACACTCCTTAGGTTCATTTATTTCATTATTACATAAACGCAGTATAATAGGATGAACTTAAGAGATCATTAAAGGAGTTTTTACTATGGATAAAACGTATATTATTTCCCGGACCGAAGCCTTTGTGAAAGAGCAGCTCGGGAAGGATACGACCGGACATGACTGGTGGCATTCCGACAGGGTCCGGAATACGGCAAGTGCCATTGCCGAAATGGAAAACGCCGATGTTTTTATATGTACCCTGGCTGCATTACTGCATGATGTTGCGGATGAGAAACTTAACCCGTCTAAAGAAGCAGGTTTACAAAAAGTACATACTTGGTTAAAGGACCACCTTACGGATCAGGAGCAGATCAATCACATTATGAACATCATTGAGACGATGTCTTTTAGCGGGGGCGGTGGTGAACCTATGAAATCGCTTGAGGGACAGGTGGTACAGGACGCAGACCGGCTCGATGCGCTTGGAGCTGTCGGGATTTCCAGAGTGTTTGCATTTTCAGGGGCGAAGGGGCGTCCCATCCATGATCCGGGTGTTGATCCCAGAGAGGAATCCTTGAAGGAAGAGTACCGGGACTATTCCAAGGGAACGGCCATCAATCATTTTTATGAGAAGCTGCTAAAATTGAAATTTTCAATGAACACACCCTATGGACGCAAAATAGCCGAGGAGCGGCATGAATTTATGCTGAGTTTTCTGGACCAGTTCTACAAGGAGTGGAATCAAGGGGACAAATAGCTGGTATAATAATAAGGTGCATAATATGGAAAAATGGCGGACATTCCGCTTGAACCAGATAAACAGCATAGAAGAGGTTGAATATGAGCGAAGTACAATTTAAGGATTATAAGCTAAGTGAAGAAATCGTGAAGGCATTGGATGTTTTGAAATATGAGCAGCCGACTGAGGTACAGAGCAGGGTCATTCCCGCTGCGCTGCAGGAACAGGACCTAATCGTGAAATCGCAAACCGGCAGCGGCAAGACAGCGGCGTTCGGCATTCCGGTATGTGAGCTGGTGGATTGGGCGGAGAATAAACCGCAAGCCTTAATCCTGACCCCAACCCGTGAGCTGGCCGCCCAGGTGAAAGAGGATATCACGAATATTGGCCGGTTCAAGCGGATCAAGGCGGTTGCCCTGTTCGGGAAGCAGCCCTTTGCCCCGCAAAAGGCAGAACTGACGCAAAAAACACATGTCGTTGTGGGTACGCCCGGACGCGTATCTGACCATATAGAAAGAGGCACCATTCACTTGAACCGGGTGAAGTATCTGGTTATTGATGAAGCGGATGAGATGCTGAACATGGGCTTTATCGAGCAGGTGGAAGCCATCATGAAAAAGCTGCCTAAAGACCATGTGACGATGTTGTTTTCCGCTACATTACCTGACGCTGTAAAGAATCTATGCCGCAAATACATGAGCTCTCCGCTGGATATTGAGATTAATTCCGAGGAAGTTACAACAGCAAAAATCGAGCATGCGCTTATCGAAGTGAGGCAAGCTGCGAAGTTTGGGTTACTGAGCGACATCATCACCGTGGAGAATCCGGACAGCTGTATTATTTTCTGCCGTACGCAGGATCAAGTGGATGCTTTGTTCAGAGGGCTTGCCGATTTGCAATATCCTTGTGACAAAATCCATGGGGGCATGATGCAGGATGAGCGTTTTGAGGTGATGAATGCTTTTAAAAGAGGTCAGTTTCGCTATTTAATCGCTACGGATGTTGCAGCAAGAGGGATTGATATCGAGAGCATCACACATGTCATCAATTACGATATCCCACTGGAAAAAGAAAGCTACGTACACCGGATCGGCCGAACCGGACGCGCAGGCAAGACCGGCAAAGCGATCACTTTTGTAACGCCGAATGAACATAAATGGGTTGCTGAAATTGAGGGCTATATTGGCTTCAATATTCCTGTAATGAAGGCTCCTTCGGAGGATGCGGTTGCCTATGCTAAAGAGGCTTTTGAGCAAAAGATCAATATACAACCCATCCGTAAAAAGGACAAGAGTGAAGGCCTTAACAAAGAAATCATGAAGCTGTACTTCAATGGCGGCAAAAAAAAGAAGCTTAGGGCTGTGGATTTTGTCGGCACCATTGCCAAGCTCGAAGGGATCTCGGCGGAAGATATCGGGATTATCACGATTCAGGATAACATATCGTATGTGGATATATTGAACGGTAAAGGTTCGCTGGTGCTCGAAGCCATGAAGAACACGACGATTAAGGGTAAGCAACTGAAGGTTCATATTGCGAATAAATAGCCAGTCCTGTGGCGGCATAGCGTAGGGTAATGTAGGTCGTCTCATCGATTCAAACCAAAGGAGCTGTTCCAGAAGTGATCCTAAAAGGACTTTCGGAACAGCTCCTTATTAACAATAAATAGTATAGAATCTGCAATGCTTCTGGCAAGCTCTGCGCTTGCCGGTTTAATTTGCATGGGGGAGAACACATATGGAGGCTAGGCAACAGGAATTGAAAGATACAACATAGAGACAGGTCCCGCTCCAAAAATAACCGCTGGATCCTCGTAATGGAGATTATTTTTATCGCGGCGGCTTTGCGTGCTCCATTTGCGCCGAAGCTTGCCCGCCGTTTTGGGATGGCTAATGTATTGTTATTCTCCATGCTGCTGCTGGCTGTCGGTATTCTGGTGCGTTCGGCGTCCGGGGCGGGTCTGCTGTTCACCGGTACGGCTATGCTGGGAGTTTCGATTGCGGTTTGTAATGTGCTTCTTCCGGGTTTGATCAAAGGGAAGTTCCCTCATCAAATCGGATTAATGACGGGTGTTTATACCGTATCGATGAATTTATGCGCAGCAGTGGCCTCGGGGATCAGTATACCGCTGGCTGATCACTCTGGCTTCGGTTGGAGGGGGACACTGGCTATGTGGTTCATGCTCACCGCCTAGCAACCTTGTTCTGGATTCCGCAGATGAGTAATTTAGGTTCCGGGAACGGGGAGCAGGAGCGCTCCTTCCGCCAGAAACATGTGGCGCTCACCTTTGTGGGCGGGGCGTTTGAAAAACCAGGGCAGCTTGGTTATGGTCACTTTCGTTCTGTTTATTATCGGCATTGGAGGAGTGTGGCTGGGCAGCAGCTCGTGGATCGCGGTATGGGCGATCTTTATCGGTATTGCAGGCGGCTTTGCTTTTGGTCTGGTGATAGCGTCGTGCTGCTGCTCGTTGGACTTGGCGCCGGGAAAGACCGGTATATAGGTGATGAGTAGAGGAACTGCGGGTGAGAAAAGTACGGGAGAATAAAGAACGAGAGAATAAAGGACGAGAGAATAAAGAATATGCGCGTCGTGCTGCGGTCTAATTGTACTTTGTACAATTATTTCAAGCCAGGAACGATCCGTTTTTGCTTTAATTGTACTTGGTGCAACTAAGAAACCGTGTTCGGGCAAGTTAGGTGGAAACTTGGAGAAATAAGTGTACAGAATACAATTAAGCTGCAATTTTGGGCTAAATCAAGGATTATAGCTGCATGGTTTACAACTATTTATCGCAAGCGGGTTACCGGTTATAGTCAGCTACCACCCGGATTCTCCGGTAATCCGTCACCCAGTGTCCTCTGAAACAGCATAGATTGGGAGCGGCCCTTGTCAGCACTCTTGAAAAGCTTAAGACTCTCCCTAGTAATTCAGGCGGAACCGTCTCCTGCCGGATAGATGCGGATAAGACAGACCAAGCGGTATTACAGGCGGATATAAGCGCAAACCCAATTCCAGGGGCAAGCCAGATATGATTGAAGGCATATTTTTGGAAATCGGAGCTTATGTAAATTCCATAGAGTTTAGGTGGATAAACCGGGAAACTAATTAGAGCAAATATAAAGCTTGCATTATGTTCAGAAAGAGTATATATTCTTAAATACGGTGATTGAATCACCCCATACATAATTCGCGGTCATGGCGGAATTGGCAGACGCGCTGGCTTCAGGTGCCAGTAATGGAAACATTGTGGAGGTTCGAGTCCTCTTGACCGCACCATACTTTCAAACAAAACTCTTCTTAGGAAGGGTTTTTATTTTTGCGTTTTACTTGGACAGTTAGGCGGAGGCAGGAATAATTACCGGATGTCTGGATGTAGCCATGCTGCAATCCATTCATGGGCGGGAGGATATGCTGGCTGCTATCAGTGAATATGGTCAAATCATTGTAGATGTGTGCCACCATATTTCAGCCTTTAGCTTTTAACAGGTATTGAGCCAGGCCCGCTCCAAATACGTATTGGGATTTGACGGCCACCTTTGTGCGCAAGGACGGTCACCATCCTATCGTCAGTATGCAATGCGGTCCGGTTCGATACCGGGTGGATGCGAAATCCCAGGCTAAGAACAGGCCATTTCAGGACCTCGCATCCTCGAGTCTAAAGCTGTTGTAGCGCGGCAAAACAACGTGCCGGGGCTACACCGAGGAAACGCTAACATGATGGAAGGATTAAAAAGAAGTATCTATATAAGTTGAACTAAAGAATACCGGCTCAAAACCAAAATCAGCGGTTGACCGATCGTGAATCAAGCGACTAAGGGTTCGGAGCGGTCCTCCGACGCTGTTATAGGTGAAAACTATCGTATCTCCAGAATCCCGTAGGGCCCTCCGCTGTGTTGGCGCGTTATTAAATAACGGGAATTTCTCCTCTTAATGGAGACGTAACACTCCCACGAAATGAATTAACGGGATTTTCTCCCTCTAATGTGAGTGTTCGCCTCATTATGGCCGGATTTAGAAGTATAATTTCCCTTTAATTATCTTCAAAACGGTTTAATGCCTGAATTAAAGGGAGTTTTTCCTGCTAATGCTCATACGCCAAGGCAAGGCCAGTAAACCAAAGAGCAAAGCTTGAGATGGACCTGAAGGGTTACGCTGAACCGAGCAGAGAGGACGGAACGATTGCCGAAAAGCGGCAGCGGTCGCATGGGTCTCCGGATTTACACCGCTTCAGGTAAAAAGGCAGAAGTCACGAAGGGGAATATTGGAACTGGAGGAGCGATAGCGACCGCCCGAAAGCTTTCCGCAGGAAAGCTCGCTACGAAAGAATAAGGCTGTCTCAGGATTTCAACCGCAGACAGCGGTACACATCAAGAAATCTGGAGATGGGCAGCGGCCGGAAGTCCAACATTCACTGTAGTTAGCGAGTAAATCCATTTTAGAAAATTCATAAGTTCAACTTATATAAACTGAAATGGAGCCCAAGTTCTGGTGTCACCAACGAAAAGTTCGAAAAATGTGTTATAACAATCCTAAAAATGAGAGCGAGGGACTTCTCATGCTCCCACAAAAAATCGACTCCCATACAGCGAAGGAATTGCGGAAAATACTGCGTAAACTCAATATCACTCACCCCAGAGTGACCATTGATTTTAATCATGATACCGTAGAATTGGAAGAGGCCAACGAGTACAGCGTAGAGGATCTGCTTCAGTCAGCAGGGGCCTTGTCTTCGGAGCGGCTCAAGGAATTAAAGGATGAAATCGGACGATTGCGCGAGGATTGGGACTGATGGCGGAACAAGGATATTTGATGGATACGAACATTGCCATCGGAATGGTGGATGGAGACCCTTCTATTCTGAATTTTATAAAGCAGGCTGCGGATGACAGGCAAAGAATTTACTTTTCTGTTGTAACGGAGTGCGAATTTATTAGCGGACTTGCATCTGAAGAGGAAGTCAGGCATATCCCGTTTCTCATGAGCGGTCGATTTCTTGAGGTAACCTCAAGGATTGCTCAGGATGAATATCATGTGAAGGTTCTAAGGGTGTAACGGATCCATTCTCTTTCCTGAGGAGATTGGATCCGTTTTATTTGGAATACTCTGTTCCCCTTTTGTGAGCCATGCTACGGAACACGGTGGAGAATCAAAAATATATGGAGGAGGGTATAGTATGTGTGATGACTGGGAGCAGCGCATAGGAAAGGTATTGGGAGTAAAAGAAGATGAAGATGAAGATGAAGATGAAGATGACGAGTTCAACCTGCCGATGGTTTCTTTTGAGACACTAAAGAAATATTTGGAGTATTTGAGGAAAGAATTAGTGTTTCCTTTGCAGGCTGTGCATGAAAATGAGACAGGCCCCTTCGAATCGGCAGCAGTCAAAGTGACGATTACACAATTAGCTGAGGAGATAGACGAAAATTACGGCTTGCTATGTGAAGGCAAGGAAGGCAAACGCCATGTAGTAATGCCACTTGCAGAGCTGAGTGTGAAAGAAACGGATCCAAACTTTGTTTTCATTGACGATTACCTTACTTGGTTTTGGAATTACCGTTAATGTTCATAGGAGAGGAACGGGAAGGTATGAACGATTCTATTCGTTTTTATCACGCAGCGCAGCATTTTGCCAATAAGGTGGAAAATCTGGCATCTGTTCAAGAGGTCATTTTATGCGGCTCCATGGCCGATGGCGATCCCTATCCAGGCGATCTTGATCTGGCCGTTGTTCTGTCCCATTTAGACGAGCTTCCCGATCTCGCCAGATTTTGCCGGCAAATATCCTCTGCTACTCATGCATGGGAAGTATTCGTATTTAACGCCAACATTAATGATAGGAGAGAGGCAACGATGTCGAAGTACATGGAGCAATTGAATTCCGAGCAGGCCAAAGAGGTTCTGCGCATCCTGTGCAAGGGAGAGGCCAAATTGGCGAGCCGCGCGGAGGAGATTGCTAAGGCTTTCATCTGCGATATCCAGGAGGATGAGCTGGCGAGTCAGGTTTATTGGGCTCTGGAGCATATTGATGTAAGGGATTTGTGGGATCGTTCCGGTAAAACCCGTTTTGGTTATGTTGACCCGGTCGAGAAGGCATATGAGATGGTGAAAGACGCACTTGAGCCTTTTGCAGAACAAATACATAAGCTTCGTGATTTGGCTTTGCTATCAGAGGCGAAGAAAGCAGGTTTAGGCTTGACTAAAGGGGTGATCCAATTTTCAAAAGAAGGTCGGACGGAGTTCAGCGAATGGGCACAGGATGACCCTATCGAGTGGTTGTGGGGATGGCTGACGGACTGGGAAAAGGAATGTGCCAATGAGGAAGAGCAAGCATGCATTCGGGAGATGGAACGACTTCTGGAGGAACGGCATCTTTAGGCATGTCGGAGGAGGACTCAAAAATGGGGATAGCAGGGCTCTGAACTATTTACGAAATGGATTTATGGGACGAAGCATACATGAACATGGAGGTTCAGGCCTTTATCCGAATCCATGAAGATGGCAGTGGAGATTTTCAATTTGGGTTGGTCAAGGGGCATATGGATGGAGAAATAACGGAGAGTGATAATGGCACCCGTTATGAGTTCAGTTGGGATGGCTTTGACGAATGCGACTCTGTTAACGGACGAGGGTGGGGCGCCAGATTGGAAACTGAAAAAATAGAGGGTGAAATCCGCTTTCACTTGGGAGATCATTCGAGATTTCGGGCAAGCAGGGTAAAATAAATGGCCGTTTCATAGGTAAACTTGAATGAAAGGGATGAGTGATCAGATTCATGAATCGTATGCCGGTATCCAACAAGAGCAGCATCACGATGTAATCCCGGAAACCGGTGAATTTCCGGAGGTTCGGCTGATGAAGAATGCGTTCCACTTCTGCTTCCATTGTGCTCATAATCTGGCGCGTCTCCAAAAATGAGCAACTCTTGCTCCATCTGCTTTTCCCGGTCCTCCGAAGGGCTTTTTTTCATGCAGAACAGATACGCCACGTACGCATCCAGTACATACATAGTCCAGCTAAAGAGAGTATCCATAGTGTTAGCTCATGGGAACTCTCTTTTCTAGTTTCCAGTAAGATACGCTCTATTATGTCTCATATTTAAAGCTTATTTTACGAAAAAAAGGTATACTGGTTATAATTTAAGTCCCCACTTTTACAGAGGAGGCTACACTAGTGTCTGACTTTAATTTTGAGCAGCTGTATTTGCGGTCTTCTACCGGGTTTGCGGTAGTCTCCACGAAAGACGGTACTGTGGTTAAGTCCAATCCTGCATTTCGTAATATGCTTGGCTATACAGAAGCTGAGCTTTTAAATATTCATTACCTGGATATTGCTTATCCTGATGATATCCATAAAGCTGATCATGATGACATAATGAACTATTTGCAGCAGATGCCCGGGGGGGCAATGGATACAGAGAAGCGCTTCCTGCGCAAGGATGGCGGAATGGTATGGGTAGCGCTGCATATATTCCTTATTTATCACGAGTCAACCGGCGATCCTCTCTTCTTGATTGCTGAACTGTCAGATATTACAGACCGTAAGCTTGCAGAGAAGAAGCTTCAGGAGAATCAGTATTTGTATAATTTGATTACCCGGAATACGCCGGATTTGATCTCTTTTGGCGATCCGGACGGCACGCTTAACTACGTTTCGCCTTCGGTAGAGAAGGTGCTGGGATATTCGCCTCATGAAATGATCGGGAAGAAGAAGCCGGAATTTTACCATGTGAATGACGCGCTTGAGATGGGGGAGGAAGGCAAGCTTTACTCGGATAGTGACGTTTTTACCCGGAGGGTGCGGCATAAAGAAGGGCATTATTTATGGATGGAGAGCTCCTTTCAAATCATGCGCAACAGCGCTGGAGAAGTGGAGCAGGTATTGACAATTGCCCGCGATATCACGGAGCGGAAGAAGCATGAGGATATGCTGGCCAAAGCGGAGCAACTGGCCCAGATGGGTTCCTGGGAATGGGATGTGGCAAGCAGGCGCTCGACCGTTTCTAAGGAGACGCGTTATATTTTTGGTTTTACCGAAGATAGCAGCGATCATATAACCCTTGACCCCGAGCACATTCGCTCCTGCATTGAACCGGAAGACTTGCATAACATCTTGGATTCTTTGCGTCACACGCTAAAGACCGGGACTAATGGCGAGGCTATGTTCCGCATCAGAACAGCTGACGGGACACTTAAATGTATTGATGCCCACTGGGAGGCTGTTGTGGATGATTCAGGAAGGACAGTTCAAATCAGCGGTGTGGTACAGGATGTAACCGAACGCCAACGGATGGAAAAACAGCTGCGGGAAAGTGAACGTAATTACCGCCTGATCTCGGAGAATTCCCTGGACTTCATCTCACGCAATGCTTCGGATGAGCACGCCACTTATCTATACGCTTCACCGATTTGCTTGTCTATGTACGGTTATACATCTGAGGAGTTGGTTGGAACCCGAGGAATGGACTATATTCATCCTGAGGATTTCGCCAGAGTCCATGATTATTTGCAAAACTCTAGGGTAGGGCTAAAGCTGGAGCCTGTCGTTTTCCGCTATCGCCGTAAAGACGGCTCGTATGTTTGGTCAGAGACAACCATTCATTATATCTACTCCGGTGAGGGGGATATTCAAGAGCTTGTCTGCGTAACACGTGACATTGCGGAGCGGAAGCAGTATGAGATGAAGCTGCAGGAGAGCCAGAACCGGTATAAATCCCTTTTTGAATACAACCCTTCCGCAATCAGTGCGATGGATTTGGAGGGCCAGACATTATCGGTAAACTCCAGTTTTCAGCTTCTCACCGGTTACTCCAGAGAGAGTCTGCTTTTATCCAGCTATAACGAAATTATTGATCCGGATGAAATGGAATATGTGAATGAACGCTTTGAATGCGCCGCTAACGGACTGGCCCAGACGTTTGAAAGCAGGCTGATCCATCGCGAGGGGCATGTTGTTGAGATTAGTGTGATTTATGTGCCGATAATGGTGAATAATCAGGTTGTAGGTGTATTCGGTATCACGAGTGATATCACCGAGCGCAAACGTCATCTGGAACAGATCGAGAAGCTTAGCTACGAGCATGCGCTTATATTGAATTCGGTCTCGGAAGGTATTTTTGGGATGAACCTTGAGGGAGCAACCATGTTCATCAATCCGGCGGCGGAAGCCATGCTGGGATATGATCCCGGTGAATGGTCCAGCAGCAGTAAACTGCATACCATCCAGCAAACATGGCTCGATAGCGACCCTTATTCCGGACGCCTGAAGACCTTGGATCAGTCATTTTCGGAGCACCACTCTTATGAAGAAAAGGAGGGGGTATTCTGGAGACAGGATGGTTCCAGCTTTCTGGTCAAATACCGCATGACCCCACTTTTCGATAATGGAGAGCGGAAAGGTGCTGTCGTGGTCTTCCGTGACATTACCGAGGAGAAAGAGATCGTGCGGGCCAAGGAGTCCGCGGAACAGGCAGATAAGGCTAAATCGGAGTTTTTGGCCATTATGAGCCACGAACTGCGCACTCCGATGAACGGCATTATTGGCATGGCGGATCTGCTCTCAGGTACTGAGCTAGATGAGGAGCAGCGCTACTATACGCAGATTATTACCAAGAGCGGGGAAGGGCTGCTTCATATTTTAAATGAAGTACTGGATTTCAGCAAAATCGAAGCCGGGATGATGACTCTTGACCTGGACCTGGTGGATTTTCGCAGTGTGATGCAGAGCGTCAGTGATGTATTTTATTCGAAGGTTAAGGAAAAGGGGATAGCGCTTGGCACTGAACTCGATCCGAATCTTCCGCCGCTCATTGTAACCGATGAGGCAAGGCTGCGCCAAATTCTTGTGAATCTGGTGGGGAATGCGGTCAAATTTACGGAGACGGGTGAAATCAATGTCTCTGCAGAGCTCGTCTTATCGCGCGACCCGGGAAGTGTTATCGTTAAATTTACGGTTAAAGATACCGGAATCGGTATTCCGCTTGAAAGCCAGGGCTTGCTCTTTCAATCCTTTTCTCAACTGCATCCCTCAATCAACCGAAAGTATGGCGGAACAGGACTCGGACTGGCCATTAGCAAAAAACTGACTGAGCTGCTGGGAGGGGCAATTGGTGTGGATAGCCGGGAAGGTGAGGGCTCGGAGTTCTATTTCACGGTGCAGGCTTCCCTGCCGGGAAAGGAACGGTTGCGGATGCAACCCTACGAGTACGAGTATTCAGCCGGTGGTGACCCATCCGAATCTATTGCCGGACAGTACGCCGGGGGGGATTATGGTCCCTTGTCCATACTGATCGCTGATGATCATCCAGTGAACCAGCAGTTGCTGCAGACGTATTTGATGAGGAGAGGCTATGTTGCTGATGTGGCTGTAAATGGGGAGGAAGCGGTTCAAGCCGTGTTTTCCCGGACGTATGATCTGGTTTTTATGGATATTCAAATGCCAGTTATGGACGGTATTGAAGCAACGGGGATCATACGTGAGAAGCTTGGGCCTTTTCCGGTTATCATTGCCGCTACGGCTTTTGCTAGAAAAGATGACAGGGAGATGTGTCTGCAAGCCGGTATGCAGGACTTTATCTCCAAGCCGATTGATGTCAAGACGCTGGACCGGGTACTGAAGGAGTGGTCTGCCCGGATCCGAAGATAATTTTCCCGCTATTTTTTGGGAGGTGGTTCGTAATGGTTTGGCTGCTGTATATTCTGTTTGCTCTGCTGTATGCTTTGACGACTTTCTTCGGTCTTGGCCCGGTACTGTTTGCGGATGGTTCGGACAGGGAACGTATGGTGACGCTGGTTGTAGTCGTGCTTATATATGCAGCAATTACAGTGCTGCTCAGGATCGTGCTGAAGCGGCGGCGGAAGCATTGACAAAGTAGATTCGGCTTCATTATATTTAAAGTGTTCGTAATAGTTACGTTTATAATATAGTCAGCGAGAGGGTAAACAAATTGCAAAAAATGAAGCGCGGGGATTTTATCATCATTATTCTGGTTCTGCTTGCAGCAGGGTCCATCTACGGCGTTAAATGGTTTAACAACCAGAACGAGCACTATAAGCAGGGCCATTATTACGGTGGACGGCAAAGAGTACAAGACCGTATCTTTAACCAAAGAAGAACAAATTATCGATATCAAAACCAAGTTCGGTCATAATACGCTAAAAGTGTTCGATTACGGCATACAGATGACGTATTCTGACGCACCTCTGAGAATTGCGCTGGAAATGGGCTTTATTTCAAGGCCGAAGCAGCAAATTATTTGTATTCCGGCCCGTATTATGGTTGAAGTATTTAACCCTAACAAGTCCGCAAATGACGAGGATGAGCTGGATGCGGTTATCTAGCCGTCACATTTCCAGCCTGTAATTTCTTCCACGTCGCGATTTCCTGGCCCTTGTATCGCACGATATGAAGCTTGCCCCGTACCTCTATCCAGGTATCCGCGGGCAAGCTTATTTTTTTGCCGGAATCAAGCAATCTCCATGGGAGTAGCATCAGGTCGTCAAGGCTTGAATAAAGCGGACCAAAGTTCCGCTAGCTGTACCTCATTCAGATTCATACCGATGAATACCACATAGGGCAAGCCCGGATAGCGCGAGGGTTCCCAGGTCGTCCGCATTCCCGCATACTGCACGAGCTGAACCGGCTCCTTTTCGGCCAGGTGGACATGTCCCTTGGCACGCAGTAGGCTGCCGTCCCATTTTTGAAAGAAAGCCTCAAGCTGTTCCCTTGAAGGCACACTTGTCCCTGCCTGCGGATAAGTTAATGTGATGGCGGTTACCTGAGAGAAGGAAGCATCACGCTCCTCATGCGGCTCTTTTACAGCTACTCCTCCATCCTCTGCATAAGTTTTTTTGAGGGAAGCTCCTTTGAAGGCTTGAGATGTACGCTGTGGGACAGGGGCGTAAAGCTCCCTCGGGACAATCCCGGACAGCAGTGGAGTCAAGTTGATCTCGCTGTAATGGGTAAACACAATTTCGGCTTCTGCATTTTGCTTTCGGGCCACTTTTTCAATCTTCCATAACGTTTCCGGTTCTACCAGATCGCTTTTGTTGACGACAATAAGGTCGGCACTTGTAAGCTGCCTGCGCAATGTCCGCACAAGCTGCTTGTCGGCCGACAGGCGGCTGCTGTACTCCAGGGCATTTTCGGCATCAAGTATTGCAACTGAATAATGCAGCGTCAGACGTTCCTGCAAGGGAGATTCCTGAATGGTTTTTATGATTTCCTCGGGATCGGCCACCCCCGTAAGCTCGATATAAATAACATCCGGACGACGACCCAGAAGTACCGACAAACTCTTGGGCAGCTCTTCCTTGCGGCTGCAGCATACGCATCCGTCCAGCAGCTTCTCCACACTTGCACCGGTATGCTCCTGCAAAATATACCCGTCCACATCCCGTTTACCGAGCTCATTCATCACCACGCCGGAGTTCAGATCTCTGGCTTTACTCTCCTTCAGCAAGGAGAGCAGCAAGGTGGTTTTCCCGCTCCCCAGAAATCCGCTCAATAGAATTACCGGTATTTTCATGATCAACACTCCCGTCTAATTCTTTTAATGAAACAAGAATCATATTTTCATAATTCAATTTATACGTACCTTGTCCGCCGGAAAGACCACAAATCTTAAAAGGCCAAACTTTTTGAAATCGCTGTTGACATAGAGTGAATATAAAGTGTACGATATATTAATCGTAATAATTACGATTTAAAAGGAGATGATCACAATGAGAGTAATCATTACTTTGGCATGTACAGAAACAGGCGACCGCAATTACACAACCACTAAGAATAAGAGAAATCAGCCGGGACGTATTGAAATGAAGAAATATTGCCCACGCCTGAAAAGAGTTACACTGCACCGCGAAACCCGTTAAGTATAGGCTGTTCCAGTCATTAAATCTAATAAGTGTTAGGAGATAAACAGATGAAGAAAATCCCCATTACCGTGCTGAGCGGATACTTGGGCTCCGGAAAAACGACTTTGCTGAATCATATTCTTCACAATCGCAATGGCTTGAAAGTAGCCGTGATCGTCAACGACATGAGTGAAGTGAATGTTGATGCCAATCTGGTCAAATCCGGAAATACCCTCTCCCGAACGGAGGAGAAACTTGTAGAAATGTCTAACGGCTGTATCTGCTGTACACTGCGTGACGATTTGCTGCGTGAAGTGCAAAAGCTGGCAGAGGAAGGGCGGTTTGATTATATTCTGATCGAATCCTCAGGCATTAGCGAGCCGGTTCCGGTTGCGCAGACGTTCACATACGCTAACCCCGATCTGGATATTGATTTGACTACGCTCGCTCAATTGGACACAATGGTTACCGTTGTGGATGCCAACCGCTTCTGGCATGATTTTGCCTCTGGCGATAGTTTACTTGACCGCAACCAAACGGCGGGTGATGATGATTTCCGCGACATCGTGGATCTGCTCATAGATCAGATTGAAACCTGCGACGTGCTGCTGCTTAATAAATGCGATTTGGTGGAAGAGAAGGAATTGAACAAACTTGAGGCTGTACTGCGCAGACTTCAGCCTTCGGCTAAGATCATTCGCACCGTTAAAGGCGTAGTTGATCCGAAAGAAATACTCAACACCGGATTGTTCGACTTCGAGAAGACGAGTATGTCTTCAGGCTGGATCACCGAACTGAATAAAGACAATCATACGCCTGAGACGGAAGAGTACGGAATCGGATCCTTCGTATACCGCCGCAAAACTCCTTTTCACCCGCAAAGACTAAGTCTCTTCTTCACTGATTGGCCGGAAGAGATTGTACGGGCGAAAGGGCTTGTATGGCTGGCTACTGAGGAAGATCTGGCGGCTACCTTGAGTCAGGCCGGACCTTCCATCCAATTTGGACCTGCCGGCTATTGGCTGGCTACCATGCCAGAAGCTCAGCAGCTAGAGGTTCTTGAGAACGAGCCTGATGTGATGGCAAAGTGGGACGAGCAGTGGGGCGATCGCCTAAATGAGATAGTGTTCATCGGGGTAAGTATGGATCGTGCCGATATTGAAGCCAGATTGGACCAATGTCTGCTGACTATGGAAGAAATGAAGCAGGATTGGACCAAGTTTAACAATCCGCTGCCATGGCCTGTGGAGCAACTGCTCGAAGCAGCTCAGAACTATGCTTAGAAATTTATAGGAACGGCCAATTCTTTTGGGATAGAAGGATTGGCTGTTTTTTCTTGCTATGCTCAAGAGAGTCTGTGGATTATCATAGAAGAAAGCATTTTATTAATTCGTGTGGCAGAGGACTGTCCCGTTGAGACCGGCGCAGCCTGATAGAGTGAAGATGCTTCCCGCAATACGCAACAAGCGTTCTAAATAGGAGGGGGAACAACTGTACAAGCCCATTGAAGAGATTACATTAAATACATGGCCTGCGGAGCAGAGCATTCTTATGCATGGCTGGGTGCTTCGCTCTGCATCCGGTTATACGAAGCGGGCTAATTCGGTAAATCCTTTATACGGCACAGAAGGATCTGGTCTCCAAGTAACAGATCAAATCAGGCTTGCCGAACAGTATTATGAGGATGCGGGGCTAAAGCCTGTTTTCAAAATAACGCCCTTTATTCAGCCTGCGGATCTGGATGACATTCTGGCCGAGCGCGGTTATAGTGTTGTCGAGCCATCGTCAGTAAGGGTTCTTGACCTTGAGAGGTTGCCTGCTCCGAAGATAGAGTACTCGGTCCATGTGCAGGAGGAACTGAACGAAGAGTGGCTGGAAGTTTTCGCTGAACTGACAGCACTGACGGCAGAAAAGCGGAGTACGCTGCGGAGAATGCTGTCATCTTCACTTCTGAAGCAGGGTTATGCCCTGCTGCTGAAAGATGGCATACCAACCGCCTGCGGACTCGGAATCATTCAGCATGGATACATAGGACTTTATGATATTGTTACAGCTCCGGCCCACCGTCGGCAGGGGATGGCGGAACAACTGCTGCTGGGACTGCTTCAATGGGGGAAGGAGCAAGGTGCATCGGACTCTTTTCTGCAAGTTGTCTTGGCTAATCAAGGGGCTTCGGCTTTATACGACAAGCTTGGCTTCAAAGAGATTTATCAATATTGGTATAGGGTACGAAGCTAGAACCGGAAAGGAAGAGGAGTATGTCAGAATACTGGGGCCGGAGATTTGCGCAGGAAGGCATGATCTGGGGAAGCGACCCCAGCCCGACCGCTTTGATTGCAAGAGATTTATTCCGCCAGCATAAGGTGACTTCCGTGCTTGTTCCCGGAGCGGGCTACGGGCGGAATACCAAGGTATTTTCAATGCATTTATTCCTGCAAAAGGACCGCCGCAGGCTGGTCGCTAATTGTCTGGAGCTGCTGCGCCCCGGAGGGCTGCTCTATTTCACTTGCTTTTCCAATCAGGATCCAAACAACGGCTGCGGCAGGTTACTAGAGCCGGGAACGTACGAATATAAAGAGGGGAAATACGCTCACTTTTTTAGTGAGGACGATTTACGGGAGCATTTTGAAGGGACCGAAATTGTAGAGACCGGTCCATATTCCGAGAAGCTTCCGAGTCCGGAAGGCGGCACCCATCAATACATACTCAGATACATCATCGCACGGAAAATGCCACTTCAGACGAAGGGCTTGGCTTCATATGGTTTAACCCCGCGGCAAGTCACTTTCAGCGAATAAAATATATTGTGGAATCCGGAAAAACCGGGCAGCCTTCTCCTGCAGCGAATTAGCAGGAGTATGCCCATAGTGTAGCCATTTACGGAAAGTACCGGGATGTATGCTGATCCAGTGGCTTACATCGGTCACAGACAGATCGTATACCATGCAAAGTCCGGACAGGATGTAATTGCGTTTGGATGAGCTGGACTGCGTCCTTTTCATAAAGCGGGAAGGCGAAGGCTGGCACAGGATCGGGCTTTCACGGATTAATGCTTCGTTGAACAAAATATGGGCGGGATACCCGAGCAGGCGGCAGGCCTTATCCATATTGGTTTTGGAAGGAATACGGCCTTCGTACACCCAGGCGCTTACACTGCGTGAAGAGATGGACAGCTCTTCGGCAAACTGTGAGAGCTTCACATCTTTGGCCATTAATATTGCTAGCAGCACACGGTTGCGGATTTGGCTCCGCTGGGGGCGGCGGAATCTTTTGACACGGACGCCCTGTCCCAGATATTTTCGGTTGATCTGGGACCATGCCTGAATTTTATGTGGTTCTGGCTGATTTCTAGGCATACTTCCTCCGATTTTTTTTAATAAATACTACAACACTTCTCAGGGCTGAGCAATGGATAATCCTGTAACTCAGAGAGCATGCAGTAACTTTCTTTCAGAACGTCCGGCATTATGATATATTTTAAAATATGAGAAAGTGCATGTGTTCACTTAACGATGCAGATAGGGAGCGAGAAAAAAACATGATCAAACATATTGTATTTTTTAAATTGAAGGAACGTTCACCGGAGAGTGTAGCGGCGACAGTTGCTGTATTACGGAATATGGAAGGTAAAATCCCGCAGCTTCTCTCCTTAGAGGTTGGTGCAGATCTTATTCATTCGGAGCGTTCCTTTGACATTGCGCTTACTGCAGTAGTGGCTTCCCTGGAGGATTTGCAGGCCTATCAGGTACATCCGGCCCATAAAGTAGTTATTGCTCATATCAATGAGGTTAAGGATCTGTCTATCGCCGTTGATTATGAACTGTAAAAGTAAAACTGAAAGCGGTGACTGGAATGCGTGAGCTGGAGTATCCGATGGAAGCGTTGACTTACCTGGTTGTCTTTCTGGCGGCCTGTTTCATTATGTATTTTTGGCTGAAACGGCGGGGCAAACGCGGAAAGTAAAGGAAGCAGCCGGACGATCCTAGAACCTTTTGGAGGTATTGCTGTGTATTATGTCAACCGGAAGCAAATCGAACTTATTCTGGACCAAATACCCGATATAAACACAGGTCTCCGTTCAGCCACGGCTGACTGGAATGGCAGTACATTGATGGGAATGGTGCAGGAACGCAGTCTCCACTTGGCCATTGAGGTCGTAACGGACGTCGGGAGCTGCCTGATTGACGGATTTATTATGCGTGATGCGGGCAGTTATGAAGACATTATCTCAATTATTCACGAAGAGACCGTATTCGGAGGCATTGGGATCTATGAGAAGCTTATAGAACTGGTCGCTCTTCGCAAGCCGCTTGTTCAGGATTATTATGAATGGGATCGCAGCATGCTGCATCCTCTTACTCCGGTACTTCCGGACATTCTGGAGCGATTTGCTTCGGATGTGCGTAATTATCTGAATCAGGAACTGGGAAGGTGAAATTCATAGAAGGGGGGTCCTTGAGATGAAAAAGGCGCAGGAAAGCGGTTCGACAAGGCGTATGATTATGAAGCTCCTGAAGACGAAAGGACCTCTCACCATCGGAGCGCTGGCTGAGGAGCTGGATATAACGGAAATGGGTGTCCGGCGCCATATCATCCAGCTGGAGCAGGAGGGGATTGCCAAAACAAAGGTTGTGCGCCAAGCGATGGGAAGGCCGCTCCATATCTATTCATTGACCGAGCTGGCTGAGGAGTATTTTCCGAAAAATTATCACAACCTAGCATTGGAGCTGTTGCGTGAGTTGGATCACGGGAGCGGAGTAGAGGCAGTTAATGCCCTGTTCGAAGGACGCCGCCGCCGGATGCTGGCCCAGTATGCACCGATGATGGAGAATCGTAATTTGCAGGAACGGGTGGCAGAGCTGTCCTCGATTCAGAATGCCGGAGGATATATGGCGGAATGGACTCAGGAACAAGACGGCTCATTCGAAATTAGGGAATATAATTGTCCGATCCGTCAGGTAGCCGGTCAGTACAGGAAGGCTTGCCAATGCGAGCATAGTCTTTTTGAGGAACTGCTGAACGCCAAGGTGTCACGGAGTGAATGTATGGCCGAGGGAGGAAGATGCTGCAGATACTCTATCGTGCCTAAGTGAAATTTTTATGTAAAAGGCTTCAATTTACTGTCACAGGACTGGTTCTCCCCGCTTATGATAAAAGCAGACATAGGCATTAGCCCGGATCGGGCGGGGAAGAAGAGAGCTTGGGGCCGTAGGGTTGGCAGTATTCCTGATTGCCGGAGCAGCCGTTCTGACCGCAGCATGCATTGCCTGGAGCACTATAATCTCAGCTAAAGTCGATCCCGCTTCCCCTAAATGAAGCAAAGTACAGATGAAGGAGAGATGAAGAGATGAAGAAGAACAACAAAGGCTTGCTGTGGGGTGTGGTTGCCGGTAGTATAGTCGGTTCGGTGACAGCACTGCTGCTCGCTCCCAAAGCCGGAAAAGAACTGCGTAAGGATATTGCGGATGGTGCCTCGACGACGCTGGATAAAGCGCAGGAAATTGCCGGCCAGGCCGGTGACAAGAGCGTGGAGTTGTATGACAAAGCAAAAGAAGTTGTCATTGAGGTTCGTGAGTGGGGGAAACAGCATCTTTGTCCGGATGAGGAGAAAACTGCGGCGGTCAGCGGAATTATTGATGATGAAGCAGTAGCCGAAACAGTAGCAGATGTCTTTACTGGCGATGCCGTACAGGATGACACAGAAAAAAAATCGAGTAGATTTTAGACCCGTGCCGTTTTTCGCTTTTGGCGAAAAGCGGCATTATTACTTTTAGAGGTCTTGAACTGAAGCGGCAAATGGAGTAATATCTGCAATTGGGGCAGAAAGCCAGGTACACTTTGTTTCCGCCTTACATAAGCTACTAAAAACAAGTAGAAGGAAGCGGTGTGTTCGTGCAGCAAGCTATTGCAATACTAGATTCAGGTGTTGGAGGGCTGACTGTTGTCAAGGAAGTGATGAGACAGCTCCCACGGGAGAAGATCATTTATTTCGGAGACACCGCCCGCGCGCCCTACGGACCCCGTTCGACCGAGGAAGTAAAAAGATTCACAGAGCAAATTGTTGATTATCTGATTCAGTTCAATCCCAAAATGATTGTTATCGCCTGTAACACGGCAACGGCGGCAGCGCTCGATTATATTTCGGCTAAGGTATCTATTCCTGTTATAGGTGTCATTCATCCCGGTGCACGTGCAGCAATCAGTGCGACCCAAAGCGGACAGGTCGGTGTAATTGGTACGGTTGGAACGATTAGCAGCGGGGCCTATACGGCGGCACTCCAGCAGCTGTCCCCCTTTGTTCAGGTCGTAAGCCAGGCATGTCCAATGCTCGTCCCTCTCGTAGAGCAGGGCATGTTCCGTTCGGAGGAAAGCTATAAGGTTGTGGAACAATCGCTCGAAGGCATTAAAGACGATCCGATTGACACACTGATTCTGGGCTGTACCCATTATCCATTTCTCATGACTTCCATCGGGAAGGTAATGGGAAACCGTGTCAAGCTGATCAGCTCGGCTGATGAAACGGCACGGGAGATCAGCACGATTTTGTATGAAAAAGGAAAGCTGGCCAGTGGCAATGAAAGTCCCATTCACCAGTTTTTTTGCAGCGGAGATGCTGAAATGTTTCAAAAAATCGCCCGCGATTGGCTGGGAGAGCAGATCAAACGTACCCCTGTTGTATGGCAGGTCTCCTCGTTGTAGCTGGAATTTCTCCCGTAACCTTTCGGGACAAGGGTGTTCTGAATGGACGCTCCGCGAACGGAACGTTGCTACAATCGCTGTTGTCTCCAGATTTTCTGAATTACCCTTAGCGGGTAAATCCGGAGACAAAGGCGAACGCTACCGCTTTTCCGCAATCGTTCCGTCCTCTCCGCTGTTTTCAGCGGGACCCATAAATCACACCAAACGCAAGTCTCTGCTAACCGTGAGACTTGCGTTTTTTTTCACCTTTCCTCTTAAGACCCATTCCAATAATCCGAATCTGCTAAGCACAACAGGGGGCGCATACAATAGATTAAATGACCGCTTTCCTGTTCAATACAGCTGTGTCGAGGGAGAATCTGCAGGACTGTGGCAATTCATAGGGTGAGAGGGATGAGACTTATGCAGCAATATATTACACGCAGGGGAGATACCGTAAGCCGGATTGCCGCGGCGCATGGCCTTACACCTGAGCATGTCGTTCATGGAAATCCGTGGGTGGCCAAACAGGCTTATTTGTACCCCGGACAGATCATATTTTTGCCATCCGCACCTCGCAGGCGTTACGCTCTGCAGGAAGGGGATACCGTAGAGAAGGTCTCAGCGTTGTTCAACATCAGTCTGGACGAACTGGAAAGGCTTAATCCTGGAGTTGCTTCCGGACGCTGCATACCGGGTAAAGTATTAGTGATCCCCCCGCCCGAAACAGATCGTGTTGTAGCTTTGCGCGGGGAATATGGTCCATCTGACGTGGAAAAGGATATCGGGGCGCTCATTAACAAGTATTCCTTTATTGAGAAAGACACTATTGGATCTAGTGTGCTTGGGAAACCGCTGCATTTGCTCAAGTTGGGTAAAGGGTCCCGTCATTTGCACATTAACGCTGCCTTACATGCCAATGAGTGGCTGACTTCACCCTGCCTGATGTCCTTTTTAGAGGAGTATGCTGCAGCTTATGCGGAAGGAAGGACCTGGAATGGTCATTGTCCGCAGGACTGGTTCAACAATTGGACGGTATGGGCCGTTCCCATGGCTAATCCGGACGGTGTAGAGCTGGTACAGGAAGGAGCAGGCCCCGGCCATCCTTATTACGATGATCTGATGAAATGGAACGCAGGACGCCGCGGCTTCCGGCATTGGAAGGCCAATATCCGCGGGGTGGATTTGGGCGATCAGTTTCCGGCTCATTGGGAGGAAGAGGCGGCACGAAGAGGGGTTAAAGGGCCGGCGCCGCGTGATTACGGCGGTAGTGCACCGTTAAGCGAACCGGAGTCCGCGGCCCTTGCGGCGCTGGCGGAAGAGATTCCCGGACATGCAGCGGTATCGCTGCACAGTCAGGGAGGAGAGATTTACTGGAATTACCGCGGGTATGAGCCGCTGGAGAGCGCTGCCTTGGCAGAGCGGCTGGCATCGGCCAGTGGCTACCGGGCTGTCAAATTGACAGGAAGTGATGCGGGCTTCAAGGACTGGTTCATCATGAACTTTCGCAAGCCGGCATTTACGGTAGAACTGGGAATAGGCAAGAATCCGCTGCCACTGGGTGATTTTGAAGATTTAGCACTGGAAACCGGACTTATAATCGGAGCTATTCTTTCAGATGTGAAAGAAAAATGAAACAATTTCAGTAACATTGCGTAATATAAAAGCAAAGGGTATGGCCGCTGTCGTCTTAACACATCGTTCGCGGCTGTATCCTTTTTAGTGCTTTTCAATTCCCGTCTTATCAAGAAGGAGGACCACAATGAAACTGAAAAAAATACTCTCATTCAAGCAATGGTCCCATATTTTCCGTAATTCCTGGAAATATATCGTCTCCCCGCAGGTCGCAACAGGGGACAAGCTGCTGTTTACCATCCCGGTAATCTTATATTGGGTCCTGCCTGATTTTCTACCGTTTATGCCGATTGATGATATCGGGGTAACGATGCTGCTGATGGGATGGTTTGTTTCGAGAATGGAACGTAAATACCCGGTGTTGAAGGTTCTGAGATAAGCGGCTTTCAGATTAAATAGTTGCTTTTACAAGCCGGTTTCCTTTAAAATAAATTATTGAGCATTTAAATTATATAGGTGTCGGGAGATGGACTGAACATGAACGTCAAAATTACCCGCAATGCGGCTAAAGTGATAAAGAAACAAATGGAGCTGGAAGGAAACAGCGAACTTAAGCTGCGCGTCGCTATTACCCATGCCCACGGCGACCACGCCCACTACGGACTGGATTTGGACACGCCTAAGGAGAATGACGTTGTGGTTTCTACAGATAAGGAAATCGACGTTATTTTGGAACCGGGTCAACCGCTGCTTGACGGAGTGAAGATCGATTATTTGTATTTCCCGCAAGAAGGCTTTGTAATTACTAATCCGTCTAAAGGAAATCACGGGGACCATTAAGGTCGCCCCGGATTCCGGACATAAAGAAGGGTTGCTCCATGGCTAACGATATACGTATTTGCGATAAATGTAATCACACGAGTATGAAAAGTATAGTGCCAAAGCTCCGTAAGATGGCCCCTGACGCTGATATTAAGATCGGGTGCAAATCGTATTGCGGACCTTGCGGCAAACGTGCTTTTGTCTATATTAATGGTCGGTATATCAGTGCTCCGACTGAGGATGAGGTGCTAAAGAAGGTTGAACCCTTCGTTAAGCAGCCTGCGGTTCAGGAATAGAATAGGGATTCACGGAACAGGCACTCTGCAAGGATTAACTTTGCGGGGTGCTTTTTTTCGCTGAAAAGCACTTTGTGATATGATATACCCGTTGTGTACAAACATATTTTTACCTAGGAGGCGGGAAAACGGTATGAAGCATATCACCGATGGCACGATATTGAATAATGGAGTTGCTATGCCTTGGTTTGGACTCGGGACGTATAAAGCCGCAGGGGACGAGGTGGCGAATGCGGTGACCGAAGCTTTAAAGATCGGGTACCGGAGTATTGATACTGCAGCGGTTTACGCCAACGAAGAGGAAGTCGGACAGTCGATTGCAGCCAGCGGCGTCGCCAGGGACAGCTTGTTTGTAACGACCAAGGTCTGGAATGAAGACCAGGGCTTTGACAAGACCCTCCGTGCTTTTGAGAAGAGCCGTGAGAAGCTGGGATTGGATTACATTGACCTGTATTTGATTCATTGGCCGGGCGCGGATAAGTATAAGGAGACTTGGCGGGCGCTTGAACGTCTATACGAAGAAGGCAGTGTGCGGGCGATCGGAGTCAGTAATTTCCAGATTCATCATCTGGAGGAACTGACGAAGGACAGCAACACCGTCCCGGCGCTCAACCAGGTGGAACTGCATCCCCGCCTGATCCAAAAGGAATTGCATGAATATTGCATCGCTCACAATATCCAGCTTGAAGCGTGGGCTCCGCTGATGAAGGGCAGACTTCAGGATAACGGACTGCTGCTCGGAATTGCGGAAAAGTACAGAAAATCCGTATCTCAGGTCATTCTGCGCTGGGAGCTTCAGAACAACATTGTCATCATTCCCAAGTCCGTCACCCCGTCCAGAATTAAGGAAAACAGTGAAATATTCGATTTCGAGCTGTCCCGGGACGAGATGGATGCTATCACCGGGTTGAACGCGGATGAACGGATTGGCAGCCATCCGGATAAGCTGTTATTTTAGTTGTTTGAAATGAATTCAGGCCGGAGCCTGTAATTGAAGCAGCCCTTAACCTCCTGTCAAGCACAAGGGGATTAAGGGCTGTTGGTATTTTATTGGGTGTCCTCTTGTTTAAACGTTCTAATGGCGTCGTACTTCATAATATCGTCTGAAATTTTCAGTCTCGTCTTGCTCTCTTCGAATCCGGTCCGGCACTGCTTCACGGGAGCGGTGCCCCGTGTATCAAGATTATAGCAAGTTCCGCTGGTGAACTGACCGTCATCACCGGGTAAATAAGCGAGCTCAGCATTCGCAAATGCGCCGGAACGCAAGGTCACCAGCCGTTCTTGTCCGCTGAACAGATTATTACCCATCAAGTAGTAAGGGTCCCGGGATATCCCGAGCAGATGAAGAAGGGAAGGTGTAAGATCCAGCTGGCCAGCGGGTTTGGGATCAATGGTCCCAGTGTAGGCACCCGGCAGATGCACGAGCAGCGGAACCTGATGCATGATTTCAAGCATATCGAGCGCTGTAAGGCTTTTGCCGAGAAACTGTTCGTAATAGGAAGTCTCTTTAATAGAATTATCGTGGTCCCCGTAAAAAACTAGGATGGTATTTTCCCACAACCCATCTTTTTTCAATCCCTCTGCAAGCTGCCCCAAAGCTTCATCTGTATAGTGTATGGCCTCCAGGTAATCTCCAAAGATAGTTCCGGCGAACTCTCCCGTATCAAGCTTCTGCACCTCCTCCGGAAGTGAATACGGATAGTGGCTTGAAAGTGTCGTGAGGAAAGAATAGAAGGGCTGCTTCAAGGGTTCCATTGCAGTCAGCGATTGACGCAGAAATGATTTATCGCCAAGCGACCAGCCCAGAGGTTCATTGAGCGTATAGTCTTTTTTGGTGTAAAAGCGGTCATAGCCCATTGCCGAATACATAAGCTGCCGGTTCCAAAAGCTGCCCTCATAGGCGTGAAAAGCATTGGCGCTATACCCATTTTCCTTCAAAATGGCGGGCAGAACATCGAAATGGTGATCCGGGTACCGCACAAATATGGATCCTGAGGTTAGCGGATACAAGGAGCCGTTGGAAGCAAAATCGGCATCCGAGGTTCGTCCCTGTGCGGTCTGATGATAATAATGGCTGAAATATAGGCTTTCTTTCATCAGTGCGTTCAGATTCGGAGTAACCTCCTGACCATTGACAGAGGCTCCTACCATGAAATTCATGAAGGCTTCCGCCTGAATAACAATAATGTTGCTGCCGCTATATTTTCCGAAGCTGTCGTTCACTTGGGCTTGTTCCGCATTCTGCCCGGCGAACCAAAGCTTCATGGATGCCGCCTCCTGCTGGGGAAGAACAGGGTTGGGGCCCAGATGATCCTTGGCATATTGGTAGGCGTCATAGGCATGGAAGCCAATAAGCCCGGTCACGTTATACATAGCCAGACTCCACCAGTTGCCGGTGAATAAATCACGGGCCCAGGTAGTGGCATAAGTATAAATCGGTCCGAAGGTTAAGACAGAGCCGAGAAGTAAAGCGGCAGCACCGTTTCCCGTTCGCCGAAGAAAGCCTGCAGTCTTGGTGCGTGAGCGATCACGGGTTAGGTTGACGGGACTACGATAAAATAGAGTGTGCAGATGTGCGGAGCCTTCTCCTTGCCGAAATATGAAGGAGCGCGTGGCAATATAGCACAGGAACAGCAGCCAGTCTGCAAATAACGTGATATCGGCAGGACGCAGCAGGGAGAAGATACTCTCGCCAAGCGCGTCCATCTGCCCTGCCTGCAGCAGCACAGGAACGGTAATGAAATCCTGAAAGTAACGGTAGTACACCATATCGGCATAGATCAGAAAAGTCAGGAGCACGTTAAGAATGAGCAGCGCTATAGTCTGGCCCCTGCGGGGAAGCCATAATGTCCAAAAGGACAGCAGAATAAGCGAGCCGATGGAGATCAGCTTGTCCTGCTGGTTCATGTCGATATTCTGAGCATGCAGTCCGCTGTGCAGCTGGATCAGCTTTATCAGCATGACGGCAATAAATAAGGCATAGCCTAGACAACGTTTCAATATAAATCCTCCTTGCAGTCTAAACAAAAGCGTCGAAAAAGCGGACATCGGCCCCGGAAGCGGAGGATGTCCGTACATAGCTGAACTATAATAAAACGATTAATCCTGTTTCGGGCTTCTTGGCGGCAGCGGGCCCAAATATTGATAGAATTGACATTCAATACGCCCATTGTACAGCTTGCGCCGTTTGTCGGCTTTCCGCCCGAAATACTGCTCGAACTCCTTCACGGGACTAATTGCAAAGAAAGACCAGGTCGGCAGATACAGCATCATTTCACCGAATTGGCGAGTCAGCTTTTCCACTTCTTTATCATTGCTTAGACGCTCGCCGTAAGGAGGATTGGTGATGATGCAGCCGTACTCGCCTTGCGGTCTGGCTTTGGCGGCGCCGAGCACAGAAAAGGTGATTTCGCCGGATAATCCTGCACTCTTGGCAGCGGCTTCAGCCACTTCAATAGCAGCAGGATCGATATCGCTGCCTGTCAGCTGCAGCGGATAATCGTCACGTACGGCGTCGAATGCCTCTTCACGGGCTTCCTCCCACAGCTCGCGCGGAATGACCGGCCAATGCTCGGATGGAAAGGAGCGGCGGAGTCCGGGTGCAATGTTCCAGGCGATCATTGCGGCTTCAATCAATAGGGTGCCGGAGCCGCAGCATGGATCGTATAAAGGCCGGCTGCCGTTCCAGCGGCTAAGCTTCAGCAGCGCGGCGGCCATGGTTTCTTTCAGCGGCGCTTCTGTTGCCAGCCTTCTATAGCCCCGTTTGTGAAGAGCCGGTCCGGTAGTATCCAAAGTGATCAGCGCAATATCGTTCAGCAGGATCATTTCAATCACATAGCGGGGACCGTTCTCAGGGAACCAGTCCGTATGATAGGAGAGCTTCAGCTTCTCGACCACCGCTTTTTTGACGATTCCCTGGCAAGCGGGTACACTTGTCAATTGGGACTTGTGCGAGCGGCCCTCAACGGGGAATTCTCCGTGTTCCGGAATCCAGTCCTCCCATGGCAGAGCTTTGACGCCTTCGAACAGCTCGTCGAAGGTTTTGGCAGGAAACTGCCCCATTTTAATTAATACACGGTCCGAGGTACGCAGCCATAAATTACAGCGGCAGATGTCTATATAGTCACCGCTGAACAGTACCCGTCCGTTCTCGACCGTGGTCTCATAACCCAGTTCGTTTAATTCACGCGCCACAACAGCCTCCAAACCCATAGGGGCGGTAGCGATTAATTGTAATTTGCTCATTGATCTCAACTCCGTTTTACTTGTAGATAAATACAGATAGCCAGTACAATCAAGTATAGGGGAATGCGGTGAACTTCACAATGTCCGTCATTCCCGGAAAATCCCCTCAGGGCTTTAATGTGTAAGCCATGAGGATTGCCGAAGGAGATATAACATGCTTATTAGTCAGGAACAATACAGTGAACAGCTCTATACAGAGGACGATCTGCTGCTTCAAGTGAAGAACACCATAGCTGCTAACGGCATGCCGGAAGTTTCTGTCGCCCCGGGATACGGCCGTCTATTATCCATGCTCGTCAGTCTCTCCCGCGCATCCAGCATATTGGAAATCGGCGCATTGGGCGGATACAGCGGCATTTGCATGGCCCGGGGATTGATTGCCGGCGGAAAGCTGACCTCCCTGGAACTTAAAGCCGAATACGCCGAGTTGGCCAAGAGACATCTGAAGCTTGCAGGCTTTGGCGATGCTGTCGAATACAGAGTCGGCCCGGCGCTGGAAAGCTTGAAGTCATTGGAAGCGGAAGGGCGAACCTTCGATTTCTTTTTTATCGACGCCGACAAAGAAAATTACCCGAATTATCTTGAATATGCCATCAGGCTGGCCAATCCGGGAGCGATCATTGCCGGAGATAATATTTTTCTGCGCGGCCGCACACTGAACACGGACAGGAACGGCCCTGCCATTCAGGCGGTGAGGCGGTTTAACGAAATGATCGCCAGCGATGAGCGACTGACCAGTACCTTGCTTCCGGCATACGATGGTCTGGCCCTAGCCATAGTCAAATAGGCATTGCTGTAATCAGCGGAACAATCTCGGGGCAGTTTCCTTATAGAGCTTTAGACGTACCCATACGGTGTTAATCAACATGAAGACCCCCGAGAGAATGAACAAACCTTCGATACCGATGTAGCCTGACAAAAAACCGCCGATAATCGCTCCCAGCATATTGCCCAGCGACAGCGTACTGCTGTTGAAGCCAAATGCCCTGCTATCCTTTCCGTCTGGCGTATAGGCGCGGATCAGCGCATTTACACTAGGCAGCAAACCGCCCATGAAGACGCCCATCAGGAAGCGGACAATAATAAGCTGCCAGACACTGGTGACGAATGCTTGCGGGATTAGGAACAGGGCGGCGCCGATTAGGGCATAGGTCAGTATACGGTGTGCACCTATCTTATCGCTCAGCTTGCCAAGCACAGGAGAAGCAAGCATATTCGAAATACCGGTGACTGCACTAACCATACCGGCCCAGAAGGCGATATTCACGGCAGAGCCGTGCAGCTTCTCCACATAGAGCGGCATCAGCGTCATCGGACTGATCATGGCGAACTGCAGCAGGAAGGTTACACCGAACAGAGCCGGAAGCTGAGGTACCTTGAGAAGTTCTTTTAAGCCTTCAAGCACGGAGGCCTGCGGTACATGGGCTGCTTCGACACGGTCGAATTTCTCCTTCACCAGGAACAGCGCAAGCAGGGAGGCGACAAACAGCAATGCGCCGACGACATAAAAGATCGGGCGGAAACCCACCCAGTCGGCCAAAAGACCGCCGATCAGCGGTCCCAGAATGGTGCCGGCTACAGAGCCTGACTGCATGAGACCCATGGCAAAGCCCATACGGTGCTTGGGGGTTGTTCCCGAGATCAGTGCAATGGAAGCTGGATTGAAGCCGGAAATGGTTCCGTTCAGCAGACGGAGCAGCAGCAATTGCAACGGTGTCTGGGCAAACCCCATCAACAGAATGACCAGCGCCATACCAAAGCTGGAGCGCAGCAGCATGATTTTGCGTCCATATTTGTCGGCGAGCTTGCCCCATAGCGGCTGGAACAGAAACGAGGTCATAAAGTTGGCGGCAAATATGAAGCCGGCCCAAATCCCGATAGCATGTTCACCCTGTACCCCGAGATCTTTAGCCAGATACAGGGATAGGAACGGAGTAATCATGGTCATTCCAGCATTTACCAGAAATTGCCCGAACCAAAGCACAATGAGGTTGACTCTCCAAGCCTCCCATTTCTTCAAAGTGCTTTCACTCCTTTCCGAACTGTGATTCAAAAATTTATTATTCACGAAAAATTGACATTCTATCAGTATATCATAATTTTTAATTGTAGCGTTGAAACACATATCATAGTATTGTCATAGGATTGTCATTGGCCCTTTAAGTGTGACGGTTGTTACTTACTTTTAAAAGGGGCATAATATATATTGAGAAATTAATCAAATTTAATGGAGATCTTATCATGACCTACAACGACACTTTTATCCGCGCCTGCACGAAGCTGGACACAGAGCATGTTCCCGTATGGTACATGCGGCAGGCCGGCCGTTATGATCCCGAGTACCGTAAAATCAAGGAAAAGTATTCGCTGCTGGAAATTTGCAAACAGCCGGAGCTGGCGGCTGAGGTAACCATGATGCCTGTGCGCAAGCTGGGTGTGGACGCGGCTATTTTATATTCCGATATCATGAATCCGGTTGCTTCCATCGGCATTGACTTCGACATAGTCAAAAACATCGGCCCGGTAATACATAATCCGATTTGTTCGGCTGCTGACGTAGAGAGATTGAAACCGATTGATGTGGAAGGCGACCTCGGCCATATTCTGGAGACCATCGCCATTCTCGACAAGGAACTGGACGTGCCGTTGATTACGTTTGCCGGTGCCCCGTTCACGATTGCCAGTTATCTGATCGAGGGACGTCCATCGAAAGGGTATATCCGCACCAAGGAGCTGATGTACAGCGAGCCTCGTGTATGGGAGATGCTGATGGAGAAGCTGGGCGATATGGTCATCACCTACCTTCACAGTCATGTTCGCAGCGGAGGCAAAGCCTTTCAGCTGTTTGACAGCTGGGTGGGTGCGCTTGCGCCTCAGGATTTCGAAAGGTATGTACTCCCTACCGTTTCACGGATCTTCAGCGAATGTTCAGACCTTGATGTGCCTAAAATATATTTTCCGGGGGTAAGCTCAGGAGAACTCCTGCCTAGCCTTACAAACCTTCAAGCCGATGTCATCGGACTGGACTGGCGAGTGAGCATAAGTGAAGGGCGGCGCCGAACAGAAGGGAAGTTTGCTGTTCAGGGCAATCTCGACCCTTATCTGCTGACCGCTCCGATGGATGTGATCAAAGAACGTGCCAAGGCATTGATTGATGAAGGCATTCTTGAGCCGGGCTATGTATTCAATCTGGGGCATGGGTTATTTCCGGAAGCCTCGCTGGATAAGCTGCGGGAACTGACGGACTACATTCACGAGTACTCCCATGAGCTTTTACAAGAATCAGCTAAAGCACGTTCCTGAACATGACTAACCATAAAAAGGGGATGGAATTGGTGACAAAGCAAATCGGCGTTCTGGTCATGTCCTACGGCACTCCTGAGAGCCTGGAGGGTATAGAGGCCTACTATACGCATATCCGTCGCGGCAATCCGCCATCCGCGGAACAGCTTAAAGAATTGAAGGACCGTTATGAAGCCATCGTTGGGGGCGTATTCCCGCTGCGTGAGAATACTGACCGGCAGGTGGAAGCCCTGGAAGCTGCACTGAACAGGGACAATGCTGATCCAGCTGTTCAGTTTGTCTGTTATCAAGGTCTGAAGCATGCCCATCCGTTTATTGAAGACGGCGTGGAGTCCATGATGAAGGACGGAATTGCCGAAGCCGTGGGTATCGTTCTTGCTCCGCATTATTCGAGCATGAGTGTGGGTACATATATTAAGCGTGCCAAGGAAAAGGCAGAGGCATGCGGTATTCAGATGTCTTTTGTGGAGAGCTATCATCTGCATCCGGAGCTGATCGACGTTCTGAGCCGCCGTGTTTCAGCGCGTCTGGATCAATTCGAGGAGGCAGGTGCGAAGCGAAGTGAGGTTCGCGTGCTGTTCAGCGCACATAGTCTGCCGGAGCGGATTCTTACCATGGGCGACCCTTACCGCGACCAGCTGCTTGAAACTTCCGCAGCTGTTGCCAAAAAGGCGGGAGTGACTTCCTGGCAGTTCACCTGGCAGAGTGCGGGCCGTACGGCTGAGCCATGGCTGGGACCGGATGTTCTGGATACGCTTCGGGAGCTTAGCAAGGAACAGGTTGAGGATGTCCTGGTAGCGCCAGTTGGATTCGTGTCTGATCACTTGGAGGTGCTGTATGACCTTGACATTGAAGCGCAGTCGGTGGCAGGTGAGCTGGACATGCGACTGATGCGGATCGAATCGCTCAACAGTGATCCTGCCTATATGGCAGTACTTAGTGATGTGGTGCGTACCCGCTACAATCAAATGAAGGTGAGCCAGCTATGACCGATACATCCCGGAAAATTGTAATTGTCGGCGGAGGTCTGAGTGGTCTCAGCGCCGCTTTTTATGTGCGCAAATACTATAAAGAAGCCGGCATTAAGCCGGAAATTATTATAGTGGACAAAGATAAGACGCTAGGCGGCAAAATTGAAACGCTGCACCGTGACGGCTTCGTCATAGAGAAGGGCCCGGATTCCTTCCTGGCCCGTAAAACGGCGATGATTGATTTGGCAAAGGAACTGGAATTGGACCATGAGCTGGTGACGACCAATCCCAATGCCAAGAAGACGTACATACTGCAGAAGGAAAAGCTTCATCCAATGCCGGCCGGACTTGTACTGGGTATCCCGACAGAAATAAGGCCATTTTTGAAAAGCGGCCTTGTATCTTTTAAAGGCAAAGTACGCGCGATGATGGATTTCATTCTTCCTCCCCGCAGAAGCAAGGAAGATGAGTCGCTGGGGCAGTTAATCGAACGCCGTCTTGGAACGGAAGTGCTGGAGAATATGACGGAGCCCCTGCTGGCCGGTATTTACGCCGGTGATATGCACAAAATCAGCCTGCAGGCCACATTCCCGCAGTTTGGTGAGATAGAGCGCCAGTATGGCAGCCTTATTCGCGGCATGACTACAGGCCGTAAGCCGGTTGAGACCCATACGGGTACGAAGAAGAGCGCCTTCTTGACCTTCCGGCAAGGTCTGCAAAGTCTGGTATACGCTCTGATAAATGATCTGCATGATGTGGAGCAGCGAACGGAGACTGCGGTCACTGCAATTATTGTGCGGGACACCGATGGAACTGCTGAGCATCCGCGCTATGAAGTTGAACTCGATAACGGGGAAACATTGCCTGCGGATGATATTTACGTTACTGTTCAGAATTTCGCCGCCGCAGATCTTCTGCGTTCACATGTGGATGTCTCGGCACTGGATGCTGTGAATTATGTTTCTGTAGCTAACGTTGTGATGGCTTTTTCCAAAAAGGATACGGCCACTGAATATGACGGATCAGGCTTCCTGGTACCCCGTAAGGAAGGGCGGAACATTACAGCGTGCACATGGACATCGACCAAATGGCTCCACACCAGTCCGGAGGATAAGGTGCTGCTTCGCTTTTATGTTGGGCGTTCGGGAGACGAGCAGAATGTACAGCTGCCGGATGAGGCGCTGGCGGAGCTGGTGCGCAAAGATGTGCGTGAAATTATGGGAATTACCGCCAAGCCATTGTTTACAGAAATCACCCGTCTGATGCACTCCATGCCGCAGTATCCGGTTGGGCATCCCGGGAACATCTCGAAGCTGCGGGATGAGCTGGGAGCTGTCCTGCCTGGCGTGTATGCTTTTGGAGCCGGATATGACGGCATAGGCATGCCGGACTGCATCAAACAAGCCAAGCTAACAGCTGAAGCTGCTGCCAAGTCGTTACGTCAGTAAGATGAACGACATGCCATTAATACAGAGATTCATACGGTGGAGCGAGTCTTATTATCGCTTCACCTTTTTTAAAATATAAGAAAGTATAAGTTTTCACTATACTTTGCTTATATTTCTACGAGAAACGGATACCGTCTCTTTCAGGACGGCGAAGCCGTTTCTTCTTGTATTACAGGGTGACTACTCTATCAGCCGGACAGTCTTCCTATTTGTTGGGGGCAGGTACGGATATGCTATAATAGAACCAATTTAACGGCAAAGGAGCTTATAGAAACCCATGTACCCGCCACGACCCCACAGAAAAGGGAAAAGAAAAGCCTCCGGCCACCGCCGCCCAAAACGGGCATGGGCATGGATGAATGCGTTGCTGCTGCTCATGATAACAGCCCTATTATTTTATTATTTTATTGAAGGCGGCAATGAAAACTCTGCTACTCCGCTTCCGGCGGCACAAAGCAGCATCTCACCTTCACCAGAGCAGAACAGGAGTCCGAACCCGTCAACAGCCGCATTTACTACTGCACCGCAAACCTACGTTGAACCGACGCCTGCTGTTGAGCCAACGCCGACTGTTGAGCCAATGCCTGCTGCAGAGCCGGTACCTGCAGAATCACCAACACCAGCTGCAGGCGGCGAGGGGCTTATTTCCGGATTGCCGCAGGATGCTGTTTCGGAAGGTAATACAGTTAAGCTGAGCTTTGGCGGAGACGTCATTTTTGCCGGTAAGGTTGGAGAGCTTTTAAAGAAGAAGGGCTACGATTATCCCTATGCCCGTCTTGATGGGCTTTTGCAGCAGGATGATCTTACTGTAATTAATCTTGAAACACCTGTAACTGAGCAAGGTACGGGTGCAGCCAACAAGCAGTTTGTATTCAAATCCCCCCCGGAGGCTTTGGATGCCATGAAGGAAGCGGGAGTAGATGCCGTGAATCTGGCGAATAATCATACGCTTGACCAAGGGGAGCAAGGACTGAAGGATACGCTGAGCAACCTTGATGATAGAGGGATTGGCCATGCCGGGGCAGGCTTGACCGCTGAATCCGCCTATGCTGCGCAGTATTTTGAACGAAAGGGTGTCACCATTGCCCTGCTTGGGTTTACCCGTGTAATCCCGGAATCCTCATGGCAGGCCGGCCGGAATAAGCCGGGTCTGGCTTCTGTCTATGATAGTAAGGAAGGGCTAAAGGCCATAGCCGAGGCTCGTAAGAAAGCGAATATTGTGGTAGTTGTAGTGCATTGGGGGATTGAACGCGTAACTCAGGCGGATGCTGCTCAGCAATCGCTGGGGCGCAGCTTCATCGATGCCGGGGCGGATCTTGTGATCGGAGGCCATCCCCACGTCCTTCAAGGGATTGAGCCCTACAAAGGCAAGTGGATAGCCTACAGCACGGGGAACTTTATTTTTACGAAATCCACAACTCCTGCCACTTGGGAAACGGCGGTTGTTCAGGCGGAATGCAGTACCCAGGGGCAATGTCAATTGCAGTTAAAGCCCTTTAATGCTGAACTGGGCCAGCCGGTACCCATGAGTGACGCGGATGGACAAAAGCTGTTCAAAAAGGTGGAGTCTCTTTCCTGGGGGCGGATAAAGATCGGCAGCGACGGTAAGGTTATTCATTCCTCAGAGTGATTACTACTGTAAGGAGGTTTTCCTTATGTTTAAAAATATGTGCGTTGCCCATCGCGGATTTTCCGGCAAAGCGCCGGAGAATACATTGGCCGCAGTCCGGATGGCGCTTGCGCTGCCCTACGTGCGCTGGATGGAGCTGGATGTCCAGCTCTCCAAGGATGGTGTGCCTGTCGTCATACACGATTACAGTCTGGACCGGACCACAAACGGTCATGGGAAGGTCAAGAATATGGACTGGGAGCAGATTAAACGACTGGATGCTGGAAGCTGGAAAGGACGTGCTTTTAGAGGAGAGAGGGTTCCCTCCCTGGAGGAGGTTCTGGAGCTTGCGGCAGGCCGTCTGCATTTTAACATTGAGCTGAAGACTGTGGGGAATCTGTATCCTGGAATTGAAAAAACGGTTATTGAGCTTATCTCCTCCAAAAACATGCGTGATGACGTAGTTCTGACTTCATTCGAAGCCGGGGCGCTTCAAAGGGTTAAGGAGATTGATCCCCTTTTTCGGACCGGACTGATCTTTGATTCCAGGTCGGGCGATCCCGCCAGAAGGGTGAAGGAACTGGATTGTTCGTTTCTGTCCATCAGTTTTGCCCGTCTGAATCCGGATTTGGCCAAGCGGCTTGCAGCGCAGGGTGTGAAGGTTATGGCCTGGACAGTGGATAAAGCGAGGGAGATGCGTCGCCTAGCCGGCATGCATTCTGATATAATGATTTGTACGAACCGTCCGGATGTATGGGGCGATACGTTTTTGGGAGTATAAACAATAAATCGACGGGAAAGAGAGCTGAGGTCTAATGTGCGCTACTGTTAATAACTTATACTGCGTTGGACGTAATTACAAACTGCATGCGGAGGAACTGGGGAATAAAGTACCGGTGGAACCGCTCATTTTCATGAAGCCCTCTCATGCAGCTGTTTCCCTCGACAAGGCAATCATTCATCTTCCGAAGGAGTCGGGACAGGTTCATTATGAAGGTGAGCTTGTGCTGCGAATCGCTCGCGAATATGTTCCGGGAATGAGTGTAGAAGAACTGGTGGACGTTATGGCATTGGGTTTGGATTTCACTTTACGTGATGTGCATAATGATTTGCAAAAGAAAGGACTTCCCTGGACCGCAGCCAAAGGCTTCAAAAACGCTGCGCCGATTACCCCTTATATTGCTTTCCCGGACAAGGAAGAACTGGAAGGCACTGATTTCACTGTTCTGAAAAATGGTGTGGAAGTACAACGCGGAAATGTGAAAAATATGATTTTTCCGCTTCAGAAGATTGTAGACTTTATCGCGGCACGCTACGGGCTTGGTGAAGGCGACGTTATATTTACAGGGACTCCGGAAGGTGTCGGACCCACCGTTTCAGGCGATTCGTTCGAGATGTATTGGGGCGACCAGCTGATGGGCACCTGTCTGATCGGATAAAAGGTAATATTTGAACGATAGCGGGAGTTGAAGGTATGCAATGGGTTATCGGCGCCTGTGGCGCTTTGTTGATCGCCGGGGCAGCGTATGGGAAGCAATCGCTGAGCCTTTCCGGCATGCTGGCCGCAGTGATCATGGGTACGATTTATTTTGGTGCCGGGAATGCTTTTTGGTTCGGTATCTTGCTGCTCTTCTTCGTTTCATCCAGTCTATTGTCCAGGCTTCGTCATGAACATAAGGCTGAACTGGAGCTGAGCTACGACAAAACAGGCCGCCGGGATGCGGGGCAAGTTTTCGCCAACGGTGGCGTTGGTATGATAGTGGTCTTGCTCAATGCGATTTATCCGCATATGATGTGGGAATTCCTGTTCATTGGCGTTATGGCTACAGTAACATCGGATACTTGGGCTACGGAAATTGGAACGCTTAGTACAAAACCACCCCGCTCTGTCCTGACAGGGAAAATCTTGCCGACTGGAGCGTCCGGGGGAGTATCCCTTGCGGGAACTCTTGCTGCAGCCGGAGGCGGGGCTGTTATCGGCGCAGCCTCCTGGCTGCTGCAGCTTGCAGCCGGAATGACAAGCCGTTCCTTTGTGCTGCTTGCACTTGCCGGTCTTCTTGGCGGCCTGGCAGGGGCCTTCACGGATTCCATCCTTGGCGCGACGGTGCAGCGGATGAACCGGTGTACCGTATGCGGCCGGGAGGTGGAAAGCCTCCGGCATTGCGGGGCACCAGCTGTGCATGCCCGCGGCTGGCGGTGGATGAGCAATGATGCCGTTAATCTCATCAGCTCGATGACCGGCGGTGCCGTGGCTCTGCTGATTGGCATTATGGGAAGTTGAAAATATAAGGCAAGCGAGGATAATGTATGAATATTATGACCGTGGAGCACCTCTCCAAAAGTTATGGGGAGAAAGTATTGTTCCGGGATGCTTCATTTGGCATGGATGACCGCGATAAAATTGGTGTCATTGGAGTAAATGGAACCGGAAAATCAACCTTTTTGCGTATCATTGCCGGTCTGGGGACTCCGGATGAAGGACAAATTGCGATCGGAAATAATGTGCGGGTGCAATATCTGGCACAGAACCCACCCTATGATCCTTCAAATACCGTGCTGCAGCAGGTGTTTGCAGGTGATGAACCGGAACTCAGAAGTACGCGCGAATACATGGAAACCATGGCGCTGCTGGAGAGTAGCCCGGGGAATAAAGAGCTTGAAGAGAAGCTGGTGGCGTTAGGACATGAGATTGATGCGGCCGGCACATGGCAGCTGGAGAGTGAGGCCAAAAGCGTACTTTCCAAGCTCGGCATTGACCAGTTTGATGCTCTTATGGATACCCTGTCCGGCGGTCAGCGCAAGCGGGTTGCTCTGGCGGCGGCACTTATAACCCCATCAGAACTGCTGATCCTGGATGAGCCTACCAATCATATCGATACCGAATCGGTAGCCTGGCTGGAGCAGTATTTGCAGAAGCGGCGCGGCGCATTGTTAATGGTTACCCACGACCGCTACTTTTTGGACCGGGTGGCAGACGTAATGCTGGAGCTGGATGGCGGAAGGCTGTTCCGCTATGAAGCGAACTACTCCCGTTTTCTGGAGCTGAAGGCGGACCGTGAGGAGCGTGAAGCCTCTGCCGAGCAGAAACGCAAGAATCTGCTGCGCACGGAGCTGGCCTGGATTCGGCGGGGAGCCAAAGCCCGAACCACGAAGCAGAAGGCCAGAATCGACCGCTTTGAGAAGCTGAAAGAGGGAGCCGGCCCATCCACGGGCGGCTCAGTTGATATTTCAGTCGCTTCAACACGTCTGGGACGGAAAATAATTGAACTGCAAGGCTTAAACAAAGCTCTCGACGGACGGCAACTGATTAAAGATCTGACTTATATAGCTGTACCGCAGGACCGTGTCGGCATCGTGGGTCCGAACGGCAGCGGCAAATCAACGCTTCTGAATTTGATTGGCGGATTGCTTGAGCCGGACAGCGGCGAGGTGCAGATTGGCGCAACTGTAAAGCTGGGTTATTTCACTCAAGAGCATCAGGATATGGATGAAAGCCTGCGGGCCATCGAGTATGTGAAGGAAGAGGCGGAAGTCATCCGCACAGCAGACGGCAGCGTCATTACGGCAGGCCAAATGCTGGAGCGCTTCCTGTTTCCTCCGGCTATGCAATGGACTCCGATTTCCAAGCTGTCCGGAGGCGAAAAAAGACGTCTCTATCTCCTGCGCGTTCTAATGGGAGCGCCCAACGTACTGCTCCTGGACGAGCCGACCAATGATCTGGACATCGGCACTCTGGCGGTACTGGAAGACTATCTGGATGAATTCCCTGGCGTTGTCTTCACCGTATCCCATGACCGCTATTTCCTGGATCGGACAGTGGATAAAATCATGGCCTTCGAGGACGGACAAATCCGGCTTCATGTTGGCGATTACAGCGAATATGAGGAATGGCTGACCAAGAATGTTCCAGCTCGAACCACGGGATCCAACAAAGACGATGGAATCCTGAAACGGAGCACTGCTGCGGAGTCCGGGCAAGATAAGGGAACTCAGCCTCCTGTGAAGGAAAAGCTCAAATTCACCTTCAAGGAACAGCGTGAATATGAAGGCATTGATGAGCAAATCGAACGGGCGGAGAACCATCTGAGCGAAATCAGCACAAAGATGGAGGCAGCCTTCGCCGACTCTGGGAAGCTGCAGGAGCTAGTAGCGCAGCAGAAGGAGTCGGAAGCCGAGCTGGAGCGTCTTATGGAGCGCTGGACGTATTTAAATGAACTGGCGGAGAGAATCGCAGGCAAGGTGTAATGCGAAGTTATACGTTAACAGAAGGCTGGCGCCGGAAAATCCGGGCCAGCTTTATTTTATGCAGTAAAAGCGGCAGCAACGACTAACCCAGTCATTGCTGCCGCTTTGTATTGATGCATCATTGTTTGCCTTCTACTGCAATCATCTGTACCACCGGCCGGGAATCACCAGGCAGAACCGCTTCATCGGCGTTCATCTGCGAGGAACCGTCACCGTCGAGGAAAATGCCCTCCAGGCCTTCACCAGGGACGGTCTCCAATATGGCTGTGCGAAACTCGGCAGCGGTGCAGAGTGTTGGTGTCACGATAAGCCACAGCTTGCCGGCATTATCGTATACCATCCCCGAACGCATCCGCTCATCGTCCGCAAAGGGCAGGTGTTCTTGCGTTGCTGCTGCTGACCATAGCTCGTTGTACCGCAGATTCATGCTGATGCCGCCTTGGGCAAAATACCGGCTGCGGTCCTTGACAACCAGTTCATCCCCCGAAGAAACCACCTGCACCGAGAACTTGCGGTCAGCGCCATCCCAGACCAGAGTTCCCCTCGGGTACTTTGCATTGAACCAGCCTGAGCCGTAGGCGTTCTTCACACCGCTTACCGGGTTATCGTTCATAATGGCTATGGACAACAGGTCCTCGCCATAGAAGAAACCGCCATTAATGCCGTAAGCCGCTACCTGCCGCAGAGGACTGCCGGCAGACCGGAGGATCACGTCTTCAGGAGATAAAGACATCATGTGCAGCTGCACTTTTCCCGGACTCTCTGCCTCCAGATAGGTGTAGGAATGAGGGAGGCCGTCAAAGACCTCCTTAGTGCCTCTTGGCTCTGATAGAAATGCTGTTGCCGCTAACACAACAAAAGCTAGCAGGATGATGGCGGTTAACGAGAGCCTGTGTTCCCTAAGCAGCCTTTTCCAGCGGCTGCCGGTCTCAGTTTGCCCCGACATAAGCAGCGAGCAGCTTGGCTGTATTCACTACGGCTTGCTTGTGGGTACGCTCCATAGAGTGGGAGGCGTGCACACCCGGTCCGATCAGGGCAGCCCGAATATTATTTCCGCCTCTCAGTGCGGCGGAAGCGTCGGAGCCATATTGCGGGTAAATATCGACTGCGTAAGGGATGGAAAGTGCTCCGGCCAGATCGATTAACCGGCCTGTCATTACATAATCATAAGGACCCGAGGAGTCCTTGGCACAAATAGAGACGTCCGTTTCTTTACAGCTAAGATCATCGCCCATAGCCCCCATGTCAACAGCGATCATTTCATTGATTCCGGCAGGAATCCAGGAAGCGCCGTGTCCGACCTCCTCATAATTGGAGATTAGCAGAGAGAGGTTATGCAGCGGCTTCCAGCCCTCGCGTTTGATACTCTCCAACAGACCGAGCAGTGCCGCTACGCTTGCCTTGTCATCCAAATGCCGTGATTTGATATATCCGCTTGGCGTAATCACCGCCCGGGCGTCGAAAGAAATGAAATCGCCCACGGCTATGCCGAGCTTGCTTACTTCATCTTTGGTCAATACCTGTTCATCAATTCGAACCTCCATGTTCTCCTCCTGCCGTTTGAAGTCGCGTGCATCGGGATACACATGAACGGAGGGATGGCTGGTAAGAATCGTACCTGTATAGGTCTTGCCGCTGCGGGTATGGATCACGCAGTATTCATTCTCAATACTGTGCATGGTAAATCCGCCTACGGAGGTTAACCGAAGTGTCCCGTTGGATTTAATGGAGCGCACCATGGCTCCAAGCGTATCCACATGGGCGCTGATCCCGATGGTCCGGGAAGGATCAAGACCAGCGACCGTCAGAATGACGCCGCCTTTTTCATTCCAGGTCAGCGGTACATTCAGCGACGCCGCCTCCTCGGCGACAAGGTTCATCACCTGTGCGGTGAAGCCGCTGGGGCTGGGCGTGTCGAGCAATTTTTTTAGAATCGAAAGGATGTAATCTTCATTGGGTTGAATGGTAAGCACGGGCTTGTCCTCCTGTTCATCATAAACGTATTACATCAAAGCTCAGTCGAACGATTAGCGGATATTTCTTCATTTTCAATATTCAAAGACTCCGGGGTTGTATTGGCATCGCGAAGTTTAGTCAGTTCTGCGGTTAATCCCTTAATCTGCTTCTGCAGCTTGTATTGACGGAAAATGCCGTAAGAGCCTACAATGACACCGCCGATCAGCGCACACCCGATGATGACCAGAATTAGCGGAATATTGACTACATCGAAGCCGAAGTTGACCTGGACCGGATCTACGTTGATGACAGCGAACAAAGCGGTCAGCAGCGCAAAAATAAGACCGGCGATAAGCGACCATTGAATTCTCATAAGAGCCCCCTTTTGAAATTGTTGTTAATTTATGCGATTTAAATGATAAAATCCCCTGCCCGAAGCGGGCAAGGGACTAATGTTATACTACGCTTCCCGTCTTATTTGGTCAACTCTTCCATCTGTGCGATCACACTTTCGAAGACACTCATCGCTTCGCGGATCGGCTCTGGAGAAGACATGTCGACTCCGGCTTTGGACAAAATGTTAATGGAGTAGTCGCTGCCGCCGCTCTTCAGGAAGCCGAGGTAACGGTCTACCGCCGGTTTGCCCTCCTCAAGAATCTGCTTGGCGAAGCTGGTTGCCGCCGAGAATCCGGTCGCATATTTGTACACATAGAAGCTGTTGTAGAAATGCGGAATTCTGGCCCATTCCATCTCGATATCCTGATCTACAACCATGTCCTCGCCATAGTACTTCACATTAAGGTCATAGTAGACAGCAGATAGATCCTTAGGTGTAAGTGATTCGCCTTTCTCAGCCCGCTCGTGAATGATCTTCTCGAACTCGGCGAACATCGTTTGCCGGAATACTGTGGTGCGGAACTGATCGGCATAGTAGGTCAGCAGGAACATTTTTTCCTTCGGATCAGTAGACTTGTTAAGCAGATAGTCCATCAGCAGCGCTTCGTTTGTAGTAGAAGCCACCTCCGCGAGGAAAATCGTATATTGGGCATCGCGGTACTTCAGAGCGTTGTCCGAATAATACGAGTGCAGGGCATGACCCATCTCATGCGCCAGTGTGAACATGCTGTTCAGATTATCGTTATGGTTCAGCAGGACATAAGGGTGGGTGCCGTAAGCTCCCCAGCTGTAAGCGCCTGTGCGTTTGTTCTCGTTCTCATATACGTCGATCCAGGCTTGGTCGTAACCTTCCTGCAGCACGCTCAGATAGTCTTCTCCGAGCGGCTTTAGGCCTTCTTTGGTGATCTTCTTGGCTTCTTCAAAGGTAATATCCAGCTTATATTCGTCTACAAGCGGCGCAAACAGGTCATACATATGAAGCTCGTCAACACCGAGAAGCTTCTGGCGCAGCTTCATGTAACGGTGCATCAGCGGCAAGCTCTCGTGAATGGTATCGATCAGGTTGGTGTAAACCTCTTTTGAAATGTTGTCGCCGTAGAGGGACATTTCCAGTACGGACGGATACTTGCGGACCCGTGAGTAAAATACATTTTTGTTCACATTGGCACTGAGCGTCGCCGCCAGCGTATTTTTTTGTTTGCCATAGGTCTCATAGACCGCTTTAAAAGCGTTGCGGCGAACCTCCCGGTCCGGGCTTTCCAGAAACTTAATGTAGCTGCCGTGGGTCAGCTCAACTTCCTTGCCGCTCTCGTCCTTGATCTTGGGAAACTTGAGATCCGCGTTGTTCAGCATGCTGAAAATATTTTGCGGTGCTTGGGACAGATTGCCTACCTGGGCAAGCAGTGCTTCTTCAGCCTTGGATAACACATGCGCTTTCTCGCGCTTCATCTCTTTGAGTGTAAAAGTATAGTCTGACAGCTGAGGATCAGCGATGAACTGGTCCAGCTTCTCGACCGGGAGCGCCAGAATTTCAGGAGTTACAAAAGAGAGCGCCTCGCTGGCTTCCACGTTCAACTGCTTCGATTTTTGCGACAGGCCTTGATAAAAAGGATCGGCTGTATCCTCATCCTGCCGCATATGAGCATATACATAAAGACGCTCGGCTTTCATCGACAGCTTATCATCCAGCTCGAAACAATCTTTTAGTGCATCAGGGGAGTCCAACTTGCCCTGGAATTCGGAGGCTTTCTTAATCAGCTCTTTGGCTTCAGTGTATTCATGATCCCATTCGGTCTGGGAAGCAAACATGTCTTCAAGCTTCCAGCGGTTTTCGGCAGGCACTTCACTTCTCTTCAATAATTGTTCCATGGTAATCCTCCTTGAATGATGAGATGAAGTAGGCATCTTCTCGATCAGCAGAGTTGTGGATAAGAATTCTCCCGGCAGCAAGCTAAGCGCAAGCAGGAGAGGGAGAGACTTGGTAGCTATGGACAAAATGACCGCCTCCTGTGATCAAAGGTCAGCCTAGTATGCCCTGGAAAAACAAGATTATTTATCCACTGTGCTGCAATAACAGAATTTATGCCAATAAACTATAGATAATGAAGACAAAAGCCAACATAATCAGAATTACCGCAGTTAAAGCCATACCCCGCTTAAGCCTGGGCGGCACCTTGTCCTTGCCCATAATCAGTACTGCACCCAGACATAGGACGACAATTACATAAATAGTGAGGTTTTCTGTATCCATAAACGTTTATACCTGTTTGAATGCTGAGATAATGTTTTTATATTCCTCTTCATTTTCCTTGTAGGACTCTTTGTTAAAGCGGTTATTCACCCACTGCATCATGGCAGGACGGCTGAGGAAGGTATGCGTTTCTTCTCCCCATTGATCGGAGATTTCCCGAAGAACAATATATTTGCCTTGCACTTCAACGGTCATCATGTTCCATTTGTCTGTTTTGTATATTTCATGTTTTTTAATCATTCTTATTCCCACCCTGGCGATTTTTGGCTTTTGGGACAATGATAACGCACTGGCGAAGGGAAAAGCAAATTAAATCAGCTATAGGCTTAAACATGAATTGATTTGAAGAAAAAGATGGAGTATAATGTAAGCATACGCCATATATGGCGGTATTTTTAGGAGGTTGTTCATTTGAAAGGTACAGTAAAATGGTTTAACGCAGAAAAAGGTTATGGTTTCCTTCAAGTTGAAGGCGGCGAAGATGTATTCGTTCACTTCTCAGCTATTCAAAGCGACGGTTTCAAAACGTTGGACGAAGGCCAAGCGGTTGAATTCGATGTTACTGACGGTAACCGTGGACCGCAAGCAGCAAACGTAATTAAATTATAAGACACGGCTCGGACAGTTAGTCTGTTTGCTGTAAATATACCTGCTAATGTAAGATTCTAGTAATCGTACGAACCAGTTAATTACACAATACACAGTTCTCTCCGGGGAGCTGTGTTTTTTCGTATATATAGTACTTATCATCAGCCGCAGCTTGATTGTACAGGCTTTGACCGCAGGGTTCATGAAATGATAAACTAGGGTTAGTACCCTTAGTTTGGGAAAAGAGAATAGAAAGTCATTTTGATGGGGAGCGTTACGTCATGAAGTTTAAATTATTTAAGGATCGTAAAGGCAAGGCCGATCAAGCCAAGAATAACAAATTCGTCAAACTGGCCCGCGAAATTTATGTGCAGGCACGCAAGGGCGGACCGAATCCGGAAGCGAACTTCGGGCTCAAGACTGCAATCGCCAGCGCACGTGCAATCAGCATGCCGGTAGATAATATCGAACGGGCGATTAAGAAGGCAACCGGCGGTGGCGAGGAAGTCGACTACGAAGAAATCTATTATGAAGGCTATGGCTCTGGCGGCGTAGCGATTATGGTGAAATGTCTTACTGACAACCGCAACCGTACGGCAGCTGATGTGCGGTCTATTTATAATAAACGCGGCGGCAATATGGGAGAGTCCGGTTGCGTTTCTTACATGTTTGATGAGAAAGGCATACTCGTAATTGACCGCGAAGCTTTTGAAGACCTGGATGAGGATACAGTGATGATGCAGGCGCTGGAAGCAGGAGCGGAGGATTTGTCCGTTTCGGAAGAGAGCTATGAGATTTTGACACATCCCCATGAGCTTGAGACGGTAAAAGGTGAACTGGAGACCCATGGTTATACTTTTACAAGCTCAGAGGTACGCTGGATCCCGCAGAATACGATTGATGTTCAGGGAGAAAATGCGGAGAAGCTGCTCAAAATGATGGATGCCTTCGAGGATAATGATGATGTCCAGGATGTATTCACTAATTTTGAAATCAGCGATGAGGAAATGGACCGTATCGGGTAATGCCGGCGATGTTTACTATAGTGAAAGACCCTGCCGTTCCTATATAAGGGCGGCAGGGTCTTTTTCATTCCACAATCGTTAATATATCTGCTATTTCTTTACGGGGCATGGTTTTGGGCTGTACCGCAGGATGTCCGAGAGCCACAACCATATTGATCCCCCGGTCGTCCGGTATGCTTAGGTAAGTACGTAGCTCCTGCTCCGCGAGCAGGACGGGGCCCGTTAACGGACAGGTTGCCAGGCCTTTGGAATGAGCGGCAAGCATCATGTTCTGAATAGCGAGACTGCTGCTTTTCAAGCCTTCTTCAGCCCAAATTGCCGGGCTTCCGAATTCCAGCGGATCAAAGATCCGGTCCCGGAATTTGGATGCGTATGGAGTACTCAGGCACACCAGCAGTACCGGCGCACCGCCGAAGGCCGTGGCATAAGGGCCAAAGGATTTCAGCAGCAGCCTAGCTTCCTTCATAAGCCCCTTATCCTCAGCTGATGCAGCCATAGTGTGAAGCCGATCCCATGTAAAACGCTCAATATCTTTGATTTTATCCCGATTCATTACGGCGATAAATTCCCATGTCTGTGAATTGGTGTCGCTGGGGGCGTAGCGGGCACAGTCGACAATGTCCTGAACATCGGTGACAGTAACGCTTTCTTCACGATACTCCCGGATACTGCGCCGTGATTGTGCCAATTGTTTGAAAGCTTCAAATTGCATTCTTGATGCCCTCCCCGGATTATTACCAGGTGCTAATACCTGCTATTGGATCGTATTATAGCGTAATCTTATCCAGTTGTGAAGTCTCGCCGGAATCAAACAAATGCTTGCCAAGAAAACCGGCAAAAGCGGCGATTGAAAACACCATTGCTACCCTATAAAAGATGGAACGTCCCGATTCCTCAAAAATCATTCCGCCGAAGGTGCCGCTGAGAAGTCCGGCGGCGCTTGACCATACAACGGTGAATATGGCAAGTCCCGTGGCTCGTAAATGGTCTGGAATGATGCGTGTTATATAGCGGACAGCCGTTACATAATAAATACCAAATGTAACACTGTGCATCGCCTGAATGGCAACCACTGCCCCAGGGTCATCGGCTCTGGCCATGAGCAGAAAGCGGACGGCATACATAAGGCTTGCAAAAGCGAGAAGCGGGAGCTCCTTAAATTTGTCACCGTACTTGCTCAGAGCGAAAAACACTGGAATCTCACTTAGAGCCGAGGCAAGCAGAGCCCATCCGATGAGTTCTTCACCGGCGCCCATCTCCTTGAGGCTTACGGTTAGAAAGGCTTCGTTCATGCGGTGGCCCAAAGCCAGGATAAAGACGCAGCTGAAAAACCATAGCACTTCTTTTTTCAGGAGAATTTCCCGGAGGCCGTTTCCCTTGCGCTTTGGAGCATCATTTGCGGATGCAGTTCCATCGCTCTGAGCGTCTGGAGTAGCATTCTGGACATCCTGCAGACGCCATGTAATGATAAGGGCTGTTATAACAATAATGATGCATAAAGTCATACTCCATGAAGAGCCTAAGGCTCTAAGTACATACCCTACCGTCAGGGCAAAGAATGCATAGCCCAGAGATCCGAACACACGGATGGAGATGAAGTTGCGGCCGTGCCGCTGTGCGGTTTTGATAGCCATTGTATCTGCCAGAGGAAATACAGGGTAATAGAAGAAATAGAAGACGGACAAAATAAATATGACTGAAGAAAATTCTGTAGCTCTGGATAACAGCATGGCTGAAATCAATTGACCGCTGAGCAAAATAATCATAATCTTCTTGATGGTACCCAGACGGTCACTGATCATGCTCCAAAATAAATTGGAGAGTATGGATATTAGCGGACCCAAGGAGTATAAAAAACCTACCTGGGAGCTGCTGAAGCCCAAATGGGTATAAAATAGAGGGAAGTATGAGACCGCCAGCACACTCGTGCCGAAAATGGTAAACATAAACGAACGCAGCCAGTTCTGATCACTATAACTGATGCCGGGAGTTCCTTTCATTCCCTTGCACCTCCCGCAACCGACGGTACAGCTCAATTAAACACATCAACGTTGCACTCCTCCGATTAAGAAATACGGATAGTATAGCACAAAGAAATGGATGAATCTCTCAAGGTTTTTCAAAGTGATTTTGTTGTTTGTACAATTACGGTGATCATATTATAATAAATGTTGATTTGGATAAGGAGACAACAATGTGGAGGCAACGTCATTGAGTGAATTTGAGCAAGGCCGTTACCTTAGCCCGCGCGGTCCGATTGGGCTTATGAACAGGGTCTACAAGTATGTGCTCCCGGAAGTGAGAGAATGTCTCCATTTTTGGCGCGAAGATGCAAATGGGATTCCCGATCCCGAGCTTCGGAAGCAAGCTCTTGCCAGCATTGAAACGAAACAGTTTCATTGTGAAGGCGGCGGTATCTATGCTGCCGGCAATTTGTCGATGAGACATATACTGATTCCGCTTATTGTAGCTTATCAAACGATCAGTGATTATCTGGACAACCTGTGCGATCGCAGCACTTCGCTTGATCCTGCTGATTTCAGGCTGCTGCATCAATCCATGCTGGATGCCATTAATCCGATCGCTGAGCCGGTTAATTATTATGCGCTTCGCAGTGAACAGAACGACGGTGGGTATTTACGGCGTCTGGTTCTTAAGTGTCAAGAAATGATCTCCAGGCTCCCGGGTTATTCCGCTGCGGCCTCGGAGATTCGTGATTTGGCTGTGCTCTATACCGATTTGCAGGTCTATAAGCATATCCGGCCGGAGCTTAGAGAAGATGCGCTAAAGGAATGGTGGAACGCGGAGGGAAACCGGGCACCGCATTTACACTGGAATGAATTTGCTGCTGCAACAGGATCAACCCTGGGTGTATTCATGCTTTTTCTGGCCTCATGCAATCCAAAGCTGAGTACGTCGGAGTCGGCATCGATTCGTGCTGCCTATTTTCCGCATGTGTGCGGTCTGCACATTCTGCTGGACTACTTAATCGATCAGGACGAAGACCGAGCCGGCGGTGATCTCAATTTTTGCAATTATTATGACAACACCGATACCATGCTGAATCGGATCGCTTCCATAGTGGAGTGGGCCCGTAAGGATGTCCGGAATCTTCCCGAGACCTCAATGCATCGCATGGTCATCGAAGGATTGCTGGCATTGTATCTATCCGATCCGAAAGTAAGCGAACAGCGGGAGGTTCGCTCGGTATCCAAGCGACTGATGAGGGGAAGCCCGCTAACGAGGCTGTTCTTTTTCGTCAATAGCCGTTGGATTCGCAAGCACATGTATTAGCAATAGCTCTACACAATTTTGAGGAGGAACACTAGAATGTCAAAAGTTAAAAAAATAGCAGTATTGACGAGCGGGGGAGATTCCCAGGGCATGAATGCCGCCGTTCGTGCGGTTGTCCGCAGTGCCCTGTTTTACGGAATTGAAGTGTATGGTATTCAACGTGGTTATCAAGGTCTTCTAAACCGGGATATCTTCCCGATGGATCTGCGCAGTGTAGGCGATATTATCCAACGCGGCGGCACCATTCTGCAATCCGCACGATGTCTCGAATTTCTGGAGCCGGAAGGTCAGCAAAAGGGCGCGGATATTTTAAATGAAATGGGTATTGACGGACTTGTAGTTATCGGTGGGGACGGTTCTTATAAAGGAGCTAACAAGCTGAGCAAGCTGGGCATTAACACGATGGCTTTGCCGGGTACGATCGACAATGATATTTCCTTTACGGATTACACCATTGGTTTTGATACAGCGGTTGGTGTTGTAGTTGATGCAATCAATAAGCTGCGTGACACCATGTCCTCGCATGAGCGCTCTTCCATTGTAGAAGTTATGGGTCGCCACTGCGGTGATATCGCCCTTCATGCGGGTCTTGCTTCCGGAGCGGAAACCATTCTGGTACCTGAAATGCCTTACGATTTGAACGAAGTCGCTGACCGGATGCGCGATAACTTTGCCAGAGGCAAGCGCCACAGTATCGTAATTGTTGCGGAAGGCGTTGGTAAAGGCGAAGATGTAGCCCAGGCTCTGAAAGACCGCCACGCTTCTCTGGACGCTCGTGTTACGGTTTTGGGTCATATCCAGCGTGGAGGCACCCCAACTCCCGGAGACCGGAACCTGGCCAGCCGACTTGGTGATTTTGCTGTGCGCATGCTGATCGAAGGGGAGTCGGATAAAGCTTGCGGAATTATCAAAGGTGAGCTTACACTTACGGATATTGATGTTGTTGTGAATACGAAAAAAGGCTTCGACCTGGAATTGTACGAATTGGCATCCCGTCTGTCCCAATAAGAATAAAGCGGTATCTGAACAGCCCTGCGGACATTTCCCGCAGGGCTGTTTGTTATGGAGGTATTATGTTTGTTGGTGCGGTTGTCCTGCATACTTGGCTGCAAAGCGCCGTTGTACTGTAATAAGACGGGACAGGAGCAGGATAGCTCCGATAGCGAGACCTGTAATCAAGCCGATCCAGTATCCGTAAGCTCCCATATTCGTGTAGGTTGCCAGAACATAACCGATAGGGAGGCCGATGATCCAATACGCCACAAAGCATATTATGAAAGCAGGGTTCACATCCTTATACCCGCGCAGCACGCCTTGGGTTGGAGTTGCAATGGCGTCCGAGATCTGAAAAAAGATGGCATAGATCAGGAAATGCTGGATCAGGGCGATAACCTGCGGTTCATCCGAATACAGGCCTGCCACATGATTGCCGGCAAAAAAGAGCACCAGCGCCGTCGCCAGCGAGAGTACAGCGGCTGAGCTGATGCCAAGCCATCCATATTGCCTTGCATCCTTTAGCCTGCCGGAGCCCGTCTCAAAGCCGACCAGAATCGTAAGGCTCATACAAATGCTAAGTGGAATCATATACAAAGTAGAGGCGAAATTGATAGCCGCCTGATGAGCGGCAATGGTCATTGTATCAAATCGGTTCATCAGCAGCGTAACGGCGGAGAAGACCGCTGTTTCGAAAAAGATGGAAAAGCCGATAGGCACTCCAATGTTAAGCAGTTCTTTCAAGCTTCGCAGCGAAAGGGTATGGAACTTCCGGAACAGATTCAGGTTGACGAATGGTTCGGCCTTGTAAATAAATAAAAGCGCGATGGCAAAGATCACCCAGTATGTGATGGCTGAAGCAACGCCCGCACCAACGCCGCCCAGACGGGGGAATCCGAAATTCCCGAAGATCAGCAAATAGTTCAGTCCTACATTAACAGGCAGAGCAACCAGTGTAATAAACATGGATACCCTTGTCTGCCCCAATGCATCGATGCAGCTGCGCAGTACGGTATATCCGAACAGCGGAAAAATGCCGAACGAAATGGCTAACAGAAAGTAAAAGGCGATATTCCTTACGGAAGCCTCCAGATTCATAAAATTAAGCATAGGGGAAAGGAAGAAGAAACCGAGCACCAACACAAGGATGGACACGACCAAGGAAAGCCAAATCCCTTGCATAACCTGGTAGGCCACATCCTTTTCCTGTCTTCTCCCCAGCAGGTGTGAGACTATCGGTGTTATACCCATTAGAATTCCGCTGAGACCGGTCTGAATGGGAATCCAGAGGCTGGTGCCAATCGCGACTCCAGCCAGATCGGCTGTTCCGTATTTGCCGGACATATTCGTATCGAAAAAGGTTATGGCTGACAAGGCAATCTGAGTAACGAGAATCGGGAATAATATCTGAAGAAACTGTCCTGTTTTTTGTCTTAGCGATAATGTTTGTCTCATGGTCTTATGCCTCGTTATCTAAAGTTTTCATGGGCCTGTCTTCATGCAAAGGACCCGGCAGGCGCCGGGTCCTTTAATTTGTTTAATGAATGAATAATGGCTGTAAGGACTATTTCTCGTAATTCACGCCTGAGGTATAACGGTTATTGGCGTTCCAGAGGAGGAATTCATCCACCTTCTGATCCTTTAAAGCGCGAACCTGATCCTCCACCTGCTGTTTGCCATATTTCATATAATGTCCGCTGCCGAGCCAGCTGGCTGTAAAGTCCTGTATCCAAGGGCGAATGATGGGCTTGTAGCTGCCGAGCGGATTAAGCTTTTTATGGGTATCGATCATTGAACCTTTGATGGTGGCGTAAGGGTTCTTATCCGGATCTTTCACGTCGAACCAGCCGGTTGAATAATGGCTTGGATATACCATTGGGCTGATAACGTCCACGTTTTTGGAAATCTTCACAAAATCCTGTCCAATACCCTCGGCGGCAGGAACAGAGGCGGCATACCCGAAAATATCGACGGATACACGAACACCAAGTGGTCCAAGCTCAGACTTTGCATATTTGACGAAATCAGAGATGATTTCTACACGCGGTTTGCCGCTCTTGGTGTACTTAAGGGTTTCAGCCCGTTTCTCAAAGCCTTCCGGAAAGCGGACATAATCGAATTGGATTTCCTTGAAGCCAAGTTTAACGGCCTCCTTGGCAATATCTACGTTGTATTTCCACACATCTTCATTATAAGGATTAACGAAGCTGTCACCGCCTTTATTTTTCCAAACCGAGCCGTCCTTATTCACAAAGGATAATTGCGGATTTTTTTTGGCCAGCACTGAATCCTTGAATACTACAATTCGGGCAATTGGATAAACATCATGCTTCTTTAGCCTATCCATAAGCTTATTTATATCGCTAATGAAAGGCTGAGGTTTACCCATCTTCTGCAGTTCTGGATTATCCGTCTTATACGTGATATAACCTGCATCATCTTTAATATCGATAACCATTGAATTCAGTTCCGTTTTGTCGAGCAGAGCGAGAAGGGTTTCCATTCGTGACCCTCCCGCGCTGTAAGCTGTGACATAAATGCCTTTGACTTTGGGAGCATCGGGCTGAGGATCAGTGTGTATTACATCATCTGAGTCTGCTGCTCCAGGCAAAGCGCTTGGGGCTGGAGTGGCTGAAGCACCACCGCCTGGGGCGGTTTGTGAAGGTAACGCTGCATCAGGATTGCTGCTGTGTTGTGCTACGATGGGGGGATTCATGGCTGACTGCAGTGCGGATGCCACATCGGCTTCATGCTGTTCTTGCTGCACGCCTACGCTTCCCAGGGCCATCATCAATAAAGCCCAGGTGATGTTCATTCGTCTTCTCTCCTTTTATGTACTTTCTCTTAAATTATATAGGAACGAATGCCTCCAAATAGAACAGGTTTGTAACAATCTTGTTGCAATCTGTCTGGTTGGCAAGCGGATAAAAAAACGTCCTTTTTGTTTATAAACGGGATGCGGGGATTATAAACGCACCTGAAAAAAGTAAATGCCGCCCGGATCGGCAGCATGGCCGAACCCGAGCGGCAACCATTAAGACTTGTCTTACCATTGAATCAATGAAGATACGCAGAATTCTGATGCTCGCAAATGCTGTAATGAATGATATCCATGGCATCTGCCGGTTCCAGAATACTTAAGCCGTCACGCAGAACAATTTCGGAATTCAATTCGTTCTGCTTCAGAAACGGCATCATATCAGGATACCACCTCATGACAATTGCTGACAGTTTTACCGTTTCCATTTCCACAAAAATCACCCTTTCCTTTTTCGAATAGTACTGAACTGAAATTCAGGGTCATCGGAAAAGCGAAGTGCCTGGAAAAAAGAGGGGTAACTCACAATCTTCATGAAAATTGTTAAGCTTCTGCGTGAACCTAATATATCACAATTTTAAAGCATGCGCATTGTTTTGGTTTTTTTTAACGTTTGCGGAATGAACCCATGACTCCGACTGTTTCCACTATATTCACAAATGCCTGCGGATCACTTTTTTTGATAATGCGCTGCAGCTCGGCCAGTTCATAGCGGGTGGTAACTGTCATTAACATGTCCTTTTCTACGTGAGTATAAGCGCCCTCCGTCTTAATTTTTGTCACACCGCGCTGCAGTCCCAATAACTGGCGGAGCATTTCATCCGTCCGGTTCGTAACAATAAACACAGTTACTTTAATGTGGCTGATGTGAATCATATCCACGACCTTGCCGCTGACATAAATGGAGACCATGGAGGCAAGCGCCAAATTCCAGTTGTTGTCGAAATAGGCAGCGGCAAGGATCACGAGAGCATTTAAACTTACCAGAACATTGCCAACGGGGAAATCCCGGTACCGGATGATTATGGAGCCCAGAATATCAAAGCCTCCGGATGATCCGCCCATGCGGAATGAAATCCCGCTGCCAATACCAACGAGCACTCCCCCGAAAACGGAGGCCAGCAGCATATCCGATGCTATGTTCGTAACCGGGAAAAGGGTCATCAGCCAGGTGGTCGCTCCAACGGAGACTATGCTCAGCACGATAAACCTCCGTCCAAGCTGAAACCAGCCGGCTGCAAGCAGAGGAATATTAAACAACAGATAAAGCAGACTAATACTGAAGGGAGTGAAGTAGCCCACCAACATGGATAGACCTGACACACCACCGCTTAATAATCGATGAGGGATCAAAAAAAGGTTAAAACCGGCTGCTATTAAAGAAGAGCCGAAAACAACGACCAGATAACACCAAATTTGTTTAAGCAAGCATTTTCACCCCGGATTGGTTAATGTAAATAATGAAAGAAAGGAATACACTGGTATTCCTCTTTAGGTTTGTGATATAATGTATAGGATATTCTTGAGTAGGACGTTACAATGGTATTTTTGCATTGCTTCGGATGTGAAGCTACAGTTGGTCAGGTACATATGAAGTATCTGATGATAGGACGGCTTTTCGTCCCAATACGCGCTAAACCATGCAGAAAATCCGGCATGATTGGACAGCCTATAAATGTGTTTACCGCTACTTAAGAATACAGACAAGCATGTGGAATGTCCACTGTATAGAAGGAGCATGAATAATTTGAAAACATTCGCGGAATTCGGCTTGCAGCCTAAAGTAATGCAAGCAATCACAGAACTGGGATTTGAGGAAGCAACACCGATACAAGAGCAGTCCCTACCTATTGCATTGGCCGGATCGGACTTAATTGGTCAAGCACAGACAGGTACAGGTAAAACTGCTGCATTCGGTATTCCCCTCATTTCTAAAATTGATCGTGAGGATGAAAGAATCCTGGCGCTTATTATGGCGCCTACACGTGAACTTGCTATTCAGGTAGCGGAAGAAATTGGCAAGCTCAGCAGATTCAAGGGCCTTCGTTCCCTGGCGATTTATGGCGGACAAGATATCGGTCGTCAAATTCGCGGGTTGAAGAAGAAGCCGCAAATCATTATTGGAACACCGGGACGTTTGCTCGATCACATCAACCGCAAGACCATTCGTCTTGACGATGTTCAAACGGTTGTATTGGATGAAGCGGACGAAATGCTCGATATGGGCTTTATGGAAGATATCCAGTCTATCCTGAAATTGGTTCCGGAAGAGCGCCAAACCATGCTGTTCTCGGCAACAATGCCGGCGAACATTCAGCGTCTTGCCCAACAATTCCTGAAGAATCCGCAGCATGTTTCGGTGATTCCGAAGCAAATCAGTGCACCGTTGATTGATCAGGCTTACGTTGAAGTGCCTGAGCGTCAGAAGTTTGAAGCACTTAGCCGCCTGATTGACATGGAGTCCCCTGATCTAGCAATTGTATTCGGACGTACCAAACGCCGGGTAGACGAGCTGGCAGAAGCCCTGCAAAAACGCGGGTATTCCGCTGATGGATTGCACGGTGACTTGTCACAAAACCAACGTGATGCGGTTATGCGTAAATTCCGCGATGGCAGCATCGACGTTCTGGTAGCAACCGACGTGGCTGCACGTGGTCTCGACGTATCAGGCGTAACCCATGTTATTAACTTTGACCTTCCTCAGGATCCTGAGAGCTATGTACACCGTATTGGACGTACTGGCCGTGCGGGTAAAGAAGGTACAGCGTGGTCATTCGTTACTCCAAGAGAAATGGATCACCTGCACCTGATTGAGCGTGTTACCCGTCACCGCATCACTCGCAAACCGCTGCCAACTATGGCGGAAGCGATTGAAGGCAAGCAACGCATTACCGCAGAGCGTGTTCTCGGTATGGTTGAGAGCGATGAATTGAATGAATACAAAGGTATTGCCATCCAATTGCTGGAGCAATATGATTCAGTTCAATTGCTCTCCGCAGCGATGAAGCTGTTGACCGGCGACAAGAAGGATTCAGCAATTGAGTTGACTCCTGAAGATCCAATCCGTGCAAAGCGCCGCGGTGGTAAGAATGACATCCGCAGCGGCCGTAAGCCGAGCGGAAGTTATGGCGGCAGCGGCGGTGGATATCGCGGCGGCGCCGGCGGTTCCGGCAGTGGCGGCGGCTATCGCGGAAATCGCGATAGCAACAGCGGCAGTCGTGGCGGTTACAGCGGCGGCAGTGGCGGCGGAAGCACTTACGGCAGCGGCAGCGGCAGCGGCGGATATGGCGGCGGCTACAAAGGTAACCGCGATGCAGGAGCAAGCCGGGATGCAGGAGCAAACCGTAGCGGAGACCGTAAGCCCTCATCACGTCCAAGCACAGCAAGCAGCCGTCCGGCCAAACGTGAAGAATCTTTTGAATAAATAATAAGAAGAAGACGAGGTTCCTTGTTCAAGGACCTCGTCTTCTTTTTGTATCATGCTATTGAATTAGATGAATGTGCGGCTAACAATAACAAGCAGGATGAACAGGACAAGGATGGTGCCGGTAGAAGTCCAGCCGCCATAGGCAACAGGTGTGGACATAGGATAACCTCCTTTATTAACGGTTATTGTCTTGGGTACATTTCTAATATATGCCTTTATGTCACGGATGCGTAGACCTTAACCCAGATTCGAAAACTTGGGCTATGGAAAAGACAGGGTTAAATAAGGTATAGTTAAATTACGCAGTATGCGCAGACAGACAGGAGGAAGGAAAGTGGAGTTTAAAGGTGCAATGGGCGGTTTATACCGCATCACGGAATGGATATCGCGGATCGCCTTCAGTAATATTTTGTGGGCGCTGTGTTCGATCCCATTTCTGTTATCCGCCGTTTTGAAGGTGATTATGCTGGCAACAGGTTCAGGCGGAGCCAATGAACAAATTACTTTGAATTGGGCAATGGGTATTACCGCGCCGTTTACTGTGTTTCCTGCGACAGCGGCATTGTTCACTGTAGTACGTAAATGGGTTATGGGTAACACCGATGTCAGCACGTTCCGCACTTTTTTTCAGGGGTACAAAGAGAACTATGTAAAAAGCATGCTGGGAGGTCTGATTTACAGCCTGCTGTTCGTAATCATGTATGTTGATGTAACGGTATACATGACGCAAATGTCCAACTTCAAAATTGTGGGCATACTAATGCTGGTGTTAATGATTATTCTGTTTGTTTCCATGTTTAATTTCTTCTCTATTATCGTCCACTATCAAATGACCTTTAAAGAAGTGGTCAGTAATTCCATCCTATTGACGATTGCTCGTCCGATCCGTGTATTTTCAACATTGATTGCCGGTGCAGTTCTGGTCTATATAGGTCTAAGGTACCCGGCGCTCTATTTCATTTGTATTCCTACACTGATTGCTATGGTTGCCTTCTTTAACTTTTATGCTACCTATAATAAGCTCCAATTGCAGGTTGAGCAGGAGAAACAGGAGGAGCTGGAAGCCCAGGAAGCCGCATTGAATGGCAGTACGGACGAAGAAGAGGATATGGAACAAGATACAAAGCGAATTTAACAGATCAGCTTTAAATTTGCCAACCAGCGGGAATATTATCTAATGTAAAATAAAGCGCATACAAGGTTTACTTTTTCGTTAAAACGCAATATAATAGTTATAAATCCTGCGATGTACGTTACGGTTGCTCGTTGTTTTGAACCAATGATAATGTCTTGGGAGATTTACACGAAGCGCAGCTGAACAGCCCTGTCTATACGACGTGGGGAATTCAAAACCGTTTTCTGCGATCACCCACCTGCTATAGCAGGTTCAGAAGACACTGTAGCCGGACGGCATAGGCGGGTTTTCTAATTTTTTGGCCAAACGCTCTATTTCCTCTTACGGGAAAGAGGGCGTTTTCTTGTTGATAGGTTATTTCTCTATTTCGTTTAGGATCTGGAATAAGAGGTTTGCATTTCTCTTTTGTTCCGGGAGTAAGAGTGTTACACTTATACTAGTGAACTTGGGATTTGTAGAGGGGGAAGAATTTTGTCGTTAAAAAGAACTTTGGTTGGCTTATTCCGCAGTCATGATGGAACGAGCGACCGTGCAAAAGACCCGGCATTGAAAACTCGTTATTACAGTCTTATGAAAGACAAGGCGTGGGAGGAAGTATCATCTACATTAAAGAAGATACCTGGCTTCAAAGTACTTCATGAGGTGGAGTCTGTAGGGGAGATTACACTGGAGAAAAGAACGGCTTTTGGCCGCACGCTGGATATTACCGTTTCGGTGCTCAATACGACACCAAAGCGTTGTGGTGTGGATATCTACTCTGCTTCAAGAGGTTCGCTTGGCGATCTGGGTGCCAATTACCGCGTGATTCAACGCCTGTTTCAATCGCTTGACAAGAAGCTCGGTAAATACAAGCTGGATTAATGCTTGAGAGCTTTGTTTTCATATAATGAAAAAGCGGGAGAAGGAGATCCTTCTTCCGCTTTTTCAGGGTTACAGCAGGGCTTTCACTGCAGAAACCGCGGATTCATAGTCTGGATGGTCGGTCATTTCACCCAGGTACTCGACGTAAGCAAGTCTATCGTTCTTGTCCACTACGAAGATGGAACGCATATCCAGGCGGAACTCTTTAATTAGAACGCCGTAAGCTTCCCCGAAAGAAGCTGCTTTATGGTCAGATAATGTAGTCACTCGTTCGATGCCGGAAGCGCCGCACCAGCGGGCTTGAGCAAATGGAAGATCCATACTCACAGTCAGGATAACGACTTCATCGCCAAGCTCTGCGGCTTCGCTGTTGAAGCGGCGGGTCTGGGCGTCACATACCCCGGTATCCAAAGAAGGAACAACACTGATCAGCTTTATTTTTCCGTTGAAATCACTAAGAGAAGCTTCTTCCAGAAGGTTCTTGCTGATAACGAAATCGGGTGCAGGATCGCCGGCCTTTAATTCCGGACCTATTAGTGTAATGGGATTGCCTTTAAAAGTAGCTACACCTGTTCTTTCTTGAGCCATGTTATTATTTCCTCCTTATAGTTGAAAAATGGATTGTGCTACCATAATAAATTATAATCTTTTTAACAGGACCCTGTCCAATTGGATAGTTACATAATAAGTGTAAGCGCGTTAACCAGACTTCATTGCCAAATTTTTTAAGGATGGGTGTTATGATATTCATACGTTATGAGAATTGGAAAAGCTACATTCGGTATTATCCGGTAAATTGTCTGCTCATTCTGGCCAACATCATTATGTTTCTTATTTTAACGCTGAACGGGGGCTCAACAGATCTTTATACATTAATTGATTTTGGCGCAATAGTTGATGTAGATCCGTATAAAAGTGAGCTGTGGAGATATTTGACGGCAGTATTTTTGCACAATGGATTTGCCCATCTCCTGTTCAACAGCTTTGCGCTGCTGGTCTTTGCTCCTCCGCTCGAACGTCTGCTGGGCTGGTGGCGTTATGCTCTGCTCTATATATCTGGCGGCGTTATCGCCAATATTCTGACAGTGGCTATTAGCAGCCGTGATGCCTTGATTGAGGGGGCCAGCGTGTCAGTAGGTGCCTCAGGGGCAATCTATGCCGTGTACGGGGCGTTTCTATATATTGCAGTGATGGAGCGGGCGACAATGGACGAAGGGTCCCGTAAAACGCTGTATGGGCTTCTCGTCATGGGATTAATTATGTCATTTGCGGTACCAAACATTAATTGGGTTGCTCATATCGGCGGGCTGATCGCCGGATTTTTCCTGTATGGCCTTATTATACGTGTGTTCAAAAGAAATAGAAGATAGGGGCGATGATGACGTGGAGCTTAGACAGCTGCAATATTTCCTGAAGGTTGCTCAAAAAGAACACGTCACAAGAGCAGCGGAGGAACTGCATGTGGCCCAATCTGCGGTGAGCCGTCAGATTCACCAGCTTGAGGAGGAACTGGGCGTAGACTTATTTATGCAAAAGGGGCGTAACCTGCAGTTGACTCCGGTGGGCCAGCTTTTTTGTAAACGGGTGGAAAGCGTACTGAAGGAATTGGATCGTTCCGTAGCTGAAATCCATGAATTTCTTGATCCTGAGCTGGGTGAAATTCGTATCGGCTTTCCGCATAGCTTGGGAACACATCTTATCCCAACCATCGTAGCGGAATTCCGCCAGCATTATCCGCAGGTTAAGTTTCGCTTCAAGCAGGGGTCCTATCCTTCCTTAATTAAGGATGTGCTGTCCGGGGAGGTGGATTTGGCATTCATTTCACCTTTTCCGGAGAGCGGCGAGCATGTAACCGGAGATATTGTAATGACGGAAGAGCTGTTTGCGATTTTGCCGCAAAACCATCACCTTGCAGGGGAGACCCATATCCGGCTGGAACAGCTTAGGGAAGAGAAATTTGTGCTGTTCAGCCAAGGCTACTCGCTGCGCCCGATCGTATGGCAGGCTTGCCTTCAGGCTGGTTTTGAACCGCAAATTGCCTTTGAAGGCGGCGAGACGGATACTATTCGGGGCTTGGTAGCTGCAGGCATGGGGGTAAGTCTCCTGCCGGAGATGGCTTTATTTCAGACGAATCCGATGCAGCCTGCACAAGTGAGGATTGTGGAGCCTACCATAACGAGAACCGTAGGACTAATCCATCGTTCCGATGGCAAGCTTCCGCTGGTTGCCCATTCCTTTCGGGCTTTTTTGCTCAGTTATTTCAGATCACGTCAAAACAATACCCCGGTCGGCTCTTAGCCTTCCGGGGTATTGTTTGTTAGCTGTAAAGTTCTAAACGTCAGGTTAGTCTCGGTTGCCGAGGAATACTGTAATAAGGCGCAGCAGCTCAAGCAGGGATACCAGCGCGGCAGCAACATAGGTCAATGCGGCAGCATTCAAAACCTTGGCAACACCGCGTTCTTCTTCATTGCGGATGTAGCCCTGCTCTACCATGACTTGCCGTGCCCGGTTGCTGGCGTTGAACTCCACAGGCAACGTCACAAGCTGGAAGGCCACAGCGGCTGAGAAGAAGATGATTCCCAGACCAACCAGATTCAGATAACCGAATATAAAACCAGCCATCAGCATAAAGGGAGCGACACCGGAAGCGAAATTGACGACCGGGAACATTCTGTGGCGCAGAGTAAGCATCGGATAATGCACTTTATGCTGAATGGCATGACCGACCTCGTGACAAGCGACAGAGATGGCCGAGATGGAGCTTTCATAGTACACCGGTTCAGACAGACGCACGACGCGGTGAATAGGGTCATAATGGTCAGAGAGGGAACCTCTCACGGGTTCAATCGGGACATCGCTAAGTCCGTTGGTGTCGAGCATGTGCCGGGCGGCTTCATATCCGGTCATTCCGTTCGAAGTTGCAACCTTTGACCATTTTTTAAAGGTGCCTTTAACTCTGAATTGTGCCCACAATGAGAAGATAAAGGCGACAATTACTAATAGATACATCATCATATCTGCATACCTCCAATGTAGTATTAAAACATTCTTACATTGGCGGCCCTTGGGTAAGCAAGAGCCGGATCGCTTCCATACAGGCTAATCCCTGGGGGAGTAAATTAGAGAGCGCCTTGCTGGCCTGTCCCGGCTTAAGCTGGTTTATTATCGGTTCAAGTGCTTTAACCTCTTGTTCAAGCTGCTGCATATGAACTTCAAGCTCAACCAGCCTGCCGGAGACGTCGGCTTCAGGTGTAGCCGCGTTCCATTTGCTCATCAAGGATTTGATCTCTTCCAATGTATATTTCTCTTGTTTTAACTGATTAATACGGTCCAAAGCCGTTAAAGTTTCATGGCTGTATAGACGGTAGTTCTTCGTACTGCGCTGTTCAGGTGTGATTAGTCCGAGTTTAGTGTAATAATCCACTGTGCGCTCGCTCATATGAGCCGCCTTCGCCAGCTCTCCGATCCGATACAGAATCATATCCCCAATGCTTTTTCACCTCGCATTCCTTATCCGGCCTTATGGAATAAACCGCCGGACCTTCATTATTGTGTTTATAATGATATCAAACCGTAAACCGTACAGTCAAACGTTACACTTGCAATAAAGATATGTTCTTTCTCTTGTATTCATTACGGAATAAATACATAAAAATACAACCTTTTCCTAGAAATAACGATGTAAAGTGTATAAGTATGTATAAATGGATGTTTTCAACCCTTCTGAAGACAAACTATGGAGAAATGGTGAGCATCGATAAATTAATTGTATCTTTCCAAAAAATACTCTTGTCAATTTCCCTGACTTCTGATTATAATGACATTAAGAGTTTCACGCTTTGTTAGAAAATATAACATTGGGGAGTGGGGAAAATTGAAAAAGAAATGGTTGGTAATGGTGTTAGCCATGTTTACATTAATGGCTTACCCAGTTAGTGCTTTTGCAGCGGAGGGTCCAACGGCTCCGGATTTACAAATCGGATTGGATACGACTTTCACATTCCTGGCCTTTATTCTGGTATTCTTTATGCAAGCGGGCTTCGCAATGCTTGAAGCCGGTTCCGTCCGGATGAAAAATGCAGGTCACGTTGCCGGTAAGACGGTACTGACACTTGCGATCGCAAGTCTTTGCTTCTGGGCGTTAGGCTTCGGACTTGGCTTTGGTAACGGCAATGGCTTCTTCGGTACTACAGGCTTCTTTTACGGAGGAGATTCAACCGGATCCGCTTTTGAATCATTGGCCTTCTCAGATGTAACATTGAATGTTAAGTTTCTATTCCAAATGGCCTTTGCAGCTGTATCACTGGCAATCGTATCCGGCGGTATGGCGGAACGTGCAAAGATCAGCGTTTATATTATCTTCGGGATTTTGTTCTCGATTCTCATTTATCCGGTTGTAGCTCACTGGGTATGGGGCGGCGGTTGGTTGGCTGAACTGGGCATGCAGGATTATGCAGGTTCGACGGTTGTCCATCTTACAGGAGCGACTGCAGCGGTGGTAGCGACGATTTTACTTAAACCGCGTTTGGGCAAGTTTAATAAAGAAGGCAAACCGGTCATTATTCCGGGTCATAACCAAGTATTCACTGTACTCGGTGTTATCATTCTCTGGTTCGGCTGGTTCGGCTTTAACCCAGGCAGCGCGTTGTCCCCAATGGGCGGATTCTTCGGCCATGTAGCACTGACAACCAACCTTGCAGCAGCTGCGGGCGGTTTGGCAGCACTCATCGCTTCTTGGCTATACTTCGGCAAGTCCGATATCCCGGCCATGCTTAATGGTGTTCTGGCAGCGCTGGTTGCCATCACTGGCGCTTGCGCATTCGTTGAGCCTTGGGCTGCAATCATTATTGGTCTGGTAGCGGGAGCCTTTACTTTTATGACTTCTCAATGGTTGGAGCGTGCAGGTCTGGACGATCCGATCTACGCGTTCTCTGTTCACGGTATTGCAGGAATCTGGGGAGCGTTGTCCACAGGATTGTTCGCTACACCTGAACTAGTAGAAACAGTTGGTATTGGTAAACCCGGCTTGTTATACGGTGGCGGATTGGAACAGCTCGGAGTACAGGCGCTTGGTGTAGCTGGAACATTCGTGTTCGTAGCGGCTCTGTCTTTCATCATCCTGTACGTACTGAAACTGACGATTGGAATTCGTGTTACGGAAGAGGAAGAATTGATGGGTCTGGACATCAGCGAGCATGGTACTTATGGTTACCCTGAACAAATGAAGCTGATTGCTGATTCGGAATCCAAACCCCTAAAACATTAATTGACTTCACTTAGAGGGAGGCGGACGGTGTGACATCGATGGAGATAACCGATTGGAGCAAGAATAAGGACTATATGTCCATCGTAACGGCCGGTTCCCCGCAGGCGTTAAAGCGAAGTCGTATCGTATGTCAAAATATGCTGCTGGAGCGTTTAAATCTTATTCCGATAGAGGAATGGATGTTCCTTGTGAACGTGATGCATGATAGGGTCGCGGAAACAGCAGTACAAATATGTGAGGCACAAATGAAGGAGGCGGGCTACGGCCCGCCTCCCTGTGCTTATTCATTTATTGTGTTCGGCAGTGCAGGCAGACTGGAAGCAACACTGTGGAGCGATCAGGATAACGGCTTGATTATCGAAGGTGAACCGGATGAATCCAAGAAACGTTATTTTGAACAATTCGGTAATATGCTCTCCGATGTTCTGGCGGAGGTTGGATATGAGAAGTGCGAAGGCAAGGTCATGTGTTCTGAACCGATGTGGCGGAAAACACTTCGGGAGTGGGAAGAACAGCTGGAAAGCTGGAGATCCCAGCTCGAATGGGAGCCTATCCGCTATCTCATTATTTCGTCGGACATGCGGCATGTTGCCGGAAGCTCTGAACTCTCTATGCGATGGCAGGAATTCTTTCATTCCGGTTTTGCCCGCAATGAGAGGTTATCTACAGCTGTTTTGCGCAATACGGTTCGGCATAAAGCGACGCTTAATCTGCTGGGGCAGGTATTAACCGAACGATTCGGAGATCATGCGGGCGGATTTGATATTAAGTACGGGGTTTACATTCCTCTGGTTAACATTGTAAGGCATCTGTCTTTGCAGAAGGGGATAAGGGAGACATCTACCTTGAAAAGACTTGAGGCACTCGAGGAGCTGAGCATTTACAAGCATACGGAGGGTGTTCGGGAGGCTTTTATTACGGCATTGCGAATGCGAGTCAATACGCCTTATACCAATCACGACGGATTATTATCCAGTAGTGATTATATCGCTGAGAGTAAATTAAAGGATAAGCATTTATTCTCTGAGCTGCGCGAAAGTCTGCTGCTTGTCAGGCGTATCCATCGGGCTCTGCAACGCCAGCTCCGGTCAGCGGAAAGGAGGCAGTCATGAAAGAGCCGAACAAAGGCGGAGGATTCTGGAATAACCTAAGGCAAGGCGGGATGCCATCTGCAATCGCATCTATGAGGGGCGGCGAATCCGCCCAGCAAACCGCACAGCAAATGGCGTTTATCCGTTCCCTGATGCGTGAGAAACGGCGTCCCGAAGTGCTGCATACACCGCTGTCGAAGCTGGAAACGGTCATATTTGATCTTGAGACGACGGGTTTTTCTCATCAGCATGGGGATGAGATTATGTCCTTTGGAGCGGTAAAGGTAGTCGGAGAGGAAATTAAGGAAGACGAGTGCTTTTATACACTGGTTAACTGCCAGACCGCCATTCCTGCGAATATTACGGAACTAACCGGAATTTCGGAAGAGATGACGAAGGAGGCACCTTCCTTGATGGATGCTCTTCATAACTTTATGTCCTTTGTCGGGCAAAGTGTGCTTGTAGCACATGCAAGCGCCCACGACAAGTCTTTCCTTAATGCGGCACTTTGGAAAACATCAAAGGTTCAGCTTACAAACCGTGTGCTGGATACAATGATGCTTGCCCGCTGGCTGGAGCCACAGCGTGGAAATTACAGTCTCGATGAACTGCTGGCTGTTCACGGTATTCCGATCTATGGACGCCACAACGCCCTGGAGGATTCCAAAATGACTGCCCGGTTATGGGTGTCTTATCTTCGGGAGATCGCCCAGCGGCGTCAGGTTGAGACCTTAGGCGATCTATATGCTTATTTAAGCAGAGCATAGACTGGAGCTTGCAGCAGATGCAGCGAAAGCTTACCGCCAGCGTCCCTCTTCCGGTCGATATAGTATCCATTGAGTAATGGAATATTAGTGTCTGTTCCGGGGGCCCCAATTAGATAGACATGAAATTCGGGGCCCAGAGCGGGCAATCCCCTTAGATCAGATAAAGACGGGGTGGGAGCTGAATGCGGGTGGGAATGAAACAAGCCGATGGGAGCCGGTTCAAGGTACAATGCCTTTACCCAATCCTCTGGATGAGGGGTGAAGGCATGCAGCGGGTCAGGCGCTACGTTGCGGATGGGCACATATGTGTTGATTCGCATGCCTCCCGCTGCGGCAGCACCCAGCAGGATTCCGCAGGCTTCGCGCGGATAACAGGACAGCAGGTGCTCCCCCAGTGCCTGCTGTACGGAAGGCTTCAGCCCGATGGGCTGGATATTTCCCTGGAAGGCTGTCAATGGTTCACCCCTCTCTCTTCTTTAGGTTCCGTCTTCGACGGAATCTCTTTTTTTGTAGCGGGTTTGAAACTTTAGCAAATGGGGGTACAATAGGAGAAAACTATCCCATTCGCAAAGGACAGACGATTAATGAAAACAGCTAATAAACGAAACATAACGGTTATAGCTCTCGTCGTATTTCTGGCCGTCCTTGCATTAACGCGTAACCGGACTGCAGAATCAGTACCAGTTTTTCAACAGCAGAATGAATCCAAGGCAGAAAGCGGCGTTAAGGCGGGATTGCTGGCTCCCTCATTTACTCTGCAGGGAGAAGGGAACACAACCTTCTCCGTCGGCGGACCCAGGGACAAGGCTGTGCTGGTGAATTTCTGGGCGTCCTGGTGCGAACCCTGTCAGTTGGAAGCGCCGGAGCTGAATGAAATGGCCAAAAAATACAAGGATGTCCTTGATATTTATGGCGTGAATGTGACCAGTCATGATTATAAACCCAATGCGGAACGTTTTATTAAAAAGTATAACCTGACTTTTCCGGCAATGTTTGATTTGAAGGGAGAGGTATTCGCCAAATATAACGGTGTTGTCTTTCCTACAAATGTTTTCATTGATAAGAACGGAGTGATTTCTGATGTCGTTCTCGGAGTGTTAAGTCCTGAAGAGCTGGAAGAAAAGATTAAGGCATTAACAGATACGTAGAGATAACTCAGCATAACACTAATAAACACCCCCTGAGAACTGGTTTGGATGCCCATCTCCTCAGGGGGTGTTCGTCGTTTATTGGATTAGTGATTAACCAGTCCTCTAGGCTCTCTGTCTGCTGTTATTTCGCTTTCCAGCGAGATTTGTCCCAGCAGGGCGTAGCGCATACTGTCAACTAGCGCCTCCCAGCTTGCCTCGATGACGTTGCCGGATACGCCGACTGTGCTCCAGGTATTGACATAATTCTTGGACTCAATCAATACGCGTACCTTGGCCGCAGTCTGATCCTTCTCATCCAGCACCCGAACCTTGTAGTCGGAAAGGTGCATTTCTTTCAATTGAGGGAAATAAGCCAGCAATGCTTTGCGCAGCGCGTTGTCCAGCGCATTAACGGGGCCGTTGCCTTCTGCAGCCGTATACAGGCTTTCGCCGCCGACCTTCAGTTTTACAAAGGCTTCAGAGACCACGGGTCTGCCGGCTGTTTTTTCCACAAGCATTTTGAAGGATTCGAAGGTGAACAGCTCGTTCATTTCACCAGTGGCTTCACGGAGTAGCAGTTCAAGTGAAGCGTCAGCGCCTTCGAACTGATAGCCCTGATGTTCAAGATCCTTGATCTTATCAATGACTTTTCGTGCCTGCTCGCTGCTGGGGTCCAGACTAAGGCCTATATCCTGAGCTTTGGAGAGTACGTTGCTCTGGCCAGCCAGTTCAGAGACGAGCACACGCTGTTTGTTGCCAACCTTTTCCGGTGCAATGTGCTCATAAGTGCGTGAATCACGCAAAATAGCGGATACGTGGATTCCGCCTTTGTGGGCAAAAGCGGCAGTTCCTACATAAGGCTGATTCACCGGCATGTTGACATTGGCAACCTCGCTGATATAACGGGCTGTATTGGTAAGATTCGGGAGTGCGTCCTCGGGTATGCAATGCAGGCCCATTTTGAGCTGCAGCGTAGGAATAATAGAACATAGATTAGCGTTGCCGCAGCGCTCGCCGTAGCCGTTAATCGTACCCTGTACTTGCCGTACCCCTGCGCTGATCGCGCTAAGCGTATTCGCTACCGCGAGTTCACAGTCGTTATGCGTATGAATTCCAAGTGATGCTCCGGGAACCTGCAGCGCTACTGCAGAGATGATGCCCTGAATCTCGTGTGGAAGTGTTCCGCCATTCGTATCGCACATGGTAAGCCAGTCCGCACCGGCTTCCTGTGCTTTAGCGAGAACGGCAGCGGCGTACTCGGGATTGTGCTTGTAGCCGTCGAAGAAATGCTCGGCATCGAATATAACCTCAAGCCCTTTACTTTTCAGATAAGATATAGAGTCGCCGATCATGGCAAGATTTTCTTCAAGAGTGGTTTGTAATGCGGTATGCACATGGAAGTCCCAGGACTTACCAACTAATGTGACTGCCGGAACGCCTGCGTCGATCATTCTTTGCAGGTTTTCGTCCTGCTCTGCCAGAGAGTTTTTGCGGCGCGTGCTGCCGAATGCGGTTATTTTGGCATTCAAACGCAGCTCCTTGACTCTTTTGAAAAATTCAATGTCCTTATTGTTGCTTCCCGGAATGCCACCTTCAATATAGTGCACACCCAGATCATCAAGTTTCTTGGCGATTTTCAGCTTGTCGTCAGCCGAAAGACTGATACCTTCGCCTTGGGTGCCGTCACGCAGAGTTGTATCGAAGATGGAGATGGACTTAGACATGAGAGTCCTCCTTAAAGGAAATGAATTTTTATATTATAACATTTTTACGCGGGAATGTAACAAAGAACTTTGCAGCTTGCAATAGGTTGACCTTAGCGTGTGGTAGGGGTATTCTAAGCTTGGCAATAGAAACCCAGGATAAGAAGGTAGATATTGTGCAAAACGTCGATCAATACTATCCAACGAGCGGCAGGGTAATCCTGCATGTGGATATGAACGCTTTTTATTGCTCCGTCCACGAGGCGGAGGACCCGGATCAATACCGGGGAAAGCCGACTGCGGTTGCAGGCAGCGTCGAGCTGCGCAAGGGGATCATCGTAACCTGTTCCTATGCTGCGCGAAGACTGGGAATTTCAACGGGGATGCAGGTGCAGAAAGCACTGCGGCTGTGTCCTTCATTGATGGTTATTAAACCCGACTTTCATCTATACCGCAAATATTCCAGTGCCTTCATGCAAATCGCATACAGTTATACACCCCTGCTCGAGGCCGTCTCCATAGATGAATGTTATCTTGATATTACAGGCTCCAAGCAGTTTGGAACTCCCCTGGAGATTGCAGAGGATATACAGCGCCGTATTATGGAAGAGCTGAGTTTGCCTTGCTCCATCGGGATTGCTCCAAACAAGCTGCTGGCCAAAATGGCTTCTGACTTAAAGAAACCCAATGGCATTTCAGTGCTGCGGCTGCGCGATGTGGCGAATATTCTCTGGGACAAGCCCTGCAATGAAATGTTCGGGATCGGCGACAAAACGGCAGAGAAGCTGCGCAAGCTCGGCATTTATAGTATAGGACAGTTAGCGGCAGCGGATGAAGGGATGTTAAGCGATCATTTTGGAGTATTGGGTTCATGGCTGAAGCGGGCCGGTAACGGTATCGACCATTCGCTGGTGAATCCGGAGCGGGAACAGAGCAAATCCATTGGACACACAACGACCCTGCCGAGAGATGTGACAGGCATTGCCGAAGCGCGGCCCATTCTGTTGAATCTCTCAGATCAGGTGGCGCGGCGGCTCAGGCGGCAGAATTTAGTAGCCTCCGGAGTCCAGCTCACGATCCGCACCCCCGATATGAAGACGATCACACGCTCCTGTCAGCTGGAGACGGTATCGGAAAGCGCCGAGGATATTTATAAAGCGGTTTGCAATCTTTACATCCGGCATTGGAAGGGCGACAAGCCAGTACGGCTCCTCGGTGTAACACTGCAGGGCCTTAAGGCGAAAGACGAATCGGCGATCCAGCTGGATTTATTCGATTATGAGCGCCAGCCGAAGAAGGAATCGCTCAACAAAGCAATGGATATGCTCCGTAACAAATTCGGAGAGAATGCGGTATTGACCGCCGGCATGCTTAGTGATGCCCACTCGGCACTCTTGCGTAATCACAAGGAGCGCGGCACCTCCCTTCAGAAGGATAATTTGCATGGCGTAGACCAGGATGACGTGTGACATGGATGTTCTTATGCATGTTATTAAAGGTGCCGCATAATGCGGCAGAAATGCAAACGTCTTGAAAACCCATTGAAATTGCAGTCTATTTATATTAATATGAGAAAATAACACGTTGCTACAGCGGCGGTGTATGTTTAACAGGAGGCAGAGATAACTATGGCTAAGTATACTTGGGTCGAGAAAGAAAGTTGCATCGCTTGCGGTGCGTGTGGTGCGACGGCCCCTGATATTTTTGATTTCGATGATGAAGGCTTGGCGGAAACCATCTATGAGAATGATGGTAACCGCGGAAACACAGCTATTCCTGACGATCTGTTTGATGACCTGCAGGATTCAGCCGATGGATGCCCGACGGATTCCATTAAAATTGCGGACGTTCCTTTCAACAAAGAAGGCTAATCACTTCGCAAGTTAGTATTGCAAGGCCACATAAAGAGACTTCCCATTTGCCGGCATTTCATTCGGCTGGGGAATGTCTCTTTTTTATTCCCGAAACTTCCGATATAAATAAGGAACTAAATTATAATTGACGGAGGCTCCGATGAAAAATTCGCAGTACCTCAAACAATATGTACAAAACCATCCTGAGAATAAGATGGCATGGTACTTGCTGGGTAAGGAATATTATAAGAACGGCCAGGAAGGTAAAGCGAATTACTGCTTCAATGAAGCAGGAGAGGTATATGAGGCGTTTGAGCACAGTAAGATTCCCAGCGAAATGCTGAGGGAATATGAAGAGGGCTTATTGAAGGCGGGCCGGCAGCGTGATATGAACAGGCAGAAAGTCCGCCGTCTCCTGCTGGGACTGATGTTTCTATTGCTGCTCTTTACGCCAACAGCAACAGCCCCGGGTTCATATGTAAATGAAGAAAGCGGGTCGATGCCAAAGGGTACAAGTGCCAGCGATGCTGCAGTGCCACCGGATAAAATGACTCCGGATGCGGTTTCTAGTGAACAACCAGAAATTCTCTTTACAGCGCGTGAGGCAGGCGAGGGGTCGTCTTCCGGTAATGAGCTTACGAACCTGCTGAAGAAAAGCAAGGGGCCATCTTACACAGCTGTGCTGAGTATGCAACGCTCCGGTAAATGGCTGCTCTGGAAAGAGAAGCTTCCTCTTGATTATACGCTGGAGAAGACCGGAAACGGGGGTGCGGTGTATCAATCCTATGATCCGGCTGCTTGTGCCTGCCAGCCTCCGGACTCCGGTGAATTAACTGTAAAGGCCGCACAATGGCAGGTCCGGCAGCAGGAACTAGCTGTGTTGTGGAGCGCAATGAGAGCCTTCAATAATAGTAAGGGCCGTCTTCCTGCTTCACTGAAAGAGCTGGCAGGTTCTTTTCCGGGCAATTGGCTTGCGGGTACAACGCCTGGAATGAAACAGGCGTTCATACCTCTTAAGAACGCTGCTGTTTCAATGAAGGGTCAAGTCCTTCCGGCTGATTCTGCTTCCAACAGCGATGCGGAAATTCCATTCCTGACAGAACCGCTTACTATTATTGTAGATAAACAAAGACACCGGCTGGCAGTGACCAGCGGTTCCATTATTTTGCGGAATTATGAAGTGGGTCTTGGGGGAGATAAGACGCCTGAGGGCGGCTTCGTCATCTCAGATAAAGTCGTTAACCCGAACGGGCGTGATAACGGGGAGTTCGGCAGCCGCGGAATGCAGCTTTCGGACAGCAACTATGCGATCCACGGCACTAACGAAACGGACAGTATCGGGAAGGATGAATCACTGGGCTGTATCCGGATGAATCGAAAGGATGTCGAGGAATTATTTGCTCTGGTTCCGATGGGTACAAAAGTAGAAATAAGTAAAGGGGTTCTGCCCTCTGCCCTGTTATTGCCGAAGAAACGTTTCTCTCCCCCTGCAACCCAGAACCAGACCAACCCCCGCAAAGTATACCATTGGCTGAATTAATTACCTGCTACAATAAATAGGACGATGATAAGAAGAATTAGTAATACAAGGCTTACCCCGATCCATAGAATCGCTTTGCGGTTCACTTCTTCTTTCTTCTGCTGCAGTGTAGGCGGTTTACGTTTGGTTGACATACGGCTCTACCTTCTTTCTCTTTTCATCGGTGGTTACCCTTTCATTGTAATTCGTTTATCAGAAAAATACTATACTCTCTAGGCAGGCCCGCAATATCTCCAGAGGCAAAAAACTTTTCTTTTCAACTGTAAAAGGCTAAAATTAAGAAGAAACCTACACAACCGGGGTGAAAGGCACACTAATGAACCCCTTGAAGGAGCGAGAACGGTGCTATATCGTAATATTGCCAAACCCTTTTTCTTTAAAATGGACCCGGAAAAGGCGCACCATCTCGTCGTAGGCGGATTGGAGAAATCGTCTGCTCTCCCAGGCGGCCGCGCAGCTTTGCGTATGATGTATGGCGTTCCTGAAACAGCCGATCTGGCGGTGGATCTGTTCAGGCAGCACTTCCCGACTCCGGTTGGACTGGCGGCAGGATTGGATAAGAATGCCCAGGCTGTTGCAGGCTTCTCATCCATCGGCTTCGGCTTTATGGAGGTTGGAACCGTGACACCAAAGGGACAGCCGGGCAATGAGAGCCCGCGATTGTTCCGTCTCCCCTCGGATGGAGCGCTCATCAACCGGATGGGCTTCAATAATGAGGGTGCGGAGAGTATGGCACGGCGGCTGAAGACCTTCGTTAAACGTCCTATTCCGGTAGCGGTCAATATTGGCCGGAACAAGGCAACCAGCAATGAAGCGGCCCATGAGGATTACCGCCAGTGTATCCGTACGCTTTATCCGTACGGTGATTTTTTTGTGGTAAATATCAGCTCGCCGAATACGCCTGATTTGCGCAGCCTCCAGCATGGCAGTGAATTGTCATTCCTGTTGACTCAGGTGAAGGAAGAGATGGAGCTGCAACGTAAAGCAAGCGGCATCCAGAAGAGCTTATTGGTAAAGATAGCTCCGGACGTTAGTGCGGCCGAACTGGAATACATGGTACATACACTGACAGAAACCGGGATGGATGGTATTATTGCTACCAATACAACGATAAGCCGGGAAGGCCTGAAACATTCAAGCGCCAAAGAAACCGGAGGCTTAAGCGGAAGGCCGCTGCGTGATCGTTCCACAGAAATTATCAGCGCGATTTACCGGCAGACCGGGGGCAAGCTGCCCATAATCGGCTCGGGTGGGATTTTTACGAGCCAGGACGCTTATGACAAAATCCGGGCAGGTGCAAGTCTGGTTGAAATTTATACAGCTCTTATCTACGAGGGGCCGGAGGTTAACCGCAGGGTGCATGCCGGATTACGGCAGCTGCTACGGCGGGACGGATTCCGCCATATCTCGGAAGCGGTGGGCACAGACCATCATTGAAGGTACAGAGGACAGGAGGACGGGTAGATGGACGGCAGGGACTGGGGAACTTTTTTGCTTCCATATGAACAGACTGTGGAGGAGCTTAAGGTTAAATTCAAAACGATGCGTTCCGAGCTGAAAAAGAGAGAGGAATATACCCCGATCGAATTCGTAACCGGACGCGTGAAGCGGCTGTCCAGCATTCTGGAAAAGGCGCAACGGCTGAATGTGAAGATGGAGGACCTGGAGACGGGCATTGAGGATATCGCCGGCATCCGCATCATGTGCCAATTTGTGGAGGATATCCGCAGGGTAGCGGAATATATCCGGGCCCGCAAGGATCTAGAAGTTCTCTATGAGAAAGATTACATTACAAATTATAAAGAGAGCGGCTACCGCAGCTTTCACATGATCATTAAATATCCTGTACAAACAGCTCTGGGTCAAAAGATTATTCTGGCCGAAATCCAAATCCGCACGCTGGCGATGAACTTCTGGGCCACCATTGAGCACTCCCTGAATTATAAGTACCGGGAAAGTCTGCCGGATGTCATGCGGGTTCGCCTGAAAACGGCAGCGGAAGCCGCATCCATTCTGGATAGTGAAATGTCCAGTATTCGGGAGGAAATACTCGAGGCGCAAAAAACCTTTGAGGAAAATTCCAATGCGACTACACAGGTTCTGAAGGCTATTCACCAGCTGTATTTCTATCACCTTGTGAATGAAGCGATAGAATGTCAGGGGCGGTTTAACGAGATCTGGCAAGCACAGGATATGGATGCCATGAAGGAATTACTAGACCATGTGAGAGCACTGCTCTCTGAAGCGAAAAAGGGCAATCAGCCTTATGACTTATGAAAAGCTGTACGTAGCTTATCTGGTCTATTTTAACCGCGACCGGGACTATTTTGAGTGTCATGAGGTGCTCGAGGAATTGTGGATTGCCCGTGAACATGACCCGTTCTATAAGGGGTTGCTCCAGATAGCCGTGGGCTTGTACCATTTTCGTAACGGCAATGTTCGCGGCGGAACTATTTTGCTGGACAGGGCCGCCGGGAAACTGCAGGATTATCCTCTGCTATGCCTCGGGATCAATCTGGGCAAACTGGTGGCCGAGGCACAGGAGTATGTTCGCCGCCTGGAGAGTTACGAAGCGCAGCCCTTTCCCTATTACGACTTAACCATTGAAATAGTGGATGAAGTACTGGCCCGCGAGGTGGAAGCGGCATCCCCTGGTATTACTCCCAACATTCCTCAACGCCGGGGTCCCCAAAGAGGCCGGGCATCTTATCATAAATAAACATCCAAAGACGATTGATATGGATTTCCAAGAGGGGCACCCGCAGGGGTGTTCCTTGAGTCATTCATACCTGTTGTGTATGGCAGGAGGACAGCATCATGGCAGCACAATTGCCACACTCTTTCATGGAAAGAATGAAGGAGCTGCTGGGAACAGAATACGAGCAATTTGCAAAAGCCTATAACGAAATACCCTACGGAGGCATCAGGGCCAATACCTTAAAAATTACGGCCGCGGAGCTTATGGAAATCTCCCCTTTTCCGTTGGAGCCGATTCCATGGTGTCCTACCGGTTTTTATACGGGGGAAGGCGCCAGGCCCGGCAAGCATCCCTATTATCATGCGGGTCTGTATTACATTCAGGAGCCCAGTGCCATGGCGCCGGCAGAACTGCTCGGTGTGACGCCGGGTGACCGTGTTCTGGATTTATGCGCCGCTCCCGGCGGCAAGTCGACGCAGATTGCGGGCAAGCTGCAGGGGCAGGGATTGCTGGTCAGCAATGATCTTCATCCCGAACGGACCAAAGCGCTGGCTAAAAATCTGGAGCTGTACGGAACCCGCAACGGTATCGTCCTGAACGAGAGTCCAGAGCGTATCGCTGCGGCGTTTCCTGCTTTTTTTGACAAAATCCTGGTCGATGCCCCTTGCTCCGGGGAAGGCATGTTCCGTAAGGATGAGGATATGGTCAAGCAGTGGGACAGCGAAACGCCAGCCAAATATGCGGCGATGCAAAGAGATATTCTGGTATCCGCAGCTTCCGCATTGGCCCCGGGCGGGACGCTGGTCTACTCAACCTGTACATTTGCTACAGAGGAGAACGAAGGGACTATAACGGAATTTCTCGCCGTTCATCCGCAGTTTTCGGTTGTTCCGGTTGGAGGGACGGGCTCTTTTGCCCCAGGCTTCGGGGAGCTTGCAGGAACAGCCCGTTTATGGCCACACAAGGTTAAGGGCGAAGGTCATTTCATCGCTGTATTAAAGCACGACGGAAGCTCTGCTGTTGAGGGGATTAAGGGAGAGTTACCTTTAGACTCTACGCTGGCAGTGTCGATAACCGGGGAACAGGGCCGTGATAAGAAGCGGCAAGGATCCGCTGTTAAAATGGCATCAAGGCAAAATGCCGGCAGCGCCCGGGGTAAAAGTGGACGTTCACCGGGTAAAACCGGCGAGAGCGGGGGACGAAATGGACAGGTGCCGGGAGAAGAAGCGGCTCTGGCTGCCTATGGGCAGTTTGTACAGGAACAGCTGGGATTTCAGCCTGCGGGCTATCCGATTCTTTTTGGCGATCATTTGTATATTTCGCCCCTGCCTAAAACAGCAATGGACGGACTGAAGACCATCCGCCCTGGCTGGTACGTAGGGTCTGTTCGCAATGGACGGTTTATTCCTGGACATCCGTTAGCCACGGCACTGAGACCTGAAGAAAGCCGCCGCAGCCTGTCGCTGTCCAGTAAGGACAGTGAGGCAGTTTCTTACCTCAAAGGAGAAACACTCTCCATTCCTTCGGAACGCTTGGCTGTGAAGCAGGGAAGTCCTTTTAAAGGCTATGTTCTGGTCTGCATTGACGGATACAGTGCGGGATGGGGCAAATGGCAGGACGGCATGCTCAAGAATGAATATCCCGCTGGCTGGAGGTGGACGTAAGAATGAAGCAGTCATCAGGCAATGAAGGCAAAAAACAACGTCTGGATAAGGTGCTGTCTCATGTTGGCATCGCTTCACGAAGTGATATCCGCAAACAAGCGAAGCAAGGATTAATCACTGTGAATGGAGCTGTGGTTAAAGACAGCGGGTTTCATGTCGATCCGTATAAGGATAAAATCGAGGTGGGGAGTGAACCCGTCCTCTACCGCGAGTATATTTATTTAATGATGAACAAGCCTCCCGGTGTGCTGTCTGCAACGGAAGACCGGCGGGACCGAACTGTACTGGATTTGCTTACGAAAGATTATGCTCTATTCGAACCTTTTCCCGTAGGCAGACTGGATAAGGATACCGTCGGACTGCTGCTGTTGACGAATGACGGCAAGCTTGCCCATGAACTGCTGTCGCCGCGCAAGCATGTACCCAAAACGTATGAAGCTACAGTAGAGGGTGAGGTTGATTCCGACGATGTAGCGGCATTTGCGGCGGGAGTAACGCTTGAGGATGGTTATGTCACTGAGCCCGCACAGTTGACCATCTTGGGCAGAGAACGCGGCACTAAAGTGATCTCGTACATATCGCTTGTGATCACCGAGGGGAAGTTCCACCAGGTAAAGCGCATGTTTCAGGCCGTCGGTAAAAAAGTGACGTTCCTCAAGCGTGTAGCCATGGGCGAGTTGAAGCTGGATGAGAGTCTGCCACTGGGCTCATACCGTGAACTGACTGCCGAGGAGATGCATCTGCTCGGAGCGGAGAATAACTGACAGGTTCAACAATTCACTTTTATATAGATAAAAAGGATAGACAAGGATGGTGGAGCATGAGATACAAACTGATAGCGCTTGATGTAGATGGAACACTGCTGAATGACGACCATCAGCTCAGCTCGGAGAATAAGGAGGCAATCGCAGAGGTTACCGCGAAGGGAGGCCAAATTGTGTTATGCACTGGACGCAGTCCGCAGAATTCGATTCCTTTTATGGAGGAGATGGGGCTGTCCGGATATGTGCTTGGTCATAACGGAGCGGCAACGGTGCGGGTGAAAGACCGTGAAGTGCTGCACCAATACGGTCTGGATGCGCGCGGTCTTGATCCGTATATTGATTACTGCCGGGAGCGGAATATCCATTTTGATGTGAATACCGCTTTTGAAATGTACGTTGATAATGTGGAGAACCTGACCAAGGAAGCCAATTATATGTATGAGCACTTTCGGATACTGCCTGCCACGCTGCCGGCCTGGGAGGAGTTCCGCGAACCCATCGTGAAATTCACGGTGTTTACCCAGTCCGATATACTGGATGAGGCTGAGCGGGTATGGCGCACCTGGGGACAGCAATATAATATTCTGCGCAGCGGAGAATTTTTTGTAGACTTCATGCACCCCGAGGCCTCGAAGGGCAATGCCCTCAAGCATCTGGCGCTGCAGCTTGGAATTCAGCAAGAGGAAGTTCTCTCGATCGGCAATTATTTTAATGATATATCCATGCTGACTTATGCCGGAATGGGCGTAGCGATGGACAATTCTCCGGTTGAAGTCAAAGCTGCGGCTAATGCTATCACAGGTACAAACAATGAGCATGGGGTACGTGACGCACTGATGAAGTACTGCCTTTCCTGATCATCGTGACCCCCAGAGTTAAGGTTTGCAGAGAACTGAAGGAGACTTCGTAATGTCCGAGAATTACAAATATCCAGAATCAATCCCCCACAACCGCCGCTCCAGTCTGCAAGCTGACTGCGAGAGCTGCTTTGGCTTGTGCTGTGCCGCGCTGCCCTTCGCTGCTTCGGCAGACTTCGCCATGGATAAAGATGCAGGGCAGCCCTGCCAAAACCTGCAAGGGGATTTTCGCTGCGGCGTTCACAACAGCCTCAGGGAACTGGGTTTTCGAGGTTGCACTGTTTATGACTGCTTCGGGGCGGGGCAAAAGGTTTCCCGCGTTACCTTTGGTGGAAAGGACTGGCTGCATGCACCAGGATCCGCCCAACAAATGTTTGAGGTGTTCCCGATCATGCGCCAGCTTCACGAGCTTCTCTGGTATCTGCTTGAAGCGCTAACGTTTCAACCTGCCCGTCCAATCCATGGTGAGCTCCGCTTGGCGCTCAATGAGACGGAACGCCTTACTCAGCTCGATTCCGATTTAATCCTGAAACTGGAAATAGCAGCTCACCGGGCAGAGGTCAATGCTCTGCTCCTGCGAGCCAGCGAACTTGTGCGGACTGAGGCCTTGCGGAAGCCGAAGGCCCTCCCGGGTAATCGGAAGACCCACGGACGGGGTGCAGACCTTATCGGGGCCAAATTGAGGGGTGCAGATTTGAGATGTGCCAATTTGAGAGGGGCATACCTAATTGCCGCTGACCTCAGAGGCGCCAACCTGAGAGGGGCTGACCTCATCGGTGCGGATTTCCGGGATGCTAACCTGAGAGGTGCCGACCTGACCGACAGTATTTTTCTCACCCAAGCCCAGATTAACGCCGCGAAGGGAGATGCCGGCACAAAGCTGCCTCCGTTACTCTCCCGCCCAACGCACTGGTCCTCCTTGGTTAATAAATCCTGTTAGGCGCTTTTGTTTAATGGAATTGAAGTTAAAATTAGACGAATAACGAACGGGAAATAATGACGAGCAATATGAAAAGTACCAAAATTGCTCCGGTGGATGTAAAGCCTCCTCCAACTGCGCCCATGTCTGATTCCTCCCTTGACTAAGGTCTTGTTCCCATTGCCGCGTCTTGTGCGCAGCCTTTTTTGGGGATAATGACATCATATGCCGAAGGGGGATTCACGAACTGGCCAAGAGCCTATGTGCTTGCCAATATGGGCTACATAATACGCAGTCCCTTGGGAAGATGGTTTTTGAGCTGACCTGAACTCGCTTTGCCCCAGCCGACAGGTAAACCCTCTACGGTCACAAGTGTCCAGCCATGCAGCTCAGAAGGTGCCGGAAGACTCTCCCCGCGGAACCAAGCCCGAACTTCCGGCCCGTCCTGTGCAAGATCATAACGGCGGAAGGCCTGCTCCGATTGGAGGGCCATAGCTAACGCATGCGCAGGTTCAATCCGGTTTTTCTTCAGATGGGCAAGATGCAGACCTGCGCGGGGAATTCGCAGCCCGTCGAGCAGTCCGGTATGCATCCGGTCGTTAAATGCTGCGGGCAGCAAATATAAAGAGTCTCCGAAGAGAAGCGGTACACCTTGGCATGAGAATCCGGGAAGTTCCGTTGCAGCCCAGGATTGAAACTGCTGGAAGGCATCCCGCACAGAGGAATTGGTTTTTGAGTCGTTTTTGCCCCGTCCTCCGCTTGTTCCGCGTTTGTTACGGCCTTGTCCGGTCTCCTCAGACATTTGTTTGCGCAGCAGCGCAACAAAATGGCCCTCGCCTTTTTCCAGATGCGGCCATAACCGTTTGTGGGTAATCAGTTCCATATCAGGATAGCTGTCTGTCAACCGCGCAATGATCTCTTCATTCTCTTTACGGTTGAATGTACAGGTCGAGTAGGCCAGGCTACCGCCCGGCTTCAGCATAATATAGGCATCCTGAAGGATATCCCATTGTCGCGACGAGCACATGGCCACATGCTCCGGGGACCATTCATCAATGGCGTCAGGATCTTTACGGAACATGCCTTCGCCTGAACAAGGAGCATCCAGCATGATCTTGTCGAAGGTCCCAGGGAAGCGCATTGCCAGCTCTCCAGGGGTGGCGCTGGTCACCAGCGCATGCGGGATGCCAAGCCGCTCCACATTCTCAGCCAGTATCTTGGCCCGTTCCCGATGAATTTCATTGGATATGAGCAGGCCTTGTCCCTGCATTAAGGCAGCGATGTGCGTTGTCTTTCCGCCGGGGGCTGCTGCAAGATCCAGTACCGTCTCTCCGGGCTGGGGAGACAGCAGTCCGGCAGCGGACATTGCCGACGGCTCCTGAATATAATATAGTCCGGCAGCATGAAAGGGATGTCTACCCGGACGTGAAGGCTCTTCGTAATAATACCCTTCAGAACACCAGGGTACGGATTTCAGCCCGAATAAGGAGATCGTGTTCCGCACCGCTGTTCGGCCTGTATCGGTGGAGCTTTTTAACGTGTTGAAGCGCAGTCCCTGAGTTCTCGGGGCCGTATAGCTCTCCAGAAAAGCGTCCGCCTCTTGTCCCAGCATTTCTCTCATCATTGTGGTGTAAGCGGCGGGCAGCCGTTCTTCCTTCATCATTCATTCTCCTTTTTGTCTGTTGCTGTTTGAGGTGTATACCGATAAAATCAAAGTATGGAACTTTAAGCGCCTAAAATGTACATATGCACAACTATAACATAATTGCCAGGCTACACCGTAATGGGGGCAATCGAAAAGGGGATGTACCTATGAATTTGCTGCAAGCGCTCTTCTTTCCGCCGGAACAGCCCGGTGGTGTCTCTTCCATGATCCCGTATCTTCAGGAACGCTTCCGCTCTAGCCGATGGGAAATGGATCTGTTCTGGCTGCCGAAGCGGATTCGCAACAAGGGCCGTGAAGAAATTGTATTCGAAACCTTCGATTGGACGCAGTACGGCGCGAGTCCGGTTGTGCAAAAATATATTCAGACGTACCGTGATTACTTATGGTGGACGAGGCTGCGCCTAAGCAAGAAATATGATCTTATTCATGCCCATCATCCAATTGCCGGTCTGGCGATGAAAAAGGCGTTCCCGGATATTCCGTTGATCCAGACACTTCACTCCAGCTATGAGCGTGAGCTGATTCTGAATGGCGCCATTGCCGAGAACGGATTGGAGCACCAGTTCCTGGTGTCGATCTACCGTGAGCTTGAGCATGTCAGCGACCGGCTCATGACGGTATCGCGTTCGTTTGCCGACTATTTGTCTCCTTATATAGCCGAGCCTTCCAATATCGGTGTCATTCCGAACGGTTTCGATGAGAAAAGATTTAAGCCGGTGTCGCATGACAACAGCATTACCCAATTGGTCACGGTCACCCGTCTTGTCCCGGCGAAGGGTATTGACATCTTGATTAAAGCTTGCGCCGAACTAAAAAAGCGCGGTCATGAGTATGTGCTGCATATTATCGGAGACGGGCCTTCCCGCGCCGAGCTTGAGAATCTGGCACAGACTTTGGGCATATATAATGAGACTATTTTTTATGGCTACACGCTGCATCCGGAGGAGTTCATGCCTTTCTTTGATATTTTTGTTCTGCCTTCGCGTGCGGAAGCATTCGGGTCTGTGTTTGCGGAAGCTGCGCTTAGCTGCCTAGCTCTGGTAGGTACGAATGTTGGCGGGATACCGGAACAGATTGAAGATGGAGTCAATGGATTGCTGGTCAATCCTGATGATGAGCTTGCACTGGCGGATGCGCTCGAAAAGGTCATTACCGATCCTTCCTACCGCTATGAACTTTCCCGTTCTGCCTGGGAGAAAGCGAAGAGCATGTATTCTCTGACAAGAGTAGCTAATGAACTGAAAAAAACATATCTGCAATATCATCCCGGAATGAAGGGATGATATTATGATTCCATTCCGTTTTCTGCATGCCGCAGATTTGCATTTAGACAGCCGTTTTGCCGGACTGGCGCATATTCCGCCGGCTGTACGGTCCATTTTACGCGAGTCCACCTTTGCCGCCCTCGGGCGGCTTGTTGGCGTCGCCATTAAAGAGCAGGTTGATTTTGTCGTCATTAGCGGAGATGTGTATGATGTCTCCGATTCTTCGCTGCAGGGACAGCTCAGGTTTCAGGAGGCGCTGCAAGAGCTGGGTCGGCATAATATCAGCGTTTTTCTGATTCATGGCAATCATGATCCGCTGGATGGTCCGCGGCTGGCCGGCACTCCGCAAGATCATGTAACGGTATTCGGCAGCGATACCCCCGGACAGGTGACGGCCCATCGCCGTAGTGACGGCCTTGAGGTTGCTATCGTAAGCGGACTATCCTATCCCACGGCGAAGGTAACGGAGAATACTGCCAGGACTTTTGAGCGCAAGCCGGGATCGGGGCTGTTCCACATTGCTCTGCATCATTGCAATGTAGACGGTGATCCTCAGCATGAGACGTATTCTCCTTGCAGCCGGAGGGACTTGATAGAAAGAGGCTATGATTATTGGGCGCTGGGGCATATACATACAAGAAGGATTTTGCAGGAACGGCCCTTTATTGTTTATCCCGGCAATATTCAGGGCCGCAGCATTAAAGAAACAGGTCCAAAGGGCTGTTATGTCGTAGATGTGGATGAGGACGGCTCGTCCTCTCTCCAATTTCATGAGCTGGATGTGGTACGCTGGCAGGTTCGGGATATTTCCATCCAAGGGCTGCATGATGAGGCACAGTGGATTGACGCTGTAGAGCAGGCCGTAGAAGACATTAGAGAAGAGTACCCGCAGTTGATGTCGGTTGTCAGGTTTCGTCTGACAGGACGGGGCGCTGTTCACAGGCTGCTGGCTGAAAAAGGAGCCGCAGCCGATCTTTTGGGTGAGCTGCAGAGACGCGAAGGAATCAGAGCGGAACAAAAGGCATACCAGGGACTGGTCTGGACCGAGGGCTTTTCGGTGGAATCGGGCATTGAGATTGACCGGGAACGCCTTTTGCAGGAAGACAGCTTCCTCGGGGAAATGCTCCGCGTTGCAGACCGCAGCAAGGAATCCAAAGAAGAGCTGGATCAATTGGTGCGCAGTGCCCTGGCGCCGCTGATGGAGAACAGGGAGCTGCGGAGACTGTTGTCCGAGACCGGAGAGGACGAGAAGCTGGCCTGGCTGGAACGTGCAGCGGAACTGGGGGTAACGCTGCTCAGCACAGTGGAGGAGCCAGGCAGCGATGAGGGAACATCGGTCCGGGAGCATGAGGAGGGCAGGAGCTATGAAAATTCAGCATCTGGAAATTAGCGGCTTTGGCCGGCTTCGTAATGTGGAAGTAGAACTGGGAGATGGAGTTACCGTACTTTACGGACGTAATGAGGCCGGTAAAAGCACTTTGCTTCAGTTCATGCGCTCCATGCTGTTTGGCATTCCTTCCCGGAGTAATCCGCTCGAAAGATATGAGCCGGCACAAGGCGGGATACATGGAGGTACCCTGACGGCCCGTGACGGGGAGGGTGGAAGCTGGAAAATTCACCGCTATACCGGAGGCGGCGCAGGCCAGGGGAAAAGCGAGAAGCTGACGGTTACCTTAAGCCGGTCCGATGGAACGCTGGAAGAACTGGGACAGGGTGAGCTGGAGCGGAATTTGCTGGGTGGAATCTCGCGGAGCATGTTCCGCCAATTGTTTGCAGTTTCGCTGGACGAGCTGCAGCAGCTGGCTGCACTCCAGTCGGAGGAAATGAGCAGTTATTTATTCCATGCGGGCATGGGCGGAGGCGGCGATATTATGCGCGCGGAGCGCCGTCTGCTCGGGGAGGCCGAGAAGCTGTACAAGCCCCGGGGCAAGCTCCAGGATGCCGCCAAAATCCTGCAGGCTATGGAGAAGCTGGAGCGTCAAATTGCGGAGAGCCGCACCTTTCTGCCCCGGTACAACGAGATTACTGTTGCCCTGAAGACAACAGAGGGTGAGCTGGCCAAGCTTGAGGACAGGGGCGAGGAAACTTTCGTTAGTCTAACCCGGCTGCGGAAGGTGCTGGAAATCCGTGACGTCTGGCTGAAATGGCGGGAGGCCCGGCTTGAACTCGCGGAACTGCCTGTAGTAGAAGCCTTTCCGGAAGATGCTCCGGCCCGCTGGCACAGCCTTGAAGGAGAGATCAGAAATGCGGAAGGGCTGGTCGCCCGCGGGGAGCGGAATCTGAGTGAGCTGAACTCCGAACTGGAGCAGAATCAGCCGGATGAACTTCTTGCTGCTCAAGGCCCGGCTATAGAAAGCCTGGATCGCCGCCGCGGGAGCTATGAGGACCGCAGCTTGGAGCGGCAGCGGGTCGCAGGCGAGCTCCGTTCGGTGCAGGACCATCTGCACCGGCTGCTGCGGAGCATTCATTCCGGGTGGAGCTCAGCGGAGCTCGCAGCTTTCCCCTGCGCGGCTGTAGACCGGGAGGCGGGGCGGCGTTTCGCTGCGGCGTTCGCCGGCTATGACCGCCGCATGGAGGGTCTTGGCGCCGGGCGCCATGCCCTGCGCTCGCGCCTGGCGACAGCAGCGGCAGCGCTGCAGGCCGCGGACCGTGCGCTGGCGCGGGAGCAGGCCGCCGGCGCGGAGCCGTTCGCTGCGCTGCGCCCCGCAAGCGCGGCTGAAGCCGCGCAGCTGTGGGGCGAGCTGCAGCAGGCCGCCGAGCGCTGGCGCGAAGGCCTGCTGCGCGGGCCGCAGCGCAGCCGCGGCGGCGAGAGCGATGCCATGCTGCGCCAGCGCATGGCATCGCTCTACCGGCGCCTGCTGCTCGCAGGCGCGGCGCTGACGGCCCTGCTGCCGGCAGCGCTGTGGCTGACCGGCGCGCCGCCGGTCAGCGCCTGGATCGCGCTAGGCCTGCTGGCCGCCGCGGATCTGGCCCTTTGGGCCGGCGTGCTGGCGCAGCGCCGGGCCCGTGTGTCCCCGCCGGAGCCTGGCGGGGACGACGCCGCAGCAGCCGAGATGCTGCGGCTGCGGGGGCTGCTGCTCTCCGGCGCTGCGCCGGAGAGCCGGGCTGCCAGCCCTGATGCAAGCGGGCTGGAGGCCGGCATGAAAGAGCTGCGCAGGCTGATGGATTCTTGGACAGCCTGGCAGCAAAAAATAGAACGGCTGACGCTCGAACGCGATGCCGGAGTGAGTGAGCTGGAATCCTTAACCGGACAGGAGCGGGTGCTCACTGAAGAACTGGAACAGGCGGAGAATGCCTTTCAGGAGACAGTTGACCGGTATGACGAATGGCTGCGGGAGCGCAAGCTGCCTGAAGGGTTGTCTCCGGAAGGGCTGCCTGACATTTTCAGCACAGTGGAGCAAGGCAATGAATTGCTTCGCCAGGAGAAGAAATTAGCTCAACGTATGCAGGAGCTGGAACAGGAATGTGCAGCTTTTGAGGCGGAGTGCCAGACTTTGGCTGCGGAATGCGGGGCTGACCTGAAACCTTTATCGCGATTAAGCTGGCTGGAAGCAAGAAAGAGGGCCTGGGATGAATTGAAGGCCGGACTGCAGCGCCGTGAGAGTCTCCTATCGAGTGTGCTTAAAATGGAAGCAGAGCTTGTGGAGAGCCGCAGAGAACTAAGCGGGCTGAAATTTCGCCGGGATAGTCTGCTTGCTGAAGGCGGCGCGGTTAACGGGGAAGATTTCCTACGCAGGGCGGCTGTAGTGCAGCAGCGAGAGGAACTGTCCAGATCCATCCGGCAATGGGAGCTTATTATGTTCGGAGGCTTCGAAGCCAAGGGAACAGCCCAGGTGCTGGACCTGCTGGATCATAATGATTTATCAGTGTTAAATGAACAAAGAATTGCGCTGGAGGCTGCTGTATCGGAGGTGGAAGAGGGACGGAACCGCCTGCTGCAGCAGCGGGGCAAACTGCTCCAGGAGCAGGAGAATCTGGAGGAACGCTGTCTAGAGGATTCCCCAATGCAACAACTGGAAGAACAGCGGGCAGCGCTGCGTGAACTGGCCGGGCAATATGCCGTTGCAGCCTTGGCAGCGGAATTAATAGGCCGTACACGCCGTATCTACGAACAGGAGAAGCAGCCGCAGGTGCTGATGCTGGCTTCGGCTTATTTCGAGCATTTGACCGGAGGAGAGTACCGCCGTGTAGTTATGACACTCGGCAATAAGGAGCTTAAAGCCGAGCACAGGGATGCAGGTCTGCTCCACTCCGGTGCCCTCAGCCGAGGAACAGCAGAGCAGCTGTATCTGGCACTGCGGCTGGCTCTGGCAGAAACGATGACGCGGCAGGCCCCTTTGCCCCTCCTGTTCGATGATTTGTTCGTTAATTTCGACGAGCACCGTCTTCATGCGGCACTCACTCTCCTCGGTGATCTATCTACGTCAAGACAAGTGGTGATGATGACTTGCCATCGGCATGTGGCTGAGGCGGCCGCCGCATTGATTCCGGGTGCAACGATTATTTCCGTGTAGTTCGTGTTACCGGATCTACAGGCACATAACTGCCGCTTATGTCTATCGAATGGGGATTATTCCTCGGGGGAAGCGACAGCGGAGTGCGAATCAGCTTAACCGCCCACACCAGCGAGATGGCTCCGAATACCGGATAGAGCAGAGACAGCAATGAACTGAAGCCGAATTGGCTCAAGGCATAGCAGATTAACATTACGCAAGGTGTTATGAGCCCCGGTGCAACAGGAAGATGCTGCTTAAGCTGTGTGGTGGCTCCATAAATATCCGCAACAAAGGTACTGAAAATCTCGAGAAAAATAAGCAGCAAATAAACGGATTGCACCAGTGTCCCCAGCTGAAAAGCAATGCTGCCCATCGGAATTTCGAACTGCAGGATGCCCGGCATCTGGGCACTCATAGCGAAATGCGCCGTCATCAGCATGAAGCCGATTCCGATGCCGCCTAAGATACCGCCCATCTTTAACGCTTTTTCATCCTTGGTATGCCGTGCAAGAGGGACGAGCACCGCCTGAGCCATACCCAGATTAAAAGCGGTGTATAGCAGTGGCGACAACCAGGCTTTAATCGGACTGAGCTCTGTATCAAGGAATAAAAAACGCCCTGCCCCCGGATTTTGAAAGGTATTAAAAACGATAATAAGTGACAACGTAAGCATCAGCGGCACAATAATGCTGTTCATTTGCAGGATACCGGAAATTCCGTGTCTAAGCAGCCAATAAGATCCCAATAGAGTGATTAGCAGACCGGTCTGATAATGGAGTCCCAGATGCTCCTGAAAAATAGAACCGGCCCCGGCGAGCATAATGCTGTTGACGCCAATGAGGATAATCAGTGTGAACAGGCTGATAAGGCTCCCGGCATTTTCTCCAAACAGGTGACGGTTGAAATCCTCATAGGATTCCGCTTCGATCCTGCTGGCGATAATCATCATTTTGGTCCCGAGCCAAATAAATAGTACAGTGGAGAGAAATATCGTGAGTACCGCCCACCCTCCGTACTGGGTAAAGAACTGTAATATTTCCTGGCCGGTGGCAAAACCGGCACCCACTATGGTGCCAATATAGGTGAAAGCAATCTGCAATGCGCGGATATATGTTTTCATTTCATGGATCTCCTCCTTAAAGCTTTAGCAGGATTGCCTTGTGCAGTCCGCATAGTACAGGTTATGATGATGAACAGAAGGACATGACTTCCGCCTGTCCCGTTAGAGGGTATTTATTAGAGTGGAAGGTCTGCAATTATAAAGGGCATTGGAGGTTCAAAATCATGGAATTGTTAAAACAGCGGATTTTGGAAGAGGGAGTCGTCGTTTCAGATCAGGTGCTGAAGCTGGATGCTCTTCTGAATCATCAGGTTGATCCCCAGCTGACTATGGAAATGGGACGGGAGTTTGCCGGGCGGTTTGCGGACAGCGGGATAACCCGTATTGTTACTGTTGAATCCTCGGGCATTGCCGTAGCATTTGCCACAGCTTACATTATGAATGTCCCGCTAGTCTTTGCACGCCGCAAAAAAACATTGCTCGCTGATCCCGATGCCTTGTGCGAACGGGTTCCTTCCTTTACAAAAGGAATTGTTACCGACCTTATGTTATCCCGTCAGTTTATCGACCCCAAAGATAAAATATTGTTCATCGACGATATTATAGCCAACGGTGATGCAGCACGCGGGCTGATCAAGATCATCCAGCGTTCCGGGGCAGAACTTGTCGGGTTAGGCGTAGTAGTAGAAAAGAGCTTTCAGGCAGGTGCACGTACAATCAGAGAACAGGGTATCCGGCTCGAATCACTGGTCCGTATTATGTCTCTAAGTGAAGGAACTATTGTATTCGGTGATTAAACGGTGACGAAAATGAGAATAAAGCCCATTTTTAAAACAACTGCTTTTCACCCTATGAATTTTCCTTTATAATGAATGTTAGACATAGGAGAGGAGGCGTCACAATGGGGAAAGAACCGGTGACAGAGCAATTTTTTATTGATAAACTAACCGAGGCCAAGGATCACTTCGAGCGTGCATTGGATTGTAAGCATACAGAGTTTGATGATCTTTATCCCTATATGATTGAACATCCTCAGTTTTTTTGGTACAAACGCTATGTAGCCTGGTCCGAATTGCTGACTATCAAAGGGCTATGTGAGGAGCTGTCCTACTCCTGGAGGGAGAAGTTTACAGCCAAGCAAGTGGAGTATCTTGAACAACGAGTGATGTCTGCTAAAGTTCTCGATTTTTGGTTCGAGAAGAATGAAGCGCTGATATAGGTGAACCGAACAAGAGAGGCAAGTGATCTCTTTCATTGCTTACATGAGACCCAATGATCAATCATTGTGGTCTTTTTTATGATTAGCAGCAAAATAAGAAGGAGGAGGTATGAGGGATGATTAGCGATGAACAATTGAATAACTACCGGATCTCGGGCGAGAAAATCCGCGTGGTGCGGGACGGATTGGAAAGCAATGATGTGAAGGGTATTGTCCTGGCCTGGGATGAAGCTCAGGTAATGATCCGCCGTCCAAACCGGAGGGTGGTAAAGCTGGACCGGAATTACCTCTTTCAGCCTTTTAATGAACCAAGACCAGATGTCCTTTCTTAAATAAAATAGCTCCCTGACCATTAACCACGGGCAGGGAGCTATTTCTGTCTTATAGTGGTGCTGATGTGACTAGATAGTCAGAGCCAACTGCTCCACATGTTCCTCGCGGGCGAGGATGGAGAATTCAGTCGCAAGACCGAGATAAGCGCGCATCCGCAGCATCATCTCCCGGCGAAAGCCTGGCCACAAAATATTGAGCTCACCTGCATATTCTCTGCAAGTATAAAGGGCCTCAACACCGTGCACATCCTGGCGGACCGTATTAATTCTCAGGCCATGCAAGGCAAGCTCTCGCTTGACCTCCTGCAGCATTAATGACGTCTTCTTGGCACCGCTGGATACCAGTTCCATATACAGCTGAGGTGTCTTGAACAGACCGCTCTTGCCAATTACCCGGCAATCACGTTCAAAGACTTTATGAATAAATGTTAGCAGCAAATAGCTTCTGACGAGGGACAGTTCTTCTTGGGTTATATCTTGTGCTATATCTGGAGTATTTATCTTAGTAGTCGCCATATAAATCACCTCATTTATAGGATGCGAACCTTTGTTCTTATTATACCTTGAAAGGGGTAATGAAAGCAAGAAATATACAGAAAATAAAGGGAAAATTAATAATCCGGAAAAGTATTGACGAATTTTTTTCGGCATGGTAAGATCTATCTTGTGGCCGCTAAAGCGAGTCATATAATATGCGGTCGTGGCGGAATTGGCAGACGCGCACGGTTCAGGTCCGTGTGGTAGCAATATCGTGGAGGTTCGAGTCCTCTCGACCGCATTATACTTTATCAACGAAACTCTTCTTAGGAAGGGTTTTTCTTTTTTTTAAGCTCGAACTTCTAAGTGTTAGGCAGTAGGCTTAGGGAAGAATAGCTAATGAAAGCGTGTTCGTATGTCCGTATGTCCGTATGTCCATGTGTATGATGACGTTTGTGCCGCTACAGAGGACAGGGACGATTTTTCATAAAACAGCGCTGCAATATTTCCAGTTTCAAAAAGGGACCCACACCAGAATCAGTGCTTTACCAAATGTTGCTCGCGGGAATACGCGGATTTGAGCCGTTGGGCGTACGCCATAGCCCTTGTTATCATGCTAACTATTGTCCCTCTATATTCCGGGGGAACCTGCTTTAAGGTGTATTTAGGGATTTTACAGGGAGTAAATCCCTCTAATCACGCTGGATGGGGTGAGTTAGCTGATTTAGAGGGAGTAAATCCCTCTAACCACGCCGGATAGGGTGAATTTGCTGATTTACAGGGAGCAATTCCCTCTAATCACGCCGGATGGGGTGAATTTGCTGATTTACAGGGAGCAATTCCCTCTAATCACGCCGGATGGGGTGAGTTAGCTGATTTAGAGGGAGTAAATCCCTCTAACCACGCCAGATAGGGTGAATTTGCTGATTTACAGGGAGTAATTCCCTCTAACCACGCCGGATAGGGTGAATTAGCTGATTTACAGGGAGTAATTCCCTCTAACCACGCCGGATAGGGTGAGTTAGCTGATTTAGAGGGAGTAATTCCCTCTAACCACGCCGGATAGGGTGAGTTAGCTGATTTAGAGGGAGTAATTCCCTCTAACCACGCCGGATGGGGTGAATTAGCTGATTTACAGGGAAAAATAGATTTCAAGTCGATAGTTATCATGAACGAAACCGACATCGCAATTTGTTTATACGTAGGTTGAAATTGGTGATCATGAGAGTGAACGCTCAGAATCCAAAATCAGAGCCACCAAACAAAAAGGAGTCGGTTTACTATGAATATGCCCATTAAATACGTAGGTTTAGACGTGTCCAAAGCGAAAATTGCTGTGGCGGTTGCGGACGAAGGACGACAGGAAGCCAGGTACTGGGGCAGCATTGTTCATACTAAAGAGGCTGTACACAAGCTCATGAGCAAGTTGCGAGACCAGAGTGAAGCCTTTCAATTAGAGGTCTGCTATGAGGCTGGACCTACCGGCTATATGCTGCATCGCTGGCTGCTGGAAGAGGGGATTTCCTGCACTAACTATGGCGGTCTTTCCTACAACGTACCGTCGCTGCAAGTAGGTTAGGAACAATTTCTCAAAAGTTCAAGTAATGCCTATTGCACAGGATCCCTCTCCGTCAAGAACTGATATTGGGGTTGAACCTCAAAAAGTTTGTGAAATCGGCGCTGTAACTTCACATACGCCCCTCCACAGAATCTAGTATAATGAATGTCAAGGGGAAAAAAGAAGAGGAGTGTTTCTTGTGGAAGAAAGTGTGTTCAGCCTGATTAGAACAAAATACAATACGTTGTCGCCTACGCAAAAGCAGGTTGCTGATTATATATTAACCCAATCAGATAAAGTTTTTTTATTATCACTTGGAGAACTTGCACAACTGTGCAATACGAGTGAAACTACCGTTATCCGTTTTTTGAGAAAACTTAACTACGATTCATATCAGCTATTCAGAGTGAAGATAGCCCAGGAATTGGCCGATGGTTCTACGAATTCGATTTATGAAGAAGTGAATACCGATGATTCTCTTGATGACATCAAAAAGAAAGTAATTCAGCTTACCGTCAGTTCCATTAACGATTTGAACAATATATTGGATGAAAGTAACATGAGATTATTTTCAGATCTGATGCAGTCGGCAAGAAGAATTCTGTTTATCGGAGTAGGCGCTTCCGGGATGATTGCGGCAGATGCGTACCACAAGTTTCTGAGACTCGGTTTTGACTGCAGTTTTATCGGAGATCCGCATATCATGAACATTGCCTGCGCACAGGTGAAGAAAGAAGACTTGATCGTGGCGGTTTCACATTCCGGTGAAAGCAGGGAGATTCTGGACGCGGTTGAACTGGCCAGGGAAAGAGGAACACGGGTGGCTGCAATTTCCAGCTACCCTAATTCTTCTCTGGCAGAACAATCGGACATTGTTCTGCTCAGCTCCTCGCAGGAAACCCGCTACCGTTCGGATGCTATGATATCCAGAATTATTCAGTTGGTCATCATCGACACCATTTATGTGGCTACGGTGCTGAAACTCGGCCCGGAGGGTATCAGACGGGTTAACCGGTCACGCCTGGCCGTAGCCAAAAAGAAGACCTGAATAGCCAAACCAGAGAATTTGATCCTCTCGATTCAGCCCTAGTCTCCAAAAGCGGAAAATTACTGCCCGTCTCCAGACGACAGTAGTTTACCGCTATTTTTTTGAAATAAATTTTACCCGATTAACACTATTGACGGCAGAAAGGAAGCTGTAGTATATTTACCGTAGTAAAAAAACTACTAACTAAAAGTTGTAGTAGTAAAAAAACTACGTAAATGGAGGAGTTATCTTGGGAAAGAACATTAAAGCCATTTTGCTAGGAGACGCAATGATCCCCGGTAAAGGATTTGGAGAAGCCTGGGAGAAATGGATGGGGGCTTATGGCAACGATAAAGTTGTGGGTGATTGGGAGCCGGATTGGGAGAAGCTTCAATATAGACGATTGGAAGTGGAGAAGAGAGGACCGGAAATTGAAGAGGTTCCTGCGGCTGTAACGGAGTCAGGAGCGGATGCTGAATTACTTGCAGGTCTCTTTGTGCCCGTCTCTTCAAAGCTTATGGAAGCGATGCCAAATCTGCGAATCGTCGGTGTTTCCAGGGCAGGATTGGAAAATGTAAATGTTCAAGAAGCTACGAAACGGGGGGTTTTGGTATTTAATGTTCAAGGTCGCAATGCCCATGCGGTTTCTGATTTTGCGGTCGGCATGATGCTTGCCGAATGCCGTAACATCGCACGGGCCCATCACGCAATCAAAACCGGAACTTGGCGTAAGACGTTCTCCAACAGCGCCATCGTGCCGGAATTGTCCGGCCGGACCATCGGCATCATCGGCTTCGGATATATCGGAAGGCTGGTTGCGCAGAAATTGTCCGGTTTCCGAGTGAATTGTCTTGTGTTTGACCCTTATACTTCTGAAGAAGATATCAAGGAAGCGGGCTGCACCAAGGCTGAACTGGAAACCGTGCTTAAAGAGAGCGATTTCATTACACTGCACGCCAGATTGACCGAGGCGAACAAGAATATGATAGGCGAACAAGAAATCAGCTTGATGAAACCGACAGCATACCTAATCAATACGGGCAGAGCAGGGTTGATCGATCAGCAGGCTCTTGCAGCAGCATTGCGTAAAGGGACAATTTCAGGGGCAGCACTGGACGTATTCACGACTGAGCCTATCCCGGCCGACAGCGATTTTCTTGAGCTTGACAATGTTACACTGACGACCCATATCGCCGGCACTACGGCAGATGCCCTGGGCAATTCGCCTTCCCTGCTGCTTGAGGATATCCGCAAATTTCTTAACGGAGAGAAACCCCGGTTTATAGTGAATTCGGAAGTGCTGGAGAATGCGGAATTTATACAGTGGCTCGGGGAGAAACGGGAATAGAGAAGGAGGAATACGATGCTGGTCAACATGAAACAGGTTTTGTCCATTGCGGACGCTGGCGGATATGCGGTTGGATCGTTTAATGTCTACAGCTATGAAACGATCCGGGGGGTTCTGGAAAGTGCCCGGAAGAACCAGATTCCTGCCATCCTGGCTTTTGGAGAACGTTACCTGGAGAATATGGATTTCGAAACTGCCGCAGCAATGGTCAAATCGGAGTCCAAGGATATGGATATTCCTTTTGCGCTACATCTGGATCATTGCACCAGCCTGGAAAATGTGTACAGGGCCATAAAAGCAGGATTCACCTCAGTGATGTATGACGGATCGGCTTTGAGCTATAGCGACAATGTCGCCAATACGGCAAAAGCGGTGGAAGTGGCACATGCGTGCGGCGTATCGGTTGAGGCGGAACTTGGCTCACTGGCTTCCGGAGAGCATTCCCATGAGGGATCAACCGCTGATGAGGAAATTTACACCAGCCCTGATCAGGCGGAGGATTTCGTGCGCAGAACAGGTGTAGATGCCTTGGCTGTTTCCATCGGTACCGTGCATGGCTTGTATAAGGGAGAGCCGAACATCCGGGTGGATATATTGCGCAGCATCAAAAAACAGGTTACTGTCCCTCTTGTACTGCACGGAGGTTCCGGAACACCGGAGAATGTGCTGAGGGAATGCATCCGCCACGGAATCCGTAAAATCAATGTCAATACGGAGATTTCTGTATTCACTGTTGAGCACATTAAGGAACTGCTTAAAGAGACAACACCGCATTTATCCGTTCTTTCGTTGCAGCAGATTAATGCCATTAAACAAGTTGTAGAGAAGTATATGCTGATGTTCCGATGATTACATAACCATCATTTTTTTAAAAATAATATTTGAAAGCGATTTCACATTTGGAGCGGAAAAATATTAGTTCGGGAGGTATAATGATGAGTAATGTAACATGGATGTTATTGGTCTTATTTGCTTCAATCGCATTAATCGTATTTCTTATTATGAAAGCAAAACTTAGCGCTTTTTTGGCTCTTACCATCGCGGGATTGTTCCTGGGTATAGCCTCGGGTATGCCTATTGATAAAGTTGCGACTTCATTTCAGGCAGGGATGGGATCTACTCTCGGCTTTCTGGCTACAGTGCTCGGATTGGGTACAATTCTGGGGAAGATGCTGGAGGTTTCCGGAGGGGCACAGCGTATGGCCCGAAGCTTGCTGAATTTGTTCGGAGAGAAGAATGCACATTGGGCCATGATGATTGTTGCTTTTATCAGTGGGATACCGGTTTTTTTTCAGGTCGGGTTCGTGCTTCTGATTCCGGTTATTTTCAGTATCGCTTTTCAAACCAAAATGTCGCTTGTCAAAATTGGAATCCCTGTCGTTGCCGGTCTGATTACGGTTCATGCCATGGTTCCGCCGCATCCCGCTGCGCTGGCGATTACCGGGACGCTCGGGGCGGATGTAGGCACTGTTATCGTATACAGCCTGCTTATAGGTCTGCCTGCGGTTATTCTGGCCGGTCCGGTCTTTGGTAATTTCATTTCCCGTTTCATTAAACTTAATCCGCCCGCTCATCTTGTCAAAAGCGAGATGATACCGGAAGAGAAATTGCCTTCTTTCGGGATTACGCTGTTTACCATATTGCTGCCTATGATTATTATGGTGGCCAAGACGATTGTGGAGCTTTTGGCGCCTGAAGGTGCCGGCTATCTGCCGTTTGTTAAATTTGTGGGCAACCCGATTACCGCGCTGCTCATTTCCGCGCTTTTCTCCTATTTTACCCTTGGGTTCTCGAGGGGGCTGAAGAAAGAAGATTTGCTCAGTCTGACAGACGGCTGCTTTGGGCCGGTGGCGGGAATCTTGCTTGTAATCGGTGCTGGCGGAGCTTTCAATCAGGTGCTTCAGGATAGCGGCATGGGAGGAATTCTCGGAGAAACGCTGAGCAGTCTGAATATGAGCCCGATCCTGCTTGCCTGGATCATTGCTATTATTATGCGTTTTTCCGTTGGCTCAACTACGGTTGCCATGATGACCTCAGCCGGCATAATGTTGCCACTGCTTCCTGGTATGGGTGTAGATCCGGCGCTAATCTGCGTGGCTATCGGTGCTGGTGGAATTGGACTCTCTCATGTAAATGACTCAGGTTTTTGGATTGTAAAGGAGTATTACGGAATGTCCATTACGGATACGTTTAGAACCTGGACCGCATCAACTACAATTGCTTCACTGGTCGCGCTTCTTGGAACACTATTGGTTGGCATCATCGTATAAGGAGGATTCCATGGAACATATTATTACGCTGGATATAGGAACTATGAGCATGAGGGCTATTATTTATGACGTCAAGGGCCGGATGCTGTATACATCGACCTATGAATACCATGCCATTTTCACTCCACCCAGTCTGGTTGAGCAGGACCCGTTCGACTGGGGTAATGGCCTCGCCTTTACCTTGAAAGAAGCTGCGCAATATGTACGGGACAATAATATTTCCGTGGCGGCGATCTCCGTTACTTCACAGCGGGCATCCGTCATCCCTGTCGACCTCGAGGGCAACTGCCTCTATAACGCGATTACCTGGCAGGATAAGAGAAGTGTGGATATTTGCCGCGAGCTAACCGAACGGCTATCTATGAATGCCATATATGCTAAAACCGGACTGCGTGCCAATCCCTATTTCTCGCTTCCCAAAATGCTCTGGTTTAAGCAGAAGGCTCCAGAGATCTATAAGAAAGCTCATAAACTGATTGGTGTGCAGGACTATGTTATCCACCAGTTGACCGGAGAGTTCAAGACTGATTGGACACAGGCCGCCCGCACCATGCTCATGAATATTAAAACCTTTGAATGGGACCGGGAAATCCTGGCCACATCGGGTATTGATGAAGAGCTTCTCTGCGAATTGCATCCGCCGGGAGCACAGGCCGGCGGATTGAAGAAGGAAATGGCTCATCTGGTGGGGCTGGAGGAGGGACTTCCGGTCATCATGGCTGGCGGGGATCAGCAGAATGCCGCAGTTGCCCTGGACATTCTGAGGCCCGGGATGGCGGAAGCCAATACGGGGACAGGTTCGTTTGTAATCGCTTATTCCGACAAGCCGGTGTTTGACAAGAAGTGTCGGGTTCTGTGCAGCGCTTCAGCCATTCCCGGGAAATGGATTGTGGAAGCGGGAATTTTCAACACAGGTGCCGTGTACCGTTGGCTTAGGAATCAGTTTTACTCCGGTGAGCAGTCTTCCTACACTTATATGAATGAAGAGGCGTCAGCTTCGCCAATTGGCTCTAATGGCGTGATGCTAATTCCCCATTTTGAAGGAAGTGCTGCTCCTTTCTGGAATCCCTATGCCAAAGGCGTATTCTTCAACCTTTCTCTTGGAACCAAAAGGGGAGATATGGCCAGATCCATACTGGAGGGCATTTCCATGGAGATCGCTGATAACCTTTCACTGATTGAAGTGATTTCGGGTGAGATCGAGACTATAAGTGTGGCTGGAGGCATGACAAATTCGGATCTCTTTAATCAAATACAGGCCGCAACTTTCTATAAGAAGGTAGTCCGGTACTCCAACAGTGAAGCTTCTTCAATGGGGGCGGCGATTTCAGCGTGCGTGTCACTGGGAATTTACAATTCCCATGAAGAAGCCTTCAAGGAAATGGTGGGGAAGGAAGAGCAGATTTATCAGCCAAATGCAGAGGAATATATTAAATACGATAAACTGCGTCTTCGCAAGCATGATCTTTATAATGCCCTCAATCAGAGGAAAGTATATGAAAAATTTATAAAGAGCGTCTAATCCGTTGAAGAAGAGAGGTTTTCCAGATATGAATAGGTTCACTATCAAACTGAGTTCTGTTAAAGATGTGAAAGATTTTGTGAATATGGTAAAGCTCTTTGATTTCGACATTGACTTATTCTCAGACCGTTATGTTATTGATGCCAAATCGATCATGGGCATTTTTAGTGTGGATTTGAGCCAGCCTCTCACGCTGCGTGTTCATTCCGATGCTGCCGATGATGTCGACCAATTCAAAGTGGCTATAGACAGGTTTTTGGTCTGATGCGCTCATGAGCCACATATCCGAAATTCTGGAATTCAACAAAAAATTCGTAGAAGAGAAAAAATACGAGGCTTATCTTACAAGCCGCTATCCCGACAAAAAAATCATGCGAAGTGTCATTGTCGCTCTGTACGAGCTTAATGCGGATGAGGTCATCGTTGTCGGCCATTATGGCGCTAACAGAATTAATCCCCCGGCCTTGGCATGATGATTTAACATACTTTGCCCTTTATTCGCTAATACTCCCTATAGACAAAAGTAATATCAGGGAGGCTGGCTATTGTGGCAAATGTGAAAAAACAGGAATTGTCGACTTTTCATCTAACTATGCTGGCATTGGGAACGGTTGTTGGGGGTTCGTTCTTCCTTGGCTCGGGTGTAGCCATCAAAGCAGCGGGACCCAGCATCATTATTTCTTATCTTCTCGGCGGCTTGCTTATTTACATCGTTTTGTACGCGTTGTCGGAAATGACGGTTGCGGATCCGGTGCCCGGATCATTCCGCACGTATGCGGAGAGAAGCTTTGGTCCGGGCGTCGGGTTCATTACAGGCTGGGTCTATTGGACGGGACTTATCTTTGCCATGTCCAGCGAGTCGATTGCGGCTTCTACTTTCCTTCGATTATGGTTTCCGAACATTTCAGCAATCGTCATGGGAGTGATGATTATTATTGCAGTTACCCTGTTGAATTTATTGGGTGCCAGGCATTTAAGCAGGCTGGAGAGCGGTTTGGCAGTGGTGAAGCTGCTTGCCATAGCCGGCTTTATTGCCGTTGGACTTGCGATTATTGCAGGGGTCATGCCGGGTGCCCCAGCGGTTGGAGCCGGTGAATTACGGGGAGAGCCATGGTTTCCCCGCGGTATTGCGGGAATTGCAGGCAGCATGCTGATTGTCATCTTTACCTATGCAGGCTTTGAAGTCATCGGGCTTGCGACCTCCGAGGTGCGGGACCCCAGGAAGACGATTCCCCGTGCAATTAACTTTACGTTAATTCTGCTGGTTGGATTATATGTCGGCGCAATCGCAGTCATCCTGCCGTTATTTCCCACCCAAGGCATTATAGAAGATCAAAGCCCTCTGGTTCTTGCCTTATCCCGCTGGGGAATGAATTGGGCCGGCACCATTATTAACATCGTCATGATTACCGCGATTTTGTCTACGATGCTTGCCTCTACCTTTGGACTGGGACGGATGATTCGGTCGTTGGCGGCAGAAGGGCATGCTCCTTCCTGGCTGAAGGATAAGTCCGATATCCCGTATAAAGGCATTCTTTTCTCCGGTGCAGCTATGCTCGGGGGCCTAAGTCTCGGCTTCATTCTCCCGCAGTATGTATATTTGTTTCTCATAAGCTCGGGAGGCTTCTCGCTGCTGTTTGCCTACTTCGTTATTTTGGCTTCCCATTATAAATGGCGAAAGAATACTCCCTGTTCACCTGCCGCGTTTTGCCAGCTGCCCGGTTTTCCGTATACCTCTTGGCTGGGACTGATCGGCATCATCGGGATTATGGTCAGCATGCCTTTTATTCCGGGACAAGCCGCAGGATTGATAGCGGGTCTACTATTAATCGTATTTTTCGCAGGCCTGTACATTGTGAGAAAAACGGCCAGGCGTCCACTTTCCCGGACCGGCAAATCCCCTTATCCAAATGGGATTTTAGGTCGAATGGACGTCCCGCATCCGCAAATGGAAGCAGCCGAAGAATATATCGATACCGCCGGGCGTGAGCAGCCAAATAAGCCTAAGTCTTAATATGCTGTTAATAGTTGGACACCGCAGGGTTTACATAATTGTTCTCCAGCCTACAAACACTGAGAATAGGTGATTATAGGGGAGATGACTTTATGATAAAAGAACATCTGCGCCAATGGTCCATAACGGGAAGCAGAGTAGCCGCCGCTCTGCTGCTGGCTTCTTTGGGGACAGCAGTTCCCGCTTCCAGTGCAAGCGCAGCAGACTATTATGTTGGGGCATCTACTGCGATTGTATCCCATTTCGATGTCAAACAGCAGCCGGTTAATGCCGAAGCGCTGCAGAGGAAAGAGAGATCATCCCGCAGCCGGGTAGCTCTAATTATCGACGACTTTGGAAACGGGCTACGGGGAACGGAGGAAATGTTCGCGCTTCCGATAAAGCTAACGGTAGCTGTCATGCCATTCCTGCCCACAACGAAAGCTGACGCCATAAGGGCGCATAAGCGGGGCGATGATGTTCTTTTGCATCTGCCCATGGAGCCTCGCCATGGCAAGCCGGAATGGCTTGGACCGGGAGCGGTGCTGGCGAATATGAGCGACGGCGAAATTCGCAAGCGGGTGGAAACCGCATTGGATAACGTACCTTATGCCATCGGCATTAATAATCATATGGGCTCCAGAGTGACCGGTGATGAGCGGGTAATGGGAATTGTGTTGTCGGTGTGCCAGGAAAGAGGGCTGTTTTTTGTAGACAGCAAAACCAATTACCGCTCTGTTGTCGGCAAAATGGCGCAGCAGAAGGGGTTGCCGCGTATAGAAAATCAAGTTTTTCTTGATGATACGCATACGGTGACGCATGTCTTAAGGCAAATGCGCCGGGTGCAGGAGCAAGCGATGCAATCCCGTTACTGCATATCCATCGGGCATGTTGGCATTCAAGGAAAAGAGACCGCCGCAGGGATTCGCGGCGGGATCGATCAAATGAAGGACAGCGTCGAGTTTGTGGGAATTTCAGATCTGGTCAAGGACGAATGGAAATGGAAAGCCAGCCCTACACTTCCATAAAATAAGCGGCAATTCCATTAGCGATGGCCTCGGCGATATCCTTCTGTCCACCCGGGCTGACAAGCTTGGCCCGGTCGATAGGGCTGCTGATAAACCCCGTCTCAACGATTACTGTTGTGGCGGTTATTTTTTTGAGCAGATAAAACGTCTTGCCGGGTCTAGGGCCGGTTTCTACGTTATACAGCTTGTTAAGCTGGTTTTGAATTGATTCGGCAAGCATGAAGCTGCGGCCCTCTTGACGGTATAGTACAAGCGGCCCATGCTTCGACGAAGAGGGGACCCAGTTAATATGAATACTCACGACAATGGTTGCCGGCAGGGTCTCGGCCAGCTCTTTGCGCTGAGCGAGGTCACGCAGATGCCGGGAGGAGCTGTTCAGCCAATGGTTCTCTTCACTGGGAGCATAATCACCGAACCGGTTCAAAATGGTGTTAAATCCCTCGCTGCGCAGCAGCAGAAACAGCTTGCGGGAGATAGCGAGCGTAATATCCTTTTCCAATACCTTGCCATAAGAGGTTCCGCCATCTATCCCACCATGACCGGCGTCAATCAGAATCATAGGTTGGCCATGTCCCAGTATGGACTGGGGCTGCTTGTCCTTTTTTTCCGGAGCAGCATAGGTGTAAGTGGAACCCGAACCCGTTACCAGGACAAGTAGCGCGGCGGCTAACGTGATGTACAACCGTTTGAAACTCAAAGCAAATCGCCTCCTGAACGAGATATTTTGTTAGAATGTGCTCTTTAAGGTAAAACTATGCCTAGAGGAGGTGATTTCAATGGCTTCGGGTGGGGATGAGCTGGTAAAATATATAACGGAAAAAGTAGTTGTGTACATGGAGAACCCGCGCAGCAGCCGTCTTCGTCAAGAAATACCTAAACAGCCCTGGTCGCAAAAATGGTTCGGGATGCTTCCGCTCGGTCTGTCCATCTGGCGCAGCAAGTGGAGTCATAAGAACAAGGGATGAGGACAGAAGCTAAAACAACCTTCCTTTGCCGTCGAAACGGCTCAAGGAAGGTTGTTTGGTGTTTGGCTATATTAGTTCGCTGAAGTCTTATGCAGTGTACCGTTCTCATGGAGCAGATAGAGCGGAACGAATCGTTTCCCTTGCGGACCGATGGCAGCATAAACCTTGTCAGCGTTCTGTGTCCCTGTTTCCGCTGTGTTGGTGGCGGAAGTCCACACCTGATAACCCGTGATCATAAAGGGGGCTCCGTATCTGTCATTCCGTCCGGCGGACTGAAACACTAAGCTCCCCTTCTGTTGCAGCAGGACTAAGAAAGCATCTCCACTCAGAACTGGCAGCTTGGGATTCTTTAGCCACAGTAAATCATCATACGGATCGGAGGATTGTCCGCTCCGATAGACCGTTTGAGGGGATGAAAGACCTTCCGGGTCGGAGATCCCATTCGAAGCGGCAGCTTCTGTTTTCAGTACAGCTTCCGCCTTAATAGATGTCCACGGAAGGATCTCCGGCACTGCGGCATTGATATACAGCTTTTTGCCGGCTATTGTTATTTCCCACACCGGCAGAAGCGCTGAATATAAAGGAGTCAGTCCCGGCGTACCTGAATAAGTTGATGAAATAAGTCCTTCCTGCACCAGAAACTGGCGCAGATCACTCAAACTGTAGGGAAGACCCTCATTTCCGGCCCCGTATTCGCTTAACATGTATCCGCCCTCATCCTTGGCGGCAATGACCAAATAGCCGATACGTTGTTCCCCGTTCATTACATTTACGAGCCAGCTGTGAGTACCCGGACCCAGCGGATAATATTGAACCTGCCCGGCCTTCCAACCCTTAAAGGGGTCCTCCTTCGCCAGCTTGTCTATAGTAATCTGGATGAAATCTTGAAGTGTTTGGGGAGCAGGGGATGTCTTCATAACCAAGCCGGAGGCAGCATTTTTTGTTACCGCAACCCGGCTCCCGGCCGCAGTGAGCTGTGCAGGAAAACTGAAGCCGGACACTGCAAGCCCGATACTTAGAAGCAGAAGCAAGCAAGCCTGTCGCCTTGCACTGCGCCTCTTCCGATCTTTTATGTTCATGTCAGTTGTTCACCTTTCTTTCCTGCGGATAGTCCGCAGAGGACTTCTTCTATTGTATGGGACAAGCGCTAAAAAGAGTGTTGCTTGCTGTCGTGCCTGATTCCCTTAATTCACTTGTTATTTTGCCTGCTTTTAGCGAGCGGGGTCATATTCTACGTACTTCGCAGGTGAAACAAACCGTAGGTCACCGCGGAAACTGTAATTTTGGGCTCATATTGCCAGACCGTTTCGTTGCGGCGTCTGGAATATTGCTCTTCCACGGCCAAACGTTTATCCTCTTCCGGCTCTTTCAGCTGATCTTCGTAATACACGTCAATTATTGCAAGTTCCAGCCGCAGCCGTTCACGTGCCTCTTCTGCCCAGCTGTAATCCAGCGTTGCCAGCTTCGAGGTAAGATAGGCTTCCAATCTGTCGGTACCCGCAGAAGGGGACATGGCGTAAGGCTGAATATGGACGTTCTCCGGCAGACGGGGGGTGAGCTGCAATGAACCCGAAGCCAGCTTGGCCGCAAAATCATCCATAATCACCCCGGTGGAGAGTGATATTCCGATGAAGTTCAATTGCTCGCACTTTAAATCACAAGTCATTTCTACCTTGTAGCAAACTCCGAGCCAAGGCTCGTAGGAAGCCGAGAACAAGGTGGTCCGCTGTCTGGTTCCCGGGTCCTCGAACAGATATAGACATTTGCCCTCGTCCCGGGCGGCCGTCCAGATCTGCCGAAGCCGCTTGCTGCCATAAATAATGTCCTCGCGCCTTATCATTCCCGGGCCGATCCATGGAACGGTAGGCGCTACACCGAAGTAGCGGGACAGGAGCCCGGCTTGCGGATCGGCTTGGGGGGCTCCCGCTGGCGGCGCTTTGCCGGCCGGGGCGCTCAAAGCATCGTACTTCTCCGGATCGAAGACAAAGGTAAAAGACAGAGTCTCCGGATCAACACCTGTCCGCTCGACAAAACCCCAATAGTAGGGACGGTCCGTGAGCATCCGGTCTGCTCGCGGTGACAGCTTAACCGTAACGTGATACGGAGACTTTTCAATAATGGAGCATTCTGTGGCTTCGAGATAATCCATGACTTGTGTGCGGATTTGCTGTAGGGTTAGGGTCATGATGTGCTCTCACTTTCTATGTGGATGCCTTCCTTCAAATCACTTAGCGACTGCCCGAGATGATCCACTTTACTGCGCAGCTCTTCGTCGCTCCCGGCTTCGAGTATGATTTTGTACAGACTCTTCTCCAGGGATTCTTTCTTCTCAAAGCGCTCCAGAATCACATCCAGTCCGCCAATCACCATCTCGAACATATTGATCTTCTCATGCAGCAAATGCAGAATATGCTCTTCAATGGTGCCTTCCGTGGACAGATTATAGATCACAACATCATTTTCCTGGCCCAGCCGATGAACACGTCCAATCCTCTGCTCCACCCGCATGGGGTTCCAGGGTAAATCGAAATTGATCATGTGATGGCAAAATTGCAGGTTGATGCCTTCGCCGCCCGCCTCCGTTGCAATCATCACCTGGGCGCGGCCGCGGAATAAATCCATCATCCAGTCTTTCTTGCCGCGGTTCATCCCGCCGGAATAAGGGACAGACTGCAATCCATGCTCACGGAAATACTGCAATAAATACTCCTGTGTGGCGCGGTATTCGGTGAACACAATTACTTTCTCGTTCATTTCCTGGATGAGAGAAAGGGTCGTTTCCGCTTTGGTATTCGTTTTTACAGTACGGATCTTCTGCAGCAGATCAATCATGCGGTCCCGTTTTGGAGAGTCCGGGGGCAATTTTTTCATCAAATTCACCAGAGTAATGAATACTGCATCCCGGCTGCTGCATACCTCCCGCTGTAGCGTCACCAGAGAGAGCATACTGCTGAGATTTCCGCCTGACTCCTGATATTGGTCTTTGACAAAAGAGGTTACGCTGTCATATAATACTCTCTCTTCGGGTGAAAGGATGAGCGGGATGTTGCGGACCTTTCGTTTGGTAAAAACAACAGGTCCTTCCCCGCGCCGGTTCCGGATCATGACCTTGGACAGCTCCCCTTTGAGTTGATCTTCATTCTTGGGCTGACGCTTATCCACAACAAAATTGCTGGCAAAATCGTTTTGGTTGCCCAGCTGGCCCGGCTTCAGCAGCGTAATCAGGTTAAACAGCTCGCCGAGATCGTTCTGGACGGGAGTTGCAGTGAGCAGTAAACAGTATTTTTTGCGCAGCTGCTGGACAAATTGATAGTTGGTTGTCTTCTTGTTTTTCAGCTTGTGTGCTTCATCGATAATCAGCATATCGTATTCATTATTCAGCAAAATCTCTTTATGGGGATCACGCTTCGCGGTATCCATGGAAGCAACGACGATATAATTATCCCAGGAATAGGACTTCTTCTGGGCCACGGCGGAAATGCCGAATTTGGAGTTCAGCTCGCGCACCCACTGCAAAACCAGAGAGGCAGGAACAAGGATAAGAACCTTGGAGACAAGTCCGCGCACGATATATTCCTTCAATATAAGTCCGGCTTCGATCGTCTTGCCCAGTCCGACTTCGTCAGCCAGAATCGCCCGGCCCGACATTTGGAAGAGAACCTTATGGGCCGTATCAAGCTGGTGGGGAAGAGGAGACAACCCGGACAGATGCTGCATGCACTGCAGCTCAGTGAAGCTGGTGACCAGCCCGGACTCTTCGCCCTGAACCGCGAGGCGGGACAATCTCCAGTCTCCCCAAGGGCCGCCTTTATCCAGCTTGGACTCCAGATCCTGCAGCCAACTGCGGTCAAAGGATAGAGGGACAGGTAATACAGGAGCAGACTCTGCACCCTTATGGGGCATGGAATTGCGGAATAATTGAGTCATAGAGCAGCCACCTCCAGCGCGGGTTACATAGGGATACGTAGAAGTAGTATGCGCGTAAAAGAGAGAATTCATAACCTGCTATTTTCTTTTTAATATGATAAAAAAGGAAGCAAGAGTGAGAAAAAAGCTATCTTATGTTGATTTTCGGGCAGAACGGCATCATTCTGGAAAAAGACCTGTGATACAATATGTGGTATAGTTTAAAGGCTGGCGTATACAATATATTGTGACAAATGGTTAAAATGTTGGTTGAAAGCGGAAGCACTAATCACACATGCGGGAGGTTTTTTTATTGAGTACAGTGGAACGTAAGCAGCGCCTTGAAGGCCTGAGCGAAAAAATATTTCTGGACCGTTATGCCTGGAAGGATGCAGACAGCAACAATGCCAAGGTGGGCGATGTTGTGCTCGTCCTGACCAAGGACGACCCCAAGTTCCCGACGAAGGAAGTCGGCGAAATCGTAGAGCGTAATGGCCGTATAGTTACGGTTAAGACACGCCGCGGCGAGCTTGTGCAATCCGACGTTGAGAAGCTGACGCTTAATATTGAAAAAACTCCGGAAGAAATGTGGGACCGGCTGGCAGCCGCCATGGCTTCCGTAGAGAAAACTCCCGAGCTTCAGCAGGAGTGGACAGGCAAATTCCGCAGCATCCTGGATGACTGGAAGCTTGTTCCCGGCGGCCGGATCGCCGCAGGCGCAGGAGCGAGCGAGGAGCTTACTCTTTTCAACTGCTATGTAGTGCCTTCCCCGAAGGACAGCCGTGGCGGCATCATGCAGACGTTGTCTGAAATGACGGAAATTATGGCCCGCGGAGGCGGCGTAGGGATTAATCTTTCCTCACTGCGACCGCGCCGCGCCATTGTAAGAGGAGTCAACGGTTCCTCCAGCGGCTCTGTATCCTGGGGCGGCCTGTTCAGCTATACGACCGGACTCATAGAGCAAGGCGGCAGCCGACGCGGTGCGCTGATGCTGATGATTAATGACTGGCACCCGGATGTGATGGACTTTATTACCGTGAAGCAAACGATGGGGCAAGTCACCAATGCCAACCTTTCGGTATGCGTGAGCAACAGCTTCATGAAAGCGGTCAAGGAAGATCTCGATTGGGATTTGGTGTTCCCGGATACCACGGACCCGGATTATAACGAAATTTGGGATGGCGACCTGGACAAATGGAAGGCCGAAGGCCGCAGCGTCATTCATTACCGTACCGTCAAAGCGCGTGACGTATGGCATACCATTATTGAATCGGCATGGAAGTCCGCTGAGCCGGGCGTCGTGTTCATGGAATACTACAACCAGATGTCCAACAGCTGGTATTTTAACCCGATTATTTGTACGAACCCTTGCGGGGAGCAGGGTCTTCCGGGCTGGGGCGTCTGCAATTTGTCGGCTGTGAATCTCTCCAAGTTCTATGATGAAGAGAATCATGATGTGAACTGGGAGGATTTGGCGATTACAACCCGGTATTCCGTGCGTTTCCTGGACAATGTCATTGACAAGACCCCTTATCATTTCCCGGAAAATGAAGCCAATCAGAAGCTGGAACGCCGAGTCGGTCTTGGAACTATGGGACTGGCGGAGCTGATGATCAAACTGAATATCCGTTACGGCAGCCCGGAATCTTTGGAGTTCTTGGACAAGCTGTATGGCTTCATGGCACGCGAAGCGTATCTTGCCTCTGCGGAAACTGCCGGTGAGAAGGGCTCATTCCAGGCCTTTGATACCGAAAAATATCTGCTGAGCGGCTTTATGAAAAATATGACCGAAACCTACCCTGAAGTTGGCGCAGCCATTCGTGAGCATGGAATGCGCAACGTGACCGTGATTACCCAAGCGCCAACAGGCAGCACGGGTACAATGGTAGGTACATCAACCGGCATTGAGCCGTATTTTGCCTTCAAATATTACCGTCAAAGCCGTCTCGGCTTCGATGAGCAGTTCGTGCCGATTGCAGAGGAGTGGCTGGAAGCCCATCCGGGTGAAGAGCTTCCCGATTACTTCGTGACTTCCATGGATTTGTCAGCCAAGGATCACATTCGCGCCCAAGCAGCCATTCAGCGCTGGGTGGACAGCTCCATTTCCAAGACCGCGAACTGTCCGTCCGACTTCACCGTTGAAGAGACCAAAGAGCTGTACGAAATGGCCTTTGATCTGGGCTGCAAAGGCGTAACGATCTACCGTGACGGAAGCCGTGACATACAAGTGCTGCAAACCGAGAAGAAGGAAGACAAGAAGGATGCTCCTGTAAAAGAAATTGTTGAACCGGCGGTTTCCGAAGCAACTGCTTCTGCTGCAACAAATTCGGCAGTGTCCGCAAGCCCTGCACCGCAAGCCAATGCTAATGTGCTGGACAAACAATACAAGAAACGCCCGCAGATCCTGCGTGGTGCAACCTATAAGATCAACACGCCATTCGGTATGGCCTATATTACAATCAACGATCTGGACGGAACTCCGGCGGAGATCTTCCTGAACGTAGGCAAGGCGGGTTCTGACGTATTCGCCATGGCGGAAGCACTGGGGCGTGTCTGCTCCTTGTTCCTCCGTTATGGAGATCACGGCGAGAAGGTTGAACTGTTGATCAAGCATCTGAAAGGCATCGGCGGCTCCGGCGCCATCGGCTTCGGCGCGAACCGCGTAGAGTCCATTGCCGACGCCGTTGCCAAGGCACTGGAGACCCATGTGCTGAACAACACCCAGGACGATCACATCCCTGCACCAATCGCAGCAACACTTGAACTGGAGGATTTCACGGAGGCATTGAATGCCGAACTGAAAGCCGCAAACGTCACAGACGATAGTCACGGTGGGCATAGCGCACATAATCATGCTACAGCCTCGCGCGACCTCTGCCCATCCTGCGGCAGCGCCTCGCTGGTGAATGTCGAGGGATGTAAGACGTGTAGTAATTGCGGGTATAGTCGGTGCGGGTGAGTTGAGAAATATTCTTTGCCCGTTATTCATTTGTGATTTTTCATTTTAAATGAGAAATGTTTCATTTTAAACGATAAAACTGTTTCATTTGGCTGAGAATTCGAAATTCAATTCATACACATGCATATTTATACACTACACCATGAACACGGCAGATTATTATTTTCTCATGCCGTGTTCTTTTTTTATAGCCATTATGTAACTTTGGGATTTTTTAAGGGGGAAGTCAGTTGAATTCAAACTGTTACAAAATTTTGGCGATAGACGGAGGTGGAATTAAAGGCCTCTACTCAGCTGTAATTCTATCGCATTTTGAGGATAGGTTTGGACCCATCCATCGCCATTTTAACTTAATTTGTGGAACTTCTACTGGTGGAATCATCGCCTTGGCACTTGCCTCAGGGATTAAAGCATCTGAAGTAGTTAGATTTTATACTGAAATGGGTCCGAAAATATTTCCTTACCATAATAAGTGGAGAAGAAAATTTCATTTTGGTAAGTCGCTCCTTTTCACTTCAAAGTATAAGGATATTGCTTTAAAATCTGCACTAGAGGGTGTTTTTGGAGACAGACGAGTTGGAGATTGCAGCACAAATGTTCTAATTCCTACTTTTAACATTACGACTGGGGAGCCGTATGTGTTTAAATCAGATCACGTGCCAGCTCTTACTCGTGATAAAGACCGATTGCTTACGGATGTAGCACTTGCGACATCAGCAGCGCCGACTTATTTTCCTATTGCAGAAATGCAAACTATGAAGGGCACTGAGCAATTCATTGATGGCGGTGTTTGGGCTAATAATCCTTCCTTACTTGGGATCACAGAGTTCCTGACTCATTACAATGACGATAACAGGTACCATAACTATGCTCTTTTATCGGTATCATCACTAAATGAGCGAGTACGATTTCCAGATCACTTGAAAGTTAAAAAACGAATGTCCTTTTTCAAATGGAACCAGGATTTATTTTCGTTGATGATTGATTCTCAAAGTGGGGCAACCCATAACTTCATCAATTATCTGTTGCGTTCTTCAGTAGGAGGGGAATATTTAAGAATTCCCAGTACAGAGCTAACTCCAGCTCAAAAAGGCTATATATCCTTGGATTATGCTTGCAAGAAATCTCTCAAGATCATGGAACAAAAAGGAATGGAGAAAGCAATAGAGTGGATTGATAAAGCTGAGTTACAAGCGTTTTTCGAAGTTAACAATAAGGAGGCGACAGCCTAATGTCAGATTGTCACGATTTGTTTACTGCGTTCCATGAAAAGATTTATTTGCATTCTGACAAGAAAAAGAGCTTGCGTTCATCACGTAATGCTATAAGGAGCAAAATAAGAAAGTATTTCAAAGATACGCTTAAGCTAACTGAGCCTAAATTTTACGGGCAAGGTTCTTACATGATGAATACTACAATAAATCCAATTGATGAGGAATATGATATTGATGATGGTATTTACCTGCAACATCTTGAAGATGTTGATGGAGATGATTGGCCAACCCCTTCAACAGTCCATAATTGGGTGATTGAAGCAGTAGACGGGCACACAGACACAGACCCATTAGATAAGAATACGTGTGTTCGTGTGATCTACAAAGCTGAGTACCATGTTGATCTCCCTATATACGTAATGCAGGGGGACCATCCTAAGCTCGCACATAAAAATAAGGGTTGGATCGATAGTGATCCAAAGCTTCTAACCGAGTGGTTTAATAATGAAGTTTCTGAAAAAGGCAACCAGTTAAAACGTATAGTTCGTTATCTTAAGGCTTGGAAGGACTATAAAAATAGCGATCCTAAGTTGCCAAGTGGGATGATTCTTACCATTTTGGCAGCGAATCACTATGTTGAAGATGACCAAGATGATGCAGCATTTGCAGCAACTGCAAAAGCCATCCATCAAGCTTTGTCCGAGTCGTTCAGTTTATCAAGACCGGTTTTTCCAAGTGAAGAGTTGATCGCAGATTGGTCAACGACAAAGCAGGATAATTTTTTGAACAAACTAGATAGCTTAATCAAAAAAGCAGGCCAAGCACTGGAACAAAACGACAAAGCCAAAGCAGCTGGTAAGTGGATAGACGTATTTGGAGACCGCTTTCCAGAGTTTGAACCACCAGAGAAAGAGGAACAGGAATCGAGTGCTGCGCGCACATTCGCATCTCCTCCAATTTTGGGTAACCATGGAAGATCAGCTTAGTTTATCTGAATACTACGATGGAGTGATAGAAGTTGTATCACTCCATCTCATTAAGCACTATGAAGCACAAATAGTTAAGGTCGACGATGTGAGAAGATTTGCGCGATCTTTTCACCTTCGAAAAAACGGTCAAGCAATAGTATTATCGATACCTTATTTGTTTCCGGATGTATTCCCTACAGTTCATGTGCCACAATCATATTTTTCTAGGCTTTATCCGATTCCTCATTTGGATATTACCCGTAATCTGTGTTGTTTTGATCCAGAAGAGGCTCATCCTAATGCAGAAAATCCACTAGGTGTGATAGATGAAGTCATTAATCGTGCTTTCTCCCTTATAGAGGCTGGAATAAGGAGAGAGAACATGACTGATTACTTAGATGAATTTGATTCTTATTGGGGCCAACATACCAATGGTACAATTTTATCAATGATTGATCTGACTAATTCATTAAAAGAGGTTGAACTGATAGATTTTATTCACCCAACATTTGGGGCTGGTACTATAGCTGTTGACAGCATACTTGAAGGAATCAAATGGCTGAAAAACATAGGCTCGGTAGCAGAGCCTGCCAACAAAAAGGCTCTTTATCTACCATTAAAGTCCCTTGGTACACCACCATATCCAAATACTAATGGGGAGTTAATAAAAAGATTACGTCAGTTCGACCCAGAACTTATTAATCCATTATTCCAATTCATGAATAAGCACACCCGCCCAACATCAATTATGTTCTCTATAACTACTACAAAGGGACAAATATTAGGAATATGGGAACATCAGATGCCCCGGCAAACAGCCCCCTCGGCATACATTAAGAAGCGCAAAAAACAGAAGGCTGTTGACGGATTCCGAAAAGGAATGACAAACGCCAGAATGGAACTGAATTTTTTTCGACAGGTTCCTTTAGTGAAATACTCAGTAATTCGTGTAGACAAGGAAAGAATTATGCATCGTGGCGGTGATGGTGAAGTAAAACCTCAGGAGAAGGTTGCATTGCTCGGGTGTGGCTCAATTGGCAGCCATATTGCACAGTCTCTAAGTGATATGGGGATTACTGAACTCTTACTCGTTGACAAAGATAAACTCTCCTTTGAAAATATAGCTCGGCATTTATGTGGGGCGATTGATGTTGGTAAAAATAAGGTAGATGCTGTAAGCCAACATCTTACCTCACGCTTACCTCATAGCCGTCATGCTATATATAATGAGGACATTCTAAAAATATTACGTGATTACCAATCTATACTAAATCAATATGAATTGGTGATTGTTGCAGTTGGAAATCTTCCTATTGAATTAAGACTTAACGACCTCCAGAAAAAAGGAATAATTCACAAACCAATTCTTTATGTTTGGGTAGAGCCTTTTTTAGCGGGTGGACATGCATTATATGTGAATCCTAATAACGAAGGTTGCTTACGTTGTTTGTTTGACCGTGACCATATTTTTAAGCAAAACATCCTTATTAATCCTGGCCAATATGCAATCCGAGAAGCAGGTTGTCAGAGTACTTATTTTCCTTATAGTGTTGTTGAAGTTAAACGTTTTATTAACGATCTCATGTATTTTGTCGAAGATATTAATTCTGAAAAAATAAATCAAAACATTTTATTTACTTGGTTGGGTGATTTGTCTAAGCAACGGAATAATGGGAGAAAGATATCTTCACGTTGGGGGTTGGCTAATGATTACACAACTAGACGAGTTCCTCTTTCTGAATTTCAAAGATGTGAGGGATGCCAATCTTGAAGTATGCGTTTGGGAAAATGGAAGTAATTATAAATGAAGAAGTTCTAAGGATTTTCGAGAGTTACCGCCAAGTCAGGAAAGATCAACACGAGTCTGGAGGAATTCTGCTCGGTCGTGTTTATATGGATAGAATTGTAATCGAACATGTAAGTGAGCCTTCTGAAACGGATAGATCAGGGAGGTGCTTTTTTGAACGTGATGTAAAAACAGCTCAGCAAATCGTGGATAAAAATTGGGAAGAATCAGGGGGACAAATCATTTACCTTGGAGAATGGCATACACATCCAGAGGCAGTCCCCCATCCCTCTTTAACAGACAGAAAGTTGATTTCAAGTATGATACGTGATTCGAGAATGGAAATTGATTTTTTGTTTATTGTTATAATTGGGTGGATTGATTTCTATTTCGCTGCACAGATAAAGAGTGGTCGTTTACTGCAACTTAAACAACTGGGACAATGATTAATTCAATGAAGGCAAAAGCAGCGGGGAAAAATAGAACTTTGGAATGATATATGGTAAAGTCTATGATCGGTTTTTTTTGAAGACATTAAAAGAATAGTGACTTTTACAAGTTGGACGTTCCATTTTATTGGAGCGTCTTTTTATTTAGATAATCATTTATTGAGTGTCTAGTTGGGTGTTCTGCTTTAATTATAAAGTAAGGGTGGTTTTGATATTATATAAGCGAATTGAAGGGAGGAAAGAAGCATTGGAATCAGCATTACTTATTAGGCCTATGATGTATGAGCACGAAAGCCTTAGAGGTTATATTTTGAGGATTTCAGAGGCAAATCATTACCAAGACTCAAAAATGTTATTTCGACTAGCTGGTCTACAGAAATATAATAAATTTTTAAATTTATTGATTCCTGAAAATGAGTTGAATTTAGAAATCATAGAAAGATTGATTTTAAAAACTAATTTAGAAGAGAAGGTATTACTAAAACAAATAGGGGCTGAAGAAGTATTAAAAAATGAAGGGATACGATTTAATTTATGGAGGTACGCAACTTGTGCGCATGAACAAAGATTTTGCCCGATTTGTTTTCTAGAATGTCCCTATCATCAAGATTTATGGGAACTATCATTGTTTACAGTTTGTCCGATTCATAACTGTTATATGATTGATAGATGTTGTAATTGTAATTCTAAGATCAACCCTTACCGGCAAAGACTAGTTCATTGTAAATGTGGATTTGATTTTAGAGATTCCGAAATTAAGCATATAGAATCGCCTTTTTCAAATTATTTTTATAAAAGATTTTATAAAACTGGAGAACTTCCGAAAGATTTAAACGTAACTAATGAATTAACTTTTAGTTCATTTTTGTATTTAATGATAATAGTTACAAGATGGGTTAATGGTACCTTTAACAAAAGAAACACTAATAATTTCTCTAAATCAATTATGGAAAGTGGCTTGAATTTCAAGCTTGATATCAGTTTAGATATCTTTCGAGATTGGCCAGTCAGATTTTATGAATTTATTGATTTTTTGCGTTTAAATGAAAAGGATAATAATCAGAACGTAACTAGTTATAACAAAATAAGGACCTTAATATTGAAAAATTTAGAATACCCTGAATTTCATTTCGTTCGGGAAGCATTTGATTTTTATTTGCTTAATTATTTTGAAACAGGATACTCAGAGGGAATCAAAAGTGATATAACTATCCTAAATAAAAACCATAAACGAATGATTGCTTCTACTAAACGTAATTTTCATAAGGCATTTACTGAGGGGACATCTCGGAAAGAAATTGCGGAGGTACTTGGGGTAGGTTTAGATCAAATTGATAATCTGATTCAAAAAAAAATACTGAACCCAATCCATGGTACAGAAGTTGATGGAAATCCATATATTCTTTTTGACAAAAAAGAAGTGATATCTATGTTAGAAAATATTGAACAAAATGCTGATTATCATAATGTAAACCTAGAAGAATCACTTACCTTTTATAAGTGTGCTAAATTTTGTGAATTTTACGATATGAATTTAGCTGATTTTGTAAATGAACTTGTTTGCGGGTCAATAAGAGCTACTAAAATAGGTGATGGAATAGGGCTAAATCGTTTTTATTTTAACAAAAGGAAAATTGAAGAATTTTTAATGGGAGAATATCTCACAATAAAGCAGATTTCAACAAAATTGAAGGTGAAAAGAAGTAGTGTTGAACGTTGGGTTAAGTTAGGTTACATCCAAGTTTCGAAATCGTTTAGAAAAGGTAAATTTCAACTAATTTCTTCTAAAGAGTATGGATATTTTAGAGAAAACTACATTCCTGCAGTTGAAATCGTTAGAGCGCATAAGACAATAAACTCTACAGAAAAACTATTGAACGAATTATCAGGTATAGGAATAAAGCCACATAATAAAAAGGTTCTTCCAGGTGACGTGTATTTACTTGAAGTTGATAGAAAATTGATTGAATATATGGAAGAAATGTGTTCGGCGAGTATAACTAAAAGGAGGCATCCTGCGTTAGGGGATTATTGTTATATCAAATAACCAAGGCATACCAGGAAGGGGGATTAATCATTCATATATTTTGCATTGAAATGCAGAGCCTGTTCTTTTTCTGTTGCAAATAAGACCACTCATTGTAACTCTTTTTTACTTTTACTATCATTTTAGGTTTAGAAAATTAATAGAATGGTAAAATTACTAGAGAGGTGATTTTTATGGAAAAGCCAGCTCGAAAAATTAAAGCCAGTAGGGGAAAGCATCATCGTTTTCAGGTTCCCTTTCTAAGAACGAAATCAATGATTCTTTGTGAGAGTAGTATAGAGCGAGACTATGTTAAAGTTCTTGATTTTGATCCTTCAATAGTGAAAGTCATCAGTCAGCCAATAAAAATCACTTATATATATCGAGGAAAAAAACGTAAATATTATCCGGATTTCAAAGTTATCACGATTACGGGTGAAATATGGATCATTGAGATAAAGCCAGAAGGGAAACTTAGAACGGAAGAAAATTTGATCAAATATGCCGTTGGACAGTCGTATTGCAGCCAATTGGGCTGGGAATATAAGATTGTAACGGATACTTTAATCAGACCCGGCTATTTTCAAAAAAACTTAAGTCTACTTCGTAGTTTAGGCACTCAACCTGTAGAGACCAAAGATCTACTATATATTACTCAAAAGTTGATGGATTTAGAAAGATGTAAAATAAGTGAATTGAGAGGGAGATGTAGCGAACTCGAAACTGAAAACTTCTACAAAGCAATCTACTCGCTAATTTATCATCACAACATATACACGGATTTAATTAGTCAGGAGTTAAATGATGAAGCAGAAGTTAGCATCCAACTGGAGGTGTAAGTGAATGGAAGGTTTCGCTTTATTTCCTGGAGTCCAGTTTTTAATGAATGAGCAGAAATATGTTATTCGTAAGTATCTGGATAATGACGACATGGAGCTTTCTAATTTATCTTATGATAATAAAGTAGAGATTTTTTCAATGAACGAATTATTAGTGGCTTGGTTTGAAAAACGGCTTCTTCCAAAGAAAGAATCTACTTATCAACTGCTGCCCCGCATGTCCGATCCTGATCTGTTATCCAATGAGGAACGTGAAATTATGGAGAGTCGATATAAAGTATTAAATCCTGTTATTTCAGGTGAAATAAAACCAGCAGACATTCAGAGGTACATTGATTCGCTACCAGCTAATCTGAAGCTGAGTATTGGTTCAGTATCTATGCTATATAAGTGGAAAAAAAGATATTTAGAGACGTGTGATAAAAGGTCCTTAATTTCTACAGGTCGTTTTAGAAAGCGTGGCTATTATACCGACCCAATCAATGTTTCAATTATTGAGACATTACTTCGAAATGAAGAGAAAACTGGACTTGAGACAAGTATTCGAGATAAATGGATTGAATTGAAGGAGCAAGTAAAGGAATACAATAGATTACGTGAAAAAATAGATCAAATTAAAGCATGTAGTCAAACGACAGTTTTCCGTATTGTGCAAGATAAGACAAATAGCTATCAAAAAGATCGATCAAGACATGGGCCCGTACAAGCAGCTTTAAATAAAAGCGGATCTACTACAGAGATTGATGTTGAACGTCCTCTACAAAGAATCGAAGTTGATTGGACTCCCCTTGATATACTAATAGTTGATTTAGAGACGTTAAAACGTGTTCGTTACTATCTTATCTATGCTATTGATGTTTTTAGCGACTATCCTCTTGGTTTTTATATTTGTCCTAACGAGCCCCAGACGAAAGATATCAAACAATGTCTCCTTCACGCCATGCTACCTAAAGTTCACCTCAAGAAACTCTACCCTCAGTTAAAACATGACTGGACAGCATTTGGTCGTCCTGAGGTAGTCGTTGTAGACAATGCCAAAGTTAATGAATCCGAGGATCTTAAGGATTTGCTTGGATTAATTGGTGTTGAACTTCAGTATTGTCCAGTTCAAACGGGTCACCACAAAGGAACCATCGAGAGAGCATTAAAAAGGATCAATCATATAATTCACCAATTTCCTGGTACAACATTCTCTAATCCACAAGAAAGATCACAGTATAAATCAGAAAAAAATGCCTGTATAGATTTGCTTACATTGTACAATATCATTCACATTATTTTTATTGATAAAATTGCTAACGATTATAGCATTGCAGTTGGAGGGACTCCTGATTTTATATGGAAGCAAGGACTAAAAGAAATGAATGTTCAAAGACAACTACCATATAGCAAAGAAGAATTGATAATATTATTGGGATCTGGGATAGAACCTCGGAAGATCACCAATAAAGGGATCGAGATTCAATCGCAACATTATAACAGTTCATTACTCATGGAGTTGGCTGATCGTAAAAAACGAAGAAAAGATACAGAGCACGTCAGGGTCCGTTTTAATATGGCAGACATGAGAACAGTATACATCTACGATGAAGAAAACCAGCAATATATTGAGGCATACCCAACCGGTAATAGTTTGAAGAATAAAAAGATCAATGACTCTTATCCGGTTCACTATGAGCAATTACATGCTTATTCTTATAACAATGAGAATGCCTATCGTGAGTTTGACACATCTGATTTGGCCGCTGCAGATCGAGCTATTTCTAAACTGATTACTGATAGTAAAAGGCGTCTGAAAAAAATTGAACAGTTACCTAAAGATAAACGAGCACAAATCATGTCAAAAAATCTAGCTGCTATTCAAGTTACCTTTGATGCTCAATTAGCACCGAGTGACTTGGAGTCAATTCGTTTAGTCGATGAATCGCTCGAATACGTTGAGGACAATAAGCAGATACTTTCCAAACGGAAAAAAAGCAATGGAAAACAAAAAAATACAAAATCAGAATCAAATACACCTTCAATAGGTCAATCAATTTTCGAGGATCTCGATATTGAATTAGAAGAATACGATACGATTATTCGTAAAAAATCGAATGAGAGTGGGTAGAAAATTATGGTGAAACCCATCTTTGAGCCTCTTAATGGGAAGCGAGTATCAGTTAGTGAGTACAATCTAAGGATAGCGCATGTCGAATCTATATTAGTCATGCACCCTAAATTTTCCGAGGTACTCTTAGAGTTAGAAGAAATTCATGAACTCTCTAAAGATAGTTTAATAACAGAACAATTATGTATTATTGGTCCTACCGGAGCCGGAAAGTCAACTTTGGTCGAACTGTATGTATCCAATTATCCAAGAAAAGAGGAAACAGAACGAACCGTTATTCCGGTATTGCTCCTAAAAGTCCCTCCAAGGGCTCGCTCACCTAAAGTCTTGGCTTCAAAAATTCTTAGAATAATGGGAGATCCACTTTTTGATAAAGGTACAGAAGAAAATATGACTAACCGAATCCAACATTTTGTCAAAGCTTGTGATATTCAGATGATTATTCTAGATGAATTTCATCATTTAATTGATCGTGATACAGATCATGTTCTTGCTACTGCCTCCGACTGGCTCAAAACTTTTATTGATGAGGTAAACATTCCAGTAGTACTTTGTGGGTTGCCTGTGTCAGAACGAATATTCGAACATAATGAGCAATTAGATGGGCGTTACCCTAATCGGGTTGTGCTACCACCTTTTTCTTTCTCTTCTAAAGAACAAATTATTGAGTTTAGGAAATTCCTGGTATCGATTGATAAACTATTACCGTTTTCGAACCTTTCACATATATCCGATCCTGAGATTGCTGCTAAAATTTATTATTTCTCATCGGGTATTCCTCGATACATCATGCGCTTACTTAAACAAGCAACAAAATATGCACTCAAAAAGGGAGACGATCAAATAAGCGAGATCGATTTACGAGATGCCTTTGATAGAATTACGCGCTCTACTCGTCCATATGCAATAAATCCCTTCGAACAAAATAGATTTGATTTAATGGAGGAAATAGAGAAGGAGCAAAAACTTCAGGCTAATCTCTTTCAAGCTTCGCCCGAGAAAAATAAGAGGAGGTGAGTGACTACTACAATCACAAGTTGTTGGCAATATGGTGTTTCATAAATTTCTACGCTACTAACCCTACTAAATCTGTAGGGCTTTTTTTTATAGTAGAGTATATTCTTTTAATTTGGAAATAATAAATGGTAGAAACCAAATTAGGAGGAGTAAGATGCAGTTTCTTTTGAGACCTCAATTAAATGAGGAGGAGAGTCTGACCGGCTATATAGAACGTATCGTATACCAAAATCAATATCAAACTAGTTTAGGTATTTACAATCTGCTAACATCTTCAACAAGGGATCTTCAAAATAATATATTTGAGAAGGAAGATACGGTTATTTTGGGACGATTAACTAATGAAACAATGGATCGTTTATACTCTCGAAGCTACTCGAAATGGAATAAAAATCAAGAATCTGGTAAAAAGTATATCCTCAGAAATAAAGTTAAGTTTTGTTCAGAATGCCTAAACTTAAAAGGCATCCATCAGTACATATGGGGATTTCATCCAGTTTGTATGTGCGTGGAACATCAACAAATTCTCATTGATCATTGTCCCAAATGTCACAAAAATTTTACTTTACACGAAATACTGCAGTTAGGAAGTTGTAAACGGTGCGGTTATCAATTATTAACTCCTAATGAAAACAGATATAAACCTACACCCTTTTACATGTCTTCCCAAGCACTAATTCAACGTTGTTTTCTTGAGGATGATCCTGTATTAAATGATATCGGAATAATAGAAGTCGAACAGTTTTTTCGTTTAGCTGAGCTTTCTTTTCATATTCTAGAGGGACTGCAGAGCTTCATTGATAATCAGCCCATTCCAATACACACATTTTCAAATAAACGAAATGGGAATTTGGATAATCTAAAACACCTAGTTTCTTGGGGGAATTTCATATGGATGTATCAAGATTTTCCAACCCACTATTATCAAGTGCTAAACGAGTTTTCCAAGAAAAATAAAGGAACAATGTATGAGCAGAAAGTTAGATATGAACAAGGACTGATTGCAAAAGAATTTTCATGGATAAGAAATGCTTATGAACAGTTTTGGATTCAAAAATTGAATGAAGGCGCTATACGAAAAGATTTTTCCATATTTAAAAATAATAAAGATTTGCTAAGACAGCGAGTGTCGCTTCGTAGAGAAGAAGTGAAGAATGAAACAGGAATGTGTTACGGAAAAATAAAACATCTCCAACAAATTGGTAGACTTGAAATGAAGTCAAATCCGTTTGGAGTGCATCAGAGGTATATCGTTAATCAAACGTCTCTGAACAAGTTGATTGAAGAGAGGGATAGTTACATACATAAACATGATGCTGCTTCAATTCTTGGGATCACACGTGAGTCGGTTGCTCATTTGATTAATGAAGAAATTCTTAAGGAGGTTGTTACTCCATATGTAACTCACAAGATGATATTAAAACGAGACATAGAAGAGTTGCTTTTAGATTGCTCAGGTCCTTATCAACGTTCCTTCCGTGGGATTTCTTTTCACGAAGCATTAATAAAGTACTCTGTTAACGGTCTTAAGATAATAGATCTGATTCGATTCACAAGAGCGGGTTTGATTCATCCAAGAAGGAGATGTTTTAGCGGAACACTTGCTGATGCTTTGTATTCTGAGTATGAATTGGAAAAGTGTATCGCAAAGTTGAAAAACGAGCGACAGGAAGTAAAAGGATATTATTTATCTGAAGTGATGAAAATAATGCATATTGGAGAGAAGAAACTGAAATTGTTACTTCAAGATAAGGGGATTATACCTGACCAAACGGTTGTATTTAAGGATGGACGAAAAAGATATTTGTTTACTCAGGAAAAGATAGAAGAAATACGAAAAGCTTTGGATTAAGTTTACGATTGAGATAATACATGGTGATGTGAAAAATCGACTTAATAAATGATTTAAAGAGTGATCTCTTTTTTCACAGGCGTTGGCTGAAGTATAGGACTTCCGTCAAGAAAGTGGATGAAAAAGTGAATAATGCGGTTTTTCTCTTTTTGAACTTTGCTGCAAACTGGACAGGGGGAAAAAATCAGCGCACCATTGACTCGCTTTCGGTTATAAAAAAGAGCAAACTGGCCAGATATAGCCGGCCTTCTCGGTGGGGAATGACATATTGTATGTGACCCAGATTTTATTAGGCTTGGTCTTTATGGATTTCTGATTCAACAGCTTCGTGATAATGGGCAAATCGTGATTGGAATCGGTCGTCTTTACACAAGTAGACGTGCAGTGCACAGCCCAGTCGTATTTAGCTTTTCTGAACACCGTTCTAAACAACTACCCTTTAAAATTGTTAGTTGAACTTATAGAAGATTAAAATTTTAAAGGAGAGAGTACTATATGTCAAATTTAATAATTCGGCCAATTGGAGATATGTCTCATGATTTGGCAGGGCTAGAGGACGGTTTTGTCGAAATGTTTTCTATGTTTTTTGTTTTAACAGAGGACTATATTTATGCTTTTATAAGGGTGATAATAGTGAAGAGGGATTGAGTTAAACTTTAAGGAAAGTATTTAAAGAACGATATGTATTTTTCAAAGTTTCGCTATTATAAGTGTGAGTTAATTAAAATGGAGGCTAACCTAGTGAATGTATTAACATATGCAGAGTATTCGAAAATTTTCAAAAATCCAACTGTTAAAGAGATTCTAAAGCAGAAATACAATGAAACGGAAGTTGTGGTTTTAGCGAGAATATTATCGAGACTAGGATTTAATGATAGTAGCAAACATAGTAAAGACAATGAAAAAATTATTAGTGAATTTATTAGAGAATCTAAAATAAATAAAAAACATAAAAAAAGTTATAAAAGAATAAAGTATCTTGAAACTAGGGCGTGTCTGAAAACTAGATATTGCTTCAAAAACGTAACCGTAGCATAATTTTACAAGGACGAAATTACAAGGAGCTTGTAAAAAGATGCTAAGACGCCACGAAATTAAAGACCAGGACTGGGAACGAATACAAGATTTATTGCCACCCGAAAACACAGGAGAAGGCAGGCCCTCAAAATCCAACCGAGTGATGCTTAATGGAATGCTCTGGAAAGTCAAAACAGGTGCGCCTTGGCGTGATTTGCCTGAACGGTTTGGTCCTTGGAAAACTGTGTATTCCCGATTTCGTTTGTGGAGTAACGACGACCTTTTTCAAAAGATTTTTGAGGCCTTGACCCGCGATGCGGACTTGCAGGATGTCTCTCTGGACAGCACCTCCTGTAAAGTTCATCAGCACGCAGCGGGGGCTAAAAAGGGGCCGAAAACGCCGAAACCAATCAAGAAATCGGACTTTCCCGAGGGGGCCGTAATACCAAAATCCACGCCGTAGTAGATGCGCTGGGCAATCCAATTCGCCTGTATTTAACACCTGGAAATATCCATGACTGTACGGTAGCCGCCCACGTCCTCTCTGACGTAACGTTGTCTGGCAGTGCTGTTTTAGCCGATAAAGCTTACGGAACTCTTAGCATTCGAACGTATATTGAATCCCAAAACGCAACGTTCTGCATCCCGCCTAAATCCAATACGACAGATCCTTGGGACTGTGATTTTTACCATTATAAAGAACGCCATCTTGTGGAATGTTTTTTCAACAAACTCAAACAATTTCGTGGGATCGCAACACGCTATGACAAACTTTCCCGAAACTTTTTGAGCTTTGCCTTTCTGGCTTCTGCGATGATTTTGTTGAAATAGCTCCATTAAGATTAGTTTTCAGACACGCCCTAGTCAACTAATAACACGCCATGGAGTTCTTTTGACATGGAAATACTTATTGAAGAACATAGGGTCAGAATCTACAGGAAATTATATAAAAAATAAGAATGAATTTTCAAATTCAATCAAATTAATTTTATCATTACAAGAAACGGAAATGAAATATGATGAAAATGATTTAAAAACATATATTGATGCGAATTCGTTCTTTAATAGATATGATAATGCATCGCAACAATTTATTAGATCATATTTTATATTTATTAAATCTCCCTTTAATAAAGGAAGTAAACAGGAAACATCGCTTGAAAGTGTACAAAACTCTTTTTTATTAAAATTCAATATATCCTTGGAGAAATACATATATTTAACTAGTGCGTTAGTTTTTAGAGTGTTAAATATTTATAATGACACTGGATTAATTAGGGATAATTGGTTTATTAACCCTAATACGCTTTTACCTGCTAGCGATAAGTCCAAGGAGTATTTTGCTAATATATTGAAAGAGATGAGTTTTGATATATATGAAGCGAATAAATGGATATTACAGGAAGATGAAATTAATAATGAGACTCATGTCAATTTTTCATTCGATTTATTTTTGAAAAAACCATTTTTAAAAATTAGTCATAATGAATTTATTCCTATAGAGCGAAAAATACTTGAAGATTTACTATTTCACTCACTATATATAAAGACAATGGATAGTTTTTCGAAAGAAGATAAAAAAAGGATTCAATATAGAAGTGATTTCGGCCTTATGTTAGAAACTTATGTTTGTTGGTTAACACTAGTACCTTGACCGTGAATAATATTACCTTTAAGCTCTCCATATAGAGTCAAATGGGAGGGCTTACCAATGAACAAAAAATACGTGGTTGAACTGAAAGACGAAGAACGCGAACGGCTTCAGCAACTTCTTCATGCGAAGGAGACTTCACGGGGAATTCGAAATCGCTGCCTCATCCTCATGCTGGTAGATGAAAGTCAAGGAGCCATTCCCAAGCAGATGGAGATTGCCCAGCGAGTTGGTGTTAGTGACGTCACGATTCATCATACCGTGAAGAGTTACTGTACCCGCGGCTTAGAGGCCACATTGCAGTATCGAAAACGGTCGGAGCCGGGGCATCCCTCTGTGATTACGGGAGAACTGGAGGCCCGGATCATTGCACTGGCCTGTTCCGAGCCGCCGGTGGGCTATGCTCGCTGGACCATTCGTCTATTGACGCGCCGGGTCATCGAACTGAATATTATAGAATCGGTGGGACGAGAGACGATTCGAGCCACGTTAAAAAAACGAAACTTAAGCCTCACTTAAAGAAACAATGGTGTATTCCCGCCAAGTCCAGCGCCGAATTTGTCGCCCGAATGGAGGATGTTTTGGAGACGTATGCCCTGCCTTACGATCCTGAAATCCCACTAATTTGTATGGACGAACAGCCGATTCAGCTTCTGGAGGATTCTCGTCCATCCGAACCGATGAAACCTGGGCAAGTGCGGCGTGAAGATTACGAATACGTACGAAAGGGAAGCTGCAGTGTGTTTTTGTTTACGGAACCGTTAGCTGGATGGCGTCACGTACAGGCAAGCGAAAGACGAACCAAAGCAGATTGGGCACTTCAAATCCAGGAATTACTGGACGTTCACTATCCCGATGCGAAACGGGTTCGGCTCGTCATGGACAATTTGAACACGCACACAATCTCTTCGTTATATGAAACCTTTCCGCCAGAACAGGCCTTATCTTTAGCGAAACGATTGGAAATCCACTACACTCCCAAGCATGGAAGCTGGCTAAACATGGCCGAAATTGAACTGAGTTCTATGACGATCCAATGTCTGGATCGGCGCATCGGCTCTATCGAACAATTGCAACGCGAAATCACGGCATGGGAAGTCGATCGCAACCAGGCACAAAAGTCCGTGGAGTGGCACTTTACCACTCAGCAGGCCAGAGGCAAATTGAAACATTTATACCCTGAAATTTGATGCGGTCAAGGTACTAGTACCTTGACCGTGAATAATATTACCTTTAAGCTCTCCATATAGAGTCAAATGGGAGGGCTTACCAATGAACAAAAAATACGTGGTTGAACTGAAAGACGAAGAACGCGAACGGCTTCAGCAACTTCTTCATGCGAAGGAGACTTCACGGGGAATTCGAAATCGCTGCCTCATCCTCATGCTGGTAGATGAAAGTCAAGGAGCCATTCCCAAGCAGATGGAGATTGCCCAGCGAGTTGGTGTTAGTGACGTCACGATTCATCATACCGTGAAGAGTTACTGTACCCGCGGCTTAGAGGCCACATTGCAGTATCGAAAACGGTCGGAGCCGGGGCATCCCTCTGTGATTACGGGAGAACTGGAGGCCCGGATCATTGCACTGGCCTGTTCCGAGCCGCCGGTGGGCTATGCTCGCTGGACCATTCGTCTATTGACGCGCCGGGTCATCGAACTGAATATTATAGAATCGGTGGGACGAGAGACGATTCGAGCCACGTTAAAAAAACGAAACTTAAGCCTCACTTAAAGAAACAATGGTGTATTCCCGCCAAGTCCAGCGCCGAATTTGTCGCCCGAATGGAGGATGTTTTGGAGACGTATGCCCTGCCTTACGATCCTGAAATCCCACTAATTTGTATGGACGAACAGCCGATTCAGCTTCTGGAGGATTCTCGTCCATCCGAACCGATGAAACCTGGGCAAGTGCGGCGTGAAGATTACGAATACGTACGAAAGGGAAGCTGCAGTGTGTTTTTGTTTACGGAACCGTTAGCTGGATGGCGTCACGTACAGGCAAGCGAAAGACGAACCAAAGCAGATTGGGCACTTCAAATCCAGGAATTACTGGACGTTCACTATCCCGATGCGAAACGGGTTCGGCTCGTCATGGACAATTTGAACACGCACACAATCTCTTCGTTATATGAAACCTTTCCGCCAGAACAGGCCTTATCTTTAGCGAAACGATTGGAAATCCACTACACTCCCAAGCATGGAAGCTGGCTAAACATGGCCGAAATTGAACTGAGTTCTATGACGATCCAATGTCTGGATCGGCGCATCGGCTCTATCGAACAATTGCAACGCGAAATCACGGCATGGGAAGTCGATCGCAACCAGGCACAAAAGTCCGTGGAGTGGCACTTTACCACTCAGCAGGCCAGAGGCAAATTGAAACATTTATACCCTGAAATTTGATGCGGTCAAGGTACTAGAAATACCCAAACATAATAATAATTACTTTTCCCTAGAGGAGTTTGAGTATAATAGTTCCTCTAAAAGATCGTCAGATGTTTTTTTAATGTACAAAGATACAGTATTAGTAATTGAAGTGAAAGGTTATAGGGTAAGAAAAGATGTTACCAAAGATTTTGCAAGAAAAGAAGGCGTCGAACATTCTCGTCAAAAGAACATTGAAAAGCCTTTAACCCAAATAAAAACAGTTATGAATGATCTGGTTGAAAATAAAATTCATAAAGAATTAAATAAAGATAAAAAATACTATTTTATGGCTGTTAATATGGATAATCTACCTACCTCTAACTTTATGTCAGCAAATTCACATGATGAATTTGTTTCCTCTAATAACGTGCTGAATATAAAAGGGTTATTCTCTTTAAGCTTAGAAGAATTTGAGTTGTTTACTGAGATTATTAGTTCAATGAATAAGTCGTTTGGAGAAATTTTGGACGATTATTATGATAAATTTTATGGTATGGCTTTAAAAAACTATTTCAATAGGATTCTTAGGCAAATTCCAGATTATCATAAAAAAGGACCTCTTATTTCTTTAAAAAATGAAGCGGAAATTAAACTTAATACTTTTTTCTCAGAGCTATGAAACTCTTATTTTCAGTTATTTATGCAATAGTATAAGCTATTTGGATTTAACATATGAGTGGTAGACGAAACCAGACGAATGTCCAGCGAATTAGAATGCTTGATTCGAAAATAGCACCAATATGGAACGTAATTAAGGGTCTGTCAGGGTCTGTCAATAAAGTGTAAACTCTTTTCAGTATAGATTCTCCCAGGGGGGGCGATCGAACGCAAGTGTTGACCGACCCGATCGGGGAATAAGACCGAAAGCTGGAGCAGCATTTCGCCCCAATTTTGAACACGTTCTGTCCATTTCTGGGTGACATCTACAGTGGCCAGATAGAGTACATCATCAGCAATGCATCATCCATAGGAAAAATGATCTTCCCCTTCTTCGTTACTTTACGAAGTTGACGGTGGTAATTCTCGATCATGTTGGTGATGTAGATGAGTTTGCGGATCTCAGGCGGGTACTTGAAAAGAAGCTTTTCTATCATTCAAGTTCTTTGTTTCTTAGAATTCGACATCCTTAAGAAAGTCACCAGTTAATGCATGATATAGAAGATCCACAGCCATTTCAAGATTCTCGTAGTAATCATCAGCATAAAGAATTGGGAACCACTTTTCATTAAATTTGGATTCAGGATGTACTATATTAGTTCGTTTCATATAGGCGTCTTCTAACAAATATGAGTATCCTGGTGCATATTGAAATACTGTTTCAACCATCTGAATCGTCTTTTTGAAATTGAAATTTTCTCCGCCAAAAAATCTTCTGTTTAACAGCCTCAAACATCCTTCAAGTCCGAAAAATAAATTGGCACACGCATCTTCTTGAAAAATATAGCCAGAGCTTGAACTCAATGTCTTAGCCTTGATTAATAAAAATGCAGTTCTTAATGATAAATTATCGAGTATCTTAAAGCTCTTATTATATAAACGGATTTTTTTGAAATCTATCTTTTCTGTTCTGAAGGTATATTTATTTTCTGAAAGTAAGAACTCATTGTCATCTCGAGACCATATGAGTGAGTAAATATGATGGATTGCTGCAGCTCTAAATACAGTTTCATCATCAAACTTTTTAGATTTGTGGAATAGTGTTTCAGGAATATCACAGAAAAATTGGTTAATGGGCAAATTACAAGAACCATAACTCATAATAAATGATAGCGAAGAGATCATTTTAACTTCTTCACGAAGAATTTTACCTAAGGAAAGTTCAGTGAGATCAGTTTCATCAATCATTCTTTTTGAATTGCGGGTGATAAGATAAGGGATCCCATTTGTAAAAGTATATAGACTATTATTTGTTTTGAAATTTAATCCGAATACATAGTTTGATGGTTGGATCCTTCTGATTCGAATAACACTACCGGGTAATTTATTTATTTTTTTAACAAGGTCAGTCTTAAATGGTTCACGCAGTTCTCCTGAAAGTTTCAAAGCTAAGTTTACAACAATAACTAGATTTGATGCATATTCAAAAATAAACTTGTCTCCTATAGGTAACTCTAATTCTTTGACGACAATACGCTTAACTTGTTCCTCGTTCTTGAATCTAGAGTACTTTGAGTAATGTTGTAAATTTTCCACAAGAATTTCAAAACTTTTTTTAACGTATTCCCTCATAAACCATTGCATTTAAAACATCTCCTACTGTTCGAATAGATAAAGACTAATGATAAGAATCAACACAATTAACAGTTTAAACTTTAATATATTTTCTTTAAAGGCTTTCCAAGTGGGGTTATGGAAAACATGTTATAATTTTTTTGGAGGTGATGAATTTGTTGCAGATTATTTCAGGGAAATTTTATAAGACTAACAGTATCGAAGCACATGAGGGATTGGGAGTCCTATACTCAAATTTAAGATTGCACCAACCATTAAAAACGTGTATTGGTACACTTACTCCTATTGATACTCATGGTGTGGTTTCTTCCTATGTTTTTTCTTATACAAATCAATTAGAAGTAGAGTATTCAGGAGGAGCTACTCTTGTTAGAACAGGGGATCCTGAAATTATACATCAGTTCAAACTGCTTTGTTATTTTGGTCTTAAAGCATTTTTTAGCACTGAAAAAAATGATGTAATACTCAATTGTCGATCTGGGCGTTCTAATATCACTGACTATTTCCAACCTTATAAGTATGTAAGTCGCTATTTTAATGAGGAGATTAGCTGCTCACAGGATGATCTAAATCGATTTGTTGAATTTGTTTCCAAAGTTATTTCCTTACCTCGTATTGTTTATAAATTACTTATAGCATGTCTTGACAATTTGTATCATTCGTTTTTAACACTTAATCATAATATTGATCTTTCATATTCCTTAATTGTCTACTGCCTTGAGTCTCTTTCCCAGAATTTTGACCAATACGAGCCCACATGGAATGATTACGATCAAAATGTAAGGACAAAGTTGGATAAAATTCTGTTTAAAATTGATGATGAAAAAGCTGATAATATCCGTCAAATTCTTGCACAGTCAAGTCATTTAAAACTACAGAAAAGATTTGTGGACTTCATCCAAAGTTATATTGATGATGAATATTTTATTAATATAGAAGAAGGAGTTCATTATCCATTAAGAAAAAGCGATGTAAGTGCAGCTTTAATTAATGCATACACTATGAGATCTCAATATGTTCACAAATTAGGCACAATGATAAAACAACTAAAGATCGATCAAATAGCTGGTGACGAAGTTTTTACGTGGGATAACACTCCTTATCTTACGTTTAACGGCTTTCAAAGATTGGTACGACATGTGATTATTAATTTTATTAATTATCAACCTTCAGTTGAAAGGGAGGAATATAATTGGCGCGATGACCTTCCTGGTATTGTATATTTCAAACTATCCCCAGAATATTGGGTTCATCAATCAAGTAATTTCACATATGAGTATGCTGACAAAAAACTAGAAGGATTTCTACAGATAGTAGAAGGACTATTCAGACATGATTCGAATTTCATAGACATATCTGAATTAATGAAGGTTTATGATAGCATAATATTTACAAGCCCAAGGAAACATCAACTTCCTATGGTTGCTTTATACTTAATTTATACTTTCTTTTTTACTGAAATAAAAGATATAAACAAATATCAGAAAATCATTGGCATCTCTAAGGGTTTGTTTAAAGAATGTTGGGCTGGATACAGGCGGGGAGGAGCGGACGCAACGGGAGATTGCCAAGGAACTGGGGATTAGCCGGAGTTATGTGTCGCGGATTGAGAAAAGGGCGCTCATGAAGCTGTATCATGAGTTTTATAAGGCGAAACGTTAAGACTATTGAGTCTGTCTATAGACAGACTCTTTTTGTTGTCGAAATTCAGACGTATAGTTCAAAAGAATTATGTAAAAAGTAGGATTTCCATGTAAAACATTTGGAATTTTGTGTTATAATTTGGATAAACATGATCCTATTTAACGTAATCTGGAGGGGTAAAGGTGGCTCGTACTTTTGGAAGTACAGTTAATAAAATTATTGAAATAAGATAGATTAGATTTCTCTTTCCAAATACCGATAGATGCTATAATATTCTAGTGAAAACGCTGATAATTGACCTTTATTTACATTTAACTGGGATGAATAATTTGTCAAACCTATACAGAAAGCAGGGAACCCCTTGAACATCAATGTGGATGGAAACCAACTTCAGCTCGAAATTCTTCCTCTTAAGGATGGGAGGAAAAAGTACCTTCCTCTTGATCCCGTTATTAAGGCTATGGGATGGACATACAACCATGAAGATGGCGGTTCGATCTCGCTCTCCTTCAGTTCACCAGGAAGAAAGTCTACAACTTATTTGCATGATGAATGGGAAGATGGACTTCGTCTTATTGACGGTCATATCTATATTACCTCAAAACTGTTAGAAATGAGGACATTTGCAGAAATCGAATATTCCTCGAAGACGGACACTATGACGATCACGACTTCTCCAACGCCCGGTGTCGTTACCGATCTCGGGATAATTGCTCAGCACGAAAGTCGCCTGCAGCATGGGCAGCAGCCGGAGCCAGAGCCGGAAGAGATGATTATTGAAGCTACTAATTCTATGAGTGCCGAGGAAAGCGAAAAAATCAATTTTGGGAAATATTCTCCTCCCGCTATCTTAGATGCCCTCTATACCTTGGACGATCAGCTTCAAAAAGAGGGACTGTCTTTGTGGGACGAGCTTGGTTTCTACGGCGGCAACTACCATAGCGAGTACAGGAATACCCCGTGGGACGTGATTGCATTCGGCTGGACAGGTGGAGATGGCGTTCACTATGGATTCCTGACCGAGTTTGGAGCGGTGACCGAACTGAACGAAGCACCAATCGTTATGGTTTCGCCAATGGGTGGGGATCAGGCCGGAGAAGTCGTCGCCAACAATATCAGGGAGTTCCTAAGCATCATCGCGATACATGAATCACTTTTATACTATTTGTTCGATAACGAGGAAGCTTATCTAGCCCATCAAAAGCAAGACGAGCAAAGTGAGTGGGCGCCAACCGAAGAAGAGAAGGTGTGCAGCCGTCAAATCAAGGACAGAATGGTTGAAACCCTGAACCTTCCGATGATAGAGCAGCCATACGCATACTTAGGCCGTGTAAATGCTGAGCGGGCTAAGAGAATAGTTGTGGCCACGCATGATGGACTGGGCGTTACCAATATACATCCGGATGAAAACGGCCGCCAACATGAATCGCTCCTCGTTGATGACGATTTGGAAGCAGAGGAGCTGCAGGAATACCTGGCACGCGCCACATACGCAGGCAAGCTGGCATTGATCCGTGATTTTAATGCTAAGGACTTTAATAGCGAAGATCTTGAGGAAATCATGGTTGAGGAAATGATTAAACTTGGACTCATTGATGAACTTGCCCGCAAGAACGCTTCGGCCTGGTAGACCTGTGAAGAGCCATAGATTATCGCCCCATCCCCAAAGAGTAATCACGGAGGAAGCGACCTGATGAAAAGTCAGGCCGCTTTCGCATTTACTCCTGTTCACGCCCTCTAAAAGCGACTATTAACTGAAAAAATCCGGGTGCACTTCTACCTTCATGTTAAATTTGTTCATTTCTGATATCCAGTCGGGGATAACGCTATCACTTAGCCCCTTTAATTGAACACTTAGTGTGGAACTCATACTTATAACTCTCCAGTAAAATGTGAATCAATTTATTTCTTCAATATTGACTCTAATTCATTCAAGGACCTCAAGGCTTCCATGCTAAACTGCCCGTTAGCCATCCATGTAGCGCAAAACCAGCGCTACACCACAGAGGATGAAATGTGTGCAGAACGGGTATAGAATACTATGGCTGGGTGAGGAAGGTCGATACGCTATGGTGCCAGTAGAGCCCATCCGTTAGTCTGACTCCAACGACCACGGTGCATCACAGACAGTCGCTCCCTTATGGGAAGCACTCATGGTAGATTAATCCTATTTTGGTTTTTGCACCAGCCTCCACTACTTGTAGCCATAGAAAGGATCTTTTTCAATGGATATACTCATTGAGCGTGCATGTGGGATGGATATTCATAAAAAATCCATTACTGCGTGTATCATGACACCTGAAGGAAAGGAGATTCAAACATTTTCCACTAAAACGGTCTTCCTCTTACAGTTAATTGACTGGATTAAACAGCATGGATGTACCCACGTAGCAATGGAAAGTACAGGCGTATTTTGGAAACCTATTGTTAACCTGCTTGAAGCTGAAGACATTGAATTTTTAGTCGTGAATGCTCAACACATGAAGGCACTCCCAGGTCGTAAAACAGATGTCAAAGATGCGGAATGGATTGCCCAACTTCTTCGTCATGGACTTTTGAAAGCTAGTTTCATTCCAAACCGAAATCAACGAGAATTACGAGAACTCGTACGTTATCGCCGGAGTATCATTGAAGAACGGGCTCGACAACATAATCGGATTCAAAAGGTATTAGAAGGAGCAAACATCAAGCTTAGCTCTGTAGTTTCAGATATTATGGGGGTCTCCTCTAAGGATATGCTTCACGCCATCGCAGATGGCGAAGAAGATCCAGAGAAATTAGCAAACTTCGCTCGGCGATCCATGAAAAAGAAGAAGGAAGATCTTGAGCTTGCTCTTAGAGGCTATGTTAATCCCCATCAACGCATGATGCTCAAGACCATTCTAAATCACATTGACTTTCTAACGGAACAAATCGAAAGGCTAGATCAAGAGGTTGCCGAGAGAGTCGGCTCTAATCAAGAAGAGATCGAACGATTAGATTCTATACCTGGGATTGCCACTCGTATGGCCCAACAAATCTTAGCTGAAATTGGAACCGATGTGGGGAAGCAATTTCAAAGTGCAGCTCGATTATGTTCTTGGGCAGCACTTGTTCCCGGACATAATGAAAGTGCAGGTAAGCGAAAGTCTTCTAAAGGGAAGAAAGGGAACAAATATTTAAAATCCGCCTTAACTGAAGCCGCACATCTACGCATTACCATTCTAGGCGCTGCATCTTTTTTTAAAATGAATGAGCCGCGTCTTCTTCAGTATTGTCTTTTTACCAAGTGACCGAAGTTAAATTTTCATGGTAGCGGAAATCAAAAAATATCGTTTATGCTCTTAGGCGCTTTATATCTTGTCTAGGCGGAAAGCCAAACATTCGGGAATACTCACGGCTGAATTGCGAGGGACTTTCATAGCCTACCCTAAATGCCACATCAGCGGCATCGGCTGACTCGGTTAATAGTAGGCGACGGGCTTCCTGAAGCCTCAGTTGTTTTTGGAACTGAAGAGGACTCATGGCAGTTACTTCTTTAAAGTGCCGATGTAACGAAGAAACACTCATATTCGCTATTTCTGCAAGCTCCTCAATCCGAAAAGATCGATCATAGTTATTCATGATTTGTTCAATAACATCTTTGATTTGATGGGTTGAACTTCCTTCCATAATTTGCTCCAAAATAATCCCGTTCTGACCTTGCAGTACCCGATAAAGAATTTCCTTAGTAAATAGTGAAGCAAGCACAGGAATGTCTTTAGGATGATCTAACAAACGAGCTAACCTAATGACCGCATCCAATAAAGACGATTCCATCCGGCTAACAAACATAGCTCGTTTAGGATTTACTTTCGGATGAACTCGATGTTCAGAATCATGTAAAACCTCTAAGATTTGACTCGATGTAAATTCAAGTTTGAAACCCAAATATGGCACATCGGGAGTGGCTTCAGTGACTTGGGCGGTAACTGGCAAGTGAACGGATGCAACAAGGTAATCGGCAGGACTGTATTTAAAGCGCTCCTGTGCCAGCCATACCTCCTTCGCCCCTTGAACTACCATACATAAGGAAGGTTTGTAAACTCCGTGGTTTGGTCTGGTCGTATTCGACTGACGCATGAAAAATAAAGACGGAATAGCGGTTCGGTGAACTCCGTCCTTTTCTGAATAACGCTCAATGATTTTGACGAGCTCATTCTGCTGTTTAGTGATTGTTTCAGACATTTGATCCTCCTTATTCCGTCATTCATTATAGTTCGATTATAATCTATATTCGTCTGTCACATAAGTGGTAGTGAGAGGATTAGGCAAACATTTGATACGAATGGGATAACGGTCGCTTTGTCATTTGGTCCATAATAAGGATGTGAAAAGGGGGAGAGAATACATTTCTATGAGCAACACCTGGAAAATTTACATGCTGACCCTTATCAGCTTTTTGGTCGGTACGTCACAATTCGTGATCTCAGGTATTTTAGATGAGGTCGCTGCTTCCGTCGGCGTATCGTTATCGGCGGCGGGACAGCTTATCACTGTATTCGCGCTTGCCACTGCAATGGGTACCCCTGTAGTCATGGCAGTGACTGCGAAAATGGGACGGCGTAAGCAACTGCTGCTGGCGCTCGCCATCCCGTTACTCATCCTTTGGACAATCGCTGCTTGGACGTTCGGACCGACGCAGAATTTTAATCTTCTTTCACTCGCTCCGGAAGCCGGTATCATTCTCCGCATAAACAGCACTTTCGTACAGCTCGGATTTGCAGTTGGCGCTGGTATCGGAGGAGTTGCCGTGGGTGGATCATCGATATTGTCGATCTGCTGGATTGGAGCCGCTGCGGTCGCGGCTGCGGTCATCGTGGCGTCCGTTTCCTTCGGGCTTACCCGTACGTTCTCGAAACGCGCGGCGACGGAGTGAGCCTGGTATGAATGTAATGGATAAGATCAAATCGATTTACAAATAATTTTAAATAACTGGAGGATTTTATATGCAAAAAGTAATTTTGAACAATGGGGTTCAGATGCCAATACTCGGTTTTGGCGTTTTTCAGATTGCTGATCAAAATGAATGCGAACAAAGCGTTTATGATGCCATTATGGCAAGCTATCGTCTGATTGATACCGCTGCCTCTTATCTAAATGAAGAAGCGGTTGGCAGAGCAATCAAACGGAGTGGCGTGGCAAGAGAGGAATTGTTTATCACTACGAAGCTTTGGGTTCAGGATACTGGTTATGAGCGCACAAAGAAAGCATTTGAAAAATCACTGGAAAGATTGCAACTTGAATATTTGGATTTGTATTTAATTCATCAGCCATTTGGCGATGTGCACGGCTCTTGGCGCGCTATGGAGGAATTGTATCGTGAAGGAAAGGTCCGTGCTATCGGCGTGAGTAACTTCCATGAGGATCGCCTGATCGATTTGATTATTCATAATGAAGTAGTTCCTGCCGTAAACCAGGTTGAAACGCACCCTTTCAATCAGCAAATCGAAAGTGCAAAATTCATGAAAGAGAACAATGTTCAGATTGAGTCCTGGGCGCCTTTTGCTGAAGGAAAAAATAACTTGTTCCAGAATGAGGTATTGGTATCCATAGCTGAAAAGCATAATAAATCCGTTGCTCAGGTGGTTTTACGTTGGTTAACACAAAGAGAAGTCGTTGTGATTCCAAAGTCAGTTCGTAAAGAAAGAATTATCGAAAACTTCAACATCTTCGATTTTGAATTAAGCCAAGAGGATATGGAGTCGATTGCTGCATTAGATACGAAACAGAGCCTGTTCTTTTCACATCGCGATCCTGAAATGGTGAAATGGATCGCTACCCGTAAACTTGATATCTAACAATCGCTATTTCGAAAGTTAAATTAAGGAGCAGATGCACTTAAGCCATCTGCTCCTATTTCGTTTGCAGAATCCAGGTATTTATTAAACCAATCTGCCAGTTAGCTTAATGAGTTGGGTTGAAATAAAAGGTACAGAGCATTTCTTGGTAATGGGGAATGCTTTTTATCTTTGTCTAAAATTAAATGTATATTTATATAACAACAATAATATAATTATAATCAGTAATTATATATTGTAAAACGATAAATTTTGTGTTAATTTCAAATTGATAATAACTAAGTGGGGTGCATTTTATGGAACGAGGAACAACACTCTTTTTAAAGGTAACTGTTTTTCTTATTGGAATTCCGGTTCTTGCTTTGTGTATATTTTGGTTGCCTTGGATAGCTAATGAAGCAGCAGAACATTATCCGGCTTATTGGATATATCCCGTTATAATCAGTTTGTATGTAGCAGCGATACCGTATTTCGTTGCATTGTATCAGGCTTTAAGACTTCTAAGCTATATTGACAAGAACAAAGCTTTCTCAGAATTATCTGTAAGAGCTTTAAAGAATATAAAATACTGTGCATTCACAATCAGTATTTTGTTTGCGGCATGCATGCCATTCTTATTTTTCATGGCGCAGGAAGACGACGCCCCAGGCCTCGCAGCACTCGGATTGGTTATTACTTTTGCTTCAATTGTGATTGCAGTCTTTGCTGCTGTTCTTCAAAAGCTATTAAAAAATGCCATAGATATAAAATCAGAAAATGACTTAACGGTCTGAGGTGAAAACAATGGCGATTATTATCAATATTGACGTGATGCTAGCTAAAAGGAAAATGAGCGTAACAGAACTTTCGGAGAGGGTTGGAATAACAATGGCTAACCTTTCTATATTGAAAAATGGAAAGGCAAAAGCAATTAGGCTTTCAACTTTAGAAGCAATTTGCAAAGCCTTAGAATGCCAACCTGGAGATATTTTAGAATACAAAAGTGACGAGAGAGCGCAATAAATTACACCACGAGGCTGCCGTAGATGATCGGTAGCCTCGTTAAGCTATTGGGCAGTTTTGCGTATCGAGGACCCGGCGAGGAGATAATATTATTGAAAACAATAATACAACTACTGCATTTTGGCTATCATCAGGCGATGAGTTGCATTTTTCCTATTGCGATCTTTGGGACTTTAGCTCTTTCTAGCGTAATAGAGGTGCCTTTCGTTTACCGTTATGATGCCATTCTTTTTATACTGCTTACCGTGCAGTACCTCATGTACCGCAGTAGACTCGAGACACGCGATGAAATTAAAGTTATCTGTATCTTTCACTTTATTGGTTTGTTGCTGGAAATATATAAGGTAAGGATGGGATCATGGTCATACCCTGAGCCCGGGCTTACGAAGGTACTCGGTGTACCGCTCTATAGCGGATTTATGTATGCAAGTGTCGCAAGCTTTATGTGTCAGGTATGGCGTAGACTGAAGATGGACATGACCGGCTGGCCGGGGCTTACTTCTGCGGGGTTACTGGGAGGAGCCATCTATCTGAACTTTTTCACACATCATTTTATTCCAGATTTTCGTTGGTGGCTGACGGCGCTTGTGCTCATTGTCTTTTGGAGAACATGGATCATATATCGGGTACGGACCATTACTTATCGAATGCCCTTGACACTGGCTTTTTTCATAGTAGGTTTTTTCATCTGGTTAGCCGAAAATATAGCTACATTCTTTAATGCCTGGAAATATCCTGACCAATACCAAGTCTGGCAACTGGTTAGTTTCAGTAAGATCAGTTCGTGGTTCCTTCTGGTCATCATTAGCGTCATTATTGTTGCTCAGCTTAAACATGTTAAAGCTAGCCGGAAAACGAAAGATTCATGTTCCAGCTAAGATTATAAATAAGCATATTTGGTGTGCAGGAGGCCAGTAATAGGAATAAAAAATCCACTCTCAGAAATAGAGTGGCTATTATAACTTCCAAGAGGTGCAATCGGTAAATTTAACGGCGGTTATGGTAACATTTTTTACTGGTCGGTCAAAATCGTCGTAACAACTTACTTTCATTTCATAAGCCATCATGGTTTTGTGGTGAGTTGAATTCTAGAATCGTATGGTGCAAGTGTCGATCCGCTTTTAATCCGTTGGATAAAATCCGGGTTGGCAAGCAGTGGGCGTCCGAATGCAGCTAAATCAATCGTTCCATCCATAATTGCACTTGATGCCGATTCTGAATTTAAATTTCCAACTCCTATAATCATCCCATCCCAATATTTGCGTACGGTTTGATGAAATGTCAATCCATTGGTGAGAACTTCCGAGAATTGGTTAGTCGAAGGATGGAGGAATGAAAGACCTATTTCTTTAAACACACGGATATAAGCTGCTACAGCGTGTTCGGGATCATCCCACTTAAACCCCGGAATATCATCCTTAATTTCTGAAAATCGGACTATTGTTCTTTCCGCACCTATTTCTTTCACTACTGCAATTAGCAGTTCTTTCATAAAAGTTAATCGTTGTGTAAAGCCTCCGCCATATTTATCTGTCCGTACGTTCGTGAGGTTTGTACTAAATTGGTCGATCAAGTAACCATGCGCTGCATGGATTTCAACACCATCAAATCCTGCAATGATGGCATTTCGAGCGGCTTTTGCATGCTGTTCAATCACTTCCAGAATATCGGCCTCTGTCATTTCCTCTGGTAATTCGTATGGTTTACGTAATCTATGAACGAGCCCCTTGGCTGCAATGCTGGAAGGTGCCTGGGGAGGATATCCTTCCGTTAATTCGTGATGGGTAAGTCTGCCAACATGCCACAATTGCGCGGCAATGGTTCCGCCTTCTTGGTGAACCGCATCAGTTACCTTTTTCCAAGATTGAATTTGATTCATTGTATAAAGACCTGGAACACCATAAGTGCCTTTGGCTCTCAAGCTTGGATTGATACCTTCAGTAATAATAAGTCCTATACCATCGGCTGCCCGTTTTTGATAGTAGTCTGCTACTTCAGGCCCTACTTCCCCCGTAATATTGTCTGCAAAGCTGCGGGTCATAGGAGCCATTACTACGCGAGAACGAAGCTGCCAGTTTCCGAACTTGACATTTTCAAGTAATATGTTCGATTGCATCATCATCACTCCTCCTCACAAAGTGTTCTGTACATCATTAATCATATATGGATTTAAGATGAATTCACATAAGTAACCCAAGTTTGGCGTAAAAATTTACCAGTTACAGGCGTAGCAAGGGTTTGTGGCATCAGAGTTGGGCATTTTTGTCCTACAATGCACTTTTCAAGGTTTTCGAAAGGTGTTGCATGGCTTTAGGCTGTAAATATTTATCACATAGAAGAATCTCGATCCATCGTTTTTGTTGATCCGTCATCTTAGTCATCGTGATGGAGTCCGACGATTTGCCTTCAAAACCTACAAGGTTTAATTGACAGGTTTGTAGTTGCTTCAACACATCTTCTGGTGATTCCATGTAAGCTGCTTTCCGAAGCATCATCTCGATCGTATTTCTCAATAAGTATGCTAGGACGCATACGCTTACGTGGGCTTTCACTCGCTCAGGACGAGTGAGATGGATGGGGCGAAGCGAGAGTTGGGATTTCATTTCCCGAAATGCTTCCTCGACTTTGTTTTTATCGCGGTACTTTTGAATCACTTGGGCTTCTGAAATGGTGGAATCGTTGGTAATAAAGCAAGTCAAGCCATCCAGCTTTCGCATCTCCGATTCTTTTGCTTGATCAATGGCAGCCGACAATTGAAAGGTTTGGACGATGCGTGTATGGCCATCTTTCTTGGCCACCTCAACCTGAATCGGCTCGATGGTCACTTGCAGCATGGATTTCAGTTTCCTCTTGGAGAGCATGCTTTTAACATCTCGTTCTAAGATTTCAAGCCGACGTGACTTCTTGGCCGCGGCTAGCAGAGCGTTTTGTTCAGCGGTCCAAGCATACGCCTTAGCGATTTGTTTCTCGCGAGCTGCGATATCGTCATAAAAACGAGCCACATCGAACGAGAAAATGAATCGCCGCTGGCCAATTCGACCTTCACGCGTATAAAAGAATTGTTGATCATCGGCTCATAGTCATCTTTGGCTGCGGGACTCGGAATGAATTCCTGAAACAAGGCGTGACAAGCCATTTCGTCTTTATCCATCGCAGACAAATAGGTAAGTCCTTCCGCCTCCAACAAATCCAAATGATCGGAGGATACCATGCCACGATCAAATACGAGATGACACTGGGTTAAGCCAAACCGCTGTTTCAGTTCTTGAACTACCCCAGGTATCGTTGTGATGTCTTGTGTATTTCCAGGAAGTACCTTCCAGTAAAAGGGTGAGCCTTGTGGTGTAACCATAAGAGCGATCACGATTTGCTCACGGTCTGGGCGGTGGTCTCGTGAGTATCCCAATTTAGCGATGACGCACTGGCTGCCCTCCATGTAAGTAGATGTGATGTCGTAGAAGAAACCTTCGCCAATTGTGGGGTCGATACGCTCCAACTGGCTATAGACAAGAACCACGACTTGCGAGTGAAGCTCAGAGGATGGAATTCCTTTTATCTGCTATGTGCAGCCATATTTTTTTTGTGCAACGTGGCCGGAAATTAAATGATTATGTGGCTGGATTTTCAGTTGAAAAATACAGAAAACATTCATATTAGTGAGAAAACAAGAGATAATAATCAAAAACTAGCTGAAAATGACCGAATACAGTTTGTGAAAACGATTTCTCAAATTCGCAAAATTGTGTATGATCAACTCATCAGTTAAAGCGCTTTCATGTACAAAAACCCTCTTTATTACGCAAAACTAGCTGTTATATAGTGAAGTGTCGGTGAAATTCAGAGGGTTTTGTACAAACATTTGCGCAATGATTTACTTCGCGTTCTTCTTTATTCGTAACAAGATACCGGAGTTTTCTGTTATTTTAATGGTCTGATATTTCGTTGTTAGTACTGGGTTACTTATATATTTGTTAAGTTGATGGATGAATTGTTATTGGGAAAAAATTTTGAAACCGCTTTAAACATGCTGGAAAAACAAATTTGAGGAGGAATTTATGTTGAAAAAAGTATCTAGATGGACCTTGTTTATGATGTTAGCCGTAATGCTGCTCTCAAGTTTATTCATTAATGCTCCCGCTGTTCAAGCCGTACCGGACACAAGTGTGCTTAACAAAGTAAACTTCTCAACCGATGTCATTTATCAGATCTTCACAGACCGCTTTAAGGATGGCAATACTGGAAATAATCCAGTCGGATCTTTGTTTAGCAGTGGTTGTACGGACTTGAGGAAATATTGCGGTGGTGATTGGCAAGGAATTACGGATAAAATCAATGATGGGTATTTTACGGGGATGGGTATTACAGCCTTGTGGATATCTCAACCAGTTGAGAACATTAACGCCGTATTGAGTTATGACTTTGGTGATTCAACTTCCTACCATGGATATTGGGCAAGAGATTTTAAGAGAACGAATCCATATTTCGGTAATTTTACGGATTTTGATAATCTAATTGCAGCAGCTCATGCGAAAGGCATTAAGGTTGTCATTGATTTTGCGCCTAACCATACTTCCCCAGCAAAGGAAACCGATGCAACATTTGGGGAAAACGGAAGACTATATGACAATGGTACATTAATGGGTGGGTATACAAACGATACAAACGCATACTTCCATCATAATGGCGGAACGTCTTTTAGCAATTTAGAAGATGGAATTTATCGTAACTTATTTGATTTAGCAGATATAAATTTACAACATAGTACGATCGATACGTATATGAAAGCGGCTATTAAACTTTGGCTAGACAAAGGTATTGATGGAATTCGTGTAGATGCGGTAAAACATATGCCTTTAGGATGGCAGAAGAACTGGGTTGATTACATCAATAACTATAAGCCCGTATTTGTATTCGGTGAATGGTTTTTAGGTACAAACGAAGTTGATCCAGCTAATCATGATTTTGCGAATGAAAGTGGTATGAGCTTACTGGATTTTCGATTCAATCAAACAGTTCGTGAAGTGTTCAAGGATGATGCGGACACGATGTATGGTCTGGATGCGATGATTTCCGGAACAAATACAGATTATCATGAAGTTGCCGATCAAGTTACATTTATTGACAACCACGATATGTCCCGATTCGCCACGGGAACTAATAATAGACGAGTAGAACAGGCATTAGCATTAACGTTGACTTCCCGTGGAGTTCCAGGGATCTATTATGGAACTGAACAATATGTGACAGGGGGGACTGACCCAGATAATCGGAAGTTTATGCCTTCGTTTTCAACAACTACAACAGCATATAATGTAATTAGCAAATTAGCGCCTCTGCGTAAGTCTAACCCGGCATTTGCCTATGGTACTACGCAAGAACGTTGGATTAACAATGATGTGTACATCTATGAGCGTAAGTTTGGTAACAATGTGGGATTGGTAGCTATCAATCGAAATACTTCTACAGAATACAACATCTCAGGATTGGTTACAGCTCTTCCTGGAGGGACATACAGTGATGTAGTAACTGGATTACTGAATGGGAATAGCATTTCGGTTAGCAGTACGGGTGCTGTAACTAATTTCAATCTAGGCGCAGGAGAAGTAGGTGTATGGCAATATACGGCTGCTGCCATAGCTCCGGTTGTTGGACATGTTGGCCCAATGATGGGTGTCGCAGGTAAGGAGATTACGATAGATGGCCGCGGATTCGGAGCAACCAAAGGTACTGTTTACTTTGGAGCAACATCCGTAACAGGCACCGGAATTACAGCTTGGGAGGATTCGCAAATTAAAGTAAAAATCCCTGCTGTAGCGGCTGGAATGTATGATGTGAAAATAAGAACATCTGGTGCAGTGGATAGTAATATTTATGACAAATTTGAAGTGTTAACAGCTAAACAAGTTGTTGTTCGATTTGTGGTAAAAAATGCAAATACAGTCGTAGGGGAAAAGGTATATCTTGCAGGAAATGTTCATGAAATAGGGAATTGGGATACGGCTAAAGCCATTGGTCCAATGTTTAATCAAGTGATTTGGGCTTATCCGAATTGGTATTATGATGTGAGTGTGCCGGCAGGTACCACCATACAATTTAAATTTATTAAAAAGAATGGCTCTACTGTAACGTGGGAAGGTGGATCAAACCACGTTTATACCACACCTGCTAGTACGGCGAGCGAGATCATAGTTGATTGGCAACCATAAAAGGAATTTGCCTACATTTTGGGAATATAGCATGATAAAGGTAATGGTGATTTACATGTACAATTAAAGTGATTTATATATTATTTATTACACCCACCCGGGTATAAGATTTCATAGTATCCTGTAAGTTCACAATCATATAAATTTATTGATATAATTTTCGAATATGTTACTATATGTATAATATATTCGGGAAATTTTTAATCACTACGGGTTTAGTTCCCCGCAGCTTGCTGCGGGGAGTTTCTTTTTTTATTTTTTGTTTAAGCGGTGCTCTGGAAGATTACACGATGGAAAAGACGAACCAGGAGATTGCTTCCATTTTGAAATTTCGTCCGGAGGAAGCGGTGGTTATTAAGGATGGTACGGAATCTAGAGTAAAGGCGGACCAACTGATTACCGGCGAGTCCATTCCGGTGGATAAATCGGTGAACGATGCCGTATATGCCAGAATCATGAATGGGCAGGGAGCGCTGCGGATTGTGGTCACCAAGGGATCAGAAGATACGTTGCTTTCACGTATTATACATATGGTGCAGGAAGCCAAAAATGAGCTTCCGCCCAGTCAATTATTTGTGGAACGTTTTGAAGGGATCTATGCAAAATTGGTTGTAGCTGTAGCCTTGCTGTTAATGATTGTGCCGCCGTTTCTTCTCGGATGGACCTGGGAATCCACCATTTACCGGGCCATGATTTTTCTGGTGGTTGCCTCCCCGTGTGCTCTCGTTTCCTCTATTATGCCGGCTATTCTATCAGGTATCTCTAATGGGGCGCGGAAAGGCGTATTATTCAAGGGCGGTGTGCATCTGGAGCAGATGGGCCAGATCAGCAAACCGAAAGTTACCGATATCCTCCCTGCTAATGATTATTCAGAAGAATCCTTGCTCGGACTGGCGGCATCTCTGGAATATTTATCGGAGCACCCGATCGCCAAAGCTATTGTAGAAGCTGCAGGGTCCAGGAAACTTCTTCTTCAACCGGCAACGGCTATGCAGGCTGTAACAGGACTAGGCGTACGCGGGAAGGTGAATGAAGTCGAATGCCGTATTGGCAAAATAGGACTACTCCCGGACCTCGTCATTGATCCTAAATACCTGGGTGAGGCTGAGCGTTTGGAAGCTGAAGGTAAAACAGTCATTTTCGTTGAGGCCAACGGTCAATTTAGTGATGCTAACGGGCGACTCCAAAACCACGGCACACGTGATCGGCCGGCTTGCCGGTGTAGATGAAGTATACGCGGAGTTATTGCCTGATCAGAAGCTGCAAATGATCAAAAAATTAACAGCCGAGCATGGAAAAGTAGCCATGGTTGGCGACGGAGTTAACGATGCTCCCGCTTTAGCCGTATCCGCAGTGGGAATTGCTATGGGAGCAGCTGGCACGGATGTGGCGATGGAGACGGCTAATGTGGTGCTTATGACCGACGACATTACCAAAATTCCTTTTGCGATTTCCCTTGGTCAACGTACCGGCCGGGTAATTAAGCAGAATATTACATTTGCACTTGCTGTCATTCTGGTCTTGGTTGTTACTAACTTTTTGGGCGGAATTAATCTGCCATCTGGTGTTGTCAGTCACGAAGGCAGCACATTGCTGGTGATCTTGAGCGGACTTCGATTGTTAAGATAAGTATAGACCTCGTTGCTATAGACCTGGAAGGAAATAGATACCTTGACGTAACCCCCCCGGGGGGTTATTCTTGTTTGTAGATTTCTTTACTATGTTATAGCGAAGAAGGGACTGGCAGAAGTGGCGAAAGCTATAGAAATTAAGAATACGACTCCCAAAGAGAAAATAATGATCATTTTGGCGCTTGCAGTTCCGGCCATTATCGAGAACCTTCTCCAAACTGTCGTCGGATTTGTGGATACCTTATTTGTATCCAGACTAGGCTTAAACGAAGTCACGGCGGTAGGGGTATCAAACACTATTTTGAACGTTTATATTGCTATATTTTTAGCCATTGGCGTTGGAGCTTCTTCAATGATTGCTAAAAATGTGGGTGCGGGAAAAATGGAGGAAGCCCGTCAAATCGCCAGACAATCCACATGGATATCCGTTATGGCGGGTCTTTTATTTGGCTTGATCACTTTGTTTTTTGCAGAACCCTTGCTTCGAATTATGGGCGCCGAACCAGAGGTGCTGAAAAGTGGTGTAATCTATTTCCGGATTGTTGCTGTACCAGCTATTTTCATTTCATTGATGACTGTTTTGGGGAGTGTTTTACGTTCGGCAGGGGATACAAAAACACCAATGAAAGTCGGAATATGGATCAACTTGATTCATATTGGATTAGATTATGTTCTTATTTTCGGATTAATGGGTATACCCGGAATTGGAATTGCCGGTGCTGCCGTAGCAACAGTTATGGTCCGTATCATTGGTTGTGCAGCGCTGTATCATTACATTCGTAAATCTCCACTTTCCTTTTCTTTATTTAAGAAGGGAGAGAGAGCATTTACTTGGCCCTTGCTTAAGCTTTCGGGGCCCGCTGCTGCGGAGCGGCTAATTATGCGCTTGGGTCAGGTGCTTTATATGGGTTTGATTGTAAGAATCGGTACAGAAGTTTATGCCTCCCATACGATAGCCGGGAATATTGAAATATTCTCCTATATGCCCGGATATGGGTTAGCGATCGCTGCCACCACATTGGTAGGCCAGTATTTAGGGGCAAACCGAAAGCAGGATGCCTACTCCTTTGGGATTTACACTTCGGCTATAGCTGTTGTAATTATGGGGATGGGTGGGTTGTTATTGTTCATTTTCGCCCCGATAGCCGCAACCTGGTTCACGGATGATTCCGGAGTGATTCGTATGGTCACCACCGCATTGCGTATCGATGCGTTCGCTCAGCCTTTTCTAGCCGTCAGCTTGGTGTTGACAGGAGCGCTCCAGGGCGCAGGTGATACCAAAAGCCCCATGTACAGCACGGCCATTGGTATGTGGCTTATCCGGGTGATCGGAGTTTATATCATGGGTATTCAATTAGGATGGGGTATTGCTGGTATCTGGCTATCCATCGCCATCGACCTCGCTATGCGGGCTATATTTCTGTACTACCGATTCAGAAGAAGTCTCCATTCTCGCTAAATTGCTCTCCAACTTGAAGTATGGTTATTGTTTAGATTAGCTAGGGAGGTCATCATTTGAGTACTCATCATCGTCACCGCCAAAGTGTCGTCAACCGATTGGCACGGATAGAAGGACATGTTCGTTCATTAAAAGACATGGCTGCCAGCGATAGAGAATGTGGAGAGTTACTGATTCAGATTGCTGCGATACGGTCTGCTCTGGATAATGTAGGAAAACTTATATTAAAAGATCACCTGGAAGGCTGCGTGGTAGCAGCCGTTGAATCGGGTGACAAAGATAAGGTATTGGCCGATCTGGAAGAAGCCTTAAATAAATACATTCGTTAAGGTATTATGCGTTAAGTAGGTGCAATTTCCGGGTTATATTTATATATAAAATCAATCGATGCGGAGGCATCGCAGGGTAGTGTGGATCTCTGGCGCTGGGTTTGGCGGCATTGTCCAAAAGGAGTGTAGTTTGATCTATTGATATTGTCCTGCATAGGCAGATCATGGTATGCACAACCTAATCTCATCTATTCGACTGAAGGGAATGAGACCTATGGACGTTGAAGAAAATTCCATTGATAAACGGGGCCCAGGTATGGAGCCTATTCCGGAACCGGATAAAAGCAGGGCCGGACGCGAAGGACTCAGCGGCTTGGACGAAGTTGTTGGAGGCATTATGGACAACGTGCAAGAGACGGTAACCGGCACTTCGGGTTCCGACGCACGTAAGGATCAAGAGGCTATAGACGACGAGAAATAAACACAAAAGAGGCGAATTGCATTCACGTTGAATGCGTTCGCCTTTTATATTTCATATGATTTCCATAAAATGGATTGAAATAATCATGAAAACTCTGTTAGTCTGATAAAGTTCAAGCTTTTACATCCAGGATCGTTTAATCCATGAAGGGACTTCATGCCTAATGAAAATCATACGAATTGTTGCCCAGGTTGCGTTGTTATATTTGTTCTTTATGGCTGGTGATTATGTACAAAAGCTGCTGCATCTCCCGATTCCGGGGAGTATCGTAGGGCTGCTGCTGCTGTTTATTTTGCTGCTTTGCAAGGTGGTGCCTGTGCGTTGGATTGAGAGCGGTGCGACCACCGTGTTATCGTATCTTCCGTTATTTTTTATTCCGGCGACCGCTGGGATTGTGAATCATATGGGGATTTTTAGCGGAAAAGGATTACTGTTAATCGTTGTGCTTATCATTAGTACGGTATTGACGATGGGGGCCGCGGCCCATTCCAGTCAATGGCTGGCAGGATGGAGCAAGAGAGGCGCAAGGAGCCGAAGGGATATCAGCGGTTTAGGCAGGATGAGGAATGTAAGAGAGAAGGGAGAAGAGATATGACGGTTCTGACTGCCGCTGCGATCGTATTGTTTACTGTTTGTATTTATCTATTTATGTCCATGATTTACAGACGTTATCGTTGGCCCGTATTGATGCCGGCGTTAACCGCGACTTTTACTGTGGTTGTCCTGCTGCTGTATTTTCAGATTCCCTATGATACCTATATGATCGGCGGTCAGTGGATTAATCAGCTGCTGGGGCCGGCTGTTGTCTCTCTGGCTTATCCATTATATAGACAGCGTCACGTGCTGCGTCGCAATCTTCCCGCCATTCTTGGAGGCACACTTACGGGACTTCTGGTGGGGATGTTCAGCGGGATTTTTCTGGCAGTCCTCTTGGGATTTCCGAAATTATACGTTCTTTCCTTGCTGCCTAAATCGATTACCACACCGGTAGCGATACAAATATCGGCGAACCTGGGCGGGGAGTCGTCGTTAACCTCTGTGTTTGTGATGGTTGCCGGGTTTACAGGAGCGATTGCCGGACCTTACCTCTTAAAATTGCTGAGAATCCAAGATGCAGCCGGAATCGGCATTGGTCTCGGTACAGCTTCCCATGCGCTGGGTACGGCAAAAGCACTTGAGTATGGGGAGGAGTCCGTTTCGATGAGTTCGGTTGCAATGACCATGTGTGCGATTGCTGGCTCATTTGCAGCACCCCTGGTCGTCTGGCTGTTGTATCCTCATTAAGAGCGATTCATTCTCGCACCACATAAAAAAGGGTATCCCTTAGCCTCGTAGCTGAGAGATACCCTTTTATTATTGAACATATCTATGACATTCTATTGGAACAGCAACGTTTGAATGGCATGGGCCGGAATGGAATGGGCAGCCACCTGTCCACGGCAGCGAAGTGTGAATGGAAGCTCGCTGTCTGTACGGTTCATGACAATAACGGCGATGGTACCGTCGATATTCCGAAATGCCGTAGTTTCAAGCTTATCGGTATATTTGGAGCTGCCGATCCGCTTGGCCCCTGGACGAATGTATTTGCTGAAGTGCCCGATGTAATAAAAAGAGCTCTCAAAGATGATTTCATCTTTCATGGTGTCGCCAATAATCGGCGCATCGCAAAAATTGCCTACATGGTTAGGACCGCCTTGCTCGTCCAATACAATGTTCCAGTCCGTCCAGCAGGACATCCAGTTATTCAGATTGCCCATGATATCATGTCCATAACGTTCGCCTGTGTTCCAGGAACCGAGGTGAACCCCGCCTTCCTGACAGCCTTCACTGAAGAACAGCTTCTTGTCGGGGAAACGGTCGTGTACGGCCGACAGTGCCTCAAAATGATCTCCCGAGTACCAATGGAAGCAAATACCCCAAATATATTTGGCAGCCGCCTCGTCTTCAAACGCAGCCTTCGCCCGGTCATACACCCGCTCTTTGTTATGGTCCCAGATCAGCACCTTCACATGGGACAGGTTTGCTTGTTCCAGGGCGGGTCCCAGGTAATCTCGCACAAAATCCTTCTCTTCATCGGCAGAATAAATGCAGGAATCCCATATTTGTTTGGCCTTGGCCTCATTTTGCACACTAACCGCCCAGATATCAATGCCTTCTTCAGCATAAGCCTGTATATATTTCACGAACAGATTAGCCCAAGCTTCCCTGAATTCCGGTTTAAGCGCTCCGCCATTGTTCATTTCGCCGTTTGTCTTCATGAATGCCGGTGGGCTCCAAGGTGACGAGAACAGTCGGAAGTCGTCTCCTACTGCAGACGCGGCACGTTTGATCAGCGGTAATATGGTTTCATGATCTCTTGAAATATTGAAGCTGTGCAGTTCAGGGTCTTCACCCTCAACATAGGCATAGTTGCCCAGCGAGAAATCACAGCTCTGGATGTGCGAACGGCAAAGCGTATAACCGATTCCGTGCTCAGGATGAAAGTAAGCGTCGATGATTTCTTTCTGTTTGGCATCGCTAAGCTTAGCAAGGGTTACGGCAGCCGCCTCGGTTAGCGCTCCGCCGAAGCCTTCAATCTCCTGATACTCCAAATCATCATAAATATTAATCAGCTCATTTTCCTGTTCCTTGGAATCGGGTTGGAAAGCCAGAGAATCTTTTTCGGATAACCGGTCCCCTGTATCTATTGCGGTTTGGATGACGCGAACAATGCCTTCATTCATAGTGGATGATAACCTCCTGCAAGATTTATAATTTTATTATAGAAGGATTTCCGCCTATCTTTGAAGAAACAATATGGCTAACAACCTCAACGATCTGGTCATTTAACTATTATGAGAAGAGGGCCGTACATGGAAACAAACGGTGTTCATATTGATCTCAGTGCTTTCTCTCGCCATATTCAGCCCTTTCGGCATTTGTTCCGCGACGGGCTTGATACCTATATAATCCGGCTTCAGGCTGAAGGAGAATGTGAAGCTCTGATTGAGGGCCGCATGGTTTCCGTTCTTCCGGGTGATCTGCTGTTATTCCGGCCCGGTGATGTGTATGATCTGAGGATCGGAGAGAAAGACAGCCCCCTGGGATTTAGCGCGGACTATTATGTGATGTGTACGGGAGATTGGGTCGACGGGTGGTGGAATAAGCGAAAGAGACCGAATAAACAAAGGATTGCCGATGACGGCAAGCTTCAGAGCATATGGCAGCAGCTCATTCTGGAGAAAAGAAGGCTGGACGGCGGCAGCACTGAAATTCTGGAGGCCTTATTTAAGGCATTATGCTTGCTGCTGGACCGGGCCATTGAAGAGGCTCCCCCTACTTCCTCCGCACCGCTTCTGCTTGCACTGAAAATGAAAAGCTTTGTCGAGGAGCATGCATCGTCCGTTATCAGGCTGGAGGATGTTGCCCGCCACGCCGGAATTAGTGTTACAAGAGCTGTCCATTTGTTTAAAGCCCAGTTCGGTTATTCAGTCATGCAGTACGCGGGGCAGATTCGCCTGGCCATGGCATTGCAGTTAATGGACAAAAGCAACTATACGCTGGAGCGTATCGCTGAGGAATCCGGCTTTGGAAGCTACACTTATTTCCACAGGGTTTTCCGGGAAAGGTACGGCGTAGCGCCGGGTGTGTACCGGAGGAGAGGGTAAGGTAAAGGGTTGATTCAGTCTGTTTTTTAATGGAGAGGGAGTATGAGACCATGTATAAAATAACAACGACCAAGAATGAAATCCTGTCTGCTTTTCAGTTCAGGCATGCCACTAAAGAATTTGACACCAGCAAAAAAATCAGCGATTCCGACTTTCAGTTTATTCTGGAGACGGGTCGTCTGTCACCGAGCTCATTTGGCTTTGAGCCATGGAGATTTGTAGTTGTGCAAAGTCAGGAAATTCGGGAGAAGCTTCGTCCCTATGCGTCTGGAGCCCAAAAACAGTTATCGACGGCGAGCCACTTCGTGCTTATTTTATCCAGACTGCCTAAAGATATGGTCGCGGACTCTGATTATATTATGGACATGATGGTGAATGTGCAGAAGTTGCCTGCGGAGGTTGTAGAGGCTAAAGGTAAAGCATATGATAAGTTCCTGAAAACGGGCTTCAGACTGCAGGAGAATGAACGTGCGATGTTCGAATGGGGTTGCAGACAGACTTATCTGGCCCTGGGCAACATGATGACCTCCGCTGCCCTGATTGGCATCGACTCCTGTCCGATGGAGGGCTTTGAGAAGAATAATATTGAACAGGTATTAGCCGAGGAAGGTATAATGGATGCAGGGCATTTTGGAATTTCCTGTATGGTGGCCTTCGGGTATCGCCTGAATGAACCTGGCGCGAAAACGCGGCAATCGGCTGACCAAGTGATTCAGTGGGTTTGATAGGGTGTCTTCATCCCGTGCTGTTATTTTAACAGAGGAAGTGAAGCTTTTTGAAAAAGATAATGTACGGCTGTATTGCAATTCTGCTGGTAGTTGGATCTATTATGTACGGATTTATCAGCGCTCCCAAGGTTATTGCTGTGGATCGCCAGTATGAGGCCACTGCATATAAACTGGAGGACAAGAGTTTCTCGCAGCCGGTAACCCTTTCTTTATCAGGTGTTTTTGATGAGAAGTCGGAAAGTTATCTCGGAAAGTTGACGGTGAACGGGAAGGAATATACGAACTGTAGACTGGACACGAAGTTCGCGATGATGAAATGTACAGTGGATGGGAACGAGGGTGTTCCGCTGGAACTGCTGGGGATGGTTTATGCTGATAAAGATTTTAAAGCATGGAGTCTCACAGTCGATAAGTCGAATAATTCAGGCCAATCGGAGAATGACTTATACACGGTTTTAAATCGGGGGGATTCTACGGAAGGCAATATCGTTATCAGTCTAGCGGCCACTGACAGGGGCTCTGCACTAAAGCAATATGATCATCTAAGGCAAAGCTGGGCAAATGAAATGGAACGCAGGTCTAAATAGATATCACCGGAAACCATGTTTGTAAATCACTTCAACGGGTAACTATAACTAAGGAACAAACAAAATGCAGACCGTATGAAGGAGGAATTAACATGTCAGATCAATCTATGAACCCAGAGGAAATCCGGAACGAAGTAGATAAAGACGGTGACTCATTGGCGGAAATAAAGAAAATGGAAAACGGAGTAAACATTGAACCGGAAGCCGACGAGTGGATCGCCAAGCCTGCAGAAACCGCGCATCCGGACCCGCTTCCCAAAAATAATGATAAATAAATTTCGCAGACAGACTGTCCATCACAGGGCGGTCTGTTTTTTTGTGTCTTGAGAACTTTTTAATTAATACGGTATACTGGAAGGAAGTACAACTTATTACGTCTTATTCTCCAAGATCATCGCAGCTTTCTCGGGTCTCAGGCAATTTATTGCGGGGAGGTAATGGAAATGCGTAGTCGGAACGAGAACGGCCGGTATCGGCAAAAACGCGGTGATGCCCTGGTGGGCAACCTCGAGAAAAAGTACGGATCAGACTTTGGCGTACGAAGCGATATGAAGCTGGAGACGCTAAGAAGGCAGCATGATGATCTGTCACTGACGCAGATTTTGAAAGAGCAGCATAAAAAATAAGGGTATGGAGGGCGAAAGACAGCCCGTTAACTCCCGTCCCTAAACTTCTGAGACATGACCCTTGAGGTTATGTCTTTTTGTATATGCTCGCTTTTGATTGACTCCGCGCATATCTCCTGCAGTGCGAAGGCATAATATGACCCGTTGGTTCCTGATGTAAATTATGACAACCGGGAGGCGGGACAGATTACGATGACACAGGTATTTTCGCTGGATGGCTATACACCTGTGGCTGTGGCAGGGCAATATTTCTTTTACTTTGTTATGTACTCCTTTTTGGGCTGGGTGCTGGAAGGGACCTACAACTTATATAGCAAGGGTAGCTTTCGTAAGGAAGGATTTTTGAAAGGGCCGTTTAAGCCGATGTATGGATTTGCTCCACTGCTGCTGCTGGTTGCCAAAGATTTGTCGCTGCCGTTACCCCTGTTTCTGCTGCTTGCGCTGGTCGTTCCGTCAGTGGTTGAATTTGTAAGCGGATGGCTGCTGGTGACGGTATTTCATAAGCAATGGTGGGATTACTCCGGCATGTCCTATCAGCTACAGGGGCACATCTGCTTGCGCTTCTCTCTATACTGGTGGGTGTTGTCGGTGGCCTGCATTTACGGCATCCAGCCGCTAATGGAGCTTTTATACCGGCGAGTCGAATCGTTATGGCAGCTGACACTTCCCGCGTTCGCACTCTTTTTCATGGCCGATTTGTTATGGACCTGCTGGATTCGGCGCCGTGGGGAGAAAAAGCTGGAGCTTGGCGAAGGCTGAGTTGTCATTTGATTGATGAGTGCTGGAAGGGTGTCTCTAAGCCATACGGGCTGGGGGCAGCCCTTTTTTGTTATGTGGAAGCTAGATCTGGAATCTTAGGCCAGCTGACAAATACAAAATACAAATAGTTGTATTTCGTACAGCTATCTAAAGGGCCAATACTCGTAATATGCTTTTAATTGTAGTTTGTGCAGCTAAAAACATTGATTCGAGCATATAAGGTAGAGATGGCGGAAAATAGCTGTACCGCGTACAATTAAACATCTCATATGACTCATTTGAGGGTTTATAATTGTATGGAATACAATTAACCCGAAGCTACTCCCTGAGATTCTCTTTAGCCGGATGAACTATGAACAAAAATAACCATTAAGGATGATCCCACATGCCAATATCTGAATATTACCGGGAGTTAAGAGAAAAGGTTGGCTCAGGGTTGTTGATGATGCCATCCATAGCTGCAGTCATTAGAAACGATCAGGATCAGATCCTCTTTATTCGAAAGCACGGAGAGACACAGTGGGGCTTGCCCGCCGGGGCGATTGAACCGGGAGAGGCTCCTTCGAGAGCTTTGCGGAGAGAAGTGTATGAAGAGACAGGCTTGATGGTTAATCCAGCCCGGATGTTAGGTGTTTTTGGCGGGGAGAAATATAAATATGAGTACAGTAACGGACATCAGGTGGAATACTTGGCGATTGTTTTCGAATGCTCTATCGTAAAAGGAACTCTTAGCGGGCTGGATGGGGAAACGGAGGAACTGAGGTTTTTTAATGAGAAAGAACTTCCCGAGCTTGCTCTCCCTTATCCAAAAGAAATCTTCACATCAGACCCGAACACGATACATACAACGATGTTTGAATAGGTTTTGCCCTGGATAAGAAACGCTAGTAACACGAACTTGCTTCTTTGGAACCATATCGCCTGGATTAGTGTGACTTTCACCTTATTGTAACGGTAGAGGGATTTGGTTATGATCATAGAATCATAGGGGAAATTCCGGCGGAGCCATGGTTGTTATCATTTCTTAAATTCCTATACATAAAGAAGGTGCTGAGTCTTGAAAGTCCACGTTATGGATCTTAAACCTGGTGATCGTCTAAAAGCAGATACTTTTAATGGTATAGGTCTGCATGTGCTTCCTCAGGGAACTACGATAAAAAATGAGGAAATCGCAGTCCTGCTTCAGCATAGCATTGATTATGTAGATATTGATTATCGGAATGTGTCGGCAATCCGGGAAAATGCAGCCTTCCGTCAGAGTTTATTAAAGGGAAGTATAGACGATGCCATCGATACTTATGAATCGGTCTTTCTGGAATCATTAACAACCGGGAAATTTACTCAGACTATGGTCGATGAAACGCTGCGCCCGCTCCTGAAGAATCTGGATCATCAAGGGGATGTCATAGCCCTTTTGCTTATGCTGGAGCTAGATCATACGAATACTTACAATCATTCTTTACAGGTTGGATTATTAAGCTATTACTTAGCGAAATGGCTTGGACATACCAGGTCGGAGAGATATGTGATCAGCCGGGCCGGGTACTTGCATGATATCGGCAAAAGCAAAGTCCCGCCGCAGATATTAAATAAAAAGGTATTAACAAACGCCGAGCAGGAGGAACTGAAGCGTCATACCAAGTATGGTTATGAGGTCATTAGCAATTCTATGGCGGACGCCACTGCGCCTTTGGTTGCCCTTCAGCATCATGAGTTTGAAGATGGCTCGGGTTATCCGAAAGGTATTCACCAGAGAGATATTCATCCATATACCCGAATTGTTGCCGTTGCTAATCTGTATATTGGCATGATCACATCCAGAAATTATCAGCTGAAACAAAGCCTTATTACCGTACTCCGGAAAGTAAATGATCTAGGGTTCGGGAAGCTTCATGCGAAAACAGTGCAAGTTCTTATTTGGCACATGCTTCCTAATTTTATCGGCAAAAATGTCCAACTCAGCAATGGAGAAACAGGTATCATTGTCATGAATAATCCCACAGACATTTTCAGGCCTCTTGTTCAGGTGGATAACCAGTTCAGAGATTTGGCGAGGGAACGCAATATTACTGTAGATGAAGTTTTCATGTGAACATTCAAAAACCAAGCAAACCGTTCTTTATGCCAGCGGGCATAGAGGGCGGTTTTTTTCATATCGTTACTACACTAATTTAGTTTATAATACAAAGAAGAGTTTGACGATTTTTGTCGAATTATTAGAGATAATATTCATGGATTGTTCTAGAGGATAAGGGGGGGTCATTAATGTCTAGCCGGAGAGAGAGGGGCCCAAGGAATAAATTAAGTCTTACTACACTGCTTATTGGATTGGTGTCTATGGCAGTTCTGCTAACCTCATCGATGCTTCTTATTGCTTCCTATGAGTCCCAAAAGCAATCCTTAATCGATACAACACTTCACCTGAATCATACACATGCGGGCAAAATGAGCCAAACGATAGACTCCTTATTCAGGTCGATGCGGATAAGCCTGCAATATTCGGCCAAAACCCTTTCCGGCAAGGATGACATGAGTCCGGCCGAGATGACCGAATATCTTCAATTCGTGCGCAACAGCAGCAATTACTTCAACTCCATGTCCATTATCAATCCAAATGGGCTTATTCAAAGTGTAGCCCCTTCGAGCTTGGGTATGACCGGGAAATATGTCACTACACAAGCTGCATTAGATGCAACCGCAGCAGAAGCTCCCTTTCTTTCTGAGCCCTATAGGGCTACATCTACCGGACGGCTCATCGTGCTTATGACACAGCCTATTTTTGACAAACAAGGTGCATATCTAGGGGTAGTCACAGGAACCATTTATCTTGAGGATCATAATATTCTGACTATGATATTCGGGAGCAATGCAATTGACGATTCAGGATCGTATTATTATATTGTCAGCTCCGACGGCAGACTGATCTTTCACCCCGACAGCACACGCATTGGTGAGGATGTAAATACCAATAAAGTCGTGCAGAAGCTTATTAAAGGAGAGAGCGGACAGGAGCAGGTCGTAAATACAAGAGGTGAAACCATGCTTGCGGGGTATTCGAGTGTTCCGGCAAATGGCTGGGGCGTGGTTGTGGTTTCGCCTAATCGTGTGATGCAGAACCAATTGAAAAATCATATTCAATCCATCTTGTGGTATGTACTGCTGCCTTTCTTGCTTCTACTGCTTGCAGTCATTCTGATCGCACGGAAATTAGCCAGACCTTTCGTCTTTCTTGCCGATCTTGTTAGCAAAATCGGAAAAGAAAAAGTAGAGCTTCCTGAAAGTAAGCCGCATTGGAACCGGGAGGCCGATTTGTTAACCAAAACCATCCTTCTTGCCTTCGCAGATATCCAAAAACAAAACGACCAATTGACACAGGAAGCAATGACCGATTCTTTGACCGGATTAACCAATCGCAGAAACTTTGAGAATACCATGGATCATTGGATCGCCGAGGGGATGTCCTTCGCACTTATTGTTTTGGATGTCGACAAATTCAAATACGTGAATGATAACTACGGCCACCAGGCAGGTGACGATGTACTGAAGCAGGTTTCCAAAGTCATTTCATCCTCTGTTCGGCCGGGTGATATTTGCTGCAGATATGGGGGGGAGGAATTCGTCATTCTCCTCGCTCATACAACAGTGGATGATGCTTATATGATAGCGGAAAGAGTCCGCCTGGCTGTAGAAATAAGGGGTGTTTCCTCTTCGCTCCCGATTACCGTTTCACAAGGCATTGCCCATTTTCCGTCGCAAGCAGATTCCTCGGATCAGTTATTTCATAAGGCAGATCTGGCACTGTACCAGGCGAAGGAAACAGGAAGAAACAGGACGGTTATAGCCCCCCAATAGAAAATGAACAATGATGGTGAAGTGTTAGAAGCGAGCGATCCCCTTTAAGGCGGTCGCTTTTTTTTTGTTGGCTATCCTCACCCGGGCATAGGCAAATACATATCTTATTCTGAAGAAGGGCCAAAATTTGTAATAACAGCAAATCAACCGTTATTGAGCCCCACTATCATTCCAATGCGGCAGAGCTTATCTACTGTATCTGCGGTGCAGCGGTGGTCTCCCTGATCAACCCGATAACGAAAGAGCTGCTTGATTTTCCGATTTGTCCGGGCCAAGTGGCGAATTTGCCGCAGGGCTGGCTGCATTATATAGTTGCTGCTATGGACGACACACATCTTTTGGCGATCTTTGATGCGCCCATTCCGGAAACGATCTATGGATCTGACCTCTTAAGACTAACGCCGGCGAATATAATATCTTACACCTACTGCCTTGATAAGGCGCAGGTAGAGGATACATTGTCTCCAATTAAAACAACAACGGTTCTTGGCCCGCCTCCTGGCTGCTGTGATCAGGGTAATGTTCCGGGAAAAATGACGCAGTCACAGCAGGCTTCCGGTTATCAGCCGTACCCTGCCCAAGGGTATTACAATCAGGGGTATACTGCGCAGTACCTGCAGCAGCCTTATGTTCAGCAGTCCCCATACAGGCAGTACCCGGGCATTCAGGAGTAAAATAAAAAGCCTCCCGGGATCATTGATGTGATCCCGGGAGGCTTCAACCTTATTAGGACAAGTGGACAAGCGTCCTGCCCCGGGTGTCCCCCTTGAGAATATCTTCCAGCGCTTGCGGTAATTCGTTCAAGCTGACTTCACGGTAGACAAGACTATCGAGGTTGGCAGGCTTTAGATCGGTTGCCATCCGCTGCCATACCTTGAGCCGTTTCTCCGTAGGACAGGATACGGAGTCAATACCCAGCAAATTTACACCGCGCAAAATAAACGGCATTACGGTGGTCGGTACGGCTGTGCCGCCCGTTAAGCCGCTTGCGGCAACGGACCCATTGATCGAGATTTTGCTTAAAATGGCTGCAAGCGAGTTTCCGCCCACGGAATCGACAGCTGCCTGCCACAATTGTTTATCTAACGGTTTGATGGAGGGTCCCATAACGTCCTCACGGGAGATAACCTCTTCTGCCCCCAGAGCTTTCAAGTAGTCACTCTCGGCGGTCTTGCCTGTACTGGCAACAACGTGATAGCCTTGTTTGCCCAGCATAGCAACTGCTGCACCACCGACACCGCCTGTGGCGCCAGTCACCAATATTTTACCTTTATCCGGCGCTATACCGTGTTCTTCCAACGCTTGAATCGATAGAGCGGCGGTGAAGCCGGCCGTACCATAGATCATGGCTTCTCTTAACGTTAATCCCTCCGGCAAAGGCATCACCCAATCCGCGGGAATGCGCGCATATTCGCTGTAGCCCCCAAAGTGGGACACGCCAATGCCATACCCGCTGGCAAAAACAGGCTGTCCTTCATGGAACCGGTCATCTGTGGACGAGACCACATGGCCCGACAAATCAATACCAGGAATAAAAGGATAAGATCTCAGAATGTTGCCGTTCGGGATGCTGGCTAATCCGTCTTTATAGTTCACACTGGAATATGATACTCTGATAACAACCTCTCCTGCGGGGAGATCCTCCAATGTAATCGGCTTTACAGTGACCGAAAATGCTGATTCTGTTTTGTCTACCACTAACGCTTGAAATGATTCCGACATAAGCGTACTCTCCTTTAATGATAATGTTGTAAGTCATTTATATATTATTTATTCTGACCGGTCAACTTTTTTCTGTCTGTGATATAATAGGCATTATTCCCTAAAAAGTGGAGGTATTATGGTACGTTACAAGAAATCCGAAGAAAAACGCAAGCAAATCCTGTTCGCCGCCTTTCAGGCGCTCTCCGAGCTCGGATATGATTCTGTAACACTGCAGGTTATAGCCGATCACGCGAAGGTCAGTAAGGGAGTCGTGCATTATTATTTTGAGAACAAAGAAGCCGTTCTGGTTGAACTGCTGGAATGGCTGACTGCTAAAATATTCGAAAAGGAACAAGCGGCTGTGAACAAGCAGGATCATGCAACGGGAAAGCTGCAAGCCTATATTGACTCTGCGTTTGTGTCGCCTGAGAAGAACCGTTCCTTTTACCGTGTGTATCTCGACTTTCTGGCAAAAGCGAGCCGCAATCCGGTGTACCGGGAAATCAACCAGCGTTTCTATGACAATTGCACAAGCATCAGTACGGAGGTTTTAGAACTCGGGCAGCAAGAGGGAATCTTCTCCAAGGCTTTGTCACCCGAAGCAACAGCGCCGATCATCCGCGGCATCATCGATGGCTGCCTGATCCAGTGGCTGATGACTGACCGGGATGAACTTCATGCCGTGTTTAAACAGTCCTGTTTTGCAACGATTATGAAGGTGCTATCCTAAGCTGAATCGCCATAGGGTATTTGTGGAGACAGCAGGGACTTCTGCGGCATGGAGACCAGCAAAAAAGCACAATAGGATAAACAGGAGGACGGGAGGGCTTTAACTGTTTAATATACTGCGTACCTCAATGCTTTTTGTTATTATGATTTTCCTACTCACAGGCTGCAATGCAGAGACAATCAAGCATCACTACACGTTCACAGGCGAGGGCAGCCATTGGTAAGGATTAAGAGCACTGGGAACACTGGGGCTTTTGAGTGGGAGGATTCAGTCATCCAGGTTGAAGTCGAATGGGACGGTCAGAAGGAACAATTTGATCTGCGGGTTCATAAGTAAAAGGAAATTAGAGAACTTTAATTATGGCTCAACACCAATATCAGTTCTTGACGGAGAGGGATACTGTGCAAAGGAATTACTCGGACTTTTGAGAAGCTGGTCCTAACTACTTACAGCAACGGGAGGTGGTAAGAAATATAGGCGTGTTGATTTACCAAAAAAAGAACTGAGTTGGTCGGCGGCCGGAAGTCCAAACCAAATCGTAGTTATGACCAACACCTGTAAAGGGAATTCTTAAGTTCAAATTATCGGGTTGTTAACGGACCCAGGAGACGCTGATCTACTTGAAATACCCCCGATTTCGGTTTGGCGGACAGAGATGTACTTATTTAGCTGAAGGCGGGCTAAAGTAGGCGTTGAATCCACAATTAGCGTCACCTCAGTCCGGTTCTGTTCTCTTTTAGTACATCAGCACGATAATAAGGGCTATACAGTCCGCCCAACGGCTCGATCCGCGTATCCCTGCCTGCAACATTATGTCAAGTACTGATTCTGGTGTTGATCCATAAATATAACACTAACTAAAAATCAGAGGTTGACTTTACGCGCGAACACAGCGAAGGGCCCTACGGGATTCTGGAGAAACGATAGTGTTCGCCTTTAAAGCCCGATTTCAACCTATAATCACCTTACAATCAAGAAATCGGGCTTTAACAGCGACCTTTAAGAATCCTCCGAACCCGTAGTGGCTTGATCCACGAACGGTCAACCGCTGATTTTGGTTTTGAGGCTAATTTATAGGACATAACTAATTTAACAGAAAGCAGGATGCCCCCACATGGTAACCATTAAAGAATTGGAGTCCGATTCTCTTGTTGCGTTAAGCGAACTATATGCTGAATTAATTAACAAATCTACGGATATTAACAAACTGGAAGAAGTATTCAAGATTATAAAAGCTGACAGCCATTACATATTATTGGGCGCTTACAGGGGCGAGGAGCTTCTGGGTTCCGTGATGGGCATTATTTGCCACGATCTGGTAGGGGAATGCAAGCCGTTTATGGTCATTGAAAATGTGGTGGTATCTTCCCGCGCCCGGCGCCAGGGAGTGGGCAATAAGCTCATGACGGCCATGGAAGAAATGGCGCATGAAAGGGGCTGCTGGTATATTATCCTGGTCTCCGGCGAGCAGCGGAAGGAAGCGCATATTTTTTATGAGTCCTTAGGCTATAGGGAAGAAAAGGTGGAGGGCTACAGAAAGCATCTTAGCTCGCATTAACCGAGGGGAATTTGATGTATTGTGCATGCCATGCGCATTCTTGCGTTTCACACACTTTTTCCACAATATTGTCCCTGTTTTTCTACATCCTCTTTCTATACTAAACTCGTAAACAAAATAAAATTTACGAAGGAGAGAAGGACAATGAAGAAAAAAATTGCGGCAATGATGGTTGGATTTATGGTGATCGGCGGTATGGGCAGCGCATTTGCTGCAGAGGCCGTGACGAACCAAACACCAAAATCCAAGCTGGTGGAGAAGGTCAAAGAAAACAAGGGAGCCTCCATCAACAGGGCACGGGAATATAAGGATGACCTCCATGTGATTAACAGCCTGCGGGCGGAACGTCTCTCCTGGAAAGCTCAAATTGTCGGGAAGCAGGATGAAATTCTTGATTTGACCGTCGCTGCTGATGACAACGGCAACTATGAAGCGCTTCAGGCTGCCAAGCAGGTACATGCTGATATCCGTGTGCTTAACAAAGAGAATGGGGAGCTGATGAAGGCGTTCGCCAGTGATTTGGCTGCTTTCCGTGAAGCAGACAAAGCGAAGGATACAGTGCTGGCCCATAGTAAACTGAGTGAAGCCAGCGGGGTACTGGCGGAAGTAAACGGCAATTTGAAGGAAAAAGCAGAGCTGCTTGACGAGATTATCTCCATTTTGCAATAGAGGATTGATAATCACAGCCACAGCCCAGCGAACATAATTAGAGTGAAAGGAAGCTATCCGGGAACCCTGTCTTAGCTTCCTTTTATATTTTTGCCTGGATAAAATCACAGCAGAGTAAATATTGGATGATGCTATAATGGTTGTGAAATGGGGGAATGCAAGGGTGAAGCATGTATTTGTAGTCGATGATGAGAAGAGTATCAGGGATATCCTGTGCAAATATATCGAGAATGAAGGGTATAAGGTGACGGTGTTTGTAAATGGAGAATCTGTGCTGCCAGAATTAGGGCGGCTCCGGCCGGATTTGCTTGTTCTGGACATTCGAATGCCGGGTATGGACGGTATCGAGTTATGCAAGGAGATTCGGAGAACCAGTGAAATTCCTATTATCTTTGTTACTGCAAAAGGCGAGGAACTCGACCGTATTCTGGGGCTAGAGCTCGGTGCGGATGATTATTTGACCAAGCCCTTCAGTCCCCGTGAGCTGGTAGCGCGTATTAAGAATATTTTCAGACGCATGGAAAAAACATCTCCTTCAACTCAAATTCAATTATTGGATTTGAAGCTGCATCAGGATCGCCGGATACTGGAAAAGGATGGTGTGGAAATACGCCTCACCGCCAAAGAATATGAGCTGTTCGAATTCATGGGTGTGCACCGCAATTTGCCGTTTACCCGGGAGCAGCTGCTGCTGAAGATCTGGGGCTATGATTCCATCGTTGAAGACCGGCTTGTAGACGATCTGGTGAAGCGGATTCGCAAAAAACTGGCTGCCAGTTATTCCGCTGTTCAAATTACGACGGTTTGGGGGTTCGGCTACCGCCTTGACGCGTAATCTGAGAATTGGCACCAAATTGCAGCTAAGCAACCTCATTCTGATTTTAACGATATTGATTGTAACTGCGTTCTCCTTTCGCGTGTTGTCTACCCGTTATCTGATTCAGGATGCCCGTCAGCAAATGAAGCATGATGCCGCTCAGCTGCTCCAGATGCTGGCCGTGGGCAGTTCGTTGTCAGCGGATACTGTAGCGGAGCGTGTCAACCTGAGGAAAGAGCTTCGGGTGGCCGGAAGGCTGGTAGATACGAAGATTATTGTATTAAATAAAGCAGGAAGAATTGTTTATAAAAATACAAGCTTAAAGGATACGGATGTGCTGTCGATGCTGGCAGGAAAGACCCCGGATGAATATCTGATCGAACGAAGAGTAATCAAAGGGACTGGCGGAGGTAATAAAGGTGAAATCGTACTTGGAATTAAAATAACGGATATTACCGGACTGAACCGGTTGTTCCGTCGAGCCCAGCTGTTAAGTGTGATCATTGGCGGTTTTTTGGCCTTGTTCATCGGTTACTGGCTTGGACGCAGCCTGACACGCCCGCTTGCTGATTTGGCTGACGGTATGAGGAATTTCTCCCCCAAAAGAGAACAGCCCGCCATTCCTGTCGACAGGCGCAGCCGGGATGAAATCGGGGAACTGGCGGAATCTTTTACGGATATGGCCGACAAGCTGCGCCTCAACGACAGACTGCAAACGGACTTCCTGCAGAATGCCTCGCATGAGCTGAAAACTCCGCTTATGGCTATTCAGGGCAATGCCGAGGCCATAAAAGATGGAATCGTACAGGGCGAAGAAGTCGCTGATAGCTTGGAGGTTATTATTAACGAATGCCAGCAGCTGAAGGGGCTCGTGGATGAAATGATTTTTCTGACCCGTCTGGATCAGGTAAAGGATGCTTTCCATTTCGAGCCGGTTGAGATCGGAGATGTTATTGGCGAAGTGTTAGCGGGTTTACACGGGTTGGCAGCGCAGCACAATATTAAATTGACTGCAAAAGGAGACGTCTCCGCGATATGTTCGGCAGACCGTGAGAAACTGAAGCGTGCCTTCGTGAACATTGTCGGAAATAGTATCCGATATGCGAAAACTTCGGTGGATCTGCGGGTCAAACATGTGGGCGACAAGCTATCCATCACCTGTATCGATGACGGGAAGGGATTCAAGCCGGGAGAGGAGAAGCTTGTGTTTGACCGGTTTTATAAAGGTGAACAGGGCGGAACGGGTATTGGGCTTGCGATCACAAAGGCAATCATCGTGGGACATGGCGGCTCTATAGCTGCCTCCTCCTTGCCGGCGGGCGGAGCTGTTTTTGAAATCGTGTTGAATCTAAAAAATACGGATTTTCAGTGAACTTTCAGCGGATCTTCAAGTTGTTTTCAGCTTCGGAGTTTAGGATAAGCCTAACCAAGCAAAAAACCGGACTGCTGCTGGAGCCCTGACTAATCGGGGGCCGCGAAAGTGGACGCGGCAATATGTCATTACCGGCATTATCCTTTCCGTAAAGACGTTAAAGGCACAGCGGATTCACCGCAACAATCTGTATGTTCTCATATTTATACGAAAATCACTGAGAACAGCCAAGCGGCGATACTTATGGCTCAGCGCCATGCTGGTGTAAAGTCTTATATTGAGATTATGGCAGGCCAGAAGAAATTCTTGGTCTGCTTTTTTGATCATGATGAGAATGAAAGCCATTTGAAGTTCAAGAAGTAGTCAGAAATGAATTGACCTTCTTCGCAATAGCGCTTTATAATCCCATCATGGGTTGAAAGCGCATAAGTCTTAACAAATAAAGGCGGGGGTTAACTGTGAACCAGCTATGCAAGGTGATCATTGTGGATGATGAAATACTGGTTCGACAGGGAATTAAATATGTACTGGATTGGGAGCGGGAAGGCTTTCAGATTGTAGGGGAAGCGTCAAACGGGCAGGAAGCTCTGGAGCTGATCCGTACGCTCCAGCCCCATATTGTAATTACCGACATCGTTATGCCTGTTATGGACGGTGAGGAATTAACGCGGATCGTCAAGCGGGACCATCCGGATATTGAGGTAATTGTGCTAAGCAGCTTCAGTGAGTTCCATTATGTGCGTTCCACCTTCCAAAACGGGGTGGCTGATTATATATTGAAACCGAAGCTGGAGGCTGAGGGTTTGCTTCATGTACTAAAAAATACGTGGGACAAAATCCCTGGCCTGGTGGTTACGGGCGGGGCGGACGACGATACCCTCTCCGTAGATTTTGTACTCAGCAGGCTTATTTCCGGTTACGAAATAAACTATGATTTTGGCTTGTTAAGCAGTTACTTCCCCTATGAGCTGTTCTTCTATCTGGGCTGTGATATGCGGTCTATTTCGACAATAGACGGACAATCACTGGACCGGCTTAAAGGGATTATCATAGGTGAATTAGAGCACAAAATTCCCGGCATTGTGCATTGCACTGTCCAGGGAGATCAGAGCATGATCTTGTTCTTGATTAATCTGAAGGAAAGGCAGTGGAATGAAGCCATTGATGCTGTGAAGCTTTTGTCCCAATCTATGGCTGAGAGTGAGACAGAGCCCCGCTGGTTTTTTAGTGAGCTTTTCCATGAATTAAGTAAAGCTTCTGCCGTATATCAGGACAGTTATCTGAAGCTGCTACAGTACCGGTTCTTTTTCCCCGAGAAAGTGCTTCTGATCCACGATGAGCTGCCTAAGCCAGAGGGTGATTCTGACAAGTTCAATTTATCTCATTTTACAGAGCAAATTAAGAGACTGCAGCTGGAGGAAGCATTTACAGACTTAAGGCAGCATGTGACATCCTTATCACTGCATTATGAAAGCGATGTCTTTCAGTTTAAATCTTTTTTGGGAAATATCATTTTCAATGTAACGAATCAATTCAGCCATATCAAAGCTCTGGAGGAGTCTAAATACGCTTTGTTCCGGGCCATTGATGAGGCACAGGATGTCGATGAGGCGGTACTTATTCTGGAGTCTTTTATGAATAAGGTTATTCAGCATACTTTCACTTCCAGCGGTCTCCAGGCCAGTAATGCCAATATGAAGCGATTGCTTGAGTATATAGAAGAGCACTATGCCGAACCGCTGAGCCTGACTGATCTTGCCAAACATTTTCACTTTAACCCCTCGTATTTATCAAGTCTTTTTACCGCGCATAACAAAGAAGGCTTTAAGGAGCACTTGAATAAAATCCGTACGGACAAAGCCGCCGAGCTGCTGCGGGAGGACGGTGCCCCCATTTCTGAGATCAGCTGCAAGGTCGGGTACGGGGATCATAGTTATTTCTGCAAAGTGTTCAAAAAATATACGGGTCTATCGCCTAGCCACTACAGAAGGCAATATTACAGTCAGGAGTAAGGACTGCTATGAGAGCTTTTATGGAGCGCTACAAATTTCACAGTCTGTTTATCAAAATATTTATTGTTATGGTGATCAGCATTATTGCTGTCGCCATCTCTGCCTCGTGGACAACCGTCCGCATGTCGGAGAAATTGTTCATGGAAACGTTCAGCATTACGAACTCCAAAGTGATTAATCAAATAAAAGCGAATTTTGAATCTTTTCATTATTCGATTGTGACAGCAACCAATAATACGCAGCTCAGCGGCACGATTAAGAGCTTTTTGACAGAGGAGGATTCTAATTCTCTTCGGGTACTGAGAACCTACTACAATATGACTACCCAGATGAAAAAGATTCAGTCAAATGTGTACGCTTATCAGGTCGGCATCAAGATTATGGGGCAAAACGGTCGCAGCTACTCCACCAATACAAACAATTTATTGATGACAGATAACGAGTTGAAGAATCATAAATTAACGTTAAATACACTCGCCGAGCCGAAAAGACTAATGTATCAGTTTTATCAGGAAAGCAGCACAGCTTCATCGACTCAAGAGGCTGTTATTGTAGCCAGCAAGCCGCTTATGGAACGGACAACAGGCGATATTTACGGAACGCTGTATATTACGATTCAAGAAAAGGCTTTTCAATCCTTCTACTCAAGCATTGTAAGCGGCGGGAATGATGTAGCCATTTTGAACAAGGATGGCCTTATTGTATCGAGCAACCGGACGAATCTGCTGGGACAACAGGCAGAGGATTTGCTGCATTATGCCAAGGAAATTCAAGAGAGCGGACTGGATTATATCAACGTGGATTTCCGGAGCAAGGATGTAATTGTTCTGGCGGATTATCTGTCCTCTTACGATTTCTATATCGTAAATATGATTGACAAGAAAACGGCTCTCGGACAAATGGTGAATACAAAAATGGTAACTTTGATCTGTTCGGCAATCGTGCTCGTTGCACTGATTGTGGTGTTCCTCATCTCCAGAAGGCTTACGCGTTCCCTGACCCTGCTTACCCGGCAAATGTCCAAAATTACAGAGCGTAATTTCCATAATTACATCACCGTAACCGGAAGCTTCGAATTTCAGGAGCTTGGACATGCCTATAATTATATGCTGGATGAATTAAATGATTATGTGGAAAGACTCGTCCAGACCCAAAAGGAGCAGCGCAACGCCGAACTGGCCGCTCTCCAGCAGCAGATTAACCCGCACTTTTTGTACAATACGCTGACCTCGGTCAAATTTCTGGTCCAACAGGGCAGCAAGGATAAAGCGGTACATACGATTCATGCCCTGATCTCCCTGCTTCAAAATGCCCTTAGCAATGTTAGCGACACGATTACCATATCCCAGGAACTGGAGAATCTGAAGTCCTACGTCTTTATCAACCATGTCCGTTACGGGGAGCGTATTAAAGTGAACTTTTTTGTAGCTCCGGATAGTATCCATTATCACGTGCCCAAGCTGATCATCCAGCCGTTTATTGAGAATGCCTTCTTTCATGCGTTTAATAAGAAAAGCGAAGGATACATCCATGTGCTCATTTCGCAGGAATCCGGGTCACTTCTGTGCGAGGTCATCGATAACGGGGACGGGTTGGAAAGCGGGGGTACAGAGCTTTCTCTTTCGAATCCGGAGAGCAAGCGTCAGCTGTTTACAGGCATTGGCATTAAAAATGTTCATGACCGGATCGTTCTTTTATATGGGGAGGATTACGGAGTTACAATCATGAGCCGCCTGGATGAAGGAACTACGATCAAAATCCGCCTGCCATTAATCAATACGTGAAAATAATACAATTATCAAAAGAAAGAACAAATAGAGTAAAGGCAGCGCTTTCAATGAGGCGAAATAATGACTAATGAGCATAAAGTTATTTCTAACGATGCATTCGGGGACGATGATAAGATAAATATGTAATCAGGAAGCGCTTTCAGTAAGATTCTTTAAAAAAGAAAACATACAAAAGGGGATGAAGACTTTGAAAAAGAGCTTAGCGTTATTGATGATTTGTATGCTGATACTTACTGCCTGCGGTTCAAACTCGGGTACTAAAAACACAGCAGACTCCGGGAATAAGGGTGCTGAAAGCAGTCAGGCAAAAGAAATTACGATATGGGCATGGGATCCGGCTTTTAATATCGCTGCGCTTGAAGTGGCTAAAGAGGCTTACGCTGCAATTAATCCTGATGTCAAAATTAACATTATCGAGTATGCCCAGAATGATATTATCCAAAAGCTTAACACTGGCCTCAACTCCGGTACAACGAAAGGCTTGCCGAACATTGTCCTGATCGAGGATTATCGTGCACAAAACTTCCTTCAATCCTACAAGGATTCATTCTATGATCTGAGCAGCTCTATCAAGGGCTCCGATTTTGCAGACTACAAGAGTGGCCCAACGAGTCTTGATGGCAAACAATATGGAATTCCATTTGACTCCGGTGTAACCGGGTTGTATGTCAGAACCGACTATCTGGAGCAGGCCGGCTACAAGCTTGCTGATTTACAGAATATCGATTGGAAGCAATACATTGAAATCGGTAAAAAAGTAAAAGAGAAAACAGGCAAGGCTCTGATTACGCTTGATCCGAATGACCTAGGAATTATCCGCATGATGATTCAATCCGCAGGCTCCTGGTATTTAACGGAAGATGGTAAGACACCTAACATCGCTAATAATGCAGCTTTAAAAGAAGCGTTCAAGATTTACAAAGAGCTTATGGAATCCAATGTAGCGAATGTTCATGCCGACTGGAGCCAGTTCGTAGCCGCACTTAACAGTGGCAATGTTGCTTCGGTTCCTACGGGAAACTGGATTACGCCTTCGATTAAAGCAGAGGCAACCCAATCCGGCAAATGGGGAATCGCACCGATTCCTACGCTTCCGGGTAACGATAAATCCGTTCATGCGTCCAATCTTGGGGGTAGCTCATGGTATGTCATGAATGTGGACGGCAAAGAAACAGCAGCAGATTTTATGACTAAAACGTTTGGATCCGATGTAGAAATGTATCAAAAGCTGCTTACGGATATCGGAGTTATCGGTACCTTTAAAGCTGCTGCTAACGGCGAAGCGTACAGTCAAGCTAATGACTTCTTCGCAGGTCAAAAGGTAGTTAGTGATTTTGCAAAATGGACCGAGCAAATCCCTAGCGTTAACTACGGAATTCACACCTATGCAATCGAAGACATCCTGATTGTGGAAATGCAGAACTACCTGAACGGTAAAGATATCGACAAGGTGCTCAGTGATGCACAGGCACAGGCGGAGTCACAGATCAAATAAGTAAGAGTTCTTCACCAGCAAACCTTGGGCGCAATCTGCTACTCCAGCGGTCAGGAGTGTGAGAGCGTCCAAGGTTTATTAAAAAGATCTAAATCCAAAAGGGGTTGGGCCGATGTGAAAAATACAAACTCAAACATGAGCATCCGTCGTAAAAATGTACTAACCGGATGGTCCTTCGTCCTGTTATCTGTAATATTAATCTTTGTTTTTTATTTCTATCCGATGCTCCAGGCGTTAATTATGTCCTTTCAGACCGGGACAGGAAGCAATCTGGAATTCACCGGTTTTGATAATTATAAGCGTTTGTTCGCCGACGCAATGTTTCTTACAGCTGTAAAAAACACATTTATTTATCTATTGGTACAAGTGCCTATTATGATTATTCTGGCCTTGTTTATCTCCGTTCTGCTGAATGACAGCAAGCTGAAGTTCAAGGGCTTTTTCCGGACTGCCATCTTCCTGCCCTGTGTGACCTCACTGGTGGCCTATTCCGTTGTATTCAAATATTTGTTCGCGGGAAAAGGCCTTGTGAACACGTCCCTACTGAACTTGCACTTGATTGACGCACCGATCGGGTGGATTACCGATCCTTTTTGGGCAAAGATCACAATTGTGATCGCCATAACCTGGCGCTGGACCGGATATAATATGATTTTCTATTTGTCCGCTCTGCAAAATATCGACAATTCCATCTACGAGGCAGCCAGAATTGATGGGGCTTCGGCAACCCGGCAGTTTTTCGGAATCACCGTTCCGCTGCTCAAGCCGATCATCCTGTTTACCTCCATTACCTCGACGATTGGTACTCTGCAGTTGTTCGACGAGGTCATGAATATTACAAAGGGCGGTCCGGGGAATGCCACGCTCACCATATCGCAATATATTTATAACCTGTCCTTTAAGTACTCCGCAGACTTCGGGTATGCGGCTACTGTGTCCTATTCCATTGTGATCATGATCGTATTCCTTTCGTTCCTCCAGTTCAAAGTGGCAGGTGATAAAAATGGCTAAGAGCAAACGGATTTTCACATACCTTTTTCTCAGCCTCATTGCTTTTGTTTCCATTTTTCCGTTTCTGTGGATGGTCATTAGCTCAACGAACAAATCTGTAGATGTAACCCGTGGCAGATTGCTGCCCGGCGCTCACCTGCTGGATAATTTCCGCAAGCTGCTGGAGACGACGGATCTTCAATTGTCGCTTGTTAATTCGGCCAAGATTTCGATTACGACAACGGTATTGGCTTTGCTTATCGCTTCTCTTGCCGGTTATGGCTTTGAAGTCTTTAGAAGCCGCTCCAAAGATATTGTATTTAACATTTTATTGGTGTCTATGATGATTCCTTTTGCCGCTATGATGGTGCCGCTGTACCGTTTGTTTGCGAATATTTCCAATGGGGCTCCTTGGATGGGCATCGACACTATGACTTCGGTTATCCTGCCGACAGTGACTACAGCGTTCCTGATTTTCTTCTTCCGGCAGAGTACGAAGATGTTCCCGAAGGAACTGCTGGAGGCCGGGCGAATGGATGGATTAAGCGAGATCAGTATCTTCCTTCGCATCTATATCCCCACGATGAAAACAACCTATGCGGCAGCGGCCATTATTACGTTTATGTCGAGCTGGAATAACTATCTGTGGCCGCTGATTGTTCTGCAATCACCGGAAACGAAGACCATGCCGCTGCTCATCTCTATTCTGGGCTCAGGCTATGCACCGGACTATGGGATGATCTTGATTGCGATTGTCATCGGCACACTTCCGACAGCTCTAGTGTTCTTCCTGATGCAGAAGCAGTTTGTGGCGGGGATGATCGGGTCGGTGAAATAAGGGATTCGTTGTTAGAGTTTGAATTTAACTCAGTGAAAAACCAAGATAAGTTCAAAAAAAGCAAAATAAAAGATTATATCTAAAAACATAGGTCAACAACTCGTCACTGCGGGAAACTTTGGACTTACGATCGCTGTTATCTTCGGATTTCTTGAATTGGACCGTTATCAACGGTGAAATCCGAAGATAAAGGCGACCACTACGTTTCTCCAGTTCCAAATTTCCACTTCGTTCCTTTTTGACCTATTCAAAGATATAATATTTGTGAGTTTCATATTTTCTCACAAATCATAGAAACACATTAAGTTAAATTAGCAGCACTCTAAAGACGGAATACCTGATTTCACAAATAGTAGCAGGGAGGGAATGAAGTGAAAGATACAATACCCAGCATAGACTGGCTGGAGGATTTGAATGTATTTGCAGTGAATAGGCTGAAAGCGCATTCGGATCATAAATATTATCAAAGTATGAAAGAAGCGGAGAAGGGTGGGGCTATGGCGCTGCGTCATAGCTTGAACGGAAGCTGGAAGTTCAGCTACGCCGTCAATCCGGCCAGTAGGGTCGCTGATTTCTACAAGGAGCAGTTCTCTGCTGAGGGTTGGTCGGATATCACGGTTCCGGGACACATCCAACTGCAAGGCTTCGGCAATCCTCAATATGTGAATACCATGTATCCATGGGATGGTCATGAGTATCTCCGGCCGCCGGAAGTCTCCAAAACTCACAATCCGGTGGGAAGCTATGTAAAGACGTTTACTATTCCGGAGCAAATGAAGGACAAACCGGTGTATTTATCTTTTCAAGGGGTAGAATCGGCTTTCTACGTGTGGCTTAACGGCGAGTTTGTAGGCTACAGTGAGGATAGCTTCACGCCGTCGGAATTCAATCTGTCTCCCTATGTACGGCAAGAGGGTGAGAACAAGCTGGCTGTAGAGGTGTACCAACGGAGTACAGGCGGCTGGTTGGAGGATCAGGATTTTTGGCGGTTCTCGGGTATTTTCAGAGAGGTATACCTGTACACGGTACCGCAAATTCATGTGAGGGATCTGTTCCTGCGCACGGAGCTGGATACCGCATACCGGGATGGAGTACTATCTGTAAATCTGGCGCTGGAAGGGAAACTTGCCGGACGTGTGAAGCTGAGCTTGCTGGACCCATCGGGTCAGTCTGCAGGTACAGTTGAAGCTAATTTGACGGGAGAACGGCTTGCCCTATCCCTAAATGTGCAGAATGCTGAACTGTGGAGCGCGGAAGTTCCGAACCTGTATATTCTATACATTAGTGTGTATGACGATAAAGGAACATTAATTGAAGTAATTCCGCAAAAAGTAGGCTTCCGTAAATTTGAGATGCTGGACAAGGTGATGAGTATTAACGGCAAGCGGATACTTTTCAAAGGTGTCAACCGGCATGAATTCAACTGCAGAAGAGGACGGGCAGTCACGAAAGAAGATATGCTCTGGGATATTAAGACCTTGAAGCAGAACAATATTAACGCGGTGAGAACGTCACATTATCCGAACCAGAGTGAATGGTATGCACTTTGTGATGAATACGGTATCTATGTCATTGATGAAATGAATCTCGAAACCCACGGATCATGGCAAAAGCTGGGCGCCATTGAGCCCTCTTGGGTCATTCCGGGCGACCGTCCGGAGTGGCTCAACATTGTAATGGATCGAGCAGTGTCCATGCTTGAACGGGACAAGAATCATCCTTCTATTCTCATCTGGTCCTGCGGCAATGAGTCGTTTGGGGGTGAGGTGATCTATAAGGTTTCGCAGTACTTCAAGGAGGCTGACCCGGGCCGATTGGTTCATTATGAGGGAGTTTTCCACGACCGCCGGTTTGATGCTACAAGTGATATGGAGAGCCGGATGTATGCGAAGGTGGACAGCATTGAGGAATACCTGCGTAATGATCCGCAGAAGCCTTTTATCAGCTGCGAATATATGCATGCCATGGGTAATTCTCTGGGTGGAATGAGTAAATACAGTGAGCTGGAGCAGAAATATCCCCTATATCAAGGCGGCTTTATCTGGGACTATATCGATCAGGCGATAATGAAAAAAGACCGCTACGGTAAGGAGTATCTAGCCTTTGGTGGTGATTACGGGGACCGGGCTACAGACTACAATTTCTGTACGGATGGAATCGTATATGCGGACCGGAAGCTGTCGCCCAAGATGCAGGAGGTAAAGTTCCTCTATCAGGATATTAAGCTGGTACCGGACCGCACGGGCGTTACGATCAGGAATGAGGGGTTATTTCAAGGGACAGGGCACTGTTATCTGCACTACAGCCTGCACAATGAGCAGGGTAAACTGGACGGCGGCATCCTGGAGGTACAGGCAGCAGCGCAAACCGAGCAGTTCGTTCCGCTGGATCTTGGCGGAAAGGCTGCTTCAACAGGCGAGTATTGGATTAACACGTCTTTGCGGCTTAAGGAGCGCAACCTGTGGGCGGAAGCCGGACATGAGGTTTCTTTTGGCCAGGCCGTGTTCTCTATTGAAGCGGACGAGAAGCGCGGTGCAGCAGCGGAAGCAAGTATAGAGTGCCAGGCTATGAAAGTTGTTGAGGGGGATGTGAATATTGGTGTACACGGCATAGATTTCAGCATCCTGTTTTCCAAAGGGGTTGGCAGTCTGGTATCTCTGAATTACGCCGGTAATGAGCTGATCGCCTATCCGCCAGCACCGCTATTCTGGCGGGCGACCACGGACAACGATAAAGGGACCTCACTGGGTTTCCACGCGGGGGCCTGGTACGCGGCAAGTCTGATGCCAAAATGTGCAGATGTTACGGTGGCTCAAGAGGAAGGGGAAGTGACAGTAAGTTTCAGCTACCGCTTGAATATTAGCCCGGATGTAAAGGTTACCGTTGCCTATACCGTCCTTTCGGACGGAAGCATTGCTGTGAGATCCCGTTATGAGGGAGTAAACGGTCTTCCTGACCTTCCCATCTTTGCACTCACCTTCAAAATTCCGGCGGAATACAGCCATCTAAATTGGCTGGCGTTAGGGCCGGAAGAGAATTATAGTGATCGTAATCATGGAGCAAGATTAGGCCCATTCATCAACGAGGCGACAGATAGTCTATCCGGATATGTCGTACCGCAGGAATCCGGCAATCGCACGGGTGTCCGTCGGGTAACAGTTACGAATGATGAGGGTAAGGGAATCAGTATTATAGCTCCGGCAGCGAAGCCGATAGAGTGCCGGATCTCCCCATATACTGCTTTTGAGTTGGAAAATGCTTATCATCTCTATGAGCTGCCTCCTGTACATTATACAGTGGTGACGGTGGCCGGTAAGCAAATGGGAGTAGGCGGAGATGATAGCTGGGGTGCATCGGTTCACGAGGAATATCGTATCCCGTCTGACGGAATTATAGAATATGAATTTGTTATTTCGAGAGCCTAAGGGAGAGCGCATTACTTTGGAGTTTTAAAACGGAACATGCAAAAGGGTTAAGCAGGGGTTAGATCTGCTTAGCCCTTTTTGCATTTTTGGCTCAATACTGCCTTTTCAGCAGTTCTTTTTTATAAGTATTTTTCAGGCGGTCCTCGACTCCGAATGAATACGGCTCCAAGCTGAATTTTCCGTGGGGGAGGGATTCTGAACGACGTGAAAGGGGGAACCTGACTCCGACGGCGCGGCTGGTTGAACCGGATTTCGTTCGGCGAGGGGTTTATCCGCATCCTGTGGACAATATTATTCGGGATAGGCTTTTTCGGATATGTATGGGGCTTTGTGAATCCTCATCAACCTGAGGAAATGACTCGCAAGCAAGGCGTGAATCCTCTGGAGCCAACCGCCACTTTTAAGCTGGACCCGATCATTGCAGCAACGATTTTATTTGCAGTTAACGCGGTATACGTGCTCTTTGTGATGGTGCAGTTCTCGTATTTGTTTGGCGCGTGGGAAGGCATTCTGCCGGAAGGAAGCTCTTATGCGGATTATGCGCGGAGCGGATTTTTTGAGTTGATTATGGTTACGGGCATTAATTTTGTCCTTCTGATGAGTACTTTGCTGCTTGGGCAAAAGGGTACAGGACTGCTGCACAGGATTATTAACGTCCTGCTTTATGTTATGGTTGGCTGCTCAATGGTGATGCTTTATTCCGCTTTCACTCGTCTAAATCTATATGAAGAAGCTTACGGATATACTTATATCCGGTTTCTGGTTCATGCCTTTATGATTTTTCTGGCCGTGCTGCTTATGATTGCCGGTCTTCGCATTCATTTTCAGAAGCTTCCCCTGGGCCGTTATTATATCGTTCTGGGATTGGCATCGTATGTCATCATGAACTATGTCAATATGGACGTAATGATCGCCGGCAAGAACATTGAGCGATATGAGGCCAGCGGGAACGTCGATGCCGGATACTTGGGCAGTTTATCCTCAGATGCTACACCCCTGCTCATAAAGTTCAGCCGGAAGGAGAACGGGATACTGGATGAATTCCTGCGTAATCAATGGTGGGACACGGCACAGGTGGAAAGAAGCTGGCCGTCCTTTAACGTATCCGAGTTCCGGGCGCAGAAAGCGCTGACGGATTATTTTCAGCAATAAGCGGTCTATGGAAAGCAGGGGATTTGGAGATTCGGGACATATGTCCTTTTTTATCGGGGCATTCTATTTTACACTGTAGCAAGCATGGGAGGACACCGGATATGCAGATCATATACGACCGTGAATGCGCCAGTAATTTAGCGGAGAGGAACGGCCTGGGCGGGATTTTTAGTACGGATGTTATCCAGGAGATGGAACTGCGGCGTTACGAGGATGGAGAGGCTGTATGTTTGGTGGGGGATGTGCTGGATGGATTATTCGTGCTGGTGGAAGGAAAGCTGAAAATCCATACGCTGCTCCCGAACGGGAAATCCATGCTGGTAAGGTTCGCAAAGCCAGCGTCGATTATTGGGGATGTCGAGCTGCTTCGCCAGTATCCGGTCAAAAATCAGGTGGAGTCCGTCGGCCCAAGCTTGCTGCTGGTAGCGGGAAGGAAACTGCTGTTCAAGGAGCTCCAGGAGAATGTGAGCTTTCTGCGCTTTCTGGTGGGGGAACTGAGCCATAAGCTCTATACACTGGGTCAATCCTCCGCGCTTAATCTGCTTTATCCGGTAGAGAACCGGTTCGCCAGTTATTTGCTTTCTTTATTATCAGACCCGGGTGATGGGAGGCATTTAGAGGAGATTCGCACCTCCACCTTAACCGAGACGGCAGAGCTGCTGGGAACGAGCTACAGGCATCTTAACCGGATTGTACGGAGATTTATAGAGGAAGGCATTATAGAAAGAAAGCGCGGACGCCTGATTGTGCTGCAAGAAGGCAAACTGGCAGAGCTGGCCAATGGTAATCTGTATGAATAGCCTGACCCTGTGTGCCGGAGAGACTGGAGGACGAAATGGTTGGTATTTTGTATTCCCTGTTAGCAGGGATGGTCATTGCAATTCAAGGGGCGATAAACACAAGATTGGGTGACAAGGTGGGCTTTTGGGTAACGAATTCCTTTGTTCACGGCTCTGGATTTATTGTTTCATTTATTATCTATTTATTTATCCGTGACGGGAATCTTGGACAGTTTCAGACGGTTAATAAAGGCTACATGATCGGAGGCGCCCTTGGGGTGCTCATTGTGTTCTCTGTCATGCAGGGGATGGGCCGTCTTGGGACAGCTTATTCGGTCGCATTTGTTCTTGTGGCACAGCTGATTTTTGCGTTGATTATCGACAGCTTTGGCTTGTTCGGTGCTGAGAAGACGCCGCTTCAATGGAACAAGCTCGCCGGTGTGGGCGTTATTATTGCGGGGATTTTGATTTTTAAAGGGAAATAGTGTTACATAACGACAGGAGACCTTGGCCAAGGTACAATGGTTCTTAAGTTAACTGGAGAAGGAGGCTCTTCATGCCGCACAAAGTAGTCAATAATATCACAGAGCTGATCGGGGATACGCCGGTTGTACGTCTGAACCGGTTAACCGGACCCGGCGATGCTGAACTATATGTTAAGCTGGAGTACTTCAACCCCAGTGGCAGTGTTAAGGACCGTGCTGCGTATAATCTGATACTTAAAGCTGAAGAGGACGGATTATTGAAACCGGGCGGAACCATTATCGAACCGACCAGCGGTAATACGGGAATAGGGCTGGCCATGAATGCGGCTGCCAAGGGCTATCGAGCCATTCTTGTGATGCCTGATAATATGACAAAGGAACGAATTAATATTCTAAAAGCGTACGGGGCTGAAGTCGTGCTGACCCCTGCAGCAGAGCGTATGCCTGGTGCCATTGCCAAGGCTGTGGAGCTCGGGCAGGAGATAAAGAACAGCTTTATTCCGCAGCAGTTCGAGAACAAGGCAAATCCTGATATCGACCGGACGACGACAGCTGTTGAGATATTGGAGCAGATGGAAGGAAAGCTGGACGTATTCATAGCCACATCGGGTACGGGGGGCACGATTACAGGTACAGGGGAGGTACTGCGTGAGCGGTTGCCGGGGATTCGTATTCTGGTGGTGGAGCCGCAGGGATCACCGGTACTGTCAGGCGGTGTGCCCGGTCCGCATAAGCTTGTGGGGACGAGTCCGGGCTTTGTGCCTGCCATACTTAACACGAAGGTATATGATGAGATTGTTCAGGTATCTGATGAAGCTGCGCTGGAAACCGCCAGAGCGATGGCGGCCCGGGAAGGCATCCTGATCGGCCCGTCGGGGGGAGCTGCGGTATGGACTGCATTACAGGAGGCTCGTCGTCTCGGACCCGGTAAACGTGTGCTTTGTGTGGCTCCGGATACTGGGGAACGATACCTTAGCATGGGGATATTTTAAATTTATCCAGGAGGAATGAGAATGAGTAAACTCATGGGGATTTTTCTAATTGTCCTTATACTGGCGGGATGCTCGGATCAGTACACACCGAATGATCAGAACAATAATCCTGACGCATTGCCACAGCAGAGTTTGGAGTCCTCACAGACTGCTCCGGCAGACCCCAGTCCGGTACCCTCTCTGCCAGCAACTGCTGCGCCGGTGTCAGCTTATCTGGAGACAGGGAAGCTGCAGTCGACTTTTGGGTTTGCGGACGGGGAAGGCAAGCACATTCTCATTACCAGAGATGATCAAGGGGAACGGAATGAAATGGCGCTGCTTAACACGGCCATAGGTGATAGCGGCAACGTTCTCTCTGTCAAATTTGAGAAGTGGCAAGGCGGGAATGAGAACAACAACGGCAGAGAGTTATCCAGCAATTTCGCTAACCTGCCAGGTTTTCTTTTCACGCTGGAGGAAGGCAGTGCTGTTCCGGATGAGACCTACTATCTGACGGATCGTGCGGAATTCAATCTCCAGTCGCTTTTGCTTATAGAGCCAGCAGCTGTTAATCAAGAACCGTCAGCAATAGAGGAAAGTGTGCGCAGTGATATTAAAGCTGGTAAAAAGCGTGAAATCAAGCAAATATGGAAGCTTGCTGAACTGTCTGCGGACCGGCAGCTGTATCTCGTACAATTCGTGAGACAGGGCAAAGACATGTTATTCAGCCTTGTTCTTAAAAAAGGGAACGGGTTTACCTTTAAGGATTATCCCGCTGTGATACAGGATGATGAAAATTCGGTATGGCGGGTAGACGACGGCGGTGTAGTAACACCGGAGATGTTCTCCATTCTTTTCGCAGCTGAAACTTCTAAAGGTCTGCTTCTTGGGTTGAATTGGCGGGGAGCGGAGGGAGTCAATACATTTTTTCTGAAGCAAGAAGGGGACTCGTTCGAAGAAATGGATATTCAGTATAGCCGCTATACCTCTCCGCAGTAGGCTGGAAGCCCTCACTTCTTGATTCAAATAAAAGGCTGTTCACCGTGCGGAGAATTTTCCGTGGTGAACAGTCTTTTTTATTTGTGGTCAAATCCGTAATAGTTCTATTATGGAAAAAATAGTTAAACATCTACAAGACAAATGTCCATGCCTCCAATAGGTAAATGGAGTAGTATACAAAAGGTCCAGATGGAGGTGTTTGATATGGGTTGTCTTGAACAGAAGCGAAAAAAGTGCCGCAAAAAACTTGTTCATCCTTTGAAGAAAAAAAAGCATTTGAAGAGAAAATGCCCTACAGAGAACAAATGTTGTTGTAAGGAAATAATCGTCAAAAAGCAAATTGTGCGTGTTACAATTCCACAGGAGGCTCTAGCAGCGGGTGCAGCCGGAGCTTTAGGTGCAGCAGGTGCAGCAGGTGCTGCGGGAGCATTAGGTGCAGCCGGTGCTGCGGGAGCACTAGGTGCAGCCGGTGCTACGGGAGCATTAGGTGCAGCCGGTGCTGCGGGAGCATTAGGTGCAGCCGGTGCTGCGGGAGCACTAGGTGCAGCCGGTGCTGCTGGTGCTTTAGGTGCTACTGGAGCATTGGGCGCTACTGGAGCATTAGGTGCTACTGGAGCTTTAGGTGCCACAGGAGCATTAGGTGCAGCAGGTGCTGCCGGTGCAATAGGCGGTATTGGTGCAGCAGGACTCACTGGGCCAGCAGGACCAATAGGTCTCACAGGACCAGTGGGACCCGCAGGAGCTACAGGACCAGTGGGACCCGCAGGAGCTACAGGGCCAGCGGGACCAATAGGAGCCGCAGGACCAGTAGGAGCTCCAGGAGCAATAGGACCAGTAGGACCAGCAGGAGCAACGGGGCCAGCGGGACCAATAGGACCAGCAGGGCCAGCAGGACCAGTAGGAGCCACAGGTGCCACAGGACCCGCAGGACCCGCAGGACCTACAGGACCCGCAGGACCTACAGGAGCCACAGGAGCCACAGGAGCTACTGGGCCAACTGGTGCGACAGGAGCGACAGGAGCGACAGGTGCCCCGAATGGATTATCCCAGTTTGCGTACATTTACAACTTAGGAGCGCAGGTAGTTCCGATCGAGGCAGATGTTACTTTTGATACCAATGGATTCTTGACACCTGGAATCACGCACGCCCCAGGAACCGCTCCGATTGCAGTTACCGATGCTGGTGTCTATGAGGTTACTTTTTCAGTGTCAGGTGCAGAACCTAATCAATTTGCACTCTTTCGGAATGGTGCCCTTGTCCCAGGAACCGTCTACGGTTCAGGTGCCGGGACTCAGCAAAACAATGGGCAGGCTATAATTTCCCTGGCATCCGGTGATGTTCTGACTCTGCGGAACCATAGTTCAGCTGCTGCGGTCACCCTTCAGACTTTGGCCGGTGGTACGCAAGCAAACGTAAACGCCTCTGTTGTTATAAAGAAACTTGATTAGTGACTAATAAATGTCCAGAACGCTATTTTTGCGTACTGGACTGTTTTTTTATAAACGGATCTCAGCCTAAAGCTCCTCTATAAAACTAAGACTTCGAGTTGAAGGTTTTACCGATGTCGGGAACGATGTATACTTATAGTGCTTGCAGCGGAGAAGAGGGAAAGGGATACAAATTTTTGCTGTAATACAATTATTTGGGACAACTCGACTTAACAGAACGTATTAGGTGCATGGGGTAAGCTGGAAGAGTTTGTGCAGAGACATTGACAAAAGGAGTGTGAATGAGATGAGCGGTGCAGAGGCGAAGCTGGATTTGGACCGGATTGTTTTTATTGGCAGGACTTTTGATGAATATATGATGATGTTTAACCTGGAGCCGGGGGAATTGGCAGGCCGGAGGATTCTCGATTGCCCATCGGGCGCCTGTTCTTTTACAGCTATAGCGAATCATCTCGGCGGTGAAGTAACTGCGGCTGATATTGCCTATTACCACTCTGCTGACAAACTTGCCGAAAAGGGCGCTCAGGATATTGAGCATGCCATGCTTCAGCTGGACAAGGTACAGGATAACTTTCTGTGGGATTACTTCAAATCGATTGAGGGTCTGAAAAAGGTAAGAACAGAGGCACTTACAGATAGCACAAAGGATAGGTTGGCAACACCCGAGCGTTATGTTCCAGTAGTCCTGCCTAAGCTGCCGTTTCCTGATCAAGCCTTTGACCTGACCCTGTCGGCTCACTTTCTGTTCATCATCTTAAGCGATCGGAGACCCGTGACTTTAGTCATGGGAGGAGATCGCTATTTTTGTTCTTAGGCTCTTATTTTTTACTGAAAAATAAGAGTATACTGTTATTATTAAAGAGAAAGGAGGAAAATCATGCAGCTCACAGTAACTGCAAAACTTAAAATCATTCCCACCGAAGAGCAACAACAGAAATTGTTGCGAACCTTTTCGGCATACCGCGCAGGATGTAATGCGGTGTCAGAAACGGTCTTTTTGACGCATCTGCTTCAGCAGCCTGTGCTGCACCGCCTGACCTACGAAGTGCTGCGTGAAGATTGGGGACTTAAATCGCAAATGGCCCAATCGGTGATGAAAACCGTCATCGCCCGCTACAAAACCAATCAAAGCAACGGGCATCCTTGGACACGTGTCAAGTTTAAACGTCCTGAGTATGACCTGGTTTGGAACCGCGATTATTCGCTGGTGAAAGGGTTATTTTCCGTCAATACGTTGGAAGGACGGATCAAAGTGCCGTTTGAAACGAAGGGTATGGAACACTACTTTCGCGGGAAATGGTCATTTGGCACCGCGAAGCTCGTTTACAAACACGGCAAATTCTTTTTGCATATTCCAATGACTAAAGAGGCTCAGGAAGCGGAACTTTCCGCCATTCGCGAAGTCGTCGGTGTCGATTTAGGAGTGAATTTTTTAGCCACAACGTTTGATTCGAAAAGAAAAACATTATTTTTTAACGGCCGCAAAGCCAAGCACAAACGTGCTCATTTTAAAGCGCTGCGTAAACAGCTTCAGCAAAAACAAACGCCTTCTGCGCGCCGACGCCTCAAACAAATCGGTCAACGAGAAAACCGTTGGATGTCGGATGTTAATCATTCGGTATCAAAGGCACTCGTCGATTCTTACGGCAAAAACACGCTGTTTGTACTTGAAGAGTTAACAGGCGTCCGCCAGGCGACTGAGCGTGTGCATATCCACCAGCGCTATCAAACGGTATCGTGGGCCTTTTATCAGCTTCGCCAGATGATCACGTACAAAGCCCAGTTGAGGGGGGCCAAAGTGATCGCCGTCGATCCCAAATACACCTCGCAAACGTGTCCGATGTGCGGGCACACGGCCAAAGAAAACCGCAATAAAAAGAAACATCTGTTTTGCTGCCAAAATTGCCGTTATCAATCGAACGATGACCGCATTGGCGGCATGAATCTTCAGCGCCTTGGAATCCAGTACATCGCTGAAGAAACGGCGTAAGCAGCGCTTTCGCCGCTGGGGAGCTGTCAATCTTCCCGCGTAAGCCTTAGCTTACAGATGTAACACCACGCGTGTACCAAGCGAAAAAAGATAGGAGGCGTCTACCGCCGCTTGGACTATTGGGTCGTTACAAGCTCGCGACTTTAGTCGGGAGTCATTGACGTACGGCGATCGTCTGGATTATGAGTTTCATGAAGGGACCCTGCTGGAGCTGATGCGTGTGACGAGGGAAGAAATTCGTATTTTTCCTTTGGTGGATCTATCCTGCAAAAGATATGAACACTTGGATCGCCTGCTTGATTTCATTGTCAGTCAAGGCTGGAGCGCCGAAGAAATAAAGGTTCCCTATGAATTTCAAAAGGGAGCCAATCAAATGTTGAGGGTTCAAAGAGTGAATCTGTAGCTTTTATAGGAATACGTCCGGACACACGTAAAACCCCTATTATTGATAATTTCATCAATAGTAGGGGTTTACGTTGTTCTCACTATACCCATGTTCTTCTCAGACTCCTTTTCCTATCCTTAGCACTCTTTCGATAGAAATCGTCCGAGGTGGCCTAACTGCTGCCTATCCTATCCGATAAATTTTCCCGTCTCATCCTCTATTTACGATAGGGTTGATAAGTTCATCATTTGAGCTTTAAGAAGCTCTTACCATTTCGTTAGAAAGATGATTTGAAATTTTTACCGTCAGGATAAAAGATATAGTCTCAATCACCAGGACTTCTTCTACTAAAGATTGCTTCCCGAATAGATTTTACCTGCCGGTTAAGCTTTCCTTCTAGTAGAGTAATTATCCTTGTGTTGATAAGTACACTATACTCCGATTCCTCCGAATAGTAAAAACGCAAATTGCTTAAATTTGGAGGGCTTATTCGCCTATTTCTCATGAAAGCGCTTAATAACTGCTTTATCCTTTGTTTTTTATCACAGCACTCAATGGTAGCGGGAATGTAAAATTTAGTTATTCATTCAGGAAAGCTTTAAGGAGGGAGCAGGATGCAGGATCGGAAGACGGCTATGTTCTATTTCTCCGGTACAGGCAACACAGAGATTATTGCCAAACGGTTCAAGGATGCGTTCAAGCGGAGAAATCAAGGTGTGGAGCTGTTTAGAATTGAGGACATACTCAAAGGCAAACGGTCAGTAGAGTATGGTACCTATGGTCTTATTGGCATTGGTCACCCTGTCCTTGGATTTGGTGCCTCCGGCATTGTGGAACGTTTTGTAGAGCAACTGCCAGAGAGCTGCGGGACGCCTGCTTTTGTATTCAAAACTGCATCCTCCCCTCACTACGTAAATTACGGCGCTTCGAACACGATTCTTCGTCACTTGCGTGATAAAGGCTACGAAGCCTTTCATAATTCCATCCTGGCGATGCCATGCAACTTTTTTGTGAAATATGACGATCGATTGAATAAACAACTGTATATGGCGGCTTTGGAGAAGGTGGAAATCTTTACAGAGGAAATCCTGAACCGGACACCGCGGGTTTTACGGATTAATCCTGTACTGGAGAAAGTTCTGAGAACGGTATATTACATGGAAGACAAACATGGAGGTAAGTCTTTTGCAAAAGGCCTGACGACTGCATCCTCCTGTACGCTATGCCTGAAATGTGTCGGAAGCTGTCCTACATCCAATATTAACAAAAACGGGGAACGAATCACCTTCGGCCAGGAATGCATATGGTGCATGCGCTGTGTGTACTCTTGCCCGCAGAAGGCGATACAAGCAACACGGCTGCGCTCCTGCGTAGTGGAGCCTTATACTGGAGGTCATCACCTACTAAAACTAATGGAGGACACCGACAATGATGGTCACTTTGTGACTGAACGGTCCAGGGGATATTATAAACATTTTCTCGCGTATTTAAAGGAAGACGAAGGGGGATAACATGTGCAAAAGAGATTATTTTAATCAAGCGGCTTTGTGGAGAGCAGGGCTTTGCATATTGGGAGATGGAGGAATGACAATGAATTTGTTCCAAATGAAATCAAACCCGCTGGGGATAGAGCGTATCGCGGAGTTTCTGGAGGATAACTTTGTAAGTATAGGGCTGCCTGGGATCGGGGATTTGGAGGTTATCGGAGAGGCACAAGTGAGAGCGAGACTGGAGCAGGTCTACAAGTCTAACGAGCAGGAGCTTATGGAACAGCTGAAGGCTGTTCATCTCTTCGTACATATGATGCAGGACGGGGATTATGTGCTGGTTGCCGATCAGGATTTCGTTCATCTTGGAGATCTCGGCGACTATTTCTATCATGATCCATCCGATATGCCAGACAACGGGATGTGCCATCGCAGAGGGGTAACCTGGTTGACCCGCATACCCCGGGCCGAAATGAATTCCGAGGTTCAGGAGCTGTTGTCCCAGCCGCAGATGATTACCCGGTTCAAGTATCCGATAGACAGAGCCCGGCTGGACTCCTGGAGTTCGAATCTCCTGAAGAGTGCACCGATTACAGAAAGGTCAGTTCATGTGGATGATATAACAATAGAAGAAGCGCTTCAGGTCTTGAAAGAGGCTTTGCGAAGCGGTGATACAGAGCGGCGGGAACGTGCGGCAATCGCTATTTTGCAATATGCCAAATAGTCAACCCGGTATTAGGCAGCTAAAGCAAATGAGGCCCAATAAATAATTATAAAAGCTGTCCATCCGACATGTAATGCCGGGTAGACAGCTTTTTTGGTCTTATACACCGATAAATTCAACGAATTCGTTAACCGGCTTACGGTAACCGCGTGGTCTGATATTGTGCTTGTTATCTTTGCCGATCGTAATCAGCATGACGGGGACTAAGTTCTCGGGCAGCTGCAAGGTCGCTTTAATGGCTTCCGGATCAAAGCCGATCATCGGGCATGTATCCCAGCCCTTGTCCTTGGCAATCAGCATAAACTGCATGGCAGACAGGGAGGCGTTACGTATGGCATCTTCACGCTGAAAAGTTTCATTTCCTATGTAGGCGCTGTTTATTGATTCAATCTGTGCGTCATACTGCTCCTGTGTCATGGCCCCCAGCATTCTAAGTCCACTATAGATTTCAGGAGCCTGCAGATACGCATGCATATCTCCAAGCACTACGATAACTGCGGAGGCCGAGTGAATCTTATATTGTCCGTAGGCTCCGTTCCGAATCTCTTCTTTTAAATTCCCGTCGGCAATAACCTTGTATTGTGCATGTTGCAGGTTATAGGCGGAGGGTGCCAGGCGGGCATACGAGAACATTTCCTCCAGTTCATTTTGAGGGATTCGGATACCCTCCACAAAATTCATTGCCGATCTGCGGGATTGAACCAATTCTGTAAAAGTACTCATGTTTTTAGCCTCCACGTTTTATTTTAATGGTTGATCATAAATAAGTGATATTAATAAATAAACTTACTATTAGTTACTTGCTCAATATAACATAGTTTATTTTTGTCGTCAATGATGTAATACACGCTAAGGAAACCTGTGTATGTGGCCAAGAAAGTGTTGCGAGGAGCTTAATTTTGGTATAATACGGACATGTTTTTACTAACTTGATTTTTGGGGAGGATTTCACCAATGGGTTTTAATCCAAATGACGTCGTGCTGTTTCAAGGCGACAGTATCACGGATTGCGGACGTAATTACGGCGACCCTTCATCACTTGGCGAGGGCTATGCCTTAATGATTGCCGGACGCCTTGGGCAGCTCTTTCCGGAGAAGAATCTTACGTTTATTAACCGGGGCATCAGCGGCAACCGTGCAGTGGATTTGCAGGGACGCTGGGATCAGGACTGTCTTGATCTGAAGCCGACCTGGGTATCCATTTACATCGGTATTAACGATACGTGGCGCCGCTTTGATTCCGGTGAGGAAATCACGCCGGATCAGTTCGAAGCCTCCTACCGCGATTTGATTGAGCGCACCCGGAAATCGCTCGATGCCAAGCTGGTACTTGTGGAGCCGTTCGTTCTGCCTGTACCGGAAGACCGCAAGGGCTGGCGCCGGGATCTTGATCCAAAAATACATATCGTTCGCGAGATGGCGCGTGAATATGGTGCGCTGCTTGTTCCTCTTGATGGTCTGTTCGCAGCGGCGTCCGTAAAGGCTGAACCGGCTTATTGGGCACCGGACGGTGTGCATCCCTCCCCGGCAGGTCATGCTCTTATTGCCGATGCCTGGCTGAGAACTGTAGGCGCAATAAGCTAAGCTTACAAAAGACTGAAACCGTTCTCTACCGCGGGTTTTAGTCTTTTTTTATGCGTGTTTCTTATGACATTTCTCTATGCTTCCTGAGGCTGTTATAATTGATGAAGAGGATGTAGTGGGAGGCGGTTACTATTAGGAAATTTATTCTAATCGTATCTATACTTTTGACCATTGTGCTAAGCGGATGTCAGAACTCCTTTGGCTATATTAACGCGAAGTGGATCAATGAGGTTACTTTGACCTATCAGAAGCCATGAACAAAAGTAAAAGAATAATGGGTGAGCTTGATTACGGGGCAGATTTTGATATGAAGCTGATTTATGGTGATGGTTACACAGAAGATTATGATTTGGCTTTAGGGGAGGAATGGGGCAATCCAGGGATGCTTGTTTCATTTGAAAATACCGGCCGTGGCTATACAATACCCGCAAAAAACGCCGACAAGCTAAGGGAGTTCGTATACGGAGTACCCGTTTCTTCCAGCACTGACGAGAGAGAGCCAGCGGAAGCTTCTGTCAAGGTCTCCGGTCCGGTAACAATCTCCCGCAATGAGCTGTATCCCTTAACAAACAAAGTGGTTTTCTTAAATCTGCAACTGCTTGAGGGACAGTACAGCGAGGAATGGGCTACCCCAGGCCCGTTAGGGGGAAGAAGCTGGAGGGGGCATTTTCAGCTCGTTGTAACAGATGAGCTAGGTAAAACTTTAAACGCTTTTTCATTGAGCGGCCATTTTACGGATGAGCTGAGCTTCAATGATTTTTTTCAGATCCGGTTCGATGATTATAACGGGGACGGCAGCCTCGACTTTACCATTGGGCAGTATGGATCAAGCAACGGTAACTTTTATAGGCTTTTTACGATTCGAAAGGATTATGATATTGAGGAATTAAGCATCAAGCCTGGACCTGAGCTCTTTATCAGCAGTCCTGACAGATATTCCGTAAATCTCGAGAAGGCCAATGAGCACGGCTTCAGAATCCGTTATTACGATAACGCAGTGGGCAAGCAGGCAGAAGATGTTTATCGGTGGGACGGCGCTGTTTTTCAGAAGGTGAATAAGTGAAATTATAGCGAGAGCAAATTATACATAAGAGACAAATGAGGACGTCTGGAAACTTGAGCATATACTGGTTATGGGATAATGCACTAGAAGCGAGAGGAACGTGAGCAGATGACTAGCGATACACCGAAGGATTTAGAGGGGTTAAAAGCCGCCGGGAAAGTGGTAGGCCACACTATTGCCGAGATGAAAAAAGCGGTAACCCCCGGCATGACTACAGCAGAGCTCGATAGGGTGGGGGCAAAAATACTGGAGCATTTTGGCGCTAATTCAGCTCCGAAAGTAACGTACAATTTCCCGGGTGCCACCTGTATCAGTGTTAATGAAGAGGCAGCTCATGGTATTCCGGGTTCCAGAGTCATTAATGCGGGTGACCTGATCAATATTGATGTTTCCGCTGAGCTGAACGGTTATTACGGGGACGCGGGAGTTTCTTTTCAACTGCCCCCTTATAATGACGACATTCTGCACTTATGCCGCAGCACTGAGGAAACCATGATGAGCGTGATTAATCACCTCCGGGCAGGCATGAAGGTCAATGAGATTGGCAGAGTGATGGAAATGGAAGCCCGGAAACGCGGCTATAAAGTCATACGCAACCTGTGCAGCCATGGAATCGGCAAGTCACTTCATGAGAAGCCGTATGAAATCCTGCCATTTTATAATCCGCGGGTAACTACCGTATTGAAGGAAGGCCAGGTGATAACGGTAGAGCCATTCCTGTCCACCGGGGCGGATTATGTGGAGCAGCAGAGTGATGGATGGACACTTAGTGTAACGGACAACAGCAGGGTAGCCCAGTATGAGCATACCATTATCGTCACAAAAGGAAAGCCGATTATTCTTACGAGCGCATAAGCTGCTCTGCGCACAAAGGGGCAGAGTGGTACGTGTATCGGGGGAACCAAGGGGAAGGAAGCCGGAAGCTGATCCTTGCGATGGAACAGCGCCAGTGGAGGTTTAAGGAGCAACTGGGTTCCGGTTATATTTTTGAGGATAGAAACAACAGAACTGCCATCGTGGAGAGCCAAATGTGGACCCGGAAATATGTGTTGTTCCAAGTCCCTGCTGAACTTGCTTCTTCGGGGGCAGCAGAAGTAAACGACACTTCTTCTAAGCCTCTGCGACCGGTCATCACGATTCTGGTGAATATACTGGACTTCTGAAAGATCAGATATAGTTCTGATCTTTTTTTGCATATGCTGGAACAGCAGGAATTAGTGGATTAATATTGAATGGATAGAGAAGCGAAAAAAGTTATGAAGTGAATATTAAAGGAGTTAACCTAGATGTTTGATAAGGCATATTTCAATAACCGGAACTTGAATATCCTATTTTTGATGATGGGCATAGTCTATGTTTTATTCATGATCAAATTACTCTTTTTAAGACCTCATTTTGGGTATTCTTACAATCTGGTACCGATGAAAACCATTAAGCAATACATAATACACCGAGAACATTTTAATTTTGACACCTGGGTAAAGAACTTATTTGGAAATATTGTATTGTTTATTCCTATGGGATTATTCATGCCCGTACTTAACCAAAGATTAGGGAAGATCTTTATCTTTATTGGAGCAGCAGCGGCAATCTTATTTTTAGTAGAACTTGTTCAACTGTTGACACGGGTAGGTAGTTTTGATGTGGATGACATTATATTAAATACTTTGGGTGCTGTGATTGGGTTCTTTTTTACAAGGCTTGTTTTAAATGGAAGATAATTAGAGAAGGGGGGGTCCGCTTTGATAAAGCCATTTATACTGTTACTTTGTGCTCTAGCTGTTACAGGGTGCAATTCCTATTCTTTGGAAGATGCCAAAAAGAATGGGGATATTATTACAGGACCTCCGGGTGAAATAAACCCTGACAAAATAGATGGATTTATGAAGGATGTAGAAAACGGTCAAAAAAATAAAATAAGAATTACCAGCTACACCATTGAAGGAGAGCCAATATTAAATGATCTTTATTATAGGCTCTATCTCAAAATCAGTTCTTGCTTTCCAGCCGAAAACCGCGCACGGTTACCTCCCTTCCTATGCCCGCTTTAACATGCGTCTGGTTTCCGGTACAACACCTCGCCGTGCAAGGGAAAGAGCCTGTGAGATGGAGATATGACAGAATGAAAGGGAAAATCTCCCTCTAATTTTGTTCGATTCCTTGTTATTTTGAAAATAGAGGGAATTCCTCCCTCTAAAGCACCCCAGGAGGTCCTAACCGGGGAAATTTGAGGGAGTAATGCCCTATAATTACTGAAATCTCCTGCTGTGAGCAAAAATAGAGGGACTTTTTCCCTTTGTTTTTGCTCGCAGAACATTTCAAGTACTGATTTTGGTGTTGAGCCTTATTATAAGGGCGAAATTATCCAATACACCTATGATAACTCAAGGGATAAGCTATGGTGGAAATCATAAAGGAAAGTCTAAGACGGAATGCAGCAAAATTGAGAAAAGAGAAGTCGCAGGGAAGGGTGATTTTATTAGTGTGGGTTATTATTTAACCGGATGTAAAAAGATGATCGGAGCCTATGATGCAGATAAGGAAGAGATTTATGTGATGTCCAAGCTGACAAAAGCACAATAACTCAGTGGGAATAAACAAACATAGCTGCCTGTGTGTTCTGATAACAACGTATAAAGAAAGGAGAACCTAAAGATGGGAGATAAAACCTTCATACAAAAATGTACTTATTGTGGGAGTGAGAACATTGGGGTTGGGTACCAAATAGGTGGAGCATCCATGCTCATAGACAAGTCAGGATTTAGAGGAAGCAAGATTGTACATGAAATATGTACGGAATGCGGAAGTGTACTGCATAGTAAAGTTAGTCATCCTGAAAATTTTAACCGACGATCTTAGTTTACATCATCATCATTTATCATGCCCGGCTGCAACTTGGCCAGGCTTTTTTTATGCCGGTAATTGACAAACTTATGGATGGTTACTATAATAAGTATAGTTAATATGTAACCGACATTGTTACAACGAGAATGCCCAAGATGCAAGGTGTAAAGACTAACATTATGTAGATATATCTGGTTTGCATAAAAGGAGGAGATTGTATGACTGCAACAGCAGCACTGCATCAAGATGTCGAGATTGGCCTTGTGCAGCTTAGAGTAAGCAATCTGGAGCGTTCACTTGATTTTTACCAGAATGTCGTGGGGCTGAGTATTCTGCGGCAGGCTGGACGTGAGGCGGAGATGACTGCGGACGGTCAGAATGTCCTGCTGATTCTGCGGGAAATTGAGAATGCCAAGGTGCTGCGCCGTAATTCGGCTGCCGGTCTCTATCATTTTGCCATCCTTGTTCCGGACCGTCCGAGCCTGGGGCTGGTGCTTCGCAACCTGATTTCCTCCGGGATTCATGTCGGGCAGGGCGATCATCTGGTGAGTGAAGCGCTGTACATTCAGGACCCGGATAATAACGGGATTGAGCTGTACCGCGACCGTCCAAAGGACACGTGGAAAAAGGATGCCGAAGGCAACTATATCATGACTACCGACCCGGTTGATGTGGATGGGCTGCTGGCTGCTTCGGAAGATTTGCCGTGGAAAGGACTGCCTGCGGGTACCGTTATCGGGCATGTTCATTTTCACGTAGGGGATCTGGGCAAGGCCAGAGAGTTTTATATGGATGTGCTGGGCTTTGAGCTCACGGCTTACTATGGAGATGCGGCTATGTTCATTTCGGCTGGTGGGTACCATCATCACATCGGTCTTAATATTTGGGCGGGGCAAGGCGCTCCGGCGGCCCCTGCTGATGCGGCGGGTATTGATTATTTTACCCTTTTGCTGCCAAGTGAAGAGGAACGTACTGCCGTGGTAGAGCGTGTACGCCAGGCGGGATATACAGTTGATGAAACGGACGGTGTACCTGCGTTCAAAGATCCATGGAACATCGGAATCAGGCTGATTGTGACAAAACCACAATAATAGGGGAGGATTTATTATGAAAGTCGCAGTAGCTATGTCACCTACGCAGACTATGCTATTGCCATTATTGACGAGGTCGAGAATCCGCTGCATATCCGCGAGCGGTTTACCGTGGCTTCCGAATCCTGATCGCTGGTCAGGCAGAGCCGGACTTGACCGGCTTTGCCTTTTTTTATTATAGTTTCACGGTTCCTAATACACATCGCGTACATATCGCTTAGCTTTTGACATTTCTTTTACATACTCCTCTACTTCTATCGTACTCATTCCGCTGTGCTGTTGAATGATTTGCTTAAGCGCAGTGTCGACTTCTTTGGCCATCCTATTGGCATCTCCACAAACATAAAAGTGAGCGCCTTCCTCGATCCATGACCACATTTCAGCTCCCTGTTCGAGCATTCGGTGCTGGACATAGATTTTTTCGTGCTGATCGCGTGAAAAGGCGGTATCCAAACGATGCAAAAAGCCTTCTTTCTGCATGTCCTCCAGCTCTTCCCTGAAATAGAAATCGCTATCTGCCCGCTGTTCTCCGAATATCAACCAATTCCTGCCTTTGGCATTGGTGGCTTGACGTTCCTGAAGAAAACCGCGGAAAGGACCCACCCCGGTTCCTGGTCCAACCATGATCATTGGCATATCCGGATTGGCCGGTGGACGAAAATGGGCAGACTTTTGAATGAAGATTGGAATGTCCGAATGATGCATGGCCTGATCTGCAAGGAATGTGGAGCACACCCCTTTTCGGGTTTTCCCCTTGTATTCATAACGCACGGTTGATACTGTTACATGGACTTCATCCGGATAGGTTTTCGGGCTGGATGAAATGGAATAGAACCGGGGCTGCAGGGCTTTTAGGACCCGGATAAATTCATCGGCGTCTGCAGTGATGGAGAACTCCTGAAGTAAATCCACAAGCTGACGTCCCCACAGCCAGTTCTGCAGTTTGTTTTTATTATGCTTCGTTAGCAGCTCACCTAACATGACGCTGTTCGATCGCTCATAAACGAGCTGCAGCATCCCCGGAGTTATACGGGTAATCTCAAAATGCCGCAGCAATGCCTCTCTTAGGGGTATTTGTCCATGATCTTTTACCGTTACTGGAATGGAAGGATCCAGTTGAATCGCATCTAAAATCTCTGTAACAAGCTCCGGGCAATTGATCGGCCAAACGCCAAGGGCGTCACCGGATTCATATTGCAGACCGCTATTTTTGAGATTGAACACATAATGGCGTGTTTCCTTCTCGGAGCTCTCTTTATTCAGCAGACGGTTGGTAAGGATACGTGTATGAAGCGGGTTTTCCCGGTCATACCTGTTTTTTTTTGAGGTGCCCATGTACTCGTTCAATGACCCTTCAATGGCATTCATCCACGCTTCGACCTGCTCCTCAAAGTCGGTATCGCAATCATAACAATCAAGGAGGCGCTGTGCGCCGAGCTGTTCCAGCCGGGCATCCAGGCTGCGTCCAAAGCCGCAAAATGAATCGAAATTGGAATCCCCGAAGGCAAGGACGGCATAGTGAAGGCCGGAGAGAGAAAGTGTATTGTCAGTTTTCAGTCCCTGCCAAAAGTATTCCCCGTTATCGGGAGGGTCGCCAGCCCCGAATGTACTCGTCACGAATAAAACAAGCCGTTCCCGGGAGAGGTCCTCTATTGGATATTCATTCATATTGACGAGTCGGGCATCATGACCCAAGGCTTGCAGCTTTTTGGCACAGTCGTAGGCCGCATCTTCCGCATTTCCGGTTTGCGAGGCCCAAATAAGGGTGATCGGGGCTTTGGTTTCTCTCTCCATTTGCGGCGAAGATGCAGTGATTTCTGCGGTGGCTGTTCCGGGCAGATAAGTGCGGGAGAACAGCCCGGCCAGCAGGCCATCCAGCCAAATACGTTTGGCCGGTTCAAGAGGTGCGGTAGGAGGCAGGACCGGAATGCCGGGAGATTGCTGTGATTCCTTGGTGCGCAAACTGGTTAGGAGTCCGGAAACATATATTTTTTCGTGATCGTTCAGCGTCAATGGCGGAGATGATTCAATTCCAAGTATGTTGGCGAGCGTATCCATTTGCGCCATGTACACGTCCTCCTTCTGTATACTAGCAACTTCGACTGTATGAATAGGGACTTGAACTTCTGCCCGGGCAAGCGAGATCGAGCAGAACTTAATTTCGGGTTGAAATGATATTGGATCGACCGCATCGCTCGTGACGTCGTTAATCGCAAGATTTTCACCAAAAACATCATTCCAGTGAAAGGGGGTGAAGCAATTGCCGGGACGCACCCTGTCGGTGACCAGCGCTGGCAGAATAGCCAGGCCTCGCCGCGATCGCACCTCAACCGGATCTTGGTCTTGTAGGCCAAGCCTGGCGGCATCTTCGGCATGAATTTCGATGAAAGGACCTGGATTTAGCTTATTTAGCTTTGAAATTTTCCCTGTCTTGGTCATCGTATGCCATTGATGCTGTAAACGGCCGGTGTTCAGTACCAAAGGATATTCGCTGTCGGGCATTTCTTCAGGGGGCAGATACGGACGTGCCAGGAACATGGCCTTTCCGCTTTCTGTCGGGAATACAATCCGCGGGCTGCTGCCCTCTGCATCCACTATAAGCGTCTGGCTAATACCATTATTCAAATAGCGGATGGGATTGCGCACCTCACTCCCTGGAGCGCAGGGCCATTGAATAGGCGTTTCGCGCAAGCGCTCGTAGGAAGCCCCACGAATGTCATAACCGCTTTTAGGATTCCAGGCCTGCTGGATTTCCCGGTAGACTTCCGACGAGGTTCCGTAGGAAAAAGCAGCGGAGAAGCCCATCTCGCAAGCAACTCGGGCGATGATCTGCCAATCGGGCAGCGCTTCTCCAGGGGCATCAACGGCTTTCTGCATCAATGTCAGGTTGCGTTCGGAGTTAATCATAATCCCTTCGCTTTCTGACCATAGAGCTCCGGGTAACATGATATCCGCATATCGGTTCGTCTCCGTATCGAAAAATGCATCCTGTGTAATGATCAATTCGGCTTTTTGTAAGCCTGTGATAACATTTTTACGATTGGGAACGGAAGCAACCGGGTTGGTGCAAATGATCCAGCATGCTTTAATATCTCCGCTTTGCATACTCTCGAACATGGATATTGTGCCAGTTCCTACGTCAGTCCGCAGCGTGCCTGGAGGCAGGTTCCATAGGTCCTCGATAAACATGCGATCGGCTTCGACGAATACGGAACGCTGTCCGGGTAAGCCGGGCCCCATATAACCCATTTCCCGTCCGCCCATGGCATTGGGTTGACCGGTGAGCGAGAAGGGGCCGCTGCCGGGGCGGCATATGGTGCCAGTGGCTAAATGCAGATTGCAGAGGGCATTGGTATGCCAAGTGCCGTGCGTGCTTTGATTGAGACCCATGGTCCAGCAGGACATCCACTCTGGCGATTCGCCGATCCAAAGTGCGGCTTGGCGAATATCTGCTTCGGCGATCCCTGTGATTTCGGCCACCTTATCTGGAGGATAATCCTCCAGAAAGGCAGCCATGTGCTCCCAACCGGAAGTGAATTCAGCGATAAAGTCCGGGTCTGTGCAGCCGTTTTTGACTAATAAATGTAAAATTCCATTCAGCAGGGCGAGATCGGTACCGGGCTTGATTTGCAAATAGAGTGTGGCTTTATCTGCGGTAGTGTTGCGGCGCGGGTCCACGACAATCAGCTTGGCTCCCGCTTTGACCCGATCCATAACCCGCAGGAACAGAATCGGATGACAATCAGCCATATTGGCGCCGATGACAAAAAATAGATTCGTCTGATCTATATCCTGATAAGAACCAGGGGGGCCATCGGATCCAAGCGAAAGCTTGTAGCCGCTGCCGGCACTCGCCATACACAAGCGTGAATTGGATTCAATATTGTTCGTACGGATAAAGCCTTTAGCTAGCTTGTTGATTAGGTACTGCGCCTCCAATGACATTTGACCCGACACGTAAAAGGACAGGGCATCTGGGCCATGCTTATCAAGGATGGCGCGCAGTCTTTTGGCGGTCTCGGAGATGGTTTCATCCATGCCCATTCTAACCGGTTGGTCCCTTCGAGAGGGACGGCTGTACGCATATTCCATTCGCCCGGATTCTGTGATGGCTTCAGCGCAAGTGTTTCCTTTGGTGCACAATCTGCCGAAATTGGCAGGGTGCTCTTTATCCCCTGTGACTTTGACCACGCGGTTACCGGACACTTCAAGCACAATTCCGCAGCCAACACCACAATAAGGGCAGACACTTTTCACTTTTTTTGTTGTCATGTTGTTCACCGCCTTGGAAGTGCTTAAGCACAGATTAAGTTTTTTTCTAGAAATTAACTCCGGATTCCGCTTTAGCCCAAGACTTTCTCCAGGAGCGTGTTACCGCGTAGAAAATGAGTGTCGTTACTAAAACGATGGAACCCACCACAAGAAATCCGGTAACATGAGAGCCTGTCGATTCTTTTAAAGGACCCAGTATATATTTAGGTAGTAAATATCCTCCCAAACCGCCTGCAGCACCGACAATGCCAGTAATTACACCGATTTCCTTTGAGAAACGTTGAGGTACGATTTGGAATACCGAGCCATTTCCCATACCCAGGCAGGCCATCATAACACTTGTATACAGAAGCATAACCAGGAAGGAGCCGGGCATTGTAGCTATTGCAAACGCACATATTGTAATCACACTGTACAAAATACCCAGGAATCGCATTCCGCCAATCTTATCAGCAATCCACCCTCCGACAGGTCTAAAGAAACTGCCAGCGATGACTGTAATAGTAACCAGGTATCCTACTTGTACTTTGGTAATACCGCCTGGGTTGGCAGCATCGCCATACACATCATAGAAGAAAATGCTGAAGTAGCTGGCAAATCCGACAAAACCGCCAAATGTAATCGCGTAGAAAATGGAGAACCACCATGTATCAGCAAATTTGAATACACTGAGATAATCCTTCATGGTTTTAGGAGCAGGCGCATTCGGGGCATCCTTGACTAAAATCGCATAAATAATAATGACAATGACCAAAGGTATAATCGCGATTCCAAACACATTGTGCCATCCATAAGCTTGCGCTAACTGAGGTCCGAAAAATGTAGCTAGCGCAGTACCGCTGTTCCCTGCTCCGGCAATTCCCATCGCCAGACCTTGATATTCTGGAGGATACCAGCGGCTGGCCAAGGAAAGCGATACAGCAAAGCTCGCGCCAGCAAAACCGAGCAAGAATCCGATCGATTGAACTTGAAGCAAGCTGGTCCCGCCGAGCCAACCCCAGAGAAGAGGAATAACGCTAAGCGACATCCCGATAAGGCCTGCTTTTTTACAGCCTATACGGTCCGCCAATATCCCCATGGGTATACGGAAAAAGGAACCGCCCAGAATGGGGATTGCTACCATAGTAGCTTTCTGAGTATCGGACAAACCGAAATCTTTGGTAATGTAGAGGGATAAAGCTCCGCAAAACACCCAAATCATAAAGCTCACATCAAAATACAGAAAAGCTGACAACAAACTTGGAAAGTGACCTGATTTACGAAATCCTTTTGCTTCCATTTTAAAAATCCCCCTTTAATAGTTGAACCGCATGATTTTTTTTCGCAATTGCATTCCGATTTCTCCGTAAACCCTCCATTTCTTCTCTAAATTTGGATAAAAAAGGCCGACTAACAGAACCCGCATTTTCATACGGATTAAGTAAATCGGCCCCATTGCCATTTGCAGCCACGCCCTCGTGACTGACTTTTTTAAGTTTGGTATTAAAAATCATTAAGCCTAGTTGTGCATAAAGATGCATATTGCTCAGTGAGGACACATCATTGTGTCGTTGAGCCAATGAATCTTATCTGTTACTATAAATAGCTTTTGAATTTGTGTCAATAAACATAACGTAAAAATTTAAAATAAATGATTATTATTAATTATAAAGCGTTTTTATGCGATTTTGTGTTATATAACCTAACATAGTTAGGGTAGAAAGCAATTGACGAAACTAGCCGTTAGCCAATTCAATAATACGGCGGTTGGCGTCTCCGCGGTACAGCCCCCCGTGATAGCAAATGACATTATCGATTTTATAATCAATGAACTTGGTGAGTGAGCGGAGTGCTGTGTTCATATCGGGCGTTGCCGTACTGTCGGGTCCTTGCAGTTCACCATTCAGGACGGTTAGCGCATCCGCGGCTATGAGGGTCCGGCTCTCATGATGATACAGACTTAGATGTCCCGGGCTATGACCGGGCGTGTGAATAACCGTAATTCCCCCGGCAAAAGGAAGCATGTCCCCGTCTGCAATCGTATGATCGACTCTTCCTTTTGGAGGATGGGCCAGCACATGCAGAAAAGCCCGCCGCCATTCCTCCGGCACATGGGCCGGGATCATAGCTTCGGCTGCAGCTAATGCGTCCGGTGTATGCTTAAGCAGCATTTTTTCCCCTTGAATATAAGGCTTCTCGATTTCATGGGCCAGAACGGTAAGCTTTGAATCCCCTTCTGTCAGGAAGGAGGGCAGGCTCCCGATGTGATCCAGGTCCTGATGGGTTATAATAATAGTGTGCAGCTTGGACCAGGGAACGGCGGCTTCCTGCAGAGCATCCTTAAATGTAGGCAGCAGGCCGGGATATCCGGTATCTACCAATACAGCCGTTTCCTCATCCCATAGCAGGGTAGGGTAAATGGTTTCGCTTCCGCCCATAACCTGTACGGAAATCTCCAGCATTTCTATTCCTTTGGCAATATGCATTGTATCCCTCCGTTATTGTGTAATAAGAGCGATTCCGTGAGACTAATGCATATCATACTTAAATTGATAGGATTGCGCAACTCTAAAATATTATATTATAACACAAATAAATATTTTTGTCAATACATAATTATAGTGGAGGAATTAAGGATGAGCAATGTAATTGCAAGCGGTTTGTTATTTACCGAAGTCGGGGAAGAACATTTGGTGGAAGTGCTGGACATATATAATTACTACGTGCTGAATACTACGGTTTCCTTTCATACGGAGCCCTTATCCCTTTCGGACATGCGACAATCCGTTCTGAACGGGGATGAAAGGTTTAAATCTTATGTTATACTGCAAGGCGGTGAGATGCAGGGCTATGTGCTGATTGCCAGACATAAGAACAAGCAGGCCTACGATACCTCCGGAGAGATCACAGTGTATTTGAAACCGGGCTGCACGGGTAAAGGAATAGGGGAGAGAGCGCTGAGTTTTATTGAAAAGAGGGCTGCTGAGCTGGAGTTTCATGTGCTTGTGGCTACCGTATGCTCGGAGAATGAGCGCAGCCGTCAGCTTTTTCAGAGGAACGGATATGAACAGAGTGCCTATTTCAAGGAAATTGGCAGCAAGTTCGGCAGAAGGCTGGACATCGCCAGCTATCAAAAAATCATTGGGAATACTGGACTGTCATAACATAAAACGGCCCCTGTTTCATAGGTATATTTGTCATATAGAATGCGTTGAAATGTCGGAAAAAATTCGCAAGAAAGCCCCGTTTTCCGTGTATTGGCGCTGTTTTTCAGGTATACTTTATGAGAATGTGGAAGCCTAATGAAGACGGTTGGTCTCTCCACTCATTCAACTATTTTTCCTCACGAAAGAGAGAAGTGACCTTTATGAAACCAATCGCTTGGGTAACGGACAGCACCAGTACACTAGATCCCGAATTTGCTAAAAATAACCATGTGTACATTGTGCCTCTCCGACTCATTGTCAACGACGAGAGCTATAAAGAAAATATAGAAATTACGCCGGAGCAATTCTATGATAAAATGCGTCAGCATGAGAATGTGAGCAGCTCACAGCCGCCCATTGGCGAGTTTATCGAATTGTACGAACAGCTGAAGGGGCAATACGAGGAAATTATCGCCGTGCACTGCTCGTCAGAGCTTAGCGGTACGTTCAGCACCTCCTTGCAGGCTGCTGATATCGCCGAGGCCAATGTCGTTGGAATTGACTCCAAGGTCGGCGCGTATCCGATTCGGGAAATGATTATGCGGGGAATTCATTGGCAGAATATGGGCTTTTCTGTACGTGAGATCAAAGAGAAGATTGAGAATATCATTCAGAATATGTCCTTTTACTTAATTCCTGGCAGCCTGGCACATCTTCACCGCGGTGGACGGTTATCCGGCTCTCAGCTGGTTCTGAGCCAACTGCTGCGTATACATCTGCTGCTGCGTTTTGACGAAGGCAAGGTCATTGTGGATGAGAAAATCCGTACCTTTAAGAAGACCAAGCAGAAGCTGCTGGATATTCTGAAGAAGGATCTGGAGCTGATCAAAGAAGTGTGCATTATGCATGCCAACAATATGGAAGAAGCCCTGAAGCTGGAAGGGGAAATCAAAGACATGGCTCCTGCCTTACGGACTGAGATTATGACCTTCGTACCTGTAGCAGGTATCCATGCGGGGGAAGGCACGTTGGCGTTGGCCTGGATCAAGAACAACCCTATAAACAGCATACTCGCCTAGTTAAAAATGTCCGCCCGTCAAGGATCTGTAAATCCTTAGACGGCGGACATTTTTTGTACAAGACTTCTCTTGGGGAAGTCTTTATTTGTTTTTCCGGCGAAACATTTGACCCAGCACTTCACTCAGCACAAGTCCTGTAGCGATAGCGCCGGAGAGCAATAAAGCCTGTGTGCCGATCTGTACAGCCTCAATATAGTCATTCTCTACGAACTTCCGCATGGCATCATAAGCCAGACCACCCGGGACAAGCGGAATAATACCGCCAACACTGAAAATAATAACAGGCATCTTGAAGGAACGGGCAAAAATCTGGCTGATGACACCCACTACTACCGTGGCCCCGAAGGTAGCGATCACAGTCTCCCATTCCCGATCAAGCTGCAGATATACCATCCAGCCCACCATGCCGGCAATTCCACATTGCAGCAATACACGCTTGGGCGCATTGAACAGGATACAGAACGTGGCAGCGGCGATAAAACTGGTTACAAGTTGCAAAATCATGAACTACTAACCTCTTTCACATAGGTGATTAAAAAAGTGACAGTACAAGCCCGATGCCTGTTCCAATCGCAAACGCAGTCAGAAAAGCGTCAGCCCCCTTGGATAGGCCGGAGACCAGATGGCCGGCCATTAAATCACGGACCGCATTGGTGATCAGCAGTCCCGGCACCAGCGGCATTACAGAGCCGATAATGATTTTATCCATTTCCTGTCCTATGCCATACTTAACGGAAAAAAAGGCGAGAAGTCCAATCAGGAAGGAGGCGGTGAATTCCGCGAAGAACCGGATTTGGACGAGACGATGCAGATAGATCACAGCTGCATACCCGAGCCCGGAAATAAGCAGCGCCGGGAGGGAATCCCACAAGCTTCCTTTAAACATTACCGTGAAGCAGGCACCTGTCAGGGCAGCCGCGACAATTTGCATCCACTCCGGATAGGCATGCGCAGCATCATCCACCACGCCCAGACGCTCGCGGGCTTCAGCCGCCGTTATTTGGCGTTCACTGAGGCGGCGGGAGATATCGTTGACCTCCGATACCTTCTGCAAATCCGTCGTCCGCTCGGCGATCCGGAACAGCTTGGCCGGTTCGGTTCTGCTGGTGGTGAACATAATGACGGTTGGTGTTACGTAGCTATGCGCTCCCGGGAATCCGAGAGAGGCAGCCATCCGCGTCATCGTATCCTCCACACGATAGGTTTCCGCGCCGCTTTGCAGCATGATTTTGCCGGCCAGCAGGCATAGGTCGATAATTTCAAGTGTAGAAGTATTGCTGTTGTAGCCGGTGCTGTCCAACTTCTTTCGATCCTCCCCTGGAATGTTATATCTTTCGATTGTCGCCTCATTGCCTGAAAATATCAACCCTTATCCCGTTAATTAATAAATAAAAAAGCTCGAACACGAAATGGAGTCTCTTATGAAACAGTATCTGGAGGTGGCTGTCAAAAGCACGGGATCGTGCCCTAAATGCCGATATTGTCAACATGTATCCCGAGCTGTTTGAATGATACATCGTTCAACCTGTTAGAAGGCCTAGAAGGGTTCTCTCTAGACCTTCTTCATTCACCATGCCTAGCATATGTCAATGTTGAATCGTCAGTTATACCTCCATCGTTTCAGAGTAACCCACCCGGTCAACGTTAGGATCATCCATCTGATGGTAGCTTATTCTTCGTCTTCTTCCTCCGCTCTGCATATTCCTATAAACGGAACACATAATCCCGTATCGGGACAAAATCCTGGGTTTTCATCACATAATGCTTTGGTGAAATCAGGATTCTGTTGGCTGAGGTATTTAAAATAGCAGACAATCTCATGATTGCGAACAGGTAAACTATTCAGCTGGAAAGAGAGCGGAACTTTCGTGTCTACATGCCGATAGAATAATCCTTTCTTTGTAAACGGAGGCGGATACGCTTGAGCCGGTAAAGTCGGAATAATGTCATGGACATTGGAAATACGAAAACTGTTCTTTACTGCTTGGTTGAACCGGGAAGCAAAGACAGGGTCTGCGACACGTGGACTGCCATATGTATACACGACAGGATTCTTAAACGGGGTGTTAACTGCAACATCCAATGCAGCTAATACGGCTAAAGCCCCTCCTAAACTGTGGCCTGCAACCAATAGTCTTTTTGTTGTAGAAAGCTCGTTTAATTCTCTGATCAATTCATTTCTTGCCGATTGATAAATACATGTAAATCCGCGATGGGTCATTCCTGCATTTCTGACATATGGATAAGTAACCTGATATAAGTCTTGGTCTGACTCATTGTCCTTAAATGTTCGGGTTCCTCTAAAAACTACAATGATTTTATCTTGTGACTCTGCAATAAAACCAAATACTTCCTCTTCCGGCTCCTCAACACCGGCAAGAGCATGAATGGTAAATCGAAGGTTAAAGCCTTTTGGCAAGATCAGCGGTCTCTGTTCAAAAAGTTGATATGACTGAAAGATCATGGCCGCAAGCAATATTGCATCTTCAGTGTTAAAAACGCTTGAGATTTTCATAGATGCAGCTCCTCGTATAGTAATTCTTGCATTCAAGGCAGACATCCTTGAAAAGGAACGCACATTTCGGTATTGGGACAAAAACCTGGATTTTCATCGCATAACGCTTTGGCAAAAAGAAGATTCTTTTTGCTGAGGGTTTTAAAGTAGCAGGCAATCCCATCATTACGCGGCGTATTATTCAGTTGAAAAGAGATCGGAACCTTTGATCTTACATGCTGATAGGTTAATCCTTTCTTTGTAAACGGAGGTGGATACTTTTGAGCCGGGAAAGTAGGAAAAGAGTCATGAATATTAACAATTCGAACACTATTGTTGACCTCTTTGTTGAATCGGAAAGCAAAGTCTGGGTCTCCAACACGCGGACTGCCGTAAGTATAAACGAAGGGATTCTTAAACTTGGTGTTTACTGCAATATCTAAAGCCGCTAACGTGGCCAAAGCTCCGCCGTAGTTGTGACCGGTAATAAACAGCCTTTTTGTTGCAGGCAGCTTATTTAATTCTCTGATGAATTGGTTTCTTGTTGATCGATAAAGACATGTAAAACCACGCGAGGTTTTCCCCCCATTTCTAACAAAAGGATACCGTACCTGAAATATGTCATAGGATGCTAAAAGATCCTTAGGATATGCAGCGTATCCTCTAAACGCTATAATGATTTGATCTTGTGACTCGGCAATAAAACCGAATACTAATTCCGTAGGATCCTCTACGTCAGCAAATGCATGAATGGTATATCGAAGCTTAAATCCTCTTGGCAAGATAAGCTTTCCCTCTAAGAAAAATGGATATGTCTGATAGCTCATAGCCGCAAGTAATATTGCCGTTTTACTATTAAAAAAATTCTTTTTGTAAGCAAAACCCATATAAACAATTCCTTTCTATATACCCAAGTTTGGCTTAAAAATATTTAATGTGGTCTGTGCCTCTTGAATGGAAGTACCCCGAAGTCGGCTTACCTCCATTATGAGTATATGCCTAGATAAATGAATTTGTGCTTCCACATGCGCTTTGGCTGCCACAATTACCAATGACTTGGCCTCATTTATAATGCCCTCCAATTTTTTGCGCTCGATCCCGCGCTTGGCCTGAGACTTTTAAAGAAGAGGCCCTCATAATCGCGGTATTTCCATATTTCTCTTTGATTCGATCAGTGGTTCTTTCTAATGCTAACTTTGCCTCGCGGTCATTAAATAAAGTTAGTTGATATTCCTGATCGCTTACAAGTTGACTTAGTGTGACCCCAATTTTCCGGATGGGCAACCCATCCCAGTGCCGTTTAAATAGTTGTTTCGCAGCATTGAAAATATCATCGGTGAGATTCGTTGGATCAGGCAATTTCATTTGTCTGTGAAAGCCCGAAGGGTGATCAAAATCGGCTCCCTGACAGCCTACCGAGACCACCGAGCCCATATAGCTTTTCGTTCGGGTTCGCTGACCAATTAACTCGGAGAGTTCTAACAGGGGAACTGTAATGTCGTCAAACTCCCGATAATCAAACGGCAGGGTCATCTGATGGCCGATTGCTTTTTGCAGATCATGTGTAGCTGGGGTTACCGGAGAGTTGTCCTTACCGTTGGCAATAAGCCATAGTACTTCACCATTAACTCCCCACTTGGATCTTAATTTTGCCAAGGGAGTTTGGGCTAACTGACCAATTGTATAAATCCCCATGTTCGTTAAATGCCGGTGCATCCGTGACCCCACCATGAACATTTGATCAATCGGTAGCGGCCAAAGCACCTCTTGCAGTTCTTCCGCAGGTAAGTGGAAAATACCCGAAGGATTGCGTTTTGCAAAATTATCACAAGCCATTTTGGATAGCACTTTATTTTCGCTGATCCCAATTCGTATACGAACTCCCGTTTCCTTCATGACTTTATCCTGAATACTTTTGGCAATTTGATTGGGCTCACCCAAAAGTCGCAAACTCCCTGTGACGTCCAAATGCTGTTCATCGATGCTGTACGGTTCTACCAAGTCAGTGTAGGATTGATAAATTTCGGTAATTTGCAAGGATACTTGGATGTATTGTTCCATGCGTGGACGAATGACCACTAGATCAGGGCACTTTGCAAGTGCTTCTCCAAGCCGTTCTGCAGTAGTAACACCGAATTTTTTAGCAAGGGGACACGCAGCAAGAATAATTCCGGATCTGCGTGCTGGGTCCCCTGCAACAACAACAGGTTTATCAGCATATTCAGGGTGGGCTACTTTCTCAACGCTCGCGTAAAACGACTGACAATCAGCTAACATCACAATTCGACTTTTGTTATCCCCTTTCATAGGCTGCTCCTTAAATCGGTATTTAGATATTTACTTAAATACTTATGAAGCTCCGCTTTCACCAGCCCCCAAAGCATAGAGAACCTGTGATGATAGCCCCTGCACAAATAATGGGCCTCAATGCATAACTCGGTACGCTGCTGCTCATACACTTTTATTCCTCTGCTACGCATTTTTTTTCGAATCATTGTAACGTCAGAAGTAATGAGGTCTTGTGCGGACCTTAAGACTTTTACATAAATAACGTCCATCTTTAACTTCACTGTCCCCAATGTTTTAATATCTCTTTCCAAAACATCAAGAAGAATAGGGAGTAAGATGTATTCCTTGACCAATTGGAGGTCTCCCTCAGTCTCCAAGGGCGCTTGTGTCATACAATCAGCCTCCCAGCAGCACAGTGGGCTTTTTGAAAGCATATGTATGATTATAATACGAACATATGATCGTGTATATGCATACTTATTTCCAATCCATCCAAATAAAAAATCCTGCTTTCGCAGGATAATCGTACGGTCGAATTTATGGTGTTATTATCCTTTAGGCTTCACAAACAATGCAGCTAAAAATGAAAAAATAATCGCCGCAGAAATCCCGGCACTGGTTACCTCGAAAATTCCGGTAATAATCCCGATCCAACCGTTGCTCTCTAGTTCCTGAAGCGCACCATGAACGAGCGCGTTGCCAAAGCTCGTAATCGGCACTGAAGCTCCTGCGCCGGCAAATTCAATTAATGGCTCGTACCATCCAAGTCCGTCGACAATCGCCCCGAGCACAACGAGCAAGGTCATCGTGTGGGCCGGTGTGAGTTTAAATACATCGAAACAAATTTGGCCGAAGACACAGATTGCACCGCCAACCAGAAATGCCCATAAAAATATCATCACAAACTCCTCCCGGCTTCTATCGATACGGCATGAGCAATACAGGGGATGCTTTCCCCTTGCTGGAAGGAGATCGGGGAGAGAAGCGCACCCGTGGCAACAACGAGGATTCGTTTCAATTCGCCCTTTCGGATACGTTTCAGCAAATGTCCATAGGTAACAACTGCCGAACACCCACAGCCGCTTGCACCAGCCTGAACCTTTTGAGTTTCATAATCGTAAATCATCATTCCGCAATCGGAATATTCGGTTTGATCAATGGGGAAGTTATGCTTCTTAAACAGTTTACAAGCGATCTCATAACCGATTTTAGCGAGGTCACCGGTTACGATCAAATCGTAATATCCAGGTTCAATTTCCAGGTCGCGAAAATGGGCCTGGATCGTATCCACCGCTGCGGGAGCCATCGCCGCCCCCATATTAAACGGATCTTTAATACCCATGTCGATTACACGGCCAATTGTTGCTGAAGTGACGACGGGCCCATCACCGTCCGTGGAAACTACGGCAGCTCCGGCTCCGGTTACCGTAAATTGGGCGGTTGGCGGTTTTTGCGAGCCATACTCGGTCGGATAGCGGAACTGTTTCTCCACACTGGAATCGTGGCTGCATGTCCCTGCCAACACAAATTTGGCCGAACCGGAATTCACAAGATTAGCCGCTAACGCCAGACTTTCCATCGATGTTGAGCAGGCACCAAATACACCTATGTAAGGGATTGTTAAGGTTCGCGCGGCAAAGCTGCTGCTAATAATCTGATTCATTAAATCGCCGCCGATATAAAACTGGACTTGTTCTTTCGTTAATCCCGCATTTTCAATAGCCAGCTTTGCAGCTTCTTCGATCAATACATTCTCCGCTTTCTCCCAGCTTTCTTCTTGCAGCATGGAGTCTCCGTGGATAATGTCAAAATCATTGGCAAGTGGTCCCCGGCCTTCAAAGGGACCTACAACCGTTGCCGTTGAGCGAATGACCGGTTTATTTTCAAATATCCAGCTCTGGTGACCTTTCAACATATCAGGATCCCCCTCCGCCTTTAATCAGTAGATGCACGATCCCAACGATAAAAGCAGCAACGGTTCCGAATACAATGACCGGTCCAGCCAGTTTAAACATCTTGCCGCCAACGCCTAACACCATGCCCTCACTTTGATGTTCTATCGCCGCTGAGGCCATGGAATTCGCAAATCCGGTCACAGGTACTGCTGAACCCGCACCGGCCCACTGGGCAAATTTATCGTACACCCCTAGACAGGTCAGGATGACGGAAATAAGAATCAAAACCGCCACCGTAGGATCTCCTGCTTTTTTCTCATCAAAGCCGACCCAATGAACGAACATTTCCTGAATTGCTTGTCCGACCAAACAAATAGATCCCCCGGCTATAAACGCACGAAAGAAGTTTTTCAAAAGCGGTCTCGGGGGTTCCACACTATCGGCTAGCTCTTTATATTCCTGCTGCACCGGCGTTAACTTTTTCTTTTTACTATTGGCCATGAACATCCTCCTTTAACGTATCAGTAACGGCTTGACTTCATTAATAACCTTTTCTAAGGCTACCGAGCATTGTTTGTACATCTGCTTCGTTTTTTGTTCTTTCGTCGACAGGCCAAACATTTCAAGATCGGCTTCACATTTTTTCAATGTCGCCAGCAGCGCGGCTTTCTTTTGGGGCTGAGGCACTTTGATCTGATCGTCAAATAAATCAACATATAACTGGCCATAAGAATCGACCTGACCCAGAAATACGTTCTCAATGGCAACGCCCAATTTCTCCAGTTCCGTATTCAGCCATTGCCGGCTTAAACCTATAGTGGCTAGCGGCTCATCCATAATTTCTCCATCCATGATTACAGTTTGAGGCTCTTGCTCTGGAGCGACTTTAATACCCAGATGCTTGGGGGTTAACGGCTGGTTCTCTTTGGTTAACAGAACATTGACGTTGCCGCTTGGCTCTATGAGGGCAAATTCGACGTCGGCCACTCTAAACACATCTTTTGTCCGCAGCTGCTCCATCAGCTCGTCCGTGGTCAGCCTTTCCTTCTTTAAATTATCCTCCAATATCTTGCCATCCTTAATGAGCACTGTTGCATTACTGTCCAGGATGTTCCTTGCGGTTTTGCTTTTGAGCTGCAAGAATTCCATCCCCAGGGAAACACCTACCCAAACTATCATCGAAACGAGGCCTAGATACCATGTGGATTGCAAATCTAACGATACATAGGCGGTAAGACTGCCAATTGTGATGCCAGTGATGTACTCAAACATAGAAAGCTGGGATACCTGCCTTTTTCCCAAAAGCTTCGTCATCACAAAAAGAACCGCAACAGCTAACAACGTGCGTAAGGCAACTTCTATCCATTCCGGCATGACTGCTTCCTTCCTTCTTTCTGAGTTCCATTAATCGACAAATATAAAGATGCCCTGTTTCCATAATATTCATGCATCGCCAAGCGGGAATTTCCTGTGTATAAGTTTTAGTTTTATGTTATTGAAGGCTTAAGTGCATGTTTTAGGCGGTATACGGAAACATTATATTTCGGTATTGAGAGTAAGCAAACCTATCCCCTTTTAAAGGAGGTGCACCCTGTGACAGTAGCTTCTCAAGTCAAAACCTGCGTAGCTTCTTTGAAAAGCGCCCAAGCAAGTATGGAACAATTTGCTTTGGAAACACAAAATCAAGAAGCTAAAACACTCTTTACGAATGCAGCCCAGCAAACCCAACAAATCCTTCAGCAAGTGGAGAGTCGCGTACAGCAGTTAGAGAATGAAGAACCCCAATATAAGGGTTTTTAAGAATCAAAATAGCCAGGCAACAGAAAAAACATCAAACCCTACATTAACAGTAGGATTTGATGTTTTTTATCCGGGTAATTTCATCTCAGGTTTCGAGGGTGCACAGGCCTGTTGCCACTCCGCCGGAGGCAATGGTGAGGATCGAATGCAGGAAAGTTTCCTTTGAAATCAGTAAACCCCCGGCGCTAATAATGATGGCGTCCGTCAAAAAAATGAGAACCCCGACATTGACAGGAATGTACCTCTTTATAAATTGAGCGAGAAGATCTGTTCCTCCTGTACTGGCTTTGAAGCGCAGCATGATCCCCAGACCGCTTCCCAGCAGAAAGCCGCCAATAATGGCGCTGGAGATGGAACCGAGCTCGAAATAATACAAAAAATAGTACTGCAACGGCCCCAGAAGTTCGATTAAAAACGACGAACATAACAAACCCAGCACGCTGTTGTACATGATATCCCGGTCCTTCAACCAGGCTAACAGGAACACCGGAATGCTGCAGAGAAGGATCATCAGACCGATTTTGGCACCGGACAAATAATTGATGATAAGGGCAATCCCGATGATCCCCCCATCCAGAATCTTGTAAGGGACAAGATAAAAATTGGTCCCTGCCGCAATCAGTAAACTCCCCACAAAAATAACAGCGTATTTAGGCCATGCTCGCATATTCAACATCTCCACATTAAGGCATGTCTTATAATTATGCGGACCCTCGGAAAAAATTGCCCTTTACCAAAACTTCTGGAGACCGTTTGCGGAAGCGCAGCGGAGAAATTCCGATTTTATGGGCAAAACGCCGGGAGAAGTAGGGGGTACTTTCAAAACCGTTTCGTTCTGCGATTTCAGCTATGGAAATCTCCGTCTTGAGCAGGAGCAGCAGGGCGTGACCGGCCGGTGAATCTATGATTGAGGGGCGGCCCATGGCCGCCCTTTTTACATGCTGATGCCTACACTTGTTTGCTGTCGTAAGCAAGGTGCTTTTCCTGATACTCGCCCGGAGGGGTATTATAAAATTGCTTAAACACATGTGAAAAATGCTTTACGCTGACATAACCGACTCTTTCCGAGACATCGTACACTTTAACGGGAGGATGCACCTTCAGCAGCTTTGCGGCCTGCTCCATCCGTACACGGGTCAAAAATTTAATATATGATTCCTGCATACTTTTGTGAAAAATATTGCTCAAATAGCCCGGGGTAATCCCCATCTTTTCGGCGAGCAGGGCCAAGCTTAACGGCTCCGCGTAATGGGAATAGATATAAGCCTTGACTCTGCTGACGATGTCCTGCTCATTTTCCGGTACAGGTTCCTCCCGGCCGCCTTTGGTCAAGCAATCGAACAGTTCCCGAAACAGGGCCATTATGGCCTCGGTGGAAGACTCGGGGGGATTCCGGTATGCCAGCTGGAGATGATGATAGGCGTTATTCAGAAATTCACTCTTGCGTTCCAACGATCCATTCGAAAGCTTACGGACCAGATAGAAGCCGAACTTCATAACATGAAGGGCGCTGAGATCCCGAATATTTTCAAAATAGTGCTTAACCGCCATCAAAAAGGCAACCTCATTCTGATCCAGAATGGCAAATTGGATGGAGGTGAACGTCTGATCGAGAATGGCAAGGCGCTGAAGCTGGATCTCCTCATTACAGTGCCGGAAGAGGGCGGGCTCCTCCGAGAAAAGGCGATGGTTAAGATTCCGGGTTGCTTTGGCATGAGAGCCTTGCAGATGAAACAGCTCGGATTCAAAGGTTCCCAGAGCACCGGAGACGGTAATCCCTGTACTCGAAAGCATGGCCGAGGAGACTTTGTCATAGAGTGAACGGCATTTAAGCTCAATATGGTTTTTGTCTTCGCCCGTGACCAGGACGCAGGTGTTCTGGTCTTCATCCAGGAATACAAATTCCGATTCGTTCTCCTGGGACAGCTCATCCACCATCTGATTCAGGATAAAACGGAAGATAGGGATGTCGCTGTAAGGTATTCCTTTCCTGGCAAGCTTGTCTTCATCCAGATCAAGCACCATAATGAGGCCCTCGGTTTCGATCAGCTGCACTTTCAGACGAAAGACCAGCGGATAAAGCGCCTTGATTTCTACGCTGTTCTCGCTAACCAGGGACTTCAGGAATTGTTTGACCACCTGGGCCTGGCTTTCTTTAGAGACCTTACCCATCGCCAGAAAAGCGAGCTCCTCATGAAATTTGCGGTCCAATTGGGCGGTCACCTGTGTCAAGGCCTCGACCAATTCATCGAAGATCACTGGCTTCAGCAAATAGCTTTGCACCCCAAAGCGAATGGCTTCCTGGGCAAGAGAGAATTCATCAAAGCCGGACAAGATCAGGATAATGGGAGGATTCTTCGCTTGGGACAGGCGTCTGCACAGTTCCAGACCGTCAACGACAGGCATTTTAATATCGGTAATGACTAGATGAACCCGTATTTCCTGAAGCATTTCCCAGGCCTCCTGCCCGTCCATAGCCTCCCCCGCAACCTCCCAATCCGGATGATTTGAAGTGATATGCAATTTCAAATATTCGCGGACCAGCGGTTCGTCATCAACGATCAGTACTTTATACATCCTTCTCGCTCCTCTCAAAGTCCGGTTCCGGGTAAATGAATATATACGGTGGTTCCTTGCCCTTGAATACTGTCTACCTTAATCCCAAACTCCGGGCCATATTTTAATTTAATCCGTTTATTCACGTTAAGCAGACCGATGCCGGTTCCTGTGAGATTGTTGCCCGACTCCTGCTCTCTGCTGATCTGGTTCTCCAAATCGTTCTGTTCCAGCTTATCCCGGAGCTTCTGCAAGGTTTCCATATTCATCCCCAGGCCGCTATCCCGGATGGTAATCAGAACCTCATTGCGGGCTGTATTCTCTGCAGAAATAAGAATGTTTGTTTTTTCCCGCTTGGCTTCGCAGCCGTGAATGACCGCGTTCTCGACGATTGGCTGAATCAGCAGCGCGGGTATGGACATCCTCTGCAAGGCAGGATCGATGTTCAGGTCGAACTCCAGTCTGCCTTCGTAGCGGCTGCTTTGAATGCTCAAGTAAGCTTTAAGAAGCTCGATTTCCTTCTGGAGCGGGATGTCTTTGTCCATGAGGGTCATGCTTCTCAGCATACTGCTCAATTTGTGCAGATGGTCGATGGCTTTATCCTGCTTGCCTGTCTGCATCTGCATGGAGATCATATTCAGCGTATTGAACAGAAAATGGGGCCGGATCTGATTGTACAGGGCCTGTACCTGGGCTTCTTTCTGCAGCAGCTCCGTTTCGTATACTTGCTTGACCAGCTGTGTATTTTCATCCAGCATTTCGTTAACTCTCGAGACAAGACCATTAAAGGAGGTGCCGAGATATCCCATCTCATCGTTTCTGTGTGCCGGAAAAGAGACCGACAGATTCCCTTGCTCGAACTCTTTCATTAATTTCACGATATTCAGCAGAGGAGACAGAAAACGGCGGATAAAGAAATACATCAGGATAAAAGCGAGCAGAGAACAGGCCAGCGCAATAATATAACCGAAGTTTCTCGTTTCCGCAGCCTTTTGATTCAATACTTTAATAGAACTGACGGCCACAATCGTCCAATTGGAACGCGGGAGAACGGTCGAATTGAGCTGATAAGAGGTTCCGTCTTCTTTAATCGTTACGGTTTGTTTACCGCTTGCTTTTACTTTATCGAAGAAAAACTCGGCGTTTAACCGGCTGGTGCTTCTGTAAATTACATTGTGATTTTCATCTACAATAAATAATCCTCCGTCCGGTCCCATGTCCACTTTACTGCAAATGTCAGCAATTCCGTTATAGTTGGCATCCACCTTAATGACCCCTAATTTTTGCTGCGTATCCCGCGTGCTCCGAAGCTGTTTCACGATGGAGAAGACTTTGGGGCCTTCATTTTTGACCATTTGCTGCGTATGTGTAGGCACGAAGATGGAATCCTGCGTAGTCATCGCCTTCTTATACCAATCGAATTCCTGGAAACGGCTGTCGTAATCGACACCTATAGGCATGCGTCCGACCGTATAAATTTCATCCGTCAAAATAAACACCCGATTGATATCCTTCCGCGGATAGATCATCATCTCTTCCAGATAACTGTCGATATAGCGGCGTTTTTTGAGCTGGGCCAATGGGGAGCTTTGTGTATCCTCTTCCAGAGTCTGCATGACACCGTCATTCATATAGGGCGATAGAGTGAGACGAAACAGGTCGTCCAGGTACGTGTCGAGATTATAGGAAACCTGGGCGATAATTTGCTGCACCTGGTCAGAAGACTGCTTTTCAAAATCCATGGTATATTTCGAATAAGATAGAATGGAATTCAGATAGACCGATCCCAGAATAAACAGAACTGAAAAGAAGAGAAGCTTTTTCTTGATGCTCCAGTAGCGGTAGCTTTTCCATTTATACATATCTATTCCCCCCAAATCCAGTGTATAGGTTTCGGGAAGCGTCTACAATTTGTTTTTCGTTAATCTGCAAAAATCGTACCCTTGTGTAAAAATACGGTGTTTTGCATCCGGGCATTCGGTCTTATGATGAGATTGTAACGAAGAACACTACGAGGGGCCAAAAAGGGAGGATTCACTTATGAAAAGAAAGAAACTCGGTTTGCTGCTCAGCAGCGTAATGATGTTCGGCTTGCTGGCCGGATGCGGTGGCAATAACGCAGAATCATCGAACACGAACACGAAGACGAACAATTCCGGTACGACGCAGGAAGCCAGCCAGGCTCCAAAAGAAACGGTGAAGCTGAAGTTTTTCACCGGAAAAGTGGAAACGGTTGATTTAATGAACACCTTGATTCAAAAGTTCAATTCGGAGAACCCGGGGATCGAGGTTGAACAGGAGTATCAAAAGGACGCAAGCAATGTCATTAAAGTAAAGTTCGCTTCCGGCGATATTCCCGACATTACGACAGTGGTTGAGCAGGATTACATCGATCAGGGCAAATACCTGGATCTTTCGGGTGAAGCGTTCTGGTCCAGAGTGCTTCCGGCCATCAAAGAGCTCTCGACTGATGTGAAGACAGGCAAGCAGTACCGGGTAGCGACGAACGTCACAATGGCGGGTATATTTTACAACAAAAAACTATTTACTGAGCTGGGTTTGAAAGAAGCCTTAACCTGGGATGAATTTAAAAGTAATTTGCAGGTCATCAAGGACAAGAAGCCGGACGTCACTCCGATGTTTATTGCCGGAAGAGAGTCATGGACGCTTGGACACTTGATCGAATTCCTTCCTCACGGAATCATTAAGCAAACTCTTGGAGTGAACGGCTCCCGTGAAGCCTTCATTAACAATGAATCCGATAAATTGAAGTTCGACCAGGAAAACGGCCCTATTGATACTTTCGCCAAGCGGCTGCTGGAGCTGAATGACGGCGGTCTGATCAACAAAGATGCTTTGACGGCGACGTATGACAACCAGAAGGAAGCTTTTGCTACAGGGAAAGCAGGGATGATCAGCCAAGGCATGTGGGTACTGGGAGATCTGCTCAAGATCAACCCTGACTTCCAGAATGATATCGGGTTCAGCCCGTACCCGTCCATCCAGGATGGAACGAAGCCTGTCGTCCTTTCTGCTGACGATTCCAGATATGCGATTACTTCCGAGTCCAAGTATCCGGAGGAAGCCAAGAAATTCCTTGATTTCTTATTGCAGCCGGAAAATCTTAAAACCTACAGCGAGTTCCTGAAGTCGCCTCCAGCATTTACAGATGTGACAGCAGACTGGGGACCGCTTAAAGACCAGGCCAATCAGGCGCTTCAAACAGGGGTAAACATTCCATTCACGGATACACCATCGGGCTTCTCCGGTGATGACGCCGGCAGAATGGTGCAGGAACTGCTCGCAGGCCAATACTCCAATTCTCTGGATTTTGCCAAAGCCTATAAAGACGCTTGGGATAAGGCCTGGAAAGCAACCCACAAATAAAGAGACTTGAATGCCGGGACCCGGCCGAAGTGAAGACGGAGGACACAGCCGGGTCACGGTACTGGATTGGAGAGAGATGACATGGTTGTAATTCGTAAGTTATGGAATAACCTGCATTATTTTATGGCATTGCCGGCTATTCTGTTGTTCGGACTGTTTTTTATCTATCCGCTAATGCAGGGGATCGGGATCAGCCTGACGGATTCCAATGGCATATCGGCTCCGAGTTTTATCGGCCTGCAGAATTTTGTCGACTTTTTCCATGATGCCCGGGCGAAAAGAGATGTCTATAATACGGTTTTCTTTGCAATCGGAAGCGCCCCCCTTCTTAATATATTCGGCTTCTTATACGCGCTGATTCTGGATCGCCCCTTTAAGGGAAAAGGCTTTGTGCGGGCAGTCGTGTATTTGCCGGCGGTCATTAGCCCGTTAATTATGGGGTATATCTGGTATTTCATTCTTCAGCCCGATCGAGGATTTCTCGACCATTTGCTGGCCAGCCTGCACCTTGGGTCAAGCGGCGATTGGCTGGGCAATGCGAATTCGGCGCTGATGGTATTGGTATTCATCAATGTCTGGCAGTTTGTAGGAATGACGATGATTATTTATTTGGCAGGCTTGCAATCCATCCCAAAAGAGCTGTATGAAGCCTCTGAAATCGACGGGGCTGGGTATGCGAAATCGCTCTGGTACATTACGATTCCGATGGTCGTGCAGTCGATCAAAATCAATGTGGTCACCAATATCATCGGGTCACTGTCCGTCTTTGAAGTCATTATTGCACTGACTGACGGCGGGCCGGGCTACAGCACGGAATCACTTAGTATTTATATTCTCCGCATGCTGTATGGAAGCTTTACCGGGTATTCGACGGCAGTAGCGATGGTTCTGTTTGCAATGATTATTATTCCTGTGTTCATTTTTATGAGATATATCAATAAGAAAGAGTTCGAAATGTGAGGGCCGCCGATATGAATAATACTAGAAGAATAGGTAAATATGCGCTGGTAACAGGCATGTCGCTGCTGTCCTTAATTCCCTTTTATATCTTGCTGTACCTGGCGCTGAATAAGCCCTCCCGCACCTTGTTTAATGGATTGTCACTGCTGCCCGATTTTGACTTTTCCAATTTCTCGGAAGCGTGGGAAACGTCAAAGATGGGGCTCGCTACACTTAACTCTCTGATTATTACCATGGGAGGCGCAGTTCTCATTATTCTCGTGGCAAGCTCCGCGGGTTATGCCATCGTAAGGTACAGCAACAAATTTCATCAGTCCGTCTTTAATGTGCTGCTGATCTGCATGATGATTCCGGCGATCATTATTACAGTACCTCTTTATACGCTTATGAAATCAATCGGCGGTATCAATACCCATTGGGCCATGGTTTTATTGATGGCATCCAACGGCATTCCGTTTTCCATATTCCTGTATGCCGGCTTCATTAAAGTGCTTCCCCGGGAAATTGAAGAATCCGCAATAATAGACGGATGTACGCCGTTTACGGCTTTTTGGAGAGTTACGTTTCATTTTCTCCGTCCGGTAACGGCTGCGGTCGTTATTCTGCAAGGGCTGGCGATATGGAACAATTACGGCCAAGCTGTGTTTTTCCTGCAAAATCAATCCATGAGAACGATTCCGCTTGCCGTCTCCATGTTCTTTCAACAATACGGTGCGCAGTGGAATCTGATGGCGGCTGCCGCTGTCATAGGTCTTGGACCTGCTGTCATTGCATTTCTGGTTTTTCAAAAATATTTCGTTAAAGGAATAACTGCCGGCGCAGTTAAAGGGTGAACAGAATGGTTCCGAAGATTAAGGATGCTTATCCGAATAAGGCTCAGTATGTTACCGGTGAACCGGTACGCATTGAGGTTGAACTGAACAATCCGCTGCAGCATGAAGTTCGGGTTCTCCTGACAACTGAGCTTATGAATATGAATCGCGTGCTGGAAAAACAGTCCCAGGAAGTGGTGATCGATCGTAATGCCACTTTGATTCACAGGATGGAGTTTGGCCCGCTTCATGAAGCTTTTCAGGGATACGGTGTGGATTTGCTTCTTACTACGCAGGCTGGAGCGGAGCCCGAACACTTCTCAACGGCTTTTGATGTAGTTTCGAACTGGAGGCAATCCCCCAGATACGGTTTTTTAAGTGATTTTCATTCACGTGAGGAGGGGGACGCCAAGGACGTGGCGAACCTCAATAAACTGCATATCAATCTGGTTCAGTTCTACGACTGGATGTACCGGCATGATGATCTGGTCCCTCCCGAAGATGTGTTTACGGATCTGATGGGCAGAGAACTCAGCCTGAAGGTGGTTAAGGAGAAAATCGCTCTGTGCCACACCTACGGAATGAAGACCATGGCTTATGGTGCGATTTATGCCTCAAGCAAGGCGTTTTATGAGCAGCATCCGGAGTGGGCGCTGTATTACAGCAACGGAAAAGTTATTGATTTCATTAATATTTTTTCCATCATGAACATTAGCGAGGAATCGCCCTGGCATCAGCACATTATTGGAGAATACAAAAAGACGATCGAGCTGGTCGATTTCGACGGTATCCATATGGATACCTATGGCTATCCGAAGACTGGAATTTCAAGACTCGGCGGCGTGGAAAAGGTAGAGCGTCTGGAGGAGCAATTCCCGGTTCTGATCGAGAATACCCGCAAGGAGCTGAGCCGGAGCAAAGAGGATGTTGGCCTGATCTTCAATAATGTAGGCAACTGGCCTGTAAATACGGTGGGAGCGGCAGCTCAGGATGCTGTGTACATCGAGGTATGGAATCCTTACGAAAGATATCACCACATTCAGCAAATTATTGCCTGGGCTAAACAATTCGGTCATGGCAAGCCCGTTATTCTTGCTGCCTACTTGAAGCCCTTCCGGCTGGAATCCCCGGAAAACATTGACAAGGCAAATGCCGCTGCGCTGCTGCTGTCAGCGGTGATTTTCTCGCATGGTGCCTATCATCTTCTGCTAGGGGAGAACAACGGGGTGCTTACCCAGGGGTATTACGTGGATTATTCTGTGGCAAGCGAGGCCTTTATGCGTGAAATCCGGAATTATTACGACTTTATGGTCCGTTACGTTCACGTGCTTCATGATCCGTCCTTGCGCGACGTCTCCATGACTCATGTTGAGGGAGATAATCTGGAATATGTATTCAGCGGTGCGTCTTATTCCACGTATGGGGAACCGGACAAGGTATGGACCATTGTCAGGGAGAACGAAAAGTATAAGCTGATTAACTTTGTCAATCTTTCGAATAATGCCGAAGATTACTGGAATGAAGGCAAGAACCGGCCGACGGTGGTGGAGAACTTGACTGTGCATATACAGGTCAATGAGAAGATCCGTTCCGTATTTACGGCAAGCCCCGATATCGACATGGGCAGACCCCGGGATTTGGAATATTCCCTGGAAGAAGGGGAGCGGGGATATACGCTTTCCGTCACGGTACCAACCGTGTATCAATGGAGCATGCTGGTTATAGAGCATTAAACGTATCAAAGAACACTCCCAAATTGAAAGGAGTAATGGCATGTCTCGTGTAAAAATGAAATCTGGTTTAGCGATGATGCTGGCGTTAATGCTGATTTTATCCTATTTCCCGCATAACACCGCTCTTGCCGCTTCCAACGGAATGATCAAGCGAGTCTACACCGATAAAGCGCGGTATACGGCAGGCAGTACCGCAACGATTTCGGTAGAAATGAAGAATGATACCGGCTCCGCGTTTAGCGGGAATGTAAATTTGAACATAACCCAGCTGGAAACACAGACGTATTCAACAAGCAAAGCTGTGAACTTGGCGGTAAACGCTTCCACAACCGTCACATTCAACTGGACGGTGCCAGGCGAGGATTTTAAGGGCTACATGGTGAAGGTTACCGCCGGCGGTTCTACGGGAATGACTGCCATTGATGTATCCAGCACCTGGACTAAATATCCGCGCTATGGATTTATGACGGAATATACTCCAGGCGAATCCGCCGCTGCTACGGATGCCCGGGTGAAACAGACCGTCCAGGATTATCATACGAATGCGTTCCAGCTTTATGACTGGATGTGGCGGCATGAGAACTACCTGAAACGGACGAATGGGGTTGTGGACAGTACATGGAATGATTGGAGCGGGAAACTCACCATGTCCTGGGCTACCATCCAGAATATGATTTCTTCCATTCATAATTACAATGGAGCGGCGATGCCTTACACGATGACGTATGCGGCGCTTCAGGATTATCAGAATATTTCCGGCGTAAGCCCGACCTGGGGAATGTATAACGATTCCAACCATCAGTCGCAGCTGGGATTCGATTTTGTCGATAACAATCCGAATACTGACATGTGGCTGTTCAATCCGGCCAACACGGATTGGCAGAATCATATCTTCGGGCAGTATCGGGACATGATAAATACCGCACAATTTGACGGGATTCATCTGGATCAAATGGGAGAGCGCCCGGACCCTTATGACTATAACGGAAACAAGATTGATTTGGATAACAGCTTCTCCGGATTCGTCAACAATTTGCGGACCAATCTGAACAGCAACGGATTATCCAATAAGGCAGTCACTTTCAATAATGTGGACGGAGCTTCGAATGGCTGGGCTTTTAATGATGTAACCAAAAATGCGAATACCGATTTCAGTTACGCTGAAATTTGGGGAGCCGCGCCGAATTATATTGATCTGAAGGACCTTGTGAATACGGCGAAGAAGAACAATGGCCAAAAGGCAATGGTTCTGGCAGCTTACATGAATTACGAAGAAAATACAGGAACACGGTATGAAGCCGAATCGGCCGCTCTGAACGGCGTTACAGTCAACACCAATCACCCGGGTTATACGGGCAGTGGATTTGTGGAAGGGTTTGGGGATGCAGGCGATTATGTGCAATTTACGATCAACGTTCCCGAGTCGGGACATTATGCTTTGGTCTTCAATTATGCCAACGATACGGGAACCAACAATTCCAGAAGCTTGTATGTGGACGGCAGCTTCGTGAAGCAGCTGAAGTATTTCCTGGATCAAGAAAACTGGGATACCTGGAAATTCGATGAGTACGCCGAAGTGGATTTGCAGCCGGGCACGCATACCGTCAAACTGCAAATGGATTCAAGCGATACCGGATTCCTTAATCTGGACAGCTTGACTTTGGGAACGCTGGATGAACCGTCTGTGCGTCTTACTGAAGCGGCCCTCGCAGCCAGCGGTGCATTCCATATCGAAATGGGCGAAGGTGATCAGATGCTGGGACATCCCTATTTCCCTAACCGCAGCAAGCAAATGCGCAGCGGCTTAAAGGAAGCGACAAAGGATTACTATAACTTCATTACCGGTTATGAGAATCTGCTGTACGATGCGGATGTATTCAATAGTGATTCCGGCAACCAATTTGTTGAGATCGCCGGTCAAAGCGTCAGCGGCCAGGGTGAGGCGGACAAAATCTGGCAGATGGTCAAACGCAGCAACAATTACGATATTGTTCACCTCATCAATCTAAAAAATAACGATACAAACTGGAGAAATTCCGCGAGTACTCCGAGCACCTTGACCAATCTGTCCACAAAGGTATATGTGGGTAACGACGAGAACATTTCGGGTGTATATCTGGCCTCGCCGGATATTAATATGGGGGAGACACAGTCGCTTGCCTATACGACCGGAACAGACAGCAAGGGTAAATATATCTCTTTCACTCTGCCATCCCTGCAGTACTGGGATATGATCTATATGAAGCGAGGATTTGCTACACCGGCCAATGATATTTATGAAGCAGAAAATGCGATCAAGGTAAATGTCGGAGTGGGTACGAATCATGCCGGATACACCGGCACAGGCTTTGTGGATTCGTTTGCCGACGTTAACGACGGCGTTACGTTCCCTGTTAATGCGACCAGCAGCGAGGATTATGCGCTCCGATTCCGTTACGCCAATGGAGGCACCGATGCATCGCGGGATGTTTTTGTGGATGGTGTGTTTGCAGGGACCATAACTTTCAAGGCTACTGGCAGCTGGGATACATGGGGGACAGGCGAACTTACTGTGTCGATGAGACAAGGAATTCATACCGTGACCTTATGGGACCGCATCAGCAATACTGGCGCTATCAATCTGGATCATCTGGATTTGGATAAAACCTATGTCTGGCAGTTTGACCGGAAAATCACTTCGGTTCCCGCCGGCAAACGGATTACATTCCGTACCGGAGCCTCGGGTTGGCTGCATGTGGGAACGAACAACTGGCAAAATGTCCAGGACCCTCAAATGATGCCCAATGGCACCGGAGACCAGGATCATGACTACGAAATATCCGCAGGGCCCTTCGCGGCGGGAACAACCGTAGATTTCACTTACCTGTGGGACGATAACAATAATGGTGTGCGTGAGACCAGCATCGACCGTTGGGAAGGTACGGACTTCCATATTACTGTAAATTAATTGAACGTGGCTTGATGGAGTGCGGCATAGGGACGTTAAAACTATGCCGCACTCTTATGTATACAGAGACAGGACAGGGGGAAGGCAGCGAATGCCTCGTAATCGGAGTAATGCCGACAAAGCGGATACTATTGGGATGGTACCCAGTATGCAGAAAGAAACAGCCTAACAGCTTGGCATGACCCCTACCCTGTTAATGGAGCACCCATTTATTTATAGATATTTATACTATTCAAAAAGGTGTTCCATCTGCTCTTTTACTTGACATAAAACAAATAGCTGGCAAGGAAACATAGCGTGAAGAGAGACAAAGGGAACTTTTTGACGCTGCGGCTATGGGCTGGCATTTAAGAATGCTAACGCAGGGGACAAGTAGTTTAAGAAAATATACATCGCCCCACACACTCTATTAACAATCAGGTGTTAAATTAAATATATCCCCAGATTTTATGTACTTAGACGTTCATGAACACTTGACCTTGCCATATGTTGGTGGGGTCTCTTTTTTTGCCCACTGGCTTCGGCTGGTGGTATTAGATGATTAATAGAATAACTGATTTTATTTATTAATAGGGGAATTCCTCCGCTAGAATCCTCAATTTACCTCTTTCGCGGCACCATTAATGGCACCAGTTTAATAAAATACGCTTCCAAAGAGGTCTGCTGTATCTTGCTGCATATCCAGCATCACGTGAGCGTAGCGATCAATCATTTTGACACTGGATCATCCCAAGCGGTCAGCAATTCGTTTGCTTCCTACCGGAGCTATTGAGAGGGGTTGCGGCGACCCTTTGGGCCAAGGCTAGGAAGTTGCTCGGCGTTCAGCCAGCGGAAGAAGCAATCATTTGTGGATATTAATCAATCGGGCATAGCCCATAAGGAGAGATAAACGAAAAAAAAGAGAAGGCCGTAAAACCTACCTTCTCAAATGATTCATAGAATTAAGCTATTTTTTATGGTGATGATGACGCTTGGCAACAACTAATAATTTTTGACCAGGTTTGAGTACAACAACGAGCAATTTTTTGTGTTTTTTAAGCACCTTGGACCACCTCCTTGGTACTTTAAAATATTCCGAATTTTATATAGAGGTGTGGGTGATCTGATAGAAAAGAAATCGAAATGTATCCGGAGGGTATCATAAGCCCAAATTCGAGAGGAGCAAAATGATCGCCTGCTTTAATCAGTGCGGTTCTACGCATCTTTGTAAGGTTCAGATGAACGGAAAAATGATATAATAATAATAACGAATAGAGCTAATGCCGATGGATTTATTAGACCCGCGTGTGGATTTTATATTCAAACGGATATTTGGCAGCGAGAACAATAAGGATGTGCTACTGGAATTTCTTAACCGCATTTTTACAGAAGCTGGCGAGCCGCCGCTTGACCGAAATCATTCTGATGAATCCCTATACGGACAAAGATGATCCGCTCGACAAACAGTCCATCTTTGATGTTTACGCCAAGACATCGAAGGTAAGCTGATTGATATTGAGATGCAGCTTTTTAATAAGTACGATATTGAGAAACGAACGCTCTTTTATTGTAGCAAACGGTATGCGAGTCAACTCAGCGAGGGTGACAAATATCCAGAGTTGAAGAAATGCGTGACGATCAACATTCTAAACTATTCGTTTCTGAAGAATGATCAATATCATAACGTATTTCATCTGCGGGAGGACAGGTCGGGATTATCCTAGATTGATGATATTGAGGTTCATTTCCTGGAACTGCCGAAGCAAAAAAGCCTTGATTATCAAGGCTTCACATATAGACGGATGGGGTTCGAACCCATGACCCCTACCCTGTCAAAGTCATTGGGCACTTATCTGGGTTTCTGTTATAGTGCCGATAAATCGTGTGAAATAAGGGTTTATTGATTTCTCGTATGTTCAATTACCACGATTCATTAAGGATTCACATCTTTTTTCACATCAGATTCACTTCAGATTAACATCAAAGAGAAGGGGCGGAGCGGGCTCAAATGCGCTATATAATACATCTATCCAGGGGGCTTACCGCCATGATATAATGACTGAGCAATAGAAGGCTTGCAAGGGCGTTCGGCTAATCTCCCGGAAGGGAGGTGATGCCTGTGGAAGTGTACCAAGCGTTGACGCTAATGATTTCATTTGCGACTTTGGTTGTGTTAATACTTTCTTTCCACAAAAAGAAATAGGCCGCCCTCTGTCCAGGATCGCGACCTATTTCAATGGGTAGAACCTGTTAAAGTCGCCGCCCTTAAAAGCGGCTATTGCATTGGGAGTCGTGTTAGCGCACGGCTCTCTTCGCATTGTACGTCTTTTCTACCCCAACTATACCACGTATGATTATTAAAGTAAAAATAATTATAAGTGCAAAAATACTTTAGTGTTGCAGCAAGCCCTACGTGTAATCGGCCCAGAAAAAAATATAAGTCGGTCAGTTGGAAAACTGGCCGTTGCACAGTGATGTGAATCTGATGTGAAAACTGATGTTAAACCGCAACAATAGCCGGGAACACAGCATAAATCACGCAAAAAAAGCCTTATTCTACGCGGTTTCTCAATAGTTTCACATCAAATTAACATCAATGGGGGGATTGCCCCACTGTATCATACAATTCATGCGTTCTGTAGCAATGTAAAAAGCCTTGCTCAGCAAGGCTTTCCAGATGTGTATCATATAGGACGGATGGGGTTCGAACCCATGACCCCTACCCTGTCAAGATAGTGCTCTCCCGCTGAGCTACCGTCCTGCAACGAAATTTATAATAACATACGAGGCGGTGGAATGGCAATTATTTTTTTTCGCTTGATAAGCCCGATTGGGGTTGCCTATTAAGATGGAGGAGCAATGAAATCCCGCTATTTTTCCTCTCGAAGCACGATTATTATGGTACAATTTAATTGCAGCTACACTAATTTTGGAGGATACATATGAAAAAAGTAGAAGCTATTATTCGCCCAGAGAAGCTTAGAGAAGTTATTGAAGCACTCCGAATGATTCAGGTAACCGGTTTCACGGTCACACAGGCACAGGGGCGCGGCCAGCAGAAAAATACAACGGGAGTTTATAGAGGGAAATCTTATACGGTTAATTTGCACCATAAAATAAAACTTGAAATTGTCGTTTCTGACAATAAAGTGCAAGAAACCATACAGACGATCATTAATACTGCACAAACCGGAGAAATGGGAGATGGCAAAATATTCGTTCTTCCTCTCCTGGAAATGTACAATATTAGAACAGGCCAAACCGACGAAACGATAGATGATTTGAAATAAAATGAGATAAATCACATTCAGGGACGAAAAGGGACAAAGACATACTTTGTTCCTTTTTCATGTAAGCTTACATTACATTTGATGTTGACAATTTTACCTCTCTGCTTATATTATTACTATGTTATAAAAAGTATCAGGGAGGGTAACATCATGAACGCCGGAACGGATGTGGCTTTGAATACGGTTTGGGTAGTAATTGCTGCTGCAATGGTTATCTTTATGGAGGGCGGCTTTAGCTTACTCGAAGCAGGTTTTGTTCGTACGAAAAATGCAGTGAATGTAACGATGAAAATATTTGTGGATCTCACCGTCGGAGTTTTAGCTTTTTTCTTGATTGGTTTTGGAATTATGTTCGGAAAAGATTTTGCCGGAATCATTAGTTTCGATTTTTGGGGAGCTTCCCAATCTTTAAATATGGATTTGAATCTTCCGTTATCCGCATATGTGCTGTTTCAAATCGGTTTTGCCATCGCGGCGATCTCGATCATATCCGGTGCTGTTGCCGAACGGATGTCTTTTAAAGCGTATATCCTGATTGCTATTTTTGTAGCAGCGGTTTTATATCCGGTTTCAGGTCACTGGGTGTGGAATGCTGACGGGTGGCTTGCACAGCTGGGAATGAAGGACTTTGCCGGCTCTGCTGCCATTCATGCTCTGGGGGGAGCGGCCGCATTTGCTTTTGCCAAAGTTCTGGGCCCCCGCCGCGGCAGATTCAACAACGATGGAAGTGTGAATGTGTTTGCTCCAAGTAATATTCCGCTGGCATCCGCAGGTACTTTTATATTGTGGTTCGGTTGGTTTGGATTTAATGCAGGAAGTACCTTGAACGCAGCCGATATTAACCTGTCGGTTATTGCTCTGAATACGATGCTGGCAGCAGCTGCGGGAGGGACTTCCGCTATGATCTACACCATGTTCCGTTTTGGAAAAGCGGATCCGAGTATGACTATGAACGGAGCGCTGGCCGGCCTCGTTGCTATAACTGCTGGCTGTGCGTTTGTAACTTCCACATCCGCTATTCTAATTGGTCTGGTTGCAGGCATCCTGGTGATTTGGGGAACGCTCGCCATCGACAAGCTGCAGGTGGATGATCCTGTAGGAGCTGTCGCTGTTCACGGGGTTAACGGCGCTTTCGGAACCTTGGCTGTAGGACTTTTTGATCAAAAAGAAGGGCTGTTTACTACAGGACAGTTTCACCTGCTCGGTGTTCAGCTGCTTGGGGTGATCGTAGTTATGGTGTGGGGATTTGTGATGAGCTACGGTGCGGCCAAGCTGATCCAAAAAACCGTTGGTCTTCGGGTCAATGATGCTGAAGAAGAAGAGGGTCTGGACATGGCCATGCATGGCATTCCTGCCTATAACGAGCTCGAAAGATTTAGCGATCAACCCGCCGGAATAGATCAAGCCTTGTTCTTAAAAACCGGGTCTGAGGATTAGGGTTGGGTCACGGATTACTGGGCAAAATAGAGTCTTTGGATTAAATCCGTTTGCGCGGCAGGCTGCTGTCACGCAAACGGATTTTTTGCCTATTCCCGGTGTGTCCTTAATTGTTACATAATGGCCATACAATGCCGCATATGAATCCCTAACTGATTTTAAAGGAGAGAGCGGCTTATGTATCCGTCTTACCCGTATTATAGTTCGGAGGTTCAATGCAAGAATGTTCCGATAACATTTCCCCCGCAGGAACAGAGGAGACAGCCGGGTTTTGAATATTTGATGGTGCCTCGACCCATCGCAGAAAATCCCGGTTATATAGGAAGCGGAAAACTCAATAACAAAACCGCCCTCATCACAGGCGGGGACAGCGGGATCGGGCGGGCTGCCGCTATCGCCTTCGCCAAGGAGGGGGCGGATGTAGTTATTGTGTATTACGATGAGCACCAGGATGCCGCAGAGACGAAACTGCGAATAGAGCAGCTTGGCAGACGATGCTTTACGATTGCCACGGATTTAAAAGAAGAGGAAAACTGCAAATTCGTTGTCATGAAAGCGGTGGAGCTTTCGGATGTATTGATGTACTCGTGAATAATCATGCGGTCCAGTTTCCGCAGCAAAGTATTCTCAATATTACCAGCTCACAATTGGAGATGACGTTCCGAACGAATATCCTGTCCTTTTTCCATATGACTAAAGCAGTATTGCCCCATATGAAGGCAGGCGTCGCTCCCGGACCCATTTGGACGCCCCTCATCCCGGCAACCTTCCCGGCGGATCGAGTTAAGACCTTCGGAACGCAGGTGCCAATGAAACGGGCAGGGCAGCCTTTTGAGCTGGCTCCGGCCTATGTGTACCTGGCGTCAGATGATTCTGCCTATGTCTCAGGGCAAATTCTTCATGTCGGCGGGGGAGAGATGGTGGAGTCGTAGTGGGTGATGCTTAGTTGGTAGAGTGAATAAAATTCATAATTATGACCCCGCCGGCACGCTGCCTGCGGGGTTTGTTAGGTTATAGGAGTATGTCTATCTAATGGTAAATTGTAAAATATAGGCCAAGGGAAGGGAAAAGAAGATAATTTGTCGAATACTAGGAATAGGAGTATTTTCCTAACACATATATGGGGAGTGGGCTTATGAAGGATAAATCTAAAGGTTTAATTTTAGGAGTAGTCATAGGTACGATGCTAACAGGATCTACAGTGTTTGCTGGTACGAATACTAAATTGAGCGTTGTATTAGAAAATGTAAAGTATATGTTCAATGGAGTCCAAAAACAAACATCGCAGTCTATTGTATACAACGGCCAGCTTTATGCCCCGGTTAAAAACATAGCCAATGGGTTGGGCGAAAATTTTACATACGATGGAAAAACCAAGACAGCTTGGATAGGTAGAAAAGAGGGTTCCTTCGTTTATTTAGATGATATTAGTTACGCAAGAATAGATGGTATCAGAAAAAATACTATTAATTTCAAAAATTGGACAAATCCTTCTGGCCTTAAGTTTAAGATTGCGGGACAACAATATTTTCATGGGATTGGATCAATTTTAAGTCAGTCCTATTCTTCAGGCGATAATATTAACTCAGTGGATTATAACTTAAATGGGAAATATAAAAAACTTACAGGGTATATTGGAGTCGATGACTATACTAAAGATTCTGATAACACCGGTACTATAGTAATTAAGGGTGATGGACAGGAACTATTTAGAAAAGATGGTATACGTGGAGGGGATGTGGCTACAGAAATTAGCGTAGATATAACAGGGGTTCTAAAGCTTCAAGTGTATTTTGAAGCAGCTGAGGATTATAATAATCATATAGACTTAGTATTCGCAGAACCAAAGTTGTTTTAAGTCTAATAAATATAATCGGCCGCTGGTTTACAGCGGCTATTTTCATTACTTTAAAATCAACAATAAGAATTTAATCAATAAATCAGGGAGGCGATAAACGTATGAGGCTAAAAGATAAGAAAGCAATTGTCACCGGCGCGGCACGCGGTATCGGCTTTGAGGTCGCACGGCGGTTCGCTGAAGAAGGAGCCGCAGTTATTATGGCTGATATCGACGACAATGGTGCGGAATCTGCGCAGAAGCTTCGCAGCACCGGGCTTGATGTATCCTTCTGCCGGACGGACGTATCATCAAATGATTCTGTGCTGAATCTTGTAGAGACAGCCGTGCAATTATTCGGTGACGTCAATATCCTCGTCAACAATGCAGCAATCAACATTCCAGGCTCCATACTTGAGCTTTCGGAAGAGGTCTGGGACCGTACGTATCAGGTAAATGTAAAATCCATGTTTCTGCTGTCACGCGCGGTGGTGCCGATAATGCAGCGCAGCGGGGGAGGCGCGATTGTCAATATGGGCTCCGCCAACAGTTACGTTGCCGAGCCCCGCCTGACTGCGTATGTATCGTCAAAGGGAGCAATTCTGATGCTGTCCAAAGCGATGGCGCTTGACTTCGCAGCAGACGGTATCCGTGTGAACTGCATTTGTCCAGGCTGGGTAGACACCACCTTTAATGACAGTCATGCCGATCTGTTCGGGGGTCGCGATGAGATTCTGAAAAGTATTCATGATATCCACCCCATCGGCCGAACGATCCAGCCCGTGGAAATTGCGAATACCGCTTTGTTTCTCGTCTCCGACGAAGCCAGTGCCATCACCGGCGCAGGCATCCTTGTAGACGGCGGATACACGATCAAATAACGCAAGGAATATGTCTGATCATATCCCTAATAAAAACAGCCGATGTGAACGTTGGATATACGTTCCATCGGCTATTTTTATTGGATATAGTCAATCTCTGACGCTGAAACCCTTCTAAAAGTATTTCCGTATTACTGGTACGGCTTGTTCACCTCCTGCATAGAAGAACTACCCAGGCTGTTATGTTAAAATAGATGAATATACGGTATCTCAAACGGGAGGGATAGCTGTGGTAGCGGATAATACCAATGGTGGAGAATGATTCTGAAGATGTTATTCTTACTGAGATTTCATCAATAAATTATAAAAACGAAGGAGCTTGAGATCTTGCCGCAAAATAAGCAGAAAAAAAATAACTCCACGCTTCTGAAATGGCTCGGTGGCGGAGCTGCTTTTCTTTTAGTTAAAGGGAAGGCGATCTTATCCATACTTAAAGTCAGTAAAATTGCCGGTCCGCTAATCTCCATGATGATTTCGATTTGGGCTTATGCGCTGATTTATCCCTGGGGGTTTTCGATTGGCTTTGTACTGCTGCTGCTTGTCCACGAGCTGGGCCATGTGATCGCCGCGAAGCAGAAAGGGCTCCCGGTCAGCGCTCCGCTCTTCATTCCCTTTCTGGGTGCGCTGATTGCCATGAAAAGGCAGCCGCTCGACGCTAAGACGGAGGCTTATATCGCGTTCGGCGGTCCGCTGCTCGGGACGATTGGATCGGTGGCTGTTTTTGCAGCGGCTTATTACCTGGATAGTCCCCTTCTATACTCTCTTGCTTATGTAGGCTTTTTGCTGAATCTAATCAATCTGCTCCCGATCCACCCGCTGGACGGTGGCCGGATTGCTACTGCGGTTACCCGCTGGTTATGGCTGGTTGGACTGGTGGGTGGTCTGGCCGTCATCATCTATTTGCGTTCTATTTTGTTCTTTATCATATGGGCGCTTTTTGCCTATGATTTGTTTGATAAGTACATCCGTCGGCGTAAAAAGAATGTAGTACATTCGATATCGAGGGGGTTCCTCATTCCTGTGGAGCCATTGCAGGATGAGGGCTATTTGATCCCCGGTCCCGAGCATAGAAGAGATTTACCATTCAGCACGTACAGCGATTTGAACCAGCAGCAATACGTTACTTTCCAGTGGGAGGGTCTGAAATTTGAAGGCACAATACCTCTTCCACAGCAGTGTGTGATAGACAAAGTGAAAGTTACACGTCTGGAACGGGTGATTTTGGAAAATGGGCTGCATCTCAAAATGCACTGCGAGGTACAATTCTCTGTCTTCAACAATGATAAGTATTACGATGTGCCCGTTAGCTCACGCTGGAAATATGGGATCAGTTATTTTCTGTTAGCATGCTTTTTGTCAGTAATGATGTATCTGGTGCATATGGTAGGAAACATCTGATTGGATGCTCGGAATGTTTTAAAATGACCCGGAATCGTCAAAGCTGTTAGGGATACTAACCGGCAGTTGATGAGGAGAGGGGTTTGACTTAATGTTGAAAAAATGTGGATGGTTGCTGGGTGCTTTGGCATTACTGCTGCCAGTGCTGGCAGGGTGCTCGATAGAGAAACAGGCTCCGGTCTATTCACGATTAACAGAGCTGCCTTCACTGGACAGAGCTTTGCCAAGGGATGCCCGGTACGAGCCGCTGTCCCCGGTCATTCAGGATGTATACGACCGCTCCATTCCCGAGGATGTCTACTCCACCGAATAGAAGCTTTGATACAGGTTGGGCTAGCCTGCTTCTCTCTGAACCGGTCGGGGATACAGCTATACAGAAAAACGAATTTTCTGTATAATGGGTCAACTATCGTTTGATACATAGAGAGGAGCATTTTAAGTCATGGCAGCGGAAATTGTATGTGTTACTACGGAGGAGCAGCTTCAAAAGGGGCTGGACATCCGCACAAAGGTATTTGTTGAGGAGCAGAAGGTACCGGCTGAAGAGGAAATTGATGAGTATGATGTGATCTCCGGGAATGTACACCACGTTCTTTTAATGGATGAAGGTGTACCCGTAGCGACGGGGAGAATGATTTATTATAAAGCGGATACAGCTAAAATGCAGCGTATTGCCATATTGAAGGAATACCGTTCCAAGGGATATGGTCGTGTGCTGCTGCTGGCGCTGGAAGAGATGGCGCGGGAGCTTGGCTTGAAATCGGCCATCCTGGATGGTCAGTGTCAGGCTGAACCATTCTATACCAAGCTCGGCTACGAAGTGATTTCTACCGAGCCGTTCTATGACGCGGGCATTCTGCATGTTCGGATGCAAAAGGCTCTTTAATATCGCATACTCCTCTAGCTTCTAGGGTAACCTATGATATGCCCTGTGCTGGCAAATCTAAGGGTAAGGAGTTGGGAATAGCGAATGAGCGATCAACGGGAACGTTTCGCAGCTGTGCAAAAAAACGGCGATGGAGACTTGACGAGTTTCCAAACCTCTTCAGGACGTGTACTGGAGTATCAGCAAGCGCTGAAAGAGGTACAGGATGGGAACATTGGCGGAGTCAATGTTTTCAAGGGTAAGGATGGCGAGATTTATATTCGCGGAGATGCGGATGGCGATCCTACAAATAATCTGGATCAGCTTCCTATGTTTTAACATATAACCGGCCGGACATGCGTCAACAGACGTTGATCCGGCCGGTTTTTTATAGGCAAAAGAATTCCAGCCGCAAAGTCACAGCTCATAGATCACATGCTGCTCCAGAAACTCCATTTCGCCTGTACGGCCCACGAAATCCGGCTTTTCATCACTGTAATGCATCAATTGGATCATACTTCGTACTTCCTCCGGCAGGGACAACAGCTCTTCAAGCGTAGTATGGACATGCCCCGTCCCGGTCAGCTGACAGTCATGCAGAATCTTGCGGACGCCGCGCTCCTTTACAAGGGAGAGGAGAAGGCCGGGCTGAAAAATCATATCCGCACTGTAAAACACTTCACTGTTTAATAGAAGAGAGTAGCTGTCCTTGCCGGGAATATGCAGTGTGGGGATCAGCTCCAGCGTCAAGGAGGAAGACAGCTTGTACGCGACCCCAGGCTTCAGGGCAATAACATTGAATAGATCCTTAAGTGAGGTCACGGTCTCCTTCTGGTAAAGTCCACCCTGGAGCGTGTGATCCCACAGCGGCTCAAGCAGAAGCTCGGGCACCAGCAGTGTCATTTTATATCCGTATTTGGATTTCAGCGTAAGTGCGAGCTCTTCCAGTCCGCCGACGTGGTCAGCGTGAATGTGTGTAATCAGAGTGGCGTTTATATCTTTCATGGATATCCCCAGCTCATGCATAGCCAGCGGTGCCGTTAGGCCGCAGTCAATCAGAAGCGTGTAGTCCTCATCCAGCAGCAGCCCGTTATTGTTGAAATAATTTTTAGCAAAAGCATTGCCCGTCCCAAGCATTTGCAGGCTTACACTCATCTCGGAAAAACCCTCCTATTTTAGGTGATGAAGCAATTATAACCTGATTTAATTTTCTCTGAATAAACTGGGCTCATACATTTTACTCTGAAATGAAAATTTTGCCTTCGTCCAGCGCAACTTGCCCAAGGGATCGAAGTATATATTAACAGCATGAATTGTTTGGAGGGTTCCTTATTATGAGATGGAGAAAAGTTGCGCTGTGCGTGATGGTGTTTTCCCTGATGGGAAGCTCGCTGTTGTTCGCCGATGCCGTTACCCAGAAGATTCGGGTGTGGAGCAACGGTAAAGAAATGGCAGACGGCGGTTATTTAATTGACGGTAAAACGTATATACCCGTGCGGGAAGCCGGTGGTGTTGTAACCTGGGATGGTTCCGGCAAAGTGAAGATTCTTAAACCCAATGTGCATATCTTTTTATTCAAGGGTGATACCGTTTTTGGCAACGTTAATGTAGGCAAGCTTAAATTCAAGGTATTCAGTCAGGTAGACAGTCTGACGGATGAGATTGCAGCAGTCAAGGTTGCGATTACAGACCCGTCGGGGAACGTTAAGGACATTCAATCCCAGGAGCTGGAAGGATCGCGCAAGGATAATTTCTGGTTCCCAACCTCTGAATTCACTTATGATTTCAAGGAGAGCGGCAAATACCGGGTCGGCTTCTATATCAAAGGGGAGAAGAACGGGGATTACGTACTTGTGTCGGAAAAGGTAATCACTGCGCTCAATTAAGCATATACCCTCCCCCCACAAATTGACCTGATCTTGTCTTACGTGGTACGATACTGTGCGTAAGATAATTCCAATTTAAAGTGAGGTATTTCAATGAGCGATCACAAACATGAGCATGGCCATGAACATGGTGAAGCATGCGGTTGCGGACATGATCACGACCATGAGCACGAGGAGTTTGTGCTGACCTTGACGAACGAGCAGGGCGAAGACGTGGAGATGGTACTGGTAGAAACGTTCGACGTAGCTGAGAAGTTATACGCATTGCTGCTGGAACGCGAAAACCCTGAGGCGGATGGTATCATTCTGCGTATGGAAGAAGAGAATGAAGAAATGGTGCTGTACAATATCGAAGACGAAGCTGAATGGAAAGCTGTTGAAGAAGCCTACAACGAGCTGCTAGCCCAGCAAGAATAGATTTAGGTGACAATAACAGACTGTTGCTGCTGACGGCGACAGCGGATATTACAATGCAAAAACCCGATGCCTCGTATGGTATCGGGTTTTTGCATGGCTGCTATAGTTTTTAGGGTAAAAGGAGTTAAGAAATTGGATTAGCCTCCACAATTACCTTGATATTTGTTATACTGCGGTCCTCGGGGCCTTTAACGGGAAGCCCGATTTCTACATGGTCGATGATATAGTCGATATTATCCTGGGTGATGATCTCGCCCGGGAGAAGAATCGGGATTCCCGGCGGATATACATAGATGAATTCCGCGATGATGTAACCCGCGGATTCCCGGAACGGAACCAGCTCAGTATCGGCATAAAATGCGTCTCTGGGGATAAGGGCAAGCTGCGGAATTTCTGGAACCTGAACCTTCAGTTCATATATTTCACCTTTGCTGTAATGGATGGCAGACAATACCCGTAAGGCAGCAAGTAACTTATCTACTGATTCTTGGGTATCACCAGGGGTAATAAGGCAAAGAATGTTATACATGTCGCTAAGTTCAACTTCAATGTTGTATTTCTGACGCAGCCAGTTCTCCGTCTCATATCCGGTGATGCCGAGATGGCGTACGTGAATGTTCAGCTTGGTTGGATCATGGTCAAAGGTTGCTTCTGTACCGAGAATTTCTTTACCAAAGCTGTACAGGCCTTCTATGCTGTTAATGGCTTCACGGGCATAGTTGGACAATTTGATGGTTCTTTCCGCCATCTCATGGCCGTTCAAGGCAAGATTGCGTCTGGATGTATCCAGGGATGCCAGCAAAATATAAGAGGTTGAGGTTGTGGTCAGCATGCTGAGAATGGTCTGCACCCGCTGCGGGTTCACAAGACCGGTCTTGGCGTTCAGATTCAATACCGAGCTCTGCGTCATGGAGCCGCCCAGCTTATGCACACTGGTTGCAGCCAAATCCGCACCGGCCTGCATGGCCGATACCGGTAAATCCTCATGAAAATGAATCAGTACTCCGTGTGCCTCGTCCACCAATACGGGAATACCGTAGCTATGGGCCAGATCCACAATGGAACGAAGGTCGGCACATACGCCAAAGTAAGTAGGGTTAATTACGAGGACGCCTTTGGCATCCGGATGGCGCTTGATTGCGCGTTCCAGCGAGCTTGTGGTTATACCGTGATCTATCCCAAGATTCACATCCTGTACAGGAGAGACAAAAACAGGCTTGGCTCCAGAGAAAATGATCGCTGACATGACTGACTTGTGAATGTTGCGCGGTACGATAATTTTGTCTCCAGGCGAACACACAGAAAGAATCATGGTCATGATGGCATTGCTCGTACCCTGTACGCTGAAGTACGTATAGTCAGCGCCAAAAGCCTTTGCTGCCAGTTTCTGTGCTTCCTGAATAACTCCGGTAGGCTGATGAAGATCGTCAAGTGGCGAGATATTGATCAGATCTATGGATAGCGCGTTATCGCCGATAAACTCACGAAATTCGGCATCGGTTCCTAGCCCCTTCTTATGCCCGGGAATATGAAATTGAACGGGATTACCGGCGGCATGCTTTCTGAGAGCAGTGAAGAGGGGAGTACGGTGTTGATTCATTTAATGCTGTCACAACCTTTCGCAAAGAGTAAATTTTTAGGGCAAGCATCAGTATAACAAAACAATCACCATAATACTAGGATGTGATGAAATGCCGGGCAATACAGAGCAGCGTACACATATTAATCTGGCGTCACCGTTTATTATCAAAATGTGGGTAATCATTTTTTTAGTTGAGTTTGTGAAGGGATCACTGCTCGTTGCACTGCTCCCGGTTTATATGGAGAATATTCTTGGGCTGTCAGTGACTGTGGTGGGCTTGGCCTTTGCACTGCAGTACCTGGGGGACAATCTGTTCCGCAGTCCGTCGGGATGGATCATGGAACGAATCGGGTATCGCTTTACGATGACGGGAGCTTTGCTGCTGATCGTGCTGGCAGTAACCATGATTATTTATGCTACGGATGCAGTATGGCTTTCCGTTGCCTGCCTTATCCTTGGCATAGGGACATCGCCGCTTTGGCCGTGTGTAATGACCGGTGTGACAGATCTCGCCGGATCTACCAAGAGCGGAAGCAGCGGTGCGGCGATGGGTGCTGTGGAAATGGCTTCCCTTGCCGGAACCGGCATTGGCCCCATTACGCTTAATTTTATGATGGATCATGGCGGCCAGAGTTATCGGACAGCCTTCCTGATTCTGCTTGGCTGCGCGGTAGCCATCGTAGCAGTAGCGCTGCTGCTTCCTGCACGAATTGGCCATGCTTCCCATCCTGCTCCCCACGGACAAGGGGGCGGGGTGACTGGGGGCCGTAAACTGCTGAAGCCCTGGGAGAGTCTTCTAAGAACGCTGCATCAGGTCAAAACTACGCTTAAAGTGAGCCGGCTTCTATATCCTGCACTGTTTTTGCAGGCGTTTGCGATCGGACTTATGACCCCGGTGGTTACCTTGTTCGCGCGGACCGAGCTGCATGTCACACCCAACCAATTCAGCCTGCTGCTAATCGCAGGAGGGGGGATTACCGTCCTGGCTTTGATTCCAGCAGGGAAATTGGTGGATCGCATGGGCACAACGGCATTCCTGAATGCCGGCTTTCTGCTTGCGGCCGGTGCACTCGCTTTCTTCTCGCTGGTGCGGTGGCTGCCCCTTGTGTTTGTAGCCGTGGCGCTTGTAGGGATCAGCTATGCGCTAATTTTACCGTCCTGGAATGCCTTTTTGGCCAAACAGATTCCCAAGGGTGAAAGAGGGACGGTGTGGGGGCTTTTCCTGACTTTGCAGGGCTCCGGTATGGTAGCGGGACCTGTCTTATCCGGCAAGCTTTGGGATACGGTTGGACATGGTGTTCCTTTCCTGCTCAGCGCAGTCGTCATGCTGATGCTGTTTGTTCTGCATCTGATGATCGTTCACCGGACGAAGCTGAAAGCCGGGACAAACTAGTACCTTGACCGTGAATAATATTACCTTTAAGCTCTCCATATAGAGTCAAATGGGAGGGCTTACCAATGAACAAAAAATACGTGGTTGAACTGAAAGACGAAGAACGCGAACGGCTTCAGCAACTTCTTCATGCGAAGGAGACTTCACGGGGAATTCGAAATCGCTGCCTCATCCTCATGCTGGTAGATGAAAGTCAAGGAGCCATTCCCAAGCAGATGGAGATTGTCCAGCGAGTTGGTGTTAGTGACGTCACGATTCATCATACCGTGAAGAGTTACTGTACCCGCGGCTTAGAGGCCACATTGCAGTATCGAAAACGGTCGGAGCCGGGGCATCCCTCTGTGATTACGGGAGAACTGGAGGCCCGGATCATTGCACTGGCCTGTTCCGAGCCGCCGGTGGGCTATGCTCGCTGGACCATTCGTCTATTGACGCGCCGGGTCATCGAACTGAATATTATAGAATCGGTGGGACGAGAGACGATTCGAGCCACGTTAAAAAAACGAAACTTAAGCCTCACTTAAAGAAACAATGGTGTATTCCCGCCAAGTCCAGCGCCGAATTTGTCGCCCGAATGGAGGATGTTTTGGAGACGTATGCCCTGCCTTACGATCCTGAAATCCCACTAATTTGTATGGACGAACAGCCGATTCAGCTTCTGGAGGATTCTCGTCCATCCGAACCGATGAAACCTGGGCAAGTGCGGCGTGAAGATTACGAATACGTACGAAAGGGAAGCTGCAGTGTGTTTTTGTTTACGGAACCGTTAGCTGGATGGCGTCACGTACAGGCAAGCGAAAGACGAACCAAAGCAGATTGGGCACTTCAAATCCAGGAATTACTGGACGTTCACTATCCCGATGCGAAACGGGTTCGGCTCGTCATGGACAATTTGAACACGCACACAATCTCTTCGTTATATGAAACCTTTCCGCCAGAACAGGCCTTATCTTTAGCGAAACGATTGGAAATCCACTACACTCCCAAGCATGGAAGCTGGCTAAACATGGCCGAAATTGAACTGAGTTCTATGACGATCCAATGTCTGGATCGGCGCATCGGCTCTATCGAACAATTGCAACGCGAAATCACGGCATGGGAAGTCGATCGCAACCAGGCACAAAAGTCCGTGGAGTGGCACTTTACCACTCAGCAGGCCAGAGGCAAATTGAAACATTTATACCCTGAAATTTGATGCGGTCAAGGTACTAGAACCCTCATGCTGAACTCTTAAAAGGACATCCGGTACAGAGGAAGCAGTGTTTCGAAGGTCTCTTGAATAACGTTTAATAAAGCCTCTCCGTTCTGAAGAAGCGGATCATCCTTGTCTATGCGCAAACCGCAGGTAACCTCTGCTTTTTTAACTTCCTTCAGCTTGCGGGACAACTCGGCGAACTGCCCGTCGGTTATGTCTGCTTGTTGAATGCCCCGGGGGTCCAGATGGTCTGTTGACCAGAAAAAGCTGCCGGGAAGCTGTTTGCGGATATCCGGGATGTGGCCGGATAGAGCCTCTGCAAAAACAACTTTGTTCGCGCTCTCGTAAATAATGGCAAAAACGATAAATAAATGACTATGGAACATGCCTACCTGAAAATGGGGCAGAGCCTTATAGCCGCGTTTGTTCGGACCCCAGGCCACCCAGGTATCATTCGGTGGATGGACGGTGCGCCTTGCATGCTTGGCAACATGAGGGAACATCTCCTCCCCGCAAATTGCGGAAAGCATCGGAGCAAGCTCAGAGCCGAGCTCAGTCAGCTTAGGACGTACCCGTGAAATAAGGGCATCCATACGCGGCTCCAGGCCGGGAATGTGGAATAGTTCAAAGTCATCTTTCGTAAAACCGGTAAATGTCATGGGGCGCCACCTTATCGTTTGATCGGTACTCTTCATTTTTACCAAACTATGGGTAATTTTTAAGAAAACGTTTGGAGAAGAACCGCTGCGGGTAAAAATAGTCAATAAACCAAGTTACCGCTACATAAACTGAAGTATAAAATAAGAGTAGAATGAACGCAAAAAAGCAAGTCGGCACAAGTGGAGGTCCGGCAGCCCGCAAGACTCCGTAAAATGAAGCAGATGCTTACCAAGCCGCTTTGCAGGGTGCAAAGCTTTGAGGGGGGAGTGCCGTGAACAAAAATGATGAGGTGGAATACTGCAATCTGGAGCTCCGGTTCGATCGCCAGCATATTCAGGACTTGATTAAAGATTTGATCCAGGACGGCTATTCCCTGTACTGGAGCGAGAATGAGTCTATTTTTGTGATCTCGGTACGCACGGGCCGTAAGCTGGTGAAGCTGCGTTTTCAACGGATTAAGGATGGATATAAGCTGGTGGGGGATTATATGATCCGTGATGCCCGTCTGGCGGAGTGGATGGAAAAGCTGATTGGTGATATGCGCGGACACGCCATCGTCAAAAGATTTCGTGATCGTCAGATTATTATTGAGAATATCATGTTCGGCGAAGTTATCCGGCTTGTGGAGATATCCGGCTATCAGCAGCGTGTGCTGTTCCAGAAAGGCCCGCTGCTCTCGGACCAGGAGCTTTCCAAGCTCTACTATTCGACCGAAGGGGAAGAACGTATCCTTCAGCGCAGAATTGAAATTGATGAGCAACTGGACCGGTTAAACGAAGCTCTGCAGTCGGAGAATGTCCTTGAGGCGGAACATTGCAAGCAGAAGCTTGCATTTTTGGCCAAAGAACTGAGAAAACTCGAATGGTGGACATAGTAACAGGTGACCGGGCTAAGGCATCCCGCTATCGGGGTGTCTTAATTTTTGCGTGAACTTGCACCCGGGGGTTCACTTCTGTCGATAAAAACGTTAAAATGATTACATTGTGGATTCAATTTCCTTACATGAGGGCTTTGTCAATGAAATTGATCTCTTAGAGCAGGACAAGCTTTGCTGTTTCTTTTAAAGGATGGTATTCTTGCGAGAGATGGATCACACAAAAATACAGGATGCAAAGGGTGGAGGACCAGATGGCAAAACAACAAATCGGCGTTATTGGCCTGGCGGTAATGGGCAAAAATTTGGCTCTGAACATCGAGAGCAGAGGATTTTCGGTATCGGTATTCAACCGCTCCCCGGAGAAGACACATGATCTCCTGAACGAAGCGCAAGGCAAAAACCTGACAGGTGCTTTCTCAATCGAGGAATTCGTACAATCGCTGGAAACGCCGCGTAAAATTCTGATCATGGTACAAGCCGGTAAAGCAACCGACGCTACAATTGAGCAGCTGATTCCTTTTCTCGACCAGGGCGATATCATTATCGATGGCGGCAACGCTTATTTCCCTGATACGGTACGCCGCAGCAAAGAACTGGAAGAACAGGGTTTTCGTTTCATCGGCACGGGTGTTTCCGGCGGCGAAGAAGGAGCTCTTAAAGGGCCTTCCATTATGCCTGGCGGTCAAGAAAGCGCGTATAAGCTGGTAGAACCGATTCTTACGGCGATTTCGGCCAAAGTGGACGGAGAGCCTTGCTGTACATATATCGGACCGGACGGTGCCGGACACTATGTGAAAATGGTGCATAACGGTATCGAATACGGTGACATGCAGCTAATCTGCGAAGCGTATCACTTGCTGAAGGACGTGCTTGGTCTGGATGCCAAAGAGCTGCACAGCATCTTCAAAGAGTGGAACAGCGGCGAGCTTGACAGCTACCTGATCGAGATCACTACGGATATCTTCGCACAGTATGACGAAGAAACCGGCAAGCCGATGGTTGATGTTATTTTGGATTCAGCCGGCCAAAAAGGTACAGGCAAATGGACCAGCCAAAGCTCGCTTGATCTGGGCGTTCCATTGTCGATGATTACAGAATCCGTATTCTCCCGCTTCCTGTCCGCGATGAAGGAAGAGCGTGTGGAAGCCAGCAAAGTGTTGAGCGGACCTGCAACTGAGCCGTTCCAAGGCGATAAGGCGGAATTTATCGAGAATGTCCGCAAGGCGCTTTTCGCAAGCAAAATCGTATCTTACGCCCAAGGCTTCGCACAACTGCGCGTGGCTTCCGATGAATATGGCTGGGATCTGAAATACGGCAGTCTGGCCAAAATCTGGCGCGGCGGCTGCATTATCCGTTCCCGCTTCCTTCAAAACATCACAGATGCATACGAGAACAATCCAGAGCTGAAAAACCTGCTGCTTGATCCGTTCTTTAAGGATATTATGGGCTCGTACCAGGATGCATGGCGTAAAGTCATCTCCGCTGCCGTAACTCAAGGTATTCCTGTTCCTGGTTTTGCCAGCGCATTGGCTTACTATGACAGCTACCGTACAGAGCGCCTGCCGGCGAATCTGCTGCAGGCACAGCGCGACTACTTCGGAGCCCACACCTTTAAGCGCGTGGACAAAGAAGGCGTCTTCCACCACAACTGGTTGGCAGAGTAACATCATTGACATAATCGTTAGAAGTGGCCTGGAAGTCTCCGTCAAAAACGGGGCTTCCGGGCCTTTTTGTTATAAAATCTATCGCCTATAAAGCCATGAGAAGACATTGTCTAATGTTTTGACCCTGTGTTATGATATGACAAATGTCGCGGTTGGAGGGTAGTTATGAAGGTCAAGAATAAGAACATCATCCTGATAGGAATGATGGGAACGGGTAAGACAACGGTTGGGACTCTGGTCGCTGAGGAATTGGACTATGAGTTTATTGATTTGGATCATGTGATTATAGAGCAAGAAGGCCGTAGTATCCCGGAAATATTCGCGGACAGTGGTGAAGAATACTTTCGATCTGTAGAGACAGCGGTGTTAAAGCGTACTCTGCAAGCTGGGGGAAGAGTAGTTTCGACTGGCGGTGGTGCTGTATTAGCACCGGGGAATACGTTGTTGATGCTTGAGAATGGATTTGTTGTGGCATTGACAGCCACTGCTGAGGATATTATTTCACGGATTGGCGGAGATGATAAACGGCCGTTGCTCGCCGGCAATGCGGAAGAACGGGTAAGACGCATTATGGAAGAGCGCCGGAATGCTTACCGGTTCGCGCATTGCACGGTCGATACAACGGGCTTGAATGCGGCACAAGTGTCGCAGCATATTTTAATGCACTACCGCGGTTGAGCTTTTAAGTGTTCCATTCAATCATGCCGCCGCTTAGGTTGACGGTTTTGTTATAGCCCTGCTGCTGAAGATATTCACAGACACGCTGACTGCGTGCACCGGACCTGCAAATGAAGATAACCTCGGCTTCAGCCGTAATATCATCTGTACGGTATGGGATCTCACCCATTGGGATATGCTGTGCGCCTGGGATCATCCCGAAGGCAACCTCTTCATCTTCCCTAACGTCGATCAGGATAAGGTCTTCACCTGTCATGAGACGCTGTCTTAATTCTTGAGCTGTGATCTGGGGGATATCATTCATTGATGGGACCTCTTTTCGTCAGAAGATTGCTTCAATAATACCACAAGCGCGGAATACCCTGTCAAACGGAGCCGTACATATAAAACTTACAGAAAAAGGAGAGTTATAAAATTATGGACGTTATTGTTAAGCCTACGCCATCCCTGCAAGGAGAATTCGGAGCCCTCTCTTCCAAAAATTATACGACCCGCTATTTGCTCGTAGCCGCCCTTTCCGAAGGCGTAAGCACGATCTATCATCCGGCGCACAGTGAGGACAGCGACGCCATCCGCCGCTGTATAGCCGATCTGGGTGCGGTACTTACCGAGGATGACGAGAAAATTGTCATTCAGGGGTTTGGACGTACACCTCGTAACGTCAAGGAGCTGAATGTAGGCAACGCCGGAGCGGTTCTGCGTTTTCTGATGGCTGTAGCAGCGCTTTGTCCAGAGGTGACGTTTGTGAACACGTATCCTGACTCCCTAGGCAAACGGCCGCACGACGATCTTATTACGGCTCTCGGCCAGCTTGGAGTCGAAGTGGAGCATAATCAGGGCCGTTTGCCCATTACTATACGGGGGGGTAATCCTGTAGGCGGCAAGATAACGGTATCGGGAGCGGTCAGCTCTCAATATTTGAGCGCACTGCTTTTTCTGACTCCTTTGCTGAATGAAGATAGCGAAATTATCGTATTGGATGATCTGAAATCCAAGGTGGTTGTCGGACAGACCCTTGAGGTGCTGGAGCAGGCCGGGATTATTGTACATGCTGCAGACGATTATATGTCCTTTAAGGTTCCAGGCCGCCAGGCTTATGCGGCGAAGTCTTATACCGTGCAGGGAGATTACCCGGGATCTGCCGCAGTACTTGCGGCGGCTGCAGTCACCCACTCGGATGTAAAAATCCACAGGCTGGCAGAGAAGAGCAAGCAGGGAGAGAGAGCAATCGTCGATGTACTGCGTATGATGGAAGTGCCTCTTACGCATGATAACGGGATTGTACATGTCAAAGGAAACGGGATTCTGAAGGCTGTTGAATTCGATGGGGATGCTGCTACAGATGCGGTTCTGGCAATGGTTGCGGCTGCTGTCTTCGCAGAAGGGACATCACGTTTTTATAACGTGGAAAATTTGCGCTATAAGGAATGCGATCGCATCACCGATTATCTGGCTGAACTGACCCGCGCCGGGGCCAAGGTTGAGGAACGCCGTGATGAGATCATCGTTCACGGGATGCCGGAGGGTGTGGAAGGCGGCGTAACGATCAATGCACATTATGATCACCGTGTAATCATGGCCCTAACGGTAGTGGGTTTACGCGCCCGCCAGCCGCTGCTCATTAAGGATGCGCATCATGTTGCGAAGTCATATCCGCAGTACTTTGACCATTTACGGGCGCTTGGAGCGAATGTGGAATGGGTAAACTAACAACTATGATTACAGAACTACACTACATTTGAAAGGGTGAATCGGTGATGAGCTTTGAGAATCCGACCCGAGAGCAGATCGGCGATATTCTGGCTTCAGCCGGCAACATCGCAGTCGTGGGGCTATCTGACAAGACAGACCGCACCTCCTATATGGTCGCAAATGCCATGCAAAGCCGGGGATACCGGATTATCCCAGTGAATCCTTCGGTCGACGGGGAAATTCTGGGCGAGAAATGCTATCACACCCTGGCGGACATCCCGGAGCCCGTGGATATCGTCAACGTGTTCCGCCGCAGTGAATACTGTGCCGACGTGGCACGTGAAGCGGCTGCTATCGGTGCAAAGGTGCTGTGGCTGCAGCAGGGAATCGTCAGCAAGGAAGCGGCCGATATCTGCGCTGAGCATGGAATGACGGCGATTATGGACCGCTGCATCAAGGTCGAAGAAGCCATAACGATGCACGGCCGCAGCCGGATGTGAGAAGGGGACCGGAACCCCAGCACCTCGGAAGCCCGGAAGCCCGGAAGCCCGGAAGCCCGGAAGGTTACTAGGCTTAATCAATAAAGGTTGATATACTTAAACCAGACGAAGAACGTCCTTTATCCGCAGGAAATTGCGGCAGAAGGGCGTTTTTTATTTATTTTGGGAGGAGATATAGTCTATGGAATTCGAAGAAGCTCACAGTTTATTCATCGATCACCACTCGAATGCGAGAACAGGAGAGAGAAGGGGAAGATTGCTCAGAGGTCATAACTATGCTGAGAAGCTGCTGTTGCAGAACGTATTGTGGCCGTTGTTTGGCTCGCTGGAGCATTTGCATCCGGAATACGAAATTTACGATTGGAACCGCAAGTCGCAATTTTTGGATTTTGCATTCCTGCCGCCGAATGGTTGTCATTTCGGTATTGAATGCGATGGGTTCCAGAGCCACATTAAAGATATGGACCGAGAAAGATTTAGCTATGCCGTTAACCGGGAAACCTTTCTCACAGGGATGGGCTGGAAAATGATCCATTTCACCTTTGATGACGTTCAGCAGCGGCCTGAAGTGTGCCGGATGCTTCTGCAGCTGCTGCTGGCTCCTTATCTGACCCGTAAAGAAGCCATAATCAATATACTATCGGAGGAAAAGGAAGTGCTGCGCTACGCATGGAGTCTGGGAAGGCCGATTCGTCCTAGGGATGTAACAGAGCATTTTGATATTAACTTCCGTACGGCACGTAAGCTTCTGCGCACCCTCGGCGATAAAGGATTGATGAAACCGGTGAATCATGGAGAGCGTGTGCGGTATTATGAAGTGAAGACGATGAAGCCGGATCAAATATGGTAAAGGTACACGGTTGATCGTATGCTAATTGCACTTCGTACAACTAAATATATAGAAAAAGCCCCCAATTGATTTTTAATTGCACTCGGTACAATTAAAAAACGCACAAGATAGGATTGAGGGCCAAACAATAGTTTATAATTGTATGAAGTGCAATTATATTGCTTTTAGTGACTTTCTATAGTCTTTTAATTGCACAAAATACAAGTAACTTCACCTTCGCCGCCGAACTAAAAATTGTCGCATCCAACCTGACGAGCTCAGTTTGCTCTGAGCAATTTTGCTATTTAGTCTCCCCTTCAGCCCGACAAAATTGCGGTGCACAATACACAGACTTTAAGTATAATAGATGTTTGAGTAAACGGGTAAAGCCTCCTGATTTATACCAAATCCCAACATATGTTTTGCGTAATGAGAATGTCGTATTCTTTTTGACAAAAGATGCCGCAGCGCTTACCATTCAATATAGAAAGAAAGGAGAGGGTCGCCTTGAATTGGCTCGGATCACTGCAGCAACTGGGCAGAGCCATAATGCTTCCCACCATGGTGCTGCCGGCGGCAGCTATTCTGCTAAGTATTGGCAGCTTACCGTGGTCTGCATGGGGACTTTCTTCGGTATCCGAAGTGGCTACGTATGCGGGGCAAGGGATTTTTTACTTCATGCCTTATTTGTTCGCCGTGGGCGTAGCGTGGGGATTGTCCAATCAGGCCGGACCGGCGGGGCTTGCAGCGCTGGCGGGCATGTTCACTTATGATCGAATTGTGATGAATATGGGAGACGGAAGTGTTCAGCCTGCAACACTGATCGGTATTATGCTCGGGATTGTGGCCGGTATCGCTCATAACCGGTTTAAGAATATCAAGCTTCCGGAAGCGATCCAGTTTTTTGGAGGGTCGCGTTTTGTTTTGTTGTTTATGGGAATGTTCTCCGCCCTATTTGCCTGGGTAATGCTTGGTGTTGCGCCGCTCTTACAGCAGGGCCTTAACGACCTGTTCAGGTTCATCGAACTGACGGGCGGATATTCTTTATTCCTGTACGGAATTTTGTACAGGGTTCTGACAGCCTTTGGGCTGCACCATATCCTCAATAATGTATTCTGGTTTCAGCTGGGATCGTTTACGACAGCTGACGGGGTTGTCGTTCAGGGTGATTTGCCGCGTTTTTTTGCCGGAGATCCAACGGCCGGAAGCTTTATGGCCGGATTGTTTCCGATCATGATGTTTGCTTTGCCGGCTATTGCTTTTGCCATTATTCAGGAAGCCCGGGAGGATTTAAAGCCGAAGATCAAAAAGACTTTTTTGCGCGCGGCGATGGTCTGTTTTCTGACTGGGGTGTCAGAACAGATCGAGTTCGCTTTTCTTTTTGCTTCTCCCTATTTGTTCATCCTTCACACTATAATGTCAGGATTAGCCATGGTCATTACCTACTGGCTGGGCATCCATCACGGATTCTCCTATTCGGCAGGGGCTATCGATTTCTTCCTGAACCTGCATCTGTCAGAGCGGGCCTGGCTGCTCATTCCCATCGGCATCGGATACGGGATTGTTTATTATAATCTGTTCCGCTGGGCGATTCGCCGCTTTCAAATCCCGACTCCCGGCCGGGAGGAGGGTTCGGAGCTGGGCGAATGGGCCGGCAATATTCCTTATCAGGCTCCGCTGATTCTGGAGGCGCTGGGAGGCAAGGAGAATATTGTACAGGTACAGGCCTGTATTACCCGCCTAAGACTTACAGTGAATAACGACCGATATATAGATACTGGCGCATTAAAAGGCCTTGGCTCCGCCGGAATCATCAAGCTTGGAGGCGGCAATGTGCAGGTCGTTTTCGGTACGTATTCCGAGCTGATCCGCGAGGAGATTAATAAGCTGCTGCTGCGCGATTTGCCGCAGGTGATCTTTAGTGCTCCTATGCAAGGCAGAATGCTTCCGATTGAGGAGGTGCCGGATCATATTTTTGCGGCCAAGCTTGTAGGTGACGGTGTTGCTTTTATGCCGGAAAAAGGGGAGCTTGTTTCACCGGTCTTCGGCAAAATTATGCATGTATATCCAACTATGCACGCTGTAGGCATATCAACTCCGGAAGGCCTGGAGGTACTCATGCACATCGGCATCGACACTTCACAGCTCAAAGGACCTTTTGAATCGGTAGTGAAGGAAGGGGATAGCGTAGAGCCGGGACAGCTGCTGGTCAAATTTGACCTCTCTTATCTGCGTGAACATGCGACCTCACTGGCAACTCCTATGGTTATTACGAATCCGGACCGTGTGAAATCCTGGAGCTATGGTCCATTTAAAAACGTTAAAAAAGGGCAGTCGTCCGTGATGTCCGTTGTTTTGCATGAAAGTAATGTTGGAGGGATAGAACCATGATACAAGGCATTGGCGCCGCAGCAGGTGTTGCCATCGGGAAGGCCTTTGTCTTACCGAACTGGGAATGGAGTTTGCCGGACAATGAAGTGAATCCGGTGGATCTGGCTAAAGAATTTGAGCGTTTATATGAGGGTATCCGCACCTCCAAGGATGAAATAGAATTTATCAAGAGAGAATTCAGGGAAGTTGTAGGGCCGGAGGAATCGAGCATCTTTGATGCGCATCTGGCGATACTGGATGATCCGGTCTTTATGAGCGAAATCCGCGGCATTATAGAACGGCAGTATAAGGCGGCAGAGGTTGCGGTCAAAGAGGCGATCGATCATTTTGTAGCGATGTTCGATTTGCTTGATGATGAATACATGAAAGAACGAGCGGTCGATATCAAGGATGTTGGCAACCGTCTGCTCAAGCATTTGCTCGGAGCGCCGGAGGTGACGCTGCCATCCGATACCCAGCCTTATATTTTGGTGGCTAAGGAGCTGTCTCCTTCCCAGTTGGCCCATTTGAATCCCACTTACGTGCTTGGCATCGTCACCATGATGGGTGGAAAAACGTCGCACTCCTCCATCATGGCCCGGGCGCTTGGAATTCCGCTTGTAGCGGGATTGGAGAATAAGCTGTCAAACCCTATTCAGACCGGTGATATGCTCGTCATGGACGGCGAGACGGGCGCTGTACAGCTGCATCCTGATGAATCAACGGTACGTGAATATACCCAGATGCGTGAAAAGCAGCATAAGAAACGTGAACAGCTTGAGCTGCTCTCCTCAGTCGAATCCGTTACAAAAGACGGCGTAACCCTGCGCCTTGCGGGCAATATTAGCTCGGTTAAGGAACTCAATATGGCACTGAAGTACGGGGCGGAAGGCGTCGGCCTGTTCCGGACGGAGTTTCTGTACATGGACCGCGATTCGTTCCCGAGTGAAGAGGAGCAATTCGAAGTGTACAAGCTGGTTGCCGAGAAGGTGGGTAGCAATCCGGTTGTGATACGTACCCTTGATATTGGCGGGGACAAGCATTTGGATTATTTCCAGCTTCCGGAGGAGCAAAATCCGTTCCTCGGTTACCGGGCCATCCGTATCAGTCTAGATCGCAAGGACATGTTCAAAACACAGCTGACGGCCATTATGATGGCCAGCAGCTATGGCAATGTGAAGCTGATGTTCCCCATGATTTCTTCCATCGAGGAGGTTCAGGAGGCCAAGGCCATTCTGGGCGAAGTGATGGAAGATCTGGAGAAGCGTGGTATTCCTTTTGATCGTAACATCCCCGTAGGGATTATGATTGAGGTTCCTGCCGCAGTTATGATTAGCGATTCCCTCGCCCGGGAAGTAGACTTTTTCAGTATCGGGACTAATGATCTTGTGCAATATGTGCTTGCCGTCGACCGGATGAATGAGCAGATTGCCCATATGTATCACCCGTATCACCCTGCTGTGCTGCGTATGATCCGTATGACCGTGGAGGCTGCGCAGGATGCCGGTATCAGCGTCAGTGTTTGCGGTGAAATGGCTGCCGATGAGCGCTCACTTCCCTTGTGGCTTGAGCTCGGAATCAGCGATCTCAGCATGTCGCCCCAGTCGTTGTTGAAGGTGAAGCACCGTACTTTGAATACACTGGCCTCCGAAGCCAGAGCAGTAGCCAAGGCTTGTTTCAAGAGCCGTACAAGTTCTGAGACAGAAGCACAGCTAACCCGGTTTGCCGTTTCAGGCGGAATTCCGCTTGGATCAGGTGCAGAAACGAAAGAAAGAACTTTATAGATCGTTCCTGAAAGTCCGGCGCTTTATGCCGGGCTTTTTCTGTTGTATGCACTCAGCACAAAAAAGATAAAACCGTTTGCTTCCGAGTGCAGTCATTATATAAAAGAGAAATCAGTAATAAGTGGAACACGGCAAGGAGGGGAGCAAGTTAAGGAATGGAAAATATTATAAAGGCCGAGGCAGTGCACACTGAGGAAGAGGTTTTCTTTGAACGCGTATCTGAACAAAAAAGAACCCTTTACGGGATTGCCTATAGCTATTTGCGCAGCGAACCCGACGCGCTGGAAATGCTGCAGGAAGCGACTTGCCGGGCTTGGATCAAGCGAAAAAGCCTGAAAGACCCTGCCCGGTTCACACCATGGCTGATACGCATTCTGATCAATTGCTGCATGGATGAGCTGCGGCGCAGGAAGCGGACAGTAACGCTGGAGCCTCAGCGGTTTGAGAGTGGAATTATGGAGCTGGCAAGTGACCGCAAGCTGGATATGGAGCAGGCACTGGATCACGTCAAACCCAAATATCGTCAGGTGCTCGTGCTGAAGTATTACCGGGACATGACCCTAACCGAAATCGCAGATGTGCTGGGCAAGCCGGAAGGCACGATTAAAACCTGGCTGAACAAAGGCTTGAAGCAGTTACGGGATAAAATGAAAGGGAAGGGGGATCTGTATCATGGCTGAAAGAGAAGAGGAATTATTAAAGGGATATTTCCTTGACTTAAAAGTGAAGGAGGAAGATACACCCGATGCCCTTATTGAAACGTCTATTATAAGAGGGATCGAGCGCGGAAAGCAACGGCGGAAACGTATACGCATAACCTATGGATTTGCGGCGGTGATGGCTGTAATCCTCTTGTTTTTTGTAACAGTTGCCTCGTTAGAGGCATGGGATCACCGGGTCGAAATTGCCAAACAAATGCCCAAAGACTGGAAGGAGCTTGAGGTGTTTCGTCCGCTTGCAGAGAACAATATTACCTTGAAAACAGCACTGGATGCCGGCTACGTTCAGCATTTTGAAGATGCAGTTGCAGAAAGCAACGGCTACAAGTTGACAATCAACGGGGCGGTGGTCGACAGGAAAGGTTTGCTACTTCTGTATACTTTCGAGAATAACACTGGAAAGAAGGTCAAGCTCGACGGGCTACGTTTGAAAAGCAGATCAGGCAGCGACTTGAATTACGGTTTATACTCCAGCTTTTTTTCCGGGGAATCGGATAACACAAAGATTAAGCGGGATCTGCTTGATGTTAGATGGGCGGATGTCAAAGACTTGGAGGATCAGTTAACGGCAGAATTGATCATAACAGAGAACACACCGGAGGCAATGCTTTCAAGTAGCACGAAATACCGCACCTCATTGAAAGTTCCCATCAAACTAGATAAATTGGCATTACAAACAGCCGGCGAGGAATTCAATCTAAATAAGCGAATCGTAATCGCGGATCAATCCGTTATTATCAAAAATGTCTCTATTGCACCAACGGGAATATATGTTAATATTCAATCCGATCCGGCCAATACAATGAACATTTTTAGCCTGATTGCACCTAAATTAATCCAGGGAGATGGAGAACAGACTGTAGAGCTGGGGAACTCACTTGCCTATGGGGATATGAATAACGGACTTACACTGGTCTTTGGCCACAACAACATGGTCAGTGATGGATCGATTGATTTAACTCTGAAAGGTATTCATGCCCTAGAGAAATCAAAGCTTGAGCTAATTGTCGATTTGGATAGTCTCGAGATTCTACGGAGTCCAGATAATAATCTGAAGGTGACCCGGGAAGCCGCAGGTGCTTCTGCTGGCCAATTCATTTTGAATTATACTGTAAAAAATTCAGGAAAAAGCTATGAAGAGACTATGAGTTCAATAAGTATTAATAATAAATTTACGGACGGAGAGGGCATCCAGCATGAATTGTCCCCAGGCAACTCAATGACCCAAAGTAGTAGTCCAGATGGCTATTCGTCCAGCAATAATTATGATGTTGGAGTAACCAAGCTGCCTCAGCCTCTTACATTTCATTTGGAAAGATACCCGAATCCGATTCTGGAGAGTCACTTTATGAAAATTCGCTAGCTGCAGCTAGTGAAAAAAAGCCTGCTGTTCCCGTACAAATAGTACAGGATCAGCAGGCTTGTTAATTCGTTATTCCCCCGCAAGTGCATCGCAAAAGGCTTTACCGTATGGCGGCAGATCGGGTGGACGGCGTGCGGAGATAATGTGACCGTCGACTACGACTGCCTCGTCCTTCCAGATTGCCCCGGCATTCTCCATGTCATCCCGGATACCCGGAGTAGAGGTAACGGTAACCCCCTCCAGGATTTTGGCGGAAATCAGCACCCATCCTGCGTGGCATATTTGCCCGATCGGCTTCTTGGCCTCATTCATATCGCGCACCAGCTCCAGCACCTTGGGGTAACGGCGAAGCTTGTCCGGTGCCCATCCGCCCGGGACGAGAATTCCGTCATAGTCAGCAACACTCAGTTCATCCCACGAATAATCGGCTTTGGCGGGAACGCCATATTTTCCAGTATAAATCTGATCTTTGGTGAGGCCCGCCAAGTGTACCTCGGCACCTTCTTCTCTAACCCGGTAAACCGGATACCATAATTCCAAATCCTCGACCTCATCGTCTACAAGTGCAATAACCTTTTTACCGGCTAGTCTCATCGTATGCAACAGCTCCTTTCGAAGAACATGATCCCGTTATTGTATCAAATTTGAATTATGAAGTCACTTTTCAGAGTGACAATACTTTGAATGGCTGGTAAATAAAACATGATATGCAAATGAGAAGGATTTTGGAGAGAGGTGTCGAATATTTTAGAATTGAAAAAGGAATGGTTTGCAATGATTTGTTTTTTTTCAATTTCTAGCTTGAGGTGTGGGGAAATGTATAAAGATAATTTAATGAATAAGTCATGCAGCTGCGGCGGGATCATGACCATACATATGCATACGCTGATTTATAGTGCCAAGGTAAAAATCACCGGAGTTCCTGTTTACACTTGCCGTGCATGCTCCCGGTATGAACCGCTGCCCTGTATCAAGAAGGATTTGGGTAAACTGATTAGTGAACTGGGGGATATCTCTTGCAGACGCCACATCTCTTTTGCGGAGAGAAATGAATGGGCTAGTGTGCTGAAAGAGACCTTTGCGGGTTTTAACGCAGGGGATTTGACGGATTTGGAAGGCGCCATTCTGTCCGCTGTTCAGAGCCGCATTGATTTGCTGCTCGATTTATACCGGTTAGCCAGTAATTATGCCGATCATAAATGGATGGAGGAAACGGGCCTCAGACTCTCCCAACTGACTCTTCAATCTCCAGAAAGAGCAAAATGAAAAGTTTTTATGCAAAAACAATGAAAAATTTTCAAGAATGTTGGATTTTTCAGTCATATTTTGTTACGATATAAAAAGTAGCATGAGTTTAGTCTAATATTTGTGTAACAGCTTTGTCCTTGAAAGATTTTTTGAAAGGAAAATGAAGCGTTATCATTGCACAAAGGTACAAAGTATCGTATCATAATTTTAATTAGTCGAACGATAAAATTTATCGCAATGGAGAGAGTAATTTGACGGTAACCATTTACGATGTAGCACGGGAAGCAGGCGTATCTATGGCTACGGTATCACGGGTTGTGAACAATAACCCCAATGTGAAACCGCAGACCCGGAAGAAAGTCTTTGAAGCAATTGAACGTTTGGGCTATCGTCCCAATGCCGTGGCGAGAGGTCTCGCCAGTAAGAAAACGACAACTGTTGGTGTTGTCATTCCCGATATCTCCAACTCCATTTTCGCCGAAATAGCACGCGGAATCGAAGATATCGCCAATATGTACCATTACAACATTATTTTATGTAATGCTGACAAGCGTAAAGAGAAGGAAATACGCGTGATTAACACCCTTTTGGAGAAACAGGTCGACGGACTGCTTTTCATGGGCGGAACAGTAACGGATGAGCATATCCAGGCGTTTCAGACCTCCTCAGTTCCGATTGTGCTGTGCGCAACACGTGATGAGAAGGGTACTTATCCATCCGTAGATATCGATCATGAAACGGCTGCACTGGATGCCGTGAATACCCTGATCCGTCACGGTCACCGTGAGATTGCTATGATCAGCGGTACGCTGCAGGACCCTGCTAACGGTTATGCCCGTTTCCAGGGTTATAAGAAAGCGCTTGAAGCCGCAGGTATTGAATATCAGGAGGATCTTGTACGCATCGGTAACTATCGCTACGAATCCGGCGTCGAAGCCATGAAGTACTTCCTGGGTCTGAAGAAGAAACCGACCGCTATCTTTGCCGCAACAGATGAAATGGCCATCGGAGCCATCCACAGCATTCAAGACGAGGGTCTGAAGGTGCCGGATGATTTCTCGATTATGAGCGTAGACAACATTCGTATGGCCTCCATGGTACGTCCTCTGCTGACAACCGTAGCTCAACCGATGTATGATCTGGGTGCGGTAGCCATGAGACTTTTGACGAAGCTGATGAAGAAAGAAACGGTCGAGAATGCACGGGTTATTTTGCCGCATGAGACGATTCTCCGTTTGTCTGTCAGTCACGTGAACGAGTAGTTCATATTTATTGAATAGCATTAACGTAGAAAGCTCCTCTTGGGGCTTTTTATGTTTTTATCATCAGATCAGAGTGAGGAGCGGATATACATATGAGTCAAGTCATCGGATTGATTGGGGCCATGGACGAAGAAATCAAGCTGCTGCTGGAAGGTATGGAGAGTAAGGTGACAGTCCTCAAAGCTGGAATTCAGTATCATGGGGGGATTATTGCGGGCAAGTCTGTGGTGCTCTGTAAATCGGGGGTCGGTAAAGTGAATGCGGCGGTAACGACTCAAATCCTGGTGGATAGCTTCGGTGCCTCTCAGGTACTGTTCACAGGGGTAGCCGGAGCTTTGCATCCTGAACTGGGTATTGGGGATATTGTCATCTCGTCGGAGTGCATGCAGCACGATATGGATGTGACGGCGCTCGGATTTTCACGCGGGGTTATCCCTTATCAGGAGGTCTCATCCTTTGCGGCTGATGCGGGTCTGGTGGTGCTGGCAGAGAAAGCTTGCCGTGAGCTGAATGTAAGTCATCGGACAGGCAAGGTACTCTCGGGGGACCAATTTATTGCGAGTCCGGAGGTTGTAAAAGAGCTGCGGGAACAGCTGGATGGTGTCTGTGCGGAGATGGAAGGTGCGGCTGTAGCACAAGTATGTTATATGAACGCCACTCCTTTTGTTATTATTCGGTCTATGTCTGATAAGGCGGACGGATCAGCACATGTCAATTTCAAAGAGTTCACGGTGGAAGCTTCACAGCGCTCGCATGCGATTTTGGAGTATATGCTGCCATTCTTGTGATCTGCGGCGGTTTCCGCTGCTGCGGGTCTAGTACATGAACCGTTGTCTGAAGCGTACCCGGTCGAACATTTCCTCGGAGGCTAGCGGCACCTCTTTACCGATTCGAACCATCAGGCAGTTGGCGGGATGCGAACAAATTTCGGGGTCATCCGTAGCGTACCACACCATATTGACGATTTTCATAAGCTTTTCCATCATCTGCCGATAGGCCCATACATTCAGTCCGCTGCCTTTCAAATCCCAATGCCAATAATATTCGGTCGTGAAAACAATACAATTCTCCAATTGCCCTTGCTCAAAAGCAGTAGCAATCATCAGACGGCCAAGTCCCGCTCCCCGGTAAGCATTCGCTACTTCCACCGCTCCGAGCTCTATCAAATCCTCCATGCCGCCCTGTGACCACAACTCCATCTCATCAGGATAGTGAAAAGTAACGTAGCCAACGATGGTATTGCTCTCTACTGCAGCAATGATGCGGCCTTCAGGAAGGCCTGCGATCTCGGTCAGCGCTTCTTTTTGCTCTAGGGGACGTCGGAAAGCATCCAGCTCAGGATGCATCTGCAGACCTTCCAGAAGCTCTGGGGAAAGGGGTCCTTGAACAGTGATAACCTTATCAGCGTGTAAAAGAGTATGGGTAACCAGAACTTTGCGGTGCTCCATAGCCGTCTCCTCTCAAATCATCATAACCCATGGAATGAAAACGCTTCCTGTGCTATACTGATTTTGACATAAAAAGTTCACAAATGATACATTGACATCATTAATTAGGAAGAAAGTCTTTCCTTAAGCTTAAGTTAAATTAGTGAGGGAGGCAACAGTGATGGGTCAAGTCCATAGTGAAATTATACCGGGCCGTGTGCAGAGCTCCAATATGCCTGATTATGCCCGCGCAGTGGCCGAATTTAAATGGGAAGACGCGGAGCGGCATTTCTCCTGGTACGGAACGGGCAAGGTTAACATGGCCTATGAAGCGGTGGATCGTCATGTACTGGAAGGACGCGGGACGGCAACAGCCATGCTCTACAGTGATCCAACACGGGAAGAAGCGTATACCTTTTCCGATCTGCAGGAACGCTCCAACCGGTTTGGCAATATTCTGCGTAAATACGGCATCGGCAAGGGAGAAAGGGTATTTATTTTCATGCCCCGGCAACCGGAGCTGTACTTTAGCCTGCTCGGTATTTTAAAGGTGGGTGCGGTGGCGGGTCCGCTGTTCGAAGCTTTCATGGAAACAGCGGTTAAGGACAGGCTGGAGGATAGCGGCGCCATCGCGCTCGTAACAACGCCGGAGCTGCTGCAACGCGTAAAGCGCGAGGAGCTTCCCGAGCTGCGCCACATTTTTCTTGTAGGCGGCGGGTCTGATCCGGAGCAAGGGAAGATCAGTTATGAAGAGGAAATGGCCCTCGCTTCCCCCGAACTGGAACCGGAATGGCTGGGTCTGGATGACGGTCTTATCATACATTATACCTCCGGCTCTACCGGCAAGCCCAAGGGCGTATACCATGTGCAAAGAGCAATGATACAGCATTACTATACAGGTAAAATCGTGCTGGATTTGCAGCCGGAGGATGTTTATTGGTGCACTGCAGATCCCGGCTGGGTCACGGGCACTTCATATGGGATTTTTGCCCCATGGCTGAACGGAGTCACGAATGTTGTACGGGGCGGACGGTTCAGTCCGCAGGACTGGTATAAGACGATTGACCGTTATGGTGTAACGGTCTGGTACAGTGCGCCGACAGCATTTCGGATGCTGATGGGAGCGGGGGAGAGCAGCCTTCAGGATGTCCATTTAAGCAGCCTGAGGCATGTGATGTCCGTAGGAGAGCCGCTTAACCCTGAAGTGGTAAGGTGGGGGGAAAAGGTGTACCATCAGCGAATTCACGATACCTGGTGGATGACGGAAACCGGCGCACAGCTAATCTGCAATTATCCCGGTATGGATATTAAACCCGGTTCCATGGGCCGTCCGCTGCCCGGAATTGAAGCGGCGATATTGGATGACCACGGAAATAAGGTTCCGCCTTATACTATGGGAAATCTGGCAATTCGAACGGCTTGGCCGTCAATGATGAGCAAGATCTGGAATAATCCGGCCAAGTATGCGGAGTATTTCCGTATTCCCGGCTGGTACATTTCCGGTGATTCCGCCTACATGGATGAGGAAGGGTATTTCTGGTTTCAGGGCCGGATTGACGACGTTATTAATACATCCGGCGAGCGCATCGGACCCTTTGAGGTGGAGAGCAAGCTTGTGGAGCATCCAGCCGTGGCTGAGGCCGGTGTCATCGGCAAGCCGGATGTTACCCGCGGCGAAGTGATCAAAGCGTTCATTTCTTTGCGTGAAGGCTATCTGCCTACTGCTGAATTGAAAGAGGAGATTGCCGCCTTCGTCAAAGCCGGACTGTCTGCCCACGCAGCGCCGCGTGAGATTGAATTCAAGGATAAACTCCCGAAGACCCGGTCCGGGAAAATTATGCGCCGTGTACTGAAAGCATGGGAGCTTCATCTTCCAGCCGGGGATTTATCGACGATTGAAGACTAGAGCGGATTACTGCGAAACACAGAAAAGACCGTTCCCTGCAGAAATTAGGGAACGGTCTTTAAAAGCTGTCTGACTCAGAAGTAAAGCTATTATAAAAGTTGAAATAAAGATTTTGACCTATGCTATGGGGTGTTTACCCGTAACTATGGGGAATGTTTGGACTTCCGGCCGCTGCCCATCCCCAGATGTTTTGGATTAAACCGCTTGCTGCGGTGAACATCCGGGGACAAAGGCGGTCGCTATCGCTCCTACAGTTCCAAACTTCCCCTCCTTTACTCTCCCCTTTTCATAATTTAATTCTTTAGTTCGGTTTATATAGCTTCCTATGGGGTATTGGCACTATTATCTGTACCTGTACTGCTGCCGTTTCCGGCATTGCTTCCGCTTGGTGCCGGAGTCGCTTCACCGCCGGTCGGATCTACAATGATCATACCCGGATCGTCTATACTTCCTCCAGGGATGACCTCTGTACCAGGCGTCGTTTCTGCATCAGGTATCGTTGGTGAAGGATCCGTTGCCGCTGGTGAAGGGGACGGTGTTGCCCCGGCACCACCGGCAATGCTGCCTGAGGCGGTCTCATGTCCGGCCACATCCACGGCTGCGACATAGAAGGTTGCATTGGCGCCGGCAGGTGTACCTGAAGGGAAGACAGTAGCATCACCAGCCATTAGTACCAGCTGCTTCTGGAACGAACCTCCGTTCAGCGAACGGTACAGCCGATAGCCAACTACATCAGCTGAGCCGCTTGGCGAAAAAGAAATAACCGCTTTGCCAGTACTGTAGGATACTGTAACATTTCCCGGCGCAGTTGGAGCAAGTCCGTCGTCCACACGCGGATCCACTTCGGTTGGAACATCCGATTTCGCATCCTCCGGCATATAATAAGCCAGCGGTTCGGGGTCCTTCATCCCCGGGAAGGCCGCCAGGAGCTCCTTAACCAAATCTTGAATTGGTTTTTCGCGTGTGACTACAATTTTTTCCTTCAGGAAATCATCGGGAGTACCTTCCTGAGGAATGTAATTTACAGCGTTGAACGTAATATACTTTGCTTTCGTAATTCCGCTATCGCTATCTTTAGGAACATATTTAACGTTGAATAAATCCGTAGTAAATTTATCGGTCAGTTCAGACGGCAGCTTTCCGCTGTAGGCAGAAACTGTTTTTTTGACGATTCCTTCGGGCCGGGTGAATTTCGGTGTCACGAACAGCTCCGGTTTTTTATCAATAACGGCATTCATGACCTTGGTCCATAAGGATTGTGCCTGCCGTTTCTGAGTATCGCCTGCAAGCGTATTTACGGGCTCTTTGTAACCTACCCACATCCCTAGCGTAACGTCCGGTGTGAAGCCCATAAACCAAACATCAGCATAGTTTTGAGTAGAGCCTGTTTTTCCGACGATGGGAATCTCGCCGAAATGCTTGTAATTGCTCTTTACGGTACTGGCAGTACCTTCAGTAATAACGGTTCGCAGCATATCCGTCATTAGATAAGCGGTTTGCTCGGAATATACCTGCTCCGGGTTGACTTTGTGCTGATAGACAATTTTCCCTTGTGAATCTACGATCTTTTCAATCATATAGGCATCATTAAATGCCCCTTTGTTACCGATGGAAGAATAGGCATTAGTCAGTTCTTCGACCGATACACCATAGCGGAGTCCACCCAGAACCCCGGTTTGGGCGCTATAATCTTCATCCTGGATCGTGGTAATTCCCAGCTTTTTGGCAAAAGCCCATGAATTCTCGATGCCTACCTTTTCGTTAAACAGCTTCAGAGCAGGCAAGTTGAGCGATTTGTTCAATGCGTACCGGGCTGTAACAAGGCCCTGATAGCGGTTATTGGCATTCTTGGGAATGTGGAAGCCTTTGGTGCCATCCTTCAAAATAATCGGAGCATCATCCAATATTCCCGCTGGCTGAATTAATCCGGCATCCAAAGCAGGAAGATAGGCGGCAATAGGTTTCATGGTAGAGCCTGGCTGACGAACCATTTGTGTCGCATAGTTCATCTGTTCGATGTTGAAATCGCGGCCCTCGATCATGCCCAGAATAGCACCAGTCTTGTTGTCGATCATTATTCCTGCTGTTTGTTCCTTGCCTTTGGACTTGCTGTCCTTGGTAAAGTTGTCGCTGTTATCGGATATGCTGTGCATCGCACTGTATACTTTTTTATCAATCGTGGTGTATATCCGGTAGCCTCCGGTCATAAGCTGCTGCCGTGCTTCCTCAAGCAGCAAAGTATCTTCTCCGGTTTCCTCTCCGGCGTCCGCCGCATCTGCCTTGTCTTCGTTTACAGACAGCATGATCTCTGCGGCTTTACGTTCCATCTCCAGCATCAGGTATGGATATGTCGCGTAAGCCTTCTTGCTTTGAGCCGCTAGGGAGCCCTTAATATCAAAGGCGAGGGCCTCATCGTACTGTGAGGAAGTAATCTTGTTCTCCTCCAGCATTCGGCGCAGGACCAGATGCTGGCGTTCCAGTGCCCTTTTGAATGCCGTCTCGTTGAATTCTCCCAGTCCGTTGAACGCGGAATAAGCGGAAGGAAGCTGCGGGAGACCCGCCAAATATGCCGCTTGGGCGATATTCAGCTTGTCCAGATCCTCTAGACCGAATATACCCTTGGATGCGGCTTTGATCCCAAACACATTATAGCCGTTCGAGCCGTTACCGAAAGGAACCTTATTTAAATAGGCTGTTAAAATCTCCGGTTTGGCTAAAAAGCGTTCCAGCCGCAATGAAAGTAATATTTCCTTAACTTTCCGGTCTTCCGTCCGGTCCAGATTAAGGAATACCCGTCTTGCAAGCTGCTGCGTAAGTGTACTTCCCCCGGTTTGAACGGATTCATTAAGCAGCTTTTGCTTAACAGCACGTAAGGTTCCGTTCAAATCAACGCCACTATGCTCGTAGAAGTTCTTGTCCTCTATAGCGAGGACGGCATCAATAATAATCTGGGGAATATTGTTGTAATCAATGAGCCTGCGGTCCTCCTCCGTACGGAGTTGGCCTATGGGTGAGCCGTCGCGGAAATAAGCAAACCCGGTAATCGCGTTTTGGCTAATTTGCTGCTGAATTAATTGCTCGGAACGGACAGGGTCATCTTTTACAATCGAAGTAATATAGCCTGTGACGGCACCGCCGGCAAACAATATGCCCATTATGCCCAGGATAAACATCCATTTGGCCACAGAACCGAGCCTGCGCAGCCAGGATCTTCTCCCTGGGGGACGTTTCTTTTCGGTCTTCTTCATGTTCTCTTCAACCATCGACGATAATCCTCCTTTATAACGGAACTATTATAGCACAATTTGGCGCTTTTGAATGCGCTTCTAGCGTCATCCCGTTTCTTTCCCGTTTGACTTTTAAAAAGGTCATGTGATATAAATGAAAGCAATCGGATATCAAAAAGGCGCGGAAAGACATCAGTAGAAGGTAAGCTTTACGTTTGCAGAGAGTCGGTGGGTGGTGTGAACCGATAACAGGCCCCTTTGAATTACAGTCTGGAGCTGTCCGGAGGAACGGCAGGAGCAAAGCTCCGGTTCAGTAGTCCGGCACCGGGTGCAATCCCGTTATGGTAATGAAGTGAAAGCCTTCTGCTGCGCTATCGGTGTATACAAGGGCTTTAATTAGGGTGGTACCGCGAGTCTCTTTCTCGTCCCTTGGGATGATAAAGGGGCTTTTTTGTGTTCGGCTTCACTAGAAGGACGTTTATTTAACATGATTTGTTTCACAGTATAAGAGAAATTCAAGGAGGAACAAAAGAATGAAATGGGAAGAACTATCAGCAGCCCAGCAGCAGGAGACGGAACGTCAGCTGGAAGTGATTTCACGCGGTGTTGTGGAAATCGTGCCTGAGGAAGAATTGAAGCGCAAGGTCATGAAATCCGTGGTTACGGGAGTGCCACTGAATGTGAAGCTGGGACTCGATCCGTCCGCGCCGGATATTCATGTCGGGCATACCGTTGTCATGCATAAGCTGCGTCAATTTCAGGAACTGGGGTATCAGGTGCAGCTTATTATCGGTGATTTTACCGGACGCATCGGTGATCCAACCGGCAAATCGGAAACACGCAAGCAATTGACGGAGGAAGACGTGCAGCGTAATGCCGAAACCTACAAGAAGCAGATCTACAAGATATTAGACCCGGAGAAAACCAAGGTATACTACAATTCCGAATGGCTTAGCCCGATGTCGTTTGCCGATGTAGTGACTTTGTCTGCTAAAGTTACGGTAGCGAGAATGATGGAACGTGACGACTTTACAAAGCGTTTCCAAGGCGGTCTGCCCATTAGCATCCACGAATTTTTCTACCCGCTTATGCAGGGTATGGATTCCGTTGCCTTGAAAAGTGACGTGGAGCTCGGCGGTACGGATCAGAAATTCAATCTGCTTATGGGACGGACACTCCAAAAGGAATATGGTGTGGATACCCAGGCTGCGATCATGACTCCGCTGCTCGAAGGGCTGGACGGAGTGCAGAAGATGAGTAAAAGTCTTGGCAACTACATCGGAATCGATGAAGAGCCGAATGAAATATACGGCAAAGCCATGTCCGTTCCGGATGAGCTGATGCTGAAATACTACGAGCTGGCAACTGATATCAGCAATGACCAGCTTACAGAGTTGAAGACAGGGTTGCAGGAGGGGACCGTTCATCCGAGAGATGCCAAAATGCGGCTGGCCCATACTTTTGTACGCATGTACCACAATGTGGAGGCTGCGGATGCTGCCCAGCAGCATTTCGTAACGGTGTTCCAGCAGCGTGCATTACCTGACGATATTGAAACCTTCGCGATTCCTGCCGATGAGCTGGAAAACGGAACAATCAAGCTGGTAAAGCTGCTTACACTGGTTAACTTTGCAGGCTCTAATGGAGAAGCGAAGCGGAGTATTCAACAGGGTTCCGTGAAGCTGAACGAAGTGAAGCAAGAGGACCCTAATGCTGAAATCACCCCGCAAGAGGGAGATATACTGCAGGTTGGCAAGCGCAAGTTCGCTAAGCTTACCTTGGCATAAGTAGTTGTATCGGATAATAATTGAATCTTGGAGGAGGGGCGCCATTCGGTGCTCCTTTTTTTTATGAAATAATAAAAAAGCCTCCGGATAAATCCGGAGGCTTTCATAATAACCGCTATACAGAAAGTATTAACGGTTGTAGAACTCGACGATTTGTTTCTCATCGATATCTTGGGACAGCTCGGAACGTTCTGGCAAACGGATGTATTTGCCTTCGAAGGAGCCTTCAGCATAATCCAGGTAAGCCGGAAGGTGTGAACGGTTAGCCAGAGCTTCCTTGATGGAAGACATTGCGCGGCTTCTTTCACGAAGACCGATTACATCGCCAGTGCTTACACGGTAAGATGCGATGTCGACTTTTTTGCCGTTAACAGTTACGTGACCATGGGATACCAACTGACGCGCTCCAGCGCGGGAGTTAGCAAATCCAAGACGGTATACGAGGTTGTCCAGGCGGCTCTCAAGCAAGAACATGAAGTTTTCGCCCGCGATACCTTGAAGCTTTTGAGCTTTAGTGAAGAGAGTTTTAAATTGTTTCTCTCCCAAACCGTACATGTGACGCAGTTTTTGTTTTTCCAAAAGCTGCATTCCGTAGTTACTTACTTTTCTGCGTTGGTTAGCGCCATGTTGTCCCGGTGGGAAAGGGCGTTTCAAATCTTTACCTGTACCGCTAAGGGAAATGCCCAGACGGCGGCTGAGTTTAAATTTAGGTCCTGTGTAACGTGCCATGTTATAGTAGACTCCTTTTTATTTGAAATTTCAGGTGGGGCCTATTTGTGCCGCGTGCCGTATCCGTGGAAGTTTATAGATCCACACTATAGGGAAGTTCAGCCGCTGCCCTATTAGTAACGAACCCGCGTGAGGGTGACACAACGTTTCGCCCAATATAAGACCAGTTACAGTCTTGTTCAACAATAAATATTATATGAAAACAACTAGCAAAGTCAAGCGCATGTTTAAAGAGATTTTGTCGTTCTTTGTCGTTAGGGCTTAGGACCTAAAAAAAAACCCGGTTTTGCGGAAAATATAATGCATTACAGAAAGAAAGGGAGTAAAATATGGTTAACTAATAAATGTTATCGGAATAGAATTTTAAAATTAGAGATAGTAAGGGGATCCTCTTTATGTCAAAGCAGCAAGCTTACGGTCATAAAGGCAGCCATGTGCTGACACAGGACACCATGCAATCCAACGACGATTCTGAAGATCCTACCGCATGGTTAAGGGAAACGGACATCGTATCCTATGATTTTCCTTATACAGACGGTCTGATTGTGGACAGCTTTCATGAGTGGTACAAGGGAGAGGCTTCCCTTCCATTCACTGAATCGTGGAATTGGTGTGTCCTTAATTATGAAGGTAAATGGATGAACCATATCAATCAGGTCAATGAGCGTTGGAGTTCCTGCTGGGAAGAGGCTGCCGGCCTAAGCTTGCTATCCCGGAAGACCAATAGCTCTCATATGACGGAAAATGGGACAAGCCTGACCTTCTTGACGCTGCCGGTTTATACGCGTTCCAAAGGTGATATATTCGCTTTTCTTGGCTGTGCCATGTCTACTGAACAGTATGAGAAGGGCGGCCGGGAGATTGCTGAAGTGCTGGCCCGGCATTTCCGTACATGCTTTTATCGCAGGTTCGAGCATATTTTCGTATCCGATCTTGCGGATGTCCATCTGAATGCCGAGAAGGAAAGTAACCGCCACTCCCTGCTCTTCCAGATTGTTCAGAGAATGCATGATAATATTGATGTGGATGCTGTTTTAATTGAGGTTATTGAGAGTATTTCCGCGATGTATCCGGGTGCGAGGCTTGTGCTCTTCATATCCCAGGATCACCGCAGCGCTCATCCTCAGGTGAAGCCGCTTCCGCTTCGCTGGGAGAGCAATGACGCATCTGCCCGGGCGTTCAAAGACGGCAAGGTAGCCATTCAGGCCAGCAACGAGGATAGCAAGCTTATAGAGATTGGTCTTCCGCTTAGCGGTAAGCAGGGTGTTTATGGTGTTTTTCATATGGTCATGTATAAACAATCATTTCTGGATGTTGATTTACGCTTTCTGTCCATGGTGGCGGACACGGCGGGAACCGCATTCGAGAATGCCAAGCTGTATGAACGCTCCAATCAGCTGATTCGTGAATTGAGGATGAGCAATGAGCTCACCCAGCGTCTGAACCAAAGCTTGCGCCTTAGTGATATTTTTCAATTTGCCTTTGAAGAGCTGCTGGAGATGTTCGAGGCTGACTACTGCTGTATTCTCCATTTGAATGAAGAGAAGGGCGGGCTGGAGACGGTAGCCTGCAATCATCACGCATTGATGAATGAAATTATAGAGATCGGACAAGGACTCGGAGGAAAGGTGTATGCCTCGGGCGAGTCGGTGATTCTATCCGATTATATGGAGCATCCGGAGACAGCCTCCCGGCTGATGGACGCAACCGATTCACAGTCGCTTATCGCGACTCCATTGAGCGTAGGGGGAGAGGTCCGAGGGGCCATTATGCTGAGTCATCGGGAGCCCCATTATTTCTCCTATGATAACTACAGGTTGCTGCAGGCAATGGCAGGGCATATCGGGCTTGCAGTCGGGAATGCGCGTTTACACGCAGAAGTTCGACGCCTGGCGAACAGAGACAGTCTGACAGGTCTGTACGCACGGCATTATCTGGATGAGGAGATCGGTATCAGACAAGGGACTGATTTCTGCGGATCATTAATCGTTGTTGATATTGATCAGTTCAAAATGGTTAACGATACATACGGTCACCAGAAAGGCGATAAAATCCTGAGGCAGGTCAGTGATATTGTGAAAACATCCATTCGCAAAGGCGATATCGCAGCCAGATGGGGCGGGGAAGAGCTGGCGCTCTACTTGCCGCAGCTTGGCGTTCACCAGACTGCAATTGTAGCCGAGCGAATCCGTTTACGGGTGCAAGGGGAGACGGAGCCGCATGTGACCGTATCCTGCGGGATTGCCGAATGGAGCTGGATTGATGATCGGGTAAGTGTGGAATCTTTATTCTACCGGGCGGATATGGCGCTGTATGAAGCGAAGAACAATGGCCGGAATCGGATTGTTATCGATAGGAACATGGAGAGCAGAGTGGAGAATCCTTGAGGCGAAGTCCTCGAGGATTTTTTTGCATTGCGTCACTTATAAGGATTAGAGTGATCCAAAGTATAAGCCCTGACTATAAGGAGAACCTATAACTAAAAATAGGGTGGGAAGGGCATGAAGCTTATGACAAGGCTGTTTATTCGGAATGGAATAGTGGTTGTGACCTTAACGCTATACTGCGCTCTAAGCAGCGGCTGCAGCCTGAGGAACGAGAAGCCGGCCGGAGACGATCTGGATTTGGCTCTGGCGGGTATGACAGGCAGCGATGGAGTTACATTTGAAGGGGCAACGGCGCTGCTGCGGGGCAGTGATGGCACCCCTTATGAAACTTTATATTACGGCGGGAAAGTGAAGGATCACAATCAAGTAACTCTCTATACACTCCTCCCGGACAGCAATTCCTCTAAAGCTGCGGCCACCGGCAAAATAAATAAGCTGGGAAGTGCTATTCCTAATAAACAGTCCTACTATAGCCAATTGAAAAAAATAGGGGGCCAATGGCAGCCTCTCTCCCAGTCCTTTCCACAGGAGGGAAATCCACTGCCTCGCCTAAATCCGATTTATCAGTTGGAGGAACTGGAGGGGATGGATAAAACGGTCACAGAGGAAGCTGGAGCCGGACGAGGGACCCGGGTTCTGCGGATTGAACTGTCCCCTGATGAGGCCCACGCTCAGCTGGCGGCTCAGTTGAATCAGGAGATGTCGGCGCTTCGATCCTTCAACCAAACTGGGGAGGAGAGCCAATCCTCGGCCAATCCTCAGTTGAATAAGGCTCTGGAGACGTACTGGAAGAAGCAGAACACAGAACTTCAGCGCAAGCTCGACAAGGCACATGTTGAGACTGTCTATCATTTAAACGTTGACGTAAAACGCAATCTGCCCAAACGATTGGCATGGACCCGAACCATTAACTTTCCCGGAGATATCCAGAAGACACGCAGTGAAACCTATGTGACACAGATTGATTTCTATGGATACCGTTAAGAATTCACACGGTAACCGAAGGTCTTGCGCTCTATAACGGGCATGCTACAATAGATGGGCATGTGATTTTTTAGGATGAGGAAGGAAGAGAGAGATGAAGGATCCCAGAATTCAAAAGCTGGCGGAAAACCTCGTAGGGTACTCCGTAAATGTACAGCCGGGAGAGAATGTGCTGGTCGAAATGATTGGCAGTGAACGCGATTTGATCAACGCAATTGTGGAAGAAATAGGCAAAGCCGGCGGATACGCTTTTGTGCAATTAACTGACCGAACGGTACAACGGAGTATGCTTAAATACGCAACACGGGAAGGTTTGCAGACCTGGGCTGAGATCGATCTGAACCGGATGAAGCAAATGGACTGCTATATCGGTATTCGCGCAGGCGAGAATGTCAACGACCTGTCTGATGTGCCTGAGGAGAACATGAAGCTGTACAACTCCCTGTATGCCCACCCGGTTCACAGCGAGCAGCGGGTAAAACATACGAAATGGGTAGTTTTGCGTTATCCGAATGCAAGCATGGCCCAGCTAGCCAACACGAGCACAGAAGCGTTCGAGGATTTCTATTTTGCAGTCTGTAATCTGGATTATGCCAAAATGGACAAAGCGCAGGATGCTCTGGCTGATCTGATGAGAAAAACAGACAAGGTACGCATTGCCGGACCCGGCACGGATCTTACTTTCTCCATCAAAGGCATAGGCGCCGAGAAATGCTCCGGACAAAAGAACATTCCGGACGGTGAGGTATACAGCGCACCCGTTCGCGATTCCGTTAACGGTACAATCAGCTATAACGCAGCCACACTATACAACGGCGTTACTTTTGAAAATGTTAAGTTTACCTTCGAGAACGGTAAAATCGTTGAGGCTTCCAGCAATGACAGCGCTCGTCTGAATGACATTCTGGATTCGGATGATGGAGCCCGCCATATCGGTGAATTTGCAATCGGCTTTAACCCTTACATTCTCCACCCGATGAAGGATATTCTTTTTGATGAGAAGATCGCAGGCAGCCTGCATTTTACACCGGGTCAGGCCTATGAAGTTACTGATAACGGCAACCGTTCCTCGATTCATTGGGACCTTGTACTGATTCAACGTCCTGAGTATGGCGGCGGAGAGATCTATTTTGACGATGTTCTGATCCGTAAAGACGGTATTTTTGTTGTGCCTGAGCTGGAAGGTCTTAATCCGGAAAACCTGAAGTAAGATAGAAAGATAAGAAACACCTTGCGCGGGTAAGCGGATTCAATGTATCATAATGATGATAACATAAAGACTATTTTCATAATCAAGTTGTGGAGGGATTCTTATGTCCAGTAACAATGCGGCAATCGTTGATATTGCCCAAACGGCGAGCAAGTTCAATTCTTCAATCGTTCTTCAAGCAGACAACAAGTACATCGATGTTAAGAGTATCCTTGGATTGTTTACTACATTGGTATCGAGCCAAAGTTATGAACTGCACGTGCATGGTACGGATGCAGAAGAAGCAAAGGCCGCGATGAGCGAAGTGTTTTCCAGACACGGTTTGAATTTTACTGTAGTAGCTTAGTAATTGCTTGTTCTGAAACGTCTTGTCGATTCCGACTGGACGTTTTTTTAAGTTGGAAAACTGAATTCTTGTATTGAAATCCGATTTCGACTAATATTAAATTAAATAGCGTCACTGCTGTAACTTTTGGACATGGGGGGGAAGATGCATGACTTCATCGGAATTGCAGGAACAGCTTAATCTTAAAGCGATCACTCTTCTACAAGAAGATGCCGATAAAATTGAGAAGCTTATCGAAGTTCAGATGACCAATCTGGCGACACGCTACTGCCCTCTCTATGAGGAAGTGCTGGACACCCAGATGTACGGATTCTCCAAGGAAGTGGATTTTGCGGTCAGAGCGGGGCTGGTGCCGGAGCTTACAGGTAAGCTGGTTCTGAGCAAGCTGGAACGGAATTTGGCGGTTTTATACGAGGCACTAAATAACAGGGCAAAGGAATAAGGCTGTTATGTTTTGTTGTCGGACAAGGGTTTTAATCACAATTAAAAGCGCACGGAAGAGGCAGGGGAGCCTTTTCCGTGCGCTTTTTACATGTAATGAAGGTATCTTATACAAGATAGAAGGAGACGCCCAGAATGAGGTACACCGCCAGAAGCAGCAGTCCCTCGTACCAGTTCGTAGAACCGTCCTGTATAATCGACTTGGCGATGAACACGGATACTCCGATGGCTACCAGCTCAATCGTAGTAAAGACGATGTCCATTGTATCGCCCCTGAAATAACTTGCGAAAATAAGCACCGGGGCAACAAACAGGGCAATCTGCAGACTGCTGCCCACAGCGATTTCGACAGCGGCACCCATTTTGTTCTTCATCGCGAGCAGAATAGCGGCGCTATGCTCTGCTGCATTACCGATAATGGCTACCAGGAAAGCCCCGACGAACAGCTCGCTAAGACCGAAGCGTTCCGTCAATGTCTCCAATGTGCCAACAAGCCATTCACTGACGAAGGCCACCATTACAGTTGCGAGGACCAGATACAGGATGGATTTGTTTCTGGACCAGACAGGGGCGTGTTCGTTAGGCAATTCCTCTTCGTTGTCGACCGTGACATCATCCAGGTACTTCTTGTGTGTAATCATGGAGAATACAAGCCAGGCCAGATAAGAAGCGATGAGCAGCCCGGCGACGATCAGGCTGAGTTGATCCGTATCCTCCCCGGTGATGGAATGGGTATTAAAGAACATAGCGGGAACAAACAAGGCAATGACGGCCACGATCATTAGAGAACCGTTAAGTCCGGCGAGAGTGACATTGAAATTCTGTACCTTATGCTTCAATCCCCCGGCAAATATACTAAGACCCAATACGAGCAGCAAATTTCCGATGATGGAGCCGGTGAGACTCGCTTTGACCATATCGTACAGCCCTTCTTTAACGAGGAAGAAGGCGATGATCAGCTCGGCGGCATTGCCAAAGGTGGCATTAAGAAAGCCTCCCAGACGCTGCCCTGCGTAATGGGCCACGCTTTCCGTGGCCCTGCCCAGGAAACCGGCCACAAATACGACGGCTACAGCTGACAGGATAAACTGAAGCGTATGATCCCAGTTCGCGTAATGTCCAATGGCGCTAAGCGCAAATGTAATGATGAGCAGTGATGGTGAAATCCATTTTTTCAATGTAGGGCACCCTCCAGTCCAATTTATGTATGTTGATTTCATAATCAATATACCCAAATTGTCAGGGGATGTAAACGAAGTGAGAGAAAGTCATTTGCTTTTTAGCCTGTTTAGGAATTACAATAATTGATAATGAGTGTAAGGGGGATTTGGCATGGCGGAACAACTTCAGCTGGAAATGGGAAATATACGAATTTCGAATGATGTGGTCTCGAAAATTGCCGGATTGGCTGCTTTGGAGACTCCAGGGATTGCAGCCATGTCAGGCGGCTTGTCGGAAGGCTGGGCGAAACGTCTTAGCGGTAAAAATGTACAAAAAGGTGTTACCGTTGAAGTGGGACAACTGGAAGCGGCCGTAGACCTGCGTATTATCGTGCTCTATGAAACGCCGATTCATGAAGTATGCCGGATGCTGCAGCAGAATGTGCGCGAGGCTGTGGAGAGCATGACTGGACTTCATATTGTAGAGGTTAATGTTAAGGTTGAGGGCGTCGCCTTTAAAAATGATGAAATTTCGTAATAGGTATTATAACTGCTTGGAGCGTAAGCCCATGAAGCAGAAACGAGGCTGTCCCAGAAGTAGATATTTTGACGAATGAGACAGGATCTTGCACTTAAAGCTGAAAAAAGGTGAAAAACTAGCCAGTCTCCGGGTTATGGAGACTGGCTAGTTTTTGTTTTCGATGTGCAGGGCGGCCTTATCGGGCACGTACCTGTCTTACCGTTGTTATTGATTTAGTTACTTCCTCTTTGGCGGGACGGTTCGTTTCCCGTGAAATATTGAGTATAATGCCCATGGAGAGCATCGTGACCAGCAAGGAGGAGCCGCCATAACTGATAAATGGCAGGGTAACACCGGTAAGAGGGATGGTTTTGGTAACTCCTCCGATATTGACAAAGGCCTGAATGGCAATCCAACCCATGACTCCGATACCGACAAGTGTTCCGAAAGGATCGGTGCATCTAAGAGAAATCAATATGCCTCTCCAAACAAAATATAAATAAATTAACAAAAAGAGTGCGGTTCCGATAAAGCCCAGCTCTTCACCAATAACAGCAAAGATGAAATCGTTCTCCGCATTACGGAGATAATGCAGCTTTTGCACACTTTGACCGAAGCCCGCACCACTTACGCCTCCCTGACCCAAAGCGGTCAAGGACTGGATAATGTTGTAGCCGTCACCCTGCGGGTCCGCAAAAGGGTCCAAAAAGGCGTCGACGCGACCTTGCTTATAGTCCTGAGCGGCTGCTGTTTTATCCGGAGAGGGGGAGAAGGAGTCGATTACTGTCTTTGTCCCCATGACCAGGCCTAAGCCAAGTACAAGCAGTGCAATAGAGCCCAGAATATGCTTCATGCTGGCCCCGCCGGCAAAGATTACAAGCCCGCTCGTAGCCACCAGAATGAGACAGGAGCCTAAATCCGGCTGCATCATGATCAGTCCTGCTACGATGCCGACGATGACCATGACCGGAATATAGCCTGATCGCAAATCCCGCAGCCGTTCACCTTTTTTGGTAATCAGGGCCGCAAGGTACAGGATGATCGATATTTTGGCCAGCTCGGTCGGTTGAATGCCCAGGCCTGCTATGCTCAGCCAACTCTTCGCTCCGTTAATTCTTTCCGTTGAAGCCACAAAAAGCAGTAAAATAACCGTGATAATGAATATAGGCGCATACCATTTCTTAAACCGGCTGTAGTGAATATTCATCACAGTGAACATGACGAAGCTGCCCAGTACCACCCAGACAAGCTGGCGTTTCAAGAAATATAAGGGGTCGCCTCTGAAATACAGGCTGGAGCTGGAGCTGAATACCATGATCACCCCGAAGCCGACGAGCAAAAGCGTAAGTATGAGCAGCTGGAAATCAGGTGTTCCTTTTTTGCTGGAAGTGCTTTTTGATTTCATTGTTCTGCTCCTGTTCAAGCCTCAAGCAGCTGTTTTAGTTCCAAAATACGTTCTCCCGCAATGGCTAGAACCGATTGAGGTACGGGTGACTCGTATTCCAGACCGTGAGGGAATGTTGCCTTGCCCAGGTAAATGGCTTCAATCGCAAGTATAGCGTCCGGCTTCTCCAGTTTACCCTCGACAGCACGTGTATTGACACGCAGATAGTATTCGCCGCCGTTCTGCCGGTCTTCAATTTTGCAGTCATAAGTGGCCCGATAGTATTCCCACTGCCAGCGAATAAACCCTGCTTTTTCCGCGCTTTCGTCCAGGTAGAGAAGATCACTTTGAAGTCCCACGAGGCCCGTGTTCTCAAAAATCATGGCGAGTATATCCCCCCTTATGAAGTATAATGATTTATTTTTAACAAAATGTTCACGGTTCTACCTCATGATAGTATGTTTCCATAGGTTGTGCAAGACTGGAGGGCGGCGTGCAATACACAGTTTTTCGTGTTTCTGCTACAATAAAAGGCATATGACCGATTTTCAAGTGAACAGAGAGAAAAGGACGGCTTCCTGTGTGTAAAGGGGCGACTTTAAGGAAGGGAATGGAAACTATGGAGCAGATGCCGGTTGAACAGCTGCTGCAGGATATGATTGAATGGCGCCGCCATTTGCACCGACATCCGGAGTTGTCTTATCAGGAGCGTGAGACCTCTGCCTTTGTGGCGGACAAGCTGGCAAGCTTCGGGATTGAAGTTGAAAAAAGTTCGGTGGGTTATGGTGTGGTAGGGATTTTAAGGGGCGGGAAGCCGGGGAGTACAGTGGTTCTCCGTGCCGATATGGATGCGCTGCCGATCAGGGAAGAAAACGGATGCCCATATGCATCGCAAAATGAAGGAGTCATGCATGCTTGCGGTCATGATGGCCATACGGCGATGCTGCTCGGTGCGGCTGCGTATTACAGCAGCCGGAGGGACAAGCTTCAGGGAGAGCTTCGTTTTCTGTTTCAGCCTGCGGAAGAGGTGTGTCCCGGCGGAGCATTAGGCATGATTGCCGAGGGGGTACTGAACGGCGCGGATGCTGTCTATGGTCTTCATCTCTGGACCCCGCTTCCTGTAGGAACGGTAGCAAGCGCACCTGGGCCGCTAATGGCCTCTGCGGATGAATTTTTTATCGATATATTAGGCAAAGGCGGTCATGCGGGTATTCCGCACCGCTCCATTGACAGCATTGTGGCCGGAGCCGCACTGGTAACTCAGCTTCAGAGCATCGTAAGCCGCTCCGTTGACCCGCTGCGTCCTGCAGTACTCAGTGTGGGCACGATACAAGGAGGCTTCGCCCAGAATGTTGTTGCTGAGAAATGCCGGATCACCGGCACAGTCCGGGCTTTCGATGAAGAGACCCGGCTTCTGATCCGGCAGAGAATAGAAGAGATGTCGTCAGCGGTAGCCGCCGCATACGGAGCGCAAGCCCAGGTGGATTATCTGATGGGTTATCCGCCTCTGGTCAATCATGAGGCGGAATGCCGGCGCTTTTTCATTGAAGCGCCCCGGGCCCTCGGGGATTCTGTAGAGGTCATCACGATGGAGAAGCTGATGCCTGCGGAGGATTTTGCCTATTATGTTCAAAGTGTTCCGGGCTGTTTTATGTTCGTCGGTGCAGGCAATCTCGATAAAAATGCTGTTTATCCGCATCACCACAGCCGGTTCAATTTCGATGAGGACGCCATGCTCCATGGGGTGAAGCTGCTGATCGCCATGGCGGATTCCCGGCTGAAGGATACGGCTGTCGTATAATTTTTATAATTAAGGAGAACCTACTCTCATGTTTCGCCAAAAGATGAGGAGGGTTCTAACTTGAGAACAGTTAAAGAAGCCATGACCAGGAATCCTATCACTGTCACGCCTCAGGATAACATTTATGAGGTGGCAGTTATTATGAGAGACAACGACACGGGGTTTGTTCCCGTAGTTGATAGTTCGGACAGCAAGAAGCTGATTGGAGTGATCACCGACCGTGATTTAGTCCTTCGGGGTTATGCTGACAAACATTCGGGTTCCAGCTCGGTAGAGCAGGTAATGAGTACGAACATCAGAACGGCTTCAGAAGATATGTCCGTGGATGAAGCAACCGAACTGATGGCGTCACAGCAAATTCGCCGGCTGCCGGTAGTACAAGAGGGTAATTTGATTGGCGTTGTGTCTATTGGTGATTTGGCGGTACGCCAAATTTATGTGGATGAGGCAGGAAAAGCCCTCAGTGAAATTTCGCAGCACCATTTGCATTAGGGTAACATAACCAGGGAAAGCTCATGTCCGTAACCGGAATGGGCTTTTTCGGCTATCCGTTAAGGAGGAGGGTCCTATGGAAGGACGAGGAGCATGCATTGTTCGCAGGGACAGGTCCATACTTTTGGAATGTGTACATAATGGCTTTGAGGCTGCAAGGGCTAAGCTGTCTATATTTGCTGAACTTATAAAAAGTCCGCCCGCCTTTCATACCTATCGTATCAGCCCGTTGTCTCTTTGGAATGCGGCCTCGCTTGGGCTTACGGCGGATAAGATTATTTTTGAGCTTAGAGTTCTCTCACGCTGGGAGGTTCCGGCAGGTCTGGAGGATGAGATCTCTATGATCATGTCCAGATACGGCCGGTTAACACTTCACGCTGATGCGGTGGAGCCTGAAAGGGTTGTTCTCCGGGGAGATCACAAGGACCTGATGGATGAACTGGATCGGTATCCTCAGTTGACGGATCTTCGCCTTCAGCGGACCGGTCCCCTGGAGCTTACCGCCAGTGCGGCGAAGCGGGGCCAGTTAAAGCAAGAGCTGACTGGATTGGGGTATCCAGTATTGGATTTCGCCGGGTACCATGAGGGGCAGGCTCTGAGTGTCGCATGGAGAGATCCGGACAGCGGCAGCGGAAAAGAGAGAGAAAACTCCTTCAGATTAAGAGAATATCAGAGGGAAGCCGTGGAGCACTTCGAGGATAAAGCCGGAAGCGGAGGAAGCGGCGTGATTGTCCTGCCATGCGGAGCAGGGAAGACGGTTGTAGGCCTAGCTGTGCTGGCAGCCCTGCAATGTGAAACGCTGATTCTTACCTCCAATACGACCTCTGTCCGGCAGTGGATGAATGAGCTAACACAGCGGACGAATCTTTCGGAAGAAGAGGTTGGAGAGTATACCGGCGAGAAGAGGCAGGTTCGGCCCGTAACCGTAGCTACCTATCAAATATTGACGCACCGCCGCTCTAAAGGCGGAGAATTCCGGCATATGAATCTGTTTGACGAACGAAACTGGGGATTGATCATCTATGATGAGGTACATTTGCTGCCCGCCCCGGTTTTCCGTGCGACTGCGGATATTCAGGCGACACGCCGTCTCGGGCTCACAGCCACCCTTATAAGGGAAGACGGGCGCGAAGGAGATGTGTTCTCCCTGATCGGACCCAAGCGGTATGATATGCCCTGGAAGGTACTGGAGAATGAAGGGTGGATTGCCGGGGTAGAGTGTGTGGAGATGATTGTGCCCATGAATAACCCGCTGAAGCTTAAATATATGTACGCTGCCGCCAGAGAAAAATTTCGGCTTGCCGCCTCCAACCCGGCTAAATTAAAAGTTGTGCAGCAGCTGCTGGATATTCATAGAGGGGCGCCTGTTTTGATTATAGGCCAGTATATAGAACAGCTGAGTCAACTGGCTGAAAGCATTGGTGCACCTTTGATTAGTGGCAAAACACCGCAGCAGGAGAGGATGGATAGTTACACCACGTTCAACGAGGGCAGACTGCCTGTGCTGGTAGTCTCAAAGGTGGCCAATTTTGCCGTGAATCTGCCGGATGCCTCCGTTGCGATAGAGGTGTCTGGTGCTTACGGCTCCAGGCAGGAGGAAGCCCAGCGTCTTGGACGTATTCTAAGGCCGAAGCCCGGTGAGAACAAAGCCTATTTCTACACACTGGTGTCCGGGGACAGCAGGGAACAGGAATTTTCATTGCACCGCCGGATGTTTCTGGCCGAACAGGGCTACCAATACGAGGTGAGATACGCCGAGTTGAACGGAGTGGATAGTGTTTGATACATTTAACGGCACCTGCGCAGGAGCTGATTAAGAGGATATGTGCGGCTTATGCCTCCCAGCCTTTTGAAGAAGGGAAAGTGAAGCAATTTCGGCCGGCAAACCTGTGCCCTGCAGAACAAAAACTTGCTCTGATTGAGCTGCGGCGGGTTGGTATGCTTTCAGCTCTGCAAAAAATATGGGGGGAGAAGCTTTATTACATCCCTGCGGAGAGGCTGCCGCAGATTCAGAGACATTGCTTCCCCTTTACCCCAGCTACAGAAGAGAACAGCAATATTTATACTGCTATGGAAGAGGCCTCGGGATTGGCGGGTGACCTTTTTCAGGCGCTGCTGTTTGTGGCTGAAGAAGGACTGCCTGTTACAGTTAAAGGCAGTATTCACAAGAAACATATAAGTCGGCTGGCGTCGAGGCTGTCTCTTCAGGAGAAACATTTGCGGGGACTTGCATTAAACTATCCTTATTCTGAAATCTATCCGCTGCCCGCTGCGGTAATGGTTGATCTGATGCTCTGTCTGGGATTGCTGAAACGGAATGACAGTGCATACATCCTTGATAAGGAGATCTTGGAGAGCTGGCTTCACCTCCCGGAATCTGACATGACGAGTCTTTTGTATACTGCTGTTATTAATCGTTACGGGAGCTCGGAGCCTGCCGGCCAGCATTTTCGCTGTTTGATAGCCCGACCTGATTTTGTTCTGAAGGAGTGGGTATCTGTATCACAAATTCTGGACTGGATGGAGGCTTCCTCGCTGGTTGTGCCGGCACATCGTTCGGGTCTGGAGGCTTCAAGCCGGGCCTGGCTGGAATGCCTGGCCGGCTTTGGCTGGTGCCAAGTCGGAACTGACAATAAGGGCAGCATATACTTCCGCTGGATCAAGCTGCCGACGAAGGCGGAGTTTTTAAGACCGTCTGAAAATGGTTCATCATCCGCCATGCTCATTGTACAAACGGATTTTGAGGTGCTTGTCCCGCCAGACGTTCCCTTCATTGTCCGCTGGACTCTTGCCAGCTGCGCCGAGCTGCTGTCGGTTGAAATCATGTGGAGCTTTCGGCTGACGCGGGAGCGGCTGGAGTTCGCCAATGAACGGGGGATGCCCCCGGATGAAGTCATTGCTTGGCTCCATATGCATACGATAGGCGGTCTGCCGGAGCAGGTAAGGCTCGTTCTGGAACAATGGAGAGAAGGTATTGGCCGAACTTCTCTGGCCGACATTCTTCTGCTTTCCTGCAGAAATGAAGAGGATGGGGATGCGATAGCCTCGCATCCAAGACTGCAGGGCCATCTTACCCGTCTGGGACCGCTTCACTTCGTTGTGCCTAAGGAACAAGAGAAGAACGTCCGTACTGAGCTTGCAGCCGCTGGACTGGCTCCACATCGGGATGTGCAGGGAAGAGAAGAAGAGAAGACAGAAACCGTTCCTGCATTTCACCGGAAGAAAGCAGAGCAGCCTGGCGAATATATCCTTCCTGCTCCAAGACCGGAGCAGGGGCTGATTCATACCGGAGCTTCACAGCACTATCTGCAGCCGGCCCCACTTGATCCTGAGGAAACTTTGCTGCCAGGAGAAGAAAGTATACCCTCTATGTGGAGCAGGGAATGGCACTGTTATCACAGCACCACTGCGCAGAAGGTTATGGAGCAAGCGCTGAAGTGGGGGGTTAAGGTGCGGATTTCACTGGAGGATGAAAGCTGTGAGTTCATACCCTCCCGCGTTCTGGGTAATCCCTGGCGAATGGCGGGACATTTGCTTCGCAGTAAAGAGGGGTCAGCCGAAGAGATGGAGCTTGCAGCAGGTGCCTGGAAAGAGATGCAGATGATTATTCCCGGGCGAAGATAATTCCCCTTCTGCTGGAGCAGCTGAATATGTTATGATAAGTGAGTCTACTGCCAAGTAGAACTTTGACATAGAATTGAGTTGAGCTCATGAGCGTAGCGGAATTTAACACGGTCGATATGGCTGAAGTGCTGACATACGCCTATGAATTGGGCGACATGATTAATCAATCCGCTGAAGTGACGGATTACTTATACTGGAAAGGGCAGGTTGATGCGAGCCCCGAAATCCAGGCGATGATTAAGCAGCTTGACAGCAAGAAGGAGCTGTTCGAGGAGACACAGAGGTTCGGCCATTTTCACCCGAACTATCATTCGGCCAAGGATGAGGTTGCTGCGGTTGAAGCGGAGCTGGAGCAGTTCGAAGCGGTAGCCCGTTTCAAGAAGGCCGAGAAAATGCTGGATGACATCCTGTTCTCCATGTCAGAAACCATAGCCTTCTCGGTTTCGAACAGCATCAAGGTTCCAAGTAACAATCCTGCGCCTAAAGGCGGTTGCGGCAGCGGCGGCAGTTGCTCTTGCGGATAAGGCAGCCGGGATAAAGAGAGAGACAGGAAGGCGATGAGCTTATGTTTGCGGAACGCACAGGATATATTGTTTGGGTTAGTGACGTGAAGGCAGCGCGTAATCTGGAAAAGTACGGAACTCTGCACTATGTCTCACGGAAGATGCATTACGCCGTTATGTACGTTAACGCAGATCGGGCTGAGGAAGTTATGAAAAATGTCCGCAGGCTTTCGTATGTGAGAAAGATCGAAAGGTCTTACCGCAATGAATTGAAGACGGAATATACCAGCAATGGACCGGACAAGTCCCGTTACTACGGATTATAAGCCGGCAGCGGTAAAAGACAGGCGCGAAATTGGCGTCTGTTTTTTTGTGGAATTTTTCTGCGGGCATGAACTTGTACTACCCTCGGCAATGGGGTAAGATGACAACAATAAAGGCGTGCCAAGCCCCCTTACATACGGTGGAGTGTGATGATGATGAGCGACAAGGGAAAGGAAGGATGGGGCTCTCATGAGCCCTTCTATATTTTGCTGAATGACTATAGGGTCGCCAACATTGTTATAACGAATCATGCGAAGAACCGATACTTGGACCGGATCAGCGAAGCGGGCAGCGACGAAGGGGAAATTGCAGCCTGGTTATGGCAGTGCCTGAAGCAGAAACGGATAAAACCTTATCCGAACAGTGAACAGAACGCGTACTTGATTGACGATGACTTGGTGATGGCGGCCGAGTTCAATGAGCTGGAAGGCGTAAGTAATCTCTCCGGCCAACCGCTGTACAACTTGATCATTGTTTCATTTCTCGGCAAAATTTCATCGAATCCCAAGCTGCGGGATTTGAAGACCTATTATTCGTGGCTGCGCCACGCCCGCCGCATGAAGCTCATTAAAAAGAAACGTAAGCGCAGGTAGCTTATGAAGAATGAAGTATTGGCCTCACATTGTGGGGCTATTTGTCTTGTCATCACAATAAAAGATAAGATCATGATTTGATTTAATCACAGGTTAATAGTTCTTATGTATGCTGGTGGAGCGAGGGACAGAATTCATGAGAAAAGCATACAGGAGAGGTTATGAACAAACCATTGCAAATACATAATAAGTTATCTGTGCTTCCTCACTACCTTCAGCATTTGAACGGAAGAATGAAGAGCGAAATTAAGGAGTTAAAGAGACTGGGAGATCTCCTGGACATTATGAACAAGGGATTAATGGATACATACTTCCAGCCGATCCTCAAGTTGCAGAACGGGCTGACCATTGGGCATGAAGTGCTGAACAGGCCACCCTCTTCGCCTCAGTTTCCAACAACCGAGCACTTTTATGAGTTTGCCGGGGGAACGGATCTGATGTTCAGACTGGAAAAATACTGCCGCCGACTGTCACTTACCCGATATGTCGAGAGATTGCCGAATCCTAAAGCTAAGGATGATAAGCTTATTTTCATCAATGTGCATCCCGGTATCCTGAATGATTCACGCCACAGAAGCGGGGAAACGCTGGAACTTCTGAAAGAGCTGGGATTATCCCCAAGTTGTGTTGTCTTCGAGTTGACGGAACGCCAGGCGGTACAAGATTATGTTAGCTTTGAGAAGGCCTTGTCCCATTATCGGGAGCAGGGCTTTCGGATTGCTGTTGACGATGCGGGTTCGGGTTACAACAGCTTGAAGACTTTAGTCTATTTGAAGCCTGAATTTATTAAGCTGGACAAGTCATTGATCTGCGGAATCCACGGCAATCCGGAGCAGCAGGAATTACTGGAGCTGATCAGGGAGTATGCTGCCCGTTCTGCCACTCTCGTAATTGCCGAAGGGATTGAAACGGCAGAGGAACTTCATTATTTACAGAAGGTTGGTATTGATTATGGTCAAGGATATGCTTTTGGCAGGCCCATCCCTCAACCGTTGGATGGTTATTTAGGCGAAAAACGTTGATTAAGGGTTACAAGTCAAAGTCCGGTAGGAAGGGGCTGTGAGTATGCTTCTCCAGATCGGGGAAATTGCGGAGCAAATCCCGCAGATTCCCCCCAATAGCAAATGCGAATTCGTAGATCATATCTTTAAAAGCAATCCCCAGCTTCAAGGTGTGGTTGTGTGTGACAACGGCTGCCCGATTGCACTTATTATGAGAAAAAGTTTCTATCAGCAGATTGGAACCTTATACGGCTTTACGCTTTATATGGGGAGATCCATAGAGCTGCTGATGGATAAGAATCCGCTTGTTGTGCAGTATAAAACACCCATCACTGAGGTTAGCAAGCTGGCTATGAACCGTAAGGAAGAGAACTTGTATGATTATGTGATAGTCACTCATGAGGAGCGCTTTTTCGGCACTGTGAGTGTCCGCGATTTGTTGCTGAATTTTGCCGAGATACAAGCTGTAGCTGCAAGCTTTCTAAATCCACTAACGGGACTGCCCGGGAATTTGAGTATTAATGAATGGCTGGTAAAGTCGCTGCTTGAGGATCAATTCAGTGTATTGTACATCGACCTAGATCATTTTAAAGCCTACAACGATACCTATGGGTTCAAGGAAGGCGATCGGATGATCCAGTCAACAGCTGAGATATTAAAGCATAGCACACTGCGGGTGGGTGGATTTTTGGGCCACATTGGCGGGGACGATTTCATAGTCTTTATTAACGATTACAACTATCAGGAATGCTGCGATACCATAATCAGGGAATTTGACACCATGGTAAAAGACTTTTATCATGCAGATCATCTGACGCAGCAGTATGTACTGACGGAGAGCCGTTCTGGAAAAATAGAAGAGATTCCGCTTGTCTCGATCTCTATCGCCGTTGTTACCAACCGGTACCAGCGTTTTGATTCCATAGAGCACATATCTGAGGAAGCGGCACGAATCAAGAAAAGATGCAAAATGATCAAGGGATGCTGCTGCATAGATAATGCGGATACTTGCTCAACTTAAATTCACCGCTCCGGAGGCTTGAACAACCTGTTGCGATGAGGTAAGATGACAACAATATTGTATCCGCCCAAAATCCCGGAAACGCAGTGTAGCAGGAAGATGAGATAAGGAGGCATGCGGCTTGAGGCTGCATGCCCTTTTTTAAAATATAAGACAGTATAAGTTTTCACTATACTTTGCTTATATTTCTACGAGAAACGGATACCGTCTCTTTCAGGACGGCGAAGCCGTTTCTTCTTGGTATCGTCAGCTCGGTATGATGGGAAGGGGCGGTATAAGGTTTCTAATGAAGGAGTGGCGAACATGAACTTTCATCAGCTGCATATTTTTTATACCGTGTCGGAGCGGGGCAGCTTCTCGGCAGCGGCTCAGGCGCTGCATATGACTCAGCCGGCTGTAACGATGCAGGTACAGGCTTTGGAGGATTATTTCGGAACCAAGCTCTTCAACCGTTCCACCAAAAAAATCGTTCTCTCGGAGGCGGGCAGAACCCTGATGCCCTTTGCGCTGCGCAGCATTGATTTAATTAGGGAAACCGATGTGGCGATGTCGGCGTTCACCCATATGCTCGAGGGAAGATTGCAGCTGGGGGCAAGCCTGACCATTGGCGAGTATGTCCTTCCGCGTCTTCTGGGTCCTTTTGGCAAAACGTACCCGCACATCTCCATTATGATGAAAGTGATGAACACGTCGCAGATTCTGGAGGAGATCACAAAGCATCAGCTTAACTTCGGCTTAATTGAGGCCCCGGTAACCCACCCCGATATGGTTATTGAACCGGTAATGGGGGATGAACTGAAGCTGATTGTGCCCCATGATCATCCGCTTGCGGAACAGGATGAGGTTACTCTGGAAGAGGCGCTGCAGCACCCGTTCGTGCTGCGGGAGCAGGGCTCGGGTACACGCCGTGTTATGGAGGAACAGCTGATTGCCAAGGGACTGGACCCGGGGGCCATGCGGATTGTAATGGAGCTCGGCAGTACAGGTGCTGTGAAATCGGCGGTGGAAGCAGGACTTGGGATTACGATCATATCTACGTCATCCGTTAAGCATGAGGTTGCGCTGGGGCTTTTAAAAGTAGTGAACATTTCGGATGCGTCATTTAAAAGGCAGTTCTATGCCATACATTTGAAATCGGCACTGCTGCCCATCTCGGCTGTAACGTTCCTGACGTTTTTGCGCCAGCATGCGGGGGAGAATTAGGATGAACGAACGAATGATCAGGCTGGCAGACCAGTCAGGACGCTGCGACCTGCACACGCATACACAAGCTTCAGACGGGATGCAGCCGCCTGCGGAAAATGTGCGTCTCGCCCGGGAGAAGGGGCTTGCGGCACTGGCGATCACGGACCATGACACTGTAGCAGGCATTGCGGAAGCTCTGGAAGCAGGGAAACAGTACGGTATTACGGTTGTGCCCGGTGTTGAGATAAGTACGCGTGCGGGCGGTAAAGACATACATGTACTGGGGTACTATGTCGATCCTCAGCATGGCTTATTTTTGTCGCGGCTAGCAGAACTGAGAGCCACCCGTGCGCAGCGGAATGAAGCAATAATCCTGAAGCTGCGGAACCTGGGCATTGATATTACTCTGGAAAAAGTCGTAGCAGGAATCGGACGCGAGCTGAAGCCTGATGAGAGCATCGGGCGGCCCCATATTGCTGATGAGCTAGTCCGGCTGGGAGCTGCGGCTGATATGCGGGATGCCTTTGACAAGTATCTGGCCGACGGTGCAGCGGCCTTTGTATTGCCTCCGCGCATCACCCCGGAGGAAGCCTGCCAATGGATCATCGGCGCGGGTGGCGCTCCGGTGCTAGCCCATCCGGGTTTGTACGGTGATGATGAACTGGTGCGCGGGATTGTAGAGCGAAGTGCCTTTAGAGGCATCGAGGTCTATCATTCGGATCACGGCCCGGCCGAGGAAGCGCGGTATCTTGCTATGGCAGCGGAATATGGGCTTGTTGTTACTGGCGGATCTGATTTCCACGGTGCTCGGCAAGGCGTGATTTTCCATGGGGATATCGGGAGTGTTACAGTTTCAGTTGATGTACTTGGCCAACTAAAGAGCTAGTTAAAACGAACTAAAGAATTACATGATGAATGGGGAGAGTAACGGGAGGGAATTTTGGAACTGTAGGAGCGACAGCGACCGCCCGAAAGCTTTCCGCAGGAAAGCTCGCTTCGAAAGCATCTGCTGTCCCCGGATGTTTACCGCTGCATGCGGTCTAATCCAAAACATCTGGGGATGGGCAGCGGCCGGAAGTCCAAACATTCCCGTAGTTACGGGTAACACCTATAGCATAGGTCAAAATCTTTAGTTCAACTTATATAGCTAAAAAAACCTCCAACACCATTGACGCATTATCGTCGGATGGCTGGAGGTTTTTTGCGCTGAATTAACTTTTTAAAGTGCTGGGGAGACTCTTGATCCGCGCTTCATCCGGTGTGACAAACAGCGTCTTCTGATGATCATAGATCACAAAACCCGGCTTGGAGCCGCTTGGCTTTCGAACATGACGGATCAAAGTGCTGTCTACCGGAACGCTGCTCGATTGTTTGGCCTGGCTGAAGTATGCGGCAAGCTGTGCCGCCTCTTCCAGTGTGGCATCCCCAAATTGCTCACTGCGGATGACGACATGGGAGCCCGGAATGTCCTTGGTATGCAGCCAGGTATCATTCGGTGAAGCGAGCCGGTTGGTAACGTACTCGTTCTGCAGATTGTTTTTGCCGACATAAATATCCACCCCTTCGGAAGAGGTGAACACCTGCAGGGTAGGGCGGGTGGCCTTTTTCTTCTTTTTGCCCTTTTTGTTCCGGTCGCGCAGATATCCCTGTCCTACCAGCTCGTCCCGGATCTCCTCAATATCGTTGAGAGAGGCGTGGGCGAGCTGCTGCAGCAGACTTTCCATGTATGCTATTTCCTCATGCGTTTTGATGAGCTGCTCATCAATGACGAGGAGGCTGTTCTTGTATTTGTTATATTTTTTAAAATAACGTTGTGCGTTGTCCGAAGGGCCCAGCAGCGGGTCCAGCGGGATGGCTATTTCAGCCTGGTTCTCATCGTAGTAGTTGACTAAAGTGGCTGTTGTATCACCTTTGGAAAGGGTATGAAGGGAGGCGAACAGCAGCTCACCCCAGATCCGGTAACGGTCTGCTTCCTGCGCCTCATCCAGGTCCTCCTGCAGCTTTGCGAGTTTCTTGATGTTCTTGCTCCGTTCGTTGCCGAGGAACCGAATCAGGTCGCTTACGCGCTGCTTCACGGTATCCCGTTCGGCCTTATCTCCGTAGTAATCCTCCATGCACTGGCTAATTGAGCTGAATTCCTTCACAGGTTCTTCCAAAAGTGTTAATGGAATCGCGGAAAAAATCAGCTTGCCTTTGGCATTTGCTCCCGTGACAGGGGAGAATTGGTTCCTCCTCACCTGCTCCATAATGGAGTTGAAGGCTTCCCAAAGCATGACCGGATTTTTTGGATTGGATTGTGTGTTGATATTTAGAGCTTCAAAGTTTCTGTAACGCTGTACGATCTCCCCGGCGATAAGCGGACTGATTCCGCTGAATGCATGCACAATCCAGCCAACAGGATCCACCGATGGGGCAGGCCCTCCTGAACCGTCAGCCTTTGGCTCTTCCTCCACCTGAGCAGATTCCTCGTTGTCCGAATTTTCCTGCAGTGCAGCTTCTTCGGCGGAAGAGATCAGGCTCAGAAACTCCTTTTGCCCGATTTCCAAAGGGTTCAGCTTGTGCTGCTGCGGCGGTTCTGTATAGGCGAAGCCTGGCATTACGATCCGGTAGCTGCTGATGGAAGGAGTAACATGATGAATTCCGTCGATGATAGTACCCGAGGTAAGATCTGTAAGAATGATATTGCTGTGACGGCCCATCAGCTCGATGATGATTTTTTTGGCGGAAACGTCTCCGAGCTCGTCTCTGGTTCGGATGGTTATATGAATAATGCGCTCCATGCCTACCTGTGAAATGTTCTCAATGGTTCCACCTTCGCAGTGCTTGCGCATCAGCATGCAGAACATGGGCGCTTCTGTTGGGTTGATCGTATTTCTTTCTGTAAAATGTATTCGCGGATAGGTAGGATTAGCGGACAGCAGCAGTTTGCCGGCTCCGCCCCCCCGCAGAATGAAAATGAGGTCGTGGCTGCTGGGTTGATATATTTTACCAATCCGTGCCCCTACGCATGCCTGAAGCTCATGCACGATGGAACGGGTAACAATACCGTCTAATGCCATAATAAACTTCTCCTGTCGCGATAAAATGAATTTCGTTCCTCTCCTATGATGCCATACTTTACTCGGTTCGCGCAAAAGGGGACCCGGGGTGAGGGTGATATTTCAGGACGACCCTGAATACATTGGTCTTAAACAGGTGGAAAAGCTGTGTGCCGCCGGAGGTCAAGAAACGACCGGGAGGGGATAGAAAGGACATGGAACAAAACAGTTGGCACCGGCTCGGTGCGGAGGAGCTGCAACAACTATTCAAGGTTAATCCGCAGACGGGCCTGAGCGAAGAGGAAGCCGTCGAAAGACGCAAGGAATGCGGGTTAAATGAACTGTCGGAAGGGAAGCGAGTGTCCCCGCTGACCCTGCTGTTGAACCAGTTCAAGGATTTCATGGTGCTGGTGCTGATGGGGGCGACTCTCGTATCCGGATTGCTGGGTGAGTATCTGGATGCAGTCACAATCATCGTTATTATTTTACTTAACGGGGTGCTCGGATTTGTTCAGGAATTCCGGGCCGAGCGGTCACTGCGGGCTCTGAAGCAGCTGTCCGCACCATCGGCCAAGGTCATCCGTCAAGGTAAAAGCGAGATTATTCCCGCCAAAATGCTGCTTCCCGGTGATATTGTCCTCCTGGAGAGCGGAGACCGGATTCCTGCAGACGTCCGCTGGCTGGAGTGCAGCGCTCTCTATGCGGAAGAATCGGCGCTGACTGGTGAATCTCTGCCTGTTGCCAAGCATTCTGAACCCATATATGCCGACGAGGTTCCGCTGGGTGACCAGAAAAACATCGGTTTCATGGGTACGATGGTTACTAGGGGTACGGGAAAAGCCATGGTCGTCCGGACCGGAATGGATACAGAGATGGGCAAAATAGCCGATCTGATCCAAAATACCGATGCACAAGAAACGCCGCTTCAGCACCGTCTGGAGCAGCTCGGCAAAATACTCATCTATGTTTCTTTGGGCCTGACTATTGTAGTCGTAGTAGCAGGAATCATGCACGGCCAGCCTGCGACAGCGATGTTCTTGGCCGGGGTCAGCCTGGCCGTAGCTGCTATTCCCGAAGGATTACCCGCAATCGTTACGATTGCGCTCGCTCTCGGAGTCCAGCGGATGATCAAACGCAAGGCGATTGTCCGTAAACTCCCTTCAGTAGAGACTCTTGGCTGTGCTTCGGTCATTTGTTCCGATAAGACAGGCACGTTAACCCAGAATAAAATGACGGTAACCCGTCTTTGGTCGGGCGGCCGCATTCTGGAGGTAACGGGGGAAGGGTATGCTCCGCTGGGTCAGGTTCTGGAGAAGGGCAAGCCGGTAGATCTTAAGCATGATCAAAGCCTGCGCCGTTTGCTGCAGGTAGGGGCTCTGTGCAATAATGCTGAAATCCATGAGACCTTTCCTTCCGAAACGACTGGCAAGCGGAAAGCAAAAAGTAAAGGGAACGAGACAGATAAAGGACAGAGTGACACCGGTGTATGGGCACTGAAAGGCGATCCCACTGAAGGAGCGCTGGTAGCCCTGTCAGCAAAAATGGGACTGACCGCTCAAGCCCTGGCTGTATCTTATACGAGGGATAAGGAATTCCCCTTTGACTCGGAACGTAAGTTAATGTCTGTTATTGTGAGTCATCCGGGCGGCCGGACCATCTGCACGAAAGGAGCGCCTGATGTGCTGCTGGGCCGCTGTTCCTATATGCTCTGGGAAGGCGGAGTGGTTCCATGCACCCCTACTTTGCGGCAGAAGGTGCTTGATGCCAATGAGGGAATGGCTTCAGGAGCGCTTCGTGTGCTGGGTATGGCCTACCGGGATATGCGGCCGAATGAAACGGCATCCAATGAGAAGGAAGCGGAAAGCCAGCTTATTTTCATAGGCTTGGCCGGTATGATTGACCCGCCGCGCCGTGAAGTGCGCGATGCGATCAGCATCACCCGCCGGGCCGGCATCAAAACGGTGATGATCACCGGTGACCACGGCACCACCGCAGAAGCCATTGCCCATCAGCTTGGTATCCTGCAGCGTGGCGGTACGGTTCTCACAGGCAGTCAGATCTCCCGGATGAATGAAGCTGAACTGGATAAAGTATCCGACAATGTGTATGTATACGCCCGTGTGTCGCCCGAGCATAAGCTGCGTATCGTGAAGTCTCTGCAGCGCCGCGGCCATGTGGTGGCGATGACGGGGGACGGTGTAAATGATGCTCCGGCGGTAAAAGCGGCGGATATCGGGATTTCCATGGGAATCACCGGGACGGATGTGACCAAAGAGGCATCGTCGCTGGTATTGGGCGACGATAACTTCTCCACGATCGTGGCAGCCATTGAAGAGGGCCGGAATATTTACGAGAATATCCGTAAATTTATCCGTTATTTGCTTGCTTCCAATGTCGGTGAAATTCTGACGATGTTCTTCGCGATGATGCTCGGTCTGCCACTGCCGCTTGTTCCGATTCAGATCTTGTGGGTCAACCTGGTGACCGACGGACTGCCTGCGATGGCGCTTGGAGTGGATCAGCCTGAGAAGGATTTGATGGAGCACAAGCCCCGCGGTGCCAAAGAGAACATTTTTGCCCGCCGGTTGGGGTGGAAAATCATCAGCCGCGGGCTGCTGATCGGCCTATGTACCCTGGTTGCCTTTTGGCTGACGCTGCGGATTGCACCGGATAGTCCGTCGCAGCTGATTCGGGCTCAATCGGTTGCTTTTGCCACGCTGGTTATGGCGCAGCTGATTCACGTCTTCGATTGCCGCAGCTCTCGTTCTGTGTTCCACCGCAATCCTTTTCAGAATAAGTATCTGGTTCTCGCCGTGCTGTCCTCTATAATCCTTATGATGGCTGTTATGTATATGCCGGTGCTGCAGCCTGTTTTCAAAACAGTGCCGCTAAGCTTCCGTGAGTGGTGCCTCGTTCTGGTAACTGCAGGCATTCCTACCTTTGTTATGGGAGCGGGCAGTGTCTGGAGCGGTAAACGAATCCGCAGACGCAGCAGCAGCCATCCGATGATAAAAAGTACAAAATTTTCGGCATAAAATCAATAGCATTGCTCCACTCCTTGAGGTATGCTTGGTTCAGCCAATTTTAAGGGAGTGGACGCTTCAATGGAATTTACAAAAATGCACGGCCTCGGCAACGACTTCATCGTCGTTTTTGGAGAGCAGGAACTGCCTTCGAACGCATCTGAGTTAGCCGTTATCCTGTGCAATCGATTTTTTGGTATAGGTGCTGACGGGCTGGTATACATCCTGCCTTCGGAGCGCGGTGATTATATGATGCGAATCATGAACTCGGACGGCTCTGAAGCGGAGCAATGCGGCAACGCTATTCGCTGTGTAGCCAAATATGTATATGACCACGGTCTTGTCAGCTCCGAGCAAATTGTAATTGAAACCCTAGGTGCCGGAGAACAAAAGGTTTCTCTGAACGTTAAAGACGGTGTTGTAGAAACCGTAACGGTTGATATGGGTGAGCCTGTACTCTCAGGCCCGCAAATTCCTGTAGCTATCGATGCGGAGCCGGTTCTGGACCGTTCCATTGAAGCCGATGGAACAGAATTCAAGTTTACCGCTGTATCCATGGGCAACCCTCACTGCGTGATCTATGTGGAAGATGCGGTTTCCTTCGATCTTGCAACCTGGGGACCGAAGCTTGAGGTTCATCCCCTGTTCCCGAGAAAAGTAAACGTCGAATTTGCAACCGTACTGGATCGCGGGCATGTTGACATGCGGGTCTGGGAGCGGGGAGCAGGTCCAACACTCGCTTGTGGGACGGGGGCCTGTGCCACACTGGTGTCGTCAGTGCTGAATGGACTGACCGATCGTTCGGCCGTGATTAGCCTGAAGGGCGGCGACCTGTTTATCGAATGGAATGAAGAGGACAATCATGTCTACATGACCGGTCCGGCTGCGGTTGTGTTCACAGGGATAGTTTCAATCTAAGTAACCGGAGTTACCAATCGAATCAAGTTTTTCTTACCGCCGCTATTAAACGGCGGTTTTTTGCCGTTCACTTGCGGAGACTATAAATGCCGTCCTGAGCAGAAGGACGCATAACAATAGAGGGAATCGCAAATAATGGAAACCATAAGACTTGATAGGGGCGGAGGCAGATGATAGATAGCGGTTCTCAAAAGCGAGGCAAGCGTGATAAGGGTTCGGTTAAAACCTCAGCCGGGAATGCAAATATCGCTGCTCCGAAACTTTCGCCAAATCTCACGCAGACACTGGACAACATCAGGCGGGAGCTCGGGGCCAGTCCCGACCTGACGATCCGGCAGGTTCAAATCGGCGGAGAAGACCCGGTACAGGCTGCAGTCGTCCATCTGGGCGGCCTGGTGAACACTGTGGCGGTGAACGAATTCGTAATGGGTTCATTGCTAGACAATTCCCACCTTACAGCGCCGGAAATGTCCCGGGAGCCGGAAGATCTGCTTCAGCTCATCCTGTGCAGAGCGATGGGGCTGGGTGAAGCAGAAATTAAGAGCGATTGGAATGAAATAATGATCGCCATCCTGTCGGGAGATACCCTTATTCTGCTGGATGGATGCACCAAGGGCATCGTAGGCGGAACGAAAGGCGGAGAATGGCGCACCATCACCGAGCCTTCCTCCCAACTGGTTGTCCGGGGACCGAAAGACGCTTTCGTAGAATCGGTGAGCACGAATATATCACTAATCCGCAGGCGGATTAAATCACCGAAGCTGTGGTTTGAATTTATGAGAATCGGCAAAGTGACGAATACGGATGTCGCTATTATCTATATCAAAAATATAGCGGATGACAAGATCGTGGACGAAGTGAGAACGCGGCTGAAGAGAATCGACATCGAGGCTGTCCTTGAATCCTCTTATATCGAGCAGCTTATTCAGGATAAGGTATTAACGCCGTTCCCCACTGTCTATAATACAGAACGTCCGGATGTAGCGGCGGCCAATTTGCTGGAAGGAAGAATCGTGCTCATCGTTGACGGCACGCCTTTTGTGCTTATACTGCCTACGGTATTCGCCCAATTCTTCCAATCGACTGACGATTATGCCCAAAGGTTCGATATTGCCACATTAATGCGTATGGTTCGTTATGTCAGCTTTATCATTTTGCTTCTTGGACCCTCGATTTATATAGCGCTGACGACCTTTCATTATGAAATGATTCCGACGCCGATGCTGATCAGCTTGCTGGCCCAACGGGAGAACGTCCCGTTTCCGGCTGCAGTCGAGGCGATGCTGATGGAGATTGCTTTTGAAGTCCTGAGGGAAGCCGGCACCCGGATGCCAAGAGCGGTTGGACAGACCGTCTCGGTCGTCGGCGCCTTGATCCTGGGTCAGGCTGTGGTGGAAGCAGGCATTATTACGCCGGTCATGGTTATCGTGGTGGCGCTTACCGGTATTGCCAGCTTCGCGATTCCCTCCAACAATCTGGCGATAGCGGGACGAATCGTCCGTTTTGGTTTTATTGCAGCTGCGTCCGTGTTCGGTTTCTACGGCATTACACTAGGGTTGATCGTACTGGTTGCCCACATGAACAGCCTGCGCTCGTTCGGTGTTCCGTATTTATCCCCGTTCAGTCCATTTTCCTTGAGAGGACAGAAGGATACTTTAGTGAGAGTGCCCATGTGGATGATTCACCTCCGTCCCCATAAATCAAAGGATGCGAATAATAACACCAGTAATGATGACGAGTCATCCGCTTCCGGGAAGGAGGGGCGTACAGATGCTTAAAATGTTCAAGTTGCTGTTGCTCCCGGGCATTTTTCTTCTGCTGTTGACCAGCTGCTGGGACAGCATGGAACTAAACCGTAGAGCCATTGTTTCCGGTATGTCCATCGACAAAGGGCTTTCGGGGGACCAAAAATACAAAGTAGCTTTCCAGGTAGTCGTGGCGGAAGAAAACACGGGTAAAAACAGCAGGGGGAATTCGCCGGTTGCTCTCTTTGAAGGAAGCGGAAGATCGATATACGAGGCGCTGGAAAACGCTTCACGGAAGCTCTCGCGATTGCTGTCCCTGGGGCATGTAAAGGTTATCATCATATCAGAGGAGCTGGCCCGCGAAGGGATTCAGGATATTATGGATATTCTGGAGCGGGAATCCGAAATGCGCCTGAGCAGCCTGATGTTTATATCCAGAGGTCAGTCGGCAAAAGACATTCTGTCCATCGTAACCGTTTTTACGAAAATTCCGGCCAATGATCTTGTAAAGAAGCTGGAAACCACATCACAGTCCTTTGGGTTTAACTTCCAGATGGAGGTGGACGATGTAATCCGGGGTATCGTGGCAAAAGGCGGGGGCGCGATTATCAACGGTGTAGTAATAAACGGCGATCTGGAAGCGGCGAAAAGCAAGGAAAATGTGGAGGCAATCAAGCCAAAGGCTATCTTGCGGACTTCCGGTCTCGGTGTATTCAAGCAAGACAAGCTGGTGGGATTTCTGGACGGCGCGGAGGGAATGGGCACAAGCCGCCTGCATAACAAGCTGCAGCAGAATGCAGCGTTCATCGAACTGGGAAAAGATGATATTGCAGCATTTAATGTATACCAGGTGCATACCACGATTAAAGCAGACGCCAAAGATCCGGAGCATCCGATTATGAACATAAGCATTGAACAACAGGCCGGACTGAAAGAGTCCACCGGTCCGCTGGATTTGACCAAGCCCGAGGTGCTGAGGGATCTGGAGAAACGTTTGAGTGAACAGACCAGGAAGGAAACAGAAGCTGCCGTCAAGGCAGCCATGAAATTCAAGAGCGATTACCTCGGATTCGGAGAAGCGGTTGAACGGGATAATCCGAAAGGGTGGAAAAAGGTGGAGGATCGTTGGGATATTGTATTTACCCGCTGCGAAGTGAACATCAAGGTGAAGTCAGTTATCCGACATACCGATATGAGGACGCGTTCCTTCCAGTCGGAAAACATGGAATAGGAAAGGAAGAAGTTCATGGGAGGCCCGAAAATAGGATTGGTGCAGTTTTTTTCGCTTACGTTCCTGTTTGAACTTGGAACGGCACTTGTTGTCAATGGTTCCAAATCCGGCAGAGACGGCTGGATTTCCATACTGGTCGGCTGTATAGTAGGGCTCGTCCTATTCACGGGTTACGCTTATCTTTATAAGCTGTACCCCGACAAACCGTTATCCGGTTATGCCAGGGCGATTCTTGGCAAACCTTTGGGAGCGGTAGTGGTCATTTCTTATGTGGTAATGTTCATAAATATCGCAGGCCGTGATCTGCGGGACGGCAGTGCTCTGCTTGTAATGGCAACCCTGCACCGCACACCCATTATGGTTGTAGGTGCGTTGATGATCCTGTCCTGCGCTTATGTTCTGCATAAAGGGATCGAGGTGCTCGCACGTACTTCCTTGATCTTTATGGTCCTGGTGCTGTCCATTGGTGGGATCTTTACAGTGCTGATCCTTTTGTCTGGAGAGATGGAATGGACGCGTATTTTCCCCGTGCTGGGGGACGGATTTCGGCCCGTTGCGATTTCGGTGGTTCAGCATAATTATATGTTCCCATACGGTGAAATCATCTGTTTGACTATGCTGATGCCCTATCTTAGCGACGATAAAAAGGGAGTATGGGTCATCCCCGCCGCCATGCTTCTCGCGGGACTGCTGCTCAGCTACACCTCAATCGTCAATATCACGGTTCTCGGCAGTGACATGCTGGAGCGTTCACCATTTCCGCTCTTGTCCACCATTAGCAAAGCGGCCCTGTCCGATTTTATCCAGCGATTGGACATTCTGGTAGTCATGCTGCTGATTATCGGGGTTTTTTTCAAAATTGCGGTCTTCTACGGAGCGGCGTTGGTCGGTATCTCCGATCTGTTCGGTCTACCTTACCGTACCCTGATCTATCCCTTAGCGTTAATTATTCTATTCTCTTCTCTACTGAACGCCCGCAGTTTAACGGAGCACCTCGAAGAGGGAGGATACCTCCTTTACAAAGTTTTTCCCATCTTCACCATTGCCATCCCGGCTGTCCTGATTATTGGCGCCGCCGTCAGGCGTTATCGTTCAGCTTCCCGACCCGGCTGATGTCCGCTGATCCAGTGAACAAGATCCGGTCCGATCAGACATAGAAACAGGAGTACTCCCAGTACTTTCTCCGAACTGGTTAAAAACATATAGGAAGCCAGCTCGATTACATTATTTTTGCCATACCCGAACATCAAATCACCTGCGTACAAGTACAGAATTCCCAACACCGAAAGAAGCGCGGTTGCGGCGTATTTTTTAAGCAGCTGTTTCCTGATCGGCTTTTTCATCGTTGTGCAATCCCTCCTCAGTTTGCTCTTCATATATTGAATATATTATGAAGCAATGGAACCGTCCGCATGCACGCCATGTCGAACGATGAGCCTCTTTTGCCCGGAAAGCTTATCATTCATCCCGATTTATGTTACATTAGTATGAAACTAATATCAGGGGGAGGGTCTCTGATGAAGCCCGATTTGCGGTCTGCATGGGGAAAAAATGTACTTGTCGGGGATGGGGCGATGGGTACCTATTTATATCAGAAGGGTTTTCCTGTCGGCATTTCCTATGAAGAATTGAATTTGACCTCTCCTGAGGTCATTGAGGATGTACATCGCAGTTATATAGAGGCTGGAGCAGTGCTGCTGGAGAGCAATACGTTCTCGGCGAACTATGACAAGCTGTCCAAATACGGACTGGAGTCGAAGGTAGAAGAAATCAACCGCGCCGGAGTCCGAATCGCCCGCCGGGCTGCTGGAGAGAATGGGTACGTAGTCGGAGCAGTCGGTTCGATCCGGGCCGGCAAGCGGGCTAATCTATCGGCGGCGGAGCTGAAGAAATATTTCGGACAGCAGATTGTTGCGCTCCTCGAAGAGGATGTTGACGGTATTATGCTGGAAACGTTCTATGATGTGGAAGAGATGCATCTGGCGCTTCGTACAGTGCGGAATCAGAGCAAGCTTCCCGTTATCTGCCAGCTGGCCGTGGATGAAACGGCGCGAACCCTGGATGGGCTGAGCCTCCCGGAAGCCTTTCGAATTCTGGAGGATGACGGTGCTGACATTATCGGCTTTAACTGCCGCACCGGGCCTAACGGGATCAAGAGAGCACTGAAGCATTTGCAGGGCCATCTCGTTCTACCCGTATCCGTCTATCCTAATGCAGGGGTAGCGGATTATGTGGACGGCCAGTACAGATATGGCGCTTCACCCGAATACTTCGGCGAGATGGCGTTGACGTTTGCGGATATGGGAAGCCGGATTATCGGCGGGTGCTGCGGAACAACACCTAAGCATATCGCAGAGATTGCATCCGCTTTACAGGGATACGTTCCCCAGCCGCTTCCTGTGCCGACATCACGCGGTATGGAGCGTGTGCAGGTTCAGGAGCATTTTGGCGGTGAACAAGGTACGGGCGGTGATGAGCCGACGCTGGTTGATCTTGTGAAAGAACGGCATACCGTTATTGTCGAGCTGGACCCGCCCCGTGATCTGGATATTGCGAAATTTATGAAGGGCGCGGAGGCACTGCGAAGAGCGGGTGCGGATGCATTGACGCTGGCGGATAATTCCCTGGCCGTAACCCGAATGAGCAACATGGCGCTTGGACATCTGGTTCAGGCCAAGACAGGACTTCGTCCGCTTGTGCATATTACCTGCCGTGATCGTAATCTCATTGGTACACAGTCACATTTAATGGGATTTGATGCCCTGGGGATCGATCATGTGCTGGCTGTTACGGGTGATCCTGCACGATTCGGCGATCTTCCCGGTTCCAGCTCAGTCTACGATTTAACCTCTTTTGAGATTATCAGGATGATCAAGCAGCTGAATGATGGGATTGCATTTTCGGGCAAGCCCCTTAAGCAAAAGGCGAACTTCGTCATCGGTGCAGCGTTTAACCCGAACGTGAAGCATTTGGACAAAGCTGTACAGCGCTTGGAGAAAAAGATTGCTTCAGGTGCGGATTATATTATGACCCAGCCTGTGTATGACCGTGAGCTGATCGCTAATATAGCTAAAGCAACCGCCCATCTTGATATACCTGTCTTCATCGGTGTAATGCCGCTGGCGAGCGGACGGAATGCGGAATACCTTCATAACGAAGTTCCCGGAATCCAGCTATCTGAAGAAGTCCGCCAGCGGATGAAAGGGCTTGAAGGCGAGGCCGGACGCGCCGAGGGTGTGGCTATTGCCAAAGAACTGCTCGACGCGGCTACAGAACACTTTAACGGCATCTATCTGATGACTCCTTTTATGTTCTACGACATGAGTGTGCAGCTGCTGGAGTATGTCTGGGAGAAATCCGGGCGCAAATTGTCCCCCTTGTTTCGCTAAGAATAATCAATTACAATAGTGTAATGGATGTGATGCCGATGTCATTTAGCATGACCGGATACGGTCAATCTTCCCTGCATTTCGGCGGTTACAAGATTTCGTTCGAAGTCAAATCGGTGAATCACCGTTACTCCGAAGTTGTGTTGCGGATGCCCAGGGAATGGACTGGTTTTGAGGATATGCTGAGAAGGAAGGTCCAAGAGCATATCAAACGGGGTCGGGTTGATGTCACCATCAATAGGGAACAAGAAGAAGAGACGGCTTCCGGGTTGGTTCTGAACCACTCGGCGGTCAAGTCGTATATAAGGGCCGCCAACGAGCTGATAAGAGAATTCGGTTTCTCCGGCGAGCTTAGTCTGCGGGATATGTTATCTTTGCCTGACATCATGAAGAATGGTGAGGGAGCAAACGCAGAGGCTGCTTTATCTGATTCCTGGCGGGGAGTGCTTGAGAAAGGCATGGAGCAGAGCTTGCATTCCTTGCTTGAGATGCGGGCCAGGGAAGGGCGTTACCTCACTGCTGATTTAGAGCTGAGACTGGAGAAGCTGGAAATGCTCCACTCAGAAATGCTGGAGTTAGCCTCTTTAGTAGTAAGTGAATATCGTGATAAGCTGCGCCAGCGCCTAACGGAGCTCAATGATGGGACTTTTCCTTTTGATGAGCCTAAATTCGGAATGGAAATTGCTATTTTTGCCGACCGCTGCAATATTGATGAAGAGTTGACCCGTCTATACAGTCATATTGATCAATGCAGAACTCTGCTTCGGGGGAATGACCCGGTTGGACGAAAGCTGGATTTTCTCATTCAGGAGATGAACCGAGAGACGAATACCATAGGTTCTAAAAGCAACCAGCTGTCTTTGGTCAACCGTGTTCTGGAAATGAAAGCGGAGCTGGAGAAGATTCGTGAACAAGCGGCGAATTTAGAGTAATGGAGCCTTTTCGAAAAGACAAGCTGTAACTTTTGGGGGGAACAACCGGAATATGGCAATCAAACTTATTAACATCGGCTTTGGAAATATCGTATCGGCCAACCGCATCATTTCCATAGTCAGCCCGGAGTCTGCACCAATTAAACGGATTATTCAGGAAGCAAGAGACCGGCATATGCTGATTGACGCTACCTACGGCCGTCGAACCCGTGCCGTCATTATTACAGACAGTGATCATGTCATTTTGTCGGCTGTACAGCCTGAGACCGTGGCACACCGCTTGTCCAGCAAAGACGACGATAACGACGAATAACAACTAAATGGAGTGTACTATGTCAAAAGGATTACTGATCGTGTTATCCGGCCCTTCCGGAGTCGGTAAAGGAACTGTCTGCACCGCCTTGCGGCCCAAAATGCCAAAACTTATCTATTCGGTATCTGCTACTACCCGTAGCCCGCGTTTGGGCGAAGAGGATGGCGTTAATTATTTTTTCAAAACCAAGGAACAGTTTGCCGATATGATAGCGACTGACCAGCTCCTTGAATATGCTGAGTACGTGGGAAATTTTTACGGTACTCCCCGGGATTTTGTCGAGCGGACACTGGATAGCGGGAAAGATATTATTCTCGAAATCGAGGTACAGGGTGCACTCAAGGTTAAGGAGAAATTTCCTGAGGGCATTTTTGTGTTCCTTCTTCCTCCCTCTATGGATGAGCTCAAGGATCGGATTCGCGGGCGCGGCACCGAACACCCGGATATTATTAATCACCGCATGTCTGTGGCCGAGGATGAGATTAATCTCATGAGGCATTACGACTACGCTGTGGTCAATGATGAAATTGATTTGGCCTGCAAGCGAATAGAAAGCATTATTACGGCCGAACATTGTAAAATCAAGTGATACCAAGCAAGATTGTTCACGGGTAAGGTTAGTATAAACTATGAAGAGGTGTCCCATGTTATATCCATCGATTGATGAAATGATGACTAAAGTCGACAGTAAATATTCTCTGGTAGTCGCAGCTTCTCGCCGGGCAAGAGAATTGCGCGAGGGCGGCAAGACCGATATTAAGTCTCCGAAATCCCACAAACAGGTTGGCATTGCCCTTGAAGAAATATTCGAAGACCGTCTTATTGTGACCCGCGGAGAAGAGTAGTTTCTTCTGAATTAAATGTCACCGGAGCGGATAAGAGTCTATTATTCGAAGATATGAGCAATTTATAGATTATTTCATAAGCTGCTTATATTGTATGCTGAAACGCTCACCGCCTCATGCAATGGCGGGGATGCCGTTTCTTATTGAGGTTATGAACAATTTAGGAGTGAATAATGACTTATGATAGCCCGGACCGGGCTGTTCCTGACAACCGGAAGGTTGTTATTTTTTTCTTGATGATAAGGAATATGACCAGACACTCGATTGTCGGGGACATGGCACAGGAGGGAATATCATGTTAAAGGGTAAAATAATTGTGCTGGGCATCACTGGGGGAATTGCAGCCTACAAAGCAGCCTCCTTATGCAGTAAGCTTGTGCAAAAGGGCGCAGAGGTTCACGTTATTATGACAGCCTCAGCCAAAGAGTTCATCACAGAGCTGACGCTGCAGTCGTTATCGAAGCAGCGTGTATATAGCGATACGTTTCAGGAGCGTGACCCGTCCTCCATTTCTCATATCGAGCTTGCCGACTCTGCCGATCTTGTGCTGGTTGCACCGGCTACGGCGAATATCATCGCCAAAATGGCGCATGGACTTGCAGACGATATGCTCTCTACTACTTTATTGGCCGCAACAGCCCCTGTTATGGTGGCTCCGGCGATGAATGTACATATGTATCAGCATCCGGCGGTCATCCAGAATATGAATATTCTCGCGGATCGCGGTGTGCAATTTATAGAGCCGGGTGAAGGCTTGCTGGCCTGCGGTTATGTTGGAAAAGGACGACTGGAGGAGCCGGAGGCTATAGTTGGCTGTATAGAGACGTTTTTTAAGCTGCAGGAAAGTGTAAGATCCGGTCCCTTATCCGGCAAAAAGGTCGTAATTACAGCCGGTGGTACTATAGAACGAATAGATCCGGTCCGTTATATTTCCAATGATTCATCCGGCAAAATGGGCTTCGCCATAGCCCGTGCAGCACGTACTATGGGCGCTGAAGTAACATTGGTGGCAGCCCGAACGGATGAGCGTCCTCCCCAGGATATCCGTGTGATTCAGGTTCAATCATCACAGGACATGCTTGAGGCGGTGTCGGCGCTGTGGGAGGATTGTGACATTCTGATTAAAGCAGCGGCCGTATCGGATTATCGCCCGAAACAGAGTATGCCTGACAAAATTAAAAAAAGTGGAGACTCAATGACGCTTGAGCTTATAAAAACTACGGATATTCTGGAAACTCTCGGCAAACGCAAGAAAAATCAATTCCTGATTGGGTTTGCAGCGGAGACAGGCAATGTAGAGGAGTATGCCAAGGACAAGCTCGTTCGTAAAAACTGCGATCTTATTGTTGCGAATGATGTTACTGCTGCCGGCGCCGGTTTTGGGACCGACACGAATATAGTCACTATTTATGATCGTGACGGACTGGTGCTTAGTCTTCCGCAGCTGTCCAAGGACGAAGTTGCCCGCCAATTGCTAACGCTGGCAGCCAAGCGTATTTCCGGAGTAACACTGTAATGGATATAGCCAAGGTCATTGTCGATGTACCTGTTCGCAGCACTGACAGGCCTTTTGATTACTCCATCCCGGAAGCTTTGAAGGTGTGGATTGAAGTGGGCAGCCGTGTTGCGGTTCCGTTCGGCCACCGTACAGTGCAGGGGTTTGTTATTTCTCTGGAATCAGGGGACACACGTGAGGTTCCGGGGCTGAAGCCGATTCAGGAAGTACTGGATTTAATTCCTCCGCTTTCCCCCGAACTGGTGGAATTGGGTGACTGGATGAGCCAAAGGTATGCCTGCCGCCGGATTTCTGCGCTGCAGGCTATGCTGCCGACGGCGTTGAAGGGGAAGGCAGAGCGTTTCATTTCAATGGGTGAGACTATACAGGACCAAGCCACTGGTACGGGAACAGAAATGATATTCCCGGATGAGGAACTATTTCCGATGTTTCCGGATACGGGCCGGGAAGAGCGTGACATTACGAATTTCGTAGCACAGAGCGGCGAGGTGTCGATGAAGCAGCTGACCAGGGCTTTTCCGGAGGCTGCCGAGACGGTGAAGTTCATGCTGCGGCGGGGTGTGCTTGTAGAAACCCAATCGATCAAGGATAAGCTGGGGAAGAAAAAGCTGAAGGCTGTGAACTTAGCAATTGGTCCGGACACGGCACGGGAGGCACTGAACAGCTTTACGGCCAGATCCGCGCGACAGAAGGAAGTATTGTCTTTTTTAATAGATATGGAAGCTATGCTTCCTTTGCCTATGAAAGAGGTCCTATCGGTGCTGCAAGTAACTGCAGGCACAGTGAAGAGTCTGGAGGAGAAGGGATTCATAGAGATTAGTGAGATTGAAGTGTACCGTGACCCGTACCGGGGCCGTGACTTCAAGCCAAGCGAACCCCTGCCGCTGACCTCAGAACAGGAAGTTGTCTATACACGGATTGCGCGTTCTATTGATGAGCAGCTGCATGAAGTGTTTCTGCTGCATGGTGTGACGGGAAGCGGAAAGACAGAGATCTATTTACAGTGCATTCAGCGATGTATGGATCAGGGCCGCCAGGCGGTTGTCCTTGTGCCGGAAATCTCGCTCACTCCGCAAATGGTGGAACGGTTCAAGGGCCGCTTCGGCAGCGGAGTTGCGGTGATGCACAGCAGACTGTCTGTCGGGGAGAGGTATGATGAATGGCGCAAAATCCGGGAAGGCAAAGCTACGGTTGCCGTTGGAGCGCGTTCGGCGATCTTTGCTCCGTTTACCAATCTGGGTCTGATTATTATGGATGAAGAGCATGAATCCTCTTATAAGCAGGAGGAGAATCCCAAGTATCATGCCCGAGATGTCGCTGTCCGCAGGGCCGGGCAGGGGGATGCTGTGGTCATAATGGGCTCGGCGACTCCTTCTTTGGAGAGCTATTATGCAGCCAATTCACAGAGTGATATACACTTCTCACCCGTATTGCTGGAGATGCCCAGCAGGGCGCTGGGCAATGAGCTCCCCAAGGTCGAGGTGGTGGATATGCGCGAGGAGTTAAAAGAGGGCAACCGATCTATGTTCAGCCGCAAGCTTCATGCGGCGTTAGCAGACAGACTAACGCGTGGAGAGCAAACTGTTCTTCTTCTGAACCGCCGGGGCTTCTCCACCTTTGTCATGTGCCGGAGCTGCGGTTATGTGGCCGGCTGTCCGGAATGCGATATTTCGCTGACCTATCACAGCCGGAGCGATAATTTGCGGTGCCATTACTGCGGACATGCTGAGCCGGCGCCGAAGGTATGCCCGGAATGCGGCAGTGAGCATATCCGCTTCTTCGGAACAGGAACACAGCGGGTCGAAGAAGAGCTGGGAAAGCTTTTTCCGGGGATTCGCGTCATTCGAATGGATGTGGACACAACGACGGAGAAGGGTTCGCATGAGAAACTTCTGGGTCAGTTCAGGGACAAAAAGGCGGATGTTCTTTTGGGAACACAGATGGTAGCCAAAGGACTGGATTTCCCCGATGTTACACTTGTAGGTGTAATTACAGCGGATTCAGCGCTCAATTTGCCGGATTTTCGTGCTGCAGAGAAAACATTCCAGCTTTTGACTCAAGTTGCGGGTCGTGCGGGACGGCATCAGCTTCCGGGAGAGGTAGTAGTTCAATCCTACACTCCTGAGCATTACTCCATTGTTCATGCAAGCGGCCATGATTATATTTCATTTATTCGTGAAGAGCTGAAGCACCGGAGAAGCTTGCATTATCCTCCTTACTGCAGGTTGATTCTGGTTACACTATCCCATGAGCAGCTGCCGGTGCTCCTTCGCCTTTCGGAGAATTATGCTCTGAATCTTCAGGGCAAAGCAAGGCAGCGCAGATGGTACGGCATTCTGGACCAGGAATCTCCGGATGTACTTGAACTGTTAGGCCCGGTTGCTTCTCCCATCCCGAGGCTTAAAGGCAGATACAGATTCCAATGCATCATTAAATGGCGCGGATCTATTGATGTAATCGGTCTCGCCCGTGAAGTGGCGGAGGAACTGGAAGATTCAGCGCGTGATACAGGACTGCAGGTCAGTATTGATGTGGACCCGCAGATGCTGATGTAATAAAATACTAAGGAACTATTGTTCAGAACAAGGAAGGTGTTGGCGATATGGCGATACGGTTGATAGTACTGGAGCCGGATGAGGTTCTTCATAAAAGGGCAAAGGAAGTAGTGGTAGTAACCCCTAATGTTAAAAAATTGCTTGATGATATGGCTGATACGATGTATGACGCTGAAGGGGTCGGACTCGCTGCACCGCAAGTGGGTATCCTGAAGCGGCTTATCGTTGTCGATGCGGACGAAGAGCATGGGCTGATCAAAATGATCAATCCCGAAATCACCCAATCGGAAGGCGAACAGTTTGGGCCTGAGGGATGCTTGAGCATTCCGGGACTGAACGGGGATGTGCGACGGTCTGAGACGGTAACTGTGCGTGGTCTGGACCGGGAAGGCAAAGAAATTACGATTACCGGCAGCGGTCTGCTTGCACGGGCTTTTCAGCATGAGATAGACCATCTTAACGGAGTGCTTTTTACAGATATTGCCGAGAAGGTATACGAGATGAAACCGGACCGAAACGTGACTGAGGAGTGAACAAGATGAAGATTGTGTTCATGGGTACCCCTGCCTTTGCCGTGCCTAGTCTGCAAATGCTGGTGGAAGAAGGTTATAACGTCGTTGCGGTTCTCACCCAGCCCGACCGGCCGCAAGGCAGAAAGAAGACCCTGACGCCATCACCTGTCAAGGAAGCGGCTTTGTCCCTGGGTCTGCCGGTGCTGCAGCCGGAGCGGCTCCGCCGTCAGGAAGCTATAGATGAGCTGGCCGCCTATGAGCCGGAATTGATTGTCACAGCTGCCTACGGGCAGATTTTGCCCAAAGCAGTGCTGGATTTGCCTGCGCGCGGCTGTGTGAATGTGCATGGGTCGCTGCTCCCGAAATACCGCGGCGGGGCGCCGATTCAACGTTCGGTGATCAATGGAGAGACAGTGACGGGCGTTACACTGATGTATATGGCGGAAGGTCTGGATACAGGAGATATGATCTCTCGCGTGGAAGTGTCCATTGAAGAAGACGATACAGCGGGAACGCTGTTCGGGAAACTAAGCTTGGCCGGCCGGGATTTGCTCAAGGCGGAAATGCCGCGCTTGCTGGCAGGTCCTGTCCCGGCAACACCGCAGAATGACAGCGAAGCTACGTATGCGCCTAACCTTAAACGGGAAGATGAGCGGATTGATTGGAATGCGTCATCACGCGACATTTACAACCGTATACGCGGATTAGTACCTTTTTCCGGTGTCTTTACCGAGTGGAATGGAGAGACGTTTAAGGTTTGGGCGGCTGCAAACCCCTCCGCGGCCAGCAGCTCTCGGAATAAGGAGTCTTCGGCAGAACCCGGAACGGTGCTGACGGTAAATGAACACGGCGTTGAAGTAAAGACCGGAGATGGAAGTCTGCTGCTGACTTCAGTTCAGCCTGCGGGCAAAAAAGCCATGAGCGCCGCTGACTTCGCCCGTGGGGGAACTATGAAGCCCGGAACGGTGCTGGTGTGAGCGCGGGCGGTAACGGCAATGGCAATGGCCGGAACAAAGCCAGGGGCCGTAACAACAAGGCTGCTATGGGTTCGGCCAGAGAGGTTGCACTGGATGTCCTGGTACGGGTAGATGAACAAGGAGCTTACAGCAATCTCTTACTTAACAGTAGCCTGCAAAAAGCAGGCCTGAGCCGGGAAGACTCCGGACTGGCCACTGAGCTTGTGTACGGTACAATCTCAAGAATGAATACGCTTGATTACGTGCTGGAGAAATTTGTTGCCAAAGGTATTGCCAAGCTGCAGCCGTGGGTGCGAAGCCTGCTGAGGCTCAGTCTGTACCAGATTCTGTACCTTGATCGCATTCCTTCGCATGCGGCTGTTAATGAGGCGGTTAATATATCGAAGAAACGAGGCCATCAGGGAATCTCCGGGATGGTGAATGGCGTACTCCGCAGTGTGCTTCGAGCCGGAGAACTGCCGGTCTTGCCTAAAGATCTGAGCGAGTCTGAGCGAGTTTCCATCCAGCATTCCCACCCCCTGTGGATGGTGCAGCGCTGGATGGATGAATACGGAGCAGAAACGGCGGAAGCCATTTGTGCCGCCAATAATGAACCGCCTGCAGTAAGTGTGCGGGTCAATACAACGATGATCAGCAGGGAGCGGCTGCTTAATGAAATGCTGGAGCAGGGCCTTCAGGCCTCTGCTTCAGAAGTCAGCCCTTACGGAATTGTGATCAGAGGCGGGGGGAATCTGGCTCTCTCCACCTGGTATAGAGACGGTTTCTTATCCATTCAGGATGAAAGCTCGATGCTTGTAGCAGAAGCTGTTGCTCCTGAGCCAGGAATGAGGGTTCTCGATTGCTGCGCAGCTCCAGGCGGCAAAACCGCCCATATGGCTGAGCTTATGAAAGACGAGGGCTATATTTTTGCCAATGATTTGCATCAGCATAAAGCCAGGCTGATCTCCGAACAGGCACAGCGTCTTGGACTGGAGAGCATTGTGACAGGCAGCGGGGATGCAATGGATCTTGTTAATACGTGCGAGTCTTCATCTTTCGACCGGATATTGCTCGATGCCCCTTGCTCCGGTCTTGGAGTGATCCGCCGAAAACCTGATTTGAAGTGGCGTAAAGAACCGGAGGACGTTGCCAGTATCGCCGCTTTGCAGAGGGTTCTGCTGGAATCGGTCTCAAAGCTGCTTAAGCCGGGAGGTGTGCTGGTCTACAGTACATGTACAACGGAACAGGCAGAGAATGGGGATATCGTGTCCTCGTTTTTGGAGCAGAGTCCAGACTTTACAGCGATAACCTTCACGTCCCCATTATGGGACCGGCTTCAGGACACCGCTTTGGGCATAGGCGAAGGTATTCAAATCTTGCCGCATCATTATGGCAGTGACGGGTTCTACATTGCCCGGCTGCAGCGGCGTTTGTAACATTTAAAAATCTGCTAAGTTTATTAGCAGCATCCCCGCCCGCCGGGCTTACCGGTGGGCTTTTCTTTTACCGTCTCTGAATTTTATGTTAAAATAGAAAGAATGAGAAATAATAAGCATATCCTTATGAAAGAACAGGTGCAAACTATAATGAAACCTTTAATATATGATTTTTCCTTGGAAGAGTTGCAGCAGTGGGCCAAAGACAACGGAGAACCGGCTTTTCGCGGCGGGCAGATTTTTGATTGGCTGTATGTGAAACGGGTGAACGATTTTGAGGCGATGAGCAATTTGTCCAAAGGTCTGCGCGAGAAGCTGGAGCAACAATTTTCCATTTCGGCGCTGAAGGAAATTACGAAGCTGGAATCGAAGGATGGTACTGTGAAATTCCTGTTCGGTCTGCATGATGACCATGCGATCGAGACAGTAATCATGAAGCATAACTATGGCAACAGTGTATGTGTTACTACACAGGTTGGCTGCCGGATCGGCTGCACGTTCTGTGCCTCTACACTCGGAGGCTTGAAGCGTGATTTGACAGCCGGAGAGATTGTTGCTCAGGTCGTAAGATCCCAACAAATTCTGGACGAACGGGGCGAACGCGTCAGCAGTATTGTTATCATGGGTACAGGGGAACCCTTTGAGAATTATGACGCAACCATGAGATTTCTCCGCCTGATGATCCACGAAAAGGGTCTGAACATCGGACAACGTCACATTACGGTATCGACCAGCGGCATTGTGCCAAGCATTTATAAATTCGCGGATGAGGATACACAGATTAATCTGGCGATCTCCATTCATGCTCCCAACGATGCGCTGCGCTCCAAGCTCATGCCGGTTAACCGGCGTTATCCTTTTGATGATGTAATTGAATCTCTGCGTTATTATCAGGCCAAGACGGGCCGGCGCATTAGCTTCGAGTACGCGTTGATTGGTGGTGTGAATGACCAGCCTGAGCATGCGGAGGAACTGGCCGGTGTGCTGAAAAGCATGCTGTGCCACGTCAACCTGATTCCGGTCAATCACGTGCCGGAACGTAAATATGTTAGAACTTCCCGCAGTGACATCTTTGAATTTCAACGGATATTGGCAGATCACGGAGTGAATGTTACAATACGCCGTGAGCAGGGCCATGATATCGCAGCCGCATGCGGACAGCTGCGTGCTAAACACATGGAGTTGGGGTGAGGATATTTGATCAGAACAGTTCATGCCAGCGACATTGGCCGGGTACGTTCCGTCAATGAGGATTCGGTCTGGATCGGCGCGACGCGCCACGGGTATACCCTAGGCATTATCGCCGACGGAATGGGCGGACATTTGGCTGGTGACATCGCAAGCAGACTCGCATTGAATTTCATTCGGCGTAAGCTTGAGGGTCTTCAGCCGGATATCTCTGATGAAGGATTGGGTAAAGCTTTGTCAGACGCCATACTGGAGGCTAATGATACTGTCTACAAGGAGGCTTCCAGCGATGAGAAGTACCACAATATGGGTACAACTGTCGTTGCTGTCCTGCTGAATGGACCGGCCGGATATATCGGCCACATCGGCGATAGCAGAGCTTACAAAGTGAAGGACGGTACAGCACTTCAGCTAACCGAAGATCATACGCTGGTCAATGAGCTGTTTAAGAACGGCCAGATCAGCCAGGAGGAGCTTGAGAACCATCCGCGCCGCAATGTGCTTACAAGAGCACTCGGGACGGATGCGCAAATCTCGGTTGATCTGGCTCCCATAACCTTGAATCCCGGGGAAGTGCTGCTTTTGTGCAGCGATGGCTTAAGCAATTTTGTAAGCACGGAGAATTTGGGCAAAGTAGCGGGAATTCAGGAAATATCGCTTGAGGAAAGAGCAGACCGATTACTTCAGCTGGCACTGCTGGCCGGCGGCGGCGATAATATTAGCGTCGCTATGTTAGAACATCAAGAAGAGGCCTCTGTGCCCGAAGCAAAGGGGTGGGACTTATGATCGGTCACGAATTGGGCGGCCGTTACCAAGTCATCGAACGTATTGGCGGAGGCGGAATGGCGCTCGTATATAGAGCCCATGATATTTTGTTAAACCGCAACGTTGCAATAAAAGTTCTGCGCAGTCAATTTGTGCATGATGAGGAATTTATTCGCCGGTTCCGGCGGGAGGCGCAATCTGCTGCCTCGCTGTCTCATCCGAATGTCGTCAGTATTTACGATGTCGGCCAGGAAGATGAGATCCATTATATCGTTATGGAGTACGTAGAAGGCAAGAATCTTAATGAAATTATAAAAGAGCGGGCTCCGCTGCAGGTGGATGAATCCGTGCGTATCGCTTCTCAAATATGTGATGCTCTTGACCATGCCCATCAGAATCAGATTATTCATCGCGATATTAAACCTCATAATATAATGATTGGACGTAATGGGCGGGTGAAAGTAACGGATTTCGGGATTGCTCGGGCGGTTACCTCCACTACGATTACCCAAACCGGCTCCGTTGTCGGTTCTGTGCATTATTTCTCACCGGAGCATGCCAAAGGCGTATCGACAGGCGAGAAATCGGATTTGTATTCGTTAGGAATTGTTCTGTACCAGATGCTTACGGGCAACCTGCCTTTTTTGGGCGAAAGTCCGATCAGTGTGGCGTTGAAACATCTTCAGGAGGAGTTTGAGGAGCCGAAGAAATTAAATCCTCTTATTCCGCAAAGCGTCGAAAATGTAATTTTGAGATCCATGCGCAAAAACCCCGATGAGCGATATGTTTCGGCCAAAGAAATGCTGCAGGACCTGGAAACATGTCTGCTGCCGGAACGCCGCAGTGAATCGAAGGTTGGTTTTCATGATGATTATGATGAAGATAAAACACGAATCATTCCAGCGATTAAGCCCATCCAGAGGGGTTCCGGTATCCGTAACGGAGGCGGTGAAGGGATGAAGCGGGATGTGGACGATTATCCTGTGGCCAAAGGAAAGAAGCAATGGGTACGCCCGGCGCTTTGGATTGGAGTCACCCTGCTGCTTCTAGCGTCGATGTTTAGTGTCGTCTTGTATGTCAAAGCTATGCTGGATGTTCCGGAGGTTGCCGTTCCGTATGTAATTAACTTGCCGCTTGAGGATGCAAAGCTTAAGCTTGACGAAGCTGGACTTATTGTAGAAGATCCGCTTATTAAGGAGTACAACCCGGATTATCCAGAGGGTGTAGTTTTCAATCAGAGCAAGCCTAAGGATACAATGGTGAAAAAAGGCTCAAGCATTGTTCTTTCAGTCAGTATTGCTAAACCTTTGTCAAAAATAGATGATTTCACCGGGATGACTTTCGATGAAGCAACCAAGGTCTTGATGGCACAAGGCGTAGAACAGAACCGGATCATTCAGGATAATCGCAATAGCTCGGACACACCCGCAGGAGAAATAATAACCCAGGACCCGCTACCTGGAAGCGGATTTGACCCGGAGACGGCTTCGGTTACCCTTATCGTCAGTGAGGGAGAAGAAAGTGTCGATATGCCCGATCTTACCGGTCTGACACAGGATGAGGCCGCTGCGAAGCTGGAGGAATTCAAGCTTGTGCTCGGGGACGTGAAGGAAGATGCCAGCTTTGCTGTGGAGAAGGGTAAAGTAACAAAGCAATGGCCTTATGACAAGGGTACACCCGTCGCTCCAGGCACCAAAATTACCATCTACTTAAGTACAGGTTATCCGCCGGAAGCATTGGATTATACTTTTAATCTGCCGGTCGCGCCATCACAGGATGGCAAGAAGACAAAGATCCGGATTGTATTTGCGGATGCCCGCAACAATGGTGAGAATCAGGAGTGGGGAACACGCACCATTGCAAATACGCAGGTATTGCCGGTAAAAATGGTATTGGCCCCGAATAAGGATGGGGTGGTGTCGGTTTATCGTGACGGTGAGTTTTTTGAAACCTATCTGGTTTCCTATATGGATGCCAAAAACAATACGGTTCCAATGCCTCAACTAGAACCGACGGCTGAGCCTACCCAGCAGCCTGCAACGGAGGAGCCGACAGCGGAGCCGGCCCTTTCGCCTGATAATCCGGACACTGGCGGAACTGATGGGAATAGCAACGTTAACCAGACGGGTGCACTAAATAATGGCAAGGATAAGGGTAAGGGTAAATCCAAAGATAATAATGGAGACTAATATGAGATAGAATAGCAAACTCAGGAGAGGAAGGCTCACTATGTATGCCTGAAGGAGTAATTACAAAGGCTTTAAGCGGATATTATTATGTAAAACCGTACCGGGGCGGGTCCATTGCATCGGAGGAAGAAGCGGTGCAGTGCAGGGCAAGAGGCATCTTTAAGAAAAAAGGGGTATCACCGCTTGTCGGTGACCGGGTTACCTATGTTCTTACCGAAAACGGAGAGGGCATGGTTAATGAAATTCTGCCAAGGATATCCGAACTGATTCGTCCGCCTGTTGCCAATGTGAGTCTTGCAGTACTTCTATTCTCTGTTCGCGAGCCTGATATGAATCTGAATTTACTGGATAAATTTCTTGTTCATATCGAGCATTCCGGAATCGACACGCTAATTGTTCTAACCAAGCTTGATCTGGCTGAAGATGACCAGGAGGCTACTAACCAGGTAAAAGAGTTATATGAACGCATTGGCTATGAAGTGATGGTAACCAGTTCAATGACAGGTTCAGGGAGCGATGAGCTGCGGAAACGGCTGGGTGGAAAAATCAGTGTTTTTTCCGGTCAGTCCGGGGTGGGCAAATCCACCCTCTTAAACCGGATTGTGCCCGGACTCCTTCTGGAGACAGGTGAAATCAGCCTGCGTCTGGGGAGAGGCCGACATACAACGCGCCATGTAGAGCTGATGGATATCGGAGAGAACGGCTTTGTAGCGGATACTCCGGGCTTTAGCCAACTGGACTTTTTGGAGCTTGGTGTGGAAGAACTGTCCACCTGCTTCCGGGAGTTTGTACCTTATTCGGAGAATTGCAAATTTCGCGGCTGCAGTCATTTGCACGAGCCCGGCTGCCGCGTAATTGAAGCGTTGGAAGCCGGAGTCATTGCCGAAAGCCGTTATGCGCATTACAAGCTTTTTTTTAACGAAATGAAGGACAAGAAGCGGAGGTATTGATTTCATGATTATGATTGCCCCATCCTTGTTATCGGCGGATTTCGCCGCTTTAGGCGCTGAGGTGGCGGAAGCCGAAGCCTGCGGTGCGGATTGGATCCATGTCGATGTAATGGACGGACACTTTGTGCCCAATATTACGCTGGGTCCAGCCATTGTAAAAGCTGTGTCAGCCCACACCTCTTTGCCTCTCGATGTTCATCTTATGATTGAATCGCCGGAACATTATATTGCGGATTTTGCCAACGCGGGCGCAGCTGTAATTACGGTTCATACGGAGGCATGTGTTCATCTCCATCGGGTTGTGCATCAGATCAAGGAACTTGGACTTATGGCCGGAGTGGCCATTAACCCCGGGACTCCTGCTGCTGCGGTACAAGAGGTGCTTGCGGATGTGTATATGGTGCTGGTGATGACGGTGAATCCCGGCTTCGGGGGTCAGGCGTTCATTCCGGGCACTCTGCATAAAATCCGGCAAATCCGCCAGTGGGCGAATGAGGTTAATCCAGGGCTGCGCATTCAAGTGGACGGCGGCATTGCTGAAGCAACGGCACCGCTGGTCACGGAAGCGGGAGCGGATGTATTAGTGGCGGGAAACGCGGTATTCGGCAAGAGCGACCGTGCTGCAGCCATCGCTTCCATTCGTGCCGCCGCAAACGTCAGCGTCCGATAAAAGGCGATCAGAGGACTAAAGGTAATAGGACAAGAGCCTTAAGCATAAATATGGTTACATGAGCAGAAATCTCATGTAGCCTTTTTTTGAGATATAGGAAAGTATAAGGTGCGCCTTATCCTTTGTTATATTTCTATGAGAAACGGGTGTCGTCCGTAATCGGGCGGCGAAGCCGTTTCTTCTTGTGGAACTGAGAGGACTGCAGTGCCGTTCCGCTTGTGCATCCGAGCAAGTCTCCTACCGTAAGGCATGAAATGATGGGAGGGTGAATTATGAAATTTTACACATTCAAGCTGCCGAGATTTTTGGGAGGGTTTGTTAAAGCGATTTTGAACACATTTCAGAAAAGCTAGGGCCCAAACACAAAAGAAAACATGAAAAAAAGCACCTTACAAATTGTAAAGGGTGCTTTTTGCTTGATAAGAAATATCGGTCGGTCTGTAAAATTTCTAAAAACTAGACGCGTTCAACTTTGCCGGCTTTCAAAGCACGGGTGCTGACGTATACGCGTTTCGGTTTGCCGTTTACCAAGATACGGACCTTCTGAACGTTAACTCCCCAAGAACGACGATTGCGGTTGTTCGCATGAGAAACGTGATTTCCGCTGCTCGGCTTCTTGCCTGTTACTGCACATTTGCGGGACATATATTACACCTCCTTGTTACTGACACCTGCATAAAACAATACTTAAATATAATATCATAGCAAAAAATGCTACGTCAACCGATTCAAAAACATTTATTTCTATAGACTCTTATAGTACAATGGAAATTAGTGCATTATGTCCAGTTAATGAAAGCGTTGATTAGGCATGAAGTTAGGAAGGGGAATTCTCATTGAGCAAGCGTTCTATAAATGGAACAGACTTTACCGCCATGGTATTAACAGGAGCGGAGAAGCTGCAGCAGCATGCTGAGCACGTTAATTCTTTAAATGTCTTTCCGGTTCCTGATGGTGATACCGGGACCAATATGAATTTAACCATGACCGCAGGTGCGAACGAATTAAAAAAGAATAATACATCCTCTATCGGCCAATGCGCAGGGGTCCTTTCAAAGGGTCTTTTAATGGGTGCACGGGGCAACTCCGGTGTTATTTTGTCTCAATTGTTCAGAGGCTTTAGCCGGTACGCTGCACAGCATGAAGAGCTGAGTACTGGGCAATTTGCGGCAGCATTGCAAACCGGAGTGGATACCGCTTATAAAGCAGTTGTAAAGCCAGTAGAAGGTACTATCCTTACCGTAGCCAAGGAAGCTGCAAGACATGCTGTCTATTTTGCAAGACGGACAAGTGATGTCACAGAGCTGATGACTGAAGTGCTGGCAAAGGCCAAGGAAGCATTAGCCAATACACCAGAACTTCTGCCTGTCCTGAAGCAGGTAGGTGTTGTGGACTCTGGAGGCCAAGGCCTTGTCTACATTTACGAAGGCTTTCATCATTACCTGATAAGCGGGAAATCCGGTATTTCAGTACCTGAACAAGGACAAACTGTTACGGCACCAGTGCCTGTTGCAGGATTAGGCAAGCCAGACCATGCCTTGTCCGCATTGCAGACTACCGCACAGTCCCAGCTGTCCACGGAAGATATTGAATTTTTATATGACATGGAATTTTTCATTAATCGTCAATTGAGCGGCACTGCTGTGGCGGATTTTGATGAGGAAATTTTTAGGAAAGCGTTATCAGTAAATGGAGATTCTATCATCGTAATTTCTGATGACGAGACGATTAAGGTGCATGTGCACTCGAAAGCTCCGGGAGAAGTGCTTAATCTGGCTTTACAGTATGGTGAGATCACACAGATTCACATTCTGAACATGCGTGAGCAGCATCGGGACCTGCTTACAGCTGGTATGGACATCGCTCCAATGCCGGATGTGTTCGCGGATATTCCGAAAGAGAAGCGCAGCGTTCAAGCTCCGGCGGAACCGCCGGCGGATGATCTGGCTCCTTATGGCTTCATAGCAGTTTCTTCCGGTGCGGGGATTGCAGATATTTTTAAAAGCCTTGGAGTAGATGTGGTGCTTGCGGGTGGTCAGACCATGAATCCCAGTACAGAGGATTTCGTGAATGCGATCTCTTCGATTTCTGCGAAGCATGTCTATATTCTGCCTAACAATTCAAATATTGTACTGGCAGCACAGCAGGCCAAGGAACTTCTTGAAGGCGAACGCGACATAACGGTGATCCCAAGCAAGAGTATTCCACAGGGTATTGCCGCTGCTTTTGCTTTCCAGGAAGAGGATGCTGTGGAGGCCAACTCCGCTAATATGCTGGAGGCGATTACCCAGGTTAAATCGGGTCAGGTCACTCATGCCGTACGTGATACCAACTTTGATGAACTGGAGATTAAATCGGGGCAGTACATCGGAATCTCGAATTCAAAAATCGTTGCCGCTGCTGATGATCTGCTGTCTGCCAGTGAGTCCCTGTTGTCCAACATGGTCGTGAACGGTGATGAAATTGTCACTGTGCTGTTAGGGGAAGAAGCAGAAGCAGCGGTTACGGAGGCTTTAAGCCAGTGGTTGAAGGAGACTTATCCGGACGTAGAGGTTGAGATCCATGAAGGCGGCCAGCCCCTGTATTACTATTTATTTTCCGTGGAGCCTTAAGCCTGAACTTATCTCAATTTTATAGCGTTGGATTTAATAAAATTTGGGGAGGAAGCCCATGAATCGTACCGTAATTGTAACCGATAGTACTTCCGATATACCGCCTGCAATGGCGGAAGAACTCGGCATTGAGGTAGTACCGTTGACGTTAATGTTCGGTGAAGAAGCTTACCGGGACAATTTGGATATGACGCCGGAGCAGTTCTACGAGCGTCTCCCCCGTTCGTCACAACTGCCGACCACTTCTCAGCCGTCTCCGGTTGAGTATATGAATGTGTACCGTACGATTTTGGAACGTTACCCGGGCAGCCCGATTCTTTCAATTCATATCTCATCCGGTCTTAGCGGTACATACCAGTCTGCTATGTTGGCCAAGTCCATGCTGGAGGAAGAAGGAGAAGTGATAACTGTTGTAGATTCCTTGTCAGCTTCCTACGGCTTCGGGTTCATGGTAACTCATGCGGCCAGATTGTCGGCAGAGGGCAAAGAACCACAGGAAATTCTGGAGTCCGTCGAGAACCTGCGGCGTTCCCGTAAGCTGTACTTTCTGGTAGATACGCTTGAGTATCTGCAAAAGGGCGGCAGAATTGGAAAAGCCTCAGCTATACTGGGCACATTACTTAATATCAAGCCGATTCTTTCCATAGACGCAGAAGGTATTATTTATGCTGTGGAGAAGGTAAGAGGACGCAAGAAGGCCGTTGCCCGCATGATCGAGCTGTTCAAGGGAGATTTGCAGGGCGTGGATAAAATCAATGTGGCGGTGGGTCATACGGCGTTGCCGGAATCCGGCAAGGAATTCCTGAACGAGCTTGCGGAACATTTCACGCTGGAAGAGCAAGTACTGACCAACATCGGCCCTGTAGTAGGCAGCCATGTCGGGAACGGAACGTTAGCCGTCTTCATTTGGCCCGCATAATGAGGGATGAACATGACACAAACTTTAGACAAAATTGAAGTTAAGAAAATAACTGGCGTGAGCGCTCAAAAGCAAGGCGAGCTTCACGCCTTTGGCGTCTTTACAGTGAAGGACTTGCTTGAATATTACCCCTTTCGTTATGAGGATTACCGTCCCCGATCACTCAGTGAGGTGAAGCACGGCGATAAAGTGACCATTGAGACAAAAGTCATCGGCATCCCTGTACTGCAACGGTTCGGGGGCAAATCCCGACTAAGCTGCAAAATGATGTCAGAACCATGGATGTTCACGGCCACCTGGTTCAACCGTCAATATGTACGGGAGCAGCTGACCATAGGGCGGGAAATTGTTCTAACGGGCAAGTGGGATCAGAAGCGTAACCAAATTACCGTAACCGACTATGAGTTTCCGGACCGTGGCGAAGGGAAGACGGGAACACTGCAACCTGTATACTCCGTTGGGGGCAAGATCACACAGTCATGGATCCGAAAGATTATTAATGGAGCTTTGCAGCAGTACGGGGACCTCATTCCGGAAATATTACCGCATTCGATTATGCGGAAATATGATTTTATGCCGCGCAAACGGGCAATAGCTACGATTCACCAGCCTGAGGACAGCCGGGAAGGCCAGCAGGGCCGGCGGCGAATGGTGTACGAAGAGTTATTTCTGTTCCAATTGAAAGTACAGGCTTTTCGTGTGCTGAACCGCGGGCGGATGGATGGCGTCGTACATACAGTGGATAATGCCACAGTCCGCCAGTTTGTGCGCAGTCTGCCGTTTGAGCTTACGGATGCCCAGAAGCATGTGGAGCTTGAGATTCTGCATGATATGCGTTCTCCCTACTGCATGAACCGATTGCTGCAAGGGGACGTAGGCTCCGGCAAAACAGTTCTTGCTGCCATAGCGCTGTTCACTACGGTTAGGTCAGGTTTTCAGGGAGCGCTTATGGTGCCTACAGAAATTTTGGCCGAACAGCATATGCGGTCACTCGCCAGAATGTTTGAGCCGTTCGGGATAACTGTAGGATTACTGACAGGAAGTGTAAACGGACGCAAGCGCAAAGATTTGTTGGCATCGCTCCAGATAGGTTTGATTGATATTGTTGTGGGCACCCACGCCTTGATTCAGGAGGATGTGTTCTACCGGAGTCTTGGACTTGTTGTTACCGACGAGCAGCACCGTTTCGGGGTTAATCAACGCAGTGTCCTGCGCCGTAAAGGCTACAACCCGGACGTGCTGACGATGACGGCCACACCTATCCCGCGTACGCTGGCCATTACCGTTTTTGGTGACATGGATGTATCTACGTTATCGGAGCGCCCTAAGGGACGGGTACCGATCATTACCTATTGGGTTAAGCATGATCTCATGGACAGGGTGCTGACGCTCATTAGACGTGAGGTAGACCAGGGACGGCAGGCCTATCTGATCTGTCCGCTCATAGAAGAGTCGGATAAACTCGACGTGCAGAATGTTATTGACCTGCATATCCAGATGGGACAGGCCTTTCCCGATTATAAGGTTGGTTTATTGCACGGCCGGATGACCCCGGGTGAGAAGGACGAGGTTATGCGTGCGTTCTATAGTAATGAGCTTCAATTGCTCGTATCCACAACAGTGGTTGAAGTGGGTGTCGATGTCCCTAATGCCACACTGATGGTTATCATGGACGCTGACCGCTTCGGCTTGTCACAGCTGCATCAGCTGCGCGGGCGGGTCGGCAGGGGCGAGCACGCCTCTTACTGTGTATTGGTTGCCGATCCGAAGTCCGAAATGGGACGTGAACGGATGAGCGCCATGACGGAAACGGATGATGGATTCGAGGTCTCACGAAGGGATCTGGAGCTGCGCGGGCCGGGAGATTTCTTCGGGACGAAGCAGAGCGGCCTGCCGGAGTTCCGGCTGGCTGACATGACTGCGGACTTTGATGTTCTGGAGCAGGCACGCGATGATGCCGCCGAGCTTTTAAGAGATGCGTCCTTCTGGACATCTCCGGACTATGCCCCGCTTCGCGGCTATCTGCAGGCCGAACAGATTTTCCAGGGAGATTTGATTGATTAGATAGCACATGCGGCAGCGACTCCTCATATACTTAGAAAGGTTTGGATATGACTGGAGGTGCCGAGCATGAGTTATCATCAATATGGAATAAGCCCGCAGCTCGTGGAACGGATCAAGCTGAAGATGAAGAATCCGGCGGTCAAGGAACGTGTCAAAAATATGATCAACGGAATCTCCAGGCAGGATCTGCAAGACAGCGCCATCGTGAAGAGACTGGTGCATAATGCAGCGGGAGCAATGAATGAGAAGCTCACATCAGTGCAGGAAGAGCAGATCGTAAGGTTTGTAATTGCCCAGAAGATTGATCCGAACAATACGTTCCATCTAATTCGGCTGTGGGGCATGTTCCGTTAAGGGTTTTCTTTCATCTTGAGCTAAAAAGCGTTCCGGCCTGTTCATGGCCGGAACGCTTTTTACCCTTTTATAAAACGCGCTGCATATGCAGAGTGACATTACTCCAATATCCAGTATCCAGATTGCTGATTTGTACACCAGGGTCGCCCCAAGTATGAATGATTTTGCCATTTCCCATGTAAATCCCTACATGACCTGGGATAGCATCACTTCTGAACCGACCCGGTACGGTGAAAAAAATTAGATCTCCCGGCGCCAGCTCGCTGCGACTGACTCGTCTTCCCTGATTGTCCTGGTCCTTGGCAAGACGAGGCAGGTTAACACCGTATTTTTTGAATACATGGCGTGTAAAGGATGAGCAATCGAAGGTTTTGGATTCTTCATACGGTCCTGCCCCGAATTCATAAGGGACGCCAAGGAATCTTTTTGCATATGAAATTAATTGCGTGGTATCTACTGAGGCGCTCTGGATTCTGATGGTGTTGCCCTGTGAAGCCATTCCAGTGCCGGCTCGGTTTGCAGCGGTTGTTCCTTTGGGCTCCGAAGGAGTGTTGATGGCGATTTCCCCGTTCTCCGGATTCCAGCCGACTTCGGTTTGAAGAAGCTTGGATAACGAAGCTGTTGTCATATAAATGTGGCCGTTCCGGCGTTGAGGCGGTTCCGGTATGGAGAATTTCTCTCCAAGTGAGAACACCTGCCTTGAATCAGGGCGCAGCATATACATCACATCGCTGAAGCCGATTTTTGCGTATCCTCCATTCGAGGTTTCATCCTTCATGCGGTAGCCGAGTGAAGCAATGGCAGGCTCCAGCGGAACCCAGGTTTTACCTTCATTGTCGGTGATGGATGCCTTCTCGATGTAGCCGGAGGAGCGGGTGTCGTTACGGGAAACAGAGCTGGCGGATTGGTTATTCTCCTCGTTATTTGAATTGCCGCAAGCAGTGTTGATTGTTGCAGTGGCCATCAGAGCAATAACGGTTAACAAGAGTTTCTTTTGATAAAAGATCATATCACACTCTCCTTCTCAAACTGTAGGTTAAGTGTGTGCATGTCCCGTTTTTTTATGTAGTTCGGGGTGTAGGCAATGAATGTCAAGGATAACAAGCATCTTCTAACGGAATGAATTGTGATTGTGCTGATATTGTAAAATATGGAGACCCCATAAATGATTGACGGATATTCAACCTCCATATAATATAAGTTTAATAGATTTGCTAGTGCTTATGTAAGGTTCGTGTGAGCTATCGCTTTAATGCTTTTATCTGTAAAAGCGATCATGCTTTGGCGCTACTTCCTATGCACGCACTGATACCGTAAACGAAAAGGGGTATTCTAATGAAGAGAAAGAAAATTTGGATTGGATTGAGCTTGTGTATGATGCTAGTTGCTGCAGGCTGTGGAAATAATAACGCTGCTGTTGATTCAGGGAATGCTGCTAATTCCGGTAACGCTGCAGTGAATTCAGGAGATGCCGCTGCAGGTAATGCGGAGACTAAAGCGTATAAGATCGCCATCTCGCAGTATGTGGAGCATCCCGCGCTTGATGCAACACGCGATGGCATTCTGGCTGCTTTGAAGGATGCCGGACTTGTTGAAGGAGAAAACCTCACCGTCGATCTGGAAAACGCGCAGGCGGATCAAGCCAACAACCTTTCGATCGCCCAGAAGATTGCTGCCGATGACAATGATCTCGTACTCGCCATCGCGACTCCTTCGGCTCAAGCAGTGGTTCAGTCTATTAAAGATGATACACCGGTGATCTTTGCGGCTGTTACAGATCCTATCGACGCGAAGATCGTTACGGACCTTGAACATCCAGGCGGAAACGTAACCGGAGCTTCGGATACAAATCCGGAAGCGATTATCAGACTGATGGATTTCATTGCTGCACAGTTCCCGAATGTGAAGAAGCTCGGTCTTGTTATCAATGAAGGCGAACCGAATGCCGTCATTATGGCTGACCAGGCCAAGGCAGCGCTGGATAAGCACGGCATTGAGCTTGTAAAGGCTGCGGTTACTAATACTTCAGAGGTTAAGCAGGCTGCAGAGTCGCTTGTAGGACGGGTCGATGCTTTATACCTGACCCTGGATAATACGGTGGTAAGCGGTGTGGACACAATCATTCAAGTGGCCAATGATAATAAGCTTCCATTCTTCGCAAGTGACCGGGATACGGTAGAGAAAGGCGCTTTTGCAACCGTAGGCTTCAAATACTTCGACCATGGCTATCAAGTAGGTCAAATGGCTGTTGAGGTGTTGAAGAACGGCAAGAAGCCGGGTGATCTGAAAGTAACGATGCAAGAGAAGCTGGATCTGATTCTTAGCCTGAAGGCTGCGGAAGAACAGGGAATTGAAGTGACCGACGCCATGAAGGGCGAAGTTGCGGATCAAGCTAACAACATTATTCAATAAACGAAACAAATGTGGGGGCGATTCCTTGTGAACGCCCCTTATGTCTAGGAGGAAGTCATCTATGATTAATTCACTGCTCGGGGCAACCGAACTTGGATTGCTTTATGCTTTTATGGCACTCGGAGTGTATATTACATTCCGTATTTTGGATTTTCCCGATTTGACAGTGGACGGAAGCTTTACAACCGGCGGTGCAATCGCTGCCGTAATGATTACCCATGGGTATTCTCCATGGTTATCCACCCTGGCTGCCCTTGCAGGCGGTATGGCCGCTGGAATGTGCACCGGGCTGCTCCATACAAAAGGTAAGATTAACGGGCTATTGTCCGGTATTCTGATGATGATTGCTCTTTACTCCATTAATTTGCGTATCATGGGAAAGCCCAATGTTTCGCTGATGGGCGAGAATACCTTGTTTACTTCAATTAACCCCTTGCTGGTTATGCCATTCGCGGTACTTTTGCTGAAGGTGCTTATGGATCTTTTTCTGCGAACCGACCTGGGACTAGCTCTTCGGGCCACAGGTGATAACGCTCGAATGATACGCAGCTTCGGTGTAAACACTGATAATACGACTATTCTCGGCATCAGTCTGGCGAATGGGTTGGTGGCACTCTCCGGAGCGCTTGTCACCCAATATTCCACTTTTGCCGATTCCTCCATGGGTATTGGTATGATTGTCATCGGATTGGCGTCAGTAATCATTGGTGAAGCCATCTTTGGAACGGGCAGTGTATTTCGCGCGACCCTGGCAGTTGTACTTGGATCTATTGTTTACCGGATCGTTGTTGCGCTTGCGCTGCGGGTAGAATGGCTCGACGCTTCCGATCTGAAGTTGATTACAGCCATTATTGTAATTGTTGCCCTGGTATTCCCTTCCGTACAGCGGTTTATGAAGCTGAAAAGTACAGCCCGGAAGCGGACTGCTGAATTGGCTGAACAAGCCCTGAAACGCAAGAAAGGGGGCTCTTTGGATGTTAAAGCTAGATAATGTATCCAAGCTGTTCAATCCCGGAACACCGGATGAGAAGATCGCGCTGCTCGGTATCGATCTGGAGCTTCATGCCGGAGATTTCGTAACGATTATCGGTAGTAACGGTGCTGGCAAATCGACGCTGATGAATATTATTTCCGGTGTGATGAAACCGGATCTCGGTGAAGTCCTGATTGAAGGGAATTCCATAAGTCATTTGCCGGAATTTCAGCGCAGCCGCTGGATCGGCCGGGTCTTTCAGGATCCAATGGCAGGAACCGCACCCCATATGACGATTGAAGAGAATTTGGCGATGGCCTATAAACGCGGCAAAAGCCGGCTGCTGTCCTTTGGTGTGAAGTCTGCCAAGCGGAATCTGTTCCGTGAGCAATTAGAACACTTGGGAATCGGTCTGGAGAACCGCCTGCGGGCCAAGGTGGGTCTACTGTCCGGAGGGGAGAGACAAGCGCTTAGTCTCCTGATGGCTACGTTTACCCAGCCTCAAATTTTATTGCTGGATGAGCACACCGCTGCACTTGATCCTTCCCGCGCAGAGCTGATCACCAAGCTTACAGAATCGATTGTCCGTGAGAAGAAACTGACAACGCTTATGGTCACTCATAATATGGAACAGGCCATTCGTCTGGGCAACCGCCTAATTATGATGGATAAGGGAAGTATAATTCTCGATATCGATGAGTCCCGTAAAAAGGATTTGACTGTCGAGCGCCTGCTGGGTGAATTCGAAAGCATAAGCGGCCACAAGCTTGCTGATGACCGGATGATGCTTGGGTAGAGTACGGTAGGAAGTATTCTTAAGTTAACCGGATACCTGGGGCTGTCTCATAAGTAGAAGAGCTCGTCCGTTATATTGAATGTACAAAGAAATCGCTTCTTTTAAAAGAGCGATTTCTTTTTTGTGATTTTAGAAGCAGTCCCCGCTGAACCCAGCGGAGAGAACGGAACGATTGCGGAAAAGCGTTAGCGTTCGCCTTTGTATCCGGATTTACCCTGCTAAGGGTTAATTCAAAATAAATCCGGATACAACAGCGATTGTAGCAACGTTCCGTTCGCGGAGCGTCCACCTCAGCACCGCTTGAATCTTGTTCGATTGCCATTTGTATCATTTGTATCGCTTTTGGAACAGCGCCTTTGTTCAGGACAGAGATTCATATCTCCGTATGCGAGGTAAAAGTTAAGGAAAGAATTATACTGACAACCTGCTCAATCTTAAGGAGGATGTTTATTGATGGCCGATCAGAAGCTGAAGGACAAGGTTGCAATCGTGACAGGAGGAGGCTCCGGGATAGGTCGCGCTGCAGTATTGGAGTTTGCCAGAAATGGAGCCAGCGTTATTATGCTTGACCGCAACATAGAGGAAGCGGAGAAAGTGAAACGGGAAGTGGAGCAGGAGGGCGGGAAAGCCGCTGTAATTGAATGTGATGTTTCGAAACCGGAAATGGTAGAAGAAGCCCTTAAAAAGGCTGCAGGGGAATGGGGGCGTCTGGATGTTGTTTTTGCCAATGCCGGGATTAATGGTGCAATGGCCCCTATCGAAACCATGGAAATTGAGGACTGGAATCAGACACATGATATCAACTTGCGGGGAACCATCGCTACAGTCAAATATGCTATACCTCACCTTAAAGATAAGGGCGGCAGTATTCTGATCACAAGTTCCATTAACGGGAACCGTGTATTTTCAGGAATCGGCTTCTCGGCCTACAGTACAACAAAAGCTGGTCAGGTTGCTTTTATGAAAATGGCCGCTTTGGAGCTGGCCCGGTATAAAATTCGCGTCAATGCTATATGTCCGGGCGCTATAGTTTCTCGCATCGGACGACTCCGGTCATATTACGGGCACAGAGATCTATTGTGATGGCGCTGAATCCCTTCTGCACGGATAAAATGACTAACAGCGGACAACTAAGCATAAGTTAAAGGAAGAGCAAAGTTACTGCTTCAGAGCCGCGTCCAGCGGTTTTTTTCATATAAAAAAATATTGTAAGCAAAAGACTTGTTATCCGTTATAATGTAATATGTTTATCACGGAATGAAAGAGAGGGGTCATATGCAAATTCATACAGAAGCTTTAATTAAACTGCTTATTGCCATGCTGTTCGGACTTTTCATCGGTATAGACCGGCAATTAAAACAGAAGCCGCTGGGGATTCGGACCAGTATGGTCATCAGTATTGCGAGCTGCCTTGTGACATTAGTATCCATTCATGCGTTTGAGAAATTCTCCGGCCCGGATCATCTGAATATGGACCCCATGCGGCTGGCGGCCCAGATTGTTAGCGGAATCGGTTTTTTGGGTGCGGGTGTTATTTTGCGAAGAGGCGGGGATGCGATCTCCGGACTGACCTCGGCAGCACTGATCTGGACGGCTTCGGGGATTGGAATTGCAGTGGGTGCGGGCTTTTATGTCGAGGCGGCTTATGCGGTGGTTCTTCTGATGTTCGCCGTCAATGTTGTCCCTCATTTGATTAGGGCGATTGGGCCGCAGGGACTCAACAAGCATGAGGTTTCCGTGAGAATTATTATGGAGTCCAATTATGATTTGACAGAAGTTATCCAGAATATTGAGAATCGTCATAAAGTCTCACAAGGGAAATTCAGAAACTCGGAACGAGTGATCCGGCGGATGAAAATTAAAGATCTGGATGACGGAAGACAGATGATAGACATGGTCATCTCTGCACCTGACAAGGATTATGCAACAGAAATCTATTATGATGTAAAGCGTATCGAGCATGTGATGAGTGTAGAGGTAGAGCAATTATAAATTGACATGTTGCTACTGAGGCAAGATGTGGTAATCTAACAAGTGCAGAGCCATTATTTCATCCTGGAAGGGAGAGTCAAAGCTATTATGTCAATTTCAGCATTTGAAGGACAGTATGAAGGCGAGGCCGCAATCTGGCTGAAGGCCGGACGTTATGAGGCAGCAGTGCTGCCTGGAATCGGGGGCAATCTGATTTGTTTTCGCGATACCGAAAGCGGTTACCGTTTTCTCCATGAGCCTGGAGCCGGGGAGATGGAAGCCTTCAAACAAAACCCGGGGATTCATGGAATTCCTGTTCTATTCCCTCCAAACCGTTATGAGGACGGCAAGTTCCCGTGGAATGGACAAACCTATCAGTTCCCCGTAAATGAAGCCGCAACCGGCAACCATCTGCATGGATTTTTACATACGGCAGCCTGGGAGGTTGAGGAATTCGGCAGTGGAACGGGTGAAAGCTTTGTTACCGTAATGATTAAGGTGGATGAAAATCACCCTTCATATCAATATCTCCCCCATAAATACACTATCAAGCTGCGTTACAGCCTTGGGGAGGGCGGATTGTCCCAGCAGCTGCTGGTGCATAATGACGGAGACGATATCATGCCATGTCTGCTGGCCTTCCACACAGCAGTTAACGCGCCGTTTGCCCTCGGAAGTTCTGCTCAGGATTATCGCGTGAAGCTTACGATTGGGGAACGCTGGGAGCTGAATGACCGGATGCTGCCTACCGGTGCTTACCAGGAACTGCAGCCACAGGAAGTGGAGCTTCGGGACGAGGGGGTTTATCCTTTTTACGCGGCAATGGACAACCATTACACCGCAGCCGCCCAGAACGGACGCAACCGCATGGAGCTCACGGACAGCAAGGAGGGCGTAACTCTGGTTTATGACGTCGGCACCTCCTATAAGCAGTGGATGATTTGGAACAACTTCGCGACAGAGGGCTTCTTTTGTCCAGAGCCGCAAATTAACTTGGTTAATGCACCGAATGTGGATCTTCCGGCTGACGAAATCGGACTCTTCAGTTTGCAGCCGGGCGAATATTGGGAAGAACGCAGCCGCCTGTATGTTAAAGCTTAATTAGCCAGGGACAAATACCTGCTGTGGTAGAATAATCAATCTAATAGAGGCTTATGGAGGGTGACTTCCGTAAGCCTCTTTTCTTCATATCCTGCTGAAATAGTTGTTTATTTTATAAATTAAAAAGAGTATGATGGGCATGGGTTGAGGGGTTAGGTTCACCCGTATTTATCGTTGAAAGGGGTTTCAGTATGAAAAAGCTGTGGCTTGTTTATGTCCTGCTGATCGGAATTTTCATTGTATATGTACTGAATTACAAGCTGCAGGCTCAGTCTGCAGATCCGTGGGAGACACCGGGACTCCGCGGCAATATAGAAGACACATACGTCATGGTCACGTTTCAGATCGGGATAGATTATTGGAAAAGTGTCCTTAAAGGCTTCGAGGACGGGGCGGAGGAGCTGAATGTATCGGTAGAATATCATGGTTCTACTCAACATAATGCAAGTGAACAAATGACCGTATTGGAACAGGTGATCGCCAAAAAACCGGCGGGAATCGCCCTCTCGGCCGTAAACTCCAAGCTGCTGACGGCAACCATCAATAAAGCGGTTGAAAGCGGCATACCCGTTGTCCTGTTTGATTCGGGAGCCCCTGACAGCAAGGCCTATTCCTATCTCGGAACGGATAATTATAATGCGGGTGTAGAAGCGGCCCGCAAGATGGCTGAGCTGACGGGAGGAAATGGGAAGATTGCCATTGTTACTACACCCGATCAGCATAATCATCAAGAGCGTACGGACGGATTCAAAGATACCATTACCAGTAAATACCCCGGCATGACACTTGTTGCTGTCAAGGATGGTCGGGGAGATCAAGTATACTCCAGGCAGGCGGCAGAACAAATATTATCCCAGTACCCGGACCTGGCGGGCATCTTTGCGACAGAATCAAGAGGAGGAATCGGAGTTGCCGAAGCGGTGGAGGCCCATAAAGGGGATGATAAGCTTCCCAAAATCATCAGCTTTGACACGGATAAGGGTACCCTTGATTTGGTGAAGGATGGAACGATATCCGCTACGATGGCTCAAGGCACATGGAATATGGGGTACTGGTCACTGATGGAGCTGTTTCAGCTGCATCGCGATCTGGCTGCCGATCCTGCCGCGTATGCCCATAATATGCCCCTGCCTGTTCCGGATACAGTGGATACCGGCATTGATGTGGTTACGCGGGCAAATGTGGATAATTACTATGCCAAGTAACTGCTGCATGGGGGGCGGAGAGCGATGACCCGTAAGAACAGGCTGACCATGGACAAGCTTAAATTGAATAATTTACCGATACGCTACAAGCTCATCATCCACTTTTTGCTCATCAGCATTCTGCCCGCTATCGGATTAGGCCTGCTGATAGGCTGGACTGTAGACCGTATTGTTGAGGATCAGAGCAATGAGAATACCATGCAGCTGATCGGCAAGGTGAATGCGGCTTTGGAGAATGACGTCGAGAATCTGCAGAAGATTACGTACCTGATATCCTTTGATCCCGGGGTACAGAGCTTTTTAAAAGGAGAAATGAAGGAGACTACACAAGCAACTGAAGGAACGTACAGTGGAGAATCCGCCGAGTATAACATCCGCAAGTTTATGCAGGGCTTTACGACACTCAGCTCTGAAATCGCTGGAATCATGATCGTGAACAGTCAGGGAGATTTCATCAGCAATGAGATGTATACGCGTTCGGGAACCAGTATAACCCACGAAGATTGGTATAAAGAGGCCGTTGACAATAAGGGGATATTCAAAATCATTGGACATCCCTATGGACGGGCAGTGAGGTCCCATGTCGATTACAAGGAGAGCGAGGTTGTATCTGCGGTAAGAGCCATAATTGATCCAGAGACTCAGGTTGTACAGGGGGTAGTTCTGGTAGATTTGAAGCTTCGTGTTATTGCAGAAACGGCCAGAGATGTTACGCTTGGCAAAACAGGATATCTCACAGTTGTGGATCATAACGGGGAAATGATTTACGCGCCTCAGCACCCTTTTATGGAAAATATACCCATGAAGCTGATCACGGAGACTTCGGGGATAACCTCGGAGAAGGTGGAGGGCCGGCGGTTGCAGCTTATTTACAGGACATCCCCTTTTACCGGGTGGACCACTGTGGGTGTGTTTCCAATGGAAGAATCCGCATATGGGGTTCGTGAAATAACGTTTAATGTCGTTACCTTTGTATTTGTGGTCTGTATGCTGGGGATGACAGCCTCTTTTTATCTGGCTTATTCCATCTCCCGTCCGATCGGTCAGCTGATGTCCTTTATGAGCAAGGCGGAATCCGGCGATTTGAATGTACGCTACTGGGGAAACCGCTCCGATGAAATAGGGATGCTGGGCCGAAGCTTTAACACCATGCTGGCACAAATTGCCCGCTTGCTCTCTTTGACAGAACTGCAGGAACGGCAGAAGAGAGAGGCGGAGCTTCGGAGCCTCCAGGCTCATATCAAGCCGCATTTTTTGTATAACACACTGGATACCATACACTGGATGGCACGGAGTAAAGGGTCAGAGGATATTGCGGAGGTTGTTCAGTCTCTGTCAAGGCTGTTCCGCCTGGGTCTGAGCAAGGGAAGCGATATCGTTCCGCTGGCGGATGAGCTGGAGCATATTATGAGTTATTTAAAAATCCAGCAGACCCGTTACAGCAGCAAGCTTGCTTACAGTGTTGATGCAGATCCGCGGCTGCAGGAGTTATATGTGTTGAAACTGCTGCTTCAGCCCATTGTTGAAAACGCTATCTATCATGGGATTAAGGAGCGGCGCGGTCCTGGCCACATCTCGATTGAAGTGGAGGAAAGGGAAGGGGAACTGTACCTGACCGTGCGGGATAACGGCGCCGGTATGACACGGGAAAGACTCACTATGTTGCAGCATAAGCTTGAGAGTGTTGGAGAAGAGCCTGATTCCAGTGAAGTTGAGCAATATATAACGGAAAGCACCGGCAGCGGATATGGAATTCTGAACGTTCAGGCGCGAATTCGTCTTACTTATGGCAAAGAATATGGTATTCATATCGATAGCGAATTAGGAACCGGCACTACCGTGATTTTGCGGCATCCGATTGTTCGAGGGAAGCTATAACATGAATAAAAGCATATAGAGTAACCGCACATGGAGGTATACAAGTATGGAGCGCTGGAAGGTAATGATTGCGGATGATGAATATATTATCCGGGAAGGCATTAAGCAGTCCGTGGATTGGGAAGGACTGGGGCTGCAGGTTATAACGGAAGCGGAGGACGGGGAGGAAGCACTGGAGAATGCGCTGCAGCACTCCATTCATATAGCTCTCGTTGACCTCAACATGCCTATTATGCACGGGATTGAGCTGATGAAAAGATTAAGAGAGCAACTGCCAGCCTGCAAAATCGTCGTGATTACAGGACATGACGAATTTACGTATGCACAGGAATCGATCAGGCTGCAGGTGAACGATTATATTTTGAAGCCGGCCGATCCAAAGCAGCTGTCGCAGGTGATGCGGGGGGTACGGGATGAGCTGGAGAAAGAGCGGCAGAAGAGCCGGCATCAGGAGCAGGCCTCCAGGCAAATTTTGAAGAATTTTCCGCTGCTGCGTGAACGCTTCTGCCAAGAGTGGCTGGATGGGAATCTTAGTCAGCAGGAGATTAAGGAACAGCTTCATTTTTTGCAATTACCGCAGGCACGCCCTGAACTGCTGGGTATCATCCGCTGGAGATGGGAATTGCAGAATTCAGGGATGAAGGAGACTGAACGCCAGTTGTTTATGTTTGCCATTGAGAATATTGCGATGGAGCTGCTGAGCGACTATCCCAAAGCCATTTTCCGCGATTCGAGTGGACTTATTGTGATTCTTCTCTGGGAAAACGCCGCTGAAGCGATGCTGGCAAGGGTGGAGCAGGAGGTTCGTATAAATCTCAAGATTGCCGTTGAAGTCGGGATCGAGCCTGTGGAGGGAGAAATTACAGAGCTTGCCGCATCATACCGCAGGTGCAGAGTCTCCCTTTCCAAAGAAGTGCCTCTATCGCCCATGGTTCGCAGAGCCAAGCAATATATCCTGGAGCATTACAGCGAATACGGTTTATCCCTGGATTCTATGGCGGGGATACTTCAGGCCTCACCGGTTTATCTGAGCAGACTCTTCAAGCAGGAGTTAGGGACTTCCTTCGGCGCTTATCTGACCCAGATCCGGATTCGGAAAGCATCGCAGCTGCTGAATTCTACGGAAATGAGTGTTCATGAGATTGCGGAGCGGACGGGATACGAGACCCAGCATTATTTCAGCACCGCGTTTAAGAAGCATACGGGGGTGTCTCCTCTGCAATTCCGCAAAGGTGCGCTGCCGGAGGAAGGTGGTGTGACTTAGGTTAACAAGACATAATGATGCAAGGGTCTGATCTATTCAAACCCTTCTTTTTATGCGCTCATTCATGAAAACGCTAACAATAAGGTTCGATTTTTATAAAAACAGTAGTTTCAGTGTAAATACGATTCCCTCATCGCCTTGCTATACTCAAATTGTCAAACGGAGCTAACGTTCCTTAAAGACAACAGAATACTTCAGGGGGTAGTGCCGAAATGAAAAAATATTCATGGATGATGTTGATGATGGCGTTTGTACTCATTTTATCTGCTTGCGGCAGTGGAAATGGCAATAGTTCAAGTGGCAGTTCGAACGGGGCTAGCGGTAAGGTTGGGATCGCAATGCCGACGAAATCTTCGGAGCGCTGGGTAAATGACGGCAACAACATGGTAAAAGAGTTCGAGAAGCTGGGTTACGGTACAGACCTGCAATATGCCGAGGATGTTGTGGAAAATCAGGTTTCCCAAATCGAGAACATGATTACCAAAGGCGTAAATGCAATTGTAATCGCTTCAATCGATGGTGAAGCACTGACGGATGTGCTGCAAAAAGCGCATGATGCGAACGTTAAAATTATCGCTTATGACCGTTTGATCAAAAAAAGTGAATATGTAGATTATTATGCAACCTTCGATAACTTCAAGGTCGGTGTCCTGGAGGGCTCGTATATTGAAGAAAAGCTTGGACTGAAGGAAGGTAAAGGACCTTTCAATATTGAACTGTTCGGCGGTTCCCCGGACGATAACAATGCTTACTTCTTCTTCGATGGCGCCATGTCCATCCTGCAGCCTTATATTGAATCCGGCAAGCTGGTTGTCCGCAGTAAACAGACTACGATGGACCAGGTGGCTACCCTTCGCTGGGATGGAGCAGCAGCCCAAGCCCGTATGGATAACCTGCTGAGCGCGAATTATGCTACCGAGAATTTGGATGCCGTACTGTCTCCTTATGATGGTATCAGCATCGGCATACTTTCCTCTCTTAAAGGCGTTGGTTATGGTTCAGGGGACAAGAAGCTGCCAATCGTCACCGGTCAAGATGCAGAGCTGGCTTCCATCAAATCGATCCTTGCCGGCGAACAGACCCAAACGGTATTTAAGGATACACGTGAACTGGCGAAAAAAGCAGTAGACATGACAGAAAGCGTGCTTAAAGGTACTGAAGCAGAAGTGAATGATACAAAAACCTACGACAACGGTGTAAAAATCGTACCTTCCTACCTGCTGGAACCGGTATCCGTAGATGCTTCCAATGTTGATGTGGTTCTTGTAGAAAGCGGCTACTATACCAAAGAACAACTCGGCGAGTAATCGGCGAAGCGGTTGGAGCGAATAAGCGGACGATGGAATGCGGCGGCGGCCTGAAGAGGCTGCTTGCCGTTTCCGTTATTACAGTCACAAGGAAAGCTGGGTGAGAAGCATTGACGGACTATATTTTGGAGATGAAGGGCATAACCAAAATGTTTCCCGGGGTAAAGGCGCTCGGAAATGTGAACTTGAAGGTAAAAGAAGGCGAGATTCACGCTTTATGCGGAGAAAATGGCGCCGGCAAGTCTACACTGATGAAAGTACTGAGCGGTGTGTATCCTCATGGAACCTATGAGGGGGATATCCTTTACAAAGGACAGGTCTGCCAGTTCAAGGATATTAAGGATAGCGAAAGCCTGGGGATTGTGATCATCCACCAGGAGCTGGCGCTGATTCCGTATTTGTCGATTTCGGAAAACATCTTCCTCGGGAATGAGCAGGCAAAGCGCGGGGTGATCAACTGGAACGAAACGACGGTTAAGACAAAAGGGCTGCTTCAAACCGTCGGCCTTAAGGAATCGCCGTTTACACAGGTATCCACTATAGGTGTCGGCAAGCAGCAATTGGTAGAGATCGCAAAGGCGCTCTCCAAGGAAGTGAAGCTGCTCATTCTTGACGAACCCACTGCGGCGCTCAATGAGGATGATAGTGAGAATCTGCTGGAGCTAATTCTGGAGCTCAAAAAGCAAGGGATCTCGTCCATTATCATTTCGCATAAATTGAACGAAATCGAGAAGATAGCGGATTCTGTAACCATACTTCGTGACGGGCTGACGATACAGACACTGGATATGAAGCAGGATCAGGTTACCGAGGATGTCATTATCAAGGGTATGGTTGGCCGGGATCTGACCCATCGGTATCCGGAGCGTACTCCGCAAATAGGGGAGACCATCTTTGAAGTCCGCAACTGGGAAGTATACCACCCGACGCAGCAGGACCGCAAAATGCTGGACAACATTAATATGCATATCCGGCGGGGTGAAGTGGTAGGCATTGCCGGTCTGATGGGAGCGGGACGAACAGAGCTGGCCATGAGTGTATTCGGCAGATCCTACGGCAAACGCATTAGCGGTCAGGTATTCATTCACGGCAAGGAAGTGCACTTAACCGACATTAATAAGGCTATGGAGAACGGATTGGCCTATGTTACCGAGGACCGCAAGCATTACGGACTCATTCTAATGGATGATATTAAACGCAATATTACCTTGAGCAGTTTGAACAAGCTGTCCAGGCATGGCGTTATTAATGAGAACGAAGAGGTGCTGGTCGCGGAAGAATATCGGAAGAAGCTGAACATCAAGTCGCCGAGCATCCTGCAAAAAACAGTCAATCTCAGTGGTGGGAATCAGCAGAAGGTAGTACTCAGCAAATGGATATACACGGGACCGGATATTCTCATTCTGGATGAACCTACCCGTGGCATTGACGTCGGGGCGAAATATGAAATCTACTCTATTATCAATCAACTGGCGTCTGAAGGAAAAGGCGTATTGGTCATATCCTCCGAGCTGCCCGAGATTCTTGGCATGTGCGACCGGATCTACATTATGAACGAAGGCCGCATCAGCGGCGAGGTGGAACGTAAGGATGCAACTCAGGAGACCTTAATGAAATACATGACACGAAGCAGGGGGTAATACCGAATGGGAGCTATAGGTGAACTTTTCAAGAAAAATATCCGCCAATACGGCATGATTGTTGCACTTATTTTTATATCGGTTTTCTTTCAGATTCTTACTGACGGCATCTTGCTGAAGCCGCTTAACGTCACGAACCTGATTCTTCAGAACAGCTATATTCTTGTATTGGCCATTGGGATGGTGTTAGTCATTATTACCGGCCATATTGATCTTTCTGTCGGGTCCGTGGCAGCTTTTATCGGTGCATTGTCAGCAATTATGATGGTGGATATGCAGATGAACCCGGTGCTTGCAGTCGTTCTCTCACTGCTGATGGGTGCGCTTGTCGGTGCCTGGCAGGGCTTCTGGGTCGCCTACATCAAAATACCTGCATTCATAGTTACGCTGGCCGGGATGCTGCTGTTCCGCGGCTTGACAATGATCGTACTGAACGGGCAGTCCATTGCCCCTTTTCCTAAGTCGTTCCAGAAAATCAGCTCCGGCTTTATCCCGGATTTATTTGGCGGAAGCGCATTGAATGTGATCACACTGCTGGTTGGCGTCCTCTTGTCTGCAGTAGTCGTGTATCAGGAGTTCAAAACCAGAAAAGTACAAACCAAATACGGCTTTGAGCAGGCCTCGGTCTGGTTATCTGTAGCCAAGGCTGCGGGACTTGTAATTGTTATTAATGCTTTTACTTTTGTGCTTGCCCAATACAACGGAATTCCGAACATTCTCGTCATCCTGCTGGTGCTGATCGCCATCTACTCCTTCGTTATGAACCGGATGACTATGGGGCGGCATATATACGCTTTGGGTGGGAACGAGAAGGCGGCAAGCCTGTCCGGTGTAAAAACCAAACGTGTAACGTTCTGGGTATTTGTTAACATGGGCGTATTGGCTGCCCTTTCGGGTCTGGTATTCGCAGCCCGTCTGAATTCGGCCACACCGAAAGCGGGCACCAACTTCGAATTGGATGCTATCGCTGCCTGCTTTATCGGCGGAGCTTCGGCGTCGGGGGGGATTGGAACCGTCATTGGTGCGATCATCGGCGGTCTTGTTATGGGCGTCATGAACAACGGTATGTCTCTGGTTGGTCTCGGTGTAGACTGGCAGCAGGGAATAAAGGGACTTGTATTGCTGCTCGCGGTTGGATTTGATATTTACAATAAATCGAAAACCTCTTAGTCATATCTGCTTGGATTCCATCATCCCAGCCGCTTCCGGTACGATCCGGGAGCGGCTTTTTTCGTCATGTGGTCCTCCAGCTTGCGATGAATGTCAAACCGTTAGATAATAAGTAAAAAAACCGGAGGACAACTATGCAGCTGATTGCGATGATAACGATGCTGATCGATCATATTGGCTATATCTTTTTCCCGCAAGAAATGGCCTGGAGATATGTAGGGAGGATCGCTTTCCCTATTTATTGCTACGGGCTTGTTCAAGGGCATCTTCACACGACCTCCAGATCGAAATATTTACTGAGGCTGCTGCTGATCGCCATCATTTCACAGCTGCCCTATAACCTGGCGATTAATCCTGAAGGGCTGAACGTCGTGATTACGCTGCTGTTGGCGGCTGTTATACTGGCCGTGCTGGACCGCCTGCCTAACCCCTGGCTGGGTTTGCCGATTATTGCGGTGGCTAGTGTACTTATGGACTATTTCCCGGTGGATTACGGTGCCTATGGCCTGCTGCTGGTTCTGATTTTCCGTTATACCAAATCCTATGCGATGGTACTGGCACATTTGGCATTGAATATTCTCTACTTGTTCTATAATGGGTGGTTAATACAAATGGCAAGTATAGTGCCTACCATAATAATTGCATGGGGTCCTGCTTTTTGGCAGCGTTTGGAGAAACATCGGATTCCCCGGTGGGTGTGGTGGTCTTTTTATCCCGCACATTTATTGGTTCTGGCTATTGTGAAAATCTACTAAAAAATAGTTGTTTAAAATTGCTATTTTACAAATCTTTCCCTTACTGAGATAATAAACTGGTTATCTAAAAAACAGATAGAGGTGAGATGCTATGAGGAAGTTAAAAGTACACACAAAATGGTTTGCATCGTTCATCGCATTACTGTTGATTCTGGCAGGCTGTCAAGCCGTAGGGGGACTGGATGTCAACAAGGCCTTGCTTGGAGATTTAGACGTAAAGTCATCGGAATCCAGTATGTCACTCTCTCTTAAAGCCGTCCCAGCACCTGGGATAAGTGCTGAAGATAAGAAAATCGTGGACCTTATTAATTCTTTTTCTTTAAATGTAAGCCGTGTCAAACTGCAGGACAATGGTAATATTTCTGCACAGGGTACGGTGGTTTTCAAACAGCTGAACGTGCCGTTTACCTTGTTCCTGGATAAGGAAGCGCTGGTATTTACAGTCGAAGGCGCAAAGCAGCCGTTCTACTTCCCTATAGCGGACTACGGAACACTATTAGGCGAGGAACCGATAGATCAGGCGAAGACGCAGGAAATATCTAAACTTCTTGCACAGTTTGTGGTCAACAATCTGCCGAATCCATCGGATATCAGCGTGTCCCCTGTTACTGAGGCCGTATACGGTCAGCAGGTGAACTTGACGAAGCTGCATGCGGAATTCACCGGCGACCAGCTTCCAGGATTACTTAAATCCTTTCTCCGCTCGGTATCCAAGGATACTGAAGGCTTCACAAAGCTGATTGAAGGGTTGTATGATTACCTGCTGCCAGTACTGCAATCGAATAGCGATTCTTTCGTTGATCCCTTTAATTTGGGCTTGGGCGACATGATCCCTTTGGAAGATAAAGAAGGGGTCGTAACTGTGCTTCATGATGCGGTAAAACTTGCGGTTGATACTGTACTGCTGGTTTATGACAAACAGCTGGACAAACTGTACGAATCTACTCCTGAGCTGCGTACCGTTTTAAGTAAAGAGACGAAGCTGCAGACAGACATCTTTGTGGACAGTGATCTTCATGTACGTAAGCAGAATGTAGAGTTGAATGTAGCTCTCCCCGCCAGCGATGATCTGCCGCTCCAAAGCATTTCCTTCAAGGCACAAAGTGAGTCGTGGAATATTAACGGGCCGGTCACCGCTGACCCAATCAGCAAGAACGGTGCGCTTGATCTTACATCAATCCAGCTGACTCCGGGTGAGACACTGAGAAACTTTAATGTTAATTCTAATGCCTATCGGATCCTTAAAGAGGATATCGGGATTACGAAAAAATCAATAGTGATCGCTCCTGATGATGAATATTACTATCCAATAGTAAAAGGGAATACGACATTTGTCCCGCTCCGTAATTTGGCGCAGGATTTGGATGCCAAGGTAACATGGAATAAGGGGACCCGTCAGACTGTGGTAACCGATGATCTGAACGGCAAGAAGATGCTGTTTAAGGTGGGCTCCAAAGAAGCTGTAATTAACGGAACTAAGGTGAAGCTTGGCCAGCCGGTGTTCGTGGATGAATACGGATCTACTTATGTTCCGCTTCGTTTATTAGCACAAGCCCTGCAGGCGACGGTAAAGATCGACAGTGAAGGCTGGATCTTTGTTGATCGTAAATAAGCTAATCCTGACTGTCTGAATTCCAAACAAGAAACCCGGCTCACCTGCCGCTTAACAGCGGAGGGAGCCGGGTTTCATTGTTATATCCTATCTTTTGGTCAGAACGCTGCTTCTGGGAGAGATGAACTGATACCTCTACAGCCTGCAACACTTAAACTTGCTGCAAGCAGCAGCGGTAGGATACAGAGCCCTATTTTTGTTCTGCTCATACATAAATATAAATACCTTCTTTCTATACATTTGCTGATTCGTTGTAGCTCATTCAGGTATTTATGTATATCGGAATAAAAAAACCTGGAATAGCTACAATAAGAGTTGGCCGCTATGTAAACCCGACAAATAAAGTTGTATTTAGAAGTTGTGTTTTCGGAAAAAATGTATTATGATTTAAAAAAGTAAGTATCTAAATTAAATGGAGGTAGTTATTTTATGTCGAATGGTTTCTTTGAAGCAGTTAAAACAAGACGTTCCGTATATGCCATCATTAAAGAATCCCCGGTATCCGATGCCAAAATTCAAGAGATCGTTGAAGAGGCAGTTTTACATAGCCCTACATCGTTCAACTCACAAACCTCCAGAGCGGTAGTTCTTCTGGGAGAGCAGCACGATAAATTGTGGGACATTACAACGGAAACATTGCGGAAGATCGTTCCTGCCGAGCAGTTTGAAGGCACAGCCCAAAAGCTGGGGTCGTTCAAGAGCGGATACGGTACCGTGTTATTTTTTGAAGATCAGGCAATTGTAAAGCAGCTTCAGGAGAACTTCGCGCTGTACGCGGACAATTTCCCGATCTGGTCGAACCAATCCTCGGGCATGCTTCAATTCGTGGTGTGGACAGCGCTTGCCGAAGCAGGTCTTGGTGCCTCGCTGCAGCATTATAATCCGTTGATTGATGACGAGGTAAAAGAAACTTGGAGCATTCCGGCTGAGTGGAAACTGATCGCACAGCTTCCGTTCGGCTCGGTAGCGGCTGCTCCGGACCCTAAAGAATTCCAGCCGATTGAAGATCGCGTGAAAGTATTTAAATAAGGGTACTTACGTTTAACTCCTCCTGGATCGGGCTAATTAGTACTATAACCGAATCAAGGAGGAGTTTTGTATGCCCTGGAATAAAGAGGATTATCCGGATTCACTCAAAAATTTCACTGCCCCCATCCGCCACAAAACCATTGAGATCGCTAACGCACTTCTGGAGGATGGTTACGAAGAAGGCAGGGCCATCGCTATTGCAACCGCACAGGCGAAAGAGTGGGGAGACCATCACGACAAGCAGATTCGTAAAAAAGGACATTAGGGTTCTTAACTCTTTTGAGTAAGCCTTAAGCAGGTGTTCTGAGTGGACGCTCCGCGAACGGACCGTTGCTCCATCGCTGTGGTCTCCAGATTTTTTTTATTTTCCTTGGCGGTAAAAATCCGGAGAAAGCATATGCTTTCGAAGAGAGCTTTCCCTCGGAAAGCTTTTGGGCGACCGCTGCGCTTTTCCGCAATCGTTCCGTTCTCTCCGCTGCTTTCAGCGGAAACCCTTACTCCCAAATCTTCTTTAATTCACAAAAAAAATCGCCCTTTGGTAAAATGGAAGTGTCGAAGCGACCATTTTATAAGGAGCGATTTCTTTTGTTCTTCAAATATAGCAGGGACCAACTTTGTACTATTCAGCTGCTGGTGCTTCACTAGCTGCCGGTGCGTCTGTTGCAGCTCCAGCATCATCTTTGGCATCAGTAAGGGTGTTGGTAATCTTAGCTTTAGCTTTTATTTCTTCCAGCCACGTGGAGGACATCTCGGAAATCTTTTGGGTGATGAGAGTTTTGCGGACTTCCTCTTTCTTCTCTTCCAGGGTAGAGGTCTTCGGTTCTTTCCGGTCCGTTACTTTAATGATATGGAAGCCGTATTGCGATTTAACCGCACCGCTGGTTTCTCCAACCTTCATCTTGAAGGCCGCATCGGAGAACTCGGGAACCATTTCGCCGCGTTTGAAGAAGTTCAGATCGCCTCCGTTATCCTTGGAGCCCGTATCTGCAGATTTCTCTTTAGCCAGTGCTGCAAAATCTGCGCCATCCTTAAGCTGTTTCAGGATTGTGTCAGCTTCAGCCTGGGTCTTGACGAGAATGTGGGAAGCGCGAACCTGTGTCTCAGCAATATCATAAGACGCTTTGTTGGCGTCATAGTAAGTTTTAATTTCCTCATCGGTAACCTTTACTTGCTGCTCCAGTATTTTGCGCATCTGAACTTGAATCGGCATTTGCTTCTTAAGGTCGTCCAGTGTCATGCCGCTTTGCTCCAATGCGGAATTCAGGGCTGCCTCTCCACCGAACTGGGTTTTAAGCTCTTCAATCTCTGCATTGATATCTTCATCCGTAACGGCAGATACATTCGCTTTTTTCGCTTCTTGATCAACGAGTGCAGTGGTAATCATGGATTGCAGCGTATTTTCGCCACCAGCCTCAACCAGCTTCGCATACAGTTGATCTTTGGTGATGTCCGTTCCGTTAACCGTAGCTACAGCAGTTTCGCCGTCCGCTTTTTGGAAAGGAGGTTTAATCAGAACAATAACCAGTGCAGCTGCCAGAATAATAGAAGCGATCATCCAGCCTTTATTGCTTTTGGGGGCTGCAGGTACGACTGCCGGGGTTTCACCGACTTTGCTCATTACGGGAACACTTTGCTCTATTTCTGCAGCAGCGGGGGGTGCCGAGGGGTTAACCTCTTCGATCACCGGGCTGGTTTCCTCTGCGAGAGGACCTTCAACTTCATTGGCGGAAGCGCTGTGTTCTTCCGTAGTACCGTCGTTTTCCAGATGTTCGTTCTCATTGTAGTCTTTTTTGTCCATTATTTGTAATGACTCCCTTCAATATATATGCTGCCTGTCTTTAAACCACTTTATCAGAAAACTGAATCCCAAACCTTAAGAAAGTATAAAAAAGCACATTTTCTTTTTAAGTTTTTATTAAGAATAGCAAAAAAAGCCAAAAGTTACACGGGTCTCCGTGTTACCCCAGGCTTTTCGAATGCTAGGAAACTGAATTTTTTCTTAAGCGTTGAGTCGTCCTCTTAGCAGATGGCGGATGCTTTCCTGTTTACGTCTTGGGACACGGACCTGCTTGGCATATAAGCCCATTTCCCCGAAATAAATGCAGTCATCTTCTATGGAGCTGATTTTGTTTAGATTGACATAACAGCCGCCATTCACATGATAGTAGCTCGAATTGGACAGTAAACGATTCAATTGCTCGGCAGACATTCTCTTTTTTATATTATAGTTTCTGCCGTGAAAAATGACCAGATCATGGTCTCCGACCTTAAAGAACAGAATGTCCGTTTCCACCTCGAAGTCCTCATAAACATTTTTGGCTTCCAGCAGGATGCTACTCATTCACGTTCCCCCTTTATACAAAATAAAAGATTAATGTTAGCGCTTACATCATATCATATTCCCTGAGGCTTGAGAAGTCTTATTTTTAAAATATTTAATGACATTTTCTTCGCTGCATTTGTCATGGACGGTGAAAGAAGGTAAATTATAATAATGACTGCTGCGATAAAGAGATTTGGAAAGCGACATTTCGAGGAGGAACAGAACAATGATTGAACATGAACAGGCAAAGCTGCTGCTATTTACAGGTTCATATTCCGATGCAGCTGACAGCGGTATCCAGGTATTTCAGTTCAATGGAGAAGCCGGGGGCTCACTCCGATTGGTGCATAAGATAGAAGGTATTGCCAATCCAACCTTTGTTAACGTGGATCCCTTAAACATGCGGCTCTATGCGATAGGGGAGAAGCCGAATGGAGAAGGCGGCAAAGAGGGAGAGGTAGCGGCTTACGCGATCCATCCGGAATCGGGTGAACTAAGTGAGCTAAGCCGGACAGCGACAATGCCTGCCCACGGCAAGAGCCAAATGACAACCTGCCATATTTCACGTGACTTGGACAGTCAATACTTGGTGGTATGCAGCTATCATGGAGGAACCATAGGTCTGGTTTCTTTAGATGAGGAGGGGAAAACCGGACGTTTGTGCGACACAGCCGTTCATTCGGGCCACGGGGCTCATCCGGAGCGCCAGGATCGCCCGCATCCGCATTCGGCAATATTCAGCCCGGACGGCCGTTTTGTATTCGTCTCGGATCTGGGTCTGGATATGATCCGGTGTTACCGTATTAACCGGGAGAGCGGGACTTTGGAGCCTCAAAGGGACACAGCCTTGCATCCGGGAGCGGGCCCCCGCCATTTAGCCTTCCATCCTGACGGCAACTCGGCTTACGTCATTAACGAGGTTGATTCCACTATTACATCGTTCACATATGAACGTGGGACCGGAGTTCTAAATACTGTGATGACCGTGCCTACATTGCCGGAAGAATTCATTGGAGAAAATACTTGCGCGGAAATTGCCCTGTCCAGGGACGGCCGTTTTTTGTATGGCTCCAATCGGGGATCTGACACTATTGTTGTATATGCCGTTGATGCAGATACTGCCAAGCTGACGCTGATAGAGCATGTTTCCACACGCGGCGGACATCCGCGCCACTTCACTGTAACACCGGATGGCGGCTATCTCATCGTTGCCAACCGCGACGGAAATAACCTGGTAGTGTTCGCACTGGATGGAAAAACCGGACGCCTGACATTCACAGGGAATACAGCCGAAGTATCCAAACCTGTATGTGTAAGGCCGGCATTGTTCAAAATATAAAGAACACCGGAAAAAATTCCGGTGTTCCATTAATTACTTGAGTGAGACTGGCTTAAGGGGAACGATAGTGGACACGGCTGATTTGAACAGTACGTTCTGTCTCCCGTCACCCTGGCCATGCAAAGTGATGGTAAAGGCATCATAAGCGGTTACGAGTCCTTGCATTTTGACACCATTAGTTGTAAAGATCGTGACCGGGACCTTTGTTGAAATGAATTGGTTCAACAAACGTTCCTGCAGCTTGAGACTTTCCACTTGGCAGCACTCCATCTCCATGAATTGATTTCTAAGCAAGTATACCACGGGAATGGCATTCTCAGGAAATACGTTCTGCAGCATCGGAGATTAACAGGGGGAGCGTTCATGAGTATTTCAAAGCACAAATACAGGGAGTTTGTATTATTCATTGGGTTTGCTGTGGTTTTTGCCGTGATCGCGGTGCTGGTGGTTTTGAACGGAGTGACTTATTTCGATAACTATATTATCGGTGCAGTACAATCTGCAGAATCGCCTTCCCTGACTTTTCTAGCGAAAGGCTTATCCTTAGTGGGCTCTTCATGGTTAGCCATCGGCTTCTCGCTTCTGACGATGATGTTGCTTTTTTTCCTGCTTAGGCACCGGATGGAGCTGGTATTGTTTTTGTGGGTGGGACTAGGCTCACAAATTTTGAATACGTTTTTGAAGCTGCGGTTTCACCGGGAGCGGCCCAATATACACAGAATTATCGAAGAGGTTGGATACAGCTTTCCGAGCGGCCATTCCATGGCTGCCTTTTCCTTATACGGGGTAATTGCCTATCTGCTCTGGCGCCATTTAAGTTCTGGACCCGGACGTGTAATGTTGATTACAGGGGCAGTTCTTATGACAGGCGGAATTGGGTGGAGCCGGATTTATCTGGGGGTGCATTATCCAAGTGATGTAATAGGGGGATATGCCGCCAGCTGCGCCTGGCTGATGTTATCCATTGGTTTATTCAAACTCTATCAGGGATACCGAAAGCCTAAGAGCAAAGCTGATTAATATACAGATACCTTCCTGAAGAATCGGGAAGGTATCTGCATTGCTACTCATGAAATTTACCCATCTTGCTAATTTTCAGCTTCAACATAGCAGGGAGCCGTTCTTTAAGCTTTTTGGCTTCCGCATCGCTAAGGCGTCCCTCGGCTACGGCCTGATCCAGATTCCGGACGGCGGCCTCAGACAGCTTTTGTACATATTGCTCCTCAGTCCAGCCTTTTTTCTCTAAAGCGAGTTCGGGAAGAGTTTTGCCGGCTTTGAGACTTTCCTTTAGTGAGGAACACTCCATTTCAAGCAGCCTGGAGGTTTCCATCATAATGAAATGCCCTCCGGAATGAAATCTTCCGTCTTTGCCGTGATGATGTTCATGGCAGCGGGCGGAAGAGAGCGAATCAGGTGCTGGCGAAGGCGTCGCCTGTTCCGCTCCGGCATGACCTGTAAACCCGGCTGCAGGGGAAAGACTGAACAAAACGGCGGCTGTAAGGGTAATGATTCTTTTGACATTTTTGCGCATGTATTCACCTCCTCTTGTGCAGGATTATGGTGCTGCTGTATCATTATTCCCAAAAAGATGAATTCTGGCTGAAAATTAGCTTAAGCAGTCCTAAAATTCGTGAATGTGTTCCAAGGGTAATAAGGTTAATGGAATACATACAGATTGCATGAAGTACAAAATAGTGCATATGTTATGCTCTAGAACAATATGGGAGGGATGGTTTTGGCTTTTGGCGCCCGCATACTTAAAACGGGAATGGCAGTAACTCTTGCCTTATACTTGTCCGAGCTGCTGCAATTTTCATCTCCGGTTGGCGCGGCGATTGCGGCGATTTTTGCGATGCAGCCATCGATTTACCGTTCCTGGCGTTATTTTCTGGATCAAATCCAGACCAGTACAATGGGGGCGGTGCTTGCCCTCCTAGGCGGGCTGCTGTTATCCAATCAACCGATTGCGGTTGGACTTGTGTGTATTCTGGTTATTATGATAAGTATGAAAATGAACAGGGGAGATACGATCGGACTTACCCTGGTCACCGTTATTTCTGTGATGGAAGCTTCCGGGCAATGGGAATTTGCGCTGAATCGTTTTCTGCTAACCCTTACAGGCATTGTGTCGGCATTCCTAATTAATATTATTGTGTTTCCCCCCAAGCCCCGTAAGCAATATATCCAGCAGATCGAGAATGTTTTTAAAAGTTTGTCCCTGCTGCTGCGGACCGCGGTTTCACATGAGATGAAAGAAAGTGTTTTTCGGGATGAGAAAAATGCGCTGGAGGGCTCGATCAAATCACTTGCGGATAAGTACAGTTTGTTCGAAGAGGAGCAGAAATCGCTCAGACGTGCCAAGTACAGCCAGACACGCCAAATGGTGGTTTACAAAAACTTGCTGTCCTCTGTGCAAAAGGGATTTGAGGTACTGGAGGCGGTGGATCGTCATTATTTCCAGGCCGAGCGTTCAGAGGAGACCGATATTCTGTTCGACCGCCATCTGGAGCAGCTGATCAAATACCATGAACACATATTACTCAAATTTGAAGACAAGCTAAAGCCGAATACAACGGATACGGACCCGCTGGGTGATGATAACGACCGTTTTCTGGAAGCGGCTATTCTGGGGTACAATGCTGAAAAATCAGGTCAGCTGCGGTTATCCATTGTAGCGGCGGCTGTGTATGACTATGGATATCAGCTGGAGCGGCTGGACCGGGTAGCTGAACAAATCAACCGGATGTCAGAGGAGAAAGAATAAGTTCAACCTTTTAAAGGGGATGAAAAGCAGTGACGAATAATGAGAGCGAGTGGAAAGAAGAACAAGGGAGAGTTAACGGTGTAACTAAGCTTTTAGGCAGCCGTATCAGGGTCTTATCGGAAGAGCTTGGCCTGCACCGCACCGAGGTTGTCGATATGCGTAAGGACTTCTGGGAAGAGGTTACCGTTAATTTCAGCAGCCCGGACGATCTTGGTGAGACTTCTACAAGTTTGCGGCAGCAGTCGCAGATTCTATCAGAGCGCGAGCGGCATCATTTGCAGTCCAGCAAGGCGCTGAAAAAATATAAAAAGCTGGTGGTCTCCCCTTATTTCGGACGTATTGATTTCACGGAAAAGCCCAATGGAAAGACCGAGCAGATCTATTTGGGAATTGGCTCTTTAATGGAAGATGACGGGACATTTCTGATTTATGATTGGCGCGCTCCCATATCCAGTCTTTACTATGATGGCGCACCGGGGCCGGCTGTCTATGATACTCCGGGCGGTGTCGTAGCCGGCACCATGGATCTCAAACGTCAATTTGTTATAGACAACGGCAACATCGAAGTCATGTTCGATACGGGGATGACGATTGGTGACGAATTGCTGCAGCAGGTTCTCAGCCATAGTGCCGACGACCGGATGAAGAGCATTGTGGCAACGATTCAAAAAGAACAAAACGCGATTATCCGCAATGATAAAAGCCGGATGCTTGTAGTTCAGGGGGCTGCGGGCAGCGGAAAGACGTCTGCCGCTCTGCAGAGAGTTGCTTATCTTCTATATAAATACAGGGAAGTCCTTCAGGCGGATCAAATGCTGCTCTTCTCTCCCAATCCTCTCTTCAACAGCTATGTATCCACGGTATTGCCTGAGCTTGGTGAGGAAAACATGCAGCAGACGACATTTCAGATGTATCTGGAACACCGGCTGGGCCATGAATTTCAGCTGGAGGATGTCTTTAACCAGACGGAGAGTCTCTTAAATGCTCCGGAAGGACCTGAAGCAGGGATACGGAGAGCAGGAATAGCCTACAAATCTTCGGTGTCCTTCCTTGATGTGATCCGCAGGTATGTCTTTTTGTTGGAGCGTGAAGGCATGCTGTTCAAGCCTGTGGTATTTCAGGGGCGGGTGATTGTAAGCAAGGAGGATCTGCTGCAGAAATTTTATAGCTTTGATCCCGCAATTAAGCTGGCTAACCGGGTCGATCTTATGACTGGCTGGCTGCTGAAAAAAATCTCTGATTTCGGCCACGAGGAGCGCAGTGCGAACTGGGTCGAAAATCAGATCGAAGTGCTGGATTCAGATGAATACCATCGGGCCTTTCAAATGATGCAGCGGAAAAAACGCGGTAAGGGAGAATCCTTCGATGACTACGATACGGAAAAAGAGCTGCTCGGCCGTTATGTGGTCAGCCAGCGTCTGAAGCCGCTGCGGCGCTGGGTCAAGCGTGGCCGTTTTGTTGATGTGAAGGGACTATACAGCACTTTATTCACTAATCTGGAACTGCTGGAACGTCTGAACGGCAACCATGATCTTCCTCCGGAGTGGGATGATGTATGCGTACAAACCCTAAATACTATACATGCTAATGAGTTGACTTATGAGGACGCTACACCCTTTTTATATCTGAAGGAGCTGAGCCAGGGCTTCCGCACCAATACACTTATCCGCCACGTTATTGTCGATGAGGTGCAGGATTACTCCCCTTTTCAGCTTGAGTTCATGCGCAGATTGTTTCCCCGTGCCAAAATGACCGTACTCGGTGATCTTAATCAGGCTATTTATGCGCAGGGTGAGGTTTTGGGAGATTTGGCCAGCCTGGTAAGCGTGTATGGGGAAGAAAACACGGAAGTGATCTCGCTGACGCGCAGTTATCGCTCGACTTATGAGATCGTGGAGTTTACTCGGGCCATGATCCCTGGCGGGGAACGAATCATACCGTTTAACCGGCGAGGAGAAGAGCCTTTGGTAAGCGTCGTGTCCAGTAAGCCTGAGCTGCTTGCCGCAGTGGAGAGCGACATTAAGGAGCTGCATTCGCGCGGTTATCATTATGTGGCCGTTATCTGTAAAACCGCGGAAGAGAGTGAACGTGTGTATACTGAATTGAAAGGAAAGCTGCCAGTAAGGCTGGTTACGAAAGAGACCCCCAATTTTCAAAAGGGTACGCTAGTACTTCCAGCCTATCTGGCAAAAGGTGTGGAGTTTGACGCAGTGATTATCTACGACGGTTCGGAACAAAATTACAGTCGGGAAAGTGAACGGAAGCTTTTCTATACCGCCTGCACCCGGGCGATGCATTTACTGCACATTTACAGCCTGGGAGAGCCGAGCCGCTTCCTCCCTGCTGCTAAAGTGGATACCGTTGCAGCCGAATCCATCTAAAGCCGATACGCTTAATATCTGAAACATAGACCGTCCTTCGTATTTTGCGAAAGGGCGGTTTTTGCTTCCATGAATAAAGGTGCCGAAACAAACCACAATAAGAAGTATTGCGAACAAAGACGAAGGTGGTAAGTACATGAAGGATAAGAAATGGGATCTGGTTGCGTTAGCTTCCATTCCGTTAATTATGACCCTTGGCAACTCCATGCTTATACCTATTTTGCCGCAAATATCCCGGCAACTTGATATCTCTGCGTTTCAGGTCAGTATGCTGATTACCGTTTTTGGACTGGTGGCCATATTAATGATTCCTGTAGCAGGTTATCTCTCGGACCGTTTCGGACGGAAAATAGTCATTCTGCCCAGTCTTATCCTTGCAGCGATTGGCGGAGCCATCTGCGTTGCCGCGGCATGGTTTATGGACGGGCTCAGCGCATATTGGGTCATTTTGGCGGGACGTTTTTTGCAGGGGATTGGAGCCGCAGGCGCTTTTCCTATTGTGCTGCCCTTTGTGGGTGATTTGTTCAAGGATGAAAAGGAAGTCAGTAAAAGCTTGGGTATTATTGAAACTTCGAACACCTTCGGTAAGGTTTTAAGTCCGATCCTGGGTGCTTATCTGGGTACGCTGCTCTGGTATGCACCTTTTATTGCGATTCCAATTCTTTGTGCGATTTCTTTTCTAATGGTCTTATTTCTTGTCAAAAAGCCGGAGGAGGACGAGAAGGACGAGAAGCCGGGAATTCGTGAATTCCTGTCCGAGATTGTTGGTGTTTTACATAAAAAAGGGCGCTGGCTGTACGCTATTTTTGCCATTGGCGGGATTTGCATGTTCCTGATCTTCGGAGTTTTGTTTTATTTATCGGAGACGCTAGAATCGAAATATAATTTGCAGGGTACCATGAAAGGCTTTGTTCTTGCGATTCCGCTCACGCTGCTCTGTCTGTCTTCTTACGGAGGCGGGAAAATTATCGGTCAAAACAAGGGGCTGATGAAGTGGCTGGGCTTCAGCGGTATGTTGCTGCTTACGGTGGCGATGGTGATTGCCGGATTTGGTAATGGAATTTATTTTTTGGTCGGTTTTTTGAGTTTGGTGGGAATTGGGATCGGTGTTGCCCTGCCTTGTATGGACGCTCTTCTTACGGAGGGAATTGAAAAGAAAAATCGCGGCACCATCACCTCCCTATACAGCAGCATGCGCTTTATTGGTGTGGCACTGGGACCGCCAGTAGTATCGCTTATTATGACCAGGGGGCATTGGGTGCTGTTTGCTACATTGGCTGCTGTTGGAGCAGTTGGCGGTTTGCTGACTTTATTTGCTGTTACTCCCAATAAGAATAAGCCGGGAAAATCTGTCGGCAGGAAGACGGCGAAGATGGGAAGGCATATACGTCATGCCCGACGGCAGCGGGCCCGCTGACCTAATGCTAGAATCGAGACATAGATTATCAGCAAAAGTCCGGGAGTCAGTGCGGAAAAACGGTACATGACTGCATAGCTGGTGTATAGAGCGATAACCCCGAGGAGCATGGAACCGGCGGCTACACCCAGATCCAACGAGTTCAGGAACATGCCGTTCGCCATTCCCCGCTGGCGTGGCTCTACCGACTGGATCATCCAGGTCTGCAGGGAGGGCTGCATTGAACCGAACCCGATGCCATAACACAGCGCGGCCGGAAACAATGCGGCGGTTGAAGAAGCGAAGGAGAGCAGGACCAGGCCGGCCATCACAAACAGGCTTCCGGGAATGAGCAAGGCTTCAGGACCGTAACGGTCGTAAATTTTGCCCGACAGTGGCCGTATGATTACTATTGCAACGGCATTGAACAGAAAAAAGATCAACGTCCGTTCACGGAGCATCTTTGTAGAACGTTACCGCAGTAAATCCTGTTATCAAACTTTCAGGACAATCATCCATAATGAGGCTGGGTTTCAAATCAGGAAATCTGGAGTTGGGCAGCGAATTAATTCCAAAATACCGTTTTGGCGGGCTCAGGGGACGCTATTTACTTAAAATACCCCGGATTTCTAATTAGGTTTGGGCAGATAGAGGGAAATTATCCCTCTAAAGTGGCGAGTGCCAGTTTGTTCGGGCAAATAGAGGGAAATAATCCCTCTAAAGTGGTCAGTGCTAGCTTGTTTTAGGCAAATAGAGGGAAATTGTCCCTCTAATCATGCCGTATGAGGTGGGTTTGCTAATTTACAGGGAGGAATTCCCTCTAATCACCGGTTACAGGGTCTGGTGTGTGGCTAGGTTGCAACATTTTGTTAAGCACTGATTCTGGTGTTGACCCCAATATCACAAAGCCTTTATTTTATTTAACATCCAAAATGAAAAAGGCTGTCTCTTCAGTAGTAGAACTACCTAAGGGACAGCCTTTCGTTCTATGGCAGGATATTGATCTTAAGCTTGCGGAACCTTTTCCCAATCCTTCAGGAAGCGTTCGATACCATTGTCGGTAAGCGGGTGTTTCCAAAGCGAAGGCAGGAGTGATCCAGGAATGGTTGCGATATGTGCGCCGGCAATGGCCGCTTGCTCCACATGTGCAATGTTACGGATACTTGCTGCAATGATTTCGGAAGTCAGTCCGTAGTTGGTCAGAATCGTCTTCAGATCCTTGATCAATGCCATTCCATCTACGCCGATATCGTCCAGACGGCCAACGAACGGGCTGATGTAAGTAGCTCCCGCTTTAGCGGCCATAAGACCTTGAGCAGCAGAGAATATGAGGGTTACGTTCGTCTTGATCCCTTTCTTCGTAAGCTCATAACAAGCTTCCAATCCATCTTCAGTCATAGGCAGCTTAATAACAACATTCGGCGCCCATTCCGCGATTTCATAAGCTTCCTTAAGCATTTCTTCCGCTTTCAGTCCGATAACTTCAGCACTTACCGGTCCTGGCACGATGGCAACGATTTCTTTAATAACGTCTTTAAAAAGTCTGCCCTCTTTGGCGATCAGCGACGGGTTCGTCGTAACGCCATCCACTAAACCGAGGCGGGTAATACGTTTGATTTCTTCAATATTTCCGGTATCCAAGAAAAATTTCATTTCCGGTTATCCTCCCTTGATTTCCATATGGATTGACAAGCAGCGTTCCTACCTACATTATGAGACATGCCATACAAAGTTTCAACTGTTAATATGAATATTTCAAAATAACTATATAGAAACGGTACCGCTTACTTTTTAAATATTTTACTGAAAATAGGATTGGCCGCACCGGATACAGGGTATTGGAATACTGAACGCAGAGAAACCGTCCCATTTTCAAAAAAAATCTCTTCTTTCGAATTCAGCCATTTCAGACTTGTTCCCGCCGTGATAATATTAAGTCGGTATTGTAATTTTTTTAATGTGAAGTGGACGGTGAGGACGGATGATTTATGCATTATTGACTGTCGTGCTCCTGCTGCTGCTGGCGGGCGGGGTACTTGCCTACAAGAACAGCAAATTAATTGCGAACCGGAGTGAGTCAGGGTCTTCGTCCCGCGGTGCCTCTTTGATGTATTCCGTATATCATTTACCCATTTCCGGCAACGCTAAAGAGTCTGGTGCTGTTCCTTTGTTCCAATTGACTGTGCCTGCGGGGATGAATGGATCCACTGCCACTGATAATGTAAGGCCGGCAACTACGCTCACGCTTTATAGAGTAGCTGAAGGGAAGGGCGAGATGAGGCTGACGGACGCGGAGAACTGGATGCTTAACAGCATAAGACAATCTGCATTCGGGGGCGCACCCATTGAGCATGAAGCCTTTATAGACAAGACCATTAACAGCAAGGAGAAAGAGCTGATTATAAATCTGGAGGAAGCAGCGAAGGGGGAAGCCTACCGTGCAAATCATCATTAACAATGTGACGATATCTGTAAGTGAAGGCGATATTACCAAATGGCATGGGGATATTATCGTGAACGCATCCAACTCCGGATTATATGGGGGCGGAGGTGTGGACGGAGCGATTCACCGGGCAGGAGGTCCTCAAATTGCCGAAGAATGTTCTGTTATACGGCAAAAGCAGGGCGGCTGTCTTCCAGGGGAGGCCGCGCTTACCCATGCAGGCAGACTTCCGGTCCGATACATTTTACATACAGTTGGACCGATCTGGAAAGGCGGAGCAGGCGGGGAAGAAGCCATATTAGCCAAGTGCTACCGGAGCAGTCTGGACCTCGCTTGTTCCAAGGGAGCCCAAAGTATTACTTTTCCGAATATTAGTACGGGCATTTACAATTTCCCAAAAGGATTAGCTTGCAGGACGGCCCTTCATACCGTTATCCAATATGTTAAAGAGCATGAACCAGGCTCATTGCCTTTGACAAGAATTGATTTTATTTGTTTTGAGAGAGAAAATGCAGAATTGTATGAAGCAGAGATTGGAAGATATGTTTCCGCCGAATAATATCTATCCATTAAAAAAGCGGGCTGCGGAAGGAGTACGAAGTGTTACCAGTAACTGATGTGAATTTTATTGTTGTTGAGCCGGAGAATCCTGATTTAAGGGGGCTTATTGACCGTTTGGACGAGGATCTCAAGGCACGTTACCCTCATGAAACCATCTATGTCGTTGATTTTAAAGATCCGAAGGTAAGAGAGATGACTTTTGTAGTGGCCTATCAGAATGGGCTGTCCATAGGGTGCGGAGGATTACGGCCGCTTGATTACTTAGGGGGAGATATTCCGGCTATGGAGCTGAAGCGTTTCTACGTAGACCCGGGCTGCCGCAACATGGGGATAGCGACCCAAATGCTGCTATTTCTTGAAGAGAAGGCCGCAGCCGCCGGATACAAGGAAATTAGACTGGAGACAGGAATCAAGCAGCCGGAAGCGATTGCTCTTTATGTTAAGCATGGCTACCGGCCGATTGATCTGTTCGGACCTTATGTAGGGGATCCTGATAGTCTTTGTTACGGTAAAATCCTGGAATAAGATTAAGGCCTAGGCGTGATATTTGCCGACTGGCGCGTTAAGAACCCATTCGAGCATCAGGATCATGTCCTCAAAACGGCTAAGCTGTGCCTTCAGGTTATCCCGCTGCGGGCTGTCCTCGGCTAAAGGGCCCAGACGCGTTTCCAGTGATTTGCACTGGAGGGTCAATTCGTTGATTTTGGCTTGAATCTGGTTTTCGGTTCTCATCCGGAATCCTCCTGAACATGGGTTTCATACAATTGTGATTATAGATTATTATAACGTATAACGTGGGGGTATTTAAATGAGTGTCAATGTGAAACAGTTGGCGGCAGAAAAAGCAGTAGAATATGTTCAGGACGGCATGAAGGTTGGGCTGGGGACCGGGTCGACGGCCTATTGGGCGATACGCAGGCTTGGCGAGCGTGTTAGTGAAGGCTTGAATATTACCGCAGTAGCGACCTCCCGCGCTTCAGAGGAGCAGGCGCGTGAGCTGGGAATTCCGCTTGTGGCCTTTGGCGATATTGACAGCCTGGATCTGACGATTGACGGAGCGGACGAACTGGACAGCAAGCTCCAATTGATAAAAGGCGGGGGCGGCGCTTTACTTCGTGAGAAGATTGTCGCCGGCAATAGCTCCCGGATGATTGTGGTGGCGGATGAGAGCAAAGCCGTACATACGTTGGGTAAATTCCCGCTTCCGGTGGAGATTGTTCCTTTTGCCTGGGAGTGGACGGTTGCAGAGATTGCCAAGCTGGGCTGCAAGCCGGAGCTGCGCCGCAGCGGGGAAGAGCTGTACAGGACGGATAACGGCAATTACATAGCAGACTGCCGCTTCGAGGTTATTGATTCGGCTCCGGAGCTGGCGTTGGCACTGCAGGGCATTACGGGCGTCGTGGAGCATGGTCTGTTCATCGGAATCGCTGATATGGCCATTCTGGGCAAGAGCGACGGAAGCATTGAGATTATTGAAGGCGGGAAGGAAGAATAATGTCTATGTTAATTGATCTGAAGCATCTCATAGGCACACCGGAGGTAAAAGAGCTGCTGACTTATGCGGTAATTGACGAGCCTGATGCTCTTCAGCAAACCTTGGCAGAATACAGCGAACAACCGGCGCTGCAACTATATGGCTGGGAAGAGGATGGCCTGCTGCTTGGCCTCGTAGGTTACGAAGAAACTGAGGATGGGTCGCTGGAGGTCAAGCATATCGCCGTGCTGCCGGAGAACAGAGGGAAGGGATACGCGCGCGGCATGATTTTGGAACTGCTGACAGCACGCCAGCCACGGTATCTTATGGCAGAGACAGAGGACGAGGTCGCCGCAAACTTTTACCGCAGCCTGGGTTTTATGGTATACAGCCTTGGTGAGAACGGTGCGGGCATCGAGCTGTTCCGCTGTGTGTATGAGACCGATGAATCCGAGGATGAGGAATAACATATGTAAACAGGGCAGGGTTTTCTTGCAGCAGTTATACTGCTGCGGGGAAACCTTTTTTTTGTATTTCCTGAATGCCAGCTTGGTTGAGAGTTGACTTTCACAGGAGGAATCCATATAGTTTTATAATGAAACTATTCTATACATGAACTATTAGCAGGGAGGTTAGAGGATTGGAAAAAGATGCTCAGCATTGGATTAATCGCTACCTGGACGCCTATTTGGTAGTAACGAGGCGTATTAATGCGCAAATAAGAGATCGAATTTCTGAAGACCTGACCAGCGATCAATATCTCATTCTTCGCCTGATTGATGGCCAGGAGCTATGCACCTCTACTTACCTGGCAGAATCCTTCGCGGTGGGAAAGAGTTCGATTACCGCCATCATCAATCGTTTGGTGGAAGCGGGGATGATTGAGCGCACCCGTGACGAGAACGACCGGCGGCAGGTGTATTTGTCAATGACTACGTATGGAAAAAGTGTATATGACGCTGCTGAGAAACAAGTACAGGTGATTTTATCTCCTTATTTGTTCCATTTTGAGGAAAGTGATATTGAAATGTTTATCCGAATGTTTGAGAAGCTGGGAAGCTTAATGCAGGAATCGGGAGGGAGAAACATTTGAAAGCTATTTTAAAAGCAAGATGGGCTATCATTGCAGTCTGGCTCGCAGCGGCGGTGATTTTATTTATTACGGCTCCGGCGATGTCTGATCTCGTCCGCGAAAAGGGGCAGATTTCGGTTCCGGCAGGATACACCTCCTCAAGAGCGGGTGAGATCATGCAGGAGGTGGCTGACGCCAAGGGCGGGGAAACACTGCATCAGGTAGCTCTTGTGTTCAACAAGCCGCAGGGGATCGGGGCGGAAGAAACTGAGAGTATCAAGCAGGGTGTCCAGAAGCTGGCCGACAACAAGGAAGTATTACATATTCATTCGATCACGGACCCTTTCTCGCAAAGCGGGCTAAAAGATACGCTGATCGCCAAAGACGGCAAGACGATTATGGTGGCCCTGTCTGTCATAGGCGGAGATGCGGCTGTCAAGGAGCTTCCTGATAAAGTTAACAAGCTGCTCAAGGACGTCGATGCAGATCATTATTTAACCAGTGAGGGACTGATTACCGAGGATACGATTGTCAGCTCGGAGGCTGGACTCAAGAAATCGGAATACATTACGGTTGTTTTTATTTTGCTTATTTTGTTTGTGGTGTTCCGTTCGTTCGTAGCTCCTTTTGTACCGCTACTGACGGTGGGGCTGAGCTATATTATAGCGCAATCCATTGTGGCCTTCCTGGTGGATCACTTTGATTTTCCATTGTCGACGTTCACTCAAATATTTATGGTTGCCGTATTGTTCGGGATCGGGACGGATTATTGCATCCTGTTGATCAGCAGGTTCAAAGAAGAGCTTGCTGCTTCAGAAGATACCCAAAGTGCGATTGTTGCAACCTACCGCAAGGCTGGTGGCACGGTCTTTTATTCGGGGCTGGCGGTTTTTGTCGGATTTGTAGCGATCGGCTTCTCGAAATTCATGCTCTACCGTTCAGCAGTTGCTGTGGCTGTAGGGATTGCTGTAATGCTGCTGGCACTTGTTACTGTTGTGCCTTTCTTTATGGCTGTGCTGGGTAAAAGATTATTCTGGCCGTCTCGCGGCAAGCTTGAGCATAGCGAAAGCCGAATTTGGGGTGCAGCAGGCTCCTTTTCTTTGAAAAGACCCTGGGCTGCCCTGCTGATCATTGCTGCGGTGGTTGTCCCTTTTCTCGCCACGTATGACGGAAAGCTCTCCTTTAACAGCATGGATGAAATTGGTTCTAACTATGCTTCGGTCAAAGGCTTCAACATTATCTCCGAGAGCTTTGGGCCGGGGGAATCCATGCCTGGCAAGATCGTCATCAAGAATGATGACCGGATGGATACCTCGGAGTATATGGGACTGGCGGAGAAAATCAGCCGCGAGCTGGAGAAGGTGGACGGCGTTAAAACAGTTCGCAGCATGTCGCGTCCCACAGGCGAGGAAATTAATGATTTCCTGATACCGACTCAGGTAGGGACACTTTCGGAGGGACTGAATCAGACACAAGAGGGCCTGACCAAGATTCAAGCCGGATTGTCGGAAGCGAGCCAGCAGCTAAGCGATAATGCACCGAAGCTTAAGGAGGCATCAGCAGGCAGCGCAAAGCTGACGAAAGGCACGGCTGAGCTGAAGGACGGTCTTGTTGCGTTAGGCGATGGCCTCTCCCGTATTGAGAACGGCATAAAGAGCGGCTCCTCAGGAGCAGGAGAGATCAAAGCCGGACTTCAACAGGCGGCGGCAAGTGCACAGCAGCTGGCGGATGCTAACCGGGCCCTGCTGGCGGGTTATCAGCAAATCGCCGGTGGACTGTCGGCACTCGATGGCGGGTTAGGACAGCTTAATGTCAGGCTTCAGGGTGTAGCGACTGCGCTGAATGGACTGGGCAAATCCTTTACGGGAATGGAGACCAGTCACCCGGATCTGCTTCAGGATGCGGATTATCAGACAATTAAAGGAACCGTGGAGCAAAGCGGTACAGGTGCCGCACAGCTTGCTGCTGGACTCACTCAAATTACAGAGCAGCTGAAGGGTGCAACTGCGGGTTTGAATGAGGCGAATGCCGGTTATACCAAGGCAGCCGCCGGGCAAACCGCACTGGCTCAGGGGCTGGATAAGCTGGTGGCGGGTATCGGACAGCTTCAGGCGGGACTGAATCAGGCAGCAGCCGGTCAAGGTCAAATCGTTGATAAGATTCCCTCCCTTTCAGGAGGTCTGGATCAGCTGCAAGGCGGGCAGCAGCAGCTTGCCGACGGCTTCGGCCAATTGACAGGACAGATCGGAAAGCTGACTGAGGGTTTAAGCGACAGCGCGGACGGCTTGAAGCAGATCACAGGCGGACTGGATTCTGCGCAGGATTATCTCAATCAAATCCAGGCGGCAAAGGATGATGAGCTAAGCGGCTTCTTCGTGCCGGCAGAGGCGCTTGAAACAGAGGGAATTCAACAGGTATTCGACAACTACTTGTCCGAAGACCGTAAAGTGATGACTTTGGATGTTGTATTGTCTCGAAATCCTTACAGCTCCGAGGCGATTGACAGCGTTGGAGAAATTCAGGCAGCTGTAGACCGTGCGGTTCAAGGCACAAAGCTGGAAAATGCCGAAACGGCCCTTAGCGGAGTGACCAGTACCTACAGTGATTTGCAGAACGTTTCCAATGAGGATTACACACGGACGGTTATCTTGATGCTTAGTGGTATTTTCATCATATTGGTGCTGCTGCTCCGATCGGTTATTATGCCGGTATATTTGATCCTATCGCTTGTGATCACTTACTTTACAGCGTTGGGTGTGACCGAAGCCATATTTGTTAATCTTCTGGGCTATGCCGGAATAACCTGGACGACACCGTTCTTCAGCTTCGTTATGCTGGTGGCGCTGGGAGTGGACTACAGTATTTTCCTGATGGCCCGCTTTAACGAGAACAAAACCTGGGATGTTCGTGAAGCCATTCTGCACGCAATGCGCAATATGGGAACAGTCATTCTGTCAGCCGTGATTATTCTGGGCGGCACCTTCGCCTCGATGTATCCTTCCGGGGTATTATCGATGATGCAGATTGCTACGGTTGTTCTCTCCGGCCTGGCCCTGTATGCCTTGATATTCCTGCCGTTCTTTGTTCCGGTTATGGTCCGGATGTTCGGCCGGGCGAACTGGTGGCCTTTCAGCGTTAAAGAGAGTGGGGAGTCCCCGAAGCATGAAGTGAATATGTAACATCAAAGAACCTCTATGCGATCACTTTGTATAAGTGAACATAGAGGTTCTTGAATTTCTATAAGTATGTAGTAGTAGAAATTCAACTAGCGCATCTTAGCAAAAAAACTGCGCAGCGCCCACCTGCGTTCCTGCCGCTTCTTGTATTTGGGAAGCGTTCGGTAGATGGCTGTAGATTCCGCGAAAGCACGCTTCGCGTCATCCACTCTGCCGAGAGCCTTGTACATGGACCCGGCCAAGTAGTAAGCCTCGCTCGAAGAGGACTGAATTTCCTGGAACTCAGTTACATAATGTAACGCTTTGTCTCGGTCCGTGTGGCGGAAGGCCTCGGCTAACCGAAGATAAGGCTGACCGTACTGCGCCCTGCGGTTAATCTCCAGTCCATGCAGTACCTGGGCTTCGCCCTCATCCATTTGTCCCAGCTTCAGATTCACACGGCCCAGTTCAACCCAGTATTCCGCGGATTGCTCATACCGGTTTTCAATTTGCAGAAATAGCTCCTTCGCCTCCTTATATTTCTTGCGTTCCGCCAAATGCCGGGCCAGCTCATATTTGGATGACACATCGTTGGGGTTAAGCGAAATTGTAGTCCGAAGCTTGGAGATTTGCCGCGCTCTGCGGAAGGGCTTCGTAATACTGGGGAAGATGCCTACATATCTGCGGTCCAGAATATACAGGACAACCAGCAGGATAAGCAGGGCCAGAAAAGGATTTCCCACCAAGTTCCACAGCAGCATAAAACCAATAATTTTAAACATGATTTCCCTCCATTATTATGGTGTATCCGGTATCCATTTGTCATAAAGAGCAATGGGGCAGGGTAATTATACCATATTTCATAATATTCTGAATCTGTCTCCCAAGTCGAATCCTAACGCATTGGTGTTCTATTTCCTGGATGGAAGTGTTATGTTAAAAATATTACATACGTTAATCAATACTTGATTTGAAAGAAGGATGAAAAATGGGGCCAAGTACAACAGCTGTGAAGTTACGTTCTTTGGGACAGTCTTCATTGTCAGTCTCTTCACTGGGATTAGGCTGCTGGCAGTTTAGCCGGGGAAGCGGACTGATAGGACGGTATTGGAGCAATCTGGATGAAGGAGCCATCCTGGATATCGTAAGGATTAGCTTGGAAGGCGGTATGAACTGGGTAGATACAGCAGAGATTTACGGAGGCGGCAAATCGGAGGAAGCGCTGGCTTATGTTCTGGACCAATTACAATCAGAGGAGAGCGTAAAGTTCACTCCTCTGATTGCTACGAAGTGGTGGCCCATGTTCCGTACAGCAAAGTCCATAACATCTACCATTGATGAGCGAATCCGTTGTCTTGGCGGGCGGACGATTGATCTGTACCAGATTCACCAGCCCTTTTCCTTGTCTTCCATAGCCAGCGAGATGAAAGCCATGGCCGGACTGGTTAAAGCAGGCAAAATCCGCTACGTGGGAGTCAGCAATTATTCAGCGAAGCAAATGGTCGAGGCTCACCGGTTGTTACAGCAATATGGTTTGACTCTGGTCTCGAATCAGGTGAAATACAACCTGCTGCACCGTAATATCGATCGGAACGGGATTATGGAAGCAGCCAAGACACTGGGGATATCGATCATTGCCTACTCGCCGTTGCAGCAGGGGATATTAACAGGACGCTTTCATAATGACCCTGCGCAGATCAGCGGAATATCCCGCGTTCGGCGGATGCAATCCGGAATGGACGACAAGAGTATGACCCGGAGCAGACCGTTAATAGATTCATTAGGTGCACTTGGTGAAAAGTACGGCGTAACAGCTGGTCAAATCGCGCTTAACTGGCTGATCCATTATCATGGGGATACTGTTGTTGCTATTCCTGGTGCTTCGAAGGAACGCCATGCCACGGAAAATATCGGGGCCATGACTTTCCAGCTCACCCGTGATGAATTGGAACACCTGAATGAAGCCTCATGGGCAGCATTGAAATAAGAATGTTCATATGAATGATCCAGAAATAACCTCCGGCCAATTTTCCAAGGCCGGAGGTTATTTGGTTTTTCCAGTATTGAATTTAAACTGTTTAGGATTGGAAAGAGCGGGGTAAATAAGGGATGAGCTTTCCACATGCACGAAAAATTGCGGAAAGATTACGGAAGGAGGTTGAACCCAGTGAGTATGACAGTACATAATCTTATGGCTTTCAATCATCATTTTACTAGACCTCAGCCCGTGGTCAATTCCAAGCAGGAAAGAGCCCTTGAGCAAACCCAAAGCTTCCAGGATATTCTGAATGAGAAAATGAAAGCAAAGACCGGATTAAAAAAATAATCCCCCACTGTGAAAAAAGGGTGTTTCATCAGTGGATTTTTCTATGAATGCGACAGCCTCTCTTAGTTTCGATGACTCTCAAATTAGAAAAATGGCAAGCCCCCGGGTTATTGGAGGCTTGCCATTTGGCGTTATTGATCCGTAGCGGCCCGCTTCAGCAGATTGTGGGCAAGCGAAAGCCACCCGACTTCGAGGTTTCTTTTTGCTGTTTTAAGAGAGATAATTGGAATGGTTCCAAGCTGAAAGCAGCGGAGAGGACGGAACGATTGCGGAAAAGCGGCAGCGGTCGCCTTGCTCTCCGGATTTTTACCGTTAAGGAAAATAAATAAAATCTGGAGAGCACAGCGATTGGAGCAACGGTCCGTTCGCGGAGCGTCCATCTAAACACCCACTTCAATCCTGCTCCACAAAGTGAAGGGTGTTCCGGCAGCCATTTCCATGGCTTGTGGGACACCCCCTTTTTGCTGATTGAGCAATGATTAGGCATAAACAATATTAGTGGCCCCGAAAGAGTTTCCGCTCGGATCTTTAAATCCAAAGCCCCCATGACCCTCACTGCCTGCTTCCAGCTGCGGAACATAGAAATCAATAACGCTATGGGAGGTACCTGTATTGCTGTTCGCAAAAGTTAAACGTTCCGTTTCACTCGTTTCTATCAGGTAAAGGGTGGGAAGGCCGCCCGTAGAGTGATCGGCTTGAAATTTCAGCATGGCGGTATTGCCTGTTACATGAAGAGTGGTTAAGATCTTACCTCAAAGAACTGGCAGCTCCGCCGGGAATAATAAGTGAGATCACTTACTCTTGACTGCATAACGACATCGGCATCTGTAAAACGCACGACAGTTGCGCTGGAATTGACCATGTGGTCATCCTGGAAGACACGCACATGAAGTTTGCGTACCATAGCTTCCTGTAAATCGTTATTCGTAACTAAAGGACGGTTAATGGGCAATTTCGTAATCTCCTTTTGCAGATAGTAGTAGGAATAAACTAGATTAAGACCAGTATACCGTGGATGAAATAGAAAACCAAGCTGCAGCCTGAATACAAAATGGCTTGCTGTGAAAACGGAATCACCTCTATACTAAGACTACTTTTAGCGCAGGAGGTGATTTGGATTGAAAACAAAAAACAAATTCGAGTACGTTCCGGTCGTTCTGCAGTGGGTTCTGAACATCGCTTTAATTGTGCTGGCGCTCATTCTCGTTATTTTTTTGGGCAAAGAAACGATTTATATCTTTGGTTTCATAAAAGAAGGGGGAGATTTAAACAAGCTGGATTTATTGGAGGGTATTCTGATCTATTTTTTGTATTTCGAGTTCATTGCCTTAATTATCAAATACTTCGAGGCAAAACATCATTTCCCGCTCCGTTACTTTATTTACATCGGTATTACGGCAATCATCCGGCTCATCATTATTGATCACGAGAGTCCGGTTGACACGCTGATCTATGCCGGAGCCATTCTGGTACTGGTCTTCACCCTGTTTCTTGCAAACACGCGCCATCTGAAGCGTGATAATTGACGGATGACATTGGGGATTGGAACTATGACATTTGTCATACACTGTACTTGATGTTTATGACTACTAAGCAGGGGACACCCTATCTATAATTAGATTAGATAGATGTAACTTTTCCAGAAACATCAAGGAGGAACCCCTGCGATGACGAAGAACCATACAACTCAGCTCTCCAGTCTAAAAAAAAGTGTTGCCCCTTACGAGAAAAACGACCGTAAAGCGAGCATAAGACAGCTCATTAATACGTTGGGACCGCTTGTGATTTTATGGTACGGAGCCTACTTCAGCCTTTCCGTTTCTTACTGGCTCACGCTCCTGTTTGCGATCCCGGCTGCCGGATTTGTGATTCGGACGTTTATTATTTGTCATGACTGTTGTCATGGCTCCTTCTTCAAAAGCCGTAAAGCCAACGATATTATTGGCACCATTACAGGTGTCCTGACCCTCGTTCCTTATCAGCAGTGGAGACGCAGCCACTCCATTCACCACGCTACCAGCAGTAATCTGGATAAAAGAGGAATCGGCGATATCTGGATTATGACTGTGGACGAATATGTGGCGGCTTCCCGCTGGAAGCGTCTGTCCTACCGGATCTACCGTAATCCGCTGGTTATGTTCGGACTCGGGCCCATTGCCATCTTCCTGATCCAATACCGTTTCAATGCCAAAGGCGCAAGACGCAAAGAGCGGATGAATACTTATCTGACTAACGTTTCTATCGCGGCACTGTACGGTGTGCTCATTTGGGCCATTGGCTGGCAGGCCTTCCTGCTGGTGCAGCTGCCCGTCGTATTTGTATCCGGCGTCTTGGGAATTTGGTTGTTCTACGTGCAGCATCAATTCGAGGATTCCTACTTCGAGAACGAAGAGGAATGGAGCTATGTCATGGCTGCCGTGGAAGGAAGCTCGTATTACAAGCTGCCGAGGCTGCTGCAGTGGATTACCGGCAATATCGGTTTCCACCATGTCCATCATTTAAGCCCGAAGGTACCCAATTATAATCTGGAAAAAGCGCATAACGCCACGCCCCCGCTGCAAAAAGCGACGACCATTACCATAGGCACCAGTCTGAAGGCTATTCACTTCCGTTTATGGGATGAGGAGAATAAGGGGTTCGTCAGCTTCAAGGAGATGAAGTCCAGACTTCGCAATCCGCAGGAAAAAGGGGAAGCGTTGAAGGTTCAAACGCCCAGATTGCAGAGAGTGGAATAATTCGACAGCACCGATTAGAATTGCAGCCAGAGAGGGAGTTTAGAGCCGAAAAGAGGACTTCGGGCTCTGATCTCCCTCTCTTTTTAATGAGGATTGCCGGAATTCGCATAGTTTGTGCTAAAATAAGGGTACTATACCGATGGCAAAAAGGGTGACAGGCATGCAGAAGTGGCATCATATTTTTCACAAAAGCACGGGTCTCAGCCCTTATGTGTGGGTCGTTTTTTACATTCTGCCTTTTTATTTCATCTTCCGGTCATCCTCCACGTACGAGGTGGTTTCCGGAATTATCATGATCGCCTTGTTCTTCATATGTTATGTGCTTTCTTTTGTATCCAAAGGCTGGGTGGTGTATTTCTGGACGAGTGTGCAGATTGCGGTCTCGATCACCATGACGCTGCTGTTCGGATATGTGTATTTTGCGCTGTTTCTGGCCTTTTTTATCGGGAATATACAGAATCGCATCGGATTCTTTACGCTGTATTCCATTCATCTGCTTACTACTATAGTTACAATCAACTACGGTCTGCTCTCGCGTAACCCGGTGTTTATTACCCAGCTGCCATTTGTGCTTGTGAGCATGATTGCTGTCGTGCTACTTCCGGTCACAACCTACAACCGCAACAATCAGGATAAGCTCCAGGGTCAACTGGAGGATGCCAACAAGCGTATCTCCGAGCTGGTCAAGCTGGAGGAACGTCAGCGGATCGCCCGCGATCTGCATGATACACTGGGTCAAAAGCTCTCGCTGATCGGCCTCAAAAGCGATCTGGCCGGCAAGCTCATCAGCAAAAATCCCGCTCAGGCACAATCCGAGATTAATGATGTCCGCCAAACAGCAAGAAGCGCTTTGAAGGAAGTTCGCGAAATGGTTACACAGATGCGCGGCATCCGGTTGGAGGAGGAGCTGGTGCGTATCCGGGAGCTGCTGAAGGCGGCGGAAATAGATTTCTCGCTAGAGGGTGAACCTAAGCTGACCAACACCTCGCTGATTACGGAGAATGTTCTTAGCATGTGCATAAAGGAAGCCGTTACGAATGTAGTGAAGCACAGCAAGGCCGAGGCCTGCTGCATCAGCATTGAACCGTCCCGCACGGATTTGACCATTAAGGTCAGGGATAACGGAGCTGGAACTCCGGGGGATCATTTATATTTTAAAGGTCACGGGCTGCAGGGCATGAGAGAGCGGCTCGAATTTGTAAACGGCTGTATGGATATCGTGAGGGATGGCGGAACCACAATTGTGATCAAGGTCCCCAACGTATTTAAGCAGTCTGAACAGGAGGCGTCAATATGATTACAATTGTCATTGCCGAGGATCAGCGAATGCTGCTTGGGGCGCTTGCCTCCCTGCTGGATTTGGAAGAGGACATGAAGGTTGTGGGCAGGGCAAGCAACGGGGAAGAAGCCGTAACACTGGTTCAGCTCTACAAACCGGATATTTGCATTATGGACATTGAGATGCCGGCCATGAGCGGACTGGAGGCGGCGGAGGCGATCAAGGGCTCGGGCTGCAAGGTTATGATTCTCACTACTTTTGCCCGGGCGGGATATTTTGAGCGTGCAGTAAAGGCCGGTGTGGATGCCTATCTGCTCAAGGATAGCCCCAGTGAGGAACTGGCACTTTCGATTCGCAGTGTAATGGCCGGTCGGCGCATGTATGCTCCCGAGCTGATGGATGAAGCCTATGGAGCTGTTGAATCCAACCCGCTGACCCAGCGGGAGAAGGAAGTCCTGGGACTGATCGCCGACGGCAAAAATACGAAAGAAATCGCAAGTCAGCTGTATATCACTACCGGAACCGTCCGCAACTATATCTCCGTAATTCTGGACAAGCTAGGTGTGGGCAACCGGATCGAAGCGATTACCCGCTTTAAGGAGAAAGGCTGGTTTAAGTAAGATTTGCTGAAATGAATAACATTCCACACTTAGTAATGGTAAGATAGGTGGGGCATCAAGCAGGAACCAAATACTTTTGGAATGAGTGATTATATGGGTGCAAAAAGCAAGGGCGGCGGCACAGGCCGAGGAACGGGCAGCAAGGGCTGGACCCGGTGGAATAAAACGGCGAAGCCAATTAAAGTGAAAAAGAGTGTACCGGAAGGCCCGGGAGGCAAAGGAACGGAAGGCCCAAAGGGCAACAGAACTAATAAAAGCGGGAACCGAGGCTAATCCGGAACATACAATGTAAGAATAGAAATACATCATAAGAGTCAACATCCGGCACTGGATATGCGCTGGATGTTTTTTTAATAGGAGTGGGAGAAATGGGAATAGCTTTTTTTGATTCGGGAATCGGCGGAATTACAGTATTGCATGAGGCAATGAAGCGGCTGCCTGGCGAAAGCTTTTTGTATTTTGCGGATACCCTTCATGTTCCGTATGGAACGAAAACAAGCGAGGAAGTAAACAAGTATGTCAAACAGTCCATAGACCAAATTACCCGGGAAGATGTTAAAGCCATTGTTATCGCATGTAATACTGCAACCAGTATAGCGATCTCAGGATTAAGAAATGGTTATGATATCCCCATCATCGGGATGGAGCCCGCGGTAAAGCCTGCTGTAGAAATGAACCGGTCAACCGGTAAAAGAGTGCTGGTCTTTGCTACCGAGCTCACCTTGAAGCAATCGAAATATACCGACCTGGTATCCCGGGTAGATGAGCAATGTATAGTGGATTCCTTGCCTTTACCGGAGCTTGTGGAATATTGCGAAGCCTTAAACTTCGACATCAGGGTTATTAATGATTATTTTCGTGCGAAGCTCGCACCGTTTAATATGAGTACTTACGGCACAATCGTGCTAGGATGCACCCATTACCCTTTTTATAAAAATATACTAAGAAAACTGTTCCCCGATATTCAAATCGTCGATGGAAGCGCAGGGACCGTAAGAAGGTTATCCCAAGTGTTGAAAAGCGCGGACATAGTGAATGTTCAGGCTCCAGTGAAAGCTCAGACCCAGGTGAGTGCTCAGTTAAGTATGGATGTTAAGTTTATGTGTTCAGGGAACGAACCGGCGTATATACGCAAGATGGAACGGGCGCTTGAGATTATTTAGCAAAATACCGATTAGTGACCAGTGCCTGAAAAACGCTAAAAGGAGTGGGGTCCATTGAGAGCAGACAAATTACAATTAGGCGATGAAATACGTGTGATCTCACCTTCAAGAAGTCTAAGCTTAATCGCAGCGGATCAAAGAGAAGCGGCTCTGCGGATACTCGGATATTACAGCGTTAAGTCATGCTATTTACACCAAAACAGGCTTAATTACGTACTCCGGACCCCATTTCTCTACATTCGCCATGCGCTATGGAAATGCATATACAACTGAGTATTTTAAAAAATTAATGTTAAGCGATAAAGAGATAAAAGTTGAACCCTCCGAACAGTGGAGCGATGATTCGTGGTTTCTGGATCAGGAGAACCGTATTTTCAAGACGAATAAATGGCCTTTTACCATTAACGAGGGGCAAGCGGAGGGTACAATAATAGGCGGAAATCTGTGTACCTTAAACCTGCTGCAGGGAACCGAATATATGCCGAGTCTGGCGGACGCCGTGCTTTTTTTAGAAGATGATTATGAATCCTCACCGGCCACCTTTGACAGAGACCTGCAATCCCTGATCCACCAATCTGACTTCAAACATGTGAAGGGGTTAGTGATCGGAAGATTTCAAAAAGCATCCCACATGACAAGCGACCTGTTAAGAAAAATCATAAAGACAAAAAAGGAACTGGAGCAGATTCCGGTGATTGCCGATGTCGATTTCGGACACACCTCACCAATGTTAACCTATCCTATAGGCGGGCGGGCCAGCCTAAAAGCTTATGAGGCAACAACGGAAATCATCATATCGGAAGGAGTGTGAACATTTATAATGCCAGCAGTTTCTGCTAGATTAATACAGAGGGATGAATTGCCGAAATTACTTCAATTGTACAAGCATTTACATGAAGATGATCCTGAACTGGAGATTAACGCTTCACTTGAAGAACTATGGGGTGACATCTGGAATGATAGGTTTATCAAGATTATTGTCATTGAACGGAATGGTGAGCTCATTTCCTCCTGTGTATAAATCGCTCAACAATTCAATTGTTATAAAGTCATGTTAATGACAGGATCTAAACGGGAAGAAGTACATAGCTTTTATGAGAATGCAGGCTTTAGTAAAAATCAGAAGACAGGGTTTCTGTTGAAATTAGAATGAATACACCGAAAGCATCGGGAGATTTCGAAGTCTATTTAGACTTTGCGGTCTCCCTTTTTTAATTCCCATAATTTAGTGCGATTGGTATAATGAAAGGGTGAGACTTGTGGAGATATCGATAACACAACGTGATGAGAAGACATTGGCTTTAAAGTTCAACAAGTTTAAGGGCGTAGACATTGCTAAAATCAAAAATGAATCGGGAAGAAAGTGGCTCCCTGAAGAAGCTGTTTGGACTCTGCCTTTACGTTCGAGAAGGTTGAACAGCTGTTAGTCGTTTTTAAAGACGACGTATTATATGTGGAAAATGAATTGTTGGAGGACTGCTACTTATTTCAAGAACGGGCTAACTTACAAAAAGAAACTACGGTTAAATGGAATTCAGATCAGGAACAAAAATTAAGAAATGAATTGATTTTACGGGGCTACAGCAGCAAGACGATTAAGGCCTATTGTGGTCAGGTCGAACGATTTATGAAGTATACCAGCGAGAAGTCCGTTTCTGCTAATCATCGGTTGATACAAGATTATTCTCTTTTCTTACTGCATAAAGGATGCTCACATTCTTACATTAACCAGGCAATAAGCGCGATCAAATTTTTTTCTCAAAAGGTGCTTCATCAAGATGAGACTGTCCCTTATATCAGACCTAAAAAGAGAATAAACTCCCCAATGTGTTGTCCATGAATGAAGTCATGTTGATCCTGAAATCAACCCATAACTTGAAGCATCAGTCTATTTTGTATCAGGATCTGGACAAAGATCGAAAAACGCTGCATGTCCGTCAAGGAAAAGGAAGGAAAAATCGTTTGACCCTATTGTCCGATTCAGCATTTAAAGTGGTTCAGCAGTACATTCAGCAAGAAAAACCGGAAGATTGGCTGTTTCCAGGGCAAACAAAAGGGCGCCATTTGACGGAACGTTCCGTCCAAAAACTATTTGAACGAGCTGTAGAATCATCAGGTATTACGAAAAAGGTAAGCGTACACTCACTCCGGCATTCATTTGCCACTCATTTATTGGAAGGAGGAATCGATATTCGCTATATTCAGGAGCTGCTTGGTCACCAAAGTACACGTACAACTGAGCGATACACGCATGTAAGTGTAAAAGATGTCCGACGCATCCAAAGCCCACTTGACCAAATGGAATATTAAGCTTGCGCACTACGGAAAAAGAGCACAAATAAAGCAACATTGAGGGTATTCCCGAAATACACAAATACCACCGAGAAACCCAACGATTGTGAAGTTCGTGAAAAAGACGTTATACGCAATTGCACAAACACCTGAAACCATTTCCAAACACAATCGTAGCTTATTGTAAATAAATTGCATTGAGGTGAAGCATGAAAGCTTTTGATTACTTAAGAAGAGCCTATTATAAACTTAGTTATTATTATCAGAAATTTCAATTGATTGTAATGTCTTTTGTAGTTGTTGGAATAGTTGATTATTTTTTTATTTACGAGATTTCCGTTTCATTATCAGCACTAGTTCCTGTTTTTATTTTAGAAATTGGTCCAGTCATTATTATCATTTTATCAATAATTATTATTCGAGGAATCGTTAAATTTATAAAGAAGATGAAAGAAAACAAACACTTACTATTTTTATTATAACAAGAAATTACCATATTAAGAGTTTATCAATAAATATTCAAAGAGCAGCTTTGAACGTATTTCAAGGAGCGTGCAACAGCGTATAACAATGTGTTCACGCATCGGCGGACAGGCCGCCTCGGTCCCGGAAGATAAGTCAGAGAAGCGATTGCCGGGACACATCCATTCACCTAACCGCATCGCGGCCGCCCCTAGAGGGGCTTAAGGTGAATAGACGTCGTGAACACGGAGACGTTATGTGCAATACCTGATACCAAAGTATAAAGATGAGGTGATTATCATATTTAATCACATCAAAGTTGAAAAGCTAAAAAGTCAGTACATACAAGATGAACACTACAACATAGTAATTGATGGAATTGCTTTTGATGTAAGGCTAAATGAATTTTACCCGAATAATCACTATTTAGGACTAATTCCAGTAATGATCGATTGGCTAAGTTCTGAAGAAGAAAGAAAACTCGCTCAATCGCGCTACCGATCGACGATGAATCCGGAAATCCTTCCGATCCTGATGTGTCCGGATGATTGCGATCTGTACTGCACAGTAATAGTGGCGGAAGTCATGATAAAGGATGAAGAGATAATTTGGAATAGGATAGGCCTTGATACAAGCCAATTATCAAACAATATTGAAGACTTGGGCGAAGAAGTACAATGGTTAGGGCTTGTACCGACCATGAGGTTTAAGAAAGAGGAATATTATTATGCACTAAATTTGATATACAACCTAGAAGATGAACAAGAACCAACATTGAACAAGACTAAAGGACAATAACACTATTGAAGGTAACTCTGTGGGGCCAGGTACAGTACATAACAATGCATTCACGCTGCGGGCCATACGGCCCTGGGTCTGCCAGAAGTAAAGTCGAGGAAGTTGGGGCAGGCAGACAACCCTGCGAACCTAACCGCGTCGCGGCCGCCCCGTTGGGGCTTAAGGTTCTCGGGTTCGTGAATGCGGGAACGTTATGCGAAACCCTTGCAAGAATTTTTGGAAACATAAAAGACCAATCAGAACTTAGTATCGGATGTGATTACATGGATGAAAGAATTATTACCTGTACCAGTGTTGGGGTATACGGACATGCAATTACTATAGGAAGGTTTTATAAAGTAATTACTGAAGATGATGATAAATTTAGAATAATCGGAAATCAGAACAGAAGAATATGGATCAATAAAAACTATTTTGTTGAGGGGAAAGTGGCTGTTCCAATACTACAAAGTTGGAGGTTCGATGATGAATTGGACTCTTTTGATCTAATTGAAGTAACTATAACTTTTAATAATGGAATGAAGAGATGGTGTTTGGTAACCACGCCAGAAAGATTAGTAAAGCATTTTGAACAACCTAATCTAGATTCACCAGGATGTAATATTCAGCATTTAATAATTGTAAAAACTATGAATAATGAAGATATTGATAGGACTTTGAAATACCTAGATGAACAAGGAGAAATCGAAAAAGCAACAATATTATTGGAGTAGATGACTCAAAGGAGGCAAGGGCATCGCATAACACAGTATTCACGCTGCGGGCCTGACGGCCCTTGGTCTGCAAGAGGCATTATCAGGGGAGTGGAATCAGCAGACAACCCTGCACTGGCTAAGTCCATCGGACCCGGCAGCTGGCGCTGTCTTAAGCCAGTGATGGTTCGTGAATACAACAACGTTATACGCAATTGCCTAAATGAATATAAAAATATCTCTACAGTCAAGTCTAAGGAGATAAAAATGACGAAAAAAAGAAGAGTAATAGAAGTTGTTTCATATAACGTTGAATGGAAAACAGAATTTGAAAAAATTAAGCAAATGATATTTAGTTATATCGGAGATTTAATTTTAACTATTGAACATGTTGGAAGCACATCTGTGGAAGGTTTATCAGCCAAACCGATTATTGATGTTGATGTTGTAATTGAGAGATATGATATTTTGCCGAGTATTATTGAACGATTAGCACAAGAAGGATATGAGTATGAGGGGGATTTAGGAACAGAGGGGCGAGAAGTATTTAGAAGGAATCATAACGATGGATGCATGAAGTATCATCTTTATGTATGCCCTAAAGACGGAAAGGGATTTGTAGAACATATTGCATTTCGAGATTATTTACGAGCAAATGAAACCGCTCGTATAGACTATGAATTATTGAAAATTAAACTTGCTGAAACTTACCGATATGATATAGATAATTACAGCCTTAAGAAGACTGAATTTGTAAGAGATATATTAAACAAAACCATATATAAAGCAAGGGACATATAAGTAATGTAATTATTAGTAGGAGATTTCGAGGAAGAGGCAACAGCGTCTAACAACGTATTCACGCTTCGGGGCATCCGCCCCTCGGTCCGGACCGAAGTAGAAATGCCGAGGGTAATTCAGCCGGACAACCGCTGCGGCCTAAGTCTGACGACCCGTTCCCTACGGTCACTTAAGGCTCTCGGGTTCGTGAATACAACAACGTTATACGACAATTCTCAATAAATCTGAATACAAGAATGGGAGTTGACTCACGATGATTGATTTAAAACATTTTGCAGGTCATGTTCCTTCTGGTGCCATATACGACATGGATATCAATCAATTAAGAACCATTGTAGATAATAGTAAGGATGAACAATATACATCGAATGCTTCTGCGATAGTCTCAATAATTGCGCTTGTTGCTTATTTCGAGTCTTTTTGTAAGAACAATTTTGCAGCCGCAATAAATATTTGTCCAAGATTACTTGAAAGATTTCTAAAGAAAAGAAAAGAAATAAATATAGACTTGAATGATATATTATTCTTTGATTTTGAAATAAAGGACAAGATTGGTTTTATTGTTTCGGAAGGATTGGATTTTGGAACTGCGAAAACGGTAAATTCTCTTTATCAGGATCTTCTAGTTATTTCACCATTTTCAAGTGATGAATCTAAGAAGTTTGATAAATTACTTAATGACCGCAATCTATTGGTTCATCATGGCGGAATGTATACTACTAAGTATTATAAACAACATCTAGATGAGAAAGAGATATCAAAGAAATATCTACATTCCGAAACATTAAGAATTAATAAAAGTGATTTTTATGACTGGGCTGATTTTTTAGACAAGATAACTGACAAAACTAGGCTAGCTACAAAACGTTCAATTGAAGTTTTTACTAACGAAAATAAGATTGAATTAACAGGAGAAGCATTAAAGTCATTAAAGTACTTTTGTGAGTAATTCTAGGAGTGAGAATCGTCGTATAACAACGTATTCATGCTTCGAGCCATTCGGCTCTCGGTCCGGATCGATGAAGAAGTGCAGTGGGTATATTCAACCGGACACATCCATCTCTCTAAGATAAGAGCTATCTAAGGGAGATGGACGCCATGAATACAACAACGTTATCTGAAACATCTGCAAATACTTTAATAATGAAGGGTGAATTCGATGGAGAAAGTACTAATTTTTAAAATCTCAAAGAAAGGACAAAAATCAAAATGGAAAACAATAGCGATATTAAGTTCACAAACTCTTGGACAATTCGACAATATTATTAGAGATGCATTTCACCATGATACCTATGATCATTTAAGTGAATTTTATCGTGGTAAGGCATTTTCAAATTCTGGATTAGGTGAAATCGAACCCGGAGGATTTGGCGCAGGTTCGAAACCACAATTAGATAAACTTAATATTAGGGTGAATGAGATCTTTGAATATGTCTATGACTTTGGAAGTAGTTCAATATATCAAATTGAATTAATCGAAGTACAAGATAGAGATTTAAAAGTTAAATACCCAAACATTGTAAATGGGAGTAAAGCGAGAACTGCGTATTGTTCAAGTTGTAAGGGTGGTGGATTAAAGGTCAAAGCAGAATATATTGTTATGTTTAAGGACAATTTGAAAAAAGAAAAGCTATGTAAAGATTGTATTAAAATGATATCAAAACAAAAAGCATATATTAACCACTTGATACAATAAAGAAGAGAGTTAGCAAGTTAACTCCAAAGAAGGCAGATGCATCAGATAACATAACATTTACGCTACGGGCCGGCTATGCCGTCCCTTGGTCCCGGAAGGTAGGAAGCGAGGAAGCATATGCCGAGACACACCGACTCCGTCGGCGTCGTAAATGCGGGAACGTTAGACGTAATTCCTGAAGGGCGACAAATAGATTAATTTTGAAGAGTCGTATTATTGAAGCGACTCTTTTTTCATATTGAAGAAGGAAATTAAATTCCAATACAGAAATTGTAAACTGAACAAAAAAACATGTTGAGTAATGTCGAATCTTCAAAAAGAAAAGCTATGTACTAATAGTCGCCGCGAATACCCGCGGCTAAATGCTGCAACTGAAAGGAAGTAAATTACATAATGAAGATAAGTAAAGAAACAGGAGAACATTATATTTGGGGAATTAATTGTGATGGATGGCATCTCTTAAAACAAGATAATTTAAGCATAATTCACGAAAGAATGCCTCCAGGTACTGAGGAGGCAAGACACTATCATAATCGATCAAGACAATTCTTTTTTATTCTCTTAGGCAAAGCTGTAATTGAAATCAATGGAGAAGTTTATGAATTAAATCAACAGGAAGGTATTGAAGTACCTCAACAAACACCACATCAAATTTTTAATGAGACAGATGATTCAATAGAATTTTTAGTAATATCTCAACCAACTACTAAGGGCGATAGAATATTAACCAATAATTAAAACCTTGTGGCAATTCGAAGAGGTCAGGAACTACGTCTAACACCGTATTCACGCTTTGGGGCATTCGCCCCTCGGTCCGGACAGAGGCTAGAAGAGGATTCGATGAGGAATTTTCAGTAGCAAGGAAGCAGATTCAGCCGGACACACCCGCACCACCTAACCGCATCGCGGCCGGTCACTTCGTGACCTTAAGGTGGTGGTGCGTCGTGAATACAAGAACGTTATAGGAAATCAACGCAAAAACTTCAAACTGCAAAACTATCACATTAATGATGGTTTGAAATATTATCTAATAATCGATGGAGGGATAATAATGAGTTCACCTATTGATATTTTATTTGAACAAATTTTTGGATATAAGCCCAAAAAGGACGGAGAAGCATATGAAAAAATTTCAGCAGTTGCGATGAAGCTTCTTAACAAAGATAGTAATGTTACACATGATGAAAAACTACGGGGATCATTTAGTAATACATTGTATCAAATAGATGTGCTGTTAGAACAACAATCTAAAAAGGAAATGGGAGAAGCAAAGGATTATACTGTGAAAGGCGCAAAAGTAGGTAGAGGTGATCTTCAGAAATTAGGCGGTGCTTTGATAGATTTAAATGAAGTATCAAGCGGAATGTTCTTTTCCGCTACTGATTACACCGGACCAGCTATCAAATATGCAGAAGCAAGCTCAAAGATGATAGGAAAAGATATTCAACTTTATAATTTAAGACCATCGACCAAGTTGGATGAACAGGGACGGATAATGAAGATTATTATTAGTATGCATATCTTTTTACCTGAATATGAGAAGGCAACTTATGCACCTATATTTTCTAATAATGGAAACAGTGAAATTAAAAGATTGATAAAAGAAGGTCAATTAATAGAAGGTCAACATAGAATTTGTGTGGATAATTTTTATGATCAAAAGGAAAATGTTGTTACGTCTGTGAGTGAATTAACATCCAATAATTTTGGAGGCGGTTTTGGTCATTCTGCGCAAGGCTCATTTTATTTAAAAGGAAAATATCTTAAGATCTCTGGCCATTTGATTGAGTTATTGGGTCTAACGTATGATATCCCATTTTCACAGACGGTTGAGACAATCGAAATTGACGCTCAAGGAGAACACAAATTATTAATTAGGAATCAAACTGGAGCTATTGATAAACTAATAACCGATAAAGAACTTCGCGAAATTACAAAGGATGTAAAGTAAATGAAAAGCTGTTGGGCATTCTCGATGAAGGCGCTGACATCCTATAACACTGCATTCACGCATCGGGCCAGCTAAACTGTCCCTCGGACCGCAAGAGGAATTTCGGAGAAGCGGAATCAGCGGACAACCCTGCAAGGCTAAGTGGCGGAGCCACCCGGCGACTACGTCGCTTTAAGCCTTTCGGGTTCGTGAATGCAACAACGTTATACGCAATTCCTGAAAACAGAAAAATCTTTAATAATAGATGAGGGTGATTTCACATGGTATTTCGATTTAAAGATCCAAGACTTCATCTTTATGATTTTGCTGATTCTTTTTTAGTTAAGTGCCCTTCTTGTCATAAATGCGCAACTGTAACAACAAGTAATGAAGAGAAAGTTTTTAACCTTTTTAAGAAGAAGACTTTTGTTTGTAATCATTGTGGCAGAATAGAAGTGAACTCGAATAATCATCAACTATGGCTAACAGCAAATTGTAAAGGAAATATACTATGGGCTTACAATTTAAAACATTTAGAATTTATTGAAGACTACGTGAAAGCTAAACTTCGTGAAAGCAATAAACATGAAAAATTAGGATGGTATAATCAAGGGTTTTTAGTAGATTACCTAAATGGATTAAGGAAAAAAACAACAGAGAAGCAATATTAAAAACGATTAAAAAACTAAAAGAATCAATCAATATAGAAAACAAAAAATAAGGATTCGAAGGTTTACTCAAGAGGCCAGGAACAGCGTATAACAATATATTCACGCTGCGGGCCATTCGGCCCTTGGATCGCCAGAAGGTAAGAAGCCAAGAAGCGGAATCAGGCGATCAACCCTGCAAGGCTAAGTCTTCGACCCGGCGCTGAAGCGCCTTAAGCCTTTCGGGTTCGTGAATACGGGAACGTTATAGGAAATTCCGGCAAAACGTATTAAAACACTAAAAGACGAACAAACATTCTATCCAACAATGGACTAGTATGGTAAACTCTAGAAGTACAATTGAATCTTGGGTGGGCATGGTTTCCCTTCGAAAGGAGGTGAGGCCATGGAGGTTAAAGATGCATTGACGATTATGTTCCTATTTGGAATGTTTATCCTTGCACTATTAACATACATCAATTCTAACAACAAGAGAAAGTAAAAACCCACCCCAAGGTTGCACGCCGAAGGTGGGTTTTTATGACCTGAGAAGACTTAGAAGGGAATAAACCATCTAAGCCAATTGTATGGCCGAGTGTTAGCCGCACTCGGCTTTCTTGTTCAAATCATAACATAACTTTAATGCAGTGAAAACCTGTAATACTAAATTTAGACCTGAATAAAGACCTAAATAAAGATATAAGTAAGGGCCGAATAAAGAACTAAATAAAGAACTGTCCCATCCATTACAAAGAATATTTTTTATGAAAAATCGAAGAAGGCCGGAACATCCTATAACACAGTATTCACGCTGTGGACCCTGGCGGGTCCTTGGTCTGCAGAGGCATTTCGGGGTAGTGGGATCAGCAGACAACCTTGCACTGGCTAAGTGGCGAAGCCACCCGGCCTGGCGGCCTTAAGCCAGAGAGGGTTCGTGAATACAAGAACGTTAAGTGAAATTCTTGGGGGGAGAAACCCGTATAAATACTGTGAAGGGCTGGATCAATGGAACGTTTCCTGTGCGGAAAGCGATGGATTTTAAAGGTATGCGGATTGACAGAGGGGTAGGAATGTTTCCTCCGGAAACAGACGGATTTTAAAGCCAGTCGGGTGGACTCGAAGATACAAAGGAACGTTTCCTGTTCGGAAACTGACTCATTTTAAATGTGGAAAGAAGCTCACAGACGTCCCCCCAAGAACAACACCTAACATCGTATTCAAGCTTTGGGGCATTCGCCCCTTGGTCCGCCAGAAGGTAAGAAGCGAATACAGGGAAGATAACTCAGGAGTCGAAGAAGCGTAAGCTGCGGACACATCTCAAGACTAATTTCGCTACGCGAACCGGTGTCATGGATGGCTTCGCTCATCCTAATCAGCCCTTAAGTCTTTCGACGTCGTGAATACAGGAACGTTAGCTGAAATACCTGCGGATCAAAACAGAAAACCATGAAGTAGGTGCATAATAAATATGGAGTTGCTACAAAATCTTTATTCTGACAATTATCAAAACTTTGATGAATGGTTTGAATTAATATTAAAAGGAGAAAATGTTTACCCTCAATTAAGAATTCCTTACGATAAATGGCTTGAAGATTACATAAGTAATATTCGAAGTAAAAGCATCAGTAAAGTAAAGTCTTTATTGCGATGTTTATTAGTTCCGATTAATAGAAATATTGATCTTGATAGTTACAAAACATACAAATATCTAAAAGAAACTGAAATGATTAGCCCAGAAATGAAAAAAGTATTAATAGCTATGGAATCAAATGAGATGTATAAAAGAATTGGAAATCGTAACGATGCATGGGAAGGATTGACGTGGATTTTAGAACTATTGCCTCACTCTCCCTATCAAGCTGTAGTTGCAATAGAGGGGTACGCGTATTCTCAACATAATTTACCGGACGAAAGAATTATTGGGATTAGTCAGTGTGTAAAGATAATTTATGCTCGATTTATCTATTTAAATAAACCACGGCGAAATCTTATGAAATTGAAACCGATAGAGTTTGAATGGTTAATTGAGTATTTATATTCCCGTATGGGTTACAAAACGCAGTGGACTTCTGCGACAAGAGATGGCGGCAAAGACATTATTGCATCAATAGCTCGGCCAGATGGGGAGGAACGTGTTTATATTGAGTGCAAGTTGTATGAAATAACTGAATTAACTAACACCTACGTGAAATCTTTTGCTTATACAGTGAATAACGACAAGATAAACAAAGGTATTATTTTCTGTACCGGTTATGTAAATGGCGCACTTGCGGATATTGACCAAAGGATCACCATAATAAATTACGAAAACATTGTTTTCCTTCTAAACTCTTATTTGGGAAGTGAATGGGACGAAAGGCTTGATAACATTATTAGTTTCCAAAGAACAAAGTTTAAGTAATTGTCTTAGTTAATTCGAGGAAGACAGGTACTTCAGCTAACACCGCATTCACGCATCGGGCTGAGCCCGCGGTCCGCAAGAGGCATTTCGAGGAAGTGGAGTCAGCGGACAACCCCTTCGGGGTTCGTGAATGCAAGAACGTTAGCTGAAAGAACTGCAAATCTATTATAAAGGAATAAAACACATGAAAATTAATAAACTATTTGATTACTCTCCGGTTTTCGAAACACATCGCTTGTTTTTACGAAGATTGAATTTAGAAGATGCTAGTGATTATTTTGAATTTGCTTCTGATCCGTTAGTTACAACATTTACCTGGTGGGATAATCATAAGTCATTAGAAGATTCAGTAAATTACATAAATCAAGTAATTGATAAGTATAACTCTCAAGGAGCATATCATTGGGGAATAGTTTACAAAGATACGAACAAGATTATTGGAAGAACTGGATTTGTTAGTATAGATGAATTACATAAACGAACTGAGATTGGATTTGCCCTATCAAACGATTTTTGGAACATGGGAATTATTACGGAAGCGACAAAACCGATAATTAGGTATGGGTTTGAAGAGTTAGAATTAAACCGGATTGAAGGACGTTGTAATTTTGAAAATTTAGGATCAGAAAAAGTGATGAAAAAATTAGGGATGACATTTGAAGGGATATTAAGAGAACAATTAAAAGTAAAGGGGAAATTTACAGACCAGAAGATGTATTCAATACTTAGAAGAGAATATGTCAGTTGTTTCGAAGAAGGCAGTTCCATCAGCTAACACCATATTCACGCATCGGGCCATTCGACCCTCGGTCCGGCAGAAGTTAGTAGTGTGTTCGATGATGCAATTGGCAGTAGCAGGGAAGCAGAATCAGCCGGACACACCCGCACCACCTAACCGCATCGCGGCCGGGACTTTGTCCCTTAAGGTGGTGGGGCGTCGTGAATACAAGAACGTTAGGCGAAATACAAGCAGAACACAGGGAGGAAACATGGGTGCTCAGAAAATACAAAGAACCAAAAACTCTAAAGAAACTTATTCAATTAGATTTTGAATTACAAGAAAAGTATGATAGTTCACTCGATGACTATATGGGATTCTATATTAGTTTTAATGATGACGAAGACAGATATCATTGTACTCCTAATGATGCAGTTATTTTTGGGCGTACGGGCACTGATGGGGATCACTTTGCATTCTCTACAAATAACTGGACTGTTGAGGATCTTGAAGAATGTCCTATCTTATTCATTCAACCCATGGATGATAGAAAAATGAAACTAGTAGCCCAAAATATTAGAGACTTCATAGCTTTGTTTGTACAACTTAAAGAAGTATATGTTCTTGAGAGATTTGATATATATCAAAACGAAGCTGATTTTATTAATGACTATAAAGAATATGAAGACGGTATAGAAGAAAGGAGAGAAGAATTAGAATTTATATGTTCAAAACTTCGAGAAGCAATTGATTTTGTTGAAATTGGCAATGTGTTTTCATATATAACGAAAATACGAAAGGAATTTAGCAAGTAAAATCAAAGAAGGCTTGTACATCGTCTAACATCGCATTCACGCATCGGGCCTTACGGCCCTCGGTCCCCTGAGGCGGAGGCAGGGAAGCAATGTCAGGGACAACCCTGCACTGGCTAAGTCTTCGACCCGGCAGGCCAATCCTGTGCGGATCGACCTGCAGCTTAAGCCAGTGAGGGTTCGTGAATACAACAACGTTATATGAAAGGGATACAAATCTATAAAGATCTTATTAAAACTAAAAGACTAATAAGAACGCTTGTGCGGTTAAGGGATAGAAGGTAAAATATAGATACAATTGAATCTTGGGTGGGCATGGTTTCCCTTCGAAAGGGGGTGAAGCCATGGAAGTAAAAGATGCATTGACGATTATGTTCCTCTTTGGAATGTTTATCCTTGCTCTTTTAACGTATATTAATAACAACAAGAGAAAGTAAAAACCCACCCCAAGGTTGCTCGCCGAAGGTGGGTTTTTATTGCCTACGAACTTAGAAGGGGAATAAACCATCTAAGCCAATTGTATCGACCAAGTGTTACCAGCACTTGGTCTTTCTTAATAATATGATACCACATTCAAATAATTGCTTCAAATCAAAAGCAAGTTAAATGAAAGGAATATTCAAAAGACACTTAAGACATAAAACCATTTAAAGATGTATTATGTAATTGTCAACTGAAAATCCCCCCACATGTGAATATTTCGATGAAATAGAGCCATCATTCCGGTGATAAGTGAGCCAGTCCTCTGGGAAAAGTGAGCCACCTCTCCGGTGGTGGGAGCCACTAGTAATCGGTAGCTCCTGTAAAAGTAGGAATGGTTAGTTGATGAGTCCTTTGCGCTTACGCATGGAGTCCATGCCTTCGATTGTGATCGTGTAGGATGAATGTACGATTCGGTCGAGAATAGCATCTGCCAATGTACTTTCACCAATTTTTCCATGCCAGCCGGCAGGAGCGAACTGCGAGCAGAATATGGTGGACCCGTTTTGATGGCGTGTCTCTACGATTTCAAGTAGATCCCTGGCCTCGCTTTCTTTTAGCGAAACAAGCAGCCATTCATCCATGATCAACAAAGGAACCTTCTTATAACTTTTCATCACCCTTTGGAAGATCCCCTCCCCTCGTGCTACGGCAAGCTCATTTAACAGTTCGGGCAAGCGTATATATTTGACCGGGTAGAAGTTCCTGCAGGCGGCAATGCCGAAGGCGCAAGCTAGATAGGTTTTACCTGCACCTGACGCACCCATGATGATGATATTGAGTTTATCATGGATGTACGTTCCAGTTGCCAAGCGAAGGATCTGTGTCCGGTCCAGTTTGCGGTCGGCGTGATATTCAACGTCTTCAATGCACGCGTTGCTTTGTTGAAGGTCTGCCTTGCGGATTAACGTGGTCAGCCGATTGTTCTTTCTCCTAGACCATTCCGTGTCAACCAGGAGTCCAAAACGTTCTTCAAACGAAAGGGCTTGAAAGTTTGGGTCTAACAATTGATTTTGATAGGAGTCCGCCATAGCGGAGAGGCGCATTTCGTGTAGTTTGCGTAGGGTCGGTTCATGCACCATGATTAACCCCTCCCGTAATAATCTGCGCCGCGGATGAAGCCATGGCTTTCAGAAGGGGATGAGGGTTCCTGTGTTTCTGGCTGCGCTTCAAGCCGATCCTGTCCGGTAGTTAGAATCGTTTTGATGCTTTGGAAGCTAGGCCTTGGCGTGTAGGACAATGCCCTGGCGCAGGCGGCTTCAAGGCGAATAACGCCATGTTTATCGGCAAGCTTGAGCAGGGCCATACAGCTTCTGTAGCCCTGCTGCTCTACCTTATGGGAGTTGAGGATCGCTTGGACAGAGGCGGCAGTATGCGTGCCCACACTCTGTGCCCAAGAGATAAAACGGTTCGCGTTCCATTGGATGAATTTCTTATGGTTCTCCGGCATGTGATCTTCCACCGTGCTGTACTGCCCCGGCTTTCCATGAAGGCGCGGGTGGGAGCATACTCGGTGATTCTGGTAGAAGACTTCAATCACGCCTCTCGTCATTCGTACATCTACGCGATGCTTAATATATTCATAGGGGATTGAGTAGTGCATCTTCTCAACGCTTATATGATAATTGAATTGGACAGTGGCGATCTTCCAGGTCGCCAACTCATAGGGGGTAGCAGGCAAGGAGAGTAAGAACGGTTTTTCTTCCGTCATAAATACACTGTGCCTGCTCCCTTCTTTTTTTTGAAAGGACTTTGCATTTAAGGCATCGAGTTTCTCCCGGATGGCTAGATTTAGTTCGGCAACACTGAAACACTGTTGTTTACGTATCGCCGCTAGAATCCATGTGGAGGCTACACCAACGGCTCCCTCCACATTCGGCTTGTCCTTTGGTTTACGAACACGTGCGGGAATGACGGCGGTGTTGTAGTGCTCAGCCATCTCATGATAGATCTTATTGATCACTGGGGAGTGCCCGGATGCTTTTTCTACTCCCGTCTTCAGATTGTCCGGAATGAGTACACGAGTGGATCCACCAAAGAATTGATACATATGGATATGGGCGGTAATCCAGCTCTCCTGATCTTGCGAAGCGAAGGCTTCCACATAAACATACTGGCTGTAGGCCAGCACGCCAACAAAAACATACATGGTCATGATCTCGCCTGTCTCACGGTCAATGGTGGACGCGGTTTGTCCTGCCCAATCCACTTCAAGTTGTTCGCCTGGCTTACGATGGATACGCATGGTTGCGTTCGATTTCATGGTGTACTGCTGATAGTGGTGGCAGAATTGCGAATACATGAGCGGAATCTCTTGGCTCGCTCGGCAGTTCTCGCAATACTCATTCCAAAGCAAACTAAGCGTTACGCCGCTTTTAGCCATCTCCTTGTGGATGTACGCGTAGTCCGGATGCTTGCGGGTCGGAGCCTGGGCCGCCTCAGCAAACAGCCGCTGGCGAAGCTCACCATCCGTTAGATCTTTCTCTAACGGCCAGACAATCCCAAGTTCTCCAGCTCGTTGAATGATTTTGGAGACGGTGTTGCGCGAGCAGGCGCAACTAAGGGCGATGTTACGTTGGCTAATCCCTTGGCTATAAAGCCGCAAGATTTCACGATATGGGGTCATTGTATGACCTCCTCACGAATGATTTGCGCTATCTTTCAACAACGCATAAAGAACATTCTAGCAGGAGCTTCATGCAATGGCTCTCTCTTCCGGAAGGGTGGCTCAAAAACGCCGGAGAGGTGGCTCTCACTCACCGGAACGATGGCTCAATTTGCTCCGGAGTATTCACACATGAGCATTTAAAACTCCCCCACCTGTGAAAAATAGCACATAGCATCTGAGGGGTTATCCATAAGACGGTTACATCAGGAACAAGCGCGTCGTTGTATCGGACCCGGCATCGCTTCTTCAAAAGGGCACACCATCTTCCAATCCTAACTTAACGCGAAGATCAAGGTTCTCCCTACCGAGCTCAGAAATTCTTCGCTCCAAACGTTCCACTTTCTCAAACAGGCGCTTGATGCGTGTGGAATCATCAATAGCCTCCTCATAGATCGTCCCCTCAAACTGTAGTGAATCCCAATATCCCCCTGGGATGGATTTTCAGTAGCAGGGAAGCAGAATCAGCCGGACACATCCCTCCACCTAACCGCATCGCGGCCGCCCTTCGGGCTTAAGGTGTAGGGACGTCGTGAATACAACAACGTTATACGCAAGTTCGTTAAAGATTGTATAAAACCTTTAAGTTCACAAAATCTATCTTAAAACCAAAATGCAACATGATATCGATACCAAGTATTGCTTCGAATCCATATGATTCTTTTGTAATTCCGAGTTGAATGGTGAAGTTTTGAAGTGAAAGATGATCTATCAATAGATTAGAAACTGCTTGCTGGTAGCATAATTCACTTTGTCCACCAACACCAAACATGCGAACTGACTTACCACTAATAAAGTCAATTTCTAAACCGACTTTATCAACAATATCGGTGTCAAATATGGTGGTGGAACATCCGGTATCTAAGAGGACATTGTTCAAGAGGATGGTTTGATTATTGTAAGTTAATGGGAAGGAGATAATCGGAAGACCGTTGACTAATTGAATTTTCATTGAAGACCTCTAATTCCAGTGAATGGCTGTTCAATTACTTCAATGAGTTCATTACCTGTATAGAATACATATAATTCTCTACTCGGGTCTGATAAGTGAAGTTTTTTATATGAACTCCAAGCTTCTTTAGGGTTTAAGAAGTCTGATATAACTGACATATTATTAATATTTCTTTTATGATTCAAGGATTGAGTAGATAAAGCTTCGACTAGGACCCATTTTTCTGGATATTTTTCTCGTACAGTTGGCCAATCCATATTAAACAACACCTCCAAAACATATATAAACATTGTACAATCGAATAAAGAAACAAGCAATGTGGTTGACTCACAGAAGAACGAACCAGCGTATAACACCATATTCTCGCTGCTTCGCTTACGCTCCTTGGTCTGCAGAAGATAGGGCTAGGAAGTGAATGCTTGCAGACAACCCTACGGGTTCGTGAATACAACAACGTTATATGAAATCAGCGAAAGAAAAGATTTAAATACTCAATTACGTAGATACTTCTTAACAAAGTGAATTAACAAAGGGGAGAAAAAGCATGTTAGTACCACAATTATATTTGAATGGCACTTGTTGTGAAGCAATCGATCTTTATAAAAAGGCTTTTAACACCGACACGGATTCAATCATGTATGATTCTCAAAAAGAGCCTGAAAAATTTGTTATTCATGCGGAAATGCACATTCTTGGTACTAGATTAATGCTAAGTGACTTTGGTGGCACAAAAGAATTAACAGCAGATTCCACTATGGAAATAGTCGCTATTTTTGAGAACGAAGAAGTTTTAAGAGAGGCATATCATAAAATGAATGATGACAGCAAAACGATTACTCCAATAGGTCCAATATTCTTCAGTCCTTGTCTAGTCCAATTTATTGATAAATTCGGCGTTCGATGGTGTTTCATGGTTTAAGTTACCTCGAATGAAAATTATTATATGGGCCAAATCTGTTCCGACGGGAAAAGATAATTAGTCATTAAATTTGAATCTTGTATGGTATAGGTCCGAAACCTTTCGGCACGAGCCTTTTCTACTTTACTATGTCCGATGAACTAATGGGGAACGATAGTGGAAGAACTTTGTAAGTATTTCATAGAAGTCGCTGACAACCGATAACATTGCATTTACGCGGCGGGTCGCATGCGACCCTTGGTCCGGAAGGAGTATTTCGGGGAGCGAATTCACCGGACACATTCAACCGGCTAAGTGGTGGAGCCACCCGGCAACTACGTTGCCTTAAGCCGCTTGAACGTCGTAAATGCAGGGAACGTTATATGAAAGATAGGCAGTTCTCTAAGAGAGGTGATTACTTTGGAAGCGACTCAAAGGAGTCTTGCAGAACAGACATTAAAGTACCTTTGTGTAGGTTCTCAGGTTGAAGGAATTAGATTTTACGGCATACAAGTACAATTTTCTGAATCAGAAGCAAATAGACAAATAATAGATGGTCAGATTTATTTAAATATTGAAAGTAGATTTAAAGTATTTGATTGTTTTCCTGAACACATTCCGACTAGTGTAGACGATTTGCCAGAATTGGAATGGATAGAAGCTTCAAAAATTATTTGTGAATTACGATTAAAACAAATTATAGATATACACTAGCGTTGCATAAAAGCTGACATTAACCGAATCGTATAAACGAACTGGCGAGAAATAGAAAAATCCCCTATTGTAAAAGGGTAGGCACGTTGTCCATACCCCCTTACAAAGGAGACTCACATGGATAACGTTAGCGTAAATTCGGTCGTTCGTCAATTCTTATCTTTACTTCCGGTCAACGTTCTGGATCGGACCTTGTTCGATCACTACAGCAAAAAGCTCACCGTCATGAAAGCCGTCTTTATTTTTGTCGTCGCTCAGATGAACCGATGGTCTTCCTATAGCGAAATCGAACTCATATTCGTGCACAACCCGAGCTGCAGCGCCTGTTCCATCTCGACAGCATCAGTGGCTCCCAGTTGTCCCGTTCCTTGGATCGTCTGCCCACCGAGCTGCCCGAGTGGATCTTTCAGCAACTTGCCCAGCGCGCCAAACGACGGACGGCAACGCTGGGTGGGATCTCCAAAACCATCTGGAAACTGAGCATCGTGGATGCCTCCAGTATTTCGTTGCCATTTGGCCTTGGGGATTGGGCGCGGGTGTCCCGCAAAGCCAGCAGCGTGAAGATGCACCTGCGTCTCGTGGCCGCATCGCCAGATACCGTCTTTCCCGATGCCATGGTACCCACCTCCGGCAATGTCGGGGACCGGGCCTGTGCCCTTCATCTCGTCATCCCATCCGACACCACTTATGTAATGGACCGGGGCTACGATGACTACAAAAAGATGGAGGCATGGAGCACGGATGGGATTCGGTTTGTGATGCGTCTGAGAGATCGGGCATTCACTACTGTTTTGGAGGAATCTCCCGTGGAGGCCGAGGGCCGAATCCTCCGGGATACCAAGGTTCAAATGGGCAGTGCCTTTCGTGACGACAAGCAAACGCTACGGCTCATTGAATTCACGGATGAGCAGGGACGTCGCTACCGGCTCGTCACTTCGATCTGGGATTTGTCGGCTGAGGACATCGCACAGATCTACAAAAGCCGCTGGCTGGTGGAGTTGTTTTTCAAATGGATCAAGCAGCATTTGTCGACGGTGCATGTGCACAGCTATAAGCCGCAGGCGATCTGGAACCAGTTGTTTCTGGTCTTGATCACAGCACTTCTGGTTCAAGAGGTGCAAGCCTCTTTTGCCACCAGACATACGCCTTGGCAACTGCTCAAAGTGATGCGGGTCTATCTCTATCTGCCGTGGTCTTCCTTGGAACAAGAGGTGCTACGACCGCGCAGAGCCTCCAAAGGAAAACCGCCGGGAGCCAGGCAAAAGCCCAAGATCTTACGAACAACGGTGGGTGAACTTCGGCCGAGCAAAAAGTAATTCACACACAAAATATGGATTAAATTGACAACTGTTGACCTACATGTATATCCCCCTTACCTTTTAGCTTCTAAGACGAAAAACGAGATGTAAAAATATTCTTTTAAATCCAATAATATCGATATCTCAATCTTATGTCAGGGTTATTGCAACGCTAGTGATAGATATAAAGTTAGGAGATACAATTCCTCATCTCTTTATTACTTTTGAGTCAGGGGAAGTGCTTTTTGTTTTTGGACATCATGACAGATATGAAAGCTGGCAATTGGGGGTTTGGAACAATACTAATAAGAATGAACATTGGGATGTAATCGCTGTTCCAGGAGATAGCATCGCTGTATGGAATCCAACACTTGAGAGTTAATCGAGTAGTCCTATCCTTCATATAACACCGTATTCACGCTACGGGCCATACGGTCCTTGGTCCGGCAGAAGTTAGATGTGGATTCGATGATGCAATTGGCAGTACCGAGGAAGCATTTTCAGCCGGACACATCCGCACCACCCAACCGTGTCGCGGCCAGTCGCTTCGCTCCTTTAGGGTGGTGGGACGTCGTGAATACCAGAACGTTATATGAAAGGGATACAAATCTATAAAGATCTTATTAAAACTAAAAGACTAATAAGAACGCTTGTGCGGTTAAGGGATAACTGGTAAAATATAGATACAATTGAATCTTGGGTGGGCATGGTTTCCCTTCGAAAGTAGGTGAAGCCATGGAAGTAAAAGATGCATTGACGATTATGTTCCTCTTTGGAATGTTTATCCTTGCTCTTTTAACGTATGTTAATAACAACAAGAAAAAGTAAAAACCCACCCCAAGGTTGCTCGCCGAAGGTGGGTTTTTATTGCCTACGAACTTAGAAGGGGAATAAACCATCCAAGCCAATTGTATCGACCAAGTGTTACCAGCACTTGGTCTTTCTTAATAATATGATACCACATTCAAATAATTGCTTCAAATCAAAAGCAAGTTAAATGAAAGGAATATTCAAAAGTCACTTAAGACATAAAACCATTTAAAGATGTATTAGAGACGATAAGACAATATTGTGAGTAACTCGAAGAAGGCATCCCCATCATATAACACCGTGTTCCCACTGCGGATTGCAAGCGATCCTTGGTCCGCAAGAGGGGTTTCGAGGAAGATAATTCAGCAGACACACCTGCACCACCTAACCGCATCGCGGCCAGCCCTATGGGCTTTAAGGTGGTGAGGCGTCGGGAACACAACAACGTTATCAGAAATCATATGAAATTAAATTCTAGTGAACTCTAAAAGGAGTAAGAGAATGAAAAAGAATAAGAGCCCAAAACTAGAATTAACTACTCTAGAGAGAAAAGAGCTAAGAAGCAATAAAATACTCATAAGTGAAATTCATAAAATTACACTTAACGAAATATGTTCAATTTTAAAAGTTTCAGAATCTAGAGCAAAGGAACTAAAGGCATTATCGGAATTTCAAAGCTTACCCTCAATTGGACCTAAATTTGCAAAGGATTTATTAATGTTAGGTTATTATTCTTGGAATGAATTAAGAGATAAAGACGGTGCAAGATTATTTTATGATTTAGAACATTTATATGGGGAAAGGATTGATCCTTGTGTAGAAGATCAATTTAGATTCATTATATATTACGCAAATAATAGTTGCTATGGAAAGCAATGGTGGGATTTTACCGAGGAAAGAAAACATTACAGGAGCATTTATGGATATCCTAAAGAAAGACCTGAATGAAGAATGTTAAGATAACTCGTAGAAGGCATATGACTTCTGATAACACCGTATTCACGCTGCGGAACTGACGCTCCTTGGTTCGCCCGAGGTAAATGTACTGATGTTGATCAGGCGACAACCCTGTACCACCTAACCGCATCGCGGCCGACCTGACGGCCTTAAGGTGGTGAGGGTTCGTGAATACAACAACGTTATCGGAAATCAGCGAAATGATTAAAATCAGTTAGTGTGTCATATATTGAAGAGATTTAATGAATAGAAATAAGTGAAGTGGAAGTAGGCGATTATTTGAGATACTTAAGGGGATTAATAAGCATACTAACTGTTGTTTTATTCTCAGCTTCTTGTAATAATTTTCCTGAACCAGAAATTACAGTTGAAGCACTTGTTTCAATTTTAAGTAATGAACAATACAGTGAAGTCGGTACTCAAGGATTAATTAACCCAACCAAGGATCATTTTCGGAAATTAGAATTTAATTTTGAGGTGAAACATTCATCAAATACTAAAATTGAATTTCCTCAACTAGGGCGTGTCTGAAAACTAATCTTAATGGAGCTATTTCAACAAAATCATCGCAGAAGCCAGAAAGGCAAAGCTCAAAAAGTTTCGGGAAAGTTTGTCATAGCGTGTTGCGATCCCACGAAATTGTTTGAGTTTGTTGAAAAAACATTCCACAAGATGGCGTTCTTTATAATGGTAAAAATCACAGTCCCAAGGATCTGTCGTATTGGATTTAGGCGGGATGCAGAACGTTGCGTTTTGGGATTCAATATACGTTCGAATGCTAAGAGTTCCGTAAGCTTTATCGGCTAAAACAGCACTGCCAGACAACGTTACGTCAGAGAGGACGTGGGCGGCTACCGTACAGTCATGGATATTTCCAGGTGTTAAATACAGGCGAATTGGATTGCCCAGCGCATCTACTACGGCGTGGATTTTGGTATTACGGCCCCCTCGGGAAAGTCCGATTTCTTGATTGGTTTCGGCGTTTTCGGCCCCTTTTTAGCCCCCGCTGCGTGCTGATGAACTTTACAGGAGGTGCTGTCCAGAGAGACATCCTGCAAGTCCGCATCGCGGGTCAAGGCCTCAAAAATCTTTTGAAAAAGGTCGTCGTTACTCCACAAACGAAATCGGGAATACACAGTTTTCCAAGGACCAAACCGTTCAGGCAAATCACGCCAAGGCGCACCTGTTTTGACTTTCCAGAGCATTCCATTAAGCATCACTCGGTTGGATTTTGAGGGCCTGCCTTCTCCTGTGTTTTCGGGTGGCAATAAATCTTGTATTCGTTCCCAGTCCTGGTCTTTAATTTCGTGGCGTCTTAGCATCTTTTTACAAGCTCCTTGTAATTTCGTCCTTGTAAAATTATGCTACGGTTACGTTTTTGAAGCAATATCTAGTTTTCAGACACGCCCTAATAGAATGGAAACAATCACTAAACTCCATAGATAACATTAATAGGTATTGGTTTGGAAATGTTTCTGAACAAAACAATAATTATGAAAACATAGCGAGATATAAAGGAGAATTTGTTTTTTATTCTAAAGGGTTAAGTGAAGAAATAATAAGGAGCGCGTTAAACTCTATCGTGATTAATATCTATAGGGGCAATAAAGAGGAGTTCATAGAATACAAGGTTGGTGAAATCATTAATTTTAACAATATAATAAAGGAAAGCAAATAAATGAAATTAGTTTTTCGAAGAAGCTGCTGACATCCGATAACACAATATTCACGCTTCGGGCCATTCGGCCCTCGGTCCGCGAGAGGCATTACGAGAAGTGGATTCAGCGGACAACCCTGCGAGGCTAAGTCTTTGACCCGGCAGCTACGCTGCCTTAAGCCTCTCGGGTTCGTGAATGCGGAAACGTTATATGACATAACTGCAATGCTTATAAAAATACAACATAAAAGATTAGGTGACAAAAATGATTATCGAAACCAAGAGACTTTTAATAAGAGATTTCAAAGAAGAAGACTGGTCAAGGGTACATAGTTACTGTTCCGATGAGGAAGTAACAAAATATACATTGTGGGGCCCCAACTCAGAAGGCCATACTAAAGATTTCATAAATAAATCCATTTCGGCTCAGTACATAAATCCCAGAGAAAAACATGAATTGGCAATAACTATTAAAACTACTAATGACCTTATCGGAAACTGTTGCTTAAACATTGAGGGGAGCAATGCAGAGATCGGGTATTGTTTTTCTAAGAATTACTGGGGTAATGGGTTTGCAACCGAGGTTGCAAATATACTGTTAAAGTTTGGCTTTAAACAAATAGGACTTCATAGAATCTATGCGACGTGCAGACCACAGAATGTTGGCTCAGCAAGAGTAATGGAAAAGATCGGAATGAAGAAGGAAGGGCATTTAAGAGAACATGTTAGATCTAAGAATAGATGGCAAGATTCATATATTTACTCAATACTTGTACAAGAATTTGAATGTTGATCAAAGAAGGCAGTTACGCCATATAACACCGTATTCACGCTGCGGGCCATACGGTCCTTGGTTTGCAGAGGCATTTCGAGGAAGCGAAATCAGCAGACAACCCTGCACTGGCTAAGTCCTTCGGACCCGGGGCTAGCGTCCCTTAAGCCAGTGAGGGTTCGTGAATATAACAACGTTATCGGAAAGGGCTGTAAATTGATTTATAAGACCATACATAAAACCAAAAAACAAATAAATAATGAGGTGTTCATATGGCTAACATTTTTAATGAAAAGAATATTACTTTTACACAAAGGCAGTCACCAATTGCAGAATTCGCTTGGCATACAAGTGATAAATTGGCAGAATTGGTCAAATCAAAACACTTATATTTCGATATAAGATCGTTAGATCCCGGTAAGTATTCGTACCCATATCATTTCCATCGGAATGCAGAAGAAATATTTGTTGTTTTAGCAGGTAAAGCAATGCTACGAACTCCAGAAGGATATGTGGAATTAAACGAAGGGGATATTGCGTTTTTTGAAATGGGACCGAAAGGAGCACATCAACTATTTAACCATACAGAACAACCATGTAAGTATCTTGATATTCGTACGAATGTTGGCATAGACATTTGTGAGTATCCTGATTCTGGTAAGATTAATATATTACCGTACCAAGAAGTATTTCAAACTGATGATAAAGTAGATTATTATACTGGTGAGAATTCGGTAAGTGAAAAATGGAAATTATCAAGTGGTAATTTATTGGTTGGAGATGAAGAAGAGAAAAATTAACTGTCTATAAAGTAGCACAAAAATTAGGATTAATTCAATTCGGAATGGATTTTAGTCTCAGTACGGAATAAGTGGGCATGGGGTTTATTTTTAAAGACAAACAATAAATTAATTGGTACATGCGGGTATCAATTTGACTAATTATGAGTCTATTCGAAGAGTGCGCTGACATACAATGTAGGGTCATGATCGTAAAAAAGAAGGCAATTTCGTTTGTGGGGGAATAGTATGAATAGGAATTACTATATGTATACGATAATCACTTTAATTCAAATATTTGTAACTTTGACTGCGGTAAAATTATATGAACATTATTATGGTGAAGCAAAAATGATCGAGTGGATAATTGTTTTCGGAATTAGCTACTCCCTATTCGAAGTGATTTGGAGATTAATAAAAAAAATTTTAAATCATAGGTGAAACTTAAAAAGAGGCTCAACATCATTATCAGTTCTTGACGGAGAGGGATACTGTGCAAAAGGAATTACTCGGATCGTAGTTATGATCGACACCTGTAAAGGAAATTCCTAAGTTCAAATTCGGGTTGTGAACGGACCCAGGAGACGTTATCTTCTTGAAATACCCCTGATTTCGTATTTGGCGGACAGAGGTGCACTTATTCTGCTGAAAGCGGGCTAAAGAAGGCATTGAATCCACAATTAGCGTCACCTCAGTCCGGTCTGTTCTCTTTTAGTATATCAGCACGATAATAAGGGCTATACAGTCTGCCCAACGGCTTGAATCCGCTTATCCCTGCCTGTCAAGTACTGATTCTGGTGTTAATCCTAAAAAGAAGGTGTAACTATGCTTGTATCAATATCAGCAATAATATTCTCTACTTTAATCGGAATTGTAATTCTATTTCAACTTGCGTTAGCAGCAGGAATGCCTTGGGGAAGTTATGCAATGGGCGGGAAATTTCCCGGAAAATATCCACCAGCTATGCGTATGGCCTGTTTATTTCAAGTCATTATTCTGACATTACTAGCCTCTATAGTGCTAAGTAAATCAGGTTTAATATTTCCGGGGTGGTATTCGTTTACAAAATCGGCTATCTGGTTTGTTGTTATTTTTTCGGTGACTGCTACTATACTGAACTTTATTACAAGGAGCGTATGGGAAAGAAGAATTTGGGCACCTGTATCTTTGTTGCTGCTTATTACAAGTATTACTGTAGCCATCGGTAGTTGATAATATTTTGAGGAGTTGTGATTCGATGGGGTTAGGGTTCTTAATTGTTGATATTTAGAAGGCATTCAAGAATCAAATAGAGATTTATATAATTTTATACCGGAAATTCAAATCCAAAATAATGATCTGAAAATGACTAAAGAGCACTCGAATGCTTTTTGGAAGACAGAACTGGAACAAATCTTGTTGAATCAGGGTATTGAGTTAGTTATCATTGCAGGATTTGCAACTGAGCATTGCGTGTTATTTACCTATAATGGAGCAATTGAAAGAGGATTCAAACCGGTAATATTACAACAAGGCATTTTGAGTACAGAAAGTGACGTAATTCTTTCAACCTATAGAGATAGGAATGTGGTTTCCTATCCCGTAATTGAATACTTAGTAAATGAATGAGACATTTTGAAGGTATCGTAAGATGGCCCCAACCGTATCGCTCCCCTAGTGGTAGAGCGTCGTGAATACAAAAACGTTATATGCAATCTAGAAAAATTATATATAAACATCTATTTTACCATTACCATTTATTAGGGGTAGTGGTATATTTGTATAAAGCCTGACAGGACATCAAGGGCGAGATGAAATCACAGCTATTAGATTGGTAAGGCACGGCGAATCACCTAAAACTGAAGGAAGCGAAAGAACACGTGGGCTTACTGACAAGGGAAGGTCAGAGAGGTATTAGTTTTTGAAGATTTAAGAAAGATGACGTTTTCAAGTGAAGATAAGGTCATGTCTGATAAGGAATTGTATCCATCTTTAGAGAAGTTATTTTCTGAACCGGATTTTTCGTTACATGGAGGGGGAATCTAGTACGATTTGTCAGAAGCGTGAACTCATGGAATTGTATACAGGATGGAATTCAATGAAGAAGAATTAATAGAAACCAAGAGGTTATGAAAAAACTAATTGGGATGGTATTCGAAGTTCACAAGGAGATAGTGAGATGAAAGAGAAAGTAAAGCTGTATGCAGAAATGCTTTTCACGTTTATTGTTATTGCTGTAATAGTATCTTTTTCAAAGGCTTTAGTTTCTTTGGGTAGTAATATTCCAATTAAAAAGATAATTACATTACTTATACCCGTTGTAATGGCATTAATCCCAATGATTATACTTAGAATTAAAAATAATAAACTTTCAGATTTGGGATTCAGCAGGAATAAGCTAACAAAACAAATTATGATCGCATTTGGAATTTTTGCAATTACTATTTCATTTGTTATTGTGCCATTGCTAGTAGGAATAAATAAGAATGACATATTAAACTTTAAGCCATCTTCAACTAGTGTTTTGGTGTTTTATATCATCTATCTACTTATATTTATAGGATTTAGTGAAGAATTCATTTTTAGGGGATATTTTTATAAAGGAATTCAGAGCGCTACAAATTCCGAACTTAAGGCCGTTATATTTTCTTCTATTTTGTTTGGTTTGTCTCATTATCCGAACGGGCATAACATTATGCAAGTTATAATGACCTCTGTTCTAGGCTTAATATATGGATTTGCGAGATATAAAATCAAGGACTGTACATTATTATCACTTTCTATTGCTCATGGTTTGCATGATGTTGTTATTTTAGTATTAAGTTATTTGCTACTATAAAAATTATTAGAGTAACTTTTAATGAAAGTTTGCAAGTGAGACTTGTAACGGATTTTGAAGTATCGTTAGCTTGGTATCGTGATGTGCTTGGTTGTGATGTTAATTATTGGGGACATGCTTTACGAGATGACTTGAAATTGATTCTTCAACAAGCTAAACAACCCAGTGACGTGAAACCAAATCAAGCTTCGGCAAAGCGTGATAATTATCCGACTGATTGGAAGGGTCCAGATTTGGGGTGGGACACATTTATTCATATGAATTACCATTAGGTCCTATTGAAGCAACAAATAACAACGGGAGGACTTTTAAAAATATTTATATACAAGATCCCGACGGATACACCATAGTTTTCGGATAATCTCAAACATTTCAGAAATCCCCCTCATTCATAGCTTAATCGGAGAGTAGGGTAACTTCTGATAACATAGCATTCAACGCTGCGGGGAGGCCATAGATGATAGTAATAATTAACGGAGCATTTGGTGCCGGGAAAACCACAACTGCCCAAGTACTTCAAACTCATATTCCTAATAGTATGATTTTTGATCCTGAAGAGATTGGTTATATGCTAAGGAAAATCATCCCTGAAGAGGTTAGATGTCAAGAGGAAAGAACGGATGATTTTCAGGATATGGAGTTATGGAAAACTCTAACTGTGAAAACGGCTGGTGAAGTAAAGAAAAAGTACAATAAACATTTAATAGTTCCAATGACTATATATAAACCGGGAAATTTTGATTACATCCTAAAAGGATTCCAAAGCATAGATAATGAGGTTTATCACTTCTGTCTGATGGCTTCAAAAGAAACTATATATCAAAGATTAGCTTCCCGAGGGGATCATGAAGGAGGGTGGACCTACCAACAAACGATAAAATGTCTAGCCACTCTAAGAAACGAATTATTTAAAGAGCATATCAACACAGATCAACTAAGTACAAATGAAATAATAGATAGCATAATGCTAAGGATAGGATTAACTAGCTGATTTTTAACGATTCACAAAAGAATAGGGAGTGTTGCTATTTTGGAAATAGAAAAAGAGAACGGTTTTCAAGACTACTGCGATGCTTATACTACGTGTCTTTCTTTGTGGCCTGTTCCATATAAAACGATTTACGTCTCAACAACTTTTGGTGAAACACATGTAATAATTAGTGGTTCAGAGGATAAGCCTCCACTGCTCCTATTACATGGTCTGGGTTTTAGTTCCACAATGTGGTATCCCAATATAGAAGGACTAAGTGCAGAATTTTGTACCTATTGTATTGATATCATTGGGGACAGAAATAAAAGTATTTACAATCGAAAGCCAACGAATAGAACAGATTTATCTGAATGGTTGTTTGAAGTTATTAACGCACTCCACTTAGAAAAGCCAAATATTGCAGGACTGACTTATGGTGGATTTATTTCACTTAATTTCGCAAGTCATTTTCCTGAGTTTGTAAATAAGGTGATATTACTTTGTCCAGCTGCGACTTTAAAACCTTTTAGGATACAATTTTTCCTGAGAATTTTTTCGCTTTTGTTATTTTCCAAGGGGAAGGTACTTCAAAGTTTTATGGATTGGATGTTTGATGGAAGATATCAACTAAACCCGTTATTTATTCAACAATTTGCAGCAGGTATTAATCTAAAGCGTACATCGAGTAAACATAGATTGAAGAGCAAATCAAAGTCTGCATGGCCCAGTGTTCTTTCCAATGATGAGTTACAAAAAATAAAGGTGAGTGTTTTATTACTTGTGGGAGATAAAGAAGTGATTTACGACCCCAGGAAGGTCATCGCGAGAGCAAAGAAATGGATTCCTAGAATTCAGGCAGTTTTAATTCCGAATGTAGGGCATGGAATGTCAATGGAGCAGCCTAAAATTATTAATCATTACATACTAAACTTTTTAAACAATAGCGACGTTGAAGTGAATTCATAAAAGATCGACTGCATCTAACAACATATTTAAGCTGCGGAGTTAACGCCCTTGGTCTACAGATACAATTGTGAAAGAAGTGAGTTTATGGATAAATTAGTTTCTCTTTTAGATGAACAGGACATTGATTATGAGATTATTAAACACTTGAAGCAGATTAACACTGCTAAGGAAGGGGCTGAGTATTTTGGGATAGAGATCGGTCAAACCGCTCCAACACTAATTTTAAAAACAGAAAAAGGATTTTTGGGTTTGATACTTTCTGGAGATCATGGAAGGGTTAATTTTAGTACGATTAGGGAGATATTATCAGTTGAACAAGTCAAACTAGCCTCTCCGAAAGAAGTAGAACAAGTTACTGGAAGTAAGATCGGAAGTGTATCATTAATTAATAAAGAAATACCAACCATATTAGACAGCCAATTGAATCGATTCAAATACGTATATGGAGGAACAGGGGTACCACAGACAACTTTAAAGATACGACCCTGTGATATAGAGAAGTTAAACGAAATTGTAGGTTACATAAGATAATAATTGAGATAGTAAGGAGAGATTGAATTGTTTCATATTATTAGTTTAATCATCCCGATTGCTGTATTATTGCCTAATCTTTTGTTCTTTGGAATACCACCTAAAAATATGCCTGCAAAACTGGAAGATAAAGAAAGTTCGATTTTCAAGATAGCTGAAGGGCTTGGGAGGCTTGGGGTATTTATACTACCCATTTTTTCATCAATACATATTGATAAGCCCTATGAAGTTCTATCCCTAATCGGAATGTTCATTTTCCTACTGCTATATTATGTTGGATGGATACGATATTTTAGAAGAGATCGGGAATATAAATTGCTTTTCTCTCCAATGATTGGCATACCTGTACCCTTAGCTGTGAGTCCAGTCCTATATTTTCTATGTGCTTCGATCGTTTTGCATTCCTCTTTATTATTTCTTAGTAGTTTGATATTAGCATTTGGACATATTCCGATGAGCCTAAACACATACCGTCAAATTAATAAGGACAATATTTAAATGAATGGAGAAGGAGTGTATTAAAAAGATGATGGAAGTTCGTTATGGTCATTTAACCTACCTGGAGATCAAAGAAAAGGCAGAACAAGAATATACAATTATCATTCCAACCGGATGCACGGAACAACAAGGGCCGCATACAACTGTTGATTTTGATACTTGGTTCGCAGAAACATTGATGGTTGAAGCTGCACAAGAAGCGTATCGATTATCTAACTTTAAAGCATTGGTGCTTCCTGCATTACCGTTTGGGCCAACGCCGGAACATAAGAATTATGGGTCAGGATACATAAATCTTCCACAAAGCATTTTTGAGGGAGTGATTAAATCCATTATAAAATCTATGATTGAACAGGGATTTAAGAAATTTGTGATTTGGAGAGGCTGTGGAGGGCATAATTTGGATCACCTGATTACTGAGTTGAACGAAACTTATAATCGCACCATTCAGATATTTAATCCGGGGCATCCCTTTTATAGCGTGTGGTGTAAGTTTGAAGATCCTGAATTTCCCGGCGGACATGCGGATAGCTTTACTACGTCGATTGGATTATATAAAAGGCCGGACAGTATAAAACCTGAATTAATTTCTAATCCAATGAGTAGCGAACCGGATTGGGGAGATCCTTTACTGGATTTTACAAAATACTCTAAAACTGGCGTTATCGGAGATCCGACGAAGGCATCCAAAGAACTAGGGAAAAAACTATGGGACGAAACGTTAATTCAAGTTGTTGAAATTCTAAAGGAACTTTGATCGTAAGTGGGGATGGACCATGGAGAAATACTTGTTAATTACTTTTATTCTAACAATGATTATTCACACATGCGAAACGTTGTCTTACTCCTTAAGGTATGCTGGAGTCAAGACAGGTAAAATTGCCGTAGCTTTATCATTAACAGGAATTATGGTTCTTGTTTCTCGAACAGCTAATTTGGTTCAAGCCCCTTTGACAGCTAAATTTATTGATTTTGCTAAGAATCATGATTCATTTAATCTCTTGCTATATCTAAGAATTATAATTATTGCATCTTCGGTAGGTACTTTAATTGCAATTATCCTTTTTCCTTCATTTGTTCTTTTATGGGGTAGAGTTATCTCTAAATTTGAAGTTGCCGGCTCATTACCAAGACTCATCACGAGTGTGACAATTGGTCAGATTAAGAATACAAAGCATTATATCAGAAAGCCGTCCTTAACATTACATCAGTTTAGATATCTTGGGATATCCAAAAGATTTATATTATTTAATCTGTTCATTACTGCTTTTTATACAATTGGAGTGTTATCTTCATTATACGCTGCGCGTTTAGTACCTGAATTAAGTACGACAGCATCACAAGCATCTGGACTAATAAACGGTATTGCAACAATTTTACTAACTATTTTTATAGACCCGCAAGTCGGTTTAATAACAGATAAAGCTTTGAATAATAAGGAATACAGTGACCGACTTGGCAAGATATATATTCTTTTAATGGTATCACGCTTTTTGGGTACTTTACTTGCACAATTATTATTAGAGCCAGCAGCTTATTTCATAAGTGTTGTAGTAAAACTAATTTGATAACGCGGCTGGCCGCAAGCGATACTTGGTCTGGATGTAGTATTTATGGGATGTAAATGAGGAGGGGCATCAATGAAAATTGATTATTCTACTGAGGCAGACTATGAATATATTATTGAACGAGATAGACATATTTTAGAGAGCTTAGTTATATCCAAGATAAAAGGAAATGAAATATTCATTTTACGTAACGAAGAAAATAAAAATATCGGTTGGATGAGATATGGGTATTTTTGGGACAACACACCATTTATGAACCTATTATGGATTGATGAAGAATATCGAAGTAACGGTATTGGAAGAAAAGTTGTTCTATATTGGGAAGAATTGATGAAACAAAGAGGATTTAAATTTGTAATGACTTCAACACTAGCAAACGAAGAAGCCCAACATTTCTATAGAAAATTAGGTTATACGGACTCAGGATGTTTATTACTGGAGAATGAGCCTTTAGAAATTATTTTGACAAAGAGTATCTGATTTACAGCGGTTAAATGATAAGAGGCAAAATATAAATACAATTAATCACAACAAGAGAAAGTAAAAACCCACCCCAAGCTTGCTCGCCGAAGGTGGGTTTTTATCCTACGAGCTTAGAAGGGGAATAAACCATCCAAGCCAATTGTATCGAATAAAAAATCAAAAGAAACAAAGCAAAGGAGAGCTGAACACATTTGAAAGAATCAGAAAACAGATTATATTTTTTAGACAATTTAAGAATAGTACTAATCATGCTTGTGGTCGCTCATCATGCAGGTCAACCCTACGGAGGTTCAGAGGGATGGTGGTACTTTAAAACAATTAATTCACCAGGCTTAGGATCTTTCTTTGCTGTGAATGCTGCATTTTTTATGAGTCTTTTCTTTTTAATCTCGGCTTATTTTGTACCTCATTCATTTGATAAAAAAGGGATTAGAGAGTTTCTTAAAGATCGTCTTATACGACTCGGTATACCTCTAATTTTAGGTTTTTTTATAATAATTCCACTTCTTATGTATTCTTATTATATAAATTTCAGAGATAGTTCGTTTATTGGTATTTGGGACTATTATATTAAGATATATTTTGGAATCGGAGGACAACCTACAAGATGGACAGGCCCTTCATGGCCTGATATGAACTTTGGTCACTTATGGTTTATCGAACATTTACTGGTATATGTTTTTATTTATACGATTATACGAACGATAATGCAGAAATACATAACACATAAAAAACCACCTAAGTCATTTCCTAGTCAAATCAGTATAATACTTTTTACATTTATGATAGCTATGTTTACTTTTATTGTCCGGATTTGGTATCCGATTGACCATTGGACTGGTTTCCTTGGAGTCATACAAACTGAATTCGCTCATGTTACACAATATATGTCATTTTTTATTGCGGGAATTTTTGCAGCAAAGAATAATTGGATAATTAAAATTCCTAGATCAGTTGGTGTTATATGGCTTTTAATTGGGATATTACTTGCTTTAGTCTTATATTCTGGTGAGTTTTCTATTTTCCAAAAAGGTGGATTAAATTGGGGTAGTTTAACATATTCCGTAGTGGAAACCTACTTGTGCTCAGGACTAAGTATTGGATTAGTATTTTTATTTCATAGGAAATTCAATAAGACTAATTCAATCTTTCAATATTTGTCGGCAGATGTTTTTACGGTGTATATTTTTCATGTTCCCATTGTAGTTATCCTGCAGTATACAGTCGAAAATTTAGATGTTTCTGCATATGTTAAGTTTCTTCTTGTAAGCCTGTTTGGTATTATATTAAGCTTTTTAGTTAGCCATTATTTAATTCGAAAAATTCCGTATTCAAACAAAGTTTTATAGAAATAAATTAATTTTGGTAATTGAGGGAAGATCATAACAAGAGGTAGTGGATAATGAAAAGGTTGATAAATTGTATAATATCATTCATTTGTTTAGTCACATACGTTCAAATCACTAGTGTTTTTTCATTTTTTGTTGCACAAAAGCTGTATCCCCTTTTTGAAAACCTAGATCCAGATAATGTTTTTATAGTCCTCATCATTCATCATATTTGTCAAGCTTTAATAACTATTTTAGTGATTGTATTGATTACAAAGGTTTTGAATGTAGATTTTCAATGTTTTGGATTTAATTTCAATTGTTTTGGATATTCCCTTAAGGCTGTTTTAATTTTTATTGTGGTATGGATCATTATTCAGGCGGGAGTTGGCGTCTTACTAATAACAGTTTATGGAACATCACCACAATTCTCTTTTCCGGTAAACACTATTAATTTTACAGGCTATTATTTGTTTGAGATTCTTCTTTCCGGTACCAGTGAAGAAATCTTGTTTAGATCGTTAGTCATCACATTAATGGTGTTTTTGTGGAAGAATCATTTTAAGAATGATAAACAATTATTTAGCCTGGTTATTCTAGCATCAACAGCAATATTTATGATAGCCCATATTAATTTTTCGCTTTCGCCATTTCAAATAATTTATTACAATATATTACAACAGCTTACTTGTCTTGTATCTGGGTTGTTCTATGGTTATTTGTTTTTAAAGACTAAGAGCATTGTGGGCTGTATGATTGCACATAATTTGCTAAATGGTGTCGTTGTTATTTTTCAATTGTTGTTTGTCATTGTATTTTGAGAAATAAGAGGCGCCAGATGGACGTCGTGAATAACAGAACCTAGGCGAAAATAAACAGAAGCATTAGAAAGGAAGTAAAGTACTATGAATCTTTCTCTTTCAATTGAAGAATATATCGAGAAAAATAAGCTTTCCGTAAAAGTAATGAATTTTTCTGCTAAGACTGTAAAAAAGGGGGAACTAAATAGAAATATTGTCTTTTTCGCAAGTAACTCAACAATTGCTTTTATCGGTACAAGAGGAATGATAAACATGTCTGAAAATAATAAGATTGAAGTTAAATCAAGCGGTATATACACTGATGATATTTTTTGGGAATCACTTAAAAACGTCCGAGAAGAGCCACTTCGTTATATTTTTTGCAATTATTTTGTAACACTATGAAGAACATAATATCTTAATGAAGGAAGGATTCAGATGAACAAACCTATTAATCTTCAGGAAATTATTGACGGTATGGAAATGCAAGTAGAGGGGACAAGTGCATACTTAAACCTCAAAACAGGGGAAGTTATCTCAGTATCTGATGAAGATATCAGAACTGCAGAAGAGGATGAACCGTTTAGTCATTTACGGGATTGGCAACTAGAGAATATTATAACTGCAATAGATGTACTCGAAAACTTTGAGAAATATGAAGAACTGCCATCAACATTTGATATTAACGAATATTTAATGATGAATGATTTCTGTTATGAAGTGGACGATCAAAGAAGAAGAGATTCTCTATTTGAAGCTATTCAAGGTAAGGGCGCTTTCAGAAGATTTAAGGATAAGGTGAATCATTTAGGAATTGAACAAGAATGGTACGCTTATCGGGACAGACGATATAAACAAATAGCGATTGATTGGTGTAATGACCTTAACTTAAAGTACATTGAATAACTGATTTTTTGAGTGTAACTTACTATGGAGTATTATAAGGAGAAATTTCATGGAAGTGAAAATCAGATTATTAAAGGCTAGCGAGGATGCGCCCATCGAATTATTGCTTCTTGCTGATCCATCGGAGGAGATTATTAAAGAATATCTCGCCAGAGGTCAATGCTTCGTAGCCCATATTAACGAAGAAATCATTGGTGCTTTGGTACTTATAAGGACTCGGCCTGAAACCGTTGAAATTGTGAATATCGCCGTGCGTGAAGACTTCCAAGGAAAAGGGATAGGTAAAAAATTAATCTTTAACGCGATGGAAAAAGCAAAAGAACAAAATGCTAAAACTATCGAAATAGGCACAGGAAACTCAAGCATAGATCAGCTTATGATTTATCAGAAATGTGGATTTCGCATTACTGGGATTGATCGGGATTTTTTTACAAGACATTATAAAGAAGAGATTCACGAAAACGGAATTCAATGCAGGGATATGATTAGATTAGGTCTTGATTTGTAATTTACCCCACCTTAAATTGTATAAAACATACGGATTACCGCCGTACAATACCTATCTTATACATGGCGTCCCTGGGGCTTTGGCAGACCGCTTGAGCGGAAGTATTGGTGTAGTCGAAGCTCTCCAAAGCAGGAAGACCATTAACGAGTTGCCTGCCTATTATGGTTCCTGGTCTTCCGCCTACAGTTTTTTCTGGCGCTTACAAAAGGCAGGGATATGGGACATCATTTTGGATCATGTTTCGATAGAACCCGATTGGAGCCAGGTCATGATCGACACGACCGTAGTCCGTGTTCACCAGCATGGATCGGGCGCAAAAGGGGGCAAGCTAAGCAAGCAATCAAGTAGATTTTGAAAATGAACTGCTTATTTTGAAAACACAATATTATTATGATGAAGAGGGGTGTTCCTTGATGACAAATAGTAGAATGAATCCTAAGGTTGATGAATATTTAAGTAAAGCCAAAAAGTGGCAGGAAGAATTTGAGAAATTGAGAATGATCATTCTTGACTGTCAGCTGACCGAAGAATTGAAGTGGGGTGTTCCTTGTTACACGTTTCAGAAAAGAAACATAGTTTTAATACATGGATTTAAAGAATACTGTGCGCTTCTGTTTTTCAAAGGTGCCTTGTTACATGATGCCCATGGTATTCTAATCAAACAAACGGAGAATGTACAGGCGGGGCGCCAGATTCGGTTCACCAATGTTCGAGAAATAGTTGCAATGGAAACCATCTTGAAAGCCTATATTTATGAAGCCATTGAAGTTGAAAAAGCCGGTTTGGAGGTGGATTTTAAAAAGAATACAGAATTCATAATTCCTGAAGAATTTCAAAATAAATTCGATGAAATCCCTGCCTTGAAAACTGCTTTTGAAGCATTGACGCCCGGACGGCAAAGAGCATATATTCTTTATTTTTCTGAACCCAAACAATCCAAAACTCGAGAGTCAAGGGTTGAAAAATGTATGCAGCAAATTCTGGGTGGAAAGGGATTAAATGATTAGGGCGTGTATGCAAACCTAAGCAAGCCAAACCATAATCTGAAGCAAGCGTTAAAAAAGCTCGGAAGCTCTGCGCCAGTTTATCGAAGCGAGTCGCCAAGCGACGGTAGTTCTTCACTTTATTGAAAAAGCATTCAATTAAATGCCGTTCCTTGTAGATTTCTTTATCCCATTTTCTTGGCTTTCGGCGATTTTTCTTACTTGGGGTGACGGGAGTAGCGGATTGTTCCTGAAGATTAATTTCGGGGGTGATAAATCAATGAAGCAATTTGAAGTTATTAGTTTAGACATGTTTCAAACATTAGTAAATGTGGACAGTAGAACAGAACAGATATGGAAGCCTGTTTTACAAAGCGATTATACGAATCAAATTGCTGTATAGTGTGCAGACTCATTACTTAAACATTTTTTCATTCAATGGAATGAATCGAGAAAGACTGGACAATTTTTATTAATGAAAGAAGTCTATGAGTCCAGCTTTAGAACGTTATTTAGTGAATTAAAGATTTCATATGATACAAGTGATGCAGTCAAAATCTTGTTTAAAGAACATACATTTTCGCATTTTTATAATGATACAGTTGACTTTCTTGAAAGTATTTCACGTACATATAAGGTTTGTATAGTTAGTGATGCGGATGTTGCTATGATTCCGGATATATCTGCGACATACGGTGCCCAACTTTTTACATCCGAGCAGTATCAATCCTATAAAAATGATGACAGAAATATTATGTTTAAAGAAGTGCTCAAATCCTACAATGTTCATCCAAAACAGGTACTTCACATTGGAGATTCTGCTTCAGATGTTCTTGGAGCCAATAGAGAAGGGATTTCAACCTGCTGGATTAATCGAAATAAGAGGACATGGGATCATGAGATACAACCTGACTTCATCGTAGAATCATTAAATAAAATAGAAGAAATTTTGAGAGGCCAAATTCATCAGAATCATTAGAATGGAAGGATAAACCATGAACCACGAAATTCATTTTTTTTATAACATAGACTACTTGTCAAAGGGAAATCATAGACAGAAACATGTCTATGAAATACTAACTGAATTGAACCTCTCATGACTTAAGTCACGAGATTCCTGCGCTGAACGCCATGACAGGCGAAGATAAGCAGGCTATCCCCGCAGTTCCTGCGGTTCTTACGAAGCTTGTACGTTGGACTCTGCTCTCTAGCTTACTGCTTGGTTTTCGCTTTTCAGCTAGAGAGGGCGGATGTGCTTGAACATTTTACGCAGGAGAGCCTTCCCCCTGCAACCCCATATGTTCAGTTTTCAATGAGCAATCTGTACAAGTTAATTATAACAGTTCTTGTGAGTTATTCAAAGAAGAGTCGGATAGTTAACGTGTCTTATGCCACGCCCTATCCGAAGTTTTCTAACTCACGACTGAAGTCACGAGTTTGCGAAAACTTTCATCAATTTTGTTGCTTTTGGAAATCGAGAAGCAGAAGCAAGATTAGTTGAAAGGATAAGAGTATCCAATAATTTTGTTCCGCAGCTGTCAATAGTTGCTGAAGATGAAAAAGAATTAGTTGGACATTTATTGATGAGCAAAGCATTAGTAATTGAAGGAGATATGGAGCACGAGGTAATCGTATTAGCACCTATTGCTGTAAGACCTGGCCATCAAAAACAGGGCATAGGTAAGCAATTAATAAATATATTATCCACAGTTCGGATTTAGACCAGCTAGACCATTTGGATTAGAATTAATGCAATTTCAAGTTCCAGATGAAGTGTTTATGGTATTTGAATTGAAAGTTGATGAGTTAAATAAAATTAAAGGCGAATTAAAGTATCCGAATGCATTTTTTGAGTAATTACTGTACATCCCTGTATGAATATTGACAGGAGAATCATCTTAGAAAAAAATCTTTCTGAAGGAGATTACCACATGATCATTTCAATAAAACTGCCCAAAGAAGAAAAGGATGAGATTATCGACAATGTTAGGACCTATTTTGAAAACGAGAGATCCGAAATCATCGGAGATTTAGCTGCGGAACAACTTATTGATTTTATGATAAAAGAGCTTGGACCCTATATCTACAACAAGGCAATAACGGACGCCAGAGTTATGCTCAATGAAAGAATAAATCAAATAGAAGACGAATTATATGCACTTGAAAAACCGGTTCAAAGGGGCCGAACCTAAACGTTTTATAAAATCCAACTAAAAGGATGGTTGCTCTCAGTGAAAGAAGCACAAAGGAATAAATGGGAGAAAACGAGAACTAAAGGAAAGAAAAGATTTTTAATAATCAATGGCATCGTTGGTTGGGGAATATCTACCGCCCTACTTTTTACATTAATCTCGTCTTTTTTTGATCATCAATACACAATAATATTCGATAAGGATTTTATTATGGATTTAGTTACTTCTTTAATCATATTTCCTGTAGGTGGTTTGTTTTGGGGGCTATGGGTATGGAGTTGGATGGAAAAACTATATATGAAATGTGAATAGACCAGGAGTGAATTCAATATGCTGTTAGATCAAGAAGATTTTCATCTTATAGACGTGGCAAAGAGCACAATCGAGAGGTTATACATAGACGGCAAACATCATATTGGAGCTGCGGTAAGAACAAAATCCGGGAAAATATATTCGGCTGTTCATTTAGAAGCTTATATCGGACGGGTATCTGTTTGTGCTGAAGCTATTGTTTTAGGAAAAGCAATTTCCGAGGGGGAAAGTGATTTTGATACCATTGTAGCTGTAAGACACCCTGATCCATCCCAGGACCATCAAGAAATTGAAGTTGTATCTCCCTGCGGGATTTGCAGAGAACTCATAAGTGATTATGGAAAGGATACTTATGTCATTTTAAAGAGGGAAGACAAATATATAAAAATGAAAATAAATGAGTTACTGCCAGAGAAATATACAAGATAACGAGAGGATAAACGATAAGCAGCCGGGAGGAACTGTATGAAAAAGGTACTTGTCTTAGGTTGTGCAGGTTCAGGGAAATCTACCTTTTCAGAATTATTAGGAAAGAATCAGGGACTTCCGGTTGTTCATCTTGATTCATTATATTGGAAACCGGGATGGCAAGCTTCCAGTGCAGAAGAATGGGATTTGGTCATTGAAAAATTGATTCATAAAGATAAATATGTGCTGGATGGAAACTATTCAAGGACACTTAAAGTGCGTTTGAAAGAGTCGGATACCATATTTTATTTAGATTTCCCTCGTTATTTATGCCTTTACCGTATATTTAAGCGAAGGATATTAAACCATGGCCGAGTCAGATCCGATATGGCTGAAGGCACTAAGAGAATATATAGCTGGTATAACACAAGGGTCCTGATTGATAGTGTGAACGATGGAGGTTTGATCAGTTTTTATTACAACACGGGTGCAGATTACCTGATAGAAACGATGGAAGATCTCCATAGAATAAAAGCCGATAAGGTCATTAAACTTCTTTTGAAAGTGAATAAGCTGTTTCCTGAAGGAAATGTCCCTACGGATATAGATGAAAGGAACGAGATTATAAGTTCATGGGATGATGAAGAGACGGACAGCAAATTAGAAAAAATAGATGATCAATTTTATGAGCTTGAAGAGGATTTAGAAAAAAGAATTGAACCCGTAATCAAGCAACTAATGAACAATTATTGAAAAATAGAAGGAGTGCTACTAAGATGGATAATCTGAATAAGCAGGAAAATGATTTCCCAACTGGTTTGTCGCAGCCTGCGCTTCGCGCACTCGCGAATTCCGGCGTCACACGATTAGAACAGATTTCAAAGCTCAGTGAGCGGGAACTAAAACAACTGCATGGTTTAGGCCCAAAAGCAGTAAAGCAGCTTCGAGAAGCACTGGAATTGCAAGGGCTGTCTTTTTTCGATAAATAAAGCAATTTAATTTTGTTTAGCTGAAGGTGGGATGAAATGGATTTTATTGAAAAGAATTTGAAACCTTTATTTAAGAAATATCCAAAGCTTTCTGTATTATTAGTAGTAGTAGTAGTAATAATATTAATTGATGTGGTTTATTACACAGGGAAAGAGATTGGCAAATGGGTCTATTACTTAAATCAATAAAGAAAGAGGTAATTCATGACTAGTTTTGGTGAACCCGATGGTTTTTTTGGATTTTTACGAGATACGCCTTTGTTCTTCAGAATTTTTGGAGGTCTTGTATTTACATTAGTGGTGGGGACATTCTTGTTTATTATCATTAAGGGATTAAAAAGTTGGATTTCAAATAATTCTGCCGAGGTTCCGATTCAAGTGCCAGTACGAATTACTTCATTACTTTCAAATTTGAAGATAGCACGCGGAATAAATTCCATTTAAGAGCAAATCAATTTGGGTTAATTTCCGTTGGTGATCAAGGAGAATTGATCTATCAGGGCACGAGATTTAAAGAATTTATACGACAAATCTAAAGTGAAAAATTCAGGAGATATTACGATGAATGAACCGGGTATCAGGGAAGTATTAGAGGAAATTCTAAGGGTAAATCGAAATAAAAAATCCATTATTATTGGGATTGATGGCTGTGGTGGAGCCGGTAAAAGCACTTATGCCCAAAAGCTAAGGGATCATTATCATGGGGAATTACCAGCCTCTATTGTACATATGGACGATTTCTACCTGCCTTCCAACAGAAGAGGGGATGAAAATGACGGGATTGGCGTTAATTTTGACTGGAGAAGATTGCTGGATCAAGTATTGATACCAATTAAAAATCACACAGACGGTTTCTATCAGAGATATGACTGGAACAAGGATGCACTAGATGATTGGCATAGAGTCCCCATTGGATTATTGGTTGTTGAGGGCGTGTACGCTCTTAGGCAAGAGCTTGTGGATTACTACGACTACTCGATTTGGATAGAAACTGATTTTTCAACCCGGTTAGCACGAGGAATTGAACGAGATGGGGAAAACATGCGACATACCTGGGAAGAAGTATGGATGCCGGCAGAACAGAAATATGTTGAACTGGAACAACCACATGAAAAAGCGGATCTGATCATCGATGGGTCCGGGCGTTAAATCTTCAGGAAATCAGGGGGCGTCGGCCCCCTTGGTTATGTCCCCCGAATGATCTGCACCAAACCCCTTACCGTTCCGCTGATATCATCTGCTGCGGCAATTGCGGATATCACTGAGATTCCATCCGCACCGGCCGCAATGACAGGAGCTGCGTTCAGCAGCGAGATTCCGCCTATCCCGACCAGAGGAAGGGTTAACCCATGAACCTGAATTTGTTCAATAAGCGCAGTACCTTGAACCGCTTTGGCATCATCTTTAGAGGTGGTAGGATAGATCGGGCCGATCCCGAGATAATCCGCTCCGTCCGCAATTGCTTGTCGTGCTTCCTCCAGCGTATGGGCAGATACGCCTACAATTTTATGAGCGCCGATTTGGTGCCTGATCAACCTGGCTGGTTCATCGTCCTGTCCTACATGGATGCCGTCGGCATCAAGCGCGATTGCCAAATCGATATCGTCGTTTACGATAAAAGGGACGCCATGTGATTGGCAAATCTGCTGCAGTTTTCTGGCCAGATCATACTTGGCGCAGCCTGTCAGCGCTCCGATCCCCTTTTCACGGAACTGGTACATCGTTATGCCTCCGGTAATCGCCTCAGTTAATACCTCCTCAGGAGACTTGCGGCAATTGATGCTGCCCATTATGAAATAGACTTTCAGCTTCTCCCTCAAGACATCGCTATTAATGCGCCCCATAACCACTACCCCGCAGTCTGTTTTGATAGGAAAAATGGTTCGTTGGCCCATGTCCCCCGCCGATACCAAGTTCATCTTCAATCGCCGCTTGAATAAAGGCTTTGGCTGTTTGGGTCGCCTCCGTTACGGACTTACCCCGGGCAAGCTCAGCGGTTATCGCCGCCGAAAAGGTACAGCCTGTGCCGTGAGTATGCCGGGTCTGAACCCGCATACTCTCCATGTATAAGACCTCATGCCCATCGTACACAAGATCGACAACCCCGCGGCTATCGGCATCATGCCCGCCCTTCAACACCACATAGCGTGAGCCCATCGCCACTATTTTTTTGGCTGCTTCTTCACGATCCTTCAAGCTGGAAATCCTCATGCCGGTTAAAACTTCGGCCTCCGGGATATTCGGTGTTGTTATGAGGGACAGTGGAAGCAGATGATCAATTAAAGCTTGTACGGCCTCCTCCTGTAAAAGCTTGGAGCCTCCCTTGGCAACCATAACTGGGTCAACGACCAGATTACGCCATCCATATTGCTGTACTTTTGCCGCTACGATACGAATAATGTCCGCGCTGAACAGCATTCCTGTCTTTACAGCATCCGGCTCCAAATCATCGCCGATAGAATCGAGCTGCTGCGCTATCGCTTCTTTCTCTAGCGGGAAGACACCCTGCACACCTAACGTGTTTTGGGCGGTTACCGCGGTCAAGGCTGACATCCCGTAGATGCCCAATTCCTGAAAGGTTTTGAGATCGGCTTGAATGCCCGCGCCGCCACCGCTGTCCGAGCCGGCAATCGTCAATGCTTTATATATTTTCATCTATGCTTCTCCTTAGAGGGGGCTGATTAATTAGGCAAGCCTTTTAATTTGGGACAACTCTTGATACTTTTCCGGAGTCAGGAGTGCCAATTGATTCAGTAACTCAATCTGAAAGCTGCCCGGCCCTTGCTCAGCCGTTAATTCGGCAGCCAGTTCAGCGGCAACTCCATAGAAGGAGATGGCTTCCACAGCCGCTTCCAGCCAAGCACCGCCGCTTACAGCCAGAAAAGCTCCGACGACTGAGCTTAGCAGGCAGCCTGTGCCAGTTACTTTTGTCAGAATGGGGTGACCGTTGCTGGCAATGTAGGTGATGTCCCCGTCAGAAATGATATCATCCTTGCCGGTAATGATGACTACGCAGCCGAGCTTGCGCGCGGCTTGTTGAGCGAGGGTGACTGCATCGCCTTCACCTTCTCCTGCATCCACACCTTTAATGGACCAGCTCGCGCCAACCACATGGGCAACTTCGGCTACATTGCCGCGCAGGGCTGTAATCTGCATTTCACTTGTCAGCTTGTGCGTGACGTCCGTGCGGTAGGCTGTTGCTCCAGCACCCACAGGGTCAAGTACAACAGGCACACCGTGTTCGTTGGCCGATTGTCCGGCCAGCAGCATCGCTTGAATCGTATGATCGTTCAGTGTTCCAATGTTAAGAACCACTGCAGCGGACATTTTGGCGACATCCTTTACTTCCTCGTGCGCATCCGCCATAAAAGGGGAGGCTCCCAGTGCGAGCAGTCCGTTCGCTGTGAAGTTAGTGACCACGATGTTGGTGATGTTGTGAACAAGCGGGTTTTTCTGGCGTACCTTTGATAAATATGTCATTTTATTTCCTCCTGAAAGGTTATTACTTATAGGTTAATGTAGGATTCCTCGGTCTTTACTTCAGTCTGAAGCAGTCCATTTTCGGTTAACCATTGATGAACCTTCTCCCAGGACGCAGGGTCCTGATAGCCAAAGGCCTGATCACCCGCATCCATAAGCGGCAGCAGGATTTGCAGGCTTTTCTTTTCTATTTCCTGGTCCAGTGGAGAGGTTTGATCTTCATGCTTGAGCAATATAGATAACGCTTCTTCCGGATTCTCCTGTACGAACTGTTGACCCTTCGAGATGGCGGTCATGAATTTTTTGAAATCATCTTCCGATTCCTGTACTCCTTGTTCACTGGCGACAAGCACAAGCTCATAATAGTCGGGTACCCCATAGTCTGTCGGATTGAGGGAGGTTACAGGATGCCCCTCTTTAGCCAGGATCAACGCCTCGTGGTTAATGAATCCGCCCATAATAGCTTCCACTTTTCCAGTGGATACAGCCGGAATAAGGTCAAAGCCTACATCGATCAGGTTGGCAGACTGCGGGTCACCGCCGTCGTTCTTTATCATGGTGCGGACCATAGCTTCATAGAGCGGAATGGAGGAGTAGCCGATATTTTTGCCGGCCAAATCCTTAGGGCTATGTACATCTCCGTTTGCCGGAACCATCATGTGGTTGAGCGGATGTCTGACAATAGCAGCGATAGATTGAACGGGAATGTCCTCCCCGCGTGCCATAAGCACCTGAGGCTGATAGCTCAGAGCCAGATCGATTTGATTCGCCGCAACGAGCTTTAGACCATCATTGCCGTCGGCAGGCATCCGGATGTCCACATCCAAACCTTGCTCTGCGAAATAGCCGTTCTGTTCAGCCACATAAAATAATGAATGCACCGCATTCGGATACCAATCCAGCATCAGCGTAAGCTTGTGAAGAGCCGGACTGGCTTCTGTAGGGAGTGAGTTTTTGGAATCAGAATTGGATGAGGCAGAACAGCCGCTCAGGAAAAGGAACAGGCATAGAAGCAGCAGGGAAGCAGGGTTGTTTAATTTACTCAACATTTTCATAATTAGGAGGAACCTCTTTTCTTGAGAATAATATTTTCTAATAGTACGAGAAGCATGAACAGAACAAGTCCGAGTGCAGATAGCAGAAAAACGGCGGCGAACATATCATCACTCTGCAGGTTGCCCGCCATACGACGGCTGAAATAACCGAGCCCCTTGCTGCCGCCCAGCCATTCGCCAATGGTTGCTCCGATCACACAATACACCATGGCTAACTTTAGTCCGGAGAAGAAGGAGGGCAGCGCCAGCGGAATCTGAACTTTTGCCAGCAGTTGTGAGCGGTTCGCGCCCATAGTCATCAGCAACTCTCTGTAACGATCTGCGCCCTTGCGCAGTCCATCGTAACAACCTACAACAATCGGAAAAAAAGCAGTCAGAAAGACGACGGCAACCTTGCCCCCAAGGGAGTAACCGAACCAAAAAATGAAGACAGGAGACAAAGCGATCAGCGGAATGGTCTGGCTAATAATGATAAAAGGGTATAAAGCTTTCTCAACCATACGCGACATATGCATACCGGTACCGAGCAGCGATCCCAGGACCACGGATAGAATGAATCCCAGTAAAACCTCCTGCAGCGTAGCCGGTAAATGCAGTCCAAATAACAGCTTTCTGTTCTCTGCCAGAGCTCTCCAAATGGAGGTAGGGGCAGGAAGTATAAAGGCCGGAATCCACCCGGCACGCACGACCGTCTCCCAAGCCGCCAATAGGAATAAGAACAGAAGGAAGGAAGCGCTGTAATTCCAAAGCCATTTCCTAAAAAGAGTTCGTGTTCGTGTCATACAATCTTCGCTCCAAATCCTCTCGCAGGTTCAGGAACCGCGGTTCGTAATTCATGGTGTATCGCCGGGGTCTCGGTAAATCTACGGTCATTTCCTGCAGGAAACCATCAGGACTTCTGTTATGCATCACGTAAATCCGGTCACTGAGCAGTATTGCTTCTTCCAGATCATGTGTTATGAACAGCACCGTTTTCCCCAGTCCGCCCCACAGCTCCACAAGCCACCTGTGCATTTCCCGTTTGGTCATCGCGTCGAGTGCGCCAAAGGGTTCATCCAACAGCATGAGGTCACCTCCGGTTACTAGCGTTCTGAGAAAAGCAACCCGTTGCCTCATTCCGCCCGATAATTCACACGGATAGGCGTTCTCCATTCCGGCCAGTCCAAAATGCTCCAGCGTTTCCCGTATTGCAGTGATCGTCTCCGCTTTGGTGCGGACCCGGTTAACTTCCCAGGGCAGCAGACAGTTATCCAATACCGTCCTCCAGGGCAACAGCAGGTCCTGCTGGGGCATGTAAGCAATTTTTCCTAAGCGGGTGCGTGTGGAGGAGGGTTTGCCATGCATGAATATTTCTCCGCTAGCAGGTTCCAGAAGCCCGGCAATGATTTTGAACAGAGTGCTTTTTCCACAACCGCTGGCACCGACGACAGAGACAAACTCTCCTTGCTGAACCTTCAAAGACAACCCGGAGAAGACAGGGGCTTGCAGCAATGTGCCAAAAGAGTAGGATAATTCATGAATGGAGATCATTTTCGTATCTGACTTGCCTCCTTTAAACAAATAAAGACCCATCCATTTCCGAAGGAAATGAATGGGCCACAAATTCCAGTCTGCATGAATATGCATCACTTGAAAGTCCGGTTCCACTTCCCTCCGCTGGTATGATCCAGATCAGGTTCCAAGGGTCCGGAGCTCAAGCACCGTCTCAGTCATCAGACTCCCCTAGTGAAATAAACAGGTCAATATTGAATTCGCAATTGGTTCTAAATATACCATAACTTAAAGATATGTAAAAGGCCGGGGGCATTTAGCCACTTTTGGGTAAGATAAATATGCTGGTATAAATGTGAAGGACAGGAGGAATTTTACCTAATTCGATAAATCCGATGGTTATAATCGGAAAAAAGGTATTGACGAACCTGACACGACAGTGTACTATTCATTTTACCGGGAACAACCCGCACTATACAGATAAGGATAAGAGAGGGGAATTGAAATGAAAAAATTTAGTTTAATGATTTTATTCGTGCTGACTGTGGTGCTTGTGGCCGCTTGCGGCAATAATGCCAACAACAATACAACTGCTGAGCCATCGGCAGCAGCTAACGAAGGTGCGGCTGCTACTGCAGCGCCGGCTGAGTCCAATAGCCTGGAAGCCGTTAAAGCCAGCGGCAAGCTGCGGATTGGTACGGAAGGTACATATGCACCGTTCACCTTCCATGATTCGGATGGCAAGCTTACGGGCTTTGATGTCGAGATTGCCCGGGAAGTATCCAAGCGCCTTGGCGTGGAGCCTGAGTTCATTGAAACACAATGGGACGGTATCTTTGCCGGTATGGATGCGAAGCGGTTCGATGTTATCTTCAATGAAGTATCGATCACGGAAGATCGTAAAGCTAAATATGATTTCTCCGATCCGTACATCGTTTCCAAAGCCGTACTGATTGTTAGTGAAGATAACCAAGACATTAAGACTTTTGCGGATTTAAAGGGCAAAAAAGCCGGTCAATCTCTCACCAGCAACCTGTCGGACATTGCACGTGAGAACGGTGCGGAAATCGTAGCCACGGAAGGCTTCAATCAGGCTATCGATTTGCTGACCTCGGGCCGGATCGATGCAACGGTAAATGACGGTTTGTCTTTTCTGGACCTGAAGAAACAAAAACCCGATGTGAAGATCAAGAAGGTCGATGAAATTGCCGAGGGCTCTCAAAGCGCAGCAGTCTTCCTGAAAGGCAATGACGAACTGGTCAAAGCTGTCAGTGACGCGCTGGCTGAAATGAAGAGCGACGGAACCTATCTGAAAATCTCTGAGAAATATTTCGGGGAGGACGTTTCCAAATAATAGATGCCAAAAAGGATGTCTGATCAATGGATGACCGTAAAATACAGATACTAATTGATTCTTTGCTGCCCCTGCTTAAAGCCGGGGTGGCTTTTACCATTCCGCTGACACTGGTTTCTTTTGCATTGGGATTACTGCTGGCCGTGCTGACCGCACTTGTCCGTCTGTCCTCTTGGACTCTTCCGAAGCTGATCGCCCGTTTCTATGTGTGGGTCATTCGGGGAACTCCGTTATTGGTGCAGTTATTTATTATTTTTTACGGATTACCTGCTATCGGAATTATACTGGAACCGTTCACGGCTGCCGTTATCGGGTTCTCGCTCAGTGTCGGGGCCTATGCTTCGGAAATAGTACGTGCTGCCATTCTTTCCATACATAAAGGTCAGTGGGAAGCAGCATTTTCGGTAGGAATGACACGAGGCCAGGCTCTGCGCAGGGTTATACTGCCGCAAGCTGCACGCGTATCGGTTCCGCCGCTTGCCAACTCCTTCATCAGTCTGGTTAAGGACACATCTCTTGCAGCAGCGATCACTTATACGGAAATGTTCAGAACTTCACAGCAGATTGTAGCTACAACCTACGAACCGCTGCTTTTGTACTGCGAAGCGGGTCTGGTATATTTGCTGTTCAGCTCCGTACTGTCCGCATTGCAGAATTACCTGGAGAAGCGGCTTGACCGATATTCTGCGAGCTAAAGGAGAAGATTCGCTTGATTGAAATTTCTGATTTGCATAAATCATTCGGCCCTTTGCAGGTATTGAAGGGTATTAATCTGAAGCTGGAGCATGGAAAAGTACTTGTCATTATTGGCCCTTCCGGTTCCGGAAAAACGACGCTGCTGCGTTGCTTCAACCTGCTGGAGGTACCCGACCGGGGGAGCATTGTACTCGGTGATACAAAGCTAAGCTTTACAGACTCCAGAAGAATCCCGCAAAATAAAGTTCTGGAGCTGCGTAAAAAAACAGGCATGGTTTTTCAATCCTACAACCTTTTCCCCCATATGACAGCCCTCGGCAACGTGATGGAAGGCCAGGTGACCGTCCAGAAGCGCTCTAAAGAAGAGGCGCGGAAACGTGCTTTGACGCTGCTGGAGAAGGTTGGCCTTGGGGAAAAAGCGGAGGCCTATCCGCACCAGTTGTCCGGGGGACAGCAGCAGCGGGTAGCCATTGCCCGTGCGATGGCCGTTGAACCGGAGGTGCTGCTGTTCGACGAACCCACGTCGGCACTTGACCCCGAACTGGTAGGAGAAGTGCTCAAGGTAATTAAGCAGCTGGCTGCTGAAGGAATGACCATGGTGATTGTAACCCACGAGATGAAGTTTGCCGCTGATGTGGCGGATACCCTTATTTTGATGGACGAGGGTAATATATTGGAAGAAGGAACGCCCGAGGATGTGCTGGTGAATCCGAAAAGTCCCCGCGCGCGGCAATTTCTTAACCGGCTGAGCGGGGAAGCGGAATAGTTTACTCCTGAAACGGAGTTTCAACAGAGTGGGATTTCAGATACTCCAGCGCGTTATACAGCATAATAGCTGCTTCAGCGCGGGTAATTTCACTTTTAGGATTAAACTTCCCGGAGGCATCCAAAGTGGTGATATTGTATTTTAATGAACGTTGGATGCTGCCTTGGTAAGAAGGGGTTACTTTGTTCTGTGGCAAAAACTGCGAAGCCGAAACACCTTTGATTAATCCCTGATCTTTTAAGGATATTATTTTTTCTTTTCCGTTCACGCTGCCGAGATCCTTGAAGCTTCCTTCTGCGGCGAAGATTTGTCCTCCCAGGGAGAAGGAGAGAAGAGACGCGGTTGTTATAGCGGTCAATGCACTTTTTTTCATGTTCATATGAATTCACCTCGTAATAGGATTAGGCACTACGGCATTCTTATCTTCTATAACGAAGTCGAAAGTGGTAATGTTGCAGCAGCGAGTAGCCTCTTTTCATCCGTGGTTAATTTTGTTATGCTTATTTCGTAACGATTACTAATTATATCTGATCGTTTAGAGTAGGAGAAGATTATGAACCCAATTGAACATATTGCGCAGCAGTTTGCAGCACAAAACTATAAATTAACGTCACAGCGCGAAGCCATCGTCCAGGTTTTGCTTGATCATGAGCAGGACCATTTAAGTGTGGAGGAAGTATACATGATCGTCAAAAGCAGCTATCCGCATCTGGGACTGGCGACAGTGTACCGAACCCTGGAGCTGTTATGCGACCTTCACATTGTGGAGAAAATGAATTTTGGCGACGGGGTGGCCCGTTATGATTTGCGCGGAGGCGTGCATGAACATATGCATCATCATTTGATTTGCAACGTATGCGGGAAGCTGGAAGAAATTAAGGAGGATTGGCTGCTTGAACTGGAGCATCGTCTAGAGCGGGAATATGGATTTACCGTTACGGATCACCGTCTGGATTTCAAGGGCTCCTATAATACCTGCAAGTCCAGCGGATGTAAAAGGGAAAAGGAAAGCGAAGCGGTATCATAAGCAGCACTTGAGGTGTCATGAGTTATAGCAATAAATTAAAAGGTGACATGAGAGCCTATCGTGTCACCTTTTAATGTTGAACTAGTTTATAACGGTACTCAGCTTCTGGTAGGCACAAAAGATCTGATCCACGTTCCGAAGTTGCCCGGGTTACGGCTTTGCACCAGCACAACGCCCTCCCCGCGGAAGCGGCAGACAATGGCTTCACCGCTGGTCAAGCTGTTGATCCAGCCTGAGGATGCCTTTTCGATCTTGTAATCCATGTAATCCGGCCAGGCGACAAGATGCCCGTTATCAATAATCATTTCTTGGCCAGCCTCCAGATTGATGGCATGAATGGCGCCGAAGGAGGAGAGGAAGACGGTACCTCTGCCGCTGATCTCCACGATAAAAAATCCTTCGCCGGATAAGAAGCCTCTAGCCAGATTCTGCATCTTGGTATTGACCTGAATACCCTGCGTACCGGCCAGAAATCCGTCCTTTTGCACATACAGCTTATAGGACCCGTCCAGTTCTACAGCCTGAACATCCCCTATAGAACCAGGAGACAGCAGCACTTCGCTTTGTCCACGGGTGGCGGTGAGCTCTTGGAAGAAGAACTTTTCACCGCTCAGCATTCGGCCCAGACCCCGCATTAAACCGCCGTCCACAGTGCCTCTTAATTCAACATTAGGAGACATGGCAACCATAGCGCCCATCTCGGCTTTGATGCTTTCCCCGGGATTCAGGTTCACCTTCAGCATGGCAAACGCGCCCTCATATAATACCTCGTACTGCATCTCATATTCCTCCAAGTCTTTTATTGAAATGATGGCAGGTCTGCTTTCTTATAGTAATTATACTGAAATGCCCGCTTCACTAATAGCAATCCTGTGATAAAATATAAATAGGAACGGATGTCCTAAAAAACATACTATTGAACAGGAGAGTGGTGCCGCATGGCGCGTACGAAAACCCAAAAGGCCCTTCTTAAAGCGGAGCGGTCCGGAGCCTGGTGCTCAGCAAACAACCGTAGAACTAATGGAGATTATGGTGCGATTTCACAGCATGTCCGTGTAACACCCAGCAAGCAGCAGCAAATGAATAAGATCAAGCACAAGGAGCGAATCTCGACGGATGGCGCTCCTTTTTTATGGGGAAAAATAGACGTTTGGGCTGGGGCCTACATCCGCTCTCTGCTGAAGCTTCGGAATTGTTTGGGAGACATGCCGTACCGATTCCGGAATACGCGGTGAAAATAGGTGTAGTTCGCAAAACCGCAGGTCTCCGCGACATGCTCCAGGGGCATGGGACTGAAGGTAATCCGCTCTCTGGCCATCTCCAGCCTGACATCATTTACATATTTGACGATACTGGTCCCGAAGGATTCTTTAAAAAGATGGACAGCGCGTGAGACGGAAATATCTACATGACTGGCAACATCCTCGAGATGAAACGGAAATGCAGCGTGCTCCTCAACATATTGCTTCATACGGGAAGCCAGATAGCCTTTGGGGGTAATCGCAGGCTTGTCCGTCATGATCCGGTCGATTTCCATACATAGGATTTGAAGGTAACATCCAGATATTTCTGGGGAAAAGTTGGATAACCGGCGCTGTTCAAGCACAAGCTGACGGAATAAGCCGAGAAAGCCCTCACTGAGCGGAACACTCAGACGTGAAGGTCGAGGGCAACGTTGCCACCAATCTTCAATCCACTCTCCCCCGCAAAAAATGTGATAATCACCACTTTCGATCCGCGGTTTGCCTACGGGATAGCTCTCTTTGTCAATAATTAGATAATAAGGATCGTCAGGCGCGAACAGCATCAGATCGCCCGTCTCTACCGGAGACATGACTCCATCGATCAGAGCCCGGCTGCGGCCCTCTGTCTGAAGGCGGATAAGATAATTCTTGATTCCTTCACTCTGTGACATATGAAACGGCTTGCGATGAAAAGAAAAGCCGGCGGATAAAACGTGACATGCGGCAGCGTGGGACATAAATCCTCCTGAGTGTTAAAATGATAGCCAAATTGTTCATGTATGTATCATATTATTCATTTTATTATAGGAGCTTAGAGATTACCATGTAAATAGGGAAACAGCTGACATATAAATTACAAAAAGGATGAGGCGAATCCATGAGTACAACAAAACAACATTCCGTAGTGATCATCGGATATGGCGGTATGGGAAGTTATCACGGTAAGCTGATCAAAGAAAACGCAGGCTTGGAAGTCGTAGGAACATATGATGTGCTTCAGGCACGTCAGGAAGCCTCCATCGAAGACGGTTATTTTGCTTATGATAGTTACGAGGACGTTTTGAATGATTCGAAGGTTGAAGTTATCTTAATCGCAACTCCAAATGAGATCCATAAGGATCTTTCCATACAGGCAATGAAAGCTGGCAAACATATCATCTGTGAGAAACCGGTGACCCTTTCCTGTGAGGATTTTGAAGAAATGTTTGCCGTTGCGAATGAGAACAACTGCGTCCTGATGGTCCATCAGAACAGACGCTGGGATGAAGACTTTCTGGTTATCAAAGAAATGTATGATCAGAAAACGATCGGTGACCTGTTCCAAATCGAATCCCGTGTGCACGGAGCAAACGGCATCCCGGGAGATTGGCGTCATCTTAAGGAAAACGGCGGCGGCATGCTTTTAGATTGGGGCGTTCATTTGCTGGATCAGTTATTGTTCATGATTGACAGTAAGGTTACCAGTGTAACCAGCCGATTGAGCTTTATCTTGGGCAATGAAGTGGATGATGGATTTGAAGCCTGCTTGCACTTTGAGAATGGAGTCACTGCAGTTGTTGAGGTTGGAACTACAAACTTTATTACGCTGCCGCGATGGTATGTTAAAGGTCTTGAGGGATCAGCTATTATCGAGGACTGGTCTTTGAAGGGAAGAATTGTGAAGCGGAATAATGAGGCGGAAAAAATCGAGCCAAAGCCTATTCAGGCAGGGGTAGGCTTAACCAAAACCATGGCTCCCCCATCCGAAGGGGCGACAATCACTGAAGCTTTACCTGCAGCTTATGTTCAGCCCTCCAGCTTCTTTGATAACTTTACAGCAGTAATTGAAGGAACAGCGGAACCCATTGTCAATAATGCCGAAGTACTACGGGTATTGAAGTTAATTGATGCTGTCTTTGAAGCAGGCAGAACAAACGCGGTCGTAAAGGATTTTGATCTCTATGAGTCCGGGTCAGGCCGGGCAGCTGCAGCACTTTCTGTCTCTTAATGAAGAAACAATAAAATGTTGATCAGATCGTTCATGTTTTAATCATATTCTTCATTTTATTTTATACGCTTTCATACTAACATGTTACTAGATTACACTAATTGGAGTGATTGAGTAATGTTGAAAATTGGCTTGCAATTGTACACACTTAGAGCAGAGTTAGAACAGGATTTCGAGGGAACGCTGCGCAAGGTGGCGGACCTCGGTTATAGCGGAGTGGAGTTTTATCACTTTTTTGGTCGCAGTTCGGAGGAAGTTAAGCATTTACTGGTGGAAACCGGGCTGGTTGCTCTGGGCGCACATCGTCCTTATGATGCCATGCTTAATGATACGGAACAGGAAGTTACGTATAATCTGGCCATTGGCAATAAGAACCTGACTGTGCCTTACCTGACGGAGGAACAGCGCAATTGGGGTGAGGTTGCTGCGAATTTGGCGATCATCGGTGAAAAAGTAAAGAATCGCGGCGCTGTTTTATCCTACCATAACCATGATTTTGAATTCACGGAGCACTACGGGGAGCGGACGGCGTTCGACGGTATATTTGAAGAGGTGCCGGCTGATCTGCTTCAGGTAGAGATGGATACGTGCTGGGTATATTATGGAGGATATGATCCGGTGGAATATATCCATAAATATGCCGGACGTTTGCCGATTATCCACTTGAAAGATATGAAGAAGCGTGAAGATGGCTCCGCAGAGACCGTTGTACTGGGTGAGGGAGAAGTGGATCTTCCCGGTATTTTGGAGGCGGCAGCAGAAGCTGGTGTGGAATGGGCGGTAGTCGAACAGGATTTCTGCAGCCGTTCCCCGCTCGAAAGCGTTGCCGATAGCTTGAAATGGGTACAAGAGTACGCAAAACAAGGAGGAAAAGTTCATGTCTAACACATTAAAAATTGCTATTATCGGTTGCGGTGGTATCGCAAACGGAAAACATATGCCTAGCTTGTCTCGTCAAGCCGGCGCCGAGATGGTTGCCTTTTGCGATATTGAGCTCGAGCGTGCGGAGGAAGCCGCAGAGAAATACGGGGTAGAAGGAGCAAAGGTATACAGCGATTACGAGGAAATGCTGAAAGACGGCGGATTCGATATCGTTCATGTGTGTACGCCGAATGACAGCCACTCCGTTATTACTGTAGCTTCACTGGAAGCAGGCTGCCACGTAATGTGTGAGAAGCCGATGGCCAAAACGACTGCCCAAGCGCAGGAAATGCTGGATGCAGCCCGCCGGACCGGCAGAAAGCTATCGATTGCTTACCAAAACCGTTTCCGTTCGGATAGCGAATATCTGAAGGGTCTGTGCGAGAGCGGTGAGCTTGGCGATATTTATTATGCCAAAGCTATCGCGCTACGCCGGCGTGCGGTTCCAACCTGGGGCGTATTCCTGGACGAGGAGAAGCAGGGTGGCGGTCCGCTGATCGATATTGGTACGCATGCGCTGGACTTGACATTGTGGATGATGGATAACTACAAGCCGCGCAGTGTTACCGGTTCTGTCTTCCATAAGCTAGGACATAAAGAGAATGCCGCCAACGCTTTTGGTCCTTGGGACCCGGAGCAGTTCAAGGTAGAGGATTCGGCGTTCGGCTTTATCACGATGGAGAATGGTGCGACGATTGTGCTGGAATCCAGCTGGGCGCTTAACGTTTCGGAGTTCGGGGAAGCTAAGACGCTGCTTGCAGGAACAGAAGGCGGTGCGGACATGACGGACGGACTTCGTCTGAACGGAGAACGCGCCGGACGTCTGTATGAGACCAAGGTAGATCTTTCCTCCGGCGGTGTGGCTTTCTACACAGGCGCCCAAGAGACTGAAGCGGACCGTGAAGCCCGTCTATGGCTGGAAGCGGTAAAAGAAGATAAGGAACCCCTGGTGAAGCCGGAACAGGCGCTTGTCGTCACGCAAATTTTGGAAGCCATTTATGAATCGGCCCGGACAGGCCGCGCGGTTTATTTTGACGGATCATCCGATAATTAAGATATAAAAAGGCCTGAATAGGCTAAACCCTGGATAATGAGAGGAGAAGCAGCATGAAACTTGGAGTATTTATGGTATTGTTCGGCGGACGCAAGCTGGAAGATGCATTGGATTATGTGGCATCCAAAGGACTTAAGGCGGTAGAAATCGGCACCGGAGGCAACCCCGGCAAAAGCCACTGCGATCCACAGCTGCTGCTGGAGAACGAAACGGCATTGAAGGAATTCAAGCATGCAGTGGAGTCCCGTGGATTGATGATCAGTGCGTTAAGCTGTCACGGCAATCCGCTTCACCCGCAGAAGGAGCTTGCTCGCAAGGATCACGAAGACTTCGTCAATTCCGTAAAATTGGCCCAAAAGCTCGAAGTTCCGGTTGTAAATACATTCTCCGGGTGTCCCGGTGACCACGAGAATGCCAAATATCCTAACTGGCCGGTAGCTCCCTGGCCTAACGATTACCAGGAGATCCTATCCTGGCAATGGGAGAATAAAGTCATTCCTTATTGGACGGAATGGGGAGCCTTTGCGGCTCAGCATGATGTGAAGATTGGACTGGAGCTGCATGGCGGATTCTCCGTACATACACCGGCAACACTGCTTCGTCTTCGAGAAGCTGCTGGTGAGGTAATCGGCGCCAATCTGGACCCGAGCCATATGTGGTGGCAGGGCATTGATCCCGTACAGGCCATTCATATTTTGGGGCGTAAGGGTGCGATTCATCACTTCCACGCTAAGGACACCGTAATTGATCCGATCAATGTGAACATGCATGGTCTGACGGATATGCAGTCCTATGAGAAAATGCTTGACCGCGCCTGGCAGTTCCGTTCGGTTGGCTTTGGTCATGACCTGAAGACCTGGGCGGATATTATCAGCGCCCTGCGTCTGGTAGGGTATGACTACGTTGTCAGCATTGAGCATGAAGACGGACTGATGTCAGTCGAGGAGGGATTCTCCAAAGCCGTCGATAACCTCGGTCAGGTGCTGATTCATGAGCCGCTCGGCGAGATGTGGTGGGTTTAAGCTAAAAAAAGGGATGTCCCAAAGCCATGGAAATGGCTGTGGGATATCCTTTTGCTTTTGGAGAAAGAATGAGGTGGGAGTTTTCCTTAGCGGTAAAAATCCGGAGACAAAGGCGACCGCTACCGCTTTTCCGCAATCGTTCCGTCCTCTCCGCTGCTTTGAGCCTAAATGGCTTCTTCAATCTTCTCTAGAAATAGCAAAAAGAAAAATCGCCTTTTTGGTAAAATGGAAGTACCACCAACCATCCCAAAACGCTCACTAAAGGCATCATCTACGCCTACACTCAGCGCATCTATTCCTCTCGCCAAATCGCCAAAACCGTGCTGGAGAACATTTCCTTCATGTGGCGGCCGGACGGCAGTGTCGGACTTCCGCACCAATAACCGCCTCCGTTTTCCCAGGACCGAAAACAGAACACAGCTTTGAAGTGCTTGTGCTCCGAAAGGCTTGGGAGCGATTTGTTTATGGGGCGAGATTTACGGGATAAATCAGAAAAATCTTGACTCCCGATTATAAAAATAGATAAAATTATAAGTATGATCATAATAATGATAATCATTATCATAAATAACAAACAATGGAGAGGGTGACAGAATGGAGCGCCTTATAGAGGTAAAAGATTTAGCGATTTCTTTCAAAACTCGCGGCGGAGAAGTTCAAGCGATCCGTGGTGTCAGCTTCCATGTAGATAAAGGAGAGACGCTTGCTATCGTTGGTGAGTCGGGCTCCGGTAAAAGTGTAACCTCGCAGGCGATTATGAAACTGATTCCGACGCCGCAAGGCCAGTATAAACGCGGGCAGATTTTGTTCGATGGACAGGAATTGATCGGCAAGACGGATAAGCAAATGCAGAAAATCCGCGGCAAGGAGATCGGTATGATTTTCCAGGACCCCATGACGTCGCTGAATCCGATGATGAAGGTCGGAAGACAGATTACGGAGGTTCTTTTTAAACACGAGAAAATAACTAAAGAAGCCGCAGTCAAACGTGGAATTGAATTGCTTCGCCTTGTTGGAATACCTTCCCCTGAACGGCGGTTCCAGCAGTATCCGCATGAATTCAGCGGAGGGATGCGACAGCGGGTCGTCATTGCTATGGCGCTTGCCGCCAATCCAAAGCTTTTGATTGCAGATGAGCCGACTACAGCGCTCGATGTAACCATACAAGCACAGATTCTCGAGTTGATGAAGGACTTGCAGAAAAAGATCGGTACAGCGATTATTTTCATCACTCATGATCTGGGTGTCGTAGCCAAAATGGCAGACCGGGTAGCGGTTATGTACGCCGGGCAGATTGTTGAAATGGGAACCGCGGAGGAAATTTTCTACGATCCAAGGCATCCTTACACATGGGGTCTTCTCGCTTCCATGCCAAGTTTGGAGAATAAAGGCTCCATGCTCACTGCCATCCCCGGAACGCCGCCTGATTTGATCAAGCCTCCGGTTGGTGATGCTTTTGCTTTACGGAGCACGTATGCTATGGAAATTGACCTCAAACATGAGCCTCCGGTATATAAGGTGTCCGATACACACTTGGTAAAATCCTGGCTTCTGCATCCGAGTGCGCCTGCTGTAGAGCCGCCAGATGTAGTGAAGAAGAAACAGCGTGTCCTGAAGGGCGTATATGAAGTACCGGTTTTGGTGGAGAACGGCGATTATTAAGCAGTAATCAGTACTGGAAATCAGAATAGACGGATTATGCGTCAGGCCGCTTCTGTGGCTTGGCGTTTTATTTTTGCATGGGCTCAGTCAGATACACTTTGGGCTCCGGATGTAATTCAGCTGGCTGATGGCAAATTTTATATGTATTATGATGCCTGCAGAGGAGATTCTCCGTTGTCTGCGATGGGAATCGCCGTATCGGAGCATATCGAGGGGCCGTATAAGAACAAGGGCATTATTTTAAAATCCGGTATGTCCGGAATCGGTAACGATGGCGAAATTTATGATGCGACCCAGAAGCCGAACGTTGTTGATCCTGATGTTTTCTTCGACAAGGAAGGTAAACTGTGGATGGTATACGGCTCATACTCCGGAGGCATCTTTATACTGGAGCTGGATACGACAACCGGTTTTCCGCTGCCGGATCAGGGCTACGGGAAGAAGCTGCTTGGCGCAAATCATGCGCGGATTGAAGGTCCTTATATGCTGTACAGTGCTGAAACCGATTACTATTACCTGTTTTTCTCCTATGGCGGTCTTGATGCGAACGGCGGTTATAATATCCGCGTAGCCCGTTCGAAGACACCAGAGGGCCCTTTTACCGATGCTGAGGATAAGAAGATGATTGACGCGCAAGGGACCGCCGGTGTTCTATTCGATGATCCTGCCTACTCGCCGTACGGAGTCAAGCTAATCTCACCGGGTCATAATTCGGCTTATTATGATGAAGACTCCGGAAAGTACTTTCTGATATTTCATACCCGTTTTCCGAACCGCGGAGAAGAGGATGAAGTAAGGGTGGATCAGATGTTTATGAACAGTGACGGATGGCCGGTTGTTGCCCCTCACCGCTATGGCGGAGAATCCATTGGCAAGTACAGCAAAAAAGAAGTGACCGGCGCGTATAAATACGTCAACCATAATAAAGATATTTCAGCGGATATTGTCCAGTCGGAGTTAATAGAGCTGTCAGCTGATGGCTCCATATCCGGCGCCGTCACCGGAACATGGAAGCTTACGGAAGAACATGCAGCAGAGCTAACCATAGACGGAGCAGTATACAAGGGTGTATTTCTGAAAGAGTGGAATGAAGGGACGGGCACTTATGTAATGACGTTCACCGCAACTGGCAAGGAAGGGATCTCCATTTGGGGCAGTCATGTCACTACGGATAAATAATAGATTTATTTATTCATCCATTTGAGGCCTTCCCGTTTACTAAGAGGCTTCAAATTTTCCTTTTCGATGAAATTCTTCACGGAGGCGGGATTGATCTTCGAATACTCGCGTAATGCCCAGCCTATCGCCTTTTGTATGAAAAACTCGGGAGATTCCGCATGGGTAAGAATGTAGCGGTACAGCAAGGCTTCGTTCGTGTCCTGCTTATAATGCAACTGAAAGAGAAGGGCTGTCCGGTTCAGCCACATGTTATCGGATTGAAGCCACTTCTCTCCATATTCTGCTTGCAGCTGTGGAAATTTATGTAATAGGAAGCCTGCAGCATTAGAAGCCAGAAGGTCTACTGTATCCCACCAGGAGCGGCTGGTGATGAAGCCCTCGATAAGCGGGAGATCCTGCGGCTCCAGTTTTCTTCTTATTTTGAGCAAAATATCGAGTGCTGTGTACTGGTATTCTCTCTCCGGGGGATGAAGGGCCAGAAATTCCTTGATGATTTCACTGCGGAGGGGTGTTTTGATTCCGAGAAAAGGGAACTGGTCACGCATATAAGCGGACATAGCTTTAGCCGTTATCGGATCTTTACTCGCCTCCAGGCGCTGGATCAGGACATTGAGGGTATCATTCATAATTGGATCGTTCCTCGCGGTTTTAAACCCATCTTAACATAAAAAACATCTCCAACTGAACAATCAGTCAGAGATGTTGGGGAGATTAGAAATCGGAGGTTGCAATTTGAATCGTACCAAATGCAGCGCCAGCAGCTGAAGTTAATAGAGCAGCGACTAATAGTAAGTCAACGGCAAGTGTCAGACTGTTAAATGCAGGGATGAGATAAGTGATAACTGGTGCATTGACGCGGTAAATCACTAGACTCACAGGGTTGCCAGAGTTGTTCTGTACAGTTACTGTAGCGTTAACTCCTCCCGATAAATCCTCGTAGTAGGATTTTCCGACGCTAGCAGCTAAATTGAAGAATTGTTGCGGTAATAAGATAGCCATGATAATGACCTCCTTTCCGTTTTGATAGAATATTCTATTCAAGTAAATCTATTAATGCGTGAACGAATAACTTAGGTAGTAAGCACAATTCAATAGAGTGGGTCGATGCGGACTTCAATTAAAGTTTGGAGTAGGATATAGGTAGGGTTTCTGGGTGGACGCTCCGCGAACGGATCGTTGCTGCAATCGCTGTTGTCTCCAGATTTTTTTAATTTACCTTAGTGGTAAAAATCCGGAGACAAAGGCGAACGCTGACGCTTTTCCGCAATCGTTCCGTCCTCTCCGCTGCTCTCAGCGGGAATCGTTTCTTAAAATATTAATAGAACAAAACAAAGAAATCGCCCTTTGGAAAAATGGAAGTGTCGGACTACAACCATTTTAAAAGGAGCGATTTCTTAAGTACATCAACGTGTGTTTGGTATGTTAAACTGCTCTCTCAGCGTCATGGAGTCTTCTTCCATAAATCCGGTAAAGAATCAGGCCGAATACCATTCCCAGAAAAGACATAGCCGAAACGGACAAGTAAAGAGTCTGGCCGCCGAATAGAAGACCGGGAAGGTAAGGACTTGGAGAATTTGCAGATAGACCAGCAGCTGCGGGTCCGTAATCCAGGCCGACAGGAAGAAACGGATGAAATAAAAGGCGCCGGAGAATGAAATAATGATCAGCTCTTTGCCTTTGCGCAGCCACCAGAAGCTTAGGGCAAATACGATAATTTCACTGCCTGCCGCCAGGAACCAGGCTTGACCCACCAGTTCAGGGCTGCCGCCCAGCTCACTGATATATACCCCAAGGAAGGTATCGTTCATCCTAGCCGGAACAGAGCTGATAAACACAAGCACCAGAAATAGTAAAGTCTCCTTGTTGCTTAGAAAATGCTTCAGGCTGCTTAGTGTAACGGGTTTCCCTATGACCGGCGCAACCGGCATGAACCAGCTTACGATAATGCTTATAATGCCAATCGCTGCGAATAGAACCCCCAGGCTGTGCGCACCCAAATAGGACATAACATAACCGGTGAGCAGAGCCATTACCCCATAACCGAGAGCACCGTACGTTCGAATCGAGCCGTAACTGATTCCTGATGCCTCGGCAATCTGGAAATTCAGGCTTTCCGTAAGCGGATCAATGGGCATCAGGAAGAAATAGAGCAGCATAGCAAATAATACAAGCTGGACATAGCTGCTGGAGTCATATAATAGAAAGCCGAAGACGGCCGAACACAGCAGCAGTACCAGCAGCACTTTGCGGATGGTCTTGGTCCGGTCGCTGATCATCCCCCATAACGGCTGGGCAATGAGGGTTACGAAACCCCCTGTACCAATGATAAAGCCAATCTGTGCCGGGTTTAAGCCTTGCTCATCCAGGTAAACCGGGAGAAAAGGAATAAACATGGCCAGCAGTGCAAAATATAAAAAGTTAAAGCCTCGTAATAGTTCAGGTGCATTCATAGAATGGTTTGGCGATGTAATCAGCAGAAGTTATGATACACTGGAATCAATCATAGTGACTTGTAGGGAGATAGTGAATGGTATGAAGCTGATATCCTGGAATGTAAATGGCTTAAGAGCATGCGTAACCAAGGGATTTATGGATTATTTTACAGAAAGCGCAGCAGATATATTCTGTGTGCAGGAGACCAAGCTTCAGGAAGGGCAAATAGAGCTGGAGCTGGGAGAGGAATACTATCAATATTGGAATTATGCGCTGAAGAAAGGGTATTCGGGAACGGCCGTTTTTACCAAAATCAAACCGCTCTCTGTCCGATTTGGATTGGAAGAAGATCAGGAAGCCGAAGGGCGGATTCTAACGCTGGAGTTCGACTCTTTCTATCTGGTGAATGTGTACACTCCCAATGCAAAACGTGATCTGTCGAGACTTCCGTACAGGCTGGATTGGGAGGACCGGTTCCGGAATTATGTTCTGGAGCTGGACAAGCTTAAACCTGTTATTGTTTGCGGAGATTTAAATGTGGCCCACGAGGATATCGACTTGAAAAATCCAAAGTCCAACCGCGGCAACTCCGGATTCACCATGGAAGAGAGAGGCAAGATGACAACTCTGCTGGGAGCCGGATTTATGGATACATTCAGACAGTTATATCCTGAGCAAGAAGGGGCGTACACCTGGTGGTCCTACATGCCGAAGGTAAGGGAGCGGAATGTGGGCTGGCGGATCGATTATTTTCTGGCCTCTTCAAGGCTTGCCTCCCGATTGGTTAATGCGACGATAGAATGCAACGTACTAGGGAGCGACCATTGTCCGGTTATTCTCGAAATTGCCGAGTTTGAAGTTTAGCAAAAAAAGGCCGGAATTCCTCTGGAAAGAGGTTCCCGGCCTTTATTCTTTTGAAATCGTTCAGCGGGAATTATGCTCTTCCGACTGTTGATTCCGGCTCCGTCTGATCGAAGGAAACGTTGAACTTGTGTTGAAGGATAATCATATGGTTCTCAACTTTGACGTTAACGGTTACATAATAAGGAGTTTCTATAAACCGGAGAGTTAACTGGAGCGTATCTTCTGTTATCCAGGTAAAGCTGGACATCATACGGTTTAGGTTCCCGTCAAGAATGGCGGCAAAGCTCTCAACCCATACACCTCTTCCTAAATGAATGATATGTTCACCGAGCGCATTCTGAAGAGTGACAGCGGCTTCATTATTGTTGAAGGATATGGAGAAGGAATGCCATTGCTGCTCATTGTCATCCAGCTTGTAAAGCTTGCCGCTAATTGTTTCCTCTAATGATGAAGAGAGTTGCAAGGTGGGTGGATGAATCGTTAAAAGATTTAACTGGGCAGTCGTATTAGCGGCTGCTGAGGCATCAAAGGGCGAAATCGGCTCCGGCTGCATAGCGGGCAGCAAATGCTCCCAGACCGCGTTTATCACACCCTGCATATCGTTTGTACCGCTAGTAATCGCTATAACCGCGTCCTGTTCCGGCAGGACAATGCAGAACTGACCAAATGCCCCATCGCCGCGATAAGCCTCATGTCGGCATTGCCAGAACTGATAGCCATAACCCTGAGTCCAATCGCTATCGCCGCCATCTCCGTTAGAAATCTGCTTGGAGGTGGCTTCATTAATCCAAGCTTCCGGCAGGATACGCTGATTGTTCCAGCAACCTTTTTGCAGGTACAGCTGGCCGAACTTTGCGATGTCTCCGGTTGTAAGACTAAGGCCGAAGCCTCCGGTATTTATACCGCGGGGACAGGATTCCCAGGTTGCACCTTCAATGCCAAGCGGAGTAAGGAGGCGCGGCTCTAAACATTCCAGCAGGGTGTGACCGCTGACCTTTTGGAGTATGGCTGACAGCATGTAAGTAGCCCCGGTGTTATAAAGAAAATGAGTACCAGGTTCCTTTTCTACGGGGACCCCGAGGAATGCTTTGACCCAGTTGCCATCTTCACTCCGATGTATCGCCTCCATGGTTTCCACTACGTGTCCCGTGCCCATCATTAATAAATGCCGCACGTTCATTTTGGCCAAATTCGGTGTGATGACCTCAGGGGCTTCATCAGGGAAGAAAGAGATGACCAAGTCGTCCAGAGAGATCAGGTTTTCGGAAACGGCTAGACCTATTGCAGTAGAGGTGAAGCTTTTACTTAGGGAATATAGCATATGAGGGAGGTTGCTTCTGTACGGAGACCACCAGCCTTCTGCCACCACATGACCATGCCGCACCAGCATGAAGCTGTGCAGCTCCAAATTTTTGTTATGCACCGCATTCAGGAAGTCCGATATTGCTGTTGATGTAATCCCTTGCTCTTCCGGGCGGCTTCTCGGTAATTGCAGATTGGTGCTGGTGGTAGTAGTTTCCATCATTTCATCCCCTCGTATTGAGCACGTTCAGCTCAGGATTAATAGAGTTGCATATTTCTATTTTATAACATTTCGCTCCCAGTTTTCTGTGAATAATTTATGTGTTGATCTCGGCATACATATATCAGGAGAGGAGCGTGAGGATCATGGAGAAAAAGGTACAGCAATACTATCGGCTCAAGCAGAAGCAAAAAGAGGTCGAAAAGGAATTGGCCGAGCTTCGGCAGGATATTATGACATATGTTAGCGGGCAGGGGATCAACGAGACGGAGATCGGGAGCTATAAAGTGAAGCTTGTGACCCAAAACCGAAAAGAATATGATGATCACAAGCTCTATGCAACCTTATCCGACCCCGAGGTATGGCGTATGCTCTCCAAATCAGACCCGGCGAAGGTGGCAAGCTTGACCAAGCTGAATGTCATCTCTGAAGACAAGATCATGCATACCTATTCTTTAAAGACCGTCACAATGCTTCAGGTGGATAAAAAATAGAAAGAGAAGGTCCCTTACTATGCAGCAGCGGTTCTCTTCGGGAGCCGCTTTATTTCTATTCGAATCGCAACCGTTCCCGTTTTGCGCTAAAATAACAACAGCAGGTAAAGTCATCAAAGAGTTGGAGGAAGAGAAAATGATGAAAGATTTTGATCTGATGCTGGATAAATACGCGGATCTGGTCGTGAAGGTCGGGGTCAATGTGCAGCCCGGACAAGTGCTGATGATACATTCCCCATTGGAAACCGTAGATCTCACACGCTTGATAGTTGGGAAGGCTTATGAAGCGGGGGCCAAATATGTGATGGTGGAATGGGAGGATGAGGTCACTACGCGCATCCGTTACGAGAAGGCGCCTGAAGACTCCTTCAGTTACTATCCACAGTGGCAGGCGGATATGCTGGAGCGGTTTGCCGAAGAGAACGGAGCTATTTTACATATAAAAGTGCCGGACCCTGAACTGTTCCGAGGGATAGATTCCTCCAAGGTGTCGACGGCGGTCAAAGCAGCCGCAATAGCGCGTAAGAATTATCAGAATTACACCCGGAACAGTAAAATCAGCTGGTCACTGATCAAGGCGCCGACACGCGCTTGGGCCAATAAAGTATTTGCCGATCTCCCGGAAGGAGAGCGGGTAGAGGCGATGTGGGCAGCCGTATTCCAGATGAACCGGGTGGGCAGTGATGATCCGGTAGCGGCTTGGCGCGAGCATATCGGCCATTTGAAAAAAAGCCAGGACCTTATGAACGCCAAACGTTATAAGAGTTTGCATTACCGCGCCCCCGGCACAGATCTGCATGTGGAGTTGCCGGAAGGTCATTTGTGGCGTGGAGGCGGCGGTGAGAATGCGAGCGGTGTGTATTTTGTAGCAAACATGCCTACAGAAGAAATTTATACCATGCCGCTGCGAACAGGGGTTAACGGTACGGTTGCCAGCACACTTCCGCTAAATCTGAACGGACGATTGGTGGAGGGAATAACGTTTACTTTTAAGGATGGGAAGGTTGTATCCTATGACGCCGAATCCGGCCGTGAGCATCTGACCTCCCTGCTGGAAACGGATGAAGGGGCCTCATACCTTGGCGAAATGGCATTGGTGCCGCATGATTCACCGATCTCACGTCTCAACCGGGTATTCTATAATACCGGTATTGATGAGAATGCATCCTGTCATTTTGCGCTTGGCAGCGCTTATCCGGTTAATATCGAAGGCGGGACCAAGCTCACCAGCGAGGAGCTTCTGCAAAAAGGCGCAAATGTCAGCTTAACGCATGTAGATTTCATGATCGGCTCCACTGAGCTGGATATTGACGGCGAGCTGGCGGATGGAACAATAGAACCGGTATTTCGTAAGGGGAATTGGGTGCTTTAAGTAAAAAACAAGCTATAGGCCGCAGCTCCCCATAGATGGGGGCTGCGGCCTTTTCGTGATGACAAGCTAGGGAAAGTTTTCCAACGCATTTGCTTTTCAGCTCAAACGGGTAAACTCGGCCTTCCGGTTTTTCCGATATTCATTTGGACTGCAGCCGGTATCCTGTTTGAACAGCTTGGAGAAATGCGAATAATTCGAATAGCCGACTTTGCTTGCGATGACATCGACCGACTGATTAGAGGTTTCCAAGAGGTGCTTTGCTGTTGCAATCCGGGTTTGGATAATATAATGGCCAAGCGATATTCCCATTTCTTTTTTAAACAGCCTTGCCAGATAATCCGGATTGAGAAAGACGATCTCCGCCAGACTTGTTCTTGAGAGATCATCACCGCAATGGGTATGGATGTAATGCGTGATTTTCTGGGCGACGGATTTGGGTTGTTCGGCAAAATTGCGGTAATCCGCGGCGGTATTCACCAAATATTTGATATACTTCTGCATATCTTCAATGGAATTCAGAGACTGCATCAATAATTGATCCCCGGATCTTCCTGTATACAGTTTATGTGCCTGAATTTCTTTGCTTTTCAAATGGGCGTACACGAGCTGAACAATGTCAAGGCGCAGCAGGCTCAGAACCGAAGTGTTCAGGACCTGGCCCTGAATGAGATTGTGCAAATACTTGCCCGTTTCCTCAAGAAAAGCGGTATAGCCGTTATCGTTCAGTAATTGTTCCAGAAGATTAAGGTTCGGCGGTGTGTAAACCGCTTCCGATTGATGATATTGTTCCAGCAAAAAGGTCTGATTGCGGTGTTTGATCAATTCCTCGTTCATCTGCAGCAGGTCTTTAATCGTTTTGCGGATATGCTCAAGTGTACGGGATACTGCAATATTGCAGCAAGCGTCGCATTTGAGGAATTTATTCGCTTGTTGAATAAACGAGCCGCATATTTGTTCGATAAGCCGGGACTCGGGGGAGCCGTTCCATTTCAGAATAACCATCCAGTTGTAATCTTTAAATTCCGTAATCGTTTCAATGGAAATGAGAGAGTCCTGGAACAGCTCGTACATCACATTCAGCAGGGCGTAATCGAACAGGTTCTTATCTTCTTTGACCAAACTTCCATCATAAGGAAAAAGATTGACCAGTACTGGGAGAAACTGATCCGTTATCTGGTACGGAAGATTATGCTCTGTCAGAAAAGAAGCAATGGCGATGGAACTGGACGGAAAAGCTTTCCCCAAGATCAGCCTGCGCCAAAAATCCTCCAGCATATGTGTTCGATTTTTATGCCAAAAATACCCTTCGCGTATCGCCTTTTCATTGTTTTGCTGCTCCTTTGCTTTGGAGACGGCTTTTTGTATAATCAGCGTCAGTTTGTCGAACTCGATCGGCTTGAGGAAATAATCGAAGCTCTGCAGCTCAATCGCCTTCTGGGCATAGTTGAAATCGGCATAGTTGGTCAGGAAAATCGCCTGCACACTGTACCGTTCCTCACGAATCCAGGCGAGGAGCTCAAGTCCGCTTCCCTGGGGCATTTCGATATCGCATATAAGAATTTGAACCGGATGCTGCAGCAGAATTTCACGCGCCTGGGCGACATTGTAGGCTGTATAAATGTTATCTATGGATAACGCCTTCCAGTCCATTCTCTTTTCCAGTGCCGTGATTACAAAATAGTCGTCATCCACCAGCAAAGCATTCATAGTCCATACCCCTCTCTTGGGATGTTCTTAAGTCAGCGGCAATTTTGGGAGTGTGATTGTGACACAAGCGCCTCCATCTTCTCCATTGGAGAAAACCACCTTCGACTTCTGGCCGTAAAGGAGCTCTAACCGCTGCAGGGTATTCATTATACCGATGCGGCTGCCGCCGGTTTGCTCCAAAGTCGTGCCATTCATCAATTTCTCCAGTATATCCGGCGGAAATCCGGGACCCGTATCGGTTATCCGCATCACAATCATTTCCTCTTCTTCTTGTTTTCGCTTGAATACCGCCAGAACAATTTGCAATTCCTGGGTTCTTGAAACTGCATATTTAATGGAGTTTTCGATAAAAGTCTGGAGCACTAACGGCGGAATCACCGTGCTGGCTGTATCCTCCGATTGCTGGATTTGATAGGAAAAGCCGTTTTGATAACGTGATTTTTGAATATCGAGATAGATTCGGACATGCTCGATTTCATCATCCAGTCTGACAAAATTCTCACCGCTTTGAAAGATATACCGGAAATATCTGGAGGTAGCCATCGCCATTTTCTCGATTTCCTCATACATTTGAATTTGCGCCATACTGTAAATGCTTGTGAGGCAGTTAAGAAAAAAATGGGGCTTGATTTGTAATTTCATATAATCGAGCCGAATTTTTTGTTTCTCGAGTTCTTGCTCATAGATATCGATTTTGAATTTCTTGATTTGCTCAACCAGGTTTTTAAATTGCTCGTTGGCCTGTTCCAGCTCGATAATTTTACTGCTTTCAAAATTGGCCGGTTCGCCATCATCCGTGATGAGCGCCAGATTTTCCGAGAAGCTTTGAATGGGACTAAGCACCTTTCTAATAAATAACATCATTACGGCACTGAGCGTGGAGATGAGAATGAAGAACAGGAGAATAATCATCAACTGGGCAATCATGATCTTTTCAAAGGCTCCAAACCTGATTACCATCTGGGCGCTGAACGTAGCGTTAGAGAATTCGCTGCTGACCATGGTTCGGGACTGCATAAAGCTTAAGATGGAAGATGTTTCGTTATTTTGCGGTAAGCTTTCGCTGTCGGATACCTGTCCGGATATGCTTTTTCCATGCTCATCCACCAAAGCGGCATACCCGTTTGCTCCCAGATTGATTTGACGCAAGGGATGGATCAGATCATCCGCGGAGATTAGCCCTATTAAGTAGTGATCGTAGTAAGGAACCATATTGATGATATAATATTTGCCGTTTACCAGGATGGGGGTCCATTTGGAATAAAACTTCTCGTATACATCTTTATCCTCAACAAATAACATAATCTGCTGTTTAAGCTTCTGGTAATCCGAATAGGAGATACCCATTGGAGCAGCATTCAGGAAATATTGATGATTCTCCAAATAATAAAAGAAATTATACCCTTGCTCGTAATTTTTCTGAAGTTCGGCGAAACGCTTATACAGTCTTTCATTGGCCTTTAGAAACGCAACGCTGTTCACAGGATATTTATCCATCGTGTTCAGGTTTTCATTGTTCGCCAGCGTCCACCCCATATAGTGGTTAATATAAGCAAAATCATGATTGATGCGGTTGATATACAAATCGGCTGTATCCTGCAAATTTCGCGTGGACTGCTGCTTGACAATGGAAATGGAAGCAATGCTGATCACCAAGTCTACCACGAGCGCAATGAATGAAATAAGGAGCATGATTTTTACATAATGCATGATGGGGTACGATTTCTTTTCTTTAGTTTTTGCCATAAGCCCAGGTGTCTTGTCCTTTCACGCACATCCATTCCTATTGAATGCGCTTTTAATGGGTACAAAAATCATTATAAAACCTTTGTTTGAAAAAAGCATAACGAATCGGCTCCATTTGACGTCAAAGTCCGGAAAGCGCATACAAAAGTCTGGATATCGTTATTGTTTCCCGCCCGTGCATGAAGCCGACTCCCTATTTTGCAGTGGACGGGACCGGAAATGTCCGAATAATGCTCCTACTATGTCCGGTAAACGGGGATGTAAGAAGTTATACTGAAGAAGTTCAAAGGGCCGGCGCAAAAGGGGCATGAAAGCGGTTTAACATTTGTTATCAGGAGGGAATGGAATATCATGAGATCCGGTCAATTTGATATAGGGCGGGCATACGGACTGGTCAGACGAAATTGGGGCCTGTACGTATTACTTTTTCCAGCTGTAATTTTAACACTTTTATTTGCCTACAAACCGATGTACGGGGTGCTAATCGCTTTTAAGGATTACAGTCCGGCCACCGGAATTACGGATAGCCCTTGGGCGGGATTCAAATACTTTGAAAAGTTCTTTCATTCCTATCAATTTTCGGCAACTATTAAGAACACCCTTGTCATCAGTCTTTACAGCCTGCTTACCTTTCCGATTCCGATTGTGCTCGCACTGATGGTCAACCAAATGAGAGCAAACCGGTTTAAACGTTTCTTCCAGACGGTAACGTATATGCCGCATTTTATCTCAACGGTTGTTATGGTCGGCCTCATGCTGATTTTGTTCTCACCAAGCACCGGTTTGGTTGGAAACGTATACCATCTGTTTGGTGGAGAGGCTCCCGATCTGATGGGCTCTTCCGGATTATTCAGCAGCGTGTATGTCTGGTCGGATGTGTGGCAGCATACCGGGTGGGACAGCATTATCTACATCGCCGCGCTCTCTGCGGTAGACCCGAGTCTGTATGAGGCGGCTACTGTGGACGGAGCCAGCCGTTGGCACAAAATCCGTTATATTGATATTCCCATGCTCATGCCGACTGCGATTACACTGCTTATTCTGCGGGTGGGCGGACTGCTCGGAGTCGGATTTGAAAAGGTGTATCTGATGCAGAATGACCTGAATATCACCTCAAGCGAGATACTATCGACCTATGTGTACAAAATCGGGCTGCTCAGCAGCCAGTACAGCTTTTCCTCGGCCATTAACTTGTTCAACACCGTCATCAATTTTATTCTATTGATTCTTGTGAATCAGATTTCGAAAAAAATCAGCAACAACAGTTTATGGTAGCAGGGGGGCGGAACCAATGGGAGTACTGGAAGCTATGGTTAAAAAGAGCGTAGGCAAGCCAAAAGATCGCTCATCCGATAAAGTAATGGAAGTTCTAATGTACACTGTTGCGGTGATTTTACTGGTCATTCTGATATACCCGCTGTATTTCATCGTGATCGCCTCATTCAGCGATCCGGCCGCGGTGGCGAATGGACAGGTATGGATGTTTCCGAAAGGATTTACGCTGGAAGGCTACAAAGAGCTGCTGAGGCATGAAAATATCTGGATCGGCTACAGAAATACCATTTTGTATACGGCGGTAGGAACCGCCATCGGGCTGGTCGTCAATATTTCAGCGGCGTACGCGCTGTCGAGAAAAGATCTCGTCGGACGGAAGTTTTTCTCCTTGTTTTTCATCTTTACGATGTTTTTCAACGGCGGATTGATTCCCACCTTTCTGACCATCCGGGATTTTCATTTGTATGACACTTTTTGGGTCATGGTGCTACCATTCTCCGTTGGGGTGTACAATATCATCGTTGCGAGGACCTTTTTCCAAACCAGTATTCCCGGCGATCTGTGGGAGTCGGCCCAGATTGACGGATGCGGCAATCTCCGGTATTTCGTCCAGATGGTTCTGCCCTTGTCGAAAGCAGTGATTGCAGTGCTGGGATTATGGATCGCCGTCGGCTATTGGAATTCGTATTTTAACGCGTTGATATATTTGAAGAATCCGAATTTGTATCCCTTGCAGTTAATCCTGCGCAATATACTGATCACCAATCAGATGCAGTCCAGCATGGGAAGCGGCGAGGCCGCGCAAATCGCTTTGCGTCTCGCCAATATTATGAGGTATTCCGTGATTATCATAGCAACAGTGCCGATCATGTGCGTATATCCCTTTGTACAAAAGTACTTTAACCAGGGGGTGATGATCGGCGCCGTGAAGGAGTAACGCGACTGCTTATCTAAATTGAATGGGGGAAGCTCGGAATGGGGAATAACGTAAATAAAAGTTTGTATAAAATGATTACTGCAATTCTTCTTGTGTCAGCGCTGCTGGTCGGTCTTGCCGGGTGCAGTGGAAACAAGGCGGATAATTCAGGCAAAACTGCGGCAAGCGGTTTTAACAAAGAAGGTCTGCCGATTGTAAATGAGCCCATAACACTGAAAGTACTCACTGTTCGATGGGGAAATATGGGAGACACTTTCACAAAGAACCAATGGCTTAAGGATCTCGAAACGAATACAAATGTTAAAATCGAGTGGCAGGTGATGTCCTCCAACGACTGGGGCGAACAGAAATCCATCATGCTTGCGAGCGGCACACTGCCGGATGTCGTCCTGGGCGATCAGGTATTCTCAGATTCCGACATCGTTAATAATTTGAGCTATTTCCGTCCGCTGGACGAATATATTGACCAATATATGCCTAATCTGAAAGCGGCCATGGAAGAAACGCCTGAGATGAAAAAAATCAGCACCTTTCCCGACGGAAAAATCTATTCCTTGCCTGCAAGATTGCCGTCGCGTCCCATCACTTCCCAACAACCCGTTATTAACAAGACCTGGCTCGACAAATTGGGGCTGAGCGTTCCCGGTAATGTGGATGAACTTTATACTGTGCTAAAAGCCTTTAAAGAACAGGATCCGAACGGGAACGGAAAGAACGACGAGATTCCTTACACCGAGAAAGGTTTAGGCACGGATTTCCTCAATCCATTTGGAATCACGGATCTCAATGGCAACAGTATGATGGTTAAGGATGGAAAACCCGTTTTCTTTCCGGTTTCCGAAGAATATAAGAAAGGGCTCGAGTATGCGCATAAATTATATGCCGAGGGCCTGATCGATAAAGAGATGTTCACCCAGGACAGCACCATGACATCGGCCAAGCAGCAAAATGCGGACGCTCCGATTCTGGGATTCACGAATCAGTGGACACCGGACGCCGTATTCGGAAAATGGAAGGATCAATATGTGACGATTCCGCCGATTGCCGGTCCGGATGGTAAGCAGTATCAGCCTGGAGATCCGAACGGCTTGAGCTTTAGACGCAATGAGCTGTTGATTACCACTTCCAGTAAAAACCCGGAAATTGTCGCCCGTTGGGCCGACCAGTTCTATACGAATGAAGCCAGTATCCAGAATTTCTGGGGCGCTATTGGAACCGTCCTTCAAAAGAACGACGACGGCACTTACACGCTGATGGACCCGCCTGCAGGTACTAGCGCGGATGCCTGGTACTGGGAACAGTCTTTACGGGATTTCGGTCCGAAATATGTTAGCCCGTCCTTCGAGAAGAACATTGTTCTCAATCCCGAGACCGGTGACGGCCTGAAACTGAAGATTGACAAGCTGGGAAGTGAGTTCGTAACGACACCTTTCCCTAATGTAATGTATAACGCGAATGAGTTCCAGGAGCTGCCTACCCTGACTACGGACATCGACAGTTATGTGGCAACGATGCGTGCCCAGTGGGTAACGAAAGGCGAAATCGACAAAAATTGGGATGCCTATCTAAAAAAACTCAATGATATGGGACTTGATAAGTTGCTCAAAATTCGTACCGATGCGTATGAGCGTTACATGAATGTAGAATAACCTATCCGTCCAGCTCTCTCCGGTATGCAAGACGCCACAGGATGATAATGAAATACACAGAAACCAGCAAGCTCCCAATAAACTGGGAACTTGCTGGTTTTTATCCTTCTTGCAGCAAAAGTCGCTATTGTACAAAATGAGTCTGTATATGCAAGGTTTCGGATGAAGCGGTTGCCTCTGTCGGCGTGTCCAATCAGATTATCATGTTTGCCGTGCTGACATTTAACTTCATTGCATTAGGTTCCACCGTTGTCATTACCCAATATCTCGGGTCCCGCAGAACGGAGGAAATCGAAACAATCGTTGCTTCATCGCTGGGAATCAATTTTCTTTTCGGTCTCTTCATGAGCATGATTGTCGTTTTTTTCAGTGGAAGAACTTACTTGCTGATTACCGGAGGGGCTTTAGTGCTGCTGGCACTAAACACGGTGACGGTGGCGATCATTCAATCTCATGGATATACCCGTCATACTATGTTGGTAGCCATAGGGATCAATTTACTGCACATTTTCGGTAATTATATGTTCATTTTTGGTCCTATGGGGTTTCCCAAGCTTGGTGTGACGGGTGTGGCAATCTCGACGAATGTAAGCCAGTTAATCGGTTTAACGCTGAATTTGTTCATCCTCCGGAAGGTGGTTGGCATCCCTGTCCGGTGGTTCAATTTAATTCATTGGAAGCGCGACCTTGTGTCCAAAGTGCTAAAGATCGGCATTCCGTCCTCCGCGGTGAACCTGTCCTATAACGTTAGCCAGTTGGTTATTATCTCCTTCATCTCGTCACTTGGCGCCATGATGCTGACCACCCGGATTTACACACAGAACATCTTGTTCATCGTCATGATTATAGCGATTTCAATCGGAAGGGGAATTCAAATCATTGTCGGACAACTTGTAGGGGCCGGCGAGCGTGAGGAAGCCTATAATCAAGTGCTTCGCAATCTGTTCCGCAGTACGCTGATCACGTTGGCGGCCGTCACCATTATTTGCATCTTCCGGATTCCGATGCTTGAAATGTTCACCGAATCGGAGGAGATTATCCGGCTGGGGTCGAATCTGATTCTATTAAGCTTTTTACTGGAGCCGGGAAGAAACTTCAATATTATCTTCGAACGGTCCCTGCAAGCTGCAGGCGATGCCCGGTTCACAATGAATTCTGCCTTATTGATTATGTGGCTGTTCAGCATGCCGCTTATGTATGTATTGGGGATTCATTATTGACGAATGGGTGCGGGGCCTGGTACTCTTTATGCGCTGGAGAAGCAGAGCATGGGAACAAAAGGCACTGGTATCCCGTAAAACAGAAACCTGTCTGGAACCATCGGCAAACTGATGAATGGGGTACTAAATAGAGGCACGTCGAAGGAGATGATGAATCATGTGGAGATGGATTCGCAAAATCGCGGTTAGTTTGCTTGGCCTTCTTATTCTGCTGGCAGGTATCGGATCTGCATATCAATGGTACGGTTCAGTGAAGGACGCTAAATCGTATAAACCTGTCGGCAATCTGTATGAGGTGGCGGATCATAAGATGCATTTATATGCCGGGGGGAAGGGGGACACGACAGTCGTGTTCGCTTCCGGTTGGGGGACAGCAAATCCATATGCGGACTTTTATCCTTTATATGAGGGGCTCAAACCCCATGTTAAATTTGCGGTTTATGACCGGTTTGGCTATGGGTATAGCGATACGACAGGCAGAAAAAGAGATATTGATACCGTTACGGAGGAGATTCATGAGCTGCTCCGTGTTTCGGGGCAGAAGCCGCCTTATATTTTCGTCGGCCATTCGCTCGGCTCACTGGAGACGATTCGATATGCACAGCGGTTCCCATCTGAAGTGAAGGCCATTCTACTCATTGATGGCGGAAGCCCGGAATATTACGCATCCAACTCGGGGTTTACAGTCATTCCACTTGTATATCGGGTACTTCGAACAACGGGGGCGCTGCGGGCATTGTATCATATGGATGGCTTCGCGGAGTGGGCTTCCGACCAAAGCAATAGGCAGTACCTGCTGTCGGACGATTTGAAGGAGTTGAACCGCAAAGCCACTCTGCTAAAGGCGGGGAACCGGGACATGACGGATGAAATCCGTCAAAGTCAGAAAAATGCTGAGATTATACTCGCCAACAAGAGACCGCTCGATATCCCCATTACCGTTCTGACCGCCGACTATTTCGGCAAGCTGAGCAAGGATAAAGCATGGATGGACAGCGAAGCGGCGCTTCCCGCATGGTCAGTATCAGGCAGTCAAATCATCGTCCCTGAAAGTTCCCATTACATTCACAGCTACCAACCTGATCTGGTCGTCAATGAACTGCTTAAGCTGGCTGGAGATTGAGATTCTCCTACAAACCCAACCTTTGGCCTTTCTCCAGCCGCGCGATTTGCTGTTCTCCGTGATCAGCCAGTTCTCTGAACTGATTAATGGTTTCACGCATTTTGGGGAGGGCCTCCTGCTTATAGGTGCTAATAGAATCCAAAGCCGAGAGCACGTCAGTGAAAGCCTGTTTTAAAGTGTCTGCTGAAATACTGGTTTCAAGAGATTGCTTATGGATCGCTGCACCCTGATCTTTCAACATTTTTGAGGTGCCGCTGATCAGACTGTCCGCGGTTTGGTTTAGAAGTTCAATTTTTTTCAGGACAATTCTTTGATTGTAGAGCGCACTGGCCACAGTAACCGAGATTTTCAGGGCTGAAACCGTAACATTTCTGGCTCTGTCTACACCTCTGATCAGCTCCTTGTTATTTCTTATGACAACTTCAATGGCCATGATTCCCTGTTGATTAACTACCAGCATTTGTTGCAGGTCCATCACACGCTGACGCAAAGGAAACAACACTTCTTCTGTAATGAACCGGATTTTATCTTCTGACTCCTTACGTAATTTTGCGGCTTCAATCTGGGTCTCAATCTCTTCATCCATCAACACACCCAGCTGGATTTCCTTTTGAAGTCTTTTAGTAAGCTCCCTAAGTGCATGCTGTTCAAACTCCAAGGTTGTATTATCATTCTTTAAGACAGACTTCCCCTTATCTAAAGAAGTAATAATGTCCGAAATGACAGCATCCGCTTTTTGATACTTGGCAAAGTAAGCACGCAATGGGTTAAAGAATTTTCCCAGAAAACCACTTTTGGCAAAATCCACTGCGCTCGGGTCCAGATCCTTCAACTGCAGATGCAGCTCCGTCAAGCTTTTGGCGACCTGGCCGCCTTCATCGCCTGTTTTGGATAAATTCCCTACAGATACTTGCAAGAGGGAGTTTTTCTCCGAGGATGACTTCATGGAATTCATACCGAAACTATCAATGGATTGCAATACCGATTTCCGCTTCTCCAATGACTCGATATCCAACTCCAAAATCGTAGTGACATTGCTTAATGCCAACTCTTTTAGTTGTGATACTTCCTCCGGCTCAGGTTTAACCTGCTCTTCAATCGCCGACTTAAGCATCTCGGGACTTGCGACTTCCATTGTAAATGTCATGAATACCGCTCCTTTTGGGATAAAATTTACATTTGAACGTTGAGCAGATTGCTGATTTTATATACAACATCTTCTGTATCTGCATTGATGCTGGCTGCTTCATTAATACTTGAAATGCTTTCAAGTGCCTGGATATTTGCGTTATAACCAATCGTGTAAACTGGAATTTTGAAGTTCTCAATTATCCCCCGGATATCCTTAAGAGAATGCCCTTCATTCGTTTCCCCATCACTTAAAACAAAGATCAGAGGTCTGACATCAGGGTGGAGAGCTAACTCATCTTGAAGCATTTTCATTGCCACCACAATTCCATCAAATGTAGCTGTACCTCCGCTAGCCTGAAGGCTGTTTATCGCTCCAACAAACATGGACTGCTGATTCGCGTCGTACTTCCCGATAGGAAGATTGATTGAAACGTTACTGGAGTAAGAAACAAAACCAATGCTATTGTCTCTGCCCAAGTACTTTTGACCTGTTAATAAGGAATCTTTTAATTGATTTAGAGGTTCGCCATTCATACTCCCTGATACATCGGCAACAAATACCGCCGCAATCGGTTTATTCCCATCTTTCTTTTCCTTCCACAGCTTCTGTGCAGAGGATAAGACACTGCCATCAACTGCATTAAGCTCTGAATTGTAATCATCCAGTCCATTAAAACCCTTTTCCTCAGCCAAACGCTGATATCGATCTTGTTCAACAAACTCTGCAAACTTCTTGATAATATCCAGCTTATCTTGAGGTAAATCACCTAAAGCATAAAGCGGGCTGTCATGTCTTACGCCAAAAGGAGTGAAAACGTAGCTTCCCTTCAGATCTGGTGCGTTCACATAGGTTTGGTACTCCAGGATAAAAGCATCAAGCATCCCCGACTTGGCTGCATCACGCATTTGCAAAGTTGTGGACGCTATAAAAGGTACATTGGCTTGGAATTTCTCAAATCCTTGGACCGCTTTTTCTCCAAGCAAATCAGAGCTGTCAAAAGTCCCAAGGGCGGCCACCAGAAAGTTTAACCCCGTAGAACTGGCAAAAGGATCGGTGTACCCCATAGCCAGCTCGTTATCCGCAATAGCATCAGTAATGGTCTTGACGTTTAAGGAACCGTATTTATTTACCAACTCATCATATTTTGTCTTATTGGTTACTATGCCAGCTACATTGCCGACAAGACGCTTGGATACAAGCTGAGTGGGAATGCCTTGTGCCTTTACTATTTCTCCCCATAGCTCATTGGAAGGTGTGAAAGCATCAGGCACATACTTGCCAGACCTAATGTAATCTGTGGCTGTACCCGAAGCAATATTACGGATTTTGACCGAAACAGGCTTCCCGTTCATCGCAATATTGGACTTATTGAAATCTGTCGCTACTTCATTCAACCATCCATTCATACCCGTTCCAGATTTCTCAGTGGAAGAGAAGATCTCCACGAAATGGTCGGTAGTGTTTGTTACGGATACAGGGAATTTAGAGATATCGGGCAAAGAATCACCAACAGCAACAGGATCAAGGTCTATCTGACCCTTTATCTGTTCGGCAGTAGTTACAGTGATATTTTTGTAGAGTTTATCCAGTTGTTTAGCTGCATCTTCCGAAGTGATTTGAGTCTGGGTTTTGCCAATATTAGAGGTTAAGCTGATCCCGAAATAGACAAGTGCAAAAACGGCCACAGCAATAGCCCCCAACACCACCAACGCTTTACCTTTCCCTTTGCCAGCCATACTCATCTTCCTCTCATTGCTTATAGAATTTGGTCTGTTTGATCAATGCATCTATTTCCTGCATGCAGGGCATATCTTCGACATCTCTATAATCTGTACTGCCTAAAAGAGAGATCTCCAATACTAATTTGTCTAGTTTCAGCAGAATTTCCTCATTTGCGCCAAGATACCCTGTCACGTAAGCCAGGTATTCATTGTATAGATCTGTTTTTTCTTGTACCAGTTTATTAGAGAACTGCACAGGTCTTTGCTGACTGGCGAATATGGAGAACTCTGATGCATCGAAAACACTAAGCTTATTCAGAATACCCCTGATATTTAGGTAAAAAAGGTTTTGGACCTCATCAATGACAGCGATAAACTTCTTGTAGCTTAGCTCCGTTTGATCAAATCTCTGACTAAGGATATCTAACAAGGTGTCCTTCTTCTTGTCTATTCGTGCTAACTGATCCAAGGCAAGAGAAATATCCTTCTTTAGCACTTTTACATTTCGGTAATGGGTAAGAGCCTCGATATAATCCTCATCCGTTTTCATGTCTTTTACAGGCGTCACAACCGGAGGTTTAAACAGTAAAACATAACTCCCGTAAAGTACAACAAGGATACTGATAACCAATAAGGTTACGCCGGAAGCTGTTTCCAGCACACTTTCTCCTCCAATTTCCACCCCTAATAAGCCTGGTGACAAAACTAAAATGTCCAGGAACACAACCCCGGCTATAAGTCCCAACAGCTTGACGGGTCTCGGGCTATTCAACATTCGCACCTCCTGCACAATAACGATAACTTATTCAGATACACTGCTAATATATGGTCCAGTTGCTGTTATTACGTACTAAAATTCGCAATGGTCAGGGATTTATTTCTCAATTAGGTGTAAAGCACCCTTGACTCAATGTATAGTTTAAGTTACATTATGTACATAATACTTTACTAAGGAAAAAATTACCGCATAGGAGGAGGTTTACTGATGAAAGCGATCGTATGCACAAAATATGGAACACCGAATGTTCTTCAGCTAAAGGAAGTAGAAAAACCCACTCCAAAGGACAATGAAGTACGGATACGAATCGTTGCGGCAGTTGTAACGCCTGCGGATTGCGCCTTCCGAAAGGCTCAACCCTTCATTATTAGATTCCTTTATGGTCTTGCAAGACCCAAATATTCAATATTAGGGGTTGAGCTGGCCGGAGAAATCGAATCCGTAGGCACAGATGTAAAGCGATTTAAGACAGGTGACCAAGTTTTTGGTGTAAGTCCAAAAAGCTTCGGTGCTCATGCCGAGTACAAATGTCTGCCCGAAAGCGACACGGTGGCCCTAAAGCCGGCCAATATGAGCTATGAAGAAGCCGTCGGCGTCTGCGATGGGGCATTAACGGCATTGATTTTCCTTCGAGATACCGCAAATCTTCAGAGCGGACAAAAAATCCTAATCAATGGCGCTTCAGGGTCCGTAGGCGCTTATGCGGTGCAGCTTGCGAAGGTTTTTGGGGCAGAAGTGACCGGGGTATGCAGTACAGCGAATGTAGAATTAGTGAAGTCGCTGGGAGCCGATAAGGTAATCGACTATACCAAAGAGGATTTCACAAAAATCGTGCAGACCTATGACGTTATTTTTGACGCAGTAGGCAAGAGTTCATTTTTACGTTGTAAAGGCTCACTAAAGCAAAGAGGGGTCTATCTCTCGACTGTCCCTGCACTGGGAACTATGCTTCAAATGTTATGGACTTCAAAGATCGGCAGCAAAAAAGCAATATTTACGGCTGCAGGCTTAAAGCAGAGTATAGAAAATCTAGTTTTCCTCAAAGAGCTTATTGAAGCGGGGAAGATAAAATCAGTCATAGATCGGCGCTATCCGTTGGAACAGACGGCCGAGGCTCACGCGTATGTTGAAAAAGGACACAAAAGGGGAAATGTGGTTATTTGTTTGGAGCAAAATGACTATATAAGATGAACTTAAAAAATGATATTAGGGTGAGGAGTAACGAAGGAGAGGTTTGGAACTGTAGGAGCGATAGCGACCGCCCGAAAGCTTTTCGCAGGAAAGCTCGCTCCGAAAGCATGGGCTGTCTCCGGATTTCAGCCGCGAACAGCGGTACAATTGAAGAAATCCGGAGACAACAGCGGCCGGAAGTCCAAACAGTCTCCGTAGTTACGAACGACCCCTAAATAGTAAAATCTTTAGTTCATCTTATATAGGATCTTATTTTAGGAGGCGTAAACCATGACCTATCAAGAAAAGAAGAGCATCGTATCGTTGATCAGCGCCATACTCATTTTTGGATTTTATTGCTTGTACATGTATACACAGTATCCAGAAGGAGGGCTTGGGACCGCGGAAACCTTTCGCTATTGGGGTTCTTTCGTCCTCGTCCTGACTGTGATTTCAATCGTCGCGCATATCATAATCAGCATTATTTTTAACATTGTCTTTAGAATAACGACCAGAGAAAAGGAACCGGCATTTGCGGATGAACTGGATAAACTCATTGATTTGAAAGCGACCCGAAATTCATTTTTTGTCTTTGTCGTCGGCTTTCTTCTTGCCATGGGCTCACTGGTCATGGATCAGCCGTTACAGGTGATGTTCGTGATCCTGATCGCCTCCGGATTCATCTCCGATGTGACCGGCTCCGTTACGAAACTTTATCACTATCGGAGAGGAGTCTAATATGGGCAAAAATCTTGTCGGCAATCACATCCGAAAATTACGATTCAACCATGATGAAATGACCCAGCAGCAATTGGCTGACAAGGCGGGCGTAACAAGACAAACGATCGTGGCCCTGGAAAAGGGAAACTACTCCCCGTCTCTGGAACTGGCTTTTCGCATTGCTCTGGCCTTCAACTTACCTTTGGAAGAGGTGTTCTTTTATGGGGATACCAGTGAATCCTAACAGAAAGCCTGCAAAAATTGTGGGAGTACTGTTTATACTTGCAGCAGTTACGGCGGTAATAGGTCTTAATTTATACAATCCTATCCTAAAAGGTCCCGATTACCTGATTAAAGGTTCCGAACACGCGGGCCAGGTGATATTGGGAGCGCTTTTGGAGTTAATTCTTGTCCGTTTCAGCGGTTGGTACTGCAACTACAATGTTTCCAATTTTAAGAAAGTATAATGAAACTATAGCTCTTTGGCATGTTTGCTTCAGGTTTCTTGAAGCGATTATCATTACTGTTGGAGTAATCAGTGTGCTGTCCTTGTTGACCTTAAGCCGCGAATTTTAGCAGCAGGAGCCCCGGATACCGTCTCTTTTCAGGCTTCAGGTACAGTATTGCTCATTGTTAAAGGATTCAATGTTAAGGAGGAGTACTTATAAAAGCAATTGCAGCAACAAAATACGGATCACCGGAGGTTCTTCAGCTCAAGGAGTTCGAAAAACCTACGCCCAAAGACAATGAAATATTGGTAAAAGTGCATGCGACTACCTTAAACGTCGGGGACTCTAGAATGCGAAGTTTTACAGTCCCCCCCATGTTCTGGCTCCCCGGTCGAATCGCTTTAGGTTTCAGAAAACCAAGAAATCCGATATTCGGAATGGAACTAGCCGGTGAAGTTGAAGCAGTCGGCAAAGATGTAACACGGTTCAAGGCAGGTGACCCGATTTTTGCATCGACCTTCAAGTTGAATTTTGGTGCACACGCCGAGTACAAATGTCTGCCCGAAGATGGGGCAGTGGTAACTAAACCGAACAATTTGACCTATGAGGAAGCCGCTACTCTTGCTATTGGAGCAAATACCGCTCTGTTTTTCCTCAAAAAAGGCAACATCCAGACCGGAAAAAGTCCTCATTATTGGCGCTTCGGGTTACGATATGATTTTTGACGCAGTAGGCAAGACTACGCTATCCCAATGTAAAAGCTCGCTGAAGAACAAAGGATATTATCTTCATACGGGCATGGTGGGGTCAGAATTTAAAGGGCTGTGGTATTCTATGACAACAGACAAGAAAGTCATCGGTGGGACAGCAGTCCCACGCAAAGAAGAACTGATTTTTCTCAAAGAACTTACCGAGACGGGCCGGCTGAAACCGGTTATTGATCGCTGCTATCCGCTGGAGTAAATGGTCGAGGCGCACCGGTATGTCGATCAAGGTCATAAAAAAGGAAATGTAGTCATAACTTTGAAACATAATAACAAAATCTAACAAAACGTTGCGCCTGACCGCTACACTTAACATGATAAATTTCTGCTAATTCTAGTTGGTGCATCGCTTGTTGATTCTCTATTGATTAAGCTGGAACACAAAGTACGTTGTTGACTTTTTTTCTGCATAAGTAACGTGAGATGTTGGTGAGGTACGATTTAGTCGTTCACCAATAGGCCGGTAGCTACTCGAAAGAGAGAGTCTACCGGCCTTCATTGTGTCACGCAATGGTCCATATGGTGTATTAAACAGCATACGAGCAAGCATTCGGATAGACCGTTCTTATCATTGCCGTCAGGAAGTGCTTTCAGTGCTGCTACCGACTTTGCCTCAGAAAAGAGAAGCAACTACACGGCAGCATCCGATTCCACCAGTGTATCAATTAGCGCCATTTGTCAGCGTCGAAACAAAAAAAACGCCCCTAAATATGGCGAAAGTGTGATTTTTATAAATTTATTACTATTATTATACCATAAAAATACAAAAAAATCAAGTATTGTTTCGTTCACTGTCTCTATGCTACAACAGATATGAGGTGATGGATAATGGAAAATAAAAGTTTAACTGCGCTCGTCAGTGCGTTCTCAAGAGCGTATCACGCCGAGCATAATCAGTTCAAAATTTTTGATGATCAACTCGCCATACAACTATTAACCGATGAGGAATACGAGAATATTGCCAGCAATATGTCACTGGCGATTGCTTTCTTCGAGCCAGAATTTGTTGGTTCACAGGAGCAAGCGCTGCGTAAAATCGTTGATCATCAACTGTCTCCAACTCCACTTGGCAGGGCTGCATTTGCCGAACAGGCACTTGCGGTTGCCGCCACGCTGGGCGCCAGACAATATCTCATTTTTGCCGCAGGTTACGACACCTTCGCTTACCGCCAGCCGAAGTGGGCAACGAAGTTGCAAATCTTTGAAATCGATCATCCTGCTACTGCAGCCGACAAACGCAGACGTGTATCAGCCCTACATTATGACGCGCCGTCAAATCTGCACTGCATTTCAGCCGACTTTGGCGAACCGGATTGGCCGAGCCGTGTGCTGGCCTGCCCCGCTTTTGACCCGAGTCTAATCAGCTTTAGCAGCTTGCTGGGAATCAGCTATTATTTGCCCAAGGATGTGTTTAAGCATTTCTTGTCTGCCATTGCTTCACTGCTCCCGAGCGGCAGCAGTATCGTCTTTGATTATCCCGATGAACAGACGTTCACCTCGCAGGCAGGTGAACGGGCGCAGAAGCAGGTGATGATGGCCGCGCAGGCGGGCGAGCCCATGCAGGCAAGCTACTCCTATTCCGAGCTGGAGCAGATGTTGGAAGAGGCCAACCTGCTTATCTACCAGCATTTGACTCCTGCGGAAATTACCGAACAGCTGTTTCAAGCCTACAATGACAGCCAGCCTGAACACAAAATAACGGCATTCGATAATGTGAACTATTGCCTGGCGGTTAAACTATAGGTTCACTAAAACTTAGTCCTGGCAATGCCGTATACCACTTGTTAAATACCAGAATGTTGAATAAGTTATTCGCACCGCTGTTCGAGGAAACAGCTTGGTTCCAAGCTATCATACGGTATCACACGCGTTAGGATACTAGCGTTGATTCATGGTTGACCACTCATATAAGAAGTTGACTCACTCACATCACCGTTATAGCAGCACGCCAAAAAGGGGACACGCCAGCAAGCTTCCCTATTCTGCATGCGGGCGTATGGTAAGCGGCAAGTTTATTCGTGCTCAGACACCATGCACATGGCGGGTCTCACAGCAAGCAAGAGGGCAAAACCTACATCGGTGCGGTTGGTGCTGCTGCCTCTCTACCACTGGCCCCTCTCAGGGATCGGCAAACTAAAGTGTGTTATTACACCAGACCTAGGTAGCCGCCAGCATTCTTCCATGATGTAGGGTCTGGCGCTTTGCAGCATACTGCCCGCTGCGCTCTGCATCTGTTTTCTGCGACTTCCGGTTGATTCCACGTTGACTTGAGATATCTCTTGGTACTCTGTACGAACCCTACACCGCCATAACCTCTGCATAAAAAGCCCGCGTCCAACGCGGGCTCTTGGTATTTATTCTTCCCCAGTGGCGATAGGGTTATCTTGCCAACTAATCCAATCACTCCAGCTCCCCGCATACAGCTTCACATTCCTGTAACCCGCTTGCCCCAGTGCAAGCACATTCGGGCAGGCCGTAACGCCTGAACCGCAATATACAATGACTTCCTGCTCCATTTTAATATCCGCAAAATGTTCTTTAAGCGCATCAGCATTCTTCCAGCGCCCTTGTTCATCCAGTACATCCTTCCAGAACTTGTTGACCGCCCCGGGAATATGTCCGGCTTTAGCGTCAATGGGTTCTTCCAGTCCGGCATAGCGGCGGGGTTCCCGCGAATCAATCAATAACGAAGCCCCGTTGCTGATTGCGGACTGCACATCCTCCACGCTAACAAGCATGTCATGCTGTACATTAACTTCATATTGACTCGGAATCCGCACCGCCTGATGGTCACTGACGGGGAACTTTGCGTTTTTCCAAGCGGTGTATCCCTCGTCCATAACGTATACGCGTTCATGTCCCAAATACTGAAGCAGCCACCAGAGCCGTGAAGCAAATGCGCCACCTTGATCGTCATACGCTACAACGATGCTATCCTTATTAATGCCAACTTTGCCCAGGGTTTGGGCAAGTGCAGCCACGTCAGGGAGCGGATGCCGTCCGCCATGGGCGCCGACAGGAGCGGAGAGCTGCTCCTCCAGATGTAAATATATCGCGCCGGGAATATGAGCTTTATTGTATGCTGTGCGTCCGGCTTCCGGGTCGGAGAGCAGAAAACGGCAATCGACGATGACTAGCTCCGTCTCGTACAACCGCGCCAGCAGCCAGCGAATAGAGACTACAGGTTCCATAATTATCCCTTCCTTTACTTTGATATGTATGAAGTCATTATAGCGGAAAAGAGACAAAAAGGCATCGGATCGAAGAGCCTCTAACCACATGAAACGGCAGCAGAATACTTGGTGTTTCAGATTAATAGATGAACATGGAAATAATTTCTCAAATCGGGCTTTACAGAGTCATAATATTAGTGTACTATTCAACTATAACACTAACGCGATAAAGCAAAACGTACTATATAAGATGAACTTGAAAAAAGATATCAGGTAGAGGAAGTAGCGAAGGGGAATTTTGGAACTGTAGGAGCGATAGCGACCGCCTTTGTCTCTGGATTTCATCCGCAAACAGCGGTATAAATCAAGAAATCCAGAGACAACAGCGGCCGGAAGTCCAAATATTCATCGGAGCTACGTCCAATACCTGAATTCAAACCTAGATAGGGAGGATTACCATGAACCAGCAGAGTACAGAGCACGTAAACGACACCCTTGTGCTGCAAATGAACGGTGTCAGTAAGATCATCAAGGGGAAATCCATCGTCGATAAGCTTTCTTTTGATATCAGCAAAGGAGAGATTATTGGACTGCTAGGGCCAAATGGCGCAGGTAAAACGACAACCATTCGCATGATGACCGGATTGATTGGGATGACAGAAGGGGATGTAATCGTCCAGGGCAGCAGCATTAGAAACGACTTCCAGAAGGCTATTGCTCATATCGGAGCCATCATTGAGAATCCGGAGTTCTATCCCTATATGACAGGGTTTGATAATCTGCTGCAGTATCAACGTATGTCCGAGAACGTGGATAAAGCACGGATTGATGAGGTAGTAACTCTGGTAGGACTGCAAGAAGCAATGAACAAGAAGGTTAAGGCCTATTCGCTGGGTATGCGCCAGCGGCTCGGAATTGCCCAAGCGCTCCTGCACCGGCCGAAGCTGTTAATTCTTGATGAGCCTACGAACGGACTTGATCCGGCCGGAATACGCGAAATGCGTGACTATATGCGTACGATAGCGGAAGTGGAAGGGATCTCCATTCTGATCTCCAGCCATATGCTCGCCGAGATTGAACAGATTTGTCACCGCGCGGTTGTGATCCAGAATGGAAAACTGGTGACCGTGACAAATCTTGGCGCAGAGCCGGATGAAACAGAAGAGGTAACCTTAACCATTCGTGTAGACCGGACGGACAACGCCGCTTCTATTTTGAATGAAATGGATGGGGTTAAGTTAATCGTTGCGGACAGTGACCGCAGTGAGTTAACCGTAACCCTGAACGATTCCGGGGTACCTGAGTTGGTGGGAGCCCTCGCTGCCGGGGGAATAGGGATTTACCGGATTACCGAGAACAAACAAAGTCTGGAAGAAGATTTTCTGAAATGGACAGGGGGCAACCGCATTGCGTAACTTAAACCGCTTAGTGCTGAACGAATGGCTCAAAATATCAAAAAAACGCACGTTTCTCGTGCCGTATCTGCTGTTAATCATGCTGCCGCTTGTGATTGGTTATATCGTGCATTCGGTAGCCGGCGAAATGTTCCCGTCTGCCGCTGCCTTCTCTACAGAGATGCTGCTGCCGAACGGTCTCGGTCAGGCACTGACGATTATCGCAATCATCGGCACAGCCGGTGTTGTTGCCAAGGAACACAGCCAGGGGACCATCAAGTTTTTGCTGATTCGCGCCCGCAGCCGGACAGCGATCCTGACCTCGAAATATATTGCGGTGCTGTTGTATGCCTTGACCCTGACGATAGTGACGGTAGCTGCAACTTATGCCTCCGGCATACTATGGTTCGGTACCAGCGGGGGAGAGGCAGGATTCAATGAGATTCTCAAGTCCGTTATGTATGGGTTCATATACACAACCATATATTTAACTCTAGCCTTTATGATCGGGATTTTGACGACCTCCACGGGTGTAACGATAGGGATTACGATGTTTGCCATAACGATTGATAAAATGGTTATTTTCAAAGATTTCTATAAATATTTCTTATTTCCTAATTTGAACCTCGCGGTTTATGAGAATGGAGGAGCTCCAATGCCGGGGATGACGCTTTCCTTTTCCATTGTGATGCTGGCCGTCTATTTGCTCCTGTTTCTCTTGGCAGGATTTACAGTGTTCAAACGAAGGGACGTTGCCTGACCATGACGATAGAATTCGATAACAACCTGCCCATTTACATCCAGATCATGAATTATATCAAAGGTGAAATCGTTACGGGGAAGCTGGGGCCGGGGGATAAGATTCTCTCGGTGCGTGAGCTGGCCAGTGAACTGCAGATCAATCCGAATACGGTGCAAAGAACCTTTCAGGAGCTGGAGCGTGAAGAGATTGTGGAGACGCGGCGCGGAATGGGAAGATACGTTACAAGTGAGGAAGATAAAATCATGACGATCAAAAAGGAAATGGCGAAGGATGTATTGGACCGTTTTATTCGCGGAATGAAGGAGCTTGGCTTCGAGGGGGAAGAAATTGTAACCGTCGTGGCTGAGAGTATCCGTACAAAGGATGGAGAATAGGGGGATCTACAGAGTGGAGAGCATACTTCAAGTTCATGAGGTTACGAAAAAATACAGATCCAAGCAAGCGCTGCGCGGCGTGTCCTTTAAGCTTGGCGCGGGCAAAATCACCGGACTGCTGGGCAGCAACGGCAGCGGTAAAAGTACTCTTATGAAAATTATCGCCGGGCTGACCCAGCCTACCTCCGGTACGGTGTCTGTCCTGGGTTCGCCTGTTGGTCTGGAGAGTAAAGCGGTAGTCTCGTTCATGCCGGATCGGCCCCTTACGGAATCCTGGATGAAGGTAAGGGATGCGCTGCAATTTTATCGTGACTTCTATGTGGATTTCGATAATGATAAAGCGGTGCGCATGCTGGAGTTTATGAAGCTTAAGGAAAGCGACAGTGTCAAGACACTATCCAAAGGAATGAACGAACGGCTGCAGCTTACACTCGCTTTATCGCGAAGAGCCAGTCTGTATCTTCTGGATGAGCCCATTGGCGGAGTAGACCCGGTGGCACGTACGAGAATTCTGGATGCCTTGGTCGAATTTTATGAAGAAGACAGCACGATTCTGATCTCGACTCATCTGATTTCGGATATCGAGCGGATCTTTGACGATGTGATCTTCATTAAAGAGGGGGAAATCGTCCTGCATAGTGAAGTCGAAGACCTTCGCCTCCGGGAAGGCAAAAGTATCATTGAACTGTTCAGAGAGGTGTACGCGGAATGCTGAAGCTGGTTAAGTATGACCTTAGACGAAATAGAGACAAAATATGGGGCGCCTTGGTAGTATTGCTGCTTGTGCAGTCAGGGATTTGGATATCGGCAGAGGTTTCGGACTGGGATCGGGAGGCGATGTTTATTATGAACATTGCATCCTATACCATTGGCGGAGTTGTCCTGTTGGTGCAGGCATGCATTACGTACGATTACAATCTTAAATCCTATCACCGCCGTCTTTTGCCATTGAAATCCGTATATACCGTTCTTTCACCGCTATTGACGTATTTATTCATGCTGCTTGGTGTTATTGCGTTGGCGGCCCTCCATTTAGGCTTATATATGCTGTTGGACTCACGGGGGATTCCGGAGGATTTCGGGTCCGTCGCAGCAGCGGGACTCATTCAATTGCTCTGGTCTGCCTGCTTCGTGATGCTCATTCTCATGCTGTCCATAACCATAGCCCGCAGCCTTCGTTTTAGAGCTGGCGTATGGATCGGGATTGCCACGTTTATTGTAGTCCAGAATGGCTTTGCTTGGCTGGAGCTAGCACTATTCGGTTCAAGTATTAATTCTCTTGACAGTGCCTTTCAGATCAAACTGACCGGAAAAGTTCCGACATCCGATGGGGGTATGGCGGTAGCCTTTCAGGATCTTTTCAAAATAGGGCCAATGTTGTTTGAGGCGGGTTTTGCTGCTGTTATGTTATATGTAATTACGGTGCTTGTTAAGCGGAGAGTTGAATCCTGATAGCCTAGAAGAATACTAACCGATGTTTTAGGTGGACGCTCCGCGAACGGACCGTTGCTCCAATCGCTGTGCTCTCCAGATTTTATTTATTTTCCTTAACGGTAAAAATCCGGAGAGCAAGGCGACCTCTGCCGCTTTTCCGCAATCGTTCCGTCCTCTCCGCTGCTTTCAGCGGGAATTAAATATTTCTCCAATAATCCCTTTTAATTGATGGACTCCTAAATCTGTATTTGTCATAATAACCGCACCAGACTCTAAATACGGATACGCCACCATCATACATTGAAACCCTACACCCCAGCCAAGTGAAGAAATTTCAATTTCTTGTCCTGAACCATCCAGAAAAACACCTAATCCAGTCCATTCTTTACAACCTTGTGAGGTCATCAAATCTTTTACCTTGCTTTCAGAAAGTCCCATTTTACTTTTACTTTTTAAGGCATTCATTAATTCAATCACCAATACGGCTAAATCTGATGGTGTTGTCCAAAGTCCAGAAGCTGCTGGATAAGGGTAGATCGGATACTTGCCTTCAACAACATTTCCGTTGTTTTTATGTCCGCAAGAAAACTCTCCGCTTATTGCTTTCGGTATTGATTGTTCTATTCTACTATTTTTCATATCTAACGGTCCAAGTACAAGTTCATTCATTACTAGCTCAAAAGGCTTTCCAGAAACATCTTCTATTAGCTGTTGTATGATACAAAAACCTGCATCTGAATATTGAAAGTCGCTCCCAGGCTCGTACTTGACTTTTATTGATTCTTTACAGTAAGAGGTTCTTCCCTTTAATAGCTCAATCATTGCAGGCATGCTTTGAGTGGAATCAAGCTCCCCAAAACTTCCTTCAGGGTCCATGACCCCCGATTGATGACTAAGCAGTTTTCGAAGGGTAACCTTATTAGTATGGGTGAATTCATTGTCAGGAACCTTCCAGGAAGTAAGTCTATGGTTCACATCGTCATCTAAATCAAGGATACCTTGCTCGGTTAATTTCAAGACCAGCATGGACGTTAAAAATTTACTTATTGAACAAGCATTAGTTTCAGATCAAGAATCAGGCCTCCCACGGGGTGTACACCCCTAACATTCCTATTGTTTATATTATGCAAAAAAGACGCCCCTCACGTGGAGATAGACGTCCGTAACTGTTGTTATATTTACTTTGGCAGTTGATGACTTGAATGCTGTGCAATGGTCCATGTCTCGATCTCATTCAGGAGCAATTCTTCTTCCTCATCCTCCAAATCAAGCCGTACACCATACTGGAATTGGCCCAAACCGTACATCCAGCCCCAGCGGACACTGCCCTCCAGCTTTAGCTTCACTTCATTTAATTGAAAATGAATCAGCAGCTTGGTATCTCCGGACGAGAAGCGGAGGTTCAGGGAAGAGCGAACCTTACAGCCGGATCGGCTGAGGTCAAGCAGCACGCCTTCAGTCAGCTTTCCTGCACCTGGCCCGGAATTGCTGGCTGGCACTTCAATCCAGCATTCAATCGGCTGGTTCATCACATAACGGAATGGTTCTTTTCTGCTGGCGCCCTCCATAGTTACCACCGCCTGTTTATTTGCTATTATATCGAAATGAGCGCAGCGCGACAATCTCCTAAAGTAGTATTTTGATAAAATTTTTAGTATACATAACGGAAGTATCACACACAAACAGGAGCCTCTCCGGAATGCTATCTGAAATAGCAGCAGGAGAGGCTCCAATCAGGCAGCCTTATGCAGATCGGTTGAGGGTTTACAGGCTGTAAAGGGAAGCCATGCAGTCAACGAACATTTTGTTATACTCGGCTCGGCTCAGGTCGTTGGATGAAGCGATGTCACGGCCCAGGAATTCAAACCAGGAAATTTCGGTACCGTCTTTTTTATATACGAATTTCTGATGCTGGATCGAGAATACATCATTTTCATAAGCAGGGACGTTCTCATACTTTAATTCAACGCCCTGCTTCTCGGATACCAGTGTAGCCAGCAGGATAAGCATTTTAAACGGGTCGTCGTACATTTCATATTGTTCGGACATTGACGTCACTCCTTATTTTGGGTATACAATTCTTAGCAGATTATACTACAACGCTGAAGAGGAATCACGGTGCAGTGATGAAGTCAGTACAATATTGATAAAATTGGTGAGGTTAATCAAGAAATCGTTCTAGATCCAGCCAGCCGATATTAATAAAAGCTGACATCCAGCCGATAAATTATTTATCGACTGTGTTCGACATTTGAGGTAAATGAAATTGTGAATAGCAACGGATAAGGAGAATGTGAAGTGTCATTGAGCCTGCGCACGGTTTTTTCAAGCGCATTCGCAGTTATGATTATTTTGCTGACTGCACTGCTAAGTATTGTAATTGGGAGGGAATCCACGAAATCCGTTGAGGTGAGTATCGGCACTTCTTTAGCCGAGGTTGCTTATCAAATGTCCGAGAATCTCGATCACTTTATGTGGTCGCGATCCGGGGAAGTGGAGGTGCTAAGCAAGCTTAAAGCTTTCCAGGAGCCGGTGAATAAAGAGGAGATAGACGGGCTGCTGAATGAATTGAAAAGGAGCATGCCTGTTTTCACCTGGGTGGGCTTTCTGGATACAGAAGGGAATGTATTATCTTCAACCGACAATGTTTTGCTAGGGGGAAATATATCACAGCGGCCGGTTTTTCAAGAGGGGTTCAAAGGACCCTATATCGGTGATGTTCACGATGCTATTCTTCTGGCCAAACTGCTGCCCAACCCATCCGGAGAGGCTCTGCAATTCGTCGATTACAGCCTCCCGATCTATGATAAGCAATCGAGGAAAATCGGCGTTTTGGCCGCCCATTTCAGCTGGGAATGGTCCCATCAGGTTGAGCAATCTATTTTAAAGCCACTGCAGGGTCGTCTGAAGGATGTAGAAGTATATGTTGTGAGCAAAAAAGATGACACTATACTGCTCGGTCCAAAGGGGCTTGTTGGTCATAAGATGTCCAGCGATGCACTTCAGCAGGCCCGTAACGGTGAGAATTCCTGGATGATCGATCCGGGTACCGATAAAAAGCCGTATCTGACGGGTTTCTCCTATGGCGATGGTTATTTGAATTATCCCGGACTGGGCTGGTCAGTCATTATTCGTCAGCCTGCGGAAGTAGCGTTCGCTTCAATATATCAGCTTAAAAAGTTTATCATTATCTCAGGAATGGCAGCAGCGGTCGTATTCGGGATCATTGGCTGGCTTTTGGCCGGCTGGATTGTTCGTCCGCTTAACAAAATAGCGAAAACTGCTGATTTGATCAGCATTGGTGCGGATGTTGAAATCCCTACCTTTAACAGATTTAAGGATATTGCTATTTTGTCCGGATCACTGCGAAATTTAGTCAATAATTTGACCAAAACCGAGACAGCGCTCAGTTATATGTCAGATATGGCGCGTCATGATCCCCTTACTGGCCTTCCGAACCGCTTAGCACTTGATGATTTCCTCGTTCGTGCCGTCAGCCGGGCCAAGCACAACAAGACGACCCTTAGTTTCCTCTATCTTGATCTTGACGGCTTCAAGAAAGTGAATGATACTATGGGACATGCTATAGGTGATAAATTGCTACGGGAAGTATCCTTGCGTCTCCAGGATTGTACACGGGATAATGAAATTGTTACCCGGGTCGGCGGAGATGAGTTTGTAATTATTCTACATACATCGGCGGTTAAAGCGATGCTGGAGGCCGAAGTCGTTGCCAAGCGGATTATTAATACCATTAATGAGCCGTTTGAATTTGATGGAGAAACCGTTAATATTGGCTGCAGTGTAGGGGCTGCGGTGTGGAGGCCGGAATATAAAGATACGAGTGAGACGCTGCGTCTGGCGGATGAAGCGCTGTATATTTCAAAGCGGAGCGGAAAAAACCGGATTACCTTTGAAACAGCTGTATAAGAATAGTTAAACACCCACTCCAATACAGAATACCGGCATAATATGTCTTTGTACGTTAAAAGATAAAGGAGGAATTATGATGGGTGAATATACTGGCTGCTGCGTAGGAAAGGGCGGAGGTTGGGGAACATCTACGGCAACTATTTTGGTGCTCTTCATCTTACTGGTCATTATTACCCGCACATTATGGGTGTAAGGGCGAATCGTCATATGTGACAAGATTTACGCCGGAGGCTCAGCTCCGGCGTTTTTTTACGAGAACCGGATGCCGTCCCTTTAAGGACGGCAAAGCCGTTTCTTTTTATATTTCGCATTTTTCTCCGCTTCGCAGCAGCGCGTTCTTCCAAGCCGTATATACATTCCATGCCTCGCCGTTATCCAGCAGGTCCTTGCAGATATACAGCCCTTCTTCAACCGAGTTAACTTTTTCAGCAAGATGCAGTCTGACGGCTCCGTTCAGCAGAGTCTGATTATAAAAGGCCATGTGGCCGCCGCCCTGCAGCACAGCTTCCGCTGTAAGAAACTGCTGGCGGGAAGTCCATTGCATCTCCGGCACAGGCGTGTCCAGCCCCATGGATTCCGGATCGATGATTCCCAGGCCGGAAGTGCTGTTCTTTACGGTATATATCCGGGTTGGACGATCGATAAAGAGATCCTCGGAGCCTTCCGCGCCTTGCACAACCAGTGCTTTCCGGTAACCGAGCTTAATTAACAGCCGCGACAACCGATCAAAGACGGTGTTGTGATAGATTCCAAACACGATAAATGGAGAACAGCTATAATCAATCAGCTTCTCAGCGGTATTAAAAATAGTGCGCATGCCAATTTCCTCGCGGATCCTGCGGATATCCCCCAGCGGAGGGCACCACTGTTCAGCGTCTGCGAACAGCACACCGCTCTGCCTGGCTGCGGATATGGCGTGGGCGCGTGACAAGCTGCCGATATCAATCCCTGCTTCCGAGATGATGTCCGGGAGCGTAACTCCCCATTTCGGAGGCAAAGAGGCACATCCGTGCAATGTGACAGGCAAGCCTGCCGCCGCCAGCAGAAAGGCCACAGGAAACGTAGCGACAAAGGAGGAGGTTCTTCCATCGTAGGGACCTGCACAATCCAGGCCTTCCCGGACAGGCTCCCGATGCGCATATTTACGGCATACGGAGACGAACGCTTCCAATTCTTCGACACTCTCCAGCTTTATGCGCTCTGCAATCAGGAAGGCGCCGATTTGCGCAGGAGTTGCGGTTAAACCCAGAATGGATTCGGCAGCCTGGACGGATTCCTCATAAGTTAAATCGCGGGCGCCCCGTTTGCCTCTGGCAACTTCTTTTAACAGGTTAATCATAACGTGGTGCCCCCTTGTGTTTGATCCTGCAGCAGCTGATACACCTTGACTATGGAAGTAGCAACATCGACCATACGCTTGCGTTCGTTCATCGCCTGCTTGCGCAGAAGGTCGTATGCCTCGGATTCGGATATGTTTTTTACCTTGGACAAGATTCCCTTTGCCATATCAATCCATTTCCGTTCTTCAATACGGGACAGCAGCTGTTCCCTTTCCTTAAGCCATTGCTGTCTTTCGAAGCATTGCTTGGCGCTGAAGTGAAGACTCCAATGAATCTCCCGGGGCAGCATGGAGGGTCCCAAGATACCGTCTACCATAATATGATCCCCGCAAGCGGCAAGTGATAGATTGGCAGTTTCATCATTGCACCACCATATAACGGGTGCGGTTTTTTCTTTCATAAGAAGAGCTCCCCAGGTTTTAATCTCGGAAACCGGTACATGCAGAATAGAAGCATCGGCTTCCTTAATCCTTGAAGCAGCCTGATCTGCCGTGTATGCCACATCTACCAAATAACCGCTGGATCGGAGGATGAACTCCGGTAATTTACACTTTAGGGAGTCTTCTATGGGTTCTGTTTTAGTCGTACCGTTATAAATGACCAACAGGGAATGCATAGTTTGACGCCCCTTTTTTCTAAGATAGTCTATAAGTGAACCAGCTTGTAGTATTGGAAAAAGAATAACATGTTATATTATATAACATAAAAAGCACCTGTTTGTCGATGGAATTAAGATTTTAAAATTTTATATGTCATAATTGTTGACGTATACCGGATTTGTGTTGTATAGTCGGTTTAACAAATTTATCAATCACGAATACAACGATGTGTTCGGTTGAAGCGGCAATGGCGCCTGCTCTCACTTTTTGCTCGGGAACTCTATGTTTCCGTGCGGAGTGAAGCGGGCTTTTTATGTTGTGCAATACGGAGAGGAGAGAGATAAATATGACATCAACCCGCAAAAAACTTGTACTTATAGGTAACGGTATGGCTGGAGTTCGCGCTATTGAACATTTGCTGAAGCTTGCTCCCGAGGCTTATGAAATTACAATTTTCGGTGCAGAACCACACACGAACTACAATAGGATTATGTTATCCTCTGTTCTTGCCGGTGGAGCGAGCCTGGATGAAATCATCATTAACGATCTGGAATGGTATCGGAGTCATAATATTACATTAAATATCGGCCATACCGTGACCCGAATTGACACGAAAAGCCGCAAAGTATATTCAGACGGAGGGGCTGAAGCGGAATACGACGAGCTGATATTGGCGACGGGTTCCAACCCCTTCATGCTTCCCCTGCCGGGTGCGGATAAAGAAGGAGTAATCGCCTTTCGTGATATCAAGGACTGCCGGATCATGCAGGAGACATCCCAATCTTATAAAAAAGCGGTGGTTATCGGCGGAGGTCTGCTGGGTCTGGAGGCGGCAAGAGGCTTGCTTCATTTGGGAATGGAGGTTTCCGTAGTACACATTCAAGATCATATTATGGAACGCCAATTGGATCAGGCAGCGTCGGAAATGCTTAGGAAAGAGCTGGAGGAACAGGGCATGAAGTTTCTGCTGCGCAAGCAGTCGGAAGCCATCCTCGGTAAGAAACGGGTCAAAGGCTTGCTTTTCGCTGATGGAAGTATCGCGGAAGCCGATCTGATTGTGATGGCAGTAGGCATCAAGCCAAATATTGAATTGGCACAAAAGACAGGTATCGAAGTGAATCGCGGGATCGTCGTGAATGATTATATGGAAACGAATATCCCCGGCATCTTTGCGCTTGGGGAATGTGCGGAGCACCGGGGAATCGCCTATGGTTTGGTCGCCCCTTTATATGAACAAGGCGCGGTGCTTGCCAAAAGACTGGCGGGAGCGCCGACAGAGGGCTACGCGGGATCAGTCACCTCTACAAAGTTAAAGGTATCCGGAGTGAACGTATTCTCTGCAGGAGAGTTTATTGAGCCTGAAGGCTCCCGGGCGCTCCGATATCAGGATGAAATAGACGGAGTTTACAAGAAACTCGTGATTCAGGAGGATAAGCTGATTGGGGCGGTTCTGTTCGGCGATACGAATGACGGTGCCCAGCTCTTCTCGATGATCAAGAAGGGTGAGAATATCAAAGGCAGAGAGAAGGAACTGCTGCTTGGATTTTCTGTGGACGGTATGTCGTCATCCTCGGAGAATCGTCTGGAAGCTATGGCGGATGACGAGATTATTTGCGGCTGTAACGGCGTATCGAAAGGCGCAATTGCCGAGGCCATTCAATCCGGAGGCTGCACCAGTGTCGGTCAAATCAAGGCATGTACAAAAGCATCTGCATCCTGCGGAGGCTGTAAGCCGCTGGTGGAAGGGCTGCTGCAATTGTATGCCGGAGATGCGGCAGTATCCGTTAAGGAAGGGATTTGCGGCTGTACCGTATTGAGCCGGGATGAGATTGTCTCCGAGATTAAACGGATGGAGCTAAAGACCGTTAAAGAAGTGATGAACGTGCTGGAGTGGAACAATGAGGAAGGCTGTTCCAAATGCCGTCCATCCCTCAATTATTACCTGGGGATGCTGTGGCCTGAAGAATATGTGGATGAGAAGGAATCGCGGTTCACGAATGAACGCTATCACGCCAATATCCAGAAGGATGGAACGTATTCTGTGGTTCCCCGCATCTACGGGGGAGTTACCTCCCCGACAGAGCTCAAAAAAATAGCAGAGATCGCCGAGAAATTCGAGGTGCCGATGGTGAAGTTTACCGGAGGACAAAGGCTGGATCTGCTCGGCGTCAAGAAAGAGGACCTGCCGAAGATGTGGGAGGAGCTCGATATGCCTTCCGGGCATGCTTACGGCAAAACACTGCGTACAGTAAAAACCTGCGTAGGTTCCACCTTCTGCCGTTTTGGCACACAGGATTCCATCGGCATGGGGATAAGGCTGGAGAAAGAGTTCGAGCGCCTGAATGCTCCGGCGAAGGTGAAGCTGGCCGTATCCGGTTGTCCGCGAAACTGCGCGGAAGCGACCATTAAGGATTTTGGCGTTGTGGCGATTGACGGAGGCTGGGAGCTGCATATTGGAGGTAATGGCGGCGTGCATGTCCGGGCCACCGATCTGCTCTGTGTGGTGAAGACGGAAGATGAGGTAGTGGAATGGGCCAGCGCTTTCCTTCAATATTATCGCGAGAATGCCGGGTGGAATGAGCGGACATCGATCTGGGTGGAGCGAGTCGGTGTGGATAGTGTGAAAAAGGCACTGGAAAACCGTGAGGATCGGCTTGCACTGCAGGAAAGAATCCAGACTACGCTCAACCTTACCAGTGATCCTTGGAAGCAAATCGTTAACGAGCCGGAATTGCGCAAAAATTTCGAGCCTATAGCTATAGAACCAGTAGAGATTAAATAAATAGGGGGGATTCAGCCATGACTATGACCAAAATGCTGATTGGAAATGTAACCGATATTGACCGAAAGGGCTCACGAACCTTCAAAGTTAACGACATCGAAATTGCCCTGTTCCGTCTGTCTGACGGTGAGGTATTGGCCGTTGAAAATAAGTGCCCGCATAAAGGCGGAGCATTATCGGAAGGGATGGTCTGCGGCACCAAGGTTCACTGTCCGCTGCATGACTGGCGTATTGACCTGCACAGCGGTGCCGTGCAGGAGCCGGATACCGGCTGCGTCACCACCTTCGTTGTTGATGTTGATCCGGTTAACGGTTCTGTATATGTGACCGTGTAACTCAAACCAACAGGAGGGGGGGACTAATATGGATTATGTGAAGCCGAATGAGGTTTTATACACAATGATAGAGACCGGGAAGGTCAAAGCTGAACTCTCATCTGCTCAGTTGCTGGTTCGCGGTGCCCTGGGTGGTGCTATTCTCGCTTGTGCGACAACACTGGCCTTTACAGCGGCGGCACAGACGAAAATCCCTATGGTTGGCGCACTTATTTTTCCGGTAGGCTTTGTAATGATTATTCTGCTTGGACTGGAACTTGTGACAGGAAGCTTTGCATTGATTCCGCTCGCAGTCCTTGAGAAGAAAACATCCGTACGCCGCATGCTCAATAATTACGTTTGGGTCATAGCAGGACATTTGATCGGTTGTGCAGTTTATGCGGCTCTCTATGGACTTACGATAACAAAGATGGGCACTGATATGAGCAACCCGTTAATTCAAACCTTAATTACTGCAAGTGAAGGCAAGACCATTGCTTACAAGCAAATGGGCGGAGATGGAATGCTCCTCGCCTTCATTAAGGCGATACTTTGTAACTGGATGGTTACGCTTGGTGCTGTAATGGCTATGACCTCCAAATCCACTTCCGGCAAAATCCTGGCGATGTGGCTGCCGATCCTGACTTTTTTCGGACAGGGCTTTGAACACACGGTTGTCAATATGTTCGTGATCCCGGCCGGAATGATGCTGGGTGCGGATGTCAGCTTCGCTGATTGGTGGATCTGGAACGGAGTACCCGTTCTGCTCGGTAATTTCATCGGTGGTGTTCTGTTTACAGGTATCCTGTTCTATCTCTCTCAAAGAAGCTCTATGATCAAACTGCTTCCTTCTATTAAAGAGCCTTCCCGAGGACGCATGGAACCGGCAGGTCTGGAAGTCGCAGCTATGGAGAAAAGCTCATGAAGCCCGGGAGTGTTGCCATCGTTGGAGCGGGTCCTGGAGATCCGGAGCTCATTACCATAAAAGCGATGCTTCGGATTCAAGAGGCTGACGTTATACTGTATGACCGGTTGGTGAATGAAGGGTTGCTAAGCTATGCTAAACCGGAAACGCTGCGCATCTATTGCGGCAAATCGCCGGGACATCATTCTATGCCGCAGGAGAGAATAGAGCAGCTGATGATCCAGTATGCCGCAGACGGAAACAAGGTGGTGCGTCTTAAAGGAGGAGATCCCTTTGTATTCGGCAGGGGAGGCGAGGAAGCCTTGGCGATGGCGGAGGCAGGTATTTCTTATGAGGTGATACCCGGCATCACTTCGGCTATCGGCGCGGCTGCTTCTGCGGGCATCCCTCTAACGCACCGTGGTCTGGCGGCTTCCTTCGCCATCGTGACAGGCAGCAGGTGTCACGGTCATGAATCTCCCGTCCGGTGGGACCGCCTTGTGAACAGTGTGGATACGATTGCCATCTATATGGGAATTAGTCAGTTCAGCGACATTCGGGAACAATTACTTCTGCACGGAAAGAAGGGAACAACGCCCGTTGCGGTGATTGAGAACGGCACCACCAGCCGCCAGCGCACCGTCACCGGAACATTGAACAACATGGAGAAGCTGTTGGCAGTCATGAACATAAGCAATCCGGCGCTTATTATTATCGGTGAAGTAGTCAAGGTCAGGGAGCAGCTGCTGAGTTTGGAAAGCGAAGCCAGATCACAAATCGGGTAAAAGATGAATGACAGGAAGCACCTTTTGGTTGTAGTTGAAAACTACAGTCAAAGGGTGCTTTTTGCTGCTGTATATGCACAAGCATTCAATAAAGGCGAGCATTTAATAGTAAGAGAGGGGGTGAAGACATGAACAAGATAGAGTTTATCGCAACCATCGCTCCATTGGCCGTACTGAATATGCAGCAGAGCCAAATTCCTGCATCGCTGACTATAGCCCAGGCCGCTTTGGAATCCGGTTGGGGGAATAGCGGATTAACTTCCAGAGCCAATAATTTGTTTGGGATCAAAGGGAGTGGCCCAGCTGGCAGCGTGAATGTACAGACAACCGAATATGTAAACGGCAAGGCTGTAAAGTTGAATATTGCTTTTCGTGCCTATCATAACTGGGGTGAATCGGTGTCGGACCACTCCGAAATTATTAAGAACGGGGTGTCATGGAATCGGGATTTGTATCGTAAGGTAATTGGAGCATCAGGTATAACGGCGGCAAAAGAGATTGCTGCTGCCGGGTATGCCACAGACCCGGATTATGCTGCGAAGCTGATCGGCATCATGGACATGTACAATCTTTACCAATATGACGAAGGTGCGAAGGAGGAGGAAGAAATGTCGGTCGAGGATAAGAAGAAGCTTGAGGAGCTCGAAGCAGAGCTGAAGGAGCTGCGGGCATTCTTTGCAGAACGTTTGACTTTAATCGAAAGCCGGGCGTCTATGACCATTCCCGCATGGGCAGAGCCTGCAGTGAAGGCAGCGTTTAAGGCGGGTCTTCTGGATACGCCGGCGGGGGGCAGCTATGATTTTTACCGGATGCTTACCGTATTGAACCGTGCGGGATTGCTTATAACGGCGAAGGAGGGTTGACGTACTATGAATAACGAAGCATTGAACGGGGTATTAGCCTTTGCTTCAGTATTAGCTGTGTTTGTACTGGCCTTAGTGCAGCTTGTAAAGAATACGGTGAATCTGCCGCGGAACATTGTTCCAGCCGTAGGGCTGGCTATCGGTCTGCTGGTCGGTGTGCTGGCCTATCCGTTTACTTCGATGGATCTGGTGCTGCGGCTATGGTCAGGAGGACTTGCCGGGTTATCGGCAACGGGCCTGTTCGAACTGGCTTTTAACAAGCGGTACGGTTCTACAAAGGATGATTAATCATTTTCACAGGATCGTAAGGCTTCAGCAGCTTCATCAAGGACGGCACCCCGCAGTTGTCCCGACTAAGCCATTCTTCCTCATCCTCAGGTCGCAGGATCACCGGCATCCGATCGTGAATGTCTGTCATAAGACTGTTTGGGGCGGTTGTTATAATCGTGCAAGTGCTCAGTTTTTTGCCCTCCGGACTGGTCCATATATCGTAAAGACCCGCCATGGAAAAAATGCCTCCATCACGCATAACGATTCGCATGGGCTGTTTTCCAGTTTCCCGCTGCTGCCATTCGTAAAAACCATCGGTGGGGACGATAGTTCTTCCATGCTTTATTTTACGCTATTTATGGAGCAATTTAAACCTTCGGCTGGGACAGGGCATGAGGCTATTTTACGATTGAACCCAAACACCTTGCCCGGAACGAACATATCTTGTTTTGTACTCAATTACAAAGGAGGAATTAATCATGAGTGAAGAAAATAGAGGTTATGGTATGGGCGGATTTACATCCACCGGTGCAATTCTGGTGCTGTTCATCCTGCTGGTAATCATTTCGAAATCTTTCTTGGTATAATCGTTCGAAATACAAATGGGCGTCCCGAAAGGGGCGCCATTTATTCCTTACTCTGCTTCAAAAACATAGATCAGGACACTCTTGTTTAGAGGAAACATCCAATCAAGATAAATGCTCTTTGCTTTTCGATTTAAAATATTGGGGATATGCGCATCTTCAATAAATACGTATGTATAGTGCTAATCAATAACCAGATATTTAAATATTGCCTCAATACCGCTTATATTAAGAACTTGTTTCTTCTAATAATACTATGTATGAAAAGGGTTTAACATAGAAAAAGGGTGCCCCTTTCGGACAATGTCATTAAGATAAGCTCAAAGATAAGACTGGGAATAAAAATGGAATCCGAAACGGCATGGGAAAAAGCCCTGTGCCGTTTGTTTTTTTGGTGCAAGCAAGAAAAAAGCGCACAGCAAACAAGCGGACGGAATATCCGCTTAAAAAAATGTTCATACGAAACGAATTATGCTACTCTGTAGACGAAGCTAACGACTGATTTCCAGCGGATTTTGCGCGTATTCTTCTGCCCTGGGCGAATGGGTCGAATCGGCAAAATGTTCTTGCGAATCAGTGCTTCTACATCGGGCGGGGGTTCATCGTCCCGTGAGCGCAGGAAATGTCTACAAACGTGAACGGCAACCGTGAAGTTGACTTGGTAGGGGTGCCGTTTATCCATTTGGGAAATGACGACGTGCGAGGTCATCATTTCAGCGAAATTGTACAGGATCATTCTTGCAAAAATCTCTTGGGTGATGGACTCTTGTCTCTTTGCGTGAAAATTCGTCAGGCCGACGGTGTATTTCAATGCCCGGAAAGAGGTTTCAATGCCCCATCGCATGTTATAAATGGACTTGATTTCATCGGGTGGGAAATCAGCGGCAGAAAGATTCGTAATGACGGTTTCATAAGCGCCACCCGGCAGGACGAAACGGACAACCCGAAAGGAAATCGGGTAAAACAAGTTCTCGTGCAAATCTAAAAAATCAAAGGTAGACGTGGAAGGGACGAACTTGTACATCTCAGGATGAGCCTTGACCTCTTTGGTTTGTTTTTTGGTGAGTGTCAGATGAACGTCCATATCAAACGCTCCGCCAGAGGGCAGATGCAAGCCCGAAAGAATGCCATTCGAATCCAAATCCTTAACCCGTATGACATAGCTCCACCCTTTGCGTTCCATATGCGCGAAATTGTTGTAACTTTCATAACCCCTATCGGCAGTAACAATGGTTTTGCCTTGAATGGGGGAACGGTCAACCATGGCAGCCAGCGCCCTTCCCTCGTTGCACAACCTCCGTGGCTGAATAATGGCATCCACGTAAAGTCTGTTGCATAAGTCATAGGCTGCATTCAAATGCAGAAGGTTGTAGCCTTTCGTGTTCGGTTGACTTTGGAAATAGGTATCCGTGTCCGCCCGGTCGGTTGCGATATGCAAATCCGAACCGTCAATGGCAAGTAATCGATACCCTCGGTAGTCCTTGATATCCGTATAGGATTGCGTAAATTCGTGAAACAAGAATTCCACAGCAGACGGCAGGATTTTATTCCTCTGTTGGACAAAAGCAGAAGTGGTTGCGGTGTTTACGTCATAGCCCTGCGATTCCAAGAGTTCCTTGTAAAGGCTGTTTCCTCCCATGGAAATCAGGAGTTGCATGACCGTTTCAAAGGGCAGCTTTTTCTTTCGGGTAAAATCTTTTTCAGGGTTTTTGACAAAAGGAGCGGGTGCGGCTGACATTTTTCGTATGAGGGATGTCAGCGTTTTTTTTAGCGAGATCGCGTACTCATCCATTGGCGTAACCTCCTCGTTTTTTCAAGGGGCTTCGCCACACATTTCCATCTGCTTGTCAAGTTCTTTTTTTAGTGCAAAAAAAAGAGCGGGCTATCTTTTCGATAACCTACTCTTTTTCTTGATTTTTGGCCTTGCGCCTTAACTTAATGACATTGCCCTTTCGGAACGCCCTTTCTTGGGAGAATCCCCGGTTAATCATATCGTCATATGAAAAATGAAAGCAAAAATAAGTCCCGTATTCCGAAAAAAGGAATTCGTCGATGGAAAAAGCGGCGTCTTGGGAAAAAACCTGGATGGAATCCGAATTGTCTATAGGTGGATTCTTGCGCCGGCATTCCGTTCAAACGATCTACCATTTCGTTCGTGGGAATAGCAAGAGTAACATAGTCCTGGTCTACGTGAGCAATAAACCCGTCATATGACTGACCGTCAGTTGTTATTACACCCACATATTTATTCATGCAGCTCCAACTGACTTGTTGATAATAATTTGTATTCATGAATTACCTCCTCAGATAAAAATACCTCGACCATAGTCTATGGACTGCAACCCATAACGTTCACGGCGTTAGCCTATAAATAAATTATTTTATGATTAAAAAATTCCTTCCGAAGGAAGAGATTAACATCGTTAATTACCATTTTGTTGGAAAGACTTGAGGGAATTAATGAAAATCTTCGCAGATTACCCATTGGAAGTCGAGCAAGACGTGAACTGCTGGCAGCGAGAGTGTCCATTAGGGAAGCTCTTCGTTTAAATGCTATTGCAATAAGGAATTAGAAGAAAAGACACACACTAAAGCAGAAAACATCATCTTATAAACTGGTACAAAGGCATGTGCATGAATTTGAAGGTAGCACTAAACTAGCTGAAGAAGGCGCAGATCGGCATAACCATCGTTTTGGTTGAAGTAGGGAAGAATCCGGCGCTTAGTGTGGAACTTATAACTGATTTTCGTTTTCTCCTCAAGCTCATTCTCCACGAATTTGGCAATCCACTTCTAAATTTACTGAATGTGAGCTTCTCAGGCCGGATATAATGACCGGACTCGATTTCCATCTTGAACTTCACCAATTCCTCGTCCAGGTGGTTTTGTAGCCGCCGCGGGGCCCGCTGCAATTCAGGATCCTTTACACGGATTGTCTTGCGCTCGAAGTCCCGTTCTCCCTGGGCATCGTAGCCAAGTTCCACGGTCAGTCTCCATGAGTTTTTACCTCGTTGTTCGATGTTTCCTTTCTCCATAGTTATGTGACCTCCCTAATTTCCCAAGTAGAATAAAAAATTTGATTCTGGTACAATCTATATATTAAGCTTGAAGGAGCGGAGCATATGGATAACGATTTGGTGCAGTTATTGCGTTCTGTCATTCGGGAAGAATTAGTTCCCGTTAAGGAAGAATTATTAACCGTCAATGAGCGCTTGGATCGAATAGAAATAGAACAGCAGAACATGAAACAAGACCAGCAAATAATGATGCAAGATCAGGAGTTGGTCAAACGTGCTGTGCTGGACACCAACGAACGTGTAATCAATGTAGAATCTATATTGGAGAATCAGAATCGAATTATTGAGCTGCTCTCGGCGCGATCCATTGAGCAGGAAGCCAAGCTTAAGCGAATTAAATAGATTGCTCAGTCCGGCGTGGTCAGGTGTCGGACTTTTCTTTATTTTGTGGCTACGTAAATGCGAATTACGGCCTATGAGAGCGGAGGGGTGTATTTATACCTCCCAGGGCAGTTAGGTTGAAATTCCTGACTATATCGTCACGTTTGAGGGCTTAAAAGACGAGTTATGGATCATAGATAGCGGCTCATTCCTTTTTTGTTGTGCTCAAATGATTTCTTTACAATCTCGTGTAGCTCATCAAGTATAGGCTTTTGGATTATTACCGCTGTAATATCATTGCTTATATATTTCCGTTCCCCGATTCTATGACCCTCAGCATTGATCTTATCAGCAACGTTCTTTACGCTTTCTTCAATTGCATATTCTAAAATAATCTTTTGTTCAAGAGTTTCAGGTGAGTAGGATTCGATCAATTGAATTATGTGTTCCTGCTTTTCGATTTCTTTTTGAAGGTCTTGGATATACTTTACGACCATCTAAGCTTATTTTTTTCATTTTCATTGTTTTTCCTCAATTCAATTATAGGATGATTGCATTGTTGAAGATGAGATATAAGTAGGTGGGCTTCGCTTAAAATGCTCCAAATTATTGCTGTCCGGCAGCTAAAGAATTTTGGAGTTTCGCGTGCAGGGTGCGCAAAACTATGTGAAGCACAGTAACCAGGTGGAAATATTTGAGTTTTGTGCGGGCAGCGCACAAAAGTAGTTTTTGGTATCGAGCGCTAGAAAGTAACCGATCAATTGTGTGAAAACTATTTTCTTCACGCGGTGAAGGAAACACGATAACTTGCGATTGCCCTATTACACCATACTTTCTGCCGAGCTTCGGCAAAAACATCAGAATACGGCGATATGACTTTTCACTGGAGGTCGGTGAAAACTAACAATCCTCCACGCTTTTGAATGCTTGCCATAATACAATTCCTCCCGGTAGAATAAAATATCTGATTCTGATACAATGTCTCTATCAAGTTTGAAGGAGCGGAGCACATGGATAATGATTTGGTGCAGTTATTGAGATCCGTCATTCGGGAAGAGTTAGTTCCTGTGAATGAACGCTTGGATCGGATAGAGACAGAACAGACTCTTATTAAACAAGCTGTCTTGGACACGAATGAGCGTGTGAAGAGAATTGAAGAGGTTCAAGAGTCGCAACATAAAATTATTGAATTGCTCTCGGTCCGGTCCATTGACCAGGAAGCTCAGTTAAAGCGAATTAAATAGTTACCTTGATCCGGTGCTCCCATGCATCGGATTTTTGTTTGCTCTTAGGACGATCTACTGCGCTTCTCAGGGCTGCTGCTCAAGAAAGGTGTATTTATACCTCCCAGCACAGTTAGTGCGAATTTCCTTTGTAGATCGTCAGGTGGGAGAGCTTAAACAGCGTGTCATGAGGTTGATAATGCTAGACATAGCGGCTCATTCCTTTTTTTGTTGTGAATAAATAGGTACGTCCAGGAGAATTTAATGTGTTAATACTAAAGAATGGAACAAAAATCGGAGAGAGTTTTTTTAGGATAGATGAAGAAGTTGGTACGGACAATGGGTGATAAATTTAAACCGATCAAGAATGCTACTGTTAGTTTCTCAAATGTAACTCCAATAGGTAATGCTTCAAAAAATAAGGTAACTCCAGATTATAGAACGAGTGGTTCTGCTGCGTTAGAATCAATAGCTACATCAGAGCTTTCATATTCAGGTGGAGGAGGCGGCGGTATGGATGACATCCTCAGAAGACTTGAAAAAGTAGAGACTAGCCTTTCCAACATGGCATCTAAGGAAGATTTGAGAGAATTAGGTCACGTAATTCGCTCAGAAATGAAAGATCAAACCAGTGAAATTAAGGATGTAATTCAACAATCACTTTCTAAAGTACCTAATGAAGACGCCATAAAAAACATTATCAGTGACAAAAGTAAAAACCTTGGCCTCGCAACTGAGACTTTTGTTGAATCTCAGATTGGCAAAGAAACATCGAAAATGATTTTATGGATGGTTGGAATATCAATAACGGTTACAGGAGTAGCATCAACAATTTTGTTTAACGTAGCGGTGGCATTGTTGTGTAAAGAGCCATAAGAGAACTTACAATTGTCCTAAATATGATAATGTAATCTTAAACGAACTGGAAGCACCGACAGTGCAGTCCGGAAGTATCGATAAGAGACCTTACTGGCATTGCTGGTGAGGTCTCTTTTTTAGGAGGAAATAGGTTGACCAATACTATAATTCTAATGGTTTTTATTGTTGTTATTACAACTGTTGTAGTAGCTTTTGTTCTTTCAAAAAGGAAAAGTGGCTATTCCAAAATTGCAGAAATCGATCCACTTAAAATTACGATCCATGATATAGATCGTATGGAAGACGGCAAGGAGTTTGAAGAATATCTATATCGTTTATTTTTGGCTTTGGGGTATAAGGATGCGTATAAAACAGTCGGCAGTAGAGATTTTGGATCTGATTTAGTTTTTACAGATCGGGAAGGATATCGAAATGTTGTCCAGGCAAAGCGTTATTCAAATCCAGTAGGATTGGGTGCTGTTCAAGAAGTTTACAGTTCGATTAGGTATTATCGGGCAAAGAAGTCCATTGTAATAACTTCCAATCAATATACAGCAGCATGTGAGAATATGGTGCTACACGATGTCAAGACAGTTATTTTAGTATAGTTAAGGTGTGAATTTATTCACAATATCTTTATAGATCAAAGGTATGCTAGTGTTGACCTTGAATCTCATATGGAATAAATATTAAATATTTCCAGTAGAACACGTTGTCCATTTAAGAAGGGATAAGAATCCCGACTTAATTGAATGGATGAATCTAAATGCAAGAACGCATGATTATTTAAAGAGATATCTTGGGTCAAGAAAGCAAACAGGTGATGAGAACTTATTGCTTATAGATGAAAGGATTTTAGAATCTAAAGACATAAACAAGACCTTTGATATTCTCAATAACAAGGGTTTCCAAAGGGATGCATCGAGGATCTAGTGAGGGCAGGTATTCTTAGGTCGCTTATAGAGACTAACGGAAGCTCTTTATTGAAGCATACAATGATTCATGGTACAGGTAATAATGGACAGCTAGTTCATGCTATTGAGGCTTATCAACGCTCATTATCTGACGAGCAAATAGAATAGGATTTTCACTCCTTCGGGTCCTCCCAGCGCCTCAGAAGCAGCGTGGGTGCTGGCGAGCCCGAAAGCCCGCTAGATTTTATTTTGAAAAATTACTTTCGTTTCCTCTTTATGAGCTTAGCGGAGTGATTTTTTTTATTTTCTCTTCGAATTGAACTTGTCGAAATAGAGTCAAGCAAGACAATCCGTAAAGCGGAAGTTTAAAGAGGTTAATATGCGGAAATGAATATGCGGTAATACACATCAGAAGTAAGCTAAGAACCGAATCTGGAAAGGTGTGCTGTTAATGAAAAGTGAAAAGAAGGAGTTAACGGTAAATGTTTGTTTTGTGGATGAGGAAGGTAAGGTTATCTACAAAAGTGTTGAAGAAGCGCATGAGAGAATGAGTGAGTGGGAATGGAATAAGCTATGTACCCGTATTCAAACTGCCTTAACAGGTCGGAAACATGTGCCAATAAAGCCAAATGACCAGTCATAAGCGGCTGGTCCTTTTCATATCCGAAATATTATTATGGAGATGATCAAATGATTACAAATCAAATCAACCAGGTAGAACAGCGAATAAAGAACCTTCAACGATCCATGAACGCCGAACTAGACTCTTTACTGAGTCAGCTGCAGCACCTCAAGGAGTTGGCAGATAGTGCGAAGCCAGAAACAATTAAGCGAAATGAGTCATCAAAGGAACCTATGGTGAAGGTAACGTTGGACTCGTGGAAGCACATGCCGGAAGTTCTCAGGGTGAATGATGTGCAGGAGATAATGGGTATTGGTATAAACCAAGCGTACAATCTTCTGAGATCAGGAGCTTTCCATCATGTGAGAATAGGCAGACTAATCATGATACCTAAGCCGGGTTTTATTGCATGGTTGGAGGGCGAAAAACAATAATTAGCACTATGAGGACGGTAATGGCCTCGAAAAATCGGTGCCCACATGGTGCCCAAATGAAATAATCTAATTTTATATTCAGGATCGCAACCCTGTTAAACCCTTACTACATAAGGATTTAACAACATTAAAATCGGGCGCCCCTTTCGGAGCGCCCTTTCATGGGAGAGGAGAAACCGGACGAAGAGCTTATGGGGAAACGTAAGCCTGCTCCGCGGTTGTCTACGACATTTTGCGATGTCGATAATTACATGATGTCCCGGTATAGGAACTCTTATACATAACAGCATTACTATTTGTCGGCTTATGCTGGAGCAGGGGTGGACAATCCTTTTTATTAATGGATTAAATGTGGTACGATAGGCATGGACTTATGCCCTGTGCGGCATAACAAAAACAGAGATACAGAGCGGGTGAATGACGGTGAGAGTTGTATCGGGCAGTGCCAAGGGCAGGCCCTTGAAAAGTGTTCCGGGAAGCGGGACACGTCCCACGACCGACAAGGTCAAAGAAGCGGTATTCAGCATGATCGGTCCTTATTTCGAGGGCGGAGCAGCGCTTGATCTGTTCGCAGGAACAGGAGGTCTTGGTATCGAGGCTTTGAGCAGAGGCATGGAGAGCGCGGTTTTTGTGGACATGGAACCGAAGAGCATCGACACGATTCGTGCCAACCTGAAGGCTACAGGCTTGGAGTCGTGGGCGGAAGTATACCGTAATGATGCCGGGAGAGCGCTAAGCGCTATGGAGAAGCGGGGACGGTCCTTTGATCTTGTTTTTTTGGACCCGCCGTACCGTTTGAAGCATGGAGATGAACTGATGAGTACAATGGCGGCTAAAGGCATGCTGCAAGCCGAGGCGCTGATCGTACTGGAACACGAATCCGGACATGCTTATCCGGAGGATATTCCGGGATTCTACAGGCTGCGGCAGGCAGTGTATGGGGAGACAACAATCTCTATTTATCAGTATGAAGCCGCTGGCGAGGAAGAAGCTGCGATCGGTGAGGAGGAGCAAGATGAGTCTGTTAATTAGAAAAGAAAGTGTCGCGATATACCCGGGTACCTTTGATCCGGTAACTATGGGACATATGGATATTATCCGGCGTGCAGCCAAGCAGTTCGACCGCTTGATCGTTGCCGTGCTAAATAATTTAAGTAAAAATCCCCTGTTCACCGTGGAGGAGCGTACGGAACTGCTGCGGCAGGCTACCCTTGATATTCCTAATGTGGAGATCGACAGTTTCCGTGATCTGCTGGTCAATTATGTCCGGCAGAAGGATGCCCAGGTCATCGTACGCGGAATTCGAACGGTTACCGACTTTGAATACGAGCTGCAGAATGCGTCTATTAATCACAGTCTTAATCCGGACACCGAAACGATTTTCATGATGACCAACCCTAAGTATTCTTACCTTAGTTCCAGCGTTGTCAAGGAAATCGCCCATTTTGGCGGAAATGTAACGGATTTTGTGACGCCTGAGGTTGAACAGGCCATGAAGCTTAAATTTAGTCAAAACGGCGCTGGAAAGCAGAAATAAGAGCGGAAATCCCGGAGAATAGCAATAGCAACAGCAGCAGAAGGGATTGCAGGCCCATAACGTGCGGGATTGCGCTCCATACTGTGGTTAAGCTTAGGGACCCTGTACTAAAGGCTTCAGAGCTCACGATGGCGGGAAGAGCCGTCTCGCGGATATTCATAAGCGGTTTCCAGAGCAGCGGGGTTAACAGAAACGCATAAAGACCATGCAGCAGACGAACCGCGGCAAAAGGCAGAAAACGGACATGTGCCGGTTTCAGCACCGCCAGTACTTGGAGCTGGGCACAGAGGCCGCTCCAGCCGAGTGCAGCTGATAACAAGGCCGGCTCGACCCATCCTGTCAGCGCATTCGGTGCTGAAATACTGAGTTCGCTCAACGTTTTGGCGCCAAGGTGAATCTCCAGAAGTCCTGCAGGAATCGATGCAGGAAGCTGCGGGAAAAGCCCGAGCACAATATTGATAACTACAGCGAACATAATCATATATCCGCCAACGATCATTAAGCTCTGGACGGAGCTTCCTACGGAATCACCAAGCAGCTTGCCGAAGCTGCGTCTGTCCTCTGACCGGGCTTTTACAGCGGCGCTAATAATACGTTTGTATAGAGTGGATTTTTTAGCGGGAATCTTTACACTGCGCTGGTGCCCGGCAGGTGCTTCGGTCGATTGTCCTAACACGACTGCGGTAAAACCGGCGAGCAGCCCTGAGAGCCAGTGAACCGCCAGCAGGCCATAACCTGCTGTTGGACTGTGTAGGAAGGCGACACCGACAACGATCAGAAGGGTTACCGGACTGCCGAAGTGGACCAGCGCTGCCAGCCTTCCGGCCTCCTTGTCCGAAAGGCTGCCCTGCTTGTGCAACTGTAGCACCCCATGGGCCCCGCCGGGAAAACCGGTGGTTAATCCCAGCCAGAGGGTCCAGCCGCTTTCCCCGGGCAACCGGAATACGCGCCGCATCAGGGGCTCCAGCAGCACACCTAAGCCGTGCACGAAGCCGGAGGCTGCCAGCATCTCGGACAGGATCAGGAACGGCAGCAGTGCCGGGAATACTAGATTCCACCATAGCTTCAGGCCTTGCAGGGAGGCTTGAAATGAGGTTTCCGGGTTAGATACAATGGCCATTGCCAGCAGGATTGCGATAGCTCCGGAGAAGAAAGGCGCCGTGTCTGAGGCCATCCGGCGTATTTTAACGTTCATTTTACGATTCACCTCTTCATAACTGGGGGCAGGTATGTATGATATCACTTTATGCCGGGAAGACAACCATCATGCCAAGAGCGGAGATAAGGAAAGCATTTAACATTCTGCAAAAGCTGAAGTGTAGCAGGAGAGAAAGGAAAAATGGTGAAACAGATGAGACACCGGACGGGATTCCGAACTACAGTTTACCTGTTTACGCTTATAGTGCTTACTTATGTGTTTGTGTTCATGGGCACGCCTTACATCGTGTATCAGCCCGGCAGCGCATCTGAAGTTGCGCCAATGATTAAGATTGGGAACGCGGATACGGACGAAAAAGGAACGTTCATGATGACTACCGTATCTGCCAGTTACGCCAATGTGGCTCTCCTGGTCGCCTCCCTTTTTAATTCAAACACAGAGGTTGTCCCGAAAGAGACGAGACTTGGGAAGAAGAGCGAGGAAGAATATGCGGCAGTACAGGTTTTTAATATGGACAGTTCCCAATCGTTAGCTGTGCAGGCGGCTTATCATGCGGCGGGTATTCCCTATACGAACGAACCGGATTACTTATTTGTTTATTCGGTTCCCGCGGAAGGGAATCGCACACAATTTCAACCGGGAGACAGAATTATAAGGGTTGCCGGACAGAGCATCCCCGACGCAGAAGCTCTGACGGCGCTGTTGTCGGCGAAAAATATTGGTGACAAGGTTTCCGTAACGGTGCAACGCAGCGGCAAGGAGTTTACAGAGGAAGTACAGCTTATTGAGGTTAAAGACGATAAAAATGCTGCCGGACGTCCGGGTCTGGGGATCATTATCGCAGCTGTGCAGAAGGTAGAGCCGAAGGATGCGGGCAAGCGTGTAAGTTTTGTAGCTACCAATGTCGGAGGTCCTTCAGCGGGGCTGATGTTCACCATGGAAATTTATAGCCAGCTGACGCCGGGTGATTTGACAAAAGGCTACATAGTTGCCGGAACCGGCACGATTGATGCTGAGGGGATTGTGGGTGCGATCGGCGGCGTGAAGCACAAGATTGTTGCAGCGGACCGTGAGAAAGCCGAGGTTTTTTTCGTCCCGGCTGATAATTATAAGGAAGCCAAGGTTAGAGCGGACAAAATCGGGACGGCTATGAAACTGGTGCCTGTATCCACGCTGAAAGAAGCGCTGGCCTATATGGAGGGCCTGCCGGTCAAACCCTGACCGGAGGCTCCAAGTAATCGCGGTACAGATCGCTCCGAAGCGGATCTCTGAAAGCGCCTGCGTAAGCGGCAGATGCCTGAAGGTCGCGCTCCAGCTGCGGATGGGAGGAAAGTGCCGGCCGCATAATAATAGGCAAGGTGGCGCTTTTCTTCATTCTTTTCAGAAGCGCTCTGCCGCTCTCCCGGAATCCGAGAACGCGAATATATCCTGGTCCTTGCGCCAAAATAGAAGGGGATAACTCGCTCTTGGAATGATTGAGCAGCGCATGGAGCAGTGTTCGCTGGAGCCGGGTGCGGGTGTAACGCTTGCTCTTCAGCGCATCCAGGAGGCCGGATATGCTGAACTGCTCCAGCTGCGGCATAACACGCAGTAGCCTGTTCTCCAGCCCTTCGTTCATATCATGCAGTGTCCGAAGCTCCGCGGCTGTATGGGTGGAGAGCAAATGGCGCATCGGTGTGCAGAAGCTCTCCATGCTGACAGGGCCGCGACCGGCTGCAAGTTCACCTTCCAGAATATGTACGCTATAATCCGGCATGTAAGAGGCAGGAGCACCGCCACCGCCATCCTGAAGCAGCTTGCGGATAGCAGTTGCGCTTGCAATGGATGAGCCTGGCTGCAAGGGATCATGGAACCCGGCACCCGTGCGGGGAACCGTCAGGGGCTGGATGTTGCTGGAAATTCGCCGCAGGGCAATGAGATAATGGAGGCCTAGACTATTGTTCGGCTGGCGCAGCAGATCTCCGGTGGAGTCTTCTATTCCGCTCCATGCCAAAGCGGCCGCTGCGCTGTATGCAGCCGGGAAGCTCTCGCCGAGCGCCAGCCTGCGGCGGAGCTCCGCCTGCAGTTCGGAGCTTTCTTCAGCCAGGTATCCGGCCAGCGTCAGGAGATGCTCCAAGGCTCCCGCTTCGGAGCCAAAGCAGAGACTGTCCACTACACCTGTCGCTTCCAGCAGTGAGACTGCACCGAATGCAAACCATTCGGCCGGTTGAACGGCGTAAGCCACCGGAAGCTCAATGACCAGATCGGCGCCCATCCTCAGCGCCATCTCTGTCCGGGCATACTTGCCTACCACCGCCGGTTCGCCGCGCTGGGTGAAAGGACCGCTCATGATAACAATCGAGCTTTCTGCTCCGGACAGTCTTTTGGATTCCGTGAAATGGTGGACATGCCCGTTATGTAAAGGATTATATTCTGCGATAATTCCTACAGTGGTCACAGGGTTTCGCTCCTTTATGCTGAAAATAAGGTGTTTTAAATGTTTATTACATAGTTATATCATAAATTGCTCCCTTATCCGAAATAATATAAAGGGAAAATGGTTGACAAAGGTCTGAGATAATAGGTATAATAAATTTTGTTTGTTTGGAGTGATATGGAATGGAAATTCACTTTCGCAAAATAGCGAATGCCGACGAGCCTCTACAGCTCCACCAAACTGTGGATGTTAGTAAGGTTGTCAAAGGGCGCAAGGATGTTCTGGCTGTGACACCACTCTCAGTGGATCTTAAAGCGCTGCCCGCGGGTACAGATTGTGTGAACGTGGTGGGGAAACTGAGTGGAGAAGTGGACATGTTATGTTCACGCTGTCTCACGGAGGTCAAGAGTTATTTGCACATTCCTTTTGCTGAGACTTTCAAGTGGCTTAAGCAGCCGGTTCTTCCAGAAGATGTAGATGATGAACTCATTTACGTCAAGGATGAGAGTGTGGACCTTATCCCGTATGTGGAAGAAAATTTCGTACTGCACTTGCCGGATTCGGTATTGTGCAAGGCAGACTGTCTTGGTCTTTGTCAGAAATGCGGACAGAACTTGAACGAAGGCACCTGCAGTTGCGACAACACAGTGATCGATCCTCGACTCGCTGGGTTGAAAAACTTTTTCAAATGAGCATGAATGAGTCCGACATCCCGCAGCAAGGCGGGTTGAATCAGAATTTAATCAGGAGGTGTATCACAAATGGCAGTACCTCAACGGAGAACGTCCAAGACTCGCCGTGACAAACGTCGCACACACTTTAAATTGGTTGTGCCGGGCATGGTGAAATGTGAACAATGCGGAGAATTGAAGCTTGCTCACCACGTATGTAAAGTATGCGGAACTTACAAAGCAAGAGAAATCATCAAACAATAGTTTTAGTAAAAGTAGCACTTCATCTGCCGGTGAGGTGCTATTTTTTTTGCGCCAACTTCATCTTAAATAAGCGAAATAGTGTCAATACTTTATTTTTGGCACAGCATGCTTTATACTACATATTAGTACCTGGTTCTAAAATGTTAATTAATAGTATAATAACTTAGGCGGAAGCGGCCATCTGCGGCCGATGAATGCTATATAGCATGGGCCAGGAGGTGAGCCGCTATCGAGCGGGTGTCCAAAAAAGAGCGCCAGAAGCATTTGCTTCAAATTATTGAAGGTAATCCATTTGTCACGGACAGGGAGCTGACCCGGCAACTGAAAGTGAGTATACAGACGATCCGGCTGGACCGGATGGAGCTGGGGATACCGGAGCTGCGCGAGCGTATGAAACAGATGGCGGAGCATTCCTACGATCAGGTTCGCTCTTTGCCGGCGGATGAAGTCATTGGAGATATTGTTGATTTACAGCTGGACAAAAGCGGCATATCCATATTTGAAATTCGTGAGGAGCATGTATTCTCCAGAAACGGCATTGCCCGGGGGCACTATGTGTTCGCTCAAGCCAATTCGCTTGCGGTAGCCGTAATTGATGCGGAAATTGCCCTGACGGCATCCGCCGACATCCGATTTGTACGTATGGTCCGTCTGGGAGAGAAATGCATCTCCAAAGCCTATGTTCGCTCGCTTGCGGGCCGTAAAGGCAAGGCGGAGGTGGACGTATTTACATATGTCGGAGAAGAAATGGTTTTTCAGGGCCATTTTATAATCTATCGGTCCGCAATAGAAGAATACAGCGAAGGGGGAGACAGAAGTGCTGATCGCGATTGATGCCATGGGCGGGGACAACGCTCCTGAATGCAACATCGAGGGTGCGTTGTCCGCGGCCGCGGAATGGAAAGATATACAGATTGTGCTCGTGGGTGACGAAGCGAGACTTACGCCGCTGCTCAAGAATAAGCCGTCGAATGTGACAATACGTCATGCAGGGGATGTCATCGGTTCGGATGAAGAGCCTGTAAAGGCGGTACGCCGTAAAAAGGATTCATCCATGGTTGTTGCCGGACGCATGGTTCGTGAAGGTGAAGCCGACGCGATGATTTCATCCGGAAATACGGGTGCGCTGATGACGACAGGGTTGCTTGTCGTAGGAAGAATGCAGGGCATTGAGCGTCCTGCACTGGCACCAATGATTCCTACACTGGACGACGTCGGCGTACTTGCGCTTGATCTTGGCGCCAATATGGATGCCAAGCCGCAGCATTTGGCACAATATGCTCTGATGGGCAGTATTTACCGGAACAAGGTGCATGGAATTGTCAAGCCGCGTGTGGGCTTGCTGAACGTAGGAACAGAGCCTGGCAAGGGCAATGAGCTGACGAAGGAAGCCTACCCTCTGCTGGAAGCCATGCCGGGCATACATTTTGTCGGAAATGTCGAAGCCCGTGATGTACTGACGGGAAGCTGTGATGTGCTCGTATGTGACGGCTTCGCAGGCAACATTCTGCTGAAGACGCTTGAAGGGACAGCAGGAGCAATGTTTGCTCTATTGAAGGAACAATTCAGCGTTTCGCTCAAGTCGAAGCTTGGCGCGGCAATGCTTATGCCCCAGCTTAGAACATTGAAGGGTAAAATGGATTACAAGGAGCATGGCGGAGCGCCACTGCTCGGGCTTAGCGGTCTGGTTGTGAAGGGTCACGGTTCATCAGACGGCAATGCCGTCAAAAATGCGGTCAGACAAGCGCGGATTGCGCTTCAGGCTGACCTTGTGGCAAGTATATCCAAGGAAATTAGCGGAAGTGAGTGACGAAATGAGACAATTACGGCCAGTTGGTATCATCGGCACGGGAAAATACGTTCCCGAGAAGATATTAACCAACGCTGATCTGGAACAAATGGTAGATACAAATGACGAATGGATCGTCAGCCGCACTGGAATTCGGGAGCGTCATATTGCAGCTCCGCATGAAGCGACTTCCGATCTTTGTTATGCCGCTGCACTGCGTGCATTGGAATCCGCAGGCATGAAGGCTGAGGATTTGGATCTTATTATTATAGCTACTGTTACACCGGATACCGCTTTTCCTGCTACAGCCTGCATCCTGCAGGATAAGCTGGGAGCGAAAGGAGCGGCAGCCTTTGACTTGTCAGCAGCCTGTTCCGGCTTCGTATACGGCTTGGCTACTGCCGTCGGTTTTCTCCAGAATGGCATGTACAACAATGCTATGATTATTGGTGCAGATACGCTGTCCCGGATTACCGATTATACCGACCGAAACACCTGTGTACTCTTCGGTGACGGCGCCGGTGCTGTCATTATCGGTGAGGTTCCGGAAGGCCGGGGCTTCCAGTCCTTTGACCTTGGTGCAGAAGGCTCCGGCGGCAACCTGCTGAAGCTCGAGGCAGGAGGCTCACGGCTGCCGGCTTCCGTGGAGACTGTTGAAGGCAAGAAGCACTACATGCAAATGAGTGGTAGCGAAGTATTCAAGTTCGCTGTGCGCATTATGGGCACCGCCACAGAAAAGGTGCTGACGAAAGCCGGCATCGGTAAAGAAGATATCGATCTCTTTGTTCCGCATCAGGCGAACATTCGCATCATTCAATCGGCTATGCAGCGCCTGGACCTGCCTCCTGAGAAATGTGTTATTAACGTAGACAAATACGCCAACACCTCGGCGGCCTCCATTCCGCTGGCTTTGGTTGAAGCAGCAGAAGAGGGCCGTATGAAGGAAGGCGACACGGTGCTGATGGTCGGCTTTGGCGGCGGTCTCACCTGGGGCGCGTCCGTACTAATCTGGTAGGATTATTTTACTTGCGGCAAAGGGCCGCTTAGGGGAAGGGAATTAACAGATATGGGTAAAATAGCATTTGTCTTTCCCGGGCAAGGTGCTCAGGCAGTCGGTATGGGTAAGGATATTTTTGAAGCATTACCGCAATGTCGTGCAGTGTTTGAAAAAGGGGATGAAGTGCTCGGTTTTTCGCTGAGCAATCTCATCTTTGAAGGGCCTGAAAGTGAATTGAAGCAGACGGTAAATACGCAGCCGGCACTGCTCACAACAAGTACAGCTTATTTGAAGGCTCTGAAGGATCAAGGACTCAAGCCGGATTATGTAGCCGGTCACAGCCTGGGTGAATATAGTGCGCTCGTGGCAGCAGGGGTGCTGTCTTACGAGGATGCGGTGAGACTGGTGCGTCTGCGCGGCCGCTTCATGGAAGAAGCTGTGCCGGGCGGAGGTGGAGCCATGGCGGCTGTACTGGGTGCAGAACGGGGAGCTCTCGCGGAATTATGCCGCAGTATTTCCGAAGCAGGCAGTCCGGTGGAGCTGGCTAATATCAATTGCCCCGGACAGATCGTTGTCTCCGGCTCAGAAGATGGCGTGAATAGTGTAGTGCAGCGGGTGAAGGAGGCTGGCGGCAAACGGGCTATTCCGCTTGAAGTCAGTGGGCCATTCCATTCCTCAATGATGAAGGCAGCGGCAGACCGTCTTGTCGAAGAGTTTAAGAACATTACGTTTTATGCTCCTTCTGTGCCTGTTGTCTCCAATGTTACGGCCTCACCGGTCACCGATCCGGAAGAGATTCGTGAACTGCTTGTGCAACAGGTATATTCACCTGTGCTGTGGCAGGATAGCGTTGAGAGGCTGATTGCTGACGGTGTAGATACTTTTGTAGAAATTGGCTCTGGCAGTGTGCTTGCGGGACTCATTCGCAAAATCGACAAAAGTGTCAGGCTGATCAACATCAATAGTCTGGAAAGTGCCCAAACGGCCTGGTAGATTGCATGAAAATGCCTATGCTTTTTCGGGTAGGCTTGATCATTGAAAGGGGATTAAAGAATGTTCTCAGCATTGCGGGGCCAAACGGCCCTCGTCACCGGCGCTTCGCGCGGCATTGGCCGCAGCATTGCGCTGGAGTTAGCAAAGCATGGTGTCAAGGTTGCCGTGAACTATGCCGGAAGTGAAGAGGCAGCTCAGGAGACCGTAGCGCGCATTGTGGAGCTTGGCTCCGAGGGGATCGTACTTCGGGGCAATGTAGGCAGCAGTGAACAGGCGGAGAATCTTGTTAAAGAGACGCTGAATACCTGGGGCCGGATCGACATACTCGTTAATAACGCCGGAATTACACGGGACAATCTGATTATGCGTATGAAAGAGGAAGAGTTCGACCAGGTTATCGAGACGAATCTGAAAGGCGTGTTCAACTGTCTAAAGGCAGCCACACGTCCGATGATGAAGCAGCGGTATGGCCGGATTATCAATATTTCCTCAGTCGTTGGCGTGACTGGCAACCCCGGCCAAGCCAACTACTCTGCAGCTAAGGCTGGGGTTATCGGGTTAACCAAGTCGGCAGCACGCGAGCTTTCTTCACGCGGTATTACCGTGAATTGCATAGCTCCGGGCTTTATCGATACCGATATGACACGCGAGCTTTCCGAGGAAGCCCGCAGCGGCCTGATACAGGGTATTCCGCTTGCCCGTCTTGGACGTCCGGAGGATATTGCCATGTCGACAGTATTCCTGGCCTCCGAAGGGGCAGCTTATATGACCGGCCAGACACTTCACGTGGACGGCGGCATGTACATGTAAGAGCTACAGTGAGGTCAAACCGGGATGGAGCAAAGGGTTCAGGGTTTGCCTGAAGCGTTTTTTATGCTCTATGGTATTTTGACCCCATATCTCGTATAATACCAAAGGAGGAGGTGAACCGGATGTCCGATGTACTGGAACGTGTAACACGCATTGTCATCGACCGCTTAGGTGCCGATGAAGCTGAGGTAACATTAGAAGCGTCTTTCAAAGATGATTTAGGTGCTGATTCTCTTGATGTTGTAGAATTAGTTATGGAATTGGAAGATGAATTCGATATGGAAATCTCTGATGAAGATGCAGAGAAGATTACGACCGTGGGTGAAGTTGTGAAGTACGTACAATCTCATACCTAAAGTCTATGATTAAAAGTCCCGTACCTGCTAAGGCGGGACTTCTCCTCATTTTTACAGTGATAAGATATACCAAAGGGTGCGTTCATCGCACCTTTACAGGGAAAATTACAGAACCGCCGGCCAGTTTGGTAGCGTGGTGACTGAAGTTTATATAGTAGTATCTAAGGAAAAAATTTGGTATAAGCAAGTTAACTTAACAGCTTAAGATGGGGTGAATGTCTTTGAGTCATAGAGTGGTTATTACCGGTATGGGCGTGGTGACCTCGCTGGGTAAAGATTTGGAAACGTTCTGGGACAGCCTGATGAGCGGGAAGTCCGGCGTATCCTTGATTGAAGCCTTCGATGTCAGCGACTATACAACACGGATCGCATCATCTGTTAAAGATTTTGATGCCGAGGAACGTTTCGGCCGTAAGGAAGCCCGTAAAATGGACCGCTTTGTGCAGTTCGCTGTAGCAGCGGGAGAAGAGGCACTGAAAGACAGCGGTCTTACGATCGGCGAAGATATAGATGCGGAGAGAATTGGCGTTTCGGTTGGCTCCGGTATCGGCGGACTCGGAACCTGGGAGGATCAGCATAATCTGCTGCTGGAGAAGGGGCCTAAGCGGGTCAGTCCGTTCTTTATCCCGATGATGATTGCCAATATGGGTTCTGGTCAAATATCCATAAACCTGGGCGCTAAAGGTCCTAATACGACGCAAGTTACAGCTTGTGCAACAGGAAGCCATTCCATTGGTGAATCTTATCGATTTATCCAGCGTGGTGATGCAGACGCAATGATCTGCGGTGGAGCAGAAGCTACGATTCGTCCAACGGGCATGGCTGGATTCTGTGCAATGAGAGCCATGTCAACTCGCAACGATGAGCCTGAGAAGGCGAGCCGCCCGTTTGACGTTGACCGCGACGGTTTTGTTATGGGAGAAGGCGCCGGAATTCTGGTGCTGGAATCGCTCGAGCATGCGCAGAAACGCGGAGCGCGTATTTATGCCGAGGTTATTGGATATGGTTTAAGCGGAGATGCTCATCACATGACAGAGCCTGATCCGGACGGAGCAGCGCGCTGCATGAAGATGGCGATCCGGGATGCCGGAATTGCGCCGGAGGAAATTGACTATATCAATGCACACGGCACCTCAACGCCTGTTGGCGACAAGTCAGAGACGACTGCCGTTAAGAAGGCGCTGGGTGACCACGCTTATAAGGTAGCCATCAGCTCCACGAAGTCCATGACCGGTCATTTGCTGGGAGCAGCCGGTGGTGTGGAAGCCATTATTTGCGGACTTTCTCTGCAAAAGGGCATGATAGCGCCGACGATCAACCTGGATAATCAGGACCCGGAATGTGATTTGGATTATGTCCCTAATGTTCCGCGTAAAGCTGAATTGAACATTGTAATGTCCAATTCATTCGGTTTTGGAGGACATAACGCAACTGTTATTCTGAAAAAATATAATCAGTAAGGGGACCGAGCTGTGAATGGAGACCTGAAGCAATTACAGAAACAACTTCATATCCAATTTCACGATTCTGTGCTGCTGAAGCAGGCCTTTACCCATGCATCCTATGTGAACGAACACCGTTTTAACCAGCATCAGGACAATGAGCGTCTGGAGTTTCTGGGTGACGCTGTCCTGGAGCTTACGGTTTCCGAATATTTGTACAATCTGTTACCGGACCGTCCGGAAGGGGAATTGACGAAGCTGCGGGCTGCCATTGTGTGCGAGCCCTCGCTGGTCAAGTTTGCTGAATCTCTGGGCTTCGGCCAGTACGTACTGCTGGGCAAAGGGGAAGAATTGACGGGCGGACGTACCCGCCCTGCCCTGCTTGCTGATGTGTTCGAATCCTTCGTCGGAGCTCTTTATCTGGATCAGGGACTGGAAGCTGTGCGAGGATTCCTAAATGATCATGTATTCCCGCTGGTAGAAACGGACGGTAAGCTGCAAATGCAGATGAGTGATTTCAAGACGGAGCTGCAGGAGCTAATTCAGCATCATGGTATGGGAACACTGGAATACCGGATTATTGAAGAGCGGGGACCCGCGCATGAACGTGAATTTGTCTCTGAAGTGTATATGGCTAACCGGTCACTCGGACGGGGCAGCGGACGTTCCAAGAAGGAAGCGGAGCAGCAGGCTGCTGCTGCGGCATTGCTGCATCTGAAGGAAGACGGAGCCTAAATATCCTATTTTAAAGATAGAATTGCACGGTAGGGAAGAGCAACAATGGTCAAGGTGCCGGCGAATGGGCGGAATCTTGACTGCTGCTGCTCTTTTTTAGTGTAAGGAGCCGAACAATGATTCTATGTTTTGTGTGCCTAGAGCGCAGAGCGCTATGGTATAATGTGGTCAGAGGTGATTGACGAGTTATGTTTTTAAAACGGATCGAGCTAGCAGGCTTTAAATCATTCGCCGACAAGACGGAAATGGAGTTTGTGCGCGGCATTACGGCAGTAGTCGGACCAAACGGCAGCGGCAAAAGCAACATTTCTGACGGCATACGCTGGGTGCTTGGTGAACAGAGTGCCAAGTCACTGCGAGGCGGTAAGATGGAGGATATCATTTTTGCCGGAAGCGATGCCCGTAAAGCAGTGAACTATGGCGAAGTATCGCTGACATTGGATAATGAGGATCACGCCCTGCCGCTGGATTTCAGTGAAGTAACCGTGACCCGCCGTGTTCACCGCAGCGGAGATAGTGAATATTTAATCAACAAGCAATCCTGCCGCCTGAAAGATATTACAGAGCTGTTTATGGATACGGGTATCGGGCGTGAGGCCTATTCCATTATTGGACAAGGCCGGATCGAAGAAATACTCAGTACCCGCTCCGAGGACCGGCGCGGTATATTTGAAGAGGCTTCCGGTATAGTTAAATATAAGTCACGCAAGAAAGAAGCCGGGCGCAAGCTGGATGATACGGAGCAGAATCTGCTGCGTATTCATGATCTTATCAGTGAGCTGGAGGATCAAGTGGGTCCGCTGAAGGACCAGTCCGAGAAGGCGATTCGGTATAAGGAACTGCGGGAGCAACTGAAGCATCAGGAGATTTCGGTGTATGTGCATCAGATTGAAGGGATCCATACGGCCTGGCAGACCGGCAACGCCCAGCTTGAAACACTGCGCAACGAACAGCTGCAGCTGTCAACGGTGGTGTCCGCACATGATGCCAAGCTGGAGAGCGGCCGTTCGGCGCTGCGCCAGCTGGAGCAGCATATCGAGAAGCAGCAGGAAGAACTGCTGCGGTACAGTGAGGCTTATGAGAAGAGCGAGGGTTATGGCGAACTGCTGAAGGAACGCCGCCGCCATTTGGAGAATAACCGTGAGCAGCTTCTGCAGACATTAGGCTCAGTCGGGGAACGGTCGGCTGACCGGCTGCGGGAGCTGGCAGGACTGGAATCCAAGCTGGAGCAGTCACAATCTGCACTGGCGGATCTGAGGGCGCAATTGGCCCAGGAAGAAGCCAGACTGGAAGGCGTCGCAGACGGCATAAGCCAGAGCCGTGAAGAGAAGCTGAAAAGTGCGCTCCTGGAGCTGATGAATCTCATGGCACAGGCCCGCAACGAAATACGTTATGCCGACCAGCAGAAGGAAACGTTGGAACGGCGGATGAGCCGCAGTCATGAAGAGGGCGACAAATGGACGGTGCGGCAAGCAGAATTGCTCGTTGCCCAGAAGGCGCTAAAGGATAAAATTGCATTGTTGGGTCAGGAGCTTAGCGACTTACGCACCGACTACATAACCGAAAGCGGGAAGTCAGGCACACGGCAAAAGCTGCTGGAGGAAACGCAGTCAGGTCTGCGGAAGTGGGAACAGAAGCGCGAAGCACAGGTATCCCGGCATGAGACGATGAAGGAAATGCAGGACGACTTCGACGGCTTTATGCTTGGAGTAAAGGAAGTCCTGAAGGGAGCACGAAAAGGGCAGCTTAAGGGTGTGCATGGCGCGGTTGCCGAGTTGATTGCCGTTCCGGAGAAGCTGGAAATGGCTGTAGAGACCGCGCTGGGTGCAGCTCTTCAGCATGTGGTTATGGATGATGAGACCGTATCCCGCCAGGCGATAGCTTTCCTGAAGCAGCGTCAGCTTGGCCGGGCTACCTTTCTGCCGCTGGATGTTATCCGTCCACGACAAATTACAGGAAGCGACCGCGGAATGCTGGAAGGTGCAGAGGGCTTTGTCGGTATTGGTTCTGAGCTGGTTAGCTACGAAGATAAATATGCGGGTATTATGGGCAGTCTGCTGGGCAATGTTGTTATTGCGGAAAGTCTTGAGCAGGCGAACCGGATTGCCGCAAGAGGCCAGTACCGGTACCGGGTCGTAACACTGGAAGGCGATGTCGTTAACGCTGGTGGTTCCATGACAGGGGGCAGCCAGCATAAGAAGAACAACAGCCTGCTTAGCCGTAAACGCCAGCTGGATCAGCTCAGCAGTGAGATCGCGGAGAGCGAACGCCAGATTGTCAAGCTGAAGCAAGGCATAGCCAGGCTTCGGGAGGAGCAGGAAAGCTCTGCAACGAAGATGGAGGAGCTTCGCCGAGGCGGGGATGAGAAACGCCTCGAAGAGCAGCGTGTAGCCGGTGATCTGAAGCAGCTTGACCAGGAACTGCGTCATGTACAGGAGCAGGTGGAGAGCGCGGGTCTTGAACGGAGCGGCTTTGAGAGTGAGGTTCGCGGACTGGAAGAGACACGTGCTAAAGCCAGTGCTGAGCTTGCACGTCTGGAAAGTGAAGAGAAGAAAGCTCATGAAGACATCCGGAATGCCGAATTTGCACGTAAGGCCAGTGAGACCGAAAAGGAAGAGCTGCAAGGTAAACTTACGGGGATGAAGGTAGCGGAGGGCAAGCTGGACCAGGAGATTTTCTCATTGGAAGAGCAGCTGCGCCGGATGCGGCAGGACGCGGGTTCACAGGATAAGGAACTGCGTCAGAATCGAAGTCTATTGAATACGATCGAACAGGATTTGGCTGACAACGCTGTGGAAGCGGTAAAGCAGAAGGAAGATCTGAACAGCTATCGCCTCAAAAAGGAAGGGACCGCTGCGGCGCTTGATTTTGGACGGGCAGAACGGTCATCCTTGTCACGGAAGCTGGAGCTGGAAGAGGGCGAAACGAAGGATCAGCGGCAGGCGTTAAAATCGGTCGAAGACCGGCTGCGCAGCACGGAGGTATCGGTAGGACGGCTGGACGTGGAGCTGGACAATATTCTGCGGAAACTGAGCGATGATTACGAGCTGAGCTATGAGCTGGCTAAACAACGTTATCCTGTTCCCGAGGATGTTCCTGCTGCGCAGGCTGATGTACAGCGGCTAAAACGCAGTATTTCCGCACTTGGAGAGGTAAATCTGGGTGCGATCGAGGAATACCAGCGCGTTCATGAGCGTTTTACCTTCCTGAGCGGACAGAAGGAAGACCTGGTAGAAGCCAAAACAACACTGTACCACGTTATTCGTGAGATGGAAGAGGAAATGTCCAAACGCTTCAAACAGACATTCGATGCCATCCGCCGCGAATTCGGGACCGTGTTTACGAAGCTGTTCGGCGGCGGAAGAGCAGATCTCATGCTGCTCGACCCGGAGCATATGCTGGATACCGGCATTGATATCGTCGCTCAGCCTCCTGGCAAAAAACTGCAAAATCTGCAGCTTTTATCCGGCGGAGAACGGGCACTTACGGCTATGGCGTTGTTGTTTGCAATATTACAGGTGAAGCCGGTTCCGTTCTGCGTACTGGATGAAGTGGAAGCGGCCCTGGATGAGGCCAATGTAGTTCGCTTCGCCCAGTATTTGCGTGAGTTCTCGGAGCAGACACAGTTTATTGTTGTAACGCATCGTAAAGGCACAATGGAAGAAGCGGATGTGCTCTACGGGGTAACGATGGAAGAGGGCGGAGTATCCAAGCTTGTCTCCGTACGCCTTGAGGATGACGAGGCAGAGATCGCTTAAAGCTCGCCTATATATAATTTTTTGGAGTGGAGGAACGATATGAGTTTTTTCAAGAAATTAAAGGATAGCATTTCGGGAAAAACGGAAAGTGTGACTAAACAGTTCCGTGACGGCTTGGAAAAAACACGCAAAGGTTTTGTCGAGAAGGTATCGGATCTGATGATTCGCCGCAAGAAAATTGACGAAGAATTCTACGAAGAGCTGGAAGAAATTTTAATTGGCGCCGACGTTGGCGTGAATACAGTAATGACACTGGTAGAGGATTTACGTGCCGAAGTAAAGAAGCAGCGGATTGAGGACGCCAGTGAACTGCAGCCGGTATTGTCCCGAAAGTTAATGGAGCTGCTGCGCGGAGATGATGATAATTCGCTCAAAGAAAACCCGGATGGAATTACTGTAATTTTGTTCGTAGGCGTCAACGGTGTCGGAAAGACGACCACCATCGGCAAGCTTGCACACCGTTACAAGCAGGAAGGAAAGAAGGTGCTTTTGGCCGCAGGGGATACCTTCCGGGCCGGCGCCATCGAGCAGCTGGAGGTGTGGGGTCAACGGGCAGGAGTAGACGTAATTAAGCAGCAATCGGGTTCCGATCCGGCCGCGGTAATGTTCGACGCCGTACAAGCGGCGAAACAGCGGGGTGTGGATGTCCTGATCTGTGATACGGCAGGAAGATTGCAGAACAAAAGCAATCTGATGGAAGAGTTGAACAAGATTTTCCGTGTGATTCAAAGGGAAATCCCCAGTGCTCCGCATGAGGTGCTCATGGTTCTGGATGCAACAACAGGGCAAAATGCACTCACACAGGCCAAGCTTTTTGGCCAAAAAAGCGGGGTTACAGGCCTGGTCCTGACCAAGCTTGACGGTACAGCAAAAGGCGGTATCGTTGTTGCAATCCGTCAGGAACTGAACATTCCTGTGAAGCTGGTCGGACTGGGTGAGAAGATGGAGGATTTACAGCCATTCGATTCCGAGCAATTTGTACATGCCCTGTTCTCCGGGCTCTTAACAGAAGACGAAGAACGGACTGGGGAAGCAGAGCAGGAGTAATACAATTTCAACAGCAAAAGCAGAATACACAACTTAGGCGCCGGGCAGAATACCGGCGTTTTGTTATGTCAATTCACAATTCATATCAGTAATGCTTGTCTTCGCTCCTGCATACAATTGATGTGTAATCTATGTCTTATCTCCTGAAATACTTATTAAAGAGAAAGGAAGCGATTCCACAAACAGGGAAATGTTTGAGAGGTTTCTTTTCGTTGTTATATATATTGACATGAACGTGAGCGTTTACGTATTATGAAGTTGTAATCCAATAGTTTTATGAATTTCTTCTATATAATAAGGACTACTTGTTAATAAACATTACATTTATCCGAAAGGAGTCGGGCTCATGTCCAAACTTGATCCTTTGCCCGGTCTGTCTCCGTATCCGCTTCATCATTATTATGATGAGATGTATGCCGATGAACGGAATATCCGGCCTCATTATAAACATGTGAACCGCATGTTTTCCGGGATGAGCCCCGAAGAACTGCAAGGCAAGCAAAGATTGATGCAGCGCAGGATGATGGAGGAAGGCATAACTTTTACATTGTATAACCCGGCTCAGGATCAACCGATGGAGCGTACAATTCCCTTTGACATGATACCCCGCATTATTCCCAAAGGGGAATGGGAAAAGCTTGAAGCCGGTATCGTACAGCGCATCACGGCTCTTAATCTATTCATTCATGATATCTATCACGAGCAGTATATTGTAAGGGATGGCATTGTGCCGCGGCGGATGATAATATCCAATTGTTATTTCCGTCCTGAAATGTCGGGACTGCGAGTTCCGGGAGGAGCATATGTAACTACTTCAGGTATTGACCTTATTCGTCACCATGACGGAGAGTATTATGTGCTTGAGGACAATTTACGTACGCCCTCGGGTTTTTCCTATCTTTTTAAAGGCAGAACGCTGATGAATCAGTTATTTCCTGAGATATCCTTTGCAAGCTCCATTCGGGATGTGGATCATAGCTTAAACCGTTTTCTGTCCGTCTTGCGCAGCTTGTCTCCTTCGCGTACGCCGGACCCGGTAATCGCCCTGCTGACTCCGGGGGTATACAATTCAGCCTATTATGAGCATGCTTTTCTAGCGCAGCAAATGGGTATTCATCTGGTAGAGGGGCGCGATCTGGTTGCCCAGGACCACAAGATTTATTTAAAAGAAATGAAAGGGCTGCGCCGTGTGGACGTGCTGTACCGTCGTCTGGATGATGATTATATTGATCCGCTGGCTTTCCAGCCGGACTCGTTGCTTGGAGTAGCCGGACTAATGAACGCTTACCGGGCTGGAAATATAGCCATTGCCAATGCACCGGGAACGGGTGTTGCGGACGATAAAGCGATGTATGTATATGTGCCTGACATGATTCGTTACTATTTGAATGAAGAACCGATTCTGAGCAATGTACCAACCTATTTGATGTCCAAGCCGGAGGAACGGCAGTATGTTCTGGAGCATCTGCCTGAGATGGTGATTAAGGAAACTTCATTATCCGGAGGTTACGGCATGCTGATCGGATCAGAGGCGACGAAGGAGGAGCAGGATGTTTTCCGGTTGAAGATTCTTGCTGAGCCTGAACGTTATATCGCCCAACCGATCATGTCTCTATCCAGGGCACCCGTACTTTCAGGAGGAACCCTGACTCCGCGCCATATTGATCTCAGAGCATTCGTGCTCATGGGGGCGGATCGCAGGCCTCATGTTATCCCAGGCGGACTAACACGTGTTGCGATGAGAGAAGGATCACTGGTTGTGAACTCCTCTCAAGGCGGAGGCGTTAAGGATACCTGGGTTATGGCCTGAGTAACCTCTGGCGATGAATGCAAAGCTTGAATAAAGTACGGCATCACTAAGTAGGATGAGGGAGTGGCTGACCATGCTGAATCGCAATGCGGAAGCTTTGTTTTGGATAGGCCGGTATATAGAACGGGCGGAGAATCATGCCCGCTTAATAGATGTACATTATCATATTCAGCAGGAAGAGGATTTTAAGGAAGAAGGCAACAAGTGGTCCAGACTGATTGATGCGCTGGGCGTAAGAAAGGAATATTTACAGCAGTTCGAAAATTTCTCTGAAGGCGATGTCTTATCCTTCATTACGCTGGATCTTGGAAATTCAAACTCTATATTCTCCTGTGTGCATCAGGCCCGGAATAATCTGCGCACCTTGCGGCAGCATCTGCCGAGCGAGCTGTGGGATATTGCCAACAGCTTCAATCTATGGCTTGGGGAGTGCTCGGTGGCGGATATTATGAGCGGCCCCCATCAGTTCTACCAACAGATCAAGGAGCGGGCTGCAATGTTTCTGGGAGCTGAGCAATCCGTCATGCTTAGAGGCAACGAATGGCATTTTATCGAGAGCGGACGTTTTCTGGAGCGGGCGGAGAATACGACACGCATCCTGCAGGCCGTTACAACCTCGTGCAAGGATAAAGATTATTCCGGAATTTACATCCAGCTTCAGGCAGTCCTGAAATCAGTTAGCGGCTATCAGGCGTTCCGGCATTATTATGCAGATGCATTCTCACCGGAAAGTATTTTGGAGTTTTTGATTGCTAATTCGTCCTTCCCTCGTTCCATCCGGTTTTCCTTTCATAAGCTGGAGGAGCATTTGGCGAAGCTGGAGCTGGACTCCTCGGAAAAAGGCTCCGGACATGAGAAAGTGATCCGTCAGGCCGGAAAGATCAAGGCAGACCTGGATTTTATGGAAAAAGAAGATATGTCTGAAGACTCTGTAGAAGGTGTGTTGAAATCATTAAAGGATTCCTGTATAAGACTGGGAAAAACGATGGAAGGCGCCTTTTTTCGGCGTGAAGGCATTTCGGCATGAAGATCGAGATCAATCACACGACCACATACAGCTACGAGGAGCCCGTTACGGACAGTGTCAATGAGGTGCGGCTTACGCCGAGAACCAATTACCGGCAATCCTGCTACCATCATGTGGTGGAGGTAAATCCGCCAGCTAATTTACTTACGTATGAGGATTTCTTCGGCAATCGGGTTCATGCTTATTCGGTGAACAAGCCGCATACGGAAATGATTATTCATACCAAAGCTACTGTGGTTACGCTGGATAAGGAGCAGGGAGCAGATTTGCCCCGTCTCCCGCTTGATGAACAGATCAAACTGCTTAACGATGACGCGTTCCAAAACCGTTATATTGAATTTATCCTGTCCACCCGCTATACCGAGGTTACGCGCGAGCTTGTTGAGTTTGCGTCACAGCATCCTTTTGATGAAGCGGAGGACATGTACGAATGGACGAAACGGCTCTCATCGACGATCTATGATCAATTTACCTATGATCCGGAAGCAACCAGTGTCAATACAACGGTCAAAAAAGCGCTGAAGCTTAAGCGAGGCGTCTGCCAGGATTACGCGCATCTGATGATCGCGGTCTGCCGCAGCGTCGGACTCCCTTCCAGATACGTTAGCGGATACCATTTTGTCGGGGATCTTCAGGGAGGAAACGCGAATTTCGAACAGGCCTCGCACGCCTGGGTGGAGACACATATTCCGGGTACAGGTTGGCTGGGTTTTGACCCGACCAATAATGCTGAAGTGAACTGGCGCTACGTAAAGCTTGGGCATGGACGGGATTACAAGGATATTGTCCCTGTTAAGGGGGTTTACCGCGGTGGTGCCGGCACGCTGATCGTTAAGGTTGATGTAAAGCGGCTGGATAATTAATCGCTTGCTGGAAATAAGGGGCTAATCTCAAAAGTAGAGTGTTCCTACGTCCATTGTATATTAGAAGTATAAAGCAAACCTCTCCTTTGAAATGGTTGGTCGCACTTCCATTTGACCTAAGAGAGGTTTTTTTTGCGTGGATTTTTAGATATTTTAGTGCCTATTTCCGATGAACCCAGCGGAGTGGACGGAACGATTGCGGAAAAGCGATAGCGTTCGCCTTGAAAGCTTTCCGCAGGGAAGCTCGCTTCGAAAGCATATGCTGTTTCCAAATTTCAACCGCGATGCGGTTCAAATCACAGAAAATTGGAAACAACAGCGATTGCAGCAACGATCCGTTCGCGGAGCGCCACCCAAAACACCTGCTTAAATTTTTTGGCTTGTTGCACTGATTTTCTGCAAACTTTGCACAAAATGATTAAAATGAACGGTCTTTGGGGTAATCTTGAGACATACCCATAGATATGGAGATGTGAAAGGAGAGATTACATATGAGCCCAAACATAGCTAAGAAACAGCGTTTTGTCGGAAAAACAGCCATAATCACAGGCGCGGGCTCTGGCATCGGCAGAGCAACGGCCATCCAGATGGCACGGGAGGGCGCAAACGTCGCATTATTTGACTTGGTAAATGAGCGAACCTTCCCATTGGAGCAGAAGCTGAATAAGCTGCGGAAGGACTGTGCACTTGCCATAGATGTCGATACCTCGGATGAGCAGCGGATGGAAGAAGCCGTAAGAAGAACAGTTGAGCATTTTGGAGGGCTGGATATTGTCTTTGCCAATGCGGGCATTAACGGTGCCGTTGGTCCGATTGAGGAACTCAGCCTTAGTGACTGGCAGCATACCCTTTCGGTGAACCTGACTGGAACGTTTTTAACGTTGAAATATAGCATTCCTCATTTAAAAAATAAAGGAAAAGGCAGCATTATTATTACCAGCTCCATTAACGGCAACACCAGATTCACCAGCTTCGGCTGGTCACCTTACAGCACGACGAAGGCGGGTCAGGTAGCGTTCGCCAAAATGGCTGCGCTGGAGCTGGCCAAGTTCAAAATTCGTGTGAATGTGATTTGTCCGGGCGCGATTGCCACCAATATAGATGAAAGTACAGAAATGAGTGAGGATGTGGAGGCTATCGTCATTCCCATTGAGTTTCCGGAGGGGGCGCAGCCGCTTGCGGAGGGTCCGGGCAAAGCTGAGAATGTGGCTGAGCTGGTCTCGTTTCTGGCCTCTGATGAGTCGATCCATATCACCGGTGCGCAAATTGTGATTGATGGCGCGGAGTCACTGCTCAGTTAAGTCCTATTATGTAGTGAAGAATTAGTGGAAAATAAGAGCATCTGCATTCGGATCAGAGATCTGGGTGTGGATGTTTTTTGTTGATAAATGCTAAACGATTTACGATATTGATTGTAAATAAACAAACAAAGTGTTAATATGTCTATATAATATAAGAAACAGGTGATGGACTTGCCAGAGGGTAATGAAGCTGTGAGTATATCGGAGAAGTTCTGGAATGCTTCAATTTCAGAACTAAAGGCCGGCTATGTGTATGAAGAGCATGACCATTCCGGACTTTATGTGTGTATGGTGTGCGGTGAAGCTTTTGAGAAGGGTGTAATTCACAAGCAAGACAATGCCTACTATGAAGCTGAGAAATATGCTGTAATGCATGTGGCCCAGGTTCACGGCACGATGTTCAAGTGGCTGCTTGGTCTGGATAAGAAGCTGACCGGACTGACCGATCTGCAAAAGGGGCTGCTGAACGCCTTCCAGCAAAGTCTAAGTGACGGTGAAGCTGCCAAGGAGCTTGGTATCGGAAGTACCTCTACAGTCAGAAATCACCGTTTTACGCTCCGGGAAAAAGTGAAGCAGGCGAAGCTGTTTTTGGCTGTGATGGAGCTTGCGGAAGAGAAACCGGCGGGATCATCCCCTTTTGTCAGCGTACCCCGTTCGGCTTCGATGGTCGATGAGCGCTTTGCCATTACGGAGAAAGAGAACGATGAAATTTTAAAAGCGTACTTCAAACAGGGACCCCACGGACCTTTATCGGAATTCCCGAAGAAGCAGAAGCGGAAAGCCGCCATCCTGCGCCAGCTGATCAAACGTTTCGAGACCGGGCGTGAGTATAGTGAGAAGGAAGTTAACCAAATTTTGAGCGAAGCATTTTCGGATTATGTCACGCTGCGCCGGTATATGATCGACTACGGATTGCTGGAGCGGGAAGAAGACGGAAGCTATTATTGGGTTAAATTATAAAGGGGAGGGCAGCACAATGGAAAAAGCGAAGCGCAAAGAACTGGCGTACAACTATGCACATTCACACAGGCTGATGGGAGCGTATCGGATTGTTAACATAGAGAATGGAAAGTCTTTTGTAGGAAGCACCCTGAATTTGGAGGGCGTGTGGAATAAGCATAAGTTTATGCTGGATATAAACAGTCACACTGAGAAAGCTCTGCAAGAGGATTGGAATAAGTTTGGAGAAGCTGGGTTTCGTTTTGAGATATTGGAGCAAATCAAGCCGGATGAGGATTTCGTGGAGAATGTATCAGATCTGGCGAAATATCGTAAAAAACTTCCTGACCTGGAGAAAAAATGGCTGGGGGAGCTGTCTCCATTCGGAGAGCGCGGATATCACAAACAGCGGTAAAGCAATTCAGGCTAAGAAAATTATTTATTGCAATAGTTAAGGAGGCTGCATGTATGGCGATTCTATCTTGGCTGGCTGAACAACGGATTCAGGAGGCGATGCAAAGTGGGAAGCCTGACTGCTGCCAGAGGAAATATCATTGCGGGCAGAATGTGTCACACTGGAGGGGCTGATTGCGGCATTTCACAACAGTGGCAAGGATGGATCGGAGAGAACAGAGCTGGAGAGAAAGCTAACCTTGAAAAGAGTGCGATTGCAGGAGCTGCTGCAGCAGCGCGGACTCCATAGCAGTACCGCATTTGCCCAGTATGGTGATCTAATAAGAGAGCGATTGGGACAGAAAGAGGATTGATGAGTTTCGACCATGATGATAGTGTAATGAAACAGAGAGATAATGGAGAGAAAAGATGGATAAACTTCCGATTATGCAGGTGCTGCCTGATTTGAAAAATATACTGCGCTCCTCAAGGGCAGCAGTCCTTATAGCCGAGCCAGGTGCAGGGAAAACAACAGCCACGCCTCCGGCATTCCTGAATGAGCCGTGGCTGGAGGGCAAAACCATTCTTATGCTGGAACCCCGAAGGCTGGCCGCCCGTTCTGCGGCTGCTTATATGTCGGCTAGTCTTGGTGAAAGTGTAGGGCAAACCGTCGGCTACCGTATGCGTATGGACAGCAAGGTGGGCAAAAGCACGCGTATCGTAGTTGTGACAGAGGGCGTGCTGACCCGGATGCTGCAAAGTGATCCAACTCTGGGCGATGTTGGACTTGTTATTTTCGACGAATTTCATGAACGCAGTCTGCATGCCGATCTTGGGCTGGCGCTTACGCTGGAGGCCCAGTCTGTATTGCGTGAAGACCTGCGGATTCTTATTATGTCGGCAACACTGGATGGAGAGCGGGTATCGGCATTGCTGGACGGTGCTCCGGTAGTGGATTGTCCCGGGAGGACTTACCCTGTGGAAACGATTTATGCTCAAGCGGCGGGGAACGTACCACTGGAGAAAAGTGCTGCGGCGGCAGTTCGACGTGCCCTGAAGGAGCAACCGGGAGATATATTGTTATTCCTCCCCGGGGAAAGAGAGATCCGCCGGACGCAGCGGGAGCTGGAGCTTAGCCTGCTGCAGGAAGGAACCGTGCTCCGGCCTCTTTATGGACAGCTCCCGCAGGCTATGCAGGACTCCGCAGTGGCAGCAGCAGTGCCGGGAGAACGTAAGGTTGTATTAGCAACCTCAATAGCGGAGACAAGCTTGACCATTCAAGGGGTACGAACCGTGATTGATACCGGCTTACGCCGGACTCAGGTGTTCTCGCCGCGTACCGGGATGCCGAGCCTGCAAACCGTGCCTGTATCCAAGGCTTCGGCAGACCAGCGGCGCGGTCGTGCGGGCCGAACCGCGCCCGGCGTGTGCTACAGGCTGTGGAGCCAGGAGGAGCAGCATCGTCTTCCGGACGACAACGTGCCGGAAATCATGGAGACCGACCTCGCGCAGCTGGCTCTGGAGCTGGCGCTTTGGGGCGTGCGCGATCCCGCCGCGCTGCACTGGCTGGACGCGCCGCCCGCAGCGCCCTACGCGCAGGGCGCTGCGCTGCTGCGCCAGCTCGGCGCCTTGGATGCCCGCGGCGCCATCACCCCGCACGGCCGCAGCATGGCCGCGCTCGGGGCACACCCGCGCGCCGCGCACATGCTGCTGCGCGCGGCAGAGCTTGGCGCAGCGCCGCTCGCCTGCCGGCTGGCGGCGCTGCTGGGCGAGCGGGACCCGTTCCGGGGTCCCGCGACGCTTGACTGCGACCTCACGCTGCGCGTGGAGTCGCTGCTGCGCTTTGAGCGCTCCGCCGGCGCGGACGCGGGCGGAGCGGACCCTGCGGCTCTGCGCGTGATTCAGCGCGAGAGTCGCAATTATCTGGCGCAGCTGCAAGCAGCGCCAGAAGCTGCAGCCCGTGCTGCGCAGCACGGGCGCTCTCCTTCCGGTGCTGCCGAAGGGTCAGCACCGGCTCTTTCCATGGACGCGCACATGGACACTTCCCTGTGCGGACTGCTGCTCTCCTTCGCGTATCCCGACCGCATTGGGCAGAAACGTGGAGAAGGAGCTTTTCTGCTCTCCGGCGGCCGGGGCGCCGCGATGAGCACGGGACAGCCATTGGAACGTTCTTCCTATATTGTTGCCGCATCCGTGGATGACCGGGCCACCCAAGGTAAAATCATGCTGGCAGCGGAGCTCGGAGAGGACCTGCTGCTGAAGCATCATTCACCCGATATCAGGGAAGAAGCTGAGGTATATTGGGATCGGGAGAGCAGCAGTGTGAAGGCCCGAAACCGTGTGCTGCTCGGAAGTTTGGTGCTGAGAGAGACCGGCCACCATCGGCCGTCTGCAGAAGAGACGATGGAGGTTCTGCTGAAGGTCATTGCAGCGGAAGGATTGGATGTACTGCCATGGGAGAAGGGGAACCTACAGCTCCGTCAGCGGATGATGTTTATGCATTCCCTGCGGAAGGATTGGCCAGATATGTCAGATGAAGGCTTGACGGATTCCCTTAAGGACTGGCTGAGGCCGTACCTTGACGGAATGCGCAGCTTGCGTGATCTTGCGAGAGTGCCGCTGACCCGGGCGCTGGAGGGGATGCTGGACTGGAGCCAGCGGCAATCGCTGGACAAAGAAGCCCCCACGCATATTACGGTGCCGAGCGGTTCCCGGGTTCCCGTGGATTACGGGAATCCGGCAGCGCCGGTGCTTGCGGTGAGGCTCCAGGAAATGTTCGGTCAGGTAGACACTCCCCGGCTGGGTGGCGGCCGTGTTGCGGTAGTGCTTCATCTGTTGTCACCCGCAAGACGGCCCATGCAGGTAACCTCTGATTTGGCCAGCTTTTGGCGGAGCACTTATTTTGAGGTCAAAAAAGATCTGAAGGGACGATATCCAAAGCACTATTGGCCGGATGATCCGCTCCAGGCGGCTCCGACGAACCGGACACGACCTGCCAAATAGGAAAATCCAGCAAGAAGTAATCCCGTTTATGCGCTTTTGCCCGAACTTTAATGTTTTGTTCAACGCTTATGGGGTAATAATGTAGCGTACAACAATTACTAAGGAGGGCTTCAAGTGACTAAAAAAATCGTAGGGATCTTCGATACGGAGCATGAGGCAACCAGAGCAATTGAAGGACTGCAAAGAAAAGGTTTTCGCAATGAGGATATTTCGGTTATTACGCGTGACCGGGATGAATTGAGAAATATATCAGACGAGACCGGGACTATGGCACCTGAAGGGGTGGCAACCGGAGCGGCAACAGGAGGAGTTGTCGGCGGTATCGCCGGACTTCTTGCCGGAATAGGGGCGCTGGCTATACCGGGTATCGGACCGATTCTCGCAGCCGGACCGATTGCGGCTACTCTAACCGGCGCGGCGGTAGGCGCAGGTGCAGGCGGTCTGGTCGGCGGTTTGGTGGGCCTTGGCATTCCTGAGGATGAGGCTCAAGAATATGAAAGCTATGTGGATAAGGGTAAAATTCTCGTGCTGGTGGATGATAATGGCCGTGACAGAGATATATTTGACATCTTCCGCGACAACAAGTCACTGAATTCGCATCGTTATGAAGGAACGTATATGAATGACACAGTGACTGGAAGCGCGGTTACCGACAGAGGACCGACGAACCCGGATCTCATTCCGGATGATAACAGAGTCGGAAACACCATGGGCAACAGAGGTTCAATGAATGCCGATGTTGATCCTGACCTTTATAATCGCAACAATTTATAACAACTAAGCATTTGTGATCATTAAGGAAAACAAGACTGCATTCCCGGCGACTGCCGGAGATGCAGTCTTTCTTTTTCCAATTGCAGGACGATCCATTTGTGTTTACATATATCATCTGTTTCCCAGGTAGTTTACTATTAACAGAAAGAATATAACAAGGGAGGCAGTCATGAGAACAGAGGAGCCAGACAAGATTTACAATACCCCCGTAGAGGCAACGCTGGAGGTCATCGGCGGTAAGTGGAAGCCCGTCATTCTGTTTCATCTAATATCAGGCAAGAGACGCAACAACGAATTCAGAAAATTAATGCCCAGAATTACGCAAAAAATGTTAACGGAGCAGCTTCGGGAACTGGAAAGAGACGGCGTCATTTTACGCACCACCTACAATCAGGTGCCTCCAAAAGTGGAGTATGAACTGACAGAGTATGGCAATAGTCTAAAAGAAATTCTCTATGTGATGTGCAGGTGGGGCGATGCTCATATTGAGCGAACTTACGGGAGTAAGGCGGCTTCTCTGATAGATCTGCCCCGTTCGTACGGTGATAACAAATAAGAAGCAGACCCTAACGGTCCGGCTTCTTATTTTTTTGTGTTACGGGATGATTTTGCGACTACGGAAGTCATCAAATATATCCATAAACATCGCTTCGGTATCCACATATTCATGAAAACCTAAGCGGCGGGCCTTGGACCCGTCTGCAAAGAAATCATAATCCCATGAAAATACGAAATCTCCGAACCCCCAGGAGGATACTTCGCTGTATGAATGTTGTTCAAGTCTATGCTTCTTAACCATAGAGTTCCAAAGCGGCTCCTTGTCAGCCATGACAACGTCAAGCGACATCGGAAGCGGAGGTGCAGTCTCCAAATCAAAGTAACTGGCGATTTTGGGCCATAATTCGTTCCATCGGAACAAATCGCCGTTGGTGATGTTCAGAGCCTGGTTGGCGCAGCGCTCATCAGTCGCTGCCCAGATGGTTGCTTTAGCGAGCAACCCGGCGTCAGTCATTTCTAAAAGGCTGTTATAAGCACCCGGCTTTCCTGGAAAGCGCAGGGGAAGTCCAAGCTCTTTCGAGATCGAAGCGTAAACCGCAATAACCATAGCGAGATTCATAGGATTCCCGAGCGCAAACCCGCAAACAACGGAAGGACGGAGGGCCGACCAAGTCCATGCTTTACCTTTTTGACGTTCTTCCAGGAAATTTTGTTGATCGATATTAAACTCAGGGGGCATATGGTGAGCATCCGTTTCCCGTGCGGGTGTCTTAAATGGACCGAGGTGTGCACCGTAAACCTTGTAGCCCTGCATTAGACTGATATGCTTCAAGCCGGGAGCAATAGGTTCAATGGCATCGACTATATTTACCAACATGGCAAGGTTTGGCGGAACAAGTTCTGCCCATGTCGGGCGGTCCTGGTAAGCAGCATAGAAAATATGAGTTACCTCAGTCAATCCTCCCAATTTTTCCTTTATATCGTCCTTATTGAGCAGATCAGCAGCAATATACTGTACACTGCCGGTTGCTTCCCCTCCACGACGGGATACACCGATTACCTTCCATTCCGGTAGGCAGGTCAAATATTCGATGAGATTGCGGCCGATAACGCCGTTTGCGCCTAATACGAGAGCGACTTTTGGTGTTACTGGAGATTCCTTGATCATATGGGTTCAACTCCTTATGCATTTGGCTTTGTTCCTAGTTATCCTACTATTAGGAAATTCAACTGGGAAGTACGCACTTTAAAGTGATGTAAGTACTTAAAAGTGATCATGGAGTAAGATTAACTGACACAACTTTCGCAGAGCCAAAATTGACTTGACCTCAAGTCAGGCTTGAGTTGGAGCAGGATTAAGTAAGGGGCTTGCCAACATAGAAAAACACCACTTCGTTTGGTAAAGTGAGATTGTCGAGATCCACTAAACCACAGAAGAGGTGTCCTTCCCATGATAAAGCAAAAGCTATCTCTAGATCAACTACCACCTGAAATGAGACCTGCCTTTCAGGAACTTGGTGTACTAAAGCAGTTAAGAAAATCCGGTTTTAAAAAGGCTTTCGGATATACCAGTTCCCATTTGTTCATGCTTGTTTTTGTATTGCTCTTCCATCAGAAAAACTGGTTTCGCCTGCTGGAAAGTGCCAAGGGTGAAGCTTTTCCTGGTAAAGATGCGGTGTATCGGTTTCTTAATCATAGCGGATTCGCCTGGCGGCGCTTTTTGTCTTCCCTCAGCAGTGACACCGTGCAGCGGGTGGAAACCCTGACTTCCGTCACGCGAACCTCCGTCTTCATCGTGGACGATTCCATGTTTGAGCGAAACCGGAGTAAGGCTGTAGAACTGCTGGCTCGCTTCAAAGATCACGCTACTGGCGCCTACTATAAAGGCTTTCGGATGCTGACCTTGGGCTGGTCGGACGGTCACACGTTTCTTCCCTTGGACTTCGCCTTGCTGAGTTCCGTGAAGGCAGGTCTAACCGGGATGAATCCAGGAATCGACAAGCGTTCTTGCGGCTACAAGCGTCGGAAAGAGTCCTTGCTGAGCGCCCCGCATCTGGTTTCTGAACTGCTGGAGCGTGCCATCGCTTCCGGGGTTTCTGCGGCTTACGTACTCATGGATAGCTGGTTTACGCATGCGCCCCTGATTGGGCGGATCGTAGACCGGGGGCTTCACGTCATTGGCATGGTGAAAAACGACAATAAGCGGTATCTCGTTCATGGTCAGCGGGTGGATCTCAAAGGGCTTTACCAAGCCGCCTTGCGCGTCGAAGGGAAACAACGGAATATTTTGCGTCAAATTCACACGGAACTTGTTCCCGGTATTCCCGTTCAGGTTGTCTTTGTTCGCCATCGATCCAAGAAAAACGAGTGGCTCGCCATTCTATCGACGGATCTTACGCTGACGGCACCGGAAATCATTCAAACGTATGGTCTTCGCTGGGACATTGAAGTCTTTTTTAAATGCACCAAGTCCTTGCTGCGTCTACAAAAAGAGTTTCAAGGCCGCTCCTACGATTTGCTGATTAGCCATACGACCATTGTATTTTCTCGCTATATTCTGCTGGCCTGGCAGCATCGGCAAAGTACAGATCAGCGGACGCTCGGCGGATTATTTTATTTGCTTTGCGATGAAGTCGGCTCCTTGGATTGGGCAGTTGCCTTGCAACAATTAGTGGAATTGATGAACGAAATAGCCACTCAAGTCGGCAAGAAGCTATCTGCTATGATTAAAAGTCAACTCCAGCACTGGATCTCGGCTTTGCCCAGCTACATCAAGGCTTACCTGCCGATTTCAAGCTGCGAAAGTTGAGTAACTAACATAACTAAGTAAAAATTTCATCATATGAAAAATTCACAATAAAAACCCATAAATCACACCCTACTACATTCTCCGTAACCCAATTTTTACTCTCCCTAGCTCAATTTTAGTATGGAAAAAGAGTGATTCAACCCCAAAAATTCATAGTGTGAAACATGATAAATAGTGATTTTTACTAGAGTTAAGATTATAATAAAGGCAGATATATCCAAGGAGGTGCCATATGGCGTTTATGATTGCCCAGCGGGCTTTTATCAAAGTGTATCTCATTACGTTGGTGGAGAAGCACCGCGGTTACGGATATCAGATGCTTGAGGACTTACGGCGGGATTTCAAAAGTCACGGCTACTCACCTCCACAGAGCGAGATCTACCGGGCCCTTCATGAATTGGTTCAACAGGGCATCCTATACCGGACGAAGCAACTGAAGGGTACGGATCCAAAGGTCGATTTTCAGGAAATCGTCCTCTATCATTTCACACCGGACGGTGCCGAGAAGGCCAGGCTTTATAAGAAACAGGTCAAGACAGACCTCGACCGTTGTCTCGGAATGTTGAATAAGGCTGTCTCTGACAATTATGGATAGTTCGAAATTGAAAAAGCAGCATGTCACCCGGTTATGGGGGGACATGCTGCTTAAAGTTTTTGGGCTTTTGTAATTAAACATCCTCGTAATTGGTAACATCGCGTTTTGCACCAAGCAGGCTGTTTTCTTTCAGCACCTTAATATTGTTATAATGATATTTTCAGGTCTTTTACGTCCTGTTATAATGATTACAGCCGGAGAATAGCAACCACAGATGGAGGTATAGATACGATGGACGAACATATGAAACGCCGATTAGATAAACAGAAAAAGCTCTTTGGCCAGCTAGGTATCGGGCTGGATGCACTAACTATTCATGAGAAAGAGTTCAGTATGAAGCTTCGGGGTTACGATCCGGAGGAAGTAGATCTATTTCTGGATAGTGTGATCAAAGATTATGAACGATTCTACGCCACAATTGCGGATCTTATGGATAAATGGCAGGAGCAGCAGCTGGAGCTGCGTGAATTGAAAGTTGAGGTCAGAAGTGTAACCCCTACTGTCAAAGGTATTGATCCCAAGATGCTGGAAGAGTCCATTCTAAAGCTGGAGATGAATGTGAAGCAGCTTAAGGAAAAGCTTTTTCTAACTGAAGAACATCAATAAACGGAGTGTGACGAGCTTACATAACAGATTGAAGAATGTAACTTGACATTAGAAAAAGTCATTGACGGAAATATAGACTATGATTTATGATAAAGTCATAAATGATCATTTATATGTTAGTGGCGTGTTACCGTAAAGGGCATGAGCCAAGGATCGATCTCAATTCATTGAGTCTGCCTTGGCTCTTTTTGATGCAACAAAACTGACAATGAAGGGGAAGGAGGGAGAACTTGGCGCGGGAAAGCGAGCAATTTCAAGTACAACGTGTCATCGGGAACAACGTAGTCATGGTTCAGGGAAGCAAGAACCGGAAAGAGTATGTCATCATTGGCAAGGGTATCGGCTTTGCATTCAAAGGTTCGGATGTGATTGAAGGGAACGATCACCGGATTGAGAAGCTGTTTCGCCTTGAGGACCGTGAAGAATGGAGCCAGTACCAGATTCTGCTGGAAGATATTGATCCAAAGGTAATGAGAATCACCGATGATATTATTTCAGATATCGCCCGTGAGTTTCCCGGCAAGTTAAACGACAAAATTTATTTGGCGCTCCCGAGCCATATCCAATTTACCATTTACCGTCTGCGCAACGGCATGGACATTGTCAATCCATTTTTGCAGGAAACCAAAATGACTTTCCCGAAGGAGTTTGAAATCGCTTACAAGGCTTCTGAGAAAATCAATTCAGAATTCCAGGTGCAAATTCCTGAAGATGAGGTTGGATTTCTGACTTATCACGTATACTCGGCGGTCAGCAATGTTCCGGTAGGGCAGCTTGTGAAAGCCTCCAATATTGTAAACGAGCTTCTTGATATGATTCGGAAGGAACGTAATATCACTTTTGAGCATGGCAGTATGAACCACGTGAGACTGATGATTCACCTGAGATTCTCACTGGAGCGGATTTTGCAAGGATCATTAGTAGATAATCCATTTGTGAAGCATATTAAAAAAGAGTGCAAAGTGGAATACAAGCTGGCCCAAAAGCTGGGTAAAGTCATGCATAATACACTGGGAGCCGACGTACCGGAAGAAGAGATATGCTTCCTCGCCATGCATTTGCGGCGCTTATTCCAGACTCTAGAGAAAAACAAATAGCAGCGGAGAGGAGTGAAACCTATGTTTTCCAAATGGAAATCAAAAAAGGAAGAGAAACGTGCTGAACCTATCATGAAGATTACGGCTCCGGTAAGCGGTCAATCTATTCCGCTAACGGATGTCCCGGATGATACTTTTTCAGGGGGACATATGGGTAAAGGAGTTGCCATAGAACCTATAGAGGGGAAGCTCATTGCTCCTTTTGATGGAAAGGTAGCCCATGTGGTCAAAACTAAACATGCCGTTATTCTGGAGCATCCCTCCGGCCTGCAGCTGCTGTTACATATCGGAATCGATACCGTCAGCTTGAAGGGCAATGGGTTTATCAGCCATATCTCCAATGGAGACACCATCAAAGCAGGACAAACGCTGATAGAATTCGATCTGGATGCCATTCGTGCAGCGGGTTATCGTACCATCACACCGGTTATTGTTACCACTAACGAGGAATTCACACCAACAGTCGATTATCATTACGGACAGGTAACGGCCGGTATGGAACATATTCTCACCGTGGCTTCAATGCAGTAATTCCTCTTAGAGCTTCACTATTATGAAATGAAGGGATGAGATCATTATGTTGGCTTTTCTACAAAAACTGGGTAAGTCACTTATGCTCCCGGTCGCTACATTACCGGCAGCAGCTATTTTGCAAGGTTTTGGACTCATTAACTATGAGAAGGATTTACCCTTGGGTAGCGCAGTAGGCGGATTCCTGAATCAATATGTGGCTCCTTTTCTGAATGCCGGTGCAGGCGCAATCTTCGGTAACCTGGCCCTTATCTTTGCAATCGGGGTTGCCATCGGCTTTGCCGGTGATGCAGTAGCAGCATTGTCCGCCTTGATCGCCTATCAGGTACTTAAACAAATCCTTTTGATTGTTCCATTACAGTTCTCTTTTATCAACGATGATGTTGTTCTGAACATGGGCGTACTCGGTGGTATCTTTGCAGGGGCATGGGCTGCGTTCCTGTATAAAAGATATCACGATATCAAAATGCCGGATTGGCTCGGATTTTTCGCCGGCAAACGTTTTGTTCCGATTATTACAGCTGCATCGACCATGGTGTTGGCAGTCTTCGTAGGTATGATCTGGAGCCCGGTACAGGATGTGATCAGTGATTTCGGGACTTGGGTTGTGGGACTCGGAGCCTTTGGAGCATTTATCTTCGGTACGGCCAACCGTCTTTTGATTCCGATCGGCCTTCACCACGTTATTAATGCCATTGCCTGGTTCCAAATTGGGGATTTCACGAATGCAGCAGGAGAAGTTGTACATGGTGATTTAACCCGTTTCTTCGCCGGGGACAAAACAGCAGGGATGTTCATGACGGGATTCTTCCCGATTATGATGTTCGCTTTACCAGGGGCAGCACTCGCATTCATTCACACTGCCAAACCGGAAAAGCGCAAAATGGTAGCTTCCATTTTTATCGGTTCTGCCATTGCCTCCTTCTTGACAGGTATCACTGAGCCGCTGGAGTTCTCCTTCATGTTCATTGCACCGCTTCTTTATCTGGTCCATGCTCTGTTGACAGGTCTTGCCGGACTGGTTATGTACGTGCTTGATGTAAAACTGGGCTTCGGTTTCTCTGCCGGGTTGATAGACTATTTGGTTAACTTGAAGCTGTCTACCAACGCATGGATTCTTATCCCTGTGGGGCTTGCCTTCTTTGTTTTGTATTATGTATTGTTCCGCTTCATTATCGTTACGTTCAAGCTGAAAACGCCTGGTCGTGAGGATGATATCGAGGATGATCTAGAAACGGTTACTATTGGAGAAAATAGCATATCCGCTTCCTCCAGAGCCGCCAAAATTCTGGATAACATCGGGGGCGCAGGCAACATCCGTAATATCGATGCCTGTATCACGCGTTTGCGTCTGATCGTTAATGACGATAAAGCGGTTAAAGATGCAGCCCTCAAGCAGTTGGGTGCTTCCGGTGTGATGAGACTGGGTCAAGGCGTGGTGCAAATTGTATTTGGTCCGCAATCGGAGCAAATCAAGGATGATATTCAAAAACTGATGAAATAAATAGTAGGTATAGCTAAGCCCGTGGTTTTGGAAAGTCCATTAGGACCGAAAAATCACGGGCTTTTTTGTAACCTTTTACAGAATGAATAGGCAGGGTGGCTCTGGTATACTCTTAGCAAATAACAAGTTAGGAGAATTACAAATGACTAATGGAAAAACTGCACTATTAATCATTGATGTTCAAGAGGCCATGTTTTCCTATCCGGGGATGAAGCTGCATGATGAATCAGGCGTGATGGAGCGAATCATTTCATTGCTCGGCAAAGCGCGCAGTTCCGGAACGCCGGTTGTATTCATTCAACATACTTCCGACGAGGAGTACACCAAAGGCTTATTCACTTGGCAAATCAGTAATCGGATCGCCCCGATGGAATGGGAAGTAATTATTGAGAAGCCGACTTGGGACGCTTTCCACCTTACAAATCTGCACGATGAGCTTCAGAAACAGGGTATTACAAGTCTGGTTATCGCCGGTATGCAGACGGAGTTTTGTATGGATACGACCTGCAGACGTTCCTACAGCTTGGGCTACTCCAGTATTCTGGTACAGGATGCCCACAGCACCTTCGACAATCTTAATTTCAGCGGCGGCGATATTGTGAAACATCATAATAGTGTGCTGGGAGGGAGATTTGTTACGCTCAAAAGTGAGAGCGAGGTGCTATTCTAAATGAGCTGCCAGCCGAAACAGTGTCACAGAATGATCGGGAAGATTAGGAGTAAGGCAACTATATAAGTTGAACTAAAGAATATGGCAGATGGTTTGAAGATGAATCGTAACGAAGGGAAAGTTTGGAGCTGGAGGAGCGATAGCGACCGCCTTTGTCACTGGATTTAGTCCGCAAAAGCGGTAAATCATAATAAATCTGGGGACAACAGCGGCCGGAAGTCCAAACATTTCCCGTAGTTACGGCCTGTCATCAAACACCATCTGCTAAGAAAATTAGTTCAGTTTATATAACCTTATCCCACCAATCCATTTCCAAAGGAGTGCATTTCAACATGAGAGCAGTCACTTTTCAAGGGAAAAAGAAAGTAGAAGTCAAAGATGTAGCCGACGCCAAGCTCGAAAAGAAAGATGACATTCTTGTGCGGATCACCTCCACCGCGATTTGCGGCTCGGATTTGCACATCATTAATGGAGAAGTCCCCGGTATGCACGATGATTACATTATCGGACATGAGCCGATGGGGATCGTAGAGGATGTAGGGCCGGACGTTACCAAGGTCAAAAAAGGGGACAGAGTCATTATCCCTTCTAACGTCGCCTGCGGACAATGCTTCTTCTGCCAGCATGAGATGGAGAGTCAGTGTGACCAAGCCAATGAGGTCAAGGACACAGGCGGATATCTGGGGTTTTCTGATTCTTACGGCGGATTTGCGGGCGGACAGGCAGAGCTGCTGCGGGTTCCTTATGGTAATTTCGGGCCGTTTGTCGTGCCTGAGGATGCGGAGATGGAGGATGAGAAGCTGCTCTTCCTGTCCGATATTGTGCCCACTGCGTGGTGGGGGGTGGAGAACAGCGGTATGAAGGGCGGCGATACTGTTATTGTTCTCGGCTGCGGTCCCGTCGGACTGCTAACCCAGAAGTTCGCCTGGATGAAGGGGGCTTCCCGGGTCATTGCCGTTGATCATATTCCATACCGTTTGCAGCATGCCAAAGTAACCAATAATGTTGAGGTATTCAATTTTGATGCGACCGATATTATTACGCACCGGTTGCCGATAAGCAGAGCAGAGCATGGCTACAAGGTGTTTGCAGACAAAGAAGAGGACTGTATCAAGGTTGTGCTTAAACCGTAATCGTGAAAATTCATGAAAAGGGGCTGCATTTTTCCGGCTTCTGAGTTACATTATCATAAGTGACTCTTGAGACCCGCGAAAGGAACCCAGCCCTATGAACCGAAAAACACCGCCGATTCCCGTTTCGTTGCTAATGATTATTGGGATCGTGGCGATCTCCTTTTCTTCCATCTTTATTAAATGGTCGACTGCTCCGGTTTCCGTGCAGGGTATGTATCGGCTCCTTTTTACCTCATTGCTGATGCTGCCCTTTGCACGTTCATACAGCGGAGCGGTTTTTGTTTTGCGTAAAAAAGACTGGATTATGCTTGTGTCATCCGGAGTTATGCTGGCACTGCATTTTTTGCTGTGGATGGGCTCCCTGAAATACACCTCCGTTGCCAGTTCGACAATGATTATGGCGTTGGAGCCGGTATTTATCATGCTGGGTGCTTATTTTTTGTTCCGTGAAAAGACTGCTTTATCAGCGCTGCTCGCGATGAGCATTGCAATCGCTGGCGTGATGTTTATCGGATGGGGGGACGTCGGCATCTCTGCCGATAACCTGAAAGGTGATCTATTATCTATCGGAGGGACGGCGGCCGTTGCTGTCCATATGCTGATAGGTCAAAAGGTTGTAGTCCGCATGCCCTCTTACCTGTACAGTCTAATCGTGTTTATATCAGCTTCAATTGTATTCGCCATATATAATCTGGTAATGGGGATTCCTTTCTTTGCTTACCCGCCCCGCGAGTGGGGAATATTCCTGCTTCTGGCCGTGGTGCCGACCGTGTTCGGGCATATTTTGTTCAATTGGCTGCTCCAATATGTCTCTGCTACAACGGTTTCCATGAATATATTGGGAGAGCCGGTTGGGGCGAGTATTTTGGCATATTTGCTGCTGGGTGAACAATTAACAGGACTTCAATGGGCCGGCAGTATGCTGGTCATGAGTGGTCTAGCTGCTTATTTATATTCGGGGCGCAAAAAAAGTAAAGAAAAAATAGTCTCTGTATTGAGTAATGCGTCTTAAATGATATTTACAGATAAAGGGGTTAAAGCATGGAAGAACATGATCAAGAAGCAGGACCTGAATCCACGAGAGAGGCCGCTCCAACCAGTGAGGAATTGTGGAATGAAGATACGTACAGTGCCTGGACGAGCCGTTTCGGAACACCCGCTGAAGCAGCGGCCAAGCTGCGTAAAGATCCGGCAAACAAGCTATATCCGCTGTCTTCCTATTTCGGGGAAGTGACTGGCAAGAAAATTATGAATCTGATGGGCTCCAATGGCATGAAGGCAGTTGCGCTGGGTCTGCTCGGGGCAGAGGTTACGGTTGCGGACTTCTCGGAGGCCAACGCCCGTTATGCTGCCGAGCTTGCAGAGGAGGCAGGCGTTCCTCTGACCTATATCGTATCCGATGTGCTTAAGCTTCCGGAAGAGATCTTGAACGGGTCGTATGATGTCGTATTTGCGGAACAGGGGATTGTTCATTATTTTACGGATCTGGGGCCATTCATGGATACCGCATACCGCTTACTCGCACCTGGCGGAATGTTTGTGCTGCGTGACTTTCACCCGGTAACCACGAAGCTTATTTCTTCCAAGGGCTCCACGGCTAAAGTGCGCAAGCATAAGGTGACAGGGGATTATTTCAATACTGAACTGGAAGAGAAGAGAGTATCGTATTCCAAATACTTGCCTGCATCCGGAGCTATAGGAGAAACCATGCAGCAGAGTGTTGTGTATTGGCGTCGCTGGACGCTTGGAGAAATCGTAACCGCGGTAGCCGCCAGCGGACTTATGATCAGCAAACTGGTGGAGGAGCCGAATCTTTCCTCTGATATATATGACAAAGGCATTCCGAAGACATTTACGCTAATAGCGGGAAAGCGCACAATGTAATCGTGCAAGTATGAAAATAAGCGTCCGGAGTATGTTCCGGGCGCTTATTTTATGTGGAGTTATTGTTCCAGGGCAGAATCGGCGATGATTTCTGCAAAAGCTTGCTGAATCGGGGTTAGACGATGATCTTTCCGCCAAACTAGCGTAAAACCGGTTCTCTCCGGGAGAACTCCCGGCAAGGGGGCATAACGCAATCGCCCAAGCTCTAAATCTGCCTGAATCCCTTTCTTCGAAAAGATCCCCACAGTTCCTCCCTGGCTAATCATTCCTTTAAGTGTTTCCGGTGAATTTAACTCCGCACGGTTCCATATACGGACACTATTTAGCTGTGCCCATCTATCAGCAATATTTCGGAGGCTGGAGTCTGCACTGTGCTGAATCCAAGGTTCATGGGCGACTTGTTCTGCATTCAAGCTTGGGTAGCCGTCAAAAGGATGGCCCGGCGCAAAAATCAGTACGGCTTCATCTGGGGCGATGAGCTGACAGTTAAAAGATTCATCGTTGGTGTCAACACTATGCAATAGCGCTATTTGTATGTCCTGAGCACGCAAGCGTTCCTTCAGCAGAGCATCGGGCTGTATGGACAGAGAAAGTTTTATCCCGGGATATTGTTTCATGAATAGTGAGATCGCTTTGGGTAAAAGATAAGCTCCAGGGACATGTCCGGCTTCGAGTTCCAAAAGCCCATTAGTTGGCGAGGAGAAATGCTTTACACTCCGCTCCGCTTCTGCGGTTAAAGAGACAATTTTGACAGCGTATTGAAAGAGGGTTTTTCCGGCTTCGGTTAACAACACCCGGCCGCTTCGGTATAGAAATAATGGCGTCCCGAGCTCACTCTCCAGACTTTTCATATGAAACGAGACAGTGGGCTGCTTTAGACCCAATTCGGTCGCAACATCCGTAACCTTTTTGTATTTTTCAATTAGAACAAGGATATGCAGCTTCATAATGTTCAAGGCGGTTCCTCCGGTGGGGTCTTTAGTTTATACAAAATGTATCTTAATTATAGATTAAATCTATATTAGTATACAAATTGTATTCCATTATTTATCTTTCGCTTTACATAACTATGACCTTTACCTAACGAACGAGCCCTAGAATAAGAAGAGTCAGAAGCGTCACAATACATTTACGAGGAGACAAACTACAATGCAATTCAGAAAATCATGGATCGTGACTTTAGCTTTAACCAGTATGGTAGCACTTGCGGCATGTGGAAATAACGGGGGAAATAATGCAACGACTAATAACGGCGGCAACAATGCAGCTGCTACAAATGCACCTACAGAGACAAACAGCGGTGCTGACCTGAGCGGTTCCATTCTGGCTTCTGGCTCCACGGCATTGCAGCCGCTGGTTGAGCAGGTAGCGGAGAAATTCATGGAGAGCAATGCAGGTGTTGATATTCAAGTGCAAGGCGGCGGCAGCGGAACGGGTTTGACCCAAGTAGCCGAGAAGCAAGTGGATATTGGTAACTCTGATGTGTTCGCCGAAGAGAAATTGAAAGATGCGGATGCAGAGAAGGCAGCAGCACTTGTAGATCATCAGGTAGCGGTTGTAGCGATTGCAGCAGTTACTCATCCTGATGCTGGTGTAGACGGCTTGACAAAGCAGCAGCTCGTTGATATTTTCACAGGCAAAGTAACAAACTGGAAAGAAGTTGGCGGCGCGGATCAGAAGATTCAAATCATCAACCGTCCGGGCAGCTCCGGCACACGCGCTACTTTTGAAAATTTCGCATTGGGAACAAAAACAGAGGATCTTCAAGGCTCCATCCAAGAAGATTCTTCCGGTACAGTTAAGAAAATGATCGGCGAAACTCCGGGAGCAATCGGTTATCTGGGCCTTTCCTATCTTGATGAAACTGTAAAATCACTTAGCTATGACGGTGTTGAACCAACGGTAGACAACGTTACATCCGGTAAATATCCAGTGTGGGCTTACGAGCATATGTACACAAATGGCGAGCCTAACGAAGTTGTTAAAGCTTTCCTTGACTACTTCTTGACTGACGAAGTGCAGTCCGGCGATGTAGTGGAACTGGGTTATATTCCAGCTTCGAAAATGCAGGTTTCACGGGATGTAGCTGGAACAGTTACAACTAAGTAAATCAAACTTTCAAGCAATATCATTTATCAGAACTTCATGTGAGTAGAGGCGGGATTCTTCTGCCTCTATTTTCACTGTAGAAAGAGGGAGCCTTCTTGAGGGGTACATTAAAAAAATCTCGTCTCGAAAAACATCATATCGAAGACCTTATAGGACGTTCATATATGTCATTTTGCGTGTTGCTATTGATAGTTATCATTATATCGATGGTTTATTTTGTAACGTCCAAAGGGATTTCCACCTTTATCGGAGGTGAAGTCACCGTTTCTGAATTTTTCTTCGGTACCAAGTGGTCCCCTGAAGGCGATACTGCGTTATATGGCGCTTTTCCTTTTATAGCGGGTTCCTTTCTGGTTACACTGCTTGCTGCGCTCATTGCCAGTCCGCTCAGCATTTGTGCCGCGCTGTTTATGACCGAAATTGTTCCGGGCTGGGGCAAAAAACTGCTGCAGCCGGTAATCGAGCTGCTGTCAGGCATTCCTTCTGTAGTGTACGGTTTCATCGGACTTAGTGTTATTGTCCCATTTCTTCGGAACACCTTTCCTGGTCAGGGCATCGGGGTAGCTGCAGGCGCGCTTGTATTATCCGTTATGATTCTACCTACCATTACGAGCGTGGCTGCAGACGCGCTGGCTTCATTGCCGCAAAATTTGAAGGAGTCTTCCTTTGCGCTCGGCGCCACCAGATGGCAGACGATATCACGTGTGATTATTCCAACAACACTGCCTGCCATCATGACAGGAATTGTACTCGGTATGGCGCGTGCCTTCGGCGAAGCGCTTGCGGTACAGATGGTTATCGGCAATGCGCCCTTTGTTCCGCGGTCTCTTTTTGAATCGGCGTCTACCTTAACAAGTGTAATTACACTCGGAATGGGAAACACAACTATGGGTTCACCACATAATAATGCCCTGTGGAGTATGGCGCTTGTTCTGATGCTGATGACCTTTATATTCGTCTTCCTCGTCAGACTTCTTGAAAGGAGGAATAAACTATCATGAAGCCTAGAACCGCTGACAAGATTGCCACAGGCGTTATCGTTTTCTTTGCATTGCTCATCGTAGCGATTCTGGTCGGATTATTAGGATATATCCTGGTGCGGGGGCTAAGCCATGTTAGCTGGGATTTTTTAAGCTCACCCCCGCAAAAAATCCGTGCAGGCGGAGGGGTAGGCCCACAGCTGTTCAATTCACTTTTCCTCCTCGTCCTGACGCTTATTATTACTGTTCCTCTTGGCCTGGGTGCCGGTATATATATGGCGGAATATGCGCGTCCCGGAAGACTAACCGGCTTTATCCGGTTGATCGTCGAAGTGTTATCTTCTTTTCCATCCATCGTTGTCGGTTTATTCGGCCTTTTGCTTATAGTGAACTATTTCAATTTAGGTTTCTCCTTGGTTTCAGGTGCACTGGCACTAACCGTGTTTAATTTACCGTTGATGGTACGGATTACGGAGCAAGCCTTCCGGACTGTTCCGAAACAGCAGAAGGAAGCGGGCTTTGCGCTTGGATTATCCAAATGGAAAATTGTAACCTCCGTCTTGTTCCCTGTTGCACTTCCAACGATCATCACGGGTACTATACTATCTGCTGGACGTGTCTTCGGGGAAGCTGCAGCCCTTATGTTCACTGCGGGTATGAGCAGTCCGCGGCTGGATTTCAGCAACTGGAATCCGCTCAGTCCGTCTTCGCCGCTGAATCCGTTCCGTCCGGCTGAAACTCTGGCTGTGCATATCTGGAAGGTGAACAGTGAAGGTCTTGCTCCGGATGCGGCTCAAATAGCCGCCGGCGCTTCAGCTGTACTTGTTATTACGGTGTTGATCTTCAATCTGGCTGCCCGGTACTTCGGCAGATTTATTTATCGTAAGCTTACAGCAGCAAAAAGAATGAACTAGTAGGAGGAGTACAAAATGGGAGCAACCTTGGCAGCACCAGCAAAGTCATTTCAAACCGAGCAGTTGAGCATTTATTATGGAACATATGAAGCGGTAAAAGGGATCAGCCTGCCTTTTGCCGAGAATACGGTGACTGCGCTGATTGGACCTTCAGGCTGTGGTAAATCCACTTTCCTCCGTTCACTGAACCGGATGAATGACGAAATTTCCGGATCGACAACGAAGGGGAGTATCTGGATCGACGGAATTGATATCAACGCCCCGGGCACGGATGTTATCAAGCTGCGTCAAAAAATCGGCATGGTATGGCAGAAACCGAATCCATTCTATAAATCTATTTATGATAATGTTGCTTTCGGTCCTAAGTACCACGGTATTAAAGGCAAAAAGGCTTTGGATGAAATCGTGGAAAGCAGCTTGCGTCGTGCGGCGCTGTGGGACGAGGTTAAGGATCGTCTGAAGGATTCGGCACTGGCCCTTTCGGGTGGACAACAGCAGCGTCTATGTATTGCACGGGCTTTGTCCGTTAATCCCCAAATTTTGCTCTTGGATGAACCGGCCTCCGCGCTTGATCCGGTCTCCACAGGCAAAATTGAAGAGCTCATCAAGGAGCTGAAAGAAGATCTGCGGATCGTTATCGTAACGCACAATATGCAGCAGGCAGCACGGATCTCGGATTACACAGCGTATTTCTACCTTGGCTCGCTTGTGGAATACGACCGGACCGACAAAGTTTTTACCAATCCGGAGAATCAAATGACTCAGGAATATATCATGGGCCGATTCGGCTGAAGTTTGGGGGTGTTCCATAAGCCATGCAAATGGCTGTGGGATACCCTTTTTGCTTTGTAGAGTAGGATTTCAGTGGAGGTTCTGTATGGACGCTCCGCGAACGGAACGTTGCTCCATCGCTGTGGTCTCCAGATTTTTTTTATTAACCTTAGCGGTAAAAATCCGGAGACCAAGGCGACCGCCAACCTTTTCAAAGGAGAGGTTTTTTGTACATTCTATAAATGCCTCTTGCGAAACTAACTGCATTAGTTTATATTATAACTAATAACATTAGTTTTAGGGGTGATCAGGATGCGGGTAACGCGCGAAGGACATTTGCTGCAGCTGACATGGATGCCAAGATTTTTTTCGGTGAATTGTTATATCGTCGAAGAAGACAACGAGCTGACTCTTATTGATGCGGCGCTGCCATTTAGTTTGAAAGGGATTATACGAACAGCTGCTGGCTTGGAAAAAGAGATCTCAAGAATCGTACTCACTCATGCACATGATGATCATGTTGGAGCACTTGATGAGTTGAAAAAGCTCTACCCTGGAGCAAAAGTGTACATTTCAGAACGGGATGCTGCTTTGCTTAGCGGGGATACGACTCTTCGGGCGGGTGAGCCCTTATCTCCCATCCGGGGTGGAGTTCCAAAGAAGGTGGTTACGAGAGCCGATGTTCTGCTGCAGGATGGGGACACTATCGGTTCCTTGACAGCGATCAGCACTCCTGGGCATACTCCCGGGTCTATGTCATATTTAGATCGACGCAGCATGGCGGTTATAGCCGGGGATGCTTATCAAACATTTCGGGGAACTGCCGTTTCCGGCACTGTTGTTCCGTGGTTTCCCTTTCCGGCATTAGCAACATGGAACAAAGAACAAGCATTAGCCAGCGCAATTAGACTGCTTGAAGCAGCTCCATCATTGCTCGCTGTAGGTCACGGGAATGTAATCAAGGAACCCCGGCAGAAAATGCAGGCTGCGATTGATACAGCCGTGAATAGAGGAGGAAAGTGAATCCATGTCACCCAGAGCAGGATTAGATACACAAACCATCGTTAAGGCAGCAGAACAATTGGCTGATGAAAATGGCGTAGAGGAAGTTACATTATCTGCACTGGCAGCCAAGCTGGGCGTTCGGTCGCCATCGCTGTATAATCACATTAACGGGCTTCAGGGCTTGCGTACTTTGCTTGCCATATACGGTTTGGAGCAGCTATATATAGTAATGTCTACAGCCGCAGAAGGGACGGCAGGCGCAGAGGCTGTTCATGCCATGGGGAATGCCTATGTGGATTTTGCCAGACAACATCCGGGGCTGTATGAGACTACCTTACGGGCTCCCGAGGCACAAAATACCGAGCTGGAAGCTGCTAGTGATACCATTTTGGCGCTAATTATCAAGGGGCTGGAGACTTACGAACTGGGAGAAGAGGGTACGATTCATGCGGTAAGGGGATTACGGAGCATCTTGCATGGCTTTGCGTCTCTGGAGCAAAAGGGGGGCTTCGGCATGCCGCTGGACTCCAATACCAGCCTGTCGCGGCTGCTCAGCACATTCATCGCAGGCATTAAGAGTATGAAAATAACAGAATAAAAAGGAGCTGACCATTAATGACTAATCCAGTGCAGCAAGACTACATTACCACCTTTGAAGAGGCTACAAAGATAATCTCTGAGATAGGGATATTACCGCTCGCACCACTCTTGCCGGACCACCCCTCCCTTAGCGGGCTCACAAAACCAGAGAACTGGCATACGGGATCGGAGTTTGACCCTTGGCTATGGCGTGCGCGTTTTCCCGGAGAAGGGATAGCAGCCTATGGAAAATTCATTAAGAAAAAAGCTATTCTTGTATCGCGTGAGTGGTTTCCAGTTTATGTTGCGGCATTAGGAAGTGATTTACCTCTTGAAGAGCGTTATAATAACGGCCTTAGCAGCAGAGAAGCTTTAACTTTATTAGCTATCATCCGGGAACAAGAAGGGATAGAGACCCGGAAACTGCGTGCGGAAGCTGAAATGAAAGCAAAAGAGAAGAAAACAGCCTTTGATCATGCGGTAACGGAGCTGCAGGGCTCGCTGGATATTGTAATATCGGGTGTTAAAGAACGCCAGAATGCAGAGGGAGAGAAAAACGGCTGGAACAGCACCTCATTCGAAACGGTGTCGCATTGGATGGAGGAAAGCGGTATTTCACCATTCCCAGGTACCCGCGAGGATGCCACAGAATGGCTGAAGTCGGAAATGGATAAAGGATGGTCAGCGGCTGCCAAGTCATGGATTGTTAAAGCTTGGGGCTGGTGATAAGAATCCCCGGAAATATACAAAAAAAGGCTACTCACTGCTCTGAGGCATAGAGCAAAGATTAGCCGTAAGCGCTTACTATAATATGAATTTATAATCAGGGAATCAAAGCAAAGGCAGAACATATTGAACCAGGAAGTAAAGGAATCCGAAGAACAAGATGATATAGGCAGTATATTTAATCGCATTAGCCGCTGCGATGCTGGAATCAGAGGTTTGCTGGTTCTCCTGGTGCTCCACTTCCACTGTGTTGACGTCATTGGTATGCGGTTCTTTCATCATGTCAATCCCCTCCTTGAAAGTTTTGTTTTCTAATTCTATTGTGACATCTTTGTGAATAAAATTCAACATTTTTGTGAATTTTATTTGAACAAAAGTTCAAATTTGGACTAATCTATCCTAATCAACTCTTTTTTAATGCAAAATAACCCGTGCTTACACCTCTAAGCGAGGAAAAGCACGGGTTATTTAGCGTGATTTATCTTTTGTCAACAAAAAACTATGCCCAGTCACCGTTGCGGAATAGAGGCTCTGCATTCCCATCCTTTGTAATCCCGTCGATATTCATCTCTGGTGAACCCATCATGAAGTCGACGTGGACAAGACTTTGATTCATACCTTTTTCTGCTAACTGCTCCTTGCTCATCGCGATCCCTCCTTGAAGGGTAAAAGCATAAGCCGCACCAAGCGCAAGGTGGCAAGAGGCATTCTCATCGTATAAGGTCGTAAAGTAGAGAATTCCGCTCTCCGAAATCGGAGAGTGGTATGGGACAAGTGCGACCTCGCCGAAATAAGAGGCACCTTCGTCCATAGAAAGTAGTGTCGTCAGTGTTTCCAGACCTTCTTCTGCGGTATAGGCGACAACCTTGCCATTCTCAAGGGTCAGTGTGAACCGGTTAATAATATTTCCGCCATAGCTGAGAGGCTTTGTACTGCTTACTGTACCGTTTGCTCCGGTCTTCAGCGGGGCGGTAAATACCTCTTCGGTTGGAATGTTGGCGAGAAAAGGAATGTTCTGCCCGTTCACTGCTCCAGCCTGACACCAAATGTGACCTTCAGACAGTTCTATGGTAAGGTCTGTGCCCGGTGCCGTATAATGCAGCTTGCGGTAGCTTTTATCATTCAGGAGTTGGCAGCGCTGCTTCAATCTGTTCAAGTGAAGATGCCAAGCTTCAATAGGATCCTCCTGGTCCGCACGGACAGCCTTGAAAATCGCATCCCACAGCAACTCGACCTGTTGATCGGCAGGAGCATCGGGGAAGACTTTAGCTGCCCAGGACGGTGAAGGAAAAGCGAGGCCACTCCAGCTGGCATGATTGCCCATCAACAGCTCCCGGTAGCCGGCCATAGCCTGACCTGCTGTTTTCTGATTGTTTGCTATCCGTCCAGGGTCCACACCGTTCAGCAGATCCGGATTGGCAGAGACAATGGTAAGGAAGGCGGCACCGTTCCGTGCCAAATCCTCCAGTTCATCCGCTTGCCACTTCGGCGGCTCCAGGAAGGAATCCGCAGGGGCCAGGTCATACCGGGTTCGTGTTACAATCTCATCACTGTAATTCACTTTCACCAGGCTTGCTCCGGCTTCATAAGCTTTCCGTACAATGAGGCGTACCAGTTCAGCGGAAGCAATATCGGCATTTACGACGAGTTTCTGACCGGGCTGCACATTTACACCGATCTTTACGGCGAGTAACGCATACTTCTCCAACTTTTGATTGAAATTCAGCATTCGGAATTCCTCCTAGTTAAAACGCCCAGTTTCCATTAAGAAATACCGGTTCTTCGGTTCCCTCTACGGTAACCCCGTAAATATTCATCTCCGGAGAACCGATCATGAAATCAACATGCGTAACGCTTGTATTGAGTCCGTGCTCGATCAACTGTTCTTGGGTCATGTCCTTGCCGCCTTCCAGACAGAAGGCATAAGCCGTGCCGATCGCCAGGTGATTGGAAGCATTCTCGTCAAACAGTGTATTGTAATATAAAATATTGGACTCCGAGATCGGTGAATGATGCGGAACGAGTGCTACCTCGCCAAGATATTTCGCGCCTTCGTCCAGACTGATTAGATGCTCCAGTGTCTCTTGTCCTTGCTCAGCACTTACACTTATGATCCGGCCATTCTCGAAAGTGATGGAGAAACCATCAATAATGTTTCCACCGTAGCTGAGCGGTTTAGTACTACGCACTGTTCCGTTGACACCTGTCTTGAGCGGTGCCGTAAATACTTCCTCTGTTGGCATATTAGCGACAAAAGAATGGCCCTTTGCGTTAATACTGTCTCCTTGTGCCCATAGATGGCCTTCCGGTAGTTCGATGCTCAGGTCCGTGCCCTGAGCTATGTAATGCAGCTTTTTATACTTTTTGGCGTTCAGTACGTTGGCCTTTTGTTCCAGATTGATCAAATGATCCTGCCAGGCGGCCACAGGATCTTCACGGTCCAGCCGAACGGTGTGGAAGATAGCCTTCCACAGCTTATCTACACGTTCCTCTGCCGGAGCATCGGGGAATACTTTATCCGCCCAGCTTTGGGAAGGGATAGCTACCAGACACCAGCTTACCTTATCGGACATTTGAAGCTCACGGAATTTGGTGAGAGCGGCTCCCCGTGTTTTTTGGAAATTTGCGATCCGTTCAGCTTCAATACCCTTCAGCGCATCCGGATTCTCAGCCAGCACGGTCAGGAATGCGGCACCGTTCTCCGCCAATTCCGTCATCTCACCAGCGTACCAGGTCGGTGCTTTAGTAAAGGTTTCCGGAGCTGCATGCTCGAATTGCTGACGGGTAATATTCTCATCGTTCCAGTTTACCTTTACAAGACTTGCGCCCGCGGCATATGCTTTGGCAGTAATCAGACGCACGAAGTCGGCAGCCACAATCGGGGCGCCAACAACCAAGGTCTGACCCGGTTGAATATTAATGCCGATTTGGACAGCCAGATCAGCATATTTACTTAACTGATTCTGAAAGTTGGTCATGAAATTTTCCTCCATTTTCTAAAAAAATCTTCTTTACAAGCATTGTATTAAATTATTAACCGCCGGATGAAAAAAGTCAATTCGAGCGTCAGGAGAGGAAATTACGTTGAATACAGTGATATACTGGGAATGCGAGTGATTTTATCTGAAGGGAAGGATATTGAATGATGGTAGAAATAACCGCGGCGGACATGCGGCGTAACGAGGATGGCAGCTTTGTAGGAAAGACTATATTCAGTCTCGACAATCATAAAGCTAAATATGAGATCACTTTTTTCAGTAAAAGAGGAAGTGAGTGGGATTACAGTCTCAGCTTTGCTGATGAGCCCGGCAATGAAGAGCAATTCCTTCAAACCGATGCTTTGCTGGAAAACAACGATGATGTTTACAACCAGCTATTGGACGCGGCCATAGATGCGCAAGAAGGACAAGAGGAGTAAGAGGATAATGACATTTTTTATCGAATTGGTTAGTGTACTGCCCATATAGTATCTTCTAGGAGGAGGTTATTTACTGTGACAAGTCCAATCCTGAATCAGATTGGTGCCGTCTTTATACCAGTCAGTGACATTGAAAGATCCAAGCAATGGTATTGCCATTTACTTGGACTGCCGCTTGACGGGGAGGTTTTGTTCGGACATCTCTATGTTGTCCCCATGCAAGGGCCGGGTATTGTACTGGACAGTAAAATTTTCACCACGGAGTGTGTGCTTAATGCTCCCGCATTTCATTTGAACACCCGGGATATTGATGCGGCTTATGACTTTGTGAAGGAGAGCGGAGCTGAGATTCTAACCGATATTGAGCATGATCACTGGTTCAATTTCAAGGACCCTGATGGAAATGTGCTCATGGTATGCCGTTGCTGAGCTATTCCGATGATTACGTTTCAGGGAGAGATTAATATGATGGTAACACTAAGGAAGCTGGTTCCGGCTGACGCTGAGGAACTGCTGAAACTGCAGCACCAATTGGATGAGGAATCAACCTTCATGCTGCTGGAGCCGGACGAGAGACAGTCTGGTCTTCAGCAGGTCAGGGAGATGATCATAAACTTTACCGAGACAGAGACCTCCACACTAATCGGTGCAGAAGCAGATGGCATGCTGGTAGGATATATTTCCGTAAGAGGAGGAAGTGTTCGCCGAAATCGGCATAGCGCATACATTGTTATCGGTATTCTGAAGCAATATCAGGGAGTTGGCATTGGCACCGGATTATGCCGGGAGATGGAGACATGGGCTTCGGGGAGCAGTATTGTTCGACTTGAACTAACGGTGATGACCCATAACCAATCTGCTCTAGCCTTATATGCCAAAAGCGGATTTACAATCGAAGGAACCAGAGTGAAATCACTTAAAATCGGCGGACAATGGGTCGATGAGTATTATATGAGTAAAATTATTGAGTAGCGATACAGCATGTATACATAACCTGAATATTCAGTGAAACCCCCTTGCTTGCAATTATATTTTATTTAGAATGTTCTTCCGGCAGGGTGGGAGTCTAAGTTTTATCCATAACAATCTCAACTTTGCGGATCCGGTGTCTGTTCATCTCGCGAACGATGATCTTTACATGATCACGGGAAACACTTTTACCGACAGCAGGGTCTGTAAGCTGACTGTATAACCATCCGCCAATGGTAGTCACCTCTTCATCCTCGAAATCCAGACCCGTTATCTGTTTAACCTCTACCAGAGAAACCTTGCCATCAAATAAGTAATTCGATTCACTCAGCTTCTCCACATTCTTGCGTTCGTCCCCATCGAATTCGTCGCGGATTTCGCCCACAATCTCCTCCAGAATATCTTCAATCGTTATGAGGCCGGAGGTTCCGCCGTATTCGTCAAGCAGGAGAGCAATATGCACACGTTCCAGCTGCATGCGTTTCAAGAGTGTCTTGACAGGTGTTACTTCCGATACAGTCAGCACAGGTTGTACCAAAAGACTGAAGTCGAAATCCGGATTGTTGTCGTATTCCAGATAGAGCTGTTTGGTATTAATCATCCCGATGATATTATCTTTATTGCCTTCCGCAACAGGGAAGCGGGTATACTGCTCCTTACGGATGATACTGAAGTTTTCCTGTAATGAATTATTAGTGAAGAGACAGACCATATCTGTCCGGGGAACCATAATTTCCCGGGCAAGCATTTCATCAAAAGTAAAAATCCGGTTTACATAACCGTACTCCGCCTTATTGATTTTGCCGCTCTCATAGCTTTCGGACAAGATCAGGCGAATCTCTTCCTCGGAATGCGCTTCTCCATGCTCACTGGCAGGTTTCATCCCTAACATGCGGACGAGGAGATTAGCCGAGCCGTTCAGGAGCCAGATGAAAGGATACAGGATTTTATAGAACAAAATGATCAGCGGAGCCGTAAAAAGACTGATTTCTTCCGGTTTGTTAATAGCTGCAGTCTTCGGAGCAAGCTCTCCGACAACAACGTGCAGGAATGTTGCGATAATGAAAGCTAGTGCAAAAGCGATAACGTGACTCAGCTCCACATTGATGCCGGCGAAGTCAAATACCGGGAGCAACAGCTGTTCAAAGGCAGGCTCAGCCAATGCACCGATACCCAGCGCCGTTATTGTGATACCCAGTTGGCAAGCGGACAAATAACCGTCAAGATTGGCAGCAACCCTTTGGACAGCTATTGCGTTCTTGCGTCCCTCAATAACCAATTGGCTGATCTGGCTTCCTCTAATTTTCACAAGCGCAAATTCCGTAGCTACAAAAAAAGCAGTTAAAGCAATCAACACAGCGACCAACGTCAAACTAAGTCCTATACCCATTTAATCTTTACCATCCCTTTCATACTTAAAGTAGGTTATACTCATATTATGAGTTCTTATGAACCTATTCTACGAACTTTCCGCTAAAATATCAAATGGGGAGGGATCCCAGCCATGGAATCATTTAGATTGACCCGAATAGAGATGTCCTGCCTTCTGCTCTCATTGGCTGGAAATTCGGACCGGAAGCCGCTGCACATTTTACAGGATTCCTGGACGAAATTCCATCAAGAGGAGATACAGAAGGGTACGTCCTTGCCGGCCTTTTTGTCCACAGATATTCCACCTATTTTGCAAAAAATTATCAAAGGTCGCAGCGTCAAAGGATTGTCGATTGGAGAAATTGCCTCCTTGGGCCGTCTGATAGAGTATTCCACATTTTCTGTCACTGCCATACAAAATTGGGTGAAGCGTGACTTCAAAGAATATTTGGGTTCTCCGCGCGAAGGTAAAAAGTATTCGGTTAATCAGGCGGTACTCCTGTTTATGATTGATGATCTCAAAGCGGCACTTGATTTCGAGAGCATCCGCCAGCTGTTCCGGCTCTTATTTCTGAAGCCCGAGCGTGATGATGACGATCTGATCGAGCCTGCTCAGCTGTATAACGCATACGCCGGTCTATTTGAGGAAATCAAGAAAGATCCTAAGTTAGATCCTTGCCTTTCTAAGGAGTCTACCGAGGGAATCATGAAGCGGTTGACTCATCTCACAAGAACACAACGGGAGGCCGTGCGCAACACGATCCTCATAGCGGCCATATCGGTACAGACCTGTTATTTCCAATCTCTTGCGAGACAATACTTCAATGCCGCGTTGTTCCTTGATTTTTGAGCGCTTCAATTTTAAAATATGGAATAGAAACAAGCATAATCTGGTTTATCAGCCGGAAAGTTGGAAAGTGAGGTCTTGAACGTGAATCGAATGACGCTACTGCGGAATCCCAAGGAAAGAAAGCTGCTGTTCAGTGCGGGTTTAAGCTGGATGTTCGACGCGATGGACGTCGGGATGATCTCTTTTGTAGTTGCCGCTTTGGCTAAGGAATGGAAGCTTGGACCGGAGCAGATTGGAATCCTGACCAGTATTAACTCGGTGGGCATGGCTGTGGGCGCGGCGGCGGCAGGAATTCTTGCGGATCGGTTTGGCCGTAAATCTGTGCTGCTATGGACGCTGATCATATTCTCTGTGGCGAGCGGCTTATCGGCCTTTGCAACGGGCTTCGCTGTATTGTGTGTCCTGCGTTTTGTGACTGGCTTCGGGCTTGGAGGGGAACTGCCTGTAGCCTCAACCCTGGTCTCTGAAAGCATGCCTGCCAGTGAAAGAGGACGAGCTGTTGTTCTGCTGGAGAGCTTCTGGGCGTTGGGCTGGATCGCTTCCGCTTTAATCGCCTATTTCGTCATTCCCGATTACGGATGGCGTGTTGCTTTTGCCATTGGAGCGGTACCGGTCCTGTATGCGTTGTATCTACGGCGTGCGATTGACGATTCGCCGCGGTTTACAGAAATACGAAAAGCTCCGGTTTCTTTGCGGAATCGCATAGCTGCTGTATGGTCGCCAGAGTATCGGCGTTCTACTATAATGCTCTGGATTTTGTGGTTTACGGTTGTCTTTTCCTATTATGGAATGTTTCTATGGCTGCCTACGGTCATGGTGCTTAAGGGCTTCAGTCTGGTTAGAAGCTTTGAGTATGTACTGATTATGACGCTGGCTCAGCTGCCGGGTTATTTTACAGCCGCTTACTTTATTGAGAAGTTCGGGCGCAAATTTGTGCTGGTGCTTTATCTGCTGTTAACAGCGGTGAGTGCGGCCTGGTTCGGAAATGCTACGACGGAAGGAATGCTCATGGCAGCCGGGATCTGTTTATCGTTCTTTAACCTCGGGGCTTGGGGTGGTATGTACGCTTACACACCAGAATTGTACCCTACATCCATACGTTCTACGGGATCGGGGCTTGCCACTTCCTTTGGACGGGTAGGAGGAATTATCGCTCCGTTATTGGTGGGGGTGCTTGTAGCCCGTTCGATGGACATCGGATCAATCTTTATGTTATTTTTTGTAACCATTATTATCGGGGCGGCAGCGGTGCTGTTCCTGGGTAAAGAGACCAAAGGGCTCGATCTTCTCTGATCCCCAATTCTTTCTTTGATCTACTTGATGAGGTTCTTCAGGAATGGAGCGACGGAAATGAGCAATGAAAGAAAGCAGCCGCATTTCACGGAATTGGTCTGGGAGAGCAAGGAGCAGAATATGGCCATCCCACCGCGAAAGCCGTCTGAGGAAGTGCCGAAGCCGCCTGCCGATTATAAGCAACAATCAACCCCTGAGACCTCTGTACAGATGCAGTTATGGGAGGAGACAGAAAGACAGGAGCCAGTAACGACCACCGAAGGGCAATTCGTGAAACGGGCCAAGGAACTGGAGCATCATAAAGAGGCTATGGCGCTCTTTGTTCCTTTCAAAAGCTATTGGCCGACTTATGGGCATATGACAGGTTCGCAGAATCGATGGTATTTCTATTGGCGTGATGAAGTGAGGCAGGGCAGATTTCCTAAAACAGACCTTTCGTATATTTTTCTCCATGTGTACGAGCTCATCAATGGAGTGGGATGGGAAGAGCCAACGGAAGGATACAGGCAGCTGTGCCAATTATGGGAAGCCTACCGGGAACAATTTAAGCGGCTGGATCAATATCTCGGCGGCTGGATCGCGGATTTCTCTTTTGTACACCAACTGGATGTTCCACTCTCAGTAATCGTTGTCCGTTCACGCAGCCTGGCCGATGATCTTGCTGAGCTTGAACTCATGCGGTGCTTGTCTTCCTCCCCGGAGCAGCTTACCTTTGCGGTATTGACGATCATGTCGGATTATGACATCAGCAAGTCCAAGTTTTTCACGGGTACGGGAAAAGAAGCAGCCGAGCTGTATATTCCGCAGGTGGTTGCATTGATCGACGCTTACGTTACCCGAAAACACGGGTCGAACCTGATTCAAATGTTCCCGCCAAGTCCGCCGGTGCTGCGGGAGCGGTATTTGTTCCGTAGCGCCGTATATGATATTTCACAGTATGGCTATTCTGTTCTTGTACCCGTTGTGCGGGTTAGTAAATCTCCGCCGCTGCGCAGTCTTATCACGCGATTATTCCGACTGACCGAGAACAAGCTGCGGGAGCTGATGGGCTTCCGGGGGCGGCTTAAGGGTGTTACTGTAGATGCGGATATGGATAACCTGATAACACGCTTTCTACAACGGGAGTTTCACAAAAAGGAGCAGGCGGACAAGGGTCCGGCTGTTGTCATCGATCAGCAGAAGCTGGAGCGTCTGCAGAGTGATTCAGAGGTTGTCCGCAATCTGCTCATGGTTGAGGATATCGGTATTTCAGATGAACTTCCCGAAGCTTCTGACAGGTTAGTGAATGCCCTTGAAGAAAAGGTGCAGGATGAAGTGATGAAGGTGCTAGATGATGAGAAAATGCAGGATAATGAGGGGGCGCCTGCTCGTACGGAGTGGGAACAATTTGCGGCTGCACTCAGTCCGCTGCACCGGGAAGCGGTGCTTGCCTTCAGCAGCGGAAATGGCTTTAGTTCTATGCAAAAGCTGGCTGCAGCCAGCGGTTCGATGCCCGAGCTGCTGATCGACGAGATTAATGATATCGCAATGGATATACTTGGTGACCTGCTCATCGACGAGGAAGAGATTACTGAGGAATATGTCCCTATGCTTCCATATTTAATGAGGTGAACCATTGGATGAATGAAATAAAAATACCGAAACGAATGACGACGGCGCTCGTCAACTCGCTAACGGCAGGTGTAGTACCGCGTATCGGGCTTGAATATATCGCTGTCGGCCGCCGGCCGGAGGTTGAAGCTATATTAAGGGATATGGACAACATTGCCGAAGGCGGTGCAGCCTTCAAGCTGATTACCGGCAAATTCGGCAGCGGTAAAAGCTTTCTTTTGCAAATCATCCGTAACTATGCCATGGATCGGGATTTTGTAGTTGCGGATGCCGATCTGTCTCCGGAACGGCGGCTGGTGGGGACGAAAGGACAGGGCCTGGCCACCTACCGCGAACTCATGAGCCATTTATCGACCCGCACGCGTCCGGACGGAGGAGCGCTGGAGATCATCCTGCAGAAATGGATATTTTCGCTTCAGCAGACCGTTATGCAGGAGAATGGGTATGGCCCCGATCACGCAGAGCTTGGGGAAGAGGTGGAAAAGTGGATTTACGCAGTGGCCTCGGAGATGCGCGGTCTGGTGCACGGCTTTGATTTTGCCAAAGTACTGGCCTCGTACTGGAATGGACACAAGCTGGCGGATGATGATCTGAAGCAGGATTCACTGCGCTGGCTGCGCGGCGAATTTGCCACCCGCACGGAAGCCCGGAAGGCGCTGGGCGTGGGGGTCATTATCGACGATGACAACTGGTATGATTATATGAAGCTTTGGGCCGAATTTACTGCCGCGATCGGGTACAAGGGCTTGCTGCTTTTTATCGATGAGGGCGTTAATCTATATAAAATCACAAACAGCATTTCCCGCCAGAGCAACTATGAGAAGCTGCTTACCATGTTCAACGATACGATGCAGGGCAAGGCAGAGAGACTCGGAATTTTTGTAGGGGGAACCCCGCAATTTGTAGAGGATGGGCGGCGGGGGTTATTCAGCTATGAAGCACTCCGTTCCAGGCTGGTGGCCGGGCGTTACGGCGGATCGGGACTAAATAATTTCACGGGACCCATTATCGCACTCGACATGCTCTCACACGAGGAAATTCTGGTTCTGCTGCAAAAATTGAGAGATATCCACGCCTTGCATTATAGCTACGAGGCCAATCTGACTCAGGGGCAGCTGGTGCATTTTATGGAGGAAGCCGTTGGCAGACTGGGTGCGGACGAGCTTCTGACACCCCGCGAGGTGGTGCGCGATTTCATGGATCTGCTGCATACCTTGCGGCAGCACCCGGAGATTAGCTTTGAGAAGCTTGTAGGCGAGCGAACCTCGAAGCCTGCAGAGACTGTGGAAGGCGAGCTGGACGGGTTCCTGGCGGAGTTTGAGTTATGAGCGGCAATCCGTTTTACCGGCTGGCTCCTTTTATCAAAGAGTTTATCTATAAAAATCGCTGGGAGACTCTGCGGGAGGCGCAGGTTGATGCATGCAGGGTTCTTTTCGATACGTCTCATCACTTGCTGATCGCTTCGGGTACAGCCTCCGGGAAGACGGAGGCGGCTTTTTTCCCTGCGCTTACCGAGTTGTATGAACGTCCCTCAACCTCTGTAGGCATATTATATATTGCGCCGCTAAAGGCGTTGATCAACGATCAATTTACGAGGTTGAACGATTTGCTGCGTGAAGGCGGGATACCGGTCTGGCATTGGCATGGGGATGTGCCTCAAGCGGACAAGACCAAGTTGATGCAGAATCCTTCAGGCGTGCTGCAGATTACCCCGGAATCCCTGGAGGGACTGCTGATGAACCGCCCGAATGCTATTCCCGCGCTGTTCCATGATCTGCGTTTTATTGTAGTCGATGAGGTTCATGCGTTCATGGGTGCGGACCGCGGGATTCAAGTGCTGAGCCAGCTGGCGAGAATTTCCCGTATGGCCGGATGCTCTCCGCGTCGAATCGGGCTCTCTGCCACACTTAGCGATTACGCATCCGTTACGGAGTGGCTGGCGGCGGGAACCCGGGAAAGCGTTGAGGTGTCAGCCCCGCAAGGGGGACGCAAGCTCCGTTTGAGTGTGGAGCATTTCTCTTTCCCGGATGCACGGGATGAGAAGCAGGCGGAGCATCTGGAGCGGGCGCGACAGGCTTATTACGACTATATCTACGACCATACCCATCTAAAAAAAGCGCTCATCTTTACGAACAGCCGCTCGGATGCCGAGACGGCCACATTGGAGCTGCGGCGTACGGCGGCGAAACGCGGGGAACGGGATGTCTTTCACGTTCATCACGGCAGTATCTCCGCGATGCTTCGTGAAGAGACGGAAGCCGCACTGCGGCAAGGGCCCGGTCCTGCGGTTGCCGCAGCAACCCTGACTCTGGAGCTGGGTATAGATCTTGGCGAGCTGGAGCGGGTGCTGCAGCTCGGCGCACCCTACAGCTGCGCCAGCTTTGTACAGCGGCTGGGTCGCTCCGGCAGGCGAGGGGACGCGGCCTCCGAGATGATCTTCGTTACGCCGGAGGAGGACGAGGAAGCGCAGCTCCCTGCACGTATGCCCTGGAGCCTGCTCCGGGCAATTGCGGTCATCGAGCTGTACGTGCGGGAGAAATGGGTTGAGCCCCTTGTCGTGCGCCAGCTGCCGGTTGGACTGCTGTACCATCAGACCATGAGCATATTAAAGAGCATGGGCGAAGCCGAGCCGGACGATTTAAGAGAGGCTGTATTAAGTCTGCCGTCCTTCAAAGGCATCGATCCGGCGGATTATGATGCTTTTATGACGTACATGCTGGGAATGGGTCATATTGAGCGGATGGACGAAGGAAGCCTGCTTATCGGTATGGCCGGAGAGAAGATCGTAAATAACTTCCGCTTCTATGCTGTTTTCAAAGATGATGAGGAGCATGTTGTCTATAACGGTACGGAGGAAATCGGTTCAATTACAACCGTTCCGCCTCCGGGCTACTGCTTTACACTGGCAGGCAAGCTGTGGAAGGTGGAGGAGGTGGACAGCCGCCATAAAGCGGTATACGTCAAGACTTCACGCGGCAAGGTCGATACCCTGTGGCTCGGAGCGGGTGGGGACGTGCATACCCGCATTCTGGCAAAAATACGCGATATTCTGGGTGAAACCACCCTGTATCCGTATTTGGCCCCGAGTGCGGCAGCACGACTGGAACGCGCCCGCCGCCTGGCCCGTGAAAGCGGACTTCTTGTACGGTCTGTTTTACCGGCGGGCGGTGATTCGATGTTCATCCTGCCTTGGGCAGGAAGCCGCCAGTTCCGGACATTGGAGCGGCTCCTAAAGAATAATCTGAAGAGCCCGCTAGGTCTGCGTTCAATTGTCCCGATGGAGCCCTATTATATGGTCGTCGCCGGAAGCGTTGATGCTGAAACACTGGAGGCGGAAATCATCGCGGAGGCTGCTGCCGCAGCTGAACCCTTAACCCTGCTGACTCCGGATGAAGCCCCTTACCTTGGCAAGTATGATGAGTTCATTCCGCATGAGCTTTTGCGAAAGGCATTTTCATTGGATGGACTGGATGTACCAGGTTTGATTGAAGTCCTGAAGCAATGGCGGCAGCCAAAGTAAAGAAATCAGCTTCCAGAGTAAGGAACTCAACTTTTGGTGGGTCCAAGCCAGTTTGTGAAGTTTAGCAGGTGGAAATCCAAAATATAAACCCTTCCTGTGAATCAAGCAGAAGGGTTGTTTGATCATAGTATTTACAGTTTGTGACACCAAAGTTTCGCTGTATAAAAGCAAAAAAGACCGGATTGTACTATAAGGTGTCAGTCTTGTTCGTATACTACGAATTGTCTTTACACAGGCGTATCGGTCTGCTAGGATTGGCTACAGCTAATTGTACAACTAGAAGAATAGAATTTAGTTGCACAATAAAACGTTAATGGATGGTGATCATTTTTGTCAACCCATATTGAACGTCTTACCACCATGAATAAGGCGTACCTATGGCATCCCTTTACTCAAATGAAGGACTACAACAACTCCGACCCTTTAATTATTGAACGCGGTGAAGGTATTAAGCTGTATGATATCCAGGGTCGTTCTTATTATGACGGGTTCTCGTCTGTTTGGCTGAATGTACACGGACACAACGTGCCGGAGCTGAATCAGGCGATCACGGATCAGTTAGGACGAGTCGCTCACTCTACGCTTCTCGGAATGGCGAATATACCTGCCATTGAACTTGCTGAGAAGCTGGTGGAGATAGCACCGAAAGGCTTAAACAAGGTGTTTTACTCTGATTCAGGAGCAACTGGTGTTGAAATCGCGATCAAAATGGCCTTTCAATATTGGCATAACCTTGGGCTACAGGGTAAAAAGACATTTATTACGATGAAGCAAGCGTACCACGGAGATACAATTGGCGCGGTTAGTGTAGGCGCAATTCCGTTGTATCATGACGTGTTTCAACCTATGTTATTTCCTTCGCATGTCATTCCATATCCTTATGCTTATCGCCATAAGGACGGTGCGGCGGGTGCTATGGAAGATACATTAACCGCTCTTCGCGTTTTACTCGAGACTCGTAGTGATGAGATCGCAGCGCTCATAGTGGAACCGATTGTGCAAGGAGCAGGGGGAATCATCGTCATGCCTCCAGGCTGTTTACGCGAGATGGCGGCGCTTTGCCGTAAGCATGATGTGCTTCTAATCGCGGACGAGGTAGCGACAGGATTCGGGCGGACGGGCGCCATGTTTGCCTGTGATCTGGAAGGTGTTTCACCTGATCTGATGGTTGTCGGAAAAGGCTTGACTGGCGGCTACTTGCCCGTCGCCGCAACGCTTGCGACAGATGAAGTGTACGGAGCATTCTATGCCGATTACGGAGAGCAGAAAACATTTTTCCACGGACATTCCTTCACGGGCAATCCTCTTGGCTGTGCCGTCGCTTTGGCCAGCTTAAAGTTATTCAAAGAGCGGAATATGCTAGAAGGAGTAATAGCAAAATCTTCATTTGTTGAGCAGAAGCTCGCAGCACTTAAGGAACGTCCGCATGTCGGTGAAATTCGGCAACAGGGCCTGATGATTGGGGTCGAACTCGTACGTGATAAGGGGTCGCGAGAACCTTATGATTGGGCAGATCGTATCGGGGTTCGCGCGGCCGCACGTGCGAGAGAACTTGGAATGCTTACAAGGCCACTTGGCCATGTTGTCGTATTTATCCCACCTCTTGCCAGCACGGAAGATGAGCTGGATTCCATGACGGATATTTTGGCAGCATCGATTGTTGATGTTACCGAAGGAGGATCAACGACTTGAGCAAAGTATGCGGATTGTTTGTGACCGGGACGGACACCGGCGTTGGGAAGACGATAGTGACGGCAGCTCTTACCGCTGCGCTACGTGCTGAAGGCCTGAATGCCGGTGTTTGGAAGCCCGTCCAGTCCGGTGCGCTACTTGGCAATGGAGTTACGGATGCTGAACGTTTGCTCAAAATCACGGGTATCGATGAGCGGCCAGAGGCCGTGGCGCCTTTTACTTTTCAAGAGCCGCTTACCCCTATGCTGGCAGCCAAGCATGCGGGCGTGACCCTTACGCTTAAGGAGATCATCGCCGCGGGGGGACCGCTAATCAAACGTTATGAAGCACTGCTCATCGAAGGTGCAGGTGGCGTAGCTGTACCGCTGACCGAGGATTCTCTCGTGATTGACTTGATCTCCGAACTTCGCATACCAGCTCTGATCGTAGCCCGATCCGGTCTCGGCACGATTAATCACACACTTCTGACAGTATCGTTCTTACGGCAACGCGGAATCCCGATCGTAGGCGTAATTTTAAACGACGGCGAATTCGCGGAACCTCATGACGATCCGAGTATTACGGAGAATGCAAAACTCATCGAACGTTACGGCGGCCTGAAAGTCCTTGGTCGGTTTCCTCGCTTGCATGGTGAGGCGAATACAGAAACATTGATACATATCGTTAGAGAAACGATTCAGTTAACGCCTGTCAGACAGGTATTTTTAATATAATCTAAAGGGATGATAGAGATGAAAACAATGGAAAACGATTTGCAGTGGCAATTGCTTGCCCAAAAAGCACTCAGTGGGGATTGTTTAACAGTAGAAGAAGGGCTTGCCGTATTGGAAAGTGATAATGACCAAATACTTTTACTGATGCAAGCTGCTTTTCAGGTAAGAAAACATTTTTACGGCAAAAAAGTGAAGCTGAACATGATCATTAACGCCAAAAGCGGTCTTTGCCCTGAGGACTGCGGATATTGTTCGCAATCCATCGTATCGACAGCGCCCGTAGAAAAATATTCGTTGCTCGACAAAGAGACGATACTAGCAGGTGCACGTGAAGCGATGGCTCGTAAGGCAGGGACTTATTGTATTGTTTCTTCTGGTAAGGGACCGACAGAAAAGGAACTGGATCAAGTGATGGAGGCGGTTAAAGAAATTCGTGCAACGATGCCGCTCAAAATTTGCGCATGCCTTGGAATTCTTAAGGGTGATCAAGCCGGACGTCTTGCTGCAGCAGGCGTACACCGATACAACCATAATTTGAACACAAGCAAAGAGAATTACCCATCTATTACCACAACCCATACCTACGATCAGCGTGTTGAAACGGTAGAAAAGGTAAAGACGCACGGCATGTCTCCCTGCTCCGGTGTCATTATCGGAATGGGTGAGACGAATAGGGAAATTGTTAAAATGGCTTATGCATTGCGCGAGCTTGATGCCGATTCGATTCCAATCAATTTTCTCAATGCGATTCCGGGAACTCCGCTTGAACAATCAGGCCGTACGCCGGCAATACAAGCGCTAAAGGTACTGGCATTATTCCGGTTCATCTGTCCGTCCAAAGAAATCCGTGTGGCAGGCGGTCGAGAGGTTAACCTTCGTACCCTGCAGCCTCTATCTCTGTACGCAGCAAATTCACTTTTTGTGGGCGACTATTTAACAACGGAAGGCCAAGACGTTTCGGCCGATCATCAAATCATTGAAGATTTAGGCTTTGAAATTGAGTTAAATGCGTTATAAGGTGGGCTGATCATGGATTGGTTGGAAAAAGAACTTGAAGTGTTGGAACTCGCATCATTGGAACGCCAATTGCGAGTTAGTGCTCCAGTTCTCGACAGGCCTGGTTATACGGTGCGCGGAGAACGAGTGCTGCTCAACTTGTCCTCGAATGACTATCTGGGACTGGCCCAACATCCTGCTATTATTGAAGCGATGCGCAATGCCCTGCTCATCGAAGGAGCCGGCGCTGGCGCCTCACGGCATGTGACCGGCAACCGGCCGCCATATATGCATCTTGAAAAAGCGTTGGCAGAATGGCAGAACTGTGATGCGGCACTTGTCTTCGCAAATGGATATATGGCTAATGCCGGTGTCATTAGCGCGCTTGTGAGCCGGGGTGATGTGGTTTTCAGTGATCAGTTCAACCATGCGAGCATTGTCGATGGCATCGCAATGAGCCGCGCTGAACATGCCCGCTACCGCCATAACGATATGGAACATTTGCGTACGTTATTGAATAAGCACCGTGATAAACGGCGTAAGTTGATCGTTACCGACGCCGTATTTTCAATGGATGGTGACCAGGCGCACTTGCTTGAACTCGCTGCGCTCAAAAAGGGATACGGTGCAATCCTGATGGTTGATGAGGCACACAGCGGAGGGATTTACGGGATGCGCGGGCAGGGGTTGGGCCTTGAGCTCGGGCTGGAGAATGATGTGGATGTTCATATGGGAACATTCAGCAAATCGTTCGGTGTCTACGGGGCTTATGTTTGTGGAAGCAGCATGCTAATCAGGTGGTTGGTGAATAAAGCAAGACCCCTTATGTACTCAACGGCCTTGCCACCTTCTCTTATTGCTGGTATTTCGAAGGCACTGGACCTGGTACAGACAGAACACTGGCGCCGTGAACGGCTGTTGACAGCAAGCGGTATTTTTCGTTCCTCGTTATGTAAGGCGGGTTTTAAGGTCGGTGAAGGAGATTCTCCGATAGTACCTTTAATCGTGGGTGATAACGTTACGGCCCTAAGATTCAGTAGTGCTCTAGAAATGGAAGGTATCGCAGCGGTAGCCATTCGTCCGCCTACTGTATCTGACGGTACAGCACGAATCCGCTTCTCCCTATCAGCAGCTCATACCTTCGAGGAACTGACAGATGCCGTTGGGCGAATTCGCAGCATTGGCATTCAACAGGGGGTACTGGATTCATGAGACCAGAGCAAAGCGGCACGATCTTATGGTTGACTGGATGGAGTATGTCGGATAGGGTGTTCGATCGTCTTCGTGACTTACTTCCTGACTTTAACCATGTTTCCTTAGATTACAGTTCTGCCGTTTCTTCTGAGGAAATATTGCATTTGACGGAAACGGCAGCAAAAAATATATTATCTTCTCACTCTGGTCCGCTCCTGATAGGCGGCTGGTCACTTGGCGGGTTATTGGCGTTGAGACTCGCGGCTCAAGAGTTAGCGGACGGCCTTGTACTGCTCTCAGCAACAGCGAGATTTACCCGTCCTAAAGAACAGACGGATCGCGGTTGGGCCGACGCATATGTTAGACAGATGATCACTGGAATAAGGAAAGATCGGCAAGCTATAGTAAACAAATTTTCGCAGACCGTTTTTATGGAGTCGAAATCAGAAATGGACCACAGGGAAATCCTCCCCCTCATTGGCCATTGGACAACCTCTGCGCTAATTGCTGGTCTTGAGATCCTCCGTGGTGTGGAATGCCTGTCCCGACTGCCGGAAATCACTTGTCCGGTTCTTCTTGTGCATGGTGCCGAGGATAAGATTTGTCCTTACGCAGCGGCAGAAGAGTTACTCTCGCAATTACCTCGGGCGAAGTTACTAACAATACCCGGCAGTGGGCATGCTCCGTTTCTGGGAAGGGAAACCCACTTGGCAGAATCACTGAGGAGTTGGTGGCATGATCAATAGAAAAACAGCTATAGGACGTCAATTTAACCGGAGCGCCGCAGGATCCTATGATATTCATGCCCATGTGCAGCGCATCATGGCAAATAAGCTTGTAAAATCTCTCGAAAAATGGACGTATGAGGGTGATTCCAATAGACCTGATATTCTCGAGATCGGTTGCGGTACCGGTACTCTGACCGAAATTGTTATAAACCAGTGGCCATGCTTGTCTATAACTGCACTTGACATTGCACCCACAATGATACTAGCGGCTGAACAACGTGTTAGGTCAAGTGCTGAAAACAATTTGTGCCACAACAACCGGCAACCGTCTTGCGTTCACTTTTTGCATGCCGATGTCGAAATGTGGGCAGCAAATGCTCCTTCATCCTCGTTCGATCTCATTATTTCTAACGCTTGCTTTCAGTGGTTGAGCCGTCCGAAGCAAACGCTAGAGCACCTTCACCGACTGCTTCGCACCGGAGGTTTGTTAGCATTCGCGACGTTCGGGCCGGATACGTTCCGCGAGCTGCATACGGCTTTTGATGCAGTTTATCGTGCTGGCGGCATGAAGCCCCAGCGGCACGGACTGTCTTTTCTAACTGCAGATCAGTGGAGAAATATGCTAGAGGAAACAGGGTTTTCAAATATCCAAGTTGAGCGTTTGCTTCAAACGGAAGAGCATGCTTCTGCACGGGATTTTCTTCTATCTGTCAAAGCGCTGGGAGCCAGCACTTCCGAAGCCGCCTCTTCGCACGGCTTCGGATCACGGCGGCTGTTCGCCAACATGTATAAAGAGTACGAAAGTAAGTTCAGCACCTCGGGAGGTGTCACTGCGACTTACGACGTTCTAATTATTCGGGCATCGGCAATCTGATAAAAATCTTGAGGGTAAATTCTTTAGAAGCATAAAGCAATAATGAACATGCCAAACATGAACATCAGTGACAGCACTTGATAAACCTCCAAAGCATCACAACCCCTCCTGGGAGACAACAAACTGATTTAAGGGACAACAAAAAGGCTTTCTTCACTATTGGTGAAGAAAGCCTTTTTGTTGATATATAAGATGAACTAAAGATAACGACAACAGGGTGAGAAGTAACTAGGGGAAGTTTGGAACATTAGGAGCGATAGAGACCGCTACGTTCAAGGTGCACAGGTCGATTTTTACATCAAGTTTTGTAGTTCGAATTTATATTGACGAAACAACTATGCAGTGTTATGTTTATGGTAATTAAAGGGCAATGCAGCCTTAGGGTTCAACCTCGTGTATACATGGGGTTGGGCCCTTTTTGCATTGACCCGGGAAAAGGAGAATGATACGAATATGAATTTAGAAGCTGTTTATCACCGTTCAAAGTTTAATTGGTCCTATGCTTATGACGATCGCACTCTTCATATCCGGATTCGGACGAAGAAAGCCGATATCAAACAGATTGATCTTCATTGCGGCGACAAGTATGGCTGGGACAAGACAAACACTGTTATCCCCATGGCACTATGGGTTTCCGACGCCCTGTTCGATTATTGGGAAGCAGCTGTGCAGCCTAAATTCCGCAGATTGTTTTATTATTTTGCCTTGAACGACGGAGAAAAAACGGCCTACTTGCAGGAGACAGGTTTGTTTTACGATCCACCTGTAGTCTTTTATGAAGGCTTTTTCGATTTTCCTTTCCTTAATCCCGCTGACGTGCATACGCCTCCGGCCTGGGTAAAGAAAGCGGTGTTCTATCAAATCTTTCCAGAACGGTTCGCGAATGGTGATCCGACTAACGATCCTGAAGGAACAGAGCAATGGGGAGGAAAGCCTACCCCATTTAATTTTTTCGGAGGGGACTTGCAGGGCATCATCGATCATCTTGAGTACCTGACCTCGCTCGGCATTAATGCGATTTACTTGAATCCGGTCTTCGAAGGAACCACCAACCATAAATACGATACCAAGGATTACTTCAAGATTGATTCGCATTTTGGTACGAATGACAAATTAAAGGAGCTAGTTAAAGTCTGTCATGAGCGAGGAATGCGCGTGTTGCTTGATGCGGTGTTCAATCATTGCGGTCACACGTTTGAACCCTTTGTCGATGTGATGAAAAATGGTGTTTCCTCTCCTTATGTCGATTGGTTTCACGTACGTGAATGGCCGCTCACGGTGAAGGATGGCGTACCGACTTACGATACGTTTGGCTTCGAACCGATCATGCCAAAATTGAATACGGAAAACCCTGAAGTGAAGGACTACCTGCTTAAGGTGGCAAAATATTGGATTGAGGAAGTCGAAATCGACGGCTGGAGACTCGATGTGGCGAACGAGGTTGATCATGCCTTCTGGAGGGAGTTCCGCAAGACAGTGAAGGATGTCAATCCGGATGCCTATATTCTTGGTGAAATTATGAACGACGCGCTGCCATGGCTACTAGGCGACCAATTCGACGCGGTAATGAATTATCCGTTTACGAAGGCATGCCTGGACTTTTTTGCACACGATCTGATCGGAGCAGGTCAGTTCGCCAATCGGCTCAGCGGGCAATTGATCGGCTATCCGAAGCAAGTGAATGAAGTTGCCTTTAATTTACTTGGCAGTCACGATACCTTTCGGCTGCTCACGTTGTGCGGGGGCAGCACGGAACGGCTGAAGCTCGCCACCTTGTTCCAGCTTACATTCCCAGGCGCTCCATGTATTTATTACGGTGATGAAATTGGTATGGACGGGGGGTATGATCCCGATAACCGCAAATGTATGGAATGGGATCCGCAGAAGCAGAACGGTGAATTACTTCAATTTTTCAAGCAGACCATCCACTTGCGACACAAATATTCCGCTCTGCAGGACGGAACGCTCACCTTTCTACAGGATCATGTGAACGAACGGAATTTAATCTACGAGCGCCGGGATGCTCAGGATCGGTTCGTAATTCTCATTAACAGTTCAAAAAGCCCCTCTACTTTCCGTTCAACCATAGCGGAGGAAGCCTGGATGGACATTGTGTCCGGTACACCAGTTACAACAGCACAAGGTCAATTGAGCTTGGAGCTTCCGCCTTTCGGTTATGCGATATTGCATACGCGGGATACCAGCAAATAATTAATCACACGTAACATTAGGAGGCTTATTATGCTAAGAAAAGAGTTGTTGCTTCAAAGGCTCGATGAAGTTGGGAAAGTGCTTGAAAAGAAAGGTAATGTTTTATTATAATTAGCACTTGGCTCTGTAGGTATTGAGACGGATCGGATAGATGAGTATTCGGATCTTGATTTCTTTGTAGTCGTAACGGCAGGTCACAAAAAGAGATCCCCGTAAAACCACCATACTTCCGTTGACCTTGTCATAAATTTCATGTATTATTATGGTAACAGATCCCACCACGCCTCTTAACAATGCGTACCAAGGTGGGCCTTTTGTTATTTAGGAGGAATTCAATGGATCATCAGGCTTCTCCGAAAATAAAGGCACCTGCAACATTCGAAAACCAGCTTCAAATAATGAAAAGTCGCGGTCTCACTATTGAAGATGAAGATATCGCAATCAGAGCATTACAACGGATCAATTATTATCGCCTGAGTGCATATGGATTAAGTCTTAAGAGGAATGACCAGTTTTTTCAAGGAGTTACATTTTCACAAATCCATGCACTATATGAATTTGATCATCGGTTTCGCTATTTAATTATGGACATGACCGAACAGGTGGAAATCGCATTTCGTACCCATATTTCATACCATATTGCTCATACATACGGGGTGTTGGGACATTTACAACCAGCACATTTTGAAAATGAAGGATATCATTTGTTTTTTGTTAATGAATTGGAAAAGGAAGTTAGGCGATCTCAAGAGATATTTATCAAACATCATTTTGATAAGTATGAGGGACTAATTCCTGTTTGGGTAGCTGTTGAAGTTCTTTCATTTGGTACACTTTCGAAGTTGTTCTCCAATATGAAGAATGTAGATAAAAATCATATTGCTAAGACGAATTATCAAGTTCCATCAGTCTATCTTGAAAGTTGGCTTAAATGTTTATCTTATATACGTAATATATGTGCTCACTATGGCCGACTATATAACCGAACACTCACAAGTAAGCCGAGATTGAATGATCGATCTAAAAAGTTGGGTATTCAACAAAACAAGATATTTGCTAACATTTATGTTCTCAAACAATTGATCCCCGACAGAGATAAATGGAGTGATTTTGTGATTCGTTTGGAAGCATTGATTTCTGGTTACGAAGAAGTCGTAGAGTTGGAACTAATAGGTTTTCCTGAGAATTGGGAAGATATTTTAATAAAGTAGAACTCGGAAAAACCTTCTTTTGATATCAAAAAAAGACGACTTCACATTTGGATTTCGAATGTAAAGTCGTCTTTTTAAATAGATAAAGGGTGTCCTTGGGCTATATTTTAGCCTATTAATTTCGGCTCTATCTTAGTGGTTGATTTAACGTGTGGATACAGCGAAGGGTGGAAGAACCCTCCGAACCCGTAGCGGCTTGGTTCACGAGCGGTCACCGTGGATTTTGGTTTTGAGCCTTAATTTCAGTTCCTTTTTAAATTGACTAGAATTCAATGTGATAAGTAGGAATGTGAATAAGTCGAGGGAATTTTTCATATTATCTCCTACTGCAAATCTGTTATTATGTGGAATTAAGGTCGGTTTCCCGAATGGAGGGCAGGAACACTTAGTTGGTAAAATGATGGAGTCAGAAAATAAACACATGCGGGGTAGAGGAGTAAATGAACAATAAAATCAAATCGAAATTATTAATCCTCAGTATCATTGGAATTTTTTTAATAGCTGCAATACCCTTGTTTTCGAGTCTTAAAGAAAAGTTATCTGTCGGTTCGCCGTCAAAAGTGGCAAATTTTAAAGTAATTACTTCCATGGCAGGCTTCGATCCTTATAAGATAAAGGCTAAGGCAGGGCAGACCATATCTATTGAATTGGTGAATAATGAAGACATCGAGCATCATTTCGGAAGTGATGAATTGAATTTTAGTTATAAGGTTCCTGCAAATTCTTCTGTAGTTGTAGAGCTGGTCGTAGACAAAGCTGGTGATTACCTTTTCTTCTGTGATGTATGCTGCGGCGGTAAAAAGAATCCATCTATGCAGGGAAGGATCGTTATTTCGTGAAATTAATGAAACCACTTGTGCTATGGACGGCCTTTTTAACAGTTCTCTTTATAGCAGCATTTACATTACAACAAAGCAGCATTGTTCCCGCGATAGCCGGCAGTACATTCCTCCTCCTCTTGGGTTTATTGATATTTGCCGGCGTATTGGACGGTTTTAATCCATGTGCCTTTAGTACGCTGCTACTTTGGTCGGGATTTTTAATTAACCGATTCGGTACACAACTTTCGGAAGAAGCAACTGTTGCTCAAAAACGAAGGTTTATCTTTGGCTATGTTTGGGTTTATTCCGCGGGTATATTTCTTACATATTTACTATTGGGCTTTGGACTTCTTTCCGTTAGAGATTTAATTCATGTGCATGATATCAGCTTGGTGATTCAATTTTTCGGTTTCATAGTGGTCATTCTAGGCGTCGTGATGTATATGGATTCATTCCGCAAGTTTACGGCTCATTGGGTTAAAATGCCTAAATTTCTATATCCCGTTGTAAAAAAATACAGCGAGCCTACAACAAAGCTTGCCGCTTTCGGAAGCGGGGTCGCCATTGGACTTTGCAGTGTTCCTTGCAGCGGTGCCATTTATATCGCGATCATATTAATTCTTCAGTCTCATTCCATTGTAGAGCGTTACACAGCACTACTCATTTATAATGTCGGATTCATAGCCCCTGTACTTATTTTTGCATTAATACTGACCGATAAGCGCCTGCTGCAGGTTCTTAGTAAAGATTTCGTAAAGTCTCGTGAGGTGATAAAAAGAGTGGTAGCGATAATAACGATAGTATTAGGATTGCTCTCCATATACCTGCACGGATAATTCTGTTCATTAATACCGAAAGCGTTCAGTACATATGTGATCGGGGACAACAAAAAGGCTCTCTTCACTTTTGGTGAAGAAGAGCCTTTTTCCTTCTGTTCTATAAGATTAAAGAACCTACGGCACCACTAAGTAATCCTAATGCTATGACAGATAAGAGTACGAACCAGACCACCCGGCGCGGATAAGAGTGGGTTACCATAAGCAAGGAAGGCAGGCTGATGGATGGCAGTGTGACCAGCAGGGCTCCTGCAACACCCGTACCGAAGCCGAAAGATAGGAACGTCGCAATAATCGGGATTTCAGCTGCAGTCGGAATGACGAACAACGTTCCGGCAATCGCGAAGATAACAACAGCGAGAATGCCATTCATTGCGCCTTCCCCAAGTGAAGGAAACAACCACGCACGCGCTGCACCGAGTAGAAGTACACTGATGAAATAGGCAGGAACCACGCTCAGCAGCATAGAACTTGCACTTTTTAACCAACGTGTTACCAGTGGTCCTTCAGCTTCGACTACGGCAACCTTATCAACCGTCTCGCCGACTGCTTTCGGAACCGTGGAATTACCGGCAAACCGGTTTGCAAAATAACTTACAGCGAGAGTTAGTATTAAGCCAAACACTACACGCATTAATGTGAATTTCCACGATAGCACGAAGGTCATAAAGATAAGCGTAGCCGGGTTAAGCACCGGATTTCCGAGCCAGAAGGCCAGGCTCGCACCTACGGAGACGTTCTTTTTACGCAGCCCTACAGCAATTGGAGCAGCACAGCAGGAGCACATCATACCCGGGATGGATGCGAGAGCGCCTAAAGCGGTGCTTTTGAAATTCGATTTACCAAGAGCCCGCAGCAGCCACTGCGAAGGAATAAGCACCTGTACCAATGAGCCCAGTAAAATACCAAGAACTGCTGCTTTCCACACCGATTTAAAATAGGCCATGGCATAATCCCACGCCGCCTGAACAGAAGGGTCAGGTGCAATGGCCTGGTCGCCGGTCAAAATGGAAGAACCGATGGTATGCTCGGTGGCAGCCTTTATGGCTTTGTGATAGTAGGGCCACCACTTGACATAAGATAGTCCAGCAACCGCGATCAATAAAAAAATTACCGCTAAAATAATTGCTTTTGTGCCGTCAATACGCTTATTGTCAAGCGAAGAGCCGTTAGAAACAGGTGACATAATTAGTGATACCCCCAATATTCAATAATTCTCAAGGCTATAATTATAGCATAAGGCAATAAGTGAAGTAACTTCATTTTTTTGTACTTTGTCAGCTACATCGTGTAAGATTAAGAGTGATGTTCATATCATACTAAAGGAGCTGGGCAATAATGTCTCAAGCTGAAACTATAAAGCTAACTTCATTATCTTCTAAAGGAGGGTGCGGCTGCAAAATCGGTCCGGCCGATCTGATGCAAGTTATACGCAGTTTGCCACCAACCGTACATAATCCCGATTTATTAGTTGGACTGGATACCAGTGACGATGCAGGAGTGTATCGTTTAAGTGATGAGCTGGCCTTGGTGCAGACCGTTGATTTCTTCACCCCGATTGTGGATGATCCCTATTCATTTGGACAAATTGCCGCAGCCAATGCGTTGAGTGACATTTATGCGATGGGCGGAAAACCGCTGACCGTCCTTAATATTGTTGCCTTTCCTATTTCTGTTCTGGACAAAAGCATACTCGGAGATATTTTGCGCGGCGCAGCCGATAAAGTTCAGGAAGCAGGTGCTACACTCGTAGGCGGCCATTCCATTGACGACAAAGAGCCTAAATTCGGATTAGCTGTAACAGGACTTGTTCATCCGGACAAAGTAAGAACGAACGCCGCCGCACGCGCGGGTGACAAGCTTATTTTGACGAAACCCATCGGTGTGGGAATCTTGACTACTTCCATTAAGAAGGACCAGCTGTCTCCAGAGGAGACTGCACGCCTTACGTCAGTAATGTCAACACTTAACAAGACTGCTGCTGAAATTATGGCCCCTTATGATGTTCATGCCTGTACAGACGTTACCGGTTTTGGACTGTTGGGACATGCTTCTGAAATGGCAAAGGGCAGCAGCCTGGGGCTGATTATCCGTCAAGACGCAGTCCCCATGCTTCCGCGAGTAAGAGAGCTTGCTGATAAGGGGTTTGTACCGGGAGGTACCAAGAACAACTTTGCCCATCTGGAGGGTTCCATTCTCTATCCGGAAGAAATGGATCAGATTGACCGCTACATTTTATGTGATGCAGTGACCTCAGGCGGACTGCTGATTTCCGTAGCCTCTGAACAAAGCGGACAATTGCTGCAGGAGCTTAAGGACGCTGGTGTGGAAGCCGCATGGATTGGAGAAGTAACCAATGACCATCCAGGTCAGATTAAGGTTATAACTTCTGCACAATAAGAATTGGAATCTGATCAGAGCATTGCTGAGGACAGTTAGAGATAAGAGGAGAGAGACTATTGTTTCAGGATATTACACTTGAAGAGTTAAGAGCGCTTAGAGACAGAAAGAGAATTACGGTCATAGACGTCCGGTCACCTTCCGAATATCAGGAATCAACACTGCCAAATAGTCTGAATATTCCATTATTTGATGATCAGGAGCGTGCGGAAGTCGGTACGCTGTATAAGCAGACCAGTGTTCAGGCCGCAAAGGATCGGGGATTGGAGATTGTCTCCGCCAAGCTCCCTGCTTTCATTAAAGAGTTCGGGGCGATTGAAGGGGAAAAGGTTGTTTTCTGCTGGAGAGGAGGCATGCGGAGCCGCACGACTGCAACCGTACTCTCCTTAATGGATATTCATGCATACCGGCTGACAGGCGGCTTCAAGGCTTACCGGAAATGGGTGCTGGATGAACTGGAGACTTATGACTTCAAGCAGAAGTCTTATGTTATTCATGGGAATACAGGTACAGGTAAAACCATGCTCTTGCACCGCCTGAAGGGTCTAGAGCATCCAGTACTGGATTTGGAGGGGATGGCAGGTCACCGGGGGTCCATATTTGGACAGATCGGGCTCCAGGCCAACAATCAGAAAACCTTCGATAGTCTGCTTTTGGAGGAACTGATTACTCTTGAGGATTCCCCCTACGTTCTGTTCGAAGCAGAGAGCAAAAGGATTGGCAAGGTTGTAATGCCCCAGTTCATGGCTCATCAAAAAGAAACCGGAACACAGATATGGATTGATATGCCGCTGGAGTCCAGAGTGAAGCAAATCCTTGAGGATTACAAGCCGGAATTATATAAAGAGCAATGCATCACTGCTTTTCGCAATATTAAGTCCCGGATTCATGTTCCGGTAGCCGCAGAGATCGAACGAACCCTGCAGGCTGATTTGTTCGGAGAGGCCGTAGCACTGCTTCTGGAGCATTATTATGATCCCAAATACGATTACACATCCGGCCAGTATGACGAAGCGGAACGCATTTCAATCTCGGCAAACAACTTGGATGAAGCCGAAGCTGCCGTAATCTCGTATTTGTCCAGCCAAGGCCACGTAACTGCATAGTTTAACTCATAGAGAACCCTAAGCCATAAAAAAGATACTGCCTTTGCATGTTCAAAAGGCGGTCTCTTTGTATTGTTAATTCGGTGAAAGGCTTTTAAAACTACATGCTTACTACAAATGAGAGTGCCAACAATTCCGCAGACCAGTCCGGCAATAGCCAGGCCGCGCTCTTGTTCATGGCGTATTTTAATTTCCTTCAGCGAGATGGATGCGAGGATAATGTCGATAATCCCGATCAGCAAGCCTATATACGGGACTATAACTGATAAGATATCGAGTACTAACGCGGCGACCGACTTGCCGTTCGTATGTATCGGAGTGGGTGAAGGTGGATAGTATTCCTGATATCCGTACGGTTGATTCTCATTCCCCCTAAAAGAATATGAGCGATTTTGGCAGAATGACTGGCTGCTTATTCGATATTATAATATTTCCAGAAAAGAGAGGCTCCACACCAATATCGGTTCTTGACGGAGAGGGATACTGAGTGGGGGGAAGTCAAATCCACAAGACCGTTTTGGCGGACCCAGGAGACGCTATCCGACTTGAAATACACCCGATTTCATATTTGGCGGACAGAGAAGTCCTTATTTAACTGAAAGAGGGCTATAGAAGGGATTGCAGAGTGTGCAGTAATTAGTACATTCAAGGAACCCCAGGCGCTGAAATGTTGCATAGAGTGCAGGAATAGGTGTGTACAAGGTACCTCAGGCGCTGAAATGTTGCAGAGAGTGCAGGAATTAGCGTATTCAAGGTACCTCAGGCGCTGAAATGTTGCAGAGAGTGCAGGAATTAGCGTATTCAAGGTGCCTCAGGCGCTAAAATGTTGCAGAGAGTGCAGGAATTAGCGTATTCAAGGTACCTCAAGTGCTGAAATGTTGCAGAGAGTGCAGGAATTAGCGTATTTAAGGTGCCTCAGGCGCTAAAATGTTGGAAGGTGTTGAATCCACGTATCCCCGCATGCAACCTTTTGTCAAGCACTCATTCTGGTGTTGAGCCAAAAGAGATACTGTGTATTTTTGCATAAAAGCTGTTTCGTTTCCCAAGTGTTAAATCAGATTGTGAAAAATCTAATTTGACAAGTGCTGCTATAATATATTTAAAAATTCAAGATTGCTGTTGATACAGCATCCGTGATCGGAGGAAGGTAACAGATGTCACAACCCATCGCAGCTGCTGCAGCCCAAACCGGAGGAGGAGGCTTATCCAAAGGTCTCATTATGATTTTGGCCGCAACCTCAGGACTTGCCGTAGCTAACTTGTACTATAACCAGCCGCTGTTGGCTGATATAGGGCGTACGTTCCATGCTTCCTCTAATGCTGTGGGCTATGTCTCGATGTTAACCCAAATTGGCTACGCGCTCGGAATGCTCTTATTCGTGCCTTTAGGAGATATCCGCGAACGACGGACATTAATATCCGCTCTCCTTATTGCAGTAGCGCTATCTCTGGTTGGCTTTGCAATTTCCCAGAGCCTCATATGGATGTATATCGCCAGCTTCGCTGTTGGTATCACAACCGTTGTTCCGCAGATTATTGTACCTCTAGCGGCGCAGCTTGCATTGCCGGAAGAACGCGGGAAGGTCATCGGGACGGTCATGAGCGGGTTATTGTTTGGTATCCTGCTCTCCAGAACGGTTTCAGGAATATTAGGCGATGCCTTCGGCTGGAGGGCTATGTATTGGATTGCAGCAGCTATGATGCTGTTATTATCAGTGATTTTATACCGTTTGCTGCCTGAGACCCGGCCCGAAGCCACTTCCTCGTATACAGAACTGCTGAAATCCATGGGTGAACTGGTACGCAAGTATTCGACACTTCGTGAAGCGTCACTAATAGGCGCTTGCATGTTTGGTGGCTTCAGTGTGTTCTGGACCTCGCTGGCTTTTTTTCTGGAGGGACCTCCTTACCACTACAGCAGCTCGATTGCAGGGTTGTTCGGACTTATCGGTGTAGCCGGGGCAGCTGGCGCTCCTGTTATTGGACGGCTGGCGGATAAGATCGCGCCGAAGAAGATCATCGGAATCCTCATCATTCTTACAGGAGTCTCCTACGGATTGTTTGGGTTGTCCGGTCTGTCCATCTGGAGTCTGGTTGCCGGGGTAATTATATTGGATTTGGGAGTACAGGGAACGCAGGTTAGTAATCAAGCGCGGATCTACGCACTGGAGCCGGCGGCACGCAGCCGGATTAACACGGTATTTATGGTTAGCACATTTGCAGGCGGCGCCATTGGATCTACGCTGGGGAGCTATGCCTGGCAGTCATGGGGCTGGATTGGCGTATGCTGGACCGGCGGAACGTTCATTGCTGCTGCTTTCATCATTTGGGGGATACATCGATTTTACAAGTAGACGGAAGTTATCTATCTGTCACGAAGGACATTCCGGTATTCACTAGGCGATATTCCGCTCCATCGATGGAACTGCCGGGAGAAATAGAGCGCGTCATTAAAGCCGACCGATGAAGAAACATGATCAATGGTTAGCGAGCCTCCCAGCAGCTCCTTTGCTTTGTCCATTCGTACCTTCATCAGATATTGTTTGGGCGACATTCCGGTCTTCTGTTTGAAGGCTTTGGACAGATGTGCCCGGTGATAGCCCAGCGTAGAGGCCATTTGATCTATGCTGATATGCTGGTGAAACTGAAGTGATATCCAGCGGATGGCCTGATCGATCTGACGGTCGATGATATCCGGCATTTCCGTGGGGGATTGGTGCAGATAGCTTCTGTTGGCCAGACCAAACTGATGAAACAGAAGTCGCAGCCACCCTGATGCCTCCAGACTTTCCAGCCGGGGATAAGAAGACTGCTGAAACGATAAACGAATTCGTTCATAAAAGGCGTAAATTTCTGTGATATTCTCTGAATGCAGCAACGGTTTATCCCGTGTTATTCCTACCCCGCTTAATAACTGCGAAGCAGCTTCTCCTTGCAGGGCAACCCAGACATAATGCCAGGGAGTGTTCCTATCTGCCTGATAGCTGAATAGTGTACCTGGAAAAATAACAAACGTATCGCCAGTCCGGCAGGCTTCAGAGAAATTACCGGTCTGAAAAATGCCCTCTCCGTCCAGCACAGTATGGATCAGAAAGAAATCATGCACAGAGGGGCCTATTTTGTGACCTGGGAGCGGTCTGCCTTCACCACTGAACAATACAGAAGGATCATGGTCTTCCGGGGACAAATTTATACCTACGGTGAACTCAAAATGGTCGGGATTCATAGCTGCCTCCGTTCCGGATAAAATTACATTCAGGATACCTCAACACGAGTTAAGATGCAACAAACATCCATATCATTCTTGTATTTCTCCATACTCACCATTACATTTATAAACTATAGTAATTAGTGAAGAGAGCCGCAGATAGTGCCTGATAATTCAGCATTAATAAACGCAATGCTCATAACATATGATTGCTGGGTCAGCGCAATCCGCCTCAACCTAAGGAGGAATATTTGACATGTCCAAAATTACATTTATCGGAGCTGGAAGTACCGTATTTGCCAAAAACGTATTGGGTGATTGCATGGGGACACCCGCCCTTCAGGGCTTCGAGTTAGCACTGTTTGATATCGATGTTCAGCGGCTCACGGATTCGGAAAACATGCTGAACAATATTAAGAGAAGCAGTGGCAGCACCTGCACGGTAAAAGCTTACTCCGACCGCAAAGAAGCCCTCCGTGGCGCTAAATATGTAATCAATGCAATCCAGGTTGGCGGTTATGATCCTTGTACGATAACGGATTTTGAAATTCCGAAGAAGTACGGCTTACGGCAAACGATTGCGGATACGGTCGGCATCGGGGGAATCTTTCGGAACTTGCGCACCATTCCGGTGATGCTGGATTTTGCCGCCGATGTAAGGGAGGTATGCCCGGATGCACTTTTTCTGAACTACACCAACCCAATGGCTGTATTGACCAATGTAATGAACACCTACGGCGGCGTTCGGACGGTTGGACTGTGTCACAGTGTTCAGCAATGTATCCCTGGATTATTTGAACATCTCGGATTGGATCAGAGTGGGGTACAAGCGAAAATCGCCGGTATCAACCATATGGCCTGGCTGCTGGAGGTTACGAAGGACGGGGAAGATTTATATCCGGAAATTAAGCGCCGTGCCCTGGAGAAGCAAAAGGAGCATCATGGGGATATGGTACGCTATGAAATGATGCTGAAATTCGGCTACTATATTACCGAGTCGTCAGAGCATAATGCCGAGTACCATCCTTACTTCATCAAGCGCAATTACCCGGAGCTCATCGAACGGTTCCAGATTCCACTGGACGAGTACCCGCGCCGCTGCGTGGACCAAATTGGACGCTGGCAGCAAATGCGTGAGGAATTGGTGAACAACCGGGACCTTCAGCATGAACGCTCGCATGAGTATGCATCCTACATTTTAGAAGCCATAGAAACCAATGTTCCGTTCAAGATTGGCGGCAATGTGATGAATACTGGATTGATTACCAACCTGCCGAGGGAAGCATGTGTCGAAGTTCCATGTCTGGTAGATAGAAGCGGGGTGAATCCGACATTTGTTGGTGACCTGCCTCCGCAGTGCGCTGCACTGAACCGTACGAATATCAACACCCAGCTATTGACGATTGAAGCGGCTATGACCCGTAAAAAGGAGCATATCTACCATGCGGCAATGCTTGATCCGCATACGGCAGCCGAACTGTCGATGGACGATATTGTGAGCATGTGCGACGAACTGATAGCCGCTCACGGTGACTGGCTCCCACAGTTTAAATAAGGTGAGTGAAAATATATAGAAATGGAGTGGAAACGGATGGAATCTCCTATGAGGAGGGTTCATCCGTTTTTCTGTTTTGCATCGTATAGTTTATCAATTTATACTTTGTAAGAGGGAGATGATTGAAACCAGTGGAGCCCATACTGCAGTTCAGGAAATTAAGTAAAAGCATATCCGGCAAGTTACCCCGATCTTTATTCACAAATGCAGAATCAGCTATCTTTACTGCGGATACTATTTCATTATTGGGACCCTCCGGCCAAGGCAAAAGCACGCTGCTCCGCATCTTGGCGCTTCTGGATTCACCCGATACCGGCGAGCTTCTTTTGCATGGAAAAGCACCCTCGAATTATGGCTTCAGATCCTGGCGGAAGGCCGTTACCTATGTTTCCCAGCATTCTGTGATGCTACCCGGCTCGGTGGAAGACAATCTGAAGGTGGTCAGCAGCCTTCATGGAACTATTTTTGAAAGAGAGCTGGCCATGAAATGTATGACAGAGCTTGGGCTAGAATCGTTGGATTGGGGCAAACCAGCTTCCGAGCTTTCCGGCGGGGAAAAGCAAAGAGTCGCACTGGTGAGATCCCTGTTGCTGCGGCCAAATCTTTTGCTCCTGGATGAGGTTACGGCTTCACTCGACAAGGATAGCAAGCTTGCAGCCGAGAAGCTTCTGTTGGATTGGAATAAGGGGGAGGGAACAGGATTTCTATGGATTACACATGACCTGGAGCAGGCGGAAAGAGTCTCATCACGCTGCTGGCAGCTGTCCGGGGGAACACTTTCAGAGGGAGCGACTATATGTCATTGATTGCGTTAAGTGCAACACTGGTCTTTGTTGCCGTTGCAGTGCTGATTTCGCTTTGGCAGCGGTTAGGTCTGGAAAAGGATATCTTTGTTGGGACGCTAAGATCCACGATTCAGCTGTTGGCTGTCGGGTTTGTGTTGCAGTATGTATTCCGGTCGAATCATCCCCTAATTGTTTTGTTGATGCTATCGGTCATGATTGCAGTCGCGACATGGAATGCCGGGAAAAGAGGAAGAGGTCTCCGGGGTATCTATATTCCTATTTGCATAGCGATCTCCGCAACCGGTTTTGTAACGCTCGGATTACTTCTAACACTGGGGATCATTCCATTCTCCGCGCAGTATATCATCACCATCAGCGGAATGACGATCGGGAATGCCATGGTCGTTTCAAGCCTTTTCCTCAATGCAATGAACAGAGAGATTGAAGCGGCCAGAGGAGAAATAGAGACATTGCTGGCTCTTGGCGCATCTCCTCGGCAGGCCATCCATGATTCTTTGAAGCGCTCTGTGAAATCAAGCATGATTCCTACCCTAGACGGGATGAAGACCGTGGGACTTGTTCAACTGCCAGGAATGATGACCGGAATGATTATTGCCGGGGCAAGCCCACTGGATGCGGTACGGTACCAGATCCTTATTATGTTTGCCTTCGCTTCCTCGGCCGCACTCACAAGTATTCTGCTTGCATTAATGAGTTACAAACTATGGTTTAATTCACAAGGAACGTTGACTTCAGAGGGCTAAGTTGTGTTAAATAAGGAAGACCGGGAGCAGTCCGGGAGAGATGATCTTATTGAGAAACACTGGTAATTGAAACTGGAGGGAGCAAAACAGGAGTGAATGAACGAGTAAAAGATCTTCTATTTGATTCTTTTATCCAGCTTAGCGCTTTCTCTGAAGAAAATGCACACCTGGCGGTTGATTATTACCGTGAGCGTTACCGTGAGCTTGGGATGTTCGAGAACAGAGTGATCGCGGGCATTCCGCAGTTACTTGAAGCTCTTCAGTGCCAAGGTTACAAGATGTATGTGGCTACCTCCAAACCAACGGTTTTTGCAGAACAGATAATCAGGCATTACAATTTGGACACCTATTTCCAGCATATAGGCGGAAGCAACTTAGATGGAACCCGTTCAAAAAAACAAGAGGTTATTCACTATGTGCTGACCCAAAACGATATTTCTCCGGACCGGGCAATAATGATCGGGGATCGGAAGCATGATATTATTGGAGCCAAGGCTTGTAATGTAGAATCCATTGGCGTTACGTTCGGCTATGGTTCTGAGGAGGAGTTAAGAAATGCCGGAGCGGATCATATCGCCTACCAGGTACAGGATATCCAGGATATTGTTTCGCGGGTATTCATAAAGTAAGGAGAACTCATCATTTGATACAGCATAACCTTTTAGCTTTCATTGCCCATTTTGGGTATATAGGAATCTTTGGTGCCTTGGTGCTTGGAATCATAGGCGTGCCGGTGCCGGACGAGATCTTGCTGACGTTTGCAGGTTACCTGATTTCGCAAGGGAAGTTTCACTATATACCAACAATAATGGTTTCGGTGATAGGCAGCATTACCGGAATGTCCATCAGCTATTTTATGGGACAAAAATTCGGTTATCCTCTTTTGGAGAAATACGGGCGTAAAATTCATATTTCGAAAGAAAAGCTGTACCGTATTGGTCGTCGATCAGTGCTTATTTCCGGATTTTTTATCTTTGCAGCGGTTTACTTTGGATTTGGCATGGTAAAAAGTGTGGTGTGGATTTGGGTGTTATTCGTTTTATATAGTCTACTGTCAGGTGTTTGTAGTTGTGCGCCAATTATTAGATAGCTCGTGACTTGTCCATAGGAGGCCGTTTGAGTTCTTGCACCATGCCGATAAGAAAAGCATAGGCTATGGATGAGGTGAACCGAATGTTTAGCGGAAATACAGTTGATACTACACGAATTTGGGGAGATCATGCAATCTCCGTTATGATTAATGCTCTACAGATGGCATATCCCGGATTTCCCAAAAGTACAGTTCCCTGGAGACCCAATGCGCTTGTTATTGCACCAATCCAAGCCTTCCAATTTGCATTTACTTCGTCCTCACTTGTTCACCATCCGAATAACGCACCTGTAATTCTCGTTCCTGAGAAACTGACGGAGGACCTAAGCAAAGAAATTTTCCGGCTTTCCCCCGCTGGAAAAGATGTAGAGGCTCAAACGTTCTTAATTGGACCGGTAAGTGAAATCGTCGAACATCAACTAAAAGCGATGGGCTTGACTACCCTTCGGATTGGAAATGCACGACCCTATGAAACGTCTGTTTCCGTTTCTGAATATCGTTTGGCACATTCGCCCATGTCAGGGCAGGGCAGGAAAAATGTGTTTCTTTTATCGGGAGAAGTATACGCGGAAGGTATGGCGGCGGTTGGTTACGCGATGCATGAAGGACTCCCCGTCCTGTTATCCAAGAGGATGGAGATACCGCATGAAGTGCAGCGGTTTTTAATTGAACACCCGACTCTGAACGTCTTTATTGTCGGTTCGGAAGCGTCCATCTCACGAGAGGTGGAAGCCCAAATCCGTGCAAAGATGAAGGGGAGTGTTATACGAATATCAGGTCTATCTCCGTATGAGATTTCCGTCAATTTTTCCTATTTTTTCGATCCGCATACCGGAGTAGGATGGGGTCGCAACCAACCGGGGAAAGGAGATGCGTTTTCAAGCGTTCCGGCAAATGACTGGCAGCTTGGCGTCATCTCCGGCTTGTTTTCGCACTTGGGGAAGCACGCTCCTTTGCTTCTCATTGATCGGAATAAGATTCCTCAAGTGGTACAGAATTATCTGCGGTATTTGAATCCCGTGAAGAAATCCTCTCAGCCGCCCTATATGCACGCTTTCGTATTTGGGAACTTCGATTCAATATCATATGAAACACAAGTGCATCTTGAAGAACAAATTATTTTACAGGAACACTGAAGGGTTTTGTGTTGGTTTATATTTTTGCAAAGAATGTGAATGGGAATCACGTTTACGACGGAACTTCAACAACATATGAAACAAGAAACACCGTATCTTCATGTTTAAATTGGCCCCAAATTTTATAAATCCCCACTTTCGAATGGAACGGTTATTTGGAGCACGAGAGTTAATCGAAAATAAAAACAAGTGACATCGTGAGAAACCCGGTGTCACTTGTTCGTGCTGATTATTGCTTGTACTGGGGTTCCTGACTTTGAATATACTGAAGCCGCGCATTCAGGGAGTCAACGATCGTTTGCTGCGATTGTGCCATGGATTGGAACATCTGTTTTGCATTTTGATCCTGTGTTTCCAATGCGAACGACTTCAGACTTGCCATAACCGATTCCGCGCTTGCGACCGTCTGCTGCATTTTTGTTGATACTGTCATCTACGTCACCTTGAAGCCATCGCGGGAGCTTGTAGCTCTTGCAATGAATATTGGCATTCAACGAGGCAAAGGTCGAGATGATGCGCCCCTTCATTTAACATCATCTTCACCATCGAATTTGTTTCTTGATTTGCCAAACTCCGGAGCTGTCCGGCGGTTTGTTGGCATTTCTGAATACATTGCTGTATATCGGTAGCAGGATTCGCTTCCATATTCATACACCTCTCTCAAAGAATTGGGTTGTTTTTACTGCGCATGCTCAGCAGCATGCTCACATTGACGAATACACATTTCGATATGAACGGCTCCTTGCGTCGTCATGTCTCTTATGGAAGCTTTAGGCACGGCGTTTGTGGCTGTACGTAGCATGTTTGCCGTGTTCGTACAATCGGTAATGCACTGCTGGATTTCTTGTTTAGTCGCCAAGATGGTCACCTCCTTTTCATCCCTGTTTAGAGTAACCAAATATGAAAAATTTATTGTAAGTTGGTTGGGTATTTCATCAATTGCTGAATTTGCTGCTGAATCTGGGTAACATGCTGCATATGTTCGTCCCGGAATTGGGTGAACAGCTGTCTCGTCTCCGCATTCGTAATCTGCATCATGTATTTGTTGTACAGCATTTGATGCGCCATTTCCGTCTCCAGGATATCGTGCATTTTATCGAGTTTATTCATCGGTTAATTCCTCCCGGCTATACAATGCCAAAGCCGCTCATTTTTTGGGTCAACATGTTTTGGCGGGTGCGCGCCGCCATCTCCATGCCTTGAAACATTTTTTGGATCTGCGGTTCCGTTATTTCTTTATGCAGCTCAGCCAGTTTGCCCGCCAGCACTTGTTCATGAAACAGCATGTCCTTAAACGCGTTATTCAAGACTTCCTGTTCTGAAAGCATGGTCATCCTCTTCGGCTCCCTTTTTCCCAATTAATTTAAGTTGTTTTGAATGCTCACATGGATATTGCCTGTCGATTCGAGTGTTGCCAATAACACTTGAGAAATAGAAAATCCCCTTTTGGCGATCTCATCCTCCAGCCAGTTTTCCCTTAAGCCCAGTGCATACAAATGCTGCCGTTCCACTTTACCGTCGTAGATGAGCACGGTCCCCATTCCAGCTGGTTTCTCCGGAAATTTCAACATGCTTCTCGTTACAGGGGAGGATTCCGGTGTTTTTAGTACACTGAGTTCTCCCATCGGTTCCAGTACAGCAGAAGCTACATCGGATAAGTTATGTACTTTTTTTAAGCGGAGTTGGGCCAATAAATCATCCATCGTTACTTGAGCCCTTTTTAAATTTTTCTGTAGAATCTGCCCGTTTTGTACTAAGGGTACGGGGCTTGTGCCTACCCACGAAGGAAATCCGTAGTCGATCAATGAAAGCAGCAGACTCAAGGAATAGGCAACCGCTATTACGACTAGCGCGGCGTTGAGTGAAGATTCCGGATTCACCATTCGGGACGTCGCGACATGTGCCATACCAGCGTGAGTGATAAAATTGAATGCCGAGACAATTCCCACCTGGCGCGGGCCCATCAATCGGGTCATGATTACAATGCTAAAGTAAAGAATCGTCACTCTTAAGAAAATCTCCAGAGGATTTAACGATGGTCCGCCATTCCATAAAGTGTCCCAATTCATCTGCCATCCCTCTATTCAAGCAACTGAGATAAAATCACGCCGAAAATGACAATCGCAACGCCGATCCCCAAATGCCACCATGACAGGATGCCGGTCGTTTGTTCAAGCTTCGCCATCTCCAACTGATTTTCGTTCGTCTTTGGGGTGGAGGGCATAATCAATTGCTTTATTTTCGGGCCGTACAAAAAAACTTGCAGGAGAAAAATAACGATCAGGGCTGTAACCAAAATCAATTTCAGAAGCAGTACAGCACCCGGCCCGCTTTGCAAGGTGGTGAACTCATCCTTTTTATCGTAAACGGTATAAAAACCAGTAATCACAACAATGACAAGGCTTGTCCAGGTCAGCGGAGAATAGCTCTTCATCATTAAACCGCTTATAGCATGAAGCTTGTTATTTCCTACTGCTTTTTTCAGTGCAGGCATTACAGCAAACTGGCTGTAAATCATGCTCCGGATTAGATGTTTTCTTATTATGAGGATAATTTGCCAAAAAAATACCGAAAAGTAACAAGACAAGATATGATGAAAACAGCCGCCATCCAGACCATGCCTTTGGAATTAATCATGGATGGGCAAATGATTCGGCAAAATTTTAAACAGAAACATCTATCTGAGAACTGGCTAATGAACGAATTGGTCAGACGGGGTATATACGACATATCTGAAGTATCCTATGCCTGTCTGGGTACTGATCAAAAATTATATATCGATACAAAGAAGGACACGAACACGGAAGCTTTCAACATAACGAATTAGTCAAGCAGCTTCATCTTTAGCAGTTTGGCGGCATTACGAACTGCTCTTCACCGAATAATACAATTCTCCTTCAGGGCTGATGGTCACCAAATAAACATCCTTGAAATGCATAACCCCATATTTGAATAATTGGTTTTCCAACCATTCTTCCGAAAGATTTAAGGACATTAGATTATCACACAGCACTTTGCCACGATTAATAAGAATGGTGGGCAATCCACCGGGTGGAACGGGAATTTGAAACTCGGTCGGAGTGGGCGGCAAATGTTCGTTTTTTTTCACGACGCTCAAATGTCCGCTGGTTTCCAAAATCACCTGCTCGACTTCTGCTAAGTCAGAGGCATCCGCAAGCCTCATTTCGGAGAGGAGTAGGTCAATGTTGAAAAAGGAGCGGCGCATATTTTGCTCGTGTATGATCCCTTTTTCAACCAAAATAACCGGTTTTCTCGTCATGAATCTGGACCAAAGTCTGCTTCTTACGGCTAACCATGAAATGAAATAGTGCCAAAAATATAAGGTAGCCGTTGCGATGATCGTAGTGGTGAACAATATTTTACCGTCAAGTAAAGGAGCGACTGCCAAAGCGCCCAACATCCATAAAAAGACGAAGTCGAAAGCGGTGAATTGCCCCGCTGCCCGTTTCATGAGAAACTTGCTCATCAAATAAATCAGGACTACGGAAACGACCGCCCTAACTGCAAATCCTGTAATGGATTGTTCTGCCGATTTGAATAATTCAAGGAACTGATTCATTTTGTTTTCACACTGCAATGAACTGTTGACATTCATTTTTCCTCCTTGATTTGAAATTCGTTTTGTAGTTTTACCCATCTCGCCATCCCTATACATACATGGGAGAACTTATGGAAAAACTATCGCCAGCAAAGGAGGGAGCTTGAATATGGATTGGATGATGGACGGTACGGATATGATGGGGATGTGTTTGATCATGCTGGTCGGCATTATCGTGATAATTGCAGTCACCGGTTATACCGTGTATATCGTGGCCAGGCAATTGATCAAGAAATGCAAGGTGGAGGATGCACCGTTACGACAGTTGAATGAACGTTATGTCCGGGGTGAAATCAATGATGAAGAATACAACCAAAAGTATAGTTTCTTAACGAATCGCTTCAGATCCTGAGACGGAAAAATTTGTAAAAAGAAAAGTCACCATTCCGATCAAGGGATCGGGAGCATGACATTATTTGAGCCAAGGCTTGCCATGTAGAATCCATTGGAGTTACGTTCGGCTATGGTTCTGAAGAGGAGCTAAGAAATGCCGGGGCGGATCATATCGCCTATCAGGTAGAGGATATCCAGGATATTGTTTCGCAGGTATTCACAAAATAGTAAATAACGAGCGGCATCCAAGGACGAGTCGAGCGATGCCGCTCCTGCTTTTCCGCTAATCGACCGACTTCCCCAAATTTAAGACACATACAGCGCTTCATCCACCCGCTCCTTGCCAATCCGAACTTCAATCCACTCCATGGCTGTAAAAGCCCGAATTTCATGCCTAACACCGGCAGCTATGGAAAACACATCTCCAACACGAGCAGGATAAGCCGAACCGTTCAATATAACATCTCCATCACCGGACACAACCGTCCATACCTTGCTGCAATCCCGGCTGAAAAGTTCTTTTGTATGGTGATCGGACAGTATTGCCAATTTAATTGTGAGAACAGCATGTAGTTCACTTCCTGACCGGTCTAGGACAGAGTAGCTCCCCCAAATGGTTTCCCCATACACCGGATACACTGAAGAACCTCCCAAAATCTCTTTAATCCCGTTTGCAGTTTCTTTACTTGCGATAAGAATACCATCGGGGCTCGCAACGGCAACGATGTCAGATACACCAAGAACATACAGCGGAGCGTCCAGCTCGTTCACAATATTCGTATTGCGGGATTCCCCCCGAATGCCTCCTTTTCCGATAACCGTTTCGTGCAGCTGCTCAGTAAGCGATGTCCAGCTCCCCAGATCGCGCCATTCGCCTTCATGCCGGATAACGGCAATATTAGGGGTGCGTTCAACCACTTCCTTGTCAAAACTGCGAACAGGTAAAGCAGGATATTGGGCTGTTAGCTCGGCAAAGTCCGTTGGCAACCCCATTTGATCCAGATAGGACAGTATAAAACGAAGAGAAAACGCGAAAACGCCGCAGTTCCATAATGCGTTGTCTTGTATCAGGGCTTGTGCCCTGAGCTTGACAGGCTTCTCTTCAAAGCGGATTACAGAGGAGTATTCTGAGGAAGCAGCCAGTCCCGGCACGATATAACCATATTGATCAGAGGGATGCGTTGGCCTTGTCCCCAGCAATGCAATATCCGCCTGTGAAGTTTTCAATATATCAGGAAAGACCCGGAAGTGTTCGAAAAAGTCATCGTCAGCAAACATATCGGCCGGGGCCACACAGATGGTTTCATCAAGCTTAGCCTGACCTGTGGAGTGGAGATAGACCGCCCCCAGTGCCGCAGCGGTGAAAGTGCCCCTCTTGTAGGGCTCGCCTATGACCGGAAAGCAATCTTTCGTGTATCTTCTGGTCAGACCCAACTGATCCTTGTGAGTCACGAAAAGAGCCGATGATCCAAGTCCTTTTCGAACCAGTTGCCGGGAAACCCTGCCGATCATGGACTCCCTGCCTCCGCCCGGTGACGGAAGCAGCTCCAGGAACATTTTGGATCGGATATGATTTGACAGCGGCCACAACCGTTGTCCGGAACCGCCGCACAAGAGTATGGTATGCATGGTCTTTGCCTCCTTAGGGCTTGGATACGCGGGTATACCCCTTACGCTGATGAAAGGAAAGAGAACGGTATTTTTGGGCGAGTGACCGGGTTTGCGTTTTGCCTAGAGAGGACACAGAGGTTTTGAGCGACTTATTCCGGGCATTTTTTAAAAGGATGGAAGAACTGTTCCCGCTGTAGACATAATTGGCATACGTCTCGAACTCGGAAAAACCAAATTGCTTCCTCTTGTCGATACTGCGGATAATTGCGGCATGCCAAGAAATGCCGTGTCTGGCTTCAATCCTTCTTTTTAATTGGGCAAGTTTTGTTTTTTCAAACAGCATGTAGTGGGTAACAAAGGACTTGGGCGAAGGGGCTTTGGTGCCGAGAAGCTTCCGGTAGGTCCGAAAGTACTCGGGCTGGCTCCAATTGCGGCAGTAAAATATGGATTTCCCTTGGGAACGGAACCGGTGCGGGCGGATCAGAACCGTATCTGCGTCAATTACCAGGAAAAAGTTCTCCCTGCAAAGGGTATCCCCATTCATCTTGAGCAGCTGCTGATACAGCCAGCCGGAGCGGTTCCATCGTGGAGAGGAATAGTGGATGTCCTTTTTGGTGAAAGGCAGGACCGTGGTTTCATCAATAAAAGTACAGCCCTTCCGGTAGCAAAGGCTCTTAATTTTGCTGTTATTGGGTGAGACGATGTAAATATGGCTGATTGGATGCTGTACATAGCGGCGGAGACTGTCGATAACAAATGGCAGGGTGCCCAGATCCTTTTCGATTGCCGGAATCAGTACGTCTATAGCTGTTTTGCGGGGCGATTGGCCTACGAAGGTTGCTGACATATTTTCATCTCCATGCACAAATTCGCAATATGCGTCTGCACTAGGTTATGTCACTGAAACTGATATTGACAGGGCGAAGATAGGGGTGAAGTTTATCTTATAAAGCAGGGCATATGATTAATTCTCTTGACCGTCATTCTGCATAGGATGCAGTGACCGTGAAATTTGGAATCAGTGAGTCGATCCTATCCGGACAGGAGAGTGCAGGTGTGAAGGCAAAACCAGCAGGAGCAGTGCAAAGTAAATGGATTAAGACCAAATTGTTGCTTCAAAACAGCTTTATCAAGAAGTTTATTCCGGATACCCGGAAATTTAACAGAAGCAATCTGGAGCAGATGATTCACAGCTATGGAATGGTATATGTAAAGCCGGAGCGGGGGACTTACGGTAATGGGGTAATCCGAGCCGAACGGGGGGACAGACACGGGTATACTTATCAAATCGAAGAGATTATCAGAACCTTTGAGACTTTTGATGCGTTCTATAAGAGTCTGGCAAAGCGGACGGGCGGAAGAAGCTATTTGATTCAAAAGGGAATTCATCTCCTAAAGCATAACCAGCGCCGATTCGATATTCGCGTAATGGTTCAGCTAAGTCCCAAGGGAGCCTGGGAAGCTACAGGGGTTATCGGCCGTCTGGGACACCCGCGAAAAATTGTAACGAATTATCACAGCGGAGGAAAACCGATGGCGATTGAGAAATTGCTGTCTACTCATCTGTCGGAACGGAAAAGAATGCTACTGACCGGGGAACTCCATAAGCTTGGAATCCGTATGGCGGCGCAGCTTCACAAGACCTATCCGAGAATTCATCAAATAGGCGTCGATGTTGGATTAGACAAGACTCTGACTCCGTGGATTATAGAGGTGAATATGAATCCGGACCCCTATATCTTCAATCAATTGAAGGATAAATCCATGTACAAAAAAGTCATGAGATACCGCCGCTATTCTTTAAAAAAATGAGCTTGCAAGAAGGTAGCAGGACAGGTTCTGCTGCCTTTTATTATGAGCTTGCGCCTGTACATAAAATTTGTCAGCCGTAAAAAGTGTTGAACTCTGCCATTCACGGGTATAACACTTACAAAGACGACGAAGGGGGACACACCATGAACCCTGGCGATCTGTTAAATACTATGACGGGTACAGATTCGACTTCGAACGCTCCATACACGGAGACAGCACAGGAGAAGGAGCTGGCGGACTTTGTTTCCGTAGTTCTGGCAGATACAGAAGACGTATGGACGGAGTTGTTTAAACAGGAAAACAAAGTTTACGAAAAGCCGACTCTAGTCTTGTATTCGGGCAGTGTGGAGTCGGCCTGTGGAGTATCGGGTTCATCGGTGGGGCCATTCTATTGTCCCGGTGACCATAAGCTTTACATTGACCTGAGCTTTTATGATGAACTGCAGCAGAAATTTCAGGCCCCGGGAGACTTTGCCATGGCTTATGTAATCGCCCACGAGGTGGGCCATCATATACAGACCCTCCTGGGAACCACGGAGCAGATTATTCCTCTGCAGCAGAAACTAAGCAAAGAGGAATTCATTGAACCTCTCATGACTAAAGTCACGAGATTCTTGGGTAGTCCCTTCTAACGAAGAGAAGTTTACCAAGCTAACCCTGTCGTTCCGACAGTTTGTATAATGGCTATACGGCCCATTTACACGGTAAGCAGTCTTTTACCTTCGGCAAGAATGTTTAGGCTTGCGTTGAAATCTCTGTCGTGATGTGTTCTACAATCCGGACAGTCCCATGCACGTAAGTTCAGGTCTTTAACGTCTTTGTTTTTATAGCCACAGCAGGAACATAGTTGACTGCTTGCAAAGGTTTTGCCAACTGCTACAACCATACGACCATACCATTTCGCTTTGTACTCTATCATGGAGCGAAACATCGACCAAGAGACTTCGCTAATGGATTTGGCTAATTTATGATTCTTGACCATATTGGCTACTTGTAAATCTTCAATCGCAATGATGTCGTGGTTTTTGACAATCTGCGTGGAGACCTTATCCAAATAATCTTTACGGGCATTACTGATTTTTTCATGTATTCGCGCAACTTTGATGCGTTGCTTGTTCCAGTTGGAGCTGCCTTTAATCATTCGTGAAAGTTTACGCTGAGCCTTTGCCAGTTTTTCTTCCAGTCTGCGAAAGAATTTAGGGTTGCCAAACACAACGCCACTCGATAGCGTTGCAAATTCTTTCAAGCCAACATCTATGCCAACTTCATTGCCTGTCTTGGGCAACTCGCAGATTTCAACTTCTGCAAGCACAGATACAAAGTATTTGCCGCTCGGATTGCGTCTAACCGTAGCGTTCAGAATACGTCCTTCGACTTCACGACTTTTGGCAAACTTCACGAGTCCGAGTTTAGGTAACTTGATGTTGTGATCTATAATTGCAATGTTTCCATTGGTGTAGTTTGTTTGGTAAGACTGTACAGGATTCTTCTTGCTTTTGAAGCGTGGTGCATCGTTTTGTTTTTTGAAATAGCGATGGTATGAATCCGCTAAGTTTCTAAGCGAATTTTGCAGAGAAAATTTATCGGCCTCTTTCAACCATTCTATTTCTTGCTTTAATTTAGTGAGTTCAGCAGAACAAGAGCCATAGGACAATCCTTTTCCTGACTCCAGGTATGTATCATTCCACAATCCAAGGAAGTGATTGAATACAAACCTTGCACATCCAATCGTCTTGTGAATGAGAGTCGCTTGTTCAGGTGTGGGATAGATGCGAAATTTATAGGCTTTGTTCACTACCATTGATTTTCACCTCATTTCACTTTTTGATCTTGGATGTACTTCCTTATTTGTTCTTCCGTATGTTCACTTACAGTTGCAATAAAGTAAGACGGATTCCATAAATGACCGTCCCCCAATTTCTTCTTTAGATGTGGGAACTCTTTAAAAAGAAGTCTCGCTGATATCCCTTTTAATACTTTAATCATACTGGGTATTGCGTGTTGCGGTGTACATTCAACGAGCAGATGGATATGATCTTTGTCGCTTTCCATTTCAGATATTGTGAATGCATAGTCGGACGCAATTTTTAGAAGAATTTCTTTTAGTCTTACGTCTAATTCTTCTACAAGAATCTTGTGTCGGTACTTTACGCACCATACGATGTGGTACTCAATGGCGTAAACATATCCCCGTCCATGTTTGATGTTTACCATATTTTCATCACCCAAAATAATCATACCATATGTTACTTAAAAATGAAAGAATAATGCTTTATATAAGTGTTATCTCACTCAAATTCAATACACCATATGTCTGTTCATTAACGTGTCTATCGACACGCCTGGACCGAAGTTTTCTTACTCACGACTAAAAGTCACAAGTTTGCGAAAACCTTTCATCAATATTTAGTCCGCTTTGAGCTGCAGGCCGATTACTTGGCCGGCGTGTGGGCCAACCATGCCGAGGGAATGAATGTGCTTGAAGAGGGAGATCTGGAAGAAGCGTTGACTGCAGCGAGCGCTGTCGGCGATGACAGCATCCAGAAAAAAGCACAGGGTTATGTTGTGCCCGAGAGCTTCACACATGGTACCTCCGAGCAGAGGAAACGTTGGTTTTATAAAGGCTTCCAATCCGGAACGATAGACGGGGGAGATACTTTTAATACCGGCGGGCTCTAAAATAATGACCTATGGGAGGCTGTACTTGAAATACATCTGATTTCGTATTTGGCGGACAGAGAAGCCCTTATTTAGCTTAAAGCGGGCTAAAGAAGCGTTGAATCCACAATTAGCGTCACCTCAGTCCGCTTCTGTTCTCTTTTAGTACACCAGCACGATATAAGGGCTATGCAGTCCGCCCAACGGCTCAAATCCGCGTATACCCGCATGCAACATTTTGTCAAGAACTGATTCTGGTGTTGATCTATCATTCCATCCCGTAATTTTTTGGGGTGTGCCAAAGCGTAGCAGCCCTAATGGCTTTTACGCTGATTTTGCTGTTTATTTTTTAGTGGGTGTAGGGTATGAAGTAACAATGTGTTCGATCTCCTTGAGCAGATTTCGAATTTCCGGCCCTTTCGCAAGATTAACGTTTATTTTTTTCATAGCGGCATCTTTGACGGCATCGAGCATGTTTTCCTTTGAACCGTCCTTCTCCACCACTCGTTCATTGCCAAACTGGTTCAGAATCCAGAATACATAATTAAGATTAGGTTCCTCTTCAGGGAAGCTGAAGACAATCACAAAGTGAACATTGAACAGGCTGTCAAAAAATTGCATCACGCCGCGGACATAATTATCCTCGTTCTTATTAGACGAAAGCGAAACCCGATACCCGTTTTGGACTCCAATCTGTTCAATCTCATCTAAAATATATTCAATAAATAGCTTCACGTAGTTGTTCCTTTCTTTAGCCGATGTAATTGTTCACTGAATATTACATTTTATTATCCCCCTATGATACCCGGCGTATTACCTCTTTCTGAAGAATAAGGTGATCTGGGAAAGGACATTCTAACTTGGAATTAGATTGACTTCGCGAAGGAGGGATATTGGACATCATGGCTGAATCACATACTTCGGGGAAGACCATCGTGGCCATAGGTTCCATCCCGTTAATTATGACCTTGGGTAATTCCATGCTAATCCCGGTTTTACCTAAAATAAAATCGGAGCTTCATCTATCCTCGTTGCAGGTGAGCCTAATTATAACGGTCTTCTCTTTGGTCGCTGCGTTTTCTATCCCGGTTCTCGGTTATTTGTCGGATCGCTTCTCCCGAAAAGCTGTGATTATTCCGTCTTTATTCCTTTATGGGATCGGGGGGATATTGGCGGGGTTTGCGGCAGCCCAATTTTCGAACGCGTATGTATGGATTCTCGTCGGACGGACGTTACAAGGTATCGGGGCAGCAGGAACCGCACCCATAGCCATGGCGCTAACCGGTGATTTGTTCAAAGGCTCGGAGGAGAGCAAAGTGCTTGGTCTGGTAGAAGCCTCCAACGGTTTCGGGAAAGTCATATCGCCGATTCTGGGTTCTTTAATTGCATTAATTATATGGTACGGAGTATTCTTCGCTTTCCCGGTGGTTGTTCTTGTATCCATTATTCTGACATGGGTTTTTATTAAGGAAAAGAAAAAAGAGAAAGAGGCACCCGGAATCAAAAAGTATGTTTCGGGGCTGCTCAGCGTATTCAAGCATGAGGGAAGATGGCTGTTTACGGCTTACCTGGCGGGGGCAACCTGTTTGTTTACGTTATTCGGCATTCTCTTTTATTTATCGGAAATACTGGAGAAAACGCATATAATTGACGGGGTAATGAAAGGTCTCGTTCTGGCGATCCCTCTGTTGGTTATGTGTACTACCTCGTATACGACGGGGAGTAAAATCGGAAAAGACCAAAAGCTGATGAAAAAGCTGATTGTACTAGGATTTATTTTCATGACCGTTTCATATGGATGCTTGACCTTTATAAGCAATTTGAGCCTTTTTATCGCGGTTTTGGCTTTAAGCAGCTTGGGTACAGGGCTCATACTTCCATGTATCAACAGTTTCATAACAGGTGCAGTGGGAAAGGAAAGAAGGGGTTTTGTCACATCGCTTTACGGTTCCGTGAGGTTCTTTGGGGTTGCAATCGGCCCTCCCCTTTTCGGATGGTTAATGGATTGGTCCAAAGTAGGGATGTTCTTATCCATTGCCGGATTTACTTTTCTGGTAGGGGTGCTGGCATTGATCTTAATTCGGGTGAAAAGTCATCCGGAAGGAGAGCATTCAGGCTTTCTTGAAACCGCGCATGGAAGATAATATGGGTTACTAATCCGTTACTTTTTACGTAGCTCCAATTTGTAAATTTGATTTTTCCTTGGAAATGGAGGGTTGTAGATCCAAATGACAATTCTTGTAGACAACCATTGACAAATGATGGCTTGTATAATGATTTTCCAATCGATAACATATGCAGTGATTAGAAACACACAGCCGTTCATCCAAAATAGTGTTTTACCCGGATTGATTTTCTTGAATTTGTAAATCGCCAAAGCGACATAGCCTATCCCCCCGTTCGAAACCCTTTGACCTAAAAGGACGGCAATTCCAGAACCAAGGAATATGGAGCCGGCCAGCAGATCCATCCATATATTTGAGAAGGGCGAGTTTATATAAACGTCTATGATGTTAACGGATACCGCGGTGATCGTGATGACCATGATCGTACCGAAAGCACTGACTTTTCCAAGATAATGGACCGTACTTAGCAGGAACATAATGTTCATAAGCCACAACCCGATACTCATCGGAAGGTGGAACCAGTAATTAAGCAGTACCGCGAGTCCGGCAGCCCCACCGGATGGGATTGAATGAGGAAACAAAAAGACGGCCATTCCAAATCCTTGAATGACAGAGCCTGTGGTGATAAGAGCGATCTTTTTGCATAAACGGCGGAACTTGAAAGAATAAACTGGATTTGGTTTAAATATCACAGGTAATCACCCTAAATGGAAATGAATTGGTATGCCAGTCCTACTCATTAAGTTTATGCTTGCCGGCAGCAACCATGACATAAAAAAATAAATAGACCCTCCCGTACACTGGTCAAACAGTTTGGGAAGGGTCTATTTTAGGTAATGGCTGTTACAATTTACTTATTAGGTACTAAAACCAGTCTGCGTACGATGGAGCCCATCAACGATGTGTTTTCTTCGATGATAAATCCTGCTTGCTCGATGTTTTGCAGTGTTCGGCGATTAATGTTGGCACCGCTCATTCTTACGGTGACCGGATTGAGGATATCCATCAGAAAGCCAACAACAGGTTGCTCACTTCGCATGTGTTCCAGCAGGAGTACTTTTCCGCCCGCTTTGCAGACTCTTCGTATTTCCGTCAAACCGGCTACAGGGTCTGGCACGGAACAAAAGACGCAGGTTGCTATGACATAATCAAAGGAATCGTCGGGGAAAGTCATAGTCTGAGCGTCCATCTCGAGCAGGGTGACAGGAAGTCCGGAATGCCGGGCTTTTACCTTGGCATAACGAAGCATGCCCGGACTGAAATCAATGCCGGTTAGTGCGGAAATCTCCGCGGGATAATAGGGCAAATTGGCTCCCGTTCCCACTCCTACCTCAAGGATTGTTCCATGTAAGCCTTTAAGTAAATTTTCCCGCCATTTTTTTTTAATCATGCGTTCCATAACATCAAAGATGCCCGAAATGCGGTTATATCTGTTCCTTATCGTTTTTGACAGTTTCTCATCCATTGCTTGCAGAGCCTCCTAACTCATTATAAGTGATAGATATGTAGAACGTATGTAGGTTATACTGACGATTAGTGGATGCCAATCAACATAAATCAACAGATAAAGAGTGGAATAGGCCTGAGAAATCAGGCTTTTTTGTTAATTTTGTTCCTGTAAGCATTGCCGATTATTTTAAAAGTGAGGAGCAGAGAATAATGAATTTAATAGCGTTAGCCGTCTGATATCATTTCAATTGTAAGGGTAACCAATTACAAGAAAGGGGAGGACAATAATGAAGAGCAAGAGAAAAATAGCCTTAAGCGTAATGTTAATTGCTGGCCTGTTGGCCGGATGCGTGAACAAGGGAGGGGATTCGGTATCCTCGCCGGGATCGTCGTCCGCTCCAAAAGATGAGAAGGTCAAGCTGACGTTCTGGAGAAACTCCGGCAACGATGCGGAAAACTCGGCGTACGATAAATTGGTAGCTTCCTTTAATGAGAGTCATCCTAACATTAAGGTGGAAATGAGTCCAATTCCTTATGCGGATTATGATACGAAACTTAGAACATCCATCGCTTCCGGCAATCCTCCGGATATCATGGCGATCGATGGTCCGAACATGGCCTCTTACGCTCAGGCTGGCGCATTGCAGCCGCTGACCGCCTTCTTTAAAAAGGACGGCAATCTGGAAGACATTCCGGAATCGACCATCGCAACCTATACCTATAAGAATGAAATTTACATGGCCCCGTTGACTGAATCTTCCATCGCCATGTTCTACAACAAGAAGCTGTTTGAAGCCAGAGGCATACCGCTTCCGTCCAAAAATCCAGAGGAGCCTTGGACTTGGGATCAGGTACTTGAAGCCGCCAAAAAAGTGAATGATCCAGGTAATGGCGTTTATGGCATCGACCCTGCCCAGGGCTTTGGCAACGCAGGCGGAACGGCCTACTTCAAATATCCGATTATCTGGCAGTTTGGCGGCGAGGTGATGAGCGCGGACGGAACGACATCCAAGGGCTATCTGGATAAGCCGGAAACGAAAAAGGCGCTGCAATTCTTTTCCGACCTGTATAATAAAGATAAGGTTTCCTCTTTGGAATACCCGCCCGATCCGTTCCCTAACGGCCAGCTTGCCATTACCATTGACGGTTCGTGGTCGCTCGCCAATTATGCCGACAAATTCCCCAATTTCAAACTTGGCGTAGATTATGATATTGCTCCGCTGCCAAAAGTAGTAACCCAGGCCGTGGCGAATGGAAGCTGGTCGCTGGCCATTTCGTCCAAAAGCAAGAATGCTGATGCCGCCTGGCAGTTTGTAAACTGGGTAACCGGGCAAGAAGGGTCGAAGATCTATTGCTCCATCACCAAGGATATTCCGGCTCGATACTCTGTAGCCAAGGAATTCCCGGAGTTGAACGAATATCCGAAAAATATCTTTGTGGTGCAAAACCAAAAATTCGGCAGACCGCGTCCGATTACCCCAATCTTCCCGCAAATGTCCGAAGCGGTGAACAAAATGATTGAAGAAGTAACGATCAGCGGAAGAAACATCGATGCAGCCGTATCCGACGCGATCAACAAAATCGACAAGGCTTATGCCGATCTGCCGCAGAAATAACTGATGTTTCAGGTGGTGATTTTATCAAAGAGACGACCGGTTACCCGGGCGTCTCTTTCTGGGCTTTTTTGAAGCTTATGAGGCAAACCGTCTTATCTAAACATTCCCTTCGGGTAAATTAACTACTATACTGACTTAAGATTGCCCAATAGATAATTATGATGGTCAGGAGGGGCAAAGCTTCTATGTTGTACTCGCTGCGAAGCCGGTTGATGCTGGCTTTTTCGATATTGCTGATTATTCCTTTTACCGCCGTCGTGTTTATACTTAGCAAGGAATCGGCGACGCTGATTCAATCGTCCATAGAGACCTCCACATTGCAAACGATTGATCAGTTCGCATCACATGCCGGGACGCTGTTTATACAGATTGAGGATGCGGGAAAACAAGTACTCAGCAGCCGGATCACCCAGGATTGGATTACTACCGATTTGAACGGCGAGAGCCCGGCGGGGGAGCGGTATTTGGTCAAACAGCGGATGCGCGAGTATTTATCCTCCTATGCAATCAATAATTCCAATCTGCTCTCTATTTCCACCTTCAGGGATGAAAGCGGAGGACTGTGGACACAGAACCGGAGCTATCTGAGCAGTGCCTGGTACAAGCAGTACAGGGAGAAGAATATACGCTGGACGCAGGCGCACACGGATACAGACCAAAGCGACGACAGCATGCGGACACGCGAGGTGAACAGTCTTGTTATTCCGCTCGTCCAGCTTCAATCATTAAGCAATGTCGGGGTCATCAAGATCAATTATCCGACCAGCCTTCTGCGCGGCGACATAGATAAGATCAGATTCGGGGACAGCGGCAAAGCCTTTTTGTTAACCGATGAAGGGATTAGCGTGTTGAATCAGGATCTCAAGGGAAATGAGGGAGTACTGACTGAGGGACTTGCTTATGTGAAGGCGAATGCGGGCGGTCAAACGAGCGGAATTTTTCCACTTCGGCAAAAGGACGAGGACTACCTGCTGTTTTATCGCAAGCTTCCGGCCCAAAACTGGATAATCATTGGTGAAGTGCCAAAAGCGGAGTTGTACGCCACGATTACCGATATTAAGGAGACACTGCTGTATGCCAGCTTTGTGCTTCTTATTATTGTCATTATCGTTGCGCTGTGGCTGTCTACCGGAATCACGAAACCTTTGAGTGCTATGGCGCGTTCGATGAGGCATGTTAAATATGGACGGTTCGATCTCGCCTTGAAAGACATGCCGAAAGCCAAAGCCAAACATAGTGAGGTGGATTATGTGGCGAGCGTATTTGAGCAGATGACCCACCGGCTGAAGTATTTGATCGAAACCGAATTTGAAACGAACCTTCGTCGGAAAAATGCCGAATACAAGGCGCTTCTGCTGCAGATCAATCCCCATTTTTATAACAATACCCTGGAAATTATCAGCGGTCTGGCGGCGATGAAGAGGGAAGATCTGGTCATGGATGCGACGGAAGCGCTGGCTAAAATGATGAGATATGCTCTCAATCTGGACAGCGATCTCGTCAGGTTAAACGAGGAAATGGGCTATATCCGCGATTATTTATTCATTCTTAAGCTGCGTCATGAGGATCATCTTATCCTTGATATTACCCAGGACCCTGCGGCCGATTCGCTTCATATTGCCAAATTCATATTGCAGCCGCTTGTAGAGAATGCGGTGAAATACAGTCTGGAAAAGGGAGGGACGGCTGAGGTTTCCCTGTCTTCAAACCTTCGGAAGGAGCGTCTTTACTTAACGGTGAAGGATAATGGAATCGGCATGCCGCAGGAGCTGATCCGCAGTGTACTTGCGGATACGGAACTGAAGGGAAGCATCGGAATTCTAAGCGATAAAGGCAACAGCATTGGTCTGCGAAATGTGCTCTCCCGCTGCCGTTTGTATTATGGTAGTCAATTTGAAGCGGTGCTGAAATCGGAAGAAGGCAGAGGAACATCCATTACACTGGTGCTGCCGCAGATAAGGAGTTGAAAGTGATGTATACAATCATGCTTGTCGATGATGAGAAGGGCGTCCGTAACAGCATAAAGGCCAAAATCAACTGGGAAGAAGCGGGGTTCCGTATTATCTCGGAGGCTTCCGGCGGAAGCGAAGCGCTGAAGCTTCTGGAAGAAGGTCCGCTGCCGCATGTGGTCATCTCCGATATTCGCATGCCGCAGATGAACGGAATTGAATTTATTAAAATTTGCAAGCAGCGTTATCCGGGTCTGCGGACAGCCGTGCTTTCGGGCTATTCGGATTTTGAATATTTACAAGCGGCGATTCAGCTTGGAGTGAAGGACTATTTGCTGAAGCCCGTGGTCCGCGGTGAATTGACTGAGATGCTCGGGAAGCTGGCCGGCGATATCCGCACAGAGCATGCAAATGATCACGCCTCTCAGCTGGAGCTTCTTCAAAAGAACGAGCAGCTGCGTAGGCTGCAAGAGCATTTTTTGCTGCAGCTGGTGAAAGAGGAATGGTACAGCCTGCTCGCCGTCAAGGAACGGCTGCAGCAGCTTCAACTGGCATCGCTTGCCATTGACGGTTTAAAGGCTCAATTTCTGGCGGTCGAAATGAGAATTCCTTCCGGCAGAATAAGCGAATCTCAGGACCGCCGGGATTTGCTCCATCTGGCCTTCCAGATGCTCTGCCGGGAGACGGCTTCCAAATGGGGAGGGATCTATCCCTTCCTTGATATCGCCCATTCTTCCATGATGTATTTCCTGATTGTGAGGGAGGACGGCGAACAGGACAACACTCACTCCGAGAAATTTGCGGCTGAACTGAAGCGGAATATCTCCGATTATTTGAAGCTCGAAAGCGTACTTGGAATCGGGGAGACCATGGTGGGACTGAATCGCCTGAAGAACGGTTATGCCTCTTGCATGCTGTCCTGGAGCCAAAGTACGGTGCATAAGCAGGGAGAAAACGAACATAACGGAGTTCTGGAGCTCACGCATGCCTTTACACCGGAAGCGGAACGCAGGCTTGTTCAGGCCATCGAGAACCTGGATATGAACGCTTTTCGCCAGCAGCTTCAGGCCATCTTTTCCACGGAAAGCGACACCCCCATGTTCGCCTTTACCTTTCTCGCGCTGCGGCTCCTGCTTCTGTTCAGCTCTGTAGCCAAGAAATTTGAAATCGGCGGGTCCTCGCTGCAGAAATATTTATGGAACTGTCAAATGACCATTTCGGATTATCAATCCCGGGAAGAGGTTATGGGCCAAATCTACGAGCTTTCCAGACTGGTGATGGATGAGGTCAAAAAAACGCGCTTTTCAAGCGGACAGCATATGATAGAGGCGGTTCGTAAATACGTAGAGGAGAATTTCTGTTACGAGCTGACCCTCTCCTCCCTGGCGGACATGTTCCATATGAACGAAACGTATTTATCGGGTCTGTTCAAGCAGCATGTAGGGACTACCTTCAGCGAGTATGTCACCAGTCTCAGACTAGGGAAGGCCGAGCAGCTGCTTAAGGAGAATGAATTGAAGCTGACCGACATTGCGATGCTGGTCGGTTACTCCACCTCCAGTTATTTCAGCACATGCTTTAAGAAAAGCACCGGTAAAAGCCCGAAGGAATACCGGGTGGATTACTTGCGGAAGACACGGTAACGGCATGTGGATGTTCACCGCACGATTGAAACTTACAGAAGCCATTCCTTTAGCAGCGTTAACTGCTTATAGGGAAGGCTTCTTTGTTTTTATGCCGGAATTTCCGAATAACACATCAAGATATTGCAAGTGAACACCCGATGATATTGAAATATTTCCGCATGCCGTTCGGCTACAATAATCTCAATAATATCAATGGATAGGAGCATACAACATGAACGATTCAAATCAGGTACAAGAACATCTGAAACAAATCCGGCTGGCGGATGGGGCGGTTGCTGCCGCGTCGGAGACGGCGGAACGCGACGAATACAGGCTTCACTATCATGTTATGCCTCAGTCGGGGTGGATGAATGACCCTAACGGGCTAGTCTATTTCAAAGGGGAATACCATTTGTTTTACCAGCACCATCCCTACAGCGATAAATGGGGACCGATGCATTGGGGGCATGCAGTGAGTAAAGACCTTGTGCATTGGCGCCACTTACCGGTCGCTCTGGCTCCAACGGAGCCGTATGAGCTGGGTGAAACAGGCGGCTACGGCTGCTGGTCAGGCAGTGCCGTTGTTCATGACGAAGAGTTGACTCTGTTCTATACGGGACATGTTGACGGAAGGCAGCCCTTGGAAGTGCAATGCGCGGCCAGCAGCGCAGATGGCGTTGTTTTCCGCAAACGTTCCGGCAACCCGGTAATTCCCGGTTCTCCCGATGAAGGAAACGTCGGCTTCCGCGATCCCAAAGTGTGGCGGCATGAAGGAACCTGGTATATGGTTATCGGCTCCGGCCAGTCAAGCAGAGGCAAGGCGCTGTTGTACCAATCAGAGGATCTGGAGAAATGGGATTACAAAGGGATCGCTGCCGAAAGCGACGGAACCCAAGGAGATATGTGGGAATGTCCCGATCTGTTCCCACTGGGAGGCAAGCATGCCCTGATCTTATCGCCGATGAACATGGAAGGCGCGAAGAATTTATATATGGCCGGGGAAATGGATTACGCCACCGGCCAGTTTAAGCCGCAGGTGCAGGCGATGCTGGATCATGGGCCGGATTTCTATGCCGCACAGACGCTCGTGGATGACCAGGGCAGAAGAATCCTGATTGCCTGGATGGATCGATGGGGTTCAGCGATGGCGAAAGAATCGCGCGGCTGGTACGGAGCGATGACATTGCCCCGTGAGCTGCTGCTGAAGCCGGATGGAACGTTGGCGCAGAAGCCGGTGCCAGAGCTGGAGAAGCTGCGGGAGAAAGGCGAGTCCGTTTCCGGCAAGCTGCTGGAGGACGGACAAACCGCCTCATGGCAGGCGGCGGAAGGCCAGGGATTCGAATGGTTGGCGGAGTTTGATTGGTGTGAAAGCGATGCAGAGCGGCTGGAGATCGCATTTCTGGCAGCCGAGGACAGAAGCGAGGAGACAGTAATCGTTTATGTACCGGGAGAGCGCAAGCTAATTCTGGATTGCACCCGGTCCGGCCGCGGTGACGTTCAGGTCAGCGAGGCCATCTTGCCGGAATCTGGCGGCAGGAACCTGAAGCTTCAGGTGTTCGTAGACAGATCTTCCGTGGAAGTATTCGCTAATGACGGTGACATTGTTATGACGAGCCGTGTATACCCGGCTGCACTTAGGGGTGGGCTGCATTTAAAGCCCGAGGGTGGAGCGGTGAAATTGCAATCGCTGAACATTTGGAGTTTAACCCGGAGTTAGGAGGAGGTCGGAATGAGCGGAAATCGTAGCAAGCTTTTCAGCATCGCAGTACTGCTTCTTGTTCTGTCAGGCTGCGGGAATGGGGATCAGATAAAGCAGAATACGGCAGATGGAGGCAACGGGGAACCGTCCGAAGCGGTGGCAGCATTTCAATATAATACTGATCCCCATTATTATACGGAGTTGTACCGGCCACAATATCACCTGTCCCCCGAGACCGGGAATATGAGCGATCCGAACGGTATGGTGTATTTTGAAGGCGAGTATCACCAGTTTTATCAGAACAGCGGCCAATGGGGACATGCAGTAAGTACGGATCTTATTCATTGGCAGCATTTGCCGGTGGCGCTTCTGCGCGATTCGTTCGGGGAAATCTGGTCGGGCAGCGCAGTTGTGGACTGGAACGATACGAGCGGATTTTTTGGCGGTAAGTCGGGGTTGGTTGCGGTATTCACCCATTTCAAGGGCGGGACGCAGTCGCAGAGTCTCGCGTACAGCAGCGATAAAGGACGGACATGGACCAAGTATGAGGGCAATCCTGTCATCCCAAATCCCGGTCTTAAAGATTTCAGGGACCCGAAGGTATTCTGGTATGAGAAATCCAAATCGTGGGTAATGGTCGTCTCCGTGGACAACAAGGTTCAGTTCTATAGCTCCCCGGATCTGAAGACCTGGGAATTGACCGGCGAATTCGGCGAGGATCAGGGCTCGCATGCCGCGGTGTGGGAATGCCCGGACCTGTTCGAGCTTCCGGTTGAAGGAACCTCGGACAAGAAATGGGTGCTCGCCGTGAGCATTGGCAACAATACGGCGACGAAAGGCTCGACGGCGCAATATTTCGTCGGTTCCTTTGACGGAAAGACCTTCAAGAATGAGAATGACTCATCCAAGGTGCTCTGGACCGATTACGGAAAAGATTTCTACGCCGCCGTTTCCTACTCTGACATTCCGGAGAAGGATGGCCGCCGGATTTATGTAGGCTGGATGTCCAACTGGCGTTATCCCTTCAACATGCCGACTGATCCATGGAAAGGCAATATGTCGGTGCCGCGTGTACTGACGCTGAAGGATGTTCCGGACGAAGGCCTGCGGCTGGCACAGGAACCGGTTAAGGAACTGGAGAGCCTGCGCGGCAAGGCGATAGAATTGGGGACCCAGGAGCTGGCAAAGGACAGCAATCCCCTTTCCGCTCTTCGCGGCACTTCCTATGAGCTGGATACTGAATTTACGGTCGGAGCCGATGCGTTGTTCGGATTCAAGGTAAGAAAAGGAGGCGGGCAGGAGACGGTTATCTCTTATGACGCCGCCTCTTCAACCTTGACGGTGGATCGCACCCAATCGGGCGACAGTTCTTTTGAGGCGGGATTTGCGGAACAGATCAGCATGCCTCTGAAGGCAGAGAACGGTAAAATCAAGCTGCGCTTCTATGTGGACGAATCTACGCTGGAAGTGTTCTCCGGAGACGGGACAACGGTGCTTTCCAGCATTATTTTCCCGGATGCCACCAGCAGCGGATTAGAGCTGTTCTTGTCCAAGGGAAGCGTCACGCTGGATAGAGCAACGTTCTATCCCATGAAGACGGTTTGGCGGGATGAGACTCCGGATGGTATGGAACCGCTGCGGGTGCTGCTGAACAAAGGCAGTATCGACGTTCCATCCGGCGGCAGCGCTGAAGCGCTGGCAGCGGTACTGCCGCTTACGGCTCCGCAGAAGCTGGTCTGGGAATCCAGCGATGATACGACCGCGAAGGTAGAGAGTGACGGAGGAACAACCGCCATCGTAAAGGGCCTGAAAGAAGGAGAGGCTGAGATTAAGGCATATACACCGGATGGCAAAGTATTTTCCACTATGAATGTGTTCGTATATAAGCCGTAAATTCCGGCAACTAAGTCCTTATCACAGGCGGGGTGTTCTTGAACGTACAGGAATGCACCGCCGGTGCCGAGGACGGATTGGAGATGAGAACTATATGGCAAGTAGCGCAACGGCAGCCAAACCGAATACAGAAGCCTCATCGGGAAGATCGTTCCGTTTTTTGAAAAGTGAGGAATGGACAGCCTGGTGGTTTGTACTTCCCTCTCTCGCTTTGCTGCTTATTTTTGTGTTTTATCCGATGCTGCAAGCGTTTTTTATCAGTTTTCAGAACTATAATCTGGTAGGCTCCACGAAAACTTTTGTCGGCCTGGACAATTACAAGTCGTTGATGACCGACATGGATTTCCTTAACAGCCTTAAGCATTCCTTCTATTTTGCGATTATCGTCATCCCGATTCAGACCTGCATTTCCCTGGGGATGGCGATTCTGATTCAGAAGAAGGTCATTATGACGGGCCTGTTCCGCACATTGTATTTCATCCCTGTGGTCATTTCGACGGCGGTGGCGGCGACGGTATTCAAGCTGATCTACAACAAGGAATACGGACTTCTGAACAATTTCCTGGAGCTGGTCCATCTGCCGACGACCAATTTCCTGTCCAATCCGGATACGGCGATGAACGGGGTCATCATGCTCGGGATGTGGAAAGCCGTCGGATTTTTCATGATTATTTTTCTGGCGGGGCTGAACAACATTCCCCAGGATTTATATGAAGCGTCAAGAGTGGACGGAGCAACCAAAATACAGCAATTTTTCCGCATTACGCTTCCGCTGCTTAAACGCACCACAGCGTTTGTGGTCATCATTACCACGATTGACGCCATTAAAATGTCCGGTCTTGTGTTCGTACTGACCGCAGGCGGGCCCAACGGATCGACCGAAACCGCAGTGTACTATATCTACAAAATGGCCTTCCAGCAAATGCAAATGGGTTATGGAACGGCTGCGGCCTTTGTCCTGTTCGCTATTGTGCTGGCGATCTCTCTGGTTCAGATGAGACTGTTCAGAAATGAGGATTAAGAGGAGGGAATGACATGAATCGCTTCGAAAGCTTTTTTAAATATACGGTGATGATCGTACTGGCCGTCATTTCCATCATTCCGATCATATGGATGATAACAGGCGCGATACGTCCTTATGAGGAATTGTTCAAATACGCAAACAGCTTCAATATTCATTTATTCGTACCTGTGCATCCGACCCTGCAAAACTTCAAGGATGTCATTTTCAATGAGCGCAACCCGTTCATCCGTTATATTTTAAACACGTTACTGGTGGCTTCGGTTGTTACTGTGATGGTACTGCTGATTAACTCTATGTCGGCCTTTGCCTTCGCCAAGCTGCGTTTCCGGGGAAAAGCGGTAATTTTCGCCCTGTTCATGTCAGCCATGATTATTCCGGGTGAAGTGACGCTCGTGCCCAACTATCTTCTTATGCATAATTTCGGCTGGCTTAACTCCTATAAGGCGCTGATTATTCCATCCATGCTGTCTGTCTTTGGTATTTTTCTGCTCCGGCAGTTTTTTGCGGAAATTCCGGATGAAATCCTTGAAGCAGCCAAAATCGACGGAGCGTCGATGCCGCGCACCTTTGCCAATATTGTGCTGCCGGCGGCCGTTCCTCCGATGATCACGCTGGGTCTGATGACCTTTCTTGGAAACTGGGATTCCTATCTGTGGCCGCTAATCGTGATCAATGACGACAAGAAGCAGATGATTCAGGTGGCGATTGCCGCATTCTCGTCGGCGGAAGGAACAGATTGGTCGAAGATCCTGGCGGCAAGCACCATCTCAACGGTTCCAATAGTGGTCCTGTTCTTATTCCTGCAGCGTTATTACATTCAGGGAATCACCATGTCAGGTGTAAAGGGCTAAAAGGAGCGGCTATATATTAAGAACTAAAGAATTAAACAAAAGATGTGCAGCGTGAAAAAGTAACGGAGGGGAATTTTGGAACTGTAGGAGCGATAGCGACCGCCTTTGTCCCCTGATGTTTACCGCAGCAAGCGGTTTAATCCAAAACATCTGGGGATGGGCAGCGGCCGGAAGTCCAAACATTCTCCGTAGTTACGGCCAATCACCAAACATCTTTTGCCAGAATCTTTAGTTCACTTTATAAAGCTGCTCAATCTAAAAAGATAGGGAGATATAGATATGGCATATGATGTAGTGGCAATCGGTGAGTTCCTGATTGATTTCATTCCGGGAGGCCTGTCACCCGCAGGAAACCCTTTGTTTGAGCGGAATGCGGGGGGAGCGCCGGTAAATGTACTCGCGGCGCTTTCCCGGCTAGGTAAAAAGACAGCTTTTATTGGTAAAGTAGGAAATGATCCGTTCGGACATTATTTGAAGGACACGCTAATTGCGAAAGGAATTGACGATAGAGGGTTGGTTCTTACGGATCATGCACATACCACCATGGCATTCGTTCATCTGAATTCGCAGGGAGAAAGATCGTTTCATTTCTGCCGCCAGCCCGGTGCGGATGAAGGACTTACCTATGAGGAGATCGATGCTTCGCTTCTGCACGACACTAAGGTATTTCACTTTGGGTCGGTTTCGATGACATCAGAACCTGCTTACAGCGCAACAATCCGAGCGGTGAAGGAAGCTGGAGTTCATGGAGCATGGATTACTTATGATCCTAACTGGCGGCCCGCACTGTGGAAGAATGATTTGCACGGTAAACAGGCGATGGAAACAGGACTCGCAGCGGCAGACATTGTCAAGGTTTCTGAGGAAGAGCTTGTTTTTCTGACAGGCAGCTATAATCTGGAAGAAGGGGCTGAATTGCTGCTTGAACAGTTTCCGGTAAAGCTTCTGCTGGTCACACTTGGGGCGAATGGCACCTATTACAGTACGCGGGCATTATCGGGCAGAGTACTCTCATATCCTGTCCAAACCGTGGATACGACTGGAGCTGGCGACGGTTTTATGGGAGCATTTATTTATCAGATGCTTGAAGCGGGGCGGCCGGTAACAGAATGGACGGAAGAGGGAATAAAGAGGGCGCTGTCGTTTGCCAACGCTGCAGGTGCTCTGGCTACAACACGAAAAGGAGCGATTGCTTCCCTCGCGGCAATTGAAGACATAGAACTGCTTGCGGCAACCTAAAACTAGGCGGCGATGCTTTCCTGTTCAACTGCAGGGAGTATCGCCGCTTTTTTGCAAATTATGGATTGACACTTGGGGAAGAAAGAATTTATAATGCAAGAAATCGATTACGTAATCGATTAACAAGCATTTATATATAGGAAGGCGGTTAACAACTTTGTTTGATGTAATTGCATTGGGTGAAGTACTCATTGATTTTTCCCCCGCAGGGATGGCTGAGAACGGGAATGTCCGGTTTGAGCGAAACCCCGGAGGAGCCCCGGCCAACGTGCTGGCGGCTTTATCGAGACTTGGGAGAAAGACTGCTTTTATCGGAAAGGTAGGCCAGGATGAATTTGGCAGATTTCTGGTGCATTGCCTGAAGCTGAACCAAATTGAGACATCGGGAGTCGTGTATTCGAAGGATACCCGGACGACACTGCCTTTGTTCATCTGGACGACGAGGGAGAGCGGAGCTTCAGCTTTTACCGTAATCCCGGGGCTGACATGGAGCTTGAGATCACTGAGGTGAACACGGAACTATTCGACGGCGGAAAGGTGTTTCATTTCGGATCTATTTCTTTGACCCATGAACCTGCAGCCTCGGCTACTCTGGAAACGTGCAAGTATGCCCGGGACAACGGGTTGCTAATTTCGTTCGACCCTAATTTCCGCAGTGATCTTTGGCCTGACAAAACTTCCGCTAAGGATGCCATAGCCAAAGGTATGAAATATGCGGACATTGTGAAAATTTGCCGGTTATTCTTGTTACTTTGGGCGAACAGGGCTGCTTTATCCGGTTTGGCGAAGAGACGGCTTCTGTACTAGGTTATAAGGTAGAGTCCATCGATACGACCGGCGCGGGCGATGCTTTTTTGGCGGGTTTTCTGAATATGCTCATGGAAAAGGGTGTGAACCCGGCAGTGGCCGGCGTAAATGAGTATGTAGAAATGGTCCGATTCGGCAATGCCGTGGGAGCGTTGGCCACCACCAGAAAAGGAGCTATTCCTGCCATGCCGGGCTATGAAGAAATTATTCAACTCATCAGAGGAAATTGAAAGTTTTTGACTGATAATTTTGATTGACAGACTAAAATAAGGAAATTATAATTCGAATTAAGCATGGTAATCGATTAAATGGTTTAAATCAATCAAATACACGCACAAACGATCAATATGTCAATTCATTAACCCAGCATGGCGAGTGAAAGGCATTTATTCAAAGTTCTAAAATGTAAGCGCTATACTGAGGAGTATCTTTAAGGAGGTGATTCAAAAAAACACAATCATGGAACGTTCCGGGGGGTTGCAGTACAAAATGATTAGAAGGGGGATGGTACAAGGGTAGAGAGCGAACCTGACGAACTACGGCTAAATAGATATCGTCTGGCTTCACTCACGGCTGATTCCGTAAGATGGTCGCATGAACACACTATACTTTTGGGGGTAATTCATTTGAAAAAATCAAAATCATTTCTGCTTATTCTTTCCGCAATTCTCTTGCTTGTACTGTCCGCCTGTTCTTCGAATAATACAAACACAGCCGCGAGTAATAGCGGTAATAAATCAAAAGAGACAGCAGCACCTGCGAACAATGCCGAACCGGCCACAGCAGACAAGAAGCTGAAGATCGGCTTGACCGTTCCTACACTTGGCAATCCTTTTTTTGTAGCGATGTCCAAAGGGGCTCAGGAAGTGGCCACCAAATATAACGCCGAAGTTACAACCGTGAGCGCGGATCATGACTTGGCGAAGCAAACAGCTCAAATCGAGGACTTTATTACGAAGAAGATGGATTTGATCCTTCTTAGCCCTTTCGATTCCAAAGGAATCGCGGCAGCCGTGCAGCAGGCTAAAACTGCAGGTATTCCCGTTATCGCTGTCGACGGTTCCGCTGAAGGCGGCATTACTTCCGTAGTTATGTCCGATAACGTAATGGCTGGTAAGCTTGCCGGAGAATATATGGCAGAACGTCTTGGTGGAAAAGGTAACATTGTTGTAATTGATGGCCCTCCGGTATCCGCAGTAACCGATCGCATCAAAGGATTTGAAGAAGCCATGAAGGCATTCCCGGACATTAAAGTAGTCGCGAAGCAAAACGGCGAAGGCAACCGTGAGAAGGCGCTGAGCGTTATGGAGAACATTCTTCAGGCTAACAAAGATATCAATGCCGTATTTACAATTAACGACCAGGAAGGCGTAGGCGTTCAAATCGCAGCAGAACAGGCGGGACGCGGCGACGAATTCTTTATCTCGAGTGTTGACGGAGCTCCTGAAGCGGTAGAAGCTCTTAAGGCTAAAGGTTCTTTCGCTACTACTTCTGCCCAGTTCCCTAACGAAATGGTTTTGAAAGCGGTTGAAATCGGCCTGAAAGTACTTGACGGCGAAAAAGTAGAAGAGCAAATACTTATTCCGGTTGAGCTTATCAAACAAGATAATGTGGATTCTTACAGAGGCTGGTAATTTCCTGTAATCCTTCAGACCGGGCTGAAGCCCGGGGAGATGGTTTTGCTTATGGAGGGAGCCATCCCCCTTCTTCCCGGTCTGAAACCAAATTGTTTATAGAAGCAGCATGGGAGTGAAGGAGGAATAAACTGTGTCTTCTGTTGTGGAATCAAGAACGGGCCGGAAGCCGCCTTGCGGCCAGGCGAAAGAAATAATACTGACGATGGACTCTATCAATAAATCCTTTTCAGGCGTAAAAGTACTGCGGGATATTCATCTCGATTTGTACAAAGGGGAAGTTCACGCATTGATGGGGGAAAACGGTGCCGGTAAATCCACCCTGATGAAAATCATGGCCGGGATTTACCGTCCGGATTCCGGGAAAATCATCTATCAGGGACAGGAAATGGTCTGGCACAGTCCACTCGAGGCCAGAGGCAAAGGAATCAGTGTAATTCATCAGGAAATCAGCCTGTCGCCCAATTTAACGATAGGTGAAAATATCCTGATGGGCACCAAATTTCCGAAAAATTCATGGGGACTTATTCAATGGGACGCTATTCACAAGCAGGCAAAAATCGTTCTTGAATCCATCGGCTCTACACTGAACCCGAGAACAAAGGTTTCCGACTTGAGTGTTGCTCAGCAGCAAATTGTTGAAATTGCCAGGGCGCTTTCTTTTAACTCCGAAGTATTAATCATGGATGAACCGACGGCATCGCTTACGGATAAAGAAATCGACAAGCTGTTTGTCATTATAAACGATCTCAGAAAAAGAGGCGTTGCCATCGTCTATATTTCTCACCGCATGGATGAAATTTTCAAGATATCAGACCGGTGTACGGTACTGCGCGACGGTCAGTGGATTTCCAGCCATCCTATCGCCGAGACTAATCCGGAGCAGTTGGTTAAGCAAATGGTAGGACGGGAACTGAACGACTTGTTTCAGAAGACATTTACCCCGCTGGATTCTTCGGTCAGGGAACCGGTGCTTGAATTGATAAACGTATCGGATAATGGCTTCGTGGACAAGGTATCGCTTAAAATTTATCCCGGAGAGATTTTGGGATTGGCAGGGCTGGTCGGTGCGGGACGGACGGAGCTTTTCCGGACCATATTCGGGATCCGAAAAATGACCAGCGGAGAAATCCGGCTGAACGGCAGTCCCGTAACGATCAAATCTCCGATTGAAGCTATGGAGCTCGGCATCGCCCACGTCCCGGAAAGCCGGAAGGAACAAGGCTTATTCCCGAATTTGTCGGTCAAAGAGAATATTATCATGAACCAAATGCATACGTACCGGAAAGCGGGAGTGCTTCGGTATGAAAGCATGAATCCTGAAATTGACAAGTACATTAAGAATTTGGGTGTCCGCTTGGCATCTCCCGAGCAAAATGTTATGGGGCTCAGCGGAGGAAATCAGCAGAAGGTCGTTATCGCCAGATGGCTGTCCATCGGCCCGAAGGTGCTGCTGCTGGATGAGCCTACCCGCGGAGTAGACGTCGGTGCAAAAACGGAGATTCATAAAATCATCTGTCAGTTGGCGGAAAAAGGACTGGCAGTCCTGATGGTTTCCTCTGAACTCCCGGAAATACTGGCGGTCAGCGACCGGGTTCTGGTGATGCATGAAGGCAAGCTGAAGGCCGAGCTGTCAAGGGAAGAGGCCACTCAAGAAAAAATCATGTACTTTGCAACAGGGGAGATAAAAAAATGAATACAAATACTCAATTGAGCTCCGGGAGCCCCTTAACGCTTAAACAAAAAGTGCTTCCGGTCTGGAACCAGCTTGGAATGCTCATTATATTGATTCTGCTCTGCATCATTATGGCGTTATTCGCTCCGTATTTTACAGAGGTCAACAATATACTCAATATTCTGAAGCAATCGTCTATTACCGCAGTACTGGCTGCCGGGATGACTGTGGTTATACTCACAGGGGGAATCGATCTCTCGGTCGGATCCACTCTGGCGTTATCGGGTGTTATTTCCGTCATGCTTTCCAATGCCGGCGTACCGCCCCTGATCGCAATGCTGTCCGGAGCAGGTGTAGGATATCTCGCAGGAGTGATTAACGGGTACTTTACGGCGGTAACAAAGCTGCCCGCGTTCGTCGTTACGCTCGGGAGCATGACCTTTTTACGCGGGATCGCCTTTGTAATCAGCGGAGGACTGCCGCTCGTACTGAAGAGCAAATTCTTTATCTTTTTCGGAGCAGGCACCATTCTCGGCATACCGACTCCCATCTACATCATGGCCGTAGTCTATGCCGTTATGTTCTTCGTCCTGAAGTATACCATGTTCGGCCGCCATGTCTATGCGATCGGCGGAAATGAGGAAGCGGCCCGTCTGACTGGCATCAAGGTGGAGAGAACGTTAATCAATGTATACTCCATCAGTGGTCTGATGGCGGGAATAGCAGGCGTGGTTATGGCGGGACGCGTTATTTCCGGTCAGCCGAATGCCGGCATCAGCTTCGAGCTGGATGCAATTGCCGCCGTTATCCTGGGAGGAACGAGTTTTGTCGGCGGCGTCGGCAAAATTCAGGGCACGATCATTGGTGTACTGATTATGGCTGTACTAAGCAATGGCTTGACTCTATTGAATGTCGATTTCTATTGGCAAATGATTGTCAAAGGTCTGGTCATCGTTATTGCCGTTCTGCTCGATAAGCTTCGCAACTAAATCGTAACACGTCCTTGCCGCAGCCTTTCATCGTACTTAGGGGTCTGGGCAGGGATGTTTTTTTGCAGGATTTGTAAACGCTATCAAAAAAATAAACAGCCGCGAAAGGAAGTGCAATGTTGAGAAAAAGGCTAGTTCTTACTGTTCTTGCAGCTCTGTTAAGCCTGCTTCCCCTGTTCTCTGGACAGCTCTATGCAAAGGATGCCGGTTATTATGATGAGGAATATCGTCCGCAGGTTCACTTTACACCGGAAGCGAACTGGATGAATGATCCGAACGGGATGGTCTATTACGCGGGAGAGTATCATTTATTTTATCAATACTATCCCTACGGTCTGCAGTGGGGCCCGATGCATTGGGGACATGCGGTCAGCAAGGATTTGGTGAAATGGGAGCAGCTGCCGATGGCGCTGTACCCGGATGACAAGGGAGATATTTTCTCGGGGAGCGCAGTGATTGACTGGAACAATACGGCGGGTTTTGGCAAGGAAGCCATGATCGCCATGTATACCCAGAATAAAGACGGCGTTTCCAATTCCCAGGTGCAAAGCATTGCCTACAGTACGGATAAGGGTAGAATCTGGACCAAATACAGCGGCAACCCGGTGATTCCGAATCCGGGAATCGCGGATTTCCGGGACCCGAAAGTGTTCTGGCATGAGCCGACAAGTAAATGGGTTATGCTGCTGGCCGCGGGGGACCGGGTCAAAATTTACAGCTCCGCCAATTTAAAAAGCTGGGCCTTTGAAAGTGACTTCGGTGTCGGTCAGGGCTCGCACGGCGGCGTATGGGAGTGCCCGGATTTGTTTGAACTGCCGGTTGACGGCAATCCCCAGAACAAAAAATGGGTGATGCAGGTCAGCATTGGCAACGGCAATCCGGGCGGCGGATCGGGCATGCAGTATTTTGTTGGAACGTTTGACGGTAAAACCTTTGTAAACAGCAACCCTGCCGGTAATGTACTGTGGAGCGATTACGGCAAGGATTTCTACGCCGCCGTATCCTGGAGCGATGTGCCTGCAGCGGACGGACGCCGTTTGTGGCTGGGGTGGATGAGCAATTGGCAATATGCCAATGACGCCTTGACGACGCCTTGGCGAAGCGCGATGAGCATTCCCCGCGAACTCAAACTGACCAATACGGCCCAAGGCATCCGGGCTGTACAGACTGCGGTGAGTGAATTAAATGGTTTGCGTGAGCCTGCCTATAGCTGGAGCAATCAAACCATAGCGCCTGCTTCGTCCTCGAACAGCAACTTGCTGTCCTCATTCACAGGAGACGCTTACGAGATTGTAGCCGAATTTCAGAACAATACTTCAACCGCTTCCGAATATGGCTTCAAAATCCGCAAAGGAAACGGACAGGAAACCGTTATCGGCTATAACCGCGCGGTTGGCAAGCTGTTTACGGACCGGACAAATTCCGGAACAAGCTCCTTTAACGCAGGCTTTGCCGGCAAATACGAGGCAGTTCTGCAGCCGGTCAACAATGTGGTAAAAATGCGCATTTTTGTGGATCGTTCATCCGTCGAGGTGTTCGGAAATGATGGCATCGTAAGCATGAGCAATCTGATTTTCCCAGGTAAATCCGGTAACGGTCTTGAGATTTATGCAAATGGCGGCAATGCGTCGCTGACTTCCTTACAAGTGTATCCGCTGCAGCGGGCACCCGGTGTAACTCCGGTAGTTTCGAACATCGGAGGCTGGACGACGCAGAGCGGGTTATGGGCCGACACCGTATCCGGGAAGCAGGGAAGAAGCTCGGATAACGGGTTTATCGTGTCGGAAAATACAGCGGCAAACTTCGTTTATGAAGCCGATGTCAAGATTACAGACGGTCTTGGAAAAGGAGCGGGAGCCCTGTTGTTTCGCAGCAATCCATCGGCAACCGCCGGGTATTTCGCCAATATCGACGCGGTAAACGACAGTGTGAAGCTGATCCGCATGAATAGCGCCGGTTCATTGACGGAAATTAAAGTTGCCGCCATGCCAATCGATACGAACCGGGGCTACCATCTGAAGGTGGAAGCCGCAGGATCGAATATGAAGGTTTATGTGGATCAGGCAATGGTCATCGATGCCAATGACAGTACGTATGCAAGCGGCAATGCAGGCCTGAATGTCTGGAATTCCAATACCTTTTTTCAGAATATCAAGCTAATTCCTTCGGGCGCACAGCCTTTCTTCAGTACGAATTTGTCTGGCTTCTCCAATGTTAGCGGCAGCTGGATCGATACCGGCAGCGGAAAACAGGGCACGCATACGACTGACGGATTTATGCTTGCAGAACAAACGGGAACGGATTTCCGCTATGAAGGAAAAATCATCGTAAGCAGCGGAGGTGCAGGGGCCCTGGTATTCCGCTCGAACGCCACCGCATCCAATGCTTACGTCGCGAATGTCGATGCCCTAAACAAAGTCGTCAAGCTGTTCAAAATAGTCAACGGGCAGGCGACCATTTTGAAAGAAGTGAGAGGGACGGTAAACAACAATACGGTTTACAACCTCAAGGTGACCGCTTACGGCCCCAATATTAAGGTATACATCGATGACGCTTTGCTGATTAATGTGAACGACTCATCCTTTTCCTCAGGACGATTCGGTTTGAATGTATGGAACGGTACGGCTCAGTTCCAGGATGTGAAAGCTGTGAATACTGGCGCAACTGGAGAACTGGTTAATCATGACTTTGAGATGGGGAACCTGCTTGGATGGACAATCGTCAGCGGCAATGCGTTCAGCGGCGCGGATGTTGCGACGGACACGACCTACTGGGGAGGAAGTTTCAATCCACAGGGCGCATACCACTTATGGAGCCATAAGGATGGCGGAGACGCAGGAGTGGGAGAGATGCGAAGCGCAACCTTCAAGCTCGGCGGAAGCGGTAAAATTGACCTGCTCGTAAGCGGTGGGCACAATATTGCTAACTTGTTTGTCGCCCTGGTTAGAGCCTCCGACGGTGCGGTGCTGTTCAAGGAAACCGGTCAGGATTCCGAGAATTACCGCAGGGTCACTTGGGATGCTGGAAAGTTTCTTGGCGAAAGCTTTTACATTCAATTAATAGATCGGGAAACCGGCGGCTGGGGGCATATCAATCTGGATGATGTGAACGTTCAGACGGCTCTCTAGAAAACTGCATGAGGATGGCCAATGCCTGTGATTGTCCATCCTCATATTAAAAACAGCTACAGGAAGCGATGTGGAGAAATGAAAGTCAAAATTAAAGATGTCGCCATCGAAGCAGGTGTTTCCACGGCTACCGTATCGCATGTTATCAACAGCACAAAGAACGTGTCCGCAGAAGTGCGGCAAAAAGTAACCAAGGCTATGAAACAGTTGGATTATATCCCTAACTCTGTAGCGCGTTCTCTTCGCAGCCGCAAGAGCAATACGATAGGCCTGATCGTCCCGATCAAAGCAAACGACAATGCCAACAACTTCTTCTTATCGGTTGCAAATGGGATTGAATGTATATTGAAAAAGTACGGCTATCATTTGCTGCTCAGCAATTCTCAAGAGAATCATCTCGAAGAAATCGAACGGATTAAAATGTTCAACACACAGAATATTGACGGATTGATTATCGCACCCACTTCAAAGCTTTGCAGTGAAACAGATAAACTGTTCGGTGATTATCCTGTTGTATTTATCGACCGTAAGCCTGCTGAACCCCCGGGTGACTGGGTACTGGTGGACGGGACAAAGGGAGCATATTGCGGAGTTACCGCACTGTTGGACAAAGGACACCGCAAAATCGGATGTATTGCAGGACTTCCGGATATTTCCACGAGTAAAGAGAGAATGGATGGTTACCGCCAGGCACTCAGTGATTACAAGGTCGATTTCAATGAATCTCTGCTAAAAATAGGCGATATGAGCTGGGAGACGGGGTATGAGCTGGCCGGACAGTTACTTCAAGAGGAGGGAGCAACAGCACTGTTCGTCGCCAATAACGCCATGAGTCTGGGAGCTGTCAAATACCTGAAAGAGAACAACATCAGAATTCCAGAGGACATAGCGCTCATCGGGTTCGATGATTACGAATGGACAGAAATTGTCCACCCCGCATTATCGGTAATCAGGCAGCCCTCCAACGAGCTGGGAAAAAAGGCGGCGGAAATGCTTATCCATCGTATTCAAAAAGCGGGGCTGAAAAACCGGGGCTATATGTTTGAAGCTGAGCTGGTTGTCCGCGAGTCATTTTAAATAAAAGAGAGCGAACCCGAACGATCTACGGCTAAATAGATATCGTCTGCATTCACTCTCGGCTGATTGACGTATATGGGGAGTTATAATGGTCGCCACCATACTTTGTCATTTGTATTATGTCATATTATTTTCTACTACTCAAGGGGATTAGGTATGATGAAATTACAATTTAAAAGCTTGCGCTCGAAAATATATGCTTTTATTCTACCCATGCTGCTGCTGGCTATGGCTCTCCTGTCAGGGTTTACGTACTTCAGCTCTAAAGAGCTGATGAATCAGGAAATAGATACCAAGATGCAGTATTTATTGAATGCGACTATCGAACAGATGCAAAACAAGCTGACCGCCCATTTGAAACTGCCTGAGACACTGGCGCGAACCATGGAATCGACCGGGGACCAAATTTCCAAAGATACGATGTATTCACTGATCGGCAAGTATTTAACGACCAACGAGGAAACCTTCGGGATTGGCGTCTGGTACGAACCGTATCAATATAAGAAATATCTAAAATTATTCGGTTCATATGCTTATCGCTTTAATGACCAAATTCTGTATTCTGAGGATTACAATACCGAAAGCTATAATTACCCCTCCCAGTTATGGTATAAGGCGGCAGAGGCAACCACTGACAGCATTGTTTGGAGTGACCCTTATTATGATGAGAACTCGGATGCCACGATTTTGACGGCTTCGGCCCCGTTTTACAATTATGACGGGAAGTTTAGAGGGGCCATCTCAGCCAATATTAATCTGGAGAATTTGAAAAACACGGTATCTGCGATTAAACCGGGTGATGCAGGCTGGGCTTTTCTTGTGGACAAACGCGGAGTCTATATTGTGGATCCGGACAAGAAGAAAATGCTGACCGCAAACGTAACCACTGATTCCAACGAAAGCCTTGCCGCTGCGGGAAAAGTCATGCTCACCAACGAGGCCGGATCAACCTCTTATGCGAATAAAGGGGAGAACTACCGGGTTTTCTACAAAGACGTTCCTGAAACGTCATGGAAGCTGGCGCTTGTTATTCCCGAAGCGGAACTGCTCGCTCCATTAAAAGCACTGTTGGTGAAATCTGCAGCGATCATCAGTGGTGCACTGCTGTTTGTTGTCCTTGTCATTTACCTCTTCTCCCGTTATTTAACGCTTCAAATCCGCAAAGTGAACCTTCTGGCCTTCAATATGGCACAAGGAGACTTCACGAATGCCATTGAGGTGACCACAAGAGATGAACTGGGCAGGATGTCGGAGCAGCTTAACGGTACTGTTCTTCATTTAAAGCAAATCTTAAGATCTGTGTATGAAACCTCTGGACAGGTTGCCGGCACCTCAGTGCTTCTAACGGCCAACACGGAGCAGACTTCGAAAGCCGCTGAAGAGATCGCTCTGCAAATTCAGGAGGTTGCCCTGGGCAGCAGTGTTCAGGCCGAGACCACTCATGAAATGAACGGCAAGATTGCGGGTGCGTATCAAAGGATGGATACGATGGCACAAAGGATTACAGGGGTAACAGAATCTGCTCAACTGACTTTAAAGCGAGCTCAGGCAGGCAACCAGGAAATTCAGGAGGCGGTCTTGCGAATTCAGGACATGTACAACCAGACTGAAACAGCTGTCCTGCATATTAAAGAGCTGCATGATAAATCCAAGAGGATCAACGGTATCGTGGATCTGGTAACGCAGCTGTCCGGGCGCACGAGAATTCTGGCTTTAAACGCCGGAATAACGGCTTCACAGTCTGGACCTAACGGACGGGCGTTCACTGTTCTTGCTCAAGAGATTCGAAACCTTGCTGAGAACTCTTCACAAGCGGGAACAGAGATTCAGGAATTAATCGCAGGAGTTCAAGCCGATATTCTGAATACCGTATCTGTAATGGAAGGAATCAAGCAGGATGTGTTTGCCGGCAAAGAGAAAACTGAATCTGCGGGTCAGGCGTTCGACAGCATTCTATCGGCAGTAAGGGAAATAACCGGTGATACGGGGGCTGTTGCAGAAGCCATAGAAGACATCCGATTGGATATGGCGGATGTTATGGACTCGGTCGGGCAAATTACCCGGATCTGTGAAGGATCCGCAGACAGGTCTCATTCCGTATCCGCCGCAACGCAAGAGCAGATGGCATCCATGGAGGAGGTGTTCTCAAGCGCAAGTATTCTATCCTCTCTGGCAGAAGAGTTAAGGATCTCCGTAGAGGCATTTAAGCTATAAATTACAGCTCTTCCGAATAAATGAAATGCTGACCTGTGTGTTCCGCGCGATATTTGACAGTTGTTACATCTCGCAGTAATGTAAGTAATAAACACTTTAAAATGAGGTTATCGCATGGCTGTCCGAATTAAAGATGTAGCGAAGCATGCAGGTGTTTCCACTGCAACGGTGTCCCATGTTATTAACAAAACACGATACGTATCGCATGAAGTGGAGACCAAGGTCAAATTGGCTATGGAGGAACTGGACTATACCCCTAATCCTGTAGCGAGATCCTTGCGAAACAAAAAGTCATTTATTATTGGACTGATTGTTCCTATCAAAAACACGGATAACTCGAACCATTTCTTCATGTCCATCGCCAATGGAATTGAAAGCGTTCTGAAAAACGAGGGATACCATTTATTGCTCAGCAATTCACAGGAAAATTACGATGAAGAAATTCGCTGCATAAAGATGTTCAATACCCAGAATATAGACGGATTGATAATCGCTCCGATTGAAGGGGCATCGTATTATAAGGAAGGGGTATTCGGGGATTACCCTATTGTATTTGTTGACCGTAAACCCAAGAGCAACAGTAAGTATGGAGATTGTATTGTTTCCGAGAGTGTGGAAGGTACCTGCAGCGGAATTAAAGCGATGGTAGATAAGGGTATTAAAAGGATTGGATACATATCGGAAGAATTGAGCCTTACCTCAGTGAATGAAAGGTTTCAGGGATACAAGCAGGCCTTGATGGAGTGTGGACTCCCCTTTGACGAATCCCTGGTGCTGATTGGTGAGATCAGCGCTGCGAACGGCTATAATTATGCTCGGACCTTAATCAGCGATCATCAGGTTGATGGACTGTTTGTCGCCAATAATATAATGGGAAAAGGCGTTGTAAGCTATATTCGCGACTCTAAGGTGAAGGTACCTGAGGAACTGGGGCTGATCATCTTCGATGATTATGAATGGACCGAGGTCATGGACCCGCCGCTTTCCGTTATACGCCAGCGTTCTTTCGAACTGGGACAGAAGTCAGCGGAGGTGATGATGAGCCGGATTCAGAATCCGCAGAAGGAATACAGGGAATACCGGCTGCCCGCCGAGCTGATTTTAAGAAATTCATTCTGAAAATAAGAAGCGAGCGATTAACCACATTTCTGTTCAATCGCTTTTTATTTTCAATCTGTTAAATCGATTACGTAATCGATTTAACAGATTGAAAAAAGAAGGAGTGGCTCTTATGAAAATTTATAAGCTTGAAAATGTCGATGGTTTTTTCGAGGTACTGGATAAATGCAAAGGTGTGGTAGAACTGGTTACGACAGAAGGAGACCGTCTAAATCTCAGATCGAAATTGTCCCAATATGTTGCACTCAGCAAAATGTTCAAAGAAGCAGAAATCAGGGATATTGAAATCGTAGCGCATGAGCCGGAAGATGTGGACTTACTGTTCCGTTTTATTATGCAGGGGGACAATTAGTAGAATGAATTTTAGGTAAGTGAATCCAAAAAAGCCTACCGGCCTCGGTAGGCTTTTTTGTGGAACGAAACGATGTGCCGAAAAAGGGATTGACCTTCATCCGGAAGTGTAAAGCTATGATCCTTATTTGTGTGCCAATCCGGGCTGGTAACCATCTGAACTTGAGGGAATACACTGGGTATATGCTGATAAAAGGGGAGGCGCACAGGTTGCCAGTTAACATATTTCAGGGGCACTCTCATCATCTGGCTCATGCCGATGTGAATGTTGTCATCGACGTCATACGGGCTTTTACCTTTGCCCACTATGCTTTTATTAAAGGAACTAAAGAGATTCTGCTGGCTGAGACCACCGATTTAGCATTTCAACTGAAGGAAGAACACCCTGAATACATGCTGGCCGGGGAAATAAATGGGTTGTATATTGCCGGGTTTGATCTGGATAATTCTCCGGTAAATCTTCTTGAAACAGAGCTGGCCGGTAAGACACTTGTCCAGAAAACAACCAATGGTGTGAAAGCGGCTTTGAATGCGTTAAACGCAGATCATGTGTTTGTTACCGGTTTTTCGAACGCGAAAACAACAGCGGAATACATTGAGAAGAAATATGGGGCACATCAAAAAATTCAAATCATCGCTTCCCATCCAACCGGGGATGAGGACCTTGCCTGCGCGGAGTTTATGAAGGAGATCATAGAGAACCGTGATTATAAGCTTGCGGGTGACACCGCGCTCAGAATAAGGAAATCCGAAGCTGCGCATAAATTTTTTGTCGACAGCAGACCAGAATTTAAGGCGGGCGATATAGAGCTGTGTCTGGATGAGCTGAGTTTTAACTTTGTAATGAAAGTGAACCGGAAGAATAATTTCCCTAGGATTGAGAGGGTGGATCTGTGATTAATACTGGACTTAACCTGCCGGAGAGAAGCAGCAAACCGAGGTTGGATGGAATTACAGCGCTTATCGATAATGGCGTCCCGTTGCATTTTTTTAAAGATACCATTAACAGCTCAGGCCAATATATTGATTTTGTAAAGTTCGGGTGGGGAACCTCGGTGGTTACCAAACATCTGGAAGAAAAAATTGCCTGTCTTCAGGAAAACGAAGTCGACTTCTATTTCGGCGGGACGTTATTTGAGAAATTTGTAAGCCAGAATAAAGTGAGTGAATTCGATCGTTTTATCCGGAAGTTTAACAGCAGGTATATCGAAATATCGAATGGAACACTTGAAATGAGCAATAAAGAAAAAGCTGTCTATATTAAAGAATTTTCAAAGGATTTCATTGTTATGAGTGAAGTGGGCGCCAAAGACAGCTTGAAGGCCAAGTATCAGGAGGCTTCCGAATGGGTGGAGTGGATCCTTGAGGATATGGAGGCGGGGTCTGCAAAGGTGATCACTGAAGCCAGAGAAAGTGGTACCAGCGGGATATGCCTGGAAGATGGAGAAATGAGACTGGAGATCATTGATAGAATTATCGAAGCCGAAATTGATTTGCGTAAAATCATTTTTGAAGCTCCATCCAAGAAAATACAGACTACTTTTATCAAATTAGCCGGACCTAATGTCAACCTTGGCAACATTTCCTTCTCGGACCCGATCCCGTTGGAAACCTTAAGGCTTGGGCTGAGGTCGGACACCTTTTTCTTAGGTTAGGAGTAACTTTTAATAAAAATCAATCATGGGAATTGGAAGCGCAGTGTATGCAGCCGGAGATGAAATAACAAATTTCAAGGACATGCTTCCATTCGTGAAGTATACTCAAGCTGTAAAAAGTTTTCACCAGAATATGATCTGGTTTGGGGTGAACGTGACAGCGTTATTTACCAAGCAGGTGTTGCCCTTGAAGAAATTACAAACTATTCCCGAACCATTGCTGTACAAAATAAACAGGTCTACGACGCTACAAAAGAGATTTCACAAGGTACTCAACAAATATCGGATTCTATTCTGGAAGTCTCTACTATCGCTGAGAATACCTCTTCTAACTTACAGGAGATCGTAAAGGCATCCGATATTCAGGTGCATGCCTTGACAGAAATTACAGAAGCATCGGAAACTATGTTCAAATCTGTAAATGAAACGAGAGAAGCAATTACCCAATTTAACGTTTAGCTACTGATTTTATAAAAGAAATCGCTCTTTTAGGGCGATTTCTTTGTGTTGTTCAAAAAGTGCTTTTTAATTGGCAAAGATATGTTTTCCAATTTTAAGATTTTGGGAACGTGTCCAAATCCAGCTGCTGGTAGCTGTATCCGGATTAAAATAATAGAGTGAATGGTTGGTTGGGTCCCACCCACGGACGGCATCCAAAGCAGCTAAATAAGCTGTCCGGTTGGGAATGAGCCAAAATTGACCATCATCTACAGCCGTAAATGCACCAGGTTGGAATACTACATCTTTGATATTATTTGGGAATTGATTTGATTGAATCCGGTTCATAACTACAGCGCCAACAGCAACTTGGCCGGTATAAGGCTCGCCACGTGCTTCACTGTATATGATTTTAGCCATGATATCCATTTCGTAAATATTCAAAGAGTGTTTTTTTAACAATGCCCAAGTTTTGGCGCCTGTAATTCCGTCAGCTGGCAGGCCGTATTTCTTTTGAAACTTATAAACGGCTGCTTTAGTGTTTGTTCCATAAGTGCCATCTAATGGCTGAGGATAAACACCCAGTGTTTTTAACCGATACTGGAGATCCCATACATCCCCTGACTGATTTCCCTTTTGGAGTACCGGCGCAGCATCGGCTGTACCGCTGCTTAGAATTGACACACTTACGAATATCCAAATCAGCAAAATGGCGAAAATTTTCGATATATTCATGGTCGCCTCCTTTCGAGAGCATTATAAAGGGGCTATCTAAGATGAGACAACCCTCACTTATTGGAAGAAGATAATCCCGGGAGGTATGGGGAACAACATGAACAATAACAATAGCGGCAGTGGCGGCGGAATTCCGAAGCACATTAAAGACGATGCGCAAATGGGAAGAGGGGATCGTGACTGATTTTAGCGTGAGCCGTTTGATAATCTTTAAAATTTAATGAGAAATACATAGAATCTAATTAGCTGCATAAAAATTATTACTTCAGAAAAGGCTAAAAGAGAGAGTTATCTAAAATTGATCATGAAAGGAGTCTTACCAATGTCCCATGAACAGTTTAAAGATTGTATTGAAGAATGCCTCCGTTGTATGGTAGCTTGTAACCATTGCTACACGTCCTGTTTAGAGGAAGGCCATGTTGGAATGATGAAGGAATGTATTCGTCTTGATCGGGAATGCGCGGATATTTGTGCTTTTGCTGCGCAAGCCATGTCAATGAATAGTGCCTATGCAAAAGAGATTTGTAAGGTTTGTGCAGATGCCTGTGAGGCCTGTGGAAACGAATGTAAGAAACATGATTCGGAGCACTGTCGACTTTGTGCGGAGGCATGCTTTAAATGTGCTAAGGCTTGTCGGGCCATGGCCGCTTAATCTAATGGAATTCAAACGAAAGTAAATTAAGAAGGACAAGCCCGTGATTTAATACTCTAGGGGCTTGTCCTTTAAAACTTTATAAGCGTGCTTAAAAAGAGTTTTAAAACAATAGGCACTCGCTCCTAAAATATTCACTGACTGCAATTTCAAAATGACTTGACAAATACCCTAGGGGGGTATAGTGTGGTGGATGTAGATAATGAATAAAGGGGATGGAATAAATGACAAATGCAAAACTGACTGTAGAAGGAATGTCCTGTAACCACTGCGTTAACTCCATCAAAGGCGCTTTAAAAGAAATTGGTGTGGAGGGCAATGTAGATCTTCAGAAGATCAAAGATATGAGGTTAAGTAAATAACTAAAAAATAAGCCGCCAACCGGTCGGCTTATTTTTCTAATATAGAGTCAGCAAGGAGACAAGAACATGGACGAAATAACAGAAGAGAAATCCCAGCACTGTTCAGACTCTCAAGAGCGTAAAAGTCATCATTCCGCTAATACAAAGAAACAATTGATTACACGGCTAAACCGTATCGAAGGTCAAGTCCGAGGGGTAAAAGGCCTTATAGAAAAGGATACTTATTGTGATGATGTATTGAACCAGATTTCTTCTATTCAGTCTGCACTGAATGGGGTGGGCAAGATGCTGCTTGAGCATCATATGAAAAGCTGTGTTATAGATCGTTTGCATGAGGGGGATCATGCTGTAATTGATGAGCTTCTGCTTACGGTAAATAAATTAATGAAATAGCTTGCTCTGAAAAGGAGGATTATAAGTGGAGTCTCAAAACAATGCAAATAAGCAGGAAACTCTTCAAATTACAGGAATGACATGCGCTGCTTGCGCAAATCGGATCGAAAAAGGGTTAAAGAAACTGGACGGCGTTCAAGAAGCGAATGTTAACTTCGCCATGGAGAGAGCAACGGTAACGTTTAATCCGGGGCAACTGAGCTTGAAGAATGTTGAAGAACAAATTGAAAAACTGGGTTATGGAACCGTTAAAGAAAGCGTTGATTTTCAGTTGATGGGCATGACTTGCGCGGCCTGTGCTGCAAAGATCGAGAAAACATTAAATAAAATGCCCGGCGTATCTTCAGCAACCGTTAACTTTGCAATGGAAAAAGCACATGTGGAATACAACCCTCTCGATGTTACCATTTCCGATATGCAGCAAAGAGTCCAGAAGCTCGGTTATAAAGCTGTTCTTTCCGAAGAACAGCAAATGGACCCGGCAGAGCTGCGTAAGCGGGAAATCAAGGGTCAACAGAGAAAGCTCATTATTTCATCCGTTTTATCTTTTCCGCTGCTCTGGTCCATGGTAAGTCATATCTCTTTTATGTCCTGGATTTGGACACCGGATCTTTTTATGAATCCCTGGTTTCAATTCCTGCTCGCCACCCCGGTTCAATTTTATATAGGGGCACAATTCTATGTGGGAGCTTATAAAGCGTTAAGAAATAAAAGTGCAAACATGGACGTTCTTGTTGCTTTGGGGACTTCGGCAGCCTATTTCTATAGCCTGTATCTAACCATTGATTGGGTAATAAGAGGCGCTGATGTTCATCATGGCCCGGACATGTATTACGAGACAAGTGCTGTTCTGATCACTCTGGTTATCCTCGGGAAATTATTTGAATCGCTGGCCAAAGGTCGGACCTCGGAGGCAATTAAAACCTTAATGGGGTTGCAGGCAAAAACCGCCTTGGTGATTCGGGACAATCAGGAAGTGAGCATTCCTATTGAAGAGGTCATTGTTGGAGATCTTATCATCGTTAAGCCGGGCGAGAAGATTCCGGTGGACGGGGAGGTTGTAGAAGGCTACTCTTCTGTTGATGAATCCATGCTAACAGGGGAAAGCATACCCGTGGGCAAAAATGCGGGAGATCAGGTTATTGGGGCTACCATTAACAAAAACGGCGTTTTAAAGATTCAGGCCACCAAAATTGGAAAAGAAACTGCATTAGCTCAAATTATCAAAATTGTTGAAGAGGCACAGGGCTCTAAAGCTCCAATACAGCGGGTAGCGGATGTAATTTCCGGCATTTTTGTACCGATTGTTGTCGGAATATCCGTCATCACCTTTATCGTGTGGTATTTCTTAGTCTCACCGGGTAATATTGCGGAAGCATTGGAAAATGCGATTGCGGTGCTGGTTATTGCCTGCCCATGCGCCCTCGGTTTAGCAACCCCTACTTCAATCATGGCCGGCTCGGGCAGGGCTGCAGAATGGGGGATATTGTTTAAAGGCGGCGAGCACCTGGAATCAACACATAAGATTAATGCCATTATTCTCGACAAAACGGGGACCATTACCAAAGGCAAACCGGAATTGACTGATGTGCGTGCAGTGGGAATGGAAGAGAAAGATTTTCTAAGGCTGGTTGGATCAGCGGAAAAGAACTCGGAACACCCTCTTGCAGACGCAATCGTATCCGGTATTCGAAACAAAGGCATCGAACTTTCATCAGCAGAAGAATTTGAATCGATCCCCGGATTTGGTATTCGTGCAGTAATCGAGGGGAAAGAAATTCTCGCCGGTACCCGGAAGCTGATGGCTAAATATGAGGTGGACAGCAAGGATGCTTTAAATGCAATGTCGGCCCTCGAAGAGGAAGGGAAGACAGCCATGCTGATCGCTATCGACCGGGTATATGCAGGCATGGTAGCCGTTGCCGATACGATTAAAGAAACATCAAGCGAGGCGGTAGCGCGGCTTGAACAGATGGGAATTGAAGTTATCATGATTACCGGAGATAATGAGCGTACCGCACAAGCTATTGCGAAACAGGTCGGGATTCGGAACGTACTCGCTGAAATTCTTCCAGAAGGTAAAGCGGAGGAAGTCAAGAAGCTCCAGGCTCAAGGGAAAAGAGTGGCCATGGTCGGTGACGGTATCAACGATGCTCCAGCACTTGCAATGGCCGATATTGGGATGGCCATCGGAACAGGTACAGACGTTGCCATGGAAGCTGCGGACGTCACACTTATTCGCGGGGAGCTCACAAGCATTCCGGATGCTATTTATATGAGCCGTAAAACAATGACGAACATCCGCCAGAATCTGTTCTGGGCGTTGGCGTACAACACATTAGGAATTCCTATTGCGGCTATTGGACTCTTGGCTCCTTGGGTTGCAGGAGCAGCCATGGCACTCAGCTCGGTTTCTGTAGTTCTTAATGCACTTCGGTTGCAGCGTGTTAAAATGTAATAGCAATATGCTTAAGGTATAGAAGGACCGTTTTCCGGTGTTTCACTGGGGAACGGTCGTTTTTTTAGCTGCTGATGACCGTATCCCTCACATCATTGCATTCCTCAATCTTAAAATTCCTTTCTCAATCAGCTCCATACTCACGTTCCCGTATCCTAGGATGAGTTTGTTATTATGATCTTCTTTGCAGATGGTATGAAGTTCTACCGGGTAGACTCGTACATGATGCTCATATATTTTTTGAAGCAACTCTTTTGTGAAATCCAGTTCAGTAAATTCCACTATGAAATGAAGACCCGTTGAATGACCTGATATTTTGATCTGGTTTGGAAAATGATGTGTAAGACTATTTATTAAGGTTTCGCGGCGCTGCCGGTAAATCTTTTTCATTTTTGAAACATGTCTCTCTAAATGACCTTCCTCAATAAAACGTGCTAGCGTTAGCTGTTCCAGTGACGGGGAATGAAGGTCGTTAAACCACTTTATATTCCTGCAGCGATCCGTAAGGGAGGGGGGAAGAATAAGATATCCAACCCGAAGACCTGGAGACAGTATTTTACTAAATGTTCCAACATAAATCACTCGTTCAGGCTCTAACCCTTGTAATGAGCTGATGGGTGGCCCGAGATAGCGGAATTCGCTGTCATAATCATCCTCAACGATGTAACAGTCGGTTGCTCTGGCAAACTTGATCAATTGCAGTCTTCTCTGGATCGGTAATATACCCCCAAGAGGGAATTGGTGGGAGGGTGTAACAAAAATAAATGCCGGTTTCTTATCAGGAGGGATCAGGTCTGTTTTCATGCCATATCCATCGACCGGGACTGGACAAAGAACGGAACCGGGTTCGGTAAATATGGTTTGTATTTCATGCGTTACTGGATCCTCGATTACTACTTCATCTCCCGGTTTGAGAAGAAGCTTGGCTATTAGTGAAAAGGCTTGAGTCGCTCCTGAGGTCACTACTATCTGTTCAGGAGTGCAACGAATGCCTCTAGTTCGAAGTAAATATTTCGTTAATGCCAACCGCAACTCCAAACGACCCTCGGGATTTCCATAGCCAAATGCGGTATGGGAGGTCTCCAGTGACATACGGTATGCTAATTGCCCCCATATTTTTCGGGGGAATAAGTCCAAATCAGGAATGCCGGATCGAAAATCAATCACGTCCTTAGGGTTCTCCCTGGATTCCACAGCCTGAAGTGAAGGCAACGCTAAGTGATAATTCAACTCCTCCAAAAAAGTTCCTTCCGCCACATAAGTTCCTGATCCCTGACGGCTCTCCAAGTATCCCTCTGCAATGAGTTGCTCGTAGGCTTCAATAACAACATTACGGGAAACTTTAATGTCAAAAGCCAACTCACGGGAAGAAGGCAGCCGGTCCCCGGTCTTTAATTCTCCCCGCAATATTTGTGTACGGATATGTTCATATACTTGTCTGATTAATGGCATGTCCGACAACTTATCTATGAGAATCCACATGATCTTTTGCACTCCTTATAAGTGGTACCCTTGTAATTCGCAATATTGGCTCTACAATAAACCAATTTATCATGTTATTTTTTAGAAAGATAGCATTTTTCATATTTTCTTCAATGGAGGTACTAACATGAAATGTGTAATGGTCATTGATTCATCGAAGCGCAATATGGAGCTCAACAGAACATTAGGTTTTAAAGAAGCCACTTCTTTGGGGATCGGAGCAATGGTTGGTGCAGGGATTTTTGTATTAAGTGGTGTGGCTGCCGGTAAAGCAGGACCATCCGTATTGGTAGCATTTACTTTAGCTGCTGTACTCGAAATTCTGTTGGGATTGTGTTATGCGGAATTGGCAACCAGATACCCTCGAGCCGGAGGCTCCTATGAATATGTACGTGAAACGATGGGACCTCTGATTGGAACTCTGGTTGGTTGGGCCTATTGGGGAGCATGGTTGGCAGCAAGCAGTTTTGTATCTCAAGGATTCGGCAACTATTTAAATGCTTTAACCGGGGCTTCACCCATCCTAAGTGCGGTTATTCTTTTATTGGTATTAGGAGCTCTTAACATTATGGGCGTTAAGCTCAGCGGGATCGTTCAAGTCTGTATAGTGATCATTGAAATCCTATTGTTACTGGGCTTTTTCTCAATGGGTTTCAAACATGTTGATTACTCTTTATATACACCTTTTGCTCCAAAGGGTCTTGAAGGAATTTTTGCTGCAGGATTGGTTGGATTTCTTTCTATGGTGGGTTGGGATGCTATCGTAGCTATGGGGGAGGAAATTAAAAATCCGCGAAAAATCATCCCAAGGGCAATTTTTGGTTCCATCAGCGTTGTTCTTCTGCTTTATATAGGGATGCTGTTCGTGGCTATAGGTGTTGTTCCTTGGGGAGAACTTGGAGCGTCTTCCGTTCCAATCGCACTGGCAAGCCAGCAATTTATGGGTAATGTAGGACCTGTTATTGTCAATATTATCATCGTCATCGCGCTGCCTGCTACTGCAAATGCATTTATACTTTCCATTTCGAGGACAGCCTTTGCGATGGGACGAAACGGACTGCTGCCCCAAAAAATATCGTACATACATCCCCGTCTAAAAACCCCAGTATGGGCTATTGTTTTAGGTGTTGGCATTCAAGTCCTATTTACCCTGTTCAGTTCGATTAATATTGCGGTATCAGCAACGGGATTTTTGTATTTATTAACTTTTATCTTCACCATGATTGCCTTCTTCATTTCCAGAAGACGCTTATCGATAAACGAAAGACAAAACCATTTCAAAGTTCCTTTTTATCCCGTTTTACCGGCACTTGCTCTCGTGTTATGTATATCCTTGATCATTCCGGTCGGAAGTTCAGGATTCTTTACTGGTATAGTCTGGCTATTGATCGGGGCAACGTTGTTTGGATTAAGACTCGGTATTCCTGCCAATAAATTAAATCTAGAGGAATAAAAAGGAGTAGCTACGAATTATGAAGATTATATGAAGCTATCCTTGTTAAATAATTCACAAATATAATATATAATAGTTGATGATTGGTTCTATAGCATTAAGTAGAGAAAAGAGGTAGCTATAGTGATAAATGTTACGAAACTGCTCACAGGTATGAAGGGCGAAGGAGATCACCTGCGTTATGCAATTACGGCGGGAGCCAAGCCGCATGGTGTTTCAGCAGGCAAAGGGCCTGTTGTTGTATGGAATGTGACCCGTGCATGTAACCTGAGCTGCAGACATTGCTATGCGGATGCCTGTGCCGTGAAAGATCCCGATGAGATGTCAACGGCAGAAGCAAAAGAGTTCATTGAGGATCTGGCTGCATTTCAAGTGCCGGTCCTGCTGTTTTCCGGTGGAGAACCGCTGATTCGTAAGGATATTTTTGAGTTGATTTCTTTTGCCGCCAGTAAAGGGCTGCGACCGGTTGTGTCCACGAATGGTACTTTGATTACTCCTGACAAGGCAAGAATGCTAAAGGAAGCAGGCGTCAAATATGTCGGCATTAGTCTGGATGGACTGGGAGAGCGTCATGACATATTCCGTGGCAAAAGGGGTTCCTTTGAGCAGGCTTTGGCTGGCATACGTAATTGCTTGTCCATCGGCCAGAAGGTGGGGGTCCGGTTTACGATCAGTAAACATACGTACGGTGACCTGGACGGAATCCTTGATTTAATTGAACGGGAAAATATCCCCCGGGCCTGCTTCTACCATCTCGTCTATTCCGGTCGTGGGAGCGCCCTACAGCAGGAGGATGTTACCCGAGAACAATCACGACTAGCACTTGACAAGATTATCGCCAAAACGATGGATTTGCACAGCAAAGGCAAGCAGGTAGAACTGCTTACCGTGGACAATCATGCGGACGGGGTTTATTTGTACCAATGGATGAAGGAACACAACCCTGAACATGCGGCCGAGCTTCTGGAACTCCTTCGGCGAAATGGCGGCAATCGTTCCGGGGTGGCGATCGGTTGTGTAGATTGGCATGGTAGAGCCTATCCCGACCAGTTCACCAGGGACATCGAAATCGGTAATATTCGTGAGCAGAAATTTAGCGAAATCTGGCGTGATGCTGCCCACCCGGTAATGGCCGGGCTGCGGGACAGAAAGTCTCTCCTGAAGGGGCGCTGCAGAGAATGTGCTTGGCTTGATATTTGTAACGGCAATTTTCGAGCCCGCGCTTCGGTCAGCGGTGATTTCTGGGCCGCCGACCCTTCCTGTTATTTAAGCGACCGTGAGATCGGAATCGTATAAACACCAAAGGGAGGCTTAAGTTATGCTCATATCCTGGAATGTGACCAAAAGATGCAATTTATATTGCGAACATTGCTACCGTGACTCCGGACCGGCATCGCCTACTGAAGGTGAACTGACCACGGAAGAAGGGCGCCGCCTGATTGACCAAATCCAGGCGGCCGGATTCCGGCTCCTCATCTTTAGCGGTGGCGAACCGCTGACACGTGACGATCTGTGCGAATTGATCTCTTACGCGGCAGCCAAAGGGCTCCGTCCCGTACTCGGAAGCAACGGTACACTTCTGACCGCCGGTAAGGCGGAGGAACTCAAAAAAGCTGGATTGGGAGGGATCGCAATCAGCATAGACAGCGCTACTCCGAATTACCACAACCGGTTCAGAAACACTACGGATGGCTGGGAAAGAGCGGTACAGGGGATACGATATGCCCAGGAGGCCGGCTTGAGGGTGCAGATTAATATGACGCTTACAGCCGACAATATGGATGATTTTGAGCAGGTGGCCGAGCTCGCGGAGAAGTTGAGTGTCTCATCCTTGCATCCGTTCTTTCTCGTCCCCACCGGCCGCGGCATCCATATTGAAGAAGATGCCCTGAAGCGGGACCGGTATTTCACGGTCCTGCGCAGCGTGTTATCCAAACAGAAAACAACAAGCATTGAAATCAAGCCAACATGCGCTCCCCAATTTATGCCGCTTGCCAAAAGCATGGGTCTTGATATGCGTTACACGCGGGGATGTCTCGCCGGCGTCGCCTACTGTTCCGTGCTGCCGGACGGCGAAGTACATATTTGCCCGTACCTGCCGGTTAAGGTGGGGAATGTCCGTGAGCAGCCATTTGATGATATCTGGAGAGACAATCCGGTATTCCGGGACCTTAGGAACTTCAAGAAATACGAAGGAGCCTGTGGTTCCTGCCCGGATGTTAACATTTGCGGCGGTTGTCGGGCGCGAGCGTACTATTACAGCGGCGGCAACTTCATGGCTGAAGAACCATGGTGCTACAAAAGAACAGAGGCATCGCATCTGATTAAGGAGGGATAGCCGATGAAACTGGATGTAACAGACCGGATTCTGCTGAATCGGCTGCAGGTAGAAATCCCTTTGGTGACACAGCCTTGGCGTGTGGTTGCGGAAGAGCTGGGGATACAACAGGAAGAAGTGCTGCAAAGACTGGAGAGTCTTAAGAATCAAGGGGTTATCCGGCGGATTGGAGGTGTTTTTAATCCGGCTGGTCTCGGTTACACGGGCAGATTGTATGCGATGCAAGTGGCAGAGGACCGTTTTTATACGACTGCCGCGGTAGTCAATAGCTATAAAGGCGTCACTCACAATTATCGCAGACGTAATTGGTTGAATATGTGGTTTACCTTGACAGCGCGAACCGAGGAAGAACGAAGAGCAATGCTTGAGCCGATCCGCGAGGCGGCTGGCAATACACAGCTCTATGAATTTCCAGCCGAGCAGGTGTTCAAGCTGAAGCTGTTTTTGAATATGGAAGGAAAACCAGCGGCAACGAATACGAATTTTGTCCAAGAAAAAAATAACGATAGTAGATTCATAAGAGAACAAAGCAAAATTGATACTTTAGATCTGCTTATTATCCGTGAGTTGCAGGGAGATTTGCCGTTGTTAACCGAGCCTTATCATGAAGTAGCACGTCGGACGGGCTGCAGAGTGGAAGAGGTAATCCTGCGTTTACAAAGGCTGCAGGCAGGAGGAGCATTAAAAAGAGTTGGAGTCATCCTGAAGCACAGGAAAGTCGGCTTTTCTGCCAATGGTCTGTTTGTTTGTGTCCTGCCGGAGGAAAAGATTAATGAAGCTGGCCAAAGACTGGCTAGCTTTGAAGAAGTTAGCCACTGTTACAAGCGCCAGTCTTATCCTGAATGGCCGTATAATGTATACGCTATGATTCATGGGGCTACTGAAGCGGAAGTGCAGCAAATTGTTGAAGGATTCATAAGGGAGAAATCCATCGAGTCTTACGATATCCTCTTTAGCACAGAGGAACTGAAGAAGACGAGCTTTTCCATTTAATAATACTTGCCGAGTCTCTGGACAATATTCCCCTATTGTTATAATGAAAAAGAAACCCCAAGTAAGATCTGCAGGAAGAGTCCAGCAGTTTTACTTGGGTTATGTATGTGCCTTTAGACCTTAATATCAACAGTTTGCCCACGATACTGATCCGATATTTTTGTATTGTGATTCTGATGGGCTGCCTCAGTATGCTGGTGATTGGCCGATTGTTTTTTCGCGGCCCCTCCAGTCATATTTTCCATTCCACTATTCCTTGGCATATTAGCTGCACTCGATACCCCGCCCATACCTGTCATTAAACATTCCTCCTCGTCATGTGTTTACCTAATATTTAATACCCATTCATAGTAACACTAAAATGTGTCGTTTTTATGTGGTTTGTGCGGGGGACAGGAAAGAGTCTCGGTACTTTTCTCACGCGTAAAATAATCTAGTAATCATTCGCCAGGTTATTAACACTAAAATAAGAGAATGGCTAATTATTTTTGTAAAAAACCATCGTTTCTTATATCTCCTCCAAAGTGAGTTGGTATCCTTTTATTACAATATAAGGATCTTATTGAAGATTCAAAAGGGGGGATACTTTAGCTTAACAAGATTTGTTAAATTCACAAGATTCCGAGAGGAGACTGAAAATGAAATTATTGAAAACAATTGTATTGTCAGCTACTTTGGCTGTGTTTTCCTTAACGTTAGTTACAAGTCCAGCTACCTTAACTCATGCCGCCCAAGCGATAAAGGTAACCTCCATAACAGTCAAAAGTCCTTCCAAACCGTTAACACCAACTCAGACATTTCAGTTGAAGCCAACCGTGATTACCTCACCGAAAGGCAATGCAAAAATTACATATTCTTCAACGAATACTAAGGTAGCTACGGTAAACGGAAGCGGATTAGTGACGGCGGTCAGCCCAGGAAAGGCCACCATTTATGTAAGTTCAGGCGACAAAAAAACATCTGCTGCAATAAATGTAGTAACTTCCGATCATAAACACTGATGATCTCCATTTAAGGAACCAAAACAACTCTCGGTTCGATCAGCATAACACTATGATAAACCGTCCATTAAAAGATGATCGTGATTTGCTGATTGAGAAGATGAGCAATTCTGACGGAGTTATTTTCGCTCCCCCTAGATTTTAGGCCTCCGCAAAAGGCGGCATATGGTTTACCTGTTACTAAAGATATATACAGCAACGCCCCTCAGCAGACTTATCGACCCTTTTTCCGCGTACTTGACGATTAAGGAATTAATATTATCGAAAAAAGCTCGAGAACCACTATCAAAGTGGAACTCGAGCATCAATCGAGCTTTTTTGTGAGCCAGCTGGTTCCGGGTTTGGACTTTTAGTTAACTGGTAACTTTTGTGATAATTCATCCAACACCTGAATTAATTGGTTATCAATTTTTAATAATACTTCTTTATCGAGAGGTGATGCATTGGCCGCAGCAATAGCTGGATTTAGGCTTTCCTCTATTTGTTCATAAATGTCCGGGTATTTAGGTTCTACCCCTTCCTCGAAAGAGGACCAGATCTCCTCTAATTTCGGTCCAGTCTCCTTAATTTTTGCTTCATCTCCAGCAGTTGCAGCTTCTCTAAGTTGCTTTGCTGTATTAAGTAACTCGGCAGTTCCCTCTTTAATAGCAGAATCAGATACAGTCTTTTCTTCAGTCTCACCAGCTGCAGATGATGCTTCCGTTTTGTTCGATTGTCCGGACTCGTTTGCTTTAGAACCACAAGCGGAAAGTGTCAAAGCAGAAATGAGTAGAATAGACATAAGCAGGAACATTTTTTGTTTCATGGTAATACCTCCGTGTAAGTTAGTTAGGAATGAACAGTGGATTGCTTGGCAAGACGCTTGCTAATGCTGCTTCCAATGAGGAAGGCTAAAGCTCCCAGCGCAATAATGATTTGTGGTATGGCACTTTCCCAAGAAGGGAAGAAACCCAAAAAGTTGATGCTTGGCAAAACAGAGCTGTTGGATGTCTTTAAAGTTCCAGCAAGCTGCAAGCTGTGTATACCAAGTCCTGTGAATTTAATACATAAATAAAAGACGATAAAGCTTGAGACTAAAAAGAAGGGGCGAATCGGTAATTTCATACCTACATATAGCATAAGAAACGCTACAATTGCTAAAATTCCAAAGCCTAGCAAGATGCCGAGCAAAAGCTCCTGAACACTAATTTGATTGACCATCCCGATAAGGAAAAGAACGGTTTCTGTACCTTCTCTAAATACGGCCAAGAATGAAAGTATACCAAGAGAAACGATGCGTCCTGTAGATACAGCCGTTTGAGTTTTGGTCTGAATATAAGCATTCCACTTCTTAACATTAGAATTACTATGAAGCCAGTAGCTCATATACAGCAACATGACTGCGGCAAAAATCCCTGTCCAACCGCCGATAAGGAAGTTGTTTGTGCCAAAAGCTCCTGAAGAGAATGCAAACTTAACAATTATCGCTATAACAGCACTAAGGAGAAGCCCAGCCATTACTCCAGACCAGACCCAACGCCCACCTTTACTAACGTTGGACTTTTTCACAAACGCAAGTAATGCGCCAACCACCAGCAATGCCTCAAGTCCTTCCCGGATCGGAATCATGGCAGCATCCCAATAGGTGTAAGACGTTTTTTGTGCAAGCGGCGTGAGATAAGCGATCATGTTATCCAGGATTTTCGCCGCGTTATCATACTCTTGCTTAGTAACCATCGCATTTGCAACTACAATGTCACGTTCCGAATTACTGTAGACAGAAGCGGACTGTGCTACAACATTGCCTTCAACACTTAACCAACTATCTCGAACCTTGTTAATAGCATCCTGAGATGCAGTTTGATCGTGTTTTAAAATATGTTCCTTCGTTTGCTCTAGGAGAGCAACAAATCCGGGAAGTGTTATGTTCTCCTCTTGGTCGTCGGTTCCTTGACTGTACTGGCCGTGTATGTAACGATCAAGCACTTGTTGTAATTTTTGCAGCGCAGGGATAATTTCTTCCTGCTTATTGAGCATAAAAGCATAATCCACTTGACCCATCTCAGTTTCAATATCTTTGTAAGCAGGTTTGGAATCCACTTTAACGGAATCCTCTGCATCCACCCACTGATCATGAAACTGATCGTAAATTTGTTTTGATTTAACCAGGTCTTCTTTCGCCATATTCATTGCTTGCGAGATCAAAGGTTCCGCTTCGCCCATTTTTTCGATCCCCTCACTTGCAGCATTCGCGAGCTGCGGCAACAGTAACATGGTGAGAATAAAAGGTAGAACCAGTAGAATCAAAAGCTGTTTTCGCACGAACATTTCCCCCAATCTGTAAATACTAAATTCTTTTGTAATAATGAGAATCATTATCAGGTATTAACATGTGCTTCATTTTACTTGATAATGATTCTCACGTCAATGATATTTACATGAGAAAATAATGAACATAAAACGACACTAATAAGACATTTAAGTGAAAAAAGCATGATTAATGATGGGTATTTGGGTAAATGCCGTGTGCACCTAAAAGGCTTCTCCATAGACTGTTGTTGTGAGTCAAATATAATCTGCCATATGACAAAACCAGATGAGATTACAGCAATCAATAAAGGAGAGAGATGAATGTCCAAAGAATTAAATTTAAGCACTACTAAAAGAGTTCCTCTGAAAACACAGAGAAGAATTAAAAATAGTTCTCCAGGATTAGTTGGAAACATTGTTGTTGTTCGAACATTATTCGGCACTTTCATAGGATGTTTACGAAGCATTGGGCCAACCACCATTCGTTTACGGGTTTTTAGCGGAATTGACAGAGCATTTATTACGATTCGAATTCCAATTGGCATCATCCTAGATATTTTCCGTTTTCCATGTCCATAATATTTTTATTGGCTGATTCGTTCTGAACTCGAAAAAGAGGAGCCGAGGTTCGTCATACCTCGGCTCTTTCTTAATCCTTTCATTTTCCCTCTTCGCTTTCGATGGAAAAAGCACTTGATTTGGGAGTGAATTTTATTGATACGGCCGAAGAGATCGGGTTATTGTATCTACAAAGGGCGGATTGATGGGACAAATACGAGGAAACAACTGATGGTGCAGTACGGTGAAGAGCCGGAAAATCTTTTGAATAAGTGGGGCTATACGTATTGGTCGATTGATAGGGCCAAGGAAAGGCTAGTACCTTGACCGTGAATAATATTACCTTTAAGCTCTCCATATAGAGTCAAATGGGAGGGCTTACCAATGAACAAAAAATACGTGGTTGAACTGAAAGACGAAGAACGCGAACGGCTTCAGCAACTTCTTCATGCGAAGGAGACTTCACGGGGAATTCGAAATCGCTGCCTCATCCTCATGCTGGTAGATGAAAGTCAAGGAGCCATTCCCAAGCAGATGGAGATTGCCCAGCGAGTTGGTGTTAGTGACGTCACGATTCATCATACCGTGAAGAGTTACTGTACCCGCGGCTTAGAGGCCACATTGCAGTATCGAAAACGGTCGGAGCCGGGGCATCCCTCTGTGATTACGGGAGAACTGGAGGCCCGGATCATTGCACTGGCCTGTTCCGAGCCGCCGGTGGGCTATGCTCGCTGGACCATTCGTCTATTGACGCGCCGGGTCATCGAACTGAATATTATAGAATCGGTGGGACGAGAGACGATTCGAGCCACGTTAAAAAAACGAAACTTAAGCCTCACTTAAAGAAACAATGGTGTATTCCCGCCAAGTCCAGCGCCGAATTTGTCGCCCGAATGGAGGATGTTTTGGAGACGTATGCCCTGCCTTACGATCCTGAAATCCCACTAATTTGTATGGACGAACAGCCGATTCAGCTTCTGGAGGATTCTCGTCCATCCGAACCGATGAAACCTGGGCAAGTGCGGCGTGAAGATTACGAATACGTACGAAAGGGAAGCTGCAGTGTGTTTTTGTTTACGGAACCGTTAGCTGGATGGCGTCACGTACAGGCAAGCGAAAGACGAACCAAAGCAGATTGGGCACTTCAAATCCAGGAATTACTGGACGTTCACTATCCCGATGCGAAACGGGTTCGGCTCGTCATGGACAATTTGAACACGCACACAATCTCTTCGTTATATGAAACCTTTCCGCCAGAACAGGCCTTATCTTTAGCGAAACGATTGGAAATCCACTACACTCCCAAGCATGGAAGCTGGCTAAACATGGCCGAAATTGAACTGAGTTCTATGACGATCCAATGTCTGGATCGGCGCATCGGCTCTATCGAACAATTGCAACGCGAAATCACGGCATGGGAAGTCGATCGCAACCAGGCACAAAAGTCCGTGGAGTGGCACTTTACCACTCAGCAGGCCAGAGGCAAATTGAAACATTTATACCCTGAAATTTGATGCGGTCAAGGTACTAGGATACCAACCGAATTATAATTTCCCGGAATTTTACGCTGCTTTAAAAGAAGGCAATGTTAACCATTACCCTTATGCCAATCTTCCTTGGTGGGGAATGTAACGTTCGGCTGCTTTCACATATGAGTTATACCTGACAGAAAATCATTTGTATGTTACAATATGAATGAACGAAAAAATATTCATTCGCATAGCTTAAATTATAGATAATTCGGAGGGTAATACGGTGGAAGATAAAAAAACTTATATTTTTAATTGCGGGAAAGAGTTGTTCAGCGCCAAAGGATTTAAAGACACAAATGTTTCTGATATTACAGAAAAGGCCGGGATAGGGGTGGGTACGTTTTATAATTACTACTCCTCGAAAGATAAACTTTTCATGGAGATTTATTTAGAAGAAAATGCGAAACTTAAAAAGAGTATTATGGAATCTGTTGACCCGGATGATGATCCCTTAAAGTTGATTCAAGAATTTATGTCACAAAACCTCAGTGGCATGAACTCTAATCCAATACTGAAGGAATGGTACAACAAGGATGTATTCAGTAAGATAGAACAACAATACCGTGAAGAAAATGGAAATAATTCCGTTGACTTCTTATATGGCAATGTTTCGGAGTTAATTGAAAAATGGCAGGCTGAAGGTAAGATGAGGGATGATATAGATGGTGAGCTTATTATGGCCATTTTTGCAACACTGATAAATATCGATACCCATAAGGAAGAAATTGGGTTTAAATATTTTCCGAAAATTTTAGAGTATATAACGGAGTTTGTAATTAAAGGCCTGACTGATAATCCCAAATAGCGGCTGAAATAGGGAGACAAATGCTTATGCTGGAGGTGCAGCTTTCTTGCGGAATTTGGATTAGTCGCTCGTACCCGGTCCTCCTATTCCAAGCATTTCCTTCATCACGCACATAAATGAATGAATAATAAAATATTCATTCATTTATGAGTCTTTTCATATGTAAGATTCTTTAATAGCGTTTCTGAACTTATGCATTCTTGGAACGGCAATTGAAAGGAGGAATAATGATGAGCAATGCCGCGGTAGCCCAGTCCACGAACTTTGGAATGGGCACAGTGATGACACACAAAGTCTTTGGCAAGCATGCTGAAGATGCACTCAGAGCTGTTGAGGATGAAGCTCTGCGGCTGGAAAAATTACTGAGCCGCTTTATGCCCGGAAGCGAGATAAGCAGGCTCAACGGGTCTGCTGGCATGAAATGTGAAAAATTGAGTATGGATACCTATGAGGTGCTGTCGCGTGCTGCACAATTCTCTATCTCTGGTAAAGGATTATTTGATGTCACCATCGGTCCTTTGGTAAACCTGTGGGATTATAAGTATTCGTCAGAGATTCCGGATGAGGCAAGGATAAGGCAGGTTATGCCTCTGTTAAACAATGCAGATTTGATATTTGACCCCTGTGAAAAGACAGCAGGACTTAAAAAAGCGGGACAGTCCGTTGATTTGGGAGGGATAGGCAAAGGATTTGCCAGCGATAAGTTTTTAGAGATATTTAGTAAATTTGGTGTCTCATCGGCTTTTACAAATATCGGGGGAAATGTAGCTGCTCTGGGGACAAATCCTGATGGCTCACCGTGGCGTGTGGGTATACGGCACCCCAGGCACGAAAACCGTTTAATCGGTGCTGTGCTTGTAGCTGACAAAGCAGTGGTTACATCCGGGGACTATCAGCGTTACTTTGTGGATCGTGAGGGGAAAAGACGTCATCATATTCTGGATCCAAATACCGGATATCCGTCGGAATCAGGATTGATCAGTGTGACCATAGTTGCGGATAGCGCCACAGTTGCGGATGCATTGTCGACAATAGTATTTATAGCCGGAATGAAAAAAGGGCTTAAATTCCTCAAAAGCTTCCCCGGAACCGATGCTGTTCTCGTCGATACGGAGTTGCGAGTTTACGTTACCCAAGGTCTGAAAGACTGTTTTCAGACGGATAAGGGGATAAGAGTGAATATCTTAGATTAGATGATGGGAGAAGATCAGGATGAAAAGAAAGGGGAAAAGCAAAATGCTAATAGGGGTTATCGTTGTGGTGAGTGTTGTAGTGGCGGGACTGGGAGGAGGGTTACTCTTTACTGCCGGGGAACGGCGTGAAGCAAAAAATCTCCCGATCAAGGCCGTGAATTTTAAACAGCTTAATGATGGCACTTATATTGGAGAGTATGAGGGCGGCATGTACAAATGGAGAGCCAATAAAGTTCAGGTAACCGTGTCCTCAAGCAAGGTTACAGACATCAGGATATTAGAGCATAAAGAGAAACAGACATCTGAATTCACGGATAAACTGTACGGCAGGGTAATCCAGTCGCAGTCGCTGCAGGTGGATACCATAAGTGGTGCAACCCTTACCTCTAAAGCCTATCTCAAAGCAATAGAAAATGCGCTTGATCAAGCGCAGGAATAATAACACAGGAATCGAGAGGATGATACCATGATATTTTACTTTTCCGGAACAGGGAACTCGCTATATGCCGCTAAAACAATTGCCCGTCATACGGGTGAAGAGTTAATTTCAATATCCACCGCTGAAAGCACGGGTGCTACATGCCATGAATACACCTTGAAGGACAATGAACTTGTAGGATTTGTACATCCTATTCATTCATGGGGCCCTCCCAAAATCGTGCTTGATTTTATTGAGAAGCTTAAGCTGAATAATTACCTGGGGAACTACGTCTTTTCGATTGTAACTTGTGGAGGCAGCATTGGAAATACGATGAAAGTTATGAACGATTGTTTGAGGAAAAAAGACATACATTTAAATAGCGGATTTTCTATTAAAATGCCAAATAACTTTATCATAATGGGTGACGTAGATTCAAAAGAAGTGCAAAACAAAAAGCTGGCTGAGGCAGAGGGGACCTTGAAATATATCAACCATGTTATTGAGCGAAGAATAACGGGAGAATTTAAGGTGGATAAAGGTACTCTTCCGTGGCTATTAACCGGCATTATAAATCCTATGTTTAATAAAAAAGCCATTGATACTACAAAGTTTTATGTAAATAATCAGTGTACCGGTTGTGGTACTTGTGAAAAGGTTTGTAACTGTAATAACATTCAAGTGGATGGAAAACCACAGTGGGGGCCACGCTGTACCCTATGTCTGGCATGTGTCCATTATTGCCCCGCGAAAGCAATTCAATATGGCAAAGGAACTGAAAAAAAGGGAAGATATACAAATCCCAATATAAGTATCAATGAAATCACAAGAGAACTCGCGGAAAGAGCCGAAAGCAACCTTAATAACTTCTTCACAAGTTGCAAATGAGTTCTTCATATCTATGGTTTATATTGTAATCATCAGGAGGAGAGAACAATGAACATTACGGATTCGGGGGGAGGAATTCAGGTGTTCGTTTTCTCAAGAGCTAGAATTTAATTGCGAAAGGATTGAACAGCTATGATGTCGGGTTATGGTTACGGAATGGGGATTTTCGGTATTCTACTTAATCTCCTTATTATTATCGGGGTGGTTTACGTGGTAATTAAATTAGTTAAGGGGGAGGGACTTGTTCGGGCAAGTGATTCAACTCCTGAGAAAATACTTGCAGAGCGTTATGCTAAAGGTGAAATAACGGACGACGAATATAAACAAATGAAAGAGCGTTTACGTGACTGATGGAAGAGGTTAACTTGGGGTTTGCTGCAATTTTAGACCTAGATAACAAAGATAATCTGCCGTTTTATAGCAGATTATCTTTGTTGTAGGTCTATTTAATAACTATATAGCCGATATAACAAAACTTTAAATGAATAAATTATGGCCAGATTGATCGGCTTGGCCAAGATAATAGCCTACGCCGCCGATACCCACACCGTCAATCAGTTCTTCACGAGTAATTCCCATGAGATCCATGGACATTTGGCAGGCGACAATCTCTACCCCTTGGTCTAAGGCCGACTGCATCAATTCCTCCAACGAGAAAACGTTCTTGCTTTTCATCAGAGAACGAATCATCTGCGAACCCATGCCCATCATGTTCATGTTAGATAGCTTCAACTTTCGGCTGCCTCGGGGCATCATAACTCCGAACATTTTGCCCATGAAATTCTTATTCACTCGCACTTTCTCGTGCTTGCGGATAATATTCAGTCCCCAGAAGGTAAAGAACATGGTAACTTTCTTACCGCTGGAGGCTGCTCCATTGGCAATAATGAAGGAGGCGATTGCCTTATCCAAATCACCGCTGAAGACAACCATGGTGCTGCCACTATGACCTTGATCTCTTTGTGAAGCGACTTGCGTATATTCCTCCGATACTCCTTTGCATAAATAGGCTTCTATCATACCATTGGGCAGCTTTGTCAACTGCATGAGGCGGTTCCCGGACATTTGGGCCCATGCTCTAATATCTTCATAGAAACCTGGGTCCGAAGCGGTTACCTTCAGTATCTGTCCATCTTGCAATCGATCGATACTCTGCTTCACCTGGATTAACGGCCCTGGGCAGCACAGTCCACAGGCGTCAAGAACTGCATCAGGCGTCAATTCTTGATTAGCGGCAACCAATTTGACTTTGCCCACATCAGGCAGGACTGGAGATGGTGCCACTCCCTTAATAGCTACAGGAATTATATGGTCTGGAGTTAGATCATCTTTTTTTTTAGGCGTAGGGATACTCATTTGATAGGTTTTATAGCCCCCGGTCAGATTCTTCACTTGCAGACCTTTCTGCTTCAGAATTCTTGATGCAGTGTAACCTCTCAAGCCGACTTGGCAGTAAACCCAAATCTCCTTACTTGGATCAAGCTCTGCCAGACGCTCACGAAGATCGTCCACAGGAATGTTAATGGAACCCTCAATATGACCGTTGGCATGCTCCAGCTCCGAGCGCACATCTACCAAAATGATATTGTTCTTGTCACGCCCCGCCAAGTCTGCGGTAAGAAATACCTCTGTCAACCCTGTCAAAATATTTTCTGCCGTATACCCCGCCATATTGACCGGATCCTTCGCGGATGAATAGGGAGGAGCATAAGAAAGTTCCAATTCTGTCAAATCAGTAACAGTACCTCTAAACCGGATCACCGTGGCAATATCATCGATACGTTTATCCACTCCGTCATAACCTACTGCCTGAGCTCCAAGCACAGTTCCTTCCTTATCAAAGAGCAGCTTTAAAGATATAGGAGTTGCACCGGGATAATAGGAAGCGTGAGAGTTTGGGTGAATATGGATGACATGATAGGGAATGCCAAGGCGCTGCAAAGTTTTTTCGTTGTTGCCGGTAGCAGCACCGGTCAGACCGAACACTTTTATGATGCATGTGCCTTGTGAGCCTTTGTAAGTGGTGCCGAGCCCGCAAACATTGTCTGCAGCAATCCGCCCTTGTTTGTTCGCAGGTCCAGCCAGAGGAATGGCGGTTTTGCTCCCGTTTACGAAATCCACAACTTCCACCGCATCACCTACCGCAAAAACATTCTCAAGGTTTGTCTCCATTCGCTCATTGACCAGAATATGACCGCGGGGACCAAACTCCAAGCCGCTATCCTTCAGGAAGGAGGTATCCGGCGAAACACCGATGGCCAGTAAGACCATTTCACTTTGAAAAGCAGTTCCGTTTGCTAAGCTAACCTCAATTTGCTCTCCTACTTCTGAAAAACCTTTCACCATATCGGAGAATATAAGGTTCACACCATGATCCTCAAGATCCTTAGCCAGTACTGAAGCCATTTCGGAATCGAAAGGAGCTAGTATTTGCGGACCTGCTTCGATCAATGTTACTTCCAGACCGGCCTCTCTGAGGTTCTCCGCCATTTCAACACCGATAAATCCACCACCAATTACAACAGCTGAATTAGTGCCTTCCTCGGCAACTTTGGCTTTAATCTTATCCGTATCGGGAATGTTACGCAGTATGTGAATTTTAGTACTATCTATACCGGGTAAAGAAGGGCGAATCGGTTTCGCACCAGGAGACAGGATTATTGCATCATAGCTCTCCTCATAAAAACCTCTTTCCTTACTTTGTACGCGGACTTTCTTGTTCACCGGATCAATGGAGACAACCTCACTTTGAATCCGTACGTCGATATTAAATCGTTTATGCATGGCTTCCGGAGTCTGTACCAGCAGTTTGGAGCGGTCCTGTATGGAACCCCCGATATAATAAGGAAGGCCGCAGTTGGCAAAAGAAATATAAGGATCTCGTTCAAACATAATAATATGTGCCTCTTCATCCAATCTCCGTAAACGAGCCGCTGCGGAAGCACCTCCTGCAACCCCACCGACAATCAATACTTTTTTACTCATAATCATTTATCCTCCCCTAAAAATAATTGAATCAGCTGTTTTACTTTCTCATCTTTAACAGAATAATTAACTTCAAGGCCATTACGGTCAGTTTCAACAATGCCCAAAGATCTAAGCTTCTGGAGATGTTGGGAAACCGTTGATTGTGGAAGGTCCAGGCATTCCTGCATAAAGCTTACGTTGCAGCTGCCTTTTTCGAGTAATCCTTTAATGATGCATAATCGAACGGGATGAGCCAGAGCCTTTAAGGTATCTGCTGTTTGGTTATAGGCTTTGAAATTATTATTCAATGTGAAGAACACCTCGCTTTATAATATTTGTATATCGTAATAATAAGATTTATTGATATATAAATCAAGTTGTTTTTTTCACAATAATTATAAAATGAAGACCTACTCCAGGGGAGGGTATCGCATGCTGGGAAAAAACATTTTGATCATTGAAGATGATCCGAAAATAAGAAAGTTGCTTAAACTGTATTTGGAAAGAGAAGGATATGAAATTTTGGAGGCTGAGAATGGGGAAAAAGGCAAGGAGGCTTTTCAAAAGTATGATCCCTGTTTTGTAATTACAGACCTGATGATGCCTAAGCTGAGTGGTATAAAATTCTAAAATTTTATGAAGTTAACACTCGTCAAATCAATTTAAATTCAGTTGCTTAACTACACTATTGACAAACGAGACTAACATATTTATTATTTACCCATACGGGTATATGTATTATTCACTTAATTTTAAATTAATTATCCGTGGGGGCAGATAATCATGACATGATCGAATAGCCTGATTTTAACAGTAGGATTGGAAAATACTTCAGAGGAGGTTATGAAATTGCCTATGATTAAAGCAGATCAATCGCTGGATTGCAGAGGACTGGCATGCCCGATGCCGATCGTTAAAACAAAGAAAGCGATGGGCCAGCTTGAAGCTGGTCAGGTTATCGAAGTTCAAGCTACAGATAAAGGCTCCCTTGCGGATATTCAGGGATGGGCCAAGAATACCGGACATCAGTATTTGGGAACCGTTGAAGAAGGTGACGTGCTTATGCATTATCTTCGCAAAGCCAACCCCGATGAGGTTAAGGAGCAGAAAAAGTATAAGCATGTCGTTTCCAATGAAGATCTTGAGAAAAAACTGGCGAGCGGAGAGAAGGTGACGGTTCTCGATGTTCGTGAACCTGCCGAATACGCATTTAATCGAATACCGGGAGCATTTTCGATCCCGCTAGGTGAATTGGAAAACCGTTTGAATGAACTTAATCCAGAGGACAACATCCATATCATTTGCCGGACGGGATCACGTAGTGATTTGGCATGCCAGCTGCTAGCCGGGAAAGGCTTCAATCATGTGCAGAATGTCGAACCCGGCATGTCCGAATGGACAGGACCAAAGGAAAAAACTAATAAAATAAACTAAAAACAAAACGGAGGTATATACGAAATGAGTACTAAAGTAGCTATTATCGCAAGTAACGGTGGTTTGTTTGATGCTTATAAAGTGTTCAACATTGCAACTGCTTCGGCGGCGACGGATGCCGAAGTTGCAATTTTCTTCACCTTTGAAGGATTGAATCTGATTCATATCCAAGCTCATCATCAACTGCCATTGCCGGCTGGCCGCGAACATTTTGCCGAAGGCTTCAAGAATGCCAACATTCCATCCATTCCGGAATTGGTTGGGATGGCACAGGAGATGGGCGTAAAGATTATTGCCTGCCAGATGACCATGGATGTGATGAATCTGAAAAAGGAAGATTTTATCGAAGGGATCGAAGTGGGCGGAGCTGTGACTTTTCTTGATTTTGCGAAGGATGCAAACGTCTCTTTAACTTTTTAATAACAAAGGAGGAACCGATACATGGAAGCTACAAAAGGACTGAGCATAATGACGGCCAAGGAACTTACAAGAATGGTTCTGGCCAAAGAAGAACTGTTTATTCTGGACGTTCGTAATGAGAGTGACTTTAATGACTGGAAAATTGAAGGCGAACGGATAGATGTGATAAATATTCCCTATTTTGAACTGCTGGACGGTGTGGATCCGGCACTTGATCAAATTCCGGACGGCAAAAAGATCCTTGTGGTATGTGCCAAGGAGGGTTCATCCAAATTTGTGGCTGAGCAGATCGTTGAAGCGGGAAGAAGCAATGTGCATTATCTGGAAGGCGGAATGAAATCCTGGAGTGAGCATCTGGAACCCGTCAAGATCAGTGAATTGAAAGGTGGGGGATCACTGTACCAGTTCGTGCGGCTCGGTAAAGGCTGCTTATCCTATATGGTTGTTTCAGACGGAGAAGCGGCCGTAGTGGATACGCTCCGGATGACGGAAGTCTTCGAAGAATTTGCGAAAAAGCAAGGTACGACGATCAAGCATACCCTAGATACTCACCTCCATGCCGATCATATCTCTGGCGGCCGGAGATTGGCGGAAAAGACCGGAGGCACCTATTGGTTGCCCCCCAAGGATGCTGGCGAAGTGACTTTTCCGTATGAGAAGTTGGAAGAAGGACAGGATATCTCTGTAGGAAATACGACGATTCGTATTGAACCGGTATACTCACCGGGTCACACGATCGGCAGCACATCGCTTATCATAGACGAACAATTCCTGTTGACCGGTGACATCCTGTTTATCGAATCCATTGGACGTCCCGACTTGGCTGGCAAAGCAGAGGACTGGGTCGGTGACCTTCGTGAAACGCTCTATAACCGCTACAAAGGGCTACCACAGGATTTAACCGTACTTCCGGCTCATTTCGGTAAAGTGTCTGAGCTCGGAGAAGGCGGAAAAGTTATGGCAGGGCTGTCGGAACTCTATGGTAAAAATCCAGGTCTGAATATTCAGGAGGAGGAGGCATTCCGGCGCACTGTAACTGAAAACCTGCCACCTCAGCCGAATGCATACCAAGAAATTCGTCAAACTAACATGGGAAAATTGACACCAAGTGAAGACGAGCAGCGCGAGATGGAAATCGGTCCGAACCGCTGCGCCGTTCATGACTAATAAGAGGAGGATTTAATGATATGCAAGTTGATGTTGTGGTAGACACGAAAGGAATGGCTTGCCCAATGCCGATCGTAAAAGCGAAGAAAGCCCTTGATGGTCTTACATCCGGTCAAATCATGGAAGTACAGTCTACGGACAAAGGTTCCGTTAACGACTTTCAGGCATGGGTCAAACAAACCAAACATGAGCTTATCAAACACGAAGAAGATAATGGCATCTATAAATTCTTTGTAAAAAAGATATAAAAAATAAGCGAACACGCACGGGCGTGTTCGCTTATTTCAAGCCGTCATAGACGATTCGGACGCCAAGAGAGCAGTAGCTCTCTTCTTTATAATGACCTTTTGGGCATATCTTGGTACAGCAGGAAGCATTGCTATCGGCATGCAGTTTCTCGCTGCATACGGGACATTTATCTTCAAAAAGAGTCTTCAACACGTTAAGCATGCTTAATCACTCATTTCATATTATTTTACTTGGTTTTATTATATCCACTTGTTTCCGATTCGTATACTGTTTTTTGTTTTCTTCATAACCATGTAAAGGGAGGTGAAAACCGATGGATGTACTGCTCTTTATCGTAATGGTATTGCTCGGTTTGGTCGGTTCCTTCTTTTCCGGCTTGCTTGGAATTGGCGGAGCAATTATCAATTATCCTCTTCTCCTGTATGTACCCTCCTTGCTTGGGGTAGCCCATTTCTCGGCGCATGAGGTGTCGTCTATTAGCATGTTCCAAGTGTTTTTCGCCTCACTCGCCGGGGTGATTGCCTTTCGCCGAAAGAAAAATAATGGCGCTGTTGTGCACAAGGGTTTAGTAGTGTATATGGGGAGCAGCATTCTCGTGGGTAGTCTGGTCGGAGGTTATATATCGGGTCTGCTCCACGGCGAAGTTATCAATCTGATTTACGGAATCCTAGCGGTCCTTGCGGTTATTCTAATGCTTATCCCTAGGAAAGGGACCGAAGAACAATCAGGTAATCTTGCATTCAATAAAGGTATTGCAATAGGAGCGGCTTTTTTGGTAGGGATCGTCTCGGGAATCGTAGGTGCTGGCGGTGCGTTTATTCTCATTCCCATAATGCTGACTGTTCTCAAAATTCCGACTCGTACAACGATAGCCTCCTCGCTCGCTATCGTCTTTATTTCGGCGATCGGTGGGCTAATCGGCAAAATCTCGGCTGGCGGTATCCCCCTAGAACCAACCGTTTATACTGTAATCGGAAGTCTAGTCGGTGCACCTCTTGGATCGAGGATAAGCTCAAAAATGAATGTAAATGTACTGCGGTATGGGTTGGTCGTCTTGATTGCCCTCACGGCAGTAAAGATCTGGTCTTCCATTCTTTAAGGCTGCTGCAAGATACCTAAAATTAGGAGTTGTGTTACAGTTTTTTCGTGATATAATACCTATAGGGGTATAAGTACAAAACGTAAAGAAAGAGGGTTTATATGAAGGGAAATACAACGATCATGCTGTTTTGCGGTGATATTGATAAAGCTATAGCGGCTTTTATTATTGCGAACGGGAAGAATTGATTGACGGCTTTGAATATGCCGGAGTTGCTGCCTATTTGGGTGATGCTTCAAATGGGAAGGTTAATTTGTTTATTTAAGCATGTATGTTCTTATTTTTTTGCGTTATACTATACCCATACTGGTATAACTTGAAAGGTGAGGATGAATGATGGATTACAACTATACGGATGAAATGAAAACACGCTTGCGCAGAATCGAGGGTCAGGTTCGGGGTGTGTTGCGAATGATGGAAGAAGGAAAGTCGTGCAAAGAAGTTGTGGCTCAATTGTCCGCCGTCCGCAATGCCTCCGACAAAGCCATTGCCCAAATCGTCGCGGAGAACCTGCATCAATGTATCTTGGCTGAACAAGCCGCAGGCAACCAAGATACCGGAAAAATGGTCAAGGAAGCCGTCGAGCTTCTTGTGAAAAGTCATTAATGGATTGGGAAAGGCTAAGACTACTTAAAATAAAGGAGAGATCAACATGGCATTCAAAATTTCAAAAGAAATCACACCGCAGAAGGTAGCAGCACAGCTCAAGAAAGGGGAATCCCTTACACTGCTGGATGTTCGCGAACTTGGAGAATGGGCCGAGGGGCACATCACCGGTGCCAAGCATATTCCGCTTGGGCTGCTTTTGGAACGGCAACATGAGCTGGATCCCGCGCGTGAAACCATTGTCATCTGCCGAAGCGGCAACCGGAGCGGTCTGGCTTGCGAGCTGCTGAGTGAGAAGGGATTTAATGTTGTGAACATGACGGGCGGACTTAATGCCTGGACGCATGAATTGGTGCGTGACTAACGCCTTACATTAAGGTTCTGCAGTAGCTGTGGTAATGGTCAGCTACTGCAGCGCTATTGAAAGGACAGGACAACATGATAGCACTTTTGTACTTCTCGGCTGGAGCAGTGGTCTTATGGTTCCTTCGCCATTTCTGGCCCGTTCGTTCACTTTCCTATGTTAAGGCACACGACTGGGTCCAAACCAAGGATTGCTTAAACTTGAAAATGCTCGATGTCAGGGATGCTTCGGATTATTTGAAAGAACATATTCCCGGCTCGATTAATATATCCTTAGGGCGTCTTCCTTATGTTTGGCAACATGATCTCTCACCTGATGATGATGTATTAATTTTGTCCAACAATTGGTACCAGATCAATAAAGCAGCAAGAATCCTCCGTAGGCATAGATTCCATAGTCTATTTGCTATACAAGGCGATTTTTTGCTTGACCAAATAGACTTTCATAAAATAACTGCGAAAGGAGGAAGGCATTGTGAACACAGGTTCAATCATTAACATTGCAGTGATTGTGTTGTTGCTCTGGTTCGTCTATTCCCGATTAAGACCGGCTAAAGGGTTAAGGACGCTGAGGTCCGAGGATTTCCGAAATGCGATGGAGAGCACTGATAATCGGATGATCATCGATGTGCGGGAGCCGGGTGAGTATAAGAACGGGTATATTACCGGTGCGAAGAACATCCCATTATCCCAGTTGTCTGGTCGGCTAGGGGAAATACCTAAGGATAAAGCTATTCTTCTATACTGCCGAAGTGGTATGAGAAGCAAGAATGCGGCAAGAATTTTGCTGAAAAACGGTTATTCAGAGCTTGCTCACCTGCAAGGTGGCCTGAGCGCCTGGAGCGGTAAACTGAAACGCTGATAAGGGATTCATCCGTTTAGGTTAGACAATTTAGGGTAAGGATAAGAAGGGTAGACAAGTTAGTTTATTTGGAAGGAATTCATCACCGCATCGGATCCAAAGACATGAAGCACGTTTGCAGGACTGGGTTTTACTATTTTGGAGATTGATCACCCAACTAACGCTCATAATGTTCTGATTGTACAAAAATGATAACGGGAGGATGAAGTGTCATGTTCCATTATACCGTTGAAACAACAAAAACACCTGAACAAGCGATCGCAGCTCTTACGGAAAACCTGAAGGCAGAGAAGTTCGGCGTTCTTTGGCAGCTGGATATGAAGGAGAAACTTCAGGAAAAGGGCGTCGATCTTGAGATGACCTATCATATCTTGGAGGTTTGTAATCCGGTTGAAGCGAAGCGCGTGTTGTCCGAAAATGCCCTCGTTGGTTATTTCCTTCCATGCAAGCTAGCCGTGTATGAAGAAAACGGTAGTACCAAGATCGGTTTGCCGAAACCAACAAGTCTCATAGGCTTCGTAGAAAATGACGAGCTAATGTCCATCGCTACTGATATTGAAAAGCGGCTTATCGCATGTGTGGAAAAAAGTCAGTAATATCATTGATATTAAAGAGTCTTAGAAAATGAGTGCATTTTAGGTTATATACTGCCTAGTACCCTATCGGTACTGGGCTTGTTTTTTGTATGGAAGATAAGTAGAAGAACTTAAATTTAATCATTAACATACTGTTTATATCCTAAGATTTATTAGTCTAATTTATGGAAATACTCGTGTATAAACATAAAGAGACTAATCCTGTAAACAATAAGCGACCCCTGGTCAGTTGAGAATCAACAAAACATCACAGAAAGACAGCTTCTTAAACATCGATAACTTTAGTATTCATAGGAGGTTTTTTACTTTGGAAAATAAACCCCATGATAACTCATCAATTGGAAACGAGCAAAACGAACATGTCCATCAAGGTATATTTGGTCCTAACAACGAGCTTATATTTTCAATAATAAGCGGAACGTTGCTAGGTATTGGATTTATATTGGACTTCCTAGGGCAAATCTCTAGTTGGGTGAGCTTGGCTCTTTACTTAGCTGCGTACTTTTTTGGAGGGTATTTTACTGTAAAAGAGGCCATTGAGTCATTAATGAAGTGCAGCTTTGAAATCGATTTCTTAATGCTTATCGCAGCAATTGGAGCGGGTTTTCTAGGAAAATGGGCAGAAGGTGCTTTATTATTATTTTTATTCAGCTTAGGTCATGCCGTAGAGCATTTTGCCATGAACAGAGCTCGAAAATCCATTGCTGCACTGGCGGATCTTGCCCCTCAGGTACCATAAATGGTACCCATGTACTCGAAGTGAAAGTGATAAAAGAAGCAAATGATTATACATTGGCTCGGTTAATTTTGTTACTTTTTGCTTTTTTAATAATTGATGAAACGTTTACCGAAAGTTTCTACAGAGCGATGGCAGTGTTGGTAGCTGCAAGCCCTTGTGCGCTGGCTATTTCTACACCTAGTGCCGTTCTTAGCGGAATCGCAAGGGCTGCCAGAGGAGGTGTTTTAGTAAAAGGCGGAGGCCCCTTGGAAGAATTGGGGAACTAACAGCCATTGCTTTTGATAAAACAGGAACCTTAACTGAGGGGAAGCCAAAGTTAACGGAAATTATTCCTTTTGGAAATACAACAAGTGAAGAACTTCTTTTAATAGCCGGAGCCGTAGAAAAACTAAGTGACCATCCTCTAGCCGCTGCAGTAGTAAAGGGGGTTCAAGAAAAACTTCGCGTAAGCCAATTAGAAGAAGCGAAAAATCTTCAATCTGTGACAGGAAGAGATGTTAAAGCGGAATGGAAAGGAGAAGAAGTCTTTATTGACTGTTAGGGCTTGACGCTAAAAAGGAGCGAATGGGGATGGTAGAGAAACGATATGATTCGTATATGGGGGTGTCGTTATGAACAATAAATGGAATAATTTCATTTATAATTAATTCAGGTGCTTTTTTAAGTGCAAGAAAAAAAGTAAAGAAAAGCTAAACTATACCTGTTAACCATTGTTCTGATTGCTACGGGACCAGATAATAACTGGAATTAGCAGCAGTGAAAGAAGGCCTCCAGCAAGTGAGAGTGCCGTGTAGCTGGAATGAGCTACAACCATTCCAGAGAGTGCTCCACCAGATGCACCTGACAAAGCGATCAAGACGTCAACAGATCCTTGTGTCTTTGCACGATTGTCAGGATTAGTTGCGTCTACGATGAGTGCTGTACCGCTAATCAGGCCAAAGTTCCAACCAAGTCCAAGCAAAGCGAGAGCAATGATGAGTACCAGCAGAGAATTAGCAGGTGCAACAGCAGCCAAAATACCAGCAGCAAGCAGAGTAGCGCCAGAAGCGATTGCCATGGCAGTACGTCCAATCTTATCTACGAGGATACCAGTCACAAGAGAGGGGAGATACATAGAGCCGATATGGATGCCAATAACCAGTCCTACTTCACTCAAGCCATGCCCATAATGCCTCATATTTACAGGCGTCATTGTCATAATTGAAATCATGATAATTTGCGTTAATATCATTATTGTAGCCCCAACAACGATTCCTCGTTGTTTTATTCCTAGAGTGCTAGAGCTTTCTTCTGAAAGATAGCCCCCGTCTGTTTTCTGCATATTTGCAATTGCTTTTGCAACAAGGAGAGGATCAGGACGAAGAAAAGCTAAAAGCACTAAACCGGCAATGATGTAGGCTACAGCTGCAAGAATGAATGGACCAGCCAGAGCAGGGACTCCAAGTGTTGTGGCGAATCTTCCCATGGGCACAACCAAATTTGGACCTGCGACAGCACCTAAGGTTGTTGATACCATTGCGATACTAATTGCGGTAGCTCGTTTAGTGGACTTTGCCAGGTCTGTACCTGCATAACGTGCCTGTAAATTTGTTGCAGTTCCGGCACCATAGATTAGTAGTGAGACAAAAAGAAGTACAATATTATTAGCTAAAGCTGAAATCACCACTCCGATTGCACCCATACCGCCAGCCAAGAATCCTGTCGCAAGCCCCAAACGTCTTCCGAAATGTTGGGAAAGTCGTCCTACCAGTAACGCTGCTCCTGCAGAACCCAAAGTAAACAAGGCAGTGGGGACACCCGCAAAACTATCTGTGCCCAGCATGTCTTGTGCAAGCAGAGCTCCGACGGTTACGCCTGCAGCAAGTCCAGCTCCGCTAAAAATCTGTGAAATGACAACGCTAATTAACGTCCGGCGATACAACTGTTGTTGTTTTTCTGGAGAATCAATGTAACTTTGTAACCAAGGCGGTTGACTCTCTAAAGATTTTGAATCATTAATTTCTGTAGTCATTGTGTCCTCTTGTCTCCTTGCTAAAGATATTATTGTAGTCTATGTAAATCATTTTCTTTACCTCTTAAGCGTTCGGAGTTTTGAAAAAAACTTCAAAAAGTAACCATTTTATCTGCCCACTCGACGAGATCTACACAATCATTCATGGTCGAAATCGGACAGGAGGTTTGTTCCGTAAGCTTTCTTGATTTTAGGCAAGTCCCACAGGCATATAATACTCCATTGAGATCCACAAATTTTTTCATTTCTGCCGCGACATTGTATTTCTCGTGATCAATTTCTTCACACTCTACAGCCTGGCCCATAAGGAATACTTGAACAGTATGTTGTCGATTTAAAGATGTGTTGGCGAATCGAAAAGCATTCCAAGCTTTTTCTGGTTCACTAGTCTCCAAGATAATACCTAACTTCATGATAAAACCTCCCCGTTTTTGGTTAATTTTGTTGCTCTGCAAACTGACGCCATTCGTGGATTCCTTCCTCCAGGCGGAAGGCTCTTAACCCTTTAGTCTTCAACATTTCTACTGCCTGAGAGGACATGAAACAATAAGACCCACGGCAGTAGGCGATGATATCTACATCTGAAGGCAGGCTTGAAATATGTTGTTCCAATTCTTCCACAGGAAGGGATATCGCACCTGGTATGTGGTCTGTTTCGTATTCTTCCCTTGGCCTTACATCCAGTAATAAGACTTCTCCTTTAACCATGCGCTCCATCAATATTTCCAAAGAAACGGGCTCCATACTCTCGTGATAATGTAGAATTTCTGATTTAATGCGTTGGATTTCCACTAGCTGTTTTTCAGAAAGGCTGTGCAACGACAACATAAAATCGGCTACTGCCGAGTCGGAAATTTCATACATAACAAATGTACCTTTTTTCGTGAACTTTACTAATTTTGCTTCATACAAGGTTTGCAAATGCTGAGAGACATTCGCAACGCTCATACCGGTGCTTTTGGATAAACGTTCCACTGATTTTGGACCTTGACTCAATAGATCAAGCAGTTCCAGTCGTTTAGGACTGGAGAGACTTTTTCCGATACGTGCAAATTCCTGATACAACTGATCTTGCCAAACACGTTCTATATTCATTATATTAGTCACCTCATTCATTATTCAATAAATCAATTGAATAATTATATAGTATTGTAAGTTGATCTAGTTGTCAATTTTGTTTTGTGTAGAACCCACTTGTTGATGTGCCTGTAGATAAGGACAATCCAACAAAAATAATTCTTTACAAAGTCCCCACTGTGGCATATATTCTAACCAAGATAAATGTTTCCTTGAGGAAACAATTTTAGATTAGGGGTAAATTGATTTATATTTAAAATAATTTGCCCTAAGGAAAAATTTTAGCATAAATTAACTCGGAGGTGAGTAGGAATGTCTTCTAATAATAAGCGGAACTTATCAAGAAGAAGTATTTTGAAAATGGGCGCAGCAGGAATAGTGGGGGTGTTAGGAACCAGTTTTTTAAACTCTAGTTCATTATTCACCAAGACAGCTAATGCCATGGATAAGAAGGAAATGCATCACACTTTGAAAAGTCAAATGAATCAGGGGATGGTTCACGGTTATGATCCGGGAACGGATTCAACTCCAGGGCTGGAAGCAGCGGTTAAGGCACTAACCGCATTCGATTATGGGGTAGTAAGTAAAGCGCCTGATGGCAGAACCATTAGGGAATATAATATTCTTGCCTGGGATACAGAGGTGGAAATTGCAAAAGGCATTAAGTTTCCGGGTTGGACATTCAACGGTACGATACCTGGCCCAACCTTACGATGTACAGAAGGGGACATTATTCGAATAAAGTTCGGGAACGGATCAGCGCATCCGCATTCCATACATCTGCATGGCATACATCCAACTAATATGGACGGTTTGGAGCCTGTACCTACCGGGAAAGAATTCGTCTATGAGTTTGAAGCCAAACCCGCTGGATTGCAGCCTTATCACTGTCACGTACCGCCTCTAGCGAGGCATATCCACAAGGGATTGTATGGTCATTTCATTATTGATCCAAAGAAACCACGAAAACAGGCAAAAGAGTTAAGCATGGTCATGAATGGATTTGATTTGGATTTAGATGGGGAAAATGAAGTATACACGGTGAACGGATACGCATTCGCTTATCAATCCAGACCCATTAAAGTAAAGGTTGGAGAATTAGTTCGGATTTATTTAAGCAACTTGACGGAATTCGATCCTATCAATTCATTTCATCTGCATTCCAATTATTTTCACTATTACCCCACTGGTGCTGATCCTGACGCGCGTCCGTTGTTTACGGATACGATCATGCAATGCCAAGGCGAAAGGGGCATTATTGAGATTACCTTTCCAACTCCAGGTAAATACATGTTTCATGCCCATCAGAGTGAGTTTACTGAGCTCGGATGGATGGGTTTTTTCGAAGTTGAGTGATATTAGGAGGGGTATATTGTGCAGACCGAACCATTAAATAAAAAACGAAATAACGGAACGGTGTGGTTACTGGGGTTATTACCGCTGTTGCTCTTGGCAGGGATGATCTACGTTGTTGGCAATTGGGGAACAGGTGTTGATGAACAGCAAGCTGCTCCAATTGAAGTATTGAATATCGAACGTATTATACTGACAGATGAGGGATTTGAGGTGAGGGTTTTGAATTCAGGACCTGAACCGCTAACAATTGCACAGGTTGTAGTGGATGGCTCGTTTTGGAATGCCTCTTATACACCAAGCTCAACTATTGAACGGTTGGGAAATGCAACAGTCTATGTTCCTTATCCATGGGTTGAAGGCGATCCGCATGAAATTAAGTTCATTACAGAAAACGGTTTAATCTTTGTAGGCGATGTACCGGCAGCCATGAAAACGCCTGAGGCAGATAGCACCCGGTTTACGCAATACTCGTTAATCGGAATTTATGTAGGAGTAATTCCAGTTGGCCTCGGTTTGATGTGGTATCCATTTATGCGTCGTTTTTCCTCTAAGGGGATTCAGGCCGTTTTGGCATTTACTGTAGGTTTGTTGTTCTTTCTTGCCATTGACACGATTCAAGAGGGATTGGAATTGGGAATGGAAGCGCCAGGTGTGTTTCAAGGAACGGGACTCGTTTGGTATGGAGCTGTACTCAGCTTTTTATTGTTACTTGCAGTTGATCAGACCAATTTCAAGAAGAAAACAGTTGAGCGTAATTATGGCAAGCAAGTTTCCTACAAAATAGCAGGTGGGATCGGTCTCCATAATCTCGGTGAGGGTCTTGCGATTGGTGCAGCCTTTGCCGCGGGTGAGGCAGCGCTCGGTACATTCCTCATTATTGGATTCACACTTCATAATATAACGGAAGGCATCGGAATAGCAGCTCCACTCTTGAAGACAAGACCGACTATTAAGACTTTTCTGGCATTGGCTGCTTTAGGAGGGGCTCCAGCAATTGTAGGTACCTGGATAGGAGGATTTGTCTTTAATCAAACATTGGCGGCTCTGTTCTTCGGTATTGGTGCCGGTGCAATTGTTCAAGTTATATTTGTTATTGCTAAAATGATCGTTAGGGATGCCAAAGTAGAGGGTGCTCCCAGCGTATCGTGGCTCAATTTTGGCGGACTCACACTGGGGATCCTGTTGATGTATGTAACCGCACTGTTAGTGAATTTCTAACGGATAGAAAGGGGAGATGGATGTGCCAATGAATATAGGGGTTGCGGGAATTGTATTGCTTGTCATTTTGGGATTGCTTCTTTTCGGACCCTCTAAATTGCCACAGCTGGGAAGAGCGATCGGCACAACCTTATCTGAGTTCAAAAGAGGAGCAAAAGGACTAGTTGAATCTGAAGAGAAAACAGAAAATAATAAGGATGTACTATAGAAGTATCGGAGTACTAAAACGATGTACAAAAGATGGGGTATTCGCAGCGAATACCCAGTCTTCATTAGGCCTGTGTTAGGGGGGTATTTCTGATTGGAGAAGTGCTATAATCCGCTGCTTCGCACAATGGAAGTTAGCGGGCTTTTAGTGAAAGAAGAAAAAAAACGTAGACGGAAAGATCCGGAAATATTACCGAGCAACGGAAAATGGAAAGGAAGTGCTTGTGGAAGCCCGACGCAAAGCTTATGAGCTTTTCAAAGAAATTCAAAGTGAATCCTGATTGTCGATTGGAAGATTAAAACTGGTTTCATTTAATTTGGAACTGAAGCAGTTAGATATTTATGTTAAAGCAAGAAAGCGTGCGATATTCGCCTGTTCACATTGCGGCGCTGAGGGTCAACCGGTTCTTGGCATTGCCGCCAAAGATCGCACATGGCGTCATTTAAACTTCTTTGAATACCCATGCTACTTTCATGCCGAACTACCGAAGACCCATTGCGGACAGTGTAAGCGAATCATGCGCGTTCATGTTCCCTGGCATTAGATAAACCCAAGCACTATTTTACGCTCCATTTCGATGCCCTCATTCTGAAACTGGCCAAAGATATGCCGATGAATGCGATCTCTCGTCTTGTGAATGAACACGACACGCGACTGTGGCGCATCCTGCATTGTTATGTGGATCATGCAATCGCAACGCAAGACCTGTCATATGTGACCAAAATCAGTACCGATGAAACGTCAGCTAAACGGGGCCACAACTACATTACGATCTTCATGGATCCCGAGCAGAAGAATGTCATCTGTGTAGCCGTTGGGCGAGACTCGAGTACTTGGGACATTTGTAAAGAACGCCTTGAGTCACAAGGTGGGCAAGCTACGAACGTTACGGAATTATGCATGGACATGTCACCAGCTTTTATAAAGGGGGCTGCTAACCATTTCCCGGATGCTGCGATTACCTTCGATAAGTTTCACGTTATTCAAGCCGTAAACAGAGAAAAACAAGCTGAAAGCCGATCAGGTTTATACGTATTCTGGTAATTTTAAAGGAAACGGTGGATCAATGGCGCTTCCGGTTACCGGTGCTCACATATCCTCAAACTACGGTACCCGAGTGCATCCGATTACGGGTAAATTGAAGAAGCACAACGGTGTTGACATGGCAGCTCCCGAAGGAACAGAAATTCAAGCAGCAGAAGACGGTGTAGTTATCGTTGCGGAATGGTGGGGCGGATATGGAAACACGGTCGTTATTGACCACGGTAATAACCTCTGGACCCTGTACCCTCATATTCGCAACAACGGAATCAAAGTAAAAAAAGGCGAAATGGTGAAGCAAGGAGAGAAAATCGCCGAGGTCGGCAGCACCGGTAACTCAACGGGACCGCACTTGCATTTTGAAGTTCGTATTGACGGTAAGCCGGTAAATCCGATGCCTTATTTGTAATTTCTTTTTCAATTTTGAAGTAACAGAAACTATGATGTCTTTGCAGGAATTTATGTCACTAATAGTCAGTCTGCTCAGAATGAAGCCACCGCTGTCATTCCGATTCAGAAACATCGCAAAGTTGATCAGCGGAACAGCGCACCTGTCGCTTATGATAAAAATGAAAAACAAAAGCTAAGATTATGTCGAGGTGAACTGAAAATGAATTTTCTGATATATGGGGCAGGGGTGATTGGCAGTATTTTTGCTGGTAAACTGGCAAGCGCGGGTTATGATGTCACTGTTCTAATCGCAAAGAAGTATCGAAGGTCAAGGTTATTGATCGCCTTGAACCGAATGATGTCTACGATTATATCCTAGTCATCATGCAAAAAACGCAGGTCAACTCTGTTTTACCTCATTTAGCAAAAAACCAAAGTAAAAACATTGTTTTTGTCGTCAATAACCCACTTGGATACGATGAGTGGTTAAAATGCATTGGGCAGAAAAGATTGATGATCGGGTTTCCATCAGCTGGGGGAGAACTCAAAAATGGGGTTGTGAATTATTTTATTGGAAGAGGCATTGCCCGTGCTTTTCAAACTACAACCTTTGGAGAGTTAGACGGCAAGACAACACGTAGACTAACTGCTGTTGTCAAAGCCTTTAATAGAAGTCATATCCCCACTGTAACAAATTCAAATATGGATGCTTGGCAAAAAACTCATGTTGCATTAGTTACCAGTATTGCAAATGCCCTATATATACATAAATCAAACAATTATGCGCTATCCAAATCCACGAAGGATATTCGGCTTATGATTCAAGGAGTTAAAGAAGGTTTTCAAGTCATTGAGGCTTTAGGGTATAAAGTAACCCCTCATAAGCTACAGTATTTTAAAATGCCTGTGGGGTTATTATCATTTATCTTTAAAATAATCATGAGCACTAAAATTGCAGAAATAACGATGTCCAGACATACTGTTGTTGCTCATAATGAGATGAAGTTGTTACAGAAAGAATTTGATGAATTAATAAAAAAATCAAATAGGACAACACCCTATATTGATAAACTGAGAAAATATATCTAATAGCCTATAAGCAAACGTCATATTTATTCACAACTTGAATTAGCCCCCTATTCCCTCCAATCTAGGGGAAACAGGGGGTCTCATTAATAAAATGCTAAAAGCCGGTGTGTGTGCCGGTCTTTTTGTGTGTAATTATTCATGTCTTAAATGTTGCAAGGTCTGTTGAAAAATCTGTTCAACATGTGTGTCATGCAGCGAATAAAAGACGGTTTTAATTCTTTTCGACGTTTTACAATTCGCATATTTCGTAAAAACCTTAGCTGATGGGAAACAGCAGATTGGCGTCTAAAATCCTGATTCTTGTAGGTCACTGAAAGCTTTAAACCAATCAGCCATCTGAGCTGCTGAATTGTATAATTTGGGATTAGAAATATGCTGCCTCTGAATAATTTTGAAGATTCGTTGACTTAAATAAATGAATAGGAATATAATAAGATTAACACATGAGCATATACTCATACATTATTTTTACGAAAGGGGAAAATTAAATGGGGCAATTGAGGCAATCCAAAGATACGGTAAAGCGTGAGTTGTTATTAGAAGGATTAGATTGCGCGAATTGTGCAATGAAAATCGAAAATGGAGTAAAAAAAATTCAAGGAGTCTCAGACTGTTCTGTCAATTTTGTGAATAAAACGTTGACTTTTGAGGCAGACAAAGATCAGGATGAAGAAATTGTATCCGCGGCAACCAAATTAGTTAATAAGCTCGAACCGCATATTGAAGTAAGTATTAAGAGGAAGGGGGGCTCCGGACGATTGGGTGCCAAAGAGGAACATGGACATAAGCATGGTAGTGATGGACACGAAGGTCATTCGCATGATGCTGGTAAGGAAAAAATCAGAATAATGTTAATTCGTTTGGCAGTGGGCGCAGTAATTGCCGCAATCGGAATTCTAAACTCATTTTCCGGATGGTTGGAGTTTTCCTTATACTTGGTAGCTTATCTCCTCGTTGGTGGCGATATTGTCCTTCAAGCTGTTAAGAATATTCTTCGTGGTCAAGTGTTTGATGAATACTTTTTAATGTCCGTAGCTACGATTGGCGCATTTGCTATCCAGCAATATCCTGAAGGTGTAGCCGTAATGCTCTTTTTTCAAGTAGGAGAGCTGTTTCAGAGCATTGCGATTAATCGATCCCGTAAATCCATCAGTGCACTGTTGGACATCAGGCCCGATTATGCTAACTTAAAAACAGGAAACGAAACGAAACGGGTGACGCCGGAAGAGGTTAACATTGGAGATCACATTGTTGTCAAACCTGGTGAAAAGGTACCTTTGGATGGAGTAGTTATTGAAGGAAGCTCAACGGTAGATACATCAGCACTAACCGGTGAATCTATGCCTCGGGAAGTTGAAGTCAAGAGTGATGTCCTTGGCGGCTTCATCAACAAAAACGGAGTTTTAACTGTGGAAGTAACCAAACTGTTTGGTGAATCGACTGTATCCAAAATACTGGAACTAGTCGAAAATGCAAGCAGTAAGAAAGCGCCGACCGAGAAATTTATTACTAAGTTTGCGCGTTACTATACGCCGGTTGTTGTCATCATCGCTTTACTTCTGGCGGTTGTACCTCCTCTGGTTTTGAGTGGGGCCACCTTTTCAGATTGGATCTACCGTGCGCTTGTATTTTTGGTCATATCTTGTCCTTGTGCGCTTGTGGTTTCCATACCGCTGGGTTTTTTTGGAGGGATTGGAGCAGCATCCAAGACAGGTATTCTTGTCAAGGGCAGCAATTATCTGGAAGCCTTAAACGATGTCAAGTACATTGTGTTTGACAAGACAGGAACACTCACTAAGGGAGCCTTTAAAGTTTCTGGCATTTATCCTGCCGGAGAATTATCCGAAGACGAGCTTCTTCAATATGCGGCATTTGCGGAGCTGCATTCAACTCATCCCATCGCCGAATCCATACGGGTTGCCTATGGGAAGGAGATCAGGGAAGATCAGCTTGAGTGTTACAATGAGATCTCCGGACATGGTATACAGGTGATGGTTCAGAGAAAAGAGGTCTTGGCCGGCAACAGCAAGCTAATGAATAAGTACAGTATACCGTTTGAAGCACCCAATGGAGTAGGAACAGTTATTCATGTAGCAATTGAAAAGAAATATGCGGGCTATATTGTCATCTCGGATGAAATAAAAGACGATTCCGCAAAGGCTATACGTTCGTTAAAAGAACTGGGTATCAAGAAGATCGTGATGTTGACAGGGGACGCCAAGGCCGTCGGCGATTCTGTTGGACAGCAGCTCGGTATAGATGAAGTGTATGCAGAGTTACTGCCACAGCATAAAGTGGAAGAGATTGAGAAGCTGGATCGGAGTAAGTCACCCAAAGAAAAGATTATTTTTGTCGGAGACGGTATTAATGATACTCCTGTATTGGCCCGGGCAGATGTGGGTATAGCAATGGGCGGATTAGGGTCGGATGCTGCTATTGAAGCGGCTGACATTGTCATTATGACAGATGAACCATCCAAAATCTCTACTGCTATCAGGATTGCCAAGAGAACAAGACGTATTGTTTGGCAAAATATTATCTTTGCACTGGGCGTAAAAGCGGTATTCTTAATGTTAGGCGCTTTTGGTATTGCTACCATGTGGGAAGCGGTATTCTCAGATGTGGGTGTGACCTTGCTTGCGGTCTTGAATGCCATGCGCGTCTTAAAAGTAACTACATCTTAGTTATATCATCATGTAGAAGCTTATGTAGTTTTTAATAGTTGTACAAGAAATAGGGAGTGTTCTAAAAGCCGATGAACGAACGGTTTTTGGAACACTCCTACTTCTATGCTCAGACGTAACTAGCTACCCTTATAACTATTTGGTTACCAAAAAGATTCTTTCCCGTATTATGATATGAACATGATCCGACGAATTCAAAAATAAAAGTAGAGGTAATGAATCGTATGAATGTGGAATTTACAGATCAGGCCGATACCATGTATCGGCTGGCTGAGCAGAAGGCAGCCCAGTATTTTGCATCACTTTATGTGCAGGTTATGGAGAAGACTTATGTGCCTACCCTGACAAAAGATCTCCAATTGTGGAAACGGAGCCATATACATCAACATTCATGGCTATCTTTTTTTTCGCGGGGAAAGAGAAAACCTGATTCCCGGGATTATCATAGATATTTAGAGTGGCTGAATTATACAGGTAAATTGGATGATTACTTGGATCGAAGTGTTTCCTATATTTACATGAGAGATCTGGGCAAAGCCCTGGATTCTTCTGACACACAGACCCGAATTCAGCGTGTAGTTGCCGACATCAAAAATCACTTGATTCGTTCCACCTCAACAAAGCGGGGAGACCAACCCGAGTATATGAGCTTGGCCGGGTTTTATCGGTGGGCCCAGAAGGAAGGCATAGAAATCGCCGCTATTTGGGTGATAGACAAACTTAAGAACGTCTCCTCCCATATTCCGAAAGGAATGAATGCCGAGCAAGCAGAGCGCAAGCTGATCAAGATCATTATCGGGGTTATTCTGCATGTGATAGAGGAGATGGACGATGAAATAACGCCTGCGGAACGTACCCTGAGACTTGATGAAGCCATCAGGCTTGGTTATTCCTATGGTCTGACTTATCCTTTCATTGACGATCTTCTCGATTCTGGGGTCTTGACCGCTGGGGAAAAAGAACAATATTCCCGTATGATACGTGCCGCGCTTCTGTCTGGAGTTGTGCCGGAACTTAGAGGGTGGGCCGGGAAAAACGTGGATTTCATTCAATTCGTACATTCAGAGCTCCGGGATGCTTTTGAATATATTAAGGGCCTTCAGCGACCGGAAACACAGAAAACATTTTTCGAGCAGTCCTATGTGTTTTTTCATTCCCAGGACATGGACCGTGAAAAGGATCTGTCTAATGCAAATTACACCAACGAAGAGCTTTATATACCCATCATTTTGAAATCCTCTTCTTCCCGATTGATTGTCCGTTCCGTAATTAGTGCACCCATGGATGAAGGCTTTGAACATCGGACATTCTTTTATGGCATTTACAACCAGTTGGCTGATGATTTTGCGGATATGTTTGACGATAGGAGAGACGGGGCGGTAACACCCTATACCTATTATTTAAAATACCATAATCACCGTTCGGATCTCATAAACCCCTATGAATTATACTGGACGGTCATCTCCCGTTTGATCCATAACGTGTATCACTCCGACGCCAAAACCCGTGAGGTGATACTGGATCGTGCAATCAACGGCCTAAAACGTTGTAAAGAACGCATAGGTACTGAAAAGTATAACGAAATCATGGAGATATTTGCTTCGGGAAATCCGGACCTTAATCGTCTCGTTCAGCATATGGTTCGAAAAGCGGAGGATGTTGATTTCTTCGATAAACTGCTTCGGGACCAGATGAATACCATTTTGAAAAACGACCGGCAGGAAAAGGAAGACTTTCAGGGTACGATTGAAACTGTGCGCCATCAGATTAACAATCTGCTGCAGATTCCCAAACCTAACGGGATTCCTCCGATGAAAGAGCCGCTTATTGATGCCGCAAATTACAGTCTCGAAGGGGACGGAAAGCGAATACGGCCTATATTGACTTGGGTCATGGGCGTAAAGGAATATGGACTCAATGAATCGGCAATCGTGCCTCTTCTGCGATCATTGGAATATATGCATACTGCATCCCTGATCTTCGATGATCTCCCATCCCAGGATAATGCCTCTACCCGTAGAGGGCGTCCAACGCTGCATCAGGTGCACAATAGCGCCACGGCAGAATTAACCGGTCTTTTTCTGATCCAGAAGGCAATTAAAGAACAAGCGTCGCTTGAGCAGTTCGATGCTAAAACCGTGCTTGCCTTGATGCAGTATTCGGCCCAAAAGGCAGAAGATATGTGTATGGGACAGGCGATGGATTTGCATTCCAAAGGAAAAGCATTGACACTGGAGCAATTGAATATGATGTGCTTTTACAAAACCGGAGTAGCATTTGAAGCTTCCCTGGTTATGCCTGCCATTCTCGCTCAGGTTAAGGAGCCGGAAATTACGGCTTTGAAGAAATTCGCCTATCATGCGGGCATTGCCTTTCAGATTAAGGATGATTTGCTTGATTTAGAAGGAGATCTGCTCCTACTCGGTAAACCCACCCGCAAGGATATTGAAAACAACAATTCGACTTTTGTGTCCATCCTTGGTCAAGAAGGCGCCAGAAAAGAGATGTGGGATCACTATTGTCTGGCAACGGAAGCCTTGAAAGAAATGCCGCGTAATATAGCTTTTCTGAAGCATTTATTGGATTATATGGTTAACCGAAACCGTTAACATGTTTGTCATACCTGGAGTGCAATGAAGGGTAAAGATTATATATGGTAAAAATGAAGGGGGTGTCCCAAAAGCCATACAAATGGCTGCTGCGATACCCCCTCTCTTTTGAGTAAGACTTTAGTAGGTGTTCTGAGTGGTCGCTCCGCGAACGGACCGTTGCTCCATCGCTGTGGTCTCCAGATTTTTTTTATTTTCCTTGGCGATAAAAATCCGGAGGCGACCGCTGCGCTTTTCCGCAATCGTTCCGTCCTCTCCGCTGCTTTCAGCGGAAACCCTTCCTCCCAAATCTTCTTTAAAATCACAAAAAGAAATCGCCCTTTGGTAAAATGGAAGTGTCGAAGCCACCATTCCGTCAAATCATCTCGTTCGTGTCATTAATACGGCCGTGACAGCTATCACCCCAAAATGTACGTCTCTCTGGAGCATTACTTTGTAGATGCAAGGCTCTCATTTTACAAATAGCACTTACCTGGAACTGCTCGAAAAGGAGAACGTGAAGATCTCCATGGACGGCAAAGGCCGAGCAACGGATAACAGCCGTACCGAGCGATATTTCAGGTCTTTAAAGTATGAGTGCATCTTTTTGTACGAGTTTGATACGCCCTGTGATCTGCGTAGAGGTATTACGAATTACGTGAAATTCTATAACGCTGAACGTCCGCACCAGGCGTTGAACGAGGTTTCAACGAACAGCGTATACACCCAATCTTTGAGCAGGAGAGCTTCTTGAACCCTACCACTTGAAACCAGAGAGGAGTTAACTTATTTTCTCTCGATTTGTGTCTTGACAACGGGGATCATTACAAGATACTCTTATGGAAACAAATATAAAAGAAATGACTTTTCGAGATTTTGCTTTATGGCTACAGAAGGTTATTCAGGAAATACTGTTGTGGATCATAGCGTATCAATCGGTTTGATGTTACTAAAATATTCCTCTATTTGGTACTGGATTTTCAATGAAACACAACAAAAAAGATCTATCACTATATGTAGAGTTAACTAAAAACTATAAATATTCGTTAAAAGTATTTAGTCAGTATGTAATACCGGCATGTAAGACTACAGCGTAGCATAATCTAAAGTAATTCACTTCAAGCGTGAGCTTTTTTGCAGTACAATGGGTTACGAAGGACCTGGCTCACCACTAGACCCACCGCATGGGATGGAGGAATACGTATTATGGAAGTATTGCTGAGCAAACTGTATGAGCGGAATGGGCTGACTAAAGAAGAAATTGTCTATTTCCTCCAGCACCTGACTCCTGATCTCAAGAAGCGGTTGTTTCGTTTGGCGGATGAAACCCGAAAGAGGCATTATAATGAAAGCGTTTACTTTCGTGGCTTGATTGAATTCTCAAACTTCTGTAAACAGGATTGTATGTATTGCGGTCTGCGCAGATCCAATCTCAGTGTGGACCGTTACCGACTGACTGAGGAAGAGATACTGGAATGTGCTGCAGAGGGATACAATCTCGGATATCGTTCGTTTGTCTTACAGAGTGGAGAAGATTTTCGCTTCACGGAAGAGCTGATGATCAGCATTGTCACGAGCATGAAGGTTCGTTTTCCCGATGCGGCAATTACCTTGTCCATTGGAGAACGCAGCGAAGCATTTTATCGTGCGCTATACGATGCAGGAACTGACCGATACTTACTTCGGCATGAGACAGCCTCACGTTCGCTCTATGAATCTTTGCATCCAGGTATGTCATACGATAACCGTATGAACTGCCTACGTACCCTGAAGGATATTGGCTATCAGGTTGGAGCCGGTTTTATGGTTGGACTTCCGGGTCAAACCTACGAGCATCTTGCAGAGGATTTGCTTTTTCTGAAAGAGCTCCATCCGGAAATGATCGGTATTGGTCCATTTATCCCGCATAGCGCAACTCCTCTTAAAGATGCTACCGGTGGAACCGCCCAGGATACGCTCGTGATGATTGCCATGGCGAGATTATTTGTTCCGGATGCTCTAATGCCTGCCACCACGGCTATGGGTACACTTGACCCAACAGGTCGGGAGAAGGCACTTTCGGCAGGAGCCAATGTTGTCATGCCCATTCTTTCTCCTCTGAAAGTTCGCGAGAAATATGCCCTTTATGAGAACAAGATTTGCACGGGCGACGAAGCTTCACATTGCAGGAACTGTATTGAAATGAGAATCACAGCCTCTGGATATAAGATTGAGCTCGGTCGCGGTGACCACTGCAGCTTTCTTAGCACTTCAGAGTAAGAAATATTGCTGTGATAATCTTTTAATAAATTAAGTGAATGTTTTCACGTAGTGTTGTTTAAAACATATATTGTTTTAAACCGATTGAAAGATTGGTGAGGGGGATTCATAGCTTTATTAAATAGCCTCTCGGAATAAGAAACGATTTCAAGAGGTGACTACCGTAAAAACTGAGTAATCGAGCTGTAAAATGTGGAAAGTGAAAACCAGTTTCAAAAAAGGGCAGACTTCGCCCTTGGGATCAGATCATTTTTTAAAAAAAGTTAGGCCAGAAAAGGACGAAAGACGGTTTTCAAAAGATCCCATTCTTCTTTTTGGCTGAGGTACCAGGCGTGCATGTGTTGGCAGATCATAATGCCGTAGATGCGGTTGTACCACATCATCGTGGAAAGGTGCCGACCGGATTCAAGCTTGTAGTCAATCTTCTCGCGCTTGTTGGAACGTTCCACCGAGGTGCGGCGCTTGTAAATGAGCTTCCACTTCTCGGACCCGCGAAGCGTCTTGGGAAACATGCGGAGATTGTCGCGGCTGAACGTGTGGTAGGTTAAGCCATACTTGGCGGACGAACAGCCGCAGGCCGGAGAGCATCTCCACTTCCGACGGTTCTGGGACTTGTCAAAACCGTTGGGTCTCATTTCATTGCCCTTGGGACAAAGGGGAATGCCGGTGGGAGAAATCTTCACTTCGCTGCCCGTTGCCGTATTTTTCGTGCCCCGGGGGTTGAGGTCAATGAACGGCTCGATGTGGTGAGTATCGAGAAGCTTGTAAATCGCTTCGGTGTCGTGAGCGGCATCAAGCAGCATTTTGTCCACCGTGCCCAAGGTGAATCGTTGCTGAAATTCGGTTGTGCTCAGGACCAGGCTAACCCCGTCATGCTGAGAGGCAGATTGGAGTCTGGGATAGAGCGGCAAATCGTGAGGACTATCCGCCGCCGAGATCATGTACAGGTGGTAGCCATTAAAGTATCTTTCGCGTGCGCTGTCCCAGCCGGAGTCGCAGTCGGGCTGGGAATACAGACGAGGATGGTTGCAGACAAGGATACCGCGGGCGCGACAATCGCAAGTCGGTTTGCTGCGGGGATAGACGGAAGTGACGAGCGGTGTGCCATCACCGGCCGTAGTTAGCGCCGAAATGTCCCCGAGCAAACCGAGGCTTGCGGATGTGGAAAGAAACTGAGTTTGGAAAAAGTCAAAGAGACGGTCGGAAGGCAGAACGGGATTCTTCTCGGGATGCGAAAGAATCCACTGAACCAGGCGCTTGATTCTGCCGGGAGTGGCGGTTGGCGCTTTTTCTCCTTTCTTGCCTCTCTTGGTTTTACGCTTGCGTTTGGGTTGGCGCTTAGGTCTCCAGTGGGGAGTAGAGCCGTTCCAAAAGCGGGCTAAAAAGTCGTAAAAAGTACCCACGCCGGGCAGGTCATCTAGAGGAAAGCCACTAAGAATGGCGTAAATGGGCGTACGCTTCATGACGTTAATCCATTCGGTGAGCCCGACCTGGGGGCAGGTCATGAGGAAGAGTAAGTAGGAGCGCAGCATGGAGGCCGGATCGCGAGGCAGAGGTCCCCGTGTAGAATAAGCATCCTGCAAAAAATCCGTAACGGGGGACAAATCGGTCATCCAGAAGATGGCGGCTAGAGGCCAGTCTTTCCGAATGAGAAAGACGTTGCCCTCCTGAAGTTGCCGAAGGACAACATCCTGATACTGGGAATGGGGAACGAGAATCGGTTTCATGAACAACACTCCAATCGCGAGTAGTGGAAAAAAACCCTTACCACGCGATTTTGGAAAAATGGGCTAAAAGTCAAGGCCTTTTTTAAAGGAATTTGTCACAATCTCCAAATTATTTTCCAATTTGGATAGGGACTGAAAAACCCATTCCCCTGTGAAAGTAGGAGGATGGCATATTGGATGAAACAAGGAAACCCTTGTCCCATCTGCCTCGGCGAATGCCGAGAGGCTATTTAATACAAAGGAGGAAAATTGATGTCTACTTTACCGAAGAAGAATGCGCTCGGTTTTTATGAAATCCGCCTTGAATCGATCGGTGGACTGGGTGCCAACCTCGCAGGCAAAATGCTTGCCGAGACAGGTGCTATCGAACTGGGCTTTAACGCGGCTAACTTCTCGTCTTATGGTTCTGAGAAAAAAGGTACACCTATTAAAACCTTTGTTCGTTTCTGTGATCCAGAGGTTGAAATTCGTGATCACAGTCCAATCGAAGAGCCACACCTTGTAGCGGTTTTTCACGAAGCACTGTACAAGAATGTTAACGTAGTTAGCGGTATGCAACCTGATGGGGTTGCTCTGGTGAACACAACTCGTGGCTTCGATGAAGTTCGCTCAAGTCTAAAGCTTGAATACGGTACGATAGCTCTTGTAGATGCAATGGGTATTGCCGTTGAAGAGAAAACCAAAGTAAACACCTCGATGCTTGGCGCTATGTTCCGAATTTGTGAATTCCTTGATCCAGAAGCGATGCGTACGGTTATCCGTAGAACCTTTGAGAAGAAATACCCGCACCTGGTTGAGCCGAACATTCGTACTTTCGATCGCGGCTACAATGAAGTGAAATTTAAAACCTATGATGTGCCAGCAGGTACTGAAGCTAAGACTTTTAAGCGCGCACAATCCCTACTTGGCTATGAGACACAGTTGCCTGGCGGAGTTATTATGGCTCAAGGCAACAGCATACTGAAGGATCTGAGCGGCTCGCGTGCAGGCTTACTGCCAGTGCTTGATTCGGATTTGTGCGTTAGCTGTGCGGCATGCGACAATGTTTGCCCTGACTATTGCTTTGTGTGGGAATCCGTTGAGGACAAGCGTGGACGGCAACAGCAGTCCCTGCTCGGGATCGATTATCAATACTGTAAAGGCTGTCTGAAATGTATCGATGTATGCCCAACTGAGGCCCTTACCAGTCTCCGTGAAGAAGTTGGGTTTGCCGAACAACATCGCGTTGCCCAAGTGTTCAAGTAAATCGAAAGGGAGGATACGAAAAATGGCTGTTAGTGAAAATAAATTGACAGAGATTGTACTTGCTGAGCAAGTCAACACCTTCGAATCCGGTAATGAAATGGCTGCTACAGCTGCAGCTCAAATCAATTACCACATCATGGGATACTTCCCGATTACGCCTTCCACGGAAGTTGCCCAATACCTGGATCAAATGAAAGCTCGTGGTCAGCATGACATTCAACTGATCGCAGCTGACGGTGAACATGGTTCTGCCGGGATATGCTACGGTGCAGCAATGGCTGGTGCACGTGTTGTGAACGCCACAAGCTCCCAAGGATTTCTGTACATGCTGGAGCAGCTCCCCACCCAATCTGGCACACGCTTCCCGATGGTCCTTAACCTAGTTACCCGTGCAATTAGTGGACCGCTTGATATTCGTGGGGATCACTCTGACTTGTATTATGGTCTTAATGTAGGCTGGGTCATCCTGACTGCCAGTACACCACAGGCTGTATATGACATGAACATCATGGCACTCAAGATTGCTGAGCACTCTAAAGTTCGTTTACCTGTTATCGTGGCTTATGATGGCTTCTTCACATCCCACCAAAAACGCAAAGTACAATACTTCAAAGACAACGAAGTAGTCCGGAATTTTGTGGGTCCGAATCCGAACCACAGCTATCCGAACGTGTCAGATCCTTCTCGCCCAGTAACTATTGGTGCCCATATGGGTGGCGATGATCTGCTGAATAACCACTACCAGCTGTCAGAAGCTTTGGAAAAAGCGGGTGATGTGTATGAGGAAGTCGCTCGGGAATATGCTCTCTTGTCAGGACGCGAATATCCAGTTCTCGACCTGTACCGTATGGATGATGCGGAAGTAGCTGTGTTCCTGCTCAACTCTGCAGGTGAATCCGCAAAGGATACCGTTGACGATCTTCGCGCAAAGGGCATCAAGGCGGGTTTGGTTCGTCCGAATATCATCCGTCCGTTTCCAACGGAACAACTACGTAAAGCACTAAAGAACGTCAAGGCACTGCTTGTAGGTGAACGAGCAGATTCTTATGGTGCTCAGGGCGGCAACCTGACTCACGAGATTCGTTCGGCTCTGCAAATAGATCCAGAGAACAAGACGATCATCCTTTCACGTATCTTTGGTCTAGGTGGCAAAGACTTCTATGCTGACGATGCAGAAGCATTCTTCCAACTGGCGATCGACGCTGCTGAAAAAGGCTATGCTGAGAAACCTTTTGATTATTATGGATACTACCCTGGTGAAGTGAAGGATGCACTTGTTCCGGTTATGGAACCGTTGTATGGCAATGCATTCAAAACCGGACTGATCAATGTTACCCAAAACGAAGAAACCGGTATGCTGAAAGTTAAGCTTCCACCACTAAGTCAATTGACGGTGAAGCCACATCGGTTGGCTCCTGGACATGGCGCGTGTCCTGGCTGTGGTGCACTATCCGCATTGGAGCTGTTTTTCAAGGGAATCGAAGGAGACATGGTAGTCCTATTCCAAACAGGCTGTGCGTATGTTGTAACGGCAAGCTATCCGTACTCATCCCATAAACAAACCTTTGTACACAACCTGTTCCAGAATGGTGCAGCTACATTAGCCGGTATGGTTGATGCTTTTTATGAATTGAAGCGCCGCGGCGAAGTCCAGGTTTCCGACGATGTTACCTTTGTTATGGTATCCGGCGACGGTGGTATGGATATCGGGATGGGTGCAACCGTAGGTGCGGCACTTCGTAACCATAAAATGATCATCCTTGAGTACGATAACGAGGGTTACATGAACACCGGTTCCCAACTTTCTTACTCGACTCCAATGGGTCATATGACCAGCACCTCAGGTGTCGGTAAAACTCAAAAGGGTAAAAAGGGTCATCACAAGGATACGGCGCAAATTTTAGCAGCTTGTAACATCCCTTATGTATTCACGGCTGCTGAATGCAATCCACAGGATCTGCTGCAAAAAGCAGCTAAAGCACAGTGGTACGCCAACAACGTGGGGACAGCCTACGGCAAGATTCTCTGCGCATGCCCCCTGAACTGGAAGACTCCTGATAATAAGGGATATGACCTGGTAAAAGCAGCTGTGGATTCCTGCTTCTTCCCGCTTTATGAAATTGAGCAAGGAATCACCAATATAACTTACAATCCAGAGCTTAAAGGCAAGCGTATTCCGGCAGTTGAATGGTTGAAGGGAATGGGCAAAACCAAGCATCTTTTGAAGGATGAAGAGCTGCTGCAAAACTTCGAAACCGAAATCGAGCGTCGTTGGAGCCGTTTAAAGCTCAGACACGAAAACGCACTGCTGTAAGAAGATTTGGGTATACTGAGGCCGGCAGTTAACGGCTGCGGCCTCATCCATTGCGAGTGAAAATCATTCTCATTCAATTATAACCTGTTTTGAGCAAAATGTAAGGGGTAGATCGTTACAAACCGCAAATTTTTTTAAAATTAATAAAAGTTACGTTTTTCCCTTATACAGTGAGTTCTGATATTTAGTAACCTTGAATGAAGGGAGCAATCTAAATGGTACAACAACAAACCTGCAGCAGTGAGGACATAGCCGAAGCCGACGAGAAGCTCGAAAAGGTACAGTCCGCTATCGAGCAGTTCAAAATGATCAAAGGTGCTTTGATCCCTGTGCTCCATGAAGTACAGGATATTTACGGATATCTGCCGGAGCATGTGCTCCAGGTGGTTTCCACGGAGCTAAACCTGCCTTTAAGTGAAATTTATGGTGTGGCGTCGTTTTATCATTTCTTTTCTCTTACACCTAAAGGGGAGAATGTTATCCATGTTTGCATGGGTACAGCATGCTACATCAAAGGCGCACAAGCGGTGCTTGACCGTCTGAGTACGGAACTGAAAGTACCTGTACAAGGAACCACAGAGGATAACAAGTTCACGCTTGAAGCAACCCGCTGTTTGGGTGCATGCGGGCTTGCACCGGTGATGACCATTGGTGAAAAAGTACACGGTCGCCTGATTCCCAATAACGTGCCGAAAATTCTGAAAGAATACTAATTATTATCTTGCGCTTCAATCGCATTTTATACGGGAGGTATGGGCATGAAGCTTTTAACGGATCTTGATGCAATCAGAACGCTCACACAGGGTCGCCTGGACAACCGGAAAATTACCGGAGAACCTGCGGGTTCCATTCAGTTCAGATCAGTGATGGTGTGTGGCGGTACAGGATGCACATCTTCGGATTCCAAAAGAATCATCGACGCATTGGAACAAGAAGTTTCCAATCACGGCATACAGGAACATGTGGAAGTCGTTCGCACAGGCTGCTTTGGCCTTTGCGAGCTCGGTCCAGTCGTTATCGTGTACCCAGAGGGTGTTTTCTACAGCCGCGTGGAAGTAAAGGATATTCCAGATCTGGTTGAACACCACTTGCTAAATGGAAAGCCATTCGAGAAAAAGGTTTACGAAAAGACCAAGCAGGGCAGCGAAATCCTGAATTTTGAAGAAACCGATTTTTACAAAAAACAAGTACGGATCGCCCTGCGTAACTGCGGAACCATCGACCCTGAGGTTATTGATGAATACATTGCCAGTGATGGCTACAAAGCTCTTGGCAAAGTGCTCATGACCATGAGCCGCCAAGAGGTCATCGATACGATGAAGCAATCCGGTCTTCGGGGACGTGGCGGTGGTGGATTTAACACCGGTTTGAAGTGGGAATTTGCAGCAAAGCAAAATAAAGAACAGAAGTATGTCATTTGTAATGCTGACGAAGGAGATCCCGGAGCATTCATGGACCGCTCGATCCTGGAAGGCAATCCTCACTCAGTAATTGAGGCAATGGCAATCGCTGGCTATGCAATTGGTTCAAACCAAGGCTTCATCTACGTTCGTGCAGAGTATCCAATTGCAGTCCAACGTTTTGTGAAAGCGCTTGACCAAGCTCGTGAGTATGGGTTGCTGGGTGATAATGTACTTGGAACCGGCTTTAAATTTAACATTGATGTCCGTCTTGGGGCCGGAGCTTTTGTCTGCGGAGAAGAAACCGCTTTAATGCACTCCATTGAAGGACACCGGGGTATGCCAACCCCCAAGCCTCCTTTCCCGGCAGTAGAGGGCCTGTGGGGCCAACCGACGATCATCAACAATGTTGAAACACTGGCTAACGTTGCCCAGATTATTCTTAACGGTGCCGAATGGTATGCAAATATCGGAACTGAGAAGTCCAAAGGCACTAAAGTATTTGCTCTGGGCGGTAAGGTCGTGAATACCGGACTTGTTGAAGTTCCAATGGGTATTACCTTGCGCGAAGTTATTTTTGAAATTGGCGGCGGTATCCCAGATGGCAAGAAATTCAAGGCTGTACAAACCGGTGGACCTTCCGGCGGCTGTCTGACTGAAGAGCATCTGGACTGCACAATCGATTTTGATACACTGACCAGTCTTGGTTCGATGATGGGCTCCGGCGGGATGATCATCATGGACGAAGATACCTGTATGGTTGACGTCGCTCGCTTCTATCTGGATTTCACAAAAGATGAGTCCTGTGGGAAATGTACGCCTTGCCGCATCGGTACCAAACGTCTACTTGAAATGCTTGATAAGATCACGGAAGGCAAAGGGTCGATTGATGATCTCGAGAAGCTTGAGAACCTTTCGGTTCAGATCAAGAATGCATCCCTTTGTGCGTTAGGCCAAACCGCTCCAAACCCGGTATTATCCACAATTAAATTTTTCCGTGAAGAGTACATGGCCCATATTGCCGACAAAAAATGTCCGTCTGGTGTCTGTAAATCCCTGATCTCTTATGAAATCGATGCTGATCTATGCCGCGGTTGCAGCCTATGTGCACGGAAATGCCCAAGCGATGCGATTTCTGGCGAACTAAAGGAACCGTATGTAATCGACACGGTTGCCTGCATCAAGTGCGGAGTCTGCTTCGACGTATGTAAGTTCAATGCTGTAGTGATAGTCTGACGATAGGAGTGGTCAAGTTGGATACGATTAAAATTATGATCGATGGGATCGAGACAGAAGTCGCCAAGGGTACAACTGTTCTCGAAGCGGCCCGTGATCAGGGCATTCATATTCCTTCCCTGTGTTATTTGAAAGGCATCAACCATTCATCCAGCTGCCGAGTTTGCGTGGTTGAAGTGGGTCCAAGACTCATTGCTTCCTGTACGCTGAAAGCGGAAGAAGGCATGAAGATTCAGACGAATACTAAGAAAGTTCGTGACGCCCGTAAAACTTCCGTAGAGCTTCTGCTTTCTGATCATGACCGGGAATGTCTCAGTTGCTCCCGAAGTGGTGGCTGTGAGCTGCAAACCGTATCGAGTGATCTGAATATACGTAACGTTACCTACGTTGGTGAAAAATCCAGCCAAGAGAAAGACTATACCTCCCCATCTATCTTCCGTGACGCATCCAAATGTATCCTTTGCGGTCGCTGTGTCGGAGCTTGTGGAACTTTGCAAACCGTGGGCGCCATCGGCTTTGCTAAGCGTGGTTTTGATACGGTCATCTCTACAGCGTTTGGTCGTCCGCTTGCTGAATCAACCTGTGTCAACTGTGGTCAATGCATTATGGCTTGTCCCGTAGGCGCTCTTACTGAGCATGAGAACATGGGCGATGTATGGAATGAGCTCGCAGATCCAAGCAAATATGTTGTTGTCCAAACAGCACCTGCTGTACGTGTTGCACTAGGAGAAGAATTTGGCATGCCAGTTGGGACTCGCGTAACTGGTAAAATGATTGCTGCATTACGGAAGCTTGGCTTTGATAAAGTGTTCGACACCAACTTTGGGGCTGACCTAACAATTATGGAAGAAGGCACGGAGTTGATCTCCCGACTTACCAGTGGACAAAACCTGCCGCTTATGACGTCCTGCTGCCCAGGCTGGGTTAAATTTATGGAGCATAACTTCCCGAGCTTGCTCGATAACCTATCTACCTGTAAATCACCGCATGAAATGGAAGGTGCAATGGTTAAATCCTTCTTCGCCAAGAAGATGGGGATTAATCCGAAGAATATTGTCGTCGTCTCAATCATGCCTTGTACCGCGAAGAAGTTCGAGGGTGCGCGTGAAGAGCTGTCCAATGAAGGTATGCAGGATGTCGATTGGGTGCTGACGACCCGTGAGCTTGCTGCGATGATTAAAGAAGCAGGTATCGACTTTGTTAACCTGAAGGGTGAAGCGTTCGATAGTCCGATTGGCGAGGGCTCTGGTGCAGCCGTTATTTTCGGTGCAACCGGCGGTGTCGCAGAAGCCGCACTTCGTACCGTGTTCGAAATAACCTCAGGTAAGGATCTGGATACCATCGAATACACCGCTGTCCGTGGAATGGATGGTATCAAAGAAAATCTCATCGAGTTGCCTAATGGCAAGAAGATTCGTACGGCTGTTGTTCATGGTCTCGGCAATGCGCGTAAGTTGATGGAAGCAATGGAACGCGGCGAGAAAAGCTATGATTTCATGGAAGTAATGGCCTGTGCCGGTGGTTGTATCACGGGTGGAGGTCAGCCAATCGTGGATGCGAGAACATCCGAGCGGATCGATATTAAGGCAGAACGTGCGAAAGCCATCTACACGGAAGATGAGGCACAAACGATTCGTAAATCGCATAAAAATCCTTATATCAAAGCTCTTTACGAAGAATTCTTAGGGGAGCCTAACAGTCATCTTGCACACGAACTGCTGCACACTCATTACGTGAAGCGTTCCAAGTATTAATTTAATGGACGCATTAGGAGGTTGACGAAATTGCGGAAGGATTGGGAATCAGCTGATTTTATCAATGACGAGGAAATCTTATTGAGTCTGGATGAAGCTAAAGTGAAGTCGGGCGATCATGCCTATGTAAAGTCCATTTTAGAGAAAGCAAGAGAGTGCAAGGGACTTACCCACCGGGAGGCAGCTGTTCTTCTAGAGGTTACAGATACGGATGTGCTCGATAGTATTTACCGGTCTGCAAAGGTGATTAAAGAGAAAATCTACGGCAACCGCATTGTATTGTTCGCTCCCTTATATATAAGTAATCATTGTGTCAATAATTGCGAATACTGTGGATATAAACACACCAACACAGATTTCCTTCGGCGGAAGCTGAGTATGGAAGAGCTTGCGGATGAAGTCCGCGTGCTTCAGGAATTAGGTCACAAACGACTTGTCGTAGAAGCGGGAGAAGACCCGGTTAACTGTGACATTGACTATGTGGTCGAGTCGATCAAGACGATTTATTCCGTTAAGGTGGATAATGGCAGCATACGCCGTGTAAACATTAATATTGCAGCTACAACTATCGAGGATTACAAGAAACTCAGGGATGCGGAGATAGGGACATATATTTTATTCCAAGAAACGTACCACAGACCCACGTACGCAGCTATGCATCACCAAGGACCCAAGCGCGATTACGATTGGCATACCACTGCCATGGATCGTGCCCAAATGGGTGGGATCGATGATGTTGGTGTGGGCGTTCTCTACGGCCTATATGACCATAAGTACGATACCATCGCTATGCTGATGCACGCTGAGCACTTGGAGGAGAGGTTTGGCGTAGGACCCCATACAGTATCTGTTCCCAGGTTGCGTGAGGCGGTCAGTGTGGATTTGGAAACGTATCCCCATTTGGTGATGGATGAAGATTTCAAGAAGCTTGTTGCCATCTTGCGTTTAGCTGTTCCATATGCCGGGATGATTCTTTCCACCCGCGAAGAACCGTCATTCCGTGACGAGGTGATCAAGCTCGGTATTTCCCAAGTGAGCGCGGGCTCCAGCACGGGAGTCGGCGGATACATGGAAGCCAAGCAGGGAACCGCAGGTCAGTCGAAGGAGAAACCTCAGTTTGAAGTAAGTGATCATCGTTCACCAGAGGAGATTATTCGTGGGCTTTGCCAGGATGGATACGTTCCCAGCTATTGTACCGCTTGCTATCGGGAAGGACGTACAGGTGACCGTTTCATGAGATTGGCTAAATCCGGTCAGATTCATAATATATGCCAACCGAACTCTCTTTTAACTTTTAAAGAGTATTTACTTGACTATGCAGATGAAGAGACCCGTACCCTTGGGGAAGAAATCATTCGTAAGGGTCTTGATGATATTCCGAAGGAAGCCGCAAGAAAAGCAACCATTGATCGGCTGCAGCGCATCGAAAACGGCGAACGAGATTTGCGTTTCTAAAGATTTTAAGGAGGGATTCGCTATGCAAACTACACCACAATCGAACAAGATGCACATTGCTGTTTTTGGCAGAAGAAATTCCGGGAAATCAAGTCTGATTAACGCACTCACCCGGCAAGCGACCTTGATGGTTAGCGAAAAGCCGGGAACAACGACTGAACCGGTCTTCCAATCTTTTGAAATGGAAAAAGTGGGACCCGTCATTATCGTGGATACATCTGGAATTGATGATGATACGGATCTGGGCCTCTTCCGGGTTCAAAAGACTAGAGAAGTTATGGATTTAACTGATCTTGGTATCCTTATCTTCTCGGATGAGTCGAATAACTTCAAGCTGGAGAAGGAATGGTTCCACGAGCTGGCTAAACGGAATATTCCTGTCATCGGGATCATTGCCAAAGTCGATGATCATTATGTAGATATTGATCCTTTAAAGACGGAACTGAACATTCCCATCGTCAAGATCAGCGCGAAGAAAAACGTCAATTTTGGAAGTCTGCGCCACGCCATACGTGTCTCTGCTCCCGCTGAGTTTGAACGAGACAGCATTGTGGGCGATCTGGTGAACTCAGGTGATCTGGTCGTTATGGTTATGCCTGAGACGATACCGGCTCCTAAATATCGGTTAGTTGCATCACAACAGCAAATTCTTCGTGATCTGCTCGATCATCACATTATAGCATTGTCTGTTACCGAAGCAGAGCTGCCAACGTTGCTCATGCACTTAAAAGACTTACCAGATCTTGTTATTACGGATTCCCAAGTATTTGACAGAGTGAACGAGATCCTTCCAGCTAATGTGCCGCTAACCACCTTTGCGATCCTGATGGCGCGCTTTAAAGGCGATTTGGATACTTTTGTGGCGGGTGTCGGGGTGATTCCAAGCTTGAAGCCCGGAGACAAAGTTCTTCTGTCAGAGGCCTGTATCCATCACCCGCATAACGGAGAGATCGACCGTGTGTTAGTCCATGCCAAGCTTCAGGAAATTGCTGGCGGTGGTCTCGATATCACAACGAGTGTGGGGCCTGAATTCCCTGAACATATTTCCGAGTATAAGCTGATTGTTCACTGTGGTGGTTGTATATTTAATCGTAAACAACTGATGATACGGCTTATGAGAGCAGGAGAGCAAGGCGTGCCGATCACCAACTATGGCATTGCTTTCGCTTATTTCAATGGGATTCTGCCGCGTGTGCTGGAAGCCCTGCAAGTGAAGGCTTAAGCTTAAAGGGTACAAATAAACGGCGGTTCAACCGCTTAAAGAGGACGGCAATTCGATGGAGCAAGCCCGGAATCATCCCCGCAGTGAACAGGATGCATTAGGAGCAAGGGATATACCAGAAGCTGCTTATTACGGTATTCATACGGCGCGGGCAATGGACAATTTCCCTGTAAGCGGGAGAGCTGTTAACCCTCATTTGATCCATAGCATGGTTACGGTGAAGAAGGCAGCGGCGCTGGCTCATTTGAAGCTGAATACCTATCCAGCAGAAATTGCCCGGGCTATCGTGCAAGCATGTGATGATATCCTGGCAGGACGCTTTAAGGAGCAATTTGCTGTGGATGCTTTGCAGGGTGGTGCCGGTACTTCAACGAATATGAACGTGAACGAAGTCATAGCTAACCGTGCGATTGAGCTCATGGGTGGAGAACGGGGAGACTATTTACGGGTACATCCTCTGGATCACGTCAACTGCTGCCAATCCACCAATGATGTTTATCCAACGGCACTAAAAATTGCTGCGATCGGTCTGGTTCGACTGCTTAGTCAAACTTTTGCTTCCCTGCAGGAAGCCCTTCAGGAGAAGGAACATGAATTTGCAGATGTCCTCAAACTGGGTCGTACGGAGCTGATGGATGCTCTCCCAATGATGGCAGGTCAAGGTTTCGGAGCCTACGCCAAAGCGATAGCCAGGGATCGTTGGCGACTATACAAGGTAGAGGAACGGCTGCGGGAAGTCAATATTGGTGGTACAGCAATTGGATCAGGAATCAATGCACCGGTAAAATATACGTTTTATGTAACCGATCTTTTGCAAGAGTTGACTGGCTATGGTCTGGCGCGGAGCGAGTATCCGATGGACCCCACGCAGAATATGGATATTTTCGCTGAAGTGTCCGGACTTCTGAAGGCCGCTTCAGTTAATCTTTTGAAAATTTCCAATGACCTGCGCCTTCTGGCAAGCGGTCCGACAGGAGGCTTTGGGGAGCTTGAATTGCCAGCTGTGCAGGTGGGATCCTCGATAATGCCGGATAAAGTGAATCCGGTTATGGCGGAGATGACAGGACTTGTTGCCATGCGTGTCATTGCCAATGATACAGCGGTAACGATGGCGGCTGCGGGTGGACAGCTGGAGCTTAACGCTTTTATGCCGCTGATCGCTGATGCGCTTTTGGAATCCTTAGAGATATTGGCTAGTGCCGTCCGGCTGTTCGAAGAGCGCTGTGTGCGTGGTATTGGCATTCGTGAGGATCGATGTCGTGAATTGGTAGAAAACTCTGCTGTTCTAGCTACCGCATTAGTAGGCCACATTGGTTACGAGAAAAGTGCAGAGGTTGCCAAGCAAGCAAGGCAAGAAGGCAAAACAGTGCGCCAGGTGTTGATGGAGGCTCAGATTCTCCCGGTGGCTGAGATCGATAAAATCCTGAGTCTCTATCAAGTGACCAAACCGGGTGTGCCCGGCCAATAAGAGTAGACCGGCGCTAACCGGTCTACTGAAGGAGAGAGCAGCGTGAGTTTGAACGATACCCCCCGCTCGAGTCGCTTGCACATCGCCATATTCGGCAGGCGCAACGCAGGTAAATCAAGCATTATCAACGCGATAACCAAACAGGATATCGCAGTCGTGTCTCCGGTTAAAGGTACAACGACAGATCCCGTATATAAATCCATGGAGCTGCTTCCACTCGGGCCGGTTGTGTTGATTGATACGGCAGGCTTGGATGATGAAGGAGATCTTGGAGAGCTGCGGAAAAAGAAGACGCTTGAAGTTCTAAACAAGACCGACGTGGCCCTGATCGTCATTGATGCTGCTTGCGGTGTGACCTCATTTGATCGGCAAATTGCTGAGATCGTTCGAAACAAGGCCATCCCAACTCTTGGTATATTAAATAAAATAGATTTGTTAACTAATATGAACGCATCCAATACTGGAGACCTTACAGCTCTTGTTAAAAAGACCGAGGAGGAACTGGGGTTTAAGGTGATCCCTGTATCTGCAGTAGAACAGCAGGGGATCAGTGAACTGGGGAAGGCGCTGATCGCTGCTGTACCAGACGATGATGATAAATTCCGCATTGTCGGGGATCTAATCTCCCCAGGAGATTTGGTAGTGTTAGTGGTGCCGATTGATAAAGCGGCGCCGAAAGGCAGATTGATTCTTCCGCAGCAGCAGACCATCCGTGACATTCTGGAGAGCGACGCGATTGCGGTTGTTACCAAGGAATACGAGTTGAAAGAGACACTTGCGAGCCTCGGTAAGAAGCCGCGGCTTGTGATCACGGATTCACAAGTGTTCCTGAAGGTTTCGGCAGATACGCCAAAGGACATTCCTCTCACCTCCTTCTCGATCCTGTTCGCCCGCAGCAAAGGTGATCTGGAGGAGATGGTTAGGGGAGCCCGTGCTATCGACCGACTGCAGGACGGCGACAGAGTGCTAATCGCCGAGTCATGTACACATCACCAGCAGCCAGATGATATCGGCAAAGTGAAAATTCCGCGCTGGATCCGTCAGGCCACAGGTAAACAGATCGAATTCGACTTTGCTAATGGAATGAAATTTCCAGATAACGTGAAGGACTACTCGCTTATTGTTCATTGCGGCGGCTGCATGATGAATCGCAGACAGATGCTCTGGCGTGTGGAGCAAGCTGCCCTGGCTGGAGTTCCGATCGTCAATTATGGCGTTGCGATTGCGCATGTCCAGGGCATTTTGGAGAGAGCTATTTCCCCGTTTCCGCTTGCCCGTCTTGCCTGGGAGGAAAGCTTGCCGGTGTAAGATCTCGTTAGTGTTCCGCACGGTACCCGCATAAATTGCGGGTTTTTCTTTTTTTTATAACATATTCTTGTCAAAAGCTATTGACAAGAATATGTACCGACAGCCGATGAGATTTCTTCCAGGCCCGGGTAGATGTCAGGGAAGAAGTTGGAGTAAGATTATTACGAATCAACGCATATTGACGTAAGCGTGAAGGGGGAGCTCTGCACGAGTGCCAAAGAGGAACATGGTGAACATGGACATAAGCATGAAAGCGATGGACATGAAGGCCACTCGCATGAGGGTGGTAAGGGGAAAATAAAATAATAATAACTCGTTTGGCCGTTGGTACTGCACTATGACCTGCTGGATTAAACCAGCAGTTTTTTTATTTTTGGTGTCATGAAAAAAATTCTCAATCTGAACTTTTTGATTAGTAGATCAGTCTTTTTATTTGTAAATTGAAAAGAAACGAGAAAGAAGGTTTACTTTATGGATTTATAGGCTAATGATTTTCAAGCATTTCAATTCATTAATCACTTTGCTTTAAAACTCCCTTTTTTGAATCCCATCATGCGTTATGGGGAATATCTATTTTATTTGGGTGTGATTATTTATTGGTTTACGCGAGTAAAACAGAATAGATATATGGTCACACAAGCATTGCTTACTTCTTATGTTGCGGTTGATATCGGGGATACAGACCTTTTGTCCATCATGATGTGATCCAATTAATTCAGCCACCCTTATGTTGGGAACGTTGATTGCATTATCGCCCGTCTGGACGGGTGCATCACCCTCTTGATGTATTAGCCGGTACATTTATTGGAGTGATCTGTGCTTTGTCTACCCATTGGATTTTTGTGAAGTCTTACACAGCTAAAAAATGCTTAAACTTTTGTATCTATGAAAAAGTCGAGCAAAAGGTCTGGGTTCGGTGAGCTAAGCTCAATTAAGAAAGGAGTAACCCAATTGCGAAAATTATTATATAATTTGCTGATATTTGGATTTGGCATCCTGTTATATGTTTTGATGATTTATGGTCATGAACCGATATTTGTAAAGATACTCGTTTCTGAATTTGGTTCTCTTGCCTTGTGTTATAGTGGTTTTTCCATGATTCAATCCATAAAAAATAAAAACGAAGAGTAGATGTTCAACATCGATACAAGGAGAGCGACTGTAGTTGTCCATATTGCATAATTTTCCGCTGATAGCTGCCTTTATTTCCATATTTGTGGCTCAATTCATTAAGATCCCAATGCATCTTATCACCAAGAGAACGTTAAAAATTGGTCTCGGATTCAGCACGGGAGGCATGCCAAGCTCGGGCATCGACCAATTGAAGTATTTGCAGGCGCGTTATTCGGAATTGTCATTGGTATACTTCTGAAGTTTTATTTTTATTCTTTTATTCTTAACATTCCGCAACTTTATCTTTATTGGATGAACATTTTCGGTAACCAAGCAGTCTTTTTATTGTCGAGAATTGAAAAGGGGAGTTGGAGCTTTCATGCAAGATATTTTGACGGCCATTGTTCAAGGGATTGTGGAGGGGCTGACGGAGTTTTTACCGGTATCGTCAACCGGACATTTGATTTTAGCCGGTAAGCTTCTCGGCTTCACGGGAGAAAAGGCGGATACCTTTGAAATTGTCATCCAACTTGGCGCAATACTTGCCATCGCAGTAATTTACTGGCGTCGAATACTCGGATTACTTGGACTCATGAAAAAAGCGGATTCATCAGGTAATGCTAAATTAAACCTAATTCACGTCATATTGGCATGTTTTCCGGCGATGGCGCTTGGATTGATTTTGCACTCCTTTATTAAAACGCACTTGTTTTCGCCTTATACGGTTTTGGTAGGACTCGTTCTTGGCGGCGGGTTTATGCTGTTCGGACAAAAACGGCAGCCAAAGGTACAGGCAGAGGGCATGGATCAATTGTCGTACAAGCAGGCGCTACAGATCGGATTGTTTCAGTGTTTGTCTTTATGGCCGGGCTTTTCACGCTCCGGCACGACCATTGCCGGCGGACTGCTGGTTGGCGGCAGCTACAGGGCTGCTACTAATTTTTCATTCCTTATCGCCATACCGATGATGGTCGCCGCAAGCGGGTATGAACTGCTGAAAAGTTATCATACGCTAACGGCGGCAGATGCAGGATTTTTTGCGACCGGATTTATCGTCTCATTCGCTGTAGCGCTTCTAGCCGTCATCACATTTCTGAAACTGCTCGAGCGCTTGAAGCTCGCTCCTTTCGCTTATTACCGTTTTGTCATTGCGGCTGTATTTTTTATTTACTTACTGACAACATAAAACATCATGAACGGGGAGGCGGAATACGGATGGGAGAAGGGCCGGTTTTATTTTTGACGGGGGACTACGGTTCAGGGCATGTACAAGCAGCGCGTGCCCTTCAGGAATCGTTTACCCGGTTATTTCCCTATATCGGTACGGAATCAAAGGACTTTATGTCGCATGCTCATCCTATCGTTCACCCGATAAGCAAATTTATGTATCTTGGCGGTATAAAAGCGTTCCCTCGCACCTATGGATATCTGTTTCAAAAAACACGTCGAAGCAACAAATTCTCTAACGGTTTGAAGGTTTTCCATGGTCTCGGACTGGGGAAGTTTCTGTCTATGCTGCGTAGTGTGCAGCCATCAGCCGTTGTATCGACGTTTCCACTTGCTGCCGCTGCCATGTCTTTCTTACGAGCAAATGGCTTATTCAATGTGCCAACGATAACGGTAATTACCGACTACACGGATCACAGTTATTGGATTAATCCGCATACGGACGCTTATTTGGTCGGGTCCCGGCATACTGCAGACCATCTTGTTAAGCTTGGCATAGACCTTTCGCAAGTTCGAGTAACCGGTATTCCGATTCGCCGGGAATACAGCCATGTTTATAACAGGAAAGAAATCCGGGCCAAAATCGGACTGACCCCGGATCTTCCGACCGTACTGGTCATGGGCGGCGGTTACGGAATGCTCGGCCAAGAGATCGGCGATACGCTTTGTCGTTATCTCCATGGAAACAAAGGTAGCATGCAGGTCATTGCGGTATGCGGCCATAACGATAAATTAAGGAATCATTTAAGCAGTATTGCGTCCGAGTGGAATTTGCCCATGGTTGTTACCGGTTTTACCGAGCACATTCCCGAGTTTATGGCAACCTCGGATCTGCTCATCACCAAATCAGGAGGACTTACTTCCTCTGAAGCGCTTGCGGCTGGTCTTCCCATGCTCATCTATAAACCCCTTCCGGGTCAGGAGGAGGATAACGCGAATTATTTGCTGGATGCCGGTGCAGCAGTTCGGTTGAACCATGTGGAGGAATTGCTGCAGTCGCTATCGGCCTTGTTATCCGATCCGGTACGATTGAAAACGATGAAAAGGCAAGCCAAGAAGACTGGCAAACCTTTCTCCGCAGATAGGGCTGCGGAATGCATCGTAGAAATCCGGGAACAAGGAATGGTCACAATGCCAAGCAGCCGGGTGTATTCATTTGTATAGATGACTGAGATCGCGAATATCGCAGTCTTTTTCGTGCTGATCCAGGTATTTTTATCTTAAGGAAAGCAAAAAATAACAAAGGTTGATTTGAACTTTTCTGAAGAAAGATAAGTCTTTTTAGATAAATGATTATTTTCGTGGAGGTTAAACGTGGCGCACTTCATACAAAATTGGATGGATCAATACGGCTACTATGTTTTAGGCATTTCCCTTATGCTCGAACTTCTTGCCCTGCCTTTGCCGGGAGAAGTTCTTATGACATATGCAGGACTTATGGTTTTCCAAGGGAAGTTACATTGGATTCTAAGCATCTTGACGGCGGGTGTAGGAGCTTCGATCGGCATGACCGTTTCCTATTGGATCGGTTATAAATTGGGCACACCGTTTCTTGAAAAATACGGTTCGAAGATACATTTGGGACCAGATAAACTAAAGAAAACATCACAATGGTTTGAACGCTATGGAAATAAGCTTCTGATCATCGCTTATTACATCCCTGGAATTCGCCATTTTACAGGTTATTTTTCGGGAATTACACGTATGTCGTTTCGAACATATATCAAGTATGCTTATACAGGCGCGTTTATTTGGACAGGCACGTTTATTTCCTTAGGAAAAATACTCGGTCCCAAATGGGAGCTGTTTCACCAAACGATCACAAAATATTTGCTTATCGCGGGGATCATCGCGGCGGTGATTTTTGTTGTTGTTTATGTGTTTCGAAAATACAAAAATCGGCTGTATATTGTAACTGTATTGGGGTTGAACAAAGGAGTCAAAGCATTTCATTCCCTGGGCAGAGTTAAATTTCTGGTGGTCGTATCATTTGGAACGTTTCTTACGCTTTTTATTTTAATGGCAGGCTTGGTCCAAGATTTTTTAGCGAATGAATTTGCTGATTTTGATGTTGTCACTACGTATATCGTCCATGCCATATTTGATGAGAATTGGGCTACATGGATGAATCGCTTCGCGTATTTAGCATCTTTTCAGATCGTGCTAACGATTGCTGTCCTAACGCTTGTCTGGATTCTGATAAAAGGAAAAGACCGTTTGCTTGAAGCTGGATTCTTATTGTTTGTTTTAATCGGGGGCGAGCTTTGGGATGAGGGATTACGGCGACTATTTCATCGCACTGGACCTGAAAACCTTCTAGATACGTTCCCGAGCGAACAGACCTTAATTACGATCATTTTCTTAGGTTTCGCCGTGTATCTTTTTGTTCGGCATGTAAACATTACATGGCTTCGGACAGGCGCAGTACTTCTTGTTCTTGCTGTTTCGTTGTTGGTTGGACTCAGTCGCATTTATTTCGATATTCAGTATCCAAGCGATGTAGTTGCGGGATACGTATTTGGCGGAGTATGGCTTAGTTTCAATGTTGTTTTATTGGAGATATTTCGGTTTTTCCGAAACAGCAAGCTGAACTTTTCGACTTGAACTCAAGTCATTTGTTCTCATGGGGTCATTTGTTTTGAAATTAGGTTCGGTCATGATGAAGGTCGTTATTAATTTGAGTTACGCGCTGGGAAGCATCCTGGGTTCGGACCCATATATCATCGTCGGTTTGATCGGATATTAAAACATCTGCTGGAGACAAAAGGGATATTTGAACATAAGGATACAATCGTACCAGGAAATCAAACGGTTGATGATGTTATAATGGTTGGCGGGGATGCCACCATTTGGGGCACAGTGAATAATTCGGTTATCGTTGTAAACGGAAACGTGGTTTTAAAAGCATCTGCAAAAATAAACAGTTTTGTTTTGGTGATAGGCGGAGGATTAGTTGTCGGAACTTGGTTGTTGCAGTTAGCTGTCAGCATTGTTTTCGTAATACTCCCTGTTATGACCGTATTTTTTAGCAAGCATCGTATAAATCCATTTGTAGATCGTGCGCGGCAAACTCCCGGATATTTTTTATACATCGGTTTTTTCAGTAGTCTAATCTTTATAGCAATGACATTTCTGTACTAAGCATGTTGGGTGGGGAAAGAATTCAAGGAACGTTTAATCGTTCCAATTGGATGATTTCATTAGCGGGTTCGATTTTATTGGTTTCCCTTATGAATGTTCCGCTTTTTGGAGGACTTCTTTTCTTAGGAGTAACGGTTTTCTCCATAGGATTCATGACTTTGTGGATTTTGGAAAAATTAAAAAGAAAACCATCCGCAAAGTCATAAAAAGGAGGGACTCATCTTTTGCTTCAACATCAACTTTTATCGTTCATTGCCCATTTTGGCTATATAGGCATCTTTGGTTCGTTAGTGCTTGGAATTATTGGATTACCGGTTCCGGACGAATTGTTAATGACATTTGCGGGATATTTAATTTCGCAAGGAAGACTTCACTATTTTACGACAGTAAGTGTTTCCGTGGTTGGCAGTTTTACCGGTATGTCCATCAGTTATTTTATTGGACATAAATTCGGCTATCCCCTATTGGAGAAGTATGGGGGCAAAATTCATATTACGAAACAGAAGTTGGGTCATGCTCAGCAGTGGTTCAAAAGGTTTGGCAAATTTGCGGTTACGATTGGATATTTTATTCCGGGTATTCGTCAACTAACGGCTTATTTTGCAGGAATTAGCGAATGGTCGTATCGAACATTTTTTGTATACGCAGCACCGGGAGCAATGTTATGGGCGGTCACATTTATCACGTTAGGGACCTATTTGGGCGAACACTGGCGTGAAGTAATGGAAACCATTCATCAGTATCTCTTGATTGCTGTAGTTTTAATTGCTGGCATGGCCTTGATTGTTTGGTATATTAAAAGAAAATGGGGAAAAAAATAGATGCAAAATGAAGGTGAAGACGTGGATCCTATGGCTCAAGCTAAAAAAAGAAAACTGTTCGCGATGAATCCGGTCATAATTGTACTTGGGCTTGTCAGTTTTTTTACCGATATGTCCAGTAATATGATTGTACCCATTCTGCCGCTGTATCTCACTACCGTATTGCATGTTCAGGTACAATCCATCGGTATTATTGAAGGAATCGTTGAAAGCACCGCGAGTATTTTAAAATTATATTCGGGTCGGATTACAGATCGCGTAGGCAAACATAAAATTTTGATGTTGATTGGTTATGGGTTGTCAAATTTGACAAAACCGTTCTTTGCATTAAGCGCTTCCTGGGAACAGGTACTCATGATTCGTTTTTCCGATCGTTTTGGAAAAGGAATACGAACGTCCCCGCGAGATGCGTTAATCGCAAATTCCACTATAAAGGAAGAACGAGGAAAAGCGTTCGGTTTTCGCCGCGCGATGGATGCTCTAGGAGCAGCATTAGGCCCATTAGTTGCTTTTGGCGTGCTTGCCATGTCTGCGAACAACTATCGCCTCGTATTTTGGTTATCTGTTATTCCTGGGATTCTGGCTGTTGCTCTTATCGTTTTTTTTCTAAAAGAAAAGAAGTCCAGTAATACCGGAAAACAATCGAAACTTCCGCAAATTGAGTTTAAAAATTTAAATCGCCGCTTTATATGGTTTTCCTTGATTTCCACGCTTTTTGCGGTCGGTAACTTCTCCGATGCGTTTCTAGCTCTACGTGCACTGGACGCAGGCATACTTCCTGCCTTAATTCCACTAGCGTTTTTCGCATTTAACATGAGCAGCAGCATCTTTTCGATGCCGGTAGGCATGTTGTCAGATCGTATTGGTCGCCGACCGGTGCTTATTTCCGGATTCTTTATCTTCGCACTCATTTATTTTGGATTCGGTATGGTAAAAAGCGTTGCATGGATCTGGGTATTATTCGTTTTATATGGAATTTACTACGCATTCACTGAAGGTATACAAAAGGCATATATTGCCGATATTGTACCGGAAGGGCTAAGAGGAACGGCGATGGGTACATATAATGCATTGACTGGATTAGCAGCATTACCGGCGAGTATTATTGCGGGTTTTTTATGGCAAACGTTTGGACCTGGGGTTGCTTTTAGTACAAGCAGTATCATTGCGATATTGGCTGCATTATTGATGATGATATTCCGCATTTAAGCAGGCTACTTTCGCTTAATGAAATTGTCATATGTGTGGATTTTGAGGATATCGCCTTGCGCTTGAAAGACTGCGGGCTGCTCACTCAGCTTTCTCCAGGGGGAAAATAACAGATTCCTCAGATTGCCCGGGTGAGCGAATAATCGTCCAATACGAAGCGAACTTTCATGCTGTCGTACGGAAGATAAGTGAAGGAATAGGTCCAGTGCTGTGTCCCAGTCTGTACATCTTCTGTCATAAAGTGATCCAGGTAGACATCTAGTGGAACCATAAGTGATCGAGATGACATATAAACAATTTGGTGATCGAGGCATCCAACAAATGGATGTCTTTTTTTTCTAATAATCTGATTGTGAAGACTTTTTGAAGAAACGTGTTGTGAATTGTAATGTGACCTTCACAAATCTTACAAAACGGACAGGTAGACTAATAATAGTAAGGAACAAGGGAATAGGGGGAGTTAATATCATGTGTGGATTTGTTGCTGTATATAATCGGAATCGGGTTCCCGTAAACGCAGATATGATCCAAGCGATGACGAATACCGTTATACATCGGGGTCCTGACGATGTAGGAATTCGGATAGATGAGCATGTCGGCCTCGGGTTCCGGAGATTGAGCATTCTAGATTTAAAAAATGGCGCTCAACCGCTCGGAAATGCTAATCAGGATATTTGCGTTGTATTTAACGGTGAAATTTACAATTACCGCGAGCTCCGCGAGTGGTTGTCCGGTAAAGGCCATACATTTCAGACCGATTGCGATACGGAGGTTTTGTTACGTCTGTACGAAGAAACGGGTGAAGATTGTCCGACTCATTTAAGAGGTATGTTCGGTTTCGTCATCTGGGACAAAAAACGTGACGTATTGTTCGCCGCTCGTGATCAATTCGGTATAAAGCCTGTTTATTACAGTGAGACGTCAAATGGATTTATGTTTGCTTCTGAGATCAAGTCTCTGTTAGCATCAGGCAAACTTGACAGGGAAGTAGATGGGCAGTCGTTCTATCATTATTTGACTTTTCAATATGTACCCGAGCCGGCAACCATGTTTATGTCTATTAGCAAACTAAGGGCCGGACATACATTGACGATTAAAGATGGAAGCTTAACGACCAAACCCTATTATGAGGCGCGCTTCTTCGCGGAAGATACACGTTCATACTCTGATCTCGTTGAGGAAACACGCTCAGTATTAGAGGATTCCGTCAGTCTGCACCGGAACTCAGACGTTTCAAGAGGCGCTTTCCTATCGGGAGGCATTGATTCCAGTAGCTTGGTCGGCATGCTACAGCGGTTGGAACCGACTCGGACGTTCTCGGTCGGATTCGACGTACCCGGTTATAGTGAACTTGAGCTGGCACGAAAAACAGCTGGCTATCTTGGTACGGAACACTTCGAAGTCGCCGTTGATGCCCATACCTATCTCAAAGCGTTGCCTAATATGATATGGCATATGGACGAGCCAGTCGCCGATCCTTCCGCCGCAGGTATATATTTCGTGTCTCAACTCGCAAGCCAATACGTTAAAGTCGTATTCTCGGGTGAGGGAGCTGATGAGTTTTTCGGCGGATATAACATTTACCGGGAGCCACACTCACTGCGAATGTTCGAGCATATGCCTATAGGTATGCGTAAATTTGCTGGTGTTTTGTCTAATATGATGCCAAGTGGAATGAAAGGGAAGAGCTTCTTGGAAAGAGGCAGTCGTCCGTTGGAAGAACGGTTTTACGGAAACGCTAAAATTTTCTCGGAGGATGAGAAACGAAAAATATTGAGTAAACCCGGCTTCGAATATTTAAATTTCAAACCGGCTCGTGACATTACGGATCCCCTTTACGGAAGCGCTAGCTATTATGATGATGTTACGAAAATGCAGCATATCGACATTCATACCTGGTTACGCGGCAATATTCTAATGAAAGCTGACAAAATGTCCATGGCGCATTCGCTGGAGCTTCGTGTCCCTTTTGTCGACACGAAGGTGTTCCAGTTTGCCGCTACTATCCCAACCAAATATAAAGTATCATCGGTCTCAACTAAGTTGCTCCTTCGAGAAGCGATGAAAAATGTCGTCCCACCGGATGTTCAATCCCGCAAAAAATTGGGGTTTCCGGTACCGATACGAGTGTGGCTTAAGAATGAGTGGTATAACTGGGCAAGAGAATTAATTCACGAAACGGATAGTAGTATGCCATGGATCAATAAATCCTATGTGCTGCAGATGTTGGACGATCATCGTGCGGGAAAATATGATGCAAGCCGCAAGTTATGGACACTGCTCGTGTTCATGCTCTGGCATCAAATGTATATCAGTCAAATCCATCCGGTTCCGTCATCTCATCCCATCGGAAGTCGAACGCGAAACGTAGTCCCTATGCCCTTCATACTCTCGACTTGAATATGACCCTGGTGTAGGTCAACGATTTCTTTGCAAATGGCTAGGCCAAGTCCCATACCGCCTGTTGCCCGGGAGCGAGATTTATCGACACGGTAGAGCCTTTCCCAAATGTGGATCAGATCTTCCGCAGGAATGCCAATCCCGGTATCTGTAATTTCAATAACACAGTAAACATCTTCTTCATAAGTTGAAATGGAAATTGCTCCATCATTAGGTGTGTATTTCCTTGCATTTTCTAGTAAATTGACAATAACCTGTTGCAGTCGACGCTCGTCTCCTTCTACATAGAGTGGAATTTGAGAGGGAGAGTATCTCAATGTAATTCCGGTTTGTTGAATAGAGTCTGCCATCAAACCAAGAGAATTCTGCAGGATCTTGTCGATTGAAGTTCGGCCTAAAGCTAACGTAAAGGATCCTTGTTCTATATTGGCAAGTTCAAATAAATCCTGAACCAATCGTTGAAGTTGCATGCTTTGCGTATATAACAAGTTCAGATATCTTTTCTGGTCATCTTCTTTGGAAACAAGTCCATTAAGGAGCACCTTAGAATAACCAATCATGTAGGTTAAAGGAGTACGCAACTCATGCGAAATGTCAGCCAAAAACTGTCGTCTCTGTTGCTTATAAAATTGAATGTTGGCTGACATTCGATTGATTGCATGTGACAATTGTGCGATTTCATCCGAACCGTGTGTTTGCAGCTCCCAATCGTGTTTTCCTTCGGAAATTCGCTGCGTAATTCTAATCATACGAAGCAGAGGTTGCACGATTTTTCCCGATACGAGAAGGATTATGATTGCTCCTGTTACTAGTACCATAAGCGCAACTCCAGTAAACGTACTTCTTATCGTTTTAGTAGCAGTCCTGATCGTTTCGGTCGGACTGAACATAACGACTCTACCTATCGTTTTTTCGTCAATAGTAACCAACGATTCCGTTATGAAAAAGGGTTCGTTTTTCCAATCCGAGGCTAATACCGGACCGTGGTTTGTGGAACTGTGATTAATAAGCTGACTCAAATAGTCCGGTGAAACATCAGAAATACCATCGGATGCTCCCTGAATGGCACCTGATTCATCCAGAATGAGCAACAGGTTGTTAGTCTCGCTTTCAATTCGGACAACATGGCCGATTGTAGAAGGCTCGAAATGATCACTTAGTACAGAAGCATAACTATGAGTTCGTCTAGTTTGCTCGCCGATAATATCGTCCGTATAAAAGCGGATGAAGAGAAAGTATAGTACGCTTTCGATGAAAATAATCAACACCATGAAAAGAATAACGAGAATAGTGCCTAGTTTAATGGCGATACTGTTCAACTTAAGTCGTTTCATTGCAAATATATCCCGTTCCCCATACGGTTTTAATAACATCCTGACCGGGAATGCCGGCTTGTGACAGCTTATCTCTTAGGTTTTTAATATGAGTGTCCACAGTGCGATCATCATTAACTGGGCGATTGTTCCATAACAATTCGAGCATATCTTCCCGATGAAATACCCTTCCTTTATTAGATAGAAATAATCGAAGAATGGCAAATTCTTTAGGAGTTAGTGACAGTTCTCGTTCCATGTAAAATACCTGGTGGGTTTGGATATTCATTCGGAGATCATCATAAGAATAATCAATCTTTTGATTTGAAACGATAGGTTGATTAGCAACTGGCATATCTTCTTGCAAGTACTTTTCTCTTCGAAAAATCGATTCCATCCGCGCCAACAGTTCCTGTTGTTCAAAAGGCTTGGTCATATAGTCATCGGCACCTAATTTCAGACCAACAACTTTATCAATTGTGTCCTCACGGGCGGTGAGCATAATGATCGGAACGTTGGATACGTTTCTAATTGCTTTACAAACATCGAACCCGTCCAGTTTCGGCATCATGAGATCGAGAAGAACTAAGTCGTATTTTTTATGCCTAATTAATGTCATAGCGATTTCACCGTCGACTGCTGTTTCGGTATGATAACCATCTGTTGATAAATAAAGCTGTAGAAGCTCCCTCATCGGTTGTTCGTCGTCGACAATTAGGATTGTCCTATTTTTTTCTTGTGTAAACGCTAAGGTCGACATGGAAGACACCTCTTTTATCTATTGTTATGAATAGGAGTGAACGCATTGAAAAGGAATCATCGCAAAACAGTAAAAATTAGGTCTTTGATATTATTATTTTTAGGTATGAGTTTTCTTCTACTTTCACCAATTGCTTCAGGAGAAGAATCGACTCCTTCTTCCAGCGTAAACGGTAAGGGTATACAATTGGAGGTGAGGTCCGCCATTCTTCTGGAGGTAAGCACCGGACAAATTCTTTATCAATCTAATGCAGATGTCGCCTATCCTCCAGCTAGTATGTCCAAAATGATGACAGAGTATATTGTATTAGATGAAATTAAAAATGGAAGACTTAGTTGGGAAGACACAGTAGTCGCCTCCCAAAATGCGCAAGACACCGGCGGATCAAAAGTGTTTTTGGCTGCTGGTGATAAGCATACTGTTAGGCAGCTCTTTACTGCTATGGCAGTCGGTTCAGCCAATGATGCTACCGTTGCACTGGCAGAACATATTTCAGGTACACAAGAAGCCTTCGCGAAAAAAATGAATGAAACAGCGATAAGGCTTAAGTTGAGCACCGCACATTTCATTAATGCGACTGGATTAGGCCGTAGTGATATGAAAATTCAGGATCGTCCTCAGAGCATAGAAGGTGAAACTGTCATGTCTGCTCGAGATGCTGCTATTCTTGCACTAGCGATTCAACAAGAACACCCCGATTTTTTCGAAATTTCCAGCCTACCATCTTTTCAATTTAGACAGCGAGACGAAAAACCGATAATCAATTATAACTGGATGCTCGAAGGCAATAAAGACGTACCATCGTTGCGAAGCTTTGCTTATCAGGGTTTGGATGGTATGAAAACCGGTTACACAGATGAGGCAGGGTATTGTTTTACTGGAACGGCTGTACGTGACGGTGTTCGACTCATAAGTGTAGTAATGGGAACCAGTTCAGAATCTGAGCGGTTTGTAGAAACAAGAAAATTGTTGGACTACGGCTTTAATCGTTTTGAGTTAAAAACGGTTTTACCAGGAAAATCACAAATAGAAACATTAAAAACATTGAAAGTTTCTAAAGGTAAACAAAAAGAAGTAACCTTGGAAACGGCAAACGACTTGAAGTTCATAGTTGAGAAAGGCACTACACCAAAGCTGGAAATAAAAGCTGAACCCCTGGATAAGAGCAAATTGGTTGCTCCAGTGAAACAAGGAACTATTCTAGCTACCGCAACAGTTACTTACAAAAATGAAAATGCTGAAATAAATGTGGCTACAGTTAACTTAGTATCAAGTAATGATATCGAGAAAGCACACTGGTTTCGTTTATTACTTCAATCAATCGGCAATTTTCTAATATCTTTTTTTAAAGAAATCGTCGGTCTGTTTTAATTATTTGTTTTCGAAGAACTCCTTGTGAAAATATTTTTTAACAAAAAACAGTATAACATTTAAATCTCTTATTAACTACATTATGTAGTTTTTCAACAATTTTCTTCGCTGAGTTACATTACATTCAATTTTTCCAGAAACAAAAAACGAGCCGTTGCAATTGCGAAGCAGGCGGGGGATTGATCAGGTTTTGGCGGAGGTGCTGCCAGAAGGCAAAGCGGAAGAAGTAAAGAAACTCCAGGAACAGGGGCATAGAGTGGCCATGGCTGATATCGGCATGGCGGTCGGAACGGTGACCTGAACAGTATCCCTGACGCTATTTATATGAGCCGCAATGGCACTCAGTTCTGTGTCTGTGGTATTAAATGCACTCCAAGTTGGCGGGGATGAAGGAAAAAAGGCGGTATGTTTTGGTTTGGTAGTTATGAAGGTTTACCCTTGTCTGAAAAATAAGATGATTCGGAGAGGTGAATGTTTTAATGAACCAAGACCACACAAGCAAAACTAAATCTATTAACAATCAGGTGTCAAGCACTGATCATCACAACAGCCACATGCATCATCATGTCAGGGCCCGTAATGAATCGACTCACCAGCATGGCTCACATGGTCTTGACAAACATGCCGGTCATCATGTTAAGAATTTTCAGAAGCGTTTCTATATTTGTCTTATTGTCACGATCCCGATTTTGATCCTGTCGCCAATGATTCAAATGTTTATCGGTGTGAGTTGGCGTTTTCCTTATGACTCGATGTTGCTGTTTCTATTGTCATCGTTTGTTTTCTTCTATGGCGGACAGCCCTTCCTAGTGGGAGCATATCGTGAACTTAAACAAAAGGCTCCGGGCATGATGACGCTAATTTCGCTGGCCATCGTTGTGGCGTATGGGTACAGTTCGTTAATCATCTTTGGAGTAACCTATGTTGATTTTTTTTGGGAGCTGGCTACCCTAATTGACATTATGTTGTTGGGCCATTGGCTGGAAATGAAGTCTATCTTGGGTGCATCTAATGCGCTTGAAGAACTAGTGAAGCTCATTCCCTCGGAGGCTCATCTCCTTACCTCCAGTGGGGCTGTCAAGGAGGTTAGTGTGGCGGATTTAAAGCCAGAGCAAAAAATATTGATCAAACCGGGTGAACGTATTCCTGTTGACGGAGTGATTGAATATGGTCAATCTTCCCTGGATGAATCAATGCTTACGGGTGAATCCGTCCCAGTAACCAAGCAACCGGGGGACTCCGTAATTGGAGGAGCTGTAAACGGGGAGGGCGCTTTGACCGTCACGGTTAAGAATACCGGGGAGGAAAGTTATCTGTCCCAAGTTATTTCATTGGTCAAAGAAGCACAGGAATCTAAATCGAAAACACAGAACCTATCGGATCGTGCGGCGAAGTGGTTGTTTTATATGGCGCTTGGTGCAGGTTTGGTCACTTTGGTTGTCTGGTTATCTCTGGGCTATAGTTTCGATTTCGCCATGCAGCGGATGGTTACCGTTATGATTATTGCCTGTCCACATGCTCTGGGTCTTGCCATACCTCTTGTTGTATCCACTTCGACTTCTTTAGCTGCAAAAAAAGGACTACTGGTCCGTAACCGTGCGGCATTTGAAGAGGCCCGACTGTTAAAAGCGGTCGTATTCGATAAAACGGGAACGCTGACACAAGGTAAATTCGGCATAACCGATATCTTTCCAGCAAATGGATATAAGGAAGAGGAAATATTGAGCTATATAGGTTCTCTCGAATCCCAGTCCGAACACCCTATTTCTAAAGGCATCGTGGATGAAGTTAAAAAACGCGGAATTACAGTATCTAGTCCGGAATCATTCGAGGCAATGACAGGAAAAGGGCTTAAAGGTGTCGTTAGTGGGAAGGAGGTCAAGGTGGTCAGCCCGTGATACATGGATCAGGAGAAAGTCCAATATCCCGCAGAACATTATCGGAGACTTGCTTCTGAAGGAAAAACGGTTGTTTTTGCCATCATTGACGGCCGGTTTGCAGGTATGATCGCTTTAGCGGACCAAACCAGGGAAAGTGCAAAAAGGGCGGTAGACAAATTAAAAACAATGGGCATCAAATCCATTATGCTGACTGGTGACAACAAACAGGTTGCACAATGGATTGGTAAAAAACTACAAATAGAAGAGATTTACGCCGAGGTTCTACCTCATGAAAAGTCGAAAAAAATCGCGGAAATTAAAAATAGTGGGTTGCGGGTTGCCATGACTGGTGATGGGGTAAACGACGCTCCTGCGTTGGCGAAAGCCGATCTCGGAATTGCGGTAGGGGCGGGGACCGATGTGGCCATTGAAACCGCAGATGTGATTCTGGTTAGAAGCGACCCGGAGGATGTGGTTTCCATTCTTGAGTTATCCAGGAAAACATACGCCAAGATGATCCAAAATTTATGGTGGGCAACCGGGTATAATATTATTGCTATACCCTTGGCGGCAGGTGTATTGTACAGTGTCGGGATCCTCTTAAATCCTGCTATAGGAGCCGTACTAATGTCCCTTAGTACAATTGTTGTAGCCATAAATGCAAAGCTTTTGAAAGTGTAAGGGAAAAGACTACTTCCTTAGAATGTTTGTTTTATTTTCTCATCTAGCCGTTATTGCTGGAGCTTTTTAAACCTTTTGGAACACCCGTAAGCGGGCCCGCTTGTACGGTGGTGTGAGAAAACGGGGGCTAACCGCTCCCCTTACTCGATTTCCATTGCTCCTGTGGAATTAACATTTTAGTGTTGGTTGCAGTTCTTTCTTTAATACGAATAACTTTAGCGACATGGACATGGGCAATATGCCAGGGATGAATCGCCAGGGATGAATCACTAATCAAAACAGATTCTAAAAGACTGTTTGAGCTATTGACCGGCTCATTCAGCCTTTTAGGCATGAATGCATAATACATACCTTCTCAGCATTGCGCTTAATGTGGTCATCAGTGTTATAGGGATTATTCCTTCGGTATTCCTGACGATGGCCATGTTATGGTCTTTGGTTGGACTCCTGGATTCTTTGTTTCGTGGATAGATGAAATTTGGGGGCATCCGTTTCGTATGTGCTGAAATCCCATGCAGGTAGCATAACGAGTTCGCCTACTCTTTCGGCAGTATAGGATTTCAAATATTTTGTGGATTTGGTATGACGGAAATATATCAGATCACTCATACAAAGGGGAGAGGTCATGAAGAAGAAAGAGTTTATTGTTTTAACTTGGGTCGGATTCCTATGGACGATTATTTTAGTACTGATCCTGTCCTTTTTTAATGTAGACGAACCATATGAAGTTGCCAAAAAAGATATAGGTCATGAATTTACCGTATATTCTAAAAACAATCTAGAAACCTCATTTGCATCTATTGACGGAGCCATAGCGTATGCTAAATCTTTAAAGCAAGCCTCTGTACGAAGCAAGCTGGATGGACAGTTGTATTGGAACAATTATGATGACTTCACGGTATACCAAACTGAAAAAATGATCGCGGACTTTGCTCAGTTCCAAGAAGCAGTCCGTTATGCCAAAAAATTCAGAGATACTAAAATATATTTTAATCAAGGAACATCCCCTGTATGGGAGAATATAAACATCCCCCCTATAACAAACATAATCGATGCTCCATTAATCTCTCAAATGCCGGAGCTCCCCAGAGGTTGTGAAGTGACAAGCCTGACTATGCTTTTGCAGTATGCTGGTGTCAAAGTGGACAAAATGAAGCTGGCAGCTCAGATTAAAAGGGATCCGACCCCTTACGAAAAAAGGGACGGAGTCACCTATTTCGGAAATCCTTACGACGGATTTGTCGGTGATATGTACAGCTTTTCGAATCCAGGATATGGGGTGTATCATGGACCGATTCGAGAACTGGTTGAACTGTACATGCCGGATCAAATCATTGATATGACCGGAAGTGAGTTCCAGGATATCCTGTACAGCTTGGACTATGGGATACCCGTATGGGTTATCGTCAACACTAACTTTTCGCGATTATCTGATTCATTGTTTGAAACGTGGCAGACGCCAACTGGCCAGGTCAGCATTACATATAAAGAACATTCCGTCTTAATAACGGGGTATGACGAAACATTCATATATTTTAATGATCCCCTCGCATATATCAAAAACAGAAAAATTCCCATTCGTTCATTTCAAGAAGGTTGGGAACAGATGGGTAAACAAGCCATTACCTATGTAGAAGATCAAACGACTTAATTGCTATATCAAGTATTCCATGGGGAGTGTTTTTTCTTGTTTTTCATGATTAATATCATAGACACGCAGGCAACTTCACGCATTTCACATAAAAGGATGCTAACTAGTTGCTCCTGAAAAAAGTGAGTTTTCGTAAAAAAATGATCTGCTGTTCGATGGTAGGTAGCCAAGCGCTTCGTGATCACGTACAAAGCGCAGTTCCGGGGGGCTAAAGTGATCGCCGTTGATCCTAAGTACACCTCGCAAACGTGTCCGATGTGCGGGCACACGGCCAAAGAAAACCGCAATAAAAAGAAACATGTGTTTTGCTGCCAAAATTGCCGTTATCAATCGAACGATGACCGCATTGGCGGCATGAATCTTCAGCGCCTTGGAATCCAGTACATCGCTGAAGAAACGGCGTAAGCAGCGCTTTCGCCGCTGGGGAGCTGTCAATCTTCCCGCGTAAGCCTTGGCTTACAGATGTAACACCACGCGTGTACCAAGCGAAAAAAGATAGGAGGCGTCTACCGCCGCTTGGACTATTGGGTCGTTACAAGCTCGCGACTTTAGTCGGGAGTCATTGACATTGAACGGTTTGTATAAGACTCTTGTCGGATGCTTAGAATAAACAAGGCAAGTCTACACTGGATGCTCTGTTTATATTTTTCCTATATCATACTACAACAAAAAGCTAGAAGGAGCACTTATGAATTTACACTCAGCCCTTAAAACCATTGTGCCCGATTCCACTTCTACCCCTGACATTCATATTCCGGGAATCCAGTTTCATTCTGGTAAAGTAAAGCAGGGGGATCTGTTTGTCGCTATACCGGGTAAGAACCTTGATGGGCACACATACATTAAAGAAGCCATTAAGGCTGGAGCCGCAGCTGTGGTGGGTGAAATGCATATGTCTGATTTGGAGGTCCCGTATTTTCGAGTTTCGAATGCTCGGTTGGCTTTAGCCCAGATCGCCAGTCTTTTTTATAATCATCCTTCGCGCAGGCATATTATGGTTGGTATTACTGGTACAAACGGTAAGACTACAACTGCCCATATGCTTCGCCATATACTGGAAACCGCTGGTGTTTCCTGTACATTAATAGGTTCTGTTTGCCAACAAATAAATGGAGAGGAAATTCAATCTACACAAACAACCCCTGATGCTCTTCAATTGCAACAATGGCTGGATTACAGTCATGATCAGGTTGTTATTATGGAAGTGTCATCTCATGGAATCGATCAGGAGAGGATCGGTGCCATTGGTTATGACTTTACAGTATTCACTAACCTCACTCATGATCACCTTGATTATCACCATACGTTAGAAGAGTACTTTGAGACGAAAGCCCGCTTATTTAAACAAATGAAGAGCTATGGCGAAGCTATTGTATCCAGTGGATGTGAATGGGGGAAAAGATTAAGCGACCAGCTGTTGACGGAAGGATCTCCCGTTCATACTTTTGGAGAAGCTACTCTTGACCAACTACAGATTACACGTGTAATATCGGCCTCTCCACTAGAATTTGATATTCAAAATGGGCAAGAAAACTATACCGTCAGCCTCCCCCTTTCAGGGGTGTACAATGCGTGGAATGCATCAGCAGCCTGGCTTACAGCTCGGCGCATGGGTGTGAATCCTTTGACCATTCAAAAAGCCCTTGAGACTTTCCCAGGTGTCCCAGGACGGTTTGAAATGTATAAACACCCTCGAGGGGCAGAATGCATCATTGATTATGCTCATACTCCTGATGGGCTTCTTCAATTTCTTAAAACTGTTCGGGGACTTACAGACCAACGAATTATTCATATTTTCGGTTTCCGAGGAAACGGGGACCAATCCAAACGCCAGCCCATGTTTGACATTTCGACAGGTTTGAGTGATTTGATTATCTTAACCTTGGATGACTTAAAGGGCGCAATAGCGGATGAATTGTTAACTGAGCTAAGGGAGATGGCCAGTCCTTATGGACTCGACACTTGTGTAGTAATCGAGGATCGTACTAAAGCTATCGAGTTCGCATGGGAACTCGCCCGGTCAGGCGATATTGTTGTTATTACCGGCAAGGGGACAGAGGCTTATGATCAATCGTTTGCTTTGCCATGTACATCAGATCGAGAAACAATTAAATACCTCATACGGACTTGAAATATGCTTAAAAGGGTAATACACTTTGTGCAACAACTTTCAAGTGGGAGAGAGAAAGGCGGTTTGCATTATTCTCCCGGTGGATCCCGTAGTTCATAATCACCTTGCTCTCAAACCTTATGCTAAAAAAGTGTTTGGAAATCTGGATACAGGAGATGAAGCGCACAAGTATATACAGACTATTGAGAGAGACGCAGAAGAGTATCCCGCTAGCGATCTCTCTAGGCTACTTTAGAGCCAATTGAATGGTGAGCTTACCCACCTCGGCGTAGAGTTCGCAGTAATTGACTGTACAGATTAATTTAACTACAATGTGTAGTATATAAAAGAGGTGAAGGCAAGGAATGTATGGTCCTAGTATAACGAAATGGATAATGGTTTTATTTGTTTTATTGGTCATTCTGATGATGTTCTGGGGAAATAAACTTTCGAACAATCTCCCTACTGGTCGCGTGATGTTACAACACTATTTTGGAGAGAAGGATGAGAAGCATGTCAGTTAAGCGTATCAATTTAGAAGGAGTAGGATTAAACCGTTTTTTTGGATCTCTTGAAGCTCAAATTATGGATATTATTTGGGCTAACTCAAAAGTAACTACGAAACAAGTACAGTCTCTTCTCAAGGAAGTACTATCTTATAACGCTGTGATGACAGTGATGAACCGACTTATCGAAAAAGGGCATCTGAAGAAAACAACGGTAGGTAAAGGAAGATTTAGACAAAGCTACTTTGAATCAGTCCAAAGTAAAGAAGCCTTTATTGATGAACAAACACGGATTGTCACAGAGGGTTTTATACATGATTTCGGTGACCTGATGGTAAACCATATGGTAGATGCTGTTCAGGAGGCAGATCCCGGACTAATGCTGCTGCTGGAGGCTCGCTTGGAACAGTGGCGTAAAGGTGCTAGTGAAAATGATCATTAAGAAGTATCAAGCAGCCCAATGTTTGATGATCATCGTTAGTTTACTCATATGGAGTCAAATGACCCTGTATATCCTACATGAGTTTGTTGGTTATTCTCCAACATGGGGATTACTGCAATATTGTCTTTCTGCTTTGGCGGAAAGGACAGTACTACATCTAATAGTTTTCATCGGACTGAATCTGTTGATTTTATATAGCTTTATGATGATCATTATAAAGCTGTATAAACAAATAAAACTGGAAAGACAGTGGAATACTCAAGTTCAGTTCCAATGCGATCATTCATTAACCAAACAACTTCATGAAAAATATGAATTTATAGAGGACCGTATCATCGTCGTTCATCACAATTCGTTCTTAGCGATTACATCAGGTTTTTTCAGACCGAAGATTGTAGTTTCTTCAAAACTGGTTCAAGATTTCACAGAGCAAGAAGTAACTGCTGTTATACTACACGAGTACGCCCATACTAAAAAGTTTGATCCGCTCCGCTTACTGATCATTCATCTTATCAAGGATAGTCTACCGTTTGTACCTATTTTAAAAAAGCTTGCTCATTATATTCAAGTATGGATGGAAATAGAAGCAGATCAGTTTGCAATTAATCAAATGAAATCCCCATATGATTTAGCCAGTGTGCTTTATAAATGCTCCAAGAGCGAACAAAAAAGCGTAGTAGGGGTGGGTTTCGCTGATAAGGCAATTAATTATCGCATTCAAAAGCTTCTTCAACCGAAGAGTGAAATTATTATCCCTGTATTGGAAATGAAACCTTTGGCGATGTCGTCAACTCTTTTTGTATTGCTGAATGTTATTATCATAAGCGGCTGCAGTTAGCCGCTTCCTTTAGCATCTTTAAACTACATATTGTAGTATAACAAATAATGCAAATCCATTAATTATCTGAAAGAGGAATATAGCTTAGGTAAATGTCATGGCTGCATGTTACTGGTGAGGGGGAGCCACCCAGCTTATTTTATCAGTGAGTCCTATGGGCGATGGCTGCTGTCAAACCTGATATCAAGGTTCCGGCTTGGGTAATGGTGATTCATGCCGTGAGAAGTACTTGGTGCTCAGTATCGATGGTAAAATGCCAATACTGTGTAAAGAAGCGCTGTTTATTAGCTTAGTCTTTCTGATAGAATAAATTCTTTTGATGGCTGTCCCGAAATTGCTTGGGAGACTGGCCAATTACTCGAGTAAATAGAATGGAGAAATAATTGGGGTTTTCATATCCGACCATTTTTCCAACCTCCCATATTTTCATTTTAGTTGTGACAAGCAGCCTTGTCGCTTCCCCTAAACGTCGATGAATCAGATAATTAATGGGTGAAATTTCGTAGCTATTTTTGTAAGGATGGGATAAATAATAAGGATTAATATGAAATTTTTCAGCAATACCTGTCAGACTCAAGTTTTGAGTGAAATTTTTATCAAGGTAGTCCTTGACTTCCTCTGCAAGAGTTCCTTTAACAGCTTCCGAAACTTTATCCTCTGAACGCAACATTCTCTCGATTAGTGCAAGAATCGTTTCCAGAAGTTTTTGAGAAATGTAATGAAAGTTTACATCCTGTACAGATGATTCTTCGAACAGCAATTTCATTAGGGAAGCAAGTCCGTCCGAATAGCGGTTTGCGCGAATTACAGGTTCACGGTCAAGTGGTACAACCCAATCATTGTTACTTACTGCCAGACTAGGGAAGTTGAAGCCGCAATAATATGTGAAAAGAGGATGATCTGGAAAAGAACGTTCTTCATGCAGAATTCCACGATTATAAATCAAAATGTCCCCTTCCCCCGCAGTATAGGCTTGACCATCAATAATAAACTCGCCTGCACCTTGCTGAAGCATGACGATTTCATGCAAATCATCATGTTTATGGCTGGGGAATTTCCAATACGGATTATCACTCACTTTACCAGCATACAGAAGGTGGCAATTAGGTTTCCTTTGAATTGATTTTATTTGTTTAGTGTCAATTTCTTCGTGCATATTTAGACCTTCTTTCACGCGTGAGCAATAACTCTATGATTTGATAGCAATATATATAATTAATTTAGAAAAGAAAGCAAGAAGCAATATTGTTCCTAATACGGATGGGATGTAACATTTATTTAAGGCCAGACACAATCACTACAATGAATGGAAGTGATTTGTTGAATACTCGATCTTATCAAGAACTTCAAGAAAAATGGAAGGAAGACGATGGATATGTCTTGATTCGTGAAGCTGTTCCAAAGTTCTATGCCTTACGTTTCTCTTATTGGAGGGAACAATTGGACAGCCCGTTGTTGGAAGGAACTTTCAATCAACATCAATATATATGGGATATTCGAATGAGGCCATTAGTGTATTCTGCATTTTCAGAAGTGTTGAACAACTCCCGTCTTTGGGTAGATTTCTTCAATACTGAACCAGATGGCGTATTCGGTTTACTTGCGGTTAATAAGGTCCTTGGGAGTTTGAGATCCATAGAAAATAATCTTAGTACAACTTTCGAAGCGGACGTTGGAGATTTATTAATTATTGATTCACAGCGGTTTAGTGTACAGCAACTGAATGATTCGGACTGGCTGCGATTGCGTTATATTCCTGCCCAAGAGGAAAATCTTATCTTAACCAAACAACGGGAAGAACAATTTATTAAAGATCAAACAAAGCCGGTTTTTCTTAGCTCTTTAGGTCGAAAGCTGCTAGGCGTAGAAAGTTGGGAGTTACACAACTAACAATTTAAGGAGTGTGTCCATATGTGGGTAGTTCTAGGTTTGTTGATTTGGATCTTTCTCTGCGCAACAATACTGATATCAGCAAGTCTCGTTACCTCGTCTCATCCCATTAAGAATGTGAAGAATCAAATGAACCCCAGTGATCCTTTCGCATATTTATTCGAGGTATAGATCATCCTGAAGCTAATAATTGAATAGACTTTCAGAACAGCAAGATTGAGATTATATTAGCAAATAAGTTGATAGAATAGCAATTTTTTTACTGGAAATGAGCAATATATGTAATGTTAGAGTAAATCATGATATGTACAACGGTTCCCAGAATAGAGGCCTATAGTATTATAGTCGATTAAAGGAGGGAATAACGGACAGAGACCGAAATAGTTGTAGATGTTCTGTTTGTCTTTTTCTTCATCCTTTATATAGATGAGCAGAATTTCTTTATTGAATAAATGAATGAAGGAAGTGCTTATATGAAAGTTTTAATTTTTGGTGCGGGAGTAATCGGAAGCATTTACGGACAAGCATTAAGTGAATCCGGTACAGAAATCATTCATTATGTCAGACCCAATAAGAGTGAAAAATTACAGAATGGCTTAGTGCTCCAGATGCTCGATGGCAGAAAAAGAACACGTTCCATAAGCAAGCAGTATAAACCGAACCGATAATCAAAAAAAATCCGCAAGTCTCTCGATCATGGAGATATTGCGGATTTTTATCTGCAATGTCCGAATCGTTGAATTTCTTCGGGCTTAACGCTGCAGGCTTTGGCCGTTGGTAGCAATGACTTCCTTGTACCAGTGGAAAGATTTCTTGCGGTAACGCTCAAGGGTACCTGTATTGTCATCGTGGCGGTCCACATAAATGAAGCCATAACGTTTGCTGAGCTGTGCGGTAGAAGCACTCACCAGATCAATGCAGCCCCAAGTCGTATAGCCCATTACTTCAACGCCATCGTCGATCGCTTCACCTACCTGAACCAAGTGATCGTTCAAATATTCAATCCGGTAATCATCATCGACTGTAGGCTCGCCATTGTCACCCGTAATCAGCTCATCCTTGGCACCAAGTCCATTCTCTACGACAAACAGCGGCTTCTGGTAGCGGTCGTAGAACATGTTCATTACATAGCGCAGTCCTTGCGGATCGATCTGCCAGCCCCATTCACTGGCTTTCAGGTACGGATTGGCCACACCGCTGAACAGGTCGTCTTTGTTTTGTTTGCGTTTGCTGACGTCTGCAGTTTCACAGATGCTTACATAATAGCTGAAGGAGATAAAGTCTACTGTGTGCTTCAGAATCTCCGCATCGCCAGGCTCCATATGAATTTTAATGCCATGTTCTCTGAAGTAACGTTTCATGTAGCCAGGGTAAACGCCTCTCGCGTGCACATCGGCAAAGAAGTAGTTCTTGTGCTCGGTTTCCATTGCAGCAATGACATCATCCGGGTTTGGTGTGAGCGGATAGGTCGGCATGCTGAGAACCATACATCCAATTTTAGCCTGCGGATTAATCTCATGTCCGATTTTCACAGCCAGTGCACTTGCTACGAACTCGTGGTGAATGGCTTGATAGAGGTCCTGTTTGCTGAGCTCCTGCTTCGGAGTATAGATGCCGCCGCTCATGAATGGCTCTTCCAGAATGGAATTGATCTCATTAAAGGTCAGCCAATACTTTACTTTATCCTTATAGCGTGTGAATAGCGTTCTGGCATAACGCTCATAGAAGCCGACCAATTCACGGTTTACCCAGCCATTATAGTGCTTGGACAAATGCAGCGGTGTTTCGTAATGCGAAATGGTAACTAGCGGCTCAATGCCATATTTATGGCATTCGTCGAACAGATCGTCATAGAATTGCAGGCCTTGCTCATTGGGCTCGAGCTCATCGCCGTTCGGGAATATCCGTGACCAGGCAATGGAGGTACGGAATACCTTGAAGCCCATTTCGGCAAACAACTTGATATCTTCTTTATACCGGTGGTAAAAATCAATGCCGACCAGCTTCATATTATTTTCGGTAGGGACCTCGGTAATGGGGCCTCTGATTCCTTCCGGAGCAACGTCCTGGGTAGACCAGCCTTTGCCATCCTCATTATATGCGCCTTCACATTGGTTCGCCGCTACTGCGCCGCCCCATAAGAAACCTTCAGGAAATTTTACGCTCATACGTTATCCCGCCTTTTTATAGTTGTTGAATGATTTATGGTAAGCTAATATTATGACCTACAAGTGAATGCTAAATGTTGTAACGCGTTACATGTCAAGTATTTTTTTTGATATAAGGAGAAACATCATGTCGAATCTTGATCAAATTGCCAAGCTGTCTGGATTTTCCAAAGCAACCGTATCTAGAGTTCTGAATCACTCCCCCCATGTGAGTCAGCTGACAAGGGATAAAATTATGGCGATCATGAAGGAGCTGGACTACGTTCCCAATGGGAATGCCGTCTCCTTGTCCAAAGGGCAGACCTTGCAGATAGGGTTGTGTACGGAGGGCATCAATGAAGTGATGCTGCCTTTCCTGAACAGCTTCGTGGAAACGGCCAGTCAGAATGGATATCAGACGATTATCTATACTTCCGGTGGTGATTCGAAGAAAGAGCTGCGGGCTTTCGAGGATTTGAGGAGAAAAAGAGTGGATGCACTGGTCATTAGCACTTGTGTTAATGATCAAGCTTTGTTAGGCTCCTATTGCAAATATGGGCCTATAGTCTCCTGGCAGCGGATGGAACTCCCGGAGATTCCTACGGTCGCCATGAATCAATATGACGGATACATGCTGGGGCTCGAACATGTCATCGAACGAGGGTATACCCGCATTGCCAACGCATTCGGCAGGCCCAGCAGTATGAATACACTCAGCCGGTTCGTTGCTTATAAAGACATCATGAAAAAATACGAACTGCCTATAAACCCCCAGTGGTCGCCCACTGGCATCTATTCCATTCGTGAAGGTGAACAGCTGGTCCGGGATTTGCTGATGAATGCAAAAGAACGGCCCAATGCAATCCTGTGCTCCAATGATTTGGTGGCGGCAGGCATTCTGAGCGAAGCCCGCAGATTGCAGGTGAAGGTTCCGGAGGAATTAGCTGTCGTTGGCTTTGACAATACGGAGCTGGCACATACTTTGGGTATAACTTCCATTCATAATCCAATTGCCGCTCAGGCACAAAATGCTTTCAATCTGCTGCTTAGTAAGCTGAACCCCTCGGAAGTGGAAGGGGAACAGAAGAAGCTGCAGTACTGTCTGGTTAAGAGGGCGACTACGTGAGCTGTAAATTGTAAAAATGTAGAATTGCTTATTTTTGTTCTGCTGCGGTGCCATTCCGGTATTACATGAAGCAGGTTCATAACGTTGCTTTTGGGCAATGTTGTGAACCTGCTTTTTTCGATGATAAACCCAGTTCATTTTATATAGCGTATATTATTGTGCAGACGTTACAACAATAAACGGACCCAAAAACAATACAGTTTCCGTATAGCGTGATGTATTGTAGAGGCAGGGGAGGACAATAGGATGGTTTTAGATGAACGAAGTGCCAGCTTGCTGCGGTTATTACAACAATCATCCGTTGTGAACATGGCCGAGCTTGAATCACAAACCGGTCTGACTCGAAGACAACTCCAATATGGTATAGGCAAAGCCAATGACTGGCTGATATCCCATGGATACCGACCGATCGGCTTTGACCGAAAAGTTGGTTATTATTTGACTGATAAAATCGGGGAGGAGGAGTTGCCGGAAAAACTCACTAAACGCACTTATGTGTTTTCTGAGACGGATCGTGAAAGGGTATTCTATCTGATGCTTCTGCTCAGCCAAGAGCCACTGTCTGTCTATCACTTTCAATCCATTTCAGGTGTATCTCGCAATACCGTATTGAAAGATTTACAGAGGCTTAAGAAAAAAATGCAGCCGCGCCAGCTGCAAATTAAATATTCCAAGCAAGACGGCTACTTTATACAAGGCGACAGCAATAACAAAAGATATATGATCGAACAACTCATACACGATGTATTGCACAGTGCAAGCAACCATCTCATTATCCAATGCATATGGGGAGACCGCGAAGAACAAATTCTCTCGGTACAGATGCAATTGGAGCAGACGGAGAGGGAACTGGGGATTGCTTTTACGGATGAACGTCTCCAGGAACTGACTTACTTATTTGTCTGTACCGATCAGCTCATTGGAAAAGGCGAAACTCTGCACTCCAATTTTAGCTGGGAACCGCTCATTTCTACCAAGGAATACAAGATTGTCGAGCGGATGACGCAGAATAGCATGTTCCAATCGGTATGGAATCAAACGGAATGCCTGTATGCGACTTTACATTTACTCAGCATGAACCGAACGAGAGATATCTCACTTCTGCAAGAGGATAATGTGATACAGGAACTAATCCGGGAAATCGTGGACGAGTTCGAGCGGCTGGCGTGTGTAAATTTGCATGAAAAGGAATTGTTCTACCAGCAGCTTTACGTTCATTTTCGGCCTGCATATTACCGTATTCTGTATCGCAGCTCTCATATCAATACACTGAAAGAGCGAATTCAAAAGGTGTATCCCGAGCTGTATCATCTCACGAAAAAATCCTTGAAGCCGGTAGAACAAGCGATAGGCTATCCGGTTCCGCAAGGTGAAGTGGCGTACTTTACGACCCATTTCGGGGGATGGCTCCGCCGGCAGGGAACTACACTGGATGATCGGAAGCGTGCGATTGTAGTCTGCGCAAACGGGATTGGAATAAGCAATATTTTAGTCTATACCTTACGTGAATTGTTCCCTGATATTCTTTTCTTAGATGCTTTATCTGTTAGGGATGCGGCCAATTATGCCTTATCCTATGATCTAGTATTTTCAACAGTGCATTTAAGAACGAAAGCAACTCTGTTTGTAGTACCCCCTATTTTGGAGATGCAAGACAAGCAAAAGCTGCGTCAGCAAGTAATGCATGAATTGTACGGTTATACCACGCAGAACCTGGATGTTGAGATGTTGTTAAAAGTTATTTCTCAATACGCAACGATTCATGAACCTGGCCAACTTGAAAATGCTCTCCAATCCCATATCTACACGCATGCGCAAAAGACAAATAAACATTCCTTGGAGGGGGCAGAGAAACCAGTGTTGGAAGAATTAATCACAGCGCAAACGATTCAGTTTGTGTCCCGCGTTTCCGATTGGAGAGAAGGGATAAGAATCGCAGCGGGGCCTCTAGTTGAAATGGGGACCATTGAAGAAAGATATGTAGCGGCCATGATTGATTCAATAGAAGCGAACGGGCCATATGTTGTCATTACTCCAGGGGTAGCCATTCCCCATGCACGTCCTGATCAGGGCGTCCTGTCTCTATCCATGAGTCTGCTGAGACTGGATGAAGCGGTAGAGTTCAGCCCGAATAAACCGGTCCGGTTGATTATTGTATTGGCTGCTGCCGACAGGTCATCCCACTTGCGTGCTTTGGTGCAGTTATCGCAATTGCTTGGTGAACCGTCCAATATTGAAGATATTTTGCAGAGTCAGGATAAGTCAGTCATTTTGGATTACATTCATAAATATTCGAAGGAGGAAACAGTATGAAAAAGATTATGGTGGTTTGTGGAAACGGACTCGGTAGCAGCTTTATTATGGAGATCAACGTAAAGAAGGCATTGACGGAAATGGGCAAGACCGCAGAGGTCGATCATACCGATCTGACATCCGCCAGAACCGTGCAGGCCGATATTTTCCTCGGAGCAGCCGATATTATGGGACAACTGGATGATGGAAGCCGCACGATCGTTACCCTGGAAAATATGATGAGTATCCCGGAGATTACCTCCAAATTGCAACCGCATCTGGCATAAAAATTTATCCGAAAATGGGGAGGCTTATGATGTTAGAGCTGATAATGAAAGATATTCTGGGTACACCATCCATATTAGTAGGGCTTTTTGCTCTAATAGGATTGGTATTGCAACGCAAGTCTGCGGCCAATATCGTCTCCGGCACCTTAAAAACGATCATGGGCTTTGTGATTATTGGAGCAGGAGCAACGGTTCTGATTGGCGCGCTCGACATATTCAGTCAAATGTTTAATTATGCATTTAAAGTTTCGGGCGTTATCCCCAACAACGAAGCTATTGTAGCCGCTGCACAGAGCAGCTTTGGTACTTCCACGGCTCTTATTATGGTTTTTGGAATGATTGTTAATATCTTACTTGCCCGGTTTACGCCGCTAAAATATATCTTCTTAACCGGTCACCACACGTTGTTCATGGCTTGTTTAATTGCGGTTACTTTATCCGTTGGAGGACTGGAAGGCGTTTCGCTGATCCTGGTTGGCGCTATTCTTCTGGGACTGTGTATGGTCGTGTTTCCCGCTATACTGCAGCCGTTTGTACGGCAGATTACCGGAAGCGATGACTTTGCCATCGGCCATTTTGGCTCCATTGGATACTTCACCTCCGCGATGATCGGAAAAAGGTTCGGAAATAAGGAAAAAACAACAGAACAAATCAAAGTTCCGCAATCTCTTGGATTTCTGAGGGATACCTCAGTAGCTGTCTCCCTTACTATGGCGATCTTCTTTGTTGTCGTGGCCTTATTTGCGGGCCCGGAATACATTGAATCCGAGCTTTCGGGCGGTTCAAATTTCATTGTCTTCTCCTTAATGCAAGCGATCACATTTGCTGCCGGGGTATATATTATTCTCGCCGGCGTACGTATGCTGATTGCTGAAATTGTTCCTGCATTCAAGGGGATTGCTGAAAAAATTGCGCCAAATACAAAACCTGCGCTGGATATTCCAACTGTTTTTCCTTTTGCGCCCAATGCGGTAATTATCGGATTTCTGGCCAGCTTTGTAGCGGGGCTTCTGTCGATGTTCATTCTCCCTGTAGTGGGGTTAAGTGTAATTGTTCCCGGCTTGGTGCCGCATTTCTTCACTGGTGCCGGGGCAGGGGTGTTCGGAAATGCTACCGGCGGCAGACGCGGAGCGGTACTCGGCTCATTTGCCAACGGAATTATTATCAGTTTTCTGCCGGCCATTTTGCTGGTCTTCCTCGGCGATGTTGGTTTCAGCGGAACGACATTTGGTGACTCGGATTTTGGAGTCGTCGGCATAATTATTCTGGGAATTTTGAAGATATTTGGAGCATCTTGATGGGCAAATGGAGGAACTGAAAAGTGAATTTACATGATGAGCTTGCTATTAAAACGATTAGAACACTATCCATAGATGCCATAGAGAAGGCCAACTCCGGGCATCCGGGTTTGCCGATGGGAGCCGCTCCCATGGCCTATGAATTATGGGTGAAGCATATGAATCATAATCCCGGGAATCCAAAGTGGTTCAACAGGGACAGGTTTGTATTATCTGCCGGGCACGGGTCGATGTTATTGTACAGCTTGCTGCATTTATCTGGATACGATCTGCCCATAGAAGAGATCAAGAACTTCCGTCAATGGGGCAGCAAAACACCGGGGCATCCCGAGTTCGGACACACTCCCGGTGTTGAAGCTACTACTGGACCTCTGGGACAAGGGATTGCTATGGCCGTCGGAATGGCAATGGCGGAACGTCATTTGGCAGCAACCTATAATAAAGAGGGCTACGAAGTGGTTAACCACTTCACATACACCCTCTGCGGTGATGGAGATCTAATGGAAGGCGTATCCGGTGAAGCGGCTTCGCTCGCGGCTCACCTGAAGTTGGGACGTCTTGTGGTGTTATATGACTCCAACGACATTTGTCTCGATGGGGAATTAAAGCACGCTTTCTCTGAAAGCGTGGAACAACGCTTCCATGCCTACGGATGGCAAGTCATCCGTGTAGAAGACGGAAATGATCTGGAGAGCATCGGTAAAGCGATTGAGCAAGCAAAGGAAGATTTGAACCGTCCCACTTTAATTGAAGTCAAAACAGTTATTGGATACGGATCGCCAAACTTTGCAGGAACATCCAATGTGCACGGTGCACCCTTGGGAATAGAGGAAACAAGATTAACCAAAGAGGCCTATCAATGGACGTTCGAAGAAGATTTCCATGTCCCTGAAGAGGTATACAGCCATTTCCGCTCCCTTGTAACCGAGGCGGGACAACAGAAGGAAGAAGAGTGGAAGGCCTTGTATGCTGCCTATCGGCAGGAATACCCTGAGCTGTCAGGACAACTGGATGATTCCATTCAAGGCCGCCTGCCCGCAGATTGGACAGAGAGTTTGCCGTCCTATGATGTTGGAACGAGCCTGGCTTCACGTGCATCTTCCAGTGAAGCCCTAAACGCCATTGCCAAAGCGGTTCCGCAATTTTTTGGCGGCTCTGCCGACTTGGCGAGCTCCAACAAAACAACGTTAAAAGACGCCGGTGATTTTTTCGCCTCTCATTACGCCGGGCGCAACATTTGGTTTGGTGTGCGGGAGTTTGCCATGGGGGCAGCCTTAAATGGAATGGCGCTTCACGGAGGTCTCAAGGTATTCGGTGGTACTTTCTTTGTTTTCTCCGACTACCTGCGTCCGGCGATCCGCCTGGCAGCCCTGATGAATTTGCCTGTCACGTACGTGTTCACACATGACAGCATTGCGGTAGGTGAGGACGGTCCTACCCACCAGCCCGTTGAGCAACTGGCTTCGCTAAGGGCAATGCCCAATATTAGCGTCATCCGTCCGGCGGATGGCAATGAAACCGTGGCCGCTTGGCGAATCGCCATGGAATCCACCGAAACACCGACAGCATTGATCCTGTCACGCCAGAATCTTCTTACGATTCCCGGGACAAAGGAACGGGCCTACGAAGGTGTCCGAAAGGGCGCTTATGTAGTAGCTGGCACCGAAACAGAAACTCCACAGGCACTTATATTGGCGACGGGTTCTGAGGTACAGCTGGCGCTGGAAGCCCGGAGTGAACTAGCAAAAGAAAATATTGCTGTATCCGTAATCAGCTTCCCGTCGTGGGACCGGTTCGAGGCCCAGTCCAGGGAATACCGGGACTCGATTCTTCCGGCATCGGTAAAGGCCCGGTTAGCCATCGAAATGGGCTCTTCCCTGGGATGGGACCGTTATGTAGGCCCCGATGGTGAAGTTCTGGCAATTCACAGCTTCGGCGCGTCGGGTGCTGAATCCAGAGTCTTGAAGGAATACGGATTTAGCGTGGAAAATGTGGTAGCGAAAGTGAAGGGGTTATTGGATAGGTTAGGATAGTTATTAAAAGAAGCAGAGAATCGGCTGTGATTGTTTAAATACTTGTACCGGAGTTTTGTGGGCGCTTGTAAGGGAACAAGAACATAGACCTTTTGGAATCCGCGCTTAGCGCGGATTTTTCTATTTTATTGGTACAAGAACTTGTCCCGTTAGCAGAATCGCTTTTTTGGGCTTACCCATCACCCGCAGGTTTCCTAGAACGTCCATTACCTGACGCCGCGACTACGTCTGCCCCTAGCCAATGGCAGTTCCCCTTACTAATGTGCCCTGTGCTCGATAAAGGGCTAGGTCTTGAGCTCCGTGTCCACTTTACATATATCAGTACCCGTAAATGGACTTGACAATAGTGTTGCTTAGGTATAAATTGTTACTTGAGTAACACATAATGAGTAAAGAGGCGATCCCATGAACTTATTGAACAAAGTTGCGGCTGCTATTGCTGCCAGAGCGACCTGGAAGAGAGCCATTATTCTATTTGTCTTAACGTACACCGTTTACTTTTTCATGTTAGGTTTGACGATTCCTGCAGTGGAAGAGTACGCAAATGGTATGATGATTTTCGATCTTAAGCCATTTGGTTATACCTTCAGCTATGCCGAAACTTTGATCAATAATCTTGGTGAAGAGGGGATATCGGTTTATTTGACACGCCAGCTTCCGTTGGACTTCCTTTATCCTGGTTGCATGGGCTTGACTGGAGCCGCTTTCATTGCTTTACTTGTAAGAAAAAAGATACGGAACGCTTCCTATATTATCTGCTTGCCTTTAATAGCTGGATTCATGGACTACATGGAGAATGTAATGATTATAATTATGTTACGACAGTCTGCTGAACTTTCCATTTGGGCAGCGTCCGCAGCGAGTATTTTTACTGTATTAAAAAGCGTGTTATCTACTGCGTATTATGTTGTATTGTTGTTCTTGTTGGTTGTACGGTTTATTCAAATTATTAAGCATAAGTCAGGTGGCCATTTTGGACAATAATTTTACACTTCGTGAACGGAAAAAGATTCAAACCATGGTGTCCATTTTAGATGCATTCCTTATCTCCCTGGAGCTTCGTCCTTTTCATGAAATCGGAGTGGAGGATGTATGTGAACAAGCAAGTATTTCAAAAATGACCTTTTTCCGATACTTCAGCTCCAAAGAAGAGGTACTGGATTATTTTGTACTGCGCTGGTGCTGCCAGCGCAGTATTGAGGTCCAGGCAGGTACGTATCAAGGCGAGGAAGGAATCCGCCATGTGTTTCAATCCGCTTCAGAAATTCCTAGCGCGTCCAAAATTCTCGTGGCTCTGTTGCAGTATTATTCTAAGTTGAAGGAGCCTCCCGTCAAAAAAGACTTAATGGCGTATGAGCGTTATCTCATCTCGGGGAACAATGTGAATAGCTTAGAGGTGCAAATTCTCCCTCTGCGTGACATTCTATTCCATTATGCAAATGAAACAGATGTCACTGATGTCCTTAGACCTGATTTCGTCGATCACTTGCTGACGTTGTTTTACGGTATTCCATTTCAGGTTTATACGGGTATGATAGGAACAGCATCATTATCGGACGCTTACCAGACCCATCTTGACTTAATGTTTGCATTAACACGGCCAACTGGAGTGAATTAAACTCATCTTGCGTCCGCTGATCAATAGAGGGTGAGTGAAGTCTGGATTTAAGCACGCAGCATGAAAAGTAGACGGCTATCCCTGAAAAGCTAGTTAAGGGATAGCCGTCTACTTTTGTTTTAAAGGTAAAGGTACCTTGAAAATATGGGCGGCGATTTGTGATCTAGTCGCAAATCCTCTCTAACAATGTTCCCAATTGTTCAGCTAAGGCTTGATGTGGGATTGGCATTTCATTCGTAAACCACCATTCCATTACTCCTACATACGCCGTTGCCACAAATCTAACGGTAAGATCTTTATTTAACCCCTGGTTTTTTCCTTTCGTCACATCCACCTCATTCAGAAATTCTTCAACCAGAAACTCAACGAACCGATTTCGAAAGTAAGGGGCTCCTTTACTTGCTAACATCATTGAAAAAAAGGTGTAATTACTTTCAAGGTATTCAGTCCAGATCAGCGACCCGCTTATAAAATCCATATCAGCTGCCGCTTCGCACCTTTGCCGGAGTTCGTTGATATGGGTTTCTATGAGCTTGTCCAGTAAATCGTATTTATCCATATAATGAAGATAGATCGTTCCTCGGCTAACATTTGCCCTGTCGGATAGATCCTGTAAAGTAATATCATCGAAATTTTTTTCAGACATTAGTTCAATAATGGCTTTCTTTAATGCTTCTTGCGTTTTGAGTATTCTTCGATCTACTTTAGACATCCGATGTCACCAGACTTTCTTAAGATAATAAACAATTGCGTAAATCCTGTACATATTTATAATTATAGACAATAGTTCATTAATTTATCAATAGTTATTATTAATTGAAATATTGGGTGTTGACTTGGAGTTAACTCCAGAGTGTAGACTTCTTTATGTAGCTTATCCAATAAAAAACAGAGGAGGGATTGTCGAATGGACTATGTAAAGCTCGGACGTACCGGTTTGGACGTTTCACGAATCTGCCTTGGCTGCATGAGTTATGGAGTACCCGAACGCGGAAATGCACCATGGTCGCTGAATGAAGAGGAAAGCAGACCCTTTATTAAAAGAGCGCTTGAACTAGGCATTAACTTCTTCGATACGGCGAATATGTACTCTGATGGAACAAGCGAGGAGATTGCCGGACGTGCACTTATGGAATTCGCCCGCCGTGAGGAGGTTGTCATCGCGACAAAGGTGCGCTTCCGTATGCACCCCGGCCCAAATGGAGAGGGATTATCCCGTAAGGCCATCATGACTGAAATTGATAACAGTCTTAAACGACTGGGCACGGATTACGTCGATCTGTACCAGATTCACCGCTGGGATTACACGACACCCATTGAAGAGACAATGGAGGCGCTCCATGATGTCGTCAAGGCGGGCAAGGCAAGGTATATCGGAGCATCCTCGATGTATGCTTGGCAGTTCCTGAAGGCGCAGCATGTCGCCGAACAGAGCGGTTGGACAAAGTTTGTCTCCATGCAGAATCACTTGAATTTACTGTATCGGGAAGAAGAGAGGGAGATGCTGCCGCTTTGCCGCGAAGAGGGAATTGGCGTCATCCCCTGGAGTCCGCTTGCGAAGGGCCTCTTGACCCGGGATTGGGATGAGAAGACAGCCCGGTCCGAGAACGACGAAGTCAGAAAAGCGTTTTATTCGAGAATGGCCGATGCTGATCGCAAGGTCGTGGAGAGAGTGGCTGAAGTTGCCGCCAAACGCGGCATTCCTCGCGCGCAAGTCGCGCTGGCGTGGCTGTTGCAAAAGGAGCCGGTAACCGCACCGATCGTCGGTGCAACCAAGCCTCACCATCTGGAGGATGCCGTTGCAGCATTGTCGGTGAAGCTGGATGCAGATGAAATTGCAAGCCTTGAGGAGCCATATGTCCCGCATCCGGTTGCAGGCATCTAAGCTGGATTTTTCCGGAGATAATTAACATTATGGATTGGTTTGTCTAGTAATAAACAAATTGCGTTCATTTAACAATTGTAAGCACCCTGGATTTCCGTATAATAATAAACAGTGATTCATTAATGAATTAACATTCATTATTTATGCCTTACTTATCAGAAACTAAGGAGTGGAGAAAAAATGTGTAAAACCCATGTACTAAGTGTTCCAAGTGCAAAAGCACCATTTGAAAAGACAACGATTGAGCGTAGAGGTTTACGATCAAACGACATCTTAATCGATATCAAGTTTTGTGGCATCTGCCACTCCGATATTCACAACGCTTTTGATGAATGGGGAGGCGGAATCTTCCCAATGGTTCCTGGTCATGAAATGGCCGGAGTCGTAACAGCAGTCGGAACAGAAGTTACAAAATTCGCTGTCGGCGATCGAGTTGGCGTCGGCTGCTTTGTTGACTCCTGCGGAGAATGTGAATACTGCCTTGTTGGTGAGGAGCAATTTTGTACGAAAGGTGTTATCAACTCGTATAATTCATATGACTACAACGGTGATCTAACATACGGCGGATACAGCCAAAAAATCGTTGTAAAGGAAGAGTTTGTTGTCCGCATTCCGGACAGTCTGGAATTGGATGTGGCAAGCCCGCTATTATGCGCAGGCATCACCACTTACTCTCCTTTGAAAAAATGGAACGCCGGCCCAGGCAAAAAGGTTGCTATTGTGGGTATGGGCGGTCTCGGCCACCTGGCGGTTCAATATGCGCATGCCATGGGTGCTGAAGTAACGGTCCTCAGCCAATCCATGAGTAAGAAAAGTGAGTCTCTGGAGTTCGGTGCAGATCATTACTATGCAACCAGCGATTCCGCTACATTTACTGAATTGGCGGGTCGTTTTGACCTTATTTTAAATACAGTATCTTCGAATCTAAATGTAGATGCCTATTTATCTATGCTTCGTGTAGACGGAACGCTTGTAAATGTCGGCGCTCCAAGCGAACCGGACAAGTATCATGTATTTTCCTTAATCCTGAGCCGCCGCAGCATTGCCGGTTCACTTGTTGGCGGAATTCGGGAAACCCAAGAGATGCTCGATTTCTCCGCGGAGCACGGCATTGCCCCTAAAATTGAAGTGATTGATGCAGAACAAGTAGACGAAGCGTATGAGCGTATTCTCCGTAGTGATGTGCGTTATCGATTTGTCATTGACATGTCTACTTTGTAATTGCTAAAAATCTTTTCTACCATCTTGCTGTAATGAAAGATGGGTTAGCCAAAGCAAATTGGTTGACCCATCTTTTGTTTAGTGAAGTCGAAAAGCAGGGGAGAATCAAATCTGAAAAAAAGAAATTCGGAGCAGTATAGTTGATCGGAGGACTTTATTTGGCTCAGCAAGCTTTAGCAGCAAAAAAGTTATTTACGAACCGGGATTTATCCATATTATTTTTGCCACTGATCATAGAGCAGTTTTTAGAATTTCTGGTGGGATTAGCGGACTCCATCATGGTAGCATATGTGAGTGAAGCAGCCGTTTTCGGAGTGTCTTTAGTGGATTTTGTCATGGCATTGCTCATTAGTTTGTTCGCAGCTCTTGCTACCGGAGGTGCAGTCATTGCAGGTCAGTATATGGACAGATCACAGATGAAGTACGCAGGGAAGCGAATACTTACCTGATGATTACAGTCTTATCCATTCCGTTTCTTGCACTATATAATGCAGGAGCTGCGATATTCCGTACGATGGGTAATTCAAAACTGCCCATGAAGGTGATGCTGGCGATGAACATAGCGCACGCAGCTGGCAATGCGGTCCTCATTTACGGCTTCCACTTTGGTACTGCAGGTGTTGCCATACCGACTTTGATATCACGTATTGCGGCTGCGGTTATAATTATCACATTGGCTTTTAACCAGAATCAATCCATATATATAAAGAAAAGTTTAAAACACAAATTTAACTGGTCAATGATTCGAAAGATATTAAGCATTGGTGCTCCATATGGATTGGAGAATGGTCTGTTCTATCTGGGAAGAATTATTGTTCTAAGTCTTGTTGCATCCTTTGGTACTGCAGCCATTGCAGCAAATGCGGTGTCAGGCACGATTGTTATGTTTCAAGTGCTGCCGGGTATAGCCATTGGTCTTGGTTTGACTGTAGTGATCTCAAGATGTGTCGGCGCAGGAGACTATGAACAGGCGAAATATTATACAAAAAAGATTATGGGCATTGTGTATGTGACACATGTAATAAGCTGTGCATTGGTGCTTGCTTTACTCCCGGTCATATTAAAAGTCTATGGATTATCCGAAGCCGCAACATCACTCACGACACAGATTGTTTGGTGGCATGCAGCATTCACCCTATTCATTTGGCCGCTGGGCTACACCTTACCTGTGACATTCCGTTCATCTGGAGATGCCAAATTCCCAATGATTGTCGGAATGTTGACCATGTTTCTCTGCCGTATCGCCTTGGCGTATTTCCTGGGGATTTATCTTGATATGGGAATGTTTGGAACATGGATAGCTATGTTTATGGACTGGATTGTCAAGGCAATCCTCTTTCTTCACCGGTATATAAGCGGAAAGTGGACTAAGTTTCATGCCATTTAACAAAAAATTTATATACGAGGAGAATAAATATGAATAGACCCAATTTGTCTGAAAGTGTAATCTTTCCAAAAGGAGAGAAAATTACGAATGACTATTTCAGAGGGGCGGCATGGCTTGAGATGCTGGTCACTAATGACAGCACTTTGAATTGCCCGATAGGCAATGTAACTTTTGAACCAGGCGCAAGAAATAATTGGCATATACATCCAGGCGGCCAAATTCTGCTTGTTACCGGCGGCAAAGGATATTATCAGGAAGATGGCAAACCGGTAACGGAGCTTCATGAAGGAGATGTAGTAAAAATCCTCCCAGATGTGAAACATTGGCATGGTGCGTCACCGGATAGCTGGTTTACACATATTGCGATAAGTACTAATGTTCAAAATGGAGACACCGAGTGGCTTGAACCTGTAACGGATGAAGAATATAACCATTTAGTATAATTTAAAGTTATCACATATTATTTCGGAAACTGGGAGGTGAAGCGATTATGGCGATGACGATTAAACATGCAAGTGAGAAATTTGATGTATCACAGGATACACTCCGTTATTATGAACGGATCGGACTGATTCCTCATGTGAATCGCAACAAAAGCGGAAACAGAGATTATTCGGAGGAAGACTGCAGGTGGGTTGAATTTATCATATGCATGCGAAATGCCGGTCTTTCGATAGAGTCATTGATTGAATATGTTGCCCTGTTTCAACAGGGAGATGAAACCGCCGAGGCAAGAAAAGACCTTTTAATCGAGGAACGCAAACAGCTCGTCACAAGGATGGAAGTTATGAAAAAAACATTGGAACGCTTGGATTCCAAAATTGCAACGTATGAGCAGACTATAGGTGAAACAGAAAAAACACTAAGAAGACCGATGCAATAATTTTAAAAAGAAATATAAAAGGGAGTTTTGCATCTGAAGAAAGTTCTGATCCTCGGCGCAAATGGCGAAAAGCATCGTGGACGCAATGGATGCGACAAGTGTTAAACGTCTGATTTTTATCAGCTCCATGGGAATTTATGATGAAGTTCCAGGGCAGAAATATCGCAGTATATTGGATCCCTACCGAAAGTCAGCTGAAATCATTGAAGACTCCAATCTCGACTATACGATTTTGAGACCTGCATGGTTTACCCAAAAAGACGAAATTGACTATGAGACCACGCAGAAAGGCGAGCCTTTCAAAGGGGGAGTCGTATCGTGCAACAGTGTTGCCGACTTGGTTGTTAAATTGGCTGAAACGCCTCAATTGGAAGTTCGCCGCAGCCTTGGAGTGAACAAACCTTAATAAGATGGCCGATTACTGAGAAGCGACTTGACGTATGGACTATGTAAATATATAGGAGGTCTTACAATGGAAAAACGTACATTAGGCAACAGCGGATTGGAAGTCTCAGCTATCGGGCTCGGCTGCATGGGAATGAGCTACGGCTTTGGTCCGGCTTCGGACAAGCAGGAGATGATCTCGCTAATCCGGGACGCTTTTATTTTGATGGGTGCAAGATATACGGAGGAAATGGAGAAGAGGACCGGCCTCTAAGTGTAGGTTCCGTAAGGCTCTATAATGACGAAAACAGCAGCCGAGTATATAGCTGACTTAATCAACCATTTTCACATTTACATAAACGATAAGTACGACGAAGCCTATAATCAAAATAGTGAATAAAATTTGTGTATGTTGGAATGATGTTACCCCTGCTGCTAAAAACAGAATGCTCATTATTCCATAATATCCACCTAATAAAATCGATAACTTATTTTTATCCGCGACACGTTTTTCATTAAATCCTGAAAGCAGCCATGTCTGCTTTTTAATACCGATTATAAAACCTAAGATAAGTAAAATCCCGCCTACGATTATTAAATCATAGTTCATCGTATATCCCCCTAATTAGAATTTTTTAGTTATGCTTGGGACTACATATAGAGCAATTAGTAGTGAAACTAATAAGCAAATTATTATATCCTCTATTGTAATCCACCCACTAATGTTCAGTATAGACGAACTGGTACGGATTAGAAGACGGGTATTACCGGATCACGCCGGTTGCCGCCGGCCGGCTGCCGTCAGAGGTTGAATCGCTGGTTCTGCGCCATGTCGCCAATCAGGAAACCACGCTGCAGGCAGGCCTGCACCAGGATGGGAATCTTGCTTTCCGTGCCTTCTCGGCCGATCCGCTTGTGTCCATCGGGGTCGGGACGCGAGAGCTCTGATGCAGGAGATGCTGCAGAACACCAAGGAATACCTGCCGGGTTGGAATCTGGTGAAAAATTCACGGTTGGTGGCAGTCAACTTTTAATTGAACTGAAAAACGATTGCTGCAGATGAACCTTTCATCGCGGCAATCGTTTTTTTGCTTTTGCGAGTTGTAGAGAAGGCTGCGTGTCGGGATTGACATCTATCGGTCGCTTACCGAATATCATTGTCAGCGGGCAGAGGGGCCAAAGAGCAGAGCCAGCAGACACGATCCCGCATCTTTTCATATCGAAAGCGAGTTCCAACTGTCAATTCAACTGCTCGTATCAAGAGATTCTGAATCCGGATAATAGGCGAAAAGGATTCTATTGTGCTGGTCTTCGCTGTCTACGTATGGTTTGGTTAATCGATCCGAACCGAACATTCAGGGCTGGGTTGCCAGAGTGTTCAAGTACGTACGATGTACGGCTCGGCGAAAGGAATGACTCCGGGCTGCCCTATACATATTTAGATAAGATCCCGTTCACTCTCGTTCTCTGTATAGATGGATATAAGCACGATTGCTGTGTCATCCCCTATATTTCTTACCACATGAGGCGTGCATGCATTCCAGCTAAAAGAATCCCCTTCTCCAAATTCGGCTGCATCTTCCCCTTGCTCAGCGTAAATTCTCCCTTTAATCACTAAATGGACTTCCTCGCCTTCATGCGCATGTGGTTCGTCTCCCGTCGAAGCGCCAGGAGGGAACTCTACGAGTCTCATCCTTACGTTCTTTGTGGAGCTCAGGTGCTCCACCTTTAGATTTTCTGCCCCGCTTGTTGTGATTCTGCGTTCATTCTTCCGGACAATACCCATTCGATCCTCTTTCTTTAAAAGCAAATATGCTAAGGGCACCTTCAACGCCAGTGCTATGTTCTCCAGTGTTGAAATGGAGGGCGAGGTTTTATTGGTTTCAACCTGGCTCATAAAGCCTTGGGACAGGCCGGTTGCATCGCAAATTTGAGCGATGGTGATATTCTTACGCTTCCGAATCGATCGTATGGTGGAGCCGATATCCATTTGAATACACTCCTTAAATATTTGTAATACGTAACATATTTTAATATTAGCAATTTTCCTATTGACAAGTCAATGTGATCTGCGTTAAATTACTCATATAAAATTTAAATTTTTATTACTAATAATTTATGGAGGAGAGAATACAAATGACAAAGACAGCAGTTGTTTCAATGATTATGCGTGTGGTGATGGGAATCATATTTATGTTTCATGGGATCGCCAAGTTCCAAATGGGACTAAGCAATGTTGATGCATGGTTTAGTTCTATAGGTATTCCGGGATCATTGGCTTATCTCGTGGCGGTGCTTGAGCTTGTGGGCGGTATTATGCTTATTGTGGGGTTGTTTACTCGTTACGTATCCGCATTGTTTATCGTCATGCTAATCGGCGCGATTGTCACAACGAAGCTATCGGCCGGACTTCTTGGCAATGGTCAAATGGCTGGTTATGAGCTGGACCTTGGATATATATTGGTTTCGTTGTATCTGGCTGTTGCCAATGAGACGTCTCTCTCGGTTGACCATCTTATTAAGAACAAACGCAGCGCATAACTATTATAAGGAGTGAGAAGCCACATGATGCCTTCCTATTTTTTCGCACACGGCGCCCCGTCGATCGTTCTTGAGGATAATGAATATGCACAATTGCTAAAGAACTTTAAGGATCATACACCCAGACCGAAAGCGATCGTGCTCTTTTCCGCTCATTGGGAGGAGCCGGTACAGACCGTCGGTGCTGCTGAAACGTATGATACTATTTATGATTTTGGCGGATTTCAGGATGAGCTTTACGAAATGACCTACCCGGCCAAAAGCGATCGCCCGCTGAGCGGGCAGGTTCAGTCGTTATTTTTAAAGCACGGTATTCAGAGCGTTCAGAATGAGAGCAGAGGATTAGATCATGGAGCCTGGGCGGTTCTAAAGCTGTTATATCCGGATGCGGATATTCCGGTGGTTGCTTTATCCGTGAACCGAAATCTGCCGAACGAGCAGCAGTATAAAATTGGTAAAGCGTTGGCAGAGCTTCGGGAACAGGATGTTCTAATCATCGGAAGCGGAGGAACCGTTCATAATCTAGGAAGATTGAAATGGCAGTCCGAAGGAATTGATGAGTGGGCAGAGCAGTTCGACAACTGGCTCCAGAGTAAACTCGAGACATGGGATACGGAGGCGTTGTTTCAATATCGTGAACTGGCTCCTAATGCCCAAGAAGCCGTACCGACGAGTGAACACTTTATTCCGCTTCTTCTTGCGATGGGAACCGGTGACTCTAACCGTAAGGCGAAGCTGCTTCACCGCAGCTATCAATACGGCAGCCTGAGCTTAAGCTATTGGGAATTTAATTAAGAGGAGTGCAAGAGTACGGATCGGATGACACTAATGACTACCGCGGCAGTGGAGAGACAAATATTCTCCATTGCTGCGGTTTTTTTTGTATTGCAGCAATCGAAGTTGGTTAATGAGCGGAAACCTTGTAGGGGGATTGCTATTTTGATAGTGAGTTACTAAAATCGCTTGACTTGGAGTTAACTTCAAGGAGTAAACTGCATTTGAAGGAAACAATAGCTATTGGAAAGCGAGGAATCTATCAGATGGAATATGTGAAACTTGGAAATACCGGCTTGGATGTATCCCGGCTGTGTCTTGGCTGTATGGGCTTTGGTGTGGCAGAGCGTTCGTTTCATAAATGGGTGCTTGATGAAGAGGGCAGTCGTCCAATTGTTAAAAAAGCCCTGGAGCTTGGAATCAATTTTTTTGATACGGCTAACGTCTACGCAAACGGAACAAGCGAGGAAATTCTTGGAGGCGCACTCAGGGATTATGCCAATCGGGATGAAATCGTCCTCGCGACAAAAGTTCATGGCCGCATGCATGAAGGTCCAAACGGTGCCGGACTTTCCCGAAAAGCAATCATGAGTGAGATTGATAAAAGCTTAAAACGTCTGGGAACAGACTATGTGGATTTGTACCAGATTCACCGCTGGGATTACCATACGCCCATCGAAGAGACGATGGAAGCCTTGCATGATGTGGTGAAGGCAGGGAAGGCAAGATACATAGGTGCTTCTGCCATGTTTGCATGGCAGTTTTTGAAGGCCCTACATGTAGCCGAGAACAATGGATGGACCCGGTTTGTATCGATGCAGAATCATTACAACCTCATATACCGTGAAGAAGAGAGAGAGATGATGCCTCTCTGTAAAGCTGAACAAATCGGCGTGATTCCATATAGCCCGCTTGCAGGAGGAAGATTAACAAGAGATCCACAGGAAACAACGCATCGTTCCGAAACCGATCAAATTGCGAAACAAAAATACGATGCGACTGCAGATACCGATCGATTAATCATAGATCAGGTTGCGGCTATCGCAGAACAACACGGTGTTTCCCGTGTTCAAATCGCCCTTGCCTGGCTGCTGCAGAAAGAACCGGTAACAGCCCCTATTGTCGGTGCTACAAAAATATCCAATCTTGAGGATGCGGCAGCTTCACTTTCCATTACGTTAACACCTGAAGAAATGGCGTCGCTCGAAGAACCGTATGTACCTCACCGGATAGTCGGGCACCAGTAATTGTGAGTGTGATAGGAGGAATAAAACGTGGAACGCCTATGGACGAAGCCATTTATTCTAATCACTATAGGAAACCTATTTCTATTTAACGCATTTTATATGCTGTACCCGACTTTGCCGCTGTTCATTAAACAGATGGGAGGCAACGAATCGCAGGTTGGTCTGGCGATGGGCGCGTTTATGCTGTCTGCCGTTATTTTTCGACCCATTGTCGGTGGGCTCTTGGATCGATTCGGCAGGCGTCCATTTATTGTCTGGGGACTGCTTCTCTTCATCTTGGCGATGTATATGTATAACTGGATCGTTGGAATCGTCGTTCTAATGGGGCTTAGAATTTTACACGGGATGAGCTGGGCCGTTTCCACAACCTCCATTCTCACGGCGATTACGGATATGATCCCGCCGGCACGCCGCGGAGAAGGGATGGGGTGGTTTAGCACGTCCATGACCCTGGCTATGGCAATCGGCCCGATGTTCGGCATCTGGATTACACAGAATCTATCGTTCAGCGCTCTGTTTTTATTTGCCGTGGTTCTCTCTACCGCAGCGCTGCTTCTAATGGTTGGTGCAAAAATGCCTTTTCGCCCGCAATCGGGCGCAAGGAGAATCGAATTGTTCGAAAAATCGGTCATGCCCATCGCGGCATCCGTCTTTTTTCTGTTTGTCGCTTATGGCGGCATTACCACCTTTGTTCCACTGTTCGCGGACTCGATACAGGTCAATTCCGGCGCGTTCTTTCTGGCCTTTGCTGCAACACTTGCACTCAGCCGCCCCATTTCGGGGAAACTTTCCGATCGATACGGAGAGGTGTTTGTTATTGTACCGGCACTTGTGATTTCGATTTGTTCATTAATTGTCATGAGCCTCTCGACCAGTTTGATCGGCGTGCTTGTATCGGCGGTTCTATATGGTATTGGCTTCGGTTCCGCGCAGCCGGCTCTTCAAGCGGCAACGATACGTCTGGCCCGTTCGGACCGCATAGGGGTTGCCAACGCCTCTATATCGACTGCTAATGATCTTGGCATCGGGCTAGGTGCGATCATGCTAGGCTGGGTCTCCCAGTACACAAGCTACCAAGTATTGTTTGCGGTCAGCGCAGTGTCAGTAGCGTTCTCCTTGTTGCTTTTCATTTTCTTTGTGAAACGTTTGTTGAACAACAAAGAACTGAACCCTCTGAACACCAATCCTCTTCCTTCGAAAGAAATTGTTGACGCGGTTTCGAAATAACGGATGATTTATGTCAGATTGCTTTCCAATAAAATCCCCACTTGTTCTTCCATAACATTAGGTGGATAAGGCATTCCATTCCACGATCCCTACGTAAGCTGGCGCGATAAACTGAAGAATAATCTCTTCGCTTAATCCGCGCTTTTTTCCCTCTGTCAATTCCCATCCATTCCTGATATCCTCGATGACAAATTCAAGAAACCGGCTTCGGAAGAAGGGGGCTCCTTTACTGGTTAACATGGCGGAAAAGAATAAATAATTCCGTTCAAAGTATTCGAACCAGGTCATCTTTTGTTTTGCAGAATCCTTTTCAGATTCCGATTCGCAGAATTCCCGCAGTTCGCTGATATGTTCCTCAATGAGCTTATCCAACAGGTCAAATTTATCCTCGAACAACACGGTGTTCCCCGTGTTCAAATCGCACTTGCCTGGCTGCTGCAGAAAGCACCGGTATCAGCCCCTATTGTCGGTGGTGCCATAAAAATGTCCCATCTTGAGGATGCGGCAGCTGCCAGTTGGCATCAGTAACGTTGGAAAGCTTGATATAAGAAAAATGCCAAGAACGCCCAGTCCATGAGATTGGGCGTTCTTGTTTGGAGAGGGGGCGGATTCATCGTAGATAAAGCAAGCTAATAAAAAGTTACCTGCTTCGATTATGGTTTGGCTTGCTTAGGTTTGCATGCTCGCACTAAACATTTAATCCCTTTCCACCCAGAATTTGCTGCATACATTTTTCAACACGTGACTCTCGAGTTTTGGATTGTTTGGGTTCAGAGAAATAAAGAATGTATGCTTTTTGCCGTCCGGGCGTCAATGCTTCAAAAGCAGTTTTCAAGGCAGGGATTTCATCGAATTTATTTTGAAATTCATCAGGAATTATGAATTCTGTATTCTTTTTAAAATCCACTTCCAAACCGGTTTTTTCAACTTCAATGGCTTCATAAATATAGGCTTTCAAGATGGTTTCCATTTCAGCTATTTCTCGAACATTGGTGAACCGAATCTGGCGCCCCGCTTGTACATTCTCCGTTTGTTTGATTAGAATACCATGAGCATCCTTTAACAAGGCACCTTTGATAAACAGAAGCGCACAGTACTCTTTAAATCCATGTATTAAAACTATGTTTCCTTTCTGAAACGTGTAACAAGGAACACCCCACTTCAATTCTTCGGTCAGCTGACAGTCAAGAATGATCATTCTCAATTTCTCAATTTCTTCCTGCCACTTTTTGGCTTTACTTAAATATTCATCAACCTTAGGATTCATTCTACTATTTGTCATCAAGGAACACCCCTCTTCATCGCTTATTTCGTATCTGCGTCTTATAGGTTCAATTGTACTGCTTATTTATGGATTGTACAGTTTTCAGTTATGCCTCGGCGTAAAAAAAGTGTTAGAGTTAGTATGAACTGAAACGGAAAGATTATTGTCGTTATGCCTCTTGGAAGCCGCGCTGGTCGCGGCTTTTTATTTTATGAGTTCCATCCGGAGGTACTCCAGTTATTATAACGATTTTGGGGGTACACATACTACGGCCTTGGCTGCTGCGTATCATTTGAAAAAGTTAGATGAAAATCGCGAACCAACAACGCATGAAATATTACATTCTCATAATTTCAACAAGCTAACCTCTAAGGATAGGGGGAAGTTGTACTTTCACGGAATTGATGAAGAAGGGAATAGAGTTTATACCGTGGGTAGAGGCAGATCCAAAATCCTTGTTCCAGGAATATACAATTTGATCGAAATGCTTTATAAGGAAAATGTACTCCAAGAAAAAATAATCCTATCTAATACTTCCCCGACAGTGCCTTTCTCCATGACCATAGGGGGGTTCCTTTCCCGTTGGCTAAAAATTGACTTTATTGGTGTACCATTATTAATATTAGGGTCAAAGCAAACTTATAAAAACATCATACAAGTAGTACATACTACCAAAAGCACAGCGAAAAACTCGACTGAAAAATTGGTTATGCTTGATAATAAAATATTTTGAATGCTTGAAATTACAAGATGCCATTAAAATAAAATCAGAAAAGATCTTCTGACAAGAATGGACATGCATGGTTTTGACAGTGACCTCAGGGAATGAGAAAATGTTGTTTTGTAGAAAAAAACAACTTTGGAGGCTTATTAATGAATCAGCGTTTTCGTCTAACACGGTCGATGCAGGAAAACAATATGGAGCAATCTATCTCTTTGGAAGAGTGCGAACATTATTTTGCGTCCAAACCCGACTTTACGTACTCACAAGTTTTCACCATTAAAGGACCAGACAGCATCATGTCCATTGATGGGGACTTTTTTATGTGGAAGCATGGGGATGCGGAAATCCCTTTCCGGCTATTCATGGGAGATTTATATGTAGCTATTTCAAACGAAGCTATAGTTCCCAAAATGATTGAAATTGCAACTGATCTGCAAGCGGATGTAGTTGAAGGGTAGTAAGTCTGATTTAAGAGGAGCCCGTTTTTCCGGGCTCTTTTTTTTCATATCATTATTTTGTTAACTAGGGTTTAGTTTTGATTTGCTGAGCTGACCAGATATCCAGTTGTTTCTGTTTCTCCTTTATAACTCTATCAATACCCGCTGTCCGGAGAGCGGCACGGAACTCGGGCAATGTCTCATCTGGATCTAAGGTTCCGGTTTCAAGTCCGTCCAAATATTGATTGAGAACAGCCTGTATGGCTGACATTTCGGTGCGTACGGGATCGGCGTTGAAGGAGAATCCCAGCGCTTTGGAAGGCTTGGCCTCTTGATTATAAAGCGCAGTTTGCTCCCAAATATCAGGCTTATAAGATTCCCAGATATAAGTGAGAAATTGATTGCCAACTTCGTAATTACTAAACCAATATCCCACGTTGTTTATATTCTTACCGGCAGGATAAGCAATCGATTGATCCTTTACCTTAATATAATGTTTTCCCTCGATTCCATAGTTAAGCAAATTCAAAAGACTGGCATCGGAATACAACAGATTGATAAATTTCATGGCAATATCCGGATGCTCGGAATGAGCGGCTAGACTCATGCCGAAGACCTTGATCGTTTCTGAAGTCATAACCGGATCGGTTAAAGGCACTGCAACCATAGGCATACCCGTTAAGCGTGATTCCTGTTCTTCTACACCTGGTTTTATCGACGAGAAATAAGCAAATCCTGTACCCGTCTTGACAAGTTCTCTCCCATTATCCGTACTGACAGCAGCATCCTTGGGGATGTATCCGGCATTATACCATCGGTTTATTCGGCGGATATCCTCTTCATACTGCTTCGTCTCGAAGAGATTAACTACCTTCAGACTATGAATAAAGTCGGGAAGCACGCCCACTCTGTCGCCTAGGCCATCATAGCTCCATCTCCTCATTCCGTAATAAATAGAAGGATTGTGTAAGGGGACAAGGGGATAGATGCCTATTTCCTTGGTTCTGATGGTTTGAAATATTATTTCCAAATCATCCAGTGTACGAAGTTCATCTAAACGAAAGTGGTACTTATCTAGCAAATCCTTGCGCATTACAATCCCGTCTCCGGCAGCCCAATCTCGTATATTGGGAATAGAGTAAAGCTCGCCATTCACCTTAAGGATGCTTAGTATCTCGGGTTTGATCGAGTTTAGAAGATCCGGCGCGTACTCTTGGAGGAGATGATTCAAGGGTAATACATGACCTTTGGTAATCATGCTGTTGTTTATGGATGAATTTGTAGTCACAAATAAATCAATCGCTTGTTTTTTGAGCATCATTAACTGAATCTGCTGGTAATAATTATCCTTTTGAACGGGGAGCAGGCGTATTCTTGCCCCCAGTTTCTGCGACACCATACGATTGATTTCTTGCTCTACTTCCGGTAAATCCGGGCTTGGCTGATCTTCTCTATAAGCGAATATAATCTCAGGTAAATCATCGGAGGCGAAAGGGGCCGACGGCTCTTTGCCTTTTAGAACGGAGCAGCCTGACATTGCAAATAAAACGATTAGCAGACTAACCGTAAAAAACGGTGATTTAAAAGATTTTTTGGTCCATTTCATAGTTCGTCACCCGTTTTTCAATGTGTGCAAGCGATTATGCTGACGATAATCCAGAGGACTCATGTCCATATGTCTCTTGAACTGTTTAGAGAAATAAGAGAAATGAGGGATGCCCACACGTTCACCTACCGTACTGACGGGAAGATCGGTATGGATCAGAAGCTTTCGTGCCGCTTCTATACGCTCCTTCATTAAGTAATCCAGTATGGAGAAGCCTGTTTCCTTCTTAAAGATCCTGGCTAAATAATCAGGATTTAAGAATACATAATTAGCAACATCTTTTCTTGTCAAGTTTCGGTCCAGATGATCAGACATATACTTCTGCACTTTGCTGACCACATTTTTAGTTTCTCCAGCCGAATGTATGTGAAGAATGGACTGTTTAATAACAACATGAATCCACTCTTGCAGATGAAATACGGAGCGGGTGGCGGCTGAAGCAAACTTGGAAATCTCAGGTTCTGCAAAAATTAAATGAGCTTGCAATTCCTTTAACTGCAGTGTGTAATAGACCATTTGAAGGAAATCGTGATAAAAACATTCCAAATAGGCTTTGTCTAGCCGGCCTTCTTTGGATACCTTGTTCCAGAACTGTTCGAGATTAGCCTCCAGCAGCTCCCTGTGCCCGGCTTGCAGCATTTCCTGCCAAGGGGACATCGAAGGTACGGAAAGTGTAAAGATATCTTCATGTCCGCTTTCATAATACAAGTGAACTTTATTCCGAGACCATACTTGATTTTGCGAAGATTCATTCAATTTCTTCAGCATGTTTGGCAATTCGTGAATGGCAACAGGTGGTCCGATAAAACAAGTCAAGTCGCAGTAAAAATATTGATTACAGGAGCTAATGTAAGTTGAGCAGGCATCTGCTAGCGGCTCCAGATTCAAGTCATCCGGATCCAGCATTAGTATACTTGCGAAACCTCCATTATTTAATGGAATCGTTGAACCCTCCCCCGCATATACCGCTATACATTCGTTGGCTGCATTTAAGAGTGCATATTGAAGGATCATCTCTTCCCGCTCGGTCCATTTCTTGTACCAACGATCGATTCGTATAAACACAGGAACAAACGATTTATCAAGCTGATCTTTTATTGCCAAATTTTTCACAGCATCACGTATATCACCGGGGCGGGCAGGGATATTACCGCTGATGAGGTCGGACCAGAAGCGCTCAATAAGTAAAGGCTGGTGTTTATTCCATAGTTCATATGCTTTCTGATAGGTTTGATGAAACTGAGTCTGCTCACGGGCTCTAAGGAGCGGTTCAACCGCTTTACGAATGGCGTTCTCCAGTTCTTCCGTTGTGGAAGGCTTGAGCAAATACTCGATACTTCCGAGGTGGACAGCTTCTTTGGCGTAGCTAAAATCAGAATGGCAAGTCAGGATAATGCACTGCGTATGCGGATAATGCTCCTTGACCCATACCATAAATTGAAGGCCGTTGATTTCAGGCATTTCAATATCACAGATCATAATCTCAATAGGGAAATTTCGGAATATTTCTTCTGCTTGATGGACATGAAGGGCCGTATGAAGGACTGAAATTCCTAGTTTTTCTTGATCCAGTTCCGCTTCAATGCCTCGAATGGCATGCAATTCGTCATCCAGAATTAGTAATTGCACCTGCGGTACCCCCTTGTTCTTGTTAGTTTTGCAGTAATTTAATCATGATGTGGGCGCCCGAATTTGTACCATTGGAGATGGTTATGCCGGAATGAAGTGGTTCAGCAAGACGGATCCTGCGCTGGGCATTCCATATCCCAATATGCTCTCCATGCTCATTGCTATGAAGCTTTTCCTCTTGTATTCGAGCCAGCACCTCGTCTGGAAAACCCTTGCCGTTATCCCGTATAGATATGCTAGTGTAAGTGAGCCCCTCATGATGGGTGACAGCCGCTTCGACGGATATATGAAGGGGTTGATTCATGACGAAACCGTATTTAACCGAATTCTCGACAAAAGGCTGAATAATAAGGAGTGGAACGGATTGCTCGAGAGCAGCTTCCTCAGCGGAAATGGCAAAGGTTAATTGACCGGGGAAACGCATCTCCTGGATTTTTAAATAATTAACTATATGATCCAGTTCATCCTTCAAGCTTACCATCGACATGCTGCTGCGCAGGGTATAACGGAAATGTTTGACCAGATACATCGTCATATCCTTAATTAACGCATAATCCTGCACCCTGGCCAGACTGTAAATAATGTTCAGCGAGTTTAGGAAAAAATGAGGATTTACCTGTAACTGCAGATGCTTGAGTTCGGCTTGTTGATGATTAAGTTGTTCTTCATAGACACTGATTTTTAAGGTTTCTATTTGATTAGCCATATTATTAAATGTTCTGTTCATAAGTTCAAACTCAAGTGAATTGGGCTTGTTGTTGATTTGCGATCCCCAGATTCCTAAGGATACCCGGTGCATAGCGGCAACCATATCTCTTATCGGTGAAAGAATGATCTTTCGAAGGAAGACCAGAAATAGAAGCACCAGAACAACCGCTCCTGCAGAGATTATGGAAAAAAGCTTCTGCCAATAAGGCAGCTGTTCCAATATGGAGCTGTCGAGAATTAATGATACAACATTGAAATTTCCTTTCTCGGATGGAGTGCCAATTAGTAAATAACGGTTAGCGGTTCCTGTTAACTTATAGGTGCTGTCTCCAAATTCTAAATCCAGACCTGATTCTTCAGAGACAAGGTCCAGGTCATTCATCGGAAGATTTTGATCTGTAGTGAGTAAAGTTATTCTTCGCTCCGATTGGCTGATGTTTTGGAATGGAATGAGCAATTGATCCGCTCTGACAAGTGCCCCGACATAGACCCCTTCCGTATAGATGATACGGCATAAGAAATAATGCTGCTGGGTGGAATTCAAGACGGACCATTTCTCCTGGTTAAAATCCAGTTTCTTCTTGTCTTCAAACAGTTGTCGTATTTGTGCTGCAATAATTTCCCGTTCAGCGAAGGAATAGGCGCTTAAAGACGTTTTAATCAAATCATCATTGGCTGGAGAATAGATGAAAAATAAATCAACCTGACTAAAGCGGTTGCGGTCTGTTTTTAACTTATTGTACATTCTTATCTTGGCTTTATTGTAGTCTTGTTGATTATCGCCTTCCCACAGCCGAAGGTATGCCAAATCAGTTTCTTGTACAGCAGCAGAATACAAGTATTGGTCGACTTCCTCCAAGCTGTTGTCCATTTGATTCATAAAAAGTTCCATCGTTGTTTGGTGAGTGACGGCGGTCTGTTTGCGTACAACTTCGATAGCATAAAAATTATTATAAATCAGAAGAAAAATTAAGGGGACAATGACGATTAGAAATCCGGCGACAAGTTGAAACCGAATGGAGCGGAACAGCTGAATGTTAGGTTTGGTCATAGCTGTGGCCTGCCTTTTACTAAGGAATGTCTTAGTACTTAATATAATTGAAATGGGTATGAACTAAAATAGAAACTTGGAACAAGTCGGTTTTGTGATATTTCGTATACCGTATTGTAATAGTTGAAAGAGGATAGAGGAGGTAATATTGAAAGCGGATACATCAAGTTACGAATAAGCAAACTAGGAGGAATTACACTCTATGGCCCCATCGAAAAAGAAAGCTTTGCCTGTATTGCTTACCACTGCATTGGCCACTTCCTTATTGTCCATCACCCCCCCCGGTGCTGCCTCTGCAGCAACAGCTGCTAACGTACCGGGATTAATTGAAGCGGAGTACTTCACTACGGCTCCGAGTTTCACCAGTACAATTGGAACAAGTCAAACCGCCAGTCAAGGGCTGGCTCTCCGCCGCGTAATAGCGGGTGATGAATTCAATTATTTAATTAATGCGGCTGCTGCAGGCACCTATAAGGTCGTTGTCAATTTTGGCGCACAGGTCTCGGAGACGGCAGCGTTCTCTTTGAGAGACAGCGCAGGTAAAGTACTGCATACCTTTAACATACCTGCGACTGGCGGAGTTTACAATTGGAGTACTGTAACGGGATATGTGAATCTGCCGGCAGGACAACAGACTTTAACGTTATATTGCGATAAGGGCGGTTACAATATCGATTCCTTCCAATTCACGCCAGTCACGAATGTCAATCCGCCGACAGCCGATTCTGCTTCAGGCACTTACGCTTCAACGGTAAACGTAAAGCTTGCCGATGATATCCCCGGCGCACAAATCTATTACACGACGGACGGATCAACGCCGATTGTAACTAGCGACACGAACGGTGCTTCCCGCCCGGGAAATGCATCAACCATTTTATACGTAAATCCGATTGCTGTTGCTTCGGCCACCTCCATTCATGCTGCTGCTGTCAGAAGCGGGTTGGCTAACAGTGATGTTGCAACCTTTAATTATGCCATTGATCCTAATGCGAAGGCTGCTGCCCCGGTTGCGTCCAGGGTTACGGGGACATACGGAGGTACACAAAGCGTAACTTTATCTTCAACATCCTCCAACGCCAAAATTTATTACACAACAGATGGCACTACACCTGCTGCTTCAGTTACTGGATCAACAAAATTGTACAGCACAGCTGTTGCCGTCAGCTCCAGTACTACACTGAAAGCCATTACAGTTGCTGATAGCTTAAATTCCAGCGATGTATCGGTTTTCACTTACAACATTATTTCTGCAACTCCAACCTCCGATATTGCAACTGGAGTATCCGTTCCGGATGGGGTCAGAGCAACCTTGTCGTCAACAACGGCGGGAGCAAAAATGTATTACACAACGGACGGCAGCGATCCGACTGCTTCAAGCATGCAATATACAGGACCAATCGGCCTGACCGGCAGTATTGCTGCCAACAGGCAAATTACAATTAAAGCGATTGCTGTATCACCAAGTCTGGGAACCAGCAGCATCACGACGCTTTCCTACACAATTGATCCTGCTCTTGTGAAGTTAACCGATGCGATTTCTATTCCTGGTGTCATTCGTTCAATGACATTGCAGGAGAAGGCGGATTTGGTTAGCGGAAATGGAGTAGTCCGTATACCGGGAGCCGCTGGTGGATCCAAAGCCATCCCAAGATTGGGCATTCCGGGAACTACGTATGTAGACGGTCCGGCAGGCGTTAGAATTTCGGCGCATCCGGAAGGATGGGTTGATTCCAGTGGTAATCCGTCAACCCGATATGCTACACAGTGGCCTAACGCCACAGCTCGTGCCGCGACCTGGAATACGTCTCTGGAGCTTGCACTTGGTACGGCATTTGGCAGAGAAACCCATTATTTCGGCGCGGACCTTTTGTTGGCTCCGGCTGTCAATCTTCACAGAAGTGTGTTAAACGGAAGAAACTTTGAGTACTATTCAGAAGATCCGGTTCTTTCGGGTAAAATGGCAGCAGCAGAGATCAATGGAATTGAATCTCAAGGCGTCGGCGCAGCCATCAAGCACTTCTCATCTAATGCTCAGGAGACCCAGCGCAGTAACGGCTTCACGAATGTAAGTGGGCGCACTCTCAGGGAAATTGAGCTTAGAAGCTTTGAAATTGCAATCAAAGAATCCCAGCCGGAGGCTCTGATGACGGCGTACAACCACTTGAATGGTGTGAGTACGGCACAAAATTCGGAATTAACAAACACCGTGCTCCGTGATGAGTGGGGCTTCAAAGGATTTGCAATGACAGACTGGAATGGTCAAGGCAACGCTTCCTATTGGGCCAAACAAGCCGGCAATAACCCCTATTCGTCCAATCTTAAAGCCGGTGTGGATATAGGAATGCCTAACGGTGATGCAAACAAAGTGATCGAGGGAATTAATTCCGGCTTCCTTACGATGGCTGAACTCGACAAAGGTGTGAAAAACATTCTTGAGTTTGTTGTCACATCGCTTTCTTTCAAGGGAGAACCGGCCAATACAGAACCCAACCCTCATGCGGAGCAGCATGAATCGATTGCTTATCAAACGGCTGTAGAAAGTATGGTCCTGCTTAAGAACGGCACCGTCAACAATAAGCAGGTGCTTCCGCTAAAAAGCGGCAATATTACGACTATCGGCAACGCATCAACGGACATGGTTCGCGGGGGTGACGGCAGCGGCGGCGCTAATATCGACACCAGCAAGCTTGTGCAATTGCCGCAGGCGCTCTCGGCGATCTATAAAGGCGGTTCCGTTATCGATACTTCTTCTAAGAGCTATGCACAAGTTCCAAGCGTCCTGCCAATTGGCGGCTTCAGCACCACCGGTGCCAAGAATGAAATGCAAATTACGGATAGTCAGATGGATGACCTAGTGAAAAATACAGATAGCATTATTATGACTATTGCAAGGGGTTCGTCAGAAGGCTCTGATATCCAGAAGAAAAAAGGTGCCTATTACATCAGTGATGCAGAAAGAGACTTGATCAATAAGGCTTCTGCTAAAGCCCATGCAGCAGGAAAGTTGTTTATCGTCGTCCTGAACTTAGGCAGCCCGATTGAAATGGAGAGCTGGATGGAGAAGGCGGACGCTATTCTGCTCGCTTGGGAACCAGGTACAGTTCTTGCTAAACCAGTTGCAGCCGTATTAACCGGAGCGGCCAACCCGTCCGGTAAACTGCCGACTACTATACCGGTTGATGTAACGGGGAAAGACAGTAAAGGATACCTTTACTCACCTGCAGTGGACTTCGGTCAGACAAATGGTCAGGGCGGGGTCGCCTACAATGAAGGGATTTATAACGGTTACCGGTATTACGATACCTTCAACGTGCCTGTCTCTTACGAGTTTGGTTATGGTAAAAACTATTCGACGTTTAAGTACAGCAATTTGAAATTAAGCTCTGCCACATTTAAAAGTGTCAGCGATACGATGAATGTCAAGGTCGATGTAAAGAACACAAGTGCTGTAACCGGCAAGGAAGCTGTCCAAATTTACGTTGGGGCGCCAGGTAAATCCATGGACAAACCTGTGAAGGAATTAAAAGCATTCGCTAAAACAAATGACCTTGCAGGTAACGCTTCGCAAACCCTGAACTTTACACTTGATGCGAAATCGCTTGCTTCCTTCGATGAAGCGCGTTCGGCGTGGGTGGTGGAACCGGGAACTTTTGTGGTGTATGCCGCAGCCTCCTCAAAGGATATCCGGCAGGTAGCAACTTTTAAGGTTACTAAAGAGATTATTGCGGATAAAGTTCATGACGTACTTAATCCAATCGTTAAGTTGAACTTGATCAAACCGGCATCAAACGGACAGTATGTAACCAAAGCCGAGTTTATCAATATGCTCGTGCAGGCATTTGATTGGATGGATGAGAGTGCAGTAAGCAAATTAACTGATGTGAAAAAAGGATCCTTGTATTATGGATCCATTGCTACAGCTCAGAAATTGGGTGTTGTGAACGGTAAAAAGGATGGAAGCTTCGGAGTTAATGATCCTATTTCCCGCCAGGATATGGCCGTCATCATGTTTAAGGCAGCGCAAAAGTTAAATGTGGATTTAAAAGGCAGTAAAGTCGTTTCTCCGTTTACTGATAATGCCAAAATATCTCCATATGCGAAGGATGCCGTAGCCGTCCTTCAAAAGTCGGGAGTTATTAACGGTATGAGTGGCGGACTGTTCATGCCAAACGGTACAACAACGAAAGACCAAGCAATAGTAACCATTTATAGATTAGTTAATGTTGTTAAATAACTTTTTAATAACCGGAAAGACGGATCACTGCATTCAGTGCTCCGTCTTTCTCATTGCATTGGCGTACTGCGCAACTATATTGTCGCCTTGTGCTATTTACGCAGCAATCCTGTGTAGATAAAATAATAACTGTCCTGCTCATAATGAAGGACACTATTCATAATACTAACCTTTATATATTTGAGGGTTATTGAGAGAGGTGAATATGTATGACGTCTCATTCTTTGGACCGTATTAAAATCCCGGCAGGATTTTGGAAGGGATTACTTCAGTTTAATATTGCTGCCCATGATGTGATTCGCAAAGCACAATTGCCGCTGGCTGTTCTTAATGAGACCTTTGTTGTGAATACAGCCCAGTTTTTTGCACTTTGGCAAGCTTTCTCGGAGTTGGTTAATGACCCTGCAGATTGTATTGTTAAACTTACGACGGGGATGCAAACAGCGCAGTTACCGCCGCTCGTCTTGGCGCCTTACCACTCACGTGACTATCGGGACGCGCTAATACGAATGGCCCGATATAAACAAATGTGCGTCCCCGAACGCATTGACATCATCGAGAAGGGTGAGCTTTGTGCAATCGAACTGGAGTGGCCCTATGCAGATCAGCCCGAGCCGCCTATGCTGGTTGGTGTCATTATGGCATCTCTTCTCGAGATCGGGCGGCGAGGCTCAGGTTATCCTATGACCGCGTATGCTCTTGAATTATCTGGCCATATGAGCAGCAACGTAGAACCCCTGGAAAAATACTTCGGCTGCCGCATTAAGTTAGGTGCTGAACGGAACCGGCTCACTCTTTACCGAAGCGATCTCGATCGTCCCTTTATCTCTTACAACGCCGAGCTGCTCGAGATTTTAACTCCAGCACTGGACCGATCTCTAAATGAGCAGCAGCGCAGCAAGTCCATCACAGAAATGGTCAAGTGGATAATGAAACGAACCTTAGCTTCAGGACGCCCAGACATACATATCGTGGCGAGTGAGCTGGGGATGAGCGATCGCACCTTGCAGCGCCGATTAACCGACAATTACACGAGCTTCAAGCAATTATTAACTGAAGCCAGGCACGAGAAGGCACTGGAGTACCTTGCGGATCCTACGCTCGATCTTAAAGAAGTGGCATTTCTGCTTGGATATGAAGACCAAAGCTCTTTCTACCGGGCCTTCCGCCTTTGGGAAGACGATACCCCTTCCAATTGGCGTGCCGTACATTTAGGCTTTGATGCGATTTCCGAAGATTCGCCTGGCATGCCGGGCTTGCACTAATAATAAGCTTGGCGCCTGATGTCATAACATTGGCGTATGGCGCTAATTACTCGGTTGAAATTAGCAGCTACAATAATGACTATACTGCTGAGCAGCGGTTACCGTAGAAAAATTAACAATTCAGGAGGATCTACAATGCAAAAAGTAATTCTTAACAATGGTCTCGAGATGCCAATTATCGGTTTTGGTGTTTTTCAAATTCAAGATGCAAACGAATGTGAGCAGGCGGTTTATGATGCTTTAATGGCAGGTTATCGTCTGCTGGATACAGCTGCGATTTACCAGAATGAAGAGGCGGTCGGCAGAGCGATTAAGCGGAGCGGCGTGCCTAGGGAAGAACTATTCGTTACCACTAAAGTCTGGGTTAGCGATGCCGGTTATGAAAAGACGAAAAAAGCGTTTGAAACATCCCTTGAAAAACTGCAATTGGATTATCTGGACCTCTATTTGATCCATCAGCCATATGGTGACGTGTACGGATCATGGCGTGCGATGGAGGAACTGTACCGGGAAGGAAAAATCAAAGCCATCGGCGTGAGCAACTTCCATACAGACCGTTTGGTGGATCTGCTTATCCATAATGAGATCACTCCTGCCGTAAACCAGGTTGAAACTCATCCATTTAACCAGCAAATTGAAAGTCAGAACCTGATGGAAGAGAATCAAGTTCAGATTCAGTCCTGGGCCCCTTTTGCAGAAGGTAAAAATAACATCTTCCAGAATGAGGTCTTAGTATCCATTGCTGAAAAGTATACTAAGTCTGTTGCTCAAGTGATTTTACGCTGGCTGACTCAAAGAGGTGTCGTTGTTATTCCTAAATCTGTACGCAAGGAAAGAATCATCGAAAACTTCAATATCTTTGACTTCCAATTGAGCGAAGTGGATATGAACGCGATTGCTGCGCTGGATACAAATGAGAGCTTGTTCTTCTCCCACCGCGATCCCGCAATGGTAAAGTGGCTCAGCAGCACAGTAGCTGAATAATTAATACCAGCTGCTCAGCAGACAGGGGTTGCATATGATACCAGCATCGAGCAATAACAATCAACAATCTCGCAGGCGTAAGTCAAAGAGAGTAATTTTGAAAAGAATTATGTTGTACTCCGCTGTTCTTCTTACTCTATTAGGTGTGGCCGCTGCATTAGTGCTCAATCTGAACCCTGCTTTTGGTGGAAACCTTACGGAAGAGCAAAAGCAGGCCTACAAGAAATACCCTAATTTCGTGGATGGTAAATTTGTGAATTTGGAACAGGCAGACATAAGCTTTACTCTGTCGGACTCCATATCCATGATCACGGATTCTATAAATGGCGGGAAAGATCTCGAACCAAAGGGAATCCTGCCTGTCATGCCAATAGATTGGGATAAAATCAGAAGTGAAGAAGACAGTTTAACCTGGTTCGGACATTCAGCTTTTCTAGTCAGTCTGGATAATAAAAAAATACTAGTAGATCCCATGCTCTTTTCAAGGTCTTCTCCAGTATCCTTTGTCGGAGGCAGTACAAGATACACCGGGAGTTTGTTAGATATAATCGATGACATGCCTGCAATTGATGCTGTTTTTCTATCTCATGATCATTAAAATCATCTGGATTATTCATCCATACTAAAGCTGAAGAATAAGACTAATCATTTTTTTGTTCCGCTTGGCGTAAGCAATCACCTGATTCGTTGGGGGGTCCCCGAAGAGAACATTACTGAACTTGGCTGGTGGGATGAATCGGAATACGAAGGTTTACAGGTTGCATTTACTCCATCCCAACATATGTCAGGAAGAGGACTCTTTAATGGTAACACAACATTATGGGGGAGCTGGGTCATACTTGGACAAAACACACGTTTTTATACCAGCGGGGATGGCGGTTACGGAAGCCACTTTAAGGAAATTGGACAAAGGTACGGTCCCTTTGATATCGCCTTAATTGAAGGGGCGCAATATGATGAACGCTGGCGGAAAATTCATATGATGCCGGAAGAATCGCTTCAAGCCCGGGAAGATTTAGGGGCTAAGAATATGATGCTCATTCATTGGGCAGGGTTTACGCTTGCATATCACGGTTGGACAGAGCCCATTGAACGGGCCATACGTGCAGCCGAGAAAGAGAATGTGAATTTAATCGCGCCTCAGATTGGCGAAACTGTAGCCCTGAAACACGGAGAGTGGTCATACCCAATTACCTACTGGTGGAACAAGTAAAGAGTCAGACAGATCACATTTATGAAGGCGAGCCTAACAAGCTTGCCTTTTAATGATTGGAGTGAATGGTATTGAAGGTCATTATTTTTGGCGCAACAGGAATGGTAGGACAAAGTGCACTGCGGGAATGTTTCTTAGACGACAAGGTTCAAGAAGTAGTTACGATCGGCCGTAAGGCTCCGATGCAGCAACATGCCAAATTAAGATCAATTGAACTTGAAAATGTCGCTGATTTACGGCCAATTGAACAACAAATAACAGGGTTTGATGCTTGTCTTTTCTGTCTCGGTGTATCTTCTCAGGGGATGAAGGAAGAGGAATATAGACGAATAACTTATGACATTACGCTATCTGTTGCAGAGACATTAGTAAGACTGAATCCGCAAATGACCTTCATCTATGTCTCGGGAAGCGGGACGGATAGTTCCGAAAGAGGCAGATCCATGTGGGCGAGAGTGAAAGGGAAGACGGAGAATGATTTATTACGGCTTTCTTTTAAGGCAGTGTATATGTTCCGGCCAGGGCTCATTCTTCCCCTTCATGGCGTGAAATCCAAAACAAAGCTGTACCAATTCTTATATGATGTGCAGAGACCTTTTTATACGTTATTAAGTAAGTCGAACAGTGTCATTACATCTGAACAATTAGGGAAGGCCATGATCCAAGTGGTGCATACCGGTTATCCCAGCCCAATTATTGAAAGCACGGAGATTAAAAAAATAAGTGTGGAGCATTAGGGATAATTTCTGCGCCCTAACGTTGCGTTAATCGCTATTGAGAAGAATTAGAAAAAAGCAGGTCTAAAAAGAAGCAGTTGCATTGGCAATCTGTTTCTTTTTTTATTTCATCAATTCTATTCAAATAAAATTATTCTCCCATAAAAACGACACTTTTAGCGGGATCGTACATTTCCTTTAATTGTTTTACGTCGGATCTCGGAGGAGAACCAAACATACGGGAATATTCACGGCTGAATTGGGAAGCACTCTCATAGCCGACCCGGAATGCGACTTCTGCAGCTTCTGCAGATTCAGATAGCAATAAACGCCGTGCTTCCTGTAATCTGAGTTGTTTCTGAAATTGAATGGGACTCATGCCTGTCACTTCCTTAAAGTTACGGTGAAAAGAAGAGATGCTCATACTGGCTGCTTCTGCAAGTTGTTCCACACGCATAGGTTGATAGAAATATAAAGTGATTTGATCGATCGCTTCCCTAATCCGGTAACTATTGCTGCCTTCTATTGCAATTTGTCCTAATGCAGGACCGTAAGGTCCCTTCAAGAGTGTATACAGAATTGCCTTTGTGAAAAGCGGGGCAAGAAACGGGATGTCATCCGGTCGATCCAGTAACTCAATTAGTCTGAGAGTTGCATCCATTAATGAATGCTCCATTTGGCCTACAAAAAGAGCCCGACTGGTGTTCTCCTTTGGTATCATGCGGAAGTTTGCTTCATTGATAACCTCTAAAATCTGGTCGTGCGTAAACTGTTAACCCGTATTCAAAACGTTGCTGAGCCAAGATCACTTCTTTTAAACCCTGGGCAATAAGACAAAAAGAAGGTTTATACACCCTATATGCGCGTTCAGATACTTCAGAGCATCGAATGAGTGATAGCTGGGGAATAGATGTCTCAGAGACCCCTTCCTTAAGCGAATGGTGCTGAATGAGTTTTGCCAGTTCCTTTTGCTGTTTCAGGATCTTCTCCGACATGACTATTCCTCCGGATGTTTTTTCTCGATTATAAACTAGAATGATCCGCATTGCTAACCATGATGATAGGAATAGGCAATCATTTAATACAATCAGGATATCGGTTAAATTCTTGTTTCCTGCATAATTAGTTAGTGCCCAAATGAATGTAATGGAAAGGAGAAGCTGATCAAAGAGATGAATAACACTTGGAAAATATACCTGCTGGCTTTAATCAGTTTCTTGGTCGGAACTACTCAGTTCGGTATTGTTGGCATGCTTGATCAAATTGCCGCATCAGCCGGCGTATCCGTAGCAGCTGCAGGTCAGCTTATAACCGTATTCGCGCTCGGTAACGCAATAGGTACACCTATTGTAATAATAGCGACGGCGAAGATGAATCAGCGCAAGCAATTGTTAATGGCGCTCATTATCATATTAATCGGAATCGCTTCAACACTTTCTCTTCCGGGCTTTGCCTTATTGATGGCATCTCGCGTTGTCCTTGGACTCGGAACTGGAATCTTCGTAGTTACAGCTTATTCTCTAGCCTCAAAGATGGCATCTCCCGGACGCCAAGGCTCTGCGATGTCCAATGTTGCTATGGGATTTAGTTCTTCTCTTGTATTCGGAGTTCCTATCGGCCGTATGATCGCAGCCACATATGATTGGAAGACCATCTTTTGGGGGATTGGTTTTTTATGCCTGCTGGCGACCTTTTTAGTTGCAAGGACAATTCCGGTCATGGAAGGAGAGGCGTCTGTACCTCTATCCCAGCGTTTAGCCTTCTTAAAGCAGCCTAGAATTGCAATCACCCTCGGCGTGACTTTCTTTGTATTTATTGGCTTTTCCTTAGTCGATACGTACATTACGCCCTTTCTTGCTGCAGCTATGCCAACTATGGAGGACCATATGAGTGTCATTCTTCTAATTTTAGGAGTAGGAAGCTTGATTGGTTCCAGACTGGGTGGTTTTCTGGCGGATCGAATTGGAATTAAACGCACGCTTTTCTGTTCCATGGCCGTACAAGCCCTTGTCTTAGTACTGCAATCCACCGTATCTGGATGGATAGTTGTCACCATTGTTCTGCTCATGCTATGGGAAATCGCAGTATGGACGTTCGGTCCCACGCAGAATTTCAATCTGGTATCACTGGCTCCCGAGGCTTCCAGTATTGTGCTTAGTCTAAACAGCTCCTTCGTTCAGCTCGGATTTGCCGCAGGCGCGGGAATCGGAGGACTCGCGATTGGAGACTTGTCAGTTCTGGCGATTACTTGGATCAGTGCCGTTTCAGTAATAGTTGCTGCCGCCGTCGCACTGTTATCTCTAGGCCGAGGCTCATCATTTGTAAGATCACGAGGATGACACTCATAAAAGTGGAATAGCCTCACAAAACCCTGCTGCTTTTCTCACAATTCCCTCACAAATGTCTATGATATTACATTAAATAAGAGTTTCACTAAGACCTTTATACGTGGATCACAATGACAATTTCTCATGTGTTCTGCAGCAGATATTCATATCTGGGATCATGGAAAGACATAATCAATCAAGGAGTGATAATAATGAAAAGGACATTAGCAGTAATTCTTTCTGTTTTTATGATTGTTGCTTTGGCGGCTTGTGGCAACAACGATAACCCCTCGGCTGATAACACTACTAAGCAGCCGCCAGTTTCTGATACTTCGACCCCCGAATCTCCAGATGAAGGCACATCTGGAACAGAAGTAACTCCCACAGAAAGTCGAACAAACGGTAAGATCCTGATTGCATATTTCACAATGCCCAAAAGCGATGGTGTGGATGCTGTGGCATCTGCGAGCCGTGTGGTCAAGGACGGCGAAGTTTTAGGGAACACCCAGTTCATCGCTCAAGCGATTCAGAAAACTGTCGGTGGTGATCTGTTTGCGATTGAGACAGTGCAGGAATATCCGGGAGATCATGATGAACTGGTGGATTTTGCTGAAAGAGAACAGGATGAAAAGGTCAGACCAGAGCTCTCTACCCATGTGGAAAAAATGGATGACTATGATGTGATTCTTCTTGGCTATCCGAACTGGTGGGCGGATTTGCCCATGCCCCTCTATTCATTCCTTGAGGAATATGATTTGAGCGGCAAGAAGATCATTCCTTTTGCCACCCATGACGGAAGCAGATTTTCCCGTACGATCCGTACTATTGAAGATCTTCAGCCGAATGCAACAGTAGTGGAGGATGGATTGACTGTTTCCAGAAATAGCATTGTGGATGCAGAAGACGATGTGAATGAGTGGGTTCAAAGCCTTGGTATAACGGAGTAGCAGAATCCGCGGATATTCGATATAAAAGCAGTTAACAAAAAGAGGAGGCGAAACAAATGAAGAAAAACGGAGTTCTATCGGCATTGCTTGCGTCAACCCTTCTATCGACATTGTCGCTTCCCGCTTTCGCAGCGGTGGAGGATACCGGCTTTGCCGATGTCAGTGCCGAAGCTTGGTATGCGGACGCAGTGAGCTATTCCCGTGATAACGGACTAATGAGCGGCACGACAGCTACAATCGTCACTCCGGAAGGCGAGATGAGCCGTGCCATGCTGGCCGCCGTTCTTTACCGAGCAGAGGGAACACCTGCTGTCACACTCGCCAATCAATTTGACGATGTCGCGAGTAGCACTTGGTATAGCAGCGCCGTGGCATGGGCGGTACAAAATAATGTCATGGGCGGCTATGGAAACGATTCTTTTGGGGCAAATGACCCTGTTACTCGGGAGCAGATTGCCGCTATCCTTTGGCGCTACGCGGACAACCCCGTGTCAAACGCTGAATCCACCGAATTTTCTGATGCAAATCAGATTTCCTCTTGGGCAGCCCTTGCGGTTCGGTGGGCGCGTGAAAATAACATAATCAGCGGCAAACTCGACAACAGGTTTGATCCCACAGGTAATGCGACTCGCGCGGAAGTGGCAACCATTCTGCGCAACTATATGACCTCAAATGAAGCCGATACAACCAGCACTGAAGAGGGAAATCCAAAAATTTTGATTGCTTACTTTTCGAGGGCGGATAACATCAACTATACTTCCGATGTTGACGCAGTCAGCGCGGCCTCGCTGAACATGAACAATGGCGAGCTGGTCGGCAACACCAGAATTATCGCTGATTTCATACAGGAGTATACCGGCGGCGATGTGTTTGCGATTGAAACATCAGTCGCTTACCCGACAGTCTACCAAGAGAATGTTGATCGCGCTACTGAAGAACGGAGCAACGGTGTGCGGCCTGCTCTTTCCACCCATGTGGAGAACATAGAAGACTACGACATTATCTTTGTTGGAAGTCCGATATGGTGGGGCACGATGCCGCAGGCGATGTCTACATTCTTTGAGGAGTATGATTTTGCCGGAAAAACCATCGTTCCCTTCGGTACGCATAAGGGCAGCGGATTTGGAAGCAGCCTTAGCGATATTGCCAGACTTCTCCCTGACTCCACTATATTGGATGGCTTCACGGTTTGGGGTGACGATGTCAGCAGTGCGGGCGGCGATGTGCAAAAGTGGTTGCAGGATATCGATTTGATCCCATGAGATGCAAGATTCAAAAGGAATCTATTGAGATCCGCAGGATTGTATCATACGAAAATGAAAACTCCTCGGCGAGCTATTCTCGTGAAGACCGGCATGGTTGATTGAACACAATAATCAGAAAGGAGGTAAACTGGATGAAGCCAAAAACAATCGTGAGATTGGCTATCGACACAATAATGACTATACTCTTCCTTTTCATGATGGCTTATCAATGGACAGGCAACACCGTTCATGAATTTCTCGGGATGTCGCTCTTTATCCTCTTTATCCTCCATAACATACTGAATTTAAACTGGTATAAGTCGATTTACAAAGGGAAATATTCACCTGTCCGTGTGATTCGTACTGCAGTCAAAGTGCGCTTGTAATCTCAAAGACGGTATTTTCCTTTATAGGGATGATAGACATTCCATATGCCCGGGAGCTGCATTCGCTGTCTGCCTATTGGGGATTTATTTTTATGGCCGTTCATCTTGGCTTGCACTGGGTGATGGTTATGGGGGCAGCACGGAGGCTAATGAAAAACTCGAAGCCAAGTAAAGTCCTTTCTATTGGCCTCCGGGCAGTCGGTATAATGATTGCGGTTTATGGGATATATGCTTTTTTCAAGAGAGAAGTCGGCTACAACCTGATCTTGCACTATTCCTATTCGTTCTGGAATTACGATGAATGGGCAGTATTCTTTTTCTTGGATTATATTTCAATGATGGGACTGTGCGTCTGTATCACGCATTATGTTATGAAACGGGTTCAGAAAACCCAAAAGCGAAAATAGTGAAGGAGGTCACAGAATTGAAAAAATGCAGAACGATAACCTTGCTTTCGGTTCTTACGCTAATGATGACACTGCTTGCAGCTTGCGCTGATAATAGCACCCAAGAGCAGCCATCAGCAGCACCCAGCAAAAGCACACTTCCTGTCCCAACGGAAAGCAAACCTGCAGTTGAGGGACAGGCTGACAGTGAACCCGGTAAAGTCCTTGTAGTCTATTTCACTAAAGTAGGAAATATCTCCTTCAGCGAAGATGCAGATGCGGTATCCTCTGCAAGCTTGAGAGTCGGAGATTCAAGATTAACAGGAACTACGGAAGTGATTGCAGGTATGGTGCATGAAGCAGTGGGTGGCGATCTTTTCCGGATTGAAACAGTAGCGCCGTATCCCGGAGATTATGATGCAACGGTGAAGCAGGCGTCGGAGGAGAGAGCGACCGGCTACAAGCCACCTCTAAGTACCAAAGTGGAAAATATGGATGACTACGATGTGGTGTACCTTGGACATCCCATCTGGGGAATGACCATCCCCGCTCCAATTGCATCGTTTTTATCCGAATATGATTTTTCAGGAAAAACAATCGTCCTTTTTTGTACTCATGCGGGATATGGACCGGGACAGAGTGTTTCAGTGATTAGAGAACTTGTCCCGGGAGCAACCGTCCTTGATGGCTTTGATATAGAGCGCAATAAAGCGTCAACCGCACAAGAAGCCGTATCCGCGTGGCTGCGTGAAGTCGGGATGGATGTTTGAGTTGATCCGGAGAACTTCGGTAATAACAATCGAGAGGCGGGTTCGATCATGCGTGAAAACTGGAAACCTTATTTAGTTACAATAATATTGTTGGCTTCTCCATTAACCTTCGGATGGAATCAGGGAGAAGCAGCTGGTGCAGACCAGAAGGAGATTGTTCTGAGAGCAGGCAATCCATCGGTTAAGGTCAATGGAACTGAAATCGTGCTGGCTACGGCACCGAAATTGATAGGAAACAGTATCTACGTGCCAATCCGATTTATCGGGACTCAGTTGGGAGCTGAGGTTCAGTGGCTGCAGCAAGAGAAATCCGTGAAATACCAGACACCAGAAGTCAATATCCAGCTGTGGATGAACCAAAAAAAGGCGGTTGTGAACGGAAAAGAAATCATGCTAGAGACGCCACCTCTCAACGTCCAGGGTACATCAATGGTGCCTTTACGTTTTGTGAGCGAGAATTTGGGTACAACGATCTCATTTGATTCAACGACTAAAGAAGTAACTCTTGCAAGCAGGTATATGAATGAGACCTCCACATACGCAGACGGTGAATATACGGCGACAGGATTATACGGAAGCCTCCCGTCGTCGATCACCGTAACCTTGAGTCTGGATGATGACATCATAATCGCCGTTCAAGTTACACCTCATGCAACGAACCCGATATCCCTGGACTTGCAGCGCCGTTTCGCTGACGCGGTCCCTGCGGTTGTCGTCGGGAAGCGTATCGATGAAGTGAAAGTGGGACGCCTCGCAGGGTCCAGCGGTACCCCCGACGGGTTCAATGCTGCGATCCAACAGATCAAGGCCCAAGCCCAAGAGAAGGCAGACAACTTATAAAAATAGGAGGAAATGAATATGAAAATCTTAATTCTCGGAGCTGCGGGGCAGATTTCTCGTCTTGTTACCCAGAAGCTCTTAAAAGAAACGAATCACTCGTTAGTATTATTCGCCCGTAATGGATCGAAACGAATCAAGATTTCCAACGCCAGCAGAGAGGAAATTATTGACGGAGATTTTACTGACATCAATATTGTGAAGAAGGCACTTGAAGGGATCGATGCAGTCTATCTTAACGATTTAAATTCCCTTGCAGGTGTAGAGACAGTTGTAGATGCAATGAAAGATTGTAACGTAAACATCTTAATTGCGGCGTCTATTTTAGGGATTTACGGTGAGGTACCCGGAGCATTTGGTAAATGGAATGAACGAATGGTGGGCACAGCCGGTATCAAGCGCCAACGTCAAGCTGCTGATATTGTTGAGAATTCCAGCTTAGACTACACTATTCTTCGTTTAACATGGCTCTATAATCAAAGAGGAAATGAAGCCTATCACTTAACTCAGAAAGGTGAACCTTTTGTGGGAGCACAAGTTGCCAGAGAAGCTGTAGCACAACTAATCTTCGATATTATCGAAAACCCTGCTGGTTATGCAAATACAAGTATAGGCGTAAGTGAACCAAATACGAATTGGTCAAAACCATCCTTTTACTGAGATATATGTCACTTAGTCAAATCAATCAAACGAAAAGGAGCAGAATGCTTAAATGCATCTGCTCCTTTTTGAGTATCTATATAAGCTATCTAAAAGAATACCTATATAGATTGAAGTTGAAAATATACATTCAGGGAAAAGTGGCGGAGGGGGATTTTAGAAGTTCACGCCACTCCGTTTGATCGCTCTGCCCACAGCCTCTTCATTCAGATAAGAGGCAGCTGTATCAATTAGCCGATAGCCTGCGGTGATAGCGTCATAAACGCTTTGCTCACACTCACTTTGATCTGCAATTTGAAACACACCAAAACCGAGTACAGGCATCTCCACACCATTGTTTAAAATTACTTTTTGCATAAAATATCCTCCATATTTTTAGAAATATTGTTTCTCAATCGAAGTGCTCTTATCCATTACAATCTTATTATGCTCCATATGACAAAGGAACCGTTATAACATTCATACCATATGATTGCCTAATCCTCTTAATCATCTTATCTTACCGGCCATAGGATTAGGCAATCATTTAGCATTTATGATATAACGTTGACTCGTTTATCTAAAGCATAATAAGAGAGTGGGATTCGCTTAATCAATGGGCATTGAAGCCCTCGAATATGGGAGGTAATGAATTCATAATGAACATCCATAATTATAATGCCTACTCCACTGAGACTGACGCAGGAAGATTCTTGTTCGGATTTGAAGCGATAGGTACACGATGGGAGATTGAAAGCGGTACGCCGCTAAGTTTTATATTGCAACAGCATATCCTGCAACGGATAGACCAATTTAACAGGACTTATTCGCGGTTCCGTTCTGATTCTCTTGTGTCACAAATTGCTGCAGCATCTGAAGGGGGCACCTTCATTTTTCCAGACGACTCAGCTGTTCTTTTCAACTTATATGATCGCCTCCATATCGCTACCGAAGGTGCTATGGATCCGCTCATAGGCAGGGACCTAGAGCTTCTTGGATATGATGCAGCTTACTCACTTATACCGGTATCAGATTCAGTCCGAACCGAAGCGCATGCTAAAGGTAGAGGCAACTGGGCGAAAGATATTTCTCGAAAAGGCACATCGCTCATCACTCGTCGTCCACTCTCAATTGATTTCGGAGCGGCCGGGAAAGGTTACTGTGTGGACATCCTTTCCGAGATTCTTCGTGAGGGCGGAATTAGTGATTTCGTCGTTGATGGAAGCGGAGACCTTCGCCATAAGGGAGAGTCAAGCTTACAAGTAGGTCTGGAACACCCACTCAATAAGAGTATGGTTATCGGCGTAGCTGAACTGAAAAATCGTAGCTTGTGTGCATCTGCCGTCAACAGACGTGCATGGGGAGAGTATCTTCATCACGTGCTAGATGCCCGGACGGGTGTTCCAGTGCAAGATGTAATCGCTACATGGGTAATTGCTAATGACACCGTAACAGCCGACGGACTAGCTACCGCCTTATTTTTTTCATCGGGGAAAGATCTGGCGAAGTTCTTCCGTTTCTCATATGTACGGATGTTTGCCGATGGCCGGGCTGAAGCGTCGCAGAACTTCAATGGAGAACTCTTTTTATAAGAGAAACTAATCATCATAGAAGGGAAGAGGTACAACAATGCAAAAACGTATATTGGGAAAAAGCGGATTGGAAGTATCGTCACTGGGACTTGGCTGTATGGGGATGAGCGGAATAGCTCTCTGGATCCGAGTCCCACGGGCAGAAACGTTCGATCCCAGGCTCCGATATCTTACGACCACATAAAGATGAGGTCGACCAGAAAGATCTGGTGACCTCATAATACGAACGGTCAGAATAGCTTAATAATTATGATGTTTATCAATACGAAACAAGGAGATGTTTGCCTAAAAAAACTGTTCCTTGATTTATTGATTATACAACCCTCTCTAACAAGATCCCCACTTGATTTGCCATGACATCAGGCGGATAAGGCATTCCTTTCGTGATCCACCATTCCACTATTCCTACGAAAGCTGTTCCCATAAAGCACCCCATAACATCTTCATTCAATCCGTGATTTCTTTCTTCATTTATATTTACTTCAGCCTTGTACTCTTCGATAAGAAATTCAAGGAACCGAGTACGAAAAGAAGGGGCTCCTTTACTCGCTAACATCGTCGAAAAGAATAGATAATTACGCTCAAAGTATTCGAAGTAGACCAGATTAGCATCTCTCCAGTCCATTTCACATGCATATTCGTTGATTTCCCGCATTTCGTTAATATGTTCTTCAATGAGCTTATCCAGTAGATCAAATTTATCCGCGTAATGAAGATATATGGTTGCTCGGTGAACATTTGCCCTGTCGGAAATATCCTGGATGGTAATGCCATCAAAATTTTTTTCGGACATCAGTTCAATAACGGCTTTTTTTATCGCTTCCTGCGATTTGAGTATTCTTCTATCCACTTTAGTCAAGGTTAGCCTCACCAATCTTTCTTAAATAATCAACACTTATTTATGATTTGTAAAATAATCGACAAAACAGGTTAATTTAACGATTGCAAGCAGCTTGATTCTATATATTATTATACACATGTCGTCTAATCGATCAATATCGATTATATGCAGGGAAGATAGAAATGGTCATAGATGATTATATCGAAGCATGTGAAGATATTGATTGGATTATGAGAGCTCCCTTGATAACGAATTGAGGAACTCGTTACCAAAGTCTTGGAAGGACACTCGACAAGTTCAACAGAGAATAGAGCTCCAGAAGCCACGGGTATCATGGTTAGTCTGGTTCGGTTCCGTCTTGCAGTTAAGCATTGCAGCGGCCGCTGGAATTGGAGGTATCGCAATAACAAGCTCATCAGTACTGGCGGTGAGTTGGACAGGGGTTGTATCTGTCGCAATAGCTTTAGGCATTGCGGTGCTAAGTTCTAAGAAATAAATGATAAGAGAGGATTTAACTTCATGAGATTAATCGAAAAAGGAACATTCGAGGGAGAACGACCGTTATTCAAAATTTCCGATGTGCAAATTAAGGATAGTGAGTTTCTGCCTGGGGAATCTGCAATTAAAGAAAGTAGAAATGTGCAAGTATCCCATTGCAGTTTCTCAGGTAAATATCCGTTTTGGCACAATAAAGATTTAGAAATCCAGGATAGTTATTTCTCTGAAGGCAGTCGCGCGGCTATTTGGTATACAAGTGAGGTGATCATGAACAACTGCAAAGTGGATGCGCCTAAGATATTTAGAGATGCTAGAAATATTACCATTCACAAAACGATTATGGATACTAATGAAACCTTGTGGGATTGTTCCAATGTGAACATCTTTGATTCGGAATTCAAGGGGAACTATTTGTTATTGCATGGCAGCAATATTGAAATTAACAATTTCAGATTAGACGGTGATTACTCCTTTCAGCATGTCAAACAAGGGGTGATTAGAAATAGCGAGATCATTTCAAAAGACGCCTTTTGGAATACAGAGAACATAACGGTATATGATTCCGTACTCGAAGGAGAATACTTGGGTTGGTATTCCAAAAATCTAAGACTCGTGAACTGCAAAATTATTGGAACACAGCCCTTGTGCTATGCGAAAAACTTAATCTTGGAAAACTGTGAAATGGTTGATACTGACTTGAGTTTTGAGTATTCAACCGTACATGCTGAAATCATTAACACAGTTGATAGTGTGAAGAATCCCATTAGCGGCATCATAAAAGCAGAAGGCATTAAAGAATTAATACTGGACGACCCGGAACTAAACTTCTCAAATATACAAATCATTACAAATGCTAAGATCGAATCATTTTGAGGAGGATATTGGTTTGAAGTATGATTTTGACCAAATCATTAATAGGAAACATACGAATAGCGCGAAATGGGATACGGCCCACGGATTAGATATTTTACCGATGTGGGTAGCAGATATGGACTTTAAAACAGCAGATCCGATTATAAAAGCTTTAGAAAAACGAGCTCTGCATGGGATTTTTGGTTATGCAAGCATCCCGGATGCTTATTATGAAGCTGAGGTGCGCTGGTGGGAGAAACGGCATGCTTTCAAAATCAATAAGGAATGGATAGAAGTTAGTACAGGTGTTATCCCATCGCTTTCGGCGATCGTTCAAGCCTTTACTGAGGCTGGAGATAAAGTATTGATTCAATCCCCAGTTTACAATTATTTCAATACCTCTATAACAAATAACGGGTGTGATATCGTCGTCAATAAACTCAAGTACAACGGCGAATCCTATGAAATTGATTTTGATGATTTTGAACAAAAGGCTTCCAATGAAAAAGTCAAACTCTTTATTCTGTGTAATCCTCACAACCCTGTTGGAAGAGTATGGAGTAGAGATGAACTGAAACGCTTAGGCGATATATGTTTACGACATAACGTTTTGGTTGTGGTCGATGAAATTCATAGGGACTTGGTATATAAAAATAATCAATTTATTCCTTTTGCCTCACTCGGTGAAGAATTCTTAATGAACTCAATAACATGTACAGCACCTAGCAAAACCTTCAACCTAGCCGGTCTTAAAACATCCAATATTATATCGGCAAACGAAAAATACAGAAAAAAAATTAACCGGTCGCTTAATGTTAATGAGGCCATTGAACCTAATGTTTTTGGAATCGAGGCTTTGATTGCTGCCTATAACTACGGGGAAGGTTGGTTAGATCAATTACTCGATTATCTTGCAGGAAACCGGGATTATTTCAATTCCTTCCTCAAAGAAAGAATACCTAAATTAAGGGTCATAATCCCTGAGGCAACTTATTTAATCTGGATCGACTGCAGGAGTCTTGGTATCCCTTCAGCAGAGCTTAGTATGAAGATATTGGAAGAAGGTCATCTAAGAATTAATGAGGGCCTCATCTATGGCGAAGTTGGAGAGGGATTTATCCGAATAAACATTGCATGTCCAAGAGCCATATTGAAAGAGGGATTAGAAAGACTGGAGCAAGTCATGAAATTAATCAATTAATAAACTCCTGATAAGAAAAGGAGAATAAAAAAATGTCAAACCCTAAAAGGCCTTCTAGTGCACAGAAAGCAATTAACGATTTTTCACCAAAACTTGTGGGACTAACCGATAATGTTTTATTTGGAGATATTTTGGAGCGTAGAGCACTATCTCCGCGCGACCGCAGTTTAATTGCTGTAGTAACTAGTTTAGTTACGGGTAGAGATACGGGGCAACTAAGTTTTCATATAAACTATGCCAAACAAAATGGTCTTACGGAAGAAGAAATCATTGAAACGATTACCCATCTTGCTTTTTATGCCGGTTGGCCGAACGCAACGTCTGCCTATACAGTTACAAAGAAAGTTTTTGCGAAGGAACAGTAATGAAAAGATTTTTCACTTTAGGTCTTGCCACTTTGATGGCCTTCTCTCTTGCCGCTTGCAGTGGCGGGAATTCCAATATGCTGGAAAGCAACCCGGCAGAAGCGCAAAGCAGTACACTGCAGGAAAATACTCCTAATCTGTCGGCTGAGACAATATGTGCAGAATGTTCTATTGATGTCTTAATTGAATTAGTGAAGTAAGCATGAATTAGGAGCCACTCCTGTAATTTATTGTGGGAGGAATTATACATGAAAAAAGCGATTTTATTATTCTTTATATCACTGGTAGTTCTTTCCTTGGCAGCGTGCGGAAATAACTCTTCAGATGATAGTAATACGGTTATCAACACGCCGGGCAATGCTTCTGGTATTCCTACTGAAAATAACAATGCAACTCAGCCGGTTCCTAGTGATCAGAAAATCCTCATAGCGTACTTTTCCCGCGTCGGTAATACGGATTTTGATACAAATGTGGACGCCGTTGCCAGCGCAAGTCTAAACCTCCAAGACGGTGTGCTTGCAGGCAATACGGAAATTATTGCAGATATGATTCAGGATACTGTAGGCGGCGATCTGTTTCTCATTGAAACCGCAAATAAATTTCCTGCCGATTACGATACGGTTTTAGATTTGGGTCAGCAGCAGCAGAAGGAAAATGCACGTCCAGAACTGAGCGCTCATGTGGAAAACATGGAAGATTACGATACAGTCTTTATTGGTTTCCCGAACTGGTGGAGCGACCTGCCTATGGCAGTTTATACATTTCTGGAGGAATACGACTATTCGGGTAAAACCGTGATCCCGTTTAGCACCCATGGAGGCAGCGGATTTTCAAGAAATGAGCAAACGATAAAAAGCATGTTGACCGGTGCAACCGTGTTGGACGGTCTTGCCGTTAGAGGCGAAGATGCCATTGATGCGCAGCGTGATGTGGAAGAATGGCTGGGTCAGCTTGGAATGTCTAACTGATACGAATAAGGAGAGACGATGAAACCCCAAGCAATCATTAAAATAGCGGTTGATCTAATCATGACGGTATTGCTGCCGATTTTGATGGCATTCATGCTGACCGGACAAAAAGTGCATGAATGGCTTGGAACTGCAATGTTTGTGATGTTTATCACCCACAACGTGCTGAACTTAAAATGGTACAAAAATCTGTGGAAAGGGAAGTATACAGCTTTCCGCATCTTTCAAACCGTGGTGAATCTGTCGGTATTTATATGTATGATCGGGCTGATGGTCAGCGGCATAATGATGTCCCGTTATCCATTCGCTTTTCTGTCCATTAGCGGCGGAATGTCCTTTGCAAGGGAATTGCATATGCTTGCCTCCCATTGGGGCTTTATCTTTATGTCCGTTCATGTCGGTTTGCATTGGAACATGATTATGTTGATGACGCGAAAAGCGGTAAAAGCAAATCCGCCGTCTGATATCCGTAAGGTTATATTACGGGTCATCGCAGCAACGATAGCCGTATACGGCGTATATGCCTTTATCAGGCACGATATTGTTTCGTATCTTTTTTTGAAAATCATGTTCATTTCCTTTGAATTTGAACAATTCCCGATATTGTTTTTTACGGATTATTTGGCAATGATGGGGCTATTTATCTGTATTGCTTATTATGCTGCAAAAGGTTTGCAACGGATTTCGTCCCCCAAAAGGAGGCGGTTAAAAAAGTGAAGCATGTATAGGAGACAAACAAATGAAGAAACGTTTAGCACTGTTTCTTGCTCTTGCGATGATTTTTGTCCTTTCGGCATGTGCGAGCAATACGGTTTCCGACAACAACGCGACTTCTTCCCAGCCTGTATCTTCATCGGAAGGCAGCGGAGAAGATACCGGCAGTTCAGATACCAAAGACGAACCATCGACTGGAGAACCGATCGATGAAAGTGCTGGAGCACAGGATGTCAAAATTAAAATGACTGTTAATGGCGAAGAAATTACTGCCACAATGTACGACAACCCCACCAGCCGGGATTTTCTAAGTATGCTCCCGTTGACGTTGACCTTTGAGGACTACAATGGAACAGAAAAAATCAGTTACCTGCCCCGCAATCTCACGACGGAGGACGCGCCGGAAGGCTTCGATCCTTCAGTGGGGGAACTGACTCTATTTGTTCCGTGGGGAAATCTAGCGATATTCTATAGCGATTTCGGCTATTCAAGAGGCCTAATTTCATTGGGACGTATTGATTCCGGCATTGAAACCCTCGCAAATATGAACAGTGAGTTCATCGTAACGGTTGAAGTATTAGAATAATTGATTATATCAGTAAATGGAGGGCTGAATATTGAGTACTAGAACAAAATCGAAATTTATAACATTGCTGCTCGCTTTATTGATGTTTATCATAGGATTCGGTCATCAAACCGTATTTGCGGCTGATTCTACTCAGCAAGCAGATACTCTAAAGAATTTAGGGCTATTCCGCGGAACCGGTGCAGGCTATGAACTGGATAAACCAGTTACCCGCGGCCAAGCAGCTGTTATGCTGGTTCGTCTATTGGGCGTGGAAAACAAGGCACTGAACGGTAATTATAGCCATCCCTTCACCGATGTACCTAAATGGGCTGACGAATACGTTGCTTACATGTACGACAGCGGGTTGACAAAAGGTATGAGCAATAAGCTTTTCGATCCTAACGGGATATGCAGTCACCAAATGTATTCTACTTTTATGCTTCGCGCGTTAGCTTACGAGGATGGAGTGGACTTTACCTTTGCGTCGGCAATGCAAGAAGCGCAGGAGATTGGTCTGTTCGATAAAGCAACCAGCAGTTTCCTTCGGGGAGATATGGTTGCCGTATCTTATTCTGCGCTGGCTACTAGACTAAAGAACAGCGATCTCACCTTGTTGAATAAATTAGTGGCTGATGGTGCGGTTGACGCTAAAGTCGCAGATTCTGTTCAACGTCTATTTGCAACTACGGGTGGGGGTACCGGTGAAAGTGACTCCGATCAAACCGGAAAAAATCAAGATCCCACAAATGGCCATACAGATAATGCCAGAATAAAACTGATTCTTGACAATGAAACGTTCATCGTTGACATGTATGACAATCCGACCAGCAGGGACTTTCTGACGATGCTTCCGATAACCTTATCATTTGAGGACTTCGTCGGAAAGGAAAAAATCAGTTATTTATCACGGAAATTAGATACCGAACCTACACCGTCAAACAGTGGTCCTTCTGTTGGCGAATTTGCTTACTACGCTCCTTGGGGGAATCTGGCTATATTTTACAACGAGTCTGCTACCACTGGGAATGGACTTGTTGTATTAGGAAAGATTAATTCCGGCATGCAGGAGCTTGAAGAAAAGTTAGCGAATATAAGCGATAATTTTATAATGACAATTGAAAAAATCGATTAATTGGGTGGAGGAACAAACGTATGCGAAAAATATTATCAGTGGCTCTCGCTCTGGTGTTGAGCTTCACTTCTGCAGCTTGTGGCGGAAATAACAGCGGGGGCTCTACTCCTGACGAGTCTGAAACGATTGGCAATAATTCAACTAATGAGCAAACAGGCAACCCCGATGAAGTGCAAGAGGAGAACAGTCAAAATTCTGCTGTAGAGAGCGGTCAAGATTCTACTGATGAAAACGAAAGTGTTGAAGATACCAAGATCAAATTGATTTTCGATAATGAAGAAGTCATCGTGAATCTATATGACAATCCAATGAGCAGAGACTTTCTGACGATGCTCCCGATAACCTTATCATTCGAGGACTTCAACGGAGAGGAAAAAATCAGTTATTTGCCACGGAAATTAAATACCGATTCTACACCATCAAACAGTGGCCCTTCTGTTGGCGAATTTGCCTATTATGCCCCATGGGGAAATCTGGCTATATTTTACAATGGACCTGTTACCACTTCTTCGAATGGAGTTATTGTATTAGGAGAGTTTGAATCCGGCATAGAGGAGCTGGCAAGTATGAGCGATGATTTTACAATGACCATTGAAAAAATGGACTAGAGGACGTTCGGATTGAATCGATGTTTCATTGTAGGAGGACTGGATAATGAGCACTTGGACTAAAGATGAACTGCGACAGATCGCCGAGGCTGATGACCTTCATATCTCTCCGTTCCGTGAGGACGGAGTGACCTACGGGACCCCGACCTGGATTTGGTCCGTGATGATCGGCGATGGTCTTTATGTACGAGCATATAATGGGCGTAACTCTCGATGGTACCAAGCCGCGGTGCAGCAGAAGGCCGGGCGGATTACTGCCGCCGGTATGACCAAGGAGGTTACCTTCGAGCCGGTTGACGGTCCCATTAACGACCTCATCGACGATGCATACCGTGTGAAATACCATAGTAGCCCGTATCTCAACCCGATGATCGGTGCGCGCGCCCGCTCAGCGACAATTAAGATCATGCCTTGTAAATAAGATAACAAGGTGAAGAATACAAATTGATTTGCGAGTGGTGTCAGCTTCGCTGGTACTCCCCCTACAATGAGAAGAATACCGAATTCGCATCCGACACGGGTTCTTTTAGTATATGCGGGGTAACTCTAGACAACATCGGCTAGATTTCGGTGGCAATTGCGGTAACCGAAGCATCGCGTATAGAGCATACCTCCCTTTTGATTGATTCGGGGTATGCGTTACGGGAGCTTTTGCCGGACTTAGCGCCCAGATGCTAAAAACAGATGGTCAGAAAGGAGGTGGCTATTCCAGTGGACTGAATCAATTAGGACGCATTGATTCGGGAATGGAAACCCTCATGGGGATGAACGGGGACTTCACCATAACGATTGAATTAGCAGAGGAATAATATATCACGGAGGATCAAGTACTTGTAGAACCTATTACTCATGTTAAAGCTAAAAAAGGCGGCATTGCTCATGTTAAGTAGTATCGGAAAACCAACCAAGGCCCCTCAAGAACTGGTAAATGCACCGGATAAAACAGGAAGCCTGCAGCAGAACGGATTATCCGTTGTCACATTCTGCTTGCACACACAAGGTAGAAAGGGAACGTACTTTCTGAAAGATCATCTGCTATTGTTCGTGAAGTCAGGTATCTATACGGTTCGCTTCAGAGACCGGGAGTATACCGTTCGGAGCAACGAAATGGTGTTTCTTCACAGATCGATTTTGATAGAGTACGAGAAATCAGGGGAAGCCAGTTCTGAGTACATGTTAGATTATATGATGTTTTTCCTAAATGAAAAATTGTTAGAGGAATTTGTCAAATTTGCGGGGTTAAAGTCCATTTATCCCGTGAACGATGTTGTTCCGATATCCATTATTCCAGTTAACGAACTCATAAGAACTTATTTCGAGTCGTTACAACCTTATTTCGACGTGCCTAGCCATGTCAGCGAGGGATTGATAAAGGTAAAACTGATGGAACTGCTGTTCCATCTAACGAATTCGAATGAACGTTTTTTATACCAACTGTTGGTTACCGAACTTACCACATCAGCTTCAAACATTATGAATGTACCCGAGTCCGCATTTATCGTTTTGGTCAAAGAAAATGAGCCTGAAAATATTGGTTTTTCGGGGAAGCTCTTGGCTGATCGCTAATGTTCGAGAATGAAAATGGCACAATTCATTTATAGAAGACTAAAGAAATTGCGCATGCTGTAAGCAAACAAATTTAATGAGAAGGTGGAACTTTAATATGAAAGCCAATATTATGTATGCTGCCGGTGATGTTCGCGTAGAAGAAATCCCCGTTCCCCAATTGCAAAAACCAACCGATGCCATTTTGAAGGTGGTGGTCGCCTGCATTTGCGGAAGCGATCTGCATCCGTATCACAATATGCATGCCCATGAGCATGGGGAGGGCGAAGCCATGGGGCATGAAGTGATTGGACGAATTGAAGAAATGGGTTCGGAAGTCTCTGGTTTCAAGAAAGGCTATCTGGTCATCGTGCCTTTTGCCGTTGGAGATAACACCTGCCCATTCAAATGCGGGAATGGGCGTTTACGGGGCGCTGGATTCGGAAGAGACCATTGATTGGCAGTTTGCCGTGAACGTTCGCGGTCCGATCAATGTCATGCGTAAGTTTCTGCCGCATTTCCGAGCAGTCGGTGGCGGCATGTTCATCAATATCAGCTCTTTCATGGGCCTCACGACGGCAGTTCCGCTGGGTTCCCTGTACAACATGTCCAAATTCGCGCTGGAAGGCTTGACGGAAGGGCTCTATTACGAGCTGAAGCCGCTAAATATCGAGCTTCGCCTCATTGAACAGGGCGGTTCTTCCGGAAACAATTTCAAGAATAACATCCGCTGGAACAAAGAAGAGAAAATCAAGGTTTACGACGGGCTTATGGATAAACTTCTCACGATGATGAATAACCCTGGCAAGCTGGACGATCCGCAAACCATCGTTGACGCCATTGCGGCCCAGGCAACCGGAGAAAGCAATCAATTCCGTACGGTCGTTGGTGAAGCTGGCCATAACTTGCTGAGGCTACGGAAATCGGTTCCCATCGAGCAATACCTGGAAACGATCGCGCAGGGTTTTAATTAACGTGGCGTTCATCCGCTGCGTATGACTTTTCGAGAAGAATCGGAAAGAACGTCCATCCTATAAAATAAAGGAGGGCCTCAAGTTGTCGAGAAAGTCTCGTCAGCCTGAGGCCCCACTGTCGCTACATACATACATACATACATACATAGTGGTGGTGTAGGAAGCTAAAGGGGCAGTTTCGCATAACGACCCTCTCCTAATAAGAAATGAGTTAAAATATGTTTTGTGCAAACATGCAGATTCTCGTGTGAAAAGAGGATACTACAAGATGGACTTTTCAATAAATCTTTATGAAAGACCAGCCAGATCCGGCAATTCTATTATACTAAAGATTAATCAAATAATAAGTTCGTCGACAGGTTCTTGGTTTACAGAAGATGTCGTCGAGGACACATAGAAGGATTTAATTTTCCAAGATTTATTTTGTATTGAGAGGAATGACGGACAAGTCCTATCATTTTTAATTATACGAGTGCAGAAGGCTCAATTTCTATAACGTTAATGGGCACCGATCAAAATGTCTTGTGATATAGAAACAGGTCAATTGTTACGTGCTCTTGCTAGTTCAAAGCGAAAAGGCATATTTTTAGAACTTGGAACTGGAGCTGGAGCTTCAACAACATGGATATTAGATGGAATGGATACGTCGTCTCGATTGATATCCGTTGAAATGGACGAATCAATACAGAACATTGCAAGATCTTTTATTGATGATGAGCGTGTACAGTTTGTTACGGTAGATGGTGGTATTTTTATTGAAGAAAGTAAAGGAAAGAAGTTTGATTTTATTTTTGCTGACACTTGGCCAGGTAAGTATTACTACTTGGAAGAGACTTTGGCGATGGTAAACTCTGGAGGATTTTATATAATTGATGATTTGAACCCGATAGACTCATGGATTGCAGGTCATGAAGAAAAGGTAAAAAACTTGATAAGAACTATGCGAAGTTTAGACGATTTTCAAATTGTTGAACTTAACTGGTCGACGGGATTACTCATAGCAACTAGAAAATAAGGATAAACGTTAAGCTAACGGGCAACGATAGTTGAATCAAACACGACGGCAGCCGGTGATCGGCTGCCGTTTCCCATTGAAGTAACTGGCAGAATCTGTGCTAATGAATCATTAAAACAACTAATGCTTTTTGAATTGTATGAGCCGTTCGCCCCAAAAATAAAAACCGCTTCTCAAAAAAGAGGGAACGGTTTTATATTGCTAATTTGACACTTAGTATTTTTAGCAGGGAAAAACAACACATATAATGTGGCACATCATATAAAAACCCTTGATACACACGGGATATTCCCTCATCATATACATATGTACAAAATACGGGTTTTGTGAAGAAGTGATTAAATCAATAAGTTATCAAGACTTTGCTGGTTAAATTTTAAGGTCACTGTACTTGCTTATTTAAGAACTATTACAACTATTCGCTACTCGCTTTGTATGTCTGTATTCAACTTGTTCTGCCACATGCTCAGGCATCAGACCCATTATTTATAGTTACGCGCCAGGAATCTGGTTCAGCGACTATTCAGATTTACTGGCCATTTACTGGCCCAAAAATACCCCTGAAATACATTGGTAAATCCAATGTGTATTCCAAGGGTATTAATCTTGAATGTTGCAGTCTTGTTTCTGTGACTAAATATTATACTTAGTCGGTCTTTACTTTTTGATAATCATGTCTATCTAAGCAGCATTGCTCAAGTTTTTCACTACCTCTTGGCTGTACTTTCTTTTTGTAATGAAGTAGAAACTGAGCTGGAATACAAAGTATACGGCCACAACTATTGTCGTATTCTTCATGAACTCACCCAATACATCGGAACCGCTGACTACATTGGTTATCAAATAAATGAAGCAATAGCCAAATATGCTTCCAAGGAACAAAGGCACAAAGAATGTGATCAGCAGTTCTGTGGATACGACAGCCTTAATTTCCTTATTGCTGATTCCAATCTTGTACAGCTTGCGGAAAAAGGTTGTTGCATTTCTAAGTTCCGTATACTGTTTGAAATACAATACCATTCCGCCTGCGATGAAGAATAATACACCGATTAAGGAGGTTACAAATACAAAGAGTGAATAATTCTTTTTCAATTCCTTAAATGCGTCAATTTTGGAGGCTACCGGGAAAAGCTGGCTGCGTTCGTCCTTATCGGACGCCTTTAAGGTATCTTTTAGCTGCTGTACCAGCCCTTCTGTTTGCTTCCAGGATTTAAAATTAATCCCGTAATGCGTCCCTACCGCGCCGGTGCTTACCTTGGCCTGCATGTTCTCAAAGTCCTGATTGCTAACTACAATGCCCGAACTGGTTGGATAGGAACTGGCCGTAGCAAACCAATCTCCATGATAGGACGCCTTCACCTTATATTTAAAGGTTTCTTTACCGTCTGTAAACTGGATATCCGCTCCCTGATCGATGCCTTGTGTTCCAGGCTCCCAGGCCGTAATAATGTTGACCGCTTCCCCCGCATTGACTTGCAAGGTCTCACCCGTCAGCGTTTGATACATTTCTTGCGATATAATCGGCTTCGTCTTCAGCACATCGTATTTGCTGCCTTCCAAATTCATTTGCAGATTCAAAAATTGCGTATTGATGATGCCTTCTAATGGATCAGAAGACTGCTTCATGAGCTGTTCTAACTGTGCCGCTTCGATGTTGTGAATACCGGCCACGGAAACAAACTCAATATCGAATTTATTTCTTTCAGCAATAGTCTCGGACAGTTGGAGAAGTGAAAACGGAGACGCCACCAGAAAGATCGTCATTCCGCTTAAAATGCTGAGGATAAACATAATACGTTTGTTCTGATTAAATTTATGATTGATTTCGGTAATGGAAAGAATATGGTGATAATAAAATTTCTTGCCCTTCAAGAAGGTGATGATTGTATTGCCCAAATTTGCGATCACCATATAGATGCCGACAAAGCTAAGCAAAATATAGGTTATGATCATGAACGGGTTCGTATTGAGGCTTTCATTATTGGATATCACAACCAGGAATACGATGGATAGGAGAACCAATGCCACACCTACGATCCCAAGCTTCGCGTCATTCTTCTTAGCCCGGTTATCCTGCTTGCGGGAATCCTTCATCATATCTGCGATGTCCAATTTCCCGATTTTCAGGCTTGATATCGTCTGTGACACTGCAAAAATAATTGTAAATACGACCGCAGTAACAACAAAGCTTTCCACGCCAAGGGAATACGAAATACCTTTCAGATCCAGCAAATCAATCGCTACGTTTTGAAACAGTCTGGAGAAGATCGTTCCGGTAATGATCCCGACAATCATTGAGGATATGCTGATAATTAAATTCTCAACGGCGATAATCTTTTGCAGATCATTTTTGTGCATTCCAAGCGACATGAAGATGGCGAATTCCTTGCTTCTCGACTTGATAAAAGAGGATTGGGCATAGTTAATGAAAAATATCGAAAAGAGTGTAAGGGCAGCCAAGCTGAGCATAAAAATAATCTGAATGACATCCTCTGTTGCACCTTCCCGTATACTTTTGTTAAACAACAAAGCTGCGTAGAGGAAAAAAATAGTGATTGCAAAGGTGCTGCATATAAAATAGGAGAAAAAGTTTCTGACATTTTTTTTGAAGTTTTTGATGGTTATATCTCTAAACGTCATTTCTTTCCCCTCCAATGATCGCCAGACAATCGAGAATCTGATCAAAAAACTCCTTTCGGTTCCCGTTGCTGAAAATCTCCATGCAGATCGCTCCATCTTTTATAAAAATAATTTTCTTACAAAAGCTTGCAGCGAAAGCATCATGGGTTACCATCAGAATGGTGCTGTTTCTTTCCTGATTCATCTTCTCTATGCATTTCATTACCGCATTGGACGATTTGGAATCCAGGTTACCCGTAGGCTCATCGGCGAAAATAATGTCCGGATCATTGACCAACGCTCTGCTGACAGCTACCCTTTGCTGCTGCCCGCCTGAAATGTTATAGGGATATTTGCCGCCAATTTGATCGATGTCAAAAAGCCTCATGATCTCTTCGCTCTTGGCTTCCATCTGCTCTTTGTCCTTTTTATCGAGGATCATCGGCAGCATGACATTTTCTTTCAGAGTCAGACTGTCCATCAAGTTAAATTCCTGAAAGACAAATCCAAGATGTTTTCTTCTAAACAATGCCATCTCATTTTTATCCAGGGATGTAATGTTTTTTCCCGCAATATAAACCTCTCCATAGCTCGGCTTGCCGATCCCGCTCAAAATATTGAGCAGTGTCGTTTTGCCGCTGCCGGAAGGCCCCATGATACCGATAAAATCGCCTTCCTCCACGTTAAAGCTGACGGATTCCAGAGCTACTGTAGCATTATCCCCATTCTGAACACCATAGACCTTCTTGATTTCCTTAACTTCCAATACGCTCATGGTTACATCTCCTTTTTGTCGGACGATTATAGCTTTATTGTAATTGGCTGCTAATGGTTTATCCATTCATTTGGGTTACGCTGTCTTTCGATTTTGTAAGGTAATTAATCCTCACTTCAGTACCTTGATTTACTTCTGAGGAGATTTCCAGTTTGTGGCCCAATTTCTTGGCGATTTCAGAACAGACATACAGACCAATGCCTGTTGCCTGGTTATGGGTTCGTCCATTTTTCCCGGTAAAAAACGGCTGGAACACCCGCTGCAGATCTACCTTTTCGATTCCAATCCCTTCATCCCTGATCGAGAGGACAACCTTTTCGTCCCACTGCTCAATGCGGAAATGAATCGTTTTGGTCTCGTCTTTAGAGTCCGAATATTTAATCGCATTGGAGATGATCTGCTCAAGCATAGCTGTATTCCATTTGCTGTCTGTCATGACCATGACCATGTCATAATCGCATTCCACGACAGGATACACGTTATTGTAGATATATTGATTTCTCTTGCTGTTGATGATGCTTCTCAGAGAGTCCAACAGGTTCACATTCTCGGGATTATAGTCCCGGGTAAAATGCTCCAGCCGGAATATCTTCAGAAGCTGGTTCAGCATGTTTAAAATCAGTTCTTTTTCTTCCTCAATATGCTGCATCGCAACATCATCGTTCAATTGATTCATTTTGTAATTCTGGAGAATGAGGTCGATCACCGACAAAGGAGTTTTCATATTATGTATCCATTGCGAAATAAACTTGTGCGTATTGGCGGCCTGCGACTTGACCTCATAGATTTTGTCCTGAGAGCTTTGGTGAATGCCGCGGATCAGCCCGATTACAGCTTCCTGCTCGCACGAATAACTCTTTTCTTCAATTTCGATATTTTCTGTTAATCTCTTAATTTCTTTATTGGTAGATGCGTACTTAATAAATCTAAAGCACATAAATATGATAAAGAGATAGAAATAAATGCTGAGCAGGTACATTAACTGAATGTTATTGCTGATAAAAGAATTGCAGTACACGCTCACCAAGATATGGCTGATGAAATAGATCAATGTAAAATCAAGATGATCCCTCATAAACTCTCTGACCAGCTTTCCGCTCATTGAAGAGTCCCTCCCATTGCAGCCGTATCAAAGATATAGCCTACGCCTCTTTTAACTTTGATGACATCGGTAAATCCCAGATTAAGCAGCTTGCTTTTTACCCGGGTTACGTTAACGGTTAACGTGTTGTCCACTACAAAATGAACATCATCCCACAGCTCTTCGAGCAGTTCTTCTCTGGTGACAATCGTATCTTTTTTCTCCATCAGTTTCTTAAGCAGCTTGTATTCATTCTTGCTGAGCTCTTCCACTATTCCCTGATAGGAAATGCTGAAATTCCTGTCATCCAAATGAATCGGCAGCGCTTCTTTTTCCGTTTCCGGCTTGTTGGAATACTCTCCATAGCCTCGTCGTAGAATCGCCATGATCTTGGCCAGCAGCACCTGAATGTTGAGGGGTTTGATGATATAATCGTCGGCCCCCAGTTCCATACTCAGCACCTGGCTTGATTCCTCATCTCTTGCGGAAATGATTATGATGGGCACTGTGGTTTTCCTTCTGAATACCCTGCAATAATAAAACCCGTCATAGTACGGCAAGTTAAGGTCGAGCAATACAAGCTGCGGCGCCTCTTTTTCAAAGATTTTTTCCACCTGCAGAAAGTCCGCAACCTCTACGACTTCATAACCATACTTCCTCAGGATGTCCGTCATCAGGGATCTGATTTTGATATCATCCTCTACAATCATGATCTTAAACATAGATGTCCACCCCTCATCCCGATGAAAGCGAGCGACCGATAGTTAGGATGCCTCTGCCAGCTTGGACTCGATAAAACCGATGATCGTCTCAATGCTGGAGAAATGTTCATGAATCAGCTCTTCGGGCAGTATAATAATTCCAAACTTCTGTTCCAGCCTGGACACCAGCTCCAGCAGTCCCAGAGAGGTAATCAGCCTAGATTCAAAGATATCGGTACCCGGATTCAATTCTTCCCTCGGTATCCGGGTTAGCTCCGATACGATCATTGTAACTTGTTCTTTCGTTTCCATATACTAATTTCTCCATTCATGGGTTATTTGTAATACGAATCAAAAACATGGGCAATCGTCCGGACAAAACAAGACCCCGTATCCGTTACAGCAATGCAGGGAGTATCCACTCCATGAAGCAGCCCATCCTTCTCCAGCGTTCTTAACACGGCAAGCTCATCCTGGAAAAAAGTATCGAAATCCACGCCGAATCGTTCACCTATAGCGCTCTTATCAATTTGGAAGCTAGCTAAAAGATTTTTCTGGATAACATCCTCCCGGATTAAATCCTCCTTCGACAAGGAGTGTGTTCTCTGCGTCTCGAGCGGAAGCTTTCCGTGGTCCAGATAGTCGTAGTAGCGGTCCATTTCCGAAACATTTTTATAATAGGTATTGCCGATTTTACTGATAGCCGACTTTCCAAGTCCCAATAACTGCTGGCTGGTCAGTTCGGATGACCCCATGAAATCCCTGACTACATTCTGCCCGGTACGCTGCTTATGTTCCCTTCCGCTGGTGCGAATGAAGGTATCCGTGCCCATTTTCTCATAGTCCACAGATAAGAACTGATTGGCCAGATCGAACAAGAGGGATTTGATATAGTTGTTGGGCAGGCTGAGATGATGTATTTTACGCTGCATCGGATAGATCGCCGGATAATGGGCATACGGGTAAATGACAATTTTATCGGGTTCGATCCGCATGACCTCCTGAAGCGTCCTTTCAAATTCACCCAAGCCTTGAAAAGGCAGGCCATAGCATAAATCGATATTAACAATGAAACCTAGGCTTTTTGCCAGTTCTATGATTTCCCGCGTGTCGTTCAAATCACAGTCCCGATGAATGGCTTTCAGAACTCTTGCATCAAAATCCTGAATGCCAAAGCTGATATAATTAAAGCCCAAATCTCTCAACAGCCGCAGCTTCTCCCCGGTTACAATCTGTTTATCGGGATAGGCTTCCATCTTGATTCTGGCCGTTTCCGAAATGTCCAAATGCTCTTGCATTACCCCATACAACCGCTCGATCTGCCGCATATTCATATACGCCGGAGTTCCACCGCCCCAATGCATATGATGGACCTTAAGCTTGCGGCTGCGGCCGGTTAGCTTGTACGACAGCTCCTTGTCCAAATAATCTATATAGGTATCCTTGTCCTCTTCCTTCGCGCTCAACACCCTGTCACAGCAGCAGTAGTAGCAAATGGACTTGCAGAAGGGAATATGCACATACACCTGTGCGTCTTCCATGTGGCGTAATGCCGGGGCGATAATGTTTTCATCTGCTGGATCTCTCCAATAGCTGTCTACCGGATAACTCAAATACAGCGGAAGATTATGTTCATTATACTTTTGCGAAAGATAAGGCAATCTATTTACATCAATCGGAATCATCAGATCTTTCCCTCCTTGCAGTGAATATCCAAGCCGCACATCGTCTCCAAAATATCAAGCTCTTTCTGGCATAAGGTCTCCATGATTTCATAGTGGAAGGCTCCCCGTTCACCCAGTAAAGCAATGCCCTTGGTCCATTTAATCAGATCATTGCGGATGATCAGCCAACCGTCGATGATTTGGCCAAAGATGGAGATGGCTTCACACTGCTCCGCAAAGATTCTTTCCATTCTGTATTTCTCCGCTCTCTTAAAATCAATAATGGCATTCAAATTGCCGATCAGCCGGGAGACAGACCACACATCCAACTCCCGTAGCAGCCCGGAATAGCTCTCTTTGAATCGGGTCACCGCGCTTAATCCGTCCAAAACAGAGTGTCTATGCTGCTCATAATTCCGGATCAGCTTTCTACGGTCGTGCTCTGCTTCATATCGATAAGGTTTTTGGAAACTGGGAAACTCGATGAAAGTATAAGGCTCCTCCGCCGACATTAGATGCTGCTGATAGCCTGAATAACTGTTCAGCAAATCTGTTGCAGACAAGGTACGCTCCTTGTAATTCAGGGCATCCTTGTGACTGTGCTCCAGAATGTAAAAGTGATCGTTCACCTCGTCATAACCATATACAAGCAAGGTGTGCGCGATATGCTTTTTGAGATAAACATCTCTTCGTCCGGGTTCATAGAAGCTGTCTACCCATAGAATGAACAGGTTCTGCCGGTCAAGCCCCTCAACCAGCCTCTCCGCAAGAGCTGTCCCGCCGAGGGATTTTTCAAACAGGACCGATAACTGTAATTGCTGTAAAATCTCCTCCGGCCTTCTGGATTCAATACAGTTCGCAGCAAGATACTCATGGCCATGCGCAGATTCAAGTGTGTATACAAAAATATCATTGCTGAGAAACGAATTAATATTCCGGTCAAAATAATGCACGGCGGGAAACAACGAGTTATACAGGCAGCTTTTATAATATAAATCATTAAACGGCATGGGCTTGAGCTTGAGGTCATGTTTGGTATGGGTTGAGGTCTCCCTTACTTCGGGTTCACCAGTTTCCTCCATAAGCCTGGCCTGTGCTGCGACAGTAGTGTGCGTTATCAAATCATCATATGAAAGAGGAATGCCACTCAGATGAAGCTCGGTATGCAAAGTAACGGCTTCTATGGAGGTTCCTCCGATATCGAAGAAATCATGGTTTATGCCTATATTGACCAGGCCCAATACCCGTTCCCATGCCTTACAAATCGTCTGCTGCAGCGAATTCGAGCAAGGTGTGTATTCCGTATCCGTGAGGATCGAATCCAGTGAAACCTCCGGCAATTGCTTTTTATCCACCTTGCCGTTCTGATTTAACGGAAATTGTTCCAGCATAATAAACACAGAAGGAATCATGTAGGCCGGAAGAACAGCTTCCAAATGCTTCCTAATGCCGCTGATTTGAACCGTTTGTCCAGCAGTCAGATAGGCGCATAAATACTTGTCTGCCTTGGCGTTCTTTGGGACTACAACCGCATCCCGGATGGCAGGGTAATTCAGCAGTTGTTTCTCCACCTCTTTGATCTCCACCCTGAACCCTCTGATTTTCACCTGGTCATCGCATCTTCCGAGAAATTCGATATTTCCATCGCCCTGCATTCTTCCCAGGTCGCCTGTTTTATACATCCGATCCACAGCCGGGTTTCTAAACGGGTCCTGCATAAAAGCTTTTTCCGTTTTGCTGCTATCGTTGATATACCCTCTTGCCACGCCAATCCCGCCGATATACAGCTCTCCAATTTCCCCATCCGGCACCGGCTGAAGCGCCTCATCCAATATGTAAAAATAGTTCTGGTCTATCGGTTTCCCATACGGTATGCTTGTCCATTCTTCTTTGACCTGTTCGACGGGATAATAGATGGACCAGACGGCAGCTTCCGTAGCCCCGCCAAGACTGGTCATCCGTGCCCCCGGAAAATAGCGTTTGAATGTTCTCGCCAGCTCCAAAGGTATCCAGTCCCCGCTCAGAAAAATATGCCTCAGATCATATTGTGCATAATCCTCTTCCCGGTTCATCAGATCACGAACAAGATAATGCAGCGTTGTCGGAACCGAATTCCAGAAGGTAATCCTTTCAGCAGATAACAGATTCCTCAGCTCGTCCGGGTTCGTCACATGTGAATTCGGGCAAATAACAATGGTTCCTCCGGCAGCCAGCATGCCAAAAATATCATAGACGGACAGATCAAAGCACATAGAGGTAACGAAGAGGCCTCTGTCACTGCTGTTCATCTGCAAGGTTGTGTTGACCCAACGAATTAGATTGACGGCGGAATGATGCTCTATCATTACTCCTTTAGGCATACCGGTAGATCCTGAGGTATACATAATATAGGCCAAATCTTTTTCGCTTTTCGGTATGTTCGGATTATGAGTCTGATCTGCACACCCTTTTGTCTCCTGCAGATTAATACGAATAGGGACATTCGCTTGCTCATCACTCTCTACAATCACGGCCATCGCACCGGAATGGTTCAAAATATAGTTCTTTCTGTTCAGCGGATATTCGGGATCAATGGGTATATACACCGCACCGCATTTCAAAACCGCCAGCAGAGCAACAATCATATTCATATTACGATTAACAATGACACCTACATGATCATTCACTTGGATTCCTCGGCGAATCAATTCGTGAGCAAGCGCATTGGCGTGCTGATTCAGCTCCAGGTAGGTCATAGATTTGCCATTGTACCGGACCGCGGGATGCTGGGGCAATTCGTCCACTTTATCTTCAAACAATTGATGAATGGTTGCATTGCTTCTCACCGGCATCACCTTCCGGGCATGGATTCTAATGACTTCTCTTGATATAGCTGTTCGATCAGTTGAACCATCTCTCCCAGCACCGTGCAGCCGATCAGTTCATTGACATGCTCTTCCATATTAACGCCCAGCTCGTTTTCGATCATGGCGACAATCTCCACAATCATTACCGAGCTGATCGCCAGATCGTCTTCAACCGACAAGCCGGGATGCATATCTTCCCTATCGAAATAGCACACGCTACCGATAATCTCAAACAGCTTTTCCTGCACCGAAACTGCCCCCTCTTAGTTAAGCTCTATGCTAGAGCATATTTCGAAAGATTTCTTTTAATTGCCGGCGGTCAATCTTCTCACTGCTCCCGGTTGGAAATTGCTCGAATACATGAACCAAGTCAGGAATCATATAATGGGGTAAAACCACCCCGACCGATTGCTTCAGCCCTATCACCGATATTTGTTCACCCGGACGCAAAGTAAGGGCGGCACAGATAATCACATTGCCGTCTTCATCCTGCACATCCACCACCGCAGCCTGAGCTATACCGTCCATATCATGAAGCACACGCTCGATTTCAGGCAATTCAATTCGGAAGCCGGAGCGTTTTACCAGGCTATCCTTTCGGCCAACCAGGACAAAAGCCCTTTCTTCATTAATCCGGACCATATCTCCCGTGTGGTACAGCCGTTCTCCCCGATGTCCAGGTACCGGACTGGTTCGGAAACACTGCTCCGTCAGCAGCGGATTGCGATAATATCCTTTCATAACAATAGAACCTCTTACGCACAGTTCACCCTCTTCGCCTATACCGGCGATTCTTCCCTCAGGGTGGATCACCACCACCTCGGTATTCTCGCAAGGATATCCAATCGGCACAGGGGTGTCTTTTACACTTTCCTTGTCCTTTACGGGATAGTAAGTGCAGACATTCGTTTCTATTAATCCATACAGGTTGTAGAAGGAAGCTTGCGGCAACAGCTCCATCGTTAATCTCAAATACTTCGGCTGAAATACTTCACCGGCAAATAATACGTTTTTTAGTGAAGCCAGCTCTCCGGGGACTAGTCCGGCGTATTTGATAACAGCGTTCCAAAGGGACGGCACGGAATAGATCCAGTTGATTTCTTCCCGCTTGATCGCTGCCGCAAAGAGAGACGGATTTTGAATTTTGACGGCAGGCAGGATAACAAGCTCTGCTCCCACCGCAACCGGCACAAAAATATCAAACACCGACAGGTCAAAATGAAACGGCGCAATGCTTGCAAATCGGTCCTTGGCGTCCGGCTGAAAATAATTGCAGCACCAATCAATAAATGTTCTTGCATTTAAATGGCTGATCATCACACCTTTGGGTATGCCCGTGGAGCCTGAAGTATAGAGGATATAGGCCAAATCGTCGCTAATTGCCTGTTTTCTTATTTGATAGAGATACTGGGGCGTTAGGTTAGGGATAAAATGCACATATTGCTGAAAATATTCCGTGCTTGACGAATAATCGCCATCGACCACAAGCACATGAAGAGACTTCAATACTTCTACCTGATGAGAGTCAGCTCCTTGAATAAGCTTCATTAGATTCGCTCCGCTCGTAATCAGAAAGCGGGCCTGACTCTGTTCCAGAATAGACAAGGTCCTGTTGACGGGAGAATAGTAGGAATCCAGCGGAATATAGGTCCCTGCCGTAAACAACACGCCGAACATGGCGGCCACTGCATGCTGAGACTTGTTCAGATAGATGGCGGCGATCTCCCCGGTCTCCATCCCCATTCCAATCAGCGTATCGGATAGGACTACACTTTCCTCCAGCAGTTCCCTGTAAGTCAGTTCATGACCTTCGTACCTCAGTGCGGGATGATCCGGACAGCGTTCTGCTGTATGGCATAAATAATGCTGCAATAAGAAATCAGTCATAAAGCTCCCCCAGATGGTCCAGCATGATTTTCTTTTGCATTTCACTTGTCCCGGAGTAAATTTTCGCAGCCAATGAATCTCTCATCTGCTTCTCCACCACGCTTTCCTTCACATATCCATAGGCTCCCCATATTTGAACGGCATCGAGGCTGTTCTGCACCTTGGACTCGGAGGTATGAAGCTTCAGCATGGAAGCCCTGTACATTTCGCGGCGGTCCTGGTCAAAATCCTCACAAACCTTAAAGAGCATGAGTCTGCTGGTTTCTATCCGTATTCTCATATTAACGAGCTTCTCATAAACGCCTTCAAAAGCGATGATTCTTTGATTAAACTGCTTCCTCCGGTTGGCATACTGATAGACTTCCTCATACTGCTGTTCCATCGCTCCGACATGATAGGCGCTGACCATGATTCTTTCCCACAGCATCGCTTTGAAGAAAATGTCCATCCCATGCCTTTCGCGTCCAAGCAGCCGGGCGGGCGGAAGCTGGCAGTGATTCAGTATGACTTCGCTCATCGGACTGGTTCTCAGGCCCATTTTCTCAAAAACTTGCCCAATGGCATATTCATCAAGCTGCTTTTCCAAAACAAAAGCGGAGACATCCAGCATCGGGATTCCACTCTTGTGCTTACCATATACAATAAGGACATCCGATTCCGGAGCCAGTGTCGCAAAGGTTTTGACCCCATTTAACAAATAACCATTCTGGAGCTTCTCAACGGTTGTGGTCATCGCGGAGGAATCGGACCCTGCACCCGGTTCGGTGATGACGCTGCTGCCGATATACCTTCCTTCAATAATCGGAGTTAAATAGTTCTCCTGCTGTTCACTGGTACCGAATAGCCACAATGGAACCTGAGTAGCCGACATTTGGGCGCATACGGAGAAAACCAATCCCTCGTCCCTGCATTTCTGTGCCAGTGTTCGAATCGCCAGTGCTGTTGTGAGCATCCCCTGATCACTTCCACCGAATTGGGCTGGAAAAGGCAGCCCCAGTAATCCGGTTTCCGCCAGCCGCGCCCACTTATCCCTCCTGAATGTGCACTGTGCATCATCTGCATAAACCCCATCATTCAGGTACCGGTCACATAATTCCTCCATCAAGCCGCAAATTTGCTTTTGATCCTCGGTGACACTGAAATTCACGATAAGCGCCCCTCAAGCTTCCGAATTTGATAAATCTCCGGCCATTCCTCTGACGATGGTATCGTTTAATAAAAATTGGCTTTCCGCGGGAATCCCTTCAGCCGCCCATTGTCTGAGTATGTTTTTCTGTACCTTTCCGGATTCTAATACCGGCAATTGTGATACGAAATGCACCTGGTCCGGCACTTTGTAATTCGCGATTTTACCTCTGCAAAACGCCTTGATTTCTCCCTCGGTAATCATCTCTCCCGGTTTTGGAATGACAAATGCGACCAACGCTTCTCCCAGAATTTCATCAGGCTCCCCGACGACCGAAACGTCCTCCACCTTTTCAAAGTTTAATACGCATTCCTCGATATCCACCGGATAGACGTTAAAACCGCCCCGGATCACCATATCCTTGATTCTTCCGGCAATACAAATGTTGATCCCGTCTTCGTAATAGCAGGCAAGATCCCCTGTGTATAACCAGCCCTCCTCGTCTATAACCTCATTCGTTTTCTCTTGATTTTTATAGTAGCCCTTCATTAGGTAGCCTTTAATAGCCAGCTCCCCGATTTCGCCCTTTGGCAGCTCGTTCCGATCCCTGTCCACGATTTTCACCTGAAAACCTTCAATCGGCCTGCCCACCGTGTTCAGTCTGACATCCTCAGGATCATCCAGTCTGGTCATTGTCACCAGACCCGTGGCTTCAATGATTCCGTACGCATTAATAAGGGTGCATTGGGTCATTTTCTCGATAGAGCGGGCTAAATACGGGGTACACAAGGAGCCTGAAACCACGACCTTTCGGAGCTCCTTGAAGAGATACGGTTTGCAATAGGGCATAGCCAGGATCAGGCTCCACATGGTCGGCTGGGTATGAAACAGATTGATATGATTTTTGGCTACATGCGTTAAAATATCATTCGGATTAAAATTGGATATCCATTTCATCGTAATACAGGAGACAAAATAGACCAGTACAGCATTGAAGCCCTGCGCCGCATATAACGGGGCAATCGAAAATCCGATATCATCCTTAATGTCCAGCAGCTTCCCCCCGTAATAGGAGGTTTCTATCAAATTCCGATGAGTGATCATGACGCCTTTGGGGTGACCTGTTGTCCCAGAGGTATATCCCAGAATGGCAACATCATCGGGGTTAATCGCTTCCAGCTGCCGATCACGGAAGGGCAACCCGTTTGTTTTCATCAATTCGGAAAATGCAATACTGCCTGCCTGCGGTTCATCTCCCAGAACGATATAATTATTGATGTGGGTCAGATGCGGATGAAGGTCGGACAACAAAATCTGATCGTAGTTAAAGATGCCCAGCTTGTCCTGGTAAATGATCGTTTCAGCATCAGAGTCCACAAGAACCCTTCTGATTTCGTCCGGCTCGTATCTCGTGCTGACAGGCACGATCCATGCTCCGATTTTAAAAAGCGCAAAATATACGTACAGATACTCAAGGCAGTTAGGCATAAGGACCGCTACCTTATCGTCTTTCTTCACTCCCAAGTCCAGCAAATTTCCGGCAATCGTGATCGAATACTCGTATAATTGTGCAAACGTGACTGTCTGATGTTCAAACACAACTGCCGCTTTATCGGGATAGCCGTCTTTTAACGTGTCGAGTACACAATCTATCGTCAAGCGCTCATACTGGATCATTATTGCTGATCTCCTTTTAACCTAAATAGTTTAAATCAAAGCCTTCGAAATACTTCACAGCTTCTTCTTCATTCAAAATCGCGCCGATACAGCCCGGCATTTTTCTGGGGCGCTGCATCGCCGTCATAATATACTGGATATAGTTGAAATTGTTGGAGAACGAACGGATGCCAATGGCCTGCATGATGATTCCAATAAATGCGCTTGGAGCCAGATTGGTATTCATCATTTTGTCCGTGAAATCCGGAAACAGGGCTGCCTTCAGCTTTTCCACACATACGAACAGAAATTTCTGCATCCGGATGAAGATATAATCCTTTTCCTTTTGATAGAGCTCATCGGCATATACAAGCTGTTGGTTGAGGTAGAATTCTGCAAGAATCGGAGCCTTTAATTTCATATAGCCTTCCAGATCAAACGTAATGTTATTAAAGACATCATAGAGTACGACCGTGTAATGGATGTCTTCCTTCCCTATAAAACTCTGCAGGCCTGTTAGGTACAAATTGCCGTTGCTCGCATAGATGTCTACAATATCTTCTTCGTAAAATAATCTGCTGCCCGTATGTTCTTCATTTCTATACATAAAATAGGAACTATAAATGCCGCTCATAATCTCAAAAATATGAAAACATTTAAACTTATCGAATCTGAGCTTTGCTGCCAATTTTTTATCAAAAAGCTGGCCTTCGAGCTCCTCTTTCAATTTATGCTCCAAATATTCCTTGGAACAGAGAACACCTTTACCACCGTTAAAAAGGTCGTCTACTGCCGCTTCCTCAATGATTCCGTCCCGGTTGACCGTGAGATGCACCATAAAGGATAGCGACACATCCTGCTTTCTCATTCTCGTAATATCTCTTTGCCAGCCAATAATGCGGACTTTTCCATCCTCATCCGGCTGCAGAGTCGTTCCCCTTGCCCGGATCATCGGAACGATCTTATCCGTACAGGAATAATTTCCGTAGGCTACCTTTTTCCTGATCTTTTCTTTATCCGTGTATTCTTTTACGATCAATTGGGGAGTTGGAAAGTTCATTGTGGTCATCCCTGGATTCCTCCCTTACCATACTATGTATGCCGCCGCATAAGTTAAACCGCAAGCACTTCCTAGCAGCAGGATCGAATCTCCCTTGCCGAGCAAGCCCTGCTCCTCAGCGATGCAGAGCCCAATAGGGATATTGGCGCTGCCCATATTGCCGTTCTCGGGAAAGGTATTTACCGGAAACACCTTATCCGTTCTGACTTCCAATTTATTCAGCAGTGAATTCGTAATATTACGGCCTAATTGGTGGGAGAAAATATAGTCAATCGAGTCTTTGCGGATGTGATTCTCATCCAAAAACTCATACACAAAACCCGGCATATCCCGGATAACGTTGGCAGCTATCCCCCGGCCATCCGCCCAGCTCATAAAATCCATCTCGTCAAACCTGGCAGCCGGCATACTGATTTTAGGAGAGACATAAAGGGAAAGCTCCCAATCCGTGTTGTTCCTTTGTTCACCGTAGTATTGAACGGATTTCTCGCCATTGTCCGCAGTTAGAACCATGGCGGCGGCACCGGCACCGGCAAACAATAGATTCATTTTGTAATCCGCTTCTTCCAGATTTCTGACCTTACCGGAAAATTGGGAGGCCTCCAGCAGTTCCAGCGGATTTTCGCTGGTTACGATCAGAATATTCCGGTATTTCCCCGAATGAATATAGAGGCTGGCCAACTCCATCGCTTTTAGAAAACCATTGCAGGTATCGTTGATATCATAGTAATTCCCGGCGGTCATCCCAATCTCATGGGCTAAGATGATGGAGTAGGAAGGCTCTCTGAAAGGATTGCATACACCGACAAATAACAGCAAATCGATATCCTGTACGGATAGACCTGCCTTAATAATGGCTTCCTTCGCTACCTTTGTTGCCATTTGTACCGAACTTTCTTCGCTGTAACTCACAGAGCAGGAGCGGGTCTGAATCTCCAGGAAATCAAGTTTTCTTTTACTTCCGTATACTAGCTGCTCCAAATCTTCCACCGGTAAATGCTGAAAGTATTTCTCAGCAAAAAGGTCAACAACTTCCTCATTGGTCATTCGACCCTTGGGAATATAGTAGGATAATGCCCGTATAGACAGATTCAACATGGTCATGCTCCTTTCGGAAAAAAATGATTAATTGCCAACCTGAGCTTGACCGCCAAGGCTTTTATACTTGGTAAATAGATCATAGGCCTCGCCTAATGTCCGCGTCATTACTCTGTCCTCGGCTTTAAATGCTACCTGATATTCTTTTTCCAGTCTCAACATCACATTGACCAATGATAAGGAATCAACGCCCAGCTCAAACAACAGATTGACATCCTTGGTCAGCTTGATGGTATCAATCCCCAGATATTCCGAAAAAATCGTTTGGAACTGCTCAAAGGTTAACGGTTGGTCCATGTCATCACCTGCTAACGGCCATATTTTGTTTTACTTTATCTATCAACATCGGCACGGCTTCAAACAGATCAGCCACAATGCCATGGGTGGCAATACCAAATATGGGGGCATTCTTGTCCTGATTGATTGCAATTACTGTGTCCATCCTTTTGATCCCTACCGTGTGTTGAATCGCACCGGATAATCCGATCGCGATATAGATTCTTCCGCTGACATTTTTGCCGGTCAATCCGATCTGCCTGGAGTAATCGAGCCACCCCTGATCCACGACCGGTCTGGTAGCTCCAAGATCCGCACGAAGGCAAACCACGAGCTCCCTGATCATGTCCAAACCTTCCTTGCTTTGTATCCCTCTGCCTACTGCTACAATAATCTCGGATTCACCGGAATGATGGATTGCCGCATGGGTCACCACATCCAATATTTTGGTATTCACCTTGGACGGCATTTGAATCCTGGGGTAAATTATCTTTCCAGTTCGATCTGGATCAGACGTACTCGGGGACATGACCCCTTGCCTGATCGTCGCCATTTGAGGTCTGGCATCCGGACAACTCACTGTAGCCATTAAGGCGCCTTCCCTTGCGGGCCGAATTTGCAATAAGGTTCGAGTGGACACATCGATGTCGAGGCTTGTACAATCCGCAGTTAAACCTGTATTCAGTCTGGAGGCCAACCGCGCTGCGAGCGATTTGCTATGTGTCGTAGATGGCATCAATACTATTTCCGGCTTATTGTCAGATATGATCTGGTGCAGAAGCTCCGTATATATTTCCTCGTTAATAGGGTTTAGAACGGGATAATCGATTAAATAGACCTTATCCGCACCATGCCGGATACAGGTGTCGCCATGCCTATTGATCTGATCTCCGATCAGCACGGCAGCAATTTCCGTATCTAATTTCTTGTTCAGCTCAAGGGCGCAGCCCAGCAGTTCATTCAGCACAGGCTTTAGAATTCCGTTACTGCATTCCCCGATAACCATAATGCCTTCGTATTCACTGGTGCGAGTTCTTTCGACTGGCATCTGATCCACCTTTCCTGCCTATACTTTCATTGCGTTCAGGAGCTGATGCACAATATAATCGACTTGCTCGTGCAAGCTATCCCCAGTTACTGTGAACTCTATTTTCCTTTCGGTTACAGCATGCGTTCCTTTAACTCTGGTAGGAGAGCCTGCCAGTCCGCAGGCCTGCGGCTCCAGGTGCAGATCCTTTGCAGACAACCTTGTGATTTCACTGCGGTTTGCTCCCAGAATACCTTTAACTGTGGCCATTCTCGGCTGATTGATTCCTTTGGCTACCGTAATTAACGCCGGAAGTGTCAAGTCCACCCATTCATATCCTTCATCCGTCATTCGCTTGCACAAAATGTGCTGCTCCTCCACGCATATGATTTCGACCACATGCGTGGTATGTGGAATAGCCAGCTTTTCGGCTAACGAAGGGCCTACCTGTGCCGTTTCGCCATCAATTGAATGGGTGCCGCAGATGATCAGGTCCGGCTTTCCTATTTCGATGAAACCCCGTGATAGAACGTTTGCTGTTGCCAAAGTATCACTGCCCGCGAACAGTCTGTCGGTCAAGAGGACGCCTTTATCGGCTCCAAGTGCCACACATTTTCGCAAAGACTTTTCCACCGATTCCGCACCCATGCTCATAACAGTGACGCTGCCTCCCAGCCTTTCCCTGATACGCAGCGCCTCCTCAACTGCAAACACATCCGCCGGGTTGATCATCGGTTCAGACGGATAGGTTTGAACCTGCTTCACACATACACCAATACGCACACCCTCACTCCTTTACCATCCTGAAGCTGCTTAGGATGAACGGCGAATTTCATTTAGAATAGGGGAAATATTCTCTTTCCTCACATCATCGCAATCTCTCATCATTTCTTCCGCCATCTGCTTGCCCATGAAAAGCCTCGTCATTTTTTGGCCAATTTTCATCGTGCTTTTATCCTTGTCCTCAAGCTTGTCAAAAATAAATCTTCCTTCCAGCGGAAAATATTTGATCCCGGAGCGGATCTTCTCCGGAATGCTTTTATTGTAATTTTTGACGGAGGCTTCACTTTGAATCGGGGTTTTGGATACGGAAAAGAGGATTACTTTTTTGTTTTGCAGCTTATCCCATACAGTTCTCAGATAATCACTGACAACCAGCTTGGAGACCCTGACATAAGTACCGATGATAACCGTGTCGTACTGGGCTGCCTGATTAATGTCGAAGGTGTCGATGCTTTCGATATCGGCTTGAATCTCTTCCGCAATCCACTCAGCATACTGCTGCGTACTTCCGTACGCGCTTGTATAAAGAACCAGACTCTTCATAAAGCACCCCCTAAAATGGTTGTAAAAGTTCCTGCAAAATCTGCGTCAGTCGATACTCCCCCGCATCTGCCATTGCTTTCCTGGGAAGTACAACAGTTAAAACATATTCATGGCTCAGGATGGATATAGCCTGAAATTGCGGGAAATTTTTGAACTGGCTTATAAAGCCCGCCTCTTTCCTGGCAATCTCACTGATCTCGAACATGTCCGGAGCGACCGTAAATCCGGTCTGTATCACTTTGGACATCGCCTCCTTGATCGTCCAGAGCATCGTTAGCATGGCTCCGTAATCTGCATCACTCTGATTAATAAGTGCTTCTTCATCTTGAGAAGTTACCTTTTTCAGAGCATCCTCAGTCTTCTGATCCACCACTTCGATATCAATGCCGATCAGCAAGCGCGGATCATAATATACCGCCGCTCCAATGGAGTCACTATGAGTAATCGTGATCTTTCTGTCACTTCCCGCCACAATCGGCTGACACAATATACCGTGCTCAATGATGATATGATCGAGATCATCTTCCTCACTGGCTATTGCAAGCTTTGCCGCCAATTTGCCGAGCAGGTAGCTGTTTCTCCTTCTTTGATATTTGAAGCTGAAGTATTTATCCGTCTCAGACGGGCTAAGAAATTCCAGAGGAGCTGCCTCCTGATGGATAGAAGCAACACACAGGTTTAGGTCATAGGCCTCGTCCGGCCCGTTCAGCCGAATCGTTCGTCTCCGTACCGCTTTGGAAAAGAACGCTTCATTCCGGCTTGCAAAGGTTGTATACAGCATATCCGGAGCCCCTATCCTTTTTCCCATGGAAATCTTTTATACTGCACATAGTTTTGAATGGCTTCCCTGACCTCTGTGGAGGAGGTTAACTTGTCAATTTCCTGTACCGCAGCATTCTCCATCGTTTCATTAATGATCCACATTTTTTTAAAATAGCTCTTGATCTCCTTGACCGTATTTGGGGATACCCGGCTAATCCTTTTATAGAGCCGCAATATGCCGCCATCCAAATCAGAGACGACTTCATCAACCAGGTGGTGCTGAAGCGCTTCTTCTGCGGATAGGGGCAGGGTGGTTAAAGTCATTTTATAAGCCTGCCAATACCCGGTCCGCCGGATAAGATAGGGAGTCACCATCGCGGGAATCAAACCCCAGATCGCTTCAGGCAAAGCGAAACTGGAACGGGGCGATGCGAAAACATAATCACATGCCGCCATGAGTCCGATCCCCCCGGCCATGACCTGTCCATCCACTTTAGCGATAACCACTTTGGAGATTTCGCCTATCAACTTCATCGTTCGCATAAAAGCTTCAGGAGCAGGGGCGGTATGATCTTCTCCTTCTGCACCATCCTCAGTGAATGCCTGAAAATTCATCCCTGTACAGAAATATCCCGCTGACCCTTCTAACACAATCGCTTTACACGAATCCAATCCATCCAGCCAGAGTAAGACGTGCTGCAGGTCCTCGATCAAGGCGGAGGTAATACTGTTTTTTTCTGCCGCACGGTTAAGCTGTATACTATAGATACCTTCGGAAATCCCGCTAACAACCAGTGAATGATAGTCCATTAAGCCCTCGCTAACTCCACGCATATTTGCGGTGAAAATCATTGATTTCCGTCAGAACAAGATAACCTTTTCCTTTAAAAAAATGATCATAAACATGGCTGAATTTGGAGAAATCAACGCGCTTATCCCGTATCCCGAATAACCACTCGACGTTTTGATCCAAAATCTGCTCATACTCATCAAAGCTTAATTCATAACGGCTATCCAGTTGCCCCTTTATGTTCATTGCACTTAATTTTCTTCCAGACTCCGGGGTAATGACTCCGCTGTAAAATTCAGAGGAACAACCCGATCCATAAGAGAATAGACCAATTCTATGCGGCTCTTGAATGTCCGTGCTATCAATCAGACTGCACAAGCCTAAATACAATGCGGCGGAATAAACATTGCCGACTTGCATGCCGTACGTAAGCGAAGGGGCTACTCGTCGGTCGAAATCACGCTGGACTTCTGCACCTCTTACCTTTAATTCGTCATGCATCATTTTTCGGTGGGCGCCTTTGACCATTCCGCCGAAAGGAGTGTGGAACACCAGGTAATCAAAGGTTTCCTGAAAATGGACCCCGTCTACCTTTTCCTTATAATTCTTATAAGAATGCTCCAGACAGTCCAGATAGGATAATAAAGACAGATCGGGATTCCCAGTCTCGATTTCCGGAAGCGGTCTGCACGTATCCATCACCTCATAGCTGTATTGGCCTGTTGCGCCAAAGTCCAGTTCGAGAATGTCCCCGTTTTCTCCAACCAGCATCGCAATCGCTCCGGTCGCCTGCGACGGTTCCCCATATGTGCTTTTGGCCGCTGCCCGCGCCACATCGGTTGCGATGACCAGCGCTTTTGCCCCGGGTGAAACATTTGAAGCCACAAAACAAGCGGCCATATGTAACGCCGCCGTGCCTCCATAGCAGGCCTGCTTGACTTCAAACAGCCTGCAGTTTCGGCCCAGTCCAAGATAATCGTGAATATATGTACTAAGTGACTTCCCAAAATCGACTCCTGATTCGCTGGAAGTAATGACCAGTTCAATTCGGCTCTTCACTTCCTCGCTTAAGGAATCGATGATCGGCTTCGCCGCGTTGACCCCGTTGGTAACGGCATCCTCACAAGAAACGCCTACCGATTTCCTGTCCATCATCAGATTATCGAACCTGCTGATATCCAGTCCTCTTCCTTCAAAAATTCGCCTTGCCGGGATAAATGCCGGTCCTCCGTAAAAATTGATGCTTTCGATACCTGCACGCATTCAGCATTCTCCTTTTTTAAAAATAACACTGGTGTTAATTCCACCAAATCCGTAGGAATTGCTAAGACCATAGGTAAAGTTGGCGGGTTCCATCTTGCCGGCTGCAAAACAATGCTCCCGGCTGACCGGAATGTCCAGATTAATTTGGGGATGGAGGAAGCCTGCTTTCAATTGAATGATGGTGGCTGCGGCTTCCACCACTCCGGCCGCATACAGGCAATGACCGGTGATCGCTTTAGTAGAATTGATCACTACATCGCTTAAATACCCTCCAAAAACCCGCCCGATGGATCTCAGCTCCGTAAGGTCTCCCAGTGGAGTAGAGGTTCCATGGGCGTTAATATAATCTATAGAAGATGCATGGATACCGGCAGTCCGAATCGCTTTCTCCATCGTTCTGACCTGCCCGTCCTCGTTGGGATCGGATAGACTGTGGCCATCCAGGCATGCCGCTCCTCCGGCTACTGTTGCCAGCACGTCCGCCTGCCTGGCGGAAGCACTGTCAGCACCTTCCAGAATCAGGCAACAGGAAGCCTGTCCGAAGATAAAACCCTCATGGTCCTTGTCAAAAGGCCGGCAAGCCTTGCCGGGAGCATCCCGAAAGCTCCTGCCTCCATAAGCGCCAATATTAATAAAACCCTGAAGTTCAAGCGGAGATAGCTCGGCCATTGCTCCGATTACCATACAGGCATCGACAATGCCCAATTGAATCATTTGAGTTGCCTTCAGAATGGCTGCATTGCCGCTAGCCGAGGCTCCGCCCACCGTAACTCCTTCTCCCTTGATGCCAAACAGCTCGCTGAGCACGCCCAGCTGGTTGGTATCCATATAGCTGAGTGCGTATCTCGGATGGACCAGCTCCAGATCGTTCCGGCACTCTTGCATGGCATTGTAGCTGACTGCCGGTGAAATATTGTTGCCTGCGACGACGATCCCAATTCGATCTTCGCTCAGCTCATTCCGATCCATTCCCGCTTGCAGCCAGGCCTCTGCTCCTGCCAGAGCCGAGGCTTTGATGGATTTACCGGAGATTTTAAACAACCGCCCGGCTCTTCTGAACAAAGTTTGGTCATACTGGCGAAATACATCATATAGGCGTTCCTCGATAACTTCTGCACCAATGCATGGCTGCCCATCGGGAAACGTAAAGCCTTCCAGGTAGCCAATTCCGCTTCTTCCGTCTCTAAGCGATTGTTCAAACTCTGGCGCACTGTTTCCGGCAGTACTTATGATACCGATGCCCGTAACAACCACGGGTCTAAAGGATTGAAACCGATATTCAGTGCCTTTACTGAGTGTTTTCATACAAAAAGTCTACCACTTCCCCAATATTTTTGAGGCTCCCAAACTTGAGGAGAGGGATTTTGATATTCAGTTCGTCCATCGTATCCGAGATAATATCAAATCTGTCGATAGAATTCGCGCCCAAATCTTTCATACTCTCTTCTCTACTGATATTCTCAGCTGCCAAATCGGGCAATATCTCAAGCATTTTACTTTTCATAATTTCAAAAATCTGCTCTTTGCTCATACGACATCTCCTTTTACCATCTCAGCCGCCTCATTCATAATCATGGCTGCAATTTGCCCTACTCTGCGATTTCTCCATGCTTCCAACGATGTCCCTTTTACCCACTGATTGAATGATCCTATGGCCGGACCGCACATAATGCTGTAATTGACCTTATTGCCGGATTCACCTGCAATGGCTGATTTCTTCGCGTTCTCGATGTACCATTTGAAAACAACTGCCATTTGCTGCTTCGGATCTCCGTTCAAGGCGGTCAATTCTTCCGTGGACATCTGCCGCTTGCATTCCTCCAGAACACTCTGCAGGGTTCTCCCGAAATATTTATCCTCCAGCTGGCTTTTCGTTTTGCTGTCGATTTGGGGGATGGAGCCTACGTTTCGGTATATTTCATATAATTTATTGGCTCTTGCAGAAAAGAAGAGTCCCTTTTTGACCACCTGAGCTTTTCCACCCAGTTCAAACAGCTCCAGAGAGGGGACATAAGCCATGTCATAGACATTTACCTGCTCCAGAACATCCTTAATCTCCGTGCTTGCGCCGCTCTCCACTGTGCATTGATTGATGGACCCGGTCAAAATAAAATCCGCTCCCATCAGAAAAACACCTGCTGCGGCTTCGGGCGTACCAATACCCCCTGCAGCACCGATATGGATATCTTTAATCGGCTCAAATTGGAGGGACAGTTCTCTTTTCAATCGGATAATCGTTGGCAGCAAGCTTAATATATTGGCTTGGTCGGTAGGTCCTGCTGAATCCCCTGCCGAGCAGATGTCATCCGCCATTGGAACAAGTCGGGCAAGCTGTGCCTGCTCCGGAGTGATTTGCCCATCAACCAGCAGCTTATCCACGATTCGCTCAGGCGGCGGCAGCATAAACATTTTGGCAATATCCGGTCTGGATACTTTGGCTATGATCCGGTTTGCTCTCCGGACCGCTCCATCCGCTTCTTTCACCAAACCCTTCAAACGATATTTCACCAGCGCAGGCGTCAAGGTCAGATAGGATGAAGCTTCAATTAACCGAACGTCTTCTCTCAAAAGAACTTCAATCAGCCGCTCTTCCTTAGCCATTTGAATCGGATGGTACGTAACGGTAACCCCAAACGGCTCGTTGCTACCAAGCTCCCGCCGGATATACCGGATCGAATCTTCAAGCCCTGTCATACTCATCCCGCCTGCCCCAAGAAACGCCAAGCAACCATTTTTTCCGGCTTGGACTACCAGCTCTCTGGAGGATATTCCGTCATTCATCCCACCCATCAGATAGGCATATTGCAGTCCGTACCGCTGCTTGAATGTATCGCTACCGAGACGGGCACCGGGTGTTGCCATGCTTTTTTCGACTTTTTCCGGTTCCGGGATACTCTGGACTGGAGGAATTTGTTCAACCTCCGTTGTTATAAGAACAGGCTCTTCAACTGCTTCCACAACCTCCACAGCATCCGCAGCCTCCACAACCTCTGCAGCCTCATCCTTGAAAGTAAGTTTCTCCTCCAGGGAATCTTCAACGGTCAACGGATCTGCTTCTCTTTTAATTTTGCTTATGAGCCCTGCGATTACATGCCCGGGACCCACCTGCTTCAGTTCGATATCCGCCTGTCTGCCCATGAGGTAACATACGGTTTCGCACCATTTCACGCTGCTTACCATTTGTTCTGTCATATAATGTACGCTGTTGGCTAATGTGTATGGTCTGGCTGTCAGGTTAGAAATAACCGGGATGGATGGTGCTGAAAAGTGAAATTGCGAGAGGAACTCTTTAAATTGTCTGGCTGAATCGGTCATGTATCTGGAATGAAATGCACCGCTCACGTTTAAAATGACATAGGCTGTCGCGCCATTGTTCTCGAAAACTTCCTTTGCGGCCTGGATGTTTTCTTTTGGGCCTGAAACAGCAATTTGGGTAGGGGTATTGAGGTTTGCAACATCCAGCGTATCCAGGCGGTGATCGGCCAGAATTTTTCTGATTTCATTCTCTGTTAAGCCGAGCACGGCTGCCATTCCTCCGCCGGTCGCCGTATGCATCAGCTCTGCTCTTTTTTGTACAATTTTCAAGCCGGTTTCAAAATCAAAAACGCCCGCTGCATAGAGCGCACTGTATTCGCCCAAGCTGTGTCCGGCTACAAAGTCGGGGGCTTCGCCGGTTTCCTGCAAATCCTTCAAATAGGACAAGACATTGACAACATAAAGCGCCGGCTGTGTATAAGCCGTAATGTCCAGGAGTTTGCTCTTGTTCTCCAGACAAAGCTCCTCAATCGAGTAGCCGAGCACTTGATCGGCAATCCTGGTGTACTCCGGAAATTCCTTAAACAGCTTCCCGCCCATTCCAACGGACTGCGCTCCTTGCCCCGGAAATAAATAGGCCTTCATCTTTGGCTTCCACCCATCCCTTTTAAGGTTCATATGTTCACAGTACGCAACAACCTCATTCAGCTTCTTCAGATCGCTGCCCATCGGGGTAATCACTGATCGTATATTTTGAACTTCTGTTTTGTCCAGGATGTTTTTACTGAAATTCTCGAGCGTGCCCGACGGTCCCAAGTCTATGTAGAACTGCTGCCCGCCGGATGGAAGCGATTGGAGAGCGCCCCCGAAATCCATTGGTTTTCTTAGCACATCCCATAAAAATTCAGGCCCGATCTGCTGAACCAACCCACCCGTCATCGAAGAAACAATTCGAACATCAGGCGTCTGCATGTGAACCGTCTGCAAGTATGCGCAATAGGGCTCCTGAAGCTCATCGATGGCGGCGGAATGAAATGCATAATGTACGGGAAGCTTTAGAGTGGTTGCATTCTTTTCTTTTAAGTATTGCTGAACTTCTTTGGTATGCTCGCGTTTGCAGGCGACTGTAAAATGCTTCTCGTAGTTCACCGCAATCAACTCAGACCTAGTATTCAGCTCCTTGTTGCCGTGATATAGAAGCTCATTGTCCAAAACAGCGATCATCGCGCCGCCCTTGCAGTTTTTCCGCAGCAATTCTACCTGACTTACTATCAATTCCAGAGCTTGTTCAGGAGTAATAACCTTGGCTACGGCTAGCGCTACGTATTCTCCCAGACTGACACCGAGTACATATTGGGGGTAGATACCCCTGTCCGCCAACGTATGGGCAAGCGCATATTGAATCATAAAAATGGCAGGATGTGTATAAAAAATATCCTCAAATCTCGAACCTTTGCGTTTGGGGTTGAAATATAACTCCTCCACAACGCTTTTGCCGGTCAAACTCTGAAAAATTTTGTCGAGATCATCCATCGATTGACGAAAAACGGTATTATTGTCATACAGCTCGATGCCCATCTTATTGTATTGGGAGCCTTGTCCGGAGAACATAAAAACAATCTCTCTTTGCATTCGATACCTCCTGAATAAGAGCGTGTCTGCCATCAATGATTACTTGAAGTCAAATATTCTGAGATTGTTTTTTCTGTTTCTGTATTTAACGAAGTGTTGGATGTCGTCTATCTGAAAATAGAGATTTTTTTTGTATAAATAGCTCATTTCTTTGCCGGGGGATTCCCCAAAGGAATGTCCGGGGTACACCCGAACATTCGCTGGAACCAGCCTGATCAGCCTGTGAATACTGTGATACATATCCTCCGCGGACCCGCCCTCGCTGTCACAGAGACCACAGCCTTCTATGAAAATCGTATCCCCGGAAAACAGGTTGTCCCCACTCCAGTAGCAGACGCTTCCCTTCGTATGTCCCGGTGTAACGAGACAGGTGATTGTGGTTTCACCAATGCCTATCCGGTCCATGTCTTCTATCGTTATCAATCGTTTACAGTGATACTTGTAATAGTCCGCTTCCGTTTTCGATATATAAACATCAGGCTGATACAGCATCTCGAGCTTCTTAACCATATTGGTATGGTCAAAATGAGAATGAGTTAACAGCACAGCTTCCAAAGAAGCCTGTTTTTGCTCCAGAATACGTACCAGCTGTGAAACATCCCATGAAGGATCAACTACAAAAGCTTTGCGAGTGGCTTTATCTATTCCCAGATAAGCATAATTAAAAAAATTCATACATTGTGTTTTGATCGTAAACATCTCGTATACAGCTTCCATTTTCGCCCCCTCAAAGTGATTTATTGTAGAATTACCATATTCTACTTCATTAATCTCTTAAATTATCATCCACTCTCTCAGTGACTGTCAATGAAAGTTTATGCTGTATAATGTTAAATTTTGTTTCATATTATCGAATATTTTAACCATGCGCACTCACTAGAGCACAATCCGCATCAAAGCGACGGCTATCGTCGCCAGGTAATACTTTTATTTCCTTAAAGCCCGCTTCCTGGAAGGCTCTTTCCCACGCATAAGCATGTATAATCGGCGATTTGTCCCTTAGGGCGTTGTCTTCAAAATACCACCAGCCTTCAGCCAATCCCCAAACCATATCCACCCATCTCAGACGTTTGCAGGCCTCGATCAACATCATGACTCCATCCGGAACCAGCAGCTGTTTCAGATTGGTGAGCGTTTTGATAATATCCTTAGTGGCATGAACCACATTCAGCCCCAGAACGATGTCAAAGCTGTGAAGCTCCAGACCCTGCTGGACCGGACTTCTCGTAATATCAAAAAGCTTGAAATTCAAGTGACCAAATTCGGAATTTTGCTTCGCCTTGTTGATAAAATATTCTCCGATATCGGTGAAGTAGTAATTCACGTTCGGGAGTCCGGCTATGGACAGCAGCTGCCGGGTCAGCAAACCGGTTCCGCCTCCAACCTCAAGGATGTTAATCTCCTTTTTGTTGTCGGTTTGGTCAAGGATTACCCGCAGAATGTCACCAATGACTTGGGCGTAAACTCTTTCCTTGCCGTGCTCCACGGTATCTTTATTGCTTTGTTCCAGCGCATCCGAGCTGCCTTTGGGAAACAAGACGCTAACCGGTGGAATACGTCCGCAAAGCGCATCCTTGTAATTCCCGACACAGTAATCCAGGAACTTGATCATCCCCTGAAATGATGGATATTTCCGGAGACAGTCATCATACAGAAGCCGGGGATCGGGGATCGTGCGCTCCTCCTTTACAAATTTGACTCTGCTGTCCAGCACTTTAACGATTCCGTCCTCTGTCAGCATATCAATCATGCAATCCACCAGCTTCGAAAATTGAGGCAGAATTCCCAGCTGCTTGAACCAATCATTCCGGTCATGTATAGCACCCGCACCGGTATCGATACCGGCCTGCTTGAAGTAGTGATACGCATAGCTCATGCACAATTCATTTAAGCTTTCCTCCAGACCCTCGTAGCATTCAAGGCCCTTGATGTTCAGCTCAGCTTCCCGGTGATGCTCAAAGTCCAGTAATTGCGCATAGCTGTCCAGCAGACTGAAGGATCTGTTCCTGTTTATACCGGAGATAAATCCCTTAATTGCAGGGTTAAGCACCTCATGATGCGTCATAAACAGGAAGTGTGCAGCGTCCTCGATCTCCAGGAACCGGGCGCCCGGAATGGTATCGATCATCACTTTGGATTGTCTTGTGTTAATGATCGTGTCCTTCTTCCCGTAGACGATAAGAACGGGCACATTAATTTGGCTGAGAATATCAAATGTTGTGTAGCTTTTTTGATTGCCGGGTAAATAGTACTCCATATACTGGGTGAAAATCTTCTTGTCAATACTTTTGCCGCACTCCAGCAGTTCCAAAGAATCCAATCCGTTGTCGACGGCCTCCAGATCCTTCTTCATCGCATCATCGGCATTCATTTGCGGATTTTCATTCACAATCTCATAGATGGAACTTACCAGCATCAGACTGGACACTCTCTCAGGGTAGAATGCGCTGAAATATTGACCCACCAGACCTCCCCAGGAAATGCCGACAAAATCAACGGGCTCCTGGATTCCTAATTGATTCAATACCTCGACAATGATCTTGACCCGATCCTCGAGGGCGTAATGATGAATATCCTCGCTGAGCCCGCAACCCGGATTATGGATGCAGATCACTCTGGAGTGTTGTGAAAAGTAATTCATTTGGTTCAGGATCATGGGCGAAGCCATTCCAACGCCACCCACAATGACCATCGGCTTGCCTTTGCCGGAAATGACGACTTCCATTTTCTTGCCAATGGATGTGTTGACTAGAAGTTGGACATATTTATGCTGCACTTGACCCAGTTCGGTCAGGGAAAGAGGGCGATAGCTGATGTCATTCACACGGGTGTCACTCAAATTTTTCCAAAAGTCCATAAAAAACTCATCCGAGCTGTTGATTAACCACATTGAGTCTTCCTCTTCATTGCGGGACATCGGTGCCAACAAGCTTCCTCTTCCCGTAGTAACTGTCTTAGTTGCCGGTTCTGTTGCCTTAATTAATTCCGAAACATTAATTTCCTCTGCATTTAAGCGGATGGCTTCGCCGGTATGTTGAGAAATCAGATACTCGCTAAGCTCGGCAATTGTGCTGTACTCAAAGAAAACATCCAGGGAGAAGCTGAATTGAAGCTTCTCCGCCAGGTAGCTGTGAAATGCCGTAAAACTGATGGAATCAAAGCCAAAGCTTTTCCAATTCTCATCTTCATGAATCTTCGTCACCGGAACCTTTAAGAGGGTTGCCACACCGTCCACAAGCAGCTTCCTCACTTTGAGGTCCAACTCCTGCCGGGTATCGGCAGGGTTAGATAGAAGCTTCTCCTCTTGGGGTTTGTTCTCCGTCCGCAGATTCGTTTCCCGGATAATCTTCAACGCTTCATCCGGAGATAATTGCTGATTCTCCACCATCTTTAACAGCTGCATTTTTGAATAGGTGCTCATTCTAAGAGATCCCCCACCAACAGATTTAAATTCTCGGCACTCATTTCTCCCTTTTGGACCTTGGTCAGCAATTGAAGCAATTGCTCGTCATCCAGCGTAACGGGATCATTCTCCGGTTCACTATCGACTCTTTCAACAACTCTCATGTCATGTGCGCTTTCCCGTTTAGGCAGCCAATATCTTTCCTTGTCAAACGCATATTCCGGAAGCGGTGTTTTGCGCATCGGCTCTTCATACCAACTTGACCAGTCAATCTGAATGCCCTGCACCCAGAGCTGGGCGATTTTGTCCAGCTTCTCCGACATCATCAGTTCGTTCATGAACAATCGGCTTTCCTCACCGTCAAACAATCGGCTGAGCGGCGTGCGTTTGCTGCTCTGGCCCACGTAAATGCCACTCACTTCTTTTTGCCCGTTAAGATAGGCTTCCAGCTTGTTATGGAGCATGTCCAGGCTGTCTGCTACAATGGCTACTCTTTCGCTTAGCTCCGCCCGTCCTGTGTGCAAGTTGTAAGCCAGTTTGTCCAGCGTTAATTGCTCAATAGGTTCGTGCTCATCGATCTGCGGCGCCTTATGTTCATCTGCATAATATTGTGAAATCCTGCCCGTGTCATGGTGGAGCAAGAAATTGATTAGGCTCTGTAAGGAAGAGAAGCCGTAAATAGAATCCTTAAACTCCAGATTATATTTGTCCTTGATGGCTTCCATAAGCCGTACGCTCTTAACCGCGTCCAGACCGTATTCCTCCAGTCCGGCTTCGAGCTCAATCTCCTCGGGTCCGAACATCATTACATCCTTGAAAAGACTGACAACATCCTGCCTAAGGGCTAATTCCAGGTTGGCTTCCTGTATTTGCCCGCTCTCTGACACGGACCCCGCGATGCTTCGACCGACGAATTCCTGAAGGCTGCGGCAGTTCTGTATTAAGCTGCTTTGGCTTTTGGCTGAGAGGACGATGATGTTCCTGTTTCGGGTCTTCGCAGGGACGTCTACATGCTGATTCTGATATTCCTCCACGACAATATGCGCATTGCTTCCCCCCACGCCAAAGGAACTGATTCCGGCTCTTCTCGGAATCTCACGGCGGTGTTCATCCCTCAGCGCTTCCCAAGATGCTGATTCACCGGCGATTGTTAACCCGCTGCCATCCAATTTGATATAAGGATTCAATTCATTAAAGTGAATATTCCCCGGAATCTTCCGATGCTTCATCGAGAGCAATACCTTGGATATGCTTGCCATACCTGCTGCCGATTCCAAGTGGCCAATATTGGTTTTCACTGACCCCAGTACACATTGCGGCAGTTCCGACTCCGGCTTGCCCCATTTTTGAAATAACGTCTTGAACGCCTTCTTCAGCCCCTCCACTTCAATGGGATCGCCAAGGCTCGTTCCCGTTCCATGCGTCTCAATATAGGTAACGGTCGAAGGGTCAATTCCCGCCCTTTCATGCGCCTGAATAATGACATCGGCCTGGGATTTGGCATTCGGTGACGTGATCGAGTTCGACTTCCCACCATGATTGACCGCGGTTCCGCGAATGACGCCATGAATATAATCCTTGTCTCTGATCGCAGCGGACAGCGGTTTTAAGAGCAATGCTCCTGCGCCTTCGCCTCTCACGTAACCGTCAGCATCTTTGTCGAAGGTCTTGCATTTCCCATCCTTGCTGAGCATGCCCAGGCTGCTGCCTGCAATGAACAGGTTCGGGCTGGAGATCAGATTGATTCCGCCGGCAACCGCATACTTGCAGTTATCATGCCAGATCGATTCCACCGCCCGGTGAATTGCCACCAGGGAGCTGGAACAGGCCGTATCAATTGGCTCGCTCGGACCGCTCCAATTAAAGAAATAGGAAATCCGGTTCGTCAGCATCGTTCGTGTTAATGTAGTTGCAATCTCTTCCTTGAGCAGCAGCTCCTGATAATCCCCGTTGGATACCCCGATAAACACCGAGGTACGGGTTCCGGACAGATCATCCGGCTTGTAGCCGGCATTCTCCAGCGTATGCCAAACGGTCTGCAGCATGACTCTTTCCTGCGGGTCCATCTTTTCTGCTTCAACCGGAGAGATTCCGAAAAACAACGGATCAAAGGTATCAATATCCTTTAAAAACGCTCCGTATTTGACATCCGTTTTCCCCTGCTCCGAACGCGGATCGCCGAACCGGCTCTGCCAGTTCCACCTGTTCTCCGGTATGGTGGTCACCATATCCCTTTTCGCTTCGAGATTCTCCCAGAACTGCTCCAGATTGTCCGATCCAGGCATGGCTCCGCTCATTCCTACAATAGCGACAGGTTCTCTGTCGACCTTTTGGGGGCTGTTGTTGTGCCACTCCACCGGGGCAGCCTCCTTACGGATCATCTGTCTGAAAGCAGTATCCGGGATTACGGTTTGAACCGACGGTTCTGTTTTAGCGGTATACCCAGTTGCAACTTTCCCCGCTGAAAAATAAGTGTCGATGATAGCCGAATATTCCGAGTAAATAGCTCCAGCTATAGCAAGCGGTGTAGACTGTTCGAAGAACAGGGTTGGTGTAATGTCGACCCCGAGAGCCCGATTGATTTCATTGGACAGCTCCGTAAACGAGATTGAATCAAAACCCAGCTCACTGAGATCGGAATCCAGGCTGATGTCTCCCCGGTCACTCTTTAAAATTCCACTCATGATGCCGATGATCGCATGTGCCAGCTGATTTGTTCTTTCTTCGCTTTCCGGACTGGCGGCTGTCACCGCCGCTGCTTGGCGAATGCTCTGCCGTTCACGGCTTGTGAAGGATTGGATGATTCTTTCCCTCGCTCCCGAGACGGCCATGACCTGGCTATGGCTGAGTGACAAGCTATCCTCAAACGCCTTGATCCCATGTTCATCGGACAACGGGCTCATCCCGAATTTGGAAAACAGCATTTGCTCGGTTGCGCTGTCCACTTGCATGCCGCCATTTTTCCACAAGGACCAGTTCAGAACAGAATCCGTTCTTCCCGTCTTCTTATTCATCAAAGTTACATAATGATCCATAAAACTGTTGGCATAAGCATAATCCCCTTGCCCGATATTCCCGATTAGCGACGTAGAGGAGGAAAAAGGAACAAAAAGATCCAGGTTCTCATGCTCCAAGGCTTGATACAGGTTCATGGTCCCGTATACTTTAGGCTTCAATACATCTTCAATCTCTGTCAGGTCCTTCTTGGCAAGCAGCGAGTCCTTGATTACACCGGCACAATGAAGGACTCCGTCCAACTTATGAAAAGACTTCTTGGCCGTGCGGACTGCCATCTCCACAGCTTCAGCCCTGGATAAATCCATAGGAATATAAATAGCTTCTGCTCCCAAAGCCTTCAGCTCATTGAGTTTGGTTATGTCCGCATGCTGACTTCTGCCGCACAAGACAAGCCGGGCTTGATAATTCTTCGCTAAATGTTTGGCAAATATAAAGCCCAGACCGCCCAATCCGCCAACAATCATGTAGACCCCACGGTCTTTCAGCTTTCTCGTCTGATCATGCGCAGGCTCCAGAGGCTTCAACTGCTTGGTGTATCTCAAATTCTCTTCATATTTCACTTCGTTTTCATTGCTACTGCCCAAAAGCTCATACTCCAGAACCTGCTTCAGCTTCGCGGCATCTCTAACCTCAATCAGTCTGCACTCCAGTCGCGAGTTCTCAAGCGCAATAGAGCGGAAAAAGCCTGCCAAAGCGCTATATTCAGCAACAGTCTCTTTATTGTGATACACGCAGCAAAGCCGGACGGTATGCTTGAGTTTCATTGAAGTCAGCCACTTGCAAAGATGGAATACCGGATACACTTCCTCATCGATCATTTCTTTCGATGTTCTGCTGTCCGGAGCTCCCAATAAGTACACGATTTGCAGCTGCTCATCCTCTTGGAGGAGGCATGCATCGGCTAATTTGCGGTAGTCGTCCATGTTTGCAGGATCTATCTCGTAACGGTTGGTTCCGTAAGCCTTGAATGCTGCTCCAAAGCTTACGCTGATGGCTTGACCTGCAAAGCTTTCCTTGTTGGCTTCCAAGTCCGACTTATGGCCAATGACCATCTGTCTGCTGCGGGTAGAGGATAACTTCTCAGCGGCTGCCCTTGAACTTTCCACCCAGGTTGGCGTCAAATAAACCAAGTCTGTGGACACTTGCTGCTTGTTCTCAGATCCCCCTGTCATCTGCTCAACCTGAAATGGTCTGATCGTAAGCTCGCTCATTCTTGCCACAACCTGTCCCGCTTCATCCAGAAAAGCAATATCGAACTTCAATCCCTGTACCTTCGATTGTTGAACATAGGCATAGGCAGCCTTGGCTGAAGAATGATAGATTTCGAGATGTCCCAGCACAAAAGGCACAAAAAGCACATGTTGATCGATAAGCCCCGTTTGGTACGCATAAGCTACCGCAGACTGCAAGCCTCCATCGGTCAGTGTGGGATGCAGAAGGAAATCATTCAGGGTATGCTCCAGGCTGTCTGAGACTTCCAGTCGGGAAATGGCTTCCGATGGATTACAGTACAAGGCTTGAATCCCCCTGAACCGGCTTCCCAGTTCCGCTCCCAGGCGGCCCAGCAGATCATAATAGTTCCCCGCTTCCCGCTCGCCTCCATTACATCTCCGGATTACCGCAGCAATATCCATGTTCTCCCGGTGTTGGGCCTCAGATGAGCCAAGCTCCAGCCTTCCTTGCGCATGGTCGATTCTTTGCCCTGCCTGCTCAGAATACACCTGAAATTCGATCCCTTGATTTCCTGGTTGCAAGACCGTTTTAATCGAACGTGCTTCCTTGTCGACGATTATTGGATTTGACCAGACCACATTTCTGATCCCGGTTACGGTGTGTTTGTCGTCCGCCATGTTTCCTGCTGCTCTGGCCATCTCCAGATATACGACGCCAGGCAGAACGTGGCCATGATCCGCAATATAAAATTCGTCTCCCCGAAAGGTCTTCTCAAATCCCTGCTCATAAAGAGTCGATATATTACGGTCGATCAGTGCATGCAGTGCGGCGACAGGCGTATCTGCCTTGCCTGATGCTTTAAGCGGCATCCAATAACGTGTCGGAGCAAACGGATACGTCGGCAGCGGAATTCTTGCAGGACGCTTCGCCGGATAGAGCTTTTCCCACTGGATAGCCTCCCCTGCAGCCCATGCCTGGGCGAGTGTTGCCAAATTCGCTGTCTCAAGGGCCATTGCAAGATCTGGAGACGAGGGTTCCGGATGACCGGCTGCCGACCGGAGCTTTTTAATACTGCCGGTATATAAACCGCTCATTTCCCGGCCTTCGCTGAAGGCTGTAAGCTTGTGCTGCACTTCCTGTGCGGTAGAAGCAACGATGGCCAATCTTTCATCCATCTCTTCTCTGCCAACCTGGAGGGTATAAGCCACTTGGCCTAAATCCGCATCCTGGTCCAGAAACGTGCTGAAAGTGTGAGCATATTCTGTCAGCCTGTCCCTGTTTTTTGCGGATAATATGAACAGCATAGGCTTTGCAGTCTTTGCAATCTGTCCGGCAGGTACCGGTTCACGCAGATATTCCTGAATAACGGCATGGGCATTGGTTCCGCCAAAACCGAAGGAGCTGACTCCGGCACATCGGGGCAGGCTGTTGCCGCGTTCGTCCACGGCAGTACCCCATTCCCGGGTCCGGTCCAAAACATAAAAAGGAGAATCATCCAACTGAATGTAAGGATTCAGTTCATTGAAATGCAAATTGCCTGGCAGTTTGCCCTGCTTAAGGGAAACGAGTACCTTAATCACTCCCGCAATTCCCGATGCAGGCTCCAGATGCCCGATATTCGTCTTGAACGCGCCGAGACCAATCTGCGGGCCAGAAACAGGCGCTTTGTTCCAGCGGCTGTATAGCTCGGAAAAAGCTTTTTTCAACCCGTTAATTTCGACTGGATCTCCCAGCTCGGTTCCTGTCCCATGCGTTTCAATGTAAGATACCCACGACGGATCAATCGCCGCTTCCGTATAAGCTTTCAGCAATAGCTCCGCCTGTGCGTCAGAGTTTGGAGCGGTGAGGGAATGAGCGCGTCCGCCATGATTTTCGGCAGTTCCTGTGATGACTCCGTATATGTGGTCTCCATCTTTAACGGCCTGATCCAGCGGCTTCAATACTACGACCCCGATGCCTTCTCCTTTGACATAACCATTGGCGCTGCGGTCAAAGGTTTTGCATTTGCCGTCCGGTGAAAATACACCCATTACTCCAGCGCCTACATAAGTGTTCGGATCAAGCATCAGGCTGACCCCGCCGGCAACGGCCATATCGCTTTCGCCATGCTGGATGGATTTCACCGCACGATGCAGCGCCACCAGACTGCTTGAGCAAGCCGTATCAATGGATTCACTAGGCCCTTTGAAGTTGAACATAAAAGATACCCGGTTGCTTAATAAGGCCGTTGCATTCCCGATACTCGACTGGGCATAGACCTTATCCATATTGGCGGAAAGCAGCTGCTGGTAATCGGAGAATTGAACCCCCGAGAATACGCCGACCTGCTTCCCGGCAAGCGCGGACATTTTATATCCGCTATCCTCAACTGCCTTCCATACCGCCTGGATGAACAATCTTTGCTGCGGGTCCATCAGCTCCGCTTCACGAGGCGAAAGCTGAAAGAATTTGGCGTCAAATGTATCATGTCCGGCAACAAAGCCGCCCCATCTTGAATTGGTCTTGTTCTCGGCTTGCTGATCGGCGCTATAGTAGGTCTTCCAGTCCCATCTGTCAGCGGGTATTTCGTGAACCTGGTTCTCCTGCTGCTCCAGCATGCGCCACAGTTCTTCAATGGTCTCCGCTCCGGGCAGCTTGAAGCTCATGCCGATCACGGCCACTTCCCGGGCTGCTTTTTCCGGAACGGACTTTTCCTTGGTCTTCTTCCTGCCGGAATATTTATGTTCTAGCGGCTGCAGGACCGGAGTCTGAGCTTGTGGCTGCGATTCAGGGAAATCGGGTTGCTCTGCTGGCTCGTTCAGCGATTCGGCCACATATGGAACAGTGAGCATCTGATCCTGCTCTTGTGGCAGCTCTTTCACAGCATAATGAGATCCGATCTCCTCGCTGAAATCTTCCAGCAAAAATTGACACAGGTCATTGAGCGTACTTTTGGCGAAAAAAACAGCCGGGGACAGCTCAATGTCGTACAACTCGCTTAATCCGTCGGCAAATTCCTTTAACGAAATCGAATCAAATCCGAAATCACCCATATTTTCATCCGCATTCAGCTTCCCGGGCTGAGTCTGCAAGATTTGAGCTGCCAGATGCAGAACATCCTGCATTAATTGCTCTTCCATGGATGTCTTTAGTTCGCCGGATGTACTGCCCGTAAGATTGTCCAATTCGGTTGCGCCTCCTTTGGCCTGCACGGCATCCATCGGCTTCAGCCTCAGTTGCGTCTCCAGCCTTTTTCGTTCCCCGTATAGAATTGCAACTTGCCGGGCCTGACCGGACATAATGGATGCAAACGCCCCAAGCCCCAGCTCCGTTGTTAAATACCCCATACCCGATGTCTGCAAATAGAGCTGCTCACCTTGATTTTCCAGATGCATACCGCCGGATTCCCATAATGGCCAATTGATGCTGATGCTTCTTCCCTGTCTCCTGCCTTCTGCCGCCAACTGATTTCTGTATCTGCAAAAATGATCCAAAAAGCGATTGGCTACCGCATAATCGCACTGTCCGAAATCGCCCATGACGGATGAAGTGGAGGAGAAGGTAACAAAGAAATCAAGCGGTTCATCCCGGGTAGCTTCATCCAGCAAAAGTGCGCCTTCCACTTTCGGCTGAAGTATTTCTTCAAAATCAGCGATCTGCTTCTGGAAAACCAACTGTGTACTGGCCTTTCCCGCCGCATGAATCACACCATGAATTTCTCCATACCTCTGCTTTACTTCCTGAATCAGCCGCTTTACATCTGCCGAATTTGTAATATCACAGGTTTGATATTCCACCTCAGCTCCGTAGCCTTGCCATTCATGCAGCTTTTCTTCTATGGAAGACTGAATTGACCGTCTGCCTAGCAGAATCAGCTTCGCCTGATAGACTTTGGCCAGGTATTCACTCAGGATCAAACCCAATGCCCCGGCTCCTCCGGATATAATATACACGCCCCCCTGCTTCAGGGCGTTCTCACCGGACTCCAAACTTAACTCCGTAAACTGTTTTTCATATCTTAAGCCGTTGGTGTATCTGACCTCCTGAGCAAATCCGTACCTGCTCATTAAGCACTCCTGCTGTATGATTTCCGCAAGGTTATTCACTTCGCTGCCTACCTCTAAATGAGTAAATCGTAGCCGTGGATATACCCGTTCCAGCGATTTGGCGTAAGCACCTGATGAGTGAGCGATAAGTTGCGGTTCTCCGCTTGCCCGAAATAATGAAATCCATCTGACGTTCATCTTCAGCTTCAGAGCGCTGTAGGCTTTGACCAAATAAAAGATGCTGTAAATGCCGCTGGTATCAGGCTTTACGAAAGTATCTTGCTTTGTTCGGTCATTCCACAGCATCGCAATGTAGGCAACCGGCAAGGAATCCTTAATGATGCTGGTCAATAAACGGGCATAATCCTGTTCAGACAAGGGGTCAATCGTATACTGATCGTCCAAATCTTTTTGAAAGAAAGGGCCTCTTCGAACGGTTATTACCTTAAAGTTCCGGCTTAGCTCCTCAGCCAGTCCGTCATCTTCCGCATTCTCCGGGTCAACAAACAGCAGCAATGTCTTCGGCCCTGTAGGCAGGGTTAAAGACTGGGGAGCCGGGGTGGATTCCGCCCACAGCTCTTTGAAATATATCAGTTCTTTATGATCCTTATGCTTCGCGCTCATTTCGCTGACCACCAACCTATGTTTGATATGCTATTATCCGGCGTTGACAGATTTCAGACCGAAGCGGGAATTCCCTGGAGTTCAACGTTAGCTGTTGCATCTCCGGTGAGTCGCAACGTCAACTCTTCCATGGTCACAAGCATGTTCTGCTGTTGATCCATAATATAGATCTGGCAGGCAAGCATTTGATTATTCAGCGTCCGCCATTTGGCGAACACCTTCACTTCACCGCCAAGAGGGCTGAATACCGTACATCTGCGCAGCTCGCACAACTCGTAGTTCTGAGTGTGCTGGGTTAGCTGAACAAGAGACTGAACGATCTCTTCTACCGCCGAATAGGAGAAAAGCACCTTACTATCCGAGAGGTCTGCGAAGCTCTTAAGCCGAACGTTCATGAGCGCCCGGTCCTCTGCAACACGCATTTCCTGAATCCGTTCGATCTGACTGCAATTGAAGGAGATATCATCTCGAATAATTTCATTAGCGCCGAGCCCAACCATGCTGCCTGGATCGGCCAGTTCTGCTTGCTGACAAGCGGATATCGCGACCTTTCCCTGCGAACAGGCGATATACTCGCCGTTTGCGTTCTCATAGCCGGTCTCACAATCAATATGCTGATCATCCTCGTACAAGGTGGTGATGAGGCTGCGACCCGCCTGAAGCTCCGGCCGCACTCCCCAAACGACATCCTCAATTACATGGCAAGGAACTTCCAGCGATAATTCCGCTGCGATACGAAACAGTTCTATGAATGAGAAGTAGTCCCTATCCTGCATAACTTGTGTGTCAGAGAGAACCGTTTCATATTTCTGCTTGTTGAAGCTGGATAAATTCCGGTCAATGAGCGGATGTATCTTTCCGGTTTCATTGGTATTTCGGCGGGATTCTGTTCTGGTTATCCAGTAGCTCTCTCTTTCAAAAGCATAGGTCGGCAGCGGAATCACACGCACATTCTCACCCTGGTGAAGCTGTTCCCAGTCTACCTCCGCTCCCTGTACCCATTGAGCAGCAACACCTGCGGTATCTGAGGTATCACTGAGATATCCTGCATGCTTAGTTCGTTTCGAGACAACCCCGCAAAAAATATCCTCACGGCTCTCATCGGACACATAGAGTTTCAGCTTTGCCTTCAATTCCTCCAAGCTGCGGCACGAGAATGCCAGTCGATGAGCCATTTCTTCCCGGCCCAACTGCAACGTGTAGGCAATATCGGATAGATCATTATCAAGATGAGTTTCCAGAAATGCGTGCAGCTTCACTGCCATTTGTTTCAGAGAATACGGTGTTTTTGCGGAAAGGACAAGAACCTGATCACTCTTTATCTTCCCTGCCGGAACATCGCCGTTGTACTCCTCAATCAGAACGAAAGCATTCGTACCGCCAGCGCCAAATGAACTGACACCGGCTCTTCTAGTGCCCGTTGCTCCGTCTGCCGCCTTCCAAGGGGCTGCCTGCCGCTGGACATTAAAATACGAATTGTCGAAATCAATATTCGAGTTGGTTTGGTCCGCATGGATCGAAGGAGCCAACTGTTTGTGTTTAAGCTGCATCAATACCTTGGTTATAGAAGCAATGCCCGCTGCCGCTTCCAGGTGTCCGATATTGGACTTGACCGAACCGATGGCGCAGGATTGCTTATCCGGATTGTATTCGTCAAACACCTGATTTAATGCGTTGATTTCAATCGGATCACCGAGCCTGGTTCCTGTTCCATGCGCCTCCATATAAGTTATGGTTCCGGCATCGACGCCCGCCTTCTTCAAGGCTTTGGATACTAGACTGACCTGGGCGTTGGGATTGGGAACCGTATATCCGCTAACCTTGCCGCCATGATTGATTTCGGTCGCCTTGATCACTCCATAGATGTGGTCCCCATCCTTGACAGCCTCTTTCAAAGGCTTCAAAAGAACGGCCCCGACACCCTCTCCAGGAACAAATCCGTCGGCTTCTTCTCCAAAACTATGGCATTTGCCTGTCGGTGAAAGCATCTTGGTCTGGCACATCAGTACATACTTGTAAGGATGCAGATATAAGTTCACCCCGCCCGCTATCGCAAGCTTGCAATCCTGGTTCTTCAGGCTTTCACATGCCGCATGGACTGCTGCAAGAGACGACGAACAGGCTGTATCGATCGCCAGGCTTGGGCCGCTGAAGTTGAACATATAAGAGATTCGGTTGGCAATAGACCACGGTGATACATTCGGCATGGAGGAGAGATTGCCCCTCTCCCATTCTTCCGGTCCCCACAGCTGATACGAATACGTTGTGGCGCCTGCAAATACGCCTACATTGGCACCATAACCGTCCTGATACCGCTGCAATTTCTTTCGGGTGTACCCCGCATCTTCCAGAGCCGACCAGACAGTCTCGGCAAAAATTCTTTCCTGAGGATCCATGATGACGGCTTCCCTGGGTGCGATATTGAAAAACGCAGGATCAAATTTGTCCACGTCTTCCAGGAATCCTCCCCATTTGCTGTACATCTTGCCTTCCTTCACTTTGTCGAAGCTGCTATCAAAATACTTTTTGTAATCCCAGCGGTCTGCGGGAATCTCGCGAATGCAATCTTTTCCGTCCGCGATGTTATTCCAGAATTCGTAAATATCATCCGCCTGCGGATATTTCCCGCTCAAGCCGATAATCGCGATATCATCGTCCGATCCACCTTGATGCATTGCGGGTCTGCCGGCTGCTTGTCCTGCAAATGACTTTAATACCTTCCAGATGAAGGGCTTCTCAGCATACCCACTTACTTGCTCCGGTTGCTCAGCAGGCTGCGCCCGTACAGTTTCACTGGAGGAACCAAAACGGTTCATCAAAGGCTTCGCATAGCGGCTAACCATATGAGCGGCCAGACTCTGTATCGTTTGATATTCGAACAGCAGGGTTTTGGAAACTTCTCCGAGTTCTTCTTCGAGTTTTCCGTTGAAATAGCCGACCATTACCGATTCAATGCCGTATTCCTCAAAATCGGCTGTGATATCAATCTCCTCAGCGTCCAGCTTCAAAAGTTCACTGAACAGGCCGGTAAGATATTTTATCGTCTGATCCAGTAAATCAGGGTCTGTTTCCCCTTCTGCTTCCGCCCGCTCAGTCGCCACAGTTTCCTGTTCGGCCCGGTTGATGCCATCCAGCAGCCTTCCGACCTTCTGCGCTTGCCCGTATCCGACGATCAGCGGATTGACGCCATTCACAAGCAAATATTCAAAAGCTTCAATTCCTTTATCGACAGGCAGCGGTATCAGCCCCGTCTGAAGCGCCAGAATTTGCCGCTGTTCTTCCGATAGCTGCATTCCGTCTGCTTCCCACAGCGGCCATGCTATGGATAAGGTTCTTCCGGAACGTTCTCCCGCCGCGGCCAGCCGCTCCCGATACCGGGCGAACTCATTCATGAAGCTGTTCGCATACGCATAGTCCGCCTGCCCAGGGTTACCGGTCTCACCTGTAATAGAGGAGAACAAGATGATGAAATCCAGTTCTTCATCCTTCGCCGCCAGGTCCAGATGCAAGGTACTGACTACTTTGGAGGAAATGACTTGATCGAAGGAAGCTTTGTCTTTTTTCAGAATATAAGCGTCCTGATGAATGCCGGCACAGTGCAATATTCCGTCAATCCTGCCGTATTTCTCCTTCACATGGCGTACCAATGCCTGCGCATCTTGTGCATTGGAAGCATCGGAAACGACGTATTCTACCATTCCACCGAGCTTTTGAATAGCCGCCAGTTTCAGCTTTTTGCCCTCATCGAGCGGGGATCTGCCGGTAAGAATTAACCGGGCCTGCCTTGTTTCCGCCAAATAGCCTGCAAAAATGCTGCCCAGTCCTCCCAAGCCTCCGGTAACGATGTACACACCGTTTTCTTTTAAGGATATGGGGGCGGTGGCCGGTTTGTTATTGCTGGCTTGTACGATTCGTTTGACGTATCTGGCTGCGCTGCTGTACAGCACTTCCATCTCCTGGTTTTGGAGCAGAAGCTCCGTTTCCATAATGCCTTGAACGGCAGCCTGAGGTACGGACCCCGTTAGGGATACTGTCTTGAATTTGTAGTTCGGGCTCTCCAGACGGAGGGTCTTGATGAACCCGCCGAGGGAGGCATCCAGCAAACTATTTTCGTTACCCTTGTCAGCAGATACATACAGCAGCCGAATGTTGCCCGCCGTCCTGCTTTCCATCAGGGCCTGGGTTAAGAACAGCATTGGATACAGGCTGCGGTTCAGCTTCTCCTGTACAGGCATCTCCACAGGGCTTGCGAAATATACAATTTGTTCAACGCTTATCCCGCGAGCTTTTAACGAATCAAGCAACGCCAGATAATGACGCTTGTCGTCAAAACGCATGGTATACAAATGGTCTCCAGCTTGATCGAACTGCTCTGCAGGCGTGACACATACCAGCCTTGCGTCTTTCCCGAAACTCTCCTTGAATTTAGGCAGCTCTTCTGTATGATCCAGGAAAAGCACGATATCGCCTTTCAGACTTGCTTCCATTTTCTGCGGGCTTTCAACCCATTCGGTTGTATAATACATTGCCGTTTCCTGGTCTTGTGCCTGGAGATCGTCAAAAGCAACCCCTTGTATCAGCAATACATTTTCTCCATCTTCGGCCACGACTGCCAGCGTATATTGATCATGAGCGGTGCGTTCGACACGGATGATGAATTCTTGCAATTCCTTGTGACGGTAAGACATTTTTTCAATGGAATGAAGCGCCATCGGACGTTCAGAGCCATCTTGTACCGTTGCGGCCAGTAATACCTGGCAGGCCAGATTTAACACTTTAGCGGACAAAGAGTCACAGGAGGATTCTCCTGAATCAACGAATGCCAGCAGCGTGTCCTTGTCTTTTTGCAAACCAGTCACCTGTTCCAAGCTCGACTCGAACCCGTATAAGGAGCGGAGTGACTGCTGAACCTGCTTCAGAATACCCTCATCTTGCCCTCCTTTTTGGAAGGGGGTTTTTGCATAAGATACTTGTCCCGTCTCGGACTCCCCATGGGCTATCCCACATTGGAAAATAACTTGTTGATCCCCGGTCAGCACTTCACATAATGACGTCCTGCCGTCCGGGAATATATGCACATCCAGTGAGGGATGAGGCTGCTGCTGGTTGATCATCCCGGACCATACCAGGTTTTCCAGCACGATATCCTTTTTGTAACCGACAAGCTCAACCGCTTCCCGTGCAAAGGCCAATACGCCGAAGCTGTTCATATACTCCTGTCCAAGCCATTTCAACGAATGATAATACTGGCTGATCAGCGCATTACGGGAGGAAAACCGGTAACCGTCAATCGTCGATAAATTGCGTTCCACCAATTGGCCCGGTTCAGTAACATTAGAGATCTGAGCAGGGAATGCAATTTCCCGCCGTTTGACCTCATTGACCCAATAGCGGTTTCGCGCAAAAGGGTAGGTTGGCAAAGACAGCCTTTTATGGTGATTTGACTCGTACAACTTATGCCAGTCCAATTCAAGCCCCATCGTCCATAGCTGAGCTATTTTATCCGTATTGCCGTCGTCCAGAAGCATTTCCACGAATGAGAGCCCCGCATTGCCGGTATTAAAAAGCTCAATATATTCCTTATTGCCCTTTGTGTTTCCCCTGAATATTTTTCCGCTGCGCACCTGGCCGTTATTGAACTCATTCAATAATTCCTTGAGCTCCCGAACAGAACCGGCAACGATTGCAAGTCTTTCTGCAAAAGGCTCTCTGCCCACCTGCAAGGTATAGGCAATGTCGTCAAGACAGAGCGCTTCATCCTGGATCGAGTCCAAGTAATCGCCCATCTTCTTGGCGTAAGTCTTTAACCGTTCCTCCGTTTTGGCAGACAACACCATAATTCTGTCCTGGCCAGAGTCCTGATCGGTTACTTTAGCAGGCTGGATATATTCTTCCAGAATAATATGCGCATTGGCTCCGCCTGCTCCAAATGAGCTGACCCCCGCCCTTCTCGGATATTCCTTCCGGTCATTCCCTTCCTGCAGCTGCACTCTGTCCCACGCGCTCACCTGTCTTTGCACATAAAACGGAGTATCCTCAAAGCGGATATGGCCGTTCAATTCCTCCGAATGAAGAGATGGGACAAGCAAGCCATGCTTCATCTGCAAAAGAACCTTAATGATCGCCGCGATTCCGGCAGCCGATTCACAGTGCCCAATGTTGGACTTAACTGATCCAATAGCACAAAATTGCTTGTCGTTCGTGTTTTCCTTAAAGGCTTTGACAAGGCCGCTTACCTCAATCGGATCACCCAGCGAGGTTCCGGTGCCATGTGCTTCGAGATAATTAATGGTTCTGGGATGAACACCCGCTGCCTGTAAAGTCTCCTGAATGACTGCCCCCTGCATGGTCGGATTCGGTACGGTGTACCCGGTAGTTTTTCCGCCATGGTTGATCGAGCTGCCTTTAATCACAGCATAGATATGATCGCCATCCGCTATGGCTTGTTCCAGGGACTTCAGCAAAACAGCGCCTACACCTTCTCCCGGAACATAGCCGTCTCCACCCTCACCAAAGCTTCTGCAGCGCCCGTCGCTGGCAGCAAACTTCTGCTGACTTAAAAATATGTATTTATCGGGATGAATTGATACGTTAACGCCTCCGGCAATCGCAAAATCGCTCTCCCCCTTGCGGATGCTGTCACAGGCCAGATGTATAGAGGTTAGCGACGAGGAACACATCGTATCCAGCGCAATGCTGGGACCATTCAAGTTAAGATGATAGGATACCCGGTTGGCAATCGAAGCATAGACGGAAGATAGGGCTATTTTATTACCGTCGATCTCCGCATCCAGAAGCTGATACTGGCCATACATAACCCCTGCAAATACACCGACCTTTTGGCTTCCCAAGGTGTCCCGCGTATAACCGGCATCTTCGATGGCACTGTATGCGCACTCCAGAAACAACCGCTCCTGCGGGTCCATGATTTCAGCTTCTCTGGGGGAGATGTTAAAAAACAAAGCGTCGAAGCGGTCCACATCATCAATGAACCCGCCCCATTTGCAGTACATTTTGCCGAGCTGGTTCTTGTCTGTTGTGTAATACTCTTCAATGCTCCACCGGTCTGCCGGAATCTCTGTAATGCAGTCCTGCGCCTGGATCAAATTGTTCCAAAAGGCCTGTAAATCGGGAGACATCGGAAACTTTCCGCTGACCCCGACGATGGCAATATCTTGGCCCGACGGCTTGCGATCCCGCCGATCTTTAGGTCCTCCCGCTGCACCCGGCTGTATGCGTTTCGGTTGTAGCGGTGGTTTACCGGGAACCGGTGGCTGAACGTCCGCACGAGCTGCAGGAGCAGAAGTCTTTTTTTGCGCCGGCGGTTCTACGATTCTTGCCATTGCTTCCGCATGGTGTTCCAAGAAATATTCGCTTAATTCCCGGAGCGTCTGATATTCGAATAAAAGTGTTTTGGACAGTTCACCGAAGCTTGCCTCCAGCTCTTCATTGATGCTCATCGCCATAATCGAGTCAAAGCCTATTTTTTCGAATGAATCATTAAGTCCGAGCGCATGCGGCGGTATCTTGGTAACTTTGATAAAAATATTTTTCAAATATTGCTCTGTGCCTTGCTTCAGACCCTCTTTATCCATCTGCGGGACCTCCGGTTTCAGGACTTTGCTGTTACGGGATTCGTTCACGGTTTCCGGATAATTCATGCCATGAATTGCTTGTTTGATTAAGGCAGAGTCTCCATAGAGCACAGCAGCATTCGTTGAAAGGTTACGGCTGATATAGGAGAAAGCCTTTATTCCGTCAACAGCAGGCAATGCAGCTATGCCCAAATTTTTTCTGAGGAATTCCATACTCTCATCCGTCGTTGCCATACCGCCATCTTTCCACAGCGGCCAGTTGACAGACAGTAATTTAAAAGCGACAGACTCTCTCTTCTCCGCGGCAAAATGATCCATAAAGCTGTTGGCATACGCATAATCACATTGACCCACGTTCCCGATGACGGCGGAAATGGATGAGAATAGCATCATAAAGTCCAACTCTTCATTCTTGAACACTTCAAACAAATGACTTGTACCTGCAACTTTGGGTGCCAGGACGTTGTCCAGATTCCCTTTCTCCTTGTGGAGAATGAAAGAATCGTTTGTCGAACCGGCGCAATGAAGGATGCCGTGCACCTTGGGAAATCTAGCTTTTGCCTCGGTTAATAGAGCTTGAGTGTCTGAGAGACTTGTAATGTCCGCACATACATAGACAACTTCGTTGCCTGCCGTTTGTAAAGCTTTTACCTTCTCCTCCATCGCAGGATTGAGCGGCGTTCTTCCGGTCAGAATCAGGCTGGCCTGACATCTATCTGCCAGATGCCGGGCCAGCGTGTAGCCGATTGCTCCCATTCCGCCTGTGATGATATATACCGGATGGACGCCAAGGCTTGGATTATGCTCCTGATGGTCTGCTGCGACATGCTGTTCAAGAACTGGCACGAACCGTCTGGACCCCCGGTAATGAATCTGTCGAGATTCGTTCTGTATCTTGCCAAGCTCCAGCAGCAAATGTTCAACCATTTGAGAATTAAACATTTTCCGGTCGTCATCCGTGGACACCGTTTTGAATAACAGATTCGGATTTTCAATCATGACGCTCTTGATAAAACCGTCCATAGCAGCGTGTATGGAATAATTCTCTGACTCTTTATATTGAAACAGGATATTTATCTTGGTCCGTTTTTTGAAAGACAGGAGCGCCTTGGTCATGGAAAAGATAGAATAAATGCTGCTTTTCATGGCGGTATCCAGCCTATCGCTGTGCACCGATTCCTCCGAGATTAAGTGAAGGATACTGTTGGGGAACAAGCCCCTTTGCTCCAGTGAGGACAAAAGGCTGACATAATCCTCCTGCTGATCCATACGAAGCTGGTACCGCAATTCTTCAACCTTGCCAAACGATTCCCCGGCCGTTACAAACACAAGCGAATCGAACAGGGAAGTGAATGAATTGCGCAAAAGCATCTCCAGGCTCTTGTCAGCTGCAAAAACCAGCAAATTTCCAAGCCGGACATCCTTACCAGGGGCCAGCTCTCTCTCAGACAACTCTCTGGTAAAATAAACGAGCTCCTGTTTATCCGATTGCTTTAGTTGCGCGATCTGCCAAAGGCCTTCCTCTTTGGAGATTTGTCCGTTCGCAACCCGTTCAATAATAGATCTCATTAGATTCCCTCCAGCATTCTCTCAACTTCATCAATCCCTGCTTCCCCGGCCAGCAGCTTCGTCAGCACATGATCCAGTGATGCATAGTCAGCGTTAGCTGCTGCTCCGGCTTCGGTTTTTGGAGCCGGTGGAGTCAAGTCTCTTCCTGAAAGGCACAGGAACTTGACTGCTAAATTTCCTGATTCATCAAAAAGCAGCAAATCAAACTGCAAACCCTGATGTTCAGAGGCGAAAGAGTTGGAAGGTGTAACCAGACAATAACTGATCGGTGTTAAAGCTTTGTAGACTTCAACAGTATCCAAGGCAAACGGGACAAAGGTACCCTTTTTCTGCTGCCCGCTGAGGACCGAATACAATGCTGTCTGCATTGCTCCATCGGCAAAGCCCGGATGAATGACATAATCAGAAAGCGGCATGTGAGTGTGCTCCGGCAGCACCAGCTTGGACAATGTGCCGTAATTGCCCGTATAAACGGCTTCAATGACCCTCAGATTGTCGCCATATTCCATACCATGCGCCGAAAAGGCTTCATAACAATGGTCCCGACTAAAGCGGCTATCGCTCGTATGGATGATATGCTGGATATCCAGTCCGGCAACTTCCGCTGGTTCAGCTTCTTTGTGTGTATAGTTCAGAGTACAGGTACAATAAAGCATCTTTTGCCCGTTCTCTTGCAACGCGTAGATGCTTGCCTCAATCCCCGACTCTTGGGAGACCAGACTAATATACACATCCTGGGAATCCTTAATCGCCGGGAGCGCCAACGTTTTTCTCCATTTCACATCGGTAATCGACTGCACTTTCCATTCCCTGCTGGACAGCAGCCCTGCCCTCCAGGCCATTTCCAGATACACGACACCCGGAAGCAGCATTTGGCCTTGAATGACATGATCTCGAAGAAAGGAATCTTGCACCGTTAATGTTTTTTTATAGCACTGCTCTTCAAACACGGACTCATTGGAATCTATCACCGCCGCCAGGGCCTTGGATGGACTATTGTGAGTATTCGCCTTGGGTTCTGAGGAATCATACCAATAACGCTTTCTCTCAAAAGGATAGGTTGGCAATGAAATTTTGTTCGGTTTTTGCCCCGTATAAAGAAGCTGCCATTTAAAATTCACTCCAGAGCTCCAGAGCCTGCATAGTTGACTCAGCTTCCCGGAATGAACCAGGGACAGCAGGAACGCTTCCCCCTCCGCACTCTCTGTAAACACATCCTGTATTTCACTTCCGGAGCGAATATTCCCGGCATATACATCCGTAGAATTTCGTTTCCCGTTAACAAACTGGCCAAGCTTCTCTCTCAATTCAGCGATACTGGATATGACCATGGCCAATCTCTCATCCATCGTCTCTCTGCCAATTTGCAAGGTAAATATCAGATCCTCCAGACGGAAATTGTAGAAATCCACACTGTTTTCTTCTGCTTTTGTTCCCTGATTGTATTTAGCCGAAATTACGCTCTCCAATTGGTCAAGGATAAGCTCCGCAATGCTTTCAATTGTGCCGCTGCCCGTAAGCAGTCCCATAGGCAATCGCACCGGGTACGCTTCATAAATCGCGTCAGCAACAGAAATCAGTTCTTCCTTCGACAGTCCGTACTCCTCGATGCTTTCTTGGGCGCTGATTTGCGAAGGTAATGAGGCCAATTGAAGAAAACATGCTGTAATATCGGTAATGACATATTTTCTAAGCGTGTCACTGCTTATCGTTTCAGTTGTTATTACATGCCGGATCGTATGCTCGTCGATAAAGTTGATGATTTGCTCGGCATAAGCAGTCAATCTGTCCCTGTTCTTTGCCGATAAGACGAAAATTTGCGGATCTGCCTGATCTTTTCCGGGAAGAATGTTTTTCTGATTGTATTCCTCCAGAATGACATGCACGTTCGTACCCCCTGCTCCAAATGAACTGACTGAAGCCAATCGGGGAAATTCTGATGGTTTCCATTCTTCAAGGTTTCGCTGAACATAAAAAGGAGTATCCTCAAAGGATATGTTCGGATTGAGCACCTCTGAATGAAGGGAAGGCACCAATTGCTTATGCTTCATTTGGAGTAAAACCTTGATAATGGATACGACTCCTGCCGCGGATTCCAGATGTCCGACATTGCTCTTTACAGAACCTATGGCGCAATACTGGGTGTCTGTTGTTGAGGCTCTGAAGGCCTTCGTCAATCCGCTGATCTCGATCGGATCACCAAGTGACGTACCTGTTCCATGTGCCTCGACATAGCTGATTGCTCTAGGATGAATACCTGATTTGCGCAAGGATTCCGAAATAATTGCCGCCTGCGCATTCGGATTGGGCACAGTATATCCATTCGTCTTCCCGCCATGATTGATGGAGGAAGCCCGGATCACTCCATAAATGTTGTCGCCGTCCTGAATGGCCTTGCTCACAGGCTTCAACAGCAAGGCTCCGACGCCCTCTCCGGGCACATAACCGTCACCGCCATCTCCAAAAGCGCGGCACTTGCCTTCACTGGAAGCGAACCGCTGGTTGCACAGGAACAAATATTTATCCGGATGGATCGTTACATTTACTCCGCCGGCAATCGCAATCTCGCTATCCCCTCTATATATGCTTTCACATGCCAAATGCAGAGCGGTTAAGGATGAGGAGCACATGGTATCCAGTGCGATGCTCGGTCCGTTGAAATTAAAGAAATAAGAGACACGATTGGCAATGGACGCATAAGAGGAACTTAAGGTCAGGGTATTTCCCTTTGCGGTTTCCTCCGCACCATACAATTGATAGTGACCGTACATCACACCGACAAACACACCCGTTTTGCTATTCCACAGGGATTGTCTGGTATAGCCGCCATCCTCTATTGCACTATGGGCGCTTTCCAGAAAAAGCCGTTCCTGTGGGTCAAGCTGCTCCGCATCTCTGGGAGTCATCTGGAAGAACAGAGGATCAAAGCAATTATATTCGTCGATAAATCCGCCCCACTTGCTGTAAACCTTGCCTTTCTTGCCCTTCTCAGGATCATAGTAGCGGCTATGATCCCATCTTTCCAAAGGAATTTCGGTAATACAGTCCTCGCCGTTCTTAAGATTATTCCAGAACTCCTGCAGATTTCTTGCGTTTGGAAAAGCGCCGCTGATGCCGATAATCGCAATTCCGTCGTCTTTCGGCGTTTCCTTGTCTACTGTCTGTGTAGGCTGTTTGCCTGGAGTGGAGAAGGTACGGTATTTCGCGCGTTCCTCTTCCCTCTTCACCTCAGGCGGGCTGATCTGGGGTTGCTTCTCAGGTCTGGAGGATGGCTGAGGCCGGTTTATCCCGGCCCGCTCATCCAGTAGGTCCCTATGATTTTGAACAAAATAGTCCGCAAGATCATTTAGATTGCCGTATTCGAACAGCAAGGTTTTCGGAAGGTTTTGAAAATCCTTATCCAGAAGATTATTAATTTCCATAATCGCTACCGAATCAACTCCGTAATCCTCCAGGCTCTGCCGGGCATTGATTCGGCCTGCCTCCAAACCTATCACCTGCGAGAGCAGTCCTTTCAAATATTGGACGGCAAAATCATGCAGCTCATGGCTTCCTTGTGACTTAATGTCTATACTCTGTTTGTTTTCATTGCCTTCCGGTTGTACTGGTGAGCTTTTCAGATGCCGAATCAGTGAATACCCCTGTTCAGGATCAATTTCTCCTTTTTTAATCCTCTCCAGTATCCTGCTCATCTCATGGCTTGAATCCGTCATCGTATCCCTCCCATCCACTGTTCCACATCCGCTTCACTCAGTTCTCCTGCCTGCAGCTTTGTGAGCAGGTCCACAATAACATCCTTATCATTCGAACTAACTTCCTGGTCCGGTTTACTTCTTTCCAGCTTAAAGGCATGGTCAATCTTCGATTTATTACCGGTGGCAACGATTAGGTTTGATGAACCCGCACGGCAAATCTCTTCAAAGGCGCGGATTCCCGGCCCTTCGCTCATCATTTTCATGCCCAGGTAGCCGGAATAGAACACCGATTCATTCTCCGGGATCTCAAATCCCCCATCGCTCCATAATGGCCAGTTGATGGAAAGAGTTTTGCCTTTTCTCTGCCCTCTAGAAGCCAATTCATTTCTCATAATAGTGAAGCGGTCCATAAAGCTGTTAGCCATCGAGTAATAACCGACGCCCAAATCGCCCAATTCCACAGAAACGGAAGAGAACAAAATCATGAAATCCAGATCAAAGCCCCGGCTCTGAAGATCCAGATTGAGGAGTCCTTGCACTTTGGCGCCCATAACCGTCCGGGCCCTACTGCTGTCGGATTCCGTAACCGGAACCGAATCGCCTTGTCCTGCACAGTGTATGATGCCATCGAGCATTCCGTATTCGGATCTGATCCGGTCCATAATTCGCTTAACATCCGATGCGCTGGAGATGTCTCCCTCAAGATAACGTCCCTCTCCTCCCGCGATCCGCAGCTCATTCATCATACGAGTGATCCGCTCATTCTCCGGCTGTCTGCCCACGCAAACGATCCGAGCGCGATATTGTTGGGCGATATGCTTTGAAAAGATCATGCCAAGCGCTCCAGCCCCGCCCGGAATCAGGTAGACGCCTCCCTCTTTAAAAGTCACGGAGTTTGCAGTCGTTCCGTTTATAGACTCCATTTCGAATGGCATAATTTTGCGGACATGGCGCTGCTGGTCGATATAACGGATATCCGTATGGCTTTTATTCCCCTCAGAAAACAGCTCCTTGAACAGAGTCTCTTGATATCCTGGAGTATTCAAGGTGGTGTGATCAACCGATACGGAAGCAATTTGGAACTTGTGATGAATCGTCACAATGGACTTGGCGAAGCTGGCAACCATTTCATGGGGAGCTGTAAAATAACCCGATTCCCCTTGATAGGCGAACAACAACTTTAATGGCCGCTGTCCGTAGACTTTGACAAATGCCTTGAACAAGTAGATTACGGAAAAAGCTCCATCCTGCATCATCTGCTCCAGCACATTCTCAATATTGTCTTCGTTATAGTCACCCGGTTTCACCAACGTTTGAGATCCGGCCCACTGGTGCAGAATATGTGTGGCATCAAACCCGATTTCCTTCAACTCGTACAGCAGCCGGACGTAGTCTTCTTCCCTCGACGGGTTGATGGCCATATGATTTCCGTTGTAGACCTTATATTCCTTGTCTCTAGTGACCAAAATGCAAGCATCGAATCCACTCGGCAGCTTGTTGGTCAATGGAGCAGACTTTGTTCCGTGATCGCCAAAAATCAACACATTCCGCTTTTCTTCGGCAATCTCATGCGTCAGTGCTTCTTTTTCGTAAACCGGGGTATAGTATAAAATTTCATCTCCCGATTGACCTTCCGGCTTGCCGGCAAAGGGTCTGACGATAAAATCCTCAATCCGGACAACTTCATTGCCATCCAAATCCAAAATAGAGATATCGAAAATGTTCAGTCCCTGATTATTCTCTCCCGGCTGCTCCTTCACCTGAGTGTACACGCAGCAGTCGGACGGAATAGCCCCGAATATTTCAACATTTCCAAGCGAGAACGGGATATGTGTTGCTCTTCCTTCCGCATCGCGTCCCGCCGCGACTGAACGGATCGCTCCGTCGAACAAAGCCGGATGCAGCACAAAGTCCTGCAATGTAGGTCTGTAAGCTTCTGTCAGGGACAAACGGGCCAGCGTTTCCATCTCCCCGTTTAAGACCTCTTCCGTAACTTGAAACGACGGTCCGTAGTTGAAGCCTATCCCCTTAAAAACATTCTGGTAGCAGTCCTGTTTATCCTTTCTGTTCGTGCAGCGCCGTTTAATTTCGTTCAGGTCAAAATATCTCCGGCCGCCTCCGTAAGCGGGAGCATCCGCCGCAAATTCCAGTAAGCCCCTGGAATGAACGACCCTGTTTCCCTGTTCGGTGCTGAAAATTTCATAATGTACGGCATCCTCTACAGGCTCAAGAACGATATCAAGATCCTTGAAGTCTTCTGTCATGACGACAGGCTTTAACCAAACAACATCCCTGATCGCACTGACAGGAGCTTCTCCGCATATTTCCCCGGCTGCTCTGGCCATTTCAATGTAAGCCACCCCGGGCAGGAGGATCTGATCGGCGACGATATGATCTCTCAGGTAGAACTGTTCCACGGATAGCCGCTTGCGGAACCGCTGCTCACGCAGCGTTGAAATATTTACATCCACCAGTGGGTGCAGCGTACGAACGACCTGATGATCCAGATTCGAAGAAGAACTCTTACTTCCTTCTGCAACTGCATTCTCAAGCCAGTACCTTTCTTTTGCAAATGGATATAAAGGCAAGGACACCTTTTGCGGCTTAAAGCCCGCATACAGGATGCTCCAATCAATCGGATTTCCCAATACCCAAAGCTTAGCGACTCTTTCCAACTGATTTTTCTTAGCCAGTGCAGTGATATAAGCAATATCCTCCGGATCATTCCCAAAAATTGTTGCTCCGTTTTCCAAAGCTACCGCCGCATTTCCCATGCATACAGAATCGTTTAATTGACCATCCAAAACGGACTTCAGCCCTGCCTTAAGCTCTTCCATCGTCGTGGATACGATCGCTATCCGCTCCTCCATTTCTTCCCGGCCGAGGTTGAGCGTATAGGAGATATTCGCCAGGCTGTACTCGGCAGTAAGGGACTGACCGAGAAAGCTGTAAAGGTCATTTACCTTCTCCATCAAACGCTCCGGGTTTTTGGCAGACAATACGATCAGCTTCTTAGCGTTCGTTTCATTCGCAGCTTGCGGAGACACAAACTCTTCTACAATAAGGTGCACGTTAGATCCTCCCGCGCCGAAAGAACTGATGCCTGCTCTTCTTACTGCGCTGTGCGCCTGATCTGTTTGCTCCCAGTGGTCCAGTGTGCGCTGAACGTAGAACGGTGTATCCTCAAAATGGATATGATTGTTTAATTCATCCGTATGAATCGACGGCACCAGCGTCCGATGCTTCAGCTGCAACAGCACCTTTGCAAGAGAAGCTATACCAGCAGCCGATTCCAGATGGCCGATATTGGATTTGACCGAGCTTATGGAACAAAACTGCTTATCGTTTGTGTACTGGCCGAAAGCTTTGGAAAGGCCTGCAATTTCTATAGGATCACCCAGGGATGTTCCGGTTCCGTGGGCCTCAAGACTGGTAATCGATCTGGGATTGATGCCTGATCGCTGAATCGCCTCCGCTATTGCCGCTGCTTGCGCGTTCGGGTTAGGCACCGTGTAGCCGCTCGTTTTTCCGCCCGAGTTGATCGCTGAACCTTTGATGACTCCATAAATATGATCTCCGTCCTCTATCGCCTTGCTTAGGGGCTTGAGCAGAACCGCTCCAACTCCCTCGCTGGCGACATACCCGTCTCCACCCTCGCCAAACGCTCTGCATTTGCCTTCACTGGATGCGAACCGCTGGCTGCACAGGAATACGTATTTGTTGCGATGAATTGTCACATTCACTCCACCGGCCAGGGCGGTGTCACTTTCCCCTCTGCGAATACTCTCGCAGGCCAAATGGATCGCCGTTAACGATGAGGAACACATGGTATCAATCGCCATGCTTGGCCCCTGGAAATTGAACAAATACGATACTCTGTTCGCGATAGACGCAAAAGAAGAATTTGGTGCCACCAGATTTCCGCTGGCATATCCTTCCGTACCGATCAACTGGTAGTGACCATACATTACGCCAACAAATACGCCTACTTTGGTCTGTGCTAACCGTTCCCTCGTATATCCGGCATCCTCCACCGTATGATACGCGCATTCCAAAAATAATCTTTCCTGCGGATCAGTCAACTGGGCATCTCTCGGCGTCATCTGGAAAAATAAGGGGTCGAATTTATCTACATCATCGATAAAGCCACCGTATTTAGTGTAAATCTTGCCCTTCTTTCCTTTTTCCACATCATAATCCTTCGTGTAATCCCAACGGTCCTTGGGAATTTCCGTTATGCAATCCTTGCCGTCCTTCAGATTCTCCCACAGCTCGGACATATTGCTCGCCATCGGGAATCTTCCGTCCATCCCGATAACGGCTATATCCATCACTCCGCCATTAACGCTGCCTGCCTCCGCTGGTACTGATTGTTTCGGTTTCGGCAGAAACCGGCCGTTTAGCGGTGTGCCGCTGGAGCGCAGCTCATAAGAATCAGCCCTTTGCACATTCTCTTCCTGAGCCGTCACTTCCAGCTTATGAGATTGCGCAAGCTTGAATTGGCGGACAAGCTGCTCCCGGTATTGTTCCATGAAGTAGCCGGCAAGCGATTGTACGGTGTTATATTCATAAAACAGCGTGTTCGGCAAGCCTTCAAAATCCCGCTGCAATGCCTCATTCAGTTCCAGGATCATTATCGAATCCAGTCCAAACGAATCCAAAGGCGAGGCATGCCCGATCCGGTCCTTGGAAATGCCCATCGTCTTAGCCAGCAAATTAACCAGATAGGCTTGTGTTCTGTCGAGCAGTTCCCCGCTGATTACCGGACTGCTTTCAGAATCGGTGTCCACTTTTCCGGCTGATACGGTACTGCCGATGCCCAAGGAACGCCGAATTTTCTTCTGGTCTCCATAGCCCGCAAATACATGCACAACATCCTCTTTTAGAATGGATTCCAGGATGTCCATGCCTGTTTGGCTGTCCAATGGCTGCATGCCGTAATAATCGGAAAGCAACTGCTGCTGTGCAGCTTCAATCTGATACCTTCCGTCCTTCCATAACGGCCAGTTGATAGACACGGTCTTGCCCTGCCGCTGATTCGCTGCGGTCAGCTTATCCCGGTATACGGCATACCGGTCCATAAATGTATTGGCTGCCGCGTAGCTGCACGCGCCCATATCCCCGATTTCAACAGACGTGGACGAAAATAATATAAATAAATCCAGTGGCTCATCCTTGCTTGCCAGGTCCAGATAGACCGTCCCGTTCACTTTGGGAGAAAGAATGCGTGAAAAGCTTGCTTTGCTGCCTTGGGACACTTTGGTCGTATCTCCCATTCCAGCACAATGGATGATCCCGTTAATCCGGTGAAAACTTCGCTTGGCTTCCATGATTAATTGAGTCGTATCGCTATCACTCGCCACATCTGCTTTGATATATATGGCTTCTGCTCCCAAGCTGGCCAGACGCTCAAGCTTCGCTTGAATCTGTTCATCCGACTCCTGCCTACCGGAAAGCACCAGCCTGGCTTGATATTTCTCCGCCAACTCAGTTGCCACAATCATGCCTAGTGCGCCTGTCCCGCCTGTGATGATGTAGACTCCGCCTTTGACGAATTTCGTTCCCTCTGATTGATGAATTATCTGATGAGGGAAAAGCTTTTTCAAATATCTCGTTTCCCCGTCATATAAAATTACTGTTCCATTAGCCAAGTGGGGCGGATTCAGCTCCTGAATCAAGCGTTCAGCAGCCTGAGCGGGTGCTACTTCATTCATCCGAACCAAGCTCAACTGGAAAAGCGGATGGTCTGCAGACAGAGATTCGGAGAATCCGGCGACCATTTCATTCAAAGGTGTTTGCCGGTCATCCGAGCCTGTGTAGGCGTAAAGGCATCTGATTTTGGACTTTGCTTTCAGGGCAGCTGTAGCTTTCAATACATATAAAATCGAATATAGTCCCTGATCCAAATGCGCATCCAGATTTTCGGCAGTTTGAGCCTGTTCCTTTGAAACGGCGCCCGCATCATCCATATTCCAGGCATGAATAATATGTTGTAGTTCCTGACCCTGGCTCATTAAAGAATCAAACAATCGGTGATAATCGGCTTCTTCCGCAGGATGAATCACATACTGTCCCTGGTTGATTTGGGCAAATCCTGCTCCGGCGCTCACCTGAATGATGCAATCCCCAGCTACTCCCTTGAGGAGGCCCTGATCGCGGATGGAATCCGCCAATGGGGCCGTACCGAACACCAGTACAGATGAAATAGCGGCTGATTCCGCCGGAATAGTAGCCTCTACCCATTTGGATGTGTACAGGTTTATGCTGGCAATAGGCTGATCCACTGCGCTTTTGGGCGCGTACTGCTTAATCGAGAAGCCGAATAGTCTTACAACCTCTTGGCCGTCTTCATTCACAATTTGAATATCATACTTTCTTGTTCCCTCATCATCGGTGCCGGTAGCTCCTTCAGAAGGTTTGGCATAGGCATAGCAGCGCTTGGGAACTTCACCAATGAGCTCCATTCGATCCAGGGCAAAAGGCACTCTGAGCGTTAAATCCTCATCCGTTCGTCTGCCGACCCAAGAGACGGATCTGACGGCTCCATCAATAATCGACGGATGCAGCGCATATTGCTCGTATTCAGCATCCAAATGATCAGGCAGGGACAGCTCGGACAACCCTTCAAGCTCAGCGCAATAAGCTCTATTGGTAACCTTGAACGCCGGACCGTAATCAAAACCGACCCCTTTGAAAATATGCTCGTAGCACTCTTCTTTTTCCAGAATGACAGAGCATTTCTCCTTGATTTTCCCGACTTCTATCGTTTGAGCTGCAGCCGGAGTTTCCCGCAGAATTTTTCCGTACGAATGCAGGATGCGCTGGTCGCCAACTTCGCTGAACACCCGATATTCCAGCTCGTTATTGTCAGACAACTGAAAGGTAGTAAAAATATCTTTCCGGTCCGTGTCCATCTCAATCGCTTTAATCCATCTAATGTCTTTTAAACCCGTGATCGGGTGGATACCCGCCAGGTCTGCGGCAGCTCTTACCATCTCCAGATATGCGACTCCCGGAAGCAAGATTTTGCCTCCCACGACATGGTCTTTTAGAAAAGACTGATCAAGCCGCAGCGTCTTCTTGAACTTCTCCTCCTCCATGGTGGATACATTGCTGTCCACCATCGGATGCAGCGCGCTTCTCTCTTCTCCCGGCGATAATTTGGGAGTGATGCGGCGCGTATTTTTGCTGACCCAACAGACTTCCTTGGCAAAAGGGTACGCAGGCAGCGGGATGCGTCTGCCCTTGCGATTCACATTAATCGCGCTCCAATTGACCGATTCTCCAGCAATCCACTGTTTCATGATGCTGTTTAATCCCTCAAATCCAACAGGCTCGCCAGTAGCTTGATTGTCTATCGCTTGAGGTTTTGCCGACCGTTTCTGCCTGTTATCGACATGTTGCGAAAGTATCGATGCTTCACCTTCGGGCCGGGATACATAGTTTCCCAGTCGGCTCAGCATGTCTGATTTATCTCTGGCAGTGAAGGCGATTCTCTCTTCCATTTCTTCTCTGCCGACCTGCAGTGTATAGGCGATATTATGAAGCGTCAGTTCATCAATCTCTGCATGATCCGTTAGATAGTGAACAAGCTCTTTGGCTTTCTTGAGCAGTTGAGCTTTATTTTTGGCAGAAAGGACAATCAGGTTTCCCGGCTCGGATGCTTCGGCAGCCACAACGGAACAATTGTATTCTTCCAACACCACATGGGCATTGACACCGCCAAAACCGAAGGAGCTAACCCCTGCCCTTCTATTCTCACCGCGAATCGTTTTCCATTCCTGCGTCTTCTCTACGATATAAAAAGGCGAGTGATCCATCTCAATAAACGGATTGAGCTGCTCAAAATGGACGTTGCCCGGTAACAGCTTATGCTTCATCGCCATGACTATCTTCAGAACACCGGCTATGCCTGCGGCTGCTTCCAAATGTCCGATATTGGTTTTAACCGCGCCCAATCCGCAGTAACGCGTCTGCTGCATGGCAATCTGATGCTTTTGGTAGAGATCTTTAAACGCATTTTTAAGGGCATTAACCTCCACCGGATCGCCAAGGCTGGTACCTGTTCCATGGGCTTCGATATATCCGATGGTATCCGGGGAAATGCCCGCCTTGTCGTACGCTTCCACCAGCACCTCCGCCTGAGCTTTCGGATTCGGTACCGTCAAGGAGCTGACCTTTCCGCCATGATTAATGGCAGTTCCTTTTATCACCGCATAGATGTAATCCCCGTCCGCTTCAGCCTGACTTAACGGCTTTAACAGGATCGCCCCTGCGCCTTCCCCTCGGACATATCCGTTTGCATTTTGGTCAAAGGTTTTGCATCTGCCGTCCGGAGACAGCATCCCCGCCCGGCTGAAGGAGATATGCAAGGTTGGACTGACGATAACATTTACTCCTCCGGCAATCGCCTGGTCACAGTCTCCGTTCGCAATACTTTCCACCGCTCTGTGCACCGCAACCAAAGAGCTCGAGCAGGCGGTATCAATCGGCTCGCTCGGTCCGCGGAAATTAAATAAATACGAAATGCGGTTCGCCAGTACACAATGAGAGCTGCCCGTAGAGGAATAAGCCTCCACCTCGATGTCATTATCCTGTAAAAGCGTGCTGTAATCACTCGTAGACACCCCTACAAAGAGTCCGACTTTTTTTCCCGACAACTCCGAGGCTCTGTATCCAGCGTCCTCTATCGTTGACCATACGGTTTCAAGGAAGATCCGCTGCTGGGGGTCCATCAGGTCGGCTTCTCTCGGGTTTATGTTGAAAAAGGCAGGGTCAAACTTATCCGCATCCTCCATGAACCCTCCCCAGCTGGAGATCGGCTTTTCGGAGTGGCGGCTTTTTAACCGGTTAAGCTCATGATAATCCCATCTGTCCCCGGGGATCTCGGAGATCAGATCCTTCTGATCCTTCAGGTTATCCCAGAATTCATGCATATCCTTGGATTGCGGCATGGTCCCGCTGATCCCGATAATAGCAATGGGCTCGCGTTTTCCGGATGCGTCCGGCTTGTGCTTTTTCCAGTTCTGCCTGCACCTTATGCCTGAGACTGCTGTCTTGGCCGTTCCGTAGTCAACGGAGGCAAGAACCGCTTGCTCTTCTCCCCGGTTGAAATGATCTAGCAGCTCGACTTCATAGGTTTCTGCCAAATAGGCTGCCAATGAACGAACCGTAGGATATTCAAAAAAGATCGCCGGTGTGATCCTGACGCTGAATGTATCGTTGATGACATTGGCGGCGTCCGTAAACGTAATGGAGTTGAAGCCATATTCCCCTAAGTCCTGATCAGCCTGTATGGCTGCGGGATCGATCTTCATAAGATGACTGATCATGTTCGCCACGGCCTGCTGTACTTTGTCTTTTAATTCGGCATTTTTTTCCGAGAACGGAGACGTTCCTGCAGAACCTGATGCGGATTCCAATCCCAAAATACCGCTGATTTTTTTTCGATTGGCTTGCAGAATCAAAATCTGCTGCACATCGGCATTTACGACCGAATGAAAATACGCCAACCCATCCGCTATTTGGAGCGGTTTAAGCCCGACGGTGTTTTTGAAAAACAGCAGGGTCTGATCATTTACGGACATTCCTCCGTCCTTCCAGAGCGGCCAGTTGATGGAGATGGACTTGCCGTATCTTTGCCCCGACTGGACAAGATGATGACGATAAGCGGCATAATAGTCCATGAAGGCATTGGCGTAGGCATAATCGCTCTGGCCGATATTTCCGGTAATGGCAGCAATCGATGAGAACGCAACAACAAAATCCAGCTTGTCATCCTGTGTCGCACGGTCGAGTTGAACTAGTCCCTGTATTTTTGCCTGAAGTACTTCGGTTGCCTGCTGATCGTTCTTTGAGGCAATGAATGAGTCATGGGCGACTCCGGCGCAATGAATAAGGCCATGGATCACGCCGAACTTACTCTTAACTTCAGCCACCGCTTCAATTGCTTCCTGTTCCTGGGAGATATCGGCACGTACATAGTGCACCTCTGCACCCAGGCTTTTCAGATAGGCAATTTTCTGTTCATGCTCCGGCCGAAGCGATGACCTGCCGATCAATACCAGCTTCGCCTGAAACTGCCCAGCCAGATATTCCGCGAGGATTAACCCTAGCTTCCCCAGGCCGCCCGTAATGCAATAAACACCTTGCGAGCGAAGTATTTCCGATGAACCGCTGTTTGACGGCAGTTTTATCTCCGTGAGGGTATGAATGTACCTTTTGCCATTCTTATACAGCACTTCATAGTCGGCTGACTCCACCTCGGCAGCGATCATGGGATAGATATCCTGTAAGCTGTCCTTCCCTATGAATAGAGCTGTAAAATGCAGCTTGGAGTTTTCCAGCTTTAATGTTTTATTGAAACCCCTTAAGGCTCCCAGTACGGGAGCAATCATATCATTCTGAACCTTGCATATCTGGATGACTCGCGTATGCCCGGGTTGGACCTCCATCAAGGCTTGAGCCATATATAATTGACTTTGGTAAGCTTCGGCAGCATCAAATTCCGAGGAAGCGCCACGCTCCAGCCTTTCATACAGAACCCGCTCCAGTGAGCAACCTCTGCTGTTCAATTCACGGAACAATTGCACATAATCCTGTTTATTCGAAGGATTTATCAGGTAATGATATTCTCCCTCTTGCTGGAACCGTAAACCGGGTTCGACCACAAACACCTGGCCCTGATGGCGTTTTGCAATCTCCTGAACCAAATCCGGATGATCGGCAAAAATCACAATATCACCGGCAATCCGGCTATCTAACCGTATGCCTGTTCCACTGTCCTTCCACTGATAGGAAAAGCCCATCTCCTCGATGCTATGCTGCCTTCCCTGGTAAAAAACCTTTAATACAAAACGTGTGAACTTCAATAATACCCGGCCCTGTTCATCTGCCAGCACTACGTCAAAAGCCTGATCCCCGCTGTTGTTGCCGGACTCGATCTTTTGTACATAAGAAACGCAGTTAGCAGGTATAGGCCCGAAGATCTCCATACTGTCAAATGAAAACGGCAGCGCTACCGCGCCCTCATGATCTGAATTGGAGCTAACTAATCCAATTACCGCTTCCAGTACTCCGTCGATGACGGTAGGATGCAGCGTATACTTGGCGAAATCCTCCCGCAAATGTGCAGGGAGTTCAATAAAGGCTACCGCTTCCGTGTCCCCTGCATACATTTCGGTCATGGATTGAAAGGCGGGACCTAAGTGAAGCTGATGCTTCCTGAACTTTTCATAGACTTGCGCACCGCTGATTCTCGCTTTATTGCGGCTCAACGCTGCGATATCTATCGATTCCAATGGAGCTTTCGACTGCTCCTCTGCATAGCCGATATTTCCCTGACTATGAATGACCGTCTCCCCGGAGGAGACGCTCGTTATTTCAAAGCCCAGCTCACTGTCCGATTCTCCCGGAAATAAGCGGATTTGAACCGGCTTGCCGGATTCATCATTGTCCATTTGGATCGGGTAGGACCAAACCACATTCGTTATCTTGCGAACAGTAGTCCCGGGTAGTGAACAGGTGGCCGCGGATAATGCCATTTCAAGCTGAACAACCCCGGGCAGAAGCTTATGTCCCGAAACGACATGATCCTTCAGGTAAAATTCTTCACCGGTCAACCCTTTCTCGAAAATCTGCTCATGAACCGTTGATCTATTATAATCCAGCACCGGGCATAAGGAATGAACCACATCCTTGCCCCCGGTCGACTCCTTCTCAGCTTTCAAATTCAACCAGTACTTGTTCTTTTGAAAAGGATAGGTCGGCAGCGGAATCTTGTAGTAAGGACGATCCTGGTACAGTTTGCTCCAGTCACAATCACAGCCTTCCATGTACAAATCGGCGATCTTGTGCAGCGCTTCTTTATATAGGGAATCGGTTCCTGTGGAGGCTTCCAATTGTTCAACCAAACCGGAAAATCTGAGCTGATCCTCTTTTTCGCTATGCTTCCGCTTGCTATTGTTGCTTGAATTGCTTGCTGGAGACATAAGTTCATTTTGCTTTCGGAGAAGCTCCGCTTTAAGTTCCTCCGTATCTCTCGCAATCAAGGCTGCTCTTTCATGAAAGTGACTTCTGCCGATGGATAACGTATAGGCGATATTTCCCGCATTCGTTTCCGGCTCTTCCCCTGCCCACTCTTTTAAATCTGCTAATCTCTGAATCAGGCCCTCCCTGGTCTTGGCTGAAAAGAGAAACAGATAAAAAGGGCGGTTGCTATGTATGTCATTATTGCTCATCCGTTTAGCCTCCACTTCTCTACCTTATCGCTGCGTAAAGTCACTGCCGGTACTCGTCTCCACCCTTGTATTCTTCAATGACCACATGACAGTTTGTGCCACTGAATCCGAAGCCGCTGACGGCGGCCATTCTGGAGCGTTTCTTGTTTTCGGGCCAGTCGATCAAATCCGTATTAATATAAAAAGGGCTTCCGTCCAGCCTGATCTTTTCATTTAACTGCTCATAGTGAATTAATGGCGGTATCTTCCTGCTTTTTAAGGCCAGCACTACTTTTATAATCCCGGCCACCCCGGCAGCCATCGTCGCGTGTCCGATATTAGCTTTGATGGAGCCAAGTGCGCAATAACCGCTGGCCTTCGTGAATTCCCGGAACGATTCGGTCAGCGCCTTCACTTCGATAGGATCTCCCAAGGTAGTGCCTGTTCCATGAGCTTCCACATAATTAATATCTGCGGGATCGATCCGAAATTTCTCGTACACCGCTTTCTCAAGCTGGATTTGCGAGTTCACGCTCGGCGCCGTAATGCCATTGGTTCTGCCGTCCTGATTCACGCCCGTTCCTCTGATGACACCGTAGATGTGATCCCTGTTTTGCAGTGCCTTCTCAAGCGGCTTTAACACAACGATTCCAACGCCTTCACTTAACAAAGTGCCATCTGCCGCATTGTCAAAAGGTCTGCATACTCCCTCCGCCGATAAAATCTCCATTTGGCTGCTTTGCACCATGCTGTCGGGAGTAAACATCAACCGGATTCCACCGGCCAGCGCCATATCGCATTCTTCACTCCATAAGCTCATACATGCCTGATGCACAGCTACCAAAGAGGAGGAGCATGCGGTATCCAGGGAAATGCTTGGGCCTTTCAGGTTCAGGAAATAGGAGATTCTGGCTGCCAAGATCGACGACGAAGTCCCGGTAAAAGCCTCTGCGGTATTGCCAAGCCTGTTCGCATCCAGATGTTTGGTATAATCACTCGGTGCACAACCGACAAATACACCGCAGCGGGTATCCTGGACTGAGAGATCAGAATATCCCGCATCCTCCAGCGCTTTCCAGGCTTCCTCCAAAAAAATCCTTTGCTGCGGGTCCATAATTTCCGCTTCCTTGGGTGAGATGTTGAAAAATAAAGGGTCAAATTCGTCCACGCTGTCGATCAGCCCGGCAACCTTGCAATAGGTTTTTTGAAACGCCTTCCGGTCTTCATCAAATAAGGAATGGATATCAAATCTGTCGCCTGGAATTTCACCAGTACTGCATACACCATCCCGCAGATTCCGCCAAAGCTCCCGGGGTGTGGATGCTCCCGGAAATCTTCCGGATATACCTATAATTGCAATGCCATCCTTTACCGCGCTTGAGGCCTCGGATTGTAGGGATGAGGTGAGATTCAGTTTGGTATTTTGCTGCTCCTGAGTCTTCATTTCCTGGTTTCCGCCCAAAGATTTCAGGGAAAGCGCTCCGGGCTTCTTTTTTGCAGCGGGTTCCGGAGCCGTTTCTGCCTTTCTAAACGTTACTTCATGCTTCACTAAAGATTCATTGGTTTCGGTGGCCGGTGTGTCCGGTTTGGATTTTGAAAATTGATCGATTAAATCATTCATATATTCATATCTGTGATTCAATCTCTTTTGCCCAGCCTGATCCTGTGTGCTTTGTTCCTGCTTCAGGTTTTCCGATACTCCGATGTTGTTTTTTTGAATTTCCTTCAATATATACCGGGCAAGCTCGGGGATAGTCGGGTAATCGTAGAGCTGAATGCCGTCCATATGAATATGAAGGGCATCATTTAAATCTCTGACAATTTCCACACTGCTGATCGAATCTACGCCCATTTCCTTAAAGGAGATATCCAGATTCACATCGCCCGGATGGAGCTGTATGATCCTGCATAATACTTCCTTTACTTTCTGCTCCACAGCCTCTGCAGACAACTCCTGTTGCCCGCTGGTATTGGGGACGGTTTGCTGCTGCTTTAATACGTTTATTCTTCTGAGGCCTTCCTTGGCATCCAGTTGATTGTCCTTGATCTGTTGCAATATTTGCTTGATGATATCGGCATTACTCATAGTACACCTCCAAAAACTGGGCCACTTCATCGACATCCAGCTCATCCTCATTCAATCTGGACAAAAGCTCCAGCACATGCCGGTCGCTGTTATCCGGTGCTTGATCTGCAATGCTTTCATCCACCTGCGACGTATTGCGCTTGCGTTGAATATGCGCAGCAAGGTTATTGATCGTAGAATTATCGTAGATATCAATGGTGTCGAGATGTGTGTGGAATGTCTCGTTGATATCTCTTACAATTTCGACCCCGCTTATGGAGTCAATTCCCATATCCTTGAAATTCATATCCGCATCCAGCTCATCGACTTCTATCTGAATCTGGCTGCCTATGATTTGGATTAATTCTGCTTTCACATCTTGCGCCGGACTTGAGTTGTTGACCGTTGCCGGCTTGGCCTGTTTTTCCTCGATGGCCGGCGAGGTTGCGGGATACACCTTGGGCAGTTGGCTGCTTTCTGTATCCGAAGCCCTGTAAAGGTGCAGAATTTTTTCCTTGACCTCAGGTGTTGTAAAGGTGATCCGGTGCATTTCATTCTCGCGCTCTACACAGCGTAATAACGTATCCAGTACCCGTCCGGACAGCTCCTGCTTGAGTACGCTGACTGTTGTTCTGGGCTTTTCCGCAATGAGACGGGCGATGGAAACGGCCTCCTGAAGCACCTCATTTTTTTTCCGGAAAATCACCGATGCAGCTCTGCTTTTAAGCTGTTCTCCAGTGTACATTTTTGCTGTGAACATCATCTCTGTTGCGAGATTTTTGCCGAGCTTGTCTTCCAAAATGAATGTCGCTCCCATGCCCGGGGTAAACCCATATTTGGCAAACGCGGCACTATACACGCTTTCCTCCGCCATGACCACGATATCCGCATACAGCCCGAACAACATACCTCCACCGGAAGCATGTCCCTCCATCGCGGATATAACGGGGATCGGACATTCCAGCATGCCTTTGTACAAAATTGGCGCATCTGTAAAGCTCAGCTTCGAATCCGATATGTCCAGAAGCTGTTCCTGGGTGCCACCCATTGAGAATATCCGATCATTTCCCGCCACTACAATCGCCTTAATCTGCTCGTTGTTTTGAGCTTTGTCAAAGCAATAGGTAAAGCCTTGTATGACTTCATGGGTAAAGGTATTGTTGTGCTTGGCATCCTGAATCCTGATGATAGCCACATTGCCGTCAATCACTTCGAGTTCAACCTCATTGCCGGTATACTCTTCAACCACCTTATGCCCGGTTCGGTTCGGCTGTAGCTGCATCTGTACTTGTGCCTGTTCCACCGGTTTCTTTTGACTAACTGAGCGATGATCCATGTCTGCCAAAGCCTGTTCCGCAGGTTCGATCCAATATCTCTTTCTGGCAAAAGGATAATGCGGCAATGAAATGAATTCAGGCGCGCTGTCCCCATAAAGTGTCCGCCAAGCGATCGAAGCTCCCTCCGTCCACAATCTGGAAATATTTTCACAATATTGGAAACCGTATCCTTCTTGACCGTTTTCAGTGCTAATTCTGCCCGCTTCACCTGTAAACAGCCGATCTGAAGTTTGGTGGTTTAAATATAAAGCCAATTGCTCCAACAGCTCTTCCAATGAGGCAAATATGATAGCCAACCGATGCTTCATCGGTTCTCTGCCAACCTGAAGCGTATAAGCAAGATCATGCAGCGGGATTTCCTTGATTTCCTGAGTCCCGTCAGTGGAGTTGTCTTCATGAACCCTGGCCAAACCAGCAGAAATTTGTCTGCTCACTTCCTGAACCGTCAAATCCCCTGCTATAGCAGACGCCTGAATATTTATGCTGTGTGTCGCGTTAAGGCTTTCGCATAGTTGAATGAGCTCCACATGACCCAAGCCCAACTCGCTGATGGAACTTTCTTCACTGATACGAAGAACAGGTATGTTTAACAGCTCTGAAATGGAAGCTTTCAATGCTGCTGTCACGTCCTCAGACGGTTTTGACCGAAGGGTTCTTCCTTTTTTAAGAAATTGCAACATTCGCTGAGCGTATGCATGCAGTCGCTCCCCGGTCTGTGCTGACAAAACAAAGATATTTTGTTCTGCCACATATTTACGGCTATCCTTAACTCCGGTTCGGTTATATTGCTCCAGAATGAGATGGGCATTTGATCCTCCAGCCCCAAAAGCGCTAATGCCGGCCCGTCTGGGATAAGCGACCGTTTTGCCGTTAACCAAATGCTGAACCGGTTTCCACTCCTCCAGCTCCCGCTGAACATAAAAGCCGGAATCCCCAAAGCGAATATGCGGATTGAGCACCTCTGAGTGAATCGAAGGAACCAGTTGCCCGTGTTTCATTTGCAGGATGACTTTGGCGATGGAGGAGATTCCGGCCGCCGCTTCCGCATGGCCTATGTTAGACTTTACCGAGCCTACCGCGCAGCAGAATTGATCATCTTTGAGAGGTTGATAAGCATTGATCAAAGCTTTAATCTCGATTGGATCTCCCAAAGAGGTTCCCGTGCCGTGAGCTTCAATGTAGTTAATCGAATTGGCGTCGATCCCGCTTCTTCTGATCGCTTCGGAGATCGCTTCCTCCTGAGCCTTCTGGTTGGGAACGGTGAAGCCGCTGGCCTCCCCGCCATGATTGATCGCACTTCCCTTGATCACCGCATATATTCGGTCATTATCTTTCTCCGCCTGCTTCAGCGGCTTAATCAGGATCGCCCCTGCCGCCTCTGCGGGCACATATCCGTCCCCGCCTTCGCCAAAGCTTCTGCACCTTCCATCGGAAGAGGCAAAATTGCCCTGCGTCAACAATAAATACTTGTCCGGATGAACGGAGAGATTGACTCCTCCCACCAATGCCATGGCACAATCCTTGCTCTTGACGCTTTGACAAGCCAGATGCAAGGCCGTCATTGACGAGGAACACATCGTATCTATGCCGAGTGAAGGTCCGGTCAGTCCGAAATAATAAGACACTCTGTTGGCAATGGATGAGAGGGTCGAGGTGGAGACATGCTGGCTGTTATTGTAGAGCTGATACTGCATCCACATTGCGCCTGCGAATACTCCCACTTTTTTGCCTTTTAAATTCGACTTTACGTAGCCGCCATCCTCAAAAGCTTCCCATGCCAGCTCCAGAAATACCCGTTCGTGCGGGTCCATCAGGACGGCTTGATAAGGCGCCACGTTGAACAATAAAGAATCGAACTTGTCCACATCGCGAATGAATCCGCCCCATTTGGAGCAATTCTTATTCCAGCTTTTACTGGCTGTCTGCTGAACTTCCTCGTGACTCCATCTTTCTGGATCAACTTCAGAAATACAATCTCTTCCTGCCTTCAAAAGATCCCAATATTCGAACAGATTGTCAGCCCCCGGAAACCTTCCGCTAATGCCGATAATCGCCAAGTCATCCTCTTCGGATGAATTAGAAACCTCAACACACGGGGTTTCCACTGACGCTGGACGGGCGTCGTTCGTACTTATATCCTGAAGGAGAATAGAATCGATCTTGCTTTCTTCTCCCGGCAGAATGACCATTTGAATTTCGTCCCGTTTCAGCGCCCATTCCAATGCCTCTATACCTTGTGCGGTTTCTAAAAGGGAGATGCCGAACCTGTGTTTTAACGTTTGTTCAGTATGGCTATCCCCTTTCATTCCTCCCTCTTTCCAAAGAGGCCAGTTCACAGCAAGCGATTTTCCGCTTCGGAGATTCATTTGTTTCCAAGCTTCTCTTTGAAGCATATAACCGTCCATGTATAAATTAGCGTAAGCATAGTCGCTTTGACCCGGGTTCCCCAGAATGCCTGCCACCGACGAAAAAACAACAAAGAACTCAAGCGGTTCATCCTTAAACACTTCGTCAATATTTACGGTGCCGTCAATTTTCACCTGAAGCACCTGTTCCAGCTCATCCTTTTCTTTATGAACTAAATAGGAATCACGGGTTAGGCCTGCGCAGTGGATAATTCCGTCCAATTTGCCGTACTTTTCTTTGATGTGGACATGCAGTCTATCTACAGCTGCCCGGTCCGTAACATCACAGGTCACATAATCCAAAGACTTGTTCATGGCCTGCATTGTCTTTATATCTTCTGGAGTGTCTGCTCCCCTTCCGCAAAGAACAGCCTTACCTCCATGATTTAGAATATGCTCGGCCAGGTTGATCCCGATTCCGCCCGTTCCGCCCGTGATCAGATAAGTATGATTCTTTCGAATTGATGACTCACTGCTACCCACTGCCTGTCCGACTTTTCGATAACCCTTAACTCGCCGGTTGTCTTGTTCATACCAAACGCTGCGGTCATTAGCCCAGTCACCGTAGGCTTCTTTATAAAAAATATCCGCTAACATTCCCCGATGGGTGGCGTCCATGCCAATGCATTTATATGCGACTTTATCCGTTTCGGATTGTATGCAATGCAGGAAGCCCTCCATAGCTGCATCGCCCGGGTGAACCATTGACCATTCCTGGTCATAGAAGTACATGACTTTCAAAAGTGATCTAATTTTGTTTCTCAGAAGCTCTCTAAGCATATAAAACATCGGGTGAATACGGTTTTCCGTCAAATCCTGCAAGCCTGCGCTGCTTAAACTTCCTGCATTCAAGCTGTTGACAAGTATCGCGGGAAGACGGTCCTCTCGCTTCAGCTCATCCACCAATTTCATGTAATCCGCCTCGTTAGACAGATTCAAACGGTAAGTATGATTACCACCAGCTGCAAATTGCTCTCCCGGGAGCACGAAACTGAAATTCTCGCTTTCACTCTTTCCTGCCAAATGGTACAGTTCGTCATGACTTTGGCAAAAGACAAGCACATGCTCCGCCTGTTCTGTCCGTTCCCTTGGTTTGGGCTGGCTCTTTTCCCAGTGTGGAGCATAGCAAAGAGTGGCGGGATGAACTGATTTCGGCTCCGTAATTTCTTGCTCTGTAATGGCATTTTGAGACTTGAAAAACGAATCCCGATGCTCTGACAGGATATATTGGCTGAGTTCTTCAATATTGGCGTATTCGAACAACAGCGTAGGATACAGACTGGTTCCGAGCTTTTGTTCAAGCTGATTAACAATATTCAGCAGATCCTGCGAATGAAGTCCCTGATTGTAAAATCCTTCACCAATTTGAATATCGGCCTCATCCACTTCGGACAAGCTGCTTACCATTTGCTTTAAGCAGGTGATGACCGCTTCCTTTTGCGCGTCTTCTCCTCCTGCTTTGACCGTATGGTTCAGTGATGCTACAGCCGGTTGAGGCTTAGGTTGTTCAATTTGGGATTCGGACAGTTCTACCTGCTGAAGCTTGCTGATCAGCTCCCGGGACCGGATTTTCTTGAGTCCCCATCTCTTAAAGCTGGCGATTTCCTCCCCCTGTGCGTTGTAAACCTCAATATCAAAGTACATCAGGTCCTTAATCGCTCCGTCTGGGTAGCCCTCATCCTTGATATATACGTATATTTTTTCTTTCATCGGTTCGTAGGAACGGAAGGACTCGATAAACATCGGAATGGACGCATGGATTTCTTGAGAAAAATCTATGTCCTGCAGGACAACAAAACCCTGAACCAAAGTGGCTGCATCGAGATAGCACGGATGCATATAGAAATGGTCCATGTATTGCTCAGCAAGCTCTCCCAATGAAATCTCGGCTAGAATCCGTTGATCGCCGTAGTAAAGTTTACCCAGCCCCTTCATGAAGTCCCGATGCCGGATATCTATTTTCCGGACATAGCCATAGGCGTAGTCCATGTCTTCCACACGCTGGCTTTCGCCTTTAATTCGATGAATATCGATGGATTTTCTGTCACTGTTGTCCGCAGGGTTCAAATGCAGCTCACAACGCAGGTTTTCATCCCAGGTCTCGCCAAGAACCGTTCCATCCTTCACCTTTTGGCTTTGCGCCAGCACGAGGTAGCCCTCTGCTTTCTTCGTGAAGCTGATCTGGATTTTTTTATCATATTGTTCACTGGTGGATACCGGTTCACTAAAAAGAACCTTAGTAAGCTCGACGTCCCGCAGGGCGATGCCTTTGGTCTGTAAAAATCGGTAGATCATATCGAGTAAGGTGACGCCCGGCATAATTCTTACACCGTGTACTCTATGGTCCCTCACGATATAATTGCTGTTTTTTATCACTGTACTGAACCGCACGTCGCTTAAAGCGTCCATCAGTGTACACCTCTCCGCTTTCCAGTATTCAACTTCACATTTCTTCCACGAATTCAAGAAATAAAAGCTGAGCTAATCTCTCGTCATTCGCCCATGCCCTTTGTTTGCGAAACGCTGCCAGGGGCAATGGTTTTCTTCGCTCTGTATAGCTATTCAGCAGCTTGTCTTCACACTCTCCAAGGATCATATGAACATTGGTTCCTCCGAATCCGAAGGAGCTGACGGCCGCTCGCCGTGCATCCCCGTATCTCTCCCAGTCCTTAGCCTGCATAACCGGATAAAAGGGGGAATGCCCGAAATCAAATCTCGGATTTGGCTTACTGCAATTCAGGGTAGGGACAAGGGTTTTGTGATATACGGACAGGGCCGCTTTGATAAAGCTGGCGATTCCCGCCGCGCTTAGGCAATGGCCGATGTTGGTTTTCACACTTCCAACGCCGCAGAACTGGGTGGCATCGGTATATTTTTTGTATACCGAAGTTAAAGCTTTCAGCTCGATCGGATCGCCGATCATCGTACCCGTGCCATGTGTCTCCACATAACCGATCGTTCTCGGGTCAATATTAGCGCGACGTATGGTTTCCGCAATAACTTCTTCCTGTGCCTGCATGCTCGGAGTCGTGACGCCCATCGTCCGTCCGTCGTTGTTGGACGCTGAAGCCTCAATTACCGAGTAGATTCTGTCCCCATCCGCTATCGCTTTGGCGAGCGGCTTCAGCAGAACGGCTCCGCAGCCTTCACCTGGCACGATCCCGTTGGCATCCGTGTCAAAGGTATGGCATTTGCCATCCGGAGACATCGCTTTGGAAGCGCTGAACACCAGATAAGGACGTTCATCCAGAATCAAGTCCACTCCACCGGCAATCGCCATCTCCGACTCGCCGGAACGGATGCTCTGGCATGCCAGATGCAAGCTCATAAGTGAGGATGAGCACGCGCTGTCTACGGTCAGGCTCGGCCCTTTGAAGTTAAAGAAATGTGAAGCATAGGATGCGATAAAATTTTGTCCGATCCCGATGATTGTATTTTTATTGATATCCTTGATCCAACCAGGGTATGAGCCCGGATGGGCTCCGATAAACACGCCCACTTTTCTGCCGCTTAATTCGGACTTTTCATAACCGGCGTCAAGGATTACATTTGCTGTAACCTCAAGTGACTGCCTCATCAAAGGACTGACCTGCTCTGCGTTCTCCCGAATTTCGAAATATTCCGCATCGAACAGCTCGATATCCTCGATAAAGCCTCCCCACTTGCTGATACTCTTTCCCTCCGCATGAACGGGGGAATATAATTCATCGGTATCCCATCTGCTGGTTGGAACTTCCGATATGCTGTCCACGCCTTGCCGCAGATTGTTCCAGAAGCTCTCCTTGTCCCTTGCCCCCGGAAAATGGCAGCCTATGCCGATTACGGCAATTCGGTTATCTTGTTCTTCGGTTTCGCTCACACGGTTAACCTGATCCCTTAACACGCGGCTGTACCGCTCATCCAGCCTGATTTCATTTGCCATTTCAGATCGCAATTCGGCGAAGTCTTTCGTATGCACGTTGTCGTTATCCTTGAACAGGTGCTCAGCTAAAGCTCGCACATCCCTGAGTTCAAAAAAGAGAGCGGGATCAATTCGGGTATGCAGAACCTCATCCAGCTTTTTAATGACCTCAATTAATAAAATGGAATCCACTCCGATTTCGGCAAAAGGCATATCGTCCCGCAACCGGTTCTTTGGGAGCTTCAATTGTTCGCAGAAAATATCCTTAATCAGCTCTATCTTTTCTTTCATGACTGCCCCGGGCATAGTAGAAGCTGCATTTTTCTTATGTCCGCCCGGCAGAGATAGAGAATGACCTTTTGCTGGATTGGTGGAGCTTGTCCGAATTAATAGATCCGGATTAAAATCATCCGTACGGATAATGGCCGGAACCACGCTCGGATATTCCATGCCGCAAATGACATCCTCCAGCATATATAATCCATCGGCCAAGCTGTGCGGTGTCAGCCCCGACTGTGCGTACAGTGGACTGAGTTGAAACCCGGAATCCGCCAGCATACCGACCTCTGACCAGCTCGGCCATATCATCGATTGAAAATACTTATTTCCCAGCGTGAATTGATGTCTTGCATACAGGTCCATGTAATAATTGGCCGCACTGTAATCGCTAAGTCCCACCGAAAGCATTGGCGATAGAGCCGAGATGGAAGAGAAGAGAATAAAGAAGTCCAGTGAATCATGCTCGAACAGCTGATGCAGCGCTTCTACTCCCTCGACCTTGGGCTCAAATACATGGCGAATGTCGTCAATCCTTTTATTAATAAAAGCCGGATGGTTATTCAGACTGGAACCCGCGCAATGGATCACGCCGCCGATTTCTCCCCACTGCTGCCTGATTCGTTGCAAGAACGTGTGAAGCTGTTCTGAATGAGTCAGAGAACCGGAATAAATCTCAACCTCTGCCCCGCAGTCTTCCAGCTCCCGTACCCGCTTCAGTCTGGCCTGAGTACCCGGATCGCCTGAACCATCGGACAGGATATCACTCCACGCCTCTTTGGGAGGGTAGGATTGAAAGCCCATGAGCAGCAGCTTTTTCGCTCCCCTTCTGACCAGCAGCCGGACTGCTTCAGCCCCGATGCCTCTGGTGCCCCCGGTTACGACGTATACCTTTTGCGGGTCCGGTTGGATTCTGTTGTCAGCCTGGCGGCCCACCCATTTATTTTGTAGTTTTAGAACAGCAATCGCCGGTTCATATCTTATTCCGTCTGCATAGCAGATTTCAGCCATTCCATCATTGCCGTTCAATTCCGCATAGACGCATTTAATTAGCTGATTGATATCCCGTGAACCCAAATCCATATCTACTGTCTGAGCCAGTACCTGCTTGTATTCTGAGCTTAATGTCCGGATGAAGCCTGCCATGTCAGCACCTGCCAAGGTTTCCGTCCGATCCAATGGTCCCTGGACACCGCTTGTTAAATGCAGAATCCGCAGTCCTTTTGCATACTTTTTGACCAGGGATTGCAAGAGCATGATTTTTCCGTAGCTCCGCTTGGACATATGCACAGGTTGGTCGTGAATATCAGAGAAATCAATCAAACCCTTGATGTCCAGGTTCATCCCGAGAATATCATCAATAACCTGTTTGCTTCCCTCAACCTCTTTAAAACTGACGGCTAGAACAGAATCACGGTCTGTTTTTACAGTTCCGTCGCAAAGGATCAACGCGTTATCGAAGCTTTCTTTAATGACCGCCAGCGCGTCATCGTCCGTCTCATCATTGACTATAATGAGGTATTGACCCTCCGGCCTCGACGGCACCGGTGTATGACCCGACTTCACCCATTCTTTCTTTAGAAGACTGTACTGTTCTGCTGAAGCCAGCTGCCGTGTGCTGACCGGAACCATATGGACACCCTTTAAGGCCAATACAACGCTCCCCGATTCTGTCATCACGTAAACGTCATAATGATAATCGCTTACGCCAAGTCCGATGGATTTAAAATAAATGTATTGGGCAGCTTCCATATGTCCGGCAATTTGCACTTCGCTGATCTCATAAACAACGGAAGCTATCCCGCCGTTTCCAATAATGTCCGTATTAAGTCCCTGCAAAATCGCCTCAGTAAGCTGCGGAGAAATGGTGTATTGGTCGGAAGAACAATCCGGTTGGCGGATAACCGCCAGAACGCCTTGTAAGCTTCCGAAGTAATTAGTGATGAGTTTGGCTTGTTCCTCATAGGCTATGCCCTGATTTTCCAGTGACTGATACAGCTCGTCCGCTGTCCGGTAAAGCGCCGCTTTCCGCTTAAAGAGCCGAATATCCACCGGAGTTTCCTCAACGGAAGCTATCAAGCCAGTTTTGGCGGTTCCTGACACATGTATAGTCTTCTGTTCATCTTCCTGAAGGATAGCGAACCCGATTCTTTCTCCGTCCCCATGAAGCTGAATCTTCAGCTTGCCAGCCTGCTTGAATTCAGCAACAGGATGTGCAAACTGAACATGTTCCAAGGAGCGGACCGCCGAATTGCTGCCGAGCTCTGCCGCCTTTGCTGCCATTTCCAATAAAATAGCTTCACTTATAACCTTCGTATGAAAAAATGCCTTTTGCCAAAAAGCCTGTTTGCAGCAATCCGGGTTACTCTCAAAGCTTATTCCCTGCACGGTTGACACATTGCTGTGAACCAGCGGATGCAGCAGGCCGCCCGGTTGGATGGTTGCTGTGGTCCCCTTACCCTCTGTTTCATCTATCCAGCAGCGAATATAATCAAACGGATAGGCAGGCAAGGAGATTCTTTTATACGTCCCTGATGCAAACATGTTTTTAAAATCGGCTTCATAGCCCTTGGTGTAATAATTTGCGATTAATTTGGCCGCCTTTTCTTGCTCTTGCGGAGAAAGCCGGTCTTGTAGAAACTGACTTATCAGCTGCTCCATCTTTTCTTTAAGAACCGGGTTTATACGGTCATTGCCTGCCGATCCTCCGCTTCTGAACCAGCCGGCGCTTGGTTGTTTATGGATGAATGCCTCAAGTTCCCGCTCCAGTTCTTTGCGATTTCCGGCGATAAACATACTGCGGAAGGGATAATGATCTCTGCCGACCAGCAGCGTATAAGAGATATCCGGCAAGCGGTTGGTGGTTTGGTTCTTCTGCAAAAAGTCCAGCAGATCCCTTGCTTTGCTCTCCAAAGCCGCGTCACTTTTAGCCGAAAGGGCAAACAGATGTACTTTCTGGTGTACTCCCTGATTTGCCTCCTCGTCTGGAACAGATGCCTCCGCATATTCTTTCCCGGGATGTTCACTAACGACCAAATGACAGTTGGTTCCGCTCATTCCAAAAGAGCTTACGGCCGCCATTCTGGGATAACCGGCCTCTGTCCGCCAATTCTCCGTCCGGGTGCCGACATAGAACGGGCTATTCTTAAAATCAATAAGCTGATTCTCCTCTGTGCAATGAATCGTCGCGGGAATCTTGCCGTGCTTCATGCTGAGCAGAACTTTGATCAGGCTCGCCATGCCAGAAGCTGATAAAGTATGGCCTATATTCCCCTTTACCGAACCGAGATGGCAGTATTGTTTCTTGTTTGTAAAGGTGCCGAAAGCCTCTGTCAAGGCGCTTACTTCTATCGGGTCGCCCAGCCGGGTTCCTGTTCCGTGTGCTTCCACATAAGTGATATGCTCCGGATGTATCCGGTTTTTCTCGTATACTTCCCTTTCAAGGGACGCCTGCGACAGGCCGTTAGGAGCAGTAATGCCGTTGGTTTTGCCATCCTGATTTACCCCGATGCCTTTGATGACACCATAAATGTGGTCGCCATCCCGTTTGGCCTCAGAGTATTTTTTCAAGAGTACGGCTCCAACGCCTTCGCCGAGACCGATTCCATCCGCTTGATCATCAAACGGTTTACACATTCCGTCTTTATTCAGCATCCCGAGCTTGCCCAATGACATATATATCCAGGGAGTCAACATAATTTGAACCCCTCCGGCGATAGCCATCTCGCTGCTGCCATTGTTAAGGCTGTCACAGGCGAGCGCCAAAGCTACTAATGACGATGAGCAGGCCGTATCCAGTGCAACGCTGGGACCTTTGAGGTTAAGAAGGTATGAGATTCTGGCCGGGATTACGGATAGGCTGTTTCCGGTAGGCACATGCTCATTGGCCTCCCCCTGAAAACGTTCCAGATACTCTCCTTGCTGAATGCCTACAAATACACCACATTTTGTGCCTGATATGTCTTTTAACGAATAACCCGCATCCTCTATCGCCTTCCAGGATTCTTCCAGAAACAGTCTTTGCCTGGGGTCCATATGCTCCGCTTCTTTGGGCGATATATGGAAGAATAAAGGGTCAAACTGGTCAATCCCCGGCAGAAACCCGCCGAACCGGATATGCTCGCTCTGCGAAGGAGTTAACCGGGTCAACGCTGTCCGGTCCATAGGAGCTTCTTGCAGGCTGCTTTGTTCCTGAACCAGACGGTCCCAATATTGCTCAACATTATGAGATCCTGAGAATTTGCCTGATATGCCTATAATTGCAATTTCATCGTTGCCGGTCTGACCGGCAGACGGCAGCAGACTGGGAGCTTGTGGTTTACTCGTCATAGGCTCTAACTATCCTCCAGTAAGAATTCAAGTTCGTTCAGATCGATTTGTCCGATATTCATAGACGGTACCGGCTCTAACGCTTCGGCCTGCCAGCCATCATTTTCTATTCGGCCAAACGGACTGACAAGCTCCGTACGAAATCTTGCCAGGATATGGCCGCTCAATTGCTTGATATTGTTAAAATTGAACAAATCGTTTGGATGTAAGCCTATGCCCAGCTTTTCATTTACCTTGGCTATGAATTCCAGAGTCAGTACCGAATTCACGCCATACTCCGAAAAAGAAAGAGATGTGTTTATATCACTTGCATCTGTATAGATAACCTCTGTTAGCGTGTCGATCAGACAATGCTCCACTGTAGTTTCATGATCGGTATGAGCTGCCGTTACAACACTGCTTCTCTTGGTGTCTGCTATAACGGTTGGAAAAACCGGCGCAGGCACTGGCTTAGATTCAGGCTGGTCAACCGTAGTTTCCGTAGAGCCTTTGCCAATCCAATAAGTCTTCTTGTCAAAAATATAATTCGGCATGGAGATGATTTGTGGTGTCGTGCCTTCATGCAATTGCTCCCAGCCGATATCTACCTTTAACAGCCACAATTGGGCGATTTGCTGCAATTGTCTGCTGCGTACAATGTTTTGAATAAATTGATGGCCCGATTCGTTATGGAATAGAATAGCTGTCATATCCCGGTGATTGTTTAAGCTGCCTGTATACACATCCGGCACATTCGGCTCTCCCGAAGAAAACCGGACCAGCACTTTCTCCAGTTCCCCGATGTCCTTGCTAATAATGGCAACCCGTTCATCAAAAGCTTCCCTTCCGACCTGCAGGGTATAAGCGATATCCTCCAAACGAAGGGCATACCCGGACTCGCTGGCTACCGCAACTTCCTTCTGAGTTTCCTTTGCCGCTTCATAACGAGTCATCAGTTCTCGCAGAGATCTGCTTTCAAAAAATGCGGTTTCCGCAATGTCTATCTGATAAAGCTCCTTCAGTCTTCCGGCAATGTTAATCCGATGGACGGCATCCGCACATAAACTGGTCAAATCCTCGTCCCAGTCGATGAGATCAGGGTTCATACCAAGCACCTCTGCTACAACCTGTACGCACATGCCTTCAGTAACTTCCGGGCTTTCTTCCGAACGTGCATTACTGTTTAAAAGCTTGGCAGCTTGTCCCTTCCGGTGCCGGGCAATAAAGCTTGCCAGCCGTCCTGCTTGCTCCTTCAGCTTATCCCTGCTTTTTGCGGACAGAATAATCAGCTGCTCCTTATCATGACAGGCAGAAATTACGCTTTGCTCAAAATCCTCGATGATGATATGGGCATTCGTTCCTCCTGCGCCAAATGAGCTGATTCCCGCCCGTAAAGGATGGTATCGGCGGCCGGAAGGCGTAGGCTCGAAAGTCTGCTCCCATGGCTGAAGTGATCTTTGCACATAGAAAGGTGTTTTCTCGAAATCTATATTCTCATTTAATTGTTCCGCGAGAATCGAAGGCGCGAGCTGTTTATGCTTCATTTGCAGCAGTACCTTCGTTAAAGATGCCATTCCAGCCGCCGATTCCAGATGTCCTACATTGGATTTTACCGATCCAATTGCACAGAACTGTGTATTAGCGGTGAATTTTCGGAATGCCTTTGTTAATCCCGCAACCTCAATCGGGTCTCCCAATGCGGTCCCGGTGCCATGCGCTTCAATGTAATTGATAGTTTCCGGATGAATTCCGGATCTCTTCAATGCCTCTTCAATAAGATCTGACTGGGCGTTGGGATTAGGAACGGTATACGAGCTGACTTTGCCGCCGTGATTGACCGCTGTTCCCTTAATGAGACCGTATATGTGATCTCCATCGCGGAGTGCGAGCTCCAGCGGCTTTAACAGAACAGCTCCCACGCCTTCCCCTGGGACATATCCGTCACCGCCTTGGCCAAAGGCTCTGCACTTTCCTTCCGTCGAACCAAATCGTTGATCGGCAAGAAAAATATATTTAGCCGGATGTACAATCGTATTGACGCTTCCCGCTACAGCCAGCTCGCTCTCGCCATGCCTTATGCTCTCGCAAGCCATGTGAATCGCGACCAAAGCTGAGGAACACATCGTGTCTATAGCAATGCTGGGGCCCTTGAAATTGAAATGATAGGATATTCTGTTTGCTATGGACGCGAAGGAAGATCGGACATCCATCAATTGCCCTTTCGCATATTGCTCGGCTCCGAGCATTTGATAATGTGAATTCATGACTCCCACAAACACACCAACCTGTTTGCCGGAAATTTTGTTGCCTACATATCCGGCATCCTCCAGCGTATGGTACGTGGATTGCAGCATCAGTCTTTCCTGCGGGTCCATCAGTTCCGCTTCTCTTGGGGAGATATGGAAGAAGCCTGCATCAAACTTCTCCACATCGTTCATAAATGCTCCCCACTTGGTGTACACTTTATTTTTCTTTCCCTTTTCCGGATGGAAGTCTTTGTTGTAATCCCATCGGTCCTTCGGAATTTCTGTAACGCAATCCTGTCCTTTTCTTAGAACCTCCCAGAACTCGTCCAGCGTGTCTGCCATCGGATATTGGCCGCTCAGACCAATAATTGCAATGTCATCCCGCTTCGTTTCAGCTGGCAGCTCCCAAATAGTGACAGTCGCCGCAGCACTTACAGACTTCTCCTCACTGGAAGGCAGATGTATCGGACCTGCTCCTGCAATTGGCTGTTGACTGTCCTCTACACCGGCTAGCTTCTGAAAGAAGTCACCATAGTTAGTGATGAAAAATGCAGTCATTTGCTCAATCGTGTTGTACTCAAAGAACAAGGTGCTCGGCAAATCCGAGAAATCTTTTTCCAAAATCGAATTGAGGTCCATGATCATAATGGAATCAATTCCGTATTTGGAGAATTCGGCCGTCACATCCACCTGCTGCACCGGAATGCCAGTCGCTTTGGCTATAACTTCCTTTAAATACTGCTGAACTGCCCTTTCCATATCGATAGTCCCGCTAATACCAGGGCTGATCTGCACCTGTTCTTTCTTTTCAGGATACGCTGCTTCCAGTACCCTATTAACCTGCTGCCGTTCTCCGCAGGCTACAACAATCCGTGATAGGTCTGTTTTGACCAATTGGTCCAAAAGTTCCAATCCGGCCTGCATATCCAGCTGCTCCAGACCGGCCTGACTATGATATTGCACCGCTTCCTCTTCGGATAGCTGCATGCCGCCACCGTTCCAGATCGGCCAGTTAACGGATATGGAGGCTCCGGTTCGCTTGCCCGCTTTCACCCATTCAGCCCGGTCTGTTGCAAACCGATCGAGGAAACTATTCGCTGCCGCATAGGTGCCTCTGGCAAAATCTCCAATGATAGAGGAAATCGACGAAAATAGTACAAAGAAATCGAGCCCCTCATCCTGCGTGGCGATATCAAGACCTATGGCTCCATGGATTTTAGGAAGCAGAACTTCAATCATCTGCTCATGATTAGCCGTCAAAAGCGGCTGATCGCCCAATACTCCTGCACAATGAATAACTCCGTTAATGGAATGAAACGTCTCTTTGGTGTGTTTCACGATACGCTCTATCACTAAGCGGTCAGAAATATCGCCCTGCACGTATATTACTTTACCTTGATAGGCCTGCAATCGCTCAAGCTCATTGCGTTTCGTTTCATCCAGTTCGGATCTTCCCGTCAACACAACTTTGGCTTCATAGCGCTTCACTATAAATTCCGCCACGGCCATTCCCAGTCTGCCCATCCCGCCGGTGATGAGGTAAGTTCCATGATTTCTAAACCCGCTGTATTGTCCCTCCGGCAGCGACTCCAATGGAGCAATCGTTTGCCTGTTTCTTGTGCCGCCTTGATATGAAATCTCCGAGTAGGATGTATTTGTGCGGCAGAGCAATTCCTTGGCTGCAAGTTCCGGCATTTCATCTGTGCTGTTGTAGTAAATGACGGAAGGAATAAAATTCCGATTAATGGCTTGAAAGGCTTTGGACAAACCTTTGAGCAATCCGGCTTCTGATAGAAAGTTGTTATTCGCAGCTGCTAATAGAAATCGGACCTGATCCTTTTTTTGAATAAGGGTAAACGCTTTGAAAAGATGAAGGAACGGGTAAAACCCGTTCATAATACTAGGTTGTTCATCGCCATTAAATCCAACAGCTTCAGAAGAAACAAGCTCCCAGTCATACAGAATTGAATCAATAATGATGTGCTTGTCCTTCAGCTCTTCGAGCAAGCGGCAATAATCTTGTTCCTGAGCAGGATTGATAATGTACTCCGACGGATGGATTTCCTTGAAGGCTGTACCCTTCCCTACAAAAATAATGTTTTGCAATGCCGCTTGCTGCCGAGCTATCGCTTCCGCAAACCGCTTCACACCCGTTCTGTCACTGCCAAAAAATAAAATATTCTTCACTTCGGACTTGCCGTTATCCAAAAGGGGTGCTTCCAGCCAGCTTTCCGTATACAGATTTAAATTTTTTACCGTCTCTAGAGCATTCTTTGGTTGGATTTGGCGGATGGTAAAGTCTTTGGCTTCAACAAGCACCTCTCCCAGCTCATTTAAAATATAAACTTGGAACCTCTTCATGCCCGAAGCCTTGCCGATGGTTTCCGGTGCGATCCTCGCATAGGAGTAACAGCCTGGTGTCAGCTTTCCGTAGATTACGACTTCACCAAGCGCAAAAGGAATATGCAGTCTTAACTGCTTATAAGCCTCCGGGCCGCCAATCCAGGTGACCGCTCTTAGCGCAGCATCAACAATAGAAGGATGCAGGTCATAATGGTGGAAGGTATCATGGAGATCAGCCGGCAGATCCAGCTTCTCCAGCGATTCATGATCGCCGCAGAATGCCTCCGTCGTAGCCTGAAAGCTTGGACCATACTGAAACCCTATGGAATCTTTGAATACCTGATTGTAGCAGAAATCTTTGGTGATTCTTACTCCGCATCTCTGTTTAATTCCCCCGATATCGAACTTTCTTCTTTCGAGTGGCGTCTCTGCTTCGGCATACAGCTTACCCTTGCAATGTATAAGCTGGTTACCGTCTTGGACGGTATATACCTGAAAGTTCATGTAATTGGGTTCCCGGTAGATCTGAATGAAAGCGTCTATTGAGTCTTCAATCTGCATTCTATTGACCCACAGCACGTCTTTAATGGACTGAATGTTCTGCCCCGCAACCATTTCACCTGCTGCCCTAGCCATTTCAAGGTATGCTACTCCCGGTAAAATCACCTGACCGTCCACAATATGATCGCCCACATAGAAATCGCTGACCTTCAGTGTACGTACAAATAATTGGCGCTCGGGACTGGACTTGCCCATATCGAGCATCGGGTGGGTCTGCATTACGTTTGCATTACCGCCAGCAGGCTGTCTTAACGGCATCCAGTAAGAGGCTTTGTCAAAGACGTAGCCAGGTAAAGGAAGCTTGTTATAAGCAGCCTTGGGATATAGCAGAGCCCAATCCATATCAGCGCCGGCCGTCCAAAGCCGAATCAGCATATCGTTAAAGCTGGACATACCCTCATTAAAAATTGAAACCGCTGCAGCCTCCGTATCCCCTTCCCATACGCTCAAAGCATGAGTTTGCAAAATCTGGTGCTCTCCCAATTGACTCTGCAGCCGTTCGGTCCATTCGGTTATATCTTCAATTTCTACCAGGAGGTTATTTGCTTTATTCAAATGAGGATACTCCGTATCAGAATTCAGATAACCTTGCCGTTCATTGGCCTGTTCCTGAATATCCTCGATCTTCACTTTTTCAGACATTAACAGCTCCACTGCCATTTCTTTGGTAATCACCTCGTCCAGAACGAGACGGGTGAATTCATGGAGTCTTTCATTCGACAATTGGATCTGCTCCGACAAATCCCATTTTTGATTCAGCTTCAGCAGAGAACCATAGGCGATAAGCAGAAGCAGAAGCCTGCGCTTGTTAAGCTCCGGTCGACTGCCGGTAAGCAATTCATCCTGGTGCAGCAGCGATTCCGCTGTCAGGCTCCCGAGTCGCAGGGCCTGATCCCAGTCCCGCAAATATTTTTTGAACGTATATTGGGTCTCGTTCAGGGTTCTGGCTTTCTCCACATAATGCTTAAACGCCTTGCTGTCTGTTTCATTTATGTTCAGATCTCTTAAGCCTTCAATATAAGCTTTTCCGATGTTATATCTTCTGATCTTTTCTTTGTGAATCGGTTCAATAAATGGCAGCAACGGCCGTTTAATCTGACATTGGGCAAACGTTTTCTCGCCTGTCAAAACCGAATAGGCATCAGCCGGCTTGATCATGGAGCAAACCGCCATCGCTATCAAGGTGCCTTGATTTTCTCCGCTTATGGAGGATATGCCTATACCCAGGCTAATAAGGGCTTCAGCCAGCACATAATTGGCGATAAAAGAGTATGCCGCAATTCGTTCCTTATTCCATTTGGCAACTCTAATGCCATTACGGACATTCGTATGCCCTCCAGTCAGCTCAATTTCGGTTCCAATCCGCTCAAAGCGCTTTTGGATATAAGGATCTTCCATGAACGGCTTGATGTCCGAATAACCTTGATACAGGATGTTACAGAAGTGAAGATCCCACGTTTTCCGTTCCGTGTCAGTTCTCTTCTCCACCGTAGGAACGGATTCCAGGAAATGCAACAGCTCTTTCTTATTCTGAACCATGGCGCCTAGTCTGAATTCCTGGCACTGTCTTCTGCCAACCAACAGAGTCCGGCACATATCGCCGATATGTTCATCCCTGATCTCCGTTGAGTTCAAGTAATTTTTCCACGACTCCACACTCTTGCTCAAGCTGCTGCCGTTCAGAGCAGACAATGCGAAGATGTGTCCGTCTTTTGCCGGTTTTTTGCTGGCTTTCGCTGCCATACGATCATAACTTTCAATAATGACATGTGCGTTTACTCCGCCGAAGCCAAATCCGCTTACTCCAGCTCTAAGAGGGGTATGCTCGTTGACAGGCCTCCAATCTTCATTCTGATCAGCAACCTTAAAGGGCGTATTTTCCCAATCGAGCAATGGATTCAGGCCGGAAAGGTTCAACAATTTGGGAATCTTCTTATGTTTCATCATCATAAGTACCCGTATGATACCGGCAACCCCCGCCGCACTGGCGAGATGGCCAATATTTGTTTTTACGGAACCAATGGTACAAAACTGCCGTTCATCGGTGTATTGTCTGAATACGTTGGTAAGCGCCTCAACTTCGATCGGGTCCCCCAGAGCAGTTCCCGTCCCGTGCGCTTCGATATAATTAACGGTTGATGCATTCACCCCAGCTTGCTGAAGAGCCTTGTCGACTACGTCCATTTGCGCCTTCATACTGGGTGCTGCAATCGTCTGCGACTCTCCGCAGTGGTTCACCGCCGTTCCCTTGATCACACCGTAAATATGGTTGCCGTCCCGGATCGCATCATCCAGTCTCTGCAGCAACAGTACGCCTGCTCCTTCACCTTGAACAAATCCGTTCGCATGGGCGTCAAAAGCCTTGCACTGTCCGTCTCTGCTCATCATATTGGACTTGGAAAAGGTAATATATCTCCACGGATGGTAAGCAAGACATACACCTGCCGCAAGGGCATACTTTGAATCGCCGATTTGCAAGTTTTGTCTGGCTTTGTGTACAGCAACAAGGGAGGAAGAACAAGCTGTGTCTAGTGACAGGCTTTCCCCGGTTAAACCTAGATAATGTGAGATTCGATTGGCCGCAATGCACTCGAAATTTCCGAGTCCGGCATAATGATCCACATGCTCCCCGTTGGTTAAGGCAATCAAATTATAGTCATTTCCGGTAACTCCTACGTAAACCGAGGTTCCTTCCTCCCTCAGCTCCCGCAGGGGAATGCCTGAATCTTCAATGCAATGCCAGGTTTCCTCCAGCAGAATTCGCTGCTGAGGGTCCATGCTCGTAACCTCTCGGGGTGACAAATTAAAGAAGGTATTATCAAACTTGTCTATGTCGGATAAGGAAGCGCAGTATTTGACAAACTGTTCATTATCCCAGCCTAGTTCAGCTTCATTTTTTAACCCGTACTTCCCGTTTTGCCATCGGTCGAATCCGATTTTCGTTACGGAATTTACATGATTAATCATATTATTCCAGTAGTCGTTGTAATGATCCGCCTGTGGAAACCTGCATCCTATACCAACGATGGCCACATCCTGGGCTACAGCTTCTCCCCGCTTTTTTACCTTATTCCCCGCGGCCTTAGACCCCATACACCTTCTCCTTTTTCACTAAGGTCTTTAGCTCACTCATTCCTCTTAACAGGGAGAGAATGCTTTCCGCCTGATGCTGCTTTTTGATATGCTTCTCCATCGTGCCTTTCCAGGCATCAAACTCAAAATCCAGAGCCTGGAGCAAAGCACCCAGCATAACAAAATTTTCATTTCTAATATTTCCGGTTTCCTTGGCGATGGCTGCTCCTTCAACGAAGGTGACATGTTTATACTGATCAAAGCTGTCGTCAAATTTACCCTTGTATGTATCAATAATCAAATCTGTCTGATTGACGATCATTTGTCCTTCTTGCTTCAGGAAGCTCCCCCAGCGAAGCGCTTCGATTTGATCGAAACCGAGTATGAAATCCGCAGTCCCTTTTTCAATCAAAGGCGAATAGATTTTCTCTCCAAATCTGACCTGCGAATGAACACTTCCGCCTCTTTGCGACATGCCATACACCTCTGAAACCTTCACGTCATAGCCAAGCGCAACCAGTCCTTGAGCTAAAACATTAGTTGCGGTAATGACACCTTTTCCGCCCACGCCTGCCAGAATTATGCTAATGGCTCCTGTCATCATGCTATGCCTCCTTAATGCAATCATAAGGACAGACTTGCTGGCAAATGCTGCAGCCTCTGCATTCCAGCTGATCTATCACAATTTTTTGATCCACGATCTTGATTGCCGAACAACCGAGCATGGTGCACTTTTTGCAATTTACGCAAGCTTCTGTATCAATAAAGAATTTATTTTTGGTTTCTGTCTTGCTTTTCAATAGTTCACAGGGATGTCTTGAGATGATGACGAAAGGTTCAGTGCTTTGCTTTGCAGTTTCCACACACTGATGCATGTCTTGGAGGTTTGTGGGGTCTATCACTTTGAGGTTGTCTTTCTTAATGCCCAGGGCCAAAACGATATCTTCAATCCGAATCTCTTCTGATATGTTTCCTTGCAGCGTCTTGCCTGTACCCGGATTTTCCTGGTTGCCCGTCATCGAGGTGGATCGGTTATCCAAAATGCAAACGACAATCGGAGTCTGGTTGTATACGGCATTGAGCAGCCCGGTCATGCCTGAGTGGAAAAAGGTCGAATCACCGATAAATGAAAAAACTTTTTTGCCCATCGGTTTGAAATCCTGTGTCCGCTGCATTCCGGTTGCCATGGATATGGAGGCTCCCATACATAGGACGGTATCCAGCGCTTTGATCGGCTCTGTTCCTCCCAGGGTATAGCAACCGATATCCCCGGCCGCAATGATATCCTTTTGCTGCTTGACGGCATGATACAGCCCAATATACGCGCAGCCGGCACACAGCCTTGGAGGTCTTGGCGGAACATTAACAGCATCGTAACAAGCGTACTCTTCGCCGATTATGGCTTTCCTAATGATTTCCGGGTTCAATTCGCCGCAGATCGGTATAATTTCCTTCCCTGTGCAGCTTATTCCCATCGCTTTCAAAGAGGTTTCAATGAAAGGCTCGCCTTCTTCGACAACGTATATTTTCCTCACCAAGGAGGCGAATTCCTCGGCCTTTTGATCCGGGAAAGGATAGCTCATGCCAAGCTTCAAATAGGAGACGGTATCTCCAAACACTTCTTTTACATATTGATAGGAGATTCCGCTGGTCACAATACCGATATCCGGTGAATTGAATTCAATTACATTAAGGCCAGAGGAGTTGGAATATTCCTGAATGGAAAGAAGATTATCCTCGATTTCGAGATGTCTCTTTCTGGATATTGCCGGAAGCAGCAGCCTGTCCAGCTTATTTTTTTTGTAGGTTCGGAATTTATCTTCCACCTGAAAATCTTCCTGAAAATGAACAATGCTTTTGGAATGGGATACTCTGGTTGTGGTTCGAAATAGTACCGGGGTGTTGAAACGCTCGCTGATGTCGTAGGCTTCTATCATTAAGTCTTTGCATTCTTGGGAATTGGTCGGCTCTAATAACGGGATCTTGGCATGACTGGCATATATGCGGTTGTCCTGCTCGTTCTGGGAGGAATGAATGCCGGGATCGTCCGCCGAAACAATGACCAGGCCGGCATTGACCCCTTCATAGGTCATATTAAAAAGGGGATCTGCCGCAACGTTAACACCCACATGCTTCATTGTCGTAAGGCTTCTGACCCCTGCGATGCAGGCGCCTGCAGCTACTTCCAGAGCCACCTTCTCATTGGGGGCCCACTCGGCGTAAATCCCCTCATATGCACTTATCGTTTCTACAATTTCTGTGCTCGGTGTTCCAGGATAGGATGATATGATTTTACAATTTGCTTCATAGGCTCCTCTAGCAATTGCTTCATTTCCCATCATAAGAGCTCTCATTTAATCTTCCTCTCGTCGGTTTGTAATCCTGTCTTTTTAATTAAAATTATCAATATTATCCCTTATAAAAATGATATACCTATTTCTTTTAAATAAAAACAGTTTTTAAGTAGATTTTTGTTAAATATTTTCTAAATATTTCTTTTATAAATTACATTTATTAGGTCTTTGGTCCTTTTCAATAGATTAATATGTCTTAATTTGGTTTACTATTAAATTTGTTACGTTTTTTTAATATTTTCCTGCTATGCTGTGTCATCAACAACGGCCTTTCTCTTCCAAATAGACCAAAACAAAAAGCCTGCAAAATAAATTTGCAAGCCTTATTTGATATAAATTCTTATTGATTCAATCGCTGCTGCAGCAATGCGGCCAGTTCTTCAGTGTTATCCCATACGATTGGACGGATGTCATTGGATGGTAAGACCAGCTGATCCGCAACGCTGCCATTCACGGTCCAGATGACCGGGATATTCAGCCCAAGCGCATAACCCGCTGTAAAATATACGGCTGGTGACGGATCGCTTAAATCCGCAATAATAATTTTGCTCCCGGAGATAAGCTCCAGCGAATACTTTTCATAGTACCGGGTTCTTGAATGATTCAACAAACGCGGAAGATACCCGCACTGTTCGATTTTTGGAAGTACTCTTTCCGACCATTCCATAGATTCATGATTATTATCCGATATCAAAACGAAGCACGGCTTTAATTTCCTTCCTCCGGCTCGTGCAGCAGCTTCGCTCCAGCCTTTTTCCGTAAGCTTAAAGGTCATACCTTCCCGGATGATAGACTGCTCGTTTCTCAGCTTATCTATAATATATACAAGCTCTTGTAAATTAGGAGAATAAGTCAAGTTATAGCTACTAGAGAGAGAAATCACAACCGGTTCTCCCGCACGCTCGGAATGCCTGTACAAGTATTGCAGCAGACGATTCCCCTTCTCCTCCAGTGTCACCGGGATTCTAGGAGAATTGGTAAGGGGTTCAATATCCTCGCTCGATAGAGCGACCTTCTCATCCCCATCCGTCAGCTCCCGGATATAAGCCGATACGATAGGGAAATTTTGACGTTTCATCGCATACGAATAAGCATTGATGGCTTCGTAGCTATCTCTTAAAAGGCTATACGACCCGTCGGGTGAACAGTAACAGCCTATATATCTGTCGTATTCGCCTTTTGCTTCTATCGGAACGATTTGATCACAGAACAAACAGTGCTTCTTTAACATAACAGTTTATCACCTCATGTGCTTTTTCTCATCCTCTAGGGTAACAAGTTTTATAGGAAAAGTAGATAAGCAGATATTTCCTGTGGCTAAGCAAGCCCAAAGGCATGAACCAGCAAGAATCCAAGCAATGAGAGCAATACTGACCCGATTATTCCTGCCAGAAAAGGTTTTTTGCCCAGCTTGCGGAAGGTCACGATATCTACGCCGAGTCCAAGACCAGCCATCGCCATGGCCAGTAGCATATAGGCAATAACCAGGATTCCGGCAGTTATTTTCACAGGTAATATCCCTAACGTATTCAAGCCGCTCATGAACAAAAATCCGAAAATGAACCAGGGTACCGGAAGCTCTTTCCACTGTATTCCTTTCGAAAGCCCACCCTCTTTGTTACGTTGATTGTGCCCTTCCCATATTCCGAGCATCAGTGCTACCGGAACCAGCATCGCAACCCGTGTCAGCTTGACTAGAACTGCCAAATCTACAGCCTCTTGTCCTCCCGGTGCAGCTGCAGCAATCACATGTGCTACCTCATGCAATGTCGCTCCTGTAAAGGTTCCGTACCCGGCTGAAGTCAAGCCTAATATCGGATACATAATCGTGTACAGCAGTGTGAAAAGAGTCCCCAGAATCGCAACGGTCGCCGCGCTTACCGCCGTTTCATCGTCGCTCGCCTTGATTTGCGGAGATATCGCAACCACCGCCGCCGCGCCGCAGATTGCCGTACCGCAGGCAGTTAACAGCCCCAGTCTCTTATCTACCTTAAACCACCTGGACAGCCCATAAACCACAATTATCGTAAATAGAATGTTAATCACGGCAATAGCCAAAACTTCAGGGCCTGCATGTACGATATCCATTATATTTAGCTTCAGACCGAGCAGAATAATACCCGCTCTTAAAAGCTTCTTACTCGAAAAAGTAATACCTGGTTGAGCCTGAAGGGGTACCCCTATTACAGCTCTAAATAAGATTCCTAACAAGATCGCAAGAACAAGCTGCCCCATAATATGCAGAAAAGGAAGTACCGCCAACGCTTTCGCAGCAATGGACAGAAGCAAAGGAATCATTAAACCTTTTAAAAAGCCGGCCTTTCTGTATGCCTTGATAGATGTTTGTTGTGTATGTTCCAAGTTCTCACTCCCATTCACCGGTCAAATCTTACGGGTATAGCTTCACTATAGAAGCATCGGTGGAGGAAGTGAAATACAGCTTTGCTATTTGTACCATTACAAAAACTTATGATTAAATGAATATCTATGCTAAAATGACCTTAGTTATCCGTGTTTGAGTGTCTTTAATATTAATTAATAATGAGGGATTATTATGATTGTGGATGCCTTACGAGTGTTCGTTACCGTAGCAGAGCAAAGTCATTTCTCCAAAGCGGGGGAGCTACTCAACCTTTCCCAGCCCGGAGTCAGTCTGCATATCCGGAATCTGGAGAATGAGCTCGGTGCAAAGCTGCTGCATCGTTCGCCTAAGCAGGTGCGTTTGACAGAAGCGGGAGCTATTCTTTTCAAGCATGCCAAGCAAATATTAGCCCACTACGAACAAGCGGGTCAGGAAATTAAAATGCTTCGGGATGAAGTAACAGGCAGTATTCATATCGGGGCCAGCTTCACAATCGGGGAGTATATTTTGCCGGCAAAACTTGCAGAATTCGCGAATCAATATCCGCAAGTCAACCTTCAGGTTACCATCGGCAATACGGAGGAAATAATTGGGGCTGTTCGTTCCAATCAGCTGGATATTGGCTTTATCGAAGGTGAGTCACAGGTTTCAGACTTGACCGTAATCCCATACATGAAAGATGAGATGATCGTGGTCTCTTCGTCTGGTCATCCATTATCGGAAACCTTGGTAGTGGAGCAGGACATGCTGCAGGATCAGGTATGGGTACTGAGGGAACATGGCTCGGGAACCCGCGCCTTTAGTGATCATTTCATGCAGGAAGCGGCTATTTCGATAAAGAGATCCTATGTCTTTAACAGCAGCCAAGGTGTCAAGGAAGCTGTGAATGCCGGTTTAGGTATAGCCATGCTCTCTAGATCAATTGTACGAAAAGAACTGGCTGGCGGCGAGATAAAAGAACTGCGGATCAGGCATCATTTTCTGGAAAGAGACTTTTCGATCATACGTCATAAAGAAAGCACATCTTCAATGGCACTCACCGTTTTTATGCAAAAGCTGTTTGTTGTGAAAAAGGACATCTGACCTTCACTTATTTCCCGCTCCCGGGTTTCTTTTTCTTGCCAAGCTTTATCGAACCGAGAGTTGCGCCTTGCGGAATCTGTATCAAATGTGATTTGGAAATCCCGATCTGTTGAGAGGTATAAATACCTGTATGGCCGGAGAACAAATAGCTGACGAGACAAGCAATGAACATATAAACCGCCCCACTCGATCCGAACAATTCGATGCCCATAAGAAAACAAGCGATAGGCGTGTTGGTTGCGCCGCAAAATACAGCGATAAAGCCAAGGGAAGCCAAAAATGGACCATATAAATGCAAGAAGCCGGATAACGCATTCCCCAAAGTCGCCCCTATAGCAAATAAAGGAGTAACCTCACCGCCCTGGAAACCGGCCCCTAATGTAAGTGAAGTAAAGATCAGCTTCCACAGGAACGCGAACGGAGAGACCCCCTCACCGAACGAGTCCTGAATAAGCGGGAGACCGAGTCCCAAATAATCTCTTGTTCCCAGCAAGTACACCAAGCCGATAATAATTAAACCGCCTACGGCGCTTTTAATCATAGGGTTCCGGAATAAATAGCTATATCCTTTCTTAAGTGCGTGCGTTAACTCGCTGAACAAAATACTGGTTAATCCGAATAGCAGCGATGCAAATATCACCTTAAGCAGCACAAGGGCAGAAAGATCGGGTACCGCTCCCACCTGATATTGAATATGGGATACTCCCCAGAAGGAGGTTGTTACTAAATGACCTACATAGCTGGCAACAAAGGCAGGCAGCAGGGCTTCATGACTAATTAAACCGATAGCCAGCACTTCAAGTCCAAATACAGTACCTGCCAGGGGCGTTCCAAAAATAGATCCAAACCCGCCGCTAATTCCGCAAATTAACAGGATTCTCCGGTCAACCGGACTGACTCGCAATAGCTTCCCAAAGCCTTCAGCCAGACTCCCTCCCATCTGCACAGCAGTACCTTCACGGCCTGCAGAGCCTCCGAACAGGTGTGTAATCAAGGTTCCCAACAGCACTAGAGGCGCCATACGCAGGGGAATCGTTTCCTTGCCGTCGTTGATCTGTTCCAGGATCAGGTTATTGCCCTTGGCACTGTTCTTTCCCAGCTTCAGGTACAGAAAACTGACAAACGCACCACCGGCAGGCAACAGAAATAACAGCCACGGATGTTCGGTTCTCTGATCGGTCACATACTCCAGGCTGATGAGGAAGAAGGCGGAGGCCGTCCCGCTCAAAATACCCACACCGCTTCCTAATAGAATCCATTTCAAAAAAGTTCTCCATAATAACCAGCGTAATCTGAATAGTTGCATCGGCAGCATATCTCCTTAAGGACTTTCTTGGTTTTCATAAAAAACAGACCCCTACCAGCAGATGAATCGCTGGTAGGAGTCATTAGCCGTTGCCGGCGGTTATGGCGAACTCCATCGCCTTATCAACTTCTTATAATATATCTGTAATTGCTATTTTGGTCAATCCAGTTGTAAATGCTTCATCCCTGTATCTTTTGCTGCCTTCCAGCATAACCTCCAGCTTAATAATTTCCGAACGGCTGGCGAGCCGTATCGGCGGTCCCCAGGTTCCGAAACCGGAGGAAACGACAATATGGAGTTTTTCCTTCAGCAGATAGCCCCAATCCAGCTCGAAGAGACGTCTGGTAATCCAGTGGTTAGGAGCAATTTGTCCCCGGTGGGTATGTCCTGACAGCAGAATGTCCACTCCCGCCTTGGCTGCGATATCAAACCCGGTAGGCTGGTGATCCATCATAATGACGGGCCGCGAATGATCAATTCCCTCCAAAAGCACGGGTACACTAACTCTGCCTGTTGCCTCCATCGTCTCCGCGCTCTTATCTTTCCGGCCTGCAATATAGGTGCCTGCCACCTCTACAACTTCATCCTGCAAAACACGGATGCCGATGCTTTTCATTAATTCCGTGTATTGCTCAATCGAACCTCCGTAATATTCATGATTGCCCAGGACAGCATAAATGCCATATCTTGCTTTCAGCTGCCGAAGCGTCTCACTCATACGATTGCGGATGAAAGGTTCGATACTATCATCCAGCACGTCGCCAGCCAGCAGGATGACATCGGGGTTCATTTCGTTGATGCGCATAACCATTCTTTTCAAATGCCTGTTTCCCACAATATTACCCAAATGCAGGTCGGAAGCAACGGCGATCGTAAGCGGTGAGCTATTCCCTATGGACTTGTCTATCTGCAAAGTATGATTCCGCACAACAGTGCTCCAGGCATTCCTTGAGCCCCACACCATAAAGAGGATTAATAAGACCAGCAGAACGCCCCCTGCTTCAGTTACATAATCATTCCTATCCAGGCCAAGGACGCCAAGCAGCCCATACAGAAGATCCGTAACCGGCAGCATAATCACTGCAAACTCCATGAAGGCCAGGTAATAGGAACCTATGACTTTGAACAATCGGGCGATCGGGCGCAACGGCTGAGGCCAGGAAATATAACCAATAACATAGGCAAAAGCAATCAACAGGAATACAGTCCAGAAGATACCTGAAGGGAACTCCGGCAGCAAAGCTTGAAGGAAAAGCCAAATGTGAAACCCGATATAGAAGTTAACGAGTCCTAGAACAATAACCGCTATGGATATTGAGGCGATGAGTCTTTTTGTCTTCATTTCACGTTCCCCTTTTGAAAATCCTGCGATGTGCTAATCGCTCAATATTATAGTCAATCCCTGTTGTTATTACAACTTTGTTCCTAAGAACGCACAAAAGACTGATTCCACCACTAAAGGAGAATCAGTCTTTCATTAAATACTCAGCGGTTTAAATTAAACCTATTTTATGAAGCTGAAGCACCCGATGCAGCATCCGCAGGAGCCGTTTGGGCAGCTCCCGTAGATCCCCGATCACCTCGATTTCCGTGCTTTCCTCTGCCCCCATCTCCTTCTTTCCCCGTAAATGTGTTATTAACCATCTCGGAAACTCTGGTGGAGAACTTTGCTTTGTGTTCATCATACTGCGCCTGTGTAATCGTTCCGGCCGCCAGCTTTTGATCCAATTCCTTTTTCACTTGGCTCGTCAATAGATCAGTAACAGCTTGTACGGTAACATTTTTCTCACCGGCAAGAGTGGCTAACGATTTTCCGGAAGTTAGGGCTGTTTTCAGTGCCTCGGTTGTCGTTCCGAGCAGTGCGGCTAAATCTGCATTATTGAAAAGGTCGACATGTCCGAATCCGCCGCGCCCTCCAAATCCTTTTTCCGCCCTGCCACTAAAAGCAGTATTCACATCATTTGTTGCTCTGGTGGTGAGTGTAGCTTTCTGTGTATCATATTCTGTCTGAGTGATCTTGTCCGCCGCGAGCTTCTTATCCAGTTCTGCTGTCAGCGCAGTAATCTGAAGATCGATCACCTTCTGCACGTCCACCCCTTGTTCACCTGCAATAACAGCAAGCGACTTGCCGGATTGCAGCGCGGTCTTCAATGCGTCGGTGGTTAATCCCAGCAGAGCCGCCAATTCAGTATTCGCTATCTTCCCCCGTAAAGCTCCTTTGCCCCCAAGGTGATCTCCGACTTTCTTCACAACCTCTGCAGCACTTACGTTTCCTATCATGACGACTCCGCTACCTGCAGTTACAGCAAGAGCTATGGCACTCGCTACTAAAATACTTCGTTTTCTGTTCATTCTCATACCTCCTGATTATTGGATGATGCTGCATGTTAAGAATAACCAGCTTGGCTGAAGATTCGCTGAATCTCCGCTGAAAAGTATCTGAATGTACGTTTTACAACGAAAAAAAAGAAGATGCTGGTGGGCATCTTCTTTTAAAGGGTTTGTCTATGCGCTCGCATTCCGCTTAGCGATGCAATCGCCAATCAGTTGATCGCATTTGTTGATGTGGTTCAAAAGCCAGTCCGTGAGGGTACGGTTCAGCTTGATGGTCGAGAGAATGGAGACTCCTTTGGTATTGATCGCTTCCTCCAGGTCCAGAACGGTTTTCACAAATTCAGCATGGGTAGCCTGGTGCTCTGCTAATTCAGGGAAATCAATATCCTTCATCAACTGCTCCTCGCTGCCAAAATGCTCGATGGTGTAATCCTTCAGAAATTTCAGCGTTTCGTTGATCTTTTCCTTACCCTGCTGGTTCGTACAAGCCTCGAAAAAATCATTCAGTTTCACTAGCAGCTGCCGATGCTGACAGTCAATCGTCTCTACCCCGATATCATACGAATCCTTCCATGCGATCATTCCCGCTCACGTCCTCTTCCATATTTTTCATGTTGTGAAATTTACTATATTCTCTACCATTCGGGCCGGATAGAGCAGTTAAGTACATCACACGACATTATTCAACATGAACTTTCAGGAAGATCACAGAGGTTCAATATGTACATGGACATTTGCGACCTGATGCTGCACTTTTAATTGATCCTCTATTTCTTCTGTAATTTCATGGCTCTGGACCACGTTAAGCGAATGATCTACCAGCACCGTTGTATCCACGAGCACATTGTTGCCGTGTATGCGGGCCTTAATATCCTTTATCGATCGTACGCCTTCGATTTCAGCTACGGTTTGTTTCATCATCTCCAGCTTTTCGGCATCGAAGCCATCCGTCAAATCGTGGGAGGCTTTACGGAAAATATCCCAGGCCGTTTTGCAGATCATAAGACCTACTATCGTTGCGGTCAGAGGATCCAGCCATGGAATGCCAAACTGAGAGCCAAGAATGCCTACAAATGCCCCAATGCTTACCAAAGCATCCGAGCGGTTGTCCTGTGCAACTGCCATCATGGCGTTGCTGTTAATGGTTCGGGCCAGCTTTAGATTATAGGAATACACGGCGATCATAACCAAGGCACTGAAGGCTGCTGTCCAGGCTGCGAGAAGATCCGGAGTTTCATGAGCGGGTTGAACAAACTTGTTCACTCCCTGATACAAAACCTGAAATCCAACAATGATCATAATGAAAGAGGCCACCAATGAGGCGATAGTTTCCGCTCTGAAGTGCCCGTAGCCGTGATTGGAGTCGGGGGGTCTTTTTGAAATTTTCAGTCCAGCCAGAACGGCGATGGAAGCTACAATATCTGTACTGTTGTTAAGCCCGTCGGCGAGCAGCGCTTGTGACCCGGAAATCGTCCCTATGAACAGCTTAATAGCGGACAGAAAAATATAAGCGATTATGCTAACCCAGGCTCCTCTTTCACCCTGTTTGATTGTCTTGTAAGTTTCCAAAATGAGTACCTCCAAAGAATAGTATCGTTCCATACTACACGCCGGAGATTGGGTGGGTCTAGAGAAACAGTTTTGCAGAGAGACGTAATAGTTCTCCCTGCCAAATAGAGTTGGTGCGTTAAAATTGTTTTGCTGCATGCAACATAGTTTTCCCTTGCTCAACTTTCCGTCAATTCAGGTTCCGCTGCGCAACAAAAAAAGCCTGAGAACTCAGGCTTTTCGGGCGACGTTCTTCTTGCTTATTCCGCTGGTGCTGTAAACGAACGAGCTGCAAATTCAGCATCCAGCATGTAGAAAGCGTTGCTGTCTTTATCAATCCGTTTGAGTTTCTGGATGATGTTGCTGAAGAGCGCTTCTTCTTCAACCTGCTCATCAATGAACCATTTCAGGAAATAAATCGTTGCATGCTCCCGTTCATCCAGGGCCAGGTCGGCTAAATGGTAGAATTTCTTGGTATTCTGCTGTTCGTGGGCAAAAGCGTGCTCAAAGGCGTCCAGCATGGATTCATACACGTTCTTGGGCTCCGGCAATGCAGCCAGTGTCGCACGGAAGCTGCGGTCATTCAGGAACCTGTACATTTTCATCGCATGAAAACGTTCTTCTTCTGCCTGAACAAGGAAGAAATTCGCGAACCCGTCCAGACTCTCGCTGGAACAATACGCTGCCATTGCAAGATACACATGTGCCGAATAAAACTCAAAGTTCATTTGTTCATTAAGTGCGTCCACTAATTCGTTCTTCATTAAGTACATCACCTCAATTTCAAATTATGGATATCCTTAGTACTCCTTCATCTTAACACCCGTGCCCATTTGTCAGCAACTCGCAGTTAGAGTTATAGTTGATTACAGACAAAACTGATCCAAGCAAAGTTGGAAAGGACGATGAAGAAACCATGCCGGTTTTGAACTTATTTGGAATAAAAAACACTAAAGGCCATGCTCTTCTCCTCTGTCTTGTATTGCTTACAACGCTCACCTTATCCGGCTGCGGCAGTAACAATAACGGCCAAGCAGGAACAGCCACGCCGATAGCTGAGCCCTCCGCTCCCTCAAAAGTTACGATGGCAAGGCCCGAGTCACCATCTCCTGCACCCTCCAAAGCGTCTGACCCCCTTATTTTAAAGATTGCAAACATGACACTTGAAGAGAAAATCGGGCAAATGCTGCTGGTGGGCATTGACGGAACCTCGCTTGATGCTAACGCCAAAAGGATGATTACCAAAGACAAGGTCGGCGGCATCATCCTGTATGCAGATAATATTACTAATCTTCAGGGAATGGTTAAGCTTATTAATAAACTGAAAGAGAGTAACAAGGTGAATTCGGTTCCATTGTTCATCAGTGTCGATCAGGAAGGTGGAAAGGTCAGCCGTATGCCGGAGGAATTTGTCTCTATTCCTTCCAATAAAGTGGTAGGCGGCACCAAAAACATCCGTTTGGCCCAAACGATGGGGAAATTGCTCGGCAGAGAGCTGGCGGCAACAGGGTACAATATGAACTTTGCACCGGTAATGGATGTGAACAGTAATCCTAAAAACCCAATCATCGGCGACCGGGCATTTGGCAGCACGGCTGCTGCAGTTAGTGGGATGGGACTTGCTGAAATGAAAGGTCTGCGAAGCGAAGGTGTTATTCCGGTTATCAAGCATTTCCCGGGACACGGGGATACCTCTGTGGATTCCCATCTTGAGCTGCCAGTCGTCAACAAAAATGCGGAACAGCTGGCAAAGCTGGAATGGCTCCCTTTCCAGGCCGCTATTCAGGCGCAGGCCGAAGCCGTAATGGTCGCTCATATTCTTTTTCCAAAGATTGATCCAGACAAGCCGGCTTCTCTCTCAAAGGTTATCATTGGGAAACAACTCCGAGGAGAGATGGGCTATCAGGGTGTTGTCATCACAGATGATTTGACCATGGGCGCGATCATCAAGCATTTTGATCTGGCTGCTGCTGCAATAGACACCATAAAGGCAGGCAGCGACATTCTGCTGGTTGCACACGGATATGACAACGAGAAGCTTGTTTATAACCAAATCCTGCAAAGTGTGAAGAACGGTTCGATTTCGGAATCCCGCATAGATGAGAGTGTATACCGGATTTTATCATTGAAAAGCAAATACGACCTATCCGACAAGCCGTTGCCGGTGCCGGATTTAACTTCTCTCAATCAGGATATCCGTGAATGGCGCAAACAAATTTATAAGTAAGCAAACCGCTGCGGATTGACAGATATTTAATTAACTTTTATAGTAGTTGTACTTTGGCATGAGATAGATAGAGATATAGATTGTCTTCAATGATGAGAAGGCGGCGTAAAAGGGGGAAATGAAATGAAGCTGGAGACCGCAAGGATAGAATCACATGCGGCCCCAGGGAGTGAGGATAGCTTTATGAAGGGGGTCAAGGATTGTCTCCCTACACTGCTGGGATATTTAAGTATCGGCTTTGCGGCCGGTGTTGTTGAGAAAACCGCAGGGCTTTCTATACCTGAAATCGCGATGATGTCCATCATTCTGTATGCCGGTTCCGCCCAGTTTATTGCTGCGGGGATGATAGCGGCTGGAAGTACCGGCATGAGTATTATTATTACTATTCTTTTCGTAAATCTGCGGCATTTGCTGCTTAGTGCCGCCTTGTCTCCCTATTTCCGTCAGCTTACTCCACTTCGAAATATGCTGATCGGGTCACTGCTTACCGATGAGACCTTTGGTGTGGCCATTAATGAAAGCGCCAGGAAGAAAAATATCAGTGAAAAATGGATGCACGGCTTGAATATTACCGCTTATCTGAATTGGATCATTGCCAATATAGCCGGAGCTTTTCTGGGACAATGGATAACGAATCCGGAGAAATTCGGACTTGATTTCGCACTGCCTGCGATGTTCATTGGATTATTGGTTCTAACCATCCTCAGCAGAAGCAAATTCGCACTCGATATCTTGGTTGGATGTATTGCCGTACTCGTAGCGGTCGGCGTTTCTTTGGCAGTGTCACCCAGTATGGGCGTGATTGCGGCTACAATCGTAGCATCAACGATAGGAATGGTGATTGAAAAGTGGAAATAAGAATGGAAATCTTCTTAATTATTGCAGGTGCTGCCTTGGTTACTTTCATTCCCAGGGTTCTTCCACTTATGCTTCTGAGCCGGATTAATATTCCGGAGTGGGGCATGCGCTGGTTAAATTATGTGCCCATTGCAGTCATGGCAGCACTTGTAGCGGAGGAGCTGTTTATTCAGGATGGCAATCTCTCCATTTCTTCTAATAAGGCAGAGCTGCTGGCCGCCCTGCCCGCTTTTTTCGTTGCCGTGAAGACACGCAGCTTGCTTGGAACAGTCATTACAGGGATCATTTCTTTAATGGTCCTGCGCTATTTCTTCTGATTCTGTTATTTAATTCAATCCGCCGATTACCGGATGCGGGACATAAGGCTCCTCTAGACGCTGAATCTCAGCTGTACTTAGCCGGAGTGAAACAGCAGCTGCCGCATCCTCCAGATGATGTGTTTTTGTTGCTCCTATGATGGGGGCAGTTACAGACTTCTTATGCAGCACCCAGGCCAGTGCCACCTGCGCACGCGGAACTCCCCGTTCTTCGGCAATTTCTTTCACGCGAAGCGCGACAATGCGATCAGCTTCATCAGTTTTGCTGTACAGGAGCTTTCCGAATTCATCCGTTTCAGACCGCAAACTGGTCTCCTCCCAGTCACGGGTTAAGCGGCCCCGGGCAAGCGGACTCCAAGGTATGACGCCAACTCCCTCCGCTTCACAGCCGATCATTCCGATACGATGCTGTTTCAGCCTTACTCCTCCTTGAATATTCTTCAAGTTATGGTACGCAAGCAATCAAGCATTTCTTACGGACAAGATGAGGCACGAACAACAAGCTCGGTAGGCAGTTTAATCTGAATGCGTTCACTTTCGAAGGGTACTACAGCTCCAACCTCCAACATCTGCAGAACCCGGGCTGCTGCAATTTCGCCCAGCTGGTAAAAGGGGACACGCACACTGCTCAGTGCGGGCAAGGTCAGCTCGGCTGCATCCGAATCATCATAACCGACGATGGCAGGCATCCGGTTCCCCTGAATTCCCAGCTCCCGGAACCCCTGCTGCAATCCAATCGCCATCCGGTCATTGGCTGCGAATACAGCATCAATGCTATCCAGTACTGTCACCATTTCTGCGGCGGCCTGCACCCCGCTTCGGCGGCTGAAGTTACCTTGAAACTGTAAGGCAGGGTTCCAGTGAAGCCCCTCTTCTTCATGCGCCCGGGCATAACCTTTCATGCGGTCACGGCTGTTGGAGTATTCCGGCGGACCATTCAGAAAGGCAATCCTGCGGAAGCCCTGCCCCAGTAAATGCTTGACGGCCTGCCAACTGCCAGTCTCGTGATCTGCATCTACTTCATGGAAGTTCTCTCCTTCAAAGTGCTGGTTGATCAGACAAAAGGGATGCCCTTCCTCTCTGAGTTGCCGGAGAGCCAGTAATTCATCAGACTCATCCTTGGCCCCCAGAATAATGCAGCCGTCAATCCATAATCTGTATTTCACGCCGAGTTTGCGGCTTAAATGTGAAGCATCCATATCATTAATGTCACTGTGAGCGTGCTTATCAACGTGGAGAAGAAAACGGCCTGTGAAGAAAACTCCGGCTCATTGTCGAACTCGACGGCTAACAATACGGAGCTTAAAGAGGTCGGTACGGCTGAGGATACAACTAGCGCTTTGGCAACAAGACCATCCATTCCGAGCATCCATAGGGTTAATGCAGCAATAGCAGGTCCAACGAGCAGTCTCAGCGTTACAGAAAGAGTTAAATCAATGATTTTACCGGTAGGCATGGACCATTTCATAGAACCGAGCTGCACACCAAGCGTAATAAGGGCAAGTCCTATAAAAGCATCAGTAATATATGTAATCGGTGTTGCCAGAAAGTTCGGAAGCGGAATTTGAAGTCCCCTCATGAGAAGGGCGATAGGAATAGCATAAATAACGGGCTGGCTTGCGATTGTTCTGAACATGGACCGGAAACTGCTCTTATGAGAATTTACACTATAAATTCCATAGGTGTTAGGCAGGAACGACTGCAGCACCAGAATTACTACTTGAACGGATAGAGTTAGCGGATTGCCGGAGAAGGCCAATTGATTGATCGGCAGCCCGTAATTGGCACTATTGGCGAACAACACACTGTTGCGTAGAGCAGCCTTCATCCCCTCCTGCAAGCCGCGAATCCGGATCACAATTTCCAGAACCCCATATTGAAGCAGCATAAACATGCAAAAGAACAGCATGATTTGTCCGAACAAAAGGAATGAAATTTCGGTGCTATATAGCAAATGAAATACTACGGCTGGCGTTAACAGAAAGAAGCTGATTTTCGACAAGGTTTTAATATCCAGCTTAAAGGCCCGGTACAGCACAGCGCCGAGAAAGATGACAATGAATAAGGGTATGACATTGTTTAAGAGTATTGTTGTAAATATAACCATGATAAAATGATAATCCCCTTTGAATGTATTCTATGCGTTAAGATTTCGGCTCCACCCACGATTGAACATGCTTCACGAATCTTTTAGCAGCAGGGGAAGCATACTTCATAGAGTTAACGGCAATACCCAGAGACCGAAAGCTGCGTTCCTCCAGCTCCAGAAGAGTGACGTTGTGATTCCGGCCTTGAAGCACCATTTCCGGCAAAATACTGATTCCAAGCCCCTTCTCCACCATTGCAATAATAGCATAATCATCTCCTGCCGAGAACTTAACATTGGGTTTCATTCCAGCCTTGTCCAGGACACGCCTGACATCATAATCTGAACCTTCCTTCGGGATAATGAAATCCTCGTTAACCATTTGCGAGAAGGAAAGATAGGGCTGTCCGCTAAGCGGGTGATCCTTAGACACAATTCCAAGCATCCGGTCCTTCTTTAGTGGAAAAACGTCGAAATGGTCGCGTGTAGGCAGCGATATAAACCCGCAATCGATCACTCCGGTCTCTATCCAATGCTCAATTTCCCGATAATCTCCTTCCATCAGCTTGAATTCAATCTGCGGATAGTCCGCACGAAATTGCTTGATCATGCCGGGAAGCCAATGCACGGATACGCTGGTGAAGGTCCCAATCGTCAGGGTGCCAACCTCCAATCCATGAATGTGGGCAACCTCCTGCTTCAACTGCTCATTCCACTTCAAAATCTCCCGGATCGGCTGCAGAACCTGCTCTCCGTTCACCGTTAATTTTATTCCCGACCGGTTGCGGATTAACAGGGGGAAGCCGAACTGGTTCTCCAGACTGCTGATCGTGTGGCTAATGCCGGACTGTGTAAAGCCCAGCGCATCTGCGGCCTTGGTCAGGCTGCCCAGTTCTACTACCTTCAAGAAAACCTCGTATTTGCTGATGCTCATCCCTGTTCCTCCCACTCTTCAAAGACCCAATGCATGAAAATCACTCATGTATCGCATGAGAAACATTCAATTAATTTATGTATCAGAACGTATTATACTATATTCAGCTGAAATGAAGAAGGAAGATGATGAGATGAAACCGCACAAGGCGGAGCTGCTGCTATTATTGGTTACGATGTTCTGGGGTTCTTCCTATCTGTTTATGAAAATGGGTCTGAATACGCTGGGTGAGTTCAATCTGATTGCTCTCCGTTTCGGACTTGCGTTTATAGCAGCGGGAGTCATTTTCTACAAGCGTTTGCGGAATGTGAATGCCGGCACACTGAAATATGGGGCTGTACTCGGCTTTCTGCTGCTAGCAGTATTTACCTGTATTACATACGGCCTCAAGACAACCACGACCTCAAATGCAGGCTTTCTCGTTGCTTTGACTGTCATATTCGTACCCATGATTGAGGTGCTTGTCTTTAGAAAAAGATCCCAACTTCAGCAGCTGTTCGGTTCCCTGCTGGCCATAACCGGAATTGGACTCACCCTTAATTCCTCCCTGCACATGCAGCCTGGGGATTTACTCTGTATTCTGGCTGCCCTATTTTATGCCGTACATATTCTGGTGACCGGAAAAGCGGTCAAAAGCTGTGATACGCTCAATCTCGGCATGGTCCAGCTCGGTTTTACCGGCGGATTCGCATGGATCCTTTCTGCTGTATGGGAAACTCCTGCTTTGCCCTCCTCGGTCCCGGGCTGGATTGCGATCCTTGCCCTTGGCATTCTTTGCAGCGCCTGCGGATTTATCCTGCAGCCCATCGCACAGAAATACACCTCGCCCACCCGCACGGGATTGATTTTTTCCCTGGAGCCGGTATTCGCTGCCTTTTTCGGTTACTGGTTTGCCGGGGAACAGCTGTCAGTGCAAGGATACGCCGGTGCCGCATTAGTGCTGCTTGGGATTCTCGCTTCAGAGCTGTTAGGAAAGGCCAATATAAAAAAAGAACACTTTTCCTGCCCACACGACTATGAAGCATAGCACGGCTGTGGAGCAGAGAATGTGTTCTTTTTTATTAACACTTTATAAGGATCTTAATGGCCTATCATCATCGCCGGATCAGCCTTCTTGGCCTCTTTCGAGGGTGTCAGATCCTCCATTTTCGGCTTGCGCAGGATTAAGCTCATCACAACCCCGGCAATTGCAATAAAGGCGGACAGAAAAAATACATCATTAAATCCCATTACTGCTGACACCAGCGGGTTGCCGCCTTCTGTCATTTCACCCATGTGTACATCAATTTGACTTGTTAGATAGCCTGTCATTCCTGCTACAGCAAAAGAAACGACTACCTGCTGCGCAGCTGCCGTCAATGGCGTAACCCGTCCGACCCATTCCCGGGGAGCCGAATTCAGCACATGCGTATTCAGCGGCATCATGGATAAGCCCATGCCCAGACCCAGCAAAGCAAGACACATTACAATAATAGGGAGGCTAGTATCCACTGTGATTCCAGACAATAGATATAGGGAAGTCGAAATAAAGGTCAGTCCGACAAAAGCTACCGGACGTGCGCCAATCTTGTCAAACAAACGTCCGCCCAAAGGCATGCCGATACCAGATGAAAGTGCTTGAGGGAGTAGAATCAACCCCGTCTCCAGAGGCGTATACTGGCGAATTTGCTGCAGATACAGCGGTACGAACAGCATGGAACCAAATAGAGCAGCTTGCATGACCCAGGTAAGAACGATCCCGCGCGTGAAATCCGAGGAACGGAAAACGCGCAGCTCCAGTAATGGATGCTTCTGAAGAAGCTCTACAATGATAAACAAAATAAGTGCAGTACCCCCTACAGACAGCCCCCAAATGGCGCCGGTAGAAGTCCAGCTTGTGCCACCTCCCTGATTCACACCATACGCCAGACTGGCAAAAGCGATCGGGGCCAAGATTATGCCAAGCAGATCGAGATGAGGGGCCTGCTTCTTCTCTGTTTTCGGCAAATATTTAACACCAAGAATGATTCCGACAATGCCAATCGGCAGGTTAATCAGAAAAATCCAATGCCAGCTGGCATATTCCACCAGCCATCCTGATAGTATAGGACCTAATGCCGGAGCAAGCAGCATGGGAACACCGAGCATGCCCATGATGGAGCCGCGGCGTTCCGGAGGAGCAAGTCTAAACACCATTGCCAACCCGATTGGAGCAATCATACCTCCTCCCAAGCCTTGAATGACCCGGAAAATGATAAGCTGAGTCGAGGTCTGGGACAGGGAACAGAGCATCGATCCAAGGACAAACATAGTAACGGTCGCCAGAAATACCTGCTTTGAACCGAACTTATCCGTCATCCACCCTGCCAATGGAATCACCGCTGACAGCGCCAGAGTATAACCGGTAATGGCCCACTGAATTGTTTTGAGATCCGAGGAAAAGTATTCTACCAAATTCGGCACTGCTACGTTTACTACCGTACTATCCAGAATGACCATGATCATCCCTACGATGATCGCCATAAGCGGCGGTATGATCGCTTTTAACGAGAACGGCTGCTCATTAGGAGCGCTATTCCCGGTAATTGTTTTTGACATTATGTTCTCCACTCTTTTCTCTATTAATTGTATTTATGAAAGTAATGCTCGAACAATCCCTCAATCTGAACTTCAATGGATGGAAGAGTAAGCATAGGTACACACGTTTCCTGGCCCTCAGGTAAGCAGGAAGTCATAATTACTGGAAAAATAACGGCACCGTATAACTGCATCAACATACTGGTGAGCTTCTTCTCATGTTGCTCATTTGTAATTTCCTGCAAAGTGGCGAGTATTTTCTGCATTTTCAACATTTTGCAATACTGTTCATACTCATCCTGTGAACCCAGAATATACCCTGCCTGATCCAACATTTGCTTGGCTAATCCGGGGTACTGCTGAAGATTCCCTATGTAACGGATAAAAAAGGTCTTTAACCGCTGCTTAGGTGGCAAGGACAGATCCTCAAGCGTCATTAGGGCATCGTCGAATGTCGATAACAACACTCGGACAGCATCACCAATCAAGTTCTCCTTGGAACCGTAATGATAATTGACTAATGCAAGGTTAATGTCGGCTCTGGAAGCGATTTTGCGAAGGGTTGTGCATGTAAAACCTTCTTCCCGGATCAGCTCCACTGTTGCATTTAATATGCACTGCTTCGTGTCCTTTACTGTAGAGGCATCAATGTTATCTGCTTCGGACATGTTCTCCCTTCTCTCCTTCCCGTTTATTATGGGATTCTTGAAATTTAAACTGTGTTTAATTCAATTTTCAATGTACTCTAGGAGCCGCTTCCTGTCAAGAAAAGAAGTGTTTTCCTGTTATAAAAAAGACTATGTCCAAAGCTGAATGAACAGCTCAAACATAGTCTCTTTACAGGAAATGCAGCACTTTTCAACCAAGTCACTCTACATTGAAATTGAAATATTGATTCGGAAAAGGCTCCTTTATGAGCGAAAAATGCCACCATTCCTTGCTGTAGGGCTTGAAGCCCTGCTTCACCATAGCATCCCTGAGCAGCTTGCGGTTGGCTTTCTGCGCTTTGGTAATGAGGCTCGTATCGTAATAGGAAATATCCCCGAAGAAATCCAGCGGACTGCCCATGTCCACTATTTTGCCCGTCTTTTTGTACACAAGCGTCAGGTCCACGGTACTTCCCCTTGAATGCCCGGACTTCGTGGCGATGAATCCAAGCTTGAACAAATTGCGTTTATCCAGGCTCGGATAATATTCCTTCCTCGTCTTCACATCACTCGCATCCTTCGACCATCTTACAAAATGACTCACTGCCTTTTGCGGCCGGTATGCATCGTGAATCCTCAGACTGTAGCCTTTCTTTTCCAGTTCATTGCTCACAGCCTTTAGCGACACCGCTGCTTTTCGGGTCATAATAGCCAGTGGCGCTTTATATCCGTCAATGCGTGCTCCCACGAAATTGTTCTCCCCATAATAACGAATGTCATAATAGACAGAGGGGATAATCTCATTCAAATAGACGAAGGCCTTGGGAAAAGGATACTTTTTGACGGTTTCCTTCTCCGGCGTACTCTTGGCCATAACCGGTGATCCTGCTGATAAGCCTACACCTGTAAGCACACTGATTGAAAGGAGCAGACAAGCAAGCTTGCGGGGCCAAAGCTTTAACATCATAGATTGACGTCCTCCTATGCCCACCGCACATGGCTTACGGACATCTTTTATGGATTCTATTATTTCAGCTGATCCTCAATATATTTCTTTACTGCCGGTGTCAATTCATTATCACTCTTGTCCAGCAGCTTCAGAAGACCCTCAATCCCCTTTAAAATATCGCTGCCATCAGCACCATTTTGGAGTGCTTTCTCATAAGCTTTTCTCAAATCCGCATTGATCTTCAGAGGGCTCTCATATCCATAGGCAAGTGTATTGCTGGAGCCGTAATAGATGAGGCCAAGAGACAGATTGTTTTTGATTCTGGCCGTGCGGTTGGAGTTGGGATATTTCGTAACAAAAGCTTCCTTCTCCAGTGCCCGCGAGATCAGTTCGTCCCAGCTTATAACAATAGCTGCATCAAACATCGTGGGTCTATTGGATTCCTTGGCCATGATATCAATGTAAGCGGCAATATCTTTATTAATATACGGTTTGAAGACTTTGAAGCCTTCATAATGCATTACCGGATAGTACATTCCTTCGCTTGTCTCGATCTTGTAACCCTTATCCCGTGACTCCATGAGGACTGCGCGAATGCCGGAATCTTTAATAACACTTAGGAGATACGTATACGTAAGTTCACTTCTTTTGTAATTTTTTTGCCGAAAAGCTGAATCTATCGCCTTCTGCACCTTTTCAGGATACAGCTTCTCAGAGAACCCTGCAAGCTGGGCCATTTGAGCATTTTCGAGATGCAGGGTCATCAGAGTTGCATGCCATACACCTGCCTCGTCGATATGATTAATCAGATATTTACGAGCATGAGCCAGACTGGCCGGATTCTTCACATATTTCTCGAACTGGTTGTAGACGGCTGCCGACGACTGTGCAGTCACAGACGCCGCTTCTACTGGCAGCGGACTATAGATGGTAGCTCCGGTTCCGGTGCCGAGTGCGAGGGCAAGGCCTAGCAGCGCCCCTTTTTTCCATTTTCGTAATAACGGATGTTGATTGGATTTCATATAAGTCCTCCTCCTCATGTTCAGAATGGGTTGAATATACTTGTTAGACGAGGGATTACTCCCTCGGACTTCCCTGTCAAACCGTGCATTAGGATTTCCCGCACACGGCTTTCCTTCGTCAGTTCCCTTAGTTCCATAATTAAAAGCGGCAGTTCCGTCAAAAGCGTCAATAGGACGCAAATGATTGTAACTGTCGCAATTCAAAAGTAAGCTTTACGATTTAAAAAAGATTTGTACAGGGTAGAACAAGTTAATAAATGCTCAGATAAAAAACGTACACCTCTGATGTCAGCTTAACTTAGTCTCGTCTTCCCCTTCACGCTTCCAACTCAAAATCTGCTCCTGCGAATCGAATTGACTGCGAACGGGTGGCCCTTCGGATAGAATACGGACATATTTGCCGTTTGGCATCAACTGTCTCGTTTTGACGTTATCGTTCCACTGAAGCTGTAAATAACGAACCGCGAGCTCCTGCAGCCGTGTATCGTAAATGGGGCACATCAACTCAATGCGGCGCGTTAAATTGCGAGTCATCCAGTCGGCGCTGGCCAGCCAAACCTGAGTTTCGTCTCCGTTTTTAAAATAAAATACGCGCGAGTGCTCCAAAAACCGATCCACAATGCTTCGCACCGTGATATTCTCGCTTAACCCCGGCACGCCCGGACGCAGCACGCAAATGCCGCGAATCAGCAGATCAATCTGCACACCGGCAAGCGAGGCTTCATAGAGCTGGTCCACCATCTCGCGGTGCGACAAAGAGTTCATCTTCGCGATGATTCTCGCCGGCCGGCCGGCCTTGGCATGAGCCATCTCTCTCTGGATATACTCGAACAGAGCAGGCTTGAGATGAGAAGGAGCTACGCAGAGCGCTTTCCAATCATGGGGCGTCGAATAACCGGTCATCTCGTTGAACATTGCGGTCACATCTTCCCCGATCCGGGGATGCGAGGTGAATAAGCCGATATCGGTGTACAGCTTGGAGGTTTTGTCGTTATAATTTCCGGTTCCGATGTGGACGTACCGCTGAAGCGAGCTTTCCTCCTGACGGATTATCAGCGCAACCTTGGCATGGGTTTTTAGCCCAACCAGACCGTAAATGACATGACAGCCGGCTTGTTCCAGCTTTTTGGCCCAGGCTATGTTTCGTTCCTCATCAAACCGCGCTTTCAGCTCCAGCACCACCGTCACCTGCTTGCCGGCTTCGGCGGCGAGGGCGAGCGAACGCACGATAACGGAATCGCCGCTTACCCGGTATAGCGTCATCTTGATGGCCATCACCGCCGGGTCATTCGCCGCATCAGCGATAAAATCGGTGACCGCTTCGAACGATTCGTAGGGGTGGAACACAAGGACGTCGCGCTGTCGGATCACTTTGAACAAATCATCAGTTTCCATGAACTCCTGTGGATAAACCGGCTCGGCTTTCAGGTAGCGAAGCTGGTCTTGTCCCGGAAGAGAGGACGATAAATTCATCAGGAAGCTCAAATCGATTGGTCCATCTATGGTGAAGATGCTGCCGCTCCCAAGCTCAAATTCTTCCATAATCAGCTTTAACGCATAGGGATGAAAGCACCGCACGATTTCAAGGCGAACCGGGGTTCCCCAGCGGCGACGGCGGAGTTCTTTTTCCATTTCCTCAAGCAGATCCTCAGCGCCTTCCTCGTCAATAGTCAGATCCGCGTTGCGAGTCAACCGAAACACGTCCACGGCGACCGGTGTGTAGTCACTGAACAGCTTGGGCAGCCAGCGTTTGATCAGCTCCTCGAGCAAAATATAGGTCGTCCTGCGGTCGCCCGCAGGAGAGTTAAGCCTGATTACCCGGTCAAGGTTTGATGGAACCTGCAGGATGGCAAAGTACGGCTCTTCATTCGGAGTGCCGAAATCATGCTTTAAAAGAATGGACAAATACAGGTTTTGGCTGTGGACGAGCGGAAATGGCCTGCACTGGTCGATGGCCATCGGGGTGAGCAGGGGAAACACATTCTCATAATAATAAGCCTCCATCGCCTGCTGCTGATCCTGACTGAGTTCATCGAACGTAAGGAATACAATGCCCTGCTGCTCAAGTTCCTTGCAACTTCCCCGGAAAGCCCGATATTGATCGGCCACCAGCTTTTCGGTCCGCTTCATGATTCGGCACAGCAGACCGCCCGGCGTGTAGCCGGTGAAGTCCTTTTTGGAGATGCGAGCTTTAGCCTGATCCATTAGGGCCGCCGCGCGGACGCTCATAAATTCGTCCAGATTGGAGGAAACGATCGCCAGAAACTTGATCCGCTCCAATAATGGAGTACTGCTGTCCTGCGCCTCCTCCAACACTCGACGGTTGAAGTGGAGCCAGCTGAGCTCCCGATTCATATAGATGGCACTCATAAACGTTTTTCCCTCCTGTCTGGGAAGACGGCACGTCAGCGGATTTTGGAGAAAGAGATCCAGCTGAGCAGGTTGATCCGTGTCTTTTTCCCCTTGTCCTTGACCATACCGTAAAACTCTCCTAAAAATTGCTCCCACTTGGCGCCGATCTCCTTGCTGGAGGCTTGATTTTCCATCACGGTATGTATGCTTTGATTGATGGCTTGCTCCAAATGCGCCAGCGCTTCCCGAAGATGATGATCAATCGTTTGGTTCTGCATGCAGTGAGTCTCCCTTCTCTTCGGATGAAGGGAATTCCGTGGCGATGTCCCGATCGACCTGCTTTCTCATCCGTTCGAATTGAGCTTCAGCGACAATGTCTTCGATTTCGTCGCGAGCCACCTGCAAGGCGTATTGGATACGACCCGTTAAACCGGCGGTGCCTTGAATCCCGGATTCTGCGATCGGCTTCAAGGAATTTTTTACAATCGGCCAAAGCGTGGTGGCCGCAAAAGCGAGCGCAGTGCCTACGATAAGCTTTTCCGTGTTTCTTTCTAGCATGTTCGGGTAACCTCCTTAAGTTGATTTGAAAAGCCTATCCCGCAGCTAGGCCGCGGAATAGGAGAGAGCCGCCGTGCTCGTCGTCTTGTCCTTCCTTTCGAGTAAGGACAGGATCGGCTTAGAGAGCCAAGAAATCGAACATGCGACGAGCAGGATCGGACCCCAGTGATGCAAAGCGATCGGCGCGGTATGGAAAAACCGGTTAAGCATAGGCACATACAGTGCGCCCAGCAGGGTGAGCCAGGAAATGCTCAAAGCGCCGACGAGGAAGCGATCTTTACTCCAATCGCCCACCGTTTGCTCGGTATTCTCCTGGCGCCAGGAGAACGTTTGGATCAGTTGGCCGGCCACCAGCGTCGCGAAAGCGACGCTTTGCGCTACAGCTACTGGTTGTCCGGAGGCCAGAGCCAGACCAAACAGACCGAGGGAACCGGCGCCAAGCAGTACTCCGCGCGTGATTACCTTGCGGTACAGCGACTTGTCCACGATATCCATCCGTTTTGTCTGCTTCGTTTTACTGCCTGGGTTGACGGCCAGAATCATAGCCGGCAGTGCGTCCGTCAGCATATTCATCAGCAGAATTTGAATGGGCACGAGCGGAATCGGCATACCCGCAATAACCGCAACGCTCGTCACGAGAATTTCCGCGAGATTGCCGGTCAGCAGACAGCCAAGCGCCTTACGGATATTGCAGATAATCGTACGGCCCTCCTTGACCCCGTCTACGATCGAGCCGAAATGGTCTTCTTTCAGAACGATATCGGCGGTGGCTTTGCTGACCTCCGTGCCGGATCGCCCCATCGCGATCCCGACGTCAGCCCGCTTGATCGCGGGACTGTCATTTACGCCATCCCCGGTCATCGCGACGATATGCCCTTTCTTGCGCAGCATGCTGACGATGCGCAGCTTATGCTCCGGAGTCATTCGGGCAAAGATGGACACCCGGTCGACAGACTGCTCGAGCTCCTCGTCGCTCATGCGGTCAAATTCGTGACCTGTGAGCACTTGACCCGGCTGTCTGCCGTCAGTAATTCCGATTTGCTCGGCGATGGCGATCGCCGTGATCGGATGATCCCCGGTGATCATGACAGGCTTCACGCCGAGGGAAATCGCCTCTTCGATGCTTTTTCGCACATCATCCTTAGGCGGGTCGATCATACCGGTCATGCCGACATAGATCATATCCCGCTCGTCGAGGTCTGCCTGCTGATCATGCTCGTCCGCCTGCAGCTCACGGTAAGCGAAGCCGAGCACACGCAGAGCACTGGAGGCGAGCTTTTCGCTCTGCTTCAGGATGTCCGCTCGAATTTCCTCGGTGGCCGGGTATACTTCGCCGTTCTGCTGGTACCTGCTGCAGCGGCGGAGAATTGATTCTACGGAACCCTTGGAGAAAATGTAACAAGCAGGCCCGTACGAGGTGTCCTTGCACACCACGCTCATTTTTCCCGTGCCGGAGTCAAAAGGCATCTCTGCGCCGCGATGCCAATGGGTCATCCGCTCCGGGTTGACCCCGCCTTTAGAGGCCATCGCCAGCAGCGCGCCCTCGGTAGGATCTCCTTGCATCGACCAGTTGTCTCCTTGCTTGACCAATTTGCTGTTATTGCACAAGCAGGCAATCTGCAGGATTCGCTGCAGCTCGGGCTGCGTGACGGTGCTTTCATATTCCATGGCATCCGGCAAGCCGGAGCCGTTGTCTGTTGAACTCTTCTCCCGGAACCCCCCCTCCGCGTCGTATCCGTTTCCGGATACTTCCCAGGCGCGGCCGATGGCGGCGATTTGCTTAACCGTCATTTCATTCTTCGTCAGCGTACCGGTTTTGTCCGTACAGATGATAGTTGCACGGCCCAGCGTTTCCAAAGCCGACAGCTTGCGGACGAGCGCGTTTTTCTTGGACATGCGGTATATACCCGCACTCAGCGCGATCGTTATGGTAACCGGAAGCCCCTCGGGAATCGCCGAGGCGGCCAGCGTGATGGAAGTGCTAACCAGCTGAGGGAACGGAACGCCTCGGATAAGCCCGGAAGCAAATACGATACTTCCGGCGATGAATGCCCATTTGATAAATTTTTTACTGATGGACGTAACCTTATCCTGGAGCGCCGTGGTCGTTTTCTCATTAGTTTTGAGTAGCGACATCAGGTGGCCGAACTCCGTATTCATACCGGTTTGGACGACGATACCTAAGGCTTTTCCGCGGGAGATATCGGTGCCCATATACAGCATGCAGCTGCGCTCCGACAGCGGACAATCTCCTTCGGCCTCGGTCTCCTTCTTCGCGACGGGAACCGATTCGCCGGTTAACGCCGATTCGTTCACTTCCAGATTCCACGCGCGAACCAGACGAATATCGGCAGGCACCCGGTCGCCCGGTTCAAGGCATACGATGTCGCCCGGTACAAGGTCGATGGCGCTTATGTTTTGTTCCGCACCGTCACGGATGACCTTGCTGACCGGAGGCTGAAACTGATTTAAACTTTCAACGATCCTCTCGGCTTTACGTTCCTGGAATGTGCTGATCGCCGCGTTCGCGAGTAGAACGGCTCCCATGGCCAGACCGTCGAAAAGTCCGCCCGTAAACAGGGCGAGCACCGAGGTGCCAAGCAAAATCAGTGTCGTAAATTCTTTAAACTGTCCGGCAAAGGAGACGATCCAGGGTGTATGCTGCTTTTCGACAAGCCGATTCATTCCGTATCGGTTGCGCGATTCATTGACTTGAGCCGCCGTTAAGCCGTGCTGCACGTTAACCTGTAGTCGTTGGGTGACACATTCCCAGGGCAAGCCGTGCCACGCAACGGCTTCCGCCGTCGCGGCCACCTCGTTTCGAGCCTCGGCGGCATGGGCTGCGGAAGCAGGAAATACCTGCTGTGCCAACTTTTGCGAGCGGGAAAAAAAGATCAGCGACAAGGCATCACTGGGCAAATTCGCAATCGGGGCGCTGATTACGCCTAGGGCGGCAAGCAGCGATCCGAACAAATTCCACTTCTTAGTAATATGGAAATGCTCGTTCACCTTGCTCTCGATCTTTTGTGCGGACTGTCTTGTGTCCAATACCCGTCCGAGCTGATCGAACGTGACGCCGGGGACGCCGGCTTCCATTAAATATCGGCTGTACTCGTTGGACGACTCGCTTACGAGGAGTACTCGGTTTCCTTGTTCATGAAGTTCTGCGATGCGCTCCACCGCTTCACTGAGATGAGTGCCCAGCCAATCGGTTTGCAGGCCAAGCCGGGCTATCGCTTCCCGGCCGATGCCGGAGCTATCCTCCAGCACTGCGGCCTGAATGCCCTGCTGCCGTGCTTGCGAGAGCAGCGCCCTCCGTTCGGGATCGAGCTGTTGTCCGCGGTAGATCAGCCCTTGGCATATCCAAATCCCGCCGGTTTGCTTCGCCAGATAAAGCACCTCGCAACCTTTGCTTTCGATCCGTTTAGCTTCAAGGTAATACGGCTCGAAGGAGACCCCGTGCCGTTTGCAATATGCGAGATTCCCGATGCAATAAGGCGTATTGCTGATCAGGCCGCGAATTCCGTTCTCCTCTTCGGCGACGTGAAAGGCCGTGCGTAACGTACGGCATGTTAGCTTTGCCTTCCGCAGCACTTCCTCTTTCCACGGATGCGCAGATTTTTTCATCAAACCTTCGGCTAGACAAATGAGCTTGTCCGGATCTTCATTGTGAGACACGCATTCCGTCTCCTGAATATTTGCCTGCATAAGCAGGGACGTGTTTTCCAGCAGCAGCATGCCAGTTTGGGCCAAATGCGCTAACGACGCTCCCTGCGGAAGACTCGGCTGCACTTCCTTGGAGTAAAGCTCCGCTTGCTGCCACGCCGTCTTCACCGGAACCGTCGTCGGCCGGGGATTAGCGGCAAGCAGCACCGCAATAGCCCGCAGAGGGCTGCGGGTGAACAGCCAGGTCGTTGCCGCGGCGACCATGCCCAAGCGGCCGGCACGCTCGCTGTAGGCTTGAATTTCAGGAGAAAGCGGCTGAGAATCCGCATTGGTCAACCCAATCCGGCTGCGTTTCCAATTTACGTATTGCAGAATGCTTAAGGCACCCAATACGACGAGATTTTCCCGGACCAGCGCAAGTCCTAACGCTGCGGTGCCCAATATCAGGTCGGGACTTAGCTTACCCTGCTCGCTGAGACGAGTAAACCCCCTGCGCAGGAAAGGGTATCCGGTTACTACGGCGACCAGCCCGGACATGTAGAAGGGAACCGGGCTTTGCGCCAATGCAGACTTGCCGAAGATCAACTGCTTGGTTCCAAGCACCAGGAGTCCGCCCATTGCAATCGCAAGGGGGACGCCTGGAAGCGAAGCGGATCGCGGGTATAGCGGAGCTGGCAACGTTCCCAGCGTTTCGGGCACAGCGCTCGAATCCTGAAAGGACTTCGCATGCACCGAAGTTTGCTGCGGCAGTTCTGGCGTTTCCAAGGAGGCGGCCGCTTCAGCGCGTGCCCCCCGCTCGGCAGTTGTATGTACAGGCTTATCCAGGTATGCTTGGTTGTTTGTTTCATCTTGACCATGACCGGTGTATCTGCTCTCCAGCAACTCCAGTTGATGCAGCAGTTGCCTCCCGGAGGTTTGCCGTTCGTCATATACAACGAGAATTCGGCCGGTTATCGCGGACGCTTCCGCTTTAGTTACACCCGCTAACAACTCTAGATCCCGGCGTAAAGATAATTCTGTTTGCTTGCTGTGCAGCAGACCCGCAAATTCAAGGCGAATACGCCCCGGCAAAAAGCGGATAAACCTGCTACGATGAGTCGTAATCGACATGAAATAGCTCCTTTCAAGAGGTAAATGCTGTTATTTTTTAATGCAAAAGGTAGTATTTACAATTTGGAATTGGTTATGCATCGGATTTGCCGGAGCTTTACGCATAAAACTCCGCGCTTTGAGGGATAATCTAAACTACTTAAATAAAACCATATTTTGGAGGGACCTTATGATAAAATCACGTATGGGTTTGATATTGGGCGCGGCGGCTTTATTGTTAATGTTGTCGCCAGAAGCTAGAAAAACTGTAAGAAGATGGGCGGTCAAGGGAACGGAGAACGTGCTTGATTTAACCGAAATGGCGAAGGATGCGGGTACCGCGACACAAAGAAAGCTGCAGTCTCTAACGACTCACGACGAGGAAATAATTCCCGATCGGACAGAACGACATCTATAACGTAAATTGGGGCACAATATTTAAGACCGCAAAATGCGGTTATATAAAAAGAATGGAGGGCTTTCCTATGTTCGAAGGCGGTTCATTATGGGCAGGCCTTCTTGCCGGAGGCATGTCGCAGCTTCAGGATACCAAGAGCTTGCAGCAAGGGCAGATGGGCAAGAAGGAGTATACGGTGCAAACGATGGAGAATGTAACCGGGACGGTCGGCATAATGGCTGGAGTGGAGTACGGAGCGGTGCTAGGTAGCACAGTATTGCCCGGCGTAGGTACCGTGGTTGGAGCGGTGCTTGGGGGCGTGCTTGGCGACCGGATGGGCCGTATCGTAGGCGGGCAGGCGGGCAGTATGTTATGTCAGAATCCGCTCGTTAACAAGGTTGTTCAGCCGATTGAAGAAGCGATTCAGTAATAAAGTAGGAGGGGGCGGCTAGCCCCCCGACCTCTATACCACCGTACGTACCGTTCAGTATACTGCGGTTCATGAAATATTCCGTGGTTATTCAATGCACGGTGTAAGATCGGACTTCCTGCAATTCGCCAATATCCTTATGGGGTGTTTCCCCCCATTCAAGGGGGTGTCCCAAAAGCCATGGAAATGGCTGCCGGGACACCCCTTATTTTGTGTAGTAGGATTTGAGTGGGTGTTGAGATCCTTTAAACTAAGCTTTTTCCCCCAACAACATCCCAGCGATGACGATATTTCTCCAACCGCGGGTGAACGAACTCGGGAGCTTCCGGCAGCACCAGGCGAAGCTTCACGATCCACTCCTCAAAAGAAGAAAAGGACGCAAACTGGTTGGCCATCTCTGGCGTTAGATAGAGAAAATACGGCGACGGATAAACTTCGGTAATATGGCGGAGCGCAGAATCCATCGGTGTATATTTCTTGCGCTTTCCTTCCAGACCCTCTACCGTAATAAAAGAACGACCTTGTTCCCGCTTCCACTCATGCAGACGATCCTCTCTCTTATAAAAAGACAGCACAGGCTCTTTCGACATACGTCTTACAGTCTCCTCATGCAGCGGATAAAGGACCAGCTTCGTGAACTGACGGTCTGTCACTACCTTTGCAGCAGCTTCAAGCTCCCGGTCTGAGATATGTTCAAAAGAATCGTAAAACACTAATGTTCCTTTACGTTGCTCGGCTGGCGGCTCATAACCATAAGGGACGTGCTGGATGTCTCTTTTCATCTTAACCCTCCTGCTTCTTGTTAATTATATACAGCATATCATGCGACATTAGGCGACGTACAATTCCTCGCATTAGAAAAAGCAATAACGAAGGCCGGATGAGCCTGTCATTGCTTTGCTAAGAGGTTAGAAGATCTTCTGGTCTGAAAAGCAGCTTTATTGCAAAACCGGCTCTTTCAGGTCCACGATTGGAAGCTTGCTTTCATTCAAAGGTAAATGCACCGTTTGTTCTCTACAGCGACGGAGAAAAACCTCAGCCAGATCTGTTGATTTCACAACAAGACATTCATCCGGAAAGCGGAAATCTGTGGAACACGCCGTAAGCTTATAGCCGGAATCCATAGCGTACTGTTTAAAATAACAAGCCGCGGCATACATAGGATTCTCTTCTAAAAAGACGGAGCGTATCGGTACGTTTATTCCGATCCCCTCCATTTTCAAGTAGCTTTCCTTGCGCGTCCATAGTTCATATAAGTACTGCTTCTGTTGTTCCGGCGGCAGGGACAGATACTGCTTTATTTCCGCTGCAGACATTGTGTATCGCGAGAGCGAGGGATTCACCGCATCCATTTTCTGAATGTCAATTCCGACCCGTTGCCCTTTCCGGCCGACAATTCCTGTCACCCATTTCCCGGAGTGTGAGATATTATAATCCCACGGTTCCCGCATGAACTGCAGGCGCGGCTTGCCGAACACCCCTCTTTCAACACGGATTTCCTCATTCCGCAAACCTTCAATATCCATAGCGCACAGACGAACCATCATATCACCGATCAGCGACCTGCGCACATCGTCTTCCCTTTTCAATCGGCTGCTCTTGACCCTGTATTCAGGAGATACATAAGGAAGAAGCTCTGATATTGAAAAAGCAGCTCCAAGGGATACCGCTATAATCATCATTGGCATCTAAACCTCCTTCTGACTAGCTCACTTCGTGTTTGCCCGAAACCAACTCAGTGTTTCTTTAACAGCTTCCGTGTGCGGCGTAGCAGCGTAAGAAGGAAATCGATTGGTGAATTTACTGTCATTCAATACCAGCGGATACTGGAATTCATACAGAAGCTCATGGAATTCTTTGGTTTCCTTGTCGAACATACCTGCAAGGCCTACGGCCAAGGCAGGCAGTGTTCTGCATTTGCGTGGGCTGCCCGCCTCATCTTGTACGATATTTAGAAATTGCTGTCTCTCCATCGCACCTGCTCCGGACACATGCCATTCTCCACTCTCTTCACTTTCGGCTAAAAGGACGGCCGCCTTGGCCGCATCTTGAATATAAATCAAATCATGCGGAACACGAAGTTTCCCCGGCCAGAAGATCGGTTTGGCTTTTAACGCCCCTGTGAATATCGGCCCGAACATTCGGTTGGTTACATTCGGTCCGTAATAGTCCGGGTAACGCGGGATCACATAACGGAACCCTTGTTTAGCCGCTTGGGCTTTCAGCATCTCTTCCAGCTCATTGCGCAATTTGCCCTTATGGGTTTTGGCTGCTTTCGGATGATTCTCATCAGCAGGAAAATATTGGAATTTACCGTAGCCATATACATTTCCAGGGAATACGAAAACTTGAGCGGGTTTAAGATTTCTGGTTACCCTCTCAAGCGCCTGCGGCATCACTGAGTACCAATCCTGATAAGGCACGTTCAGGCAGAAGTAAATCGTGTTCGTATTCTTCAGCAGTTGTACCAGCGACTCTTCATCCCGAATATCCAACTGGGCAAATGTAAGCAGCGGTCCGTTCAAACTCATTAGTGAATCCTTGGATTGATGATAGGTCGCTGTTATCGCCTTTCCTTTCGACAAAAGCTCCTTGGTGATCGCAAAACCTAGCCCGCCATTACCGCCAATGATCAGATTCATAACATCACCATAGCAGCTAAGCTAAAAGGTACAACAGCGGTGCGGCTGTACATGTAGGGAAAGAGGGAAACGGTAAAAACACGCCTAGCGGTCTTTAGGGGGTGAATAGATTCTCCTGGTTGAGTATCCATGCAGATGGAAATTCGTTGCGGGGTAGGTCTAATCATATGGACTATGCTGCTCACGCGAACTCTCCTTTGTGGGTATAAGCGGGCCATTTCGGAGCTTCAGCCAGTTTGCATGTGTGTTAATTCCTATCCGAAACCCGCTTAAACACGGAAAAATAGGTAAAACATATCACATGAAATTAGACTCATCCCTTGTCTTTCGACTCCCGGGTGAGTTGTTAATCCTTGACCTTTAGAGCAATCATTGACTATATTATCTGACTTTAGTATACAATCTTTATCCATAACAATTCATTGAAATAAAATGGAGAATAATGTCGGATTTCCATTTAATTATGTATATATGGTGACTTAATGCCTTATAGGTCATTAGATTTTCTATCCGCTATTCTTAATGTGATGTATTATATCGGGCAAGTATCTTCGACAAAAAACCGGCACTTCCCCGTTAGGAGGAACGCCGGTTTTTGCGATTTACAGGGGCGAAATTTGCAACATTTTCTCACGAACAGCTTTTAGCCATTTCCCTTCCTTTATCAAACGGTAAGCACACTCGATATCCGTCGTTTGATTGCGGTCTTCAACAAGAAAAGGAACGACAGAACGCAGTAATTCGTACCCTGCTCTTGAACCTTCGCCCAGTGAAAGATCGCCGCGCAGATCAATGGCTTGGGCCGCATGCAGAGCCTCAATCGCCAATATGTAAGTAAGCCGGTCAAGAATCTCTCTTGTTTTGGATACAACATACGGCGAATTGGCAGCATGGTCTTCAATATCTCCAGCCAGTGACAGATAATCCGAAGACGCTGGATTGCTAAGGTGGCGGATTTCCGCATCCAGTGATGTTGCGGTTTTCTGTAAGGTGCAGTAGCCGAGTGAATGACCCGGATCAGCGGTCAGGAAACGGCTTAAACCTGTAAATCGGGGGTCACCAAGCTTGATTAACCGGTAACAGGAGCTTTTGGATACATGATGCAGCGCACTGCCCAGCATTTCAAAACCCAGTGTCCAGGACAGGGAATTATAATTGGCACAGGATAGGATTCGCCGTTCTTCTGTCAAAACGCATGGATTATCATCGGAGCTGTTCAGATGGATTTCCAGCTGCTGGCGCGTATAGACTAACGCATCCCTTGCAGCACCATGAATCTGGCAGGCATCCCGGAAGCATAGCGGGTCCTGCAACGAATCCGGATTGAATTGATTCCACAGGTCACTGCCTTTTAAGCAGCTTCGAACCAAAGCCAGACTCTTTAACTGTCCCGGGAAAGGACGTTTGTTATGGACCGCTTCATCCAGAGGGCTGACGTTGCCGCGGATGGCTTCCAGCGACAGAGCATATATGTTGTCTGCTACTTCCAGAAGCTGCTCTATATCGAAAAGCGCCAAAGCACCGTTTCCTGCGGAGAGCGCATTGGAGCTGACGATAGCCAAACCATCTTTGGGACCCAGCCGAAGAGGTGCTAAGCCGGCTGTCTTCAGAGCTTCCCTTGCAGGCATCCGAATGCCGTTTCTATCCGCCTCACCTTCACCGATCATAGCAAGACCTATGTGCGAGATTGAGGTAATATCCGCCGCGCCCACAGAACCGCGAAGCGGCAGGACCGGATGAATACCAAGATTTAAAAAATCCGCCAAACGCCCGGCAATCTCCGGCTGTGCTCCGGTTGCTCCTGACAACAGGCCGTTCAGCCGAGCCAGCATTACGGCCCGCACTATTTCTTCCTCCGCCTCTGGCTTCACTCCCGCACTATGAGATAATAATAAATTGCGGTTATACTCTTCAAAAAAATCGGGGCCAATACCCTTATCCTTATTCCAGCCCACTCCCCGGTTCAGTCCATAGACCGGAACACCCTCTGCAGCGAGTTCAAAAATCACTTTGCGTGCTGACTCCAGCCGCTCCCAAGCTTCGCTGGCAATAAACACAGGTCTGTGCCTACGGGCAACACTATCCACATCCTTAATCGTCAGACTGCTTCCGTCCAGAATGAGATTGTTCATATCGTTAATTAAATAGTTTTCATCGACAGGTATGAAATCGGATGAGAGCGTTGGTTTCTCAGGCATAGATTTTCTTCTCCTTGCCGAACGCATAGCTTTGCAGATCGATACCCAGCACCTCTTCCACCTCGGGGTATACACTGGGGTCCTTCACACTGGAGCTTAAAGGGACCTTGGATTTATCAACGGCGAACACCGCGATACTCATGCCCTCTTTAACATCACCTACACTCACAGGCAGCCCCGTCTCCAAATCGAATGTAGTAATGACGTCCGGGAAAGTCGTCAGACGTTTGCCGGTGCGGTCATCGACTGCCATATATTCATTCATAACATGAAGCTTCAGGACATTTCTTGCGATCTCCACCTCAATGGTGCCAATATCAAAGGCGCCCGAATAACGGACGTTCTTCGCTGTAACCTTCCCTCTTCCGAAAATTTTGCCCTTGGTCTTGCGAACGACCGCCTTCAACACCGCCTCAGGTCCGTCCGGTTCTGCCTGAAGAATGGCCCGGCCCAGCTCAAGCGCTATAGATATGCCTCCAAGCGCCGCGTGCTCTTTAATATATTTGGCCGGCAGCGGATGACGTGCGGCTGCAATAAAACCGCCCGCCATATCCGAGGCCGTTCGCAGTATATTTGATGTTCTGGCCGGAGTTCCCTTCACGACGAGTTCCAGGTAGCTGCCAAGCTCCGGCTTACCACCGGCCACCGCCTGAATCGTCTCATAATGAATGGAAGAGGCCAATCCGAGCGAGCCCATTTTGCCTGTCGGATGTGCGCGAATATCACCGGTCGCATCTATAACGGCAAGTCCCAGCGCCGCCGCCGGCAGCCAGCCGTTTATGGTACTGGACATGCCATTCTGCGGCGTCATCACCCCGGCAATCTTGCCGTCATAATGGTCGATAACCAGTTGCACAGCTTTGATATAGTCCTTGCCGAGCATCTGCCAATCCCGGCCGGCCGGTGCCCCAATCGCCGTACATGTTAATATGATAGCGTCATCCGGCAATTCATCCACCGCCAGCAGCTTAGGACGTCCGATGCTCAAGGCGGCATGCCCGATCTCCAGTCCATGATCTACCCAGCCGCCTCCTCCGCTGGCAAAGACAGAACCGCCCTTGACAGCGGCGTTCACATCATCTCTTGTTAATTCCCGCATGTATGTTTCCTCCTGTAAGAAATCCGTCAAGTGGGTCTTCAGTTTTTATTTCAGTCCGCATGAATCGACTCATGAAGGCTGATGTCAACTCTGGCGATGCTTTTATCCCTTACCTCTTCCAATGACTCTTCGTAACCGGCATCTGCATAACGGAGCACACCCAGGCCGGTGTCGTTGTCGAGAGCAGTGCGTAAGCGAAGATCGCTTTCCCTCGTACCGTCGGCTACGATAGTAACTCCCGCACTTGTCATATAACCGGCATATCCCCCGCCGCCCGAATGAATTGCCACCAAATCGGCCATCGATGAACAATTCAACATGGCGTTTAAGAGCGGCCAATCTGCAATCGTATCGCTTCCATCCTTCATCCGCTCCGTCATTATATTCGGATGCGCCATGGCAGCCGCATCCAGATGGTCGCGGGAGAAGGCCACTGGGCCTGCAAGCGTTCCTTCGCGCACCATGCTGTTAACCGCCAAGGCCAGCTTGCTGCGGTCTTTATGCCCAAACCATCCGATCCGGGCAGGCAATCCCTCAAAGGGAACGTAAGAGTTGGCCAGTATAATCCAGTTCGACACAATTTCATTGTCGCTGAATTCCTGCAGAATGAAATCGTCAATGATCCGGATATCCTGCGGATCGCCGCTAAGTGCAATCCAACGGAAAGGCCCAATGGCCCGCGCAAAGAGCGGGCGCAAGAATGCCTCCGTAAAAATATCGATTTCAAACGCGTCCAAAACACCGTATTGAGCGGCTTGGGAACGGATATTGTTGCCATTGTCGAAAACAACCGCTCCCCGTTTCTTGAACTCCAGCATCGCCCTTACTTCGTTTGCAATCGATACTCCGGCAGCGGCCTGCAGTCCAGCCGGATTCAACCGGCGTGCCGCAGCTGCGGAAGCCGGGGAAAAGCCGCTAGGGATGTATCCGTACAGCAAATCATGAGCAGACGTCTGGTCCGTCACAATATCGGGCTGTACGCCTCTGCGCAGCAGCTCGGGATAAATATCCGCAGCATTGCCAAGCAGACCCACAGACAAGCTCTTTCGGTTGCTTACGGCTTCAGCAATCCAGGATAAAGCCTCATCCAGACTATCCGTCTTCCGCTGCAAATATCCGGCAGCAATCCGTTTGTCAATGCGTTCTTCTGCTACCTCGACGCACAGGATAGCAGCATTCGCCAAACGGCCTGCCAGCGGCTGCGCCCCTCCCATGCCGCCCAGACCTGCGGTAAGGATGAAACGCCCCCGCAAATCACCGCCGAAATGCAGCCTGGCAATACTTTGGAAGATCTCATACGTTCCCTGAATAACGCCCTGCGAGCCAATATATTGCCAAGCGGCGGCGGTAAGCCCGCCCCAAATAATCAGCCCTTTATCCTGAAGCTCGTAAAAGTTCTCGCTGGTCGCCCACCTGCCAACCAAATTGCAATTGGCCATAACGACCAGCGGGGCCTGGCGGTGTGTTTTGAATATGCCGATAGGCTTGCCGGACTGAATGACCAACGTTTCGTCTTCCTCCAGATGCTTCAGGGTATCAACAATCGCCCGGTAGGAGGGCCAATTACGCGCCGCTTTTCCAAGTGATGCGTACACGATCAGCTCCTTCTGGTTCTCGCTGTTCTCCAGCACATTTTCCAGCATGCGCAGCAGTGCTTCCTGTCTCCAGCCCTTGCAGCGGAGTTTGCCCCCTCTTTCGGCAGTAATCCTGGTCACTTTTATCCCCCGCTTCCTTTCATTTAAAGCTATTTAGATTGTTTATTTAATCAGCCCTTCGCTCTTCAGCCACGCTTTGGCAACATCACTCGCCGGTTTCTGGTCTTGTTCAACCTGAGCGTTCAAGCTCTGCATCGTAGCTTCGTCAATTTTTCCCGCCAGCTTGTTCAAGGTTTCCTTCAGCTCAGGGTGATCCTTCAGTGTTTGTTCACGCACAATTGGGAAGGCGTCATAAGGAATGAATACATGCTTATCATCCTCCAGCGCCACCAGTCCGCTCTTTAGCAGCTGGCTGTCTGTCGAATAAGGGAGCATCACATCGATCAGCTTTTGATCTATGGCTTGATACTGAAGTGATTTATCCTGGATGGACTTGATTTCCTTGAATTTTGGAGTATAGATGTTCTCAATATAAGGCCAGGCATCCGGGCGGTTTAAGAATTCTTCACTTGCACTGAATACCAGATCGCCGGATTTCTCCGCTAACTGTGAAGCTGTCTTCAGTCCGTATTGATCGGCAGTCTCCTTGCGTACTGCTAATACATAGGTGTTGTTGAAGCCCAATGGATCGAGCGCAATCAGCTTTTTCTTCTCCTTTAACTGAGCAGCCACGGTCTTAAAGGCTTTATCCGGATCAAATTCCGGCTCCAGCTTCAAAATGTTAATCAGCGCCGTGCCGCTGTATTCCACATACGCATCCACGTCTCCCGAGTCGATTGCATTCCAGAGCAGCGTATTATCCAGCTTCTTGACCTCTGTCTTCAGATCGGTGTCATTCTCTATCAGCAGCTTTAATGCATTCGCCAAAATATCAGACTCCGCAAACCCCTTCGTAGCAAGCACGATAGTATCCTTGCTGCCGGATGCTTGCGAATTCGAGCAGCCTGCCGCCGCCAGCGCCGTGGTGATCACCAGTCCCAGTGTAAGCAAAAGTTTTCCTCCCTTGCGCAGTTTCCGGCTCTTTCTCTTTTCAATTGTCATGATTTGTTCCCCTCTCCATGATTTCTTAAAATTTACTCAAATGTCGCAGCCCTTTAGGGGTCAGCACCCTGTTAAGCAGCAGCAAAATGAAGTTGACGATAATAACGAGCAGCGAAACAGGAATGGCCCCCTCCATAATCGTGACCGTATTGATCATGGCGATCCCCCGGGTGATAATGTCTCCCAGTCCCCCAGCGGCGATATATGTAGCAATGGTTGCCAGACTAATGGTCTGTACAGCTACAAGGCGTATGCCTGCCATAATAATGCTTCGGGCAATGGGGAGCTGGACTAATCTCATCATTTGCCATTTGGTCATCCCCATTCCGGTTCCCGCTTCGATCAGCGCCGGATTGACGCCGCTAATCCCGACATATGTATTCTGGAGCATTGGCAGCAGAGCGTATAACGTCAGGGCGATAATGGCAGGTGTGGTTCCAATTCCGACCAGTGGAATCATGAATCCAAACAACGCTAGACTCGGAATGGTCTGGATCGCGGAAATCACGGTAATCACGCCGTTAGCCATCCGCTTGCGGCCAGTGAGATAGATGCCGAGCGGAATGGCGATACATCCGGCAATACAGACCGAAATCAGGGACAGGTACATATGTTCACCCGTCTTATCGAGAATCATCGGCCAATCGGCAGCTAACGTATCCCATACATGGTTCATGCGCTGGTCTCCTTCCGTTGGGTCTGTCGCCCGAGAGCTTCGATAACGCAGGAGTAGGTCACCTGAAAACGTTCCCGACCCACGAATTCGATCACAAAATCGTCAGCCGGATGAGTCAGCAGTTCATCGGGTGTGCAGCTCTGCACAACTTGACCTTCGTTCAGCAGAATGATCCGGTCGGCAATCTTTAACGCTTCATCAATATCGTGTGTAACAAAAACAATCGTTTTGTGTAGCCGCTGGTTCAAATTAATCAGCTCCTTTTGCAGTTGAACGCGGCTGATCGGGTCAAGCGCACTAAACGGCTCATCCATCAAAATAATCGACGGGTCTGATGCCAAAGCACGTGCAACACCAATCCGCTGCTGCTGCCCCCCGCTAAGCTCATGGGGATAGCGTTTGCGGTATTGCTCTGCCGGGAGATCGATCAGGTTCAGGAGCGAGGTGACCCTTTCCTTCCTCTCTTCCTTCCCCGCCCCCTTCAGCTTTGGAACAATTCCGATATTATCTTCAATGGTCATATGGGGAAAAAGTCCGATTTGCTGAAATACATATCCTATATCTCGTCTGAGGTTTACTGCATCCACAGTACCTATATCCCGTCCTTCAACAAAAACCTGTCCGCGACTTGGTTCGACAAGCCGATTTATCATTTTTAGCAGCGTGGTCTTGCCGCAGCCGGAAGGCCCAATAATCGTTACAATTTGTCCCTTCGGGACCTCAAGATTAAAATCTCGCAGCACACAACCACAGCCGTAATCCTTGTTGACATTTCTGAACTCTACTGCAATAGCATCACTCATATGACTTTATACTCCTTTCTAAATAATTATTAATCGGATAGGTAAACTAAGAATTTAATGCAAAATTTTTTAGTAAATTGCAAAGAGGTCTTATTCTTCGCAATTTGCGAAAAACAAGACCTCCAATGGTTTGGTCAGTCATATACTTATCATCAAACGATAATTAATTTTCATAATTTAATAATATTGTCTATCACAACAATTTGTCAATACAAATTCAACCATTCTTGTCGGAATTATTTTTTATGACACTGCCCATACGACGTGAAAGTTCTTCTGCCGCCCTCGAAACAGCATCAATTATCGCTTTGTCATGCTCATGATTACAGCGGAAACTTGGTCCTGCAACGGATAAGCTGGCGATGACGGGGCCATGTCCGTCGGTAATCGGAGCTGCAATCGCAAAAACATCCGGATCAACCTCGCCTTTCGTAATACAGTAATTCCGCGATCGTATAATCTCCAGTTCCTTTTCCAGAGTAACTCTTTCCTTCTCATAGCCTATCGATTGCAGAATCCTCTCTGAAACTTTACTGCTCTCGAAAGCGAGAATACATTTTCCAGACGCCCCTAGGTGAAGCGGCAGAATCCGCCCGTTATCAATGGAGAACTGGATCAGGCCGTGACTTTTCACATTCTGAATGCACACGGCATTATTTCCTGTGCGAACGAACAATACCGATGTTTCCTGCACGGCTTCCGTCAGTTCCTCCATGATCGGGAGTGCGAGAGGCAGTAAGTCGCGTTGAAACTGCATATTCAGACTACGCGCCAAATCCAAGATGCGCAGGCCCATGCCGATCTGATTCTTCCCCCTCCTCTCGATGATTCCGTTCTGTTCCAAGGTCTGCAGGAAACGGTAAGTCGTACTCTCCGGAATGGATACTTTTTGGGCGATTTCGCTCACCGTCAGTGTTCCGTTTACTTCGGATAAAGCGAACAAGATATCCAGCGCACGGCTTAGCGTCTGCGTCCCGTTCATTTTTTGCACCTGCCAACGACTCCTCTTTTGTCCAATCTTGAGAACATTCTAGATAACAATTATTTAGCAACGATAATATCACGAGTCTAATTCTTTAACAACTAGTAGTTTCATCGGAATTATTATATTTAGATTTAGGTGATTTATCGCTGTTTAATGATGTATCAAATCTCGCCGGAAAAAGCCTATCTTTTATGCTAGAATGAATGAAATTCACCTCGTCGGACTACCGCAGGGAAGCGAAAAAGGGGGAAACATGCATATGTTTGGGATTGAGCACTACTTTTTATTTCTAGTTTCGGGGGTTATTCTGAACATGACACCCGGTACGGATACGTTCTACATTCTCGGAAGAACCATCGCGCAAGGAAGAAGCACAGGCCTCTTGTCCGTATTTGGCATCATTAGCGGCACTTTTGCGCACACCGTGTTCGCAGCACTGGGGCTCTCTGTAATCCTGGCGCAATCTGCACTTGCTTTTTCAGTGGTAAAATGGCTCGGCGCAGGCTACCTTCTTTATCTGGGGATTCGTTCTCTATTAAGCAAGGAAAGTGAAATGGGGACGGATGGCGGTACCTCTGCTGTAGCGAAGAAAAAGATTTACCTTAACGGATTTCTAACCAACCTGCTAAATCCCAAGGTCGCTCTTTTCTATCTGGCTTTTATGCCTCAATTTATTTCACCGGGCAACAGCTATGGCACATTGCCCTTTCTGCTTCTAGGGATTACGTTCATTGCAACAAGCACACTATGGTGCTGTCTGCTTGTTCTTTTTTCAGATATGACCACGCGGAGACTGAGACAAAATTCCCGTATATCAGTGGTTCTGAACCGCATAGCCGGGATACTTTTTATTGCTTTAGGTGTTAAAGTGTTCTTTTCCTCACGAGCTGGCTCTTAATAAGGGCATCCACAAGCAGTCCAGCAGTAAGGAAGGTCCCGAAATGAATGAAATACGTTGGATAACGAACGCTGACTAATACACTGTTTTCAGCCCACTTTGTATGATTAATATCAATCATCCAGTTTGTAAATGGTTCTCTGAATATCAACGCATTTTTGACCGGGTTGAACCGTATAAGCACAATATTTGCCACCCCGATGCCAAAATAGTCGCAAATACTAAAAGCATTAGAAGTCAGCCCCCATCATAGCGTTATATGCAAAGCTCTATTTCTATCCAAGCATCCTCCTGTATGCATATGACGCTGCGCCGATGGTTCCTGCCAGGCTTCCCAGCTCCGCTTGTACAATTCTGCACTTGCTTCCGGAAAGCTTAAGCGCATGCTGATCCACAGTCTCACGAACGGTATTCAATAGTCTGTCCCCCGCCGCTGCCATACCTCCTCCGACAATAATCACCTCAGGATTAAGCATATTCACAACATTCGCCAATCCGAATCCGAGCAAGCTGGCTGTTTCATGCATCACCTCTATCGCCAGGGAATCTCCCAGATCATAGGCTTCCGAGACCATTAAGGCATTTATATTAGCGTGTTCACGATTAACCCAATCCTGAATAATACTGGTTCTTCCTTCGTTCAGTTTTTCTTTAATGGTGTTAATCATACCTAACGCAGACACATATCTGCCCAGGCAGCCGGAGCTTCCACATTTGCAAGGACGCCCGTTTCTGAACATATTCATATGTCCAATTTCTCCGGCGCTGTAGGATGTGCCATATAACACTTTGCCATCGTTCACGATCCCCGAGCCAAGTCCAGTGCCTAGCGTAATCAATACAATATTGTTGTATCCTCTTCCGGCGCCATGCAGCCACTCTCCGTACAGGTTTACCCTCACATCATTATCTATAAAAACAGGAAAGTCGTAATAGTCCTTCATCTCATTAATAATATGTACATGATTCCAGTCTGGAAAGTTCGGCGAGAAAATAGAGAGTCCCTCCACCGGATCTAATAGTCCAGGAATTCCGATTCCCATACCTTTAATCGAATCCATCGTTACGTCCGATCCTTCAGTGAGAAGATCGACAGCTGCCCTGATACGATGGAGCACATGTGACGACCCCGCCGAGGCCTCGGTAGGGATAGAGAGTGCTTTTATTACCTTATAATCTTCATCGAAAATTCCCGCTTTAATGTTGGTTCCACCCAGATCGACACCTATTATGTATGGTTTCATGGAATCGCCTCCCTCTTTTATTATGAATATATATAGGCCGAAGCGATAGATCTTTATTGGCTGAAATTGAAAAAAAAGCAGCCTGGAACCATTCTGTTCCTGACTGCTCTTGTTGTATTAAGTTGACCAAACTTCGACCTATGAGCCCGCTCCCTTATAACGCTTCACACCGTAATTCCAAGCAATGAGACCCAGTCCCGCAAAAATCGCCCCCATAACAGGCGTCAACAGCGCGATGTTCTTCATCTCTGCACGCTGCAGGAACAGAGCTGCCGGATACACGCCAACAAAGGCAAACGGCAAAATCCAGGTTAACAGTACCTGAATCGCCCGGTTGTAGATGGTAACCGGATAACGTCCATAGTTCTGAATGTTATACATCAGGGGTATAATCCCCGTTGGAGCATCCGAGTAGAAGGATAATGACGTAAGAGCCGTATAGATCCCCGCGTAAATCCCGACTGCACTAAGAGAGAGAATAATCAGCGCCGGAAGGGTCCACCATTCGAAAGGCAGACCCAGCTGTGAACCGCTGATCGCCATGATAATAAGACCAATCAAGGAGCCGAATAGAGCCGGCGGATCTATATTTTCCAGAAAGATTTGAAACAGATTATGAGCGGGACGGGTCAGGATCCGATCCATCTCCCCTTTGACAATATAACGCTCACTGAAATTCCACATATTCACAAAACAGCTGAACAGTCCGAAAGGAACCATGAAGAACCCATAGACAAAGATTACTTCACTCTGATTCCAGCCTGCCAGACTATTCGTGTGCATGAAGATTACAAGAATGAAGATAAAATTGGTTGCCTGAAACAGCAGATCCGACACGACCTCTACCCAAAAGTCTGCGCGGTAGGTCAGCCGGGTTTTCATATAATTCTTCAAATATTCTACGATCAATCCCAAATGATACAAGATTTCCTCACCCTCCCTGCACGAACAGACGCTGCCGCGCCGCATGATATAGCCAGACGATAGGAATCAGCAGTGCCAAGAACCAGAATACTTGAATCCCCAGCACATTCCAAATCCCCACACCTTCTACCCGTCCTGTAAAGACAGAGCCCGGAAGGTACGTAATGGCTTGAAAGGGCAGCAGCTTCAGCACGGAGGACAACCACCCCGGAAACAAGCTGATCGGTATGATCAATCCGGAGAACAAATCCACAATAACACGCTTCATACGCATCATGCCTTCATTATTTTCCACAAAGAAAGAAGACAGCCCGGTAATCACGTTAATCTGCGAATTAATCAAAAAGCTGAAGAAAAGCATCACAAGAAAGCCAGTCCATGCCGTTGGATCGGTCGGCAGCTGCACAGGAAACAATAGCATTGCAATGGCCATGCCGGGGATCATGAACAGCATAAAGCGGAACATTCCCTCACCGAGCCCTTGCATCATTTTGACTAATATATAGTTATAAGGGCGGATAAATTGAATCGCTATGCTTCCGTCACGAATGTCCGTGGATATCTCCCTGTCGAGATTATTGAAGTAAAAGGCCCGAGCCATCCAGGATACTGCAATATAAGTCGTCATTTGTGAAGCGGTGAAGCCGCCGAGGGAACCCCCATTTCCGTAAATCGCCTGCCAGGTGAAGTAGTTAACGCCAATATTAAGCGAATAAATAAGGATCCCGGTATAATAGTTCAACCTGTAAGCAAGCATGGTCAGAAAACGGATGCGAATAAAATCTAAATACGCCCCGAACAATAATTTCCGGCCACTATTCTGGGGATTAGACATGGGTAACCTCTTCCCCATCCTTCACCGCTAAGGCATCTTCCGGCTTGTCCGCAGAGCCTGACTGGTAAATACTGCGTACGATATCATCCGTATTCGTCTCAATGATCTTAATATCCGTAATATCAGCCTGTCCTACGACCCGTCCCAGTACATCAGATACATTCAGCTCCAGCGGAATCCATACCTTGGCGCCAAGATCATTCTCAGCAGACCATGTGACCGGAAGCCCCTGCGTCCACAGCTCAAGCTGCGGAAGCTTTGTAGCGGTACCGAATTGAAACAGCACCTCACGTCCGGTTCCCCAGCGTTGCTTAAGCTCCTCCAGACCCCCGTCATAAATAATGCTTCCATCATCAAGCATAATCACCCGGGAACAAAGTGCCTCAATATCCTGCAGGTCATGCGTGGTCAGCAAAATGGTGGTACCGTGCTGCCGGTTCATATCTTTTAGAAACTCGCGAATTTCTGACTTCACTACAATGTCCAGGCCGATCGTCGGTTCATCAAGAAACAGAATCGAAGGATTATGCAGCAGAGCAGCTACAAGCTCACAGCGCATCCGCTGGCCAAGACTTAACTTGCGGACCGGACGATTGAGCAGCTCCTGCAACTCCAGCCGTTCCACGAGCTCATCCAGACGTTTTTTGAAATCCTGCTCAGACACCCGGTAGACCTTGCGGAGCAGCTGAAACGACTCAATAACACCGATATCCCACCACAGCTGGCTGCGCTGCCCGAACACAACCCCGATATTGCGGACGAACTTTTCCCGCTCCAGATAAGGCACATAGCCTCCAACGGACAGACTGCCTGAGGTCGGCACCAGAATTCCGGTCAGCATTTTGATTGTCGTAGATTTACCGGCCCCGTTCTCCCCGATGTACCCGCAAATCTCACCTTGGGGGATATTGAAGGAGATGTCTTTAACTGCGGTCACTTCCTGAAACTCCCGTTTAAACAAATCAGCGAAGGCCCCTTTTAGACCCTCGCGGTTTTTCTGGACTTTGAATGTTTTTCGTAAGTCCTGCACTTGTATGGCAGTCATAATATACCTCGCTAATCTAAGTATAGGGTTCAACAATCCATTATAATGTAAGGACTGCAAAATCACCACTATATTCGGCAGTCATTTGGCTTAACGTCAGAATTACTTTTTTTATTTGGCAAGTCTTCCTTCAAAAAAATCCGTGTCCATCATGGCCTCCAAATGGCCTGAACGAGCCACCTTGGTCCGCAGATATTTCTCATTAAAGACCGATACATCGCCCCACAGCGGAGTCCGTTTTACAGCGTTCATTCCAGCAGCCTTTAGAGCCTCCAGCTTCTTCGGGTTGTTTGTTATCAGAGTTACGGGTTTACGCCGCAGGTGCTGAAGTACACTGATCGCGTCACTGTAGCTTCTAACATCGTCGGAAAAGCCAAGCTCAAGATTAGCTTCTACTGTATCGTATCCTTCTTCCTGCAAAATATAAGCCATAGCTTTACTAAAAAGTCCAATACCTCTTCCTTCATGGTTGGCGAGATAGAACAGCGCACCTGATCCATTCTCGACAATCATTTTCATCGACTGGTGAAGCTGGAATCCGCAATCGCAGCGTTTGCTGCCGAAGATGTCTCCGGTGTGGCAAATACTGTGCATCCGAATTAGCGCCTCCTCCGACCCCTCGAAATCACCGTACACCAAAGCACTCGACTGCTGGCCATCAGCAAGGTTAAGGGAGGACAAGCGTGAGACTAAAGCCGAAGTCAACTCTCCAGTTCCATCCTGCAGCAACTCTTGATCGGTTACGTGGAGCCAGCTGTACCATTTAAAATTAACGGTCTCCCCTTCCAGGTTAACCGGCAGATTAATCGGACCAACCAGGATGTTAGCGGAGTTATCATTTAAAGTGATTTTTTGTATTTTATTTTTCAGGATTGAAATGATATCAGATCTAATCATGTACAACACCTTCCTCAGGATCATATTTATAAGTGATTAGTATTTTTTTGCTGAAATGTTTAAACAAGCTTTAATGTTTAGTAACTATTTGTAAGTTAGTTTATCATTGTAATATAAGTTCGTCAAGTTATAGTGTATATTTTAATATTCATAATTACTTTATGTAAGTTTGTGTTATAATGAACGTAGAGGTGATCCTTATGAATAATTTTGAAATGTGTCCACGCTTTGAAAAAGCGGTTGATATGCTAAGCAAGCGTTGGGTTGCGCTCATCGTATTTGTTCTAATGCCCGGCCCCCGACGTTTCGGTGAAATTGAGAGCTGTCTGTCCAATCTCAGTGGCAAAGTGTTATCTGACCGTTTAAAGGAAATGGAGAACGAAGGCATCATTCAGCGGACAGTTTACCCAGAGATGCCTGTACGTATTGAATATTCGCTAACAGATAAAGGCATCGCACTGGCCCCCATACTTGGCGCTATCAGCAATTGGTCTACGGAATGGATTGAGATGGGCGTAAACAGTTAACTCTGGAGCTGAAATACAAAATAAGCCCTTTTAAGCTTCCTTGACAGGAATCCAAAAGGGCTCTTTATGTTGCACACTTTGTGATTAAGGCAGCTACAAATCTTTCCGCTGAAAACGCAGCACTCCTATGAGAAAAACGGCGGCAGTATATAGGGCAGCATAGGCAACGAAAGCATTAGAAGGTATAGAACTTAGATCAGAAATCCCGAAGGGGCTGTCGTTTAAAGGGTTCATACCGAGTATTTCGTTAACACTGAACAGCTCAACCATCATTCTCCGCTGCAAACCGTCAGCAGGCAGGAGCATGGATATAATTCCTGTCATATTTTGAAGGGAATTCATTGCTTTCGGCGCTAAAGGCATGGAATAGCTCAGATTGTCGATCATCCCGCCAAGCCAGCCTGCTCCATACAGCATCGTCATAAAAACCCCATTCCCAATAGCCGATAAAAATCCCGAGCCGAGCATAGAGACCGTAATCAGCATCGGTACGACCGAAGAGAACAGCAAAAAGGATTTAACCAAGGCCATTGTATCCCTTGGGATGGCGGCATTGGCTTCAGCAATAAACAATATCGCAATAAAAAGCAGCAGCGCATAACCAATACCCAGTGTCACATAGCCCAGCCAGCGGCCGAGGTACCATTTCCAGCGCGGAAGCGGACGGGGAAGCAGTGCCTGAAGCACTCCCTGCTCAGCTTCCCCTGCAAGAGCGGAGAAAGAACTGAAGATGGCCAGAAAGGCAATCACGAACGCCCCAAAGAAAAAGCCGAGTGTTAATATGATCGCGCCATTGGAGAAACGGATCATCAGATGCTCAATACTGTTGGGATCCATTCCCTGAAGGGAGGCATCTCCCCCAATGGCACGGGCAACAAACCAGAAACCAACTAGAAATACTACCGTCATAATCAGCGTAAGAAGCATCACCCGTTTGCGCAGCAGTTCCTTCCATGTCATGCTCATGATGATATTCATGCCCGTTCACCTCTATGGTTCAGTCCGGATACAGCGTTCATAAACCACTCCTCCAGTCGTTCTTTCTTGCGGGAGACTTCATATAGCGTCATCCCCTGCTCCACGATGAGCGCATTCAACCAGCCGGCCTGCTCCTCACTCTCCAGTTCTGCCTCCAGCCATACCACACTGCTGTCCAGGGACGGCGGGATCTGAACCCCTGCAGCAGTCTTCTCCATGGAATGAGATGAGAGCCTGATCTCCAGGCCGCTTGTTTCATTCAGCCAGGACAGCAAAAAAGGCGAAAACCCGCCGATTTTAAAATACCAGCTTGTCCGCTTATTAAGTACCTCATCCACCTTGCCATGCCGCAGGATAACACCGTTATTCAGCAGTGCCATCCGGTCGCACAGCATCTCCACATCCTCCAGCAAATGAGAGTTAAGAAATATGGTTGTGCCCTGCTGCTTCAGATTCTCCAGAATCGTCCGGACTTCTTTTCTGCCGATCGGGTCGAGCGCCGAAGACGGCTCGTCCAGAAAGACGATAGCAGGATCATTAACCAGCGCACAGGCCAGCCCAAGGCGCTGCTGCATCCCTTTGGAATAATGCTTGACCCGGTCCCGCCCGCGTACACCGATCCCCACCTTTTCAAGCAGTTCGGGAATTCGTTTATCTGCCACTGAACGTTCCATCCGGCACAGCCGAGCGTGCAGCCTTATTACTTCTTCTCCGGTAAGCCACTCCTGGTAACGGTACAATTCGGGTAAATAGCCGATTTGTGATTTGGCTTCCAGCGATCCGATCCGATGTCCGAATAATGTAGCGCTGCCGCCAGTGGGATTAATGAGCCCTACCAGCATTTTGACGAAAGTGCTTTTGCCGGCACCGTTGGGGCCGAGGAAGCCAAAGGCTTCCCCTTTCCCGACGGTAATTGTAACATCTCGACAGCCGCGCCCGTTGTTATATTCTTTGGTTAATCCTTTGGCCTCTATTGCAGCAGCATTCATGATTGAATCAGCTCCTGCAGCTTCGCCATGAATTTCTCTTTATTCGTGTACAGATTACCACCCGAGAACTGGAACAATTGTCCGTTTTGAACCCAGGTCGCGTTATAGATTGAACCCTGACTCTCTTCATACCGGTCCATTAAAACAACTGTACTGCCCACACTAATTTGCTCTGTATGGTCTCCCGCGATTAGGGGCATCGGAATTTCACCTGATAATACACTGCTCTGTTTCAGACTGGACTTCAGGTAATCCGGCAGCAGCGGAAAATTAATTATAGTCTCCAGCGCTTCTTCCACCTTAATGGATGGATCTACAGTGATAACCGGAGTATTCATCTGCATCAAGCTTGACCAGTGGTTATTATCTGGTGACAGGTTGTAATTCACTCTCTCAGGTATTTGTAAAGTGATGGCCTTGCCGTCTATCGATTCCGGCAGCAGTTTCTCTGCTCCCAATCGTTTCAATGCATTGTTGACCTCGCCTACATTCAGACTAAGCGTAATTTCCTGCGAGGGATTAACAAATGCTGTGTTTCCGGCATCTGCCGCCACAGAGCCCGGTGGAGCGAACCCTAAGGCATCTGCAACTTTATCCAAAGTCATATCTCCACTTAATGTACCTGAAGTGTTGGTGAAAGCTCCGAATTTATTAACAGACTCATTAATATCTCCGTTCTCCGTCACCTCATTGAATATATTGCGAAGGTCATCTTCATTAACGACTGTCACGTTCTGCATCCGGAACTGATTCAGAAACGAAGCCATTGCCGTATTGCCTACCGGTGTGGAGAGAATGGCTGCAAAGACAGCAACACCGGCTGCGGCGGCAGCCCACTTGCGGCTTCTGCTCATTCTCCGGCGGGAAGAACGTTTCCCCGTCTTGTTATTTTGGACCGCAGGAATTTGAACCTCCACTAGGGAGACCGAACCAGTCGGCGGATCAACAATTGCAGAATCACATTCTTTGGCCACTTCTTCCAAATCCTCTGTCTTTACCTGATCCGTATTCTTGCCCCATTCCGACCAGATGAGACTTACCGGTTCGTTTGCGAGCTTACCCTGCAGCCTCGCCCAAGCTTCATCCGTTCTTTTTTGTTCGTTATCATCATTTGCAGAATTAGTAGTCATTTGTTTTTACCTCCTAAAAGTTCTCGTTCATCCTAATCCGTCTGCGGAAGCGACTTGGCTGCATTTTGCCTTAGCCTTTGAGTCGCACGGTGAAGCAGAGTCCCGACTACCGGTGGCCGAACGCCAAGCTCCCCGGCAATCTCCGTATAGCTGTAGCCGGAATAACGGAGCAGAAGAGCCTGTCTGTCTCTTTCGGGCAGCTCATCCAGCCATTCGCGTATGTCTTCCTGATCCAGCTTGCGCAGCATTACCTCTTCGCCTGATGGGGGCGATGCCTCCATGTCGTAGAACATCTCCTGCTTGCTCTGCAATCTCCGCTCTCTTGCTTTTTTATCCATATAGTCATATCCAATCCGGGTAAGCACTCTATGCAGCCAAGCACCGAGCGCGGCCGGATCATCGGGCGGGTTACGGTACAGCCTGAGGAACACATCCTGTGCCAAATCATCGGCAGCCGTCTCATCCCGAACCAGAGCCACCAGCTTGCGCCGTACCATAGGATAATGTTCATAAAATATCGTTCGAAAACCTTCGGATTCCGGAATTCCCACCTTGTAAAACCTCCTTGTCTGCTGCAGCTATATGTAAGACGACCGAAAGCTCTTTTTTGTATCAGATGTTTCAGAAATAATTATGACTATGATTGAAAATATAAAAAGACAGTCCCTATTTATAAAAGGAACTGCCTAACTATTTCCGTTAATCTTCCTATTTACCTCTTTTATTGTACCAAATCAGCGCATGCAGCTGCGGCAGCACATGTGCGTTATTCATGCCTGGATCAGCAATGACCTTGTTAAACAGCCATTCCAAACGTCCCAGCAGTCGGGCTGAAATATCCCCTTCCTCGGTTACATTATCATTGCCAGGCTGAAGGAAAAATGGCACCTCCGGATACCTTTTATGAACAATCCGTGCATACTCATAATCCTCATCATTAAAGACGACGATCTTCAAGCTGTACGAGGATACGATGGTGTCCTTCATTCTGTTCATAATTGTTTCCAGCACTGTCCAATCTGTACTCATACCGGAACTAGGTGGCTTGGGACTGATGGTTAGCATATCCACCCTGCTGAGCCAGTCCTGCCACTTGCTGCCCTGCGTCTCAATTGCTACCTTTATGCCGCGTTCTTGAAGCTTAACAATAAGCTCCATCATGCCATCACCAATCAGGGCAGGATTTCCACCGGATAGGGTCACACAGTTGAAGTTATCTGCCGCAAGTTCCGTAAGTTCCCTTATAATATCGTCAGCTTCCAGCATACGGACCTTATCCTTGGCTGAGCCGTCCCAGGTAAAAGCTGAATCACACCAGCTGCAGCGGTAATCACAGCCGTACGTGCGTACGAACATGGTTTTGACCCCAATGACCGCACCCTCACCCTGAATGGTCGGCCCAAACATTTCAATCACCGGTATTTTACTCACAATCGCAGCCCCCATACAGGCGGTAAGCCGGACCTTCTTCCGGTATATCCTCAGCCAGTACTTCCGCCCAGGCGGTAGGCGTCTCCCACAGCTTTACCGAATACAACGGAAGATCTGCTTGTTTCAGTTTATACGCGATATAACTGGACATGTTCTCTACTGTCGTACGAAATGATAAATGAGCTACCTTTGAACCCGTGTTCATCAGTGTTTCCAGGACGGGCTCGTTGCCCATGGCCAGAAAAGAGTGATCCAGCCGGTCGATCAATGATTGCTTAATCGTGGTTTTCATATCACTGAAATCGATAACGAATCCTTCATCAGAGTGACCCTCTACCGTTGAGGGACGGCCTTTTAGCACAACCTCAAGCTTATAGGTATGTCCGTGCAGGTTACTGCATTTTCCCTTATGCCCGATGAGCTGATGTGCCGCGTCGAACGTAAAGATTTTACATACTGAAACCTCGTTAAGCATTAGGAGCCGACCTTCTTTCTTTCGGCCTCATATTGTTCAAGCCCTCTGCTGCGCAGTTGACAAGCCGGACAGGTTCCACAGCCGCTGCCTTTAATTCCGTTATAGCAAGTCAATGTGTGCTCACGGACATAGTCAAAATAACCTAATTGATCGGCCATCTGCCACGTTTCTTTTTTATCAAGCCACATCAATGGGGTATGAATTACAAATTCATAATCCATGGACAGGTTCAAGGTGACATTGAGTGACTTCACGAATACATCCCGGCAATCGGGATATCCGCTGAAATCAGTCTGGCATACGCCGGTTACGATATGATGATAGGAGAACTGCTTCGCCATAATTGCGGCAAAAGACAAAAATAGCAGGTTACGGCCATCCACGAACGTTGTAGGCAGCTCATCGCCCTCTCCGGCAGCAATTTCAATATCACTGCGTGTCAATGCATTGGGCGCCAGTTGATTAAGCAATCCAAGATCCAATATATGCTGTTTCACATTAAAATGACGGGCAATTTCAGTCGCAACCTCAATCTCGGCGGCATGACGCTGATTGTAATTGAAGGTCACCACTTGTACTTCATCGAAATTCTGCAAAGCCCAGATCAGACAGGTCGTACTGTCCTGCCCGCCGCTGAACACGACAAGTGCTTTTTTGTTCATTGTATGAATCTCCTTCTCCTTAGCAATATCCATTAACGGTTATCTACCTTTTCGGGATACAAATCATGATTTAGCAGACGATGTTCTGCCATGGTCTCATATTTGGTTCCCGGACGGCCCCAGTTGCAGTAAGGATCAATGGAAATGCCTCCACGCGGAGTGAACTTGCCCCACACTTCGATGTACCGCGGACCCATAAGGGCTATAAGATCGTTCATTATAATGTTGACACAATCCTCATGGAAATCACCGTGATTACGGAAGCTGAACAGATATAGCTTCAGAGATTTCGACTCCACCATCTTTTGCTCCGGAATGTACGAAATATATAAAGTTGCAAAATCAGGCTGTCCCGTTACCGGACATAGACTTGTAAACTCCGGACAGTTGAACTTAACGAAATAATCGCGTCCCGGATGCTTGTTGTCAAACACCTCCAGGATTTTCGGGTCATAACTGAATTTATACGCAGTGCCCTGGTTCCCCAGGAGCGTGACCTCTTGCATTTCCTCTTTCAATCTTCCTTCTGACATGACAAAAAACCCCTCTCTTTTCCTTCGGTATTTACCGTATGGGAAAGAAGAACGAGATTTCGAAAACCGGCTCTACTAAGAAGAACGGCATCACCTATACAAAAGGGGCCGTTATAACGCTGCATATAAGGAAATGAAGTTTCGGCTGCGCCAAGACTTTTCCAGCTATTTTGTATTAAAGTGCTGCTTATATACTCCAGCGGTCTTAGTTTTTTATAGAGGGAGTTTGCGAACCTCTCCTGCGCAGGAATGCCGCAGATATCTTCTTTATACTTAATGTGCGTCTAGTACTATACCACGATAGAGGGTCCAAAGACAAGTATTATATGTGGTCCAGAACCAGTGAACACAGCAACCCGAGCGCGGCAGCCATGCCCGTCACCGGACCGCCTTCCTCATACGCTTCCGGCCTAAGTTCATACGTTGATACAGCAGCCGTCATATATTCATAACATTAATCATTAATGTTATGAATCATTATATACACATTCCTTGGGATCAGATGGATTCATTTGCAGGAAAAGGGGTAACTTAAACTTTATAATCTCCTAAAGGATGGGATCTTTCATGGAACAGAGTGTAGAAATACTGTCAGATTGGCTTAACTCACATGTAAATCAAACCATTGTCATCGAGAAGCATGAGCTTGCTGATCTGGACATTGTACACTTCAAGCTGGAGAGCCTGGATTTCAGAAGCGGCGAGGATACGATTGACGATTACCTGGATCATGCGCTGATTCTGAGGGGCAGCGGAAATACCCTGAACAAATCAGGTGAATCGGTACCCCTGCCGCAGAACAGCTATGAGATCGCGGTCAGTGGTCTTAGATTCAGTCCCTCGGATGACAAAAGGTTTCAAGCCCTTACGGATCGTGCGAAGTATATCTTTTCTCTGGAGGAATAAACACAATAAAGAGAGGCCTCAGGGTGCTGCCCCGAAGCCTCTCTTTCATGAATTATTCTTCTCCGATGATTTCCACTTCGGTCTCCAGTTCAATGCCGAATTTATCTTTTACCGTGTTGCGGACATGATGAATAAGTCTGATGTAGTCAGTAGCCGTTGCATGGTCTGCGTTTACGATAAATCCGGCATGCTTTCTCGACACTTCCGCCCCGCCGATTCGGGTACCCTGCAGGCCGCTTTCTTGGATGAGCTGCCCCGCAAACCGCCCGGGAGGCCGTTTAAAGACACTTCCACAGGAAGGGTACTCCAGAGGCTGCTTCGATTCCCGAAGCTCTGTCAGTTCATCCATCGAGGACTTGATCTCCGCATAAGCTCCGGACTTCAAGGTAAAGTGCGCCTCCAGAACGATAAACTCTCCGCTTGCAAATATACTTTTTCTATAGCCCCACTGCAGCTCATTTCCTAATAGCGTAATTAATTGCCCATCCTTTTTCAAAACAACCGCGCTGTGCAGCACCTGGGCGATTTCTCCGCCATAGGCGCCGGCGTTCATATAAAGTGCTCCGCCTACCGTACCGGGTATTCCACAGGCAAATTCAAGGCCGGTCAGCTCCTTCTTAAGCGCAAAGCGTGAGACTTCGATGATTTCGGCGCCGCACTGGGCGTATAAAAGACCGTCTTCTCTCAAGCCCATTTCGGTTAAACCGGAGGTTTGCAGAACGATTCCGCGCACCCCTCCGTCCCGGATAATTACATTTGAACCATTTCCGAGAACAGTAAGGGGTACATTGTGTTGATGCGCATATGTAACGACACTTTGAATCTCCTCATAGGTGGTGGGGATTGCCAAAATATCGGCCTGCCCGCCCATCTTCGTATACACATGGTCTTTTAAGGACTCGTGGCTCTTTAAGACTCCGGCCATTACGAGCTTCTGTAGATCCTCAAGAACTTTGTTGATGTTCATATTTCAGGCTCCTTACTCTTTATAAATGATGGCATTAGTAACTGCCTGAATATCCTGAATGGATGGGATTGAATTGGTTTGCACCCACAACTTTAACAACGAACAGGCTCCCTTGTCAATGACGGGAACCTGTTGCGGACCTAGTTACTCTTAATGACTGCCTTCTCTCTGTAATCATCTCTGCGAGCAGCTCTTTCCACTTCCTTAAGACGCGGACAGGTGTAACAGTATCTTCTACCTTCTGTCCGGTAAAACAGACAGCAACGATTTCGCATCTGTACCGTGCGTTTCGGATCGGCTATATCTTCAATTAGGAGTACATTTACCCGGAACGGATTTTTGGACAAGCCGAAGATTTCAGGGGACAGTTCATTTTTCAGGCATATATAATCCTCTTGAAGGATTTTTACGGTGGTGCTGTTGTTCATTTCCGCAGTCAGATTCTCAAGATAGTAATTGAATTTCGTCGGCAGCTGCCCCCATATTTGACCAGTATTCAAACCACTGACCGCAGACAGGCATTGTATAAGTGGCGAAGCGGTATTCTGGTAAAAGTCCGCAAGAGTGTTATATCGCCACTTCCCCCGCTCCAAACCGCTCGCAGCTGTATCAAACGTCTTCCATTGCTGTAACGAATACATGACCCGGCAGTATCCGCCGTCTGGAATAAGATGTATAACAAGATTAGCCAGCCTAAGATCCGGCACCGTATCAAAAGCCGAAATGGAATACTGCAGCGCCAGTGCCACATTCGAAAACCAGTTAGCGAAATAGGCAGCTGCGGCTGTGTCGTCCAGGGCTTTCATCAACGGGCTGTAGCAGTCTATAAATTCCCGCATATTCTCTTCCTTCACCAGTTCCGCTGCTAAAAATGAATGTTTCGCACCTTCCGGGTAAGATAGCTGAAGATCGAATCTGGCTCTTAGCTCGTTAATCAAGTGATCATGCATTTCTTATTCCTCCCTGTCATTAGCCGGCTCAGTGCAGCCTCGTTCAGTTTATCCCACAGATCCTTTATTAGCTGCCAGTCCATAAGGCATACAGAGCGGCACACCTGTACGCGGGTCCGCCATAATATCCGCTTCAATCCCGAAGACCTCGCGCAGCACATTCGTTGTCATTACTTCGACAGGCGGGCCTTCACTAATCACCTTTCCTGACTTTATCGCAACCATATGCTGTGCATAGCGCGAAGCATGGTTCAGGTCATGAACTACCATAATGATGGTCCTTCCTTCAAGCTCGTTCAGCTTTTGGAGCAGCTGCAGCACCTCCAGCTGATGGGCCATATCCAGGAACGTGGTCGGCTCATCCAGAAAGAGGATGTCGGTTTGCTGTGCCAATGCCATGGCAATCCAGGCCCGCTGCCGTTGACCTCCCGAGAGACGGTCGATAGGACGATCACTGAAACTCTCCATGCCGGTCACTGCAATAGCAGCAGTAATAATCCGGCGGTCCTCCGTTGTTAATGTTCCGAAGCCCTTTTGGTGCGGATAACGGCCGTAGCTTACCAGCTCAGTAACCGTCAATCCATCGGGTGCGGTCGGATTTTGCGGCAAAATAGCCAGCTGGCGGGCCACCTCTTTGGTTGGTAAGGTGTGAATCGATTTGCCGTCCAGCATCACACTGCCGCTCTTTGGCTTCATGATCCTTGCCATGGTCTTAAGAATGGTTGATTTCCCGGAACCATTCGCCCCGACCAGAGCCGTTATTTTCCCGGTAGGGAGCGTCAGGTTCAGGCTGTCCACGATCATAGCTTCCGCGTACCCGATACTCAGCTGCTCTGCATGCAAACGTTCCGGCATTAGTTCTCTCTCCCTCATATCTATATTTAAGCCTTTGATTTCGCAAGAAGATACAAAAAGTACGGTGCTCCTATTATGGCTACTACAACACCGGTTGGAATTTCCGCGGGCTGCAAGACCCATCGTCCAATCGTATCTGCCGTCAGGAGCAGCAGCCCGCCGGTTAAAGCAGAAGCAGGCAATAGAATCTGATGTCTTGGGCCGACCAGCCTTCTTGCCAGGTGAGGCGCAATAAGCCCGACAAAGCCGATTCCCCCGCTGACAGCCACACAAGACCCCGCCAGGGCAACCGCTGTGGCCAAAAGGAGCATCCGTTCCTTGTTCACCGCCGCACCAAGACCCGTGGAGGTCTGATCTCCCAGGTTCAGCACATTTAAGACTCTTGCCTTGAAAAAGGCAAAGGGCAGCAGGATTACTATCCATGGCAGCAGCGCAAGAACAAACCGCCAATCCCCGCCCCAGATTTTGCCCGCGATCCAGGTGGCGACAAATTGATAATTCTGCGGATTGAGACGCAGTGCAAACACAATTTGGCAGGCGTTAATTCCTGCAGCAACGGCAATCCCGATTAAAATTAACCGTGTGGGAGATAAACCGTCTGCCCGCCGATAAGCAAGGAAATAGATCAGGGCTGCCGTTAATGCGGCTCCCGCCAGAGCCAGCACCGGAAGGACAAGTATAGGCGCTGAGGTTGTTGCTGGAAAAAACGATATAAACAGGATCACAGCAAATCCAGCACCTGCACTAATACCGAGCGTGGCCGGTTCTGCGAGCGGATTGCGGGCCACGCTTTGCAAAATACAGCCGGAGACTGCAAAACCCGCTCCGACGAGTATTGAAATTACGATTCGTGGCAGCCTGAAGTCGAAGAGAATGAGCTTTTGCTGCTGAGTACCATCACCCAGTAGAGTGCGAATAACATCCTGTGGAGAAAGACGTATGAATCCCGTATTCATACTGATGACAAATACCATAACAATTAAAGCAGCAAGCAAAAGAATAACCGTTATTCCACGTGTTCGGCGCCGTCGTTCATCAAGAGATAAGGTTGAGTTACTCATGATTGTGGTGCCCTCCGTTCTTTACGCGCCAAATAGATAAAGAACGGAACCCCGATCAAGGCTATCAGTGCTCCAAGAGGCGTTTCGAAGGGAGGATTGATGACTCTTGCAGCAATGTCTGCGAAGAGGATCAGCAGAGCTCCAAGTACGGCTGAGCATGGTATGACCCAGCGGTAATCGACACCCACCAAATAACGGGTAAGATGAGGAATCACCAGGCCGACAAAAGCTACAGGGCCTACAGTGGAAACGGCCGACCCAGCAAGCACAACGACGATGATAATCCCCGCCGTTTGAACCAGCCTTGTTCGCTGCCCCAAACCGGCTGCCACCTCACTGCCCAAACTGAGCAATGTAATGGAGCGTGACAGCATCATCGCAGCAATCAGCGCTACTGCCACAAAAGGAGTCATAATCTTGAGCTGAGCCCAGCTTGTCCCTGCAACACCTCCTGCGAACCAAAAAGCCAAGTCCTGTGAGAGGTGAAACAGAATAGCAATACCCTGACTTAGTGCAACCAGCAGAGAGCTTACTGCCGCACCGGCCAAAGTCAGGCGAAGCGGGGTCAGACCGTTATAGGATAAAGAGCCGATTCCGAATACTATAGTGGCTGCAACCGCAGCACCAATAAAGCAGAATAACATAATATACGTAAAAGAAATCGCAGGCGCAAAGGCAAAGGCCAACGCCAAAGCTGCTCCAGCACCGGCATTTAAGCCTAGCAAACCTGAATCCGCAAGCGGGTTGCGGGTCATCCCCTGCATCATCGCACCGGCTACAGAGAAGCTTGCTCCGACCATAACACCCGCGAGTGAACGCGGAATACGAAGCTCTTGTATTACCTGATGCTGCTGCAGATCCGGATTAAAGTGAAATACCGCTGCCCATACGGTGGCCAGATCAATATCAGCCGCCCCCACTGTGATGGATAACGCCATACCGAAAGCAATGGCCGCAAGTCCAAATATGATGATGCTAAGGGCTGCTGCAGGACGAGAAGCAAGCTGCCCCCGCTCAGCAGATTCCGTATTTTTCTGATTGGAGTGAGAAGATAAAAGCATGGGTCGTCTCCTTCATAGTTGATAACAACAATCATTCTCATTATTGCAAATATATCTGTTATGTACAATCTCTTGCTTAAAAGAAAAATGTGCAGGCCTTGTATCCTAGGATACTGGATCTGCACATTTCTCCTACACCGAATACTCAAGATCTTATCCATCGCATTATAGTTTCCCTATTTCACAAGGAACTTCAATACATCGTCTATAGTCTTAGAGCCGGCGGTCGCACCGCTGTATAGCCAACTGCTGGTAGAACTTAACTCATAGACATTACCGGCTTTGACCGCAGGGATACCCTTCCAGATCGCGCTGTTGATGATATCCGAGCCCTCTGCCTTATCACTGTTCACAAGGAAAATATGATCGGCAGTCAGTTCAGACAGTTTCTCCAGGGAAATCGGGTTCCATGTTGCTCTCTTTTCTGCAGGGATTTCAGTCACCAGGTTCGGAAGAGTTATTCCCAGATCGTTATACAGCACGGCTCCGCTACTGCGGGTTTCATCCACGATGTAGAAGTTTTTTTGCACCAGCCAAAGGATAGCAGCGGACTCTTGTCCAATAGCGCCGGTGATTTTTTCTTTTGCATCAACCGCTTTTTGATCGTAGTCTTGTATCGCTTGCTCCGCCTCTGCAGTTTTGTTCAGAAGCTCTCCAACTTTTAGGAGGGTTTTGCGCCAATCCTTGTATATTTCGTCGCCAATTACATAGGTCGGTGCAATCTTGTTCAGTTGATCATACTTTCCATTCTGAACATCCGCTTCGGACCCGACAATGATAAAATCAGGTGCAAAGCTTATTACGGCTTCCAGTGGAAGATCGTAGCTGATTGTAGGAACTTCTTTGAGCTTATCCGACAGGTAGTCCTGAATACCGTTTGGTACCGACCATTGCGCCACCGGTGTCACTCCCAGCGAAACTACAGGATCTTCAACATAAGATGCAAGTACACGCTGCGGGTTGGCCGGCACCGTAACCTTATGCCCCATGCCGTCTGTTACAGTCTTCTCCACTGCAGGTGCTGTCGTTTGTTCCGGTTCGGCTGTTGCTTCGGCGGTAGGCTGCCCTGTGGCTTCTGCTCCAGTATTTGCTGAGTTTCCGGTGTTGTTATTTCCGCAAGCGGATAAGAACACCATCATCACCATTAATCCTATTAGTGCAAATCTCATGCTTCCCCATCTCTTTTTGTTCAACGAAAACATTTTTACCCCTCCTGTATGTACTTGCTGTGAAGGTCGAAGGAAGTATGATCCCCGCCTTGTCTCTTTAAATGATATTGATTCTCATTATCTATGTCAACATAAAAATAAAAAACAGCGGAAATTCCTAATTTTCAGGAACATCCGCTGCTAATATTTAAGCAATTATTTGTGCAAGTGATAAGGAACCGTTGCAACAACGATATCCTTTTGATTCATTAAATAAGTGCGAATTAATATGCTGGTCTGATTATGCAGAATTGCCTGCCACCAATGCTTCGTAATAAACTGGGGAATCAGAATTGTAATATGATCCGTGGCAGCAGTCTTCCATTCAACTGTATCAATGAATTTAACCAATGGCCGCATAATACTGCGGTACCTCGAACGCAGCACAATCAGACGAACGCCGGGATTCCATTCTTCCCATTTGTGCTCCATTTTCTGAATTTCCTCTTCATCAAAACCGACATAGACGGCAACTACATTGTCAGTAAGTGATTTCGCGTAGCTTAAAGAATGGAGAACGGCACGCGTCACACCGGACACCGGAACGACAACCGTACTGCCTTTGATCACCGGCTTCTCAATATCCATCTGGATACGAAGCTGATCCGCAGTGTTCATATAATGTTGATAAATACGGAAGAATACGAACATTACAAGCGGCAGGAAAATGAACGCCATCCATACACTGGAGAACTTGGTGATAACAAAAATCAGGGTAATGGTCAGGGTGGTCAGCATCCCCACTGTATTTACAGCAAACTTGCTTTGCCAGCCTTTCGGTCTCAATCGGTACCAGCGGACCATCATCCCAAGCTGTGACAGCGTGAATGGAATAAATACGCCGACTGCGTAGAGCGGAATCAGACCCTCTGTATTCCCGTGAAAAGCAGCTACAAGCAATGCCGACATCACGCCGAGAAAAATAATCCCGTTAGAAAATCCTAGGCGGTCGCCGCGGACCATAAATGCATGCGGCATATATTTGTCTTTGGCCAGCATGCAAGCGAGCAGCGGGAATGCAGAGTAGGCCGTATTCGCAGCCAGGAACAAGATGACCGCCGTAATCCCTTGAATGAAGTAATACAGACCTCCGCGCCCAAAAGTAGATTCAGCAATCTGAGAGATGACCGTTGCTTTTTCATCAGGCATAATCCCGTACCAGTAAGCGAGGAGCGTAATTCCGGTAAACATACTCCCGAGGATCACCCCCATTAATACCAGGGTCTTTGCGGCATTTCTCTCCGCTGGAGCTTTGAAATTGGGAATGGCGTTTGACACAGCTTCTACACCTGTCAGTGCCGAGCAACCGGAACTAAACGCCTTAAGTAAAAGAAACAAACTGACGTTAGATACTACAGCGCCGAATTCAGGGATATTGGCATGCACACCGCCCGTAGCATATTTGATAACTCCGGCGATGATGAGGACAAAGATGGATACGACAAACAGATATACCGGTATCGCAATGAATGAGGCCGACTCTGTAACACCGCGAAGATTAAGTATAGTTAAAATAATAATTACTGTGATTGCAATCAGCACTGTATAATTATGAAGACTTGGAAAAGCAGACGTTATCGCATCCGTTCCAGCCGAAGCACTAACTGCTACGGTCAGGATGTAATCCACCAGCAAGGAACCACCAGCCAGCAAACCTGTGGGAATACCCAGATTCTTCTTTGCTACGATATAAGCTCCTCCACCTTGCGGATAAGCATAGATCGTCTGGCGATAAGATAAAATAAGAATGGCCAGCAAACCCAATACAGCGATTGCAATCGGCAAAGAGTACCAAATGGCCGTGAAGCCGGCAGCCACCAGCACGATCAGAATTTGTTCCGTTCCGTAGGCCACAGACGAAAGCGCGTCTGAAGACAGAACCGCGAGTGCTTTCACCTTGGATAACTTTTCATGATCGAGTTCGTTCGACTTCATGGGACGTCCGATCAAAAGTCTTTTTACTTTGCTAACCATTATTAGAACAGTTCCTCTCTTTGGTGAGTTGAAACGGAAATTCCGCGCGCCGTTTTCAATAGTGGATTTTCAAAAATGCAGGCACAAAAATAAGCATACGGACATGATCCGCATGCTTATGGCATGGTCATTATCCCACTTTTGCTTACGAGGTTAGCTGGCGGATTCGGACTGTGGAAGCCCTACGGACCCGGTATGATCCCGGTGCCGATTCACCCCTTTTGACCCTTAGGGTCAAGTTTGGTTCCCCCGTTTTTCCTACGGAAAATTCAGCGCATATTCAACTTCTCACAAGGTCTAATATTAGTCTACATAGCGATTACAGTAAAGCGTTGAAAAAAATGAAAAAAGAATGAAAAAAAGACCAATTCCCGCAAATTGATGATCGGGCAGGTTCCTTTCTTTCATTCTCTTCAATTATCCCTTTGCCCCGTGTTTTTATAACGTTTTGCCTGAATTTCGTAACAGTTTCAGAACAAATTATGAATGCCCGTCATGTTCAAGTTCTTCCTCATTCTTTTCCTCCCCGCGGTCACGTCCGGTCCACAGCAAAATGGATATCAGAGTAAACGCGGTCAGTGCCAGCAGCGGGATGGTAATAAAGCCAAAATAATTCAGGTAATCCTTGTTGCAGGGAACGCCAATCGTACAGGGCAGCACCTTACTTAGAGCAGGGATCTTCTGTTCCGCATAGTGATACACGGAGATACTCCCGCCAATCAGGCTGAGCGGCAGCACATAAGGGATAATGCTTTTGTCATTTCGATATGTGGCGATTCCTAGCAGAATCAACTGCGGATACATAAAAATGCGCTGGAACCAGCACAGCTTGCAAGGCTCGTACTTGAGCACCTCACTTAAATACAGGCTTCCGGCAACGGCGATCACTGAAACAATCCATGCCAGATACAGACAGTGGCGGCGGCAAAAGGATGAGAACCTGCTCATTGGCTTTCTGCTGCTTTGGCAGCTGTATCTATTTCTTGGGAGATCGCTTCAAAATTAAAAGGTTCATTGATCTTCAATCCGTTAACAAACACAGTAGGCGTTTGTGAAACGTTATTATCATTAGCCAGAGTATTGTCGCGCTTCAATTCATCCGCATACGTCTGATTTTGGATATCCTTGCGCAAGAGGTCATAATCTATGGACAGTTTCTCCTGCTCTGCCAAGTTTACGAGAAAATCCTCCGTTGCCCACTCTTCCTCTTCATTTCCTTGGTTGGCATAGAGTGCGTCATAGAACTTCCAAAATTCATCATTATTCTGGTGGTACACAGATAAAGCCGCAAGCGAAGCCGTCTCGGAATCCGGACCAATAAAGGTCATATTCACGAAATAAAAAGCTGCTATGCCCTGATCAACATAGTTCTGAACGATTTGCGGCTTGATCACTCCAGTGAACTGCGCGCATGCAGGACATTTGAAATCCCCGAATTCTACAATTTTGACCGGAGCGTCCTCTTTACCTAACCTTGGGAAATCGCTGTAAGTAAATTCTACTTTTCTGTTGGAGCTGCCGCTTGACCCGCTGTCTTTAGAAGCTAAAATAAATAATGCCGCAAAAACAATAACTACTAAAGCTACAGTAACAATAAGAAGCACCCTGCTCTTTTTCTTCTGTCGTTCCTGCTCTGCTCGTCGCTTCTCCTGTTTACTCATTGTCGGAAACGCTGTGCTGTTTTTTTTAGTTTTGCTCAAGGGGCGTTCCTTTCTGTCCGGTAGCGACTGGGCATAGTAAATGTAGTGTAATAATTAAAAATTATATAATTAAAGAACTCTCCTTGGCAAAAGGATTACTTGAGTCTTCCAATGCTTACCTTATTCTCCGCTTTATTGATCGGGGCCGGATGTGCCGACTTTGGGGCCTGTAAAGGGATCCGGAACGCAAACTCTGCCCCGCCTCCCTTTGCCGCTGCCGCCCATATCTCGCCATTCATCAGATCAACCAGCTTCTTGCAGATCGACAGCCCCAGCCCCATGCCGGAAAATTTACGGTTATGGGCAGCGTCGAGCTGGGTAAACGGCTGGAACAATAAACCGAGCTTGTCTGGATCCACTCCTATCCCGGTATCACTCACCTTAAACTGCAGACTTATGGTTTCTCCTTCAGTACAGCAGGATTCAAGGATTAGACTCACTTTGCCGGAAGGAGTAAACTTCACTGCATTGCCGATTAAGTTCACCAATATCTGCCGGATACGTGCTGCATCACCAATCAGCAGATCCGGGATAGCATCGCTCACAGACAACTCCAAACGCAAATTTTTATTACGTATAATAACCTCGAACAGGTCCATGCATTCTTGCAGCAGCAAAGACAGCCGAAAAGGGGCCGTTTGCAGCTGTACGGCATCGGCTTCCATTCTCGATAACTCCAAAACATCGTCAATGACCTTGAGCAGCGCCTGACTGCTCTTAGCCTGCAGTTTCAACAGCTCCAGCAGCTCCGGATCATTCAATTCATCCGCCAGCAGCTCATTAATGCCTAGAATCCCGTTAAGCGGGGTACGGATTTCATGGCTCATGGTAGCCAAAAATTCACTTTTCATCCTGGCGGCGCCTTCCGCCGCTTCTTTTGCAATAATCAGCTCTTGCTGGAACTGCACCCGTTCTGTAACATCCTTGGACACTATATATACATAATTCTGATGATCGGATTGGAGCGGAAACACGGACGAGCTGCAGACTAACACTTTACCGCTTTTAGTCCTTACCGAGATCTCCAGCTTGCTGGAATGCCCTTTTGCAGCCTTCTGTACTGCTCTGATAATAACCCCCCTGTCCTCCTCATTGAATATATGCAGGATCTGCTGCTTCGAAAAACCGGTTGTGTTATATACTGCTGGATTGGCGCTGACGATTTTCTTCTGAACAGGATCAATACAAATTACCATGTCAGGGCTGAGCTGAAATAACGTCATGTAATGCTGTTCATAAAAACGGGCTTTGGACAGTACGTTCTGCCGATCCATGTACAGGAGTCTGATAACGAGGGAAACAATAAACAGGAATGCTCCACCGACGATCAGTGCTAATAAAGAATTATTCAGCATTAACACTCTGCCCGTAGATCGACCAGATTCAGCTGACGAAAATGAAGTGCCTGCCATTGCTGTATAATGCATCGCGGTCATCGCGCCGGTTAACAGCAGGATAATCGTTATTTTTTTGTAGGAAAAAAGGTTATATTCATTCTTCAGCCATTTCTCATTAAAGGACGCTATAACCCCCACAGCAGCAAGAGCAAACACTACAGAAAACACAAAGGACGAAGTATTCTGTTCAATTGAGGCAGAAAGCTTCAGCGCCATAATTCCGCTGTAATGCATAATCAAAAGACCGGTACTGAATACCGCTCCTGACAGTATTAAATAAGGCTTACTTCGGGCTTGTGGGCTGCTAATCAATAAGAGGGGTGCGTAGGAGGAAAGGATCGGCATAAATAAAGAGAAGAATAACAGAGGGGTATGGTAGGTCATGGCCTTGGTTGTTTCCATAGCGAGCATACCAATAAAATGCATGGACCATAGTCCTATACCCAGCACAAATGAGATCAGAAGAAGAGAACGTTGTTTTCTTGTTCCGCGCAGGAGCCGATCTGTAAGATCAATTGAAATAAAGCAGGCCAGAAGTGCAATAAGAACAGAGAGAATGACAAGCATCACATTGTAGTTATCAGTATGGTGAGGCATTGCCTTAACTCCCTTCTGAATCTGAATCAGTTTATACTTGAACAACTCATAATTCATTTATTAACTTTTACCCGCCTGCCTTCCTCTCGAATCGTCCTGAAATTTAAAAAAAGACACAGCGCCATTCACGGCGCCATGCCTTTCTTATAAGATATTAGTGCTGTCCATTAAGTTCCTGTTTCTTCGATCATAAGAAGTGTTTTCATTACCTTGATACGGGAAATACGTTTGTTGTCCGTCTCATCGACAATAAACAGATGATTATCGAACTCAATCGACTGGCCTACTTGGGGAGGATTTACCTCCAGCTTGGAATAAAGCCAGCCGCCTATCGTGTCATAATCGTCCGTTTCCATATGAAGACCCAGCCGATCGTTAATCTCCTCAATCAGCATCAAGCCATCGATAGAGTATTTATCGTCGTTCAGCTTCTCCACACCTGGGCGTTCCTCGTCGAATTCATCCTGAATTTCCCCGACAATCTCCTCCATAATATCTTCCAGTGTAACCATACCTGACGTACCGCCATACTCGTCAATGAGAATGGCAATCTGCGTCTTGGCACGCTGCATGACCTTCAGCAGGTCACTGATTTGAATGGATTCCGGGACAGTAAGAATAGGACGGATTAAATCAAGATAATTGGGGGCACTTTCTCTTATTAAATCCTTGATGTGAATGAAGCCTATAATGTGGTCCTTATCTCCGTCGCACACGGGATAACGGGTTCGCATTCCTTCATAAGCAATGTCAAGATTCTCTTCAACAGAGAGATGATTGCTCAAACAGATCATTTCCGTACGCGGAATCATGATTTCCCGGGCCATCGTATCGACAAATTCGAAAATATTATCTACGAGATCCATTTCGGTTTTATCAATCAGGCCGCTCTTGTTGCTCTCCTGCATAAGTATCCGTATCTCTTCCTCGGTGTGTGCCGTTCCGAGCTCAGAGGCAGGCGCCAGCCGGAAGACACGAAGCAAGCCGAGTGCCAGGCCATTAACGATCCAGATAAAAGGATACATCAGCTTGTAAAAGACGTTCATCGGTCCGGATGTCAGTAATAGTACAGCTTCGGCTTTGTTTACGGCTATCGTCTTGGGCGCCAATTCACCAAGCACAATATGCAGTACCGTAATCAACACAAACGCGGTCAAGAGTGAAATAACGTAGACAGCCGATTCTCCAAAACCCAAGCCGACTATTATTGGTCTTATAATTGTGGCAATTGCCGGACCTCCAAGCCAGCCCAGCGCAAGAGAAGCAAGCGTAATCCCGAGCTGGCATGCCGAGAGAAAAGCATCCAGATTGTGTACAATGTTTCGCGCTGCTAAAGCTCTTTTGCTGCCCTCCTCAATCAAAGTATTAATGCGGCCGCTGCGGACCTTCACCATCGCATACTCCACTGAAACAAAAAAACCATTCAACAGCACCAAAAGAATAATTAAACTTACATGTAATATACCGGGTAAAGGGTCGCTCAAATTATACTCCTATCCGCCATTCTCCTCGCAGGACGGATAGGCACACCTCCTTCGTTTTCTCAAAATGTCAGCTAGTATACCGCCAGCAAATCCTTTCTTCAACAACTTCCCAATGGACTCAGCTCCTGACTACGATCACGAATTATAAATATATACAACATTATATATATTTATAATCTACACAGTCAAACGATAACGTATGACGAGTGGCCGGGCTTTCGTACCTATTTTTTATCTTTTCTTATCGATTTTGAGCTCTAAAGGGCTCTGAAGAACTAATCCCTGCTATAAAAAATTGGCTGACATAAATAAAGCCCACTCCTATAACAGGAGGGGCTTTGTTCTACCGGAAGTTTCGTGCTACAGGGGGATTTCCGATGACTCCGGGATATTGATAAGTAAGAGGTTCATCAAAGGTAACATAATCCAAATTTATCATAAGTAATAAAATACGCTGTCCGGTTGCACGATCACTTATAATGATATGGTCGCGCCCCGCAGCTTCCAGAACACCTTTGAAAATTTTAGCGTTCCATTCCTTATTATTCTCGTATGTCATATAAAAAGTACCAGTTTTCCCTAAATTAAGCCGCAAAATATTCTCCACATACGATTGCTCAAATACAGGCGCAGTGGTCTGCATGACGGCTCCGGTAGGTGTCATTAGGCTTCCACTGCTGACTTGAGGCGGAACGCTGCCCATCCCGGGCATCCCTGCAGGGGTATTACCCATTCCGGGCATTCCGGGCATTCCAGGCATTCCTGATGTCATATTGCCCATTCCGGGTATCCCGGAAGTTGTGCTGCCTATCGAATAAGTAACGGGACGGTAAGGTTGAACTATCATTTGGTGAACCCTCCTAAAAGTTATGTGAGCATGGGCTGCTTAAAATACTGTCGGACAATCTGTACTCCTCGGTGTAAAGAAGCAGTGCGCTTTATAGCGGCCGGTGTTTTGCTGATTGTACCAGGTGGCTGGACAGTCTCCTACAGGGCGAAAAAACCAGAGGGCATTGGAAGCCGGCCATGTTCGTTCACCTGCAATGGCGCGTTTGGCCAAACGAATATCGGACTCCCGGGCACGCTGATAGAAATAACTTTTCTGCGGCGCTTCGAACCCGCCCGGACTCTGATAAATCATTTGGTTGATATTGCGAATGTTATTAAAATCCAGGCAATTGCCCAGAATCCGGTTCACGCCGACGTTGCCGACCATCAGCATGCCAGCCTCTCCATCCTCCTCGGCTTCCGCTCTCATCAGCCGTGCAAGCATCTTTACATCTTCTGAATTCGCCTTGATGACGGCCACTCTCTCTCCTCCTTCAAGCTGCCTTTGAATCATCGACCTAGTTCTTAACTGCACGATGTATTGTATGTGCGTTAGCCTAAGAGGTGACAATTATTCTTCATAGATCATCTTGCGCGTCATCCCGCCATCAATAACCAGCTGCGCACCCGTCACGAATGTATTGCCTGGAGTGTTAAGTACAGACATGCCCGGGCGATATCCTCTGGCTTGCCAACCCGGCCTGCAGGATGCTGACTATGGTCGAGCTCACGCAGTTCGTTATAGTCCCCTGTTTCAATCCACCCCGGGTTAATGCTATTTACGGTGATGCCATCTTTTCCAAGTGTAACAGCCATGGCGTGAGTTAAGGCAGAGATAGCTCCCTTGGAAGCAGCATACGCTTCGCTATTCGGCTCAGACATTAAAGCGCGCGTAGACGAAATATTAACGACCGCTCCCCCTCCGTCATTTTTTCTCATCGTTTTAGCCGCTTCCCGGGTTGCCAGAAAGCAGCTGCGCGCATTGGTATTCATCACAAGATCCCATTCTTCAATAGAGAGGTCATATAATGAGGATATATGAGGGTTGGAAATGCCGGCATTGTTAACTAGAATATCTATCGTGCCACATTCCTTTACGGTAAAAGCCATGAGCTCGGCAATCTGTTCTTCCTTGCTTACATCACAGGCTACAAATTGGGCTTTACCGCCTGCAAGAATGATTTCTTCCGTTGTTTTCCTGCCCTGTTCTTCGTTCAGATCCGCCAATATCACGTTAGCCCCTTCAGCAGCATAGGCTCTTGCAATCGCTCTGCCAATTCCCTGACCGGCACCCGTAATGACAACCGTTTTATTATGAAAACTCATTTCGATTCACGCTCCAAAGTTATATGTAATAATCTAAATATCCCCTTGCTTCGCCTGGACGAAACAAGAGGATTATGCAATAAGTACTATGCAAAAGCAAGTATAGGAGGTCCATTAACGTTCTTCGGCGGTGGAGTAACTCGGATGACGCTGAAAGCCATGATACCTCGTACCTTGATAGGTTAAGGAACCTCTGTCGCTTTCGGCGCTCATTCCGTATTCCTGCCCATCTACTTTAAATTCCATTCTTACTCCGTCCGGAACCTCAAAGGTTAAATAGTAGGTCATAGTTGTACGGCTTGATATGCCCTCATCTTGCTGCTGCCTGATTTCACTTCGCTTGCTGACAATACGTGCAGGGACGGTCAGCATGGGTGAGCTATTGTTGCGGCTCCACTGCAGCAAGCCCCTTCCTGCCGATACAGCGATAATACCTACCATAACGACGAGGAAGATCGGTATCACCGTTCCGGCAAAATCAAACATCCATGAAGGCTCCGGCCCCATTCCCATTGCTTATTCCCCCTTAACACCCTTAATCCGCCCTCCGTTACCTTTGGGAGCTTCCATACATATATATGCATCACCTAGTCCATACAGCATAAAGAAAGTACATCCTGTAAAAGGAATAGTGTCAATTCCAGCACAATGCAAAAAGACTACACACTCCCTTAAGTTCAAGAAAGAAAATGTGTAGTCTTTAACTGTACCTATTGAGAAATAGATTAAGCATGTACAAGTTCTAATAACTGTTTAGTTTCATCATTTTGTTCTGGCAGCATCCCATTGTCGGCCCAGCATGCTCTGCATTGCTCTTCGGTTTCACACAGGTGAGCATCGTCACAGTTATAGCATAATTGCAGCAGGTTTCTAGTTACATAATCCGTTTCAAATGTTGTCATTAGAATCTCTCCTATCGGAATGTAAGTTTGTGAAATATTGAACTTGTTCTATGTGTTAAATATATCACACGATATTTTAGGAGAATGTGATTTTTTTCACAATTTTAGAGAGAATTTTAAATAATTTTTTTTCTTATATTTTTGATATTCTTCGTCACTTCGTACGGAACAAAAAAAGACTGCCCGCAGACAGTCTCTCATTCTAATCTATATCACTCGCCAGCTGATTCCGCCGTTAGTCGTCTGCAGAAGAATAGATCGTTTATCCTCTTTCTTCTCAATCAGGAGCCAACCCAGATTGGCTGAAAAAAACTGCAGCTTTACCACCTCAGGATACTCGATCAGCTTCGATTGCAGCACACTGCTGGCCGGAAGCGGCTTCCAGGTGACTCCCTTGTTACGGGTCTGGTACAGGATATTATCGTCCAGTGCCCAGCCCAAGGAGGAATTCAAAAATGTCGGAGGCACATTCCTATTCACTCCACTCAGCTGGTTAAGTTTGAATGGAGTAAATTTCCAGCTGTCTCCCCCATCGGCTGTAAAATAACCGTGGTAGGCGATCCTACTGTCCTTGTCTATTTCACAACCAACAGACATCCAGCCCTTACTGCTGTTCGCTCCAAAAAAGTCCGGCTTTCCGGTAATCACCCTGTCGCAGCTTTTCAACTGCTCGTTCACAAGAAATGGTTGCCCAGGCCGCCAAGTGACCCCTCGGTCACTCGTAGTATATATCTTAGGCAGAGCAGCTGTTTGCAAAGCAGCGAAGCCGTGAGTATTATTTCTGAAGATCATGCCGGTAGTAACTCCCACTATAGGAATAGAAGGATTGGGAGATATCGGACTGTACTGCTCATTCTGCATAATAATATTCCAAGTGGCTCCACCATTTACGGTAGAGTACATCGCCTTGCTTTCTTTATAAGAGGTAGAGTTCCAGGACGTCATCAGCCACCCCCGCTGAGGTGAAACGAAAAATATTGAAGAAATAGGATTACCATCTTCTAAGGAAGATACCTTCCAATTTAGCCCACCATCTTGTGTACGCAGCACAATGGTTTCCGTCATCCCGTACGAACCCCGGACGATCCAGCCGTTGCTTGGATCTGTAAAGAAAATATCTTTTCCGTAGACAGGGTTAGATGAGAACTGGATATTAGAGGATGGAGATATATTCGTCCACGTCTTTCCATTATCCCTTGTGATATAGATACGCAGCGAATTTTTAGTAACTCCCCAAGCTATCCCTTCAGACTCACTAAGAAGCTCGAAATCCGTAAGGCGGGTCTGAATCTGGTATTTGGGTGCATCCTCATCATCGATATTCTGTGCATCCGGGGTAATTAAAGTAATCGTCTGTCCCTCTTCCGGCGTTTCCGTCGGTTGTGGCGGCTGCGAGGGCTCCGGCGGAGGAGAAGAACAAGCAGTTAATGCCAACACAGTCAATACCACCAGAAACAGCAGCTTCACATGCTTCAAAGCCAGAGCATTAAATGACAATTCTATCTCTCCTCTCGGACCTTCTAAAAAGGTGTAAATCGGGACCTGATTAAAGTTCTTTCTTGTTAAGCTTACTATTGTTATATCCGTAAAGAGCATAGATTACCAGACCGGCTGCAAGCCAGATCAGGAAGCCGATCCATGTCTCACTTCCCAGATTATACATCAAATACCCGCAGGCTGCCGCACTTAACAGAGGGATAAAAGTTCTCTCCTGTCCGTTGTATAAGGTTAAAAAGTTCATAGTTTATGGTGAGGTAGTGAGGAGCTTAAGGCCCAGACACATAAAAATCACTGCGGCGCCAATATTGGCGCCTTCCTGCACACGCGGTTTCTCCAGCAGCCTGCCGCTAAATACACCCGCAAAATAAGCGAACAAGCCAAAAATGAATGCCGTTAACACAATAAAAATAAGTCCGAGCACAATCATCTGCAGCGGTACTCCTGGAAATAATTGAAGTGCAGCTTTACGGTGTTTCAGTGACTTCCAGGCCAGATTAAACAGATACAAGGCACCGGCAATTTTGAAATGCTAAACATAGCTGTCTCCTTTCCTCTACGTTCGCATTATTATTGTGCCCGTTTTGGGGTAATGAATTAAAAGCGGATTACTTGAAAACACTATGTCCAGAGATTATGATGGATAAGATTGGACACAAAAAATTCGATATTTGGAGGAGATGGAACAATGACCCCCCCATTCAAGCCCAACCGTGTCGTAGTTATCGGGACTGGTGCGGTCGGTACGACAACCGCGTACACCCTGCTGCTACGCCGCCGCATGCCCGAGCTTGTGCTCATTGACGTTAATCATCAGAAAGCACTGGGTGAAGCGCTTGATATGAACCATGGCATGCCTTTTGTCGGTGGAGTAAAGCTGTGGGCTGGCACATATGAAGACTGCCGGGAAGCAGACATCATCATTGTTACCGCCGGCGCCTCCCAAAAGCCTGGAGAAACACGAATTGATCTGCTGCGGAAGAACATTTCAATATTCAAGGATATCATTCAGAAAATTACAAAATACAACCAGCATGCCATTCTGCTGATCGCTACGAATCCGGTTGACATTTTATCCTATGCCACTTTGAAAATAAGCGGTTTTGATCGCAGACGCGTGATCGGCTCCGGTACGGTACTCGATAGTGCCCGGTTCCGTTACCTTATCGGCCTTCATAAAGAAATTGACCCGCGCAGTATTCACGGCCAGATCATCGGCGAGCATGGGGATTCCGAGCTGCCTGTCTGGAGCCTGGCGAATGTTGCCGGAATAGAACTCGGATTTGATGAAGAGGAGCGCAAAGATATCTTCGAAGATACCAAAAACGCCGCCTACGAAATCATTGATGCCAAAGGCTCGACCTCTTTCGCCATCGCGCTGGCTCTTGACCGGATCGTTGTCTCTATCCTTCATAATGAAGGATCCGTGCTCAACGTCTCTACGCTCCTGAACAACTACAATGGAGTTTCCGATGTCTTTCTTGGTGCTCCTTGCGTTGTAGACCGTTCCGGTGTGCGGGAGGTGCTTGACCTGCCGCTTAATGAGGTTGAACTATCATTGTTCCAGAAATCCGCAGAAAAGCTCAAAGGGGAAATTGCCAAGCTTGAGCTATAGAAGGATAAGAAGCCGCCGCCTGTGAGAATGACATTCAGGCGGCTTTTTCAATGGAATTTATTCCTCCCAAGGGCCGTCGTCTTCAGCAGACCATTTCTTATCCTGAAGACGTTCCGCAAGCTTCGCGAAAGGCTCCGGCTGCAGCAGTTCCACCGGTGAGAAGCTTTTATCGAAGGTAAAGGAATCGCCCTCTATGACCAATTTCCGGTTTGAATTCAATGATTTGCGAGGCTGCCTCTATAACTTCCGCCGGTTCCCACTTATTCTGAATATCCCGTTTCTCGCTTGCAGCCCACAGTTCGAGCTCTCTTTCTGTTTGCTGGCGCTCTTCATGGCTCTCATCAGGCCATTTGTTCTCTACATAGCTCTGTACAAACCCCATAACCTGATCATTAATGTTAGCAATTCAGATTTGCGTGTAATGTTAACATAATACTTATTATGTTAACTTATTTCATTTTTCTGCTGGAGCAGATTGAATTGAAGCTTGGACATAGCCTCTTCTTTCTCCCGGCTGGTAATGTGTGTGTATACTGTTGTTGTCTGAATCGATGAGTGCCCCAGCAGTTCCTGCACGGTCCGCAAATCGGCCCCTTTACGCAAGAGCATTGTGGCAAAAGAGTGCCTCAGCTTATGGCTGGAATAAGGACGCCGATGCGTAACAGGTACCTCACTTTGGAAACGGTTGAAAGTATCGGCAGCAATTTGCTGAATGCCTCTTATAGAGAGCCTGCGCCCTTTTTGAGAAATGAACAGGGCTTCCTCTTTACTGCGCCAAGGGTTTAAACGCTCTTCTACTGCCCGCTCCAAAAAAGGAACGATACCCTCCGGGACCGGGACATTCCGCCATTTACGTCCTTTCCCGAAAACCCGGAGTGAACGTCTTTCCACATTATAATCACTGACATTCAGAACATGGACCTCGCCTACCCGCAGACCCATGTAAGACATTAGCAAAAAGACAGCCAAATTGCGTGTCCTGTATTTTCCTTCTATGGCAGACAAAAACCGCTGCAGGTCATTCTCGTCCAGGTAGACCGGCTCACGGTTTTTTTCGGTTTTGGATTTCTTGATGCCCGCCGCCGGATTGGTATTATAGAGCTCAAGCTCCATCAATGCCTTGAAAAAGCAGCTGACCGAAGCATGCTTCCGGTTCCGGGTGGCATCACTTACGCCGCGTTCCCGGACAGAAGTCAGGAAAGAGATTACATGCAGCTTCTTGACAGCATCCAGTTTCTTGCCGTTCAAGCTGCCCAGGAATTGCCGGATATCAGCCAGGTAAGATTTTTGAGTATGGGGAGTGTAGCCGGCATCTTTCATCCAGATCAAAAAGGCGTCCAGTTCTTCCTCGTAGTCTTCGTCCAAATCGCTCACGCTAAAAAGCCCCTCCCCTCTTTTTACGACAACCTATTGTACCATAGAATAACTGGGCAGGAACGGTCTTTTAAACAAGATTAATCAGTCTTAACGTATGGCTGTTTCTTCCTGCCACCCGGCTGCATGCTTCTGTACGGTCAGCAAAAATTCGGTAATAACCGGCGATCTCCACTTCTTGTTGTGATACGCTATTTGAGTGGCAACGCGCTGTGATTCATCATTCCAATTCAGCTTAGCCAGCTTCCCTTCTGCCAGCTCATTTTTTACCGTCACCAGCGGCAAGAATGAGAGGCCCAGTCCGGCCATCACACATTGCTTTATGGCCTCAATACTCCAAAACTCCAGCTTCGGGTCCGGAAATACACCATGGCTGTTCAAATGTCGCTCGAATAAGTTGCGATACGTGCAGCCCGTTTCCGTATGCAGGATCGTTTCTGCTTTTAAATGAAGGGGCTCTACCTCTCCAAGCTTCAGTAAGGGATGATTCAAAGGCGCTACCAGCGCCATTTCTTCATGAATGAGCGTCTCAATGTGCATATCTTTGTATTCGGTCTCCGGCTGCAGGAGAAAGGCCAAATCCAGCTCTCCGGAGCGGATACACTCGGTCAGTTCCCAGCAGGCACCAGGCCTCAGAAGGATTTGCACCTGCGGATAACGTCCGCGAAACTCTTTAATGATTCCCGGCAGGCGGAACGCAGCCAAGGATTCGGGCGCACCAATCCGCAAAGATCCGGCCAATTCACTATCTGAACGAAGGGCATCCTGTGCCAAGATGTGCATTTTAGAAATTTCCTGAGCATAAGGCAGCAAACGGCGGCCGGCATCGGTCAGGATAATTTTTTTGTTGATCCGGTCGAATAAGGGCTGGCCCAGCTCTGCCTCCAGTGCCTGAATTTGCGCTGTAATACTGGATTGCGCATAATCCAGCTTCTGCGCGGCACGCGTAAAGCTGCCAACCTCAACAACCACCAAAAACGTAAAAAGATGACGAGATTCCATATGTACCTCCTGACTACGGGATGGTTCATCGTTTTTTCGAATGGATACGATCTGATAATTCTGTTTTTCCAATGGATCTATTATCTGATACTCTATAACAAATGACAAGGAAAGCAGGATGTAAAAATGAAAGAATCAAGTGGTTTACAAAGAAATATCGGCATGCCTCAGGCCATTGCCCTGTACATCGGCGCCGTGCTTGGCTCGGGAGTATTAATCGTCCCCGGTCTGGCGGCGGAGATGGCCGGTCCGGCATCCTTGCTGGCCTGGGGATTTATGACTTTACTTATTCTGCCTATGGCTTTATCCATGGGACTGCTGTCTGCCAAGTTCCCGAATGCAGGTGGCGTATCCCATTTCGTCACTTTGGCTTTCGGACCGAGGGCAGGTGCTCTTGTCGGCTGGTTCTTCCTGATGTCCGTACCGATCGGCGGGCCCGTTGCCGCTCTAACGGGTGCGGGGTATATGACAGCTGCTATGGGCTGGGGTGACCATGCAAGGATCGCTATGGCAGCGGCCATGCTGGCGGTCGGACTCATCACGAACTGGGTTGGCATGCAGCTGGCCGGACGGGTGCAGATTGCTGTTGTTATTGCGATTGTGGCTGTGCTGGTCTTTACTTTTGCCGCAGCTCTCCCCCGCATGGAAAGCGTACATTTCACGCCATTCGTTCCGCATGGATGGATGAGCATCGGGCAGGCGGCAGCCATACTTTTTTGGTGCTTTATTGGCTGGGAAGCCGTATCCCACCTCTCCGAGGAGTTCAAGAACCCGCAGACCGCTGCGGTAAAAGGAGTAACTATTCCGGCAATTATTGTTGGGATTCTGTATTTCCTGTCCGCGCTGGCGACGGTTGGTACACAAAGCTACCTCAAGGGAGGCTCTGGCGCTTCACTCGTATGGATTATTAGTCAGCCGCTGGGTGCCTGGGGCGGTTTAATCGCCGGGCTTACGGGACTTTTATCTGTACAGCCACCATTATTGCTTATGCAGGCGCTGCCTCCCGGGTCGCTTTTGCCTTATCACGTCAGGGATATGCGCCAAAGTGGATAGGCAAACTGTCCAAACGTTATAATACACCGATTGGAGCCATCGGCTTCCTCCTGCTGTGTTTTATAACCGTTCTTTTCTTATATGGGAGCGGCCTTCTGTCCATCACCACACTGATCCAGTTTCCTAACGCTACCTTTATTCTGACTTATATCGGAGGCTGTGCTGCTGGTATCCGTCTGCTTAAAGGAAGCCGCCCAGGCGTAACGATCAGCTGGATATCTTTTCTGGCGACTGCAGTCGTATTTCCTTTTACAGGCTGGGCAATCGGGTATCCGTTACTGATTACTTCTATTTTTGCAGGAATTCTATACATTCGCAGCAAAAGAATTCCCTCCGAGCCTGAAATGGACGTAGCCGTTATTTTGGACAGGGAACAAAGGGCTTTATAGCTGAAAAGCCTCTTGTTCGTTTCAGGATGAACCTGGTTGGTTATGGATTGAGAAGAGCGAAGTTGACTATGGATATCTAAAGGAGACGATTATACATGCCTGAAATGAACAAGATTGTCCTTGAGCCCGCAGCACAGAAATTCGCTGATGACAACTCAAAGCCCCCCTTTCTTCCCGACATCGGACCTGAAAAAGGACGTGAAACGGTAGATAAAGTGCAATCCGGCGATATTGCTAGACCCGAGGCAGATTTAGAAGATATTTTGATTCCCGGCGGACCAAACGGTGACGTATCTGTACGAATTGTCCGGCCCAAAAACTCTTCTTCGGTTGCATTACCGATCATCATCTACATTCATGGAGCAGGCTGGGTGTTCGGAAATGCGCATACCCATGACCGCTTAATCCGTGAACTGGCTGTCGGTGCTGAAGCCGCCGTTGTTTTCCCGAACTACAGCCTGTCACCGGAAGCGAAATACCCAACGGCCATCGAAGAAATCTACGCCGTATTAAATTGGGCAGCCGAAAAAGGATTGGATCACAGACTTGATCCCAGCAAACTAACGGTAGCCGGTGACAGCGTCGGCGGGAACATGGCCGCAGCGATCACGCTGATGACCAAAGAACGCAGGGGTCCGAAAATTTCCAGGCAGCTGTTATTCTATCCGGTAACGGATGCTTCCTTCGATACAGAATCCTATAATCAATTTGCCGAAGGGTATTTCCTGCAGCGCGAAGGGATGAAATGGTTCTGGGATCAATATACAACAGACCCCGAAGAACGGGCACAGATCACCGCTTCTCCTCTTCGGGCCAGTATTGATCAACTATGCGATTTGCCCGAAGCTTTGGTCATTACCGGTGAAGCCGATGTACTGCGCGATGAAGGCGAAGCCTACGCTGCCAAATTACGCGAAGCAGGCGTGCCCGTGACCGCTGTCCGTTTCCAAGGGATCATTCATGATTTTGTGATGCTAAATGTCCTGGCTGACACCAACGCCAAAAAAGGAGCCATCCTGCTGGCAACAGCTTGGCTTCGGGAAGGCTTCAAATCATTTTAGCCTCTATCTCAAAATCAGTTCTTGCTTTCCAGCCGAAAACCGCGCACGGTGATCTCCCTTCCATGCCCGCTTTAACATGCGTCTGGTTTCCGGTACAACACCTCGCCGTGCAAGGGAAAGAGCCTGTGAGATGGAGATTGTTTTTGCTCGCAAAACATTTCAAGTAATGATTTTGGTGTTAAGCCTCATTTTATATAATAAAAAACGGACCGATCATTTCCCCGCGCAGATACCTGCCTATCCGCTTTGCGGCCTCCACCAGCCGCACTTCTTCCTCGACCAATGCAATTCTAACGAACCCCTCTCCTTGAGCGCCGAATGCATCGCCGGGAATTACGACTACCCCTGTTTTCAGCAGCAAATCGCGGGCAAAATCCCGTGAGCTTCCAGTCCCCGAATGGTTGCTGAATCCTTCAGGAAGCGGGGCCCAGATAAACATCGTTGCTTTCGGAACGGGAACCATCCACCCCTCCTGAGCCAAAGCTTCCACAAAGGCATCACGGCGGCGTTCGTAAAGAGGAGCTACTCCTTGCTCCGCGCCAGCTTCCATTGCCAGCTCCAAAGCAACTATGGCTGCTTCCTGAATCGGATCAAAAACACCATAATCTATATTGCTTTTCAGCTCCCGCAGCGCTCCAATGGCTTCCCGGTTCCCGGTCATAAATCCAATGCGGCAGCCAGCCATATTAAAGCTTTTGGAGAAGGAGTGAAATTCGACAGCCGTATCTATCGCCTCAGGCACCTGTAAAATACTTAACGGACGGTAACCGTCAAAGCCCATCTCCGAATAAGCCAAGTCGTGCACCACGAGTACATCCCACTTCCGGGCCAGAGAGATTAACTTTACGAAAAAAGCAAGATCCACTTCCGTTGATATCGGATTACCAGGAAAATTCAAGAGAATGAAAGCAGCTTCCCTCCATACGTTTTCCGGTATACTGTCCAGATCCGGCAGAAATTCATTCTCAGCCAGTAAGGGGAGATGCCAAGGCTTCACGCCTGCAATAGCCAGTGACCCTGAATAGATGGGATAACCCGGATCAGGAACGATCGCTATATCTCCAGGATTACAAATTGCCAAAGCAAGATGGGCAAGACCATCCTGAGATCCCATTAATGCTACCAGCTCTTCCTCCGCATCTACCTCCACACCAAATCGTTTAAGCATCCATGCAGCAGCCTGCTTACGGAATGCAAAACTTCCCTTGGAAGAAGGGTAGGAGTAGCTGTCCGCTCTCAATACCGCCGCACTTAAAGCTTCACGAATTTCAAACGCAGGAGCTTGGTCCGGACTGCCAATTCCAAGATTAATAACATCCAGGCCGGACTGAATGGCTTCACCCTTCCATATGGCTACTTCGGAGAAAATGGAGGAACCGAGCTGTGACAGCTTCTCCGATCTCCATTTCCGTTTGGAGCTGTGATAAGTCAAAGAAATCCACCCACTTGTTTTTTTTCAATCATTATAGCATGAGTCAGCAGAGGTTGACCGCAACCTGAAACACTTAACATCCACTATGCCCCTCTTTTCGAGCAAGCAAAGTATAGCTTGTATTGTTTGAAAATCGATTACATCCAAATATGCGCATAATTTATGTTATACGCTGTTTATTTCAGATAAAAATAAACCCCCATTGCTGTTGAAACAACAAGGGGGGTGTCAATATAATGCTTTTTTATGGTTACATTTATATTTTGTCCGGCTTTTCGTATGTCACATAAGTGCCGGCGATGAGATCATGAATGCTTCGTTTATCCTCACGCATTCCCATCATAAATGCACTTACAATAACTGCGATTCCGAAGGTAATACCGTAAATAATTGAAGCGACAATAACGCGCATAAGCATTGTTCCAAAACCGACGGTTTCACCATTCACTTTTACAATTCGAATCCCGACCATGCGTTTGCCTACGGTATATCCGAACCAAATGACAGGAAGGATTAAATAATACAATCCTGAGAGGATGTTTGTGTAAATATCATTCTCCCAATCCCCTGTTATCAAATAGCTAATGAATGCCAGGGGTATCATCACGACGATGGTATCCAAAATGTTCGCAAGTACGCGGATCCAAAATCCTGCGGGTTTGATGATGGATTGGTTGTAGTCTGCCATTACTATTCCTCCTAATTATAATTCCTTAATAAATTTACAATATCCTGATTTCCTTGCTTGATCGCGTGCATCAGTGCAGTTGAATCTTCATAATCTGTAAGCTCTGTATTTGCGTCAGCCTCTAACAAAGCTTGCACAATTTCAATTTGTTCGCTAGAGACGGCGTATATTAGAGGGGTCCAACCGTCATAATCTTGATGATCGATGTTTGCGCCTGACTCTAGCAATGATTGAACAATTTCCAAATGACCATCACCGGCTGCCGTCATTAAAGGGACAGCACCATAACTATCTTCCATATTTGGGTCTGCTCCTGCTTGAATCAACGCATTGAATCCTTCGGTATAAGAAGCTTTCACAGCCCAATGCAGTGCAGTCCAGCCGTTAGAATCTTGAGTGTCTATAGATTCTCCCGCATTTAATAAATTATTCAAATTTTGGAGATCTTCATCGACAACAGCAGTAATCAATGGAGTTGTGGATTCAAGACTCGAGTTCATATCAACCTCACTCATCAGCGCTTCAAAATCGAGCTTTTCAAGAGCAAAGATGCTTCCGCCAATTAAAACTGTAAATAGTAATGCAGCGGCTGACACCCAAATCCAAATTTTTTTAGAGGCTTGCTTAGTAGGGATTGTGTTATCAGCATCCCCCATGAACAAACCAATTTCGTTAATTCGCTTTGGCAGAGGAGGATGGGTCGATAACACTTCGCTCAACCAGATAACAAAGCCCTTTTCTTCATTTACCTGATTGAGATAACTTGTTCTATTCACACGTTTAGAAAGTAATTTTCCTATGCCGAACATAGTTAAGCAATTCTTGGCTGCTTCAGAATTCCCTGTGTAATAAGCCGCAAATCGGTCACAGGTATATTCGCATGCACGGGAATAGGCTTCTCTGACTCCAGGCATCCACATAGCCGGCAGCACTACCAATTGCCTTGAGAGATGTCGACGTTTAATATGTGCCAGTTCATGTGCGATCACAAAAGCCAGCTCAACTTCCGCGCCCTCTTCACTCAGTTCAAAAATCGAAGAATACAGCACAACCATATTTCGTCCAAAAAAGCGTGTAGCAAAAGCGTTTAAGGCTCCGCTTGATTCCATTACATATATATCGGGAACGAACTTCATCTCCATTTTAGCACACAATTCTTTCACCTTGTTGTATACTTCCGGGAATTGATCCGGGTTCAAACGAACCCCATTCGTGCGTATATTTCCAAGCATAAGAGAATGCAACAACAGGGATACCGCCAAAAACAAGCCAATATACATCATTCCTATAATTGAAATAATCAGAGCAATGTATGTCGCGATACTAATAACAAGAGCAATAATAAAATATTTCCTTTCATTTTTATGGATCAGTTTTTTCTGCGAATCGTCCATTGTATTATTTTCTCTCCTACGTATATATTTCCCTATTACATAAACCTAAACCGCTCATAATAAACAACATATCAAATGTAAACTTTGTCGTACAGAGGAATCTTATGGGAATTTTACTTATAAAAGGCCCTCCTGCCCTCCCGCGTTCATTGATCCTTCAAAGCTGTACATGCCATGCATGAAACTATCTCTGCCCAACTGCATAAGATACTTGAAAAGAGGTTGGCGAAGGTGGGATCATTTATGGCTAAAAACAAGCGTGGAAAAGCTCTTTGGCGTATGCCGTCCCGGAGCAGGGGAACTTGCCCGATCTGCGGCAGCACACGCATCAAGCTTTTGTATACCGGTAAAGGAACGTTGGGCGAGAAGATTAATGTATGCAAGAAATGCCATGGGAAAGAAGCAAGCTAAACAATGGAGCGTTAATGGTTGGGCATTAATCACTGAAAGCTTTGTCGCCGATTAAATAGACGCTTGATAAGCAAAAATGTTGCAGAAATCATACGCTACGACTAATCTGCGGTATATGCAAAAAAAAGCAAGGAGAATGGTGTTCATCCTCCCTGCTTTATGCATTAAAGCTTAATATTAAGAATACTGCATTACGTAGGAACCACTATAACATACGCCTCAGATTATCAATGTTTCCTTAATTTGCAGTTTAGTTGTCGCAAGTATTTAGGTCTGACCTACCCAGTCCGGTCCGGCTGTACTGCGCCAGATGCTGCGGATCTCCTCATATTGCTCTCGTGGCAGCGGGCCCTTCTCAAGCAAAGCCGCATTCTGCTGCCAGCGGTCCGGGTTTTTGGTGCCGACAATCGCCGTGTGCACTCCGGGAGTGCTGAGTGTAAACCGCAGGGCGATTTCTACACCATTTTGGTTGTCCGCAAGAAACCCGTATCCGAGATCACGCAGGCGATTCCAGTAAATATAAGGATATTCGGTCTCCCCCATGCTCTCAAAAGTCCAAGCGGCGTTGGCAATCGGCCGCTTTGCGGTTACGCCCATGTTCCGTTTGATCGCCTCGTTCAGCGTCAAATCAATCACTTCCTGGTCGGCAATGTTAACCGATGTCTCCAGACTGTCGAAAACCCCGGTCTGAACCGCATAGCGTGCATCCTTTCGATCTCCACTATAACCAATGTAGCGGATTTTGTCTGCTTGTTTGGCGCGTTGAAGCACTTCGATAACTCCACCCTCTCGCAGAACCTCTTCCCTGCAGCTGTGCAGGTGAATCATATCCACGTAATCGGTCTTCAGGCGCTTAAGACTGCGGTCGATGCTTTTTTCCAGCATCAAGAGATCCCAATCGGGATAATCCAATCCGGAAGAATGCCCGCATTTAGTAAACAGATAATAGTCGCTGCGGCGTCCGCCGAGAACCTTGCCGATCAGTTCCTCGCTGTTGCCGTAGCATTCCGCCGCTTTATGAATCAGCATTTACGCCACATTCATCCTTTAGCCTGGACCATTATCATCGGCACGATGTTCGGACGTCTGGGACCTCCATGAGCATCCCCTTTTTATCGATTTATCTAACTCAAGTACTCGGTGCTTCTCCCACAGAAACAGGGATTACGGTTGCCGTCAGTTCACTGGCTGGAGTTATGGTCAGCTTTTATGGAGGATATATCTCTGATGTCTTGGGCCGCAAAATCGTCATGCTAATCTCTGTTTTCGGCTGGGCCGGTGTGTTTTTCGGTTTCTCCGCAGCTCAGCATTTGTGGGTTTTCTTCCTGGTGAATACGCTGAACGGATTATACCGGGCTGTATTTGAACCGACTTCACGGGCGCTTTTATCCGATATTACACCTGCCGACCGTAAGCTCTTGGTGTTTAATCTGAGATATGCGGCTATTAATTTGGGGGTTGTTTTTGGTCCGATCATAGGCCTGCAGCTCGGCTCAGCCAAGTCTACCTTTCCGTTTCTGATTGCAGGTTTTGTCTACATCGCCTACGGTCTGGTGCTATTTCTGCAGTTTAAGCTTCACCGTTCCAGTCTGCCCACTCGTTCCAAATCCAAGGCTCCACGATTACGTGAAGCCCTGGCAACAACTGGCCGGGATCGTGTCTTTCTGCCCGTCTTGATTGGAACTGTTTTTTGTGTTCTGGGCTATGGTCATTTCAGCTCTACACTGGCTCAGTATTTGGCGCTAAACACTCATTTTGCCGATGGCGGGAAAGTATTCTCTTATATGCTATCGCTTAATGCTGTGACAGTGCTTGTAGTACAATATCCTATTGTCCGGGCCGCCCGTAATTTTCCGCCGCTTGTTCCTCTGATTCTTGGGAATATCTGCGTCGCGATGAGCCTGTTGCTGTTCGGACTGGCTGAAGGGATTGTTCTGCTTATGTTCAGTGTCGTGCTGTTCACTATTGGTGAAGTGCTGCTCTTTACCATGATGGATATGCTGATCGACCGGATCGCTAATCCGGAAATGAAGGGCACCTACTTTGGAACCATTGGATTTAATAACCTTGGGAATGTTATGGCTCCTATTCTCGGCGGATTGCTGCTGGACCAGTTCGGCGCTCATAACGGCCCCGCCGTCTTTATCCCGCTGGCTTTATCTGCCGCTTTGGGACTTCCCTTTCTGATTACTGCACACAGAAGGCTCACTGTAGGGAAAAGACAGTGGCTTTATTCAAGAATGGTCAACAGCTGATTTTAGTTTTGAGCTTTCTTTAACATTTATAATCAGACAACCGATAATTACAGAAACAATATCCATTGCAGTTCTTATACTTAAATCCAGAATGTCTACTTTTAAAACAAGTGGCAGAAAAAAGTTACGGAAAAATAAATCAATACCAAAAATAACTCCTCCAAATATTATAGACTTTGTAAAAACATTTTTAATATGAATCGTATAATTTAAATATTCAAACATAATTCCTGTAATAACACCTGCACAGATAACCCATATAAGCGTTCTCCCTTGTGCTTGTTCAAACATAGAATAAATATGAAATCCCTTATACTGAATAATTCTACCCATTGTAAATATCAAAGTAATAACTGAAATATTACATATGGAATTAACAGTTAATTTATGTTTTTTCTTTGTCGAGCTCTCAGATAAAAATCTTCCTGACAATAATCCTAAGACTAAAAGTACAGCGCCGTCTGCCAAAGGATAAGTAATTAAATCAATAGTAGAACCATGCGGCAATGGCTCAACCAAGAATACCGTCCATACCACCGCATATATTAAGCCTGTTTTATAACCTTTTGATATTCTCCCACCACCCATGCCTCTATGAATTAAAATAAAAATAAGAGTAAGTGCAGTAAATGCTGCTGTACCATAAATCATAAAAGCTATAGGTAAAGTACCATTCCTGGCAAATACACTCTGCTGCAATACCGTCTGATTTGTTGAGGGTATAATAAGTTGTAACATTGAACGAATTAGTATAGCTATAAAGCTAATCCCCACTATTTTAAATAATTTCTTACCAGTCATTACAAACCCTTCTCCTTTAAACCCACATTATAGTTTGTTTCCCTGATTTTAAAACCCTTTATCTTTGTATAAGAATGAGTTGTATGTGACTGGAGAGGTGTGTTATTTAGCTTCTTTTAACCTGGTATCTGAATTAGAGAGTGTGGAGTTGATAGTAATAAGCAATAAGTAGATAAGTGGGGGAATATTATTGTTCTTTATTGTGAATTTTTCATATAATGAAATTATCTCATTAAGCCTTTTACATTTTATCGATGGGGTTCGTCATAGCATGGGCGAATTTCTCAATGGTTGTGGTTGAGAGTCCCGTTCCCGACTTCTCTTTCCCTTTTACAATCCGCATAATGAATTTGTCCATCAGGCTCAGTTTATCGTAATAAATCTCATCCCCGAACACTTCAGATGCAGACGCCCGCTTTAGCAGATCTATCGGAAATGCCGACTGCAGCTCTTGTGCGGCTTGCTCCTTCGATCCGGCGCATATAAACAGACCTATCCGTTTACAGACCAATTGAGGCATTGCATTATTTACGAAAGCTGTCATTTCCTTCTGAATTTTTCCGTAATAGATCGATCCCCCAAAAATAACACTATGATATGTCGTTAGCGGGGGTACTTGGGCGTGCAGCAGATTAACAACATCAACCTCCCCACCCATTTTTGATTTCAACAGGTAGGCTGCTTTTTCAGTACATCCGTATTTGGTGGTATAGACGATAATTGTCTTCACTCTGAACCTCTCCTTTCATGCGGCTATAGGATGATTTCCTCTTTACCAGGTTCCCTAACGTTCCTCAATAAAATGACCAGACATACAATTATTCCTGCGTTAAAAATCGGAAATATCGCTGTCTCCACAGGTGATACTTTAACTCCCGCATAAATCATTGCACCCAGCATAGCCGAAATGGCAGTCAGCATCGTAACTCCTTTTACAATAACTACTGCCGCCAGCAAATAACCGAACGATTGTCTGCGGATCACCAATAATCCTGTAACAACGGCTACCGGAACTACAATGGCAAGATCCAATGCTTGAATAGTTAGCGTAGTATAATGTTCCAACCCCGCCGGAATCAATCCTTTTGTGAGCGGATTCACAATCTTACCCAGCCACAACATGGCAATGGCGAAGGCAATGAACCAGAGAAAAACAGCAATCGACTTGGCAGGCAGGCTTTCTTTAAAGTAAACAGGCAGCATACGCTTATCAAAGGACATCATCGTTAATATAAAGGCAAAAAAACAGGCCGAAAACAACACGACATACACTAGAAACATGGAATTATACATTGCTAAAAAACAGTAGGACGCAAAGGTATATAAAAAATATCCCAAGGTTCCCGTTAGCAGCAGCCGGCCTCTTATTAACCCTTTTACAGTCAAAATTAAGGATAAAATCAGCAGAGGAACACCCAAGAACAGTGTAACCGCATCCTGAGCTCTGGCTTGTGCAGCCATGGATACAGAATCGTAGGCATAGATCCCCTTTCCGTCAATTTGCACGGTTTCGCCCCGAATCGTCGTAAATGAATATTCTCCCGACCCGCCGCTGGAAAATAACCCGTATCCTGCTGCTATGGCTGATAAGAGAATAATCATTAGGCCCAGCACTACAACTGTTTTAATATGCTTCATTGAAAGCTTCCTCCCCATGATTTGAAATCAGTTCCCATTTCTTTCAGCAATAGCCAGCATCGCATCTAGATAGTGAGAGATAAGAGCTTCCCGCTGCTCTTCCGGGAGGTCTTTCTCCACCGTCAATCGCATAATTAAGCCAAAGGCGGAGCTCCAAATCACTTGGGCTGTCCGTTCAACATAAGCGTCTTCCTTGTCTTTCATATGCTGAAATTGGCGGAGATTCTGACATAGCATACCGATTGCTGGCCGTTCCTGCGCAGCCCCCCTAAATAATACAGCGGTATGTCTTAGCACAGCAGGGGATTCATTTAACATAACGTTCCGGTATTGGGCTCCTTCTGCAATGGACATATTAATAAATTGCCGTAACGAATGCTTTAGCTTCAAGGCAGGTTGATCGTTCATACCCTCACTCTGCGCAGTTCGTATACCGGAAACCATCTGCTGATAGCCTTTTTGCAGTACATGCTCTACGATATCTTCTTTCCCCTGAAAATAGTGATAGATGATGCCCGGCGAATATTCGATTATATTGGCTATCTTACGAATGGAAAGCTTTTCTATACCTTCTTCCGCAATAATCCGGCTTGCACTTTCCAGAATAAGTGTCCTCATTTCTTCACGTTCACGTTCTTTTCTGCTTTCGGTTGTCATGCCTGTGGCCCCCTTTCATTCAGTTATATAAAATGAACTAGAAATTTTACTTTAAGGAGTCGGCCGTAACTACGGGGAATGTTTGGACTTCCGGCCGCTGTTGTCTCCAAATTTCTTAGATTATCCCGCTTTTCGCGGATGAAATCCGGAGACAAAGGCGATCGCTATCGCTCCTACAGTTCCAAACTTCCCCTCCCGTTACTTCTCACTCTGTTGTCTTTTTTCCAGTTCATATTATATAGTATACATTTCATCTTTTAACGACGTTCAACATCTGAACACTGTTAAATATATATTTTGCTGTATCACAAGTCAATCTGTTTTAGGCCTAAGCTTGGGATTTTTTTTGCATTTTTTATATCCGTCAGATTTAGTTTACATAATATTTATTATGTCACCTCCACTGTTCTCGTTTTCTTTACTCTAAAAATAATTTTAAATAAAGGCGGGACAGCGAAAAAAATAAAAAAAGTTCGGAAAAGATGAAATCCAGCCACCATAGACAGCCTGCGATCAGTACAATGCTGCTTGCAATTGCCAGGAGGATTGTCCGAAGTTTATGTGTCAGCTTTCCGGGATTCAGCAGCAGTCCGACATAAATACCGATCATCAGTTGGGCCGCATTAATAATAAGGGAGGGGATAACGATAATCCGATGGTATAACCAACGATAATCATCCCGGTGTTTCTGAACCTTCCGGGCCACTCAAAATACCTTTTCTTTGTATTGGAACCTATGAGTGACGCAAGCATAGGCCCAAGCAGCCAGGGAAGCGGCAGATGAAGCAGCATGAACAGAGCACCTCCCAGTAGGGCACTGAGCAGAGTAATTGCTATATTTACAGTTTTTTGTGTATAGGGCGGTGGTTTATGCCATTATCAAGCCTCATCTCTGTATTCTAGTGATTCATTGGATATGTGCACTTTTCAGCACAGATTAATACAAAAAAACTCATTCCATTAAATCCGCAATAGTATACGATTGCAGCACTTGATCCACCTGTGTATGAATATCCGACATGATCTTTCCGAAGGAGTCGCGCATCTTATTACCGAACATATGTTCACCTGTTGTATCCAGCATACGATCCCATTGCGGGCATTGACTATGTACCGAGTGATATACCTCTACCAGATTAATATCCGCTGGACGCTTTGCCAGGGTATATCCCCCGCCTCTGCCTTGTTTCACCTCTACTAAACCATTCTCCGTCAGCCGGGATAATATTTTGCGTAAAGCGGTAGGCTCACAATGGATATGCTCGGCAATCTCTTCACTGGAGCATTGTTCTGCATGTGAAGCAAGTATAATTAACGCCTGTAATCCAAATCCGAATCGTTTTAGCTCCGCCATGTATCCTTGCGCACTCCTCTGCATTGTATAAAGTCAGTTCTAGTCAATATCGGCAATCTTCCATTCCCCCTGCTTATTCCGCAGTAAAGAAATGGTAAAGGCCTGTTCAGAATAAAAGCCTTCCGGAGTCATGCGCTCATATAGCGCGTTAAACTTAACGCGCTTGGAATCTTGCGGCATTCCATCATAGATGACCTCTTCAAACCGGTAAATGTAATTATTGTCTACCCAGTGTTGCAGCCCTCGTACTACAATCGGTGAATAAAGAGTAGAATTTCGGGAACCTTGACGAATACACCGCCAATCAGGGGCTCTCTCTTCTCCAGTACCTGAATATCCGAAATCATATCCGTAAAAAGAGGAAGCATTTGCTCACGTGCATCTGCACTCGTCCGGACTTCGGCCAGATAAGGTTTCCCTTTCGCCACAAAAGAGAAAAGGTCTACAGTGCCGTCTCCATCCCTAAAGCTCCCCATATATTCCTTATATTTAGTTAAAGATTCGTTTGCACCAGTGATGGTTGGCAGATCGGCGGATGCAGGTGTTGAAATAAGGGTGATGTAATTTCGTTTGTCTTCAGTCCCCCATGCCGTACCGCCATTCCAGTCAAAACGCATCATCGTGTCAGGCATAAAGAGTCCAAGCGGCAACACCAAAAACTCTGTGTCCAGTTCATTACCATCCACTATATAAAATCGTCCTGAGCCGTCATAATCCGTGATATCCTCTTCGAATAGTCGTACCGACTTCGCCTTCTTCTTATTCATGCACAACCACCTCGATTACCAGACGCTGGAAACCGCAAATAGTTGCGCTGGTACCTGCTTCATCAGAAGCCGAATATACTCATACCGCCATCCACCAATAATGTCTGTCCTGTAACATAATTAGCCGCATCGGAAGACAGGAAGACAACTGGACCTACGAGCTCCTCGAGATTACCGATACGCCCCAGCGGAGTGCGGTCCAGAATTCGTTTCAGATACTGTTCATCAGCCAGCAGTTTTTCCGTTAAAGGCGTACGGAAATACCATGGACCAACCGCATTTACCCGAATGCCGTAGTCACCCCACTCTAATGCCAAATTTTTGGTCATTTGAATAAGAGCGGCCTTCGTCGATCCATATACAACGCCTGTGCGCAGAGCCGTGTGACCCGCTACGGAAGAGATATTGACAATACTGCCTCCACCCTGCTCTTTCATTATTTTGGCAGCAAGCTGGGAAGCAATAAGTGCCGACTTTAGATTTGTGCCAACAATGGTCTCCCACTCCTGATCTGTAACCTCAAGTGCAGGTGTCCGAATGTTCATCCCGGCGTTATTAACAAGGATATCGAGTCGTCCGGCATCTGCGGCAAGGCGTGAGAACACTTCCTCCATCTGATCTCTCTGACTGACATCCGCTGGATAACAATAGCTTTGTGCTGAGGTGTGCTCCGAAATCAAGGCTGAAGTTTCCTGTAAATCACTTAATGTTCTGGATACAAGTGCAACATTGCAGCCGGCCTCCGCCAGACCGATTGCCAGCGCGCGTCCAATTCCCTTTCCGGCACCCGTTACAAGTGCGGTTTTCCCTGTTAGCATAAAAGTCGGTAAATACAAGTCATCATCCCCTATAATGAATTAATTGAATATAAACTCAAGCAGCTCTCCTCATTTTTTAAGTCGATTTGCTTCAAATGAATTGAAATATTGACTTGGATTTCCCTGCATCGGATTAAACCGTTCCTGGAACTTCCCCTGCGTATAGCTGTCAATCACCCGATGCCAGAAATTGCGGGCTGGTGAATTGGCCCGAACCTGCGACACCTTCCAATCACCGGGGAACGTATCAAAGAGTTTGTGTGCAGCCCAGGTACCTACGCCTGTACGCCGATATTTCTGCATCACAAAAAACTCGGTCATATAGAACTGCCCTTCAGGATTGCGAAGCATACGGTCGATCAAAGCAAACCCGGCCAGATTCCCATCCGCAATAATAAGGTACGGATATTTGTTATTTCCGCTGTGCCAATAAGCTTCCAATCCAGGATAAGATGGAAATACCCCCTCCTGGTCTACATCGAAATCCAAATAGCGGGTAAAGTCATACAAATAGAGCTGCATTAGTCTGCTGATCACATGCTTCCGTTCTTTGGGCACCAGCTCGATTCTAAGTTCCATAGTCCACCTCTGTCTGAAATCACGTATACATCACATGATATAACTTTGTCCCTTTAGGAGCAAGGCGAGGCAAAGATCAGAGCTTCAACGAAGCGTCAATGGATGAAAACGTGATAATATAGAGGAGACATTATGCTAATTATGAAAAAGGTGAAACCGTCATGAGTATTCAAAAACACAGCGACCGTCTGAAGCTTGACCAAAAATTGCCGGACATGCCTTGGTTTGTTCAGCAATTCATTGATTATAAGCTGCCTGATCTCTCTCCTTCTACCCTGCTGGAATATGTTCGGGATTATGAATCCTTTTTCGGCTGGCTGCGAGCGGAAGGACTCACTCAAGCAGCGAACAACACCGAGCTGACCCTGCATGATCTGGAGACTCTTCATATGGATAGTGTAGTCGGATACAGGCTGCATCTGATGACCCGTATTGATGGAACCAATACCAAAATTACAGTTTCCCGCAAGCTGTCCGCTTTGCGTTCTTTATTTCATTACCTAAGCCAGATTGCCGAGGATGAAAACTTCTATCCACTGCTTAAACGGAACATCATGGCCAAGGTAGAGATCAAACGTATACACAAGCCTAAGGACACCGCCGCGAAGCTCAAAGGAAAGATTTTGGAAGAGGATGAGCTGCTGGAATTTGTCGGTTACATTCTGGAAGGCTACGGGATGGATGTACAGAACAATAAGCAGGCCTTCTATTCCTTTCAGCAAAACCGGGAGCGAGATGCCTGTATCGTTAGTCTTATTCTCAACTCCGGCCTCCGCGTGTCGGAGGTCGTAAATCTCAATGTGGATGATCTGGATTTTGGCAACAAGCTGTTATACGTATTCCGGAAAGGACATAACGACGAAACGTTCAAAACACCGGTATATTTCCGTGAACAAGCCAAGGATGATCTGTCACTCTATTTAAGTCTGCGGCAAACCCGCTACAAAACGCCCAAGAAAGAAAAGGCATTGTTCATTGCTTTACCCAACGGTCACATCGAAGGTAAACGCATGACCAAACGGGCGATTCAGGAAATGACCATTAAGTACGCCAAGCGTTTTGGCAAACCGTATCTTACCGTGCACAAGCTGCGCCACTCGTTCGCCACGGATTATTACCTGCAGAACGATATTTATAAAACAAAGGAACAGCTCGGCCACGCTTCCACCGAAACCACCGAGGTATACGCTCATCTTACTGACAAAACCATGTCAGATGCCATTGAGCGCCGTCTGGAGCCTTGAAATATGTATTGAAAATAAAGCGGCGGTCTCTGCCCCTCATTGGAGCGGTCTGGGCCGCCGTTCTTTGTGACCGGGGTTTGTGAAAACATAGCATATAGCAGATCGGTAATTTTTTGTGTTTTCTATTGTGAATTTCTCATATGTTGAAATTAGGTCAATAATAGCAAATAGTTAGCGATGCCCGTAACATCGTTGATGTTAAATTGCGGCATACCTTTAGGCTTATGCAAGGCTACAGAATCTTTCATTTGTTCCCAATACGCTGCTGAAGATACTGCTGTTAATGACAGCAGAGCCAAATCCTCCTCATTCCGGATCAGAACCATTTTGGGATAATGCTCAGCTTTGAACCCTTCGACCAGAATATAATCATAGCCTTCAAAAGACTTCACCAGCTCTGGCAGTCCGATTCCCTGTTCTTCAATCCTCGCCGTCCGGGTTCCATTGGTTATAGCAACTGCAGTTGCTCCAGCCTCACTCTGCCTCCACGTATCTGTCTGAGGATGGTTGATTTCAATATCGTGATGACTATGCTTAATGACAGCTACTGTGTGTCCCTTTTCCCGCAGCAGCGGGATTAATGCACAGATTAAAGAGGTTTTGCCACTGTTTTTGTAACCAACGAACTGGCAAACGGCAGATTTACGCGAACTATTCGATTGTATAGATGATCTCATCTTTTATTCACCTCAATCTTGTCTTAAATGTATCCACCTATGCTTTACGCCTGAATATCTCCCGGGAGCTTGATCACCTTAACCTTCGCTCCAGCGGTTAACCCCCGCTCCTCCGGAGGCACTATAATGAGGCAATTGCTGTCTTTGATTGTCACCATAACAGAGGACTCATCAATTTTGGCCGGAAATGCATAGAGACTTCCCTCCCGGAATTCCAGACGCGCACGCACAAAGCGGGTAAAGTTGTTCACTTTAGGATAATCCTCACCAAGCGTAGCCGTCCATTCCGGCAGATATGGCTTCGATGCCCCTTGCATCAGGCCAATCACCGGACGGGCAAACAATTGAAACCCGACAAAACAGGCTCCCGGATTGCCGGAGAGCGCTAGCAGCAGCTTGCCTCCGCGAACCGCCGCCGTAGTTACGCTTCCCGGGCGCATCGTTACCTTATTGAACAGCATGTCCCCGCTCTGCTCGCTTATCAAATCGCCCATAATATCGTAGTCGCCTACCGAAACTCCGCCTGTTGTGATCACAAAATCGTATGATTCCAATACCATTTGCACTTTGCTCCTGGCCAGCTCCAAATCGTCGACAATGGCTCCCAGCATGATAGGCTCTCCGCCTGCCTCTCTTACGAGGGCCTCCAGCATAGGGGAATTGCTATTGCGGATTCTGCCGGGCTGCAGCGGCTCATGCACCTCCAGGAGTTCAGTTCCTGTTGCAAAAATGCCAACCTTAGGCCGGCGGCGCACCTTAACGGTATGTACGCCAAAGGCCGCCAGAACTGCAATTTCTCCGGCGGAAATGAGACCCCCCGCAGGCAGAACAAGATCGCCCTGGCTTAGCTCCAAACCGCGGGGCGTAATGTTTCGTCCAGCCTCCTGTGTCTTGCGGATGCCCACATATGAAGTTCCATCCGTTACTCGGCTCTCTGTGGCCTCCAGCATAATAACAGTATCCGCGCCTTCAGGCACCTGAGCTCCTGTCATAATCCGTGATGCTTTACCTGAGGTAACATCCACCGCAGGCACTGCTCCACACGGGATATTATCCACTACCTCCAGCCAGACTGTATTTTCACTGCCACATTCCTCTGTATCCGCAGCAATTAGAGCATAACCATCCATTCCAGATCGCTTAAATGCCGGAAAGGGGTGTGGTGCTATAACAGCCTCTGCCAAGTAACGCCCGCAGCTCTGGCTTAGCGGCACCTCCTCAAGATCAAGTGCATTTGCATATTGGATCACTCTGGCCTGAGCCTCTTTAACCTGCAGGGCCCTGCGCTGAAATTTATCATCCCTTGAATCCGGATTTCTTGTCATAGTAGACCTCCATTTCCTGTGCTGGATCAACAGAACTATTTTAACACGGACTTCCCTGAACCTAAACATCGCTCCGCCGCTTATATGAATCCAATTATAACAGATGAGAATATATGTTCGCAATTATTTCATAAAAAGAGACGCAATCTTAATGATCGCGTCCCAAATCGATCCTTCTATTTTCCTTTAACGCCTGCCCCGTCGGCCGATTCTGCCGGTTCGGTACCGGGTTTGGGGCTTGTTTATTCTCTGCCGGGGGGCATCAAAATAACCGGAGCCGCCCCTTTCGCGTGAAATGCTCCCTTTTGTATTGCCGTTATCAGAGCCGTTTGTCCCTCCGGTTACGCTCCCGCTTCTACCCCGGCGTGAGACCAACCCTTGCCGTACTACTGTAATCGGTGGGGCAATTTTTTTGTCCTGTTCGGTAGGCATGCGGTACGAACCTTGGCTTGGCTTGTATATATCCCTGCTGCCATAACCCCGGTAAGATCCCGTTCCATACCCGGAATTAAAGAGGCTGCCAATCAATCTTGCAGTCAAATACATCTGCAGAAAGCTTGCGTCATAATTATTCCGCACATACTCTTCTGAATTGACTTCAACCAGTGTATCCTCAGGCTTCTGAGGGTCCTGCTGCAAATGGTACCACTGGCTGCCGTATACGAGGAACATTCGCTCATCATTGGCAGGTGAGATTTGATCCGGCATTTTTTGCGCGGATAATGACTCCGCTACCTCTGTAACCGACTGATCGCTAGCTCTGTAGACAAAAGAAGTCGCATTCCCGTCACGGTTTACGGATTCAAGCGGGTAGCTTTCTTTTACGTTAGGAGCACCGCACCCACTAAGCAAAGAAGCCAGCAGTCCAAGCACTATAATGATTTTTAGCCAGCGTGAAGACACGCCTTCCATAAACACCCTCTCCTAGGAAGCCCGGATCACCCTTACATCGCCCGGGATCACTTTCTCGCCTTCATACAGCATAAACCGTCCGTTCTGCCATTCTACCCGCAGGAGACGGTAGTCATCGCTCTGATACTGCCACACATGCTGATCCCCGCCGTTCATAAAGGGAGTCTGCCCAACAACGGCAACATGACCCTCATATTCTTCCTCCAGGAAAAATACTTGATCATCCAGTTCAATCGTGGTGGGTACTTCAGCAGGATTATCCAGCCGTCCGTCGATCGGTTTATACAATCCATATTGTAGCTGTTCACGCTCTTCAATATGCAGATAAGAAATATGAACTCCATCCCGGAGTGTTAGTACTACAGCATTACGCCCACGGTTATGGGTCCGCCCAGTCACCTCATAGGTCACCAGGGATACTTCGCAAATGTCTCCGGGAGCCAGCTGGAGCATGCTTTTTTCAACGGCCGGAGGCTCAGGTTTGGAGAATAGATTGCCAATACGTTTCCAAATACTCATGATTAACCAACCTTTCTATAAATCATCAATTATAAAAAAGCTGAAATGATTAACGCCCCGGCAATATGCAGGGAACCGGAGAAAAGCCCGTAACCGATTTTGCCCTGCTGTGTACCGTGGTCCAGATCCAGCTTCCCCCACTTTCCCAGCAGGAGGCGTACTGTACCTTCCAGGATAAGCAAAAGAACAAAAGAGACTACAGAGACAACCAGCGCTTCGCCCAGCCTGCTGGAGGTGGAAATGGATGAGGATAATATGTAAGCCTGCGCAAGCAGCTTCAGCACGAGGCGGATAGTCACCGCCAGGTTGCCGCTCTTCATTTCCTCCAAATCGTGATATCGGGTAAAAAGCGAATCCACATACATTAGCACAAACAGCAGTAACGTACCGCAAACCGTCCAGACAATCATGGAAACCAGAATATGGATATCCACTGCATTTAGCCTCCGCTTATTCAGTTTTCCTGCATAGATAAGGCGAAGGAGAAACGCTGCTGCTGTCTCTCCTTCGCCTTGTAAACCCAAAGCCGTTGCCAGCTCAAGTTGTATGTTATTGTTTCTCGTATTGCTTCATCAGGGCAGCAAGCTCGTCTTCCACACCCTGATCCTTGTTCAGCTTCTCGAATTCATCATCCAGTGACTTGTTGCCGGAGCTCATTTCATTGCTGGCTTCGGCTTGAGCTTCTGCCTGCAGCATCTTGTCTTCCATGCGCTTAAGTCCGGCAGTTGCCGAATCGGAGCTGAATCCGCTCATCGCTTTGTTGATTTCTGTCTGCGCCTTGGCTGCATTATATCGTGCAACAAGCGTCTCGCGCTTGTTCTTCATCTGGGTCAGCTGTTTGCGCATCTCTTCCAGCTTGCCGCGAAGGTTATCTGCGGAAGCCTTATTCTGCTCGAAGCTGTTCTTGTATTCTGCAAGCTTCGCTTCAGCGGACTTTTTCTCCTCCAGCGCACGTCGTGCCAGCTCCGCATTACCCGCCTGGGCTGCCGCATGTGCCTGTTGGTTGCGCTTATTCGCCAGCGCTTCCTGTTCCTCGTACAGCTGCTTGAATTTCTTTTCAATGGCGATTTGGGCAGCTACCGCTTTTTCGGCATCCTCCAAGTCCTCAGTCATATCGCGGATGTATTGGTCAGTCATTTTAATCGGGTCTTCTGCTTTGTCAATAATCGCATTCACATTGGACATTGTTAAATCACGCAATCTTTTAAAAATCGACATGGTTCATTCCTCCAAAAGATAGTTTGAAAAGCTCATTTGGTATCTTTTACGCAGGTGTGTCACTATCGTTTCAAATTTGTTGCGTTAAATATTGATTAACCTTTTCGTCCACAATCCTCACGACTTCCATAATGCCTTCTTTCGTAAGGTCATCATAATGAATGCCCATAACTACGGTCACTGTCCGGCGCAGCGTTTCAGCTACCCGGATCGCGATGGCCTCGCTGATGGTATGCTCTTTATGATGAGGCACGGCGGAGGTTAACACTTCAATCTTTTCTCCGTCCACATATGCGGTGCTTGCGGCACCGATATGCCGGACACCTCCGGTAATGAGCAGCAAAATATCCCGGCCGACAACCGTAGCGGACACCTCAATATCATCCGGTTGAACATACGGCGAAGTCAAAGGTTATTTCCCCTCCTCATTATATTAACCCGAATTTTACACAATTCCGCGAATTTCGTCCAATGTGCTGATATTTTCCTGGATCATAAACTGCTCAAGCTCATCAACAAGCTCACTTCCGGCCCGCAGATTCATGAAATTATAGGTTCCCACCTGCACAACCGTCGCACCGGCCATAATAAATTCGATAATGTCGGTTGCTGATGTAATGCCCCCCATGCCGATTACAGGAATAGTAACTCTCTTCGCAACCTGGTGAACCATACGCAGCGCCACCGGTTTGATCGCAGGTCCGGAAAGTCCCGCATAGAGATTGTTGAACACACTGCTGCGCCGGCGCACATCGATCTTCATACCGGAAATCGTATTAATAAGCGAGACAGCGTCTGCACCTTCCACCTGGCACATGTATGCCATTTCGGCGATATCCTCAGCATTCGGAGACAGCTTGACCGCCAGCGGCAGCTTCGTTGCCCGGCGCACAGCCCGAACCACCTCTTGGGCAGCACAGGTTTTGACGCCAAAAGCTATGCCGCCCTCCTTCACATTTGGACAGGAGATATTCAGTTCAATCATATCCACAGCCTTGTTCCCTGCACGTTCCCTGAGTTCTGCATCCTCCTGGATCAGTTCCGCACCCCGAACATAATCCTCCAGCGTATTCCCGCCCAGGTTAACAATTCGCGCCGTATCAAGGGTTTCCCAGTAAGGACATTCTTTCTCCAAAAAGGCTGCCACACCGGGGTTCTCAAGCCCGACACTGTTCAGCATACCCGAAGCCGTCTCATATACACGGATTCCGGCGTTACCCGCTTTCGGATTTAAGGTGAGTCCTTTACCGGAGATTCCTCCCAGCTTGGACACATCGTACAGTTTGCCATATTCACGTCCGAAGCCAAAGGTGCCGGAAGCCATCACGATCGGATTTTTGAAATTCACCGTACCAATGGCTGCGCTCAAATTAATCATGAAAGAGCACCTCCTCCGCCAAAAAGACCGGACCGTCCGTACAGGCCTTACGCTGCCCGTCCCGGCAGGAAACACTGCATACCAGGCATGCACCAATGCCGCAGGCCATCCGGTTCTCCAGCGACAGGTAAACATTGGTTTTGCTTCCTGCCGACTCTGCAGAGATACCTTTTAACTGGGCTGCTTTGAGCATAGGATGGGGACCGCATACAAAGACATGATCATACTCCGAAAAGTCAACACTGTCTAAAATCAATCCGCCGACATCCACCGTCAGCTTGGCGGCGTGAGAACGGAATTCCTCCGTCCGGAAAGGTTCACGGCTGAAGCCCAAATATACGTCACAGTTTGGGAGTTCGCGCGCGCAATATAAAAGCGGAGCAATACCAATGCCTCCGCCCACAAGAGCAACTCTTCCTTCTACTTCAGGAAATCCGTTACCGAAAGGTCCTTCCAGCCCAATGGCATCACCCTGCTCCAATCGGGACAGCAGTTCTGTACCCTCACCTACGACGTGGTACAGGAATTCAATTCCATTATCATTCACAGCATGTATGCTAACCGGTCTCGACAGGATCGGATAAGCGCCCCATGCACGCAGCATGTAAAATTGCCCTATTCGGCCACCATAATCCCCTTCAACATTGAGGTGATATACTCCATCTGTCAGCCGCTCGTTACTTATAACCGTTCCCACGTTATCAAGCTCCTTCAAATTTTATCTTATTAACCATGCCTTAGAAGGAGCTTAAAATCTGTGACATATTTCACAGTAATTCAACTCTACTTTCTTCTCCATGTGCCGCGTTCATAAGCTTTGGGCACGTTAGGTGCACCAACCAGCGATTCTTCGGCGTGTAGTGTCCAATAAGGATCGCTGAGCATACCACGTCCGACGGCTACCAGCTCTGCTTGTTCTTCCTTAACAATGGACTCAGCCTCTTGATAAGATTCAAGCCGGCCTACGGCAATTACAGGCACCTGCAGCCCGCTCCGGATATATTCCGCCAAATCCACCTGATAGGCTGGACCCGCATTGGGTCCGCCATTGGAACCGATCGGCCCTTCGCCCCCGGAGGAAACATGGAACATATCTACTCCAGCAGCCTTATAGCGGCGGCAGAATTCAAGTGCGTAGTCAGCATCGTATCCTCCATCCACATATTCCTTAGCCGATATTCTCATCAGCAAAGGCATATCCGCAGGCAGAACCTCTTTTACCGCCTTAACCACCTGCTCACCAAACAAAGCCAGATCGGCTCCGTATTCATCCTCTCGCACATTTGTCAGCGGGGAATGAAACTGGTGAATCAGATATCCATGAGCGCCGTGAACCTCCACCGTATCAAAACCGGCCTGAACCGCTCTCCGTGCTGCCTCCCGGTAGGCCTCTATCATTTCAGCGATACCCTCTTGGGTCAATGCAGCAGGTGTCTTGGAATTCTCATCAAACGGAATGGCTGAAGGCGCTACAGGAGGCTCTGCGTCCACCGCCTTGCGACCGGCATGGCCGAGCTGGATTCCGATTTTGGCGCCATTTGCATGAACACCGTCTGTAATTCTGCGGTAAGCCGCTATATGATCGTCGCTCCAGATCCCTGTATCTTGATTGGTTATGCGTCCATCCAGGTGTACACCGGTCATCTCTACAATAATAAGACCTGTGCCTCCTACGGCACGGCTCACATAGTGAACATAGTGCCAGTCCGTGGGGATGCCATCCTGTTTTTCAACTGAATATTGGCACATTGGAGGCATTACCACCCGATTCTTTAACGTCAACCCTTTCAATTCATACGGTGTGAATAAATTCGTCATTTTTTCTTCATCCTTCCCGTTTTCTATATAAATGGCACCAGGATAAGTATCCCATTTCATTAGTATACACTCATTAACGGCTACAAGAAATGTTTACCGGAGAACTCAGCTTTAGGCATACTTCCGCCCGAATCGGGGGATAACAACGAAGAATAGGGTACGGTTAAAACACTTTAAGGAGGAACCGGGATGTCACACAAATTATTGGGAAAAGTATTGTTTATTCTGATGATTACTTCAATTATCGCCTGCTTTCCTCCCCCGTCTTCCAGAGCTGTACCCGTCTCCGCAGAAAGCTTTGCATCCACCTTGCATGAAAAAAAGAGGCTGAAAAAAAAGAGTCTGACCATAAGCCAGCTGCTGCGTAAGTATCCGGAAACTATAAAGACGAGGGGCCCGCGGATCAAGGCATTAGCGCTCACCTTTGACGATGTTCCCGATCCCCGGTTTACTCCGCAGCTGCTTGATGTTCTGCATAAATATCATATCAAAGCTACCTTCTTTGTGGTAGGCAGCCGTGCACAGAGATATCCCGCGCTGGTAACCCGAATGGTAAGAGAAGGCCATATTATCGGAAACCACTCCTATAATCATTCCCAATTCACAAGGCTAAGAATGAATGCCTATAAGTCGCAAATTATCCATACAGAAAATATTATTAAACCTTTAGCGGGCTATAAGCCCAAATTAATCCGTCCGCCTTACGGGGATATTAGTGAAGCTCAGCTGAGATGGGCAAAAGCTAACGGATATAAGCTGATCAACTGGAATGTAGATTCACTCGACTGGAGGAGTCTGTCCAAGACGCAAGTAAAGGCCAATATTCTTTCACAGGCCGGTAGAGGATCTATCATTCTTCAGCATGGCGGTGGCGGCCGGGGAAGTGATCTTGGCGGTTCCATTCAAGCTCTCCCCGAAGTGATCTCCTACATGCGGGAGCGCGGTTACACCTTCGTAACAGTACCGGAATTACTTCACATTTCCCCATATAAATAAAAGCCCCACTAAGTTCAAGTGGAGCTGCAATTCTATGCTTATTGGATAACATATAATTCTACGGATTGAAAACCGAATTCTGAAACGAAGCTTTGACTGCCGGGAATAAAGATGTCTATCTTATTCCCTTTGATGGCACTGCCCTTATCCGTAGCCGTAGCTAAAAAGGCAAGCTTAGGAAGCCCTGGATGTGAGTGTCCGGTGACCAAAACCTTGGTTCCCAGTGGAATTACATTGGGATCAACGGCGATCGTCCCAAGCTTGAGCGGATTTCCGAAGTAATCGACTGCGCCCCATTTGCCATTCTCGCTGGCTGCAGAGGAATAAGCGGTGGCCTTGACCCGTAATGTTTTGTCGTAGCTGAATACTTTGCCCCAAGCTTCCACAATGTTGGCTCCAGGCTCTACATTCAGACTGGCTGTGATCACCTGGGACTTAGCCGTTTCTGCCTTCACAGCTGCTCCGACTTTCGTTTTGCCGGGAATAATCAGCTTCAGTCCGGTAGTCATATTAAGAGCTTCAACACGGGGATTGGCCTTCATCAGATCATCAAGCTTAACACCATACTGCTTCGACAATTTGTAAAAAGTGTTCCCTTCTTTTGTAATATGTATGGACTCCGCTTGCGCGGGCACTGCATGCAGCAGTACGCTGATTCCTAGAACGGCAGTAATGGCTTTGAATGCTGAAAATTTGAGCTTCATAAATTAAATAATGACCTCCTTCTAACGATAGGCGGGGGACTTTGTGGCTGTCCTTCACACGCACGGGATATTCTTGTACTATGTACATAGCTGAATATATCACAATTTTGTAACCTATGCACAAGAAATTGTTACCACTTCGCAATAACTAGAGGTTTTTTTAAGCGAAATTTTACAAAGAGTTAACAATTGTTCCTTTGGCACATAGTAGAATAATAGAATAGGATAGATAACATAAGATAATGAGTCAACCTTGGAGGTTCCATGAGCGAAGAAGAGAAAAAGAATAATCACCAAATCACTCCGGCGACTGCTTACCTGAACCGGGATTTGAGCTGGATCGAATTCAACCGGCGCGTACTGGCAGAGGCGCAGGACCCGGAGAATCCTTTGCTGGAGCGGGCCAGATTTCTGGCGATCGTATCCAGTAATCTGGATGAATTCATTAGTGTGCGCGTAGCGGGTATTCAGGACCAGATCCGTGCAGGCTATTCCAAAATGGATTTTACCGGCTACACTCCATCCGGTCTGTACAAGCGGCTTATTAAACGTGTCACCAAAATCGTTGCGGACCAGTACCGGACGTTCAAGGAGATTTCCCGGCTTCTGTACAAGGAAGGCATTGTGTTTGTGAATTACGAGGATTTAACCCATGCCCAAAAACTGGCTGCGGAACAGTATTACCGCGATATTATTTATCCTGTACTTACCCCAATGGCAGTTGACCAGAGCCGGCCCTTTCCGCTCGTTCACAGCCTGTTTATTTATTTGGCGGTTGTACTTCGTAAAAACAATCATGAAGAGGAGCCCTATTTCGCAATCCTGCAGATCCCTGCCAGCCTGCCGCGTTGTATCCCGCTTCCGCACCGTTCCAACAGTAAAAAGAGACAGTTTGTTTTTATCGAGGATGTAATCAGGCAGCATATTCAGACGCTCTTCAGCGGCTATGAGCCTGTTGCCGTGAATGAGTTCCGCTTAACCCGTAATTCCGACCTGACGATTGACGAGGAAGGTGCCGAGGATCTGCTGGAGGAGATCGAAAAAGAATTACGTAAGCGACGGCGGGGTGTCCCGGCTCGTCTTGAGGTACAAAAGGGCATTCACCCGTATGCGCTGGAGCAGCTGCAGGCCGAATTTGAAATCGACGAATTCGTATTTGAAATCGAGGGTCCGCTCGATCTGGGATTCCTGCGGAATTTCGCCGGCAGCCTGAAAGGGTTCAGCTATCTGAATTACCCTCCTATCGAGCCTGTCTATCCGGCGGAGTTCGATGAGAATGAGGATTTCTTCGAAGTCCTTCGTGAGCGCGATGTGGTTGTCTATCATCCATATGAGTCCTTTGACGCAATGACCGATTTTATCATTCAAGCCTCAGAGGATGACCAGGTCATGGCGATCAAAATGACACTCTACCGGGTTAGCGGTAACTCCCCCCTGATATCGGCACTCGCGAATGCAGCTGAATCAGGAAAGCAGGTTACGGTTGTCGTTGAACTCAAGGCCAGATTCGATGAGGAACGGAATATCGCCTGGGCACGCAAGCTTGAGCAATCAGGCTGTCACGTCGTCTATGGACTGGTCGGACTCAAAACCCATGCCAAAATCACGCTGATCGTCCGCCAGGAAGGCACGGAGCTGCGCCGTTATGTCCATGTAGGCACGGGGAATTATAATGACAATACAGCCAAAGCCTATACAGACCTTAGTCTGTTCACCTCCCATAATCAAATCGGGCTGGATGCGTCAGAGCTGTTTAACCAAATGACCGGTTATTCCGCGAATTATCACTGGAATTCCTTCATTGTGGCGCCGACCAACATGAGTCTTTCATTGCAAAAGCTCATGCAGCGGGAAGCCGAGCATGCCACTGCCGGAAGGCCCGCACGGATTATAGCCAAAATGAACTCTCTCTCCAATCAGCAAGTGATAGACGATCTGTACAGTGCGGCTCAGGCCGGCGTTAATATTGATCTGATCGTCCGCGGCGTATGCTGCTTGCGTCCGGGGATAGCAGAACTCAGCGAAAGGATCACCGTTCGCAGTATTGTAGACCGGTTCCTGGAGCATTCACGTATATATTACTTCGAGAACGGCGGAAAGCCTGAAGTGTATTTATCCAGTGCGGACTGGATGACCCGCAACCTTACCCGGCGGATTGAGCTGATGTGTCCCGTACTGGACGGCAACATCCGCAAGCAGATTATCAAGATCCTGGAGCTGTCTCTGAAGGATAATGTCAAGTCCAGCTTCCTACAATTTAATGGAAATTACGAACGGCCGGACGACAAAAAGGCCCCCTTCCGGAGCCAGTTTGCCGCGATGGATGTTAAGCGATGGAAGGGAAGTCGAGCTTCACTTTCAAATCCCAAACATTCTTAAATGCCTTGAGGGCGTTCTCTATGTCTTCCACTCCCAGCAGAAGCCTGTGGACGCCTTTAAGTTCAATATCCAGATTGTTGCCGCGTAAGTTAGCGTCCAAATCATTAACAACCCCGGTCTCACTACCGTCCAGTGCAATACTCAACTGGACCAGTGTGCCCAGCTTATGAATCCATTCTTCGTCGGAAGCCAGCAAAATGTCCTTGTGTGCTGTGGACAATTTCTGCTTCCGGCTTTTTGTGCTGTACGAGGCGATCATGGCGCACAGAATCAGCTGACGGTGCGTAAGCCCGCGAATGGGTGAGTTCATCAGCCAATAGCGCGTATGGCGTTTGGATTGATAATAGTTGATATTGGAACCGGTCCGATGCAGCATAATGGACACATAGATCAGCATTTCCTGTTCCTTGGTATTGCCCTCCCCTTTGAGTGGAGCAAAGAGATTGTGGGCCAGCTTGCAGATATGATTCAAATGACGCTTAGAGGTACCGATATCAAATCGTAAAATGGTACTTAGACTATATTCCAGCGCACTGTCACGCACCGGCTCCTTAGGCTCAAGCAGATCATGCAGCATTCCTTCTCGAAGCCCCTCCCCGCTGATCACTGCGCTGCTGGCTCCGATGTATTGGTACACGGTCTGAAAAATAATCAGTCCGGATACGATTATATCCGCCCGGCTCTTGGACAAGCCGTCCAGATCCTTACGCTTGTCGTAAGGCATTTCCGGCAATGTATTCATGAAACGGTCGATAGTTCCTGTGGACAAGGTGTACCCATGCGAATTCTGCAGTGAGTAATCACGCTGCTTCTGATCCAGTTTACCTAACGAACGAAGTGTACCTCCGAGTCCGTATAGTGGCAGACCTCTTCCTTCATTTAGCCAGGAATGCTCCACCAGACGACCGGTTACATAAGCCTGGAGCTTTCGTATTTGTTCCCCGTTCCAATTACCGCCCAGCCCGAACATGACATTGGTATTGACCGCACCGAAAGGAAAGGAAATACTATGCTGGTAGCGCCGTCCACAGAATAAAGTGATCTCCGTACTGCCGCCTCCAATATCAATAACGAATCCATCTACCACATCAAAGGCGTTAATGACTCCAAGGAATCCGAAGTAAGCCTCCTGATGTCCGCTGATCACCTCGATAGGTATGGATGAGGCATCCGATAAATAAGAGATAATTTCTCCCGAGTTGGCCGCATTGCGAATCGCAGCCGTAGCTCCGGCTCTGATTTTATCAACACCAAAGGCTTGGCACACTTCCTTAAACTGCAGCAGAACCGGGACTACATTCTTCATGTCCTTCTGCTCCAGCCTGCCTTCCTTGGTGATCTTCTCACTTAGGCGGGCAGAGCTTTTACACTCCTTGATGATTTTGTATCCGCCTTCCGGTGTTGTATCGTAAATTACAAGGCGTATGGAGTTGGAACCTATATCGATAATGCCAATCCGGCAGAGGTCATCTCTCATTTCAGTATGTACTCCTTTACTAAGTTGATTGATCATTTATTATACATGGTTTATCTGCATAAATGAAACGGCCTCCGGGAATTTTCACCGGGGCCGTTTCATTTATGATTACAGAACTTTACTCAAGAAGTCCTGTGTCCGTATATGCTTAGGGTTGCCGAATACTTCCGCAGGTGTACCTTGCTCTACGATAACACCGCCGTCCATGAACAGAATCCGGTCGCCAACTTCGCGCGCAAAGCCCATTTCATGGGTGACGATAATCATCGTCATTCCGTCTTCCGCCAGCTTCTTCATAACCTCCAGCACTTCACCGACCATTTCCGGGTCAAGAGCTGATGTAGGTTCATCGAACAGCATAACATGCGGCTGCATGGCAAGTGCGCGGGCAATGGCGATCCGCTGCTTCTGTCCGCCGGACAGCTGGGAGGGATATGCGTCTTTTTTATCCTCAAGGCCCACTGTTCTCAGCAGCTCCATGGCGATTTTCTCCGCTTCACTATCCCGCAGTTTTTTCACCTTTACAGGAGCCAGGGTAATATTCTGCAGTACGGTTTTGTGGGGGAACAGGTTGAACTGCTGAAACACCATGCCCATCTTCTCACGGGTGACATTGATGTCGTGCTTCTTCGAAGTAATAGACTGGCCTTCAAAGGCGATTTCACCGCCTGTAGGCTGCTCCAGCAGATTAAGACAGCGCAAAAAGGTGCTTTTACCCGAACCGCTGGGTCCGATGACAACAACAACCTCGCCTTTCTTGACTTCCAAATCGATGCCCTTTAATATTTCCAGCTTGCCGAAGTGCTTTTGCAGGTTTTTAACCTCGATCATCGGTATTCAGCCTCCTTTCCAGTCTGCCAAGCAGCTTGGATAATATAAACGTCAGAACAAAATACATTAATGCTATTACAACTAGCGGAGTCAAACCCTCATAAGTAATTGTGGTTATGGTTCTGGCTTGGAACAGCAGATCAGCTACCCCAATCATGGATACTATGGATGATTCCTTGATAATCGTAATAAATTCATTTCCGATCGCCGGCAGCACACTTTTGAGCGCCTGCGGCAGTACGATATAACGCATGGTCATGCCCTGTTTCATCCCCAGCGAACGGGATGCTTCCACCTGACCCCGATCCACTCCCTGAATGCCTGCCCGAAAAATCTCGGCCAAATAGGCTGAACTATTGATCGTAAGCGTAATTGCACCTGACTGAATCGGTGAGAACTCCAACCCGAATTCGGGCAAACCGTAATGAATCAGAAACAGCTGCACCAGCATAGGTGTGCCGCGCAGGAACTCCACCCAAGCCGTAGCAATAAAACGAAGCGGCCATAAGCGCGACATTCTCAGCAGCGCCACCGCTATTCCCAGTACGAAGCCGCAAAAGACACCGATAACTGCCAATAGCAGTGTATACTGCATTCCGGTTAGGAAAAAGTTCCGGTATTCATAAGCCATATTTAATAGTTCCATATCAAACCTAACCTCCTATCTCCAAAAAAATAGAAAACAGCGGGTTACCGCTATTTTCTGAAGGGTAAAGCACTCTGCAGTAATCTGCAGGTTCATCTCTTGTTTCCGGCCACTCAGGCCATTTATTTGCTTTCAGCCAGCTCGCTCGCCGCAGCAACGTACGCTTCAATCTTGCCTTCGGAGTTCAGACGGGTAAGTGTCTTGTTCACTTGCTCAAGCAGCTCCGCATTCCCCTTCTTAATGCCGATCACGTAACCGTCATCTTCCACCACAGGTTTAGCGTCGGTGATTACAAGGCCTGGCACATTCTTAACAAAAGATTTCGCTACCGGTCCTTCCATGATGGAAGCATCCACACGGTTTGATTGCAGCTGAAGCACGATTTCAGAGATTTTACCCAGTGAGGTCAGCTGTGCTCCCTCAATACCTTTAGCAATATCCTCTTGAATAGATCCGGTTTGAATCCCGATTTTGGCGCCTTTAAGGGCATCCATGGTTGCGAATTTGTCTTTGTCGGCTTCACGGACTACAACGGCTTGCTCAGCTTTGTAGTAGACATCCGAAAGATCAACCGATTTTCTGCGTTCTTCTGTCGGGCTGAGTCCGGAAATAACGATATCGATTCTTCCGCTGGACAACTCATTCAGCAATGAGTCAAACGGCAGGTCCTTAATTACAAGCTCCGCGCCCATATCAGCAGCGATATCCTTGGCGATATCGATGTCAAAACCCACGATTGTATCCTTGCCGTCAACAACCTTATGGAATTCATAAGGAGGGAAATCTGCACTGGTACCCAATGTAAGCGTCTTTGCTGCTGCACTTGTGTCGGTATTGCCTGCTGCTGCAGAATTGTTCTCGTTCTTATTTTGGCCACAGCCGGTAAGCAAGCCTACCGCAAGCAGCATTCCTAATGATATTTTACCCCATTTGTTCATTTCTATATCTCCCCTGTTCTCTTGTTACTCTATATTTACCTCATTGACCGATTTATTATAAATCACTTCGCATGAATATGCAAAGATATTTTTGTAACAATTTTTGAAGAAAAAATTACCCAAATATGAATGGCAGCATATCTATAAAGGATAAAATAGGAAGTGGAAGAATTACTTCTTCTGCTGATCAGCAGCCTATAGGAATATACGCGCACACACCGTAAAACGGTTGTGGTTCATTGAGTTGTTATACGGGGTAATTAATAAGCTAAATGCGCAGATTTCAGGCTGTTCCATGCTCCGTACATTGATATAGGAGGTGCTATCATGCTTTTGGAGGCTTTGTACCATGTGCCCCGTGATAAATGGGCCTATGCTTACGATACAGAAACTATACATCTGCGTGTTCGCACCAAACGGGATGATGTGGATTGCGTGGTGGCCCTGACGGGTGACAAATATGACTGGGAGCATACGTATTATGAGATCATGATGGAAAAAGCCGCTTCGGATGACATGTTCGATTATTGGGAGGGCGCCGTACGTCCTAAGTACAAACGTTTGTGCTACACCTTCCGCATAAGCACGGGCCCGGAAAATATATATTTACTGGATAACGGGACCCGTTATGAATGTCCGCTCCCCCCTATTCACTACTTTGAGTTCCCATATATACACGAAATTGATGTGTTCAAGGTGCCGGAATGGGCTAAGGAAGCTGTATTTTATCAAATTATGCCCGAACGGTTTGCAAAAGGTAACCCGGCCATCGATCCTGAAGGAACCGAGCCCTGGGGCGGAATTCCGAAGCTGGATAACTTCTTTGGGGGAGACCTGCAAGGCGTGCTTGATCACCTGGATGATCTGCTGGAGCTTGGCATCAACGCTATATATTTCACTCCGATCTTCCTCTCTTTCTCCAATCACAAATACGACATCGTAGATTATAAAAAGGTCGATCCGCACTTTGGTGACAATCAGCTGCTGAAACATCTAGTGGAACAATGCCATAAAAGAGGAATTCGAGTCATGCTGGACGCAGTATTCAATCATTGCAGCGACAGGTTCCCGCCTTTTCAGGATGTTTTGGAGAAGGGGGAGTACTCCGTATACAGGGACTGGTTCCATGTGAACTCCTTTCCGGCTGAGATTGTCGACGGTATTCCCACCTATGACACCTTCGGCTTTTTTGGCAATATGCCCAAGTTCAACACCGCTAATCCGGAGGTGAAGTCTTATTTGCTGGAGGTTGCGGAATACTGGATCAAGGAAATTAAAGTGGACGGCTGGCGGCTGGACGTAGCGAATGAGGTAGACCACCATTTCTGGCGCGATTTCCGTAAAGTGGTGAAAAACGCCAATCCGGAAGCTTATATTGTCGGCGAGGTGTGGAGTGACTCGCTGAACTGGCTGCTGGGAGACCAGTTTGATTCCGTTATGAACTACCCGTTCTCCGGTACGGTGCTGGAGTTCTTCAACGGAGGGATGAATGGAGTTGCGTTCGGTCATCGGATTGGCGCTCTGCTTATGAGATATCCGCAGCAGACAAACGAGGTCGTCTTTAATTTACTGGGCAGCCATGATACCCCGCGCCTTCTCACCTGTGTGGGCGAGGACAAACGACGGTTGAAGCTCGCAGTCGTGTTTCTGTTCACTTTCATGGGTACTCCTTGTATTTACTACGGTGATGAGATAGGTCTTACCGGAAATGAAGATCCCGACTGCCGCAAATGTATGGAGTGGGAGGAAGAGAAGCAGGACCGGGAGCTGTACGATTTCTACCGGACGATGATCGCTCTGCGCAAAGAGAACAAAGCGCTTCGGGAAGGACGATTCCGTATACTGCAGGCCTGTGAAACCGATTCGTGCATTGTCTATGAGCGGGCCGATGAGGTGATCCACTTCACGATCTGGATGAACAATACGCCGGACCCCCGAACATTAAGCCATCCCATGGAAACGGATGATTGGCAGGATTCGCTGACCGGAGACCCGGTTGTCCCTCAGAACGGCATAATGAATATACCGCTTGATCCCTATGGGTACCGGATATTGTACCGTGAACTTGCTTAAATAGGTGTTCTGGCGGACGCTCCGCGAACGGACCGTTGCTACAATCGCTGTTGTCTCCAGATATTCTTAATTTACCTAAGGGGTAAAAATCCGGAGACTGCATATGCTTTCGAAGAGAGCTTTCCTTCGGAAAGCTTTTGGGCGACCGCTATCGATTTTCCGCAATCGTTCCGTCCTCTCCACTGCTTTCAGCGGGAATCGTTTCTAAAGCAATAAGTTCAGATTAGATAGATTGAAAAAAAGGACTCCCCAAGATCAGCGGCCTTGGGAGAGTCCTTTATTATTATTAACTATAGAAAGGTGAGAGTAGCGAAGGGGAAGTTTGGAACTGTAGGAGCGATAGCGACCGCCTTTGTCCCCGGATGTTTACCGCTGGAAGCGGTCTAATCCAAAACATCTGGGGATGGGCAGCGGCCGGAAGTCCAAACATTCCCCGTAGTTACGGGTAAACACCCCATGGCATAGATCAAAATCTTTAGTTTAACTTATATATCCCGTAATCTCTTTGTAAATATCAATATATTCCTTCGCAGATACATTCCAGCTGTAATCACCGGCAAAAGCGTTCTTGGTGACCCGTTTCCAATGATCCGGCTTATTGTAGAAAGAGACGGCCCGCCGGAGTGTATACATCATGTCATGGGCGTTATAATCGGTGAAGGTAAAGCCGTTGCCCTCGCCTGTTATCTCGTTATAGGCTTGTACAGTATCGTTCAGCCCTCCTGTCTCCCTGACCACAGGAATGCTTCCGTAGCGCAGCGCGAGCAGTTGGCTTATACCGCAGGGCTCAAACATGGAAGGCATCAGGAACAGATCGCTGGCAGCGTACATTTTGCGCGACAAAGCATCGTTGAACAAAATTTGCGAGGATAACTTTGTCGGATAACGCCACGCCGCTTCCCGGAACCAGCGCTCGTAAATTTCGTCCCCTGTTCCAAGCAGCACAAATTGAATATCGTCATAATACAGCAATTCATCCAGAATACGTGTAACGAGGTCAAGACCCTTGGAGTCCACCAGTCGCGTAACCATCGCTACCATCGGGATATGCGGTGCAATTGGAAGGCCAAGCTCCTTCTGCAGCCCCAGCTTGTTCTCTGTCTTCTTCAGCAGGTTAGAACGGTAGCGGCTGAAAATATGGGGATCACTCGCCGGATTATAGCTCTTGGTGTCAATGCCGTTTACAATTCCGCTCAGACTGTCTGAACGTGAATTCAGCAAGCCGTCCAGACCGTATCCATAGTAGGGTGTACGGATTTCCTGCGAATAGGTTGGACTCACGGTAGTGACTTGATCGCTGTAAACGATGCCGCCCTTCATAAAATTGATGTTACCGTAATACTCCACTCCGTTAAAATAGCTGCTATCCAGCCCCAGAAGACCTTCCAGCACCTCATACGGAAACACACCCTGGTAAAGTAAATTGTGAATGGTGAATACGGTGCGCATCTCACTGTAGAACGGATTAGTCCGGTAATGGCCCTGCAGCAGCATAGGAATAACAGCCGCATGCCAGTCATGGCAATGCAGGACATCCGGCTGGAAATCTATCGCAGGCAGACACTCCAGCACCGCCCGGTTGAAGAACGCAAACCGCTCCCCGTCATCCATGTAACCGTATACCCCATCCCGGCCGAAATAGTACTCATTGTCGATAAAATAAACCGGAATCCCGTCATAAATAATCTGCTCTATCCCGCAATATTGGCTGCGCCAGCCTACCGGTACGTGTACAACGGTTACATGTTCCATCTTCGAAGAGAATTTCTCGGGAATCCCTCGATATTTAGGCAGAATCACCCTTACGTCAACTCCAGCACTTTTAAGTGCTTTGGGCAATGCTCCAATAACATCAGCTAGTCCTCCCGTTTTGATAAAAGGATGGGCTTCAGCTGCGGCGAATAAAACCTTCATCTTTTTTTCCCCCTTGGTAAGGATTTTCCATTAGATTTTGGCAACTTCTTCGCTTTTTCTTTTACGTCCCGCTTTTTTTAACACCAAAAAGCTTAACGGGGGCAATGTCAGCTCCATACTGTGCAGTTGGTTATGCCACTCCAGCTTTTCGCTCTTCCGTGGGGCATTACTTGTCCCTGATCCACCGAAGAAGGTATACTCCGAGTTGAAAATTTCTTCATACGTTCCCGCACTTGGAACACCAATACGGTACAGCAGGCGTTCAACCGGCTGGAAATTAATAATGATGATCAGGGTATCGCCGGGCTTTTTGCCCCTACGGATATACGAAACAACACTTTGCCCGCTGTCATCCGCGTTGATCCACTGATATCCGCTCATATCATGATCAAGCTCCCATAATGCTTTTTCCGATAGATACAGCTTGTTAAGGGCTGCCGTAAAAGTTAACATTTGGCGGTGGCTTTCATAATCCAGCAGCAACCAGTCCAACCCCTCCTGGTCTTTCCATTCGATAAATTGACCGAATTCACCGCCCATAAAGAGCAGTTTTTTGCCTGGATGAGTGATTTGATAGCCAAGCAGCAGACGAAGACCGGCAAACTTTTGCTCGTAAGAGCCCGGCATCTTGCTCAGCAATGATTTTTTGCCGTGAACCACCTCATCATGGGACAATGGAAGCGTATAATTCTCTGAATAGGCGTAGCAAATAGGGAATGTTAACAAATTGTGATGATAAGGCCTGGCTCCGAAATCATGTTCTATGTAACCGAGAGTGTCGTTCATCCAGCCCATGTTCCATTTGTAGTTGAAACCAAGTCCTCCCTCATGGGCAGGAGATGTTACACCGGGCCAGGCACTGGATTCTTCAGCCATCATCAAGGCCTGCGGGTAATAGTCAAAGATCGTCTTGTTCAGATTCTGCAGAAACCTGATCGCTTCCAGATTCTCGAGTCCCCCGTTCACATTGTGCCGGTATTGATGATGCTGCTTCTCGAAGTCCAGCCGCAGCATGCTTGTTACCGCATCTACACGCATGCCATCAATATGGAACATATCGAACCAGAATAATGCATTGGAAATCAGGAAAGAAACGACCTCCGGCTTGCTGAAATCAAAAGAGAGAGTTCCCCAACCCGGCTTCTCGGCCAGCATTGGATCACTGTATTCATAAAGCGGTGACCCGTCGAACATCCGGAGACCGTGGGCATCCTTGGCAAAATGAGCCGGAACCCAATCCAGAATGACACCTATGCCGGCCTGATGGCAGCTGTCAATCAGATACATCAGCTCCTGCGGTTCACCGTAACGGCTGGTCGCAGCGAAATACCCTGTTCCCTGATACCCCCAGGATAAATCATAAGGATGCTCCGCAAGGGGCATAAACTCCACATGAGTATAGCCCATCTCCTGCAAATAAGGAATCAGCAATCCGCTCATTTCCTGATACGTATAAAACTCTCCGTCTTCTTTTTGACGCCAGGTGCCAAAATGCATTTCGTAAATATTAAGGGGTTTGTTATACGGAGATTTATTCTTGCGGCGCCAAGCTCCGTCACCCCAGCGGTATCCGCTTAGATCTGCCACAACCGAAGCCGTAGCCGGACGAAGCTCTGACTTAAACGCATAGGGATCGGCTTTTAGAAAGCTGGAACCATCTGCTGCAACAATTCTGTATTTGTAAAATGTTCCCGGAGCTATACCCGGAAAAAAACGACTCCAAAATCCTGATTCGGGTATCTTATATAATGCATCTTCTTCATGACTTCCGTCCCAGCCATTATGATCGGCAGCTAGTCCTACATAAGTCGCCTGAGGAGCCCACACGGTAAAACGCACACCGGATACGCCTTCTTCCACGGCTATGTGCGCACCCAGCAGGTTATAGCTTCGATGATGTGTGCCCTCATGAAATAAGAAAATATCATCAGGGGAAGGTTCGTTTCCTGTATTAGGTCGTTCTGCCAATTCAACACCGCCTTTTTATATAGGATGCACCTATAACATTACCCCAAACAATGCCATTTGAAAATGATTTGATGTGAAAAGAATTATTTTACCGATTAAGAAATTTATTCATGTAATTTTTCTTGATGCAAAGCAATATATTTCACATAGGTCATTAGCTGAGGAACAGATCATCAGAGACTAGTTGTCTATCACGGAAGGAAAATGATCTAAAGGTTGGTTAGGACATTTATGACGACTGGTTGAAGCTGTTCAAGCGGGCGGAGGGATCGGGATTCACAGCAAAGTAATTCAATTATCTTGTAGATTTTCGGCAGATCCTCTGTTGATTCATGGGGGTTTTCTTCTAGTTTTGTCGGGAGGGAGGATTACTCATTTGCCGCGAAGAAAACCTTGTCCTTGAAGGCACAAAGGAGAGTGGCAACAACAGCTACGTGCTGGGTGTTATGTTTCAACAACACAGAGTAAGGTTAAATAACAGTCATTGACGAAAAATTGGGAGGGACAACACAAAATGAGTAAACAAGATTGCATCGCCATGCTTTTGGCGGGGGGGGAAGGCCGCAGATTGGCTCCCTTGACTTCCAATATGGCTAAACCTGCCGTCCCATTCGGTGGTCAGTACAGAATCATTGATTTCCCCCTCAGTAATTGTGTCAATTCAAAGATTGACACTGTAGGCGTACTGACGCAGTACGAAGCAGAATCGTTACACAGTCATATCGGAGCAGGTGAGCCTTGGGGTCTTCAAGGTAATGATCATAAAGGAGTAACACTGCTTCCTGCCGGTATTGAAGGTAGAGATAACTATTCAGGAACTGCCGATGCCATTTATAAAAATATTGAATTCATTGACAGCCGTAATCCGGAACACGTGCTAATCTTGTCAGGAGATCATATTTATCATATGGATTACCGCAAAATGCTGGATTATCATGTTAGCAAAAATGCGGAAGCAACCATCTCCGTTATGGAGGTTCCCTGGGAGGAAGCCAGCCGCTTCGGAGTGATGAACGTTAACGACGAACTAAAAATCTCGGACTTTGCCGAGAAACCCAATAAGCCGGAGAGCAATTTGGCCTCCATGGGAATTTACCTGTTCCGCTGGGATTACCTGAAGGAACATTTACTTCAGGATGCAGCCAATCCAGAGTCCAGCCATGATTTCGGCAAGGATGTTATCCCCTGCATGCTTCAAGGAAACGATGCTTTGTATGCTTACCGCTTTAAGGGCTACTGGCGGGATGTAGGCACTGTAAGCAGCTTGTGGGAGGCTCATATGGACTTGCTGCAAGCCGAGAGCGGATGGCAGCTGGACAACGCACGCTGGCCGATGTACAGCCGCGCCCGGCGTCCAAAGCTGGCCGTTCACAAGGCGAAGGTTCAGAGCCTGGCAACCGGCTCTCTGGTCAATGAATATTGCACCTCCGAAGGCAGTCTGCATCAATCCGTAGTCTTCGGTGGGGTCGACATCGGCAAACTGTCGATCATCAAGCAAAGCGTCATTATGCCGGGTGCTAAGATAGGACGCGGTGTCCATATTGAGAACGCCATTATCGGTGAAGACGCTGTAATCAAGGACGGAGCCATGATCAAGGGCAGCAGTGACAATATCGTTGTTGTAGGTCCTCATGAGATTGTCGCAGCCAAACCTGTAATCCGGACACAGCCTTCCCGCCTGCTGCAGGATGTTTATGAGAAAACAGGACGTTTACGTGCGGAAGGACTTCCTTCTTAAGGGTATTCCCTGATCTATAAAGGGGCTGCCGCGCCGGTTGTTTCAGACCGGTGCAGCAGCCCCTTTTATTTGTAGATATAGGAATTGCAAATAATTGATGTTAGTTACGGTGTATTTCTCTCCACTCTCTATCCAAAATGCTCATTTCTATGCAGTCTACATAGCGATCACTGAACCATGCCGCTTCACGCTGGATGCCCTCACGGCGAAATCCGGCCGCTTCATACGAATTCAAAGCAGAGGTGTTGAAGTCAAACGCTCCAAGAGATACCCGGTGCAATTCCAGCCCTTCAAAGGCGATGCGCAGCATTTCATTCATCATTCTCTTCCCGATACCACGCCCGCGGTACACAGGGTCCAGGACAACCCTTCCTACTCTGGCAGAACGGTTGTCCCGGTCTATAGCCGCAAGGCTGATATGACCCACGACCTGACCGGACGCTTTATGTACAGCGCTATAGATTAACAGCTTTGAATGCACCGGATGATTGGAATCCTCCATATACTTTCTCAATTCCTGATCCTCAAGAGGGAAGGTTAGCGACGGACCGGCCCACTGCTTCAAAAACTCCGGTGAGACGCTCCAGCTTTTTAAGTAACCGAAATCATCCTCACGGAAATACCGGAGTATAATCTCATCCTCATTACCGGTATCCTCAAACTTCTCATAGAGGTTCACCAGTCGCCCTCCGCCCATATCATTGGTTCCCATATAATGAAAACCGAGGCTTTGATAATAACCGTTAAGCTTCACGTTATGGGCCACAGTATCAAATCTTAGACCCTTGCAGCCCTTTTCTTTGGCCAAGTCGGCGGCGTATTGGAGCATATGGCTGCCCAGACCGATTCCCCGGTAGGATTCCGCAACGGACAACCGATGCAAGTAAGCGTATGACTCATCATTCCTGTAGCCCCAGTACACAGGATCGCTGAACTGCAGCGTGAACATCCCGGCAAGCTCGTTATCCTGCAATGCGAGGTAAACCTCTCTATCCACGAAATAATTGGCTATATCCTCTTCATTGAATTGCCCGGGTGTCCATTGCTTGATCCCGTTGCGCTCCATCCATCCTGCCGCCTGCTGCAGCAGTGTTAGAATCTCTCCGGCGCGGGTATGATCGCCTCGTACAATAGTTATCATGCTCTGAGAGGGATGGTTATTATCAGTAGTACCGGCCTTCATTTCACCGCCTCCTTTTCAATTCGTACCCAGCAAGTTTTCCGTCAGCGGAAGGATGACTGTGACCTCCGTTCCTTTGCCGATCTCACTGTTCAATTGAATTCTGCCATTATGAAGCTCAACGAGCTGCTGTGTAATCGCCAGACCCAGACCTGTACCCCCATTTAGGGCATCCACTTGAAAAAAGCGGTCCCTTACTCTCGACAAATGCTCTTCACTAATGCCGATTCCCGTATCCCGGACGGTGATAACAGCTTCACTCCCGGATAAACGTCCGGCTGAAAGCCCGATGATCGAATCCTCATGAGAGAACTTTACGGCGTTGTCGACCAGATTCAGAAACACCTGCTTTAACCGGTTGGCATCGCCCAGGACGAAGATGTTATCTTCACATTCCAATCGAAGATGTATCCTTTTCTTCTCGGCCTTGGCCCAGACATTTAGTATGGTCTCCTGAAGCAAGACCATTAAGTTAACGGTCCCCATCGACAGCTTCATTTCGTTCTGCTGCAGCTTGGCGAAATCGAGAATCTCTTCCACTAAACCGATCAACCGGTCGCTTTCCTTGGAAATGATCCCCATGCCAAGCTTTGTTTCTTCCGGATCGTAGCCGCCGGAGATCAGCGTTTCGCTCCAGCCTTTGATACTGGTGAGCGGCGTTCGGAGCTCATGGGAAATCGATGAAATGAAATCATCCTTGATCTGATTACTGCGTACAATTTCTTGTGCCATATAGTTGAGTGTCGAGGCCAAATCCCCGATCTCGTATTTGTAATTCCCCTTAATTCGGGTATTGAATCTGCCCTTGGCCATCTGAGCGGAAACGGCGGTAATGTTGTTTAACGGCTTTACGATCGAATTCGCCAATCCAAAACTGAAAATCACAACGATAGCAAGAACAGCTACGCCAATACCCACTGAGAGCAGGGAGAGATTTAGCAAATCAGCGTTAATCCCCTCCACTGAAGTAAGATATCTCAGCACATAAGCGTCCCGGCCGTGAATTTGCAGCACTTTTGAAACCGCCATAACACTTTCATTGGTTCCCGGCTGCCTGCCTACCCAGCGGCCGATACTGCCTCCTGCCGCTTCGGGCACATCACTAGTTGTAATCGTCCTGTCCGGCTGGAAACCGGTGGAACTGGTGATCATGTCACCGTTCAGCGTCAGCACTTCCAATTCGGTATTGCTCAGCGTAAAGCTGTCGAGCAGTTCCTTGAGCGAAACGTTCTCGCCAGAAAGCTGGTATCTCTGGAAGAAGAGTTCAGCCGTACTGATATGTGTAGTAATCGTTGTAAATATGCTGTCATAATAATACGTCCGGATAGCCAGCAGAAATATAACTTCCACGAGGAGAAGCGCCAGAAAGACCACAAGAATGTAGTGCAGGACAATTTGTCTGCGCATCCCCTTCTTAATCATTGTCCTTGACCCTTCCACTTGTAACCGTGCCCCCATACCGTTTGTAAAAATTCAGGGTCCGACGGATTACTCTCGATCTTTTGCCGCAAGCGACGAATGTTTACATCAACGATTTTGGGATCACCCATATACTCCTTGCCCCAGACGTGGTCAAGCAGCAAATCCCGGCTGAGCGGGGTATTTTCTTTTTCCAGGAAAAATTGGATTAATGAAAATTCAGTCGGCGTAAGTTCAATCGCATCACCATTCCGCTTGAACTGCTTGGCGATCAGGTCCAGGGTGTAGGGTCCAGAATGGAAAGAGACTTTCGCGGATTGCTCCCGATGAACATTGACCCGCCGCAGCAGCGATTGAATACGCGCAATAAGCTCTGTAGGACTGAACGGTTTACTGATGTGATCATCTGCACCTACGGAAAGGGCGTAGACCTTATCCTGCTCCTGCACTTTGGCGGTCAGAAAAATAATACCGAGCCGCTCATTAGTCTCCCGTACACGTCTGCATACCTCAAATCCGTCGATTCCGGGAACCATAACGTCTAGCAGCGCGATATCAATATCAGGTACAGTGGTAAGCTTGTGCAGTGCTTCATTTCCGTCGGCAGCTTCAAGCACCTCGAAACCGTTGCGTTTCAGATTAATCACAATAAAGCTGCGGATAGATTCTTCATCCTCAAGAATCAGTACTTTACTCATCTTTACCCTTCCTCTCCATGGGGGGTGCATTCTTATCTATTTTTTCCCCTGTAATGGTCTGTTCAAGCTTCCCTCTGTAACCGATAATCTTATCCGTGGTCCGTCCCCACAGTTCCCAGCCTTCATCCTTCACCCGATCCCATTCCGTCAATGAGAAGAAGGACACCTCTGCAACCGTCTCACCGGTATCGGACATTATAAATTCCAGATATTTCTCCTGAATGGATTTAGTATCCACGGTGACCTTACCATACCACTCGGGAGGGAAGTCGATAAAGAAGCGGTCTGACGGGTCGCGGTACTGCTGCTTGGCAAAACTCAGCCCTGTAGTTCCATCCCACTTGTAATAGGAAGTGAAATACGGGATCGTATTCGGATCGAAATATTCCCAGCCCTTGGGAGCCTCCAAAATTCCGATCTCAATAATGCCATCATCATCGATGTCTTCGCTGAGTATGCGCCGGTCTCTGAAGGTACGGTCATTTCCGCCCACGACCAGACGAAGCTTATTATTCTCCATAACGACGATATAGCTCGTAGCCGATTGGGAATTTACTGCAGCATCCAGTACGATACCTTCTTTGTCTTCCGCCACTTTTCCTGCGACAATATTGTAATAATTATTAATATAAGGATCGAGCGTATCCAGCTTATCCAGCTGTTGAAAACCGTCCTCATATTGATAAGTCGTAATCGTGGCGATTTCATTACGCTTCAGCGAAACAGCAGTAATGTCCTGGGTGCCGTCCCCGTTCAAATCACCGATAACATATTTTGTGTAGGACAGCTGCAGCACTTCGCCCAGTGAGGAGCCGGAATAGCTGTAGACGACAAGCCCCTTCTGGAGCCCCTCATCTCCCCTGGAGAATCCAGCTACAATGTCCACCTTGCCATCATTCGTGACATCCTTCAGATCAACCGATTCAAGAACGGTTCCTTCTCCATCGAACACCAGCTTCTTAACCCAGGAGCTTCCCTGATTCTCAAGAATCATCCCGTGAATTTGCACAGCCTCCCCAGGAGTCTCATAGAAAACAATCGTTTCCCGCACGCCGTCATCATTCAAGTCTTCGGTAAAAATCGAGCTGTCATCATCATTAATCGGTCGGATCAGCAGAGACCCCGCAGGCTTTAAGGTGTTGATTGCGGCGATCAGTGTTGCCTGGTCTTCAGACAGCTTCGGGTAAGTCATCCGGGAAACAGGATCACTGATGAAAGAAGTGCAGCCTGATAATACGGATACCACTGCTGCCCATCCCAGGAGATGCCGCAGACCTCGTAGATTCAATTTCATCACTCTTTTCCTTGGTTCAAAATTCAAAGATTAACCCGTTCCTGGGAAGTCAGCCGGCGGCCCTTCACATCTTGCTTGATGATTCCGTCCTCCAGCACCCATAGGCGCGTGGCATAACGTTCGGCCAGTTCCAAAGGCAGCACCGTCACAATCGTCAATCCCGTATCCTTGCACAGCTTCCGCAGGGTTTCCATTACATTCTCGGCTGTTTTGGGATCAAGGCCGGTCACCGGTTCATCCGCCAGTATAACCTTTGCACCATGAATCAGCGCACGGGCAATGGCCACACGCTGGCGCTCGCCGCCGCTGAGCTGACTTGTCTTCAGCTTGGCTTTGTCCAGCAGGCCCAGCGCATCAAGCTCATCCATAGCTCCCATATAATCATCGGAACGAACCATTCCGGTAACCATGCGCCACAGGGGCGTCTGGGCGGACTGGCCGATCAGTACATTTTTGAGTGCGGTCCGATTGGGATTCAATTCCGCATTCTGTTCCAAATACGCCCATTCACGGCGTATCCTTCTTTGGCCCATAAAACCTTTTCCCAGAACATCAACGCCGTCTACCTTAAAAGTACCGCCATCCCATTTCTCCCGCAGTGCCAGACAACGAAGCAATGTTGATTTTCCACTGCCGCTCCCCCCTATAAGAGCTACAAGCTCACCTGCTTCTAATTGAAAACGGATATCGCGCAATACGGGTATTTTATCTTCTCCAACGGCTTTAGCCAAATGTTCAACCTTGATCATGACTCAGTCTCCCCTGTTCTCAACTCTACTCTATAGTGTATTTGAAAATGTAATCAAATTCCATGCGATCACTCGTTCTTATCTTACCTTATATCTTCAGGCGTGGCGAGAATAATAACCCGATCAGACCGAACATAATGTACAGGAAACCCATGAGTCCGAATACTCCGCCGCCCCAGCCATATTCCAGCAGCAAACCGCCAAGGCCCGGACCGATAATGCTGCCTGCACTAAAATGAAAAGAAGATACTACGTTAGCGGCCGGAAGCAGATTGCGCGGTAAAATATCTGCCGCATAAGCCAGCCCCAATGAGAAGAAAGAACCGACAAATCCTCCAGCGAACACAAGCAGCACAAGTGTAACCAGGAATCTGTCATTAGCCAGCGGAAGAAGCAGGAAAGCCAGTCCGCCGCCTGCTGCGGTCAGCATCAGAATTTTTTTACGCCCGAGCCGGTCGCTCCATAATCCAAGCGGAAGCTGCAGAAGCAATCCGCCAATGCCCGCAAAAGGCAGCAGTGCCGCAATCTGGTCTTCACTGAATCCGATGCGCAGACCATAGACAGGAAAATTACTGTTCAAGGTTGCTTCCATATACCCGTATAAGAGTGCCGGAATTAAGGCATACCAAGCAAGACTGTAACTGCGTCCGAAGCGCCGGGCTTGTCCCTCCCCGCTATCCACTTTATCCGGACGGGAATGGGGCAATTTTGTTGCAGTCAGCAGTAGAACTAATAGGAATAGAAAGGCGAGAGCTATAAAGGGTGTCGACTGCCCGAAGCGCAGCAGACTGATTCCAACAGGGCCCAGACAGAACCCGAGGCCATAGGACATGCCGTACAAGGAAAGGTTGCGTCCGCGATGCTGCGGAGGCGTCATCAGCAGAACCCACAGCTGTGCGGCATAGTTGATGGCCGAATCTCCGACACCTACCAGCAGGCGCAGGATAAACCAGGCTTTAATGCCGGGCAGCACCGGGAACAATAACAGACATACCAGAACAAGGCTTATTCCTGCAGTAATTAGCTTTTTGAAACCTAAGGCACCTAGTGCGCGTTCCGCAACAAGTGTCATCGCGAAGGAGCCGATATACAAGGAAGCAGCGTTCAAACCATTGAGAGAGGACGAGATCCCTTTCTGCTCGAGAAGAATGGACAATACCGGCAGCAGCAGTCCCTGACTGAGTCCGGCAGATATAATTACGGATATGAGAATGAGATAATGCAGTTTGCTGTTCCCGCGAGCGGAAGAAGAATGGTCTGACACGAATGAAATCCCCCTATGTTAACAATGCAATATTATACCTGACGCCGAATGGCAAACCCCCAACATTATAGTGGACAAGCTCCTTCAAAACAAGAGATAATATATAGAAGTGACGGATTTCCTGGGAGGAATGTATGCTTCATGGAATACGAATTGAAAATCGATGTCTCACCGGTGTACGAACTCATTGACAGTTTTATGTTATATGTTACAAGGAAATGGATCTCTAATCTCGATATCGGTCCGGATTGGATCCGTGATGTGGACAGCCGCATTCCCCCTCAGAAGGTTGCCTTACTCCTTCAGGCGGCAGAATGGCCCTTCAACGATTACGATGTGCTTTATGCCTGTGCATACAGCGGCGGACCTGCAGCCAGTGTGCTTCAGTTCCTGGATGAGCTGGAGTCAGCTTCTATAGAAGAGTGGTATCTGCGGCTGGTTCCTTTTTTCCATGATTTCACCCTGGAGGAATGCTCCCGGATCAAGAACAATTATGGCCCGCTCCTGCGGCTGTGGCATGAACAATATTTCCGTCATGTTGAGAATCAGATTCTGCCGCTGTTAATTGAAGATGCTTCAGAGAAAAAAATGCTTCAGAGCAAAATGGACCCTGTCGCTTTGATTGAATATGCGTCGGGCGGTGTTGTCATTGAGGACATTCCGGAGCTGCAAACCATTGTGCTGCTGCCGACAGTACATAACCGGCCGATCAATACCTACTGCTTCTATAAAACGCTGATGCTGATCCAGTATCCTGTAGAAGTCCCGGTAGACAATGAGGATGAGCCGCCAACCGAGCTGCTGCGGATGACCAAAGCACTGTCGGACCCCAACCGTCTCAAATTGCTGCGTTATGTAGCCCATGAGCCGAAATCACTCTGGGAAATGCAATCGGAGCTGAATCAGTCCGGTGAAATGCTGATGCACCATCTGATGATGCTGCGGGTAGCCGGTCTGCTGCGCATACATTTGCGGGAAGAACAAAATGAACGGTTCAGCATTCGTCCGGACGGTGCTTCGGAATTGCAAATGTTCCTTGAATCCTATATTCGTTTATAATATTAACAACAACACAGATAGATATAGATAGAGGAGTGAGCGATATGAAACATTTGACTCAACAAGTAATCTTCGACCTGGACGACACCCTGGTCCACTGCAACAAATATTTCGACCTCATTCTGGGACAGTATTTCGAAATGATGAGCGACTGGTTCAAGGATTTCGGTCCCACCACCGGGGAATTACGCAGCAAGCAAGTGGAAATTGATGTGGAGACGGTCAGCGCCAGCGGTTTAGCAAGTGACAACTTCCCCAAATCTCTGATTGCGACATACCGCTTCTTCTGTACCAAATTTGGCCGTCCCGCAGAAGCCTTTCAGGAGCAGCAGCTCATGAAGCTCGGGCTTAGTGTGTACGACCAGGAGATTGAAGCTTATCCCGGAATGGTTGAGACACTCGATACGCTGAAACAGGAGGGTCATAACCTGTACCTGTACACCGGTGGCGACGACACCATCCAGAAGCGCAAAATCGAGCAAATGAAGCTGGATGCTTACTTTGACGACCGTATTTTTATCCGCAAGCATAAGAACGTGGAATCCCTTGAGGAAATTCTGGCCAGTCATCAATTTGACCGCAAACGTACCTGGATGATCGGTAATTCCTTGCGCACGGATGTGCTTCCTGCGGTAACCGCAGGCATTAACAGCATCTACCTGAAGCAGCAAAACGAATGGCTGTACAATCTGATTGAACTGCAGCGTGAAATGCAGCAGGCGGTTATGACGATTTCTTCGATCCGCGAGGTGCCCCCCGTTATCCGTTCATCGGCACAGCAGCAGCACATGCAGCACGGGTAAGCCATTTTGATCAATGTTACAAAAAGCATATAAACCTGCGGTCGAAATGATTATACTATCTTGGTTTAGTAGAATTCATTTCGCGCAGGAGGGAACAAATGAAGAACAACAGATATGCCTTGCCTATGCTTTTAGCGTTAGTAATTGTGATTCTTGCAGGAGTTGTTGGATACGTTAGTGTAGGAAAAGACAACGGCGCCTCTGATCTGGATAGCTTGCCTAACTACACCGAAGTGGAAGGCAAAATTGTCGTGGATGGCCTGAAGTACGAGAAGCAGCCTCATCTCGGAATCAGCACGGCTACAGTGAAAGTAATTGAATTTGCCGATTTCAAATGCCCTGCCTGTAAAAAGTGGACAGATCAGTATTTGGATCGCTTCATCAAGGAGTATGTAGATACCGGTAAAGTGGAATTTTTCTTCATGAACTTCGCGTTCATAGACCGGGACTCCTATCTTGCCGCAAGCGCTGGTGAAGCCATATACAAGCAAAGCAACGAGAAGTTCTGGGAGTATGTTCATAAGATGTACGCCAATCAGGGCGATGAGAGCAAAATTTGGGCCACGGAGAAATACATTCTGAATTTTGTTAAGAAGAACATCGACGGTATCGATTATGACCAGTTCAAAACGGACCTGAAGAACCAAACTTTTATGTACGATGTGAAAGAAGACTTCAAAATCGCAGGCTCATTCGGTGTTAACGGTACTCCACAGTTCATGGTTAACGGCGTTTTGCAGAAAGACAGCTCCTACGAGAGCTTGACGGCTGCCATTGATGCGAAGCTGGCTGAGGCAAGCAACTGATGAATTTCAAAAAGGGTGTCCCACAAGCCATGTAAATGGCTGCTGGGACACCCTTTGCTTTGGAGTTGAATATAGGGAGGTGCGTTAGTGGACGCTCCGCGAACGGATCGTTGCTACAATCGCCGTTGTGTCCAGATTTTTTTGATTTACCTTAACGGTAAAAATCCGGACACAGCATATGCTTTCGAAGAGAGCTTTCCTTCGGAAAGCTTTTGGGCGAACGCTATCGCTTTTCCGCAATCGTTCCGTCCTCTCCGCTGCTTTCAGCGGAAACCCTTCCTAAATATTACCCCCCAATATACGACATCCCTATCTTTTTGCCGGAAGAGTGCGCTGTTTGGAAGGTGCGTTCATCTGAATAACGATCTGAGCGTTGCTCCCATACTGTACGAATGGCAGTAAGCAGTTCGCTGTCTGAGGCTCCGCTGCGAACCAGGGTGCGCAGATCAAATCCTTGCGATGCAAATAAACAGGTAAATATTTTCCCGTCAGAGGACAACCGCGCACGCGTGCATGATGAACAAAAGGATTCGGACACCGACGTGATAAAACCAACCTCGGATGTGCTGTCTTTGTACCGATACCTTTTTGCCACTTCCCCATAATAATTCTGCTCCACGGGTTCCAGGTCATATTCAGCTCGAAGGATTTCAAAGATCTCCCGTTTGGTCACAACACTCTCCAGATTCCATCCATTGTCATTTCCGACATCCATAAATTCTATGAAACAAAGCGTGATTCCATAATCTTTAAAAAAGGCGGCCATCGGCAGGATCTCTTTGTCATTCATCCCTCTACGCACAACCATATTTACTTTGATCTGAAATCCAATGCTGCGTGCGAACTCCAAATTTGCCAGAATCACCGGTGGTTTGATCCCGCGGCCATTGATTTCAGCTAAAACTTGCGGATCAAGCGCATCCAGACTGATATTCAAGCGGCGCAAGCCTGCGTCATACAAGTCCTGTGCCTGCTGCTTTAATAACATTCCATTGGTTGTTAAACCAATATCCTCAATTCCCTCAATATGGACGAGCATTCTCACGAGCTCTGCCAGATTTCTCCGCATTAAGGGCTCGCCCCCTGTCAACCGGATCTTCTTCACACCGAGCGAAGCAAACAGCACTGCCATCCGTCTGATTTCCTCAAAAGTCAATAGCTCGCTTTCCGGCAAAAAAGCATAATCCGGCTTGTAAATTTCCTTGGGCATACAATAAAGACAGCGAAAATTACACCGGTCTGTTACTGAAATACGCAAATCCCGGATCGGGCGCTGCAATTGATCGCTAATCTGTGTTGTTACCACAACTACTCTCCCTCTCCCAATGGTTTCTGCGTACTATATAAGATGAACTAAAGAGTTTACTACTTAGGGGTCGTTCGTAACTACGGAGAATGTTTGGACTTCCGGCCGCTGTTGTCTCCGGATTTCTTCAATTGTACCGCTGTTCGCGGCTGAAATCCGGAGACAAAGGCGGTCGCTATCGCTCCTACAGTTCCAAACCTCTCCTTCGTTACTCCTCACCCTAATATCATTTTTTAAGTTCATCTTATATAGACTGGCTCTACTGCTTCCATCATCGTTGAATGGACTTCAAGTCATGAGCGGTGATATCGCTGAACGTCCCCACGTATCGGACCACTTCTCCTGCCTCATCTCTCACTACATTGATTGTCAGAAACTCCAGGAACTCTTCACCGCTTTTTCTGCGGTTCCAAATTTCCCCTTGCCAATTCCCCTTTTCCTTAATTTCATTCCACATGGCTTCATAAAAGGCTTTCGTTTGCTTGCCCGATTTAAGTACATTCGGATTCATGCCCATCACCTCTTGCTCAGAGTAGCCTGTTAATTGGGTAAACGCCGGGTTGACTGCATGAATCCGTCCCTTCGCATCCGTCACCAGAATCCCCTGACCTGTGGACCGGAAGACTTCAGACGAAAGAGCTAATTTCTCATGGTAATAGAGCCAAACGACAAGCACAAAGCTTGCAAACGAAACTTGTGAAAGTGCCATAAATCCTATGGAATACTGACCTGTAATGGAGAAAATAAGCGCCAGCATAAGCGGCGGGAAGAATCCGCCCAGTCCGCCCATCATCGAGACGATGCCATTGGCGATCCCCGCCTGTTTATTTAAATACAACGGAACCAGTTTGAATATGATGCCGTTTCCAAATCCTGCGCAGACAGCTATGGTTAAACTGCCCACTGTATACAATCCAATAGACGGTGAGAACGCCAGTACAATACCCGCCGCTGTAAGACCTATAAAGACACCCATTAGTAAAAATAAGGGCTTGAACTTATCCGCCAGCCAGCCGCCAACCGGCCGCAGGAATGTTGCTACAGCAATAAAACCGGCGGTGCGCATACCCGCATCTACTTTTTCGAGTCCAAAGTTTGAGACCAGGAAATTGGGTAGATATACCGTAAAAGCAATAAATGAGCCGAACGTAATAAAATAAAAAATCGATAAAAACCATAACTTGTCATTTTTATAAACCGCTTTCATTTGTTCAACAATAGGTGTTCTAACTTTTGTTTCTTTCCGGTCACCGAATAGGATGTTCAATACTGCAAAGATCAGCAGCAGTACCAGGTACAGCCGCACTGTCTTCGACCATCCGATTTGGGCCGCGATGAGCGGCGCGGTAAAGGTTGTAATCGCTGTTCCGATGTTTCCTATTCCGTAAATCCCATTTACGAGGCCATGCTTTTCCTTGGGATAATACTTGGGCAGAGAGGTAACGCCAACGGAAAATACCGCGCCTCCAATCCCCAGAAACAAACCGCCAATCACCAGGCTCGTATATGAGGACGCCGCACTGATATAGAAAACCGGAAATAGCAGCAGGATAAAGCTGGTTGAAAAAATAACCCGCGCACCGAGCATATTGGCATAGTACCCAAGCGGTATTCTTAAAACCGAGCCCAGGACGACAGGAATTGCCGTTAAGATCGCCAGCCGATTAGCCGGAATTTGTATATCCTCCTTAATAAACGGAAGGAGTGCTGAAATAATTACCCATACCATAAAGCCCACAATTAAATTTAACGTTTGCAGCGGTAACTGTAGCTTCCTGATCATCCATATCACCTTTTCCAAGTGTAGTGAATGGCAATGCTAATGATCCCCCATCTCTATTGTAAATGTATTACCCAAAAAAAATAATAGGGATTTCCCCCTTAAACCCTTGAGGGAATCCCTAATCAGCATTTAAAAGTCAAACAGCTTTTTTCTAAGCGCATATTCTACGAGTTCCGGACGGCTCTTCAGGTTGAGTTTCTCCATTATTTTTGCTTTGTGTGCCTCAACGGTCTTTACGGAAACAAAGAGCTTTTCGGCAATTTCTTTATTCCCGTAACCCTTGGCGATCAGCGGTAATATTTCAGTCTCACGCGTTGATAACAATTTAAAAGGATCACTTTCCTTGGTTTCCAGGTCCTTTTTGATATAATCTCTGACGAGTGACGTCGTCATTTGCGGGTGAATGTAGGTTCCGCCTTTATACACCATGCGAATAGCCGACAGCAGCTCCTCATCCGGCGCATTTTTCAGCACATACCCGGAAGCGCCGCTTTTGAGCACATGAAACAAATACTCTTCATCATCATACATCGTTAGGACAATGATTTTGGTATCCGGAAAATCACTGCTTATTTTCCCGGTAGCCACAAGTCCGCTCTCCCCTGGAGGCATGCTTAAATCCATCAGGAGGATATCCGGCCGGTGCTTTCCGACCATCAGGTAGGCCTCCCTCCCGTCGGCAGCCGTTGCCACAACTTCCATATCTCCCTGATAATTGAGAATCATTGAAAATCCGCTTCGAACAACGGCGTGGTCGTCTACGATAACGATTTTCATTAAAGAGCTTCCTCCTCTATTCGAACCTGAGCCAGCGGAATATAGAGTTGAATCGTCGTTCCCTTCCCGATATCCGAGTTCAAAATCAACTGGCCATTGACTAACTCTGACCGCTCCCGCATCCCGTACAGACCCAGCCCTGTCCCCTTGACTTCGCTGGAATTCACTATAAAGCCGATACCGTGATCCTGCACAATAAGCTGCAAATAACCGCCCAGTTCAAACAATTTTACAAAAACCTGATCTGTATCTGCGTATTTAAGCGCATTCAAAACAGCCTCCTGACACACCCGGTATACCACGGTTTCGATTTCACTGCTATAACGGGCTGCAGACAGCTTGGCAGAAAAATCAACCAAAACGCCGTAATTTTTCTCAATCCATTTGAAATGGGAGCGGAAGGCTGCCTCCAAACCTAAATCATCTAGTGAAGCGGGACGCAGCTCAACGGATAAATGGCGTATATCATCGAGCAGTCTTGTTATTGAGATTTCGGTATGCTGAAGCTTCCTTAGGACATCTTCATTGACATTCATATATTTAATAACTCGCAAATCTACCAGGGAACTAAGCAGTTCTTGGGCAACACTATCATGCAATTCCCGGGAGATCCGTTTTCGCTCGTCTTCCTGGGCTTTAATGATGTATTTCAGCATCTTCGTCTGATACAGCTTTTCTTGTGTCTGAAACTGCTTGGTTAAATTCAGCAGCATAAAAACACGGGTCCCCGACTCTTCGTCAATGATATGATAGCTTGCCGCATAAGGGACAATCCCTTGCCCCCGCGTCTTCAAATAGACCTGGAAGGAAGAGAAGTCTTCCTTCGGGCTTGCCAGATAACAATTGCAGCAGCTTATGGCCTCCTGCTCGCTCGTATAACCTTCGCAGGACTGACAGATCGAGTTCTCTTCATTTCTGTTCATTTTTTCAATGACTTCTATATCCAGTATATTCTCCGCTGCCGGATTCATGGCCAGAACCTTTCCATCCTTATCCATGAAAAAGATAGCTTCAATACTGTTCTGGTACATGTTCCTTAACAATCCGGTCATCCCGTCATCGGTGATGGGTATCATTCCTTTACCCTCTCCTTTGCATAAAGAGATCCAAACTCAGAGCCTATTTCCTTCTGAAAAGTATTGAATAAGCCTTCAGTTAATCCATTCACATGTCGAAATCCTATTAAGAGGACGCCCATTACCCGGTCATAGCTCCAAAGCGGGATCGCCCCCAAACTCTGAAGACGCTCCGACATAATAATGGGGTAATTGAACAAATCTCTGGCTCCAATATCCACATTCACATTTTTGATCAAAAGAGGTTTGCCTGTCTTGAACACAATGCCAGCAATCCCTTTGCCAGAGCTTAGCACAATCCGTTTATACCGATTATTCAGATTGCCTGAGACAAATTGCCAGGTCAGGACAAACCGATCTTCAGCCGGCTGCACCAGAGCAACAGAAACAAAGTCCAGTCCGAACCGGTTTCGAAGGTCATCAATCTCTTTCTGGTAATCAAACCTGGGCTGATCATTCATAGCTTTAACTCCCTTGTATGCAGAAAAGAAGGCAGTCCGCCTTCTCTTGTGCCATCAATGTTTACGATGCTTTCTATACAGAATATAACTTCTGCCCACATAGTTCAATGGAACACTCCATACATGTACAAGCCGGGTGAAGGGCCACAGGGCGAATATCAGGAAACCCGAGACAATATGAATTTTAAAAGGTACGGGTACCTGCTGCATAAATGCGGCATCCGGACGCAGAATGATTAAGTTCCGGAACCATACGGATATGGTGGAACGGTAATCAAAGCCGGGTTCAACGTTATTGGTAACAAGTGTACTATACATTCCCATGAGAACGATGAATAACAGCAATACATTTACCAGCCGATCCGAAACGGAGCTTAGCCTGCGGACCCCCTTATGCGTAAAACGGCGTGAGGTCAGTATAATCATGCCTCCAAGGGTAAGAAATCCAAAGATCCCCCCGATATACACCGCTCCAAAGTGATACATAGGGTCCGAGATACCCAGCGCATGCATCCAGGACTTGGGAACCCCGAGCCCGACGATATGACCCATTATAACCGGCATAACTCCAATATGGAACATCATGCTCCCGATTTTCAATTGCTTTTTCTCGATGAACTCACTGGATTTGGCCGTCCAGCTAAACTGATCGACCCGGTAGCGATAGATGTGACCTACGACGAATACAGCCATACAAATATAGGGGAAGATCACCCACAGGAATTGATCAACCATGTTCATGGATAGATTCCTCCTGCCTTATACAAGCTTTGAACGTTTCACGAAGTGCCTTAATCACATAATAATAGGGACTATTAAATTCCTTTAACGCTTGCTGGAGATGGTACGTGCCGTCCTCCATGACTGCCAGGATCAATCCCAGACTCTCTTGCGCCCGCGGATCGCCCTTCCATTCCGCCGCATACAGAAATTCGCACATGAGCGGAAGATAATCGGAAAGCTCCTCACCCGCCATATGAAGACCGTAAGTCTGGTATACGGATTTGATATTGGCAAGCATTTGCCCGCGTTCCTTCGCTTCCTCCAGTCGGTAATAGGTCATATAGAGGGTGGATTTTTTTTGAAAATCAAAGGTCTGCACATACATCTCTTCGATTTCCTCCATGCTGAATTCATGCATCAGATCCCAAAATTTCTTTACATCCACATACACGGGGTCCGAAGAATCCATCAGCTCTTCCAGAACGGAGGGATGATAATCCAGTTTGTCCGGATAGGTTAAGTGTTGAACGAAAAAACCGAATACCCGTTTACGTTCATAGAGCTTCCCGAGATTAATCACGCCAGATTCCCCCATAGAAATTTTCTTCATAAAGCTCTTTACCGCTCTTGCCCACCGTCGGACTTACAGGGCCGCAGCCGCTGCAATCCAGTCCAAATCCTTCTGAGCCTTGCGCACGGTATACATCCATATGATTCTCTTTGTGAGAGGTTGGAATGACAAAACGGTCCTCATATTTGGCAATGGCCAGCAGGCGGTACATTTGCTCCGTTTGATGCGCACTCAGCCCTACCCTGCTCAAACGGCTTTCATCAAAAGGTTTGCCTGACGACTTTGCCCGCATGTAGGAACGCATCATAGCCATCTTTTGCAGAGCTTCCTTAACTGTCACCGTATCGCCAGCCGTCAGCAAATTGGCCAGATATTGGACCGGCAAACGCATCTCTTCAATCGCAGGGAAAATCATATCCGGATTCTCGATCGAATCCTTGCCTTCAAAGTAATTCATAATCGGGCTGAGCGGCGGAACATACCATACCATGGGCAGCGTCCGATACTCGGGATGAAGCGGGAAAGCCAGCTTATATTCGATAGCCAATTTGTAGACCGGTGAGTTCTGGGCGGATTCAATCCACTCCTCCGATAACCCGTCCTTGCGTGCTTGCTCGATAACAGCAGGATCATGAGGATCGAGGAACAAGTCACACTGGGCCTGATACAAATCTTTTTCATCCGGTGTTGATGCGGCTTCCAGTACTTTGTCTGCATCGTATAAAAGCACACCCAGGTAACGAATGCGTCCAGTACACGTTTCGGAACAAACGGTTGGAAGTCCGGCCTCAATGCGCGGAAAGCAGAAGGTGCACTTCTCCGCTTTATTGGTTTGCCAGTTAAAATAAACCTTCTTGTAAGGACAGCCTGTCATGCAATAGCGCCAGCCGCGGCAAGCTTCCTGATCCACTAATACGATGCCGTCCTCATCCCGTTTGTACATCGCACCTGACGGGCATGAGGCCACACAGCTCGGATTTAAACAGTGCTCGCATAGACGCGGTAAATACATCATAAAAGCCTGTTCGAAATTAAAGATGATTTCTTCTTCAATCTTCTCGATATTGGGATCTTTTGGACCTGTTACATGTGCGCCGGCCAGATCATCCTCCCAGTTAGGACCCCATTTCAGATCCATCTGTTCTCCGGTGATGACTGACTTGGGACGGGCTACCGGCTGATGTTTTTTCTCACCGGAAGTAGTCAAGTGTTCATAGTTATATGTCCAAGGCTCATAGTAGTCCTTCATTTCAGGCATATCCGGATTGTGAAAGATTTTGCCGAGCGCAATCTTGGATAATTTACTGCCTGATTTGAGTTCCAGCTTACCCTTTTTGAGCGTCCATCCGCCTTTGTACTTTTCCTGATCCTCCCAGCGTACCGGATATCCGATGCCCGGCTTGGTTTCAACGTTATTGAACCACATATACTCGGCACCGGAGCGGTTGGTCCATGTGCTTTTGCAAGTTACGCTGCAAGTATGGCAGCCGATGCATTTATCCAGGTTCATGACCATGGCAACTTGAGCTTTAATCTTCAAGCCAGTTCACCTCCTTCATTTTGCGGACGGCAACATAAACATCCCTTTGGTTTCCGATGGGTCCATAATAGTTAAAACCATAGCTGAGCTGCGCATAACCACCTACCATTTGGGTGGGCTTGACATGTATTTTTGTCGGAGCGTTATGACTGCCCCCGCGATCATTCGTAATCTCGGAGCCCGGCACGTTAATATGCTTATCCTGCGCATGATACATAAACATCGTTCCTTTGGGCATGCGATGACTGACAACCGCACGGGCCGTAACCACACCATTCCGGTTGTAGACTTCCAGCCAGTCATTATCCTCAATGTCATTGGCGGCGGCATCCTCGTTATTGATCCAGACCGTTGGACCTCCGCGGAACAGGGTCAGCATATGGAGATTATCCTGATACGTACTGTGAATATTCCACTTTCCGTGCGGCGTCAAATAACGAAGAACAAGCGAATCCTTGCCCCCGGTAATTTGTTTGTCACGCGGCCCGAACACCATAGGTGGAAGCGTCGGCTTGTAAACCGGCAGCGCTTCTCCAAACTGCAGGAAGATCTCATGATCGATATAAAAATGCTGTCTGCCGGTTAAAGTCCGGAAAGGCACAAGACGTTCAATGTTCGTAGTAAAAGGTGAGTAACGTCTGCCCATCTTATTGGACCCGCTGAATACAGGCGTTGGAATCACTTCACGCGGTTGAACGGTGATGCTCTGGAACGTAATACGTTCGGCGGCACGGTCAGCTGAAATGTCTTTAAGGGTAACCCCCGTGTCCTGTTCTGCCGATTCCCAGGCCTTCTGAGACACCTTTCCGTTGGTTGCCGACGATATATTCAAAATGGCATCGGCTACTTGCCGGGCTGTGTGAAGCTTTGGCAGTCCGTTTTTAATGGATTCATCGAAATAAGTGCCGTTGATTTTCTTTAACTCCTCATACTCCTCTGCCACCGAGAAGCTGACCCCGTGGGCGCCCACCTTGCCTGTAGCGAGCAGAGGTCCAAGGGTTACATATTTATCGTAAATTTTCGTATAATCACGTTCCACAATGGTTAAATTAGGCATGGTTTTTCCCGGTATAGCTTCAATTTCACCCTTGCGCCAATCCTTTACCTGACCATAGGGCTGAGCGATCTCACTCGCGGAATCGTGGCCGAGTGGCGTACTGACCAGATCCTTATAGACACCTGGAAGATGCGTTTTGGCCATCTCCGAAAAGGTTTGTGAAATACTTCGGTAGATGTCCCAGTCGGAACGCGATTCCCACAGGGGATCGATTGCCGGGTTGAACGGATGCACAAACGGGTGCATATCGGTTGAAGATAAATCCGTCTTCTCGTACCATGTTGCTGCCGGGAGGACAATGTCTGCATACATCGGCGTCGAAGTCATACGGAAATCAAGCGCAACGAGCAAATCCAGCTTGCCTTCCACATCCTCACGCCATGTCATTTCTTCCGGCTTATCTTCCTCATTAGGGGTAGACAGCAGTCCATCCGCCGCACCCAGCAAATGCTTCATGAAATACTCCTGCCCTTTGGCTGAGCTGGAAATCAAATTGGAGCGCCACACAAACAGTGAACGCGGGAAATTCTCCGGAGCATCCGGATCTTCGGCTGCAAACCGGGTTTTACCTGACTTGATCTGATCCAGCGCATGTTGTACAACTTCGGATGGTGTTGTCTTTCCTTCTAACGCAGCTTCCTCCGCAAAGACGAGACTGTTCTTGTTGAACTGCGGATAGGAAGGCAGCCACCCCAAACGGGCAGCAAGCACATTATAGTCAGCCGGGTGTTTGTAGCGGATATCCCCCCCCGTAGGGGATTTCAAGCTGTCAGCACCCATTTCCTCATACTTCCATTGGTCTGTAGCAAAGTAGAAAAAAGAAGTTGCATTCTGCTGACGCGGCGGCCCCTGCCAGTCCTTGGCGAAGGCCACCGTAGACCAGCCTTCAATCGGACGGCATTTCTCTTGTCCCACATAGTGCGCCCAGCCGCCCCCGTTAACGCCTTGGGAAGCCGTAAGAATAACCAGGTTCAGAATTGAACGGTAAATCGTATCACTGTTAAACCAGTGGTTGATCCCTGCTCCCATAATGATCATTGAGCGTCCGCCGGTATCCAGCGCATTCTGCGCAAATTCACGGGCGATTTGAACGACAATGGATGACTTTACGCCCGTAATTGTTTCCTGCCAGGCCGGTGTATAAAAGGAGCTCTGGTCATCATATCCCTTGGCTTCCAAATCACTGCCCGCCCGCTGTACGCCATACTGGCTCAACATCAGATCGTACACGGTTACTGCCAATCGATCGGTCCCGTCTGCCATACGCACCTTTTTAGCCGGAATAGGACGTTTAAATGTGCCATTCGCCGTGTTATCAAAGAACGGGAATACAATAGTCTGCCACTCGGCTTCATGTGCTTCAACCGAAAGAGCCGGCTGGATCGGCGAACCATCCTCACGCTCCAGAATCAGATTCCATTTCTTATCCTTTTCCCAGCGCTGGCCGATCGTTCCGTTCGGAATCGTAATCTGATCCGTGATTTCATCAAGAATGACAGGCTTCCACTCCGCATTCGGCGAGGTGTCACCCAGATCACTTGCCCGCAGGAAGCGGCCCGCCTTTAAATCTCCCTCATGCTCATCCAGCAAGATTAGAAAAGGCATATCCGTATATTGTTTCGCATAGTTCAGGAACATCGGCTCCTGGCGCTCTTTGTAGAATTCATTTAGTATGACATGCGTCATCGCCTGGGCAATCGCTGCATCCGTACCGGGATTTGGCGCGAGCCAGTTGTCTGCGAACTTTACGTTCTCCGCATAATCCGGCGCGATGGAGACGACCTTCGTTCCCTTATAACGAACCTCCGTCATAAAGTGGGCATCCGGTGTACGCGTTAGCGGCACATTCGAACCCCACATCATGATATAACCGGCGTTATACCAGTCACTCGACTCGGGCACATCCGTTTGCTCCCCCCATATTTGCGGAGAGGCCGGCGGAAGATCCGCATACCAGTCGTAAAAGCTGAGCATCTGACCGCCAAGAAGAGTCAGAAAACGCGCACCTGAAGCGTAACTGATCATCGACATAGCTGGAATGGGTGTAAATCCGGCGATCCTGTCAGGTCCATATTTACGGATCGTATAGATTAACTGGGCGGCGATCAAGACTGTTGCTTCCTGCCAGGATACCCGCACATGCCCGCCTTTTCCTCGTGCTTGTTTATAGGATTTAGCTTTCTCCGGATCTTCTACAATGCTGGCCCAAGCTGCAACCGGATCAGCGAATTCGCTTAAAGCCTGCTTCCATAAACGCCATAACCGGCCGCGCATATAAGGGTATTTAACGCGTAGCGGGCTATATTCATACCAGGAAAATGACGCGCCGCGCGGACAACCACGGGGTTCGAATTCCGGCATATCAGGACCGCAGGACGGATAATCGATCTGTTGATTTTCCCAAGTTATAATTCCGTTCTTCACAAATACTTTCCAGCTGCAGGAGCCAGTACAGTTTACGCCGTGTGTCGTCCGCACAACCTTGTCATGGGACCAGCGATTACGGTACATATCCTCCCAATCCCTGCTTTTCTCCTCAAGCACCGACCAGTTATCCGAGTAACTCTCCGCCGGTTTAAAGAACTTAAGTCCAAATTTCCGTTTCATTGGACATGACCACTCCTTTTGCAGAATGACAATAATTTGGGGGATCAAATCGTTGCACATTCTTATACCTTCATTATGTATTGGGGCATGGATCGTTCCTATTAGGGAAACTCCTATTTATGCTAATGAATAACCATAATGGAGAGAAGCAAGAACTGTACAGCTCCCACGATTTCAATGATCCCTACTTTCCATGGCCGCATGACTTTGCCCGCATAAACAAACGTCCGTCCAGCGGAAAATACAAACGCGACAACCATCCACGGTTGACCCACGACAAAGGGTAAAAGGAGCAGAAATAGATGATATATTGCGCATACCTGACCCAGCTTTGATTCTTTCTTTCCCGGAATACCGATTTCACAAAAAATACGCTGCCCATAAAATGTGAAAAGCTGAACAATAGAATCAGCGCCGCTGATCATTGCCCATCCGCCGTGCTCATGCGGGATTACCATTCCCTGTTTTTTCATCGTATCATTACCTCCTCAACAGTGATTGCGCTACCATTATCATAGCCCGGAGAAGATACTCACCTTATGCGCCTGCGCACATCTAAATGCAAAAAATCCACCTTCAGCCTCAGCCTGGGGTGGATGTGTATGTTGTGAATTCCTATTGTTCCATTGCAAGTTCTCCGGTTTCTGGACTCTTGAGAACAAGCTTGGCTTCAATTGGAGATGCGCCGTCTTCACCGGTCAGCTTCAGCTTCCCGGTCCGACCTTTTCCAATCAGCGACTTCACCTGGGCATCGGTTAGCATGCGCCCATGGTTCTCTTTCCAGATTACGAACTTGCAGCCTTCCTTGTAATGGGAGCAGCCGTAGCCTTTCCGTCCCATAAAGATCATTCCGCCGCAGCCGGGGCGTGGACAATTGCCAATGATCTTCGGTCCTTGATCCTCCGCTTCGGTGCTGCTGCCTTGCCGGGAGGAGGCCTGTGCTGCTGTACCATCCCCCTCCCCGGTGCGTTTACGTGGAGCTGCCGGTTTAGCCGCAGCTTTACGGGGAACTGCATTGCTGCCGCGTCCTTTAGATCCGGCTGCTTGGGCAGCAGGGGTATCGCCCTCAAACGAGGTTTTGGCCGCCCGGGATTGCACCCGAACCTTCTCTACGATCATGGAGGCGAATTTTTTTACATTCTCCATAAATTGTCCGTCCGAAGCCGTACCTCTGGAAATTTCATTCAGTCGGCGCTCCCATTGTCCGGTCATTTCCGGTGAAGTCAGCAGCTCAATACCTGCCCCGCGAATCAGTTCAATGGCGGTCCGCCCTTTTTGGGTGATGGCAATTTTTTTACCCTGCATTTCTACGTAACCGACATTCTTCAGCCGTTCAATCGTAGCCGCACGAGTAGCCGGAGTCCCCAGACCGGAATCCTTCATCGCATCCCGCAGCTCCTCATCCTCAATCTGCTTGCCGGCACTCTCCATCGCCTTAAGCAAGGTGCCCTCCGTGTAGTGCTTGGGCGGCTGGGTATCCTTTTCTTTAACGATGGCATCGCTGCACATCACTACTTCCGAAGGGATGATTGAGAATGGCTCATTGACCTCAATCTCTTCTTCTTCCTCGTCGTCCTTGGATTTACCTTTGGCGGATTTCGACTTGTCCTTCTTCTGGTCGGCATAAATGACCTTCCAGCCGAGGTTCAGCAATTCCTTGACAGTCGTCTTGAATTTCTCGTCCTCCACCTCGGTAAAGACGGTATGAACCTTGTATTCCGCAGCCGGATAGAACTGTGACAGAAAGCGGCGCACAATTAAATCATACAGCTTCTGTTCATCCGCACTTAAGCCGGAGGCCTTACGGTATGTAGGCAAAATCGCATGGTGATCCTCAACCTTCGACGGATTGCAAATGAACTTGTTCCCTTTATGCACCAGATTGCGGTTAGCGCCTTTGACCCATTCGTCATAGGCTGTCCCTTGGAGAGCCGATAGGGTCTTATGCATTTCCGGGATATTCTGCTCGGTTACATAGTTGGAATTCGTCCGCGGGTAAGAGATCACTTTGTGCTTTTCGTATAACGCCTGCGCGATATCGAGAGTTTTTTTGGCGGAAAAAGCGTACTTGCCGTTAGCCTCACGCTGCAGCAGTGTCAGATCATACAGCTTGGTCGGATACTCCTTCGTGTCCTTGACCTCATAGGAAGCAATTCTACCCGGCTTTCCCTTCACCTTGACAGCTATGGCTTCGGCCTTGCCGCCGTCGGTCAACCGGTCACCTTGCCACATGCCCTTGTAGGTAACTTCGCCTTGAGCAAAATGGCCCTCCACTTCAAAAAATTTGAGCGAAGAAAAGGCTTCGATGGTCTTCTGGCGGTCATAAATCAGGGCCAGCACCGGCGTCTGCACTCTGCCCACGGACAACAGCACATTATGCTTTGTTGTAAACGCGCGCGAGCCGTTCATGCCGATCAGCCAGTCCGCTTCACTTCGTGCTTTGGCTGCCTTGGTCAGATTCTCGTATTCTGCTCCGTCCTTCAGCTCTGCGAAGCCTTTGCGGATGGTTTCAGGAGTCAGATCGGAAATCCACAGCCGCTTGACCGGCTGTCCAAGCTGCAAATGCCGCTGAATCAGCGAAAAGATATGCTGTCCCTCACGCCCTGCGTCGCAGGAATTCACCAGCAAATCACTACGTTTAGCCAGCTCGCCAATCACTTTAAGCTGATCCATGGTTCTTGCGTTGGGTATCAGCTTGAACTGATCTGGAATAATTGGCAGATCGTTAATGTTCCATTTCTTGTATTTAACATCGTAAGCCTCCGGCTCCGCCAATCCGACGAGATGACCGATAGCCCATGTGATAATGTACTGCTCCCCTTCTAAATAGGAACGGTGATTTTTGGCCTTCGGTTCTATTGCGGCGGCGATATTCCGCCCCATATCCGGTTTTTCCGCAATAATGAGTGTCTTCAAAAAAAATCGCTCCTTACCTTTGCGTTCTCTATCCAAAATACGTCCAGTAGTCTATTATACCATCAACTCTACTATTTTTTAACGTATTCCATAGAAGGTCACTGATTTCACTAAAGACAAGACGACTTTAAAGGGGGTTTGTGAAAATCAAAAACAAAAATCCGCCCAGCTTACTCCGGAGGCGGATTTTTCAAAACAAGATGTAAATAAAACCTTGTATGCAGTGCTTAAACTAAACATCCTTATTTGGTGACTCATAACGGTCACGTATTTCACGATTTTTAGCGTAATTGTACAAATCTAAGGCTACTATCCCTCTACGCGCAAGCTTTACAAATAGGACAAAAGCATAAATCCCTAAGCCAATGGATACCAGCCAAATCAAGAAGAAAAATACACTAAATCCTCCAAAAAATAATCCTGGTTGTGCCATCATTTCATTCTCATCTCCTTATGTACTTTTAATTAAGTACCTCACCCTTACTGGCAGGGTATGGAACTTCTTCAATATTTATATCATTATGATTTATTTGGGGACTTATGTATATTAAAATATAGGCTCTTACTCACAATCAGTTCTTGCTTTCCAGCCGATAACCGCGCATGCTTATCTCCCTTCCTATGCCCGCTTTAATTTGCGTCTGGTTTCCGGTACGATAGAGATATGACAGAATGATAGGGAAAATCTCCCTCTAATTTTGCCCAAATCCTTGTTATTTTGAAAATAGAGGGAATTCCGCCCTCTTTTATTAGCCAAAGACCCCTGGAGGTCCTAACCGGGGAAATTCGAGGGAGTAATTCCCTTTAATTACTGAAATATCCTTCTGTTAGCGAAATTAGAGGGAGTAGTTCCCTTTAATTACTGAAATATCCTGCTGCGAGCAAAATTAGAGGGAGTAGTTCCCTTTAATTACTGAAATATCCTGCTGCGAGCAAAATTAGAGGGAGTAGTTCCCTTTAATTACTGAAATATCCTGCTATGAGCAAAATTAGAGGGAGCTTTCCCCTTTTTTTTTGCTCGCAGAACATTTCAAGTACTGATTTTGGTGTTGGGCTAAAATATAAGCATTAATAATATAAATGGATAATACGGTTTTGAGAAACGATATTTGAAAAAAATACGGACTTCATTAACCAAGAGAGTGAATGGTAATTACACGAACTGAAAACATACATTAATAAATAGCTTCCGAATACTTACGTTGAACCTAGTAGTATTCTCTAATACGTGAAACAGCCTGGGCGATTTCGACGATCTCTTTTCCGTTCGTTTTCCGTTCAATAAATTCAACCCGGCCCTCTGCAGCAGCCTTTCCGACCACTATAGCAAGCGGGATGCCGATCAGGCTGGAGTCCTTGAATTTGACACCCGGTCGCTCTTCCCGGTCATCCAGCAACGTTTCAATTCCAAGTTGTTTAAGCTGCTCATAAAGGGCTTCCGCCACCGCCACTTGTTCCTTGTCCTTACCCGATATGAGCAGAATATGAACCTGATAAGGAGCCAGAGCCGCCGGCCACTGGATGCCCTGCTCGTCATGATTTTGTTCCACTACCGCTGCCAGCATTCGCGAAATGCCGATTCCATAACAACCCATGATCATAGGCTGGCTCCGGCCTGTACTATCCAGATATGAAGCGCCCAGCTTCTCGCTGTACTTGGTGCCTAATTTAAACACATGACCGATTTCAATCCCCAGATGAAACTCCAGATGTCCTTCACCGCAGTGTGTGCAAGTCTCTCCTTCTGCAGCATTCCGGAAATCACCAACATAGGTTAATGCAAAGTCTCTGCCTGGCACCACATTCCGGAAATGATAGTCGGTTTCTCCCGCGCCGGAAATTCCGTTTGCCATTTCAGCAACCGAAGCGTCTACAAGTACATCTTGTATCGTAAGTCCGACAGGTCCGACAAACCCGCTCTCTACACCAGCTGCTTGCATTACGGATTGATAATCAGCCAAGGCGATCTCTCCGGCCCCGATGTGTTTTCCCACCTTAATCTCATTGACTTCATGATCCCCTCTGACCAGTACTGCAAAGATCTTCCCATTGCCCCTGTAGATCAGCGTCTTTATAATCTGCTCCGGCTTAACCCCCAGCTCCTGCTCCAGTTGCCCGATGGTACGAATGCCTGGCGTATGAAATTTCTCAAGCGGTGGCATATTCCCCGCAACGCCTGAAGCAGACCCGCCTCCTGCTCCTGCAGTCTCAGCCTGTTCCAGATTAGCCGCATAATCACAGGCGGAACAGACAACAATCGTATCCTCACCGATGTCCGCGAGTGCCATGAATTCGTGGCTTCCGCCTTCCCCTCCTATTGCGCCAGAGTCAGCATGAACTGCCCTGAACTGCAGGCCGCAGCGGCTGAATATCCGGTGATACGCATTAAACATTGTCCAGTACGATTGATCCAAGCCATCCCAGCCGGTATCAAACGAATAAGCATCCTTCATCAGAAACTCCCTGCCCCGCAGCAATCCTGAGCGCGGACGGCGTTCATCGCGGAACTTGGTTTGTATCTGGTACACGGTAACAGGAAGCTTGCGGTAAGAACTGATCTCATTACCGACAAGCGTTGTCACCACTTCCTCATGAGTAGGTCCAAGCACGAATTCCCGCTCATGGCGATCCTGCAGCCGCATCAGCTCCTTGCCATACACCTCATAACGCTCCGATTCCTTCCACAGCTCAGCCGGCTGCATGGATGGCATTAGAATTTCTTGAGCTCCGCTGCGGTCCATTTCCTCCCGGACAATATTCTCCAGCTTGCGCAGCACACGCCGTCCCAGCGGCAGATAGGTATAGATTCCGGCCGCCAGCTGCCGGATGTAGCCCGCTCTAAGCAGCAACTGGTGACTTCGGGTTTCTGCTTCCGCCGGAGCTTCACGCAGCGTTGATAATAACAGCTTGTTTTGTCGCATAAGAAATGCCTCCCTGTTCGAATCTGATTCCACCCTCCAGAACGCAAAAAGACACATCCGTCAGGGACGAATGTGTCGTGATACCACCCTATTTCGACCGCCGTCAATAACGCCTTGGCAGTCCTCAAATCCGGTAACGGCGGATTCCGGCAGCGGTACCGCTGCAGCTACCAGGGCAGGATACACTTCACTCGCACGGGGAACCTTTCAGCCGGTAAATTCCCTCTCTGTTCTAACGATTCCTGAACTGTAAATCCTTGGTCAATGCTTTTTGTTCTATCCAGATTGTATATAATTTATCTGATATTGCTGATTACGTCAAGTTGTTAGCCTGCCGCTTCCCCAAACAGTACCTTAGCCACTTTGGTGTACATTTCATCACGGTAGCGAATGGCCTCTTCATCTTTTCCGTTGGAGTAATCGTAGAACCCTGCACCATTTTTTACACCGAGCCGGCTATTTTCAAAGTTCTCTTTTAACAGATAGAAGCTTTCATTCGCCTTGGACAGATCTGCAAAAAGATAGGAAGCAATATTATTGAAAATATCCAGTCCTCCAAAGTCCGCCACTTCAAACGGACCCAGAACGGCATACCGTGGACCTAAACCGTATTTCATCACTTTATCTGTATCTTCAACGCTTGCGATGCCTTCCTGGACAATATGCAGACATTCTCTTAAGATGGCAAACTGGATACGGTTCAGCACAAACCCGGGCGCATCTTTGGTCCGGACTGGTTTCTTGCCTACCTGTTCAGCTAAATTGTATACCAGATCCGAAGTTTCCTCTGATGTCTTCTCACCCGAGATTACCTCCACCAATGGAATAATATGCGGCGGGTTAATCCAGTGCATTCCGGCAAAACGTTCAGGATACTCCACCACTTCCGCAATGCTTGTGATACTCAAACCTGAAGTGTTGCTTACCAGTACTGCCTCCGGTTTCACTATTCGTGATACTTCTCTTCAGAACTCGTGCTTGATGTCCAGCTTCTCCAGGATCGCTTCAATCAGGAAATCCACATCTTGAAAGCCTTCTTGGGTGGTGCCATAGCTTATCCGCTGCAATAAAGCTACCGATTCTTCCTGTGTCACGATATTTTCCTTGACCTCTGTCTCCTGATTCAATTGAATCGTTCTTCTGGATTTCTCAAATACATATGGATGAAGCGATAGCTGCAATTTAACGCCCCGGAAATTAAAAAAGCCGTCTTAAGCAGCATCTATGCTGCCTAAAACGGCATCTCACCTTAATGCTTATGCAAGTACGGTAGATCCCATCAGGAATTTATCCACTTCACGGGCAGCTTCGCGTCCTTCATTGATAGCCCAGACCACAAGGCTTTGTCCACGGCGCATATCGCCGGCAGCAAATACCTTATCCACGTTGGTATTGAACTTTCCGTAACGGGCTTTCACGTTCGTACGACGATCCGTGTCCAGCTTCAACTCCTGAATAATATCCTGCTCCGGTCCGTCGAAGCCAATGGCGATTAGAGCCAGCTGAGCGGGATAAACGGCCTCTGTACCGGGAACCGGCTGATAAATTTTACGTCCTGTCTCATCCACCATCCGGCGGATTTGCACCGTATGCAGCTCTTTCAGGTTCCCTTCTTCATCGCCGACGAATTTGGTCGTCATGATGGAGAACTCGCGGGGATCATCGCCAAAGATGGCTTTGGCTTCCTGCTGGGCGTAGTCAAGTGTATATACGTTCGGGAATTGCGGCCAAGGGTTGGCAATCGGATCACGTTCAAGCGGAGCTTTGTCGTGGGTACCGAACTGGGTAATGCTGCTGCAGCCATGGCGCAGCGCAGTTGCTACACAGTCAGAACCCGTATCGCCACCGCCAAGGACAATGACATCCTTGCCAGCCGCAGATTCATATTTGCCATCCTCAAGATTAGAGTCCAGATAACTCTTGATCGTTCCGTTCAAGTAGTCCATAGCGTACATTACGCCCTTAAGCTCACTGCCTTCAACGTTGAAACGGCGCGCTTTCGTCGCTCCACCGCACAGAACAACCGCATCGAATTCGTCTACCAGCTGCTGCGCCGGGATATCCTTGCCGATTTCTGTGTTGACCACAAAGTTGACGCCTTCGGCTGCCAGCAAATCCACACGACGCTGCACCACGCGCTTGTCCAGCTTCATCGTTGGGATTCCGTAGGTCAGCAATCCGCCGATACGGTCACTGCGTTCGTACACAGTCACTGTATGGCCGGCTTTATTCAATTGTGCAGCCGCCGCCAGACCCGCAGGACCCGAGCCTACGATGGCAATCGTCTTGCCAGTACGCTTCTCGGGAGGCGTAGGTACAACCCAGCCTTCTTCAAAGCCTTTATCGATAATAGCCAGTTCTATAGTCTTAATGGTAACCGGCTGACCAATCAAACCTACGGTACAAGAACCTTCACATGGAGCCGGACAGATACTGCCCGTAAACTCGGGAAAGTTATTTGTCTTGTGCAGTCGTTCCAGAGCTTCCTTCCAGAGTCCGCGATATACCAGGTTGTTCCATTCCGGAATCAGATTGTGTACCGGACAGCCGGAGGTTCCACCATCCATATCGATGCCCGTATGACAGTAAGGCGTCCCGCAATCCATACAGCGTGCACCCTGCGTACGCAGCTCCTCTTCGGACAACTGGTGGTGAAACTCTTCCCAGTCCTTAATGCGTTGTTCAGGCTCGCGGTCACCCGGGAGCTGACGTTTATACTCCATAAAACCTGTTGGCGTAGACATCTTTACGTTTCCCCCATCCGTTCTCTTCTAAATTTATAGTACATTGTAACAAATTGCGGCATTATCATGTCATCAACAGCGCAAGTGTTGTCCTGTACATTCTCTTGTATGGCGACATATTATTTCTAATTTTAATTATAGTAGCATTCATCACTTTTGCACAGTAATGGATTAATCTGCTGTTTATTTGTACTATTTCACACGTTATGTTAGTGAAATCGTTTTTTTATTTAATCCGTACGTTTATATACTACAAAATGGTAATCATACGGGTTTTTCTCATCACGAATCCCCTTCGTACTGGAGATCTCCTTCCAATGGCTCCAGTCCACCTCAGGAAAAAAAGTGTCCCCCTCGAAATCCTCTTGTATACGGGTCACAATGAGCTTGTCGGCGTATGGCAGCAGCATCCGGTAGATTTCGGCGCCCCCAATTACCATCAGCTCATCCGATTTTTTCCCCTCGGCAAGAGCTTCCTCAAGCGTGTGTACCACTTCGGCCCCCTCAGGACTAAAGCTTGTATCCCGGGTCATGATCAGGCTTGTTCTGCCCTTAAGAGGTTTACCTCCGAGGGAATCCCAGGTTTTGCGGCCCATAAGCATTCTTTTGCCCAGCGTCTCCGCCTTAAAAAAAGCAAAATCCCTCGGCAGATGCCAAGGCATATCATTGTCTTTACCAATCACACCGTTATTCCCCATCGCCCAAATCATACTAATGCTCATCTTATGCCTTCCTCTCTGTTGTTATATCGCTACCGGTGCCTTAATGGCTGGATGAAAGACGTAGTCTGTAAATTCAAAGTCATCGAAAGTATAGTCAAAAATCGTATCCGGCTTTCTGCGAATCACCAGCTTAGGAAGCGTATGAGGTTCTCTCTGCAGCTGAGTCGCCACCTGTTCCAGATGATTTGTATAAATGTGCACATCCCCGCCGGACCAGATGAAATCACCGACTTCAAGTCCGGTTTGCTGAGCGACCATATGGGTCAGAAGCGCATAGCTGGCAATATTAAAAGGCAATCCCAGGAAGGAATCCACCGAACGCATCGTTAACATGCAGGACAGCTTGCCGTCCGCTACATAAAACTGAAATACAAAATGGCAAGGAGGCAGCTTCATCTGGTCGATCTCGCCCACATTCCAGGCACTGACGATATGACGGCGCGAATCCGGATTGTTCTTGATCGAATCAATTACATTCGCGATCTGGTCAATATGTCGCCCGTCCGCACTCTCCCAAGCCCGCCACTGTGAACCGTAAACCGGTCCCAGTTCTCCATTCTCGTCCGCCCACTCATCCCAGATGGAGACGCCATTCTCCTTCAGGTAAGCGGTGTTTGTTTCTCCTTTTAGGAACCAGAGCAGCTCATGTACAACCGATTTCAGATGAATGCGCTTGGTTGTCATCAGCGGAAAGCCCTCAGCCAGGTCAAACCGAAGCTGGCGGCCAAACACGGATAATGTGCCGGTTCCTGTCCGGTCACTTTTAGCAGTTCCATGATCCAATATATCCTGAAGTAACTCTAAATATTTGCGCAAAAGTCAACGCTCCTCTATCCATTTTTTCTTTTATCAGTTTACCATGACCTTGCCGCCATGCAATATGTTAAGGAGATTTGTTGCCTTATTCATTTCTTCAATAAAGCATTCAAGAATAAGAAATACATATCGCTTGCCGGATTGTTCTCAAGTATCGCTACAGCATCAGGATTGTGTATAAAGTAATACCGGATGATATCGAAGTAAGCGACCATTGACTTTGCTGTAATGGAATCATGAAAAACCCCCTCTTTTTTCCCCTCCTCAATGAGGTTAAGGAGTGCGTTATTATAATTTTCGTCCGTTACTAATTCTTTAATGAAAATTTCCATTCCCGAAGATTCCAATGAAAAATGCATAGAGAAATTTTTAAAAAAATCAATTTTGGATACGAGCAGCTTTTCCAGCTTAACCTTGACAGGATCACCGCTCTCCAAAATATTCCTCGTCCTCGCATAATCATCATAAGTTAACTTCCTCATCAATTCCTGCTTCAGGTTTTCCTTATTATTGAAAAAATTATAGACGGAGGACTGCGAAACAGAAGCCGATTGTGCGATCTCCGCAATGCTGACCTTGTGATATCCGTGTCTCTTAAACAATTCCAACGCAGCGTTTAATATAGAATCTCGTTTTTGTTGACGTCTTCTTTCAAAACCGTTCATCGTAAACCCTCTTTTTTAGATATGGAGTTGATACATAATATTTGTCTTCATCAGAAGGAAATTGTCCCGATCCCCGATGGGATTGATCCGGAAGAAGCGGCCTGTCTTGTACTCAATTATCTTATGGCCTATCAGCTGCTCCACCGGTATGCCAAAGTACAAGAAGGGGAGAAAATTCTCATTCATGGTGCCTCTGGGGGGATTGGTACCGCACTGCTACAATTAGGCAAGTTATCGAGTGTTGAAATGTTTGGTACTGCCTCCAAAGAAAAGCATGCTTATGTTTCCAGTTTGCATGCCACACCGATTGACTACAAACATACAGATTTTGTTCGTGAGATCAAAAAATATCACCCGGACGGAATGGATGTCGTATTTGATTGTGTCGGCGGTATAAACTTCAAAAAATCATACCCTCTCTTGCGAAAGAACGGCCGGTTGATTGGATATGGGTCCCAACACCTTCTGCCTACTCTAATGACAATTATTTCTCGAAAATTAATACCCGATGGTAAGAGAGCTTCGATCTATTTTTTAATCTTATCAAAAAAACAAAACCGCATTGGTTTAAAGATGATCTGAATACTTTATTTAAGATGCTTCGTAATCGATCTTTTCAACGGATCTGTGACAGGAAAAATCCTCTTAACGATAAACCCTTGACTCCAATGTAATTTTTTACATGAATGAAGAAATCGGATCAGACGCAAAATAAAGATCGTGCATCATATGTTGAACAAATTCAGAAAGAGGCGGTGAAATGGTATGCGATGGATGCGTTCTATACTGGGAAGAGTAAATAATCGGAAAGCTGTTATGTCTTTATTGGCAGTCGGTGTTGGAGTTACTGCCCTGGGCATCACACAGCGGCGCAGATTAAACGGAAATGCCTGGCGTCAGATGCTTAGACCTGTTCGCAAAATGTTCTAAGGACAATCTTTTGGGACCGATAATAAACAGCCGGGTGTCAGCAATGTCACCGGCTTTTTGTATTTTTAATCAGAAGAAGAAGGTGATCGGAAATGCCCCAAACCTATATAAATGGATACAGCATGCATTACACGGATCGAGGACAAGGAACAGCGATCGTATTCATCCATCCTCCTGTGTTGACAAGCTTGAATTTTCAATATCAGGTCCAGAAAATGTCGGCGAATTTTCGAACGGTCTCTTTTGATATCCGAGGCCACGGCCGAAGCGAACCTTCCAAAGAAGAGATTACCTATCCGTTGATTGTTGAGGACATCAGGCAGTTGATGGATCACTTAAAGATTGAGAAAGCCTTTTTGTGCGGCTACTCGACAGGCGGCTCGGTTGTGCTCGAATTTCTGTTAACTTATCCCGACCGGGCAGCGGGCGGTATTGTGATCGGCGGGATGTCAGAAGTAAGCGACAGTAGTTTAAGAAATAAAATATGGCTCGGGCGCATCTTATCGCAAATTGGAGCGGTCGGTACAATCGCGCTCTCCGTTGCCTGGTCGCAAGCGAACACTAAGCTGTCCTTGTTTCAGTCCTTGTTTAACGATGCCAAAAAAGGAAACCCCAAAAACGCCGAACAGTATTATCAATATAGTCTGCATTATAACTGTACGGCACATTTGGGAAAAATACATCAACCCGTTTTGTTGGTTTACGGAGAGAAGGACAAACTGTTTCATCCGTACGCTAAGCTGCTGCGTCAACGATTGCCTAAGAGCGAACTCATTTTTGTCAAAAACACCAAACACCAGATACCTACCAAAGCAGCGGCAACATTGAATGAACTGATTCAGCAGTTTATTCATCGCTGCGATCAATAATAAAAGGATCCCGTTCATAGAGTTTTCTTTGTTAAAAGGTCAAGCAGATAAGCTTTTAAATCGACAATTCGTAAATATTTGGGTTTTTGATCCGTTCCGCTGATAATCAGGGGAACAAGCGATTCCGATTTACGAATGGAACCATGAGCGCCGCCGCCCTTATGCGTTGGTGAGCTTCTGTCCGCCAATTCATATCCCGGTTTTGCCGTGACTACCAAAAATTCGCCTTGGTGCGAATGAAGCGCGCCTGACAATCGCTGCAGCACATCGGGATACTGATCGTAATCCAATGAATGATCGGCAGCATTCACCTTGATATCCAGCACCTCGCTGTCCTGTTCGATCGTCCATGATTGTTTGTAAGAATCGGTCAGGTTTCCGTTTGCTTTGTACTTGAGCTGCTTAGCTGTTGATCCTTGGATTGCATAAACCCATTCGTTTTCTTTCCATGCCATAAAATCGATACGCGGGTCTTTTTTCAATACATCTGCCACATCTCTAAGGGAACGATTCGCTTTTAATGAATACACATAGGCCATCGTTTCATTGACGGCGAGAATGATTTCTGTCTCCTTCGATACGGCTTCACCCGGACGCAAAACTTGGGCATCTCCGAACAAAGAGGGCAGATCGATAACCGGATTTTGTCCAGCAGGCAGGATTTGGGTCATTCCGCTGTCCCCTACAATGATAATAATCGCATCATTCAAAGCTTTTTCCGGCGAACCGAATGTTTGCAACAAAGATTGAAGCTGCTGGTCCACCTCTTTGACCCCATTCAACTCCGTGGGGCCTTTCTTATGCAGCTTCCGGTCCAAATCGGGCAAATAAACAAACAAAAAATCCGGCAATTTATTGGCTTGAATCAAATATTTTACGGCTTCTATAGCGAAGTTATTATTGATTCCCATCCGATTCGTTAGACCATCAGGCAAATTTTTGATACCTTCAAACGGATTCGACAACGAACCCAAGGACAAAAACTCCGGTCCCTTCACTTGAATTTCTTTGGCCAAAGACGTAGGGCCTTGAATCCAGCCAGGAATCGTCAACTTATGATCGGATGCCCCCCGGTAAATAAGGCCATTTATCGACCCGGACTTTAACCCTTGCCGGGCTAAATCTTCATAGATCGTGGGCAACTTCCGGTTTAAGTGACTCCCGTTCAAATGGATCAATGCATCGGCTAAAGCAGGATTAATTCCATGTCTTAGAACTTCCATTGGCCCGGTTCCGTAATTGATTACCTTCTTGTTGTCCGTAGAATACCAAGTCAGACCCGGCACACGGTGCACATCCGGATACTTTCCCGTAAGCAGCGAGCTGTCGATTGTGACGGACATCGTAGGAAAAGAACTGACCAGGTCTTTATAATATTGCCCGTGTTTGATCAGGAATTGAAAGGTGGGAAGTTCTTGCTCTCTGATTCCTTGGTCAATTGCCTGAGCCATTAAAGAGTCCACCATCAGTAAAATGACTTTCTTCGTATTTTCTCCGTTAGCGGATTTTACCCGCATCAAATCTTGTTCTTTAGGTTTCTCGTTCTGGCATCCACAAACCAGGATTAATATAAAGATCGCTGATAAGATTCTACTCTCTTTTTTCCACATGACAATTCACCTGTTTTAAGTACATTTTGTCACGGGAATCTTGATGTTATTCAAGGGATTTTTTGTCATATATTCCATCAACGTCCCGAATTTCGCGATTGTTCATTCGCCATGATCATCATCTTCCCAATAGTATACTACAGGTCACTACATCACATAAAAGTGCGTACTTCCTAATTGTAAACTTTATGTTTAGAATAAAGCCTGTCCCTGACAAACACAATTAACACACCGTTCAAACTACTGAACAACATGGAGAGGAGCAAATGTACATGAATCGTTTTACAATTCCACGCGATATTTATTATGGGGATGGCGCTTTGGACATCCTCAAAACACTTAAGGGGAAAAAAGCTGCACTCGTCATCGGCGGCGGTTCCGTCAAAACGAGCGGCAACCTCGCTCAAATTGAAGGTCTGCTTGCGGAAGCGGGCATGGAAACACGGGTAATCGAGGGTATTGTATCCGAACCGACCGTTGCCATGGTGATGGAAGGGGTCAAAACCTTGAACGAATTCCAGCCGGACTGGGTAATCGGCATTGGCGGCGGTTCGCCGATGGATGCCGCGAAAGCGATGTGGGTCTTCTATGAGCATCCGCAGCTTACCTTCGAGGAAGCAAGCCGGCCGTTCACGCTTCCTAAACTGCGGACCAAAGCCAAATTCATCGGCATTCCGACGACAAGCGGCAGCGCTTCGGAAATCTCAAATCTGTCGGTCGTGACCGATGAGAAAACGGGCATCAAGTACCCCCTCGCCGATTTCGAACTGACGCCGGATCTGGCGGTCATCGATCCGGTGATGGTTGAATCGATGCCTAAACAAATAACGGCATATACCGGCATGGACGCGCTGACTCACGGCATCGAGTCGTATGTTGCCAAGCCTCGCACTCTACTGACCGATGCGCTGGCGATTGAATCGGTCGAGTTGGTGAAACAGCACCTGCTTCATTCGTACCAAGGCATCCAGGAATCGCGTAAAGCGATGCATATCGCCCAAGGTATGGCTGGTATGGCTTTCGCCAACGCGGTGCTTGGTAACGTTCATAGTCTTGCGCACAAAAGCGGCCCGACCTTCGACATTCCGCACGGCTGCGCCAACGCGATTTATCTGCCGTACGTCATCCAGTTTAACCGTACGGTCGTCGCCGACCGCTACGCGGCTATCGCCAGACGGATCGGTCTCACCGGTCAATCGACGGGCGCGCTGGTAGACGCGCTGATTGCGTGGATCCGTGAGATGAACCGTAACATGGGTATCCCGAGTACACTCCGAGACTACGGCGTATCTGAAGATCTGTTTAACATGCATGTGGACAGCATGGCGGCAAACGCCGTGAAAGATCCATGCACAGGCACCAATCCGCGAGAAACGTCTGTAGAAGAAATGAAAAAACTGTACGTAGCAGCGTTTAGAGGAGAAGATGTAACGTTTTAATATCTTAGCTTTATTCAAGCTGGTGTCTACTCGATAGGCGCCAGCTTGTTTTTTATGTTTGACCCAGTTAATTTACTCGAGTGGATATTTTTCCAATTGGTTTCGCGTGCGGAGCAACGTGAATCGAGACATCGGGGAATGACCGATCGATTCGACAGGCTCAGTATAGTAGTGGATTCCACGACCCTCGGTTACCGCTTGGACTCGGGGATTGGGCGCAAATGTCCTGCAAAGCTAGCGGCGTCAAAATGCATCTGCGACTCTACAAATGCAGATGGCTCATAGAATTGTATTTCAAATGGATGAAGCAGCAATTACGGACGGTTAAATTGCACAGCTACAAACCCCAGGCGATTTGGAACCAACTGTTCTTGATCTTGATTACGGCTTGGCGTGTGCTTCAGCTCTTGCGAGTCTATATGTACCACCCCTGGTCCGCCTTCGAAGAGGAACTGTACCGCAAACCAAGTAAGACATCGAAAGGAAGGCCGCGCGCCTCTGATCGGAAAGCTACTTCTTTACGGACGTCAATTGGTGAGATAAGATCCGCACAGAAAAGGTAAGGCCCTCTTGGTTTTCCAGTTGTTATATCCTCTGAATGCTCTCATGGTTTCGTCGCAACGACAACCCATTGTAAAACCTGCTCACGCCGTATACCTGATTTGCCGCCGTACAAGCGACCACATGACGGCTTGTTTGCAGCGGACAGGCAGATTTCAAACGGCCCTTCTTTTTCTGAAGCTGTTCAACCGTCAAGCCTTTTTTCAATAAGGCTTCGTCAAATTCCTTCTGCGCCGCCTGCTTGGCTTTAAACAGCATCATCTGCACCCGGCTGTAAACGTTTATCGCTCCATCCCCAGTTGTTTCGATCGGCAGAAAGATAGCGTCGGGGTATTTTTCAGTGATCAGGGACTGCACACCGTCGGAAACGCCGGAAGACGGCATGCATCCGAAAGGCTTGACAGAAATGGTCATGTTCACTTTCCGCTTGACTACGTTCAGAATCAGCTTTCCTACCTCCATGTGCCCTTCTCCGCCGCGCAGATGGTTATTATAGTGTTCATGGGCGACCCGGGCGATCTCCTCCATATTGGGCAGGTGGTAATGATACAGACCGATGATTTTGGCATACGTCTGGAACGTCACACGAAGGACACGATCAGCCAACCCTAACATACGCAGATGCAGGAACGGGTGCTTTCCTTTCAGACCATATTTTCCGGAATCGGCTACGCGCAGAGGGATTCGCTTTAAGGTATCGAAGCGCCCTGCCCAGATGAGGAACAAGATCCAAACCGTCAACGATTGCACCTCCACCTCGGCTCCCTCCCTTTCTAAAAAGCGTTGCAGCTGATAGTTGCCGTCTCCCTCGGTAGTCATCGCCCAAAACTCGCCGATGATGCATACCTTAGGTTTGACTCTGGTACGATCCACCCGAACGGTTTGCAGTTCCCTGCGGCATCTGATCAACGCCGGTCTCAGCCGTTTACGCTCGCTCAGGGCTTCATATATATACTGCTTGCAGCGTTCCAGAGCGGCGTCTGTTGAACCTGCCTCCACCTCATAGGGACGGATACGGTAAGCCAGCGCATTCAAAATGTCTCCCAAAAGAACGGCTTTCAGGAGGCTGATAAAAAACGGGGTATCCAATTTGAGCGCCGATTCGCTGCCGGTCGCCTGTTTCAGCCCATCCGTCTGTTGGAACAAAAGAACCCGAAAACCCTCAAATCCCGCATCGCGCAGAGCCTTTCGGTACTCCGTAACATAGGCGCCGAAACGGCAAGGACCGCAAGAACCGCTGGTAACGAATAGGTAGTTGCCGATGATTTCTTCCTTTGATTTGCCTTCCACATCACGAAGGTTATGCAGATATTTAATTAAATTGCCGACTGTGAAGTATGTTGGATTGCACTGCCCGCGGTTGCCGAACTCTTTGCCGTAGCGCAGCGACTCATTATCAGGACATTCCATATGCTGCACCCGATACCCTAACCCTTTTAATGCCGCCTCCACCAAATAATCGTGTGCCATCGTCAGTCCCCCGAAAAGAAGGGTCGTGGTGGATTTATCTTTGGCCAAAAACGGATGAGGAACGGGATCGAACCACTGGCTCTTGTTCTCCTGATCCACGCCTAATGCTTTTTCCTGTTCCTTCTGAAAGTTCAAAAGTATGTCTTCGAGAGAGGGCGGGACTCCGGCTTTCTGCTTTCTTTTGGCGACAATCATGATCGATTTACTCCTTCGTTTGGTTAAATAATTTAAATAACTTCAGCATCTTCGTCTTGTTTGCCGCCCTGCAATTCAGCGCATTTTTGCTCCAGGCGCTGCTGCAGCTCCGCTTTTTTGCGGGCCAAATCCTGCAGACGCTCTTCATGAAGCCCCAGACTGTGAGCATACGTATTGACCCTGATTTTGATCGAACCGCTCGGTTTGTTGGCATCGATGTCATGCAACGCCGAGTACGGGGTGCCCACGGCCGAAATAATCGAATCGATCAACCCGTAGGTGGGTGCATCATGTCCGCATTTGAAGCTGGACAAGTCCAGCACTGCCACATGGGAATGACGCGCGGCAAACTTGGCCGCCCACACTTTTTGCACGCTGTTGGAACTGAAATTTTCCGGCCATACATCGCTGACTTCAAGCGCTTGTTCCACCCGCCCGCTCTTCAGGTCTTCACTGAAAAAGCGGTGCAGCCACGCCTCGTCTTTGGGAATGGAACGCATGGACAGAATAGGGTAGCCGAGTACCTGGAATTGTTCAAGCACGCCGTGATTCAGGCCCGGATCGGAATGGTAGGGGCGCCCGATCATCAGAATAGCGAGGCGATTTTCATGCTCGACCTGCTCCAGGATTATGCGCCCCTTCTCTTGCATTTCCGCATCGAACAACTCCATCGCTCTCAAGCCCTGCTCTACGGCAAAGTCGCTTTCATCCTCCGTAATCTGCAAATGTTCAACAAACACTTCATACAATTGCTTCTTCATCATGTTCGGTTCGGTGAACGTTACCGCCGGATCCAGATAAGCAATTCCTCTCGACTCGAAGAAATTCACTTCTTTGGTAAAAGCGGCCTTGATCACATTCGGGGCGCCAGCCACAATAGGGCAACTGGACGAATCCATTACATTTTGCAGGTGAGTCGGAATATGGGTGACGCACGGAAAGAAAATGTAATCCAGCGTTTTTTGCTCATGGTGCTTAAACAGCAGGTTGTGAACATGAGCCTGAGCCACCTTCGAAGGGTAGCATGGATCGATAGAGCCGTATTTGCCACCTTCCTGCCACATTTCCTCGCTTGTATGATCGCTAAACACGATGTTGCGCCCATCGATGCCGAGCGTTTCGAAATATGTCCGCCAAAAAGGGGCAGTGGACCAAATATGTAATACCCGGGGAATCCCGATACGGATCCGGTTGCGCCGCTTCATGGCCTCAGAGGAAGAACGCGCAAACTGACGCTGGTTTGGTTTTGTACGCCTTCCGCTTAGTCCAAGCCAACCGCGTTTCAGCTGGACATCATCCATCGACATCTCGGGTTCGGGAAGTCGCTCCGCATCGTAGAAATGCTGAAACATGCGATGTGCCTCGTATTCCACGAGATTGGGATAGTGTTTTTTCAGTTCCTGCCGCTCTCTTGTTAATTTGATGACCGCTGCCTTGTCTTCCACTGTTCCCTTTTCGCAGGAGAAACCGGAAATGTATCGGGCAGTTTGCCCGTTCGGTGTCTCGGAATCAATAAAGGTACGGCTGCAGTGGTTGGGACAAAACTGGCAGCGGGTCGATTCGTCGTTACGGCTTACATAACGTAAATCAATTGCGGTATCCAGTCCTAAAAAGATGGAATACCCCCGCCGCTTCACCATGCGCAATGCTTCCATGGCTGCGCCAATCGCACCCGCTTCTCCCGGATGCGGATGAACGTATATTTCGGCATCGGGAACCCGCTGTTTGATATAATCGACCTGTGCCTTGACCGCAGCCAAGTTATATTGGGTCCCGCCCTGCAGGACGTACTTGCGGCCAAGTTCAGCCATACGCGGAATCTGCACTACATATTGCCATATATTCTTTGGCAAAACCAGAGCGAGTCCGGCGAGCAATTCCTCTTTGGAATACCCCTCCTTCTGAAAATTCACCCGATCCGCGTCCAGGAATACCGCACAGCCATAGGAAAATTTAGGGCTCAGATCTGCGCTGAAAGCCGTATCCGCATACTCTTGAACCGGAATACCGAACTGATCCGCCATCGCCTGCAGCAGCATCCCGTTCCCGGCGGAACATTGGTTGGACAGCTTGAAGTTACGGATATCCCTGTTTTTCAGAAAAAGAACTTTGATGTCCTGCCCCCCGATATCGCAGATCACATCGATGTCGCCGAATTGGTGAACAGCGCTCATCATATGCGCGACGGTCTCCACAATGTTGATGTCCGCCTTTAATGTTTTTTCCAAAACATCCGCGGCATACCCCGTGGCGCCAAAACCGATAATCTCCAAATCGGCCCCCTGCCCCTTCACCTTATCCCGGATCCGCGTCAACATTTCTTTCGTATCTTCAAGCGGATTTCCTTTGGAAAGCTGGTATTCTTTAAGCAGGATAGCTCCTTGATCATCAATCAGAACGGCCTTGGATGAAGTGGAACCGCCGTCAAGACCGATCACTGCTCTCACCTTCTGCCCCGGGGTGAAGCTTGCGGGCGTATATCTGGGGATGCTGTAATTACGGCGAAACTGTTCCAGTTCATCCTCGGTGTTAACCAGCGGCGGACCCGCTTTCTCGCTCAGTTTGGCTTTACGGCCGTGGGCAATAAATTCCTTCAGCCCTTTCAATCCCAGGTACTCACCAACATTAATCGGTTCGTGCATCCCGTACAGGACGGCTCCATAGGCTGCATAATACTGCGAATGGTCAGGAACAAAAATCAAGTCCTCGACGGGCCTATCTTTCGGATAATCATATTCCCGTTCCTGCCAAGTCTGAGGGATCCGCCTCTGCCAGCATTCCTGCAGGAAGGTTAAGTAGGTATTCGGTCCTCCCAGCAACAGAACACGGTGCCGCAGTGTATTGCCGCGGGTGAGGACGGAAAGATTCTGCATGACGATGGCATCCGCCAGCGAACACATGATTTCTGTGGAAGGGATTCCGCTTTTAACGAGATTAACAATATCCGTTTCGGCAAATACCCCACACTTTGCGGCCACATGGTGCAATTTCGAAGCGTCAAAGTGCAGTTTTCCCACATCATCCATAGGCATCCCTACTTTGATCAGACACTTGTCAATCATGGCGCCGGTGCCTGATGCACATTTGTCATTCATAGAGGTGTATGCTTGCTTATGGCCCGTTTGCTCGTTTTCCTTAAAAATGATGATCTTTGCATCCTGTCCCCCAAGTTCGATTACGCTCCCGACATCGGGATGAAGATGCTCTACAGCCATGGTAACCGCATTAACTTCCTGTACGAATTTCGCTCCGATATGCGGAGCAATAGGGCCGCTGCCGGAACCCGTCACAAAGACGCGAACGTTTTCCTGTTTGATGTCCGGAAATTCGTTCCCAATGGCAACTAACATTTCCAACACCTTCTCCGCCTGCTTCGTATGATGACGCTGATAGTCCGACCAAAGGATTTGCTTGCTTTCCGGATTCACCAACGTGGCCTTGACAGTCGTTGAGCCTACATCAATGCCAATAATAAGAGAATCCCGACCTTGAATTATGTGACTCATAACATTACTCCTTATTCCAATTCAAATCCTGTTTAGCTTATACAAAAGATGCAACATTTATCATACTTGGATTTTTTGGAGTATAGAGGGTAAAAATAGCCTGCAACGCTCCATACATCAAACGCATTTGAAAGGGAGATTGAACCATTGCTTTGGATCATACTGGCTTTCTCGTTATTGATCATCCAAATCATTACCATTATCATCACCGAATATCGTCGCCCGGACAAAGCGGTAGCTTGGCTAATGATCTTGTTTATGATCCCGTTGATTGGTTTTCTGGGGTATTATTTTATAGCGAAAGAATATTCCCGCCACCGCATCCCTCGCCAGAAAGAATATAGTCGGGAATCGTTCAAGGCAGACCTCATTGATCGATGCAACCAGCGAATACCGAAAAATAGACTTGCGGAAACGGTTTCGAAAAATAATAAATTCCATACTTTACTCCAAAATAAACTGACCATCCCCATCACCGCTTGCAATGAAACGACGGTATACACCGAAGCAGAACAAGCCTTTGAAGCGATTCTGGAGTCGATTGCCGTGGCCAAGCATCATATTCATATTGAGTTTTACATTATCCGGGATGACGATTTCGGTACCCGATTTGAGCAGTTGTTGATCCGAAAAGTGCAGGAAGGGGTTAACGTGCGGCTTCTATATGACGGGATTGGCAGCCGTCGCTTGGGAAAGGCTAATGTGAGACGCTTGCAGCATGCCGGCGTGGAAACCGGGTGCTTTTCCCCTCCATTACCCGCTTTTTTTAATAGGCGGCTCAATTACCGTAATCATCGTAAAATCGTAGTCATCGACGGGAAAATCGGTTTTTTTGGCGGTTTGAATATCGGAGACGAGTACTTGGGGAAAGATCCCACTTTGGGTTACTGGCGGGACACTCATTTCAGCATGAAGGGAGATGCTGTACTGTGGATTCAGTATACCTTTTTGACCGATTGGTATATGGTTAAAGGGAAATTACTCACCGACCCAACTTTTTTTCCGGTTCAGGACAGTCAAGGAAGAGAATTTGTTCAAATCGTGAAGAGCGGTCCGGATGAAACCATCCAGGAGCTTATTTTCTCCCTTATCGTTTCGGCAAAGAAGCGAATTTATATGGAGACGCCTTACTTCATTCCCGACCCCGGTGTCCTGTTGGCAATAAAAACGGCCGTCATGGGTGGTGTAGATGTTCGCATCATCATTCCTTGCGTCCCTGACAAAAAACTTGTTTACAACAGCACTTTATCCTATGTACAAGAATTGCTGCAGGTAGGGGTACGGTTTTATTGCTATCAAAAAGGATTCCTCCATGCTAAAGTATTGATTTCAGATGACTTGGCCTGCTCCGGCAGTACTAATATGGATATGCGAAGCTTTTGTGACCAATTCGAGATGAACGCAGTTTTTTTTGACAGGAAGATCGTGAACCGTCTGGTACAAGATTTTTTCACGGATCTTAACGTAAGCGAAGAGATTTTACTATCAGAATTCAAAAAGCGGTCAACCCTGCAAAAAATGAATGAAGTTTTCGCCAGGCTGCTCTCACCTTTATTTTAGGATCATATATAACTTTTTATAATTATGTGGATTTCTCCCCCATATATTCTTTGATTTGCTTGATAGAGGATTTGACCATATTCTCATTCTTTATCCAACTCTGTGTCCACTCCACCACTTTATCCAACGTCTCGCTAATGTTCCATTGAGGCTTCCAACCTAAGCGTAACTTTGCTTTCGAGCAGTCCAGCCGAAGCATACGAGCTTCATGTAGATGGTCCGCCGGGAGTTGCGTTTGATACGTTGCTTCACCGCCCCATTTGGCGCAAAGCATTCCAACCACCTGTTCAACCGAGTAGACTTCGCTTTCATCAGGTCCGAAATTCCATGCTTCGGCATAAGTTTCCCCACCTGTCACCAGCTTTTCCGCAAGATGCAAGTATCCACCTAACGGTTCCAAAACATGCTGCCACGGGCGGACAGATGAGGGATTCCGAATTTGTATTGATTCTCCTTTGATAATGGCTGCAATACAATCAGGAAGCAGACGGTCTTCCGCCCAGTCCCCCCCGCCGATCACATTTCCTGCCCTTACGGATGCTACCGCCAACCCTTTTGCCCCAGAAAAAAAAGAAGCACGATAAGCTGTCGTTAACAATTCGGAGCATGCTTTACTATTGGAATACGGATCCTGACCGCCAAGAACATCATTCTCTCTATAAGCCCAATCCCATTCCTTATTATCATAACATTTATCCGTAGTAACATTAATCACTGCCTTTATTGAATTTCCTTCGGCTAAGGAACAGCGAACAGCTTCAAATAAATGCACGGTGCCGAGCACGTTGGTTTCATAGGTTTCGCGAGGGTTCACGTACGATTTTCTGACAATCGGCTGAGCAGCCATATGAATAACGATGTCCGGTTTAGCAGATTGTACGGCAAGACATAAGGCGTCAAGGTTTCGTATATCGTTATAGGTTACACTAGCAAGCCGGCTCTCAACTTGACAGACTTCGTACAGGCTGGGAATAGTCGGCGGTTTCAGTGCATACCCATAAACTTCAGCACCCATGTATTCAAGCCACAAAGATAACCATGCTCCCTTAAAGCCCGTATGGCCTGTGACAAATACTTTTTTTTCCTTCCAGAATGCCGTGTTCAGCATGTTCCAATCCCCAGTCTCTTTGGCAAATAAACTACTCCCACATTTTCCATGGTGCTTTCCCGGTTTTCCATATTTCCTCTAAAATATTTTTATCTCTTAATGTATCCATGGGATGCCAAAATCCTGAATGCTTAAAAGCCATCATTTGGTCATCCTTTACTAATTTCTCCAAAGGCTCTTGTTCCAGAACGGTATGATCCCCTTCCAGATAATTAAAAAATTCCGGCTCCATTACAAAAAATCCGCCACTGATCCAAGAACCGTCTCCTCTTGGTTTCTCCCTGAAACATTTAACACGGTTATCTTGCGTAAGTTGTAATGATCCAAATCTGCCGAGCGGTTGTGTTGCCGTCACAGTTGCTACTTTACCATGCTCACGATGAAAGCGAAGTAGTTCGGAAATGTCAATATCAGCCACTCCGTCACCATAAGTAAGCATGAACGTTTCATTACCGATATAGGGTTGAATCCGCTTGACTCTCCCCCCCGTCATCGTTTCCTTCCCCGTGTGCACCAAAGTAACTTTCCAGGGCTCAATGGCGTTATTATGAATAATTCGCTGATTTTGTTTCAAATCAAACGTAATATCGGAATGATTGAACACATAATGATTGAAATATTCGACAATACTGCGTCCCATATAACCCAGACAAATAATAAAATCATTGAATCCGTGAGCGGAATACATTTTCATAATGTGCCACAGAATAGGCTGGGACCCGATTTCAACCATAGGCTTTGGTTTTATCTGTGTCTCTTCACTAATCCGCGTACCAAGTCCCCCAGCTAAGATGACCACTTTCATCATGACTTCTCCCTTTTGAACGCCTGATAGCAAACTCCGATGACATAATTCAGCATCTCTTCGTTTAAGCCAGGGTATATGCCAATCCAAAACGTATCATGCATAATGCGATCGGTATTTGTCAATTCGCCTACGATACGGTAGTTCACATGCCGGTAAGCTGGTTGATGAAGCAGATTTCCAGCAAAAAGCAAGCGTGTAGCGATGCGGTGCGATTCCAGAAAAGCGACCAATTGATTTCTGGTTAGCAGCGAATCAGACCGTACTGTGATGGGAAAGCCGAACCAGCTTGGTTCGCTGTTTAACGTCGGCTCCGGCAGCACCAGCACATCCTGCAGAAGTTCTAGTCCTTCTCGCAAATAGTGAAAGTTAAGTTTGCGCTGCTTAATAAAAGCAGGAAGCTTCTTAAATTGCGCTACACCAATAGCAGCCTGCATATCTGTCAGCTTTAGATTGTAGCCAATATGGCTATACGTATATTTATGATCATAACCGTGCGGGAGTTCTCCCAGTTTCCAATCGAACCTTTTACCGCAGGTGTTGTCTTTACCAGGTTCGCACCAGCAATCCCGTCCCCAATCCCGAAACGACTCGACTAGCTTTCTAAGCAGGGGATTTGAGGTCAGTACGGCTCCGCCTTCTCCCATCGTAATATGGTGGGCAGGATAGAAGCTGACTGTTGCCAAATCCCCGAAAGAACCAACCTGCTCCCCCCGAAATTCCGAGCCTACGGCATCACAGGTATCCTCAATTAGCCATAAATTATATTTACGTGCAATGCGCAATACCTCATCCAGATCAAACGGATTACCTAGTGTATGTGCAATCATAATTGCTTTTGTGCGATGACTGACCGCTGACTCCAGAAGCGCTGTATCTATGTTATATGTGGACATGTTTACGTCCAAAAAAACAGGAACTAGCCCGTTTTGCAGTATCGGATTCACCGTCGTTGGGAAACCCGCCGCTACGGTAATCACTTCATCTCCGGGTTTTAGCTGTCTATTACCTAATTCAGGAGAGGTAAGGGAGGAAAGCGCAAGCAGGTTCGCACTTGATCCGGAATTGGTTAATATCGCGTAGCGAGTCCCCATAAAGCGAGCAAATTCAGCTTCAAATCGGTGGGCATACCGTCCCGAGGTCAGTACAAAATCAAGCGAGGAATCAAGCAGATGAACGAGCTCTTCCTCATCAAACACCTTCCCCGAAACCGGAACATAATCCTGGTTCGGACGGAATTTCCGTTTGACCCAATTAAGGTTATAATATTGCCTAGATAGCTCCAAAATCTGATCCCTCAGTTCTTTAGCGGATTGAGCCATACGGTGATCTCCTTCATTCATATTGTTTAAAATGTTCAAGCAAGCTCTTTATTTCCTGCTCATTATCCTTGTGACAGACAAGGACGGCATCGTCCGTAACGACAATAATGAGCTGCTCCACCCCTATCGTTCCAACAAATGTCCGTTCGCTATATACGGTGCACTCCTTTGAATGCAGCAGCTTGTGATCGCCTACGATTACGTTGGATTGTTCGTCCCGAGGTATCCATCTATCCAGCGCTGACCAACTTCCTAGGTCATCCCATTGAAAAGTGACCGGGATTAGATAAGTAACAGGCAGCTTCTCAAGAACCCCGTATTCAATTGAAATACTTGGAAGTTCCTTGTATACCTGTCGTTTTACCATTTCCAGATGAATTGTACCCTGCTCTGACGCAGGCCATAATACCGCTGTTCCAATAATAGTGGGGCTTGCTTACCCAGCTTTGTGCCGTATTCGCATCCGGCTTTTCAGTGAATTTTTCGACTAAGCATACATCTTCGAAGGTGTCCCCGTGTATTTTAATATATCCGTAAGCAGTTTCTGGTCTTGTTGGTTTAATGCCTAGCGTCACGACACACCTTTCTTTTCTAGCCTGAAGATAAGCTTTATTCACGGCTTCACGGAATTCATCGTCCCCTTCGATATAGTGGTCAGCCGGCAGTGTAATGAGAACTGGATCTTGATGATGACGAAGAAAATGAGCGGCAGCAAGCAAAGCTTACTTCGTAAGTATTGTCTTCAATCCTCCAGCAAATCGATCAGCATTTCCTTTTGCAGCACATCGCGATCCAATTGCGGTGACATATCCTCAATCGGTTTATTAACTACCAGCTTCGGTTGAACAACGGAACGCGGATCCAAAGGAACATGGACGAGCACCGGCCCTTTATAAGCAAGGGCCTTCATGATGATTCCTTCTGCTTGATCCAGATTGGGGATTTGGTATGTTCGAAAGCCGTAGGCCTTGGAAATTCTGACTAGATTAGGACAACTGTATCCGATGAGTGAAGATTGCTGTCTGCCTTGGAAATAAACGTCCTGAAATTGTCTCACCATCCCCAGGTTGTAGTTATTCATGACGAATATTTTAATCGGCAGCTTGTGGTGTTTAATCGTTTCCAATTCCTGAATGTTGACCTGTATTCCCCCGTCTCCCGCAATGACGACCGTTTGCTGCCCAGGATTTGCTTTCGCTGCACCAATGGCTGCAGGCAAAGCGAATCCCATGGCACCCATTCCGCCCGCATTCAATAACCGCTGTCCTTGCTTGATTTGAAAGGATTGGCTCGCCCACATCTGATGCTGACCCACATCCAGACAGATGGCCTGGTTCGGCCCACAGTGTTCGGAAAGCAGTTGTATGAAATGGTTCGGGTCAATAGCTCGGGTATCTATGCTGGGTGAAGCGGAGGGATAACGGTCGCGGTACCCGTTGATTATTTCATACCAACTTGATAAATCTAGTGTTCCTAAATGTGGAACCAACTCGCATAATCTACTAAGGAAATGCGTCACACTACCATGAAGAGCAATATCCGTTCGCACCTTCGCATTCAGTTCATTCCTATCGATATCAACGTGGATGATTTTCGCCGCCCGGGCAAACGTATCGGGTCTGCTTCCCGTTTGTCTTGTATCCAATCTAGAGCCAAGTACGAACAGCAGGTCACAATTGGCAAGCGCCAAATTGCTATAACGGTTGCCATAGGAACCAATTAACCCAAAGAAGGCAGGGTTATCATGCGAAATAGCATCAAGCCCCATAAGCGATGATACGACTGGAATTCCCGTTTTCTTGACTAAATGGAGTAATTCCCCATGAGCACCTGCTGTTCGAATGCCGCCACCGACAAGAATAAGCGGTCGTTCGGCTTTTTTTATGAGTAAGATTATTTCTTCAAATGTTTTTTCTTCCCAATCTTGTATACCTCCCTGTTCACATATCCAATTAGGGGTAAAGCCTTCAAGCTCTTCCGGCTCAATCTCCGCTCGTTGAATATTCATCGGAATATCAAGCAGCACCGGTCCGGGCCTTCCTGATTGTGCTAGGTATACCGCCTTCTCTAGGTGATAACGAATCATATGCGGATCTACGACTAGCTCCGCGTATTTAGTAATAGGCTTGACGATGCTTACAATATCTGTTTCCTGAAACCCAATCTGGCGAAGAGGCTTATTAAACTTATACTCGTAGGTATTTACTTGACCAGTAATAAATAAGGTGGGAACCGAATCAAAATAGCAAGAACCGATACCCGTGATTAAATTTAAAGCTCCTGGCCCGCTAGTTGCCATTGCAACACCCAGGTTGCCATTGATTCTGGCATATCCCTCTGCGGCAAATGCTGCTGCTTGTTCATGATGAACAGATACACAATGAATATCCTTTCTATCATAGGTCGAATCTAGAAGGTGCGTAATCGCTCCGCCAACCATTTCGAATATATGGGAAACGCCCTGTCTGACAATAAAATCAATGACATAATCAGAAAGCTTCATTTTTTGCTTACCACCTTTAACTCAAGGATAGTCATGGATCTGTTGTTCAAACCATTTCACGGTATCTGAGATTCCATCATAGAGAGAGGGAGAAGGCAGCCATAATAATTCATTTTTGGCTTTGCTGATATTGGCAGCCCATGTGGTTGATTCATGTAAAGGAATGTGAACATCTCCCCAGATCGGATCCACTGTTGTCCCCATGATTTCACAAATGAGAGAAACGATCTCTTTAACCGGTGTTTGTTTTTTCACATGCGCTCAGCAAGTTAATAGTACCCAATAAATTTGTATGGATGATAAAATCGGCATGGTTTTGAAATGAAAAGCCGCCGTAAGCTGCACAATGGCCGATCACATCGGGCTTTATACGGAGTACGGCCTGTTCTACATCAGAGAAACAACTCAAGTCTACGTGATGTTCTGTCAGCAAACCGTCCAAATGACGAATCCTCCATCTGCTCGATTGATTCCGTGTGAAAATATGCACCTCAAAACCCATGGCAAGCAAGGTCTGAGCAAGATGAAAACCGACAAAACCTGATGCACCCGTGACTAACGCTCTCATTTATGTTTTCCTCGCAATCGGGGTACTATGGTGCATTTTATTCAACTCATTCTCATCCTGTAACGTTTTTCGCCTAATAAATTGAAATAATGGGTTTTCGCATAATCAATACCTCCAATCACCTACATACAATACAATAAGTATATTAAGGCGGTGAGATAAGGTTTGAATGAATCTGCCACTCGGAAGAAAATGAAACCTATAACATATATCCCATTTACAAACAAAGGTAAGCCGCAGTTTACGAAAAAATTAAGGGTAGATACCATGACGATACGTAATACATTGCGGTCTAACCTTTCCTTAGCTAGATCTTTCTATGGCGTGGTCGTTCCTTTATCGGATCATAGGAAGCTTGCCGAGACAAAAGTTGCAGTTTCTATTAGCAAGTCAGCAATAAAATGCCCGGTTAAACCAACCAAACATTGTGCAACAAAAAAAAGGGTGCTCTGTCCTCCTAAAAAGAGAAAACACCGCAGAAAACATACCCTAAATAAACATATCAAGAAAAAATTAATGATTTATCATAAAATAAAAGCAATTCAGGTAAGGACTCTCGAATTCATTGAACAGAGTTTTAAAGGACTAACGGCGGATAATGAATTTCTATATCTGCCACCACAGGATACCTCTCTCTCAACGAACATCATGTACATGATCCAAAATCTAAGTCATGATGCAACCTTGGAAATTCAGGTTGAAGTCAGTCCTGACGAAATCAATTATTATTTGGATACGTCTGGAATCAAAATCAAGCCAAACAGCAACTATGTCACCACCCCATCGCGTTTTGCCAAATTTACAAGGGTTTCTTTCAGAACGTTAGAGAAAGACCTACAAGCAAATGTTGACGTTTATTACCAAACGCAAACTCAACCCCAAATTACGCAGCAAAAAAACTGTAAAAAAGCGATAATTCCCCACTGATTCTAGGCGATTCATTTGGAATTCCGACTGTTGAACTGGTTGTCATTGGTAGCCGGAAGCGGAAGGGGCTTGGCGGAGGCGGAGGCGTCCGCCGCGGTCGCAACTGAGAATTCCAGCTTCACGCTGGAATCTGTGAACCACCTAGTATTACTTCGGGAGTCTACAAAGTAATTACGGTTCATCCTTCGTTTTAATCTGCAAGCCCCATTTTCCGAAAAATATCTACAAATCTTTGCTTATACGAATGTTCTTCCACTGCCCGCATGTGTCCTGCGGCGGCAATACGTTTTCTTTCCTCTTCGTGAAGTAAGTAATATTGAATCTTCTCTATCAATTCCTTAACATCGCGATATGTCTCTATTTCTTTTCCAAATTCGTAGTAGGAAGCAAGCTCCGGGTTATAGCCGCTCATCAATAACCCCCCGCATCCCGGAACCTCGAAATCCCGCGCTTTAATTTGTAAGAGGTCTGCGGAGGAACACCTGCTTAAATTGAGATTGATCTTGGTTTGATTAAAGATCTTTACCATCTCTTCCAGAGATACTCTCCCCGTAGACCAGCCGCTTCCCCACACATGTACCCCAATTCCCGTATCGACCAATTGCTGCAATATTTCGACACGGTTCCCGTGAGGCATCCCAACAAAGGAAACATCATATATTTTCTCGACATTTATTTTTCGATGAATGCCCGGATTGAAGCCCCATTGCGAATGTATGACGTTCGAATAACCAAGCTGGTGATACTGCTGGATAGCCCCTGCATAGGTGGTGACCATCCAATTAAAATGCTGAGCCCATGAACTAGAATAAGCGAAGCGCCAATGATCGTCTGCACATAAATTAAAGGTAACGGTATCTGTTCGATGGCTTATTTCATTGATGATCATCGGGTCAAATTGATTTTCAGAAAGAATAGTAAAGAGCACGTCCGGCTTTTCCTTGTGAACCAGTTCGAGCAGCATGGCGTTCATCTTCTCTTTTCCGAATTCATGTAAAAGCACGTCATAATGAAAAGGGACAAGTCGGTGTCCCATCCGGTGCAGCTGGTCATATAGAACCATTTCCAAACTATATCCTCTAGCAGGGTCCCCGTAATCATAAAGCATATTCGCAAAAACAATCTTTAATGGATTCAAACGCATCACACCCCTTATATGGATAGATTACATTCGCTTGGCTTACCTTTGCTTATGCAAGAAAGCTATATCCGCCAAAAGTATCTTTTTTTCGCTATCATAACGATGATATGCCGCAAAGTCGTCCGCCTTTCTCAATTCGGCATAATTTAATGCTTCCTCTACGATATTGCGTGTTAGCCTTCCATTCCCGAAAAATGTATCCCGGTCCAGATATATGTCTTCATAATATCGACATAACATTTCTTCCGCTTCCTCAGTTACAACATAGTTATGATAGTTGATTAATCTTTTCGTCATCTCCAGTAATTCGTCTGGTTCATAGTCATCGAAATAAAGAGTCTGGGAGAATCTGGATTGAAGCCCCGGGTTGCTTTGCATAAATGTCTGCATTTTTTGCGTATACCCCGCTGCAATGACAATGAACTCGCCTCTTCGATCCTCCATTTGCTTGACCAGCAGATCTATTGCAACTTGGCCGTAATCTTCTTTTAATTCCTCGGACCTCAGTGTGTAAGCTTCATCGATAAACAATACCCCGCCTAATGCTTCGCTTATTAGATTCGTCGTTTTTTGTTCAGTATGACCAACCCATGGACTAATAAAATGCTCTCTTGATGTTTCCACCAAGTGACCTTTTGACAAAATTCCGAGGGCCGCATAAATTTCGCTGAACAGCCTGGCTACCGTCGTCTTCCCTGTTCCAGGATTGCCAAGAAATAAAAAATGGGGATACATAAATGGGGTACTTTGACCAGACTCTTTAAAATACCGGCTAAGTTTCACAAGTTCGTTTGCATTTTTCTTGATTTCCTTGAGGCCTACCATATTCTGAAGCTCTTGTAATGCCTTGTTTAAACGGGGCTCATCAATAGGAATGGAAACCTTTTTATGCAATCGGGGAGGTCGAAGAGCGGACATGTCCTCGGGTAAAAGGGTAGTCATTACTTCCCTTGTTCGCTTGTCTCTTGGTAATTTTGCAGAGCGCCGGGCATGAGCCATCTTCACCTTTTCCAAACAGTTACGAACCAAGCGGGCATTGCCAAAAGAATAATCACGCTTTCGGTATTGCTCCATAAAATAATGATGTAGTAAGGCTTCAAAGTCGGAACTCAGGATATATTCCTCGCTTAAGGCCATATGACGGGCGATCAGGAGCAGTTCATCCGGTGTGTAGTCTGGAAAAACAATCGTCTGCTTAAACCTCTCCCTTAGACCGGGGTTGATGTCAATCAAGGTTTTCATCTCTTGCGGATAACCTGCGGCAACGACTACGAATTGACCTGAAAGATCCTCCATTCGTTTCAATATCACTTCGATTGCTTCCTTACCGAAATCTTGCCCCGAATCTGATTTCGCCAACGTATAAGCTTCATCAATGAATAAGATGCCACCCAAAGCCGATTGAATCGCTCGCTCTGTTTTCATCGCCGTTTGACCCACATATTCTGCGATTAAACCAGAACGGTCGACTTCCACAACATGCCCCTTTTCTAATAGGCCCATGGATTTAAACAGCTTACCTAACAAGCGGGCAACTGTCGTTTTCCCTGTTCCGGGGTTGCCAACAAAAAGCATGTGCAGCGTCAGAGATTCGGCCGGTTTTATGCCTAGGCGCTGACGGTCCTTTACAAAGTCAATATAATCAACTAGATCTAGAATGGATTGTTTAATGGAGTCCATGGCCACAAATCCCTCAAGCTCTTGAAGCAGCATCGCTAAGCTCTTACGGTCTTCCATTCCGGTAAATGACGACGGAATGACAGTAGACGAGATAAGTACGTTACTTCGATCGTTGATCACACAATTCACCAATTGCGGATGGCCGTCTTGAATCCATAGTCCTTGACCGGCATGGCCGTAGATCCCGCAGTCCTCCAGAATTCCTAAGCCACTATCCGCAATGAGCAAACCGAGTTGTTTCCCTTCGAAAATTTGGCAGCGCCTTAATTGGGGATTCGCCTCTCTCTTAATGGCTACATTCAGCATCTCGTTTCCATATATCTTACAATCCTCTAAGAGGCCCTGTCCGCGTTCTGTTGCGTATATCCCAGCATCGTGACCATCGAAAATTCGACATTTGGTAAGCTTAGGATTGCCTTCGTGAATAATCGCTAAGCCCGCTTTAGCGTTGGCATAAATATCACAGGATTCGAAACTCCCTCTGCCTTCGTCATCGACCAATACGCCAGCATTTCCTCCACCATAAATCCGGCACCTTCGAAAAACGGGATCACCTCCGCGTTCGATCACCACATTGGCTGACTTCTGAGAACAGATGTCGCAATCCACGAACAGCCCTTGACCGCCGTCAAACACATGGACTCCCGCATCTTGTCCAGAATGAATTTTACAACGTTTGATGACGGGATCCCCTTCGTGGCAAATGCCCAATACAGGTCCTGCCGTCGATGACATTTCACATTGTTCAAGAATAGGGGAACCCTTCGTGATATAAACCGCACCGAATTCCCCTTCGCCTTCATAATTGATCATCATGTTTTCAATCGACGCAAAATCAGTTTTAATCTCAAGGCTGTAGGAATCTGTCCCGATCAATATCACTTGACCCGGAGTACCGATTCCAATGATTTTCACTTGTTTGTCAATGAGGATATTTTCCCTGTAAGTACCTGGGTATACAATGATCGTATCTCCCGGTTCCGCAGCAAGGACCGCCTCCGTGAGGGTCCTAAAATCCGCTTCTTGAACGGTAGAAACGGTGATCATATGGGTTGTAGCCATTAGTTGAGCTCCGCTAAAGGGAGGAAATGCTCGCCTTCAACTAGTCCAGATCGAATCAAAGCATACCTATGGTTTCTCATGTTGACATCGGAGGCGAGAATGGCAAACGTATCCGAGAAATCTATTTGGAGATCCGTTGTGATCGGAATGCCCATGAAGGAATCCGCTCCTTGATCTTGCTGCTCTGTCTGAACAATCCGAGATACACGCTGTTTCAATTCTGGAAAAGCCTCTAGAAAACATCCCGCCAATCCCCCATCCCCCAGAACGTGAAGCTGTTTGTTGGATTCCCTCATTTTTTTTTCCAAATTGTAGAGTTGATGGCGAAATGCAATGCCATGATGATAGAGATGAGCATAGGCTCTGCTTTCATTCTGTGATTGCATGTAGTTAACGATTTCAACAGGGGTTTTCCTGAATATAAGCAGATCCTGCAAGCGGGTCAGCACCCTCTCCCTATCTTCTCCCTCATAATCGCGTAACTGGGGATCCATCCTTAGCAAATCAAGCAGGCCTTGAAGGGCAATATGGTAAGCTTGCTTCTCTATGGCTTCCTTCACTCTTATCATCATTGCCATATGCAAATAATTACTCAGTACATTTTTCAGTTCCACAGATAGTGCAGAAAAATAGGGAAGCTGTTCAAGCGCCTTAAACCGCATAAATTCCCATCCATTCATCTGGGAAGCGATCGTCGTTTCGCTTCCATCGTGCAGGGTGTGATTAACGAGAGGCTCGGCAATAGCAAAAGTATCAAAATAATACACCGTCTTCATCATAAAATCGACATCGCAAATATGGGAATCGATCAGCAGCCCTGTATAAGGCAAAATCTCCTTTTTGATCATCCATTCGCTGGGAAGTCCGAAGCTGTGAATGTTCATGCACTCCCTGGCGGTACTGAAGCCTTTGGTCCGCAGCAGATCGAACGGCTGAGATAAGAATTTCTCCGAATTAAATGTGAAGCAGCAGGTAATGATTCCCGCACTCGGTTGGTTTATCGCGGCATCGTGAAAACGTTGTAATGCCTCCGTTGTAAGCAGAAAATCATCAGAGTGAAGAAATTTAATATATTTCCCTTTCGCCTCAAGCAGGCAGAGGTTATGATTTGCTGCGGCTCCGATGTTCCACTTATTGACAATAAAGCGGATCCGATCGTCATGAAATGAAGCAACTACTGCTTCCGTATGATCGGTGGAATGGTTATCCACGATAACAAGTTCAAAGTCTTGAAAGCTTTGCCCAAGAACGCTGCGGATACAATCTGCAAGCCGATCAGCCCTGTTGTAAGTAGGTATGCAGACTGACATGAACGGTGTTTCCATAATAACTTCCCCCTCTCTTTCCCGCTTTTAGAGGTATTTATGCCTTAAAGGCTTCCCAACTTTTCTTGTAGACGATGCGATCCCGGATGGAATTGAATTCCCAACTGTAACGATTCTTTAGCGTATTGAAGGGTAATGCCGTACCGGATTCTCCAGTTTTGAATGAGTTGCTCAGAAGCTTGGGTAAATCCGGGATTGACATCTAACGCTAATGTAAAATACCGAGTAGATTGTTCCCATTGGCCCGCCTCACGATGAACTAACCCTAGTCCGTAATAGGCATGGTAGGTAGCTACACCTTCAAAACTGGAATATAGATAGGGTGCCGCACCCATGGCAATGCATGTTTCAAAGTGGTGAGTGGCTTGACTCCACTTTCCCTGTTCGAAAGCGCACATCGCGAATACGTAATGCAGATCGGTAAATTCCGGAAAATGGGCGATCCCGATATTCAGCGTCTGTTCGCAAGCTTCGTATTCTTGTAAAGTCAAATAACAATGCGTTAGCTTATTTAAACTATCGGCATATTGGGGATGTTCAGGGGTCCATTGAAATAGGGAGGATTGAAATTGGATGGCTGCCTCACGAAACTGATTTTGCAGCATATATTCCACACCCAAATAGTATCGATAAAGGGGCGATTCCTGCTGATGCAATTGCTTTTGAATGAGTGCCATATTTCTGATTGATTTTTGCTTTTTCTCGATGACTTCCGTTTTGTAACCATCATGATGAATCACAATGTCAACAGTTTCAACTCGATTCCCCCGTTCCCAAAAGCGTTGCAAAGGAATATGCTCATGAATGATCCCTTCAAATCGATATTCCGGTTTGTTTCTAAACATCGAAAGTCTACGGTCAATAATTGTATGCGTATCGTCAATCGTACTGTTGATAGTCAGAAAATAACCATCAATATCGGGGTTTTGAACCAATTCCCGCAGCCCTTCGCAAGCCTCAGGCTCCAGCCATTCGTCCGCATCCAAGACCAGAATCCATTTCGAGGTTGCTAATTCCAGAGCTGTGTTGCGTGCAATGGAAAAATCGCCATTCCATGTCATTTGAGTAACCTTAGCTCCGTATTGTTCCGCTATCACAACCGTTTTGTCCTCCGAGCCCGTGTCGATAATAATGATTTCATCGACTAAGCTGGATAGGTTTTGCAACGAAGTGGGCAGGCACTCTTCTTCATTTTTAACGATCATACAGAGGCTGATGCTCTCCCGATTCCGTTTCGGAACTGAGGAGCTTCGTTCCAATTGAGTAGTTTCCAAATAATATTGGTATGAAATTCGCGACGAACCAAGCATCGCCTTGATATGATCCGGGAATTTGTGCAATATTCCCTGATATTCCTGCCAAGCTTGGCCGTATCTGCCTAATGAATGGTCAATTTCCGCTTTGAGCACAGCTGCTTCCAAACTCGGGTTTCCCCGATCATCCCATAAGTGCAGCCAGCGTTCTGCTTCCGCTGCATTTCCTTCCTTTACCAACAACTTTGCAAATAGGATCAGATTTTCTTCGTGGTGCCACTGCTTTGGAATAACAGAATATATCCTAGAAATCCAGTCGAATTTTTTTAAATGAACAAAGATTTCCGTTAAACTGAGAAGCGCCTCCTCCTCCTTGTCGGATAAAATCCATTCGGCCCTTTCATCGGAGTCCGATTTCCCTTCCAAGATGCGACTCACTTTCGTGCACATTTCAATTTCATAGGGGGCGAATCGATTTGCTTGACGAAGGATGTCCAAGGTATTTAACGATTCCGAATAATCCCCGCATAACCAGTAGTAGATACACTTGAAAAATGATGCTCTTACATATTTCTGGCTATATTCGGGGATCTGATTGAACATGCCGTAAGCCTGCTGCAGGTCACCGCAAAAAAACAAACATTGTGCCTTTAAGAGGTACAGATTTTCTGGTAAAGATGGGCTGAGCCGTTCATATTGATGAAGAAAAACCAGCGCCATTCCGAAGGCACCCGCACTCGAAAAAGCTTCAGCAAAGTACTGATTGGCAATGGGAATATTCAAGTCAAACTGTCTTCTCAATAAAGTTGCTATTTCTTCATTCGTTTTCGATTTGACCAGTTCGGCAGCGATAGCATGAACTGCGGGAACATAAGACGTGTTGCATTGCAGGGCATCGAAATAAGCTTCTAGCGCATTCTCGCTCTCCTCAATCTCGGAATACATGAAGCCGATTCGATAATGGGCTGTGTAGGACCCGCTTCCACTCATCGAACTGTATGTCACAGGCGGTTCGCCCTGATCGATGCAGGCACGGTAAGCCTGAATCGCCTCCATGATCTTCCCTTCCTGCTCAAGCGTTTCGGCTCGAAGAAAGTAAAGATCGGTGTAATCGGGATACAGCTTTATTGCTTCCTCTATTTCTTCGTAGACGCGCTCGTATTGACCCAATTCCTGGAATGCAATAATCTTTTTCTTCAACATTTCCGAAGGGGGTTTAATCCCCATCTCCAAATAGAGCTGCTCCGAACGCTCAAATGCCTCTACGGCCAAGTCGTAATCCCCCGCGCGCAAATGCTCCGTACCGAGGTAAAAATAGGTAAGCGCCGAAGGATTTTGTGCCAATTCTCCTTCCAATAACGTACGGTTTCGTGAAATTTTCTTCTTCGCTTCAACCTCTGTGTTCAAATATCCGTAGTGCTGCATGCGGATATCACAATAGTTAATCCTAGCGCCATCCAAATGTAAGGCTTCATGAATTTTTCCAGTAAAACGGAAGTGCGGTTCGTTTTTTATCAATCGGGGCTGCAGCATGCGAACATAAAGCCCGCCGCCTTCTCCGAAATAACTGAGTGTATCGAAAAAGAAACAATCGGTTTCGGTTTCATGCAGCAGTTCCCTAACGAGAGGCCGGTCCTCTGGATGAAGCTCGTCATCCGCATCCATCAATAGAATCCAATCGCCAGTCGCATGTTCGATCGCAACATTTTTCGCCAAGCTGAAATCATCCTGCCATGGGAAATGAAACACCTTGGCCCCCAAAGATTCCGCGATTTCCACCGTAGCGTCAACAGAGCCGGTATCCACAACGATCATCTCATCCATGATATCCTTCACACTTTGAAGAGCACGCCCAATGTTAAATTGCTCATCTCTGGCAATCATCACCATACTAAGTCGCTGCTTTTCATTGCCCGACATATTTGATGGCCTCCTCTATTTTCGCAAGCTCTATGGATAGAGACCTAACTTCTGGAAACCGTCTTACACCTTCTGAAAGAATATCCTTCGAATCCTCAAGGAATAAGAGCGATAGCTTGGAAAATACAGCTTCATCCGCATTCAATTGCACAAAAATTTCCTTAGCTTTTTCATGCTCATTTTGATATTTATAACATGCGTAAAGATGAAGTCTTGCCTCGACGTAATAAAGACTTGAGACAGGAATTTCGCTCAACTGCTGAATAGCTTCTTCATAGGCGCCACGTTTACGATAACAGCCTCCGAGCAAGTAGCGGAACTGGTAATTGGGATCATGATTTACCATCTCGGCCATATATTTTTCAGCGGCCTCATACCTTCTAAGGCTCAATAAAATATCCGCAATCACAGGGTATTTATCTTTTTTCGGCTGTGGCATGATCGTTTCCAAATATTCACCAATCCATATGGCAGACTGTCGATTCAGTTGGATAGCCGCTATTTCATAAAGGGGCGCAGAACGCGCGGGAAATAATTGATACGATTTTTCATAGGCGCTAACTGCTTCCTTAACTTTCCCCATTGATCGATAGGCAAGGCCAAGCGCGTAGTAGGATTTATACCCCCCAATCCCTTTACTGACCACATAATTCAGTCCTATCGGATCACCCATGGCAATGCATTTAGAAAAGTCGGAAACCGCTGTTGAATGATCTCCTCGTTGATGATGAATCACACCACTTAAATAAACGAGGTCGGTATAGTCAGGGTACAACCCGATCCCTTCCTCTACAACAGACATCGCCTGATCCCACAGCCCCAATTCCATTAACACAGTCGTATAAGCTTGAAGACATCGCGGTGCCCATGGCAGCTTTGGATCGAGCATTTTCATTGCCTCGGCGAAGTGGACAACGGCTTGTTCCCTTTCATTCTGTCGCCGGTACTCAACCCCCATGTAGAAACGGAGAAAGCCATTGTCAGGTTCGCGTTTAATCGCTTCTAGGGTTATCTCCCGATTTCTTTTCCCTTTATCCTTTGCATCGGAAATTTCCTTCAGGTATCCGTAATGTTTAATGCGCACATCGGCGGATTTAATAATGGCATTCGGATTCCTTCTGTAGATGGAAGGAATCACCTGTTCGTGGATTAATCCCTCATAAACATATTCGGGGCGATTTCGAAACAAACGTATGAATGAAGATACTTCTTCCTCGACAACATTCTGATCGTTAAGCAGACTAATGATCGGAAGAATATAGCCCTCCGCTTTGGGATCGCTCATTAGTTTTCGCAATTTCCCTTTATCTTCTGCAACCAGTTCTTCGTCACCATCCAAACGAATGATCCATTCTCCTTTAGCTTCCCTGAGCGACCTGTTAATGGGCTTGGAGAAATTCTGTTCCCAAGGCTCCTGAATTACGATAGCCCCAGCTTGCTCAGCAATCTGAATCGTACGATCCGTGGAGCCTGTATCGACAATGATAATCTCATCCACCAATTCTTTAACGCTTTCCAAACATCTTGGCAAGAAAAGCTCTTCATTTCTAACCACCATGCATAATGACAGTTTTGGCTTTTTCTTATCCATGGGTTATCACCTCGCGCAGCTGTCGAAGCAGCTCCGACAACTTATTGTTGTTATTTTTCTTTAACCCTTCTTCTAGCCTTAGAGCTGCCTCCTGCATAAAACATAGAGCCAGTTCACGGTATAAAGCCGCATCCCCATGTCTTCGCAGCAGCTTGATTGCCATGGTTTCATCCCCCAAGAACCAATACGCCGCTGAGCGCATCACCAAAGAGCGGCGGAAGTAGATGCTGTCTTCCGGCACCACAGCCAGCCGCTCGATAGACTCGCTATATTTACCAAGTGCAATCAGATAGCTTCCTGCCAAGATTAAAACTTCCCACCGGGCTGGCTCTATGGCCAATATACGATCCACATAGCAAAGAGCGGCGTCCAATCGGTTCAACTCCATGAAAATTTGGTTCAGGAATTGTAACCCGTCTATCGTTTCTGGAGAAGTCCATTGTTCGAAGAGCTGCTGTACGTCCCGAACATTTCCGCCCTCCTTCAGAAGCAAGGCCCCCATTCGTACATAGGATTCTTTTCTGCTTGCATTGGACTCAATCGATTTTTTATACTGTTCTACCGCTTTGTAATCGTTGTTTTTAATTTCAAACGTCCGGCCCAGGGCAAAATGCAGTTCGCCTGCTTCGATTTCGGGACCAAGCCCGCTCGACCGGTTATGCTGGTCCACTTCCAAGCTATGCATATAGGAACCAACTGCCCGGTCCAATTTGCCCATTTTCTCGAAAATTCTCGCTTGCAAATAATAAAGCTCAGCACTCTCTTTATATAGGAGAATACCTTTAACCAAGGCTTCAAGAGCCTCGCTTGTTTGACCGGCAGCTTCTAAAGCCACGGCCAGCAATTTGTACATGCGCGGTCCCCACATGGCCCTGGGATCGCTTAATTCTGTGGCGATTCGCAAATGTTTGATTGCTTCCTGGATGTCTGTTGAACCCGGGTTTTCTTGTCCAAGATATGCTTGCGCCACACAAAACCGGAGAAAACCATCATCAGGCCGTTTGTTCAATTCCGCTAACGTCATCTCCAGATTACGTGCCGATTTATTTTTCTTCTTCATAATTTCGCTTGTGTAACCAACATGCAATATTCGGATGCCTGTACGATGAAATTGAGCCTGTGGATTAGCGGTAAGGATCGATGAACCGATTTGTTCATGAAAGCTGCCTACGAAATAATGGTCAGGGTGATTGTGGAACAATCGCAGCACATAATCCCTCTCCACGCTTTGCGGCATCTTATTTTCGATCGTTAATAAATAACCGGAGGCAGCAGAAGCAGCAAGCAGTGGCCGCAGTAATCCCCGGTCTTCCGGATGAATTTCTTCATCCGCATCGAGAAACAAAATCCACTCACCCCGGGCCCTTTCCAGGGATACATTTCGAGCTCTGGAAAAATCATGGTCCCACCTGTATGGGTAAACTCTGGCACCCATCGATTTGGCTATCTCCACGGTATTGTCCGTGGAGCCTGTATCAATCACAATAATTTCATCAACAACCCCTGCTACACTGTTGAGACAGCGTGGAAGCATTTCTTCCTCGTCCTTGACGATCATACATAAACTTAGTAATACGTTCTGATTCATCCAAGCTGCAGCTCCTTTGCCGCTTGATAATAACGCTTCAGCGATTCATCCAAGGGATAATCTCGTATTCCCATGCTTGTAATTGTCAATGCCCATTCCCGAAGGATGTCAATATATTGGATATATCTTTGCGGTGACGTCATCGTATGGCCCAAATAGAGGCTTAGCCATTGTGCGGCCTCGTATTCCTTTTTTTGCTTCTTTTTGGAGCGCATGAACAGAAGCCCCATTTTTTCATGCTCCGGGTCATACTCAAGGACCTTGAAGGCAAACCGGTCTACATAGCTATATTGTCCGTATTCGTAGAACAATTCACATAAGGCGGTGTACAAATAGCGCTTATTTTCCAATAATGGTATAAGGGCTTCGATGAGATCCATCCGGTTTGATTGAAGAAAACAACGGATGATGTTTTTAAATTCCTCCTCGATCTTGATAAAATCTTGCTCCCCCAGATCTATAACAGCTTCTTGTTCCCCCGATAAGAAATGATGGATCGCCATATACATAGCAGCGTAAGGAGATCCCGGATAAGACGGATGGCTTTGCAAGTGCGTGAGATACTCCTTAGCCTTGAGCCAATCTGACAAAATCCAGTATGCCAGGCACGTTCGCAGTAAAGCCAGAACATAGAGAGGGCTCTGCTCTGAAATTTTTCCAAAAGACAAGATCGCATCCTTGGGGCTGCCCATCATCAGCATACTGTCAGCAATCACCATCATTGCGGCATCCCTTTGCGATAGCGACGAGCGCCATGCACTTTCCGCCGCATCTTTAGCTTCCTTATATAAGTGTTCCTCAAATAAAATATGGGCCCGGAGCAACTGGTGTTTCCCGCCTTGTTCGTCAATCCTTTGATCCAGCAGCACCAGCAATTGCGGCTCACCGTCCCGCGCATGCACTAACCGAGCGCTCGCATAGAGAGAATCTGTGAAGTTCCGGTTTAACACATAGCTTTTTTCATAGTACAAAATAGCCTGATCGATAAGTCCTTTTGCCTCGCTTATTAATCCAAGTGCGTACCATGCCTTACTTCGAATTGTTTCCGGTTCCGATACATAGTCATCCGATAAGGACACGAATTGAAGGCAATGATGCAACAATTCCTCTGCGGCATCAAATTCATCAAGAAGAAATAATAAATGGCCTTTTATCAAATATAGGCCGACATCATGAGGATGTTTCTTCAAGCCATTGTTGATGCAATCCAACGCTTCTTTAATCAGGCCATTTTCTTCCAACGCCTTTGAGCTCCATTGATAGAGCAATCCTTCATATCTGAGCGGCAAGCATTCTTCCATTCTGAGTTCTTCCCAAAGCCGTTTCGCTTCCGTCAGTAAGCCGCAGTTCGCTAGCTGGACTGACAAATGAAATCTTTCCATAGAATCGGCCAACCAAAAGTTTTCGCCATAGCCTTGAACGATATCTGAGGCTCTTGATTGGCATTCCAGCACGCCGGGTTGAAAGATAGGGGTGGTTACGAGTTTGGCTTTATTCTCAAGATCAAGAGGCAAGCAGCAAACGAAATGACCCTGATATCGATTGTCTGCCCGATTTCTAAACAATCTTGTTTCGAACGGAACGGTGTAGTTTGTTCCCGAACGATCCTCTATAGGGAAGTAAAAGCCTTCTTCCTCAAAACGATTAGCCAACATTTGCAATTTGTAGATTTCTTGTCCGACGAGCGTTTCCGTTGCATCCAGCCGCAAAATCCATAAGCCTTGTGCCTGATCCATTGCTTTATTTAAGGCTTCCGATCTGGATAAGCCGGCACTCTCCATCCATTTAACTCCCCATTGATCAATCTCTTTTTGCGAATATTTATAAGGTAGCGATGAGACTACAATGATTTCATCTACAACCGCTTCGCATTGTTGAATGAATAAAGGGAAGGTTTCCATTACTTTATGATCCTCTACAAGTACGATGGCAGAGATTTGTAATGTCATTATTTCATATGCCTCCATTCATTCCTAACCTATATATATGTATATGTGCAAGGAAAGGTCTTGCTACATGGAAACATTTATTGTTCAAACAAATAGGTTACTGAGTATTTTCCTATACCTTCTCCATAAATCCCAATCAGATTGTCTCTGAACAGCATAAACCAATACTGAGTATAAGAGAGGAGGTAAAGAAATGAGGGTTTTTACTGAAACATCTGCTGATTTTATCGCTAGTGTCACAAACCTGACTGCCGCCTGCCTATTAGTCAACTCCGTTACCACAAATCTGACTTCCGCTTGTTTACTTGTGCAAGCGACTCAAGCTACTGCAGGCTGCTTGCTCTCTCAAGTCAGCCAACCGGTCGCAGCAAGTTTACTTTCCCAAGTCAGCCAAGCTACAGCCGCAAGCTTGCTCGCTCAAGTCAGCCAACCGGTTGCAGCAAGTTTACTTTCCCAAGTCAGCCAAGCTACAGCCGCAAGCTTGCTCGCTCAAGTCAGCCAACCGGTTGCAGCAAGCTTGCTTTCCCAAGTCAGCAACGCTACCGCAGCTTGTCTTGTAGTACTTCTTGGAGATCTGGGTACTAGCGACACTGCTCCTGTATCCCATACGATAGCAAGTGCAACGCTGACTCCCTCCGTCACAAGAAGCGTCATCACTTTGTCACAGTACGCTATCAGTGTATCGAACTCTTGCGAAACGGGTCTCGTCATTCAACTGCAACTCAGTCCCGATAACGTCAACTGGACCAACGATTCGGGAACCAGACTTATTGCTGCAAGTACTGCAGGCATTCTTGCACCTAGCAAGTTCACCAAATACGCCAGAATTCAATATGCTGCGCAAACTGCGGCATGTACCGTTACCTTCAACGAATTTTTCCAGGGACAGGTATAGGAGCAGCCCCATAATCGCCGTTACTAGGCCTATTGGCCTGATAACGGCGATTTCTTTTTCAGTCAACGACAAAAGCGAAGCCACACGGCCTCTTGGGGCATCCGTGCAGCTTCGCTCTAACCGCGGCTGGCTCTGTACAATGTATATCCTCACGCACGATCAAGTGCAATAATCCGATCAACAACCGCTGCGCCGAATGCTTCCTTGGAAAACCTTTCGGTGTACAGACTGCTTTTTAGGTACCGATCAATTTGCTCCAAATAAGCATGATACTGTTCCTCGGTTATCTGCTTTAAGTAAGCATACAGCTTCTCATAATCGTTAAACTTTCGGAAATCGATAAACGCACCTTCCGGCACATAGTCTGTTATGTTATATGCTCCAAGATAGACAGGTACGCAGCCTGCCCGGAAGCAGTCGAATATTTTCTCTGTGATATATCCGTTCACTTGAGTCATATTTTCAAAGCAGATGGCATACTTATACTTGCTCAAAATATCGCCTTTTTCTTTAATCGTTCCCCGGTAAGAGGGAAAATCCACCGGATTCCAAGCTATGCCGAATAAATCGAAATCTTCGGGATGATTCGTCTCGAAAAAATGGATCGCTTTGCGCCTTTCCGAATAAAGCTCTAGCGGATGTGTGGACGAACGGTTGCCGTTAATCATTATGCTGAACTTTTTTTCAGAAAAGGCAAGGCCTTGATACCGTCTATCCGGCTGAGCATAGTGAATTTTAACGTATTTGTCGTGGTCCACAATATCGTCATACCAAGTAAAGATCGTTTGAAAGTATGTGTGGTATTCGGAATTCCAATTCAGCTCATTCACCACAGGAGGCTCCCACAAAAATAATAGCATTTTCTTTTTAAAGCTTTCCTTTTTCATGTATTGCAAAAAATAAAATGGTCCCAGCGACGAAATGAATGACGGCATATCAAAAAAAAGCAAATATTCACAAGTCATAACATCGCCTTGATCGATGGTTTGAAGGTGATAGTCCAGGCTAGCAAGGATCTCCTTTAAATAAGAGAGATGAAGAAGGCAATCGTCGCGATTATATCCCGAATCCAGCCGAAATACGACGTTATCCCGGTTCATCTCGTCGTATACGTTATGCAACAAAATCGTTTTCTTCTTGCTCATGAGCTTCCACCTTGCTCCAATTGATTCAATACCCGGCATAATCCAGAAATTTGTTCATTAATATCATAGTGATGATTTCCTACAAAAAAGCCATGTCGATGAATATATTCAGCGTTTTCTATATTCCCATGAATTTCATAGTCAAACCGCTTGACCACTTCATTGCGTGTAAAATTACCTGCGACAATGGGTCGGCATTCAATCCCGTTTTGCTGCAAATGGGTAATTACCTTTTTCCGGTCGAATGGCGCTTCACTTTTCAACAACAAGGAAAAACCGAACCAACTGCTCATTCCAATCTCCTTCTGAATCATAAACAGCGGATGATCCTTCAACCTATGTTGAAATAAGGCCGCATTTTCCCTACGGACACGAAGAAACTCAGGCAGCTTATTCAACTGTTCCAGGCCAATGGCACTGTTTATCTCCATCGGACGGACATTATATCCTGGAAGGACGAAATGGTACGATTCATCGAACGGATCGTCGCTTTTCGTCCCGCAAACATGGTTTTCCCTTGGAAGGTTCCGCGTCCAGCCATGCGCCCTAAGACTGAGCAGGATATGATAAAGCTCCTCATCGTCAGTAGTAATCATTCCTCCTTCCATCGTGGACATATGATGGCTGAAAAAGAAGCTGAACGTGCCCATCACTCCGAACGTACCTGTCTGCTTCCCATCATATTCGGCTCCCAGCGATTCACAATTATCTTCCAACAGAACAATATTCCGGTTACCGACGATCTGCTTGATACTGTGAAAATCATTTGGATTACCCAATAAATTTACGATCATAATCATACGAGTATGCTCGGTGACAGCCTCTTTCAGCGCAACGAGGTCATAGTTCAGCGTATGTCGGTCAATATCAACAAATTTTAGCTTTAATCCATATTGGTATAACGGATAATACGTAGTGGCCCACGAAACGGCAGGTACGATTACTTCGTTCCCCGCTTTAAGAGCCCCATTTTTTTTATAAAATAACGCCGCAACAGCAAGAAGATTTGCCGATGATCCGGAATTAACCATGATACCGAATTTGTTTCCGACATATCCTGAGAACTCCACTTCAAACTGTGAGGTATAGCGCCCCATCGTGTACATTCCGCTATCTAAAACTTTTTCAACCGCCGTACGTTCGGACTCATCCCAAGTGCTGCTGGCTAAAGGATAACGAATCACGAATTTTCATCCCCTTCCAAATAAAAAGCGTAGGTATGTCGTATCCCCTCTTCTAATGTAGTACTGGGGTTCCAGCCCCAGCTTGTTTGTTTTGTGATCGAAACCACCTTCTGTCTCATTCCAACCGGCTTAATTACATCATGGATAAATTCCCCATCATAACCGATAACATCGGCGATGATTCGATAGTACTCATTAATGGAATAGTCTGTTCCCATTCCTACATTCATTATGGAAGGCAGCCTGTCAAAACAAGCAATAGCCCGGATCAAGCAATCCGCGAGATCGCCAGCATACATAAACTCTCTTCTGGCTTGACCGTCTCCCCAAATTTCCACTTGTCGGGTCCCTTTGATTTTAGCTTCATGAATCTTTCGGATTGCTGCAGGAATCATATGCGAACGGTTAGGAGCAAACTTATCCCAGCGGCCATATAAATTGCAAGGAATTAACGTTTTATACTGATACTCCGGATCTTCACGATGGATATATTCACAAAGCTTCGCGATTGTTATTTTAGCCAGTGCGTAGCCCTCATTCGTCGATTCCAATTCCCCTGACAACATCATTTCTTCGCGCAAAGGATTCGGAGCAAGCTTCGGATACATGCAAGAGCTTCCAAGGTTGATCATTTTTTTTATTCCACCTTGTTTTGCTGCTGCGACGACATTGCGGCCCATATCCAAATTCTCTATCAAAAAGCGGACAGGCTGATCTATATTCGCTTGGATTCCCCCCACAGTACCGGCGGCATGAATAATCAAATCCGGCTTATGCGTCTCGATGTACCGCTTCACATTCGGATAATCAAGCAGATTCAGTTCGCTTCTGGTTGGGGTCAGCCATTTGGATGAAATCTCCTTTAGTTCCGGATGTTCCAGAATATTTTTCCCAACCAAGCCCGCTGCCCCGGTAAGCAGGATTTGCATTGCTTATTTCCTCCCTAGCGTTTTTCAAATAATCCCTCTCTTTGTAAGCATTCGCTACTCAAATTCCTGGATGAAGGAATAGCCACCTTTTCGCAAATATTCCGATTTCTTTGCCTCTTGTAAATCATGCCTCACCATATCTTTGACAAGGGATTTTAAATCGAATTTAAGAGACCACCCAAGCTTTTGCTTCGCCTTAGACGGGTCCCCAAGTAAAATATCAACTTCAGTGGGTCTGTAGTAACGCGGATCAACGGATACCACCTCTTTACCGACGGCAAGCTGGAAATCGGGATGACAGCAGCTTTTTACGTACCCTTTTTCCTGTTTCTCCTTCCCTTTAAACTCGATTTCGATGCCGAGCTCGCCAAAGGCCAGACGGACGAAATCCCTCACCTTCGTTGTTATCCCAGTGGCAATAACCAAGTCCTCAGGCTGCTTTTGTTGCAGCATCAACCACATTGCTTCCACGTAATCCTTCGCATGGCCCCAGTCTCTTTTGGCATTCAAATTCCCCAAATAAAGCTGCTGCTGAAGTCCTAAAGCAATTCTTGCCACAGCTCTAGAAATTTTTCGAGTAACAAAGGTTTCGCCTCTAACTGGACTTTCGTGATTAAACAAAATACCATTGCAGGCAAACATGTCATATGCTTCGCGATAATTAACAGTAATCCAGTAAGCGTATAATTTCGCCGCAGCATAGGGACTTCTGGGATAAAAAGGGGTTTTTTCATTTTGTGGCACACACTGTACAAGCCCGTAAAGCTCTGAGGTAGCAGCCTGATATACTTTGGTTTTCCCAATAAGTCCAAGAATTCGAACAGCCTCCAAAATCCGGAGCGTACCAAGTCCATCTACGTTTGCCGTATATTCCGGTGTTTCAAAACTAACGTGGACGTGACTCATCGCAGCTAAATTGTAAATTTCATCAGGCTTTATTTCATGAATAAGCCGAATAATATTACTAGAATCGGTCATATCCCCGTGATGCAGCAATAATCGAACGTCATCCTCATGCGGATCTTGAAATAAATGATTAATCCTATCCGTATTAAAAAGGGAACTCCTCCGTTTTAATCCATGGACAATGTAGCCTTTATCAAGTAGCAGTTCAGCAAGATAAGAACCGTCTTGTCCTGTAATTCCAGTGATCAAAGCTACTTTGCTCATACGTACCTCCATTACATCTCCTTTATGTAATAAGGTATGATCGCAGGCAAGTAAAGGAACTAATGATTTAACCCAATTCTTAATGAATCCGATGATTCACCAATCCTCAACTCCACTGTCTCTTCAAATGCCTTCACCCCAGCCGTTCCACCTACAGGAAAAGTAATGAGCGGTGAGGTATGCCCAAAGTTCACATCGGCAATGACGGGAATGTGCTCAAGTTCCTTTTTGGTTTGTATGATCGTACGCAGCAATTCCCGTGTCATCTGTGAAGCCCGTTGAAATCTGCCGATCACGAGTCCCTTTACATGTACAAAACCTGGCTGGTGAATCAGTGATTGCAGGTCTCGATCAAAGGTTTTCGGATGAGATTCATAATCATCTTCTACAAAGAGGATGGAGTCTTCCAGGCTCGGCATAAACTCCGTTCCCTATTGGCAGCGATTAAAGAGCAGTCGAGCTTACGCAGTAATTGGCTGCAATTATGTCCCCCTAAGGTGGTCAATATCCCCTTTACATTGGGGTCTCTGAAAGCACTATGTATATCCTGAGTCCTGGAGTTTGCCCATGATGAATCAAAATACCAACCTTGCCATGTGCAAAAAGAGGATGCCGCAGCAGCCATTTCCATGGCTCTGTAGGACATCCTCTCTTCGATGCTTGCGGAGCAAGCCTGTATTTTATTATTTCATTACGTGAATCGGGTGACCTTCTACAAGCTCAGCCGCTTCCATGACAATTTCGCCAAGGGTTGGATGCGCATGAATGGTCAAAGCAATATCTTCGAGTGTAGCGCCCATTTCAATCGCCAGACCCAGCTCAGCGATCAGGTTGGAAGCTTCGATCCCTACGATTTGTGCGCCCAGTACGAGATTGTTCTCGTCATTGGCCACAATCTTGATAAAGCCTTCCGCGCTGTTCAAAGAAACAGCGCGTCCATTTCCGGCGAACGGGAACTTGCCGCTCTTCACCTTATAGCCTTTGTCCTTCGCTTCTTTCTCGGACAAGCCTACGCTGGAGCATTCAGGATCGGTGAACACGACAGCCGGGATGACTTTGTAGTCCACCACGGATTTGTGCCCGGAGATCGCTTCAGCGGCGATTTTGCCTTCATAGGAAGCTTTATGAGCCAATGCCAGACCCGGAACGATATCCCCGATGGCAAAGATGTTCGGAATATTCGTACGTCCTTGGTGGTCAACCTTGATCAATCCGCGCTCATCAAGCTCAAGACCGATCAGATCCAGACCTAGCTCACCATCCGTGTTCGGACGACGGCCTACAGTGACAAGCAGATAATCCGCAGTTACTTCCTTGGATTCGCCACCCACGGAGTATTTCACGGTAACTTCCTTGTCATTTTGCACAGCACTTTCAGCCTTGGCATTCGTTACGATCTCGATGCCGGTTTTCGCCATGTTCTTGGCAACCAGACGGGTCATATCCTTATCGAAGCCTGGCAGTACGGTATCCAGTCCTTCAATGATCGTTACTTTCGTACCGAATTTGGAGTACATTTGACCAAGCTCAGCGCCGATATATCCGCCGCCGATTACGATCATGCTCTTCGGGATCTCCGGGAGCTCAAGCGCTTCGGTGGAGGACAGAATACGTCCGCCAAACGGGAACGGCTTCAGTTCAATCGGACGGGAGCCTGTAGCAATGATGCAGTGCTTGAAACGGTAACGCGGAGATTCATGATCATTAAAGACACGTGCTTCCGTATCGCTGATGAACATGCATTCACCGCTGAATACTTCTATTTTGTTGCCTTTCAAGAGGCTGGTTACACCGCTGGTCATTTTCTTGACCACGCTGTTTTTGAATGCTTGAGTTTTGGCGAAATCCACCTTAACATTTTCGGCGGTAACACCGAAGACTTCACCATGCTGGGCCGATTCGTACTGATGTGCTGCTGCGATCAGCGCTTTGGAAGGAATACAGCCGCGATTCAGACATACACCGCCCAATTCCGATTTATCTACGACCAGGACCTTCTGGCCCAGCTGGGCAGCACGAATGGCTGCCACATATCCGCCGGGGCCTGCACCAATTACCAATGTATCAATATCGAGTGAAGCGTCTCCCACTACCATATATTACACCTCCATAACTAACATATCAGGATTAGCAAGCAGCGTTTTAATGTAATTCATGAAGTTTTGCGCTGTTGCGCCATCAATAATACGGTGATCAAAACTCAGGGACAGAGCCATTACAGGAGCAGCTATGATTTCGCCGTTCTTAACCACCGGTTTCTCCGTGATGCGGCCTGTTCCGAGGATAGCCACTTCCGGGAAGTTAATAATTGGTGTAAAGAACATGCCGCCGGCGGAACCGATGTTGCTGATCGAGATGGTGCTGCCTTTCATTTCATTCGGAGACAGCTTGCCGTCGCGTCCGCGCAGGGCAAGGTCGCTAATCGCGCTTGCGATCATCCAGATGCTCTTACGGTCAGCGTCCTTAATAACAGGAACGATCAAGCCGTTGTCCGTATCTGTAGCAATACCGATATTGTAGTATTTCTTGTAGACAATTTCATTGGACTCTTCATCAATCATTGCGTTAAGTGCAGGGAATTGACGGGAAGCCGCAACAAGTGCCTTGACGATAAACGGAAGGTAAGTAACCTTAACGCCTTTTTTCTCAGCGACAGGCTTCATACGGGTACGGAACGCTACCAGTTCGGTTACGTCCACTTCATCCATAATCGTTACATGCGGTGCAGTGTAAGCCGATTTAACCATAGCATTGGAGATTGCTTTACGAATGCCTTTGAAAGGAACGCGTTCTTCTTCAGGGCTTACATTGCCCGCCGATGCTGCCGGTGCTGCAGTCTTCGCTTCAGCCTTAGGAGCTTCAGTTGCTGCTGCAGGTGCAGCCGCTGGTGCCGAACCACCGCTGAGGAACGCTTCAACGTCTTCACGGGTGATTTTGCCGCTTTTGCCGCTGCCATTTACTTTGGAAATATCCACGTTCTGCTCGCGGGCAAATTTACGAACGCTAGGGGTAGCCAGTACATCACGGTCTGGAGCCGGTACAACAGCTGCTGCCGCCGCTCCGCCTTCTTTGGCGTCTGCCGGGCTGGTTGCCGCAGGAGAAGAAGTCGTATCCGCACTTCCTTTTGCAGCATCGGCTTCTTGGGAACCGTGAGCTTCAGCATGGCCTTCCTGTTCTGGAACGTCGCCTTCCGCATCAATGATAGCCACAACTTCGCCTACACGGCAAACCTGACCATCCTTCGTGAATACTTCCAGAACTGTACCATTGACAGGGCAGGGTACTTCCACTACTGCTTTATCATTTTGGACTTCCATAACAATATCGTCATCTGTTACTTTGTCGCCGGCCTTGATATGCATTTTGATAATTTCGCCTTCATGCAGGCCTTCGCCCAGTTCAGGGAACCGGTACTCAAATTTTGCCAACTCGAAAACCTCCTCATGGAAATTAGTGCTGTGGATTATTTAAAATTCCAGAACTTTCTTCACGCCTGCAATGATGCGTGCAGGGTTAGGGAGCCAGGTATCTTCAATTTGTGCATATGGATATACGGTATCCGGACCGGCAATACGAAGCACCGGCGCTTCCAGATGAAGAATGCCTTTTTCGTTGATTTGCGCGATAACCTCAGCGGCCACGCCCGCGCTCTTCTGTGCTTCCTGCACAACGATGACGCGGTTCGTTTTCTTCACGGACTCCAGAATCGTATCAATGTCGATCGGGCTAACCGTACGCAGATCGATGATCTCAACCTTGATGCCGTCCTTCTCAAGCTGTTCGGCCGCTTTAGTAGCTGTATGTACCATCAGGCCGTAAGTTACGATTGTTACGTCAGAGCCTTCGCGAACCACATTTGCTTTGCCAAGCTCTACGGTGTACTCACCTTCCGGCACTTCAGCACGGAAAGCATGGTAAAGATTCAAATGCTCCATGAAGAATACAGGGTCATTATCGCGGATAGCCGCAATGAGAAGTCCCTTTGCATCGTAAGGATTAGAAGGAATGACTACTTTAATGCCCGGGCTTTGGGCAATCAAGCCTTCCAAAGAATCGGTATGAAGCTCAGCAGCCTTAACCCCGCCGCCAAAAGGAGTACGGAATACAATTGGTGCATTATATTTACCGCCGGAACGCCAGCGCAAACGTGCTGCCTGAATGACGATTTGATCAAGCGCTTCAAAGATAAAGCCGATAAATTGAATCTCTGCGATAGGACGGAAGCCCTGCACGCCGAGACCTACAGCCAACCCCCCTATAGCCGACTCAGCCAGAGGTGTATCAAATACGCGGTCTTCGCCAAATTCCTTTTGCAGCCCTTCCGTTACACGGAACACGCCGCCTACATTACCAACATCCTCTCCAAAGATAAGAACGTTAGGGTCACGACTCAGTTCAACGCGCATTGCGTCGCGGATCGCTTCTTTCATATTCATTTGTGCCATTGCGTGGTATCCCCCTTATTCAAAATCGGCTTTTTGCTCTTGCAGATGTTTCGGTGTTACCTCGAACATGCTGTCGATCAAGCCGGGAATGGTCATTTTTTCGGTTTGCTCCGCTTTTTTAATCTGCTCGTTGACAGTCGCTTTCGCTTCATCTCTTACGCGCAGGGTATCTTCCTCGGTCCAAAGACCCTTCTTCTCCAAATACTTGGCAAGACGGGCAATCGGATCCTTCTCGTTCCATTGTCCTTCTTCTTCCTTCGAGCGGTATTTGCTGGCATCGTCGGAAAGGGAATGCGGACGGAAACGGTAAGTTACAGCTTCGATCAGCGTAGCGCCTTCGCCATTACGTGAGCGTTCAGCAGCTTCCTGTACAGCGCGGATAACAGCAAAGATATCCATGCCGTCAACCTTGATGCCCGGGATACCGGCTGCAACCGCTTTGTGGGCAATCGATTTGGAAGCCGTCTGTTTTGCAAAAGGAGTTGTAATGGCATAGCCGTTATTTTGTACAAAGAAAATAACCGGAAGTTTGAAACGTCCTGCAAAGTTCAGACCTTCATAGAAGTCGCCTTCGGAGGAACCGCCGTCACCCGTGTAAGTAATGGCTACGTTCTTCTGGTTCTTCAGCTTGAAGCCCATCGCGATTCCGGTGGCATGCAGAATTTGTGCGCCAATGATGATTTGCGGCATCAATACGTTTACGCCGTCCGGAATTTGTCCACCATGCTGGTGTCCGCGGGAGTACAGGAACGCTTGATATAAAGGAAGGCCATGCCATACGAGCTGCGGAATATCACGGTAGCCCGGGCAGACGAAATCTTCTTTCTCCAAAGCAAATTCACTGCCGATCATTGTAGCTTCCTGGCCGGATACCGGCGCGTAGAAACCAAGTCGGCCTTGACGGCCCAAATTCACTGCACGATCATCCCAAGTACGGGTAAATACCATACGATACATAATTTCTTTCAATTGATCGTCGGTAAGTGCAGGCAGTTTATCCTTATTGATAACTTCTCCATCCGGGGAAAGCACCGAAAGAGCCTCCACATCCTCTGTATACACTTCATAAGGAACTTTACTCATTATCTTCACCTCAATAAAAAAATTTGAATATCAGCTGCCTCTGTTATAGAATTATTATACACCTGTTTTATCTCTTTCGTCAAAGAAATACGTATAAAATTTATGTTTTCACAAATTTTGTATGTATAACAGGCTTACGATTTCTGTATAACAGAAAAGATTATTTTCAACATGTAAATGATATTTACCACATTTAGCACATTGGTAATTTTAACGCATTGCCGTTAGTATTGCAAAATACGACAAGAAAGGTGACGTGACAACCATGAGTGAGCCTGTTTTTCTGAAACGTACAATCGTAAAGCAAACCATTTGGAGCAACCATCTGCAGGAGGACCGCAAGCTGCGGATATATCTGCCTCCGGGCTACAATGAGCTTCTTAGCTACCCGGTTATCTACTGCCAGGATGGCGAGGAATTCTTCAACTTTGGCCGTATTGCCACTTTGGCAGGCCGGCTGATCCTGGAGGAAGATGTCGAGCCGTTCATCATCGTCGGTGTGGAAGTGGATGTTGCCGTACGAACACAGGAGTATGCGCCTTTTGGCAACAGGTTTGCTCAGTATCTCTCTTGCTTTGCCGAAGAAATTATTCCCTACATTGAAAGCAATTATCCGGTGCGGCAAACTCCGAATGAACGGATCATTGCCGGCGATTCCCTGGGCGGCAGTGTTTCGCTTCATTTAGCCCTTTCCTACCCCTCTTTATTCAACCGGGTAATCAGTCTCTCCGGGGCATTCTATCCCGAGTCCCAAGAAATAATAGCTGCGCAGGCAGACCTGTCCTGGTTGAATATCAATATGGTCGTAGGACTTCAGGAAACGGATTTCAAGACCGATACAGGCGTATACAACTTTGTTGAAATGAACAGGGAAACGAAAGAATTATTGGAGCAGCGCGGGGCAACCGTATCCTACCGTGAAAAGGACGGCAGGCATCTCTGGGGATTCTGGCAACAGGAGCTTCCGGAATCGCTACTCTATTTTTTAAACGCTTAAATCCTGTTTGATCGAAAAAAAAGTGAACAACTTGAAAACTTTATGTACGAAATTATGATGAGTGCGCTTTCAGATAAATTGCGGGAGAATCGTGCTACAGATTCTCCCTGATCATCAGTTCCAGCAGGACTGTACAACCAGCATTGATCAAATCATAAACCTGTTCAAAGTTCCCGGTAAAATAAGGGTCCGGCACTTCCCGCAGCTCCTCTTCCGGCAGCAGGTCCATGAAGAACAACAGCTTGGCATTCTCCCCGCCGGGAAGCTTGCGGACATTACTGCCATTAGACTTATCCATGCACACTATATAATGAAACTTTTCAAAATCATCACTTTGCACCTGCCGGGCCTTTACACCCTCATACCCGATCCCATTCTGATCTAGCATACGCCGGGTGCCCTCATGAGGCCCTTTACCAATATGCCAGTCTCCGGTTCCCGCTGAGTCAACCACGATTTCCTGTGACAATCCGCGCTCACTAATCTTATGCCGCAGAACAGCCTCAGCCATAGGCGAGCGGCAAATATTTCCCAGACATACAAACAAAACGCTTACGATCTCTTTCACCTCCAAGCCGTAACTCCCTAATATGATCCAGTAGTCCCGACGATGAGACGTACACTTTTCATTTTAGCGCTGTGCAAGACAATTGTACAACTTTTCAAACTGCATTATACTGGGTCAGGATGATAAACTTTAAACCTAAAAGAAAGGGAGTATTGTGATGCCGTCCAAAAGAGTAGTTATTTTTGCCGGTGGAGAGCTGTCTCCGGAGTATTTGAACGTATTAGATGAAGATGATTTCATTATAGGTGCGGATCGCGGAGCCCTTTTTCTGATTTCTCACGGGTATACACCCGACCTATCGGTTGGTGATTTTGATTCTATTCCCTCTGAAGCATTACAGCAGATTGAAGCAGGCAGCAGAGAAACCATCACTTGCGACGCTGTAAATAAGGACTTGACGGATAGTGAAATGGCTCTTGATTACGCACTGAATACCCAGCCTGAACAAATATTGCTGCTGGGAGTTACCGGTACCCGGATGGATCATACCTTGGCGAGCATTCAGATGATGACCAGGGCGCTTCAGCGCCAGGTGAATTGTTACGTCATGGATTCCAATAATTATATAACGCTAACCGGATCACACGCATTAGTCCAAGACCGCGGTTATACTTATGTGTCCCTGCTCCCCTTAACACCGGAAGTCACGGGGATTACACTTCAGGGTTTCGAATATCCGCTGACTGACGCCACATTGAAACTTGGACAATCCCTGGGTGTAAGCAATAAGCTGTCTGCCCCCACGGGTACCGTAACTATAGAGAGCGGTTTGCTGCTCATTATTCAGAGCAAAGATTAAAGTACATACCCAAATTAAAAGACATCGTTGTAACTTTTGTTTCAAATGATTAAAGTCGGGAATCCCTTGCCAATACAGGGTTTTCCGGCTTTTTTCCGTACGCCCATCTATGTAAATATTAATATTTTGTAACTTTTAATGAGTTTTTAATAAAACGCTTCCATTCTTTGCCCAGCCTTATTTTGAGACCTCCCAACCAATTTTTAGGGCATAGATAACCTGCTATACTACGAATCAGGAAGACAAGCAGGACAAACAACCTAAGCAACACAACAAACCTTGGAGGTACTAACAACATGAATAAGCAGCAATGGTTTAAACAAGCAATTATCGTAAGTATGAGTGCCACAATTGGCCTCGGTACTTTGATGGCAACAGGAGTCGGCACAGCACCCGCAGCAGCAGCAACCGCATCGGTTTCGAAAGGTCAAAGCATTGTAAACTTGGGCAAAAATTATATGGGTGTCCGTTATGAATTCGGCGCATCCACTTCTACTACCCGAGTTTTTGACTGCTCGTCCTTTACTAAATATATTTTCAGCAAATATGGAAAAACATTACCCCGCACTTCCGTAGCTCAATCGAAAGTCGGCGTAGCGGTATCGAAGTCCGATCTTCGTGTAGGCGATCTTGTTTTCTTCTCGAGCGGCAGCAGAGCAAACGGCAAAAATGTTACTCACGTAGCTGTATATGCAGGCAACGGTAAAATCCTGCACACTTACGGATCACCGGGTGTAACCATTTCCGACCTTAATTCCGGCAACTGGAAAAGAACTTATTTGAAGGCCCGCCGTGTACTGTAACAGCTCTAGATAATAGAGTTATAGCTATAATAGAGATTCAGGAACAGCATGTGGCGCCGCCCTACGGCGCCCTTAATACATAACCGGCACCGCGTACTGTATGGATCAGCTTATTTCGATAGCCCTTGTCCAGTTTTGTTCGAAGATGCCGTATATATACATCCACGACATTGGTATCCGCGTGGAACTGATAACCCCATACCCGGCTTAATATCTCTTCACGCAGACAAATCTCGCCAGCATTGCTGACAAGATAGTGAAGGAGATCAAACTCCTTGGGAGTCAGCTTCATTTCCTGTCCATCCCGGCTGACATGCCGGCGGGTGGGCTCAAGTACCAGCCCGTCAATTTTTAAAACATGATTACCTAATCTCCTGCGTCCTGTAAGAGATAACAGATTACGTATTCTGCATCTAAATTCTTCAGGGTGCAGGGGCTTGTCCATGTACTCGTTCCCTCCGGCTTCAAAAACCGCGACAGCAACTTCCGGCCCACCACCCTCGGAGATTACCATCACGGGCAGCTGTCTCCCCTTTTCTCTGAGGGCATAAATCTCTTCCCAACCCGTCCATTCACCGGCATTTCTTATTTCCGCCACCAGAAGGACAGATTCATCCCGGGAGAGTTGTAAGCGCAGATCCTTTAGATCTGTGCTTATTGCCATTTCTAGGCCCACATCGAATAAGAGTCGGTCCGCAGCCATGCGTTTCTTCTCAGCCCATCCATCGTCTTTAGCAGAGATATCATTAACACCTTCCCATTTAGGTGTAAACCAGATGATTCTTTCATTCACGGATATCCCCCTCATTCCGTAAGTCTCACCCTGCAGCAAGCTGCAGATTAAGATTAGGGTTCCCGTATTGCAAAAAGACCATTCCTGTAAGGAAGGGTCTTTTACTTGATTCCATCACTATCCGAAATACCGGTGATACAGGCTGCGAGCGACAGCGATATCATTGGTGCCGTGAATCAGCGCCCTGCCATCAGCGAAAACAACCAACCGGTAATCCCCTTCCCTGAATGAGACCAGATAGGGGTTACTGTCAACCTTCCCGCCTCCGAGTCGAGCCAGCCGCTTCGCCGTCTCTTCCAGATCAAGCTTCTGACGGTGGGCCGGACGAATCTGTACCGTATCCCGACCGCATAGCACATCGCTTCGTTCCGTATTGGCTGCTGTAAGATAAGGATACACCGGATGACTGCCGCAGGAAGGACAGTGCTCTTTACGGGCGGCATTTACTCCTATTTCCTGATGCTCATTACGCCACACGTCAAAGGTCAGCAGCTTGCGCCGCAGGCTTTCTTTTCGCCCCCCGAGCAGCTTTAGCGCCTCAGCGGTACCGTTGGCCGTGACGAGCTGCACAGCCTGAGGCAAAATACCGGCAATATCGCAAGTATCTCCGCCTAGCGGAACCGATCCGAGCAGGCAATTCAGACAGGGAGTCTCGCCGGGCATGATCGTATAAGTGATTCCATAGCTGCCGACGCAGGCCCCGTAAATCCAGGGAATCCGATGTTTTTGCGCGATATCATTAATAATGAGCCTGGTGTCAAAATTATCGGTTCCATCCATAATGAGGTCCATGCCTTGAACAAGGCTCTCCAGCTCTTCCGCTCGCACATCGAGCACATGAGCTTCTATTGTTACATCAGAATTGATGCTCTGAAGTCTGGCTTTGGCAGCGGCTGCCTTCGGCATACGGCGGGCGGCATCCTCTTCAGTATAAAGCTGCTGACGCTGGAGATTACTCCACTCTACATAATCACGGTCAACGATAACAACCCGTCCGACACCGCAGCGTGTCAATGTCTCAGCGATTCCGGTACCCAGAGCGCCTGCTCCGACTACCAATACACTGGACTGCGAAAGCTTCTGCTGCCCTTCCGCACCAAAAGGTGTGAACCGGACCTGACGCGAATAGCGGCCATTCCTTCCTTCGGAAGCGGCAGCAGTAGGATTATCTTTTTCATTATGGTTTATCAAGAACAGCCCCCCCCATATTCAAAAGCCGGGGAACAGCAGCATGAGCCGCTCTTCCCCGGACTTATTATTCATTCTATACGGTTTGTCCCGACCATTGCTCTACGTCCCAAATTTTGGTGACCCAATCCTCATAAAAATCCGGTTCGTGGGAAACGAGCAGAATGGTGCCTTTGTATTCCTGCAATGCACGTTTAAGCTCCGCCTTGGCGACAACATCCAGATGGTTCGTAGGCTCATCGAACAGAATCCAGTTGCTCTCACGCATCATCAGCTTGCACAGGCGCACCTTCGCCTGCTCGCCGCCGCTCAGCATATTAAGCGGACGGGTGATATGCTCATTTTTCAAACCGCAACGCGCCAGATGGCCGCGCACTTCATTCTGGGTAAGACTTGAGTATTCATTCCAGACATCGTCTATCGGTGTAATGTTGGCAGCCTTCATTTCCTGCTGGAAATAGGCTGTATTCAGGAAGTCGCCAAGATAGGTCTTGCCGCTGTACGCAGGAATAACTCCCAGGATCGTCTTCAGCAGCGTTGATTTACCTACACCATTACAACCAACGATAGCTATTTTTTCACCGCGTTCAATCGTCATATTCAGCTTCGGCAGGAGCGCACGGTCATACCCGATCTCGAAATCGATGCCTTCGAAAACCGTTTTGCCGCTGGCCCGGCTCTCCTTGAACTGGAAGGTTGGCTTGGCCGCTTCTTCCGGACGGTCGATACGCTCCAGGCGGTCAAGCTGCTTCTCGCGGCTTTTTGCCCGGCCCGAAGTAGAATAACGCGCTTTATTGCGCTGGATGAAGTCTTCCTGTTTTTTGATAAATTCCTGCTGTTTCTCATAAGCATCAATATGCTGATTTTTATTCATATCCGCCATATCCAGGAATCTCTCATAGTTCGCCGTATAACGGGTAAGCTTGGCAAATTCCAAGTGGTAGACGATATCTACAACTTTATTCATAAACTCAGTATCATGGGAAATCAGCATAAATGCGTAAGGGTATTGCTTCAAATAATTGGTCAGCCAGTCGATGTGCTCAACGTCCAGATAGTTGGTAGGCTCATCCAGCAGCAGTACATTCGGTTTTTCCAGCAGCAGCTTCGCAAGCAGGACCTTGGTACGCTGTCCCCCGCTCAGGCTGGCAACATCGCGATCCAGACCAATGGCAGACAAACCAAGACCATTGCCCATTTCCTCCACTTTTACATCAATCAGATAGAAGTCACCGATATCGAGCTGTTCCTGAATTTCACCCATCTGCTCCAGCAGAACCTCTAGCTCCTCAGGGGAGGCATCGCCCATTTTATCGGTAATTCCCATCATTTCCTGCTCCAGCTCCAAAAGCGGCAGAAAAGCATCCTTCAGCACATCACGCACCGTTTTGCCCGGTGTAAGCTTGGTGTGCTGATCCAGATAGCCGTAGCGGACTCTTGGCGTCCATTCTACTTTACCGCTATCCTTGAGCAATTTTCCGGTTAAAATATTCATCAGCGTTGATTTGCCGACACCGTTTGCACCCACGATTCCAACATGCTCACCGGCAAGCAGCCGGAAAGATACGTTCTTAAACAACAACCGGTCCCCGAAATTGTGGGAAACGTCTTCTACAGTAAGTAAACTCATAAATTCTCCGCAAGCTCCTATCTATATTTAAAATCGTTACAATCCGAAAAAAATACAACAATTTATTTTAACACAAGTAGTAGTTACTCTGAAATAGAGAATTAGCGGGATTTATATTATCTTCTTTTAAAAAAACTTCCCCGTTTGCTGTAACTTCTATTGTCGATGATGTCTTTCAACAGCTCCCCGAGCACTTCCACCAGCTTGCCTTCACGCTTGAACGGATTAATTTGCACCGGGAGACCGAAGACCTTGCCCTCTCTAACCGCCCCCTGCAGCAGGGATACGGAAGAGCGGCCCGCCATCGGCAGGCATACCTTCCACTTCGTCTGATCTGGCAGTCCGCTGCGATGCAGCCACAGCAAAGTTTCCTCAAGCCGCCAATCCGCACCTGAAGCCATCAGCAGCGGGACATCGCTTCTCGCAAATTCCTCCAGCGCTCCTTCATAACCCCCGACACCCAAATCCATAACCACATAACGGTAATTGCCTAACGGCAAATCGGACAAACGCCTGCCTTCAGGCAATTTCCAGTAATGAACCCCATTCCACAAAAAAGGCTCTCCAGACTCCCGTTCAGGATCGGATTCCTTTGCAGCTACCACCATGCTCTGAATCCGATCATATACGGGGGAGCCAGGACATAAATCAACCCAGGCCGTAGTGTCGTGCCTCGATAACCATCCGCTCACCGCGAGAGAAGTATGCGTGGTTCCAAGCCCGTGGGCGACTCCCAGCAGCGCCACTGTGCTTGTTCTTTTACTTGTGCTTGTGCTTGTGCTTTTGCTTGTGCTTGTCAGGGTTGAAGCCGGTATCACAGATGCCGCAGCACTTCCCCCTTCAATGCTGGATATCACTTTCAGGACAGACATGGCGTCGCGATAACGATCCTCCGGATGATGACGCAGCAAACGCTGAATAACAGGAACTAATCCGGCAGGGACCTTGCCTCTTAGCTGTCGATCCATTCCTGTCATCCATTGGCTATACTTGCCTCCGGTTGCCATATAGAGCAGTAAGGCACCCAGTCCATACAGATCGGACACCGGCTGGCTCTGTCCATCCCCATATTGCTCCGGGGCTGCAAAGCCGACAGTTCCCAGCTTCACCGTATCCTCCGTGCCTCCGTTTCTAAAGCTGCGGGCAATACCAAAATCAATCAGCATAAGCTCATTCTGACCGTTCACCATAATATTGGACGGTTTCAGATCACGGTACACAATTGGCGGATGATGCCCATGCAAATACTGGAGGACTTCCAGCAGCTGTACAGCAAACTCCAGGATTGCCGCTCCCGGAACGGGCCCAGGATTTGCTGTCATTAAATGGGCTAAGGTTATTCCCTCGATGTAGTCCATAACCAGGTAAGAGTACCCGTCATCATCCGGCGGATAGAAATCGGCTACCCGCGGCAGTCTGCGGTGGTTCAATGAGATCAGCAGCTCTGCTTCGGCCTGAACGTTCCCGTATTGCGGGCCTGCTGTCACACACTCTTTTACCGCCCATCTTTTGCCCGGCAGCCGCAGATCTTCCGCCAAATGCACATGACTCATGCCGCCCGATCCGATGATCCCCGATATTTTATAACGCCCACCCAAAATTTGTCCTGCCGAAAGTTTGGACTCCATACGCATTTCATTCTCCTCCTTAGCAAATAAAAAGGGAAAGCACCCGCAGCAACGTACCGGCAAAAAGCCGGCATCATTGTTTACGGGATGCTTTCCCTATATCTGTTGAGCATGCAAGTAACTTAGCTTAATATTTAATCATATAAAGCGTTATTTCATCACGATTATGGAACAGCTGCTTGGCCCGTTGGATCTGCATGCGTTCGGCCTCGAACATTTCAATGATCTCCTTGATCATCGCCAGCGGCTTCTTATGCATCAGCTTCACAGTAACTATTGCGGTTCCTCCCGGAACCAGACTATGAAGCAGTCCTGTCACCATCTTGGCCATCAGCTTGGGACTCCAACTCATATCACAAACAATCACATCAAATTCATTTTCACTGAATTTCAACTCATTGGCATTTTTACGCAGAATTTTAAGCCCCGGATAATTCTTCAGCGATTCATGCATGTGAGCCGGATCTACCGCTGTCACCTGTATGCCCCGCTCCAGCAAAAAGGAAGTCCAGCCGCCCGGAGCTGCGCCGATATCAAGTCCACGGCGGAAGCTGTTGAAAGGGATGCCGAATTCTTTTTCGGCCTCGATCAGCTTGAACTTGGCCCTGGAAATTTGCCCTTCCTCTTTACGGAAGCGGACCGCACCTCCGCTCCAGTCAGATAAATTCTCTTCCGGACGGGAGACACCGGCATACAGAGCATCGGAATCGGCGTAAACAGAGATCACCCAAGCCGGTTCCTGAACGGAGAATTCGGCATCCAGACTCTTCAGTTCCTCCTGCAGCCACTCCCGCAGTTCTCCGGGACTTTCCTGCCAGAATGAATCTTTGCTTTTGCGGACCTGCAGGGATAGGGTTTGTCCCTCAAGCTGACTTTGACGGCTCAAATATACCGCAAGGCGTCCCAGAGCCGGAAGGCCGGCCTCATCCTGAAACTGCACGGGTTGAATATGCCGCAGAAAAATCGGCAGATTCGCCAAGAGAATACGACTTACCTCTTCCGGTTCCGCTTGCAGGGTAGCGATAAAGATTTCACCCGGAAGCAGCAGCATGCTCTTTACAGCGCCAAACAGCCGCCGAAGCTCCTCTTGGGCATAGGAAGCAAAGCCGTGATTGGCGGTGCAGATATAACGAGAGCTTACTTTTTCTTCCGCATGGGAAGCCTGTCCCTCGGGGTCTTGCCTAAAATCGTTCAAATGGATAATCCTCCAGGTCTTATTTTAATCCATGGACGACCTCCGTCCCATTCAACATCAACAGGAATATCGTAGGTAGCCATAATCATTTCCTTGGTCAGTACTTCTTCTTTCGGGCCGGAACCGGTCAGCTTTCCATCCCGTATAAGCGCAACATGAGTGAAGAGCGGAACAATTTCCTCGACATGATGGGTAACATAGACAACGGCAACATTACGCCGCCGCAGCTTATCCACCTCGGCCAGCATTTTTTCCCGTTCATACAGATCCAGACCGGCACAGGGCTCATCCATAATGAGCAGCTTCGGGTCAGCCATCAGACAACGGGCCAGCATCGCTTTTTTGCGTTCACCCTGTGACAAGGTTCCCAGCGGATGGTAAACCAGCGAACCCAGATTCATATCCTCCAGCAGTTTTATCGCTCTTTCTTTTACGGAATCCGGAATGCTTTGATAAAATCGCAGATAAGCATATGCTCCCGTCGCTACAACTTCCCACACAGGGTCCTGCAGTGACAGCTTCTCCATGAGGGTCGGGCCGATATAGCCGATCTCCTTACGCACCTCGCGTACATCGCACTGGCCATATTTATAGCCCATCACCTCTATCGAACCGCTGCTGGGAAACATATAACCAGTCATCATCTCCAGCAGTGTCGTTTTCCCGGAACCGTTGCGGCCCAGAATCACCCAGTTCTCGCCAGGGCCGATCTCAAGTGAAACATCATCGAGTATTAAGCTTTGCTCCCTGCGGAGAGTAAGATGCTGCAATGAAATCATTATGGGGTCACACTCCTTATGTACTCCAGTACTCTTTCTACAGAAACCATCGAATAAAAAATATCAGGGCTTGCCTTGCGTTCTGCAGAAGACACAAGAAGGGCTGGCACACTGGAAATACGGTACCGGCTGACGATTTCAGGCATCATATTGACATTGCCGGCTGCGACAATAACGTCTGTTGGCAGCAAGTGCTCGGCTACCTCCAGCATGCGCCGGGCCGCTTTACAGGTACCGCACAGTGGAGTATAGAAGAAGATAACCAACGGTCTTCCCTCCTGCGCCAAAAGCTCCAGCAGCTCGATTTCATTCATGTCCATCATTTGCTTCCGTCTCCGGCAGCCAATTCACGCAGCCTCTCCGGACTCATAGGCCCGTTATGCAGCAGTACCCCCTCCGGCTTGGCGGCATAGAGCATTTCGTACATCTCTCTCCGGCCCCACGGACTGGAGGTATGCAAATAGATTTCACGGGGGAAAAGGCCCTCCATTACGATCCTACTGGCAACCTCGCCGCCGGTATCGTCCACCGGTCCCATATCATAGTCGAGTGACAGGACTCCCACCTCACAATCACGCAAAAGCATGAGGCATTCCTCCGTGGTGCGTGCCAGAGTGAAGCCCTGCGGTACAGCTCTGAAATCATCCATATAGACATTAATCAAGATAATAACCTCCGTTCAATACCAAGACTGCACGGTTGCGATCTCATTCCGGTATGTTCCGTCAGCACCTGGTCCTGTTTCCATGACTACAGCCGCAGGACGCAGCGGTTCCGCTGTCAGCAGACCACTCAGGCCCTTCTCACCAATATAACCCTGTCCTATTACAGCATGCCTATCCCTATGCGAGGCAAAAGGATGCAGAGAATCATTGAGATGTATCGCAGCGAGATGGGGCCAGTAGCCCAGAGACTGTCCTCGCTTAAGGAGCTCTTCCGTATCTAACGGGTTCCATATCCCTGCGGCAAAAGCATGACAGGTATCGAAGCAAAAGCCGATTTTGTCAGGAAAGAGGCTCAGCTCCCGAACCTTAACCAGTTCTTCGAGCGTTGTTCCAACAGGCCCGCCGTTGCCGGCCTGGTTTTCGATCAGCAGCTTGGCCCTGCCTTCCCAGGAATGCAGCGTTTCATTCATACATTGTATAATATTTTGATAGCCTTGTAACGGCTCCGTACCCTGAAAATGTCCAAAATGCACTACAATTCCAAGCGATCCGCAGGCTTCGGCAATTTCCAGATCATTCTTCAGTGACGTTACAGTGATCTGCCTGAGACTGCCTTCTGCAGCCATATTCGTAGGGTACGGAGTATGAGCAATGGACACCATTCCCTTTTCCCGGCAAAACACTGCACAATCCTTGGCATCACGGGCATCCACCGGCTTGATTTTAAGACTTCTTGGATTCTTCGGAAAATATTGAAAGCCTGTCGCACCGCTCTCCCAGGCGAAACGGGCTGCTTTCCCGAAACCGCCGCTGATACTGACATGACTTCCGATTGCAGGACTACTGCTCATGCTGGCAGTCGGGACAAAAGAACGCTTTGCGTCCGGACAGCTCTATTTTGACAACGGTTCCCCCGCCTCGAAGGCAAGGTTCGCCCTCCCGGTCATACACCTTGCATTGATCATTATATGAACCTGTAACAGTGTCACCGGTCATAAACGGTATTTCCATGTATCCGCCAATGTCGGTAGCCTCAGTCAGTACCTTGCGAACACTGTCATACAGCCGGACAATAGAATCCTCCGTCAAATCCTGAATAGGCGCAGACGGCAGCAGCCCTGCCTCATAAGCGATTTCATCGGCGTAACAGTTTCCGATTCCCGCAAATACATGCTGATTCACCAGCGTACTTTTGAGCGCTCCTCGTCTTCTTTTCAACAGCTCCTGAAACCGTTCCACGGTCATCCGGCGATCCAGCAGCTCGGGACCCAGCTTGCCCATGACAGCCTCCCCCTCCTTGACCGACACCAGATGCAGAAACCCGAGCCGCAGTCCGATAAAATACAGGATACGATCCCCGAAGGCCAGCTCCACCTGGGTGCTCCGTGCCGGTCTTTCATCCTCTGTACCGTAAAAAAGCATCCCCCCAAGCATCAGATGCAGCAGCAGACGCCGGCCGTCGTGCAGGTGGAACAATATATATTTCGCTCTCCGTTCAACAAATACCACACGTGCTCCAAGCAGCGCTTGCGTAAATTCGTCCTTTTCCACGTTGATGGTTTTCTCTCTGTTCACGGTTACGCCCGTAATCGGCACATTTATAATATGCTGGCTCAGCAGCCTTCTGTAATTCTCCATTTCCGGCAATTCCGGCATGTCACATCTTCCCTTCCAGGTTGGTCAATGATAGCGATTATCCTAGTATAACCCGAGCAATGTCCCAAGTTCAGTTAAATCAGCACAAATATAATCCGGAGTGATCCCCGTGACACTTTTATAATGCTCCAGGTTATCCTCGGTCGTAAGTCCGGTAAGCACGAGTACCGTGCGGCATCCCGCACCTGCTCCGGCAGCAATGTCTGTCCTCATGTTGTCACCAACAACAATAGCATTCTTCGGTTCAATGCCCAGCAAGGATGTCGCGTAAGTCATCAGATGGCTGTGCGGCTTACCGATTACAATTGGAGCCACCCCGCTTGCCGCTTCTATGGCTGCACCAATCGTGCCTGCCCCAGGCATCACTCCATCATCGGATGGCAGCATCAGATCGGGATTGGTCAGGACAGAAACCGCACCGTCCATGATCCAGCGTGCCGCTCTTGCCAGAGAATCGTATGTAAAAGAGCGATCTATCCCCTGAACAACATACTGCGGAGATTCTGTTACGATCGTAAGACCTGCCTCAGCACAGGCCTGATGCAAGCCTTCTTCCCCAAGTATTGCTACCGTTGCCCCCGGAGATTCTCCGGAGATGTATCGGGCAGCCGCCAGAGAGGAGGTGCATACCTCTTCTCCTTTTGCCTCAATTCCCATACCACGCAAATGAGCAGCCACGCTTTCAGGGGTCCGTGAGGAATTGTTAGTCACAAACAAGAATGGGATACCGGCTTCCCGAAGTCCTGCTATCAGAAGATTGGCACCGGGGATCATATGCCGTCCATGGTAAAGCGTTCCGTCCAGATCAATCAATAATCCTTCGATATTGTCCATTGAAGCTCCCTTTCTTGCTGCCCTTATTTTAATTAACATCATTAATTATTAATCAGATGAATCGGTGATTCATTCTTCGAAAACGGCTTGAAATCGCCATTTTCCCTATCCTTTCGTGCGGTAAAGTCCCGTCTGGCTTCTTAAGATTACCATGAAAAGTCGAACGGAATCGAAGACGGGCGGTTTCCGCTGTTTTCGACACAACTCTGTCACTTCCTGCGCTTTCCCGGAAAATAATTCATTTTCCGCTCATCTCCGATATACCGGAAACGCAGTAAACTCCTCGGCAAGCCGCGTCTGCGGGAATACCGTACGGGCTTCCTCCAGCAGGGGAATCAGCTCCTCCTGAGAGCTGTATCTGGAACTAAAGTGCGTCAGCAGCAGCTGGCGCGCACCTGCTTCTTTGGCAAACACCGCAGCCTGCAATGCCGTACTATGATAATACTGGTAAGCCATGTCCGCCAGGTCATGGGCAAAGGTAGCCTCATGCAGCAGTAAATCAGCATCGATGGAAAGCGGGAGAGCTCCTGCACAAGGTCTGGTATCGCCCAGTATGGTAATCACACGGCCCCGTTTAGGCTGGCTCACCACATCAGCCGCATGAATCGTCACGCCTTCCTCCGTTGTAATATCGAAGCCTTTCTTCAGTTTACCGTACAGCGGTCCCGGTTTTAACCCTTTTGCCCGAAGCAGCTCCGTATTAAGACTGCCTGGGCTGTCTTTTTCGGTCACCCTGTAACCATAGCTGTCAATGCGGTGTTCCAGTAAGCCTGCCTCTACCTTAAAACTATCATCCTCGAAGAGCAGACCTCCGGTATGCTCCAGAATCTCCAGCTTGTAGGGAATGCGTGACTGGCTAAGGTTAAGCGAGGTTTCCACGTACAGCTTTAGCCCGGGGGGGCCATACACCGTAAGAGGTGATGTTCCTCCCTGATAACCGCGGCTGGATAGCAGGCCAGGCAGTCCGAACAGATGGTCACCATGCAAATGGGTAATGAACAGCTTTTCTAATTTTCCGAGCCGCAGCGGTGAGCGGAGGATCTGCTGCTGCGTGCCTTCCCCGCAATCAAACATCCAGAAGCTGCGGCGCTCTTCAAGCAGCCGTAATGCAATAGATGTTACATTCCGCTGCAGTGTGGGAATTCCCGCATTCGTGCCTAAAAAGTATAACTCCATAACTGTCCTCCTTTCTTCACTATACTGTATTCAAAATAGGCGGCAATCATTTCACGCAACCTTATCTTAGAATGTGAAGCTGTACTCACTATTATTTCCAGCAAAAAACCTCCCGTAACCGGGAGGTTCCGCTGAATGGATTTGGACACCACTCAGTCCGGGTATAAATAAGGGTTGTTACGCCTTCTCAACATTGAAATACTGTGCCTCGGGATGAGCGAATACCATCGCCGATACGGATGCCTCCGGCTCCATCATGAAGCCTTCCGTCAAGTGAACACCGATATCCTCAGGTGACATGAGCTTAAATAGCGGCCCTTGATCCTCCAAGTCCGGACAAGCCGGATAGCCGAACGATACCCGGATTCCTTGATAGCGGGCACCGTGTCTCTGCTTCATCGTCATATCCGCGCTGTCCGGAAAGCCCCAGATATCCCGCATCATATGGTGCACACGCTCTGCCAATCCTTCGGCCACCTCAAGGGCAACCGCCTGAAGAGCATGAGAACGCAAATAATCGCCTTTCTCCTTGAGCTCCGCAGATAGCTCCCGCACCCCATGTCCGGCAGTTACTACCAGGAAGCCCACATAATCCATTATACCGCTGTCCACCGGCTTAAGGAAATCGGCCAGACACAGATAAGGCTCTACAGACTGACGCGGGAATGAAAAGGTATGGAGCACCTTGCTGACATCCTGCGGGTCGTAGACGATGATATCATTCCCCTGTGATTGAGCAGGGAAAAACCGATATATCGCGTGAGAGTTAATCGTTCCCTTGGCAATCGCCTGTTGCAGGATATCGTCCACGGTTTCTTTTAATTCTACCGTTCGCGGGTCACGGGCTGCAAGTTGAGCTTCTACGGAACCTTTCAGTCCCAAATGATGCCCCAGCAGCATTTGCATATTCACATAGGGAATCACATGACCCAGTGGATAGTTACGCAATACGTGACGGTCCAGATCCGGCGGGATGAAGACGGGAGCATCCGCTGATATGTTGGAGCGCACGGCACGCGTCAGCTTCGGCAGCTCAGATGCAGGAGCAACGGCAACAGCAGCCTCTGCTTCGGAACGAATCTCTTCCTGCATTTTCGCCCGTTCCTCCGGATTCATCAGCCGGTTGGCGATATCCAGTCCATCCATCGCATCTTTGGCATAGAGCACCATACCATCATATTCAGGCCGGATACGTGTCTTGGTGAACTTCCGCGTCAAAGCGGCTCCGCCTACCATAATCGGAACGTCAATCCCTGCAGTACGCAGATCCTGTGCGGTCAGGACCATTTGCTGCGCTGATTTCACCAGCAGTCCCGACAATCCAATCGCATCCGCCTTTTCACGCCGGAACGCCTCAATAATGTTTTCTGGTGGTACTTTTATACCCAAATTTACGATTTGATAACCATTGTTGGACAGGATGATCTCCACCAGATTCTTGCCGATGTCATGCACATCTCCCTTAACGGTAGCCAGCATGATCTTTCCCTTAACGGCAGTCTCATCCTTTTGCATGAACTGCTCCAGATGATTTACGGAGGCTTTCATCACTTCCGCGCTTTGGAGCACTTCCGCTACTATCAGTTCATTATTATTAAAAAGACGTCCAACCTCAGACATTCCATTCATTAAGGGACCATTGATAATTTCCAGCGGACCATATTTAGTCAATGCCTCGTTCAGATCGGGAACCAGACCTTCCTTCGTTCCTTCAACCACATAAGATGCAAGACGCTCTTCAAGCGAGAGATTGGAGATCTTCTCTTTCTTCTCCACCTTCTTGCCCCGGAATGCCGCAACAAACGCGGAAAGCGTAGCATCATTTGTACTGTAGATCAGTTCCTCGGCAAGACGGCGATCTTCTTCAGGAATAGAGGCATAGCGCTCTACCTTCTCCGTATTGACGATAGCATAATCAAGCCCCGCCTTCGTACACTCATATAAGAAGACCGAATTCAGCACTTCACGTCCAGCCTCCGGCAGTCCAAAGGAAACATTACTGATACCCAGAATCGTGTGGACCGTAGGAAGGGCTTCCTTAATCAAACGGATGCCATCAATCGTTTCCTTAGCCGAGCCAATATACTGTTCATCGCCAGTGCCCACCGGAAACACTAAGGTATCAAAAATAATATCCTCTGGAGCCAGGCCGTACTTATTCACGAGCAAATCATAGGAACGCTTGGCAACCTCCAGCTTATCATCAGCTTTAATAGCCTGTCCTGTCTCATCAATGGTACCTACAACTATTGCAGCCCCATACTTATGGATAAGGGGTGTAACCTGCTCGAATTTTTCTTCACCATCTTCAAGGTTAATGGAGTTAATGATCGCTTTCCCTTGGCAGTACTGGAGTGCCAAATCTATAACCTTAGGATCCGTAGTATCAATCATTAAAGGAACTTTAACCTTCTTGACTACGAGCTCCAGAAAAAGCTTAATATCTTCACTCTCATCACGGTCAGGATCCTGCACACAAACGTCAATGACCTGTGCACCGCTCTTAACCTGTGCCCGGGCGATCTCTGACGCTTCCTCATATTTCCCCTCAACGATAAGACGTTTGAATTTACGGGAGCCCAGCACGTTGGTCCGCTCTCCAACCATATAAGGACGGTTGTCGCTCTCGATGTATACGGGTTCTATACCGGATAATGCCGGAGGGTGAATCCCGTCCAGCGGCCGCGGCGGATACTGTGCCAATTCATCGGCCATAGCACGAATATGGTCGGGTGTCGTACCGCAGCAGCCTCCAGCGATGTTTAACCAGCCCTTCTCGGCAAAAGCCGCAACTTTGCGGGCCAGGGAGTCCGGCGACTCATGATAGTTGCCGTTCTCATCCGGCAGACCTGCATTCGGGTAGCAACTGACAGCCGCTGAGGAAATCGCTGACAGTGAACGAATGTGATCCCGCATAAACTCGGGTCCGGTGGCGCAGTTCAGGCCGATGGAGATCGGCTGCAAATGCTCCAGTGAGATATAGAAGGCCTCGATATTCTGTCCCGCCAGCGTGGTACCCATCGGCTCAATCGTACCGGAGATCATCACCGGGAGCGTAATTCCGCTTTTCTCAAATGCATTACGTATGCCAATGCTTCCGGCTTTTACGTTAAGCGTATCCTGTGAGGTCTCCAGCAGCAGTGCATCCACGCCGCCGTCGATTAGTGCGACCGCCTGCTCCTCATAGCTATCAACAAGCTCCTGGAACGTCACACCGCCTGTAACTGAAAGCGTCTTTGTCGTCGGTCCCATGGCGCCCACCACGTAACGCGGATGCTCGGGTGTATCATATTTATCCGCCGCATTACGCGCAAGCTCGGCTGCTACCAGATTTATCTCACGTGCACACTGCGGAATATCATATTCCGCCAGTACTACAGAGGTTGCACCAAATGTATTCGTCTCGATGAGATCAGCGCCTGCTTCGAGGTACTGTTCGTGTATGCGTTGTATAACTTCAGGCCGGGTAAGAACCAACATTTCATTACACCCGTCCAGCTCGTCCCCGCCAAAATCTTCGCCGGTGAGCGGAACCTGCTGGATCATAGTACCCATAGCGCCATCTAGAATTAATATGCGTTTTTTCAAGCTTTCAGCAAGTGTCAATTTAGCCAATTTCCTATCCCCCCAGTAAAACATTAGAGTAAGTTTAGCAGAATAAAGAGAATACGAAAAGCCTTCCTTTCCACTCTGCTTTATACGTATTCATTATTTCCATGCGGTCAACTCTTATTATACACATAATTATTCACTTTTCCGGAGCGTTCCGCGTTGCTACGTTCACATTATTGTGACATTTATCACACATATATCTGACCTCAAAATGCAGACGCATAGTGTCAGTGAATTATAGAAATGAAGAAAAGACTGCCCAATTCGTAGAGAAGCTCTACTTTATCGGACAGCCTTGTTCAAATACTATTATGGCAAACTTAAAGGGATTCTACCAGCGGCAGCAGATCTGCAAGATGTACGATCTCATAATGAGGCTGTATTTCAGGATTCGGCTCCTTGCCGTTCCGGTTAATCCAAACAGTGGTTAAGCCCGCTTCCAGTCCGCCCCGGATATCCGTAGTCAGCTTATCGCCAACCATGATCCCCTGCTCTGGAGTAATATCCAGCAATTCAAGCGCATGAAGGAAAATAGCCTTATCCGGTTTACCTTTGCCAAAGCTGCCGGAAATCACAATATGGTCAAAATAAGGGGTTAGCTCCGGTACACCTTCCAGCTTCTCCTGTTGAAGGGCCGGGCAGCCATTCGTTAGCAGCAAAAGTTTCACTTTACCGCGCAACTCATCAAGAATCCGGAACGTTTCTTCATAAATATATGGTCTGCTGCGCCGCTCGGCCGCAAATGTCTCCGACAAAGTCTCGGCAAGCTTCTCATCATTTATTCCCAATGCCGCAAGACCCCGGCGCCAGGATTCTTTGCGGTATAAAGGCGCCAGTTGCTCCATTTGACGGAATTCATCCTGTACCCCTGCGGTGAAGTTCCCCCAGAGTGCTTCAAAAGGATTAATCCCGATCATCTTAGTAAAAGGAAAGGTCTCATAGGATTCATACAAAGACCTTGCTTCCCTGCGGACAGCTGCTTCCAGCTCCTGAGGGTTAACTGCATCTCCTGCTGATTTACAAGTAAATTCGAATGCTTCCTCAATACTGCGGTCATCCCAAAGCAGCGTGTCATCCAGATCAAACAGTACGGCTCTAATCGGCATTAAATTTCTCCCTCTCCCTCAGAATCCACTAATATCTATTTGTGTTCTACCACAATATTGTTAACCTTGGCGAACTGCTCCAAATGATCTCCCATCGCTGCGGTGTCATACCGGTTGATCAGCTTGGAGAAAATCCATTTCATCCGCTTACCCTTATGTTTAATGGTAACAGAACCACGGGAGAGAATAATTTTCTCAATATCCCCTGCAGCCAAAAACCGTTCGCGGTTAAACTTGAAGGTTGATAGTCTTGCGCGGTCCACCTTCAGAAATGGACGACGGAAGAAGATAAGCACTGCCAAAACAAAATAAAGGACAATTCCAAGCCAATTCATCAAAGAACCGTTGCCTTTGGTTTGATCGACTGTGCCAACCATCCAGTACATGATTCCCAGTCCCAAGAGCACTACGGGTAAAACGATGTTGCGTCCTCGAAACACCTCGCCGGTCTTCGAAGGAGAAGTTGAGGCATAAATCGTATCCTTGCCTGCTTTCTTTCTTTGCTTGTTTACTTGCTGTGAGTTGCGTTGAACCATTCTTTCCCAAGAACGGGCCATGTCATTTCCCCCTAGTCTTACTGTAATATCTATGAAAAGGAAACAAGTGTTAATGCAAAAGTCCCTTGTCGCCTTGTCCATGCTCATTTTTATCCACAATCTCAATATTGTTTAGCTGGGCGCGGAAATTATTGCGGATGTTGGTCAGATAAATCTCACGAAGCTTGGCGCGTTCCGCCAATTCCTCTTCATTCAGGCCTACGGTCTTCTGTTTACGTGCTAATTCGTTAATCCGTCCGACCAATTTGTCGATGTCCACTGCTTGTCCCTCCCCTATAAATTCATACTAACTTTGCCATGAGAAAAAGAGCTTGTCAAGGTCTCCCCCCTGCAAGCTCTACTGTATCTAAAATAATATCAATAAATAGGAAGAGACAAGATATCACCGGCCTGAATATAACTGTCCTTTAACCCGCTATATTGTTTAATTCCTTCTATATATACAGCCGTTCTCATATCCGACGGTTTATGTAATAAGGCTATTTCCCAAAGGGTATCCCCACGTTCAACCACGATTCGCTTCTCCTGTTTTACCGGAGCCGTGGAGCTGGCAACAACATTACCAACCACTGTAAAACCGGAAACGACCAGCATAATAATCATCATAATCTTCATCAAATTTGCCTGCATGAACAATCTACTAAAACTCTTAAAGGAAGCAACACTCCGTCCTGCAGATTTAACCTCCGGAGTCTTGTCATATATGCTACGATATGTGCTGTATTTCAACATTAACATCACCCTCCAAACACTTGTTCTTACTCCCAAAATCAATATATCACGAACATGTGTTTGAATCAATACTGTTTTCGAACAATTGTTCCCTTTATTTTCGCCAAAAGATATACTCTCTCTTCTTTAGAACTTATGTTTGTGCGAACGGCAGTTCTATGTTATAATTTTACCAAACATTACTATATGGGGTTGATTCCGATGTCAAAGATTTCGAGTCGCCAGTTGGCGATCCTGGAATTTATACGTAACGAAGTCCGTAGCAAGGGTTATCCTCCTTCCGTACGGGAAATAGGGGAAGCTGTAGGCCTAGCCTCCAGTTCCACGGTTCATGGTCACCTCGACCGTCTTGAGAAGAAGGGGCTTATCCGCCGCGATCCAACAAAACCGCGTGCGATTGAACTTCTGGGTCAAGAAGATTCCGAGAATGTACATCAATTTGCACAGACAATCACCCGTGTTCCTGTCGTAGGAAAGGTTACTGCCGGTTTACCGATTACTGCAACAGAGAATATCGAAGATTATTTTCCGCTCCCATCTCACTATGTCGGAGATAACAAAGTATTTATGCTATCCGTTCTCGGCGACAGCATGGTAGAAGCCGGTATTTTGAACGGTGACTACGTTATTGTGCGTCAACAGCAGACAGCAGACAACGGTGATATCGTCGTAGCAATGACCGATGAAGATGAAGCAACCGTCAAGACGTTCTATAAAGAACGCGACCATATTCGCCTGCAGCCGGAGAACCCCGCCTATGAACCATTACGCCTAAACCGCGTTACCATTTTGGGCAGAGTAGTCGGACTGTTCCGCGATATTCATTAATTATATTTTTTAATCGTCTCACAACCAGTACAGGCTGCTCACGCATATTTTGCGGAGCAGCCTTTTTTTTGTACAAGTTTTCTGCCTCAATCACATTCAGCATCCTTTCCTTAACGTTCAGGGCACCCGTCACATATCTTACAATAAAAGGAGTGCTGATTATAATGCCCAATTATCGTATTATCGTCGATTTGTCACAACGCATGCTTTATCTTTTGGACAATAATGTCGTTGTCAGAGGTTTTCCGGTAGGTATTGGCACCATGCTTAACCAGTCTCCGGAAGGTGATTACACGATTATTAACAAGCAAGCCAACCCTGGCGGGCCGTTCGGAGCCTTCTGGATGGGTCTCTCCAAGCCGCACTACGGTATCCACGGAACCAATAACCCCTCCTCCATCGGTAAAAGAGTGTCCCGTGGCTGTATACGCATGTACAATGCAGATGTTTTGGCGCTTAAGTCAATGGTCCCAATAGGTACAAGAGTTACGATCCGGCAGTGATATTAAAAATAATCACCTTAAAAATTTTTAGATATGCAACTACGCCGTTACCAACAAACATAATCTCCATAAGTTAATATGACAAAGGAGGCGAGTTGTATCCATGGAGGCATACTACAATTGTTTACATTGCAAAAACAAAAAAGTTCGTATTTTAACAGTAGATGGCAAGCAATATGAGGGAGTAGTTATGGATGTAGACCTAAATAATGTTTATTTAAAAACAGAGCAAAAGCGCACCGTTCAGACCTCGGCCTTTTATCCCTACCCCTATCCTTACGGAAATCAAATTTTAACCCTAAGCCTGTTTACCTTGCTGGCCATTGCTTTAATTTAATCTTTCAAGTGGGCTCTCCTTACCCAAGGAGAGTTTTTCTTTTTTTCTAGCAATCTATAGGGGGATGAAGGGAGAAAAAACGTATTCTTTCACGAATGGGGCATATCTTTTTAATAGAGAACTTATCATTCCTGCAAAACAGTATTTGGGAGGTGTATTTAAATGCTAATCTTTATGATGTACCTTTTTACATTTACTGGAGTTTCATTACTACTCCTTGCAGCGAGTATAAAACTCAAGTTATTATTTCCGTTAACTTCACACAATAAATTGATTGTTGCGGTCTCCACTTTCCATCTCAAATTCCCCAAACGAATGATTACGCCCAATAAAACCCATATCATCGCCATTCATGACTCCGCCAAAAAGATAGCTATAGGCACCTATCCTTCAAGTTTGCCAAAAAAAGCTTCGGCCGTCCTTTATTCCTTTGATGAAATTATGGGCAGTGAAATTGTTGAGAACGCATTAACGCTCACTAAGGCAACTAAAACCAGCCGGTTAAGCCGAATAGTATTTAATAACGAGATTACCGCAGCTACCGATAACATAGAAGATATTAGTGAACTAATACTTAAAATTTATATCAAAAGCATAGAAACGCCCGTCTATTGTATTTCCTTCCTTCCCGGAGAGCTGCCTCTTCAAAAATCGGATGCACGCTATACCCAGGCTTTTTCAGATGCGCTTGAATTACATAGACTTGTTATAGAGATTCTAACCAACGATAATTCATCTTCTCTTAATGCGTTTACATAATAACAAGAGTAAAAATGAGTTGAACATCCAAGAATAATATTGCACAGAACCTTTGGAGAAAAGTGCTGATGATCTTGGAGGTGATTCTATATGAATAAGCCAGAGAACTTAGATGTCTCTCTAATAGACCTCTTTCCCATCCCGGAAGATTATTATCCAATCCCCGTCTTCTTACTTAGATCCATATCCTCCGATCGATATAGTCAAAGGGTACTGTCCCGGGTGGTAAACTCACTTCAATCCAACAATTATAATACTATTGGTGATATTTTAAACAGCACATGGCTGGATTTAGAAAGGGCTCGAAATTTCGGACTAACAGGTACTGTTGTCCTTATGTATCTTTTGCAAAGGATTGCGGATAACCCCAAGCTGGCCCTGGATACAACAAGGCTCAACCAGAATGAACTGACAGAAGTCAGACGAATTATCAAAATTGAGTCGATAAAAAAGCGGCTGCGAGCCATGGGGCTGGTAATCTAGAATCACCCTCCTAAACCAGCAGAGGAGTAAAACCTAGGGATGGGCTGCAGGTGTCCGGTAATCGCAACGCAACCCTAGAGCACCGCATAGTAAAAAGAAAAACCCTCAACGCTAACAGCGTCAAGGGCTCTGTGTTCTAGTAAAGAGTCATGTACTGAGCTCTTTCCCACTCGTGGACTTGGGTGCGGTAGATATCCCACTCAATTTCTTTCAGCTCGTAGAAATGGGCAAGCGCGTGTTCACCGAGAGCATCGGTAATGACCTGACTGCGGATCATTTCGCTTAGCGCTTCCTTCAGATCAGAAGGCAAGCTTGGGATGCCTTCTTCAATACGCTCTTCCTCGGACATCACATAAATGTTACGGTCGATAGGAGCCGGAAGATCAAGCTGGCGCTTGATGCCGTCAAGACCTGCCTTCAACATTACAGCAAGTGCAAGGTAAGGGTTAGCTGCCGGGTCCGGGTTACGGACTTCGACGCGTGTGCTAAGGCCTCTGGAAGCAGGAATACGGATCATCGGACTGCGGTTACTTGCGGACCAGGCAACATAGCACGGCGCTTCATAACCGGGAACCAGACGTTTGTAAGAGTTAACCGTCGGGTTCGTAATGGCGGCAAAAGCACGGGCATGCTTCAAAATGCCTGCCATGTAATAACGTGCCGTTTGGCTCAAGCCAAGCGTGTCGCTCTCATCATAGAACATGTTCTCCTTGCCTTTGAACAAGGATTGGTGTGCGTGCATACCGGATCCGTTCATACCAAACAAAGGCTTAGGCATAAAAGTAGCATGCAGGCCATGCTGACGGGCTACCGTCTTCACGACAAGCTTGAAGGTTTGAATCTGGTCAGCAGCTTTGATTGCATTAGCATATTTAAAGTCGATCTCATGCTGGCCGGAAGCCACTTCATGGTGAGATGCTTCAATTTCAAAGCCCATTTCTTCAAGTGTCAATACGATTTCGCGGCGGCAGTTCTCCCCCAGATCCATCGGCGCCAAATCGAAATATCCACCTTGATCGTTCAATTCTGTTGTAGGATTACCCTTCTCGTCCGTTCTGAACAAGAAGAACTCAGGCTCAGGTCCAACATTCATGGCCGTATATCCCATTTCTTCCGCTTCCTTCAGACAACGTTTGAGGATACCGCGCGGGTCTCCGGCAAAAGGCGTGCCGTCAGGCATGTACACATCACAGATGAGACGTGCTACACGGCTATCCGTTACCCATGGGAAAATAACCCATGTGCTAAGGTCAGGATACAGATACATGTCAGATTCTTCGATACGCACATAACCCTCGATGGAAGAACCGTCGAACATCATCTTGTTATCCAGCGCCTTTTCCAATTGGCTTACAGGAATCTCTACATTCTTGATTGTTCCAAGCAGATCGGTAAATTGCAGGCGAATAAAACGGACATTCTCTTCCTTGGCAATGCTCAAAATATCCTCTTTTGAAAAGCTCACTTTACCCTCTCCCTTTCAAGCTTCTTTATATTATTTATTAAAAAACCGGGATAACTCACCTTGAATGAGAGATACTTGTCCCGGTCTTTTACCGGAAACCAGTTCTTGCTTCAGCAAGCGGTGAAGCTGGGAATCGGACAACTCTCTACGTCTTACCTCTGTATCCGGGGTAATAACCGTAGCTTCTTCAGATTCCTTGGAGACAGGATTCATCACCTGCTTAATACCGGCGATGTTAACGCCTTTCTCTATTAAAGCTTTGATTTCTAATAGACGCTCTACATCATTAAATGAAAATAAACGCTGGTTACCCGAGGTACGCGCAGGTACGATCAGGCTGTGCTGCTCATAATAACGAATTTGTCTTGCAGATAAATCGGTAAGCTTCATTACGATTCCTATAGGGAATAATGCCATATTTCTGCGGATTTCATCACCCATGACTCATCCAACCTTCCAATGATCTTTTTCTCATCTCATTGTACATTTCCTAATTTGGCGTGTCAATGGTGTGTAAGATATTCTTACAATAATTTGCGATCCCGCATACTTTGCAGCGCCATAAGGACGCCGTATTTGACATGGGAATACGTTAATCCGCCTTGCATATAACCGATAAAAGGAGCCCGGATAGGTGCATCTGCAGATAACTCCAAGCTGCCACCTTGTATGAACGTACCTGCCGCCATAATGACAGGATGCTCATATCCAGGCATATCCCAAGGCTCGGGAACTACATGGCTGTCGACCGCAGCAGCCCGCTGTATTCCCTGAACGAACGCAATCAGGTGCTCAGGTCCGTCAAAGGCCACCGCCTGAATCAGATCCGTACGCGGATCATTCCAGGCCGGCTTGGTAGTGAATCCGCAGCGCTGGAATACGGCCGCAGCGAAGATGCTTCCTTTGACCGCTTGTCCCACCGTGTGCGGAGCCATGAACAGCCCTTGATAAAGCCCCCGTGTCGTTCCCAGCATAGCTCCTACTTCTCCACCTATGCCTGGAGCGGTCAGGCGGTAAGCCGCCAGCTCCACCAGCTCTCTGCGTCCGCAAATATACCCGCCCGTCTCAGCAATGCCGCCCCCCGGGTTCTTGATCAGTGACCCGGCTACCAGATCGGCACCGACCTGCGGCGGCTCCAGCGCCTCGGTAAATTCACCGTAACAGTTGTCTACGAATACGATTACATCCGGCTTGAGATCTTTGACCCTGGAGGTCATCACTCCGATCTCGTCCACGGTAAACGAAGAACGCCAATCGTACCCCCGTGAACGCTGAATTCCGATCACCTTGGTTTTGGGAGATATACAAAGGGCGACTTCGTCCCAGTCCACCTTCCCATCAGCCGTCAGGGCAACCTCGCGGTAAGAAATTCCGAAATCCGCTAGGGAGCCTGTCCCGTCCCCGGGCTTGCCGACCACCTTGTGAAGGGTATCATAGGGACGCCCGGTAATATAAAGAAGTTCATCACCCGGGCGAAGCACTCCGAACAGCGCTGTAGAGATGGTATGCGTACCGGATGCGAAATGAGGGCGCACCAGAGCCGCTTCAGCCCCGAATACGTCGGCATATACCAGATCCAGCACCTCCCGCCCACGGTCATTATAGGCATAACCCGTAGAGCCGGCAAAATGAAAATCACTGACCTGATGCTTTTGAAAAGCCTCGATGACTTTCCATTGATTCTGATCCACAATCCGGTCAAGCTGTTTGACTGCACTTTCAATTTCAATCTCCGCAGCTTCTGCTGCCTGTAAAATATCCTCTGCAAATACCGCCATTACTATCTTTTCTCTCCTAACATTTACTTCCCATAATAGTGACAGAGCGCGAAAGCTCCCTGTCACTTTGTCCGGAATATCGAAACAACTGCTTCCATAAGCTGCTGTTCATTGTTCCTGAAACTCATCACTTGCTGGCTGATCCACAAACTCAGACAGCATGTAGCCCCACTTCTCATAATCTTCCTTATTCAAACGCACATTGTACAAAATATCGTTCTCATCAAAGGTCTGTTCCAGCACTTCCCCCACTCTATACAGCAGTGAATAGAGATCTCCGCGGTCTCCCGGGATACGGAAGATCAGGGTGTCACCGGCCAGCTGATCCTGAATAACTTCCGTAATGCGCGTCAAATCCTCTGAGTTAAAAGCGCTGACTTTTAAATAGCCGCTGCCCGTCGGAAGCATTTCCCGCTGCTGAGGCTCACACAGATCAATTTTGTTAAACAGTGTAATCTGCGGCTTGCCCGCCGCTCCCAGCTCCTGAAGAATAGATTGGACCACATCCATTTGTTCCGCACGCATCGGCGAAGAGGAATCCACTACATGAAGCACCAGATTCGCCTCATTAACCTCCTCCAGAGTCGCACGGAAGGCTGCTACCAGATCATGCGGGAGATTCTGGATAAAACCAACGGTATCTGTAAGGACTACCTCCTTGCCTCCGGATAGCTGGAGCACACGCGAGGTCGGGTCCAGTGTGGCAAACAGCTGATTCTCGATATACACATCCGCATCGGTAAGCTGCTTGAGCAGCGTCGATTTGCCGGCATTTGTATAACCGACCAGAGCCACTTGAATGGCTCCGCTCTTACGGCGCCGTTCACGATGCAGCTCCCGGGTCTTCACAACATCATCAAGCTGGCGTTTCAGTTCGGTTATCCGGCCCCGGATGTGGCGGCGATCGGTTTCCAGCTTGCTCTCGCCGGGACCTCTCGTACCAATTCCTCCGCCGAGCCTGGACAGGTTCTTGCCCTGACCGGAAAGACGGGGCAGCAAATACGACAACTGGGCCAGCTCCACCTGAATAATGCCTTCACGCGTCTTCGCGCGGCCGGCAAAGATATCCAGAATAAGCTGCGTGCGGTCGATGATTTTCAAGTCAAGAGCTTCCTCCAGGTTCCGTACCTGGGCGCCGGAGAGCTCCTGATCAAATATCGCAGTGTTTGCGCCCAGCCCATCCGCAGCCATCCGCAGCTCCTCAACTTTGCCTTTTCCGATAAACCATTTCGAATCCGGGGTTTCTTTATTTTGGCGCAGCACATCGAGCACTTCGACGCCCGCCGTTTCGGCCAATTGGACCAGTTCCTGCAAAGAAAGCTCCGGATCAATCCCTGTTCGCTTAATTTTATCAGTAACCAGACTGACCAAAATCGCCCTGTCCTGTATTTCAGTTGTTGTATTATGAGTGGTTATTGCCATGTATAACATGCTCCTTATGCCGGTGATAGTGTAGTATACTTCCGTTGTCCTATAGCTTGAAGTCTTCTGTACGCAGAGACATCAGCTCCTGCCTCCCGGGACTGTTGTTCTCATACTGGTTAAGAAGCCGCACCGCTTGACTGCGCACTGCCTTTTCTATCGAATTACGTACATAGCGGGCGTTGCTGAAGGCATGAAGACTTTCATTTTTCTCAACCAGCAAATATTGCTTTAGTTTGAGTATAGCCTGCGGCATCAAAATGTAGTCCCTTTCCTTAGCCATCAGTTCCGCAATCTGCAGCAGCTGATCAATCGTATAATCGGGAAATTCAACCTGAATCGGAAAACGTGACGGGAGACCCGGATTGCTCATCAGAAAATAATCGATTTCCCCAGAGTACCCGGCCAGTATTAGCACGAATTGACTGCGATGATCTTCCATTGATTTCACTAATGTATCTATGGCTTCTTTGCCGAAATCTTTTTCCCCGCCGCGGGCCAGACTGTATGCTTCATCAATAAAAAGAATGCCGCCCAGCGCTTTCTTGACGAGATCACGGGTCTTTTGTGCGGTATGACCGATGTATTCACCTACAAGATCGGCTCTTTCCACCTCGATCAAATGGCCTTTGGACAGCACGCCCATACGCTGGAACAGCTTGGCGACAATCCGGGCCACCGTCGTCTTGCCTGTGCCGGGGTTTCCCTTGAATACCATATGATACGCCTGCCCGCTGCTTGCAAGACCGGCTTCGCTGCGCATTTGAGCTACCTGCAGCAGCGCGTATATCTCAAACACCAATTCCTTAATATTATCCAGACCTACCAAAGCATCCAGATCCTTGCTGATCTCTTGAAAAAGCCCGCTATGACTGTGAACCTTGACCGGTACCGTCTCTTTGTCTCCTGCCGGATTACTCACGACCGGAGGCTCTTGATTCCGCAATACAATATTTATTTGCCGTGACGGTCTGCCATCGTCCCGTCCGTTTGCCGCCGCTATGCGTCCGCTCATGAATTTCACCTCATTATACAGGCTGACTACTCTACTCAAGTCTATTCCCGTCCATAAGGTGTTATTAGCAGTTTCGAGATATTACCTGTCAAACTGCAGAATTAGCTGCTTCCCTTTCCATTTCGTATAAGCAAGAATCTCCCGCGACTTATGCCAGGCCATCGACATGATTTGTGAATCGGTTAATCCCAGCTCTATTCGTTCATAGCCGAGCTCATCGGCAATTTCACTGGCCCGCCGGCCATGGAAAGTATGCGTAATAATAACTGCAGTGGACCAGCCTTCACGATTCATGATTTCTTTGCTAAATTGTAAATTTTCATACGTGCTGGTAGCTTTGTTCTCCACAAAAATATCGCTGTCCGGCACACCCTGCTGCACCAGATAATTGCGCATTCCCTGGCCTTCTGTATACTTAAGGTCCGGTTTATCCAACCCTCCGGTAACGATAAAATGAGGGAATTTCCCTTCCCTATAGAGCTTCAGTCCATAATCCAGTCTTTCTTTCAATCCGGGGCTGGGCTCATCTCCCCACATCGACATCCCAAGTATGATCCCGACATCGCCGCCTGTCATGGGATCTGTAGTTACAGCTCGATTGATGTTCCAGTAAGCGAATATACACCAGAGAACACCGGCAATCAGCAAAGAAACGAATGTAATCTTAATCCATCTTTTGCGCCTGAATCCCCGTTTTCTGGACACAACCCTGATAGGGGAAGTTCCACCGCCATACCTATCCATTTCATTTCCTCCTGAAATCTCCATTATGAAACAATTCGGCGCGATGCTTCAATGAAAGAGAGAAATAAGGAAAGGCATGCGCATCAATGCTCCGTAATAGGTTGTTAGCTGTAGACCAGGCCAGGTTGTAATCGCTATCGGTAATATCGCTGTGCTCCAGCGCCTCTTCCAGCTCATCCTCGTCAAGCAGGAACACCTCTCCGTTCCACAGCACCACTACGTCAAGATACAGATCATCAAACCAGGGAACGCCCTGGTCTGTAACACCTTGGACTTTACAGGTATCAATGTACCATTGAATAATATTCTGCTTGTCATCAAACATGGCAGTCACAATATAATGACAGTCTTTAGGAAAATATTGCAGCCACGAATATCCCTTGTCCGCAATACGGTATGTATGCCTGCCATAGCTTTTCCACAGGGGTTCTTTAAGCCCATAAATGGTATACAGCGTGATAAATCCGCTGAACTCCCGGGTTTCCACATAGCGGCAGGCAAAATGGCGGCGCGTAATCCGGCGCCAGTTGGCCCGGTCTCCGAATTTACGTTTCATATAAATAACCCTCTCCATTATGGTGACTTCAGCTTACCACATTTAGGAGATACACTCAAAAAGAAACCCCGGCAGCTCCAAATATCCGTACACTACGGAAGATTCAGGACTGCCAGGGCTGACCAAAGGATTACTGATTAAACTAAGCGATACTAAACTCCCCTATTCACAAACCCGTTCCCGGTTCCTGACTGGCAGCAGCACCTGCATCTACGCCATCTGTGGAAGCCGGTTCAACTGAAGGTGATGGAGCAGGAGTTGCCGGAACAGGAGAAGCCGTAGCTCCGTTATCGTTCCCTTTTCCGTTCCCCTTTCCATTCCCTTTTCCATTACCGTTACCATTGCCGTTTCCTTGTCCGTTTCCTTGTCCATTGTCTTCTTCGTTGCCGCCTGAATTCTCATTATTCGAACTGTTGCCATCATCTGGTGGCTCCGTAGGCTGGTTAGGATCAATGCTTGGCAAAGGCTCTTCCGTCGGAGGCGCATCTTGTACGGATACAGATACTATATTAGACGGCTCACTTTCCGTATCTTGCTCCGGATAATATCCTGTCACATAATACTCATAGATCAGACCCGGCATCGCACTGATATCGGCTGCACTGGGAGACAAAGTATTTAACAGTGGACTAAAGTCTGCTTCCGAGGTTTCTCTGCGATAAATCCTGTATTCTACGCCCTCAGTCGGCAGGCCCTGCCAGCTAAGATTAACGGTCATCGTTGAAGGATCGTATTGCGCTGACAAACCTGTTATTGCCTGAATGGCATTAGGATCTTCGGTTGGTTCGGGAATATCAACATCAGATTGCGGGAAAGGCTTCACCGGGTAATCCTTCAGCGCTTCCTCCATGACCTTACCCCAAAACGCCGCGGCGAGCGGACTGCTGTTCTTAAGCAAATGCTGCTTGTCGGGTTCATCGTAACCCATCCAAACCGCTGCCGTCCACTCCGGCGTATAGCCTACGAACCAGACATCTCTGTTAGAGTTGATGCCGGAATATCCGCTCTGGGTCGTACCTGTTTTACCGGCTACAGGCCGGTTAATTCTGGCTTTCTTGCCTGTACCGTCTTCCACAACCTTCTGCATCATTTCTGTCATTTGATTGGCAGTACTTTCAGCCATGACACGCTCTGGTGAGGTATCGGCCTTATACACGATTTTGTCATTGCTATCCGCAATGGACTTGATAGAGTACGCTTCTCTTAGTTCTCCGCCATTTGCGAATGCACTGTAAGCTTGGGCCATCTCCAGTGTATTCGTCCCTTTGCTCATCCCGCCAAGCGCCAAAGACAAGTTCTTATCGTCATCTTCAAGCGGGATGCCCAATTTTTGGGCAAACTTGAACCCTGTGTTTACGCCGATTTCATTCAAAAGCCATACGGCAGGAATATTCTCCGATTTCTGCAAAGCATCGCTCATACTTATGCTTGAAGAATATCCATGGAGGTTATTCGGACAGTATTTGCCAAAACATTGTTTCTCGTTGCTTAGCTCGGAGTCAATGGTGAACTTGCCGGACTCCAGCGCGGGCGCGTACGATACGATCGGCTTGAAGGCCGAACCCGGGGAGCGGCGGCTGGAAGTTACACGGCTATAGCCTTTCTTTTCATAGTTGCGTCCCCCAAGAAGAGCAACAATGCTGCCATTCTCCTGATTCATGATCACCATAGAGCCTTGTACCGGCTTGTCATCTGCGCTTTGCTCGAAGTTGTCCCCATCAGCGAATGCGTCCTCCACCGTCTGCTGGGCGTGTTTATCCATTGTGGTGTAGATTTTATACCCGCCAATGTTCAGGTCATCCTCGGAAAGACCAAACTTCTCTTCAGCCTCATCAACGGCAAAATCTATAAATGCCTGATAACGCTGCTTGCTTTCCGGCGGTTTGTAAGTATAATCAACGTCCTTGGCTTCATTCATCTCCTGCTCCGTGATATACTTCTGCTCGTACATCAGCTTCAACACAACAGCTCTGCGTTCCTTCGACAGCTCCGGATTACGGAGCGGATTGTACCGGGAAGGGCCCTTTGGCATAGCCGCCAATGTGGCAATTTCCCAAATCTCAAGATCGTCAAGATTGCTCTCGCCGAAATAACGAACAGATGCAGCCTTGACTCCATAGATCGTACCACCGAAATTGATCCGGTTCAGATACATCGTGATAATTTCCTCTTTGGATTTTTTGTTCTCCAGAGCTACGGCAATGGATACTTCTGTGGCCTTGCGGAAGAAGGTTTTATCGCGTGTCAAAAATATATTCTTGGCCAGTTGCTGGGTGATCGTGCTTCCCCCTTCAACCATACTGCGTGCTGCAATATCCTTAACGGCCGCGCGTCCGATGGACCAGAAGTCCACACCCTTGTGTTCAAAAAAACGCTTATCCTCTGTGGCGACAAAAGCGTCGATCATCAGCTTGGGAATTTTCTCATACTCAACGGGATCACTTTTCTCCAGCGACAGCTCGCCAATCAGATTGGCGTTACGGTCATAGATCTTCGTAGTCTCGTTTACAGTCAGCTTATCTCCATTCGCCTGCAGCAGCTTTTCACCGTTAAGCATGATGAACAAATACCCGCCCAGTGCGCAGAAGATCGCCAACGCCGTTGCAAAAAACAAGCTCCATAAGACGCGTTTTTTGGTTAGCAGCTTTTTCTTTCTCTTTTTTGGCTTGGTCTGCTCCCGGTCTCTGTTTCGGTTGGTTCTGGATATATCGTCTCTAGCCATAAATGCCTCCTGACTCCCTTTTGGAAAAATCGTTATAGTCTTCCCCTGAATGAAAAGAACAACCTTCTCAGGTTGCTCTCTTTCATTCTATTCAAACGAATTATAAACAAAAAAGTTTCACTTTGAATCTTTCAAGCTGCTTTTCTACAGTTATTCGCTGCTTCCGCTGTCCTGCATCAAAGACACGCTGCGCTGCGGAGTAAACGTTGAGATGGCATGCTTGTACACCATTTGCTGACGTCCGTCGCTGTCTATGACGATTGTAAAGTTGTCAAATGCTTTAATAATCCCCCGGATCTGAAAGCCGTTGGTTAAATATACTGTAGCAGGGATATTCTCTTTACGCAGTTGGTTCAAGAACGTATCTTGGATGTTAATGGACTTGTTCATATGCCGTACCCCCAATGGTTCAATTAGATTGTTCTGAAGTATATTCAAGACCTGAGAGAAACTTTCCTGCTATTATATCACGTATTTTTTCAAAATTCCCAGAAAAGTTTTGCTCTTCACCAACGTCGATCCATTCAATTTCATTCATGTGACGAAACCATGACAGCTGTCTTTTGGCGAATCGGCGAGTATCGCGTTTAAGCAGGTTCACAGCCTCCTCAAGTGTTGTTTCCCCCGCGAGGTATGCGGCAATTTCCTTGTAGCCCAGTCCCTGCATAGACACAAGACCCCTGCCGTAGCCGTGTTCCAGCAGACCTCTCACCTCTTCTACAAGTCCCTCTGCCAGCATTTGATCAATTCGGTCTTCAATACGTTTATATAGTATTTTCCGGTCCATTGTCAAACCTACGATGCAAAGCTCATAAGGAGATTCCTTAGTTTGGGCTGCATGTGAGGACGAAAGTGTCGTATCGGTCTGGTGAAAAATCTCCAGCGCCCGGATAATCCGGCGGCGGTCATTTGGATGCAGCCGGTCTGCACTGGCCGGATCTACCGCCTCCAGGCGGGCATGCAAAGCGAGTGCTCCATATTCTTCCGCATACTGCTCCTGCTCCTTGCGGAAGGCCTCATCGGCCACAGCCTCCGAGAAACGGAATCCATAGCAGAGGGATTCGATATAAAGTCCGGTTCCTCCCACAATAAAAGGCAGCTTCCCCCTATCACCGATATCCTCAATAGCTTTGCGTCCCTGTTCCTGAAATTCGGCAGTGGAGTAGGGATAGCCCGGATCATGGATATCTATCAGATGATGCGGAATCCCTTGCATTTCCTCTGGAGTAATCTTGGCTGTGCCGATATCCATCCCCCGGTACACCTGCATGGAATCTCCCGAGATAATTTCGGCGCCGTAAGCTGCCGCAAGCTCCAGACTCAGTCTTGTCTTGCCCACAGCAGTCGGTCCGAGAAGCACCAGCAGCTTACGTTTAGCTTGGATTGCCAATTTGTATCACCCCGTACGATGTTTTGGAATTATTGCGCAGCAGCTCGGTAAAGCCCAGCCTTCCGAATTCGCCGCTTAAGCTTTTTTCTTTCAGGAGCACGGCTTTCCGGGCAACTCTGACCGCTTCAGCCACACTCTCAGGCGACAAGGCGGCACCGTTTGCGAACTGGCGCAGAGGTGAAATGGCTGCTGAGTCCGTCAATGGCTGACGAAACATCGGATCAAAATAAACGATGTCCACACTGTTGTCCTGCTGGTCCTTCAAATAGTGGAGGTGATCGCTATAGACAACCTTAATACGGCGCAGGGCCGCATTCACCTTCTCCTGCCCTGAGGTGTAATGGCTCATCCCTTCCAAGAGGAGTCCATAGAGTGGCAGCGAGCTCTCCAGTGCAGTAATCTCTGAGTTTTCGCCACCGTACACGGCAAACAGCAGGGAATCGGTTCCGAGTCCCGCCGTGCAGTCCAGCACACTGTCACCCGGCTCCATTCCGGCAGCTTCCAGCATAGGATCACTCTCGCCCTTTAATACCCGTTTGGCACGAACAAAACCCATACTGGGATGAAATTGCAGCGGGGGCAACCCCGGCCGGAGCAGCCGGACTGCCTCCTGCAGCACGACCAGCACTTCCTGGTCCTGATAACGCTCTACCAGCTTAGGTAAAGAGAGCGTTCCGCGCGGCTTATATTCAACGTTCAACCGATCAGCGAGTGTCTGCGCGCGCAGCACGATTTCCGGTATCGGGCCATTGCCCGTAGTTATAATCATGATGCCTCCTGTCTTGTTGCAGTATACAGTAGTACTCTTACTTATTACATGACCCGTTTGAACAGCTTTTCCAGATCATAGGCAGAGAAGGAAATCATGATTGGACGTCCATGCGGACAAGTGTAAGGCTGCCGGCAGGCCGACAACCGGGTCAGCAGGCTGTCCACTTCCTGTTCGGTCAGCTTATGATTCGCTTTAATGGACGCCTTGCAAGAGCATAGAATAGAAGACTTCTCACGCAGCTTAGCCAGGTCGATAGCTTTCTCACTCAGCACCCATTCCGCCATCTCTTCGACAATAGATTTCTCCTCCCCTTGAGGGAACCAGTAAGGCAAGGAACGGACGAGAAAGGTCTGGCCGCCAAAATGCTCCAGAATCACCCCAGCCTGCTGGAACCAGTGCAAACGTTCCCCAAGCATCCGGCTCTCTGAAGGCGTGAATTCCAGCGTGATGGGCAGTAAAAGCTCCTGTGAGGCATCTGCCGGACGCCCGAATTCTTCATAATAATATTCATAATTAATCCGTTCGTGAGCGGCATGCTGATCTATGAGATACAATCCCTGATCGTTCTGGGCGATAATATAGGTCCCGTGATGCTGCCCGATGTAATTGAGTTCAGGAAATACGGGAAGCCCTTTATCTGAACCGGCTGGAGGCGCCCATAGTTCTTCAATGCCCGCTGCCATTTCCCGCAAAGGGGAAGAAGGCTGAGGCGCACGATAGCTACTATTGGTTCCGGCTTCACGGATCTGCGGGGCGGCTAACGGTGAGCTGCCGTATATTTCGGTCTGCTTCTTATCACGTTGTGTGAATCCGGGTGCTGCTGGATAGGCGTTAGAGCCCTGAATGCCATTTGCGGGGTCTCCATCAGAAATGGGCATCTGGCCGGACGCCCCGGCCGGTACCCTGCTATTCCCGGGCGCTGACGGTGCCCCTGAACTCTTCGGAAAGGCAAATTGCTCCTGTATAAAAGAGGAACTTCCCTTCGGCCCAATCGTCTCCCTGCCAGGCCGGGGAATGAGATTCTGCCCCAGCAATACCTTGCGGATCTCCTCCTCAACAAATCTGTACAATTCGACTTCCTTGCTGAAGCGAACCTCCAGCTTGGCGGGATGAACGTTAACGTCGACAAGCGATGGATGCATATCAAGCTTCAGCACCAGCAAAGGATAACGGTTAATCGGCAGCAGCGTATGATAGGCACGCATAATTGCGGCATTCAGCCCGTTACCCCGGATATAACGTCCGCCTACAATCGTAGTGACTGCATTCCGATTTGAACGTGTCCAATCGGGGCGGCTGACATAACCGGAAATCCGGTAGTCGGGATCTTCCGCCGCAATCGGCAGCATGGCCTTTGCCGCAGAGGTACCGTATACAGCGGCAATCACCTGCAGCAGATCACCATTGCCCAATGTATGGAGCAGCTGATTGCCATTATGATGGAAACGGAAAGAGATGTCCGGATGGGCAAGCGCCATCCGGTACATCGCATCCGAGATATGCCCCAGCTCCGTTTGTATACTCTTCATATATTTCAGTCTTGCCGGGGTGTTATAGAATAACTCCCTCACTTCAAAATCGGTTCCCTGGCTTGAAGCTGCGTCTTCGTTATCTTTGAGCTTGCCGCCCTCGATCTTGATCCGCTTGCCTTTGCCATCATCTGCGCTGGCAGTTAACAGAGAAACCTTGGATACGGCGGCTATACTGGGCAAAGCCTCTCCACGGAAGCCGAGACTAGTAATCTGAAACAGATCGCGTCCGTTAGCAATTTTACTTGTAGCATGACGGTAAAAGGCGGTTTCACAATCCTCCGGCTCAATCCCCGAACCATTATCCTTAACACGGATGCTTTGCAGGCCGCCCTCCTCCACGAAAACCTCAATCAGGGAGCTCCCGGCATCAATCGCGTTCTCCACCAGTTCCTTCACAACAGAAGCGGGCCGTTCCACTACTTCCCCGGCGGCTATCTGGTTGGCAATATGCTCGTCCAATACATGAATTTTAGCCATTTTATTCACCCCGCTTGTTATTTAGGTTTATATACTCTACAATTCCTTCGCCTTCATCTTGAGATCATTCAGCAAACCCATGGCCTGAAGCGGCGTCATGTTCATGAGATCCGCTTCTTTCACAGCGGCAATGATTTGCTTCATATATGGATTCTCTTGGACATTGGGAACAGGAGCAGATGGATTGCCCTTTCGATTCTTGCGCGGCTCCTCTTCTCCAAAAATAGAGAGTTGAACCACTTCAAGTCCCTCTTCCTCGCCAGGAGAAGCTACGGACACAGCTGTTTCTGCATAAGCCGCTTTTTGACCTGCAGCCTGATCGCGGAGCATAGCGGGGGAGCCCTCCTTGATCCCGGGCTCTTTTCCTTGAATAATGCTGTAAGCCCGATGTCCAACCCCGGCGGCGGAAGATTGCTCAATATCCTGCAGCAGCCCGTATGCCCGGTCAATAATGCCTTCCGGCAGCCCTGCCAGACGGGCACAGTAAATTCCGTAGCTGCTGTCTGCCGCTCCCGGCACCAGCTTGCGCAGGAAATTCACCTTATCCCCGCTCTCCTGCACGGCCATCGAATAATTCCGCAAACCCTCCAGACTCTCTTCCAGATGCGCCAGTTCATGAAAATGCGTCGAGACTAGCGCCTTGCAGGCAATTTTATCGTGAACATATTCAATCACGGCCTGAGCAATAGCCATGCCCTCGCTTGTGGAAGTCCCCCGTCCAAGCTCATCTATGATGATCAGGCTGCGCGGGGTTGCTTTCTCCGTCATGACCTGAATGTCAGCCATCTCCACCATGAAAGTACTTTGCCCGCCGATGAGATCGTCCGCAGCTCCTATACGTGTAAAAATACGGTCAATGAGCGGAATCTCGGCACTGACAGCCGGTACAAAGCAGCCGATTTGCGCCAAGATGGCAATCAGCGCCACCTGGCGCATATAAGTGCTTTTGCCCGCCATGTTAGGACCGGTAATCAGTGAAATGTTGCCCTCGCCCTTGGTAAGGCTGCTCCCGTTAGCGATAAAGGCCGAATCCTTAAGGACAGCCTCCACGACAGGATGCCGTCCGCCTTCGATTATCAGATCGTACCCGTCAGACAGCTTCGGCTTCACGAATCTGTGTTCAGCGCTGACCGCAGACAGACATTGGTAGACATCGATTTCCGCCACTTTCTCGGCGAGATTCTGCAAGCGGGGGATTTGCCCGTTTAGTCGCTCCCGCAGCTCGGTAAAGAGCGTGTACTCCAGGTCGGTCATTTTGTCCTGTGCTTCCAGAATAAGAGCTTCCTTCTCTTTCAGCTCCGGCGTAACGAACCGCTCCGCGTTCGCCAGTGTCTGCTTGCGTTCGTATCTTCCTTCCGGCAAGGAAGCCAGGTTGGAGCGGGTTATTTCTATATAATAGCCGAATATTTTGTTGTAGCCGATCTTCAGGGATTTAATGCCGGTTGCCTGGCGTTCCCTGGCTTCGAGTTCGGCGATCCACTGCTTGCCATTGCTGCTCGCTTCTCTAAGCTCGTCCAATCGCGCATGGTAACCTTCCCGGATAATTCCGCCATCACGGATTGAAACCGGGGCGTCGTCCACGATGGCCCGCTCAATATCCTCCCGCAGCTCGGCACATTCATCCATGGAGGAACCGATTTCCCGCAGCGTTGATGAGCCTGAAGCGAGACACATTTCCTTCAAAGCAGGGATTTGGGCCAGCGACAGCTTGAGCGCGTTCATATCCCGGCCATTGGCGCTGCCGAACGCAATACGTCCGGTCAGCCGCTCCAGATCATAGATTTCCTTAAGCGCCAGGCGCAGATCTTCGCGTACAATGAATTGGTTGTATAAATAATCCACAGCTTCCAGCCGCCGTTCAATCGGTGCGCGCTGTAACAACGGTTTATCAATCCTCCGCCGGAGCAGGCGGGCGCCCATCGATGTTTCTGTGCGGTCCAGCAGCCAGAGGAGTGAACCTTTTTTGGAACGCTCACGCACGGTTTCGGTTAGCTCCAAGTTCCGGCGCGTAAAAGGATCGAGGATCATATAGTTCCCCGGCTCATAAGGAGAGATTTGGCTGAGCTGTCCGAGCGAACGCCGCTGCGTCTCACTTAAATAACTGATCAGGAGAGCCAGACATTGGCCCCGCTCCTTCTCCAGCCGGACCCAGGCCGCTTCGCCAAACTGGCGGCGTGCCGACTCTTCATCTTTTTTCTCCCAAGGGGTATATACAACGGACTTTGCACCAAAAACCGCTTCACCACGAATTCGGTCCAGCAGCGCTGCATCCCCGATAATTTCTGCAGGCTCATAGATCCCAATCTCATCGCGCAGCCATTCGGCTCCGGAGAGGACTGATGTTACGTAAAGCTCCCCCGTGGTCAGATCGCAGGCCGCCAGTGCCAGCATACCGTCGTTCTCAGTGACACAGACCAGATAATTGTTGGCTTTTTCCGAGAGAATCTTGCCGTCCATTACTGTTCCCGGAGTGACAACTCGCACGATATCGCGCCGTACCATACCTTTGGTGGTTGCAGGATCGTCGAGCTGTTCGCAGATGGCGACTTTGTATCCTTTTTCGATCAGGCGCTGAATATAACCCTCGGCGGCGTGGTGCGGCACTCCACACATCGGTATGCGCTCCTCGGTTCCTCCTTCGCGTCCTGTTAAAGTAATCTCAAGCTCCTTCGAGGCCAGCAGCGCATCCTCAAAGAACATCTCATAAAAATCTCCCAGACGGAAAAAGAGAAAGGCATCCTTGGCCCCTTCCTTTACCCGCAAATATTGCTCTATCATCGGCGTATATTTTGCCATGGTCAACCTCCATGCCTATTTCATGCTATCCATCATTATAGCAGAAAGTGACCTCGCTAGGTTATGCCTCCGCATGGTAATCACCTGGCAGCCTCCTGGAGTCCGGGGATAAAATAAGAAGGGACGGCACCCGTTTCTCGTAAAAATATAAGGAAAAAGTAGGCTCAACACCAATATCAGTTCTTTACGGAGAGGGATACTGTGCAATAGGAATTACTCGGACTTTTGAGAAATGGGTCCTAACCTGCTTAAAGCGACGGAGCGTTGTAGGAAAGCCCGCCATTTCGGGTATTGGAAAGTAGGACCAATCCACCCAAAATGAGGCTAGGGTCCAAATCAGGAAATCTGGAGTTGGGGGGAGAATTAAATCCACAAGACCGTTTTGGCGGACCCAGGAAACGCTACCCGACTTGAAATGCCCCCGATTTCGTATTTGGCGGACAGAGGAGCACTTATTTAGCTGAAAACGGGCTAAAGAAGGCGTTGAGTCCACAATTAGCGTCACCTCAGTCCGGTTCTGTTCTCTTTTGGTACATCAACACGATAATAAGGACTATGCAGTCCGCCCAACGGCTCGAATCCCCGTATCCCCGCATGGAACATTTTGTCAAGCACTTATTCTGGTGTTGACCCAAAAAGTATGGAGTGAAACTTATACTTTCGAATTAAAAGCGCCGGTTCACGGCGCTTCTCTGTAACACCATAAACTGCGGATGTCACGGGATTCATCCCAAGTTTTCCCTTGGCCAATATACCGAAAGATTGGCTCTATGTACCGGGCGGCCTTCCCGTAGCCGCCCAAAGCGCGCAGCTGGACCATGAGCGGAGTAAAGGCGACGCGAAGCGGGGATTTGTCGCCGCTGTAGTAGGCGGCATGAAGCTCTTCCCTGTCGAGCGGGCGGAGGGGCAGGTCTTCATAATGGCTCACAATGAGGTGAGCCAGGTAGACTGCCCCTTTGGCGACGGCCGGAGACACCAGGAAGCTCGGCAGGGTCCGGTATTCGAAGCCGCCATGCGGCTGGTGCCGGAAATCGCCGAGCACGCCATAGCGTGGACGACGCGCCACTGCGCGGGCGTCCTCCAGCAAAAGCATGGGCAGCGCGAGATAGCTGTCCAGCGCGCGCAGCAGCGGCGCCGTCAGCGTGACGCCGCTGAAGTGCAGGTGGCCGCCGAGGGCCCAGCCCCGCAGCGGCATGCCTCCCGCCCGCCAAGCGAGCGAGCGGTCGGCGATGAGCCGGTCCGCCGTGGCTGCGGCGGACATGAGCTGCGCCAGCAGCGCGCGCGGTTCCCCGCGCGGCCGTGGGCGCAGCTCCGCCACCGGGAACGCGCCGCGCGTTCCCGGTGGTCCGGCGTCGCAGCCGGCGACGCCGTCCGGGGGCAGGTACCGCGACGCCGGCACGACGCCGCCGGAGGGCCCCCGCTGGAGCAGGAACTCCGGGTCCATGCCCATCAGCAGGCCGGGCCGGCCCGGCAGCTCCTGGGCAAGATCCCGGGCCAGCGCCAGCTCCGCCGAACGGAACGGCTCAGGAAGCCGTTCACCGTTCCTCTTCAAGAGTGGTGCAAGCTCCTCCACCACGTATCTCCGGTCTCCTTTGGCGAGCAGCAGCACTTCACCGCTATCAAGTCCCACACTGTACAAAGCACGAGCCGCTATGCCCTCCAATATCCGTCTTAAACCACGACGTTCGGCAGGAATAATAGGGTGCCGGGCATTCATTTCCGCAGACACGGCCTTCATTCCCGCTCCGGCTCCCAGCGGCAGGATATCCAGAGCCTTCAAATTATATACGAAAACCCTGAAACGCTGTCTGTCTGCTGTCTTGCTCTGCAGCACCTGCTGGCTCTGCCGGGTCAGTGCAGCCTCTACGCCGCTGCGAAGCAGCCGCTTTTCTCTCTGCAGCGGTGATAATGTATCAAACACCTGGAAACCTTCATTCAATTCCTTCCCCCCGCCCCGCCGTTAATGAAGAAAGCAAAAAACGGCTCCACATCCCTCTGGACGGCACCGTTTTTGCAGATCATGGGCTATAGTTGTTCCTTTACTCCATACGCAAAAAAATTTAAAAAAGGAGGGCATCCGCCCTCTACACCGCTGCCCCCTCATCATATAATGGATTCATAACCATCAAGATTCAGTTAGCAGCGGCGTATCTTCTTACAGCTCATCATCCAGCGCATCAGGGTCCAAATCCTCATAATCGAAGCTCTCACCGTCAAAATCGTAATCCTTGTCTTCCAGATCATCGCTTTGATCAGTAACATAAACGCGGACCTTGGTCTCAGCCACCAGCTCCGCCTCGAATTCCCGTTCTACCCGGATTGTAACACTGCCTCCGCCGGGAGATACGCCCGCTTCCACACAGTTCGGTTCCTGCGTTGCATCCGCAGAGACCTCCACGGTGGAAGCGCGGTGTCTGGGGTCCAGATACGAGAGTGGAATAAGCTCCACATAGGAGACCGTTTCCTTTGCTACCTCGGTCTGCTTGTTTTTGTCGTACGAATACCAGATGTTAACATCATAAGTACCGATGACTTCGATTCCGTTCCCGGCAGCTACCGCTTCATATTGGTGGTTGATGATCCAGGCCCCCAAAATACTGGTCGGATGATGCGGCGGAGTTACGGTATGGGTTGCGGTAGAGAACTTACGACCTTTGCCGCAAATCGCCTTCGTAATGATCTCCCTTGTTTGACGTTTATGGCTTAATGGCATCTTTAAACCTCCTCCATACAATCATTCACTATCAAGTGTATGCAGGACATGGGCGTTTGTTGATTGTTAGACTATAAAAAAATTTGGGTAAGCCTTCCGAGCCTTAAAAGGAGACTTCTGCCTCCCTATTGCGGGAATACCCGCACAATTCCAAGCTTCCTCTCTTTGCTAAGATCGATGAAATCCTCTTCGATATTTACAAGCGGACGAATCGGATCATGTGGAAGAATCAGAATGATTCTGCCCACCCGTCCGTCTGTCAGCTCTACCTCGTTCCCTATCATTGACTGCATTAATTTATCCATGAAAACCCGGCAAATGTATGGATCAAGCTTGCCGAAGACACTGTCGCTCATCTGTTTCAGAACCTCGTAAAGCGGAGATGCTTTGCGGTATAAACGGTCAGAGATCATCGCATGAAAGACATCGGCTACCGCCACTATCTTGCTGAAATCCGTAATCCGGTGACCCATCACGCCAAACGGATATCCGCTGCCATCCATTCTTTCGTGATGCTGCAGCGCTACAAGCGCTTGCATATGGCTTGTCCCCACAGTGTCTCTTATTAACTCATAGCCTATGGTGGTATGCTTCTTCATATATTGAAATTCTTTATCCGTCAGCGGACCCGTTTTGGTCAAAATTTCGGCCGGAATCATGATCTTTCCGATATCATGCAGAGTGGCCGCGATGGTCAGCATGCTTAACTCTTCGGGCTCCAATTTGAGCCACTTGCCAAGCAGTGTGGACAATATGCCTACCGCAATATTATGCCTGTATGTATAGTCATCTTTAGACTGCAAGGCCGACAGCATTCCGTAGAAATCATTCTTCTCCGTAACCTCGTTAATAAACGGAAGGACCTCGGCGCGAAGCTGATTGACAGGCACCCGTCTGTTGAACCTGACCTGCTCAAAAACCTTTTCCATCGCAGCGGTACAGTCGTCGACGGCGATTTGAAAGAAAGCTGCGCTATCCAATTGAATAATATCCTTGGCATCCAGAAAAATCCGATGTCTTTCCAGCAGCCTAATATGATCTGCATTCAGCAAGGTCATCGCAGGTAAAACAAATAGCCCCTTGTCATTAAACAGATCTGTCCCAAGCTGCTTGCCGATAAATGTCTTATTGCCATTGTCCATACCCTCTCACCTGCCTGACTGAAAAATGTATCGCCATTATTTACTTAAGCCAGCCTCTGTTTCTCCGTTTTGTTCGTGACAGGCGCTTTATGCTGCTTGGCGATTTTCAAATATAGCGTCAGTTCCCGGCACAGCTGCAGAATCGCAGAACGTACTTCAAATTCCTCACGGGACGTTGGGAGTTCCATCCTTTGGAATTTTTTCTCCAGTTCCACTAGCAGATGTTCCGTCCGTCCGGTGTATTTCTCAGACAACACATCCCCGCTTAGCTGGTCGAACAAATCGGCTACCATTTCGCCATGCGGGAAACAACGGTATACCTGGGACAGCAGCTGCATCATTGCTTGAATGGATTCCAACTGCTCTTTACGCATATAAAAATATACATTCCACGCTTCATCCGGATGAATGACGTGATTCTCCATTTCTCTTCCTGCTGCCGTAAGTCCCTGCTGTACTGCCTTGTTTGCTGCAATAAGCTCCTTACCGTCCCACAGATATTGGGGGTCGCGCAGTGTTCGGGCCATTTGACTAAATATTACGGAAAAAGCGCCGTCAACCTCTTTGCGGATCCCGTACATCACGCCTTCTGTTTTTGGCATATAGATCAGGTTGACCAGACCGGCAGAACCGAGACCGATAATCAGAAGCTCCACCTGCTGCAGCAGAACATGAATACTAAGCTCGGCTTGTCCAAACACACGGAAAACGATAACAGAGCTGGTTACAATCCCTTCCTTGAAGCCGGAGCGGACAATAAGCGGGAAACCGAACAGTACAAACAATCCAAGCACCCAATAATGAAAGCCTAATAACCAGAATAGAATACATCCGCACAAGAGTCCCACGAGCGAGGCAAGAAATCGTGCTGTTATGGTCCGCAGGCTCCTTTTACGGGTAACCTCAACGCCCAGTATGGCCAGCAGTCCTGCGCTTTGCGCATTTGGTATACCCACAGCGGCCGCGAGCAGGACGGACAATAACGTTGCAGCCGCCGTTTTTATGATACGAAATCCCATGAAAATATCTCTCCTTAACAACATTCACATCCTATATTCATGGTACTTGATTTTCACAAGAGGCACAATATGACAAATTCAGCGGCGCGATAGCAGCAGCTTTTCTACATAAACAACAAGCTGGTACATCGCTGTAGCTACAGCTGCTATAATGAGCAGACTCGACATCACCAAAGTGAAATTGAAAACCTGAAATCCATAAATAATCAAATAGCCAAGTCCGGATTTTGCCACCAGAAACTCACCGACAATGACCCCTACCCACGACATGCCGACATTCACTTTAAGCGTGGACACGACCGTAGGAAAGGAAGCCGGCAGGATCACCTTATTAAAAATCTGATACCGTGATGCCCCGAATGACCTGACTACCTTCACGAGATTGGGATCTACGCCGCAGAAACTGTTATACACGACGAGCGTCGTCACGATTACCGTAATAGATAAGGTTGTAACGACAATAGCGGTGAAGCCCGCTCCGAACATTACAATAAAAATGGGCCCCAGCGCCACCTTTGGCATACTGTTGAACACGACCATATAGGGATCCAGTACCGCCGATAAAAAAGGTGACCACCAGATCAGCACCGCCAGCAGCGTCCCAAGCAGTGTGCCCAATAAAAAGCCTACGGCGGTTTCTCCTACAGTTATACCCAGATGCGGCCACAGGGTGCCGCTGACCATATCCCCGATGATTTGTCGGAATACTTTGGTGGGATAGCTGAACAGCAGCTCATCGATCCACCCTGATCTGGCTCCAGCTTCCCAAATGGCAAAAAACAGTACCAGCAAGATCGTCCGTACAGCAAACACGCTTCTTTTACGGCGTCTCTTCCCAAGGGTATAGCCGTTATGCATCTCCAGCAGCCATTGTTCACGGGAAGCCGCATTCCCGGATTGCCCCGCTTTATCCATCAGCCTTCCCTCCTGCCAGTTCCATTTCCCTCCAAATTTCGTTGAAAAGCTCTGCAAAGCCTTTCTGGTTGCGCGCATACAAGGGTGGAGCATCCCGGATGATATCCGGGATGGGGAATGCCTTGCGGATTTTTCCAGGGTTTCGCTCCAGCAGGATAACGGTGCTGCTAACCGCGATAGCCTCCGACAGATCATGCGTGACAAGGATAGCGGTTGTTCCGCGTCGGCGCAAAGTCTCTGATACAAGGTCCTCAAGCTGAAGCTTAATCTGGTAATCCAGCGCAGAGAAAGGCTCATCCAGCAGCAGCAACTGGGGATCGTTGGCTAATGTACGCACCAAGGCCACCCGCTGCCGCATCCCCCCTGACAGCTGTGACGGATACTGGTTGCCCGTACCTTCAAGTCCCATATCCTCCAGCAGCCGCATGGTCTTCTCCCGTGTTTCTTCATTAAGACGTCCCGTTAGTTCAAGACCCAGTACCGCATTGTCCAATATGCTGCGCCAGGGAAAGAGGTAATCCTGCTGCAGCATATAACCCACCTCCGGAGAAGGGCCCGCTACTTTGTGACCATTAAGAAGGACTTCGCCCCGCGAAGGCTGCAGGAGTCCGGCAATAATGGATAACAGCGTCGTTTTCCCGCAGCCGCTTGGACCGACCAGACTGACGAACTCTCCCTTGCCAATACTGAGGTTCAGATCTTCCACCGCCAGAGAAGCTTCGCGGTCGCCAAGATATACATGCGATATCCCTTTTAATTGCACTACTGGAAGCATACATACCCTCCTCCCTCAAAATTGAGCGTGTACCAACAGGACACAATTAAGCCTTAAGCTTACTTAACTGCTTCATCCTTAATCTCGCTTTGGGCCTTTTCAGCAAAGCTGTTATTCACAATCTTCTCTGCAGCGACGCGCTCCTTCAATTCCCCCGCATTCTCCATAACGTCCAGAAGATTATTCCATTCGTTATTGTCCACAACCGGATTTTCAGCATAGGTATCCTGTTCCTTGTATCGATTGACCGCAGAGATAACAATATCCCGATCCGTTTTTTCAAAGTAAGGCAGGATGGCATCGGCAATCTCTTCCGGACTGTGTCCCTTCACCCAAAGCTGCGCACGTTGAATGGCATTCGTGAACTTTTGCACTGTATCTCCGTTTTTGGTGATATAGCTGTTTTTAGACATAAACACGGTATAAGGCAAATACCCGCTCTCCACCCCGAAGGAAGCCACCACTTTCCCCCGGCCCTCGCGTTCAAAGATGGAAGCCTGCGGCTCGAACAGCTGCACATAATCGCCTGTACCGGATGCAAATGCGCCTGCAATATTAGCAAAGTCGATATTCTGGATCAGCGTGAGATCTTTATTCGCATCGATTCCTTTGTTCAGCAAAGTGAATGCACCCGCCATTTGCGGCATTCCGCCTTTTCTTTGGCCGAGGAACGTCGACCCCTTCACGTTGTCCCAGCTGAAATCCCCGCCGTCTTCGCGAGCGAACAGAAACGTTCCGTCTCTTTGTGTCAGCTGGGCAAAATTAATAACAGGATCATCCGCTCCCTGCTGATACACATAAATGGATGTTTCCGAGCCCACCAGCGCCACATCGATCGCTCCTGACAGGAGGGCGGTCATTGTCTTGTCACCCCCAGGTATCGTCTGCAGCTCTACCTCCAGCCCTTCATCTTTGAAAAAACCTTGGGACAGGGCCACATATTCCGGTGCATAGAATACAGACCGGGTCACTTCGCCGATCCTAACCTTTACCGTTGAATCTCCGCCGCAGCCGGCCAGAACGGAAATACATATTCCGGTTATCATGAACAATAACGCTAGTCTTTTCCCTCTCTTCATCCTTCATTCTCCTTTCTCTCCGGGTTATACGCCCTTCCTAGATCATATGCATATTTACATTGAAAGGTTAAGGAGCGCCAGGCATATCGTTTGCACTAATATGTAGTATTCGAAGATAATTAGGTGAAATCAAAGGAAATCCATGCATTACTTAGATATTTCTTTGAAAATGGATGATTTAAAGGCTAAACCCCCATATTTGAGTTGTGCAAACGTTTTATCAATAGCTGCTAATTAAGTAATATTAATAATAAAAGCGCTTTCTTCATTTAATAACTCATTCTCATAAAAAGGGGGAAACACCGTTGGAACACAAGCTGACAAAAATACATAAGAACCGCTCTTTTAAAGCTCTGGCTGCAGCAGCTTTGGCTGTGAGTATTTTGAGCGCCTGCTCAAGCAACAATGGAACCGGTAATCGCCCGGTCTCTTCTTCGCCACTGCCCTCCGCAACTGTTGTAGATGAACAACCCTCCACTGTATATTATGAAATATTTGTGCGTTCGTACTTTGATTCGGACGGAGACGGAATCGGTGATCTTAAGGGAATTACCGAGAAGCTGGACTACTTAAATGACGGGAATCCGGATACTCAGGAGGATTTGGGCGTAGGCGGAATCTGGCTCATGCCGATCAACCCCTCACCCAGCTATCACGGCTATGATGTTACTGACTACCGGTCTATCAATCCTGATTACGGGACGATGGAAGATTTACAGGAGCTATTGGATGAGGCGCATAAGCGCGGGATCAAGGTCATTATGGATCTCGTAGTCAATCACACCAGCAAGGCTAACCCCTGGTTTGTAGATTCCGCCAAAAACAAGGACGGTAAATATAGGGACTGGTACGTTTGGGCTGAGGATCAGAACCGTCCGGTGAGCGGAGCAAGCGCCGCAGGTAGCGGCAATCCTTGGCACTCCCTGCTGGGAAGCCATTATTTAGGCGGTTTTTGGGACGGAATGCCGGATCTTAATTTCGACAATCCGGAGGTACGCAATGAAATGAAGGATATAGGCCGTTTTTGGCTGGAGAAAGGCGTCGACGGCTTCCGGCTGGATGCTGCCAAGCATATTTATGAAGATTTGCTGAGTGACAAGAGCGAGGCTACAACCTCCAAGAACGTGGCCTGGTGGCAGGAGTTCCGCAAAGCGATGAATGAGGTTAATCCAAAGGCATATATCGTAGGTGAAGTATGGGAAAATTCTGCTGTTTCCGTAGGCGCCTATTTGAACCAGGCTTTTGATTCCGGCTTCAATTTTGGTTTGGGAGAGTCACTTGTGAACTCGGCCAAAACCGAAAAGGACAGCGGGGTTGCTTTTACTCTGGAGCGGACCTATAAGCTGTATTCAAAACTGTCAGGCGGTGCTTTCACCGATGCCATATTCCTGACGAATCACGATCAGAACCGGGTAATGAGCCAGCTGCAAGGTGATCCTGACCATGCCAAAATGGCTGCGGCCATGCTGCTGACCTTACCCGGCAATCCTTTTATTTATTATGGTGAAGAAATTGGAATGCTCGGCGTAAAGCCGGATGAAGGCATCCGTGAGCCTATGGGATGGTATGCGGGAGGTTCCGGTAAGGGGCAAACTGCTTGGGAAGCCAGAAATAATAACGGGGTTTCCGCTGACAACAGTGTTGACAGCCAGAATAATAAGGAAACATCACTCCTTCAGTATTACCGTGAGCTGATCGCTGTCCGCAATGAACAGCCCGCCCTGCAGAATGGCTCGATCCGCGAGTACGTCTTCGGCAATGCCGGAATTATGGCTTATGAAAGGTTAACGGCAGAAGAACGGGTGCTAGTGGTTCATAATCTTACCGGGAAGGAGCAAAAGCTGACGCTTGAAGCTAACCGCGAGGGTGGAAATTACACCTCCATCCTGAGGGATCTGTCCAAATTGGCAGCCCTGAACGGAGCCGAGCTTACTATTTCGCCTTACTCTACCATTATACTAGTACCTTGACCGTGAATAATATTACCTTTAAGCTCTCCATATAGAGTCAAATGGGAGGGCTTACCAATGAACAAAAAATACGTGGTTGAACTGAAAGACGAAGAACGCGAACGGCTTCAGCAACTTCTTCATGCGAAGGAGACTTCACGGGGAATTCGAAATCGCTGCCTCATCCTCATGCTGGTAGATGAAAGTCAAGGAGCCATTCCCAAGCAGATGGAGATTGCCCAGCGAGTTGGTGTTAGTGACGTCACGATTCATCATACCGTGAAGAGTTACTGTACCCGCGGCTTAGAGGCCACATTGCAGTATCGAAAACGGTCGGAGCCGGGGCATCCCTCTGTGATTACCGGAGAACTGGAGGCCCGGATCATTGCACTGGCCTGTTCCGAGCCGCCGGTGGGCTATGCTCGCTGGACCATTCGTCTATTGACGCGCCGGGTCATCGAACTGAATATTATAGAATCGGTGGGACGAGAGACGATTCGAGCCACGTTAAAAAAACGAAACTTAAGCCTCACTTAAAGAAACAATGGTGTATTCCCGCCAAGTCCAGCGCCGAATTTGTCGCCCGAATGGAGGATGTTTTGGAGACGTATGCCCTGCCTTACGATCCTGAAATCCCACTAATTTGTATGGACGAACAGCCGATTCAGCTTCTGGAGGATTCTCGTCCATCCGAACCGATGAAACCTGGGCAAGTGCGGCGTGAAGATTACGAATACGTACGAAAGGGGAGCTGCAGTGTGTTTTTGTTTACGGAACCGTTAGCTGGATGGCGTCACGTACAGGCAAGCGAAAGACGAACCAAGGCAGATTGGGCACTTCAAATCCAGGAATTACTGGACGTTCACTATCCCGATGCGAAACGGGTTCGGCTCGTCATGGACAATTTGAACACGCACACAATCTCTTCGTTATATGAAACCTTTCCGCCAGAACAGGCCTTATCTTTAGCGAAACGATTGGAAATCCACTACACTCCCAAGCATGGAAGCTGGCTAAACATGGCCGAAATTGAACTGAGTTCTATGACGATCCAATGTCTGGATCGGCGCATCGGCTCTATCGAACAATTGCAACGCGAAATCACGGCATGGGAAGTTGATCGCAACCAGGCACAAAAGTCCGTGGAGTGGCACTTTACCACTCATCAGGCCAGAGGCAAATTGAAACATTTATACCCTGAAATTTGATGCGGTCAAGGTACTAGGACCTTAAATCTAGTAATCTTTATGTTATCATAAGGTAATTTTAAGGTAAATTTAAGAAATGAGGGGTACTATCTAGAATATGAAATACTTGTAGCGAGGTGATTTCAAATGAGAATGGTCATAACATTTCAGAACAAACTTGTACCTGTGTATTTCACCACAGAAAATAAACAGCCCACTCAAAAAGTACTTCGACTGCTTAATAGCACCCTGGAGCTCAAAATTCAAAAGGGCAAAAGCGCCCTCAAGAAATGCTTGAATTCTCTGATAAGTATCGAAATTAAAGGCTCGGAAGCTATATTGCACAGTTACAGCGAGAATGACTCCTTAGCGCTATCCCTCTATTAATAGGGGGGTAGCTTTTTTTTGTTGTAGCTCAGCTTATCTTATGCTTATCGTTCTTGTAATTACCCTTCTCGGCTGTTTCCGCCTTTTGAATCCGGAGTTTAAACAGCTTGACTAAATTAAGACGCGTATGTTCCTCGTGACAGCTATCCAGTTTCTTGATAATAAACCGGTCGATGGACATGTTAATCGCTCCTTTTTTTAGTTCTGCTCCTGTTCAGGAAATGATTACCTATTCTATGTATCCCCTATATAACCGGGTTGTTTCTATTTCAAACATGGGCAGATGCCTGTTCGACAAGACCCGATAGAACTCCCTCAAACAAGACAAAATTATTTATTTTGCACAGCAGTTGACAAACAAATTCTCCTGTACTATATTAAATAAAGTAAATATTGAATTCACATTTAAGGAGAAATTATAATGTCTATTGTCTTATTCATCAAAGCTAATAACCGTCCAGTGGAACAATCTGTAAGTGTAAAGCTCTATCATGAATTCTTGGAAAGCTACAAACTAAACAATCCGCAAGATGAAATCACAGAGCTGGATCTGTTCGCTGAAGAGCTTCCTTACTATGATAACACCATGATCACCGGGGTTTACAAAGAGTCCCAAGGTATAGAAGCTACTGCAGAAGAAGCCCAAGGCGCAGCTATTGTTAATAAATACTTCGAGCAGTTCGCTGCTGCAGATAAAATCGTATTCGCATTTCCACTCTGGAACATGACTGTTCCTGCTGTACTGCACACTTATATTGACTACCTGAATCAAGCAGGTAAAGCATTCAAATATACCGCTGAAGGTCCGGTAGGCTTGCTTACCGGCAAAAAAGCGGCAGTTATTAATGCAAGAGGCGGCATTTATTCCGAAGGTCCTGCTGCCAGCGCTGAAATGGCTGTTAATTTCATTCTCGGCAACCTTGGCTTCTGGGGCTTCCAGGATATTACACAAGTCATTGTTGAGGGTCACAACCAGCTTCTGGATCAAGCGGCAGAGATCGTGGAAAACGGCTTGCAGCTGGCAAAAACTGCTGCTGCTTCATTCTAATAACAATAAGTCAAGCAAAAACTCCCGTTCCCCTATGGATACCGGGAGTTTTTGCTTTATTGGGATTCCGCTGCTCTTATTGCAATTCTTCCAATTCACTATGCCAGCCGAAAGTCATACGTTACTACGACAATTCTGAGGTGAAATCCCCATATACTTTTTATAAAGACGGGAAAAATAAAAGACATCTTGGTAATGAAGCATGCCGGCAATTTCCTTAACCCGCAGGGGAGTATTCAGCAGCAGATGTTTAGCTTCAGACATTTTGAGTCGATGAATGTAATCATGCAGTGGATAACCGCTGCTTCGTCGCACTAAACGGCGCAAGGTGGACATTGAAATATGGTGCTTGGCCGCAATTTGCATTAAATCCATATCTCCGTAGACACAGGAATGTAAATCCTCCCGGATTTGGGGCAGGGAATCATGCTGCGCGGGTCTGCCGTTTTCCTTAATAACAAGAGAGCATTCCAGCAGCAGCCCTTCCAGCAGCAATGCAGCTCTGTCTGCATCCGCCGGAGCGCCCCCTTCCATGAGCTTAAGTACTTCCTCTAAAAAATCCGTAATTCCAATTCCCGAATGGACCTGAAATACAGTTCCCCCGGCGATCAGACCGGCTTCCAGCCATTCCGTAACCCGTGTTCCGCTAAAGTTTATGTAGTATTCATCCCAACTCCCCCCTTGGGGAGGCCCGAAATTATAGCGGCTGCCCGGCCTGAAAAAGAAGAGGCTTTTTCCCGATACCGGCTGCTCCTCCCGCCCATTCTCTGCGTAAACACCGGACCCCGATACAATATAAACAACAGCCCAGTGCTCGAATACTACATCTGAACGAAACAGCGTTCTTCCAGGCAGATGACCCACTTGTCCAACCCGGATCGTTCTTAGCTTTAGTCTAGAAGCATCAACCTTAGGATCAATAATCCGTATAGGATAAGGACTGATCATATAATCCATCACCTTGGGCATCGTATGCATTCCTCCCTTTGATTCCGAGTGGTATGTTTAATAGGATGATGATCATATTCTACATGAATTAGAGGTGAAACTGCTATGTCCGTTCCAAATTCATTATTATTAATGCCTTACCCGCAGCAAATAAGTTCTTCCTCCGGCTACTTTCGAATCCCCTCTGGCGGGAGCATTGTTCTTGGCCGCAAGGAAGACTGCATTGCGATGCCTGCTGCCCAAAAACTGCAGAAGGTTATCTCCAAGGCCTTACATCTGACTCTTCCGCTATCCATTGGTATCCATTCATCTATCACAGCCGTCTGCTCTTTTACCCAAAACCCATCTCTGCCAGTATCGGTCTATGAGATCATAGTCGTGGAGAAAGGGATCTCTATTACTTATAGTTCTCCGGAAGCAGCCTTCTATGCCGTAGCCACACTGAAGCAAATATTAGAACAAACCGGTAGAGCTGTACCTTGTCTCTATATACGCGACTATCCTGATTTCGGAGCTAGAGGTCTAATGATTGATATCAGTAGAAACAAGATTCCTAAGCAGGAGACTTTATACAAGATTGTTGATCTTATGGCCGATTTAAAAATGAACCAGCTGCAGCTATATATAGAAGGTTCGCCGTTCGCCTATGAATCCTTTCCGGAGGTATGGAAGCTGGAAACTCCGCTTTCCGGAGAGGAAATATGGCTCCTCGATGCCTATTGCCGGGAGCGTTATATCGAGCTAGTTCCTAATCAGAATAGCTTCGGACATATGGAGGCTTGGCTCTCACGCCCGGAATTCAACGGTCTGGCTGAAATTCCGGAAGGTTTTATGCTGCCGGAGGGGATGTATGCGGCCGACTTTTATCCGGAAGGCCTGTTTATGAGACCAGGCACATTCCACACGGAAGATCCCGAGGTTCTTGAACTGCTGGAAAGAATGTATGATGATTTGCTCCCTTATTTCAGTTCTGAACAGTTCAATGTGGGCTGCGATGAAACTTATGAGCTTGGCCTTGGTAAAAGCAAAGAACTGGCTGAAAGCCTAGGAAAAGGCCATCTATATTTGTCTTTTCTGCAAAAGATCCATAAATTAGTAACCAAACGGGGCAAAAGCATGCAATTCTGGGGGGATATTATAATCCAGTACCCCGAGCTGATCCCCCAGCTTCCCAAGGATATTATCGCCATGGAATGGGGCTACAGTGCAGAGCATCCGTTCGAGGAGGACACCCGTAAATTTCGTGAAGCCGGAATCCCCTTCTATGTTTGTCCGGGAACCAGTTCATGGAACTCCCTGACCGGACGAAGTGACAACATGATGGCTAATCTTCGCAGTGCTGCTATTCACGGCAAAAACAATGGAGCCATCGGCTATCTGATTACAGATTGGGGCGACTTCGGACACTGGCAGCATCTCCCGATAAGCTATGCTGGATTCGTATACGGAGCCGCTCTTGCCTGGAATGTAGATGCCAACCTGCAGGCTGATGTTCCCGGCTATCTGAATAAGTTTGTATTCGTTGACAAGTCAGAGATTATTGGAGATCTACTGCTGGACTTGGGTAATTACTATAAGCTGGAATCCGGCTTATCACGCCCGAACGATACAGAGATGTCCATGCTGCTGCGTAGTAAACTCGGCAATGTGCTGATCGTAGAACAGCTAACAGAGCAACATCTGGAACAGCTGACAAGCTACATTAAAGACATAGCGGAACGTTTGGAGGAAGTTTCACTGTATTGCGAAGATGGTGAACTTGTGCTGAACGAACTTAGAAATGGTATACATTTCGTCAAGCATGCCATAACACTCGGTACGATCAAACGCCAACTGGTGAATACACCCGGCCAAGTCGATAGGGTTATTCTTTCGGAGCAAATTCAAGATCTTGATGTTCTTCTTCATGATTATCGGTTGTTATGGTCAGAACGGAATCGTATGGGCGGTCTGGAACAGAGCGTTTCTAAGCTGCTTTCTCTTCGCCAGGAATATCAAGCTTTGCTCAATTTCTCTCCTGCCCCTTCACCATCTTAATCAGCACAAACAGCGGCGGTGTTTCATACACCTTGCAGGAGCAAAAGGATTTCGGTAAAGCCATTCATTCCCCGTCTCCCATAATCCCTTTGAGGTAAAAACCTTCCAAACTCCCGGTATTTTTTTCCATTACAAAATATTCTTCAGCTCATCCAGCCCGCTGATAGTTTTCCAAGGCCGGATATCCAGAGTCTCGTCCCACATATGATTCCGGCGCAGCCATATTCCTTCCATTCCAGCCTTCCCGGCGCCCCAAATATCATTCACCGGATGATCGCCTATGAACAGAGTTTTGCCGGGGTCTGCACCCAAACGTTCCAATGCCAGCCGGTAGATCTCCGGGTCCGGCTTGCTGATTCCCTCCTCTGCGGAGATAACAATGACTTGAAAATAGTGGCGAAGACCCAGCAGGTCAATTTTGGCGTGTTGAATATCCTTTTTACCGTTCGTAACCAGTCCGAGAATATATCCTCTTTCCTTACAGTAATCCAGGACAGTCTCAGCATGTTTCATTATGGCTCCGTGGGCCGAATAGCTCTCATCATAATAGGCTCGGATATCAGAGGCTGGTACGGGATTTTGCCAGGGCAGAACCTGACTCAGCTCCTCAAAAAAGCCATCCTTGTCCCGGTACCCGTCTGCGTCCCTCACGATCATATCTTCTACAACCTTTTGTGCGGAGTCAGGCTCCAAATGGCCTAATATGTCTTGAACAAACTGCGTGCAGAAGCTGCGAAAAGTATGATCCCTGTCCATTAATGTATTATCCAGATCAAATAAGAGTGCTTGTACTTCCTTCATCCCGTGATTCCCCTTGGCTAGCGATTCAAATGTTTAAACATTCAGAATTCAATTGTACTATGTCCCCCCGAACAAAGAAAAGACCGTTCTGTAAAAAGGAAATCCTGCCTCTCCTCTTCCAAAACAGTCTATAACGGAATTGAATCATCAGGGTTCGATCACTGAAAATGATCACTGCGGTGCGTCAGCATCATTTCTTCATCCGTAATGTAGAGCGGGAACGGAGGCGTCTCTTTTAGATAGCGCTCTGTGGACAACAGCCGGTAATGCACCTCCGGAAGCCATGCATCCTCAAGCACAGGCAGCTTTCCCGTATCATGAATATAATTATCTACAGCGGACTGAACCATGTCCAGATAATAGGGAACCAGCTTGTCTTCCTCCGCAAAAATCTCATAGGTTTCGCGTGACATATAAAATTTCTGCTCCGAGACTCCGCCTAGATACCGTTTTAGACGGTTCAGGTCAATACTTTTATCCTCAAGCATCAATGCCGTACGGTTAATGGGTGCGGGCATATCCTCTTCGAACTTCCTGACCGCCTGCTTGATCTGGGGCAGCGTGACAGTTACATGACGTGGGGTAAGTTCCTTTTTGGTACGCTTAAATATCATACTGAAGGTCTCCTTTCGAAGCATATGTCAGATAACGTTTACAATCCCAGTGTATTCGTTAGCCGAGTTTTTAATCAGTACAGCCTATAAACGTCACAGAAAATTACCATTTTCAAGTTGATTATTTGACATATCCCCAATGAGTCCACATCTCAGGAGGGTTCAATTCATATTTGTCATTCTCGCGGTACATAAACTGATGCATGATGAACTCACGGCGGATCGTGGCATAATCCTCATGATAATTCTTGATGAACTCATTCATCTCTTTTTCGCTATAGACTACACCGGGTTCCAGCTTTTCTACGATATGCTGCAGCGCAATCAGCTTTTTTTTGTACTGTGCGGGGATTTGCCGCAAACGGCCGTCCTTGGAGAAAAAATTCCGGATAACCGTTTCCTTTAGATTGTTCTCCATACCCTTCTCTTCCATATCTTCTGCTCCTTTAGCAAAAATAAACTGCATGGACGCTTCTGAATTTAGCCTGATGAACTCCGGATTGAGCATGAAATAGACCGTATTTTTGTCGCGCCGCTCCTTAATCAGCGCTGCTTCACGCAATTTCGACGCATGATGGGTTACTGTCGGCTGCGATAAATTCAGTTTCTCAGCCAGTGCCTGGCCGTGCATTTCTCCTTTGGACAGGAGGAGCAAAAGACGAAGACGCGTAGGATCAGCCAACGCTTTGTGATAGTTTACTATTTTATCAAGCTGCACCGGGGGCACACTCCTTGTAATTGATCATGGAATACCTACTTCAACAAATTAGATATATATCTAATTTTATCACAGTTTATAATTGCTCAACAACTGTTTTCATAAGTAAACTGGCCCGTGATGGAAAAAAAACTTAAATTGGAGTAGGATTTAGATTAACGCCTGCAAGGCTGCAGAGTACGAGACAGAAAACACTCGGGAGGTTATCACCTGTATGAAAGATGTAATTATTATTGGAGCCGGTCCATGCGGACTGTCAGCCGCCATTGAATGCCAGCGCCAAGGCCTTTCAAGCCTCATCATAGAAAAAAGCTTTATTGTCCACTCGATTTATTTGTATCCGACAAACATGCAGTTCTTCAGCACAGCCGAGCTTCTGGAAATCGGGGGTGTCCCTTTTACTTCGCCTAATGATAAACCTTACCGTCATGAAGCGCTGGTATATTACCGGCGGGCTGCCGGGCAGCATGGACTGGATATTGCTGCATACGAGGAAGCGCTGGCTGTCGAGCCTCTTAGTGACGGAAGCTTTGCCGTACATACCTCGAACCTGCGGGGAGAACGCCAAATCCGCTGTGCTGCGAACGTTGTTATTGCTACGGGTTATTTTGACCAGCCTAATCTGATTGGCATTCCCGGCGAGGAGCTGCCCAAGGTATCGCATTACTTTGGGGAAGCCCACCCCTACACCGGTATGAAGGTGACGGTAATCGGCGGCAGCAATTCCGCCGTTGATGCAGCATTAGAGCTTATGCGTGTCGGAGCCTCCGTTGATATCGTATATCGCGGTGACAGCATCTCGGAAAATATCAAGCCTTGGGTTCGCCCTATTTTTGAAAGTATGGTCCAGAAAGATAAAATCACTCTGCATCTCCAGTCGCGGGTTACGGAAATTACCGCAGACTCGGTAATCATAACGGCTAAAGATGGCGGAACGACAAAGCTGGATAATGACTTTGTGCTTGCGCTTACCGGCTTCCGTCCGAACCGTGCCCTGCTCGCCTCGGCTGGCGTGACTATGGATGACGATATGGACAAGCCGGAATTTGATCCGGCCACCATGGAGAGCAACATTCCGGGGCTGTATGTAGCAGGAGTTATTGCCTCCGGCCGCAATGCGAATGAGGTCTTTATCGAGACCGGGCGGGGCCACGGCAAGCTCATCGCAGACCATATTATCACCAAACCCAAAGCTGAGGTTAAGGAGCTGAATTAATAGAATGGATATGACCTCGTTACTCCTGCTGGGACTTGCCGCGCTTGGCATTATCAGCAGTAATTCACCTGTGACGATTGCGATGGTTGTCCTGCTTCTTCTGCGGGTACTGGGAGTGCACCAGGCTTTTCCATGGCTTGAAAAGAACGGCCTGACCATCGGTATTATCATCCTCACGATCGGGGTCATGACCCCGCTGGCCAGCGGCAGAATTTCTCTGCAAACTGTCGGGAATTCCTTTCTGCACTGGAAATCATTGCTGGCTATCGGGATTGGCATTCTTGTCGCCTATCTCGGCGGACGCGGAGCTGTGCTTATGGGCAGCCAACCTACAGTAGTAGCCGGTCTTCTGATCGGAACCGTAATCGGCGTCGCCTTCTTCAAAGGCGTTCCGGTAGGTCCGCTTATCGCAGCGGGCATCCTGTCGCTGCTGATCGGAAGAACGTGAATAGACAAAGGGGGGTGTTCTGAGTGGACGCTCCGCGAACGGACCGTTGCTCCATCGCTGTGGTCTCCAGATTTTTTTTATTTTCCTTGGCGGTAAAAATCCGGAGACCAAGGCGACCGCTGCGCTTTTCCGCAATCGATCCGTCCTCTCCGCTGCTTTCAGCGGAAACCCTTACTCCCAAATCTTTTTTAAAATCACAAAAAGAAATAGCCCTTGGTAAAATGGGAGTGTTGAGGCCACCATTTCAAAAGGAGCGATGCTATGACGAGGAACAAGATACGTGGACAGGTAGGGCTGGACGAACCCTTCATTTTTACTACGAGAGCAAAGAAAGAACGGAAAGTGGATACGAAATTCGCAAGCGTCATTACCGAAGCGCAGTTGTGACGACTGTCCGCAAGGGAATTATCGCGGAGCGAAAATGGATATGCCCTGGCGGTTCGAAGAATGACAGAACCGGTGAGTGTGTTCAGGCAACTAAAGAATAACCGGGGATTCCGACGATTTCCGCCTCGAGGCATGGAAAAAGTGACGCTTGAGGTCAGGTGGCTTTCCCTTGCCTATAACCTGCTGAAGCAGGCAGCTACAGATCGAAAACAAAGACTAGCCAGTCTCCAATAACCCGGAGACTGGCTAGTCTTTTACCTTTTTACAGCTTTAAGTGCGAGATGACTGTCTCATTCGTAAAAATATTTACTTGAACGAAACCGCTAGCGCGGTAGCTTTTCTTTAACTGCTTCTTTCGATCATTTATTGGCCATAATGGCTAATAAGAGACGAAAGGAGCGTTCTCCACAAGACGATGCAGTAATTGAAATCCCATAGGAGTGCACAATTTCAGATACAATCTTAAACCTTATGGGACACCCTTTTTGCTTACACATCCAAACGCTGCACATTAAACAATCGGGCATAGCTGCCGTCTTTTAACAGCATCAATTCTTCGTGCGTACCACGCTCGGTGATTTCTCCGTTCTCGATGACTATAATCTGATCCGCATGCGTTATTGTCGATAGACGATGAGCTACGATCAGTGTCGTCCGCTGTGAAGATAAGGATTGCAGAGACTGCTGAATCAGATGCTCCGATTCCAGATCGAGTGCCGAGGTAGCCTCGTCCAGAATAAGCACCTGCGGGTCCTTAAGAAATACGCGGGCAATCGCTACACGCTGCTTCTGCCCTCCCGACAGCTTCACGCCGCGCTCTCCGACTTCGGTGTCATAGCCTTGCGGCAGCATGGCAATGAAATCATGGGCGTTGGCCGCTTGCGCAGCCGAGATCATCTGCTCGTCAGAGGCTTTTGGATTGCCGAACAAAATATTGTCACGCACCGAGCCGCTGAACAAAAAATTATCCTGCAGCACCATGCCGACTGCTCTCCGCAGACTCTCTTGCGTCACGTCCCGCACATCCTGACCGTCCAACTTCAGACTGCCCTCCTGAATATCATAGAAACGCGGAATCAGGCTGATCAATGACGATTTCCCCCCGCCGCTCATGCCAACAAAAGCAACGGTATGGCCAGGCTGAATACGCAGATTAATGTTCTTCAGCACCCACTCGTTCGCATCGTTATATTTGAACCATACGTTCTGGAATTCAATGGCCCCTGCTGCTCCTTCAAGCGGTCTCGCTCCCGGTTCATCCACGATATCATAGGGCTCATCCAGCAGCTCCAGCACCCGCTCCAGTGAAGCCGAGGCCTGCGTCAATACCGTCGAGGAATTAATCAAGCGGCGCAGCGGCGCATACATTCGATCCAGATAACCGAAGAAAGCAACGAAGGTTCCCAGTGTCAAATGGCCCTGTATAACCTGATAACCCCCGTAACCGATGACGAGCAGCGGCGCGATATCCGTCAGCGTATTAATAATGGCGAAAGTGAACGCATTCCAGCGTGTCTGTGCCATTGCTTTTTCCAGAAAGTGTGCATTGATGCCTTCAAATTTCTTCTGATCCACCCGTTCCATGGTAAAACTCCGGATAATAGAGATTCCTTGAATACGCTCGTGAAGATAGCCCTGAATACCGGCCAGCGCCTGCGAACGGTCCTTAGTCAGTTTTTTTAGCCGCTTATACAGAGTTTTCACAGCAATACCGTACAAAGGGAGAATCGCGATAGACACCAAAGCCAGCACCGGATTCAGATAGACCATAAACACCAGCGCGATCAGCAGTGTGAACATATCCAGCCAGACGTTCATCATGCCGACTTCAACCAGATTTTTAGTCTGTTCCACATCATTTATGAACCTGGAGATCGCTTCGCCAACCCTAGTGTTCTGGTAATACCGCAGCGACAGCCGCTGCATATGGCCATACAGCTTATTGCGCATATCGAACAGCACCCGGCTTGTAATAAGCTGGGCAAAATATTGGCGGAAATACTCCACCGGACCCCTGACCACCACAAACAAAACAAACGTTCCGCCCAAGATCAGCATAAGCTGCGATACGCGATCCTCCACGGACATATCGGGGTTCATCAGAAGATCGTCCACAACATACTTCAATATCATCGGAAGGGTCAGCGGGATGCTGAATTTGATCATGCCAATAATGAGGGTCAGCACAATCCATTTCATGTACGGACGTACGAAAGTAAAATATGATTTCCATTGTTTCACAGTTTGTTCGATCCTTTCCTGGTACCATGCACACAACAATTGTTGACATTTGCTCTATACAGTGTTTTTATATTTTTAAGTCCTTTCGGACTATGCAGTACCGCAACCTCAGGAGGAAAATGATGTCCAGACAATTTGTAACAGAAGCCGTCATGATGGCGATTTACGGCGAACTTCTCGTGCCGGGAGGCCCCGTAGAATATATTGTGCCATATTCGACTGTGCTGGAACTGTATGAACTGCGGGACAGTGACGAGCCGCTTATGAATTACCAGGAAGACGATACGCATGTAAAGAGCAAGATTAAAGAACTGATCACATACTTTGAAGAACCGCTTAATCAGAAAAAAATCAACCGCTGCTTAACGATGCCCTGGGCTAAAAGCTCAACCATCCTGCTCGGCGGACAGGCGCAAATGGTCATCATCAACAGCATGGATACAGCGACATACGGTGAATTGTTTGATCCTATTGAAACAGAGCTTCTGCTGTCCTCACAGCGGGAGAACGTGCCGATTCTGACCGATCAATTCGAGCTGATTCAGCGTATTATCGAGGGCGGCGTTCCCGTTCAGGTTTACGATATAGATGATTTCGATTATGCGATGGAGGAAGAAAACTTCCGCCGCTCCCACTGATCACTATAACAGGATACCTTACGGTCCATCCATGATGAAAGCCCTGCCTTTTGGCAAGGGCTTTTTTGGGTCAAACCGGCGATAACAATACTCCGGATCTCTGCATTATTGCTGCTTGCTGCTGGTTGCCGTCTTGGCTTCGTACTTGTACTCAATATCATCTTCGGCCTCAGAGTAGACAATGGATAGCCCGTACCCATCCATATACCATAAGTCCTGTTCCTCCATGTAAAACACGATTCCTTCCTGCCTGCTCTCGATCGCCGGCCGTCCCGGGGGTTCGATGGCTATACCAAGCGAAAACCCGGGATGCAGGCCGCCGCCTGAACTGTACCGGGGAAACAAACGAATATAAGTTCCTTCTGAAAGTCCCAGTTCCCGTTTAAACCAGGAGGCAGCACCTGCACTTATCTCAATACTCATGGCTTTCAACTCCTTTGTGTTTATCCATCATACTGAAAAAAATCCATTTTTCCAAATTAGAATTCTTCAAAAAATCCATTTGACAACATTTAAGCCCCAATGATAAACTCTGAACAGAACGAAACGTCTTCAAGTAATTACCAAATTAACGAAAGGGTGAGAGCGGTGTTTAATCCAATACAGTTCCAATACTTTACAATTGCCTCGCAACTACACACAACCAAATACCGAAGCGGCCCGAGTGGTGAACCCTTCCTGACTATTTTGCGGATGTCCTAATTCGCTTGATTTTCAGACATGAAGATCTCCTTGCCTGGTGCTGCTTAGCACCGTGCGCATGATAAGCTCTAATTTACAGGCATATCGTCCGTTATCGGATGATATGCCTTTTTGCATGCTTTAGGGCTAACCACGATTCAACTTCTTATGTCATCGTCATACGATCATTCAACCCGAAAGGAAGGGATTTATCTTGTTCTCTGTTCTCAAAAATCTCGGCTGGTTCTTTCGCCGGGAAAAAAGGCGTTACGTTGTCGGCCTGTTCCTGCTTATCGCTGCCGGTGTGCTGGAGCTGCTGCCTCCCCGTCTCCTTGGCAATGCTATAGACGAAATTGTGCGAGGTTCGATTACAGCCGCTTCTCTAACCAAATATATTGCCATGATACTGGCGATGCTGCTGATTATCTATTGGATCACGTACATATGGATGCATAAACTGTTTGGCGGTTCCAATCTGGTGGAGCGCCTGCTACGGTCCCGGTTTATGAATCACTTGATGACGATGACGCCTTCGTTCTTCGAGCGCAACCGTACCGGAGACTTGATGGCCCGGGCAACCAATGATATCCGCGCGGTCTCCGCAACGGTTGGTTTTGGAATGCTGACCCTTGTGGATTCCACTATATTTCTCTCTGTCGTTCTGCTGGCAATGGGCTTTCTCGTCAGTTGGAAACTGACGCTGGCGGCAGTATTGCCGCTCCCGCTGATTGCGGTAGCCATGATTTTTTACGGCAGAGCGATTCATGACCGTTACAGCCTGGCACAGGACGCCTTCGGGGATATGAATGACCAGGTTCTTGAATCTGTCTCTGGTGTGCGCGTTATCCGTGCCTATGTCCAGGAACGCCTGGATGAGAAACGCTTCGCGGACATTACAGAGGATGTATACCGTAAAAATATGGCCGTGGCCCGTGTCGACGCCTTCTTTGAACCAACCATCCGGCTGTGTGTAGGAATGAGCTATATTATCGGACTCACCTACGGGATCTACCTCGTTTTCCGCAATGAGATCACGCTTGGCGACCTCGTCTCGTTCAGTATGTATCTGGGAATGATCGTCTGGCCGATGTTCGCCATAGGCGAGCTCATCAATATTATGCAGCGGGGCGGCGCTTCCCTTGACCGTATTGACGAAACAACGAATTCCCGTCCGGATGTGCAGGATATAGCGCACCCGGCTCCGGTTGCAAGCCCGACCCGCATCGAACTGAATAATGTAACTTTCCGCTACCCGACCTCGACCATTGACAATCTGAGCCATGTCAGCCTAACCCTGACTGAAGGAGAAACGCTGGGCGTTGTCGGACGTACCGGCAGCGGGAAGTCCACGCTGCTGAAGCAGCTGCTGCATGATTATCCGACCGGTACAGGCGATATTTTAATTTCCGGCGTTCCCATCGAACACATTGCGCTTGACCGGCTGCACAGCTGGATGGGATATGTGCCGCAGGAGCAAATTCTCTTCTCCAAAACGGTGCGCCAGAACATTCAGTTTGGCTATGACAATGCCAGTGAAGAGCGAATTATGGAAGCCATCACCACAGCCTCGTTCCAGAATGACCTCGGAACGCTTTCCGACGGGCTGGACACTTTGGTCGGAGAGCGCGGCGTTTCCCTCTCCGGAGGCCAGAAGCAGCGGGTTTCCCTGTCCAGGGCATTTATCTCGAGTCCGGACATTTTGATTCTCGACGATGCCCTGTCGGCGGTTGATGCCCGCACGGAAGCACGAATTATTGAGAATATCCGGGAGCAGCGCTCCGGAAAAACAACCCTGATCTCCACCCACAGGCTCTCGGCCATCGAACATGCCGATCAAATCGTTGTGCTCGACAATGGACATATTACGGAGCGGGGAACCCATCAGGAGCTGCTCGAGCTAAATGGCTGGTACCGTGAGCAATATGACCGGCAGCAAGTGGAAAACAACTTATCGAATGAGTAGTTCAGCAAACTTTTAGGGGGTGTCACCGTTGACACAAAGTACAGGCAAACGCCTGCTGCATTACGCTTTAACTGCCAAAAAAACATTTATCACAGCCCTTCTGCTGCTTTCCATCGGTGTAGCCGCTGAGCTCGCAGGCCCTTTTATCGCCAAAAGCATGATCGACAATCATATGCTTGCCATTGAGAAGCCCTACTACGAGACCCGCTCGCCGGAAGAGGCTGCGGTATATAACGACAAGTTATATAAACGGGCGGACCGTTTTCAGCCGGGTGAGGCCAAGGGGCAGGAGATTCGCCTGCTTCAGGCGGGCCGAAGCTTTTACTTTATTAATGAGCCTGTAACTCAGCCTGACGGTGAGCGGACCTATCGTGACGGTGAGCTTCATATTGATCGCGGCGACAGTGAGGTTTCTTATCCTGCGGTTAAGCTGTCGGCAAATGAACTGTTCGCTTTTTATAAGCCGGAGCTTCCCGGTATTTATGAGCTGGTGGGGTTCTACGCCCTGTTCCTGGTCATATCCATTTTTGCGGAATTCGGCAAAACCTACTGGCTGCAGTCCTCGGCGAATCAGGTCATCCGGAAGCTGCGGACCGATGTGTACGCGCATATCCAGCGTCTTCCGGTTTACTTTTTTGACAATTTGCCGGCGGGCAAGGTTGTCTCCCGGGTGACGAACGATACCGAAGCCATCAAGGATCTGTTCATTGCCGTTTTGTCCAATTTCAGTTCCGGCATGATCAATATCATCGGCGTTTACGTTGCCCTGTTCCTGCTTGATTACCGGCTTGGACTTGTCAGCCTGTTCATTGTCCCGATCCTCATCATATGGATCATCATGTACCGTAAAATCGCAACCAAATACAATACGATTATCCGGTCTCGATTGAGTGAGATTAACGCTATTATTAATGAATCGATTCAGGGGATGTCGATTATCCGTATCTTCCGCCGTCAGAAGCAGCGCAGTGAGGAATTCGAAAGCCTTAACGATGATTATCTGAAGTATCAGAATAAAATGCTTAATCTGAATGCATTAACGTCCCACAATCTGGTGAATTCGCTGCGGAGCATGTCCTTTGTGCTGGTGCTGTGGTATTTCGGCTTCGGCAGTCTGGGCGGTTCTTCCTTCGTTTCGCTGGGCGTGCTTTATGCCTTCGTGGATGTTCTCGGCCGGATGTTCCATCCGATTACGGGTATGGTCAATCAGCTGGCCAACCTGGATTCCTCCATGGTCTCCGCCGGACGCGTCTTTACGCTCATGGACGAACCCGGAGATGCAGTTACTGACGGTTCGATGCCGCGTTACAAGGGAAATGTGGTTTTTAAGGATGTATCCTTTGCTTACAAAAAAGACTTCGTCCTGCGTGATATCTCCTTCGAGGCCCGCTCCGGGCAAACTGTCGCACTCGTGGGTCATACGGGCTCCGGCAAAAGCTCTATCATTAATCTGCTGTTCCGTTTTTATGATCCGCAGCGGGGTTCTATCACCATTGACGGTCAGGAAGTAAAAGAGATTCCTAAGCAGTGGCTGCGCAGTCATATGGGTATCGTGCTGCAGGACCCTTATCTGTTTACCGGAACCATTGCCTCTAACGTCAGTCTGGGTGATGAGCGGATTTCGCGTGAAAGGGTAGAACGGGCTTTATGCGAGGTCGGCGCAGACAAATTGCTGGCCCACCTACCGCAGGGCTTCGATGAACCTGTTGTGGAGAAAGGCAGTACCCTTTCCGCCGGCCAGCGCCAGCTGATTTCCTTCGCCCGGGCTCTTTCTTTCGATCCTGCGATCCTCATTCTCGATGAAGCTACCTCCAATATCGATACTGAGACAGAGAGCATCATCCAGGAGGCGCTCGAAGTACTCAAAAAGGGCCGCACTACCTTCATTATTGCTCACCGCCTGTCCACGATCCGCAGCGCTGATCAGATTCTGGTGCTGCATCATGGTGAAATTGTAGAACGCGGCAGCCATGATGAGCTCATGGAACGGGGTGGCCGGTACTTCCGTATGTATCAGCTTCAGCTTGGAGCGGGAGCTTCGGGCGGGGGAAGTAATGAAAACACCGCTGCATCCCTCCGTCCTTCTCCGGAAGGCAGCATGTAGACTATCCGGAAGCACAGCTGAGCCCTTGTCCGCCGTATGGCGGTGCAAGGGCTTTTGTTGTTATTGTCATCGGAACATTCGTTCTGTATAATGTAAAATAATACATACGAGCGGAGTGAGCGAACATTGATCAACTACTTACTAACCAAAAGTCAGGCCAGGCTGTTCTTGCTGCAGCACCAGCGTCTGGGCTCCTTTACATTGCCCTCTGGTAAACAAAGTGTTTACGACTATATCAGACACGTAGGCTGTATCCAATATGATCCGCTTAGCATTACAGGACAGAATCATGAGCTTGTGCTGCAGTCACGTATTCCGGACTTCACACCTGAGCTTGTTCAGGAGCTGTTATATAAGGATCGGTTGCTGCTCGATGGCTGGGACAAGAACATGTCGATTTATTGCACAGAGGACTGGCCTTTTTTCCGCCGGGGACGCCAGCTTGCCTTGGCGAGGTACGAAGGGAACAGCGAAATTATGGCAACCGTATCCCGCGTCCGTCAAGCACTTACGGAACGCGGCCCCCTCTCCTCACTGGATCTGGAGTGGAAAGATAAGATCGACTGGGCCTGGGCACCTGCACGGCTATCACGGGCGGCGCTGGAAAGCATGTATTTCTGGGGGGAGCTGGTTGTCCATCGTCGTGTGCATACACGCCGCTATTACGACTTCACAGCCAGACTGCTGCCTGAATTTTTGCTTGAGCGGGGAGATCCGAATGAAAAGGAAGAGGAGTACCATGACTGGTACGTGCTCCGGCGGATCGGCAGTATCGGCCTGCAGTGGAACCGATCCGGCGACGGCTGGCTGGGTATTCACGGATTGAAGAGCAAGGAGAGAACTGCGTCTGTGCAGCGATTGCTTCATACAGACAAGATCAGGGAAGTGACTGTCGAAGGAATTAAGCTGCCCTTCTATATTCGAAGCATAGATGCACCTGCTCTGGAAAACGTTATTCAGCAGCAAAATGATCTGAGCGGGGATAATGTGACCAACGCTCCCTTCGCTGCCGCACTCGCTCCCCTGGATAATCTTCTGTGGGACCGTGAGCTTATACGGCAATTATTTGATTTTCAATACCGCTGGGAGGTGTACAAGCCTGCGGCTGAGCGGCAATTTGGATATTATGTACTGCCTCTGCTATACGGCGACCGATTCGTAGCCAGATTTGAGCCGGTTATGGATAAGAAGAGCAGAACCTTGAATATCCTCAACTGGTGGTGGGAACAGGGAGAATGTTTAACGCCGGAGCTGTCCTTGGCCCTCAAGCAGGCCATTGCTTCGCTGGCACGCTGTCTCCGAGCAGATTCAGTGCGCTTCCTGCCAGATGTCGTTGCTAATTCCGGGCTGCAGGAGCTTGCCAAGAGTCTGCATGAATAGGACACAAGACACCGCCGAAATGCGGGAACAGCAAAAGGAAAGTCAATCCGGCTCCAGCGACCCGGTGCCAAAAGCCGTGACCCTCATTGTAACAGAAGCGCAGGCGGAAAAGCTCATTCAGGCCGAATACACCGGGAAATTGCATTTAATTTTCGAAAAACGAATGTACGGTTGCCGCTGTCCTGCTTGCTGCTTTAGGGGTCTTGACGTTTTTTACGGGCGGTTCTGTTTTTAACGGCGTGGTACTACTCGTATTGGGATTTCTGATTTCCCCTCTCGGCCTCCGGGCTGTGATTGAGTGGTTTATCGACAGGCTGGCCGACCTGAATTATTCTCTGAAAGACTATGTGATGGGCTGAAATAGGAAGCTGAACACAACAAGAGAAGCGGGCCAAACGGCCCGCTTTTATCATCTTTATCACAGACTTCGGGTCAAAATGGCCCGAAGTCATATCTACCGGGAAGGAGGCTGTGCATGGCAACCACGCGCCTGATAATACACCACATCAGTAAGGGAGCAACCATTGCGCAATCTCTTGCTGACCGTTTCGATTATGGGCAGAACCCGGACAAGACGCAACAGGGCGAATTGATTTCCGCTTATCTGTGTGATCCGGAAACTGCCGATGCGGAATTTCTGCTTTCCAAAGCCAAGTACAAGGCTATCACGGGCCGAGAGCAAAAAAAGGATGCGGATATTCTATGCTATCAAATTCGACAGTCCTTTGTTCCGGGTGAAATAACGCCGGAGGAGGCTAACAGAATTGGCTATGAAACGGCTATGCGCTGGACAAAGGGAAAACATGCTTTCTTTGTAGCTACACACATTGACCGCAAGCATTTTCATAATCATATTTATTACAACCTACAAGGAATATCGGGAGGCAAAAAAAAATATACAGGAGCTTATCACAGCGAAAGCTAATATTGACCATCTGCTCGGCCTGACGGACGCACAGAAGAACAAGGAAATGGAGCGATAGCGACATGACGCAACAAAGAGCGCAACGCGCTGACTTCGGGCCAAGTTGGCCCGAAGTGGCAGGGTTTGGGGAGGCTCCCCAACAAGCAATTTTTTATGATTTGACCGGAGGGCAAATTATAAAAAATTCGTGACTGTGGCCACAGTCACATTGCTTGCCGTTTAGCGAATTCTTGAAATAACGTGAATTTAGGATTAAATTTCGCTTATTGACCTTTTAGGTAAACGGCGATATAATGATATTGACCTAATAGGTAAATGAGAAGCGTTTAATATAAAGGAGTAACGAATATGCCTACAAAATTACTGGATTTAGAACCTCAAAGGCGCGACGCTATTTTGAATGCGGCATTAAAGGAGTTTGCCACGAGAGGATTCGATGATGCGTCAACAAATATAATTGCAAAAGAAGCTGGAATTTCAAAAGCGTTGATGTTCCATTATGTAAATAGTAAGAAAGATCTTTTTCTGTTTACATACGACTATTTTACTGATCTCATGGACAAAGAATATTTCGAGTTAATGAATTTCAGCGAAAAAGATATTTTTCATAGATTGCGTCAATCATATCTTCTCCAGATTGAATTGCTAAAAAGATATCCTTGGATTTTTGAGTTCAATAAACTTTCTACCACTACTCATTCTGATGAAGTCAATAAAGAACTTGAAGAAAGGACTCAGAAGAAACAATCATCATGCTACATTCAAATATTTGACATGATAGATGAATCCAAATTCAGGGAAGGTCTGGACATAGAAAAGTGCAAACAATTCATCTTTTGGTCAAATATTGGCTTTACGAATCAAATACTGGACGATATCCGCAATTCAAAAGCCTCGGAGGTTGACTATGTGAGTATCATTGCAAAACTCGATGGGTATTTTGAAGAACTTAGGAAAATTTTCTATAAATAAATCAAGAAAGGAGTAGGCTTGCATGGGTATTAAGATTTTTTATTTTTCCGCCACAGGGAATTCGCTGCAAATTGCCCGTAATATAGAAGAAGAATTAGAAAACTGTGTTATTCAGTCAATGGCCACATGCATACCAAATAAACCTGTTGGTGGTTTAGGTGAATCCATAGGTTTTATATTTCCCGTTTACTTTAATGGGCTGCCAAGATTAGTTAAAGGCTTTGTTGAAAAACTTGCTATATCTCCTAATACCTATTGCTTTGCGATTGCTGATTCTGGAGGCACACGCTCAAATTCGTTAGGAATGATGGACGATATCCTTATCTCCAAAGGTGTTCGCTTATCTTTTGCAGACGAGATTAAAATGCCGGGGAATTATATTATTTCTCATAATTCTCCCAATCTAACCGAAGTGGAAAGGCTGATTACAGATGCTTCTATTAGAACAAAAAGAATAGCGAAAGCTATTTTTAACTGTGAGCTTCAACCTGTCAAACAAAAAGCAAAACTATGGAGCGAAATAATCAATCACCGTTTCTTATATAAAAACGCGCATAAATTGGATGAAAAATTTACAGCTACCGACAAGTGTGTAGGTTGCGGTTTGTGTGCTAAAGTATGCCCTGTGAATAATATTAAAATTGAAAATCAGCGTCCATGTTGGCAGCATACATGCGAACAATGCCTTGCTTGTATTCACTGGTGTCCTTGCGAAGCTATTGAGTATGGCAGAAATACAATCGGACGTACAAGATATCGCAATCCTAATGTTAAAGTCGAGGATATCATTAGAAGTTGCGGAGGTATGGAATGAAAGAAATATATAAACCTATAATAGTTGAGTTTCCTTTAAGGGGAGAATGGTTGGCTCCCAATACGCCGGGCAAAAAGATTCCAAGCCACGGAACAGATCAGTTAGGGACACGATATGCTTACGATTTTTTACAAGTAGATTGGGAAAGAAAAGGTTGGCCCAGTTATCGTGTTCACTGGTTACAATATCTCCTTTTGGGCGTTCCCTTAAACAAGTGTTATTGTTGGGGGCAAGAAGTACATGCGCCTTGCGACGGGGTAATTGTTGAAGCCGAAGATGGTTATAAGGAAAGAGCCAGAGCGCATTTACTTTCGGATTTGTTTGTTGCTGTAAAGAGCGCCTATGCCTTTAACCCAAGGAAAGACAATATACAATCCGTTGCTGGCAACTACATCATTATGAAATGTAGTAACGATGTATATGCCGGATTAGTCCATCTTCAAAAAGGTTCAATTAGGGTTTCGGTTGGACAAAGCGTGAAAAAAGGTGATGTTTTAGGCAAAGTCGGGCATTCGGGTAATTCATTTTCTCCACATTTGCATTTTCAGCTCATGGATAGTAGTGACATGCTTTTAGCAAAGGGGCTGCCTTGCGCTTTTGAGCAGTATGAATCATTCAAAGACGGTGAATGGCGAAAAGTGTATAACGGAATCCCTACAGATAAGGACAGAATACGATTTTACGCTTAATTAGCCACTATCCAAATACTATCGGCCGATAGTTTAAAGTAGTTTAACTGCCAAAACCATAGGTATTGGTAGGTAACTAAATGCGCGCTTTTAAGGGCCTTCCAATGGCAGTAATGCGATTGGAGGGTCTTTTATGCGCCAAACCCCTTTCTGTCTGCTACATCTGGCCGCCACCTTATCGTAGCGGCCAGATGTAGCAGAAATCTTAATTATATGTATCTTCAAAAAAATACAACAAAAAATGAGCGGTTACTCCGCTCATTTTTTATTCGACATCTTTCGGGTGTTTCCCCGCAAAGGTGTTTTTTTGCGCTCTTTTTTGACCGCTTTCTTTTTGGACAAGTCTCAATACCACTTCGGTCCAACTTGGCCCGAAGTCCAGCCCCGGTGTCGTTCACCGCCGCCTCCATTTCGATTCACTATCCCATAAAAAATCGAAATGGAGGAATGATAAAAACGCCCTTGTCATAGACGAGGAAGCGGCAGAGCATGTAAAAAGCATTTTTGCTTGGTTTTTAGAAGGTATGCGTAAAAATGCGATTGTACGCAAACTCAATGACAGCGGTATTTTATGCCCGGCGGCTTACAAGAAAAGCAAGGGCATGAAATATAAAAATCCTAACGCCGAGGACGGTAATCCGTTGTGGTGCGCGGTAAGTATTGGCAACATTCTGAAAAACCGTATTTATGTTGGTGATATGGTGCAAGGCCGTTACCGCATTAAAAGCTATAAAATCCATGTGCAGGAAACAGTCCCGGAATAGGAATGGTTCATTGTAGAAAATACGCACGAACCTATTATCAGCCGAGAAGATTTTGCCAAAGTACAGGAGCTTTTAAGAAAGGACACCCGAACCGCGCCAAATCAAAAAAATCTGTACCTGTTTAGCGGCTTTCTCCGTTGCGCTGATTGTGGCAAGGCTATGACACGAAGCAAGGTCGGAGGAAATGTATATTACTATTGCCGCACCTATAAAGACCAATCCAAAACAGCTTGTACAAAACATACGATTAGGCACAATCACCTTGAACAAGGTGTGTTGTATGCGATCAAGGAACAAGTTTATCTTGCGGTAGCATTTTCCGAAATTGTTTCGCGTATTAACACCGCTCCCTTACAGAAAAGCCAATCCATACGCCTGAATGACTTGATAGCGGCAAAGGAAAAAGAGCTTTCCAAGATAACGCGCTACAAGCAAAGCATTTATCAGGATTAGAAAGACGGCGAAATTACCCACAAGGATTACCGCCACATGCAGGAAGATTACGAGCGGCAAATTGAGGCTATCAACGAGGTTATCAGCAACCTGCACGAAGAAAAGTCAGAGCTTGAAAATGGGATTGATACGGAAAACCCATTCTTAGAAACCTTTAGGAAGTATGAAAACATCGACAAACTGACAAGAGATATTTTGATTGAGCTTGTGGAGCAAATCAAGGTGTACGAAAACGGCAATATCAGCGTTAAACTGAAATTTGCCAATGAGTACCGCCGAGTAGCTGAATACATCGAAGTCAATACCCATTCAAACGCGGTTTAGAGGAACCGCATTTTTACAGGCAGTTTGTTTTCCTAATATAAACGCTCCGGTGTCCCCTCCGGCACCGCAGTCCAGGACGGTTCTTTCCATCTCCGTTTCATTGCAGAACATAAGATATCTGTATAAGGGTGTCTGTTTGAATATTTCGGCCACACTAACCACTCCTTTTATTTTTTGCGTTTGTTCCAGCATGCCGAATCCCGCTCAAATTGGGCAGCATGTATAGCTGACGGGACGCGCTGTTTATCGCTACATTCAGGAACCCCTTCTTCAGCACCCTCCAGGCCCAGCTTGGTATACATTTCTGTGCAGTAGCCCTGTAATTTGATCTCCAATCTGCTGGCTTTGTTCTTGAATCTTTTCAGCTCCCGGATGATAAGGGCTCTCCCCGCCGGGGTGAAGGTATCTTGTATGCGCTCCTTGAAATAATCGTGCACAATGTAGTTGCGCTGCTTCCAGACTTCCTGCAATTGTGCCGTTTCCTCCTCAGAGAAAGGAAAATGATGCTGGATTTCTTTGATGAGCTGGCCGAGTGAATTTCCGAGTTTACGCTGGTACAAATCAGCCAGATCGGCTTCCGACGCCGTCTTTCCCTGTGACAGCTTGGTTAGCAGCAGCAGGTTGGCAAGCTGCTGTTCCAGCGCCTGACCATAGTAGACAGCCAGTCCGAAATACGCGAATAACTCTTTAGAATGCTCACTCTCCGGTAATTGTGTGTCCTTCATCTTTCCTCCCACTGAGATTATTTTGTATTTTAAGTCCTGGCATAATCCTTATATCCCGATTTATACAAGTAAACTGACATTAACAGAGCTATGTATAATAATACATGGACAAAAGACGACAGCATACTGGAAACCGGCAGTGTGTCTCCATCCATCAGGGCATTCATAACTGGAGCAACCGGCGGCAGGAGCAGACGCAAGGGAAGGAGCGGTCCGGTTAACAGACCACTTATTTGGGTCCCTCCTATGGACAGGATGAGAATCCCCAGGATAAGTCCGGTAGAATGATTACGTTTCGGTACCCAAGACGATTGCAGCATTAAAGATAAAGATACTCCCAGCATACCAAGCAGTGCATGTCCAATCAATGCCAGTATAATCCGGTAAATACCCGCAGGTTCCGAGAATTGTCCTGTGATCACCGGGTACATAACAATTATTACATCAAAAAGTAAAGTTAAAATTCCTAAGGCTAGGATTCCACCCATACTATACCTTCTAGCACTTCTAAGGTGGACTATAGCCAACTGCCTCTGCACGGGATGTTCATGATTCAGAAAACTAAGTCCCAAGGAGGCACAGCCAATAAATAAAATCACAGCCGATGCGGCATAGCTGTTCATAACCGGGTTAGGCCTATAAGAATACAGCACCAAAACCGCAATAACAACACCTGCTAAAGGGGCAAAATAACGCTGTGATCGGGTATAGCTTTTCAGTAAATAGGAGATCAAAGGCATCATCAAATTGCCTCCTCCTTATTGAAGCTGTCCATGGGGCTCATCCATAAGTCCAGGCCAGACAAGCCCCCGCGCCGCTCTACTGAACGAACTGAACCACCTGCATCCAGTATAGCCCGCAGAAATGAATCACAGGAAGATGACTGAACAGTTATAGCTGCACAATCACGGGTCTGTTGCTCCATAGGAGCATTTGCGGAAAGGAATCCCGGCATAGCCTGCATTTGCATATATGTATGCTGTTCAATACCCATAAACGCAATATGGGATGTGATTGAGCCCAGCAGCTCTGATTGTTGTATAGTCCGTACGGTCCGCCCAGCCTGAAGCACATGCACATCGTCAGCCATGGCCTCTATCCATTGCGGTTCATGAACCGAGAATATAATGGCTGTCCCCTTCCGCTTCAGCTCAAGCACTAATTGGACCAGGGTATCCTGTGCAGGAGAATCGAGACCAGACATCGGCTCATCCAGAAGCAGCAAGGGTGGCTGAGCCAGCATGCTTTGCATAAGATTCACCTTTTGCAGCATTCCTTTGGAGAAGCTCACCATGGACTTGGAACGGAAACTCTCCAGACGAAAAAAGGCAAGCAGTTCCGCTATTCGGTGGTCTATTTCTGCCGGAGCAATCCTGTTAAGACATCCAATGCTCTGTAAAAACTCATCCGGTGTGAATTTCAACGGTGGAAAAACCTCGGGAGCATAGCCAATCGCCGCTCTTTTATCCCCATAGATCACCCGGCCCTCAGACGCCTGAATCAAGCCCGCCAAGAATGGACAGCAGTGTGCTTTTACCGGAACCGTTGCGGCCGACGAGAGCCGTAGCCTTCCCCTTCTCTATAACCATTGAAACTTCTTGCAGCACCGCTGTGCCGCTGTATATTTTCGCGACTCGCTCCAGTTCGATTATTGGTCGTTCTTCTGTTATAGCCTTCAACGTTCCTTCTCCCCCTTCTACCCCCTTTTTATTCGCCGGAACCCCAGGACTTCCCTTTTACCGGAGATATTTTTATCGATCTGCAAAAAAACAAGACCAGCCCTGTGCAGTAATAACTACTGCAGAAGTCTGGTCCGGTATTTCTATATGACCTCAGCCACTTTATGCGTACACGGCAACAGCTTCACTAATCTGGCGGCAAGCCTCTGCACAGTTGCGGCATGCTTCAATGCAGTCCTGACATTGAATATGTACATTCTGGCTACTCACCTTGGCACAGGCTTCACAGATCTCAGCACACAAACGGCAAATTTCGGCAACAAACGGGCTTTGACGGGTCATCGCCTCTACAGCGAAGCCGCAAATATCAGCACATTCACGGTCCATTCTAATCATATCCCTCAATAACGCAAGGTCGTACTCTTTCAGGCTTGAGACATAGCTGTAATTACAGGCGTTCATACACTTGATGCAAGCTTCAATGCACTCCTGATATTGAATCGGGGTCATAGCCTTTAACCTCCTGCTTTTTTATTGGGTATGTCTTGTATTAACCTGCAAGTGTGATAACGAACCAAACACATTAACCGTATCCATTGTCCAAAATAGTGAATCCGCCTAGCCAAAGTTTCTTGATGACCCCTTATAAGCTTCTTTTTACAGTGCCCGGTCTGACCAAGTTCCGCTTCTCCAAATGCAGCAGCTTATTCCGCAGCTCACTGGACGAGAAGTGTTCACCAATAAAAACAGCTACGTCAGGTACCTCGCCTTGGGGAGTAATTTTCATATAATCCGCTTCACGATAAGCATACTGGAAAAGAAAACGGCTCGAAGTGTCGCTGAACGTTAAAATCCCTTTTGCTCTGTATACATCCCGCGGAAGTTCCTTGACGAACTCCTCAAATTCGAGGCTGTCAACCGGCCGTTTAAAATAATGAGTATACGCCATCACATGATCGTGTGAGCCATGTATTGGGCTATTATCCTTCTCTGAATCTTGCTTGCCCTCATATAAAATCCCGCCTGTGTTCCCGAGGACTTCCTCCGGCTCTACTTCACAGCGCACTGCAGGCATTATCGTCGCATAAGCATTCCACTTCCGCAGCACTCCGGAAACCTCTTCCGCTTCTTCTGCGGTTACCCGGTCTGTCTTGTTCAAAATAAGCACGGAAGCGCAGCGGATCTGCTCCTGCATAAGTCTGTAAGTGGCGCCTTGCTGAGACCGGTGCAGCTCCAAAAGATGGGCGGCATCGACGATGGTAATCAGGCTTTTCAGCTCGACTTTGAGATAAAGTGATGTTTCCGTTACTCCATCTACGATTTCGAGCGGATTCGCCGCGCCTGTCGCTTCAATAATCACGACATCCGGCGACTCTTTTTTCACAAGGGTTGCCAGTTCAGTGCTCAAGTCGCCGCGGCTGGAACAGCAGATGCAACCGCCAAGGAGCTCCGCCATCGGCACCGTTTGTTCGACGAGCATTCCGTCCAAATTCACCTCGCCCAGCTCATTCATAACGACTGCCGGACGCAGCCCCTGATCCTGCCAATCACTCAGCAAACGCTGCAGCAGGGTGGTTTTGCCGCTTCCCAAAAATCCCGACAATATGTATACAGGTACAACCTGTTCCATGCTTCATCTCTCCCAAAATAAGGTTTATGCTAGCGAGTGTACTACAACAAGACATGCTGTGCAACCTTACTGCAAACGGCAGACCTGTCTGCTAACTCCGTATAACTTGTCATTATATAATCCTTAGCCTATCATGGGGACATACAGTAGTCCAAAACCCCTCCGAAGGAGCTGGTCCAGATGTCATCTGTCGAAGAGCATCGCCGGGAAGCGCCGCAATCCGTTTCCTGCTACATTATTACCGTTTCCGATACCCGCACCCCTGAAACCGACACCGGAGGAGACCTTGTCCAGTCCCTGCTCGAAGAAGCCGGTTACACCATTGCAGGCCGTACCCTAGTAAAAGACGATTATGAAGAGATCCGTGAGCTGGTCTATAAAAGCTCCGTCCAGACCGGAATCGAGGCTGTTCTGCTAACCGGCGGCACAGGCATCTCTCCCCGGGATACGACGTATGAAGCCGTTGCTTCCCTGCTCGATAAATCACTCCCTGGATTTGGTGAGATTTTTCGTTACCTCAGCTTTACTGAGGATATCGGCTCCGCCGCCATCCTTAGCCGCGCAATCGCCGGTACCATCGGAAACACAGCGATCTTTTCCATGCCCGGTTCAACGGGAGCCGTGAGGCTGGCGATGAGCAGGATCATCATTCCCGAACTGCGCCATGTGATGCGCGAAATCTATAAAGGGTCTTGACTGTTGCGGGTAAAGTCGGGCCATTACTCCTAAGTCGGGCCATGACGCCTAGGACGGCCATTACTCCAATGAAGTAGTAGTCTTGTATATGTTGGTCTAAGTGTATTCCGTACAACTAAAACTGACCATTTTACTGGATGGCGTAGTATAATTGCACATTGCGCAATTATATCTTCATAATGAGGCTGTAAACCCCGTTCCGCCGGATTTTAGTTGTACTCACTACAACTAAAGCCCGGCAGAAGCTCTTTGTAGGCGAAATAAATGTATAGAGTGCAATTACACAACGAACTTCTAATCGCAGTCAACATTGCACTAGTTATCTGCACCCGCTATATTCTTGTTCTGGCGGAAAAGCATGCCCGGGTAAAAGGAAACTGGAATTTATTTTAGGAGCGATTTTTAACGGCTATAGCATCAGTGAGATTATTCGAAATGACGACTGCTGCTTGAAGCCGAAAACAGAAAGAAGCCAGTCTCCAATGATGAATAACCGGAGACTGGCTTCTTTTTACCGTTATATAGCGTAAAGGGCTGTTTTCTTACGTTACTTACAGATCCGGATGCTCGTGTTTGGCTTTCAGACGATTCCAGCGGCGCTGTACCTCTTCCTCGAAGCTGCGCAGGGCTGGCTCATTCTCCGGCTTCATCAAATGGCGGGTTTTACCCATTGTTTTGAGCCAAGCCGAAAGCTCGATGCGATTGTCCTTATCCTCTGGATTGTAGGTAATCGTCGTTGTTCCGTGCTCTACCTCATACAGTGGGAAGAAGCAGGAATTCACGGCAAGCGATACAATGTTGGTGCCTTCCTTGTCGTCGGACATCCAGTTCAACGGGCAAGCGATTAGAATTTTGCCGTATACAAGGCCTTCATTCTGCGCATACCACTGTGCTTTAGCCGCTTTCTTCACCAGATCCTGCGGGTAAGCCTCGGAGCCTGTGAATACATAAGGAATATTCGTAGCTGCCATAATTTGCGCGGTATCCTTATGCTGGGTCACTTTACCCTGCTGCTTCTTGCCGATGCTGGATGTGGAAGTGCGGTGTCCGAGCGGTGTGGAATACGACTGCTGTGCACCGGTGTTCATATAACCTTCGTTATCATACTCTATAATGATCATTTTGTGGCCGCGCAGCGCAGCACCGATAGCGGGACCCATACCAATGTCCATACCGCCGTCGCCGGTAACCATTACAAATGTAAAATCTTCTTGAAGTCCAAGGCCGTCGAGCTCTCCCCGGCGTTTGCGTTCCCAGAACATTTCCACCACACCGGAAAGTGTAGCTGCACCGTTCTGGAACAGGTTATGAATAAACGTTGATTTATGGGATGAGTACGGATATCCAGTCGTTGTAACCATTGCACAACCTGTGTGGTACAAGGCTACGATGTCTCCCTCAATCCCTTTGAAAAAGGTTTCCAGTCCCGAGAAAATACCGCAGCCCGGACACGCACCATGGCCTGGTGCAAGACGCTTAGGCTTTTTCGTCAGGTTCCGCAGCGGAGGAATCTTCACGCTCAGCTTGCCTGTAGCTTCGTCCTGCTTAACAGTGATAAGGCCAGTCTTGAGTGAATCAAAATTCATCGGTTTCAAAAGGCGCTGCGGCGCTTTGTCCGGAGTTCCCGGATTGTGGCCGTAGTAATCGAAAGGCACGTCCACACGGTCTGCAGCGACAGCATCAATGGCTAATTGGAAGAAGCTGTGGCCGTCCTCCGCATAGAAATCCTTGCCGCCCAGTCCATAAATACGGCTGATTACTTTCGTTGTCGTGTTGCCGTAGGTAAACAGCGCAGCCTTAATTTCATTAACCATATTGCCGCCATGTCCGCCGACGGAATCTGCACGATCCCCAACAGTAATGGCTTTAACATTCTTCAGTGCTTCAGCGATTTGCTTTTGCGGGAAAGGACGGATCATGTTGGGAGAAATCGCACCCGCCTTAATTCCTTGCAGGCGAAGCTGGTCCACTACATCTTTAATGATCTCGGAAGCGGAGTTCATCAGGAATACAGCTACTTCGGCATCTTCCATACGATACTGCTCAATCATCGGATAATGGCGTCCGGTCAGTTCACCGAATTCCTTGGCAATCTCTTCAAAAACCTCTCCGGCATTGTACATCGCTACCGATTGTTGATACCGGTTATTGATATAATCCGGCTCGTTCATGTAAGGACCGACGGTCACAGGATTATTGCGGTCAAGAGTATCGGTAAAGCCGGTTGGCGGCTGCTCACCCACAAATTTATGAACATCTGCACGGTGCGCAAAAGCCTGTACCCGCCGTTTTTGATGGGAAGTGAAATATCCGTCAGAAGCGACCATGACCGGCAGCCGGACTTTGGCATGCTCAGCCAGCTTGAGTGCCATCAGGTTCATATCATAAACAGATTGTGGATCACGGCACATCAGGATGGGCCAGCCTGTATTCAGGGCGAAATAAAGATCCGAGTGGTCGCCATGAATATTAAGAGGACCCGAGATCGAGCGGCAGATCAGGTTCATAACCATCGGCATACGTGTACCTGCCTGTACAGGCATTTGCTCCAGCATGAACATATAGCCTTGGGCGCTGGTGGCATTGAATACTCGTCCACCCGCCGTAGATGCACCGTAACAAATACCGGCAGAGCTGTGCTCGCCGTCCGAAGGAATCAGCATAATATCATGCTGTCCGTTCGCTTTCATTGTATCGAGAAATTGGGCGACCTCTGTCGAAGGCGAGATTGGAAAATAACCCATTACATGATAATTGATCTGATGGGCCGCGTAGGCCGCCATTTCATTGCCGGATTCATATAAAAATTTCTGCTCCACCTTGGCAGAGCCTACTTCTTTTTCATAATCGATAGCCATATGTGTTCCACCTTTCCTTCGAATTAAGCTTGAGTAATCAAATCAAAAATATGCCGTACTGTGTGGCTTTCCGCATAGCCTTCTTCCTCACGTTCGCTTGAAAGGGCGGTCGTAGGACAGGCTTCGACGCATTTCAGACAGCCTTTGCAGTATTGATAATCAATCCCCTGCAGGAACATTTGCGGACGGCCCTTCTTATCAGGCTGCTCATCCCAGACAAAGCACAGATCAGGACATACCGTGTCGCACTGCGCACAATGAATACAATCTTCTCCTTTAAAGTGAGGCAGAAGACCGGAGCGGGAAATACTGAGGTTCTTCAAAAAGCTGCTGCCCGGATTGATGATGGTTCCACCCATTGGCTGAGTTTCATATCCAAGTGCCGAGATATCGGAGCGAACGAATTCAGGCATAGACGCACCTTCAGGCAGCGGGAAATGCATGAATTTCACTTCTTTATATCCACGATCGAACGTGGTCAAGGCCGATTGTACGGCCTGCGGGTATTTTTTACCCAATGATTTCTCAATAACGCCCTTCATAATCTCCGGGTCCAGGAAATCACACATCCGGAACAAGGCACCCAGCATAGCCATATTTACACGGTTTTTCTCATCTAATGCAATACTGGTGGCGTCGACCACAGCAACGGTGCCGGCCAGCATCTTCATAGACTCTTTCAATTCTTCAGGTGACTTGGCCGAGTTGACCAGCACCGTACTATGATCATAAATTCCGCTGGTTACATTGACCGTCTTCGCCAGCGCTTCATGAAATACGCCTACCACGTGAGGACGTTCGACCGGTGAAGTATCGCGGATATGCGTGTTCAAATCACAAAAACGAATGTGTGCCTTAACGGCTGAGCCCTTCTTCTCCGAACCATAGGATGAGAAGCTTACCCCATTCATCCCGGCACCGACAACTCCCGCTTCCGCGAGCATTTTACCGGCCAGGTTCGCACCCAGACCTCCTATTGATTCCAGACGAATCTCAAAAAAGCCGAGATCGTTCACTTTTGGCAACTGTATCACCGACATAGCCCCTTTCGTAGTGTCAACTAGAATAACATCCTTTTGACTTTTTCAACGATTGTAACGTGATTCTGCGGGACGCGAAGTGACAAATCTTGCATTTTAGGCACTTTGCGAATCACAATAATTTATTGATTTCTAATTATTTCTTTATACACTACAGAGTCGCGTTACCCTAATAGCAGCTTAGCTCCCATAATAGCAACATTTTGTGTACATTCTGTGTGCATTTCGCGTACCCGCTTACTTTATTGCTTAATTCTTTAACTTCATTTAGCAATAAAATTAAAAATTAAGATGTTAAATTTATCACATTTATCATGATAAATATCACACAAAAGAGACGTTCCCCGATAAAGGAGAACGCCTCTTTTAGATGATATCTATATAAACCCTTATTCAAAATCAGGCTGCATATGCTCTTCAATCAATTGCTGCTTGCGGATCCATACCTGCTGGCTCAGGTTCACCCTGTACACCTCTGGATTCAGCTTGCGCAAATATTCCGGCCAGAACAGGTCCAGTTGCTCCTGGTGATAACGGCGAATTTCGTTCAGATCCGGCAACGTATACGTCCGGAAGCCGTTCACATAGATCGGCTCCAGCATTGGCAAGGCCTCGTAGCGGTCCACATGCTTTTGCAAATAGGGATGCAGCGGATTGAACAGCTTTATCCTGCTGCCGTTGCGCGGGGCATCCTCTTCCGGAAAGCTGAGGTAATCAGCCAAAGCCTTGCCTTTGCTGCCAATGATGCGGAAGACATCCTTTTTGCCGGGAGTGGATACCTTCTCCGGGTTGGAGGAAATTTTGATTGTAGGAACCATCTCACCCGTCGAAGACTCAATTTCTACCAGCTTATATACCCCGCCCAGAGAAGGCTGGTCGGAGGCTGTTATCAGCTGTGTCCCCACCCCCCAGGTGTCTATAGCTGCTCCCTGCGACTTCAAGTTCATGATTGTATTCTCGTCAAGATCATTGGAAGCGACAATTTTGACATATTGCAGACCCGCCTCATCGAGCATTTTCCGGGCCTGAATGGATAAGTAAGCCAGGTCACCGCTATCCAGACGAATCCCGTTCATCCGCTTGCCTTGTGCTTCGAGTTTCTTCGCTGTATGTATGGCATTAGGCACGCCGCTGCGCAGGGTGTCAAAGGTATCTACAAGCAGGGTTACTCCGTCCGGCATTACTCGAGCATAAGCATCGAAGGCCTCCTGCTCGCTGGCAAAGCTCTGTACCCAGGAATGCGCATGTGTACCTTTGGTAGGAATACCGAATAATTTACCGGCCAGCATGTTGGAGGTGGCGTCGAATCCGCCAATATAAGCCGCACGCGCACCCCACACCGCTGCATCCGCCTCCTGCGCGCGCCGGGTGCCGAACTCCAGCAGGATGTCGTCACCAGCCACCTGCTTAATCCGGGAAGCCTTGGTCGCAATCAGCGTCTGGTAATTCATAAAGTTCAGAATAGCCGTCTCCACGAGCTGCGCTTCCATAATCGTGCCTTCCACGCGGATTAACGGTTCATCCGGAAACACCAAGGCTCCCTCTTTCATAGAGTGTAGAGTGCCTTGGAAATGAAACTGCAGCAGCTCCTCCAAAAAAGCAGGTGCGTAATTCTCCTCCTGCTCCGACAAATAGCGGATATCTTCCTCGGTAAAGCGCAGACTTTCAATATAACCGGCAATACGCTCAAGTCCCGCAAACACTGCAAAACCATTGCCAAAAGGCAGCTTGCGGAAATAAGCTTCGAATACAGCTTTCCGTTTATGGCTTCCGTTGACCCAGTGAGCATACATCATGTTGATCTGATATTTATCTGTATGTAGAGCAAGCTCTCTTTTCAAGTCCTCATCTCCTATAACTGCTGTATCTGCATGCCCATAGCTGACTTTTAATCGCCAGTAACCACTTTTGCACCCAGGCTGCCACGGAAATGCCCAAGCGCCCATGTATGTCCATCCTGGTTAAAGCTGGCCACGGCATCTTCATGTACGATGATTGAGAAGCCTTTATTATATGCATCTACCGCAGTATGCAGTACGCAAATATCCGTGCACACCCCGATAAGGTGCAGTTCTGTTATTCCCCGCTCCCTTAGCCTAAGCTCAAGATCCGTGCCGCAGAAGGCGCTGTAACGGGTTTTGTCCATCCAGTAAATAGAGTCGCTATTGTCTTCAAATACCATCTTAAGATTTCCGTATAGCTCCCGTCCTAAACTGCCGCGCAGGTTATGGGGTGGAAACAGCTTACTCTCCGGATGGAAGACATCCTTCTCATCGTGTAAATCTACAGCCATTACCACGTAATCGTTGTTATCTGCAAACTGTTCTGTCAATTCGCAGACTCTAGCTTCAATGTCTATTCCGGGCTGCCCCACCGGCAGGCTTCCGTCCACAAAATCATTCGTATAATCAATTACGATCAAAGCTCTCACAAAAATGACCTCCTCGATTTACCGGTGTTACGTATAGATGGACAACAGCGGTTCGTGATCGGTGAACATGTACAGCTGCGCAGGCCGCTGAGAATATTGATTGGAGCTGAGCGTATTCCCGGCCTCATCCCTTACTTCCTGCAATATCCCTTGACGGCTGCGTGTTGAAGTGATTTTGCGGATAAAATTAGGCTCCTTAAAGTCGGGAACCACCGTCTGAATCACCTGATACAGCTCGCTTAACGTGAAGTGCCGGGGCAGAAATTGTCTCGCAATCGTCGTTTGCAGCATCTGCTGCTGAATGCGCAAATAAGCGTCCGTAATAATATCATGATGGTCAAAAGCCAGCTCCAGCTCTTCCAGCGCCTCCTGCAGACTGAATAAGCCTACCTCTCCCGCATCATCGGAAGCCTGTCTGTGCTCCAGCATCCACTCCTCCACCAATGCGAAGAAAGCATGACTGATAATCCATCCGCGCGGATCGCGCCCGGGGGTGCTGTAGACTCCGAGATACTCCAGATGGCCGCCGTCCACACCCGTCTCCTCTTTCAATTCCCGTGTGGCAGCGTCGTAAATGGACTCATCCTCCTGGCAGAAGCCCCCCGGCAACGCCCACATTCCTGCATAAGGCCATTTCTTCCGTCGGATCAGCATTACCTTTAATTCGCGCAGGGGAAGTGTCTTCGTGACCGTCTTCCGTTCGCGCTTGGTCAATGTAAACATGACAATGTCGGCCGGAACACCGTCCGGTGTGCGGTACTTTTTGGCGTTATAGGTTTGTTCCCCGTTGTCGCTCACTTTTAATCCATCCTTTGCCGCAGCTGATTTTTGCTATCGTACCTTTAAATGTACCAAACCTGAACTTCGAAAATCAACATCCTTGTTCCACACAGTTACATAATCCCCGCTTTCCGCAAAAATAAAGGGACGGATTGTCATCCGCCCCTACCGTTTGAAATTAATCGCCGCATGTGGAAGGAGGTGCTTCCGTGCCGGCCTCTACATTTATTTTTTCGGAGACGGTGTCTCTGATCACGGAAATGACGAGCTGCAGCAGGTAGTTGATATCGCTCTGGCTTTGCTGAAATTCAGTGACGAGAGGAATACTGTCAATCTCATCCTGAAGCTCATCGATCTCACGCTCGATCTTAGCCACCATTTCTTTATTCTTAAAGCTTTCGAAGGCAACGATCTCTTTCTGCTTCTTCTTGATCGTCGCTATCAGTCCCTGCACCCGTTCATGCGCCTGAATCTTCTGTTCGGCCTGCTGGAAATGTTGTACCTCTTCGCTGGTGGATATGAGTGATGCAAGCTCTTTGGCTTTGCCCATAATGTCCTCTCGTACGATTAAATCACGGGTGTTGTAGGTCGGCATTCCATAATTATTCAAACGTTCTTCTTCCAGTGCCATAAGAATCGCCCCATTCCGATATGATTTAAATGACTACTGCAGCTTCCTCAACGCAATCGCCTTTGATGTACCAGGTTTTGGTGTCGGTTATTCTAACCTGTACGAAGGTTCCGATCAGTTCCTTAGGACCCTCGAAATGAACCAGCTTGTTGCTGCGTGAACGGCCGGATAACATATCCGTGTTATTCTTGCTCTCGCCTTCCACCAGTACCTCTACCACTTCACCGAGCATACGGTCATTACTGATCCGGCTGTTCTCTTTAATGAGATCATTCAGCCGCTGCAGGCGTGCGCTCTTGACCTCCATCGGAACATTATCCTCCATCCCGGCTGCTGGCGTACCCTCACGCGGGGAATAGATGAACGTATAGGCCATATCAAAACCAACCTCACGTACCAAAGACAATGTTTCTTCGAACTGCTCTTCGGTTTCACCAGGGAAGCCTACAATAATGTCTGTTGTGAGAACCGGATTCTTAACCACGGACTTAATTTTGCCGACAAGCTCCAAGTAGCGTTCACGTGTGTATTTGCGGCTCATTTTCTTAAGAACTTCCGTGCTTCCGGATTGTACCGGCAGGTGGATATGCTCGGTCAGGTTACCGCCTTTGCCCAGAACCTCAATCAGACGGTCGTCAAAATCGCGGGGATGGGAGGTCATAAAGCGGATGCGCGGAATGTCAATCAGACGCATGTCATCCATTAAATCGCCGAACGTATAGGAAATATCGGTAAAATCCTTGCCGTATGCATTTACATTTTGCCCTAGCAGCGTTACTTCCTTGAAGCCCTGACGGGCCAAATCCCGCACCTCCGCAATGACGTCCTCCGGACGGCGGCTGCGCTCCTTGCCTCTGGTAAAGGGAACAATACAATACGTACAGAATTTATCGCAGCCGTACATGATATTTACCCAAGCGCGCATTCCCTCCCGTTTCTTCGGCAGGTTCTCGATAATGTCGCCTTCCTTGGACCAAACCTCTATCACCAGTTCCTTGCTGAACATAGCTTCCTTTATAAGGTGCGGCAGACGGTGAATATTGTGCGTACCGAAAATCATATCAACGAACCCGTGCTTCGACATAATCCGGTTGACTACGCCTTCCTCCTGAGACATACATCCGCAGACTCCAAGCAGAAGTCCGGGCTTCTCTATCTTCAGATGCTTGAGGTGACCCAGTTCTCCGAACACCTTATCTTCAGCGTTCTCACGAATGGCACAGGTATTAAGCAAAATAATATCCGCCTGATTCCGGTCCTCCACGCTGCGGTAGCCCATTTGCTCGAGCAGACCTTTCATAGTTTCCGTGTCATGCTCATTCATCTGACAGCCGTACGTTGTAATGTGGTAAAACTTATCCACTCCGAAGCTCTGCATATCCTCGGGTATGACAAAATCATAATGAACCTCTATGTCTTCCTTGCCGCGCCGCTTGCCCTCTTTATAATCCGGCTGGCTATTAATTTGAACATTTCTGCCTTTAATCCGGTAAGTGGTCTTACCTTCTTCTTCGGAAATTACTTTGGCATCCGAGAAGTCAAAAAACTTGGCATAATTTTTGGCACCCTTGCCGGATTTTAAGTCCGGTGAGTTTTGGCTTTCTTTGGTCATGCTGTACACATCCTTTATTTATGAAGCTTTTATCATTATATTAATTTTATATACTGCTATATAAGTTGAACTAAAGATTTTGACATATGCTATGGGGTGTATACCCGTAACTACGGAGAATGTTTGGACTTCCGGCCGCTGTTGTCCCCAGATTTCTTGAATTTTACCGCTGTTCGCGGATGAAATCCGGGGACAAAGGCGGTCGCTTTCGCTCCTACAGTTCCAAACTTCTCCTTCGTTACTCTCACCTTTTTATCAAATAATTCTCGAGTTCATTCTATATAATTAAAAATTATAGCATATCTGGCCTGAACCAATCCATCCGCAATCAAAAAGGAAGAACTTATTACAGGGCTGCCGCAATAGGAGGCCCTACTTTACTTTTTCAAAATAGAATAAACCTTTGTATCATGCGATACCCCGTCCTTTTGAAACCCCATTGCGGATATCGCTTCCGACGCATAGCCAAAGATAGCTTCAGCTCCCTCTTCTGTTAATTCTCTTAATAAAAGCCTCTTAGTTTCTAAACCCAATAATCAAAGTTAGTACCGGGAGCTGAACAGCCGGACAATATCTTCTACAACATTGCCACGGCTACGTACAAAAATAACCTCCCGGTGAGGGGAGGCAGGTTTCTTTTGTAAATATAATATTATCTGCTTGTCTTACTAGTCTTGTTACCCTTTGCAAACCACTCCGACTTGGGCTTCCGCGCCGGGTTGGCCTTTGGTTTGGGTTTACGTTGTTCAGGTTTTGAAGTTGACTTCGAGGCTGGTTCAGTCTTAAAAGGCTGAACTATTCTCTTCATCGGATAGGGATGGTCTTTCACTTCGGGAATCGTCTTACCGATTAATTTCTCAATATCCTTAAGAAACGGAAGCTCCTCCATTTCGCAAAAGGAGATCGCAGTCCCGCTAAGTCCTGCTCTACCGGTACGGCCAATGCGGTGAACATAAGTTTCCGGAATATTAGGCAGGTTGAAATTGATTACATGAGACAGTTCATCGATATCAATTCCTCTTGCTGCGATATCCGTAGCTACCAGCACACGCGTTACCCCGCTCTTAAAATTATTCAGCGCATTCTGCCGGTCATTTTGAGATTTGTTTCCGTGAATGGCCTGGGCGGAAATGTTCACTTTTGCCAAATCGCGGGTTACGCGGTCAGCTCCACGCTTGGTACGGGTAAACACCAATGCCGAAGCGATGGATTTATCCTGCAACAGGTGATTCAATTGATTTTGCTTGTTTCCATTTTCGAGTAAATAAATAGATTGCTGGATCCGGTCCGCAGTAGAAGACACTGGAGTAATTTCTACTTTTACCGGATTCACCAGAAGTGATTTGACCATTTTGGTGATTTCCGGCGGCATCGTCGCGGAGAAGAAAAGGGTTTGTTTTTTGCTCGGCATCTTGGTGATAATCCGCTTCACATCATGAATAAAGCCCATATCCAGCATTCTGTCGGCTTCATCGAGCACTAATATTTTGACATATTGCAAATCTATACGCTTCTGATTCATTAAATCAATGAGTCGGCCCGGAGTCGCAATCAGGATATCTGCACCTTGATTCAGCGCCCGCTCCTGCGCTTTTTGTGAAACGCCGCCAACAATAGCCGTACAACGCAAATCGGTGTATTGACTATACGCTTTGATGTTGTCAGAAATCTGAATAGCAAGCTCCCTTGTCGGGGTTAGAATCAATGAACGAATACGGCGCCCCGTATTGGGAACGGTTTTCTGTTCGTTTAACAGCTGGATAATCGGTACAGCAAAAGCGGCCGTCTTCCCTGTTCCAGTCTGAGCGCAGCCAAGTAAATCTCTGCCGGCCAGCACTGCCGGGATCGATTGTTCCTGAATGGGTGTTGGGGAAGTATAGTTCTCTTTGCTCAAAGCTTTTAAAATAGGGGGTATAATATTTAATTCTTTAAATGTCATTGGGTCTCCTTAATTTCAAATACATATATTCTTGAATCAGCTAACTTTCACGTCATAACATATAATGATAACACAAATTCATAATAATTACCCAAAAAATTAACACCTTTTTTCAAAGTGGGTTATCACCATTTGAGTCATGACGGGCCAGCTCCATAAATTTCGCTGCAATCGTATCTGCCAGACGCACCGGTGCAAGCTCCATCTGCAAACCTATTTTCCCGGCGCTGACGGCTATCTTGTCCAAAGGTTCTGCGCTGCTGTCAATAAAGGTTGGATAAAGCTTCTTCATGCCGACGGGTGAACAGCCGCCGCGAACGTAACCTGTCCACTTCTGCAGGTCCTTTACAGGCAGCATTTCGATTCTCTTTTCACCGGCTGCTCTGGCGGCCTTTTTGAGATCCAGCTCTTCACCAACCGGGATAACAAACACATAAAGGTTTGATCCGCTATGGGAGACCAGTGTTTTGAAGACAGCTTCGGGAACTCTGCCAATTTTCTCGGCTACGGCTGTACCATGGATCTTTCCATCCTCGTTGTCGTAGAATAAGACTTCATACGGGATCTTGTTGACATCAAGAATTCGCATGGCATTGGTTTTGGTAATCTGCATCATACATCTACCTTTCTGGCTGCTCTTTTATAAGGGCTGACTAATATAACCGCAAGATAACGAAAGTACGGGAACGATTTATATGTTACAACTAAGAGTGTGTAGTTGGAGTGTTAATCATGGAGGATGGTTATGGATAATCATATATTAGTGCCTGAAGAATTCAGCTTTGCCCAAAATCTTAAATATTTCTCCAATGCCCCGAACGAGTGCCTGTACCACATCAAAGATCAGCGGATTTATAAAGCCATTGCGGTTGGAGAGGAAACGCCGGTCTTTGAGATTAGCGGGGAAGATGGCATTGGCATGATTTTGATTCGCTTTTTAGGCGATACCTGCCCCTCTCTTGAATCCACGCGGGCAGCGGTAATAAGCTACGTCCGGGATTGGCTGGATTTGGATACGGATCTGGCACCCTTTTATGAGCTGGCCGGGACAGATGTGCTGCTGCAAAGAGCGGTGGAATCCTTTTACGGCCTGCGCAATGTCGGCATTCCCGATTTATTCGAGGCGATCAGCTGGGGAATTATCGGCCAACAGATCAATCTTGCTTTTGCCTATACCTTAAAAAGGCGGCTGGTAGAGAACTTTGGGCGGCATGTGGTGTGCGAAGGAGAAGATTACTGGATTTTCCCTACCGCGGAAGATATCGCTCGCTTGTCGGTTCAGGACTTGGAGCCCGTACGAATGACCGTCAAGAAATGTGAATACCTCATTGGCGTTGCAAGGCTGATTGCCGAAGGAAAGCTGTCGAAGGAGCTGCTGCTGCAAGCAGGGGATTTTAAAAAAGCTGAAAGAATGCTGGTCGCAATCCGCGGCATAGGCCCCTGGACGGCAAACTATGTGCTGATGCGTTGTCTGAGAATCCCTTCGGCTTTTCCCATTGATGATGTCGGATTGCATAATTCCATTAAATTTCTGCTTGGCATGGACAACAAACCGACGAAAGAAGAAATTTTGCAGCTCTCTGCGACTTGGACGAACTGGGAATCCTATGCCACCTTTTATTTGTGGAGATTTCTTTATTAAAACAAACCCCAATTTCTGATGAAGTTGGGGTTTTGTCCGTTCTTATTAATCTCTGGGATAATCAATTCTCATAATATCCATAAAAGGAACCTTAATAATCTCTTCGCGGTAACTCATATGCACCTTGCCGGTTCTGGGGTCCATTTCCACAATCCGACCGCGTACTTGCTCTTCTTTGCCCCATACGGTCAATAAAATCTCAGAGTCTTCCTGCTTTGCTTCTGTCAATTGATTGCCTATCTCCTCCAGCACAAATTCATCTCTGGTGGGCCGTTTTGCTACCTTTGCTTTTGCCACGATATTCCTCCAAATAAGTCATTACAAGTTTAAGATGAAGAATAAGTAAGAATGTCTTCTTTTTATTATAGCATGTCTTTACTTGGTATTAACCAACGAACTTCCCCGTTCGAGATTAAGAAGCTGCATCTTCATCTCCAGGCCGCCGCGGTAGCCGGTGAGTGCTCCGTTCTTCCCGATTACCCGATGGCAGGGCACTGTTATCAAAATTGGATTCGCACCAATGGCTGCACCGACCGCGCGCACGGAAGCCGGCTTTTGGATATGGGCGGCGATATCTGAATAGGACCAGGTATGTCCATAAGGAATCTCGCACAAGGCATTCCACACGGCAAGCTGGAACGGGGTACCCCGGAAATCAAATGGAATGGTAAAACTCTGTCGTTCCCCCTCTAAATATTCCGTCAATTCGGTAACGTAAGGCTGCATTTTATCATCTGCGCTCACCAATTCGCTCCCGGGAAAACGGCGTTTGGCCCATTCGTGTAAATCGCTAAACGGTTTGTTCTGCGAGCCCACGTAACATAATCCAGCCTCACTTGCAGCTATATAAAATTCCCAGTCTTTATGAACAAGCAAAGTCCAGAACAACTTAATATCTCTTTTAATTTCCATGATTCTGCACCTCCGTGGATTTGTTAATATTAAGGTAATCTACTTTCGGGTTTCCTGTTGTGGTGACGGAATTGCGTCGGTGTATACCCCGTTTTTTTCTTGAACAGCGTTACAAAATAAGGCGTATTGGGAATGCCCACATGCAGTGCAATGTCCGCCACCCTCTTGTCTGAATGAATCAGATATTCACAGGCCTTCGCCATTCTTTTTTGCTGTATATAATCCGTTGGGGTAACTTCCATTACCTTCCTAAATGTCCTGTGTAAATGATACGGACTGCCGTGGCACATTTCAGCCAAGGTCTCAAGAGTTAACGCTTCCGTATAATTATTGTCAATATACTCTGTCATTACCGCAACCCATTCCTTATCCGGCAGCCGTTCCCCGGTGGGCTTGCATCGTTTGCATGGACGGAAATGTTCCGCCAAAGCTTGCTGTGCCGAAGCAAAGATTCGCACATTCTCCCTTTTGGGCACCTTGGATTTGCAGGAGGGCCGGCAGAAAATGCCGGTTGTCTTTACAGCGTAATAAAAAGCACCATCATACGAGGCGTCGTTTGAAAGAATGGCCTGCCATTTTTCTTCGGTTAACAGTACTATCACCTCCACTGACAGTATAACCTTCAGCAGAGTCATTGGTACGTTTTTTTGAATGGAATAGCAAGATAGTGAAACACCCTATTACCTGAACGGTCACATTCTGAACGTTGACGGTGGATAGTTGGCCAGATAATTCACCTTTTTAAAAAATAACCCGGTACCTGATGGCACCGGGTTATTTTTGTGTGGCTATGTGCTTTCTCCGCTAAAGTTAAACAGCTTCAGCCTTTGCATCCGACATCAGCATCTGAATGAATAGCTGCAGCGGTTGGGATAACCACTTCTTGGGATGCATCAGAAGCTGCAGATCGAAGTGAATCTCGGGATGGACAAAAGGCAGCTCCGCCAGATAACCCCGCTCTATTTCCTCCTGGGCAACAATTCTCGGCAGCAGTGCAAGTCCAAGCCCGTTCATTACGCAGCGTTTGATGGCCTCCAGATTCGAAAGCTCGAAGCCTATTCGGAAGATGATATGATGCTCTTTTAACAGATTCTCAAATAAGCTCCGGTAAATACAGCTTTCCTCGGAAACAATAAATTCGCAGTTATTAAGATCCTGCAGCTTTACGGTCTCCAGCTTGGCAAGCGGATGATTAGCCGGGGCAATCAATACCAGCGGCTCCTCCCTGATAATCGTCCGGTGAAGAAAAGAATCTGTGCTGCTGCGGTCCAGCATTAGGCCGATATCCACTTCGCCGTCTTTTATTTTGGCAACAAGGTTTGCTTCCTTATCCGTCTGCAAGTGTATATTCAGCCCGGGGAATCGGGTTCTAAGCTGCTGCAGAAAAGGCGGCAAGTAGAAGGCAGCCAAGGAATCTATCGTACCTATGGTTAAAGTGCCCCCGATTTGCTGTGCGATGGTCTCCTTGGAGCGGTCATATAAATCTAATATTTCCACAAACAGCTTCAACAGCTCCTCCCCCGGAGGGGTAAGGCGCAGCTGGCGGCCATGTCTCTCAATTAAAGAAACCCCGTACTCCTTCTCTATCTTCTGTATCTGCATAGTAACACTTGACTGCGCGTAACCAAGCTCTTCGGCTGCACGTGTAAAGCTTTGGCGTTTGGCAACCTCACGGAAAGTTCGTAAATAAGTTAAATCCATAATTTCACCTCAACATCAAAAGTATTGATGATACATATCATTTATTATAGATAACACCGATGCAAGTTTCCATGATAAAGTGGTTAAAAGGAATTAAATATTTTGGAGGCCGATATTTATGCTTACAGAGCAACAGATTTATGGAGTCTATGTGCCCGTAGTAACCCCGTTCAATGCTGCCGGTGAAGTTGATTTGGATTCGTATCAACGTTATGTGAACAACATTATTAACAACAGCATTCAAGGTTTGGTCGTAAACGGAACCACTGGAGAATCGCCAACTGTAACTGTAAATGAACTGCAGCTCCTGGTAAATGCTTCACGTGAACTATTGAAATCCACGAATATTCCCCTGATCGTCGGTACAGGTACTAATGATACAGCGTCTACAGTTGCACGGACAGAGCTTGCCGCAGATCTCGGGGCGGATGCCGTTCTTGTAGTCGTCCCTTACTATAGTCGCCCCTCACAAGAAGGAATCATCGCACACTTCCGCAAGGCGGCCGAGGTAGGCGTGCCGGTTATGGCTTATGATATTCCTGGCCGGGCCGGTGTCGGCATGACCGTGGATACTGCCCGTACCATTCTGGAGATGAATAACGTTGTTGGCTTAAAAGACTGCTCCGGTAGTCCCAAGCTGGTCACCGAACTGTCCCGCCTGGGTTCAAAACCTGTATTGTGCGGTGATGACCTGCACTTTTACGATATGCTTGGCTGCGGAGCTGCCGGGGGCATGCTGGCTTCGGCCAACGTTCAACCTGCGGAATTCATCCAGGTTTACGAATACTTCAGTTCCGGACAATTCGATTTGGCTAAAGAAAGCTTTGACAGGCTTATACCGCTAATTCGCCTATTGTTCAAGGAATCCAATCCCGCCCCTATTAAGTGGGTTCTCAGCGAAAATGGTACAATCGCTTCGGATACACTCAGGCTGCCTATGACATCCATTAGCCAAACTCTTCAGCAGGAGCTACGAGTACATCTGCAAGATAACACTCTTGCTTTGAGCTAATAAGCGAATGATAAGAAAAATAAAGAGGTGTTCCAATAGCCATGCAATCGGCTGCTGGGACACCCTTTGTTTTAGAGTAGGATGCAGGTAGGCGTTCTAGGCAGACGCTCCGCGACAATCGTTTCTACAATATTTTTAGAACAACACAAAGAGATCGCCCTTTGGTGGAAGAGTCGAAGCTACCATTTTAAAATGGAGCGATTTCTTGTGTAGATCGACCAAACACGTAGTTAGTGTCGTCAATACCGCCGTCAACCGCCGTGCGGCTTTACCTTGCCCATAACCTGCTGAAGCAGGCCGCTGCAGAGCGAAAACAAAAACTAGCCAGTCTCCAATAACCCGGAGACTGGCTAGTTTTTTACCGTTTTAAAATGAGAAGGAGTTGTTTTCATTCGTAGAGAATTCTACTTATGGGACAGCCCCAACTTATACCTAACATCTCAGGCGTATACTTTTTCAAATACCTCTTCTACCTGAGGTAAAATCGTATCCCACTCCGCTTCCTCCGTCTTACTGACCGTGACGAAATCCCGGATTCCGAAAATATTATCAATCCCCTCTATGCTCAATAGTGCGGCTGCTAGGGGAAGATCTGTAGCGTCTCCCCTTTTTAACGAGGTGCTTCTCGGACCTTCAAAAAGGGTCTGATTTGTACTGATCTTAATCGAATTCGGATTCGGTGTAGTCTGAACATTGATTTCTATCGCCATATGGTCGATCACTCCTTTTTGAGTCCTATTGTAACACGTTTATCCATGCCTTCCGAACCTGCCCCATTAAAATAGCCGTTATGGCTTGACTCTCATCCGGTTGTTTCTGGCATTATGCTCTACTTCCGCAAACCCCAGCTCTTCCATCAATGGCGGGATATACATCCCGAACCGTCCGCGAAAGCCTTTCTTGAGGCCATACCATCCACCGTTTGGATTCTCGGGTGAACGCCCCCAAGCTTCGACGGTTCCTTCTTTAGCGGGCTTCTGTTCATCCGCGCTGCCAAGCTCCATCCAGTCTCCATGATCTTTAAGCATTTGTGTCAGATCCTCAAGACAGCGGTAATCATAGTGCAGTACTGTTTTTCCCACGGTACACACCAAAATTTCTTTGCCGTCTTTTTCCGATCTATACATTTCGTATTCTGACGTTTGCGGCGGGGTTTTCAGTTTCCACGGATTTTCTTTTGTTCCTTTTTCAGCTGTCATGTCATATCCCCCTTTTCACCTCAGAATTTCATGCTCATATTTTCTTATGTAATCTCCACGGTGATCTTTCTGCACAGCTCTGCTATGAGATCGTAAGGGATGCTGTCCATTTTTTTAAAGCGAATGCAGCTCTTTCCCATATCCAGCTTTGTCTTAACATGCTTTGGATACTCCTCCTGAAACCATGCCAGAACATCCGGAACAGTATAAATCCCCATATGATACAGTGCAATATAGTTTTTCTGGGATGCCAGACTTATAAATGGAAGCGGCTGCCCGGGAGTAACATGATACCCTGAAGGATAAATACGGTGTGGGACGACATAGCCTATCATTCCATAAGCTGTTTTTTCTTCGAAACCGGGCGGCAGATTCTCCTTAATTGTCTCTCTGAGCCTCTTCAGCTTCTTTTCTGTCTTCAGGCAGCCCGCCGATATATTCTTCTGGAGTGTTAACAACTTGTTTCATCTTTAAGCCCTCCGTTCTAACTTTATCTGCTAAGACGACCTTATTCCAGATAAAATATTAATATATCAATTATAAACGGTCTCGTCCCGCATCACAATTCACATGTACCAGAGCAGCTCCGGTTTCATTTGAATTTCCCGCCGAACGACAAAAAAGAAGGACCTGTATAAGCCCTTCCCATACGATTTGCCCGCAAACGCTGCAGTTCATTCATCCGATCCTACTCTTCAACTGCCGCAACTTTAAATACGTTATCAAGGTTGCCGACGGCCAATCTTTTCTTCAGAGGCACTTTGATATCCCGCCCCAGTTCTCTAAAAAAGAGTTCAACATCACACATTACGTTGCTCAATATGACTTTCAAAGTGCCGTCGGCCACAATACCCTGATTCACATCAACCGGAACAGTGATATCCACACTGTACTTTTTAGTTAATGTGTTTGAGTATCGGCTGAAAATTTCGATTAATTCCTCGTTCGAAAAATTTTCAATGGCTGCTTTTCCTTTGGGAGTAAAATTTAAGTTAAATTTCAATTTTTTATTCTCCTTTTCTTTTTTAACCATTAATATGATCGGATTGATTTGAATATGGTTCTTAATGAAAAGGTCCTTATTCTTTACCTGTACTTATCATACTAATTTTCGACAGAATAGTACACCCGAATGCCCAAATTAACATAAAAAGGAGTCTATTCCGCCTGTTAAAGCACAAAAAACGGAGGATTTCTCCCCCGCTTTCTTCGTTTGTTATAAAATATAATGACTAGTCTACAATTTCAGCAGTATCGCCGTTATTGGCTCCTGCAGCGTTTGCTTCGTCGGTGTCAATATGCATGTCGAGCGCAAAGTTGTCGGATACACGGGCAAGCACATTCTCAAGTACAAGACCGCGTTCGCCGCCAAGGCGCACCTTCAACATCTGCTTGTCGGCAATGCCCCAAGCTTCTGCATCGGAGGTATGAAAATGAATGTGACGAGTCGCCACGATAACACCTTTGTCCAGTTCTACTTCACCTGCAGGACCTTTAAGCGTGATGCCTGGTGTTCCATCGATGTTGCCGGATTCGCGGACAGGTGCTTTTACGCCGAGACTAAATGCATCTGTGCGGGATACTTCCAGTTGGGATGCCGGACGCGCCGGTCCCAGAATTCTGACCTTGTCGAATTTGCCTTTGCTGCCAATTACCGCTACAGTTTCGTTAGCAGCGTATTGTCCGGGTTGGGAGAGCGGTTTGAACTCAGTTAGCTGGTAACCTGCGCCAAACAACACTTCCACATGCTCCTGCGTTAGGTGAATATGTCGGGCCGACACACCTACGGGTACAGTCTTGCTCATTTGTAAGTCACTCCTTGTATTTTCTCTAGTATCTGTACAAGCCACTAAATATTATACAACTTACTCCTCAAAAATAAAAAGGAACCTCTTCATATTGAGGTCCTTTTTTTCGATATTTTTATGATTTCGGAACAGGATTGTCACGGTTTTGAACTCTGAGATGGCAAATGTGTCGTTAAGTAAGAGATTGCGTTGTCATACAGCCAGCCTTTAACCAGCTCTTCCGGATAATGACGAAGCAGCAGCTCGGTAAACTCCGGATATTTGCCCGGATGCTCCAAGCCGTCCACCCATGAATCGATCCCGTCAAAATCCGAGCCGAACATAATAAGCTTCTCCCCGCCAAGACTGCATACATGCTCAATATGCTTCAGCAAATGCTCTGCCGTGGCCTTTCCATCTTCACAGACGAATGTAGGAAAAAAGGTCAGACCCATCCGTCCACCCATAGCTACCAGTGCTTTAATCTGCTCATCACTCAAATTCCGCGGGTGCGGACATACGGAGGCGGCATTTGAATGCGAGGCAATAAATGGACGTTCGCTAAGCTCAGTCAATTCCCAAAACCCCGCAGGTGACAGATGCGACACATCGAGCAGCATTCCGCTGCTGTTACACCACTCTACAAGCTTCCGCCCTTGATTCGTAAATCCTCCATTACGCCGCTCCAGCACACCGTCTGCCGCCCAGTTGGCATAGTTCCAGGTTACGCCGAAAAAACGCACCCCAAGCTCGAAGCAAAGCTGTGCATAGAATAGATTGCCCTCCAGACCATCTACACCCTCCAAGGAGAGCATTCCCCATCCCAAGGACTCTTTACCTATGTTTACTGCTTCCTCCTTCCAACGGAGCCACTGTAGCCCTCCCTGACTCAATATACCCTGTCGAAAATGTTCGATCTGCCCCAGAACGTCCTCAAAGCAAGGCTTTCCTCTCTTTGCAGACAAATAAATCGCAAAACATTGTAGCCCGATCCCGCCCGCAGTCATTCGTTCTGCTGTGACATCCAGGCGGTCGTCGTTCCGGAAGACAATATCCGGCATTTCCTGCATTTTGCTCAGTGCGTCACAGTGAAAATCGACTATTCTCCACTCTTCGGCTCTCATATGGCTTGACCTCACTTTCTTTGCAAGCAAAAAGAAACGGTAATACCGCCCCTAATGGACGGCCCCCGTTTCTTTCGAGAAATATCTTATATTATCTTGGCTCGACAATCAGTTTAATCGCCGTCCTGTCTTCTCCATCAATCACAATATCGGTAAAGGCTGGGATGCAGATCAAATCGACGCCGCTTGGTGCGACAAATCCCCGGGCAATCGCAACAGCTTTAACCGCTTGGTTAAGCGCCCCTGCTCCAATCGCTTGAAGCTCGGCCGTTCCACGTTCACGAAGAACACCTGCTAATGCACCGGCGACGGAATTCGGATTGGATTTAGCTGATACTTTTAATACATCCATTGTAAGTACCTCCCCTGGGAAAAATGATGGTGTTCTTCCACTACTGTAGATGTTATTCGAGAGAGAAGAAATAATTCCTTCTTTTTACGAAGCATTCTCCAGAATTTAATCCAAAAGATACTTTTTTTCGATATAATAAATATCACAAATTACCCAGGTTTGACCGAATTTCCCGATTTATTCCCTCCTATGCTGCTTTGTTAGTTCATCATCCATTCATCTTCACGCAAACGAATCTTCTCCATACGCATGGCCGCTCCTGTTGCCTCATCCAGCTCTGCAAACAAGCCATTTAACTGCCATTTGCCTTCATCCACTACGAACCGGGACGGAAGCTGGGTTAAGAATTTATAAAGGACCGCATCTTTCTCCATACCCAATATTCCTTCTCTTGAACCAACCATCCCTGCATCCGTCAGATAAGCGGTACCTCCCGGCAGGATCACATCGTCATTACTCTGCACATGGGTATGCGTCCCGACTACGATTGAAGCACGTCCATCCATGAAGTAGCCCATGGCAATTTTCTCAGAGGTTGCCTCCGCATGAAAATCGACAAGTATACATTTGTGCATGGCCCGCAGCTCCTCGACAATATCCTCTCCGACCCGGAAAGGGCAATCAATCGCCGGTAAAAAGGTGCGTCCCTGCAAATTAACAATCGCCAGCTGTTTGCCATTACCTTTAACAACCGTATAGCCCCGTCCCGGAGTATCCGGCGGAAAATTGGCCGGACGGATGATACGCGGCTCATCGTCGATAAACTCAAAGATATCCTTGTTATCCCATGTGTGGTTTCCCATCGTTATGCCATGAACGCCCCAGTTGAAAAATTCATTCGCTATGGCTGAGGTGATCCCTCTTCCGGCAGCTGAATTCTCCCCATTGACGATGATTATATGCGGTTGGTATTTGCTTTTCAGGGAAGGGAGCATTTCACGCAGTGCTTTTCTTCCTGTGTTGCCTACGATGTCACCGATAAACAAAACTTTAATAATGTTCTCCTCCTCAAGAGATCTATAAGGTGCACATAATGAAAAGTGGCCCCATTTAAGGCGCCACTTTTCATTATTGCCTATTTAGCGTATTCAACCGCCCGTGTCTCGCGAATTACGGTGACTTTGATATGTCCCGGATAGTCCAGTTCATTCTCGATCATCTTGGTAATGTCACGCGCCAGACGGAAAGCTTCGGCATCGTCAATCTTCTCAGGCTGAACCATTACGCGAACCTCGCGGCCGGCTTGAATGGCATACGATTTCTCGACGCCTTCGAACGATTCGGAGATTTCCTCCAGCTTTTCGAGACGCTTGATATAGGTTTCCAGTGTTTCCCGGCGTGCGCCAGGTCTGGCTGCCGACAAAGCGTCAGCGGCTCCAACCAGCATGGCAATAACCGAGGTCGCTTCACAGTCTCCGTGGTGAGACGCGATACTGTTAAGAACTACCGGATGCTCCTTGTATTTCTTAGCCAGTTCGGCGCCGATCTCTACATGTGAACCTTCGACTTCATGATCCAGCGCTTTGCCGATATCATGCAGTAATCCGGCACGTTTTGCAAGCACGATGTCTTCCCCAAGCTCACCGGCCATCAGTCCAGTCAAATAAGCAACCTCCATGGAGTGCTTCAATACATTTTGACCGTAGCTCGTACGGAATTTAAGACGGCCCAGAATTTTGATCAAATCCGGATGCAATCCGTGAACTCCTACCTCGAAGGTAGCCTGTTCGCCGTATTCCCGAATTCGTTCGTCCACTTCTTTACGGGATTTCTCCACCATTTCTTCAATGCGTGCTGGATGAATGCGTCCATCAGCCACCAGTTTCTCCAGTGCTGTACGTGCGACTTCACGGCGGATAGGATCAAATCCCGACAAAATAACCGCTTCCGGCGTATCATCAATTATAAGGTCAATACCCGTGAGAGTTTCCAGTGCCCGGATATTGCGGCCTTCACGACCGATAATCCGTCCCTTCATCTCTTCGTTCGGCAACGTAACAACCGATACCGTTGTCTCTGCTACATGATCAGCCGCGCAGCGCTGAATAGCGAGTGTAATAATTTCGCGGGATTTCTTATCCGCTTCTTCCTTCGCCTGCTGCTCGATCTCCTTGATCATTTGTGCAGTTTCATGGCGAACTTCCTGCTCCACGTTGCTTAGAATAATGCTTCTTGCATCTTCAATGCTTAAATTGGAGATGCGCTCCAATTCAGTTACTTGATTTTTGTAAATGACGTCAATTTGCTGTTGGGTTTCATCAATTCGTTTCTCTTTGTTAGCCACTTGTTCTTCTTTTCGTTCAAGCGATTCCATTTTTTTATCCAGCGATTCTTCCTTTTGCAGCAAACGTCTTTCTTGCCGTTGAATTTCATTACGACGTTCACGCGTTTCTTTCTCAGCTTCGCTACGGATTCTATGGACTTCGTCCTTAGCCTCCAATACCGTTTCCTTCTTCTGCGCCTCGGCCTCTTTCTTCGCGTTCTCCACGATTACTACGGCTTCTTGTTCTGCGCTGGAAATTTTAGCTTCTGCAAGGGACTTCCGAATAAAATAACCGAACCCAAAGAATAATGTCGCTACAACGAGAACGATAATGATCCAGATCAAAGTTGGCATCTGTTCACCTCCTCGTTGATTTAGTTCCTCCAAGGTACTCCTTGGGATTTGTAGAATTGATATTCTCACTGATTGTTTCCTGCACATGCTGCACTTGCCGCACATACACACTGCCCGCCTTATCCGGCGATTACATTTCATATGAGTTAATGCGTGAGCCGGAGTATGCACCTTTTTGGGAAGGAAAAAGGATTCATACTTTATGCCGATTCATGTTATATTTTATTATTTATAAAAAGAGATTGTCAAGAGAGTCGATATAGAGAGGAAAGTCAAGAGAATCAATCAGGGTAGTATGTTTCATCCTCTTCACCTTGAAAGTTCTCCTCCTGGACCAAAATTTGCAGTACTTGACGAACCAGTTCACCGGAAAAACCACGTCTCATTAAATAAGCTCCGGTCTTCCTTCTCTTATCGGGAACCTCCCCGCGGATCAGGTTCCACTTCTTACGGGCCGACTGGAGGGCACTGTCCTTCTCCTGCTCAGGGCTGATATTATCCAATGCTTCGGTGATCAGAGATTTATCGATCCCCTTCTCCCTCAGTTCCTGGCGAATCCACATCTTTCCCTTGCGCTGACTCGTAATCCGTTGTTCGACCCACTGCTGGGCATACAAGGTATCATCAATATATTGTTCCCGCTGCAACCGCTCCAGGGTTTCTCTTATAATAGTCTCCCCGATTTCCTTCTGCCGTAAACGGCGGGTCATCTCCAGCGCGGTCCGGGGTTTATAACCCAAATAGCGGAGCCCTTCCACATAAGCGCGTTGGCGCTCATCGGCCAGTACGATTTCCTCCAAATCACACTTCGTAAAACGGCTGTCTTTAAACATAACATATTTAATCATGACATCTTCATGAACAGTCAAATTATAGGGCCCAAAATGAATGATATAACGATGATCGGATCTCTTCAGCCGCTCTACCCGTGTAATCTCCAATAATTCATCATCAGGAAAACTAGAAAGAACATGCCCCTCCTGCTCTTCCTCAGGCTCCGGATTAAGTTGTATTACCATGATTGTTGGTCACCTCGTCATCCAGTGCTGCTATATCTTATTAAAAAGCGCCCTGTACTGTCATTCACAGGGCGCCAATTAATATGAAATTATTCGATTTCCAGTAGTGCTTTCTCTTCTTCTTTCTCCGCTTCAACTTCCTTTTCACTTGGCGGAGCTACGAGAGTCGTCAAATTACTCGCCTCACGAATCTTGTTCTCAATCACAAGCGCAATATCCTTATGTTCCTTCAGGAACTGCTTCGCGTTCTCACGGCCCTGGCCGAGACGCTCGCCCTCGTAGGAATACCACGCGCCGCTCTTATTCACTATATCCATCTCCGTGCCGATATCGACAAGACTTCCTTCTTTGGAAATCCCTTCACCGTACATGATATCGACATCCGCCTGCTTGAACGGAGGAGCTACCTTGTTCTTCACGACTTTTATCTTGGTGCGGTTACCCACCACATCATTACCCATCTTGATACTCTCAACACGGCGTACATCCAGCCGGACCGAGGAGTAGAATTTCAGTGCCCGCCCACCAGGAGTGGTTTCAGGGTTTCCGAACATCACACCAATCTTCTCGCGAAGCTGGTTAATGAAGATTGCGATCGTATTCGATTTGTTTATTGCACCGGACAGTTTGCGCAAAGCCTGGGACATCAAGCGGGCCTGCAAGCCGACATGGGAATCCCCCATATCTCCTTCAATCTCCGCTTTCGGTACCAACGCTGCAACGGAGTCAATAACAATAATGTCTACAGCTCCACTGCGAACGAGCGCTTCAGCAATTTCTAGTGCCTGCTCCCCGGTATCAGGCTGCGAAAGCAGCAGCTCATCGATATTTACACCCAGGTTATTGGCATATTTAGGGTCCAGAGCATGCTCGGCATCGATAAACGCAGCTTGTCCTCCAGCCTTCTGTACCTCTGCAATAGCATGAAGAGCAACCGTTGTTTTACCGGAAGATTCCGGCCCGTATACTTCAATAATCCGTCCCTTTGGGAGTCCGCCTATACCTAATGCAATATCTAATGCCAAAGATCCACTAGGAACAACCTCCACTTGCATATGAGACGATTCTCCCAGCTTCATGATTGAACCTTTACCATATTGTTTCTCTATTTGACGAAGCGCCATCTCCAGCGCTGCACGACGATCTGACAATCAGACCACTTCCTTCACTGTTTATAGTATTATAATAACGTGTTTTAGAGGTCTTGCCAAGCCTTTTTTCGAACATACATTCGTTTTTTTTATCTTCTGCGATAGGTATCCCTTTTATTGTAAGCCTCCTCGTATATATAAGATTCAACAAACTTCTATCAATGGCCTCAACAAAGTACAAAGCGATGCCTTACAAAATGTCAACGATCTTCTAGGTTTATACTCCGTTATTATCCATTTATAAACAAAAAGAACCGTGGCAAATAGATTCATCGCCACGGTTCTTCCGTATGTCCTGATTATATACCCCAGGAGGGAACTATTACAAGCCTGATCCGTTCAGCGGTGTTTCGACTTTACGCTCCTCAAGTCTGCGCCAAAGGCGGTACAGCAGCGCCTTAACGGAGCGCAGCCGGATATTCTCGCGGGTTCCCCTCAGGTTAAGCTCGAATACCTCCGTTTTGCATCCCCGCTCCGCTATACCGATGTAGACAAGCCCTACCGGCTTACGCTCGGAATATCCCGGTCCTGCGACGCCTGTAACTGACAAACCGAAATCGCTGTCCGCGATCATTCTTACCTGGTCCGCCAGAACTTCGGCTACTTCAGGGCTCACTGCTCCCGGTGCGTCATTCCCCTCCAGATAAGCTTCCGGAACATTCAGCAGCTTCCTCTTCATATCGTTGGAGTAACAGACGATGCCTCCCATAAACATGCTCGCGCTCCCGGGGGTATTGGTAAGACTCTCCATCAGCAGTCCGCCCGTACAGCTCTCCGCCACGCTCAGAGTCAATCCGGCATCAGCCATCCAATCCACGATCAGTTGCTCCAGCGGGACGTCAATGTTCGCATACATATGCTCCGGAAGGATTTCCCGGATTTGCGCCTCCAGAACGTCAAGCTTCTGCATAGCCTCGTTTTCGGTTGGCGCTTTGGTGGAGATGCGTACAGTTACTTCACCTTCCTTGGCATAAGGAGCAATGGTCGGATCGGTCTGATTGCGAATCAGATCAATCAGCTTATCTTCCAGCAAAGATTCACCGATACCGGCAAATTTAAGCATTTTGGAGTAGATAGGCATCTCATTGGTCAACGCATGCTGCAGCAGCCATGGTTTGGCTTTATCCGTGAACATCGGCTTCATCTCTCTAGGCGGACCTGGAAGAACAATATAAAATTTACCTTCATGCGCAAGAGCAATTCCCACAGCAAGACCGATATCATTTGGAAGTGGCGTGGTCCCCTCAATAATGATCGCCTGCTTACGGTTATTCTCGGTCATGACAATGCCCCGTTCGTCAAAAAACCGCTGCACATGATCCATTGCCAGCCTGTCGATATGTAGTGTGCGCCCTAAAGCAGCAGCAAGCGCATCCTTGGTAAGATCATCCTCAGTCGGACCTATTCCACCTGTGAATAAAATAAGATCCGCACGGCTCCGGGCGATCTCAATGGCCTGCTGGAGCCGGCCGCTATTATCACCGACCACAGTCTGGAAATACACATCAATACCCAGCGCGGCAAGCTCGACTGATAAAAATTGGGCGTTGCTGTTTACAATTTGACCGAGTAAAAGTTCAGTACCAACCGCAATAATTTCTGCTTTCATAGCTGCTTACGCCTCCTATTAGACTAGTATAGTAGCTGGAGCTCTGCTGCCTATGCCTTGTGAAGCTGGAGCAGTTCCTTATTCTTCACGAAATAATCTATGCCCGAGTAAATAGTGATCAATGCCGCAGCCCAAATGGCGATATCATCCACCGGGATACGAATAAACTGGAAGGGGAAATTGTTCAGCAGCAGCAGTGAGATCGCGACGATTTGTATAATCGTTTTGATCTTGCCCCATTTACTGGCGGCAACCACTTTACCTTCAAGGAGTGCAACCTGGCGAAGGCCGGTGACGGCAAATTCGCGGCTGATGATAACTACAGCAATCCATGAATCAAGTCTGCCCATTTCAACCAGCGAGATCAGCACAGCCGAAACAAGCAACTTGTCAGCGAGGGGATCGAGCAGTTTGCCAAGATTAGTGACCATATTGTACTTCCGCGCAATGTAACCATCTATTCCATCCGTGCTGGCAGCGAGCAAAAAGATAATCGCGGCAAACAGATGGTTAACAGAAAGCTGGAACGAACCCCAGCGAATAGGCTCCGGATAAAAGCTGAAATCGACCAGCAGAAAAAACATCATGATCGGGATGAGACAAATACGTGCAAGTGTAATACGGTTGGGCAAATTCACAGAAGTTCCTCCCTGACAAAATTATTCATAACAGAAAGCACCCCGCAAGGAAGTGCTGCTTGAGCACCGCGGGGTACGATATCCTACTTTAAATTGTTAAACTGCAAATCCAGCGGTAAATCAGCCTTCCGCAAAAGTTGAATGATCTGCTGCAGGTCATCCCGGCTTTTTCCGGTTACACGGATTTGATCACCCTGAATTTGGCTTTTCACTTTTAGCTTGGAATCACGGATCAAGATGTTAATTTTCTTGGCATTTTCCTGATCGATGCCCTGTTTCAGACCCAAGCGCTGACGTACAGTTCCCAAGGAAGCCGGTTCTATTTTGCCGAAATCCAGGTTTTTGAGCGTAATTCCTCTCTTGACCATCTTCGTTTGTAAAATGTCGATGACTGCGTTCAGCTTATATTCATCTTCAGAAGCAATGATAAGCGCGTCCTTCTCCAGCTTCAGACTGCTTTTGCTTCCTTTAAAGTCAAAACGGTTCTCGATCTCCTTCTCTGTCTGGTGAACCGCATTGGTTAACTCCTGCATATCCATTTTGGATACGATATCGAATGAACTTTCCGAACTCATTACTCCACGTCCTTTGTCAACAATTATTTCTGCTCCTATTATATGAGAAAGCAGCTCGCAAGTCTAATTATGTAAGAAGAGAGACACAAAAAACACGCCTCCCGAAGAGAAATATCTTTCCGGGAGACGCTTTTTCTCAGCAGTTTACCTGCTTCGGACCGGATTCCGGAACATATCCAAAATCCCGAGCACGATATGTGCCAATCCGTCTATGATCCTTACGTAACTATTCGCTTGTGATGCTGCCTTCCGTTGCGGAAGCTTCGCCGCTGCCCACTGTCTCGTCAGCCAGTTGAACAAGAATACGTGAGGTAGTCTTTCCATCTGTCACAATCTGACCGTTTACAGTGATCGTGGTCGCCCGAGAGTTTCCGGACTTAATATAAATCCCTTCGCTTCCCAGGGTGAAAACCATATTGTCTCCCGCAACCGTGTTACCGAAGGAAAGCTTCTCACCTGTGGAATTCTCGCCTTTATACACCTCAAGCCAGCTGACTCCGGTGGCGTTGATTGCTACCTCTACCGCGCTCCCCGCCGGGGCCGACACATCAAAGATTGTAGTTTTGCCTGATTTACGACCCTCGCTCACGGTTACGGACTGTGGCGACGGTGATGGAGAAGGAGAAGGCGATGGCGAAGCTTGTACGGTCTCTCCGTCAGTACCCGCTGCTGCGGAGGCTGATGGTTCCGCAGCTGCTCCACCAGGCGCCGGGGAGGATGTCTGCACTGCAGCAGGGTCCTGCTTCGTATCCGTTACCCTTGTCGAGTCTACTACCTGACTGCTGTCTGAACCCGACTTGCTCCAACCGGATGCATACATATAGATGACCACAATAATGAGCACAGGAAAAGTCCACATAAGCAGGGTAGGCAGCCATTTGGCGTTCCGTTCGGTTTCAGGCCGGCGGCTGCGCTTTTGGATTACGCTTTCCATGGTTGACTCTTTTGGAGCCGCCGGTACGTTGCCATGCTCCTGAAGAAGCTCGTCGGGATTAACCCCTACTGCTTCTGCATAAGTTTTGATGAACGCCCGTACATAAAAGCTTCCCGGAAGCACCTTATAGTCCCCCGTCTCGATGGCCTCCAAATATTTTTTGCGAATTTTCGTTACTTCCTGGACATCGTCAAGGCTCATCCCTTTTTGCAGACGCGCCTCCTTCAAGTGCCGGCCCAGTTCCGACATACCATCACCTCATTGATTAGTTTGGTTTATAAATCATCATTGTAGCTCGTTGTAAACGATTCATATAGAATTTCTTCATTCGGATTGTTTCGCAGTTCAATGATAATATCGAAATCATCATAGCTGTATCCGGATTCCTGCACAAAAATATCAGGGTGCTCAATGACCTTCGTGCTTGGCATGGCCATAATGGTCTGCAGCAGGTTATAATGCTTCTCATTCGAGCGGATTGTACTTACAATCCCGTCAATAATGAACACATTATGAGTGTTCATTTCATCCTCGGCAAGCTGGCTGCGGACGGTCTGCCGAAGCAGCGTCGAAGATACAAAGGTCCAGCGCTTCATCGCACATACACTGCCGGCGATAATTGATTCCGTCTTGCCGACACGGGGCATACCCCGCAGACCAACGACCTGATTCCCTTCCTTCTTGAACAGCTCACCCAGAAAATCTACCAATAGCCCCAGCTCGTCCCTGGTAAACCTGAACGTCTTGCGGTCATCGGAATCCCGGTCAATGTAACGTCCGTGGCGAACGGCAAGCTTGTCTACCAGCCGGGGGGAACGCAGTGCAGTAACTGTAATATTATCTACTTTTTTGAGCATTTCGCCCATCAGCATGATTTTCTCGTCGTCATTCGTTTCCAGCAGCATGCCCCGTGTTTTGCCTTCAACACCGTTGATCGTCAAAATGTTCACTTCCAGCATGCCCAGCATGGAGGCAATATCACCCAGCAGACCCGGCCTGTTTTTATGTATCTTATATTCCATATACCATTGTTTATATTCCACTTGGACACCTCATAGATTCCTTTTCCCTGCACCTTGTCAACCGTCAAAAAAATCAATAAACCGACAAAGGCACTCTGATGCTTGGGTCATGTTAATGATATATAAATTTTTTTTGAAAGGCAAGGTCAGACTGCATAATTGCAGAAAAGCTCCCGTAAAGGGAGCTTATTCCACAGCTATGCGTTGTTCTTTGCCAGCTTAACCATCAGAGTCGCAATCGTATGCTTCTCTGCTTCGTTGCCGACATCCCACAGCTCTTTGATCGCCCGGTTCGAAGAATTCTGTGGATCGACTTTATTATCGAGGAACTCCCCGATTTCAAAAGCCAGCTTTGAGATGGTCTCATCGCTCATCCCGATTTTCTCCGCCTGCACGACACGTTCACCCAGAAATTTTTTCCAAGTGTCGAAGTTTTTGAGTACGGTTGACCCAGTTGACCCTGTTGACATCTTAAATCCTCCTTCATGTTTACGTGAGATTTAAAAGCAACAATAATAATATGTCCCGGGTCCGGGAGCGTTATGCTGGAGTATTTCTCCAGTGCAATCAGGTAATCCAGCCGCCGTTCGGGCTGATAATCTGACCGGTGATATATCCCGACTCTGGCAGCGCCAAAAAATAAACCAGGGAGGAGATATCTTCCGGAGACGCCAGCCGTCCTGCCGGAATTTCCTCCTCCAGCATGCGCATTTCATCCTCCTGCAAATTGGACAGCATAGCCGTATTAACTGCTCCAGGGGCAACCGCATTGACCGTTACACCCGAGGGGGCCAGTTCTTTGGCCAGGGCCTTGGTGAAGGCGTTGACGCCTCCTTTGCTGGCGGAATAAGCTACCTCACAGGAAGCGCCTGAAATCCCCCATACCGACGATACATTAACTATCCGTCCATATCGCTGTGATACCATATAAGGCATGAAAATTTGGCTGCATAAAAAGATTCCCTTCAGGTTAACAGCCATAATATCATCCCATTCTTCTTCACTAAGATCAGCCAGCATGCCATAATGAGCCTTGCCTGCGTTGTTTACCAGAATATCCGGCATCATTCCGCTGCTCTGGAGCCTGTCGGCCATCCTCTGCAGCTGGCCGCGGTCTCTGATATCGGCAGTTACGGTCATCACTTTGGCTCCATGCGCCATACAGCGCCTTGCAACATCATTTGCTGCTTCATGTGATGTCAAATAGTGAATGACGACATTCATGCCGACGGAGGCAAAACGTTCCGCAATCGCTGCGCCGATGCCCCCGCTTCCCCCGGTAACCAGCACTGTAGTTTCCCCTATAGGCTTGCTGTTCTCTCCCAAACCAGCCATTAAGGACTCACCACCAAAGATACCGCCAGCTGTTCCCAATCGACATGGCCCCGCAGACGCTCATTAACTTCCTCCAATGTGAGGGATTCGTAGACCGGAAGAACCTCGAATAAATTGCCGCCGCGGAATTGATAACGCGTAAATTCATGGGCGATGCTTTCCGGAGAATTCAGCATACGCAAATAGCCGCCGATTTTCTTTTTACGGGCCCGTTCGAAATCGCTCTCCGCAAAGCCCGACTCCAGAAGCACATCCACCTCTTCCCGAATTCGTTTCAGGAGCAGATCCGGATCCTTCGTATCCCCGCCAATCGCTGAGAAAGCATACTCCGGAGAGCTGTTGAACTCACTTCCAAAGCTGTCCGAAATCAAACCCTCGTCATAAAGCTTCTGATATAGAGACGTGCTGCTGCCAAACAGCAGATCCAGCATTAGTTTGGTCGTTAAATCCCGGCGGATTGCCGCCTCACCGGTGAGGCCCTCTACCTTCTCTTTGAAGCCGAACAGGCATTTAGGCATGGATACGGCCAGCTTGCACTCCCGCCGTTTCTGCCCCACTTCCAGAGGCTCCTCTTCAAATATGCGTTTGATATCACCCTGCGTACCGTATGACTTCGCCTTCTGGTTGCTGCTTATGAGCGAAATTACCTTTTCGGGCTCCACTCCGCCTACTACGAACAGCAGCATATTGCTGGGATGATAAAAAGCATTGTAACAGGAATACAGCGTTTCCTTCGTGATCGTACCTATAGATTCGACAGTACCTGCGATATCAATGTGAACAGGATGCTTGGAATACATCGCTTCAATCAGTCCGAAATAGACACGCCAATCGGGATTATCCGCATACATGTTAATTTCCTGGCCGATAATGCCCTTTTCCTTCTCTACATTCTCATCCGTGAAATAGGGACGCTGCACAAAATCAACCAGCGTTTCCAGGTTCTTCTCAATATTCTCCGTTGCAGAGAACAAATAGACGGTCTGGTCAAAGCTGGTAAAAGCGTTCGCAGAAGCTCCATTGGATGCAAATGTGGCAAAAATATCACCCTCCGGCTCTTCGAACATTTTATGCTCCAGAAAATGGGCGATCCCGTCAGGAACCCTTGTCTCGTCTCCACCGGCCACTTGAAAGTGATTGTCTACAGAACCATATTTGGTGGCAAAGGTAGCATATGTTTTACGGAAATTCGGTTTTGGCAATACATACACCCGAAGGCCGTTCTCCATAACTTCATGGTATATCGTTTCCTGAAGCCTTTCGTAATAAATCTGTTCCACCGCTATTCCTCCTTCTGCCCTGTCAGGAAATAAATCGTGTCCAGCTGAAAAGTGTCGGCGGCTGCCTTCACATCCTCTGCTCCGGTTCCTTCAACCTGATCCATTAGCTCCTGTGCAGACCGGTCTTTTCCGGAAAGCTGCCGGTTGAAATCATACGAAATCATTTCAAATGCGGAATCCTGAATTTCAGAGAGCAGATTACGGATCATCGCTTTGGTCTGACCCAGCTCCAGTTCGGTGATCCGGCCAGCCTTCATCTCATCTAGCTGCCTGGTTATAATTTCAACGGCTTTTCCATAATTTTGTATTTCGATACCCGATTGTATCGTTCCGATGCCTTTATGTCCGTCATAACGGGAGGAGGCATAATAGGCAAGACTCTCCTTCTCACGAACATTGACGAACAGCTTGGAATGAGGGTATCCACCCAAAATTCCGTTATACATTAGCGCAGAGGCGTAAGAATCATCTTTATAAGTAATCGAGGTGCGCAAGCCCATATTGAGCTTGCCCTGATTAACATCAAGCTTCTCTTCCACGGTCCGGACCTCCGTAACCGTTACCGGAACGAAGCGTGAGTTGTAATCTCTGATCTCCGAGTTGTCGCGTCCGAAGTGGCGCTTTACCAGCTTCTCCACTTCCTCCGGTGTAGTGTCACCGACAACATACAGATCAAGGATTGCACCCTCCAGCAAGGAGTTATAGGATTGATACAGCTTCTCCGGTGTCAAACCATCCAGATCGGCCCGCTGGCCTAGCGGATGCAGGCGGTACGGTTCATTTTGGCACATGACCTCAATGCAGCGTTCGGCAGCGTAACGGATTTTGTCGTTGACAATAGATTCAAGCTTCTTGCGGACCGTTTCGCGTTCTGTACCCACATATGACGGGCGGAAGACTCCATCTTCCAGCACAGGGCGGGTCAACACTTCACCCAGAAAAGCGAATGACTCTCCGAGCAGGCTTTCCTTACTCTGTACAAACGAATCATTGATCGTATCCATCCGGAACTGGACAATCTGGTGGTCTCCCCGTTTATAGACATCAAAGCCGAAGCCGGCTCCGTACAGTTCCTCCAGCCGCTCGCGAAACTGGGTAGTCTCCGGGTAAGAAGCTGTTCCTCTGCGCAGCACGAATGGAATTAGCGCAGTGGAAGTAACTGTTTCCTCCGCAAGCGGAACGCCGGCATAAAGTGAGATGGCGAATGTTTTGAACGCTTTTGTCGGCAATACGTGAATACGCATGCCTGCAGCGGTGCCATGCTGAAAACCATTATTATTCAAGTCCAAAACTCCTTTACGGCGTGAATAGGTGCTATAGATCATTTTATGAAGTAATATCCATTCTAAACCATTCCAAAGTAAGGAAGCAACCGGAACTCCATTTCCGGTTGCTCCCTTTGACGTTGCCTTTTACATACAGAAAATATGTTCTCCGATCGTCTTCACCTGCGGCCGGCTCCAGATCCATTTGGAGGTAGCCGTTTTAGGATTGAAATAATAGATGCATCCACCGGATGGGTCCCAGCCGTTCAATGCCTGCTGCACCGCCTTACGCGCCTGCTCATTGGGCTCAAGGTAGATCTGGCCATCAGCGACAGCTGTGAAGGCTCCAGGCTGAAAGATAACACCTGACGGCGTATTAGGGAAGCTTGGCGATTTTACCCGGTTCAAGATAACGGCGGCGACCGCAACCTGTCCTTCAAAAGGCTCCCCTCTGGCTTCCCCATACACGGCGTTAGCCATAATTTTGAGATCATTGTCCGATAATCCCATTGTATTTCCCGAAGATAACCCGGCCGTATTGGTTTTGTTTTCGGTATTTGCTTTTTCGCCGCTTGCACCACTTTTCGCGGTTTTTTTGTCTGATCCGGCGGAAGGCTCTGTCGGCCTCCAATTTTTGGTTGCGTTATACAGCTTCAGCTTCGTTTTGGCACCCACAACACCGTCTGCCTTTATGCCAAACTTCCATTGAAACCATTTTACGGAATTCAGTGTTTTTGATCCGTAGTGGCTGTCTATTTTCCCTGCGTAATACCCTAAATGCTTCAATCTGCCCTGAAGCTCATACACATCCTGACCGGATGCTCCATATTTAATCGGAGTTGTCCCAAAGACCGGCAGGGCTTGTTCCCCAAAAGTGGTTGTTCCCGGTGCATGTTGAGCTTTTAATGCGATTGTGTCCTTATTCTGAACATCGTCATGTCCCCCATAGAGCCGGACTGCAAGTGGTGCTGTTGTCAGCGCAAGGGTCAATACGGCAATTATCCACAGCTTCTGATTCTTCATAGGGTTTCGCTCTACCTTTCTCTTGTAGGTTCTGCATGGATGGCTAAAGTTATTATGACAATTGTCAGGACAACCTATGCATAGCCAACCAGGAATAAAGAGATCCCGTAGATAAAAAAAGTGCCCCTCAGCCATTTCTATTGACTGAAAGACACCTCGATTTTCTATTCACACCATACCTTTTAAGAACTGATCCGGTTATGTTGATACTGCTCCAAAGAAACGAGCACCTCACGCGGCTTACTGCCCTCGTAAGGTCCGATGATCCCCCTGGCCTCCATGGAATCAATTAAACGGGCAGCCCGTGTATAACCGACACGCATCCGGCGCTGCAGCAGAGATACTGAAGCCTGCTTCGCCTCCAAGACGATTTGCACCGCTTGTTCATACAGCTCGTCCTGTGGCTCCTGATCATCCGAAACGGAATCATCCACCTCAGGCACAATGGAATCATCGTAATTTGCCTCAGCCTGGCTGCTGACAAAGTGAACGATGGTTTCAACCTCCTGATCACTCATAAAAGCTCCCTGGACCCGAACCGGCTTGGAGGAGCCCATGGGCATGAACAGCATATCACCGCGCCCGAGCAGCTTCTCCGCACCCGCCATATCCAGTATGGTACGCGAATCCACCTGAGATGAAACTCCAAAGGCTATACGCGAAGGAATGTTGGCTTTGATGACCCCTGTGATAACATCAACAGAAGGACGCTGTGTAGCAATAATCAGGTGAATACCGGCAGCACGGGCCATTTGCGCAAGCCGGCAAATCGCGTCTTCTACATCGTTAGCGGCTACCATCATCAGGTCTGCAAGCTCGTCCACAATAACAACGATATAAGGAAGCACAGCGGACGGGTTATCCTTCATGAGCGTATTGTAGCCTTCAACATTCCGGGTTCCCGATTTGGAGAAAAGCTCGTACCTCTTCTCCATCTCTACAACGATTTTCTTGAGCGCCAGACTGGCACGTTTGGGATCGGTTACTACGGGTGCCAGCAAATGAGGGATACCGTTATACACATTAAGTTCAACCATCTTGGGATCGACCATCAGAAACTTCACTTCGTTAGGCTTGGCCTTATATAGAATGCTTGTGATTATACCGTTAATACAAACCGACTTGCCGGATCCTGTAGCTCCAGCCACCAATAGATGGGGCATCTTTGCCAGATTGCCGATAATCGTCTGGCCAGAGATATCTCTGCCGAAAGCGATAGACAGTTTCGATTCAGCGTCCTGAAACGTCTGCGTCTCCATTACCTCACGCATGGTCACGATGGAAACCTCCGGATTGGGCACCTCAATACCGATAGCCGATTTGCCGGGAATCGGGGCCTCCATACGGATATCCTTGGCAGCAAGCGCCAGGGCGATATCATCCGTAAGATTAACTATGCGGCTAACCTTGACACCAATATCCGGCTGAATCTCATAGCGGGTTACTGCCGGTCCTCTTACAACCTCCAGCACCTTGGCCCGGACGCCGAAGCTTTCAAGTGTTGCTTCCAGCTTCCGTGCGGTTTGCATATAATCGTTCTGGTCTCCGGCCTTGCCTCCGTTATTCGGCTTGGTCAACAGACGGAAAGGAGGAAGCTTATAAGGCTTAGGTGGCGGCGGAAGCGGAGGAGAGATCACGGTATCCTCTTCAGTTCCGGCACTTCCCATTATTTCGTTCATATCACTGTGTTCGTTGCCCTCCAAAGGATTAAGGGCAGCCTGTCCCGAAGAGATTTCTTGATCAGGGGTTCTAGCCCCGCTCCGTGCGGTCGGCGAAAACTCACTCCAATCCTCACGATCTTCCTCACTCAGTCCTTCAGAACGGATGTGTTCGAAGAAATCCCGGATAATTGGCGTTACTTCTTCCGTATCCTCTCCCGTGAAATAATCCTCACTGTCCCTACCGCGGAGCCCTGCGGAAAGAGGAGAATCGCCTGCTATACCGGTTATAAGGGGACCATTCTGCCCTGCAGGTCGATCATCGTAATTCTCATCTTCAGAATCATCGGAAGGGTTGGAACGGGAAGATGCTGAAGTCCACTGTGCCAGTCTTTTGAAGAAAAGCGGCTGTTTGCGCTTCGGTAAAGACTGTTCGCCTTCCACAAAGTCCTCATCGTCATCCTTATAGTCATCCTGTACGCTTGAATCCTGCTTGCCTTGACCGGCTCGGGATTTCGTTACTGGGACTGCCTGTGGGCGGTTGGCTGCCCTGAGCCTGATGCTTTCGATAAGACTTAGCGTTCGAACCCGCAGCAATCCAAAGATCTCGACATATGAAAGATTGGTAATCAGCATAAAGCTGATGGCCATCATAACGATCATCAGAAGCTTGGCACCCAGATTTCCAAACAGCCACAGGAGCGCCGCATACTCAAGTGCACCCAGATAGCCGCCGCTGATGTCTTTGCCCAGCATATACACTTCACTGTTGTTTGCGGAGGGTGAGAGCGCTCCATTAAGATCATTATGTATTTGCGATAGAACATTATTCGGGTGCAGCATGGAAAGCGGGCCGAGTTTCTGTTCCATCGCAGAGATCGTACTCATCAGGCACATGGACAACACAAGGAGCAGCCCACCGGAATGGCGGCTGTTCCAGGCAGAAGGCCATTTCCGGTGAATCATCACCATTAGGCCGTAAAAGATACCGGTCAATGGCAGAACAAAATAAAATCTGCCGAGCAAATAACCCGCCATACTGGAAAGTGAGCGTCCAACAGCCGCCTCCCCGGACAAAGCTATGACAGATATCGTAATCAGCATAATTCCATAAATCTCATATTTTAAAACACTGCCCAGCAGCGCTTTTTTCTTCTTCTTTCTGCGTTTAGCCACACAAGCCACCCCCAAGAACACATTATACCATATAATGGGGTGGCGCACCTATGTTCTCTTTTGTCGCAAAAAGCGTTATTCTGTTGCCTCCTGATTCCTCTCCTCACTCACCCTCAATGGCCGGATATATAAGGTATTATTGCTCCAGGTGACAGCCCCGGATCCAAATACCGGTTCAGTGGACAATGAAGAAGCCGGACAATCCGGGCACGCCCTTCCTCCAGCGGCTCCACCTGCATTAACATTCCACCCATACTGAGTTCACGAAGCGGTGGAGATCCGCTATAGGCCCCCTCCCATACCTGATCCATAGTCATTACTGTATATAGTGTCATTGCGTTAACCCTCCACCTATGGGCTGAATTGAGGCAGTAGACGCGATCATACCGTTCAGTCGGGCGAGCGCCGCACCTATCCCGCCTACCTCATCCATCAGTCCGTATTTGACAGCATCATATCCTCCGACAGCGGTGCCGATATCCCGGTTCAATTCCCCTGTTTTGAACATTAAATTCTTGAATTCATCTTCTGTAATCCGTGAATGACTCGTCACAAACTTAACTACCCGATCCTGCATTTTCTCCATATATTCAAATGTCTGCGGAACGCCAATAACCAGACCGTTCATCCGGATGGGATGAATAGTCATCGTGGCACTCTCGGCGATAATCGAATAGCTGGAGGATACCGCAATCGGCACCCCGATACTATGCCCGCCTCCAATGACTACCGTTACGGTCGGTTTGGAAAGGGAGGCGATCATTTCGGCTATGGCAAGTCCCGCTTCGACATCTCCTCCTACGGTATTCAAAATAATTAGCAGCCCCTTAATGTTTTTGTTCTGTTCAGCGGCCACCAGCTGCGGAATGATATGTTCATATTTCGTTGTTTTGTTGTGTGGAGGAAGCACGAGATGCCCTTCAATCTGCCCTATAATCGTCATACAAAAGATATCCGGCTCCCCGCTGGGAACGACGGTCTGCCCCAGCTCTTTCACTGCACTGAGTGTGCCCATCTCGGGATTCGGATTGTTCTCCGTTCCCGGAATATTCTCCCCGCCAGTCTGATCATTAGATTGGAAACCCACCTGATTGGTCATAATTACAGCTCTCCCTTCAGCTTGCAGACATGCCTGCTGCAGCCGTGCTAACTTACCTTAGTATGACATCACAGGGCGCAGCATTATTCAGAATCCAGTCATAATGTTTCAGAATCTCAGCATAAAAAGCCCCTTCTCCGCCGGAAACCGTCCAATATTTCCGGGAGAAGGGGCTTTATTGCCCTGCAAATATGTTTTAGGAGTGTTCTCCTTATACTTCCATAATAATTGGCAAAATCATCGGTCTGCGGCGTGTTTGCTCATACAAGAAACGGCCGAGGGAATCTTTTACACTTGTTTTAAGGGAAGCCCACTCGTTGACCTTCTCGCTCATAAGACGCTGCAGCGTGCTGGATACAATCCGGTTGGCTTCATCGAGCAGCCCTTCCGATTCACGCACATAGACAAATCCGCGCGAAATAATGTCAGGTCCTGAGACGATTGCTCCATTCTGCTTGCTCAAGGTCACAACGACAACAAGAATGCCGTCCTGGGACAGAAGCTTACGGTCACGCAGTACGATGTTGCCTACATCACCCACACCCAAACCGTCAATCAGTACATTGCCGGCAGTTACCTTGCCAGCCTTACGTGCAGCACCGCCCACAATCTCAACAATTTCACCAATCTCTGTGATGAAAATGTTGGCCGGATCCACACCAACGGATTCCGCCAGCAGTGCATGTTTACGCTGCATCCGGTACTCACCGTGAATAGGAATGAAAAATTTAGGTTTCATCAGGTTAAGCATCAGCTTCAGTTCTTCCTGGCTTCCGTGACCGGATACATGAACGCCCGAGTTGGAACCGCTGTATATAACGTTCGCACCCAGACGGAACAATTCATCAATCGTACGGCCTACATACTTCTCATTGCCCGGAACCGGAGTTGCCGCAATAATGACGGTGTCTCCCGGCATAATATCAACCTTGCGGTGGCTGGAACGCGCCATGCGTGTCAGTGCGGACATAGGCTCGCCTTGGCTGCCTGTGCAAAGCACGACTACGCGGTTGGCCGCCATTCTGTTCATTTCTTCAGGCTCAATCAGCATGCCGTCCGGAACGTTCAGATATCCAAGCTCGGAGGCGATGGATACGACATTGACCATGCTGCGGCCAATAACCGTAATCTTCCGGCCTGTCGATTCTGCGGCATTGACCACCTGCTGGATACGATGCACGTTGGATGCAAAGGTCGCGACAACGACGCGCTGCTCTGCCTTCCGGAAAATATCCTCCAGAACGATACCGACATTTTTCTCGGATGGTGTAAAGCCCGGCTTCTCGGCGTTGGTGCTGTCCGACAGGAGAGCGAGTACGCCTTGTTGTCCGATTTCTGCCATCCGGTGCAGGTTCGCAAACTGGCCATTAACTGGGGTATGGTCAAATTTGAAGTCGCCTGTATGAACAACGTTTCCTTCCGGTGTTTCGATGCATACCCCGACCGAATCTGGAATACTGTGGTTTGTTCTGAAAAAAGTAGCCTTCAGAGAATTGCCCAGCTGGATTTCCGAATCTTCGTTGATCAGAATCCGCTTGGTTTCTCCGAGCAAATTCGCTTCCTTCAGCTTGTTCTCTACGAGTCCCAGCGTCAATCTTGTTCCGTACACCGGAACATTCAGATTCTTCAGGACGTAAGGGAGACCGCCAATATGGTCTTCGTGTCCGTGCGTCAGCACGATGCCTCTTACCTTGTCGCGATTTTCCGTCAAATACGAAATGTCAGGAATAACAATATCAATACCGAGCATATCTTCTTCCGGGAACTTTAGTCCCGCATCCACGACTACAATGTCAGCTCCATACTGAACGACATACATGTTTTTCCCGATTTCGCCGACTCCGCCCAAAGCGAAAATCGTCAATTTATCGTTGTTGGTTTTTTTGGACAAATGAATCTAACCCTCCTATGATGTTGGACGTCATACTATTATTTAAAAACATTGAACTTCAATATCTCAGCGGCGCTGAACACATTCTTCAAACTGCAGAAAACTCCCGTGAAGCAACAAGGAAATTCCGAAAGTCTATATAATTGCACAACTCTAAAGCTCCCGATTTCGGGCAGTAAAGACCTTCTCAAGCGGACAAACGCCGTCAAAAAATTCACCGCCGCGCCCCTCGCGCGAAACTATAGCCTACAATAGGCAGACTTATACTGGGACCCATCCTGTCTCCCAATGTTTACCATTGACGGAAGATTACCGCATATTTAATTTTAACCGCACCCAGTCACTTATCCATATTATACATGATTTTTTTGTCAAAAGACAAGTCGTCCACTCCATAACATTATTCTTCCCACAAAAGCTTGCCATTATTTAAATAATTTATCGCGGTCCGCACACCAAAAAAACCGGCTCTCCAGGAGGCCGGTTCTCATTCAAAGCATGGTATATCGCTCCGCACTTCATTTCAAAAGAGCTTCTATAAATGCCGCCTCTTCTTCCGTTGGAGAAATTAACGGAAGTCTTACGGAGCCAACCTTCAACCCGCGCAGCTCAAGCGCGTATTTAACAGCTGACGGATTCGGCAGCGGCTGCGGACAGTCGAACAGCCCCTTGAATATCGGGAAAAGATTGCGATGGATTTCTCCAGCACGCTGAACTTCACCGGAAAGATAGGCGCTGATCATCTCTGACATCCTTGAGCCCACGATATGACTGGCTACACTGATAATCCCGTGGCCTCCCACGGCTAAAGCCGGCAGAGCGGAGGCATCATCACCCGAATAGACATGGAAATCCCGGGGACAACCAGCCGCAATCAGAGCAACCTGATCAACGGATACACATTCCTTGGTGGCAACGATATTGGGAATTTGCGCCAGCCTGATTGTTGTAGCCACACTCATGCATACCCCGGTTCTGCTTGGAACGTTGTAGAGAACAAGCGGCAGATTCGTCTCGGCAGCTATGCCTGCAAAATGCTGGTACAGCCCCTCCTGATTCGGCTTGTTATAGTAAGGAACGACCAGCAGTGCCCCGTCAACTCCGAGCTTCTCCGCTTCTTTCGTGAGGTGAATGGAATGTTTGGTGCTGTTGCTGCCTGTACCGGCAATAATTTTGCATCTTCCCCGTGCCTTCTCGAGTACAAAAGAGAATAATTGAAGCTTCTCCTCATCGGTAAGGGTGGGTGATTCTCCAGTAGTCCCGCAGACGACCAGTCCTTCTGTCTTCTGATCCTCAATCAAATAATCAACAAGCCGCGAGGTTTCTTCCCAGTTGATTTCTCCCGCCTTGTCAAAAGGGGTGACCATGGCTGTAATTAATCTTCCGAAATCCACTCGAATCTCCTCCTAACGGTGCAGTTCAAACTTGGTGTGCAGTGAGCGCAGAGATTGTACCATATCTTCTTTTTTCACGAGTACCCAGATCGTTGTATTTGAATCCGCCGACTGCAGAATTTGGATGTTCTTGGTACTTAGCGCCTCTACAACACGAGCCATGATACCCGGAACCCCGTTAATTCCGCCGCCAATCACAGAAACCTTGGCACAGCCCGAAAGGCTCTTCGGACGCAACCCAAGATCCTGCAGCGCCGCAATAGCCTTTTCCGAGTTATTATCGAATACAGTAAATAAAGCACCGGTAGGGGTCACATTGATAAAATCAACACTGATGCCGTTGTCCGCCATGCTTTTAAATATCTGCAGCTGTACACCACCGATATTGCCATCCGGGCAATCGACGGCTATTTGCGTTATATTGCTGACATAAGCGATGCCGGTAACATAGCGGTCAACAATACCGCTTTGCATATCACTGAAGCCTTCCTGATGGGTAACCAGCGTTCCTTCACCTTCTGAAAAAGTAGAGCGAACACGCACCGGAATTTGTGCCTGCATTGCTATTTCAACGGCACGCGGATGAATAACCTTTGCGCCCTGATAGGCCATGTTGCAAATTTCTGTATAAGTCATATTGGTCAGAGGCCTCGCGTCTTCTACAATACGCGGATCCGCTGTTAATATGCCATCAACATCGGTATAAATATCAACAATATCTGCTCGGAGCGCAGCACCCAGAGCCGTCGCCGAGGTATCGCTGCCTCCCCTTCCGAGGGTTGTAAAGTCCCCAGCCTCAGTTTGACCCTGAAATCCGGTTACTATGACAACCTTATGCACTCTCAGCTCACGCACGATACGTTCTGGGCGCACATCCAGTATTCTTGCATTGCCATAGCTGTTATCCGTCATAAAGCCTGCCTGAGCCCCTGTAAGCACAGTAGACGGGATGCCCTCCACCTCCAGCAAGCTACACAGCGTTGCCGCCGAAATGATCTCGCCGCAGCACAGCAGCAGATCCTTCTCACGATCCGGAAGCGCATTGCCGTTCTGCATGGCCCAATCCAGCAAGGTATCGGTGGCATAAGGCTCGCCCCGCCGTCCCATTGCCGAGACTACAATAACGAGACTGTATCCATTCGCCAGCTCACGCTTAACATGACGGATGACATGCTCCCTGGCTTGAGGGGTGGAGAGCGAAGTTCCGCCGAACTTTTGTACTAAAATACCCATGTATTATTCCTCCATTACTATCAAAGCAAGCACACGAACAAAGACGCAGGGAAGTTAACCCGCAGGGCAGGAGTTAAATTTCATGCGCTGTTCAGAAAAAATATTAGGTAAAAAGGATGTACCGCCCTCAAAAAAGAGGACGGTATGCCTTTAGGCTTATGATTTTTGCGAAGCGATGATTTCGGCAATCTGCACAGCATTCCATGCAGCGCCCTTCATCAAATTGTCGGAGACCACCCACATATTAAGACCACGTGTGGCCCCCAGATCCCGGCGCAGGCGTCCGACGAATACATCCTGCTTGCCGGCAGCCTCGGTAGCGAGCGGGTACATTTGGGAGGAAGGATCATCGGTCAGCGTAATGCCCGGTGCAGCAGAAAGAATTTCACGGACATCGTCAAGCTCATAATCTGCTTTCAATTCAACATAGACGGACTCAGAGTGACCATAAACTACCGGAACACGTACACAAGTAGCGGTCACTTCAATCGAATCATCACCCATAATCTTCTTCGTTTCGTTGACCATTTTCATTTCTTCAAGCGTATATCCATTATCCTGGAATTTATCAATTTGCGGGATGGCATTAAAGGCAATCTGGTGCTTCACCGGAAGTGAACCGACCGGCAAAATTTCCGGATTTACCTGCCCGCCGTTAAGCACTTCTTTACTCTGGCGCATAAGCTCATCAATGGCACGCGCACCTGCACCCGATACGGCTTGATAGGTGGATACGATAATACGGGCGATGCCATACTTATCCTGCAGCGGTTTCAAAGCAGCTACCATCTGGATTGTCGAACAGTTCGGATTGGCGATAATTCCCTGATGGGCATCTATTTGCTCGGGATTTACCTCCGGTACGACCAGAGGGGTACCCGGATCCATACGGAATGCATTTGTATTATCGATACAAACTGCTCCGTGACGTACGGCATGAGGCGCTAGAGCTTTACTTACATCTCCGCCGGCGCTGAACAAAGCAATATCAATTCCTTCGAAACTGTCGGGGGTAGCTTCTTCCACTACGATATCTTGGCCCTTAAAGTTTATTACCGTGCCTGCCGACCGCGGAGAAGACAGCAACTTCAGCTTGGATATCGGAAAGTTCCGTTTCTCCAAGAGGCCTATAATTTGTTCTCCTACCGCTCCCGTCGCTCCGACCACGGCGACATTAAACTTTACATTGCTCATTTGGTGCATCTCCCCTTCTATTAATTACAGCTTGATCTACTGATTCATCTATGCTGAATGAAACCGTTCGACAATCATCGGTTGCAGCTGGGTTCCCTGCAGCGCGGCATAGCAGGCCTCTGGAATGAGATCCATGCGTGCCACGAGCGAATTGGGTTTCGCCTGCGGGTTATCCTGACCGAACGGAACAAAATAAATATTCTTGGCCACAAGCAGCTTCGCGATATTGGCAGCGTTCAGACCCAGTCCGTCGTTCGTCGATATCGCCAAAACAACAGGGCGCCCGTTGCGCATCTGCGACTTTGCCGCCATGAGTACCGGACTGTCTGTCATTGCGTTAGCCAGCTTGCTCGTGGTGTTTCCTGTGCAGGGTGCTATCGTCAGCACATCCAGCAGCTTGGAAGGACCGAGCGGTTCTGCTTCAACAATTGTAGAAATGATATCATTCCCTGTTATATCTTTCAACTGTTTTAGCCAATTTTCCGATGTGCCAAACCGGGTATCCGTTGCCAGCACCGCTCCGGAAACGATTGGCACGACGTTTGCGCCACCATCCATGAAGCGCTGAATCTGTGGCATTACCTCGGCAAATGTACAATGGGAACCGGTAATCGCATACCCGACTGTTTTTCCACTCCAGTTCATTATTCATCCCCCCTTGTTAAAAGTCTCGTCCGATATTAACTGTACCAGCGCATTTGCCATAATGATTCCAGCCGTTTCCGGCGCAACGATTCCGGGAAGACCGGGAGCCAGTATCGCTTTAATCCCTCTTTTCTCCGCATAACGGAAATCACAGCCGCCAGGTGCGGAAGCCAGATCGATAATCAGGGAGTGTTTGGGTATTCGTGATAAAACCTCAGCAGTAATGATCATGCCTGGAATCGTATTGAATATCAGATCAGCATCCGGTACGTGCTGGAGTAGATTTTCAGTTAAAAAAGGCTTCCATCCCATTTGTTCCGCACGTGCAAAATGCTCCTGCTTCCTGACACCAACCTTCACGCTGGCACCCAATCCCTGCAGAGTTCTGGCCATGGTAAAGCCGGTTCTCCCCATACCCAGCACCATCGACTTGGAGCCGTGAATGGTAAACTTGGTATTCTGAATGGCTATAACCAGTGCGCCCTCGGCTGTCGGGATGGAGTTGTAAATGGCCACATCGTCGCGATCCAGCATTTCCACCAGCTTCAGCTTATGCTTGACGCAAAGCCGGCGTAAGTATTCTTTCGCCATACCGGTGTAAACCGTACAATGGCCCGGCAAAGCCACGGCATGCTCTTCCAGAAACTGAAGATGCTGCGAGGAAAATAAGGCACTGATATTCCCCTCATCGTCGCAGCCCACCGTTGGAAGAACCAGAACATCCGCATTACTCAACAATTCTACAGACATTAACTCCAGGCTAACCCCGTCACATGGGGCCTCCCATTGATCGAACCCGGCAGCGCTCACTGTAGCATCCATTTCCACACACTTTCGTATCACTTCAATCTGTCTTGCGTCCCCGCCCAGGAAGACGATCCTGACGCCAGTAAGCATAGGGATGACGCTCCTTTCAACTACACTCTCGACTATAAAGCATCTTATGCCGAAGACTGCAGATGGGTGAAAGCGGAGGGTAATGAAGCTGAAGCTGGAATTTACATGGAAAATAAAAATAAAAAAAGCCTGCGGCTCCATACCCCGATGGGCATGACTCCGCAAGCTTTGATTTAATTTATATATTATTTCCCCGTATGCCCAAAGCCTCCGGCACCCCGCTCGGTATCCGAGAGCTGCTCTACTTCCACCAGGGTCACAGTCGGGACTGCCTGAAATACCATCTGAGCGATCCGTTCATTACGGGAAATGGCAAAGGGCTCCTGCCCCAAATTAATCAATAATACCTTAATCTCTCCACGATAGTCGGCATCAATGGTACCGGGCGTATTAAGACAGGTGATGCCATGCTTTAGCGCCAATCCGCTGCGCGGGCGTATTTGGGCTTCCAATCCGTCCGGCATTGCCAATGCTATTCCTGTCGGAATCAACGCCCGCTCACCAGGGGCAAGCATAACCTCGGCTTCAACAGCCGCGAACAGGTCATATCCTGAAGCTTGCTCCGACATTTTACGAGGCAGGAATACCTCTTCATTTCCTTGTAGCTTATTGATTTGAACGTAATAAGACAAGATCATCTCTCCTTACCTTTGCAATTGCTTTATCTGATGAACCCACCATGGCCATTGCGAGCGGTTCTGCAAACATATGGTTCAAAACGGTATTGATATCTTCCATGGTTACTTGCCCGATCTTGGCGATCATATCATCCAGGGTATCATGTCTGCCGAGCATGAGCTCATTCTTGCCGATCCGGTTCATACGGCTGCTTGTGCTCTCCAGACTGAGAATCAGGCTGCCCTTGAGCTGTTCCTTGCCCTTCTTAAGCTCGTCCTCGCTAAGGCCTTTCACTGCAAGCTCATGCATCATCTCTTTGGTCAGTTCCATTACTTCCTTCGTTTGCTTGGGCGCAGTGCCTGCATATACAGTAAACAAGCCGCTGTCGGCCTGGGAGCTGTGATAGGAGTAGACGGAGTAGGCCAAACCGCGCTTTTCGCGGATCTCCTGAAACATCCGGGAGCTCATACCGCCGCCGACAGCGTTATTAATCAGCACCATCGCATATTGCAGCGGATCTCCGGAACGTACGCCCGGGAGAGAGAGGCAGATGTGATTTTGTTCTGTTTTTTTGCGGTGAAATCTTAAATTGCCCCGGAAGTCAGGCGGCGACAAGGGAGCCGAGGTTCCGTGATTCCCAAATGTGCCAAAATGATGTTCGAGCAGCTCGACAAGACTCTCATTAATATTGCCTGCTATGCTGATTACAGTGTTCTCTATCGTATATTGTTCCTTCATATAGGCGTGAAGATGGTCCGGTGTCATGTCCAGAAGACGTTCCTTCAGCCCGAGAATCGTGTATGCCAGCGGATGTTCGCCATAGGCGGCGGCACTCATCAGATCATGTACCAAGTCATCAGGCGTATCCTCACACATCGCAATTTCTTCAAGAATGACGTTCTTTTCCTTCGCCAGCTCTTCAGCGTCCATCCTGGAACGAAAAAACATATCGGCAAGCACATCGATAGCTATGGGCAAATGCTCATCCAGCACTTTGGCATAATAGCAAGTGTATTCCTTCGAGGTGAAGGCATTAACATTCCCGCCAATGGCGTCAAATTGCTCCGCAATATCCTTAGCACTGAAGCGGTCGGTGCCCTTAAAAAGCATATGCTCCACAAAATGGGAAATCCCGTTATTCTCCGGACGCTCGTTCCGCGAGCCAGTTTTAACCCATATTCCGAAGGAGACGGAACGTCCGGTTGGAATTTTCTCCATCACTACTCGCAACCCGTTGGACAGCACTATTTTTTCCACTTAAAAATCCTCCTGGCATACCTCTATGAAAACATCTTTTTTGATATTAGCAGAAATAACCTTCTCACTCAACTTCAGAGGGCAATACCCGCTCTTCTGACAGCGTCTGGCTGACTGTTCCGAGCTTTAACCCTTTCGCCTTAATCCCCCGTATCATGCCTCTCAGCGCTTTGGAGGAAGATGAGGTAGGGTGCATCAGGATAAGGAATCCCGGCTCCACTTTTGTACTGATTTTAGACACAATGGATTCTGGTGAAGGATTTCGCCAATCGACTGTATCCAGCGTCCACAGTACTGTTTTGAGTCCTAATCCGCTTGCGATCTCTACCGTTTCCTGATCATAATCCCCCGAAGGCGGAGCAAACCATTTATTTGCTATACCCAGCTTCTCCAGAAGCTTTCGTGTTTTGTCAATTTCAAGAGAAGCTCTGGGACGGCTTAAATTACTCATCTTGGGATGGGTGTATGCGTGATTCTCCAGCTCATGCCCACGCTTCAGCATCTCTGCCGCAAGCTCCGCATTATGACTTAACCAGCTGCCATCCAGAAAAAAGGTAACCTTAACCTTCTCCTCATCCAAAATAGTAAGCATAGGCAGAATATACTCATTACCCCACGCTACATTAATCATCAAAGAAACCATGGGCTTGCCCGGATATCCCCGGTAAATCGGCTGCGCCCCCAGATCATTCAGAGACACCGCTGGGGGGGTCTGCCTGTAAACGTACCTGATTTCCGCATTGGGTGACACCAGAAGAGATTTCCGGTAAGTAGCCTCAACGTCTACCTCCAGCCCGTTATAGCCCGGTATAGCCTTCCACACTCTGTCTACAACCGCATCAACCGGAGGGGTCTTTAATTCAGCCGCCTTGGTCTCGATGGTTATGCGAAGCTTATCTTCTGGGAAATAGGATATGCCTTTCCATACAGCGGCGGCTCCGCCTTCGGGAGAGAGTTGCTCCAGCATAGCCCTAACCGGCCCTATTGTGCTTCCAATCCCGATTACGACAGCTATACAGGCCAGCACAACCGCCGTCTTTTGCGACTTCATGACAACCTTCCTCCCCGGCAGAAACAGTTTGCACCCCTTTTTGCTGGTAGGGGACGCTTTGTCCCAACCTATGATAAGGGCGGAAGAATTATGCATAAAGGCGGACTTGTTCAGCATATTACTGTCTTATATTCAAGAAGAAACGGCTTCACCGTCCTCAAAGGGATGGTATCCGTTTCTCGTAGAAATATAAGCAAAGTATAGTGAAAACTTATACTTTTTTATATTTTAAAAAAGAGCCAGAACGCAATCGCTTCTGTCTCTTTCGGGTAACCATAAAATTAGGCGTTTCACTTGAAATAGGCTGTTTTTACGCTTTAGCTCCGGTTTCAGCGGTCAGGACAGCTTTGCGTGACAGGTTGACGCGGCCCTGCTGGTCGATTTCGGTTACTTTTACAGTAATCGTATCTCCGATAGCCACAACATCCTCCACCTTAGCTACGCGCTCTGTGGACAGCTGAGAAATATGCACCAATCCGTCTTTGCCCGGAATGAGTTCGACAAATGCGCCGAATTTCTCGATGCGTCTTACAGTACCAACGTAGATTTCGCCGACTTGCACTTCACGTACAATGCCTTCGATGATGGAACGAGCTTTTTGGATCATTTCTTCGTTCGACGAACCGATGAAGACACGGCCATCCTGCTCGATATCGATCTTAACGCCGGTTTCTTCAATAATTTTATTAATAATCTTCCCGCCAGCGCCGATAACATCACGGATTTTGTCAGGATTGATGTTAATGATAATAATCTTCGGAGCATATTTGGACAGATTAGGTCTTGGCTCAGAGATCACTTCCAGCATTTTACCCAAGATGAACATGCGTCCATCTTTAGCCTGCTGCAGGGCATCCTGCAAAATTTGACGGTCAATGCCGGCAATCTTGATGTCCATCTGGATCGCTGTTACACCTTCCGCTGTACCCGCTACCTTAAAGTCCATATCGCCAAGGTGATCTTCCATGCCTTGAATATCCGTCAGGATCGAGACATGCTCTCCATCCTTAATGAGACCCATCGCTACACCGGCTACCGGCGCTTTGATCGGCACACCTGCATCCATCATAGCCAGTATGCTGGCACAGATGCTTGCCTGGGAAGTGGAGCCATTAGACTCGATAGCTTCAGATACGAGACGGATGGTGTACGGGAATTCAGTTTCACTTGGAATGACCTTGGACAAGGCGCGTTCGCCAAGTGCTCCGTGACCAATCTCCCGGCGACCCGGTGCTCTGAGCGGACGGGCTTCCCCTACGCTGAACGGCGGGAAATTGTAATGGTGCATGAACCGTTTGGTTTCGGCAAGATCAATGCCGTCCAGAATTTGCACATCACCAAGTGCACCAAGTGTACATACGCTCAGCACTTGTGTCTGACCGCGCGTGAAAAGACCAGAGCCGTGAGTACGCGGCAGAAGGTTTGTATCACATTCGATTGGACGAATTTCATCAAGCTTACGGCCATCCGGACGGACCTTGTCATGCGTAATAAGACGTCTTACTTCTTCTTTTACGATATCATGAAGAACTTCTTTAACATCCTTCAGCAGCTCAGGTGATTCTATGTATTTCTCCACGAAATACGCAACGGTCTCATTATTCACAACATCGATAGCTTCTTGACGCGCATGCTTCTCAGCAATTTTCACTGCTTCCACAAGACGGCTTTCCGCCATCGCGCGAACATCAGCATTCACTTCAGCGTTAACCGCATGCAGCTTTACAGCCATTTTCTCTTTGCCGGAAAGTTTAACCAGCTCTTCAATAACAGCCACAATTTTGCGGATTTCATCATGACCGAACATAATCGCTTCGAGCATAATTTCTTCTGTTAATTCATTGGCTTCCGCTTCTACCATCATAATAGCGTCTTTAGTTCCGGCAACAACCAGATACATGTCACTTACGGCTTGCTGAGCAATATCAGGGTTGATCACGAACTCACCATTCACCCGGCCCACAGCTACGCCGCCGATCGGTCCGTCAAAAGGGACATCAGAGATGCTCAGTGCAGCGGAAGTACCGATCATAGCCGCAATTTCCGGTGTGCAATCCTGGTCTACGCTCATCACCATATTGAGTACTTGTACATCATTACGGAAGCCTTCCGGGAACAGAGGACGAATAGGACGGTCTGTCAAACGGCTCGACAGGATCGCCTTTTCACTCGGTCTGCCTTCTCTTTTAATAAATCCGCCGGGGATTTTACCCACCGCATATAATCTTTCCTCATAGTTGACGGTAAGCGGGAAAAAATCCAGATCCTTCGGTTCTTTTGAAGCTGTAACCGTACACAATACTGAAGTATCCCCATAACGCACCATAACTGCTGCGTTTGCCTGCTTCGCCAAGCGGCCTGTTTCCAGTACAAGGCGTCTTCCGCCCAGTTGCATTTCAACACGTTGTTCCATAAATTCCCTCCTTGAATCTAACTTGTTTAATGTTTTTCCGCCCTGTTAAGGACACTTTCCGATTCTATTACAAAACAAGCAAAAACGGCCTGGCCTCATTTAAGGAAGAAGTAGGCGTTTTTGCGAATAATATGATCCAGCCCATGAATTGCATGAGTTCACCCAAGAAATAGAATACCCTTATTTTCAAAAAGCAACCCGGTCGTCCCCGTTGTCGCTCCGAGAAGGACATACGGTAAACAACCAGGCTGCTTTAAGGGTAATCTTATGGATGATTAACGGCGCAATCCGAGTCTTTCGATCAGGGCGCTGTAACGTCTGATGTCTTTGTTCTTCAAATACGCCAGCAATTTACGACGTTGTCCAACCATCTTCAACAATCCACGACGGGAATGATGATCCTTCTTGTGCGTGCGCAAGTGGTCAGTCAGATTAACGATGTTCTCCGTAAGGATAGCAACCTGCACCTCAGGGGATCCTGTATCGGATTCATGAGTTTTGTGCTCGTCAATCAATTGGTGTTTACGTTCTTGAGTCAATGCCATCCTATTCACCTCCTTCAATATAATCGCCTATAGCCTCGTCACCGTCGGTGAGATCGAATAACCAAGCTATGGTTATGTTTGCTGTCTTTCCAGCAACGTTAATCAGTATAGCACCTTACCAGATAAAAGTAAACGTCATGTCCAAAGCAGTTTATTTATTGTCCTTCAACAGCTTTTTGGCTGTCTCTGCATCTGAGCCGATTTGCTGGATCAGGGCCTGAATAGAGTCGAATTTACGCTCTGGCCGGATGTATGAGACCAATTCCACAGTCAGCTGTTTTTCATACAAATCTCCGTCATAATCGAATAAGTGCACTTCGAAGCTCGGGGCAGTTACATCTTCATGAAAAGTAGGTTTAACACCGACATTCATAACACCCGGCAGAACCTTGTCATTGTAGAATACACGGACAGCATAAACGCCTTTTGCCGGAATGACAAAACGGTCTTCAAGCAGAAGATTCGCTGTAGGAAATCCAATAGTGCGGCCGCGCTTCTCACCATGCACCACCGTTCCCCGCAGATGATAGCAGCGGCCAAACCATGCATTAGCGAGCTCCAAATCCCCGCTTTGAAGGCTTTTGCGTATACCGGAGCTGCTTACCTTCTGTCCTTCAAGCAGGAAAGGCGGGACGGTTTCCACAGCCATCAGCCCTTGTCCCAGCTCCCGAAGCATATCGGCATCGCCTTCACCTTTGTATCCGAAGCGGAAATCAAAGCCTATAACCGCTGTGACAATATGGAGCGGCAGCAGCATACCGGATACAAAGTCTTGCGGACTCACCCGGGAGAGCTGCTCATTAAATTCAATAATATAGAGTATATCGACCCCCATATCGACAAGCAGCTTCTCCTTGTCCCTTGGCGGCGTCAAATATCCGTCATAATCGCCCCTGCCCATCACGTCTTTCGGATGGGGGTGAAAAGTTATCACTGCAGCTGTGACACCCTTTTGGCGAGCCAGAGCTATAGCGGATTTAATAACACTGGCATGTCCGCGGTGCAGACCGTCAAACTGACCAAGAGCGGCTACCTGGGGTCCAGCCCACACAGCTGCATTCTCCGGAGATATAGGATAGGTTAACGTTACGGTTCTCACGCTGTTTCTCACCTGCAATTCACTTTGTAAAGTTGATATTACATTTGTGCAAATACTTTGACCGGAGCAATAGCCCCGTTCTCTTCCAGCTCATAGATCCCGAGGAAAAGCCCCTGTAGATCATACAGCCGGAAATGCCCGGCCTTCTTTACTTCAGGTGCCACAAAGCGGGAGGAGAGACGTTGTCCTTGCAGCGCTGCCTTCTTCTTCTCCTCCATCACCGTATGCATAGGCAAATGTGCAATAGCTTCGTCCGCGCGAATAAGATGATCTTTCAGCGTCCCGGAAGCCTGGCGCTCCGCAATTTCATCAAAGGTTAGACAGTGATTGGCTCTTATGCCCGCTGACATCGTTCTCGTAAGCTTCACCATCACGCCAGGAAGTCCAAGCGCACGGCCGATATCAACACAAAGTGTACGGATGTAGGTCCCCTTGGAGCAGAGAGCACGGAATGTAATGTCCGGATAGTTACCGTTCCACTCCATCTGCAGCATCTCTATTTCATAAATCTCAACCTCACGGCTTTTTCGTTCTACCGTTTTGCCTTCACGGGCCAGCTCATAGAGCCGCTTACCGTCGACCTTAACGGCGGAGTACATAGGAGGAGTCTGGGAAATCACGCCTTTAAAGGAATCAAGAACAGCCCGCATTTCCTCTTCGGTGACATGAACCTGATCCACCGTTTCCGTTATGGTTCCGGTTAAATCCTCCGTGTCGCTGGACATCCCTAACCGTAGTGTTGCTACGTATTCCTTAGGAAGCTCTTGAATGTATTCAACCACTCGCGTGGCCCGCCCAAGACAAAGCGGCAAAACACCGGTCACCTGCGGATCAAGCGTACCTGTATGGCCGATTCGTTTCATCCCGAGAATACGCCGTACCTTGGCTACAACATCATGCGAAGTGAACCCTGCCGGTTTATATACAGCCAAAACACCTTCCAGCTCGCTCATAAATGCCGCCTTACCTCCTCAAGCACCTGCGTCATAACCTGAGTAAGTGAAGCCTCTATACGGGCGCCGGCGGCACGGGTATGTCCGCCTCCTCCGAATTTTTGGGCAAGTGCCGCAACGTCCACCTTACCAGCGGAGCGCAGACTAACCTTCACGGCGTTGTCATGGATCACTTTAAACAGAATGCCTACCTCCACACCGCGGATATTGCGGGGATAATTTACGATCCCCTCCAAATCCTCGTTAGCGGCAGCGCAGTCAATCATATCCTGAGGTGTTACCTGAACCCAGGCAATATCGCCTTCTGCCGATAATTGCAAGGTGTTCAATGCCCGGTTCAACACCTTAACCTGAGGCAGTGTCATTTCTTCCAGCAGAGTTTCCGCGAGCTCGGGCCCGTTGACTCCCAGTGCCAGAAGATCTGAAACAGCAGCCATCACCTTTGACGATGTATTGGTGTAACGAAAACCGCCCGTATCCGTCAGTAGTCCTGTATATATGGCTGTAGCAATATCAAGATTCCATTCCACTTCGAACGTTTTCAGTAAATCGAACAAAATTTCTGCGGTAGCAGCGGCATCCGGTTTGATTAAGGTAAGGAATCCGTAGCCGTTGTTGGTCGGATGATGATCTATGTTTACGATAAGAGCATTCTCTGCAAAATATCGCTGAGTCTGTCCTACACGCTGAAAATCGGCACAATCGACGCATATGATATTGCTGTACGTGCTCAGGGGCTCCGCAGCAGACATATTAACGATTTCATCGGCATGCCATAAGTATTCCATCCGCTTGGGGATCGGACCTTCATTAATCATAGTGTAATTCTTGCCCAAACATGAGAGAAGCCAGCCCACCGCAAGGGTGGAACTGACTGCATCTCCGTCCGGCTGAACATGCGACACTACAAGATAATCGTCGTGTTCCAGCAGAAATTTACGGGTCTGCTGGAGACTTTGTTCATAGCTCTGCATTCGCCGTCTCCTTTTATGTTGCCTAGCTTTCTTCGTTCTTGCCGATTTGTCCAAGCAGCTTCTCAATGTGGCTGCCATAAGCAACGGACTCATCGAACTTGAAGATCAGTTCCGGCGTATGCCGGAGACGGATCGCTTTACCCAGCTCTGAGCGGAGAAAGCCGTTAGCCTTCTCAATTGCTTTGAGGGAGCCCGCCTTCTGTTCGTCGTCACCAAACACGCTGAGGTACACTTTGGCCTGCGACAGATCGTTGGTTACCTCTACGCCGGTTACAGTTACAAAACCGATGCGGGGATCTTTTAGTTCTTTCTGAATGAGCAGGCTAAGCTCTTTTTTAATCTGCTCGCCTACACGTCCAGCTCTGATTTTAGACATCTTTGTTCACCTCTTTGCTTAGCGCTCAACAGTTTCCATAATGAACGCTTCGATAATGTCGCCTTCTTTGACATCATTATAGCGTTCCAAAGTTATGCCACATTCATAACCTTGTGCCACTTCTTTCGCATCGTCCTTGAAGCGTTTCAAGGTATCAATCTTACCTTCAAAAACAACAATTCCGCTGCGGATCAAACGCATTTCAGCATTACGGGCAATTTTGCCGGAAGTAACCATACAACCTGCAATGGTGCCGACTTTGCTGATTGTAAAGACGTTGCGTACTTCAGCATGGCCGATGATGTTCTCTTTAAAGATAGGGTCAAGCATGCCTTTCATCGCTTGCTCAATTTCTTCAATAACGTTGTAGATGATACGGTGTAAACGAACATCTACCTTCTCTTGATCAGCTGCTGCCTTGGTCTGAGCGTCCGGACGAACGTTAAAGCCGATTACAATAGCGTTGGAAGCTGCTGCCAAAGTAATATCCGACTCTGTAATCGCACCGGCTCCGCTGTGAAGGATTTTTACGCGCACACCTTCAACTTCGATTTTAGCCAGGGAACCTTTAAGGGCCTCAACCGATCCCTGTACATCCGCTTTGATAATAACGTTCAGATCCTTGATTTCGCCGTCCTTGATATGCTTGAACAGATCATCCAGGGTTACACGGGTGTTAGTGTTCAGCTCGGACTGGCGCTGTGTAGTCGAACGTCTGTCCGCGATTGCACGGGCTTTGCGTTCATCTTCAAAGGCCATAAACGGATCTCCGGCCTGCGGCACTTCAGTCAAACCGGTAATTTCCACAGGTGTGGAAGGTCCGGCTTCCTTGATTTTGCGGCCTTTATCGTTAACCATGGCACGTACGCGTCCGAAGCAGTTACCGGCTACAAAAGCGTCTCCCACTTTCAGTGTACCGTGCTGTACGAGAATACGCGCAACCGGTCCGCGGTTTTTATCAAGCTCGGCTTCTATAACTGTACCGCGCGCCCGTTTGTCCGGGTTCGCTTTATATTCATTCACTTCGGCAACGAGCAAAATCATTTCCAGCAAGTCTTCCAGACCGATGCGCTGTTTAGCGGACAGGTTAACGAAGATGGTGTCTCCGCCCCACTCCTCAGGAACCAGCTCATAATTGGTAAGCTCTTGCTTAACTTTATCTGGGTCCGCTCCCGGCTTGTCAATCTTGTTGACAGCAACAATGATTGGCAGTCCCGCTGCTTTTGCATGGCTAATAGCTTCTACTGTCTGAGGCATAACGCCGTCATCGGCAGCGACTACGATAATTGTCATATCCGTAACCTGCGCTCCGCGTGCACGCATAGCGGTAAACGCTTCGTGACCCGGTGTATCGAGGAACGTGATTTTTTTGTGGTTGATTTCTACCTGGTACGCACCGATATGCTGTGTGATTCCGCCGGCTTCGCCGCCGGTCACATTCGTTGAACGGATGGCATCAAGCAGAGTTGTTTTACCATGGTCAACGTGTCCCATGATCGTAACTACCGGAGGACGGTCTTGCAGCTCTTCATCAGTGTCACTCTCTTCCACTGTCTCGAAGCTGTCTTCATCAACAGGAATCTTCACTTCTACTTCTACACCGAACTCACCGGCCAAAAGCAGAATAGTATCGATATCAAGCTCCTGGTTAATGGTAGCCATTACACCCATAGAGATCAATTTCTTGATGACTTCCGAAGCATCCTTATGGAGCAGCTTCGCTGTTTCACCAACAGTCATGCTGCCGCGTACAATAATCTTCTTCGGCGTGTTGTCGATCTTCTCCCGGCGCTCCATCTGCTGATTCTTGCCGCGACCATTCTTGCCTCCGCGTCCGCGGAAGTTGCCGCCTTTACCATCTTCAAAACGTCTTTGACCCTGGTTGGTGTTTGGTCTGCCGCCGGTTGCATTCTTCTTGGGACCTCTGTCGCCGCCGCGGGAGAAATCCCCGGTGCCGCCTTGACCTGCTCCTTGCGGACGATCACCCGTACGTGGTGCTCCACCTTGTGCGCCTTGCGGACGAGTGCCGCCTGGAGCTCCTGTCCGCGGAGATCCGCTTTGCGGACGGCTGTCTGTGCGTGGTGCTCCGCCCTGCGGACGGTTGCCCCCTTGACCCGATCCTTGCGGACGATCACCGGTACGTGGTGCTCCACCTTGTGCGCCCTGCGGGCGACTGCCGCCAGTACTGCCTTGCGGACGAGTTCCGTTGCTGCTTTGCGGACGGCTGCCGCCGGAATTACCGGTGCCGCCTTGCGGACGGTTTCCGCCTGTACTGCCGTTGCTGCCTTGCGGACGGCTGCCGCCGGTGCTGCCTTGACGCGGTGCACCGCCTGTTTGCGGGCGTGCGCTCTGTGTAGAGCTTGTTTGTGTTCTGCGGGAATCTTGTCCGCTTTGGGGCCTTGGTGACGTCGATTGGTTGTTGTTTTGGTTACTGTTCATACCTACCTGCTTTTCCGGTTGATTTTTGTTAACATTCTGGCCACTTGCGGAGTCGGCTGTTGCTGTACCGGTATTTACCGGACGGTTGCTTGTGCCTGTATCCCTTTTGGCTGCAGCGTTTGATTTAATATCCTTAAAGAATTGCTCTACTTTGTTCACAGAACCGTTCTCCATGACACTCATATGATTATTCACAGGGACATCCAAACGCTTCAGAATCGTAATAATTTCTTTACTGCTCATGTTCAGTGATTTGGCGTATTCGTAAACACGCAGTTTATCTTTATTGTCCTCTTTACTCAATAAATCCACCTCCGACATTATCTCCGAGCTGCTTGGAGATCATTTCCGCGAATCCTTTATCCGTAATGGCCAGCACAACACGCTGATCCTTACCAATACTTGCACCGAGGCTATCCCGGTGAAATCCGATCACTAGTGGAATATCGTAGGTCCCGCATTTATCACGGAACTTTTTTTGTGTGTTATCTGAAGCGTCGCCTGCAAGAATGACCAGCTTCGCTTCCGAAGAACGTACTGCTTTCAGCACTCCTTCGTCACCGGTGACAATCTTGCCTGCGCGCATGGCAAGCCCTAAATAAGAAAGTGCTTTACTCATTATCCTCACTGTCCTTTGCTGCCAAAAACTGCTCCTCAACAGAAGCAAAATCCCTGGTAAGCTGAGCGTATATTTCCGGACTCACCTGACATTTAAGAGCCCGGTCAAGCGCCTTTGTCTTTTGTGCCAGCTTGAAGCATTCCAGCTTGCCGCATATATAAGCGCCCCGTCCCGACTTTTTGCCGGTCAGATCAATCAGCACTTCGCCCTCAGGTGTCCTGACCACCCGAATCAGCTCTTTTTTGGGCATCATCTCCTGGCTGGCGACACATTTGCGCAGCGGCACCTTTCTTTGTTTCATACCTGCACCTCCCGCCAACTGTTAATTAATCAATGGAGACGGAATCCTGATGCATTTCATCATTAGATGTTCTAGCTCTGCCGTATTCCTGCTCCGCTTGGGTCTCACTTTTAATATCAATTTTCCAACCTGTCAGCTTAGCGGCAAGACGCGCGTTTTGCCCTTTAATGCCAATGGCCAGCGATAATTGATAATCTGGAACGATGACCCGTGCCATTTTCTCCGCTTCAAAGACTTGAACCTCAAGCACCTTGGACGGACTGAGTGCATTTGCCACATACTCCTGTACCAGATCCGAATACCGGACGATATCGATCTTCTCGCCGCGAAGCTCGGTAACGATGGTCTGAACACGCGTACCTCTTGGGCCTACACACGAACCGACCGGATCGACTTCCGGGTTGCGGGAAAACACTGCAATTTTGGAACGGAAGCCAGCCTCACGGGCTACGGAACGAATCTCAACCACTCCGTCAAAAATTTCCGGAACCTCAAGCTCGAACAGACGCTTCAGCAAACCTGGATGACTGCGGGACAGCATGATTTGCGGTCCTTTGGTCGTATTCTCAACTTTAGTGATATACGCCTTGATACGCTCGCTTTGCTTGAACTTTTCACCCGGCATCAATTCGTTCAGCGGAAGAACCGCCTCAATTTTGCCAAGATCAACATACACGTTGCGCATATCCTGACGTTGTACAAGACCCGTAACAATATCGTCTTCCTTGTCAATAAAGGCGTTATAGATAAGTCCACGCTCCGCTTCGCGAATGCGCTGGGTTACGACCTGCTTGGCGGTCTGAGCCGCAATGCGACCAAAATCACGCGGTGTTACCTCAAGCTCAGCAATGTCTTCCAGCTGAAAGTGAGGATTAATCTCTCTGGCCGCCGGCAATGAAATTTCGGTGCGTGTATCCAAAACCTCATCTACAATCAGCTTGCGGGCAAATACTTTAATTACACCTGTGTTGCGGTTCATGTCTACGCGCACATTCTGAGCCGCATTAAAATTGCGTTTATAGCTGGAGATCAGCGCAGCTTCGATGGCCTCGAACAGCACATCCTTGCTAATGCCCTTCTCCCTTTCCAGTTCATTCATAGCTTCAATAAAATCCATACTCATGAAATTCCGGTCCCCCTTTCAAGACATTAAAAAATGATGGCCAATCTCGCGCTGGCGACTTTGGCATACGGTACTGCATGTTGTTTTTTGCCCGCGGAGATGAGCAACTCCTCGTTGTCGAACGAAAGCAAACGTCCTTCGAACTCCTTGAGTCCCTGAATCGGCTCATAAACAGTCACATACACGTCCTTGCCTACCGCTTTGGCAACATCCGCAGCTTTTTTGAGCGGACGTTCAGCACCCGGCGAGGATACCTCAAGGAAATAAGCCTCAGGAATAGGATCATTCTCATCCAGCTTTGAACTGAAATATTCGCTGATACTGCCGCAGTCATCAATATCGATGCCGCCTTCTTTATCCACGAATATGCGCAGAAACCAGTTGGAGCCTTCCTTCACGTATTCAACGTCCACCAGTTCGAAACCATTGTCGTCAAGATAGGGTCCGAGCATTTGCTCTACCGTTTGTTTAATTTTGGATTTGGGTGTGCTCAAAAGATAATAACCTCCACGAACTTGTCTTTTGCTATATACCAAAGATAAAGAGTGGGTTTCCCCACTCTTTACACAACGGACTTATCTCATTATTACCAAAAAAATTATACCATAGTGCGCCAGCACTGACAAGTGCTAGCCCTTGACTGCCTTGCAATCTAATCAGGATGGGGGTGACGGGAAAGCATTTTTTTTACGGTATTCATCAGGTGTAAGACCGTATTTTGCTTTAAACACGCGGTAAAAATATTTTTCATCCTTAAAGCCCACTTTACCTGCTATTTCATATACTTTCATGTCGCTGATTCCCAGCAGTTGAACTGCCCTTTCCAGCCGGATATCAGACAAATACTTCGTAAAGGAGACGCCGAGATAACTTTTGAAAATAACACTCAAGTAATTGGGGCTGAAAAACAGCCGGTTTGCTACTAGATCAAGAGATATGTCCTCCATGTAGTTTGCATCGATATAATTTATACACTTTTCAATTACCGTATCATGCTTCTTTGCCCGATTGGTTTGCAGAATCGACATGAACCCTCTTAGGATTCCCAAAAACTGTTCTTTGCAATCCCTGTAATTGACGCAAGCAGTCAGGCTGCTCTCGGCATCGTACATGGTGCGGCGGTAAGCCTCATCACTTAGATATCCTTTGACCACAGGAGCGATATGAACAACAAGATGAACTATGGATTTAAGCCATTGCTCCCGGTAGGGCAATCCTTTCTCCAGAACCCGGCAGAACAAATCATCCGTATATCTGAGGACCGCATCGGTCTTGACCGTTCTAATGTATTCTTTGAACATGTCCTCGTCTTTATGAAAGTCATAAAGCATGGGTGCAATCCGGCCGGAAAGACCACAATAGGTAATAACCCGCTCACTGTCCAAAAAATATCGGAAATCAACTGCTTCCAGTGCTTCTATATAGGAGTCACCTGCTTCACGGTATAGATCCGTTTGCACATTGCCCACGCCAATAGCGAACGACATCTGGTACTTGGCGGAAAGCCGCTGGCTGTACTCCTCCAGAACTCCTATCGTAGGGGATGGAATAACCTCGGAAGGAATCTTCGCCGTTATAATAGAGATCATAGTCATTTTGTGTTTTGAAGAAAAAAAGGACACAGCCCGACCGGCTGAGTGAAGAAGGCTTGTCAGCATGACGGGCATTGTTCTTCTGATGTCCTCCAGGCTGGCAGCAGACATGTCCCCGGAGGCGCTGTCCTCAATCCGGGTTACGATAACTGCCCCGCATGGGTCCAGAGAATATTGATGCTGAATTTCGTGAAATTTCGCGCCGGAAACCCCGTTTTGTATCCATTCCCCTAGCAAATGCTCATAATAAACATTCATACTGCTGTTGAACTGTTCATTGATGATCTCTTGTTCCGGAGAGATGCGTTTTTCTTTTTCTATGCTTTCCCGAACCTTCTCAAGCAGCAAGCCAATGCTCTCTTCCTTCACCGGCTTCAGCAAGTAGTCGAAAGCGCCGAGCCGAATGGCGCGCTGGGCATATTCGAAGTAACGGTAGCTGCTTAATATGATGATCTTCGTATCGGCTGACAGTTCATTCATATGCTCAATAAAACCGAAACCATCCATGATTGGCATTTTAATATCCGTAATAACGACATCAAAGGCAGCGGATCGGACAATATCCAGAGCGGTCTTGCCGTTATTGGCTTCAACGACCTCACAATCAGGCAGGAATTCCCGGATCATCTTCCCGAGCACCCTTCTCTGAATCGCTTCATCATCGACAACCATAATTCTGTTCATGGCGGTCTCACCTGCTATTTTAAATTTAGTTTGGTTACCTCCAGAGAAAGAAGCCTTACGTTCCCTTCACGCGCATAGATCTCCAGTCCATGATCTTCAGGCTCCGGAAATATTAAATCGGTAATCACACATTCCCCGTTGCCTGCAAACACCTCCACCGATGATCTGTCCACCCAAATCTGCAGATTCACGCGCTGGGATGAAGACCCAAGCTTTGCGCAATGCTTGCCGGAAAATAGCTCGTGAAACATCACTTCGCCGGAGGACGACCGGTCTAAATACTCCCCGCTCCGGGTATCATACCCCACTATTGTACCACGGGCTCCGTCCTGTGAGACCCGTACTTTCACGCCGAATTCAGAGGCAGAGCCAAGCTCGAATTCTGCGTCGATTCGAAAGGAATCGTCCTTAATCCGGGTCATAGGAATAATCCCTTCTTCGACGGTTATTTCATTGAAGCGTATGGTCTCTTCCGTAATCTTCGATAGCTCCACCACGGGATGCTGCACCAGCCTCACTTCACCATCAACATCTCTAAGGGAAAGCTCTCTGGGGATCGTCATCGCGCTTCTCCAGCCCTCCGAAGGCGTAAGATTGGCATACTTCCAGTTGCTCATCCACCCTATATAAATTCTCCGCCCGTCTTCGGCAGGTATATCCGAGAAGCTGACGCCTGCATAATTGTCCCGCCCATAATCCACCCAGCGTACAGCTTTGGAGTCCAGCTCATTCATGAACGTCTTCCCGTCGAAATGGCCGACAAAATATTGAGTTCGGGAGCCCTCTGGAATAGCGGCGGCTAATCCTGTACTTACAAACAAAACCCACTTTGTCCCCGTAACGTCCCCTTCCACAGCCAATTCGAACAAATCCGGACATTCCCAGACAGCGTCATGGGAGCCATGCCCCTCTCCAAACTCACTGGCAAAGCTCCAATTCTTAAGATTTGGCGAAGTGTAGATGCAAATGGTCTGTCCGGTGGCAAGAACCATAATCCACCGTGCTGCAGCTTCATGCCAGAACACCTTAGGGTCTCTATAATCGGGGTAGCCCGGGTCCTCTAGTACGGGATTCCCGCTATATTTTATCCATGTTCGTCCGTAATCGCTGCTGTAAGCCAAGCTTTGCCTTTCCCGTTGCCTGGTTGTTCCCGGATGTTCATCATGATGCGTAAAAATGGCTACCAGACCAGGCTTGCCGCCAAAAAAACCGGACGTGTCTGTCCAATCCACAACCGTGCTGCCGGAGAAAATTTGTCCATACTCATCGGGCGAAAGTGCGACCGGAAGATGCTCCCAATGTACCATATCAGGGCTTACCGCATGTCCCCAGTGCATCGGTCCCCAGGTCGTTCCGAACGGATGATATTGATAGAACAGATGATATTCTCCATTGAAATGCACCATGCCATTCGGATCGTTCATCCACTGTGACGGGGGCGTGAAATGATAACGTGGACGGTATTTGTCGATATGCATAAGTAATCCTCCAAATCAACCTTTAATTCCAGCACTGGTGATTCCTTGGACGTAATATTTTTGCAGCAGTAAGAAAAGTACGATGATAGGAATTGTCGTAAAGGTCAGCGTAGCCATGATTTGTCCGTAATAGATCGGCGGCAGAGTGAAGAAGGTCTGTATCCCTAGCTGAATATTGCGAAGCGATTCTCCCGTCGTTACCAGGATCGGCCACATGAAATCACCCCAATGACTGATGAAATCAAGAATGAACACCGTTGCAAAGACAGGTCCCGACAGCGGAACTACAATGGAGGCAAAGGTCTTCAGCGGAGCAGCACCATCGATGGAGGCCGATTCCAGAATTTCATTGGGAATGTCCATAAAGAACTGGCGGAACATAAAAATGCTGAAGCAGTTGGCAATGAACGGAACGATCAGGGCAAACCAGGTATCGACCCAGTGCAGGCTGTTCACCACAAGGTACAGCGGCATCAAAATGCTTTCGAATGGAACAATCATTAGGGCTATAATCGCAACAAGAATGAATTCCCTGCCCTTGAAATGGAGCTTGGCCAGCGCGTAGCCGCAGATGGAGTTAACCCCCAGCCCGCTAATACTAATAACGGATACGTAAAAAATACTATTAAACAAATACTTCATCATCGGAATTCGTTCAAAAGCTGCTTTGTAATTGTCAAAGGTAATATTCAAAGGCAACAACGATTTCAAAGAGCTGAGATCGGCAAAAATCTGGTTCTCCGGCTTAAGCGAGGAAACTACCATCCATAGAAGCGGGATGATGAACAGCAGCGACATTATAATGTTTATAACATTCAATAACAGCTTTGTACGGGTATCTTTCATTTTCTAATCCATTCCTCCCGTTATTTATCTCTTAAAAATTTTTTCATGGAGAATGAGATGAATACAACGATCAGGAAGAAAATGACGGATATCGCGGAAGCGTAGCCCGCATTCCTAAACTGAAAGCCTTGTTGATAGATAAGCAGGGCCAGCGTTCGGGTCGAATTTTCCGGCCCGCCGTTTGTCATGATGTAAGGCTGTACGAATAGCTTCACGGCTTGGATCGTCGTAATCGTCAACACAAAAACGGTTACATTGTAAAGACTGGGGATCGTAATGAAGCGCAGCTGTTGAAGCTTATTCGCACCATCTATGGAGGAGGCTTCATATAAATCCTTGGAAATCCCCTGCAGACCGGCCAGAAAAATCATCATTTGGTAGCCTGCTGCCTGCCATACGGACATAAAAATGATGGAGTTCATTGCCTGACCAGCGCTTCGCAGAAAAGGCTGGTTCGGAATGCCGAAGAAATTCAAAGCCGAATTGATCAGACCCTCATTAGGGTTGTAGAGGGAAATCCAAAGAATCGCGATTACAGTCATGGAGGTGACTACAGGGCTAAAGTAGGCGATACGAAACACGTTCCGCATCTTGAGCTGGTTATTGACGAGCAAAGCCAGCATTAACGCTACTCCTGATTGAACAGGCACTACAATGATCGTGAAATACAAGGTGTTCCAGAGCGATTTATAGAACAAGCTATCGGTAAAGAGTAGCTTATAATTTTCGAAGCCGATAAATTGAATCTTATCCGGACGCAGCAAATTGAATTTCGTGAAGCCGAACGCAACGGCGAGCAGAAAAGGGAGGACCAGAAAAAAAATCAGCAGGAGGACCGCCGGCGTTACAAACGAATAGCCGACCAAGGTCTCTCTCCGCTTCTGACGGCCAAGTGACGATTCACGCTTTACTTTCAACGTATTTGTTGCCGTTTGCATAATCAATTCTTCCTTTCTTTCAGCAGATAATAAAAGTGCGGCTAGAGGCACAGGGGTATGCCTTTGCCGCACTAAGTTTTCCTATGTCCGGCTATTCAGCGAAATTCCGTTTGAACTCTTCATCATAAGTAGACGCTACGTTGTCCAAGGATTTCTTGACTTCTGCACCGACCATAATATCTATCAAGGCTTCGGCAAATTTCTGCGTCAGCACCGGATACGCTGGAGTGACCGGTCTGGCATGGGATACGGTCGTTACTTGCTCTTTAATAACACGGAGCGGAAGCTCGTTGTATTCCGTCATGCTTTCGAACGCCGATTTGCGGCTGGCCGGCATACTGATTGCCTGGGCCAGTTGGACCGAGCTGTCTTTATTTGTAAGCCATTTGACCACTTCGGCCGCTTCCTTCGGATACTTGCTGTCGGCGGATACTCCTACAGCCCAGCTGCCGGAAGGGGCGGATTGAATTCCGTCTGCTTTTTTGGGGAAATAGGTGATGCCCCACTCCAGATCCGGATAATTTTTGAAGCCCGGAATATTCCAGGGTCCGCCAAGCTTTGTGGCAGCTTTACCTTCCTCGAATTCCGTCGGTTTCGGATCAATATTGAACAGTTTCTCATTCGCCAGCTTTTGCAGGAATGTGGCCGCTTCTACGCCTTGCGGACTGTTGACGAACCCTTCAGATATCGTCCCTTCCTTGTTGACAAGATCGGTATTATTGGAAATCCAGAACTGTTCAAATGCGTAGGTCATCCACTCACCTTTGTCGTTGATCATGTTGGTGCCGAATACATCGTCCTTCGCAGTCTTATTCATCACGTCATACCATTCGTCCCACGTCCAGGCATTCTCGATTTGATCCGGAGGGGTGATTCCGTGTTCGTCCATAATTTTTTTGTTGTAAAAGAGGACGACGGAGGACTCGTTCAGGCCCGGTGCGTAAAACTTATCCTTATAGGTGCCTTGCTGAAGGATCGAGGGGACAAAGTCATTCAGGTCGTCCTGTTCGAAATATTCATCCAGCGGGATAATGATCTCAGAGTCTGCATAGTTGGCTACATTCGGTCCGTCCATCGCCAGAACATCAGGCAAGGTGTGGGATGCTACGGCTGCATTGATTTTATCCTCATAAGCAAAAGAGTTCCCCCGGGTAATAACCTCCATCTTCACGTGGATCTTTCCTTCATTTGCTTTGTTGAATTCCTCCATCCGCTTCACATACACATTATCCTCAGCTTCACCGGCCTGCGGACGCCAGAAGCTTAGTTCAATCACTTCGCCTTTTACCTGCTCGTTGCCGCCTGCTGAACCGTCCGTTTTTGTCTGGGCACCAGAACATCCGGCTAACAATGTTACAGCTAATAAAGATATCAGAATCCCCTTTTTCATACAGCACCTTCCTATCGAATGAAGTTTTTGATCACGCTTTCATCATAAAGGCAATCACCGTCTCCTCCTACTCTAAAAAACGAGGAATAGTGGACTATTCAACTGAAAGCATTTTCATTTTTATGAAAACAAACAAAATCCGGCTACGTACACTAATTTGCGTGCCGTAAGCCGGATTTTCTTATTCCAGGGGGAGCCGGAGAATGATCGTCGTCCCCTTATTCAGTTCAGAACAGATGTCCACGCCATAATCCGGACCGTACAGCAGCTTGATCCGTTGATTGACATTCTGGATACCAATGGAAGCGGTGGTTGAACCCGGCTCTTCATTCATCCGCAATACACGGCGTATCGTTTCCTGCTCCATCCCTTTCCCGTTATCGGTAATGGTGAATATTCTGGTGAGATTATCGATTCGTCCCGTGATATGAATGAGACCGCCATGCTCCTTGTCTTCAAGGGCGTGAATCAGGGCGTTTTCTATAAACGGTTGCAGGAAAAATTTAGGAACCCAATAACGTTCCAATTCCGGTTCAATCTCATAACTCACCGTAAATTTATCCTCAAAACGATGGCTCATAATAAAAACGTAATTTTTCAAATATTTAAGATCCTCCGAGAAAATGACCTTCCCCGGGCTTCTGGTTGTATATTCCAGCATTTCTGACAATTCCACCAGCATCTTGCTGATCAAGGTTTGTTTATTTTCAATCGCCAAATAATTGATGATGTTGAGTGTATTGTAGAGAAAGTGGGGATTGAACTGGAAGTTGAGCGCTTTAAGCTCCGCTTCCAGTTCTTTCATTTGCGACTTGTAGTTTTCTTCAATCAAAGTATAGATACTGTCATTCATCTGGTTGAATTTATGAATAATAATGTTCAGTTCCTTGGTACCCGATGGCTCGATCCACGTATTGAAGTGTCCGTCTCCACTCCGATTGATGCCTCGCATCAGTTTTTTTAACGGCAGGGTAATCCGCCCGGACAACAGAGCGGCAACAATTACTGTTAATAGAGTGATAATGATCATGGAGTACATGGTGTAAACGAACATGTCTGGCAGTGTCCGCTTCAGATTCTCATACGGAATAAAAACCGCCGACAACCAGCCCGTCGTTTTCATCGTATCGAAACAGACAACCATTCTCTGCCCGTTCAACGTAATATACTCCGTCCCGCTCTTCTTGTCCAAAGCCCGTGATATCCACTCCCGGCTCACTTCAGCCGGATTGCCAGCCAGCTTCGAACTGGACAGGACAGCGCCTTCTTTGGTGAACATATGGTAATACGTGCCCTCCACTGTCAAGCTTTCCTCAAAGGCATGCTGAAACATGAATTCCTGAAAGTTCACGACCAGAATCGGCCGCTCCATCTCCTCTTCCATTTGGATCAGAATATTATTCCGGACAATAGCAAAATTCATTAATCGCGTTGCAGTAAAGACGTATTGATCTTTATCCGAGGGAGCAGTTGAATAAAACTGTTCCAGCAGGTTGTAGGTAGGAATCCAGCTGATGCTGCTGCGGGACTCCGTTCCGATTTTATAAATATTGGAGAGGGAGTAATCCTTCTTCGGAATCCAGAAGGACGGTGTTTCTCCAAAGGTGTAATCCCTGGTCACCAGGTTGACCGAAAACATATCCTCGGAGGTCGGGAAATACTTTTGAAGAATTCTCGTAATTTTGCGATCTGAGTCACTGGTCAACACCTTATGCTCCAAATCTTCAGCGTTGAAAAAATGAAACAAATCCTGATCAAGATGCATATTAATCGCACTTTGCTCCACCCGCGCCAGATTGTTGTCCAGCGACTGATTGCCCATCCGGACAAGTCCGAGTGACGTTTCGCTCGCATTCTTCAGGATCACATCCGAGCTTTTAAATGTATAGCCGACGGCCATCACCGTTAGGGACAGGACAATCATTGCGATAAAGGAGAGCGTTAGCCGTGTCCGCAAACTAATATTAAACAGGAATGCCTTGACTCTCCTCACACACCAACCTCCGAATCATAGTACCTCAGATAAGGGCTGATAAAGACTTTAGAACAATGAGAGCTGGTTGCTTTCCGGCAGACCCCGGAAGCACCCCATACCGGTAAGCATCTCAATTACGGTCTTGCTCGCCTTTGACTTTTGCTGAAAATCCTCAATGGAGAGGAATTCACCGGCATCTTTAGCAGCAGCAATATTATACGCCGCGTTATCCCCGATTCCCTGCAGAGCAGAGAAAGGCGGAATAAGGCTGTCTCCGTCCACTGTAAACCGGGTTGCCTCCGAGCGGTAAAGATCGATACTCTTGAACGAAAAGCCGCGTGCCGTCATCTCCAGGGCCATTTCCAGAATAGGGAGCATGGCTTTTTCTTTAGGAAGAGCCTGGAACCCTTTTTGCTCAATTTCAACAATCTGCCGCGCAATGGCCTCATAGCCCTGACAGCAAAGCTCGATATCGAAATCCGCGGCCCTTACCGTGAAATAAGTGGCATAGTATTCGATAGGATGATAAAGCTTAAAGTAGGCGGTGCGAACAGCGGAAATGACATAGGCCGCGGCATGCGCCTTCGGGAACATGTACTGGATCTTCAGACAGGACTCGATATACCATTGCGGAACCTTGCACTTCTTCATTTCCTCGATCCATTCCGGGGACAAGCCCTTCCCCTTGCGGACGCTCTCGGTAATTTTAAAGGCCAATCCGGCATCCATACCGGCCTTATAGATCAGGAAAAGCATGATGTCATCCCGGCAGCCGATTACGGTCTTAATATTGCAGGTATTGTTCTTGATAAGCTCCTGAGCATTGCCCAGCCAAACCCCCGTGCCATGGGAAAGACCGGAGATTTGCAGCAAGTCTGCAAAGCTGGTAGGCTGTGATTCCACAAGCATCTGGCGCACGAAACGGGTTCCCATCTCAGGGACGCCATAGGTGGCAACCGGTGTACGGATCTGGTCGGGCCTAACCCCGAGTGCTTCTGTAGAGTTGAACATGCTCATTACTTTAGGATCGTTCATCGGAATCGACGTAGGGTCCACGCCTGTCAAATCCTGTAGCATCCGCATCATGGTCGGGTCATCATGGCCCAGAATGTCAAGCTTCAGCAGGTTGGCGTCAAAAGCATGATAGTCAAAATGAGTCGTCTTCCACTCGGAATTGACATCGTCCGCCGGAAATTGAACAGGTGTAATATCTTCTACATCAATATAATCCGGCACAACCACAATACCGCCCGGATGCTGGCCCGTATTTCTTTTGACACCTGTACAGCCCGCCGCAAGACGGCCGACCTCAGCCCCGCGCCAGCGCTTCTGATGAAGCTCCTCGTATTTCTTGGTGAAACCGAAGGCGGTTTTCTCCGCTACCGTACCGATGGTACCCGCACGGAAAACACTTTTCTCACCGAACAGGACTTTGGTATAGTTATGCGCGTTCGGCTGATATTCCCCCGAGAAGTTAAGATCGATATCGGGAACCTTATCCCCTTTAAAGCCAAGGAAGGTCTCAAACGGGATATCCTGCCCTTCACCCTTCAGCATTCCGCCGCAGTCCGGACAAGCCTTATCCGGCAAATCAAATCCGCTCGGCACGCTGCCGTCCAGAAACCATTCACTGTGGCGGCACTCGGGATTGCGGCACATATAATGCGCCGGGAGAGGATTAACCTCAGAAATACCGAGAAATGTGGCGACTACGGAGGAACCTACGGAACCCCGTGAACCCACGAGATAACCGTCCTGATTCGATTTTTTTACCAGACGCTCTGAAATAAGATAGTTCGCAGAGAAGCCATACTTGATAATCGGCTCCAGTTCTTTTTCCAGACGCGCTATGACTACCTCCGGCAGTTCTTCCCCGTAAATAGATTTGGCTGTATTGTAGCAGGTCTCACGGATTTCCTCATCTGCGCCGTCAATAATCGGGGTAAACAATTTATCCGGGAAAAGCTCCAGTTCCTCGAACCGATCCGCAAGCTCTACGGTATTGGTCACAACAACTTCCATCGCTTTTTCCGCGCCCAAAAATTCGAATTCGGCCAGCATTTCTTCCGTGGTCCGAAAGTGAGCGTCAGGTTTGCGCTGATCCTTCAGTGGACTGAAGCCGGTAATGCCGTTAATCGTAATATCACGGAACAGCTTGTCACGCGGCTCCAGATAATGCACATTACCCGTTGCGATAACAGGCTTGTTCAGCTTTTCTCCAATTTCACATACTTTGCGCAAAGCTCCTTTGAGCTCTTCGGGACTTGCGACAAAACCCTTGTCAACCAAATGCATGTACATGGTCAGAGGCTGAATCTCCAGGATATCGTAAAACTGGGCAACCTCCATGGCTTCCTCTGTGGTTTTGTTCAATACGGCCTCGAAAAACTCACCGCGCTCACATCCCGAGATCACAAGCAGTCCATCCCGCAGCTCTACGAGCTTTGATTTTGGAATACACGGAACACGTTTGAAGTATTCTGTATGCGATAGAGATATGAGCTTGTACAGGTTTTTTTTGCCGATGGCATTAAGAGCGTAAATATTGCAGTGGAACGGGCGTGTGTTGGACAGATCGTTACCCACGTAGTCATTCAGCCGGTCCAGTCTTGTCATGCCCTTCAGCTTCTCCGCATCGCCCAGCAATCCGGTCAGTATGCCGCCGAGTGCAATGGTGTCGTCTATCGCACGGTGATGACTTTCCAGCAGAACCTTATATTTGTCAGCAAGTGTGTTCAACCTGTGATTCTTCATCGTTGGATGCAGCAGCCGGGCCAGCTCCAGGGTATCCAAGGAAGGATTAGCCAGCTGCGGCAATCCCAGCTTAATTAATGAAGCCTGTATAAATCCCATATCAAAACGGGCATTATGAGCGACCAGAATACTAGCCTCGCCCACAAACTCGATGAATTTATGCAGTACAGGCTCCAGATCCGGCGCATCGCTCACCATTTCATCCGTAATATTCGTTAGCTGCTGGATGTGATACGGGATTTTCTCATGCGGGTTGACGAAGGTGGAATAACGGTCAATTTCCTGACCTTCACGCATTTTGATGGCTGCGAGCTCCGTAATATTATTGCGGGTAATAGAAAGACCTGTGGTCTCAATATCGAATACAACATAGGTAGCAGTCTTGAGATCGAGCGGTTGGGCGTTTTCCACAATATTAACAGAGTCATTCACGACATTGGCTTCCACACCGTATATCATTTTGATCTTGTTTTTGTGGGCGGCATGCGCTGCGTCAGGAAAACTTTGAACCCCTCCATGATCAGAGACCGCAATGGCCGGATGGCCCCATTTGGCCGCAGTTTTGACATATGCATCAATAGGGGCGACCGCATCCATTGTACTCATCGTAGTGTGGAGATGGAATTCCACCCGCTTCTGGGGCGCATTATCCTTACGTGCCGCAGGTGCTTGTACTTCAGTAAGATCTGAAGGGATCATAGCCAGCTCGGGAATTTGCATAAAACGATCGAATTCCACCTTGCCGCGCGCTCTTACCCATTTGCCGTTGGCGAGCTGGCTCATAATCTTCAAATCCTCTTTATTCTTGGCGAACATCTTCATTTGCAGGGAATCCGTGAAATCCGTCAGGCTAAAAGTAAACAACGTGCTGCCATTGCGCAGCTCCTTACGATCCAGGCCAAAAATGGTACCCTGTATCGTGATTTTCTTCTCTTCATCCTGAATTTCTACGATGGGAACCGGCGGTTCCTTGATATCATAACCCACCTGCAGCTTTACAACTTCATTGCCGTCATTCTCTTCCCCGGATGGCTCCGGCTCCATGGCTGTCATCATTTGCTCGATAAATTCGCGTTCTTCCTGCTGAAGCTTTTGCTGGAATTCTTCTACAACACCTACGTTGGTGTCCTTCTCCGCGACCTGTACCTTCACCTTGAGGTTGATTCCGAAATAGGTCTCATAAAATTTTATAATAGCACTGTCGATGCCTTTTTTTCGGGCAAGCTCCAGAGAAGTGGAATCACTCATAGTCAGCACTAGAGTTTGATCCTCAAGCTCCTGGGTGGAGCGGGTCAGCCAGCCGTTTACTGACGGAATTTCGCGGTGCACCCACTCCAGAAACAGACCCCAATATTCCTGGATAATCTCCGCTCGGCTTATTTTCTCATCATATAGGAACAAAAAGCTTACTTTGGCGATGTGCTGCAGCTTTTCCCTCATTCTCAGACAAAAAGTACGGTAGGCCTGGGCCGGAACCAGACTTGCTTTGACTATGGCGATATGCCAGTCGCGGTTGCCGCGGCTAATCTCCACCCGGTCTATATACCCATCCAAAAAATAGGGATCTATCAGCGCGGGCGGAATGTCGCCCTGCTTCATCAGCAGCTCGAACCTTTTTCTTCTCTCCTCGTTATGCTCCATGCCTTCCCCCCACCTTTAATCCTCCACAAAAATCAAAAGCTTCCGGTTTCAAAAAGCATTGGGTTCTTTCGGCCCGCCGACTCCTTTCGCCAGAAGCTATATTTATTTCTTAATACGCTTTAGCAAACACAACGGTATGCTGAGCGGGCTTGCCGCAGCAGATGCAGACCTGCTTGGTCTCAGCGGGATTAAACGGAATATTGCGGCTTGTAGCGCCGGTCTCTTCCTTAACCTTGGACTCGCACTCTTCAGTGCCGCACCAGCCTGCCAGAGCGAAGCCGCGCTTCTCTTCCATCGAAGCCTTCATTTCATCCAGGGTATCCACGGAATAGAAGTGATCCTCGCGGAATTTGAGGGCACGCTCGAACATCTCGTTATGCACCTGCTCCAGCATGGCTTGAACTTCCTCGACCAGGTTGTCCTGCTGAACGACCTTCTTCTCACCCGTAATCCGTGATACGAGAACGCAGACGCCGTTTTCCATATCCCGGGGTCCAAGCTCAAGACGTACAGGCACTCCGCGCATTTCGTACTCGTTAAATTTCCAGCCTGGAGTCACGTCGGAGCGGTCATCCACGCTTACACGGATTCCTGCTTTCTTCAGCTCGCGGAACAGCTCGTCCGTCCGGCCGATCACAGCTTCCCGTGTCTTAGGCGGGCCGATTGGAATCATGATTACTTGAGTAGGCGCAACCTTAGGCGGCAAAGCAAGTCCGCGGTCATCACCATGCACCATAATCATGGAACCGATCAGGCGCGTGCTCGTTCCCCATGAGGTGGTGTGCACATATTCGAGAACGTTGTCTCTGCTTAGATATTGTATATCAAAAGCCACCGCAAATTTAGTGCCCAGATAATGGGAGGTTCCGGCTTGAACAGCGCGTCCATCCTTCATCATGGCTTCGATAGAGTAAGTGTCCACGGCTCCTGCGAATCTTTCAGAAGGTGTTTTCTGACCGGTAATCACCGGAATGGCCAAATATCCTTCGACGAAATCACGATAAATCTCCAGCATCTGCATCGTCTCTTCGCGGGCCTCGGCTTCATTCTCATGCGCCGTATGACCTTCCTGCCACAGGAATTCGCTTGTGCGGATAAAAGGCAGCGTGCGTTTCTCCCAGCGGACGACGTTCGCCCACTGATTGATGAGCACCGGCAAATCGCGGTACGATTGTATCCATTTGGAATACATATGACCGATCATAGTCTCTGAAGTCGGACGGATGGCAAGACGCTCTTCCAGCTTGTCTCCACCCGCTTCGGTTACCCATGGCAGCTCTGGATTAAAGCCTTCAATATGATCCTTTTCCTTCTGGAAAAAGCTCTCTGGAATAAACATCGGGAAGTATGCGTTACGGTGTCCCGTCTCTTTGAAGCGGCGGTTCATTTCCTCCTGGATATGCTCCCAGATCTCAAAGCCGTCCGGCTTGAACACAATACATCCCCGGACCGGAGAATAGTCCATAAGGTCGGCTTTTTTGATTACATCAATATACCAGCGTGAGAAATCTTCGCCCTGCGGCGTAATTTCCGTAACGAACTGTTTGTTGTTGTTGGACATGTAATGGATTTCCTCCCGTAAATAAAAGCAAAATTAACCGCTAATAAGGCGTAAAATATCGTTATAAGTGACAGCTATCATGAGCAGGAACAGCATCGCGAAGCCTACAAAATGAACCATCCCTTCACGGCCCGGGTCTATTGGCTTGCCCCGCAGAGCCTCAACACCCAGGAATACAAGGCGGCTTCCGTCGAGAGCCGGAATCGGCAGCAGATTAAAAATGCCAAGGTATAAGCTAAGAATTGCTGCCCAAGAGGTAAGATATTGAATACCCTGCTGAGCAATCTGACCCGTCATTTCAAAAGTTCGAACCGGTCCTCCGATATCGTCCATATTAAACTGGTTGATCAGCTGCTTAAAGCCCAGAAAAATAACTTTGGTCGTGTTAACCATCGCATTCCCGGAACCGGTTATCGTTTCACCGATTGTAGCTTTTCTGCTTGGCAGCTCAGGGGTAATGCCTACCTTGCCGCCTTCCTGGCCTTCCATAGTGCGCGGAATCATTGTAACGTTAATCGTCTCGTTCCCCCGCAAAATGGACCACTCCATGGCCTTCCCTTTGGACGCAGAGGTCATTGTGATCATTTTCTGATAATCGGCACCGATCTTCTCACCGTTAATCGACTCTACAATATCTCCCTTTTGCAATCCGGCTTCCGCAGCCGGCATACCTTGGGTGACATCGCCGATCTTGACATAAGTAGGGTTCTCCAGAGGAATTCCAACCATTTGCAAGTGTACAGCGAACAGAACAAAAGCAAGCAGGAAGTTCATAAGCGGTCCCGCAAAGATAGCAAGAGCGCGTTGACCCACCGTTTTGCTCCCGAATTGGCGGTCCTTGGGGGCTATCTGTGTCTGTTGTCCACCTCTAATCATCATTGCTTGAGGGTGAACAGCATAGGTGGTGGTTTCTCCGTCCACATCCAGCCTGATTTGCAGATCATTCTCCAGATCGGTATATTGAGCCTCTCCGCGAATGACATTTCTCCGGGTATCCAGCCCATCCAGGTAAATATTTTTCACTTTGTTATCCTGACCGAGTCTTACAGCTATGGTCTGTCCCGCACCAATCTCGATAATCTCCGGATCTTCGCCGGCCATACGCGCATAGCCGCCAAATGGGAGCAGCCGCAACGTAAACTGAGTCTCATTGCGTTTATAGGAAAACAGTTTCGGGCCGAAACCGATCGCAAATTCCCTTACCAGAATACCGGCGCGTTTAGCAAAATAATAATGTCCCCATTCATGAACGGTCACAAGAACGAAAAACATGAGCACCGTCAAAAAAACGACCTGAACCATTTCCAAAGTATAACATCCCCCTTTAGGTGTAAGACCGAAGTATGTCCTCTTAATTTATCATTATTCTCCGATCTGGCACAAGAGAATCAACAGTCTGAGCCTATTTTTCAGGGTGAAGCCGAAATTTCAAGTCACTCAGGGCTACATCCGGGCTGCAAGCTCCCTAACAGATCGGTCGCAATGCTGGATTTGCTCCAAATCCGGATGGCTCTCATTGATATGACGCTCGAGAGTTTCAGCGATGATCTCCTCGATCCGCAAAAATGAAATTTCAGAGCGGAGGAAGCGACCTACTGCAATCTCGTTAGCCGCATTGAACGCTGTTGTTGCCGTTCCGCCTGCTTTTCCGCATTCCACCGCCAGCTTCAGCGCCGGAAATCTTTCATAATCCATCTCACGGAACGTCAGCCTTCCTATCTCAGCCAGTGATAATCGCTGGGCAGGTGAGTTCCATCTCTGCGGGTAAGTGAGTGCATATTGGATCGGCACCCGCATATCGGGTGTACCGAGCTGAGCGATTATGCTGCTGTCACAAAATTCGACATAGGAATGGATGATACTCTCCGGATGCAGCAATACATTAATTTGTTCATAAGACAAACCAAACAGCCAATGTGCCTCTATAACTTCCAGGCCCTTATTCACCATTGTGGCAGAGTCGATGGTAATTTTGGCACCCATCGTCCAGTTGGGATGACGAAGCGCATCCTCTACCGTCACGCTCTTCAGCTGCTCACGGCTGAAATCCCTGAAAGAACCTCCGGAGGCGGTAAGTGTTATTCCGGCCACATCTCCACGGGTCTCCCCATTCAAGCATTGAAAAATAGCTGAATGCTCGCTGTCAATAGGCAGGAGGGCTACTCCCTTGCGGGCGGCAAGCTCTGTTACCAGATGTCCAGCCGTTACAAGCGTCTCCTTGTTCGCCAAGCCAATGTGCTTTCCGGCCTCTATAGCCGCCAGCGTAGATTGCAGGCCGACACTGCCCATAACTGCTGTTACGACTGTGTCAGCGTCACCGCCGGCTGCGATCTCTGTCAGACCTTCTGATCCGCTAAAAAGCTTTACGCCGGCAGGCAGGCTTGATCTGATCTCATCCGCGAGACGTGGACTAGCCACGGAAACCCGACGCGGTTTGAAACGATGGATCTGCTCCAGCAGTAACCCGGTGTTATTTCCCGCCGCCAAACCGTCAACTTCGAACGAATCCGGGTGCATGGCCACGACATCCAGCGTCTGTGTGCCAATGGAACCCGTTGAACCGAGAACACTGATTTTTTTCACAGGTGCACCTGCTTTCTCCGTTAATAGTAAGGCATGAGCATTACAATATGTACGAACGGAAATACGATAATCCAGCTGTCACAGCGATCAAGAATACCGCCATGCCCGGGCAGAAGCGAGCCCGAATCTTTAATGCCGTATACCCGTTTATAGGCTGATTGTACAAGATCTCCCAGCTGGCCCAAACAGGCGCAGGAAAGACCGATTAATAGAGCCCGGCCTACCGTCAGCAGATCAGGAACGATAATAGCAAAAATAACGGATATGACCATGGAGATTATTACGCCTCCAACTGCTCCCTCCACCGTTTTGTTGGGACTGATAGCAGGCCACAGCTTGTTCTTCCCGAATCTTCTGCCTACAAAATAAGCTCCGGCATCACTGCCCCAAATACAGGACAAGAGCAGGAACGTCCACATTAGGCCGTAGCCGTCGCCCGAAGCTCGGGTCAAAGCCATATACGAAAAACCCATCCCAATGTATACAATACCTGTAAAAAGCATTGCGGTACTTCGAATATCCATTTTGTTCTTGGTAAACACTGTGATTAAAAGAAACACCAAAAGAATGAGCCAAATTCCCCGTTCCAAGGAAAATGGCGCAGTCATGCCAAGCAGATCCCATGGGAGCATGAAGAACAGTACACCCGCATAACCAAATACAGCACTTCCGCTCAAGGAAGGCGCCCCTGTCATTTTCACAAATTCATAGTACCCGATCAGAGCCATAGCAGTCAGCAGTAGATGATACCACCAGCCCCCCAGCAGGCATAGACCTAAAAACAAAGCCCCGGCCACAATACCGGTTATTAATCGTTGCTTCAAAGGCTTCCATCTCCTATCAGGCTACTTCAGTCCACCATAGCGGCGTGAACGGCGCTGGTATTCAGCCACAGCCTCCAGCAAATGCTCTTTGTTGAACTCCGGCCAATACACATCCGTAAACCACAGCTCGCTATAAGCAAGCTGCCAAAGCATGAAATTGCTAAGCCGCATCTCCCCGCTAGTCCGAATAAGCAAATCTGGGTCAGGAAGGCCTCCGGATAAAAGACGGCTATCAATCAAATCTGCTGTAATCTGTTCCGGCGACAGCAGACCTGCCCGTATGTCCTCTCCCAAAGCGCGCATGCAATCTTCAAGCTCTTTGCGTCCACCGTAATTCAGAGCAAAATTCAGAATAAGTCCATTGTTCTTCTCTGTACGGGACACTGCTTCTTCCATTGCTCTGCGGGTATAACCAGGCAAAGCAGCCGTGTCGCCCATTACTCTCACCTGTACGTTCTTGGCTACTAAATCATCAAGCTCCAGCGCCAAAAACTCCTCCGGCAAACGCATGAGAAAGTCAACCTCTTCCTTTGGCCGTTTCCAGTTTTCGGTCGAGAAGGCATACATCGTCAAGTATTCAATACCCAGCTCATCAGCAGCAATCGTGGCACGTTTGACCGCTTTCATCCCGTTCTGATGACCCACTATGCGCGGAAGTCCACGACGTTTAGCCCAGCGTCCGTTGCCGTCCATTATAATCGCTACGTGCCTGGGAATATTATCCGGTGAAATCACGACCGGTTGCTGCCGGTCTTCCCGATTCAGCCACTCTTGAACCCGTTTGATCATTTCCGTTTCCTCCAAGCTCTTATCAGAAAGAGACAAACCCCACCATAAACGGAGGGGCTTTTAGTCTTTTGAATTCTTTAAACTTCCATAATTTCTTTCTCTTTGTTCAAGAGTACTTTATCGACCTCGGCAATAAATTTATCCGTTGTCTTCTGAATATCTTCCTGATGTCCACGGGATTCATCCTCTGAAATTCCGTTTTTCTCCATCTTCTTGATATCGTCGTTGGCATCCCGCCGAATATTCCGGATAGCTACCTTCGCTTCTTCACCAAACTTCTTCGTGAATTTCACCAATTCACCGCGGCGCTCTTCGGTTAGCGGGGGAATGGATAGACGAATCGTAGTACCATCATTAGCCGGTGTAAGCCCGATATCTGATTTCATAATCGCACGTTCGATATCAGAAATAGAGGTTTTATCCCAAGGCTGAATCAACAGTGTCCGCGAGTCCGGAGTATTGATATTGGCAAGCTGATTAATAGGAGTAGGCGAACCGTAATATTCAACTTGAATCCGATCAAGCAGCGCCGTAGAGGCGCGTCCCGCACGGAGGGTAGCCAAATCACGCTTCAGCGACAAAATCGCTTTTTCCATACGTTCTTCGGCATTTTTCTTAACCGATTGTGGCATTAATCTACACTCCCTTTAATAATCGTTCCGATCTTCTCACCGAGGACAACGCGTTTAATATTACCTTGTTCCGTAATAGCAAACACAATAAGCGGAATATTATTATCCATGCAGAGAGAGGACGCGGTGGAATCCATGACGCCCAGATTCTTATTCAGCATATCCATGTAGGTCAGCTGTTCAAACTTCTCGGCAGTGCTGTCTTTGAAAGGATCTGCTGAATACACGCCATCCACTTTATTCTTCGCCATAAGGATGACTTCTGCTTCAATCTCAGCCGCTCTCAGTGCAGCCGTTGTATCTGTGGAGAAGAACGGATTGCCCGTACCCGCCGCAAAAATTACAACACGGCCTTTTTCCAGATGACGGATAGCGCGTCGGCGAATATAAGGCTCGGCAATTTGCTGCATGGAGATCGACGACTGCACCCGGGTAGGGACATCGATTTGCTCCAAAGCATCCTGCAGGGCCAGCGAGTTCATCACCGTTGCCAACATGCCCATATAGTCCGCAGTTGCACGGTCAATACCGCTTGCACTTCCGGCAATTCCACGCCAGATGTTGCCTCCGCCACAGACGATAGAAACCTGCACACCCAGTTCCACGACTTCCTTGACCTGCTCGGCGATGGAAATAATCGTGTCGGCATCAATACCGTATCCGTTTTGTCCCGCCAGTGACTCTCCGCTGACCTTCAGGACCACTCTTTTAAATACCGGCTGTTCCAAATGTTTACCCTCACTTTGCAATGGTGCCTTAACAGGCTCCAGTTGTTAGTACCCATTTATAGGTGTCTTTCTTATAAAAGACGGAACACTACGTCAACGTGTTCCGTTCTTTTATAGATTTATTCATCAGGTTGCCCAGGATCTAACCGGGGGATAAATTATTGATTTACTTGTGCCATTACTTCTTCAACAAAGTTGTCGACTTTCTTTTCCAAACCTTCGCCAAGCTCGTAACGCACAAAACGGCGGATGGAGATATTCTCGCCGATCGTGCTGACTTTTTCGTTCAACAGCTGGGAGATCGTTTTGTCAGGGTCTTTAACAAAGGATTGCTCAAGCAAGCAATGTTCTTCATAGAACTTGCTGATGCGGCCTTCAACCATTTTTTCGATGATTTTTTCAGGCTTGCCTTCGTTAAGAGCTTGAGCCTTCAAAATTTCTTTCTCCTTCTCAAGGGCTTCTGCAGGCACTTCTTCACGACGAACATAAAGAGGGTTAGCAGCAGCAATTTGCATAGCGATATCACGTGCGAAATCTTTGAACTGGTCAGTTTTACCAACGAAGTCCGTTTCACAGTTGATTTCCACGAGAACGCCGATACGGCCGCCGGCATGGATATAAGATTCAACAGTACCTTCAGTTGCAATCCGGCCTGCTTTGTTAGCAGCTGCGGAAAGGCCTTTTTCACGAAGCAATTCAGCGGCTCTTGTAATATCATTGTTTGCTTCTTCCAGCGCTTTCTTACAATCAAGCATACCCGCGCCTGTTCTTTCACGAAGTTCTTTTACTGCTTTTGCATCTACTGCCATTGTTATTCCCTCCAGATAAATTGTAGTTACATCGTATATCCTAAAAAAAGGGCAGTGAGAGGTTATCCACCTGCCAACCACCCTTTTCATTTAAGTTCATGTTATAGTTCGAAAGTTATTAAGCTGAAGTTGTGTCTTCGCCCTGGTGAGCTTCTACAACTGCGTCAGCCATTTTACCAGTCAACAATTTCACGGCGCGGATAGCGTCGTCGTTGCCCGGAATAACATAATCGATTTCGTCCGGATCGCAGTTAGTATCTACGATAGCCACGATAGGAATACCCAATTTACGAGCTTCTGCAACAGCAATACGCTCTTTACGCGGATCAATGATGAACAACGCGCTTGGCAAACCTTTCATGTTCTTGATACCGCCCAGGAACTTCTCAAGACGATCTTTCTCTTTGCGGAGAAGGATAACTTCTTTCTTAGGCAGAACTGCGAAGGTACCGTCTTCTTCCCAAGCTTCCAATTTCTTCAGGCGATCAATACGCTTTTGAATGGTTTGGAAGTTAGTCAGGGTACCGCCGAGCCAACGTTGGTTAATGAAGAACATACCCGAACGTTCAGCTTCTTCTTTCACGGAATCTTGTGCTTGTTTCTTTGTTCCTACGAAAAGGATTGTGCCGTTGTCGCCAGCGACGCTTTTTACAAAGTTGTAAGCTTCTTCTACCTTCTTGACCGTTTTTTGCAGGTCAATAATGTAAATTCCGTTTCTTTCAGTGAAGATATAACGATCCATTTTTGGGTTCCAACGACGAGTCTGGTGACCGAAGTGTACCCCAGCTTCGAGAAGCTGTTTCATAGATATTACTGCCATCTTCACACACCTCCTAGTTTTGGTTTATTGTGTGTCTCCTCCGCCGCGTGTCATTTTTCAACAAGACTTTCTTCAGAAGAAAGCACCTCTTGTCGAAATCAACCGGCGTGTGTTTTAACACCGTCAACTACTATATCATAATTTAAGAGTGGATGCAACGCGTTGTGCGCTATATTCGCAAAAATCCGTCCTATAGGGCGGAACTTTACTTGGCGGTTGTCAGCTTCTTAATGATAGAATCAAGGCTTTCGCCCTTATTGAAGCTGTACTTGCCGTATTGAATAACCTTGGTTATCCCGCGACTGTCAGCTGCACGTAAAAAACCGCTTTTATCCTGGATTACACCTGCCATAGTCAAAAGGTTCGCTACATCCCTTAATGTACTGCCATTCGGGATACGCAGGGAAACAACGCCGTCGATCGTGGAATCCGAAGATGCAGGAGCCATTGTAACCGCAGGCGCAGCACTCACAGCAGGCAGCTGCACTTCTCCGGGAGTTGAAGGCGGTGCCGGGGAAGCAGCGGCGTCCGGTGCTGCTGCAGGAGAAGGAGATATACCCGCTGCTGGCTGAGAAAGTGTACCACTATTAGCAGCATTCCCGCCCTCTCCGCCGGATTCCATGTTCTGTTCCTGAAGCGCCGCCCACTCTTCCTGGGTCAGCAGCTTCTCCGCCTGATCGCTCACTTTCAAATTGAGCTTTGCTGCCTCTTTAATAATTTGCTCTTTCGAAGGTTCCGCCACGCCTGCCGAGTTCATCAGTTGAAGCAGCAGGGCGCCTGCTACGAGTCCAGAGCCGAGTCCAATCATAAAGGAACGATTCTTAATCACACCGATTCCTCCTGTTTGGCCAGCTGCAGGATCAATTGTACTTCTCCGCGCTGGAGTCCGGCCGTTTTCGCAATGGCGTCGATCGATTTCCCCTGCTCGTTCAGCTCGAATAACTTTGGATAACGCAGTTTAATGGAACTCACCGGCTTGGATTGAATCTCAGGTTCTGAAATGGTATTATCAGCTGCAAGCTTATTTACCGCATCTGTATCCCTAGTCTCTGAATTCTCCTTATTATTCGTGAGCGCCATCTGAAGAAGCCCGTTTTCACCTGCGGCTACACGAGCTTCCAATTGTAGAGACTTCAGCTGCTGCTCTGCTAATTGTGTCCTAAGCTCACTGAGCTGCTCTTGAAAAGCCCCTTGATTCGCTATAGATTGCTGCTTGATGCCACTCACAAGCTTAATCATTTCTTCATTCTCACGTTCTATATCCGCCACATACAGTTCAAGCGCAGCTTCTGTCTCTTTCAGACTCCGCTTCTCTGCATTCCCATTCCGGGCGCGAGCCGGCAGCATTAGCGCGTAACCGATGGCAAAAACGCCCAACAGCACAATATACACCCATGGTTGCAAGTGTCCGGTCTCCTTTGACTAATAAAATATTTCTTACAGCGACAGATCAATGCTATGCCCTTTGTAAGGGTGCTCTGCGCCGGTGTATTTACCCGGCTTGTTCTTCTTTCCCGTTGAGGGATTTCCTCCGGAACTATTCCCGCGCTGTCCATCATCCCGTACAGAGGTTTCAGAGGATTCGTCCACTCCGGAGCTGCGCTGCGTCAGCTCAAGACTGTTCTTCACATTTTGACCGGCAAGCTGCTGCTGATGAAGTGCAGGCCGATGCTGAAGCTCGTTCTGAATTTTCCCCGCCTCGGTGGTTCGGGGCAGAGCAATTTGCAATTCCACCGGTTTTAGGCTCACGGCAATCCCCTTCTCACACATAATGGCCGGCCGCCACGGCTGCCAGCCTTATCAGATATACGGTGATATAGTTATGTCACCTTCGCTATAAGTAAAAACAACCCTCTCAGAAGGGTCCTTAACGAATCTGGTGTATCTTCCAATCACAATTTTGGAGCCGCCATAAATGGTTTTGATCACTTCCACTTTAGCTTTTCCAGTATCTTCAAGCAATCTTTCGATTTCAAGCACACGGTTCTTAATTGTTGATTCATCCCTTGACAGAGACTGTTTCGTAGCGTTTAACTTTATCCGCAGCGCCACTTTATCAGGGGATAGCTGACCATTAGTAGCCAATTGATTCAGAAGGTACAAAGCCTTATTCGTCTTATCCGCACTTTCCAGCAACAGCCGGAGCTGGTGCCGCAGTTCATTGATTTCATTTCTGAGCTCAGGGAGTACGCCAACCTCAATGGCAGTCGCTGTCGACATGGTATTTCCGATTGTACGTGCCACAACCTTCTCTCCGGCCTGAACAATTCCACCAACAATTAATCCCTTCGTGCCATTGCATATTACATTACGGCCAGCACGGATGTTGGAATGCATAATGCTTTGGGACACGAAAACGTCTTCACCAGCTATAACAGTACCGTCCTGAATAAAAGATACTTTTACATTGCCCTCGGCGGTAATATGGCCTTTGTTATACCCGATGATCCCGCCTGTAATCTCAATCGATCCACCGGAAATCAATTCTGCGCCTTCTACGCCCCCAACTACCCGGATATCTCCAGCCGACTTCACAGTGAAGCCCGTAAGCACATTCCCCCGAATAACAACGGTCCCGACAAAATCAATATTGCCAATACTATAATCAACGTCACCATTAATTTCATATACAGGGAACACATTAATCTTGCCTTTATCCGTCAGGGTAATAAGTCCGTCAATAGCTGCATACATCGAAGTCTGGTTATTATCCAGCAGAACATTTTTACCAATTTTAAAATAAGCTTCCTTACCCGGTTTGTTGGGTATTTCTTCACCTGTCACAGTCTTTCCGGGCGTTCCGGGCTGCGGAGGGGTGATCGTTGCAATCAATTGCCCTTTACGGACATTGCTCAGCCGGTTAAAGTCTTTATAATCGACCTTTCCATCAGCCTTCTCATTGGGTCTTCGATCCGCATCCTCATTCAAATGAACAGCCATAACTACTTGTCCATCTGTTCCGTGTGTTGCAGTATCACCAACAGCAATAGATACTTTATTGAAGAAATATTCCTCCGGATGACTGCTGAGACGTTCGATGATATTGCGCTGCAGGCCGTATCGAATGTTGTGGCTGTGCAAGAATCCTTCTACATCTTCGACCGTACAGGCAAAGTTCTCATCCTTTTTGGAGAATTGAAGATATGCAATCCCTTTGTCATCCGAAAATGTAATATTCAAATAGTGATTCAACGCATAATGGCCAATCATTTTATCCTCCCCCTTCACGAACCGACTCATGGTTAATCGCTTTGCATCAGAAGATCCCGGTTTTTCTCCAGTGTACCCCGCAGGCGCAGAATGGCTTTGGAATGGAGCTGTGAAATCCGCGATGGAGACAATGACATAACTTCAGCAATCTCACTTAAAGACAAATCCTCATAATATAAAAGGGACACAACGGTCCGTTCTTTCACCGTTAATTTCTCGATTCCTTTGGTGAGTGTTTCACGTAAATAAAACTCATTTACCTTGCGGTCGGGATTTTTAGCTTTATCGTCCACCAATATGGACATCCGAGTCTCTGATTCTTCCTCACGAATAGGATCTTCAAGGGAACAAAGAGACATCACTGCAACATCCTGCAGCATCGTTTGGAATTCCTGTTCACTAATATTCAGATGCTGACTCATTTCTTCGTCGCTTACTGACCGTAAATATTTTTGTTCCAGCTGCTGATAAGCATCCTCGATCTTTTTAGCTTTTTCACGAACAGATCGGGGTACCCAGTCGCTTTGGCGCAAGGAATCCAGAATAGCACCCCTTACACGCCAGGAGGCATAGGTCTGGAATTGAAGTCCGCGTTTATAATCAAACTTCTCAATGGCGTCAATCAGTCCCATGACCCCATTACTGGCCAAATCATCCTTAGAGACATTTTTGGGTAAACCTACAGCCAGACGACTGGATACATAATCTACAATGTGGAGATAATTCTCAATCAGTCTTTTTTTGGCTTCCGGATCTCCGTGTTCTTTCCACTGTTCCCATAGCCCGTCAGTTTCCGATTGAGAAGCTTTACGCTCGTTCAATAGCTTTCACCCTTCCCAAAGTTTAGTCAGCGGGCTAATGCGGCGAAACAAAGTTTGCTTGGCTAATAGGCATAACCGGTTTCCGCCACAGCGCATGCTTATTCTTCTTTCAGGTGACGAACGGCCTTGGCCAATTCTTCCGGATCTTTTGTTGAGACCAGTTTTGGCGGCTGCAGCGGCTTAAATCCGGGATCACTTCCGTTTCCTTGGCCCGGCTTTGGTTTCAGCAAATTTTTCAGTTCCTCATCCTCGTCAGGGGTCATTATATCAAGTGTAGCGCCTAAACCCTCGCTGTCAACTTCCATGGAGGAACGCAAGATAAAACCCAATACCCATCTCAAGACGAACGCAAGCATAAACCAAAGGATAAATCCGAAAAAACCGCGTACCAGACTGGTCAACAACAAATTATGTCCAAAAGTTACAAGGAAGGTTAATACAAATCCTATCAACCCAAACAGTACATTTATCAAAATGTTTCCGATCATCATTATATTTCCTTAGAGCCTTTTTGCACACTTCGGATGTACAAAACTCCAGTGCTGCAGGCAATTTCTATCGTCCGGCCAAAACTGCCGCCCGTATCTTCGGCAATGAGCGGTATATTCAGAGCTTCAAGAGCAAGCTTACAGGACTCCACATTGCGAGGTCCAATTCTCATTGTATCGTTCCCCCCTGCAAAAGCGAACATCTGTGAACCTCCGGCCATTTTGGCTACGATCCTGCTGCGGACAGCTCCCAGCTCCAACAGGCGCGATAAGAGCTCCGGTACAGCAGTATCTGCAAACTTTGCGATATTCAGCTGTCCTTCCCGGGCAATATCGGAGGAAGGCAGCATGACATGAGCCATCCCGGCAAGCTTTTTTCCGGGATCAAACAAGGTCAATCCCACGCAGGAGCCAAGGCCGGTTGTCCGGATCAGGCTTTCTTGACTCCCTACATTGAGATCTGCCATTCCTACCTTGACTATACTTTGCTCCTCAATCATCTTCGAACGGTACTCCTAGTGACTTGAAAATTTTCGGGAACGATTCCGGGTCCGGTATGAGGAAGAATTGCCCTTCGATTTCGTCCTGTCCCTCCAGAAAGGTTGTATCAATTAACAGGGCATCATCACCCATCTGTCCGAATTGGAGCAGCCCGTAGCCTAATATTGCCCCTGCCATATCCATTGCGAGCGCCGGAACTGTAGGATACATGGAAAGAGAAGTGAAGTCCGCCAAAGAAGACAAATAGGAACCTGCCAATATATTTCCGATTTCATTCAATGCGGAGAGCTCCATCTCACTCAGCTCCTCGCCACCTGAGATTTCAATGCCAGCAACGCGGCTTAGCAAGCTCATGGCCGCTTCCGGCGTCAGAATAAAGAAGAGATTGCCTGGAGCTTCACCTTCGACACGCAGGAATACTGCGTACACCAGGTTTTCCGCCCCGCCTACTTTTTCAGTAATCTCTTCAAAACTCAGCAGCTGTACTTTGGGGACAGCCATATCAATCGGCTTATTCAAGAGCTGGGATAACGCAGTGGCGGCGTTCCCGGCTCCAATATTACCAACTTCTTTTAGAACATCCATTTTAAAATCTTTAAAATGTTTGAATAGTTCCATAAGCTAGTCCTCTATACTTTCCAATTGTACAATTTCACCCTTATTAAGCACCTCGGACAGGTTAAGCATAATAAGCAGACGAACTTCTCCGATTTTAGCCACTCCATCCAGATATTTCGCTTTGATACCGCCTACCACATCCGGTGGGGTGTCCACAGAATCTCTGTTCAAATCGATAACATCATTGGCAGAGTCAACAATGAAGCCGACTTCCATTTCGTTAACCGCTACAATAATAATACGTGTTTGATCTGTATGCTCAGCCTCTTCGATACCGAAACGTCCCCTAAGATCAATCACGGGAATGACAACGCCGCGCAGATTGATGACACCCTTGATAAAGGAGTAAGTTTTCGGTACACGCGTAATCGGCATCATACGCTCGATAGTTTGTACCTTTTCAACTTCAATACCGTATTCCTCAGAGCCTAATTTGAACACAATCACTTTAATATCTTCAGCCATGGAATGAACCTCCCTGTTCTATCCTAGTTATTTAATAAAAGCGTTCGGATCAATAATGAGTGCTACTTGTCCGTCACCCAAAATTGTGGCGCCGGATATTCCCTGAACCTCTGGCAGATATTTTCCCAGATTTTTAATAACGATCTCGTTCTGACCGATAAAATCCTGAACTGCCAATGCGACGAGACGTTCTCCCTTACGAACAACCACAATTTCCGTCTCGTCTTCTGTGCTCTCATCATAGTCGGGTATTGAAAAAATACGGCTAAGAGAAACTAGCGGAATATGAGTATTGCGGAACTCCAGCATTTTGTTTCCATGTATTGTGCGTATTTGAGATTTCTTCACTATTCCGGTCTCTACGATAGAAGAGAGCGGAATCGCAAATTTCTCAGAACCCAATCGGATGAGCATCGCCGCGATGATCGAAAGCGTAAGTGGAAGCTGCACCGAAAAGTTTGTTCCTTTTCCCAGTGTTGAATATATGGTCACGTTGCCGCCCAGTGAAGTGATTTTTGCTTTGACGACATCCAGACCCACACCGCGGCCTGAAATATCGGAAATGACCTCTGCTGTACTGAAGCCCGGGGCAAACAACAGCTGGTAGACCTCCGAATCGGTCATGCCTGAAGCCTGGTCGGGCGTAATCACGCCTTTTTTGAGAGCTGACTTCAATACCTTCTCTCGTGAAATGCCGGCGCCATCTTCCTCAATTTCAATGAAGACATGATTACCGCTGTGAAATGCGCGTAAGTTAATGGTCCCTGTCTCCGGCTTGCCAGCAGCAATACGATCTGCAATGGATTCCACCCCATGATCTACTGCATTACGAAGCAGATGGACAAGGGGGTCGCCAATCTCATCGATAACCGTCCGGTCAAGCTCTGTCTCCGCACCAGTGACGACAAGATCAACCTTCTTATCAAGCGATTTGGCAAGATCCCGCACCATTCGCGGGAAACGGTTAAATACGGTATCTACCGGAACCATCCGCAGCTTCATAACAATGTTCTGCAAATCGGCACTTACCCGGCTCATGTGTTCAACCGTTTCTGTAAGATCCTGATTCTGCACTTCGGAAGCCAGCTGCTCCAGCCGCACCCGGTCGATAAGCAGCTCGCTGAACAAATTCATCAGAACGTCCAACCGTTCAATATCCACACGAATCGTTCTTGATGGAGCGCCGCCTGACGCCGCTCTGGCTGCTGCTTTTGGCCCCTCCTCCTTCGACTGAACAGCAGGGACAGGAGCCACAGCTGCAGGTGAAGAAGTTGCTGAAGGAGCTATTGGAGCAGGCACCTCAAGGGTTGCCGCAGCTTCCTGGCCCAACTGTTCAAGGGATTCCCGGTCAAGCGTTACAGCGGTTACTTTATCAATTTCGGATAAACTCAAAACCATGGTCTGAATTTCTTCTGCTTCTTTTTGGGTTATGTAGTAGAGGGAGAAGCTTTGGTCAAATTTCTCCTGCTCGATATCTTGGACCGAAGGGAATGATTTCACCACTTCACCGGAACGTTCCAGCAGATCAAAGACCATATAGGCTCGGACTGCTTTTAGCTGACAATCCTGACGAATCGTGACTTCAACATAAATTACCTTATGCCCTTCCTGAATCGACTGCTCCAGAACTGAGAATTGGAACTCGTCAAGAAGGATGGGGGTATTTGCACCTTTATCAGGCGCAGGCACTGAACCGGCAACAGAAGCACCGTCAGCAGCAGGTATTTCCCCGCGCACGATAGCCTGAAGCGAGGCAACAATAGACGAAACATCAGCTTTACCGTCTCCGCCTCCGGTTATATTCTCAACCATAGACTCCAGCGCGTCCAAGCTTTTGAACAAGGTATCAAAAATAAAATCCTGCATGCGCAGCTTGCCATTGCGGACCAGATCAAGTACATTCTCCATCTGATGCGTAAGTGAAGCCAAATCTTCGTAGCCCATAGTTGCCGCCATACCTTTCAAGGTATGTGCTGACCTGAAAATCACCTGTACGATACTTAAATCTTCAGGATTTGCTTCAAGCCCCATCATATTTTCGTTCAATGACTGCAGATGATCATTTGACTCATCAATAAACATGGATAAATATTGGTTCATGTCCATTGTGAGACACCTCCTCGTGAGTTCACTTTTCCGTTACTTAACGACTTGCACCAGCTTTGGAGCAATTTCTTGCAAAGGCAGGATATGACTAACGCACTGCAATTCCACCGCGGAACGCGGCATTCCATATACCACACAGGTTTCCTCACTCTCCGCAAAGGTGGATGTAACCCCTGAGTCGTATAAAGACTTCATCATTTTGGCCCCGTCGCTGCCCATTCCCGTCATTATTACCGCATGTCGTTCCAGAGATGTCAGTGAAAGCAGAGATTCGAACAGGGTGTCCACAGAAGGGCGATGTCCGTTCCGGACCTCTTCCTTGGTCAGTGAAATGATGAATTGCCCGCCGGCAGAAGAGGATATTTTCATGTGGTAGCCCCCGGGAGCAATGTAAGCTGATCCTTGCCGCAGTACCATGCCCTGTTCAGCCTCTGTCACTTCCAGTGGGCTGAACGTATTCAGACGCTGTGCGAGTGACTTGGTGAAGTTGGGCGGCATATGCTGGACAATAACGATGGGTGCCGGAAAGTCGGCCGGTATGTTCTCCAGCAATTCCTTCAATGCACGGGGGCCACCTGTCGAGCAGCCCACTGCGACCAGCTTGCGGATTCCTTCGGCACCTGAAATCTTCCTGTCCCCGACAGCCTTTGGAATGTCAGGAACCGCTTCGGTCGCCGGGATCTCCTTTGCAAAAGGTGCAATCGGCTTAATCTCAGCCTTGACTCGATTCCTTAATTTCTCTGCGGCCGGCTTCGGCGGTGAAACCAAAGGCTTAAGGATACTTTGGGGGACGTCTCTCCCCGATTTCGCAATGTCAGATCCCTTTCCGACTGCTTTGGAACCGGTAGAAATTCTACGATCCGGTGGCGGCTTAGGCCCCGTCAGGCTGCGCTGTGGCTTGCCGTCTGTTTCATCTAACTTTTCAATACTTTTCTTAGGGGGAGGCAGCACCATTGGGATGCCGGGAACGGTTGTAGAACTTACATCCGGCGGTACAGCCTCTACAGTTCTATGAGCGGTGGCTCTGGCCTCTCTCTGCTGGCGAGCCAGCATCGCTTCTTTCATTTGTTCCCGCAGCGATTCGCCAACCCCTATGATATCCTGCGAATTCGAGATTGAAGGCTTGCGGATAAAATCAAAAGCCCCCCATTCGAGCGCCAGGATGGTTTCCTTCATGCCCTCTTCATTAATGCCTGACAGCATGATAACCGGCAGCGGATGAGAGGCCATTATTATTTTCAGCGCTTCCAAGCCATTCATTTCCGGCATTTCCACGTCCATTGTCACAAGATCCGGAGAGAGCTCGTTTATCTTGTCAATAGCCTCGCGACCATTGGAGGCCGTTGCCGTTACTTGAAAGTCAGCGTCATTTTCAATTAAATCGGAAATGATTTTGCGCATAAATGCCGAATCATCCACAACCAAAACTTTATATGGCTCCATATCATTTCCACCTCTGTTCCTGAAATTCAGAACAATTATTTAGAGCGTTTCAGCCATTTGCTGATAAAACCTTTAATTCCCTGCAGCTTGCTTATCTCCTTAGGACTGCATGCCAGGTAACTCAGAGTCAGTCTTTGAATATCCTTGGCAGCGGCACTGTTCGGAAAAGCCATTGAGAACGGAATTTGTTTCTTAACGGCCTGTACCACATGGGTATCAGCGCTGATATATCCTAGAAAAGGTATGCTCAGTTGCAAAAATCGATCCGCAGCCATCCGGATTCTGTCGCTGGTCGCTGTCGCTTCTTTCTCATCTCCAGCCTGGTTAACGATTAGTTTAAAAGCTACTTCAGGATGCGAATTATGGACAACCTTCATCAGAGCGTAAGCATCTGTGATCGCTGTCGGCTCCGGGGTTGTAACAACCAGACAATCATCCGCCGAAGTAATGAACTTCATGGTTTCCTTTGAAAGCCCGGCACCTGTGTCGAACAGGATAAAATCCATACTGTCGGCAATCTGTGCGATCTGTGATGTAAAGTAATTCAGGTCAGAATCGGATAATGAAAATAATTCATCCATACCCGAGCCACCGGCTATAAATGGAAGCGAGTTGGGTCCAAGCTGAATGATTTGATCAATTTCCGCTTCCCGTTTTAGCAAGTGATACAGATTATACTTCGATGATACACCCATCAGCACATCAATGTTAGCCATGCCAATATCGGCATCGAATAACAGGACCCTTTTGCCCATAGCCTTTAAAGCCAGGGCAAAATTTAATGTGAAGTTCGATTTGCCTACTCCGCCTTTACCACTGCACACCGTAATAATACGGGCAGTGGCTTCCCCTCCATTGCTTCGCTTGGAGTCCTGGCTGGATACAAGCTGTCTTAGTGATTGCGCCTGATCCATCATTTTCCACCCGCTCCTATCAGCATACCGTACAGCAGCTCTTCAGAGGCCATTAGCAAATCATCAGGCACATTTTGGCCATTTGACAAATAGGACAAGCCAAGGGGGAAATCCTTCAAAAGGTTGAACAGGGGTCCGTAGCTTCCAGTTTCGTCAAGCTTGGTAAATAAAACCTTATCCAGCTCGTACTTGCTGAAATGCTCCGTGATCATCTTCATATCCCGGCTCTTTGATGTCAGGCTGAGGACCAGATAGGTTTCACTCTGCCATTCCTTGGCTAACAGGCTTTGCAGTTCAGCTACCAGCATCTCGTTGCGATAATTCCGGCCAGCCGTATCCATAAGGATAAGATCGCAGCTTTCCAGCCGTGACAATGCCCGCTGCATATCGCCCGGCGATTGTACAACCTCCAGCGGAACATTCAGGATAGCTGCATAAGTTCTTAGTTGCTCAACAGCGGATATGCGGTAGGTATCGGAAGTTATTAGACCGACCTTCCGTCCCTGCCTGAACAATTGCTCTGCAGCCAGCTTTGCAATAGTGGTAGTTTTACCTACACCAGTCGGGCCTGCGATATATAAAATACGTGTATCCCGTGCAATGCCATTACCCATTCGATTCGACAAAAAACAGGAGACTTGCTCCTTCAAGGAGGCTTGAAACTGCTCTGATGTCCAGTTTCGGCCCTCGCTGGTCCATTGATCGAATACTGCATCAATCCATTGTTCGGCAAGGTCAGCATCCAAATCCTGCTCAACCAAGCGCTCTCGGATAAGTTCAAGTGGCACAGGCAAATCTCTTGCCCCTGAGGCTTGTCTTGTGAAACGCTCCATCCATTGCTTCATTTCCTTAATCTCGTGCAGAACCTCATTGTTATCTGGCACTGAAGGCGCGGCGGGCATACTTTTGATGTCCCTCGATTCATACAGAGCTGAACCTGAGGTTAGATTTGTCTTAGCGGGAGCGGACGGAACTATGTCTTTTGCATCACTGTCCTGTTCTCCATCTAAAGGCTCCTCCAGAACCGCGACGTTGCTCTGAGCAACAGCATCGGTTAAAGCAGCCGCGAGTTCAGCATAAGTACGATTCTCAGCCGGCTTCTTCACTGCAGAAGCTGCCGGGGCTGCCGAGGCTTTCATGTAAGCTTGCGGGACAGCGTTTCTCGGAACACTAAGTGAAGGAGCCGGTCTCTCGGGAACAACACGCTTCTGTTCCTGTTCCACAGCGGCGACAACCTCAATTTTCTTTTTTTGAAACAAACCCATGAATCCACCGATCTTGATCTCTTTGGTGCTCAAAATGACAGCATCACTTCCAAGCTCGCTGCGGATGGAATGCATGGCGTCCGGCATCGTGTCGACAACGTAACGCTTCACTCTCATAAATTCACCACTCCAACGCTTTGAATTTCAATATTTGGCTCAAGCTCACTATAAGACAATACGGGTATGTCCTGCATTGTCCGTTCGATCACCTGTCGTAAGTACATGCGAATGGTCGGCGATGTCAGGACGATTGGCTGCTGTCCCGACTGCAACAGACGGTTTATCTGCTCCATAAGCCGTTGATACACAGTCTGAGTAGACACGGGATCAAGTGCCAAATAGCTTCCCTGTTCGGATTGCTGGACACTCTCGGCAATTTTCTTCTCCAGTGTCGGTCCCACCGTAATTACCCGAAGGGTTTCTCCAGGTTGTGAGAACTGCTGGGTAATCTGTCTGGATAGCGACTGACGCACATACTCCGTAAGAATGTCCGGGTCCTTGGAATAGGTTCCATAATCAGCAAGCGTTTCAAAAATCGTAACCAGATCCCGGATTGAAATCTTCTCACGCAGCAGCTTGGCCAAAACCTTCTGAATATCCCCAATACCGAGCACCGATGGAATTAATTCATCGACAAGAACAGAGTAGTTCTCGCGAAGATTGTCGACCAGCAATTTGGTCTCTTGGCGTCCAAGCAGCTCGTGTCCGTGGCGTTTGATAAGCTCCGTCAGATGTGTTGCTACTACGGATGGCGGATCAACAACCGTATAACCGGACAACTCTGCCCGTTCTTTTACAGATTCATCAATCCATAAGGCAGGGAGTCCGAACGAAGGCTCCACCGTCTCAATTCCATGAATAGACTCATCATCGTATCCGGGACTCATAGCAAGATAGTGATTAAGTAATAATTCACCACCGCCAACGGTATTTCCTTTAATTTTTATGACATATTCATTCGGTTTTAGTTGAATATTGTCGCGAATACGAATAACAGGTACAACCAGTCCCATTTCAAGCGCACATTGCCGTCGAATCATGATGATTCGATCCAGCAAGTCACCGCCCTGTCCCGTATCTGCCAAGGGGATCAGACCATAACCAAATTCAAATTCGATGGGGTCTACAGACAGCAGATTGATCACACTTTCCGGACTGCGCACCTCTTCGATCTGTTTCTCCTCGACGAGCTGCTCCTCGGCAATCTGTTTGCGGTTCAAATTCTGTCCCATCCGGTAAGCGGCAAAAGCCAAAAGTCCGGCTAGAGGTAGAGTAGTGATGATATGAATCGGGGTAAATAAACCAAGAAATGCTATAGTAATTGAGACAATATATAACAACTTAGGATAAGAAAATAATTGCTTTGTCAAATCCTCTGCCAGATTGCCCGATGAAGATGCCCGGGTTACGATAAGACCGGCAGCGGTCGAGATCAGCAGGGCTGGTATTTGGCTGACGAGACCATCACCAATGGTCAGAACGGAATAAGTCGAAAGTGCATCTTGAAAGGGCATGCCCTTAATCGTCATTCCAATAATAAACCCGCCGATCAGGTTGATTAGCAGGATAATAATACTCGCAATGGCGTCACCTTTGACAAACTTGCTCGCACCATCCATGGCACCATAGAAATCCGCCTCACGCTCTACGTTGCGGCGCCGGTCACGCGCTTGCTGCTCGTTGATCATTCCGGCGTTAAGGTCAGCGTCAATACTCATCTGCTTGCCGGGCATCGCGTCGAGTGTAAAACGCGCTCCAACCTCGGCAACCCGCTCGGAGCCCTTGGTAATTACAATAAACTGTACAACGACCAAAATCAGAAACACGATAAACCCGACAGCGATTTGTCCTCCGGCAATCCAACTGCCGAACGTCGCCACAACCGAGCCAGCTTGTCCGTGGGAAAGAATCAGCTTTGTAGTTGAAATATTTAAGGCCAGCCGAAAAAGGGTGGTAATGAGCAGCAGGGATGGAAATATTGAAAATTCCAAAGCTTCTTTGGTATTCATAGCGACCAGAATGATAATTAACGCTATGGAAATATTAATAACAAGAAGAACGTCCAGAAGCCATTCCGGGATTGGAAGAATCATCATAAGCACGATGCCGATGATTCCCAGCAGAACTGTTAGATCTTTTGCTTTCAATGGTCTTGACCTCCCCGTCTTATCTGGCCTTGCCCTTAAGCTTATATACATATGCCAGCACTTCGGCTACTGCCTGGAAGAGATCGGAGGGCACAACATCCCCGATTTCCGCCCTTTGAAACAGCGCCCGCGCCAGCGGCTTATTTTCCATTGTCATAACGCCATGCTCCTTGGCAAGTTCACGGATACGGAGTGCTACATAATCCTGGCCCTTAGCCACGATTTGTGGAGCTTCCATCTTAGTCCCGTCATATTTCAGGGCAACTGCGAAGTGAGTCGGGTTCGTAATAATAACATCCGCCTTGGGAACCTCCTGCATCATCCGCTGCATAGCCATTCTGCGTTGGCGTTCCCTGATCTTGCCTTTAATGAGGGGATCGCCCTCTGACTTTTTATACTCATCCTTGATGTCCTGCTTGGACATTTTCAGACTTTTCTCATGCTCATAACGCTGATATATGTAGTCCAGGGCAGCCATAACCATCAGTGCCGCTCCGATTTTGATACCCAGACTCATAGTCATACTGGCAGTAAACTTAAGGATTCCTTCCATATTTACATGAGACAGGGAAGCAAAGCTGCCTTTCTGTCCCCATAACGTGCTGTACACCAAATAGGAAATCACTAAAAGCTTGAAAATCGACTTTAAAAATTCAACAAAAGAGCGCATGGAGACAATATTTTTAAAGCCTTTAATCGGATCAATCTTACTGAACTTGGGTGTTAATCCTTCTCCTGTAGCCATAAAACCAACTTGAGCAAGATTACCTGCGATTGCAATAATGAAGGTGATGCCGAGCATTGGGGCAAGTAAAATTAATATTTGCAAACCATACTCGCTTAGCAGAGAGGTCACATTCTCCGATGTAACTTCCATGGTCATTCGGTTAAGAAAAACATCTGTGTACAGCAGCATCAAGCGCTCTTTCATAAAACCGCCAAATATACTTAGACAAAGCACCGCTGACAGCAGAACGAGCGCACCCGACAGCTCCGGGCTTTGGGCAACCTGTCCTTTGTTACGGGCTTCCTGACGCTTTTTGGGGGTGGCCTTCTCTGTCTTCTCTCCTGAAAAAAGCTGAAGATCCAGTTTATAAAGCTGCGGCTGCGGCATGACATACTCCCTTTTACGGTGATTGTGGATTGTCCCCCATCACGCCCAGTAAATTACGCATGGATTCAAACAGAATGTCAAACAGGCTCTGGAACAGCACCGCCAGACTCGGCATCAGCAAAAATAGCAGGCCCAGCCCGATAATGATCTTGAGTGGAACACCGATGACAAACACATTGTATTGCGGAGCGGTTCTTGCCAGAAAGGCAAGTCCAACATCCGTCAGAAACAAGGCCGTGACTAAAGGGGCCGCCATTTGAAAGGCCAACACAAAAGATTGGGCAAACGACCGGACCAGAAACTCCGACAGTCCTCCGTTAATCATTTTAAAGAATAAATTGTTATCAATAGGAACCCAGTTGTAGCTGTACACAATCGCATCCAGCAGAAAATGATGCCCGTTCATGCTTAGAAACATCAGGAGCGCAATCATATACTTGAAATTACCGAGAATAGGTGAGGACGCGCCGGTCATCGGATCAATAACGTTCGCAATACCAAACCCGATTTGAATATCAATAAAGGCACCGGCGGTTTGAATCGTCATAAACATCAGATATCCCAAAAAACCAAGCAGCAACCCTACCAAAACTTCTCTGGTAATCAGTAAAATATAACTTAGATCCTGCGGCACGGTAATTCCGCTTCCATTGGCACTAAAAACTACCAGTGCTACAAAAAAAGAAAGTCCTATTTTGAAGCTGACGGGTACGCCTCTGGATGAAAATACAGGTACTACAACAAAAAAAGATGAAATTCGACAAAAAATCAACAGAAAGACGGGAAAGCTTTGCAGAATATTCTCCATAGCTCTTTTATCAACCGATATATTGATCGAGATTGCCTAGGATCTGGCTCGTAAAATCGATCAGCTTCGTCAAAATCCAGGGGCCAAACAATAACAGCGCCAGCAATACAGCTACAATTTTGGGGACAAACGCGAGCGTCTGCTCCTGTATTTGTGTTGTGGCCTGAAAAATACTAATGATAAGCCCAACCACCAGACCCAGAATCAGCATTGGAGCACTGACTTGAAGCACGATATATACGGCTTGGCCTGCCAGACCGATAATAAAGTCCGTATTCATATCACTTGCCTCCTTGGCAATCAGGTGTTAAAACTCAGCAGCAGCGATTTAATGACTAAGTACCAGCCGTCTACCAGTACAAAGAGCAATATTTTAAAGGGTAATGAGATCATTACCGGAGGCAGCATCATCATCCCCATCGCCATCAGCGTGCTGGCAACTACAATATCAATAATCAGAAAAGGAATAAAAATCATAAAGCCCATGGTAAAAGCTTTTTTCATTTCTCCGATTGCGAAAGCAGGCACCATCACCGTTAATGGAATATCGGAATAGGTGGCGGGCTTCGCGGTACCCGTATAGCCGTTATACTTCATAAAAAGCAGCAAATCTTTAGAATCTGTCTGCTTATACATGAAAGCTTTCATTGGATCAGCAGCCTTCTCAAAAGCAACGGACTGGGTAATCTCACCCTTTATATAAGGCTGAACCGCAGTTTCATTCACTTGCGCAAGCGTCGGAGACATAATGAACAGCGTCAGGAAAAGAGCCAGCCCCACCAGCACCTGGTTTGGAGGCATTTGCTGAGTACCCAGTGCAGTTCTTACAAAGCCGAGCACGATAACAATGCGGGTAAAACTGGTCATGAGTACAAGAAAAGCAGGAGCCACACTCAGAACCGTAACAAGCAGCAGAATGGATAGCGAGCTGGTACCGTTCGTGCCGTCATTATCTCCGATTTTAATATCAATATTCGGGATAGGATCGGCATGAATCGGCCGCAGAGCCATTATGCTGATAAATCCGAGCAGTAGAAAAGCGATGATAAGCTTTTTTTTCATAAATCCCTCGACTCATTCTTGGTGGTATCTTCCGAAAGCAGCTCTTCTATCATCTCTTTGCGCTCTGGAGCAGAGCGAAGCTTGGATTGCAGCATTTCATAAAAAGAAGAGGTTTCGTTAAGATCGATTTCCTGAGACGGAACTTCTCCGCGCAGCTTGCCCCGTACCTTCTCGAGGAGTGGCATAAGAAAATTCTTCTGGCCGGAGGATGGGTCCTCAAAAGCCGAAATGACTAATGCTACCTCACCCGGGTCGGTGATTTTATCCAAAAGGGATATATTCTCACCCACCCCGATCAAGTAGAGGCTGCTGCCTATTTCAATGACCTGCATCGACTTATTCGGTCCCAAACCCATGGCTCCCAGAGTGCGCATGCTATGTACACCGGTCAAGGCCTGATTGCGCCGTCCCAAAAAACGTATTAGCAACACTATAACTATAATAATTACCGCAAGGACAAGAATAACATTAAGCAAATTCAGCAGGGTGTTATTACTTCCCAGCGACTCGGAATTGCTTGGCATTTTAGTTCCCTACACACCCAACGTTTTATTGATCGCTTCAATTACACGGTCGGCCTGAAAAGGCTTCACGATGAAGTCTTTGGCACCCGCTTGAATCGCATCGATAACCATAGCCTGCTGGCCCATGGCTGAACACATAATTACTTTTGCGTTCGCATCCACTTTTTTAATTTCCTTCAGGGCTGCAATTCCATCCATTTCTGGCATAGTAATATCCATCGTAATCAAATCAGGACGTAACTCCTTGAATTTCTCTATTGCCTGAGCACCGTCCTGGGCCTCGCCTACTACTTCAAATCCGTTTTTCGACAAAATATCACGGATCATCATTCTCATAAATGCTGCATCGTCCACGATTAGAATTTTATTAGCCATTTTTACAAAATCCTCCCTAAGTTATGCTCATTGTAATTTTTGAATTCGGTCCCACTGGCTGACAATATCCGTAACTCGAACTCCGAAGTTTTCGTCAATAACGACGACTTCACCTTTGGCGATCAATTTGTTATTTACCAAAATATCTACAGGTTCACCAGCAAGCTTGTCCAGCTCAATAATCGAACCTTGAGACATTTCCAAAATATCTTTGATCTGCTTCTGCGTCCTTCCTAATTCTACGGTTACTCTCAATGGTATGTCCATCAATAAATTTAAATTATTTTCGTCAATATTCCCAAAGGTTCCCCCGTGAAGATTAGCAAATTGTACCGGCTGAACATTTACGTTGCGGTTCGGTACTGAATTTGGCGGTGGAGTTTGCCCATAAGGCATACCTTGCGGTGGCATTCCTTGCGGCGGCATACCATATGGCGGCATCCCCGGCATCCCATAAGCCGGCATTCCTGCAGGTGGGTAATAATAACCTCCCTCGGGCATTCCCGGATATGGCGGCATCCCCTGCTGGGGCGGATATTGAGGATGTTGTCCACCCATTGGCTGTTGTGGGGCCTGCGGGTCGACAGGATTTGCCGGGTCCGGCTGAGCGGCCGGTATTTCAGGAGCTGGTGCAGAAGTTGACGAGACTGCGGTCTCCTGCTCTGTTGTGCTGACATCGCCGAGCAGCATCGTGACCATACTTTTAGCAAATGCCACCGGCAGAAGCTGCATAATCGTAGAATCAATCAGATCCCCGATTTTGAGCCGGAAAGAAATACGGATAAGAGTTTCGTCATCAGGCAGACTGCCAACACCTTCACCGCTGGACATGTTCAGGATATCGATTCCCGGCGGAGAAATGTTGACAAACCGGTTGAAAATCGTCGACATGGAGGTGGCGGAAGAGCCCATCATCTGGTTCATCGCTTCCTGTACGGCACTAACATGGATTTCGTTCAGATCTTCATCCTTTGGGTCGCCTACTCCGCCAAGCATCAAGTCGGCGATAACCTGGGCATCCCGAATTTTGATGACAAGTGAATTAATGCCCTGGAACCCGTCCACATACTGTACATGAACGGCAACATGCGGTCTCGGAAAAGCCTCTTCGAATTCGCCGCGAGTAATGATAGAAACCTGCGGAGTAGTGATGTCAACCTTTTTCCCCAGTAATGTGGAGAGGGCAGTCGCTGCGCTTCCGAATGTGATGTTGCCAATCTCACCCAAGGCATCCTGTTCAAAAGCTGTTAAAAAGTCACTTACCGTCTTGGCTGAGGGACCTATCGATCCTTCCGCAGATTGTCTTAAAAGGGCGTCGATTTCTTCTTGGGATAAATAATCTTTACTCGTCAAATTCTTCAACTCCTTCACTGACAATCTCGTCTATTTGGACGGCTACCCGTTCTTTGATCATTCCCGGGCTTCCAATGAACTTCAGTTTGTTCCCTACCTTAATCGACAATCCTGAATCAACGGTTTTATTCAGAGAGATAACATCCCCAATGCTGAGTCCAAGAAATTCGGATATCGATAAATTGGATTCACCGAGTTCGGCTACAATCGGAAGCTGCGCCCGATGAACACGGGTCTTGATGATCTCCAACTCATCCGCATCGCGTGTCTTCTTCTCAGAAACAAACCACTGATGAACGGAAAGTCTGGACATAATAGGCTCCAGAACAACGTGAGGAATACAGAGATTAATCATTCCGGTAGTATCGCCAATTTTGGTGCTCAGCGAGATCAGGGCAATCGTCTCATTGGGAGAAACAATTTGCATGAACTGTGGATTTGTTTCCAGTGCCTCCATACGGGGCTCTATATCCAAAACTGTTTTCCATGCTTCCCGCAGACTTTCAAAACACCTGCTGAAAATCCGTTCCATAATTGTTGTTTCAATTTCAGTTAGATTCGAGACCTTGGCGGGCGCCGTTCCGAAACCGCCCAGCAGCCTGTCCAGCATGGCATAGGCGATGTTTGGATGAACTTCCATTACCATTCGGCCTTCCAATGGCTCTGCCTCAAAAATATTTAAAATAGTCATTTTCGGAATGGAGCGGATAAACTCATCATATGGGAGCTGCTCTACCTGGACGACATTGATCTGCACGAAGGTGCGCAATTGGGCCGAAAAGTACGTCGTCAGATAGCGGGCGAAGTTGTCATGAATCCGCGTAAGACTTCGGATATGATCTTTGGAGAAGCGTACCGCCCGCTTGAAATCATAAGACCGGATTTTCTTCTGGGTTTCTTCCTTTTTTAGTTCATCGGCATCCATTTCACCGGATGATAGTGCAGCTAATAGAGCATCAATTTCGTTTTGTGACAGTACATCAACCAATTCAATCACCCCCCCATCAAAGAATTACCGCGCTTTAAAGCTACAAAGGAGCCAGTATAAAGTTGGTGATCTCAACTTGAGTCAGCTTGCCCTCGGTCAAGGTTTTATTGATTAGATTCACTAGCCTGCTGCTAAGCTGATCCTTGCCATCCGCCCCGTTCAGTTGCTCCGACTTGGTGTCGGCAAGCGTTTTGATAAGAATCGGTTTAATCTTGATCTCTTTGATCTTATCAAATTCTTCCTTGGCTGTTGCTGAATCCAGTTGAAAAGCAAAATTTATTGAAACGATATAATCGGGATCGGCAAGATTAGTTTTGATGTCTTGTATTTCCGAAGTCAGCTCTACTATTTCATCGGCGGTTAAATTCTTGGTTTCCACATTCTCAACAGCCGCGTTGACTTCATTGGGATCACCAGGAAAGAACTTGCCCAGTAACAGAAATGCAGCTAGCACGATTAAAGTAATCGCCAGTAAAATCGTTATGAGCCATGGCAGCATCTTTTTCATGAAAGCTCCTCCAATGATTGGACTTTAATGGTGGCCGCGTGTATGCCGATATCCTTGTTATACTCACGGATCTTTTCAATGACTTCATCGGCTTTTTCAAGCACGATCAGTCTTTTGCCCGTAACCAGCGTAATATGTGTATCCGGGCTTTCTTCCACCACTTCCACCAGAAGGGCGTTCAGCCACATTTGCGTACCATTTAATCGTGTTACCGAAATCATAACAGGCCTCCTAACAAAAAATAAGGGGAGGAGTCCTCCCCCACATTGCTCGATAACACTTCGCCTGAGGCGAAAAGTTTCTATCAAACAGCAATCCTTAAGACAGGTTCAGATCATATATTAACGTTTCAGGTTAACAACTTCCTGCAGCACTTCATCAGAAGTGGTTATAATCCGGGAATTGGCTTGAAAACCGCGTTGTGCGACGATCATTTCCGTAAATTCATTCGTTAAGTCCACATTGGACATCTCTAGCTGACCGGCAACAATCGCTCCCGTTCCTGTTTCCGTATTATTCGCAGTTGTCGGTTCCAGTGTGCCATCCGGATTAGCATTCAAAGTCATACGGTACAGGTTGCCGCCGATCTTCTCCAAGCCCTGTGGGTTGGTTACCTTGCCAATACCAATTTGAACACCGGGCTGCGTGGTTCCATCGCTCATGGTTTGCACAATCGTACCATCATTGGAAATGGAGAATCCCGTTACCCCTTCTTCCAGCTGGATAAGGGCTCCACCCGAATCCAATACACGCAATCCATCGGAGGTGACTAAGTTAAAGCTGGAATCCACATGGAAATCACCTGCACGAGTCAGAAAGGGGGTTTCCTGGGCATCCGACAGCTTTACCAGAAAAAATCCGTCTCCATCAATCCGCAAATCCGTCGGATTATTGGTGGTCATGGCACTGCCTGCCAAGTGCAGCGTATCGACCGAGCCGATACTTACTCCCAGACCGATCTGCTTGGCATTTACACCACCTTGAGCTCCGTCAGATGGTGCTGTAACGCCGGAAACAGTCTGGCTCATAATATCTTTAAACATAACTCGTCCCGATTTAAAGCCGATGGTATTCACGTTTGCGATATTGTTGCCGATAACATCCAGCTTGGTTTGAAAACCGCGCATACCTGAAACCCCTGAGTACATAGATCTTAACATGCTGTATCATCTCCCGGAATATGAAGTCGTTATGACTCCTTTATTGAACTTGCTTTATGGAGCATGGACCGCGTCAATCGGTCGGCGGTCACTCCGGCTTTCCGTTAGGACCGGCCGGTTCAGGAAATGATCACTGCACTGTCTATTTGGGTAAATACATTATCTTTCATCGAGCTTCCATCCATTGCTGTAACTACGGTGCGATTCGCCACACTAACAATTAATGCCATGTCTTTCATTAATATCAATGATTCCTTGCTGCCTTTGGCTGCAGCTTTGTCTACTGCCGAAGAGATTTGATCCAACTGGCGGCTGCCAAGTTCAATCCCTCTTTGCTCCAGTCGTTTAGCGGCGTGATTGCTGAATTTGAGCATATTCCGCTGCAAAACATTTTCGAACGAAGCCTCTGGCGCCACCGTACTCTTTGAACTTGGCGGACGTTGAAGAGAGGAAGGATGGACCGTGCCTGGATACATTTGGCCGATTGTCAGCCTTTCATTCATGTCGTCGCCCCGCTCTCCCCGCTGCCCCCTGATGTAGTACTGCTAGAGTCAACGCTTGCCGCTGTAGAAGCATTTTTAATTTGTGTAACTTCTGAAAGAGCTATTTTTTGGTCTCCGACTACCGCATAATTCACTCCGCTGCTGACAAGTATGGAGTCAACGGTACCCGACTTGGGCAATAGTGTAGTACTGTCTGTCCAGGTGATATCTTTGCCTATTAGACTTGATGCCGAGCCAAGTGACTGATTAAGCGAAGTAAGCTGGGTTGAAATGTTCATAAGCTGCTCAACGGATGTAAATTGGGCCATCTGAGCGATAAATTCCTTATCCTCCATCGGCTGCATCGGATCCTGATTCTGAAGCTGGGTGATTAGAATTTTCAAGAACTGATCCTTACCCATGACTGAGCTGCCTGGTGTTTTACCCGGATTTGCACTGTTGCCCACCGAATAATTGGGCCATGTATTACTGGTAGATATAATCTCTGAAGAAGCCATTCCTGCCACCTCTCTTTCCTTCCATTAAGCCTTAGCAGAGAATGAGGCCGCTTGATCCCGGTCTTCCGGTGCTCCATTCACTAGCCAATCCTTCCACTCACCATTCAGTTCAGCCGCGATAACGGCATCTCCGGATATTTCATTACCGTATTTTGATTGTCTATTGGACTGCTGACCTCCTGAACCGGTCTGACGTCCTTCCTGCTGCATTTGCGATTGAAGCGGTGTATTATTTTGCGTTACTTCAAGCTTTTCTACCTGCAGCCCCTGTGCCTGCAAGGCTGCACGCAATTGTACCATCTGCTGCTCCAGCAAATCCTTGGCTCCGGCGTGCTCCGTTACAAATTGAGCGACTAAATGCCCGTTCTGCATCGTAATCTTAACATCAACCTGTCCAAGATTTTCCGGAAACAGTGAAATAGTAGCTTCGGCAACTCCGCCCTTGTTGACTATCTCCAATTTACTGGTGACTAAACCCGTCATTTCCTTGGCAAAGTGTTGAACCGGCACCTGCGGTGTCTCTGCTTTCAGAGGAGCTGTAATTCCGTTACGCATGGACAACTGTCCTGCAGTTACGATTTCCCCGTCTTTCGCAGGAACACTGAACTCCGCAATGGATTCATCATTGGAAACTGCCCTTTTTGCCTCATCAGTTACAATAATCCTGGCTTGCATTGTGCCTGAGAGATCGGATTCATTCTTTCCAGACTCTGCAGAAACGGTTACGGGCGAAGAAGAAACTGTTGTTTCACTCTTAACTGCCAAAGCGTCTGTCGAACGGCCATTCGGGTTGCCAAGAACTTTTGGCTTGTCCGCAGCCGGTTGTGTCATTAAATCAGCAAAGTTGTTAAGTACAGCTAGTCCTTTGGCTGTTAATTCCTCATTTCCGCTAGAAGCAGCTTCCTGAATAATGGAAACCAGTCTGTTAAGGTCATCCTGCACCGCAAAACGAAGTGTCTCAGGGTTTTGGGCTAACGGTGATAAAGCAGCAGTACCAGTACCACTTTCATTTTGACTATCCGCAGGCACATCACTCGGCAAAAGAGCGGATACCTGCAGTAACCATCCCTGGAGCGCTAACAGCAGAGCCGGATCTTTTTCAATAGATTCATCAAGTTTCTCAATATCCTGGGCCAGCTCACCGAGCAAATCCGTATTCTGAAAGGCTGTCTCCTCTTTTACATCGCTTCCGGTGGGCTGAAGTTCCTTAAGCAAGCCCTGCAATAAAGCGATCGGGTCTCCCGTTCCGGTAGTCGAGGCATTATTACTTTCATTAGTGCCCGTCATCTTCTGGATTAGCGCCTGTGCAAAAGGCAGCAGCGATCCTGTCCCCTCAGTGTTACCACCAAGAGCAGTCACAGAGGAAGATGAAGCTGGATTTGCAGTTAATCCATTGCCGGCAGAAATCATTTGAAATACTAAGCTCATTTTTTTCTCACCTCCCTTCAAAGCTTATTTAGCGCCCATGAGCCGATTTACGATTTTCGCAGTTTGTGCACTGTCGTTCTTGGTCATTTCACTCAGTATGGAGGACCTCACACTATCGCTTACAGTGTTCAATACTGTGATCACTTTATCCGGGCTGATGAGAAACATATCCCCCAGAAGCTTTGCTGCATTTGCTGCAGGCATGGATGTAAACGTCTTGCTAAGCTTTTCCTTATCGAGGTTAGTACTGCTTCCAGAGGCAGTAGTTGTACCTGCTTCCTTCTTCAGTCTGGATTGAAGAGCAGCTATCGCCAAATCCGTCGAGGTTGTAGTCTCTTTGAGCTTTACGGATACGTCAGCAGCCGTTTTGGGTGTCATCTTCTCCAAAATAGCCGTTTTGCTGGCATTGTTCATTACACTGAAAATCTGCACCATTTCGTCAGTCGTCAAATTCTCCATAATCGGTGCCGCTTTGGAAGCCTTCATCCCTGAGTATAATTTGGCCAGTTCAGTAACCTTCTTCTGATAGGCATCCTCTTCGCTAGCGTTGCTTTCTTCAGAAGCGGCAGCCTCTTTCTCCATACCATCGATCTGCGATTGGAGCGCCTGCACCTGTGTATCCCGAGCGGCTTTCTCTTCAGTGACCTTCTTAAGATTCTCTTCCTGCTGGGCAAGCTGCGCTTTCAGCGCTTTAATGGTCGTCTCTGAGCTGGCGGCCTGTTCATCAGTCTGCTGTTGTTCATTCAGAGCAGGATCTGCTGGCGGATCAGGAATCCACTTGTCTACAACAGGAATTTTGTTCGCAACCGTAAGCACATTATTACGAATATCCATATTAAAAAGCGTCAGCAATACTCCCAGAAGTACAAGCGTGAAGATGATCGGTATCATTAAAAACAGAAACCGTTCAAATTTACCCGCTGACCCTTCATTTTCAAATTCCATTTCATTATTTGCCACTAGCGGAAACCTCCGGGTTAGAGGGACTTCATCGCGAAGCGGACGGTAGCCATCTCATCCAATTCGTTTTGTTCCCGTAAATTCATGCTTTGCTGAAACAGCTGCTGAGCTTTGTCCTTTGCTTTCAACCACACTTTTTCATCCAAAACCTTCGTACTGAGCTGATCCTGCTTATGCTGAACCTCTTGATGAGCACGGTTTATTTCGGCATGCTTGCGCGCGATACATTTATCCAGAAAATCAACATAATCCTGCATTTCCCGGATTTTGATCATGGAAGTTCTTTGTTCTGCAGAGCTTTGCAACGAGAATATGACTTCATTTCGCTGAACCAACAATTCATCAAGACTTTTTTCCTGGGCCTGCAGTTCTCCAAGTGCGGTTGAGAGCATCCACTCTGCCTGTGTTTTTTCATTGCCCTTCAAATCTACAACTTTTTGAAATGTATAATGAAATCTCATAATACGCAATCAACTCCTTGAGAACTGAGAAATTAAAGATTGTTGAACTTCGGTCAGCGTCACTTTCTCATTAACCTTCTGTTTGGTGAAATTCCAGATGCTGTCAATATAATGGATTGACTCATCAATCTGGGCGTTAGACCCTCGCTGATAGGCTCCGATATTAATTAAATCTTCCGAGTCCTTGTAAACCGCCATCAGCCTTTTCACATTCTCAGCCGCATCGATCTGTTCTTCAGGCGCAATATCCTTCATAACCCGGCTAATACTGGACAGCACATCAATCGCCGGGAAGTGTCCTTTGTTGGCGATGCTCCGGTTTAATACGATATGCCCATCCAGAATTCCCCGTACCGCATCAGCGATTGGCTCATTCATGTCATCCCCGTCAACCAGTACCGTGTAAAAGGCGGTTATTGAACCTAACGGTCCTGTCCCGGCCCTTTCAAGCAGTTTAGGCAGACTTGCGAATACGGACGGTGTGTAGCCTCTCATAGCCGGCGGTTCCCCGACGGCAAGCCCTACTTCACGTTGTGCCATAGCATACCGGGTAACAGAATCCATCATCAGCATGACGTTTAGTCCACGGTCCCGGAAATATTCGGCAATTGTTGTGGCAATTAACGCTCCCTTAATCCGAATCAGCGCCGGCTGGTCCGAAGTAGCGACAATTACCACTGAACGCTGCAGCCCTTCGGGACCCAAGTCGCGTTCAATGAAATCCAGCACTTCTCTGCCCCGCTCCCCGATCAACGCAATTACGTTAACGTCGGCTGAGGTATTGCGGGCGATCATTCCCATCAGTGTACTTTTGCCTACACCGGAGCCAGCAAATATACCGACCCGCTGTCCCTTGCCGATCGTCAATAATCCATCAATTGCCCTTACTCCAATACTGATAGGCTCTTGCACACGAGGCCGATTCAGCGGATTGGAGGGTATATTGAAGGTTGAGCTATGCGGCATACGTGCCGGAATGAGTGAACCGTCCAATGGTTGTCCCAGCCCGTCCAGCACTTTGCCCAGCAGCTCAGATCCAACCTGTACGCTTAGCGGCTTGCCAGTACCGACAACATCACAGCCGGGACCGATAGCCTGCAGTTCACCCAAAGGCATCAGCAGCACTTTGTTATCCCGAAACCCAACGACTTCCGCCTTCAGCGGTTTGTTCCCTTTGGCGGGATAGATGTAACACACATCACCTATGCTCGCATCCGGACCTTCGGATTCAACCATGAGGCCGATAACCTGAGTTACCTTGCCGTTCACTCTGACCGGATCAATATTACGCAATTGCTCTTTGTAGCGCCGGCCGTCAAGCATTGTCTTCCCCATTTCTGCCTTCTTCGGTGTCCAGGGCGATTCTCAACAGCTCTTTCTTGATTTCGGCAAGCTGGGTGTCGATTCGAGCATCGATACTTCCGAAGGAAGAACGAATTACACAGCCATGGTCCTTCACAGTAGAATCAGGTAAAATTTGCAGTTCCGCCTGTGAATCAATGGCGAGCGCAAGCTCTTCACGGGCCGCGTGCACAAATGTGAATTGCGCTGGAGATACACACAGGGAGATCAGTCCCTGCTCGCGTTTACGGGCTAAATTCTTCTTAATTAACTCCATAGTGAACTCAGGCTCAACCGTAAGCTGTCTTTCCACAATTTTCTCGGCAATACCACAGCTGAGTTCCACCAAAAAGGGTTCAGCCTCCTGAATAATGACGTCTCTGGCCCTGTAAGCTTCAGAAAGCACCACTCTGGCTTCTTCCATCATCTCGGCTACCTTCCGCTTCATCTCTTCCTCAGCCTGCGTTATACCTTCCTGGTAACCGTGCTGATATGCCTCGGATTTCACAGCCTCTATAAGGTGTTCATCCTGCTCCCGACGCTCAATCCACCATTGCTCCGCCTCAGCACGCACCGACTCCAGAATAAGCTCTGCTTCACGGGAAGCATCCCTTACCTGCCCTTCAGCAAATTCCTGCGCATCCCACAGCATCTGTTTACGGGCCAGTTCAGCCTCTTCCCGGGCAGGATCGTTATAATGCAGTTCAGCTGAAGGATCTTCCGAAGCAGGCTCTTCGCTAAGTCCGGCGTGGTGTCGGGCCTGTTCCAGTCTTTTCAGTACATCTACCGGGACGTATTGGGAGTGTTTGATCAGCCTAGACAATAATGTCATCTCCTCCACCGCGTGCGATGATGATCTCACCGGATTCTTCCAGTCTGCGGATCGTGCCTACAATGCGGGTCTGTGCCTCTTCTACATCACGCAGCCGCACAGGCCCCATGTACTCCATTTCTTCCCGGAATGTCTCTGCCATACGTTTGGACATATTCCGGAAAATAACGTCGCGCACTTCCTCGCTTGCCACTTTAAGCGCAAGCTGCAAATCGGCGTTCTCGATATCGCGAATAATCCGCTGAATGGAACGGTTGTCCACATTGACAATATCCTCGAAAACGAACATCCGTTTTTTGATTTCTTCCGCAAGCTCCGGATCTTGTATTTCCAATGAATCCAGAATCGTCCGTTCTGTCCCACGGTCTACTCCGTTTAGAATCTGCACGATGGATTCAATTCCGCCTGCATTGGTATAATCCTGGGTGACAGTTGCCGAAAGCTTTTGTTCCAGAACGCGTTCTATCTGAGAAACGACCTCCGGTGAGGTGCTATCCATAATGGCAATTCTTCTGGCCACCTCCGCCTGCTTCTCTTGAGGGAGGGAAGAAAGAATCGAAGCTGCCTGATCAAATTGCAGATACGACAGGACAAGTGCAATCGTCTGAACATTCTCATTCTGAATAAAGTTTAGAATCTGGTGCGGATCTGCCTTACGTGCAAAATCAAAGGGTCTTACCTGCAAGGTAGCCGTCAGACGATTAATGACCTCCATCGCCTTCGCCTGACCAAGCGCTTTTTCCAAAATTTCTTTGGCGTAGTTAATTCCGCCTTGTGATATATATTCCTGGGCGAGACATATCTGGTGAAACTCAGACATAATCGATTCCTTCTCACCACTGTCCACTTTGCGGACATTGGCAATTTCCAGCGTAAGCTGTTCGATTTCCTCATCCCGTAAATGTTTGAATATCTGTGCCGATACCTCAGGCCCTAGTGTGATAAGCAGGATTGCAGCCTTTTGCCGGCCGCTAAGTCCCTGCTGGCTAGCTTTTGCCATTAATTCACCTCTGTTCGTCAGCTAGCCATGTGCGCAGCAGATTTACGAATTCATCCGGCTTCTTCTTGGCCAGACTTTCCAGTTGCTTGCGTACTTGACTCTCGTTCGTTACGCTCTCCAAATTAATAGATGGAAACTCGGTTGGAACCTGTAGCGGTACATCTTCTTCTTCCTCTTCAAGTTTCTTTCTGCGGCTCCGATAAAAGAGATAACCGGCTCCGGCACCAACAACCAGTGCGGCTGCGCCGATTGCCCATATCATCCAGTTCGCGAGTTTTCCAGTTGTATCTGCGGCAGCATTGCTGCCGAATTGCTGGGAATAAACCGAAACTTTTTTAGCCAAATCAGCGTCAGTATAAGCAACACCAGAATCCGCCAGAGAAGCACGGACGATATTGACCAGAATGTTCTGAATGGCAGCCGTTGTAGGCTGATCCAAAGTTGTTTGTCCTGTAGGTGGTTCAACTGCCACATTAATGGTTAAATCTTTAACAGTATATGGACTAGCGATAATGTCTTTAGTGATATGATTCACTTCATAGTTTATGGTCTCCGATGATTCCTCTGAGGTAGAAGTACCGGAATTCGTTCCTGATGGATAACCGGCTACATCCTGTTCACCAGTACCTGCCACGCCGCCATTCGTGTTCCCTTGTCCTGAATAAGAATTACTGATAATCTGCGAGCTGATCTCTATACCCTTCAAATTCTCTGTATCTACTGGAGTTACGATATCCTCCTTGCGATTTTCCTTATCGAAGTTCAGCTTGGAGAATACGAGAACATCCACTTTATTAGGACCTGTAAGGGTGCTTAGAAATTGCTTTACATTCTTTTTGACTTCTTCTTCTAATTTTTTCTGCAGGTCGAAGTTCTCTTGAACTTGGCTTGAAAATCCGGCTTGTCCACCCCTTGATGTCGGCCTCAGCTCAGCTTCATTGTTGGCAATCGTTATATTCTCCACCGGCAAATTCGGAACGGCTGTCTTGACAAGGTTGAAATAACCGTCAATATTATCCTGATTTGGTCTAAAGCCCGGATCAAAGCTCAGAACAACCGATGCGGAGGCTTTCTCCTGATCCGCCTGGGAGGCAAATACAGTCTCTTTAGGCAAATTTATCAGGACTTTTGCATCCTTAATCCCCTGCATCCTTCTCATCAACTGTTCGACTTCGCCATTGAGCGCATTATTATATTTCACTTCAAACTCGCTGTCGGTCGTACCGATCATCGAGGAATTTTCATCGAATATTTTATATCCGATAGATCCATCTTGCACAATCCCCTGAGAGCCGATGTCCACCTTAATTCGTGCCGCTTCCGTACTGGGTACGGAAATACTCTTCCCATCTGTACTCAGCTTGTATGTTATCCCGGCCGAGTCCAAATAGGTCATAACAGCCGCCGAATCCGTACTGTCTAAATCCTTAAAAGCTACTTCATACTCGGTTTTGGAAAGCTGCATCGTCATAACCACGATGATAATAATAATGATAAACAGCGTCGAAAAGAATAGCATCTTCTGCCGGCTGCTGAATCTGTTCCAGTACTGGACGCCCTTGTCCCTGTACTGGGCAAATCTTTCATTCACAGTGTCACCCCATCCGAAACTTAGCTAGGATATTTAGATCTGAGTTCTCATAATTTCCTGATAGGCTTCAATCACTTTGTTCCGGACTTGTGTAGTCAACTGCAAACTTAGCAATGCCTGCTGGGAAGATATTAGTGCTTCATCTATATTTACTTCTCCAAGTACAAATTTATTGTTCATATTTTTTGCTTGCTGCTCCTGATTGGCTACCTGGTTCAGAGCATCCTCAAGATAAGAACCAAAGCTCTGATTTGAATTCGATGGAGTCGATGAAGACTGTGCATTCGCTGTTTTCATAGCAAGCTGCTGCACAGATTGGGAGCCAATAGCTAGATTTTGTATCAACTGTCTACCTCCTTGGTATATTTATGTTACCGTCCAATCTCAAGAGCCTTGGTTACCATAGCTTTACTAGCATTAAGCATCGTAACATTAGCATCATAGGAACGGGAAACGGAGAGCATATCTACCATCTCTTTTGTAATGTCAACGTTAGGCATATAAACATAACCATTCTGATCCGCATCGGGATGGCTTGGATTGTATACGGGCTTGAGCGGGGAAGTATCTTCTGTAATGGCCTGTACCTTAACCCCTTGGGTACCGCCGTTCATTTTCGAGTTTAAAATATCAGCAAAATTATTACTCTGAGCCGCTTCCAGCACAACGAGTTTACGGCGGTAAGGAACCGCTTTCCCGTCTACCACCGAGGCCCTTGTTGTTTCGGCGTTAGCTATATTGGAAGAAATCACGTCCATCCGCAGCCGCTGGGCTGTCAAGGCTGAGGCGCTTATTCCAAAACTGCTACCAAAATTCATACCAGGTTATCTCCCCTCAGCAACTGTACGCATCATCGTAATTTGACTATTAATTTGTTGAATATAAGAGTTGTACCTTAGCTGATTCTCTGCGCTGAGCGCCATCTCCCGATCAATATCAACATTATTGTTGTTGTTATTCATTGAAGAAGTTTCATCTTTATTGGTGACTGCAGCCGGAACAACCGAATGATTTCCGAATTGAAAATGACGGGAATGGGTCACTTTCGCGCTAAGTTGAGACTTTAGTCCACTCTCCTGCTGCCGCAAGAAGCTTTCAAATGACACATCAGAGCGTTTGAAATTCGGCGTATCGATATTAGCCACATTGTTGGAGAGAACACTTTGTCGAATGTTGGCGGCTTCTATACCTCCCTGCAATCGTTGAAAACTGACACTGTTCAGCAATCCCATGGATATCCCCCTTCCAAAGCTATCATATTGAAAAGAATTCCACAACTCTTTCAGAAATCCTTCTTATTCGACAAAAAAAGCTAAAAAAAATGCATTTTCATCGATTTCTGGTCGAAAACTGTCCCTTGACGTGAAAATAGTCATATTCTTATACTATGATTCTCTTAGAATTTGTATATTATTACAATAAGAAATAAGCCCTATCTTTTCAGATAAGAGAGGGCTTATTGAATGTTTTATCAAAATTTTACAGGATGTATTGACTTAAGTCCCGATCTTGCGCAATGCTTTCCAGCTTTTCACGTACATACTCCGGTGTGATGATCATAGTATCCAGTGTCAACTCCGGTGCTTCAAAGGAAAGATCCTCAAGCAGCTTCTCCAATATGGTATGGAGGCGCCGTGCACCAATGTTTTCCGTGTTTTGGTTGACGTTTGCCGCTATTTTGGCGATCTCGTATATCGCTTCTTTCTGGAACTGGATATCTATATTTTCCGTTGCCAGCAAATTTACATATTGTTTGGTGAGCGCGTTCTCGGGCTCCGTTAAAATCGACACAAAATCCTCCAGCGTCAGACTGCTCAGCTCTACGCGAATAGGAAACCGGCCCTGAAGCTCCGGTATGAGGTCGGAAGGCTTGGCAATATGAAATGCCCCGGCAGCCATAAAGAGCACATAATCCGTCTTTACAGGGCCATATTTCGTCATGACAGTCGAACCCTCGACAATCGGCAGAATATCACGCTGCACACCCTCACGGGATACGTCCGGACCTGAACCTTTGCCTTGACTGGCAACCTTATCAATTTCATCAATAAAAATAATTCCCGATTGCTCTGCCCGCGTGACCGATTCCTGGATTACATCGTCCATATCGATCAGCTTGGCCGCCTCATCCTGAATGAGCACCTTGCGGGCTTCCCGGATGGGGAGCTTGCGTTTCTTGGTCCGTTTGGGGAGCAGACTGCCGAACATCTCCTGCATGTTCATCCCCATCTGTTCATTGCCCTGGCCGGCAAACATGTCCAGCATCGACGGCGCTGTATCTTCCACATCAACTTCTATGATCTCATCTTCCAGTTGGCCAGCGAGCAGCTTGAAACGAATTCCACGGCGGCGTTCGCTGAGGCTCCCGTCCTGTTCCGGATCTACCTTGGAATCGTCCTGCCCCCCGCCATTTCCGCCAAAAATCATTTCAAAAGGATTACGTTGGCCCTTGTTCTTGGAAGCTGAAGGGACCAGTATACTCACTATACGCTCGTTGGCCAATTCCTCGGCACGGTCCTTAACCTTTTCCGTCCGTTCCAGCTTGACCATACGAATCGAGGTTTCCACCAAATCACGAACCATGGATTCGACATCGCGGCCCACATAACCGACCTCTGTAAATTTGGTTGCCTCAACTTTAATGAAGGGAGCATTAACGAGCTTGGCAAGTCTTCTGGCGATTTCCGTCTTTCCTACTCCTGTAGGGCCGATCATCAGAATATTCTTCGGAACAACTTCATCACGCAGCTCCTCGGCCAGCAGACTGCGCCGATAACGGTTGCGGAGCGCAACGGCGACTGATTTCTTGGCCTGCTTCTGACCTACAATATATTTATCCAGTTCGGCTACGATTTGGCGGGGTGTAAGCGATTGATTAACCATCGTGACTTCCTCCCTCTCTCTGTGGCACCGGGGCCTATAATTGTTCAACAATAATATTGGAATTGGTGTACACGCATATTTCAGAAGCGATTTGAAGCGCCTCTCTTGCGATATCCGCCGCACTAAGATTAGAAGCATGACGCTTCAGGGCACGACCGGATGCCAAAGCAAAATTGCCTCCGGAGCCAATAGCCAGCACATCATCATCCGGCTCTATGATTTCACCATTTCCGGAGATGAGAAGCATACCTTCCTTATTCATCACGATCATCAGTGCCTCCAGCTTGCGCAATATGCGATCCTGCCGCCAGTCTTTGGCGAGCTCAACCGCAGCGCGCTGCAGATTGCCATGATGCTCCTCCAGCTTACCCTCGAACTTCTCGAACAGAGTGATCGCATCGGCAACCGATCCTGCAAATCCGGCAATCACTTGTCCTCTGTACAAACGCCGCACTTTTTTGGCGGTCGTCTTCATAATGACGCTTTCTCCGAAAGTTACCTGACCGTCACCAGCTATTGCAGCTTGACCATTATGTCTGACTGCGCAAATTGTCGTCGCATGAAAACTTGGAACCATAACTTACGCGCCTCCTTAAGATAAAATAGCCTCTCGGCATTCGCCGAGGCAGATGGGACAAGGGTTTCCTTGTTTCATCCAATATGCCATCCTCCTACTTTCACAGGGGAATGGGTTTTTCAGTCCCTATCCAAATTGGAAAATAATTTGGAGATTGTGACAAATTCCTTTAAAAAAGGCCTTGACTTTTAGCCCATTTTTCCAAAATCGCGTGGTAAGGGTTTTTTTCCACTACTCGCGATTGGAGTGTTGTTCATGAAACCGATTCTCGTTCCCCATTCCCAGTATCAGGATGTTGTCCTTCGGCAACTTCAGGAGGGCAACGTCTTTCTCATTCGGAAAGACTGGCCTCTAGCCGCCATCTTCTGGATGACCGATTTGTCCCCCGTTACGGATTTTTTGCAGGATGCTTATTCTACACGGGGACCTCTGCCTCGCGATCCGGCCTCCATGCTGCGCTCCTACTTACTCTTCCTCATGACCTGCCCCCAGGTCGGGCTCACCGAATGGATTAACGTCATGAAGCGTACGCCCATTTACGCCATTCTTAGTGGCTTTCCTCTAGATGACCTGCCCGGCGTGGGTACTTTTTACGACTTTTTAGCCCGCTTTTGGAACGGCTCTACTCCCCACTGGAGACCTAAGCGCCAACCCAAACGCAAGCGTAAAACCAAGAGAGGCAAGAAAGGAGAAAAAGCGCCAACCGCCACTCCCGGCAGAATCAAGCGCCTGGTTCAGTGGATTCTTTCGCATCCCGAGAAGAATCCCGTTCTGCCTTCCGACCGTCTCTTTGACTTTTTCCAAACTCAGTTTCTTTCCACATCCGCAAGCCTCGGTTTGCTCGGGGACATTTCGGCGCTAACTACGGCCGGTGATGGCACACCGCTCGTCACTTCCGTCTATCCCCGCAGCAAACCGACTTGCGATTGTCGCGCCCGCGGTATCCTTGTCTGCAACCATCCTCGTCTGTATTCCCAGCCCGACTGCGACTCCGGCTGGGACAGCGCACGCGAAAGATACTTTAATGGCTACCACCTGTACATGATCTCGGCGGCGGATAGTCCTCACGATTTGCCGCTCTATCCCAGACTCCAATCTGCCTCTCAGCATGACGGGGTTAGCCTGGTCCTGAGCACAACCGAATTTCAGCAACGATTCACCTTGGGCACGGTGGACAAAATGCTGCTTGATGCCGCTCACGACACCGAAGCGATTTACAAGCTTCTCGATACTCACCACATCGAGCCGTTCATTGACCTCAACCCCCGGGGCACGAAAAATACGGCAACGGGCAGCGAAGTGAAGATTTCTCCCACCGGCATTCCCCTTTGTCCCAAGGGCAATGAAATGAGACCCAACGGTTTTGACAAGTCCCAGAACCGTCGGAAGTGGAGATGCTCTCCGGCCTGCGGCTGTTCGTCCGCCAAGTATGGCTTAACCTACCACACGTTCAGCCGCGACAATCTCCGCATGTTTCCCAAGACGCTTCGCGGGTCCGAGAAGTGGAAGCTCATTTACAAGCGCCGCACCTCGGTGGAACGTTCCAACAAGCGCGAGAAGATTGACTACAAGCTTGAATCCGGTCGGCACCTTTCCACGATGATGTGGTACAACCGCATCTACGGCATTATGATCTGCCAACACATGCACGCCTGGTACCTCAGCCAAAAAGAAGAATGGGATCTTTTGAAAACCGTCTTTCGTCCTTTTCTGGCCTAACTTTTTTTAAAAAATGATCTGATCCCAAGGGCGAAGTCTGCCCTTTTTTGAAACTGGTTTTCACTTTCCACATTTTACAGCTCGATTACTCAGTTTTTACGGTAGTCACCTCTTGAAATCGTTTCTTATTCCGAGAGGCTATTAAACTCAGATCCCCGGCTGCCGGCTCTTTATATGCAAGCCCTGTACGGGTAGCATATTCGGACAAAGCCTCAAGTGCTCGGTGTGCGAGAAGCTCATTTTTTTCTTTCTTATTACGGATTTTCTTCTCCGGCTTCGGCAGCAGGCCAAAGTTGGCATTCATCGGCTGGAAATGCTCCGGATCGGCTGAGGTAATATAGGCAGGCATGCTTCCGAGGACCGTATCCGCCGGAAAGACCAGACCCTCTTCCCCAAGAGCCGCTCTGGCCGCGTTAATTCCGGTGATTAGACCCGATGCCGCGGATTCCACATAACCCTCTACCCCCGTCATTTGACCGGCGAAGAACAGCCGCTCGCGCCCCTTCATTTGATAGGTTGGATGAAGCAGCTTCGGGGAGTTGATAAATGTGTTGCGATGCATTACTCCGTAACGCACATATTCGGCATTCTCAAGGCCTGGAATAAGGGAAAATACCCGCTTCTGCTCACCCCACTTCAAGTGAGTCTGGAAGCCCACCAGATTATAGAGTGTACCTGCGGCATTATCCTGACGCAGCTGAACAACAGCATAAGGAAGCTTTCCTGTGTGGGGATTTAACAATCCGACCGGTTTCATCGGCCCGAACAGCGCCGTTTGCTTGCCGCGCTTCATCATGATCTCGATAGGCATGCAGCCCTCGAAGTAAATCTCCTTCTCGAAATCTTTAAGTGCAGCCACTTCAGCCGAGATGAGCGCATCATAGAATACATCGAATTCCGCTTCAGTCATCGGGCAGTTAAGGTAAGCGGCTTCACCTTTATCGTAACGTGATGCCAAATAAACCTTGCTCATATCTATGGAATCCTTCTCGACAATCGGAGCAGCCGCATCGTAGAAGTAGAAATACTCTTCACCCAGCAGACCCTTGATTTCAGCAGACAAAGCAGGAGAGGTCAGGGGTCCGGTAGCGATGACAACAATCCCTTCCTCCGGTATATGCGTAAGTTCTTCATTTATGACTTCCACTAGGGGATGGTTATGCAGGGTGGCTGTGATTTCACCGGAAAAACCGTCCCGGTCCACGGCAAGCGCACCACCAGCGGGCACCGCATGGCGGTCAGCAGCTCCAAGCACAAGCGAGTTCAGCCTGCGCATTTCTTCCTTTAGAACGCCTACCGCATTTCCCAATCCGTTCGCCCGCAGCGAGTTGCTGCACACAAGCTCTGCAAATTGATTGGTATGATGGGCCGGTGTCTTCACCACGGGCCGCATTTCGTACAGTCTGACCGGCACGCCGCGCGAGGCAATTTGCCAAGCCGCTTCACTGCCGGCCAGCCCTGCACCGATTACTGTTACTTTAGCTGTTTCCGTCAACTTCACTTACCTCCTGTAGAGACTATAAGTCCGCTATTTCTTCGTTGTCCTCGACGGCTTCTGTATGGTCGCACGACGTACATTGCAGCTTGGTTCCCTGTTTATTGCGTTTCTCAATCATCCATGAGCCGCATGCGGGACAAGGCTTGGCCGACGGTCTATCCCATGATACGAAATCACAGCCGGGGTATTGATCACAGCCGTAGAAGACACGCCCCTTCTTGCTGCGCCGCTCAACAACCTTTCCTTCATGGCATTTAGGACAGCTGACACCAATATCTTTCACGATAGGTTTCGTATTCCGGCAATCCGGAAAGCCTGAACAAGCCAGAAATTTACCGAAGCGGCCCAGCTTGTAAACCATCGATTTACCGCATTTTTCACAAAACTCATCGGAGACTTCGTCTTCGATCTCAATTTCTTTCATTTCTTCTTCGGCAAACACAAGCCGTTTCTCGAAAGACTCATAGAATTCGCCCAGAACCTTAACCCAATCCTCGGCTCCCTCTTCCACATGGTCAAGATCGCCTTCCATATTAGCCGTAAATTCTACGTTGAGAATCTCCGGAAAGAACTGCTCCATCTGTTCAATAACCAGTTCTCCGAGTTCCGTAGGCATGAACTTCTTCTCTTCAATGGCAACATAGCCGCGTTTCTGAATGGTTTCCAGTGTTGGCGCATACGTACTTGGACGTCCTATACCCAGTTCCTCCAGCGTCTTGACCAACCTGGCTTCCGTATATCGCGGAGGCGGCTGTGTAAAATGCTGCTTAGGCTCGATTTCCTGCTTGATCAAGTCATCCCCGGCTTTCAGCGGAGGCAAGTACTTGTCCTCATCCGTAGTCCCGTCATCGTTGCCTTCAACATAAACCTTCATGAAGCCGGAAAAAGAAACCTTGGAGCCAACAGCCCGGAATATGGCTGTGCCCGCAGCGATATCCACTGACAGCGTATCGAGCACTGCAGAAGCCATCTGGCTGGATACAAAACGTTCCCATACAAGCTTATACAAGCGGAATTGATCCCTGCTCATAAACTCTTTCACCATGTCAGGCTCGCGAAGTACGGATGTCGGCCGGATCGCTTCATGGGCATCCTGGGCATTTGCAGCTTTCTTGGAATACTGGCGCGGCGTTTCCGGCAGAAACTTCTCTCCGTATTTGCCAGTAATCAGCTCTTTCGCTTCATCCTGGGCCGTTGCAGAAATACGGGTGGAGTCCGTACGCATATACGTAATCAAACCTACGGTGCCCTCTTTACCCAGCTCGACGCCCTCGTACAGCTGTTGTGCTACGGACATGGTTTTAGCCGCACGGAAGCCAAGCTTACGCGCAGCCTCCTGTTGAAGAGAACTCGTAGTAAACGGTGCGGAAGGATGCCGCTGTCTTTCCTTTTCCTTGACCTCGCTCACCTTAAAAGCAGAATCCTTAATCGCTTCTAAAACTTCCTTTACATCACTTTCTTGATGAAGCTCTTTTTTGTTACCGTTCAGTTTATGAAACTTGGCCTCAAATACGGAATCTTGAATGCCAAGCTTGGCGGTAATACTCCAATACTCCGTTGGCACAAAGGCGGAAATTTCATTTTCCCGGTCCATAATAATTTTGACCGCAACCGATTGAACGCGTCCGGCCGACAGTCCCTTTTTAACTTTCTTCCATAATAGAGGGCTGATCTTGTAGCCAACAAGCCGGTCCAATATCCGCCGTGCCTGCTGCGCGTTAACCAGATCCATATTGATTTTGCGGGGTGTCTTGAAAGCATCCTTAACAGCCTGCTTGGTAATTTCATTAAAAACAACCCGGCACTCCTGGGTATTGTCCAAATCCAGCGCATGCGCCAGGTGCCAGGCAATCGCTTCCCCCTCGCGATCCGGGTCAGCTGCCAGATACACTTTTTTCACTTTCTTGCTGGCATCCTTCAATTCTTTCAGCACGGAGCCTTTACCGCGAATTGTGATATATTTTGGATTGAAATCATTCTCAACTTCTACACCAATCTGGCTTTTAGGTAAATCCCTGATATGTCCCATTGATGCCTTAACGATATATTTACTGCCCAAATATTTGCCGATCGTTTTCGCCTTAGCCGGCGACTCGACAATGACCAATGCATCCGCCACGGATTCGTCCTCCTCGTCAACACTCAAACTTCTATATTAAATTACCTTATAAATAGCACCTGGTAATTGTGTTACCGCTTTTTTTATGATTAAAGATAACAGAACTGAATGCAAATGTCCAAAATCCCACCTGCTCCTCGTAAGCAGCTCATCAAGCGTAAATGGCCCCTGATGCAGTATATGGTATAGTTGGGACTCCTCTCTTGTCAATTTCTTTTCAAATAAAGAGTCTTCCGGAGTGCGTTCGGTTGAGGCGTTCTCCTCCAGATTTCGGGTTGCTTTTGGCAAGCAGGATGCGTATTCTTCCAAAATATCAGCACTGCAGGTTACCAGCTTCGCCCCTTGTTTGATAAGCTCCAAAGCCCCCCGGCTTTTGGGAGAGGTAATCGGTCCGGGAACAGCGAACACATCCCGCCCCGCCTCCAGGGCAGCATCCGAGGTAATCAACGATCCGCTCCGGCTGTCGGCCTCGACCACGATGGTGCCGAGGCTGAGACCGGCTATTATCCGGTTACGCTGCGGGAACAGGCCGGGATGACTCTTCGTGCCAATGGGATACTCGGATATGACCAACCCATCTTGCGCAATCTGCCGCAGCAGCTCCCGGTTCTCCGGAGGGTAAACCTTATCCATACCCGTAGCGATAACGGCGATAGTTCCTCCCAGCCTTGCAAGTGCAGCTTCATGACAGACGCTATCAATTCCCTTCGCAAGTCCGCTAACAACAGCAAGACCGGCATCGCTGAGTTCTTCCGCCAGGGTCGAGCCTACCTTTCGTCCATAGGCAGTAGGTACTCGGGTACCTACCATGGCTACAGACGGACGGGAAATAAGCTCAAGCCTTCCCCGGTAATAGATCACCCAAGGGGGCTGAGCGGTTTCCTTCAAGAGTGAAGGGTACTCTTTATCCAGCACTGTGAGCAAAGCCACACCGCTTTCTTCCATTAAAGAGTAACGAGTGTTTATCCAGTCCTCCGTAAACATAGAGGAAAGCTTCATCGGCAAATTCCCCTTTAAGCCGATATTTTCCCAGTCCGCGGCGCTCGATGTAAAGGCCCGTTCGGATAATAATCCGGCTTTGCATATTCTGTAGATACTCTTCCAGCCGATGCCTTCGACTTCATTTAGCCCAAACAATAAATAACGATCCAACATTCGTATACTCTCCCTTTAAGGGAAGGCTCAGGCCTTCCTTATTTTGTGTAGTGTACATTTTTGCGCATAAACGCAAAAAAGCAACCTTTCATTCCCTGGCAGGAACAAAAGGTTGCTTACCTTTGTATTGATTATACCCCAGCCAATCCAAAAAGTGGGGATTTCATCCAAAGTTATTTCAATGTGTCGTGCATACATTCAAAATGCCGCGCTCTTCAAGTACACTAACCAGTGTGGACCCCATCTCGGCAGGCGTTGGAGCTACCTTGATGCCGCAGGACTCAAGGACAGAGATTTTCTCGCTCGCCGTTCCTTTGCCGCCGGAAATAATGGCCCCTGCATGGCCCATCCGCTTGCCGGGAGGCGCCGTTGCCCCGCCAATAAAGCCGACAACCGGTTTAACCATGTTATCACGGATCCACAGCGCCGCTTCTTCTTCCGCCGTTCCGCCGATTTCTCCGATCATGATTACCGCTTTGGTATCGGGGTCTTCGTTAAACAGCTTCAGAATGTCGATAAACTCAGAGCCCTTAACCGGATCACCGCCGATACCCACAGCAGAGGACTGGCCGATTCCCCGCGTAGTCAGCTGATGAACCGCCTCATATGTCAGGGTACCGCTGCGGGAAATAACGCCTACATAACCCGGCATATGGATATAACCAGGCATAATGCCGATTTTGCACTCACCGGGTGTAATGACTCCAGGACAGTTAGGCCCGATCAAAACCGTCGAGCGTCCTTCCATATAACGTGACACCTTAACCATATCCAATACAGGAATACCTTCCGTAATACAAATGACCAGATCAAGCTCGGCATCCACTGCTTCCATGATCGAGTCGGCAGCATAAGCCGGAGGCACATAAATTACACTGGCGGTCGCACCCGTGGCCGCTTTGGCTGCGGCGACGGTATCAAATACCGGAAGGCTGACCTCTCCGCCATTCTCCAGCTGGATATTAACGAAAGTACCGCCTTTGCCCGGAGTGACCCCGCCAACCATCTGTGTACCGTAATCCAGCGCACCCTTAGTGTGGAATAATCCGGTTGACCCCGTTATACCCTGTGTGATAACTTTCGTATTTTTATCTACAAGAATGCTCATGCCTATGTCACATCCCTACTTAAATTGTCAAATACGATAACTAAGATCGGTCTTCCTTATATTACTGCACAAGAGCGACTATCTTACGGGCACCGTCAGCCATCGAATCAGCAGGCACGATGTTGAGTCCCGAGCCGGCCAGAATCTGTTTGCCCAGCTCTACATTCGTTCCTTCAAGCCGGACAACCAGCGGTTTGGTTAAGCCGAGCTGTCCTGCCGCTTCCACAACACCGTTCGCTATTACATCACAACGCATAATGCCACCGAATATATTGACGAAAATTCCGTTAACCTTCGCATCGGATAAAATGATTTTGAAAGCCTCTGTAACCTTCTCTGTAGTGGCACCGCCGCCCACATCCAGGAAGTTGGCGGGTTCCCCGCCATAATATTTAATAATATCCATTGTAGCCATCGCCAGACCCGCTCCATTCACCATACAGCCGATATTGCCGTCCAGTGCTATGTAGCTTAGATCATACTTTGAGGCTTCAATTTCCTTCTCGTCTTCTTCATCGAAATCTCTAAGCTCCTGAATGTCTTTATGCCGGAACAATGCGTTGGAATCAAAATTCAGCTTCGCATCCAGCGCCATGATATTTCCGTCCGCCGTAACCACCAGCGGGTTAATCTCGGCTATGGAGCAGTCTTTATCGATAAAAGCCGAGTATAGCGCTTGCATGAACTTGACCGCTTTACCTACAAGCTCATTAGGAATAGAGATACTGTACGCAAGCTTGCGGGCCTGGAACGTCTGCAGTCCGACAGCCGGATCAATAATTTCCTTGAAAATTTTCTCCGGATGCGTAGCTGCAACCTCTTCGATCTCAGTTCCGCCTTCCTCGGAAGCCATCATTACGACCCGGCCGGAGCCCCGGTCGACGACAAGTCCGATGTAATACTCTTTAACAATCTGACAGCCCTCTTCAATAAGCAGCCGTTTCACTACCTTGCCTTCCGGTCCTGTCTGGTGTGTGATCAGGGTTTTGCCAAGGATCTCGCCTGCATAACTCCGGACTTCTTCCATATTCTTGGCGACCTTTACGCCTCCGGCTTTTCCACGTCCGCCGGCATGAATCTGGGCTTTCACGACGACGACCGGGCTTTTCAGCGACTCTGCGGCTTCCACCGCTTCCTCCACTGTATAGGCCACTTTCCCGTTGGGGACTGCGACTCCGTACTTCTTCAGCACTTCTTTTCCCTGATACTCGTGGATATTCATTCCGGAAGCCTCCTAAAGTGTTGCGGTACCTGCAGGCTGCCTGCATTCCGCATTCCGTTTTGATTGCCGCAAGTGGGGTCCAGGCCGGTACCATATACACTTTCCCGGAACTAGTAGAAACGGCTTTGCCGCCCTTTAAGGACGGCATCGTTTCTCCGAGCGACATATGAAGCAAAGTATGAAATCAACCTATACTTTCTTTATATGTCTAATAATGAAACCCAGAATATTGTAACATGTTTTTAAAACGCTTTCCTTAAAATATTTCATCATTTATACACATATTTTCGCACGGTATCATGCCGCAGCGAGATCAATAGCCTTGACAACCAGTTATACTATTTCCGAGAACCGCCTATATTAGCTTCATGCACCCGGCTCAGCAAGCTCTTGAACTGCCCGAGCAGATCCTCAAATTCCCCGCCGGACATGGTTGTTCCCTCCATCATTTTACCGGGAATGCAAGCGGCTTCTGCCTGCAAAGCCCAGCCCTGCTCGGTCAGAGAGATCAGAACCTTGCGTTCATCCTGTAAAGAACGTTCACGCAGGATCAGTCCGGCAGCCTGCAAACGTTTCAGCAAGGGAGTAAGAGTCCCTGAATCCAGGAACAAAGCCTCTCCGATTTCTTTTACAGTGCATTGCTGCTTCTCCCATAACACCAGCAATACCAAATACTGCGAGTAGGTCACACCGATCTTGTCCAAATAGGGCTGGTACAGCTTGGTGATCTCGCGCGAGCAGGCATATATGGTAAAACAGAGTTGATTCTCCAGCAGCAGTTCAGGCGTTGAAGTCTTTTTTTGCATATCTTTTTCACCTGCCTTCTTGCCTTATTTTATCATAATGCGTTATTAACTTCATGTTAATAGCGAGAAATAATTTGACTATCGTTTAATTTGCATTGAATTATATTGTGTGCAATATAAGAAAGAGGATGTTCCAAACTCCTGGAAATGGCTGCCGGGACACCCTCACTTTGTGGAGTGGGATTTAAGTGGGTGGGGTAGAAGAGAGCTTTCCTTCGGAAAGCTTTTGGGCGACCGCTGCCGCTTTTCCGCAATCGTTCCGTCCTCTCCGCTGCTTTCAGCGGGAACCATCCCTAAAATCTCGCACCACTAACCGCTTCCTTTTCCAGCGAATGAAGGCACCGGGGTTTACGACGGATTCTGCTTCGGGGCATGCCAACAACAACCCTCGAAGTCTGGTGGCTTTCACTTGCCCATAATATGGCTGAAACAAGCTGCGCTCGACCGGAAACAAAAAGGAGCCAGTCTCCATAACCGGAAACTGGCTGCCTTTTTACCATTTTAAGATGAGAAGGGCTGTTCTCAATTCGTAGAAAGTCTACCTCATGGGAAAGCCCCTTAATATGTGACTATTACCGCAGGATTAATGATATCCAAGGCGTTCTTAACCTCTTTAATTCTGTGTCTGGCAATCATGCAGCGTTTGGAATTACTGTCTATTGCATCTTCAAAATATGCTACATTAAAGGTTTCATCAATTCTTACAACCTTTTCCAGGTTCAGCGAGTTACCTCTGTCCACCATTGCGAATTTGTGCCCGCTGCCGTTTAAAGCATCGGTCCAGTATTTTAGAGTTCCTACAGTGAAAAAGGAGTTATCCTCTGTATGAACCACAATTCGGTCTTCCCTCCTGGAGTATTCCAGCATTAATATTTCGTCCACATTAATACTAAAAATACCGGAGATCCCTGCGGGATCGCGAGTGACGGTAATCGTAGCCACTGGTCCCACCTCCAGTTATTTAAGTAGTTCTTCGGGCGTTTCTCCTTGGTAGATGTATACAAAGCTGGCTGTAGAAACGACCATTACCGCAAACAGAGAAAGCCCGGTTGCCAACGCGTAAATACTCTTTCTCAGCATTTTTATTCACCTCCTTTTTTTAATTAATGTGATACATTGCATAAAAAAAGAGAGAGCCAAAACAGGAGATTGAATCCAAAGATTTGAAGCTACAAGCAGAAATGAAGAGGCTTTTAAGAAGGGATAATATCTGGACGGTATGCGCGACTGTCTTTCGATCCTTGAGGGCGCATAGATCAGTGCCAGCAGCATGCCCGTCACATTAAGTATCTGAATCCAGAGGTGAGTGGGATGCAGCAAAGATAAAATCGTTATTATTACGGTAGATCCTATAACGCACCAAATGCCGGATTTAAGATGAAGCCCCCCGGAAAGTTGCCGTAGAATTGCGAACGATATTAATATAATTATCGTCTCTTGAGTTCTCCCAGTGAAGAGAGAAATGGAAATACTTAAAATTATGATTAATAGGGCATTAATTACAAGTGCCAACGCAAATTTCAAAACCGCTTCCGAAGCCGGATGATCAGGTACGGTGCGTTTTATTCTCATGGCCAGCTTTGCTGCCACCATGTCAATCATTCCATTTTTCCTTTCTTAGTGCGTAATACAAAAAGAAAAGGACTGCCACCGTAAAATAGGATACATTCAACCAAATATCATTATAGAAAAAGAAAACCGCCGCCATAATCAATGTCATTATGATGGATCCAATGACCATGACATGCTCGAACTTAAATCTTAATTTCTCAAAATCGGCCGCAAACCCGACACCAAACTTATACAATAACCAAGCCAATAAAATCCCGAAAAGTCCGCTTGTGGATTGAAGCATATAACCCTTTACTACATCTCCCTGCACTTCGGCCAGGGTCAGATTCCAGAATAAAATTTTGAAGGTTAAGGATTGAATGACTACGAATGCAAAATACCCGGAAATCGTGATGATCGAGGACCAAACCAATGAAATTCTCATTACGGTCGTTAAGAGAAAAATGAAAAGAAGCATGTTAATAATAGGTACAAGAAAAGCCAGAGACAACTCCTCGCGCAGAACAAAGCTTTGCAAATTCATTAGCAAAATCACAAATAAAGCATACCATATAAATTCCGTTGCCTTCATTCGATAAATGGACATCATTAATGAGAAAACCGCAACACCTTCTATTGTTGAGAAAAAAATAAACCCTACCGGCTCCCACGACACAACAAAACACCGCCCGACATTATTTTTATTACAGATTTAATTATATATCCGCTTCCGAAGTACGTATACTACTTTAATTACAGCGTGCTGAGCTTTTGCGGCAGCATCCCTTTTTGTTCGACATATCCTATAAGTATTGTAAATTACCGTCGATCGTTTGTATAATAATATAGCAACCATAAATATTGGAAGATAAGGAAGCACCTATCTTGAAGATTTGACGCCCGCCAAGGGCGTAATCCCAGAGAAGAGGTGTTTTTGTTATGTATGGAAAGATGCACAGCGCCTGTCTGTATGGTATAGAGGGCGTAATGATCGGTGTGGAGATTGATCTGGCGAATGGGCTGCCCCAATCGAATATTATCGGTTTGCCCGACTCCGCCATTCGGGAGGCGGTAGAACGGGTGCGCGCTGCTGTCAAAAATTGCGGGTACCGCTATCCGCAGCTGCGCATCACCATAAACCTTGCGCCGGCGGATCTGCGCAAGGAGGGCTCCGCGTTCGATCTGGCCATCGCCCTCGGCATCCTCACGACAAGCGGCCAGCTTGTCATGCCTTCTGCCGGGGAGATGCTGCTGATCGGGGAGCTTGCCCTGGACGGCAGCCTGCGGCCGGTGACCGGCGTGCTGCCGATGGTGGAAGCCGCCCGCCGGGCCGGCTTCCGGGCTGTGCTGCTTCCGCGCGGAAACGCGGCGGAAGCTTCCCTGATCAGCGGCATGACCGTGTATGCCGCCGATCATTTACGTGAGCTGCCGGAACCGGCGCAGCTCACAGGGGAGTCCGAGATGCAGAGGAAGGCTTCGGACGACATGGATGGGCATAGAGATTCGGCTGCGGCTGGGGATACTCCTGCTGTCCCCCCTGCTGATTCCTTGCCTTTTCCTGTCACCTCCAGCTTCGCGACCCCTGCCAAAGAGCTTCCTCCTGTCCTGGCGCTAAACCTAGAACATTTGAAATATGTGCCCCAAGTCTCCATCCGTTCTGCCAACCTTACGCCTGATGCGGAAATAGGGGAGGACTACAGCGATGTAATAGGACAGCACCATGTCAAGAGAGCCTTAACCATAGCTGCTGCAGGGATGCACAACATCCTCCTCATCGGTCCGCCTGGCACAGGCAAGACTATGCTGATTAAGCGGCTTCCCGGTATTCTGCCTCCGCTCTCCGACAGCGAGGCGCTGGAGGTCACCAAAATATTCAGCGCCGCCGGAAAGCTGAAGGACGCACACAGCGGACTGCTGCGCAGCCGCCCCTTCCGCTCCCCCCATCATACGATATCGGGCGCCGGACTTATTGGCGGAGGAGGAATTCCGAAGCCGGGCGAGGTCAGCCTGGCGCATCGCGGACTTCTGTTTCTTGACGAGCTCCCCGAATTCTCGCGCAACGTGCTGGAGGTATTGCGTCAGCCGCTGGAGGACGGGGTCGTGACGATCAGCAGGGCACGGGCCGCTTTTACCTTCCCCGCTCAATTCATGCTTGCTTGTTCAATGAATCCTTGTCACTGCGGTTTCCTGGGCAGCGGGAACCCGCAGCAGCGGTGTACCTGCAGCCCCGCCCGTATCGCCTTATACCGGGCCAAAATTTCCGGACCGCTGCTGGATCGTATCGACCTCCAGGTTGACGTGCCGCGGCCCAAAGAATTGGATCGCCAAGGGCCCGTGCTGTCCTCGGCGGAAATGCGGACTCACGTCACAGCAGCCCAGACCATTCAGGCCCAACGCTACAAGAACCTGTCCATCTCATGGAACAGTGAGCTCTCAGGCGCGGCTCTCCGGCGTTTTGCTAACCTTGGAACACCGGAAGCCGGCATGCTTCAGCATATTTTGGAGTCTCTCGGGCTCAGCATGCGGGCACATGACCGTATTATCAAGCTGTCTCGTACGATCGCCGATTTGGAGGGGGCCTCGGATATCACCTCCGCACACATTGCGGAAGCCGTCCAATACCGTAATTTGGACCGCCAGGCGATAGCCGAGGAGTAAGTTCAGGTTGATTTTGATGTGGATGGCTACTCCTCTTCACTAGCAACCACCGCAGCCCTGATCTCCTCAAAGGACAGCGGCTTATAGTCCCAATGCTCAACACAAATATTGAAGTGATTCTTCCCTTCATACTTCTGACCATGGATGTGACCATGCACATTTACGTATGGCATATGCTTGTTCATGTACATTGGCTCATGTGAGAGGAAAAAGAAGTCCTTATAAATCAGCGGATACTCACTCACTTCGGCAAAACCCGCATCAAGCCACCAGATCCGGCTCCGGCCACGGTCATGGTTCCCCATAATCAGAATTTTGTATCCGTTCAGCCGGGTTAGAATATCTTTTGTCGCTTCTTTGTTCAGGAAGGAGAAATCCCCCAAATGAAAAACTTTATCGTCTCTTCCAACTGCAGCATTCCAGCTTTCAATCATGGACTCATTCATCTGTTGCGCATCTGTAAATGGACGTGATTCAAAATCAATAATGTGCTTGTGACCAAAATGATGATCTGAGGTGAAAAAAACGTTTGCCATTTATAGTCTACTCCTTTCGATAAAAAGCTCCGGTCCCTCCAATTTACTGGAGTGTACCCGGAGCCCATCCAACAAAGCGGTCAATCCGTCTGGAATTCTTTATTCAGAGGCGTCTATTATTTCCTTAATCACGCTTGTAAAACCGCCGATGTTTATCCTCCATATTTATAAGTTCCGCAATCGGCGGCGCTCCTTCATTCTCTATGAGCCATTCCCGCATAGCCCTGATGGCCTCAACCTGACCATCTCCTTTATCGCGCCAGGTTAAGAGATCAACTACTTTGATAACCAGCGCCATCAGACTGCTGTTGCTGTTCTGCGTCTTATCCGCCCTGATTTTTTGAAACAAAGCTTCATTTTCCCAATCAATCAATATTTCTTCGGCAACTGTCGGCCGCATGATGGTAAATGGATTATGGCATTGCGGACAGCTGACAACCGACACAGGCTCCCTGCTGAAAACCGCTTCAATTTTCCCTTCGCACTGGTGGCATGCAAAGCTCACCTGTATTTCTAATGGCTGTTTGTTCATTCGGACAGCCCTCCTCTACATGGCTTTAAAAAGGTACACTATGTTTTTACCCATTTCCTTTCGCATATGACCCATAGTGCAGACGCTCCATAGAGACTTCTATTATAGATAATGCTTATTCAACGTAAAAAGGAGGCAAAATCACTCAAAAGGCTTCCCGAATATGGTTCAGTGAAACCACGCTTAAATCACTGTTCAATATTACACTGATGACTTCAAAGGATAGCGGACGATCACTCTGTCGTTTCAAATGCAGATAAAATTCCGCCGTGCTGCGGACTTGCTGTATTTTGCGGGCATCGACCGATTCTTCCGGGGTTCCCTGCATGAGGCTGTTGCTGCGGCTGCGCACTTCCACAAAAACAAGACGATCCCGTTCCAAGGCAATAATATCAATCTCTCCGCTGCGGCAGCGCCAATTGCGTTCAAGGATTCCATACCCCATGGAGGACAAATATTGCACGGCAGCTTCTTCAGCAGCGTGTCCCTTTTGTTTACGGTTAAATCTTTCTCCGGAGTAATATTTGTTCATTCCCGCCTCCGCGCCACTGCCGCCCGGTCACTCTGATACACATAGCTCAGCACTTCGGCCACAAGCTGGTACAGCTCTGCCGGAATCTGCTGATCCAGATCCAGCTTCGACAGCACCTCAACCAAAGCGGCATCCTCCTGAACAGCCACACCGTTCTCTTTGGCTTTTTGCAGAATAGCATCCGCCACAGCACCTTGGCCTTTAGCCACAACGACTGGAGCTTCTGACTGACCGGGGGTGTATTTGAGGGCTACCGCTTTTTTGAGTCTTTGTGAAACTTCGTCAGACTGCTCCTTCATATCCGATAATCCACCCCTTTATAGGAATCGGGCACAAAATCGACCAACTTACCGGGGCTTTTATCGGACTCTGCCGGTTTTTGCACCGGAAGCGGCTCCGTTCGCAGACCTGACAGCTGATAACCAATGGATTCTACGGATGTCTTGATCTCATCTCGCCGATCCTCCAGCAGCTCCAAGACCCAGGGATCATTATTATGCAGCTTCAGACTAACGATATGATCGACAACCTGGACATCGACAAGGGTCTGACCCAGCTGCTTCATTTGCAGATCGAACCACAGGCGGCAGTTCGCCGCATCCAGTTCTCCCTTGCGTCCCCGTCTGGACTGGATATGCACCGATGCCGTTTCTTCTCCATCCGGGCCTTTCAGCGGCAGGAACAGGGTCACCTGGGCAAAAGGAGCCGTCCGGTCCGTATTCAGCAGCAGCTGCTGGCCGGTCATGTGCTGCACCAGCTGGCCGGCGGCTTCCTTGAGCGCCGGCGGGACCTCGCTGCTGCCCAGAGCCTGCAGCAGCACGCCCTTCAGCGTGTCGGCGCTTTCGCCGGCGCCGACCGAAGCGGCGGCGTTGCCCGCGCCGCCGCGCACTGCGTGCTGCTCGTGCTCCGCACCGAGCAGCTTCAGCACCCGCCCCACCCACGACTCCATGTCGTGGGGAGCGGGTGCCCCCTGCAGCGGCTGCGCAGCCGCTGCAGGGTTGTCCCCGCGCGGCACACCCGCGCCGGGGGCCGGGTCTTGTCCCGCCGCGTCAGCGGGCGGGACGGCGGCGAGCTGCGGCAGACTGCCGCGCAGCTCGGCCAGAACGCCCTGCAGCTTCGCGAGCAGGGCAGAGCCGGAAGGTGCAGCAGCATTGGCTGCACCCGCAACGCCTTCAGCACTCCCTGCGCCCGCAGCGCCTCTAGCTACGCTTCCAGTCCCATCTCCCTCGCCAGCTTCTGTTGCTGCTGCGCCTTCACTGCCACCTGCACCCCCAGCGCTTGTAGCTAAGCCACCAGTGCCACCTGCATCATTTGCTCCTTTAGCTACTCCCGCATCTCCACCTGTATCACCAGCTCTTCTAGCTGCACCTTCACTCCCAGCGCCTCTAACTGCACCTCCAGTGCCACCTGCATCATTTGCCCCTTTAGCTACTCCCGCATCTCCACCTGTATCACCAGCTCTTCTAGCTGCGCCTTCACTCCCACTTGCGTCCCCAACGCCTCTGGCTGCGTCACCAGCGCTTCCAGCATCCCCAGCACCTCTAGTTCCACCTCCAGCGCTACTTGCATCCCCAGCACCTCTAGCTGCGCCTCCAGGGCCACCTGTATCCCCAGCGACTTTTGCATTGACAGCATTGCCACTTTCATCCCCAGCACCTTTTGCTGCATCCTCAATACCGCCTGCACCATGAGCAGCTGCAGTCCCTGATGCTGCGGCCGTTCCATCCGCTCCGGAACGGATTCCGGGAACCGCATTCCGCCCTCCGTCCGTACTTTCTTCATATATGCCTTCTTTAACCACGTTCAGGGGTATTTTTCCAGAAGGATTGTCAGGTGTTTCCACATCTTTTCCTGCAGCTAGTGCCGCCGTATTCCCAACGCTCTCCGCTTTCAGCGGATTACCTGCTGCCCCGTTTGACAATGCCATTCCAGAAGAAGAAGTATGGGGCATGTCACCCGTTACGGCCGCTCCGCTTTTTCCGTCCTTTTGTCCTGCCCAAAGGCTCAATTGTTCCTCCAAAGCTGACAACAGCTGATGCAGCTGGGGACCAAAAACAGCCTGCTGTAATCCTCTTACACTCTCGGCTGTAACCGGCAGCCCTCGCTTTGCCGAGATTACTGCTGCTTCAAGCCATTGCTCTGCCGGCACGCCGGGAGGCTTAGCATTCATAACTGCATTCAGCTTCGCAGCTGTTTCTTTGGTTAGCGCCAATCCAGCGGACTGCATTGCCTGAACAATTTCACGACCCGCCTTGGCATCCGTAAGACCAAGCGTCTCCAGAGCCTCTCCCATACTTTGCGGGGAGACTAGCGCAGCTTCACCGAGAGGGACCGGCTTTAGAACTGGCAGACCGCCTTCAGCAGGAGGTGATACCTGCAGATTCACCGTTTGCCCCGCCTGCAGCGGTGTTTCCAATTCTGCACGCACGGGGGTGCCCTGAATCTGCACAACCGCTTCCTTGCCCGAATCCGATACACTCAGAACGACACCGCGTACGATTTGTCCCTCTTTTAATTCCAAAGATTTCGGTTCTCCCGCCTTGCTGTCTCCGAGCAGTCCCCGTATCAGTGATCCGATGTTCATACAGCACCCCTCCCTTCTGTTATCTTTTACTTCTCATTATCATTTCAGTTCTTCCATCATTTAATCTTTATCGGCAAATTCATCTCATTTAACAAGAGAACAACGCTACGCCCGGATTTCAGCGCTTATGCTAAAAAAGCGTCTGCTGCTCCGCCAGTATTCTCCCGAGAAAGCTGCGCCGGTGCATCGGGGTCGGGCCCAAAGCCGTAATTTGTTCCCGGTGCAATTTGGTCGCATAACCCTTATGTATCGCAATTCCGTAATCCGGATATAATTCCTCCCACAACCCCTCACAGAGCCTGTCCCTGGTTACTTTAGCCACAATAGAGGCAGCGGCAATCGACTGGCTGTTCGCATCCCCTTTAATAATAGCCTGCTGCGGCAGGGGTAAATCCACCTTTTCAGCATCGATCAGCATATAGTCCGGCGTTTGAATCAAGCCTTCCACTGCTTTTTTCATAGCCAGACGGGAAGCCTGCTTAATATTAATCTCATCAATAACATCGGAATCCACATAACCCACGCTAACCGCCAGCGCCTGCTCCATAATCATCTCGAACAGGCTGTCCCGCTTCTTGGCGGTCAGCTTCTTGGAATCGTCCACCCCTTCAATAATTAGACCCTCCGGCAAAATGACGGCCGCCGCTACCACATCCCCAAACAGACAACCTCTCCCTACCTCATCAACACCTGCAATTCGGCGATAGGATTGTTCCCAGCCCTTTTTCTCGTATAAAAGCATATCAATCGTACTCAACTTTCATTCACCGCCACTTATGATTTCTACGCAATCCTTATGAATCAGCTTAACATAGTAAAGCTTACGAGGTCATCCCTCTTTATACTTACAACATTTGTCCAAAAAAAGCCAAAAAAGAGCCAACCGTTTCCGGCTGCCTCTTCTATCCTTACACTAACCTTATGTACCGGATACCGCCTGCTTAAGGGGTCTCCAGTGTAAAGCGGCCCAGCTTGCCGTCGCGCAGCTCATGCAGCAGTGTGCGGGAAGCCTTCTCCAGATCCACCCGTCCCCCGCTGATCAGACAGCCGCGCTTACGTCCAATGGCTTCCATAACGGCCACGATCTCATCCGGATTCTCCAGATCCTCAGGGAGCTTGTCTATTCCGAAGCGCTCCTTGAATCTCGATCCGTAATCCTTCACCAAATATTTCACCGCGTAAAAAGCAATATCCTCAACATTGAGGATTTCCTCTTTGATGGCTCCCGTTACCGCCAGACGGTAACCAACCTCTTGATCCTCGAACTTCGGCCACAAAATACCCGGGGTATCCAGCAGCTCCAAATCCCCGCCCGTCTTAATCCACTGTTGACCCTTGGTTACCCCAGGACGGTCACCGACCGCAGCAATATGCCTTCCGGCCATTTTGTTAATCAATGTAGATTTCCCTACGTTCGGGATACCGACGATCAGAGCACGCATTGCCCGTGGATTCATGCCTTTGGCAATTTGGCGGTCGATCTTTTCCTTAAGCAGCAGCTTGACCTGCTCTGGAATTTCCTTAATCCCCGTTCCAGTGGAAGCATCCACGGGATGTGCGATATGACCTTCCTCCTTAAAATAGGCGAGCCACTTCCGCGTTGCTTCCGGATCAGCTAAATCTGATTTGTTCAAAATAATAAGCCTCGGCTTATCCCGCAAAATATCGTCAATCATCGGATTGCGGCTGGAAAGCGGAAGACGGGAATCGAGCAGTTCTATGGCAACGTCAATCAGCTTCAGCTTCGCCTCGATTTGCCGTCTGGCTTTCGTCATATGACCAGGAAACCATTGAATGGCCATTGCCGACACCTCCTTTGACTTCTATCCATTAATGGTTAATCAGTTCAATATCTTTTACCGGCCAGAAGATTATATCCGCCCGGCCGACAATATCACCCAGCGGTACATAACCGATCATCCGGCTATCTCTGCTATCCGAGCGGTTGTCACCCATTGCGAATACATGCCCTTCCGGCACAGTAGTATCGGTAAAGTCTTCGTTAGGGAAGTTCTTATTATTGTACAGAGTGTTATTATTATGCGCGTCATCGATAGCCCCTTGAATATAAGTTTCGTTCACCGGCTCGCCGTTAACCGTAACGACATCCCCTTCTACTTTTACCGTATCCCCGGCTACAGCAATTACACGTTTAATGAAGTCCTTGCCCTCTGAAGGAACATGGAATACGATCACCTCTCCCCGCTGCGGAGGTCTGATATCGTATAAAATCTCATTCACAATGACCCGTTCTCCTGTATGGAAATTAGGTTTCATGGAAGGCCCGTCCACAATAAACGGTTTGAACAAAAGCCAGCGAATCAGAATGACCAGCACTAAGGCAATTGCAATAGCCTTGATCCATTCCAATACTTCATTTTTCTGCTTGGGAGGCTGTTGCTGGCTTGATTCTCCACTCTCACCTTGTCCCTGCTGCAAATCCTGCTGCATGGTTCACCGTCCTCTCTGTATGCTGTTCTTACAATTTAACACAAAAAAACTTCCGCCAAAAACCCCTCCGCAGATACTCCTTCAGAAGGCCTTTTTGGAGAAGCCGTTCCCCAGCGACTATATGAATAGTAATTTCTTATATTTTGATAAAACGAAAGGGGCTTGAACTCAAGCCCCTTCCTTTTTGTCACTATTCTAGCGACGGATTTCTTTAATTCTTGCTGCTTTACCGCGTAGTTCACGAAGATAGTAAAGCTTCGCACGACGGACTTTACCATGGCGAGCCACTTCGATTTTTTCGATTTTAGGCGAGTTCAGCGGGAATGTTCTTTCCACACCAACACCGTAAGAAATTTTACGAACCGTAAAAGTCTCACTGATTCCACCGCCACGACGTTTGATTACAACGCCTTCGAACAACTGGATACGCTCACGAGTTCCCTCGATAACTTTTACGTGCACCTTCAGAGTGTCACCCGGGCGAAAACTCGGGAGATCGCTGCGAAGTTGCTCTTGCGTAATAGCTTGTAGGATATTCATTAAGGACTTCCTCCTTCCGTACAGGTGTTCTTGCTTCTTCCGGAGAGAACTGTGCTCTCCTTCATTATCCGCAGCGGACCACCGTATTCCACACAACAGAAATAATAATACCATATCAGCCATTCCAATACAACTAGTAAATTAATATCTACTATAAGGGAAGCATGTCCCGCTTCTTGGCCTTGCCCCGGCAATCCTTGCATAAACCAACTACCGTTCCATTATCCTGTGCGTAGAAAATCAGCTTGCCGTTCTTCTTTTTGCAGTAGGAGCATGGTTGTTCCCCGCTTTTACTCTTGGTTTTATGATTCCTGTCTATGGGAATAACATTACTGGTGGAGACCCGTGGGTTAGCTGCACTCCTGTTCCGGCTGCGAACAATAAAATAAACAAACGCCAATACCAACAATATAACTATAACTGCGACGTATCGCATTCTGCCATACCCTCTCTCTAGCGGCATATAAATATACTCACTATTATAAGATACGCCTTTTTTACAGGACAAGCTATTTTGTTGCACAACTCTTTACACGTTGACGCATCCTCGTTAATTTCCAGAATCCTACTGGTCTCAGGTCCAGTATTATAACCCGTCTGCAGCCTCTTTTTGAATAATTTCCCATAATGTATAATGATGGAAGTACATAAGCCATTTTCTACAATTACTATAAGCTCAACTAAATATTAAGGGGGATTTATGAATGAGAAATAATTATAAGCCGGTGTTGGCTGCAGTGGTGTTATCTATGGTGCTCCTGGTAGGCTGTACAGAGCTGCCGGGCAAGGCGGATTCCAACCCGGGACAGAACACTGCAGAAGAAGTGGTACAACAGGATTTTGGTGCAGCATTGCAGCAAAAAATTGGCGAAGCAACAGCGAATATTGAGCAAAATGTTGAGAACGCAGTAGACCAGGTAACCGAAAGTGTCAAATCCAAGGGAGTAAGCGAGCAGCTGTCCGTGTCCGAGGAGATCGGCTCCTCATCGGTTCTGGATATAGACAATCCCGTGGGGGAAATCAAGGTTTTACCCGCATCCGGCAATCAGATGACCGTAAACGCCACTCTCTGGTTTAAGAACAACCCCTCTCATGAAGATGACCGCCAACAAATCTTGGATAATGCCGAGGTGTCCATCCAGATTGCTGGAGACGAAGTGAAGGTATCCACGTATGCCAAAGATGATCCACAAAAGGATATCTGGAGCTGGGCTCAGGATAAAGTCGATTACTCGGATTTCAGCGTTGATTATGTTATTGAAGTTCCGGACGGTGTTGATACGTTTCAAATTACCAATAATGTCGGGGAAGTTAACCTTCGTGATTTGAAAGGGACGTACCGCATTGTCAGCAATATAGGAGCTGTAAATATTTCAGGTGCTGAGGTTACGGGAAAATCCACAGTGGAGACAAATACGGGCAGCATTCATCTGGAAATAGCCGGTATGAGTGCTGACAGCAGTCTTAAGGCCAAAACCGATATCGGCGGCCTGACCGCTGTTCTGGATGATTCCCTGAAATGCAGCCTTGAAACAAAGAGTGAACTCGGAGCCATCACGGGTGCACCCGGCGGTAAAAGTATAATTAACGGCGGTGGGCCGCTGCTCTCCCTGTTCTCCTCCGTCGGTTCAATTACAATTAACAAATAAGTATATGAAATTAAATCTAGCATCCTTCTGATTTTTTCTAAAATTTTATGGATATTTTAAAATAGCTGTGCTATACTCTTGGCACAAGGAAAGGAGGTGCGTTCACATCAAGCATGACATGTTGAACGTATCCCTTACCCGAACCAATCGCTAATCAACTGGCATTGGTGGCGCGGGATACGGATCAAGGCTTTACAGCTTTAAATAGCGCCCCGGGTAGAGAGACCGTCTTCGGACGGTCTTTTTCATTTACTTTTTCATGAGTTCCATGGCTACGTTACAAATAAAACCATTAAAGCAGCGAACGCAAATGTTCACCTGTCTTTAATGGTTTTATTGTTTTACTATGTGGTTATTTCTTATTCATTTTCGCTTTTCATAAGGAATTTCGGGTCAAGGCTTTCGATTTTTTATAAAAATCGATAATATCGCTCACCGTGCGGAGCTGCTCCGCTTCCTTTTGGACAGCGTCCACGTCCTGCTTGAATTCTTCATGCGTTTTCGTAGTCACTCCAATTCATTCCTTTCGTTTATCATACTGCTGCTCCATCTGTTTGCTTTCTCCCGTCTGCATTATATATTACCCACAAAACACCCCGGTAACGCACTTTATCAGTATATGCCGACGTAATCGGTTTGATGACTAATCTCAAAAAATTATTTTCCACTATATAAAGTGAACTAATGATTCCGGCAAAAGATGTTTGGTGATATCCGGGGACAAAGGCGGTCGCTATCGCTCCTACAGTTCCAAAATTCCCCTCCATTACTTTTTCACGCTGCTCATCTTCTGTTTAATTCTTTAGTTCATAATATATAAGTTCAAAAGTGTTTCTGGACATAACAAAAACACCCTATTTACGTAATTTCCGTTAATAAGGTGTTCGTATGCAGGACTGTTATATTAATGGTTATCCCTTTTAAGCCGCTCCAGGATCTGCTTGTCCTTTGGCGTCAACTCTGCTGTATCCAGCAGATCAGGTCTGCGCTCCAAAGTACGCTGCAGCGCCTGCTCACGCCGCCACAGTTCGATGTTGGCATGATGTCCGCTTAGCAGCATATCCGGCACCTTCCAGCCGCGGAACTCCGCAGGACGCGTATAGTGCGGATACTCTAGCAGGCCCGTACTGAAGGAATCCGTCACTGCCGAAGTCTCATTGCCAAGTGCTCCCGGCTGCAGACGAACCACGGAATCAATTACTGTCAGCGCCGGAAGCTCGCCTCCGGTAAGCACATAATCACCGATGGACAGCTCGTCCGTCACCAGATGCTCCCGAATGCGTTCGTCATAACCTTCATAATGTCCGCAGATAAAAATAAGATGCTGCTCCTGCGCCAACTCTTCAGCAATATGCTGGTTGTAGGTTTGGCCTTGCGGACACATCAGGATAATACGCGGTTTAGCGGCTTCTTCAGCAGGAACAGGAGACAAGAGGTGCTCGACAGCCGCGAAGATCGGATCAGGCTTCAAGACCATCCCTCCCCCTCCGCCATAAGGAGTATCATCCACAGTGTTGTGCTTATTGCCCGAGAAATCACGGAAATTAACAGCATTTAAGGACACAATACCTTTATCACGGGCTTTGCCAAGAATACTTGTGCCAAATACGCCTTCACACATCTCAGGAAACAGCGTAAGCACATCAATTCTTATCATGACAGCAGCCCTTCCATTAAGTGAATCGTCACACGTTTGGCCTGGACATCCACATCCAGCACCACATCATCAATAACAGGAATAAGGATATCCTGCCCTTTTGCAGGCTTAACCACCCATACATGATTGGCCCCCGGGGTCAGAATCTCCGTAATTGTACCCAGAAGTCCTGATTCAGGCTCATCCGTATAAACCTCGCAGCCAATAATTTGGTGGAAATAATATTCGTTAGCCGGCAGCTCAACCAAATCACTGCTGGGCACCTTGAGCAGACTGCCTTTATATTTTTCCACCTGGTTGATATCGTTATATCCCTTCAGCTTGGTAATGAACATCCCTTTATGCTCACGTGCGGATTCCACGATGACCTCAAAGGTACTGTTTCCATTCTCAGGAATAACAATCAGCTTCTTACCTGCTGCAAACCGCACATCAGGAAAGTCGGAATAAGATAAAATTTTCACTTCTCCGCGAATACCATGCGTATTCACCAGTCTGCCTACCGTTAATAAATCCTCCGTCATGTGATCCTCTCCTTTAGCAACATTACATGAATCCCGCTTACTTCTATATCATAGAACAAAAAGGAGCCGGGATATACTATCCCTAGCCCCTCATTGTGCGATCTACTTAAGATAAAATATCTACCGTTACGCGTTTATCGCTCTTGACTGCTGCCGATGTGACTACTGTACGCAGCGCTTTGGCGATCCGGCCCTGCTTGCCAATGACCTTCCCCACATCATCAGGATGTACGGACAGCTCATATACAATCAGGTGATCCTTCTCTACGATCCGTACCGTCACATCTTCTGGATGATCCACTAAAGCCTTAGCAATTACTCCAACTAATTCTTCCATAGAGGACCCTCGCATTCAGTCATTATTTCTGTTGTCTAAGCTCATGGAACTTCTTCATCACGCCTGCTTTGGAAAGCAGATTGCGGACGGTGTCAGATGCTTGTGCACCTGTCTGAAGCCATTTAAGAGCTTTCTCTTCATCGATCTTAACTACTGCCGGTTGTTCAATCGGATTATAATAACCAATTTCCTCGATAAAACGACCGTCACGAGGGGACCGGGAATCAGAAACCACTACACGATAGAAAGGCGCTTTATGTGCACCCATGCGTTTCAAACGAATACGTACTGCCACGAAATTCACCTCCTTAAAAGAATATCGATCCCACCCAAACCCTCCCTTCCAAGGGAGGGCCCCAAGGGTTGCACCCTCTGGACACCCGCAACAAAAGATGTTGGCGGATGGAGTCAGAATGGCGGTACCTGGAAATGGTTGAGGGGTGATCGCTTTCGTCCCTGGCGGGACACGCTGGACTTTATGCGGTATCTAGAAAAACCTAAACCTAAAACCTAAACCTAAGGATTAATCCTATGTTGTACAATGGATAATCGGGTAAAAACCATCTATTAACGGAAAGGGAATTTCATACCTTTGCCGCCCATGCCTTTGAGCTGTTTCATGGCGTTCTTGGCGCCTTTGCCTCCGCCGCCCATCATGCCGGAGAACTGCTTCATCATCTTGCGCATCTCATCGAACTGCTTGATGAGACGGTTTACTTCAGCAACCGAGGTGCCGCTGCCTGTAGCGATACGCTTGCGGCGGTTGAGATTGATGATCTCAGGCTTTTGTTTCTCAGCCTTGGTCATGGAATGGACAATGGCTTCAACGCGTCCCATTTGCTTGTCGTCGACCTTCAAGTCCTTCATGCCCTTGGCTTTGTTCATGCCGGGGAGCATTTCGAGAATCTGGTCGATCGGGCCAAGCTTCTTCACCTGATCCATCTGCTCCAGGAAGTCATCGAACGTAAATTCCGCATTGCGCATCTTACGTTCCATTTCCTTCGCTTTGTCCGCATCAATGTTAGATTGGGCTTTCTCGATCAGGGACAGCATGTCGCCCATTCCCAGAATCCGCGAGGCCATCCGTTCCGGATGGAAAGGCTCCAAAGCGTCGATTTTCTCGCCGAGAGCGACGAATTTAATCGGACAGCCGGTAACGGCTTTGACGGACAAAGCAGCACCGCCACGGGTATCACCATCCAGCTTCGTCAGCACAACACCTGTAAGCTCGAGCTGTTTGTTGAAGCTGTCGGCAACGTTTACGGCATCCTGTCCGGTCATGGCATCCACAACCAGCAGAACTTCATCAGGCTTCACTACGGTGTGAATCTGCTTCAGTTCTTCCATCAGCTCTTCATCAATATGAAGGCGGCCTGCGGTATCAATGATTACATAATCAAGACCGTTGTCTTTCGCATGCTGCAGACCTTGTCTGGCAATTTCCACAGGGCTGTTCTGGTCGCCCAGCGAGAATACCGGAACCTTAATCTGTTCTCCCAGCACCTGCAGCTGTTTGATTGCAGCCGGACGGTAAATATCCCCTGCCACAAGCAGCGGCCGGTGGTTTCCCTTTTGCAGCAGCTTTGCCAGCTTCGCTGAGGTTGTCGTCTTACCCGCACCCTGCAGACCCGCCATCATAATCACAGTCGGCGGCTTGTTCGACTTTGCCAGCTTGGCTTGGCTGCCACCCATGAGTTCCGTCAATTCCTTATTGACGATATCAATAATGACCATGCCGGGAGTGAAGCTGTTCATCACTTCCTTGCCGATGGCTTTCTCCTTCACCTTGGAAACGAAATCCTTAACCACTTTGAAGTTAACGTCTGCTTCCAGCAAGGCCAGCCTGACTTCGCGCATAGCTTCGTTTACATCATCCTCGGAAACTTTGCCTTTACCGCGCAGCTTGCTGAACACATTCTGTAATCTTCCGGATAAACCTTCAAACGCCATATGCTGCTGCCTCCTTTCGCATTACTCCAAGCTCTGCAAACGATCCACGATTTCCGCGAACCGCAATTGATATTGTTCCGGCAGCAGCCCGATTTCCGGGAGTCTGCGCAATTCTTCTAAATATTGATTACGACTCTCATGTTTGCCAAGTAAACCAAGCTTGTCTTCGTAGTTCTCCAGCACCTGCTCCGCCCGTTTGATATGCTCGTAGACAGCCTGGCGGCTGATTTCGAACTCGGCGGCGATTTCCCCCAGGGAGAAATCATCATGGAAATAATATTTAAGGAACGTCTGCTGCTTATCGGTAAGCAATCTTTCGTAAAAAGCAAACAGCAGATTGATTCGGTTCGTTTTCTCCAGCTTATCGTCCTGACTCATCAAGGGCACTCCCTTCGTCAAGGAAAAACACTTTACAGCGTTACAACGTCCCTTATAATACCGAAAACAAAGAAAGATGTCAAGCGTTTTTGCTTGTCATCTTTTTCTTTGTTCTATTTCTATAATTTTCGCTGAAATATCCGCCTGAATCAACGGATTGGCAGCAGATAGATCAGGACTGCGAAGAAGTGTGTGACACTTCCGGCAAGCACAAACATATGCCAAATCGCATGATGGTACGGGAAGCCTCTCCATACATAAAAAACCGTTCCAAGCGTGTATAGGATGCCGCCCGCCATCAAGAGGGTCATCCCCCCGTCCGCAACCGCAGCAGACAACGGATTCCAGGCGATAACGATCAGCCAGCCCATGGCAATATAGAAAATGGTGGACATAAAGAGAAATTTTTTGACGAAATAGGCTTTGAAAAAAACACCGAAAACGGCAATTCCCCAAATGATGCCGAACAGGGTCCAGCCCAGCGTTCCCCGGATGGCCACAAGCAAGAAAGGCGTGTATGTGCCGGCAATGAACAGGTAAATGGCAGAATGATCGAAGAATTCGAATAAATCCTTTGCTTTGCCTTCCCTAAGGCTGTGCACCAGCGTGGAATTCAAATACAGAAGCAGCATCGTCGTGCCGTAAATCGAGAAGCTGACTACATGCCAGGCCGTTCCCTTCAAGCTGGCAAAGACGATCAGCAGCACGAGTGCAGCTACGCTTAATACAGTCCCGATTCCATGCGTAATCGCATTCGCCACTTCTTCCCTGCGGCTGTAAGTATGAGTATTCGCCATACCAAGTATCCTTCCATGATGCTTTTCTTCTATTATAGCTCTTCCCCCGGCGTCAATCCACTTACCAGAGCGTCACCAAGCGCAACTATGAGCTATAATTTATAAAGCTCGGTATATTTTGCTTCCAAATAATCAGCCAGGTAATCCGGATTCAGCGGTTCACCCGTCACCTGCTCGATAATTTGCGAAGGCGTCAGACTTTGTCCATACCGGTAAATCTTGTCTGTGAGCCATTCCTTGATCGGCAATAGATTACCGGCTTCAATAAGCCCATCGAATTCCGGCAGCTCCTTGCGCAGCGTATTCAGAATTTGGGCGGCATACATATTGCCGAGCGAATAGGAAGCAAAGTAACCAAAATCTCCTCCCGACCAATGCACATCCTGCAGTACACCCAGACTATCGTTAGGCGGCGTGATGCCCAGATATTCCTGATATTTGGCATTCCATACCCCAGGCAGATCCTTAACCGAAAGCCCCTCATTAAAAATAAGCTTCTCGATCTCGTACCGGACGATAATGTGCAGATTATAGGTTAACTCATCCGCTTCAATCCGTATAAAGGAATTCGATACGCTGTTAATGGCACGGTAGAAATTCTCAACATCCACATGTACAAGCTGCTCCGGGAAATGCTGCTGCAAATCGCCGAAATAGCGCTGCCAGAAAGGGCGGCTGCGTCCAATCATATTTTCCCACAGTCTGGACTGTGATTCGTGAATCCCCATCGATGCTCCCTGGGCCAACGGAGTTCCTACGAGCTCCTTGTTGATATTTTGCTCATACAGCGCATGGCCACCTTCGTGCAGGGAGCTGAATATCGCGCTGGTCACATTATCAAGCAAGTAATTGGTAGTGATGCGGACATCCCCGGGATTCAGGCCTGTTGCAAAAGGATGCACACTCTCATCCAAACGTCCGGCGTCAAAGTCATAACCCATCTGCTCCAAAATAAAAAGTCCGAACTTCTCCTGCTGCTCCTTCTCAAAGATGCGTTGCAGAAACGCCGTATCCGGCTTGTTCGGCGAAGCTGCTATAGCTTCCACCAGAGGTACAAGACGGCTGCGCAGACGGCTGAACACCTCATCTACTTTTTTCACAGTCAGGTCAGGCTCATACATGTCAAGCAGTGTGTCGTACCGCGTTTCCTTTACACCCCAGTAATCGATAAATTCCTGCTTGAATTCCACTATCTTGCTTAAAAAAGGCTCAAAGGAAGCAAAATCATTGCTCTCCTTAGCAATCTCCCACTTCGTCTCCGCATGGGCTGCCAGCATTGCGTACTCCTCGTATCTTTCCGGAGGGATGCTTTTGCTGCGCTCGTACTCCTTGCGGCAATCCTTCACGATTTTATTTTGAATTTCCGTAAGCTGATTCATAATGGCCGGACGGCTGAAAAACTCGGTAAACTGGCCCATTTCCGGAGAGGTTTCCAGTCTGAAGGATTCGCCGCTCAGCATCCCGACCGTTCTGGAACGGATCTCGGCACCCTTGCGCGGCGCACCTGTACGCAAATCCCAATGCAGTAGTCCAATGGCTTCCGAATATCCGCTCATTTTGGATAATAGTCCGCTAAATTTCTCCCATTCTTCCGCTACGTGTTGTTCCATCCCGGGACACCCGCCTTCTCTGTTTTTCGATCACCTCTTGATGATACTTTTTTAAATACGTATAATCAACTTCAGAGCTTTACATTTCTAAACTGAAATCAACCTTTGTAGGAGCGTGAATTCATCCATGAACATTCAAGTAACTCCGCTTGCGGAAAAGAAGCTCAAAGAAAGGCTGGGAGATCAGCCGGGAATCTTCAAGCTCTTTTATGATACGGAAGGCTGCGGCTGTGACGGAATTAATGTTCTGCTCCTCGTGAACGAAGCGGAGTCCGGGGACCGCCCTATTGAAGCTGGAGCGCTTCCCTTTATTGTCAGCCGCCAGCAGGAGATTTTTTACGAAGAAAAAATGCGGCTGGACACAGAAGAGCAGTTCACTTCCTTTAAGCTTGATAGTGATTCGCAGATTTATGGTAAAAATGTTCTTGTTAGAGATATACGCAGCACCACAAACACACCATCTAGCCAAGCACCTGCCTGCAACGTGAGCACAGCTGGGTAAATTTTTGAGGGGGGAAAGCATATTATGAGTCAAGTATCCGAAATTCTGCAGTTCAATCAGAGCTTTGTAGAGAAAAAAGAGTATGAGGCCTATCTTACCAGCCGGTTTCCGGACAAAAAAATGCTGATCATTACCTGCATGGACACCCGTTTGGTCGAACTTCTGCCCAAAGCTATGAATTTCAAGAATGGTGACGTCAAAATCATTAAAAATGCCGGAGCTATTATTTCCCAGCCTTTCGGCAGCGTAATGCGCAGTGTAATGGTTGCACTGTATGAGCTGGATGCAGACGAGGTTATTGTTGTCGGCCACTACGAATGCGGCATGGCTTCCCTGAACGCGGAAAAGATGATTAACTCCATCAAAGATCGCGGCGTTTCCGATCAGGTATTGTCTACCTTGGAAAACTCAGGAATTAAGCTTACAAAATGGCTGCGCGGGTTTGACAACGTTGAGGACGGGGTAATTCAAACTGTGGAGCTAATCAGGCATCACCCATTACTCCCCCCCGGGGTGCCCGTCCACGGCATGATTATCGATCCGGCTACCGGAGCGCTTGATCTTGTCTCGGAAGGGTACGCGTAAGTTTTATGACATCTCTCTGAACTGCTGTTTGGCGTGGAAGATATCCACGCCTCTTTTTTACCTTCAAATATATTTAATTATGATAGTTAAAATGAAACCAACCTGAATATCCTGCGTATTACCGGGCATATACACAAAACCCAATTCACAGGAGGAACTAACTACTCATGAAAACCATGAAACGCATCACGATGATCATAATGGCCTTTACCCTGTTTTTCGTTGTGAGTGCTCCAGACTCCGCAGATGCACGGCGAGGCGGCGGCTTTAAATCCAGTCCCCGCAGTTTTACCACGACACCCAAAAAATCAACACAAAATAGCGTAAAGCAAAGCGACAGCACGAAAGGTACCACTTCAGCCACCGCTGCGAAAGCAAATCGCGGATTTTTCAGCGGAGGCAGCTTGATGAAAGGGTTGATGATCGGCGGACTTGCCGGACTCCTGTTTGGCAGTATGTTTGCCGGTATGGGGGCTTTCGGAAGCTTTCTAGGGCTTGCCGTAAATATGCTGGCCATCTATTTTGTAGTCATGCTGGTTCTGTCCTTCTTCCGTCGCAGACAAAAGCGCCGCCGTTTTGAAGAACAGGATGGTCGCTACTAAAATGTCAACAACCATTCTAAGCATGGATGAGATTATTAACGCGATTTGCCTGCACATGGCAGAGCGTAAAAATGTACAGCCTACGGATGTTCTGGTCGAGCTGAGCTGGGAGGAAGAAACCGGCTATACGGCGGAGGTCTGGATTCAGGGCCGCAACCAATATCTGGTGGAGTCCAACATGATTGAAGCCATCCTGCGTTACGTATACAGCGAATATGGTATTCGTGCCTATCGTGAACAGGTGAAGCTGGAACTGGATGAAGAAATAACAGCTGTTGTTACAGCTTAAAGCATTATGCTGCTTACCAAGAAGAAACGGCTTCGCCGTCCTTATAGGGACGGCACCCGTTTCTCGGAGAAATATAAGGATAAAGTATAGAGTGAAACTTATACTTTCTTATATTTCGAAAAAGCCTCCGGCCACATATTCCGTGGCGGAGGCTTTTTGAATTGTTATTCTGCAAAGTGCCCTTTATAAAAGAGCAATATTCAGCAGGTCGAAGAGCACCAGAGGCAGGAGAACATTACCAGGGTACCCTGGGTACGGCGGATACGGGTGATATGGCGGATATGGGTGATATGGTGGGTGATACGGCGGATACGGCTTGTGGTAGGGATTATAGTACCCGCGGGACATTTCGGCAGTTACAGTAACTTTTAAATACAGGTGTTTGTTGTCTACACCGGCGATCATACCCTCATGTACTTCACCATCAAGCGTCTGTACTTTTACTTTGTGATTCATGTAAGGCTTGCAGGTATGATGCAGAGACTCGCGCACTCCTTGCAGGTGGTGAATTACGGCTGGATCCGCCTGATAAATTACGGTCTGTTGTCCAGGGTTAAATGTCGACATATTTGTTCCGACCTCCGTAAATGGATTTGCTCCATTCTATGCGGATGCCTAGGCCGGGGTGCCAGTTAAAATACACTCAACCTATGAACCTACCCTTTTATAGCCCCGCCGACGATCCCTTTTACAATTTGCTTCTGCATCAACACAAAGAAGATGAAGATCGGAATCAGGACGATAACCGTAAGGGTCATGAACATCGGCCAATTTACGGAGAACTCGCCTTTGGCTTTGTAGACCAGCAGTACCAGTGTCGCTTTATTGGACGAATTCAGGAACAGCATTGGGGCCAAAAAGTCGTTCCATATCCACATGGTCTGGTAGATAATGCTGGTTACCGTAATCGGTTTAAGGAGCGGGAGGATAATCCGCCAGAAGATCCCCCAGATGCTGCATCCGTCTATAACGGCAGCCTCAGGAAGCTCCCGCGGGATCGTCTTCATGTACCCCATCATCAGGAAGAAAACGAATACGGCTCCCCCCATATAGAGCACGATCAAACCTGACAATTTGTTGACCAGGTGCAGACCCGTCATTAATTCGAACAGGGGGATAAGTGTTGTTTGAAAAGGGATCAGAAACCCGGCCAGCAAATAGACGGTTATTGCCCTGTTCATCTTATTCGCATTGAAGACGACAGGATAAGCAGCCATGGCTCCGAACAAGACCATGAACAGTACCGAGAAGACCGTGATCGTCAAGCTGTTGCCGAAGCTTCGCAGCAACGGGGTATCCTCGAACACCTTGATATAGTTGGAGAAATTCCAGTCCTTCGGCCAGCCCATGGGATGCTGGGCCGTTTCCGCCTGGCTTTTTACCGTGTTGATAATAATAAGATAGAAAGGAAAGAAAGTGATCAGGGCGACAGGAAGCATCAAAATATCGAGCAGCCAGTTCCTTTTGGCGGATTGGATCATAAGACTCGTTCCTCCCGCTTCTGCATCCATGATACCTGGAAGAACGTAATCACAAGCACAATTAAGAAGAATACAATAGACATTGCGGAAGCAAGCCCGTACTGCACCTCGGAAATCCCGCGAAGCACGATGACCTGGGTAATCGTATGCGTCTCGAAGCCGGGGCCACCCCTTGTCAAGGCAAAAGGAATTTCAAAAACCTTCAGTCCGCCGGTTAAGAGCAGCATAATGCTTACGGTCATTGCCGGAGCAAGCAGCGGGAGGGTGATATAGCGGATTTGACCCCACTTCCCCGCACCATCAATGGAAGCTGCTTCATAATAGTCCTTTTACGCCAGCAGCAATCCGCTTGGGATGGACGGGAAGAAAAATATCGCCCGGTGAATATTTTTGGTTAAAAAGTTCTGATCCAGAACAAGAGCTAGCGGTATCGCAATTAGAGTAATAAGCACCGTGCTGGAAATCGCATACAAAAGGGTATAGCCGATTCCGGAAACGATGGCGTCGTCTTTGAATATTTTCAGATAGTGGCCGCTCCTCTATGATTAAGGCTACTATTTAGGCTCCATCTCCAAATCAGCGCTAGCCCGTGAATCACGGTGGCTTTTGGATGCAAAGCCACAGGGAGAACTGGGATATTTGAGGACTGTTAATGGCCTTGAACCGTTCAGCGGACCACCATTAAGCGAACGTACCATTAAGCGGACACAGCGTTAAGCGGACACAGCAGGCGCTAATGCCTCCAAATACCCATGCTTTATGTTTCTGCGGACTGAGCAGACGCTATCGAATGGGATTTTGCATAAATACAGCCCTGTAACAACGAATAAGTGTATCTGTGTCCGCGCCGTCTTCTTATTGGACATTCACAGTGGAATAAGGGCGCTACAGTCCGGACCGGACATCGGTTTGACCTTTAATTTCTCCCGCGACATCCAACCTGGGGCGTTTTACTCAGAGACATCGTGCTCACTCCCTGGATACCAAAAGCTCCTTAACAGCTTCCAGATTCGTAATCGGCTCCCGGCAGATTAATCTTTACACTTAATACGCTTCCGATATTTGGAAGTTTCGATACAGCAACTACATAAGTCTCTGACGTATTCTTAGCCAATCCGCTTGATTTGCTAGCTGTGTTTTATCGTAAGCAAGGCAAACCAGATGCAACGTCACAGACGATTTTTACTGTGAAACGTTTAAGGAAAGGTTCCGTTTTGATGTAAAAAAAGGGTAAGCGATTGTTTATTCGCTATCCCTTAATTGTACAAATATTGTTTTCCGTCAGCCTTTTATGCAAATACAGTTCCCTAACATTTATCTATGAACCTTGGTGACGAAGACCATATCAGTCTTTATTTAGGATAGTACGAAAACCCTGGATATTTGACGACGGGCCATTTCTCCTTGCGTAGCACGTTAATCAGTTCCGGTCCTACATGTAAGTTTTTCTCTATCAGCTCATAAGGGGTAAGTGCCATCCATTGGTTTAACGACACATCCACAAATCGGTCGCTCTTGAACATCTCTAAAAACCATAAGGTTTGGTTACCAGTATTCTGAATATAGTGCCCAGTAGCAAATGGTACATAACCGACATCACCGGCTCTATAATCAAATGTACGGGCTGTACCATTTCCAGCAAATACTGTCATGCGTCCCTGTCCGGTAAGGTAATACTGCCACTCATCATTATTCGGATGCCAATGTAGTTCTCTCATTGCGCCCGGTTCAATCTCAACTAGCGCCGCTGCAATAGTTTTAGATATAGGAAAATTAGAAGAGTCTACGATTCGTACGCTTCCGCCAGGTGTTTTAATTGGTGTTTGCGATAGCAGCTGATGCTTGAAGCTTAGGGGGATGGTACCGTAAGGTGACTGGACCTTCTGACTTTCAAGCGGACCGGGAACCTTGTCTTGATAGATATACACCTGCCCTGAAGGAATGTTGTTAAAGGCACTCACTGGTACTCCGAAATTGGCAGATAGCACATCTTTTGGAGTATGTGCAAACCAATCCGAGATGGATAAAGTGTTAAGGTCAGAAAAGTTACCGTCATCGAAGACGAGCAGGAATTCGCAGTGTTCCAACCCCTGAATTGAATGTGGGAGTCCAGGGGGAAAGTACCAAAGGTCGCCCGAGCCTACGTCGGCAATGAAATTTCGCCCCTCTTGGTCGATTGACGTAATTCGCGCGCGACCTAATATCATATAGGCCCATTCCGCTTGTTGATGCCAATGCAATTCCCGAACACCACCCGGTGTCAAACTCATATTTACACCTGCAAGTGTGGTCGCAATGGGTAGTTCCCTGACGGTGATTTCCCGTGACCACCCCCCGTGATTTAATGTCATAGAAGTGTCTGAGAATGAAAATTTCATGTTAGGGAGCAAGCCAGCATCCGTTACAGGTGGAACTAGCATGTCAGGATTTTCAATATCCCGCATAATATCGCGGGGACCGGAATCAATCCCGCCTGCGCCGTCATTTCGGATGGGCTGTGGCACATTTCCGAACATACCTTGATTCCGTCTCGGAATTTCCATTTCATTGACTCCTCTCACAGGCATTCTTTGTATACTCATTCTTAATGATATATGATACAGAATCTGTGTGAATGACTGTTGTTTACTTTAACTACAGCTAGGTCTTAATTCTCCTTGTCAGTAGGAACTGCCACCCTTATCTTTCCAGTTAGTTAAATAAGCTTGTTCCCAAAAGTGGGAAATTCGTTTATTTACTTGATTTTATGCTTGGAAAAAGGCGTATCAAGCTGACATACAAAATTTTGAAACTTCGGGGGTCACAGTAAGTCAACCTCTTTTTCATTCAATGCGTTAGCTTTGTTATAGTGCGTTTGAGAAAAAATAACAACCACCGAAGTAGATTTTCAGTAAGGAACCGGGCATCGTCAATTTCTTGCCAAGATCATGTCAGTAACATTTCTTTAATGTCTTACATACCGGTACTTTCCATGGTCACGTGGGAAATTGCTTTGGCTTCCAGCCACTGAAGCAACTCAAACAATGGTTTGGTCAGTGTTTCAAACGTTTAAACCTCACTTTGTATGTTTCCAGCACATCGGTATTCATGCACGTCACATGCCTACACAGTTTTCCAGTAAGACATTCATGTTTTATAACCTCCAAGCCAAAATGGGGCATGGTGATGGATCGGCTCGAGTTCTAGCATTTTTCTGTTCGCAGTCTTCGGAAAGGGGCATTTCCGGGCTGCAGCAGTTTGTACAAAGAGTCGATCCTTACGTGAAATTTCTAATGCTCTCTCCCATTGAACCCCTTTCTTTTTTGCAATGCCCTCCATTATAAATTCAAATAAATCAGTTAATATTAAAAGTAAAGCTGCAACTCCAACATATAACAGTAATTTTCCGTTCACATTAATAATTGGAGTTAATCGTAAAACTGATAACAGAATGAAAGCAAACCCAATAGATTTTGTAAAAGTTGTTGTAGATTTCAACACTATTCCCCCATTCTATTCTTGACCTTGGCAATTGCAGAATACTATTTAATATTTAAAACTTTCGGTAAATAGCCCCAATGAAGTGTAGTCTTATTATAGTTTATGAAATGGAAAAATATTACTCTCGCATTCCTATCTTCACACAAAAAAACTCCCACCAATTCTAATGGCAGAAGCTTCTATAAAAATTAATTCACACGAACATCCCATCAAATAAAACCAAGCCGAGCAATTCATTCCTCGCTTGGGCTTGGTTTCACTTGTGTATTTATAAACTCACACGTTCCGACTTAGTTAAAAATTTTAATGAATTCTCAAAAGAATAAAGGTATGTAGAACGAAGTAACCACAAGTGCTCAACCGCTTTTCCCCATATACCTTCTTTGATCGCTGGAATCATTTTGTTGTGGACCATAGCGAAGTTCTTTGATATTAAAATCTCCTCAATCATCAGTTTTTTCTCATCCGTTCCCATTACTTCCTGGTCCTTTGGATCTATACCAGCTTTTTCATTCGCAACAGCTTTTTGCTGAGATGTCATCGGTCATCCCTCCAGTCAGGTTCTAACAATTTTCTTCATGTATAAATTTTATGCGAAAATCGCATAAATAATAATATGCAGTTTTCGCATAAAGTAAACTTGGCTTGGGTGATGAGCAATGTACAAAAGAATTCGTGATTTACGTGAAGACAAGGACTTAACACAACAACAAATGGCTGAGTTTTTACATATCACGCAAGCAACTTATTCCCGATACGAGAATGGAAATTTAGATTTGCCAAGTGTTGTTTTAATCAAATTAGCTAATTTCCACAAAGTAAGTATCGACTATCTCCTAGATCAGACAGACAACCCTAAGCGATTCACCGGTAAAAAAGAATAGTCCGAAAAAATAAAGCTCCCAGTGAATAGTCACGGAAGCTTTATTTTTATTGATTAATGCGGCATACCATCAATGACAGGTCAAATATCCGACTGAGAGGAAAATCGGCTTATTTTCAGACTTTGCTTTGGCAAAAGCTTCGTCTCTCCATGAATGCCAATAGAGTTTCATTTTAAAATACCAGACCTGATAGCACATATTCAGATAGCCACTTAATTACAAAGATTTGTTCTTCCGTAGTCAAATCATACCAGTTCTGAAATAAACATCGGTGTAGCTCCGTCCTCTGTATTAAAGCCTATTTTTTTATAGAAATCTACTGCATCAGGATAAGAAATTAATACTTTTGTTTTACAATCTTTATACCGGTCAAACATCATGTTCATTATTTCCTTACCTATACCTTTTCTTTTATAACTCGGGTTAACAAGTAAATAATGAAAATATACCGTTAAAGCTCCGTCCGACAAAGCATTTACTAAACCGATGAGATTTCCTTCTTCCCAGGCAGCAACAATTGAATGAGACCCTTGGATTGCTTGTAAAAGCTCGTCAGGGTACTTACCAGACTCCCATTCTACCGAAAGAAATAAATCCTGGAGAGCCTCCTTTGTGATATCTTCTTTGTTTGAAGAGTAATAAATAGTCACCCCTATACCTTCCTTCCATATAGCTAATCACGGCAATCACGGCAATCACGGCACCGTCAAAATAATCGGCTTTTCTATCACAATATACCTTTAAAAGTATGTACAGAAAATGGATTGACTGGATAAGAATTTGTATTTATTTCACAGTATAGTTCATGCTAAAAGGCCGCTTAACTCACGAATCGTGATCAAGAGGCTTCCAGTCATGGGCATCCTAGCACTATAGCTCTTTGCTTTTAATTGAAAAACTGCGGACTTTCATCCATTTGCCTGCAACCAGCTCTTCGATTGTTCCCGTCTTCGTTCTGACACAAAATTTATGCTCCGTTCCTCTGTCAAAACCCGATGCCTCATACAGCAAATCATCGCCGGTTTGTCCCTTATAATAAACCTGCTTCAATCCGAGCCTGTTTAACAACTCAAGCTTTACACTTTCAATATACATGCGCGAATATACCTTTGACATTTATGGTTCCTCCTGCGGTGTTACATTTTCTAATCTTTATTATAACAGCAATGTGCGGAGTCCCGGAAAATTCTAATTAATTTGACGCCGAAAGGATTATCGCTTATTTGAGGATAACGTAAAAGCTCTCCATCGGATCGGATAGTGGGCAACAATCCTCAGTCCTGCCAAAAAACAAAAAGCAGCCGAGAGTTAATCGGCTGCTTCTGCTGTCTTGACTTCATCAATTACTGGACAGGGACGTTTGCTATCGTCACAGACTCGGTATACTTAGCCGTACTGTTCAATCTCAAACGCATACTGGCCGCGCCGGTTATGCTTGGATTGATAGATACGGTCAAGATTTTGGAAGCGACTCCTCCGGAATTGGCCGTCAGCGAGAAGGTTGAACTGTAGCCATAGGAGGACGGCCATGAACCGTCGCTGTTCTTCACCTTGGCGACTTGCGTCCCCGAGCCGTTATATATGCCCAGGCTGTAGCCGGAGATCGTCGAATTGGCCGCCAGTCCGGTGACGATCACTTCCACCTGAAACTCATAATGGTTCGGAAGCGTTGCCTGATGGCCGAACGAATAAGCTGGCGTCGTTGTAGAGGTCGATCCGGCGCCGTAAGAACTGGTCTTGAACGTAGAAGGATCATACCATTTGTATCCGGAAGCTGGCGATGCCCAAGGCTCCGCAACCGGCTCCGTGGAGCTTGCGGGCGCTTCCCAGCTGTACAGCGAGGTTGCCGTATCCAGAGTGAGCCCCGATACCGAAGAGAGCGAGGTATAGCTTTCCTTCGTCGCAAGCCAGTTTACCATGTTGATCAAAAGCTTGGCATCGTTCTGTTCCTTGTAGCCGTCGTATGTCGTTTTGATGCCACCCGTCTCTTCTTTCTTATATTTAGGCGAAGCGTCCTCGACCACAGAAGAATCACCGATAAAGCCCGCTTTGCCGGCGCTTACCTTGGCTACGGCAACAAACGGCCCTTCCGCCACTCCGCCTCCGTTGTAAACTCCTTGGTCCACTGCATTGGACCAAGCAGCAGCCGTCGTTGGTACATAGACGATTCCCTTCGCCTTCGTCGGATCCGTTATGGCGAGTGTTGAACCGGCATGAACGGCAACGGTGGATACCCCGCTTGTAATGTTAAACGCCTGCGACGGCGCCACGATGTTGTTCGCTACCACGTCGCCGAGCGCGTTGTAGCGAAATTTCACACCAAAGTTAGCAGACAGCCAGTCCGAGCTGGCAACCCCGGACATCGCAGACGAAGCGGCTTCCTCCGTACTCATTCCGAGCGCAGGATTCGACCAGGCTCCCCGGCGATAGCCGTTGAAGACTTCCGATGCATCCCAACGATTCTTATTCCGGTCTGCGTTGTAATGATCGCTGATGAAGAAAATGCTCCCGCCGGCCTGTACGTAGTTAAGCAGAGCGGCCTGCTCCGATGTCTTATAGGGGGTGTTAGCTTCCGGAATGATGAACACATCGTAGCCGGACAGATCCGATAAGGTAATCGCTGTACTCTTGCGCAACTCCTTCACGTAATAGCCTTCGGCCGCCAGCCCGCCTGCGAAATCCGAGAAGCCGCCGTCGATGACCCAATCTGCCGCGCCTGCGGTCTGGGCATGTGTGTTGTCGAACAGAATCTTCTTGCCGTTCGCCGTGGTCGGGTTAATGCTGGGTGCCGGATCGGACGGCCCTTCCGCGTTGACCTTCAAGGACGGAATCCCCATAGCCGTTGCCAGCACAGCGGCGATGACCAGGCTCGTCCAGGTTTTGCGTAGACGCAGGATGCTTTGAAGCATTAATCATTCCTCCATTCTTTTTCTTGTATTTTGACCATGGATGGCCGTTAATAGAATAACATAGAAAAAAATGGGATAGAATATATATTTACAATTTTTACAATTTTAACAATACTTTAATAGTTCATAGATATTTCGAGAGTATTGAGGCAGGATAGCAGGCCGATGGATACATGGGAGGATTGCTGGGAAAAGAAGCTTAAGAGACGAGGATGAAACTAGCCACAGATGCTGGAAATATAAACGACATTTAGCGGTTCCCCAACCATCCTCAAATTACTTATATTTCACGACATTACATTGATTTTCCAACCCGCACTTGATGCACCCTGTGCAGCATGTTTTTTTTCCTTTAAAATACCTACAACTTACATTTACATAATGAACAAGTTCACGTTCATAAACTTACGGAGTGGATCCAAACAACGGGGAGGATTTCAATTCTAATGCCTGAAAAGATAAAGCTGCATAGGGATCTCGGACCCACCCGTTTTTGGGGTGGTTATGAAGGAACCTTTCCTGGTCCTACATTCGAAGTGATGAAGAATGAAACCGTGTATGTAAAATGGATTAATGATCTGCCCAATAAGCACTTTCTTCCCGTGGATACAACAATTCATGGTTCCGAAATGACTCTTCCGGAAGGTAGAAGCGTTGTACATTTACATGGAGGAAGAACGCCTGCTCTTCCGAAAGGAAAATATGAAATCCCTCTTTTAATTGTGGACCGCTCATTCAATCCGGATGGGTCACTTTACTACCCCAGCAAACCGGATCAAAATGATGCAGGTCTTCCTCATCCTTCACTTGTCTCCCCTTTTGATGCGGATACGATTCTGGTAAACGGGTTTGCTTCTTACCATCTCTTACACATTAAGGAGCTATTGAACTGCAGGAATTATTCAGCTAGGCTGAACTAGCTAAGCTTCTTCCACTTTATTTATAAATCTTTTTGCCACTTCGCCTGCTGTATTCGGAAGTTGCATCCAGACATAAGCATGGATGGAGTTTTCTATACATTCAATTTCGTATTCATCTAATAGACTAGTACCTTGACCGTGAATAATATTACCTTTAAGCTCTCCATATAGAGTCAAATGGGAGGGCTTACCAATGAACAAAAAATACGTGGTTGAACTGAAAGACGAAGAACGCGAACGGCTTCAGCAACTTCTTCATGCGAAGGAGACTTCACGGGGAATTCGAAATCGCTGCCTCATCCTCATGCTGGTAGATGAAAGTCAAGGAGCCATTCCCAAGCAGATGGAGATTGCCCAGCGAGTTGGTGTTAGTGACGTCACGATTCATCATACCGTGAAGAGTTACTGTACCCGCGGCTTAGAGGCCACATTGCAGTATCGAAAACGGTCGGAGCCGGGGCATCCCTCTGTGATTACGGGAGAACTGGAGGCCCGGATCATTGCACTGGCCTGTTCCGAGCCGCCGGTGGGCTATGCTCGCTGGACCATTCGTCTATTGACGCGCCGGGTCATCGAACTGATTATTATAGAATCGGTGGGACGAGAGACGATTCGAGCCACGTTAAAAAAACGAAACTTAAGCCTCACTTAAAGAAACAATGGTGTATTCCCGCCAAGTCCAGCGCCGAATTTGTCGCCCGAATGGAGGATGTTTTGGAGACGTATGCCCTGCCTTACGATCCTGAAATCCCACTAATTTGTATGGACGAACAGCCGATTCAGCTTCTGGAGGATTCTCGTCCATCCGAACCGATGAAACCTGGGCAAGTGCGGCGTGAAGATTACGAATACGTACGAAAGGGAAGCTGCAGTGTGTTTTTGTTTACGGAACCGTTAGCTGGATGGTCACGTACAGGCAAGCGAAAGACGAACCAAAGCAGATTGGGCACTTCAAATCCAGGAATTACTGGACGTTCACTATCCCGATGCGAAACGGGTTCGGCTCGTCATGGACAATTTGAACACGCACACAATCTCTTCGTTATATGAAACCTTTCCGCCAGAACAGGCCTTATCTTTAGCGAAACGATTGGAAATCCACTACACTCCCAAGCATGGAAGCTGGCTAAACATGGCCGAAATTGAACTGAGTTCTATGACGATCCAATGTCTGGATCGGCGCATCGGCTCTATCGAACAATTGCAACGCGAAATCACGGCATGGGAAGTTGATCGCAACCAGGCACAAAAGTCCGTGGAGTGGCACTTTACCACTCATCAGGCCAGAGGCAAATTGAAACATTTATACCCTGAAATTTGATGCGGTCAAGGTACTAGTGAATGTCTGCAGACTACTTCTAATCTTCTGATCCGCCCACTCTTCTTCGCTAGGAAGAAATAAAACAGGACATTGTACCTTCTTGTAATATTGCTCAAACTTCATATCCCAGTATTTTTGAATATACTCAGTTCTAACACGGTTTAAATAACAATAAGTAAAATTACTGTTTTGCATCTGTTGTAAATTATTTTCAAAGAAGGCTGCGAAGTATTCATTCCATAATCCTTGCTCTGTTAATTTTGCTCGTTCTTCCTCGAGATACTCTTCTTTAGTTTCGAATACACGTTCCACTCTTTCAGCTAATTGAGCCCGAAGGCTTTCCTTTTCATGTTCAATTTCTTCCTCTGTACCATTAAATAACCCATGTTCTCCAAACTCATTATATAAAGCTCCCTCACATATAAGGGATAGAACGAGCTCTGGATGTGACGCAGCTAAACTAAGCCCAACCTCAGCCCCCATTGAACTACCTACGATATGGCAGTGGTCTACGTTTAATCGCTGTAACAGTAAATAAATATCGTTAGCTATATCATCAATGTGATATCCTGTTTCGGGCTTGTCTGATTTGCCATGTCCACGACAATCAGGAGCAATGATACTGTATTCCCCCTCAAATTGCGGTATGATTCCTTCCCACATGTTCAAATTCCCGCCACTAAAGTGAAGAAACAAAACAACGGCCTTATAATCTATTGAATATCTTACATTAATCCCTATATGATCTAGCTTGATCATTTCCTCTACCATTTTCTAAGCCCCCAATGCTATGTACATTCCCTATTGAAAAAATACTAATTATAACATTTTTATATATGTCAAAACCCCCTCTTTTTCCTTAATCAAATCTCCTTTTATATGGGAATATAAACACGGAACAAAAACCATGGGTTAATCTGTGAAGATTTATTAGAAATTTTCCAATACAATCTTTCCTATCGATCTTCCTGTTTCCATTTTTTCATGTACTAAACGTAGATTTGTTGCATTGATTGGTTCCAGGCGTTCAGTTAAGGTAGTTTTCAACTTTCCGTTATCGATTAAATAGGCCAGTTTATTCAGCAGATCGTGTTGTTTGATCATATCTTTGGTTTGGAACATGGATCGGGTAAACATAAGCTCCCATACAAACGTGATACTTTTAGCAAAAAGCAGGTCCATATCCAAACTTCCCGCCCAAGAAGCCTTATCTGCAGGAACGATTGAACAAATCTTACCTTGGGGGGCTATGACCTCTGCCATATTCGCAAAATGTTGTACCGTGTCATTTAAGCAGAATATATAATCCACGGTCTCAAATCCAATATCCTTGAGTTGCGGTGCAAAATGGTTATTGTGGTTGATAGTAAAATCCGCCCCTTGGCTTTTGGTCCACTGGATTGACTCCGGACGTGAAGCGGTACCAATTACAATTAGACCTGCTAATTTGGCAAGTTGAGTAGTAATCGACCCTACTCCTCCTGCTGCACCGATAATGAGTATGCTTTTATTTTTGTTTTTGTTTTCTTCTACGCTATGACTGATTCCTAAACGATCAAATAAGCCTTCCCAAGCAGTAATCGAGGTAAGCGGTAAAGCCGCTGCTTGTGCGAAATCCAAACTCTTCGGCTTGTATCCCACAATTCGTTCATCTACCAAGTGAAATTCACTATTACCCCCTGGGCGAGCCACACTCCCCGCATAATATATCTCATCTCCAGGTTTAAACAATTGACATTCAGGTCCAACCTGTTCAACGATCCCAGCTACATCCCAACCAAGAATTTTGGGTGATTCTGCTTCATAATTGTTTGTCTCACGAACACCCAAGTCGGCAGGGTTAACAGAGATGGCTTTTACTTCTACTAGTAGATCACGACCTGTAGGAATCGGTTTTTCTATATATAGATCAACAAGGCTCTCCGGATCGGATATAGCGAGATATCGGTAAGCACCGACTGCTTTCATTTTTTGGTGATTGCTCATATTTTTCTTCCTTTCGTATTGGTATATCGTACATTTGAATTATATGTTGTATACTTACTTTAAGGAAGTACGCAGAATTTTATTATATAGTATTAAAATTCATACCATTGAGAGGGGCAGAGTGATGGGAGATCGAAGAAACAAATACGGTACTAGTCCAAACATGGAAGGATGTCCTGTAGAGACAACTCTAGATGTCATTGGCGGAAAATGGAAAGGGATCATTCTCTATCATCTCATTGACGGAACGAAAAGATTTAATGAATTCCGGCGTCTCAATCCGGGTATTACGCAGTTTATGCTTACACTTCAGTTACGGGAGCTTGAACGGGATGGCATCATTCACAGAGAGGTTTATAAAGAAGTTCCGCCCAAAGTGGAATACTCTCTTACTGATTTTGGAAAAACATTGGAACCGATCATAGTATCGATGAAAGCATGGGGGGAAACTTATAAAATCAGACTTAACGGCATTAGAGCGCCACAAGGGGAAGATGTTTAAGTACAATAACATAACCTAAAATAACCCCCGTTGCCTTCCGTCACTTTTAACGGTCAGCAAGCGGGGGTTTCGTTTTAGTTGAATTCTCTCATTGATTATATCTGTTGGTCCAGCTGCAATAATATACTATAAACATTCAAGACATACGGTGTATATTCATGTGACTACTTTACAGGAGGGTCATCATGAATATTACGTCTTTTCTTATCTATTGCGTTGTTGTTACATTTACACCCGGGCCTGCCAATATTGTTATTCTATCTTCCGTGCAACATTTTGGCGCAAAAAAGGCAATGCAGTATGTATTCGGAGCTACGATTGCTTTTGGTCTGTTACTTGCCGCTTCTGCCTTACTAAACCGTACTCTTACCGGGGTCATCCCGAATATATTGAGCATTATGCAGATTATCGGCAGTTTATATATGCTCTACCTTGCCTATCAAATCTATAAAATGGATTCAACGGTAGCCAAAAATAATCAATCCGCCAATTTTGTCTCAGGCTTACTTATGCAATTTATTAATCCCAAAGCTATTTTGTTTACACTGACCGTTATACCCAGCTATGTTATGCCCTACTATACTTCATCACTTGCTTCGTTCCTGTTTGTTATAATCATAACTGTAATAGGGTTCTTAGCATTTTCGACATGGGTTGTTTTTGGCACAGTCTTCAGGAGATTTCTGCAAAACCATCAAAAAGTGATTAATACCCTGATGGCGCTTTTTTTAGTATATTCTGCAATTATGGTATCGGGATTGATATAGAGAGTTGGGGGCGAAAAGCGTGGAGAAATTCAGCTATAAAAAGTCGGCAGATATCCTGGCATTATCGGCAAGCTTTACTGATTTTACATATAAAAAGCATTGCCACGAGGAATATGCACTCGGTGTAACCCTGCGCGGCATCCAGCAATATAACTTGGACGGCAGTTTTCAGTCATCCCATAAAAATGGCGTAATGCTGTTTAATCCCGAGCAGTCGCATGACGGCAATTCATATGGTAAGGAAGGTATTGATTATGTCATGTTGTATATCAAGCCGGACTTATTTTTAGAGGTATTAGGCAAGAAAGAATGGGTACGTTTTACTTCTCCTATTGTCTACGATGACAAATTGGCACAATGCATATGTTCCCTAAATCACGCTATACAGAACGGTAAAGAGGAATCTCTGTGCAGCGACCTGCTGCTAACATTAGTCGACCTTGTTTCCCATACAGAAATAGATACAGGGATCAGAAAAAATAATAAACTTGTTAAAAAAGCGAAGGAAATGATGTTCTGCAGTATTGAAAATGTGCTAAAGCTGGATGACCTCTGCAAAGAGTTTGAACTGTCAAAATATCAGTTTATCCGGGAGTTTAAGACGCATACAGGAATATCGCCCTACCAATTTTTTCTGAATTGCAAGGTAGAGCACGCCAAACAGTCCATTGAGAAAAACAAAGATGTCTACTCAGCTGTAGCGGAATGCGGATTTGTGGATCTAACTCATCTGAACAGGCATTTTAAAAGTATGTTTGGAATAACCGCGTATGAATACATGTCTCAGCTCCATTGAGCTTCTGCCCCAACGGGAACCAATCGACCGGATTATTGCACACTGAAGTTTAGTTGAATGGTTCCGTGGGCGTATTATTTTGTATCGGCTTTGAACCCTGTGTTCTTTTACGTTTAGGAGTTGAAGAGAGATACTTAAAATTCCCGAAATCTAACACCACAATCTGACCATTCGATTTTAAACTTATGTTTTTATAATTTGGTTTTTTATACCGAGTTGTGATTTCATAGGGGATAATTCCATGTCGCTTGAATTCGTGCTTTAATTTGAATATCCTTTTTTTATAGGCTTTGGTTTTTGGGATTTTTCTGGTGTATTTCTTCATGATTAACCAACGATACCTGGAATTATAACTAAAAATCTCGGCCAGATTTTTTTTAATGTTGTATGAAGATGATTGGTATAGTTTAACTTCAATTTTGTTGCTTTTAATTCCAAACTTCGACTTAGCTAATTTCAGAACTTTTCCATTTCCTAAATCATATACTATACGTCTAGATCCTACGCCGATAATTTTCCTCACTTTAAACACTCTTTTAAATGTATTCATTAGCCACTCCCTCGGGTATGACCTCTTATCACAGCTACAGTTCAATGCCTGGACTTAATTTTGAAATTTCCGTAGTCAATCACGATTATTTCTCCTCTACGATTCAAACGTAAATTGGTTAGACTTGGTCCTTTATGAGTCATGGAATACATATCCCGCGGGATGATTCCGTTCTGTCTAAATTGTCTTTTTAATTTCAAGTATTTCTTTCGGTATTTACCAGAATCATGAAAAGGTCTTGCATATTTCTTCATAACTAACCATTTATATTCAAATCCGTATTCTATAACTTTGGCGAGATGTTTCCTTAAAGGAATTGCTCGTTGTGAGTGATAAAGTAAAAATTCAGTCTTATTACTTTGTAACCCAGACCTAGACTTTGCAACTTTCAGAACATTACCATTACCGAGATCAAAAACATTTCGTTTGCGACCTGAACCGATTAATTTCATTCTCTTGTCCGTCATAAACTCATCTCCCTGACCCTGGATATCGCAATAAAAGCGAGTAATGTATCCCATAATTTATATATTATGTAATGAACAAGAATTTGTTAGGGCTGACTACATTTAAGTAACCGATTATTAATGGCATGTTGTTAAACTCCATTTAAATTGTCTTCACGGAGTGTTATTCTGTAACAGTGCTACTATTAGTTGCTCATGTCCAACGATTCACTTTACTCTTGCTGGTTATATACTGTTCTGTTTTCAGCCCAGTAGTTACGTTTTAAAAAATATTGCTGAGAGGACCTACACTTTGAAACACATTGCGAATATCATTTCTATAAGCAGGATTATCCTTTTGTTTTCCTTATTTTTCTCATTCAGCAATGCCTTGTTATTTTCCGCTTTATATCTGATCTGCGGGTTAAGCGATGTTCTGGATGGATTTATAGCACGCAAAACTGGAACAGAAAGTGAACTAGGGGCCAGATTGGATTCGATTGCTGATTTAATACTTTTTGGAGTGATTACCGTGTCTGTTATCCTATGGCTAGGGAGCGAAATATTAATTTTTATGCCTTTGATTATTATTACTGCCTTAGTTCGTTGTGCAAATATCGCAATAGCAGCATACAAATATCATTCTTTTGTTATTTTACATACTTGGGGGAATAAGATCACCGGTATATTGCTTTTTATGGCTCCGCCGTTATTCATTTTATTCCAGGAATTTGCAATATTTTGGCTTGTGTGCATTGCTGCGGTTTTATCGGCTGTGGAAGAAAGTGTCATCCATATCTCTTCCACAGCACTAAACATTAATAGGCGAAGTATCTTTAAATCTTAATTTAGAAGCACAATCAGAAGGAGTGATAGGGAAATGTTGGTGACGATGCAACGTGATGTTTTTGAAATGATGGATGACGGGGCGTTAATTTCTGCCTGCTTTAAGCCACTCATCAAGACATACAAAGAGGTAAGCAGCAAAGACGGTGATACGGGCGATTTTTACCGTAAACTGACCTCCAGCCAGCAAGTATTATTTATTTTCAACACCTATTACAGCCATGTTATAGAGTCGGCAGAGGAGTTCTACTGGTGGAGCGCCTTTTTTCTGGCACAGGAGGTAAGATGGACTGTATTAAACGAGAAGATGCGCGAGCTTGGAGATCTAGAATTCGTTTCACTTCTGCAAGACGTTGAAGGCATCCTCCATACCCGCGATTCGCAATACACCAGAATCCTTTGTAACGTGGACCTAGATCACATAAAGCAGAAATTATCTCAAAGAAAATTAGGATTAGGATTATCATGTCTCAAACAACCAAACAAATAACATTTTGATTCAATATTAGGCGTAAACGTGATGTTTGGACGATAATTGGTGGTTAGAATTTTCTTTTGCCCATTTCATTGCAGTATTTAACAAAAGACTTGCCGTTTTAAACTTTGCCCCTCGAAACTCTTTATGTACAAACATCTTTCTTAAAGCAACTTGATTATTGCCTATATCTAAAAAGCTGATTGTACCCACTACTTTATTGTCATAAAGTGCCACCCAAAAGTTTCCAACTCCATTTTGATAAAAATCCTCGATAGTAAACAAGTCAGGCTGGTCATTCCTTGTTATCTGAATTTTGTATTCTTGTTGTTGAATATGAAGTATTAAATCTACGACTTGAGTTTGATACTCGTTAGAGTATTCTCTCACAATGAGACTATTGTTCATAAATGACACCACCTAAAAAAATTAAGTATGTATTCCTCTACTCAGCCAGCCTGTAATAAGGTATGGTAATTGACGGCGTAAAGCCCAGTCGCTGGGCCAATTTGTAGGAACCTTCATTTTCCAACCGGCATGCCCATACGGGCTCTAATTGATTATTCAGACAATAATCTATCAGTGCGGAACAAACGGAATACGCGTATCCCTTCCCGCGGTATGCTTCTGAGGTTTCAATTCCGATCTCCAACTGATGCTCATTGCGAAAAGCCGAAAATGCAGTTGAAGCAATCTCTCCGTTTTCCAGCAAACTGTATGCAATACCATCTGTAAGGAATTGGTCCGCATCTCTCCAAAAGCACTTAGGGGTCACACTTCCGGATAGGGATAGATATTGTTCCTTCGTTGTCTGCATAACGTTGTGTTCATGATTATGTAACTGTTTCTTCGTTCTCTGATAGGCTTCCAGGTCAAAGCTGAAATTTACTCTTGTTTGTTTGATGATAGTATTCTCATGAACGGTACAGTTATAGGAATTTATAATAGAATCAATAGTACCTGTCCAAGCTCCCTCTGGTGCAACCTGCAGCCACTCTGGTTGGTTCCTGATCCGTCGGGTATTGGTTATATACTCATAAAGATTGTGTTGAAAATATTCATTGTCAGTATTTCCGAATAGCAAGGACATTCCATACGGATGCACCACATAAAACGAGCTTGGTGCTTCGACACAATCCACATAGATCGTACCGGGAATACGTTGTCGGATAACCGCCTCGGCAAACATCGTGTTGATCTTCACATGACTTAAAGGCGCTATCGCTTTGTTATAATGCCTATTCTCTAGTTTTATCATATCCTGTCCCCTCATTCCGATAGATGATCCCATACACAGGTTTCATTTTATAACAAAAAAACCTATAAACAAAGCTGCCATAACAGCTATGTCTATAGGCTGAAAATTGTTTGCAATGACATCGCTTTTAAGTGAAATCATATTCTCCTTCACCCATCCGAATGGTTTTCCCTTTTAGCTTAATAGAATCCGTTTCAAAAATCACCTGTTTGAATTGGTTCTCGTCGCCTTTTACGAAAACAAAAAACTTATCGCCAATCTTAAGGGTGACGGATTTGTTTTCTGATTCTGCTACAGACAGTCCAAACAAATCCCCCCAATGCCCAGCGGCTGCTGCCGGATCGGAGACATGGAATACCGCTCGTTTGATTTCGGCATGACCGGCAGGATGAGGCTGGATGATGCCGGAGGCCGTTAACCTCTCCAATCTTTCCGCATCTGTTCCTTTCCACTGAATAATAAAAGGATACACTAATCCCCCAAAATCGCCTTCAATGATCATCATACGCCACTCTATTAATCTGCCGTTCGCATCCAGACGCTTGCCATCGATAATAGGAGATAATGTTAAGCCTGCCGCTTCCAAAGAAGCAGCCATTCCTTCAATATCATCGGTCCGAATAACGACTCTGCTCAAAATCTCATGCTCTGGCAAGGAGTCAACCGCATCTTTCACCACACGGTTATGTTCCGTTGCCTTCGCTAATTCAAGATTCTCAATGCCCAGAAACTCGATATAGGTTAAACCAAAATAACTTAAAGTATTAAAGGTTCCCCATTCTTTGTGCGAACCTCCCTTGAAGGCAACCAAGCCGTGTTCTCCAAAGATTTCAACCGGTTTGTCTAAATCGTTGAAGTAATGAACAAGATGATCCCACTGTTTCGTTGCCATCGTCTACTTCGCTCCCAACTCAGTTGTCCGCTTTACGGCTGCCAGGACACTTCTTTGCAGGCCAGCCGCGAAATCACTGTTGTTCAGTTCGTACAAGCCATGAATACCTACACCGCCGGGCGAGTTATTAATGTCAAGCAGTTGTCTTGGATGCAGGCCGGTCTGCTGCAGCATGACGACCGCTCCCGTGATATTTTCCAGCGCAACCTTCCACGCTTGTTCCCGCGGCAATCCGGCAAGTACACCGGCATCCGCAAGAGATTCAATGAAATAATAAATATAATTCGGTCCAGCCACACCAAATCCGGTGAAGATATCAATGTATGATTCGTCCATATATTGTACTTTTCCGAATCCGAGCAAGAAATCGGCCACTTGATCTTGAGTAGCGTAAGCATTTAAGGAAACCCCGCTATAGCCATATCCCGTGTCGGTCAACGTATTGGGAATGACCCGGATAATGGGGCGTTCAGCTCCAAAAAGGTCGGCCAGCTTCTGGATCGTTACACCCGCCACAATCGAAACGATTGCGGCAGTTGGTGCAGCGAATTGATGTACAGCTTGTCCCAGTGCAGCCAAATCATCCTGTGGCCGGACTGCAACCACAATCAGGTCAGCTTCAGCGAGACAACTCTCTTGAGAGTTGCCCGTTGTTACTCCGTAAGTTTTACTCAAAAACTGAAGACGCGCCTCATTGATATCCATTACAGTGATCTGATCCGGAGATACGGTTTGATTGGATACAACCGCCCGAATGATCGCCTCGGCCATTTGTCCGCCGCCAATAAAATGAATCTGTTTCTTTGTCAACCCGCCCACTTCCTTACTTAATTGTTTTTCCATGCTTCAGGCAGAATGAATCCGTCATATTTCTCTATACCAGTGATATATTCTTCAAACTCCGGGGACTCATAGGCGGCTTTCAAGTCTTTGGCCCATTGGGTGTTTTCATCTTTCTTATTAACCGACACAATGATTCTGTGCTGCATTGGCGTATTTTCAATTTTCAATGCGTCTGTAATCTTTTTGCCGGCATTTGCAATGTAATTTCCGTTTACCACTCCAAAATCCACATCTTCCAGCGATACCAGGATTTGAGCCGGGTCCAGAATTTTAATATCGATGTTATACTTGTCCGGCTCCATGCTGTTAATGTTAAAGTCAGCCACACCTGCTCCTTCTTTAATTTTTATCCAACCAAGCTCTTCCAGAATGCGAAGAGCACGTTCCTGGTTAACCGGATCATTGGGGACAGCAACGGTTGTACCATCTTTTACAACATCGAGTGTGGTGTGCTTTACAGAGTAAAGACCTTGCGGCGCACCCGGCACATAAGCAATGCCAACCATATCCGCATCGATTTCTTTGTTAATCGCCTCCATATACGCTGTACTCTGGAATATACTGGCGTCAATGGAGCCTTCCTTCATGGCGGGGTTGACCTGCATGTTTTGAGAGAAGGTTTTAATATCAACGGTGTAGCCTTTGTCCTCTAAAATCGGCAGAATCGATTGGCGGAATTGCTCTTCATACGTTCCAACACCAAATCCGACGGTAATCTCTTTCTTTTCTTCTTGTCCTGCACCCGTATCTGTGTTCTTTGCTTCATTTTGGCCGCAAGCCGTCAACAATACTACAACCCCAACTAAAAGAACAAGAAATAACTTTTTCATTATTTTGTCTCCTTTTCAAAAACGGATTTTTTAAGCTGTTGCAGAGCCTCATCGGTTACGTTAAGCGGGATTGCACAATTTGGAGCCAGAATAAAAGGTTGATCTTTCATGAAGTTCAGCGCCTCTTCTGCCTGCTTTTGAATTTGAGGAATGTCATTTGCCGCAAATAAAGCATGATCGACCCCACCTACCTTTGTTGCTTTTAAAGCTGCATCCAGATCCGTGTTTCCATCAGCCTTTGTGTCCCAACTGATCCCGTCTATAGGGTAGTCGTTAAATCTCTCCGGCTGGGCATAGGCACCGCAAGTATGAAGGACATTTTTCCCATAATGAGCAGCCTCCAATACAATAGAATCATAAGGCCTGGAAAATTCATTAAACATCTCTTCATTAAACAAGCCCGGGTGAGCCGTACCCGTCACCGCATAGAACAATCCATCCGATCCCGCCTGCTTCAGTTCTTTTACATAATCGGCCATAGTTAATGAAATGACATGCAGCGCATGATGAGTTGCCGCTCGATGCTCTTTAAACAAAGATTCCAGCGTGACAGGATTCTCGATGCCAAAAACCGTTTTAGTCACATAAGCAGATCGGCCTACTATAAACAGCAAAACCGTTAAAGGTGAAAAGACCGTTTGAATCAATGGTGTATCTGGCAACCCTTGACGAATCTTTCGCACCCCCTCCAATTGCTCCAATAATGGCGCTGAATGTACAGGATTTATAACCTCGAGATTCCAAAGATTATCGGCTGTTGAAATAACGGTCGTTTTCTGCCTGGGAAATACGGTTTGATAGTCCTGAAAGTCATACACATTTCCCCAAGCTTCCGCCAGATAGGTTGCTCTAGGATTAATTTTGACCCAATCCCAATCATATTTTTTGGTAAAAGTGATCGTCGTCTCCGCCAAATCTTCCGCATTTTGTTCCTTGTCAATAAAATGACGCCAGCCGCTGACAATCGGACGATCCGCCCGTTCCCCGGACAAGATAGCGTTAAACCGGTCCTGCTTGCTCCATTTACTCACTTGTCGTTTTCCTCCCTGCCTACGTTAATGACTAATAGCGGCGAATCTTCCTCGCCAAAGTGTTTCCCAATGATTGAATGCCCTGCACGAAAATAATAAGTATAAATACCGTGGCAAAAACTACAACGGTGTCAAATCGCTGGTATCCATATACAATAGCCAAGTCTCCGACCCCGCCGCCGCCGACCGTTCCAGCCATCGCAGTCGCGCCGATCAACCCGATGGTCGCGGTCGTCAAGGACAGGATTAACGATCCGACGGCCTCCGGTAATAAAAAGTACCAAATCACTTGAAACGGTGTAGCCCCCATCGCCTCTGCCGCTTCAAGAATTCCCGGATTGACTTCAAGCAGAGAGTTCTCTACCAGGCGGCCGATATAAGGCGCGATATAGATAATAAGCGGTACAATCGCCGCGCTTGTCCCAATCGAAGTATGGACTATCATCCGGGTAAACGGAATAATGGCGACGAGCAATATAATAAAAGGCAAGGAGCGGATAATGTTGATCACTGGATTTAAAATGGAGTACAGCGCTTTGTTCTCCAAAACACCGCCGGGACGGGTGACCACAAGTAAAATTCCAAGAGGGATTCCAATTAAAGAACCCACAAACAGCGACATCCCTACCATATGAAGGGTATCGACGATCGCCTCCATAAATTGTTCAGTTGTAACTGTCGTTGACATCATGCTTTTCCACCTCCTCCACAACGACTCCGCTGTTCTTCAGGAATGACAGAGCCTTGTTAACCTCAGCCGTCTCTCCTTTTAACTGAATAATCATTTTTCCTAATGTCGTTTCTTGAATCTCAGTCATATTTGCAAATAGAATATTGACCTTCACATCGCAGGAACGAATCATATCATAGATAATAGGCTCAGAAGCGCATGGCCCTACTAATTCAAGCTTGTAAAGCTGACTTCCGGGATCAGTTTTTAATGATTTTAGTACGCTGTTTGTTATGCTGTTTTGAATAACGGTTTTCACAAAATTTTGCGTAGTCGGATGCTTGGGATGTCCGAATACCTCCAGAACGCTTCCTTGCTCAATAATCCGTCCTTCTTCCATGACCGCCACCTTGTTGCAAATCTCCTGAATGACAGACATTTCATGGGTGATGATCATAACCGTGATATTGTATTCCGCATTAATTTTTTTCAAAAGTTGTAAAATCGAGCGCGTCGTCTGCGGATCAAGCGCTGACGTCGCTTCGTCGCAAAGGAGAATGGAAGGGTTCGAGGCAAGCGCTCTTGCAATCCCGACGCGCTGCTTCTGCCCGCCCGACAATTCACTCGGATAGCTGCCCGCTTTGTCACTTAATCCAACAAACTCAAGCAGTTCCAGGACACGCTTACGAATCTCGTTTTTATTCATTTTCAATAAAACTAGGGGGATCGCCACATTATCAAATACTTTTTTCGATTCCAGCAGGTTAAAATGCTGAAAGATCATTCCGATATTTTTTTTGGCGGCACGCAGCTCTTTAACGCTGTATTCGCCCAAATCATGCCCATCGACAAAAACCTGTCCTTTCGTGGGTCTTTCCAAATAATTGACTAAACGGATCAATGTACTTTTCCCTGCGCCGCTATAGCCGATAACCCCAAATATATCGCCTTTCTCGACCTTTAAATGGATCCCCTTTAAGGCTTCATTCGAGATCCCTTTCCGGGTGTACGTTTTATAAATGTCCCGTAATTCAATCATATACATTCCTCTCTTTCAGTTTCACCAGCGCTTGCTCCGCCAATAAAGCAAAATATTTGGCAGCCGGCAATATTGCAGCCTCATCCACATCGAAACGCGGATGATGCAGCGCATAGGCGGGACCTGTTCCGATATTCACAAAAGCGCCCGGTATTTTCTGTAAATATAAGGAGAAATCTTCTCCTCCCATTTGCGGCGGAATATCATGCACCTCATAACCTGCCTGGTTCGCGATCTCTTTGGTAAAATCGGCCCAATACCCGTCATTTACCGTTGCCGGCGGGCCTGGAAACCAATGCAACCTGGCCTCCGCTCCGGCTGCCGCGGCAATTCCTTCTATGATTCGTGTCATTTTTTCCGGAATACTACGGCGAATCTCTTCACTATGAGTTCGAACCGTGCCTTCCAGTTCAACGATCTCCGGCAGTACATTCCAAGTGAACCCCCCATTGATTCTGGTTACACTTAGCACAACCGGCTCCCTTGCGCTGCTCTGGCGGCTTACTATCGTTTGAAGCGAGGTAATGATTTGAGCCGCCGTTACAATAGTATCTACACCATTCTCCGGAGTTGCGGCATGAGCGCCGATCCCTTTCACCGTAATTTCAAACCGGTCAACCCCTGCTGTTAAAGCTCCGGTTCTCGTTCCAAACGATCCTGCAGGCAATTCCGGTGAGTTATGAAGACCAAATATAGCCGCCACATCTTTAAGCCCATCCGTTGCCAAGACACTTTCAGCCCCGTGACCGGTTTCTTCTGCTGGCTGGAACAATACTCTAACCCTTCCGGGCAGCTCAGCTTCACGGGCTTTCAGCAAGTATGCAGCACCTAAAATGACAGCTGTGTGAAAATCATGACCGCATGCATGCATTTTCCCCGGAACCTGTGACGCAAAAGGCAAGCCGGTCTGTTCTTCAATCGGGAGCGCATCAATATCACAGCGTATGGCTGCGATCGGTCCTGCACCATGACCGATTTCTGCGATGAGTCCCGTTTGTAAAGGGAGGTCCAATATACGAATATGGGCCTCTGTCAGCCATTTCCGCAGTTTCTCTGTTGTTTTGAACTCTTCATAAGAACATTCGGGCTCCCGATGAAGGTTTCTTCGAACGTCTATTAATTGACTGCCCAAAGCTTGTTCAATCTCATCCAACGGTTTAGTAGACATGCGCTTCCTCCTAAAAGTTTTGTCAGCACTATGCTTATTTCGTTATTGTTTTCGTTTCAGAAGTAGAAAATAGAGCTGTAAGAGCTTGATCGAAATCTCGGATAATATCATTCGCATCTTCTAACCCGACCGAAACACGAATTAATCCGTCCGTAATCCCGAATTTCATTCTTTCTTCCTTTGGAATAGAAGCATGAGTCATAGATGCCGGATGCTGTACCAATGTTTCCGGATCTCCCAAGCTGAATGAAATCATCGCTAATTTCAGTGAGTTTATGAATCTTTTCCCCTCAACCAGGCCTCCCTTTACTTCGAAAGAAACAATCCCTCCCATTCCCTTCATTTGCTTTTTGGCCAGCTTATGTTGAGGATGTGACTCTAAACCTGGATAAAAGACTTTATCGATGAAAGGATGAACTTCGAGGTATTCAGCAATCTTCTGGGCGTTGCTGCAATGCTTTTCTACCCGTAAGGCCATTGTTTTCATTCCTCTTAAAATCAAGAAAGCGTCCCAGGCATTTAAGTTTTGCCCCAAATCACCCATCAGTTTCTTTCTCATAAACTGGATAATGTCTTTTTTTCCTACAATAAATCCAGCCAACACATCCCCATGGCCATTAATATATTTAGTAGCGCTGTGTACCACAACATCGGCCCCAAGTTCCAAAGGCTTTTGTAAGCAAGGGCTCATAAATGTGTTATCGACAATGACGGGCAGCTGACAGGTTTGGCAGGCTTCTGTAATTTTTCCAATATCAAGGATTGTTAATTTTGGATTAGAAGGAGTTTCAATATAAACTGCTTTTGTATTTGGCTGAATAGCCTTAATCATGGAATCTATATCCGTACAGTCGACAAAATCAAATTGGATGCCAAATCGAGGTGCCAAAGAAGTCAGGAAGTTATAGGTGCCTCCATAAACATCCTTGGTTACAAGGACATGATCCCCATGCTTCAAAAAACCGAGCAGAGCAATGGAGATTGCCGCCATTCCACTGGAAACTCCCAAAGCATCTTCTCCACCTTCTAGTGCAGCGATCTTTTTTTCCAATGTGCGGGATGTAGGATTTCCGTATCTGCCGTAATAAACACCTTCCTCCTCACCAGATACAACGGCTGCTGCTGTTTCTGCATCAGGGAACGCATAAGCGACTGCAGGTACGATGCTTTGAGAGATGGCGCCTGTTTGAGGGTCGGGAAACTGGCTTTCATGAATAATCTTCGTATCCATACTCCATTCTCTTTTCATGTAAAACTCAATCCTCCCTGTTTGCTTGAATTCCTTTTAATCTCCCCAATGCAGAGGCTAGACTGCTTAATATATGATCCTGCATCGCTTTTTCCGCGCCGTCTTCATTCTTGTCGGCTATCATTTGTAAGATCAGGTTGTGCTCTTCATCTGCCTGTGTGCTCCAATCTCCATGCATGGTAACAAATCGGCAATAGCGAAGCGCATGATCTCTTAAGTGATTCAAAATTTTCACAAATGTTTTAAGATCACTCATTTCAGATAAATAATCATGGAATTCAAAGCCGTAGGAAACAAAATCCTGAGTGTCGCCTGACCGAAAAGACCGTTTCATATTTTCAATCATGGCCGTTAAGTTTTGAATATGTTTATCCGTGGCATGTTTAGCGGCATTCTTGGCAATATAACCTTCCAGCATGCTGCGAATAAGAAATATTTCTTCAACCTCTTTCATTGTTACGGACGCCACTCTCAACCTTCCATTCGGTTGCCGAACGAGAAACTCCTCGTTCTCTAATCTTTGTATAGCCTCTCTTAAAGGCGTGCGGCTAACTCCCAGCAAAGCTGCCAAGTTTTCTTCATGCACGATTTGATCAGGCTTCAACTCGTTATCAATAATTTTTTGTTTTAATGCAAAATAAGTGGTGTCCTTTGATAACCTTCGCGTTCGCATAACAGAATTGTTCATAAATCCATCCCCTAATCAATATGCTGCTATATAGGATAAACTAAAGATTTTGTTCAATGCTAAGGGTATTCACCCGTAACTACGGAGAATGTTTGGACTTCCGGCCGCTGCCCATCCCCAGATGTTTTGGATTAACCGCTTGCTGCGGTGAACATTCGGGGACAAAGGCGGTCGCTATCGCTCCTACAGTTCCAAACTTCCCCTCCCTTACTCTCCCCTTTTCATCATTTAATTCTTTAGTTCGGTTTATATAGTTCTCGCCTTCAAAAGTATAATTGTATAATTGTATACAATATCGTAGATTTAGCCTTATAATACATACAGAAAACGAGCTTGTCTATACTTAGATGTCAATTTTAATCACATTGTAATGTTTAATATCAAAATATTAACAGATTTCACCTAATTGTGTTATGTATTCTAACACGTTTAATATTTCAACTTTTATTTCAGGGGGACTTCTATGCGAAAATGTCCATGGTTGTTTGGAATAATTTTTCTTTCACTCGCGTTAATTACGGGATGCAATGAAACTGCATCGAATGATGACAAAGCAACTGCAGAAGTAGACAACGCTGTAAAAGCAGCAGAGAAATACATAAATGTGGAATATGACATTAAGGCTTCTGAGGATATACTGTCCGACGAATCCGTTCAAAAACGAAATGAAGAGATGAAACCCTTTTTTACGGAATACTTTTTTAAAAAGGCGGCCGATACCCGTTACACACTTTTACCTTTGCAAATTGCCCATAAACAGAAGCTTTCTTTAAAACCGGAGAACCTTCACTTTAATGTTGAAAAGCAAAAGAAGGGTATTATCGAGTTAGAATATACCTTGGACCTTTTATTGTTGGATCAGGAAGGCAAGGAAAATAAACGTATTCCCATGGAGGGTATACTGACTCTTTTTGATGTTAAGGGGCAATGGCTTGTACAGGGTGATAGATACGATGAGCCTGCCTTTGAGAAACTCATTGTAAAATGAGATATATACACAAAAAACGCCGGAGCGCTGCCTGTCAGCGCTCCGGCGTACTCTTAACTGCCTTGCAGAACTATGAACTACGCTCTTTGTTTACGGGTGATAACATCGAAGATAACAGCGGCAGCGAGCACACCGCCACGGATCATGTACTGATAGGAAATTCCGACTCCGAGTAAATTCATACCGCTGGAAAGGGACGCCATTACGACCGCACCAATGATGGAGCCTGTTATTTTACCTATCCCGCCGGCAGCCGATACGCCGCCTACATAGGCAGCTGCAATCGCATCAAGTTCAAATAAAGTACCTGCGGTCGTTGTAGCGGATTGCAAGCGGGAAGTAAACAGTATACCGGACAAAGCAGACAACATACCCATGGAACCGAACACAATATACGTAATTTTCTTAACGCTGATTCCGCTTAAATGTGCGGCTTCCGGATTGCTTCCGACGGCATAAATATGCCGTCCAACTACGGTAGACGTTGTCAGGAAGTGATAGATTACGACGACGAGCATCACAATAACCACAGTCCATGAAAATCCGTTGTAACCCGCTAATATCCAGGTGATATAGGCAATGATAGCGGATACGAAAACGATTTTTACTGCAAACATGCCATTCGAAATGACTTCAAAATTATATTTGAGTTTATTATTTCGCTTGGAGAACTCAAAGTAAATGAACAGAACGATAATCAATGCCCCAATGATCAGGGACAGCAGATTCAACTGGCCCACTTTTGCGATCGATGGAATGAATCCATTGCCTAAGGCGTTAAATTGTTCATCCTTAACAATGATCGTTCCGGTTTTTTCAGTTACCCGCAGCAGGGCCCCCCTGAATATCAACATACCGGCCAATGAGGCAACGAACGAAGGAATTCCCATTCGAGCAACCAGAAAACCATTAAACATGCCGACGATTATTCCCATTACCAGGATAGCCGGGATTGTGATAAACACGGATACTCCTGCCTGGGTAAGAAGGATTGCTGCTATAGCTCCCAGAAATCCGGCCGCAAAGCCGACAGATAAATCAATATGCCGAATAACAATGACCAACGTCATCCCCACCGCCAAAACAGCAATATAACCTGTGGCATCGATAAGGTTACTGATATTCCGTGATGACATAAACAGTCCATCGGTCATAATTGAAAAAGTCAGCATAATGACGAATAAAGCAATATACATCCCATAATCCCGAATGTTAACCTTGATCAACGACTTCGCTTCATTAAGTAATTTCACCGGTCTTCCTCCTATTGCGTAGCAAGCTTCATTATTTTTTCTTGGTCCGCTTCTTTTACAGGCAATTCACCTTTGATTTTCCCTTCAGCCATAACGTACACACGATCGCTCATGCCTAATACTTCAGTCAGCTCGGATGAAATCATGATGATGCTCATGCCTTCACTGATCAATTTGTTCATGATCGTATAAATTTCAAATTTAGCTCCCACATCAATGCCCCGTGTAGGTTCATCCAGTATAAGCACGCTGGGATTAACAAATAACCACTTGCCCAAGGATACCTTCTGCTGGTTCCCGCCGCTTAAATTGCCGACCAGTTGTTCAACCGACGGCGCTTTTATATTTATTGATTTTTTGTATTCGTTGGAAACTTTCACTTCTTCATTGATGTTGATTACTCCTTGCGGGGCAATCGCACTCAGATTACTGACGGAAATATTTTGTTTGATATCCTGTATCAAAAATAGGCCGTCACCTTTACGATCTTCCGTAACATAAGCGATTCCCGCATTAATTGCGTCTTTGGGATTTTTAAAACCTTTTTTGACACCGTCCATAAATAATTCGCCACTTACTTTATAACCTTTCGGGTTGCCGAAAATGCTCTGTGCCAGTTCTGTACGTCCTGAGCCCATCAAGCCTGCTATACCGACGATTTCCCCTTTTCTCACATTGAGATTGGCTTCTTTCACCACATCCCGGCCCAGCTTGGGATCAAATGCCGTCCAATTCCGGATTTCCAGCACCTTCCCGCCAAATTGTTGATTGCTGCGCTTAGGATAGATATCATCGATTTCACGGCCGACCATGTTCTTGATAATTACGCTTTCGGAGATTTCATTTTTGGCAGCATCGAGAGTACAAATCGTACGGCCATCGCGGAGAACGGTGACTTGGTCCGCAATCGCGATGACTTCTTTCAGCTTATGGGAAATCATAATGCTTGTTATTCCCTGGGTTTTCAGTTCTCTAAGCAGCTGGAGCAGATTTTCGCTGTCGTCTTCATTAAGCGCAGCTGTCGGTTCGTCCAGAATGAGCAGCTTGACATCCTTGCTTAATGCTTTGGCGATTTCAACTAGCTGCTGCTTGCCTACGCCAAGATCCTTGATCAGAACTTCAGGGTTTACATTAAGATTTACTTTCTTCAGCATTTCTTTGGCTTTAACAATCGTCTGATTCCAGTCCACGAGCGAACCCTTTTTCACTTCATTGCCCGCGAAAATATTCTCATAAACCGTAAGGTCAGGAAACAACGCAAGCTCTTGATAAATAATTGCAATGCCTGTTTTTACACTGTCGCTGATTCTCGAGAAACTCTGCACATTGCCTTCAAAGATGATATCCCCTGAATAAGTTCCATGAGGATATACACCGCTAAGAACCTTCATTAAGGTTGATTTGCCAGCGCCGTTCTCGCCGATCAAACAATGAATTTCACCTTTATTCACCTTGAAATTAACATTGGAGAGCGCTTTTACACCCGTAAATTCTTTGGAGATATTGTTCATTTCTAAAATGTATGGATTCATTAACCTACACTCCTTAACAAAACAAGTCATAGAATAGAGGAATAGTGATAGACGTATCTATCACTATTCCGTCCAAGCTATGTTTATGTGCGATTATAGACCTGTGAATTCGCTGGCTTCATAGTACTTGGAATCAATAAGCGATGCTTTAACATTGTCTTTGTCAACTACGATAACGTCGGTTTGTTTAGCTTGCACATCCACTTTACCGTTGTTATAAGAACCGGTCGTTTCAGGCTCTTTGCCATCCAGAATGGTTACGGCCATGCCCATTGCATCTTTAACAAGGTTCCGAACATCTTTAAATACGGTCATCGATTGTTTGCCGTCAATAACGTATTGGATGGAAGCTTTTTCAGCATCTTGGCCTGTTACTACGAAGCTCGTGATTGCACTGTCCGTAGCGAATACGTCAGCGATTGAACGTGCAGTACCATCATTTGGAGCCAGGATCGCTACATCGCCTTTTTGGTCGGCAGCGGCAGCTGTCAAGTGAGTTTGAGCTTTGTTCTTGGCTTCGCTGGGATCCCAGTTTGTAGTTACCTGGCTGATGATTTTACTCAGCTCTTCACGGGAAAGCTCAGCTTTATCCTGCAAAGTTACAGCTTCGCTGGAGTTGGCAATTTTGAAAGTGCCGTCAGCGATCTTAGGTTGCAGAACTGTCCAAGCGCCTTCGAAGAACAAAAATGCGTTGTTATCCGAAGCGGCACCTGCGTACAGGTACAGTGGTTGGCCGCTGCCTTTAGCATTATCAACCAAGTATTGAGCTTGAGCTTTACCTACAGCCACACTGTCAAAGGTTACATAGTAATCAACTGCATCTGTATTGGTGATCAAACGGTCATAAGAGATAACCTTGATGCCTGCTTTTTGAGCTGCTTCAACGGAAGCTGCTGCTGCGTCGCCGTCTTGAGGGCTAATGATAAGAACTTTGATGCCTTTCGCGATTAAGGAATCCACATTTTCTTTCTCTTTAGCGGAAGACCCTTGGCTAAACAGGATTTCTACCGAGTATTTAGTACCCTTTAATTCATCTTTAAATCTTTGCTCATCCTGAACCCATCTAGGTTCATCTTTAGTTGGCAATACGATCCCCACATCGACCTTGCTGCCACTATTTCCGCACGCTGATACGATTGCTGTTAGCATCAGAACAACGAGCATGAGTGGAATCGCTTTCAAAAGCTTTTTCATTTCAGAAAACCCTCCCTTTGATTTGGCTAATACTGTTTTTCATACATGATATTATCATTGGCTTTATTCTCCGGGAATAGAAAATTCTCCTTTGTTTCTTGAATATACTCATATTTCTACACTTTCAAGGATGCCCACTTTATAGAAGTATTTGTTGTTATCGCATAGGGCGTCAGTTTAGTTTCCGGAAGATAAAGGTGCACTGTTTAGCGCCCCGGGCAATCGTATTTTCTTTGTCATCCCCGCGGTGAAAACTCATATCCGGTGAATATTCGTTAAACACTACCTCATCCGAGTGACAGAAAACTTCGGTCAACCAAGGAAACCCCATATCGCTGAAAGCTTCATGAAACAAACAACGAGTAATGTGAAATTGATACTGATTGTTGTCTGCTATAATTTCATCGTGAACATTATGACGGATAAGACCATGCTGCATTTGATGTTCGTGTTCGTCATGAAAAGCTTCAAAAGAGCGGGGACTGTTCGTTGGGGGTATGTACCAATTGCGTTGGACAGCATTTGCTACATCTGTTAGAAAGTGCGTAGTGGTCCGAATGGCGACTTCCTCGCCCACGATTTTGACCAACTCATGATACAACGCACCGACCAATAAGAATGTTTTTTTAAATTCCTTTAGCCCATTATCGTCAGCAGAGCTGCGGAATCGGCGGCGATATCCAGGGGCTGCTATTACTAAACCTGCTATAAAAAAGTAGCGGCGCGCCCCTAATACCGGAAGAAGATGTTTGTTCAGGAGGAAAAGAACTGGCGGTTTCTTTTTACTCATACCTGGTTACCCCGTTTCTCAATTAAATGGCACTTCATTGAGTATACTATAATTTTCCTGTAACCGGCAGGTGGAGTAAGAAGTTATCAATATTTAATAAGCCTGCTTAGCACACTCTTTAATTGTTCCAATCTAACCGGTTTGCTGATGTAGTCGTCTAGGCCCGCAGTCAAATATTTTTCCTTATCACTTTGAAAAGCATTGGCGGTAACTGCTATCACTTTCGGACGTTTATAGGGGGGGATCAGCTGCCGAATTCTCTTCGTTGCTTCAATACCGTCCATTTCAGGCATTTGGATATCCATGAGGACAAGGTCATAGTCCTTTCGTTGAACGCATTCCAGAACCTCGACTCCCGTATTGGCAATATCCGCGGTAAAGCCCAGATTATTCAGCATTTTTAGCAGCACCTTTTGATTTACAATATTATCTTCAGCAATCAGGAGTCTCACTTCAGCCGTTTGAGCCTTTTTGTTGTTTTCACCGGAACGGCTTTTCTCTATCTGGTCTCCGCTGGAATCCCCCTTAAGCGCTACAGTGAATGAAAAACACGCCCCTCGCCGGTCACTCTCTTCGAGCCAGATGTCCCCGCCCATAAGCTGGACCAGTTTTTTGCTGATCGCGAGTCCTAATCCGGTGCCGCCGTATTTACGTGTGTTGGATGAATCCAGCTGGGAAAATGGCTCAAAAAGCTTCACCGCCAGCTCCTTTGGGATCCCAATCCCGGTATCCTGCACGGAAATCTTGATGGTTGTGAATTCATCCCGCTCCTGTTCCAGCAGCCTTGCCTCAATATGGATCCCTCCCTGCTCGGTAAACTTCACAGCGTTTCCTACTAAATTAATCATCACCTGTCTAAGTCGACCTAAATCCCCAACCAGAACAGAGGGAATATCCGAATCAATAGAGTAGCTCATCTTCAGTTGTTTTTCCTGATTCATGGTGGACAGCAGATCGAAGGTTTCCAGAATACAGGCTTTCAGCTCAAAAGGTTCAACGTTAAGTTCAACATTTCCCGATTCAATTTTCGAGTAGTCCAGGACATCATTAATAACAGAAATTAAAGCATCCTCACTCTTGATCAGATAATCGACGTATTCTTCTTGTTCCGGGTTTAGTTCGGTATCCTTTAACAAATGGGTCATCCCAATAATCCCGTTTAACGGTGTTCGAATCTCATGGCTGATCGTGGCAAGAAACTCACTTTTTGCTTTGGTGCCGGCTTCGGCGATTTCTTTTGCCAAAATCAATTCTTGTTCGTTGGTCTTTCGTTCCGTGATGTTTCTGACAAAAGCATTAAATATAAACGACTTTCCCCACCGGATGGGTGTAACGGTCAATTCTATAGGGAAGGCGTGTCCATACCGATGCAGGGCGCTTAACTCCATCCGCTTGTTCAAAATCCGCCCCTCGCCAGTATGTACGAAACGGGCCAATCCTTTTTTATGATGTTCCCGGTATTCAACCGGAATAATAAGATCTCCGAGGTTTTGTCCAACCGCTTCTTCTTCCAGCCAACCAAATTCAATCTCCGCCCGCTTGTTCCACTCCGTAACCATTCCCATCGAATTCATCACGATCACTGCGTCGAGCGCGTGGTCTGTCATTGCCCGATATCTCTGTTCCAAATCCCTAAGCGTCACCTTGTCTTCTTTATAACTATCGGTATGGTTAAGAAGCATCCATATACCGATTAATTGCTGTTGATCATCCCGAATAGCTGAGGCCGATACAGCCATTGGAATTCTATCCCCGTTTTGGTTGATAATCTCCGTGTCTTTGAACGGCAGATAATCCTGGCTGCGCAGCAAATCCAGGTTATAATCGGGTAAAATTTGGCCGACCGGCTTACCGATGAGCTGTTCCTCTGTATACTGCAAAAAATTAAAGATGGATTTGTTCACATTTCTGATGGAGTAATCGGGTGAAATAAAAATGGTAATGTCCCCCAAAATGTTAATGCCCCCGCTCATTCTACTCACCCTTTCTTATATAAAACAGGCCATCGTTAATAATACCTAAAATTTAAGATATATACCAATGCCGCGCGGACTCATGAATAATTCTTCTTATTAGTGTGACAATAATCAGGACGATCTAATACAAGGAGGTATGTAAAAATTATGAATTCACAGAGAGCCAAAGAAATCGCCGCTTCACCAGTCATGGAGAACGTCACTTACAAAGGGGTACAGATCTATATTCAGCACGTGGATGAAGACACCGGAATGGCAAGAATATATCCGCTGGCCCAGTCGGAGAATGAGCAAACAGTCCCCGTAGGGATCTTAGTTGAAGAATAATCTTTTCGGTAGAAAACCAGTTATATAAAAAATCGCTCTATAGAGATCCATTCGATCCATAGAGCGATTTTTAACGTGCTTACATAATCCATTACCCTAATTCGAATCTGCCAAAAGCGTATCTATTTCAGAGGCAGCATCGTCCAATCCATCCTTAACGGATAATTTACCGAGAAATATTTTGTGCAGATATAAGGTATACACTTCTTCTATTTTGCTCCAGTTCTTCACAGGCGGCCGCAGAAAGGTATCATCCATTGCCTCGACATAAGGATACAGGTACGAATCCGTGCTCACGCTCAAAGCTTGAACCGCTTCCCTGTTGGTCGGGATCAATCCGGCTCGCGCCATAATAAGCTGTGCTTCCTTTCCCGTCATCCATTTCATAAATGCCCAGGCTTCAGCAGGATGCCTGCTGCCTTTCAGAATGACCAGGTTTTCACCGCCAATAATGGAAGACGGACCCTTCCCCTGTGGAAAAGGCGCGGGGAGGGTTTGCTTAAGGGCATCATGGATCTCCGAATCCTTCAACAAACTGTAGAACCACGGCGCTTCATCCGTTACAAGCATGTTTCCGCTCCGCACTGCCTCCCAGTTGTCGCTGTTAAGGGTCGCGGCCGAGAGGTGAATGAGGTGTTCCTTGTATAGACCTGCCAGCATCTCCACGGCACGGACGGTGTCTTCACCATTTAAATATCCGGAAGCCCTGGTGAAATTCTCGTTCATGAACGAACCTCCGAGACTGTAGATATAGGGGAGCGTATCCCAGGCCTCCAGCCCGCCAAGGCCAATGGTGTACCGATGCTTACGGGCAAGCTCCAGAACTTCACTCATGGAGCGCGGAGCCTCTGTACGTCCTGCCCGCATCAGAAGCTTCCGGTTAAAAATCGCCGACTTGGTATATAAGTTGAGCGGCAGGGAGTAGTATTGGTTCTTATAATGACCCACGCTCATAGCCTTCTGATGAAAGACAGGTTTCAGAGCTTCAAAACCCGGCAGCCCGTTTAACGGCTCAAGTAGCCCTTTTTGTGTAAACTCCGGCACCCAGGAAATATCCATACGCACCACATCCGGTCCACGGTTTGAGGAAGCGCGCGCAATAAGATTGTATTTCAATTCGTTATTGTTGGCTAAGTTAGTACATTTAACCCTGATGTTCGGATTATTCCGCTCAAAAGCCGGAATTAACTCCTGAACCAGTAGCCGGGTTTCCGCATCGTTGTACGTATGCCAGAACGTAATGACGGTTTTGCCATTCCCGTCTAGAGTTTGAACTTGCTTGGGGTTAGAGATCACGGATGTGCTTCCACACCCGGCCGTTAACAACAGAATCAGTAGTAAGGGTATCCACCGGATGACCAATACGGAAATCCTCCTTTATTTCATGCTATCTCTATACTCCACCGGAGTAAGTCCTGTTGTTTTTTTGAACACCTTGCTGAAATATTTAACGTCTTTAAAGCCTGCAGCACCGGCCACATCGGAAACGCGGCTGTCATTCTGTGCAAGCAGCCGTTTCGCCTCCCGAATCCGCAGCTCGATCAGATAATCGATAAAGTTTCTCCCGGTTTGTTTTTTGAATAATAGACTGAAGTAGCTTTTACTGAGATGAACGATATCCGCCAGGCTCTGGAGCGTCAGGTTCTCGGTATAATGGGCAGTTATATATTCCAGCGCCTTCGTGATCAGCTGTCCGCCGTAACCGTTATCGGATAATTTGGGAATAAAAGACTTGCCGATCGCCTCCAGCTCTCTAACCATGAACGATGCCAGTTGTTCCAGCGTCTCCGTCTTGCGAATCCGTTCGTGCTGTTCCGAAAGCAAGGAACCCTCGTCCTCATGCAGCTGATAAACACCTGTAAGGAGGCTGCATGCCTCTTCCTGTACTTGTTCCGGGGTCAGTCCCCCTCTCTTCCAGCGCTCCAGCGCATAATCCACGGCGATTGAAGCCGGTTCACCGCTGCGGATCAACTCGAAGAAGAGTGCCCAATCATGGCTCGCTTCTGTGCTTGTTAATGTTAGTTCATGACAGGATTCCGATTCGCTCCTGCGATACAAACCGCCCAGACCTTCGAAAAACCGTCTTTGGCAGGCCATACGGCTTCCGGTATATCCCGTAAGTATGCCGCATACTCCTTGCTCCTCGGAGAAGCCGATCGACGTTGAAACTCCCCATTTACTTTCGAGCCGCTGCTTCCACAGATGGAGCCGTTGTTCGACCTCCCCATCGTGATCCGGCAAAAAAATAAAGAGGCTGCTTTCAGTTACCTGCAGGGCATATCCTTCCTCTGTCCGCTCATAAAAAGCTTCCTGAAGCTCTTCCAGCAGCAGCTGTACATACAAATAGCCGAGATTTTCTCTCCATTCCTCAGCCGCGTCCAGCATAAGATAAACACAGGCATAGGGCCGTTCCAACCAGGTCGGGACAGCAATGGTTAATGCGCTGGAAGTCTGTTCTTGCATAATCCATCGTTTAACTTCCTGTTCCACACGCTTTCGCTCCAGATAGAGGGCTCCCTGTTGAAAATGATTCAGCTCGAAGTCCTTTCTCCTTTCCTCCTCAAGCATGGACATACTGCGGCGAAGGACGGCAAGAAGATCATCCCGCTTCAGAGTCAGCTTTAACAAGTAATCGACAGCGCCCAGCTGAAGACCCTCTTTGACGTATTCAAAGTCACTGTAATTACTGATCAGGATCACCTTTAATTTAGGGTTAACCGCCAGCGCATGCTTCATCAGTTGAATGCCGTTCATTAAAGGCATCTTGATATCCGTGATCAGAATATCGAAAGACTTACTTTTCAGCGCATTAAGGGCCTCCACACCATTCGCGTAATGATCTTCAACCGAAGCCCCTTCCTTCTCCCAATCCACAAAAGCGCTGATTCCGTTGCGGATGACAGGCTCGTCATCAACAATAAGAACTCTATACATGTTGATCCCCCCTGATCCGTTTTAACAAAATCCTTACGGTCGTCCCTTGCCCCGGACTGCTTACAAAAAGACATTGCCAATCTTTCGCATAATAAAGCCGTAGTGTGTCATAGATATGGCGCAGGCCGATGCCGATTTCTCCATTCTCCATAGCCTTCCCCGGCTCGTTCAGTACCCTCAGCTTGTCATCGCCGATGCCTAAACCGTCATCCTTGATGATAAATTCCAGATCCTCGCCACAACCGCGAATCGTTATCAAGATCCGGCCGCCCGTATTCTTCGGGACGATTCCATGAAATATGGAATTCTCCACCAGTGGCTGCAGCAGCATGCGCGGGATGATGATTTTCTCCGTTCCGGGTTCAACGTCCAGGGCCAGATGGAAGGTTTTCTCGTAACGCAGCTCCAAAATAATCAAGTACTTCCGGATGATGTCCAGTTCCTCTTCCACCGTAATCATGCTCCCGCTTTTGCCCATGTTAGCCTCAAGCAGATGGTTGAGTGCTGACAGAACTTGAGAGGCGCGGTCATTTTGGCCGGAATCAATCAGCCACCGCAGTGTGCTGAGCGTATTGTACAGGAAGTGAGGATGAACCCGGTGCATAACAGCCCTAAGCTCCGCATGATGCTTCTCGCTCTGTTCATTCTCTACCTGCTGCATTAAATTCTCGATTTCATGGAGCATCTTGTTAAACTGTATACTCAAAAAGCCGATTTCATCGGAGGTGCGGACGACCGCCCTCACTTTCAGGTCTCCATCTTGGACTTGCAGCATACTTTGGGTCAATTGTTCGACAGGCTTGGTTACCCATCCGGCTATAAAAAGTCCGATACCGATAGCAATCAGGGAAAACGCGGCGGAAGACAACAAGATCCACGTCTGGAGACGTTCCAGCTGTCCGCTGATTTCAGCAACTGGAACAGTCCCTACAATCATCCAACCGTTGCTCAGCAGCTGCTTGACCCCGTAATATGGTACCCCCTTGATATCAAACTCGAATTCCACAGCGTCATCGCCCACTATGCTATTATATAAATCGGGATTTTTCACTTTCTTGTTAATCATGTCCAGGTTGGAATCGATCATGATTCTTCCCTCGGAATCCACAACGAAAAATTTCCCCGTCTTCCCAAGCTTCAACTGCCGGATTGTACCCACAATCGACTGCCCGTCCAAATGAACCTGCACGAGCCCGATATTTCGCATCGTATTAAAGTCCTTCAGAACCCTACCCACAGGCACAACCAAATCCGTATTAACCCCGCCTCCGCTGAAATGGTCATACTGCAGGCCCTGCCAGACGAGCTCTCCGTCCTTCCGCTTGGCTTCCTTCACCCATTCCTGCTCCGACAAACGGATATCCTTAAACCTGGAATCGGAAAAGTTGCCGCTGCCCCATCCTCTGCCCTCCTCTTTCAATAGATAAACGATTTTGACGAAAGAGTTGGAATAGACGTAATTGTTCAGCAGGGTATTAATATATTGATAATTCCAATTCTCTTCGTAAGATGGACTGCTGTTTAATTGTATCGCCGCCCGCTGGATGTTCAGGTCACTGGACAGAAAGTCCGAAGTATCGATCCCCACATTCAGGATAAAAGAGAGCGACTCCGCCGTTTGTTTGGCAATCTGAAGCGTGGACTCCCGTACGTTTTTCTTCAGAATGGAGTCCGACACCCAGTAGAAGGTCAAGCTGGTGAAGATGGTCGGAATTAAAATAACGAGCAGGAGAACCACTATGATTTTGGCGGTAAAACGGTTGGATATTCGTAATTTATGAAGCATGCCGTCTCTCCTATTTCGTTGTCTTTCTAATAAAAGTGTACAGGATGAAAGCAGCAATACCAATGTTATTTACAGGAAAGAGCACGCTACTCCTTATATTCGACAACCGCCATGTCCCAATATTTCAGCTTCGGCAGCTTCCACTCCAGCACACCGTCACGCTGCGAGAACTCCAGGGATCGAGGCGAGCCGTTATCATAATCAGGGGATGCGAACCAAACTTTGGCGACCGGTCGATCTGTTCTCACAAAAACGGTGACATTCTCCCTCTCTGCCGGCTCTGTCTGCGTACCCTGATCGTCCTTCCAATCCATAGTCGCAGCATCCGTGAAATTGATAAAATGAAATATATCCTTGTCCTCCTTCCGTTTAGAAAAGGACCACACCTTGCCTTGCTCCGCCTGATCGGAAACAGCAATCTCCCCCTTCCCTTCGGCCTTCAGTCCGGAATCCTCCATGTTGTCCCTCAGCAGATTCTGATAAGCGACCAGAAAGTCGTAGTAGTGGATCAGCTGTTCTTCCAAAGCCGGAGAAATGCTTAGATTGCGGTGAGGGAAATATTCTTTGGACAGCATGTTTTCTCCAAGCTCCAGATGAGAGCCGCCTGAGGCAAAAATCACCGCATCCGTCAGCAGAATCCCCGGCGTGTTAAACTCTCCCGGAGCATCGGATAAATGATAATTCATATATGCGGCCAATACCGTGTTCAGCCGGTTCCCGCTGTACCTGGAGTTCTCCTCAATGATTTCTTTCAAATTTTGATATCCCGGATGATTACCCCAAACCTCGGTGTATAGAAACTTAACCGGAGCCTCACGGGCAATAAATTCCTGGCCGAATTGGCCGACGGCATTCATGACATAATCAACATCCAGCCTCTGCTTTGCGGCCTTTAAGAATGCCGGATAAGTCTCAGCCAGGTTGACACTGTTCCCGTCATAGTTCCACAGCTCTCCTCTGTCCCCCAACTGGTCGACATGCCAACCGTCAAAGGGAAGCTCCTCGAATGTCTTCATTTCCTTGCCGACCAGGTAGTCCTGCCAACCTGGATTGGAGGGATCATACATATGAATATCGCTGGCCCATTCTTCCGGAAGAGGATGTTTATCCTGCTCTGTATGGATTGTATCCTTGTACAGCCCCCAATCCTTCTTCACACCGTCCTTTTCCGCATCGGCATAAGCTCCGAATAACAAATTGTAGTTCATCGTCTTCATACCGCGGCTGTGGGACAGGTCAATATAAGTCTTCACCGTGTCCAGCGCAACCGGACGATTAGCAATATCATTCCATTCCGCAGCAGGCTTGCCGTTTTCGAAACGGATAGGTTCCTGATGCTTGTACTGCCAATCATAGAACTGGATGCCATTAATGTGGAACCGGTTTAAACGGCCGATTACCCGGGACATCTCCTCGAAATTCATACGCGGAAAATCCGCCAGGTAGCCGTAACGGGGAAACTTCCCCCAGTCAGAGGAAACGTCCACAGCAATATTCATTTGATCGACAGCCTTGCCCCCCTGCTCATAAAACACTTCAGCCAAGTACCCTTTGCCATCATCCTGTGGCGGGTCCCAGTTCCAGCTCAGTGTATCACCTTCCGCTTTCAGCCTTTCCTCTTTAACGATCACGTTCATGTGCAGATATCGAATATGGAAGGTTTCACCGGAAACCGATTCCTTTAGCTTCAAATGAAACTGAACATCCTCCCCGGGCAGATAAGCCGCTTTGTCCGTAGACAACTCCTCAAGCACGGAACCGATATAAACCCGGTCATCGTTTCGCTGGTCCTGAATGTTGACGGAAGCTTTCTCACATGCCGTTGTCATCCACATAGCGGCGCAAAGCGCAATCGCCCCGGCCGCCCGAAGCATTCTTACAGTTCTCATACACTCACTCCTATTGATCGTTTTTAAACATTATCTGATGGATCTACCCTTGGATCAAATGGCTCCAAGTGCCAATTCACACGAGCCAAACCGCGCTTTTCTTTGCTGCTGCACGTATGTATCCGTTCACAAATACGAAGGTGTCTTATATTCTCTTAATAGCAATAGATTTTGCACCCGTTATTTTTTCCTAAAAAATGGAACATAAATCTGGAAATTTGTTATACATTTCTTTTATTTCAAAATAAATGCGGTTATAGTGTCCTATTTTTCGAAATGAAATAATAAAAAAGGTTGACCTGTATGTGCTGCATTAACGAAAATTGCATTTCACTAGTTCCATAGACCTACATTTCCCCATTTATATCCAGATATATGGAAAAAATTGAATTAACAAACAGCTGGGCAAAAGAAAAACGAAACCACGCTTGATTCCAGGCTTGGCGCTAATTTAACCCGGTTTTAAGCATACATATGCAAACGCTTTTTTACTAGATTATTGACATGTCCGGTAATCCCGTAGGAGGTATTCCCCATTGTCCATGCCGGATTTACTTGCTAATTTGAAAGAGGCACCGGAAGCCGAAGTGTTCAGTTCGGGGGCCGGGTGTGCAATTAACCAGATGAATCGGAGAGGGAGAGAGAAATGTATGCGTAACAAGTTAAAGTCTTTGAGCATGTCGAAAAAAATGGCACAAGCCGCTATATGCCTAAGCTTGCTGTCAGGAACGGCTGCGGCAGTGCTACCGGCAAATGTGGTTTTTGCTGAAACGCAGCCTGAAGCGGACACCCCGTTAAACAAACAGAATCTTAAGCCGTTATCCGTACAATCGTTAGAAGCTTTGGACAATGGAGTGAAGTTGAACTTAGGAGACTATCAGGGCTATATCCGCCTCTTCGCAGAAGACATGGCGAAAATCTCGGTAGTCAAAAATGGCGAAGCGGAATTTGTCTCCCCGGGAATTGCCAAGAAGGATTGGAGCACTCCACGCTTTAAGAAAAAAGAAACGGACAAGGAATACACTCTCTCCACGAATGAAATTACAGTGAAGATTAACAAAAGTCCGTTCGGCGTTAAATTTTTGGACAAGCAGGGCAATGTGATCAACGAAGATGCGGCTGAAGGCGTGGGCTATGAAGACGGAAAGCCGTATGTGTTCAAAAAAACGGATAGCCAGGAAAACTTCTATGGATTCGGCGAGCAATCCGGCGGGTTGAACAAACGCGGTAAAAGTCTCGGCATGTGGAATACGGACGCTTACTCCTATAACAAGAATACAAAATACCTGTATACGTCCATTCCCTTCTTCATAGGACTAAAAGATAAAAAGGCCTATGGTATTTTCTTCGACAATACTTATCGCTCCTACTATGAAATGGCCAGCGAGAAAGACGATTATTACTATTTCTACGCCAACGGCGGCACTCTTACTTATTACTTCATCAACGGCCCGGAAATCGGGGATGTAATCGATAAATACACCGAGCTTACCGGAAAATCGGAAACCCCGCCGATGTGGTCGCTGGGATTCCACCAAAGTAAATGGGGATACACACCGGAAGAGCTGGTCAGCGTGGCCAATGAATACCGCGAGAAGCAAATTCCGCTCGATACGATGCATTTTGACATCGACTACATGGATGGCTACCGCGTGTTCACCTGGAACGACCAGTATAAACAAGCGCTTAAGACATTGAAAGGACAAGGCTTCCGCGCCATTACGATCAATGATCCCGCGGTCAAGCAGGATGAAAATTACCGGATCTATCAAGAAGGAACCAAAAATAACTACTGGGCGAAAAATCCTGACGGCTCCACCTTCATCGGTGAAGTATGGCCGGGTAAATCCGCTTTCCCGAATTTCCTGAAGAAGGATGTCCGCAATTGGTGGGCCGATAATCTCGGCACTGTCCTTAATGAAGGGGTTGACGGGATCTGGAATGACATGAACGAACCTGCTGTGTTTGATGGTCCAAACCATACGATGCCGCTGGATACCGTGTTTGAAGGCGACAACGGAGAGAAGAAGCTGCATACGGAATATCATAACCTTTACGGACATGATGAAGCGGAAGCGACGTATAACGGTTTCCTGAAACATAAACCGAATACCCGTCCATTCGTATTAACCCGTGACATGTATGCGGGAACCCAGCGCTATGCAGCGCTTTGGACAGGGGACAACGTAAGTAACTGGGAGCATTTGCAAATGTCGATTCCGATGAACGCTAACGTCGGTTTGTCCGGTGTTCCGTTTGTCGGAAATGATATCGGCGGCTTTGCGAAATCTCCGGGGAATGTTCCGACCCCTGAATTGTTTGCAAGATGGATCGAGGTAGGAGCGTTCCTGCCGTTCGCACGTGACCACTATGATAACAGTGCGAAGTCCGGTTTGGCAGGCGGTCAGGAGCCTTGGCAATTCGGCAAGGAAGTTGAAGATATCAGCCGCAAGTACATTTCAATGCGTTATGAGCTGATGCCTTACCTGTATAATCAGTTCAAGAAATCTGCCGATAACGGCCAGCCGGTTCAACAGCCGCTTGTTTACCAGTTCCAGGATGATGCGAAAACCTACAACATTGAAGACCAGTTCATGTTCGGCGATTCGCTTATGCTTGCTCCTGTAGTACAAGAAGGTCAAACGAGCCGTGAAGTGTATCTGCCGTCAGGCGAGACATGGATCGATTACTGGACAGGTAAAGAGTATAACGGCAATCAGACGATTACAGTCAATGCCGATCTTGGAACACTGCCTATATTCGTAAAAAACAATTCGATTCTCCCGCGTCAGGAAGTCGAGCAGTATACGGATGAGAAGAAACTGGAGAACCTGATTCTTGATGCTTACCTGAACGATGAGGCCAGCTACAGTTTCTACGAGGACGATGCCGCTACTTTGGATTACAAACAGGGCGAATACAATGTAACTGAATTCAGCGTGGAAAAGAAAGGGAAATCCATCGAGTTCGAGCAAGACAAAAAAACGCAAAACTATAAGTCGGACATCAAGTCCTATACACTTAAACTGCATAATGCCGAAGAGCCTAAGAAAGTACAGGCCGCTAATGACAAATATGCCAAAGCTGGCAGTGCAGAAGAATTAAACACCAAGGCAAGTGGTTACTACTTCGATTCGGGAGAGAAAGTTCTTTATGTCAAAATCCCTGCAAACGAAAAACATAAAGTAAAAATTCAATAATACGATTCACGGTATTACGCCGGAAGAAAAGTAAACGGGTAGGAGGTTTTTCGGCTTCCACCCGTTTTCTTTTTATCACACAGGTCCCAAGAGAGAGAGGAATCCACTTTATGAAAAAAATTACGTCCATTGCCTTATCCCTGCCCCTGCTGTTCAGCTTCGCCTCCGGCGCACTCGCCAAAGATGGAGCTCAGCCCCAGAGTGACTCGAACAACGGAGTATTTTACGAAATTTATGTCAGGTCCTTCTACGATTCCAACAAAGACGGAAATGGCGATCTGAACGGGATTATTCAAAAACTGGATTATCTGAATGACGGAAACCCTCATACGAAGAAGGACTTGGGAGTGGATTCGCTTTGGTTAATGCCTGTCAGCCCTTCCCCGAGCTATCACAAGTATGATACCACCGACTTTTACAGTGTAGATCCACAATATGGGAGTGTGGAAGACTTCAGACGCTTGACGAAAGAAGCGCATAAGCGAGGGATGAAAGTGACGATTGATCTTGCCCTTAACCATACCAGCAACCAGCATCCCTGGTTTCAGGATGCATCAAAGGATAAGAACAGCCCGCACCGGGATTATTATATATGGGCTGACGCGGACACCGACCTGAATGAAAAAGGCCCATGGGGCCAACAGGTTTGGTATGAAACGTACCCCGGCTCCGGAGACTACTACTACGCCCTTTTCATTGATTTTATGCCGGATCTCAACTTCGAGAATCCTAAGGTCCGTGAGGAAATGACCAAGGTAGGCAAGTATTGGCTGAACCAGGGCGCGGACGGATTCCGCCTCGATGCGGCCATGCATATCTATGAAGATATCGATAAGAATGTCGCTTGGTGGGATGAGTTTAAGAAAGGCCTGCAACAACTCAAGCCGGATGCCTATCTCGTCGGAGAAGTGTGGGATCGGCCGAATCAAGTCGCGCCATACTATAAACCGCTGGATTCCGCATTCAACTTTGACCTCTCGGAGAAGATATTGGATGCCGTACAGAACGGTGCAGACAACGGACTGGCCTCTTTTGCCGCGCAAACTCTGGAATTGTACCGGGCTTATTCCTCGAATCCGATTGATGCTCCCTTCTTGACCAATCACGATCAGGAACGTACGATGACCCGGTTGAACGGGGATGTAAATAAAGCTAAAAATGCCGCTTCCATTCTGTTTACATTACCGGGTAACCCGTTCATTTATTACGGAGAAGAAATTGGAATGCTCGGCAAGAAACCGGATGAGTATATCCGCGAGCCGTTCCGGTGGTACCCTGAAAGCGGAGAAGGACAAACGACCTGGGAAGCCCCGCGTGATAATGTCGGCCCAGACACCGTCTCTGTAGACTCGCAAACGAAGGATAAGGACTCCCTGCTCTCTCATTACCGGGACCTGATCCGCATCCGCCATGAGAACCCGGTCCTGGTGAAAGGCGACATTCAGGAATTTCAGACCGGTGACAGCCGTGTTATGGGCTACACGAGAACTTACGAGGATGACTCCATACTCGTTCTGCATAACCTGACCCATGAACCGGCAACCCTCCAATTGTCCAAAGAAGAATGGAAAGGCCGTAAAATTGAGTTTTCCACCTCCAATGGGGTGAAACTAAAGAAAACCGGTGGTCATTTGGAAATTACCATTCCGGCTAATACGACTTGCGGTTTGAAATAACCATGCTGCATCCTATCCATATGTAGCCATTAATACGGGGCTGCCGTGAAGTCATGTAAATGACGGATGGCAGCCCCATTCATTGGTGCATTTATTTCTTATTTGTCTAAATTTAAGATATAGTAATAGTGGATTGGATGTTCAGTCAGAATAAGATAAGAAAATTCCAAAGTAAAGGAGACTCAAGCTATGGAAATATCCTCTTTTTTGTTACCCAAAGACCAGGTAGCTTATATTACTTCCTCACTCTCCATGCAGGAAGCCATGGAGCTGCTCGAAGTACATCATTATACGGCAATCCCCATTATCGATAAGGAAGGGCGGTATGTAGGGACACTTTCGGAAGGCGACCTTTTATGGAAGCTGAAGAATACACCAGGCCTTACTTTTGACAATATGGGAGAAATCCCTGTGCAGGACATTCAGAAGCATTTTCATAATGAAAGCGTTGCCATCAATGCGCAGATGGAGGATATGCTGACGCTTGCAGCAGATCAGAATTTTGTTCCGGTGATTGATCAGGACGGGATATTCCTCGGAATTATTCGCCGGAAAGATATTATTGAATATTATACGAGAAATATAACCGATTAATAGGGAGTAGAAAGTGTGATATCATAGAGCCAAACCTTTAAAGGCGGTTGTTTCTATCATGATTTATTTCATTAAGTTTATATACAGCTTTATCCTTCCTCCCGGACTGTTTATACTTCTGCTTCTGGCAATCACCCTATGGCTCTGGAAACGCGAACGCAAACCCGCTTTGTTCCTGCTGGGAGTAACGCTAATTATGTATCTGTCGGCAACCAGCTGGATCGGCGGTTTGCTGATTGGCAGACTGGAACAGCAATATGCCCAGCCAGACACCCTAAAGGGTGACATGATCGTGGTGCTCGGTGGCGGAGCAACCCAAGGAACCCCCGATATTAACGGCGAAGGCAATCTGTCAGGCTCGGCAGCCAATCGGCTGCTTACTGCCGCCAGACTATACCAAACGACCGGGCTTCCGATTCTCTTCTCCGGGGGGAAAGTATTCCCCGACAGCGGAAATGAGGCTGATATCTCCCGCAGACAGCTGCTGGCGCTCGGCATTCTGGAGAAGGATATCTATATCGAGAACCGCTCTCTGAATACCGAACAAAATGCCAGTTACACTTTATCACTCCTGAATTCCGGCGGCTTTTCGGCCCCTGTTCTGATTACGTCTGCCTTCCACCTGCCGCGGGCGGTTCTGGAGTTCCGGCAGGCCGGGGTTCATGTACAACCCTACCCTACCGACTATCTGACCAGCAGCCCGGAATACTTATATGCGGCGAAGCTCACACCTTCAGCAGCAGGGCTTTCGTTAACCGGAACTGCGCTGAAGGAGTATCTCGGAATACTGGCCGCAAAATTCCGTGGACTCTGATCTGCACGACAAGGCAAACCTCGAAACGTCTGCACAGAACACCCGTTGCTCGTACAATACAAAGAGGCTGCACCGGTCTCATGACAATGGCCTGGTGCAGCCTCACTCTATATTTAGGTATTTTAAATTAAGCCGTTGTTACGGTTGCCGGTTCTTCTGCAGTTTCATCATGCACCGTTTTGATCTGAATCATCACGCTGCCGGGATCTGTCAGCACTTCAATTCCATCCTGGAAGATCAGGTCGGAAACAAGGAGCTGGTCGCCGACATCAAGGTTGCTGATATCCACTTCCATGGAAGACGGCAACACATCAGGCATACAACGGACTTCCACTTCGTACAATTCCACCTGCAAAACTCCACCGGATTTCAAGCCGATTGCTTCTCCGGCAAAATGAACGTTAACTTTGCTGTCCATGATTTTAGTCATGTTCACATGGTGAAAGTCGATATGCAACAGTTTGCCTGACAAAGCATCTCTTTGGATGTTCTGAATAACAACAGGCATTTCTTTGTCATCCGATAATTTACCCTGCAGAATCGCCCGTGGATTCTTTTTTAAAACATCCAGCATTTCCTTTTCATTCACTTCCAGCGTTAAAGTATCTTTACCCATTCCATATAACACAGCCGGGATCCGTCCTTGTTTTCTTGCCTGATTCAATTGGGAATTAGTTGTACCCGTGCGTTTGTTTAATTGAATAAATTTACTCATTGTTTGTTCCTGCTCTCTTTTGACCATAAATTCTTGTCAGATCGATTATACCATGACCATAGAATCTAGTCAAATATCCCTCCGCTTCTCATTCATATTCGAGAAAGGGATCCGGAATCTCGAGGGTGTAAGCCTCGGCATCACTAACGCCAACGGACAGAACTGCCCGGCCATTATCTGACCGTATAATTCCCCCACTAAAGATAACATCCTGCAGGTCTGGACGTTTGCCGGGGCCGATTGGAAAATCACTTCTCGCCGCAATAATTTTTATGGGTGTTGTCTCAAAGGTCTCGGTATTTACCGTGAAAACCATAGCATAATAGTGCTTAATATCTAATTTATCCAGGCAGGCTATATGCCCCAGAACGCCCACATGGCCATTCTTCAATAAATGTGCTTCATTCGCGCCGCCCCACTCTTCGGGAACAAATTGATCTTGAAACACTTCTGCATTGATGAAGGTTTGCTCATTCAACTCATCCAGCGAATGAATAATGGTAAATCCGATTTGCCCTCTTCCGCCCCTTGCTCCTTGCGGCCTTGTAAATACACCTATTCTGCCATCTGTAAGCTCAATCAGACGAATATCCTTCATCGTACCCGGACCGGATGAAAAGTGGCATAACGAATCAATATTGAACCCGCGATAAAATTGAGTGACCCATGACACAATTTTCTGGGGATGATCGGCTGCAGTGATGACTTCAACTCCGCCAACAATTAATTCACCTTGGATGATAGCCCAGCAGGGATCCTGCAGGTTATAGGTATGTGTATGTACACGGGGACTCCAAACCTCCTCGTTATTGCATATAAAAAAGAAGACTTGAGAGAACTCGCTATCCCGTTCCTCAACTCTTCCCAAGATGACTTCCTCCCCGTTATACCGAAACGGGGCCGTTATATTATATACATCGCGTTTTCCAACACCAGAGAATTCCAGCTTCTCCACTTTCGCTACTCGGAGATTGGCATAAAAGGTATCCAGCAGCTGGTTACAGGTTGCTGTCTTTACCGGGTTCCTTGTCATTGCCTTCCTCCTCATAATCTATTCGGTTTATCTATTTGTATAATCACTTTCTTCATCCGCTTCGATTCTAATAAGTTCCCCCGGCTGAACATTAAAGTATAGACAAAGCTTCAGCAACAAATCCCTGGGGTACTGTACCATCTCATCTTTATACATACGACGGATAGAATCAAAGTGGTAATTAACATCCTTTGCAAGCTTGCGAATAGATAACTTTGGATCGTGATTTTCCATAACCTCACTCAATTTGCTGCGTATGACCGGCATACATCCACCTCCTCTAATAATATATATGGTGAACGGTGGAGAGTCAATAATTTGACAAGATAAAATGGTCATGGTATAGTAGGCGCAGGAAACAATTTACATCACTAGTATTTTCAGAAAATTTAATACCGCTTTCTTTTTAGAAAATAAAGACCTCTTTATTTTCTTTTTTTATTCAAAAATTGCAAGATTAAATAGGGAGGCTCATTTATTATGAAAAGAATCATCAACAACCGAAACATCGTTTTTCTATCCACCAGTCTTCCGAGAGAGTGCGGTATCGCTACGTTCACACAGGATTTATTAGATCAATTTGTACATCTTCAAGGTTTCAATACACCCCGGATCATTGCCGTCAACAACAACGAAACTTACCACTATGAGGAACAAGTGATGAGAGAAATTGACCAGCACAAGCTGTCTGATTATATAGATACGGCTGATTATCTTAACCAATCCAATGTTAATCTTCTTGTTATCCAGCATGAATTCGGTATTTATGGCGGAGAAAGCGGGGAATATTTGATTCCATTTGTTGAAAGACTCCAAATTCCTTATATCGTCGTTTTTCATACCGTATTAACAAAACCTTCTGCGAAGCAGCTGCATATCATCCATCGGATTGCGCAACTAAGCGTTAAGGTCGTAACGATGGCGCAGTCTACCGTCAAGGATTTGATCTCTATTTATGGAATTGACACTGCAAAGGTCGCTTTTATTCACCATGGCGTGCCTTATGTCAAAACAGAATCCAGAACAAAGCTTAAAGAGAAATATGGCTTTGCAAACCGGAAAATCTTATCCACTTTTGGCTTTCTAAGTCCTGGTAAAGGAATTGAATATAGCATTGAGGCCATGCGCGGAGTGGTCAAACAGCATCCGGATTCTCTCTATATCATTTGGGGGAAAACACATCCGGTCGTCAAACAGGAAATAGGCGAGGTATACAGACAAAAGCTGATCGATCTCGTGAAACAATTCGATTTGAGTCATAATGTGCTCTTCGTTGACAAGCTGTTGACGCAGGAGGAAGTCATTCAATCCCTGGTTATGTCAGATATCTATATGACTCCTTATTTAGGCAAGGATCAGGCTGTTAGCGGCACTTTGGCCTACGGCGTCGGTTATGGACGGGTCATTGTTTCCACTCCTTACCGCTATGCCGAGGAAATGCTGGCAGAGGGCAGGGGTCTGCTCGCAAACTTCCGCGATTCCGCCTCTCTGGAAGCTCGTATACTACAGTTACTGGATCATCCTGCGCTAGTCAAAGAAATGGAACAGCGAACACTTGAGCTTGGAAAAACCATGTTATGGAGTGAAATCGCCAAAACCTATGCCGCGTTGTTCCAAGAGGAAATTAAAACTTCAGATGTTGCCAATAGGAGTGTGGTTTAATGCAATCACCAACGAAATTAAAGTTTAAGTCCGATTACATGCGCAGAATAACGGATGATACCGGGATTTTTCAGCATACCAAGTTCGGAGTTCCCGATCGCTCGAAGGGCTATACGACTGATGATAACGCACGGGCATTAATTGCAGCCGTATTAATGTACAACGATACCAAAGATTCAACAGCACTCGATCTGATTCATACTTACATCTCCTTCATCCATCATGCTCAGAACGCAGAGGGAAACTTCAGAAATTTTATGGATTATAACCGTTCATTTATGGAGGATAGCGGCTCTGAGGACTGTCAAGGACGCACATTATGGGCACTGGGATTTGCGCTCTCCCACTCCTCCTCCCTGCCCGATAATTTACTCAACACTTGCCGTTATTTAATCAATCAGGCATTACCACATCTCGAAGCACTCGGTTCTCCCCGTGCCGGGGCGTATGCCCTTATCGGTTTAAGTTACCTAATCGAAACACCTAATGCCTTAACTTACTCCTTTCCCTATCCCCACACGCCAAGTACCGCAGAAGAGAAGGCATTTCTGCCAAAAAAACTCATCATGGATTTGATTGAAAAAATAGCGGTTCGTCTGCACAATCAATATACCCGCAATAAAGGAAATGGTTGGAACTGGTTCGAAGACAGCATGACTTACGGAAACTCAATGCTTCCATGGGCCCTTTTAAAAGCATTCCGTATTTCGAAAAACGTTGGTTTGAAAAACACGGCGAAAGAGAGCCTGGATTTCCTGGCATCCCAAACCTTCTCCGAAGAGGGATATTATAAGCCGATTGGCAGCCATGGATGGCTGCTGCGGGACGGAAAGACCGCTCCCTATGACGAACAACCGATTGAAGCCTGTGAAATGCTTCTTGCATGTAAAGAAGCCGCGATCGTGCTCCATGACCCTTCTTATCTTAAACAAGCAGCCTTGTGCTACGAATGGTATTTAGGACATAATTCATTGAAAATCTCATTAATTGATCCCCAAACCGGAGCTTGTTATGATGGCATCCATAGCGCGGGGTTGAACCTTAATCAAGGCTCGGAAAGTATTATTTCTTACTCTATTGCCCATCTGGTGATGCATCATGAATAAATTTGCCACTATCCTTGCAGGCGGAGGCGGAACACGCTTTTGGCCGCTGTCCAGACAAGAGATACCGAAGCAGCTTCTTAATATAAGCGGAAATGATATTATGTTAAATGATACCATCGAGCGCTTCAAAGGCATTATCCCTCAGGAAAATACAGTGATTGTTACAAATCGTTCTCAAGCCGTATTGCTGGAGAGTATCATGCATAGCAGTGTATTAAAAGGTAATATTTTGATCGAACCGGTCGCGCGAAACACAGCTGCAAGTATACTTTTTGCGGCGTTGTCCATAGAAAAATCCCACGGCGATTCTTTAATGGTCGTACTGCCTTCCGATCATCATATAACGGATGAAGCACAATTCCGGTCAACGCTGGATGAAGCCTGTACAGTCGCAATGGAATCGGATAAAATCGTAACCATCGGAATTAAGCCTACCTTTCCTTCAACAGGCTACGGCTATATAGCCTTTGATAAAGAGCCTATAGCTGTTAGTCCAGTGGCTGTATACGATGTAGCGGAATTTGTAGAGAAACCGAACTTCCAAAAAGCGCAAGACTATTTGTCCTCAGGTAATTATTTATGGAACAGCGGGATATTCATTTGGAAAACCTCAGTAATTATTGATAATTTCAAACGTTACCTTCCCAGGCTGTACAAGTCGATGCTTCCAATCCGTGATGTACTGGGTACGGAGCACGAAGAGGAGACTATTAATCAGATTTATCCCACACTCCAAAGCATTTCGATTGATTACGGCATCCTTGAACGCTCCGATGAAGTTGTTGTTCTGTCCGGTCAATTTGGCTGGAATGATATCGGCAGCTGGGATATGCTTGGCGCTATTTTCCCCCCGGATGAATCGGGCAATATTATTAAAGCGAATCACATTGGGATAGATACACGGAATTCAATCATCTATGGCAACGGGAGACTAATCACTTCAATAGGCGTAGATGGCTTCATCATTGCGGACACCGGGGATGCGCTTTTAATCTGTCCCAAGGACAAAGCGCAGTCTGTCAAAGACATTGTCGACTTGTTGAAGGAAAAGGGAATGACTGAATATATTTAAAAAAAGCAATAGGAGAATGGGGGTTTGCCCAATCCTATTGCTCTTTAGGTTTTCCTAAAGCATTTCAAAAACATTAGTCAATCTTGTCAATTCAAAAACCTTTCGCACGTTAGCGTTCAAGGATTTCAGCTTTATGCCGCCGCCACCTTCAACACTCTTCTTGTAGGAGCTTACAATCACACCTAATCCTGTACTGTCGATAAAGCTGCACTCGCTGAAATCCAATAAAAAACTTACAGCATCAGGGCTACTGTTCAAATGCTCCCGAACGGTTTCCCGGAAATGGGCAGCCTCTTCTACTGAAAATATTTCCGGCATTTTGATGACAATCTCACGCATGTAATTCACCTCTGATTTTAAAATTCTCCACCAGGTTTTCCAGTTCGGAGGCCATAGCGCTTACTTCCTCTGCGGAAGCCACAAAGTTGTTAACCGTTGCTGCCTGCTCTTCTATCGCACTGGAAACACTTTCGCTATTGACCGCCGCTATTTCCGATGTTGTCCCCATGGAGTCAATCAGCTTCACAATCTGTTCTGAGGTTGCTACCTCATCCTTGGTGATATCCAGAATTTCCTGTACATTCTCCGTTATCATTTCCACAGCGTCAATAATATGAACAAAGGCATGGTCTGTTTCATGCGCAATTTTCACGCCTTCCGTTACCGCTTCGGACGCGCTTTTCATCGAAATAACCGCCAGCTCGATTTTGGAAATCATACTCTGAACCAATTCGGATATTTCATTGGCCCGGAAATGGGATTCATCTGAAAGCTTACGGACCTCACCTGCCACTACGCTGAAACCCCGGCCATGCTCCCCGGCTCTGGCTGCTTCAATCGCAGCATTCAGTGCAAGCAGATTCGTTTGCCGGGCAAGCGCATTAATCGTTCCAATAATCGTAGAGACCTTATCGGACATTTCATTAACCGATTCCAGCAAGCTCTCTGTCTCGTTAGTGCTGCTGCTAATGGTATCCATGGCTTTAACCGTATTTATGACTCTGGTTCTGCCGGACTGTGCCGCCTGATTAGTCACATTTGCATTGGAGTGAGTAGCAGCCGCTTTATTTTGTGCCAGTTGAACAAGACTGGACAGCTGCACCAATACCTGGGAGGCATTTACTACCGACTGATTATTATTCTCCGCACCTGTAGCTATTTCCTCGGTGCTGGAGCTTATTTCCTGGATGGAGGCACTGATTTGCTCCGAAGATGCAGCCATTTCTTGAGACATGGAGGTTAACAACTCGGAGTTCACCCTAATTTTTTCAATTACGGCTCCCTGCTTGTTGATCATCATATTAAAGGACTCACTCAATTCCTGAAGCTCATCACCCGTTTGGATGGAAGTGTGTACGGTCATGTCCCCCTCTCCGGCTAAAGCCATTGCTTTCTTCAGCTTCTGAACAGGATTGATTATACTCCGTTTTGTAAATAAGTAACCTATAAGCAGAGCAACCAGGATAAAGATGGCTGTAACCAGTATGGTTTTGTTGCGGATTTCCGTTGCTGGCGTCATGTATTCCTTATAATTCGCTGTAGTCGCTACAACCCAGTTGCCCGCCGGTTGAAATGACACAAATTTATATTGGCCTTCATAGGTATAAAACCCGTGGGAGGTCTTTCCGGCCTTCATTTCTTGCACCAAATTATTCAATTCCTTATTGCTGTTGCCATCTAGGTTATCCTTAAGAATCTTCTCCTTAACAGGATGGGAGACAATAAGCCCTTTACGGTCAATCATATACGCGTAACCGGTTTCTCCAACCTTAACCTTTGCTGCAGCATTGGATATGCTGTCAAAGACAATGGTACCGATCAGCACCCCCGTTGTTTCCCCATTGCTGCCTAGAGGATGTGCGATTGCTACGATAGGCTTATTAGTAACTCTCGAAATAATAACTTCACTTGTCGATTCCTTCCCTGTAAGGGCGGTTTGAAAATACTCCCTGTCCTTCACATTCATATCAGGAGATTCGGATTGGTTCGTTAGAAGTGCTTTCCCTTCCGTATCTGCAATAATGATCGTTTCAAATTGGGCCGCATTATCTTTTTGAAAGCCGGAAATATATTGATAAGCGCTTTTCATTAAAGTCTCATTCTCAGGATTAGCAGTAAGCTCTGCCAGTGTCTCATTCTTGCTCGCAATTTGCAGATAATGACTGGAGGACTCCAAAGCGACATCAATCGATTCTGCCGCAGCAGCCGTAGTATTGCTCAGCTGTTCTTCTATCGTCGTCTGTAACGATTGTGATGCCAGATTGTAGGAGATTAGACCCGATATGGATAAGGGAATGCTTATCATCAAAAGCAAAAATATACTAATTTTAACCTTTAAACTTAACTTCATAGTGAATGTTCCTCTCTGATACCCACTCAAAGCAACTCTCTCTGATGTTAATAATTATGGATAGGTTAATGTTTTATTGATATGTATTGTATTTTGGATCATTTTTACGTTATCCGATAAACACCGGATCAAATATAACCCCCTCCCTCCTTCATCGAGTAAATGTTCATTCTTGATTTCATCCGGAAAGATCAACTGCTTGAACCCCTCTCCGCAATCCTCCACCTGAATATTCAAACACCGGTTTCTAACCGAATATCTGATCATAATCGGCTTGGCAGAGTCAGACTGATTCCCGTGATAATGGGCGTTCATTACAGCCTCCACCAATATTAATTTGACATCAAAGGCGCATGCTTCGATTCTGAGCTCCCGGATGATTGTATCGATGACACCCTGATGATGCTCTATACCGTAGAGCGACACTTCCTTATGAATAGACTCCATATTCCCCTCCTTGCTTCACCTTATATACAGACTGAGCCATGTGCAATCGTCCTGCAGCGATGTACTTGTGATCCTTTGCTGTAAATACTCATAATCACAATACAGCTCAGGCTCGCCGTCCTCCACCAATAAATCCACACCGTCACTGTAAAAGCAGAATCTGTCTCCCGATTGAAAGGAAATATCCACTTGATCAAATTCACTATTGCTGAACATTCCGATCGGAGCACCTCTAACAGTCATTTTCTCGCAGGGATTATCCTTGGGCATAAACATGAACTCATTGATACCGGCTCCGGCCGCCTTAAGCCTTCCTGCTCTGAAATCCAGATGAAAGCAGCAAACAGAGATATAATCCTCGACCAGATGCTGCAGAACCTTGTCATTCAAATCGTGTAGAACTTCAACAGGCTCATGCGTAACCAGCAGACTCTCCGAGAAAAGAACCCGCACAGCGGTGATGTTAAGCGCTGCCGTTATCCCTTTTCCTGTCACATCACCGATAATCCCAATAACCTGCTCCTCATTTATCTTGTGAAATATGAAGAAATCTCCACTGAGCGTGGAGGCAGGAACATATAGCTTTTGTAAGTCCGCCCTTGTCTCCAGAGGGAACATTACGGCATGGCGATGCTCTTGAAACCGCACAGCCCGGGCGATCTCTTTCTTGCTTTCTGTAATATCCCTTAACACCAACTGTATTGCCTTTACCTCCTGGTACACAATCGGCACTCCGGATATCTCCAAATCAAAAATACGGTCATCATATCTGATATAACGCTGCTCTATGCGAAAGCCTTCTTTTGCAGATTCTGTCGTTTTAAATTTTATGTATTCAGTACTGCTTATGTATTCTTCATGGAAAAAAGCATCGATACTTCGGCCGGTCAGCTTCTCCTTAGCCATCCCGAACAGCTTTTCCGCTTGTTTATTAGCAAACAATATAGTGCCGCTGCTGTAGACCAGTATTGCCTCCGGACAAAGCTCCACCAGATCCCTGTACCTCTCCTCACTTTCCCTAAGTCTTTGCTCTGACCTAACTCTCTCAGTGATATCATGAATGACGGAATAGATGCATTTCTTCCCAAGCATAGTAATCAGACCGGTATGTATTTCTACATCAATGATACCGCCGTTGGCTAACCTGTGTTTTTCAAAAATGATCTTGTTCCCTTGGTACTTGCCATCGGGTAAAGCTTTGTTAACAAACCCATCAAGCTGAGCAGTGTTCTCCATGTTCAAATCGGCAATGAGCAGCCCCCTGAATTGTTTGGGTGTGTAACCATAAAAGGAACATGCTGCCCTATTGGCATCTGCAATGCTTCCATCAGCAGGATTAACAAGCAATGTGACCAGATGATTATTCTCATAGATACACCCATAATGCTCCATGCATTGATTAGGGGTGGGAGAGTGGAGCAGATTCTTACAATTTACATCAGTTTTCATTATAATAATCCTCACAATCAATTCCAGTTTTTTAATTATATCACTGAAATAGGATCATAAAGCTGTGACGTTCGACATAATAAGACAGATAATAAGTGTTTTTTTCATTAAGTTCACTTTAGGGGCACCTTTTGCATTGGAATAAGATATAGGAAGGTATTCTGGTCGTCCAACCGATTGATGGCTGTATTGACGACACGAGCGAGGTGATGTGATGTGATGGGATATCTTCCTCTAAATCTATTGGTAAGCAAAGTTGGTCCAGGTTATTGAATGTACAAAGAAACCTCTCCTTTTGAAATGGTTGGTCGCATTTCCATTTTACCAAAGAGAGGTTTCTTTTTGCTGTTTTTAGAGAGATTTTAAGAATGGTTCTGCTGGAAAGCAGCGGAGAGGACGGAACGATTGCGGAAAAGCGGCAGCGGTCGCCCAAAAGCTTTCCGAAGGAAAGCTCTCTTCGAAAGCATAATGCTGTCTCCGGATTATTACCGTTAAGGAAAATAAATAAAATTCTTACGACCACAGCGACTTACGCAACGGTCCGTTCGCGGAGCGTCCACAATAAACCACGACCGTAATCTTACTCCAAAAACAACGGGGGTGTCCCTAGCCATTTACATGGCTTTTGGGACACCCCCTTAACTGCTTACTGCTTTTATCGATCAGTCATGAAAGTTAAGACCGGAGGTAACGGCCTTCACATATCCGGCGCGGATGACAAAGTCACCAAAATGCTCTCCGGAGTTGCGTTCTTTCGCAAACCTGTGGATAATAGGCTCCAAAGTCTCGAGAATTTCCTTCTCGTCGATATTTTCCTTGTAGATCTTGTTCAATCTGTCACCGGCAAACCCTGCCCCCAAATACATATTATATTTGCCGAGCGCTTTGCCGATAAACGAGATTTCGCCTAGCGCCGGTCTTGCGCATCCGTTAGGGCATCCCGTCATCCGAATGACGATCTCCTCATCACGAAGACCCGCCTCATCCAGAATAAGCTCCAGCTTATCCAGCAGGGATGGCAGATAACGTTCAGCTTCAGCCATCGCCAGCCCGCAGGTTGGAAAAGCCACACAGGACAGTGCGCTTCTGCGCAAGGCGGAATGGTGGGCACCGTCAGTGAGTCCATATCGACCTGCCAATTCAGTAATCTTCCGTTTTTGGGCAGTGGTTACGTTGGCAATGATCAGATTCTGATTCGGTGTAAGCCTGAAATCGCCGGTGTGGATCTTGGCAATTTCCCGCAGACCGGTCATCATAGGGTTATCCTCTTGGTCATGAATTCGTCCACTCTGAATGTAGAGCGATAAATTCCATTTGCCGTTGGTCCCCTTCACCCAGCCATAGCGCTCTCCATTATGTTCGAAGTGATAGGCGCGCGCCGCCTCAAGCTGCCAACCCAGTCTTTCATGCAGCTCACTTACGAACCATTCGATGCCATGCCGGTCAATCGTATACTTGAACCTCGCATTCTTGCGAACGGAGCGGTTGCCGTAGTCCCGTTGGATCGTGACTGTCTTCTCCGCCACATCGATCAGCTGCTCCGGACGGCAGAAGCCAATCACACGTCCCAATTGGGGATAAGTGCTTGTATCCCCGTGAGTCATCCCCATACCGCCGCCAACCGAAACGTTAAACCCGGTCAGCTTTCCGTCTTCAACGATGGCGATAAAACCAAGATCCTGAGAGAAGACATCCACATCATTAGAAGGCGGCACTGCCATCCCGATTTTGAATTTGCGCGGTAGGTATACAGGGCCGTAAATAGGTTCTACCTCAGCTCCGTCCGCCAAGCTGTCCACTACCTTTTCACCGTCCAGCCAGATTTCATGGTAGGCAGGGGTGCGCGGTGCCAAGTGGTCACTTACCCGGCGCGCCCAATCGTAAACCTCAGCATGCACCTCTGACTGATACGGGTTAGGGTTGCTCATGACATTACGGTTCACGTCGCCGCAAGCGGCCAGTGTGGTCATCAGCGTGTCGTTTATGGTACGGATGGTCTTCTTTAGATTCCACTTTAGAACACCGTGCATTTGAAAAGCTTGTCTTGTGGTAATGCGAAGCGTACCGTTACCCGTTTTATGGGCCAGATCGTCCAAAACGAGCCACTGTGACGGTGTTACTACACCGCCCGGTAACACTACACGGAGCATGAATTGATAAGCAGGCTCCAGCTTTTGGCGATCGCGTTCATTCCGCAGATCCCGGTCATCCTGCATATAGCTCCCATGAAATTTTAACAACCGGTTATCATCTTCAGGCAGACCACCGGTAATCGGATTGCCGAGGGTCTCCACCAGGGCTCCCCGCAAGTAATTGCTCTCTATCTTTATATGTTCCACATCACTTGGCGGCCCGCCTATGGGCTTAACCAATTCATTATTAGCCATTGTTGCTATCTCCTCCCGGTAGTCTTCAATTGCTCTCTACTATGATTAATACACGTCACGCTGATAGCGCTGCTGCTGCTGCATATTCTCCAGATAAGCTTCCGCCTCTTCCGGACTTATGCCGCCTTCCTGCTGGATGACTGTCACCAGAGCGGCATGAACGTCATGTGCCATATTCTTCTTGTCGCCGCAAATATAGATATGGGCGCCTTCCTGCAGCCACTCATACAACTCACGGCTTTTCTCCAGGATGCGATGCTGTACATATACCTTCTCATCCGCATCACGGGAAAAAGCAACATCCAGCTTCGTCAGAACGCCGTCTTTAAGCATTCTCTGCCATTCCTTCTGATATAGAAAATCGGTCACAAAATGTCTGTCCCCGAAGAATAGCCACGTTTTTCCTTGCGCACCCAGTTCTTCACGCTCCTCCAGGAAAGAGCGGAAAGGAGCTACCCCTGTGCCTGGCCCGATCATAATGACCGGAACGTCCGGATTGGACGGAAGCTTGAAATTCTGATTGTGCTGGATGTAGATCGGCAATGTGTCGCCCGGCTGCACTCGTTCCGCACAATAAATCGAGCATACGCCATACCGTTCCCGGCCGTGAGCATGGTATCGCACAGCTCTTACAGTCAAATGAACTTCATCCGGGTTAGCCTTATAGCTGCTTGCTATGGAATAGAGACGCGCAGGCAGCTTCCGTAGAATGCCTACAAAAGTGCTGGCCGAAACTTCCCAAGGCGAGAAATCCTGCACCAGATCCAGAAGATCGCGTCCCCGGATATACTCTTTAAGCTCTTGCTCATGGCCTGACGCGAGCAGCTCGTGGAGCCCGCTTGCAGAGGATATCTGTCCCGCCTGCTTCATCACCGCTTTAGACAAAGCGGTGATTTCATAATGTTTGAGCAGCGCCTCGCGTAAGGTACCCTCTTCACCCTTCTTGTTCACAGGAACAATCTCATCAGGATTGTAGCCCAAGGCCTCGATAATGGAATTCACCAATTCAGGATGATTCTCCGGGTATACCCCCAGCAAATCACCAGGTTCAAATTGAAGATTTGAACCCTCAAGAGACAGCTCCAGATGACGGGTTTCACGATCGGAGCCACGGCCGTTCAGGTTCAAATTCTCCAGCACCTCGGCCTTAAAGGGATTATTACGCGAATATGGGGATTCCATGGACTCCGCTGCTTCCGCCGCTTGGACAACTTCTGACGCGATAACATGAGCATCGGAACGTCCATTTAAAGCGCCAAGTACACTCTCGAACCATTGCGCTACCGGCTCGTTATAATCCAGGTCGCAGTCCACACGCGGACTTAGCCGCTGACCGCCGAGCTCCTCCAGACGCTGATCAAAATCTTTGCCGGTTTGACAGAAGAACTCGTAAGAAGTATCACCCAAAGCCAGTACAGAGAATCGGAGATTCCCTAGTTCCGGCGCTCTTTTGCTATAAAGAAATTCGTGGAAGGAACGGGCGTTATCCGGCGGTTCTCCTTCGCCGTGGGTGCTCACCAATAAGAGTAAATTCTCGATCTTCTTCAACCCGTTCGGCTTGAAGCTGTTCATGGAAGCCAGTGTTACCTGAAATCCCTGCTCCTCCAGCTTGAGAGACAAGGTTCCAGCCAATCTCTGGCAGTTACCGGTCTGGGAACCGAACAACACGGTCACCTCCCGGGAAGCTGCAGGCTGGCTGTCGGCAGTTAGGACTCCCGCATTCTCAGCCGCTGCCGGAATAGCCTGCAATACGCCGCTACCCGCTGCCGCAGGCCGGTGAAGACCGGTTATATACCCGCTTAGCCATATCTGCTGTGTCTCCGTTAAGGATGGCAGAAGTCGATTGAGAAGCTCAATTTGGTTCTCGTTAAAGGGACTGTTCGTTACTTGTAGTTGCAACAATATCCACCTCTCCTAAACATGAAATCTTTTTACCATATAATATCCGGGGCCTGTTCACACTTTTTCGAGTTTTTTTCGAATGAGTATGACAGGGCAGTATTAGATCGCTTGGATTCAGGCTAACATAATTAAAGAAAACGTACAACGACGACAACATTCTCAATAATTGTATATTCAGAGATAAATATGTAATAAATACGGGAAAACCATCTAAATCATAGTCATTAACCCCGATTTAAGCAACTTCATTACAAATAATGATAACTTCAATTAGATATTATGATAAACCCGTTTTCTAAAAATGTTACGTTTATAATGTAATGTGGTTAATTTTTTTAGAATACATCCATTCCAAGGAGGGGTCTGCATGGAGTTCGGAGTCATATTAATCAAACTTACTACAGGTTTTGTCGGATTATGGGCAATGACGAGACTGCTTGGCAAAAAAGAGATTTCCGCCTTAACCCCCTTCGATTTTATCTCGGCTGTTATATTAGGCGACCTTGTCGGGAACACAATTTATGAAGAAAAGCATTCCGTAATGAAGCTGGTGTTTACCCTGGCCGTCTGGACAGTTTTATCTGTCCTTTTCGAAAAGATTACTTCGCATATCAAGAAGCTTCGGAAGCCATTGGAAGGAGCACCGGAAATCCTTATTCACGATGGCCGCATCGATCTGGTTAAACTCCAAAAAAACAATCTGGATTTCGACCAGCTGCGAATGATGCTTAGAGCGAAGGACACCTTTTCAATAAGCGAGGTAGCTTACGCCATTTATGAAACAAACGGCTCACTAAGTATTCTGAAAAAATCACCATTTGAAACGGTAACCCGTCAAGATATGGATTTGCCTGCCCAGGAAATCAAGCTGCCCCAATGTATAATTGAAACCGGGACTCTGCAGCGGAAAACTCTTGAGAGCATCGGTAAAGATGAGGACTGGCTCCTCCGCGAGCTTCAAGAAAGAGGCTGGCCGGATATCCAATCCGTAGCTTATGCCGAAATCAATGAAGAAGGTGAGATTGATATTGTCCCGGGTGTTATCCCAAAAAAACAAGCCCGATAAATAAGGCTTGTTTTATTAATTGTGAACTATATTGCCTGACTGGAATCCGGAAACAGCACCTCACCAGTCCCCTGCCTGATCTTTACAATCTCCTCAAGCGTAATGGATAGCTCACCTGGTGGATAGGGTTTGGTTAGATATTTCTGAACCAGATTATTCATCAGGTTTTTATCTGACTTGTCCAGTGCTGATGAAATGACAATCGGAATGGTCTCCGTTCTCGAATCATTCTTCAGCATTCTGATCAAATCCCAGCCATCCAGCTCTTCGCCAAGCATCAAATCCACCACTATCGCCACAAATGGAGTTTTCAAGGCTTGATCGAAGGCTTGTACAGGATGGTAATGATGGGTAACTCTGAAGCCCTTGCCTTTCAGTTCTTCCGATAAAAGCAACGAAAGACTATAGTCATCTTCAACGATCATGACATTTGGCCTGATTTCTTTATCCCCACTCGTTTTATTCAATTCTTCATCCTGACGGCTTGTCTCAGCATGAAGGATCGGGATACTGAACCAGACTGTGGTACCCTCTCCTTCAACCGAATCAATACCTATGCTGCCCTTCTGCTTTTCAATAATCTCCTTGCAGATCGCCAGCCCCAGACCTGTTCCGCCGATTCTTTTGGAAGCACTGTTGTCAATTCTTCTGAATTTTTGAAACAGGTGACCGATTTGATCTTTGGGAATTCCCAGTCCCTTGTCCTGAATCCGCACAACAATACGACCTGGTTCATTATGCAAAAGCACCCTGATTTCATTCTCGTCAGGCGAGAACTTTGTTGCGTTACTTAGCAGGTTTGTCATAACCTGAACGATTTTATCCTTATCCACATCCACTTCAGAATTATAGGCTTCATCTACCAGAAGTAAATGATGTGAAGTGCTCAGCTTATACTGATCGATTACCTCCATCACGACTTCACTTAGATTAAGATGCTCTGTTATATACTGCTGTTTACCCGACTCCATCCTTTGCAGATCCAGGAAATCATTGATAAGGTCGGTTAATCTTTGGGCTTCCTTATGGATGGTCTCCAGATATTTCAATTGCTTCTCCGGCTTCATGGTTTTGGACAACAGGAGCTCCGTGAAACCAAGCACACTGGATAACGGTGTTCTAAGCTCATGGCTAACCGTACTTACCAGCTCTGACTTCATTAAATCAAGCTCATACTCCCTGGTGATGTCTCTGTGCACGAATAAAGTACCGATACGCATATCACGGCGGAAAACCGGAATGGCGTATACGTCAATATGTTTCACGGAGTCCATACCGATGGAATACTGCATGCTGCAGGAATCCACGGAATGCTCAGACATAGCTTTCAGGTAAAATAACTGGAGCTCCTGTGATTCGTTGGAAGCTTCTATAAAGTGATCCAGCCATTGGTCTTTTGGTATGGAATCTCCTTCGATCCAATCCCTGTAATTCAAGATCTGACAGAGGGCTTTATTGATTTGCAGAATTGTACCGTCTGTATGAACGAATTGAATCCCTTCATTCACATTATTCACGATATCCCGGTTCAGCTTTCTTCCATATTCAATTTCTTCGTACATAAACAGCCGTTCAATCGCGAGGGCTACCCGATTCATTACGCCTTGGATCTCGTTAATTTCCTCTTTACGGAAAGGATTTCCGGTCCGGCTTCCGCAGAATACAGCCAGAATCTCATCCTCGGCATCCATAACGGTAGTATAGAAATCGTAACAGAACACTTCATCGGCAGAAATCCCCTGTTCTGCCAGAGTTGCTGGCCGCTTGATAAGGTATGATTTTTCCGATTGCAGGCGGTATAACATTTCATTGCTGTCATTATCGAGATAACGGTCAACACATTCCTGCGGAATACCTTTGACTGCTGAAACTTTGTCTTTGACAAGCAGGAAGAAACTGGAGTCAAATGAATACAAACGGTTCATGAAATGAATAAACTTATCCGCAAACTCCTGTTTATCCAGTGTGTATGTAATGTCGTGGTTTAACTGATTGTTGAGCTCCAGCATGATTTTGGTTTGTTCCGTATTTCTGAGCGTATCCGCCAGTTCCTGCTGGACACTTTTCATCGAAGTAATGTCATTCGCAATGAGAATATATTGATACACATCACCATCATCATTTAAGTAAGGCACAATCGTTAAATGAAGCCAGATCGTTAATCCGTCTTTGGCAAGAATCTGCACTTCATTGCTCCATACCCCGCCATAGCTTAATTTGCGGAAAATCTGCTGCAGTTGTTCAGGGGAGATATTATTCATTTCAAACAATTTGTAGGTATATCCGATAATTTCTGAATTCTTATACCGTGTATACTCGCTCAGATTATCATTAGCATAGGTAAAGACACCCTTACTGGTAAGTATCCCTACCGCACAGGATTGATCCAGAGCTTTCATCATACTTTCAATTTCACTTAAAGTGCGCTTCAGCTTGGTTTGCTGGGCATGAAGTTCATCCTGCTGGGCCTGAAGCTCTTCATTCTGCATCATAAGCTCTTCCTCTTTATCCTGGATACTTCTGGCCATATCGAGGAAAGCATCATGAAGCCGCCCGATTTCATCCTGACTATGAAGCTGACTTAACAGAATCTCTTTTCCAGCTGCCAGAGAGTGGGTTGCCCCTTCGAGCCTCAGAATCGGATCTATCAGATTTTTCAGAATCCTCCAAATGATTAACGTAAGGATCAGCAAAACAATAGAACTGAACATGAACGCCGCTATTGTGGAATTGTTAGACTGATTAATGGAATCCAGAGCCATCATATTCAATTCATGATCAGACTTCTTCTTGAATTCAATGGTATAGGCCAGAAAATCATTTACAGCCTTGGTGCTGCCATCCTGGGATAAGGCTCTCAAGCCCTCATAATTATCATTATCCACAAAACGTATGACCGCCGGAACCGTTTTTGTCTTGTATTGAACATAAAATGTCTTTATATCATCCCTGAACTGTGCTTCTTCAACCGAAAGATCGAGCTTGGAATAGCTATCCAGAATCCCGTCAAGCTTCAGGAGTGCTGAATTTAAGAGCTTCATCTCATTCTCACTCTTAAGTGCCGCGTAACCCCTAAGTCGAAAGAACACATCATTTAACGTTCCGGCCAGTTCATTTATAGTGTCCACTTTGTGCTGCAGAATTTCCCGTTCCTGGCTTAACTTGCTTTGCTCCGTCTTTATATAAATAAAAAAGAAGGTTCCCGTTAATATAATGATAGAGAATATACTTAAAATTATGCGAAAATATCGTGTTTTGATGCTGGTATTAGAGGTTTTTGCCTTGGTCATTAAGAATCCCCTCCACCACCTGCAAGAGTTCCATCGGACTGAATGGTTTTGGCATAAAATAGCGGGCTCCTGCCGTAATGGCCCTGTTACGATCTACATCCTGCGCCTTGGCAGTCAGCATTAGTATGGGTGTAGCGCTCTTCTTGGCCTCGTCCAGATGGCCCAGCACTTCAATCCCCGTCATCACAGGCATCATATAATCCAGGATCATAAGGTTATAGTCATCCGCTGACAGCTTCTCGAGCGCTTCCACTCCATGATCTGCAGTATGAATTTCAACGCCTTCCAAATCCTCAAGCGTATCTACGATTAACATTCGCAGCACTTCTTCATCATCTACAACAAGTACTTTTTGCATATCTGCCTCCGATATTTAATTCCTGACTTCCCCTTCGTTACTCTCACCTTTTTATCACCTAGAACAGAAACCTGAGAGCCAGCCGCTCAATTCTTAACAAAAGCTCCTTCATATGAAAAGGTTTAATCACATAATCATCTGCGCCCGTTTGCAATGCGTAGACAATATCCGCCTGATTCTTTCTCCCTGTCAGCATGATTACCAATATATTTACAGCCGGATACTTATCGCGGATTCGTTCCAGAACTTCAATGCCATCCAGATCCGGCATCACACCATCCAGCAGGATAATATATTTCTCGTTTACGGAATACCAATCCGAATGCAGGAAATCCAGGCCGTTCGAATAACTGCTTGTATTCACCCTTGATTTATTAGCCGGCACCCATGCTGAGAAGTGACTGGTCACGATTCTGCGGATCAGCGGATCATCATCCACTATAATCACATTTAGAATTGACTCTGTTTTGTTGGCAGACAAATGATCGTTATACAGGGTCGTCAGATTTCTTCCGTTGTGCTTGCTGGCATAGAGCGCCTGATCCGCTTCCCATACCAGATTATTGGCATCCTCTTCAGGATTTGTTATTTCTGCAATCCCGCATGAAAAAGTCACATGAAAAGTTTCATTTTTAGCATAAAATTCTCTGGAAGAAAACCGTTCCTGAATACGCTGAATAACCATCAGTGCAGAAGCTGCATATGTATTGGGCAAGAAAAGGGCAAATTCCTCTCCCCCATAGCGGCAAAAGGAATCTTCTGCGCGTATCGAATTCTGCACTTCCTCTGCAAAACTCTGCAATACCTCATCTCCGATCAGATGGCCGTACGTATCGTTAACTTTTTTGAAATAATCCAGATCTATCATCGCTAGTGAGAAGGTCCGGTTCGTGCGCTTATAGTCCGACATCAGCTGTTTCATTGTTTGATTAAAATGTTTGCGGTTAAAGGCACCCGTCAGCTCATCTACTATAATGGATTTCTGCCATTCATTCTTCAGCTCAAAGCGGTTTCTGATTAGTGTCAGGAACAGATCGATGTCTATGGGCTTAGGCACATAATCCATCACACCCAGAGAGTAGGCATTCATTTGAATCTCTTTGGAATGTTCTCCGCTAATAATAATGATCGGAATACGCTCTTTCTTGGCCTTGCCGATAATTTGATTCAGGACCTCAATCCCGCTCTGATCCGGCAGCAGAATATCGAGCAGAATCAGATCCGGCTTTCTTTCATAAAAAATCTTCAGACCACGTTCAGCAGATAAAGCAATACTGACAAAGTAGGACTGTCTCTCCAGCGATTCCTTTAAATAGGCAACCAGTTCCACATCATCTTCAATAACCAGGATTTCATGCTGGGGGTTAGCCGAACTGAATCCCGCCCCTCCCGGATGATTCTCCGAAATCATCAGAGCTTTGTGAGACTCGTCAAAAATAGTAAGGAAAGGATATAAATAATCCCCCCACTCCTCCACGGACCATTCTTTCAGACTTTTATCCGAGAAGAACAGCATCGTGCTATCGGCTAAGTCTTCAACCGCTTTCAAACCCACCGTGCCAGCGGTGCCTTTCAGATTGTGCAGAAAACGATAAATGTCTTTTTCCTTTACTACAGACTGCTCCGACCACTCCTGCAGGGTTTGCTTGGTTCGCCGTTCAACCAGATCTTTATATTTCCGTATTGTCATAACCGCTCCTCCGGACCATCATATAAACCCTTTAGATAATCATGTTTTTAATAAATTGTCAATTGGAATTCTTCAAAAAACGACAGCATGTTCAAAATTGTGATCATACTGACAAAAAAACTTTGGTTGTAGCTTGTTTCATCATTTGCAATAATAGTTGAAATGGTTAATTCCGTACCTGAAACGGATAATAGAAGATATACAAGGGAGGATTTTTCATTGAAGGGGATCATTACTGTGTTAGGGAAAGACAAGGTGGGTATCATCGCCAAGGTATGTACATATCTTGCCGAGCATCAGGTGAACATTTTGGATATTTCCCAAACGATCGTGCAGGACTATTTTAATATGATGATGATTGTTGATATTTCCGGCTCAACCCGGCCTTTTGAGACCATTGTCGAAGATTTGCAGCATGTGGGCGAGGCCATTGGCGTTGAGATCAAACTGCAGCATGAGGATATATTCAATATTATGCACCGGATTTAGATCCGCTTACGTGCGAAACCTTGAGGAGGACTTCGATGATTTCACTTGTGGAAGTACAGGAAACCAATAAAATGATCCGTGAAATGAATCTGGATGTGCGCACCATCACCATGGGCATCAGCCTCATGGATTGTGCCCACACGGATATGCGCATCTTTAACCAGAATGTGTACGACAAAATCACCAGGTCTGCCGAGAAGCTGGTAAAAACCGGCGAAGATCTGGAGCGGCAATTCGGTGTTCCCATTGTCAATAAACGGATATCTGTTACCCCTATCGGTATTGCTGCCGGAGCGGTGCACACCGATACTTATGTTCCTGTTGCAGAAATACTGGACAAGGCAGCCAAAGAAGTTGGCGTTAACTTCATCGGCGGCTTCTCCGCACTTGTACAAAAGGGCTGTACCAAAGGCGACCGGATTCTCATCGAAAGCATACCTGAAGCGCTGGCCGTCACGGAAAGAGTCTGCTCCTCCGTTAATGTAGGCTCCTCGCGGAGCGGAATTAATATGGATGCCGTGAAATTGATGGGCGACATTATCATCCAAACCGCTGAACGCACCAAGGACAGAGATTCAATCGGCTGTGCCAAGCTGGTGGTCTTTTGCAATGCGGTTGAGGACAATCCCTTCATGGCTGGGGCTTTTCACGGTGTCGGGGAGCGGGAATGTGTAATCAACGTGGGCGTTAGCGGCCCCGGTGTAATCAAGCGGGCGTTGGAGGAAGTTAAGGGCCAGGACTTTGAGACCTTGTGCGAGACGATCAAACGGACCGCCTTCAAGGTTACCCGTGTGGGACAGCTCGTTGCCCAGGAAGCCTCCAAGCGGATGAACGTTCCCTTCGGAATTATTGATCTCTCCCTGGCCCCAACTCCGTTAATCGGTGATTCCATTGCTGAAATTTTTCAGGTAATGGGCCTTGAAGAAGCCGGTGCGCCCGGTACAACCGCTGCCCTGGCGATCCTGAACGACAATGTGAAAAAAGGCGGCGTGATGGCCTCCTCCTATGTCGGCGGACTCAGCGGGGCCTTCATCCCGGTCAGTGAGGACCACGGAATGATCCAGGCTGTTCAGCGCGGTGCGCTGACGCTCGAGAAGCTCGAAGCCATGACATGTGTCTGTTCTGTAGGCCTGGACATGATTGCTATCCCTGGTTCAACCACCAAGGAGACGATCTCCGGCATCATTGCGGATGAAGCGGCTATCGGAATGGTCAACAACAAAACGACGGCTGTCCGCGTAATACCGGTCATAGGCAAGGAAGTGGGCGAAATGGTCGAATTCGGCGGATTGCTCGGTTATGCTCCGGTAATGGCGGTCAATTCTTTCAATTGCGCTAACTTTGTCAATAGAGGCGGACGCATCCCTGCTCCGATCCACAGCTTCAAGAATTAGACCGCTAGACGAAAAAGAGAGTGTTCCAAAGGCCATGTGTTGAAAGAATATAAAGTATCAGACTGGCCCCAACTATAAAAACAGCGGCAGCCGTGGACGAGAAAATAAAGTCCTAGACTGCCGCTGTTTTATTGAGGTAACGTCTCCCATTAGTTCAAAAACGGCAGCCATGAATATGGTTTCTTCAAGTGGATACTTCAATATCCTTATGGGGTCTTATACTCCATAAGATAAAGAACGAGACGATTACAAATGCCAGACACACCCAATAAACGTCACGAAACCCTGCAAACTGAGCAATGATACCGCCGCCTAAATTTCCCACTAACCTTCCAATAATGGACCCGTTGTAATAGATCGTTGTGGACATCCCCGGTGAATTTGGAAGCAGCTCCGTGAAATAGCTTAGTCCGTTGCCCATAACAATAGCCACAAACGCTGCCTGCAAAAGCTGTGCTGCGATCAGCTGCCAAGAATCGGTAGAAACACTTAATATAATGTTGTAAATTATTGCAATAAAGCAAGCGCTGATCATCAACGAATGGTTCGATATCTTTCTGCCCAGGGCGCCTAGCGCAAACATAATGGGAATCTCCAAACCAGCACAAATACTAACAACCAATCCGACATCTGTATGCGTACCCTGAAGCTCGTTTACAATAAACAATGGCGTGACAATCCCGTTTATGGCATTGACCGCAAATAGAAAGATGAAAGCAATCAACGGATACCAGATCTGCCTGCGGTTGAGTGAAGTTGCGCCAGTACCCGGTCTCTTCTTTTGAACTGCTCTTTTTTTAGGCAGAAATATAAACACAAGAGATGCGATTGTAAGAAAAATGGCGGAAGTCCCCAGAAAGAGTCCCTTGTATCCAACAGCTCCTAAAATTATTGTTCCGACTAAAGGTCCTACCAGGAATCCGAGAGATACAAGTGAACGTAAAGTAGACATCGCAAACGTCTTGTCATCGGAGTTGCTTTCATTTGCCGATTCCTGAGCGTAGGCATAAATTTGCGGCATGGCGGCTGCCCCTAAACCACTAAAAAAACTAACGATAATAAGCAGAATTAAGAAGTTATCAAACACTAAATATGAAGTATAGCCCAATGCAGATGAAACCGTGGCTAAAATAATAATTAATTTCCGGTCCAGCCTGCGATCCGAATGTTTACCAATGAACGAGTTCGCTACCACGCCACTTAATGAACTCACTGCCGTGAAAACGCCGAAGGTTCCCGCACTCATTCCCAAATCCTCTGTACAATATAGAGCTAAGTACGGCAGTGTAATCGAAATCCCGGTGCCGACCAACAGAACACAAATGACAAATAAACTATATCCCTTGATTGCAAACAATTTTTTAGTCGTGTGTACAACTTTAGCCTCCTTAAACAATTAAGATTACCGCTCTTGACTGGTAGGACGAATGACCATCTCTTACATTTTGGCCACTTAATGCTTATTCCTATTATGAAGCTAATGAGAAAGCTAACGTTATCCCATTCGTCTCGAATCATTGCCTAATCCCCTCACCGCCACTTATGCAACAGATGATGTTGCGTAAGTGCGAGCCTTATTGAATAGCTGAAAAAAAACAAAAATTACGTTAAAATGTAAATCATCATAAAAACCAGTTTATTTCAGAAAGGAAATTCACAATGTCGATTGAGAATGTAAAAAGTCATTTCCGGATCTACAACAGAGAGCAGGATGTACAGGAGTTCACCACCTCCAGCGCAACCGTAGAACAGGCGGCAGAAACCATTGGTGTTATTCCCGCCAGAATTGCCAAGACTCTTTCCTTCCGGGGAGAGGGTGACAATGCCATTTTGGTAGTAGCTGCAGGTGACGCCAAAATAGATAATAAGAAATTCAGGGAGACCTTCGGCTTCAAAGCCAGAATGCTTGCCCCGGATGAAGTTCTTGAGCAAACCGGCCATGAAATCGGCGGCGTCTGCCCTTTCGGTTTAGTCCGTGAGCTGGATGTATTCCTGGATGTGTCCATGAAGCGTTTCGACACTCTTTTTCCGGCATGCGGCAGCACTAATTCCGCTATAGAGCTGACTTGTGAGGAACTCGCCCAATACTCCGGCGGGAAGGTATGGGTCGATGTCTGCAAGGGATGGGAAGAAATAACACTTCAGATGGGCTGCGAGCATACTGCGTGATTTTCGCAGCGGTCGCCTTAGGATGTTTATCGCTACATAGATTGAACTGAGAAAACCTACTCCACAAAGCGAAGGATGCCCCAGCAGCCATTTGCCTGGCTTTTGGGACATCCTTATTTGTACTATATTTAGCATCAAAAACATGAATTTTGTCCTTGCGGTCAATTAATACTAGTCTTTCACCAAGCCGGACGTTTGAGCATAATCTTCTGCGGTTTCATCCAGCTTCTGCCGGCCCATGAAAAATGAGAACAGCAAAGCCAATCCGGCAGGAATAACCGCCCAGGCAAAAGTATTAACAATAGAGGATGAAAGCCCTTCTGTAATTTTATTTAATACGCCTGGGGGAATCAGAGCCCGTGTTTCCTGCGACAGTAAGGTGTGCGGGTCTTTGAAATCTAGTACTCCGCCAACTGCCCCGCCCCCGCTGCCCCCTCCCGGGAATAACTCACTAAGTCTGTTAGTGAAATAATGGCTCTGAATAATCCCGAAGGTTGTAATCCCCAGGGTCATTCCGAGCGACCGGATGAAATTCAGCGTTGCGCTTGCCGAACCGCGCTGGTTGGCAGACAGTCCATGAATCGCCGCATTGCCTAGGACTGAGAAGGAAGCTCCAATTCCAAGCCCGATCAGGATCATGTACATAGTAACCTGCAGACGGGAAGCATCCGGAGTAAGGGTTGATACAAGCCCAGTCCCTACGACCAGCAACGCCAGTGTTGGAATCATCAAGCTGCGGTAACTAAATTTTGTCATCAGAAATCCGCCGGCCGTAGCTGTCACTACAGAGCCTACCATCATCGGCAGCAGCACCAGCCCCGAGTTCGTAGCCGAGCCGCCCAATACACCTTGAATAAAGATAGGAATATATACCGAGGCAACGATAAAGGCCGCTCCACTAAACAAAGCGCACAGGATGCTGAAGGCGTACAGCCGTTTTTTGAACAATGCAAAGGAAATAATCGGCTCCTCGGCCTTGGTCTCTACATAAAAAAACACAGCCGTAAGCATTGCAAATATAGCGAACAGCCCCAGAATTACAGACGAATTCCAGTCATACTGCTTTCCCCCCAGTTCCAGCGCGAACATCAGAGCGACTACGGCACCAAGAAGCGTACCTGCGCCCAGCCAGTCAATTCGCTGCTTGGAATGGTCATGGGATTCCTTGTAAAAGAAAATTACCATGACAAAGGCCAGGATACCAAGCGGCAGATTAATATAAAATACCCACTGCCAGGCAATATGGTCCGTAATATAAGCCCCCAGCAGAGGACCGAATATACTTGATAAACCGAACACCGCGCCGAAGGCCCCTCCAAGCTTTCCGCGGGATTCCAGCGGTACGGCATCAAACATAATGGCAAAGGCAATCGGCACCAGTGCTCCACCTCCGATACCCTGAATCGCCCGATAAACCGCCAGCTGTGTAATGCTGTCCGCGGTTCCGCAAAGCGCCGAGCCTGCCATAAAGACAATAATACCGAATACAAAAAATTTCTTGCGTCCAAACATATCCGACAGCTTGCCGAATATCGGCATTCCAGCCATCTCGGCAACGAGATAGGCGGAGGTTACCCAGACGAATTTATCCATTCCGCCAAGCTCTCCCACAATATTCCCCATAGCGGTAGCGACAATCGTGCTGTCCATGGAAGCCATCAGAATTCCCAGCAGCAGGCCGGTAATGACAATGCCCAGATGAGACGATTTAGCTGAACTCATTAACTCCACTCCAGTTTCTATATATTGTTACAACTTAATTTGTTGTTTCACTATTGCATTTTTGTGGATCTCAAGCGTATCGCGGAACTCCACAGTGTTAATTACACAGTCTTGACCAATGCTGACGGCCTTACCTCTAACGGTATTAGCTTTAGTATACTGAAGCCCTATCTTATCACCTTCAATCAGTTCCGCCTCGAAAAATGCTTCCTGCCTCGGCTTGACCAGCTCCATGATCCTTGAAGCTGTGCTTCGTTTGATCTCTATGGTTCCGCCTCCGACCTCCTTGGCTCGGGAAGGGCCATAGAGTCCGATCTCCAGCTGTTCAGCACTCAGCAGTTCTCCTACGTCCAGCGCACCGTTAAGACTCAGGTTTTCCGCCTCACAGCTGCCTTTCACAACCAAACTGCCATTAAATTTGATCTGTTCCATTTTCATGCCGGAGGAACCTCTGATCTCACCCTGTCCCCGGATGGAAAGCCCACCGATTCGTCCATCTACTTTACATTGACCCGTTATTTTCATTTCATCTGCCTGCAAATCTCCTGCTATCCCTAATTCCCCGGTCAGGCTCAGCTTCTCACAATCTACATTCCCGGTAATTTGGCATTCCCCTGTGACAGCCACATGACGGAAATTACCGCCGGCCGTTGCAGTCGTACCTATCATCTTCAGATCGTTTCGGGTTTGTTCAGTCACCGATCTTCTCCTCCTTTCCGATTATAGCCCCCGGGTGCACAGTCAGCTTTGACCGATACTCTACCAGCCCTATAGAGCAGCCCTCGCCGATGATAACAGCGTTGCCTCTGACGATCTCTGCAGTCGTATATTCAAGATCGATGTTGTCTCCTTCAATCGTTCCTGCCAAAAGCTCAGGTTTGAACTTCGGAAAAATCCCGCCCCACAGCTTGCTCCAGACTCCCTTGTTGGCTTGGCGGATAACGATGCTCTCCACCCCGATTTCCCGCGCTTTTCCCGATCCATGAAGACGGAAATCCATATGCCCCGCGCTCAGCATTCCGTCAATTGTGAAGGCTCCTTCACCTTTGAAGTCCTCAAGCTCGCAATCTCCATGAACCCTCATCAATCCGTTAAGACTGCAGTGCTCACCGCTCAAGCCTCCCTTGATCTCCAGCATGCCCTCCGCCTTCATGATTCCGCAGCGCACATTCCCTTTTACATTAATCGTTCCTTTGCATTCGAGCTCTCCCGCCGCAAGATCGCCATTCAGATGGATATGTCCGTTTCCTTTAAAGACGCGGGCGGCCAGAGGGTCACCAATTGTGCTTACTCCATTAATCACCACGCTGTCATAGGTTCCGCCTGGGGCACTACTGATCCCGTTAATAATTAATTCGGACAATTTTTCCTTATTCATAGCCGATCCCTCCATCAGGTAAATTCCCGATTAGATTATATTCCATGAAAAAGGAGCAGACCTCCTCCCGAAGGAGGATATCTGCTCCGATCTTAGTATTCTTTTTACTAAAGGGGATCCGTGTCTTGTCTACTGCACATACGTATAATGCGGAGAATCGTACTGCGGACCGGACTTCTCGTAAGTGAACCAATACTCTATGCTGCTTCCTGTACTAAGACCACTTACCGTCTGCCGCCAGGTTCCGGAAGTGTTCGTCATCCGGTAATTGAGCTGCGCACCGTTGTTAACCTTGTAATGTACATCCACATACAGAGCAGGGGTGACAGGAGTTATATAAATGCTTGCATCTGTTGCGGAAAGCTTCGTTACACCAGCCGTAAAGTCGGCTGTCACATGCTCTCCGCCCCCTCCTCCCGAGGCATTTGTTGTAACTGTAACGGCATTGCTGGCAGAGGACAGATTTCCTGCCGCATCTGTTGCCTTCACCGTGAACGTATAGGCTGTTCCTGCTGTAAGTCCGCTTACTGTTGCCGTTGTCCCTGTAACGGAAGCCGCCTGGGTTGCTCCACGGTAAACATAGTAGCCGGTAACACCGGTATTGTCGGTGGATGGCGACCAGCTCAGGCTGACTGCTGTATCGGTCTTGCTTGTCACCGCGAGACTAGCCGGCGCCGTCGGTGCCGTTGTGTCTCCCGGATTGCTGCCGCCGGTCAAATATTGTCCGGTGAAAGGATTAAATCGATGCAGGGAAAGTATCAGCCAACCGGTGCTGGAAACACAGTTTTGCTGGGCCATAACCCAATAGCTGTTGCTGGTCCCTTTGAGCGAGTACGGAATTCCGCCGAGGGAAGCTCCGCTCGTACCCTGTTTTTTAATAATTTCTGTGTTGATCGCATCCGATTTAGCTGTATTGCCCTGCATATAGTAAGCGAGCGACATAAATGCGCTTCCCTCAAACCACACATCAGGCCCCGTATTTCCGATCTGATTGCCATTATCGTCGTAGGCCGGGAGCACCTCACCCGTCCAGTCAAAATCATACCCGCTAAGCGTATTTCCGGCGTCATTGTACGTCAAGGTCTGCTTATAACGCGGATTTGCCAGTGTACCGGGATTACCGGCGGCGTTCTCTACATAGGCCAGGCTTGCTCCGTAATTGCGGGTTCCCGTCAAACCTAAAGCCAATACCCCCCATGGATTCACATCCAGCGGAAGTTTGGGATCAATCAGGTTGGTATCATTCTTCCAGCCGCCCTTGAAGCGTTTTGCGCTATCGTCCCAGACGTAGTTATCCAGAAAGCTTTTAACTCCCGATGCTGCACTGTTGTAAGCTGCCGCTTTTGAAGCATCAACCGAAGCATAATATTGCAGTACCCGGTAAATATCGATATTATGCTCCGTGGAGCTCCATGGCTCATCTGAGTTGCTCCATGCGCTCCAGCCCCCAGCGATGCCGCCATTTGCTTTCTTATACAGCAGACTCCAGTCCAGCGCCTTCAGCGCCATCGGGCGGTAACGGGTATCGTTGTATTGCTTCTCATAGGTCATGGCCGCCATTGCCATCCAGACGACAGGTCCGACATGCTTGCGGATTTCCTCACCGGCGCCGTTGTTCCACCAGTAGGAATTCAGCCAGAACCCTGACGGGTCCTGAATATCCCGCATTTTGTTCAATACCTTCTCTGCTCGTACGCGGTCTCCTTTGACGATAAAAGCAATCGCAGCAACCGCCTGATCATACGTATATACGATTTGCTTGGGACTGCCGGGCCCCCAGAAATCTTCAAAGCTGTCGACCAATCCGTCAAAAGCATACCCAGCCGTTGCATCCTGTTGAGCTTTAAGCCAGGTTAACGCACGATTTGAAGCATCACTTGCAGCATCTGCACTCGTAATTCCCGACGCGGGCACCGAGCCCCCCAGAACCAGCAAAATTGCCATCAAGACTTGAATCAGCTTCCTTCTCATACCTTTCCTCCCCGGAATTAATAATGGATAACCCAAAGAATTCCCAGTTTCAGCAGAAAAACTAAAGCGTTTTCAATTGGTCGTAATGCGGTTTTTTGAACTATTTACCATGGTAATTACCCTCATTCTCATCTCTTCAGGCTTTCCAGTCAATTCATTTTTCCCAAAATTAGACGAAATGAGGCGAAAATCCTATTATTTTCCTAATGAAATAATACGAAAGACCTTATATTTTTTTGAGAATGCGTATTCACGAATGCCCTTCTTCATACTGCAGCTGCCGTAATTGCAAAAGAAAACAGACAGCTCCTGTGAAGGATCTGTCTGTTCCTGTTCATCAAAGCTTATATAATTACTTGGCCTGCCGGGCTTATTCCTCCTGCTTGTCCTCAGCGGAAGCTTCAGCAGCGGCTGGTTCAGTGGCAGCATCATCCTCAACTGTCTCCTCATGAGCAGGAGCCGCAATCCGGACAATAAGTGCGTCCTCCGGAGTCAATACTTCCCATCCTTCATGCTTAGGAAGATCAGAAACCAGTAATTGATCACCGATGTCCAAGCCGCTGATGTCAACATCAAAGGTTGCCGTCAGCTTATCAGGAAGGGTACGGATATCCAGCTCATACAGCTCAACTTGCTGCACGCCTCCGTTCTTGACGCCAACAGGATCGCCGGTAAAATGAAAGGCTACCTTCGTATCCAGCTCCACCTTCATATCAATCTGCTGAAAGTCAATGTGCAGCAGCTGTTTCGATAACGGCTGGCGCTGCACCTCTTGAATTACAACATTTTTGGACCCTGAGTCCGGCAGTTCCACCTTGAGAATGGCCCGCGGGTTTTTTCCCAGGATTTCGTTTATGGTCTTCGCATCCGCTGTAAAGGATTGGCTATCTGAACCTGCACCGTAGACGACGACCGGTACAAAACCTTTGCTTCGCTGTGAAGATGTCGAGCCGGATCTTTCTGTCAAACGTACTGTTGTATTCATGACAATTCCTCCTAAGTAGGGATTAAAAAACAAGACCGATTAGATATGTATGTCTAATCAGTCTCTTATTAACCATATTTGTGTGCAATGGAATCAGTATAGCATCCCCAATAAAACAAGTCAAAATAGGGTAATATTCAATAAAAATCCATTTTATCTATAGACTTCAACTCATTTGCTTGTAAATCGGGCTATCCCCTTTCCTCGCTTTTTGCAGACCAGGGTAGTAAAATAAAGGTAATAAATTCAGCGGGAGTGATGAAGATGGTGCAAATTCAGAGTGAAAAGGGACGTTTTATTGTTCCCGGCGACGGGAAGGAACTGGCGGAAATCACCTACAAATTGGAGGAGGGCACCAAGACTCTTGTTATCGATCATACCCATGTCTCTGAAGAACTGCGCGGCCAAGGTGCCGGTGAAGAGCTTGTTAAGGCCGTTGTGGACAAGGCGCGCGAAGAAGGCCTGAAAATCGTTCCGGTATGCTCCTACGCGGCCCATCAATTCCAGAAGCATCCCGAATATCAAGATGTACGGAGCGGGGACGGGAACCGGTGATCCTAATTGCCGGAGCTCTATCACACAATTAGGGGGAAACGGGTTTGTCTACAACTGAAACTTTGAAAGATGTGGAAGAGCTGCAGCGCCGCTGTGAGCAATTCGACGGAATTTCACTTAAACTAAATTGGGATATGCTGCGTCAACCGCCGGCTTCAGGCGGTGCGGAATGGCTGGTTACTTATGAGGACGAGCTGCTGGTCGGCTTTCTGGGGATGTACGGCTTCGACGGCGAGATGGAAGTATGCGGGATGGTACGTCCGGGATATCGCCGGAGGGGTATCTTTACCTCGCTGTGGAAGCGTGCACAGAGCATCATCACCCGTAATCATATCTCGAAGCTGCTGCTGAATGCTCCTGCGGCATCTGCTACTGCCAAGGCCTATCTGGCGACTCTCCCCCTTTCCTTCAATCATGCGGAATATCAGATGAAATGGGACGGGGCTTCCGCGCATTCAGCCTCACAGGAAGCAAGCTCAGCTACGGGGACAGTGGTTCTGAGGCCTGCACGCGAGGATGAGGCTCATATTCTGGTGGACCTGGACTGTGGAGGCTTCGATATGACGAAAGAGGACGCTTCCGCGGTCTATGAGCTTCAGAGGAAGGAAGGGTTGCAGGAGCATATCATGATTGAGATGGACGGAAAACCTGCCGGGAAAATGCGGCTTTGGACAGAAGATAATGAAACCTGGATATACGGATTTACTGTCGACAAGAAGCTGCGCGGGATCGGCATCGGACGCAGCGCATTGCTGCAGACGATTGAACGTGAACGCCGTAATTACAATGGCGTGAACCTGGAAGTGGCACTGGATAATCCCAATGCTTTGAAGTTATATGAAAGCTGTGGTTTTATCATACTGAACAAACAGGATTATTACCGGTATATTGGCTAGGACAGTTAACAAAGCACTCTTTCAGTTAGCGGAGGCCGCCTGCAGAAAGAGTGCTCTTTTTAAGGATCAACACCAGAATCAGTGCTTGACAAAATGTTGCATGAGGGTATACGCGGATTCGAGCCGTTGGGCGGACTGCATAGCCCTGATATGAACGAAACTGTCAAGCGCCGCTGTAGCAACTCCGTTTTTGGCGCACTTAAACAAACCTATCAATAGACGTCTTTTAAAGAGAGCCCCCTTTTTCCAAAGGGGTTGACTCTGAGTGTGACTTCTTTCCTTACACATTAGGGAGGGAGCATGTCCTTAGCTTGGAGGCAAAAATCATTCGCTGGTCGGCATCCTGATATTCGTGGGTTTACACATGGTATTAATCCATCTGAAGAGCCTGCCGCTAACTATTTTCGTCCATCGTTCGCAAGCAAACGGGCACAAAGGGCTTCCGCGGCGTTTCTCTTCACCTTGCTCGATTTTGCCTCCAAGGTAAGTCATGCTCCGGCTTCCTGGCATTCATCTCCTTTCCTTTAGGGAGTGATTTTTCAGTGGTATACAGCGTCACATTGCAGTAGACGGACGGAGAGGGTTACCCGGCAAGCTTGGACTCCGGGACGGGGTTTCGGTCGTCCATCTCCAAAGCTCGGGCAATCGCCCATACAAATCCGGCAAGCTCCCGGGCAATGGCGGCTACGATCTTCGATTTGTGCTTCCCTTTTCCCAGCATGTTCATATATTTGCGGTGCAACCGGTTCTGTGCCTCCCAGGCCATCCGCTGCACCTCCGGCGGCAGTCCGGTGATCCGCTCGCGCAGTTTGCGGCGCACTCCCGGCGAGTGCCGGTAATGGTGGGCAGCTTCGACCAGCACCCGTCGCAAATGCGCATTACCGGCCTTGGTCAGCTTCCCCTGACTGCGGCTCACGCCGCTGGAGTGCTCGCTGGGCACCAGACCACAGTAACTCATGAATGAGGGGGCGCTGGCAAACCGCGTCACGCTGACCATCTCCGACACCAGCGTCGTGGCGGTGAGTGTAGCCACCCCTCGCAGCGCCTGAAGCGCTTCAATAAGCGGCGCCTGCGCATGGGTGTGGGAGAGAAGCTCGATCTCTTTTTCGTAACGCCGGAGTCGTTCTGCCGTTTCTCGAATGCTCTCCCGGTATTCCTGAAACACCATACGGTGGCAGGGACTCTCGAAGCGGAGGGTGTCCAGCCACTCTTCGTAGGCGAAGGTCCATGCCTTGACCTTGCTTGGGGGAGCGAGCTGCAAGCGTAGCAGAAACTTGCCCATGCGCTGCTTGTGGCGGTTCATATCTTCTTTTGCGTCCTCCCGGGCTCGAACGAGATCCCGGAGAGCTTCCTCCTCAGGGGATGGGATGTAAACACCGGTCAGCTCGCCGGCACGAAACAGCTGAGCCAAACGCAGCGCATCCCGCTTGTCGGTCTTGATTCGGTCGCCGGCCCGCTGAGGGATGAGGGAGGGAGCGACAACCGTACAGGAAATGCCGGATTCCAGCAGCCAGCGGTGAAGCATGTACCCGGTGGGCCCGGCTTCGTAGCAGACTTCCAGTTCCGCTCTGGATTCTCCGGAACCTTGCAACTGCTGCAAAAGCCTTAGAACACGTTCCCTGGTATGTTCGATAATCCCCCAGAAGCGGGGTTCGCTTCGGCCCTCGTCCGCGATGGCTACAGCAATTTTGGCTTTGGATACGTCTAATCCAATATACTTTTTGGCGATACTCATTAGTAAACCGACTCCTTTTTGTTTGTTAGCTCTGAATTGGAATCTTTGAGCCATTCACTCTTAGGATTTCCATTTCAACCTACGAGATAAACAAATTGCGATGTCGGTTTCGTTCATGATAACTATTATCGTGCTGATGTACTAAAAGAGATCAGACCCGGACTGAGGTGACGCTAATTGTGGATTCAACGCCTTCTTAGCCCACTTTCAACTAAATAAGGGCTTCTCTGTCCGCCAAATACAAAATCGGGGGTATTTCAAGTCGGGTAGCGTCTCCTGGGTCCGCCAAAACGGTCTTGTGGATTTGACTTCCCCCACACCTTCGCTGGTTCGTCGTCGTGCGCTAACAACCCAATAATTTTGAAATTAAGAATTTCCTTTACAGGTTTTGGTCATAACTACGATGAAGGTTTGGGCTGCCGGCCGCGGCCTTTTCTGCACCTTTTTCCTGGTAAATCAACACCCCTATATTTCGTACAACGCTTCGTCACTTTATGCAGGTAGGACCAGTTTCTCAAAAGTCCAAGTAATTCCTATTGCGAGTATCCCTCTCCGTCAAGAACGGATATTGTTGTTGGGCCCTTTTTAATGAAGGCTATGTTAGATTAACTATAAACTCCTTTATTATTATTTCCTATCCAACTTTTTTCTTCTTTTAGCAATTATTCCTGAAGCGGTTATAGTCGCAGCTTAGAAACCATTTGTTTGTAGCAGCAGGGTTAAATGTTGTACAATAAAGGCTAAATGAATTTTTTGAAGGATGGATAAGAACATGTATATAGCAAGCGATTGGAAGGACTATGAAGTTATCGATACCGGAGGCGGGGAAAAGCTGGAGCGCTGGGGAGATATTCTGCTGCGTCGTCCGGATCCGCAAATTATTTGGCCCTTAGAGCAGGAAACCACCCAGTGGAAAAATGTTCACGGACATTATCACCGCAGCTCATCAGGCGGCGGACAATGGGAGATGAAGAAAGCCATCCCGAGCCATTGGAATATTAGCTACGGTAAGCTGAAATTCCAGCTCCGTCCGACCAATTTCAAACATACGGGATTATTCCCTGAACAAGCCGTTAACTGGAGCTGGATGATGGACAAGATTGCGGCGGCCAACCGCCCCATTCAAGTGCTTAATTTGTTTGCATATACGGGTGGCGCCACGGTGGCCGCGGCCAGTGCTGGAGCATCGGTTGTACACGTAGACGCAGCCAAAGGGATGGTGGCGTGGGCTAAGGATAATCTAAAGCTATCCGGACTCAGCGAAAAGCCAGTCCGCTTTATTACTGACGATGTGTTCAAATTCGTGCAGCGCGAGCAGCGCCGCGGAAGCAAATACGATGCGATTATTATGGACCCTCCATCCTACGGAAGAGGACCCGGCGGAGAAATGTGGAAGCTGGAATCAAGCCTTTATCCTTTTCTCGAAAGCTGTATGGAAATTATGAGTGATAAACCGCTGTTCATGCTCATCAATTCCTATACAACAGGCATCTCTCCAACTGTGCTGCGGAATATGCTGTCGATGACTATGGGCAAGCGATACGGCGGCAAGCTTACCTCCGGTGAGATCGGCCTGCCGATTACTTCTTCTGGCCTGAATCTCCCCTGCGGTATTTTGGGACGCTGGGAGGCGTAAGCCATGGCACAGCATGAGAATCAGAGCGGACTTTCATCCGTTGAGATCTTGTATGAGGACAATCATCTTCTCGGGGTTGTGAAGCCAGTAAACATTCCTGTACAGGAGGATGCCACGGGAGACCCTGATTTCCTGAACATCCTCAAGGAATACGTTAAATTGCGTTTTAATAAGCCCGGCAATGTCTATATGGGTCTGGTCCATCGTCTGGACCGTCCCGTTGGAGGAGCAATGGTATTCGCCAAAACATCCAAGTCGGCTTCACGGCTCTCGGAAAGCGTGCGCAGCCGCAGCTTCCGTAAAATTTATCTAACCGTCGTTCACGGCAAGCTTCCTTCACCTCACGGCCGTCTTGTGGATACACTGCTGAAGGATGAAAAAAGCAATACCGTTTCTGTTGTTCGAAAAGGAACGCCCGGGGGCAAGGAAGCCATTCTGGATTATACCGTGCTCGGTACAGCAGAGGGCTTCAGCTTGTTAAAAGTAGACCTGCTTACAGGCCGCTCCCACCAAATTCGTGTGCAGCTTAGCTCCATTGGCTGTCCGCTGTACGGAGATCAGAAATACGGCGCTTCGGTGAACAGGCCCGGACAGCAAATTGCACTTTGGTCCGCATTGGTTGGCTTTCCCCACCCTGTGACTAAAGAAGAAGTCACCTTAATCTCACTTCCTCCGCAAAGCCATCCGTGGAATTTGTGGCCGCAGGAATTACAAAAGCAGGCCGTCCGTTAGTGGGCGACCTGCTTTTTTACGTGAATTCATAGAAAGTTATGTAGACGTACAAAGTATTTATTACTTACTCAAGGCGTTGACACCTCAGCCTTTGCATTAACAACCATCTTGCCCATTAAATAAAGCAATAACTGCTGATTGTGTGAAGAGATAGGATCGAGGGCTTCAGCAAAAAAATCACTGCGGATCTTCATGCCGCGCTCTGCTTCCATCTTCCCGGTATCCGTAATGCTTACCCATACGATCCGGCGGTCCGTACTATCACGTTCGCGGTTGATAAGGTCGTGCTTCTCCATACGGTCAAGCAGCATCGTTACTGCAGCCGGACTCGTTGCCAGATGCGGCGCCAAATCAGAAGGTTTCATGACATCACGCTCCTGAAGCAATTCCAGCACAGTGAGTTGGGCATCCGTCAGAGACGGGGCGAGCTTGGTATCCATATGAAGCTTGTAATCCTTCAAGATTTTATGCCAGATTTTACTGAATTCAGAAGAGTGCACACATATTCCTTCCTTTCCCCACGGTTCTTTCCGGTATTCTTACATGTTCGAGAGAGGGATTGATTTTCCTGCAAAAAGGAAAAAAATAAAACGGTATCCGGTTGCCTTTCCGCAGAAAAGCAGCCAAATACCGTTTATAGGAAGTTTATGCCTGGAATGACATGCTTTATTTGATGGTATGCATAAGACTCGTGATTTCGTCCTTCTTCTCAACAGGAATAATCTGCTTGCCTGTTGAACGCCGGTCACCAAGCGGCGCAGCCTCAGAAGAAAAGGCATAAAACGTACCCTCGCGGGTTACAGCTGTCATTTCGAGAGGGTCTTTGCAATAGAAAGCCCCAACCAGCCTGCTGCCATTCGGACGAACACGTTTGCCTTCCTTGAACTCGAATGTCGGCATCCCCTTGCCGCCCCTGCTCTGGGATGGATAATCCACCAGCAGCGACCGCTTGGCATAGCCAATCTCGGTTATGGCCAGTATTTCTCCTTCGTCTTCACTTACCCAGAAGCCGGATATGATCTCATCGCCTTCACGCAGTTGAATCCCCCGTACACCGGTTGCAACCCGGCCCATCGGATTCACTTCACTTTCACGGAATCTGATGCTCATGCCGTCACGGGTGACAAGCACAATATCCTTATCTCCACGGCTAGACGTCACAGAGAGCACTTCATCTCCTTCAACCAGCTTACAAGCCGCAACAGCTCCGGAACGGCTGGTAGAGTATTCCTTCAGCTCTGTACGCTTTACCTGTCCCTTGCGGGTGATGAACACCAGGCTCTGCTCAGGATCGTCCAAATTATTTACCGGAAGTACACTAACGATTCCATCCCCCTTGGACAAGCCGATAACATTAACTATCGCTGTACCTGGATCTTTCCATTTGAAGTCGGGAATCTGATGAACCGGAAGCTGGAAATACTGACCTTTACGCGTAAAGACAAGCAAGCTGTCTCTCGTATTGAGGTCAAACAGCTTGATGATGTAGTCGCCTTCCTTGACACCAGACGTATTGCGCTCACCGCCTGAACGTGTAAAAGACAGCATGCTTGTCCGTTTGATATATCCATCCGCTGAGAGTGCTACCAGCACATCTTCTGCATTAACCAATACCTCAAGACTAACCTTAATTTCTTCCACTTCTCCCTGAATGAGAGAACGGCGGTCAATGCCGTACTTGTCGCGGATTTCCAGCAGTTCCTTACGGATTACAGTAATCAGCTTCTTATCACTTTCCAGAATGCCGCGCAAAACCGCGATCCGGGCAAGCATTTCGTCAAGTTCCTTCTGAAGCGATGTAATCTCCAGATTGGTCAGACGATACAATTGTAAGGTAAGAATGGAATCTGCCTGACGTTCGCTGAAACCGAACATCCAGACCAGATTATTCTGGGCATCCTGACGATTCTTCGACGCTTTGATCGCCGCAATGACTTCGTCAAGGATGTCCAGGGCCTTGACCAGCCCCTCCAATACATGTGCACGGTCTTCCGCCCGCTCCAGGTCATACTGCGTCCGGTGCGTAACAACCTCGCGCTGATGGGCGATATAGGCTTCCAGAATCGCTTTAAGCCCGAGCTGCTGCGGCGCTTTATTTACAATGGCCACCATGTTGAAATTGTAGGTAACCTGCAAATCGGTTTTTTTGAGCAAATAAGCCAAAATCCCCTGTGCATCCGCATCCTTCTTCAATTCCACCACGATGCGCAGGCCTTCACGCCCGCTCTCGTCACGCACTTCTGCAATTCCCTCGATTTTTTTCTCCAGACGGATATTCTCCATGGCCGTAACGAGCCTTGATTTCACGACTTGAAACGGAACCTCTGTAATCACAATCTGCTGCTTGCCTCCGCGCAGGTTCTCAATTTCCGTCTTGGACCGCAAGTAAATGCGGCCTTTGCCGGTACGGTACGCGTCCATAATGCCCTCGCCGCCCATAATGGTGCCGCCAGTCGGGAAATCCGGACCTTTTATGAAAGTCATAATGTCTTCCAGCTCAATATCCGGCTTCTGCATCACGGCGATGCAGGCATCGATGACCTCACGAAGGTTATGCGGCGGAATTTCCGTAGCGAAGCCGGCGGATATCCCGCTTGCACCGTTAACGAGCAGATTCGGATAGCGCGAGGGTACAACAACGGGTTCCTTTGTGGTGTTGTCAAAGTTATCCTTAAACAGCACAGTCCGTTTCTCGATATCGCGCATCATCTCCATGGCGATGGGAGACAGACGAGCTTCCGTATAGCGCATCGCCGCTGCCGGATCATCGTCCATCGAACCCCAGTTGCCGTGTCCGTCCACAAGCACATGACCCATCTTCCATGGCTGTGCCATCCGTACCATTCCGTCGTAAATGGAGGAATCACCGTGAGGGTGATAGTTACCCATTACATCACCGACGGTTTTGGCCGACTTCCGGTATGGCTTGTCCGGAGTGTTGCCGGAGTCGTACATCGAATATAAAATACGGCGCTGTACCGGCTTGAGCCCGTCACGGACATCCGGTATGGCCCGGTCCTGAATAATATATTTGGAATACCGGCCAAAGCGGTCACCGACGACCTCTTCCAGAAAAGCCGGTAAAAATTGTTCTGATAAACTGCTCATTGGCTCACCTTCTGTTCCTCAAACTGCCCGCTTAAAAGCAGTCTGGTGATTATAATCGTTGCTGCGGGGAATGTTTGGACTTTCGGCCGCTGTTGTCCCCAGATTTTTTTGATTATACCGCGTTTCGCGGATAAAATCCGGAGACAAAGGCGGTCGCTATCGCTCCTACAGTTCCAAACCTCCCCTACGCTCCTTAAATCACCAAGCTCTTTAATAATCGGGATTATCGTCACTTGCAGCACTACTCCACAAACTCGGTGAAATCGACGTTCTCGACAATCCAGCGCTTGCGGGGATCGACTTTATCGCCCATAAGTGTGGATACGCGGCGTTCCGCCTTGGCGGCGTCCTCAATCTGCACCTGCAGCAGCGTGCGCGACTCCGGATTCATTGTCGTTTCCCACAGCTGATCAGGATTCATCTCACCCAGTCCTTTATAACGCTGAAGCTCAAAGTTTTTGCCGAATTCCTTCAGGTAATTCTGCAGCTCCTCATCACTCCAGGCATATCGGACTGTTTCCAGCTTACCTGTTTTGCGTGTCAGCTTATATAAAGGCGGTTGAGCGATAAACACCTTCCCGGCATCAATCAACGGCTTCATATATCGATAGAAAAAGGTCAGCAGCAGCACCTGAATGTGCGCTCCATCGGTATCCGCATCGGTCATAATAATGATTTTGGAATAATTGCTGTCTTCCACGGCAAATTCCGTGCCGATCCCCGCTCCAATTGCGGAAATGATTGCCTTGTATTCATCGTTCTTCAATATGTCCAGCAGCTTGGCCTTCTCCGGATTCATCGGCTTCCCTTTAAGCGGCAAAATCGCCTGAATCTTGGAGTCTCGGCCCTGCTTGGCAGAACCTCCGGCAGAATCGCCTTCCACGATGAACAGCTCCGTACGGGTGAAGTCCTTCGACTGCGCAGGCGTCAGCTTGCCGCCAAGATTCGAGCTTTCGCTGCGTTTCTTGCCGGAGCGGATTTCATCACGGGCTTTGCGCGCCGCTTCCCGGGCTTTGGAGGCCTGAATGGACTTCTTCAGCAGGCTTTGAGCGACCTGGGGGTTCTCTTCGAGAAAACGTGCCATGTTCTCGGAAACGATATAATCCACTGCGCTGCGGGCAGACGCACTGCCTAACTGATCCTTCGTCTGACCGACAAATTCAACCTCGGACATTTTGACGCTGATTACAGCCATCATTCCTTCACGCAGATCATTGCCTTCCAGATTCTTATCCTTCTCCTTCAGCAATTGTGTACGCCGCGCATATTCGTTCATCACCCGGGTATAGGCCGTCTTAAAGCCGGTCTCATGTGTACCTCCGCTGCGGGTAGGAATCGAGTTTACGAAGGAAGCCAGTGTTTCCGTATAGCCTCCGTTGTACTGAAGCGCTACTTCAACTTCTATGTCATCCTTTTCCGCGCTGAAATGAATCACATCATGCAGAACATCCTTGCCCTCATTTAGAAATTGAACAAACTGGCTAGCTCCGCCTTCATATAAGTACTCATCCTGCCTGTTACTCCGATCATCTGTCAGCGTGATTCGCAGGCCCGAATTAAGGAAGGCAATCTCCTGAACACGTTCAGCAAGTGTATCATAGCTTAGCGCAATGCCATTCGGGAAGACGCGAATATCCGGCTTGAAGGTAATCTTCGAACCGGTTTTGTTCGTATTACCCAAGACTTCGAGACCCGTGACAGGCTCTCCCACATGCTCTTTCCCACTCTTGTCCACCCAATATTCGAAGCGCTGCCGATGGATTTTGCCCTCGCGGTAAATCTCAACCTCCAGCCATTCGGACAAAGCGTTGGTAACCGAAGCCCCCACACCATGCAGACCGCCTGATTTCTTATAACCGGAACCACCGAATTTACCGCCAGCGTGCAGAATCGTAAATACAACCTGTGGCGTAGGCACTCCCGTTTTGTGCATACCGGTCGGGATTCCCCGCCCGTTGTCAATTACGGTAACCGAGCCGTCCTTGCGCAGCGTAATGTCAATTTTGGAACAAAATTTTGCCAAATGTTCATCTACAGCATTATCAACAATTTCCCATACCAGATGGTGCAGCCCCGAGGAACTCGTACTGCCAATATACATGCCAGGCCGTTTGCGTACCGCAACCAGACCCTCGAGCACTTGAATGTCGTCAGCATCGTATCCAGTCCGGCCTAATTCACCGTTCTTTGATGACTCTGCAAACAAATCGATCTGTTCGAGCATTCATGCTCCCCCTTCTCTTCTCTATACCAAAATGCAAACAAATGTTTTGGTCACTTTGTTCATTCTAATTCAAAATATCCCGTTTCGTAAAGACAGTGAATGAAATGATCACTGATATTATGCCCCATACACTCAATACCGCCATAGAAAATGGAAGTGACATTCCCTCTATGGGCGCGGGTGTGCCCGCCAAATATCCGGTCAGACCCAGGTTGACCATGAACAAATATTTAGCGGTGGTCCAGGCCGATGCCATATTGGTCAAAATAGTGCCGGCTATGAGTGTTGCCATCATGACTACGATACTTGCCGCTGTGCTGCGAACCAGAACCGACACCATAAAGGCGAGCAGTGCTACAACCACACTCACAAACCAGATCAAACCGCATTGCATAAGTATATATTCCCATTGTGGAACCGCATGTACTGCAGACATGTTTACAGTATCTCCACTGATCTGGAAGCCTGTAAATACCGGAACATTAAATCCCTTATACCCGAAGGCCAAGCCCGATATCAGATAGCTGAGCAAGAAAGTAGACAGCACGATAAGCGACACAAACATGATCAATGCCGCCATTTTGCTAAAAAGAATCTTCCAGCGTTTAACCGGTCTTGTCAGCAGCATCTTAATTGTCCCGGTAGTTCTTTCTCCTGATACCAAATCGGAGGCTACAGCCATAATCAAAAGTGGAATGAACAGTGTAACGGAGTTGTCCAAAAATTCACGGGTAAAGGTAACCCCGCTTGGCTCATTCGGATTCACATCATGATCGAGGTAGTACTGCAACTGCTGCACAAAAATCCGCCGGTACGACTTCCATTCCTCCGGAATACGGTCGCTGCTTAGCGAATTCTGGTTATCGGTAATCTGCTGCTGAACCTCAAGCCGCCAATCAGAGTTGAATTTATCCCGGCTGCGCTCGGCGATGCGCATTTGGGCATAAGTAAACATAGGAATCAGCACGGCCAGAATAAGCAGAATAACATAAAACCGTTTCTTTTTTAGTATCTTAATGCACTCATTACGGATGAGCGGCAGCAGATTATTCAATAGTCTCACCCTCCGTCAGTTTCAAGAATAGCTGTTCCAATGTAGGGTTAATTTTATGCACACCACTTATCTCAATACCCGCAGCAACTAACGCGGCGACGATTTCCGGGATTAGCTCATCCTCCATAATTGTTATAACGGAGTTCGCTCCCATTCCTGCAATTACGGTGTCATCCAGCGTCACCTCTGCCGGGTCGGTAATAGTGATCTCAGGTCGGGCCGCCAGCAGTTCCCTCCCTTTAGCAAAAGGCTCAACTTCCCATAATACATAAGGAGAGTTTCGGGCCACAAGCTCGTTTACTCCGCCTACAGCCAGGACACGGCCTTTGCTGATAATTGCTACTCGGTCACATAAAAGCTGTATTTCACTAAGAAGATGACTTGAGACAAATACAGCTAAGCCCTCATCGGCCAGCTTCCGAATAAATTCCCGCAGCTCCTTAATTCCCTTGGGATCAAGTCCATTCGTAGGCTCGTCCAGAATAAGCAGCCGGGGTCTTCCCAGCAGAGCCTGGGCGATACCTAGACGCTGCCTCATTCCAAGTGAATATGTTCTCACCTTATCATGTATCCGTTGATCCAGCCGTACAATGTCCACCACCTCAGCAATTCGGGTCTCATCCACTCCCGGCTGCATACGGGCAAAGTGCTGTAGATTCTCCCAGCCTGTCAAATAAGTATAAACCTCCGGGTTCTCAACAATAGAGCCTACATATTGCAGCGCCTTCTCCGGATCACGGTTGACATTATATCCACAGACGGTAATTGTCCCGGTACTTGGACGAATCAAATCAACGAGCATACGAATTGTCGTTGTCTTCCCTGCACCATTTGGACCGAGGAAACCAAATATCTCGCCTTCCCTTACATCGAATGAGACATCATCTATAATCCATTTACGGCCTATTTTTTTTCGGACATTATTCACGGACAAGACGACTTTTCCCGAGCCGCTGTTATTATCGTTGTTCATCTTCCTTACAACTCCTTAGTACCCTCATGTCAATCCCTCATGAAATCATCGATCTTCTAACGCATCGCCTGTATAATCCGATCTGCAATACGCTGATAACCCTCACCGCTCGGGTGATAATGATCCGACGAAAGATACTTCTCCAGGTGATTGTGAAACAAATCAAAAGTCGGAACAAGTGTCATGTTGCTGTGACGATTAATAATTTCCATAGCTGCATTGTTCCAGACAGTAACTGCCTGATTCCCGGGAACCTGCATCTCTGGAATATCACCGAAAGGATTATACAGGCCTAAATAATAGACCTTGGCCTCAGGGTTAATCTCGGAAATCTGTTGAAGCAGCGCTCCAAGCCGCTTGGAGGCCTCGGGCAGCGCCGCCAAAAGCGACTCCGGGGTCATCTCTTCTTTGGCTGCAGCAGACCCATTTCCGGAAGCCTCCGAGGGAGCGCTGGCCGCTGAATCAGGACCCGCATTTCCGCTCTGACTCATTCCTGATCCTCTGAATAAATCATTGCCTCCTATGGAAACCAAAATCGTGTTAGCCTGGCGGATCGTATACTTCACGCCTGCTTCTTTTAGTTCACTTTGCAATCCCGTAGTGGTTAGTCCGTTGATTCCAAGGTTCCCGAGCAGGCTGACTTTTCCGCCATCCAATAACATTCCTGATACAGCGCGTTTCACAAATCCGTTGCCTGTATTATCACCCGTTCCTTTGGCGAGCGAGTCTCCCAGCGCAACCACCTTTAAAATTTCGGCCGCGTCACCCTCCGGTGAGACCGTCTCCTGAGGCAGAGAGGTAAGAGGAACATCTCCTTGCGGATTAACAATATCCTTTACCGCATAACCAAAGCCAACAATAAAGATTATGGTTGCTATTATAGAAACCAGGCTTACAAAGCGCCAGATCCATTTGGAATCATTCAAAATCTATCCCTCCGCAAACTTTCTCTTGTGCCAAATTCTTCAGTCTTATTAACTATGTACATAAACATAATTCTTCTATCTGCAATTTGCAAATGTTCAAAGTGGGAATGAATAGCGGAGGCAAAAAAGTGGATTTCCCTCTAATTTAGCCCTCATAAATTTTTTCTTGAAAAAATGGCTCTAAATCAAAATCAGTACTTGACTACTGATATTTGGTGTATACAATAAATCCTTATTGATTCATGACACGGGTTATTAGCTTAGCTGGTAGAGCAGCCGACTGTAGAGTAGAGAACTGAAATTTCACTGGAGGGGCTTCGGCTTTCCTCGGACGCTCTCAGCGTGGAATCGTAGCCAGATCGGAATTCCACACCTTCGTGGTGATGAACAGCTCTTCCCGGGCAATGCCGGACCCCTTCCCCCGTGGGCTTCCGCAATCCCCTACTGAAAAGGTGTAAAAAATCCATCAACTTATGAAGTGCTTAAGTCATGAATATTATCATATTATGATGTAACCAAATTATAAGTCATTATTTATTCAATCGAAATCGTTCGTTTGTGGGGGTATATTATGGAAAAGACCACTAACATACTTTATACAGTCAAGCCTGGAGATACTTTTTATTCAATTGCACAACGATTTCATGTCACCATTCATGACATAATACGGATCAATGGATTGTTTTATCCCATTTTATTTGTTGGCCAACTGCTAAAAATACCAATTTACGCAGAGAATGTGTTGTTAAAATCATTAAAATTGTATAGCACCTATTCTGTTTCTTCACCAGATGGCAGGGTTCAAGTCGCGTTTATGCTAAAAAACGGCGTTCCATTTTATCGTGTAACATATAACGATAAACTCATTATTAAACCATCGAAACTAGGTTTTACATTTAAAAATGCAGAGCCGCTCAACCGGAATTTCATAGTCACTGCAAGCAAGTATGGCAGTTTTGACGAAATTTGGACGCAGCCTTGGGGTGAAGTCAAAGAAATCCGCAATCATTACAATGAACTCCGAGTGGATCTTGAAGAAACTACCGAAACTCTCCGTAGAATGACCTTAGTCTTTCGCGTATACAATTACGGCCTCGGATTCCGTTACGAATTGCCCAAACAAGACAATCTCTCCCATTTTGAAATCTTGAACGAGGAAACCGAATTTGCCCTAACCGATGTAAATGAGGCTTGGTGGATTCCTGCCTATCAAGAACTTTATTCGGAGTACCTCTTTAACAAAACTCCTCTTGATTCCATTCCCTACCGTGCCGTCCATACACCTCTAACCATGAAAACGGCTGACGGACTGTACATGAGTATCCACGAAGCTAATCTGTCGGACTATTCCTCTATGACATTAATGCCTCTTGGGAATAATACGCTCGCAGCCGATCTGGTTCCGTGGTCAGACGGCGTTAAAGTAAAAGGCTCTACTCCTCTAAAAACTCCTTGGCGTACGATCCAAATTGCAGAAAAGCCAGGCGACTTGATCACATCTTATCTGATTCTTAATCTCAACGAACCTAACAAATTAGGGAATGTTTCGTGGGTTAAACCGGGTAAATATATAGGTATATGGTGGGGGATTCATCTTGGAAAATACACTTGGAGCTCTGGTCCCAAACATGGTGCAACTACTGAAAATGCCAAGAGATATATCGATTTTGCCGCTAAATATGGCATTCCGATGGTATTGATTGAGGGATGGAATATAGGCTGGGACAACGATTGGATAAAACATGGGGAAAAATTTGATTTTACAACTCCATATGAAGATTATGACATAGTAGAAGTAACCTCATATGCTGCAAAAAAAGGAGTAAAAATCATCGGTCATATGGAGACTGCTACTGCTATTCAGAATTTCGAACGCCAGATGGAAAAGGCTTTTGCTTTCTACAAAAATCTGGGGATCGATGTTGTGAAATCAGGATACGTAACTTTTGATCCAGGGGTCAAGCGTCTTGATGAGCAAGGCAATCTTGCAGGTCTGGAATGGCGTGATGGACAATATATGGTGAATCATCATAGAAAAGTGATAGAGACTGCAGCCCGATATCACATCAGTTTAGATGTGCATGAACCTATAAAAGATACGGGAGAAAGACGTACTTATCCCAACATGATGACTCGCGAAGGTGCACGAGGACAGGAATTTGATGCTTCGAGTCAACATGGAAGCAATCCTCCGGACCACACCACAATCCTTCCATTTACCAGACTGCTTCCCGGTCCCATGGACTATACACCAGGGATCGTTAAACTTACTTATAAGGAATATAAACCCAACAACAGGGTTCAGGGTACCTTGGCTAAACAACTGGCGCTTTATGTAGTCATTTACAGTCCTCTACAAATGGCTGCTGATTTGCCGGAAAATTATGAAAAGCAGCGTGATGCTTTTCAATTCATCATCGATGTACCTACTGATTGGCAGGATACCAAAGTTTTAAATGGAGAAATCGGGAAATATGTTACGATTGTCCGGAAAGACAGAAACAGTGAAGATTGGTATCTGGGCAGCATTACCAACGAAAATGGACGTACACTTGGAGCGCCGCTCACTTTTCTTGAACCAAATATAAAATATGTGGCCGAAATATATGCTGATGGCGCTGGCGCTGCTTGGAAGTGCAATCCGTATCCTGTAGATATTCATAAAGCATTTGTTGACAGAAATACGATACTAAAATTGAGACTCGCCCCTGGAGGCGGGCAAGCCATTCGCATACGGCAAGCTTAAACATTTCCTTGTGCAGTGTTATCTACATTATCAGGATCCAACACATTGTTTACAGTCACCCCATTTACTGTGTTCACGACATTTCCCGTACCTCCGCCTGCCCCGGAAATAGATCTGGATGCGTTTTTCGGAACGACAGGCTGCAATAGCGGCCGAATAAAAATCGGATAATCCGTAAACGGGAATTCATCGTTGAAAAAACCGCTTTTTCGCGTTGGACAGAAATAGCAGGATTCACTTCATGTTACGGCCTGCTGTTTTGCTCGCACTCTTTGCGGAGTTACTTTGTCACGGGGCTTCAACCTTAGGATCTCTCCACCAGTTGCCCGTCAGCTACAAGGCGACTTGGCTCTTACCTCAATTGAACTTCCATCAATTAGTTGTGCCTAGCTTGGCTAGGCGCGATAAATAAAAAATCGCCCTCCGCCCAAGATGCGGAGAACGATATCTGATGTAAAAACTTATTTGCCTACAAACTCCTGAACCCAATAGTTATTATCAAAGCCTACACCGATGTAATTGAAATTTTTACTGAGGATATTACTCCGGTGGCCCGGGCTGTTCATCCATGCCTTCATTACTTCTTCCGGTGTTTTCTGGCCCATAGCGATGTTCTCGCCTGCGGCTTTATAAGTAATTCCAAAGTCAGACATCATTTCGAACGGTGATCCGTAGGTAGGCGAGGTATGCGAGAAATATTTGTTCGTACGCATATCCGTTGCTTTTGCCGCCGCCACCTTGTTCAAGCTATCCAATCCCATAACCGCATTCAGTCCGGCAGCGGCACGCTCCTTGTTTACCAAAGCTACTACCTGCTGTGTGTAAGTTAATTTAGTGCTTGCCGGGGCAGCCACTGCTGTCTTCTTGGTTGCTCGGGTAGCTGCTGCTGCAGCACTCTTCTGTGGGACTACCGCCGCCGCGGGCTTGGTCACCACAGTAGTATTGTTCGCTATAGTAGGGGTAACATTCCCATAATAAGTCTGGAAGTATTTGACTATTTGTTCGTAGCGGCTAAAGGTCTGGACCTCCGTGCCGGCTGCTGCAGCATTAGCTTGTACAGGAAGAGAGATGCTCACCGCCATAACAGTTGCTAGGCTTCCACCGATTAATGCTTTTAATGTCTTGCTTTTCATTTTGCCAACTCCTTATATTCTGGATGTTATTTCTAGGGTGATTAGATGGCTGCGGAAAAGATTACAAATATGTAACTTTTCTGCCCTCAGTTATTGTAACACACTTCTGTAGTCTGTGCGGTGTTATTTATTGTAAATTTCAAAAACAGCGTTTAGCTTGTACAAAATTGGGTATCTATTACACCACAAAACCTTGCCGCCCCCGGGAGGACGGCAAGGTTTTGATCGTAAATCAAACTCTTTTATTCATTATCGGCATCCGTACGTGTTCTGTTTAATGATACGACTGCCAAAACTCCCCTTCCGTCGATATTAGTCCCATAATCTCGGCATAAGGGATACGGAAAGTAGGAAAACCTGCAACATAAGGTGCAATTTCATAAGGTGCAAAATAAAGGTAAAGCGCCTGTTCATCCACATAAAATGGCTGGTCCGCAGATATCCCCTTGTACGATCCCGGGAATACATAAGAATACTGAGGGTCGTTCGCGATCTGTTTGCCGACAATTTCACTTAGCTTTGCCACGTATTTACTCCCCGGCTTAAACAGATCACTCAGCCTGTAGAATTTCCCATTACGTAAATTGATGTGTACATAGATCCTGGTAGGCATGCCGTGTGCAGCTCCAAAAGGAAAATGATATCCGCTGAGTTCCAGGACCAGCAGGTTTTTACGGAAGAAAGCAACGGAGAAATCACCGGTATAGCTAAATTCCTGCGAAGCTGAGCCGCTTCCGGCACCCTCTGCAAGTGAAAGCTTCCGCAGTTTATCGTTAACACCTCTGGAAACCTCCACATTGGCGATCCCCTCTACTTCCGGGTAGTAGACTAAGTAATCCTTATTCGGGTTGTATTTTTTCTCTAAGACAGAATATGGAGGTCTCAAAGGAATTACAGTGTTTTGCTTCCACACCAGCTTACCCAAGCGGTTATAATATGCTGTACGCTGGTCCACATCAGCCCGGATTAAATTGCCGCTGAAGGAGAGCGTTCCTGCACCCGGAAGGACTGGAGGCTGGGCTGCTCTGCCACCGCTTTTATCTATAAAGTAAGTCTCCTTGGCATCATATACCGAAGCTAACCCGTTACTGTAATTATTGACCCCAAGCAATGGATGATTGTTTAAAACCTTCCCTGTATCCGCGTCAGCTATCTCATAGCGTGAGCCCCGATAAGGCTGATCCGGATAGAGAGGAGTTCCAAGAGCCACCCTCGACTCTCCAAGCTGCTGAACCTCATAATATTGTGCAGGTATAACCATCCTGCCCTGCTTGTCGATCAGTCCGTAGGCATTGCCATAATTATCTGCTGTATTTATAACTGCTCTCCCGCTTGAAAAAGGAAGGGCTGATGTAAATTGCGGCTGAATGGCTATAGTCCCGTCCGTGCGGAGATAGCCGTATTTGCCATTTTCAGCAGCCTGGAACGAGAGCATCCCGTCACCCGGACTTCCTACAAAAGGATGGCTGTACGTATGCATTTGACGCCCCTCCGGATTTATCAAAGCGAACTCCCCGCTGCCCGTTTTCACCAGTGCTGTCCCCTCTGTGAAGTCACTCGCATCCTCATACGCAGCAGGTATTACCTCTTTTCCCTGCCGGTCCAGATAACCGTATCGAATCTTGCCACTGTCCTGACCCGTATAAAAAAGCGCACGCCCCTCCTGCAGGGAGTTCAGGAAATCATACCGTTTCGAGGTAACCGCCTTGCCGGCTTCATCCATCAGGAAATACCCTTTTGAATCAGAGACTACAGCACGCCCTTCCGAAAAGGGGGCAATGAAAGAGTAAATCGGTTTCACCTTTTCCCGGCCAGAGCTGTCGATCAGACTGCTATGCCCCTTAATCTGTACAATCGCAAGCCCATTCTCCTGAAAATCCTCAGCATATTCAAAACGCGGATCAATCACAGTCTTTCCTTCATCGCTTACATAACCCCATAACATCCCGTCCTTTAGCTTAAAAGGAGCCGGGTGTAAAGCTGTAGTGCGCAAGTCATTGGCCTCATTATCCTCAAGTAAGGAGAGTGTGTCCCACGGCTTGCTGGAATAATCCACACGGTACAATCCCGGTTCCGCAGGAATTGTGGCAAATTGATCTTCCTCCGCCCGAACGAAATCCTCTTGCTGCTTGCTTAATCCACTCCAGCCCGTACCGTCCCATTTCCATACTTCCGTGTTTAGCAGACTATCTTCTTTCCCGCTGCCCAAGTCATTCAGCCTAATTCTAATCATCCTCATTCGCTCCCCCTGCACAAGGCATTTGCCTATAGAATATGGGAAAGCGGGTGTTTATGTGTCTTGGGGTCACTCATTGATATTGACATCGCGCCCGGTAATAACTACAATGGTTACAACGGTGGTGATAAGTTTGAAGCAAATAAGCACGCGCTTTTCCATGGCTGTTCATATCCTTACCCTGATTGCTGTTCATCCGAACGAATTGACCGGGGACTTCATTGCGGGCAGCGTAAACACAAATCCTGTGGTCATTCGAAGAATTATGGGAATGTTAAAAAAGGCAGGGTTAGTGGAAGTACGGTCAGGGGTAGGAGGCGCTTCTCTACTCAAAGCACCCGAGGAAATTACGCTTCTTGATGTTTATCGCGCTGTAGATGTGATTGAAGATAACCAATTATTCCGTGTTCACGCTGATCCGAATATGCAATGCCCCGTAGGCCGGAATATTGAGCTGGTTCTTCAATCCGAATTGAATGAGGCTCAGTCCGCCATGGAACACAGGTTGGCACAAACAACGTTGAGTCAGCTCACAACAAGATTCAAATAAATGAGAGCTCCTTTAAGAGCTTTTATTTTATAAACTCGTTGTAACTTATAAAGTTATAACGAGATTGATTACAACTAATTATATTGGGAGGAATACGAAGATGAAAATTTTAGTCACAGGCGCAACAGGGAAATTGGGAGCGAAAGTTGTAGAAACGTTATTGAAATCTGTACCAGCAAGTCAATTAGCTGTCAGCGTTCGCAATCCGGAAAAAGCAGAAGGACTACAAGCTCAGGGAGTTGAAGTTCGGCATGGAGATTTTGACCGCCCGGAAACATTGGATTCCGCCTTTGCAGGTATTGATCGGTTATTAATTATTTCTACAGACGGGGACAACGAAACAAGAATTCGGCAGCACTCAAACGCGGTAGCAGCAGCTCAAAGAGCGGGAGTTGGATTCATAGCATATACTAGTGCAACGAATGCAAGTGAAAGCTCGTTATTCCTTGCTGTTGTACACCGTGTCACGGAAGAAGCTATTATTCAAACGGGCATTCCGTATTCCTTCTTGCGTAATAATTGGTACCTGGAGAACGAGATCGGGACCCTTCAAGGTGTGATGGCAGGAGCGCCGTGGGTGACATCTGCCGGAAACGGCAAGGCAGGCTGGGCAGCACAACAAGATTACGCGGAGGCAGGCGCAGCAGTATTGGCGGGATATGGGCACGAGAATACGATTTACGAGCTTTCAGGTAAACTGATGACCCAAGAAGAACTGGTGTCTGTTATTGAAACGGTATTAGGCAAAGAAGTACCCGTGCAACAAGTCGATGATGCCAAGTATGCCGAGATCATGCTGGGCGCGGGTGTACCCGACTTCGTCATCCCTATTCTCGTAGGTATCCAGCAAGGCATCCGGGAAGGCGCACTGGAGATCGAAAGCAACGATTTGGAAAAGCTGCTCGGTCGTCCACTTACACCAATCAGTGAGGCACTAACCCAAATTGTTAACGAAATCTCTCAATCTATATAAGATGAACTAAAGATTTTACTACTTAGGGGTCATTCGTAACTACGGAGAATGTTTGGACTTCCGGCCGCTGTTGTCGTAAGAATTTCTTCAATTGTACCGCTGTTCGCGGGTGAAATCCGGAGACAAAGGCGGGCGCTATCGCTCCTACAGTTCCAAACCTCTCCTTCGTTACTCCTCACCCTAATATCATTTTTTAAGTTCATCTTATATAACTAATTTCGGAGCGAAGCAATCGAAATAAACATAGTAAAAAGCGTTTGCTGTATGTCGCAAACGCTTTTTTGCATGCCACCTGCTTAGCGAGGTGATGAGAAGTAACGGAGGGGAATATTGGAGCTGGAGAAACGCAGTGGTCGCCCGAAAGTTTTCCGCAGGAAAACTCGCTTCGTAAGCATAAGCTGTTCTCGGATTTCTACCGCTGACAGCGGTTTAAATCAGGAAATCCGAGAACAACAGCGATCGTAAGCCCAATATTCACCGCAGTTACGGCGCATTCATCACCACGCGTTATTTTTTAGACGAATACTTGCGCATATCGAAAGCAACCGCCGCGATGATGATCAAACCTTTAATAATCAACTGATAGTAAGGGCTGATGCCGATAAAGGTCAAACCATAGTTGATCAGGGTGAAAATGATAACACCTACCAGTACGCCCGGTACAGTACCGATACCACCTGTTGTGGATACACCGCCGACTACGCAGGCTGCGATGGCATCAAGCTCATACATGTTACCATAGTTGTTTGTAGCTCCGCCTGTTCTTGCAGCTTCAAGCACACCCGCCAGACCGTACAAAGCACCAGCGATGGCATAGATGTAAATCAGGTTTTTGGAAACGTCGATACCGGATACTTTAGCAGCTTGCATGTTGCCGCCGATAGCGTACATATTCTTGCCGAGTTTCGTTTTGTTGAACAGTACCCATACAATACCTGCGACTACCAGAGCGATGATAACGATATATGGGATCGAATATTGGCCGCTGCCGATAAATCCGGAACCGATATTGGTGAAATCGGGACGCAGACCGCCGATAGGCTGGGATTGGTTTGGTTCCATGTCGAAGTACAGGGAGTTTACACCGTATACGATAACCATTGTACCCAAGGTGGCGATGAATGGTGGTACATTAAGCTTTGAAACGATCAGACCATTTACGAGACCGCAGAGCAAACCTGCAATTATCGCGATAAGAATTGGAATCAAAACGTTAATCTGCGGCAGATCCGGGAAGAAACGACGGGAATAATCCGGAATTTGCAGCATGGATGCGGAGATAACCGCCGTGAAGCCGACTACCCGGCCTGCAGATAAGTCAGTACCGGCCGTAATGAGGATAAAGGCAACGCCTAGTGCGATAATAATCCGCGTAGACGATTGAATCATAATGTCACGCAGTGTGTTTACAGAGATAAAAGCTGGTTCATATAAGGCAATACCCGCAATAAGCAGTACCAATACGATATAAATAGCGTTTTGTGTAATAAAAGTTTGAGCTTTTTTGGCGTTCATGAGTATGTTCCCCCTTAGATTTCCTATCCTAATGCTGTGCAGCGAGACGCATAACTTCGGTTTCCGTAGCCTGCGCGCCTTCTAGTATTCCTGTCATTTTTCCTTCCGACATGACCATTACCCGATCAGACATTCCGAGCAGCTCCGGCATTTCAGAGGAAATCATAATGATGCTTTTACCTTGTTTCGCCAAATCGGCGATGATCGAATATATTTCGAACTTGGCTCCAACATCGATACCGCGTGTCGGCTCATCGAGAAGGAGAATTTCAGGCTCGGTAAGCAGCCATCTGGCCAGCAGCACCTTCTGCTGGTTACCCCCAGACAAATTCATGATCTGTGTTTTGGTTGTAGGTGTTTTTGTACGCAGTTTTTCAATCATTTTATCGACTTCCGCTTTTTTCTTCTTTCCATCAAGCAGGAAGTACGGTTTCTGATAGCGGTCAAGGTTGGCGATTGCACCATTCTCATGTACGGATAATACAGGGAAAATACCGGTTACACGACGCTCTTCCGTAAGCAGAGCCAGACCGTGCTTCTTCGCATCCTTAGGGGAATTAATTTTCACTGCCTTGCCGTCGATCGAGATTGTACCTGACTTAATGGCACGAAGACCAAACAACGCTTCAATAACTTCTGTACGCTGAGCGCCGACGAGACCGCCAATACCCAGAATTTCGCCGCGTCTTAAGTCAAAAGAAACATCTTTGAAGGATCTCGGCTCCGGAGAAGTCAAGCCTTCAACTTTCATGTAGACTTCACTCGGTACGTTGAACCGTTCCGGGAATCGATTCGTCAAGTCCCGACCAACCATTTTGGAGATAATCAAATCGGTTGTCATTTCCGCTGCCGGCCATGTGCCGATTTTTTTACCATCACGCATGATGGTAACATCGTCGGAAATTTCGAGAATCTCTTCCATTTTGTGAGATATATAAATAATGGCTACGCCTCTTTTTTGGAGATCCCGGATAATCCGGAACAGATGCTCCACTTCCACGCTTGTCAAGGATGAAGTCGGTTCGTCCATTACAATAACGCGAGAATGAAAAGAGACGGCTTTCGCGATTTCAATGGATTGGATTTTGGATACGGACAGCTTGCCCACCAAAGTTTCGGGATTCAGATCGAGATCCAAATCTTTAAAAAGGTTTTCCGTATCGGTATACATTTTTTTGTGGTCAATAAACTGAAACGGCCCGATTCCCTTGGTCGGAAAACGTCCTAACCAGATATTTTCCATTACGCTGCGGTAAGGTACGGGGTGAAGCTCTTGGTGAATCATCGAGATCCCGCTTTTGAGTGCATCATTAGAGTTATTTATAGTGGCCTTCTCGCCGTTCAGATAAATCTCACCGGCATCCGGTGAATAAATTCCGAAGAGACATTTCATCAGCGTTGATTTTCCTGCACCATTCTCGCCCATTAAAGCATGAACGGAGCCTGGTTTAACTTGCAAGCTTACACCGTCCAGCGCTTTAACGCCGGGAAATTCTTTCGTGATGTTCTTCATTTCCAGCAAAAACTCACTTTGAGCCATTTTCTTACGCCCCCTACGTTTTTTTCTTTTTTCTATGAGAGGCACAGCGGTTCCATCCTGTTCCCTGCCCGTAAGGAATACCGGGGAGCTAAACGCCCCCCGTTTATTTCCTTTTAATCTAAATTGGTGAAGTTAGCTTATTTAGCGTCAGCAACGTTGTCTTTAGTGATCTTTTTGTAGGAAATCCACACATATTGGTTATCAGTGACGTCAAAGCCTACGTTTTCTTTAGTTGGTGCTTCGCCTTTAGCAAGCAGAGCGGCAACCGTGATAGCAGCTTTACCTTGGTTGTTGGCATCGTTCAGAACCGTTCCAAGCATGGTTCCATCTTCCAAAGCCTGAACAGCAGGAGCAGTTGCATCCACACCTACTACCGGCATGTATTTGTCGCCAGTGAAGTATCCGGCAGCTTTCAATGCTTCGATAGCACCAAGTGCCATGTCATCATTGTTAGCCAGTACGGCTTCGATTTTGTCACCGTTGGAGCCGAGGAAAGCAGCCATTTTTTCTTGACCTTTTACGCGATCCCACATTGCGGTGTCTTCAGCCAATTTCTCTACCTTGATTCCTGCATCTTCGATAGCCTGAATGGAGTAAGTTGTACGAAGCTCAGCATCCTGGTGTCCTGGCTCGCCCTTAAGCATTACATATTGGAGAACGCCGTCGCCATTTTTGTCAGCTTTCGGGTTTGCTTTCCAGTAGTCAACAACCAGTTGGCCGGACATTGTGCCGGACTCTTCTGCTTTAGCGCCTACATAGTAAACTTTGTCCCATTTCTTCATGTCTTCAGGAAGCGGCTCGCGGTTCAGGAATACAACCGGAATGTTTGCAGTTTTTGCTTTGTCGATAATAACGCCAGCAGCTGTACGGTCAACCGGGTTGATCAGCATGCCGTTATATTTTTTAGTGATGAACAAGTCTACCTTGTCATTTTGTGTGGGTTGGGAGTTTTGGCTATCCACGATATCTACTTCAGCGATTCCTTCAGCAGAAGTCTGGATTGCGTTACGAACGCCAGTCATGAAAGTGTCATCAAATTTGTAGATGGCCACGCCGACTTTCGGAGTTGCAGCCGCATCGGCGGCAGGAGCAGCAGTGGTTTCTGCAGCGTTACCAGTGTTAGCTGCTTTGTTGCTGCCACAGCCTGCAAGAGCGGCTCCCAGCAAAGCACTGGCGAGTAATACGGAAGTGATTTTTTTCATTATTGATTGACCTCCTGAGAATATTTCTATTTTTGTTTGTCCCGTGTTCTCCCGGGTACATCCTTATTATGCCCTACTTGAAAACGGTTGCGAATATAAAATACTGCTTTGTTTTATGAAAATTCTAATATACTAAACTTGAAATGAAGACTGTAATCTTCAGCTATCGTACGAACGGAAATAAAAGTTTCTGATTCTCCGGCCATAGCATATTGTCCAAATCAATTATCTTCGTTCCCGTATCCACCCGCTCGGGCACATCCATACCTTCAATCACTTCTACAGCATGCTTCACGGCCAAATATCCGTTGCTGAACGGATTCTGGATCACGGTGGCCTGAACAGTACCATCCTGAAGCAGTTCCATCATAGAGGGAGAACTGTCGAAAGCAACCATTTTTATTGTGCCTGATCCCAAGCTTTGAATAACTTTTGCCGCTCCCTGGGAAGCAATTTCGTTCAGGGTAGCAATGCCCCGCAGTGCCGGATGCTTGATAAGCATAAGCCGTGTAAGCTCCTCCGCATCGCTGGTCTCCGAAGAGGTATAGGAAATCTGAACGACATGGACATTAGGGTATCGGGCAGCGTAATTCAGAAACCCTTTCTCCCGCTCATCTGCGTCACGGGCCCCTATATCTATGGAGCTTGAAGAGTTTCCCTCTTCATGGGAAGTAGCATTTGTAAAGTTGATAATCCCGATTTCACCGTAACCCTTTAGCAGTTGAATAAGCCTTTCGGCGGATTTTTGCCCGGCTTCATAACTATTCGAGCCGACATAAGTTGTAACTCTCGCTGAACCGACCTCTGCATCCACCGAGATCACAGGAATTTTGTAATACGACGCTTTATCAACCACCTGGGCAAGTCCCATGTAGCTGCTGGCTGCCAGGATAATCACGTCTGCCTTCTCCGTAATAGAATCCTCCACCATTTGGATCTGGCGATCGATATCACTTTCAGAATTAGGGGCCTTGAAGGTCAAATTCACGTTAAACTCTTTGGCTGCAGCCTCAGCTCCCTGCTTAACGGTGTTCCAGTACTCTCCCCTGTTCATTTTCACAATCATATGAATGTTACGGGTTTTATTCGTACTAATGTAATCCGGAGAAGAATTGAAACAGGAGGTGACTGTTATCCAAATCGCTGCACACAGCAGCAGGGTTAAGCCAAACCGGACTTTCCTCATTGGGATTTCCCCCCCTCCTCCTCGGTATTGTCTTTGAGGTCAATTACAGCCGGAAAAATAATAGTAACCGTCGTGCCCTCTTCCATTTCACTTTCAAACGAAAGGCCGTATTCCCGTCCGAAATAGAGTCCGATCCGTTCATTAACGTTCCGCACCCCAACACCTGATCCGCTTCCATTTTTGCTTCCGCCTGTCAGAATCCCGTTCAATGTCTCCTCAGACATACCGAGTCCGTTATCACGGATCGTTATGACTACGTTGCCTTCGCTCAGACCTGCATTTATAGTGATCAAACCTTCATCGGGCATCATTTCAATGCCGTGGTAAAGCGCATTTTCCACAATAGGCTGCAAAATAAGCTTGATGGTCTGAACCTGCAGAACTTCTTCCTGTGCGTTAATCTCATAGCGGAATTTATTCTTGAAGCGAAAACTCTGGATCACCAGATAATGCCGGATATGATCCAGCTCCTCCTGGATGGTAATAATATTTTTACCTTTGCTCAGACTGATCCGGAAAAATTTGGACAGAGACTGAATCATCGTGACCACTTCATCGGTCTTTCCGCGTTCCGCAAGCCGGATCACAGAATTAAGCGTGTTATAGAGAAAGTGCGGATTAATCTGCGATTGCAGCACCTCCAGCTCTCCCTTACGTTTGGTCTCCTGCTCATAAATAATCTGATCCATCAGCTGGCGGATGCGCTGGAGCATCAGATTGAACCTCCTGGACAGCTGCTCGACTTCATATGCACCACTGACATCAATCGGTGTGTTCAAATCTCCTTCTCCGACGAGCTTAACCGTCCGCTCAAGCTTACGGATTGGACTTGCGATCAGGGCGGACATAAAAACAGACACGATAATTACACATAAAATTACAACCGACAGAAATCCGGCCAAAAATTGGTTAAGATCGCGCTTTGTCGTGACAATTTCATCATAATAAGCGACACCGACGATTTTCCAGCCGGTCTGGGGCACAGTGCGCACGGTAATAAAACGTTTCTCACCGGTAGATTCATCAAGATAACTCCGGTAAGCATATTCAAGGACAGGCTCCACGTTCTCATATTTTAAACCAGCGTATATAAGCTGCTGCTGAGGATGGTACACAATGTTCCCCAGCGGGTCCAAAATGTAAGCGTAACCTCTTTTGCCGAGCTTAACTTGCTTGCTGAGCTCATCAATCGTCCGGAAGTTAAAATCGATCAGCAAAATACCCGTCTTCAATATTCCGTTCTCTCTGTATTGAATCAATTTGCTCATCGAAACGACCCAGGTATACTGATTCTTGAATAAATTTTGAATATGTGGCGGAGAAAAGGAAATTTCCGGGGTACGGCTCGGAGCGGTAAACCAGTTCTGGTTCTCCAGTTGTGTATTATTTCGCATCTCTGTTCCCGGTACATCCAGTACAAGCTTACCCTGAGGTGTAAATAAAGCGACGGCTACAAGATCTTCGCGTGTCTCAAGAAGGGTTGCGAGCCGTTCCTTCAGAAGGGAAGAATCGATGGACGAGGTATGGGCGATTTGCTCCTCCGCCTTATCATAAATATTGCGCATCCCTTTCGCATATATATCCAGATTATAATTGACCTGCTCGATGATTTGCTGCATATTCAGATTCGCATTCTCTTCGGCGGTGTTTGCAAATTTTTTGTAAAGCATAAAGCTGACGATTACCGCGACAAGCACAGCGACCGTTGTGAATGTGACCGTAATAATCAACTGGATGCTGCGCAGCTTGGAGGAAAGCCTCAGCTTCCCCCCCTTACGCCGCTCCGGCCGCAGCGGGAAGAAATAAGCCTTTCTCTTTGACATGGCTTATCCTCCTCTGGAACTGTTTTTGTACTCTTTGGGGGATTGTCCGTATTTTTTACGGAAGCAAAAACTGAAGTAATTAGGGTCGGCAAAGCCGATTTTCTCCGCAATCTCAAAAGCCTTAAGCTCTGTAGAACGCAGCATATCCTTTGCAGCCTCCAGCCGGATTTGCAGCAGGTAGCTGACGAAGGTCATTTTCATCTCTTTTTTGAATATGCTGCTGAAATAGCCTGTACTGATATGCAGATGCTGACAGACTTTTCCGATGGAAATATCAGATTCCTCGTAGTGTGCACGGATATAGTCCTTGGCCTGTTCGATCAGCAGCTTATAGCTGGACTGCCGCTCCGTAGCAATATTGTCCATAAGACGGCTGCACACGGTAATGATCCACTGCTTGGCCTCGCCCATATTGTTGAACCTGTTCAATACCATCAGGGAGGAAAAGCCGGAGCCAAACAGCTCAGTGGTCTCACTGCCCGCTTCTTTGGCAACCCGCAGGATCGAAGTGATAATCTCCAGTAGAAAGATTTGGTAGTCCTGGGTGGATACCTGATCCACGTCCAGACCCCCGAACAGCTCATCAACCGTTTCCGTCAGTTCCTGCACCGTCCCCAGTTTGATGGTCCGAATCAAGGCCTGCTCGGTGAGCTCATCATAGGCAAGCAGCCGATTGGAGCGGGACTCTACATCTTCAATCCAGATGACTCTATTGTTGCCCAGAATGAGGCGATAATCCAGCGCTTGCAGGGCATCCGCGAAGGAAGTGAACAACAGCGCCGGTGATTGACAGACCGTACCTGCTCCAGCTGTCACCGTCAGCTTCAGAAAGCGCTGTACATTCTGACGGATTTCCTCCAGTATGGCAAAGGTCTTGCCGGTAATCTCGGCTTCCTCCTGTTCTCCACTGACCGAGAGCATGACGATATCATCGCGGTGAATGAACACCTTGCCAAAGCCGTGCTTCATACAAATTTCCTCGGCGATGTTCAATACAGCGAAAAGCTGCAGATTGCGGTCACCGGTGTCACGCAGAGAGACAGGCCTCGTAACGGATACACCGATCGTTCCCTCACCGCGGATATAATCCACGCTGATTACAGAGGCTTGGAATAATGATCCGGACAGTTTTAACCCGTATTCTGCGCTTTTCTCGGCGATTTCCGCCGGACGAAGTCTGCGGGACACAAGCGAGGACAGGAACTGTTCGCGCAGTACAGGCAGGCTTTTGCGGTAATGCTCGCTGAGCACATATACGTTCTCTTTTTCGGAAATTTCAGCTTCGATCTGTTCTCTGACTTTTATGAGGATGTCGATCAATTCCTGGGCCGAGAAAGGCTTGAGTACATATTCATCAATTTGCAGCTTGATCGCACGCTGGGCGTATTCAAATTCATCATACCCTGTCAAAATAATAATCTTCGTATTCGGATGGCGGCTGCGAATCCATTCTGCCAGCTGCAAACCGTTCATAAAGGGCATTTGTATGTCGGTCACAACCACGTCCGGCATCAGCCGGTCAATGGATTCCGCCGCTTCTCTTCCGTTCTCGGCCTGATCCACGACCTCAAATCCGTATTTCCCCCAATCGATCTGTCCGATAATACCCTCTCTTACGTCTTCTTCGTCTTCTACCAGAATCAATTTATACATGCTTCATCCCTCTTTGGATAATGATTAATTGCTGAATAAAACTATTCTATATGATTCAATCGGCACGATCTATAGCATTGTTATTGTTATTATGGGCAAAATAAATTATAGCTCATTTTTTAACAATAAGTTAATGGAGGAGAAATGGAAAAAATAACGAATTACCAACTGTTTTCGCTTACGGCTTTGTTCCAGATTGGGACTTCCAGCATTTTCGGGTTTGCGGCAGGAGCTGGCAAGGATGCATGGATAAGTATTGCGATTTCAACATTTTTGGGATCCATCATCATCGCTATGTATATCATCTTAATGCGTCTGCAGCCAGGATTAACTCTTGTGGAATGGTTCCCTGCCCAATTCGGTCGATGGATAGGCACACCTATTTCTTGGCTATACCCTTTAATATTTATTTATGATGCAGGACGCGGTGTGGCCGATTTAAGTTATTTGATTCCAAGTACATTATTGCCGAAGACACCACCTATAGTTATTGTTGGATTGTTTATGCTTGTGATCTTGTATGGTGTCTATTATGGAATACAACTTCTTGGAAACATGGCAGGACTTTTTTTACCGATCATTCTCTTTTTATTAATTATCGAAGCCATTATGCTTTTCGCCTCGAGAGTTGTCCATTTGACCTATCTTCAACCTGTACTTGATTTAGGGTGGGGACGAATATGGGATGCAGTATGGCCAGTAGGAATAACTCAGTCATTTGCTGAAACCATTGAATTTGCAATGTTATGGACATTGGTAAAGCAGAAGGAAAGAATTATGAAGACGACCCTTCTCGCTACGATCAGCGCTGGGATTTTTCTTGCCATATTTGATTGTCTTGCTGTTACTGTTCTTGGTGAAAGCACCTTTCAAAGAAGTATATTTCCGCTTTACACTCTTATACAACAGATAGAGATTAGCGATTTTATCGAAAATATGGACGTAATTGGCATTTTGTACATTACAGTAAATGCTTTTTTTAAGATATCCTTGCATATAATGGTTGCGACCCTTGCTATTCAGAAATTGACATATATACAAAATAAGCAGTTCATTCTATTGCCCGTGGTTCTTACCGCATTATTTTTTGGAATGACCATGTCTACAAGCATAACTGAGCACATTTATGGTGTTGCGTTCAAAATTCTTTCACCTTATTTTTGGGTACCTTTATTTTTGGTTCTTCCCGGTATTTTGTTAATCGTAATATGGATAAAGAAAAAGATATTCAAGATAACTACTTAACTTGAACAACTTTTACGATGGAAGGAAATCAAAAAATGATTATGTGGCCGTGGGCGTCAAAAACCATGTTGGAAAATCCTTGGATCATGCAGTTATTTCTGGTTTCATCAGCGATTATTGGATCAATCATCACATGGATTAGAGGCAAGAGGAAAAAAAATGAATAGACAAACAAATGCAGCCAGCCTCATAAGGAGGATAGCTGCATTCACTTTATTATTTCATCTTGTTTGAGATATAAAGGCGGTCCAATGATTCCCGGGCTAGTGATCGTAAGATCGCTCGTAACAGCAATCTCCACCTTAGGAAACGTATTATCCCAATCTTTTTCTAGCGATTTCCACTGATGGGGGAATTTACGGTGGATCACATCTCCAAAACCGAAGATATCAGCTTTATATTTTTTTTGTGCTTTCGAAATGATTTGTCCGATTTCTTCATTAACCTGGTTTTGGAGGGCTGCTTCTATAATTTTAATATTCTTCGTTTGAAAAAGATCCAGTTTAGCATCATTTTCTTTAATTACACCTTTGCCCTTTAATTTGAGATTGATTTTGATTTCACTCCCGTGTATTACCGGTTTGATCTTTCTTCTCATCTGACTTAAAGATATGTTGACGCTTTCGGAAGTCCCCGGTATTGAGATTTTAATATCTTTTTTATTAAGTTCTCCTCTGATCCATTGCAGTCCTCGTGTTTCTTCATTATTCAAGTATCCTGACAGTTTTAAATCCTTGATAATCGCTGCTCCTGATATTCGAAATGCTGGCTCGTTCAGATTTTCATCCGCGTGATCTTCTTTAGAGAAGGATTTAATTGTTCCAACTATGGGTTCGATGCCTTCACTGGAGGAGACAGTGATTAAATCACGAATCGTAATTTTTGGTCCAACATCCATTACGATCATTTCCCTAATCGCTTCAGCAGAAACATCCTCAAGAGGGTAATTCATTTTGAGAATATCCCGTCCTTCCCCTCCTTTTACCACCAATATATAGGGCTGTATACGACTGTTTGAGTCGCGACTAAAAGAATCCAACAAGTCGCCAATGCCGTGTTCTGCCAAGCGTTCGCCGATTAAAATAATTTTTCGATGGGCCCTGAATATCTTGCGTGAAAGTTGATATTGAGACTTTCCCAGCAGTTCTTGAACATTGCCTCCAGCAGCAGTTATGATCACAAACTTTTGTCTGGATCCTTTAGCTTCCGGCGAGCCTGTTTCTGCGGTTGGGTTCGCAATTTGATAGGTACTTATCATCTTGCCATCTTCCAAAAGATCAAATGACACGGCCATAATAATGGCAATATCATTTATTTCTGTACGATCCCAGCACCCTGTCATCACAAGTGAAAGCAACATTACGATACAACAGAAAGGGAGTCGTTTCATATTATGCTAATCATTCCTTTTCGATTTAGAGATTGAATTTGAATTTAAGTTTGAGTTCAACTTCCACCACGGATCGCGGCTTAATATATCCTTCAAGCGGTTAATCTTAAGGGGCGCCATGGGTGAAAAATACGGAATGCCGAATGAACTTAGACTTAAAAGATGGATTGTAATGACCAACATTCCAAGCATAACTCCGTATAGTCCTAGAGTACCCCCAAGAAGAATCAAAGGAAATCGAATGATTCGAATGGAAATTCCAAGACTGAAACGCGGAATCGTAAATGATGCAATTCCTGTGATTGCCACCACGATTACCATTGGTGCAGATACGAGTCCTGCCATTACAGCCGATTGCCCAATAACTAATGCTCCGACGATACTGACAGCTGAACCCACATTCTTCGGCAAACGAATACCTGCTTCTCTCAACCCTTCAAACGTTATTTCCATCAGCAAGGCTTCTGTTAAAAGCGGAAATGGACTCGATTCGCGGGTAGACGCAAAGCTTAATATTAAATGGGTAGGAATCATTTCATGATGAAACGTCATAATAGCCACATAAACAGAAGGGAGGAATACTGCAATGAAAAGGAGTGTCAAACGCAACCAGCGAATGAAGACTACGCCCGGAAATCGCTCATAGTAGTCATCACTAGCTTGCATTCCTGTCCAGAATGTCATGGGTACTATAAGTACTACCGGGGTGTTATTTATTAGGATGCTTACTTTTCCTTCCAGTAAGCTCGCGGCGACAACATCTGGTCTCTCCGTATTTTGTATTTGTGGAAAAGGCGTATATTTGGCATCTTCGATTAATTCTTCTATATAGCCTGATTCCAAGATTACATCGAGTTGAATTTGACTTAATCTTTGTTTCACTTCTTCCAAGAGTGAAGGTTTCACCCTACCTTCAATATATGCAATAACTATATCGGTGCGGGATATTTCACCAATAGTCAGTGATTCCATTTTAAGTTGCGGAGTGGTGAGCCTTCTGCGTATCATGCTCATATTCGTTGAAATATTCTCGATAAATCCTTCTCTCGGTCCGCGAATGACTAATTCGGAAGCAGGTTCTTCAATGCTTCTATTTTTCCAGCCTATGACACTTGCAAGCAAAGCCTGACTTTCCCCATCTACCAAAATGGCGACATTACCTTTCAATATTTTCTGAACGATATCCGAAATGTATGTTGTTTGTCCTGCAATAATATCTTGTGATAAGACTGTTCCTATTCGGTCTATATTGTCCTGGTTCTGTGATAATTCCTTTGAAACGATTTGCTTTAAAATATTTTCTTCAAGATGTTTGGTGTCTATTAAATTGTCCACGTAAATCAAAAGAGCATTTGATTCTCCGTAAATGAGAAAAGGATGGAAAACAATATCGGAACAATTAACGAAAATGTTTTTGAATAGTTGTTGATTTTGATTTAAATCTGTGTGTAATTGTTCATTTTGACTATCGGATATCTGTGTGTCCTTGGAGAATTTCTCGAAATCCGTTTTTACTTTCGGCATTCTTCTTCTCCAACTCATATTAATACCTCCAATTCTCCTTCGAATGGTATTATATTTTTTGCTAATGATTTTAAAATTATGTATGAATCAAAAAAAAACCATCCCGCTTAAGCCGGGATGGGGATGATCATTAACGTATACGTTCTACTTTAACGCCTTGTTGAAACGGTAACCTGACTTTTCAAACCCAATATGACGGTAAAAGGCATGCGCCGGGGCTCGCTCTACACGGTTTCCGCTTCTAAGGAAAAGCTGGCAGCACCCTTGCTGGCGCGCCCATTCTTCCGCGGAGGCTACAAGTCTTTTTCCGAGTCCATTTCCTCTAAGCTGCTCTGATACAATGAGTGCTGTTATCTCGGTAATACAGTCTTGTTGTTTGTAGTATGAACTTATTTGCCGCAATCCGATCATTCCCACGACTTCGTTGTCGAGCTCGGCAACGAGTGTACAATGGAGAGAATCATTCTCCATATCTTCCATTCTCTCTTTCATCACGCTAAGCGTTGTTGGATAGCCGAATTCACGCAAGAGTGCTGTGACTCTCTCCAGATCGTTCATGCCGCATTTGCGAATTTGCAGTACTGGTGCCTGAGTACTACTGTTCATCCTGATATACCTCCACTTTCAGCATAGACGCTGCCTGTTTGGCTGTCGTCCTTGCGTTGTCCACATTTTCCGCTGCGCTTAACGTTATTGCCATCCGCCGCCCCGGACGAACTTCCGGTTTGCCGAACACCCGGACTTGAGTACGCGGAAGCGCCATCGCCTCCACCAGTCCTGTGACAGCAAAGGCTTGTCCGTTGCCTTCCGCTTTGAGGGCAGCCGATGCTCCCGGTGTCAGCAGTTGCACTGAATCTACGGGAAAACCAAGAATCGACCTGACATGTAAAGCAAACTGAGATAAATCCTGAGTGGCCATGGTCACCATACCGGTGTCATGCGGCCTTGGTGAAACTTCACTGAACAGTACACCACGATCCGTCAGAAACAACTCAACGCCGAAAATGCCCAGACCGCCCAGTTCATCTGTAATGGCTTTGGCAATAGATTGAGCTTCCGCCACTTGACTGGGGTTCATGGCATGCGGCTGCCAGGATTCCACGTAGTCGCCATCCTTTTGAATGTGGCCGATGGGCGGGCAGAATACCGTTCCACCCACTGAACGTACGGTAAGCAGTGTAATTTCACTCTCAAACGTAACGAAGGCTTCTACAATGACACGCGTGCCTTTAGCTCTGGCACCCTCAAGTGCGATGTTCCAGCAGTCCTCCGCATCCTCCGGCTTCCGGCAGATGCTTTGGCCTTTGCCTGATGAGCTCATAATAGGCTTCACTACACAGGGTGTGCCAAGTTCTCTTACTGCCAGGCGAAGCTCTTCCAGACTGTCCGCGAAGCGATAATCGGCTGTAGGGAGGCCAAGTTCTTCGGCGGCAAGCCTCCGGATGCCCTCCCTGTCCATGGTCAACCGGGCCGCACGGGCTGTGGGAACGACATTAAAGCCCTCTTCTTCCAATTCTACAAGAGCCTGGGTAGCGATTGCTTCAATCTCCGGAACAATCACATCCGGCTTCTCTGAACGGATGAGCGCCTTAAGGGCCTCTGCATCCAGCATATCAATCACATAAGAACGATGGGCCACTCCCATCGCAGGTGCGTTGTTGTAACGGTCTACGGCCACAGTCTCCACGCCAAGGCGTTGAGCTTCAATAATGACCTCCTTACCCAATTCACCGCTGCCCAGCAGCAGCAGCTTGCGGCTTTGAGCTGAAAAAGGAGCACCCCACATTGTCGATTTCGACCTCTTTCGGCAATTTCACTGTCATCCCTTAGTTTCAGGAAAACATGACAGTTTCCTTGTAAATTTTCAGACTTCTTTATTTTCATCCATCATAGAGCAGATTGCAAGTGTTCTTCGACATTTTCCTACAAACTTCACAGTTCGTTGTCCACGATATCGTCGAAAGATTGCTCCAAACTATGCAAATCGCGGGCCAAATGATCCCAATACTCTGCTGAATCACCTCCTTCACGGGCCAGAGTCAGGGCTTGTTCCTGCTCAGCCAATAAATTCCGGAGTCTCTCTGCGTAGATAGCCAAAGCCTCTTTTATACAGATTTCATAATGATCCAGCAGACCCTTTTCAAGAACGGCCGCCCTGCTGGCGACAGCTTCTTTCAATAACGGTTCAACCACCGACTTTATTTTGTCGCGGCCGGGACCTTCAAAGAAATGCCGGGGAGTTCTGAAATAATTCCACAGGCCGGACCAGTCCAAAGGCTGGAGCTGACATTCCAGTCTCTCGGGCGGAGACCAGCGCCCTTCTTCCTCCCATAGAAGCTGCGTCTCACTTTCAGAAAAGGACATCTCCTCTGCAGCGGTTCCGGCTGCCGCACGGACCAGCAGTTGCCCTTTGGCTTCCAGCCGCAGGGTTGTGGCCCATAGCTCCTGTTCCAGCTCGCGCTGGACCGTACGCCAGAGCTCACGCCCGCAAGCTGCAAATAGTTCCTTCAAATTTCCGGCATCCTCGCGCAGCAAGGAAGGATGAAAGGATTCCTGAAAAAAACGTCCAAATGAAAATCCCAGCCGCTGTCTCACATGATACAGCAGCTCCTCTCCTTCCCGGCGGAGATCACGGCGGGGCCGCTCCTCTATTTTCAACAGGGAAATCCGTTCCTCCGCCTGACGACGGCGTTCTGCCTGCCGCAGCAGCCCGGCCTCACGCTGGCTTTCCTCCTGCGAAGTCAACCCTCGCCATTCTTCCGCCCGGCGGCGAACGGATACAATGCTCTCTTTGGCGGCTCCCAAGGACAGCTGGGGCAGCTCCTCACCTGCAAAGCGGGATAACGCCAATTCAAAGGCTCCGAAACGCGAAGCTTCATAGAGTCCTTGGTCCCCGGTTCGCTTTCCTGCTAGCGCCTGCAAACTGGAAAGACTATAAATTCGCGGAGAGGTAAGTCCTCCGGCACGTAAATTTGCCGCGACATGGTTACGGACTTCCTCCAATTCCTCTTCCCCTGAAGCAAGATCGGAGGCATTGATAATAAAAAACATTTTATCCAGCGCAAAGCTGTCTTTGATCCGGCCAAGCTGAGCCAAGAGACTCCGGTCCGCCTTCGAAAAGGCATGATTGTAATAGGTCACAAAACAAATCGCATCCGCATCCTTCATGTACCCGAAGGTGACACCCGTATGCCGGGCATGCAGAGAATCCGCTCCGGGTGTATCCACGAGGACAATACCGCTGTCAGTCAGCGGACTTGAATAATACAGATCGATGCCCTGCACGAAGCAGGCCCGGGTCTCCTCCGAAACCAATAGACGATATTGCTCCAGATCAACGGTGCGCACGGTTCCGAGCAGATCTTTTGACTCTGCCCAGCCAGCGGCGGCAGCTTTAAGAAATCCGGCATGAGGCAGCGCCGAAGGATGGATCCCCCTTGTCGGCAGACTCGTCAGGGCAGAAATCCATGTCTCATGCTGCGGCTCTCCAAGCTGCAGCACGTTGAAGGAATGAGTGATATCTCCCCAGAAATCCTCCATGGACTTCATGGTGACAACCGCGGTGGCATGCCGGAATTCCCCTTCCGGCGCTAATATGCGGTTGACCGCCGCCGTGGCGGGGTGGGGAGACACGGGCAGCACCTCTTCGCCGAGCAGGGCGTTGGCGAAGGAGGATTTGCCGGCGCTGAACGCTCCGAACAGCGCCAGTGTAAAGCGGCCGCCGGCGAGATCGCCCGCCCGCGCCGCCAGGCTGCGCGCCGCCGACGCCATGGCCGGCTCGCGGCGCAGCCGCTCCGCTGCGGCCGTCAGCACCGCCGCGGCCGCGGACAGCCGGCGGCGGCGTCCGCCCGCCGGCGAAGCCATGCCCGCCGCTGCCAGGCTTGCGGCGGCGGCGGGGCCGGGCCCGGCCGCTGCTGCGCGCGGCGGCTGGGCCTCGGGCGGCGCTGCGCTGTGCGCAGCAGCGCCCGCCCGCGGGGTTGCCCTCACCTCCGGCAGGATGCCGGGGGTGAGGGTGCGGCGCGGCGGCAGCAGCGCCGCGAGCCCGGCCGCGCGGGCGTCCGCCGCGCGGCCCAGGGCGGCGAGCGCGGCGAAGGCGCGCGCTTGCCGCCGGAGGCGCTGTTCGCGCCGCGCGAGCAGGGCGCGGCGCTCCTCCAGCAGCGGCGGCAGCTTCGCCAGCAGCTCATCTGCCAGCTCCAGAGCTGCCCGGCGGTACATGCCCTTAATTTCTGCCGAAAGACTGCGGCAGAAATTAAGGAGCGCTTCGCCGGAGCCGCCGGTTCCCGGCTTCACCATACCGGCCAATAAGCTGGAATGGACAACCGGCAGCTTCAGCTTCAAAGCTGCCTCCGTCTCCTCATCCCACAGCTGAAGCTCTTCAGCCCAGGTACTAAGAAGAGAAATCAGATGCCATTCCAGCTGCGCGGAGACCTGCCGGCCCAGCAATTCAGTGAAAGCGTTGAGACGGTTAGCCTGTTCTTTTTCCCTCTTGGCAGCAGTGAACCATAAACCTGGCCGGAAGCCAGGGCTTAGGCTGTCAGCATATTGTCCTGCAACCTCTCTTACATCAGCAGGCATAAGATTGGCATTTCCCAGCAGATCGTCCAGGGCCCCCCGAAGATTCAGCCGGGACGACTGGGACAGATCCTCCAGCTTGTTCTGCTCCTCATCAATAGAAGACAGTTCCCTATTCACGGCCTGCTCCTCTGCACCGGAAAGTTCTGAAAGCAAAGCCTCCCTTTCTTCACTCTGCTCCTCCCGAAAAGCGGCAAGTGAAGTCTCCGCCGCATGATGAATCGAACAAGACAGGCTGTATTCCAGCAGCTCTTCCCTGCAGTTCAGAAGTTCCTGGATTAGCAGCATCAAACGGTCCCAGTTATTCAATCCATGGTTTTTTACTTTAAGGGAAGTAAACAGAATTCCGGCATAATGTATACCCCACTGACTGAAAGCGTTTTCCATTTGCAGTTGGTATTCCTTAATCTCTATTTCCTGCTCCCGGTGCTTGTCGATCTGATTGACAATGAGGTAAAGCGGCTTGCCCCAATCACTAAGCGTTTTGGCAAAAGCCAGATTATTCTCCGATTGCACGTGATTGTAATCCATTACATAGAACACGACATCGGCCAGATGCAGTGCCGACCGTGTAGCACTTTGATGCCCGTCATCCGTTGAGTCTACTCCAGGAGTGTCCATCAGTACTCCATATGGGCCCAGCATCGGTACCTCTTCCCAAACTTCTATGGCAGAATACTCTCCCCCATTGCGGCAGTATTCCTCCAGCCTTTCGGGTGTTGTCTCCCACGGGCTTATTTCCACCTCGCCTTTTGTCGCTCGCGGATAAATAAGCGCACGAGGATTCCCGCACCGTATAGAAACAACATTCGCGCTGGTTGGAACCGGGCCGGAGGGGAGCACAGTACATTCGCACAATGCGTTGATCATACTGGATTTCCCTGCCGAGAAATGACCGCAAAAAGCTATCGTCAGCTCCCCCGCGTTCTCCTTTCGCTGCAATTCAGAATATATACGTTCAGCTTCTTCATCCCCCCACTGCATCATTAAGGCTTGCAGTAAGGAAATAGCCGAATTCTTAACCCTTTGACTGTTACTATCAACCTTTGCCGATTCCGCTCCCATGGTCTTCTCCACCTCTGCTATGTCCTTCGGATCCAGTAAAAGCTTCAATGACAACTCACAGTTCATCTGATTTGCAAGAATAGAATAATTCTATTTTAACACCAGTTTGCCACAAATCAAATACGGCAAAAACTTATGCTCACAAAAAAAGGGTGGCCAATAATCTATGAAAAATGACTGGACACACTTTGCTTTTGAGTATGATATAGATGGGTTTTTTGAGCGAACGCTCCGCGAACGGAACGTTGCTCCATCGCTGTGATCTCCAGATTTTATTTATTTTCCTGAGCGGTAAAAATCCGGAGACAGCATATGCTTTCGAAGAGAGCTTTCCTTCGGAAAGCTTTTGGGCGACCGCTGCCGCTTTTCCGCAATCGTTCCGTCCTCTCCGCTGCTTTCAGCGGGAACCCTTCCTAAATCTTTCTAAAAACAGAGAATCAACACCAGAATCAGTACTTGACAAAATGTTGCATGCGGGTATACGCGGATTCGAGCCGTTGGGCGGACTGCATAGCCCTGATATGAACGAAACTGTCAAGCGCCGCTGTAGCAACTCCGTTTTTGGCGCACTTAAACAAACCTATCAATAGACGTCTTTTAAAGAGAGCCCCCTTTTTCCAAAGGGGTTGACTCTGAGTGTGACTTCTTTCCTTACACATTAGGGAGGGAGCATGTCCTTAGCTTGGAGGCAAAAATCATTCGCTGGTCGGCATCCTGATATTCGTGGGTTTACACATGGTATTAATCCATCTGAAGAGCCTGCCGCTAACTATTTTCGTCCATCGTTCGCAAGCAAACGGGCACAAAGGGCTTCCGCGGCGTTTCTCTTCACCTTGCTCGATTTTGCCTCCAAGGTAAGTCATGCTCCGGCTTCCTGGCATTCATCTCCTTTCCTTTAGGGAGTGATTTTTCAGTGGTATACAGCGTCACATTGCAGTAGACGGACGGAGAGGGTTACCCGGCAAGCTTGGACTCCGGGACGGGGTTTCGGTCGTCCATCTCCAAAGCTCGGGCAATCGCCCATACAAATCCGGCAAGCTCCCGGGCAATGGCGGCTACGATCTTCGATTTGTGCTTCCCTTTTCCCAGCATGTTCATATATTTGCGGTGCAACCGGTTCTGTGCCTCCCAGGCCATCCGCTGCACCTCCGGCGGCAGTCCGGTGATCCGCTCGCGCAGTTTGCGGCGCACTCCCGGCGAGTGCCGGTAATGGTGGGCAGCTTCGACCAGCACCCGTCGCAAATGCGCATTACCGGCCTTGGTCAGCTTCCCCTGACTGCGGCTCACGCCGCTGGAGTGCTCGCTGGGCACCAGACCACAGTAACTCATGAATGAGGGGGCGCTGGCAAACCGCGTCACGCTGACCATCTCCGACACCAGCGTCGTGGCGGTGAGTGTAGCCACCCCTCGCAGCGCCTGAAGCGCTTCAATAAGCGGCGCCTGCGCATGGGTGTGGGAGAGAAGCTCGATCTCTTTTTCGTAACGCCGGAGTCGTTCTGCCGTTTCTCGAATGCTCTCCCGGTATTCCTGAAACACCATACGGTGGCAGGGACTCTCGAAGCGGAGGGTGTCCAGCCACTCTTCGTAGGCGAAGGTCCATGCCTTGACCTTGCTTGGGGGAGCGAGCTGCAAGCGTAGCAGAAACTTGCCCATGCGCTGCTTGTGGCGGTTCATATCTTCTTTTGCGTCCTCCCGGGCTCGAACGAGATCCCGGAGAGCTTCCTCCTCAGGGGATGGGATGTAAACACCGGTCAGCTCGCCGGCACGAAACAGCTGAGCCAAACGCAGCGCATCCCGCTTGTCGGTCTTGATTCGGTCGCCGGCCCGCTGAGGGATGAGGGAGGGAGCGACAACCGTACAGGAAATGCCGGATTCCAGCAGCCAGCGGTGAAGCATGTAACCGGTGGGCCCGGCTTCGTAGCAGACTTCCAGTTCCGCTCTGGATTCTCCGGAACCTTGCAACTGCTGCAAAAGCCTTAGAACACGTTCCCTGGTATGTTCGATAATCCCCCAGAAGCGGGGTTCGCTTCGGCCCTCGTCCGCGATGGCTACAGCAATTTTGGCTTTGGATACGTCTAATCCAATATACTTTTTGGCGATACTCATTAGTAAACCGACTCCTTTTTGTTTGTTAGCTCTGAATTGGAATCTTTGAGCCATTCACTCTTAGGATTTCCATTTCAACCTACGAGATAAACAAATTGCGATGTCGGTTTCGTTCATGATAACTATTATCGTGCTGATGTACTAAAAGAGATCAGACCCGGACTGAGGTGACGCTAATTGTGGATTCAACCTAGCCACACACCAGATCCTGTAACCGGTGATTAGAGGGAATTCCTCCCTGTAAATCAGCAAATACACCTCATACGGCATGATTAGAGGGACAATTTCCCTCTATCTGCCCAAACAAGCTGGCACTGACCACTTTAGAGGGATAATCCCCCTCTATCTGCCCAAACAAACTGGCACTGACCACTTTAGAGGGATAATTTCCCTCTATCTGCCCAAACAAACTGGCAACTTCTTCGAGTTTAGTATCCTCAGCCAGAAACAGGCAACGATTCGCTTAGCGCCGAAGAAGGTCTCGAAACCTCAGCAAAGACGAACCTCCAAAACCTGCAGCAGGGGATTCGGGAGGACTTCATCCGTACACACATTCGCGAACTGCGAGTGCTGACTCCTGCCGCATCTGCGCAGCCTCTGGGTTGTGGTTACGATTTTCCTCCGCTTATCCGGCAGGCCTCCAAAGAATAAGAAGTCATCTGTCTGCCCACGGCGGCCACTCAAGTTTATAGAGATAGCCTTTAAAGCGGCTCTGAATTTCGTTGTTTAGTGGTAACTCATCCTCATCCACCTTGACCTTCACCCTAAAGATGACGCCCATGCTGGGCGTACACAAAAAGCAGCCAGTCTCCAAACCGGAGACTGGCTGCTTCCTACCGTTTTAAGTTGAGAGTGGCTGTTTTCATTCGTAGAGGAATCTACTTATACGTTCTCTCTTAGCCGTAATAATTTAGGCACTTTCCAATACAGGCAGCAAAATCTCAAACACTTTACCATGCTGCAGAATGGTCAGTCCACGGGATTTATCCTTCATAACAACAACTTCAGGCTTCTGAGCCATACGCTCCAGGTAATGCTCAGGCACGTCGCCGGAGTGGCTGATTGTAATGCCTTCCACTTCCTGTTCTTCGTTCTCCTCCAGAGGGCTGTCTACAACCCGTTCAAAAATATCCGAAAATACTTCAAAATTATCAGTGTATACAGAAATGCATTTCATTCTATCCCCATCCTCTTCTTCATCTCTAATTTTTAACTTTTGGCGCTTGATCATTATCTTTCCTGATCAGCGACGTTTTCATACGTTTTTTGCCTTCACGGCACACATCAAGGAGCGGGCATACCTGACACTTGGGATTCTGCGCTTTACAATGATAGCGTCCGAAAAAAATGAGCCGGTGATGCGTCAAAGTCCACTCGTCACGCGGAACAGCCTTCATGAGCTTCTTCTCGACGATCAGCACGGAATCCTTCCAGCCGGAGAGTCCCAGCCGCTTGGCAACCCGTTCAACATGAGTATCCACGGCAATGGCGGGAACTCCAAAAGCATTGGAGACCACAACATTGGCCGTCTTACGTCCGACACCAGGCAATGTAATCAAGAGGTCATGAGCCTGCGGGATTTCCCCTCCATACTGTTCGATCAGGATCGAGCACAGGCTTTGAATATGCTTGGCCTTGTTTCGGTATAAACCGATGCGCCGGATGTCCCCCTCCAGCTCCTCAAGCGGAACTGAAATGTAATCGAGAGGCGTTTTATACTTTTGGAATAAGTCCACTGTTACTTTGTTGACCGTAGCGTCCGTACATTGGGCTGACAAGAGCACCGCTATCGTCAGCTCAATGGCATTGCTATGATTCAATTCGCAGTGAGCATCCGGGAACATGCCGCCGATGGTATCCAGAATGTGGCGGACATCTGCAATTTTCATAGGCGGCTCCTCATTGTTGTTAGAAAATATAAGCAAAGTATGTATTATAGCGTACACTTTCATACATTACAAGCGATTGCCCTACCGCCCCTTATATTTCAAAAAAAACGTCCTGACGCAAGTAAATCCCCCTGCGTCAAGACGGTGTTTCACACGGAAAGCCACCTTAAAACTTATTGTTTCACGATTTCAACGATAACATCGTTATTGAAATATAATGTAATATTATCATTTTCTTTGATAGATTGCACGGATAATGTCGTGTCACCTTGGTGAATATATGCATTCGAAGCAAGCTGGAAGCGGTAATTCTCGTCATTTAAGTTCTCCCGTTTGACTACTACCTGATTACCAGTGCTCTCGTAGCGGGAGAAATCACGGTTTTGCTTAGGCAATACACGAATGATTGTCGATCCGTCCGCATCTTTTCGCACTTCTACTCTTTCGGAAACTGCAAGACTCCCCAGAGAAGTGCTCGTAACGCTGTCACGGACAATTTTCACACTGCTTCCTGTCAAAAAGGTCTGTGTGCTTCCTGCAAAGTCTTTAACCGCCAGCGTCCCTGCAGCTGCATCCAGAGACAATACTTGACCCGTTGTAAGCTTGGCTAACTGAACAGATACCGTGGAGGACCCGTTAGCGACAACATTAACATAGTCCCCTACTTTAAAATCACTCAGCTTTAGAGTCAGACCCGCCTCATTCGTCAGAGCCACACCCGAAGTATAGACAGTGCCGGTACCGCCGGCCCATTTTACATTCAGCCTGTTATTAGCCGTGTCCAGAAAAGTAACTGCAGCCTGCAGGACCGACTTCACTCTTAATACTGAGACTGCTTCCTGATTGTCTGCCATTACTGCCGAGACCGTATTACCAACCGCAACATCAGCTATTCCAGCATTTGTACGGCCGAAGACATCAACCGAATCCGGAAAAGGAAGGGTAACCACTTGACCTTCATTTGTTTTGATTACCATTTTTTGAGTTGCAGTATTAATTGCTGTCACTGTACCTTCATACTTAGTCACTACTTCAAGGGAAAAAGTACGCTGTCCAATTGAACTAACACTGACTTTGCGCCCCTCTGTCAACAACGTACCGATAGTAGTCAAGGTAGGCAGTGAACCCTCATAAGTTAGTTTCGTTTTATCGTCCAGAGTAAATAAATGAGCTTTATTATTGCTGTCCAGCGCAGTCAGCAGCTTGTTTTTAACATTGTAGCTTACAACCGAGAGGCTGCCGTACAGCTCGACCTGCCGGCTGAGCACTTCAATTTTCACTACCTGGTCGTTGCTGTTCAGTGTCAATTTAATATTGTCACCGCCCGTCGCATCCGCAATCAGATCAGCGGCAAGAGGATTCGATACTCCCGGAATCACAATAACTGGAGCTGCACCAAGCAGCTTCACCTCACGGCTTCCATCACTCTTTTTAAAAACGACAGTAGAAGCGCTTAGTTCATAAAGTGAACCCTGAACGGTTCGTTCTACAGCTTCGGTAACCTCTATAGATGTAATAAGGTTATTCTTAATCGTGTACTTTACAGCTGAACCAGCCTTCAACTCTGCAGTTGCAAGAATGGAATTCTGATAGCGGAATATAGTGGTGTCGTCCCACTTGAAGGCTTCCTCAACTCCTGAAGCGTTCTTGAATGTAATGCTTTTTCCGGTAATGTCGATGCTTTTCAATGAGCCTGTCGCAGTTTTGTTTACGACCCCGGAAGTCACCTGAACGCTAACCACCTTTTTTGAACCGGTGTAAGTTTCACGCTGCAATGTGACCAGGCTATCCGCAGCAATGGCGGACGGTTCAATTGTGGCTCCGTTAACATCCAGAAAAGTTGTGCCAGCATCAAAGGTGTACTCTGGATATCCCTCGGAAGTCTTTAAGAAAAGCTTATTGTTTCCCGTAACCATGGCAAAACTGCCCCGAATACTTTCGACCTGCTGCTTGGGATCGGTAATCTCGATGTAAGCCGCATTGCTGTTTGCCCCTATAACCATAACCTTCGTATACGGTTTGACATCGTTCAGACTGCCTTTGGTTTCGGAAGCACTGGTGTAGTAAGCGGTACCTGCGCCAAGATTGAACACAGAAGACTTTCCGTTGTCATAAATTGTAATTTTTCCATCCTTCAGACCGCTAACAGTACCTGTAAAAGTGTTGTCATAGACGAGTGTGTTATGAGCTTCTGCCCGGCTGAAAAAAGCAGCCAACTGCGCACGGGTTACCACACCCTTCGGATCAAAGCGGTTACCATCCAGACCATTTGCCAATCCGAGATCCACGGCGGCATTAATATATCCCCGCTTGTTTGCGGACACCTTGGCATCATCGGCAAATCCGGTAGGTTCAGAAGCTGCCGCTACTGCATCAGCAGTTTTTCCTAGTGAACGAATCAGTACTTCCGCAATCCATTCACGCGTTGCCTTACGCTCACCCCATGAGGTCTTCAAATTGTCTGGAGCCATTTCCAGGGTCTTGTCGAGGAGCTTCTGCTGGAACGCCAGCACAACGTAGGATTTATAATAATTCGACACTTTAAAATCGGCCGGCAGGGCCACATCAGTACTGCTGTCCGCCAGATTCTGCAGCTTCATAAAGCGTAATGCCATCAGTACGGCTTCCTGCTGGGAGACAGGATCATTAGGTCGGAAACTTCCGTTATTCCCGATAATAATGCCTTGTGCAGCAAGCTTATAGATATGCTTTTCAGCCCAAAAGCCGCTCTTCACATCTTTGAATGCACCAGCAGCGGCAGCGGCTGCAACTGCGGAAGTAGTTGTTGAAGCAGTTGTTGAAGCAGTTGAACCAGCGGCCGCAGCGGTATCGGCAAATGCTGCGCTAGCGCCGCTAATCGCTATGGCTCCCGCAAGGATCACGGATACTGTTTTAGCAGAATAGCCCCCTGCGGGACGACTTAACCTGTTATGTCCAGACAAAATAATATTCCCCTCTCTGTATCACAAATAAGAAGTATCCATAGGTCTTCGCCGGAAACTGTCGATATTCCTGCGCAGTTATAAGCTGTTATCTCTGGTCATGGGGTGCTCCAGATCCACATGTCCCATCAGACTCTCTACTTTCTCACCATCCAGCAGAACCTCGATACTCTGGACTTCTGCGAATTGAAACAGTGTCTTTGAGAGTGCGCCCATAGCAAAGGACTCTCCGCCTGCGCCAAGCTGAGCCTCAATCGGTTTATGAATATCAATCACAACTTGTCCGTTATCGAACTTCAAGGACTTTAGTTCAATCTTGCCCCATAGCGGAACAAGATCGGTATTGTCACTGGCTTGCAGTGCCTGAAATGCCGCTGAATATTTACTGGCAGCCTCTGTAACGGTATAGCTGATTGTCGCTTTAGCCGCAACCAGATCCATCATTTGGGAATCCGTATAATATACATCAATAGTCTCGACCTTCTTCTCTTCTGCAGCCGGATCCGCAGGGGCTGTATTATTCGTCCCGGTTCCGTCGCTGCCTGCAGTGGGCTGTGAAGAAGCTTCCGCATTGGAATTAACTGAATCCGCTGCAGCTTCTGAATTCCCGCCGGCGCCGCTGACAACGGCCGGCGTCTGAAGACCCTCAGATGCAGTAATAGGCTTGTCCCCGCATCCTGACATTACAAAAAGCAATAATACCGATAAGCCTGCATAACCTAATTTTGTGTTCATTCGTTACGCCCCCTAGATAAATACGGACAGACCCGCATCACAAAGCCTTCTTCACTGCTATAGCAACAGAAAGGTGGATTCGCGGCGCTTGTCTGCCGTTTGGCTGTTATTTTAACCCGAGATATTCTTTAATGGCACTTACCATCGCGGCGGCTGTCCGATTTTGCAGAGCCTCAGTAAATAAAAGGGCTTCATCACCCTTGTTGCTTAAATAACCTACTTCCAGTAAGACAGCCGGCATTTTGGTTTCACGGATAACATGGAAATTGCCATAGCGGACACCGCGGTTATTTAGGCCCGTTGCCTTCATCAGATACTTATGCATCACATTTGCCAGAACTTTACTCGCCTCACGCTGATAATACGTCTCTGTTCCGCTTGCGCTGGATGAAGCCCCACTGTTCGCATGCACGGAAAGGAACAAATCAGCATTCAGATTATTGGCTATCGCAGCCCGTTCCTTGAGCTCAAGGAAGGTATCGTTACTGCGGGTAAGCACCACGTCGATATTCTTTTCTTTTTTCAGCAGCTCCGCTGCTTTCAGCACTACTGCTAAATTAAAGGTCTTCTCATATTTACCGGTTACGCCTACTGCGCCTGAATCCTTCGCTCCATGGCCTGCATCCAGAACCACAAGCTTCCTGCCGCTGCTGCCGGGTACTACTCCTGTTTCACCCGAATCCGCTGCGTTTAAATCAACTATAACGAGATTATTTTCATTCTCCGACACACTAAGGGCATAATTTTTGGCGTAATTCAAATCCAACACAAATCGTACCGTGTAGGGGGTAGAGCTGAATAGTGAGTATCGGACTCCCGATACATCCGGATATCCAGTTACCTCCAGCTTCCCATTCAATGTAGGATCCAAAGCCTGTCCCGAGCCAAAAACATCGGAAAAGGTTGCATTGGGCAGATCCACCACTAACCGGTCAGGATTTTTAAGAACGGTTACTTTAGGCTTCGAAGAGCCCTGCATTGCGATGAGCAGCCTATTCTCACTAAAGCTTACTCCATTTACCTTGGCAAGATTCGCTGTTGTGTCTGCTGGAGGCACTGTAACACTTGTCCCGCCCTCACCAGTACTGCCGGTTGAGTTGCCGTTATCCGGTGTACTTTCCGGGCTAACAATGCTTACAACCTTTTCTTTGTTGTTCCATTCGACGCTTAATCCAAATTGTTCGCTTATAAACCGGATCGGCACAAGAGTCGTGGAGTTCCGAAGCAAGGGAGAGGCATGCAGCGTGACTGTTTTATCATCGACAGAAGCTGTCTTTTGATTAACGATCAGTTCAATGGTCTTTCCCTGCTGCTCAATGGTGATCTTCTGATTCTTCTGTTCCCAACCCACCTTGTACCCCAGATTCTCTGCGATCATTCGGAGCGGCACCATAATCGTGTCATTCACATTCTCAACCTGGACGTTCTGACCCGCAGCCAGCTCTTTACCATCCAGAATAATCTTGTTATTCGCGGCGGCTTGGCTCTTCTCTGGTAGAACTAGCATAAATAGCAGCAGCAACAACATAAAACCAAATTTCTTCATTCTTCACCTCTACGAATCTAGTATTCCGCCTGGGAATGGCGTTCATGATGCACACGACGGGCGACATTTGACCTCTATTAGACGCCGCTTCAGTCTAAAAGTTGCGAAAATATCCCATGGTAAAACAAGATTCGCATAAGTGTAGTCTAGCGGAACGATTCTCTTACAACCCAAGATATTCCTTGATCCCCGCAACAATTTCCTGTGCCAAGGCATCCTGAAAAGCTTCACTGTACATCGAAGCCTCGTCACCGGCATGGGTCAAATATCCGGCTTCCAGCAGCACAGCCGGCATGCTGGTTTCCCTTGTCACATGAAGACTCTTGCTTCTTACTCCGTTATCCTTGAAGCCGGTGCCTACCAAAAGATGCTTATGCATAATTTGCGCCAGAGGCAGACTTTCACTTCGGCTGTAATAGGTTTCGCTCCCGTTAACCTTGCCCCAATTGGTATAGGTAGGGGGCATAGCATTCGCATGAAGTGAAATAAATAAATCGGCCTTGGCGGATTCAGCAATAGTTACCCGATCCTGCAGACCAAGCGTACTATCGTCTCCCCGCGTCAATATTACGGTTATGCCTGATTCCTGCTGCAGCAAGCTTTCTGCTTTGCGAATAACCGCAAGATTAAAGTTTTTTTCCAGCCTTTTAGTTATACTGACAGCCCCCGGCTGTGTCCCGCCATGACCTGCATCAAGTACAACGACAGGATTCCCCTTACCTTCGGTACCTCCAACATCCCCCTCGGTATTCGCCGATATATTAAGATCAATAGTAGTAAGACCTGAGCCTTCATCAGTGCTGATTTGATAAGGAGTAACGGCATTCGTCTGAATGACGAAACGGACGATGGATGGACTGGTGCTGAACAGGGCATATCTGATTTCTGATACTTGCGGATAACCGGTAATGTCCAGCTTTCCTTGTTGATTGCCTAGTGCCGACTCTCCGGCTGGACCGCCAGTGAAGTCAGAAGCAACTGAGGTGTCCGGAAAATCCACGACAATGCGATTTGGATTGGTCATTGAAGTAACGGTCGGTTTCGCTGCTCCGGTTACAGCAATCATCAAGCGGTTCTCACTGAATGCTGCTCCTTTGATTTGGGCTGTGATAACGGGAGTTTCATTTCCTCCCGGAATTACAGGAGCATCCACAACGATTCCCGAACCTTCGCCAGTACTGTCAGCGCCTTCATTCCCGCCTGAAGAGCTTCCGGTTAAATAGACTGTCTTATCGCTGTTATCCCAGCCTACCTTGAGGCCAAACTGTTCACTAACAAAGCGTATAGGAACAAGTACCGTGCCTCCCGTCTGTTTGGGAGCTGCGTTCAAATCCAGCGTGACTCCATCGGCGTTGGCTTTCCTGCTCCCCACCGCAAGCTCAACGCTTTTGCCGTCCTGGCGCACGATGACTTTGCGGGTTTTCTGCTCCCACTGCACTTCGAAGCCGAGATTCTCCACTACGACGCGAATGGGGATCATCACACTTCCATTCGTACTCTCAAGCACTACTCCTTGGGGTAAGACAAGCTCTTTGTTGTCCAGCACAATCTTGCCGCTTCCCGCAGCAGATGCTCCCGGCCCGGTGAACGACAGAAACAATAGGGGCAACAGCAGCAGCAGCAGAAGTCGCAAACCGGTTTTCCTCATTCTTTTCTCCCCTTACACAGTGATAGATAGACAGATAAGTACTAGACGCCAAGATTCTCCAAAAGTTACTCTTCTAGTAACGAATATATCGATTATAGCAAAAAAACTTCCATTTCCGCATCCCGGAAATGGAAGTTTTGTGTAAAATTAACATGACTTCTGTCACTTTCTATCTAATCCTGCAACTAAGCGAACAATTTAGCAGCGTTGCGAGCTTCATAGGCATCAATTTCATCTACATGCTTGAGCGTTAGTCCAATATCATCAAGACCCTGCAGCAAGAACTGGCGGCGGTGCTCATCCAGCTCAAACTGAATGCTAAGGCCATATTCATCGCTGAGTGTATTGTTCTCAAGATCAACTGTCAATTCATAGCCCTCGTAAGCAGCCGTCCGGTTAAATAGCTCATCAATCTGCTCTTCTGACAGCTTAATTGGCAGAATACCGTTCTTGAAACAGTTGTTATAAAAAATATCCGCATACGAGGGTGCAATTACGGTCTTGAATCCGTAATCCATAATCGCCCAAGGTGCATGCTCCCGGGAGGAGCCGCAGCCAAAGTTGGCACGTGAAATCAGAACGGAGGCCCCTTTGTAGCGGGGCTTATTCATTTCAAACGCTGAATTATCATTGCCGGCCTCGTCAAAACGCCATTCATAGAACAGGAATTGCCCAAACCCCGTCCGTTCAATCCGTTTCAAAAACTGCTTCGGAATAATTGCGTCCGTATCTACATTCACCCGGTCCACCGGTGCCACGATTCCTGTTAATTTCTTAAAAGCTTCCATTTCATTACCCTCCCGCTTCTTCTCGTTTCTATGCGTTGACGGCTTCCGTCTTGTAATTCCAATCCCGTACATCCGTAAAGTGACCTTTGATCGCTGCCGCCGCGGCCATTGCCGGGGATACCAGATGCGTACGTCCGCCGCGTCCCTGGCGTCCTTCAAAGTTACGGTTCGAGGTAGAGGCACAGCGCTGGCCTGGTTGCAGAACATCCGGGTTCATAGCCAGACACATACTGCAGCCCGCATCACGCCATTCAAAGCCGGCTTCTGTAAATATTTTGTCGAGCCCTTCCTTTTCAGCCTGCAACTTGACCCGTCCCGAGCCCGGTACAACAATAGCCGTTACTTTTCCGGATACCGTATGCCCCTTGGCTACCTGCGCAGCCGCTCTCAGGTCTTCGATCCGGCCATTCGTACAGGAACCGATAAATACATAATCAATATCAATTTCGGAGATAGGGGTGCCTGGAGTCAGGTCCATATATTCCAATGCTTTTTCAGCTGCTTTACGTTCATTTTCCGTAGAAAAGTCAGCAGGGTTAGGTACGGCTGATGTAATATCCGTTCCCATACCCGGGCTTGTGCCCCAGGTTACTTGCGGAATCAAGGTCTCCACATTGAACTCTACTACCGTGTCATACTGTGCGCCTTCATCGCTCACAAGACCTTTCCATACCGCTACAGCGTCATCATAGGCTTCGCCCTGGGGCACATATTGACGTCCGCGCAAGTATTCGAAGGTAGTCTCGTCAGGAGCAATCAAGCCTGCTCTCGCCCCGCCTTCAATCGACATATTGCAGACCGTCATACGCTCTTCCATGGACAATTCACGGATCGCTTCACCTGTATATTCAATAACATAACCGGTTGCAAAGTCTGTACCGTATTTAGCGATAACACCGAGAATCATATCCTTCGCCGTGACTCCAGGATTGCGTTTTCCTGTAAAGCGGATTTCCATCGTCTTGGCTTTGGATTGCTGCAGACACTGGGTGGCCATTACGTGCTCAACCTCACTTGTTCCAATACCAAATGCCAATGCGCCGAATGCTCCGTGCGTAGAAGTATGGCTATCCCCGCAAACAATGGTTTTGCCAGGATGGGTGAGACCAATTTCCGGGCCCATAACGTGAACAACACCCTGATCAATATCATTCAGATCAAACAGTCTCACACCGAAATCACTGCAGTTCTTGGACAGTGTGTCAATTTGCTGCTTGGAAATAGGGTCTGTAATGTTGAAACGGTCTTTAGTAGGTACGTTGTGGTCCATCGTCGCAAACGTTAATTCTGGGCGGCGTACCTTGCGGCCGCTAAGGCGTAGACCTTCAAATGCCTGTGGAGAAGTTACCTCATGCACCAAATGCAGGTCGATATACAAAATGCTCGGCTTGCCTTCCTCTTGATGGATAACGTGATTATCCCAAATTTTCTCAAACATTGTCTTGTTGCTCATGAATTCACCTCATCAATAGAATCGTTCATTGGAAGAGAGTCATCTCTCTTGAATGATATAAATATAACATCGCTGCATTTATAATTCCAAGATATGATATCTATAAAAGCGATAGGTACATCCTATAAGATGTATCATTCTTTTCTCTTCAATGAAGATTGGTGAATATATTGAATGGTGTGCTGATTGTTCTTCACCCTTCACCTATGTTAACTGCGATGTTTATAGGATATACTTATAAGTACAATTATAAAAAAAAATAGGTTAACTGAATACTTAAGGAGCTTGAGCCATGGAACTAAGACAATTACAATATGCGCTGCAAATTGCAGCCGAAAGAAACTTCTCCCGTGCGGCGGATAAACTGCATATTGCACAGCCCTCCCTTAGCCAGCAGCTATCCAAGCTGGAGAAGGAACTCGGAGTGCTGCTCTTCCAACGAAATACCAGTTCGGTTGAACTGACCCATGCAGGGGCGAAATTTGTGGAACAAGCGCAGAATATTATTGATGCTGTAGAGCTGCTGCGTCAAGAGATGTCAGACATTTCTCAACTACGAACCGGCAAGGTCGTTGTCGGAAGCATGCCGATTACTGGCGCACATCTCCTCCCGCATGTCCTTCCCGTATTTAAAGAAAAGTATCCAGAGGTAGATATTAATCTGCTGGAGGATTCATCTATGAATTTGGAAAAGCTGACTGCGAACGGTCAGACCGATCTCAGCCTGCTCTCACTCCCTCTTGAGGTTCCTGCTTTAGCTTACGAAATCCTCGGAGAAGAACGGATTGATCTGGCTGTCCCTCCCGGGCACCCGCTGGCATCCCGTGCTCTGACAGGTGAACGTACTCATCTGGAAGAACTCAAGGAGGAGTCCTTCATTGTACTAAAAGAGGGTCAGGGCTTTCGTAAAATGACCATGGAGCTGTGTATGAAATCCGGCTTTGAGCCGCGCATCGTATTCGAAAGTAATAACATGGAGACTGTGCAATCACTCGTGGCCACAGGCATGGGTGTAACACTTGTCCCTCATTTTATTGCTAGAGCACCACGAAGCGAGTTCGTTCCAGTGTATCTGCCATTAGCAGAACCAGTACCGACCAGGACCCTAGTCATAGCCTATCGGCGCGGAAGGTATCTGTCCAAAGCCGCCGAGGCTTTTATCGAAACGTTCAAAACAACTGTAGCTGGATTAAATCATTAACATTAGAACTGAGAATAAGCCGCCCGATGCTATTAGGCATTAGTCGGCTTATTTGTGTATGCATTATTCTAAGCGTCTATTATGCACTGAAGTCAAACGGTTTTGGTCATCCTTAAGCCGAGATGTATCATCATCTACCGGACCATGATCTTTGCGGGTGCCAAACTTTTCCTCCAAAAACTCACGAGTCACTTGATTCTGAAATTCTGCTTCTTCATTTGCATTTTGGATCTGCTCCAACTGGACATCCTCGCTGTTTTCCAATTACATCCACCTCCCGGCAACAGATTAGTAGTATTTTGCCCGTTCCCGGTAAGGATAAACATCTTTTTTAGCGCCTGCTCCGGCATGAAAAATGTAGTTCATAATCCCTTTGCAAACCGCTTCGCTCCATGGTATTCTAAATGACAAACAATGAAACGTGCAGACGGGACCAGTACGAATGAATCCAATCGCGCCAAGAGAGTAAATTCCGACAGGCTGAAAGAATTTACCGCGATTTCATTCCGAATCCTACCCCCGAACGGCCTGCTCCCGCAGGACGGCCCCTCCCGTTATGAGGACTAGAGTCGGATGATACCTCATCAATGAAGGTGGTACCGCGGAAGTTAACCAAGCTTTCGTCCTTTGCTAAGTCTTAGGATGGGGCTTTTTTGTATTTTTATAAACGTTGAGGAAGTGAAAGACATTGGCGACACGATTAGTGGTCAAAATCGGAAGCAGCTCGCTTACGGGTCCAGAAGGTGGATTGAACCGCGAGGCTATCGCATTCTTTGCTGCGGAAATTGCCGGTCTGCGGCAGAAAGGCTGTGAAGTACTGCTGGTCACCTCGGGTGCCGTAGCTGCCGGGTTTCGCAGTATTGGCTACCGGGCGCGGCCGAAGCTGCTTCACGAGAAGCAGGCGGCAGCGGCGGTGGGACAAGCGCTGCTTATGCAGGCATATCAGGAAGCTTTTGCCGCGCATCATCTTACTGCTGCACAAATTTTACTGACCCGGACCGATTTCTGCAGCCGCAGGGCGATGAATAACGCCATTATGACCGTAGAAGAATTACTCCGGCAAGGAGCCGTACCTATTTTTAACGAGAATGATACAGTGTCGGTAGACGAGCTGAAGTTCGGGGATAATGATACGCTGTCAGCGCTTGTAGCGAACCTGCTCAAAGCCTCAAGACTGCTGGTGCTCACCGATATGGACGGCTTATACAGCGGCGATCCGCGCAAGCATCCCGATGCTGTAAGATATCAGCATGTGGAGGAAATCACTCCGGAAATTTATGCCATCGCCGGCGGCGCAGGCTCCAGTGTCGGAACAGGCGGCATGCGTTCCAAAATCGATGCGGCCAAAATTGCTACCCGGGGCGGCGTTCCGGTCTTTGTAGGGAAGGTGTCCGAAGCTGGAGATTTGCGTCTGGCGGCGGAAGGTGAGGGTAAGGGCACCTATTTTGCGACCCATTTATCATCCCTTCCGGTCAAAAAGCAATGGCTCGGCTTTATGTCTACCCCGCTCGGCTCCCTGTATGTCGATGCAGGTGCGGTTGAGGCGCTGCTTAACGGCGGTCATAGTCTGCTCCCTGTCGGCGTTAAACGGACTGAAGGAAGTTTTCATGCGGGAGATGTCGTGGAAGTGCTGGGGCCTGATTCCAGGCTCCTCGGACGGGGCATCGTTAATTACGACGATCATCAGCTCCGGAATATTGAAGGCCTGCCTAGCAGCCAGGTCGTGCAAAAGCTCGGTGAAGTGCATCGGCTGGAGGTCATACATCGTGACGAATGGATTACACTGAGATAATGGGTGTCGGACTAACATAACTAGTTCTGGGGGGTATAATAATTATGAGTGAAGTTGTTACCAAAGCAACATTGGCCAAGGAAACTGCAGGAGTGCTGGCAAGCCTGACGACCGGCCAGAAGAATGAAGCCCTGCTGGTCATGGCAGATGCCTTGCAGCGCGAAGCAACGGCCATCATCGCCGCTAATGCAGAGGATTTGGAGCGGGGCAGGCTGGGCGGCACACCTGAACCATTGTTGGACCGGCTGGCACTGAGCGAAAGCCGCATCGACGATATCGCTGAAGGTTTGCGGCAAATCGCCGTCCTCCCTGATCCGATCGGTGACCGTCTGGAATTGCTGGAGCGGCCAAACGGACTGACGATTGAGAAAATTCGCGTACCGCTTGGGGTAATCGGCATTATTTACGAGGCTCGTCCGAATGTAACTGTGGATGCTGCGGGTCTGTGCCTGAAGACCGGCAACGCCGTCGTCCTGCGCGGGGGTTCTTCCGCCATCAGCTCAAACCGTAAAATTGTTGAGATATTGCATGATGCCCTTGCCGGGACTGCCTTGCCGAAAAATGCACTCCAGCTGATCGAGGACCCTGACCGCTCCTCGGTAAATGAAATGCTGAAGCTGAATGGCCTGTTGGATGTTATTATTCCGCGGGGGGGAAGCTCCCTTATTCAGAATGTAGTTATGAACGCCACCGTGCCTGTCATCGAAACAGGGGCCGGCATCTGCCATACTTACCTCGATTCCAGTGCACTGCAGGAGATGGCACAGGCGATCAGCCTTAATGCCAAGGCACAGCGCCCGTCCGTCTGCAACTCGATGGAGACGCTGCTGGTACACCGGGACTATGCCGTGTCCCGTCTACCTGCGCTTGCTGAAGTATTCCGGAGCTCCAATGTGGAATTGCGGGGCTGCCCGGAGACCTTGTCCCTCATCCCGTGGGCTGTGCCAGCTTCGCCTGAAGATTATGCCACAGAATATAATGACTATATTCTTAATATCAAAATCGTCGGCGGTCTTGAAGAAGCCTTGCAGCATATTGCGGAATACGGAACGAAACACTCGGAATGCATCGTGACGGAAGATGTGGAGGCGGCGGCACGCTTTTTACAGGAAGTAGATGCTGCTGCCGTTTACCACAATGCCTCCACCCGCTTCACGGACGGCTTTGAATTCGGCTTCGGAGCCGAAATCGGCATCAGCACCCAGAAACTGCATGCCCGGGGACCTATGGGACTGCCTGCACTTACTTCAACCAAATATAAGATATACGGCAACGGGCAAATCCGGGGCTAGTACGCATTACTTCCAAGGAGGACTTTACCTATGTGTCAACAACCTTCCACCCCTCTCATTAACCACAACATTGTCTTTTATGGTGCAGGCTCCATGGCGGAAGCCATCGTACGCGGAATGATTGCCCGCTCGGTTGTTGCCTCCCCTGATATTGTGATGCTGAATCGTAGCGGCAATGATAGACTGGCTGAGCTCCGTGCACGTTATGGCGTCCTGGCCAGCAATGATCCGGAACAGAGAGCCCAATACCTGCGAACCGCACCAGTGATCGTATTGGCCATGAAACCCAAAGATGCTGCGGAAGCATTGCGAGCCTTGGGTCCGTTGCTCTCACCGGAACAACTTGTAATCTCTGTAATCGCCGGATTGACTATACGGACGATCCAGGGATTGCTTGGAACACACCAGCCTGTTGTCCGCACGATGCCTAATACCTCCAGTACCATTGGCCTCGGCGCTACCGGAATCTCTTTCTCTAAAGAAGTGGACGAGAAAAGCCGGCGTCTGGCTCTCAATATATTCGAAGCGGTTGGCCTGACCTCAGTCATTGATGAAGATCGTATGGAGACGCTAACCGGGATTTCCGGCAGCGGACCCGCCTACATTTACTACATGATGGAGGCCATGATTGCGGGCGGGATTCGCGGCGGTCTGTCCGCAGAGCAAAGCACCGAATTGACAGTGCAGACGGTTCTGGGGGCCGCCCGAATGGTACAGCAGACCGGTGAAGATCCGGCTGCCCTGCGTAAAAAAGTTACCTCTCCCAACGGTTCTACCCAAGCAGCCCTTGAAGTCCTCGATAAAGGGGAGTTCTTTGAAACGGTGATCGCTGCTGTTAACCGGTGTGCCGAGCGCTCCCGTGAGATGGGTGCCGCCTTGGAGAAGGAACTGATGTAAGCTATCGGACTTGCTGAATAAGAAAGGAGCCTATCCCGGAGCAGATGTTTCTGCTGCGAGGAAGGCTCCCTTTTTTTTATTTTTCACCTAACTACCTTATTTCCGCTATTATCCCGCACACTCACCTTAATACCCGCAGGTGCGGCCACGGTAACATTAACTCCATTTCTGGAGTTTCAAATACATCGGCACCTTTCCATTGCGAGGCCATAATTAGCAATCCCAGAAACAACAAGCTAATTCCCATGGATAAGGTACCCACTCGCCAGCGCCGGGAGGCCCACTCTTTGTTAAAAGCTGAACTGCCGGCTCCCTCTGCCGTTTGAGCTTCTACAGGACTATTCATCATTTACCACCCGCTTCTTTTTTTCCTGCTGCATTCTTACTGCCGGTCAGCAGCTTCAGGCCTCCGCCAATAAGCAATACCGATACGATAATTGTTTTTAAATAAGTACTCACCCTGTACTGCAGCCGCCATTCGGGAAAACGCACATCAAGTGCAGGTACCGCCACATTAGCCAGAATATAATACAGCCCGAGCGCCAGAAGCACCGCCCCCAGCCAGCCCTGATGATTCATGAACCCTTCGATTACAGGCTTATCCTGCAGCGGCTCGCGTCCATAACGGCTTACAAGCTGCAGGCCGTCGAATAAACTGTAGAACCAAATCACCGGAATGAGAAAGAAAAGCACGGACAACCGCAGCAGATCCATCACATAAATACTTCCGAGGAAGAGCAGCATGAGCTGAAGTCCTCTTTTTTGCAATCCGAGATACATTTGACCTGCACCGGGAAAAGCGGACAACAGCGTAGCCAGCACTTTACTGCGTCGTCCATCCTCGCGGCCTGCTTCCATATCCTCAAACAGTGTACGATCAACCAGTTGTTCTCCAGCCAGCTTGCGGTGAATGTGCTGTACCGCGTCGAACATGCTATAGAGCCAAATAACGGGAAGAACGCCGAACAATAGCAGAAATGCGGAACTGGACGTCACCCCTGTCAGGAAGAGCATCACCGTCATATATCCGAAGAACGAGATCAGAAAGGACAAGCCCCGCTGCATGAGTCCCAAATGAAAATGACCGAGTCCCGGGATGAAGGACAGCAAAATAACGTGGAATCTTTCACCTTCTGCGCTTCGAACGGGTGTTGATGGCATGGTCACTTCTTCACGGGGCACATCTGCTGTATAGTGAGCAGGCATTTTCAACAGAATGATCAGCAGATGCAGCATACTCAGGCACCACATCAGGAAAAAGCCAACCAATCCAATAACTACAAATCCTTCTTCATTTGAGGCGACAGCAAGAAGCAATGACATAAACAAGCCTCCGAAGCTGATTAGAAAATAAACGACTCCACGGATCTTACTCCCCGCATAATAATGTCCCGCCCCTGGAATCACATTTAGAAAAAACGCCCGTAATTTATTGAACTGCAATTGCATTCTTCTCTCTCCTCTCATTTGTTCCCGTCTTTCATAAGCTGGTCCAGCCATCCGCTGGTGGCCTGCATCACTTGCTCGCTGTAGGATGGCCCCTTATCGCTGGTCTGCACAATTACATCCATATTCCCTGAGAGCAGCTTGTCAAAAACTCCGGAGGACAAAAACACCAGCGTCAGCGAGGCTGCGACAACGTAATGGAATATAGCTTTCTCATACCAGCGGTTTCGGCGCGGCTCCTCCGATCTATCCTCCGAAAAACCCTCCATAACCTTTGCGGCAAAAGAAACCGGATCAACCAATACGGGCAGCTCATCCTGCATATCTTCCAGGGCTTCGATATATAAAGAAAGAGCGTCCTCTTCTCCGAGCAGTAACTCTTCCCAATTCTCTCTTTCATCAGCAGTTCCTTGGCCTGTAAGGTAAGCCACAACCTCATCTCTGCCCATGCTATCCCTGCTATCCTTCACAGCCATTCCTCCTCCTTCCAATGGGTCCGAATCCACTGTCTGGCCCGGTACAATCTGGATTCCACCGTTTTCAGGGTTATCCCTTTCTCAGCGGCAATTTGCTCGTAATTTTTATTTTCCAGATAAAATGCAATAACAACGTCTCGGTGTACTGACGGCAGATTCTCCACTTCATTCCACAGGCGATTCTCCCGGTCCCGCCGGACTACGCCAGTCAGTACATCTTCATCCCTTGCAGGAGTAAGATTAAGCACATTATCGTAATCCACCGGCTGTTCCCTCCGCCTGTCGCGTTTGCGCTTGGCATCGATGGCTTTATGTAAGGCGATACGTGTGATCCAGGTCTTTAATCCCTGATTGCGGTAGTCGGGGAGAGATTTATGAATTTGCAAAAAAGTTTCCTGTGCTGCATCCTCAGCTTCTTTGGCATCTCTTAGAACCGAATAAGTCACTTTAAACACATGCTGGCTGTATCTTTCAACAAACTGACGAAAGGAATTACCGTCTCCCCGGCAAATTCCCCTGATTAGGCTGTCATCCTCAATGACTCTCCCCTCCTTCCCATAGCAATAGACGCAGGTTATCCTGCCTGCCCCTGCATAATTACTATACGTTCCTACAGATCCAACCTTCCCCTCCGTTACTCTACCCTTTTTCATCATTTAATTCTTTAGTTCGGTTTATACAGAAACCTTCTCGATCAAAATAAGCAGTAAATAAAAGAACCGTGCTGCAATAGGCTAATAACGCCATTGCAACACGGTTCTTCTGCTCATTCAAGCTATAATTATCTGCCGCCACTGCGGAATTTTTGTGTGTAGGCCTTAACATCCTGGGCGTTCTTAATCCGGTTACGGCTCCATTCCAGCAATATACGGTCGATGTACCGGAAATGAAGCTTGCCTGCGAATACGGATTCTTTCAGCGCCAGTAGAATCAGTTCCTCGGGATAGCGATCCTGATCCAGCCAGTTGGAAATCGTCTCGCATTCCATAGGGGACAAAGGGCGTCCGAATTCCTTCTCGAAAATGCTGAACATGCTGCGGCTTTCATCCTCTATATTACTGTTCAGAGAGACGGATGAAGCTTTGCCTGTTCCTGCTTGTTCAGCGGTTTTTGCCTGCATCGCCAGATAAGCGCCCAGCTTGCCATAGAGGCCGGAGAAGTTGTAGCGCTCATAATGAATGCCCTGCAGCTCGTCGTTATCTCCATCGATACTGATAAAGCCATCTTTCATGAGCTTCTGCAGTTCACCGGCGATCACGGATGTACTCCGGCCTGTAACAGCCTGAAGCTCTTCAAGAGAAGGGAATTCAATCCCTTCCACCTGACGGAAAGAGAGCAAGTGGATGAGCAGCAGTGTTTCACTGCCGCTTAAATTCAGCTTGCGGTAATTCTTCAGCAGCGCATAAGGAATGACGGCCATCCCGTTGTCCAGGCCAAAGGAGACGCCTTCGCCCCAAGTGTTCCAGCCTTTGCTGTCCATATGTGCTCCTCTCTCCCTTAAGGGTAGAGACGGTACAGCGTACGAGGGAATGGAATTGTCTCGCGCACGTGGTCAAGACCGCAAATCCAGGCCACAGTGCGCTCCAGGCCCAAACCGAAGCCGGAGTGAGGCACAGAACCGTAGGTGCGCAAATCCATATACCATTTATACGTGTCCAGAGATAGGTTATGTTCTTTGAAGCGTTCCTCCAGCAGAGCCGGGTCGTCGATCCGCTGTGAACCGCCGATAATTTCTCCGTAGCCTTCCGGAGCGATCATATCGGCACACAGCACTACTTCCGGACGATCCGGATGAGGCTTCATGTAGAAGGCCTTGAACGATGCTGGATAATGAGTAATAAAGACCGGCTTGTCGTTGACTTCAGCGATAGCCGTTTCATGAGGTGCTCCGAAATCGTCACCCCAGGCAATTTCAAACCCTTTGTCATTCAAGAACTTGATCGCATCGTCATAAGTAATGCGCGGGAAGGGTGCCTTGATATTCTCCAGCTTGGAAATATCTCGGCCTACGGCCTCCAGCTCCGGGCGGCAATTCGTAACGACGGATTGCACGACATAGCTAATGAAATCCTCTTGAACGCGCAGGCTTTCCTCATGATCCGTAAACGCCATTTCCGGTTCAATCATCCAGAACTCAATCAAGTGGCGACGTGTCTTGGACTTCTCGGCACGGAAGGTTGGACCGAAGGAATACACCCGGCCAAGCGCCATTGCTGCAGCTTCCATGTAAAGCTGTCCGCTTTGCGTTAAGTAGGCATCTTCTTCAAAATACTTGGTGTGAAACAGGTTAGTGGTGCCTTCAGCCGACGTAGGCGTCAGGATTGGCGGATCCACAAGCGTAAATCCGTTCGTATCAAAATACTGCTGTACCGCCCGGATAATTTCCGCGCGAATCACAAGCACTGCCCGCTGCTTCGCGGAACGAAGCCAGAGATGACGGTGGTCCATCAAAAAGTCGACACCGTGCTCCTTCGGAGTAATCGGGTAGTTTTCAGTCAGATGCAGGACTTCTATTCCGGTCACGGTCATTTCGTAACCCGATTGGCTGCGCGGCTCCTCCCGGATAATTCCGGTCACATACAAGGAGCTTTCCTGTGTCAGGCTCTTGGCATCATCCCATACTTGCTCAGGCACTTCCGATTTCACCACAACACCCTGAATATAACCGGTACCATCACGAAGCTGCAGGAACTGAATTTTACCGCTGGAGCGCTTGTTGTTTACCCAACAGCCGATTACAACACTTTCTCCGACATGCTCATTCACGCTCTTGATAACACTCTTGTTAGCCATGCCTTCATACTCTCCTCTGGTTTAGCCGTTAATTCCTTGAACAATACGGTGTGTATCGCGTGCAATGACAAGCTCTTCGTTTGTCGGCACTACAAGCACCTGCACCTTGGAATCAGCCGTAGAGATGCGGCGCGGATCGCCGGAGCGAATCTTATTTGCTTCGGCATCTAGTTCAATTCCAAGGAACGTCAGATTGTTAAGTACTTTTTCACGCAGCATGGAGGAATTCTCTCCAACACCAGCAGTAAATACGATAACATCCACACCGTTCATTGCAGCTGCGTAAGAACCGATGTACTTCCGTAAGCGGTATTCATACATATCATAAGCAAGTGTAGAGTTGGGCTCACCATTTTCTGCACCGGCCTCAATATCACGCATGTCGCTGCTTATGCCCGAAATTGCCAAGAGTCCACTATGTTTGTTTAGCATGGAGTTGACTTCACCTACGGACAGCTCTTCCTTATTCATGACATAAGGGACAACGGCAGGGTCAAGATCGCCGCTGCGAGTACCCATCATCAGGCCTTCCAATGGAGTCATACCCATAGATGTATCCACGGACACGCCGCCTTGAACTGCCGTTACGCTCGCTCCGTTGCCGATATGGCAAGTAATAATTTTCAGGTCTTCCAGCGGACGCTCCAGATATTCCGCAGCAGCCTTGCTCACGAAATCATGGGATGTACCGTGTGCTCCATAACGGCGAACCTTGTATTTGTTATACAATACTCTCGGAATAGCATACATATAAGCTTTCTCAGGCATCGTCTGGTGGAACGCCGTATCAAATACAACGACCTGCGGCACACCCGGCATATTGTTCTCGGTTGCAGTAATACCCATCATTGCTGCGGGATTATGCAGCGGTGCAAGGTCAAACAATTGGCGGATTTTAGTCTTTGCATCAGCATCCACCAGCGAAGAAGCCTTGAAAAACTCTCCACCGTGTACAACCCGGTGACCCACAGCATTGATCTCATCAGTTGAAGCAATCACACCGTGCTCCTTGTCCGTCAGACTGGCAAGGACTTTACGAATTGCTGTATTGTGTTCCAGAATTTCGCTAACTTCTGTTACTTCCTGTTTCCCTGTCGGCTTGTGAGTCAGTATGGAGGAATCCATCCCGATGCGTTCTACCAAGCCTTTAGCCAGAACGGATTCATCATTCATATTATAAAGCTGATATTTCAAAGAAGAACTGCCTGAGTTAATTACTAAAATATTCATGCACGGTCACCATCCTTGTCATACTTGAAGAAGCCTTCGCCTGATTTCATGCCCAGATGTCCTGCACGCACCATCTTTTTGAGAATGGTGGAAGGACGGTATTTCAACTCGCCATACTCGCGGAACATCCGCTCCAGCGCAGCCAGAACAGAATCAAGACCGAATCGGTCAGCCATTTCAAGCGGTCCATATTGGAATTGATAGCCGATGCGCATAGCATCGTCAATATCCTGCGGTGAAGCCACACCCTCTTGCAGCACATGCATAGCTTCATTAATGAACAGACAAATAAGACGTGAAGTTACAAATCCCGGGGATTCATAGATCATTACGCCTTTTTTCTCAACCACTTCGTCAACAAAAGATTTGGTATCTTCAAAAGTAGCATCGGATGTTTTCAATCCGCGTACAATTTCGACAAGATCAACTTTTGCTACAGGGTATATGAAATGCATTCCGATTACACGCTCCGGATACATTGTTGTGCTTGCAAGCTCCGTCAAGCTGAGCGTCGACGTGTTGCTGGCGAGAATAATATGGCTCGGACATACCTGATCGAGCTGGTTAAACACTTTCTTCTTGGCTTCCAAATCCTCAGTGATGGTTTCGATGACCATATCACATGAGCTAAGTTCGGCAAAATGGGTCACTTTTTGAATCCGGCTCAGAATCAGCTTCTTCTCGGCCTGGGTAATCGCCCATTTCTCCAATTGCTTGTCAAGACTTGTCTCAATCATTTCGTAGGAATAATTCAATCTTTCAGGGGTTTTCTCCACCAGCATAACATCGAGACCCTTTGCTGCCAGCATTTCAGAAATGCCTTGTCCCATCGTGCCACCGCCGATGACACCAATTTTCTTAAAATTCATCTAAAATTCTCATCCTTTCAGGTATCTATACTTAGTATCGTACCTTTTCTGTCGTAAAAATAAATAAGCCCGACATATAATGATATCTTAGCATGCCTGAAAAGTAAAAAAAAATAACCGGCATAAAGAATTATGCCGGTAAAAGTACACTGTCACGAAATTGACAACGAAATTGCTCCCCTGAGAGCATTTCTTCCTTCATAAGTATGTCCAGGGAGTAATTAAATACGCTCCGCTGTTGTATTAGCTTCTCATGGGTCTGAGCCATAAGCTCATCGAGAATTTTACTATTCTCCTTCATAAGCTCTTCTGTCGTTACCATCTCCAGCTTGGCAATACCCAGTGAGGTTAGTCCTGACTTCATCATCGTCTCTACAATATTAAGTGCCTGATCGAAATCTCCTCGTGAACCTGTACTTCTTCCGCCGTAAAATATTTCTTCAGCAGCGGCTCCGCCCAGCGCGATCATAATCTGATCTTCCAGATAATCCTTTGTGTATAGATACTGTTCCTGCTGCGGATTGTGGCGAACATACCCGAGGGCCTGTCCGCGCGGGGTCAGCGTAACCTGACTGACACTCCCCGGACGGAGAAGCTCAGCCATAATGGCATGTCCAAGCTCATGAATGGCAACACGTTTCTTCTCTTCGTGATTCGTCTCCCGGTCCGTTTTTTCGCCCATCATCACTTTGTCGATGGCCATCGACAAGTGGCGCTGTTCCACTTCCATCAGATTTTCTCTCATCATGTAGATAGCGGCCTCATTCATGACGCTTTCCAGCTGGGCACCCGAGAAGCCGTAGGCTTCCTCGGCAATTTTATCGAGACTGACCTCTTCATGCAGCGGTTTATTCTTGGCATGCAGATCCAGGATCGATTTACGGCCTTTCTTATCAGGCATATCCACTTGTATGTGCCGATCGAACCGTCCCGGACGCAGCAGAGCCGAATCGAGCATTTCTTTACGGTTTGTAGCTGCTACGAGAAGAATACGCGGGGTATCCGAGTTATAAATACCGTCCATCTCCGTTAGAAGCTGATTAAGCGTCTGATCGTACTCGCGCTGCTGTCCGCCTTCACGCTTACCGCCGATCACGTCAATTTCATCAATAAAAATAATCGCACTTTCCTTGTTCTCCTTCACAGCCCGGGTGCGGGCATCGCGGAACAAATCACGGATCCGTCCGGCACCGACACCGACATACATCTCTACAAACTCACTACCCGAGGCTGCGACGAAAACAGAGTTCGTATAATGTGCAGCGGCCTTGGCCATAAGCGTCTTGCCCGTTCCCGGAGGGCCTGTAAGCAGAATACCTTTCAAGGGACGAATTCCGAATTTACTGATTTCTTCGTGCCGGATCAGGAAATCCAGCGCTTCACGCAGCTCCTGCTTGGCATTATCCTGACCACCGATTTGTTCAAAGGTGAGCTTGGAAGGGCCGCTCTTCTTGCGTTTCTTATCTGCACCTGCATTTACCGTTAATCCGCCGCGCATATGAGCAATGAGCAATAATGAACCAAGCATGGCAACCCCGATGATAACGGGCACAATATTGAAACCGAGAAAAGCCATAAAAATCAGCAGCACTGGAAGAAATCCGGCCAATACTTCTTTAGTCCATTTAGGCATTATTCCAAACCCCCATTGTTTCAGGCTGTCGCGGCAAAATAATAAATTTGCTTTCTTTGCCGTTCGTCAGACTTACATATACGTTATTATCATCAATTTCCGTTGTGGCTGTTATCCCTTTATACTGTTCCTTCAACTCGTCCAGTGTGGCGGGTATTAATGTATACTTGCGGCTTTCCATCGCTTCGGCTACAGAGAACATTGCTTTATCCCAGATTTCATCAAGCTCTTGATTGGAGTGCTGCTCAACATCCAGATTAAGCGTACGGCCTCCGATTACCGATTGGCCCTCGGTTGAAATATATTGAACCAGTTCACGTAATTTCGTTCCCGGCTGTAAATCAAGTTTCAAAGATACTTCATCGCGGTTAATAGATATGTGTGAATCGTTAACTCCTTCATAGCTGTTGACGATCTTTTGGAGCGGCTCCTGAATTGCAAATTGGCGATACATGAACCACCCTCCAAACAAAAGGGCAGCCGATAGCAATGACGTAAGTAATAGGGGTACCAGACGCAATTTCAAGTAAACGTCCTCCTCTCAGGATGGGAAAACTATACATCTTTCGCATTTATCACAATAAGTGATATATGTTTTTTTCTACGAGTCATGTACTTGATACAAGTAGTAGTATATCACAGGTGTATATACGATTTGAAAACAAAGTGTGAATATATTTAAAATTTTTACTACTAATTTTTGCCTGTTAGGCCCTGCTTTCTTCCTATATCGACAAAAGAGACCGCAACGGTTAGCGTTGCGGTCTCTTTTTCTATGAATTTCGCGTATCATTACATAGGAATTGCATACTTATCATATATCAAAGTTTATATCACAGTGATTAAATCAGTTTAGCGATTCGGCAGACTGTAACCTTCCCCGATGGGGGTTCCGTCGGCAAAACGGAAAAACTTATAGTAATAACGGTCTCCCTGCTCATAGAAAAGCTGCCAGGCATATTCTCCGTTATATACTCCAGGCATTAGCCGCTTAATCGTTATGTCCGGAAGCTGGGCTTCTATAAGTGAGCGGATTTTTTGTTCCGAAGTACCTCTGCTCAGCTCTACGCCGTAGACGGCATTATCACCCTCAGCGATTTTTCCGTCTTTAGTAAATTGAACCCAAACCATCATTTCGATTCCAGCCTCATTTTTACCTGTAAGAACCCAATATATTGAATTTTCGTCCCAGATGGATTTCTGCGCCTTCTTAACCTGGGTCAGCCCGGCCCGCGTTCCGGCGATGTCTTCGGCAGCCCTTTTCTCGTTCCATTCGTCCTTCATAATGGAGACGTAGAACTGGCTTAGTCCGAACAGAAGGAGCAGCATCAGGGCCGATCCCAGCAGGATCCATTTTCTCCTTTTCTTCAAATTACAGCTTCCTTTCTACGGCACTACCGTTTTAGAAGGCCCTCAAAAGACTCTTGGGCTTTACGGCGGATCATTTCCTCATCCAGTGTCTGGCACTTTCCGTGCTTCACAACCTGCTTGCCGTTAATCCATACATGCTCTACATCCTTCGCACTGGCCGAGTATACCGCGTGAGAGAGCAGGTCGGTATGCGGAAGGAGGTGAGGCTGGTCGATATCAATGGCAATGAAATCTGCTTTCATTCCCGGGGCCAGCCTTCCCACTTTATCCAAAAAGATGGATTTGGCGCCAACCTCCGTGGCCATCCGCATGGCTTCCGGTGCCGGAACCGCAGTAGGATCTCCGGTAACCCCTTTATGAATCAGCGCCGCAAGACGCATTTCTTCAAACATGTCGAGATTGTTGTTGCTAGCTGCTCCGTCGGTACCAAGAGACACAGGCACACCGGCCCGGAGTAAATCCGTAACACGTGCAACTCCGCTGGCCAGCTTCAGGTTACTGCCCGGATTATGGGATACACCGACCTGATAACGGGCAAGAATCTCAATTTCCTCATCATTCAGATGGACACCATGAGCCACCAGCGACGGGCGCGTGAACATGCCCAGCTTTTCCAAATGCGCGACAGGACGCAGGCCATAATCGGCTGCATTCTGTTCGACTTCCCGCCGGGTCTCAGACATATGCGTATGCATCGGAAGGTCCAAGTCATGCGCAGCCTGCACGAATTTCACAAAATAATCCGGCGGACACGTATACGGTGCGTGCGGCGAGATCATCGTTGTAATTCTTCCGTCAGCCTTGCCATGCCAGCTGCGGGCAAAATCAATGGCTTCGGCAAGTTTATGATTCTGCATTTCTTCAGAGCAAAATCCGATCACTCCGCGCATCAGAACAGAACGGATACCCGAGAGATCTGCAACCTCAGCAACCCGGTCCATATGATCATACATATCCAGGAAGGTAGTTGTACCCCCCTTCAGCATTTCCAATACTGACAATGAAGTTCCCCAGTACACATCCTCGCCCGTGAACTTCTCCTCCATTGGCCACATTTTTTCCTGAAGCCATACCTGAAGGGCCAGATCATCTCCATAGCCGCGAAGGAGCGACATCGCAGCATGGCCATGCGTATTAACAAGACCCGGCATGAACAGAAGCCGGCTTCCATCTATAATTTCAACACCATTCTCCAAAGGGGGTTCCACTTCACCTATGTAAGTGATCCGATCGTTTTCCACAGTCATATAACCGCTCAGGACAGGCTTGTCAGCACCGGGAACAATAAATTTCCCGTTCTTGATGATCCATTTATTGCTCTTCATGTTCACTTTCTTCCTCCCTTCCATCCTGTAAATAATAAGCCAGACTTTGCAAATCGGTCGTAAAATCAGCAGCATGGATACGAACGTAAGGAGGAGTCTTCAGAATGACCGGGGCAAAGTTCAGGATGGCCTCGATTCCTGAATCCACAAGAATATCCGCTACGTTCTGTGCTTCAAAAGCCGGAACAGTGATAATTCCGATTCGGATACCCTGCTCCCGGATCGTCCTGCCCAGCTCATCCATCGGCTGTACGGTCAGAGAGTTGATTTTCTGCCCCACCTTCGGCATATAGGAATCAAAGATAGCCGTAATTTTCATGGTATCCTTCAAATACGCATTATAATTGGATAAGGCATGCCCAAGGTTACCGGCACCTACCAGTGCTACGTTTATTTGCTGATCCAGCTTCAGGATATGACGGATTTTCTCAATAAGATAGGTGACATCATAACCGATGCCTTTTCTTCCGAAATCGCCGAAATAAGCCAAATCCTTGCGAATTTGCGCCGGGTTAAGGTCCAGTTTTTGGCCCAGCTCCTGAGAAGAAACGGTCGCAATTTCACGCTTGTGGAGATCGTTCAGAAAGCGCAGGTACACAGGGAGTCTGCGAACGACAGCCTCCGATATTTTATCCGATTTCATATTTTCTCCTCCTAAAGGTTGAATGCAGTATCAGCGGAAAATTATGAGTCCCTATAGATTAAAAGTTATAAACGGGCGTTTAGGAGACGCCCCCCTCCTCCAGCCATTCGGCAATACGCGGGACCATCTGATCGGTCAGCATATGCTCCATTTTAGGGCCGGGCAATGAATAAAGGAAGTACTTTCCATAATAAGATTCTATAACTCTGGTATCATAAACAATTACAATCCCCCGGTCCTGGGCAGTTCTGACCAGACGTCCAAAGCCCTGCTTGAACCGGATCACCGCCTGGGGAACAGACAGCTTCATAAAAGGGTTCTTCTTCTGTGCCTGCAGCAGCTCCGATTTCGCTTCCGCCAGAGGATGGTTGGGCGGCTGGAAGGGAAGCCTCACAATAGCCAGACATGTGAGCGCTTCGCCGGGGATGTCTACCCCCTCCCAGAAGCTGCTTGTTCCCAACAGGACAGAAGCGGCGTTATCCTGAAAGCGACGTATCAGCTTGCTGCGGCTCCCGCCTTCTATGCCTTGCCCGAGCACCGTAATTTCTTGCGATGCCAGCACTTCCTTCAAAGGATCATACACCTGACGCAGCATGCGGTAGGATGTAAAAAGCACCATCATACGTCCTTTAGTCGTTACAGCCGCTTCGGCAAGTGACTGCACCAGAGTATCCACAAAGTTGGCATCGCCCACGCTTCCTTTTACACTCGGGAAGTCGCGGGGGATCACGAGCAGCGCTTGTTCCCGGTAATGAAAGGGTGAGGGCAGCTGAACGGTCATGAGGCGGCCCTCTTCCGCAGCTTCATTCAGACCCAGATTATCAATCATAAACTGAAACGATTTATCTACCGACAAAGTCGCCGAAGTCAGCACAATGCTTTTCTTCTTGTCGAAGAACAGCTCCTTCAATTGAGAGCTGACATTCACTGGAACCGCATATAGCTGCAGTGACTTGCTGCGGTAATTCCCGTTAGCCTCCAGCCAATATACAACACCCTCATCGTTCAAGCCCATAAAAAACCGCACTTGATCCCGGATGGCCGCCAAATCCTTGAATAATCCGCTGATATCCGTGACAAGACTATCGGAAGAGGATTGCCCCTCCTGATCCCTCATTTCATTCAGCATTCTCTCGCCGGTGCGCAGGACATCGCTGAGCGTTGATATCATTCCGCTCTCCAGTGAAGCAAGCTCATCCCAATTCTTCGGCTTCTTTCCGGGCAAGAGGCGCAGCACTAATTGTCCGGCTTCTCCTGCGGCCGAATCGCTTCGTTCCGGAAGAAGACTGAACAGCTTCTCACTTAAGATGTCCCATGTTTCCTTCACGGTAATTAAGTCGTTATGAATTCTATCGATGATAACGCTCCATTCGGAGGCCTGCTCGCTGCCAGCCGATTGCAGCTGCTGACGCAGTGCCGGCAGTTGGCCGTTGCGGCTGTCCTTGAACAGCCGGGAAAGCGTGTGAACAACAGTAAAGTGCTTCATATGCATGCCTAAATGCTTACCCGCTACGTCCTCCAGATGATGAGCCTCATCAATAACCAGATGGTCGTAGGAAGGCAGCAATTGATGCCCCGCTTTTACATCTGCGAACAGCTTGGAGTGGTTCGTGATGACCACATCAGCGATCCCTGCCTCATGCTTGGCCCGATGATAATAGCATTTGCGAAACCAGGGACAAGCGCGGCCCAGACAGGAATCCGTATCACTTGCTACAGTTTCCCAGAAATCGCCTCCACGGTTACCCATGTTGAGCTCCTCATCATCTCCTGATTCCGTTTGGGTTAACCATACAATCATTTGCGCTGCTGTAATTAAATCTTCTCTAGGACTGACGAAGTCCCTCCGGTTTATTTTATGCTCAAACTTGCGGAGACACAAATAATGCCCTCTGCCCTTGAAAATCGCAGCTTTGAACGGAAAAGGGACCACCTGGGTCAGCAAAGGAATATCCCTTTCACGCAGCTGGTCTTGCAGATTGATGGTATGAGTGCTGACCATCACCTTCTGTTCCGTACGGACGCTCTGGTAGATCGCCGGCAGCAAATAGCCGAGTGATTTACCCGTTCCCGTTCCAGCCTCAATCAGCAGGTGCTTATCTTCTTCCAGTGCTGTCATCACTTCACCAAACATGATTTCCTGAGCTTCCCGGCTCTCGTAATGAGGCAGGGAATCCTGAAGCCGCCGGGTCACCTCAGCCATATAATCGGCAAAGGATATAGGGTCCAGAGGGTTCTCCTCACTGTCAGCCCGGGGTGGGGTAAGCTCATTCCAGTCCCCCACCTTAAGTGCAAGCTGACGGTAAAAGGAGAGCTCTCCTTCAGGCTGAAAGGTCTCCATCTCCCGTTCACGCAGCAAACCGTCAAAATACCAGCCCAGATCACCGTCATTCTCCGTAAACAGCTCACTGAGACGCTGCACCGTAAGGAGCGGAAGACTATAAAGCTCCTCAAGGCATTTGAGCAGGATCAGGGCAGTAGCCAATGCGTCGCTGTCGGCCTGATGCGGACGTTCATGCTTAATTCCAAAATAAGAACTGACTGCCCCCAGCTGATAGGTCGTCAGCGATGGAAAGCAGATTTTAAGGAAATCAATGGTATCCAAAATACGGCCCTGAAACGGCAAGTATCCGCACCGGTCCAAGGCATTTTGCAGAAACTGAAAATCAAAGGATGCGTTATGCGCAACAAGCACAACATCATCCAGCAGCGGCACGAGCTCCATCATCATTTCTTCCAGCTCCGGGGCATCCTGCACATCACTGTCAGTTATTCCGGTTAATCCGGTAATAAAAGGAGGAATCGGCTTTCCGGGCTTGACGTAGGAACCATAAACCCGCGAGATGGACTGGTCTTCTTCTATAATGGCAAGTCCAACCTGGATGATTTCACCCACAGATTGGGTTCCCGTTGTTTCAAAATCAAGCACGGCAAATTTCATTGTAAGTTCTATTCCCTTTCACTTGAGACTCTTTATGAGCATAACAGAAGTTACGAAAAAAGGCGATGCACGCCGCTTGTTCAGTGGATGCATCGCTTGAATATAACGGTAATAATTACAAAAGCGAAACAAGCTGGCTTCCATACTGAAGCTCGCCGTCTTTAAGGCGGCAGACCTCCAGGTTAACATTCGGCTCCGGAAGTGAAGGATCATGCTGCAGGGAAAGACCGAACAGCTCCTGGGCTTCAGGATAACGTTTCTGCGAGGCCCTTATGCAGCCCATGGCATTATAGACCATTGCTTTCAGCTTCCTGTTCCTGACCAAAGTGATCATGTGGTTTAAATGCTCCCACGCCGTTTCACCTTCCCCTTGATGCAGGTAGGACATCGCCAGATACAACCGGCCCGAGAGACTATCCGGATAACGTGAAATGACTGCCTTGAACTGTTCGATACATTGCGGGTACATGAGCAGCTTATAGTATCCTTGCCCGCGGACAAAGGACTCCATGGAAAGCTCCGGAGCTTCCCGCTGAGGCGGCTCCTCTTCTTGCGCATAGGACAGATCCGTCCCTTGGCTGAAGTTGTTCATTTTCTCCGCAAAGGCCAGCCATTCATCCATTACATTATCACTCAGCCGGCGCAGCAGGTTATATTTGCATAAAAGCTCTTCCCGGCGGGTACCCTCCGCTGTAGGGTAATGAATGACGATTTCCTGGAGCATCTCGTTCATTTCAGCAAATAAATGTTGAAACATGGGACATCCCACCCTCACTGAAAATGAAATCAGTTCAACTTGCCTGACTTCATTTTTTGCCGGGAGAGGCTGTTTCATCCCTTCCATTGATTACATGGCCGGGAAATCGAACGGATCTTACGCTATCGTAGCGTGCAGCTCATGGTCTGTCAGCTTTACCGGCATGTTATGATCGTCAACGAATACCACCGTCGGCTTGTGAGCCGCCAGCTCTTCCTGGGACACCAAGGCATAGGAAATGATGATCACTGTATCCCCTGGGTGAACCAGCCGGGCTGCTGCACCATTCAAACAAATCACGCCGCTTCCGCGCGGTCCGGGAATAACATACGTTTCAAGGCGGGAGCCGTTGTTGTTGTCAACGATCTGCACCTTTTCATTCTCCAAAAGATCCGCCGCTTCCATCAAATCCTCATCAATGGTGATACTGCCCACGTAATTCAAATTCGCTTCCGTTACCGTCGCCCGGTGAATTTTGGATTTCATCATATGTCTAAACAAGGGCTGCAACCTCCTTGGGCGTAAATACAATATTGTCAATCAGACGCGTTTTGCCGAATTTAACAGCCAGCGCCATAATAATCTCCCCGTCTGTGTCCGTAAGGCGTGAGCCGGATTCCAAGGATTCCAGTCCCGGGAACGATAAAATCTCCGCATAGTCAATCACCGCAAGCGGCGAACGTGAAACAACAGAAATCAGCAATTGTTTTACTTCGGCTGCCGTACCGGCTCTGCCTTCTTCAACGGCTTCGCGGGCTTCCCGGAGTGACCGGGACAGCACGAGTGCCTGATGACGTTCTTCCGCCGACAGATACACATTGCGTGAGCTCAGTGCAAGACCATCGCTCTCACGAACAATAGGGCATGCTATGATCGATACGTTCATGTTTAGATCGGACACCATTTGACGCAATACCGCCACCTGCTGGGCATCCTTCAGACCAAAGTAGGCATAGTCGGGCTGCACCATATTAAACAGCTTGGCGACCACCGTTGTAACTCCGTCAAAATGACCCGGACGGGAAGCCCCGCACAGTTGTGTCGTCAGTGAAGATACCATAACCTTGCTGCGGATGGGCACAGGGTACATCACCTCAACGCTTGGAATGAAAACAATATCGGCGCCCTCCCGCTCCGCCAGCTCCAAATCCCGTTTCTCATCACGCGGATAAGACTCGAAATCCTCATTCGGTCCAAACTGCAGCGGATTGACAAAAATACTCATCACAACCGTGCCGCACATTTCTCCGGCCCGGCGCAGCAGACTTGCATGCCCCTCATGCAGAAATCCCATGGTAGGCACCAGCCCGATGGGGCCATGACCTCCGCCGCGCATATATTCTATAGCTTCACGTAATTGCTCTACATTTCGGACCACTCTCATCTTACTTCACTCCTTTTCCGGCATTTCCATATAATGATTCAAGGACAGTCTCATCCGCAGCAAAGATATGACTCTCGTCCGGAAAGGAACGCTGCTTCACTTCCTGTACATATTGGCTGATTCCTTCACGGATCAAGCTGCCGACATCTGCATAGGTTTTGACAAAACGCTTCGTTCGATAAGGGGATGCATACTGGAGCAAATCGTGAAATACCAGCACCTGGCCATCACAGAAACGCCCTGCGCCAATACCGATCGTAGGGATACTGAGCTCCTTCGAAATCGCTTCCGCTACTTCCTCCGTTACCAGCTCCAGCACGATGCCAAATGCGCCCGCAGCCTCCAAAGCCTTCGCTTCATCCATCAGACGCTGCGCGTCCTTCGCATCCTTGCCTTGGACACGGTAGCCGCCGATCATATTCACGGACTGAGGTGTCAGCCCAATGTGGCCAAGCACCGGTACGCCGGCGGAGACGATGGAAGCCACGGTTGCGCAAATTTCCAATCCGCCTTCCATTTTAACGGCGTGGGCACGGCCTTCCTGCATCAGTCTCCGTACGCTCCGCAGACTCTCATCAATACCGCCGTGGTACGTCAGGAATGGCATATCAGCAACGATAAACGTATGCTCAGCGCCCCGGGCCACCGACCGGGTGTGATAGACCATGTCATCAATCGTGACCGGCAAAGTCGAGTCGTAACCGAGTACCACATTGCCCAAAGAATCCCCAACGAGGATAAGATCTATACCGGCTTCTTCAGCCAGACGTGCAGAAGGATAATCATAAGCGGTCAGCATGCTCAGCGGCACGCCGTCCCGCTTCATTTTTTTCATTTTCACAATGTTCAAAGCCTGTTTTTCAGCCATTTGAGCACCATTCCCCTTTTCGAGTTAAAATACGCGTATCCGCGCAAACAAAAAAACCTTTTAGCATGTCCGCTAAAAAGGTCCGAAGGGCAGTAGAAGAGTCACTCGCGATCGTCCCTTCTGTCTCGGTCCTTACGGCTCAGAGCAGAATCCAACGTAACCGTCAACGCAGTTATGAAGGTACATTTAAAGACTTATGAAAACATGGGGTTACAGTTTCAATAACCTTTAAGAGTGCAGTTCGTGAAACGATACTGCCTCACAGCCATAGTATACCAAATTCATGACGCAATTACACGATAAAAATATGACAAGGGATGATACCCTTGCCATATCATATCAAATCATTTCTATTTCACCGGAACAAACACTGAACCATTGTCCCTTGTCATCCTGCAGCAGCAGTCCTCCGTCACTGTCGAGCCCTACCGCCCGTCCTCCACGGCGACCTTGTGCCGTATTCAGGGCAATCTGCCGCCCCAAGGTCACTGATAAGGAATCCCACAGCTCTTTGATGGGCCCGAAGCCTTGTTCCAGATATAGAGTATAGAGATTCTCAAGTTCAGCCAGTACCGTCCCGGCAAGATCGGTACGGTCTACAGGAAGCCCTCCGCGTTCAATCATGAGCGAGGTGCCGACACCCTTTAGAAAGTCCGGATAATCGTCCTCTGCCAGGTTTGCATCTATGCCGATTCCGGCAATGCAATACTGAAGCTGCCCTTCACTTAAGGAAGATTCCAGCAAAATACCGCAGACCTTGCGGCCCGAGACCAGCAGATCGTTCGGCCATTTAATTCCGGCTTCCACCCCTGTGGCCCGCCGGATTGCCCGGCACACGGCCACTCCGGCCAGCAGTGTAAGCTGAGGGGTAGACATAAGAGGCAGATTAGGGCGAAGGACAACACTCATCCAGATCCCTTTTCCCTTGGGAGAATGCCACTTCCGTCCCATCCGGCCTCTGCCGCCTGTCTGTTCCTCCGCGATGACAGCCGTTCCTTCCGGAGCGCCGTTCTCGGCTAATTTTTTGGCTTCCTCCTGTGTGGACACCACAGTCTCCAGCAGCTTCAGCCCGCCCGTCCAGCCGGAGAGAGAAGTGTTCCCCTTCAACCGGGCCAACAGCAGCGTCTCATAGTTGCTCATGTCCAACCATCCTTTTTGCTTCCGCGAGCAATAATTGTCTATCGTTGGGAATATCTCCTGCAGCTGCCGCCAGCAGCAGCTTGTCAAGTATTTCGCCTACCCAGGGTCCAGGCCGCCTGTTCAAGTTTTCTGTCAGGTCTTTGCCGCCCACAACCAGACCCGCGAGGCTGGTTACAGGCATTTGTGACATCCATGTCTCTGCCATGGATGGAAAGTCTTCGGGCTCCGGTGCGAAAGTACCCTCTGCTGGGACTTCCGGTTGCGGAACGCAGGCGGCGCTGGCGCTACCCGGAGGCAGCACCCTTAGCAGCGCCAGCCAGCCGCAGGCGGCGTCCGGGCCGTAGGCCAGCACGGCGGCGATCCACCGCCGCCGCAGCTTGTCCGTGCCGTCCGGGTCCCCCGGCGGCACCTCCGCCATTGAAGCGGTCCAGGCTTCGCGGACCCGCAGCACCCCGGCGACGCCAGTCCGCGTCGCCCCCGGGAACGTCCATGCCCGCAGGAGCTCGTCGGCCTCGCCGGCCGACCGCCCCAGGGCATGGAGGAGCAGCGCCCACCGCAGGCGGGCGCTCTCCAGTTCCCCGATCCCGGCCACATCGGCGGCGGCTGCCGCCAGGTCGGTACCGGCTACGGGGAACGGGGCCTTGCCGCGCAGCAGCAGCCCGCTGCGCGAGAGCATGCCGAGACCGCGCCGGGGATGCGGTCCCTCCACTATTCGTTCCAGCTCCGCGCGGACACGCTCCACCGCGATATGCGCCAGCTTGTCCCGCTGGCGCAACAGTCCCCGCCACGTGTTCTTGGCGACGGAGAAGCCCAGCGTGGACGCGAACCGAACGCAGCGAAGCATCCGCAGGGCGTCCTCTTCAAAGCGCTCCTCCGCGTCTCCTACGCAGCGTACAACACGCCGCTGCAAATCATCCGCCCCGCCGAACGGATCAATCAGCAGGCCATCCATGCCGCAGGCCATCGCGTTAATGGTGAAATCGCGGCGGCGAAGGTCCTCCTTCACCTCTTTTACAAAAACAACCTGCTCCGGACGGCGGTGATCCGAATACCCGCTCTCTGTCCGGTATGTAGTAACCTCAAAGGCATATTTACCCTGTAGAACTGTGATTGTTCCATGCTGCAGTCCCGTAGGAATACAGCGGGGAAAGATTGACAGGATTTGATCAGGCAGCGCAGAGGTGGTTATATCCATATCATGCACTGGACGGTGCAAAAGCTCATCGCGAATGCAGCCCCCGACCCAGAAAGCCTCGTAGCCTTTTTCCAACAGCCGGCTGACTATAATTCCGGCGGCTTCCGCCATATCGGGATGTGCCATGGTCCATTCCATAACTGACTCCTTATCCCCGGACCGTATCCAGTCCCGGCACTTTACGCCCCAGTACACGGTAATATATATCCTCATACTGTCTCGTAATTTTATCTTTATTGAAATCCTCGCAGGCCCGTTGCAGGCAAGCCTTTCTGAACTGCCCGGCCTTTTGATCGTCCGATAAAAGCGTTATGGCGTAATCAGCCATAGCAGCAGTATCGCCGATCGGCGCCAGGAAACCCGTCTTTCCATGCTGTATTAATTCGGGTATTCCGCCGGTCATCGAACCGATTGTCGGAACCCCGCAGGCCATAGCCTCCAGAGCAACCAGACCAAAGCTTTCCTTTTCCGAAGGAAGCAGCAGCAGGTCGGCCATCGAAATCACTTGAGCAATGTCATCCTGCTTGCCCAGGAACCGTACTCTGTCCTCCAGGCCCATTTCAGTGATCTTGGCCTGGATTTTAGGCAAGTCTGGTCCCTCTCCTACCAACAGAAGCCGCGAAGGCAGCCGGGCGCTTACACGGGCAAATACGTCAATTACATCACTGACCCGTTTTACTGGACGAAAATTTGAGATATGCATCAGGATCTTCTCATCCGGTGATGCGAAATCATCGCGCAGATCTGAAACATCCCGCGGATAATAGACCCGCTTATCTACAAAATTATAAGTCAAATCAATATTGCGTGTAATATCCAGAGCACGGTGCGTCTCTTGGATGAGATCCAGCGACACCGCCGTCACTGCATCACTTTCGTTGATACCCAGACGGATGAGATCTTTAAGCGATTCATCGTGACCCAGTACCGTAATATCAGTTCCATGGAGCGTAGTAACCACCTTGATCTGATTGCCCAGCATCTGCTTGGCGAGGAGCGCACAGACCGCATGCGGAACAGCATAATGGACATGAAGCAGATCAAGCCCCTGCATTTTGGCGACCTGGGCCATCTTGGTAGCAAGCGCCAGATCATAGGGAGGATAGCGGAATACATAATAATCGTTAACTTCAACCTCATGATAAAATATATTTTTCTGAAACGTTCCCAGCCGGAACGGGATGCTATGTGTAATAAAATGAACCTCATGGCCTTTCTCGGCCAGCAGCTTACCGAGTTCCGTTGCCACCACGCCCGAGCCGCCAAGAGACGGATAACAGGTAATGCCTATTTTTAACAACCGGTCCATAGTTCCGTCCCCTTCTTTGACATTAATCAAGTCTTCTACACACGTGAAGACCCTGCAGTAAACAATTCCACGGTATGGGGAATCTTCGTTGCGAATCCTTCGGCATAAGGAATGAGCCTCCGCTGTCCAAGCAGCATATCCCTGGAGCGGACGCGTTCAATATAGCCTTCCGTTAACGGGGTGGTTACATAATCCTCACCCGGAGTTTTCTGAAACTGCGAACGGTAGCAGGAAAGCGCCTTTTCCTTGGCTTCATAATGCTCCGTTACATCAACTATCAGATCGGTTCGCCCCAGATCATTAATGAAATAAAAATACAGCTGCGGCGCAGGCACCGCCGGCTTGTCCGGCATGTATTTACGCAGCTTGGCGTTAAATACCGCTTCCTCCACCAGCTTGCTGCAAGCCATATGATCGGGATGGCGGTCCTCCCAATAGGGAGCAAACACTATGTCTGGTGCGAACCTGCGGATTTCCGCTGTCACTGCTGACAAATGCTCCTCTGTTATATAAAGACCCCGGTCGGGGAGACCCAGATTCGTACGAATCTTTGCTCCAAGCACATCTGCCGCTTGCTGCGCTTCCGCCTTGCGGAGTTCCACGGTACCGTTGGAGGACATTTCTGCAGCGGTCAAATCGCATAAGCCTACTGTATAACCTGCTGATGTATGCTTGGCTATGGTTCCTGCCATTCCTATTTCAGCATCATCGGCATGAGCGCCGAATATCAGGATATCGAGCTTCATTCGTCTACTCCTGGTTTGTATTTATGGACAAGCTCCCGCCAGCCAAAATCGCCGCGGTCTATGGCCTTAACCAGAATCTCGGCAGTCGCAATATTTGTCGCTACCGGAATTCCGTATACATCGCAAAGGCGAAGCAGTGCCGTAATATCCGGCTCGTGGGGCTGAGCCATCAGCGGGTCCCGCAAAAAGATAATCAGATCCAACTCATCCTGGGCGACCAAAGCGCCTATTTGCTGATCTCCGCCTAGGGGACCAGACATGAAACGGTTTATCTTCAGCTTGGTTGCATCCATTATTCTCTGGCCTGTCGTTCCTGTGGAAAACAGCTCATGACCATCAAATACATGCTCATATGCGGTCACGAAATTAACCATCTCATCCTTTTTGCGGTCATGTGCGATAAATGCGATCTTCATCATGAAGAACTCTCCCCCATCTACTCAATAAAATGATCGAATCCATATATCATTCCGGTATATTCCATTACCTTCTGAATACCCAATTTGACACCCGGCATATATCCTGCACGCTCGTAGGAATCATGTCTGATCTTGAGCGACTGGCCATACCCGCCAAAGATTACTTCCTCTTGGGCAAATACACCGGGAAGCCTTACGCTGTGAATGCGGAATCCGTTGTAATATCCGCCGCGGGCGCCTTCAATAGTTTCTTCCTCCAGCGGATTGCCTTGACGCAGCTCCTGCCGTACCTCCGAGATCAGTTCGGCAGTCTTTACAGCGGTCCCCGAAGGGGCATCAAGCTTCTGGTCTCCATGATACTCGATAATCTCCAAATGAGGAAAATATTTTGCTGCCTGTGCCGCAAATCTCATTAAAAGTATGGCCCCTATCGAGAAGTTCGGCGCAATCAGGCCGCCAATCCCCTGATCCTGACACTGCTTGTCCAGCTCGGCAATTTGTTCAGGTGTAAATCCTGTCGTCCCGATTACCGGCCGTACTCCATATTTAATAGCAAGAGCGGTGTTAATATAAGCGGATTGGGGAGTGGTGAAGTCTACCAGCACGTCGGCTGAGCTCGCCGCCAAAGCCGTCTCTAAATCCCCGGAAACGCTAATGCCGGCTTCCGGCAGGCCTACCAGCCGGCCGGCATCCTGTTCCTGCGGAGAGTGGTCTACTGCCGCCGCCAGCTCCAATGCTTCATCCTGAAGCACAAGCTTCACTACTTCTTGCCCCATTCTTCCGCCGGCACCGGATACAATGACTCTGATTTTGTCACTCATATGTTTATCCCCGCTTTCACTAGTTGTGTAATTACTGCATATACTTTTGTAGCGATTTCTGAAGATCCTTCATCAGCTGCCGTAATCCGGCATCGTCCGGATGCAGGGAAATGACTTCTTTCAAGGCCGCAATAGCCTGTAAATGCTCATTCATCCGGCTGTACGCAAGAGCTAGCCACACGTAGGCATCACCGTTTAATGGATCGAGCATAACCGCTTCTTTTAATAATGTAATCGGTCTGTACGGATTCTTGCTTCCCTTGCCCTCCGCCTCCAGCAAGCCTTTGGCTTCATGTACAAGAGTCAATGCCTGCAAATGCTGCAGATGCAGCGTATACTCGGGCTTGCTGCCGTCCAGGGCCACCGCAGCGAGCGCGTGCTCAATCGCTTTATCCAGTCTGCCGTTACGGGCATAAGTAATTGAGCAGCGGTAACGAACCTCCGCATCACCCGGACTTTCCGAGATGGCAGCCTCGAAACAAAGAATGGCCTCTGCAAAATCACTTCGCAAAATACAACGGTATGCCTGTCTAACATAATCTTCTGGACTCATATGCACCATCCTCACGGCTAATTGCCGGTCGTATGGTACAGCATATGTCTGAATGGCCTAATCGGTGTCTTTTTTCGTCCATCTCCCGGCATCACGGGTATTGAATTTGTGCATGACTTTATTATGGGCTTCAGTCAGGTCAATGCCGAGTGAATTGGCGAAGCAAACCGTAATAAACATAATATCGCCCAGCTCCAGCTCGATGGAATTATCCGCTTCGTCCTTCCTTTTCGGCTTTTCGCCGAACTGGTGGTTGACTTCCCGGGCCAGTTCTCCGACTTCCTCGGACATTCGTGCGAGCATAGACAAAGGACTGAAGTAACCCTCTTTAAATTGGGATATATAAGCGTCTACTTCTCGCTGGATGTCCCCAAGACTTTTGTCCATAAATTGCCAATCCTCCTCCTTGCAGCATCTTGCCTTCTGTTTGCCCCTATGTTATCGTAAAGACGTTTTGAAGACAAATCTTTTTTAATGTCCGGCTAAAAAGGAATACTATCCTTTAGGTTAAGAAAAACTGCCCATAAAGAGGCCAAACGAGGGATTTTATGAGTTCATCCAAAACCATTGCGGTAAGTAAAACAGTAGCTCCCATCCTGCTCGGCACGGCGATTTATGCTTTCGGGCTGCTGTATTTCATTATTCCCAACCAGCTGATGGAGGGGGGCGTCACCGGGATCACCATCCTGCTTAATTATGCCTTCAATATTCCCATCTTCCTGACAACACTGGTTCTTAATCTGCCGTTGTTTATATTGGGGTGGAAGGTTCTGGGAGCCAGGCAAATTGCCTATACCGGAGTCGGTATCGGAGCATTATCCTTTTTCTTGTGGATTTTCGAAAGAATGATTGATTCTGGCTGGATCGAACCGTTCCGCACGGAGCATGACTTCATTCTGGCTTCATTATATGCGGGTGTGACCCTCGGCCTCGGTCTTGGCATTGTTTTCAGGTTCGGAGGAACAACCGGCGGCGTCGATATTGTAGCCAGGATTTGCGGCAGAAATTTCGGCTGGAGCATGGGTCAGGTCATACTTTCCATCGATATTATTATTATCGGCGTCTCATTGCTGTATATTCCGAGAGAAAAAATACTATATACACTTGTAGCTGTATTTATAGCCTCACGGGTTATTGACTTCATTCAAGAAGGTGCTTACGCCGCAAAAGCCTTTACCATCATCAGCGATCATGCTCCCGAGATTGCGGATTTGATCACAGCTGAAATGGATCGGGGGGTTACTTTGATTCCCGCTATCGGCGCGTACTCCAAACAGGCCAAACATATGGTGTATTGTGTGGTATACCGCCAGGAAATCCGCAGGCTCAGCCAGCTGGTTAAATCCATAGATCCGAGGGCTTTTGTAATTATCAATGATGTGCATGACGTACACGGAGAAGGCTTCCGGGAAACGTAGCTCCAGGGACTATTAATCAGATGCAAAAAGAGCCGGATGTACGGGTTTTAACCGTTCATATCGGCTCTTTTTCCAGTAAAAATCAACTGCTATTAACAGATACTATACCGGACGCCAACTCTGTCTTTCTGCGCGATATTTACGGTAACCCGCATATACCAGTGCAGCCAGTATGAAGCTGGCCGCCAGAAGTCCCCATATCCCGTATGCCTCCGGTGCCAATGGAAGCGACAGAGCCGGCTCATCTTTCTCCTTGCCGAACAATACTCGTGCAGCATCCTGTCCGTATGAAACAATCTCCAGTAGCCGTGTGCGGTTAATCGGCTGGGAAGAATTCGGGACCCCTGAGGCGTAGGACAGCCACGAATCAAAAGCGTTTACCTCTTCCGGCGGGCGGGAAATAAGAATAGCTGGTCTGATGTTCTCATATCGGCTCTGAAGACGCTGGACAGCCGTCTTCCAGGCTCCCAAATCATTTACAGACGCGCTTTTCTCCATATTATTCAGATCTTCGCGGATCAACTTATAATATTGCAGCCACATCGGCTGGCGTGGATGATTCAGACTGTTCGCGGCAAGCCGCAATTTGGCTGCAGCAGATTCCCACCGCTGCTGGGAAATTTCCGCTCCGGCCACGGCGGCTTTCAGATCAATAATCACACCTGACAGGGCATTAATACCTTCTACAGAGGTCAATCCTTCAAAGGAAGACGCAACAAAAAGGCGGGATACCGCTTCAGTGTCCTGACGAACCTTGGTTACATCCCCCTCAAGCACATGACCATATAGAACCTCCGCAGCTTGTTCCAACTGCAGCGCCCGGCTTTTCGCACTAACTTGAGCTGCTCCATTGTCCACGGCCCCCGAGGCACTCCCTGCAGCCGCAAAAGCTCCCCCTCCGAATGGCAGGAACAGTATCGAGCAAAGGATCAGACCAAGAATTTGATTATACCCTTTAAGCGGCATGAGACATCCCTCCTGCCTTATAACTATGGCAGGAGGACAAGGGTTAGAACCTTATGACCTAATAGAAACGGGGTCACCAGGTGCGCTTGCGCCCACTTGTTAACCAAGCGGCAGCTGCACTGAATAACGTCAGACCCAACGTGAAAAATTGGACTCCGGTAACATCATCCTCCAGCACAGACGGCAGCCATGGATATACACCGAAAGAATAATCTACGGTATCGTTCAGCAGTGTCCATAATACGGCAAGAGGCAGCAGTTTCCTATAGGAGAAGAATCGGGCGTAGAGCAGAGCCTCCACCGCCATGCCGGAGTGGGAAATGATGAGCATCCAATCCTGCCAGTTTAAATAATTGCCTTGATAACCGCCTGCTGCTATTATGCTCACTGCCCAAATTCCATATTTCACAGAGGTAATGACGGCCAGCGCTTCCACTAAACTGCGAATGGTTGACCCAGTGATGCTTTTTGGAGGATAGAGCAGTAATAGAAGTGCAGCCGTAAAAAAGAGACTTGCTGTCGGGCTGTCGGGAACTAGCGGAAGCAGCCATAGCGGATAATTAGCCGCCGTAAATTCCAGTTGATTGCCGTACCATATGTAACCGTAAATCGTTCCGAGGAAGTTAACGGCGAACAGCAGCCACAGCACTCCCCGGTGTTTAAGTATTCTTCCACTCGATTTTCCAAACATAAAATGGTCAGACCTCCATAATGTGCAGCTTTGCGAATTAACAGACTAAAGCCTGACCGCATAACCGATCAGACTTTGCGACATAATACTATTTTACTGTTCGCTTTTTTGTTTCGCAAGCCAACCGGCAAGATCGTCCACATCCTGATCGCTCAGACCCGCATTTATTGCAACATCATACATCTTGGGCATGTCGCCATAGCCTTCTTTAATTATACTAAGAATACCTTCCTTGTCGTAAACATCTCCTACACCTCTAAGCGAGGGGCCGGCACCACCCTTCAGATCGGTTGCATGGCAGGAGATGCAGGTAGCCTGTTTAAAAAGTCCCATGGCGGGATCATCCTTGTCCACAATAGCAACTGTATTAGTCTTTACAGCACTGGAAGTGGGTAATCCCTTAGCTTTGTTCTCCGCCGCCTTTTCCTCACGTTGGATATCCTCCGGAATTTGACCGGTAGCTGCCATCTCATGCTTATATTCCGTCCAGGCGGTATTCGTAAGATAAATAATGGCTGCCAGGGAGAGGAACATGAGAGATGAGGCGATCGGTCTGCGATAGAAGCGGCGTTCCCTGCCTGTGTCCAGAAAAGGTGCCAGCAAAAGCGCACCGAATGCTACGCCTGTAACGCCGAGTGTTCCGAGAACGATATAACTCCCCGAAGCATACGGCAGCTTCAAGTATTGATACAGGAATAGAAAATACCAGTCGGGGATCGGTATTACCGTTGCCGTTGCCGTTGCGGGAAATCCCAGCGGTGCTGGCTCTGAAATGGTAAGCACCATAATTCCGACGAGAACTACTACACCAACCATCCATTCTTTTAGCAGAAAATTAGGAATAAAGGCCTCAGATTTGCCCGGATAAGCACTATAGTCTGGAGGTGTAATAAATCCGCTGCCTCTGCGTACGCGTGAATCGCCGACAAATACAACCTTTTCTTTGGAATTGTCTCCGTGTGCCATCGTATTCCTCCTCTCTAAGAGTTGCTTCGCGATCGTTTATAGCGGACCTGAAATACCCTGTTTGCGAATCATGATAAAGTGTCCTACAAGCAGAATAAGCAGGACCGCCGGGAGGAAAAATACATGAAGTGCAAAGAATCGGGTCAGCGTTTCAGCGCCTACAATCGTGCCGCCCTGCATCAGTTCCTTTAATACCGGACCCATGACAGGAACAGAATTGGCAATTTCGAGCGTAACCTTGGTTGCAAAGTAGGCCTTGTTGTCCCAAGGAAGCAGATATCCGGTCAAGCCCAGACCCAGCATTACAAAAAAGATCAGCATCCCTACTACCCAGTTCATTTCACGAGGCGCCTTATACGAGCCGGTAAAAAATACGCGCATCGTATGGAGAAACATCATAACAATAACGAGACTGGCGCCCCAGTGATGCATCCCGCGGACGATTTGCCCAAAGGCAACCTTGGTCTGTAAATATTCAACGCTGGCATAAGCATTCATGATATCGGGAACATAATACATCGTCAGGAACATGCCGGATAAAATTTGAATAACGGTTATAAAAAACGTAAGTCCGCCGAAGCAATACACAAACGCCGAAAAGTGATGGGCCGGGTTTACATGCTCTGGAACCTCATGATCGGCCACGTCTCTCCAAATTGGCGTAATGTCCAGACGCTCGTCAATCCAGTTATAGACATTTTTAAACATCACTACGCCTCCTTGTTGACTTCGGTATTCGGGATGATGTCGCCCAAAAGAACCCACCCGTTTTCGATTTTCACAGTGTATTGATCCAGCGGTTTGGGCGCTACGGCCAGGTTTTTACCCGCCTTTGTATAACGTGCCCCGTGGCAAGGACAATGGTATTCATCGGGAGTGCTCTTGTTGTTGTTCCAGCCGACCGTGCAGCCCAGATGCTTGCAAATCGGTGAAAGCGCATAAATTTCTCCCTGCTCATTTTTACGAATCCAGGCTGTAAGTGTAGCTGCACTGGCATACCATCCGTCCTGCTGCTGAAGCTCAAAGTTAAACTCCTGCGGCTGGTCGGTAATGATTTTGGTCTCTGCAACCTTTATGAAATCCCCCTTGCCTTTCTTATGTAGAATCGGATCTACCGCGAAACGGACCATGGGGAGGATGGCGCCGGCTCCCATAAATGCGGTGGCGCCGCCGAGTGTGTACGTTAAAAATTGTCTGCGTGACATCTCTTTGCGGCCGGGTGGTTGGTTGGGCCAGGTCTCTTGTTGCTCATTATGGCTGCTCATACTGTTTATAACCCCCTCTTCAAAGTATAAAGCACCTATCGGTGTTGCTTGAAAGATGTCATTAAAGAAGATCCGTATTCATTTATAATGCGTTTTCAATGATAATAATCACACGACACATAAGTTCAACCTAATCATATCTTATGCTTCAGAAAACCGTCAAGAATATTGTCCGTTTTGTGACAAGCCAAAAAGTGTTCACTCTTCGAAATTGTCGTTATTTAGTCACATTTAAAATGGAACCCCTTGCTGCCATAGTGTTTGTATTTTTTCAGATAGAATAGCCTGTATTTCTGTATGGGAAAGAGACTTCATTTGGTGCATAGAAAGAACTAAATCGCTTTCAATAATATCTTCTTTCTTAATCTCCAAATCGGCAGTCAGCACCACAGCATACCGGAAATTTATGGATTTGACTTTTCGGCAGACCTCATTCATTAGCTGTAAAGATAGATCACCCGTGTATTGAAAAACCGGATAGGTTATAATACGCCCCCGAAAAGGCTTTTCTACATAATCCATGAAATCGCGCAATCTCTCCAAGGCTGCCACTGCATCGACAGGACTTTCTGCTCCTGTCAGTCCCGTAAATGGAATAAGGCAGGTATCATAAAACTGTTTGTTCTCCTCCCACATCATGGAGTCAAAATCACTAAATTTCAATGTTGCTCATCTCCCCTGCTATAATCAACTAATCTATAACAACACGAAGAAACGGATCTTCCGTCCTTTTTTGAACAGAATCCGTTTCTCCAATAAACGCAAGCTAAGTACAAAAGAACATTATACTTTTTTATGCCAAGCTTTTCAGTTCTTCTGTCAGGTTTCGGAAAGCAGCCTCGTCCCCGGCAGCCAGCGCCGTGTCAATCTCCCGGTACAAGATGTCGCTGCGGCGCTTGCGCAGCGCTTCGTCCCACACCATTTCCGCCGCTAAACCCAGCATCACTTCATAGGTAGCCTTCATTTTGTCCATTCGAGATACACCTCCGCTGTTTAAATTATTCCGTATTCTTTACCTTTCATCACATAGCTCTCTGTCGTATGCGCCATCCTTAGCAAGTCCTGTTCGGTCAACTCACGCACAACTTTGGCCGGGGAGCCGAGAGAGAGCGTATAGGGAGGAATTCTTTTGTTTTCGGTTACAATAGATCCTGCTCCTATTAAAGCATATTCACCAATCTCGGCTCCGTTCAACACAATTGCGCCCATTCCAATTAATGTACCTTTACCTATTTTGCAGCCGTGAATAATCGCTGTATGCCCTACGGATATATCGTCCGCCAATATAAGCGGCAGACCTTCGCCCACATGGCCTACGGCACCGTCCTGAATATTACAGCGTTCCCCGATAATAACCGGTGCCAGATCCCCACGGAGTACAGCATTGAACCAAATACTCGAGTTCCGTCCCACTTTCACGTCACCGACCAGCTTAGCTCCTTCAGCGACATAAACCGAGCTATCAAGCTGGGGTATGTAAGACCCATAAGCAATCCGCATACTTCCCCTCCCCCTTACTGCATCTGCTTTTGACGAGCCGCCTCCACTCCCCAAGGTGTCACCATGCACACCAGTCCCTCTGAGGTCTCACCCAGCCGCAGCATTCCCAGATGCAGCATCATACGCAATATGCGCTTTTCCAAAATCGAACCGGCGTCGTCGTAGTAAAACGGCTTGATCAGCCAACCCACTGCTTCCTCTAAGGAAGAGACTGTTACCCATTCTCTTGCACTGATGCTGATCCAGTAAATAAGAGATGGGAGGTTTGGAATAGCACCTTTATACAGTCTTAACCAAAAGGAGTATAACTGCAACAGGCTTTCGCATTTTCCTTCATCGAGTACCGAATTCCCTGCCGGAGTAAGCCTGAGACGGAATCCATCCTCGGAAATCCAGCGGCGATGACGGGCGTAATCATATAACAGAGCGAATCTTGGAGGATAGTGCTCAAAGGCTCTGCCGTATCCAAAGGTCCAGCCTCCTTTGGTAAGTGGGGGTTCAGGAATGTGCAGGGCATTCATTAGTCCCTGTTGAAATCGTTTATACAGCGCCCCCTCCAGATTCAGCTCCGGCTCATTGTCTCTTACATAACGCAGAAACAATAATAGATCACGAACGCTCATATCACCCTCATCCCTGTACATTTCAGGCTCGCTGCTGTATGTGATCCGCTCTCTCAGGTTCTCCCCCATATGATCACGGAAGCGCTCTTTCAAATCTAAAGGCACCTGAAACAAATAACGGGTTTGCTGGGAGGGACCGCTAAAAATCCAGCCTCCGCTCTTAAATCGGGAAACAATATCCCGGTAACTCCCCTTGCTGCCATCAGGGACGTCAAACGTCGCCTGCCGTGCGGCGGCGAGCAAATCCTCCAGACTGAAATAGCTTCGTTCATCGAACAATAATATGTTCATGAATCGCAAATCCCCCGGAGAGCACTCCCGGATATGATCCCTCATGAATTCTTTGCTTCCAAGCGTGATCAAAATGTTCTGAATCAGGTCGTGCTTGGAATTTCGTTTGCATTCACAGTGGTATCGGCCCGCTATAGCGGTCAGTTGCCCAATATCTGCGTATGTGAGCATATCCGCCAGATTCATCTTTTATCGCCTCACCGTTTTACTACCATTATGGGAAATACAGCCCTTTTTATTCCCCATATGCAAAAAAAATAACCCGAAAGGTCGGGTTAGTGCTGCTTTTGCAGAATATGGCGGGAACAATTGTACAGCAGCGGGTTCCATTCCCGATCCTTTTTCTCCAGAATTGTCAGTGACAAATTACCGATCCGTTCAGAATATTTATCCTTATACAGCGCATTGTAAAGCTGAGCCAAAAATCCCCCATGAGACACAATAAGCACATTGCGGTCCGGATAATTTACCACAAGGTCCTCCAGAAAAGCAAGTGCACGGCATTGCAGCTGCCCGTCACTCTCTTGTCCCAAATCCAGTTGATTCCAATCCTTACCCCACTTGCGTTCACGCTCTTCAGCAGTAAGTCCTTCCACCTGGCCGTATGCACGTTCACGGATCCGGTCGTCAGGGTCCAGCAGCGGAATTCCCAGCCTGGCTGCAATAATACTCCCCGTCTCTTCTGCACGAGAAAGGTTGCTGGTAATACAATAATCCCAGCGGTAGGCCTCTTGCAGGAGACGTTCTGCCAGCATTTCCGCCTGCATCCGGCCTTCATCGTTTAACGGGATATCGCTATGCCCCTGTATTTTGCCTATAGCATTCCAATCGGTCAGCCCATGGCGTATTAAGCCAATCAACATCTGCACACCTATCCTCTCTCATGTTTTGTTTCTTAATGTACCACGGATGAAATCAAATGTCTTCTTTTTAGAGCATATTGGGTGCAATGAAGTGCTAGTTTTCAGAAACAAAAAAGCCTCTTTACATTTGTAAAGGGCTTTTATGATCTGCGGTAACGGTTCAAACGACTTAGAGAAATAACTGACAAAACGATGCCGAGCATAGACAGCACCATCCAATATCCCGGGTGAGACGGCCCCATGCCGGCCACGAACGGTTCAATAATTCCGCTGTCAGAAGCTGTTGCAGGATAAGAGGACGTCCAATCCAAAGATAATCCGGCAACACCTGTATCCACTATGCCGCTCTGCACTACTGTAGTGTCAGCTGGATTCTTAAACATCGTAAAGTATAGAAAGCTGCAAAGAAATACCGCCAGGAAGCAAGCTATCCAAAGACTGATCCTGCGCCGGAATACAGCCGGATTGCCCGCCGATTTCCCGTCACCCGGCAGCAGCCAGGGACTTTCGAGATAGATGCGCTCCATTACTTTAACATTTATAACTTCAGCACGCTCTTCACTAATATGTTCTTTCATGTCTTGGATAAGCAGACTGCTTTCCTGGCATAATTCCCATTCAGCTGCACAATAAGGACAGCTCGCAATATGCTTCTCCAGTAAAATCCGCCTTGGATGAGTGGGGGGAGCGTCCCACAAGTGCGGAATATATTCCTGCGCTTCCCTGCAGTTCATAGGCCTTACACCCTCTCAGCCTGCTCTTCTAGTACAGGCTCATAAAAATAGGATTCGAGCTGGAGCTTCACGCTGCTCCTGGCGCGGAACAACAATGATTTTACAGAGCTTACACTCTGGTCCAAAATAACAGCAATTTCCTGATAGTCCATTTGATCGTATTCACGCAGGATCAGCGCCGAGCGCTGCTTCTCTGGAAGGTTGTTGATGGCTTCACGAACCAAATTCATCCGTTCTTTGCGAAGTGCAGCCTGCTCAGGAGCCACCTCTAGCGGAGCTATAGGTGTGTATCCACTCTCTTCCAACGACACATTGCCTGCACGGTGCTTTCTTAGCTCACTAAGCACAGTATTGCGGGCGATCGTATACAGCCAAGTGGAAAAGGAAGCATCGACCTCACGGAAGGAATGCAAGCTCCGGAACGCCTTATAGAACGTCTCTGAGCAGAGATCCTCTGCAATAAGCTCCATATGGGAGTTCTTGAGCATGTGATAGACAAATGCCAATATTTTGCGCTGGTACCTGCGCATTAATTCCGAATAAAGTTCTGTATCGCCTTGTTTAATAAGCTGGATCAACTGGGAATCAGTCATGGTGGGGTTCGGCCCTCCTCGCCCTTACACGTCTATCCCGTCCGGTCCTTATTGTTATTACCGGGCAGGGCTTGAAAAGTTGCGGTGCATGTACAATTGGGTCTGGCTCCATACAAAATACTCCTATGTATATTCACATACCCAATAATTCAGGCATGCTTCAGCTGAAACATACTAAAATATAACATTCTGCAAAAATACTTTTCTATTGTAACACACTTCCCTAGCAAATTTCAGTAATAGACCTCAGTTTGGTAGATTTGCATAGAATGTTCAGCATTATTTTACATAATATTTCGGACATAACACTAATATATTTCTCCTTCTTTTATATATTCCTTCCCACTCTGTAAACAAGAATATTTAAATAAGAATTAAGTGTTGACAAAATGTAACCGTATACATATAATAAAAGTACAGTATGGTTTCTCTCCACTCCTATCCAAAACTGCTGCTCTTAATGAGCAAAGGCCGCTTTTGTAAGCGGTCTTTTTTTTGTCTATTTTTAGAACTGCCTACAAAAAAGCCGGGGCGCAGGCCCAATGTCATTAAGATAAGCTCAAAGATAAGACTGGGAATAAAAATGGAATCCGAAACGGCATGGGAAAAAGCCCTGTGCCGTTTGTTTTTTTGGTGCAAGCAAGAAAAAAGCGCACAGCAAACAAGCGGACGGAATATCCGCTTAAAAAAATGTTCATACGAAACGAATTATGCTACTCTGTAGACGAAGCTAACGACTGATTTCCAGCGGATTTTGCGCGTATTCTTCTGCCCTGGGCGAATGGGTCGAATCGGCAAAATGTTCTTGCGAATCAGTGCTTCTACATCGGGCGGGGGTTCATCGTCCCGTGAGCGCAGGAAATGTCTACAAACGTGAACGGCAACCGTGAAGTTGACTTGGTAGGGGTGCCGTTTATCCATTTGGGAAATGACGACGTGCGAGGTCATCATTTCAGCGAAATTGTACAGGATCATTCTTGCAAAAATCTCTTGGGTGATGGACTCTTGTCTCTTTGCGTGAAAATTCGTCAGGCCGACGGTGTATTTCAATGCCCGGAAAGAGGTTTCAATGCCCCATCGCATGTTATAAATGGACTTGATTTCATCGGGTGGGAAATCAGCGGCAGAAAGATTCGTAATGACGGTTTCATAAGCGCCACCCGGCAGGACGAAACGGACAACCCGAAAGGAAATCGGGTAAAACAAGTTCTCGTGCAAATCTAAAAAATCAAAGGTAGACGTGGAAGGGACGAACTTGTACATCTCAGGATGAGCCTTGACCTCTTTGGTTTGTTTTTTGGTGAGTGTCAGATGAACGTCCATATCAAACGCTCCGCCAGAGGGCAGATGCAAGCCCGAAAGAATGCCATTCGAATCCAAATCCTTAACCCGTATGACATAGCTCCACCCTTTGCGTTCCATATGCGCGAAATTGTTGTAACTTTCATAACCCCTATCGGCAGTAACAATGGTTTTGCCTTGAATGGGGGAACGGTCAACCATGGCAGCCAGCGCCCTTCCCTCGTTGCACAACCTCCGTGGCTGAATAATGGCATCCACGTAAAGTCTGTTGCATAAGTCATAGGCTGCATTCAAATGCAGAAGGTTGTAGCCTTTCGTGTTCGGTTGACTTTGGAAATAGGTATCCGTGTCCGCCCGGTCGGTTGCGATATGCAAATCCGAACCGTCAATGGCAAGTAATCGATACCCTCGGTAGTCCTTGATATCCGTATAGGATTGCGTAAATTCGTGAAACAAGAATTCCACAGCAGACGGCAGGATTTTATTCCTCTGTTGGACAAAAGCAGAAGTGGTTGCGGTGTTTACGTCATAGCCCTGCGATTCCAAGAGTTCCTTGTAAAGGCTGTTTCCTCCCATGGAAATCAGGAGTTGCATGACCGTTTCAAAGGGCAGCTTTTTCTTTCGGGTAAAATCTTTTTCAGGGTTTTTGACAAAAGGAGCGGGTGCGGCTGACATTTTTCGTATGAGGGATGTCAGCGTTTTTTTTAGCGAGATCGCGTACTCATCCATTGGCGTAACCTCCTCGTTTTTTCAAGGGGCTTCGCCACACATTTCCATCTGCTTGTCAAGTTCTTTTTTTAGTGCAAAAAAAAGAGCGGGCTATCTTTTCGATAACCTACTCTTTTTCTTGATTTTTGGCCTTGCGCCTTAACTTAATGACATTGGGCGCAGGCCCCGGCTTTTTAGACATATACCAAATAATCATTATGCTGCAGCAGAATTTTGGCCCGCTCCATGTCACTCTCCTGGCGAAAGGATAGACGCATAATACCCGGAACGTCCTCCCGGCTCTCAATAATCTGTATGTTGCTAAGGTTGATGCCCTGATCTCCAAGCTCCGTGGCTATTCGCCCAATAATACCCGGATGGTCAGGCACATCAATGTGCAGGTCGAACAACGGGGCAATCATGCCTTTCCGCCGTTCAGGCAGTTGGCTGCGGAACCCGTTCGCCTCATCAAATGCTTCTTCTATGCCCGCTCCATCCTCTGACTCCAGCAGATGAACAAAAGAAGAAACCTCCTGATTCCAGTCCTTCAGCAGCTTCAGCATGACCAACCGGTTATTCAATAAAATATCTCGCCAGATTACGGGATCACTGGAAGCAATCCGCGTGATGTCACGGAAGCCTCCAGCGGCAAGCGTACTGTACAATGAGTCCGTGTCATCATAGGCATGAATCTGATTCACGAGCGCAACCGCAATAACATGCGGTAAATGGCTGATCGCGCCAACGATTTCATCATGGCGTTCCGGATCCAGACGGACGATCTGCGCTCTGGTATGTAGTAGCAAGGACTCCAGGGAACGGTAGGCCTGTTCCGGGACTCCAGGCGGTGGCGTCAATACATAATAAGCATTCTCGAACAGCAGCGAAGAAGCTGCCTCCACTCCCGAGCGCTCCGATCCTGCCATCGGATGTCCACCTATAAAATGGACACCAGGAAGATCCAGGGAGACAGCGCATGCTGCAATGGTTGCCTTCGTGCTCCCTACATCAGTAATAATACAGCCGGGTTTGAGCGGAAGTACGCTTAATTTCTGCAAATAGCTCTCCAGCATTCCTACTGGTACGCACAAAAAAATGTAGTCGGCATCCAGCGCCGCCTCTTCAAACGAAAGTGTGGCACTGTCAACGACACCCCTGCTGACATACTTGGCTGCTGATTCAGGGCGATGGGCATGGCCTACAACATACAGACCCTCCTTGCCTTTGAAGCAAAGGGCCAGAGAGCCGCCGATCAGACCGACACCGAATATTGCTATTTTTGTCGTCATGTTCTTTGAACTACCCGCCTTCTATATTTTCTATTCTCTGTGCAATTATGCTCTTACCCCTTGCTCGCTAAGCACCTGCTCCAAAGCCGTAACAAATGCTATATTCTGCTCCGTAGAGCCGACTGTGACTCGGATATAAGAAGGGTACAGACGATGTCCCGCTCTCACAATGACTCCCTTGCGCAATAAGGAATCGAATACATCAACCGCAGACTTGCGGACATCAACCATAATGAAATTTCCATGTGCCGGAAAAGATTCCAGACCGAGCCGCTTAAATTCCCTCTGCAGCTGAATAATTCCCGCACTATTAAGCCGACGGCATTCCTGTACATAATCCTGGTCCCCTAAAGCTGCCAAAGCTGCTGCCTGAGCCAGACGGGAAGTATTGAACGGTTCACGCACTTGATTGATCAGCTTAATGATTTCTGGACTAGCGACACCGTATCCAATTCGAAGCGCCGCCAAACCATAAATTTTGGAAAATGTGCGCAGAACAACAAGGTTGGAATAACGCTCCAGCAGCTGGATTCCGTTAGAGTAAGAGAGATCCGTTACATACTCAGCATAGGCTTCGTCCAGCACGACCATAACATGGTTTGGTACCGAGTCCAGAAAAGTCGTTAAAGCTTCTTCCCCCACGATTGTCCCTGTGGGGTTGTTGGGATTGCAGACCCAAATGACTTTGGTCCGGTCAGAGACACAGGCCAGCATCGCATCAAGGTCATGTGTTCCCGAAGCCAACGGCACCTCAATAGTTACGGCACCTTCGATGTCGGCGTTGCTCTTATAGACAGAGAAGGTCTGGTCAGCCATGATCGTCTCATCGCCAGGCAGAAAAAAAGCCCGGGCAATAAGCGCAATGATCTCGTCTGAGCCGCATCCAAAAATAATATTGTCATTCTTCACCCCAAGATGACCGGCCAACGCTGAAGTCAGTTCAGCAGCAGAGCCATCGGGATAAACGCTGAGATTGTCCAGCTCTGCTACAATAGCAGCTCTGGCGCTCGGGGATGATCCGTACGGATTCTCATTGGAAGCCAGCTTGATCACTTCACTTAAGCCCAGCTCTCTCTTCACTTCTTCGATAGGCTTGCCCGGCTTGTAGACAGGCAAATTCACGATATTAGGTTTTGGATTCATTAAAAGCCCTCTCTCCGTCAGTAATTAAATGCTTATTCGAGACTGGCCGTTCTCCGTAGAATCATCACGTCTCAATTAACAGGAAAAATTCCTGTTATTTCTTAATAATATCAGAAAATATAAACTTCCTGAATCAGCTTCCTGATCATGCAAGAATAAACTTCCGCTAAAGGCGGTCCGGATAGCCATTTACTTCGATGGTCTTAATTGTGCCACAAACTCACGGATTTGCAAAAGACCCTCGCTTCGCGTATCGGGATTGTCCAGCAGCGGTATGACGTCCTCAACTTTGCGGACAATGGCGCTGCCGACAACCACACCATCGCAAATGCTCGCAAAACGGGCAACCTGTTCTCCAGTAGAAATACCAAAGCCAACCGCCACCGGCAAATCTGTCGCTTGACGAACAGAGTTGATGAATTCATCCACCCCAACGTGAAAAGAAGCTCTTTCTCCAGTCACGCCTAATGAGGAAACGCAGTATACGAACCCGCTCGCGCCGGATACAATCTTGGCGATACGTTCACTGGAAGTTGGAGCTACCAACGGAATGAGGTTCACTCCGGCTTCGCGGCTGCGGCTGCGCATATCCTCTGATTCCTCTACAGGGAGGTCCGGTATAATAAGACCGCTAATCTCATGATTATTCAGCTCTGCGAAGAAAGTATCCAACCCCATCTGCAGGACCGGGTTGTAATAAGTGAAGAGAATGAAAGGCAGCTCACTTCCGGCTTGACGAGCCTTGAGCGCAGTCTCCATACAGGTTCGCACATGAATGCTTCCCTTCAGCGCACGTGCGGAAGCGCGCTGTATAACAGGCCCGTCCGCAAGCGGATCCGAATAAGGAACGCCCAGCTCGAGCATGTCAGCTCCAGCCGCTTCAAGCTCCTTGATAATAGCAAGTGTAGTTTCCAGATCAGGATCGCCTACCGTCAGGAAAGGAATCAGTGCCGCCCGTCCCTGCTCCTTAAGCTGCCGGAAAGCCACATCCATACGATTCGTTGTATCGGTTGTCATTACTTTTCCGCCCCTTCCGTGTAGGCCAAGATGGATTCAACGTCTTTATCTCCTCGGCCCGACAGACAGATAACTACAATATCGTCCTTAGTCAAGCCTGGAGCAATCTTGGCTACATGTGCAATAGCATGAGCCGATTCAAGAGCAGGGATGATTCCTTCGGTTAAACACAGAAGTTTTAATGCTTCCAGGGCTTCAGCGTCCGTAACAGGAACATATTGAGCCCGTTTTATATCTTTCAAATAGGAATGCTCGGGACCCACACCCGGATAATCCAGACCCGCCGATATGGAATGAGCTTCTTGGACTTGCCCGTGCTCATCCTGCAGAAGATAACTCATTGAGCCTTGGAACACACCGTGGCTTCCCTTGCTCATAGTAGCAGCATGGAAAGGGGTATCAACGCCTCTCCCAGCCGCTTCCACGCCGATCATCCCCACACTCTCATCCCCAACAAAAGGATAGAACATCCCGATGGCATTACTACCGCCGCCTACGGCAGCCACGAGCAGATCCGGCAGACGTCCTTCAGCCTCCAGAATCTGGCGCCGTGTTTCGTCTCCAATAATCCGCTGAAAATTACGGACCATCATTGGATACGGATGCGGCCCTACCGCAGAGCCCAGCACGTAGAATGTATCGTCCACATGGCTGACCCAGTAGCGGAGTGCTTCATTGCCGGCGTCTTTCAGTGTGCGAGTACCGGACGTAACCGGGATAACCTCAGCTCCGAGCAGCTTCATACGGAATACGTTAAGCGCCTGGCGGCGGGTGTCCTCTTCGCCCATAAACACCTTGCATTCCATACCGAGCAGTGCAGCTACAGTAGCTGTGGCAACACCGTGCTGGCCAGCTCCTGTCTCAGCGATTACCTTTGTTTTACCCATCATTTTAGCCAGAATCCCCTGCCCGATGGCGTTGTTGATTTTATGTGCGCCCGTATGGTTGAGATCTTCACGCTTTAAATATATTTTGGCTTGTCCAAGGTGCTTGCTCAGACGCTCTGCATAGTAAAGCGGCGTCTCCCGCCCGGAATACTGCTTGAGGAGATAATCTATTTCTTTCTGAAAAGCGGGGTCACCGGAATACTTACGGTAGGCTTCCTCCAGCTCAATCAGTGCATTCATCAAAGTTTCGGGCACGAAGCGCCCTCCAAAAGCACCAAAACGTCCATGTTGATCTGGTACTTGTATCATAAATGCTTCACCCTTTCCACAAAAGCTGTCATTTTGGCAATATCCTTTACGCCGTCCGTTTCCACTCCGCTGGATACATCCACTCCATCCGGTGAGTAGCCTTCCAGCAGCTCTCCTACATTTCCGGGATGAAGTCCCCCGGCTACAAACAGCGGTAGACCAAGGCTTGCCGCCTGCTCTTGATAGGCCGGAATTTCCTCCCAGGCAAACGTACGGCCGGAGCCGCCGCTCTGCTGGGGATCATAGGTATCCAGTAGCAGCGCATCTACAGTCCCGGCATAGCTATTGATTATATTGTAACTATTTCCAGTCTTATCGTCTTTATTAACGATTACGGAGAGCGCCTTCCATACCTGAACCTGAGGAAAAGCCTCCTGTACCTCGCGGCAAAAACCCGGGCTTTCGTCACCATGGAGCTGAATCACGTCCAGCGATACGGTGGAGAGCAGCTCTCTCAATTCGGCGATTTCCGGATTAACAAAAACCCCAGCAGCCTTGGGTACCTCTCCAGTCCTCCATCCCGCTAGTTCGGCTACCAGCACCGCAGCTGTATCCGCCGATACTCTGCGGCGGCTCGGCGCAAAGACAAATCCGATATAATCCACAGGCAAGTTTACCATAGATTTTAGCACTTCAACGTCCTGAAGTCCACAGATTTTTACCATTGTCTCAGTCATTCCGGATCCGATCCCTTCCTTCAGGCAGAGGGCCCAATAATCCATTGACAGCGTCCTCCACATTGGGTTGCCGCATCAAATACTCACCCACCAGCACTCCCCCGGCACGGGTTCCTTTTAGAAACTCAATATCCATAGGTCCTGCTATTCCGCTCTCGCTAATGATAGGAACACCTTGGGGTATGAGAGCCGCAAGCTCTGCCGTAGTGTTCAAAGAGGTTTCAAAAGTACGCAAATTACGGTTATTGATACCCAGCAGCACATGATTATGCACTGCCTTTCCGGTGCTCAGCACCGCTTCCAGTTCACTGCGGTCATGGACCTCAATTAGCACATCAAGCCCAAGACTTGCGGCAGTATCCGTAAAGGCCGACAGCACAGCAGGTGTCAAAATCGCGGCAATCAGCAGCACAGCGTCGGCCCCCAGCAAACGCGCCTCGTAGATTTGCTTCTCATCAATAATAAAATCCTTGCGCAAGAGCGGAAGACCCACGGCTTCGCGAACCTGCTGCAAATAAGCGCCACTGCCCTGGAAGTAGTCGGCATCCGTAAGCACAGACAGACAATCCGCACCACCAGCCTCGTATCCTCTGGCGATAGCAGCAGGATCGAAATCGGCACGGATTAATCCTTTTGAGGGTGATGCCTTTTTCACTTCGGCGATGAGACCGAGATCTCTCTTCCTCCGTGTCGTAAGAGCTTCACGAAAGCCTCGTGTTGCCGGCATGGCAGCTATATCACGCTCTGCTTTTTCCAAGGTAAATGACTTACTGAGAGCTTCTACTTCTTTAATCTTGGTGGAGACGATTTTATCAAGATACATAGTTGAACTCCTCCGTCACGGCTACAAGCTGTTTCAGCTTAGCTAATGCTTGGCCTGAATCTACTACCGCCTTCGCTGTGTCCACGCCTCCGGCCAGTGAATCGGCAAGTCCGGCGACATAAATGCAGGCTCCCGCATTCGCCAGTACAATATCCCGGTAAGGGCTTATGGATCCTTGAAGCACGGAGGTGATGATAGCCGCATTCTCGGCGGCATCTCCCCCTAGAACAGTCTCCAGCGGATGGCTTTCAAGTCCCAGATCGTGGGGAAGCACCTCATAGGTAGTCACAATTCCTTCACGCAGTTCCGATACCTGCGTAGGAGCAGAAATGCTGATTTCGTCCAGTCCATCCAGACTGCTTACGACCATTGCCCGCTTGGAGCCAAGCTCCTTCAGCACAGTTGCAACGGTCTCTGTCTTGCTGCGGTCATAGATTCCGAGGAGCTGACGGTCGGCTCCAGCGGGATTTGTAAGCGGCCCAAGCATATTGAAGACCGTCCGAACCCCAAGCTCGCGGCGCGGCGCGGCCGCATGGCGCATGGAGGGGTGATAGATTTGCGCAAAAAGAAAGCAAATCCCAATACTGTCCAGACATTGCCGCGCCTGTTCAGCGTTCAGGTGTATGTTGACTCCGAGCGCCTCCAGGACATCGGCGCTGCCCGCTTTGCCAGAAGCTGAACGGTTGCCGTGTTTGGCCACACGCACCGAAGCCGCAGAGGAGATAATCGCTGAAGCTGTGGAAATATTGAACTTATGGATGCCTGAACCTCCTGTGCCGCAGGTATCCAGCAGACGGGTGCTCTCGGTTACCACATGTGTTCCGAATCCGCGCATTGCCTCCGCAAAGCCGGTAATTTCATCTACCGTTTCCCCTTTGATCCGCAGCGCTGTCAACAGAGAGCCGATTTGCGCAGGTGTCGCATTCCCTTCCATAATAGCGCCCATAATCTCCTTGGCCTGAGTTCTCGACAGGTTCTTGCCTTCAATCAGGCCTCTGATTCCAGCCTGCATGATTTCCATTGCTTCCATCTCTCTCTTCCTCCCAGCCATTATGAAAATAACTTGTTCAATATCTTTCAGACCCTTATCAGGGTGTGTATTCGTATAAATAATCCTGGTTGATTACCTCAGTCTCTTTCGCCGCAGGAGGGAACATCGCTTCCGCCATCCGAATTGCTTTCAGCATACCTTTGGCCTTGTTGACAGTCTCCTCATATTCTTTCTCCGGAACAGAGTCCCAGACAATCCCCGCTCCTGCCTGGACATAAGCACGTCCTTTGCGGAAAATAATCGTACGAATCGTAATACATGAATCCATGTTACCGGAAAACCCGAGATAACCAATCGCTCCGGCGTAGGCTCCTCTAGCTTCCTTCTCCAACTCCGCTATAATCTCCATGGCCCGCAGCTTCGGTGCACCTGAGACGGTCCCTGCAGGAAGGCAAGAGAGGAAGGCATCGAAGAAATCCTTGTCTTCACGCAGAGTCCCTGAAACGTTGGATACCATATGCATGACATGTGAATATCTTTCGATTTCCATAAAAGAATCACATTTTACCGTTCCGAACTTGGACACACGCCCCAGATCATTGCGGCCGAGATCGACCAGCATCAAATGTTCTGCCCTCTCTTTCTCATCCTCCAGCAGTTCGGCAGCAAGCGCACGATCCAAAGCTTCATTCTCGCCACGCGGACGCGTACCTGCAATCGGCCGGGTCTCGAGCCGGTCTCCATCCACCTTGACAAGTGCCTCCGGTGAAGTGCCTACAATAATCTCATCATCCATTTTTAAATAATACATGTAAGGTGAAGGATTAAGCGTACGCAGCATCCGGTAAACATGGAGCGGCGAAACTTCTGTCTCGATGTGGAACCGCTGGGATAACACCACCTGAAAAATATCCCCGGCGCGAATATACTCTTTTGCCTGCTCCACATTCCCTATATATTGTTCCTTGGTAAGGTTGGACTTGATGTCCCCAAGCTCGATATCCTTCGGGATACTGCGACGGTTGACATTCTCCTTCGGTCCTTCCTTTTGCAGCTCTTCCGCCATAATCTCCAGCTTGCCGCTAAGCTCCTCGTAATTCGCTCTGATATCGGAGTCGGTGTCACCGTCCTTAATATGCAGGTTGCCTACAAGCAGAATTTGCTGCTTCACATGATCGAACACGATGATACGGTCACAGAACATAAAGCGGATGTCATCCATATGGAGATCATCGTTGGCATGTGCAGGCAGTTTTTCGTAATATTGCAATAGATCGTATCCGAAAAATCCAATGGCTCCACCCGTAAAAGGCGGCATTTCATCCAGCTTCGGACTGCGGTACGAACGAAGCAGTGCCTTTAGTTCTTCAATCGGCTTACCCTGAAGCTGCTTCTTTTCGCCGCCGCACTCTACGTTTATGACACCCTTTTTACCGGAAATCATCAGAAACGGATCACTGCCAATGAAGGAATACCGGGCCCACTGAATGCCTCCCTCCACACTTTCAAGCAAGAAAGCGCGGTCGCGTCCTGCAAAACGCTGGAATATGCGGATAGGCGTCTCCATATCGGCGAGCAGCCGTTTCACCACAGGGATCAGATTATATTGTCTTGACATGGATACCGCTTCTTCAACACTGGGGTTTGTCATTTGGGGCCTCCTTGAAGATGTATTAGGGTTCAAAAAACAGAAAAACCTCCACCGAAGTAGAGGTTTATGTAAGTAAGTATCTGAAAAAGAGCATAGGACCGGTAACGCACCCTACAGTTACGCCCAAATCGGAATACGCCGATATAACAAAAAAACTCCAGCGTATCTTAAAAGACAGACACTGTAAAAAACGATAGCCGATTATACTTAAAAATCCTTGTGCACTCTGCTCATCTATACTCATCTCAACTAAACTCAACTTCACTCGTCTAATTACACTATACATGATGCTGACAGCCATTGACAACCCCGAGCTTCGGTTTATGATTTGTTTTGGGATAAGTCAGGACGCAGCTTCTGCGCTTCGTTCAGATATACATGCCGGATTTCCCGCTGGCTCTTGTCTGTGTTAACCTGTACCATCAACCGTATGCATTGCGGAAGACTGCCCTTGACCGGGATTTCCGTAGAACACATTAGCGGCACCATTTCCCAGCCCTCTATCTCGCGGATTGCCCGCGCCGGAAACGTGGCGTCCAGATCAGCAGTCATCGTGATCCACACACTGCAAATATCTTCAGCAATAACATGATTACGCTCTACAATTTCCCGCAGCAGCACAACGGTTTCATGTAAAATCTCCGTTTCCTCATTGCGGGCAACGGTCGTCGCTCCGCGAATTCCCCGGTTTACCACGGGCTTCCCTCCTTCTTAAGCTGTGCAAGAACCTCACGAACAGCGGACTCCGGCACATCATTGACTATACTTACGGAGCCTATGGAATCCGGCACAACGAACGTCATTTTGCCTTCCTTGAATTTCTTGTCATGCATCATAGCCTCCATCAGCTCATCCTCCCCGTATTGGGAGGGGAGAGTCACCGGAAGAGAGAGAGCGGTCAGCATCGATACCGTTTCCTCATAAATGGACTTATCCTTGCCCAGCTTGGCAGCCAGCAACGCAGCACCTGCCATACCGATAGAAATCGCCTCACCATGCAGAAATACACCGTAACCGCCTACCGCCTCAATGGCGTGGCCGATCGTATGCCCAAGATTCAGAATCGCCCGAAGGCCCTGTTCCCGCTCATCAACAGCAATTACATCAGCCTTGATTGCACAGCCGCGCTCCAGCGCATGGCCCAGTGCTTCAGGATCAAGAGCCAGCAGCTCCGAAGCATGTGCCCGGCACCAGTATGCAAATTCGCGGTCCACAATCAGACCGTGCTTCACGACTTCCGCCAGCCCGGAGGCTACCTGACGCGGAGGAAGAGTGCTTAACGTATCCAGATCGTACAGGACCATTGAAGGCTGGTAAAATGCACCGATCATATTTTTGGCGAGAGGATGATTAACTGCGACCTTACCGCCTACGCTGCTGTCATGCGCAAGAATGGTTGTAGGCATTTGCAGAAATCCGATCCCGCGCATATAGGTTGCAGCCACAAAGCCAGCAAGATCGCCAACAACGCCGCCACCCAATGCGAGTACAGCAGAACTGCGGTCCAGACCGGCTTTAATGGCCGTTGTCATAATCTCTTCATAGACTGCAAGCGATTTGGAAGCCTCACCAGCAGGTATGATGTGACTGATCACCGTATAGCCATGTTCCCGTAGCCGGGATTCCAAAGCCGGCAAATAGAGCGGGGCTACCGAGCTGTCACTGACGAGCAGCAGCGGACTGCGAACCGGAAAACCGGCTTCGGCACACCGTGTACCGATATTTTGTAAAAGGCCGCTTCCGATATGAATGGGATAAGAACGTTCGCCCAAATCTACTGTTATACTCCGCATAATCAGTAGCTCTCCAGCTGCAGCAGATAATTGTCGTAGTTAGCCTTAATCTCTTCCAGGGAATCCCCGCCGAACTTGTCCAGGAAGGCTTTGGCGATTTCCCAGGCAACTGCATTCTCAAGCACGACACAGGCTGCGGGTACAGCACATGCATCGGAACGTTCCACTTGCGCCGTAAAAGGTTCCTTGGTATCAATATCCACGCTCTTCAGCGGCTTGTACAAGGTCGGAATCGGCTTCATTACTCCGCGGACTACAACCGGCATCCCGTTCGTCATACCGCCTTCAAAGCCGCCCAGACGATTACTGGCCCGGTAGTATCCCTGCGCCGCGTCATACATAATTTCGTCATGCACCTGTGAGCCCCTCAGCTTGCCGGCTTCAAAGCCGATTCCGATTTCTACGCCCTTAAAGGCGTTAATCGACATAACAGCTCCAGCAATGGCTCCATCCAGCTTACGGTCAGATTGTACATGACTGCCAAGTCCTACCGGCAGACCTTCGACGACGCACTCCACAATACCACCGATGGAATCGCCTTCCTCCTTGATCTTGTCTATGTAAGACTCCATCTTAAGCTCCGTCTCTTTATCTACAACTCTTACAGAGGACTGTTCCGTTAACTCGATCAATTCATCTATTGGCAAATTATTTGCAGGTGCTTCTATCTCGCCAATACGAATAACTTGTCCTGCGATCTTGACTCCAAAGGCTGCCAGCAGCTGTCTCGCAACAGCACCGCAGGCTACTCTGGCCGCTGTTTCACGCGCACTGGACCTCTCCAGTACATTGCGGAGATCCGTCAGATTATATTTCAATCCGCCATTCAGATCCGCATGACCGGGACGCGGCCGGTTTACACGCCGTTTCTCTTCATCGCTGCCTGGAATCGGTTCTATATTCATAATGTTCTGCCAATGTGTCCAGTCCTTGTTCTCTACCACCAAAGCAACTGGAGCACCTGTCGTAAAGCCGTGACGCACGCCGCCGACAATTTGTGCGGTATCCTTCTCAATTTGCATACGACGTCCTCGTCCATAACCTTTTTGACGCCGCTGCAGTTGAAAATTAAGCTCTTCAAAATTCAGTATCAGATTGCTGGGTAAACCTTCAATAATGGCTGTAAGCTGGGGGCCGTGCGTTTCCCCCGCCGTCAAATAGCGTAAACTCATGCTGCGTTCCCCCTTCACACTTTCAAACTGTAAACCGCTAAAATCCTAATATCTTTGCTCATTATAGTATAGGGAAACCTCTTTGACAAGAAAACTGAATTCATGCTGTTTCTAAAATAAAAGCGCCGTCCTGTTACCCCAAGGGTAAAGGCGACGCTGCTTCAGAAGCAATACTCTGGTTTCGGATTAGCTCCCGATAGGCTGGCTTTGCGGAGGATAGGACTGCTTGTTCTCCTCCTGCTGCAGAAGACGCTTCAACTGCATTTCCTCCACGCCGAGAATTTGCCCGCATTCGCGAACCGTAATGAATCCGCGCCTGTATGCGGCAATAACCTTGCTTTTGTCCATTGTGTATTTACGACCTTTCGCTTGGCATGCTGAACCTACTATGCAGTATCAGTTTATACACGCGAAAGTATACGTAGAAATAAGAGTACGGATGATGGCCTGAATATTATTTTTTACGGTAGAAGAACGTTTCCGTTGATTCGAAGCCGTACTGGGATGGCGTAAAAATCTGCTCCGTGCTGCCTACGAACAAATATCCGCCTGGACGCAGGCTGTTCGAGAACTTTTGATATAGCTTGCCCTTGGCCTCTTCAGTGAAATAGATCATCACATTGCGGCAAATGATGAGGTCAAAGCCTTCGTCGAACTTGTCCAGGAGCAGATTTTGTTTGCGGAAATCGATATTTTTTTTCAGCGACTCGTCAACCTTATATACCGGCCCTTCGGGCTTAAAGTAACGTTCTGCCACATCCTTTGGCACATCCTTAAGGGAACGTTCCAAATAAATGCCCTGCTTTGCCTTGAACAAGGCTCCGTCATCAATATCCGTGGCCAGAATTCCGGTATTCGCAAGAATATCCTTACCGGACAGAATCATGGCTAGCGTATAAGGCTCTTCCCCAGTGGAGCATGCGGCGCTCCACAGCTTCAGTCTGCGGCCGCCGCGCTGCAGTTCAGGCAGGATCACATCACGCAAAATTTCCCAGCGATTCGGATTACGCCAGAATTCGGAGACATTAATCGTCATCCGGTCCAGAAATTCATAAAATAAAGACTTATCCTTCATCATTGCAGTAAAAAATTCGGCAAAGCTATGAAATCCGTTCTTCACACGAAGAGTGGTCAGGCGCCGCTTCATCTGTGCTTCTTTATATTGAGCCAGATCTATTCCGGTGCTTTGTTTGATATTATGAATAAACCCAATGTAATCGGGGTCCGCAATTGTGGCTTCACGTTCGGACATGATTTTCCCCTGCCTCCTGCCGGATCTTAAATCCAAGCTGCGATGTCTTTATGATACTGGGCCAGTTCTTCCGGGGCAAAGAAATTGGCAATTTCCCGCTGTGCGCTCTCCGGTGAATCCGAGCCGTGAATCAGGTTGAGCGGCGTATGGCTGGCGAAATCCCCGCGGATGGTGCCCGGTAAAGCTTCACCTACCTTGGTCTTGCCTATGAGCAGCCGTGACAAGGCCACGACGTCATCCCCCTCCCAGACCATGGCAAATACAGGACCCGAGGTAATAAAAGAAACCAGTTCCGGAAAAAATTCCTTTCCTTCATGCTCCGCATAATGTTTCTTTGCCTGCTGTTCTGTAATCGTTATCAGCTTGGCGGCTGCCAATTTGAAGCCTTTGTCCTCCAGACGGGCAACGATACGGCCAATTAATCCGCGCTGCACACCATCGGGCTTGATCATCAGATATGTCTGCTCCATAGAGTCCACTCTCCATTTCTCTTTTCGAAGGATGTGTTTTTTACGATATTTTAACAGAAACAACAGCCTCTGTGAACGCTTAATATCGGATTTGCAAGCCTCTCATCGTCAGGCTCCTAATAAGCTCTCCCGGTAACGAAAAAAGCAATGTCGCGCAAGCTGCGCTTGGTCTTGTTGTTAGGCAGACCATCGAGCGCTGCCAACGCCTTGGTTATGTAGTGTGAAGCCAGTTCCTCCGCCCGGCTGATTCCTTCACCGGAGAGGATCAGATCAATGGCCCGCCCTACCCCGTTGCGGCCTTCGCGGATTAATTCCAGCTCCTCAAGCAAGAGGTCCCGGAGCCTGTCATCTTCAAGACTGTATATCACCGGCAAGGTGATGTTGCCCTGTCGCATATCGCTGCCCGGAGGCTTGCCGATTTGTTTCTCGGTCCCGGAAAGATCCAGGAGATCATCTCGAATCTGGAAGGCCATCCCAACATTGTATCCGTAGTTGTAGAGCAGCCGTGCATCTTCCGGGTCTGCATCTGCGGCAAGTGCGCCAAGCTGGCAGCTGATCGCAATCAGCAGCGCCGTTTTGCGGCGAATACGCCGCAAGTAATGGCGAACACTCTGCTCACTGTTGAAGAAATCACGAATTTGCTCCATTTCGCCAATGGACATTTCTACCATCGCTTTAGACAAAATCTGGTGGATTCGCGGATTTTTCAGCTCGCTGGTCATAACCAATGCCTTCGCATAAATATAATCACCGGTGTACATGGCAATTTTATCGCCCCATTTAGCCTTTACAGTCGGCTCACCACGCCGGAGGTCCGCATCATCTATAACATCGTCGTGAACGAGCGATGCGCTGTGGATCAGTTCCAAGGGAACCGCAACACGCTTCAGCTTCTCCAGGTCATACTGTCCGAATTTACCGCCCATAAGCACAAATACAGGACGCAGACGTTTACCCCCGGCCTTCAGCAAGTGAAGAGAGGTCTCGGTCAGCAGGGCATCGTCGCCCTGGACACTGCGGTATAACTCTTTTTCGATATGATCCATATCTTTATTCAGCAAACCGAATATTTGCAGTCGTTTCATTCCTTCACCCTAGTCAGCAGATTGTGACTCCAAAGCTCCATCTTCACTTCCTGCGGCAGCAGGCCCAATTCGTAGGCATAGCGGAAATAGAGGTTCAGACCTTTCTGCTGCCTTTCTCCAAAATCATAGCATAAATTACGGAAGTACCCGTACCAATAGGCCTCGGTTCCTCCGACCATGGAGCAGGCATCACGGACAATCGGCACAAGATCCCTGAGACCACGTTTCTTACTTTCCGCAAAGGCGTCAGCAATCTCCGATATGGCCTCCTGCTTTTTAAGTGCAGCTTCTCTATTTACGGCCCAGACTGCAAATGTCATCCCCAGGCCTGTCCACTCTTTCCAAAGTGCCCCGAGATCTGTAACGATATACCCTTGATCCTGCCAGGAAGCCTTAATTGCATTATCACCTATCAGCAGACAAGCGTCGGCATTCTCCATCATGACATCCAGATCGGGGTCAACGCTAATGTACTGCGGCTTTCCCCCATAAGCCTTCTCCAATAAAATCTTCAGCAGATTGACCGAGGTTGCGGAAGTGTTGGTTAAAGCAATGACACCGTTCGCTGCCTCCTTTACGGGAACCCGTGAAAACAGGAGGATAGACTTGACAGGGCCCTCCGAGCTGACGGATAAATCCGGCAGCAGGAGCAGCCTGTCACTGGCTTCAGCATAAGCGAAAGAAGATAACGCCCCGACATGAATGCTGCCTTCGCTCATGCCCCGATTCAGAATCGCAGGCACTTCAGTTACCATTTCGGCAGGGTGGCTCAGGGAAGCAGGATGGAAATTATGAAATACCGGCCATGAGTTTGTATAGCTGATTTTGCCGATAACGGTAGGCCCGTTAATGTCCATAAGTTCAACCCTCCCATCTGCGAAATAAAGCATGTTCAATATTGAAGCTGTCCAGCACTTTGCCAACCATAAAGTTCACGAGATCCTCCAAGCTCTGCGGACCAAAATAAAAGGCGGGCATGGCTGGAATCATTCGAACTCCCAAACGGGACAGCTTCAGCATATTTTCAAGATGAATCGCATGCAGCGGCGTTTCGCGGGGAACGAGCACGAGCTGGCGCCCTTCCTTCAGCATAACGTCTGCCGCACGTGTCATCAGATTATCCGAGGTTCCATTGGCTACAGCTGACAGCGTTCCCATTGAGCAAGGCATAATAATCATACCCTCTACACGGAAGGAGCCGCTGGCTATAGACGCACCTATATCGCCGATAGGGTGATACAGCAGAGAACCGGGGCAGTCTTTGAACTTATCGCTCAAAAAACCGTCCCGGTCTGAGGTATTAACGCCGAGCTCTTCCTTGAGTACGCGCCAGCCCGCATGACTAACAACCAAATGCACAGTATATCCCATAGACAGCAAAGTTTCAGTAAGGCGAACACCATAAATCGCACCGCTCGCCCCGGTAATCCCGACAACAAAGCTCTTAGGTTTCGTGTGGATCATTTGTAGAACTGCACCACCAAGTCAATCAAAGTGAACGAGAATACCACGATGCTGAGCACGCCGTTCATGGTGAAAAATGCGGTTTGCAAACGGCTTAAATCGCTCGGAGATACAATATGATGCTCATAAAAAAGAATAATGTAGGCGATCAGCATACCGGCAACATACCACCAGCTCAAATCGGTAATAAACAGTAGAGATACGAAACCAACCCCGGTCAAAATGTGGAACACACGGGCTATGACGAGAGCACGCGCAACGCCGAACCGGACTGGAATGGAGTACAGCCCTTCATTCGTATCAAACTCAACATCCTGGCAGGAATAAATGATATCGAATCCAGCCGTCCAGAACACAATCGTGAAGTAGAATACCATGGCCGTCCAGTCTACATTTCCTGTTACCGCTACCCATCCGCCGAGCGGCGCCAGGGCGATCGTTAGGCCCAGAATAAGATGACATGCCCAGGTAAAACGTTTGGTAAAAGAATAAAAGACCAGTAGAAAGACAGCGATTGGCAGCAGCTTCGTAGATAGAGAGTTCAGTTGAAAAGCGGCCCAGAATAACAGAAAAAATGAAACAGCGATAAATAAAATGACTTCTCCCGTCTTTAGAAGTCCCACGGGAATTGCCCTTCCGGCTGTCCGGGGATTTTTGGCGTCGCTTATCCGGTCAATCAGACGATTCAGTCCCATGGCCGCACTGCGTGCTCCAAACATCGCGATGACTATCCAACCAATCTTACTCCATGACGGCAATGATCCGAACATTACAACAGAGCCGAGTAATGCTCCCATAAAGGCAAAGGGTAAAGCAAATACCGTATGCTCAAACTTGATCATTTGCAAAAAAATGCCCATTTTCTTAAACATCAAAGTTTCTCCTTGAGTCCAATATGTAATGCCGCGATGCCTCCGGTCAAGGGGAAAGATTCCACTTTCTGCAATCCGGTTTCACGAAAAATCGAGGCCAGCTGCTGCCGGTCGGGAAAGATCGCTAAAGATTCAGGAAGCCATTTATATTGCTGATAGCTCTTGGCGAACAGTTTGCCCAGCAAGGGCAGAACGCGCCGGAAATAAAAATAATATATGCCTTTGAAGGGCTGAACCGTAGGCTTGGACAGCTCCAGACAGACCACCATACCGCCAGGCTTCACAACACGCTTCATTTCGTTCAGTACCTGAACCAGATCCGGCACATTCCGCAAACCGAAACCGATGGTTGCATAATCGAAAGAATGATCTCCGAAAGGAAGATTCATTGCATTCCCCTGTACGAGAGAGATTTGCTCTCCAAGCCCGCGTTCTTCAATCTTGCGGCGGCCAACCTCAAGCATTCCCGCGCTGAAATCAAGCCCGACAACAGATCCGTTTCCTGTAGTTTCAGCCATTGTAATACTCCAGTCACAGGTGCCGCAGCATAAATCTACCGCATTATCTCCCGGCTTCATCGCCATTTTCTTCATAGCGAATTTACGCCATGCTTTGTGGCGGCGAAAGCTTAAAATATCGTTCATAATATCATAATTGCCAGCTATGCTTTCGAATACCGAATGTACGTACTGCTCTTTCGGCTTCACAGTAACCTCAGGACCGGCAGTTGTTTTCTCAATAGACATTCATTAACCCTCCCCGGCGGCTTGTCCCGAAATTTTCATCTGCAGGAGGAAGCGGTCCAGTGCAGCATTGAGTTCGTTAATTAAGCTCTCATCTTTAATTCCCTGCAGCATTCCCTGAATGGTATCCACAGATTTGTGCAGCTTGTCCCTAAGCAGGGAATCACACTTATATTTCATCTTTAACTTCTTCCAATCCTTGAGATCCAGACTACGATCCCGAAGCAGTTGTTTCTCATCCTCTGCTGCAGCCTCAAGTATATGCCAGTAACTGTAACCGTCAAACGCACTTGATGGCTCTCCGCCTCGCCGCAGTTCCACCGCAACCGTCTCGCATTGGCAGAATTCACGAAGCAGATTTTGCCACAGCTCTTTAAGCGAATCTTCAATCATTGGGGTAAAAGAAAGGAACAGCCGCATATTCAGCTGTACCATGTGCCGAAGATATTGTTCACCCGAGAAGAGCATTCCCTTCATCTTGCTGTAAAGGTTCGCCTTCATCACATTCAATTCAGCGATTGCCGCGCTAAGGATGCCAACCATCTCAATTTGCTCATGTCTTGCGAGTAACTGGTAGAACCAGCTGCTGAAATAGTCTCCTGCAAGCACCTTAAGCTGACGGGAGCGCATAGGATCTCCACCCGGTTCTCCGTTTGAACGGTCAATAGCTTCATGGGTATCCAGGCCCAGCTGTATAAGTGTAGTTACCAACGTGTATAATTCATCATTTCGTTGGGGGCCCGTAGTACCATGGTTCAGAAAAATATATAACAAATGTCCACGGACATCAGGAAACGGCGGCAATTCCGTATGCCGCTGAATCATGTCGTAGTCGGTATAGGGTTTAGCTAGCTGTGGTATGCGGTACGGTTTCATTTCAGCCTCCGAGCCAATGACATTATGACAGTTACTTTGTTCACAATCTTGTCTATTATATCACATGTTATTTTGTCACGCACCGTGGACGGTCCTAGTTTCTTTTACCCCGCTCAGGGAGTTATGAACTGCTTTTTCCAAAGATCGCTTTCGCTAATCCGAAAACCGGTCTGAACCCGGGCCGAGAGAAGATTATTCCCCGCAGATTCAAGTTCACGCTGCAGCTCGCGGGACCATTCTTCACGTCTGATGTCTCCGGCCAGTAAAAGTCGCCGGCTTCCAAGCCATTTGTCCTCAACAATAATACGCAGCAGAAGCTGATTCACATTCGATGTGTCCTGGAAAGCAAAGGAAATGACTTGGGCCATATCCTTATATATCTCGTCCGGTTCATGATCACTGCTTGTAACCTTCAGGTCCAGCGACAGGACCTCGTTCTTCCAGCCCACGCTGTCGATGGGCAGCAGCAGGGGCAGAGCCCCCAGAGTATCTACAAGATTGTCCTCGTTAAGCGTCGTATGACCGCCGCCGATAAAGGTTTCTACAACCCCCTGCTCCTTATGCAGGACGGAATTCAGATCTGCCAGCTTCGGCAATACTACAGCAGATGCCGCGCTTAGCAGCAGAACAGCTCCGACCCACCATGCCCGGTTCATGGATTCTCCCCCTCTATCCAGCGTATCCGTGTCTTTAGGCCTTTATACGATATCTCATACTTACTTATATTTCGAAAAAAAGCAGGCTATGCCTGCTTTTCAGCTTTCACTCTCCAGTTGTCCGTGCTTGCTCCATATTTCGGCTTTGCCGCGAATTTTCATAGCCGAGGTATGATCGGTAAATTGAGCGATGAGCACCTCGCCTTTGTCCAGCTTCTCCGTATGATGAAACCTTGTATCCAGGCCTCTGGTTAACCCGATTACCTGAACACCGTTCTCCTTCGCTTTGACTACGATATAATCGCTGCCTGCGGGTACCGGGTTGCCGGAATTTTTGTTATCAGTCATATCTCTGATCCTCCTCTGAATGTATTTAGAATGTACCTGTATGCCATTCAAAAAACAAATGCCGCCTTGGAGGGCGGCATGGTTGTGTATAACCAAATTAGGATATGGATATGTAGAAATCTTTATTTGATTCCGTCTTTAAGCGCTTTACCGGGTTTGAATGCCGGAACTTTGCTCGAAGGAATTTCGATTTCTTCACCGGTTTGCGGATTACGGCCTTTACGTGCTGAACGCTCGCGCACCTCAAAGTTTCCAAATCCAACCAATTGCACTTTGTCACCGCCTTGCAGAGCTTCCGTAATGGCTTCGAATACAGCATCTACAGCTTTGGTAACATCTTTCTTGGGAAGTTCAGTTGCTTCCGTTACTGCGTTGATCAAATCTGATTTGTTCATGTCTTCTCACCTCCCCGACCAATGTGTTGCAATATCACTCACTGTTTCCGTTTACGCGTAAAATATACGTGATAACCCGCTATCAGCAAGACTCTGGCGCATCATTGTCCCTAAAGCGCAACAAACTTATAGTAATACAGCCCATCCATAATTTCAAGGCGTTACTTAAAAAAGAGCAGAAAGTATCACCTTTCTTTCAAAATTTAAATGATTTCATAGACCTATAAAGTCCTAAAAAACGCAAAAAGAGCAGGACAGCGCCTGCTCCAATGTGAAACCCATTTCAAAGTTCGTATTAATTTACAGAATAATGGCGATTAAACCGCCAGAGCCTTCGTTAATAATACGGCCTAGTGTTTCCTGAAGCTTATAGCGGGCATTATCCGGCATCATGGCGATTTTACCCTGAATGCCTTCGCGGACGATGGAATGCAGTGATCTTCCAAAAATATCTGATTCCCAAATTTTGATCGGGTCATTCTCGAAATCCTGCATCAGATAACGCACAAGCTCTTCGCTTTGTTTCTCGGTTCCGATAATCGGCGAGAACTCCGATTCCACGTCTACACGAATCATATGGATGGAAGGGGCAGTCGCTTTCAGACGGACTCCGAAGCGCGAGCCCTGGCGGATCAGCTCCGGTTCATCAAGCGCCATTTCCGCCAGTGAAGGTGCTGCAATCCCATAGCCGGTCGTTTTGACCATTTCCAGTGCTTCGGCAAAGCGGTCATATTCGCGTTTGGCATGCGAGAATTGCTGCATCAGCTGCAGAAGATGATCCTTGCCGCGGATTTCAACGCCCACAACCTCCATGAGCACTTGATCATAAAGCTCTTCTGGAGCGTACAGGTCAATTTCCGCAACCCCCTGCCCCATATTCATACCGCTGAGGCCCGCTCTTTCAATGAATTCATATTCTGTAAATTGGGCTACAAGACGGTCTACATCCCGCAGGCGGCGGATATCTTTAACCGTATCACGAACCGAGTTTTCGTAACTGCTGCGCAGCCAATGATTCTCATCCAGCACCATAACCCAGCTTGGGAGATTCACATTAACCTCATGTACCGGGAATTCATACAATACTTCACGCAGAACACCCGTGACATCATCCTCGCTCATATTCGCTGCGCTGAGCGCCATGACCGGTATATCATACTTGGCGGCCAGTTCTCCCCGAAGCTGCTGCGTCTCCTCACTGCGAGGCCGTGTAGAGTTAATAACAAGCACGAACGGCTTGCCGACCTCCTTCAGCTCCGCAATCACCCGCTCTTCTGAATCTACATAAGAGCCGCGGGGAATCTCGGCAATCGAACCATCTGTAGTTACAACTACTCCAAGCGTGGAGTGCTCCTGAATAACCTTTCTTGTACCGATTTCCGCTGCCTCCTGGAACGGAATCGGTTCCTCGAACCACGGTGTCGAGATCATCCGCGGTCCATTTTCGTCCTCATAGCCTTTGGCGCCATCTACAGCGTAGCCTACACAGTCCACCAGCCGTACATTCACCTCAAGCCCTTCCGCCACCTTGATTTGCACAGCGTTGTTAGGGACGAATTTAGGTTCGGTTGTCATGATGGTTTTGCCTGCCGCGCTTTGCGGAAGCTCATCTATTGCCCGCAAACGATCGGCTTCACTCGTGATGTTGGGCAATACAATCGTCTCCATAAAGCGTTTGATGAATGTCGATTTTCCCGTGCGGACCGCGCCGACGACTCCAAGATAAATGTCTCCGCCGGTTCGCTCGGCAATGTCCTTGAAAATATCCACTTTTTCCAAAAGAGATCCCCTCCTCATATTACTCCGAAGAAAAAATGCCTGAAGAGCATCGACTTCGCGTTCCGCCGGTAGTCATGACCCTTCTACAGGACATTAACCGGGCTTTTCGTATGTCCGCCCGAAGCTTAGCCGCTTACGAAAACGGAACGTACTGCCCCGCGCTAAACTCCGAATGCTCGGACATGCATTTGGACTAGTATCATCATATGTATCCAGTACGAATTTATGACCTGCTTTTGCACAATTTGAGTTATGAATTCCAAAGAAGATACGCATCGCAAGCGTTCGGCACCCGGAAGCTTTCTCATCAATCATATGAGGACGGGACTTTGAAAAGAACCACTATTTAGATCACAACCTAAAGAAATCGCCCTTTCCAATCATGGAGGGGATTCTCCATGTGGAAAGCTGCGATTGAGGGTGCGTTCCGGCCTTATTGTCCGTTCGGCGCCTGCGGCACAGGCTGTTCATTTATCCATAGGTAAGGCAACGACTTGACCGGCACAAAATAGGAAGCCTGCTCCAGAGCAAGCCTCAGATCCTTATTCTGCTCGTGACCGCCCCCGTTCTTGTTAATAACAGCCATAATATCAAATACATAGTCGACATATACTTTTCCCTCTATATCCATAAGAAAGGGTAATACTTGACCGGAATAGACACTCGTTAGCTCAACAGAGCCAATTCCCGCCTTTTTGGTATCTAATAAATATAATCCCGGATAAATTTCCTCCCCCGACGGAAGCGCCCCTCCATGAGCAGACATATACCGGGTTACCTGAAGCTGCACATCATTCACCTTCTGTACGGTAGCAAGATCCATCACTTTAACAGTAGGGCTGCTCTCTTCGTTTAAAATCAAAAAATAAGCGCTGCCTCCCTTCTCAAAAGCTGTGGCGGGGATATCATCCAGATACCCTTTTTGATTCAGCAGGTTAAGATCAACCCGGAATTTCTCATATCTAGGGGTCGTGGTCTCGGCATTGATGATCGGCAGGAGTCCTTCCTCCTTCTGATAATCATCTACAGCAGACTGTATCCGCCTTACACTTTCCCGGTAATTCACCTTTGTCCGCCCCTCTTTATCTTCAGGGTACAGACAACCCGATAGTGTGATTGACAGAGAAAGAAAAACGCTTATTAAGATTAGTATACGGCCTTGGGAAGCCCAATCCTTTCGTATGTATCTCACTGTGTCCTCCTTCCTCCTGTGCCCGAAATGATATAGACGGGATTACCAAAGCGCATCGTCTTCCCTACGCCGCGCAGCTTCCAGCTTACGACGTACAGCAGCTTTCAACGGATCTTCCGGGACGATGACAGTGACATCCTCCCATACGGCTGTTTGGCAGGCCAGACGCACCCCTTTGTCCAGCAAGCCTCCCAGCTTGCGGCGTTCAGCATCACCTGGGGGGCGCACAAACGCCGCTTCCTGACTTTCCATCGTTACTTTACACATCAGACAACCCGCTTTCCCCCCACAGCGTGTTGTAATCGCTACACCCGCCTTACGCGCAGCCTCCAGCAGCGTTACACCGCGGGGTACGACAGCTTTACGGCCATCCGGCTGAAATACCACCGTTAGCCCCTTTTGCGAATTCATGAGGTCACATCCTTTCCAGTTCATGCGACAAAGAAACTGCCAAAAGCTCTTCGATTAGTAGTACATGAGACTGTTCCAGTAAATTGTGGTCAATCAAGGTCTGCAGCAGCGGCAAATGATTAGCCAGGTTCTTCCTCATTACAGCAGCTATGCCCTCATATCGGTCCCGCCTGCCACGCATTACGTTAAACACAAACTCATGAGCCAGAGGCATAAGCCTCAGATGTCCGATACCTTCAAAATAGGTACGAGGAGCATCCTGAAGCAACAGGCTTGTCTCTACAGTATACTGCGAAAGTCCGAAGCATACCTTGAAGCCGCATACCAGTTCAGCAGAATATTCTTCCAGCCTGTATTGGCTTCTTAGCGAGAAACAGCCCCGGCTCCAGTCTTCCTCCGGATGGTTAAGCGCCCATTTGCTTAAGGCGCTGTGCAGGACGTCAGCTTCTCCCAAGTCCGCATACAAATCTATATCACGTGGAGACACCTCCAGCGGCACCCCATGCAGCAGCAGTCCGCAGCTGCCGCCAAGCAGCCATAGAGGCGGCTTCTCCTCCCAATCAAAGCTTAATAGACCGCTTACATTTCTCAACGCTTCAAGCAGCCCAGGACGCATTTCCAAACCAGACATCGCCTCAGTCCCCATTTCAACAAAAGTCGAAGTGCGATTGCTAAGAAGAAACCTTATTTTCAGAAACCTTATTTTCAGAAATACGTTCTGTTCATCGCTATAATGATTCCTGGTGTCTTAACTGCTTCAAAGCATGCGCAAGCAGTGTCATTCCCAGCTGGGGCTTTATCTCTTTGGTAATGCTTTTCCCTTGTAACGGCTTACATAATTGAGGCGACTCCACCCAGAAGGCCAATAATCATGATCACAAAAGCAAACACGGACAGTACAGCTCTGATCAGACCCTTTGTCCTGCTGCGTGCAAAAGTAATCAGAAATACAGACAATCCCATAATCAGTATAGCGATCAGCGACAACCACATTTTTGTCATCGGATCCAAGGCCAAATCCCCCCATCAGCTGCATTTTATAGGCAACATTATATCATGAACCGGATCAAAAAAAGAACAAAAGCCGCCGGCAGGATGATCTGCCAGGTTCTTTTGCTCTTGTCTTAAAAAAGATAAGCTATTTTTTAAGCATCATTTTCATTAATGTTTCTATCGTTCCCGTACCTGCGCCGCCTTTTTTAACCGCATTGATAATATCTTGTACTGTATCTTCACTGACCGGTACTTTAGCCATTGATGACACCTGCTTAATTAACTGGCGGAGCTGGGCTTCATTCTGCATCGTCCCCGGCTTGACTGTGCTGGCCAGCTTTTTGACGGCGCCTTCGGTAATATTTTTGCCCGCTTTTTTGTTAATGGCGTTCAACGCATCCTTGGAAAAACTCTTGCTCACTTTTCATCCCTCCTCCGTCAATACCCATTAACAACATATGAGAATTTACGGCAAATGGTGAAAGTGCTCAGGAATGCCATTGCTCCCAGGTTTCCTGCGAAATAGCTTCCATTTCGGTCTTCCGGTCACGCCCCATCAACGCTTCGACGGCACTGCGGGGGCTTCTGCCTTGAAAGAGTACATGATAAATCTGATCCGTAATCGGCATCTGAACGTTCAGTTGGGCCGAGATCGCATAGGCAGCTTGCGTCGTGCGGATACCTTCTACTACCATTCCCATTGAATCCAGCACTTCCTGCAGCGGCTTGCCTTGTCCAAGCATGAAGCCTGCACGCCAGTTACGGCTATGCTGGCTGGTTGCCGTTACGACCAGGTCGCCGATACCTGCCAGTCCGGCAAAGGTCAAAGGGTTGGCGCCCATTTCGACACCCACACGGGAAATTTCAGCCAGTCCGCGAGTGAGCAGCGCCGCTTTCGCATTATCTCCAAAACCGAGACCATCCGAAAGACCCGCACCGAGCGCAATAATATTCTTGAGTGCTCCGGCAAGCTCTACACCAATCAAATCACGATTCGTATAGACCCGGAAGTCGTTGTTGATGAACAACTCCTGCGCTGCTGCTGCAGCCTTATCGTCCGGTGAAGCAACAACAACCGTTGTAGGACAACGGCGGACGACCTCTTCGGCATGGCTGGGCCCGGAGAGCACCACCACTTTTCCTTCCTGTATGCCCAGTTCCTCGGATATGACGGTTGACATACGCTTCATACTCTCCGTCTCGAACCCCTTCGTTGCATGAACGCACAGCATATCTTCCTTCCAATATGGCTTCAAGGCTTGGGTGACCTGGCGCATACCAGAAGAAGGAGCTACTATAACTACTGCTTTAGAACCAGCTACAGCAGTCTCCATATTCGTGGTGGCAACAATGTTGACAGGGAGGTCAATTCCCGGCAAATATTGCTGATTGGTGTGGGATCCATTGATCTCCGCAGCCTGCTCAGGATTACGCGTCCACAGATAAACTTCCGGATGGTTGGCCGCCAGCACGCTAGCCAGCGCTGTTCCCCAGCTTCCTGCGACCAGTACGGTGACCTTATCAGACAACGCGGTTCCCCCCTTTGGCTTTGGAGCCGATTTTGTTCTCACGGCCCTCGAAGATCTTTACGATATTGGTACGGTGCCGCCAAAATGCGAAGACCGCTATGATGAGGCTGGTCCACAGCACCGGCTGCGTAAATCCGCTCAGCAGATATATGATGGGTGTTAAAACCACAAAAATCAGTGAACCAAGCGACACATAGCGGGTAATGAATATGGACAGGATCGCGATAATTCCGGCCGTCAATGCCGGCCAGAAACAGAGAGTAGCCATAACGCCGATCGTAGTCGCAATGCCTTTACCGCCGCGAAAATGAAAGTACAGCGGCCAGTTGTGGCCGATAATGGCGGCGATCCCGCAAGCCGCAGCAACCCATGACCCCCATCCGCCAATCCAGGTCCCAAGCCAGACAGCGGCGATTCCCTTCAACACATCCAGAAGCAGCACTATGATTGCAGGTCCTTTCCCCAGAACCCGCAGCGTATTGGTAGCCCCCGCATTGCCGCTTCCGTACTGACGGATGTCAATTCCTTTCAGAAGCTTGGCGAACAATACACTAAAGCTGACGGAGCCAATCAAATAGCTTACAACGATAACCAGAACTTCAAGCGCCACACGAATTCTCCCCTAACCTTCGTCGGATTTACGCCGTGTAAAGATACGTATCGGCGTCCCTCCAAAATTAAACGCTGCGCGGATCTTATTCTCCAGATAACGCTCATAGGAGAAGTGCATCAGCGACGGATCGTTAACAAACACCACAATAGTGGGCGGCTTAACCGCAACCTGCGTCACATAGTTAATGCGCAAGCGCCGGCCTTTGTCCGTCGGTGGAGGATTAATGGCCACGGCATCCGATACAACATCGTTAACCAAATGCGTAGTAATCCGCATAGCATGCTGCTGAGCGACATGCTGCACAACCGGCAGCAGTTTTTGCAGACGCTGCTTGGTCAAAGCGGATAAGAAGACAACCGGGGCATAACTCATAAACAAGAAATGGTCACGGATATTCTTCTCGAAATTCTGCATCGTCTTATCATCTTTTTCGATGGCATCCCATTTGTTTACAACAAAAATCGCCGCTTTTCCTGCATCATGCGCATAACCGGCGATATGCTTGTCCTGATCAATGATACCTTCTTCACCGTTAATGACAACGAGTACAACATCGGCCCGTTCAATAGCACGCATGGCGCGCATTACACTGTATTTCTCAGTAGTTTCATACACCTTGCCGCGTTTGCGCATGCCGGCGGTATCTATAAGCACATAGCGTTGGCCATCACGTTCAAAAGGAGTATCAATGGCATCGCGTGTCGTTCCGGCAATATCACTGACGATAACACGTTCTTCCCCTAAAATGGCGTTCACCAAGGATGATTTACCTACGTTCGGGCGGCCGATTAAAGCCACACGAATAACATCCTCGTCGTATTCCTCCTCCTTAGGTTCAGGCAGACGCTCAGTTACAGCATCAAGCAGATCACCGATTCCTGTACCATGACTGCCGGAAATTCCGATAGGGTCTCCGAATCCGAGACTGTAGAACTCATAAATATCCTCGGTACGTTTCATATTGTCCACTTTATTGATGGCCAGCACAATGGGTTTCCCTGACCGGAACAGAATTTGTGCTACCTCTTCATCTGAATTCGTAAGTCCGCTCTTCGCTTCGCACATAAAAATGATGACGTCCGCTTCCTCAATGGCCAGCTCCGCCTGAACACGGATGGATTTCAGGATCGCGTCCTCACCGTCAATTTCAATACCTCCGGTATCAATTACACTGAATGACTTGCCATTCCAGTCTGAAATACCGTAAATCCGGTCACGTGTAATGCCCGGCTTATCCTCTACAATGGCCAGTCTATCGCCGATCAGCCGATTAAAAATCGTCGATTTTCCGACGTTAGGCCTCCCAACGATTGCCACAACGGGTCTTGCCATATTCATTCCTCCTGTCTTCCTTTACGCTACTCATCATAGCAAAAAACAATAAAATTGGCTAACACTCCTCAAAATCACCAATCTCACCGCAAATTTATTATTTCCCGATTCAGGGACCCCAAAAACACAATCGGCGAACCCCCGCATCGAGGGTTCGCCGATTACTTTACCCGGTATGAAACGAATCCCGTCCCTAAAAGGACGGGGAGGCGTTTCTTCTTAGTTAAGGGATTAGTTGTTACCCTTAAATTTGTCCAGCTTATCGCCAAAACGCTCAGCAAGTGTAAAGCTAAGGCCTTCATTGCTTAACGAAACGTTAGGATTGTTAAGCACTTCTTTAGGTCCTCTGTCTCTGTTGCTGTTGCTGCTTCTTTCAGGTCTGGCCGAAGGAGCTGGAGCTTCTTCAGTTTCTTTAATGCTCAGGCTCACGCGTTTTTCAGATGGATTGAAGTCGAGTACTTTCACTTGTACTTCTTGTCCTTCTTTCAACACTTCATGTGGAGTGCCGATATGTTTGTGAGAAATTTGGGAGATATGCACAAGACCTTCAACACCCGGAAGCAATTCTACGAATGCGCCAAAGTTGACAAGGCGTTTAACTTCACCTGTAACAATATCACCAATTTTGATTTGATCGCCGGCAGAATCCCAAGGACCTGGAGCAGCAGCTTTGATACTCAGGCTGATTTTGCCCTTCTCCGGATCTACTTTAAGTACTTTAACGCGAACTTTGTCTCCTTCAGAAACAACATCCGACGGCTTCTCCACATGGTTCCAGGCAATTTCGGATACGTGAACGAGGCCATCAACACCGCCTACATCAACGAAAGCGCCGAATTGAGTCAAACGTTGTACCGTTCCTTCAATAATTTGACCTTCGGAAAGCTCACCCATAATTTTAAGCTTGTTAGCTTCGAATTCCTCTTCAAGCACTTCTTTGGCGGAAAGGATTACTTTGCTGTTCTCACGATCCAGTTCTTTCACTTTAACGCGCAAAGTGCGGCCTTTGTAATCACTGAAGTCTTCTACGAAATGACGTTCAACCATGGAAGCCGGAATAAATCCGCGCGCGCCAACATCAGCTACGAGACCGCCCTTAACAACGTCAGCCACAGTAACTTCAAAGGTTTCCTGGGAAGCGAAATACTTCTCCAAATCTTCCCATGATTTTTCGCTGTCAATGGCACGCTTGGAGAGTACAAGACTTTCCTTGTTGTCATTGATGCTAACCACTTTGCATTCTACTTCTTGTCCAACTTCTACCGCCTCAGCAGCGTTGTCCAATTGTACGGATGACAATTCGCGAATCGGAATTACGCCGTCGTATTTATATCCAATGCTTACATAAGCTTGGTTATCTTCGATTTTGACGATCGTTCCTTTCACGGTGTCGCCTTTTTTCACGGAAATGATAACTTCCAAATCTTCTTGGCTCGCTTCTTCATTACTGTCAACAGCTTCTGCAGCTCCGTTGTTCTCTTCTACCACAGCGGATTCAACAGTTTCTGTCGCTTCTGCGTTCTCGTTGTTCTCAACGTTATCCGCAGATTCCTGATTTCTAATTTCCTCAGACATGTGATTACCCTCCTCGATTCAAAACCCCATTTATTTAAACCTGCGTAGAGCAGAGTTCAAAACAAGCATTCCCAAATAGTATGTTCCAAAATATAGCGGCTATGCCGTAATTTAACCTTGCTGATTACTTACTGCTTGGCTTACCCGTTTCCAGCATTTCACGAATCCTGCCCATAATCACATCTGTGACAGCTTCCAGCGAATCACTGCCGGCACCTGCAAATTCACTGAGATCGATGGGTGAACCATAAATGACAACCATTTTGCGAAAAGGCTTGTATTGACCGATGATCGCCGCCGGAACAACAGCAGCACCGCTACGAAGGGCAAAACTAGCTGCACCCTTCTTTGCTCCTACATCGGAATTACGAGTACCCTCCGGGAAGATTCCCATGACGTTGCCGCCACGCAGCGTATTAAGAGCCGTTTTAATGGATTCTTTGCTTACGCCCCCACGCTTGACAGGAAATGCTCCAACTTGCTTGGCTATCCAGCCTAGCACAGGAATTTTAAAAATCTCTGCCTTGGCCATATACTTTACCTGTCGCTTCAGCTTGATTCCCATTGTGAAAGGATCGAGCAAGCTGATGTGGTTCGCGCAGAGCAATACTCCGCCTTCTTTCGGCACGTTCTCCCTTCCCACTACTTTCAGAGGGAAAACAATGGCGTAAATCAAGCGTAATAATCCTCGGCAAATTACATAAATCATAAATGATTTCTCTCCCCGTCAACATGAGATCTGCAGTGGGACACAATGGCTTCAACGGCTTGATGGATATCCATAGAGGTCGTATCCAGAAGAATGGCATCCTCTGCACGGCGCAACGGTGAAATCTCCCGACCTTCATCAAGCCGGTCCCGCGCAGCTATATCCTTCTCCAACTGTTGCAGACTCACTACTTCCGCTTCTCTCAATTCCATATAACGGCGGAGCGCCCGCTCTTCTACACTTGCCGTCATGAATATCTTCACTTCGGCATCAGGCAATACTGTTGTGCCAATGTCGCGGCCATCCATAACGACCCCCTTGCGAAGCGCCATCTGACGCTGCAAATGACTGAGTCTGGATCTTACGCCTTCAATCTTAGAATACTGCGACACCAGGCCATTCACCTGAAGGCTGCGAATATGCGGGGTTACATCTTCCCCATTAATCAGCACCTTCTGCACATCTTTCTCCGGTATTAATTCAATCACCATATCGTGTACCTTTTGACACACTTTATCGTAATTCTCCGGCGATATGCCCTCGCGAATCATATACCAGGTTACCGCCCGGTACATAGCTCCCGTATCGACATAAATGTAAGACAGCTTCTGTGCTACCAATCGGGCTACAGTACTCTTGCCTGCCCCGGCAGGTCCGTCTATGGCGACGTTAATTCTGTCGTTAATGTGTGTACCCTGCCTATCCAACGGGGCATTCCTCCTCAAACACTCTTTCATCAAGAAAAAAGCAGGCATTGCCTGCGACTTATAAAATTATACCACAGTTTGTACGTCAGTGCAAAAGCGCACAGAGTAAAAAAATGATAAAAAAAGACTTTACCGGTTACGGAAATCGAATTGGCGCTCAAAACAGAAACGGATAATTTTTTGCCGCTCACTATCGGAAATGGCGGCAAATTTCAGCATCGCCAGCTTCCGTCCGTTCTCCAAGGGTTTGATTCTTACAACTTCTCCTTCAAAATAGACATGCTCGGTAGTTCCGTTCCGGTACGGCACCATCAGCCAGCAGGACAGCTTGCTGCCTACTTCGAGCTTTAAGCTAACGTCCGTAAGGAATGATGTTCCCCCTCCGCCGATATCATCTGTCCGCACGAGAAAACGGGCACCGCTGCCTTGCTTCAGGGCCAGTTCAAGTTCAGCGTTGACCCGCAAAAAACTGCGGCGCTGTATTTTAAAGATGGACTCTTCAACAGGCTTGCGTACCCGCACCATGCGGATTACATCTTCTTTAAAACCGATAACATGTGTATAAAAATAATTCTTGATGCCGCCCTCGGTCACGAAATAAACCGATAGCTCATCTCCAATAAACAGCTTTTTGAGCCGTCCGTTATTCTCCTGAATCGGAATTTCAATCAAGAACGCGTCGTCTTCTGTCTCTGCGATTCTCGATTTATATTCAATTTCCGCCTCTGCAGTGTCACCGGCAGCAATCTGAATGTAGAGATATTCGTTTATTTTGGGATACAAACCTGTCACCGCCACTTATGTAGTAAAATATTCTAATGCATATTATACCATGGCGTTTTGAAAGCCGGGTGAGAAAATAATATTACAAAAAAAAGAGACTGCCACCGGCCTTTTTAATGGCTCATGGGACAGTCTTTTGTATATTAACTGCTTGGCAGGAATGCTTTATTTATCCTGTGCTCCAGAAGAGGTTCTGATTTCCTCCACCGCCTCTTCATTTCCATCCGATGCGTTTAAGTAAATGCGGTATTGCGATCCATTGATTCTGCCCCCGAATTCATAGGTCAACATTTCCTCAGCATCATCATTTTCAATCCACGCAAGCCGGTTATAGAGCTCTTTGAAATCCGAATTCAGAAATTTCCTGGCCTCGGCAAGACTAAGCTCAGGCTTTGGAATTTCACGGTTGTCATCATGCTCATTAACGTAATCATTGGCCTGAAATCCGGTAACCTCACCTGTATCCAGACCGACACGAACGGTCATTTTCTCCGGATAGATCAGCACACCATCCTTGTCGGTTACAAAGGTTAAATTACCGAGATTATCGTAACGATCAGCACGGACAGCAGTCATATTAGGATATCCCTTTTGCTTCAGAAACTCCTGTGCTTTGGATACAGCCTTCTTCATGGATACCCGGGCAGTTCCGACTTCCCGGTTTTCGTTATAAGAAATCAGCAGGCCACCCTTGGTAGTAAAGTCCATACTGATGGGCACCGTTCCTTGTGGACCGCTAACTGTTGCTGTATAAGACGCCCACTCAGTGCCCTTACCATTCTCACGAACTTCGATTTTAGCTCCGCTTCCTGCACCTGCAAATTTAGCAGCCTTGGTTTTGATGTTCTCCGCCGTGACGGGAGCTCCACCCAGCTTTTTTACAGAACGTGTATCATAAATACTGGCTACAGAAGGTCCATAGTCTAATTCCGGATAGGCCGAAACCCTTTTATCGACGGTCTTGAAGCCATCAATAATCGTGTTGTCCGAAGGTTCTTCATCGGATGCCAAAGCCAAATCAACATCCACCCAGCGCAGCCGGTTATCAATTACTTTGTTCTGAACCTCCTGCAGGTCTTTGGAGATTTCTCCTGAGCTTTTGTAGAGCTCTTTTAAATTGTTCAGTTCCCCTTCTGTAAGAGGTTTTTTAGTAAAATCACGAACAGCGGCTTTATAAGAAAAATTGGAAATCTTCGAGAGAAACTCCTCAGTCTCACTGAAAGGCAGCAGTGCGAGAGGCAGCTGATTTATCTCGTTCTGCGCCTCACTGGTCAGCCGCCACACATTGACCAGTCCTTTACGGTGCATCCCGTCTGAAGCTGAACGAACTGCGAGGGTATTGCCCAGTTCCCCGTGCAGTCGCTCCACGTGGTACGACAAATCATGAAAGGCGCGCTGATACTGGTTCTCCGCCTTGATCATAATCGCATTTTTCTGCTTGTTCACCTGATATCCCCATACTAGCGCTCCGATCAGCAGCAGCGTGGTAAGAGGAAACATAACGGCACTCCATCTTTTATACATAAGGCTGCAAAACTCCTTTCCATAGCTTATTGCCGTTAGTTTGACAATAACGAAGGAGTCTTATTCACAAAAATCTCCACAATGATTCTCGCTCAAATCCATAGTGCACCCGAAGCTGCAATTATAGCCGCTCTTCAATCTGGAATCCGCTGCTATTGCTGCACAGGCACTGCTTGAAGCCCGTCTGGATCACGCCCTGCTCTTTAATTCCCCTTAATATGTAGGTCTCGCCGCACTGTTTGCAAAGAATACGAACTTTTACGCGCAAAAAAAAGACACCTTCCTCCTGACTGGAATCCCTCATTTTCGGAACTATCCTTCAGATGTAAGTGTGTCCATCTCTATTACAGGTTAACCTCTTCTTCCCGTTTCAAAAAACGAAAAGGAGATCGGTTGTTGGCTCTCGCTACCTTCCCCATACCCCCGTACCATAATATGGCCATTAACGGGATAATGAACCAGATCCAATAGTTAGCGGTTGTATTAAGAATAAAATCATATATCCCGTGCCATAACCAAGGCAGAAGCAAGGATATTAAAAGAATTCTGCGGGTTCTGATTCCCTGCGAAAATTTGGCCCTGCCCATGTGATAGCCCATGATGACACCGAACATAGCATGTCCTGAAACGGGCAGCAGCGCCCTTAAAAACATGGAGCCGAGTGAGGCATGGCTATACCAGGCGTACATGACATTCTCTATCGTTGCAAAGCCGAGCGAAATAGCCACGGCGTATAGTATCCCATCGTATGGCTCGTCAAATTCGGTATGATTGTAGATCATATGATAGAGCACAAACCATTTCAAGCCTTCTTCCACGCCGGCGGAAATGAGGAACGAATCCACATAGGAGCCGCCATCTATACCCAGCACTAGACCTCTTTGAATAATCATTACTGGAAAAACTATCAAAAAGCCCAGGAGAAAGACTTTGATGACCATATGGAGCGGCTCCTGATCATACTTGTCTTTCAAATAAAAATAGGTCAGCAAAGCGAGTCCCGGTGCTACTGCTGACGAAATGACCGATAACAAAAGCACCGAATAACCTCCCTGTCCAGGTCTCTTTACAAGATGCCCGGTATCATCCGAACCGTGACGACCGGATTGAAGACATCTTCAATCCGGACACGGACGGCTTAGTCCTGACGTTTAAAATGAGTGCACAGCAGTTGTACCGCATTCTCCGGCATAACCGTCTTACCGTATTCATCCAGCACTGCTTCAGTAACAGACGATGATTCCCCGAATTCGGCCAATACAGCGATTAGACCGATGAGAGCAGATTCCTCAAATTCCTTCGGGTCGAAGTAAAGGAACCATTTATCTTTATAAGAATACAGTTTTCCCTCGGAAGTAATATTGCCGATGAGCACATGAGCCGCTTCAATCAGAACTTCAAAATCGCGGAATGCGTATACAATGGAGTCGCTTTGTTCAAGGGTAACTTCCATTTCGTAAATCTCTTCAGGCAATTCTTCTTCCCCGGACATACCGTACTGATGGTGATCATATTTTCCCCGGGTCACTATAACGACCATTCCCTGCGCGGGCAAAGCGAACACTTCCACGGCAAGCGGACCCGTTGCGTCGAAACCAAGTTCACTGTAAGCCTGGTCCATCATTTCCGTAAAGAGGTCGTGCACCTTTGGAACTTCCTGCCACATATCTTCCTTCTGGATGCCCCGCTCGCTCAGGTCGTCAAAAGTGAGGAAAATCCGTATCTTATCTTGACTTAAACGCTCTATTCTCATGACAGGATCCTCCTTTTGCAAGCTCATTTAGTATAATGTATGATGAGTCCCGAGTAATGAGCCAAAAATGGTTACTATGTATGTATGTTATCATTTCACCGCTACAAATGCACGTAATTTAATATACAAAAAAGAATCATTTTGGAGATAATTGCATCCCCAAAATGATTCTGCAGGAGCTTAAAGAGGTTACAAACCGGGTATGGTTGTATGTGTTTCTTTAAGAATATGCTCCACTTCATGCTTGACATCAGGGTTGCTGCGGATAAAATCCTTCATCATTTTTAAATTTTCTTCCTTAGACTGAATTGGAGCGCCGTTCTTTTGAGTCGTCTGGTTGCTGCCTTGCGTGGTGCTTCCGGCCGCATTATTTGCCGAAGTGCTCCCGAAGCCGGTCATAGCCATTCCCATAATTTTATCCTTAGCCTTATCAGCGGCGCCACCCATGGAACCGTTCGATTGACCAAAAGATGACATCATTGATTTTCGTTTTTTGGACATATACATACTAGCGGCTACACCAACCATGACTCCGAACATAAATTTCGAAGATTTCATTACTCTAACCTCCTTCTATGGTAAAATCATGACTAGTGTTCGCTGAAAAATTCCGGCTCATACAGTCTAATAAAAGGAAAGCGAGATGAAAAATGTGGGTAAACAGACAGCAGTGCTCCTTTTGGCCACGTTTCTGCTGGTGTCATGCAGCAATAACAGCGGAAACGGCGGAAATGCAGCCATCCAGACAAACCAGCAGCCCACGGCGGCTGCCACATCTGTAATATCAACTTTGCCGGACCAAGAAGAAAACGGTGGTGAAGGAACTCTTTCACCGCAGCCAAGTCCGTCGGCGGTTGTACCGGCAGCTTCATCAGCTCCCCAGTCCACCGAATTAAAACCAGCAGAGGTGCCTCTTCTGTACCATATGAACAAGAATTATGACATCATCCCCAATGAGGCAGGCACGCCCAAAAAAGTTGTCCTGCTTACATTTGATGATGGCCCAAAGGAAGCAGGTATGATCAATTCCCTGTTGGATACGCTGGACAAACATAACGCCAAAGCGATATTTTTCGTAAATGGCTATCGTGTAAAAGAGCATCCTGAACTGTTAAAGCTCATTCATGACCGCGGTGGAATTATCGGTAATCACAGCTGGGATCATATTGTTCTCAAAGACAAATCCTATGCCGCCGTTAGGAAGCAGCTCGAAGATGTTCAGAATTTGGTCAAGGAGATTACAGGGGAGGTTCCCCATTTCTTCCGTCCTCCGTTTGGCGCAGGTGGCGAAGAAGGGAAAAAGGTAGCTGCAGAGTACGGAATGCTCTTTATGAACTGGTCCGTCGGTTCCCTGGACTGGGAAATGAAAGAGCAAGAAACCGGAAAAACCCAGAAGCTGATTAAGAATGTAACGGATCAGCTGCACTCCGGGAGTAATATCCTCATGCATGAGCTTCCCTGGACTGTAGAAGGTCTGGATACTCTGCTGAGTACATTGGAGAGCAAAGGCTACAGCTTTGTTGATCCACAAAGCATTGAGTTGAAAATGCGCTGATCCCGTTTCAGGAAGAAGGCTCCCGGCGTAAAGTCAGCACATGCATTTGCGCCGGACTGCGCCAGCGCAGCGGCAAATGAGAGGTGCCGAATCCGCGGCTGATCAGCACCTTGGCAAAGGCCTTTGTACCGTCACCTTTCGGCCATTGAAACATTCCGGCATCGTATGTACGATAGAATGCTTCTACATGTCTCCGTCCGATAAAGGGCAGTATTATCTGTCCGCCATGGGTGTGGCCGGCCAGTACAAGGTCCCCCGGCACAGAGCCGCTCTGAGACAGCCATAACGGATCATGCACCAGAATAATGCGGCACGGATTTTCACTTTCACTGAAGGGGAGCGGCGGCAATGGAGCGTAAGAGATCTTCCCGCTGCTTCTCGGATAATCCACCCCGGTAAGCCATAGAGTGGTATCTTCCCTCACAAAAGCCACATTCTCATCAAGCAGTAAATGGCCCCCTCTACCCCGGATGATGTTATCGACGACCGGGGTATTTGCTTTGTGGTCGTGGTTGCCATGAACAGCGTACAACGGCGCAATTGAGACAAGCAGTGCTATATTATCGGCAAACCGCTCCAAAGGGCTGTCTTTCTCCGTTAGATCACCGCCAAGAAAGACTGCATCCACTCTCCCCTTTAAGAGAGACAGCTTAGCCGATGGAAGCCGGCGGCGGTGGATATCCGTAATAAACAGGATACGAAAACCGTCAAATGGCTCCGGCAGCGAATCCAGTACTATTTCCTCGGCAATAATCTCCTTCCCATAGGCCTGGACTATCATCAAACCTGCAGCTATCACTGCCGTCAATAGCATCAGGCCTGCTGTATAAGCGAATAAGCCGGTTACCACAGGAGCGTCCTCAGCTTCGGTGCGCCTTCAATCCCCCACCAGAGCAGAAAAGCAAGCAGAATGACAAATATAAAAATCAGCGAATTAACAAACATTTTGCTTAGCCGCACCCGCTCCGAGGTATAGGTTCGTGCACGAGAAGGTGTGGCTTCTTTGTCCTGCCGTGCTCCTTCCCCCTCCATAGCCACCTTATCCGTCTTATTCGTCTTGGTACGCGACGCTGCACGGCCTGCCCTTGACAGATTACCGGCGGGTATTTCCCGTTGTGTAGAAGCTTCCTTCGGGGATGGTTCTATTGGTTTTATTTTGACAGTTGACGGAGCTTCTCCCTTATACTGTTTTTGGCGGGACTTTACCCGGCTGAGTTCCTCACTCATGATTCCCTCCTGTAGCGGATCACCAGTCCTGAGAACAGGTCGATGACGAAATGACATACGATGGGTGCCCAGAGGCTCCCTGAGTGGATATATATGTATCCAAGACCATAGCTGCTTAAAAATACCCAACCGGTTGGTATCCAGTGCCGCAAATAGCGGATATGAATAACGGCGAACAGAATACTCGTCCAGTACGGTCCGAACGCATATTGCACCGCACCCCGGAATAACGTCTCCTCACATACGGATACAATTGCAGCGATAAGTACGATATGCCAGACCGGCCGTTTGCGGAACAGAAGCTCGTTAATCCCCCCGTCATCCATGCTGTCTTCAGGTACAATATAGGTCAGCAAGAAATCCACAACCAGCATAATTCCGGCTAAAATAAGTCCCCATGCCACAAAATGTCCACTGTCCGGAAAATTTAGTACTTGAAAAGGATTTCTTTTCTGTAATAATATCCAGATCAAACCGATAATTAAGGTAAGTCCCTGTGTAATATATAGATTTAACAAAAGCAGCCGGTCCGTTAATTGCTGCGAGGTTACTTTTTTTATTTTGATATCGCCAAATTTGAATTTTTTCATTATTACCTGCCTGTTCTATATTGTTATTTACGGGTAGCTCCTACATAGAGCCAAATCTTGTCTTTTGCAGTAACTACATAACGATATCCCCTAGAAAAAGGAGCACTTATTATGAACCGTCGTACCTCCCGCACTCAAATGTTATACACACTTGGCCTACTATTTTTCCTGATTTCTGCATTCGCCGCCTTTTTTACCGGTGTGAAGGTGGGGGCAGATAAAACGGAAGACAAATATGAGCGCTTGAACAGCAGCAAAGAAGCGAAGGAATACTCCGGATCCTATCAGCAGCAGGATCTTGTTACTTTCTATCATAACGTATTTTTGCCTTACCGTGAATTCAAGCGGGATTGGAACGAGGAAGTCGATAAGCTGGCGCGGAACAACGATACCCGCGAGAACAGAGCAATTCTCAAAAATCTCGGCATACTTGCTGATAAACAATATAAAAAGGTGAACCAGGATTCGATCTTTACCAATTCGCCGCTATTGCAGGAATCACAGCTAAATATACTGAAAAGCCTAACCCTCTTTTCCCAGGCATCCGACAAGATTACTGCAGGCTCCGCAGGCAAGGAAACCGCAAAGCTTCTGAAAAGCGACTCTTTTACCTCCAGTGGTATGAAATTTGGTTTGCTGGCGCAAAAGAATTTTTATGACGCTATGCTGAGATGGGGAGCCAAAAGCAACAGCAAAATCCCGGTTGAGCTCATCGCACCAAAAACAGTGACTTTTATAGAATGGAAAAAAATGCCCCTGCTGCTTAAAAATGCAACCATCGCCAATATGATGTTGAATCGTGCGATTTACGCCGGATATGATCCTCAGGATATTACAGCCAAGGTTGATGATTTGATCTATTCTGGTACCGCCAGCACCCTGAAACTGAAGGATGTTCAGTCTTCTGCTGCAGTGCTTATCTCTACCGGTGCTGTGCAGGAGCAGGATTTCATCAAATGGCGGGAACAATATTACGCCAAGGAGACCATGCCCCAGCTTCCTTTTTTTTATGAGTAAGACTTGTTATTGCATCATAACGAAAAATGAAGACCTCTTCAAGGCGGCTGCCTAGGTAATCCATCTTACTAATCGCCTATTGACACATCTGGCATCACCATGTTACATTATGAAAAATTAATCAAGCAAAGCCGATGATGGAACAAAGATACTCAAGGTCTACAGAGAGCCGGTGGTTGGTGCAAACCGGTGGCGGACAGTTATCTTTAGCGCTCCTGAGATATTGTATCGAATTTACAGTAGGTACAATCGGATCATCTCCGTTACCAGTGTGGCCTTTACAGGCCAATGAGGCTGTGATTTTGCAATCACAGTGAATTAGGGTGGTACCACGACGACTCTCGTCCCTTACTATGGCAGTAGTATGGGGTTGAGGGTCTTTTTGTTACCCTAAATAAAGAAACATGCCGATTTCCGGGATAAGTCCGGTATTTACTGCCTGGATGCACCCTCTTTCTTTTCCGCGGCACCGCGTTGCTCCGTTGTTTAGGGAAAAGTTTTTGGATTCAGCAGCCGGAAGTGATTTTCAGGTAATGTGGAGCGTCCTATCAGGGCATCCTCAACATATTATGCTTTCAAATTTAAGGAGGAAAAGAAACCATGTTTAAAGTATTAGTATCGGATCCAATCAGCGATTTAGGCATTCAGCAATTGATGGATGCAAAGGACGTAACGGTAGATAAAAAAACAGGACTTAGCGAAGATGAACTCATCGCGATCATCGGAGAATACGACGGTCTGCTCGTGCGCAGTCAAACAACGGTTACGGACAAAATCATTGAAGCTGGCACTAACCTGAAGGTTATTGGCCGCGCCGGTGTAGGTGTAGATAATATTAAGCTTGAAGCAGCAACCCAGCGCGGTGTTGTAGTTATTAATGCTCCGGATGGCAACACCATTACGACATGTGAGCATGCTTTTGCCATGATGATGGCTTTGGCCCGTCATATTCCTCAGGCTTATGCGAAGACTATCGGGGGAACATGGGATAGAAAAACATTTCTCGGGGTGGAGCTTCGCGGCAAGACTCTGGGTGTACTAGGTATGGGGCGGATCGGCAGTGAGGTAGCCAAACGCGCCAAAGCGTTCGGTATGGACATCCTTGCTTACGACCCCTTCCTGACAGCTGATCGTGCAGAGAAAATGGAAGTAAAACTGGCCTCTGTTGACGACATTGTACGGGGATCGGATTTCATCACAGTACACACACCATTAACTCCGGAAACCCGTCATATGATCTCCCGTCCGCAGTTCGAGGTAATGAAAAAAGGCATGCGCATTGTCAACTGTGCCCGTGGCGGTGTAATTGATGAGCTGGCTTTGGTGGAAGCCATAGATAGCGGCATTGTTGCCGGAGCTGCTTTCGACGTGTTCGAGAAGGAGCCGCCACAAGCCGACCATCCTTTCCTGTCGCATCCAAAAATCATCGTAACCCCGCATTTGGGTGCATCCACCGTGGAAGCACAGGAGAACGTTGCGATTGATGTTTCGGAACAGGTGCTTCACATTCTGCGGAATGAACCGTTTATCAATGCCGTTAACATCCCTGCGGTTGCCCCAAGCGTGATGAAAAGACTTCAGCCGTATTTCAATCTTGGAGAGAAGCTCGGCAGCTTTGTCACCCAAATTACTAATGGAGCCGTCCGTGAAATTCATATTGAATATGCGGGTGACCTATCCGATGTCGATACACAGCCTTTGACCCGCTACATCGTGAAGGGTGTGCTGTCCCGTCATTTCGGCGGCGATGTAAATATTGTGAATTCCATGCATTTGGCCAAAACGCGCGATGTCAACGTGGTCGTAACCCAAGCCTCCAAAACAAAAGGCTTCACCAACCTTCTAACCGTTACTTTGAAAACAGAGAATGGCGAAGAACAGCTGGTTGCCGGTACACTCCTGCAGGGGTACGGTGAACGCATCGTGCAATTAAATAAATTCCCGGTCGATATTGCTCCGGAAGGTCACCAGATCTTCATTTCCCATAACGATAAACCGGGTATCATCGGTTTGGTGGGTACGCTGCTCGGGCAAAATGATGTCAATATTGCCTCCATGCAGGTAGGCCGCAAAATTGTCGGCGGTGCCGCAATCATGCTCCTGACAGTTGACAAAGCCGTTCCAACTGAGGTGCTTGTGAAATTGGCCGGATTACCGGAAATCAACACAGCCGAGGAAGTTATCCTTCTGTAGACGTTATAGTCACCAGAAAAATAGGGGGGTGTCCCAAAAGCCATGTAAATGGCTAGGGACACCCTCGTTGTTTTTGGAGTAGGATTACGGTCTTGGTTTATTGTGGACGCTCCGCGAACGGACCGTTGTTCCAATCGCTGTGCTCTCCAGATTTTATTTATTTCCCTTAACGGTAAAAATCCGGAGACCAAGGCGACCGCTGCCGCTTTTCCACAATCGTTCCGTCCTCTCCGCTGCTTTGAGCAGAAAAAGTTTCGACAATCTCCTTCTAAAATCACAAAAAATGAAACCGTCCTTTGGTAAAATGGAAGTACCACCAACCATCCTAAAAGGAGCAATTTCTCTGTACATTCTATATCCCATAGCCTTTGTACACTCGGCTTTCAGGGGACAACCATGACAGCCGGTACTGCGGTAATGGCGTTGCCGGAGTTCATATCCACTATCTAATTGTTTTCTTACTCTCATAGCAAAAATGAAGCGTTGTTCCGGCCGCACACGTCCACGTATCTTCGACTTCGTTGTACGTCCAGTTCTCCATCTTTCCAATGTTTTCTTTCCATGTCTTGCTCTTTTCTTTGTGGTAGTTGCCGTATTTAACCACGGCCTTGATCTCTTCGCTTTCCAAGTAGGATTCTCCCGAATGGCTTTGGCGATTTGCCGGGAGGAATAGATGCGCTGGGTGTAGACGTAGATCATGACTTTGGTGAGCATTTTGGGATGGTAGCTATCGCGGCCGCCGCCGGGGTAGGCTGCGTCAAAGATGGTATCGTCCAGTCGATTTACGGCGGCGTTAACGACACGAACGAGGTGATGGGGTGGAAGATCTTCTTCTAAATCCATTGGCAGGTAAAGTTGGTCTATGGTATATAGAATGTACAGAGAAATTGCTCCTTTTAGGATGGTTGGTGGTACTTCCATTTTACCAAAGGACGGTTTCTTTTTTTGTGATTTTAAAGAGGATTGTCGAAACTTTTTCTGCTTAAAGCAGCGGAGAGGACGGAACGATTGTGGAAAAGCGGTAGCGGTCGCCTTTGTCCCCGGATTTTCACCGCTAAGGAGAATAAATAAAATCTGGGGACAACAGCGATTGGAACAACGGTCCGTTCGCGGAGCGTCCACAGCAAGCGTCAATGTACATCCTACTCGAAAAACAACGGGGATACCCAAAGCCATTTATATGGCTTATGGGACACCCCCTATTTTTATACCACTTTAAAGATTTATGATTTATGTCAATTCTTACAATAGACCTCGGCTCCCAAAAACACCTATAATATTACAATAGTCAACATAATTAAGGGGGATCTGTTTGTTATGGCCTGGATGAACAAGCTTGCGTTAAAAGAAAGAATCATTGCCGGATGTTTTATGGTTGCCGCGTTGTTCGCTGTTCCTGTTTTGATTGCATTTTTGATTATAGGTAAAGCATTTGCAGGAATTATCCTGGTAGCTTTACTTGGCGGTCTCACATACCCTCTTTCCCGCTACATTGAGAGAACGCTTACATCATCCTTTGACGACATTTCCAATATCTCGCACACGATCGCGAAAGGAGACTTTACTTCCAGAGCTGATGAGACAGGCTCTATGGGCGATATAAGCCGCTCGTTCAACAGTATGATTGATAAACTCAAGAAAATCCTTACAGAAGCCTCACAGATTACCCGCCAGGTAACGGATGCAAGCCGCGGGATAGAGAATAAGAATCAGGATTTGAAAATTGTAATGGCTCAAGTCGCTTCATCCTCCAATGAACTGGCTCTCGGAGCGAATGAAATATCCGTTGATATTGCCGATATGGCGGAATCTATAAAAGACATAGAGACTAAAGTATCCAACTACACAAGTTCAACGAAAGAAATGAACAAACGTTCAATACATACGCTGGATCTGGTTGAAAAAGGCAGACATTCTGTAGATACCCAAGCTGCCGGAATGCGGAAAAATATCGATGCTACCGAAAAAGTAGCGCAGACCATCGAGGCCCTCTCCCAAAATGCCAAAGGCATAACGATGATTACAAAGACGATTACAGAGATTGCCGAGCAGACCAACCTCCTCTCGCTGAATGCTTCCATAGAAGCGGCACGGGCCGGGGAACATGGACGAGGCTTTGCCGTCGTTGCCCAGGAGGTTCGTAAGCTTGCTGAAGAATCTACCGCCTCCACGAAAGAAGTGTTCGGTCTCGTAAGGAGTATCGAGAATGATATCAAGCAAGCCATTGAGAATATCTCCATCAATGAAGAAGTCGTGCAAATACAAAATGAGATGATTGTTGAAACCGCCCAGATTTTTGCCCAGATTGTACAAAGTGTTCAGTATATAACCGAGCAAATTTCTTCGTTCTCTGCAGAAAGCGACAGCATGCTGGAGAGTGCGCAGAAAATCTCCGGCGCTATTCAAAATATTTCAGCAATCACTGAGCAAACTGCTGCCGGAACCGAGGAAGTTTCAGCGGCAATGAACGAACAAATTCATGCGCTTCAAGCGGTAGCCGATGAAACTGAAATTATGACCCGTTCCGTACTTCAACTGCAAAAGACTATCCATGTCTTTAAGTTTTAAATAGAATCTAATTTTCCTAATTTATTCACATTCTTCGTCAAATTTCGAGCTATTATGTATAATTTTATTGACAAAGGTGCTCGAGGAATATATTGTAAAGGAAAATTATTCTTCTTTGAAATTCACAAATTTATATGGGCAAAATTCTCGAAAGAGAATGACGCAAAGCCATGGATCTACAGCCTCGGTAATTAATGGGGTCATGACTGCCAGGTTGCTGAAAAACCAGAATGACTGGATTATTTATGCGGTCTCTACGGCGATTTGTGCTACCAACCTGTGCTCTGTATTTGAGCACAGGTTTTATTTTTTTAATTTTATAGGTCTGACGATTTCTATTCGATGGATCGATAATTTAATCTACATAAATTCACTTGTGAGGTGTAACTTTTGAAGACAGTCGCAGATTACATGGCAGAAGCACTACGTAACCTCGGAGTAACCCATGCCTTTGGAATCATAGGTAAATCTATTTGTCCTGCAGCTTTAAAGATGGTGGATTATGGAATTGAGTTTATCCCTGGGAGACATGAATCAAGCTCCGGGTTCGAAGCCTCCGGTTACGCTCTAAAAACCGGAAATCTCGGAGTAGCTTTTGGTACCTCTGGCCCAGGAGGCACTAATTTGCTCACCGCAGCAGCGCATGCTAAAGCTAATAACTTACCTGTCTTATTCATTACCGGTCACCAGTCCATTAAAGAACTAGGAATTCCACAATGCCAGGATTCGTCCTCTTATCTTGCTGATCTGGCAGAGATGTTCAGACCTGCTACATTGTTTAGTAAGCTTGTTGAACGCGGCGACCACTTCGGCACCATTTTTAATCATGCGATTTCAATTGCACTGAGCGGCAAGCGTGGACCTGTTCATCTTTGTTTACCTTTTGATGTTCAGACGGAACGGCTTGAAGAATGCAATATTATTATCCCGGAGCGGGAATTCCTCGTAAGTTTTGCTAACATTGATCGTGTAATTTCGGCCATTAATAACTCCATTAATCCCTTAATTATTGCCGGTAAAGGTGTTAATCGGTCTGAAGCCCATGTGGAGCTGATTCAATTAGCTGAAATCTTTAATATTCCTATCGTGACCTCGCCTGGAGGTAAAGGAGCTATTCCTTGGGATCACCCGTTGTATCACGGTCCGATCGGTGTCGGGGGATGCAAACACGGTGAAGATCTACTGAACCATAGTGATTTATATATCGTTCTGGGATCACGGTTAAGCGATATGACCATCTGTAATCTGGGGCGGGAGAATCATCCGGCGACATTGATTCAGTTTGACAGCGATCCTACCTTTGTCGGAAAAATATTAACCTCCAAGACCATACAGGTAACCGGAGATCTTCGCCAAAACCTGAGGCTGTATATCAATAATATTAATCCTGACACTGTTACTAAACGCGAAACCGTGCCTGTAGATTATACGGAAGAGCTCCCTGTCCTCCCCAAGCTCTCACTGGCATCGGTACTAAGCACTATGAGTGATCTAATCCCTTATAATAATACAGTGTTCGTCGACGATGGAAGTCACGGTTTCAATGCTGTCAAATGGTACAAGGTGAAGAAACCAGGCAGCCTGGTTTTTGATGCTTACTTTGCTTGCATGGGCAATGCGATCGGCATGGCCATTGGAGCCAAGGTGGCCTCACCCGCTGAAACGATTTTCTGCATCACAGGCGACGGCTGCTTTATGATGCTGGGGACAGAGATTAATACAGCCGTGTGTAAAGATATCCCTGTCATCTTTATCGTTGTGAATAATATGCAACTGGATATGGCGCTAAAAGGTATGGAGAAAACTACAGGCCGAAATGATGGGACTATATTCGAAGTACCTATGGATGTTGTAAAATTCGCTGAATCATTGGGCGCTACCGGCTTTAAGTGTGAGACTGCAGAACAATTTGCTTCAGCAATTAGAGAAGCTGTCGCTTTGAATGCTGTGGCCGTCATCGAATTGTTAACTGACCGTGACGAAGTCCCCCCAACCGCACACCGTACACTAAATCTCTAGAGGAGGTACATATGAGCGACAATGTTATGAATGGCCTGGACCACTTTTCTAATCTTTCCGGAGACTATGGCGCTAAAGCCTTGGCTCCGATTAAAGAGCATTTTCCCGATCTGGCTGAATATATAATGGGAAACGCCTATGGTGATATTTTTCAGCGCAACACCATCGGCAATGACTGGAAGGAAATCGCGGTCATCTCTTCCTTAATTACAATGGGACAGTTTGACCAACTGGGAGTTCACTATATCATGGCGCTTCGTGTCGGGATCACTATTGAACAAATCAAAGGCACGTTATTGCATTTAGTCCCTTGTGTAGGAGCACCAAGAGTGATTAGTGCTTTTAATGTCCTACTCTCTACACTTGATGAAATCCAATAAATCTTTCACGACATTTTAATACATTTTTCGACTTTTACATTGCATATTTGAGAAATATATGAAATAATAGAGTTAAAATATCCCAAAAATAAAAGGTTAATGTCGAAAATTGACGTTAATAAATAGTTTTAGCGGATATAAAGATTGGCATGCTTTAAAACAATTAACAATGGGAGAGATGCACAAATGGGGAAATTTAATTTAAAGACGGATTCAGCTAACAAGGTAATGAATATCGAGCTGGAAGGTACTTTCTCAGAAGAGGACGGCACAAAATCCATTCAGGCCTATAAACAAACAATTAGTCCTATCAATCCTGCCGACTACGAACTCCTAATTGATTGCAGAAAACTTAATGTAACCTCAGCTGATGTTGTTCCTCTGCTTGAAGGGTGCTTCATCATGTTTAAAAGCGACGGTTTCGTAAAAGTAAAACTCACACTTGAGAATAATCCTATCCTTAAAATGCAGCTGTCCCGACTGGGTCGTAAGGCTGGAATTGAGAATTTAGAGATCATTTCTACGGTAAGTGTCTAGTCCATTAATGCGGGTTTTAGGTTAAGCATGCTCGTAATTTTAGGAGGAATTATATGGCTGGGATTCGTATTAAGGACATCGATATTTATCATCCAAGCAACAAGATTGGGAACGACTTTTTCATTCAGCATTTTGATGAAAAGGGTATTGATATCCGTGGACTTTTGACGGCCTTAGGTCGTGAAACCCGCTACAGCATTGACAATGAGGACGAGAACTCCCTGACAATGGCTTTTGAGGCCGCCAGCAATGTTTTGGAGAAAACCGGACTTTCCGGAGAAGATATCGACCTTATCGCCTATGCGACTCAAACTCCTGAATATATCTTTCCTACGAACTCATTAATGATCCACCGATTAATTAACGGCGCATCCCATGCGATATGTATCGACAGTAACGCCAACTGTGCCGGAATGACGGCTTCAATTGAACAGGTTAGCCGCCAAATGATTGCAAATCCCAGAATCCGGCGCGCTCTGGTCATCGGTTCCGATCACGTTGCACCTCATGCCGACAAGAATGATCCCGTTTATTATGCTAACTTCGGTGATGCTGCTGCGGCAGTCATTTTGGAACGTGATGAGAATTCGACAGGGTTCATTGATTCTATTTACCAGACAGACACTTGTGTCTATGGTAATTCCTTGTTTCCTGCTGAAGGCTTGGCTAAGCTGGGCAAGACAGGAGTGAACACCGGGGAGTTCAATGTTAAGTTTATTCCCTTCGATGATTCAATCTGTGTTGGTGCTGCATCTGAATCTATCCAAACCCTGCTGTCGAACAATGATATTGCACCAGAATCTATTAAAGCAGCCTGTTTCTCACAGCTGTCACTTCCTAATATTCTTGCCGTTTCCGAAAAAGTCGGCATCGATAAAGATGCAGCAGTATACATAGGTGATGAGTTTGGATATACCTCCACCAGCAGCCCTTTTATTGCCCTTCACAAAGCTGTGACCACCGGAAAAATTGAACGTGGTGATAAAGTATTGTTTTGGACGGTTGGTGCCGGCTGGCAAAATGTAGCTTTCGTTATGGAGTATTAAGTGAACTAAAAGGAGGTGTCCCATAAGCCATGAAAATGGCAGATGGGACACCTCCTCTTGCTTTTGAGAAACTCTTTCCAAGCTCCTAGTGCTTCTCCCAGCCCATTGTACGCGAGACTGCGTCCTGCCAGGCGTGGTAGCGGCGTTCGCGTTCCTCCTTCTCCATGAGGGGAACAAACACCTTCTCCGACTTGTTGAAGCTTAGCAGCTGCTCTCTGGTCCAGATGCCGGAGGTTAAGCCGGCTAGAAGAGCCGCACCAAGTGCAGTCGTTTCGGAGTATGTCGTCCGGGTAACCTCGCTGCCCAGAATGTCGGCCTGGAACTGCATCAGCAGATCGTTGCGAACGGCTCCTCCGTCCACTCTCAGCTCGGTAAGCGGCATTCCGGCGTCTTTTTCCATAGCTCCGATAACATCCCGCGTTTGAAAAGCCAGCGATTCCAGGGTTGCGCGCACCAAATGTCCTGCAGTGGTTCCACGGGTTAAGCCAAATATCGCGCCTCTGGCATACATATCCCAGTAAGGTGCGCCTAGCCCGGTAAAGGCTGGTACGACCACAACCCCTTCACTGTCTTCGACCTCTTTCGCCTTTTGCTCAGAACACGCCGGTGCTTCGATCAGTCCAAGCCCCTCCTGCAGCCACTGTACGGCCGCACCTGCCACGAACACACTTCCCTCTAGCGCATAATACATTTCATCCCCAAATCCCCACGCAACCGTTGTCAGCAGACCGTGCCGTGATACCACAGCTTCACTTCCGGTATTCATGAGTATAAAACAACCGGTGCCGTATGTATTTTTGGCACTGCCCGCTTCAAGGCAGGTATGGCCGAACAGGGCAGCCTGCTGGTCGCCGAGCACTGAGGTGATCGGAATATCAGCACCGAACCACTGGGACTGTGCCATGCCGAACTCTCCTCCCGACATCTTGATCTCCGGTAATATGGAGCGCGGAATATTTAATTCAGCCAGCAGAGTATCGTCCCAGGTCCGCAAATGCAGGTTAAACAGCATCGTGCGGGAGGCATTCGTTACATCTGTAGCGTGGATTTCTCCTCCGGTAAGCTTCCAAATTAACCAGCTGTCGATCGTTCCGGCAAGCAGCTCACCCTTTTCTGCCCGCTCCCGGGCCCCTTCCACATGATCCAGAATCCATGAGATTTTAGTGGCGGAGAAATAGGCATCGATGACAAGTCCGGTTTTGCTTGCGATTTCCTCCTTGAGCCCCTTCCCTTTCAGCACCTCGCATAACCCTGCGGTCCGCCGGTCCTGCCATACAATCGCCGGATAAATGGGCTTGCCGGTGGCTTTATCCCAGACCAATGCCGTTTCACGCTGGTTGGTTATTCCGATAGCTGCAATCTGGTTCGGCTGAATATTGCTTCTTTCAATAGCATCCCTTGCCGCAGCCAGCTGGGTCTCCCAAATTTGCTCCGGGTCATGCTCCACCCAGCCGGGACGGGGAAAAGATTGCGAGATGTCATACTGTCCCTGGGAGATCATACGCGCTTCCCGGTCGAACAGAATGGCCCGTGAACTGGTTGTACCCTGATCCAATGCCAAAATATAATCTGTCATAAAATAATGGCCTCCTGAGATTAATGGATATAGGATAATCAAAATAACATAACTTTTGTTCCACGATGAACAAGATTTATGTGCCTGTTTCAACAAAAAGCACCTCTGCTGTCAGAGGCGCCGTCAGGCTTTGTTTGAAATTACTGTTTTTCGACAGGAAGTCGAAGCGTGAAACGGGTACCTTCACCCAGCTTGCTTGTTGCGGAAATATGGCCTTGATGAGACTCTACGATATTCTTGACAATCGCCAGCCCCAGCCCTGTACCGCCTGAATCTCCGCGCAAACGCGCTTTGTCGGCCTTATAAAACCGTTCAAATATAAAGGGTAAATCCTCCGGAGGAATTCCGACACCTTCGTCGATAATTTTAATCTCGACATAGTGCCTTCCTTCCAGAACACTTTCTTCTCCAGTAATCACGATATTCTTCCCTGCAGGCGTGTGATGGAAAGCATTGTCCAGCAGGTTGGTTAAGACTTGCTCCAGCTTGTCCTCATCCGCTGCCTCCAGAACGAGATTATCGCTTAGCTTGCGGTACTGTAAATGAATCTCCCGCTCTTTGGCACGCACAGTGAACTTCCGGAACATTCTATCCAAAAGGTCATCCATATTCACCTGAGCCTTCTGCATATCCGTATGTCCGGCTTCCATTCGGGCAAGATCCAGCAAATCCTTCACCAGACGTCCCATCCGCAGCGACTCATCATGAATCACCTGCACCAGTTCACTGCTCTCTTCCGGTGAGGAGGCCATACCGTCCAGAAGGGCCTCACTATAACCCTGCATCATGGATAGAGGGGTCCGGATTTCATGGGAGACGTTCGCCACGAAGTCACGGCGCATCTTTTCCAGCCGTACCTCTTCAGTCACATCCCGCAGTACAGCCACTGCACCGCGAATATCATCCTCCGTGTATAGCGGAGCCATGTGTACAGACCATACGCCCTGGCGGACATGAACATTGGAACGCTGATCACCGCCCTGTATGAGCGTACTTTGGAACAAGGGATTCAGCGGGGGAGGCACATCACTCCGGCCATCCGGTTCCGTATAGAGCTCGGAATCACTTTCCTGTTCCCACTTCAAATCACTCCAGGCTTCCAGTAGAGACTGTCCGTGCGGATTGGTCAATATAATCCGTCCATCAATGTCAAATGTAATGACCGCGTCACTCATACTGCGCAATACGCTGGAAAGATGGCCCTTCTCATGATTCAGATTGCGGATGTTCTTCTCCAGTTCCTCAGCCATATGGTTGAAAGAAGTGGCCAGTTGGCCAATCTCGTCACTTGTTACAAGTGTCAGTCTTGTCCCATATTCGCCGCGGCGAATGTTATTGGAAGCCTCTATGACACGCTGCAGCGGCTGCGTAATCTTGGTAAAAAGAAACAAAGCGAAAAAAGTGGTTAAAGAGAATCCTATCATGCATGTGTACATAAATAACCGTTTGATTGCTCCGGAATTGGTAAAGTTGCTGTCGATATAGGGAAGTAAAAATAAACCCAGTGTTATGAGTACGACAGCAACCAGACAGATGATCGTAGCCCACAGCTTGCCGACAAGACTTCTCCAAAAGTTCACGTTATTTAGGCACCTCTAACTTGTAGCCTACTCCCCATACAGTTGTGATCATAGCTGCCGATTCCGGTGATACTTTATTCAGTTTCTCGCGAAGCCGTTTCACATGCGTATCTACTGTCCGTAAATCCCCGAAGAATTCGTAATTCCAGACATCCTTAAGCAGTTCTTCACGGGAGAACACCTTGTCCGGCGAAATAGCCAAATAATGCAGCAGCTCATATTCCTTCGGAGTCAGACTTACTTCCTGCCCTCCAGCCGTAACACGGTGCGCATCGTGCTCGATAATAAGATGCGGGAATACGATGTTATTGCTGGAATTGCTCTCTTTGGACAAGAAAGCCGTAGCGGATGAACGGCGCATAATGGCCTTTACCCGGTAAATCACCTCACGGGGGCTAAAAGGCTTAACGACATAGTCGTCAGCGCCCATTTCAAAACCCTGAACCCGGTTAATCTCTTCACCCTTGGCGGTAAGCATCAGCACCGGTGTGGACTTAACCCCTCTAAGCCTGGTCAGCACCTCAATGCCGTCGATGCCGGGCAGCATAACATCCAGTAAAATAAGACCGTAATCATTGGCTGTTGCTTTACGGAGGGCAATTTCGCCATCTTCCGCTTCATCGATTTCGTATCCTTCTTTTTCGAGATACATTTTAAGCAGGCGGCGGATTCGCTCCTCGTCATCCACCACCAGAATTCTGTTCAAATGCTCTGCCATTTCACAACAACCCCTTCATCAAATACAGTAGAACAATACCCGCTATTCATGCGCTGCGCAGCAGCCATACATTCACTCAGTCGGTTCCGGCATAAGAATGCAGTCCGGCGATGACCAGATTAACGCCAACCAGTGTAAACATTACGACCAAAAATCCGAGTACGGCGAGCCATGCGGATTTGCGTCCCTGCCATCCACGAGCAAGCCGTAAATGGAGATAGGCGCTGTAAAATAGCCAGGTAACGAGTGCCCAAACTTCCTTAGGGTCCCATCCCCAGAATCTTCCCCAGGCCACTTGTGCCCATATCATTGCAAAAATCAAAGCCCCCAGCGTAAATATAGGGAAGCCAATCGCAATCGCCCGGTACGTGATCTCGTCGAGATCATCGGCGTCGATTCCGTCCATAAGAGGGTGCAGTGCCTTGCCTAATGATTTACGGGCAAGCAGACGAACAATTCCGTACAGAACCAGCCCCGATAAAAGCGACCAGATCACGGTATTGAACTTGCGTCCGGCATTAACACCATTCATCCACGAGGGTGCTTCGAACAGTGGAGATTTCATGCCAAGAAACGACTGGAAGCTCTCAATTTCGCTATGGTAAGGTGCCACAATAGGCGGCATTTTATAACTAACTTTCTCTATTGTACTATCTTTCTGCCCCGGGCTGTCAATCGTAACGTTCTGTCTTGTAAAAACAGTTTCGTATCCAGCCCCGCGGAAAGCAAATACCGAGCCCAGAAAACCAATGATGACAATGATGGAAAACAGCGTAAACTCCACAAGTCTTTGTTGTTTTTTGTCGTTTTTGGCCTTGCTGTCAAAATTAACGGTTCGCAGCAGATACATTAGTCCGGCAGCAAAGCCGACTGCGAAGAAAGACTCCCCTAGCGCCGCCAGGGTTACATGAATATTCAGGTAGATGGATTTCAGCGAAGGAATAAGGGGCTGAACCTCCTGCGGGAACACCGCTGCATAAGCCATAATAATAATGGAGATCGGAACTGCAAAGAGGCCGAGCAATATTTTGCGGTAAATCGCGAAGATTACTGTAAAAGCAACCATAACCATCATCGAGAGAAAGGTCATGAATTCATACATGTTGCTGACGGGTATATGACCTGCTCCGGCCCACCGCGTGAAGAAGTATAACAGATGACCTGCCAGACCCAAAGACGAAGTAATGAAGGCAATTTTGCCCCATCGGGCAGTGTGTTCCTCCGGCTTGCGGCCCGACCATTTACGGCCCATAATGGCAATGGTGAATAACATGAAAGCTCCACTATACAGGAAGAATGCGGCTATAAAGGCGTTACTGCTGAAATCGAGCAAGTTCATGTTAGACCTCCCCCGTTATCCAATGATTTTTCATCGACTGTGATGTCCATCTTTCCTAAAAAAGAAACAATCTCCCGGCGGAAGCCGAACCAGTTCTTATTGGTGTGTGCGCCCAGCGTCAGTTCCCCATGCTCAAGCGTCAGCCAAATGCGTCTGTGCTGCCAGTAAAAACCGAGTACAAGACCCAGCATAATAATGCCCGCTCCAATCCAGATGAAAGGCATCACCCGGTCGACACGGATGTTAAGGTACGTTGTCGATTCTGAGAAGTCCACATCGCTCATTGCATTTACCTCAAACTCGAGAAACCGTTCCGTACCGCCCAGTTTGTCGTTGATAGCCTCCTGCTGAAACTTTGCCTGATCCACCTGTTTAGGGAAATAAAAGTATTGCTGTCCCTCCGCCGGAAGATCCGGGCCCTTCATCAGGAAAAGAAACGCCGGAGCGTTGGGATAGGGTGACTTGGAGACAGGCTGCCCCTCCTCATTCAGGCCGAAGTCCATGTATTTCTCTTTCAGCGTAAGCTCATAGGGTCCTAACTCATAGACACGCTGCGGGTTCTTCATGTCCAATTTAAACTTGCCGTAAGACTCCCCGGTAATGGAATTGACCAGATTTGGCTGCACAGAACGCAATACAGGTGTAAGGTCATAATCAAATTGATACGCTTTCAGACCCTGGTAATTCAATGGATCATTAACCTGAATATCATGCGATGCTACCTCGGTGAGCTGCGGTTCCCTGGAAGGATCTCCACAGTCAGCCGTACATTCATACAACACTGCTTTGGTTTCATACAGCTTTGGAAGAACCTTTGTGCCGCGGAACTCCTCGGGCATCTCTTCCTCGGTATAGAATTCTACGGTAAATTTCTCATTCTTCAGATAGTATGATGTATCCGGTATTTGAATGAGTTCGCCTTGAGGAAAAGCAAGATGCTGATCCATATTAAGTCCAGGCAATCCCCTTACCAACACAGCGAGCAAAAAAATAATAAGGCCGATATGTATGACATAAGGACCCCAACGGCTAAACCGGTGTTTCTCCGCAAGCAGTGAACCCTCTTCTGTAACGACACGGTACCCTTTCTTCTTCAGCGGTTGAATCGCCTTTACTATCCAGGTATCAGGATCTTCCTCGACCTTTGTGACAAGGACAATCTTTTGACGGGTCAGAAATTGACGGTGTTTACGGATCTTCTGTCTGCTTAGGGCTTTGTAAAGGGGCAGTACACGGTCAAGGCTGCAAATAACCAGCGACGCGCCGATCATAACCAGCAGCGACACAAACCACCACGACTCATAAGTATGTGAAAGGCCCAGTGTGTAATAGATATCCCCGGCAATTCCGTATTCTTCCTTGTAATAGGTGGATGGATCAATGTTAAGAAAGGTGCTTTCCTGTGGGAAAACAGTCCCCAGCGTCGAGCCGAGCAGCGTCAGCACAATCAGATAGATCGCTATTTTGACCGAGGAAAAAAAGTTCCACACCAAATCGATCAGCCCCGGATTTACACGCTGGGAGCGGCGGGCTGCTCCATCATAACGCATTTCAAGATTCTCGTTCGAGTTGATCTCATCACCCAGCGGCTTGCCGCATGCTTCACAAAGCACGGTGCCTACCGGGTTCTGATGGCCGCATTCACACTTGGTATTCGTGATAAAAGGTGTACGCTGATTCATGGATTCACCAGCTTCCCGATTACATCATCAAGTGTAGTGAGATCAAGCTGTCCGATATGAATACTATCGATCTTGCCCTTGGGATTGATAAAGAATGTAGTCGGCATAGGTGAAATACCGTAGCTGCGCACAGCGTTCCGGCCGGGGTCCATAATGATAGGAAAATTGATATTCACAAGCTTCACAAAGTTTTCCACGGTCATTTGATCCTCGCCAACATTGACTCCGACGACAACAACGCCCTTATCACGCCATTTCTCCCACTGGGCTTGTAATGCCGGCATTTCCTTTACGCAGGGTGTACACCATGAGCCCCAAAAGTTCAATACTACCGACTTGCCTTCATATTCATCCAAAGTATGATTCCGGCCGTCAAGCCCCAGCAGCTCGAAAGAAGGCGCTTTACTTCCCACTTTAGGCTTCCCGTCCCCTTTGAAGACCGAAGAACCAATCGCATAGCCGCCGAGGATGACTACCAGAAACAAAATTACAATTTGAACAGGCTTTCTAGCTTTGCCCACACAGAAGCCCCCTTCTATGACGTAACTCATACATTTGTTGTTAGGTGTGAACATCCTATGAACATTATAACGAATACTGCCACGACTTTCGGGGGTCATTTTGTGAACTTTATGTGTCCTTGCGTGGTGTTTTTGTTTTCAGCAGCCCTGACTTGGCAATTTGCTGTAAATGATTAATTTCATCCTTGGTCAAATGGCGGTACGATCCGCGTTTTAGATTTTGCAGCATAATATCCCCGAAGGAAATTCGTTTCAGACGGATTACAGGGTGAGAGATCGCTTCAAACATACGCCGCACCTGACGGTTACGTCCCTCGTGAATGGTTATGCTGATGATCGACTCCTTATTCACTTCATCAATATCCTTGTATTCGAGCTCGGCCGGAGCAGTCATGCCATCTTCCAGCTTGATGCCGGCTTTCAGCTTGTCCAGTGCACTTCCGTGCGGAACCCCCTTGACTGTTGCATGGTACGTCTTGGGTACATGGTGCTTTGGATGCGTGAGCAGGTTGGCAAACTCCCCGTCATTCGTCAGCAGCAGCAGACCTTCCGTATCATAATCGAGACGGCCTACAGGATATACCCGTTCATTAATGCCTTTCAGGTAATCCGTTACGACTTTACGTCCTTTGTTATCGGATGCGCTCGTAATAACGCCCTTAGGCTTATTAAACATAATATAGATTTTATTCTCGCCTCGGATTGCTTTACCGGAAACTGTAATAATATCCTTATCAGGATCGGCTTTGGTACCGAGCGTTGTAACAAACTCCCCGTTGACTTCAACCTTTCCGGCCAAAATCAGTTCCTCACATTTACGTCTGGATGCTACACCAGCTTGCGCCAAAATCTTCTGTAATCTTTCCATTTTCGACTAGTCACCTCAGGTTAATGATAACCATCAGAGGGATAAATCACAAGGTCATTCCAAGGAAAAAAAGTACCAGGACAAGAAATGCTATGGGGTTCAATGATTAGCGGGGAGATTTCAAAGCGTGCAGCCAGCTCCAGAATGAGCTTTCCTGCCGCAAACAGCTGCTCTTTCCTCCCGGACTCGGACGCCGCAGCATCCCGATGGCTAAAGTCTCCTTCCAGACAGATATGAATGTAATCCGGATCAGTCAGCATCGGAGCAGCATACACCTGACCGCCCGGTTCCACCCAGAAGTCGAAGCCTTTGCCGTTGATGGAAGAGCAGTGCGAATGGTGCATAATAAAACCTTTGTACAACATGGTTGTCGCCTCCCCAGCATTGCTGCAATAGCATATGTTGGGGGGGGATTCGGGGTGACGCCTGCTTGTTGAACGTTTGTTTTGGGGGAAGCGTTGACTGGGGCGTAACTGCGAGGAATGTTTGGACTTCCGAACGCTGGCGCTTCTCCAGTTCCAAACCTCCTCTTCGTTACTATCGTCAACGGTAAAAACCAAACCATTCAAAGAGCAGGCATCAAACCGAAATGAAGGAGAGGTAAAGTGCCAAAACATAAGTCAAAAAATAAAAGACAAGGTTGAAGACCAAGATGAAGATGAGATAACATGCCAAGATTACATCTCTAGCCAAACACGAGCATACAGATGACGATGGCGGCAACGAAGCCGACGGCATCGGAGAAAAGGCCGACCTTTAGAGCATAACGTCCGTTGCGAATGCCTACAGCGCCGAAATATACGGTCAGGACATATAGTGTGGTGTCTGTGCTGCCCTGAATGGTCGATGCGATCATTCCGATCAGCGAATCGGGCCCGTGGACACGAATGAGCTCGGTGGTATAGGCCAGTGAGCCTGTCCCGGTGAGAGGGCGCAGCAAACCTAGAGGAAGCACCTCTGCAGGTACGCCAAAGCCATGAAGCATGGGAGCTATAAAGCCCATAATAAAATCGAGCGCTCCCGAAGCACGAAAAACACTGATGGCAACCATCATGCCGACCAGGTGCGGAATAATTCCTATCGCCGTACTGAATCCATCCTTTGCACCTTCTACAAAAGACTCATATACGGGAACTTTACGTGTATAGGCATATAAGGGAATGAACGTGATCATGACGGGAATAGCCCAAGCGGATATAAGGCTAATTAGTTGTAGCACAGGTCATTCACCCTTTCACTGAAGGATGGGAGAAAGGACTGCTCCTGCGAGCGGCGTCCTTCGGTCCCGCAGAAGGCGGTTCGGGCGGCCTGCGCAGCAGCGCCAGGCGCCTGCACAATCTGTCGGCAGCTATTGCTGCAAACGTGGCTACAGCAGTCGCTGCAAGCGTTGTGCCAACGATGCCGGCAGGATCGGCTGACCCATAGGTAAGCCTGATAGCAATAAGCGTTGCAGGAATGAGGGTAATGCTCGCCGTATTTAATGCCAATAACGTGCACATGGCAGGTGTCGCAGTATCCTTATTGGGATTAAGTGTCTGCAGTTCCTGCATTGCTTTTATTCCCATTGGCGTTGCAGCATTGCCCAGGCCAAGCAGGTTAGCACTCATATTTGAAAGAATATAGCCTATGGCCGGATGTCCCCGCGGAACATCCGGGAATAGGAAGGCTACAATCGGACCCAGCAGCTTGGCAATTTTTCGAAGCAGGCCGGCATCCTCCGCGATACGCATAATTCCGAGCCAGAACACTAATACGCTGATTAATCCAAAGCTTACGGTAACGCCATTTTTGGCTCCGTCAAATACAGCGGCTGTCACAGCGTCCATTCTGCCGTTGACTGCTGCGAACAGAAATCCGATGACAATCATCGCTAACCAGATAACGTTAATCATGGGGAGCCTCTCCTCCCATGATCTGAAATAACGCCCTCAGCGCACTTCCAAGTGCCTCCAGCCACGTAGCGGCAGGGTAAGCGGCCGCACCTGCTGTACTGAGCCTTTTGCCGTATGCAGGCTGTTCAGGCGGCAGCGCATCCGGGCTGTACAAAGGTACCCGTCCGATCTCCCTGCCTCCTAGCTCCAGCACCAATGCCCCCCGCAAACCAAAATCAGCCACTCGGACTTTTGTTGAGCTTGAATCAGCTCCTGATTGAAGAACCATTTTGGTAACGAAACGTTCCTGCTCTCCCTCACTAAATGGATAGCTGAAGTCTTTCCCTGTCACCAAATCATAACCGCTTACTTTATCCCCGCGTTCGATTAATGTTTTGAGCGGATAATGGTTAAAACCGAAGTTAAGCAGTGAAGCGTGGTCATTCCAGTCATCACCGTCGTTGAGTGTAACCGCCACGAGCTGCTGCCCGTTTCTGGTTGCGGAGCTTACGAGACAACGCAGCGCTTTTTTTGTATACCCTGTTTTTACTCCGTCCGCCCCTTCATACATGCGCAGCATTTTATTTTTATTGCTCCATTTGTAATCCCATTTCTCATATGGATTATCAGCGGTCTTAACCTGTGTCTTTACAATCTCCTTAAACACAGGATTATGGAGAGCATAAGCGGTCAGCACAGCCAAATCATTCGCACTTGAATAATGTCCCTCAGCATCAAGGCCATGAGGATTGGCAAAATGAGTGTTCGTGAGGTTTAACAATTGCGCCTTGGCATTCATCAGATAAATAAATCCTTCCTCGGACCCACCTATATGCTCGGCTATTGCAGAAGCTGCATCGTTGCCGGAGCGCAGCATTAGGCCGTAAAGCATCGTTTCCAGTGTCATCTCTTCGCCCAGCTTCAAAAAAAGGGAAGATCCCTCCTTCGCGTAGGCGTTTTTGCCAACCTTTACAACATCATTAAGATCACCATTCTCGATGGCAACGATCGCTGTCATAATTTTGGTCAGACTGGCTATACGCATTCTCTCATCACCACGGCTGCTGTACAAAATCCGTCCGGATTCCACATCGATCAGCGACGCTGCCATTGCATGGGTGTTAATGGAGCTATTCTCTGCCCGGAGTGAAGGCAGCGGCCCCAGAAGCAGCAGCAAAACGCACAATATCAAGGTAAAGGGACATTTACGGTTCATTGTCTTCATGTTCATCCTCCGGCTTTTTATCAGTTCTTGTGTCAGCAGCTAGGATCAAGCTGTGTTGTACAAGTGTATGCAGTACGACGGGATGGTATGTCCCTGTTCCTCTATCGCGGCTCTGCGCAAAAAGGGACACCGCCCATTGAGCGATGTCCCTGATCCTGCTTATTTTAAAAGTAAAATGTATCGTTCATTGTGCCTTAATGGTTCTTATCAGAGGATGGGTTAATAGTAACAGTTTCGCCTTTAACCACAGTTTGGGAAAGAGGTACAGCGGGCGTTACAGGCGGCACAGGTGTTGGCGGCATTTGACCTGCTCCAGCCCCCGGGAACATCGATTGAATTTTGTCGATCACCCCCGGAGTCGCATCGATAATTTTCTCGAACAGATGGGTTTGATTGTCAAGCGGCACAATATGCACGCCCTCCTTGCCCACTACGAGAAAAGCAATCGGACGGATCGATACGCCTCCACCGCTACCGCCCCCGAACGGAAGCATTCTAACATTAGTTTGTCCTGCAGCACCACCGCTGGTCTTATCATCTTCGTCAACACGAAAATCACTTCCACCCGCAGCAAAACCAAATGCCACCTTACTGATTGGAAGGATGACACTTCCGTCTGGAGTTTCAACAGGATCGCCAACGATTGTATTTACATCGACCATGCCTTTGATATTTTCCATCGCAGTCTGCATCAGACCTTGAATGGGATGTTCATTCATATTGTTATCCTCCTTTGGCTTTTTATGAATATTCTTCTTCCACAGCGTATATCATCCCCAAAATAGCTCATCAGTATGTAAGGACGTATTTTTCAAGTTTATTCCTCTTCTAAACTCTTCCCCGGATAATTTCTTTCCACAGGATCAGCTCTCTGTCGGCTTTGACAGCACGGATAAAAAGCCGCAATCCAGAATATATGGCATGAATGATAGAGATACTCCCCGCACAGGCCATTTCTGTAGTAAAAGCCAAATCATCTTCGAATACGGGCACAACAAACAAACGAGGACTCTTCTTTAGCTTCACCCACTGCGAGAACCAGCCGACCATACTCCACTTCAGCCCCCATAGCGCACCAGCCGCTGTAGCCGTACCTGCTGCATCCCCAAGTGAGAAATCCGTAGACCAGTCAAGCTTTGTTATTTTGACATGGGACATGGTATCTATACCCCATTTCTTCAATCCCTCTGTTGCTTTGAGTGCCTTTTTAAACTTATCAAACCATTTCTCCACGGTTTCCTTGTCAATGTACTTCTCATCATCATTCTGCTTCTTCTCCATTACCGGCGCTACTCCACTTTCCTCCAGCTTGACACGCACTCCGCGTCTAAAACCCTGAAACACTATAGCAGGCAGCTCATAGTGAAGCTTTACCACTCCAAATAGAAAAGAGATGTTTATTTCTACATGGTCATCCTTGCCACGCTTCCAAAGTCGTAAATGAAAATCAATAGAAGAAGACAACAGCAGAACGATAGCCAGAATCAGCAATGCCAGGGGTAATGCGAGCCATAACGTCACGTGAAAACCTCCAAGCAACCTCAGTATTGGGTACACTTGGATTAGTATGGCAGGATATTCCGTAAATCATTCGGCAGAAATGCTAAAAATTGAATATATTGCTGCCTGCGTCGATCCGGACCCCTCATTCCTTCAAAATAGTACAAAAAAAAAGCAGCCTAAGGCTGCTCTAATTCATCAATCGTTATTTGGGTGCTGTCCAGCTTGTTAAACAGGAGCTGAGTCTCTTCTTCCAGTTGATCAGAGCTGTCGAGGCTTGACGGTTCAGGTAATTCCTTCAGCGTAGCCAGTCCAAAGCTTTCCAGGAAAGACTTGGTCGTACCATACAGAATGGGGCGGCCTACGGCTTCCGCACGCCCGACCTCATGGATCAGATCCTTATTGTTCAACGTATGGATGGCCCGCTCTGATTTGACCCCGCGGATTTCTTCAATCTCCACCCGGGTAATCGGCTGACGATAAGCGACAATTGCCAGTGTCTCGAGCGCTGCCTGGGATAAGGATGACCGGGAGGGTGAATAAGCCAGCCGTTCGAAGTATGGTGCATGGTCCGGCAGTGTGGCCAGCCGGTAATTTCCGGCAATCTGCACCACCTGAAGACCCCGTTTCTGAGATACATATTCCTCTTTCAGTTCTTCCAGCGCACGGGCTGCAAGCTCCGGCCGCTGCTCTGTAATCTCCGCTATTTGCCGGACTGAAAGCCCTTCGTCCCCGGACAGAAACAGCAAGCCTTCAATAATTGACTTCAGACTCTTGTAATCCATTGAAGTGTTCTTCTCCTCTCCACTCCATTACGATATCTTCAAACAGTCTCTCTTGATAGCACCATATTGCCTTCATTTTCATGAGCTCCAGGATAGCCAGAAAAGTCACTACAATCTCATGACGGGCCATTTCGTCATGAAGCAGCGCCGAGAAGCGCAGCTTGCCACCCTTTCCGCTCCGCCGCAGCGCCTCGGATACATCACGAATCCGGTCTTTGACCGAGATCTCATCTCTGGTTATCCTTTGATAGGAGGAGCGTTTGGCTGCCTTGCTCAGTGCTTTGCGGAAAGCGGCTATAAGGTCGGCCGTATGCAATCCTTTGAGGGTATTATCGGTTTGAAGCGGTACAAACGGCGCCAAATCCTCAGGCTCCTTCGTAAAAATCAGGCTCCGCTCGCTTTCCATATCCATTAACTGAATAGCAATACTCTTAATTTTACGATACTCAATCAGCCTCTGCACCAATTCCTCACGCGGGTCGAAGCCATCCTCTTCGTAATACTCGAAATCGTCTAACTCGATCACCGGTGGTTTGGGCAGCAGCAGCTTGCTCTTAATAGACAGCAATGTAGCGGCCATCACGAGAAACTCGCTCGTAATATCCAGTTCAAGCTGCTGCATGCTGCGCAGATATTCCATGTACTGTTCGGTGATCTCACTGACCGGAATGTCCTGGATGTCAATTTCCGCCTTATCAATCAAATGCAAAAGCAAATCCAGCGGACCCTCAAACGTCTCCAGCTTGTACAATACAGTCACGAGGCAACCTCCTGCCCAAAAAAAGTAAAGTGCAGCACCGCTAAGGACGCTACACAAGTAGAAAGAATTTTTATAATCCATGCTTTCTTCTTATACATATAAATAAGCACGATTTATGGATATCCGTCAATAGCCTACTTATTTGAACATCTTGTTCAGGTTGGCCATTTCGATGGCGGCATTGGCTGCATCCCAGCCTTTGTTGCCTGCTTTGGTTCCGGAACGTTCAATAGCCTGTTCGATATTTTCGGTGGTGACTACACCAAAAATCGTCGGCACACCCGTTTTAAGATTGATGGCGGCAACACCTTTGGCCACTTCATTACACACATAGTCATAATGAGTGGTAGACCCGCGGATGACAGTACCCAGAGTAATAACAGCATCATACTTGCCGCTTTCAGCCATTTTCTGGGCGATTAACGGAATTTCAAACACTCCAGGAACCCATGCTACATCAACCTCTTCATCCTTAACACCGTGGCGTTTGAATGCATCCAAAGCACCAGACAGCAATTTGCTGGTAATGAACTCATTAAAACGTCCTACTACAACCCCATATTTAAGTCCCTCGGATACTAAATGTCCTTCAAAATAGTTCGGCATTTCCATTCATCAACCTTTCATAAGTAAGTTATAATTTAGACTTCCGAATCCTCGTTCTGCTCAATGGTATCAAATGTTAGCAAATGTCCCAGCTTCGTCTGCTTCGTATGAAGATACTTGCTGTTGTCTTCATTCTCCGGCATTTGAATCGGCACACGCTCGACGACTTCCAGTCCATAGCCTTCTAATCCCTTGATCTTGCGCGGATTGTTGGTCATCAGTTTAATCTGGCGTATACCAAGGTCCTTAAGAATTTGTGCTCCGATGCCGTAATCACGTAAATCGGCCGGGAAGCCCAGCTTAAGATTTGCATCAACTGTGTCCAGACCTTCCTCCTGAAGTTTATAAGCGCGAAGTTTGTTAATCAGGCCAATGCCTCTTCCTTCCTGGCGCATATAGAGGAGAATACCTTTTCCTGCAGCGTCAATCTGGCGCAGCGCGGCTTCAAATTGAGGCCCGCAATCACAGCGGTGGGAGTGGAACACATCTCCGGTCAAGCATTCGGAGTGCACCCGTACCAGCACCGGCTCATCACCGGAAATATCACCCTTAACCAGAGCTACATGCTCTTTATCATCCACTTCGTTGCTGTAAGCTATCGTCTGGAAGACTCCAAAATCAGTAGGGATACGGACAGACACTTCACGATTTACGAGCTTTTCTTTCTCGTTGCGGTAATGGATAAGATCCTTGATACTGATCAGCTTAAGATCATGCTTGCGGGCAATCTCGATCAAATCAGGCAGCCGGGCCATTTCGCCGTCTTCCTTAATAATCTCGCAAATTACACTCGCCGGATAAGCCCCGCACATACGGGCAAGATCGACAGCAGCTTCGGTATGGCCGGAGCGGCGCAGGACCCCGCCTTTCTTGGCGACCAGCGGGAACATATGACCCGGTCTGCGGAAATCGGCGGGTTTTGCGTTAGGATCCATAATCGCTTTGACAGTTATCGACCGCTCGTTGGCAGAAATACCGGTTGTGGTATCTTTATGATCAATGGATACGGTAAAGGCCGTTCCATGAAAATCGGTATTCTGGCTGACCATCGGCTTCAGATCAAGCTCCTCGGCCCGCTCAGCCGTAATGGGCAGGCAGACCAGTCCGCGGCCCTGGGTAATCATAAAGTTAATGACCTCAGGTGTTGCCTTTTCCGCCAGGGCTATGAAATCCCCCTCATTCTCACGATCCTCATCATCGACTACGATGATCACTTTACCGCGCATAAGATCATATATGGCTTCTTCAATCGGGTCTAGCACAGTTTCTTCATTCGATGCTTCGCTCATCATTCTGTCCTCCTAAAAGTATTATACAAACCCGTTGGCTGCCAGGAAATCCCTGCTGATACCGGAGGGCTTGTCTTCTTCGTTCTGAGCGGCAGAGCCATAATGCAAAAGGTGATCCACGTATTTGCCCAGCACGTCACATTCAATGTTCACACTGTCGCCGGCCCGCTTAAATGCCAGCACGGTTTCGCCCAGCGTATGCGGAATAATCGAAACTGAAAAAGAGGATGAGGTTGTATTTACAACCGTTAAACTGATTCCGTCGATTGTTATCGAGCCTTGAGGAATAATGTACTTAAACATGGATTTAACGTCTGGACTCACTTCGAACACTACTGCATTCTGATCGCGCTTCACACTTTTGATCGTCCCTATTCCATCCACATGCCCCTGAACGATATGTCCCCCAAAACGTCCTCCGGAGGCCATGGCCCGCTCCAAGTTCATCTTGCTTCCGGCACGCAGCTCCTTAAGGTTACTGTTGCGGTACGTCTGAGGCATCACATCAACGGTGAAAAAATGATCCCCCAAGGTTGTTGCGGTAAGGCAGACTCCGTTAACCGAAACACTGTCCCCAATTTTCAGGTCATCCATAATGACGGAAGCCGCAATTTTCAGTACCATAACCTCGCCCCCGGTGGAAACTCCGCGGAGGACGCCAACTTCCTCTATTAATCCTGTGAACATTTCGCACCTCCTAAAAGTTTCAAGAAGCAGAAGTCCCTTGTAAATCACTGGCGTTTACGGGAGTACCACTGATACACACATTATCCCCGAGGGTTTCCACTTCCACTCCCTGAAGAGTGATGGCATCTTTCATCAACTGGACACCGGGGAATACAAAGGTTCCCGGCGCTTCCGCTCCGCCTCCAGAAATCTTTGGAGCAAAAAAGAGAATTACGCGGTCGACCAGCCCGCTCTCCAGCATCGCTCCATTTAGCGTACCTCCGCCTTCCAGCAGAATCGAGCCGATCTCCAGTTCTCCCAGCTTCGCCATCGCATCCTGCAAATCAACACGCGGCCCCTCACCACAAACCAATACCTGGACTCCTGCCCCGAGCAGCGCATTCTTTCGGACGTCATCGGCTGTTTCTGTAGTAACTATTATTGTGGTTGCCAAACTGTCAGTTACTACAGCCGACTCCAGCGGTGTTCGCAAACCGGAATCAATAATGATCCGCACCGGGTTAATGCCCGGAACTTCCATTCTTGTGGTCAGGGAGGGATTATCGGCAATTACGGTATTAACGCCAACCATAATACCCTGATGGCGATGCCGCAGCGTATGTACAATTTCCCGCGCTGTCCCATTGGAGATCCATTTGCTGTCTCCGGTTTTGGTAGCTATTTTGCCGTCCAGCGTACTGGCGCTCTTGAGTGTAACAAACGGCTGCTTGGTCAGGATGTATTTGATAAATTTCTCATTAAGACGGAGCGCACGCTCACGCAGCAGCCCTACCTCCACCTCAATACCCTTGTCCCGCAGCATTGTTACGCCTCTTCCAGCGACCTGCGGATTAGGGTCTTCACTGGCAATAACAACTCTGACCACGCCTTCGGCAATCAGCCGTTCACTGCAGGGAGGCGTTTTGCCATAATGACTGCAGGGCTCCAGTGTTACATAGGCGGTACTTCCTGCGGCTTGGCCTGCGGCCATATTAAGCGCATGTACTTCTGCATGGCCCTTGCCTCTCTGGAGATGGGTTCCAAGACCGATCATTGCTCCATCCTTGACAATTACACAGCCGACGACAGGGTTTATCCCTGTCTGTCCCTGAGCTCGTTCAGCCATATCAAGTGCCAGGGACATGTAATACTCGTCATTCATTGTGTCCATATCTACCTCCAATCCGCAGCTGTCCTACTGTAGAATATTATAAAACAGAAAAACCCACCTCAGGTCTCCAGGGGAGAACTTCAGATGGGTTGAATGAGAGTTTGCGGCAGTCTAAATAAGGTTGTGCGGAAATTGCGCCAAACGGCGGCCTTGTGAAATAACGCACATAGCAATATAAAAAAACTGCGGTTCACCTGTCAGTAAAAAACAAGCGTCATTCTCTCCTTCTTCCATCCAGACTATACTGTCGGTCCCGGAATTTCACCGGGTCCACCGTCTGCGTTAGTAATAACGACAGCCGGGTAGCGGACTAAGCGCTGCAGATCAGCTTAACGAGCTAATATACAACGGCATCACCGCCGGTAGGGAATTACACCCTGCCCTGAAGGATCAAATCTAATATTCAATTTAAGAACTGATAAAATAAAATTAACATCTACAAAATCAAAATGCAAGTGTGAATATTATACTTACTTTCTTAATGTAACTTATAATCAAAAAAACAGACACCCGGAGATGCCTCCAGGTGCCTGTTTGTTATGATGTCCTATCTGACCTAAGATTTACAATCATTATTCTGACCGTTTGCCCCGCTTGAACACTCTATTTAGAATATATCCTGCAAGAATCATTCCGAACCCTGCGATGTAAAGCGGTAATGAGCTTTCCTCACCTGTTTTAGGGAGATTTTGCACATCAGGACTGGTATTGCTATTATCCGGTACAGTTCCCTCAGGGATTTCCTCGTCATCAATCTCAACACCCCCGAGCGGAGTCTCATCTTCAGGCACCACCTGATCTACAGGCGGCGTCGGCTGAACAGTTGGCTGAACTGTCGGGGTAACTCCGGGACCCTGCGGCACCGCCGATTCTTCAATTATGATCTCGCCAGGTATTGTTGAAGGCGTAGGTGTCGGCAGTTCCGGCGACGGTGATGTCACGATTGGCGATTGCGACGTTTCCGGCGAAGGCGCAGCCTGTTTTCCGTTCGTAACTGTTAATACTATATTTGCTCCTGGATTGAGCGTTACCCTGCGCTCTTGTGAATCAAGTACATAGCCATCCGGTGCCAAGGTTTCAACTAAAATATAATTCCCTGACAATATGCTTCTAAATACTGCAGTCCCATCCAAATCTGTGGTTTGAGTATCAAGAAGCAGACGCTCTGTACCCGTGATTCGGTACAAATTAAATTTTGCGCCGATAAGTATCATGGCGTTATTATCCGCGTCTACCTTCTTGACCGTCAAAGTACCCCTTTCACCAGTACCTGTTCCAGAGCCGCTGGAGATCCCGACAATCATTACTTTTGTTGTTTCATGGTTAACGTTGACAACATTGTCTCCTGTTAGCTTGACCGTATTCGTCACTTCCTGGCCGTTCCGTGCAGTAATGAGCGACTGGTATTTCAAGATAAAAGAGGTCTGAATGTCCTTCATAAATTTCAGAGTAAAGGTTTGCTGACCCGCGTTATTTGTTGTGATTTCCAGCGTATAATCTTTATCCGCGCCTCTGACCAGTTCATTTTGGAGTTCCCCCACTATTCCGTCTTCACCGATTTTTGTTTTATACAAATGGAATGAATCCGGCAGAAGGATCTGATTAGGACTAGGCGTATCAATAATCACTACATTTTTAATATAGGACTGCCCCCGGTTTATAGGAATCGTCCAGTTGATCTTGTCTCCTGACTGAACAGCATTCTTGTCGAGATGCTCCCCGCCGTAAGGGATGTTCACAGAAGCCGTCAAGTCTTTGGATACTGCCTTTGCTCCGTCGAACAAATTAGCTTTGTTGTTTATTTTGGTGCCGAGGAGCTTTCCTTCAAGGTCTGTTTTAAAAATAACATAGTACGCAGAATTGATAGCACCCAGCTTCACATTCAGCAGAGTGTCGTTACCCACCTTGCTTGTTGTAAAGGTAAAATTGGTCACCTCATCCCCTCTGGAAGATGAGCCGTCTGCCCTAATGTTCATCTTGTATACCTTGATGGAATCTTCAAGCAAGGTTTGGGGTTCCTTTACCAGATCCGTCAACACAGCATCCGTAAGGGATTTGCCATTATAGTTAACGCCTATCGTCCAGTTAACTGTCTTCGCAGCAGCATTATAAGTGCCGTATTTGAAGCCGTTATTCTTCACGTCAATTCTGGGATTAAATACACCATGCGCTTCCGCCGTATGCTTGATGGAAGAATTGTCCTCCCAGTCTATTCGCGCAGTGTTATGGAATTGCTCCGTGGCAGTAGTAATCCATTCGTTATTAAATTCAACCTGATATTGAATGGTATAAGTTCCGGTAATCTTCGAATGAAAACTGATCTTAAAACCAATCTTGGGATCAACCCCGTACACCAAATCATACTCCGACGGGTTCACATCTTTTCCAAAATTATCCTTAACAATTAAAGATCCCGGTATATATTTCAGACCACCTTCCGGAAACGTATCGGTAACGACTACGTTACTCATCGGATAGTCATCTTCATTAAAGGTTAGCTTCCAGGCAGCAGTTTTGGCATTGTAATTTACCCCGTTAAGGTTCTTGTAAATTACGGCAGGCCGCATAACTTGTGTCGCCTTATCACTATACGTACTGTCTGAGACCGTATTAGTAATCGTAGCATTACTCAGGACACGGTCAACTGCTTTGGTCTGATACTCTATGCGATAGGCTGAAGAAATATCTTTCTTGAAGTGCAACTTAAAGCCTTTTTGATTCACACCTGCTGCAGCTTCAACAGTATAATCTGTACCTGCTGCCAGTGCTGCGCCTTTGGTTGGAGCTCCGGACGCAGCCAGAGTTACAGGATAAACTGCCAGGGAGCCTTCCACCAACTGCTGAGTATCGTTGAACAAGTCAGTTATAAGGGCGTTGGCCTGCGAAATATTCTTTTCATTGTAGTTATATTCGATTGCCCAGGAAATGATCTGATCCCCCGAGTCATATTTGGTTACGGATTTATTCAGGCCCACCCCGCGCTGTACGGTAACCGTCGCAGTAGAGTCAGCAATTGCCACGTATTTTTCTGTGAAGGTCGCCTTGTTGGTAAAGGTGGTTTTGGTCTCATCCGTAATGGCAGTTGTATACTCGATACGGTAAGCGCTGCTGATCGTGTCTGAGGTGAATTGAAGTTTCAGTGCACCCGCCTCTACATTAGCCGAATAATTGCTTGCCGGAACCAAATCTCCCCGTGTCACTGAGCCGTTAAGCGAGACGTTAAGCTGGTATACAGCCAGATTGCTTGCCAGGTTCTCCAAAGACAATCCAGCCGGTATCGGATCGGTTACACCGGCATGATCTACAGCATCCAGAGTTGTATTCACATCAACCGTCCAGCGGATTTCATCCGCATTGAAACCTGAGGCTACGCCTCTTTTCGCAATCGTTGAACCTGAAGGTTTGAAAATAAAGGTAAAGGTTTGTGTTTCCCCGTTAATCGGAATTAAGATCTGCTGCACGGTACTGCCTTTGATGACCTCTTCATCAAATTTGGTATTGATTCGGAGTGTGCCTCGGACATTATCGTGACTCTCTACATAGCTGCTAAAGGTCATGACAACCTGGTGGCTAGCCTGGCTGATCTGAAACGTTCCTACATTTTCTCCTTCTGAAGCAAGGACTCCACTGATGTCATTATAGAGTTTAAACTGGGCGGGAAGCTGGAAGGTGGAGGTGTCTCCGGCCTTATGTCCATTTGGAAGAGCCCATGTATAATCCAGTGATACATTAGAACCCTGTTGATATACGGGGCCTGTGTCTACCTGACCATCAGCGCCGTATACAGATAAGGTGACACTGGTGATGATGTTAGAACTAATGGCCTTAGGCGCTGTAGGCACCGTAGACGCGTACACACTTTCCGAGACCGTAACACCATTGTCATAAACAGCCTCGGAGACAGTCGTGCTCCCACCGGCTCCTTCAGCCTTCACAGGCAATGGAACACCCAAGCCATACATATATTGCGCTACTAGCATGAAAATAATAATGAGCACACTTAGTCTTCTCTTAACCATTGACTCAACCCCTCCGTGTTATAAAATTCATGTTTATTCGGGCAATGACATGAAAGGAATAGAGCGCTTTAGTGGACTTCATAAAATGAACAGTGATTTACGTTATATGTAATTACACAAAATCGCTTAAGCGGCGGTTTCTTCCCATCACTATTACCCCTAATTTGGGCACGACTGATGTGAAGTCATGCAAATCGGGTTGAAAATGGGTATTTGATTTTTTTTGAACCGTTCCGCTCAGGCAGCTAATATGTAGTCACGGGGCATAATTTGTTCATTTTATGAGGGATCACTGCAGCATATGCCATTGATGAAAACTTATAAAGCGTATATACTTATATCACCTTTTTTCAAGCCATTAGAATCATGGTAACTAAACTATTTTTGAGGAGTTTTCAATGAACTTTTCAACCGTTTTCGGACAGAGCTTTTGGCATTTGTATTATTTCTGGTGATTTTAGTGTTTTTCTTTTGGCTGCCAAGCCGGTTTAGAAAGCATTGGTCTGCTTCCGGTTGATTAATATCACAGTCTTTTTCTTACAAAAAATACTATTATAATGAAGTTGGACCCATAATGAAGAAAAGCGAGGCTCATCATGTTATTTAATTCTTATACTTTTATTTTTCAATTTCTGCCTATCGTTTTATTGGTTTACTTTGTCTTTATAAAATTTCGTTATTTTTATATGGCGAAGCTATGGCTGGCACTGGCTTCCCTTTTCTTTTACGGCTGGTGGAACCTGAAGTATATTCCTTTAATTTTGATGTCCATCTTATTCAATTACCTGGTCGGCAAAAAGCTAACGACTGCTGCCTCCCGCAAATCGGCGCTGCTCTTTTTCGGAATATCGGCTAACGTGCTGCTGCTCGGATATTACAAATACACGGACTTTTTTATACAGAACTGGAATGAGGCAACGAGCGGCAACCTGCCGCTGCTTCACCTCCTGCTGCCATTGGGAATCAGCTTCTTCACTTTCACTCAAATTGCCTACCTGGTTGATGCGTACCGGGGGCGTGTGCAGGAATACAGCATGATTAACTACATTCTTTTTGTCACATTTTTCCCGCATCTGATTGCCGGACCTATCCTACATCACAAAGACATGATGCCGCAGTTCGAAAGCGTCCGCAACAAGCTCTGGAATTGGAGCAATGTTTGGTCCGGTCTGTTGATTTTCTGTATCGGCCTCGGCAAAAAAATGCTTATTGCTGACAATCTCGCCGTTTATGCCAATCAAGGCTTTTCATCCGCTTCCCAATTTGTGGATTCCTGGGTTACCAGCCTTAGCTACACCTTTCAAATTTATTACGATTTCAGCGGTTATACGGACATGGCCATCGGAATTGCCCTGCTCTTTAACATCAATTTGCCGCAGAATTTTAATTCACCATACAGGGCTACGGGCATTCAGGACTTCTGGAGACGCTGGCACATCACACTAAGCCAATTCCTGAGAGACTATATTTATATTCCTTTGGGAGGAAGCAGAAGTGGATACTGGATCGCCATCCGAAATGTTCTTATCACCTTCCTGATCGGCGGTATTTGGCACGGAGCAAGCTGGATGTTCATACTGTGGGGTTTACTTCATGGCAGTGGACAAGCCGTCGAACGTATTTGGAAACGCTGGGGAGTTCCGCTGCCGACTTGGCTGAGCTGGGTCATCACCTTTATCTTTTTGAATGTAACCTGGGTCTTTTTCCGTGCAGAGAATATGAAACAAGCTGAAAGGCTGCTCAAGGGTATGTTTGGAATAAACGGAACCGGACTTTCCCAGGTATCCGAGTTCAAGCTGATGCTGCCGGCTTTAGCCGCGCTAACATTGATCATGCTGATATCTCCCAACTTGTCGGAATCCTTCAGTAAATTGCGACCTACTTGGAAGACGTCGCTGGTTATGGCTGTTGTGTTTATGATTTCGCTGCTCTTCTTTAACCGGATTACCGAATTCCTATATTTTAATTTCTAGAGTCAAGATGATTCACTTAGGAGGAACGTTATTGTGTTGCCAAAATTAAAAACAAACTTGGAGGTTGAGCCCGCCCCCGAGCCCGCCCCGGTTATAGATAACCGGTCCAAAATAGCAGTAGGTTACTTTTTTCTTTTTACAATGATTATTGCGGTTATTATGGTCGCGCTAATGGTATTTCTTGATCCGCTCCAGTTCTATCACCGCTCCACCTGGTACACCCCGGTCTTCTCCAAAGAGCAAAGGTACCAGAATCCGGGATTGGCCAAAAATTTTGACTATGACACCATTATCATTGGTACTTCCATGACTGAAAACTTCCTGCCATCGGAAGTCAATAAAAGCCTGGGCGGAACAACGATGAAGCTGTCCATTGAAGGATCTACCGTCGAAGAGCACAACAAGATTGCGAGTGTCGCTTTGAAAACCGGTAAGGTTAAAAAGGTTCTTTGGGGGCTGGACTACTTTTCTTTGAAGAATGCCGATGAGCAAGACCTTAAGACCTTTCCTGACTACATGTATGACGACAATTTTTGGAATGATTACAAGTACTGGTTCAATGCCTCGGTTTATGAGCAATTTGGAACCAGCATAAAAGATATGCTTACCGGTAAAAAGAATAAAGATCTGGAGCATCTGAACAACTGGAGTGCCGCTTTTTCCTACACAAAGAAACGTGTCGCCAAGCTGTATTACGAGCAAAGAGCCAGTGAAGTTTACTTTGGACTGAATGAAGAAAACATAGAGCAGCTTCAGCAGCGATTCGACACCTACATCGCTCCGCTTATTAAGGAGTACCCCGATGTGGAATTTAATTTTTATTACCCGCCTTACAGTGTAATGAGACAAGTCGCCTGGTACAGCAGCAACCCGACGCGCTTTAACAATCAGCTGGAGATGCGCAAGTGGATGTTTCAGCAGTTTGACAAGTATTCCAATGTCCGTCTTTACGATTTCCAGGCAGAACCCGAATGGACCTTCAATCTGGATTTATACAAGGATTTAAGTCATCATAGCGGGCAGGTGAACAGCTGGATTGCGGAAGCTATCGGAAAGGACGACGTCCGGTTCCGGGTGACCAGCGACAACATTGATCCGTTAAACAAGATCCTTATAACACAGGCCACAACGGCTGCAATGGATAAAGAGGGTAACGTGTCTTCATACGATATTCAAATTAATGGAAAAAGCATTGTCTTTACCGAACGGTCCGTCCAGGGAGATGGAGAATTGTTTCTATCCGCAAAAGAGATTGCTTCTACGCTGGGGGCAACTCTTACCTGGGACTCTTCAACAAAAACAGCAACTTTGGCTAATGACAGCACCACCATTAAAATGACAGCAGGGAAAAACAGCGCCAATGTAGATGGAAATGAAGCAGCCTTGGAGAATCCTTTAGTCTTGCTTGCCGGAACTGCAATGGTTCCCGCTCAATTCGTAAGCGAACAATTTGGCTGGAAGACGTACGTGGAAATGGACGGAACCACCCATCGGGTGCTCATTCAATCGAAGTAGAACAACACAAAAAAATCGCCCTTTACAAAATGGAGGTTCCACCCAACCATTTCGCAAGGAGCGATTTTTTTTCAAAAAAGATGTTTCATTAAGCAGTTTTGATTAAGCTTCGAGTACTTCTACAGAAGTCATTTTGTCGCGGCCTTTAAAAGTATCCACTTGATCCATGCCACTAACGACTTTACCGAATACGGTGTGTACGCCGTCCAGATGCGGTTGTGGAGCATAGGCGATGTAGAACTGGCTTCCGCCTGTATTCTTGCCGGCATGCGCCATGGCAATGGAGCCACGCTCATGTTTGTTCGGGTTGATTTCGCAGTTGATGGTGTAACCGGGTCCACCGGAACCTGTTCCATTAGGACATCCGCCCTGAGCTACGAAACCCGGAATAACGCGGTGGAATACCAATCCGTTGTAGAAACCGGAGTTTGCCAGCTTTTCAAAGTTGGCTACAGTGTTGGGAGCATCTTGATCGAACAAATCCAGCAGCACTACGCCGCCATTTTCCAATGTAATCTTCGCTTGCTTAGCCATATGTAAATGACCCCTTTCGAAATAAACAAATTTAGACACTTTCATTATTTTACTATGAATTACGTTTCTACGCAAAAAAAGCAAAGGATCTTTTATTCCTTATCCATGAACGTCAGAACGACTGCCTGAGCAAAACAGGCAGTCGTTCTGTAATTCACATTTATAAATCGATCCTTAACCGGATATTACTTCAGAACAGCCTGTTTAGCGATACGGTTCGGCACAATATCATTCGCAATAATATCGTTGTGGCTCTCTCTGCGCACTACGAGATCACTCTGACCGTTCTGTACGAACACAACCGCCGGCTTCCGAAGACGGTTATAGTTGCTTGCCATGGAGTAGTTATACGCGCCTGTGCAGGCAACAGCGAGCAGGTCACCGCTCTCTGCCTCGGGCAGCTCTACATCCCAAATGAGCATATCGCCGCTCTCGCAGCATTTGCCCGCAATGGATACCGTCTCGGTCGCTGCTTCGTTGGCACGATTGGCAAGCAGGGCTTCGTACTTGGACTCATACAATGCCGGACGGGGATTGTCAGTCATTCCGCCATCCACTGCCACATATTTGCGTACACCCGGAATGTTCTTGTTGGTACCTACGGTGTAAAGTGTAGTTCCGGCATCACCGACAATACTGCGGCCCGGCTCAACCCATATTTCCGGCAGATTACTGCTGATTCCCGCAAAATGAGTCTTCACGGCATCGGTAATCGCCGCCACATATTCAGATACATGCAGTGGAGTATCGCCTTCAATATAACGAATCCCAAAGCCGCCCCCCAGATTCACTACCCGGAACTCCACGTTCAACCCTTCCTTAACGCTGCGTGCAAATCCTGCTACACGCTCAACGGCAAGCTGGAAACCATCCGTTTCAAAGATTTGCGAGCCGATATGAGAGTGCACACCCAGCAGTGTTAAATTACTCTGTAGAGCAGCCTGTTTCACCGCTTCATAGGCCGAACCGTTTCCGATATCGAATCCAAACTTGGAGTCGGTCTGGCCGGTAGAGATATATTCGTGTGTATGCGCCTCAACACCCGGAGTAACACGCAACAGGATATTAACTGTTGTTTCCTTGTGGGAAGCTATGGCTTGCAGCATGCCAAGCTCCACCAAATTGTCGACCACAAAACAACCGATACCGGCATCAATGGCCATTTCAATCTCATCAGGTGTTTTGTTATTGCCGTGGAAGTGAATGCGCTCTGCCGGGAAACCGGCCTGCAGCGCCGTGTATAATTCTCCATCCGACACTACATCAAGGGACAAGCCCTCTTCATCAGCCAAACGGCACATTGCCATTACTGAAAATGCCTTGCTCGCGTACGCAACCTGAAAACCAAGTCCCGAAGCTGTAAAAGCATCAATATACTCGCGGCAGCGGCGACGGACCAATTGCTCGTCCATAATATACAGAGGCGTTCCATACTCCGCTTTCAATTCCGTTACATCACATCCGCCGATTTCCAGATGTCCAGCATCATTAATTCGGCTCGTCCCGTGTAAAAACATTGTGTAGTCCTCCATTTTCTATGGAATATCCAATTCCATCTGTCTTAGTGTATTCAGTATAGCAGACGGAGGGAACGCCATTGAATGGATTAATTTGCAGTTGATTTGTATTATCCTACGATAGTTTATCGTTTGGCTTCGCCGACGGCATTTTCGTATTGTCCCTGGGTTTGTTGAAGGACGGCCTTGTTTTTGAATTCAACACAGGCTGGCGCAGGATGACTTGAGCCATTGCCTTTATATTAAAGGGTATAAACGGCCATAAATAAGACGAGTTGTAGGACCGGCGAAGGGTCAACAATACAATGATCAGCGTTGAACCTATCATAAACCCCGGCACTTGGAAGGCGGCAACGGCGAGCAGCAGCACAAGCCTGACAATCCTGTTCGCAAGCCCAAGCTCATAGCTGGGAGTTGCGAACATCCCGATCGCCGCCACGGCCATATACAGAACCACCTCATTCACAAACAATCCGGTCTGCACGGCAACGTCACCAATCAATATAGCTGAAATCAGGCCCATAGCAGACCCAAGAGGTGTCGGCGTATGCACAGCAGCCATCCGCAATAAGTCAACACCGATTTCGATTAGGAGAAACTGGGCCAGCAGAGGGATTTTGGCCATTTTCTGCGGACCGATAAATTCAAGCATAGGCGGCTTTAATTCGGGATGTATTACGAGCAGCATCCATAGTGGCAGCAGAAACATGGAGGCAAAAACACCCAAGAACCGAATCCAGCGTAAATAAGTACCTATAAACGGGGTCTGCCGGTTCTCCTCCGCATGCTGGCAGAGGTCAAAAAAGGTTGTCGGTAAAACCATTACACTCGGTGAGGTATCGACAAAGATAACCACCCGTCCCTCCAGCAAATGGGAAGCTACAACATCAGGGCGTTCAGAATAACGAACCATAGGATAAGGATTCCAGCCGCTGCCAACGATTGCTTCCTCCAATTGCTTATCCGCCATGGGGATGCCGTCGATTACAATGCTTTTAATTTTATCGGTCACGGCCTTAACCTGAGTCTTATCCACGATATCATCAATGTATGCCACGCAGACATCAGTTTTTGTCCGCTCCCCAATCTGATGCATCTCGTATTTCAGTCCCGGATCACGTATCCTTCTTCTAACAAGCGTTACGTTGCTGAGAAGCGTCTCTGTGAAGCCGTCCCGCGCTCCGCGGACGACTCTCTCTATGGTAGGTTCATCGGGGCTGCGCATTGGATAGGACCTGGAATCCAGCAGGATTGCCTGCGTCTCATCATCAAAAAAGATAGCGCTCATGCCCATCAAAACCTTGTTGATGATCTCACTCATTTGGTTGGATTTCACAACCTGAATGTGAGGGATATATTCACTCATAAATCTCGCGATCACATCCGAAGACATATCTTCAGGCTTAAGAAAGGTCAGCCTTTTCAAGATTTCGTCGATGATCTCAACCTTGGCAAAACCGCTGATACACAGCATTGCTGCCTTGCGGCCGCCAAAGGTCATTTCCCGGAATATGATGTCAAAAGAAGAGTCCAGTCCCATTACCTCAGTTAACGTATCTTTGGTCTGTTCGAGAGAACTCGGAATATTGTCATTACCCTGCCAGTAAACAACCGATTCCTTCAACGAATCGGATTGCTCATTGTCACGTTTTTTTTGGAGAGGGTCCTTGTTATCGCTTGGGTCTTGCGCCTGACTTACGGAATCCTTTGCCTTCTTGGATTTTTTGGATGGCTTCGCCTGGTTCTCCTCCTCCGATATCCCCTCTTCTGCTCCCTGTGCTTCCTGATCCTGCATGTCCGGGTCCGGGTCAGGGTCTAAACCGAACAGCCTGGCGAAGATTCCCTTCCCTGAATATTCTTCCGGCTCCTCTTTACCCAGCTCATCTGAAGCCTCCGTATCCTGCTTCTGCTCGCTGCCTGCAGATTCCGTTTGCCCAGGACTTTCATCCATTTCCGCCACTGAATTTACTTTCTCATCTGACCCCAGAAAATTGCCGCTGTGAACATATTTGGTCACTCTATAACCCCCTTATTGTCGGTACACAACCCAGTCGAATAAAGAACCGGCGACCTTTCCGCTTACCATAGCCATCAGCAGCCCGAACAGATATTGAGTCATATTCAGACGTTTGGCCAATATCGGCAGTACATTTAACACCTCTGTCAATGCAGCAGCCAGCAGCCCGACAAAAATCCCGTCTAACAAACCAACCCCGAGTTCAAACAGAGGCCCTGCCGCGATCCTCCAGTTCCAGAAATCGCTAATGGTACCAAGCAGCGAACCTCCTATCATCGCACCTTCGTACCAATGCACTTTATCGTATGAAGAGGTTAGCTGCGCCAGACGGGGAATCATATCGAGCACAATAAAAAGAGCAATCACACCGCTGCCTACAGCAATCCCGCCCGCAATGCCGAGCAGCAGATTCAGTCCCAGCGATATTGGCGCGGTCATAATGTGCCTCCCGCATGGTCAGATCCACCATCTTCACGTTGCTTCAATTTGCTGAATTCCTCATTCATCACATACTGGTCAATATTTTTCTGGTACAGGAACATTTCCACTTCAAGCGGAGTCGGCTCCTCATTCCACTTCTTCTTGAACAAATGGTTGAAAAATATCACCATGCCCAGCCCGATCCCCAATGAATACGCGATTTGGAACACATAAGGATGCTCATCCCGATGGCCGGTCAACATCTCCACAGTCCGGATCTGGACCTCCAGCATATTGACATCGGCATGAAAATTCATGATCGTCAGCGCCGAGCCGAAGAAAAGCAGCAGCCAGACCAGCACAAACAGCGACTTTGAAGGCTTGCGCGCCTCTCTCTGGCCCTCAATCTCCACGATTGTCCTGCCTTCACCAATCGGCTTGATGTTAGCCTCCGGCAGCAGCTCACGAATTCGCGGAATAACCGTCAGCAAATCAATAAGCACGAGATTGCCGTCACTCTGCTCCGGCTGAATGAGCTGCATGGAGTACAAAAGCTCCTCCCACTCCGGCTCCGTAATCAGAAGCGCAACATCACGGAGCGTAACAGCCTTACCTTTAGGAAGCGTTACCCGGTTCTTAAGCTGTATATAAATGTCGGGAGCAGAATGACGTTTCATCCGAGGTCCTCCTAAAGGTTGTGTAAGAAGCTCTTAGCTGCAAGATTAACGATAGTATGGGAGGAAAGGTTTATTTTTACTCTTGATGCTCTGAAATCATTGTTCCACGCAAAAATAACAGCCCGAGGCATTTAACCTTGGACTGTCATCAGGGCATCTATGTTCACTTTCCTTTTCCATAATCCGATATAGCTAATATAAACTTTAGCTATCCTACAATTTAGGACATAATTATTTATTTTTCTCCTCCTGCGGGTACGCGTAATCATCATACATAAGACCAATAAACGGGGATGGTAGGGATTGGATATGAAGAAATATAGTTTTTGGGCTTTATTGCTCCTCCTGTTGGTACTGGTTGCGCCTGGAATTGGTCATGCCGATTCGGCAGCAACACACATCAACCTGAATGGTAACGAGCTTGCGATTACAAAAGATACACAGGTGCAGGTTGTAAATGGAAGTGTAATGGTTCCACTTCGCCTTGTAGCCGAGCAGCTCGGTTATTCCGTGAAGTGGGACAATGTAACCAAGATGGTGACCATCGAGCAGGCGGGTACAACACTGAAGCTGGTTTTGAACAGAGCGACGGCTGAGTCATCCGGCAAACAGGTACAGTTGGACAATCCTCCTATTCTCAGCGGAAGCATCACTCTCGTGCCCTTGAGGTTCGTTGGAGAGGAAACGGGAACCACTGTCGGTTGGGACAACCCTACAAAAACGGTATATTTAACTTCTCCCCCCAAAGCTCCCTTGAAAAGTGAGCCGGCGGAAACTAACAGTGCGCCCGTTGGTAGTGAAACGTCAAGCGGAGTAAACAGTCAGGGGGCTGCTGTCACTAATCTGAGCTTTAGCGATAACAGATTAAGTATTGCCGTGAACGGCAGTGTATCACCAAGTGTCTTTGCTATGACCGGTAAAGACCGGATCGTCATAGATTTGCCAAACACCTTTTATTCTCAAAGCTTTGTCCAAAACCTGTCTCTCGGAAACAAACAAAACGGAACGCTGGAGGTTATTGGAAACCCTGATGTCTCTACTGTCCGGTACTCATTATTCAGTAATTCTCCCTCTGCAATCCGGGTAGTCATCGATCTGAACCGTGCCAAAACCTACAGTGTGATTAATGCGAACGACGGACTTATTATTGTGGACCTGAATGGGACAGGCACTACTCCCACTACCACAATCGCCCCTGCTGCTCCGGCTGCAACGGTACCCCCAGCTGTGGTTTCCGGCAAAAAAAGGATTGTAATCGATGCCGGCCATGGCGGAAAAGATCCGGGGGGGATCAGCGTCAACAAACGCAAGGAAAAGGATTTTGCCCTTGCGACTGCATTGAAGATTGAGGAGTTGCTAAAGAATGACCCGGATATTGAGGTTGTCCTTACTCGCAGCGATGATAGCTATCCGACCCTGCAGGACAGAGTCAGAATCGCCAATAATCTGAATGCTGATCTGTTCCTCTCCATTCATGCCAACAGTATTCCGGCCGGAAGCAAGAGTAACCCAAGCGGCACGGAGACCTATTACACGCGGAATGAAAGCCTGCAATTTGCCGAAATTGTCCATAAATACCTTGTGCCTGCAACAGGTCTGTCGGACCGTGGCGTGCGTCAGAGCAGTCTGCATGTAACTAGAGAAACGAAAATGCCGGCTATCCTGCTGGAATGCGGTTATCTAAGCAATGCAAATGATGAAGCCTTACTCTACAGCGAGGATTTCCAGCAAAGGGTAGCCGAGGCGATTGTTGCGGGTATTAAGGAATATTTGGGCTAAATTACCGAAGTAAATGATCGTGTTGAGCCTGAAGTGGAGCCGTCATAAACTGGTCCCTACATAACGGATTAACCGCTTGCGCTTCTCCGGCTCGGGATCATGCACGATCCGTGTGTCTTCATCAAAAATAAGGGTAGCCCGATCCTTAGGGCTATACTGCGGCCATGGCAGCCCAAGTGTCCCCGGGTCTCCTCGATGTGCAAAAGCAATCCACGCCCCCTGCATGGCTTCCGCCAGCCTCTTCATCGATGGTTTGATCTCTAACCCAAGACGTTTCAAATTTGATAAATTATTAAAAGCATAGACAATTTCAGCGCCATGCACAGCTTTGCCCAGCAGTGGATGGCCTTGGACTGTCCAATCGAACCTGTACATCCAGACCGGCGCATGAGCCCATTGTCTCTCAGCGAAGGAAACCGCATTGCTCCAGAAGTAGAGGTCAGTCAGAATATCAGCCTGTCCCTGCCAGGAAGTCGGGTAATGCCGGGCGATCTCGGACAGGTTTCCTCTTCCCATCATCATCTCAAGCGCCTTAAGCGATTGCTCAAAGCCTGCTGCATTCGATCCCTCGCGGAAGAAAAGATTGCCCTCATCCCGATTTGTACCAATAAGCAGCGGAATGCCGCTTGCCGATCCGCCTGACACAGCCTTCGCCGGGTCTTCCGGAAGCGTATCATGATCAATAACGGGCTGATAAAACATACTTAGCGAGCCTCCGGACAGCTTGAATGTCATTCGTTCAGCCGCCTCCATAATCTTCTCGGCGGGCAGGGAGATCAGCAGGCTGGTATCACCACCGCCGGGAGAAATCCCGAGCTCATCCAGCAAACCTGCGGCTATTCCTTCCGCCTGCTGCGGCTGAAGAGTCTGCGAGGTTCCGCTTTGCATGATTGCCCCCGAGAATAAGCCTTTTGCCGCAGGCATGGCCAGCAGCGCGGCGATGCTCATACTGCCTGCCGATTCCCCGAACACTGTTACATGCTTAGGATCTCCGCCAAAGGCGGCAATATTCTGCTGCACCCACTTCAGAGCCGCAATCTGATCCAGCAATCCCTGGTTGGATGCATATCCTTCACCCAGTGGAGATAGATGCAGAAATCCGAACGGCCCCAGCCGGTAGTTAATAGAAACTACAATTACTTTTCCCCGTGCAGCCAAGCTGGCTCCATCGAACATCGGCTGGCTGCCCGCTCCGGTTACAAAGGTTCCTCCATGAATCCAGACCATAACCGGCAAACCTTCGCCGCCAGCTCTAGGTGACCAAATGTTCAAATACAAGCAGTCCTCAGAATGTTGGGGCTTAGAACCCCCGAATCTTGTACCCCGGGTATCTGGCGGCTGATGGCTGACGGGACCGAATTCCAAAGCATCTCTAACGGAGCTCCAAGGCTCCGGCGGCTGCGGCGCACGAAAACGAAGCTCACCAACGGGAGGAGCTGCAAAGGGAATTCCGCGCCAGATGTTCACGCCATTAGCTTGCATTCCTTTAAGCCTGCCGTAGCAGGTTACGGCTATGGGTCCTTCCATTTGCAATCATCCTTTCATTTTATTCCTTATTCTCTTCAATCTGCGTGTATAAACCGGAACGGAAGCGGAACCACTGGAAAGCATGAATAAATACCACCTTTAACACAGCGTAACCTGGCACAGCTAGGATAATGCCGACCATTCCGAACATTTTACCCGCGAATAAAATTACAAAGATAATCGTGATCGGGTGAATTTTCAACGTCTTGCCCATAATTTGCGGAGAGATAAATTTACCTTCAATCAACTGCACCGCTGTCCAGACGATGATCATCTTCAGCAGCATGAAGGGGGAAGTAACCATCGCTACAACTAATGCGGGAATAATGGCAATCGCCGGACCCAGGTAAGGAACGACCGCTGTACAAGCTGCCGCAATGGCAAGCACAAGCGAATACTTCAGTCCGATGATCACATAACCTACGTAAAGCAGCGCACCTATACAGCAACTGACGATAATTTGCCCGCGAATATAGGAAGCCACTTGACTGTTCATTTCCGACATCACCAATTTTGTCTGCGGCTGCAGTGACGTAGGGACAAATCGCAGAATAAAGTCAGGAAGTCTTTTTCCGTCCCGGAGCAGGTAAAATAAGATTAACGGAGTCGTCACGAGCGCCAGCACAATCTCTGTGAGCGCTCCGACAAAGTTACCGACACCATTCAGGGCATTGTTCAGGAAAGAGGTTACCCATGTCGTAACCCGGCTCGTGATGTCGTTAACGTCAGTTCCGACGTTCTGCTGAACCTTGTCGAACAACTCGCTGCCTGTCAGGCTTATAAACTCCTCTTGGATCTGGTTACTGTACTTCGGGAAATTGTTTATTAAATCGAGCAACTGGCTGCGAATAAGCGGAATGACGGTCAGCAAAATAAGGGTAATAATAGCCGCGATCAGCAGATATAGAATGACAATTCCATACGCACGCCTCACTTTACTTCTTCTTTCCAGCCGGTCTACCAGCGGATTCAGCATATAATAGGCAACCCCCGAGAGGATCAGCGGCAGCGCTACCGTGTGCAGAAGTACGGAGATAGGCTTGAAGACGAACGGGATTTTGGAAAATACCAGAACATTGATTCCGATCAGCAGTAATATCAGCAAAAAAACAACAAACTTATTGTTAAGAAAAAACTTTTTGAACTTTTCCGGCCACACCTGCAGCCTCTCCATTTCTCCAGTCCCCCTACATTAACATGCGTTAATTATCTATTCGTGTTTTAATAGCATAGTCAACGCATGGGCTGCAAGTCAAATTATCAGCATGAATGCTGTCACTTTCCTGTTAACGCAAATAGCAGCCATTATTTATATCAAAGGTAGCCCCCGTATAGGCTCTTGATTTAGAACTTAATAAAAAGATGACTGTATCGGCAATATCCTCCGACCGCAAGGGCTCTTTAATCAACTGGTGCTCCTGGTATTCCTTCTGTCTCCACTCTGGAATATGGCTCATCATCGGAGTATTGGCCATCGTAGGGGCCACTGCATTCACCCGGAATTGCTGACATTCAGATTGTATATGTACATTTTGTCAGAGGCCATCTCCACATTCAGATCCTCTAAAGCCGAGCCATTCAGATCACAGCCGATAACTGTCGCATTATTCTGCAAGCTATGCCGGACTACCTCTTTTCCAATACCGGAGGCTGCTCCGGTCACTATGATTTTCAATGCAGCATATGTTCATTCTCCTTCAAATAAACTTAAGTTCCGCTATGCTTCCTGCCTCCACAAAACCTATCGATTGATACACTTTGTTGGAATCGGGGTTTTTGGCATCTGCATAGAGCATCGGTGTTAACCGCTCTTCAAATAATTGTTCACAGAGTTCAGCCACAACCGCGCTGGCGTATCCTTGTTTACGATGGGCTGGATGGGTATATACATCGTTTATACGGCCATGTCTGGCGGTGCGATGGGCGATATTTGCCATGGATACCGGAGTATCATCAACGACCCACAGATACAGGTTGCCCGAGCGGACTGCTTCTTTTGCCGTGGACCGGAAAACCTCAGGTTCGGCAGGCACGCCAAAAGCATCCTCCGAGAACCCTGCCATAAATTCCGCTATCATAGCCGAGTGTTCCAGGTTTGCTTGCCGCAGATGTCCACCAACCGCCTCGGGTTTGTGCACCTTGGGGCAATGATAGGACTCCAGCATCATATGAGTATGAAACAAAGCACCTTTAGCTTCACAAAAGGATTCAGCAAAAAGCTTTGCCGTGTCCAGTTCCGCAGTTATTCCCGGATAGTCATCCTCCTTCACCTGTTCCACAAGCTCCTGCACCAGCACTTTTCTTTTTTCCGGTGCAATCTCACTTGAAACCCACAGCCAAGGATTATGGCCCTCGGACCGGGTAAAGATCAGGTTGCCGTCAGCAGATCTAATCTTAATTGAATGTTCAATTTCACTGATACGATGAATCAAATTGTATTGAACCTCATCCTTTATAAAAGACCCGTTTTGCAGAACTCCATCGCCAGCCGAATATCTTTCGAACATGCCAGCCCCCCCTAAAATATAACTTTCTTTCAATGATAATCCTCTTTCCCATAAAAATAAACAGCCCAGCACCGAACAATTCCGGTGCAGGGCTGAGGTTAATTGCTGCCTATTCAATATAATTGCTACTTTTTCTTCTTCCCTTTTGCTCCTCTTTCACCCGCTGCTACCAGCTTCCCGTCATAGGTATACACCACATTTTCTTCAAGCCGATCACCCTGCAAATGCTTCCGCACCAGTGATTTCGCTGATTTTGGCGTAATTTCCTTATACCACACGCCCTCCGGATAAGCGATAACCACACAGGCGTCGTTGCATCTTCCATTACAGCGGGTCACCGTCGTATGAATCAGACTTTGCGCACCCTGCTTCTCAATTTCATCCTCTATGGCTTCAGCTACCTCTTCACCCTTGTGCTTCTTGCAGCTGCTTCCGTTACAGACCAGTAAGTGACTGACAGTTCCTTGCAGATTCCATGTTGTCATGGACGATTCGTCCCCCTCATGCCCAATTATACCCCGCTGCTTTTTAGATGATGGAGCAGAGGGATTTTATTCAATCTACCTATTAGTTAGTAGACTGTCAATAGGAAGGCCAATTCACTTTTTTATGGTTACTCTCCATTATTCGTGGAAATAATACCTACAGTTTCCCTTCCAGGGGTTTCAACAATCCCCGTTGTCTTAGCCGCGTGAGCTTTATTGAGATGGGGGAAAATCGTTGTGAAGCATACCGCTTCTCCGAATGGAAAAATCCAAATGTTGGGGTACGCGGATTTTAATGCATCTATCCAATCCTTCGGGTGCAGCGGAAACAAATTATTAAGATCAACCAGACCGGCAGCAATAACAAAGAAACTGCTTATTAAACCCATCATTAGGATAATGATCACATAGATTTGAGCTGTTCTGGCAAATACCTCTATTCCTTTGTTCAGTACATAAATAACACTTTTGGGCGACCGCTCCCGTTTTTCCGCAATCGTTCCGTTCTCTCCGCTGCTGCAGCAGGAACCATTCCTAAATCTCTCTAAAAACAGTAAAGAGAAACCTCTCTTTACTGGATCAACACCAGAATCAGTGCTTGACAATATGTTTCATGCGGGTATACGCGTATTCGAACTGTTGGGCGGACTGCAGAGTCCTTATTATCGCCTGATGTACTAAAAGAGAACAGAACCGGACTGAGGTGACGCTAATTGTGGATTCAACGCCTTCTTTAGGTAGCTTTCAGCTAAATAAGGGCTCCTCTGTCCACCAAATACGAAAACGGGGGTATTTCAAGTCGGGTAGCGTATCCTGGGTCCGCCAAAACGGTCTTGTAGATTTAACTTCCCCAACTCCAGATTTCCTGATTTGGACCCTAGCCTCATTTCGGTTGGATTGGTCCTGCTTTCCATTACCCGATATGGCGGTCTTTCCTACAACGCTCCGTCACTGTAAGTAGGTTAGACCAGTTTCTCAAAAGTTCGAGTGATTCCTATTGCACAGTATCCCTCTCCGTCAAGAATTGATATTGGTGTTGAGCCTCACAAAAGCCGCCCGAAATGGGCGGCTTGTCTGTTGTCCTATTCATATTGCATACTTGACATCATCCCGGGGGTTCAGCTTATAAATCTGCCCCATCCTACTGCGCAATCTGCTCGCGGATATTCGCCAGAATCTTCTTCTCCAGCCGGGAAACCTGCACCTGGGAGATCCCCAGGCGGCTGGCGACCTCCGACTGGGTCTGGTCGCGGTAGTAGCGCAGGTAGACGATTAGGCGCTCCCGTTCGCTTAAAGCCCCGATCGCTTCGTTAAGCGCAAGCTTGTCGAACCAGCGCTCCTGTGACTCGTCGGCGATCTGGTCGATCAGTGTAATCGGATCACCGTCATTCTCGAACACGGTCTCGTGGATGGAGGTCGGCGGCTTGTTGGCCTCCTGGGCAAAGACGATTTCTTCCGGCGTCACGCCCAGCGCCTCCGCAACTTCGCTAATGGTCGGCAGGCGGTCAAGCGTTTTGGACATTTCGTCCTTCATCTTACGCACCTTGTTGGCCATTTCCTTCAATGAGCGGCTGACCTTCAAGGTGCCGTCGTCCCGGAGGAAACGCTGAATCTCGCCGATGATCATCGGCACGGCATAGGTAGAAAATTTGACCTCATAGCTGAGGTCGAATTTATCAACGGACTTCAGCAGACCGATACAGCCGATCTGGAATAAATCGTCAGGCTCATATCCGCGGTTCATAAACCGCTGCACCACCGACCAGACGAGACGGATATTGCAGCTTACAAGCGTGTCACGGGCCAGATTATCTCCGGCCTGACTGAGCGCGATAAGACGTTTGACCTCCGCATCGTCCAAATAGGTCGGCGGAGCTTTTTTTGATTCTGCATCCATGGCTCCAACCCCTAATTGTATAAAGCTTTTTTCGAAACGATGGTTTTCTTCATTGAGATGGAAGTGCCGCGACCCGGTTCACTAGTGACTTCGAACTCATCCATGAAACTCTCCATAATGGTAAAACCCATGCCCGACCGCTCCAGCTCCGGCTTCGACGTATAGAGCGGCTGCTGTGCCAGCTCCAAATCCTCAATTCCCCGCCCCTGATCCTCAATGGTAAGGTGCACGGTTTCATGCTCTATACTGGCCGAGATGCTGACCACACCGTTCGGATCACTGTCATACCCGTGAATAATGCAATTGGTGACCGCTTCTGACACCACCGTCTTCAGATCATTCAGTTCATCCAGCGTAGGATCGAGCCGGGTGACGAAGGCTGCCACAACCACACGCGCGAACGACTCGTTCTCTGACAGGGCAGCGAACTGCACCTTCATGAAGTTACCGGCTTGGCTCTTTGTCATAACGCAACCTCCAAATCCGAGAGTGCAGCACTCTCGTCGTCATATAGGGGCATGATTTTGAACAGGCCCGACATTTCGAGCAGTCTCCGCACGGGTGCGGTCACATCGCATACTGCCATTTTTCCGCCTTTGCTGCGAATGAGCTTATACCTTCCGAGAATAACGCCCAGCCCGGAGCTGTCCATGAATTGAAGATGCTTCAGACTAAGAACCAGATGCTCTACCTGATTCTTCATAATCGCTTCATCCATATCCATACGTACATAGTCGGCTGCGTGATGGTCCAGCTCCCCTGACAGACGGACGATCAGCACACCCCGGTGATGCTCCATTTCAACATGTGAATTCATGCTTGCCACTCTCCTCTTTGTTGTACCCTTCAAGGACAAGGTTTTCTACGCGGCAAAACAGGAATCCTGCCTCCCGACAAAACTAGAAGAAAACTCCTATGAAATTACAAAAGAGAAGCGGTTTATCTACAAAATAATCGGATTAATCTGCTGTAAACAACGATCCTGTCGTCCGCTTGAACAGCTTCCACCAGCCTGCCTTAGCGACGGCTTCGCCTGCTTTTAGATCATATTCCTTCAAAACGGCATTGCCCTGATACACAACAAGCTTTCCGACGATTTGTCCTTCCGCGACAGGAGCTTTTACGCTCTCCGGCAGTATAACCGCATGACGGATGCCTTCCTGTGCCACCCCTTTTTTCAAAAGAACACTATAAGTCTCCTTAGCCGTCAGAACCAGCTGTGACTTCATGCCCTTTTCGATATTGAGCGTAGCCATCGTATCTCCGGCTTTATGAAGCGTATGGACTTTGTATTGGTTGAACAAGTAATCGAACATCCCCGAAACTTCGCTGTTGCGGGTTTTCGTATTGGGTTCACCCAGTACCACAGCCACAGCGCGCAGCCCGTCTCTTGCAGCGGTAGCGGACAGGCAGAACTTAGCCTCAGACGTATAACCGGTTTTCAGTCCATCGGCTCCGGTGTAGAAGCGCACCAGCTTGTTTGTATTCACGAGCCAGAACGGTTTCTCGGAATCCTTGCGCAAATAGTCCTGATAGGCACCGGTATATTTTATAATCTGCTCATGTTTAAGCAGCTCCCGGCTCATTAAGGCAATATCATGTGCAGAGGAATAGTGATTCTCGGCAGGCAGACCGTTGGCGTTGGCGAAATGGGTATCCCCCAGACCCAGCTCCTCGGCACGTTTATTCATCAGGTCCACAAAAGACGATTCCGAGCCGGCAATTTTCTCTGCCATCGCCACAGACGCGTCATTACCGGAAGCCATTGCGATTCCTTTGAGCATTTCATCCACAGACATTTCTTCACCCGGCTCCAGAAAGATCTGTGAACCGCCCATCGAAGCGGCATATTCGCTCGTCCGCACCTTGTCGGTTAACTGCAGCCGCCCCTCATCCAGGGCCTCTACGATGAGCAGCATCGTCATTATTTTCGTAATACTTGCCGGAGGCAGCTTATCATGGCTGTTCTTCTCGTAAATAATGGTGCCGGTACCGGCATCCAGCAAAATGGCGGAACGCGCTCCCGGCGCCAGATCTAAAGTTGCAGCCTTTCCTCCGGAGCCCTTGCTCTTCTCTTCCGCATAAGCCGCCGAAGCCGTGCTAAAGGGTCCGATCACAATACAAAGCACAAGCAGCATGGTAATTACATCACGCAATTTTTTCACATGGTTCCCCTCCTGAACTTTAACCTTCATATCACAGGTACTGTGTTCCAGTTTCGTCAGAAAGGGAGAAAATTATTCCATTTAATAGTGGAATTTTTACCTATTTATTCTCTTCTCTCTCACCCTCGCACTACAAAAAGTATATATATAAATGATCGGAATCATAGAAGGGGTGATAATTATGGTTAACTTTTATCTAGATGGCGATGAGCCCTTGATCAATTTAAAAACAAATGCTATTACTATTACTTCTGCCCCGGTTGAGTTGAAGACAGGAAAATTAACAGGCAGAAAACAATTAATAGTCTATCCCCCCGATACCGGAGTTATTTATTGGGGGTCCGCTTCGGTAACGGAAAGAACCGGTGCTCCGCATAAATCTGCCGACTCTCCTCTGAAATTCATTATAGGTGACAATGTAAAAATTTATGCAGTCAGTGATGGTACAAACCGTTCTGTTCGAGTGGTAGAGACCGGAATCATATCAGCCCCTCCGGAACCCGTGAGTAATCTTCAGGCCACCAATATAAAGCAAACAGCAATGACGTTATTATGGACAGCTTCAGATAATGCTGCGAGCTATGATATTTTCATAGATGGAATTTTCCTCGCGAATACCACCTTTACAACCCACGATGTGGAGGCGCTGGCCACTAAAACAACTTACAAGTTCAGTGTCAAAGCCAAGAATCATACAGGAGTCTCTCCTGAGGCAACCATTAATGCGACAACTTTAAAATCATCAGACGACAGCCTTGTATTCAATGTTGAATTCACCGGACGAGCTGGCTCTAAAACCAACATAGTGTATGATTCCGTTAATAAGGTGGTGTGCACCCTTATAGGGGTTGCCCATGATGGAACTGACGGGTGGCTGGATAACAGGGGATTATATCTTAATAAACAGGATTACGTTACTATATTATCCAATACCGGAGTCCTGTCTGATTCTTTGGATTTCAACACAAGGGGTGTAACCTTTGAAATCGTGGCCTATAACATCAGAGGCGTCTTATTCAGAACTGAACCTTCCAGCATAAGCTCCTACATTGGCAGTATTGTATGTAACAATTTTTATAAATATATAGCGGCTGGTGGAACTGAAAAGCCCGGTAATCTGGGGCACACCTGGTTTGTTGATGCAAATAGCGGGATCAATAAAAGCTTGAATGATTCCCTTCATAATATAAATGAGCTTAATATCGCCACGGTAAGATTCTATCCTGACGGCAGATGTAATTTAATGATCAATGGGAAGCCGGGTGCAAATAGTGATAAGCCTGCGGATTTTGTTGATTATGCGAAGGTTTTGGCAAAAAGTAATATTTTCATTAGAAGAGACCAGACCGCAATAAATACAGACCCCACTACCATACATTCCTTTTCGATCTATAATAGAGCCTTGTCCGATGAAGAAGCTGCAGAGAATTATCATTCCTATAAAGACTCAGAAGAGTTGAGGTTAGTATCCGTATCTCCAGCCGAAGTAAAAATGGCTCCCGGGGAGGATCAACCTTTGGTGGTGGTCACAAGCCCGGCCAAATATGCACCCTTGTTGTTCAATGAATTTGAGAGTGGAAATAAAGGGTTTGTTACCGTAAATTCAAGCGGGATGTTGACAGGCATGAATCCCGGTGACACAGAAATAGCTGTGGTCTCTAAATATAAGGATCAGGTATTTCAAAATCGTGTAAAGGTTACTGTAGGTGCCAGTACAACTATACCCCCTGCTTCAAGTAGAAAGATAAACGGTATTTCTATTAATAGAAATACTTCCAATCTGGAGATCGGACAAAGCTTCGCACTTATGGCAACCACCTTGCCCTTTGATGTTATGAATGACAACCTTGTAATTTGGCAGTCCTCCAACCCCAATGTCTGTTCGGTAAATTTGGGAGTGCTTGACGGCCTTTCTGTCGGAACCTCTGTAATTACAGCCTACGACAGCAGTAAAATGTACTCTAAAAGTTTTACGGTAACGGTTTCTGAACCCGTAGTGTTAAAGATTGAACCCTCGGAGGTTTACAATGTCGTGCTGGAAACCTACGGAATTCGTTCAGATCATACGGATGCGGTCAACACCACAAATGGTATACAGGCAGCCATGAATTATGCCTCTGCTAATCATTTCAAGAAAATAATATTCCCCTTTGGGCGTTATCTGGTCACCCCTGCTGCCAAAACCATACTTCTGCCGACAGAGATGACTATTGATTTCAGTAATTCAATTATCAACATAGAGCCAAGTGCAAAAACGGCAAAGGGATATACGATGTTCCTTTTCGATTATGTATCTCACACTAAGCTTATGAACGCCAAAATTTATGGAGAAGCAGATTACACAACACTGGCTGCTTCCAATGAGGCTTGTGTATCCGTTGAAGTAAAAGAAGCGTATAAATCCGGTTTGGAAAATTGCACGCTAAGCAAATCACCCGGATTTAATATGTCTACCTCACTTAGATTGAGAAAAACAGGAACGCTCGATAGGAATGTTAGCAAAAGTAATTTCGAAGCAGGAAGTATAGATTCAAAAGGCGTCAATGATAATACGATAACAAGCAATACTTTTAGAAGCATTAACGATTTGGACATCAATGGACTAGGTGATTACTACATGTTAGCCTATTCTCAAGGGTATTTTGGTTATAATTTGTTACGGTCAAGACTATATAGCATTTTCTTTTATGATGTGAATCATCTGTTTCTAGAATCTCAAATGTACAACCTGCAATTCTACAACTACGCGAAGCCGGTTAAAGCAAAATACGCTAAAATAGTTATTTATCAAGAGGCTGCCCCAACTAGTGAGGATAGCGACTTCAAGGCTGTTGCTTTCTTGAGAACTAGCGGAATGCCTATCGACTGCTACATTCGGAATTGTATTTTCGAGGATAACTTCAGTTCCGGTCTTGCAATGTGTGGTGGACAAAGCTGGTTATTAGAAGGCAATACCTTCTCAAGGAACGGAAAACGTATGCCCGCCTGTGACATTGATTGGGAGGATGGATGGGATACTATGGTTGGAGATATTGTACGGAATAATAAGTTCAACTCCAAAAGTGGTATAACAGCAGCCGCAGGTTGTAGTTTAGTGCTGTACGGCAACGTATTTACCCAGTCTACACTAACTATGTGGAATCGAACTCAGAACTACAGAATATACAGCAACTACTTTAATGGCAAAGGAGATCAACGTAATATATCTTTATCGTGTCAAGCGGAATCTTACTTTGTTAGAAATATCTTATCAGGCATAACCTATACCAAAGCGATTAACCATCCCGGAGCCAGTTACCAGGTTCGTGATGCAAACAACACACTAATTTAAGTCAAAAGAAAAAGGCACCTACACTAATCGTTGTAACGATTGTGAGGTGCTTTTATAGGTTCAGAACCTTTACTTAATGGAAAATAACTAATACCGGGTGACGCCGTCTTTCGTAACGAGCGCATAAATCAGCGGCTGCGCAACAACCGGTTCGGAGAAAATGCGGTAAGCCTCCAGAACCTTGCTCTTAGCCTCATTAAGCTTGCTTTCACTGGCTTCGTTCACATGCAGAACGGCAAGCGTCTCGCCTTGCTCGACGGCATCCCCGACTTTTTTGGACAAATGAATGCCTACGGCAAGATCTATGACGGATTCCTTCGTTTCACGGCCTGCCCCGAGCAGCATCGCCGCAATACCGATCTCTTCAGCCTGAATGCCTTCTACATAACCACTGACCGCTGCCTTCACTTCGATGAAGGTAAAGGCCGTGGGCAGTGTTTCAGGTGACTCAATCTGTGATACATCTCCGCCCTGCGCTCCAACCATTTGCTTGAATTTCTCCAATGCGGAGCCGTCCTCGATATGAGCCTTCAGGATGGACCGGGCTTCCGCTTCATCCTTGGCCTTGCCGCCAAGCACGAGCATGTGGCTGCCAAGAATAAGGCAGACCTCCTCCAAATCCTTCGGTCCATGACCCTTCAGCGTCTCAATGCCCTCCTTGACTTCAAGGGCGTTGCCGATGCCGAATCCCAGCGGCTGGTCCATATCACTGATCACCGCTACGGTATTGCGTCCCAGATGAGTCCCGATATCCACCATCGCCTGTGCCAGTGCAATCGACTTGTCCAGTGTTTTCATAAAAGCGCCGCTGCCGGTTTTGACATCCAGTACGATAGCGTCTGCTCCTGCGGCAATTTTCTTGCTCATCACGGAGCTTGCGATCAGCGGAATGGATTCCACAGTCGCCGTTACATCACGCAGCGCGTACAGCTTCTTATCGGCAGGCGTAATGTTGCCGGATTGGCCGATCACCGCTGCGCCGATCTCGCCAACCTGGGCAAAAAAGCGCTCACGGTCCATCTCCACGGAGAAGCCTGTGATGGATTCCAGCTTATCGATGGTCCCGCCGGTATGCCCGAGCCCTCGTCCGGACATTTTGGCCACAGGCACACCGGCTGCTGCCACGAGCGGAGCCAGCACAACCGTGGTTTTATCGCCCACGCCCCCGGTAGAGTGTTTGTCTACCTTGATTCCTGCAATCGGACTGAGATCCACCTGATCACCGGACATGGCCATTTCCAGCGTCAAATCACCGGTTTCCCGTGCGTTCATTCCTTGGAAGTATACAGCCATGGCCCATGCTGAAAGCTGGTAATCCGGAATTTCACCATGGCTGTAGCCTTGAATCAAAAATGAGATCTCCTCGCGGGTCAGCTCTCCGCCGTCTCTTTTTTTCTGGATAATATCGACTGCTCTCATAATTAAACCTGGACTTCGCGCACGAACGCACGAACCAGTCCGATGAATTTCGGTTTGGTCAGGTTTGCCACCTTAACCACCTGCTCATGAGTCAACGGCTCAAGCTCATCTCCAATAGCCATATCGGTAATGCAGGTGATGCCGAGCACACGCAGTTTGCTGTGGCTGGCTGCAATCACCTCAGGAACGGTGGACATGCCTACAGCATCGCCGCCGAGGTAAGCGAGCATTTTGAGCTCAGCCGGAGTTTCATAAGTCGGTCCGCTGATACCGGCATATACGCCTTCCTGGAGCTGAAGCGTTTCTCCTTCCGGACCTTTAACTTCCGTAGCAAGCTTTTTCGCAAGCGCAATATATTCCGGATCATAAGCGCGGGACATATCAGGGAATCGTACGCCAAGCTCCGGATCATTGGGGCCGATCAGCGGGTTGTCGCCGGTCATATTTAAATGGTCGGTAATCAGCATCAGATCCCCTGCCTTGAAGGCTTTGTTCATGCCGCCGCCGGCGTTTGTAATTACTAGGGTTGTGATGCCGAGCTTGGCCAGCACGTATACCGGAAGAACGACCTTGCGCATAGCGTAGCCTTCATAGAAGTGAAAACGGCCCTGCATAATAATAACGTCCTTGCCTTCCAGCTTCCCGATCACAAAGCGGCCGGCATGGCCAACAACCGTAGAACGCGGAAAATGCGGAATTTCTTCGTATGGCAGATACACTGCATTCTCAATTTGATCACCCAGGTCGCCAAGGCCGGAACCCAGAATCAAACCGATGCTTGGGGAGTAAGCTCCCAGTTTAGATTTTACATATTCAGCCGCTTCTTTGACTTGTACGCCGTAAGCAGCAGTATTTGCAATTTGTGTCATATCATTATCCTCCCGATCTCAAATAGATTATTAGCTGCTAAAGCTTTGGAATAAAAGCCAATACCAGCTTCAAAAAGCGCTCCCGCACCCGTTCAGCCGTCTCCATGACCTCGCTGTGATCCAAAGGCTGATCCAGAATGCCGGCCGCCATATTTGTAATACAGGAAATACCTAGCACCTCAATACCGGCATGGCGGGCAACTATCGTCTCCGATACCGTCGACATGCCTACCGCATCCGCACCTAGACGGCGCAACATAACGATCTCTGCCGGAGTTTCGTAGGTAGGACCGAGCAGCCCCGCATATACGCCTTCCTTGAACTCATAATCCTGTGCAGCAGCCGTTTCTTTGGCAATCTCAATCAGGCGGCGGCTGTAAGCCGATGACATATCGGGGAATCGCACGCCAAGCTTATTATCATTGGGTCCGGTTAACGGATTACGGCCGGTCAGATTCAACTGGTCGATAATCAGCATTAGATCGCCTGGAGTGAAATTTGTGTTCACACCGCCAGCAGCATTGGTTACAAGCAAACTAGTAACCCCGAGCTCTTTCATGACCCGTACCGGGAAGGCCGTTGTCTCTGGACCATAGCCCTCATACATATGAAAACGGCCCTTCATCATCACGACACGACGTCCTTCGATCTTGCCTATCAGCAGCTCACCTTCATGTCCTTCTACCGTGGATACCGGAAAATGCGGAATCTCATGGTAAGGAATGCTGATCCCATCCGTAATCAGATCGGCCAGAACGCCAAGACCGGAGCCGAGAATCAGACCAATCTCCGGCGCTTCCGGACTTTTACCCTTAATATAAGCGGCTGCTTCCTCTATCGTGCTTTTGCTAATTCCGTTCATGGTCAAGTTCCTCCTAAGTCTATTTCAATTCTCCCAAAAAGCTTGTCCCGTACTGCGGCGCTTTGGCCCCGAAGTTATCGGCTATCGTTGCCGCCACATCGGAGAACGTCTCTCTGACATCGAGGCTGTCCGGATGGTGCAGGCCTGGGCTATATACGAGCAGAGGCACATATTCACGCGTATGATCCGTACCGCTATGTACTGGATCATTGCCATGGTCGGCTGAGATAATGAGCAAATCCTTATCGCCCAGCGTCTCGATAATTTCTGGCAGGGCCTCGTCGAACACTTCCAGTGCGCGTCCATAGCCTTGCGGATCACGGCGATGACCATACAGGGAGTCGAAATCAACCAGGTTCGTAAAGAGTAATCCATTGAAAGGTTGACGAAGCTGCTCAATCGTAATCTCTATACCATGCTCGTTGCTCTTGGTGGGGTAGCTAGCCGTAACTCCTTCACCCGTGAAAATATCATTGATCTTGCCTACAGCGATCACATCCTTGCCGATATCCGCCAGAGCGTTCATCACCGTTGCCTCCGGCGGTTTCACCGCATAATCGTGACGGTTCGGCGTGCGTTTGAAATTGCCCGGTTCACCCACATATGGACGCGCAATAACACGGCCTACAGAGAACTCGGGAGCCATCGTCAGTTCACGGGCTATTTTGCAGGCGCTGTACAGCTCTTCCAGCGGAATGATGTCCTCATGCGCAGCCAATTGGAATACGCTATCAGCGGAGGTATACACAATCCATGCCCCTGTCTTCATTTGCTCCTCGCCGTATTCAACGAGAATCTCCGTGCCGGAAGCCGGTTTGTTGCCGATCACTTTGCGGTCTGTCGCTGCTTCGAACTTCTCAATCAGCTCTGCCGGAAAACCGTCGGGATAGGTATTGAAAGGAACCTCAATCTTCAGCCCCATCAGCTCCCAATGGCCAGTCATTGTATCCTTGCCTACGGAAACCTCCTTCATCTTGCCATAATACCCGGTCGGCGACGTCACAGGCGCAAGCGGTGGCAGCGGCTCGATATTTGCAAGTCCCAGCCGCTGCAGGTTGGGCAGCGTAAGTCCGGGAACCCGTTCCAGTATATGGCCCAGTGTATGAGATCCCGTATCCCCGAAGCCTGCAGCATCCGGCGCTTCTCCGATACCCACACTGTCCAAAACAATAAAGCAAATCCGATTAAAAGAGGACATCGCAGTCTCCACTCCTTCATTAAATGCATATTAATTTCATCTGTCCAACAAGAAGAAACGGCTTGCCAGTCCACATAGACTACGGTATCCGTTTCCAATATCCTTATAGTACCCTTTGAAAGCGTTATGCTCTCCCCTATTCCAGGAAAACTTCTAATTTTAACATAAAGCTACACTGCAAGCCCCTGAATTCACGCTAAAATAAAGCGTCCCCACAGGTTCATTTACCGAGCCCTTGGGTGATGACTCTCATATACTTCCTTCATGTTCCTGCGTGCGATTCCGCTGTAAATCTGGGTTGTCGAAATATCGGCATGTCCCAACATGTGCTGCACAGAGCGCAGGTCTGCACCACCTTCAAGCAAATGGGCAGCGAAGGAATGCCGCAGCGTATGAGGGGTGATATCCTGCCCGATCTCGGCTTCCCTGGCGTATTTCTTAATGATTTTCCAAAAGCCTTGCCGGGTTAGACGTCCGCCCAGACTGTTCAGGAACAGTGCCGGCTCCAGTTCGTCCTGCCTAAGCAGCTTATCCCGCATATCTGCTACATAAACTGCCGCGCACTCTGCCGCAATGTTCCCTATCGGAACCACTCTTTCCTTGCCTGAAGCCCCGGAGCACCGGGCATACTTCATCCCGGTATGGACATCATCCACATTGAGTGAAATCAGTTCAGATACCCGGATTCCGGTAGCATAGAGCAGCTCCAGCATGGCCTTGTCCCGCATGCCTTGGGCCGTATTACCGTCCGGTGCGGCAAGCAGTCTCTCCACCTCTTGCACGGTAAGCACCATCGGTGGCTTCTTTTCCGGTTTCATCGATTCCATATCGAGCGAAGGGTCCTGTCCGATCAGCCGTTCTTTCAGCAAATAATGAAAAAAGGAACGGATCGATACCGTATTCCGGTTAACCGTTGCCGCGGCCCGTCCTGCTTGACGGAGACCGCCGAGATAGAGCGTAACATGAGACTTCTTAATCGCCTCCGGCGATTCTGCGCCCCGCTCCAAGGCGAACTCCAGAAACTGCGATATATCCCGTCCGTAAGATTCCAACGTGTTCCGGGACAAGCCTTTATCCCTGGACAGATAAAGCATAAAGGGCTCCAAGTATGCCTTCATCAATTCACGCTCCTGTCTTACGCCGCCGGTCATTGTGACTCAGGCACAGCACTTCAGAGTGGACTACCCTGATTTCCATTCGACATTCTTCATCCTTTTTCCTGCTTACTATGACTTCTTACTCACCGTACCAATAATAAAAACGTAAACGCTCCTCCGGATTCATCTCATCGCTGCTCCGGTGATCATTATGGAATGCCCGCACTGCTGACCCCTCCGGTATTCCGTAGTTGTTAATCGGGTTAATCCAGCCTTGAAGAATACTCATTACATAATAGAGCAAATAGCTCAGCGCCACAAACATGATCATCAGGTACAGCCGGCGCACGGATTTGGGTATAGAGATAATCATCTTGTTCCTCCTTAAGTTTTGCTTTAGCAAAACTGGCTTCGAAAGACCGGGACAAACCCGGTCCTTCACCTTATGCCGCTAAGTGATTTCTTATGTATCTTTCTTCCCCGGACTATCTAAATAGATAGTACTGAAAATTTTTTCATTCGGAGTGTGGTCGTAACTACGGTGAATGTTTGGACTTCCGGCCGCTGTTGTCGTAAGAATTTCTTTAATTTTACCGCGTTCGCGGATGAAATCCGGAGACAAAGGCGGTCGCTAACGCTCCTCCAGTTCCAAAAATCCCCCTCCGTTACTTTCACCCAAACCTTATATCTCCTCAGTTCAATCTATATAAATTTTAAAAAGCCCTCTCCGGCAGCCTTGCCGGGGAGAGCTTTTGAACTAATTCCTTATCTATAAAAATTTCTTATTTATAAATATTACTCAGGACGCTTCCCGTCCGAATTATTCTTGTCCTTGCAGCGGTGACATATCCCGTGAAAATCGAGCCTGTGATCAATCACCGTAAAATTGAATTCGATCTCCAGCTTTTCTTCCAGCGGACCGAGCCAATCCTCACGGATTTCGTCCATACTGCCGCATTGCACACAGATCAGATGATGGTGATGATGTTTCGCTGTGTCCGTACGCAAATCATAACGGGCCACCCCGTCGCCAAAGTTGATCTTCTCCACAACATGAAGCTCACTAAGCAATTCCAGGGTACGATATACGGTGGCCAGACCGATTTCGGGAGCTTTCTCTTTCACGAGCATGAATACGTCCTCGGCGCTGAGATGATCCTCCTCGTTCTCCAGGAGCACCCTTACGGTAGCTTCCCGTTGAGGTGTAAGCTTATATCCATGGGATTGTAGCTGCTGCTTGATTTTATCTATCCGGGCTTCCATTGTCTGCCTCCCCCTTGGAAAATTACCGCACCGGGCTCAAACCACTTCTTTCATTATAGGGGGAGTTACTTTGAGAAGTCAAACGCTTTTACAATGCGGCGGAGTCCGTAACAGCTTGTATAAGTGAAGGCGTTACCCAGCGCATCATAGCCGGTGTTACCCAGGTTTCAAAACTGGAAACACCCAAAATCAGCACCGCCATGGAGAGCGACAACACCGTATACATGGCAAAAGGGCGGGTTACCGAATTCCGGCGCTGGCCCAGTACCCGGCTGCGGATCATGTGCAAAGAGAAGGCAATCGCAGCCGCACTGCTAACCAAAAGCACTGGAATCAGGACCAAATTATGCGGGGCGACCGAAACCAGTGCAAACAACAACCCGTGCCAGGAATATTGGGCGATCAGAGTACCGACTGTGAACCCGATCAGCACGCCTTTGAGAAAATCAAGAATAAGAATGCCTGGCAGCCCGATTACAGAGAGCCCAAGAATCCAGATCAGGCCAATCCATTTAAGATGGAGACCGGCGATGCTCCAGAACGATTCCGGATCGGCAGGCAGCCCCTGTTGATCCACCGTAATAAAAAAATTACCCAGGTACTCCCCCAAATCCTGCTGCTGATCCAGCGTCATCGCGCTGACAATGAGGGCCCCGAAGATAACCCCTACCAAGAATAAAACGGCGACAAAAATATACAAAGGCGTCTGTTCCTTTACCATCAGTCGGATGTTTCGCACCTTGGACGTTCTCCTTTCCGGTCATATGTTACACCATATGAAGAAACGCCCCATTCTATGACTTGTCCTTTAGTCTGCCCCTTGCCTGAACTACTTTGCCGTAGGTCCCGCCGCCCCCTGCAGACAGCTCAAGAACACCGGAGCGGGCGGCGACGATTTTGGCGGCCAAATCTGCTCCAGCGACCGCTGCAATCTCCTGTTCACCGGCCTTGTGTATAATATTCATTTCGCTGCCAAAAGCCTCCAAGAGAATATTCATCTTAGCTTTTCCAAGGCCCGGTATGAAATCAAGCGGCACCTGATAGTGGTACGTAGGACGGTGAGCAGGCACTACCGGCTCTTCGCGGTCGGCGATATGCAGAATCCGGTCCAGCACGCCTTGCACCAGCTTCGGGCTGCCGCAATAAGGACAGCGCTCTGAAGTGGCGAAAGTTTCATCGATGATGCTCCCGCAGCCGCTGCAGTAAGTCCGGTGGTACTTGCCGAGCCGGGGATTCAGTCCAAAGTTGCCCGTTACCCCGCGCCCCTCTTTACGTTCCAGCGCCAACCTCAGCTCCGCAAAGGAAGGTTCCGCAAGCTCCATAACGTTATATTCACGGCCGATTTTCCCCAGGGAATGCGCATCGGAGTTGGTCAGGAAGGTATACCGGTCAAGTTCGCTGATATACCCGGCCATTTCTGAATCCGCACTCAGCCCAAGTTCAACGGCCGCAATGCGATCCAGGTCAAAAATATCGGCCATTTGCTCCGCGCTGCAGCCATACAAGCCCTTATGGGGAGTGAAAATATGGGCAGGAATCAGCAGCCCGCCTCTCCCGTAAATCTCATCCTGCAGCACCCGTGCCGGAGCGTACAAGCGCTGGGAGCTTAAGTTAATATTCCGCATATGGCGGCTCATCCAGCTGCTGAAGTCCTGCATCGTCTCCAGATCCGGCATAAAAGCCAGGACATGGCATTCCTTCCGTCCCGGTTCACGGATCTCAATCTCCGCCCCCAGCACAATGGTTGTTCCCCGGTAAGCAATGCCGCCGCCTTTCGCAGAGGTCATTTCTCCGGAATCCAGACAATCCATAATATCGCGCTGAACTGGAGGTGAATGGCTGTCTATGATACCCACCAGCTCCATCCCCTTGCGCTGCGCCGCCTCTTTGGCAATACCCGCAAAGGTCAGGTCGCGGCTTCCGCTGATTTTAACCGAATGACCGTCCGATGTTTTGCCAATATGAACATGCAGGTCACAATAGCAGGCCTTAAGTTCCGGTTCTAGTGCCATTGTCCCGTCAAGGTGTAAAGATGCCATGCGTACACCGCCATCATCGTCTTTGCGTCAGCGATGCGCCCGCTCTCTATATATTCGTAGGCTTCTTCCAGCGTCAGCTCAGCAACCTCCAGGAACTCATCCTCATCCAGCGCCATTTCTCCGGGCTCGGCATTCTCTGTCACATATAAATGAATGATTTCGTCAGCAAATCCGGGAGAAGTATAGAACGACTTCAGAAGAAAAAGCTCTCCGCTATGAAAACCTGTCTCCTCCTGCAGCTCGCGTCCTGCAGCATACAAAGGGTCTTCCCCCGGGTCCAGCTTGCCTGCCGGAATCTCCACCTCGGTGCGGTGCATAGGCTGGCGATACTGCTCCACAACAAGCATTTTATTGTTGTTCAAGGCGAGTACTGCCACCGCTCCCGGGTGCTTCACCACCTCACGGGTAGCCGTGTTGCCATCCGGCAGACGCACCGTGTCCACCTGGAGTGTAATGATTTTCCCGTCAAAAATAGGCTTCGAAGACAAAGTTTCTTCATCCAGGGCCGGGTTAGGCTTCAGTTCGTATTTTTTCATTTTCATCAGGTCTCCTTTGGCTCAGTTCTGCATACGGTGTATTATAACAAACTTAACTGGAAAGAAGGAACCGTCCATGAATGACATCTTCAGCCGTACAAGCTCCTCCGCTTTTATAATGGCGGGCACACCGAATCAGATTAAAGCCGTGCTGGCTCAGTGGATACAGCAATATGGACGGGATATGCCACTCGCCTACGTTCTGTCACTACATAGTGATCTATCCTGCCTGAAAAAATACAAGGAGCCCTCCGCCGGGATCGACCGATCCGGGGAAAGCTCCTCTGTGTGCACCTAATAAATTTAGCCTTTGACGCTCTCTTTGATGATAGCCACAACCATTTCAGCCGCCTTAACGATATCCCCGGCTTTGATCCGTTCCTTGGTTGTGTGAATATGCTCGTAACCGATAGCCAGGTTCACCGTCGAAACCTTCAAGCCATTGAACACATTCGCATCACTGCCTCCGCCGGAATGGAACAGGCGCGGCGTGAGCCCAATGGACGAAATCGCCCGATTGGCAAGCTGGACCACAGGGTCATTCTCATTGAAGCTGAATGCCGGATAGATAATTTCACTGCGGAACTCACACTCCGCGCCATATTCACGAACAGTAGTCTCCAGTGCTTCACGCATTTGCGCCACTTGCTTGTCAACCTTCTCCTGAACAATACTGCGTGCTTCCGCGTCCAGTTGTACGTGGTCACAAACGATATTCGTAGGGCCGCCGCCCGCGAATTTGCCAATGTTGGCCGTTGTCTCACTGTCAATGCGTCCCAGCTTCATGGCCGCAATCGCCTTGCTGGCCACTTGAATGGCACTGATGCCATCCTCCGGATTAACACCTGCATGAGCCGATTTGCCAAAGATTTGCATGGTCACCTTCGCCTGTGTAGGCGCAGCCACAGCGATCGCACCAATCTCACCGTTTGAATCCAAGGCATAGCCCATATCGGCATCCAAAAGATTCGGATTCATTGAACGTGCCCCTAACAGCCCCGCTTCTTCACCTACTGTGATGACAAATTGAATTTGTCCGTGCGGAAGCTTCTGCTCCTGAATAACACGGATAGCTTCGAATAACGCGGCCAGCCCGGCTTTGTCGTCAGCCCCAAGAATAGTACTGCCGTCACTGGTAATCCAGCCGTCTTCTCCAAGCGCAGGCTTAATGCCTTTACCTGGAACAACGGTATCCATATGGCAGGTGAAGAGCAGCTTCAGTGCCTCTCCGCCATTCTCTGCGGGCCAAGTGATGAACAAATTACCGGCGCCATGTCCCGTTCTTTCCTGGGAGTCATCTTCAACAACTTCCAGTCCAAGGTCGCTGAATTTCTTCTTCAGGACATCGGCAATTTGCCGTTCATTTCCCGTCTCGCTGTCAATACGGACAAGCTCCATAAACTCCTGAATCAATCGGTCTTGTGCTGTCAATGGACTTCCCTCTCTTTCACGGATACGTTACAATAGATCTACTGGGTAACAAGCTTTATGTTCTTAACTTAAACTAATTCTAAAGGAGTCACTCATGCAACGTCAAAAATGGTTCCGCATTTTCATCTACGTGATGCTGATCGCCATGATCGCCTCTACCTTGATGGTCGTTATCGAGCCCTTCCTTGCAGGGTAATCGTCACATCTTTGCAAGCTAATTATAGCAGCCGGACCTTTCCGGCTGCTATTCGGCATTTCCTGACTCTTGTTCAAACTCCTCATATGAAAACCGGTTCAGGAAGTAAGGCACCAGCTGACGGGCAACCTTTTCAATTTCAAGGCTAACCCCCAGGCATTCCTCCAATGAAGTGACACCATACTGCGTAATACCGCAGGGAATGATGCCCTGGAAGCCCATCTGTGATATTCCCGCACTGATATTAAATGCGAACCCATGGCTGGTGATAAATCCTCTGCGGGACCGGCTTTTGTTGAACTTGACACCGATCGCGCAGATTTTCTCATCGCCTACCCATACACCCGTGTATTCCGGTTTGCGATCACCAACAATGCCATAGGAACCCAGATAATCAATGATAACCTGTTCAAGGTTACGCAGATATCCGTGCAGATTCACTTTCCCGTTTTCCCCAATAAGCAGAAGAGGATAACCCACTAGCTGACCCGGTCCATGATATGTAATATCTCCTCCCCGGTCGATTTCAAACAAGGCGATACCCCGTTCTTTCAACTGCTCGCCGCCCAGGAGGAGATGCTCGGGATGGTTCTGTGAACCGATAGTATACGTAGGAGGGTGCTGCAAAAGAATAAGCTGTTCCGGCTGGTCACCGGCATCAATAGCTTTTACTGCTTCTTTTTGCAGCTTCCAGGCACTGCCGTACTCCATCATAGGCGTGTACGAAATGGCCAGCTTGCGTGCATTCGTGATGCTCATGCCTCGACATCCCCTTTTCCCATATGTGCTATAACCTGCGCTTTCCAGACTTAGTAAAGCTTCGTCTCCGGCGTGTATCCTTCCACATTATCCTTTACCCGCTGCAGGAAACGTCCGCAAATAACGCCGTCCAGTATCCGGTGATCCAGGGACAGACAGATGTTAGCCATGGAACGCACAGCAATCATATCATTAATAACTACAGGCTTCTTCACTATGGATTCAAAGGTAAGAATCGCTGCCTGCGGGTAGTTAATAATAGGGTAAGAAAGTATAGAGCCGAATGAGCCTGTATTGTTGACAGTAAACGTACCGCCCTGCATATCTTCCAGACGCAGCTTGCCCTCACGCGTCTTGAGCGCAAGCTCGTCGATTTCACGGGCAAGACCGGCGACGTTCTTCTGATCGGCCTTCTTGATAACTGGCACCATCACAGAATCCTCTGTACCGACCGCGAGAGTAATATTGATATCGCGTTTGACGATTATTTTGTCTACGGCCCAGACGGAGTTTATGATCGGATAATCCTTAATCGCACTAACCACAGCCTTCATCAGAAATGCCAGATAGGTAAGATTAATGCCTTCTTTCCGCTTGAACTCATCCTTAAGCTTGTTACGGAGTATTACAAGATTTGTGACATCCACTTCAATCATGGTCCAGGCATGCGGAATCTCCGTGACGCTCTGGCGCATGCGGGAGGCTATTGTGTTGCGGATCGGCGTTACATCGATTAAATACTCCGAGCTGCTGCCCCGGCCGCCTTCCACCTCAATGGTTGGTATTCGTGGTGATTCACTCAGATGCAGCCCCGACTGACGAACAGGCTCCTCCAGCTCCGTCTGTACAGTCTCAAAAGCCTGCACAGGAGTAGCAGAAGCAGCAGTCTGCCTTGCCGGAGCGGATACGCCAGCTGAAGCGACTGCCGCCGCAGCTGATCCACCGGCAGCAAGAAATGCCAGAACATCTTTGCGGGTAATACGACCGCCATTCCCTGTTCCAGCTACAGCGGTAAGATCAATTCTGTGCTCAGCCGCAAGACTTTGCACAGCCGGAGAATAACGGGAGCGCATCGGCGCGTTTTCACTAACGGCAGAGACTTCACCAGTTGCAGATACAGCAGCACCTTGCGTTGCTGCTTGGTGCTCTCTTCCTGATGAATGGCTAGAGGGCACTGGTGTTTCTCCTGTACCCGTTGCATTCGAGGAAACCTCAGGTACAGCAATCCGGCAGATCACCTCACCGACACTCACCGTCTGGCCTTCCTCAGCCAATAATTCACCCATAACACCATCGATTGTCGAAGGCAGCTCGGCATTTACCTTATCTGTTATGACCTCACAAAGCGGCTCATACTGTTCTACCTGATCACCCGGCTTTTTCAGCCATTTGCCGATTGTTGCCGATACAAGCGACTCGGCCAGCTGCGGCATGGTCACATCGATCAGCTTTTGGTTGTCAGACATAAATTCACTCCTCAAAAAGTTATACGATAACGTCCTAGTATTGAGCCAACCGGAGCATTTCCGCCTTCACCTTATCCTTGCTCAGCATGAAAAACTTCTCCATCGGCGGACTAATAGGCATTGCAGGCACATCGGGACCACAGAGACGGAAAATCGGCGCATCCAGCTCGAACAGGCAATGCTCGGCAATAATAGCCGCTACCTCCCCGCCTATGCCTCCGGTCTTGTTATCCTCATGTACGATCAGCACCTTCCCGGTCTGGCGTGCCGCAACAATAATCGCTTCCCGATCAAGCGGCTGGAGCGTGCGCAAATCAAGAATATGCGCTGTAATGCCTTCCTCGCGCTCCAGCTCTTCCGCGGCCTGCATCGCAAAATGCAGCGGCAAACTGTAACCTATAACCGTTATATCGCTTCCTTGACGCAGCAGGTTCGCTTCTCCGATAGGCACCGTGTAATCTCCTTCCGGCACCTCTTCCTTGATCAGCTTGTAGCATTTCTTGTTCTCGAAGAACAAGACGGGATCAGGATCACGAACCGCCGATTTCAGAAGTCCTTTGGCATCATAAGCCGAATAAGGAGCAACAATCTTCAGTCCCGGCGTACCAAAGAAAATGGATTCCGGACATTGGGAATGATACAGTCCGCCAAAAATACCGCCACCAATCGGCGCACGGATGACAACCGGACAATTCCAGTCGTTATTGGAGCGGTAGCGGATTTTGGCCGCTTCACTGATAATCTGGTTCGTTGCCGGCAGCATGAAATCAGAATACTGCATTTCGGCAATCGGCTTCATTCCGTACATCGCAGCGCCGATGGCAACACCGGCTATTGCCGATTCCGCCAGCGGCGTATCCAGTACGCGCTCTGCTCCGAACTGGTCCTGAAGTCCTTTGGTGGTTGTGAACACTCCGCCTTTGACACCCACGTCTTCTCCAAGCACGAATACGGAGTCATCCCGCTCCATTTCTTCCTTCATCGCCAGCCGGATGGCATCGATATATTCCATAATAGCCATGGTTTACACTCCTCCTTCTGACTCGCTGTACACATGCAGCAGCGTATCTTCCGGTTTCGGGAACGGCGCACTGTCGGCGTATTCGATAGCTTCTTTTAATTCAAGATTGCACTCGGCAATCATATCCCGTTCCTGTTCATCGCTCCACAGTCCCAGGTTGATCAAGTAATTGCGGAAGCTTGCCACGCCGTCCTTCTTCCAATTCTCGTCTACCTCTTCCTTCGTCCGGTAGGCCAGATCATTATCCGAAGTGGAATGCGGGGACAGACGATACATCATCGCTTCAATCAAAGTCGGACCTTCACCGGCCAACGCCCGCTCACGTGCTTCCTTGACCACACGATAGACTTCCAGCGGATCATTCCCGTCAACGCGAAGACCCGGAAACCCGTAGCCAAGCGCCCGGTCGCTAACCTTGCCGCCAAGCTGGCGGTGCGCAGGGATAGAAATCGCATACTGGTTGTTCTGGCACATAATAATGACCGGCAGCTTATTCACACCGGCGAAATTACAGGCTTCGTGGAAATCGCCCTGGTTGCTGGAGCCTTCTCCAAAGGTAACAAAGGAAACAAACTTTTTCTTCTGCATCTTGGCGGCCAGCGCAAATCCTACCGCATGCGGCACCTGCGTGGTCACCGGACTTGATCCGGTCACTATACGCAGACGCTTGCTGCCGAAGTGTCCCGGCATTTGCCGTCCGCCGCTGTTCGGATCTTCCGCCTTGGCGAACACCGACAGCATCAGCTCCCGTGTCGTCATCCCGACGGTAAGCACAAAGGCATAATCCCGGTAATAGGGTAAAAAATAATCGTTTTGCCGGTCGAGCGCAAATGCCGCTCCTACCTGCGCAGCCTCCTGGCCGATGCCGGAGACATGAAAATTGATTTTGCCTGCCCGCTGCAGCAGCAGACTCCGCTCGTCGTATTTACGCGCAAGCAGCATATATCTGTACATATCTATGACCTGTCCGTCGCTCAGACCCAGCTGTTTATGCCTATTAACCGTTTCTACAGTACCTTGGGATTCCATATTGAGAGGTACCTCCTTATTCATAAAGCCTCAAGCCTTGGTCCGGCAGAGCATTTCAGTCAATACTGATCTGATCTTATAACCTGGTACTAAGACTTGGCTTGAGTTTATTATAATCCCTTTACTCCCAAAAAGAAAAGCCGATTTGATCACATCCCGATAGCCCGTCCATCCACAGCCAGCATCGCCTCGCCGATAATCTCCGAAAGTGTAGGATGAGCGTGAATCGCCTCCCCAATCTCCCATGGCGTAGCGTCCAGCAGCTGAGCAAGTGCAGCCTCGCCGATTAGATCGGTCACATGAGGTCCAATCATCTGTACACCGAGAATATCTCCGCTGCTGCGATCCGCGACTACTTTGACGAACCCGTCCTTCATGCCGTATACAATCGCTTTTCCGATAGCGGAAAAAGGGAATTTGCCTGTCACCACATCATGACCCAGTGCCTTGGCTTCCTTCTCTGCATAGCCGACACTTGCCACCTCCGGGCGGCTGTAGACACAACGGGGAACCAGATGGGTATGGTACGGATGAAGGGTCTCTCCGGCCAGATGATTCACGGCTCTGATACCCTCATGACTGGCTGCGTGGGCCAGTTGAAGGCCTCCTATACAATCTCCGATAGCGTAGATATGCGGCTCATTCGTCTGCATATTCGAATTCACGGATATAATGCCCTTCTCGAAGCGGATATCTGTATTCTCCAGACCTATATTATCGACATTGGCCTGCCTTCCTACGGAAACCAGCAGCTTCTGCGCCGACAGAGTCTGGCTCTGTTCTCCTTTACGCGCTTCAATAGTCACTCCGTTCTCCGTCACTTTGCAGGTGCTGCTGTCAACGGAAGTATCCGTCAGTACCTTGACACCGCGTTTCTTCAGAAGACGCTGAAGCTCTTTACCCACCTCTGCATCCTCGAACGGCAGCAATTGTCCTGCGGCTTCCACAACCGTAACCTCGACACCGAAATCAGCGAGCATCGATGCCCATTCCACGCCGATTACCCCGCCGCCAACAATAATCATGGAAACAGGCAGCTCTTCCATAGCCAATGCCTCTTCACTGCTAAGAATAGCTTTCCCATCCGGTGCAAGACCGGGAAGAACGCGCGGACGTGATCCTGTTGCAATGATCAGATGATTAGATACCACCGTCTCCATCTCACCGTCCTCAAGCTCCACGGCTACCGCACCGCTGCGCGGGGAGAAGATAGAAGGGCCGGTTACGCGTCCCTTGCCTTTAATGACTTGAATCTTGTTTTTGCGCATCAAATACTGCACGCCCTGGTGAAGCTGCTCAACAACCGCTTCCTTGCGACGCTGCACCTTCGGAAAAACCAGCTTTACGCCGGATGTCTCGATCCCGTAGCTCTCGCTTTCGCTAATTTCAGCGTATACCTCCGCACTGCGCAGCAGCGACTTGCTGGGAATGCATCCGCGATGCAGACATGTTCCCCCCAGTTTATCCATTTCTATGACGACGACTGACTTCCCCAGCTGAGCGGCGCGGATCGCCGCCACATATCCCCCGGTTCCTCCGCCAAGCACCGCCACATCACATGAAATTGTCATGAATATGTATCCTCCAGTTCATTACAGATAAGTTCATCTTAACGTACTATATTGTACTCCCTTTTGACCACATTACAAAACATACAAACGTCATATGCCAAATGGACTTTTTGAGAACAAAGCGTTATCATAGGGTTGAATAAAAAGGGCTCAGAGGGGTAGGGAAACTTATGAAACTGCTAATTTCACGCTTCATCGCTATCCTTATTCTTGTAATTCCCGGCTTGCTTGCCATGAAGGGCTTCCTCATGATGAAAGACGACATTTTCAATTATATATCCATGCACGGCGACGATACAGTAACACCGGTCTTTGCCTGGCTCCATTTCGGCGGCGGTCTCATCCTCTTCGCTGCAGGAATGACCTTCCTAGGCGGCTGGATTCTTACCCGTGACCGCAAGCGCAACTACGTGGGTCCCCGCTTTAAGGAGAAAAAGAAGCCTAAACAGGTACCGCCGCCTGAAGCGACTTCTTAAATACGTCAACAGCCTTCCCGATAGGAAGGCTGTTATTTTTTTGGATCAACACCAGAATCAGTGCTTGACAAAATGTTGCATGCTGGTGTAAGCCGATTCGAGCCATTAGGCGGACTGCATAGCCCTAATATGAACGAAACTGTCAAGCGCCGCTGTAGCAACTCCGTTTTTGGCGCACTTAAACAAACCTATCAATAGACGTCTTTTAAAGAGAGCCCCCTTTTTCCAAAGGGGTTGACTCTGAGTGTGATTTCTTTCCTTACACATTAGGGAGGGAGCATGTCCTTAGCTTGGAGGCAAAAATCATTCGCTGGTCGGCATCCTGATATTCGTGGGTTTACACATGGTATTAATCCATCTGAAGAGCCTGCCGCTAACTATTTTCGTCCATCGTTCGCAAGCAAACGGGCACAAAGGGCTTCCGCGGCGTTTCTCTTCACCTTGCTCGATTCTGCCTCCAAGGTAAGTCATGCTCCGGCTTCCTGGCATTCATCTCCTTTCCTTTAGGGAGTGATTTTTCAGTGGTATACAGCGTCACATTGCAGTAGACGGACGGAGAGGGTTACCCGGCAAGCTTGGACTCCGGGACGGGGTTTCGGTCGTCCATCTCCAAAGCTCGGGCAATCGCCCATACAAATCCGGCAAGCTCCCGGGCAATGGCGGCTACGATCTTCGATTTGTGCTTCCCTTTTCCCAGCATGTTCATATATTTGCGGTGCAACCGGTTCTGTGCCTCCCAGGCCATCCGCTGCACCTCCGGCGGCAGTCCGGTGATCCGCTCGCGCAGTTTGCGGCGCACTCCCGGCGAGTGCCGGTAATGGTGGGCAGCTTCGACCAGCACCCGTCGCAAATGCGCATTACCGGCCTTGGTCAGCTTCCCCTGACTGCGGCTCACGCCGCTGGAGTGCTCGCTGGGCACCAGACCACAGTAACTCATGAATGAGGGGGCGCTGGCAAACCGCGTCACGCTGACCATCTCCGACACCAGCGTCGTGGCGGTGAGTGTAGCCACCCCTCGCAGCGCCTGAAGCGCTTCAATAAGCGGCGCCTGCGCATGGGTGTGGGAGAGAAGCTCGATCTCTTTTTCGTAACGCCGGAGTCGTTCTGCCGTTTCTCGAATGCTCTCCCGGTATTCCTGAAACACCATACGGTGGCAGGGACTCTCGAAGCGGAGGGTGTCCAGCCACTCTTCGTAGGCGAAGGTCCATGCCTTGACCTTGCTTGGGGGAGCGAGCTGCAAGCGTAGCAGAAACTTGCCCATGCGCTGCTTGTGGCGGTTCATATCTTCTTTTGCGTCCTCCCGGGCTCGAACGAGATCCCGGAGAGCTTCCTCCTCAGGGGATGGGATGTAAACACCGGTCAGCTCGCCGGCACGAAACAGCTGAGCCAAACGCAGCGCATCCCGCTTGTCGGTCTTGATTCGGTCGCCGGCCCGCTGAGGGATGAGGGAGGGAGCGACAACCGTACAGGAAATGCCGGATTCCAGCAGCCAGCGGTGAAGCATGTACCCGGTGGGCCCGGCTTCGTAGCAGACTTCCAGTTCCGCTCTGGATTCTCCGGAACCTTGCAACTGCTGCAAAAGCCTTAGAACACGTTCCCTGGTATGTTCGATAATCCCCCAGAAGCGGGGTTCGCTTCGGCCCTCGTCCGCGATGGCTACAGCAATTTTGGCTTTGGATACGTCTAATCCAATATACTTTTTGGCGATACTCATTAGTAAACCGACTCCTTTTTGTTTGTTAGCTCTGAATTGGAATCTTTGAGCCATTCACTCTTAGGATTTCCATTTCAACCTACGAGATAAACAAATTGCGATGTCGGTTTCGTTCATGATAACTATTATCGGCTGATGTACTAAAGGAGAACAGAAGCGGACTGAGGTGCAGCTAATTGTGGATTCAACGCCTTCTTTAGTCCGCTTTCAGCTAAATAAGGGCTCCTCTGTCCGCCAAAACGAGCCATTTTTCAGGAAAATTCCAGTTGTATAAATCTGGGGATTTACTCCACCGCCAGCCTCGAATGACCCGCCACCAGCTCGCTATACAGTCCTCCCTGCCGCAGCAGTTCCTCATGCGAACCTTGCTGTAGCAGGCGCCCTCCTTGAAGAACAAGAATCCGGTCTGCCGCCCGGATCGTATTCAGCCTGTGGGCAATGACGAAGCTGGTCCGCCCCTTCATGAGCGCCTGCAAGCCCTCCTGAATTTTGACTTCCGTCACGGTGTCGATGCTGCTTGTGGCCTCATCCAGAATAAGCATGGCCGGGTCGGCAAGAATCGCTCTTGCAATCGCCAGCAGCTGCTTCTGCCCCTGGCTAATGCCGCTTCCGTCTGTAGACAGCATGTGCTCATATCCATCCGGCATACGCATAATAAAAGAGTGGGCATTGGCCAGTTTAGCCGCTTCTTCGACCTCTTCATCCGTAGCATCCAGCCTGCCGTAGCGGATATTGTTACGGATACTTCCTTTGAACAAAAAAGAATCCTGCAGTACGAACGCCATATGTCCACGCAGACTTTCGCGCCGGATAGAGGTAATATCACGCCCATCAATAGTAATCCAACCCGCATTCGGATTATAAAAACGCGATAGCAAGCCGATTAGCGTCGTTTTCCCTGCTCCTGTTAGACCGACCAATGCAATCATCTCACCGGGCTTCGCCACAAAGCTAATATCATGAAGCGTATCCCCGTTTCCGTCATAGGAAAAGGATACCCGGGAGAAATCCACCTCACCCTTCACGGTTTCCAGTGTAAGAGCCGCACCCTCATCCTTCGCCTCGGTCTCTTCATCCAGCACCTCAAAAACTCTCTCCGCGCCGGCTATCGCCGACAGCAGACTGTTCCACTGGTTCGCCAGATCATTTAACGGGCGGGTGAACTGGCGGGTGTATTCGACGAACACGATAATGACCCCGACCGTAATCGATCCTCGAATGGCCAGAATGCCGCCGACACCGGCAACAATCGCAAAGCTCAAATTATTCAGGCCGTTCATAAGCTTGGGAATAAAGCCGGAAATAGCTTGCGCCCAATAGCCTGACAGCATAATCCGGTTGTTCCGTTCACGGAACCCGCTGATCACCCGATCTTCCTGCGAAAAGGCTTTAATAATGCGCTGGCCCGACAGCGTCTCTTCAATATAACCGTTCAACTCTCCCATATTCCGCTGCCGTTCCTTAAAGAGCGGACCGGTTCTTCGCGTAATCCAGCGCATCCCGAAAGCCATTAAGGGCACCACGATAAACGTAAGCAGTGTCAAAAGCGGACTAAGCCACAGCATTACGGAAACTGTCCCCAGCAGCGTCAGGATACTTGAAAATATCTGAATCGCCGAACTGTTGAAGGTAGAGCTGATATTCTCAATATCATTGGTAAGCCGGCTCATAATCTCTCCCTGCTGCCGCCGGTTAAAGAATGAAATGGGCAGTCTATGCAGATGGGAGAACAGATCGGTGCGCATCCGGTATACGGTCTCCTGGGCAATCTCGATCATCCATATATTTTGCAGCCACGAAGTCAGGGAAAAGAAGATGTACACAAAGGCCAGTCCTATTAAAAAGGTTCCCCATCTTCTGCCACCCGTGCCTTCCAGAAACTCATCCACCGCCACACCGATCAGATAGGGGCCTAGCAGCGCCAACAGGGAACTAAGCACCACCATGAACATCACCAGACTCAGCTTTGCTTTCCGCTTCGCAAGATATTTCCAGATCCGCTTCAGCGTGCCGGACCAATCCTTTGCCTTTGCCTTCGCTTTAGGCTTTCGGCCGGAGGCCAGCCCTAACTTGCCTTCACCCAGCTCAAACGCCGGCCTCGGGTGGCGAAAGGGCTCAAGTAATGCTTTGAACATGCTGGACCTCCCCGCCTGTCTGTGATTTGTAAATCGTCCGGTACAGCGCGGAGCTTCCCATCAGCTCCTTATGGCAGCCTTTCGCGATCAATCGCCCTTCATCCAGCAGCAGAATCAAATCCGCAGACGCCGTGGAGCTGATCTTTTGTGTAATCAGAAACGTGGTGCAGGACATCTCTTTCAGAGCTTCCAGCAATGCCCCCTCTGTTACGGCATCAAGCGCACTGGTGCTGTCATCAAGAATGAGTATGGCCGGGTTTCTCACCAGAGCTCTGGCAATGGTCAGACGCTGCTTTTGACCGCCAGACAGGTTAACCCCCCGCTGCCCGAGCTTTGTGTCGTATCCGTCCGGCAGTCCTTGAACCGTCCCGTGAATTTGCGCCGCAGCTGCAGCCCGTTCGATCTGCTTACGGGTTGCATGCTCATTCCCCCAGGCAATGTTCTCACGCACCGATCCCGTAAAGAGCAGCACTTCCTGGGGGACATAACCAATCGCATGCCGAAGTCTGGAAATGTCCATATCACGGGTATCTGCTCCGTCTATCCGGATCACTCCGGTATTTCCCTCATATAAACGGGGAATAAGTCCGACAAGCGAAGATTTCCCCGAGCCGGTTGCACCCATAATCGCGATCCGTTCACCGGGGGAAGCTGTAAAAGTAATATTCTCAAGTACGGAAATATCACTTCCTGGATACCGGAAGCTGACCCCTTCGAATTCAACCCGGCCCTGAATCGGCTGTTCATTAACAGGCTTGGCTGACTTTGCTGCACTCACACTAACCGTGGCATCCGCCAGCTCCGCTCCCTCCGCGAAAACTTCACCTATCCGCTGAGAGGAAGCGTGGGCTCTTGAGAAGGTCACCACTATCCAGGATAACGCCGAGAGCGCCCCAATCGTACGCAGTGAGTAGTTGATTACAGCAACAGTCTCACCCAGCGTAGCCTTGCCGGCAGAAATCTCAAGCCGTCCAAACCACAGCACCGCCAGTATGCCTGCATTCACAATCAGCAAAATGAACGGCATCGTCGTTTCCGTCAACCGCAGTGCGGACACCGTGGTTCTCATCAAATGGCCGCTAAATGCTGCGAAACGCCCCATCTCATGAGTCATCCGGACAAAGACGCGGATTAACCGGATGCCCGTAAGATTTTCCTGAATGACTCCATTGACCCCATCAAGCCGGCTTTGGACATTACGGAATAAGGCTGAGGCCTTTTTCATCATCCAGTATAAAAATACGGCCAACACAGGAACCGTAACCGCCAGAAGCAGCCCGAGCTTTACATGCACAACCACCGCCATGATTACACTGCCCATCACCACAAGCGGTACCCGGGTCATGAAGCGCAAGCTCATAAATATCGTATCCTGCAGCTGCGAAACATCACCGGTCAGCCGTGTAATCAGGGAAGAAGCGGCAAAACGGTTAAAAACCTCATACGAGAAGGATTGCACCCTGTCATACAGCTTGTCCCTGAGATCGAACGCAAAGCTCTGACTGGCATGCGAGGCAAAAAATGAACTTAGAATTCCTGCTACAAACGCTACTACAGCGCTCGCTACCAATATGCCGCCCCACAGCCATACGACGGAGGAATCCCCGCCCTTTATACCTTCGTCAATGATTTTGGAGATCAGGAGGGGCTGAGACAGCTCCACAGCAAGCTCAATCAGCATCATCACAAGCGCGGCAACAGCGGCCACACGGTATTTTTTTAGAAAAGAGAAAATAAGACGCATATGCGTTCCTCCGACCGGACGACCCACTCTCCGAAGATGTTACTTATTCCGTTTGCGATTCTTATGTTATTCCTGCAGTGCATCCCGCAAACGGCTGGACATCATGGAAGACTGTCCCGCCTTCAGGGCGGCTCTTCGCAAAGCTTTGTTACTACGGGCTGCTTCTGTCAAATCTGCCAGCAATTCCTCGAGCAAGCCCTGCACCTCCGGCGATAACTTCTCCTCTGCCATAAGTATGTTCATGCGTATTTGATATTGATTCAGTTTCTCCTCCAATGCAAATCTTCCTTCCTGCAATTGTTCATAAATTTCATTATAACATTTCCCCGTATGTTTTCGCTGGCTTAGCGGGACAGGAATATGATACTCTAATAAGGTCGCATTTTTCGGATAACTATTATTTTGTCATTAGGGAAAGGACCGATGAACAGTGGCACAGTTGTTTTTTAAATACGGAGCTATGAACAGCGGCAAATCCATTGAAATCCTCAAGGTAGCCCATAACTATGAAGAGCAGGGCAAGTCGGTGCTCATCTTTACTCCTTCCATCGATAACAGAGACGGGGTCGGTTTTATCTCCTCACGGATCGGTCTGCGCAAGCAGGCAATCCCCATTGATGAGAACACGGATATATACGGCATCGTCAGCAGCAACATGCCCAAGCCTCACTGTGTGCTCATTGATGAGTGCCAGTTTCTGAGCAAGGACTGCATTCTCCAGTTGGTCCGCATAGTAGATGAGCTGAATATTCCGGTAATGGCCTTCGGATTAAAAAACGATTTTCAGAACAACCTTTTTGAAGGCAGCAAGTATATGTTGATTTACGCTGATAAAATCGAAGAAATGAAAACCATCTGCTGGTTCTGCGAGCGCAAAGCAACTATGGCCCTCCGTGTGGAAAACGGCAAGCCTGTATACAGCGGCAAGCAAATCCAGATCGGCGGAAATGAAGCCTATTATCCCGTTTGCCGGAAATGCCACAAGAATCCACCACTATAAAATACACAAATAAAGCATTCCGCAACCAGCTAATCTGGAGGGAATGCTTTTTTGTTATAATAGTCTATTACGCCTCACTATTCCGTTATTTCAAATACCGCTCCCGTACAGCTTTATAATGAACCAGCATTTCTTTCAAAGTGAACCTCTAAAACCTGCCGGCATTTACGTACTCATTCTCCTTGTAACCGGCCAGTGGGGTCTCATCTCCCCTTGCTATACGCAAGAGGCGGTAAGACATAATCCGATCATTGTCCGTCAGATGCCCAATCAACCAGTTCCCCATCCTCAGGCACCAAAGCCACATACTTCGCATAAAAATCCCCGTATTCATTTGTTTCAGGACGCTGATCCATGGTAAAAAACCCTTCCGATACAATTTTCAAGAAAAATTTGGCGAAAAGTGTCATTTCCTATTGTTGTATTTTATTACCTTAGGTATAATAATTGCAAGATTAAGAGTAAATTAATCGTTTTCATCGGGAGTGTATGCATGTTGGATTTTTTGCTTTTTATGGTATTTTCGGTTTTGGAAAGTTCTGCATTATTTTTTCTCGCCTTCAAAATATTCAAGATTGATTTGTATTCGAAAGAAATTATATTTGCAGGTTTGATTATGGGCTTTTTCTCTTACATCATCAGACATAACTATGGATTAGCTGTAATTGATGTGCTTTCACAATACATTCTGGTCTTTTGCTTTTTTTGGCTTTTGTTTCGAATTCATATATTCTATGCAGCAATAATGACTGGTATGGCTTATCAAGCCTACATGTTAATTCAATCCACTCTTTATTTAATTATGAACATAACAAGGATATATGGACTGCATATTTCCGGAATATCTGTAGGAACTTATCTTTTGCAATTCTTTTCGGCCCTGACAGCCTATCTACTCGGTTATTATATTGGATATAAACGGAAAGGCTTTGATTTCATCCCGGATAAACCTGATGGGAAGATTGCTATCGGCAAACACGAAAAAATACTGCTTGCTTTAACTGTTCCTTCAGCTTTTGTTGTTGTGTTGATGTTGTATTTTTTCGAAAATTTATATCAGCACTTCTTTTTAATTCCACTATTTTATGCCTTGCTCTTGTTCGGATATTTATATCTTTCCAACAAAAAGGACCGTGGTGATGAGTATTGAACTTCTTGGCTAGCAAGATTTCAATCGCAATTAAACGAGTGAATCCGGAACAAACCTGCTCCATCGAAATTATGCAATATTCCTTGAATATCATTTTAAATACAATACTGGCGTTTATAGGATCTGCACTGATAGGAATTCTATTAAATAATTTACCTGAGACCATGTTATTTATTGTTAGTTTTTCAATACTACGCCTATGTTCTGGAGGCTTTCATCTAAAGACTTCGTCCGCTTGTAACATAGCTACAATTTTGTTATGTTCCCTCACTCCATATTTCTTTAGCATCACGGGGAATACGGGTTGGATTATAAATGCTATCAGTCTGGTTATAATGATTCTCTTTGCCCCTAATCCGGACAAGAACGCTCAAATTCCACGCACATTGTATCCTAGACTGAAGCTATTTTCAATTCTACTTGTAGGTTTAAATTTCTGGTTCGGTTCGGCTGTAATCGGACTGGCATATATCGCCCAGTCTTTAACAGTTATTCCTTGGAATAGGAGGTTATAATAATGAGAAAATCATTCGCTAAACACGCTTCTTCAGTTCTTGAAGCATCCGCTCGTTTCTTCATTTCCATTATGAAGATAGGTTTGCACAGCCCAGAAGCCCCAAAAGAATTGCGGAAGTAATAAACAAGGATGGGGAAAACATGCGTGTTCTACTAAAAGACGGTTCCTCCCGAGATATCAGCGAGGAAGAAATATTGTATTTCTCTAATTACAAGAATACAATATTCGTCCATACGAAAGAAGGCGAATTTGTTCTCCCCACCACACTTTCCGATCTTTTCACAGCTTATGGGAGTAAGGGATTCGAACGTCTTGACCGCAGTAATGTTGTCAATACCAATAATATTGACGGATATGATTCCGAACGGAAGCTTGTTTCTTTTAATAAAGGAGCGCAGTTTACCACCGTCTCGGAATCCAATGAGCTGCGAATCAAAAAATACTTAGCTGCAAACAAAAACAACCCGTTATCTAAGGGCTGTTGACAAAATGGGTTAGGGATTTCTCTCCCTAACCCATTTTGTATTTTTTCTCTGTTCTGTCATCCATACGTTTGTTTACTTCCGGAAGTCAATGTACGCCTAATTGAACGGGTTTTCCAATGAAATCTCCTTTTTTGAAATGGTAGATGGTACTACCATTTTTCAAAGAGAGGTTTCTTTTTTACTACTTTTGGGACACCCGCTTTCATATCCCTCCAGAAGAAGACTTTGTCAACAGACCCAACTAAGTAGGTCGTTTTTTTCGAAATCAATCATTGTCCCATATTATCCATCATTTGTAAAGATAAATTCACAGGATGAATGGCAGGAGACATAACGCCTCCTAAATGGTACCATTTGGAAAGGATGTATATGAAACATATACTTATTTACATATGGAGGGATCTAATGAATTATCATTTCCATCCTTCGCCGCGCCCCTCATCTCTTGAGCTGTTAACTGACGAGCAAATATTGAACATTTATGAATTGGCGGTGCAGGCCAAGGCTTCTCTTGATTTTATACAAATTATTGAAGGCGTTTTATCAAGCAGACAAATTAACATTCCTGAAGTAGAACCTGAGGTTTACTCGGATCATCCCTTGTAAAATCTATATTAATTACATATACGAGCTATTAGAAAAGCAGATTTCTGAATCTGTTTTTTTAATTCTAACTTTAACTCTTGCTTTGCTATTTTTAATCTTATTTTTGATATGATTCCAATGACAATGTAATTAGGTGAAAGGGATTGTTGCTAATAACTCGGGGGAATATTTTAGCGGTTATCATAAATTAGCATCACATTAAGAAGACATTTTAATTTTAATGTATCATGTTTTATCCTTTTCGGAGTACACGAGTACCTATACAAAAGTTTCTTTGCCAAAAGAATAATAAATTGTCTGCTTATTACTTTGTACTTCAATATAATCAAAAAAGCCACCTCCGTCAAAGAAGTGACATTTCTACTTATTCGCTTGCAGCACTTTCGGTGTCGTTCTTAATGACGCCTAAATCAATACATTCTTTATGTCTTCTTTCTACTAGTTGCATTCTTTCTGCGGGTAGAATGTATTTTTTCTGAATCAACAGTTTCTTTCCTATAGAGGTTACTTGAGCCATGTTAATGTAACTTTCTTCCCCAGTAATTTCTTTTGGAAGACGAACAAATAAAGAATGTTTATCTGCAAGAAGTAGTTTATACCAATCTTGTGTACAATGATGGTCTTTAATTGTAACAATCTTGGCTACTAAAACATCTGGATAATATATATCTGCGCACAATTTATCAGAAGTTAAAATAACAACTTTTCTTCTTTTAAGTGGGATGACTACATTATGAGTAGAGAGCTTACTTGTATCATTTATGATAGAAGTTATAAAACCTTCATTTTCACTGCCCTCATTATGTACAAAAAAATCGAGTGGCCTGTCGGGAACAAAAGGAACCCATGCCTCAAATATGTTTTGTTTTTGAATACCAGACCACTCATCATAGTCTGAAAATTTTAATCCATCCAAATTAAATCCCCCACATATTTAATCGTCATCCCTCATTGATTCCATGCTTTCTCGTCTATCTTTTTCGCTCATTCCGTGGAAAGGGACAGCCTTGTACGGATCAGTTTTTTTCTTGGTGGTTTTAATTTTTGAAGGATTTCCAATCACGTAAAGTTTAGGCGCAGTTGCTCCCATGTCTTTTCCCTCCTTATTCTTTCTTTTCATATATAGCACCTCCTAGTTTTATACTAGAAGATGTTATATGCGGAGCCTATCGAAACATAGCACACACGTTAATAGAATCTTTCCCTAAAAAATATCCATAATCGACAGGTATAAAAAATAGAATGTCTGTATACCCTATATAATAGGGAATTATAACAAAGTGAGGTTTATTCAATTGTAACATAAGTGGGGTAAATTGTAACATTAATTTACCCTAAATTTTGAAACACTATAATAAGATGAGTTTTTGAGAGTGTAAATTAAGAGTCCGAATTAGAAGAAAATAGATGAGATAATCGAGGTTACTTTTTGATGTATTTCATGTCCATTTATAATTAAGCATTTTATATTAATAAGCCCATGCTGTGCAAGGGATTTTAAGCACAAAAAGGACTTCATGCCGTGGAGCGGATGGACAATACCGCCAAGGTATTCCCTGGCGCTCGTGGCCCATTGTAAAAGTCGACACGTTGAACGGTTGCTACGTATACTTGAATTCGACTTCCTTTTTCGTTACCCATGTGGACGTCGGTTGGACTGATCGATCAACAGCGCCGCCATCCTCGCGTACGAAATAGGGTTCAAGACGTTCTTTGTTATGTCCGTTTGCTGATTAGCCATCATATCTATATGCGTGGATGTAGATATAATTAATTTGGTAATAGAGCAAACATATCTCTAGCTATTCTTAAGGCACAGCTACAGACATAATCCTGCTCTAAATCATATTTTGTTGTTTTGTTTTCCTACAAAAACAAACCCAATAAACCAAAAAGGTTTATTGGGTTTGATGGGAAAAATTTATTGGCTTCAAAACAAGTTTATCATTTTTCACATACTGGCTGTAAACAGCCTCCATAACCCGCAACGCGTTACACTCAACGCCCCTAACCCTTTCAAGAAACCTTATGCTCAATCCGCAGCTTGTCGGCTACCATGGCAATAAATTCCGAGTTGGTTGGCTTGGATTTGGAGATATTAATGGTGTAGCCGAACAGGTGAGAAATGCTGTCGATGTTGCCTCTCGTCCAAGCCACCTCAATGGCATGCCGGATGGCTCGTTCCACACGTGAAGGCGTTGTCTTGAATTTCTCGGCAATGGCCGGGTAGAGGGTTTTGGTTATAGCCCCAAGAATTTCGATATTGTTGTAAACCATAGTAATGGCTTCACGCAAATACTGATACCCTTTGATATGCGCAGGAACGCCTATCTCATGGATTATTGACGTAATATTAGCGTCGAGGTTCTTGCCCTTGGAGAGCGGCACAACGTTTGATTTCATAGAGGTATAGTTATTCATGTTGGAGGATGAAGTGACACTGCCCGGGGTTCCCACCAGTTGCCGTACACGGTTGGCCAGAACCTCCATATCGAAGGGCTTCAGAATATAATAAGATGCTCCCAACTGCACAGCTCTTTGAGTGATGTTCTCCTGACCGAAAGCGGTCAGCATGATGATTTTAGGCGCTGGATTCAAATCCATGTCACGAAGGCGTTCCAGAACGCCAAGTCCGTCTAAATGCGGCATGATGATATCAAGGATCAGCACATCCGGGACTTTACGGGCACCGCTCAGCATATGAAGAACTTCTTCCCCATTATACGCTATACCCGTCACGGTCATATCTTCCTGCTCGGAAATGTATTCGGCAAGCAAATTTGTGAATTCCCTGTTATCATCGGCCAACAACACTTCAATATTCTGCACTGGCTGCTTCCTCCTTATTGTCTCTTCTCTCCTTTACGATTTCGACATGCAAATCTAAATTCCTTCTGTCGAAAATTATTTTTCTTTATTTTTTTTCGGGGTTAGATTATAATTGAATATTTTATTTCATGATTCGATTTTGTTCGCTCCCCTTCGACAAAAAATCTTAAGGCTAGACCGCCTTAAGATGTGGGGAAATCATATTCTGCTGATGAAGCACGCCAGAGTCTCTAAGCATCCACTCGATAAAGCAGCCATAACCGGACTTCGGATCGTTCACAAAAACGTGGGTAACGGCACCAATCAGCTTGCCGTTCTGGACAATGGGACTTCCACTCATTCCTTGAACGATTCCTCCGGTCTTATCAATGAGCCGGGAATCGGTAATCCGAAGCACCATGCCCTTGGTTGCAGGCTGCTGCTGCCGGGCTACGTGAATGATCTGAACATCAAACCGCTCAACCTGCTGCCCGTCCACCACGGTGAGAATTTGAGCCGGACCTTCTTTTACCTCGCTGCCCATGGCGACAGGAATTGGCTCCTGGTATAGACTGTGTTCCGGATTTCGGGTCATTTTGCCAAAGATACCAAATTGCGTATTACTTTCTACGTTACCAAGCACCTGGCTTTCCTTCAGAAAAATGGCCCGCTTCTCACCGGGATCACCGTCCTGGCTTTTAGAAATGGAGGTTACACTGGATTGAATGATGTGCCCGCTCCCCACCACAATCGGGGTGCCTGTGTTCATATCTGTAATCACATGCCCGAGAGCTCCATAAACGCTTTGATTCGGGGCATAAAAGGTAAGAGTCCCAACACCTGCTGCTGAATCACGTATATACAAACCAAGCCGCCACACATGATCATTGCGGTCATAAGCCGGCTTGAGCTTGGCTATCCGCTCTTTTCCTCCACGCTTATAAGTGATGGAAAGGTAAGCATCCGTTTTACCGGCGTGTTCTACAAGTTTAGCCACTCTGGACACTTCATCCAGCTTCACTCCATCAATGGAGATCATTAAATCCCCAGGCAGTAATCCGCAGTTCTCCCCGGGCGAAACCTTGGATTGCTTGGATACTTCAACAAGATGATGTCCGACAATCAAGACACCCGCAGATTTTACCTTCACGCCAATGGTCTGGCCTCCGGGGATTACTTTTAACTCCGGGTTGGGACTCTCCTCGGTGGCTGAAATCCCTGCCGCTTTTGTGTCTATACCCAGCGAGGAGGCCGAGCTTCGGACCGTTCCCGTTACACCTGATAAACTGAGAAAGAAGGCAAGTAAAAGGCCTGGCATCAATTTCCTGAGGTTAGGCTTCAATGGCTGTCACGCTCCCTTTAGCTTCTTTCGCTTGACGAAAAAGGTGGTCGCCAATTGCGTACCTATAAGATAACCTTGCCCCCAGGCTTTTATTACTGTCAATCATTGTCCCGGCTAGCTTGCAGCCGCCTTGCTGGCCTCAGCCAAATTGAGCATTTCCTGAGCGTGATGCAGCGTTTTTTCGGTGATTTCCACGCCTCCGAGCATCCGTGCCAGCTCCATAACCCGTCCGTCTTCTGACAAGGATTCCACTTCGGTCATAGTTCTTCCGTCTTCCACCTTTTTACGGATGAGGTACTGATGATCCGCCATACAGGCCACCTGCGGCAAATGGGTTATAGAGAACACCTGGCAAGTGGAGGACAGCTTGTACAGCTTATCCGCAATGGACTGGGCAGCACGTCCGCTCACGCCCGTATCCACTTCATCAAAGATCAGCACTGGGATAGCATCATGGCGGGCAAAAATGCTCTTCATTGCCAGCATAATCCGCGAAAGCTCTCCACCCGAGGCGATTTTGCCAAGGGGCCTTAAAGGTTCTCCCGGATTCGGGGAGATCATAAATTCTGCGCTGTCTATCCCTTGTCGGGTAAGACGTATCCGCCGGTCTTGATATTCGATGCCCCGCGGGTCCTCCAGCGTTTCCAGCTTCACCTGAAGTGATGTCCGTTCCATTTGTAAATCCTTTAGCTCGCCCTCCACCTGACCGGCCAAATCTCCGGCACACTGCTGCCTGGCTTCACTCAGTCTTTTCGCCGCTTCCATCAATACACTCAGCAGCCCATCGCGCTTCAAAGTTAATTTTTCCAGATATTCATCTTTATTTTCCAGTAAGTCGGTCTCCCGGTAAATTTGATCGTAATACTCCAGAATTTGCTCTATGCTGTCCCCGTATTTTCGCCGCAGTCCCGATATCAGATCCAGACGGTTCTCTATGTCCTCCAGACGCTCCGGATTAAATTCTATATCTTCACGGTAATCGCGGAGCTGAAACGCCGCATCCTCCAGCTGGTAGTACGAGGACTGCAATTGCTCCAATATAGGCTTCAATCCTTTTTCATCGTACCGGACCGCATCTTCCAGCTTAGATATTACATTTCCAATGGACTCCAGCCCTTGCCGATCATAGAGAAGCTCATACGCACTGGAAACCGACTCCATCATTTTCTCGCTGTGGGATAGTTTGACCCTTTCTTCTGAAAGTAATGCATCCTCTCCCGTTTTTAGTGAGGCAGCAGATATCTCCTCCAGCTGAAAGCGGTATAAATCAAGCATCTGATAGCCCTTTTGGCTGGATTCCTGCAGCTCACGCAGTTCCTTCTCCACTTTGGCAAACTCTGAATACCTCTCCTGATATACAGATTTAAGCGGTCCTATGATTTCTTCTCCGTATGTATCAAGCAACCCTAAATGCCTCTCCGCCTTCAAAAGATTCTGGTGCTCATGCTGCCCATGAATATTGACCAGCTGTTCGCCAATTTCCCGCAGCATGCTGAGGTTCACCATTTGGCCGTTTACTCGGGAGGTGCTTTTCCCCTGTGCAGTCAGCTCACGGCGGATGATGAGATGTTCTTCTTTTTGCGCACGAATACCGAGCCGCTCCAGCGTGTCCCATACAGGATGACTATCCGGTAAACTGAAAAGCGCTTCCATCTCTGCCTTCTCGCAACCATAACGAATAGAATCTGCAGAGCCGCGGCCTCCGGCAATGAGTCCCAGCGCATCAATTACTATGGATTTGCCGGCGCCAGTCTCCCCCGTCAATACATGAAAACCAGGATAAAAGTAAACATCCACAGCCTCAACAACAGCAAGGTTGCGGATGGCTAATGTTTCTAACACGTATACAACACCTCCGGAAAGATGATAAACAAATGAAATGAATGGAGTTTAGGATATATAGCCCATAATTTGGGAAATTACGTTCTTGCTGTCTTCCGGCTGTCGGCAAATGATAAGAATGGTGTCGTCACCGGAGATCGTACCCATAATTTGCGGCCAATCGATACTATCAATCAAGGCTGCAACGGAATTTGCAGTTCCCGGCAGGCATTTCATAACCACCAGGTTACCCGAAAAATCGATTTGCACGAAGTTGTCCACCAGTACCCTTTTCAGCTTTTGGGTCGGATTGTAGCGCTGGTCTGTCGGCAGTGAATATTTATATCTGCCGTCATCCATGGGTACCTTAATGAGAAGAAGCTCTTTAATATCACGCGATACTGTGGCCTGAGTAACCTGAAACCCGGCATTGCGAAGCTCTTCTACCAGCTCGTCCTGCGTTTCAATATCATGGTGAGTAATAATCTCACGAATTTTAATATGCCTTTGTCCCTTCATTGTTGCCTCCCGTAATTAAAAAATAAGGTTAATCTGATTCACCGTCGTCTTTTCCGAGCTTAATAAGACTAACCTTCGCTGTTAAAGCATTCACGTACAATACTCCACCGCATTCCGGATACAGCAGCAGATAGGGCAGCAGGGTATCGCGTATTCCACTTCCTGTCCACTCCAGCTGCTTCCGGGGCCTTTCAAGCATTACGAGATAAAGGGTACCATCATCCGCAGAAGCGATGTAATCAATATATAACCTGCTGTAAAGTGCCGTTCCATCTGCATTGAAGGACAGCGGAACACGCAGCTTGCCGCCGATAACCTCATATCCGGCTGACTCCAGTATACTCAAGGCCGGATGAGGAAGGATCTCTTTATTGATTGGAATAGTTTCCTTCATGAAAGAACGCGGGGAACTCTGAAGCCAAATATATATCCGGTAGATCAGCCAAATCGACAGCGCTGCCCCAATCAGCATCATTACCGTCTTGTCGGAATTTCCCGTCATTACAATCACCTCGGTGATTTATTCGCGCTAGTTCTTCCAAATCCTTCTTCCATTAGCAAAAGAAACTCACCGGCGAGATGAGTTTCCATGAGTTGAATGCGCATTAAAGGTAGTGGATGCTTCTTTGACAACAGCCTCAGAAAGCGCGGTAATTTCACTGAGGGTAATGTCTGACAGCTGTGTGACCGGGTGAAGCTCTCCGCCATCTTCCAGTTCCTCAAGAGGCTCAAGTCTCCAATGGACAAGAAATTCAATATTGCCTTCTCCTCCCGTAATCGGCGAGAAGGTCAGACCTTTAAAAATATAACCAAGCTCAGCCGCCATCGACAACACATTGATCAGCACTTCCTTATGAACCGCCGGTTCACGAACCACACCGGATTTGCCCACCTTTTCCCGGCCTGCTTCGAACTGCGGCTTAATCAGTGCAGCAATATCTGCCGGTTTCTGCAGCAGTGCCTTTAGGGGTGGTAAAATTATCCTTAAAGAAATGAAAGAAACATCAATGCTGGCGAAATCCGGAGCAGGTCCCTCCAAATCAGGGGGTGTCATATAACGGAAGTTTGTGCGCTCCATTACGCGCACACGCTCGTCATTGCGCAGCGACCAGTCCAGCTGATTGTAGCCCACATCAATAGCGTACACATAACTCGCACCGTTCTGGAGTGCGCAATCCGTGAATCCGCCTGTCGAAGCGCCTATATCGAGCATGTTCCGTCCCTCTAGGTCTATTCCGAAATGATGGAGCGCTTTCTCAAGCTTAAGTCCGCCGCGGCTGACATAAGGGTGCACAGAACCCTTTACCTTCAAGGTTGCGCTCCGTGGCACCTTCATTCCAGCCTTTTCGATCCGCTCTTCATCCGCCAACACAAGCCCGGCCATAATGGCCGCTTTGGCTTTCTCCCGGCTTTCATAATATCCCTGCTCCACGAGCAGGACATCTATCCGTTCTTTACGGTGTTCCATGGTCATCTCCTGAATGGTTAAACTTTATTGGGAATCAGCTTACCGGCTTCACAATCCGCTTTATGATGATGAAGTCGTCTTGCCGTATGAATAAGCACTCAAAGCCTTCATGGATCTGATGCGTCCGCACAGCGATTCAACGGTAAGTCCGGTCTGCTGGCGCTGCTCCTTGATCGAACCATGTTCAACAAATATATCCGGCACTCCCATAAGATGCACTCGGGTTTCGTACTGCTCATGCTCCGCAAAGAATTCCAGCACAGCGCTGCCCAGGCTTCCCGCCTGACTCGCTTCCTCCATCACAATCATACTGGTTCCGGCACGGGCCATGTCCAGCAGCATGGAATCGTCGAGCGGCTTCAGGAAACGTGCGTTAACAACACTTAGCTGAATCCCCTCGCGTTTCAGAAGCTCTGCGGCTTCCTCGGCAATCTGAACCATGGGGCCGCAAGCCATTACCGCGTATTCATCACCCGGACGCAATCGCTCCCAGGATCCGATCGGCAAGCTTCGCAGTTCCTTGTCCAGGGCTACGCCGGTACCGTTGATACGGGGATAACGATAGGCGATGGGTCCCTCGTTATATTCAAGCGCTGTCTTCATCATATGACGGAGCTCATTCTCATCTTTTGGCATCATCATTACCATATTTGGAATATGGCGCATAAAAGCGATATCATACACTCCCTGGTGGGTCTCCCCGTCAGCACCAACATACCCGGCCCGGTCGATGGCGAACATAACGTTGGCATTATGACGGCAAATATCATGAACAATCTGGTCATAAGCCCGCTGCATAAATGTCGAGTAGACCGCAAATACAGGCTTCATGCCTTCCATTGCCAATGCAGCGCAAAGTGTAGCCGCATGCTGCTCTGCAATCCCGACATCAATCATCCGGTCCGGGAATTCCTTGGCGAACGGAAACAAGCCTGAACCACCCGGCATAGCTGGTGTAACCGCTACGATCCTTTTGTCTTCATGGCCAAGCTCGAGCAGCGTCTGACCGAATACATCCGTATACATCGGGTTACCTACGGCTTTGAGCACCTGTCCGGATTCGATTTTGTAGGGTGTAATGCCATGCCACTTATAGGAATCGGCTTCTGCCGGTTGATAGCCCTTGCCTTTGGTCGTGAGCACATGTACAAGCACAGGACCAGCCACATTATCTGCCTTATGGAAAGTATCGATCATTTTCTCCAGATCGTGACCATCCACAGGACCAAGGTATGTAAAGCCCAGCTCTTCAAACAGCACACCTGGAACCATCATATATTTAAGACTGTCCTTCATCCGCTCCGCGGTCTTTGCCAAACGGTCACCGATCGCCGGGATTTTCTTGAGCAGTCCCTCAACTTCATCTTTAGCCCGTAAATAATGGCGGTCCGAACGGATTTTGCTTAAATAATTGTGCATCGCCCCTACATTGGGAGCAATGGACATCTCATTGTCATTCAGAATCACCATCAGCTTACGCTTCTCATGACCGATATGATTCAGAGCTTCAAAAGCCATTCCGCCCGTAAGCGCACCGTCACCGATAATAGCAATGACCTTGTTATCTTCACCCTTCAAATCACGGGCCATTGCCATACCCATGGCAGCCGAAAGGGAAGTACTGCTGTGTCCGGCTTCCCAGACATCATGACAGCTTTCGGAACGCTTCACAAAACCGCATAATCCTTCTTGCTTGCGCAGAGAGTCGAAGCGGTCCTTGCGGCCGGTCAGTATTTTGTGAACGTAGGCCTGATGCCCAACGTCATATATCATTTTGTCCCGGGGACTGTCATAACAGTAGTGCAGGGCCAGCGTGAGCTCCACTACTCCCAGATTCGATGCCAGATGGCCTCCGGTCACAGACAGCTTCTCGATCAAAAACCGGCGAATTTCATCCGCAAGAGTAGTCAGTTCCCCGACCGACAGTGATTTCAGTTGCTCAGGATCATTTATTTGTGGAAGCAGCACGTGTTTTCCCCGCTTTCCTTGATGTTTGAAATATAGATCTCATTATAACACAAACGAAACGGCTGTCGAAATCCAGCCGCTTCTGAAATTATCTATTGATTATAGGTTTGGAGCTCATTAGTGGTCGCGTTTCATCAGATATCCGGCTATTTCCAGCAAACGGGAGCAGTCGTGAAAACCGCCTTCCATCACAGCATTCTTAGCTGTCTCTGTCAAGCGCTCCACCTCTTCGCGTGAGGCGTCAAGGCCAATAAAAAACGGATAGGTCACCTTATGCTGTTTGAGGTCGCTTCCCGTTTTTTTGCCCAGCTTGCTCTCGTCTCCGATCAGATCAAGAATATCATCCTGAACCTGAAAAGCAAGCCCAATCTTTGTTCCAAAAATCCGTAGAGCCTCAAGCTGCTCCTCTGTCGCTCCGGCGATCCGTCCACCTGCAAGTAAGGAAAAAACGATCAGATCCGCTGTTTTGTGCAGATGAATATAGCGCAGCTGTTCGAGCTCGGTAAGCCCCTGCTCACCTTCCATATCCGCAACCTGACCGCCCACCATACCGCGCGGACCTGCCATTTCCGCCAAATCCTCCACAATCGAGAGCGTACACTCCGCAGGAATTCCATATCGGCGTGAGGCTTGTACTACACTATAAAAAGCATGCGTCAAAAGCGCGTCCCCCGCAAGAATGGCCGTCGCTTCCCCGAATACTTTGTGGTTCGTCAGCTTGCCGCGCCGGTAATCATCATTATCCATCGCAGGCAAATCGTCATGAATCAGTGAATAGGTATGGATCATCTCAATCGCTGCGGCAACAGGAAGAGCTGCTTTCCGGTATCCTCCCAGTGCCTCGCAAGCCGCGATTACAAGCAGCGGGCGGAGTCTTTTGCCGCCAGCCATGAGCGAGTAGCCCATCGCCTCCCGCAAGCTTGCAGGCACGTTCCATTGTTCAGGGAACAGCTCTTTTAATTCAATGGTGACGAGATCTGTTATCTCTGCAATATAATCCGCGAGAGGCTTACGGCCGGCTGCTTCTGCTGATCCGCTATGAAGCTCATGCCTATAGCGACTCATCGTTGTCCACTTCCAACCGCGCGCCGAAAGGCTTCTTGCGAAGCTCTCCGTCCTCCAGGGTAATCATCTCAATCTTCCGCTCCACCTGCTCCAGCTTGCTGCCGCATAACTGCGACAGCTTCATGCCCTGCTGAAACAGATCGATAGCCTTCTCCAAAGGAACGTCGCCGTGCTCAAGCTCACGCACGATTTCCTCCAGCCGGTCCATTGCTCCCTCAAAATCCAGTTCCGCTTCCTTCGTCATCGCCTTTGGCATCCTCCTTCATCCCCCATACTTGGCAGTCGAGTTGTCCATCATTCAGCTTCACCACTACAAGATCGCCGATTTGCACCTCGTTCAGCGATTTAATGAGATGCTGCTCACCTTCGTTGTAGACGAGGCTGTAGCCTCTCGACATCACTTTAAGCGGGCTCAGCGCATCCAGGTGGCGCATTTCCGCAACATAGCGGGAACGCTTCTCTTGCAGGCGTACCTGCATGGCCGCCATCAGCTCGCGGCGCAGACCATCCGCGCGCCGCCGGGCTAGTATCGCCCCCTCACGCGGAGTGAAGCGCTGCAGGACTTGATGCAGAACGGCCTGGCGCTCACGCGCCCGGCCGATCCTTGTTGCTGCTGCGACACTAAGTCGATGCTGCAGCATGTCCAGCCGCTGGGAATGCTGCAGCAGATAGCGGCGGGGTCCTGCCAGCGTCAGGGAGCGCTGCAGCGACGACAGACGCTCTCGTCCATGCTGAGCACGCCGCTGCAGGCTCTGGCGCAGCCGGCGCTGCGTCAGCAGCAGCTGCGAAGCCAGCTCGCCGGCGTGCGGCACAGCCAGCTCTGCTGCGGCTGTGGGTGTAGCAGCACGCAGATCGGCGACAAAATCAGCGATCGTGAAATCGGTCTCGTGGCCAACGGCCGAGATAACCGGAATCTCCGATGCTCCAATTGCCCGAGCGACCGCTTCTTCGTTGAACGCCCACAGTTCCTCAAGTGAGCCGCCGCCCCTGCCGACGATAAGTACATCGGCTCCGCCCATGCTGTTCAATTCCTTAATGGCCTTTACTATGGAAGGCGCAGCGCCTTTGCCCTGGACTAGCACGGGATATAATACAATCGCCACTTGCGGAAAACGCCGCTGCAGCGTAATCATGATATCCCGTACCGCCGCTCCTGTAGGTGAGGTAATGACCCCTATACAGCGCGGAAAACGCGGCAGCGGGCGCTTGCGCTCTGCCGCAAACAACCCCTCCAGCTCCAGCTTGCTCTTCAATTGCTCATAGGCCAGATAGAGGCTGCCGATCCCGTCAGGCTGCATATGCGTTGCATAGAACTGGTATTGCCCATCCCGTTCGTACACCGTCACATTCCCTCTGGCAATGACCCGTGCTCCCTCCTTCGGTACAAAAGGAAGCCTCTGGTTATGGGAAGAGAACATAATCGCCTTAATGCGGCTGCTCTCATCCTTCAAGGTAAAATACATATGTCCGCTGCCATGATGCGTGAAATTCGAAATTTCCCCGCGAATCCATACATCGGACAGCAAAGAGTCCGAGTCCAGCTTCATACGGATATAACGGTTTAGTTCTTTGATGGAGTAAACCTGCCGTTCAGCTGCCATAAGCCAAACCTATTCCAGACCACGGCGGCGCTTCGCCGCGATCAGCGTATTGCTCATAAGCATCGTAATGGTCATCGGACCCACTCCGCCTGGGACAGGCGTAATGTAGCCCGCAACTTCTTTGGCGCTGTCGTAATCAACGTCACCCGCAAGCTTACCGTTATCAAGCCGGTTCATTCCAACGTCAATAACGACTGCCCCCGGCTTGACATAAGAAGCATCAATGAAGTTGGCACGTCCAATGGCTACAACCAGAATATCTGCCTGCAAACACAGCTCAGCCATATTGGCCGTGCGGGAATGGCACATCGTTACTGTAGCGTTCTCCCGTTGCAGAAGAAGGGAAACCGGCTTACCTACAATGTTGCTTCGTCCGATTACTACGGCGTGCTTGCCGACCAGGCCTGTCCCGGTCCGCTTAATCAATTCGATAACTCCTGCCGGAGTGCAAGGAAGCAGACTGTCATCACCGATTACCAGATTGCCGACATTCACAGGATGGAAACCGTCCACATCCTTCTCCACGGCAATGGCGTTGATAACCGCCTTCTCATCGATATGCTTCGGCAGCGGCAGCTGGACGAGAATTCCGTCGATCTCATTGCGGCTGTTCAAATCTTCAATCATAGCGAGCAGTTCTTCCTGAGAAGTTGAGGCAGACAATCTGTGCACTTCGGAATAGAAGCCTAAACTAACACAGGACTTCTCCTTATTTCGCACATAAACCTGTGATGCAGGGTCTTCTCCTACCAGTACTACGGCAAGTCCGGGCTGTGCCCCGCGTTCTGTTAGAAGCGCAACCTCCCGGGCAATTTCGATACGAATTTCATCGGATACTTGTTTACCGCTGATGATTGCTGCTGTCATGACAGTCTTCTCCCCTTTTGTATATAGTGAATTAAGAATGGCTTTCTTTAAGTGTGTCCAGCTCCTGGATCATTTTGCCCAGTACGCCGTTGACGAACTTACCAGAGTCCTCCGTGCCGAAATGCTTGGCCAAATCAATGGCCTCATTGACGGCAACTTTTGCAGGCACATCATTGGCAAAGATCATTTCAAAGGTGGCCAAGCGCAGAATCTGGCGGTCCACCCGCGACAAACGGCTCATTTGCCAGCCCTTCAAATAATGCTCAAGAATATCGTCAATGGCAACCTTATGTTCCCAGATCCCATTCACATGCTCCACCACATAATGCTTTAATTGAATCTCGTCGGTAATAACCAGCTCCGCCTCATTTTGGTCTGAAGCTTCCTCCAGCAGAATTTCTACCGCTTCGGCGCTATCTACATCGTTCATTTCCATCTGATACAGGCTTTGCACTATAATTTCCCTTGCAATACGTCTTTTCATCTGTTCCTCCTAAATAATGTTAGATCACTTTATTGTAAACAATGGCTCACCTGCACTTAGCTTGTCCTACAGTCATCATTTCAAATGCTTTAAACATCTTCAACTCGCAAAAAAACCGCGGCCGTCTTTCTTCAGGGGCAAAGACAAAGAAAACCTGCAAATCCTGCTCCGGAAGAAAGACTATCGCGGTTCATTTGAAGGGACGCCCGCGGCCTGACAACCTTTGCACAAATTCCTGCCACTGAAACAGTGGAGCTTGCGCGTTGTCTTTTCTTTTGCCGAGCGTATATCCGATGAACACAACCAGTGCAAAGAACAGCATATCCCAGAAACCGCTAATCAAATAAATGAATCCAAGAATAATACCGAAGGCCACTCCGGCAATTCTACCCCCGTGACTTTCCCAAACTTCTTTCCAAGGCATTAGGGAAACTCACCTCTATTCCACTCGACTTTTGAAGCTTGGAGACTGAGTAAGGTTAGCAATATATACAGACACATCAGCTACCGGAATTCCTGTCGTCTCCTGCACAAATTCATGTACTTGACGTTGAACTTCCGTTGTGAGCAGCGGCAGGGAGTGCTCTCCGTCCACCACAGCACGTATCATAATCTCAAGCCCTGCTTGAGAGACGCGGATGCGCGATTTCAAGTCTCTGATTCCTTTGACTTTACCGGCGGCTTTGAGACTAAGATTCTCTATCGTCTCCATCGAAATCTGAATATCCCCATACTCCGTACGCTGGTCTACAGAAGGCATGGAAGCCCGGTCGCGGCGAAGGGAAATATAGAAGAAACGGATGCTGAGCAGAAAGAGAACAACAGCCGTAATAATCGCAGCAATATAAACGGCCGGTCCATCCTGGATGTCCAGAGCTTCAGGAATGACGCCGCTTAACAGAAGGATGGCGATAACAGATAATATTCCGATACTCAAGCTGTATATAAACAGCAAAAGCCTGTCCAAAATTTTTGCCAAGAGTCTCATAACCTCCTTAAATTAGAGTAAACCCTCGACTTTGCTGTCGGGGGTTTGATGAAGAATGTAAACTGTTACTTCACACGAAGAAAAGCGTCCGTATCATCGATCTTTTCTGCATTTCTAAACTGAACATCATGAATATGCACATTCACTTCCACGACGGTCAAGCCTGTCATTGTCTCAATGGAACGCTTAACATTGCGCTGGATTTCCGCCGCTACTTCCGGAAGCCGGTTGCCGTACTCGATAATAACGGATACATCGACTGCAGCCTCGCGCTGGCCCACTTCAACCTTAACACCCTTAGACAGGTTCTTACGTCCGAGAAGCTCTACAATTCCTCCGGCGAATCCGCCGCTCATACCGGCTACGCCTTTAACTTCTACAGTTGCAAGACCTGCAATAATCTCGATCACTTCAGGAGCGATCTGAATTTCACCGATATCCGTCCGTTCGTATTCTGTCGGCAATGTACTCATCTTAGACTTCACACCTTTCCACAAAAAGTTGTTCATGATTTCGAGCAGCGAAAGCACGTCTCTTATTAAACATACTATATCATTTGAAGAACTTTATGACAAACAAAGCGAAGCTGTCCTAAATTTCGTACTCTTCCAGAAATTTAATATCAAAGTTACCATCCAGAAATACAGGATGCTCCAACAGTTTCTGATGGAACGGAATCGTCGTATGTATCCCCTCCACTGCAAACTCTCCAAGGGCGCGTTTCATCTTGGCAATCGCTTCCTGGCGGGTAGGCGCCCAGACGATCAGCTTGGCAATCATGGAATCATAGAACGGTGAAATCGTATAGCCCGGATAAGCTGCACTGTCGATGCGGACACCCACACCGCCCGGCGGGAGATAAAAGCCTATTTTGCCCGGGGAAGGCATGAAGTTTCGGTCGGGATCTTCCGCATTAATACGGCATTCAATGGACCAGCCGTTAATAACAATATCCTCTTGGGCAAAGGAAAGCGGATTACCTTCGGCCACAGAGATCATTTCCTTGATTAAATCTACGCCGGTTACCATTTCCGTTACCGGATGCTCAACCTGAATACGGGTATTCATCTCCATGAAATAAAACTGTCCGTCCGGTCCCAGCAAAAACTCCAATGTGCCTGCACCCGAATAATTCACCGCCAAAGCTGCACACACTGCCGCTTCACCCATGGCTTCCCGGATTTCAGGTGTCAGTACAGAGCAAGGCGCTTCTTCTACAAGCTTCTGACGGCGGCGCTGCACGGAGCAGTCCCGTTCCCCCAGATGAACTACATTGCCATGGTTATCGGCAATAATCTGAATCTCGACGTGCTTCATGCCGGTGAGGAATTTCTCCAGATAGACACCGGCATTTCCGAATGCCTTCTGAGCTTCCTGTTGGGCAGCCGTAATCTGCTTCACCAGGGATTCCTCATCCTCTGCAATGCGTATGCCCTTGCCGCCGCCGCCTGCGGTAGCTTTAACGATGATCGGATACCCGATATCCCGGCCGAGCATAACCGCTTCCTCCACATCTCCAACGAGTCCATCGGACCCGGGAATGATCGGAACTCCGGCCAGCTTCATCGTTTCCTTAGCTACGGCTTTATCACCCATGCGGGTAATGGCTTCCGGGGAAGGACCGATAAATATAATATTGCACGATTCGCAAATCTCAGCAAAATCGGCATTTTCAGCCAAAAATCCATAGCCGGGATGTATTGCATCACATTCCGTCAAGGTGGCGACACTCATAATATTAGTAAAGTTCAGATAACTATCCTTCGACAAAGTCGGTCCGATGCAGTATGCTTCATCCGCCAGCCGGACATGCAATGAATCCCGGTCAGGCTCCGAATAAACCGCCACAGTGGAAATGCCAAGTTCACGGCAGGCCCTGATAATACGGACCGCTATTTCGCCGCGGTTGGCGATCAGCACTTTTTGAATGTTCATGCGTTTCCTCCCAAAAGTTATGCGTAGGTTTATTCCGGTTTCACCAGAAACAATGGCTGGCCGTATTCCACTAACTGACCATTCTCGGCCAGAACGGAGACGATCTCACCTTTAATCTCGGCTTCCAGCTCATTCATGAGCTTCATCGCTTCAATAATGCATACCGTTGATTTCTCAGTTACACGATCTCCAACTTTGACAAACAATGGCAGCTCCGGAGATGCACTACTGTAAAACGTACCTACCATCGGGGATACAATCTTATGTAATAGACCCTCTGCAGGCGAAGCTGGCGGTTGCGGTGCGGCAGAAGCCTCACTCACAGGATGAACTTGCTGCGGACTCTGCGGCTGGTGGGAAGGCGTAAAGGGATGCACATAAGGAGTCGCCTGAACAACTGTACCCTCAGCTTCCGGCCGGTCCGGTTTGCGAATAGCCAGCTTCATGCCTTCGCTTTCAATTTCCAGCTCGTGTACGGAGGAGGTTTGGTCCAGCAATTTAATCAATTCTTTAATTTCGCTTAACTTGAACATACTTTAGTTCACTCCTTCAGCTTCTCTCGAAGCCACTCTTCTTAGAGGACAAGATAACTTTATGTATTATATCATAAACGCTAGAAATGGAAAGAGCCCGGGGCAACCCGAGCTCTTTCGTCATATTCTTCTATTTTTTCAATGCGTTTATTACTCGGAAACGTATTGTACGCTGACCTTGTCCTGAGTTACACTGAGCTCTTTCATCACAAGATCCACAATGGATACCGCCTGCTTCACATCCAGTTTCTCACTCAGCACCACAACTTTATAGGTGTTGCCGTCCTCCTCTTTAACGATGGCTTCGCCGTATTTCTTCTGGAGCTGTTCTTCAATCCCAGTAATTTTGGATTCTTTTTCCTCCAGTTTGCTAAGCTGCTCCTGGGCGATAGCGTTATCCGCCGGCGTTTTGTCCATATCGTTAATCAGGGCGATCAGATCATTGTATTCCTTCAGATTTTTTTGCTCACGCTCGTATAGGTAGTTCGTGAACATACTTGAAGCAGACACGCTTTGGGATGCTACTTCATCCAATATAGCTGCATCATCTTTAGGCGTTGTCTTGTCTGCCGATGCCGAAGTCGTATCTTCATTGGCTGCCGTATCCTTAGCCGGATCTTCCGTACTTTCTGTAGCCGCCGCCTGCTCAGAGGCCGCCGGGTCCTTGGTCACGGCATCATCTGCAACCACGCTATCCGCAGCACTACTGTCCCCGCTTGTACCGGCAGCTGCAGTCCCAGGGTCGGCTGTGACAGTACCAGAAATGGCTGCTGAGTCATCATTGGTGATCACTTCATTTACAACTACACCCTCATCTCCGACTGACGGGGAGGCAACACCGGCCGCATCATTGACGGTACTTTCAACCTGTATGCTTCCTGCTGTCTCCTTAGGAGCGGATACGCCAGAGTCCTCAGTAAACAGATAGTATGCGGAGAGAACCACCATTAAGCTAAGCATGGATACCAACCAGATTGTTTGTCTTTTACCGTTCATTACTACTCCTCCTTTTTGTGCTTGCGCCTAAATTCAACATCATTTCGTATTACTTTGATCTTCAATCTATTCCTGTTTGCGCGGAACAACGGATATACGGTAAACCGGGACATTCAGCCCTTTTTCCACCGCTTGTTCAATCAGCCCCCGGACCACTTTATTCTCTGCCCCTTTGGCTACGACCAGCACACCACGCACCTGCGGCTTGATCCGCTTTGTAATAATAGGAGTCTCATCCCCGGATTGGGTATAGGTGACGATTTCACCGTCCCTTGTATACTGCGTCGTATGACGCTTACCGCCGTTGGCGTCGGTTTCTTCACTTTGCTGCTGAGTGTCATTCATATTCCTCTGAACAACAATTTCCTCCGTAGAATCCACCGTCACCATGATATCCACAGTGCCTACCCCGACGATTTTCTCCAGGATTTCCTTGGTCCGGTTCTCCATCGCCAGTTCAATGCTCTCAAACGAATTGGTTACCGGTGTATCCCCTCCCTGCTGCAGCGCAGCTTGTGAGGATTGATTTACCGGCGGTTCCCGCCCTGTATTCTCAGTATCCAGTTTCTTCACATTGACGAATGAATTGAACAGCATAATTGCCGCTCCGATCAGACCCAAAATAATCAGCCAGCGAAACGTATGGCTTCTCTTCGGACTCCCGGACCCGCCGCCCGCCCACTGTTCCAGCTTTTTAAGCCAATTGCCCATGTTTACTTCCCTCCTCCAAAGCCCGTTATCTCCCGCAGCCTTATTACAGCTTAGCGGCGCCGGCGGCGCTGCTTTGCACCTGGATTACCCCTGGTTCAAGCCCCCACTTTTGTTCCAGCAGTGCCTTAATAGCTTTTACATCCTCTGCGGCAGTCGCGCTCTCTTCAGCGTCTTCTGTCCCGGCTTCAGTACCTGCTGCCGTTGAGGCTCCCGCAGTGCCTGTTCCCTCCTGATCCTCAGGTTCACTGTTTTGTATATTGATCTCAATCGAATTTACAGGAGGAATAACGATGGGCCCGGATGCTGCTGTCCCTCCCCCGGTTACCCCGCCGTCTTCCGAAGAAGTATCTTTAGTTCCATCTAGCCCTTTTATGACAGGCATTGCGACAATCACCGAGGAGATGGCAGGATGGGCTTCCGCACCGGGGGTATCCGCTTGTTTCATCGCCAGCGCTACAGTGACCTGCACGCCTCTTTCCCCCGTTTCAGCCGAAATCTGCTCTTTCATTTGTCCTGCAATCTCGCTGGCGGCCAGCTTGAGGCTTTGCTCCTGGCGTCCCTGCGCCAGCCTCTGTCCGTCAGCCAGAATCTTTTCGAGCGTATCGGCTCCTTGTCCGGCGCTTGTCAGGACTCCGCTCTGCAGCTTCTGTTGATCCATAGCCATACTTAATTCCGTGACCGCATCCCCCTTCAGCAGAGATACGATAGGGCTCAGCATCGTTAGCAGAACGAGCAGGCTAAGCACCAGTCTTGCATAACGCTCCATCGACTTGCTCGGGAGCAGCATTTCCACGAAGGAGGCCAGCAGAACAACAAGAATGATTTCCCTAAGCCATCCGCCTAACCAGGTCATGAACTCCCTCCCTCAAACTCACCTCATCATGACGGTGACATTGCCGGCGGTCAGCATAATCGTGACTGCCAGAAAGAACATTAGCGATACTGCCGCCAGAGCGGCAAATACGTAAATCATGCTTTTGCCGATGGTCTGCAGGCAGGATACAATCGGCGTGTCGCCCAAGGGCTGCATGACTGCCGCTGCCACATTATAGATAAGGGCAAGCACCAGTATTTTGATCGCCGGAAAAGCGCACAGGAACAAAATAATAATGACACCCGACAGCCCGATTGCGTTCTTGACCAGCAGCGACGCCGAGATGACCGTATCCGTGGCATCCGCGAACATTTTACCGATTACCGGTACAAAATTTCCCGTGATATACTTGGCAGCCCGGATCGTTACCCCGTCTGTCACGGAGCTGGTTATCCCTCTCACGGAGATGACTCCAAGAAAGACAGTCAGCAGAACACCAAGGAGGCCTGCTCCCAGGTTGCGCAGCAGATTAGCAAGTTGGGTCAACTTGTACTTGTTGGACATGGAGCTCACGAGATGCAGCACTGCCGAGAAAAACAGAAGCGGGAAGACGACGGTATGAATCAAAGTGCCAACCGTATGAATCATAAAAACAATGAGCGGATGGGTTACAGAAACAGTAACGATATTGCCCATGGAGGCCAGCAGTGCGAACAGCAGCGGAATCATGGCCATCATGAAGTCGATCATCCGGTCGATAGCGTCTTTCGCATAACCTATAGCGATATTAAAGCTGTTAACGGCAATGACCAGAACCACCATATAGCAGAGTGTATAAGCCACTTTACTGACGTTTTGCCGCTCAAAGGCGGTCTGGAGTGTTTCCAGTATCATGCTGAGCACACTGATCATGACTATGGTGACGAGCAGCTTGCCGTTATACAGAACCTCATGCCACATGTAAGAACCAAGCCCGGAAAGCACACTTTGGAGACTTAGCCCGTCTTCCCCCGGAATCAGCATGTCCATTAGCGACGGGGTGGCCCCTTCCGGAAAAAAACCGCCGTAGTCCTTCATCAGCTGGTCCCAGTATTTCTCAACGCCATCCTTTGGCAGGTCCTCTATTTGCCCCTTTACCCACCCGTCAACCGGGGAACCCGAGGAAGTGCCGGGTGAAGAGGCGGAGGCTGTACCTGTCATGATCCCTGAGATGAGAAAGCAGCAGATGAACAGAAGCAGCACCATAATTAATTTGGGGGGTCGAAAAATTGTACGGACCAACATGGTTTCTCCTCCCGTTTCACGATGGGTACTGTTTTTTACTATGCGGGCAGCAGTTTCATCACCGTTTCGATGATAATACTGATAATGGGTACCGCCAGAACCATAATGAGCACTTTACCGGCAAGTTCTATTTTGGAGGCGATAGATTCCTGACCCGCATCACGCACAACCTGTGCGCCGAATTCCGCGATATAGGAAATACCGATAATTTTGAAAACCGTCTTCAGATAGATCATTTCCATCCCCGAGGACTCCGCTACCCGCTCCAGCGTTGAAAGGATCATCCCGATCTTGCCTATCAAAAACAAAAAGATCAGAATCCCTGTAGCCGTGGCCAGTAAAAAAGCGAACATCGGTTTTTGTTCCTTCAAAACGAGTATCAGAATGGTCGACATCAGCCCGATTCCAACGACTTGAATAATTTCCATAGCCCGCCTATTGAAAAAGGAAAATCGATTTGATTTCCTGAAGCAGTCCGTCCAGCATGCGGATTACCATAAACAGTACGACGACGAAACCGATAACAGTAACCCAGTGGGCGATGTCTTCTTTGCCCATCTGCTTCAGCACCGTGTGAATCATGGCGATGATTATGCCGATGCCGGCAATTTGAAAGATCGCATTGACTTCTATATTCATTCCTGGCACCTCGCTAAAAGATCAAAATGACAATCAATGCTCCAAGCAGCAGCCCCAGGCTTTTGCTCATTTTTTCATATTTGCCTTGATCGTCCCTGGCTGCTACTTCCTCCTGCTTCAATTGCTGCAATGCCAGCGCTATATGGGTTGCCTGATTGGACCTGTCACTTGTCCCGAGCGTGCAGCTCAGCTGACGGATAATTTCCTTCTCCGAAGCCTTCATTGCCGTGTTCTTCCAATGAGTCTCCATGGCCCTATGAATGGCATCCTGGGCACTTCTGTTATTAGGAGGACTCATCTCCTCGGCTGCGGAGGTAAAAAAACATTGCAGCGGCTCTCTGGACTGGACCCCTATTCGCCGCAGAGCTTCCGGCAAAGGTGTGAAGCCGTACATGATTTCAGTCTCCAGACGCTGCAGAGCCGCGATCAAGCCGCGAATGTGTCTGGGCCTGTCTGAGTATTGCCGGGCGCGTTGAAAGCCTGCCAGCGTTCCTGCAAGCACGATCATCACTGCTCCAAACAGCTTAAGCATAGGCATCACCGCCTATTCGCTCCGGGGAAACCACCAGCCTCCGATTCTGGCTGTCCAGAATACGGAAGGACAGACCACTTTCCGACCGGTGCAGGATTACGTATCGCTCGAACATTTTGTTCTCCAGCAGTCCGCCCAGACCCGGCCTGCGGACCAGCTCGGACACTTCCTTGCCATGAGCCGTAGCCAGCACCGTAATTCCTGCGTGCAGCGCTTCAGTTACCGCCTCAGCATCCTCGGGACGTCCGATTTCATCCGCAACCAGTACGTCGGGAGACAGGGAGCGAATCATCATCATCATGCCTTCCGCCTTGGGACAGCCATCCAGAACATCCGTGCGCGGGCCAATGTCAAAGGCTGGAATGCCGCGCCTGCTGCCGGCGATCTCGGAGCGCTCATCGACGATACCAACCTTCAGTCCGGGCCGGCGGCCCTCGGGTTTCCCCTGCCCTCCGGTAGAAATCTGCCTCGCAAGATCACGGAGCAGGGTTGTTTTCCCATGCTGGGGCGGTGAAAGGATCAGCGTGTGCATGAATCTCTGCCCGCCCTTATCCAGCAAATACGGAAGTATTCCGTCTGCGGCGCCTTGCACTTCACGTGCAATCCGTACATTGAAGCCTGTGATATCCCGGAGATGCTCAACACCGCCACCACTGAGCACGGTCCGTCCGGCTAGTCCGATGCGGTGACCGCCGGGGATCGTAATGAAACCTTTGCGAAGCTCTTCTTCCATCGTATAGAGGGAGTGATTACTGATCAGATCCAGCAGCCGGTGACTGTCCTCGCGATCCGGCCTATAAGCCTCCTCCGGGTGTTTTGTGAGAGCACCATCCCCGCATAGAAAGTGATACTTCCCGGAATAATTTATTTCTAGGGGCCGCCCTTCCCGGACACGAATCTCCTCCACAGCCGTCAGCAGAGATAACGGTAGACGCTGGAGCATTGCTCTTACTTTTTCGGGAAACAATAGAAGCCAATCGTTAGCCATACAAAGAACCCCCAAGTTGTCCTCTACTTAATTGCTTTATTCCATATTTATGCTTGTACTTGTCTTTTATGCACTATAATCTATCATTTTTTCAGAATGCCGATTAAGAGACACGCCACACCGATGCCAACCCAGCCCAGCTTGCTCCAGGACAGCTCTTGGGCCATACCGGTCAAACCAATAGCTGAGGTTGTAATGAGAATAGTCGGACCCACCAAGGCCAGGACCGAATTGACTGCCAATGCCTTATCTACCTGATTTAATCGCAACATAATAAGCGCGGCGGTGATTTCCGCACAGCCCGACAGCAGCCGTAGAATCGCCATCCAGCTTACATACTTGTCCAAGCACACTCAACTCCTTTGAAAATTCATTTCCATCTCATTACTGAGCACGACTCTGGTTATTCCGGCTGTTATCCATGGATATGCAGGACTGTCCCACTTTAGACAGGAAGAAATGACTTACCGGGAACAATAAGATGTGAAAGAAATCATAGTGATAACCGCTATAAAAAAATATCATCGGTATGATAAATTTATTTTTATGGAACCTATATAGTGCCCGCGTTAAGGCACAAGAAAAAAGAGGGGATTTCAGTCATGCATATTCGTAATTACGGTGTACCAATCAGTACGGGAACAGTAATGAGGCAAGTGCGGGAGGTAGCCATTATTATATTATCCGCATTACTGGTAGCGGGCGGGCTGCGATTGTTCCTGATTCCTCACCAGCTGTTAAGCGGAGGGGTGGCTGGAACAGCCTCTGTTATCGGTTATTTGACCAATCCGGGGTATATTTCGCTGATTTATTTCGGTATCAACCTGCCGATTCTTATATGGGGCTTCGTTGTTGTCGGGAAGAAGTACATTTGTCTGAGTATGTTGTCCGTTGTTTGTACTACGTGGTTTCTGACGATAATTCCGTTAGTTCAGGTAACCAAAGATCCCATTCTGGCCAGTATCTTCGGCGGGGTCATTATTGCCGGAGGGGTCGGATTTTCTCTGCGTGCCGGGGGTTCTTCAGGCGGGTTTGATATTCTGGGATCCATTATTACACGCAAGCGTGATATTCCGATGGGGACTGTACTGTTTGTCTTGGATGGTCTTGTTATTCTAAGTCTGGGCTTCTTCAAAAGCTGGGATTCTGCCTTGTACGCCATGCTGTGTATCTTTGTCAAAAGCAGAGTGGTCGACATGATCCATATTCGCCATGTGAAATTAACGTGCTTCATTGTTACAAAGGAAAGGGAGCTTATGTTGAACCGCCTGAAGTTATTGCCCCATGGCGTAACCGTGGTCAATGCTGAGGGAGGATACAGCCACGAGGGCAATACGATGCTCATGACGGTAACCACCCGGTACGAGCTGGCAGAGCTGAGGAAGACCATTATTGAGACCGATCCGAAATCCTTCGTAAATGTCCTCGAAACCGTTGAGATCGTGGGGAGATTCAGGAGACAGGGTTAGGTTGCAGTTATTTTCATGCAAAAAACAGGGATGCCCTCAGCCTCTTTCGGCTGTATGGACATCCCTGTTCAATTTCTGCAGCAGTGATTAACGGCGATCCTGCGGCCCGCCCACAAACGCCTGCTCAGCAGTATCGAGATTGTAAGCCGTGTGCAGTGCCTGAATAATGCTTTGCAGATTGCTAGCCTCAATGACGCAGGATACCTTGATCTCGGAGGTGCTGACCATTTTGATGCTCACGCCCTCATTGGAGAGAACGTCGAACATTTGGGCGGCAACCCCGGGATGACTAACCATGCCAGCGCCGACAATAGAAACCTTGATCAGGTTATTCTCGGATGTAACCTCACGGAAAGGAAGCTCTCCCCGAAGCTGCATTATGATTTCCTTTGCCCGCTCCACATCATTTAATCCTAAGGTAAAAGAGAAATCGGCTTTATCATTCAGTACGCCGCTTTGGACGATGATATCAACGTTAATCTCTTCTTCTGCCAGCTTGCCGAATACTTGTGCCAGCACACCCGGAACATCGGGTACTCCCAAAATACTGATTCTCGCCACGTTCTTGTCATATGCTATACCGCTTACGATGACACCTTGCTCCATGCTTGTTTCCTCCTTCACTACAGTTCCTTCATTATGGTTAAAGCTCGATCGAACGACCAGCTTCACTTGATGACGTTTGGCATATTCAACCGCACGGGGATGCAATACCGCGGCTCCCAGATTGGCGAGCTCCAGCATTTCGTCATAGGAGATTTCCTCCAGCTTGCGTGCTGTCTTCACAATACGCGGGTCGGTAGAGTAAATACCGTCAACATCGGTATAAATCTCACACACATCGGCTTTGATTGCCGCAGCCAGTGCGACTGCCGTTGTATCGGAGCCCCCGCGTCCCAGTGTTGTTATCTCGCCGTCCAGTGTCATCCCTTGAAATCCGGCAACAATAACGATTTGTTCCCGCTCCAGAGACTCCAGCACACGCCGGGGTACAATTTCGTTAATACGGGCACGTCCGTGGGATTCGTCCGTGCGGAAGCCTGCCTGCCAGCCTGTATAAGATACAGCATTCCGGCCAATCCCGTGAAGAGCGATGGACAAGAGGGCGACAGAGATTTGTTCTCCCGTCGTCATCAGCATATCCATCTCACGTGCAGGAGGCTGCCCGTTCAGTAGCTTGGCCTGATCGATCAATTCATCCGTAGTATCCCCCATGGCGGATACAACCACAACGCAGCGGTGCCCTTCATCCTGTTTGTCTGCGATGCGTTTGGCGACGCGCTTCATTCGTTCAGTGTCGCCGACGGAGCTGCCTCCGAATTTCATGACATAAAGTGACAAAGTCCTTCTCACTCCTAACTTCGGTCTGTGTAGTATAATATTGCTCTCGGTTTCCCGCTTTAAACCAGTATAATACGAAAATAGCAGCTTGTGATATTGCTTTCAGAAAATTTCTCTTTATTTTACCCTGTATAATTATACATACTAAACATTTATACTTGCAAGATCAGAACCCAAAAAGCCTCCGCCGAGGCAGCGGGGAGGCCATTTAAATATAGAAATATAACATGATAAAGTCTTGTAACTACGCGCGGGAGATGTACTTGCCTTCGCGTGTATCGATAAGCAGAACATCCTCCTCATTAATGAAGAGAGGAACCTGCACATTCAGACCCGTTTCGACTTTTGCGAATTTAGTTGCACCTTGGGCTGTATTCCCTTTAATTCCAGGCTCGGTTTCGACAACCTTCAGCTCAACGCTTGTAGGCAGGTTGATTCCGAGGATTTCACCTTGATAGCTGACGATGTTTACAGTCATGTTCTCTTTCAGGAAGTTGAGTTCCCATTCCAATTGCTTGGCGTCCAGACTAAACTGATCGTAAGTCTCGTTGTCCATGAAGACATGCTCCTGGGCACTTGCATACAAATATTGAACGGCACGGTTCTCGATGATCGCACGGCCAATAGTTTCGCCTGCACGGAAAGTGCGCTCTACAGTGTTGCCGTTACGCAGGTTTTTCAGCTTGGAGCGAACAAATGCCGCACCTTTACCCGGCTTTACATGCTGGAAATCAAGAACGGTAAAAATATCTCCGTCCACCTCTACGGTTAATCCTGTTTTGAAATCGTTAACTGAAATCACTACAAACCCCTCCTGAAAACATAATTAATTTGCGCTACAGTACAGTATAGTCCTTGGTCGAATGGGTAAGCAGCGAGATTCCGCTCTCAGTAACCACTACGTCGTCTTCTATACGCACACCGCCAATTCCCGGCAAATAAATACCAGGCTCTACGGTCACAACCATACCAGGCTGCAAAATATCATCGCTAAGCTTGGACAGCCGCGGCCATTCATGCACTTCCATGCCAAGTCCGTGACCGGTGCTGTGCCCGAATTGCTCACCGTAGCCATAGCGGGTAATAATATCCCGTGCCAGGGCGTCACATTCCCTGCCTGTCATTCCCGGCTTGATATGTGCCAGCGCATGCAGCTGAGCTTCCAGCACAATATCATAAATCTCTTTCAGCTTTGGATTCGGAGCTCCAAGCGCCACTGTCCGGGTAAGATCCGAGCAGTATCCGTCAAGCAAAGCGCCGAAATCAAAGGTCACGAATTCGTTGCCCTGAATCACACGGCTGCTTGCTACGCCATGAGGCATGGCAGACCGTTCGCCGGAGGCCACAATCGTATCGAACGAGGAAGAAGTTGCACCGTGGGTGCGCATGTAAAACTCCATTTCCAGATCCACATCACGTTCGGTCATACCAGGCTTCAATACATTCAGAATATGACGGAAAGTATCATCTGCGAGATCGGCAGCCCGTCCCATAACAGCAAGTTCCTCAGCATCCTTGAACATGCGCAGGTCTTCCACAGCTTTGGAGACCGGCACCAGTTCAACGGGCTTCAAGGCTTCCGCATAGGCTGTGTAGGCGCTGAAAGTAACAGCGTCCTGTTCGAAGCCAACACGAACATTCCCGCCCGCAGGCAAAAGCTCACGCACAGTATCAATGAACTTTGGACCGTGCTCCATGACTTTGAGCCCCGTCGCCTGTTCTGCAGCCTGAGTCATGTACCTGAAGTCAGTCAGCAAATAACTTTCGTCACCAGTGACAAGCACAAACCCGGATGAGCCGGTAAATCCGCTCAGATAACGGCGGTTAATACCGCTGGTTATTAACATCGCATCCAGTCCGCGAGCCTGCAGAACCTTGCGCAGCTTGGAGACACGATTGTTTCCCATATTCATTCTCCTCTCGAAATAGCCACATTGTATTTTAACATAGGGGCATGCCCTTGAGAAGTTTTTTCGAGTATCAGGCTAGTCCTGTCTGCTGCTCCCGCTTTCTTTCGTCCGTATACTCAATGGCAGCCGTATAGCCAATAAACAATCCCCAGAGTAAAAAAATACAAAATTCACTAATCACCGTATTCCACGGCAGCCGGAAAGGCCGCTGCAACAGGAACAGCCGGGATCCGGCCAGAAATATAACGGACCACCACAACACCCCATAGAGCATGCCGGGCCAGGGTCCTTTTAACTTACGCAGAATCAGTACATACAGCAGGGATACGATCACAGAAAGTACGATAAAAAATAAATAACCGGTGATCTGGCCCGCAGTGGTGAGCAAAAATGAATGTTTAAAAAAAGGCTCCCCCAAAAAACCGGGGATGACTTTGGTAAAATTCATCAGATACATCAGCCAGCGCGCCCCTCCCCAAATTAATCCTGCGAAAAGTCCCAGTTCTATTGCGAAAATCCAATGATTCGTATGATCCGACTTTTGCTGATGCGATTTATTCACCTTAAGTCCGCCTGCTTTCTTCATTTATTAGGAACGCTTCCGCTGCCTCTCCTTAAAGCCTAGTATGTACAGCAAAAGGCAATCCAACTAGTAATGTCATTAAAAATTAGTTACAATGGAGTATATATAAAATCATAATAAATTACGGGAAGGTGAATGGGTTGTCCCAGGAAACTCCAAGTTACGGCGGCCAAGCCGTAATAGAAGGCGTTATGTTCGGCGGCAAGCATGTTAACGTAACAGCCGTACGGCGGAAGAATCAGGAAATCACATTTTTGGAGGTGCCGAAGAGCGATAAGAGCTGGGTCCTTAAACTGCGCAAGATTCCGCTTCTTCGCGGCCTTGTCAGTATTATAGATTCCAGTGCCAAGGGCTCCAAGCATTTGAATTATTCGGCGGAGGCCTATGCCGAGGACGAAGCAGGACCGGAGGAACAGGCTAAACAGAAGGAAAAGGATAAGAAAGATGAAAGCTGGAGCCTCGGAATGATTTTGGGCGTGGCAGTCATGGGTATATTATCCTTTGTCATGGGAAAAGTTATTTTTACCCTTGTTCCTGTATTTGTAGAAGATTTTCTATTTAAGAATGCATTTGACAACTATGTTTTACACAACCTCGTAGAAGGCGCTATTAAGCTGATTCTGCTGCTCGTCTACCTGTGGGGGATCTCCCAGACTCCAGTTGTGAAGCGGTTGTTCCAGTATCATGGTGCAGAGCACAAGGTCATCAGCGCATTTGAAGCGGGAGAAGAGCTTACCGTGCAAAATGTGCAGAAATACAGCCGTTTGCATTACCGGTGCGGCAGCAGCTTTATGATGTTGACCATCGTACTGGGAGTGATTATTTACTCCGTTGTTCCCTGGGATAATCTTTGGGAGCGTGTCATGCAGCGGATTATTTTGCTGCCGCTCGTTATCGGAGTTTCCTTTGAGGTTCTCAAGGGCACTAATGCGGTCAAGAATGTTCCCGGCCTGAAGTATCTTGGTTATCCGGGTTTATGGCTTCAGCTTTTGACTACGAAAGAGCCGAAAGACGATCAGGTAGAAGTATCGATTGCTTCCTTTAACCGCATGCGGGAACTGGATGCTGCAATCGAAACAAAAGGATATACAGAAGTAAGTGTGACCGGAGGCATATTGGACCCTGCGAAAGGATGAGTGGCCTATGATCAGGCATGCTTTGATTTTTTGGAGCGCGGTGCTGCTCGCGGTAATCGGTCTTGTGAATGGAGTGATGACATCGGGTCTCCGTTCATTGACCAGCTTGATAATTCCTCTGGTACTGGGTGTGCTGCTTTATCTGCTTTATAAATATCCGCCACGCCGTTTTGCGAAGAATGGCAGCAGATCAAGGACTAAGGTAAAGCCTTCACAGAAAACTATGGCCAAGGTGGCCGGGTTGCGCAAGACCCATGCCTCGTCCGGCAAGCGTAAAAGCTATCCCTTCCAGGTCATTGAAGGAAGCAAAGGGAAAAATGATGATCAGCTTCCCAAGTATCACTAATTCCTTTAAGGGCATCCTCCCGTTCACCTGGTGAACCGTGGGGATGCCCTTTTTTGGGATAATGCTAAACCAACCACGATCAGGATTTCACTTGAGTCTCCACTCCCGGAAAAAGGCTTCCCCGGCCTTCAGCCCGGCGGCGTACAATGCATCGCTTTGAAGCTTCGTGATTTCGAATTGGGTGGTGCCGATGCCGAGTGTGGGAATTTTTACGGTACGGACGAATTTCTCCTGTTCGATATACCGTTCATCATGTGCGGACAGCATCGTGCCGACCAAAGCCTGCAGCATCGTGAATGGACCGGTAATCCGGTGGGGCTGCGGGTCTGTCTTACCGATCATTTGAAAGCCCACTGTTGGAATACGGACTCCGAGCCCTTTCATAGTCGCCCCCGCCTTTCCCTGCTCCTTGTCATCAAACAACCACATAGGAAAGTTGCTCAGAAGGCCGCCATCTACCGTATAGACAAATTGTTCTGCAAAAGACTTTCCCTTGGCCGCTTCTCCACTCAGCCGCAGCATGACGGGATCGAAGAAATACGGAATACTGCAGCTCATGCGTACGGCTTTGGCAACTTCGAACTGATCCGGTGTAATCCCGTAATCCTTCAGATCGTCCGGGAGTACTACAATCCTGCCATTGGTAATATCGGAGACTATGATGGACAGCTTCCCGGGGGGCAGGTCGCGAAAAGTAACAATCCCTTTTTTCTGCAGAATACCTCTCACCCATGATTCCAGTGCTTCGCCTGAATAGAGCCCTTTTTTAAGCAACACACGCAGTGCCGGGCCCACATAAGCTGTATTGAAAATAGGCGCCCGCTTCAAAAATGCAGAAAAGGATGTGCCACGAATAATGACGCTCATCTCTTCTCCCGATAAACCTGCGGCGAGCAGTGCAGCTACAATTGAACCCGAAGAAGTGCCTGCTACTCTCCTGAACGTGGCGCCCGCTTGTTCTGCTGCCTGGACTGCACCGGCCAATGAAATTCCTTTGACGCCCCCGCCTTCGAACACAGCATTTATCTCCATGCAGAAATCCCCCGTTCCCATAGATTCTACTGCTTATCTATGAGCACAGGGGATAATTAATGACTGGTTATGAAACGAATTAAACTTCAGGATTGAAAATAAAAGGTCAGTAAGCCCGCCAGTCCGAATGGGTCTCTCGCAGTGATGTCATTGGCTCTAAACATAATGCTGCCTTCAACCTCGTCATACTGCTCATTATATTTTAATTGATTAATCATTTGCTGTGGGCTTTGCCACTCCGCAGACTGGTCTTTAGCTCCTACCTTGTAGGAGGCGAGTCCGATATAAAGTTTCACATCGGTATTACGGACCTCGTTGACCCACCAGTCTACCAGCTTGTCATAGCGTGCGGCATTAAAAGAAAGACTCCAATAGATTTGCGGAGCGACATAGTCGATCCAGCCCTCTGCAATCCATGTCCGGACATCCGCATACATGCTGTCATATGCTGTTATGCTTGCGGATGTGTCAGATCCGGTACTATCCGTCTTGCTGTTGCGCCATACGCCGAAAGGGCTGATTCCATAGGCAAGAGCAGGCTTGACGGCATGAATCTCTTCGCCCAGTTGACGGACAAACTCATTGATATTATTACGACGCCAATTCTCCTTGGAAGAGATGGCGCTTGTATTATAGGTTTTATAGGCAGCATCATCTGCGAATGCAACACCGGAAGGGTAGAAATAATCATCCAGATGTATACCGTCAACATTGTAGCCTTTTACAACTTCCATAACCGTATCGATGATATCCTGCCGAGCGTCCGGAATTCCAGGATTAATATAAAGTTTACCTCCTGCGTTCACAATCCATTCGGGATGAGCCTTGGCCACATGGTTGCTTGCCAAAAACGCTGTAGAAGAATCTGTTGTTGCCCGAAACGGGTTGAACCAGGCATGAAACTGCATCCCCCGCTCGTGTGCTGCGCCGATCATGTAATCCAGCGGGTCATAACCGGGGTTCTTTCCCTGTGTGCCGGTCAGTACTTTGGACCAGGGTACAAGCTCCGATGGATACAGACTGTCACCGGAGGGCCTAACCTGCACGAAAACAGCGTTAAAGCCAACGGATTTCAGTTTGTCCAGCAGGCTGTCGAATTCCGCCTTCTGCTTGTCAGCGTTTCCCGCGGAAGTCACGGACGGCCAGTCCAGATTGAATACGGTGGATACCCATGCGCCCTTCATGGCTTTACCGGATTTACTTCCGGGTATGGTCGGTATTGTTGGTGTTGGAACGGTTGGTTTGGTTGGCACGGTTGGCGCTGTCGGAACACTCACCTGCGGTGGCTCAACACTGGAGTACAAGGAAATATGCTTCGTTGCCTTGTTCCATACGACCTGCAGCCCCAGCTGCTCTCCCACAAAACGCAGCGGAACCATGATGCGCCCCTGCCTGTTCTGTACGGTATTGTCCAGAGCTACCGAAGCACCGTTAACCAGTGCCGTTTTTTTTCCGTTCATCAGCTTGAGAATGGTCTTATCTTTGGTGATCGTCGCCGTCCTGGTGCTCTGATTCCAATTCACGTCGGCACCGAGACCCTGACTGATAACTCCTATAGGGACCATTGTGACATTAGAAGTAATATAGGGATCCACATCACCCTTTACTGTCACTCCATCCAGCTCTATCGTTATAACAGCAGCAGCCGCGCGGGCGCCAGAAGCCAATAGCGGTAAACATAAAACAATCAGCAGAAATCCGGCAATCCATTTACGATAATTCATTATTTCCTCCCAGGTTCAAAAATTTGTGCAAACAAAAAAACGGAACTCATCCTGAAAAGGACGGTATCCGTTTTGACGTAATTCATGGGAAAAGGTTGCGCTTTAGCTCAGCGCATTCCAATTCTTTCAAGAATCGCTCACCAGTTCATGGTGGATATCATATAAAGTCTGAAGACGTCCTTCGTCCCGGCGGAAATATTCCACCAGCGTTTCGATCCGTGTAATGGAATCCCAGCTCAAATGATGCTCGATACCTTCTACATCTTTATAAATATTCTCCTGCTGTACCCCGATCAGTTCCAGAAATTCCTCCAGCAGCTGATGACGGTCAACAAGACGTTTCCCCACCTTTTTTCCTTTGGTGGTTAGGACAAGCCCACGATATTTCTCATAGATGAGATATTCGTCCTTATCCAGTTTTTGGATCATCTTGGTCACAGAAGAGGGGTGTACTTCCAGTCCCTCGGCAATATCCGAGACCCGCGCATAACCTTTTTCGTCTATGAGCTTGTATATGCGCTCCAAATAATCCTCCATGCTGGGTGTTGGCATCAAATTTTACCTCTTTTCTAAAAATAAGCATGGCGCGACGGCCAAACCTTGCTCTAACAATGATACATGTTTCTGCCGCACCTTGGCAAGTCCCGGAGGTTCATGCCGCCCGATGAACAGCAAACCGCCCTGCGTGAATATATCACAGAGCGGATTTTTGAACATTTTCCGGAGGCAGGAATCGATTACTTCACTTAAGTCCATTTTCTTAAAAAATCAACCAATCCGGGGTAATCTGCTGCAGCCATATCGTAATTTTAAACATTTGATCCGTAAACAGCAGTACTCCCATCACAACCATGATTACACCGCCAATCTTCATCAGCAGTCCTGAATATTTAAGAATACGTCTTGCTCCCCCAAGGAAAAACGCCAAAGCGAAGAAAGGAATAGCGAACCCGAGGCTGTAAGCCGTAATGAGTGTAAACCAGGTGCCCGGCTCACTCGCTGAAAGGGCGATGATCGCGGTCAGAATCGGTCCAATGCAGGGGGACCACCCCGCGGAGAATCCGATGCCAAAAATAAAGGAACCTATGTAGCCCGCCGGCTTCCATTTCAAATCTAGCTTGCGTTCCCGCAGCAAAAACTGCGGCTGGAAAATACCGAGCAGAAATAATCCCATGACAATGATAAGTATTGCCGACAACTGGCGGATCAGATCACGCTGACCATTAAAGAACTGCCCGAACAGGCCTGCGCCAAAACCAAGTGTATAGAAAACCACCGAAAAACCAAGGATAAACGCCAAGGTATGACTGAGCGTCCGGAAACGGATCTCTTTCTTGTTTCCTCCGGTTTTTAGCTCCTGAACAGACAATCCCGTAATGTAGGATAAATAAGAAGGATAAAGCGGCAGACAGCAGGGTGAAATAAAAGACGCCAATCCGGCAGCAAATGCCAGTCCTGCATTGATATTTGACAAAGTGGCAGCTCTCCTTTTTAAGTTCGAGTCACTTCGGGGTCTTAAGCAGGGAGTCCCTTTTTACCGATTAATGTCATCGCCAAAAGAGCAATCAGCAGCAGTACAATCGTTGCTCCAGGCGCCAAATTCCAGATCCCCGCCACTACCAGCCCGCCTACAACGGCAATCTCCGCAATAATAACTGACAGCACTACCGATGATTTGAAGCTTCGCGAGAGCAGCAGACTGATCGCAACTGGAATCGTAAGCAAGGCCGAGACAAGCAGTGAACCGACAATTTTGATGGCAGTACTGATAACGAGCGCTGTCAGCACCGTGATGAGCATATTGAGCAGCTTCACCGGCAGTCCGCTGACACTGGCTGCGTCCTCCTCAAAGCTAAGCAGAAAAAATTCTTTAAAGAAGAGTACGACCACCGTAACTACCGCAATCGTCACTATCCCCACTACCACCAGATCCGTGTTATCCAGCGTATATATGCTGCCGAACAGGTAGCTCATTACATCCGCATTGTAGCCCTTGCCCAGCGTAAAGAAAAGGGAAGCGAGCGCTACACCGCCCGACATAATAATGGCAATCGAAAGCTCGGCATAGCTTTTATACGCCTTACGAAGCTTTTCAATCGCGAAAGAGGCCGCAACAGCGAAGATCAGCCCCGCCCCCAAAGGGTAAAAGCCGGTCAAAAATCCGAGAGCCACACCGGCTATCGTTACGTGTGCAAGCGTATCTCCAATCATCGAAAGGCGTCTAAGCACAAGAAAAACGCCTATGAGCGGCGCTGTAATGCCAATCAGCAGACCGCCGGCAAGCGCCCTCTGAAAAAAATCGCTGAACAGGATTTCCAAGATGAATTATCTCCTTAAAAACTTCATCCCTCCCAAACCCTCCCTTCAAAGGGAGGGCCCCAAGGGTTGCACCCTCTGGACACCCGCTAAGGGCAACTAGCGTGGGATGAACGGTTTCTGATATTTGGGACTAGGTTAGAGTAAAGATCGCTTTCGTCCCTGGCGGGACACGCTTGACTATCGGCGGGATCTACATACGTATTAAGATCAAAAAGATTAGATCAAAGGCCTGGTCATCCTATGTTGTACAATGGATAACCAAATTAAGATCAAAAGCAAAAGCATAACCAATTGAAAAACAGAAGAGCGAAGGATAGTCAGGACAGGGTGTGCTGTAAATTATCCTCGGCGCAATCCTGAAGCTCATGCGAGTGACGGGAGTAGAAATTGATTTTACCATTGCACTGCACAGGTTCTTTGCCGAGGTAGTTCCGGATCATATCGATATCATGCGATACCATGAGAAAAGTCATGTGGTGATGGGCATGCATATGGGTGATCAAATCAAAGAATCCGGCTTGTGTTTCGGCGTCGATACCAACGGTGGGTTCGTCCAGAATCAGCAGATCCGGGTGGTTTATGAGGGCTCGGGCCAAAAATACACGCTGCTGCTGGCCTCCGGACAATTGACCGACTCTTTTTTCGGCAATATCCTGAATCCGCATGACTTCAAGCGCATCATCACACTGCCGCTGCTGCGCACGCGACACGCGGCGGATCAGATTTTTGTTATTGTATAGACCGGACTGGACGACTTCGCGCACGGTTGCTGGAAATAGAGGGTTAAAAGTGTTCTTCTGCGGAACGTAACCGATACGCTCCCAGTCTTTAAACTTTCGGGCAGGCTGTCCAAACAGCCTGATTTCGCCGCTGGTTGCAGGAAGCAAACCGACAATCATCTTGAGCAGCGTGGTCTTACCGGCACCGTTCGAACCGATAATACCGACAAAATCCCGTTCCTTCACGGTATAATTCAGACCGGAAATGACCTTCTGTTCGCCGTAGGAGAAGGAAAGATCCTGTACTTCGATCATATGCTGATGGCAATCCAAGGATACCGGTTGCATGTCATTACCGCCTTTCTTGATACTTTCCTTTTTATTGTAAAGCCTGAATCAGATTTTGCAAATTTTTCTCCATCAAAGTGAAATAATTATCCTTTGCTTTCTCCTGATCCTTCGTCAGTCCCTCCACCGGATTAAGCACCAGTGTCGACACTCCGGCTTCACTAGCCAGTGTTTTGGCCAGTTTATCGGAAACCAGCTCTTCAAAGAAAATATAGCGGATGCCTTTAGCCTTCACCAAATTCGTTAGATCCACAATATCCTGGCTGCGCGGCTCCGCATCCGGGGACAATCCCATGATCGCATGCTGCGTCAAGCCATAATCACGGCTCAGGTAAGAAAATGCCTCGTGGGAAACAACGATTTCCTTATTCGGGATCTTACCAAGCTCCTCCTCAAAGGTTTGGTCGAGTTTCTTTAAACGCTCTGCAAGTGTATTATACCGCTCTTCATAAGCTTCTTTGTGCTCAGGGTCCACCTTCAGCAAGCTGTTTTTAATATTTTCTGCCATAATCAGCGCCGATTTCGGGCTAACCCAGGTATGCGGATCCGTGTGCAGGCTATCGCCATCAGTGTGTTCATCTTGCTCCGCTTCGTCCGTCATTATATAATCGACACCTTGACTGACCTCTACAGCCTGAACCTCTGAGGCATTATCCAGCCCTTTCAGAAAATTCGGTACCCAGCCCTCCAGCCCTGCACCATTATATAAAAATAACTGCGCTTTCGATGTGTTCACAATATCCTGGCTGCGCGGTGTCCAGTCATGCGGCTCCACCCCGACAGGTAGCAGATTAATGGCATTGATATCTTCGCCACCAATTTCTTTAGCAAATTCATATATCGGATAAAAGGTAGTGACAACATTCACCTTGCCTTCTTGAATACTCCCGCTGCTCTTCGCCCCGCACCCGGCGAGCACAAGAACCAGCATCAATGCACAAATCAGCAGCCCCTTGCGTAATACGTTCGAACCCATAATAGCTATCGACTCCTCAGATCGTAATTTTTACTATTTGAATTATAATAGTAATCGTTACGATAAGTCAACAAGATCAAAGAAACTATTCCGCAAAAAAACAGCCCAGTCATAAGACTGGACCGCTCTCCTGAGTTACACATTACTTTACAATCGCTCCGTTCGGCATACTGTCGGGAACCGTAGCAATGGTAAGCTGATCGCCTTTGGAAGCCGCCAGGATCATGCCCTGGGACAGCTCGCCGCGCAGCTTCACCGGCTTCAGATTGACAATACAGATTACTTTGCGCCCGACCAGTTCTTCAGGTGTGTAGAACTTGGCAATTCCGGAAACAACCTGGCGCTGTTCATAGCCGAGATCCAGCTGCAGCTTCAGCAGCTTGTCGGCTTTTTTCACCGCTTCCGCCGAAATGACTTGAGCTACTCTCAGCTCAGCCTTGGCGAAATCATCGATGCCTATTTCTTCCTTATGCTCTTCTTCAGGCTCAGATGCCCCCGCTGCTGCCGGTTGATTCAATGCTTCCGTTGTAGTTGTTGTCGTTACGGGTTCTGCGGCTTTGCCTCCACCCATCGCTTCTGCGATATAGGCGACCTCCTGCTCCACATCCAGGCGTGGGAAGATCGGGCTGCCTTTAACCAGTTTTGTTCCTGCCGGAATCAAACCGAAGGTTCTGCCGCTATCCCATGTTGTCAATTCACCCGGCTGGATACCCAGCTGTTCCCAAATCTTGGCCGGTGCACCGGTCAAGAACGGCTGCAGCAGGATCGAAGCTGTCCGCAAGCCTTCCACGAGATGTCTCATGACGGAGGCCAGTTCAGCTATCCGGCTTTCATCCTTTGCCAGAACCCAAGGCTGGGTCTCATCAATGTATTTGTTCGTCCTGCTGATGAAAGCTCCGATAGCCGTCAACGCCACAGAGAACTCCATTTTTTCCATAGCTTCTTCCACTTTGGCATAAGTGCTCTGTGCCGCTGCTTCCAGTTCGCCGTCGAATGCCGTCACTTTTCCTGCATACTCAGGCAATTCTCCGCCAAAATACTTCTCCACCATCGCGCCGGTTCGGTTCAGCAGATTTCCCAGGTCGTTCGCAAGATCATAGTTGATCCGATCAACGAAGCTTTCCGGCGTGAACGTTCCGTCCGAGCCAAACGGCACCTCCCGCAGCAAATAATAACGAAGCGCATCGAGCCCATAACGGTCGATCAGGGTTACCGGATCTACTACATTGCCCTTCGACTTGGACATTTTTCCGTCCTTCATCAATAGCCAGCCATGGGCAAATACCTTCTTGGGAAGCGGCTCGCCCAGCGCCATCAGGATAATCGGCCAGTAGATCGTATGGAAGCGGACGATTTCTTTCCCTACAATATGTACATCCGCTGGCCAGAAGTTGTCATACAGGCTGCGATCCTCAGAACCATAGCCGAGAGCTGTAATATAATTCGTTAATGCATCAATCCAGACGTAGACTACATGCTTCTCGTCGCCCTTTACCTTAACGCCCCAGTCAAAAGTTGTCCGGGATACCGCGAGATCTTCCAGACCGGGCTTGATAAAATTGTTGATCATTTCGTTCTTGCGCGATTCCGGCAAAATAAATTCCGGATTATCCTCGTAATACTTCAGCAGGCGGTCGGCATACTTGCTCATCCGGAAAAAGTAGCTTGCTTCCTTCACAAGCTCGACTGGATGGCCGCTATCCGGACTTTTACCGCCGGTAATTACCCCATTTTCATCACGCACGATATCGACCAATTGAGTTTCTGTATAAAAGGTTTCATCAGGAATGCTGTACCAGCCTTCATATTCACCTTTGTAAATATCGCCCTGCTTCAGCAGACGGTCAAAAATATCCTGCACTACTTTTTTATGGCGTTCTTCCGTTGTGCGGATGAAGTCATCGTTAGAAATATCCAGCTTGCGCCATAGCTCCTTAATTCCAACAACAATATCGTCTACGAACTGCTGAGGGGTCTTGCCCGCTTCCTCTGCCTTGCGTTCGATCTTTTGACCGTGCTCGTCCGTTCCTGTCAAATATCGCACCTCGTAGCCGCGTAACCGCTTGTAGCGGGCCATAGCATCACCGGCAACTGTCGAATACGCATGCCCTATATGCAGCTTGTCACTCGGGTAATAGATAGGTGTAGTCAGGTAAAAGGTTTTCTTCTCACTCATTTTCGTCATCCTTTCTTCTTTAAAAGACAAAAAACTCCCGCCCCCTTTATGGGGCGAGAGTAAACTCACGCGTTACCACCCAAAATTCCCTGTCTCCTCACAGAGATCAGGCTTCATCAGTCCGTTTGCGAACTGCCCATTAACGCTGGAACACGCCGTTCTCTAACATAGACCCTATGGCCGGGTCCTCTGCTCGAAAACAGTTCCTCCCGGACCATCTTCAACAAGGACTCCATACCGGCTTTCAGCTCCTGCCGGCTCTCTGTAATGGTCGTCCCGATTTACTCATCCGTTCGTCGGAATTATAGCTATTATTGAAAATATACCCAAAGGGGAGCCGTGATGTCAAGTGATACGGGCAGAGCCCTCTTTAGTAGATCTTTCTTTGAGTGGCGGTACAGGATCAAGTCCTCCCGGATGAAAAGGATGGCATCTTGATATCCGCTTGGCGGCAAGCCATGAGCCCTTGACTGGACCGTGAACTTCAACCGCTTCCAGCGCATAGGCGGAACAGGTTGGATAAAAACGGCATGTAGCCGGCTTCAACGGAGAAATGTATTTGCGGTACACCTTGATAGGTAGCTGAACCGTTTTGCGCCCGATTCCCCTATTCATTGACCCTCACCGGCATATCCTGCCGTAACCGTCTCTTCCCGGTTTTCTTCACATTCTCTGCAGTAACCGAACACCTCAAATTTATGCTTGACTACCCGGAACTGGTCCGGAGTTTCCGTCATATTCATCGGACAGAAGGAAATCGGATAGGTTTTCTGGCATTGGAGGCAAATCATATGATGGTGATGGTGATGCTCATTGCAGCTCCCTTTGAACTTGACTCCGTCTTCAAATACTACCTGTTCAAGGACACCCAGCTCTTCCATGACCCTAAGGTTGCGATATACGGTATCAAAGCTGAGTCCGCTGTATTTACGTCCCATATGCTCATATACATCCTTAGCTGACAAATATCCTGAGCTCTCTCCGAATAACTTGGCAAGCGTTTTGCGCTGGTCGGTGATTCGCAGTCCCTGCCCCGACATGACCTCCAAAATTCGTTCTGTCGACAGCATACGCTCATCTCCCAATACATTTGTGTAACACTCTCCTTATAATGCCCGAAAAAAAATGCCCCGTCAATGAATGAACCCTCTTATGTGGGTGTTGCCGTATACGCACTGGGATCTCTTGGACGCAGCGGGATGTCGCCCGTAAAAATCACATTAGCCGGTGCGGCGTTGGGGGCACTGGCCTCCTCGTTCACGCATACGCTCCTGCTGATAGACGAGCGATCCATTCAGGAAGTGCTGTTCTGGCTGTCCGGTTCGGTCGAGGGGAGAAAGCTGGACCTTCTCGCGCAAGTGCTGCCTTACATGACCGTGGCGTGGATCGGCTCCTTTCTGCTGGCATGTCCTATCAATACTTTGCTGCTGGGCGAGTGCGTTCCTGGGCGCAATCCTTCTCATAGGGGCGGACATCGGGGCCAGATTCGTCGCCGTTCCGAAAGAGGTGCCGGTAGGGGTAATGACCGCTTCCTCCCCAGCCTATATTATACCCGTACCCGCTGCAGACGAAGCGCATTCAGTACAACCGATACCGAACTTAAAGCCATAGCCGCACCTGCCACCCAGGGTGCAAGAAGTCCTATAGCCGCGATCGGAATGCCGATCGAATTGTAAGCAAGCGCCCAGAACAGGTTTTGGCGAATGTTCGTCATCGTCTTGCGGCTCATATAAATCGCGTCAGGGATACTGTTTAAATCGCCGCGCATGAGTGTGACATCCGCCGCCTCCATCGCGACGTCTGTTCCGGTCCCCACAGCCATGCCGATATCCGCCATCGCAAGAGCGGGCGCGTCGTTGATGCCGTCACCGACCATTGCGACTTTTTTGCCCGCCGCCTGGAGCTTTTTGACTTCCTCAGCTTTTCCTTCCGGCAGCACTTCGGCCAGCACATGATCGATCCCAACCTGCTTGGCAATCGCTTCTGCGGTGCGCTTATTATCCCCGGTAATCATGATGACTTCGATGCCCATCTTTTTCAGCCGGGCCACTGCATCTTTGGACGTTTCTTTGATGGTATCCGCCACGGCAACGAGACCCGCATATTGACGGTCAATGGCGATCAGCATCGCTGTTTTCCCATCCTGCTCGAGTGCCTCCATTTTTTTGAAAGCCGGCTCTGCCGATACATCGAACTTCGCCATTAACTTACGTGTGCCGGCTAAAATTTCTTTGCCTTCCACAACTGCGCGGATCCCGAAACCCGGAATGGCTTCGAATTCCTCCGTAGCAGGCAAATCAATTCCTTTTTCCCTAATCCCGTTAACAATCGCTTCCGCGAGAGGGTGCTCCGAGTTTTTCTCTGCTGCCCCCACCCATCTCAGGAAAGTCTGTTCATTACCCGTCTCATCTACCACATCCGTAAGCTCGGGCTTTCCTTTCGTTACCGTGCCGGTCTTATCCAAAATGATCGCATTAATCTTATGCGTTCCTTCCAGATGTTCGCCGCCTTTAAAGAGCACGCCGAGTTCCGCGGCACGGCCGGAGCCTGCCATAATCGATGTCGGTGTAGCCAATCCCAATGCGCAAGGGCAAGCAATAACGAGGATCGCAATCCCGATTTCAAGCGCCGTTGCAAATTCACCCGGCGAGAACAAAAAGTACCAGAGTAAAGAAACCACCACAGCTATCCCGACTACAATCGGCACGAAGATGCCGGAGATGACATCCGCCACGCGTTGAATCGGCGCTTTGGAGCCCTGAGCTTCCTCCACTACTTTAATGATTTGCGCCAGCGCCGTTTCTTTGCCGACCTTGGTCGCTTTAATGCGAAGCATCCCGTTCTTGTTGATGGTAGCGCCGATCACATTGTCTCCGATCCGCTTATCAACCGGAATGCTTTCACCAGTGAGCATCGATTCGTCAACGGCGGACGATCCTTCCACTACCTCGCCATCGACCGGAATCTTCTCGCCCGGCTTTACCAGGACGATATCGCCGGCGATTACTTCTTCAACAGGAATGCTCATTTCTTCCCCGTTACGAACGACGAGCGCCGTTTTTGCCTGCAAGCCCATCAGCTTCTTGATCGCTTCCGAAGTCCGTCCTTTGGCAAGGATTTCAAACAGCTTGCCCAAAAGAACCAATGTAATCAAGATCGAACTTACTTCATAGTACATCGCAGGGCCCATCGGGCCCGCTCCCATCCGCACCCATTCCAAAGTGAGATAGATACTGTAAAAATAAGCGGCCGACGTACCCAATGCAATCAAAACGTCCATATTGGCACTCTTGTTGCGCAGCGCTTTATAAGACCCGATATAAAACTGGCGGCCGATATAGAACTGGACCGGCGTGGCGAGCGCGAGCTGGAACCAGGGATTTATGAAAATATCCGGAGCCCAAAGCCATGACATAAAGGAGAAATGGCTGAACATGGCCCAAAGCAGCGGGAAGGACAAGACCGCAGAGATCAGTAATGTCCGCTTCTGCCTGGCAATCTCTTTTTCGCGGTGTTTCCCAGGATCGGCCACCTCTGCCTTCGGCATCGCTTTGTAGCCGAGCTGCTCCACCTTTTTTTGCATATCGGACAGGGACACGCTTGCCGGATTATATTCCACGCGCGCCGTTTCCAACGCCAGGTTCACATTTGCATTTGTGACGCCGGGCATTTTGTTCAAGCCTTTTTCAATCCTTGTTGCACAGGCCGCACAGGTCATCCCGGTAATTTGAAGATCGATGGAGTCCTTAACGGTACCGTAGCCTAGTTTTTCGATATTTTGTTCCATTTTAGCAACATTCGCGATTTCCGGATCATACGTAACGGAGGCTCTTTCCAGGGCGAAATTAACGTTAGCGTCCTTGACACCCTCCATTTTCTTCAAGCCCTTCTCAATCCGGTTCGCGCAAGCCGCACAGGTCATCCCCGTAATCTGCAAGGTGGTTTGTTCGTTTTTTTCAGCATTAGCTGCACCTGTACTCATTTTCATCACCTGTCTCTTCGTTTTTTATACCTCTGTAGGGTATAAATCTAAGTAAAAGAAGGGAGCCACCGATCTGATGGCTCCGGATCAATCAAACGACGTCGTAGCCTTGATCTTCGATCGCCTCTTTGATGGCTTCAAGAGAAACTTTAGACTCGTCATAATTTACTGATACAGAATTATTGGCAAGGTCAACTGTCGCTGATGCACCGAGGTTTTTTACCGCTCCTTCAACCGAATTCACACAGTGCCCGCAAGACATGCCTTCTACTTTCAATGTTACGCTTTGCATCATGTATCCCTCCAAATTTTAATTTGCACTATTTCATTAATTTATTTACGGTTACCAACAGTTCATCAATGACCTCTTGGTCGCCGGACTGTATCCTTTCGACAATGCAGCTTTTCATATGTTCCTGGAGCAAAAGCTTGCCTACACCATTCAATGCTGACTGCACGGCCGCAATTTGATTCAATACGTCATCACAATAAGTATCCTTTTCAATGAGGCCTTTTATGCCTCTTATCTGGCCTTCAATCCGGTTGAGTCGGGAAACCAAATTGGATTTCGTTTTATCAGGGTGATGGCTTTTTCGCTCGCCGACGGTGTCGCAGCAATCGTTGTCCTGAAGCTCAGATTCATTTTTCATTTAGCATTTATCACCTCACAACTTAAATATACAGTACCCCCCATGAGTATGTCAACAGATTGTTAAAATAAAATGTATCAGATTTATTTGGCAATGCCGCAGATTTTTTTCGCAACTATTTGATTACGTCTACCCTTTGCGTTCTTATTGGCGATAATAATAAAGATGCTGCTCCTGATCATACAATTACTTTGTTGGAAAGCGGTGGTGCTGATGTATGGAAGGAAAATAATCTATATGCTGCTAGGTATTTGTTTCGTCGTTGCCGTGCTGGTATATTCTTTTGTTCAATTCATGTCTTAACCCCGGTAATCGCCGATTCCGCCTTTCGCGCTGACCATAAATTACTATTCAAAGGCGAGATTACTCCTTTAAAAATGATTTTGAAAAATCTAAAGACTGCCGAGTATTCGGCAGTCTTCTCATTATTCCTGATAGATTAGTGACTGCACTCTCCATGGTTGCGGTGACCCGGATGTTGATGCTTGCCGCAGCATTCTCGTGGCTGGGCATATTGTTCAGGATCAGCATCAAATTTTTCCTTGCAGGCAGATGCGCAAAAATAGTAAGTTGTTTCCTGCCAAACGGAACGTAAAGTGTCATCTTGCACGCTTATCGCCATTCCGCATACCGGATCTTTCTCCTTATGTTTCATACAGAGTTCCTCCTTTTATTTCGTGCTTGCGGCCAGCAAATTTTTCTGCATCAGCCTAGCGACGATCCGCGCCGCTTCCGCCCTGGTTATGTTTTGGTTAGGACGAAGCAGGTCTTGCTCTTCCGATGGTACGAGTATCTTCTGCTCCAACAGGTAGGCTGCAGCTTTCCGGGCGGTTTGGGGAAGATCCGTTCACATTGAACTCTTCCATCTCATCGTTTCATTAACATCCATTTGCAGTCCAGCTTTCAACCTTCCTGGTACAGGGCAGTGGAAAGGTATCTTTCTCCGGTATCGGGCAATATGACAACCATCGTTTTTCCTTTATATTCCGGACGGCTTGCGGCTGCCGCAGCGGCATGCAAAGCTGCTCCGGAAGAGATACCTACCAATATCCCTTCTTGTCTGGCAATTGTCCTTGATGCCTCGAAAGCATCTTCGTTGGTAACCTGTATCACCTCATTGAATATAGCGGTATTCAACACCTCCGGCACAAACCCCGCCCCGATTCCCTGTATTTTATGCGGTCCGGCGGCTCCACCCGACAGGACCGGGGAAGATGCGGGTTCCACAGCGATGGAATAAAATGACGATTTTCTCTGCTTAAGCACTTCCGTTATCCCGGTTATGGTGCCTCCCGTACCGATCCCGCTGATGAGAATATCGACTTGTCCGCCCGTGTCCTCCCAGATTTCCTCTGCGGTCGTTTGGCGGTGGATCTCAGGATTTGCCGGGTTTTGGAATTGCTGGGGCAAATAAGCTTTCGGCGTCTGATCCGCCAGTTCTTTCGCTTTTTCAATGGCCCCTTTCATTCCTCTGGATCCTTCGGTCAAAACCAGCTCCGCACCCAATGCTTTAAGCAGATTTCGGCGTTCTACGCTCATCGTTTCGGGCATAATCAACTGACAACGATAGCCTTTTGCGGCACAAACGAAGGCAAGCGCGATCCCCGTATTGCCGCTTGTCGGTTCAATAATGACGGTTTCCTTATCGATGAGTCCGCGCTCCTCCGCGTCTTCAATCATGGCAAAACCGATTCGATCTTTCACGCTTCCAAGCGGATTGAAATACTCCAGTTTCCCCAAAACTTCAACACCGGTCCGATCGCTGATCTTGTTCAGGCGTACGAGCGGGGTGCCGCCGATCAATTCCGTAATGTTTTGCGCGACTTTGGGACGCTGCAGCAATTGCGCCATTTTTGTTGCCTCCTTCTCCTCATTTGTTCTTACAGATATAAAACTACCAGCCGAAACTAAGACGACGCTGTGATCAACCTTAGAGTTTTATAAGAGTTTCAGATTCCGTAGTACTCAAATTTAGATTTTCGAGAATTGCTTCCATATGGAAATCAGTTCATCCATTTTTCCGTCCATTGGTCCTTGTTGGACAGAATGATCCCACCATTGCTCGATGTGATTTTGCAACAAAATAAAGCCGACTTGTTCCAACGCAGCACGTACAGCTGTGATTTGGTGTAGAATTTCAGTACGATTTCCGTCCTGCTCCACCAGCCTGATGATACCGCGCACCTGCCCTTCGATAATTCGAAGCCTGCCGGGAACGTGTAACGTCTCCACCCCTCTCACCTCCATTGTCGGTCTTTCAAGAGCCTTCTGTTTGCTTAATCGGGCATAATTCCAGTTGGCGTACGATGGTGAAAAACAATTTTTCATTCTTTGCTACCAAAAAATCCGCCCTGCCGATGTTGTCCAAAGTACGGCGATTGATGTTTGCGCCGGAGAACCGGACGGTTAGCGGATTGAGCCAGTCCATGATCCTGCCGATAACCGGATTTTCACTGCGCATATGTTCAAGCAGGAGCACCTGCCCTTCCCGCTTGCATACCCAAGGGAAACTCGAGTTGTTCGACGTCCATTTCGAGCAGGGTTACCGGAAAATCCAGCGACTTCGCTTTTTCCCGGGCATATTGAAGCATGTTTGGACTAAAATCGATACCTGTAAGCCGGATATCCCTTCGGTAATAAGGCAGGTTTGCCCCGGTTCCCACCCCGAACTCCAATACGCTGCCTTTGACTTCGGCAAGAAGGTTTTTTCGTAAATCTTTCATGCTTTTATCGTCCATTTTGTGGAACATCGGGGCCATACGGTCATACCGTCTTTTGATTGTTTCCGTTGCTTCACGATTCAAGATATGTCCCTCCTTCCGGGGGAGAGTCACCCTAAGAGGTGATCAGTCCGTACGTTCCGTCGAGACGCTTATACACAACCTCCACCGATCCCGTTTCGCTGTTAATGAATAGGTGGAAGCTGTGATCCAACAAATTCATTTCAAGTATCGCTTCCTCTATGTCGATCGGCTTCAATGGATGTAAAAGGTGGACCCCAGGTTAATGGCAGCTCTTGTCGCCATGCCGGCTCCCGGAGTGGGAGTGGGAACCGCTGTCTTGAGGTGTACGCTGCCCCTCTTCCTTCTGTGCGCCATGACCCTGATGGCTTCCATGTCCCCCGTGTCCCCCGTGTCCCCCGTGCATGAACAAATGCATGAGAGGACAAGCAAGAAGGGCGCCAAACAGAAGCCACTCCCACTTCTGCAATGCAATAAGGACGATAGCTGCGATAACGGCCGTGCCTAACAGTAACTTCTTGTAACCTGCCATGTGAATCTTCCTCCTTTTTCTTGCTTGATCCTATTGTAAGCAATGGAAATTAGACGCAAATGATAGCAACCTTAAAATTTGTTAAGAATTGCAAATACGAGCCGGATCGTTTGTTTTTGTACTTCCATCATGACCGACAACTCCGGACGGCAAATTAATCATGACGATCCGGCCGCATTTTCTTACTAAATCTCAAGTATAGATAAACGGCACGAACCATAAGGTCGATTCCAATCGATAGCCAAACACCCGCTATTCCCATTTCAAAATGGATGGACAAAACATAAACACCGACTACCCGGATCAGCCACATGCCCAGCGCTGTACTGTACATTGGACTTTTTGTGTCTCCCGCACCTTGCAAAGCGCCGGCCAGCACCAGACCGATCGCCAAATGTTACCCGCAATCGTATGAGCCGCATATGCATCCGTTCCGATTCGAACGATCAGGCCAAAGTACAGCACCTGACCTAACCGCATAATCAGGCGCTCCGCCGCCGCGGGACCTGAAAGCCGCAAAAGCGGTGAGGTAAATTCGCTTGACGTCCCTCTCCATAACGAAAATGAAAGCTTCGACTTTCGGATATACAGGTAGAGCGTTACGGTTCCGATCATCCTCACAATAACGGTCGCCCAAGCCGCTCCGGCAATTCCCCAGCCATTTGCGCCAAGGAAACCGAAGATCAGCACATAATCCAAAATAATATGGATAAGGTTGATCCAAATGCCGACTTTCATCGGCGTTTTTGTATCTCCTGCAGCGCGCAAGATGCTTCCGAAGATGACCATCAATGAAATGAAGATGGACGGCATGGCGACAATTCGGAAATACACAACCCCTTCCGCCAGCACGTCCGGTTCGGCTCCCATAATGCGCAATAAGGGCTCGGCAAAAAAGAGCGTAATGAGGCCGAATATGACTCCTAGTCCAGCGGAAATCTAAGAGGATTGGCTGGCTATGGCCTTTGCTCTTTCCCAATCACCGGCGCCTACACTTTTTGCGATCATGGAAGACGCACCTACTCCCATCGCCATAAACACGGCAAGATAAACCGCAAGTATGGCATTAGTTACGCCGACTGCGGCCACTTCAACCAATCCCAGCTTGGCGACAAACAAGGTATCAACAAAGCCCACCACCGTCTGCAAGAGGTTTTCGATCATAGCGGGCACGGCTAAGGCCAATATTATCTTTACTTTTTGTTTATAGCTCGTATCGCCAACGGAGACTGTATCTGACACGCTAATCACTTCCTTAACGAATGTAGTTGTCCAGCGCTTTATTCAAATCGGCCAGCACCTTATCCTGATCCCCCCGGTGTACGGCGTCTACGACGCAGCTTTCCAGGTGATCTTTGAGCAGCAGCTTGGCCGCGTTGTCCAACGCTTTCCGTACAGCCGCGATTTGTAATCGAATATCAGAGCAGTCGCGCCCGTTCACTGCCATTTCCTTAACGGAGCGCATATGCCCCTCGATTCGCGCCAGTCGATTGATGATCTGTTTTCTGTACTTATGCTCGTGATCGTGGTGGTGCTCATTCTTCATCTCGCTCATGATAACCTCCATATTTCGGATTATTTTTCCAAGGTCATTATATCCCCCCGGGGGGGTTATGTGAAAACATGAAAAAAGCAGCCCATTTGAGCTGCCTTTGCCTGTATAACCGCCTGGTTAAGAAGTATATATGATCAAAGTGACGATGATGCGAGAGACAAACCGACCGCGGGCTCTATATGAACAGGCGGGTATTACAATTCCATCTCCGGATCATTCCTTGATCTTGGGCAGTCTCACTTGAAAATCGCTTCCCTCACCTGGAACGCTTGTCACGATAATATTGCCGCCATGGAGTTCCACAATCCACTTCGCAATCGACAGGCCGAGGCCCGAGCCTTCCGATGAATGCATCCTGGCCGACTCGCTGCGGTAAAAACGCTCAAAAATATTAGGCAGATCCCGCGGATCGATTCCAATGCCGGTGTCGGCTGCACGAATGCCGCAATGCCTTGAATCCAAATACGCTGCAAGCATAATATGGCCTCCTTCCGGCGTATAGCGAACCGCGTTCTCTGCCAAAATGAGCAGCAATTGCTTGAGCAGATCCTCGTTTCCCCAGGTCATGACAGAAGGTTCCCATTCGGCTTGTATGCTTACTTTTTTATCCCAGGCTTGAATCTCAGATTCCACTTCTTTTAACAGTTTGGACAGATCGACGATCTGCATGCGGATCTCCTGTCCGGCATCGGCGCGCGCAAGCGACAACAAATCCGCCACCAGCTTCGACATACGAATGGCTTCCCTACGGGTGTCACCGAGAATTTCAACCTGGTCCTCGGGAGGAATATTTTTCATTCTTTGCAAGATATCCAAGTTGCCGCGGATGGTTGTAAGCGGCGCCCTGAGTTCATGGGAAGCGTAAGCGATGAAACGCCTTTGGCTGACAAACGCATTTTCAAGGCTTTCCAGCATTTCGTTGAATGTTTCCGCCAGCTGGCTTAATTCGTCTTTGGCACCCGTGTATAAGACCCTCCGATCAAAGCCCTGGGAGACGGCAATCGCTTGTGCGGTCTGGCTGATGATTTCAACCCCGCTTAATGCTTTACGGGCCAAAAACCAGCTGCCGGCCGCGGCCAGAAACAGACCGGTGCAGGTTACGAAGAAAATCAACCACTTCAGCCGTGCCAGCGAGGTATCGATTTGCTTTAAGGAAATTTCCGCCTGGATATAGCCGACCACACGATCGGCATCCCACACGGGCGTCACCATCATACGAAAACGGCCAAACTCCGGATCCGTGAACGTGTGCAAATTCCGCTTCATTTTACGGAGATCGGGGAGCGGAGCGTCAGGAGCACGAAACGGATTGAGACTTGCTGCGATATAATTGCCGGAGGCATCATTAATCAGCACGTAGACCCCGTTCAAGGAAAATTTCTCTAAAGAAAATCGCGCCTCGGACAATGATCCGCCTTCTTTTATCTCTTTTTCCAACTCTCCCCGGATGTGAAGGGAAATTTTGGAAAGAATGCGATCCTGTTCCTTATAATTGGAGGTGCTGTGCACAAGATAGATGGAAATTGTGATGGCAGCCAACAAAAAGCCGAAGATCAGACAGCTCCATAGCGTTAAACGCAATCGTATCGGCATCGCATTATTCCCTTAAAGCGTATCCGGCGCCCCGGACGGTATGAATGAGGCGGGATTTCCCTTGTCCCTCCAGCTTGTTTCGCAAATAACCAACATAAACTTCCAGCACATTCGACTCTCCCAGAAAATCAAACCCCCAAACCCTCTCCATGATAAGTTCGCGCGTAAGCACCTTCTGGGGATGCGTCATAAAAAAGGCAAGCAGGTTGAACTCGGTTGTGGAAAATTCGATTACGCGTTCTCCCCGAATTGCTTGGCGGGTCGCAAGATCGAGGGTCAAATCGGAATAAGCAAGCCGTTCGTCGTCCTTCTTCCGATTTTCCGATCTTCGCAACAGAGCTTTTATACGCGCAACCAGCTCTTCAAAGGCGAACGGCTTGACCAAATAGTCATCCGCACCCGTCTCGAGTCCCTGTACCCGATCGGCGATAGAATCCTTGCCGGTCACCATAAGAATAGGGATTCCGCCGTCTTTTCTCAACCTTCTGCATACTTCCAGCCCGTCAATACCCGGCATCATGATATCCAAAACAATTAAATCCGGCTCTTTATCCAGTACGCAGTGGAGGCCTTCTTTTCCGCTGTCGGCGACCTTGACATCATATCCCTCGTAAGTCAAGCCCCTGCGCATCATAGTTGATATTGTTTTATCATCATCTATGATTAGAATGTTTGCACTCATTCCGCTCACCTCATAACTGTTGGAATCGTGTGTGATTGACCTCCATTTTACAGAAATTCCGAACTGACAGGTGTGAGAAAGATCACTAAAACGGCCAAGGCCGCCATATAAAAACGGCAGCCTGACCGCACCAAAGCTTGAATGGCACCTGCTTAATTCTTCGCCTTAAAACTGATTCCGTTCGGTACATCTCCTACAGGGAATGTTTTTATCACTTTATTCTGATCGTTATCGATGACCGTAACCGTGTCCTCAAACATGTTGGTTACATAAACCAGCTTATTATCTTCGCTTGTCACGACTCCATGGGCACCTTTGCCTGTATTAATGACCGCCACAACTTGTTTGGTTGCCAAATCGATTTTTGTAACGCTGTTCGAAGACTTTTCTTCCGTTCCCTGATTGGCTACAAAAGCGTATTTGTCATCCGATTGGATATACACTTGTGCGGGTCCTTCACCGACCGGTATCTTTTCTACTTTATCCGTAGCCAGATCTACTACAGCCAGGGCATTTTCCGCATTCAAGGCAGCCACCATAATTTTTCCGTCACTCGTAATGCCCGTCGTTACCGGAGTTTGGCCTACTTTGATTTCTTTCACTTGTTTCAAATTCGCCAGATCCAGTACACTGACAGTGTCTTCGCCCATGTTGGCTACGTAGGCAAATTTACTGTCCTTGAAGACGCGAAAACCGTGCGGCTTGACTCCGGTAGGGATCGTTTGCTTCACTTTATACGTGGCCGCATCAATCACCGTTACCGTATCATCTTCGTTATTTGACACTAACGCATATTTGCCGTCGCCGGTAAAGACAATATGTGCGGGATGGCTGCCGACTTCCACTTTATTAATCAGCCGGTTCGTTGCCGTATCGTAAAAGAACGCGATGCCGTTCATTTTCATCGCTTCGGCGCCGTCATCCGCTTCCCCGGCTGCTCCATGGTCTTCCGCTTCCTCGTTGCCATGGCCCTTCGTTTCCGGGACGACGGTAGCTCCCAATATTTTTCCGTCCGGCGAGACCTGTACGTTATGGACCGAGCCTTCAACGGCTATCGTTTCGACGACGGCGTTAGTTGCCGCATCAATCTTTGTGATGCTGCCGCCTTCATCCCCGGTGTAGTAGTAAGCTGCCGCCGCATCCTGCGGCTGGGCATTTCCCGGCATTTGCTTACCCATTTCGCCCATCTGCCCTGTCATCGGGCACTTCTCCATCATTTGTTGATGATCTTTCATCATCGCGGACATTTGCTCCTGCATCATTTTGGAATCCATCATCTTGGGATCCATCATGTTCGGATCCATCGTCATTGTGGATTGCGGCACTTCGCTTTTAGGTTGATCTTGAGCGGGGTGATGCGGATCCGCCGTCTCCGCGCTGCCGTTAAGAGTAATCATACTCTTCTGAGCCAGCTTTGCTACGAGCACTGCCGCTTCCGCCCTGCTGATTTCCTGATGGGGCCGGAGCACGCCGTTCTCTTGAGCCGGAACAAGAATTTCTTTCTGGGCCAGGTAAGCCACTGCTTTCACGTCGGCTGCCGGAATATCACCCCGATCCTTATAACCGGCCAATAATGTGTCTGCCTGCTCCTCCGTCACAGTATCGGCTTCGCTTTTTAATCCCAGGGTTTCAACGACGTTCTGGAACACCGCAACCCTGTGCGTCATCGTCAAGTTGAACGGTTTTCCCGTCGTTCTCGTCAGCAGCTGGTTGAAATGCTCCACGTTGATCGCTTGATCCGGCACGAACTTGCCGTTCCCAACCCCGGAAAGGAAGCCTTTCCCTTGCAGAAACTCCACATAGGGAGCCGCAGCGTGGCCGGAGATATCGGTAAATGGCGGCGCTGCCCCAAATGCCGCGGAAGGTACCAGTAAAGACACTGCCGTAATAAAAGTGATCAAAGCTCTTCACTTCATGTAAATCCTCTCCTTGTTTGATTTAAATCAGGATTTGATCGCTGCATCCCGCACAACCATCGTTCCCTTGTACATCCCCATCTGGCAGGTAAACGCATAACTTCCCGTTTGATTCGGAAACAAATCAACCGTCACTTTCTGTCCGTACGGCAGCATCAAACTCTTTTGAAAATCGGGAAACACGACCATTTCCGAACAAGCCGCTTTTTCGTCTCTGAGAAATTCCAGGCGCACCGGTTTTCCGCTCTGCACGACAATGGTGTCGGGGGTATATCCGCCTTTGACTCGGATTCTCGCTTCCTGGTAGCCGGACGAGGTGATTTCCGCCCGGCTTCCTCCTTTTTTGGGTGCCCAGAAGAACCAGGCAATCCCGGCTATTAAAACCAAGCCCAAAGCCGTCACGATCCATTGGGAAACATCCATTTTTTAAACCTCCCTTAATTTAAAATTGCGAAGCCGGTTCGCATTGGCCACAACGGTTACGGAACTGAAAGCCATGGCGGCCGCGGCGATCAGCGGAGACAGCAGCACTCCAAAGAACGGATAAAGGATACCCATGGCGATCGGAAGGCCCAGCGCATTGTAGATAAAAGCACCGAACAGGTTCTGGTAAACATTTCTCATCGTGGCACGGCTGATTTGGATCGCGTGTACGACGCCTTTCAAATTTCCCTTCATTAAGGTAATGTCGCTGGCTTCTATCGCTACGTCGGTTCCGGTGCCGATGGCAATGCCTACGTCGGCTTGGGTAAGCGCGGGAGCATCGTTTATTCCGTCTCCCACCATCGCCACCTTTTTGCCTTCATCTTGCAGCTTCTGGACATGCTCCGCTTTATGCTGGGGCAGCACATCGGCAAGCACGCGATCAATGCCGACCTGTTTGGCGATGGCTCGGGCCGTCCGCTCGTTGTCGCCCGTAATCATAACCACCTCAATGCCCATTTTCTTCATCAGGCGAATCGCTTCCGCCGAATCCGGCTTTACCGTATCCGCCACCGCAATAATCCCAGCCGCCTGGCCGTCCGCCGCCAAATACATCGGTGTTTTTCCCTCATCCGCCAAACGGCTCGCATGCGTCTGCAATCCGGCGAGATGGATTCCTTCCTGCTTCATGAATTTAAGGTTCCCGAACAATACGCGGTGCCCTTCGATCCAGCCTTCCACGCCATGCCCTGCAACCGCGTTGAATCCGGTCACTTTTGCAAGGGGGATTTGCCGCTGTTTCGCTCCCTCCAGAATCGCGCCGGCAAGAGGGTGTTCCGATCCCTGCTCGATAGAGGCGCCGAGCCGCAGGATTTCAGATTCGGCCAGGCTGCCTGCCGGAATGATGTCGGTCAAGGAAGGTTTTCCTTCCGTTATCGTACCCGTCTTGTCAAGGACAATGGTGTTTAATTTTTCAGCAATTTGCAGGGCCTCGCCGGAACGGATAAGAATGCCGCTTTCGGCTCCTTTTCCGATGCCGGTCGTCAACGACATAGGCGTTGCCAATCCAAGCGCACACGGGCAGGCAATGATCAGGATCGTAACGGAGACGATAACCGCGTAGATAAGCGGCGGCTGCGGACCGAAATTGAACCACAAGATAAATCCCAGTATGGCCAGTATCATCACGCCCGGTGTAAAAATCGACGAAACCTGGTCCACTACGCGCTGGATCGGGATGCGGGATCCCTGCGCCTGCCTGACCATTTCCACAATGTTTGCCAGAGCCGTATCTTTCTGTGCCTTGGTCACTTTGAAGTTGAAGCTGCCCGTTTTGTTTAACGTCCCGCCGAATACTTCGTGATCCGACTCTTTGAAGACAGGCAGGGATTCGCCGGTAAGCATCGACTCATCCACTGAAGAGGAGCCTTCGAACACAATGCCGTCAAGCGCGATTTTTTCACCCGGCCGAACAACGACGATGTCTCCAACGGCAACCTCCTCAATCGGCACTTGTATTTCTGTCCCGCCTCGCAGGACGGATGCTTTCTTCGGCTGAAGTTCAATCAGTCTCTTGATCGCCTCCGAGGAACGCCCTTTGGCCCGGACTTCCAATGCCATTCCAAGCACGACCAAGGCAGTGACGACGGTGGTGACGTCATAATAGACCTCCGCCATTTCCGGATCCGGGAATATCCCGGGCAGCAGGAGCGCTACCGCCGAATAAAGCCAGGCGGCGCCGATTCCGAGGGCAATCAAGGTGTGCATGTTGGCGGAACGGTGCTTCAGCCCTTCCCACATTCCCTGGAAAAATTGACCTCCGCTCCAAAACAAGACCGGAATGGCCAATAGCCCGACAAGCAATCGCGCCCACCACAAGCTGTCGCTTCCCGCAGGCAGCCAATCCCTGATTCCCGGAAACCATTCCGGATACGATACGAGAATCGTCGGTACCGAAGCGGCGGCGGCAAACCACCATTTGTGCATTAACGTCCGGTACTCCGAGGACTCGGCTTCTTCTTTCACCGACTCCGTTTCATTTAATGGCATACTGTGCAGTCTGGAAACCTCTTCGTTATGATGCATATGTGATCCCCTCCTTCTGAAATATATAAAGCGTGACACATTCTTGCGTGACGGTCATGATTCCTCCACCACCTCTCAAATGCGAAGTTCCTTATGCCTTTATCATAAAAAATAAAACTGAGTCTCTTATGAGATCAACCTGAGAAAAAGATAAGAATTCGTATCCTGAGGGCGTAAGGATAAACGGCTCCGCCGTCCCTTTAGGACAAGCGCGTTTACCGTTGAAATATCCCTTGGAAGTATCAAATTCTATACTTTCTGATATTTTAAAAAATGGGCTGTCAAAAAGTCTTTTACCAAGACTTTTTTGACAGCCCATTATATATGTATATTGGAACGCGGCCGAAGCCTTGTGCAAGGCGGCCTAATTGGATGCTGCCGCCATCTTGCCGATCCGGACAAAAATATGGTTCTCAGTCATTTCCCCCGAATAAATATCACCGATAATTCCCTCAGAATTGATAAAAAAAGTCGTCGGGTACGAGAGGACATTGAATTTTTTCCGAATCGTGTCGTCATCCAACAAAATGGGATACGTTACTTTGTAATCGACCGAAAAGGCTAAACCATAAGCACTATAAATTGTAGTATTATTACATCCATATTGTCAAATGTCAGGGTTAATGATCAGAACTGACGCACGACTTTTCTTAAACTGCCCCTTGCGGGTGAAAAAGCCATTTTTTGAGATGAACGATGTGGTTGTAGGCAAATCGAGTTCATAACCTCTGATGCGCGCCAAACGGTCTCTTGTAGCCCAGAATGTGGTAACGTTCGATGAAGCTATTCCAAAGACGAATCCCTTCTCGGCCTTGAACGGATTCGATGGCGATGGGGGCGTATTTCGAAACGTTTCCACACTGTTCCGCCCGCTCTTCGAGCACATCACTTTCCACAAAATGATGGTCAGGCCGTCTATTCACCTGTGGCGGCCGCTTTGCAGGAAGGACGATTTCCCCCCGGGCTTCCAGTTTTTCAAGCAGGCTCAAACATGCTTCTTTCTTGTATTTCCCATCCAGATAACAATTCTGCTTCCTCATGCATAATGTTCGCCTCCCTCGTACAGGTTCCCACGCTATTATCTCATAGAGATTTTGCAATGTTCAGTAGGGGGTTGCGAAAAAGTTTTCCCATTATTCCCTAATCCTCAAGCCTATCAACGATATTTAATCTTGTGCGTCAGTTCTGCCCTCTTAGTGTCCGCCTGACAGGAGTTCCCAATTGAATAAAAAAGCCCCTGCAGACAGCATTATCGCTGTGAGCACGGGCTTGGAATAAGGGCTATAAGTTCAACAGCGTTCTTTTACTTCCTGGCTGGGAGGGGCATAAACAACAGATTCACCGGCAGATTGTTACCTGAGGCAGTGCTGAATACAATGTCGACAGACTCTTCATATGCGCCCGTTCGATATACAACACTGCTCTGATTAGGAGCTTGAATAGTACCCGTATTTGGAGCCTGAACAATCTGTCCATTAACCATAATAGGACCTTGGTACTTGCCGCCGCGTGGATTAAAAGTAATCAGCGTATTGGCTGCTACATGGTTTAGCCTGATCTTGTAGACGACACCAAAGTTCCCGGCATTCGATTCTTGCACACCGGTTAATGCGTCCACGCCAGTCAGATTCGGATCATCCGTCTTGTCGCCGAACAGTAATCTGGATGGCTCCGTACCCAATACCTGCTGAACATCAATCAGACGGGTTGCATTAGGATAAGTGCCACGGTTATGCACGCCGTCCCGATCCAGAAAATTGAGATACGGCAAGCTTTGCAGTGGATCCTTGGTGGCATCCAGCATCACAATATCATATTGCACAGCATAATCGCTGAATACATCAGATAGCAGTGAAACAACTTGCTCCGGCTTTATTGTAAGATTGCTGATTTCCGTAAGAATCGGCATGCTTTGACCCGGTTGCAAGATCATATTGCTGAAAGGTTTACCAATGCGCAGGGCTTCCAGGTAATTTTCCACAGACTTCTTACCCGTAGCCGTAGGAATTTCGAGAGGACCGCCAATGCCGGAATTCTTGAACGTCAGAGCTGCCGGCCATATCCCCGTATTCGTGGCAATCACGTACATCTTCACATTTTTACCCGTCATATTTCTATGATGCAGCATGAAGCGCGTGTCTCCGAAAGCTGTTTCCCGATATAAAATCCCTTCACTAAACACGGCTTCCGGACTATTGCTGCGGATCAGAGTGACCGCTTCAGAAGTGGAGGTATATTGCACCTTGTTCCATGTCGGCACCTTACTTCCGTCCATCGAATAAGCAGCCCCTACAGGCATAAAGAGTTTGTTAAAATCATCCTGATTGTAGAGGACCTCATCCGTAATCGTAATTGTTTTCTGCGCGGTACTGTTCAGGCCTTGTTTGTCAGTAACCGTCAGATAAATGGTGACTTGACCGGGGTAAAAATAAGCCAGAGCATTTCCGTTCCACTCTGTGGTCAATGGAGTAGTACTATCATCTGTACTCAGGTCCGTAAAGGTTACCATTTCACCTATCTTATAAACATCCTTGTCGGTAATAAAATTAGCCACAGGAGCTTCATTAGGCTTTAGAACCGTGATCGTCTGCGAATAAGGTGCGCTCCATTGTCCATTAGCATCCATTACGGAATAGGAAACCACATAACTGCCAGGCTCCTGAAACACTTCCTGACGGCCTTCCCAGCGTTCATCTACAATAGCTGTACCAGATGGTGAGGTGCTATTTGCAGTATAGCTGACAGTTGTTTGACCTGCAAAAATCTCCGTCGGCTGCACACTAAAAGAAGCTGTGGGCTTTGTAGACAAGGAGAGGATTACCCGCTTCTGTACATTATCTAAGACATAGGGAATGCCCAATGCCGCAGTAATCGAGGTCAAAGGTACCATAAACGTATTCTTATAGGTATAAGCGGGTCCTCTCATCGTCACCTTCTTGCCATTAACCGTATAAATCTTGCTGTTAAGCTTGAAACGTAAAATATTGCTTCCGTTCATAATAACGGTTTCTTTCGTTTTGTAATCGTACAAATACTTTAGACCGACCCGTTCTGCGATTGCCCGGATGGAGATGTTGGAAACCCCATTTTTCACGGTCATTGGCTGATTGGCTAAATATAATGTGCCATTCGCATACATCTTGTTGCTGTTCATCATCAACACAAGCTGGATTGCACCCGTATTCACAATAGACGGAGTAACCGGTGTGGGTGCAGTTGTTGGTTCAGGTGTGGCGGTTGGAAGCGGGGATTCACTCGGCAGTGGAGAAGAACCAGGTGTATCCACACCAATGCCCGGTGGCGGCGTGGAGTCTGGTGAGGCAGAAGCCTCTGGGCTGGAACTTGCAGTTGGTGTGGCAGTTACAGCATTTGTTGTTGGCGTGGCAGCAGCCTCAGCAAAAACAGGCAACGCCGCAGCGGTCTGTGTTACCGCAAATACAGCAATTAACGTTAGTTTCTTTAAATCCATTGTAAGACTCCTTCTGCTCCCATTGTAAATATAAGAAAATGCAAGGTTCCTGGCGTTACATCTCTTATATTCCCGGCAAAACGCGGCCGCTCTTCAAAGGCGGAGGTCATTTTGCCATTTCTCTTTTTAACAAACACAGTATTAGACGCGATAAACCCCATAAAGTTTCATTTTATGTAAAATTACTAACAAAACCAGGAAAATACTCTGGAGTTATTTTTGAAACAGTGGGTATTCATCATTATTAATGCTTACAAAATTACTAGCTGAGCACAAAAAAAGAGGCGATATCCTAACGTCAGGATAATCGTCTCTCCCGTATGCTTTACTCAGCGTACTTCTGCACGTTTACAATCTCGGTATTCCTTAGGCGACATGCCGGTTTGCTTTTGGAACACCTTTGTGAAATAGCGCCGTTCCTGGTAGCCTACACCGGAGCCGATTGTTGTAATGCTTTTATCACTATTGACCAGCATGAATTTGGCTGCTTCCATTCGTTGAAGCGTCACATATTCCACAAAAGTCATGGCAAAACGATTCTTGAACAGCAAACAAAAATAGCTGCCGCTGATGCCCAGCTTATGGGCCACTTCATCAATGCTTATATCCGAGTTCAGATGCTCGGTTATATATTGAACAGCCGAATTCATTAGTTGCTCCGTTGATTTCTTGGTGTTATCACACTCAGCCGCGGAGACCTCTTGAAACAGCGGAATACTGTTATACAATTTATCCTTGAACTGTCTGCTGCGTATCTGGATTCCGATCTCCCTGATCTTGTTCCCCAGCTCCTCGTAATGAATCGGCTTGCAAATGTACTCCTTCACACCGAGTCGTATAGCCTCACGTGCGTAATCAAACTCCTGGTAACCTGTGAGCAGCAGTACCTCGCTATTCAGGCCTAGTTCACGCAGCTTTCCGACAAACGTTAATCCGTCCATCACAGGCATACGAATATCGCAGAGCACGAGATCAGGGCGCTCCTCATCAGCAATACGTAGAGCCTCCATGCCGCTGCGCGCCATTCCGGCAACCGTCATGCCCATTTCCTGCCACGGCAGCACTCTGTTCAAGTTATTGAGTATAGGCGCCTCATCGTCAACCAATAATACTTTTAGCATTGTGATCTTCCCCCTGCCCGTATTTAGGTATGACGCACTGAATAATTGTCCCACTATCCTGGCTGGAGCATATGAATATTCCATATCTGAAGCCGTACTCAATACGGATACGATCAGCTACACTTCGGACACCCAGCCCCCTGCGTTCCAGATGATCACGGCTTCCGTGAGGATCTTCGATCTCTTTAATCTGTTCTGTGTTGTGGGCATTTTCACTTACCATATACTGAAATATGGACAGCTGTGACGAAGTCATCCCGATGCCGTTATCCTCAATTCTCAGAATCAGGTTACCCTGCTCCTCCCAACCTCTGATCAGCAGCTTGCCTTTGTAACCAATGCCCTCAAAGCCATGCTGAATACTATTCTCCACTAACGGCTGAAGGGTGAGCTTTAATATACCGCAGCCATTTAGTTCCTCTGGAATTTCAATTTCGTAATCAAACAAATCCTCAAAACGGAACTTCTGAATATCGAGATAATTGCGAAGATGTTTTATTTCTTCCTCCAGCGTGATTTCGTCCCTGTCCTGAATGCTGATCCGCAAAATACTTGCGAGTCTGTATACCATTTCACTTACCTTGCGCCCCTCGTTTTGTACAGCCAACACATTGATTGATTCAAGAGTATTGAACAAAAAGTGCGGTTTGATCTGCGCTTGAAGCACACGCATTTCCGCTTGATTTTTACGCCGCTGCTCCAATTGAATCCGATTAAACAAGTTATTAATCTTATCCATAAGGTCATTAAACCCTTTAGCCAGCAGGGTTAGCTCATCATTTCCCTTTTCCTCTACCCGACTGATTAAATCCCCGTCCTCCACACGGCGCATAAAACGCACAATAACCGCAATTCCTCCGGTAATCCGGTTCATAAAGAACAAATTAAAGATTAGTGCTGCCAAAAAGCAGATAAAAATAACAAAAACAAACCATCTGGCAAAAATCGTAACCTCCCGGGACAACGAATCCCATGACGTTACAGATACCAGGCTCCATGGATAATCCATCAGGTGGTACATGGAGACAATACTTCGTTCTCCTTCAAATTGCGTTTTGAAGCTCTGAAAGCCCTTTTTATAGGTGATTTCTTTCGTCGTGAATGATTGGAGCATTTGGCCGTCCAGCTCTCTGTCCGGATCGAATAAAATCATACCCTTGTCATTAACAAGCATAAAAGAGACCTTTTGAGTACTGTCGCCAATTTTCAAGTTGCGAAATATCGATTCGAACTCCCAGTTCTTTATCTGTACAACCAGAATCCCAATGTTCTGAAAGAAGCTGAGCTCCTTAACAAGTCGGATTTGCGTAAAAACAGTCTCCGTTCCGGTCAGTTCCGGATTTTCGTGAGGAGCCACCCATTTAGGCACACCGTTCAGAGACATTACCTCATGATACAGATCGCTTTCTTTGAACTTATCATAGGGGAGGGTACGGAAATTTTCCTTATTAAAAAGCGATACAATTTCCGAGCTTCCTTTTCCATTGAAATTGTACAGAAAAGCGTAGCTGATCGAAGGGTGATTGTAGAGTAGGCTGCGGAAATTGCGTTGACTGGCATTCAGGCTCAGTTGCTCGGCATCGGTCAAATCCTGCTTGGAAGGATCCTCTGCACTAAGCGCCATATGAAATACCGAAGTAGCAATCCCGTTGTCTGTCACGTTGTTCATATCTTTAAACACGCTTGAAATACTGTAGCTAATCGCCTTAAGTGAATACTCCGACTGCTGGCTGTATTTCTTTTCAATTGAATTATAAGTAACAAAAAACATAATCATGCCAAGAATAAACAACGGGATAATAATCAGGCCCAAAAATGCCGTAAACAGTTTATAACGCAAATTCATGGGCTAATTCTCCTGACTGTGAAGAAACTTATCCTTTTACGCTCCCAGCTGTTACGCCTTCGATAATCTTTTCCTGCAGAATCGCGTAAATAATAATGACGGGTACCACACTGTAGACGATACCAGCAGACATCTGCGCATAATTCATCTGATACTGATCACGGAACTGGACCATTCCCACCGGAAGTGTGCGCAGTTCATCGTTGGAGAGAAAATAGTTAGCCAGCAAAAACTCATTCCAATTTCCCAGGAAATTAACAATAAACACCGTGACCATTGCGGGTACCGTTAGAGGTACAATAATTCTAGCAAAGATACCTTGAGCCTTCAAGCCATCCATGACCGCCGCTTCTTCTATTTCCCGTGGTAGAGAGCGCATAAATGCCGCCAAAATAATAATTGTAAATGGAATCGCGTTCGCAATATAGGGAATGATCAGAGCCCAGTGTGTATTAAGGATCCCAAGCTTGCGAACTATAGTATAAATCGGCAGCATAAGCGCATTATTAGGAATAAGCATCCCTACCAGCACTAGGGAAAAGAGTATGCCATTCCATTTGCCCTGCCGCATCCGGGTGATCGCAAACGCAAACATAGCACCCAGCAGGATGGTTACTACAGAAGCGAAGATGGAGATATACAAGCTGTTGAAGAAATAAGTGCTAATTTTGGCATTTACCCAGGCCTCAACATAATTATTAAAGACGAATTCTTTGGGGATCCCAAAAGGATTTAAGGCAATTTCATTATTATCCTTCTTCACTGACGAGAACAACACGAATAGGAAAGGAAACAGTATAACGAGCAAGTACGATAATAGAACAACGTGTGGGATACTCTTTTTCAGGGAACGGAGCATCAGTACTCAATCCTTTCGTTACGCCGGGCAACCAGCAGCTGATAAAAAGCCGTAACCACCAGCGTGAACATAAAGATCAGAACGGCGATCGCATTGCCGTAGCCATATTTAAAGTTGGTGATCGCATATTTAATCATATAGGTCGCCATAACCTCGGTAGAGCCCGCTGGTCCGCCCTTCGTCATGACGATAACAATATCTGCTGCTTTCATAGCCCCTGCAATAGAGAGCATAACAACCACGGATATGATCGGCATGATGAGTGGAAGTGTAATACGTAAGGCGCGCTGAACCCCGGTAGCGCCGTCAATCTTCGCTGCTTCATCCAGTTCCCCAGGAATCGAAAGAATTGCAGCTAACACCATTACAATATAAAATCCGGTCCACTGCCAAGCATTCGTGATCAGGATGGATAACATAGCAAATCTCTCATCCGACAGCCAGTAGATAGGCTCTATACCAATCAGTCCGATTACTTTATTGATTAGGCCGATGTTTGGCTCATAAATAAAGCCCCAGAGAATACCAATGACTGCTGTAGACATAATTGCAGGCATAAAAACCGCGGTCTTATACAAGCCCTTCAGCTTTTTCACATTGGCAATCAAAAGGGAGAATAATACAATTAAGGGTACCTGTATAAAAACGGAGAATAAGATGAACCAGCCGTTATTTTTTGCCGAAATCCAGAACCGCTCATCTCCAAGCGCTTTTTTGAAATTAGTCAGGCCTGTAAACTTAACCGTGTCCGAAACACCATTCCAGTTCGTTAAGCTGTAGTATATGGAACTAAATATGGGATAAATAAAAAACATTAGAAACAGAAATAGTGCCGGTAAAACAAAAAGGGTAAAAACTAAAGGATTTCTAAGTGCTTTATTCATGACTGCCTCCAATTACTCTGACATCAGCGGAAGAATATAATCATTTCTGCCCTGTAATAACGCGAACGCGATATTTCATTCCTCAGTGGTGCCGCGCAGCGGCACGGGCGTCTTATATTTTAAAAAATGCACCCTGGACCAATCGCCAGGGTACATTCAGTTTACCGCTCCTTACTCCACTGCTACGTTTGCTTCTTCCTGTACCTTTTGCAGGGCTGCGCCCATTTTCTCAGGTGTAGTCTGGCCACCGATCAGACTTTGAATTTGAATGTTACTGATTTCAGTTGTAACATCCGCCTGAACAAGTGAATCAAAAGCCGGGAATGAGGACTTAGAATTATTAAGTACCGCTACAATTTCACTCATCAGGTCATCTGTAATATTTTCGTTGAGCACATTTTGGTCAATCTTCATAGCGGGTAGAACACCGTCTTCTACTAATCCGCGCAGTTGCATTTCTTCATTGAATAGGTTCTTGATAAACGATTTAACAGCCGCCAGCTGGCGTTCATCATCTGCTACAGAAGCAGAGAAGCCATAGCCATTGTTTACATCCCGCATCAGAGCCGTTTGGTCACCCACTCCACCTTCAACTGCAGGAATATTGAAGAATCCGACTTTACCAATCATGCCTTCGCCGGATTGACCGGCTTTGAATACTGAGGATTTCCAAGTTCCGTCATACATTAGGATGGCTTCAGCGCTTGTGAACTGCGTTGTATATTCTGCATACTCAAAGCCAAGCTCGCCTTTTTTGAAATATCCTTTATCTATCCATTCTTTATATTTCGAGAAGCCCTTAACTACATTAGCATCGCTCCATTTGGCTTCACCCGTTGAGAACTTGGCAGTTACATCCGGACCTGCATAACGGGACCACAGGTGATTAGCGAGCATCAGAGGTACCCAGCCAGCTTTCGAGGCTCCAGCCAACGGCACTTTTCCATCCGCTTTGATATCTGCTAGTTGTTTTTCTAACTCAGCAAATGTAGTGGGTGCTTTCCAGCCTTTGCTTGTATAATACTCTTTGTTATAGAAAAAGCCTTCACCGGAACCGCCGATCGGCAATCCGTAAATTTTGCCCTCATACGTAAAAGGATCAAGGTTAGAAAACTTATCTTTAATACCCAGTTCTTCAAGGATCGGAGTCAAATCGAGCAATTTGCTCTCTTTAGCATATATCTTGGAGTCTGGACTACCAAAAAGATCAAATATTTCAGGGGGATTTCCAGCCGCCATTTCACCGCGCAGCTTTTCTTTACGGTTCACATCGGAATCTACTCCGTCCAGCTTGAACGTCAAACCCGGTACATCTGCTTGAACTTTTCCTACAACATCCTCAAGAATGGCCAGACGTTTCTGTTTATCCGCGCCTACTTGAGTATGGCGGATAGTCATCTCGAACGGTTCGCTGCTCACGGGTTCTTCTGTGACAGCAGCATTTGTTGCAGCCGGAGTGTCAGTTCCTTCCGCGGTGTTATTGGGCGTATTATTGTTGTTGCCTCCACAACCAGTCAGTAAAGCCGTGGTGACGAAAATCAGGGACAAAAGCAAAGTCAAACTTTTTTTCATTTTTGTGACCCTCCCTATATATTGATTTCCTTTACACTTCTCATTATAAAAAACGTCCTATGTTATCGTAAGGTCAAGATTCATCTTCAAAAGGGATAAAATACTCTTATGTATGCGAGATCATCTTCAACACAAGCAGATTCTTAAATAAGCAAAAAGCCGTTCCTCAGTAGAAAACTACCTTAGGAACGGCTCCTTATATGATAAGCGATTTATAATACCAATGCTGTCTGCTTACGTCCTTCTTCTATAAGACGGTATGCCCGATCTACTTCCTCTTCACGAGGAGACGGAACACCCTCCAATTCATAAGGCTTGCCGAGCATTTCCCATTTATAAATCCCCATTTGATGATAAGGTAAAATTTCAATTTTCTCTACACCATTTAATGTCCCTATAAAACGGCCAAGGTTAAGCAAGTCCTCTTCACGGTCATGAATACCGGGAACATAGACGTGACGAATCCACATCTTTCGATTGTGGTCTGACAGCCAGCGGGCCAGCTTCAGGGTACGATCATTGGATTTGCCGGTCAACTTAATATGAGCTTCATCATCAATATGTTTCAGATCCAGCATCACTAGATCCGTTACATCCAATAAATCATTGATTTTGTCGCCTTCGTTATACCCATTGGTGTCCAGTGTCGTATGCAGATTCCAGCGCTTCTTCACTTCAGTGAAGAGCTGTTTCACAAAATGTGCCTGCAGTGTGGGTTCTCCACCTGAAACGGTTAAACCGCCACCCGATGTGCGGTAGTAGTTCAAGTAAGGCTCGATCTCGGCCAATACTTCTTCCAAGCTCATTTGCTTGCCTTCATTTAATGCCCAAGTGTCCGGATTATGACAGTATTGGCATTTCAGCAGGCAGCCCTGCATGAACACAACAAAACGAATGCCAGGTCCGTCCACGGTCCCAAAGGTTTCTAAGGAGTGTATGTGTCCATTAGCCATATGATGCCATCCTTCCTCCACACTTTATACTCTTAAAAAACGGATTGAACCGCCCTTTTTCAAGGACGGTATCCGTTTGAGATATAGATGTAGATATAAAGTATTAACTTTGACTTCTTTAATTACATCGCACCGTGGAAAGTACGGTTAATAACATCCAATTGTTGTTCGCGGGTCAGCTTGATGAAGTTAACAGCATAGCCGGATACGCGGATTGTCAATTGTGGGTAGTTCTCTGGGTGTTCCATAGCATCCATCAATTGTTCACGGGCAAATACGTTAACATTCAAATGGTGACCTTTGCTGTTAAAGTATCCGTCAAGCATGGATACAAGGTTGGATTTACGTCCTTCTTCTTCTTTACCCAGTGCTTTAGGTACGATGGAGAAGGTGTTGGAGATCCCATCCAAGCTATCTTCATATGGCAATTTGGCTACGGAGCTAAGGGAAGCCAAAGCACCTTTCTTGTCACGGCCGTGCATAGGGTTAGCGCCCGGTGCGAACGGTTCACCTTTTTTACGTCCGTCAGGAGTAGTACCTGTTTTCTTACCGTATACCACGTTAGAAGTAATTGTCAATACCGATTGTGTCGGCAAAGCGTCACGGTAAGCGTGGTGTTTACGGATCATAGTCATGAACGATTCAACCAGATCAACAGCGATGTTGTCAACAGCATCGTCATTGTTACCGTAGCAAGGGAATTCGCCTTCGATTTCGAAATCAATAGCAATGCCTTGCTCGTTGCGGATTGGTTTAACTTTGGCATATTTAATGGCGCTCAGGGAGTCTGTTGCAACAGACAGACCGGCAATACCACAAGCCATGGTGCGAAGAATATCGCGATCATGCAGAGCCATTTCGATACGCTCGTAGGAATATTTATCATGCATGTAGTGGATAACGTTCAAAGTGTTCATGTACAGCTTCGCAAGCCATTCCATCATCGGTTTGAAGCGTTTCATTACTTCGTCGTATTCCAGAACTTCAGAAGTGATGCGCGGCGTTTCAGGTCCAACTTGTGCACCGGATTTTTCATCCACACCACCGTTGATAGCATACAGCAAAGCTTTAGCCAGGTTAGCACGAGCTCCGAAGAATTGCATTTGCTTACCAATACGCATCGCGGATACGCAGCAAGCAATACCATAGTCGTCGCCGTAGATCGGACGCATCAAGTCATCATTTTCGTATTGAATGGAGCTGGTTTCAATAGAAACCTTGGCACAATATTTCTTGAAGCCTTCCGGCAATTGCTCGGACCAAAGTACAGTCAGGTTAGGTTCCGGTGCAGGACCCAGGTTGTAAAGGGTGTGCAGGAAACGGAAGCTGCTCTTAGTAACGCGTGTAGTTCCGTCTACGGACATACCGCCAATGGACTCTGTAACCCAGGTAGGGTCGCCACTGAACAATTCATTATAATCAGGAGTACGCAGGAACTTAACAATACGCAGCTTCATGACAAAATGGTCAACCAGCTCTTGCGCTTGTTCTTCGTTCAGCGTGCCTTCTTCCAGGTCACGTTGTACATAAATATCAAGGAATGAAGATACGCGTCCAAGGGACATAGCCGCACCGTTTTGCTCTTTGATCGCTGCCAGGTAACCGAAATATACCCATTGGAAAGCTTCTTTGGCAGTGTTGGCTGGCTTGGAGATATCAAAGCCATGCATTTGCGCCATTTTTTTCAGTTCGCCCAAAGCGCGAATTTGTTCGGAAATTTCTTCACGAAGACGAATTACATGATCGCTCATGGAATCCACTTCGAGATTCAACAGATCTTGTTTCTTTTCTTTAATGAGAAAGTCTACGCCGTAAAGAGCGACACGACGGTAGTCGCCGATAATACGGCCACGGCCGTAAGCATCTGGAAGACCGGTAATAACGCCGGATTTACGGGCTGCTCTCATTTCGTTTGTATATGCATCAAAAACGCCTTGGTTATGCGTTTTGCGAATGTTCGTGAACATGTCAACAATGCCTTGCGGAAGTTCAAATCCATAAGCGTTGCAGGCATCAATCATCATTTTAATTCCGCCAAAAGGCTGAATGGAACGTTTGAAAGGCGCATCGGTTTGAACGCCGACAACTTGTTCCTTGTCTTTGTCAATATAACCAGGATTGTGCGATACAATTGTGGATACAGTATTAACATCCACATCAAGTACGCCGCCATTGGCAATTTCTTGTTTGGTCATCTCGGAAACGAGTTTCCATAGTTCATTTGTGTTGTGGGTAGCTCCAACAAGGAAATCTTCTTTTCCAAGGTAAGGCTTGATGTTTTTCTCAATGAAATCATTAACATTTACTTTTTTGGACCATTTGCCTTTTGCAAAAGAACGCCATCCAGACTTAACCTCTTGTACATCTTTTTCAATCACCGACATGCTAAATCCCTCCATTTATATATTTATAGTATTTGTAGAGATCGCGGGCTTGAAGGTTGATCCCGTGTCTCGTGATCCCGAAAATATAATTGTTATAAATTTCACAATCAATTATTCATTAATGGGACCGTTGTTTATATAAACATTTTAGTTTATTTTCTGAAAATAGACTGTGACAAATATCACCATTTCGGTGATATTTGTCACTTTCATCCAGTCCATTCTCACCTTTAATATTTTACTTAATATGCGTATATTAGTTTTCGAATTTTCCGTAGAACGCGTTCCGGTAAACATCAGCAAGCTCAGTAACCAGAGGCAATTTCGGATTGGCAGTTGTACATTGATCTTCAAATGCACGGTCAGCCAGGTAATCTACACGGGATTCGAAATCTTTAGCATCAAAGCCCAGTTCTTGGAAAGACACTGGAATGCCAAGGTTCTTGTTCATCTCGCGAATCTTGTTGATCAGGCTGTTTACGCCTTCTTCAGTTGTGCGGGCAGGCAATCCCAGAATACGCGCGATTTCAGCATAACGCTCGTCAGCAACGAAGTGCGAGTATTTAGGGAACGAAGCGAACTTCGTAGGTTTCTTAGCATTGTAGCGGATAACGTGCGGCATAAGAATCGCGTTTGTGCGACCGTGAGCCGTGTGATATTGACCGCCCCATTTGTGCGCCAAGCTGTGGTTAATACCCAGGAATGCATTAGCAAAGGCCATACCAGCAAGTGTGGATGCATTATGCATTTTCTCACGGGCAAGCGGATCTGCTTCAAGTGCCGATTTTTCAAGGTATTGAACTACCAGTTGGATTGCTTTAATGGCAAGACCATCCGAATAATCACTAGCCATTACGGAAACATAAGCTTCAATAGCATGTGTCAGTACGTCCATACCAGTATCTGCTACAGCAGCCTTAGGCAGGGAATATACAAACTCTGGATCCACAATTGCTACGTCTGGAGTTAATTCATAATCAGCCAGCGGATATTTTGTGTGAACATCCGTTGTTTTGTCAGTGATAACCGCAAAGGAAGTTACTTCTGAACCTGTACCCGAAGTTGTAGGGATCGCTACAAATTTAGCTTTTTGACCCAAACGTGGGTATTTGTAAATCCGTTTACGGATATCCATGAACTTTTGCTTCAAGTTGTTGAAGTCAGTGTCTGGGTATTCATAGAACAACCACATAGCTTTGGCAGCATCCATTGGGGAACCGCCGCCCAGTGCGATAATGCAGTCTGGTTGGAATCTTTGCATCATTGCTGTACCTTTGTCAACTGTAGTTGTCGACGGATCTGGTTCAACTTCCGAGAACACTTCGATAGCTACTGGCAATTGGCGTTGACGGAGATAGTGCTCTACTCTTTCAACATAGCCCAGTTTCACCATCATAGGGTCAGTGATAATAGCTACACGAGTAATATCAGGCATTTTAGCCAGGTATTGAGTACATCCTTTTTCAAAGTATATCTTGTTAGGTACTTTAAACCATTGCATGTTCACGGTACGACGATTCACCCTCTTCACGTTGATCAAGTTAATGGCAGTAACGTTTTGCGAAACCGAGTTGCGTCCGTAAGATCCACAGCCCAGAGTTAATGAAGGGATGTTGGTGTTGTAAAGATCGCCAATTGCACCATGTGTAGAAGGTGAGTTCACGATGATACGTCCAGTTTGTAGACGGTTCGAGAATTTAAGGATAACTTCTTCATTATAGGAATGAATCGCGGAACTGTGTCCCATGCCGCCGAATTCAACGATTTCAGCTGCACGTGCAATCCCTTGATCAGCATTTTTCACTTTGTAGCAAGCAAGTACCGGGCTCAGCTTCTCTGCGGATAACGGGTACTTGGTGCCTACGCCTTCGATTTCAGCGACGAGAATTTTCGTTCCAGCCGGAACTTGAATACCGCACATTTCAGCGATTTTTGTAGCCGATTGTCCAACAATGGCAGGGTTTACTGCGCATTTATCAACATTCATTACGCCGGAAGTCAGTTTGGCAGCTTCTTCTTTGTTTACGAAGTAACAACCGTTAGCGATCATTTTCTTCTTCACTTGGTCGAAGATTGGCTCTTCAATAATAACTGCTTGTTCCGATGCACAAATCATACCGTTATCAAAGGATTTGGAAAGAATAAGGTCAGTTACCGCTTGATCCAGATCAGCACTCTTCTCAATGAAGCAAGGAACGTTACCAGGTCCAACGCCAAGTGCTGGTTTACCACAGCTATAAGCCGCTTTTACCATTGCAGAACCACCTGTTGCCAAAATCAGCGCAACATCAGGGTTGTTCATCAAAGCATTGGTTTTGTCCATAGTTGGAGCTTCGATCCACTGGATACAGTTCTCTGGAGCGCCCGCTTTCACAGCAGCTTCAGCAAGAATTTTCGCAGCTTCACGGCTGCATTCTTGCGCTGAAGGGTGGAAACCGAATATAATAGGATTTCGTGTCTTAATGGAAATCAACGCTTTGAACATTGTAGTTGATGTAGGGTTAGTTACTGGAGTAATCCCCATAACGATTCCGACAGGTTCTGCGATCTTTTGGAAGTTGTCATATTTATTGTCTTCAATAATGCCTACTGTTTTGTCATTTTTGATGTTGTTATAGATATACTCAGTAGCGAAGATGTTCTTGATGATCTTGTCTTCGTATACTCCACGGCCTGTTTCTTCAATAGCTAACTTTGCTAGATACATGTGTTTATCGAGTCCGGCCAATGCCATGGCTTGGACGATCTTGTTCACTTGTTCCTGGTCGAGCAACATGAATTCTTCTAATGCTTTCTTAGCTTTGTCAACTACCGTTTGAATATATTCTTCAGCGGTAGGTTGTGTAACTTGGGCGGCGACTTCGTTCTTAACTGCCATCTCCCTCGTCCTCCTATCAATTTTTAGGTTGTTTTTCTCTACGGATTTATCTTAACACATCCTTTTCAATATGCATAGTGAAATCTTTCACAAACTATAAATTTTTTTTGATTTATTTTCATAGCGCTTTCATTAAATCATAATATGGGCTATTTTCCTTTTATTATAATGAAAAATGGTGGTTTTTCCCTTCTAGTGCTCTCACCAGGAACCTTTTTATGTAAGAAACATAATTCAAGTAAATAAATAGTTATACTCGGGTATCTGAACTCACCGTTCCAATGATGAGACGAAGACTGTTACATTCCTGCAAAAAGACATAGGCAAAAAAACAGCCCTTTATCAAACTCGGTTCTTGTCGGGCTCAGTTCAGAGCCGTTAATACACTATTCAACCAGAAAAAGGATTGGCGCGAGGGAGCAGCGGTTCAAATTCTTGTTGAAGTAATCAGGCTTCATTAATACACACAAAGACAAAAAAAGAGAGCACCTTTATTTAGGTTCTCTCACATAAACTAAAGCATGGGTATTTGGCCTGTTGTTCTATCTTCTCATGAAGATCTACGTAATGCGTTTTGGCTTAAGCCGAGCCCTCTAAAGCAGCAGCAGGGCCAAAGAATTCATAATGAATATCACTTCCTGGGATGTCCCAGTTACTCAAAGCGCTGTTCACTGCGTTCATAAATGGTACAGGCCCGCAGAAGTAAAATGCCGCCTCCTTTGAAGGCAACTTGCTTGCCAGCCATGGCAAGTCTATGAAGCCCTCTTTATGATAGATATTTGCCTCTTGGTCTGCCGCCGTTGGTGCTTCGTAGCACCATAAGACTGAGACTTGCGGGTTCTTACGGGCAACCAGTTCAACCTCTTTCCGCAGTGCATGAGCCAGGCCATTCCGGGCGGCATGAATGACCTGTCGGTCCGGCTCTGACTCTGCCAGTGTGTTCAGCATACTAACCATGGGCGTTAGTCCTACTCCGCCACTTATTAGTATGGCTGGTCGCTTATCCTGTCTGTCCAACACAAATTCTCCTGCAGGTGCCGATAACCACAATGTGCTGTCTTCCTTCACTTGCTCATGCAAATAATTAGATACCTTTCCTGCCGGGCGCCCATCAACGGCGTCCTCCCGCTTCACGGAAATACGATAGTATGGCTTACCTGGTGCATCAGAAAGACTATATTGACGGATATGCGTAAAGCTTTCTCCAGGGATATTCAACTTTACACTTATATACTGCCCCGGTTCAAACGCAGAAATCGCTTGCCCATCCGCTGGAACCAGATAAAAGGATGTAATTACATCACTTTCCTGAACCTTACGTTCCACCCGGAAAGGTCTGAAATTAGCCCAGCCGCCGCTTTGCTTTTCCGCTTGTTCATACATTTGTTCTTCCACACTAATGAATGCATTCGCGATCATACCATAAGCTTCAGCCCATGCCGCAAGAATCTCATCGGTAGCTGCATCGCCAAGTACCTCTTTAATCGCTGCTAAGAGATACTTCCCGACAATCGGATAATGCTCGGCCTGGATGCCAAGACTGCGGTGCTTGTGAGCAATCTGCTTTACTACTGGCAGAATTTCCTCTAACCGGTCAATATATTTTGCTGCGGCATAAACCGTGTTTGCTAGTGCCGCCTGCTGTCTTCCCTGCTTTTGGTTCGCGTGGTTGAAAATATTCAAAAGCTCCGGATGATTAGCGAATAGCATCTGATAAAACTGCGTGGTAATTGCTGTTCCATGCACCTCTAAAACAGGCACAGTAGACTTGATCGTGTTGATAGTTTTTTCGCTTAGCATACGAATCCCTCCACTTCAATTATCCTTAACCTGTCTTTAAGTATAAAAGAAGCGGTTTTTGCCTTCTGGTGATCTCAGTCACATCAAAAATCAAGTAATTGTGACAAATGTCACATAATTAATTGCAATGGGGATAGCCTCAGTAGAACCGTCAATATTAAGCCCTATATACACCGGATTTCCGAAAAATCATATTAAATCTCACACTTTTGAAGTGAAAATTATCACAATGTTAAAAATTCGACACTTTTTACGCAAATTTTTTACCCATAAAGAGGAATTCCAAGGTATAATTAATTTAAAATTTATTGAAAAACTGAGGGAATAAAGGGGATGTCGATTATGAAGGAACATTACAATGTTATCGAAGCCCACGGAAATACAAACTGTTTCTCCGAACAGAACTTTAACAGACTACTGGTCACAATGAAAGAGCGTATGGTTCCGGAAGGATCACACCTGTTCTGGGAAGGCGACTATTCGGATAAATTGTTTTATATCAAACGTGGACGTGTGAAATTAACCAAATCTACAGACGAAGGCAAGGAACTCATTCTTTATATGTATCAGGCCGGCGACATGGTAGGCCAAGCTGATCCATTCTTCAGCACGAAACACAGCTTCACTGCGGAAGTGATCGAAGAAAGCGAAGTTGGCGTTATCGAGCAAAAGGATCTTGAGATTCTGATCTGCCAGCATTGTGATTTTGCCATTGATTTCATGAAGTGGATGGGCATTCACCACCGTCTGACACAAACTAAATTCCGTGATTTGATGATGTACGGAAAACCAGGCGCTCTCTGCTCTACATTGATCCGGTTAGGCAACACTTACGGCGAGAAGACCAACGATAGTATCCTGATCAACAAAAAAATTACGCATACGGATCTTTCCAACATGATTGGGGCAACCCGTGAAAGTGTGAACCGGATGCTGAGCGATCTTCGCAAGAAGGACGCTGTTGAGTATGAGAACGGTATGATTGTCATCAAGGATCTGGGCATGCTGCAGGATATCTGCCATTGCGAATTGTGTCCGAACGAAATCTGCCGCATTTAATTCCCTTTTCACATTACCCTCTATTCTCCTCAATCGAAACATATATGGCCCAGTTATTATTCCAATTAAAAATAGAGTGGTCAAAGGCGCCCTGGAGGGCGTCTTTTTTTAAGGGATTCAGGAAAATATTACCTCGTAATCATCACACCGACACCTATATTTAGTAAAATAGAAGTGCGGCAACCATTTGACCTATAAGGATAGGCATCCGGCCCGTTCAATTTCCCTTGGAGGAAGAGTAACTATGAACAAATTAATTTCCTATTTACTATTGGTTATAGTGATTTTAACTGGTTGTAATTCCGTTCCCGATACGGTTGACACACACCCCTATACACCGGTAAAAGCTTGATAATTGGTGTTATCGGTGAGGCTCCGGTCATCAGAGAGGATCATGTGAAATTCACATCAATAACCTTGGATAAGCTAGATGGGGGCAATAAGCTTTCAGCAGAATTTGATGCCATTATTATTATGAAGGATCATTTATCAGAAGCGGCCAATAAGAAATATGCCAATACATATAAAACTGCTGGTGTACCCTTTTTCTTCATGGAATCCAAGAAATCATATATTCCTTTTATAGAAGAAGAACTAAAGTAAACGAACCTAATATTAAGGATGTCTATTTAAGAATGTTTACTACAATCGCGTCCCTCAACCACGAGAAGTAATATTAATACAAAAAAGCTTGGATCCATTGTCCAAGCTTTTTTGTATGCAGCTAGATGCGGTTCTTGTGAATACCACGTACTGGGGAGATCAGCCAGTAGGCCATACCGACAAAAACTGCGCCGCCGATTATATTACCTAAAGTGACCGGGATCATGTTATGAATCCAGCCCGCCAAGGTAATGGTTTCTGGATGATTCGGAAGGATTAAAGCTACGCTCAGCAGCGTCATGTTAGCCACACTGTGCTCATAGCCGCTGGCGATAAAGGCGAACAAACACCACCAGATCAGAACAAGCTTGGCCGTTTCACTTTTGGCCCGTCCGGACATCCACAGGGCCAGGCAGACCAGCCAGTTACAGAGGATGCCGCGGAAGAACAGCTCCCAGAACGGGAGACTCATTTTTTTGGCTGCTGCGGCAAAGATCAAGTGCTCAGGAGGAGCAGCACTGAACAATCCGGCTCCACGGATTAGTAGAGCCAGAATAACAGCTCCAGCAACATTTCCAATAAACACAAGAATCCAGTTTTTAAGTGTATCCCATACACTGGTTCTGCCCGCAAGTGTACTTACGGTAAAAAACATATTATTCCCGGTAAACAGTTCCGAGCCGGCGAACACTACAAGTGTCAGAGCGATCCCGAAGGATGTCCCCATAACAAGCGGCTGAAAAGGAGATTTGGCTGCGGCCAGCGGTGCACCCAGTGTAAAGATAAGAATAATTCCGATTCCTACGTAAGCCCCTGCCAGCAGTGCTGCAAGAAAGTACCTTGGCATGCTTTCGTTCATTTTGTCGCGTTTGCTTACCGCTACTTCTACGATGTTCTCTACACTCTGAGTAAACATTTACTCCACCCCGTCGTTTCTCTATATTAATTGCTTATTTATATTAGCGGCAAGCTATCTGCTATTACAAGCTGACTTTCACCGTTTGTCCATCAAATGTGACCGGGTAAGTTGCCACTTTTCCATGATCTGGCGCCTGTACCTCGCCGGTGCGAAGGTCGATTTTCCAATCATAAAGCGGATCGTAAAGGTAATGCCCGGATACGATGCCTTCAGCAAGCGGACCGCCCTTTGGATGAGGATTGCGGTTTTCTACAGCATAAATGGCATCGTCTGAGGTACGGAATATCGCCAGCTCCACATTTCCGGCAATAACTACACGGCCGATCTGCAACAGGAAATCCTGGATCGCACCTACAACATAATCTTGTTTTGTTAATTGCATGGTTCTCTCTCCTTTTGGGTTAGCATGGTAGTTAAATCCGCGCATCCTCGAACAGGGCAGTGCGGGTGCTGTCATCGTTCAGCATCTTTTTCCAAGGATCAGTAACCTGGGCCAGGGCAAAATCAATCCGGGCGGCCAGCTCTTTGCGGTTCTCTTCATTATCCAAAATGGCTTTTTGAATGCTTTCAAGCCCCATACGTTCGACCCACTCCGAGGTTCTTTCCAGATAGTTGCCGGTCTCACGATAGTATTGCATCACTGCGGAGCAGACTTCGATCAGCTCATCATCCGTTTTCACCTTGCAGAAAGAGTCTGCGATACGCGGCTTAATTCCGCCGTTGCCGCCGATGAACACTTCCCAGCCTCCGTCGTTGCCGACAATTCCGATATCCTTCGTGCAGGATTCCGCACAATTGCGCGGGCAGCCGTTGACAGCCATTTTGAACTTGGCAGGGAAGTCAAGCCGCTCGTATTTGCGTTCCATCAGAGCGCCCATACCCATGGAATCCTGGGTACCGAAGCGGCAGAACTGCGAGCCTACACAAGTCTTAACGGTACGAAGAGATTTGGCATAAGCATAACCTGATGGCATGTCCAGCTCTTCCCATACTTTCGGCACATCCTCTTTCTTCACGCCGATCAGATCCAGACGTTGACCTCCGGTTACTTTTACAACCTTAACATCATATTTCAAGGAAACCTCAGCGATTTTCATCAAATCTTCAGGTGTAGTAACCCCGCCATACATCCTTGGAACGACTGTGAATGTGCCGTCTTTTTGAATATTGGCGCTCATTCGTTCGTTTACAAAACGGGATTCCTTCTCATCCTCATGGGTGTCCGGATAAATCATGCCGAGATAATAGTTCACCGCCGGACGGCATTTAGAGCAGCCTTCCTCTTGTTTCCAGCCAAGCACGTTCATAACCTCTTTGGTAGTTCTCAAACCCTTCGCTGTAATCTCAGCCACAATCTCATCGCGGCTTAATGTTGTACAGCTGCAAATGCCCTGCTTGGCGCTTTGCTGGAAGCTGTCACCCAGTACAAATTGCAGGATTTGTTCTACAACCGGCTTACATCCGCCGCAAGAACGGGTAGCCCCGGTACAAGCTTTAATCTCGTCAACCGTTGTAAAGCCATTCTCGGTAACGGCATCTACAATCGCTTTCTTGGTTACGCCATTGCAGCCGCAGACGATTTCCTCATCCGCCATGGCTTCAACAGACATCCCTTTCTTGGCTTCACCGCCGCCGCAGCAGCTGGTGCCCATGACCTCTGCATAAATTTCATCCGTCATTTCCGAGCCTTGCTTTACAAGCTTCTGCAGATTGGCTGATTCCGTAACATCTCCGAACAAGACCGCACCGACAATAATGTTATTTTTAAGCAAAATCTTCTTATAGGTTTTCTTCCACTCATCCTTGGCCGAGATTACTGTATGTTCAGAGGTTTCCAAAAATTCACCGGCCGAGAATACATCCACACCGGAAATTTTCAGCTTGGTAGAGACTACTGAACCTTCATATGGCTTCGTTGCAACGCCGCACAGATGCTTAGCCAGTACCATTCCCTGTTCAAAAAGCGGAGCAACGAGCCCGTAGCACACTCCCCGGTGCTCGGAACACTCCCCAACGGAGTACACGTTGTTCATTGAGGTTTGCAGATAATCGTTAACAACGATTCCGCGATTTACTGTTATTCCGCTATCTTTAGCCAAGGCTACATTCGGCTTAATTCCGACAGCCATAACCACGAACTCTGCCTCAAGCTCACTTCCGTCACTAAAGCGCAGCCCGCTTACCCGCTCAGAACCTGTCAATTCTACCGTTTGCTTGCCCATAGCGAATTTCACGCCTTGACGCTCCAGTTCGGCCTGCAGCATGGAGGAGGCATTGCGGTCAAGCTGGCGCTCCATCAAATCTTCCATTAAATGCACAACGGTAACATCCATACCCAGATTGACGAGACCTTTTGCCGCTTCAAGACCCAGCAAGCCGCCGCCAATGACCGCAGCCTTCTTGTATTGCTTGGCCGCTTCCAGCATGGCGTCGCAATCGGCGATATCTCGGAAGCCTACTACGCCTTCCTTATCGCTGCCCGGGACAGGCAGAATAAAAGAATTGGAGCCTGTCGCAATAATCACCTTATCGTAAGAAACAGCCAAACCGTTATCTGTAAGGATCTGCTGTTTTGCTTCATCTATTTGTGTTACTGTAGTGCCTGTGTGCAAAGTAATGTTGTTTTCCTTATACCAATCAAGGCTATTCAGTATAATATCATCCACTGTTTTGCTGCCCTCAAGGACATAAGACAACATAATCCGGTTGTAGTTGGGATGCGGCTCACTTCCGAAAACGGTAATATCATAAGCACCGCCCAGCTTCAAAATCTGCTCGAGCGTACCTACGCCTGCCATACCATTGCCGACTAATACTAACTTTTCTCTCTTCGTTATCATTGTTAGGTGCCTCCTTAAAGCGTCTGAATTCTGCTCTCTCACTTCTTTATATTGGAATTATACGTTTAAAATTTAAATAGAGATTGTGATTAGAATCACATCAAATGTGAAGAATTTCACATAAATATTTGGGCGTGTTTCAGAGATTAACAAGGCACAAAAATAGCCAGATCCCCTTCGTCTAGAACCTCCGGTGATCTGGTATATATATCCTTTTATTAACGTAAAACGAGCGAAAGCTCCACTTCATCCTGCGGCCGAAGCTTCATATCCATTCCGCTGTCCAGCAGCTGCTTTTCATTTACCTTCAGCATCCACAATTCGCTGGTAAGGGGGATATAGTCCTTGACGGACAGCACCGCCTTGTTGTCCTCGGACAACCGGACCATTCCGCAGCTCTTTAGCACACTTCTTACAGTCAGATCCTCCGCAAAAGGAATGATATAGGAGTGGGACAATTCCGCCCGTTCGCTTCCACCGTTCACAACCAAAATCACGGACTGAAGTGACGCTTCGCCGGATCTCAGCTTCGGTGTAATCACTAGATGTGAATCCTTATCCAAGGAGTTGTCCCAGTCCGTGCCGGTAATCGTTTTACCGTTCACTCGGAGCTCCCAGTCGATGCCGGGATCGAGTGACACATCGCTTACCGATAGAATACTTTTGCCGTCTTCGGCAAACACGACAACGCCACTGGCTTTGAGCAATTCCTTAACCGTCATCCCCTTCCGGTAAGTACCGCTTAGCTGCTTGTCCCTGCTATCGGTTCGCTCACTGCCGTCAACGAGCAGCGAGAGCACAGGACCATTTAATCCGGATGCTTCATGATCTTCCCCGTTATCGGCACCGAAGATGGAGGAGCATCCGCCTGCTGTCATAATTATGATCAACCCTAGCAATACACGCCACAGAAGTTTTGTGGGCATCCCCGGCACCGCCTTCTTTTGCATTTGTCCATTTCAGGATAACGCAAACAAGCCTCGTTCTCAATATATATCAGGCCGGAAGAGATGCAGCTTTTATGAAATTGTAATTAAAAAAGTCCCTTAGGGAAAAAGTCCCCGAAGGGACTTTTACTAAACACCGTCTATTGCTGATATCTCGGGAACAAGATGTTATTCTCCAGATGCACATGCTCAAAGGTCATCCCTTCCAGCTCTTCAAGCCGGGCGTAGGTCAGACGGTAGGTTGTGCAGGCATGTCCCGGAGGCGTGAAATCATTAGTAACCCGGCGAATTTCCTTCAGAATATCGCCAGCCGCATCATGCTCTCCTTCAAGCTCATGAAGAGCTTCACGAAGCTCTGTCAAAGAGGATTCACTTGGGTTTTCAACATAGCTAAGAATCTTGGGAAATTCACTTACTTCTTCCTTGGCCGTATGTTCAAGCAATTCTCCTTTGAGGGTGTTAAACAGGGTATACAATTCTGCCAAATGAGGGGAGTCCTCGCCATGTACCCGGAATACTTTGGTCACATTTTGCCCGATCAGAGGCAGCTCTTCGCGGAGATAACGGTGATGTTTATTTACAATATGGTCGATCAGTTCCGCGGACGGCGCATGGTTCCAGACCGTGTCTTCCTCAAGAACCGGGTATTCCTCCAGCAGCTTATACAAATCACTAATTACAGCCTCTTTATTCAGACCGCGCTCCTGAACGGCTTCGCCCAGCGGTTTGGCACCGCCGCAGCAGAAATCAATTTTGTTCGCTTTGAAATAATCAGCGGATTTAGGGAATTGCAGTACAATATCTCTTACCATTGCTTCACTATTAAAAAAAGGTTGTTTGGTCGCCATCATGGTTCCTCCTTGGGGTGTTGGTTCAGGTTTTCTTCTACCTTTTCACCTTACCCCCAAATAGAACCCTAACTTGTGATTATAATCACTGAAAATAAATCTCTTTATTGAACAAAGCTGAAGCACTAGTCAGGTGCAGATATCCATTCCTGATAAATGGTTAGGTTATGATCTTTGTACTCTTTACATGGCTTGGAGAGCTCCAATAACCGGACATCGCTCAGGTAAGTTGGCACGAAATAGGCAGAAATTGTATCCAGGTCGTCTCCATCAAAAAATGACTCATCCCCCAGAAAAGGATGAAGAAGTACCGTATTTTCGTACATTGACCATATCACTGCCTGAAGCACCATGCTTTGTCTGATTCCATTGTGAGAAAGGAAGCCTCGTGTTCCACCGGAACCTGACCGATTATTCTGCGGCGTGAGCCCGGTTGATTCCAGACAATGCCGCTCACAGCCGATGCATTTCCAGCCGGAAGGGCCTTGAATCCATTTTTGAAAAAGGGTTCCGCTGTCGCTGTTCCCTTTATAAAGGGATGAAATGATACTGTAAGGCACTCCGATCCACGCATCCCATAAGGAATCAGGCAAATGGCTGTGAAGCATGAACAAAGCTTTATCATATATAAGCTGCACCTTAATCGAAGCAGACTCCAGCTCAGCAACATCCTTTTTTCCGTACGTGATTTCCCGGGAAAACAGGGGGGTCTTCATCTCCCTCGCCTCCTAATAGTTTTGCTAAGCCTATACTCTACAACGAGCAATTGAGCAAAATTCTATACGTAAGCGCTTCCATTGTGATCTGATCAATGTTTTTTTATTATATTACATAAACAATGACTGCGTGCAACTATTTATTTAAAATTTGAAAAAGCCCTTTGTCCCTTGCACAGGGAAAAAAGGGCTATCAACAGGTCATTCGATACGGGGTTACTTTACCCAGCTCTCAGCCCAGGACTGAATTTGCTGCATGACAGGCTGCAGCGCACGGCCTTTGTCTGTCAATTCATATTCAATACGTACCGGAGTCTCCGGGTACACATGGCGTACCAGAATTCCTTCACCTTCCAGGTCCTTCATTCGCTCGGACAGCATCTTATCGCTCATTGAAGGAATTAGACCGGAAATATCCTTAAACCGCTTCGGTCCGCTCATCAATGTCTGAATAATAAGTCCATTCCATCGTTTGCCTAAGAAAGAGAAGGCAGTTTCGAATCTGGGACACATCGTTAGTTGATGTTCTTCCATTGTTCTCACCTCTCACTTGCGAAACTTACTATTAGTTAGTATATATAATTTTACCACATTTTAACCCTGATGAACATCGTTTACCAAAAAAAGTTCATCTGCCATAACTATTATATCCCTGGTGTCAATCCCCCATGCCCTCTGACGGCTCTCTTTGCGCAATGGCCCCGGTTACTACAAAAGCCAGGTCATCATTGCCGAAAAGTGAGAGCACTCCCAGAACGGTCTCATCCGAAATGAATCCCGCTTCCTCCTCGGATACCGTCAGGGCAAGCGCCCTGCGGAGCGATTCATTTCCTTCCTGGTCCGGGTAAGCCAGCAAATACAGGGCGTGCGGGTCAAGACCGTTATTCACACACCACTGGGCAAAGACAAGAATCATCATATCTTCATCGCGCTTATAGCTTTCAATGATCTGCTCTTCCCTCGATTTAGGGTAATCCTCCATGTTCTTCTCCTTTCTGCCATCCGTCAATCGGTAAGCTGCGCGGCCAGAACGTGGCTGGGCAGTACTGCTGAAGCGGAAACTCCGCATTGCTCAGGTGTGTCTATATTGCTTAAAAAATGATTTACAACTCCGCTGAATCCTCTTCTCTCCAGCACAGAATCCCAGCTTCCGAAGCTCTGGCTTCGCGGCAAAACGCCCTTCTCATAGAGAACTGCCTTTTCCATATCCGCTACTTCTACTGATCGGCCATTCCCATGCAGCTCCAGCTTCTCCAGATCGGCACCGGCATCCCGTACCATGCTGTACATGCCAATGCCACCATTATCCCAGCCCAGCATACCGGAAGATTGCAGCAGGCGTCCATCTTCACCCGATTGAAGATTACTGCGAAGCAATTCGTAGTCGCCACCGCAAAGCCAGAGCAGCAGATCGAGCATATGGATCAGATCATCATGAATGGTTTCACGGCTGCTCCCTGACTGCAGCTTCGTCCGGTGCTTAACCGCGCTGCATTGACGGATACCGCCAGCCTTCTCCAGCCAAGCCTTAGCGGCTGTATACATGGGTGCATAACGACGGTTAAAGCCCACGGCCAGCAGGAGACCCCTGTCCTTTGCAAGCTCCGCCAGCCGACGGGATTCCTCCAAATCATAGGAGAGAGGCTTGTCCACATATACCGATACCCCATGCTTGAGGCATTTGGTTACGATATCATAATGAGTTGGCGTGGGACTATGCACAAACACGGCATCGATATCCCAGGACAAAAGTTCATCCAGATTAGTTGTCCCTTTGGGAAAACGGTACGAGTTCACCGCACCCTCTACCGTCGCTGGTGAATGGCTTAGTACACCGGCCACCTCCGCACGATCATGACGGGAGAGCAGGGGCAGATATACTTTCCGGGCAATATCGCCTATTCCGACCATGGCTACTCTTTTTCGCTCAGGAACATTCATTGGTGCAACCCCCTCTATAGAAGAACTGTACATCCTCTTTTGTCTCTTGTAGCTATTATACCTTGACAGCTTATAACAACAAATGATCTTTGCTTCATTTATTACTTTTTTTTCAGTATGATGAGGTCAATGAAAGAGTGAAGGAAAGGGCATATTAATGATGAGAAAATGGCTATTGGCAATTCTATATGTTTCGAGTATAATTGCCGCTTTTATCTACAGATATGACATTCTCGACTGGATAAGGCATGATCATAATCTCTTTTTATTAATAGGCACCGCAACTTTGCTGGCTCTGTTTCCGGTCGTGCCTTACAAGGCCGTCATCGGCTTGTTCGGATATGCCTATGGAAGTCTGGCCGGTGCTGCTATTTGCTGGGTGGCTACCACACTTGCTGCTGCAATTATGTTCGGCGGCGTTAAATATTTATTTCAAGGTAAAGCTAGAGCCTATTTGGCCTCCGTGCCGGCATTGGATAAATTCGCGGTTGCTGTGGAACAGCGGCCTTTCGCATCCGTGATCCTGGCCAGGCTGGCTCCGTTTATTCCACAGACTGCTGTTAACGCCTATGCCGGAGCAGCCGGTCTGCCTTTCTGGAGCTACCTCGCGGCGTCGGGCATCGGTAAAATACCCGGAATTGCCCTGTTTGCTTTCCTTGGCGGCAATATTTTCCAGCGGCCGGGGACTGCTGTCGCGGCTATTTTAGTCTATGTGGGTGTGCTGGCTCTCGCCGGACTTGCCTTTCGTTCCCGATCACCGGAGTAAGGACGTTTATCCCCTTCCTGTTGGCGCTGGCAGGCAGACTGTAATTAAATTATAATTAATTGTGATATATTTAATTGCATTATGTGATGGAGGGATATTAATGAGTAATAATCATACGAACAATATAGGATTCAAAACGGAAAAAGCCACATTTGCGGGCGGATGCTTCTGGTGCATGGTATCCCCGTTCGAGGAATTGCCGGGTATTATAGAGGTAATCTCCGGGTACACCGGCGGCCATACGGAGAATCCAACCTATGAAGAGGTTTGCTCTGAGACAACGGGACATGTGGAAGCTGTGCAGATCACCTTCAATCCCGGGATATTTCCTTACAGCAAGCTGCTGGAGCTGTTCTGGCAGCAGATTGATCCAACCGATGAAGGCGGGCAATTCTATGACCGCGGCACTTCTTACGGAACGGCGATCTTTACCCATTCTGAGGAGCAGCGGCAGCAGGCGGAGGCCTCCAAAGCAAACTTGCAGGAGAGCGGCCGTTTCTCCAAGCCGGTTGTAACCCCAATTCTTCCGGCAACAACGTTCTACCCTGCCGAGGAGTATCATCAGGATTACCATCATAAAAACCCGGGACACTACAAGCGTTACCGGAAGGGCTCAGGCCGGGATGCTTTTATTGAGAACCACTGGACGCACAAAGAGGACCCCGCAAGCTTGAAGGAGCGCTTAACTCCATTGCAATTTGAAGTGACGCAGAATAACGCAACGGAGTCCCCTTTCCGCAACGATTTCTGGGATCACCATGGAGAAGGCATTTATGTGGATATTGTCTCCGGTGAGCCGTTATTCAGCTCCCGGGACAAATTCGATTCCGATTGCGGTTGGCCAAGCTTTACCCGTCCGATCCGGGATTACTCCCTTAAGGAAAAGACGGATCTCAGCCATTTGATGGTCCGCACCGAGGTACGCAGCAAAGGTGCCGATTCGCATCTGGGGCACGTATTTAATGATGGTCCCGGAGAAAACGGCCTGCGCTACTGCATTAATTCGGCAGCACTGCGGTTTGTACCGAAAGAGGATCTGGAAAAGGAAGGCTACGGAGAGTATCGTGTGCTTTTTCTGCATGCTTGAGCATTAATCTGCAGCAGGAGCTATAGAGGTACAACAAAGGGGGTGTCCCAAAAGTCATGTAGTTTGCTGCTGGGATACCTTTTGTTTTGGAGTAGGATGTAGGTAGATGTTCTGGGCGGACGCTCCGCGAACGGACCGTTGCTACAATCGCTGTTGTCTCCAGATTTTATTAATTTACCTAAGGGGTAAAAATCCGGAGACAAAGGCGACCGCTACCGCTTTTCCGCAATCGTTCCGTCCTCTCCGCTGCTTTCAGCGGAAACCCTACCTCCCAAATCTTCTTTAAAATCACAAATAGAAATCGCCCTTTGGTAAAATAGAAATGTCGAAGCCACCATTTTAAAAGGAGCGATTTCTTTTGTACATCGTACCTATGACCTCGTTCGTGTCGTCAATACCGCCATCAACTGATTTGACGACGCTTTCTCACTACTTCTCTTCGTCCGATTCAACGTCATCTCTATCCTTATCAACATCGCTTGGCAGATTCAAATTCAGATTCGAATTCAGATTCGGATTCAGACGCGGATTTCTTTTTGGCGTCCCCCATTTTTTGCGGAACCACAGCACGATGACCAGAATAATGCCTCCACCTATTAATAACGGGAGTGCTCCAGCCAAGATGACAACCATCCATTGGAACATAACGGAGAGGGCATTCAAGCTGCCTTGCAGAGCCGCTGAGGCCCGTTCACCCAGCGGGCCTTGTTCAGTCTTGTTCTTCAACGCAAAACTCTCATCGGTTTGATACAAGCGAAGCTCCACGGTAGAGAAAGATACATTCTGATCTATATAACGCATTCTGCCTTTAATTTGCTCAATTTCCTCCTGGATGGCACCAAGCTGGTTGGCGAAAGCGACCAGGTCATTTGATTTTGTCGCTTTTTTCATAAATTCGATATATTGGCTTTCCATAAGCTGCTTCGCTTTCAGCCGGGATTCAAGATCGACGTACTCCTCCGAGACATCTTGACCTTGAATGCTGCGCTGGAGCGTTTCATGCTTAACCTTCTCCAGATTGCCCAGGAAAGAAGAGAATCCGGAAGCAGGCACCTTCAAAATAAACGTTCCACCCTGTTCATATTCGGACATATTTTCCGTGAATTCAATAATATATCCATTTGCCAAGGTAATCATATTACGCACTTCAGTTTGCGCTTTGGCATAATCCTCCACTTCCATGTTCAGATTAGCGTGGTAGATCAGTTTCTTGTTCAGCCCTGCTACAACATCGCTGCCGGTGAATCCGCTTGTTCCATCCGATGTATTTTCTACCGTCGAGTTCTTAATTGCTGGATCCCCGTCTCCACCCCCAGCTTTCGCAAGTTCCTCTGTGGATGCCATATTAGCTGTTGAATCCGTAGTCGATGCAGTCTGGGCTGCCGGAGCCTGTTCCATACTTGAACTTTTAGCATTGTTCGCTGCCGAATTACTGTCCCCCGAGCCACACCCCGCCAAAATAACCGCAAGAATCAGTAAACATAAGTAATGCAGACCCCATTTTCGCATGCTCATTCCTCCAATAAATGTAGTGATAAATTCCGCTTCTTTAGTAATGAATCTCAGCTCCCGAATGTCCTGTTATTTGTTTGTGTAGAGCTATTCCGGGCTTCTCTTATTAACGTTCCCAGAAGCTGGAAGGTTGCACTAGAAATAAGCCAAATGGAGTGCTTTTTTAACATTGATAAAAGAACATGCCAAATACCCTCCATTCAGTATGAATGAGGGCAAGGCTCTGTCCAGACAAGCGCCACCTTGCTGAACAGATCATTTTATTACATTATCCGGGTCAACCTCTGATTTTTAAATTTTGACAGCCCTGGTCTTCTCTCTGACTATGGATGCAGCCTCCACCATATTTCGCAGTGCACCCTCCGTCTCCTCCCATCCTCGCGTCTTAAGACCGCAATCCGGGTTAATCCAGAATTGCTCCGGCTTCAGTGCACGCAGCGCCCGGTCAATACTTGCTGACATTTCCTCTACCGCCGGAATGCGGGGACTGTGAATATCATAAACGCCAAGACCGATGCCTTTATCGTATTCACGCTCCTCGAAACTCACGATCAATTCCCCGTGACTGCGTGAGGTCTCAATCGATATAACATCCGCATCCATTGCCGAAATAGAAGCAATCATATCATTAAATTCGCTATAGCACATATGCGTATGAACCTGCGTGGTGTCTTTTACAAGGTTGGTGGCAATACGGAAAGACTTCACTGCCCAATTCAGATAATGCTCATGATCCCCGGCTTTAAGCGGAAGCCCTTCGCGTATCGCCGGCTCATCCACCTGGATCATCTCTATACCGGCGCTTTCCAGTGCCTGCACCTCATGGCGCAAGGCCAGCGCAATCTGGTTTGCCACCTCCTCACGGCTCAGATCATCACGCACGAAGGACCAGTTCAGAATGGTAACCGGTCCGGTCAACATCCCTTTTACCGGGAGCTTCGTCAGCGACTGCGCATATACGCTCTCCTTAACGGTCATTGGTTCGATAAAGGCAACATCGGCATAGATCACAGGCGGCTTAACACAACGGGAGCCATACGACTGAACCCAGCCGTTGCGGGTAAACAGGTATCCGTCCAGCTTTTCCCCGAAAAATTCCACCATATCGGTCCGTTCGAATTCTCCATGCACCAGCACATCCAGACCCAGGTTCTCCTGGAAGGTGATCGCATCCGCGATCTGCTGACGGATGAATCCGTCATAGCGCTCCTGATTCCATACTCCCTTCCGCCATTTCAGACGTGCCTGACGCACCTCCGGCGTCTGCGGGAAACTGCCGATTGTGGTAGTTGGAAGCAGCGGCAGCTGCCATTTCTGCTGCTGTACCTTCACTCGTTCAGCAAAAGGCAGACTGCGTCTATCCGGCAGGTCCGCAAGACTGCGAACTTGCTCCGCCACATCCTGACGACCGCGTTCCGGGAGGCTACGGAAGACAGAAAGGGCTTCCCGGCTGTCTTGAAGGGGAGATTCGATAGCAGCTCGATCTCCGCCAATCGCTAAGCCGATAAGACTTAGCTCTGCCAGCTTCTCCTCGGCGAAGGCCAGCGCATTCTTTACAACCGCCTTCAGCTTATCCTCTCCCTGAACGGTTACAGGCACATGAAGCAGACTGCAGGAAGGCTGCAGAATCAGACAGTCAAGCCCTACATGCACGTTCAGCCTCTCCACCAGCTTCAGCTTGGCATCCAGATCTGAACGCCAAATGTTTCGCCCGTCAACGATACCCGCGCCCAGCCATTTGTTCTCAGGCCAGCCAATGCGGGCAATCGATTCCAGATTCGCACCTCCATCATGGACAAAGTCCAGCCCGAGGCCATGCACCGGCAGTCGAAGCAGCGACTCAAGCGGTTCGGCCGCTTCGAAATACGTCTGCAGCATAATTTTCAGCCCCGGGACGGAGTCGGCAATGGTCTTATAAATGACCTCCAGCAGGCTGAGGTCTTCAACGTCTAGCCCTGTAACAATCGCAGGCTCATCAATCTGTACCCACGATACCCCTTCCTCCTCAAGCTCACGCAGCAGCTGTACATAAACCGGGAGGAAACGCTCGGCAATTGTGGCAATGTCGGAGGACGGAAATCCTTTGGACAGCTTCAGGAAGGTATAAAGGCCTATAATAACCGGCTTGCCATCAATTCCAGCCTCTGATTTGGCAAAACGATAGGCGGCTAAAAGTTTGTTCACCGTTAGATTCGGCTGCAGTTCGCCAATTTCGGGAACGATATAATGATAGTTTGTGTTGAACCATTTCGTCATTTCACAGGCTGTGGCCTTCGCATTACCGCGGGCCATGGCGAAATAAAGGTCCAGATCCACTTCTCCCCCGTTATATTCATAGCGCTCCGGGACGATACCGAACATAACAGCCATATCCAGCATATGGTCATAGAACGTGAAATCATTAACCGGAATTAGATCAATACCGGCCTCCTGCTGGGTATGCAAATGGGCAAGCTGTATCGAAGCCATTTCAGCCCGGAAGCTTTCTTCGTTAAGACGGCCAGACCAGAAGGCCTCAAGCGTTTTTTTCCATTCCCGGTTCTTTCCGATTCTCGGATATCCCAGGTTGCTTACTGTTACCTTATGCTTCATTTTGTACCTCTCCCTTTTAAATTCCTTTTTTTCAATCAAAATTGGAAGCAAAAAGGGCGTCTCTCCCTTAAAAAAGTCAAAGGGAAAGACGCCCATGATATGCTGATGGCTAGCGTCTAACACCTCCCTATCTCCCGTAGGTAAAGCAGTGCTGTCGAAACAGGCAGGTCTCCTGGCTAGCGGCGTCATCATTCCCGGCTGTCTTCCCGGCAGTAGTAATCTGCCAGTGACAATTGTTGCTGGGAACTCTTCCGTTACAGTGGCGGGACCGCGTCGGATTTAAACCGAACTTCCCTATTAAGCTCACCGAAATTACTAATCTTCCGGCAAGCACCTGTTTCCGTTATATAATTTTACATCGGGTATGAATATAACGTTCATCTTACTGTAAAACCAAGTAAACCACAAGAGATTATATGGAATTACTTTATAACAAATCCTTATATCTATTAGAAGAACACCAAATAGATGACTCCTGCCAGCACAATCCGGTATATGGCAAAAGGGAGCAGTTTGATTCTGTTAATCAGCTTCAGGAAAAAACGCATCGACAACAGCGCGAACAGGAAAGCACTGATAAAGCCGGCTATGAAAAAGGGCAGCGCATCCAGTGTAAAGTACTGCCAATTCTTGATCAGCGAGATCAGACTTGCACCGGCCATGATTGGCACCGCCATGATAAAGGTGAAATCTGCTGCTGCTCGATGGCTCATGCCCAGCAGGACACCACCGGATATGGTTGAACCCGACCGCGAGAACCCCGGCCACAGTGAAAAGCATTGGATGAAACCAACAGTCAGCGCCTGTCTATATGTAATTTGATCCACACTTTGTACCTTGATTTGTTTCGGTGCGAAAAAGTCTGCGGCGATCATGAATAAAGCACCTATGACCAAACCGATTAGAACCGTTGCGGTGGAGAACAAATACTCATCAATGTAGTCCTCGAACAGCATTCCAAGCACACCTGCCGGTAACAACCCTACGATAACCTGAGCCAGCTTGAGACGGCCTGTGGTCTCTACCTGAGGCTGACCCTCCGGTTCCACTTGAAGTTCCTTTCTGCCGAATCGTTTCAACCCGAGCAGGTCGATGAACCGGTTCCGGAAAATAATGACAACCGCCAGTATCGAGCCCAGCTGAATCACTACCTTAAAAGTATTGGCTGTATATTTTCCGAGAAATCCCTGTGACTTCAGCCACATATCATCCACAATAACCATGTGACCCGTGGAGGATACAGGAGCAAATTCAGTAAGTCCTTCGACAATACCGAGAATTATCGCTTTAATAATGGTTAGCAGTTCCATGCCCTTCCCCCTTTAAGTGAATCATCATATATAATGTAAACTCCGGCAGCTATTTCTGAAACTTACAAACGGATTGCATTGTTACAGGCCAAAAAAGCCGCCCACCGGCAGGCTCCGGTTGAGACGGCATCCTCAGCTATTTATTAAAGAAGCATAATCAAGACTTCCTGCTCCAATTTGCCGGTCCTTTATCTGCCATCCAGCAGGTTGCCGAGTCCGCCCAGAATGCTGCCTTCCTCTTTTCGGCCAGAATTCCCGGCTGCAGACAGAATGCGATCCGCCATCCGGCTGAAAGGCAGCGACTGCACCCATACCTTACCCGGTCCGCGGAGTGTCGCGAAGAATAACCCTTCACCGCCGAATATAGCGGTCTTGATACCTTTAACCATTTCAATATTATAGTCAACGGATGAGGTCATTGCCACAAGGCAGCCGGTATCGAGCTTAATGGTCTCTCCAGGCTGTAGGGTTCTTTCCAGCACATAACCTCCGGAATGCACGAAGGAGAGGCCATCGCCCTCCAGCTTCTGCATAATAAAGCCTTCACCACCGAAAAAACCCGCGCCCAGCTTGCGCTGAAATTCTATGCCGATAGAAACGCCCTTGGCTGCACAGAGGAAGGAATCCTTTTGACAGATCACTTTTCCACCGTATTGCTTCAGATCAAGCGGGATGATTTTGCCGGGATAAGGGGCTGCAAAGGTCACACTTCTGCGTCCGTACGATCCTCCGTGTGTAAACACCGTCATGAACAAGCTTTCTCCAGTCAGCAGCCGCTTGCCCGCTCCCATCAGCTTGCCCATCATTCCTCCGCCGCGTGTACCCCCGCTGCCGTCGCCAAAAATGGTCTCCATCGTAATCTCCGGGTCCATCATCATGAAGCTTCCTGCTTCGGCGATCACGCTTTCCCCTGGATCCAGCTGCACCTCCACGCATTGTATTTCCTCGCCCATAATTGCATAATCAATTTCATGTGCACCCATTCTTTTTTCCTCCTTATTCATTCACAAATGTGTCAATAGTATCGATTCAAATATATACGGCCGGGATCAGCCCACGGTTTCACTGAGATATAAAAGATTAGATAGTACGCCGCAATTTAAAAAGGCCAGCCATAAACTCCGGCTGACCTAGATGTAGAACATCCCCCTGTTAGGGGTAACTGGTTGTTGTTATCCTTCTCACATCACTGTACTATCCTGCGGCTTGCCCAGCGTGGGCTGAATCTTCGGCACCTTTTGCAGCTTCGGTCTGCCCAGAGAGGTTGTAAACGTAATGACGTAACCGGCAACTACTACTGCCATACCGGTATACAACGTTTCTTTCAGAGGCATATAAAAAAGCGACAGCGCCAGAACAATTACATCCATCAGAATAAATACAGTACCTATCTTGATTCCCTTCCATTCACTGATCAGCAGTGACAAAATGTCATCACCGCCGCTCGCCCCGCCACCGCGAAGCACCATTCCCGCGCCAAGACCTGTAAGTACACCTGATAACAATGCCGCAATCGGCAAATTATCATGCAGATTAATGACCCATCCAGAGTATCGTTCCATCAGACTGTAGAAGATTGTGAAGGCTCCTACAGAAACAAATGTTTTGCAGACGAACGCTTTCCCTTTAATGATCAAGGCAATTAAGAGTACTGGTATATCTAAGATTAGAATAGATAGTGAAGGCGAAATCCCTAATACATACTTGCCGAGCAGCGACAAGCCTACAAACCCGCCCTCGGTCAAATGGTTCTGATAATTAATGTGATAATAAGTAAATGCAAGCAGCAATGTTCCGGACAAAATGACGGCCAATCGGAGCAGCAAGCTTACTCCGTTGTTGTGTTTCCTCATACAGGTCTCCCCTTATCGTAAATGGTGGCTAGACGTCCCACCAACCTCTACGACGGGGTGAACCAGAGGCGTTGCTCCTTCGCATACAATACTCCTTCCCTCGCAGAGGCGGTTTCGTCAATTAACGGCTACGCACCTTCTACAGGGAAGCTAAGTATAAGACAGATCATAACGTTTCCAAATCGTCCTTTGGGGAATCGTCCTTCGGGGACACATGGTATCCTGATCCTTTCTCTAATTTGATATGTTCTGATTACATTATACCACGAAGTTAGCATTCTCTAAACATTTCCCATCAAAAAGAGGGAATTATCCAGAATTACGCAGAAGACGATTGACCGTTTCGCGTCTGACACCAATCAATTGTCCAATCTCTTCCTGTGTTAAGAGATCCGTTAGCATAGCTCCGTGTGTATACTCATTAAGCCAGCTGGTTAGCAGCTCCAGCCGCTCACCCGGCGTGCCGACCGTCAGGTGATCGATCCGCATCTGCATGAATCGAACCTTCTCCTGAAGCAGCATCGCTATTTCGAATGCCTTGCCCGGCTCTTCGCGCAGCTGCCGATACCATTCCGCAGCCGGAATAATCTCCACCTCACTTTTCATCAGCGCAATGGCTGTGCCATGAGCTTCCTTCGGGGAAATGAGTGAATGATGAGGAACCGTTTCGCCGGGATACAGTATGTTGAACAGCACTACATTCCCGTTTGCATGGAGTCTTGTTACCTTGAACAGCCCGCTTTTGACCTGATACAGTGACTGGCAGCCGTCGCCTTGCCGGAACAGGACCTCCCCCTTGTGCAGTATCATCCCGCCCTCTCCTTTACCCATGTGAATTATTTATATTACAAATTATACAAAAATAAACCCGAAAAGTGGAGTTAATCAGACGAAAAAAGCTGCCGTACCTCTTAGACTCAAGGTCTGAAGGGCGCAGCAGCTTTTATTTTGTACCTTAAATATTTTTGAGAATATCAATAATTTCTTGCTTGCTGCCTGCATCCAGCAGGGACTGGCGGAAATCATCATGGATCAGCTTACGGGATAGCGCGACCAGAATTTGCAAATGCTCGTTGCCGACATTTTCCTTCGGAACAGCAATCAGGAATACTATGGATACCGGAGTACCGTCAAGAGAATCCCAATCCGTAGGCCCAGCCATACGTGCAACTGCCAAACCTGGCTTCACTACACCAGAGGATTTACCGTGCGGTATGGCAACGCCAAAACCGATACCCGTTGAACCCGTAGCTTCACGTGCGAGAACATCGCTTACGTACTGCTCCGCGTCTGAAACGGAGCCGGAAAGCTTAAGGCCTTCCGTCATTTTCGCAATGGTCTCTTCTTTGCTGCCTACTTGCATAGGCAGGAATATAGTATCTTCTGTCAGTAGTTCTTGAATATTCACTTACTTTTCAGCTCCAATCACAGATGTGTTTTTCTTGAAGAGGTTTACTAGCAGGGCAGTTACAACCGTACCGATAACAATCGCAATCAGGTACATGAACACCGGACTGATAGCGTTAGGAACAGCCAGTACGAAGATACCGCCATGTGGAGCGCGCAGGGTAGCGTCGAATACCATCGACAGCGCACCGGTAACACCTGAACCGATCATAAAGGCAGGAATGATACGCAGCGGATCAGCAGCGCCGAACGGAATCGCACCTTCAGTAATGAAGGAGAGACCCATGAAAGCAGCAGCTTTACCAGCTTCGCGCTCTTCCTGATCAAATTTCTTAGGAGCCAATACCGTAGCCAACCAGATTCCAAGCGGTGGTGTCATACCTGCGGCCATTACGGCTGCCATTGGGCCATATACTCCGCTTGCCAGGAGACCCACAGCAAAAGTATACGCTGTTTTATTGAAAGGTCCACCCATATCAAGAGCCATCATTCCGCCCAGTACAGCTCCAAGCAGGATTTTGTTACCCGAACCGATATTTTGCAGCCATACCGTCAAAGCGTCCATCAAAGATTTAACTGGTGTGCCAATAACATAAACCATTAGAAGACCAATAACAAGTACGGACAAGAAAGGAACAATCAGAAGCGGCTTAAGCCCTTCCATGGAACGAGGCAGCTTGATATTTTTGATCAACCATCTGGAAATATAACCGCCAAGGAAACCGGCCAAGATACCACCGAGGAAACCGGCGCCTAATTGACTGGACAACATCCCTCCGACCAGACCAGAAGCAAGAGCTGGTTTACCACCGATGGAGAAGGCGATAAATGCAGCCAGAATAGGTACCATCAGGCCCATAGCAGCGCCGCCAATTTTCAGCAAGTTAGCAAAAAAGGTTCCATCAGGCGGATTCAATTGAAAGAAGGATAATGCTATAATCAGACCTCCACCTACTACCAGAGGCAGCATGTGGGATACACCTGTCATTAAATGCTTGTAAAATGCAGGTTGTTTACGCTTGCCATCATTACCTTGGGAAGCTTGAGCTTGCGGTGCGGCAGTACCTGCCTGCAAAGCCAGGGCCTGATCAATCAGCTGTGCGGGCATTTTAATGCCCTGGGCAACCGCAACCCTAACCACCGGCTTGCCGGCGAAACGATCTTCATCCACATCGGTATCTGCTGCAATAATAATAGCATGAGCCTCAGCAATTTCTGCTGCGGTTAGTTCATTCTCCACGCCTACTGCACCGCGTGTCTCAACTTTAATCGGAACGTTTTTCTGCCCCGCTGCCTTCTGCAGGGATTCGGCTGCCATATAAGTGTGGGCAATACCGGTTGGACAAGCTGTTACCGCCAATAGCTTTTTCATCTAAAATTCCTCCTATAAGTGTCATGTTACAACCTTGTTTATGCTTCAATTCTTGTGATTCCTACATCGTCAAGACGCTCCTCAACCTCTTCCGACCGGCATACCTGGGTTCCCGGCTTGGATGCGGTTACACTCCCTGCCGCTGTCGCCCAGCGTAATGTTTCTTCCAGTCCGCGTCCGTGGAGCAGACTTGATGCAATCGCCGCTACCATAGAATCGCCAGCGCCAACTGTGCTTTCCGGCTTAATTTTAAAAGGACGTGCACGGAGAGCTTCATCCTTGCTGACCGCTACACTGCCTTCGCCGCCCATAGAAACGATGACCCATTCGATACCTTGCGACGTCAATTTCCGAGCCGCCTGGACAATCTCCTCATCACTTTCCAGGGTAACGCCGAGCAGCTGCTCCAACTCATGGATATTAGGCTTAATGACGTTGGGACTAGCAATCAGACCGTCTCTGAGCGCATCTCCATCCGCGTCCAGAATCGTCTTGACTCCCTTACTCTTGGCAGTCTCGATAAGCAAGGCATACTCAGCATGCTCGACTCCCGGCGGAACACTGCCGCCCAGGACGAGAATAGAGGCTTGCTCCAGTTGATCCTCCAGCGCCTGCTGGAACTGAGCTTTCTCCTGACTGGAGACTGTACCGCCACGCTCATTAATCTCAGTAGTAACCTGTACAGTACTGTCAACTACCTTGAGATTCATTCGCGTCTCTGCTGCAGTTTCGGTAAAAGAATGTTCAATTCCTTCACGCTCCAGGTCCTGCAGAATCAGATTTCCATTATGTCCGCCAATAAAACCAACTGCTGTTACATCCACCTGAAAGCCTTTTAGCACCTTGGCTACATTAATACCCTTGCCGCCGGCATCGATACGAATGTCATCTACACGATTTAATCCGCCAACCTCCAGGCCGTCAATGGTTACCGTTTTGTCCAAAGCGGGATTCAGTGTGACTGTGATGACTAATTTACTCATGGTAACCTCCACTTCAAACCAGCGTTACAGTAACGCCCATTTTTGTTATCTCCCGGACAAAATTCTCCGGAGTCTCCGAATCGAAAATACAATAATCCATCTCATCAAGATCGGCTACCTTGCCGAAGGAAACCTGACCGATCTTGCTGTGATCCGCAACAAGCACAACCTGCTTGGCAACGCTGATCATTTTACGCTTCGTGGCAGCCTCAAGCATGTTCGGCGTAGTAATCCCTTCATGCAAATCCATTCCGTTTGTTCCAAGGAATGCCTTATCCACTCTCACCATCTCCAGGGAACGTTCAGTCATCGGCCCCACAAACGCCATCGTATCCGGTCGAAGCATACCGCCTGTAATGGATACTTCAATATTGCGGCAATCCTTCAGCTCGTTCAGCACCATGATGGAGTTCGTGATTACTTTGATGTCCGAGAATGTCTTGAGCTCTCTCGCTATCTGCAGTGTTGTGGTTCCTCCGTCAAGCAGGATGGCATCACCGGCTTCGATCATTTCCACAGCCTTGCGGGCAATACGCAGCTTCTCATCCAGATACTGGTCTTCCTTGTCCGATATAGCCGCTTCGAAGTTAACACTCTGCAGGGATACCGCGCCGCCATGCGTCCGCTTCAGCAGTCTGGCCTCCTCCAGCTCCTTCAAATCCCGGCGTACTGTGGACTCTGAAACCCCCATCTCTTGACTCAGCTCCTGCACCGAGCCTCTTGAATGCTTTTCTACAAACTGCACGATACTTCTTTTTCTTTCTTCCTCAAACAGCATCGTGTCCCACCCCTTAAAAGTTAGCCGCAGAAATCTGTGCTGATCTATAGCTCAATGATCGGTAATTGATCATTTAGATTCAATTCGATGACCATTATTGATCATTTGTGCTCACTTATGAGTTTAACAGCGTTTTCATCCTCTGTAAAGCGCTTTTATTAAAAAAAATACCTATCCGCTTTGCCGCGAACAGGTATTGTGCCCATTACTAATAATTGTATCCCTATAGCCCATTTCATTATCACTGATTATTACATATTTTATATTAGATCGAAGAAAAGCGGGTGAAGAAAGGATGTCCAAGAATAAAAATGGCGGCCAGGAAGAAAATCAGGAGCTTAGTGCTGCAGATTATGCCATTATTGGCGCTGCTCTGGTCACGTTAGGCGACTTTTTTTCTTTTTTATCGCTCATTAAGGCGAGAGAAGTAACCAAGGAAGCCGGGGGCGAAACTGATATTGTTCCCACTGTCCTAATTCAGTCCAAAAAAAGAGGTAAACCTAATTTCCGTTCAAAGTGACTCCAGTGGAATTGCATGATGCTGTGTAAACAGAGTGCTTACCTGCTGGCTCTTCTCTTCTTCGAGTGCGACTATAACGATGATATGTTCTTGATCGGCATGCTTGGCGTACCCTTCGGCATCCTTCTTGGGAATGCCCATTCCGACCAGACTAACAGCCAGTCCATCGTCCAGATTATCCTTTTCCAGCTCTGCCCCCGCAAGTTTGCGTGCTGCAGGACCTGCTGCGACAGCCGTATCCGGGAGCATATCCAGTCCTACACTGAGCTCCTTCGCTGTACCGAACAACCCCCCGTTGCCTATCCCAGCCTCAGGCTTGCCAATACCTGTATCCTGACTGATTTGATCCACGATCAATTTCTGCTTTGTCACCACCGATATTTCCTTCGCCTTGACCCCGCTTTCCTTCAGGCTGATTTGAATCAACCCGTCCTAATTCGGTTATAAATGATAGATACATAATATTGTGTAATCTTTTCAAACCAGGGGGTGCTGCTGTGCTGCAACATAAATATTTTCGGACAAGTCTTGCCATCATCAGCTTTTTATTAATTCTGTATCTGGGTTCCAAGGTCATGTTCCTGTTCATGCCGCTTGTAGCTATAATCAAATTGCTGCTCGTCCCCATGATGCTGTCCGGGTTCATGTACTACCTGCTGCGGCCGCTGGTGAATTATATGGAGAAAAAAAAGATCAACCGCACCCTCTCCATCCTGCTGCTCTATCTGGCAATCATCGGCTTATTTATCCTCTTCTGGGCGCTCGTCTGGCCGACGCTGCAGGAGCAGATTCAAAACTTTATGAAGAATGCCCCTTATTTGGTCCAAGGGCTGCAGGATCAATTCAACCAGTTGCGGAAGACTCCGGTGCTTTCACGCTTTTTCCAAGGCGAATCCGATCTGGCAACCCGTCTGTCGGAATATTTGAACAATGCGATCACCTGGGTAACCAATTCAATGTCCAATCTGATTACGGTTATTTCCGGCATCGTTGTAGTTATTGCGACACTGCCTATCATTCTGTATTACATGCTGAAAGACGGGCATAAGCTGTCTCCCATTGTCCAAAGCCTGATTCCGAGAAAATACCGCAAGGAAGGACAGGAAACCCTTAAGGATATTGATGCGGCTCTCAGCAGCTTCATCGTCACGCGCGTACTGCTGAATGTCATTCTCGGGATTCTTTTGTATATCGGGTTTCTGATTATAGGACTGCCTTATTCACTTCTCCTTGCAGTAATTTCAGTACCGCTGAATTTCATTCCCTTCGTCGGTTCTCTGCTGGCGGCCATACCCGTGTTAATAGTCGGATTTATAGAGTCGCCTACCCTGGCACTCTGGGCATTGGTGATTGTTATTATCGCCCAGCAGATCCAGGATAACGTATTGTCGCCTATTATTTACGGGAAACGACTGGATGTGCATCCCCTGACCACGGTTCTGCTCGTCCTGATTGGCGGAGATTTCTACGGAATTATAGGGGTGCTCATTGCTCTTCCTGTATATATGATCGTCAAAATTATTTTCCTGAGAATCTATGAGATCATTGTAGCGGAACGGGTTGAAGAGGCCCCTGTAATTAAGGAAGATCTCTCTTAACAACAAAAAAACGACGGCAGGCCCTCCCCTTGAGAGAGTCTCGTCGTTTTTTTTGTCTATTCCTTTAAGCTGTGACCCTTACCCCCGAAGGGAGCGGACAACGAATAAATGAGTGCCCTTCATCAGACACTGCCCATCCTTAAGGGTAACTGAGCCTTTCGTATGCGATACAATCGTTGTATTCAGCGCAATCAGCATTTCACCCTTCCAGACGGTTACTGCCGATTTGAAATACACCGCATTATCGAACTGCTGCCGTTCCCTCATCACATATCCGACCGAGTGAAGAACCGGAGGCAATGCTCTCTCCTTGGGGGCTAATGCCTTGATCAGTGCAATGTCACGAAAAGGTACGGAAATTTCCTGATGGCCAATCACCACCCGTCCGAGAGCCGAATCCCATTTACGCAGCACTCCCTTCATGATCCTGTATGGCGGTTCTCCGCAATACATAATGACAGGTCTGCCTACCCAATGCTTCATTGCTTCACCCTCTTCCGTTTCAAACGAACCTATGTATCAGGTATAGACCAATCAATGCCTGCCAATCCATGCGACTCCAAAAACCGGTTAGCCCCCGAAAACGGACGGCTTCCAAAAAATCCGCGGTAGGCCGAGAAAGGGCTTGGGTGTGTGGACTGTATGACATGATGGCGGCTTCTGTCAATGAACAAACCCTTTTGCTGGGCATGACTTCCCCATAAAATAAATACCATCGGCACAGTCCGTTTATTCAGCTTCTCCATAATGGCATCCGTAAATATCTCCCAACGCAACCCCTTATGCGAATTGGGCTGTCCTTCGCGCACGGTCAGAACCGCATTCAACAGCAGTACTCCCTGCTCCGCCCAATGCAGAAGGGAGCCGTGATTGGGAACCTGTACCCCAATATCATCCTTCAGCTCGGTATAAATGTTGCGAAGCGACGGAGGAATACGCATACCCGGCTTCACAGAGAAGCTTAAGCCCTGAGCCTGGCCCGCCCCATGGTAAGGGTCCTGCCCCAAAATGACGACACGGGTCTCCTGATAAGGAGTCCGCTCAAGCGCGCTGAAAAACAATTCTTGTGGCGGGTAGACGGTATGCTCCCGGTATTCCCTCTCCAAAGCTTGCTGCAGCTCCCTAAAATACGGCTTCTTTACCTCATCATGCAGAACCTCATCCCAATCGTTGCCGAACATTTCCATTTCTTCACCTGCTGACTCTGTAGTGTTCATTCTTTACCTCTTATTACCCTCATTATAAGTCCGGGTAAGCGAATAGGTAGAATATTCGTCATTCCTTCTACTTCCGGCCGTAGTCCGCCTTGATTTCTCCCCACTGTTTCGTCTGCCATTTCAGCAGTTTATTCTCATAGGTATGGGTCTGCAGCCATTTTACTGCACGATCAATAAGAACCCATATTTCTTCGGTTGAAGCATCACGCGGCAGTGTTGTTGCTACCTTTTTCTGCTTCACCCATTTAATCGCATTCACAGAATCACTATACACTGTCTTGTTGCTGCCTTCTTTCTTAAGAAGAGCCAAGGCATGGACAATCGCCAGAAATTCGCCAAGATTGTTTGTACCCTTTTTAATCGGACCGCACGAAAAAATCACTTCTCCCGTACCCGTATCCACGCCCTTATACTCTACCGGACCGGGATTGCCGCGTGTGCCCACATCTACTGAAACACTGAAGTAATCAATCTCTTCGGAAGTCTCCACAGAAGCGGTACGCTTAAAGGAGCTGCTCTTGGTAGCCTTAGCCCCGCCGGAAGCTGAAGCTCCTGTTCCCCAGTTGCCCTTCCAGCCGGCCTTATAAGCCTCTTCGGCTGACGCCTTCGATTCATACGATTTATATTTAGCTCCGGTAAAATGGTCCGTCTGTGCCTGGCATTCTGCCCAAGTGCTGTAGACACCCGGTTGTTTGCCTGCCCATACTACATAAAACTTCTGCTTCGCCATCGTTATTGCTCCTTACTATTTATAGGGATAAATATTTAATGTACCATCATACTACGGTTATGATCGTTCCAGAGCGGTCAGCGTAGTATCTATGATTCTTTTCAGCTTCGCGGTGTCGGGAGTGGTTTTGACCATCACACACAGACCCACAAGCGCATTATTCAAATATTCAGAAAGGGCTGCCGCATCAAGGGTGCCGGAGATTTCTCCATTTTCCTGCCCATGCCGTACGAGCTCTTGCAAGGTTTTCTCTGTATTCAACAGACTGTCATTAACCATATCGGCCGCCTCCGGGTCATGAATGGACAGCTCCACCGCGGTATTTACAATAAGACATCCCTCGGGTTCGCTTTCATCCTTGGTAACGGTCATTTCAAACAGCAGCCTTATAGCCTCTTTAGCTGAGTGCAAGCTCTGAATTCGCTGATCGATTTTAGTTTGCATGTTCTCCGCATATCGGTCCATTACTTTCATAAATAATTTATGCTTGTCTCCAAATGTATCGTACATGCTTCTTTTATGAATACCCATATGATTTACAAGATCCTGCATGGAGGTCATCTCGTACCCCTGCCGCCAAAATACAGTCATTGCTTTACCCAGCACCGTATCCACATCAAACTCTTTGTTCCGGGCCAACGGTCATCCCCCCTCTCTCGCTCCATTTTAACATTTGTAGAACGATTGGTAAAGATTTGACAATAACTGAAGGAGGAAGTTTTATGAAAAAGCTTGCAAGTTTAACAGCAGTGTTGGTAATGTATATTTCGCCAAGGATGAATACCAAGCTTCATTCGATCCATCGGATCAAGGAACAGTTACCGGTGTTACCGAAGTTCAAAAATAATAATGCGGAACAAGGAGCAGCTCAATTAACAATGTCCATGACATCTTCGATGCTTTTTTTAGCCCTACTATTCAAGGATCGCTTGTCCTTCAGATTAAGCTGCTGCAATTCATGCCCCGGGTCAATGACTAAAGGCTGAGAAATAATCGCTTCAAGGACTTCTACGGTCACTTTACACGCTCTGAACAACAGATCCTTGGATAATACTTTTTTATTGGCTCCTAGGATCTCCACCAGTCTTTCGGCGAAAAGCAATCTGACAATGCTGTCAGCGCTCATAATATTGCGTGAAGCAAAGGAGACCACATTCTCGACAATCACGCTGTCTTGATAATTCCGGGATATTGAACTCAATGAAGTAATTGCGTCCCAATTCCTTATGGATAGTTGGCCGGTATACTCCCCAATCAGCTCTTTGAACCATTCCATTTCGGTTTCTTTTGACACGCAAAAGGACTTATATTCCTCATATGTGCCTTCCCGATGCATATCGAATGAGCTGCCGTAGTAATAAGTGAAAAGTTCCTTCGCCCTTTGAGCTTGATTTTCCATGGGTTCACCTCATCATTGGTTACTTATCGTTAGCATTTATCATATACCTTCGCTAAGATACTTTCCAACAGGCTTCCTTTCCGTACTGTTATACGAGTTTATCCTCAAATGTAGTGCTTTCCGAAAGAGAGCAACTGTTGCAGGTCATCCCATATTTCTTTTAAAATAAAGCTAATATTACGATAAATTACGCATTTTCGGAAATGTGTTGATTAACTCTTGGTAATATGTTATATTTTCATCAAGATTTATTATCAGATAGGAGCAAGAAAGCATGAAAGAAAAACGCTTGCAGTATGTTGAAGAATATATTCACTCGGTCGGGACAGCATCTTTAGATGAAATTTGTGAACGATTTCACGTATCCAAAAACACGGTGCGACGTGATGTGGACAGAATATTGGAAAAAGGTACGATTCAAAAGGTTTACGGCGGCGTAACGTCCATATCCCACAATCTGGTCCCGTTCGAGAACAGAGACCATACCAACCACCCCGAGAAAGTTGCCCTCGGGAAATGCGCGGCACAATTAATTGAAGACCATGACCTTATTTTTATTGATTCCGGTACCACAACAAGGAACATCATTGACTTCCTCCCCCCTTTGCAGCAGTTGACGATTTTAACGAACAGTCTGGATGTAATCAATGCGGCGGTAAACCTGGATAATGTTACATTGATGACCATCGGGAACCGTTATAAACGCAAAACCAAATCTTTTGTAAGCATTGATGATCTGCATATTCTGGACAAATACAATATCAGCAAGGCGTTTATGGCGGCGACCGGCGTATCCATCGCAAGCGGCCTGACGAACTCCGATATTCTGGAATACGAAATCAAGAAGCGGATCGCCGAAAAAACGCAAAAGATGTATTTACTTGCCGATGCTTCCAAATTCGGAAAATCAACCATGCTGACCTATGCACCCTTGCGTGAATGCGATGCGATTATAACATCCAAAATGCTGCCCGAGGAATACAGAGTATTCTGCCGGGATAACAATATCACCCTGCATATTTGTGATGAAACCTAATAAAAGCCAGGAGGCGAATTACCTTGCCATTATTGCGATTTGATCTGATTGAAGGCCGGAGCGAGGACAATCTGCGTAAATTACTGGATACAGCTCACCGGGCGATGGTGGAAGCATTTAGTGTGCCAGAGAGGGATCGTTACCAGATCGTGCACCAGCATCCGGCCCATGAGCTGATCATTGAAGACACGGGGCTTGGCTTCACAAGAACCCGCGATGTTGTCATTATCAATATTGTCAGTAAAGCGAGAACCTCTGACCAAAAGGAAAGACTGTATGCCCTGCTGGCCCAGAGGCTTGAGGCCGAATGCGGAATCCGTCCGGAAGACTTGATGGTATCCATCTCCGAAAACGGGGATGCGGATTGGAGCTTTGGACTCGGAGAAGCCCAGTTCTTGACAGGAAAGCTTTAAAACCAATGGGTATATCCAAAACCCCATGAGAATAGCTGTATTGCACCCCTTAGAAAATCATTGGAATAAACCCCTGGTTTATCCGATGAAATCTGGGGGTGTATTTTTTATGCCGGCACAACGAAAACTAAATAAGCTGACTCCTGTTGAATACAGTAACCAGCTTATTTCTTGATACGCAACCCGATTACATTTCCAATGATCTAATATTAATAGCTTAAGGTTTGTTTTAGTGCGTCAATGGAGGTTTGAACTCCCGCTTCCACGGACATCGTCAAATCTTCCATCTCCAGCGAGACCTCATCGTTATAACCCATCATCCGAACGACCGAAAAGAACTCTTTCCACCATTTCAGATCCTGTCCGCAGCCAACCGCCACATAATTCCAGGAACGGCCGCCAACATCAGTCACAGGCTTAGTTTCAATAACTCCGTTTACACCCGACAGATAGCGCTCCAGCCTTACATCCTTGCCGTGAACATGATGGATGGCTTCTCCCAGCGCTCTTGCGGATAAAATCGGGTCTGCTCCCATCCAGATGAGGTGACTAGGGTCGAGATTCAGGCCGACAATTGGACCTACAGCATTTCTCAGCCTGAACAGCGTCTCAGGGTTGTAAACCAATTGGGCGCTGAAGTTTTCCAAGGCGATTTTTTCAACACCGCAATCCTTAGCTTTCGCAACAAGCTTGGTCCAATACGGGATGGCTACATCATTCCATTGGTAATTCAGCATTTCTTCGAGCACCGGCGGCCAACTGACCGTATAGCTGATCCAGTTCGGTGTTTTATCCTCTGGTGTTGCAGGCGGCAGCCCGCTCATCATAATAACCTTTTTAATGCCGAGCAGACCGGCCAGCTCAAAGGTTTTGTCTGTAGCCTCGCGGTGCTGCGCACCGGCGAAATCTCCGTGTAGTCTTTGCCCTTGGATCTTACACTTACATACGAAGGGTCGGTTAATCCAATTTCTCCATCTTCACAAACGACTTTGCAATTAATGTCATAGCCAAACTGGCAATTTACGAAGACCTCTAGATCAATATGAATGCCGGATGCCGTTTCCAAAATAATAATTTGCGGGTCATGCAGATCTTTATGTGTATGACGCGTTTGTTTTCTTGGAAGGATGACCTGTGCGGATACGAAATCTTCCTGCAGCAGCCAGCGCAGGACATCCACTTCATGCACTGCCGTGTTCTCCACCGCCATCGGCGTATTATAGCTATCATCCACCTGCGGATTTCGGTGTGTACAATGAAGCATGATTACGTCGCCGAACTCTTTGCTGTCAATAGCAGACTTCAACCCCTCGTAGCCGCGGTCATATCTGCGCATGAATCCGACTTGAACCAGCTTTCGGCCTTTGGCAATTTCCGCATCAACGATCCGGCGGCAGCCTTCCAGCTCTACAGCCAGCGGCTTCTCACAGAAGACGAACTTGTCATTTCGAATCGCTTCCAGCACATATTTTTCATGTGTAGGGTCCCATGAGGTTACGACAATAGCATCGATATTGGGAGATTGTATCAGTGCTTCCCCGGTCGCGAAGAATTCGGCTCCGATCCGTTCCGCCAATCTCCCGGCCACTTCCTGGTTAATATCAGAGACAGCCACTACCTTGGCGCCTTGTGTTTTTTCATTAATTCTACGGATGTGATATACGCAGCTCCATATTATACGCTCATCCTTTTTTGTATGCTCGGTGTATTCACTTTAAGGCTTGTGCCGAATTCCTTCATTTTGCTCTTGACCGTCGCCAGAATGGCTTCGGTTCCCGGGGTAAGAATCGTCCGTGGATCATACACCTGACTGTCGGCGGCTAGTACTTTGCGGACAGCTGTGGTCCATGCCTGGATGCATTCGGTGTTCACATTGATTTTGGCATGTCCCAGTTCGATGGCTCTGCGGATTTGATGCCCCGGAATGCCGGAGCCTCCGTGCAGCACGAGTGGCGTATCGGTCAGCACTGAAATATGCTTCATCTCGTCGAAGCCAAGCACCGGCTCGCCCTGATAAGGTCCGTGGACAGAACCGAGGGCTGCGGCCAGAGCATCAATTCCTGTTTCTTTCACAATCCGCAAACATTCTCCGGGGTCCGCATAGCGGATTCCACCGATCAGCCCGTCTTCCATGCCGCCAACCGTTCCAACCTCGGCTTCAACGGATACTCCGAAACGCTTCGCATACTGGACAACTTCACGGGTCATTGCAATATTCTCATTGATGGAATAATGCGATCCGTCAATCATCACGGAGCTGAATCCGGCATCAATGGCCTTTTTACAGCGCTCCACGCTAACTCCGTGATCCAGATGGAGTGCCACCGGTACGGTAATGGCCATCTCTTCGAGCAGCTCGGCGGTCATCGTCGCGATGACCTTGTATCCGCCCAGATAACCGACCAACCGATCGGAAGCGGCCAGAATGACTGGCGCGCGCTCTTCTTCGGCGGCCTGCAGAATCGCCTGGGCCCACTGCAGACCGTTGATATTAAACTGCCCGACCGCATAACCGCCTTTTTTGGCTTCCAAAAGCATTTCTTTCATAGATACCAATGTCATGAGACGGCCCCCCTTTACATTCTTTGCGAGCTTTGCATTAAATCGTCTGCAGATTATAGTAATTCGCAACCGCTTTAAGCGTGGTTTCTTTGGCGATGCGGATCGTTTCTTCCGCTTCCATCTTGTAATATTCCGGCCGGAACAGCTCCACGGAGATCGCACCCGAGAAATCCTTCTCCTGTAGGATGGAGAGAATATTATCAAGGTCGATTACGCCGAGTCCCGGCCAGAGGCGGTCCACATCCGTCAGGAAGCCGATAGGATAGTCCTCGGTATCGTCAATATGCAGAATAAAGATTTTGGAAGCATCGGCGTTCTCCAGGTCCTCCCAGTTGGAGCCCATGGCGTGGAAATGGAAGCAGTCCAGCACCAAACCCACGTTGTCACGGCCAACGGTGTCGACAATATCATAAGCCTGGCCGAAGGTGTTGACCGTACACTGCGGATGCCCGACAAACTCAACGGCAATTTTAATTCCATAGGGCTTGGCGATATCCGAAAGCTCTGTCAGAACGTCCACGCAGCTTTTCTTGATATCCTGCTTAAGGAACTTATCCGTAGTGACGAGCGGAACGGCAACCACATACTCCACACCGAGCTTTTTGCCGGTCTCCATCATTTCTTTGAATTCGGTTATGATCGCCTGATAGCCCTCTTCGTCGCGATTGTTGAAGAACACCAGTGCGTTGAAGGCCAGCGGTTTAATATGATGGGTATTAAAGAATTCAGCCAATTCATCCAGGGTATGGTCCTGCAAATATTCCGGTAATTTATCCATTGTACGGATTTCGATATAATCGTAGCCGTGCTTCTCGCAAAGCTCCAGGTCTTTGGCCAGATTGGAATTTTCCAATGTTGTAGCTTGATTGAAACAAAGTTTCATTTAATTCTCCTCCATAATGTATGAATATAAAATATGGCTAGATACCGAGCTCTTCCCTAAGCTGGCGCAGCATTTTCGTGCTGCACTCATCCCTCTTCTCTACCCAGGCGAACACGGAACTTGTTACCAGTCCATCAAATTTCGCTTTCTTAAGCTTTCTGAAGATGGTGGTGAAATCAACTTCGCCTTCTCCCAGATTTAAATGCTGATGTATGGTCGCATCCGTCTCCGGGGGATTCATAATATAGCGCAGTCCCTGACCGCCTTTGTGGTTGAAGGTATCCGCGAACAGCACATGCTGGAGAAGATCGCCGGCATAGTCGAACATTTGGGCGATATCGCCTTTTCCATCATCGTAATAGAAGGTGTGTGCGGTGGAATAGACCAGCTTGATCCAGTCCTTGTCGAGCGCCCGGATCATATCGACCGCGCCCTGATTCGTTTCAATGAAATCGTAAGGGTGGGCCTGCAGATTCAGCTTGACCCCTTCCCGTTCGAAAATCGGCAGCAGTTCCTCCATCGACCGGATGAACCCTTCCTCGCAGATTGCCGGCTGTGGCTTGATGCCGTTGAACTCGCTGCTCATCAGCTCGATGTCCATATCGACGGCAATCTGGATGCAGCGTTTCCAGTTCAGCACCGCAGCCTGGCGCCGGAGTTCATCCGGGCCGGCCCAATAGTGAAGCGGCAGCAGGTTGGAAATTTTCACACCGGCATCGGACATCCATCTCTTCATGTTCTTGATCAGGGCTTTGTCAACTCTGGGATATTTATAGAAGGGACAGAAATCATCCCTTGGCGACAGTTCAATATATTCATAGCCAAGCTCCGCTGTTTTATTGATTACATCTTTCAAAGGCATATCCCGGTACATTGCCGGGTCAAGTGATAAGATCATGCAGTAATCCTCCCATCAGGTATGGTAAAGCGCAGGGTACAGGGCCTTAAGCTGCGGCTTACACCGCGCTCAGGGTACGTGAATTGTAGAATGCAGGTTTCTCGCCGAGGGCGACCGGCTCTTTCTCGCCAGTCTCCTGCGCTTTCACACAGGCATCGGCTGTAACAGCGGCAACGTAGCCGTCCCAGGAAGTCGGTCCGTTAGGCTCACCGGACTTCTTGATGGAGTCGATGAAATCCTGAAGCTCCACATCGTAAGCCTGAATGAAGCGGTCTTTCCAATCCATCAGCAGGTTCACGCCGTACTGGGCATTCTTGCGGAAGCTGACGCTTTGCACCTCCGGCAGGTAGACCACACCTTCTTCGCCGACCACTTCGCACTGAATGTCATAGCCGTATTTGCAGTTGACGAATACTTCAGCATTAATGATAATGCCGCTTTCAGTTTCCAGTGTAATGATTTGCGGGTCCTGTAAATGAGCAGAAGCATTTTTGGTTTTCTTAGGAAAGGTGACCCGAACGGATTTATAGTCATCATTGACCAGCCAGTGCAGCACATCAATCTCATGGATCAGCGTATCGGTAATCGCCATGCTGGTGGTGTAATTCTCACCAACCTCGGGATTGCGGTGAACCGCTCGGATCATCAGCGGCACGCCGATAAAGTTATTGTCCAAAGCTTCCTTCAGCTTTACGTAACCGCTATCATAACGGCGCATGAACCCGACCTGCACCAGACGCTTGCCTTGTTTCACCTCGGCATTGACAATTTCCATGCAATCCTCGGCCGTTGTGGCCAGCGGTTTTTCGCAGAAGACATATTTACCGGCTGCAATCGCGGCCAACACGCTGTCTTTATGGGCAGGTCCCCAGCTTGTAATAATAACCGCATCCACGCCGCCTTCGGCAATCAGGGTTTTATCATCAGGGAATACTTTGGCATTCAGTCCAAGCTGCTCCACTACCTGCTTCGCAGCCATCTGATTCACATCCGTTACGGCAACCACTTCGCCTCCGGACAAGGTGTTCTGAATCCGTCTGATATGTTCTCTGCCCAGCGCACCCGTGCCAATAACTCCGAATTTCATACTCATTATTTAAATCCTCCTATTAAATTAGTGTCATATCCCTTTATATTCCTAATAACGCTTACAATTATTTCGCTTCGGCAATTTCTTCGATGCGGGCAGCGACTGCGTTCTTTTGGTCGAAACTGCGGAAGTTTTCTTCAAGCTTCTCAAGCGAAAGGCCTTTGGTTTCCGGCAGGAATTTTTGTACGAAGGTTATAGCCAGAATACCCAGTCCGGCGAATACGTAGAACGTGGCGGACAATCCGACACCAGATAGCAATACCGGGAACAGCAGCCCGATCACAAAATTGACAATCCAGAGAAAGAATACCGTAAGCCCCATACCCAGACCACGCAGTTTCAGCGGAAAAATCTCCGAGAGCATCAGCCAGGTTACTGGTGAAATCGCGCCTTGCTGGAACGCAAGGAAAGTAACCGTCAAACCAAGAACAACGTACGGCAAAGCTGTTGTACCGGCAAGGAGTTGGGAGAACACCGCAATCAGCAGAAGCGCGGAAGTGGTGCCGATAAGACCCGTCGTAAGCATTGGACGGCGTCCGACCTTGCCAAGAAGCCAAATTCCAGCAAATGTGGCGATAACCGAGATCAAACCGTTGGCAATGTTGCCAATCAGTGCCGCCTTGGTGGCAAAGCCGGCATCCTTGAGAATTTCCGTACCATAATACATGATAGAATTCACGCCGGTAATTTGCTGCACAACCGCAATTCCGATACCGAGGAGCAATATGCGCCGGACCCACGGCACTGCCAAATCTTTCATGCCCGCTTTTTGAATACCGCTTTCCGTATTCAGAGTTGTTCGAATCTCCACGATTTCTGCCAAAGCTTCCTTCTCGGGACGAATTTTCTTCAACACTTCAAAGGCACGTTGCTCTTTACCCTTCGACAAGAGCCAGCGCGGACTTTCAGGCACACGCAGCATACCGAAGAATAAGAATATCGCCGGGAGGGCTGCTATAGCCAGCATATATCGCCATACGTGCAAGTTGTCTCCCATGGTTGTTCCCAGAATAGCATTGAACACAAAGGCAAGCAGTTGGCCGCTTACGATCATCAGCTCATTCTGGGTGACTATCCGCCCCCGCCGGTCTACTGGGGACATCTCGGCCAAATAAGAAGGAACGGTTACGGAAGCGCCGCCCACAGCAAGACCCAGCAGAAAACGGAAGCCAACCATAATGTATACATTCGGTGCCAGTGTGCATCCGATCGTAGCGATGAAGAAAATGATGGCAAGGGTCATAATATTCGTTCTGCGGCCGTTGCGGTCCGAGAGACGTCCACCGAATACGGCGCCAAGCGCTGCTCCGAAGAGCAGAGAACTGGCTACAAGACCTTGCGTGAAGGAGGTAAGATTAAGCTGATCGGGGGCGGACATAAACGGGAGTGCCCCGTTGATAACTCCGGTGTCATACCCGAACAGCAATCCGCCCAGAGTCGAGACCATAATGATTTTTGTTAGAAACGCCTTTTGACCCGTATCCTTATTCATAACTATTTCCCCTCCTTCACTGTAAGCAAGGATTCATTGATATATTTGCGTGCTTTCAAGGCATATTCCAGCGGATGGGCAACTACAGGGTCCTGCTCGGCTTCGACAACAATCCAGCCGCTATAATCATGGGCCAGCAGGAAATGGAACACTTCCGTAAAGTCAATCGCTCCATCGCCGGGCACCGTGAACATACCGCTGAGGAAGGATTGAAGGAATGCCTTGCCATCCTTCCGGCATTGATTCATGACATCCTGGCGGACATCCTTGAAATGAACATGTCTGATCCGGCCGATCTGCTTCTTGAGGAGTGTCATATAGTCGCCGTCCGATACGAAAATATGGCCGGTGTCATACAAGAGATTAACATGCTGGGGATCGGTCGCAGCCATCAGGCGGTCCACTTCGGCAGCGGTTTGAACACCCGTTCCCATATGATGGTGATACACCAGCTTAAGATCGTATTGTCCGGCAATTTGTCCGAGCACGTTCAGACCTTGGGCCAGCGCATTCCATTCTTCATCCGTATATTCGGGTTTTTCAGTAAACACGTTTTTGTGAGTGCATTGAATGCTATAGGTTTGCTCTGATACGACTGCTACGCTCGCGTTCACTTCATGCAGGTACGCACAATGTTTGTGAAACTGCTGAGATGCGGTCTCCACACCGTCCCGGATAATGAAGCTGCTGAACCATTGGCCGGCAATCTTCAGATTACGCAGCGCCAGTTCCTTGTTCAATATTTGCGGTTCGGGGAAAAATCCGCCGACCTCGGTGCCCTGAAATCCTGCCACCACAATATCGCTGAGCAGATGTGACAGAGTATTCTCTGCTCCAATTTCCGGAATATCGTCATTCCGCCAGCCTATAGGAGCTATCCCCCATACAATCTCTTTTGCACTCACAAATTATCCCCCTTTAGTTCTAATATTGCTTTGCAATTTTGAGCTTCTCCTGCTTGGATTCATAGGCATCGCGGATGCTCTCTTTATCTGAAACCTCTGAAACACCCACATGCCACCAGCAGTCATAACCCTCGGTCATTGTCTTCGGAAGCACTTTCATTTCTATCAGAGTAGATCCCGTCTGTTTCTGGGCATCCACCAAAGCGGCTTTTAATTCCTCCACCGTGTTGGCTTTGTAGGCTTTGGCACCGTAGCCTTCCGCCACTTTGGCATAGTCGATGTTGAGGATTTTGTTGTCATGCGTGCGGAATTCACAAAAGTAACTGCCCCCGCCCTGTTCCATTTGCAGATTGTTGATGCAGCCGAACCCCGAATTGTCGAAAAGCAAAATGTTGATCTTGTGATTATATTGAATCGCCGTGATGAACTCCGAGTGAAGCATCAGGAAGCTGCCATCGCCTACGAAGGAATACACTTCCTTGTCCGGAGCGGCCAGCTTTACGCCCAGTGTGCCTGATACCTCATAGCCCATACAGGAGTAGCCGTATTCCAGGTGATACGTATTCGGCACCGTGGGATTCCAAATCCGCTGCAGATCGCCCGGTAGTGAGCCGGCAGAGCCGATAATGATGCTGTCCGGCGGAATGGTATCGTTGATGGCGATCAGCGCCGTCGTCTGCGCCAGTTCCGTACCGAGAGCATCGGCATATTCATTGAGTATTTCCTGAGAGAATTGATTCTTGACTTCCGGATCGAAGCCTTCGCGGGTGAACACCACCTTGCTCAAACGCTCACGCTCGCTTAGCCATTCTTCCTTCAAGTCGCCAATGATTCCGCCGAATTCGCTAGTATATCCTTCCAGAAGGGGAGCAAGCTGCTCCAGTGTGGTCCGGGCATCGGCCACGACCTGGAACGCATCCAGCTTGTAGGCTTGCAGCCGGCTGACATTGATATTCAGGAACTTCGCTCTCTCGAAATCGAACGCTGTCTTCGACGAAGTCGCGAAGTCGGTATACCTGGTGCCGATGCCGATGATCAGATCGGCCTGGCGTGCGGCCTTATTCGCGGCCAGCGTACCCGTAATACCCATGCCGCCCAGATTATTGGCAAAGGTAAACTCCACCGTGGCTTTGCCGGCTTGGGTCTCCACCAGCGGAATCTGATGTTTCCGTGAAAGCTCCATCAGAATCTCTCTGGCTTCCGAGTATTTGGCTCCTCCGCCAACCAGGATGACCGGCTTCTTGCTGGCTTTAATCAGCTCCGTGGCGCCTTCCAGTTCCCGTGCTGTCGGCAGCTTGCGGTCCAGATAATGCACGCGTCTTGAGAAGAATTTCACATCGTAATCGAATGCTTCTCCCTCGACATCCTGGGCGATGCAGACTGTGGCCGGCCCGGCTTTGCCCGGATCGGTCATCACTTCAAAAGCGCGGATCAGACTGGACATCAGCTGCTCCGGACGTGTAATCCGGTCCCAATACCGGGACAGCGGCTTCAGCGCGTCATTCGTCGTAACGGCGGCGCTGTACTCCTGCTCCACCTGCTGCAGCACCGGATCAGGCTGGCGCGAGGCAAAGGTGTCTCCCGGCAGAAACAGCACGGGAATATTGTTGGATAGCGCCGTGCCTGCGGCCGCGGCCAGGTTGGCCGCTCCCGGACCGACGGATGTGGTGACCGCATAAATTTTCTGCCGCAGCATCTGCTTGCTGTATGCGATAGCTGCAAGCGCCATGCCCTGCTCATTTTTGCCCTGGATTACCTTCAGATGCCCTGCGTCCTGTTCCAGCGAGTGGCCGATTCCCACAACGTTGCCGTGTCCAAACACTGTAAAGATACCTTCGACAAAAGGAGTCTCCTTGCCGTCGACACAAATATACTGCTGGTTCAAAAAACGGATTAACGCCTGGGCTGTAGTCAATCTAACGGTTGCCATGGTTTCACCTCGATTAGTGTTGTATCGCTTGTTCGTGGGATGCTATCAATTCTTCTATCTGCGCAACGGTTGGCATAGCCTCGGATGAGCTGTGCTTGCTGACTACTATTGAAGCGGAAGCGCTGCCATATTTCAGAGCGGTTTCGATCTCTTTTCCCTGGAACAGGGCGTAGAGGAAGGCGGAGGCGTAAGAGTCTCCCGCACCGAACGTCTTCAGCACTTGAGTCATATAGGCGCGGCTCTTGAAGCTTTCACCGGATTTCGTATAGGCGTAGGAGCCTTTTACCCCGTGCTTGATTACAATCAGTTCCGGGGAATGCTGGAACAAATAATGGACGGTCTGTTCATTGAGCCCTTTACGGTTCTCCATCCTATCGAATTCATCCCGGGTGCCGATGACGATATCAGATTGCATGGCGACCAGGGAATAATAAATCGAAGTCTCTTCCTCCGAAGTCCATGTGTACGGGCGGTAATCCAGTTCGAATATGACCTTGACATCATTTTTGCGGGCCAGGCTGACCGCTTTGAGCACAGCTTCACGCGAAGGGCTCTTGGAAAGAGCTGTTCCCGATACCAGCAGCGCTTTGGCTTGACTGATGTAATCCTCATGAACCTCACCGGGCTCCAGATACAGATCGGCGACATCCTGACGGTACATCAGAATGCTGCATTCATCCGGGCTTAGAATTTCGGTAAAAGCCAATCCCGATTTATGCCCCTCCTGATCCAGCACAACACCGGAGATATCAATGCCTAAATTGCGGATATAATTGGTAATAAAGCGTCCATGCTGATCGTCCGAGAGCTTGCCGATGAATCCGGCTTTAAGTCCCAGCTTGGAGCTGCCGATGGCGATATTCACCGGTGAGCCGCCTACATATTTGCTGAAGGTCATGGTTTCTTCCATAGGGCGGTTATACTCTGTGGCATTTAAATCAATGCAGGCCCGGCCGATGGCAATGATATCGAACTTCGCTTGACGCTTGAACTCGTACTTCATCACTAACTCAACTCCTCATATTGAACTTAACGCTGCAAAATCCATTCATGGGCGGGATCATTGTGGAATTTCCAGATCCGCTTCGGCCCGGCCATCACATTTAAATAATAAGAGGTATATCCTTCCGGAACACCGACCGGATGATAGCCCGCCGGGACGATAACCACATCTCCATTCTCCACCGTCATGGTTTCATCAATCGAACGGTCGTCCGTATAGACACGCTGGAACACAAAGCCCTGTGGCGGATCACATTCATGATAATAAGTCTCTTCCAGCAGGGATTCCGCAGGCAGATTATCCTGATCATGCTTATGCGGAGGATAACTGGACCAATTGCCGCTCTCCGTGAAGACCTCCACGACTAGCAGACTGTTCACCGACAAATCGGAATCGGGCAAAATATTATGGACCAGCCGTTTATTGTTATTCCGGCCCCGCTGCTCGACCCCGTTCTCCGCAGCTTTGATCCAGCGGGTCGGACGCTGCTCCAGTGAAGGCGAATAGCAGAGTGCCACCCGTGCGGACGTTTCCGCTTCAATCTCGAAAGACCGGTCATTCGATACATAGACGCTGTCCGTCGGCTTTCTCTCAAACACGCTTTGCCGGGTGCCCAGATTGCGGAAGGATTCTTCGCCATCGCTCACATGCACAGTTCCCGTCAGCACGACGATACAGCATTCCATTTTGCCCAGTGTCTCGCCGTATACGGCACCCGCGCCTAGCTCAAGCGCTTTAAATTCGATATATTGCAGCGGGGAATTCTCTCGCGTAATCTCTTGAATGATCCTCACATTGTCCCCGGCTTCGCCCTTCTGCGGTTTCCGCAGCAACTTGCCCATAAACCCGGCCTCCTCACCATTTCCTGTCATTATCCGCGTTAACCGAATCGCCGCATTCTATTCAAAGGTTGGCGTTACATAACGCGCGGTTACCACTTTTTTGTGCGTGTAGAATTCCACACTGTCCTTCCCGTTCGCATGCAGTGTACCGTAGAAGGAAGATTTCCAGCCCGAGAACGGGAAGAAGGCCATCGGTGCCGGCACACCCAGGTTTACGCCGAGCATCCCCGCATCGATATTTTCACGGAAGTAACGAATCGCTGAAGCATTGGAAGTGAAAATACAGGCCCCGTTGGCAAATTCCGAAAGGTTGGCGACTTCCACCGCCTCTTTAAGATTCTTCACGCGGATGACCGACAGAACCGGAGCAAAGATCTCATCCTTCCAGATCGTCATGTCTGTAGTGACATCCTCAAAGATAGTCGGGCCGATGAAAAAGCCTTCCTCCGAGATGCGCTCACGGCCGTCACACAATAGTGTCGCACCTTCTTCAATACCTTTTTCGATATATTGAACGGTGCGCTTCTGATTTTCTTCACGGATTACCGGACCGAGGAACACCCCGTCATCCATACCGTTGCCGATGGTAACCTGCGCCGTTCTCTCCTTCAGCAGCGCCAAGAAATCATCAGCGATTCCTTCCTCAACCGTGACAACCGAACAGGCCATGCAGCGTTCACCGGCCGAACCAAATGCCGAGGCAATGACGTTAGTTACCGTATCTTCCAGATCTGCATCGTTTAGAACAATCGTATGATTCTTGGCGCCGGTCAAGGCTTGAACCCGTTTGAGATTCTCGCTGCCCCGCTTGTATACATATTCTCCTACCGGCTTGGAGCCAACGAAGGATACCGCCTTAACGGCCGGATGATCCAGAATGCCATTTACCACATCATGCGCACCGTACACAACATTGAATACCCCATTGGGAAGTCCCGCTTCAGTGAACAGTTCCGCCAGGCGTTTGGTGAGCAGCGGCGTTCTCTCCGAAGGCTTCAGAATAAAGGAATTGCCCAGCGCGATCGCCATGGGGAACATCCAGCACGGAACCATCATTGGAAAGTTAAACGGTGCAATTCCGCCGACAACGCCGATGGGGTAACGGTAATTTACGGCTTCGACATCAGTGGCGATGCTCGCCAGCGAATCCCCCATCATCAGCGACGGAGCACCTGCCGCAAATTCCACATTCTCAATCCCGCGGCCAACTTCACCCAGTGCTTCCGAGAGATTTTTGCCGTTCTCAATGGTTATCAAGCAGGCCAGTTCATCTTTATGCTGCGTGATCAACTGTTGGAAATTGAACAGAATTCTGGCTCGCCGCGGCACGGCAACCTTTTGCCATTTCTGAAATGCCTTCTCCGCAACTTCTACAGCGTAATTGATATCTTCCTTCGTCGAGAGCGGAACCCTCGCGATAACTTCTTTGGTAGCCGGGTTATATACATCTTCATAACGGGTTGTTTTGCTTTCCACCCATTCACCGTTGATGTAATTTTTCAGTTTCTCCACTTCTACTACTTGAACCATTTTTCTTCCTCCTCTGGTTATTCAGTTTTATGATGTATTGATAATGTTTTGGTTAACTTATAATCAAATGATATTATTAAAAACGCTTTCAGTCAATACATTTATGATTATTATCTATTTTTATCATAATTTTCTTGAAAATTCGTACACAATAAATCCATTTTCGCCTTATTTTCTATAAGTTAAGTGAATTTTCCGAATTCCATGAAGTGATTTAAGAAAATTAATAATGTTTTGATAAACTTTTGATTTATTATTGATAATATATTAGTATCCCTTCGTGTATGACCTAAAAAAGCGATGACTTATTTACCGCCTTGGAGGCTGTTATTCGGGTCGAAAGAACCGGGAAGAAAAAAACACTATATTGGATGCGCTTATCTTTCGGATGTCATCTTGGCTGGCTCCCAAACTTCCGCTTAACGATTACTTTAAACGTAAAACTGCTGCAACCCTTCAGTCTGCTGACATTTCACTTACCCCACAGATATATGAAGCCCATGCCATTGTAAAAGCAGCCTGATTTTTTGTGGAGGGTTAGTCAACCTATTGGAAGGCAACGGTTTAAAATAGCTGAATCGGGATTATAACTTGATCGAAGTGGATTGCGGGGTACCAGGAAATAAGCAACTTCAAGAGGATTTTGTAAATGCGAAATATACGGGTGCTTTGTGGGTCGGCTATGCCTTATGAGCTGCCAATCTTATATGCTGCAATGACATACTGCCAGAATCGCACCGGTTCGTTATCTCTTTCATCAACGGAAACTACGCTGGAGGTTCAGCGGCTTGGCGTGTCCACTGCTCCGGCAAAGTGGACTTTCCAAAGCCTGCAGGCGCACATAGAAGCGTAAGCTTTAAGGACAATCCCGGATTTATCAGATCAATCAGCCTGGATCGCATAATTGTCTTGACAGTCGGCAAGGTATATATAGCTTGCTAAGAATCGTTATGCTGTTTATATTCCTGAGTAATTTTTTCACAGTATAATATACTTCCAGGAAAGCAGACAACAATCAGTGGGGAACCGTAAAAAATTATGGACAAATCAGCAAACAAAAAGGAGCGGCGCTTAGCCTGCTCCTTTCACTACAATCTTTTCATGTCGCGGACGGACCATGGATACGTTATTGCGTTGAGAACGCAGCACTTTAAGCTTTGTGCGGACTGCTTCATGGGTGTTTCCCGCTTTCTGTATTAGATCGGATTAGGTACAAAGCTGCCGCCGCGGCAGTGCTTCAAATAATTCAGCGCATGGACTTGTCCGGTCATTTCCAGCTCATCCCGGTAGACAGGATCATGCCAGCCTTCGATATCAATCGTCCCTTTGTAGCCGGCCTGGCGCAAAATGGTGATCACATCAACCCAGTTGGTATCCCCGAAGCCCGGCGTCCGGTCCCAGACATAAGGTTTTGGACCATGAATGCCATATTCCTTGACGATATCCCAGGCGATGGTGGCATCCTTGCCATGTACATGGAACACTTTGTCCATCCATTTGCGCAGCTGCGGAATCGGATCAATCAGCGCGATCAGCTGGTGGCAGGGTTCCCATTCCAGTCCCAGGTTGTCTGCCGGAACAGCATTGAACATTTTCTCCCAGGCTGCAGGGTTGTGGGCAATATCCCAGTCTCCGGTTTGCCAATTCCCACCCATGGAGCAATTCTCAAAAGCAATTCTAAGGCCGCGATCAGCCGCTCTTTTCGACAGTTCTCCGAACACCTCTGCAAATTTCGGTATGGACTCGTCAATGGACAAGCCGGGCAGACGTCCGGTGAAACCGGATACTATATCCGTACCGAATAAATGTGCATGCTCAATCAGCCGCTCCCAGCTGGCCAAAGTATCGGCATTGTCGCGGCCAGCTCCCGTAATCGCGCCGCCGTTTCTACAAGATTTGTTTCACCGGTTGTCTGCCAAAAGTTCAGGTTAAACGATTCGAATCCATGCCCGATAATTTGCGGAATGACTCTGACAGCATCTCCGCCACCGACTAAAATACCTATTCTCAATGTATCTTGCATCTTGTGTACCACTCCTATATTCGGTTTATAATTTGAGGAATTAGGAATCGGCTAACGAGCCTTGATCATCTTGCAGGAGCCGCGTTTCAGCAATACCGCATCGTAGACAATATGCTGGTTGCCTGACCGTTCGGAAATTAGGTCAAAGAGGACGCCCACGCTGGATAATGCCATCTCCGTACCCGGTTGGCTGATCGTATCGAGAGAGGGATGATAATATTCGGCCATCTCAATGCCGTCAAAGCCGATGATCGAGATGTCATCGGGAATAGACAGGCCGGCGCTAAGCACGGCCTTGGCCGAGCCCATGGCAATCGTGTCGGACGCCGCAAAAATAGCGGTAACGCCCTTGTTCTTGTTGAGCAGTCTGCGCGTGGCATTAAATCCCGAGCTCGGGCTGTATTCACAATCCTCCACCAGATGGGAATCGTAGGGCAGATTATGCTCTTCCAACGCTTTTTTGTAGCCGAGGAACCGGCGGTTGCCCGTGGTTTCATCCAATAACGGCGACTTGGCCAGGAAGCCAATATTTGTATGCCCAAGTGAGATCAAATAATTGGTGGCCTTATAAGCCTCCTTCAATTCATTGATAATGACACTGGAGAATATAGCAGGGTCAACCTCCTGGGTTGTCGTGATCGTCGTCAGCACAAAAGGAATATTCAACTGTTTGAACTTCTCTTCGGAATGATTATAGGTTCCGCCCATGAAGATAATTCCGCAAAGATTCTTTTCCTTGACCAGTTGGACAGCTGCTTTGATTTCATCCGTCCCGTCCTCCACCTGATGGATGAGAAAGGGGTAGCCCCGCAAATTAACCTGCCGTTCAATTTCCCTGATCATGTTGGAGAAGAACGGATTGGTAATACCTTTGACCATGAGTGCAATATTTTTGGATTGCGTAGTTTTCAAATTGCGCGCGTTGGAATTGGGAATATAATTATATTCCTTAACCACATTCATAACTTTCTCCCGTGTGGCCCTGCTCACCAGTCCCTTGTTGTTGATCACCCTGGAAACCGTCGAGATGCCGACACCGGAAATCCGCGCGATATCCTTAATGTTTACGTCCACTGTACCCCCCCATTTATAAGGAAGGGAACTATATATAAATATAGCTCCCTTACGACTTTTAGCGTTTCTTTAGTTGACAGGAACAAATTCAGTAAGTTGTTTCTCTACTTCGGCAATGACTTTGTCAACTCCTGCTTTCTTCAGCTGATCACGGTATTCTGCGACCGCTTCTTTTGGAGATTTGCTTGTTTTACCAAGCATCAACTGAACGCCAAGCTGTGAATTTACGTTGGAGATGGAGGCGATTTCCGTAGTCACATCTGACGGATCAAAGCTGAAACCATTGTAAGGGTCATCAATAGCCACTTTATCCCATTCAGCGAACAAGGAGTTGCGGACAGGGTTTTCGGTATCACTCGGAACTACAAATTTGTCATTTCTTAAAGACCAGGCAGCAAAGCCGCCGCCATCCGTTTTTTCATTGTACCCTTCGGGAGTCTTCTTGACACCATCTTCAATGACATATTGCTTGCCTTCAATCCCGTATTGAATGAGGTTGTAGTAACTTTCATCGGTCATGAATTTCTCTATAACCATCAGAGCGCGTTCCGGATTTGCAGAGTTTGTGCTGATGACGGTCGAGTTGTCAACGCCCATCTTGCGCTTGATTTTCTTGTTGGCCTCAGCAAAGGTAAAGAAGTAAGGATCAGATTCCGGCTGTGCTTTTATGTCCGCTCCATATGAGCCGATCCAGTCCTGGGCATGAGTCATATAACCTGCAGAGTTTGCTGCTCTAAAGTTATCCTTGCCGCCAAGGTTTGAGGAAAGAATATCTTTCTCCCAGTACCCTTTATCCGCCCATTCACGCATCTTCACTGCCCAATCTTCAAATTCCTGGGTGAAGGCCGGATGGAAGACGGTTTTATAGTCCACCGGACTTTTGGTCACAAGGTTAAGTTCATTTAATGATATGCCAGGTGCGTTAAGCCACATCCCGGTGGTATCCACCAGCATTCTGAACATATTCGCAGCATCTTCAGCCTTGCCGTTAAGCGGCGGGAACGATTCATTTGCGACAACATTGTCCATGTATTTAACCATATCGTCTATGGAGTTGATTTTTTCCATTCCGTACTTCTTCAGGAGGTCGGAACGATAGGTATAACCGGTAGGTGTATATTCACTGTATAAACTGGGAACTCCATAAATTTTGCCTTTGTACTTTGTGTTTTGCCAGGCATTTTCCGGAATTTCCGCCTTCAGCTTGGGAGCGACTTTGTCGAGCATGTCAGTAATATCTACTAAAGCACCTTCGCTGGCCAGTGTAAAATAGGAAACAGGCGCTCCGGGAGAGGCGTGCGACATATCAAACTGTTCGCCTGAAGCGAATAACAATGGATATTTGGTGGCAATATCGGGCCAGTCAATATACCTCACTTCAATGGTAGCGTTGAGGTCCGCTTTAAGCTTTTTGTTAATTTCGGCTAGAATAGCCTTGTTCTGTACACCTTCACTGCCCCACAGGTAATACACCAGCTCGGCTTCCTTAGAAGTATCCACTCCGCCCGTGTTCGCAGTAGCTGCCGGAGCCCCGGAAGCATTTGGAGAATTGATGGAATCATTTCCATTGGATGAACAGGCTGTCAATAACCCGGTAAGCATGAGAACAGCCATTAATGAAGACAATATCTTTTTACCTTTCATTGGGTAAGCCTCCCTTTTCTATTTGTAAAATTTTCATTTATAATAAATGTCCCCGGATGGGAGACATCCATTAACCCTTTACAGCCCCGATGGTGAGACCCGTTACGAAATATCGCTGTACAAATGGATACAGAAGAATAATCGGGCCGGTAGCCAGCACAGCTGTAGCCATCTTGATGGATTGAGTCGGAAGATCGGCGGTGTTGATAACAGCCCCGGAGTTGATTAAAGCCTGCAGGTTGGTCTGACTGACCATTCGCTGCAAAAAGTACTGCAACGGAAATTTGTCAGGGCTGTTAATATACAGCATCCCGTTATACCACTCATTCCAGAAGCCGAGTGCCGAGAAAAGACCAATGGTAGCCAGGGATGGAACCGCCAGGGGAATAAAAATCTTCCAGTAGATGCGGAAGTCGCCGGCACCGTCAATCGTGGCGGATTCATACAAGGAATCCGGAATGGCCTTCATGAAATTACGCATCAGGAAGATGGACCACGCTCCAACCACAGCCGGCAGAATCATGGCGAACAGGCTGTCCTTAAGATGAAGGTGCTTGACCATCAGAATATAAGTCGGAATCAAGCCGCCGCTAAAGAGCGTCGTGAAGTAAATCAGGAAGGAAAAGAAGTTGCGGTACTTGAAGTCTTTGCGATTGAGTACGAAGCCGGCCATCGACATCATAAACAGCCCCAGTACCGTACCGACCACGGTGATAAAAATAGTTACCTTGTAAGCACTCAGCAACTGGGTGGAGCTGCTAAGCATCATCTCATAAGCCTTGAAGGAAAATTCATTGGGCAGCAGCTTGTAGCCCTCGCGGACAATTTCCTGCTCGTTCATAAAAGAGGAAGAGATCATCAAAGCAAAAGGGAATAAACAGATCAGCGCAAAGATAGTGATGCAAATATAGCTGAACGTTTTAATGATGATGCTGCCCGAATCCTGTCTGACTTTTGCTTTTTTCATTTTCATCACCCCTGTGTAGTTTCCGAATTGTTAGAACAATGCGCTGTCCGGTTCGACCTTGCGCACAATAAAGTTAACCACAAGCACCAGAATCAGGCCGAATAAGGATTGGTAGAAGCCCACTGCCGCACCCATGGAGAAGTTAAATTGCCCCACCAGGGAACGGAAGACATAAGTATCGATGATATCCGTCTGTGGATAAAGCACGGAGTTCGTACCGATCAAATTATAGAACAAATCAAAAGAGCCCTTAAGAATCCCCCCCATGCCGAACAGCAGGAGCAGAATAAACGTTGGCTTCAGGATAGGCAAGGTCATGTAGCGTATCCGCTGCCAGGTGGTCGCCCCATCCATATAAGCAGCTTCATACAGGTCATGATTAATCCCCGTTATCGTCGCTAGATAGACAATCATCCCGTATCCGGTTCCGGCCCAGATTTTGAAGGCCACAATAATATACTTCCAGATGCCCGGGTCGGAATAAAACTCGTAGCGGTCCAGGCCGGCCCCGCTAAGCATCGTGTTGATAAAACCGGAGTTGAAATTGAATAAGTTGTAGGCAAACACACCGACGATAACCATGGAAATAAAGTTGGGAAGGAGAATAACCGATTGGGAAACTTTTTTGAACCATTTGCCCGATATTTCCGAAAGCATAATGGCAAACACAATCTGAATGATATTCCCCAAGGCCAGAAAGGCGATGTTGTACAGCAGCGTATTTTTCGTAATGTTCCAGAGATCGCCTGTTTGAACCAAAAACTCGAAATTCTTCAGGCCGATAAAGTTGCTGCCGAAAATACCCTTGCTGAGATTGTAATCAACAAATGCGACGTATGCTCCTGGCATCACCGCATAGTGGAAAATAAGGAAATACAGAATTACAGGTGACAACATAAGAAAAAGAATTTTGTTCTTCATGACTTCCCGTCCAATATTTCCACCCATAAGCTTAAATCTTGCCAATTAGTCCACCTCCAATTTGCACTATGCATTACTACAAATGCATGCCTTTGATAAATCCCCTTTTTGCATATCATAGTTTCTAGTTATTGGCCTCAGGCGGCACCTTTACCGGGTAACGGTTTGTGATCTTATACAGCGCAGTGAAATAGCTTGAAAATATTATAGAAACGTTTCCATTTTCCTCTCAATATTCCCCTTGAAAGCAGCATATCCCCTTTTTGTATGCGCTGTCAAATAATTTTTTTTAGATATTAAAACAATATATTCACAATTATTGATCTATAATATAATAAATGGCAATTTTTATAGGCGCAATTGACAATATTTCGTCTTGAGACTAAAATCGAGGCATAGCATTTATGAAAACGTTTCTTTTTCCTTTTTTATGAACCATGTCACCCTTTATTCGGCCTCTGTTCATGAAATGAATTACCCGCTGCGTCAATCTATGCCATATCCATGCATTTGAAAGAGAGGGCTTTTATGATTTTTAAACAACAAACGAATATGATTACCTTTTCCCGGGATGAATTCAAATACTCTTTCTTACCCACAGGCGACATATTTGAATTCACCAATGGGCAGTTCCTTATTAATCAGTTCCAGGGAAATTCAATGGATGGTTCCGCTAACAATATTTATCTGCGTGTGTACACGGCGCAAGGAATGGATTGCTACCCCCTGCTGGGAATTAGTTCCAGCTCCAAGCTTTCTTATAATAACGAAAAGCTGATCTTCCAGGGCCGTGTACAGGCGATTGACTACCGTGTAACTTTTTCTCCTGCTTCCCATGGAATCTGGTTTTGGCATATTCAGCTCACAGGAAACGGGCAAACGGTTGATGTGATTTATGGACAGGACATCGGAGTCGCTGATAAGGGGGGCGTGCTGTCCAATGAGCTGTATATGAGCCAGTACCTGGACCACAGCATTTGGGAAGGCCCTCAAGGTTATGCCGTATGCTCACGCCAGAACCAGCCGCAGGGCAACGCATTTCCCTACCTGCAGCAGGGAGTCCTCCATACCAAAGCGGTCGGATATTCAACGGACGGCATGCAGTTTTTTGGCTTATCCTATAAAGCCCGGAATATCCCACAGGCATTGGAAAGCGGCCTGCCCAACCAGAACTATCAATATGAGCTGTCCTATACCGGTCTGCAAACAGAACAAATTCAGCTTGCGGGACAAGTGGATTTAGCCTTCTATGGCTTGTTCCGCGAAACTCATCCTGATGCAGTAACCTCACTTGAGTTTCAATCCGAGCTGGAGGAAGCCTATGCCGCTGTAGATTGGAACGACACGGGTGCCTTGCTGGAAGGAGAGGGTGTCACACTCAAGGCTGAATTTGGCAAGCCCTATGTTTCTCCGCAGTGGTCGCAAGCCGAGATTGACGCCGCTTACCCTGACCGCAAGCTGGAAGAATACCAGGAGGGAACGCTGCTGTCCTTCTTCACTTCCGACCACGTCCATGTCGTTCTGCAGCCGAAGGAATTGCTGGTTGAACGCCCGCACGGGCATATCATCACGACCTGCATGGACAACAAGGTAGTCGACAACAACCTGATTACATCCACCAATTACATGTACGGTATTTTTAACGGTCAGACGGTCGTGGGCAATACCTCCTTTCACAAGCTTCTCTCCACACCGCGCGGTCTGTTGAATATTCTCAAGAACACAGGACAGCGCCTATATATCCACCAGGATGGTGTCTATCGGATTCTCACCCTGCCGGCTGCTTATGAGATGGGTGTTAACTTTGCTAAATGGCATTACAAACTGAATGACGATACATTGACGGTCACCACCTTTGCCGCCGCCAACCAGTCGGATATCGTTCTCCAGGTACAATCACAGCTTGGCAGGTCCTACGATTGCCTGGTTACCAACCAGCTGGTTATGGGAGAGAATGAATTTCAGCATCCGGTGAGAGTCAGTGCCGCAAACGGGATTCTGCGGGTTCTGCCGGATGCGGACACTTGGCAGAACAAACCCTATCCCGGCCTGCACTATGACATTCAATTACCTGGAACAGCATTTACCTACAGCGACGACCGGATTTTCTTTGAGGATGGCAAGCCGCGCATCGGGACTCTGCTTACGATCTCGGTAGAGCGGTCCTCATGCTTCCAGCTTGTGCTGCAAGGAAGGTTGGAGAACCAGGAGAGTGTGCTGCTGGCCCCCTACTCCTTTGAAGCCGAAGCAGCCGAGTACAGACAATTCTATGAAGCCTTCAGCTCTCGGTTCCAGTTGTCCATTGAAGGAGCCGGGCAGGCGCAGATTGATAAATTGAATGAAACCGTATGGTGGTATACACATAACGCAATGACTCATTTTATTGTGCCGCACGGACTCGAGCAGCCCGGCGGGGCAGCATGGGGCACACGGGACGTATGCCAGGGGCCGATGGAGTATTTCTTGATGACCCAGCATTACGAATTGGCAAGGAACGTGCTGCTGGAGATTTACGCCCATCAGCTGTGGGAAAGCCGAGAGTGGCCGCAGTGGTTTATGTTCGACCGGCACCCGGTCCAGTCTCATGAATGGCATGGGGATGTCGTGCTCTGGCCGCTTAAATGCATCAGCGACTATATCATGGCTACCGGAGACAGCTCTATTTTCCATGAACAGGTTGTCTATCATCATTTGGCTGATGCCATGCCAAGCCATGAGTCCGAATCTCTTCTGGAGCATGTCAAGGCAGCCGTGGAAACGATCCGGGAGCGTTTCCTGCATGGAACCGCCCTCATCTCCTACGCTGGCGGCGACTGGGATGATACCCTGCAGCCTGCCGATGAAGCGATGAAGACCAAGCTGGTCAGTGCCTGGACCGTTGCCCTGGCTTTCCAGGTCATCCGAAACCTTTCGCAGGTCACGGCATTTGATCCTGAATTCTCCGCTATGCTTGCTGAAATGTCTGACCGGATGAAGGCTTCTTTCCAGGCTCTGCTGATTAAAGATGATGTGATTACAGGCTTTGCTTACTTTAAAGATGCCGAAACCATTGAATATATGCTTCACCCGCAGGACAATAACACAGGCATCCACTATCGCCTGCTGCCGATGACACGCAGCATCATTGCTGAATTGGTGGACCCTGCACAAGCAGAAACCAATCTGCGCCTGATCGACGAGCACCTCAAATTTCCGGATGGTGTACGCCTGATGGATCGTCCGGCCCGATATGAAGGCGGCGTAAGTACAATCTTCAGGCGTGCCGAACAGGCTGCCAATGTAGGCCGTGAAATCAGCCTGCAATATGTGCATGCCCATATCCGCTATCTTGAGGCAGCAGCCAAGCTGGGAGATGCGGACCGCGCCTGGGAAGGGCTGTTCCAAATCAATCCGATCAATATCCGCGAGAGCGTCCCTAATGCTAAATTGCGTCAAAGCAATACGTATTTCAGCAGTTCGGACGGAGATTTCCCGGATCGCTACAGCTATCAGAAGAACTTCGAACAGCTGCGCGACGGCAGCGTCGAAGTAAAAGGCGGCTGGCGGCTGTATTCCAGCGGCCCCGGCATTTACCTGAATCAGCTCATCTCGGGCATCCTGGGGATTCGCTTCACCGCCGATACGCTTGTGATTGATCCGGTTCTGCCTGCCAGCCTGGACGGACTGCGCTTCACTTACCAATGCTTTGGCCGCACCATAAGCTTTGTTTATCACATCGGCTCGGGCCGATCCCGCACACCGGAGCTGCGTGCAGAGGGAAGCGCTGTTGCCGGTCAAATCCTCCCCAATCCGTATCGCCCGGGTGCCGTAAGCATTGCCAAAAGCACTGTGCTGGCGCTGCCAGGTGGGGAACTGCATGTCTATTTATCACAATAACTTCAGTGCGTTAACGAAAAGGGAGTTTACCATGACTAAACCGTTTATACGAGATCTTTTGAATGAAATGACACTGGACGAAAAACTCGCCCAATTAACCCAGCTTGGCCCTTTCTATTGGGGTTTGAACGATACCGTGGATTTAACGGGTCCGTTCAAGGAGCTCAATATTAAGCCGCGTGTAATTGAGAATATCGGAAGCGTTCTGAACGGCATTGGAGCCAGGAATGTGATTGAACTTCAAACCCGGCATTTGCAAACCAACCGCCAGAAGATCCCCCTGCTCTTTATGGCGGATGTCATTCACGGCTTCCGGACAATCCTGCCGATTCCCCTGGCTATGGGCTGCACCTTTGACATGGAGGCCTGTGAAAGATTTGCCGAGATCGCTGCCAGGGAAAGTGCGGCTGCCGGTGTTCACGTCACCTTCTCGCCAATGACCGATCTCGTACGCGATCCGCGTTGGGGGCGCGTAATGGAAACACCCGGAGAGGACCCCTATCTGAATGCCCGGGTTACCGAATGCATGGTTCGCGGCTATCAAGGCAAAGATCTCAGGGAAAAAGGGCGCATCGCAGCCTGTGTTAAGCATTTTGCCGGCTATGGTGCACCCGAGGGCGGCCGTGAATACAATACGGTGGATGTGTCCTCCGGTTTATTGCGTGAATTTTATCTGCCTGCCTACAAGGCCGCGGTAGATGCCGGTGTAGCCATGGTCATGACCGCGTTCAATACGGTAGACCGGATACCGGCAACCGGCAATGAGCAGCTTCTCCGCGGCATTCTGCGGGAGGAATGGGGCTTTGGCGGCGTTACCATCGCCGACTTCAATTCCGTAAATGAGCTGATTCCCCATGGCGCTGCGCGCGATGGCAGTGAGGCAGCTGAGAAAAGCCTGGCTGCCGGTGTTGATATCGAGATGATGTCTACCCACTATCTCAATAATGGCTCCGACCTGGTGGAGCAAGGGAAGCTTGATGCGGCTCTGATCGACGAAGCCGTTATCCGGGTTCTGGAACTCAAGGACGCGCTGGGCCTGTTTGAAAATCCGTTCAAGGATGCTGATCCTCTAGTGGATGAGGCATCTGAACCCTGCGAGGAACATCTGCGGGCAGCGCGGGAGCTTGGTGCCGGCTCGGTTGTGCTGCTGAAAAATGACAATGATGCTTTGCCGCTTAAGCGGGGCATGAAGATTGGCCTTGCCGGTCCCTTCGCTACCTCCGTTCGCGTGCTTGGCGGCTGGGCCGGGGTGGAAAAAGATTCGGCGGTATCGCTCTATAAGGGTATTTTCCAAAAAAACTCTGCCGGGGATATTCTCACGGCAATGACCGGCGAGCTTGGAAGCATGCTGGAGGGTATTTTTGATGTGGAGGATCAGGTCGAGGAAGCCTTCAATCGCCTGAAGGATTGCGATGTAATTCTCGCTGCGGTTGGCGAGAACCAGCAGGATACCGGAGAAGGCGGCAGCAAGACCAACCTGCACCTGTCTGCCAATCAGGAGAAACTGATCTGGCGCCTGAAGGATACCGGCAAGAAGGTCATCACCGTAGTCTTCAGCGGCCGGCCGCTGGAGCTGAAGCCTATCCTTGCTGCCAGTGATGCCTTGCTTCAAGCCTGGTTTTTGGGCACGGAGTCGGGGAACTCGCTCGCAGATGTGCTGTTCGGGGATTACAATCCATCCGGGCGTTTATCCATGAGCTTTCCCTACACGGTGGGGCAGATTCCGGTTTATTACAATGCTTTTCAAACGGGACGCCCCTATGATCCCCAGTATCCGCAAGTACGTTATGTAACCCGGTATTTGGACTGTCCCAATGAACCGCTGTTCTGCTTTGGCTATGGTCTGAGCTATTCCCGTTTTGCTTACAGCGGCTTTGCTGTTGAAGCGGAGGCTGATCGAATTCATGCTTCAATTACGGTAGAGAATGCTTCCGAGCGCGCCGGCAAGGAAACCGTTCAGCTGTATATCCGCGATGTCAGCGCAAGTGTCGTGCGCCCGGTTAAAGAGTTGAAGGGCTTCCGGCAGCTTTCATTAGCAGCGCATGAGAAACAGGTGGTTTCCTTCGAAATTACCAGAGATATGCTGATGTTCTACGGCAATGATGATCAGCCTATATTCGAGCCCGGAGAATTCGATATTATGATCGGCAGAAACTCCGGAGATCTGTTTACCCAGCGGATATGGATCGGCTGACCTGTGCATAGCTCCACAGCTGAAAGCGCCAACCCTCATCACCTTTATGGTGAATGACGGGTTGGCGCTTTATTTTTTGGTTCAAAGCTGCTAATGCCTTAGAAGTAATATAAATCTCTTGTGAGTTGGCGTTAAAATCAGGAATTGTGAGCGCTAATGCTTCTTTGGGTCTGATGCCTGTATCCAAGGTGAGAAGTATTAAAGCAAAATCTCGCAACCCTACAAAGGTTTGTTTATTGGGAATTGCCAACAATTTAAATAATACATCTTGTTCTATGTTGACAACTCGTCCCTCATCTTTAATTTTTTCAGTGTTTTAATGGGGTTAGAATCAAGCATCTCTTGCTCCACGCATTCATACAGGTTGTTTTTGAGGATACCTAATGTATCAAAAGAATTGCTGTACCTCTTGAAGAAAAGCCGCACATGTTGATCATAGTCTTTTCGTGTTTGTTCACTAACACCATGTGCCTTCTTCCAAAACAAAAACTGCGTCAACGCCTCTGTCCAAACCACCGATTTACTGTTCTTGATTTGTTTAATTCTAGCCATAATAAAAACTCCTCTCCAAAACTTGTGGTTAGACAAGCACTGAAAAGGAGTATTATCGTTGTTTGGGGTTCTGTGTGTTGCATAATAAAAAGCAGATAGTCGTGTGTTCTTCGTCTTGGTTGCAGCCCTTGCGGCCTGACAAAGCACGAACTTTAAACCTTTATTGCCCTTGCGGGTTCGTGTACTTTTTTTTTGACCGGCACTTTCGTTATTGCCTGGACTTAGTCCTCCCCAAGAGGCGAGGTTTGAATGATATAATCCGCCGTACGAATGGCAAGGGCAACCGTCGTTAATGTCGGATTGGCGGCCGGAAGGGTAGGTAATATGCTGTTATCGGCTATAAATAAACCGGAGACGCTAAAAATTTCGCCATACCGATTTGTTGCCGCATTGTAGGATTCGTCGCCCATTCGACACGTTCCCGTTGCATGGTATTCAATGCCGGGCGGCATGAGACAGATAGGATTCTCGCCGTTTGTTGAAATCAATGGAACACCTGTCACATTGGAAACAAGTCGCATGTCTTGCGACATTTGACGGATAATAGCTTTATCCCTTTCATTATGTGAGAATTGAATTTGTATCTCCGGAACGCCATATGCATCCCGTTTATAAGGGTTCAAAAATACTTGATTGTCGAATCGGGATTCTACCACGCCGAAACCCTGGAAAACTATTGGCCATTCCTTCCGTAATGGTTCCTCTTCATAATGATACCAAAAATAGGGTCCCGGCCCGAACATTTGAAATTGATAAGGATACTCCTCCGTCTGAGGGATAATAATGCCAAGCGTTCCTAAAACCTCAGGAAATTCATTTCTGGTTAATTTGCCGGTGGCTGTTATGAAGGAATGATTGGTGAGATAGTGGCCGATAGCTCTGCCTTTGATCCCCGAGTACAATAAAATCCGCGGCGTTTCGAAGGTGCTTGCAGCCAAAACAACGATCTTGGATTTAAGAAAATACGATTTCTTGTCCGGTGACATCACTTCTACGCCCATTACTTTTCCATTTTCAGCTGCCACCCTTATGGCACGCGCTCTAACCGCCAAATCGAAAGGCCTCAGATTTAAGGCATAAGCAAAGAAATTCATTGAACTAAAAAATACGTTGGAATGGACATTTCCATATTGCGTCGGCTGAAGATCAACGGCCATTGGATACGCTGCCGCTTGAGTAAACCTGCTTCTCTGAAGGCGGTCCAGAAGGATTTGGGATATCGAAGACCCCGCCGTGTAGCCTTGAGTCACATTCATGACCCGTTCGGCAATATTATAGTACAGGTTCATCTCTTTGGATGTAATCGGCCATCCTTGTATCTCGGAAGAAAGCATGCGGGGGGTGACAGCTGTCCAAAACAACGTTCTTCCTCCCAGCGCATAAAGCTGTGTCGCGCCCGGGAATTCAGGAAGATTTTTCCCAATGGGAATTTCTATGTTCTGGAACAAGCTTTGGAACCGATTTTGGTTCAAAGTCGGAATATTAAAGGCATGTGTAGGCAATATGGGATCTCCGGCTTCGACAATGCCGATCCGCTTTCCGTTTGCTTTCCACTGCTCGCATAGCCTCCAGAGAGCAGCACCCCCTCCTGCTCCAGAGCCCACAATCAATACGTCATATTCGGTTTCCGCCATCTGTTCAAGGGGGGTAAGCGGAATCCAAGTATTCAAATAATCCAGCGGTGCTGCAGGCGGACAGGAAGGAGGAATATAATTAGTGGACGGTATGCCAATAGCAGGAAGTTTTACTTGTTTTCCAGCGATACTCCGGTTTGGATCTGCAATGTGCAGGTTAAGTGATAGCAGTTCCGCTATATCGATCTGATTCCGATTTGCTATTTTGTGCAGCGTATCCCCTTCGTTGGCTATGTATATCCTCACTATACGACATCCTTTCAAAATACCATATTTATACATATTTTACACGCTTGAAGAACAGTTCTCCTTCCTGAGGTTTATCGCAATCGATCGATGATATGATCAGCCGTACGAATGGCCAAGGCAACGGTCGTGCCTAAAAATTCGGGATATCGACCCCGTTTCGATACTTTCAGATTATAGAAATATTGGTCAAATCGGTCGTAGTCCAAGGTGGCAATGTTGCGCGCGTGCGTCGGGAGCAAAAGATTTCCCCTTTCTACCACGCCAACCCGCTTACCGTTTCCCCTCCACTGCTCGCATAACCTCCAGAGAACGGCCCCACCTTCCGCACCGCTGCCGACGATAAGGACGTCATAATCCGTTTGCGCCATTTTCTCCAATGAGGTTAACGAAATCCAGTAGTCCATAAATGCCGGCGGAATGATCGGGGAACAAGACTGAAGTGCAGCGGGCGGTATAGCTGTATGATCTTGATCGGGAATATGTACTAGAATGCCGGCAATGTCTCGATCCAGGTTCAGCAACGTGCTGGTTGAGGGGAATGAAAGTTTCCAGCGGAAACCGGTACTTGTTCGCAATCGTTCTGAGCGTTTCTCCATTGTCGGCGACATAAATCTCCAATGATGTTCACCTCCCTTCAACCAATCTATTTCCAACGATCGATGATATGATCCGGTGTCGAGGTCAAGATTCGCTAGTCCGCGATGTATAACCACATGACTGCTCTCCTCGACACAAACGCTCCCTAAAGTATATGAAAATCGGCCGTCATTAAGACCCGTCGACGCATCCAAATGTCGTCCCCTGCATAGGTCGGTCAAAGAACAGCGGGTTGTCGAAGATATTAGAAGTCGGTGCTAAATTTTTTTACCCTTAAATGTAATGTATCTAGATTCATTACATTTATAAAATATAAAATCAGGCTTATAATAGCCTCTCGGCATTAGATTGGGGTTGAAGGGGCGACAACTAGAAATCCCAGGGATCAGAAAGAGCAATGATTAGAAGTTGCAATTGTCTTCTATAAGCCAACTGTCCCTACACTCGGAGGGCGAGTGTAGGGACAGTTTTTGGATGGATGGAATCACGTTCTCTATCTTTATGGGAATTATGCCGGTTTTTCGCAATGTATCTCGGATAAACTACTAAATGAAGGTTCTACTTCCCAATTTGACCATGTACCGTTCTTCCGCTTCTAGTGTCCCCATAATTATTTATTAGGGATTTAAAGCTTTGCGAATTGCTGCCTCAACCTGATCCAGAGGATCATTCGAATTTAGGAGAGCTATAAGCAACGGCTACCATGTCATCGCGTAGAAAACTTGTGTCTGCCAATTCAAGCGCATTCCCAGGGTCCGAGTTAATATAACCTGCCAACTTTTCAAAAAATGGATCAGAAGATCCCGTTAAATTCCAGTTAAAGTGAATAGACATATCGTTTATATTCTTGCTTTTATCGATAGCACGCGTGAGCTTGATGGTTTTTAAGCCTTCGGAATAGTCTTTGACAACAGTTATTTTAGCTTGCCGGAAACATCGGCTATGTCTTCTCCTCCGCAGAAGCCGAGAAAGCCCTTATTTAGCTGAAAGCGGGCTAAAGAAGGCGTTGAATCCACAATTAGCGTCACCTCAGTCCGCTCCTGTTCTCTTTTAGTACATCAGCACGATAATAAGGGCTATGCAGTCCGCCCAACGGCTCGAATCCGCGTATACCCGCATGCAACATTTTGTCTAGCACTGATTCTGGTGCTGATCCAATTATTAAATAATAAAAACAGCTAGCCCTACCTCGATTTCTCGAGGTAGGGCTAGCTTAATTGAACTATAGGAACTATTTCAGTGCCCTCGTACAATACAGAGATCATCTTCTAAAAACTGCCTAGCTTTTTTAAAATATCCTTTACAAAGTGTACACTTTCAGACTTGGTCCCAAGAACCAAAAAGAAATCGCCCTTTGGGTTTTCGCAGTTTCTCTCAATATACTTGACTCCTTGCTTCCTCACGAAAGCCAGAGGAGCATATGGGTACTTACCCCCCGATCTGGCAGTACAGTCCGTTCTCCACTACGATACGGCGCAGGCTTTCCATTTCCTGGTCAGCCGGTGGTTCATTATTTTCCATGGAGTACCGGGATTCAAGATAATTGTATTTATTCGCACCCAAGCGGTGAAAGGGCAGCAGATGCAGCTCCTTGATGCCGGGAAGCCCGGCGGCGAAGGCGGCAATCTCTCCGATTTCCCTCACTGTGTTATTGAATCCGGGAATAACGGGAACACGTACGATGATGGCTGCTCCCAGTTGCGCCAACCGGAGGGCATTGCTTAGGACCAGTTCGTTGGATTGCTTGACATACTGCTCGTGCTTACGGTCATCCATATGCTTGATATCCAATAAAACCAGATCGAGCAGCGGCAGGACATTCTCCAGCACGTCAGGATTACAGAAAGCGGTCGTTTCGACCGCAGTATGCCAGCCCTGCGATTTGCAGGCGCGCATCAGTTCAATCACGTATGATGATTGGAATAACGGCTCCCCTCCGGAAAAGGTAATGCCGCCGCTCGAACGCCGGTAATAGCTCTCATCCTTTTTCAATTCTTGGATCACTTCACGGACGGTCATTCCCTTTCCCGACATGGCCAGGGCGCCGGTATGGCAGACCTCGGCGCATTGGCCACAGGAAATACAGCGTGAACGGTCAATTCGGAGCATGGGTGTATAAGAAATGGCCTGAACCGGACAAACAGCGGCGCAGCGTCGGCAATCACGGCATTTCTCTTCTTGGTACATCAATTGGCTTTGCATCGCCTGTGTTTCCGGGTTGCTGCACCAAACACAGCGGAGCGGACAGCCCTGAAGAAACACGATGCTGCGGATGCCGGGGCCGTCATGGAGCGAATACCGCTGAATGTCACAGACTATTCCTTTGGCTTCCATATCAAATTCAATCATTAGTGCCTCCTAAAAGGGGTGCTATGCCGATAACAAAGAGGAGGGCGGTGAATCCGCCCCTCTTCGTTCAACATTTGAGACCGTGCCGTTCCTAAACAGAGCGGAACCGTTTCTTAGTTAGTGTTCGTTGACTTACATGTTCTGTTCGGTTCTGTTGATGATGTCGTCCTGCAGCTTTCTGTCCAGATTGGTAAAGTGGGCACTGTATCCGGCTACACGCACAACTAGGCTCTTGTATTTCTCCGGATTACGCTGCGCATCAAGAAGGGTCTCCCGGCTTATCACGTTAAACTGGACATGCATCCCCTTCTGGTCAAAATAACCCCGAAGCAAGGAAACCAGCTTTGACAGCCCCGCAGGTCCGTTAAGCGCGGACGGGTGGAACTTCTGATTGAACAGCGTTCCGTTCGAAGCAATATGGTGATCGAGCTTGGAAACAGAATTAGCCGCAGCCGTAGGACCGTTGGTATCGCGTCCGGATACGGGCGAAACTCCGTCGGCCAATGGCTCGCCGGCTTTGCGGCCGTCCGCAGTGGCTCCGGTGGCGGCTCCCATCGGCACGTTGGCCGATACCGGATACAATCCCGGCTGGAAGGTGCCTCCACGCGGATTGGTGTATTTCTGCACCTCGCGGCAATAGACCAATCCGACCTGACGGGCAATTTCATCCACTTCGTCAATGTCGTTGCCGAATTTGGGCGCTGCAATCAGCAGCTCGCGCAGGTAGCCCTCATTGCCGGTTGGTGCGGCGGCTTGGCGGGGAACAAGACTGCCCAGCTGATCCAGCGAGATATTGCTGCCTTCAAGAATGAGCTTCTTGATCAGCTCAACAATATGCTCCTGTGACAGTGAATTCAGTGGTGATTGGGATGAATCCGGGGAAGCGGACGGCTGTGAGCTGCCAAAGTTGGACTCCAGCGCAGCCTTCAGTTCAGCGAGCGTAACTTTCTTTTGATCGAACACAACGCTCTTGATCGCCTGCATGGCATCCGCCACATTCGCAACTCCGACGCCCTGCGGTCCGGTAAAGTTATAAAATGCGCCGCCCTCCTGAAGCGATTTCCCTCTGCCGATGCAGTCATAAACCATGGATGAAAGGAACGGTAATGGGGCTCTCTCCCCATGCGCATAATCTACCGAGTTGTCCGCCTGGATCAGCAGGGAGACGAAATATTCCATCTGCTTGGCATAAGCCTCCATGAATTTCTCGATAGAAGTAAAGGAAGCGAATTCGCCGGTTTGCAGGCCGATTTTTTTGCCGTTTAATATGCCGTTGCCAATCGTAATTTCCATGACTTTAGGCAGGTTGAAGAATGCCGCATCATGCCAGCCTTCTGTTTTGCCGCCTTTTTGCGGCTCCACGCAGCCGATAATTCCGTAATCGCGCGCATCGGCAAGACTCACGGAACGGCTGACCAGCGAAGGAATAATGACTTCGTCGTTGTAATACGCCGGCAGGCCAAGACCCAATCGGCTGACTTCCGCCGCCTTCAGCAGCAGTTCCTCAGGCGAGCGGTTCCATACCCGGATGGAAATGGAAGGCTGCGGCATCTTCACATGCGCTGTGGCTTCCAGGCAGGCAAACGACAATTCATTCGTCGCATCCTGGCCTTCTTCGGTTTGACCGCCGACAATCAGATTCTGGAACATCGGATATCCGCCAAACGCTTTGGTCGAGCCCTCGTCCCGGATCTTGTTGACCTCATTCATTTTGATCCAGAGACAGTCCAGCAACTCCTGAACCTGTTCATGACGGATGACTCCGCCGGCAAGATCCTTTTGATAGAAAGGGTACATGTATTGATCAAAACGCATCGGAGAAATGGAGTGGCCGTTGGATTCGATCTGGATGATCATTTGGACAAACCAGAAGCTTTGAACAGCCTCATGGAAAGATGCAGCAGGATAGGCCGGTACACGCTCGCAAATGGCGGAGATCGTCTCCAGCTCGCGCCGGCGTTCAGAGTCCGCCATGCGGGCTGCCAAGCTTCTGGCCAAATCGGCAAAACGTTTGGCAAAATCAATGGCTGCTTGGGCAGACACGATAACCGCGTTCAGGAACTGCTCTTTTTTGATAAAATCCGGCTTGGAGCGGTCTGCGGTCCGTTTGGCTTCCTCCGCTTCGTCGATGATGCCTTTAAAGCCTACGTTCAGCACCTTCGCATAATCTACCGAAATATGGCCGACTCCGTTGTTGTAATAGTTCCCGACAGTAAAGACATCGGCGTTCATCGCTTCAATCGTTTCAGGCGTCATAAAAGAGGTGGCCAGTTCCTGCACAGTGCGGCCATCCCAGTAGCTGAACTGCTCTTTCAGCTTGCTGACCGTCTCACTGGTAATGGTGAACACATCGCCGGTGCGTTTGGCAATCGTATCAAACTCGCTGTATAGCCATTTATTAGAGAACTCAGGGAAAATTTGGCATCCTCTGGGTTTCAGGGTCAAATTTCCGACAACCAATTCCTCGTCTCGGATGACCAGGGTCATATGCTTTAAAATATGTTCCAGCGCCTTAGCCCGCCGTAAAATAGTAGGCAAATGCTCGGTTTGTTTGAAAGATTCGGTGATCAGCACCGCTCTTTCCGCTTCAATCTCCGGCGTTCCGGACATCAGCTGATCCAGCAGTTTAGTTATCCGGCCGGTGGCGGCCACGGTTTTAGGCATGTCGAGTACATTAAGCATGATAAGCTTCCCCCTTGATTAGCATTCCATAATGAAATTGCATGATAATTCTCTGGTTCCGGCCACCTTAGGACGCAATTTGTTCCCGGCTCTCTTCCTTTTCAGAAGCGTTTACAGCGGATGGATAATACGGAACTATCAGCTTGTGGTAAATTCCTCCGCCGACAATCGCCCCGATGATGGGACCGAAGATCGGCACAATCAATCCATAATAATGAGGTCCGACCACACTGCTTCCCCAGCCGGCAAGCATCAGAAACAGTCTAGGGCCGAAATCACGCGCAGGATTCATGGCAAATCCGGTCATCGCCCCGAAGCTTGTGCCCAGCAGCATAACCGTGAGTCCGATGGAGATGGCGGCAAGCCCAAGTTTTGGTGCGGCGCCGTTTCTGCTGTCGGTAACCGCCAGGATGACGAGCATCAGTACGGCCGTCATGGCCATTTCCACCATTCCGGCCTGGAATAACGTCAAGCCGCTTTGGGGGAAGGTACTGAAGATGCCCGCTGAGCCCCAGCCGCTATCGGCTGAGCGTACGATGCCGCCGGCCTGTTCAAAGGCCAGAATGCCGCTGCGGCAAAGAAAGTAGACGGAAGCGGCGGCGGCGAAACCTCCGATGAGCTGCGAGACGATGAACGGAATCACCTTGCGGCGTTCAAAGCCGTTCCATACTGCCAGCGCCAGCGTAACGGCCGGATTCAGGTGACCGCCGGACACACCGCCCGCGATGAATACTCCCAGCGTAACCGCTAGGCCCCACGTCAGCGTCAGCTCACCCCACGTAATGTTGGAGCCTCCGGCAACCAGGGCCTCAACGGAGCCGAAGCCGATAAAGAGAAAGATATACGTTCCTACAAATTCGGCAAGGCACTCACCCAATAAAGTTTTCTTCATCCTTTTACACTCCTATTGCCGCGCGGGGGCCATAAGCCTCGCGGAACAATTCCGCAAGCTGCAGTTCATCCGGCGAACGGGGATTGGTTGTTGTGCATTTGTCATGAAGCGCAGCCCGGCTGAGCTGCGGAATCATAGCCTCATATTCCGCCTCTGCTATACCCGCATCCGCCAGTGTCAGCGGCGTATCCGTCAGCCGCTTGAGCGCCGTGATCGCGGCAATCAGGCTTTCGACGCCCTCCCGCGCGGTAGCAGCCGGAAGATGGAGCTGATAGGCAAGCTTGCGGTATTTCTCAGCTGCGCGTGTCGCAACACTACTTTCCAGATCCGCGTTAAAACGGATTACGTAGGGCAGCAGAACCGCATTGGCCCGGCCATGGGGGAGGTGGAAAATCCCGCCCAGCGTATGGGCCATGCTGTGGTTAATGCCAAGCGCCGCATTGGTAAATGCAATGCCGGCCATGCAGGAGGCATTGTGCAGCTTTTCTCTGGCCTCCATGTCTTCTCCATTCTGGTAAGCACGCAAAAGATAATCAAAAATCAGCTGTGAAGTCTTCTCCGCCAGAGCATCTGTATAATCGGAGGCTTCCGTCGAAACATAGGCCTCCCACGCATGCGTAAGCGCGTCAATCGCGGTATCCGCCGTGATTGACGGCGGGACCGTACGCAGAAATGAAGAATCCATGATCGCCGCATCAGGCACCATCTCCTGAGCTACAAGCGGGATTTTGCCGTCGCCCATCGTCACGACGGAATAAGATGTTACCTCCGAGCCTGTTCCGCTTGTTGTGGGAATCGCCACAAACAGCGGCTTGCTCTTCGGGCTTCCTTCTGCCTCCATAAGTCTGCGGGCGAACAGCATGATGCTTTTGGCAGCATCAATCGTAGAGCCGCCTCCCAGAGCTATAATGAGATCGGGGCCAAAATCGAGATATTCCTTGACTCCTGCGGCGACAACCTCGACCGGAGGGTCCGGCCGGATGCCGGAGAACACCTTATAATCCTCCACGCTGCTTTTCAAAATTGCAGTCACCTTGTCCGCGAAGCCCGACTGCACCATAAATGGATCTGTAATCATCAGAGCCTTCTGGTTGTCAAGCGTAGTCAGGTATTCGAGCGCCCCCGTATCAAAGTAAATTTCCGTTTTTACACTGAATTGGTTCATCGTCCACCCTCCGCCCTGGCCTCTTCCTCGGACTGCAAATCATCGACAATGCCGACAATTGACATATCCGCAGAGATTTTCATGTCTTCATACATGGAGCTGCCCCAATCGATCAGAACGATGTCATCCATCCCCGCTCCGATCAAGTCGATGGCAACGAAAACTTCTGTACTGTTCAAATTCCGATTCTCATCAACGGACTTTATCATCAGCAGCTTGGCACCTATAAGCTTCTCGCTCTTTTGAGTGGAAACTACCTTGCCGATTACCTTTGCCAAATGCATGATCTATCCTCCTTGAACTTTAAGCTGCCGTAATAATTCCTTTACGATGGCTTCCAGCTGGTCGCCGGCAGGATACGCTGCGGCCGGAGCCCCCAGATCTTCAAGCTCTCTTACGCCATAGGCGAGTCTGCGGATGTTCAGCAAATTGAACGGCCCGATATTGTCGGAGGTGGAGCTTCCGCCCACCGCACCGCAGCCAAGCGTCAACGCGGGCTGGAGATTGGTGGTTGCGCCAATGCCGCCAAGCGCTGCAGGCGTATTCACCAGCAGGCGTGAAACGGATTTGTGCAGGGCAAATGCCATAATGATTTCTTCATTATTGGAGTGGATCGTCATGGTATGCCCTTTGCCTTCCCCTTCGAGCAGCTCTATGCAGCGTTCGCAGGCCCGCTCCCAATCCTGTTCCTCGTAAAATGCGAGTACAGGCGCCAGTTTTTCTCTGGAATAAGGGTTTTTATGGGATACTGTGGTTTGAAAGGAGATCAGTACCCGGCTTCCGGCCGGGATGGAGAATCCGGCAAGAGCGGCAAGCTTCTCGGGAGACTTGCCAACCACCACCGGATTGATCGTTCCGTTGCCGCGCAGCATGAAAGCCCCCAGCTTTTCGGATTCCTCAGCGGTAAGGAAATAAGCGCCCTGGCGTTTGAATTCCGCTACAATGCGTTCCTTGAAATCCTGTTCCACGATGATCGACTGCTCGGAGGCGCAGATTATGCCGTTGTCAAAAGTCTTGCTGTCGAGGATGCGCTTGACCGTCAGAGGAATATCTGCCGATCTTTCGATAAAGGCTGGACCATTGCCAGGGCCTACGCCGATTGCAGGTGTTCCAGAGCTGTAGGCTGCTTTGACCATCGCTTCACCGCCGGTCGCCAGAATCAGCGAGGTATCGCGGTGCTTCATCAGCTCATTGGTTCCCTGCAGACTTAGTACGGAAAGACAGCCCACAACACCTTCAGGCGCTCCCGCCGCCAGTGCCGCTTGATTAAGGATGGCGACCGTCTCGGTAATACAGCGGCGCGCCGAGGGATGTGGCGAGAAAACGATGGCATTCCCCGTTTTCAGTGCCAGCAGCCCTTTGTAAATAACTGTTGAAGTAGGGTTGGTGGACGGGATCAGCGCGGCAATAACGCCGACCGGCACGGCAATGTCGATGATTTTCTCCTGCTCATGCCTTGCGACTACACCCACAGTTTTCATATCCTTGATATGCTCGTGCAGCTTTCTGCTGGCGAATGTATTCTTAATGATCTTGTCTTCCCATTTGCCGTATCCTGTTTCCTCATGAGCCATACGGGCCAGCTTTTCAGCGGCCTTTTCAGCTGCTGCCGCCACTTGCGCGACAATCGCGTCAATTTTCTCCTGAGTGAATGTCCGGTACAGCTTTTGCGCCACTTTGGCGGCAGCCAGCGTGGTCCGGACCTCCTGAATAGACCGTAAATCATGATCCAATGTAGTCATTGTTAGCCTCCTGCTTATGTTGCTGGCCGTTGTTCTCCAGATAATTCACTATGATTCTTTGCGACGTAAGCCATTCCTTCGCAAGCGGAGTAATCAGCGTTCCTGCCTGAAGCAACAACGATCCCTCCCGCATATGCTGCACATCTGCCGCAGTCAGAATCGTTCCATTAAATACGGTGCTTTGCAAAACCGATGGGACTTGTTGAATAGGGGCAGTCTCTCCCCCCGGCTCTCCGGCGGAAAGTACACTGCGAAATTCGCCAAGCTCAATGATCCGGATGCCATAGCTGCGCAAAGTGCTTTCATATCCTGCAATTAAGGCGTGGTACGCCGGATTGATAACTGCGCCTCTGTCCAGCGGTACGGCTCTCCTGTCGTCATAGCCGTCACGTACGGCTATAATTTTCTGGCCCATCATGACAGCCAGCGCAAGGCCTTCCAGCATGGGGGTATCCGTAATTCCAAGGGCAAGCCGGCTTAATGTGCTTTGATTCACAAGCGGCAGAAGTACAAGGTCCGCATGGCGGAGAGCTTCCTCCAGATCCTTCATGCTTCCCAGTCGTTTCCCTTGCAAACGTTCCAGTATTTTGTCCTCAAGGGTGCCAGGCGCCCAATCTTCGGAGACGAAGAAGCTGTATTGATGGATGCGAAATGCTCCTAACACATCGGCAATATATCCTTCATTTCCAGTACCCCCGCCGATGAAGATCACGATGTTCCTGCTGGCCTGCAGCAGCATATATTCAAGCATCCGGCGGATTAGTTGTTCCGTTTCCATGTTCACTGCTTTGCTGCACCTCCAGCGCTCATGGCGATTCCGACAGGCGTAACGAGCAGCGGATTCACCGGTTTGACGGTTTCAAGCGCCGTGTATTTGGCAAAAATCTGTTCAATTCCTTCCAGACAGCTGCTTCCGCCCGCCAGATATATCTTCCCGGTACCTTTAGGTATATTCTTCAAGGCGATATCAGCCATTTTTTCTACCACAGCCTGCACTACCGGCAGCAGCATACGGTTATTGCCGGATTGGTGTTTAAGCTTCTCCGCTTCGGCAAAATCAAGTCCATAGCTGCCCGCGATCACCAGCGTCATATGCACGCCTCCTGTCGCTTCATCGGCAGAAAGGATTACTTGACCCTCGCGGATAACCGAAATTCCTGTCGTGCCGCCCCCGATATCGACCACAGCTCCGTTGACCACACCAAGTACCATCGCTGCCGCCTCGGGCTCATCGATCACATGCGTGACTTCAAACCCCGCCGCTTCCACCACATTGGTGATGACCTTGACGTTTCCGGACCCGATGCCGGGAGGAATCGCGGTTGCCGCATGGGTCAGTGTGGTGCCCAGCCGCTGTTCCAGTCGTGCTTTCATACTTCTAAGCAGCGTAACCGCCTGAACATATTCGACTACAATCCCGTCTCTTACCACATGGGCAGGCTCCAGCTCTCCAGCGACAGGCCGGTTATTTTGATCCAGTACGATAATCACAATATTGGAGGTGCCTAAATCCACACCCACTTTGTAAGGCAAAAGGTATTCCTCGTTGACCCATGGCGCTTGATCATTCATTTTTCGCTGCATTTCCGCCATTAAATCATCAACCAGCGACAATTCCCGTTCAGCTTCCATGGCGATTACCCCCGTTTGGCGGATATCCGGACCAAATCCCCATTGTTCAATTCAGCCGCGTTCGCTTCATCCGTATCGATGTGAAACTCAAGCGCAGATTTGCTGTCGGACCGTATCAGTACCCCATGAAAGGTTGTTTTTTTGGAAGAGGCCGTTTCCACATTCACGATATCCCCATCGGCCAGGCCAAAGCGCCGTGCTTCGTCAATACTCATGTGAATATGGCGTCTGGCACAAATCACACTTTCATTCATCACCAGCATTCCCTTGGGACCGATCACACACAATCCCGCCGAGCCGTCCAGATCCCCGGAATTGCGCACCGGCGGCTTGATGCCGAGCGTAAAAGCATCGCTGCGGGAAATTTCCACCTGGCTGCTTGCGCGGAGCGGGCCCAGCACTCTGACCTGGTTAATGCTGCCTTTGGGGCCGGCGATGCTCACCGTTTCCGCGGCGGCATATTGCCCGGGCTGCTTCAGCTCACTTTTTACAGTTAATTCGAATCCTTTGCCGAACAATACATCCAGATCATCCCTGTTCAAATGAATATGACGATTGGAGACGCCTACCGGAACACTGAAGCTCCGGTCCTTCACCTGAATCAGGCCGGCAATTTCTGCTGCTAAATTATCGATTAAGTCTTGGGTTTCCATTAGTGCTGACCATCCTTATTTTTTTTGGGCGAATGCTGCCTGTAGTGAAGGCACATGCTTGCCGGCTGGCCTTTTTTACGCGTACAGAGCGGATTTCCGCATAAGTTGCATGTAATGATCGGCTGCTGAACCTTATCATCGGGGGCGTCCGGCGGGGTCTCCCCCGCCTCGCCCTCAACTGATGTCAAATCCTGTCCTTGCTGCGGCATTACCGGTTCGGTTTCTTCTTCCGCTGCGTCCAAACCGCCGTCCAGCGGATGATTCTCCTCTGGCTGCGGGGCCAAGACACCGAAGTCTTGCGGAGCGGATTCCGAAACCCGGGATTCATCAGTCGGCATAACCGTTTCCGGCGAATAGACCATGCTCCCGGTGCCTTCAGCAGGCCGCGCGATAACCGTTGCGGCAACAACCTCCCCCAATCGGGCTACGCTGATTCTGGCGGCATCCACAGCTGCCTTGACCGCTCCCACATCTCCTGTAATCTTCACAACAACCAGTCCGGCCTGGACTTTTTCGTATCCGATCAGGGTGACATTCGAAGATTTCAGACAAGTATCAGCGGCTTCAAGTGCTGCGGGATATCCGTTCACCTCAATCAAGCCAAGGGCATTGGTAATCAATTTTGGCACCTCTCAACGTTGTTTTGCTGTTGCTGTTTATAAATTAGGCTGCGTCATGGAAACCGGATTATGGCCCATGGATCTCAGCACGCTGTTTCCTACTTCACGAGCGGCGATAACCGATTGCCGCACTGCGCCCGAATCCCCGGTAATGGTGACAATAATCTCATTTGAACGGGCTGTGCCCTTCTCGGGACTTGCGTAGGTTACAATTTCAACATTGGCTGTTTTCAGCGCCGTATCGGCCATCAGCAGCCCGATCGCCGCCGGCGCGCCTACGAGAATGCCGAATGATTTGCCTGCCGGTGCTCCAAAAGCCTTTTCCAGGGCCAAGCTTGCCCGGGCAGTGTAATGAAGCTCAATATGTCCGGCATCGCAGGCATAGACATCACCGAAAGTGCGCGGAAGCTCCTTGAGTACAACTTCAACCGCTCTGCGCGAGTCGGAGACATCTTCGGAGGCAAAAATGATAATGCATCCATGTCCGGCTCCCCCTTTGGTGTCGCGTGCCAGTTCTATGGAAACCACTTCGGTGTTGGTCGCTTTTACCGCTTCGTCAGCCGCCATAATATGCGGTCCGGCACCCGTCCGGGCGCTGATGATGCCAATGGAGCGGTACTTTGGATCAAGCCCCATGCTTGCATGCAGGTGGCGGTCCAGATTGGCGATGACCAAGCCCACGGTATCGCCCATTGCACTTCCGATATATTCCGTAATGCTTGTATTACCTGTTGTCACTGGATTTCCCCTCTCTTCCGTCGAATCATGGAATTTCCTGCCGGTTTCCGGCGTCAGGTCCGCTTGCAGAGCCGCATTTGGCAATGCTTTTTGAACCGCTTCCATTACTTGTTTTAAAATTGCCGTATCCATCGTTTCACCTCAAGTCTGATTTATTCCGGCAGTTTAGGCAGGATTTTTTCCACATCCATGTGCGGACGCGGGATAACATGAACGGAAATGACCTCACCGACCCGCTTGGCTGATGCCACGCCTGCGTCTGTAGCCGCTTTAACCGCTCCTACATCTCCTCTTACCATCACGGTGACCAGACCGGAACCGATTTTCTCATAACCGATCAAAGTGACATTAGCCGCCTTCACCATGGAATCAGCCGCTTCAATAGCGCTGACCAACCCTTTTGTTTCAATAAGTCCCAATGCTTCCTGACGCATAAATTTGCGCACCTCCATAAGTGTTAACTCGTCTTGCAACCTCATTTTATAGGTTAGGCCGGGTGAAAACTTACACTTTACGGATAGGAAACAGGACATTCGCGACTTTTGTTTCTAGGATTTTAATGATATTAATCATTACAAAGTCAAGAAAGTATGATTTTTCTGACTGCGCTTACATCAAAACCGCAACATAATAATCGTATCCTTTACACTGGATACAATGCTGTGTACCGAAATATTGAGGGGGGACAAGCGAAATGTCCGGAGAGTTTGAGCTTGCAGAAATTATTGAGGTGGAAGCCTTTAAAAGCATTCAGGAAAGGCTGGCCAAAATCGTCACCTTTCCCGTGATAACAACAGATACAGATGGCATCCCCATGGGAACATGGAGCAATTTCTCCCCGTTCTGCAAGCTGATCCGTTCTTCTCCCGAAGGAGCAAAACGCTGTATCTCCTGCGACTACGAAGCGGGAATGGTAGCGATGAAAGAACGCAAGCCGCAACTCTACCGCTGCCATCTTGGCCTGCAGGACTGTGCCGCGCCTATTTTTGCGGAAGGGTACTTTCTGGGAGCTGTGCTTGGAGGTCAGGTGCTCATTGACGAACAAGACCGCGAGAAGATGGATGCCCAGTGCATTTCCGAGAATTTCGACCTTCCGCTCGACAAGGTGCTGCAAGCCATTGAGCAGATTCCGGTGGTAAGTCTTCAGTATTTGGAGGACTGCATCAGCTTCTATACCTTCATTGCCAACTATATTGCCGAAATCAGCATGAAGAAAATCGTTCAGGAGAAGTTTCTGAAGGAAAGTCGCGAGAACCTGAATTTGGAGCGCAAAGCCAAAGCGATGGAGTTCAAACAACTTCAGGCGCAGATCAATCCCCATTTTTTGTTCAACACACTGAATACAGTCGCCCGGATGGCTTTATTGGAGGATGCGCCCGAAACGGAGGAACTGATCTATACCCTGAGCGATCTGCTGAGATATAATCTTAAAAATATCGAGGAATTCCCCAGAATACGCTCCGAAATGGATGCGATCAGAAGATACCTATATATCCAGACGCTGCGGTATAATGACCGTATCCGGTACGAGATTGACGTGGATCCTGATATACTTGATTACCGCATTCCTTCCATGGTGCTGCAGCCGCTTGTTGAGAATTCCTTTGTGCACGGGCTGGAAGGTAAACGGGAAGGTGGAACCGTGCGTATCACTGGACGCAAAACCGCAAATCAGAAGATCATTATTACCGTCGAGGATGATGGCAAAGGCTTTGATCCGGATATATTGAGGTCATTCGCCCATTCAGAAAACACTGTTGAAACCCATACAGGCATTGGACTTTTCAACACGCACGAACGGCTTCGCTCTCTTTTTGGAAAGGCCTACGGACTGAAGATCAAAAGCCAGGCTAATATCAGCACCAAAATTCATCTGACCATTCCATGCCTCAGAGAGCATTTGTAAGTGGAAAGAGAGAGTGAGTTATTGTGATTAAGCTAATGATTGTAGAGGATGAACCGCTGGAACGCCTCGCCCTGCGCAAAATGATCCATCGGTTATCCTATGATATGGAGGTTGTGGAGGATGCCCGCGATGGTGAAGAAGCCATTGACAAGGTCAAGCTGCTGCGACCGCATATATTGCTGATGGACATCCGGATGCCGGAGAAGAACGGTTTGGAGGCACAAGAGGAGATTATACGCGCATTTCCTAACACAAAAACGATCATTCTGACAGCCTACAGCGACTTCAACTACGCCCGCGAAGCCATCCAGTATGGGGTAGTCGATTATTTGCTGAAGCCCGTGCCGCCCCAGGTCCTAAAAACCGCACTGGATAAAGCCATCAGTTCCTTGCACCAGGATGAGATCAGAGATTCCCGGAGCACTGCTATAAAGCCCCCGGAATTGGAAGAGAATCTAATTGATGCCGCACTGAATTACATTCATCATCATATCAAAACCGATATTACGCTCGCCGATGTGGCAGGCCATGTTCATCTGAACCCGCAATATTTCAGCCGCCTGTTCAAAAGCCGTACCGGCGCTACTTTTACCGAATATGTATCCGTCCAAAAAATCAGCCGTGCCAAAGATATGCTCCTGGCCACCAATATGCCCATCTACCGGATTGCCATTGATCTGGGCTTCTCCGATGCGGCTTATTTCTCCCGTGTATTCTTTAAATATGAACAGCTGACACCGCTGCAATTTAAAAAGAAAGCCGAGGGCCAGGGGAATTAGCTGGACACCTGGCTTACGCTTCGATAATTTCCACGGAGGTCATTTTGTCGCGTCCTTGGAACGCATCCATATACTCATGCCTTTAACCACTTTGCCGAATACGGTGTGTACACCGCCTCCTTGGGATCTGCAATTCTGTCGATGATAAGGCAGCCATTCTCTCCTTGAATTTCCGAGGGCAGCGATGAGTCCGTAATCTTGGAGAACTGCACCACGCCTTCCATGTCGTCATACTTCAGAATAAGGCTTCCTTCCCCATCGACGCCCGACGATAGCATGAAGAGATTGGCTTTTAGGGAAAGGGGCGTCAGCGTCGTCTTCATTGCCTCCATAAACACCATCCGATGCGCCACCGCAGTCTCCATCATGGCCCGGGCTTCGCGGGCATTCGTAGCCAGGGGTTTCTCGCAAAGCACATGCTTACCCTGCCTCAGAAACATGACCGCCTGGGAAGCATGGCAGGAACTCGGACTAGCGATATAAACAGCATCAATCAGAGGACTTTCAGCGTTAACCATGCTGATGTTCTGAACTTTTGAATAAAAAAAGATCGCATGGCCCTCACTACTTCATGAGAGTTAAGCGATCTTTTCGGTAAAAAAATCTTATCAAATTGCTTCGTTGACTACTTCAGGCAGTATCAACAAAAGAAATTATTGATCTTATGCGCTGCATTATGACCCGACGGACTTGAACCTTTGAGCACCGGCATATAGTTAATGTTGTTGAACGTAACGCCGTCAATCGCTCCTGATATCAGTCTATTTCTCTTGTATCACACACTCCATTATAAGATCAGCCGATTCTTCAATGGATGTGCTGGTTACATCAATGACCGGACAGCGCAGACTTTTCATCAATGTCTCGGCCTCGTTAAATTCCTCCAACACTTGAAGCTCCGAGACATAGCTGGCACCCGCCCCGAGTCCCAGCATACGCAGGCGTTCCGTGCGTATTTTGATCAGGGCTTCCATATCCATCGTTAGTGCAAACAGCCTGTTTCTGCGGACTTGCCACAGCTCCTCGGGAGGTTTGATTCCCGGGACCAACGGCCAGTTGGCAACCTTGTATCCCTTGTAGGCCATATACATACTTAGAGGGGTCTTCGAGGTGCGGGACACCCCGATTAACACAATGTCCGCCAGCAGCAGCCCGCGCGCGTCGCGTCCGTCATCATACTTCACCGCAAACTCAATAGCTTCAATCCGGCGGTAATAATCTGCGTTCATGTCATACAGCAATCCCGGCTTCATCAAGGGTTCAAGCTTAAAGATGCTTTTTATGGTTTCCATCATAGGGCCCATGATGTCTACTATATCAACGCTCCATTTCGCGCTCTCCCTTTGCATGGCCTCTCGCAGATCGGGTTGAACCAGCGTATAGGCTATGAATGATTGCGCTGTATGTGCCAGCAGCACCAGTTCGGAAATTTCCTGCTCAGAGTTTATCCGCTTGAAGCGGCGTACGGCAGTATTGTTTAGATCAAACTGCTGCATCGCGGCCCGGACCACCCTATCCGCAGTTTCACAGGCCGAGTCAGAGCAAAGAATGATCTGCCTCGGCTTGAACATGTCTCTTCCTTCCGGTACTTGCTCACTCACTTGGAAGGGCTACTGCTTCAGCTTTCGTACTCGCCGCCTCACCCCGTGAGGCAATCACTGCCTGCGCCGCCGCCATTCGGGCATAAGGAATGCGATAAGGTGAACAGCTCACATAATCAAGCCCCACCTGTTGACAGAAAAAAATTGAGCTTTGATCTCCGCCATGTTCACCACACAGACCTGTTTTGAGGAAGGATTTCTTCCCTTTTCCTTTGGTAACGGCCCATTCAATAAGTTTCCCCACGCCTTCCTGATCCAGCATCTGAAAAGGATTCTCGGATAGAATATTTCTGTCCAGATAGCTGCTCAGGAATTTGCCTTCTGCATCGTCCCGGCTGTAGCCGAATGTCATCTGTGTTAAATCGTTAGTGCCGAAGGAGAAGAAATCCGCATGCTCGGCAATCTTATCAGCCATAACAGCCGCCCGCGGCACTTCAATCATTGTGCCGACCCTGTAGGAAATCGTCTTGAACTCTTCTCCCAGCACTTGTGAAGCCACTTTGTCCACAAGCGCACGAAGCTGTTTAAGCTCACGCGGATCTCCTACCAGCGGAATCATAATTTCCGGCCGCACTTCAATTCTTCTATGAGCTACAGATTTGGCGGCACGGAAAACCGCCTCGATCTGCATATCATAGATTTCCGGGAATTGGATGCCAAGCCGGCAGCCGCGCAGCCCCAGCATTGGATTTCTTTCCTGCAGGCTACGTATTTTGGCTATCATGTGCTTCAGGCGCTTCTCCTCTTCGATATCGCCGCCCCTTAATTTGAGTCTGCGGAGTTGCTCTTCCAGCTGTTCCAGATTGGGCAAAAATTCATGCAGCGGCGGATCAAGCAACCGGATGGTCACCTGCAGCCCATCCATCGCCTCAAACATATCCTCGAAATCGGACTGCTGCATGGGAAGAATGCGTTCAAGCAGGCTGATCCGCTCCTCTCGGCTATCGGCAAGAATCATGGACTGTACAATCGGCAAACGGGTGTCTGAGAAGAACATATGCTCCGTCCGGCACAGACCTATACCCTCGGCGCCGAATTGCCGTGATATGCGTGCATCATGCGGAGTATCGGCATTTGCATAAATGTTCAGTTCCCTGATCTCATCAGCCAGACCGAGCAGCTTCAACAGCTCGGGGGTCATCTCAGGATCGCTTAGCGGCACGCTCCCGGCATATACCCGGCCGGAAGTGCCATCGATGGAGATTACATCTCCTTCTTTCAGGACATAATCACCCAAATGAATGGTCCGCTGCTCAGCATCTATAGACAACTGGTCGCATCCGCAGACACAAGGTTTGCCCATGCCTCTTGCCACAACGGCCGCGTGGCTGGTCATTCCCCCTCGGCCGGTAAGCACGCCTTCGGCGGCGAGAATGCCGTGAATATCTTCAGGTGATGTTTCCGCGCTGACGAGCATCACATTTTTGCCATTATGTTTCCATGTCTCTGCAATTTCTGCATCCAGCGCGATCATCCCGGACGCTCCGCCAGGCGAAGCAGGTAGTCCGATGGCCAAAGGCTTCAGCTCCTCAAGCGGAGCGATGGAACGATGAAGCAACTGGTCCAGATGGCTGACATCAATCCGGTTCACCGCTTCCTCCTTTGTGATGGCTCCTTCCTCGTACAGATCAACCGCAATCTTCACTGCGGCCTGGGCTGTTCGTTTGCCGCTGCGGGTCTGAAGCAGGTACAGCGTACGATTTTCAATCGTAAACTCAATATCCTGCATATCCCGGTAGTGAGCTTCCAGCCCGGCAGCTGCTGCGGCAAGCTGTCCGTAGACTTCCGGCATTTCGTCTTTCAGCTCCCCCAGCTTACGGGGTGTCCGGAGACCAGCCACCACATCTTCACCCTGAGCATTAATCAGGTACTCGCCATACAGTTCTTTGGCTCCGTTGGATGGATTGCGCGTGAACAGGACGCCAGTCCCGCAATCCTCCCCCCTGTTTCCAAAGACCATCGACTGCACATTAACCGCGGTTCCCTGATCATGAGGGATCGAGTAAAGTTTGCGGTACACTTTGGCCCGCGCGTTATTCCAACTGCGGAACACGGCCCCGACTGCCATGTTCAACTGCTGATAGACGTCCTGCGGGAATTCCTTGCCGCTATGTTCCTTAACCAGCATCTTGTATAAGCCGGTTAATTGCTTCCATTCCCCGGCGGTTACTTCCTGGTCGCTGTCACGGCTTGCATGGGACTTCAGCTCCTCCAATTGCCGGCTGAACAGAATGGATGGGATGCCCAGGACAATCTCGCCGAACATCCCGATAAACCGGCGGTAACAGTCGTAAGCAAAGCTATCATTATTAGTCTGCTGTGCCAGCCCCTTAACGGTTTCATCGTTCAATCCCAGATTTAATATCGTATCCATCATACCCGGCATGGACGTGACCGAACCCGAACGGACGGACACCAATAACGGCCGTTCACCGTCACCGAATCGACAGTCCTTGACTTTTTCTATGGCGGAAACTGCTCTTCTCATCTCGGACTGCAGTTCACCGGACAAACTGCCCCCCTGCTTGTAATAATTTTTACAAGCATCTGTAGTAATCGTAAATCCCGGAGGAATTGGAAGCCCCAGTGCTGTCATCTCGGCCAAATTCCCGCCTTTGCCTCCCAGCAGCTTGACCATAGAGGCGTTTCCTTCTTCAAACAGATAGACTTGCTTCTCTTTAATTAGTTCAGCCGACATCTTTGTGTTTCCCCCTCCATAGCAGCTTTTATTTTTCGTCGGAATGCGGTTGTTAAGTGATTATTTCACGCTAACAAGCAGATCTTTTCTGGCTACACCGCTTTTGAACGCCGCCTTGGCAACGGCAATGCGGATTCTTTCAACCACCCGTGGATCAAAGGCATCCGGAATGATATATTTCTCATGAAGCTCGGATGGATCAATAACCGAGGAAATCGCCTCCGCCGCCGCCAGCTTCATTTCATCATTGATATCCCTGGCTTCACAATCCAGCGCCCCTCTGAAAATGCCGGGGAAGCACAGTACATTATTGATCTGATTCGGGTAGTCAGATCGTCCCGTCGCCATTACTCTTACATGCGGAGCAGCGATGGCGGGATCGATTTCCGGAGTCGGATTCGCCATGGCGAACACGATTGGATCCTGGGCCATATTCAGCACGTCATCGAGTTTCAACACATTTGGTGCGGAAACCCCGATAAAAACATCCGCGCCTTTGATTACATCCGATAACTCACCGGTTTCAAGATTGGGATTCGTAATTTGGGCAAATTCGCTCCAATGTGTCCGGTTATAGGAGACAAGCCGGTTAATGGCACCCTCCCGGTCCACTCCGATCAGGTTCACAGCCCCTGCGTGCAGCAGCATTTTGGAAACAGAGATGCCTGCCGCACCGACGCCGTTCACCACAATTTTGACATCCTTAATGTTTTTGCCGCATACCTTAAGCGCGTTCAGCAGTCCGGCAAGCACAACGATGGCTGTACCGTGCTGGTCATCATGGAATACCGGGATATCCAGCTCATTTCTCAATCTAGCTTCGATCTCAAAACACCGGGGAGAGGAAATATCTTCGAGATTAATGCCTCCGAATGTAGGAGCGAGCGCTTTCACAATCGCAATAATTTCTTCCGTATCTTTAGTGTCAAGACAGATTGGCACGGCATCGACGTTCGCGAACTGCTTGAACAGCGCCGCCTTGCCTTCCATTACCGGCATGGCCGCTCTCGGGCCAATGTCGCCCAGTCCCAGCACAGCGGTTCCATCGGATACGACAGCCACGGTATTTTTCTTCGTCGTCAATTCATAGGCCTGCGCCTGATCCTGTGCAATCGCCTGACAAACCTTCGCCACACCCGGAGTGTATACTTTGGACAAGTCTTCTTTGGTCCGGATCGGATTTTTCAAAGTTGTCTCAAGCTTTCCGCCTTTGTGCAAAAGCATGATTTCTTCCAATAATTCCACAATATCTCCTCCGCTCAACTGGTTTACCGCTTTCTCAATCCATTTCTGATCCTCCGGATGCTCCACGGAAATCACGACATTCGCACCGGTCAGGTCCGTACGCAGCTCCTTCAGCTCTGCATTCAGAACAGTGCCTTTATAGTTCTCGGCAATGCTCACCAGATTCGCAAGATAATCGCTGTTGCTGCGGTACTGGACACGAAGCGTAAACACATGGGGTTTCCCGCTCAGTTGATTCATACTAATCGCCTCCTGCATGATGATTTGCCATGTCTTCGTAATCAGCCGCCCCATACCGAGATGAGCAGCGTTGCTGCAACCACTGTGATCGCTCCGCCGATCCGCGTAGAGATTTGAGCGAACGGCATCAGCTCCATGCGCCCGGATGCCGACAGAATAGCCACATCGCCCGTTCCGCCGAGACCGCCGCGGCAGCCGGTTACTATCGCTGCTTCCACGGGGTACATATTGACCCATTTTCCGATAAAATAGCCGGTGAGAATCATCGCGGCGATAACGGTAGCGCAGACGATAATATAAGGAATCGAGATCAGGGCTGCCACATCCTCCAGTGGGATGTAGAGCATGCCAAGTCCCACCATCAAAGGCCAGGTCAGTGTGCCGGAGATAAATTTGTAGAGCTGATAGGCACCCTGCTCGATTTTGGCCGGCAATAGTTTGAATATTTTAAGCAGAGCCGCAGCAAAGATCATCAGGATCGGACCGGGGATACCGATGAATGGCGACAGCAAGTGCCCGGTAATAAATAGTCCGCAGGCGAACAGCAGCCCGGCGCCCATCAGCAGAAAGTCTGGTTTTAAACTGTCATAGGTGCTTCCGCCCATCTTCTGGCCATCTTTCGATTTCACCAGAACGCCATTGCCGGTAATCGACGGATTTTTATCAGCCATTTTCTTGAGCAGTCCCGCACCGATAATTGCGAACACATTGCCGATTACCGCCGCCGGAATCATCTGGGCCACATAGGAACCCGATTCGCCCCCGAGAATCTGCGAGAATGCGATGGACAACGGGAGTATTCCTTCACCGACACCGCCGCCTATAATGGGCACGATAATGTAGAACAAGGTGCGGTGTGCGCTGTAGCCGAGCAGCATGCCGACCCCGAGACCCGCGCCTACCGCCACAATGGTTCCGGCCATCATCGGGATAAAGATGCGGATGAAGCCGCTGATTAATGTAGTGCGGTTCATCCCGGTAATGCTTCCCGCCACCAGAATTGAAATATACAGATAGAGAAAGTTCGACGTCTTCATCAGCGTGTGGACCGATTCAGTAACTGAAGGGTCAAGCACATTCCAGAACACCAGGAACGAAGGAACCATCAGCGAGAGGATTGCGGGGCCGCCGATATTTTTCAGAATGGGAAGCTTGAAACCAAGATCGCTGAGCAGCACACCCAAGACGATGATCACCGCAAATCCGCCGATCATATCGTTTGGCAGTTCGCCGAGCACAGACGCCGCAAATATGATGATGGCAAATACCACATACAGCGGAAGCGGAATGACACCTACCTTTAATTGCATGAATCGCTGTGCAAAACCTTGTTTTCCTTGTTGCGGTACATGCTGCTCATCTGGTACTGCAATCGATGCTTGAATTGCTTTTTGCATATTATCCTTACCTCCTTAAATCTTTTACAAATTCATCATAGCTGCTTTGAAAGCGCTTTTGTTTTTGTGTAAATAATGAAGAGGTTTTGTAAATTATTTAAGTAAGCGCTACCAAAATGTCTTGTGAAACTATATGTTTCTATCTTTACAAAAGAAAAAGCTCCCTCTGCGATTTCGCAGTAGGAGCTACCTGTTTCTCTAAATGTATTGGGTTATCAGTGTTTTGCCATTTGGGGCGATCCTGTATTTCTGCACCGGCCTGCCCACACTACCATAGACCAGATCCATTTCCAGCACACCCATCTCCGTCATCCCGACCAAATACTTACCGACGGAAACACGGGAGATCCCGGATAGAACCGAAATGTCCTCTGCGGAAAAAAGCTCACAGGCACAGGCCTCAATCGCTCTCCAGACGGTCTGCAGTGTCTGACGCGTGAATCCCTTGGCCAGCTCCTGCGAAGCTGCCCTCTCCTGCTTGAATCTGGACAGCTTGTCCAGTTCAGATTGGTTCAGCCGTTCCTGGCTGCGGAACAACCGGTGCTGCTCCTTGTATCCATTCAGCGCTGCACGGAATCTGGAGAACTCAAACGGTTTAATCAGATAATCTACAGCCCCGTTTTGCAGAGCCTCCTGGATGCTTCCCTTGTCACTGGCCGCCGAAATGACGATGACATCCACCCTTAAGCCTCTCCGGCGAATCTCGGACAGCAGCTCCAGCCCGTTGCTCTCCTTCATGTAAATATCCAGTAGAATCAGATCATAGGCGTTCTCCGTCAGCAGGCCCAGCGCCTCCTCCATAGAACTGGCCCAGCCTTCGAATCGGAAGCCTTCAACCTGCTGCAAGTAAAATTTATTCATCTCCGAAACCATTGGATCGTCCTCAATAATAAGTACCTTTATCATGTTCAATTATCATCACTCTTCGCAATATAGGGTAACTGCACAGTAAACTCGGTTCCTTCACCTGCCCGGCTTTTCCAGCCAATCGTTCCGCCCAGCATGGCCACGCTCCGGTCCACCAGATACAACCCGATGCCCCTGTCCTTGCCTTTGGTGGAATAGCCCTGTTCATACATATGATCTCCACTTTCCCCGGAAATCCCTGTTCCATTGTCGCGAACCTTGAGCGTAAGCAGGTTGTCTTCATGCCGGAAGCCAATCTCAATAAGCTTGCTGCCGGCACCATGAACAGCCTCCAGGGCATTATCCAGCAGGTTGCCGACAATCGTGACCAATTCCCGTGATACTTCGTGATCCGCGGACTCGGGCAGCACTCCGTCCTCCAGAATGACCAATCGCACATCCGCCTCCCTGATCCGGCTGAGCTTTCCAAGCAGAAATCCGACCATAACCGGGTCCTTTACCAGCCTGACCACGGAGTCCGCCTCCGTCTGAATATTAAGCACAATGTCCGTCAGATATTCTTCCAGCCGGTCGTAGCTGCGCATATTGGTCAGCCCCATGATCACGTGAAGCTTGTTCATAAATTCATGAGTCTGGGCCCGCAGCGCCTCCGCATACAGAGATATCCCCGAAAGCCTCTCCATCAGCAGACTGATTTCGGTCTTATCCCGAAAGGTGGCGATTGCTCCTTCGATGATTCCGTTGACCCTGACCGGAACCACATTCACCAGCAGCGTGATGCCGCTCTGCTCCACTTCCATATCCTGCAAAGGCTCACCATTGTCCAGCACCCTCTCCATCCGCAGGAGTGGCCAGAATTGCTCCACCTGCCTGTTGACCGGATCCTGGCTCATGCCGACGCTGCCCATCAGCCTTCGCGCCTCCGCATTGACTAAGGTGATACGGGATTCTTTGTCTACCGCCAAAATCCCTTCTTTGGTGGATTGAAGCATGGCGCTTCGCTCCTCCAGTAATTTTGCGATCTCCCCTGGCTCCATACCGAACATCATCCGCTTGATTTTTCGTGCCAGCAGCACTGCCCCAGTGATACCCATGAGTCCGCCAATCAGTATACCCGAGTAGATAATCCACTGATTCTGCTTCACGGCTGACTGGACGCTCCCAAGAGATATTCCAACGGCTACCGCACCGATCTGCTTCCCTTCCGGTCCAAATATAGGTGAAAACGCTCTCACGGAATAGCCCAATGAACCTTTGGCAACGGATATCTTCTCCTTGCCGTGTAATGCATCCGTCTCATCCCCTCCCATGAAATGCTTGCCGATCATAGCTGGATCGGGATGTGAACGGCGAATCCCCTGCATGTCCATAACGACAACAAACTGGACCTTATTAATGGTGCTGATTTCGCTAGCGTAATTCTGAAGGCCGCCGGAATGAGCATTCCCAAGCAGACCGCCAATGACAACCGGCGCGCGCGAAACAGTACGGGCAATGGTTATGGCCTTGTTCTCCAGAGATTCTTTGGCTTGCACGGAGAACTTCATGCCAAACATTACATACACAATCAGCAGGACGAGGACGACGATCAGGCAAATCATTACCGTGATCGTGGTCTGAAGGCGTAATCTCATTTTCCCAATTCTCACAATGTTCCACCTTCAAGAAATTTTTCTAGATTATAACTTAAAAGTCGAATGTACCGCAAGGCTTGTCAACCACTCGGCAAATACCCTTACTGGGGCAGGCTTGAAATTCAAGATTGTTTGCCAGCAGCAGTCCGTCGCCCCCATCCACTTGCCATTCATCGCAAAAAACATCTTAATCTAGGTGCCTATTCCTTAAGTCCTATGAACATAGTATAATAATCTTTATATTTATCCTCTATGGAAGTGGTGCCCCATGTTTCGGTATATGATTGCAAACTTCGCGTTATTAACTGCGTTCCTCTTTCTCTTCAACCAGCTATTCCGCCATTTTTTAACAAAACGTTCTCATTCCCTGCAATTTAAGCTGCTGGTTGGAATTCTGCACGGAGTCTGCGCCCTCCTGCTCTTGCTGTTTAGTTTCAGGGTTAACCAAACTACCTTTATCGACTTTAGGCATATCATTGTGATCTGTTCCGCTTTCTTCGGCGGCTTGCCGGCTTCTTTGGTGACGGCTCTCTTTGTCGTCATTGGCAGACTATCTTTTTTTGGACCTCTTACCTCTACAGCGATGGCTGCGAGTGTCACGATAACTTTACTGGGCATCGGCAGCGGTTTGATTATGCAGTCTATCGAACAATACTGGCGGCGCTGGATCTTCTCCTTGCTGCTGAGTGTGACTCTAATTCTCACCATGTCGCTACTGTTTGGAGCCACGATGGATACATTTATTTATTTAGTCCTCATTTTGTCCGGAGGGCTGTTTTCGGCTGCGATGATCGCGTTTTTCTCCTACTCCAACCAACTGGCACAGGAACTGGAGAACAGTGAGAGAAGGTATCGCTCCCTGCATATGCTTCAAGAGGCGATTTTCCAGTCGTCGGTAGGCACGATGATCACCGTTTTTGATCCTGAAGGACGGATTACTCATATTAATAGGGCTGCGAATACAATGCTTGGATACCAAGCAGATGAGTTGATCGGCCGGGAAACTCCCTTGATCTTCCATGACCCCGAAGAAATAGCTGCCTATTCTGGAGAATTGTCCAGAATGATGGGCAAACCGTTCAGCGGAATAGACGTACTCGTATATTGCTCGATGAAAGGACCTTCGGAGGGACGCGAATGGTCATATATTCGAAAAGACGGCTACCGCTTAACGATATCGCTTATCGTTTCACCGCTTTGGCTGGATGGAGAAATAACCGGGTTTATAGGAACGGCTACAGACATTACCGAAAGGAAAAAGATGGAGAATACGCTGCAGCAGCTTTCTTTAATGGATGGACTTACGGAAATAGCCAATCGCCGCAATTTCGATGAAACGCTTAAGAAAGAATGGAAGAGAGCGGAGCGTAACGGCAGCTTGAACGGGTTGTCTCTTATCATGCTTGACATCGATTATTTCAAAGCCTACAACGATTCCTACGGACACCAGGCTGGAGATGATTGCTTGCGCAAAGTAACAGCAATTGGAAAAAGAACCGTCGAGCGTTCATCAGATACGATCGCGCGCTACGGCGGAGAAGAATTCGCCATTATCCTGCCGGATACCAATGCCAAGGGAGCGTCGGAATTAGCCGAGAGGCTTCGATTTGCTATTGAGAATGAACGCATTCCCCATCTAGGATCGAAGATTAGCGATGTCGTTACCATCAGCGTCGGGTTTTCTACATGCAATCCCAATGCAGGCGGCCTCCCGGAACAGCTAATTGCAGATGCGGACCAAGCGCTCTACTATTCCAAAGCGAATGGCCGCAACAGGGTGACGGATTACCAAGCATTGATGTACATAAATCCTAATGAACAACCAAAATGTTAAATAGTCAGGAATTATAATGAAACCCGGCGGAAGTTGAATCGTATGTACTGTTAAGATCTTTTAAATTTAAACTTAAACTTAAAAATGCGGATTAATAGTACATTCTCTTAAGGAGGCGTTAAGGATGTTGAAAAAATTACTTGGCAAAGTCCTGCATTCATTGGAGCATTCCAAACAAGGAGGACACCGTAAATATTCCAGCAGCAGCCACAGGGGACGCCATGTTCGTTACTCAAGCAGTGCAGGGCACCACAGTCACCGGAATTCCTCATCCGGACACGGACATGGCGGCGGACGTTACGGACACGGGTATTATAAGAACCGCCGCGGCAGCTCCAGTTGATTCTTCATTTTAAGTTTGGGAAAATAATTAAGAGCCGTCCCGTTGATATGGGGCGGCTCTTGCTGTCTTCTGCCTGGCATCAGGCATCCGGAAAGAACTGATAATTACCCTCTACGGCATCACCCCGGCAGTCCACCAAGCGCCGTGTGCAGATCAGCGACAAAAACGGCAGTGTTAGGATAAGGGTCATCATCCTCCAGAAGACGCCTCAGAATCTGCCGTACCGGAGCGGTAAGGCTGAGTTCCTCCCCCCAGGAACGTTCCGGTATGCCCGGATCCGGACTGTAACCGGAGTAGAGCATGTATAACATCAGATGGCCTATATCGAACAGATCCGACTGGATGTAAGGCAGCATGCGCGGTGGAGGTACGGATTTGAGCGCAGTATCCTCCCAGAGCAGGCCCTGTCCGCCTCCGATGGGCCGTGCCAGACCAAAGTCTATAACCACGACTTCTTGCTCCCGCACAATAACATTCGGGATACGCAGGTCCAAATGTACAAATCCCTGTTCATGAACATGGGTTATCCGATCCATGAGCACTAGCGTCCAGCGCAGGCATTCACGCTCGCCGATAACGCGGTTCTCCTCAAAGATTAGATCCTCCAGTGTCTTGCCCGCAATAAAGTCGGTTACGATCCAGCTTCCCTCTTTGCTCTCCCCGTAATTCCTCAGCCTTTGAATATAAGGGTGGTCCAGCCGGGATAGCACCTCTTTCTCCCGCTCCAGCAGAAGCTTCGCGGTGCTTTTCTTGCTGGGTTTGGCGAATTTCACTGCCACTTCACAGCCCTCCAGCTCATCCCGGCACAGATATGCGATGCCATAGCTTCCGATGCCAAGTACCTGAACTACACGATACCGTTCTCCAATCATTGTCCCGGTCTGCGCCGGATAATCGCGCCAGGCCATTATGAAATTGCGCCACCTGTCCAGCAACGTAAATACACTCCCTCCATGGCTTTAAGGCATTGTGGCCTACGGCCCCACCCTCTTCGAATAGCCTCCTACCTTTCCAAAGGCCTGATGATCTTAATATATATTCCAACGGACATACCTTCAATGAAAAGAAAAGCCGAATTTTATGAGCATTATACAATAATAGAGAGGCCCATGTCGCTGACATGGGCCTCTCACAGATCCGTACGTGCGGGTCATCGCATACGCTCTTCCGACAGTTAATCCCTCTGGGGATGAAGGTTATTGTAAAGTTCCGGCAGACTACATAGTTTCATTTCCTCAAACCAGACATCGGCATGGCGTATTGGGCATAGGTAGAATGGGAACTGCGCCAGGATCAATATCATAAAATGAGTCCGAATAGAAGCCTCCCTGATAGGGCCTAAAACCACTGGCCTCTATACCTCTATAGGCTTCATTTTGTCCTCGATATATATATAACCATACAAATTGTTATCTCTGTTTATGATCAATATGCTATTCAAATTTTTTCTTCACGAATAATTTTTTGTCCCTACTCGAATTCAGCAAATTGAGTATATTTCATTGTTCAGTAATAAGAAGAATGATTATGCCTAAATGTTATGCATAGTCATTCTTCTTAGATTTAAATAGTTTATTCAATTAATTTTTCCCAATCTCAATTTCAACAAGTCCCACTAATTCTGAAGCCTTCATATTCAAAGCGCTGGCAAGAGAGAGCAAAGAATTTAATGTAGGTTGATGAATGCCACGTTCCAGCATAGATATGTACGTTCGGTCAAGATTACTTTGGAATGCCAAATTTTCTTGACTCATCTTTTGTTTTCTGCGAATTGTTCTTAAAACCTGCCCGAATACTTCTTCTGATTTCAAGATAATACCTCTTTTTAAATTCATTATCTAGTTGCATTCAACATCATATCCACGTAGTATACTCTACAAAACGTCATTATTTTATGATACGATTCATTTAAGAAAATATGTTACTCTCCCAAGTACCACCTTAAGGCAATATACATAGACATCAGGAATCTTTTCTCATTTATATTTGGATACTTGCAATCTCTTAGATAAGCATAATAAATATCACAAAAAACTGCAGAAAGGATGGAGAGAAATGAGGAGCCTTTTAGAACAGCTATATCATAGCAATCTTTATCCCGATGAAAAAGTTATATCCAGTGATCCGCAATACCGTGAGCTAAGTCGAAAAACATCTGAAACAATAGAGGCATGGAAGAAACAGCATTCCGAAAAGGAGTTTAATGAGCTTGAAACGCTGCTGGACTTATATGCTCAAACGCATGGAATGGAGTTGGCCTCATCCTTTACATATGGTTTTCGCCTTGGGGCAGGCATCATGGTCGAGGCGTTAACTGGAAAAGATGAGCTTGCCCACAAGCTGGGTGCCTTTCCCGACAAAACTTCGTTGTAGGAATCTCTTGTGTAACGCCATAAAAAAACCTCCTTTGCCTCTACCTGTTTTTAGAAAACAGATAGCACAAAAGAGGATATTTCGCAGAAATCCTGTGCGTCTGCAGCACCCTTTTGAAGCACACAGGATTCCCATTTTTAAAAACCATAAATAAAAAACCTAAATTTCTCAAGGTTTCTTCTGGTATGCCGAGGACGGGGGTCGAACCCGTACGGTACTCACGTACCGCAGGATTTTAAGTCTTGAAGCAGTTCCTGTAGCCTCTTTTCTACACCACGGAAAGCTCGAACAAAAATCCTCTAACGATGCGGGTTAAAGGCATTTTTTTGTGTTCCTCATCTTCTATGCTCGGGAAATTACGGACAGATTTATGTTAGCAAAATTGTTAGCAAAATGAAGGGCAGAAGCTTTGCGTTACTGCCCTTTTTTTCTGTGAAAGACTTAATTGTACGGATGATGGTAAAAACGCCGAAGAACTCCTCGAACAAAGTTGGTTTAACAACTGATGAGTAGGATGCCCGGGATTCGTTATTTCACGAAGCCATAAGCATCACCTGCTGAATTAAGCATTCCGATCCATGATGCAAGCCACAATCAAACAAAGAGGCTGTTCCTTCAATGAAATGTATAATATCCAGGAACGAAATCGTTATGTCACACCATACATATCGAATGATTATCATGTGGATAACCACAAAAGTGACCCCTCCAATAGCCGAAAAGGCTTGGAAGGGTCACTTAGGAGACTAAAGCTTACTAACGCGTCGTAAAGACGCTGAGAGTGAGGACAATGGTTTGCAGCCCCACTTTATACTTTCTTTTTTAGACTCAATTCTCGTTTGGACAGATGAAGCTTGGTTTTTGTATTTCTTATTGGCATCCACCAATTCCATTTGCCCATTAGTTCCATTGCAGCGGGAACAATAAGAAGCCTAACAATAGTTGCATCTATTGCAATAGCTACTGCCATTCCAAATCCAAGCTGCTGCATTGGAAGTACCCCGGCGAAAGCAAAAGATGCAAAGACAGAGATCATTAAAATGGCGGCACCGGAGATCATAGGAGCTGTTTTTTCCAACCCGGAAGCTACGCTTTCCGTATTGTCATTGGTAAGCTCATACTCTTCCCTTACTCGGCTCAGCAAGAACACTTCGTAATCTGTACTCAAGCTAAATAATAAACCTAATAAGAGAATCGGAATAAAGTTTTGGAGAAAGCCAACTTTTTCGAAGCCCAGTAATGAAGCTCCCCATCCATGCTGAAAAATCATTAAAAGAACACCATATGTCGCTCCTAAAGAAAACACATTCATTAATATGGCTTTTAGTGGAAGCAGTACACTACGAAATGTTATTAGAAGAATGATATAAGTTAATAACAATGTCACTCCAATTATAGGAAGCAAGCTATCTTCCAAAATCTTATCACTATCCATACCTCTCGCAGTCTCTCCACCTACATATACTGACACATTATTAGAGGAAATTTTTGAAGTATAACTTTCACGGATATCGCTAACTAACTCTCTTGTTGTTGAATGGGAAGCGAATTCTTTAGAGAACACATCAATTACCATGGCATCTTTATCTTTGCTAATATAACGATCAAGCAATGACCATGTTTCTGGATTCAACTGGTCGCTCCCGCCATCAATTAAAGCTATAATCTGCTCAGGTGGCAACGGAAGTAATGTGGTTATAGAACTTACTGTTTCTACATTATTTAATCCACGCAGTTCATTTGTTAATTCCTCAATTTTAGTCAAATTCTCTTTCGTTAATATGTTACCATTCTTTGATTTGACAACAATTTGTACTGGAGACGAGAAACCGGAGCCGTAGTTTTCCTCCAAACTATGAATGGCTTTTGCCATTGTTGAGGTTTCTGGAAGCATTCGTACGTCAGGCGTTGAAGTTTTAAAGTCTAATATGGGTACTGACAGGGTAAGTAAAACAATCAATCCGATAAACAAAGATAGAATAGGACGTTTCATAATGCGATGTGACCAATTGTACCATAGACGTGAACTCTTTTGGTTAGAGATAAAGGGAAGCTTAACAGAATTGATCTTCGTTCCAATAATCGCCAAGGACGCCGGCATAAGTGTCAAGCCAGAAATCACTAATACCATAACAACAACGATAACTCCTAAAGCAATAGAACGAATTGCTGCAATATCCACAATAAATAATGACATCATGGACCCAATTATAGTTATACCCGAGAAAAGAATAGCATGACCTGCAGTTTGCATGGTTTTAATTAAGGCAGAACGCATGTCGTTTTGTGTATTGAGTTCCTGCTTAAATCGCATAACAAATATGAGCGAGAAATCGATTCCGACGCCTAGACCGATCATTGTAGCGGCATCTTTAACGAAAACGGATAATTCCAAATGATTTGCAATAAAGTAAAGTGATCCAAAAGCTACTAAAATTGAAGAAACAGCAATAATTAATGGTGTGATCGCTGAAACCACAGTTCTAAAAACAAGAAGTAGTATGATAATTATTATTGGTAAAGTATACAAATGTGATTTATTTAAACCATCCTGACTGATCGTATTTACTTCACCCCATAAAGCCGGCGCTCCAAGTAAAGTTGCTTCTGTTTTATTGTTGCTTGCTTGGTCCGTAAGTTGCTTCTGGATATCTGGAAGAACCTTAAGGGCAAATCCTTCATTCATGTTCATTTCTACAAAGGCTATAGTTGTATGTTCGTCTTTACCAATAAATGATCGGCTTGAATCCTTAGGCGCATCTAATAATGAATAAACAGATTCTATACCATCCTGCTCTTGAAGAAATCCAATTGTTTGCTTCAAATTAGAGGCGTATTCTTCAGAACCAACTGTATGATTAGGATCGCGATGAAGTAAGGTTAAAGAAGTTGGCGTTCTTCCGTTAAAACTTCCTGTCAGTACCTGACTTGCCTCATAAGAATCTGTAGCTTTACCTTCCCATCCACCACCTGTAAGGAGATCAGGCAGTTTACTACCAAATACACCTCCTAAAACAACGATAAATATCCATAGAATTACGATCGTGTGACGAAATTTATACACGAATTGCCCCAAGGTTTTAAGAAAACTATTCATATTTTATCCTTTCTCCAACTGGCGTTATTTATTATGAATACATCCACTATTTCGCATAATATTATTTTTCTTTTTCTGACATATGTAAATTTGTTCTTCTCTTTGCTTCTTCGATGGCTTCTTCTATAGGAATAATTGGCTTCCAGTTATAAATCTTCATTATTTTATCTAAACGTTCTTGGATGGATCCTGAGACTACATGATAGGGTATCAGCAACTCATCCAAAGTATCTAAAAGTAAACGATCTGAAAGTCCTCGAAAGCTTTCAGAAACTGGACGGTGCCCATCCTCAACTAATGGAAACTCTACAGGCAGATGAATGAATTCAACGTAATTATTTTTCGCGTGACTTTTAACAACTGAACCAAAATTATCTATAATTTCTTCAAAAGCTTTTTTGAAAGGCATCATCATTAGCATTTTAAATTTTTGCACATATGGACCATCATTAGGATTAATACCTACTGTTAATCTTGATTTTCCATAAATCCATTCGTGTAATGAAGAGCCATCAGAAATAAATGAATCCAGTTGGCTTTCTTTAATGGCTCTTTCTGTAAATCTTCGGATGCCAAGTTGTAGAAGTTCCGCGGGTTTACACTGTTCAAGAGTTTTTCCGGGTATTGCATCAGGAAGGATCTCCCTCATGGTTTTGGCGTGTGTTCTGGGTATTCCAGATAATAATGAGAGTGCCTCAGTAGTAGTTGTCTTTCCCGTTGAATATGTACCAGAGATAGCTATTCTAACGACCTGATTCATTATGTATTTAACTCCTTTTATAATTTTCTAAGTTACACGCACATTCCATAAAACTGGAGGGAAGTTCGTGCGCGATATTTACAACTAAGCGAAATGAAGCAGAACTATTGTTGCTGCACTCAATTAATGCTGTTCTCCAAAGTTGATTTCCCATTTTTAATATTTTTGCTTGTTGTACAGCTGCAGTTTGAACAAAACCCAGCGGCTTATAAATTGGTTCCTTGTACTCGTATATAATTTCTCTCATCCAAAGGTTATTAGAATTATCACGGCTAATTTTATCGATAGCGTAAAATAAAGCTTGAACTTGTTGTGAAGCACAGACAAACGTATCTAACCATGTATAATGTGGAAGGTACACCGAGCCAATTCCGCAAAATTTACTCTCCGAATATGGATATTTTATTGTAATTTGAGAAGACAAAGATAGGTTATCCTTATCTACATTTACATTTGTAAGTTCATATGCTATGGAACGATAAACTTCGCCATAAAAAGAGGAGTCCATATTTCCTATTAAGTCCTGAATGGTATCATATTTTTTTATGATGTGATTCATAGAATTAACAAAATGATCTATATAAATATCTATTTTCATATTGCCAACTTCACATGAGAATCTAGAAACATTACCGCAAAGAGAATCCTCTGTTTCCTCTACTCCTTTCCAATTAGATACAATAATTAAATTATCTAAATCAAATTGTGCAAAGGACCCGGATTTCAGTGCGACTTTCCTTATCCAGATATGGCTCAGTTGATATTCAGTTAGATCAAAAATCGACTTTAAGTAAGCACAGCACAGATGCAATGATAATAGTGCTCCATCTAATGTACTTAAATGCGGCTTTAATTCAGGCTCATCTTTTATGGACCAGTCAGCAGGATAAAGTACTGCTCCCACTGCGCTAATTTTTTGTTCTATAGGATCTATGTGTAGCCTTTTTAGGCTATGCCTTACTTTTTTGAACCCTGAACTAAAGAAACGTTTTTCAGGATTACCAAGCAAATCATTAATATTATTTACTTGAGTTTTCACAGTAACATCTCCTTCTCTATATATGCGACGATTGTTTAATAATTCATTTTCTCTTATTAAATTATCAATTTTATTTTTATAATTATTGTTTCATTTTCTGTATTTATCTTATAAATAATAAATAATGGAACTCACACTTTCCGCAATTTTTTCACTTCTTCTGGCATTTCCGGTTGATGAGCAATCCACCAGCACTGGATATTGGCTCCTACGAATGAAAAAACACCGGCAATCATCCACAGCGCCTTCCATGGCATTTTCGAAATTTTCAATCCACTTACCTCCTATATTCGATAAAAACAGTTACTTGAGAAATAGCGTAGCCAAAAGAACAAGTTAACAGTATTATGTTGGTTGTGCCTGAGATAAACATCGTAATTATAAAACTGTAGTAAAGAAGATGAGCCAATATTGCAGCCTTGTAAAATCGATGACGATTAACATTCTCTGCTTCTCTACTACGCGTCGGACCAGTTCTCAAATAGACCAATATAAGAATAGAAATGATCGAACATGTGATAACAGCCGCAGGAAACAACTTTTGAGACATCAAGTCTACGGCTAGCAGCGTCAATATAAAAACGATCACCGAAATAAGATAACAACTTTTAAATGTTCTAGCGTGGTATCCCCCTTCCAAACTCCTGAAAACGATGATAGTTCCAATCAATGCTCCCGCTTCAAAAATTCGACCTAAACTGACGGAAATTAGCAGCATCGTTAAAACTATGATAGAAATCTCAATCATGGATAATAACCCATAACGAAAGACTGGGATATTTTCCTCACTTACAACGCCTTGACGGACAATCTCAGATGTAATTTTATTCACAATTTTTTCTATCATGTTTACCTCCCGTAGAAGCATCGTAGCACAAAATCGAAATAATGTAATATACTGTATGTTAATAGCAAAAAAACAGCTATGAACAACAATTTATGTTATATTATTGTTATTAATTGGAGAAAAATGATATGAAGCAGGAGGGAATTCCTTGTTCTACGTGGCAGTTTGCGATGATGAACCAGAAAATCATATTCTATTAAAACGATCATTCCAGCAGTTGTCAGCCTGTACGCCTTATATCTTCGATGTAACATACTTCCTTTCTGGAGAAGAATTGCTTCAGCATTACGAAGAGCATGGTGCGCATTCTTTTCATATTCTTATTTTAGATATTGAAATGGGAAGAGTGAACGGAATTGAAACAGCTAAAGCGATCCGCAGCCTTCCAGATCGGGAGGTACAAATTATATTCCTTACTAGCTATCCAGAATATATGATAGAAAGCTTTGATGTTCAAACGTTCCATTATCTGATCAAACCCGTCTCTTACGAACTGTTTGAAAACAAGATGTTGAAGCTTTGTAGTTATATTCTTTCTTCTAAGTGGCATGTATCTATTAAAACGAAAGATGGACAGATTGTTCTAAGAAGCTCCGACATCATTGCCATTGTGAAAGCAAAGCATTCCGTAGCACAAAAGCAGTTGGAAGTGATTACGTCACAACAGCGATACACGAGCATTGGAACGCTGTCCGAGTATTCAAATAAGCCCAACTATCCGCTTTTACTCATCCACCGCTCAGTTATTATTAATATGGAGCATATCCGAAAGTTTACGTCCTCCTCGGTTATTATGTCCAACCAAGCCGAGTTCCCAATTGGGCGTTCTCAAGCCAAATATGTCAAGGATACCTTCGCACGTTACATGATCACCCAATTCAGAGGAAGAGGATAACCCAATTCAGAGGAAGAGGATAACCCATTGTATAACAAATTATTTGTCGGAACGACCTTGCTGCAGTTACTGCTACTTAATCGGTATTTTTCCGTTTTATTTCCTGCTTCCGATAAAAGCAGGCACACCATTTTGCTGAGCTATATTCTTACAGGGGGGATCATTTATGTATCTACCATATCTTTTTTCCCTGTGTTCATTACCGGCCTCATTTCAATCGGAAGCACCTTTGTTATTGCCTCTCTTAGCCAAGCTGGATTTGCTTCACGTTTAATTTTTTCAATCTTGTATCTGATTCTGGGATTTATCGCTGAATCCGTTTCCTTTTATTTCATCTCAGGATTTCAGTTCGCAAAAGAAACAAGTGGCTTGTCTCAATTGGAAGTCCGATTAATGATCCTACTTTTCTCCACCTTTATCATGGGGCTTTTTATTCTGGCCATTAAATACATTAAACGCGGAAGCGACTATAAAATCGGCACTGCTTACTATTACATCATGGTCTGTATAATTTTAGCTAGTTTATTGGTTTTGAATACACTATTTTTTTATTCCGAAAAAAACCTCTTCTACATTCTTTCTGTCATCAGTGTTTTATTCATCAACATCTTAATTGTTTACCTTTTTGACAGGGTAATTGAAAAATTCAGATTGGCGGATGAAAATAATCTATTACAAAAGCAAATGGATTATCAGGATAACAACTATGAAAAAACCGTAAATTCTTTTAAAAGTATTAAGCGGATTATTCATGATACAAATAAACAAGTGCTATATATTGGAAAATGCATCCAAGAAAATCGCTTGCAGGAAGCTAATCAGCATATCAATAAAATGCTTGATGTAATTAATACTTCTTACCAAAGTGTGGCTACTGGAAATTTAGTAATTGATGCTCTGGTCAGTAATGCACTTAATGTAGCGAATGACAATCGTATCACTATGAAGCACACGATCAATGTAATTGCCGAGGAAATCAAAATTGATCGGTATGATTTATGTATCCTAATTGGAAATATTCTAGATAATGCTATCGAAGCAACACAACTTATCCCTAAAATTGAAGACAAATTAATCGATTTACGCATTTTCTCCACCAATAATACTCTTTTTATTCATGTCATCAATTCGCGGCGAGATTCTATAGATCATGTACAGCGTACAAATAAAAAAAATCCTGATTTTCACGGGATCGGCTTAACCAATATTCAAAGAGTAGCTAAAAAATACGGGGGACATCTGAAAATAGAAACAAGAGCAAAACAATTTGAAACGATCATTATGCTCCCTTTAGGGTAACCTTCTCCGTAGCTTGCTTAAAATATACAATTAGATGACAGACGATATCGAAATCCTTTATGGAACTGTCAAAGCTAAGTGAACAGATCATTCCGAATGAAGGCGGTCAAGGGAATTATTTAATTACAAAACGAGTTCGAGGCAAAGATGTTGTACTAAGTCCTGTCTTTTTCTCTGAAAACGCTGATATATACGCTGACTTGGTTGCTAAATCTGGTGCAACGAGTATCCAAAGACTCCTTAAATTAATTGAAGGGTTTCAGGGAGTACCTCTGCATATCATTGAAACTCACAAGGAAATTAATGGTACAAAGTTAAAGGATGATGAAATAGTCTTATTAAAGAGACTAGCATCTGATGGCGCTGTTAAACCACCATCTGTCTCTGATAATATTTAAGTATTGAGATATATTACTTACAGTATAGCTTTTTTCCAAGTTTACACTCCTCTACTAAGATCAATTACCAATACTCTTATAGTTTGTTCCAATGTTTATGATCAATATGCTATTCAAATTTTTTCTTCACGAATAATTTTTTGTCCCTACTCGAATTCAGCAAATTGAGTATATTTCATTGTTCAGTAATAAGAAGAATGATTATGCCTAAATGTTATGCATAGTCATTCTTCTTAGATTTAAATAGTTTATTCAATTAATTTTTCCCAATCTCAATTTCAACAAGTCCCACTAATTCTGAAGCCTTCATATTCAAAGCGCTGGCAAGAGAGAGCAAAGAATTTAATGTAGGTTGATGAATGCCACGTTCCAGCATAGATATGTACGTTCGGTCAAGATTACTTTGGAATGCCAAATTTTCTTGACTCATCTTTTGTTTTCTGCGAATTGTTCTTAAAACCTGCCCGAATACTTCTTCTGATTTCAAGATATACCTCTTTTTAAATTCATTATCTAGTTGCATTCAACATCATATCCACGTAGTATACTCTACAAAACGTCATTATTTTATGATACGATTCATTTAAGAAAATATGTTACTCTCCCAAGTACCACCTTAAGGCAATATACATAGACATCAGGAATCTTTTCTCATTTATATTTGGATACTTGCAATCTCTTAGATAAGCATAATAAATATCACAAAAAACTGCAGAAAGGATGGAGAGAAATGAGGAGCCTTTTAGAACAGCTATATCTTAGCAATCTTTGTCCCGATGAAAAAGTTATATCCAGTGATCCGCAATACCGTGAGCTAAGTCGAAAAACATCTGAAACAATAGAGGCTTGGAAGAAACAGCATTCCGAAAAGGAGTTTAATGAGCTTGAAACACTGCTGGACTTATATGCTCAAACGCATGGAATGGAGTTGCCTCATCCTTTACATATGGTTTTCGCCTTGGGCAGGCATCATGGTCGAGGCGTTAACTGGAAAAGATGAGCTTGCCCACAAGCTGGGTGCCTTTCCCGACAAAACTTCGTTGTAGGAATCTCTTGTGTAACGCCATAAAAAAACCTCCTTTGCCTCTACCTGTTTTTAGAAAACAGATAGCACAAAAGAGGATATTTCGCAGAAATCCTGTGCGTCTGCAGCACCCTTTTGAAGCACACAGGATTCCCATTTTTAAAAACCATAAATAAAAAACCTTGATTTCTCAAGGTTTCTTCTGGTATGCCGAGGACGGGGGTCGAACCCGTACGGTACTCACGTACCGCAGGATTTTAAGTCCTGTGCGTCTGCCTGTTCCGCCACCCCGGCATGAAGTGCGCGTTGTAACGCGACAAGAAATATAATATCACGTATTCCGGAAAGACGCAATCCTCTTTTAATCCAGAATATTATTTTTTATCGGAAGACATAGCAAATAACCCGCTTTAGCCGAAGCCGCTACGGGTCATTTACGCCTGAATTAACGGTGCTCTTTGGTTCTGCTTCTCATGCCGGCCAGACCGAGAAGACCGAGCAAACCAAGCCAGCCCCAGTCAACATCATTATCCCTGTCAGCATTTGTGGTAGCTGTTGCCCGGTAGTTCCCGTTACGGTTGTTATTGGACAAAGGGGACACCGTGTTATTATTATTTCTGTCCATGTTACGAATCGGATTGGTCATACGGTTACCCGTACCCATAGTTCCCAAGCCACCATTGGTGGTGGTACCGTTTCTTCCCGGTGTGGTACCGTCCAGGTCAGTCGTCCCGGATGCAGTTGACGCATAGCTGGCCCCAACCAGACTCATTGATAAAACAGTACCGCATACAAGGCTTGTTATCAGCTTGTTCAAGATGTTATGCCTCCTTTTGTTGTTATCGCTGATAATTTCCCCATATGCATCCTCATTTATTCAAGAAAACAATATCTACCGTCTTACTTCCGGGATCATAGGTTACCGTTGCTCCAAGCGCTTCCGCCAGAATCCTCACAGGTACATAAGTGATACCTTCATCAACAACACCTTCGGTCAATTTTTGGCCGTTCAATGTTATCGTAACTTTAAGATCTTTATTCCCTTTGTCGTCGCCTCCGCTCAAGCGGCTTAAGACTTCATTGATCTGCTGGGCAGAAGGATGTTTGCCTGCCCGGAGCTCATCAATTGACAGACCGAATGTCATCTGTAAATGGGGGTAGTCTTTGAAAGACGTCCAGTCGCCGCCCCACTCGAAGCCCAGCTTCTTGGCCTCTTCCACCACTTCGCTCCAGTCCGCTGTCTTGTCCTTCTCCCCGTCCCTGTTTATATCCCAGGAAACCGCGTTTCCATCCGGCAGCAGCAGCGCAAAATCGACAGCCAGGCCGTAATTGTGATAGCTGGTACCTCCCCGGGCATTGGTGACAATCGGTCCCGGCTTGCTTCTTCCCTGCGCGTACAATGCATTTTGTTCAGCAATCGTCCGCATACCCTGAGTAATAAGGATTGGCACGCCTTTGGCGTAGCTTCGCTGTATCAACTCGTTGGTAACTGCCAGCAGGACAGGATGGAGTCCGTCAAGGCGCGCCGCCGATTTGCTTTTGACCTGATCCAATGTCAGCATGTAATCACCCCCTGATCTATTTAATGTCCCTTCACCCCGGCTTGCTTGTACGGTAGCTGCATGTTTGCTGCAAACTTGGATATCGGCCTCATTCGCAGGGAACAATATCGGGGAAAGGTGGGAACATTCATGGACATCCACAGTGATAGCTATAAAATCGCAGCGCTTAGCGGCGAAGAGGACGCGGTAGAGGTCATCCGTAATGCAGAAGCAGCCATTGCCCAACTGACAGGGATTAGCTCCGTTACCTTAATCGCTTACGAGAAGAACAGCGGAAACGGCTCTAAAGAGCAGTAACCGCCGTGAATCAGCAGGTATCCACCTCAACAATACTGTCCAGGCCAATCCACTTCCAGTCCTCCGCCCACTGCAGCTTTATTTCACGCGTGTGGGCGTGGATGGAGGTTATAAAACCGCTAAGCAAAACATCTTCAAAGGGGTCAAACAGTACTATATTCACCCGGACATGATTCCGCAGCGATAACAGGAGCGTACGCTCCATCTCCTCCCACTTCTGGTCATCAAGAACTGGCTTACCACGGCGCTGCGTCTCCCGCTCATCGCTCCGGATCCGGCTTTTATGCTCCGGCAGCATCATCCGGCTGCTCTCCCATAGTCCGTTTCCCTCCAGCTTCTTACCCATGGATATCTCCCTCCGGTCAAATGCATCATCTCACGTAATAGGAACGTGTGTTTGTATTATATCCACAACGCCTATCCTTAATCAACAAGGAAAAAATGTAAACTTGTTAGTCTCCCCTTCTAATTAGTTTCCCCGTTTAAGATGAACATTCACTCCAGATGGGAAATTTATCCTGCAACTGCAGCATAGCACCCCGAACCAGATTTTTCCTTGCATACAGAAATTCAACAAGGGATTCCTGCATCGAGCGGGAAATTTTCCACTTTCCAGGCATTCCGTTAACTGCCCGAGTCAATTGCCGGCGGTCAAGAGCTTCCAGCACCGTCAGGTAAGGTTCAAATGGGTCGGAACCATCGATATACGGTGTGAACATTTCATAAAAAGGTCCCCAGTACACTTCCATATCCTCTGAGTTTTCTTCCAATTCCCTGCTGTCCCAATCCGGCCCGCAAAAGGCATTGGAATGATCAATCAGAAGCAGCTGTGTCGTATCTTGCAAAAACAGAAGATTCGCCCCTGTGACATACCGGTCCCAGTTCATGATCCAATGGTCAAAGACAATCATTCCGGCCATGTCCTTTATATTTTGACAGATGGAAAAATCAACTTTATTCTCTAAAGTAATGGCCTGTTCGGCAAACAGACAGCCTATATGAGGACCTGCGGGAACGTTTAGCCTTTTAAGGGCCGGGAATACATCCACCAGTTCACTTGAAATATTCACAATTTTGTATTCGGCTGCAGGTAGATTCAACAATGTAGCCAGCCTGAAAGCAATAAACTCGTTGGCCAGCACTCCGGAACCTTGCTCGTTGTTCATTAGCTTAACTACATATGGGTAACCATCATCACAATAAAACAGATGGGGAAGTGTCCGCCCTTGACCCATAGGCTTGACATGCCGCATAGCATGAACTTTCATAAACATCCCGCCTTTTATTAATAGGGTCCGAGCCATTCCCAGCTATGCCCGTCATCTCTGACAAAAAATCGGTATTCATCATCCGTTTTGACAACTACCGTCAATTGCTTCAAGTTATTTTCGATAAGCATCACTTCTTCATAAACGTCATTACCGAAGGTATCAGGCCCGGACCAGGTCAAACCCTGATCATTATTTCTCCACCAATGACCCAATCCTCCATCCTTTAAGGGCGCTACCACCTCGAAATTTCCGTATGAACTCTCAATAAATGCAGGTGTTCCCCTTACCCCTTCTGCAAAAGCCGGTGACTCGAACCACTCGCTGCTGTCTTCATCCCTCCAGTAATGGATAAGTTCTTTTCCGATTCTGCAGATCATTTCGATATTACCGATACGGGTCTCCAGCGCGGTGAACGCTTCTACTCTTTCGCTTCCGAACGTATGGGGACCGTACATATTTATTTTGCCTCTGCTTTTCACGGATTTCCAGTACGATATTCCTTGCCCAAGAGAAGCGGTCAGCCATTCCACTGTATTTCCGGTGCTCTTCTGCCTGCGGATAAAAAACGGCATATCCCCCAAATACGTGTCGAGAAAGCGTTCTTGTGCTTCCGCATTGGATTGGATTAACTGTTTAAGGTTGTTTTGCACAAAAACGCGCGTTTCATCTTTCATGTCTCTCGGTACTGGATGCAGAAGATAACCCTTTTCGTTTCCGTTCAGCAGACCTATGGTTTCATCCAACGCGAAATAGGGTCTGTAACGTATGGAACTCCCGGTGGATGCCGGATAGGCGTTAAGTTCGAAACCATAGCGCTCGGTCATCGTAACGTAGGCGACTTCATCTATTCCAAAGGCTCCCGTCTTCTTCAATCTCGTTTTCAGCTCGTCGTATTGCTTGCTTTTTAAAAAACGGCGGACCAGCCGTCTGCTGAACACTTGGCCCACATTAAAGGATTCGTAGAGAGGTTTCTCGCCAAATAACGGCTTCCATAAATCATATTCTTCGCGCACCTGGTTGCCTATGAAAGAATCTTCGTGCGAGAGTTTGGTGTCTACTCCCATATAATCCTTGTCATTCATTTGCTGAGTTATGAAGCTTTCGTAGCCCTCCCTTACAAATAGAGCGTCCGAGTCCATATTAATCAAATAGTCGTAATCGTAATTCATGTCTTCCAGCCATCTCATCGTTTCCAGCAAATAGATGCCTGTTATGCCATAATACAATTTTCGGCTGGTTGGACAGACGGGAACGCCCAGATGATCGCATAAGCTTGAATCATTGCCTCCGTTATATAAAATGACAGAACTATTCGGGCAATAACCTCTGATATTATCCAAAAGGTCCAAGACGACACTCCGCTTGTTGTGGACCAGCAAGGCAAAACATATTTTTTTCGAGCGGTTTGTTTTCTCCTCCATAGTAGAACACTCCTCGTTATTAACCTGGTGCTTTATCATATGTGAAGTTCATTGAGCCGATTAGACTAGTAATCATACGGGTAGAAAATAGCGAAGGATATGCTTCCGTACCTGTCATCGTCGATAGCGTGGACATATGGTGAAGCAGGACGCAATCTAAAAACAAATAAAGAAGAAGGTGGTGCGTGATGCCTGATAAACTGATGGTGGTCGCTCATCCCGACGACGAATCTATTTTCGGAGGAGCGGCGTTATTAAGTGAACGAGGCTGGAAGGTTATTTGCTTAACTAATCGTGAGGATGAAACCCGGTCTGAAGAATTTCACAGGGCCATGAAAAGGGTAGGAGCTGCATATGAAATATGGAACTATCCCGATCTATATGACGGAAGCTTTGATCCAGGACAATTGGGCAAGGATTTGGAAAAGGTTATCCACAAACACCGGTTTGGGCGTATTGTTACGCATAATCTTGGCGGAGAGTATGGACACAGCCAGCATAAATCGCTTTCAAAAATATTGCATGGCATGGGGATCGACAACTTGTATGTATTCGATAAATCGGACGAAGTACTGCCATTTCATCTGCTGCGGGACAAATTAATCCTGTTGTCGGTCTATCACAGCCAAATGTTCGTTATCGAGCAGTTGATGCCGTATATTTTATACGAACGTATTGTGCCGTATGATGAATCCCCCCTTTATCATCCAGCTAAGAAGGTGAAACTCCATGAGAATCGTGCAAGTGGTCCCGAATATTATCCCGATTCCCGGCAGCGGCGGGATTGAGAGAGTGGCTTTTCTCTTATCCAATGAACTGGTAAAAAGAGGCCACGAGGTTTATGTATACGCCTTGGCGGGAAGCAGCAGCAATGCGGTTATTATTCCCTACGGACATAGAGGATTTTTCAAACATAATATAAAAGATTTTGTCATTCATACGCTGCCGGATGATGTGGATGTGATCCATGATCATACGCATGATTTGGTCATCGGACGTGAAAATTTAAATGTGCCTACTGTCTCAACGATCCACACGGAATGGGGATTAAGCATCCCTCTGAAGTTCCCGGTATATGTGACCAAAACCAAACTAATGATGTCAACGAATAATTCCCATGGGGCTTACGTGCATAATGGGATTGATTTGAACGGGTATGCTTTAGAAAAGAATAAAGATGACTATTTATTATTTTTGGGAAGGATTGATCGAGAAAAAGGAGTGAGGGATGCTGTAAGATTGGCCGAGCAGACCGGCATGAGAACCATCATTGCAGGTCCGGTCTGGGACCAGGAATTATACGGCGAAATTTACCCGCGGATGGAGAAGGCACCTAACATATCCTATGTTGGCGAAGTCCATGGCATGGAAAAGCAAAACCTGCTGATGAATGCGAAATGGCTCCTGTTTCCGACAGCATGCGAGGAACAGTTCGGGTTAGTGTTGGTTGAGGCCCTGGCTTGCGGGACATCGGTAGCCGCTTACGGAAGAGGGGCAGTTCCTGAAGTACTTCAAGGGCTGCCCCAGTTTATTTGCGATAATTTCGATGATATGAAACGCTTGATTGAGGGGTTGTCTCCTTTCTCTCCTCAAGAGCTGCGCGAGTATGTCTCCCTCCGGTATACGAAAGAAAAGATGACCGATGAGTATTTGGAGCTTTACTGGAGAGCCATTCGGGCTAGCAGGATTTAAGTGGATGGTGAGGCCGTAACTACGGAGAATGTTTGGACTTCCGGCCGCTGTTGTCGTAAGAATTTCTTGAATTTTACCGCTGTTCGCGGATGAAATCCGGAGACAGCCTATGCTTTCGGAGCGAGCTTTCCTGCGGAAAGCTTTCGGGCGGTCGCTATCGCTCCTACAGTTCCAAAATTCCCCTCCCGTTACTTCATCCATAACTTATTTTTTCAGTTCAATCTTAAAGCGGTAAAAATCTGGAGGCGACCGCTGCAGCTTTTCCGCAATCGTTCCGTCCTCTCCGCTGCTTTCAGCGGGAATCAAGATCCATACTTCAAGCTACCTACTTTGGCTCCACAGTGGATTCCATCGACGTGGAGTCAACCGTTGATTCAGAATCTATAAGTCCTGAAGCTGCCCTTGCCTCATTCAGTTTGGAGATACCATACAGCATGGCAAGATCTGCATTCTGATTCAGTTCTTTGAATTCGTCTGCCGTCACATCAGCGGAATCGGCGCTCTTGGAAGCTTGTTCTTTTAAGGAATAAGCACTTTGAAAGGCTATTTTGGAGTCTTCCAGCAGCGCTTTGATATCTTTGGGAAGTCCTGAAGAAATTTTCACATCTTCGGCCCGTTTCGATAACTCAGCAGCAGTGTTCTGAAATCCATCAATCGCTTTCTTCAACTGCTTGTCCGTAGCATTACCCGCCGAATAAGAAGCAATTAATTCATTGAAATCCTCCAAGGAAGACTTGCCTTCCTGTTCAATCGCAGACAATTCATTATAGAAATTCTGCACATTTTCCTGTATATCTTCCTTTGTAACAATTGCCGTCGCCTCATTATTGCTGCAGGCGCTCAGCAGGGAAAATATCATAATCAGGCCCAATACTAACATTCTTTTCATTTCTATCCCTCCTACTAAAGCATAATGTCGATTATTGTAAAGTGCAAATTAAAAATTATTGACTTGAGTCATGCAAAAAACTTGTTGTAAATCTATGAGATCAATTGACGATAAATCAGAACCTTTGTCGAAGGTGCAAAAATAAAAAGGACATCTACCGGATTTGGAGAAATTGTTGGTTACCACGCCCACAAATTCCCAAAAGGAGATGTCTAGGAATATGGTAACCTCGTACATGCCCCTCGTCAAGTTCATTTTATCTCTTCAATTGATGCTGTCTCGTCCGCAGCGTAATCATATGATTTCATTGATGCACGGCATCCTGTTATGTGAAGGACGCAAAACGATCACTTCGATCCGAAAGCAGACCGGACAATATCGGGATCTTAGTTGTATCACTCGCTTTCTGAAAGAATCCACCTGGTGCAAGAACCGTGTTCAGCGGCGGCGTATACAATTTCTAATCGAGCGGATTCGTCGATCACGCCGGAACAAAGGAGACTCGCGAACCCTGGTTTTCTTCATCATTGATGATACCAGTTGCAAGAAAGACAAGAGCACCAAACGAATGGAAGGCTTGGACTTTCATTTTGCTCACGACGATGGCAAAAGCCAATGGTCGCATTGCCTCGTCACGTCTCATCTGGTGACCGATGGCTTCTCCCTGTCCTGGGATTTCCGTCCCTACTTTCGGAAGGAATACTGCGAGAAGCATAATCTTCCGTTCAAAAGCAAAAATGACTTGGCCATCCAAATGATCGAGGATTATCCAGCCTCTGATGATGAGCTCGTTTACGTACTGATGGACAGCTGGTATACGAGCGAGAAAATCGTCAACGCCTGTAATGCCAAGGGATTTCACATTATCGCGGCTCTCAAAAGCAACCGTTTGATCGCTCCTGCGGGTATTCGGATATCGTTAGCAGATTTTACCTCCCAGTACGTCCGAAAGTCTGATCTTCGTTCCGTTACCACGGAGAATCGAGAGACGTACTGGATTTACCAATACGAAGGTCCTGTGGCTGATATCGAGAATGTCAACGTCCTGATGTCTTGGGAGAACACGTATGAGTCCGGTAAGAACCCTTTCTTTATTCTGTGTACGGATAAGAGTCTGGATGTCGTGACCATCCTGCGCTATTACGATGTACGCTGGCACATCGAGACCGGCTATCGTTACTTCAAGGATTTAATGGGCTTTGACCACTACCAATTGTGGTCGTTTCAAGCGATCGAGCGGTTTTGGGTGATTCAATTTTTGACACAAAATTTCGTCGAACTGCAGCGCTATGAATGGTCAAAAACGAACGCCCAATTAACGTTTGGAGATGTCGTAAGACGGATTCGCCAAGATTACTTTGGACAACTGGTCGTGTATGTGTACGAGCAGGCATTGGCGAAAACACCACTTTTCGATGTTTTGAAACGGTTGAAGCTCACCGCCTAAACACCATTTTTGGCTTCACGCTACCAGTATGCCCTTTGGGGCTAGACGATCTGTGTTTTTGCAAGACTCAAGTTATTGAAATATAAAATAAAACCGCCGGTTTCTATCCGGCAGCCACAACGGGGGATGCCCCTAAACTTGGACGGTTTCTACCGCAAGCGGAGACACTGCATTCGTTTTATCGATGTAAATAAAAGCATCATAACGTTTGGATATAACAGTAGAAACGTAATTGCCCCGCTCCCATTCCGGGTGGTATACGACGCCAATCGCCCGGTGACCGATGACGGTCTCATCCAAAACGGGCTCCTCCGTGTCGAAAAAGAGCAGCTTATCCTCCGCTCCGTCCCGGTGCAGAAGCTCCTCCCAGCTATTTGTTGCAGCCTGCGGTACGCGCATTTTTTCCAGCGGAGCCCCCCAGATTATTTCTTCCAAAGTTTGCACGCATCCAGCACAAAACATGCGTCTTTGATGTCAACAATGCTGTCTGTCGCCCAATAAGGACAAGGAGTTCTTTATTCACCTTATTGATTTAAGATATACTAATTAATGATATTAATATTTTCATAATGGAGGAGCCGCAGTGAAAGCACGAAAAAAATTAATAAGTCTCATTATTCTCCTGTTATTTTCCATTATCGTTTATAAGTACGGAGAAGATAGACTGAGCAACGAGCCCTCAGTTCCATCAAATGAAGAGGCTATAAAGCTTGTCTTTCCTTCGGACCGCTATCCGGAGACTGCCAGACATATTCAGGACGCTATCGCAAGCGGAGAGCAGCCGGTCTGCACCATTGACCGGGAGGGTGCTGATGAGAACCGCAGTCTATCCTTGAAAGGGGTGCCTACCAAAAAGGGCTATGACCGGGACGAGTGGCCCATGGCCATGTGCCGGGAAGGCGGAGAAGGCGCTGACATCGAATACATAGCGCCAAGCGATAATCGTGGTGCCGGAAGCTGGGTCGGCAATCAATTGGAGGATTTTGCTGACGGTACGCGCGTAGAATTTATGTTCAAATAAGAATACAAACGGGATCACTTATCCGGTAACTTATAACCGTTCCAGGCCCGCAGGTAGCTACCTGGCAGGACTGGAACGGTTATTTGCTTGTTTAGAATATACAGGCTTTTAAAATAATAACCAACAGAATGTACAGAACCAGAATTGCGCCTGTGGAAGTCCAAGGACAAACTACCGGCATTACATGACCTGGGCCTACATTCGCTCCTCCAACATTTCCTCCGTAACAACATTCATTTCCCATGTTAATAACCTCCTCTTAATATTAACTACAGTCCAGAATATGTGGCAAAAGACTATACCGTTTGGGCAAAATGGCAAAGAATAGTTGGGCCGCTTGATATTCGCCTGCAATTGCTTTATGCTTAGCAATACAGAACATTTGTTCCTATTTATCCCTAAGAGGTGACCTATCAATGAAAAACTATTATCAAATGACTGCTTTGGAGAAATGGACGGAGGACTTCTATGAAAGATTGGACATCAAGGATCCTTCGCAAATCTCGATAGAGTATATTTCTGAACGCCTTCATATTTGGATTCATTATTTAGCTGTGAGGAGCAAGGGAATTGAAGCCTCTGCCGGTATGTACAGTATGTTCATTGACAGCCGCCTGCCGGCCGGTATACAGCGTCTGGAGTTTCTGCATGAGCTCTGTCATTTGCTCCGCCATGCCGGTAAGCAGACGCTGATGCCCGAGCATTTTACACAGCCCCAAGAGGATGAGGCGGATCGTTTTATCCTCTATGCAGCAATGCCGTACTCCATGATCTCGAGAAGTACGTTGCCGGAGCTTAGAAGCGAAGCTATCAGCATGATCACAACCGAGTTTCAAGTGCCGGCAGAGCTGGCGATGCAGCGTATAGATCAAATCCAAAGACGGATTTTTCAAGGACAGCTATTGGCTGTCATGGAGACTCGTGGGGAGAGGCTCTCCAGAAAATAGCCGGAATGAGGCGATTTTACGGTAATGCTATGATCGTTTGCTTAAGGCTCTCTTCTTGCTGCAGCGATAATATATGCGGCATTTATTGTATCAAAGCGTTGTGTGACCGTTATGGATGCCCCTTTTTTAACCTCGGGCAAATCCGGATAACTCGGCTTGGTGTAGGAATCCGTTGCGAATCCGCCTTTGTTCTTAAACACGACCAATGGATGAATGTCAGATTTGCCTTTTGGTATATCTTCTCCCGAAATATTAAGGGCTTTAATGGATAAAGAATGAGGAAACATCGTAAAGGAAGTTAGGTTAAGAGCACCATCGATGCTGCCAGAAGTGAAATCATTTCCCGCAAAATCTTCAAAGGGCTGCCCTGCCGCCATTCGTTCATCGGTAATATGAAGCAACTGTTTCTTTTGATCCCATGTATATTTCACATCCGTATAATCCAGAAACAAGCGGACTGGCAGAAACATAGAGCCACCTTTTAGTACCGGAGAGGTATCCATTATAATTGTATTACCATCCACTTTTGCAATTTTAGAATCGATAGTAACTTCAAACGTATGGTTTAACAATAATAGGTTAGCCGTTTTTGACGAGCTATCAAATGTAACAGTCCCCCCCATTAAATCCTGATTCGCCCGTAGCGGCATAAGCAGGCGGTGATTAGCATCAACAAACGGAGAAGAGGGCTGGGTATATAAAATATAAAATTTATCTATTTTCAAGTGAATCGGTATCTCCTCTTGCCCTTTAGCCTGTACATTATTTGCTCCCGGAAATATGAACAAACAGATGAAACATACAACCCATATTTTACCCAAGAGAAAATTCATAATATCATCCTTTTTTCGAGAAATTTGTTATTTCCTATTCTACAGTTTTTCAAAGCAAAAAACCCTTACAAAGTAAGGGTTCTTGATAAGTGGGCCCTGAGGGACTCGAACCCCCGACCAATCGGTTATGAGCCGACCGCTCTAACCAACTGAGCTAAGGGCCCGGATGAAAAATATCCGTCATATATAATTGCTGCTTGTAAATAAATTGGTTGCGGGGGCAGGATTTGAACCTGCGGCCTTCGGGTTATGAGCCCGACGAGCTACCGGGCTGCTCCACCCCGCGTCAGTAATCATATTCAAACAGCGACAATAAATAATATACATTACATGAGGGTAATAAGTCAAGAAGGGATTAGCAAAAGTTCTCAAGGAAGGAAACGCACACCGTAACGACCTTTACGGGAGCGGTAAATTTCCACAAACCGCGGGTCATGATAGCCGTAAATCCAGCCATCCTGCTCCAGGCGTTTTGCGAGACATCCTGCTTGAAATCGGGTTCTGAACAGTTTCGCGAAGTATATCCAATTCATGATGCCCTCTTCTCCTTTTTCGCAAATTGATTATACCCTGCTCCGAACTTAGCATGCCCATTTTTCATAAAATAACCCGGCAAAGGTGAAGTCTAGAGGATTAGGCGTAACAAACAAGCCTCCGTAGCTCAGTACGAAAAACTCCCCTTCGCCTGCGGGGCGAGGGGAGCTTAAGGTACTGCTATTGTTGAGATTATGCCCTACACGCCAAAAGCTGCCGGGTCTTTTCTCCAGGACTGGAGCAGCTCCACGTCACCAGGGGCAATCTTACCCTGGTTAAGCGCCACATCAATCAAGGTGCTATAGTTGGATAAGCTTTGAAGAGGAATTCCAGAAGCAGAGAACGCTTCTGTAGCACGATCCAGCTCATAGCTGAAAATAGCCAGCACAGCCAGCGGCTCACCGCCTGCTTCCTGAACAGCCTGTGCTGCCTTGATGGAGCTGCCGCCGGTGGAGATCAAATCTTCGATGACAATAACCTTTTGTCCGGGAGCAATCAGGCCCTCGATCTGGTTCTGCTTGCCATGGCCTTTCGCTTTGTCACGAATATAAGCCATCGGCAGATTCAGCTTCTGGGCTACCCATGCCGCATGCGGTATACCTGCTGTAGCCGTACCCGCAATCACTTCAGTCTCCGGATACTGACTGGATATCAGCTCAGCAAAAGCATCGGCAATATAGCTGCGGACTTCAGGGTAAGACAAGGTCAGGCGATTATCGCAATAGATCGGGGACTTGATTCCGGAAGTCCAGGTAAAAGGCTCCTGCGGACGTAGCGCCACCGCTCCAATGTTCAATAAATAGGCTGCTATTTGTTCACTCTTATTCAATAATGAGCTCATGCCTGAATCATCTCCTCAATGATATTTAGTGCAGCTTGACGCGGGTCCGCTGCAGACGTTACAGGCCGGCCTACTACGAGGTAGTGGCTGCCCTGCCGGATGGCTTGTCCAGGCGTCATTACCCGGGACTGGTCGTCCAGGGACGAACCGGACGGACGGATGCCTGGTGTTACTGTGCGGAAAGCAGGGCCGCAGGCCTCAGCAATCGCTGCCGACTCCTGCGGCGAGGCCACAACGCCGTCCAGACCGGCCTCAGCCGCCAGTTTAGCGTATCTCACCACGGTGTCCGTTACGTTGCCGGGAATTCCAATCTCGCCGTTCATGACCTCCTGGCTCGTGCTGGTCAGCTGCGTGACTGCAATAATCAGCGGCATGCTTAATGCCGGATTTCCACTCACCGCAGAGGCTGCTCCAGCACGGGCCGCTGCCATCATGACCGAACCGCCTGATGCATGGACGTTGAACATATCCACGCCCAGCTGTGTCAGGCTCTCTGCGCCCCCTTTTACGGTATTGGGGATATCATGCATTTTGACATCCAAAAATACAGAATATCCGCGTGTCTTCAGTTCTTTGATGAATTCCGGTCCCGCCGCGTAGAAAAGCTGCATCCCGACCTTCATGTAGCAAGGAATTCCTTCCAGCTTCTGAATGAACAGCTTCGCCTGTGTAACGTCAGGATAATCCAGGGCGATCATCAGGCGCTGCGCCATTTCCTCCCGCTTCGCCGTAAGCCGTATATTCTCTTCCGTCTGCTGCCCTTCTCCTTGTGCCATATCATCGCTCCTATCCAGTGCGGCTGTGACGCACTATAGATTTATTAGACCCGGGCACAGCGGAACGGTCTGCGAATAAACGCAAACCGTTCGAATGCTGCCCTAAGAGGTATCTTTATTGTCCGACAAAAGCAGGCATGGACTCCGAAGAGAAGTTAATGGTCTGCAGCATGATCAGGAGCGCCTTCACCGTATCGAGCGAGGTCATACATACGACACCGTTCTCTACCGCTTCACGGCGGATACGGAACCCGTCACGTTCCGGTGTTTTGCCCTTGGTCAGTGTATTAAAGACGAAGTTGGCTTTACCACCGCGGATCAAATCGACGATGGTCGGCTCTCCTTCACCAAGCTTATTTACGTTCATTACATTGAGGCCGGCATCTTCCAGCGCAATCGCCGTACCGCCTGTAGCAATGATTTTGTAGCCCATGGCATGGAAGCCTTTCATAAGCTCAACCGCTTCCGCCTTGTCTTTATCCGCTACTGTAACGATGATAGCTCCCGTAGCCGGAATCTTCATCCCAGCTCCGATCAGGCCCTTATACAATGCTTTGGCGTACAGTTTATCACGGCCCATTACTTCACCGGTCGACTTCATTTCAGGTCCCAGTGTGGGCTCTACTCTGCGCAGTTTAGCAAAAGAGAACACAGGCACTTTAACCGATACATAATCGCTTTCCGGCCACAGACCTTCCACATAACCATCGTCCTTCAGCTTGCTGCCGAGAATGATCTTTGTAGCCAAGTGAGCCATAGGAATCCCTGTGACCTTACTCAGGAAAGGAACCGTACGCGAGGAACGTGGATTCACTTCGATTACATACACTTCATTTTGATAAATGACAAATTGAATGTTGACCAGTCCAATGGTTTTCAGCTCTTTGGCAATCTTGATCGTAATGTCTGCGATCTTCTGCTTCAGGCCTTCATCCAGATATTGCGGAGGATATACAGCTATAGAGTCACCGGAGTGAACACCTGCGCGTTCCACATGCTCCATGATACCCGGAATAACAACCGTTTCCCCATCGCAAATCGCGTCAACCTCCACCTCTTTACCCAGCATATAACGGTCAATCAATACCGGATGCTCCGGGTTGACCTTAACCGCTTCTACCATGTAGCTGAGCAGTTCCGTGTCATTGTAGACAATTTCCATTGCGCGTCCGCCCAGTACATAGGAAGGACGTACAAGCACAGGATAACCAAGCTCTTGTGCAGTCTCTACTGCATCATCTATCGAATTGACTGTCTTGCCTTTTGGCTGTGCCACATCTAGACGAGTGAGAAGCGCTTCAAATTTTTTACGGTTCTCTGCTTCATCAATACTTTCCAGGCTTGTGCCGAGGATATTAACCCCAGCTGCACTCAAAGGTGCTGCAAGGTTGATAGCCGTCTGCCCGCCGAACTGTACGATAACTCCGATTGGATTCTCCTGAGCAATTACGTTCATTACATCTTCAAAGAACAACGGTTCAAAATACAACCGGTCCGAAGTGTTGAAGTCCGTAGATACCGTCTCAGGATTATTATTGATAATTACTGCTTCATAGCCTGCTTTTTGAATAGCCCATACCGCGTGCACAGTGGAATAATCGAATTCAATCCCTTGACCAATCCGGATCGGTCCGGAGCCAAGTACTATGACCTTTTGTTTGTCGGAATGAATGACCTCATTCTCCGTCTCATAGGTCGAATAGTAATACGGTGTGGAAGCTTCAAATTCAGCCGCGCAGGTGTCTACCATTTTGAAAACAGGTGTCAGTCCTTGCTTCAGACGGAATACCCGAACCTCGGATTCTTTGGTTTGTTCGCCGTCAGGATATGCTTGTGCCCGTATTTCTGCAATGGCACGATCCGTAAATCCCTTACGCTTGGCTTGATACAATGTTTCCTCAGTCAGGCTTTCTTCTCCACGAATAACATCTTCAAATTGAATTAATCCTTCAATCTTGGAGAGGAACCACCAATCGATGTTCGTGATGTCCTGAACTTCTTGTAATGTATACCTGCGGCGGAAGGCCTCTGCGATTAGGAAAAGACGTTCATCGTCGGCTTTGGCCAGACGTTCACGCAGCACATTCTCTTCCAGAGCATCTGTACCCGGAAGGTAGAAACGGTGCACCCCAATTTCCAGGGAACGGATGGCTTTATGAATCGACTCTTCAAAGGTACGGCCGATCGCCATAACCTCGCCAGTAGCTTTCATTTGAGTGCCAAGCTTCCGGTTCGCATAGATGAATTTATCAAAAGGCCAGCGTGGAATTTTGCTTACAATATAGTCAAGTGTAGGTTCAAAGCAGGCATACGTCTGGCCGGTAACCGGATTGACAATTTCATCAAGCGTATAGCCCAGCGCGATTTTTGCGGCCATTTTGGCGATCGGATAGCCTGTAGCTTTCGAAGCCAACGCCGAGGAACGGCTGACACGCGGATTTACTTCAATTACATAATATTGGTAGCTCTGCGGATCAAGCGCGAACTGCACGTTGCAGCCGCCTTCGATATTAAGCGCACGGATGATTTTGAGTGAAGCACTGCGCAGCATTTGATATTCGCGGTCTGAAAGCGTCTGACTCGGAGCTACAACAATACTGTCCCCGGTGTGCACTCCGACCGGATCAAAGTTCTCCATGTTGCAGACAACGATACAGTTGTCGTTCGCATCACGCATAACCTCGTATTCAACTTCTTTCATACCCGCAATGCTCTTCTCTACCAGGCATTGTCCGATCGGGCTGTAACGAATACCCGCTTTGACCGTCTCACGAAGTTCTTCTTCATTGTCACAAATCCCGCCGCCTGTTCCGCCTAAGGTGTAGGCCGGACGTACAATCAGCGGATATCCGATTCCTGACGCGAATTCAAGAGCTTCCTCCAAGGTAGTGATAATGGAGCTTTCAGGTACAGGCTGATCCAGCTCACGCATCAGATCTCTGAACAAATCCCGATCCTCTGCCTTCTCGATGGATTCAAGCTGTGTGCCCAGCAGTTTTACGTTCTCTTTCTCGAGTACCCCTGCGCGGGCAAGTTCTACAGCCATATTCAGGCCGGTCTGCCCGCCCAGCGTTGGCAGCAATCCGTCCGGACGCTCCTGGCGGATAATACCGGTTACGAATTCAAGAGTAATTGGCTCGATATAAACTTTGTCAGCCATGTTCGTATCGGTCATGATGGTGGCGGGATTGCTGTTGATCAGCACGACCTCCACGCCTTCTTCTTTAAGCGCCTGGCAGGCCTGAGTTCCTGCGTAGTCAAACTCGGCAGCCTGGCCAATGACGATTGGCCCGGAGCCAATCACGAGTATTTTTTTCAGCTTATCGTTCTTTGGCATGTTATAGAGCTCCTTTCACGGCTTCAAGCTGTGCTGTTGGTTTCGGCGCCGTGATTCTGGCGTTCGCTGCAAGCTGCGCCTGGCGCGAGCTTACAGGAGTATTGGCTTTGTGATCTGCAATCATTTGCAGAAAACGGTCGAACAAATAGCTGCTGTCATGCGGTCCCGGCGCCGCTTCCGGATGATACTGCACCGAAAAAGCGGGGTAGCGGGTATGTTTAAGTCCTTCGACAGTCTTATCATTATTGTTAATATGCGTAACTTCCAGCTCAGTGTTGTTGACAGAGTCCTCATTCACCGTGTAGCCATGGTTCTGGGAGGTGATGAAGCAGCGTCCGCTTTCCAGTTCCTTGACAGGATGGTTCCCGCCGCGGTGACCGAATTTAAGCTTTTCTGTATCCGCTCCGCAAGCCAGAGCAAACAGCTGATGACCCAGGCAGATCCCGAAAATCGGATATTCACCAAGCAGCTCCGAAATGGTTTGGACAGCATGAGGTACATCTTTAGGGTCCCCGGGGCCATTGGACAGCTGAATGCCATCCGGGTTCAACCGGCGGATTTCGTCCGCTGTTACATCATGAGGCACTACTACCACATCACAGCCGCGGCTGTTCAGCTCGCGCAGGATACCGGTTTTGGCACCATAATCCACCAGAACAATCCGTTCTTTACTTCCCGGGCTGCTGTACATGGTAGTCGTTGATGTGCGGGCTACCTGATTGCGAAGCTCCTCAATCGTCGTGTCACCCATCATTTCCATCAACTCCTCCACACGCTTGCCCGAAGTGGTCAGGATGGCTTTCATGGTTCCGTAGTGACGGATGATGCGCGTCAGCATCCGTGTATCAATTTCGCTGATGCCGGGAATACCGTATTCCTTCAACAAGTCGTCCACACTGTATTCGGCCCGCCAGTTGCTCGGTACGGTCTCATGGCGACGCACGACAAAACCGTGCACAAAAGGGCGAACAGATTCGAAATCATCCCTGGTAATGCCGTAATTTCCGATCAGCGGGTATGTCATAGTAACGATTTGCCCACAGTACGAAGGATCCGACAGCACCTCCTGATATCCCGTAATCCCTGTGTTAAAAACAACCTCGCCCGTCTTCTCGCCCTCAGCCCCAAAAGCGGTACCTGTGAACAGTGTTCCGTCCTGTAGCAGCAATCTCGCCTGCATTCCCTTCACTCCTTCTGTTTGTTTCTATAGTAAAGTTTCGTTAGTTATTTTCATTCCATACTTCTCTGCCGTCTACCCAAGTCATTACTGGCCAGCCTTTAAGCTTCCAGCCTCCAAAAGGAGTATTGCGCCCTTTGCTTGCGAAGGATCCAGGATCCACTTCCTTTTCCTGCTCCAGATCAATCAGTGTCAAATCTGCGGGAGCCCCGATGTCAAGAATACCTGTGTTCAACCGGAATACCCGGGCCGGATCAGCAGTCATTCTCTGTACCAGCAGGGATAGATCCCATTTACCCGTTTCTACGAAGGCTGTATACAGCAGCGGGAAGGCCGTCTCGAAGCCAACGATGCCAAAAGGTGCAAGCTGCATGCCCTTGGCTTTCTCTTCCTCGCTATGCGGTGCATGATCCGTAACGATCATGTCGAGCGTGCCGTCCAGCAGAGCCTCGATACATGCCTCTACATCACGCCGGGAACGCAGGGGCGGGTTCATTTTCCAATTGGAATCCATGCCCGGAATGTCTTCTTCTGACAGCAGCAGATGATGCGGACAAACCTCGGCAGTTACTTTAATGCCAATCTCCTTCGCTTGCCGGATCAGCCGTACAGATTGCTCTGTACTGACATGGCACACATGATAATGAACCCCCGTAGCTTCAGCCAGCAAAATATCCCGGCCTACGTGGATTGCTTCAGATTCATTAGGTATTCCCTTTAATCCATGCCGTGTCGCAAACTTTCCTTCGTTTACACAAGCACCCTCAACCAGTGAGTTGTCCTCACAGTGAGCGATAACCGGCATATCCAGAGACGCTGCAATATTCATGGCGTCCTTCATCATTTGCGCACTCTGCACGCCCACCCCGTCATCGGTAAAGCCTATCGCTCCAGCTTCCTTCAACGCGGCAAAATCGGTCAGCTCGCGGCCAAGCTCATTCTTCGTGATTGCCGCATACGGCAGCACCTTCACCAGACCAGCTTCACGCGCTTTGTCTTTCACAAATTGCACGACCTCCGGTGTATCGGTTACGGGCCGTGTATTAGGCATGCAAGCGATCGTAGTGAATCCGCCTTTAGCCGCCGAACGGCTTCCGGTTTCCACCGTTTCCTTGTGCTCGAAGCCCGGCTCACGAAGATGCACATGCATATCAATCAATCCTGGAATCAGCAGCTTGCCTTCCGCATCCACGATTTCCCCAGACCCGCCTACCTCTTCTTGACCTTCAATAACAGCAGAGATCATTCCGTCTTCAAGTACAATATGTTTAAGTTCTAAAGTGCCTTGCTTATTAATAACGCTGGCGTTCTTAATAATCACTGTTATAATTCTCCTTTTTGCCCGCGCACAGCTCTTGCAGGCCTCTCGTCATTATATAATAAAAATTCATCTTTGTGTATATTTATTAATACATTTTTACAGCATCGCTCTTTCGATAACTGCCATACGAACAGGCACACCATTGGCCATCTGCGGAAAAATTCTTGATTTACTGCTTTCTACTACAGCGTCGTCAATTTCCACGTTCCGGTTAACCGGAGCCGGATGCATAATGATTGTACCTGTACCAAGCTTGGCTGCACGTTCTTCCGTAAGTCCGAACTGCCGCCGGTATTCCTCCGCCGATTGAAGCATGCCCATTGCATGCCGCTCCAGCTGCACGCGGAGCATCATTACTACATCCGCCTTCATTGCCTCATCAATGGATACATATGGGGCATAGGCCGCGAGCTCGGGAGCCTTCATATTTTCCGGTGCACAGAACTGCACTTGTGCCCCCATCTTGGTCAGCCCCCATAGATTGGAGCGTGCTACACGGCTATGCATAATATCTCCGATAATCGAGACCTTCAGACCTTTTAATTCACCGAATGTTTTAGTCATTGTATACATATCGAGCAGCGCCTGTGTCGGGTGCTCATTGTTTCCATCACCGGCGTTGATGAGCGGAATGGAGACCTTCTCTGCCAACTGCTGCAGTACCCCTGCTGGCTTCAATCGCACAACTCCGGCATCGATGCCCATGGATTCCAGAGTACGAACTGTATCGTAAATCGACTCGCCTTTTTCTACACTGGAAGCCGCAGCCGTGAAATTCAGAACCTGGGCGCCGAGGCGCTTTTCGGCCATTTCGAATGAAAACCGGGTGCGCGTGCTGTTCTCGAAGAACATATTCGACACAAACCGAGATTCCAGCACGGGTGTTAATTTCTCGCTTTGGCTGTCCCAGTAGGCTGTTCTATTCAGCAGTTGGCTTATTTCCGACCGGTCCAAATCCTTGATCCCCAGCAAACTGCGTTCTTTCACCTTGGTTGCTGTCATCATTGTTATCGTTCCTCCCGGTTTGAAATAATATATACTTCATCCTTGCCGTCGAATTCTGTCAGTGCCACTTCAATTTGCTCGTGCTTCGAGGTGGGGACATTTTTACCGATATAATCCGGACGGATCGGCAATTCCCGATGTCCGCGATCCGCCAGTACAGCCAGTTGAATCATCCGCGGCCGTCCGCAATCCATCAGAGCGTCCATTGCCGCCCGGATCGTGCGGCCCGTATACAGCACATCGTCGAACAAAATCACTTTTTTATCGTGGATACCCGCACTGCCAGAGGTGATGGTCAGATTGCTCTTAACCACCGTCTGATCGTTCGCTTCACCAGTTTCACTGCCGCCCTCTTCGCGGTCATCCCGGTAATGCGTGATATCCAGCTCCCCGTAAGGAATGTCGACACCTTCAATCTCCTTGATCCGTTCCGCGATCCTCTGTGCCAGGTACACCCCGCGGGTACGAATGCCGACCAGCAGACAATTCTCAATACCCTTGTTCTTCTCCAAAATCTCATGCGCAATGCGCGACAGCGCCCGGCGAATTGCCGTTTCATCCATAATGACATTTTTCTCAGTAACCATAATCGCGTCATCCTCCAGCTTGTTTGCCTGTCCAAGTTCCCGGAAATCAAAAAACTCCTTGCCCAAAGCAGGCAAGGAGTGAAATCCGCAGATTAAGAAAGATGGATTGTCCGCGCGCATAAAAAGATCATCCGTATACATACGGATACCCTTCTAAGAGTCGCGAACCTCGATTCACGTTACCTTGCCAGCCTCACGGGACTGAATTAAAGGCGCTATTCATTTAACTGAAATTATGACAGAACTCGCGACGAGTGTCAAATCGGAGATGATATTTTCTCTATTCAACATCAAGTAAAATATTTGATTTTCCAAAAACAAGATCACTCCCCTAGTCATTAGGCTGTAATTCAATATATTTACAAAACAAACGCACTGTGATTTAATGAACTGGAATTTGCAAAAAAAAGCAGCTACTTGAAATCATCTTCGTGCGGGATGATAAACAGCAGCAAGCTTCGGAGTATAGCCATCAGACCCTAAAACGGGTGAACGGATTTAAAGGGTGAGTTTTTTTGCTATTCAATACATAATGTAGCGCTACTAAATGTTTTACAACTTAATCAGAATTAACTGGTAAAACTGGACCTTTTTACTCAATCCTCACGAGGCAAGGGCCCTCTCGTTTACCAACAGAATGTAGAAAAGGAGGAATCCATATGTCATCCGAGAAAGGGCTTGAAGACCTGCGCGCCGAACTCGACAAGATCGATGAGCAATTGCTTGATACGGTAAAATCACGTATAGAGTGCTGCGTTCGAATCGCGCTCTATAAGCGTGAGCATGATATCCCGATGATGCAGCCGCATCGGATCAACTTTGTTCAGGAACGCGCAGCTCGCTACGCTGCTGCGAATGATATCAGCGCAGATTTCTTGCGCCAATTCTATGAACTCATCATTTCCGAAACCTGCAGGGTTGAGGATTTAGTGATCGGCAAAACAGCAAAGGAGTAAGCCAGACCCTCACTAACAGTTCGGCTTCATATCGAGCCGAACATCACGGAAAGGAGGAATTGTTAGAATGTCTTCAGGGATACAAACACTTCTAATCGATAACTACGACTCGTTCACTTATAACCTCTATCAGTTGATCAGTGAGGTGAATGGGCGGCCGCCGCTGGTTGTCCATAATGACCTCGACTGGTCACAGGTGCCGCTTGATAAGATCGACAACATCGTAATCTCTCCGGGCCCGGGCCGACCGGACCGGGCGCGGGACTTCGGCGTTAGCGCTGCTGCAATTCTCGACTCCGGGTTGCCGGTACTCGGGGTCTGCCTCGGCCACCAGGGTATTGCCCACCTGTTTGGTGGTCAGTTTAACCACGCTCCTGAGCCTATGCATGGACGCGTCTCAGACGTCCGGCACTCTGGAATCGACATCTTCGCAGGGCTGCCGTCACCGTTCTCCATTGTGCGCTATCACTCCCTTGTTGTGACCGGGCTTAGTAATGAGGTAGAAGCGATCGCGTGGACCCAGGATGGACTGATGATGGGTCTGCGGCATCGCACCTTACCGATTTGGGGAGTGCAATTCCACCCAGAGTCAATCTGCAGCGAGTACGGGCGCGAGTTGCTTGCCAACTTCCGCGACCTGACTCCGCTTCGCACTCGACAAGCTGAGAAACAGCCGTCATCAGAGCAGCCCTCTTGCAACGAACCCGGCCTCTACCAGATTCATGTCCGCCAACTGGCGACCTTCCCTGACGCTCAGACGAGCTATCAGGAACTGTTTGCCGATGCCCCGCATGGATTTTGGCTGGACAGCAGTGCAGTCATCGACGGATTATCACGTTTCTCCTATCTCGGTGACGGCACTGGGGCGAACGCAGAATATATCACCTATCGGATTGCCGAAGGTGAGGTTAACATACACCGCGCAGGTCAAGAGCCCAAGTCCATTCGACAGCCATTTTACGATTATCTTGATGAGCAAATGCGCCGTCGCGCAACCCCTACGCCGGAAGATCTGCCGTTTGACTTTAATCTGGGTTATGTGGGTTACATAGGCTACGAGCTGAAAGTCGAGACCTGCGGGAGCAGCCAGTACCAATCTGAAGTTCCCGATGCTGCCCTGCTGTTCGCGGACCGCATGCTCGTCCTCGATCATTTTGAACGAGAAGCCTACTTGCTGTGCCTCTCGATTGATGACGATCAAGAAGCGATCGCCTGGATTGATGCAACAGAACAGCGCATAGGCAAGCTGCCCGCCGCATCGCATGATTCGCACGAGTCCACGGTGCTCACGGACGTACCTGATCACGATGTCGCCATCGAGTTGCGGCATGACCGGGAAGCCTATCTTCAACTAATCGATGAGTGCATAGAAGAAATTCGCAACGGTGAATCCTATGAGATCTGCCTAACAAACACCGCAACGGTGCACACTTCGATCGATCCTTGGGTCACCTATACCCATCTGCGACGCATCAGTCCGGTTCCCTATGGGGCGTTTTTGAACTTTCCTGACGGGGCGGTGCTGAGTGCCTCCCCGGAACGCTTTCTCTCCATCGGTACCGATCGCGTCATCGAGTCCAAACCAATCAAGGGTACCCGAATGCGTGGAGCGACTCCTGCCGAAGATGAGCAACTGCGCAACGAGCTGCTCAGCCAGGAAAAGGATCGCGCAGAGAACCTGATGATCGTAGACCTGGTTCGCAATGACTTCAACATGATTTGCACGGTTGGATCGGTTCATGTACCCCGGCTGTTCTACGTGGAGACATACACGCCGGTACACCAGTTGATCTCGACGATTCGCGGCACCATACGCCCGGACAAATCGACGGTTGACTGCGTGCGTGCCGCCTTCCCCGGCGGCTCAATGACGGGTGCTCCGAAGATTCGCACAATGGAGATCATCGATCGGCTTGAAAGAGGACCTCGCGGCGTCTACTCTGGCGGCCTCGGATGGTTCGCACTGAGCGGCGCTGCGGATCTCAGCATTGTTATACGAACGATCGTCTTCACCGAGGACAAGGCGACCTTCGGTGTCGGGGGAGCAATCACGTCATTGTCAGACCCGGCAGAGGAGTTTGAAGAGACACAGATCAAGGCACGGGCTATGATCTCGGCCATCGCAGCGGCTGGAATCGTTGCGGTGGGGGGTTCACGATGAGTCAGAAGCTTCGGCGGTGCGTAATCGTGGGTGGGGCTGGTGGTGTCGGTGGTATGTTCGCAACCCTGCTGGCAAGATCCGGCGTAGAAGTATGCGTCATCGACATGACCCCTCCGGCTGTGGAACTGCAATTCGAGCAATGTGATATCACCGCACCGACCAAGAAGGCGTCTGCTGCCATCAAGACGGCGGACATGGTGGTACTCGCTTTGCCGGAGAGCGTGGCGCTCCGAGCGGTAGCCTTTGTAGGCACGGCAATGAAGCCGGAGGCTCTTCTCGCGCACACCCTCTCGGTGCAGTCTCCCATAGCCGCTGATGTCAGAGCCTTAGGACTGCCCCTCGAGGTAATCGGCCTGAACCCAATGTTTGCACCTAGCCTAAGCATCGTGGGCCGTCCGGTCGCCGTCATCATCCAGAATGATGGGCCGCGTACGGGCGAGCTGCTCCGACTGCTTTCGGATTGGGGCGGACGTGTGGTGCGGCTAGGTGCTGAAGAGCACGACCAACTGGTCGCAGCGATGCAGGCGCTCACTCATGCGGCGGTGCTCTCCTTCGGATTGGCCCTCGCTGGTCTCAATGTCGACATTGCCAAACTGAGCTCCCTTGCCCCGCCTCCACACGCAACTCTGCTCGCGCTGCTGGCGAGAATCAGCTCCGGTACGCCAGAGGTCTATTGGGATGTCCAATCTGCGAATCATCGAGCACCGGCAGCGCGGGCCGCGCTTGCCGGTGCCATCGAGCGGCTGAACGCAGCGGCGAAGGATGAGTCCGCATTCATTGACATGCTGCGTGAGGCCCGTGAGGTCTTGGGTACCGAACTTGCACCGTATCAGGAGCTCTGTGCTCGCATCTTCAACGGGCCGCTGTCGCAGCTCAGCCGAACAGCACAGGAAGAGAAACAATGACCAAAACACAAACCAACCCTGTAAACTGGTTCGTGCCCGGATCTCCAAGACGTTGGATTCCTTGGACGCGCCCTTTCCAAGGGGATCTCAAAATTCTATCTAAGAGGGAATTCTATGGTTAAAAAAATGCATTACGGATGGATTATATTAATACTATCTTGCAGTGCCTTACTTTCAGTACAAGGAGTAAGATCCTCATTTGGGGCTTTTGTACAACCATGGGAAAATGAATTTTCAGCTTTAAGAGGAACGATCTCTCTTATGGGGTCCTTCAGTTTTATCGTTTACGGATTTTCCCAACCTATTATCGGAAAGTTAATTGATAAATGGGGTATTAAAAATATACTTTCCTTTAGCACATTATTTGTTGGAATTGCTACGATACTAAGTTCCTTTACTACATCTCAATGGCAACTAATTGTCTTATATAGTGTGACTTCCATTGGATTTGGAGGGGCTTCTGGAATTGTTGCTTCAGTAGCTGCAACCCTCTGGTTTAAAAAAAAGAAAGGCTTGGCACTAGGAATCATAAATGGAGGAGCTAGTGCCGGACAATTTTTTGTGGTTCCTGCCAGTCTTTTATTAATACAAATGGTTGGATGGAGGTTAACGGTAATATTGCTGGGAGGAGTACTGCTTGTAATTTTCCCATTACTCTACATATTTCTAAGAGACACGCCTTCAGATAAGGGACTGACTGCATACGGGGAAGAAGAAGGCAAGGAGGAAGTAACAGATCAACAAAATGTAATTGAGAAAAAAACAACTTTACAATTATTTCAATCAAAAGCATTCTGGTTTTTATCCGTTCCCTATTTTATTTGCGGGTTTACAACAACGGGATTAATGGACACTCATCTTATTCCCTACGCAAATGATCATGGATATTCTACACAAGTGACAGGAGCAGCCATAAGTGTACTAGCCGCATGTAACCTGGTCGGGACGATATTATCCGGTCAAATCGCCGACCGCTGGAACAAAAAAATGTTCTTAGGGTTATTGTTCATGACCAGAGCAGTCTCAATCGTCTTATTGCTTGCTACGAATCAAACTTCACTATTCTTTTTATTTGCCATTTTATTTGGGGTCGTGGATTATGCAACATTCGTACCTGTACAATTAATTGCCGCAGAGCATTTTAAAAATCATTCTATGGGATATGTGTTTGGATTACTAGCTTTGAGTCATCAGCTTGGGGCTGCTTTTGGCGCTTATATACCAGGGGTGATCTATGATTTTACAGGAAGTTATTATGGATCGTTTGCGGCGGCGGTCATATCATTAATTGCAGCCACAATGATGATTGTAACCCTTCCTGTGAATCAAGATGTCCAAGTATCTTGCTCCTCGTAAGGGTTACCTCTGAAAGCAGCGGAGAGGACGGAACGATTGCGGAAAAGCGCAGCGGTCGCCTTGGTCTCCGGATTTTTACCGCTAAGGTTAATAAAAAAAATCTGGAGACCACAGCGATGGAGCAACGGTCCGTTCGCGGAGCGTCCACTCAGAACACCTACTTAAGTCTTACTCAAAAGAGAGGGGGTATCCCAACAGCCATTTGTATGGCTTTTGGGACACCCCCTTTTGTTCATTAAGATTAAAATTCAAATTCAACATCACTAAGACGTCTTTGGATTTCCGAAATTACGCGTTTCTCTTCCTCTTCACCCTTGGCGATAAAGGTAACGGAGAAACGAACGAAAGAGCCGGCATCATCCCAAGGCACACTGGAGATTAATTTCTCGCGAATAAGGAATTGCGAGAAGTCTTCGCCGGATTCGAAACGGCGTCCGCCCTTGATTCCTTTTGGCGCTTCTACATACAAGAAGAAAGAGCCTTTCGGTTTCTCGGCCTTAAAGCCAAGACTGTTCAAGGCATCCACCAGCATGTTGTGGCGGCGGGAATACTTGGCTGCAATGGCTTCCGTAATCTCCGGATGAGCAAGGCCATAAGCAGCGGCTTTCTGGATCGCGATAAACTGGCCGGAATCATTGTTATCCTTAACATCGCTGAACGCTTTAACAACCAGCGGATTTCCGGCTACAAAGCCGATTCTCCAGCCAGTCATATTATAGGATTTGGAGAGGGAGTGAAGCTCTACACCGACATCCTTCGCGCCTGGAACAGACAAGAAACTGAGCGGCTTCAAACCGTCATATGTCAGAGCTGCATACGGAGCATCATGGATTACGACCACATCATATTTTTTGGCCCAAGCTACTACTTCGGCAAAAAATTCAGGAGTCGCGCTTGCGCCCGTAGGATTGTTCGGATAGTTCAAATAAATAAGCTTTGCCTTACGGGCAACGTCTTCCGGAATGGAATTCAGGTCAGGAAGGAAGTTATTCTCCTTCTTCAGTTCCACCGTAAACACTTGTCCACCCAAATATTTGGTGTGCGTGCCCAGCACCGGGTAACCCGGAACAGTCATGATCGTAATGTCGCCCGGATTAATGAAGCAGGATGGCAGCATCGCCAGAGCCGGCTTCGAGCCGATGGAATGCACAACCTCAGTTTCAGGGTCGATGCCTTCCACACGGAATACTTCTCTCAGATATTCAGCAGCGGCTGTCTTGAATTCGGCAATTCCGTTATCCGCATATCCGCGGTTCTCTTCCTTAGCCGCTTCTTCGGCAAGCTTGGCTACGATTCCCTCGTCCGCCATCTCATCAGGCTCGCCTACTCCGAGGTCGATCAGTTCGATATCCGGAAAATCTTTTTTCGCGGATGCTTTGGCACGTTTGATTTTCTCAAATTTGTAGATTGCTGTATCTTTGCCATAGTTCGCGCCACCGATGCGGTCCGCAAAATGGGTCTGAATAAACGTATCTTGATATTGTTCAATACTCATAATTTTCGTCTCATCTCCCGGATTTATTATAGAAAGTATAAGTTCCACCTATACTCTGCTATGGTTAAATATGACGTAAAGCTGCCTTCAAAACCATGGATTAATTATCACTTCATTTGTACTTATCTGCTGCGCAGGGTAAACAGTACATCTTCCATATCGGCCGGTATCGGCGCACTAAATTCCAGATATTCACCCGAAGAAGGATGAACAAATCCAAGCACGGCTGCATGCAGCGCCTGGCCCTCCATGGTTGTTCCCTTGCTGCGTCCATAGATAGGATCTCCCACAAGCGGGTGCCCGATAAACTTCATATGTACACGGATTTGATGGGTGCGGCCCGTCTCCAATTGCAGCTCGACCAGAGTACAGTCCCCAAAGCGTTCCAGCACTGTAAAATGGGTCACGGATTTCTTGCTGTTCTTCTGAGTAACCACATAAAGCTTGCGGTCCTGCGGATCTCTTCCGATAGGAGCATCCACCGTACCCTTGTCATGGGACAAATTGCCTTGGACTATTGCAATGTAGCGGCGTGTCACACTGTGCTCCTTAAGCTGGGCGGCCAGGGATGCGTGGCTTGCGTCATTTTTGGCAGCCATTATAAGCCCGGAGGTATCCTTATCAATCCTGTGAACAATTCCCGGACGGATCTCTCCGTTAATGCCTGACAGATCCTTGCAATGATACATCAATGCATTGACAAGCGTGCCAGAAGGATGGCCTACCGCCGGATGAACGACCATACCGCGCTTTTTATTCACAACGATAACATCGCTGTCTTCATATACAATTTCGAGCGGAATATTCTCTGCCACCAAATCTGTAACTTCCGTCTCCGGAACGGTGACTGTAACAATATCACCTTCGAACAGCTTATAATTGGCCTTCACTTGCTCCCCATTGACTGTAACATGTCCACCACTGATCCATAGCTGTACCTGGGAACGGGAAATATTCTCTTCCCATGCTTCAGTAATATATTTATCGATCCGCTCGCGCGCATTCTCTCCGGTAACGGTCCACTCCGTGACGTCCTTCTCTTCTTCGTAGCCAGCTGCCTCGGGCTGATTGACGTCTTTGTTCAATTTATTCATTCCCTTCCTTTACTTCCTCTATTTCCTTGACCTCGAGAACCTCTTCACCGCCGCCCTTTAAATCACGCAGGGAATCCAGAATAATGAGGGCCACACCTATAACAATGCAGGAGTCAGCCACATTAAAAATCGGGAAGGTATAGCTTCCGAAATTAAATTGCAGGAAATCTACAACCTCACCCGCCAGCATCCGGTCCAGAAAGTTGCCCAGCGCACCGCCGAGCACCAATCCAAGCGCCGTAGGCAGCAATTTCCGCGTTGCTTTTGCCTTATTCAAGTACCAGACGATACCAATAACCACTACAACCGTAACGATGAAGAAAAACCACTGTTTGCCTTCCAGAATCCCAAAAGCCGCGCCGCGATTACGGTGTGAGGTAATTAAAAAGAAGTTGCCGATGACCGGAATTTGTTGCTGAAGCTCCAGGCGGGTAGCAATTAAATACTTCGTTCCCTGATCAACCAAAAATACGATAAGAGCAATCAGATAGTACACCACAGATGTTGTCACTCCGTTCTTATTTTTCCCGCTTTTTGCGGTCAAATACTGTATAAAGACTCGTATATTGTAGCACAGCCCTCAAGAACCCGTCTATTGCAGGTCACTCCATCAAAGGGTAAATCCGATACTATTTTCCAGCGCTAAAATCCCCTCTGCCAGGTCAACCTATCTAGGAACATTGTCGGAACACAACCCTTACATTTATCACTCTTATATAACATACAGAGAGGAGCCTGTCCCTTTATGAACCATCTTACACCAGAGCAGCTCTCAGAGCTGCGGGCGAGCCTGGAGAAGCAGCAGAAAGAGATTGAAAACAGAATTCAGGAAAACGATCATTATGACCTTGATAACTCCATGCGTTATTCATCGGGCGAGCTTACTGAAATCGACAACCATCCCGGGGACGCCGCAACAGACCTATATCATCGTTCCATGGATATTTCACTGTTGGAGCGGGACGAGCATGAGTTAGTCAATATAAAAGCGGCTCTGGCCTCCATGGATGAGGGCACCTATGGAATATGTGCAGCCAGCGGTCAACCAATTCCTTATGAACGACTGGTTGCAGTTCCCTCTACACGCTACTCCAAGGAGTTCAATCCCCGGCAAGAGCAGCCGCATACGCGGCCCGTGGAAGAGGAAGTACTGTCGCCTCCATTTGGCCGCACCAGTCTTGACGAACGGGAGGACCAAAATGGTTTTGACGGTGAAGACGCCTGGCAAATTGTCGAAAGCTGGGGTAATTCGGACTCTCCTGCCATGGCCGAGGGAAACAATGTGGATTCTTATAATGAAATGGAAATTGAAGCAGGTGAGCCTGACGGCTGGGTTGAGCCATGGGAGAACTTTGTCGCCACTGATATTACAGGGAACAATGTAACCATAATCCAGGGAAACAGCTATAAGCATTATTTGGACAGCGGCGAAGGCAGTTTTTTACTGGGTCCTAATGAAAAAGAAGAACAGGAGTAGCCTATGCTGCTCCTTCTTCCCTTTAAAAGGTTTTAAGTTCAAGCTGGTGCTGTACAATTCTCACGATATCCGCAATATAATCCCCGATAATCGGCAGATTGAGCGCCCCTAAGACCTGAAGCACATATATAATGGTTGCCGCAAAAAAGGTGAAGCCAAGCGCGATACCCAAACCACGGGCCGTTCCCGACAATACATTCAGCCATATCAGACGCCATGGAGAATGAAGCAGCTCCGTATATTGGGCGATGCGGGACTTCTCCATCTGCTGCGCCAGCCCGGTTGTCAGACGGTACACCGTATTTAATTTCTCCTCGGCCGTTATGTTTTCCGGTTCGGGATTGCCGGATACCCTTTTTTCAGTAGTTTTGTTCACCTGAACTTTATTTTCCGGACTGCCGGATTCTCCGGATGTTTTGACGGAAATTCTTCCTGTACGGCCTGAGCTTCTGCTATCTTCTTTCTGGTCTTCCACGGCATACGGCCCCTTCCCCGCCTCTTCAGCCGCCACAAACTAAACGAGCCCGGCCTAGGAGATTACCATCTCTCCTGAAGCACGGAGCTCGTTATTTTGCGCCGAAATATAAAGAGGCTATATTTCCCGCATAAACAGAAAGCTTCTGTTTACACTTGTGCCGCTAGTATATGCTGTTTCCAGACAAGTAATGCAGATTAAGCATTGATATGGATGCCAATCGATTTGCCGCCGGCATCTACAGTTTCAAAGGAATACTCTCCGCCAAAATCAACGGTTGTAACAAGCACATTATCACGCAGCACGTCTTCAAAAGCGATAACTGCAGCCTTCAGCTCCTCATCCACATTCAGTGTCAAGGCAATCCGCTTCTCAATCGGCAGATCCAGACGCTTGCGGTAATCCTGAACAGCCCGGACGATTTCACGTACCCAGCCCTCTTGTTCAAGAGCAGGCGTAATTTCGGTGTTCAGCGCTACCGTAATTCCGTAGCCGGAGGCTGACGCGAATCCCGGCTTGGCCTGCTTCTCTACCAGCAGCTCCTCGGACGTAATTTGCAGCTCTTCACCTTCAGGAGAGACAACAGCAAGTGTGCCATCCTGTACCACCTTACGGGTAGCTTCGCTGTCCAGGCCTTTCAGGAAGCCTTGAAGGAATCCAACGTTTTTGCCATATTTTTTGCCGGCTACCTTCAGGTTCAGCTTCAGGGTGAAATCAACAAATCCGCTGTCACTGGTCTCCAGAACGAGCTTCTTGATGTTGATCTCATCCTTTACAATATCGGCGTAGCCTGTAGCATCGAAGCTGCGGTCCATGGAAACGATAAGCTCGGATAACGGTTGGCGTGTCTTGATCCCCGTTTCGTTACGGACATTGCGCGCCAATTCAACAATTGCTCTCGCACTCTCCATGTCCTGCTCCAGTTCCTTGTCGATCAGACTTTCGTCCGCCACCGGATAATCCGCTAAATGCACGCTTTCTCCGCCGCCCAGGTTCGTGAAAATATCCTCGGAAAGCATCGGAGTGAAAGGTGCCATTAATGCAGCCGTCGTCAGCAATACGCGGGTCAATGTGCGGTAAGCGTCCAGCTTATCCTCACCCAGTCCGCTTCCCCAGAAGCGGTCACGCGAACGGCGGATATACCAGTTGCTCAGTTCATCCACAAAGTTCTCAATCGCTTTGGACGAGTTGACAAAATCATTGACTGCCAGCCCTTTTTCCACAAAGAGAATCAAGCTGTTCAGACGGGATAGAATCCAGCGGTCCAGCTTATGATCCGAAACCTTAAAAGGATGCTCAGCCGGGTCATAGCCGTCGATGCCCGCATACAACGTGAGGAAGGCATGAGTGTTCACCAGGGTATCTACAACCTTGGATTTCGTCTCACCCACCAGGCTGCGTGAGAAGCGTTTATTATTCCATGGAGCGCTGTCCGACAAAATTGCCCAACGGAACGCGTCCGTGCCGTATTCATTCATGATTTCCCACGGGTCAATAACATTGCCCTTGGATTTGGACATTTTTTGCCCGTTCTCATCCAGAATGTGTCCGGTCGCAATTACCGCTTTGTAAGGAGCTACGCCCTTGAACAAAGTGGATACGGCAAGCAAGCTGTAGAACCAGCCGCGGGTCTGGTCAATGCCTTCACAGATCATATCCGCCGGATACTGCTCCTCCAGCTTATCTGCGTTTTCAAACGGATAGTGGCTTTGCGCAAAGGGCATCGAACCGCTGTCGAACCAAACGTCGATAACCTCCGATGTACGCACCATCACGCCGCCCTCACTAAAAGGACTGCGCAGCTGGATGTTATCTACATACGGCTTGTGAAGCTCAATATCTTCAGGAACGTCAGTGGTAGCCATTTCTCTCAGCTCCGCAATACTGTGCGGAGCAAACTCCTTGCCTGTATCCTGGCATACCCATACATTCAGCGGTGTTCCCCAGTAGCGGTTCCGGCTGATATTCCAGTCTACCAGTTCATCCAGGAACTTTCCGAAACGTCCTTCGCGCACGTGACCCGGGTACCAATTGACACTGTTGTTATTAGCGATAAGCTGATCTTTGATCGCCGTTGTGTTGATGAACCAGCTGTCTGTTGCATAGTACAGAAGCGGTGTATCGCAGCGCCAGCAGAATGGGTAGCTATGCTCGTATTTCTCTTTACTGTACAGCAATCCTTTTTCCGAAAGCGTCTTGACGATGTCCAGATCGCAATCCTTCACAAAACGCCCTGCAAAATCAGTCACGACATCCGTATATTTACCCGATGTATCCACCACGTTAACGAAGCTGATGCCGTTCTCACGGCAGGATTTATAGTCATCCTCGCCATGAGCCGGAGCCATGTGCACGATACCTGTACCGCTGGCATCCGTAACGAAGGAAGCCCCCACGATGATATTGCTTTTCTCAGCCTGGATATAACCGAAAGGAGGGGCATAGGTTTTTCCGATAAATTCAGAGCCTTTATGGGTGGAAAGGATTGTATGCTCGCCTTTCACAACCTCTTCCACCAAATTCTTGGCCAGGATATACACGCCGTCTTCCTGCTGCACCCGCACATAATCCATATCCGGGTTCATCGCCAAAGCCATATGCGCCGGGAGCGTCCAAGGGGTTGTCGTCCAGGCCAGAACAAAGTCTCCGCTGTCATCAAGCTTGAACTTTGCCGTTGCACTGAGGTCTTTAACCGTCTTGTAGCCCTGCGCCACTTCATGCGAGCTCAGGGTAGTCTGGCAGCTCGGGCAATAAGGACTTACGCGATGACCGCGGTACAGCAGCCCTTTCTCATGCACTGTAGCCAGTATGTTCCATACGCTCTCGATATAGGTATTATTCAGCGTGATGTAAGGATTATCCAGATCGGTCCAGTAACCGATGGCTTCCGTGAACTCGCGCCATTGCTTCTCATAACCAAATACGCTGGCCTTGCATTTCGTAATAAATTTTTCAACGCCGTAAGCTTCGATCTCCTGCTTTCCGGAGATGCCAAGCTGCTTCTCAACACCCAGCTCGACAGGGAGACCGTGTGTATCCCAGCCGGCTTTGCGCACTACGCGGTAGCCTTTCATCGTCTGGTAGCGTCCGATGAAATCCTTGATTACCCGTCCCAGCACGTGGCCGATATGCGGCGCTCCATTCGCAGTCGGAGGTCCTTCATAGAACACATAGTTTGGGCGTCCCTCGCGGTTTTCCATGGATTTGCGGAACGTATTTTCATCGCTCCACTTCTTCAAAATACGGACGTCTCTTGCCCGCGCTTTTTCTTTGATGTCTACTTTTTGCATGTGGTCATCATTCCTTTTCAAAATTTTCGATCCCCCTAAATCCCCCTTAGCCAAGGGGGACCCCAAGGGCTGCTGCCCTCTGGACACCCGCAAGCTCGGCGGAAAGAGGGGGTGTGGTGGAAGGGAGTGATTGTTCGGCGCGGTGAGCGGCCCCTCTCAGGCTCCCCTAACGGGGACGCCTTCGGGGCCTATACTGCGACGGGATGGCCGGCGGCTCACTTGCCGGCCCTTTATACCCTCGCTAGGGCTGCCCTTCGGGATCGCGGCTCGGGATGAACTGCAAGAGCAAGAGCAGAAAAAAGAGCATTGTCTCACCCCCCAAGGGGCGAGACAATGCTCGCGATACCACCCTAATTCAGTGCATGATGACTTCCATAATTGGAACGTCAAACAGCACGATCTCAGTCCCGTGCGTAAAGATTGGCACGGGTCCGGTGTAACGTCCGGCAGACGGCTCAGCTTACGCACGATTAACGCTTCAGCTTGGCTTCTAGGGGAAGATCTTCCTTCAGGGTCTGAACATCGGCTCTCAGCAATCGCCGACTCTCTGGAGAACGCAACCTGTCGTACTGGTCCCTTCATCGAATACATATGAACATGGTAAAGATATGTTCTAGTTATAGCCTCTTTAGCCTCAAATGTCAACATCCAGGGTTGAATGCAAACAGGGAAGTTCCCAAGGAGCGTCCACACCAACTCCCTTTAATCTTGCACCACAGAAAAAGGGAGCCTCAACAGCCAACCATAGCTTTTGGGCCCCCCTTGCAGAACATCAATTAAAATTACATTCATCGAATACTCTTATGCGTTGTTGATGAGAGCTAGATTACGCCTTCGCGGACCTCACGACTCTCCAGAGCGTCCCAATCATCCTGGGAGAGCAGCTCCAGCTGCGCTTCAAGAAGCGTCCGGAAGCGGGTACGGTAAATGGAGGCCTGCTTGCGCAATTCTTCAGTCTCTATAGCAACTCTACGTGATTTGGAAAGTGCTTCGTTTACGATCCGGTCAGCATTTTTCTCCGATTCCTTGATAATAAGCTGCGATTCCTTCTTCGCGTTGCTCTTCACTTCATCCGCCGCTTCCTGGGCAACGATGATGGTCTTTGAAAGTGTTTCTTCAATATTAACAAAATGATCCAAGCGTTCCTGAATGGACAAAAGCTGGTTATGCAGCTCCTTGTTCTCACGAATAACAATCTCGTAATCCTTGATAACCTGGTCCAAAAATTCGTTGACCTCATCTTCATCATAACCTCGGAACCGCCGGGCGAATTCCTTGTTATGTATATCGAGCGGTGTTAATGGCATGCTGTGCACCTCCTAGAAATTTCAACCCTCTATCGCCCCAACAGAAAAGACTATATGATTCCCAAAGTTAATGAATTTCGACAATTAACTTCAGATTCCTGCAAAGTATCTATACAAATTTACCAACCTGAACATGGTAACGGCCTTTTTGGGTCAAGCCGCCGATCTCCGTAACCTTGAATCGCCCGAAGCCCTGTACAGATACTATATCGCCTTCCTTAAGTCCGAAGGAGGGGTCTTCCTCCACCTTCCAGTTCACCCTGACCCGGCCCCCCTTGATCGGAACAAGCATTTTGCTCCGGCTCAGGCGGCATACATCCGAGGCAATCCCGTCCAGGCGGAGAGAGGCTACGGAAAGCTCCATAATCTCCAGTTTGGTTTCCGTACCCCGCAGCGCGGACAGCGGTAAAATCTCCGTGCTTACCGAAACCCGGTGTACTCCATTCAAGTGTATAGCCAAATAATCGGCGATATCCGATGTTACTACGGCATGACAGCCGTTCTCAAGCACGCGGATATCACCGATTTTACTTCTTTTGATACCAAGACCCAGAATAGAGCCCATATAATCGCTATGCTCCAAAGCTTGAAACTTCTGTTCAGCAGGAGTGATGGCAAGCACCTTCATCTCCATGTCCTCATGATCCAGATCACGATAATCCGGAGCGATCAATGCCCGCCGCCGTTCCGCCCCTTCATGCCCGCCTTCCATTCTCAGAATAACATCAGGATGACGGTTAACAAGGCTATGCAAAATATAACCCTGGCGAGGATCAAGAAAATCGGTAAGCTTGACCTCATGATACTCTCCTGCATGGTTAACCCATTCCCAGGCCCTGTCAACAAATTGGCGTTCATCGGGGTGAAAATGACCATAAATTTCATTCTTCATGAGATCAGCCTATAAAATATCTGAGTACTGATTTTAACCCGCCTGCGGCAAATTCCAGCACGATCAAGGCGATAAACGGAGAAATATCAAGCGTCCCGAAAAGTGGCGGAATCATTCTCCGAAACGGTGTGAGATAGGGTTCTACCAGCTTGCTAAGGAGCTCTCCGATAAAGTTATCGCGAACATTAGGCAGCCAGGACATCAGCACATAGAAAATAATCATGTAGAAATAAATGTTGAACAGTATATCAATAATCGAATAAATTTGGGTCAAAACCCGTTCACCTCATTCTGTTATAATCTTGCTCATCACCCAGGATTTCCGTAATGGAACCCTGAATTTCAACCGTATCCGGTGTGCACATAAATATATTGCCCCCAATTTTGGAGATTCCTCCGCCAAGGGCATATACAGTCCCGCTAATAAAATCAATAATCCGCATCGCCTGATCATTGCGGACACGCTGCAGATTGATTACTACTGTCCGGTGTGAACGAAGATGATCCGCAATTTCCTGGGCTTCATCATACGAACGGGGCTCATACAGTACAACCTTCACATTTTTTTGCGAATGAATACTGACGACATTACCTCCCCGTTGGTTTTTGCGGGTCTCTACAGGTACAGGTTCATAATCTTCCTCATCGCGCGAAGAGATTTGCTCCCGCTCTACAACTTCCTCTTCCTCCTGCAAGCCCAAAAAATTCATAAACCGGTTCATCACACCCATCACGATCCCTCCTCATGGCCTACTAATACCGTGCCCAGGCGAACCCAGGTGGACCCTTCTTCAACAGCCACATCAAAATCATTCGACATTCCCATCGACAGTTCACGGATCGGCTCAGGTGTAAGTGCTTGATGATTCAATTGATCGCGTAACTCACGTAAACCTCGAAATACAGGACGAGTATGCTCCGGATCTTCTTCAAACGGAGCCATCGTCATAAGTCCTATAACTTTTACACGGTCCAGACTTGCGATACTCCGTAAAAAATCCGGTACTTCCTCTGGTGCAAGGCCATATTTGCTCTCTTCACCTGAAATGTTTACCTGTAGGAACACCTTGACGTCAATCCCTGCCGTCTTGGCCTTCCTTTGCAGTTCCTGTGCCAGAGACAGCCGGTCCAAAGAGTGAATATATTGGAATTTGCCGATAACGTCCTTTACCTTATTGGTCTGCAAATGCCCGATGAAATGCCATGTCCCTTTATCCCCGAGAGCAATCCATTTACTTTCGGCATCCTGCCAGCGACTTTCACCGATATGCTCCATAGGGGCAGACAGTACTGAGGCTACCTTATCCAATGTAACATATTTGGTCACAGCAATCACATGGACATCCCCTGGATCCCGGCCGCTTGCCGCACAGGCACGCTGTATGCGATCACTTACTTCGGCTATTCTCTCCTGCAGTGTCAAGGCCAACTTTCAACTCTCCTTTATTCCGATCCAGCTCGTCATTCTCCCCGTAACACCGTTTTCCTTGCGGTAGGAAAAAAATAAATCCGGATTACAGCTTGTACACCAAGTTGTACATTCGATATGAGTCGGCAATATTCCTGCTTTTATCATAATGCGTCGATTCAATTCTTTCAAGTTAAGCATGCTTTTGTCGCCATTTGCTTCTGACTTTCGATACAAGCTCTGGGATAAACCCGTTTCTGTAACAAAGTGCTCCTCCAGTGGATGAACCTGATTCATCACATGGTCATTCACCTCATAACAACACTCACCGATAGAAGGACCTATGGCCGCAAGAATATCATGCGGACGGCTTCCGTACTCATCACTCATTTTGATTACCATAGCGGCAGCAATCTCAGCTACAGTCCCTTTCCAGCCGGCATGCGCCAGACCCACTGCTGACCGCACCGGGTCATAGAAATATAACGGAACACAATCCGCATAAAAGGAAGTCAGCAGCACACCCGGAACATTGGTAATCAATCCATCGGTTTCCGCAAAGGCGGAGGTTCTGTCCTCGCTTCCAAGGCCGCGGTCCTTGTAATCCACTACGGCTATATTCACCCCATGAGTCTGTTCCCCGCATGTCCAGTCTTCAAGCTGAAAGCCAAGTTTCCGGGCAAGAATTCTCCGATTGCTTATCACGTCCTTGGGATTGTCACCCACGTGAAAAGCACAGTTAAGACTTTCATAGGGCGCCTTGCCGGCGCCTCCCTGTCTGCTTGTAAAACCAGCGGTAATCCCTGTATGATTCACATTCCACGGCTCCAGACGGAACAGCGGCGGTGTTTCACCCTTAAGCACAAACGGCTCCATATTCTCACCTCCGCTCCAGTGTACCACAAGAACAACCCTGTCTAAACACCCCATGAGGCAAGACGCCTGCCGGTAGAGCCAAGTAATTTTAAATTATATATGTAAAAAAAGACGCACCGGCTAATATGTGCGCCGTTCGCTGCGATCCCCCCGCTCCAGATAAACCGTCTCCCGCTGCTCCTCCTGAAAGGGTGTCCGCAACTCTTCCATTTTTACAAGCACTACATCCGAGCCGATTTTGACGATATTCCGCCACGGAATGATTAGATCAGAGCCCCCGCCGAACAATCCCATAAAACGGGTATAACCGGGCACTACAATAGCGTCGATTACACCTTTTCTCAAATCCAGCTCCAGATCACTGATCTGCCCCAATCGTTTACCGTCTACAATGTTGATGACATCCTTGGTCTGAAAATCTGATATTTTCATTTTTTTACCTGCCGCTAAAGACTCCTGATTCATTGCGCCACCTCCGTACCATCAGACGTATTAATAAATATATGATACATAAGCTTGGCTACATGTCATTTTCATGCAGAACTGAAATATCTTTTTATTAAGAAAGGCGATCCTTTACGGATCGCCCATGGCCTCACTTTTTTAGTGGTCTTAAGATTTCACATACTTTTGCATCTGCTGAATGGCCGATTTTTCAAGACGGGAAACCTGTGCCTGGGAAATGCCGATCTCATCCGCCACCTCCATCTGGGTCTTGCCTTCGAAAAAGCGCATCGAAAGTATTCTCTTCTCCCGCTGCCCGAGCTTGCGCATAGCTTCGCGTAATGCAATTTCTTCGATCCAGGAGACATCCTTGTTCTTGTCATCGCTGATCTGGTCCATTACATAAATCGGATCTCCTCCGTCATGATAGATCGGCTCAAACAGGGAAACCGGGTCCTGGATCGCATCCAGCGCAAAAACGACGTCTTCCTTGGGCACGCCCAGTGCCTCGGATATTTCCAACAGGGTAGGTTCCCGCGAATTCTGATTAGTAAGGCTATCCCGTACCTGTAGCGCTTTATAGGCGATATCCCTCAGTGATCTTGACACCCGGATCGGGTTATTATCACGCAGATAACGGCGGATTTCTCCAATAATCATCGGTACTGCATATGTGGAGAATTTAACATTTTGCCCTAGATCAAAATTATCGATGGCTTTCATCAGCCCGATGCAACCAACCTGAAACAGATCGTCAACGAACTCTCCCCGATTATTGAATCGCTGGATGACGCTTAATACAAGTCTCAGATTGCCGTTTACCAATTTCTCTCGGGCGGAACGTTCGCCCTGCTGCTGCAGCGAAGTGAACAGCAGCCGCATTTCCACGTTCGTCAGAACGGGTAATTTGGAAGTATCCACACCGCAAATCTCGACTTTATTTCGGGTCATGATGATTTACCTCCCAAGGAGAAACATTACTGTACATTATCTCCCGGGGTGGCCATTTTATTCCTTGGCCGTGTCTATTTAAACCATCTTGTTGAACTCCTTGCGAAGCCGCTTGATAATTCTTTTCTCCAGCCGTGAAATGTAGGATTGGGATATGCCAAGCAGATCAGCGACATCTTTTTGCGTTTTTTCCTCGCCTCCGCGCAGTCCGAACCGGAGCTCCATAATCAGCCGTTCCCGTTCGCTCAGCTTTTCCAGCGCTTTCTGCAGCAGCTTCCGGTCCACCTGCTCCTCAATATTCCGGTATATCGTATCATTCTCCGTACCCAGCACGTCCGACAGAAGCAGCTCATTGCCATCCCAATCAATATTTAACGGTTCATCAAAAGAAACCTCACTGCGCGTCTTGCTGTTACGCCGCAAATACATCAAAATTTCATTCTCTATGCAGCGGGAGGCATAGGTTGCCAGCTTGATCTTTTTCTCGGGATCGAATGTATTAACCGCTTTTATCAGACCTATGGCACCTATGGAGACCAGATCCTCAATGTTAATGCCTGTATTCTCAAATTTGCGGGCAATGTACACAACAAGCCGCAGATTGCGCTCAATCAGCATCGCACGAACAGCTGCGTCGCCGCTGGATAGCCGCTGAAGCAAGTACTCCTCCTCCTCACGCGTCAGCGGAGGAGGCAGTGCCTCGCTTCCGCCGATATAATAAATTTCCTGGCTTTTCAGCCCCAGCAGAAATAGCATGCGGTAATATTGCAGCTGCATAGCGATTTTCCATTTAACCATCATTGTTCCTCCTTCTAGAAGTGCATGGTTCGGTGTAAAGTTTCTAGTGTCCGCTTCCTGCGGCTGGTCATCAGGACGGGATCGCCGCGTTAACAATGCTCTCTGTCTGGGTCAAATCCGGGTGTATGATGGCCCGGTACGCGCCGTCTCCCGACAGTGTCCCGCCATCCAGCCCAATCAGTACTCTTTTACTGTGAAAAGTATCTTCACCGAGCCTTATCGTTACAAGGTCCGGCTTCAAGGCGAGCATGAAGGAGGCCCCGCGGTTGACGCCCCGGTAAGGCACAAGCCGCATTCTGTCCTGCCAGGCAAAGGACTGCCCGTCCGTTTCCAGCAAAAGTCTGTCCGCTCCATCCTGAGTCAGTCTGCCTTTCCATGAGGCCGGGAGATACCCTTCCCAAAGTGCCGCCTCCATGACCATTACAGGAATACGGGTCAGAGGATCATACAGCCTGTTTCCGGTATCCATCAAACCGCTGCAGACAACAGATACTCCGCCAATTTCTACTTCCACCTCACCGATATAGGTCTCTAGCTTTTCCCTCCTGACACGGGAGGAATGAACCATTTTGAAGCAGACCAGTACAAGAGGCAATATCGCGAGAATGAACCAAAAGCCGATTTTTATCCGGTACGCATAACCTCCTGCAGCAGTAAACATAATGCCATTCCAAATATCACCGGAGCTTTGCAGCAAATAATGAATACCAAGAATACCGCCTGCTGCCGCAAAGTTAATCATATAAAACGCTCCCATAGTCCGGAGGTAGCTTTGCAGGCTAACGAAGCCAAATGCTATCCATAGCATAAGCACCGACAATCCGAATTTGATGATGAAGGTGTAAAGAAAGGACAATTCCGGCACAAACATCATCACCACATATAACGCACCGACAAAGGCGGATAGACTCATACGCCACCAGGGTGTCCTGAGCCTCAGCATCCAGCCGGTAAGCCACAGCAGTATTCCGTCGATCAAAAGATTGGCGGCAAATATCAAGTCAATATATACTACCAGGACATTCACCTGCCTAAAACGGAAATCTAGCCTTGAGCCTTGCGGCTAAGTCATTCTTTTTTGGACGATATGATTAGTATAGAAAGTCTCGTATTCAAAGTCTGTCTAAACCTGGGGGCATTCCTGAGGTTTTTTTGTCGAGTTTTCGGTTTCAGCAAAAAGCACCGTGAATCCTCCAGCAAATGCTAGGGGATTCACGGTGCTTTTATAGTCATAGTCTATTTAACTTAATTATAGATTTAGATTAGTCGTTATTACCGCGTGTACGGTTGCGCAGGAACGTCGGAATATCCAGCTGGTCAGAACTTGTCTGATTGCCAAAAGGACGCAGGTTGGCGTTCTTATCAGCGGCTGGCTCGCTCGGAGAGGCTGCAGGGCGTCGTACCTGGGCAGCGGACGGTGAGGGTTTATGCTCAAAGCCGGTTGCTATAACCGTCACCTTGATCTCGTCCTTCATCGTTTCCTCGATAATCGCGCCGAAGATCATGTTCACTTCAGGGTCGGAAGCAGAGGTTACAATTTCAGCCGCTTCATTCACTTCATACAGCGAGAGATTGGAACCGCCTGTAATGTTCATAATTACTCCGCGTGCTCCCTCAATGGATGTTTCCAATAGCGGGCTCATAATGGCTTTACGCGCCGCTTCCGAAGCACGGTTTTCTCCTGTTGCAATGCCGATTCCCATAAGTGCTGAGCCACGCTCTGTCATTATGGTTTTTACATCGGCAAAGTCAAGGTTGATCAGACCCGGAACGGCGATCAGATCCGAGATACCCTGTACCGCCTGGCGCAGCACATTGTCCGCTTCACGGAATGCTTCCAGCATCGGTGTTTTTTTATCGACAATCTCCAGCAAACGGTCGTTCGGTATTACGATTAGCGTATCCACTTTCTCTTTCAACGCTTCGATACCAAGCTCTGCCTGATTGGAACGTTTTCTGCCTTCAAAAGTAAAAGGACGTGTTACAACGCCTACCGTCAATGCTCCGCACTCTCTGGCAATTTCAGCAATTACCGGAGCTGCGCCTGTTCCTGTTCCGCCTCCCATACCTGCGGTAACAAAAACCATATCTGCGCCTTTAAGTGTATTAGAAATCAGGTCGCGGGATTCTTCAGCCGCTTTCTTGCCGACCTCAGGATTCGCTCCTGCACCCAATCCACGGGTTAATTTGTCCCCGATTTGCAGCTTGTGCTCCGATTTGGCCATATGCAGCGCTTGGGCATCTGTATTTACCGTGATGAACTCAACACCCTGAACGCCGTTCTCAATCATCCGGTTAACAGCGTTGCTACCGCCGCCGCCGACGCCGATGACTTTTATTTGCGCCAAGCTCTCCATTTCAAAATCAAATTCTAACATATTATTCCATCTCCCCCTAGAATAGTGCTTGGATGGCCGGTCCAAGTATATCTGGACTTTCGCTTATATGAAATCACTAAAAATATCCTTTATACGCTCCACCAATCCGGATTTCCGGGCAGAACTCTGACTTGGTGCAGAATTCTGCTTAGTACTGCGGTTAACCGTCTTCTTGTTGCTATTGCTATTTCCACTGCTGCTACGTCCGCGGAAACTGCGGACTACGTTATGCAGAATGCCGACACCGCCAGTGAAGCCAGGGTCCCGAACACCAATATAATCCGGAACGGCAATGCGTACGGATGAGGACAGCTCTGACTGAGCAGCCTTCAATACACCCGGCATCGATACAGTGCCACCCGTTAATATATAACCTCCGGGAAGGTCAATGTAACCAAGCCGTTTCACTTCCTGAGAGATAAGATGGAAAATCTCCTGGACACGCGGTTCAATAATTGCCGCCAAATCCTCCTGGTTGAACTCCTTCTCCACATTGCTGCCAATCCGGAGCACCTTGAAGGTAACGTCCGAGGCAGCATCATCAATCCAGGCACAACCATACTTCAGCTTAACCTTCTCAGCCTGATCGGTTAGTGTCCGAAGTCCGTAGGCAATATCATTGGTTACAAATTCTCCGCCAATCGGAATCGTAGAAGTTGCACTAAGAGAGCCTTCTTCATATACAGCTATCGTTGTTGAACCCGCACCTATATCCACCAGGACGGCACCCATTGATTTCTCATCTTTGGATAGCGCCAATCCTCCTGCTCCGAGAGACATCAGTACAAGATCCTTAACCTTCAAGCCTGATTTCTCAACACAGCGTAACAGGTTATGTATTGGCGTCTTTGCACCGGTAATGATCGTAGCTTCCACTTCAAGGCGAACGCCGATCATCCCCCGGGGATCCTGAATTCCTTCAAGACCATCGACAATATATTGCTTCGCGACAACATCGATAACTTCACGCTCTGGAGGCAATGCGATCACTTCCGCCGCCTTGATTACGCGCTCGATATCCTCCTGGCCAATTTCGCGGTCCTCATTCTGAACCGCTACAACGCCATGACTGGATTGAAGTCCGATGTGATTTCCCGAAATGCCGACATATACCTCGGATATTTGAATACCGACCATTTGTTCTGCATGCTCGACAGCACTCTTGATGGACTGAACGGTCTGATCGATATCTACAATCGCGCCTTTACGTATTCCTTCGGAATTAGCAGATCCAACGCCAATAATATTAAAGGTTCCATTGGTAACTTCCCCAATAATTGCACGAACTTTGGATGTACCGATGTCCAAACTAACAATGATGTCATTGTTGCTCAAGCCCTATGGCACCTCCTGTTATAATGAAATAAGTGATAAATTTGTTCCCGGTCCCGGGAAACGTCTCTGTACATATTCCACATACGCAATGCTTTCCCTCTTTTTTCAACAATTTTTTTGACTGGAAGATTGTTGATAATCTCCAATGGTTAACGGAGAAAAAAGGGGGATGTAACTTCTTGCCCATAAAATCGATTGTAGCATTTTTTTACTAGTATTAGTAGGGACTTTTTACTCTTGTAAGTCCTCACCATCACCGTTTTCTGTAAAAAAGGGAACATATGAATCCGCTTCTAGCATCTTGATCAGTCCAGGCTGTTCTGTTTCGATAACCTGATTTAAATATTCAATCTTATCACTCAGCAATGAAATCGCTGTAATAACCTCAAAGCGGGACCGGGTATACATCTTGATCCGGTCTGGAAAAGAGAGTGTCGGTGAAGGGACAATTTCTGAAATATCACTTGTAAGTTCGTTGGGAATGCTCCCCAGCACTTTGCACAGCTTGGTTTTGAAGGGGTCAGAGTCCTTCCAGTTTGTCAGTATAGGCTTCTCTACCGCAATGCCGGTTTCATTAATGGATACCGCCGCGCTGCTGGATAAAATCGCCTTCAGGGTCCCCTCACCGTCCAGCTCGTAAGCTACAGCCGGAAATTCCTCGATATGAACTTTAATAATGCCCGGAAAGGATTTTTCCACAGTTGCTGTTTGAATGGTATTCAATTTCAGCATGGATTTTTGCACCGATTCCTTGGAAACCGCAAAGAATTGCCCTCCGATTCTCAGACCGCTTTGGGCAAGCAATTCCTGTTGTGTGGAATATTTGCTGCCTTCAAACGTAATCTGCGTTATCCGGCTGACAGACGAGCGGAAAAAAATCACGGCAAGAAGCGCAATGAAAAGCAGCAGCAGTATAGCCGTAAGCCTCCGGCTCATTTTTTTCTTGGGCTTGTCCTCTTTAAGAAGAGGTAAACGCGTTTTTGACATTCTCATATCTCCGTAAGAAGGCCCTGTCTCCTCCTTGGACAGGTAGAAGACAGGATCTTTAATTGGCCAGGAAGAAAACAGCATTACCGTACTTTTCGGGACGGAATCCGTGCAGCCTATACATCCTTGTAGTTTAAATCAAAGGGACCCGGTACAGATACTTTACGGGTAATGCGGGCGCCCAACTTCTGAAACAGCTTCTCGATGCCGTCATAGCCCCGATCGATATGATGCGCTTGCTCCACAATCGTGGTGCCTTGGGCGGCAAGCCCGGCGATGACAAGTGCTGCCCCGGCGCGTAAATCCGTAGCCTCCACGGTGGCACCATACAGCCTTTGTACGCCGCGGATAAACGCACGATTCAAATCAATGGAAATATCCGCGCCCATTCGGGCCATCTCATCCACATGCTTGAATCGTCCTTCGAATACCGTCTCCTTGATGATACTAAAACCATCGGCCAGTGCTAGAAGGACCATAACCTGTGACTGTAAATCGGTAGGAAAAGAAGGGTAAGGAGAAGTTATAATTCTTTCTACTGCCCGAGGCCGTCCCATACAGCTGATATTAATTATATCATTGCATACTGTGATTTGAACACCTGCACGCTTCAGAACATGAATCAGTGAGGACAGATGCCCGGCATTGGTCCGGGTCAATGTTACAGCGCCCCGTGTTGCTGCTGCTGCAATCATTACGGTCCCGGCCACAATCCTGTCAGGAATAACCTCATATGAACAGGGGTAGAGCTTTTCCACACCTTGAATAGTAATCGTGTCCGTTCCCGCCCCTATAATATGAGCACCCATCTTATTCAAAAAATTCTGCAGATCTTGAATCTCGGGCTCTCTGGCCGCACCCGATATCGTTGTAGTGCCTTCTGCTTTGGCCGCAGCCATCATAATATTCTCCGTCGCCCCTACACTCGGATAGTCGAGATGAATATCACTTCCCGTAAGCTTTGCTGCCCGGCAGGAAACCCGGCCGTTGCTTTCCTCAATCTCCGCCCCCAGTGCCTGTAAACCCTGCAGGTGAAGGTCGATTTTGCGTTCTCCGATCGCACAGCCGCCCGGCTGGTAAATCGTCACTTCGCCAAATCTCGATAACAAAGGTCCCATAAGAAAGATTGAGGATCTCATCTGCCGCATTAGATCCTCAGGAACATGGGATGTACTCACGGATGACGTATTTATCGTCACCGTTTCCTCTTCATGCACACTTGCGCAGCCCAGCCGGCCCAATATATCCAGCATAGTTTCGATGTCAAGCAGCTTCGGCACATTATGCAGTGAGTGAACTCCTTCGGCCAGCAGGCTTGCCGCCAATATCGGCAATGCTGCATTTTTTGCTCCATGGATGCGAATGGTGCCTGACAAGGGATTCCCTCCCTCAATCACCAATTTGTCCAATGTATCACCCCCGAGTTTACCGCTCACCCACCACAAACACTCGGTACCAGGAGTAGGAAGATAGCCGATCAAGATAGTTCGCCTCTGCTTATTCTCCATATATACCGGAAGTGCCCTGGGTGATTGTCACGATTATAGGATTATCCTATGTCAAATCCCTCGGGTGTGTGACAGCCGCAGCCTATTAAGAACTTCACGCAAATTGCGCTTGGCTGTGCATATACATAACAGGTCTAACTCTTCTGGGCGACCAGTCTGCGCAGCTCCTTCGTAATCACAGCCGCAGAGTCCCTTTTGCCGAGCCGCTGTGCGTTCAGGGACATCTTTTGACGTAATTGTTCATCTCCGATAATGTTATGAATGGCGCTGAGCAAGGCCGGCCCTGTCAGATCTTTCTCCAATATGACCACTGCCGCACCCTCGCCTTCCAGTTGTCTCGCATTCGCTTCCTGGTGGTTATTTGTTACGTTAGGTGAAGGAATAAGAACGGAGGGAATACCCAGTGCTGTAATCTCGGCGAGAAAAGAAGCACCTGCACGATTCACTATAAGAGAAGTGCAGGCCAGCACCTCCGGCATATTGTGAATGTAGGGAAGGACATGCAGCCCATTGGGCAGTCCCCCCAGCTTTTCGCGCAATTCCTTGCGGGTCTCTTCGAAATACGGCTCACCGGTAACATACACATAATGAACTCCATTACCCTTACCCACAAATGGAGCCATTTCAATCATAGCCTTATTAATTGCCTTGGCTCCCTGGCTGCCGCCTACGACCAGAACAACGGTACTGCCTTCGGAAATACCAAGGGAAGCATACCCTCGCTGAGGGCTTGCCGTGGTCACAGTAGTCGCACGGGGATTGCCTGTATAAATCACCCGTTTGCTTCCAGGGAAGGAAGACTCCGTACCTGCAAAGCTTACGGCTACCGTATCGGCATATCTGCTGAGAAACTTGTTGGTCAAGCCCGGAATTGCATTCTGTTCATGAATCAAGGTTGGAATGCCCAGCTTGGAAGCCGCATAAACGACCGGACCGCAAACATATCCTCCGGTTCCTATAACGACGTCCGGTTTAAACTGCTTCAGCATTTCCTTGGAAGACTTCACACCTTTAAGGAAACGCATAACCGTTTTCACATTGTCCAGAGAGAGCTTCCGCCGAAAACCGGTGATATCTATTGCCTTGAACGGAATTTTCTCCTGGGGAACAAGCTTGCTTTCAAGGCCCCTCGTTCCGCCTATGTACAGAATTTCCGTTCGCTCCTCCTCCTCCTCGGCTTCCAACTGCCTGGCTACCGCGACCGCGGGATAAATATGTCCTCCCGTGCCTCCGCCGCTTAATACGATACGCATGTCTTTCACCTCACATAACGGGATAAGTTCAATAAAATGCCGAGGGCTGTAAGCATCAGGGTCAGTGAAGAGCCACCGTAGCTGATCAGCGGGAGCGTAATGCCCGTAACGGGCATAAGACCGATAACCACACCGATGTTGATAATGACTTGAACAGCCACCATACAAACGATGCCTACGGCCAAATAGCTGCCGAAGCGGTCAGGCAGACTCATGGCTACCTTCATCCCACGCCAAATCAGGATCAGAAACAGTGTCAGCACTGCCAATCCGCCGATAAAGCCCAGCTCCTCAGCCAAAATAGAAAAGATAAAGTCGGTCTGCGGTTCGGGAACGTAACTGTATTTCTGGCGGCTCATCCCAAGCCCGAGTCCGCCGAGTCCCCCGGGGCCTATGGCATACAGCGACTGGATGATCTGGTAACCTGCGCCGAGCGGGTCCGACCAGGGATCAAGAAAAGCCGTAATCCGCTGCAAGCGGTAAGGCGCTGTGGCAATCAAGCCTGCAAAGCCGACTGCTCCCGCTATACCTAGTGACACCAGATGCTTTATTTGGGCCCCGGCTGTGTAGACCATCATCAAAGTGGCCCCCACCATAACTGTACCTGTTCCAAGATCAGGCTGAAGCATGATCAAAGCAAAAGCCGAACCGATCAGCGCGAGCGGCGGGAGCAGTCCGCGAGTGAAGGAGGAAATATCATAATCCTCGCGCCCCAGCCAGTTAGCCAGGAAAAGGATCATCCCCATTTTCATGAACTCGGACGGCTGGATTCCGAAGGAACTGATGCCCAGCCAGCTGCGTGCTCCACCGCGTACGACCCCGATACCTGGAATGAGGACCATAACGAGCAGGATAAAACATACAATCAACCCTGCCTTGGCAAAGCCCTTCCACACCCGATATTCAGTATTGGCTGTGATATACATCGCGACCAGCCCGAATCCGGCAAACAATAGCTGTCTTTTGACAAAATAAAACGAATCTCCATAATTGCGAAAGCCCAGAACGGATCCGGCGCTGTATACCATCACCATGCCGATAGCCAGCAAAGATAGAATAGGGATCAGCAGCCAAATATCCGGCGCAGGACGAGACTTATTCATAAGGAGCACACCTCTTGCATCCGTAGTAGGGGCTTATCCGCCCCCCTACTTAAAGGTTATGCACCGCCTCTTTAAAAATACGCCCGCGCTCTTCATAGGATGTAAACATGTCCCAGCTGGCGCAGGCGGGAGACAGGAGAACGATATCCCCTTCTTCCGCCAAAGCGGAAGCCTCCCGCACGGCAACCTGCAGCACGTCGGCGGCGCTATCCCCATTATCGACGGTAACGATATGCTTTAGTCCTGCCATTTCGGCTATACGCGCCAGCTTGTCCCTTGTTTCTCCCAAAGCTACCATTGCCTTGACCCGGCCGCTCAGAACAGGCAGCAGCTCCATATAGTCGGAACCGCGGTCCAGCCCCCCGGCAATCAATACAACAGGCTGCCGGAAGGAGGTCAGGGCCATTGAGGTTGCTTTGGAGTTGGTTGCTTTGGAATTGTTGTAATAAGCGGCGCCGCCCTTCTGCGCCACATATTCCAGCCGGTGTTCCACACCGCGGAATGAGGCCAGCACCTCACCGAGTAAAGCCGGATCTGCACCCGCCGCAATAGCAATGGCACAGGCAGCGAGCGCATTCTCAACATTGAAGCGGCCGGGAAGACCTATGGAATCAACTTCAGCAATTTCAACTTCCTGTCCTGCGACATCACGATAGATAATGGTGCGTTTCAAATCATCCTCGGTGTCAGGAACGAAGGATGGGCTGACATAAACGCCCTGAACCAGTTCCTCATTCATCGAAAATGGCAGCAGTGTCCCTTTCAAATAAGGCACAAGCTCCCGGCAGTAAGAATCATCCCAGTTCAATACAGCGATGTCGCTCTCTACCTGATTGGCGAACAGCTTCGCCTTGGATTCGACATAATCCTTCATATCGCCATGATAATCCAAATGCGTTTCGGCGACATTCAGCAGACAGCCCACCTTAGGCCGGAACGTCTCCGTTCCCTTGAGCTGAAAGCTGCTGAGCTCAACAACCATCCAGTTGTCCTCAGTGGCTTCCTGCGCAGCCTGACAAAGCGGTGTGCCGATGTTCCCGGCGACGATCGGGTTCATTCCCGCAGCTTCAAGCATATGTCCTACCCAGGTTGTCGTTGTCGTCTTGCCGTTAGAGCCGGTGATCCCGATCATTGGAGCCGCACAAAGACGGTAAGCCACCTCTACCTCCGTCACAATCTCAATGCCCAGTTGTATTGCCTTTTGAACGGGCGTAACGGTGTAAGGAATACCCGGATTCTTAACAACAAGGGCTACACCCTCATGAATCAGCCCTTCCGGATGTCCGCCGCATATAACACAAATTCCCAAAGATTCCAATTCGGAAGCTTCGGGACTTTGATCTCTTTCCTTTTTATCATTAACCGTAACGTTCGCGCCGCGTTCATGCAGCACCTTGGCTACCTGCACACCGCTCTTGGCAAGGCCCAGGACAACAACTTCCTGGCCGCGGTACATATCCGGATGTTTCATTCTTTACAACCCCTTGCTGATATAAAGTCCCAAGCCGGCCAGAACCAGGCTTACGGCCCAGAATGTAATAACGACCCGCCATTCCGACCAGCCGCTAAGCTCAAAGTGGTGGTGGATCGGGCTCATTTTGAAAATACGTTTACCACGGGTCTTGAATGAGGCCACCTGCAAAACAACGGACAGCATTTCAATGACAAAGACACCGCCTATCACCAGGAAAAGCAGCTCGCTCTTCGTCACAATAGCAATTGCGCCGATGGCACCGCCAATACCGAACGATCCGGTATCACCCATAAATACTTTGGCAGGATACGCGTTGAAAACAAGAAAACCCAGCACTGCCCCAATCATCGCTGCGGCGCATACTCCCGCTGCAATAGAGGTCGCCTGCATCGCCACTACTGCATAAGCCGCCAAGGCAATAGCACTCACCCCTGATAACAGACCGTCCAATCCGTCGGTAAAATTGACCGCATTCGTAATCGCCATCATCATGATAACGATAAACGGATAATAGAACCAGCCAGACCAGTCAAAGCTGAAAGACGTACCCGGAATGCTGATACTTGTACTATGTCCCGCAGAAATCAGCAGTGCGCAAAGTACGGCTCCTACCAGCAGCTGACCGAACAGCTTCTGGCGCGGCGTGAGGCCGAGCGAGCGTTTGAACACTATTTTAATATAATCATCCAAAAAACCGATGAGGCCATAGCCCAGCGTAGCAACCAGCAATACATAAAAATCCGTATTTACGACAGAAAATTTCAAATACGACAGCGTGAAGGCCACGATGATCACAATACCGCCCATCGTTGGCGTACCCGCCTTTTTCAAATGGCTTTGAGGTCCGTCATCGCGTACCTGCTGTCCGAATTTCATCCTGCGGAGCAGAGGAATGAAGAGCGGAGCGGCAATGACCGCAAGGATAAAGGACACAGCAATAGTCAGCAGCAACAGTTGATAATCCATGGGTTCACCCCCTCCAATAGTTTTGTTATGTTACACATGAGCAATCAGGCTATGCAGGACTTCCTCCAGACGCATGCCCCGGGAAGCCTTGAACAGCACAATATCCCTTGGACTGCATTTGGTGCGGAGAAGCGCGGTCAGTTCTTCTTTATCTGTAAAAGAAAATATACGGTCATTTCCGAACTTCTTCCCTGCTGCACTGGCCAGATGCTCTGACAAACGGCCGAACGTAAACAGCAGATCCGTCTTTTCCGGGTCCAGATAGGAGCCGATTTCCGCATGAAACTGCGCCTCTTCGGGACCAAGTTCCAGCATGTCCCCGAGAACTGCGATTTTCTGGCCACTGCCCTTCATGGACTGCAGCACATCAATCGCCGCCTTCATCGACGTCGGACTGGCATTGTAGGCATCATTTAACAGGGTAATCCCTGAGGGAGTAGTCATTACCTCAATTCTCATCCCGGTCAGCTTCAGATTATGGAGTCCGGCTTCAATATGATCTTCGCTAATCCCATAATGACGCGCTACCGCTAAGGCAGCCAAACTGTTAATAACATTATGTTTGCCGGGAAGAGGCAGCGTGAAGGCACGGTCACCATGACAGTTCGATGTAAATGTCATGCCGCCGGCATGCGCCATGATCCCGGTAGGATAATCGTCGTTATCAGCGGTTATTCCAAATCGGAAGGTCTTCATCCCTGCTGGCAAAGACAGGCTTCCCTCTGTCAGAACCTCTGCAAGAAGCGGCTCATCGCCGTTATAAATCAGCAGCCCTTCCGGCTTCAATCCTTCGGTAATTTCCAGCTTCGCGCGGGCAATTTCCATGCGGGAGCCAAGCTGCAGCAAATGCGATTCTCCAATATTGGTGATCACGGCCACATCCGGAGCGGCCAGGGATGCCAGCAGTGCTATTTCCCCGCGAGAGCTCATGCCCATTTCCAGAACGGCGATTTCCGTATCCTCCTTCATCGAAAGGAGGGTCAACGGCAGCCCGATATGATTATTGAAGTTACCTTGCGTTTTGTGAACCTTGTACTGGCTTTCCAAGAGAGCAGTAACTATATCTTTCGTCGTAGTTTTACCGTTACTGCCTGTAATGGCGACCACTTGAGGGGCAATTTGAGTCAAATAAGCGGTGCCCAGCATTTGCAGGGCCATAAGTGTATCTTCAACTACAATAACAGCCCCGTCCGGAGCAGGTCCCTTGTTGCGCTGCCATAATATACCTGCAGCCCCGGCGGCAAGTGCTGCAGCGCCGAAATCATGACCCTCAAAGTGTTCCCCAGTAAGCGGAACAAATAGACAGGCAGGTGTAATCTTGCGGGAATCTGTTACAACTCCCGCTATTTCTGTAGCGGCTGCCCCGGGAGCAAGCAATTCTCCCCCGCACATCACCGCGATATTTTCCAGCGTTCTTATAATCAATTGCTTCGACCCCTTATGACTTCTTTGGCGACGATTCGATCATCGAAATCATGTACTACCCCGCCTATGATTTGATAGGTCTCATGACCTTTCCCCGCAATCAATACTACATCGCCGGGGCTTGCCATTTCAATAGCTTTTCTAATCGCTTCACGACGGTCGGCAATCAGCTCATATCTTTCAGGTGATATTCCGTCCTCAGTCAGTCCCGCCTCTATATCCTTTAAGATCAACAGCGGGTCTTCGGTTCGCGGATTATCGGAGGTCACAAGTACAAAATCGCTGTACCTGGCGGCAATTTTACCCATTAGCGGCCGTTTGGTGCGGTCTCTGTCTCCTCCGCAGCCAAACACCGTGAACACCTTCCCTGCGGCAAATTCGCGAACCGTACGCAGAACATTTTCCAGACCGTCCGGAGTATGGGCGTAATCCACAATCACTGCAAAGTTCTGGCCCTCGTCTACAGACTCCACGCGGCCATCCACCCCGGCTACAGCCTCAAGGCTGGCCTTGATCTCCGCTAATGGAATATCCTCAAGGAGAGCGGCGGCGATAGCTGCGAGCGCATTATAAACATTAAATTTCCCAACCATTCGCAGCGAAATATCTGCCTCTCCCTTAAACGTATCTACATGGAAAAAGGTTCCTTTGGCTGTTATCGATATTTGTGAAGCCCGTACATTAGCCTCGCTATCAATGCCATATGTAACTACTTCCGCCGCAGTCTGGGCCGCAAAATAGATGCTGGCAGCATCATCCGCGTTCAGTACAGCATATTTGCGTTCTTCCTTCCAGGGAGAAATGACGTTTCCAAGCCGGGAGAAGAACAGCCCTTTTACAGCACGATATTCCTCCATTGTATGATGATAATCCAGATGATCCTGGGACAGATTTGTAAATATGGCTGTACGGAAATCGGTACCTTTGACCCGGCCCTGCTCCAAAGCGTGGGAAGACACCTCCATCACACAACATTGGACTCCCTTTGAGGCCATATCCTGAAGGGAGCGCTGCAGTTCCAGGGATTCCGGCGTTGTTCCGGACATCGGATAGCTTTGACCGTCATAACGCATTTGTATCGTGCCGATGAGTCCAGTCTTAATGTCCTGGTCCTGCATGATCCGCTCGATCAAATAGGTAGTCGTAGTCTTGCCGTTTGTGCCTGTTACACCGATCATTCTCATTCTGCTGCTGGGTGAGCCAAAGAACGCATTCGAAATTACCGACATCGCGAACCGGCTGTCATCGACAATGACCTGCGGCAAGTCAATATCCAGCTTCCGCTCACACACGATGGCTGTTGCACCCTTTGCCGCAGCCTGCGGAGCATACTCATGTCCGTCCACAGTATGACCGGGCAGACAAATGAACAGATCGCCAGGCTTCACACGCCGCGAGTCGGTCTGGACATCGCTTATCTCTACATCGCCATCACCATAAAGACGCGAAGTTGCCAGACAAGAAGACAGTTCATTAACTTTCATATTAATCCCTCACTCTACATTTTCAGTTAGGTGATAACCTGCTATATAAATATAGTTATTCACTGGAAGAGCCCAAATAAATCCTGATCGTTGATCCCTGCTCGACTCTCGTCCCGGCTTTTGGCGCCTGATTAATAACAGTATTGCCAGAACCTGATCGGGCCAGATTAAAATTCATGTTCAAATCCTCATAAATATCCTGCACCGTTGCTCCCGTAAGATCCGGTACTGTAACAATTGGAACCTCACCAAGCTTATAAGTTTTGGGAAGCTGATTACTGCGTTCCGGGACCTTCATATAATGCAGGGAATCTTCCAAAATGTTTTGTACGATCGGAGCGGCCACTACGCCGCCAAACTGGAGACCCTTGGGGTTGTCGACCGCAGTGTAGACAACGATTTGCGGATCATCCGCAGGCGCGAAGCCGATAAAAGAAACGATATGCTCGGTCGGAGAATAGCGTCCGTTTATGACCTTCTGAGCGGTTCCCGTCTTCCCGCCGACTCGGTAGCCATCGATAAAGGCCGGACGGCCCGTTCCCTTGGCCACGACACTTTCCAGGGCTTCCCGAACCTTCTTGGAGGTTTCTTCCGAAATAACCTGTTTGATAAGCTCCGGCTTCATCTCTGATACAGTCTTCCCGGTATCCGGATGAATCCAGGCCTTAGCCACATGGGGCTTATACAGGTTACCCCCGTTGATTGCCGCTGAAACAGCAGCTATCTGCTGGATTGGGGTAACAGATACCCCTTGCCCGAAGGCCGTAGTCGCCAGTTCTACCGGACCAACCTGCGACGGTTTGAACAGGATACCGTTCGATTCGCCATTCAAATCGATTCCCGTCTTGCTTCCGAAACCGAAATTCCGGATATATTTGAACAGTGTTTCTTTGCCCAACCGTTGTCCCAGAGCAACAAAGCCCGGATTACAGGAATTCTCAACCACCTGCATGAAGGTCTCGCTGCCGTGGCCGCCTTTTTTCCAGCAGCGCAGTCTCGCTCCGCCGACCTCAATAAACCCTGGGTCAAAGAAATGGTCATGCTCCAGGTCCACCTTACCCTCCTGCAGCGCAGCGGCCAAGGTGATGATTTTGAACGTAGAACCTGGTTCATAAGTCATCCAGATCGGTAAATTCCGGTTATAGATTCCAGCATCATATTCCTTATATTGTCCAGGTTCATACCCCGGCCTGCTGGCCATGGCCAGAATCTCGCCATTCTTAGGATTCATGGCGATTGCCCAACTGCCCTGGGCCTGATATTTAACCATTGCTTGATCCAGCTCGCGTTCCATGATCGACTGGATCTGCTTATCAATAGTCAACTGCAGACTAAGGCCATCCTCGGGTTCGGAATACTGCTCAGAAGAGCCTGGCATCAGCCTTCCGGCCGCATCGGACAAGTAGGATATATTCCCGCGTATCCCTTGCAGCAGCTTATCGTAAACGGTCTCCACTCCAGTTATTCCTTGATTATCAATACCAGTGAAGCCAAGTATATGTGCTGCAAGATCCCCATATGGATAATACCGCTTGTTATCCTCAGCCACAACGATGCCCGGCAGCTGCAAATCACGAATGCCGGCGGCAAGCTCCATCGTAATTTTGCGGCCGCCGGGCTGCAATCTGACCGAGGCATTCTTTTGGGACATCAGCTTCACAAGCTTTTCCTCGGTCATACCGAGCAGCGGCGCCAACTGCTGTGCAGTCTTTTCCTTTTCCTTCACTTGCACGGGAATGGCATAAATCGTAGGAGAGCTGATGTTATAGGCCAGCGCAACGCCCTGACGGTCCACAATCTCACCCCGTTTAGCTGTAAACGGAATATTTCGACGCCAGGAATCCTCTGCTTTGGCAGAGAGCTCCTCACCTTTAGACAGTTGAACATAAGCAAGACGCACAACCAGTGCCGCGAACAAAACCGCAAGGCTCAGCAGAGTCCAAAGCATCCGCCGCCTAGTCACGACCTTCGAGACCTTCATTCCGTTATCCCCCGCTTTCACCGCAATAGACATGAACTCTTACCTTCATGACTATTCGGGACAAACAGGGGTTAGAACAAGCCTACGTTCCTCCGTCATTCTCTAATCCAGTTTCCTCCGGTAGTGCAACAGGAATTTCCTCCCCGTATTCATTCAGCGGTTTGAGCTTCAAGGCTACCAGAGTCTTGCCGTTCTCCGTGCTCTCAGTCTGCTCTGATACATACCCCTCGCCCTCTACCCCGATATCAACCTTCAGTAAACTTAGAATTTCCAGCGCATCACGCAGCGATTCCCCGCGCAAATCCGGAACGGCCTTCCCAGCGCCCTGCTGGCTGATAAGATAAATCCTCTGCCCGGAAGAGAGTACCGTTCCCGCCTTGGGATATTGGCTTATCACCGAGGCGCCCTCGCCGACGCCCTCGAAGTCAAAGCCTTCATCCAAAAGCTGTTCCCTGGCTTCCTTCATCGTTTTCCCGGCAAGGTCAGGAGTGGTACGCAGGACCGGTGCTGCGGTCTCGGCAGCTTCTTTGGTTGTATCGCTTTTCTTGGCAGCCAGTTTCGGGACACCCATATATTGCAGGGACTGCGATACAACTTCTTTAAATACAGGAGCTGCAGCTTTACCGCCGCCGACCTCTTCATTCGGTTCGTCAATAATCACAATGACGGCAATCTTCGGATCATTGACAGGTGCATAGCCGATAAAGGAGACCAGCACCTTGGACTCAACATATTCCTTGCCATCAACTTTAATGGCTGTTCCCGTCTTGCCTGCCACCCGGTAACCCTCAATGTAGGCATTGCGTCCGGTACCTATGACTCGGTCCGCAACAACCTGCTCCAGATACTCGCCCGTTTCCTTGGCGCTCTCCTCAGAAATGACCTGACGCACAACCTCAGGCTGAGTAACCGTCTTCTCTCCGGTATTCGGATTGGTAATTTCTTTGACGACTTGCGGTTTCATCAGCTTGCCGCCGTTGGCTATAGCGGACACAGCAACAAGCTGCTGGAGTGGAGTGACAAGCACCTTGCCATGCCCGTAGGCCAGTGTAGCGTACTCCGCATCATACTTCGGGCTTACAATCCCCTTGCTTTCCCCAGGCATATCAATGCCCGTCTTCTGTCCAAAACCAAAATCAGTAATATACTGAACCAGCTTTTCCTTGCCCAGCATCTCGTACCCCAGCTTGACAAAAGCTACGTTACTGGAGCGCTTAACTCCCTCCAGGAAGCTGATCTCGCCCCATCCGGCACGATTGATATCATGAAGCGGATTTCTGACATTTTTAATTTTGATGGAGCCTGACTTAAACTTGGCATCCGGATTGAACAACTTCTCCTGCACCGTACCGGCGAGTGTTACAATTTTGAAGGTAGAGCCTGGCTCATAGGTGGATTTAATAGCATGGTTGTAGAATCCAGCCTGATCCTCGTCCCAATATTCATTGGGGTTGAAGGTCGGCAGGTTGGCCATTCCCAGGATTTCCATCGTGTTCGGATCGGCTGCAATAACGGTCAAGCTTTTGGGCTTATATTGGTCAAAAGCCTTCTTCATTGCCTCTTCGATGTAGTACTGAATGGTACTGTCAATCGTCAGCTTGAGATTATCCCCGTTCACCACAGGCTTATAGGTCTCTTTCGCATCCGGCAGCTTGTAGCCTTTACCGTCACTCTGGTAATTGAGCTCGCCGTTAGTGCCTTTCAGCTGATTATCAAAAAGAGCCTCAAGTCCCGATATCGCTTTGCCGTCCCGGTCGGTATAGCCCAGAATATGAGCAGCGAGAGTATCCTTCGGATAGTAGCGCTTCTGCTCTCTAACAAGGCCAATCCCGGTTTCCTGGATACTATGCTTCTTTTTCAGCTCGTCCCTGAAAGCCAGAACTTTGTCGGCAAGCTCCTGGTCAATCTTCCAGCCCTCGTTGCGAACCTCGCGGTTTTCGAGGTATTCTCCCTTGTCGTCTTTGGCATCTACTAATTTCTGCAGCTCATTAACGGGCTTGCCCAATAATTCATTCAGACGCGCCACAACCTCTTCCCGAAGCCCTTGCTCATGGATTACCTGCGGCGAGACGACAACGGTATATGCAGGCACGTCACTAGCCAAAATGCTGCCATTGCGGTCTGAGATGGCTCCGCGCACCGCTTTGATGGTCGAAGTATGCGCCCTTTGCGTGGCTGCCTCTGCCTGCCAGAAATCACCCTGAAGCACCTGAATCAAGAACACCCGCACGATCAGAACAAGAAAAAAAAGGGTAATACAACCCCCTATAAAAAGCGTGCGAAGTTTTATTCTCTTTACCATACGCGACCTCACAACCTCAGTTTTTTGCAATAGCATTCCTTATTAATTATTGTCTCCGTTATCAGCAGATGTGCTGCTTATCGGTACATAAATTGAATTTTCCTCATCCGCTGGCACATAACCCAGTTCTTTTGCTTTTTGGGCGACCAGTTGTTCAAGCTTCTGCTTCTCCATTTGATAGGTAGCAATCTGCTTATTTGTTTTTGCAATGACCACATCCAGCTGTTGTCCCTGCTTGTTCAAATCGTAAATGTGGAGATAACGCCAAATAAGCCCTGAAGCCACTAGGACAAATACTGTAAGAGTCAGCATATACAGAAGCTTCTCTTGCAGCGGGAGTCCCATCCGTCTCGTCACTACCTTTGTCTTCTCGCGGTAAAGCGGGTTTACTTCTTCTTTTCTTTTGGGTTGAACTGCTAAATTTCCGCGGGTATAGGCCATTTTTGACTCTCCTTTATCTTCATTTACAATTTCTCTGCGATACGCAGCTTGGCTGAACGGGCACGTGGATTAACTTCAAGCTCTTCTTCGCCAGGCATAAGCGGTTTACGGTTGACTAGTTTAACAGTGCCTTCACCGCCGCATACGCATAACGGAAAGTCAGGCGGACAAGTACATTTGCTGACATAGCTGTTCAATATCTGCTTGCAAATCCGGTCCTCCAGCGAGTGAAAAGTAATAACCGATACTCTTCCCCCAGGTGCCAGACAACGCACAGCTCCATGCAATCCTTCTTCAAAAGCTCCAAGCTCATCATTCACAGCAATGCGGAGTCCTTGAAAGCTGCGTTTAGCGGGATGTCCTCCCGTTCTTCGTGTAGCTGCCGGAATAGCTTCCTTAATAATTTCGGCAAGTTCTCCTGTAGTTTTAATAGGACTTACTGCCCTTTTATCCATTATACGACTGGCGATCCGCCGTGAAAATTTCTCTTCTCCATACTGGAAAAGAACCCGTGCGATTTCCTGCTCCGACCATGTATTAACAATATCTGCAGCAGTAAGCAGTGCAGTCTGGTCCATCCGCATATCCAGCGGAGCATCATGATTGTAGCTGAATCCCCTGTCCCCCTGGTCAAACTGAGGTGAAGATACCCCAAGATCGAACAGTACTCCATCAACCTGTGGGATTCCGTCAAGCTGTGGGACAAAGGACAGTCCCTTTAGGACGTTTTCCAGATCACGAAAGTTAGTTCTAACTAAAACAACCTTCTCCCCATAGGGAGCCAATTTTTCTTTTGCATTATCCAGGGCCCAGTCATCCTGATCAAAACAGATAAGCCGTCCATTGCCGCTGAGCCGTGAAGCAATCAAGGAACTATGCCCCGCTCCACCCAACGTACAATCGACATAAATGCCATCTTCTTTGATATGCAGCCCTTCTGTCGCTTCTTCCATAAGTACCGTGATGTGATGAAACAAGCCGCAGCCCTCCAGACAAGTATTTCGTAAGTGTTAAGTATATGGTTATAGATCAAAATTGAAATCAACCAATTTCTCGGCAATCTCGTTGAACGATTCTTCTGACTGACCGAAGTACTGATCCCAAAGCTCCTTGTTCCAGATCTCCACCCGGTTCGAAACGCCTAGAATTACACAGTCTTTGTCCAGCTTCGCATACTGCCGCAAATTACCCGGCAGATTTACCCTGCCCTGCTTGTCCCAAACACATTCTGTCGCTCCTGAGAAAAAAAAGCGGCTGAACGCGCGGGCGTCAGATTTCATCAGTGACAGGCTCTTTAGCTTTTGCTCCATGATTCCCCATTCATCCATCGGATAAACAAAAAGGCAGGAGTCCAGGCCGCGAGTCGCTACGAAGGAGGTTCCCAGTAAATCGCGGAACTTGGCCGGTATAATAATACGGCCCTTGTCGTCAATGCTATGCTGATACTCCCCCATAAACATCGGCTTCCCACTCCTTACCACAGATTCCCCACTTTGCCCCACTTTTCACCACTTAAGCATAATAGATTCGCCATTAAAAATCAAAAACCTTTTTTCCGTTTAAAGGTAAAATTACCCTTTGAGCCGTTAAGAAGACTAAAAGCCGCTCAGCCGGAGTAAAACTCATCCGGCTGGACGGCTTTTTTAAAATATAAGTAAGTATAACGTTTAGGGCTAATGTACTTGCCAATCCTTATGCGTTCAAATCCCAGCTGTCCAAGTAAGACACTTGTTCCGGAGTCAGGGAATCAATGCCGAGCCCCATACTCTCCAGCTTATAACGTGCAACCTGTTCATCCAGTTCATAAGGAACATTCTCCACCTTGACGCCAATGCTCTTGTAATTGTCATTCACATATTTTAACGACACAGCCTGCAGGGCAAAGGTCATATCCATAATTTCAGCCGGATGCCCGTCTGCCGCACCCAAATTTACGAGTCTGCCTTCAGCCAGCAGGTAGAGCTTACGTCCGTCACGCAGCTGGTACTCCTCGATATTTTTACGGACAGTCCGCTGGGATACGGATCTTTCCGATAATTCCGGCTTATTCACCTCAACATCGAAATGACCGGCGTTGCAAAGAATCGCTCCGTCCTTCATGACATCATAATGCTCACCGCGGATCACGTAACGGTTACCTGTGACCGTAACAAAGAAATCACCCAGCTTGGCCGCCTCCAGCATCGGCATCACGTGGAAGCCGTCCATATGCGCTTCAACAGCCTTGATCGCATTAACCTCGGTGACGATTACGTTTGCTCCCAGACCTTTTGCACGCATTGCCACGCCTTTGCCGCACCACCCGTACCCGACAACAACAACCGTTTTCCCTGCTACCATAAGATTCGTCGTACGAATAATACCATCCCATGCAGATTGGCCAGTTCCATATCGGTTGTCGAACAGGTGCTTGCAATACGCATCGTTGACGGCAACCATAGGAAACTTGAGAAGCCCTTGTTTTTCCAGTGCCTTTAGCCGGATAATCCCGGTAGTTGTCTCTTCGGCGCCCCCACGGATATTCTCCATAAGATCAGGACGTTCGGAGTGCAGCAGTGTCGCGAAATCGCCGCCGTCATCAATTATCAGATCCGGTTTACTTTCCAGCGCCATAATGTTGAGGGCTTTGAACTCTTCCGGAGAAGGATTATGCTTCGCAAATACTGTGATTCCGTCCTCTACAAGCGCCGCACATACATCGTCCTGTGTAGAAAGCGGGTTCGAACCTGTAATTGTAACTTCCGCACCGCCAGCTTGTACTACCTTTGCCAAATAAGCAGTCTTGGCCTCCAGGTGGAGCGTAATGGATACCTTCAGTCCCTTGAACGGCTGTTCGGCTTCGAACTGCTCCCGGATCCGGTTCAGTACAGGCATGTGCTGCTGGACCCAGTCAATTTTCAAATGACCTTCTGGAGCTAATGCCATATCAGCTACGATGCTATTTTGCTTGGATAAAGAACTCATAAATGAAACCTCCTAAAGTTTTATCGATCAGCGTTACTCATTACATATATATCAAGCGGTGCGTTCCGCTGAAGTCCGGAGGCAAGGCCATTAATTCATCCAGCCAGGCCTGTCCATAACGGTTCAAATAATACACTATATTGTATACTCTCTCCTGATGTTTGCCCAGCGGCATAAGCGACAGCTCGATCCGCTCCCAGTGGCGAAGACCGGCTTCGTTTTGTTTGGCCATCGCATCCTGGGCTTTGCCCTGGAGGAAAGAAATTTGCTCCAATATTTTATCCTTGTTGCTGTTGCCCAGCTTAAGCAGTCCAGCCTGGATAGAACCGAGCTGTTCCACCAAAGGCTCGTACAATGCTGCAAACGCCGCCTTGGTGTCCTCGAAACGCTGTCCTAGCTCCAGTTCATCCTGTGCGGTCAGCCATTGCTGCTTCTTGTCCCGCAGTCCATTTACTACATCGGTAAAAGCAAGCCCGTACTTGTCCATATGCTTATGCAGAGTACCCTCTACAATGGTAAAAGACATCCGCGGCAGGATTAGCGGCATCTGGCCTCCCAGCGTTTCGAAGGCTTGGCGGGTAATGGCCCAGTACGACATTTCGCCTTGACCCAGTACAGTGGCCAGAACCGGCAGAAGGTAATCCTGCATAAGCGGCCGAGTGAGCACATTGTTGCTAAACCGCTCCGGATAGGCATCCAGCATCTCCAGCAATTGTTCCCGGGAAAAGGATACCTTCCCCTTGCGATCGGTAAATACTCCGTCCTTCTTGATCAGCAGCAGCCGCGCACCCTCATGAATATAAAAGAGGTTAGCCGCGCCTGTCGTGACATCAGCCTGCAGCTCGTAGCCTCCAGAGACAATGTCGGCCGCCGAATGGAGATAGGCCTTTTCCAAAGCATCATTCTCCGTGATCAACGAGCGGAAGAAAGGCTGCTCCACCTTGCGCAATCCGGGGTCGGCTGAGTCCAGCAGAATTAGACCAAATCTGCCAAAAAGGGAGCCCATAAGCCCTGCAAAAGCATCACTCAAGCTAGCCGACTTATCGGAAGAGTTCCGAACCAGCTCCATGATCTGCGGTTTAAATTCACTGTCCTGCAGCAGAGCATCCAGCTTGTCCACGGCCTGCATCCAGCTTTCTTCAGCCACTGCAATTTCACTGACCGATGAACGCGGACCTTCCGGATCATCCATCTTGATCTTCGTAATTTCCGTTGTGCGGCTAAGCACATAGGTGTGATTGACTTCATCCCAGTCATGATCCTCACCCGCGATCCAGAAAACAGGTACAACCGGCCGGCCGAGGCGTTCCCCGGCTTCCTTTGCTGCTAAAATAGCCGTCATCGCCTTGTATGCAACCAGAAGCGGCCCCGTGAAAAGACCGCTTTGCTGTCCTCCGGCTATCACAAGCGTCCCCGGCTGCTCCAGCAATGCTATCGATTCAGTGACTGCTTCGTGAGCATTATGTTTGGCATTATAGGCTCGAAGGGTCTCAGCCACCTTCCTGCGGTCAGCGCGTGAATGCTCCGTACGGTCCAGCCATTCCATCCGACGGCTTCTGCTCTCTGCATTGCGGAAATCCCCTCCGTACAGATGCCCTACCTTTTCAAAAGATTGTATATAGTCACGGACGAGCGCTTGCCCCCCCGGGAGCGTAACCGGAGTCACATTCATTGCTTTTCCTCCTATTCTCCTGTACCAGTCATATGTATAATCTGTCGGGTAAACCCTTTATGATTGTATCCAATGTATAACCCTGCGTCAAAGTAATCTCTTTATACATACAATTAAAACCGCCGGAGAAGCTCCGGCGGTTAATCAAAATTCATATTATGCAAATGCCTTAGCTACAAAGTGGCCTTTGGAAACCTCAACCAGCTGTGTCTCTTCTTCATTCGTCTTCTCGCCTTCCGAATAAATCGGACTGCCTAGCTCATCATGCAGATGAATACGCTTCTTGTTGACTTCAATTTCCGGGTCAGGAATTGGAATTGCCGACAGCAACGATTTGGTATAAGGATGAATAGGGTTTGCATAAAGCTCTTCACTTTCAGCCAGCTCAACCATTTTGCCCAAATACATAACCGCCACACGATCACTGATATGCTTAACCATGGACAAATCATGTGCGATGAAGAGATAAGTCAATCCCAGGCGACCCTGGAGTTCTTTAAGCAGGTTAACGACCTGTGCTTGAATCGATACATCCAGTGCGGAGATCGGCTCATCACATACAATGAATTTCGGGTTGACGGCAAGCGCACGGGCGATCCCGATCCGCTGGCGCTGTCCACCGGAGAATTCATGCGGATAACGTGTTGCATGGTCATGATTAAGACCTACCATGTCCAAAAGCTCTTCAATCCGTTTTTTGCGTTCAGCGCGGCTTCCGGCCATGTTGTGGATATCCAAAGCTTCGCCAATAATATCCTGAACCGTAAAGCGCGGATTTAGTGAAGCATAGGGATCCTGGAAGATCATCTGCATATCCCGGCGCATCGCCTTCATTTTACCTGAAGACAGTTTATAAATGTCAGTACCATTATATTTAACACTGCCCGCTGTTGGCTCATACAAACGGAGAACAGTACGGCCAGCGGTGGTTTTACCACAGCCGGACTCCCCTACCATACCAAGTGTCTCGCCCTCACGGATAGCGAAGTTAATATTATCTACTGCTCTCAATACCTTGCCTTTGCCTACATGGAAATACTTTTTAAGGCCTTCAACCTCAATCAGGTTCTGTGTCAAGAGTATTGCACCTCCTTAGCCATTGAATGGAGATTCCAGCAACGCGCCATGTGAGTCTCACTGAATTCCGTAGCGTCCGGATCAATTCTCTCACATATACTCATTGCTTCACTGCAACGGGCAGTGAACGGACAGCCAATCGGCGGCTTGATCAGATCCGGCGGTGTACCGACGATAGGAATCAGCGGCTCACCTTTCTTTTGATCCAGGCGCGGCATGGAACGCAGCAGGCCTTTGGTATAAGGATGCTGCGGGTTTTTGAAGATTTCCCATCTTGTTCCGGTTTCCACGACTTCACCGGCGTACATTACGATTACACGGTCACACATCCCGGCAACCACACCAAGGTCATGGGTAATCAAAATAATAGAGGTACCCAGTCTTTGCTGCATTTCTTTCATGACTTCCATGATTTGCGCCTGAATGGTTACATCAAGCGCAGTTGTCGGCTCATCCGCAATGAGCAGCGACGGACGGCAAGCCAGCGCAATCGCGATCATAACACGTTGACGCATACCGCCTGAGAATTCGTGGGGATATTGGTTAAAGCGAGCCTCCGCATTTTTAATGCCTACAAGCTGCAGCATCTCGACACCTTGCTTTTTCGCTTCGGCCGCTGACATTTTCTGATGTTTGATTAACACTTCTGTAATTTGCTTGCCCACCTTAATTGTGGGGTTAAGAGATGTCATCGGGTCCTGAAATATCATGCCAATATCTTTGCCGCGAATGGCTTCCATTTGCTTCATACTTTTCTTAAGCAGGTCCTGCCCCTGGAAAATAATTTCGCCTTTCTTCACTTTGGACGGCGGCGAAGGAATCAGCCGCATAATAGATTGTGCGGTAACGCTCTTGCCACTGCCGGACTCACCGACGATCGCTACCGTTTCGCCCTTGCCTATTTCAAAATTCATACCGCGGACAGCCTGTACCTCTCCGCCTTTTACAAAAAACGAAACATGCAAATCTTTTACCTGTAAAATTGGCTCCATCAATTTTTCACCTCCTATTTCTTCAATTTAGGATCCAGCGCATCACGAAGACCATCGCCGAAAATGTTAAAGGATAGCATTGTTAAACTGATAAGAATAGCCGGGAACAGAAAACGCCACGGATAGTACATCCAGCCTGTAAGAGCGTCACTGATCATCGAACCGAGGGATGCTATAGGAGCCTGCACACCAAGCCCAAGGAAACTCAGAAATGCTTCCGCAAAAATGGCATTCGGAACAGAAAGAGTAATCGTTACAATAATCGGACCAACCGCATTAGGCAATAGATGACGGAATAAAAGACGTCCAGAGCCTGCACCCATGGAGCGGGAGGCCAAAACAAACTCACGATTCTTAAGCTGCATAATTTCACCGCGCACAATCCAGGACATATTAATCCAACCCGTTATCGTAAGCGCTAAAATGATCGTCCCAAGGCTCGGCTCCATTACTACCAGGAGCAAAATAACTACCAGCAGGTAAGGAATAGCGTACAAGATTTCAGAAAACTTATTCATTATATTATCGACACGGCCGCCAAAGTAACCCATAATACCGCCGTATATAACACCAATGAGTAAATCAATTGCCGCCGCTGCCAGACCTACAGTGAGTGAAATCCGGGCTCCGAACCATGTGCGAACAAACATATCGCGTCCCAAATCATCCGTACCAAACCAGTGTTCCGATGAAGGGGGCTTATTCGTATTAAGCAGGTCATTAGAATAGTAATTGAATTTCGATAGATACGGGCCAACAAGAGCTGCCAGTACGATTAGAAAAAGAACACCCAGTGCCGTCATCGCCATCTTGTTCTTGCGCAGACGCTGCCAGGAGTCGCGCCAAGCGGACAAACTCTCGCGCTGGATAATCTCCGCTTCTTTCTCATCTACACCGATTTTGCGGAAATCTTCCGGTTTCAGGTTCACGCCTGAAGGAATCAATTTATGTTCAGAAGCCAATCTTTAGCCCTCCTTTCCTCCGGATAGTTTGATACGCGGATCTATGAACACGTACGCAATATCGGTAATAAAACGAGCTGTCATAAGCAGCACACCATAAAAAATAGTAATCCCCATAATTACGGTGTAATCACGGACACCGATGGCTTCAACAAACTGCTTGCCGATCCCGCCGATACCGAAAATCTGCTCAATAACTACTGATCCCGTAACAACATTAGCCGTCATAGGCCCCATATAGGTTACGACAGGCAAAATTCCGTTGCGAAGAACGTGACGGGTCAGTATCGTAAACCAGTTGAGACCTTTAGCCTTGGCTGTCTTGATATAGTCCGCATGGAGTACTTCCAGCATACTGGAACGGGTCAAACGCGCAATAAATGCAATAGGCTGGGCTGATAACGCCGCGACCGGGAGAACATAATCAAGCGGGCCTTTGAAGCCCATAACGTGAAATATTCCCAGCTTATACGAAAAGACATACTGCAGTAATGACGCGACAACAAAGCTTGGAACCGCGATCCCGAGCACCGCCAGCACCATTGCAGCGCTGTCAATAAATTTCCGGTGGTAAAGGGCCGCCAGCATACCGAGTATTACCCCGACAATAACTGACACAATAATCGCTACGATCCCCAGCTTCAATGACGCTGAAAACGTTTGTCCGATCAAATGGGTTACATCCTGATTCAGTCGTTTCATCGAAACGCCGAGATCACCCTGGACAATCTCCCCCAAATATTTAAAATACTGCACATAGACGGGCTTGTCCAAACCGTACTGCTCATATAGACGTTGTAAGATTTCCGGCGGAACTTTCTTCTCCGCAGTAAACGGATCGCCCGGAATGGCTTTCATTAGAAAAAACGTAGCTGAAATCAACACAAATAAAGATACCAGCGTATAGAAAAATTTATTGGCAACATAACGCACCATGCCCGTCAACACCTCCTTCGACAAATTTTTACATCCCAATTGCAATTTTATGTGAAATCCGGAAATACAAAAAAAAGGGATATATATGGAATTCCACATATATATCCCGAAGTAAGATCATAACTCCAGATTTCCACCTATTCAGTTCGTAAATCTGAAGTTAATTCATTCTAGTGCTCGAGCAAGTAACCACGAGTCAAGTCAATCGCACCGCTGAAGTCCAGAGTAACACCTTTCAGGTACTCTTTAGTCAGGGAGTTGTTAGTGTAGTAGTAAAGCGGAATAAGAATCATATCTTGTTCAATCATCAGTTTCTCAGCCGCTGCAAACTTCTCTTGACGCAATGCCATATCGGAGCTTGCTTTCGCCTCATTGATCAATTTGTCGTATTCAGGGTTGGCATAACCAGTATCGTTATTACCCCCGTCAGTTACCCACATGTCGAGGAATGTCATTGGATCATTATAGTCCGCCGTCCAGCCTGCACGTGCAACTTGGAAGTTTTGGTTTTGACGGTTGTCGATAAATACAGCCCATTCCTGGTTAACGGTATTAACTTCGACTCCAAGTGCTTTTTTCCACATATCGGCAATCGCCAGAGCAATTTTCTTGTGGCCTTCACTTGTGTTATAGCTCAGCTCAAAAGTAGGCAGCTTGTCAAGACCTTCTTCTTTCAGACCTTCTGCAAGCAATGTTTTAGCTTGCTCCAGGTCCTCTGTGAAGTAGTTGTCTTTCACTGCTGTGCGATATTCACCGTCAGCGCCTGCGATACCTTGTGGCACGAAGCCGAATGCCGGGAATTGTCCGCCCAAGGTTACATTGTCGATCAACGATTGACGGTTGATGGACATAGCCAGTGCTTTACGGATCTTAGCGTTGCTGAAAGGTTTCTCAGTTACGTTAAATTCATAGTAGTATACAGCTGCAATCCCTTTTCTGTTAAATTCATTCGGAAGCTCTTTGCTTACGATAGGGATTTGTTCTGTTGGAAGTTCACCAGTAGGTGCACCTGCATAATCCAATTCACCGTTCTTGTAGCTGAGCAGTTCGGTTGCACTGCTGTTTACAAGGGAGAAATCGATTTTGCTCAATTTGATTGCATCTTTGTTCCAGTATTTATCATTCTTAGATACTTGCAGGGATTGACCGGTAGTCCACTCCGTTAGAGTGAATGCACCGTTAACAATCATAGTATCTTTGTTAGTTGCCCATTTATCATTGTCCTCAGTGGATTTGTGCACAGGGTAATAAGTATAGAAGGAAAGCAATCCAAGGAAATAAGGTGTTGGTGCTTTAAGTGTAACTTCAAGGGTTTTTGGGTCAACAGCTTTTACGCCCACTTGACTGAAATCAGTTACTTTCTTAGTGTAGTATTCCTCACCATTCTTCAGGTAAAACAATTGGTAAGCATACGGAGCAGTCGGATCGGTGTTAGGATCAAGCACCTTTTTCCATCCGCGTACGAAATCTTCCGATGTTACAGGATCACCATTGCTCCAAAGCGCATCACGCAAGTGGAAGGTATATACCAGACCGTCAGCGGAAATTTCCCACTTCTCAGCAATACCTGGCTCTTCTTTACCCGTTTCGTCATTCATGCGGGTCAAGCCTTCATACATCGTTTTCAGAACAGTGTTAGCTTGGCTATCCTGTGCCTGAGCAGGATCAAATGTCGGTGGTTCAGACATCAAGTTAATTCTAAGTGTTTGGTCAGCTGCCAGTTTTTCTTCCCCAGCGGTGTTAGCATTGTTGCCAGTGTTAGCTGTGTTGCCAGTGTTAGCTGTGTTGCCGTTGGTTGCTTTGTTTCCGCCGCAGCCTGCAAGCACTGTGCCGATCACAAGAACTAGTGCAAATAAAAGCAATAGACTTTTACTCTTCTTCATCTAGCAGTTCCCCCTAAATAGAATGTGGTATATGGTTTATGATTATACAACCAGTGGTCAAAAAAATCCAGACTAATGTTTTCTGAAAACGATATTTTTTTAAAACTTAAAAATTTTGTGACAGTGACGCTTTACCGGAGCAATGGAACGTTACATCACCTGTGATATGTATTTGAATAGTCCAACTAACATAAACAGTACATAACCTACGCTCATGAACAAAAAGCTGAGTCTCCACACCGCACGCAGCAGACGCTTGCCGTCAACCTTTCCCTTCAGGCGGTTCTGTGCGCCCCCGATCAAACCGGCTGCAATTAATACTATAAGTAAAATCAGATAAAAGCCGAACCCTGACTGAAATATATTATTAAATAGAGCGGATACCGAAAGCAGTAAAAAAAGTGTAGTCACATCCATGGCGAGCAAGAATGATTTCTTCTTGTCTCTTTTTAAAGCAATACTAATGAAATATACGAGTAAAAAAGGAAAAACCGGAATAACGCTTAATGCTATAAATGAATTGCGAAGTAATTCCAATAGCCTCACCCCTCCTCCGCGATCATGCCTTCTACCAGCCTGCAAACCCAGCGATGACCCGGTACCGCTACGCCGGACCTTTCTGCCATTTCTACAATACTGCCATTTATCCAACCGATTTCTGTTGTTCTAGCTGCAATAACATCTGCAAGCATTGATGAAATATTTCCAGAAGTAGCCCTGCAAACGTCAAGAATATCCTCCCAGGCACTGACTTCGTACACGATGCCGCAAGCTGTATAGACAGCAACAGCTTCTTCAAAGAGTTCCCTCATTAAACGCATCCGGGCCGGTGAGTGCAACAGTCCGCCGTTAGGAGTACGCCATATCGCAGTAAGCGGATTAATCACAGCATTGATTAATAGCTTACGGTAAATCATGTTTTCCACTTCATTCGACAGAAAGGCGGAGAATCCTGCTAATCTTAGATTTTCAAGCAAACGGATTGCCTCCGGTTCAGCGTTTTCGTTACTTGTTTGCCACATTCCAATAGACGTACTCCCTGCTCCGGCATGGATGACTTCACTGGGGGATACGACCTTTGCAGCATCCGTCGTTACGGCAGCATACAAATGCGCATCCGGCAGCAGCTCCTGCAGCATTTCCATGTGACCGCTTCCATTTTGAAAACATATAATATGTACCCTTCGGTTATGCAGCTTTGCAAGCAGTCTCTTTAGCTCGGTATGGAGTACTTTTTGTTTGACCATAATCACAATCCAGTCCGCCGGCTCCTGCAAGTATCTCTCAGGAAATTCCGTTACCGTTGACGCTTCAAATTGATCTCCCGCGACCTGAAGCGCCTCCCGGTGATCCTCATAACTTATCGTGAGTCCCTTCCGGTTCAGTTCCCGGCACTGCTCTGTTCCTCTGCACCATAGCCTGATTTCGTTCCCCGCAAGCAGGAGTTTTCCGGCCAGAAGCATACCCAGGGAGCCCGCACCTATTATATCTATCTTCATGTGTTCCACCTGCCGTTACTCAACAATTTTGTTTACAGTATATCCCTTCCTATCATGCAAAAGCAAAATAAAAATCCCGCTGAAACGGCACAGAAGCTGCCGCCTGCGGGATTTCACAAAAGCCAAAGGTTCACTCGATACGCTCCAGATTTCCATTAGCGTCCATCTTAAAGCGTGTCTTTAATTCCTCTTCTTCCTCATTCAAGAAAGCCAATCTTCGTGCACGGTCCATAATTTGTATTAAGGCTTTATAATCGTCATTGACAACACGGTAATCCGTCTGGGCGAGATTGATTTCCTTGGACAAGCGCTCGTTCTGCACCCGTAATTCTGTCAGCTCTTCTTCCTTGTCCCGTAAATCTCTTTCCAGCATTTTCAGTTGCCGTCCCGCCTCATGAAAAGTACCTTTCCATTGTCTAAGGAACCGAATAACAGCATCAATAGAAAGCGTATTTTCAGTTAAACCTTCACTTCGGCCATATCCTTCTTCAACGTCCCCGATCATCAAAGAAGCTACTTGCGCTCCTCTGGCATTCGGCTGTTTTTTCAAATAACTTCGTTTCTGGCGCTGACCCTTTGCAATACCAATGGCTTCTTCATAGCTTTTTCGAACACAGCTGTTCCAGCGGAACCCGCAGGCTGCCGAGGTTCTGCCGATTTTTTCGCCTACCTCTTCAAAAGCGGCAAGCTGTGTGCTTCCTTCCCGAATATGGCGAAGGGTAACTTCTGCCAATATCAGATCATCTTCCGCACTCCAAGCATCCTGTCTAACGGCTGTCATCCAACCAAACCTCCTAACAACATCTTGAAATTACCATCTTCATAACCGGCAGCTCCGCCGGGTAGTGAATAGAGATAAAAGCTGCTTACTCCATTCCTATGCCTCTCATAGAGTTCATAGAATCTATTTGATACTAAATTGTATTTCCATTTTGTGTAACGATCATACACAGGTGCTGATAATTTCTCTTTTTCAGCCAAAGACAACCGTGTCAATTGCATAAATCACATTATTTTATAATTCCGCTCTTTTTTTGATTGAATTCGTTTACACTCTTTTGTGCAGGGGGTATAATTAAGTATAGGAAAATCCGTCAGATACATACTGAAAGGGGGGACTCTCACGTGGACCGCATGTTTCGGGTACTGGGCTTTTTCACACTTGCTATCGGTTTAATGGCCTTCGCCGGAGATTTGACCGAAATGGCTTTGCTGTTCTTTTTACAAACTGCATTTTTCGTAATTCTTGGTTATATGAAATTTACAGAAAGGATCTATATCCTTTTGTTCTGGGGATACATGATCGTAACCTTCACAGGCTTCAGCTACTGGACGATCTTTCAGATGGGTCTTCCATTATAAACGTATTTTACCCGTGGAACGGAGGCTATTCCTTAACTTAAGGAGTTCTTCCGTTTTTTTGTGCGATTTTTGTAGGTGGGGAGCAAGAAACAGGTTATGATATTTTCGCGGGGATTATCATATCATAAGTACATACCCAATCTGCATTCCATATCTTAATAAGGTGGTGGTGTGGTGCTTGCCCGCCGTTCTCTATGTCGCATGATTGCGGCCATGCTTCTCGTATTATACTGTACATTGCTCCTGCCGCTTCGAGCACCGACCTTGGCTGCCGAACCCGGCGAAGTCCCTCCCCCTTCACTTTCTCTTGATATGCCGGATAATGAAGAAACCCGGGAGCTGCTGCAAAAAACGTTGTCCGTGTCTGAGATCGACCGGGAAATCACCCGTATTCAAGCAGATCAGGTAACTCTTGAAAAAAAGGTTGCGCTTCTGAATATACAGGCTGCCGAGAAGAAAACCGCCATTGCGGACAAACAGGAACGTGCCGGCGCTATCGTGCGTTCTTATTATATGGGAGACAGAGATGGATTGCTGACAGCCTTCCTTTCTGCAAAAAGCATAAGCAGGTTGTTTATTCTATTCGATTATTATGAGATGACTATCGGCCGGGATCATGAGATTCTGTCCCAGTACGAAGCTGAATATAAGGATTTAGAAGCAACGATTCAATCAGCAGAACGCAGTTCCAGGGAATTAGCGGAGTTAAAAAGGACTATGGAGGAGCAGAAGATTCGGGTAGCTGCTCTCAACAAGGAAATTAAGAGCGGGATAGGAGAAAGCACCGATCCCGGCCGCATGGGAGCACTGCTGGAGGAATTTACGCAATATTGGGAGAATATCGGTCTTCACGAGGTTAAAATCTACTTTAAAGCACTTTCAGCAGCGATGAAGGATTTGCCGGCGTTTGTCCAAAACCGGGAGGGAGTGCTGGAACGGCGCGGGATGACCTATCACCTCAGGCTGAAAGAAGAGGATATAAATGAATTTCTGCGCTCCAAAAACCAGCTCTTCAAAGATTTTGCCTTTCAATTCAATGAGAATGGCGTGACCGCATCCGGAAAGAGCGGAAATTTATCACTTATATTAAAAGGGCATTATTCGATTCAGAAGGAACCTGACAACGGCCTAATGTTCAATGTTGATAACGTTATTTTTAATGGCCTGGAACTTCCGGATACGACTCGGGAAGCACTGAAGGAAGAATTTGATCTCGGGTTCTACCCGGAGAAAATCGTTTCCTTTCTTCACGCTACGGAGGTGGAAAGCAAGGATGGCGTGCTTCATGTTACGCTTTCCATTTCGTTTTAGCAGATGAAGCCCCCGGTTCATCGACCTTCACAGTATCGGATCTTATTGCAATGCCTTCTTATAGCCGGCAGCGTCCATCTTGCTTGTAAGCAGTGAAGCTACCGCAGCAGAAACTTTACTCCAGCCGCCTTTGGTTTGTTCAACCGGGGCGGTATCGTCTGTTAACAGTATATCCGCCCTGAAGGGCAGCGGGTCCATTCCTGGCAGCCCTGATCTGTACAGCTCATCCAGTGCCGGTAACCGTCCCGTAAGCTCCAGCCATTCCAGCTGGGCTGGTCGGGAAGTGATATAAGATAACCAATTGACTGCTTCCTCCGGGTAAAGGGATTGTGCCGAAACCGCAAAGCAGCGACTCTCCAATGAATCAAGTCCATTATCATTGCTTTCAATGAGCGGTGCTTCGACAGCCAGATTAGCACTACCATGGGTCTGCCACTCCGAGAGCGGAAGAGCAGCAACGGTGAGTGTGCCTTCCTGAAGCATGTCCCAGACATCCTCGTTGTACCTGCTCGTCAAATAGAAATCACTGCGGGCTTCCTGTGTCCATTCGAGCGGTGCACTATCCTCTGACAGCAAATGACTCCCGACACTTTTCAGGAATGCTGAATATCCGTATGGATTGCGCGTATCCAGCGCCAGTAAAGATTTCCCTTTTGTTTTACGGACATTTTGCAGCAGACTGCTCCATTCCTCCAGGCTTCTCGGAAGTTTTTCAATCCCCAATTCAGCGAGTCTTTCCGGAGAATATACAAAAACATAGGGATCTATATCAAGCGGTACTCCCCAGTCGTATCCATTCCATTGCAGCAGAGGGATCAGTCCGGTAAGCGGTGTGCTGCCCGGAGTTCTTTGATATACGTCAACCGGAAGCAAGTATCCCCGGGTAGCCAAATCCAGGATGTTCCTTCCATCCGTCATGATAATATCAGGGCTGTCACCAACCGTTAAATCGTTAAGAAGCGTCGCATGCGAACTGTCACTATCCCTATTAATCAACTCCACCCTAACCCCGCTGGATAAGGTGTACCGTCCACTGATGAACTGCAGCTCCCGAAACTCTGCATCACTAAGTGAAACTGTAATGCGCAACGGGCCCACATTGCCCTTTTCTCCGGAGGAAGGCAGGGCGGACTGATTCTCGGGATTACTCCTGAGGCGAGGACCGTCACTTGTTTTTAGCTCCAGACTGGGTGAGAGACTTGTCAGCGATAGCAGTAAAATTGCGAACAGTAGCCAATAATTTTTACGTTTCAGCACGATTCTCCCCCTCTAGGCCGGAACTTATCCTCCATCATTCTACCAACCTTTTACCCATTTGTCAGCCCTGATGAAAACGCTCTCTTTCCCTAATATATAAAAAAGGGGATGTCTTGAAGGCTCAAAACCAAAATCAGAGGTTGACCGTTCGTAAATCAAGCCGCTACGGGTTCGGAGGGTTCTTCCGATCGCTGTTAAAGCCCGATTTCTTGATTGTAAGGTGATCATAGGTTGAAATCGGGCTTTAAAGGCGAACACTATCGTTTCTCCAGAATCCCGTAGGGCCCTTCGCTGTGTTCGCGCGTAAAGTCAACCTCTGATTTTTAGATAGAGCCGTCTTGAAAGTGGTTTTTTTCTTGAAAGAGACAGAGCGGCGATTCTCCCGTTACTGGAGAATCGCTGCTTTGTGTTTTTGATCATTGGCGGCTTGCTTCAATAAATTAATGGGCAAGTGAAAGCCACCCGACCTCAAGCGTCACTTTCTACATGCCGCGAAGCAGAAATCGCCGGAATCCCTGGTTGTTCTTCAGTTGTCCAAATACACTCTCCGGCTCGATCATCCGGCGAACCGCCAACCGATAACCCTCTTCACTTTAGAGAAGCTCCCGAACCTGATGTTTATACCCCAACCCTTTTAGGCTCACGGGGACTTCTCGATCTCCAGCAGCCTTTGTACAACTGGCCTTCAGCGGACAGTCCTGGCAGCCGGTACTGCGGTAATGGCGTTGCCGGAGTTCATATCCAATATCTAATGTTTTCTTACTCTCATAGCAAAAATGAAGCTTTGTTCCGGCCGTACACGTTAGGTAAAGTTGGTCCATGGTATATTGAATGTACAAAGGAATTGCTCCTTTTAGGATGGTTGGTGGTACTTCCATTTTACCAAAGGACGGTTTCTTTTTTTGTGATTTTAGAAGGATTGTAGAAACTATAAACCACGACCGTAATCCTACTCCAAAAACAACGAGGGTGTCCCTAGCCATTTACATGGCTTTTGGGACACCCTCATCCGAAATTCATATAAGACAGGTTCTTTCATTTACAACAAATCAGCAGCCAATTGAGCCAGACGGGAACGTTCGCCTTTCTCCAGTGTAATATGTCCGCTGATGCCCTGCTGTTTGAACTTTTCAACGATATAGCTCAGTCCGTTGCTGGCAGCATCGAGATAAGGATGGTCAATTTGCTCCGGATCACCCATAAGAATGACTTTACTTCCTTCACCGGCCCGGGAGACAATGGTCTTCACCTCATGGCGTGACAAGTTCTGCGCCTCATCAATAATAATGAACTGGCCTGGAATGGAACGCCCGCGGATGTAGGTCAGCGCTTCAACCTGGATACTGCCCAGGCCCATCAATATTTTGTCGATATCACCGGCTTTTTTAGTATCAAATAAATATTCCAGGTTATCGTAAATCGGCTGCATCCACGGCCGGAGTTTTTCATCCTTTTCCCCCGGCAAATATCCGATATCCTTGCCCATCGGGACTACAGGCCGGGCAATAAGCAGCTTTTTATATTTGTGTTCATCCTCCACCTTGAACAGTCCGGCCGCCAGGGCGAGCAGTGTCTTTCCTGTTCCGGCTTTACCGGTAATGGTCACCAAAGGAATATCGTCATTGAGCAGGAGCTCCAGCGCCATTCGTTGTTGCGCGTTGCGGGCGCTGATCCCCCATACAGCGTCGTTGCCCAGGTATAAAGGCTCCAAGCGTGTGGCATCACTATTCACTTTGAGCAGCGCTGATTTAGTGCTGCCTATCTCGTCCTTTAGAATAATAAACTCATGCGGATACAAAGAGTATGACAATGCCAGCTGTTTAACAGATAGGGAACGGTTGCTGTAGTATTCATCAATTAAGGATGGATGCACCATTAACGACTGATAACCTGCATACAGCTCATTAAGATCTCCGGTACGGTCAGATAGAAAATCCTCCGGGGTAATGCCCAGCACATCTGCCTTGATCCGGACAAGCACATCTTTACTTACGAGTACCACTGGACGCGGCTCGGCTTTTTCCTTCTCCTCATTCAGATAATTGAGAGCTACAGCTAATATCCGGTTGTCGTTAGACACCTCGCCGAACATTTCCTGCATCTTCAAGAAACTGCGATGGTTGAGCTCTACCTTAAGCATCCCTCCATGCTCAAGCTCCACCCCGCTATGGAGGTGGCCCAGCTCACGGAGTCCATCCAGCAGACGGGACACAGTACGGGCGTTGCGGCCAATTTCATCGGCATTGCGCTTCTTGGAGTCTATTTCTTCCAGTACAATCGCAGGAATAATGACCTCATTCTCCTTGAAAGCAAAAATCGAATTGGGGTCGTGCAATAGCACGTTGGTGTCTAGTACAAATATCTTTTTCATGTTATCCCCTCCACAGCGCCTGGTTTGATTGATACGAAACCAATGTGTCTATTGCTGGTACTGCTGCTGCCGACAAGCTGCGGTATCGTTAATAAAGAGACATCACCCTCTCCTCGGAATCAACAATCTGCAATGCTTTTTGGTCAAAAAAAGCCCAGTGATCATCTCACTAGGCTTTTCTCATGGCAGCAAACACTTGTCCATCCAGCTTGTCTGCCGCACGCTGGTCGTAGACTTTCGCATATCGAGGGGCGGAGTCAAGCTGCGCTCCGTAAAAAAGTGCATTACGCACCGCTTCAATTTCAATATCAAAACAACACATTTTAAAGGGCACATCCAGGAGCGGATCCTGCTGTACAACAGCATGCCCGTTGATAGCATGAACCGTCCCTTCTCCAAAGACAGTCACAGTAACAAGCGGATTAACCTTCATATTATTTACAAGTCTGGAGCGATGATCGACAGCAAGACGAACAATGGAAGGACTCACCGCATAAATCCAAGAGATAGCAGTGGATGTTGGCCCGCCAGTTTCCGCGTCAACGGTATTCAGGAGAACAAAGGTTTCCGATTGCAGCATCGTTAGCAGCGATTCGTTAAGCAGAGAAAAGGATTCAGACATAAGAGCAGACCCCCTTGCGACATGAATGCATTCAATTAATTAATTGTATTATAACATAGGTTGAAACTTGCATTCAATTTTAAAGAAGAGCCCTCAATTACATCAAGGGCTGTCCGAGGGAGCCGGGGATACTTCAGCAAGCCGGTCCTGAAGACTCTGCTTGGCAGCATCAAGCTCTTCCTCGTTAATATATACATAGGGGCTGCGCCATGTTCCTGTCACCGGTTTAAATTCAACATCCTCCTTGGAAATTTTATAGTACTCGGTCATCATATTTTTGAGCTGGTCGCGTTCGATATCCGTCTTCATGTTATTGTTCACAGCATCCAGGATGCTGCCGAGCTTGGCTACGCCCCCAAGGGACTGCATTTTATCAATCATGGAGTGCAGAACCTCGCTCTGGCGCTTGTTGCGGTCAAAATCGTCTGAACCTTTTGTCTTCGGCACGCAGTTGGATTTGCGGTACCGGACATAATCGAGTGCTTCATCGCCACCCAGCTTCGCCGGACCCTCCTTCAGGTTGATATCCGTCCCGTCAACGCTGTCCGTATAACACATATCGGCGCTGATATTTACGTTTACTCCGTTCAGCGCATCCACGACATCACGGAAGGCCTGGAAATCCAGAATGGTTACATAATCCACATCAACGTCCAAATATTTACCCATCATCGTTTTCATTTCATCCTCGGCCGAAATACCGGAGGTTTTTTCCTTTTTCTTAAATCGCGAATAGTAGGCGTTAATCTTATCTTTCTTATACCCGTCCAACTCAAGATAAGAATCACGCGGAAGTGAAACAATGGTAGCCGAGTTAGTAACCGGGTTAAGCGACACGACCATAATGACATCTGTTAAATAAGACACGTGCTTCGGCCTGTTGTCTGTACCCAAAAGCAGCATCGTCAGCGGTTTGACCTTAGCGGATTGCTCCGGAGCCACCGGCTTGTCAACACCGGTATCCAGCACACCCTGATCAAGCTTCACATACAGGTAGGTAAGATAGCCGCCCACTACGAGCACCGCAATGATAAAGATAATGAATATAGCCTTTCCCAACCGGGCAAAAAAGCCCTTCTTGTTATTCCTTTTCGGCTTCTTGGGAAGGGATCTGGGAGGTAAACTGCTGTTACGTATACTCATAATGGAATAAGTCCTCTTCATTTCAATTAGAATTTTAGAACATGTGTATTACTGCCTTTTCGCTAATGCGGCTGCCTTCCTCTTCTGTCTTGCTTCCACGATATAACGGACCCGCACAAGCAGCATGAGGCCTACTGCAACGAGTAAACACTGTATAATCGGCAGCTTGTCATGTTGGAATATAAGGAGCATACCGGAGCCGATGGCCATCATGATGTAGAGTACAATCTCTTTGCCGATGGGCAGCTTTTGATTGACACGGAATACCCGGTTATACACATAAGTAAGCAAAATAAATATAACAATGTAGGCGATAACGGGATGCTCAGCAAACCAGACCTGCATAGCTCAGTCACTCCTTCTGTATATATTATTGCTTACATTATACCATCAGTCATCTTTTTTCACCTTAACGTCTAAAAAAATCAGCCGCCGGAATGCATCCGGCGGCTGATTCAAGTTATTGATTACGAACTTACATGCTGGCTTGCGCCGCTTTACGCTGTTTTTCCACACGCTCGCGTTCGCCCTTATTCAGGACCTTTTTGCGCAGGCGGACGGATTTAGGGGTGATTTCGCAATATTCATCGTCATTCAAATATTCAAGCGCCTGTTCCAGAGAGAACATCCGTGGCGTTTTCATTTTTACAGTTTCATCCTTGGTTGCGGAACGAACGTTTGTAAGTGCCTTTTCCTTACAAATGTTAACAACGATATCGTTGTCACGCGTATGCTCGCCCACGATCATGCCTTCGTAAATATCTGTGCCCGGCTCCAGGAAGAGAATACCGCGATCCTCTACACCCATCATTCCGTAGAATGTGGAAGATCCCGTTTCACTCGATACAAGAACGCCTTGATGACGTCCGCCTACTTGACCGCCGATCAGTGGAGCATAGCTGTCAAAGGCATGGTTCATAACACCGTAACCGCGTGTCAGAGTCAGGAAGTGCGTATTGTAACCGATCAAACCGCGTGCAGGAATCAGGAACTCCAGACGAACTTGACCCGTACCTGTATTCACCATATTGACCATTTCCGCTTTACGGCTGCCCAGGCTCTCCATAACGGCGCCCATGCTTTCATCCGGAACATCAATCAAGAGGCGCTCCAGCGGCTCCATTTTGGCACCATCAATTTCTTTGACGATAACTTCAGGTTTGGACACCTGCATTTCATAACCTTCACGGCGCATGTTCTCGATCAGAATACCCAGGTGAAGCTCACCGCGTCCGGAAACGATAAATGCATCCGGGCTGTCTGTTTCATCTACACGCAAGCTGACGTCGGTCTCCAGCTCTTTGAACAGACGTTCGCGCAGTTTGCGCGAAGTAACCCATTTGCCTTCTTTACCTGCGAAAGGGCTGTTATTTACAAGGAACGTCATTTGCATGGTTGGCTCGTCAATCTTCAGGACAGGCAGCGCTTCAGGATGCTGAGGATCAGCAATGGTCTCACCAATGTTGATATCCTTGATACCGGCGATAGCAACGATGTCGCCTGCGCCCGCTTCTTCGGTTTCTACACGTTTCAGGCCTTGGAACCCGAACAGCTTCTCGATCCGCGCCGTCTTGTGCTTTCCGTCACGCATAATTACTGTTACAGATTGACCTTGACGGATCACGCCACGGTTTACACGGCCGATAGCGATACGTCCCAGGTACTCGTTATAATCCATCAATGTCACGAGGAACTGAAGCGGTTCTTCGACATTTTCCGTCGGAGCCGGGATATGCTCGGTAATGGTCTCATAGAGCGCAAGCATGTTGTCATCCTGCTTCTCAGGGTCCATGCTGGATGTGCCGTTAAGGGCGGATGCATAAACAACCGGGAATTCCAGCTGATCGTCACTTGCTTCAAGCTCAATGAACAGATCCAGAACTTCATCAATGACTTCCTTCGGACGTGCAGCCGGACGGTCAATTTTGTTCACGACAACGATAGGTGTCAGGTGCTGTTCGAGTGCCTTGCGCAAAACGAATTTCGTTTGCGGCATGCAGCCTTCATAAGCATCGACGACCAGAAGTACGCCGTCAACCATCTTCATAATCCGTTCTACTTCGCCGCCAAAGTCAGCGTGTCCCGGGGTATCTACAATGTTAATCAGGAATTCTTTATAGGTAATGGCTGTATTTTTAGCTAGGATCGTAATACCGCGTTCCCGCTCCAGATCGTTGGAGTCCATAGCACGTTCCTGCATGGTTTCGTGCTCTCGGAAAATCCCCGACTGCTGCAGAAGCTGATCGACGAGTGTCGTTTTGCCGTGGTCAACGTGGGCAATGATCGCAATGTTGCGGATATCTTTTCTTGAATGCATGATTTGTATCCAAATCCTCTCATTTATCAAATTAAAAATGTTTAAATTTATAGCAAGTCTGGGCAGTCTCACAAAAGAAGCGCCTGGCAGAAAGCCGACGCTTCAACATATCCTTAATATTAAAGTGAAAGCACCATGAAAAGCAAGTCTTTTTATGAAAAAACAGTTTCCGGCTTGATATTTATTTTTACCAGCCTCGGTTCCATTTATTCCGGTTCCGCGATTTGCCTGTTCCAGTAATGAGCCAGACACCCGCAGCAATCAGAATCGCACCCAGCAAATACAGCGCTCCTGTCCCAAGCCAACTGAAAATCAGCAGCACGATACTTAGCAATCCCAAGATTACAGCAGTGCCGGATAACCCTGCCGTACGCGGCGAAGTATACAGCGAATATTCGTACAAGCCCACCGCCAAACCGAGCAGTAATACAGGCCATAAGTATTTCATCAATCCCCAGCCCCAGGTATTGCAGAAGCCAAACAGCAAGCCATATACCGTCAAAATACCGGCAGGTATGAGCACCGATGCAGAAGCACGGCGGTTAAAGAACAGCACATGCAGGAATAGGCCTGGAAGCAGCAGCACAAGCGGCCATAGATTGCGGCCTAAGAAGCCGAATACTCCCAATTTACCGAATAAAATTACGATGCCGGCAGCGGCGATGAACAAACCGAGCTTCAGATCGTTTTTGGAAGACATCTTTCACCCATCCCTTCAAGATTCAACTTTTAATGCGACAGGATTCTCTTTTTATTTTATCTGAAAATATAACAAAACACCATCATTCTCTGCCAGCGTCCTGTGTGCTTCGTAACAAAAAAACGGACACTCCCCCAATGATGGAGAGCATCCGCCCCTAATCCATGAATAATCGCTATTTGGCTGATCGCAGACGCTGTTTAATGCCCCCTGCCACAACTACAGTTACACCGAATACGATTGGAAGGATGGAATGCAGCGTCGGCAGTAAGAAGGACAGAGCCGCGCCCAGCTTGGCATCATGAAGCAGCATCTCGCCGGCAGTAAAGGCCAGGATATAGGCCCCGATAAATACGAGAAACGGAAAACGGTGCAGCCAGCTTACGATAATGCTGCTCCCCCAGACCACAATCGGAATACTCATTGCGATCCCGACCACGATCAGAGCCAGATTACCCTTCGCCAGCCCCGCAATAGCCAGAACATTGTCCAGACTCATAATGAAATCAGCTACCAGAATGGTGCGTATTGCCCTCCCGACTGTATAGCCCTCTTCCACTCTGAGGTCTTCTTCTTCCTCCAGCAGCAGCTTAAAGGATATCCACAGCAGCAATAAGCCTCCACCTGCTTGAATGTAAGGAATCTGCAGCAGCAAAACTGCGGCAAAAGTAAGCAGGCAGCGCAAAATAACCGCTCCGGCTGCTCCCCACCATACCGCGGTCTTCCGGTGCTTCTCTGGAAGGTTTTTACTGGCAAGGGCGATTACCATAGCGTTATCGCCGCTTAGCACAAGATTGACCATCAATATTTCTACAAGCAGCCATATCGAATCCATTTCCATAACCTCCCCCAACTACATGTACCTACATGTATGTCCAAGAGCGACAAGCTATGACTGCTGTCCAACTATTTTCCGGAGGGATGAATGTCCCCGCCTGTTTTTGCGTATACAAAACTAAGCTATTCTTTTGAAGATGATTGATATTCAGGATTGCCACGAAACTTTAGGAGTGACCTAATTTGAGTACAGCCGCTTGGGAGTTTATATTATCGCTGTTGAACATTGTTTTTCTGGATTTGATTCTGGCGGGAGACAACGCTATTGTCATCGGCCTTGCTGCCCGAAATTTGCAGGCTGACTTGCAGAAAAAAGCCGTACTTGCCGGTACAGCCGGTGCTGTCATTCTGCGGATTATCGCCACCATTCTTGTCGTATGGCTGCTTCAAATCCCCTGGCTGCTGCTGCTCGGAGGATTGCTGCTCATTGTCATTGCTTATAAGCTGCTGACGGATGAGGGCAGCCATGATGATATCAAGGCTGGCGGAAGTCTCTGGCCTGCCGTACGAACGATCATTATCGCGGATGCCGCGATGGGGCTTGACAATGTAATCGCCGTAGCCGGGGCAGCCAAGCATAATATCACTTTAGTCGTGCTAGGTCTGCTGATCAGTGTGCCTATTGTGGTCTGGGGCAGTACGATTTTCATTAAACTGATCAACAAATATCCATGGATCATTTATTTGGGCTCAGCTGTGTTGGGCTTCACGGCCGCCAGCATGATTGCCGAGGAGAAGAACGTGGAGTTCCTTTTTCAGTTCCACCCGTTTCTGCGCTATGCCTTCATAGCCATTGTAATCGCAGGTATTCTGGCTGCAGGTCATTGGAAGCGGAGCATGGGACAACGAAAAGAGGCGAAGGGCGGAGCGGTTCTTTAGCTGTCCATATCGTATGCAAAAGGCCTGCCAGCCGCTGAAACAGCGGAGGCGGGCCTTTTTGATCTTTTCAGTGAGACATCTTAAAACCATTCTTCTTTCATTCTTTCATCAGTACCGGCTTTGGACTCCGGACGCTCATTACCGTAGGGTGTAATTTCCATCGTTTCGGTTAATGCAACAGCTGCATCCAGAAGTGCGGAATAATTAGGGAGTGTGGCTTCTATTTTGTCTACAATGCGCAGATTTGGATTCGTTGTCGGCGACTTGGGCACGAATAAGGTGCAGCAATCCTCGTAAGGGAGAATGGATAAATCGTAGGTGCCAATGTCCTTGGAGAGCTCTACGATATCACTTTTATCCATCATGACTAACGGGCGCAAGAGCGGAAGCGGTGTGGCCCGCCCAATAACATTCATACTCGGCAATGTCTGACTAGCTACTTGTCCCAGACTTTCCCCTGTTACAAGCGCGAGAGCCCCTTCTCTCTCTGCCAGTGACGTTGCAATTTTGAGCATCGCACGGCGCATAAGCGTTATGATCAGATTATCCTGACCGATTCCTGTAAAGGCTGTCTGGACTTCCGTAAAAGGTACCAGGTGCAGCTTTATTACTCCTGCATACCGGGACAGCACCCGTGTCAGATCTATAACCTTTTGGCGGGCAAGCTCGCTTGTATAAGGATAACTGTAGAAATGAACGCATTCTACTGCCAAACCCCGTCGCATGGAAGACCATCCGGCAACAGGACTGTCAATTCCCCCGGACAGCAGCAGCATCGCTTTACCGTTGGTTCCGAGCGGGAACCCTCCTACCGCCGCAATATTTTCGCAGAAAATATAAGTTTGCTCCTGACGGATCTCCACCCTTAGCTCCAGTTGGGGGGAGTTCACATCAACAATCAGACCGGGATAGCCTTTCAAGAGAGGCGTGGAGACGAGCTTGTTCATTTCTATGGAGCCATAAGGGAACTCCTTCCACACCCGGCGGGCATTTACTTTGAAGGTCGTACCCGGTGCTGGAGCAATAATATTCAGAAAGCGGGCACTAACATCGAGGATATCTTCCAATTCCGACCTCGAAACCTTGACCGGGCTGATCGACGCGATGCCGAATACATTTTTCAAAGCGTACAGCAATTCCTGCGCGGGTTCATCATTCAGTTTTACATAAATCCGCCCGAATTCCTTCGTCAGCTGAACCTTGGGGTAAGGGACAAGTATTTCTTTAACATGACGCAGTACCGTTTTCTCAAACCGGGTGCGGTTTTTACCCTTTAACGTAAATTCTCCGAAACGCAAAAGCAGCATATCGGCGTAATTTATACTATTTCCTGCAGCCGCAAAAGCAGCGGGCTCCATTGGTTTCATTGTTACTTCATGCCTCCTTCAGCTGTCTTTAAAGCTCTAACCGCCTGTATCAGCGTCTGTTCCAAGGCGGCAACATCCTCCGGCGTATGGGTGTCTCCGAAACTGATCCGTATTCCCCCTGAGGCTGTTGCCGCATCCTTACCCATAGCCAGCAAGATTCGGCTCGGCTCTGACAGCTTGGAGGAGCAGGCCGAACGGGTGGATACAAGCATGCCCAATTCCTCCAGCTTGCGAGCCATGACCTCGCCTTTCATTCCCGGATAAGAGAAATGCACAATATGCGGAGCTCCATTCTCTGAGCTGTTAACCGTAAATTCCGGGATACCCTCTAAAAACCGCAGCAGCCTGTTCCTTAGCGGAAGTATCCGGTCAACAAATTCCTTTCGCCCCTCACTGCTCATGCGCAATGCTTTGGCGGAAGCTACAATTGCTGCTACATTTTCCGTCCCTGCACGGAGGCCGTTCTCATGAGATCCTCCAGTCAGCAAAGGGAACAGGGAAACTCCTTTCCTGACATACAGAATGCCTACACCACGGGGGCCGCGCAGCTTATGGGGTGACAGACTGTAAAGATCGGCTCCAAATTCCCGGGGAATACCCCCCAGCGTTCCAAAGCCCTGCACCCCATCCACATGAAATAACGTACGAGGATTCTTCTTCCTGATGATACGGCCAATCTCCTGCAAAGGCTGCACCGTACCAATCTCGTTATTAACATGCATAACGCTGACCAGAACCGTATCCCGGCGAACCGCAGCACCGATCCGGGCAGGATCCATAACGCCTGTATGATCCGGGGGGATAAAGGTAACCTCCCAGCCCATCTTTTGCAGCTGCTGGCAGCTTTCATACACGGAGGGGTGTTCGAGCTCGGTAGTTATAATATGGCGGCCTCTCCCTGCATATTGCAGGGCAGCGCCTTTGATGGCCAAGTTGTTGCTCTCCGTCGCTCCGGAGGTAAAATATATCTCGTCGGGCCGAACGGAAAGAACTCCGGCACACACCTCGCGTGCCCGTCCGATCAGTCTGCCGGCCTCTGTTCCTGCACGGTGCAGGGAGGAGGGATTGGCGTAGTGCAGCTTCATGATTTGTTCCATCGTCTGCAGTACCTCCTCATAAGGCGGCGCAGCGGCGGCATAATCCCAATAAAGCATATCTTGATATCTCCTTTGCCGCATACTTTCTTATTTTTTCAAAAAGAGGACCAAACAGGGATCCGATGGCCACAGCAGGGCCTTTGGAGTTTGTCCCGTTTGATCCTTTTTATTATACCGCGTATTTAGCGCGAGCGCGTTCAATTTTGGAAATGTAGGCCTGCGTCTCTTTAGGAAGCTGTTCGAGCTGGGCCATCAGCTCTTCATCATTGCTTACGCCCAGCTTGGTAACCCGTCCCGGACCGGCATTATAAGCCGCCAGAGCCATTTTCTCCTGACCGTCGAAGCGTTTCAGTTGATAAGATAAGTAACGGACACCGCCGTCAATGCTTTGGGCAGGATCAAACGGATCGGATACTCCCAGCCCTCTGGCCGTTCCATCCATCAGCTGCATCAGCCCTTTGGCCCCGGCAGAAGAAACAACATCGGGTTTAAAGGATGATTCCGTGTCAATCACCGCCTTGATCAGATCCACCGGTATGCCGTACTTGATACTCGCCGCCTGAATCAGGTTCTCATAATCCGTAGGCTTCGTTTCTTCTGAGCCCTGGATACCTGTCCAAATTTCCGCAGCTCCTGATATTTCCCCGGAAATGTTTCTGTAAGAGCCCTCGCCCGATGCGGGAAGCTGCTGCCACAGCAAGCCATCCTTATAAGAAACCCCTGTCGGCAACACGGTTGAGGATGCATTCTGTTCCGCAGCAGATTTAGCTGACATCTCCTGAAGCATTCCCGCAAACTCGGAAGCACCTTTCCCTGACACTTCCCTATCATTTGCGGTACTGTTCTTCGCAGTTGCGCTCTTCAGATTCACCCACTTCAACTGACCTAGTCCGCCTGCCACGGCCGAATTAATTCCCATTCTTCTGTATTCCCTCTTCCCTGGTGTGTTTATATAGTTTATATATTAACAAATCGCCATATTTGGGGTGTTATCATATAATTTTTAGGGCTCAACACCAAAATCAGTACTTGAAATGTTCTGCGAGCAAACAAAGGGGAAAACTCCCTCTAATTTTGCTCGCAGCAGGATATTTCATTAATTAGAGGGAATTACTCCCTCTAATTTTGCTCGCAGCAGGATGTTTCATTAATTAGAGGGAATTACTCCCTTAAATTTTGCTCGCAGCAGGATGTTTCATTAATTTAGAGGGAATTACTCCCTTAAATTTTGCTGGTTAGGCTCCAAGGGTCTTTGGCTGATAATAGAGGGCGGAATTCCCTCTATTTTTAAAATATCAAGGAATTGGACAAAATTAGAGGAATTTCCTCTTTTATTCTGTCATATCTCCATCTCACAGGCTCTTTCCCTTGCACGGCAAGGTGTTTACCGGAAACCAAACGCATGTAAAAGCGGGCATAGAAAGGGAGATAACCGTGCGCAGTTTTCGGCTGGAAAGCAAGAACTGATTTTTAGATAGAGCCATTTTAGAATTTAAATATGTCTATATATTATATTTAATTGAGAATAATTGCTATATCATCAAGCAAAAAAACAGACTTCAGACCCCTAACATTAGGTCCTGAAGCCTGTTTAAGTGTTAACGTGCAAACGGGATCATTACAAAATAACTGAGCGTAGCCACAATACCAAGGCCCATCGCCCAAGCACCGGTTGTTTTTTGGCCGCGGTTATAGGCAAAGTAGCCAATAACAGCAGCTACTGGACCGAGTACGATGGACCAAAGGAACAACGAAGCAATGCCAAAACCCAGCCCCACATAACCCATTGTTTTTCCGTCTGCAATTGTTTCACCTGCGTCTTCGGCAGGGGCAAGCATGCTTGCCGGTGCCTTATAAGGAGTTACTTCCGCAGCATATTCCTCTCGGTGTTCACGATCTCTGCGCGGATAATCGACTCTCCGGGGTTTCAGGATTATTGTCCTCGGTTCAGAAGATCCGGTTGAATGGTTCTTATTCTCCGTATCCATTGACGGCCTCCTAAGACTTCGGCTTAAAGGTCAAACAACAGGTAGCTGAGGAACTTGCCGCTTTGTCTTGATGATTGTTGCCCACAGTCATCTCTTCGGCGTATTCTTCCTTAAAACGGCTTCCAACATGCTTGTCGATCTCGATAATAATTTCATCGGCTCGGCATACATTGCGCTCTCCCCAATAACTACAATTGCTTACACTGCAGTTGACTAATGTTTTATTGGACATAGAATATCACCTCGCCTACATTATGTCCGCAGGATTCCCCCTTTATGCGGTAAAACAGCTTCCAGTTAATAAAACCGCCGAAACCAAGAAGAAACGGCTTCACCGTCCTTATAGGGACGGCACCCGTTTCTCGGAGAAATATAAGGATAAAGTATAGAGTGAAACTTATACTTTATCCTTATATTTTAAAAAAGGACTGGCCCCCATCGTTATTCGCGACAGGGCCAATCCTTTGTTCTTAAATGTATTTGGGTTAGATTAAACCTGATTCTGCATCCGGCGCTCAGTCAGATAATCGCTCTCATAATAAGTCAGATCATCACGGAGCTCTTCATACACCTTGGTAATCTCCAAAATAATGTCGCGCGCCGGGCGCACCGGTTTTTTGCGGAAACGGATGGCGTCTTGTCCTGTGTAAGCATAACGTCCATCTTCGGAATAGCTCTCGTTCTTCGGATAGAAGAAGTTGTTGACGCCGTAGTGATATACGTTATAAAGCGCTTTTTGCGCAAAGGATTCATCAAATGTGGCGCGGCGCAGGGCTACTCCCAATTTCTCATAAGACATTTCCGAGAAAACCAGCAAATGGCGAAGATCGGACAAAAAGCCTTGATAGAAATGAGTCATTTCTTCATCCTGCTCGGGTCCTAACTGCGGCAATGCATGTTGATTCAGGAATAATTCCATTTTTTCAATTGCATACTTTAGCTTTTCTCTCGTCGTTTCGCACAACTTTTGCACATTGGCTGCTGACATGGCGGTTGATCCCCCTTAATTGTTCCTTGCTTTTGTGTTTTGTTGATCGACTGCTGTTACATAATTCCTTGCATATGAAACGATTTCATGTATTATCCTACCATAAAAAACAGGACGAAGGTATCCTTTTCTGCAATGCATAAAATTTGTCCTCTCTTCTCAACCTATGGATATTACAATGCCATGGAGGAGCGGAAAATATGTCCCGAAAAAATCTAACGGTCGCCAGCCTGGTTACTGCCGCATTTACCGCTGCTGTCCTTATATTTGCTCCACGACCGGCAACAAAGGAAACGGTACAAGCCCCTGTCCCGCCCATACCCCAAGTGGAAAAAACAATGAAAAAAAACGCCCTGAGTCAGGATGTAAACGCCACAGACCGCCTAAACCGGATGGATGTCAGCAATCATCTGCGAACCCTTCTCTCCGATACCCGGGGAGCTGCGCCGCAACCTATTTCAGTGTATGCTCGCAGGCTACTGCAGGGGCACGGGCATATCACCATGCTGATGTGGATAGATTTTCGGAACAGCAAGACCATGACCTTCAAATCCGCACTCCCCGTGGGGACCGAAGAGGAACAAAAGGTTCTGCAAAAGTATCTGAAAAGCGCCAAATCCGCTGTAAAGAGCCATCAATCGTATGAATCTCCTGTCTTTACTGTTGACCGGGAGAATTACTATTTCATAGCTCAGCGTGATCAGGATGGACAAACCGGTGTAATTGCACTTATCAGCCAAAAGGTATTGGGCCGTGTCGCCGACCACCAGCTGAAAAATCTGCGGCTTATCCCTTACCCTAAGGAAGGCAAATACCGCGTAGAATCCGTTCACGCAGATACGCTTCGCAATATGACCGTTAAGACCGGTCATGATAATGAAAATGCAAGCCATTATTACGAGAATGAAATCGTTGTCCGATTCCCGAACGACCATCCCACAAAGGCACAGCTGGCGGCTATTTCTGCCGATATTCATTGCAAAGCCCCGCGCAAGCTGGGATACGCCTACATTTTCCGATCATCAGAAATGAATTATCCGGAGCTCAAAACATACTTCTCCAAGAAGTGGAATCCTTTGTACTCTGAGCCTCACTATATGTATTTAACCAATGATGCGGTCAACGAAAATACGAAAGGAAATCTACCTCCCAATGATCTTCTGTTCTCCACGTATCAGTGGAATCTTCCGGCGATTCAAACGGAGCAGGGCTGGCAATTGTCCAAGGGAGCCGAGGATGTCATCGTTGCGGTTGTGGATACGGGGGTGCAGGCCAATCATCCCGACTTGAAGGGTAAGCTGCTTACCGGATTCAACGCCATAACCAGCAGCTCCACGCCTGACGACGACGTAGGCCATGGCACTCACGTGGCCGGAATAATCGGTGCCCTGGTGAACAATTCAGAGGGTGTGGCAGGGATAAGCTGGTATAACAAGATACTTCCGGTAAAAGCGCTCGACAACTCCGGTGCAGGAACCACTTATTCCGTAGCAGAGGGCATTATATGGGCGGCAGACAACGGTGCCAAGGTAATCAACCTTAGTCTCGGCAATTATGCCGACTCCCAATTTTTACATGATGCCATCAAATATGCATATGACCGCGATATCGTCATCGTCTCCGCCGCCGGTAATGACAACACAGAGCGTCCAGGTTACCCGGCAGCTTATCCCGAGGTGCTTGCGGTTGCAGCCACAAATGCCTCAGCGAAAAAAGCCTCCTTCTCCAATTTCGGCGATTATATTGATGTTTCTGCACCCGGAGAGAGCATAGCCAGTACTTATACTGACAACCAGTACGCCGCCCTGTCCGGTACTTCAATGTCCAGTCCCCATGTAGCTGCATTGGCGGGTCTGGTACGTTCCATAAATCCGGAATTGTCTAATACGGAGGTTATGAAGCTGATGACAGACAATGCCATCGATCTCGGAACGCCCGGTCAAGACAAATATTACGGCTGGGGCCAGGTGGATATCTACAAAACTCTTCAAGCCGCCAGCGGCAACGAAGTTCCTTTGCAGCTTTGGCCCCAGCGTGTCCGTCAGCAGATGAACAGCTTAAAGCAGCGGCTGAGCAACACCCCCTAGTCCTTTTGTTCAAGAAAACCCGAGAGCAACCTTAGAAACAGCATCAATCCCTGTTCCATATCCGCTTCAGACATTTGGGAGTAGCACAGCCGGATATGTGTTGACTGCTCTTCACCGGAGTAACAGACATCCCCAGGCAAAAAAGAGATGCTGTTCTGTTTGGCCAGTGCATGCAGCTCCATAATATCAGAACCGGCGGGCAGCTCCAGCCAGAGACTCAGTCCCCCCTCCGGAAGAACACAATTCACGCCGGAGGGCGCATACTGCTTCAGCAGCTTGGCTGCCTTCTCCATGCGGTTTCGTAATGAAGTTCGAAGCTGCCCGGCATAGGCCTTGTATTTCTTGGAGATGAAGGGAAGCACCGCCCGCTGCGTGAGCAAGGGACTGCCGAGATCGCTTGCTGATTTGGCTGCGATCAGACGGGAGAGAATATTGCCCTCAGCGGCCACACAGGCAATCCTGCACCCCGGAGCCAGCACTTTGCTGAAGCTTTTGATATAGACGACATGCCCCTCGGAATCCATGGACTTGATGGAGGGCGGCGGCGGCATCCGGAAATAAAGATCGCTGAAAGGATCATCCTCCACAATCAGACAGCGATAGCTGCGGGCCAGCTCCAGCAGCCGCTGTCTTCTTGCCATGCTCATGGTAATACCGCTTGGATTCTGAAAGGAAGGATTGGTGTAGATCAGTTTCGGTGGTCTTTGGTCGCATAGCTTGGTGAGAATATCAACCCGCATCCCTTCCTCGTCCATCGGTACAAATATCATTTCGGCCCCACGACCTGCAAATACATCAATAGCCCCTGTATAACTTGGAGCCTCCAAATAAACGGTATCACCGGGACCTACAAATGTACGGGCTACAAGATCAATACCCTGCTGCGCCCCGCTGGTGATCATCACATTGGAGCTGGACAGCCTAATTCCTCGCTCCTGCAGATGTGCCCTCATAATATCCCGGAGCTCTAAATCTCCCTGAAAGTTACCATACGTGGCCATCAACTCAGGCTGTTCAGTAACCAGCGCTGCCATTTGGCCCCCAATATGCCCGATCGGCAGCAGATCAGCATGAATAGCGGCCAGATGAAAAGGATAAGCCACCTCTGAATAATCAAAATTACGCCAAAGCTGCGCCCGTGGCAAATAATCAGAATATTGCCTGGACCAGCCGTCTCCTTCATGCCCTTTTTTCTCTTCGGATTCCGTTACAAAACAGCCTAACCCCTGTTCACAGTTGATCAGCCCCCGCCTCTCCAGCTCCGCGTAAGCCTTGCTCACAGTAACCTGGCTGACTTTAAGGGTAACCGCCAGACTCCGCACAGAAGGCAAACGGACTCCGCGTTCCAGCAACCCTGAAGATATGCGGTATCCTAACGCTTCGCAGATTTGCAGCGGCAGGGACTTCCTGCCGTTGCGGATTAATTCAATATGCACTCTTATTCATCCTTCACTGTTATATTGGGCGCTTTACTGTTATACAGCTCTGCCGCTATGATACCATCAATTCGAAAGGTGGAGTGTACTTTTATGAACATCAATTATTCAACAGCGGCCAAGCATCTGGGTTCATCTGCTGTACGCGAAATTCTGAAGCTGACCCAGGGCAAAGATATTATTTCGCTCGCAGGCGGGCTTCCGGGTGAGGATCTTTTTCCCCTGGAAGCGGTTCGTGAAGCTTATACCCGTGTGCTCTCTTCCGATAACACCGTTCTTCAATATGGATTAACAGAAGGCTATGACCCATTACGCGATAAAATTGCGGGACGACTCTCTGCGCAGGGCATTCCGGTGTCCTCCTCGGAGATCGTATTAACTACAGGCTCCCAGCAGGCGATAGATCTGCTATGCAAAATAATACTCGACCCCGGTGACGCCGTCCTCGTGGAAGCCCCGACTTACCTCGCTGCCCTGCAGGTACTGAGCTCCTACCGTGCCGATGTTCATACCGTCACAAGCGATGAAGACGGAATGCTTCCGGACGACCTGGAAGACAAGCTGCGCCGATATCGGCCGAAGCTGTTATATGCCGTCCCTACTTTCAGCAATCCTACGGGTGCAACCTGGAGCGAGGAACGGCGCATTAAAACAGTAGAGCTGTGCCGGCGTTATGGCGTTCTGATTCTGGAAGACAATCCATACGGGGAAATTACATTCGATGAATCCGAAGGGGCCTATCCGCTTTCACTGGCGGCAATCGACAGAAGTTACAATGGCGGTTATTGTGTCGTATACACGGGCACTTTCTCCAAAATCGTCGCCCCCGCCCTGCGCACAGGTTGGATCGTCGGCGACCCTGAGCTGATCAGGACCCTCGCCAAGGCCAAGCAGGCTGCTGACCTGCATTCCAGCACCATCGATCAACGTGCCTTGGATGAGCTACTGCAGGGATTTGATATCGGGAATCATATCCGCCTGATATCCCGCGAATATCATACGCGGATGAAGCTGCTGTCCACTGAGCTCTCCTCACGCGGCTGGGAGGGGGCCCATTTCCGGGAGCCGCAGGGCGGCATGTTTCTGTGGCTAACGCTGTCCCAGGATATTAACGCTGCCGAACTCCTTCCGCTTGCCGTAGACAAAGGAGTCGCATTTGTACCGGGAGAGGTGTTCTATCCCGCACAGCCGATGAGGAACACCATGCGGCTGAACTTCACCCATACGCCTCCGCAGCTGGTTCCGCTTGCCGTACAGCGCTTGGAGGAAGCTCTGATTATGTATCAACAACGTCTTCTTATATAAGTTGAACTAAAGAATACCGGCTCAAAACCAAAATCAGCGGTTGACCGATCGTGAATCAAGCGACTAAGGGTTCGGAGCGGCCCTCCGATCGCTAGGTGAAAACTATCGTAACTCCAGAATCCCGTAGGGCCCTCCGCTGTGTTGGCGTGTTATTAAATAACGGGAATTTCTCCTCTTAATGGAGACGTAACTCTCCCACGAAATGAATTAACGGGAATTTCTCCCTCTAATGTGAGTGTTCGCCTCATTATGGCCGGATTAGTGGTATAAATTCCCTTTAATTCTCTAAAAAACGGTTTATTGCCTGAATTAAAGGGAGTTTTTCCTGCTAATGCTCATACGCCAAGGCAAGGCCAGTAAACCAAAGAGCAAAGCTTGAGATGGACCTGAAGGGTTACGCTGAACCGAGCAGAGAGGACGGAACGATTGCCGAAAAGCGGCAGCGGTCGCATGGGTCTCCGGATTTCAACCGCGGACAGCGGTACACATCAAGAAATCTGGAGATGGGCAGCGGCCGGAAGTCCAACATTCACTGTAGTTAGCGAGTAAATCCATTTTAGAAAATTCATAAGTTCATCTTATATAGTTTAAAATAGATCCCTCTTTACAGTATGAAAAATCATTCTCTGAAAAACAAAAAAACGACGTCACCGGTATTACCGGAAATGACGTCGTTGTTGTAATAATCTGCATATAAGTTAAAGTTGTCAGTTAGGAAAGTTTGTCGTAAGCCGGGTTCTGTGCTCGTCGTGGTTCATACGGGAACTACCCTCCCACCATAAGCGACAATCATCTATCTAGGCCATACATTACTGCACAGCTCCAGCGACCAACCTAGACGCGCCTCAGGCAAAGGCTGCTTCTTCCCGTAAAGGATCAGCGGCGTCTCATTAGGTCTTGCTCCAGATGGGGTTTACCAGGAACGAAGTCACCAGCGTTCCTCGGGGTCTCTTACACCTCGGTTCCATCCTTGCCTGTGCCGCTCCCTAAAGAGCAGCCATCGGCGGTCCATTTCTGTGGCACTATCCTTCGGCTCGCGCCGACTGGACGTTATCCAGCACCCTGCCTTATGGAGCCCGGACTTTCCTCCCGTGACGCTTGAACGTCACCGGCGATTGTCTGTCAAACTTTCCGAACAACATTGTATATTATACAGGGATTCGAGGGGGGAAACAAGAGTAAAATGGAGGGAAATCAGCCTCTTTCTCCTGTTTACAGAAACCGGAAAGGCTCTGTATTAACCTTAGAGGCATGTACAGAAGTTCCGTACTTATGCTCGGCCAGCTTGCCTGCCATCCATTCCCGCACTTTTTCCTTCATGATCTTCTCTGCGTTATGTCCAGGATCAATCAGAGCGATGCCGGCCAGTAAAGCGTCCTGCGCGGTATGGTAATCTATATCCCCGGTAACCAGCACATCCGCGCCGCGAAAGATTGCGCTGTTATAGAACTTTCCGCCTGAACCCCCGAGCACAGCCGCTTTGCGGATTGGGCGGTCCAAGTCGCCAACGACGCGCACCTTATCTACATCGAGCCCTGATTTGACCCTGTCCACAAACTGCCCCAGTGTCACCGGCTCCGCAAGTTTTCCTACCCGACCAAGGCCGAAGCTTCTACCCTTAAGATCCATTGAATACAAATCGTAGGCAACCTCTTCATAAGGATGGGCTTTAAGCATAGCCTGAACGACCTTGTTCCGGATACCCAGCGGGACAATGGTTTCAATGCGGATTTCTTCCGCCCGTTCCATTTTACCCTGTTCCCCAATGAAAGGGTTTGTCCCCTCCTGGGGAATAAAAGTGCCGTAACCCTCAATATTGAAGCTGCAATGGCTGTAATTGCCGATCCGGCCCGCTCCGGCATTCAGGATGGCATCCAGTACCTTTTGATGATGATCCTTGGGCACAAAGACAACCAGCTTGGACAGCTGCTCCGTATGAATATCCTTGATCGGAGCCCCGTTCTCAATTCCCAGAGCCTCTGCCATCCAGTCATTCATCCCGTCCTCGGTGACATCCAGGTTGGTATGGCTGATGTATACGGCAATATCATTCTTAATCAGCTTCTCGTAGAGTTTGCCTGCCGGTGTATCGGTCTGAATGCCCTGCAGCGGCCGAAAAATAATCGCATGATGCGCAATAATGAGATTGCAGCCGAGCGCAATCGCCTCTTCCGCCACTTCATCGTTTACATCGAGCGCAACCAGCACGCCTGTAATCTCCTTCTGAAGGGTTCCCAGCTGAAGCCCGATTTTGTCTCCTTCCTCGGCCACATGCTTTGGAGCCAGCTGCTCCATATATTGAATTACAGTTTGTCCTTTGGCAAGCATTGCAGCACCTCCGTAATTTCCTGAATCCGGGCCCGGATAGCCATCCGTTTGTCTTCGGCCGATTCCAGCTCCGAGCGGGAAAGAGAGGTCAAAATACTTTCCAGCTTCGATATTTCACCTTCCCATTTGTTGACAAAAGCAGCATTGGGAGATTTAAGCAGCCACGGTCCCATCTGAAGCAGGAGATCACGTCCGCATTTTACGGTACCGGTACCCGCATCAAGCATCAGCGGTTCGTATAAACTTTCATTCGACAGGTCAGTGCCTCCAACCTCAGGTACGGCTGTAAGCACCTCATAAATCTTGCCGTCTTCCTCCACAATATTCTCCGAGATCAGCACCCAGCCATTGTCCAGCAGCCAGCGCCGCAGGATGTCCTCTCCGACATTCGGCTGCAGCGCCAAGACTGCCACACCCTGCAGCTTCCCCATGGCCAGTCCACGTTTCAAAATCGAAGCGATCAGCGATCCGCCCATCCCGGCAATCGTGATGCAGTCCACCTCTCCCGGCTCCAGCACTTCCAGTCCATCGCCGCGTCTCACGGATATTACGTTTCCTTGACCGGCTGCCGCCACTGCCTTGCTGGCAGCGTCATAAGGCCCCGGGTTTACTTCACCCGCAACGGCAAATACGGCTCTTCCGCTTTCAACCGCTGCAATTGGCAGCAAAGCATGATCTGAGCCTATATCCGCGAATCTGCAACCAGCAGGAATCTTCTCCAGTAAAAGCTGTAATCTGTTCGATAATTTAGTATTGTTCATGAAGCCACCCACGCAATCCATTTTTTTCGAAATAAGAACAGCAGCGCCAAGCCTGCCGCGATTTTTAATATTAGCATTAACGAAACCCACTGCGGATAATCTTGTCTCAGCAAAAGACTGTCGAGCTCCGGCATCATCCAAATGGTTGCCCCCACGGCGAAATAAACCCCGGAAATCCCTTTAACCCGGTGGTGCAGAAGCCAGCTTAGCCATATCATCAGCACACATAGAGGAAGCCAGAGGAGCTCCAGCTCCATTACAGATGCCTCAGGCCGGACCTCCCCGAAGAACCCTGCATACAGCAGCGCCCAAAAGCCAAAACCGCAATACTGCAGCAGACCGATTCGAAGCACATATCCAAGAATAACCCACAATACTCCGCACGCCCCAACCAAAATCGGCTTCCAAAACTCGGGGTCCAGATCATGAAGCGAAATCATCCACATCCCGAATCCAAGCGTCAGAATACTGCCGATCCCGGCCAGCATAAGGCTGATCACCCTTTGCCGTTCCCGCAATACCCCGGAATAGCCATAACAAACGAGCAGCACGGATAACGCTGTAGCAAGTTGCAAACCCCAGGGAAAAACGCTAAAATAAAAACTAATCAAGAAAATCAAGGAAATAATTCCAAAACCAAACAGCCATATTTTAATGCTTCCCTGTTGTAGATTGTGCAGAGAAATCGGATTGTTATCTTTCGTCGCAGCTTCGTCGTCATAGAGGTTGGTTAAGAAATCGCAGTACTGCTCCGGCAGCAGCCTATTCTTTCTCCAATATTGAATCTCTCTTAATATGATGTCGCGTTTCTCCAAATTCAACGGCTTATCCCTCTTTTCAGGCCTACAAAGTCTAAGATAAACATTGTAAACGAAAAGAACCTCCTGCCACTGTGCAGCAGAAGGTTCAGTTAATAATTACTATTCGAGGAAATCCTTAAGCCGTTTACTGCGGCTTGGGTGGCGCAGCTTCCGCAGCGCTTTGGCTTCGATCTGGCGAATCCGTTCCCGGGTAACGCCGAATACTTTACCGACCTCTTCGAGTGTTCTCGTACGTCCGTCATCAAGTCCAAAGCGCAGGCGAAGCACGTTCTCTTCCCGCTCGGTAAGCGTGTCCAGCACATCCTCCAGCTGTTCCTTCAGCAATTCATAAGCAGCGGCATCCGCCGGAGCCAATGCTTCCTGGTCCTCAATGAAATCTCCCAAATGTGAATCATCTTCTTCGCCAATCGGCGTTTCCAGCGATACCGGCTCTTGAGCAATTTTCATGATTTCTCTGACTTTTTCTACGGTCAATTCCATCTCAGCCGCAATTTCTTCCGGCGAGGGTTCACGACCGAGCTCTTGGAGCAGCTGACGGGAGACACGGATCAGCTTGTTAATCGTCTCTACCATGTGCACCGGAATTCGGATTGTCCGTGCCTGATCCGCAATAGCGCGGGTAATGGCCTGACGGATCCACCATGTGGCATAGGTACTGAATTTAAAGCCTTTGTTGTGGTCAAATTTCTCAACCGCTTTGATCAGGCCCATATTTCCTTCCTGAATGAGATCAAGGAAGAGCATGCCGCGCCCGACATAACGCTTGGCGATACTGACCACGAGCCGCAGATTCGCTTCTGCCAACCGGCGCTTTGCTTCTTCGTCGCCATTCTTGATCCGCATGGCCAGCTCAACTTCATCATCAGCCGACAATAGCGGTACACGGCCAATTTCCTTCAAATACATGCGAACGGGGTCGTTAATCTTAATGCCTGGCGGCAATGACAAATCGTCGTCAAAGCTAAATTCTTCGTTGTCGTTTCCTTCATTATCCTCGCTCTGGCGGAGAGTCGTTACTTCCTCGTCATTCTCATTAACAACCTCAATTCCGAGGTCGCTCAATTGCTCGTAGAATTCCTCCATTTGCTCAGGGTCTTGATCAAACGGCGACAATTTCTCCATAATATCTTTGTAATTCAATGATGATCTTTTCTTGCCATGCTCAATAAGCTGATCTTTGACCTGGTCCAGTGTAAATTCGGCTTCCAGTTCAGTATGCTGATCGTTCGCCATAATTCGACTCCCTCCTCCCTAGGTAAATCCTGTCAACGTTTCATTGTCTTTCTAGGGCTATAATCTCACTTGCTATTTGTGCCGCACGCAAAAAATCTCCGTTTTTTTCAGCTCCGATCATCTCTTCCCGCTTCTGTTCCATCCTGCGCTGCAGAGGAAATCTCCGCACTTCTCGAATACAATCGTCCAGAACCTGTACATTCCAACCCGGTGGTGTATCCATCATGGAAATCGAAGTTGCGGTCTTCTCTAAGCGATCATCCTGAAGTGATGATAGAAACCGGCTAATATCCGGTGGTTTGCCTTGCGCGTAATAGGCGTATAGATAAGCAGCAATTGCCGCATGATCATCGATGTTAAAATCTTCCCCGAGGCGTTCGCCCACATAGCTGGCGGCTTCCGGGTCCTGCAGCATAAAGGACAATAAACGCCGTTCTGCGACATGATAAGCAGGCAGCAAAGTCGGAGTCTGCACATGCCCTTTTTTATGCCTACCATTATTCCACCTTTTATCGTTATTATCCCCTTCGGGAATGTTTTTTTGCATCGATGCCCTAAGCAGGTTGCAGTCCTGCTTCAAACTGTCGTAAGACAAGTTCAGCTCAGAAGCAATTTCCCTTAGATAAACCTCTCTCTCTGTTGAAGAATGCAAGGAGGCAATAATCTCTAACGCTTCTTTTGCATAGGCGATTTTGCCGTCTTCCTCTAGGAGTATATGGTTTTTTTTCAGATATATAAGCTTAAATTTCACCGTTGAAACCGCGGACTCAATAACTTGTTCCCTGAATCTGTCCCCGCCGTAGCGGGATACGAATTCGTCGGGGTCAAGCCCGCTTGGCAGCACCGCGATCTTGACGCGCAGGCCGTTTCCCTCAAGCAGTGGTATAGCCTTCATGGCTGCGGCTTGTCCCGCCCGGTCACCATCATAAGACAAAAGAATTTCATCAGCCATACTCTTCATAAGCGCTATATGGTTCTCTGTCAGTGAGGTTCCCATGGTTGCTACGCCGTTATGCACCCCTGACTCCCAAGCCGAAATGACATCCCCGAATCCTTCGAATAAAACGATTTGCCGCGTTTTGCGGATGGATGCTTTGGATTGGTGCAGATTGTACAAAATACGGCTTTTGTTAAAAAGCTTGCTCTCCGGGGAATTCAAATATTTAGGCTGACCTTCCCCAAGAATTCTTCCGGCAAAAGCGATTACCTTGCCTGTACGGTTATGAATCGGAAAGATAACCCTGCCGCGAAAACGGTCAATAAACCCTTTCCCTTCACCCCTCGCAGACAGTAGACCGCCCTTCTCCATCTCAGCAAGATCAAAATTTCGTTTCTCCAGAAACTGAAGCAGTGTATCCCAACGGTCCGGAGCATATCCGATCTGGAACTTTTCAATCATTTTGTCGCTGAAGTTCCGGGATCTTAAATAATCCATTGCGGCTGTGCCGTGCTCCGTATTCTTCAGCAGGTAATGATAGAACTTTGCAGACCATTCGTAAGCTTGAAGCAGCCGGTCACGTTCAGGGTCGGGCGGAGACAGCATGCCTCCTCCTTTTCCCTCGGGAATGGGAATGTCACTTTCCTCGGCCATTATTTTCACTGCTTCGGGGAAGGTTAATCCTTCGATTTCCATCCTGAATTTGATGGCATTTCCACCCATACCGCAGCTGAAACAATGAAACACTCCTCGGTCCGGAGTAACAGTGAAGGAAGGGGTTTTTTCCGAATGGAACGGGCAGAGGCCCCATAAATATTTCCCCCGCTTGGTCAAATGGACAACCTTGCCGACGGTTTCGGCAATCTCATGCCGAGCCAGCACGCTCTCGATAACCTCTTCCGGAATATTACCGTGTCCGCTAGCCACTTCAACCACCTTCATCTCTTAACAAATAAATATAATTCGCTATTGCTGCACATTCTCCTGCAAAACCGTTAAAAGTTTTGTCAGTTTATGTTGAAAAAAATTCTTTTCCGCCACAGTTATCGATTTCGGGCCTTTGGAATAGTGGCCGCGCCTTCGCTCGACTGCCCTTGCATGCCTGCCTTCCAGCATAAAATCCATTGTAGAATCCTCATACGTCTGGCCCCGAAAGGAGAGTACACTGCAGCGTTTACCCAGCGCCAGCGCCGCCAAACCATAATCCTGTGTCAGTACAATATCTCCAGGCGTAATATGATTTGCGATATAAAGATCAGCACTCTGATCCCCACGGTCCACCTGGACTACGGTAACACCTTCTTCAGCTTTTAGAGCATGATCGTAAGATGAAACCATTAAAACCGGAATGCCAAAGCTGCGGGCGGCGGCTGCAATCTCTTTTTTGACCGGACAGGCGTCCCCATCCACTACTATGGTTCTTCCCTGAGCCCTTTCCATGAGTATCACCGATTTCCCGTGTAATATATATACGCGCTGCTGATATGAAATCCTTCTTTGAAAAGCATAATACGGAACGGATGTCAAAGAGACGCATTGGCACCGTTCCGTATATTTATACCCTAAACCATCAATCTATACCATGTCAGGTCCAAATTTCGTAAAAAATTCGTGCAAAACCCCTCTTACCAGACCAGCTTGCCAAAATCTGCGAAGGCTTTAGTATCGCCATTAATGCCGGCCAGCAGGGCAAGCCGGTTAGTACGAACCTTTTCATCCTCCGCCATAACCATGACCTTATCGAAGAATCCGGTAACTGCATCCTGTAATCCGGAAAGTAAACGAAGCGCCTCATCGCCATTTCTTGCAGATAATGCTTCATGATACGGGGCGTGAAGGGACTGCCAGGTTTCGTACAGCTTCACTTCGGCCTCATCTGTAAACAAGGATGGATCGATAGCTCCGTCATTCGACGCTTTGGCGGCTAAATTACTGACCCGGTTAAAGGAATCTACCGTGATTTTGAAGTCTTCTCGGGTCTGGACAGCATCACTCAGGGCGCGGCTTCTGGCCACCACAGCCACTACATCATCATAGCCCGCGCCAATAACTGCATCCACAACATCGTAGCTTACATTATCCGACAACAGACGTTTTACACGAAGTCCAAAGAATTCGTACAGGTTAATACGCAATTCACCAGCAGAATGTTTCATATTACGTGAATTTTCATGAACCTCGAGGGCAGCTTCGAAAATTTCCTGCAGGCCAATCGAAAGTTTATGCTCCAATACGATTTGCACAATCCCCGCAGCCTGTCGGCGCAGTGCATAAGGGTCCTGCGAACCCGTAGGAATGATCCCGATCGAGAAGCAGCCAACGATGGTGTCGATTTTGTCGGCAATACTGACTACATAGCCAGCTTCAGTGGAAGGCATATCATCTCCGGCAAAACGCGGCTGATAGTGCTCGAATATGGCTTTTGCAACAGTATCCGTCTCTCCGGCTTTACGGGCATAATCCTCACCCATTGTTCCTTGAAGCTCAGGGAATTCATAAACCATTTGTGTAACAAGGTCGAATTTGCAGATTTCAGCGGTACGGTTAACCTCGGAAACTGTGGTTTCCGGGAGTGCAAGCTTGGCTGCCAAAGCATCGGCAATCTTCCCGATACGCCGTACCTTGTCCCCGATACTGCCCAACTCTTCGTGATACACGATATTTTCCAGCTTAGCCAGTGCATCCGAAATCTTAAGCTTCTGATCTTCCTGATAGAAGAACTTGGCGTCCGACAGACGGGCACGCAGCACCTTTTCGTTGCCTTTGGCAATAACATCCAGGGATACAGCATTTCCGTTTCGCACCGTTACGAAGTAAGGCAGCAGCTTGCCTGCAGCATCCAGTACCGGGAAATAGCGCTGATGCTCGCGCATCGAGGTAATGAGCACATCCTGCGGAATGTTCAAGAAAGAAGGATCGAAGGTGCCGAAGAGTACGGTCGGCGTTTCCACCAGAAACAGCACCTCTTCCAGCAAATCTTCTTTTACAGCGATGGTCCAGTCCTTCTCTTCCGCCAGCTTCTTGATCTGTTCGAGAACTAGCTGTTCCCGTTCCTTCACATCTGCAAGCACATGCTGGGCACGCAAGCTCTCAATATACTCCGATGGCTGCGCGATGAGGGTCTCGGCTCCCAGGAAACGATGGCCACGGCTGATATTTCCGGCTTTGACGCCAGTAATCTCAAGATCCACCACATCCATGCCGTAAAGAGCTACCATCCAGCGGATAGGACGAACAAATTTGAAGTCATGGGTGCCCCAACGCATATTTTTCGGAAAGGTCATGGAGCTGACAATGCCGTGAAGTCCTTCAGCAAGAAGGGAAGCCGTCTCCACACCAGCACTGTTTCTGGTGGCATAAATATATTCCACTCCGGCAAGCTCCTTGAATGTGAACTGCTCGGGTGTTACACCCTGACTGCGGGCAAAACCAAGTGCCGCTTTGCTCCATTCTCCCGCTGCGTCCAGCGCAATCTTCCGTGCAGGGCCTTTAACCTCTTCACTTACATCCTCCTGCTTCTCAGCAACATCCTTTACGAGTACCGCAAGACGGCGAGGTGTCGCATAAGCGGTAACTCCGCTATTCGCAATACGTGAGGCTTCAAGCCACTTGGTTGTTCTGTCCTGAAGCTGCTCCATCGCCGCCCGGATAAAGCGCGCAGGGATTTCCTCCAGCCCGATTTCAAACAGCAGGTCTTTAGACATGTTCTGCACCTTCTTTCTTCAGCAGCGGGAAGCCCAGCTTCTCGCGTTCCTCCATATATGTCGCCGCTACCGTCCGGGCAAGATTGCGAACTCTTGTAATAAAACCGGTGCGTTCGGTTACACTGATTGCCCCACGGGCATCCAGCAGGTTGAATGTGTGCGAACATTTCAGTACATAATCATAAGCAGGGAATACAAGGTGATTCTCCATGGCTCTGCGCGCTTCTTCTTCATAGGTATTGAACAATGTGAAAAGCATTTTGACATCGGATACTTCAAATGTATAGGTGGAATGCTCGAATTCCGGCTGATGGAAAACGTCTCCGTACGTAATTCCGTTAACCCATTCCAGATCGAACACATTTTCTTTTTCCTGAATATAAGAGGCAAGCCGTTCCATACCGTATGTAATCTCTACGGCAACCGGATTAGCCTCTATACCGCCGACTTGTTGGAAGTACGTAAACTGCGTAATTTCCATACCATCCAGCCATACTTCCCATCCCAGACCTGCACAGCCCAGGGACGGATTCTCCCAGTTGTCCTCTACAAAACGAATGTCGTGCAGAAGCGGATCCACACCGAGCGCTTTCAGACTATCCAGATAGATTTCCTGAATGTTATCCGGCGACGGCTTGATAATCACCTGAAACTGATGATGCTGGTACAAACGGTTAGGGTTTTCTCCGTAGCGTCCGTCCGATGGACGGCGTGAAGGCTCCACATATGCGACCTTCCAAGGCTCGGGTCCAAGCGACCGCAAGAAAGTCATGGGGTTCATCGTGCCCGCCCCTTTTTCGGTATCGTACGGCTGGACGATAATGCAGTTGTGTTCTGCCCAAAACTGCTGCAGCGTCAAAATCATCTGCTGAAAATTCATAGTACCGGCTCCTTCGCTTTTCACAAGTTTTTTGCACGGCGGCGTCTCTCTATTTCCGGAGCAGAATTCTGTAAAAACAGACTTTGCCACAGATCAAAAAGCTCCCGCCCCCATGCCTGATAAACAGACATAGGGACGAGAGCTTAACATTCTCCCGCGGTTCCACCCTACTTGATTTCGCCCTTGCGCCGGCGGAAGCTTCTGCCGATCATCAAAATTGCGAAAATCCACTTTTCACTGCCGTATACGCGCTCCCGGGTGCCCTGTTCATGAACGTTGTCCTACCAGGCTTCCACTGCCCCCGGCTCGCTGAATCCGAACGAAAGTTCACTACTTTCCCGATCACTGCACGTCTCTCCATAAGCTGGAGCAACAACGGCTGACTTATTTCACTTTAAGAAACTGTTCCTATAGTAACGGAATTTTGTCGATTCGTCAAATATTATACCTGTCCAGCTGGTCTAAAAAATTCAGCGATTTCAGACGCAGTCCGAGCTGCATATCCATGATTGCTCTCATAACCTTTTTCAATTCCAAACGGGTATCCTCTTTCACGTCCACATTCCCGAGCCTTGTCAGATCAAGCCTTGCGAACAGTCGCAACAGCTTGAGCGCACGCGGAGAAATATCCATGGCCGGAGGATCATTATGCTTGCAACTCCGGCAGAGCACCCCGCCAAGGCGGGGACTGAGCAGCAGTTGATCGTCCGGCTTGTCACGGCCGCACACCACACAGTTATCCAGCTGTGGCGCGTAGCCAGCTGCCTGAAGGATCTTCATCTCGAATACATTAATAATGACCCCGGGCTCTTTTCCTTCCTCCAATGCATTCAGACATGCAGCAAGCTGACGGAACCAGAAGCTGCCGGTTTCTTCGTCATGGAGCACCCGGTCCAGCAGCTCACAAGCATAGGAGGAATAGGCGGCTTTCACCAAGTCCTCACGCAGCGAATGATGAGACTGACTAATCTCACCGGAATTCAGCGTCCCCAGTCCGCCGTTATTTCTGAAAAAAACAAATTGTCCGACGGTAAACGGCTGAATCAGCGCAGCATGGCGGCTTTTCGCCTTCTTGGCACCTCGCACCAGAACCCCTACCTTACCGGCGTTCTCGGTGCAAAGCGTAATGATTGCGTTCCCCTCGCCGTAGTCCATGCTGCGGATGACGATCCCTTCCACCCTGTGTAGCATGCCTCATCCCCCAACCATTGGGCAAGCAACCAGTCCTTACTGCGCTTCTTCATCATAATCCTTCTCATCCTCCACCAGCGGTCCCACGACTTCTGAGAACGGCTCGCCGGCTTGCTTGTACAGCAGATACGCATCGACATCTCCAGTCATTGCAAAATACTTCCACGAAAAGTCTCGCATTCGTATTCATCCTTTCTTCGGAAACACGATGTCTCTCGAAATTAGGATGTGCGATGATCCAGGTTCTATCCTTGCAATTCCTGCCAGTGCCACCGGTAAGGATTAAAGATCTTTATGGAAGCCCAAATCACGCAGTACGCGATCCTGATTGCGCCAATCTTTTTTCACTTTGACCCATAATTCCAAAAAAATTTTGGACCCGAGCAAATTCTCGATATCCGTACGCGCCCGTCTTCCCACTTCCTTAAGCAGCGACCCCTGCTTGCCGATAATAATTCCCTTCTGGGAATCACGCTCAACGAAAATAACTGCAGAAACATGGACTACGCCATTTGGCTCGAGGCGCATATCTTCGATGGCAACAGCAATGGAATGGGGCACTTCTTCCCGGGTCATATGCAATATTTTCTCACGAATCAGTTCCGCGATGACAAATTGCTCCGGATGATCGGTAATCTGATCCTCAGGATAATATTGCGGTCCTTCCGGCAAGTATTTCTGGAGCTGATCCAGCAGCGTATTTACATTGCTGCCGAACTTGGCGGAAACCGGGATGATTTCGGCAAAATCATGCAGCTTGCGATACTCCGCCATCAACGGCAGCAGAGCTTCAGGCTCCAGCTTGTCTATTTTGTTCAACACGAGGATGACCGGTGTTTTGAGACCAGCCATCTGTTCTGCAATATAACGGTCTCCGCCGCCGAGTCCTTCCGCTGCGTCGACAAGGAACAAAACAGCCTCTACTTCACCCAATGTGCTGAGTGCTGTGTTGTTCATGTAGTCACCCAACTTGGACTGCCGTTTATGAATCCCCGGTGTATCCAGAAAAACAATCTGTGATTGATTGTTCGTGTATACGCCATGAATTTTGTTCCTTGTTGTTTGCGGTTTATCCGACATGATGGCGATCTTCTGTCCGATAACCTGGTTCATCAATGTCGATTTACCTACGTTCGGTCTGCCGACGATAGCCACAAACCCTGATTTGAATTTCATATGATCTTCCTTCCAAAGATGTTTTCGATCCCCCTAAATCCCCCTTAGCCAAGGGGGACCCCAAGGGCCCCGGCCCTCTGGACACCCGGAAAGGGGCGTACCTGCGACGGACGGTGCGTTGAAGGGTGGTTTTGTGCCAGGAGCGCTTACGTTCCCTGCGGGAACACGCTTTACTTCGGTGCTGCTAAAGACGGAGCTGGGTGCTGCTGGCACCCTAAGCAACGCAACGGGATGTTGAGTCGTGCTGGCAGGCGCTGGCGGCTGTGCCGCATCGCTTGCGTCAGTGCAAACTACAGTGGATAGAGAGGCGCTGGCGGCTGTGCCGCATCGCTTACGTTTGCGCTAAAACAACAGATGGCTCCCGTTGATTGTTTTTCCGACTTAATTGTATTTTGTACAATAAAATGATCCCGAATCACCAATTATAAGAACTAAACTGCATTCTGTGCAATTATATTGCTCACCAAGAGCCGTTTATAGACTATATCGAAAATATAATTGCGCTTTTTGCAATTAAAAGTGACTTTTGATGATATGGGAGGATTATAGCTGCACATTGTGCAATTAAGAGACCACTCCACTCTACTCAACTCAACTCCGCACTCCACAAATCCTGCTCTTGCTTACTCCCAGGGCCTTGCTTAGTCCGGGGCTTGTCCTTGTTCCAGTTCTGCGGGGCCGAAGGCGCCGGGAAGCAGGTCGCGTACGGTAGTCTCCCGGATGTCACCCTTCAAATTGCCGAGGATAACCTTCATGTCGGGGTGACATAATTCAATCATAACTTGACGGCATATGCCGCAGGGCGACACAGGCTCATCGGTGTCAGCGATAACGGCGATCGCTTTGAAGGTTCCGGCTTTGTGGCCGTCCGCAATGGCACGGAATAATGCGGTCCGTTCGGCACAATTGGTTGGGCCGTAAGCAGCATTTTCCACATTGCAGCCGTGATGCACATGTCCGTCCTGGTCCAGCAACGCAGCTCCGACTCCGAAACGGGAATAAGGGATATATGCTTTGGAACGTGCTTTTATCGCTTCCTGAAGTAGTAAAGCGGAATTCATAGTTGTCCCCCCAAATGTAATATGTGATTATGACACAAGTTCTGCAATCCAGTCCATCACAGGACCGTAAAAAACATATATCCCTGCAATAACAGCAAACACCGCCGTAAGCAGGACGGCGCCTGCGGCGGTATCTTTGGCTGTTTTGGCCAAGGGATGGTCATCCGGCGAGACGAGGTCTACTACCGACTCTATCGCTGTATTAAGCAGCTCGGCAGTCAGTACGAGAGTTATCGCAAGCAGCAGGAGCATCCAGCTAGCCGGAGAAAGCTTGAACATGGCGGCGGCAATAAGGACTACAACAGCAAGTCCGCTATGCACCTTCATATTCAGCTCACTTTTGAACGCACTCGCGATGCCCTGCGCCGCATACCGAAAAGAGTGCCAGAACTTTTTATGCCGGGCCGCCGTGTTCTTGACCATTAGCGCGTCAGCCCGACTTGGGTCAGCACTTTCTCCTGCTTGGACATCATCTCTGCCTCGGAGGCTTCATCCTGATGGTCGTAGCCCAGTAAATGCAGAAATCCGTGAACGAACAGGAATCCCAGCTCGCGCTCCAAGGAATGTCCATATTCCAGTGCCTGCTCCTGGGCACGAGTTACTGAAATAATAATATCTCCAAGGACATTAGGGATTTCTTCCGACTCTTCGCCCTCTTCCACCTCATATATAATTTCAAGTTCGTCCTCCCCGGTCTCGTTCATAGCGAACGAAAGCACATCGGTTGGTCGGTCGATACCGCGGAAATCCCGGTTCAACTCATGAATGCGCTCATTATCCACAAAGGTAAGATCAATCTCTCCTTCATCCACCCCTTCAAGCTCACCGGATTTTTGCAAAAGGGTCTCCAGCAGTGTGATCAGCGTATCACTAATTTCCAGTTCTTCTTGCTCATTGCTCCATATCATCTGCAGGCTCATGCATTTACAGCCCCTTCATCTTTTTTCGGTTTACGCACATCCTCCGGATATTCAATCCGTGAATGAAAAATGCCCATTACCGTTTCTTTCAGCGTACGCGATATGATCTCCAGTTCCTTAATTGTTAAATCACACTCATCGAACTGGTGATCATCGAGCCGGCTCTTGATGATTTTCTCAATCATCGTTTCCACCTGGACCACTGTAGGCTTACGCAGAGAACGGACAGCAGCCTCCACACTGTCAGCGATACCTACAACCGCCGCTTCTTTCGACTGGGCCTTCGGACCCGAATAACGGAAATCCTCTTCCGTGAAGTCAGGCTCACAACCCTTTTCTTCCGCAAGACGCAATGCTTTATGATAAAAATAATGCAGGAATGTTGTTCCATGATGCTGCTCCGCAATGTCGCGGATCGGCTTGGGCAGCTTATACTCCTTCAGCATTTCCACACCATCGCGAGCATGGGCAACAATAATCGATTTACTAAGCTTGGGCTCAATGGAATCATGCGGGTTCTCCATATTGTTCTGATTCTCGATAAAATAAAACGGCCGCTTGGTCTTGCCAATGTCGTGATAATACGATCCCACCCGGCACAGCAGCCCATCTGCTCCGATGGCCTCCGCAGCCGCTTCGGACAAATTCCCGACCATTACACTGTGATGGTAAGTTCCAGGTGTTTCGGTTAACAGCTTGCGCAGCAGCGGGTGGTTCGGATTAGAAAGCTCCACCAGCTTCAACGCGGAGAGAATACCAAAGGTGGCTTCGAAGAACGGCATAAGGCCGATTACCAGCACTGCCGTTAGCAAGCCGCCGGTAAAGGCGAATCCGAGCGCGTAGAGTGTATCTGTCTCCCTCCATGCCCCGCCGCTTAGCAGGGTCAGGATAAAGACCGTCAGCGAACCAAAGAGCGAGACCATGATCCCGCCCTTGAGCAGGGTGGAGCGCTGTCCCGCGCGGTGGGTAGCAAAGATGGCCACATAGGAAACAACAAGGGCAAAGAAACCGAAGGTGAAATCGAATACCGTATTCTGCTGTACGTTTAAAATAATACTGGACAGAATCGCAAACAGAATGGAGCAGAAATAAGCCAATGTCATATCCAGCAGCATGGACACCAGCATAGCCCCTATGGATACAGGCACCAGAAAACCTACATAGGATCTGGCATCACTCTGCAAAAACGTGGCCAGCCGCATGGAGATAATCGTAATTGCAAAGACAAGAACCAGCATCAAAAGCTGGGAGTTATTGTATTTGAATCCCGAGGTTCCGGAGTATCTGATGAACATCAGCAGTCCAAAGGACAGCATGGACACCAGCAGCAGCAATCCGAGCTGCGGCCAGAAATTCACTTCATTTCGCAGCAGATCATTCTCATCCAGAAGCTTGTACAGCTCCGGCGTAATCAGCTGGCCTTTGGCAACCAGCACATCACCCCGCTCAATAAAGACAGTAGGGGTGTTCTCGCGGGCCTGAACTTCTGCTTCCTTGGTAGCATCTTCATCGTAGAACTTGTTGACGGTAATAACCAGCCTCGCCAGTTCCTGTACAACCTCACGGGCAGTACGCTTTGTAAGGGAACTCACACTGACAAGCTCAGCCACTTTGGCCCTGGCGGTCTGGGCATCGGAAATCTGATCGTTCATGAGCCGGATCACGATCTCGCGGGCAACCGGCTTCATTTCAATAATATCCTGGGAGGTCAGCCGCGGTATTTTGATAAAAGTCTCTTCCGGAATCACATAGGCCTGCTCTTCAATCGCGGACTGCATCTCGCCCAGCAAATTCTCGGAATAAGTACCGCTGCTGCGGCTTGAAGCTACAAAGTTTAATATAAAGTCCCTGGCCCGCTGCGGGATTTCCTCCCGGTAAATTCCGGTCTTCTCGCTTTGGGAAATGGAGTCATCCTGATTGAGACGGTCAATGCGGTCCAGCAGTGATGTGACGAGATTCTCGCTGCGGATCGGAATGATCTTATACTTCAGTTGAACCTGTTCCGCTGCTTCCTCCTGAGCCTTCAATGTGGCCTTGTTATCAGGTATTTGCATGGGCGCGGTTATTTCCTTTGCACTATGCGTACCTTCTTTAATATCATACCGCTTCGGCAGCAGATCGGGCGCCAGACTGAAGTAAAACAAAATACCGAGCAGCACAAAGAGAGTATAGCGCGTGACCGCGCTATACTTCCAGCCGCTGTTGCTGTATACGAATCCACTGCGTTTGGATGGTTGCTTTGAGGCCATGAAGACAATCCCCTTTTTAGTCGAGGTTTTCGGCAGAGCGGTCATAGGCAACGATTATTTTTTGAACCAGGGAATGCCGTACTACATCCTGTTCTCCAAAGAAGACAAAACCCAGCTCTTCTATCCCGGATAAAATCGCCTTGGCTTCAATCAGACCGGATTTCTTGCCGCGAGGCAGGTCGATCTGAGTAACGTCGCCCGTAATGACCATCTTGGACCCGAAACCGAGTCGTGTCAGGAACATTTTCATTTGCTCCGGTGTCGTGTTCTGTGCTTCATCCAGAATAATAAAAGAATCATCGAGCGTCCGTCCACGCATATAGGCAAGCGGCGCAATTTCAATCAATCCGCGTTCAAGCGCTTTGGCAACCTGATCTGGCCCCATAACGTCGTATAAGGCGTCATAGAGCGGCCTTAGATAAGGATCTACCTTTTCCTGCAAATCGCCCGGGAGGAAGCCCAGGCTCTCTCCAGCCTCAACCGCCGGACGTGTCAGTACAATGCGCTTGACAGAGCCTTCCTTCAGCGCCGTAACCGCCAGAACCACCGCAAGATACGTCTTGCCGGTTCCCGCAGGTCCGATCCCAAACACGATGTCACGCTTCTTGATCGTGGTCACATAATGCTTCTGGCCGATCGTTTTAACACGAATGGGCTTCCCGCGAAAAGTAGTGGTAATTTCGCCTTTGAACAAATCAAGCAGCTGATCGGCACGGAAATCCTTCGCCAATTCCACAGCATACTGAATATCCCGCTCACTGAGGATATATCCGCTCCGTATCAGCGACAGCAGCACATTAAAGAGCTGCCCCAGCATCTCTACTTCCCGTTCTGCACCCCGCACTGTCAGCTCTGCTTCACGTGAGTCGATGACTGCAGGAATTTCACTCTCCATTATTTTCAAAAAACCATCCTGCGGGCCGAAAAGCGACAGTGCTTCTCCCGCATTTTGCAAAGATATCCGTATGCTTGCAGTCTGTTCTGACAAATAGCCTCATTCTCCTTGGTTGTATACTATGGGAAGTTCTTCCGCAATTCTCTCTTCTACCTCAAAGAGCACTTTCATATAAACTTTACCATTCTCTTTCTTCTCATGCAAAATTTTTTGACTCTTGATCACGCAATCACTGCCATATCGGGCTAAAATATCATTTTTTGCCGTCTCCAGCCCTTTATCCCGCGCGGCCTTCGACGTCAATGTGGCAGTAAGCTCATTGAACTCCAGTTCCTTTTCCGTCATCCAACCGATCGGCAGCTCGATAGAGTGCCAGGATAACGGATTATTCTCTATCAGCATACTGGACTTTTTAAAAGGGGATTTCCCATATCCCCACAGTTGGATCGCCCATTTGCCAAGCACCAGATAGGCGTGATCCTTACGTTCACCCGTATAGGCATTTACCTTTGTCTTCAGAGGAACATTAATATTATACTCATGCCACACAAGGCCTTTGACCTCACCTTTGGCTACCACTTTTTGTGTATTCTCTTCATCCCCCAAAATGCCGGAAATAAGGATGTCCCCTTTTTTTACCCGGGAATTGCGTCCCACAACCGGTCTTCCCTGCTCTGCATAGATATCTGTCACTACAGCATCGGTCCTGCTGACCAAATGGCGCTGACTGTACAAAGCCCGCTTCTCCGGCTGTACAGCTTCAACGATCTGAATCTTGACTGCCGTTCCGGTCCGCTGAATTCCTATCCAGGAGACTCCCGGCAGCCGTGCGGTCAGCTCTCTGGAGAGCTTGTCCGGACTATCCATGCGCCAAATCCACTGAAACGGAAAAACCCCCTCCTGGCGGGCGGCATCCAGCACATCCTCCGCTGCAAGGCGCTTATTCCCTTCCACATCTACACTCCAGACCATGGATGACAGCAATACAAGCCCAATGCCGAAAAGCAATAGCCCCGCAGCAAAAAACTTCCGCTTCAACAATCTTGCCGTTACAAAAGGCAGACCCTTCCGGCCAGTTATATGCAGGCGGCAGCCTGTCTTTTTCAAAAGCGGCCGGAGAGCATAGAAATCATTCAGCAGCAGCTTCAGCCTTAGGCCGCCCTGTACAGGCTTCACATCCCAGATTACTATGCCGGCTCCGGCAAGGGCGTTAATGAACATTTCTGTCTGCGGACCAGTCACGAGAATGGTAACGACCCCCCGCACCCATGACAAAGGCGCTTCCTTCATGAGCTCTCCTCGCTTTCCTTATATTTGATCTCTCCGATTGTTCCTTCTACTGCCATCTCCTGACCCAGAATGGTCTTGATTTCCAGTCCTGCTCCTGATATCTCAAGTGAGCCTTTGGATAGGGCAAGCTTCAGCAATCCGGAAGAAAAATGCAATACGCCGCGATGGTTCTCAATATACAGTTCCTTATTGCCGATCAGGGTGATCCGGGGCATATCATGCAGCAGATCCTGCGGCAGATCCAGCATCCCGTTTGTCCAACCCCGCAGCCTACGGCCGATCCGGGTCATATGTAGACGCTCCCCCTTCCTTTACTTTACACCTTATGCGGGAGCAGCATTTTTTATGAGAAGAAGTGATTCATATAAGATGAGCTAAAGATTGTACTACTTAGGGGTCGTTCGTAACTACGGAGAATGTTTGGACTTCCGGCCGCTGCCCATCCCCAGATGTTTTGGATTAAACCGCTTACTGCGGTGAACATCCGGGGACAAAGGCGGTCGCTATCGCTCCTACAGAACGTAAAAAAGCCTGCGACCCCGGACACGGGATCACAAGCTTTAACGAATCAATTCGTGTGAGAAAATGGAGCATAACAAGGTTACAGTCAGCAGCGAGTTTAGCTCTCTCTGCGGGGACTATGCGGACGCCTTGAACGGGGAGGGCCCAGTATTTCCGCCCAGATCAAACCGTTCTGCAGTTGTTTGGCATTAATGCCACTATAGCCGCTTGAAGATGCTTCCGCCGATACACCGGCAGACGCACTGCTCTGCTGACTTCCATCCACTGCGCTTAACTTATCAAAGGCTGCGTGCAGTTGTTCGAATTCCCGCTGCATTTTTTCTGTCCTGGCCAGCACTCCCTCATCCTCAGGATGCTCCAGTGATAATCCTTCACCCGTCTCGTAATCAGGTGTAGGAAAACGGGCGGGCTCTGGAAAAGCCGGGGATGCATCATATTCCGTCTCCCGGCGGGGAGAAAAGGATTTCTCTGCCGTTTGCGGGTAGAGCCTGCCTTGTGCAGGGAAGCCGCTTCCTTGCCCTTTCTCCTTCCGCTCACCTTTAAACCCGCCGCCTCCAAACGTCGGCATCGCTCCCCGGGGAGCGGGCTTTTGCTTCCTTTTTCCCTTGTTGGCCTTATTCACATTGGAGACAATTGCGAATAGGATCACAGCAATGATATATACCCAGCTGCTCACGGGAGTTCACATCCCTTATTTATTGTTTTTGGAATCGCCAGGATTTGTATCCGTATCATTTAATTTGCCCAGAGAACCCCGCATTTGCGTGTCAGCTTCGATATTTTTCAAATTCATATAATCCATCACACCTATTTGACCCCCGCGAAGCGCTTCTGCCATCGCCAAAGGAACCTGGGACTCGGACTCCACGACCAGAGCCTTCATCTCCACTACACGCGCCTTCATTTCCTGCTCATGCGCTACTGCCATAGCTCTGCGCTCTTCCGCCTTCGCCTGCGCAATCCGTTTGTCCGCTTCCGCTTGCTCCGTCTGCAGATAGGCACCGATATTCTTGCCGACATCGATATCGGCAATGTCGATAGACAGAATTTCAAAGGCTGTACCGGAATCCAATCCTTTGGCAAGAACAGTCCGGGAGATGGAATCCGGATTTTCCAGTACATCCTTGTGAGAATTACTGGAGCCGACCGTGGTTACAATTCCCTCGCCGACACGGGCAATAATCGTCTCTTCCCCCGCTCCCCCGACCAGACGGTCGATATTGGCACGAACCGTAACCCGGGCTTTAACCTTTACCTCAATTCCGTTCTTTGCGACAGCAGCAACAACCGGCGTCTCAATCACGCGCGGATTAACGCTCATCTGTACGGCCAGCAGCACGTCGCGTCCTGCAAGATCAATAGCTGCGGCACGTGTGAACTCCAGAGGAATATCGGCACGCTGCGCCGCAATCAGCGCGTTAACGACCCGGTCTACGTTACCCCCGGCCAGATAATGGCTTTCGAGCTGGTTAATATTAATGCCCAGTCCTGCCTTGGTGGCTTTAATCAGCGGATTGACAATCCGGCTGGGTGTGACACGCCGCAATCTCATGGCTACCAATGTGATAATGCTGATTCTTACACCGGACGCCCATGCAGAAACCCACAGCATAACCGGGAAGAAGCTGAAAAAGACGCTCAGTACGATGATCACGGCAACCGCGATCAATAAAACTGTAATAAGAGATGCTTGACCCATAATTTACAAATACCTCCGTTTTTATATTTTGGTGGTTGATCACCATTTACCATAGTCTACCTTATTCCTTGACTTCTTTCACAACAATCCGTCCGCCCTCCACCTTCACTACAACAATCGGGAGGTTGACGCCGATAAACCCGCCTTCCGTCACCACATCAATACGCTCCCCGTCAACTATTGCGGTACCTGAGGGACGCAGCGGAGTAATGCTGATGCCTTTGCCTCCGATCAGAGTTATCTTCTCCTCTACCGGTACAAAGCCATGTTCCTTGGTTAGACTGTCGGTCAGTATGAAACGATTCCAGATCCCGCGCTCTTTGAAAAGAACCGCCACAATTATGATTACAACGGTCGCAGCAGCAAAAGCAATTCCAAGACTGAACAACGCATGGGTGAAGCTATAGGCAGCCCTCACAACGCCTGCAACAAGACTCACAGAACCAAGCAGCCCAAGAATGCCAAAGCTGGGTACAAACAGCTCCAGCACGAGCATTACGAGACCGAGGATAAATAACAGCCATGTCTCTGCCCCCGCGAAGCCCGCTATATAATTACCGAAGAAATATAGGACGAACGCCAATACCCCCATAATTCCCGGCGCACCAAAGCCTGGCACAAGCAGTTCAATCACGACCCCGGCAATCCCGATGAAAAGCAGAATGGTCATAATAATCGGGTTGGTCAGAAATTGCGACATTTTCTCCGCTCCTGTATGCCCTACGCGGAAAATGTCATCTGTTGAATACCCTATCGATAAAATCGCCTCTTCCGGCGTATCAGCGATATCATCGGCATAGCCTGCTTTTAGAGCCTGATCACTGGTAAGAGCAATGATCTGCCCCTTGGCTTTGGTGACGCCTAGTTCCGGTTTATCTATCACCATATTGCTGTCCGTCATCCCCGCGGCAATCTCGGGATCACGGCCATTCAGAGCAGCTGCGCCCATCATCTTGGATTTCCAGAACGAGACCAGCTTGGGGTCATTCACCGCCTTGCCGGTCATATCCACCAGGGATGCGGAGCCGATCATACTGCCTGGCTTCATGATAATTGTATTCGCATTTAATGCTATGTAGCTGCCGGCAGAAGCTGCATCCCCTTTTATGTAGGCAACCGTTGGAATCGTACTCTCTCTAACCATGCCCCCAATCTCTTCCGCTGTACCAACCAGTCCTCCTGGCGTATCGATTTCCAGCACAATTAGTACGGCCCCATAGTTCACTGCCTCTTCAAAGCCCCGTTCCAAAAAGCGCTGCAGTCCTCTTTCGATCTCCTGATCCACCGGTATAATAAATACAGGCCCGTTCTTCGGCTTACCTTGAACCGCTCCGGATGAGCTCCCTGCTGCGGCAAGCGGGATGAAGAACAGCAGAATCAACAGCGCCGTCATACTGGCCAAAGCTAATTTCCGAAATCCTGCCAAGTGATTCCCTCCTTCACTCATGGTTCACACTCCTATAGGGTACCTTCTATGCCCTACTACGATTCTTACCTGGATATCGTTCCAGAAAAAAGAAAAACACCCCTTTTTCAAGGGGTGCTAGCGTTATATTATTGCAGAAATTGCTGAACCGCCTGGTTCACAAGCTTACCATCGGCGCGGCCTTTAACTTTTGGCATCAGCGCACTCATAACTTTGCCCATCTCACTTTTCGAAGAAGCACCGGTTTCCTGGATGGTCTGCTGTACAATGACTTTAATTTCTTCTTCGGTAAGCTGCTCGGGAAGATACTTATGGATAATCTCGATTTCTGCCTTCGTCGTCGCGGCAAGCTCATCGCGACCCGCTTTTTCAAATTCTTGGAGGGCATCTTTGCGCTGTTTGATTTCACGACTTAGGATATCAAGCACTTCGTTGTCGTCTAATGTTCTTTTTACATCTATTTCAAGATACTTTATTGTCGAACGAATCATGCGGATTGTGGAAAGTGTGAACTTATCCTTATCCCTCATCGCTTGCTTCATATCTTCGTTCAATCGTTCGCTAAGATTCATGCGTGGGTAATCCTCCTAAAACTTTCTCTTACGAGCAGCCTCAGACTTCAGCTTTTTCTTAACGCTTGGCTTTTCATAATGTTTGCGTTTCTTCACCTCAGCCAAGACACCATCTTTTGCGATGGAACGCTTAAAGCGACGAAGTGCAGCATCAATTGTCTCGTTTTTGCGAACTTTCGTTTCAGACACCAGTTTCCCCTCCCTCCGACCAGACCGTCCAAGAGCATAACACGGTTCATCAAATTCCATTATAGGTCAAACTGAAATAACGTGTCAACCTTCACGTCATTCTTTTTTTCACGAGACATTTAAAGACTCGGGCTGTCCTATGCGTGTGACGCTGAATTCCCGGTTAACGCCCCCAGCTTCGCTCCGCCAAGCAAATGATAATGAAGGTGGTGCACGGCTTGCCCGCTGTCAGGTCCGCAATTGTTAATCAAACGGTAACCCGATTCAGCCACCCCAAGCTCGATTGCAATCTGCTGCGCTACACTGTGGATTTCGGCAATAAGCGGCAGATCCTCCGGGGTAACATCGTTCATAGATCCGATATCCTTTTTCGGGATAATCAGCACATGCACCGGCGCGGCAGGCTCAATATCATAGAATGCAAGAATCCGCTCATTCTCAAATACTTTTTTGCAGGGAATACTCCCCTCAATAATTTTACTGAATACGGTCTCCATACAACAGCTTCCTCCTAAAATTTGGGGAGTATTGGCTTGCCAGAACTTTGTCCCATCATAACATGGAATGAATGGAGAACGAAAGCGGGGAGAATGCGGGGAAAATGTACCCTTCAGCTAATAATATAAAAAAGGCCAGGCTGTATCTGCTACAGATTGCGAACATAACCTAAAAAGGGCAAAAAAAAAGAAACACCCTTCTCAGCTCATAAAGCTAAGTCGGCGGCGGACGTATGAAAAAGAGGATTTCTCCCAATCATACGTCCGCCGAGGTGTTTCAAATAATGTCGGCTTAGCTGTATTATAACAGGGGGTTGGTACTGTCTCTGTGATCGTTGTCACAAAAAATGCCTTTCTCACATTTTTTCCAAAATAATACGCGAGCCTCCTCCGCCTTGCTCGGCCGGGATTACCACAAGCTTACGGGGAAGCCGTGCCCGCAGCTCCGGAACATGGCTGATAATGCCAACGGAGAGCTGATCATTATGGAGTTTCTCTAGGGAGGTAATTACGGTATCCAATAATTCAGGGTCCAAGGTTCCAAAGCCTTCATCCAAAAAGAAAAATTGCAGCGGGTATTGACCGCGAAGCTGAATCTGGGCCGATAGCGCCAACGCCAGCGAAAGAGAGGTTAAAAAGGTCTCGCCTCCGGACAACGTCGAAACCGGGCGTCTAACCCCGCCGTTCCCATCATCGCGTATCACAAATCCGCCTCCGGAATCCACCTCCAGCGCGTAACGCTGCTTGCTCAGAAAACGCAGACGCTGGGATGCCGCCTGACACACCTGCATTAACTGCTCCTCGGCTATATATTCTACAAAAGCATTGCCGCGCAGACAGGACTGCAGCTTGGACAGCCGGTCCCGGGTAAGCCCGTGCTCCAATCTCTGCTTCTCCAGCACCTTCCAACGAACATGCCTGTCTCGCAGATCCTCCAGATCGCGTTCTCCCCTCGCCCGATTCTGCAAGGATAGTTCATCTTCTTCTCTGCACTGCCGCAAGGCCGCCTCGCTTTCCAGCCATTCCTCCGGGGTCAGACTGGCTCCATCCAGCTTCTCCTCAATGTGGCGCAGCTGCAGGTTCACTTCCGCTTCAAGCTCACGGTGGGTACGTACGCGGGAATCGGCCGTGTTTCGCTCCTCCAAAGTCAGAGAGGCTCCCTCCACTTCAAAAGGGGAAGTGAACGAAGAGGCCGATAACCGTTCCTCCCAATGGCGGGCTGACACTTCATAATGTTCCCGGGCTGACTCTGCCGCCTGACGGGCGATGGCAGCCTCCTTGATATCATGCTGGGCTTTCGCAGCCGTTGCACGCTGCTGCCGGCCGCTTTCTTCGACGGCGGCTATAAGCTGCTGCAATTGCCGCTCACATTCGGCCAGCAGAGGCCCGGCCTCCTGCCCTCCGGTGTATTGGAGCAGCCGCTGCTCCTTCTCACGCAGCAGCTCATCCTTGCCTTCAAGCTGGGCATTCCATTGGGCGAGTTCAATGTCCAGACCGGTTATTTGCTCGCCCAGACTTTGCAAGGCTGTATTCTTGTCGTCCAGGAATTTGACGCTGATCTCAAGGCGGCCGCGGATCTCCTCGGCCTGTTCGTCCTTCAGCTGCAATTCTCGATAGGCATTCTCCGCTTCCTCCGGGGCCAGCAGGGGGAACTGCTCTGCCCAGCTCTGCCGCAAAGAAGACAGCTGGCTTGCCAGCTCCTCCGCTTTGGCGGCGATGCCGGCTTCCCAGCCCAGCTCCGCTTCGGCACCGGCAGATTCTTTAAGGAGGCTCTGCTGGGCTTCATGCATGGACCGCTGCCATTCTGCCGCATCGCGCCGCAGATCAGCAGAATACTGCTTCAGTCCAGAAATCATGTCTTCCAGCTGAGAAAGTGTGCTTTCGTCCGGGATCTCCTTAACGATGGAGGAGTATGTATCCATTAGCAAAGCGTCACCGTGTTCCTCCTCCGCACCCGCCGCTGCCGGAATATTAAGGGAGGCTATTGAACCGTCCCCATAGATTTGCTCCAGCCAGGCATGATCCTGCTCCCGCAGGCTGCGGAGGGAGTGGCGCAACTCAAGCGCCCGCTTGGACAGCATTCGCGCGGCCTGCAGTTCGCCCTCTTGCACCTCCTGTTCTCCGGTACCCTGAAGGGACGCGGGAACGGGATGATGCCCGCTGCCGCACACCGGGCAGGGCTGCCCGTCTTCGAGTTCACGGGCCAGCGCCAGCGACAGCCGGTGAACCTCGTGGCTCTTCAGCGCGGCTTCCAGTGCGCTGTTGTGGATCTCCAGCTTCTCCGCGACGACCCCCGAAGCTCTTTCCGCTGCGAGCAGCTTCTCCAGATGCCGCGCTGCCCCGCCAATCATGGCGGCGCGGCGTGCCTCCTGCTGCGAGCACTGCGCGGCGGCTGCGCCGAGCCGCTGCTGCGCCGCCGCGAGCGTGGCCGCACGCTCGCGGCGCTCACGCTCCGCCGAATCCCGCTGGGATTCAGCGGAGCGCAGACCTTGCAGTCTCTGCATGGCTTCCTGCAGAGACTGCCGGTCCTGGGAGCGGACGCCCAGGGGCTGCAGCTGCGCCTGCAGCTCCTGCTGCCGCTTTTGGCCCTTGGCCAAAAGCTCCCGCTCCCGGGCCAGGCCTTCCCGCAGGGCTTCCAGCCTGCGGGCGGCCCCTGCGCGGCGCTCCCCGAGCGAAGCCAGCTCGCGCCGCAGCCCATCGCGCTCGGCTTCCAGCTCGAGCGCACGGCGGTACTTGCCGGCCCCCTCGCGGAGGGCCGGCTCTTCCGCCGCAAGAGCGGCCTGCGCCGCAGCTTCGGCCGCCGCTGCAAGCGCCGCCTCTTCCCCGGCGGCCGCCGACTGCACCTCCAGCCCCTCGGCGAGGGTCCGGCGGCTGTTCCAGGCTGCTTCCGCGTCTCTCCAGCTCTTCAGCGCGGGAACCATTTTCTCCGCCTCGTCACCTTGGCGGAGCCGATTCTCCAGCAGGCGGATTTCTGCCTCCTGTTCCAGCAGCCCTTGCCGCTGCTGTTCGCGGCGTGACCGCTCCTCCTGCAGCTCACGAATTTTGGCATGCTTCTCCCATGCCTTCACAGCCAGCTCCAATTTGCGGCGGCATTCCGCTGCATGCTGCACAGCCTCTTGCAGACGTTCCGCTGCCGCCTCCACATCTTTCTCGCCTGCGCTGCCGAGTCCCTGCTGCTCCGCTTCAACCGCACGCAGTGCAGCCTCGTTGTCTTTGACCCGCTTGCTGAGCTTCAGAGCCAAATGATCGCCGTACTGTTCCAAATGAAAGAGCCGCTGCAGCATCTGTCTGCGGTCTGCGCCCCGAAGCGAGAGAAATTCGGCGAATTTCCCCTGCGGCAAAACCACCGCGCGGGTAAAATCATCCATTTTAAGGCCGATTTTATCCTCCACACATCGTGTGACATCCGCCAGCTTATCCGCCATCACGCTGTCCCCGTCAGAGGTAATCTCAATAAACCGGCTTATTGTATTGCTTACGGATTGTTCACCCGTCCGCTTGAATCTCCGCTCGACACGGTAACGCTGACTTCCCCCGGGAGAAGACAGCTCGAACGTAAAAGCCACGCTCAGAGAATCCTCGGAATGATTCATAATGCCCTGGGTCCCGTTAACAGCGCGTTCTACCTTGCCGTACATTGCCAGGGTAATAGCATCCAGCAGACTTGACTTTCCGCTTCCCGTTGGCCCGAAAATTCCGAACAGACCCGTCTCGCACAGACTGTCAAAATGAATTTCCTGCTGCTCCCGGTAGCTCTGCAAGCCTGCTACTTTTAATAGAATCGGCTTCACTGGTTCTCCTCCCCTTCACTATGCTCACGCGGCTCTTCTTCCGTAAGCTCAAGAAACAATTCTACCAGGCTGTCATCCGGCTCCGCTCCGCCGGTCTGACGCTGATAAAATTTACGGAACAACTCCTGAACCGGCATGCGTGAGCGCGGGGAAGCTTCCATTTCCGCCTCCATTTGGGGATAGATCGGACGGATATGAATAATCCCTTCCCGGGATTTGCGCAGTCGCTGAATGTCACTCATGGACATCGCTTCACTTAGCCGGATTTCCAGATCTATAAAAGCTGTCTGATCTCTGCCCTCATCCAGCCAGCCGTAAACCTCCTGAAGTCCGCCGGAAGAACTCCACCTTACCAGCGGACGACCGCAGCGGAGATAGATCTCCTCGAACACTGGCTCTTCTCCGGGTGCCACATCCACGAGAGTCACAGACTTGGCCTGTCCGGCTTCCGAGAAACTGTAAGCCAGCGGCGAGCCGCTGTAGCGGATCATTCCCTCTCCCTTGACCTTTTGAGCACGGTGAAGATGGCCAAGCGCCGTATATTGCGCTCCTGATGATAGTGCGGAAGGATCAACCGTATACGCTCCCCCTACCTGAATCGGACGTTCGGAGTCGCATTCCACACCGCCAAGCACATAGATATGGCTCATGGCCAAATTAACGGTCTGCGGGGTAAATTCACGCCCGAGCAGCTGCATAAGCCTGCCTACACGGGCACTGTAAGCGAGCCGGAGCTCCGACTCGTCACCTTCACCGGCCAGCAATTCACCAAGACGGGCCTCGGAAGGATAAGGCAGCGCAGCGATTTTGGCGATCTCACCCGTTCGGGCAGCGTGAACTGTTACCGGCTTCGAGGCAGGCAAACCTACCAATGTAATCCCTTGTCTCAATACGAGCGGGGACACGGAGGAGACACGCTCCGGCTGGTCATGATTGCCGGCAATAACAACCATCGGCCTGCCGCCAGCAGTCAATCTGGCAGCAGCCTCATAGAATAGTTGCTCCGCAGCCGCCGGAGGATTGACAGAATCATAGACATCTCCAGCCATGAGGATAAGATCGACTCGCTGCTCATCGGCAATTTCAACAAGCTCGTCTATGAACTGCTCCTGTTCTCTATTCCGGCTTCTTCCTTCCAACGTACGGCCCAAATGCCAGTCCCCCGTATGCAGTATCCGCATTTCCCGCCTCTTCCCCGCCCTCTATGTGGCAATTGATATATTTCTTTCTTGCTATAACCGTACAGCATGCCCGCCGTCAAAAAAATACAGCCAGGTCTCACTGATCTCTTCGCTTAAAATATCTTTCAATGCCCGTCCGTACAGCTCCAGCTGAAAAAGGTATTTCTCCTTAAGAGCTTCTAAACCGCCCTCATGCTCCAAAACAGTATCCGTCTTATAATCCAGCAAAATAAGCCGTTCTCCCTCACGGAATAAACAGTCAATAACACCTTGGATCAGCACGGCTTGCGGCTGGGCGCTGCCAGTGGTTTCCGAAGAGACCTCTGCTACAGCTTCATCCAGAAAATCAAGGCCCCGATAGGCATCCGAGGCCGGAACCATATAGCTGAAGGGCATTTCCCGTCTCTTCCAGCCGGAAGACAACAGTCTTGCTCCAAGCTCGCTGTCATAAAAAGCCTTCACCTCTGACGGTGTCACCGCCTCCGCTTGCTCATCCGACAAAATACCGACCTGGACAAGACGGGCCAGCGTCTCTTCCACGATTCCCCCATCCACAGGGCCATCAAGAGGAATATGCTGCATTACGGTATGATACACGGTTCCCCGCTCCGCAGATGTCATGCCCCGCTTCTCCATAAACTTCGGACGTCTCAATCGAAGATTGTCGGCACCGGGGCTGCGGCGGAACGTATCCGTTGTTGCGCTGTGGTTCTCCTCCGCTTCCAGCCGGTCAAAGGAAGGCTGCTCCTGCATGGATAGCAGTGCCTTTAATTCTGTTACAGACGTCTTGGCCGGAATTGCCGAGGCGGCAGCGTGAGGATACACCCAGCTCAGCTTCCCCGCAGCCACAGAGGCAGCCTCTGTCGCAAGTGCGGGAATTGCGTCTCCCTTATGCAAGGCTTGAAGTACTTCCCTGCGGTCATCATTTCCTGTCCCTCCGCCGTCCTGGCCAACCAGGGAACCGGAGGTTAAGGCAGAGGAATCAAGCACGCTAATGCTCCAGTTGGAGACATCGCTATGCAGAACTGTGGACGTGGTCCCTTCCCTTCCGGCCAGCTTTCGCAGAATTGCCGCTCCTGGATGCCTGATCAACGCCGGACCTACCCAGTCCAGATAGCTGCGGCCCCGGGCCAGCAAATGATCCGCCAGCAGCAGCTCATCCCGGCCCTGCATGGCGGCCCAGCCGGAAATTTTGCGGGGCAGGTCACGGACGGTTCCAACGAGAATCATCTTATCCCGCGGACGCGTCAACCCGACATAAAGCACCCGCATCTCTTCCGCCAGCAGCTCCAGCCGCGCCCGGCGGGTGATCGCCAAATAAGGCAAGGTAGGATAGCTGACCCGGGTATCCCGCTCAACAAAACGCGGCCCGAAGCCCAGCTCCTTATGCATCAGGAACGATGCGTGCAGATCCTGTCTATTAAAAGCCTTGGACATGCCCGCCAGAAAAACAACGGGGAACTCCAGCCCTTTGCTTTTGTGAATCGTCATAATTCTTACACCGCTGCCCTCTTCACCGCCGCTCCCGGCGACTCCAAGGTCACCGCCGTTCTCTCTGAGCCGGTTGATAAAAACCAGAAAGCGGAACAGGCCGCGCGAGGAAGTATCCTTCTCAAATTGAATAGCCCGCTCATATAAAACCTTCAGATTATTCTGGCGCTGCGGACCTCCGGGCAGTCCTCCGACCCATTCCAGATACCCGCTCTCCCTGTAAATTCGCCAGATGAGCCCGCCGAGACTGCCTTGACGCGCTTCATCTCTCCAGTTCTGCAGCTGGTTCAGGAAATATTGCAGCTTCGAACGAAGCTGCTCTGAAATAGGCGGTATCTCTGTACCTTCCTGGATAGCTGGTGCTAATAATGGCTGTTCACGCGCCGCTGCCAGCACCGCTTCATAGAAGGAGCCTGCGCTGTATAAACGCACCTTCGCCAGCTCTTCCTCACTCAGACCGACAACCGGTGAACGGAGAACTCCGGCCAGCGGAATATCCTGCTGCGGGTTGTCCACAACTTTTAATAAAGAAAGGGCAATTTCTACTTCAGTAGCTTGGAAATATCCTTTATTCTGATCACCGTAGGCAGGAATTCCTTCCAGCCGAAGCTCTTCAATCATCAGTGGAGTCCACATTCGGGCAGAACGGAGCAGAATGACAATGTCGCCGTAGATAACCGGACGCATCATCTTGATGCCTTTATCGTAAATGAGCAGCGGAGCTCCGCCGGTCATGCCTGTCATCTGCGAGATACGCCGGGCAATAGCCCGCGCTTCCAACTGGGCGGTTTCACTCTCAAGCACTTCGCTTTCCTGTATAGCTGTGTCACTATCTTCAGCAGCTTCCTCTGCACGGCCGCCCGTTGTTGCTCCCCGGTCAATTAGCAGAAGCTCCGGCGCAAAAAAAACATCCGGCCCCTTCTCAGCCGCTCCCGGAAAGTTCGCGCCATATACCAGCTCCGCTCGCTCATCATAGTTTATTTCCGCCACCGTTTCGTTCATGATCTGCCGGAACAGCATGTTGACGGCATTCACGACCTCGAGCCGGCTGCGGAAATTCCGCGCCAAGTCAATGACCTGTCCGCCGGATGGGCCGGTCTGATCGCTAGTGCCGTTCAGTCCCTCGCTGGTCTTGCCAAAGCTGCGGTATTTGTCCAGGAATAACCCCGGCTCCGCCAGACGGAACCGGTAGATGCTCTGCTTCATGTCTCCGACCATGAACCGGTTGCCCGGTGATTCACGGGAGATCAGACGCACGATTTCCTCCTGAACACTGTTCGTATCCTGATATTCATCCAGCAGCACCTCATCGAACTGATCGCGGTATTCCATGGCCGCATCGGAGGGCTGGGGGTTACCGGGGAGTGAGTCAGGATGACGCAGTATTTGCAGGCAATAGTGCTCCAAATCACTGAAATCAACCAGACCTTTGCCAGCCTTTTCAATTCTATAGCGCTCGCCGAACTCGATTACCGTTTCAGCCAGCTCTTCCATAAGCGGAGCAGCTTCATGCAATTCTGCCAGAAAGACCTCGGCAGGGCGTCCGAATAATGCATTTTGCAGCTCAGCTATGCTTTTTTTGACGCTTTCGCGCAGTTCTTTAACGTTCTCCTGAAGCCCCGGATCGGTGGAATCCTTCTTGCAGGGCTTCAATTTGCCAAAGGACACCCCCCGGAAGACCTCATAGAGCTCGGCCCAAGGCTGTTGTCTCAAGGCCTCCCGCAGCCCGAGCGCCATGTTAAGATCAGCGGTCATATTCTCGGCATAAGGGGCCGGCCCACCCGGCTGAAGAGCAACCTCGCGTCCCTGCTCAAGCTGGCTGATTACTCCGTCCAGCGTCAGCTTGGCCTCTTCCAGAATACTTTGTACCCACGGGGAACGGCCAAGACTGTCCGTATCCGGCACCGAGAACCCGGCAGCCGTTTCTTTCAGCCATTGTGCGGGCCAGGGATGACTGCGGGCGAAATCATGGAGCCTCTGCACAAGTGCATGCATGGGATCGTCACTGCGCTCTCCGCTGAACCAGTCGACCAGCTTCACAAAAATGCCGTCATCACCGGCTTCGCCATATTTTTCTTCAAATAATTCTTCCAGCAGCTCCTGGCGCATCATTTCCGCTTCATGCTCATTCAGTATACGGAAGCCGGGATCAATCGGAATCATCTGGTAGTAACGCCGGATTACCTCCAGGCAAAAAGAGTGCAGCGTTGTAATGGAGGCTTTGCCCAGCAGGGCAAGCTGGCGGCGTAAATGGACATGATCCGGGTTGTTCTCCAATTCCCGGTCCAGCGCTTCACGGATACGCTGCCGCATTTCGGCCGCAGCAGCTTTGGTAAATGTAGCTACCAGCAGCCTGTCCACACTGAAGCCGCTCTCTTCCGAACTGATTTTGCGGATAATACGCTCTACCAGCACCGCGGTCTTTCCGGAACCCGCTGCCGCCGCTACCAGAATATCATCGCCGCTCTCGGCAATCGCTCGCCACTGATCGTCGCTCCACATGCTTCCTTCCGGTTTAGCCGCCATACTCACAGCGTTGTACCCCCTTCTTTACGGGACAGCAGATCCCAGATAATATCTTTTCCCGGCTTGGCCAGATGGTGATAATGATTGCCCTCTACAGCCTCGTCAAATTGGCATACTGGTTTGAACGAACAGAAGGTACAGGCCGTTTCCTGCTGAATGCGATAGGGCTCTATAGCCACATCACCTTCCGTAATTCGTGTTCCGATCTCCGAAATGGTTCCGCGTACAGAGGACAACAGCTGGCCCCACTGCTCCGGTGTAGCGACAGAGGCGCTGCTGTAAAAACTGCCGTCGCTCTTTAGCGCCACCGGAACGATGGAGGAATGGCCCTTATCCAGACTGGTGTCCATTAACGATACAACCTCTCGGTCCGCGGTCAGCAGACCCTTCAATTTGAAACGCTTCAGCAATTCCTGCTCCGCCTGTTCCCGGTTCATCCCGTTTGGTGACGATAATAAGGGGTCATGAACATGAAAATAGAGCGTTCCTGCCGGAAGCGCCGGACGACCCAGCCACTGTTCCGCATAGGTAAGCAGCACATCCAGATAAGTCAGCATCTGCAGCGACAATCCATAGTACACCTCGTGCAGCTTCAGATCCTTTTGACTCGATTTATAGTCGATAACCCGCAGCAGCAGCCCGTTCTTGCCTTCAGCCATGTCTACACGGTCTATGCGGCCTACGATCTCCATAACACATCCGTTTGGCAGGGTGATCCGGAGCGGGGGCAGAGGCTTGCCCGGTCCAAAATCAAGCTCCAGCCCTACCGGCTCGAAGCTGCCTCTGCGGGCATGTTCACCGAGTATGACCGATGCGCGGCCGACAATATTCTTCAGCTTCCGGGAAATGTATCCGTAACGCTTGGAGCTCATCAGAATCTCACCCTGCAGCATCGGTGACAGACGGTCCACCGTCTCACCGGCCTCACGCCGGCACTCCTCTGCTGTCAAACTGCCCCAGCCGCGGCCTTCATTTTGCAGTCTCTGCGCCATTTCACTAAGTGCCGCATGGAACAGCTGGCCGATATCCGGAGCCTGCAGCTTGTACAGCTGGCGGTCCTTCAGCTTGAGTCCGTATGAAGCGAAATGGGAGAACGGACAGGACACGAATTTCTCCATACGGGAGACACTGCCCCGCAGTGTGGAGCCGCCGTACAGCTTCAGACTGGTCCCGCGTTTCAACTTAACGCCTTCATTGCGGTAAAATAATGATTTCAGCAGCTTGTTCAGCCGCGGGCTCCATTCCTCACTCTCCGCAAACCAGTTGTACACATCCCACCAGAGCGCAGGAATTTCCACGCCCTGCCGCCACTGCCGCAGCTGCATGATTAACACGCGGAGCGTGGCTTCCGGAGATCCGACGAAATTTAAATGTTCCGGCAAAGTTTGTCCCGATAAAGGTAGACCCGGCAGCGGCTGTTCTCCAATATGGAACATAAGCTGGAGATGACGGATAACCTCGGATGGCAAAAGCGCTTTGCCCTCCTCGTCCGCACAAGCGTAACTAACCCACAGCTTCCTGCTGGCTGTCGTTAGCGCATTATAGATCAGAAACCGTTCATCCAGCAGCTTTCGGGAGGAGCCTGGAGACAGTTCCATGCCCGCCCCCTCCAGAAAGAAACGCTCCCCTTCTGAAAGGATACCGTCCTCCTGAAATTGCGCAGGTACGATCCCTTCATTGAACCCGAGTAAAAAAGCATACTTCACGCCTGAGGAACGGGTCCGGTCCATACTTCCTACCAGCACCTGATCCAGCGCCGGGGGAACAAGACCCATTCTAAGCTCGGCAAGCCCGGTCTCAAACACACCGGCAAATACAGCAAAATCTATGTTCTCCTCGCCCATCATTTCCACGATCTGATCCAGTAAATCAAGTACGGCATCCCATAGCTGGCGGTGCTCACGGGCGTACTCCGGCTGCCCCATTTCAAGCGACTTGGCACTCATGCCCTCCAGCTTGCCCGCGGCTTCCGTATCCAGCAGAAGCTGATATACAGCTGTACATAATTCACGGGCACTGCGGCTCTTTTTGACCCTTTTTTCGAAACCGAGCAAGGGACCCGTTATCGCTGTCCGGCAGTTCTCCATCACGGCCAGATGCTCTTCGTCTACCTTTCTGTCCCCTTCCAGAGACAGGCTCGGTATCCCTCTCCAGGAACGCCCATCCGTCCAGCGGTAGCCCTGAATGCCACAGGCAAGCACGTAATTTTCCAGATTGTCCATGTCGGATCTCGAAAGGCTTCGATCCGCAGGCAGCAGAAGATCCGTCTTCACGCAGCGGAACACATCCTCATAACGCCACCGGCGGCGGACGACATCCAGCGAAGCGCGAAGAAATTCCACCAGCGGATGATGCAGCTCATTAACTTTCTGGTCAAGAAAGAACGGAATTCCGTAATCTCGAAAAAGAGGGGTTACCAGATGCTCGTAATCTCCCAGATTACGCATAAACACAGCCATCTCACCGTATTGCGCCCCCTCTTCCCGCGCCAGTCTCAGAATCTCGCGCAGGACACCCTCAACCTCGGCTCTGCGCGAGACAGCGGCCTGAATCGAAATTTCCTGTTCTACCGGTCCGTTTCCGTTCCAGCGGATGCGCCGGTCAAAACCCCGCTCCAGATGGGCAAGAACCGGACTCTCTGCGAAGCGCGGCAGGATGGGCGGTGCCAGAATATCATCCCTCACCTCCGCCCCTATTTCTTCGGCAATCCCGCGCAGCTTGATGTAGGTTGAAGCAGTGGGATGGAACATTTCCAGCTCATGCGGCTGCAGGCCGGGCGGATACGGTCTGTCCAGGGTAAGAGAAATCGTTACTTTGGAGGCACACAGCATCAATTGACGCAGCACAATAAATTCCTGGGGTGTAAAGCCATGAAAACCGTCTACCCATATCTCGGCCCCTCGTACGTATGTAGAGTCCGGAATATGCTCCGCCAGCTCCATCAGGCGATCCTCCTGATCGAAATACAGCTGTGACATCTCCTTGTCCAATTCGCCGAACACCAGCTGCAGATCATGCAGCTTACTTAGCAAAATAGGATTGCCCCCGACTGATTCATGCAGTCCCGACAGCTGCTGCTCCAAATCAGCGGCTCCAAAACAGCAGCGCTTCATTTCGGTGTGCAGACTGTTAAGCCGGTCCACAAAGCCGGGCCTGTCGGAAGAGGTGCCGAACAGTTTCAGCTCCTCTTTACGGCGGCTGATGATTTTGTAGATCAGCATTTTTTTGCCCTCATCACTGATGGGAATGTTGGGATTGCCGCCAGTCTCCTGTTTGACCCGGTAAGCAAGACGTGAAAAGCTCAGCGTCTGAGCCCGTATGCTCCCCTTTGAACTCCCGGTAGTCAGAAGCCCGCGTTCCGCGCCAAAAGACCCTTGTTCCGGAACAAGCACAATAATCGGCACACCCAGAGGCTCCTGCTCCATAGCAGAGGCTACCGACTCCCAGATCTTCACGGTCTTGCCGCTGCCCGAACGGCCTATTAAAAAGGTTACCGACATTATGATAGACTCCTTCCATAGCGTAAATAGAAACAGTAATTTCACTTGTAATCTATCAACTCTTATCTCGTCCCAACATTATAGCATATCCCATCCAAACAAACCAGAACACACGTTCCGAATTATTGGTATTATCCCATCCATTATTTACTTAAAAAATTACTGCTGTCTGCTGTCTTGGGCCTACAATATCCGTCAAAGCAAGAAGTTGCTAAAAAGCTAAATAGCCACTCGGTTCCTGCACGTTGTACAACATTTCAGCACCCGAGCCACCTTCCCCGCCCGGATTCCTGCACGTTATGCAACATTTCAGCGCCCGAGCCACCTTCCCCGCCCACATTCCTGCACGTTGTGCAACATTCCAGCGCCCCAGCCACCTTGACCCCCGGATTCCTGCACGTTGTGCAACATTTCAGCACCCCAGCCACCTTCCCCGCCCGGATTCCTGCACGTTATGCAACATTTCAGCTCCCGAACCACCTTTCCCGCCCACATTCCTGCACGTTGTGCAACATTCCAGCTCCTGAGTCACCTTCCCCGCCCGGATTCCTGCACGTTATGCAACATTTCAGCTCCCGAACCACCTTTCCCGCCCACATTCCTGCACGTTGTGCAACATTCCAGCTCCTGAGTCACCTTTCCCGCCCACATTCCTGCACGTTGCGCAACATTTCAGCTCCCGAGTCACCTTTCCGCCCACATTCCTGCAAGTTGTGCAACATTTCTAAAAAGCCCCCAAGGCACCTTGATCTGCCCATTTTTGCATTAAAAAAGAGGCCTCCTCACAGGCAGAATAACAATCCACCCTTGAGAAAGCCCCCTGCTTCATCTTCTTTTACTATTTCTTATTCTTGCTCCGCACTTCAAAAATAGCGAACTTCAGGTAATGCCCTTCGTTTACGCCGAGAATTTGCGGATGGTCTTTGCCTGCGGCGCGCCATTCTACCAATCTCAGCACTTTGCCGGCATCTCTGGCTGCCTCGCCGATAGTCTCCAGGAACAGCTCCGGCTGCATGTGGTACGAGCAGCTTGCGGTCACCAGATAACCGCCCTCGTTCACCAGCTTCATGCCATGCAGGTTTATGTCCTTGTAGCCCCGGCAGGCTCCTGCTACAGCGCTTTTAGTCTTGGCGAAAGCAGGAGGATCAAGAATAACAACATCCCAAGTCCGGCCACCGCCAGCTGTCATCGGTATGGAGGTATCGGCTTTGGCTTTAGCTGTGCCTTGGGCTGTGCCTTGGGCTGCGGCTTTGATCCCAGCTTCGGCACCTGCAACAGCTGCACGCTCTGTCCGCTCCTCCAGCCCTTTTACCTGATTGCGCAGATATTGAAAAGCATCGTCTACGACGAACTCCACACGATCGCTGAAACCGTTCAATTCCACATTTGTCTTAGCACTCTCAATGGCATGAGCGGAAACGTCCAGGCAGGTTACCTTCTTGGCTCCGTACTTGCACGCATGGAGCGTAAAGCTGCCAGTATGGGAAAAGCATTCCAGCACGGTCGCACCGTCCCAGTAAGGGAAGGTAACAGGCTTGCCGCTTTTATTAACCGGCAGCTTCTCCAGTGTACCGTCCTCAGCTTCGATATCCTTAAGTACGATGCCGCTGCGCTCGCCCCAGCCCCGCATAAGTGGAGCGATAGAGGCTCTATTCTCACGCTGATCAAAGAAATAGCCGGTCTTCTGACCCTCTTCGATATCGACAATCAGCTTCAGATCATTCTCAGTCACGGTAACATGACGGGGGCATTCTCCGTACAGTACGCCTGTTGTCTGCTCGAGCCCTTCCAGTTCACGCACGCTAACATCACTGCGCTCATAAATTCCGCGCGGAGCCATAACTTCTACCAGCGCTTCCACGATCTCGGTTCGGCGTTTGTCCATTCCGAGCGTCAGCAACTGCACCACAAGGATATCCCCGAACCGGTCGACGATCAGCCCCGGCAAATAGTCGGCTTCTCCATAAACCAGACGATAAGCATCTGCCCCCGGCAGAAACCGGTTCCTGTGCTGCAGACAGTTGGAGAACCTCTCAGCGAAAAATGCAGTATCCATCTCGGCAAGCGAAGTCTGCGAGACAATCCTTACTCTGATCTGTGAGGCCGGATTATAGTAACCGACAGCCAGAAAACGGCCCTGATGATTGAGAACATCTACCAATCCACCGTCTTCCGGGTTCCCGTCTACCGAGGCCACTTCCCCTGCATAAACCCATGGATGGGCCAGCTCCAGTCTTTTTTTACGATTACGATCCAAACGAACTGATGCCAATCATTTCAACTCCCTGTTTTTAAAAAAATGGTTTTACTCATGTCCTACACGCGGCATTCATATATTGGTGTACAACCCCCGTCCAAAGGAGCATGCCCAATGATCCGTGATTTGCTGTTCCCTGTCATATATGGTCTTGTTATTTTTCTGGCCGGCATGAAGCTGATGGAGACCGCAATGTCGAGACTTGCGGGGCCGCTGCTGACAAAAGGTCTGAATAAAGCTACCTCAACGCCGTTAAAAGGCATGATTGCCAGCAGCCTGCTATCGGCCCTGCTTCAGAGCAGCACGGCCGTAACGGTGCTGACGATCGGCATGGTCAACGCCGGGCTGCTTAGCTATGCTCGTACCCTCGGGATCATCCTCGGCAGCAATATCGGTACCTGCCTCACCACCGAGCTGATCGGGCTGCAAATCAGCGCTTTTGCCGCTCCGCTCCTGGCTTTCTCGCTCAGCCTGTGGGGAGCAGCCGTAGTAGCCGCAGAATTTACGCCTTCCTCCCGGGGGACAGGCTTAATCCCAAGAATGGCCCAGCCGCTCCAGTTCATAAGCCTGGCTGTGGCCGGGTTCGCGCTTGTCCTGTGGGGCATCGCCGTCATGCAGTCGATTGGTCCCGTACTGCAGAAAAGCGGCTTGTTCAGCTGGTTCCTGCAGCATGCCGCCACAAGTGCGCTGTGGGGACTTGCCGCCGGCGCGTGTCTGACCGCCCTCCTGCACAGCAGCGCAGCGGTCATCGCCATGGCCATGGGCGTTGCCGCATCGGGCGCCTTACCGCCTGAACTGGGCATCGCCATTGTGCTCGGCGCCAATATCGGCACCTGCGTTACGGCGGTGATCGCCTCCATCGGCGGTTCCCCTTCCGGCGTCTTTGTCGCCTGGTCGCATGTTGCGCTCAATGTCGGCGGTGCGCTGCTGTTCCTCCCCTTTATCGGACCGCTGCAGAGCCTGGCGGCCTGGATCGGCGGGGGTCCCGCGGCACAAATCGCCCATGCGCAGACGATTTTCAATGTAGTCTGCTCGATTGTGGCACTGCCGCTATGCTATCTGCCTATATGGTCCAGACTGGAGAAACGTCTCGAGCCGTAGCCCCTATTATACTTCAATTGCGCTTACAGTTCTAATGCAAAGAAGATCAAAGCAATACTCACCAAACAGCTGGATGAGGCGATCTTTACCCATGAACAAGTTCAGCTCGACCTGCAGAACATACAGACTGCGCTCAATATTTAGTCCAGTGTTGGGATGCACCGCTATCACTAAAAAAGATCTGTAAACCACCTCGTCGGCGGTCTGCAGATCTTTTTCCATTTACCCTATGCAGCAGATTAATAAACCTCAATGCCCAGCAGAGCCAGCGCTTTGCGTAAAATATTTATATTATTAGCGTAGGCTTTTCCGCTTCCTCTGGACCAGGCTGCCGCCGGATCATGCCATTCCACCGCGTTGATCTCCTCTTCCTGCGCCTTTGTAACACCGCCTGCAGCTTCCACTAAATAGTAGTGGACTTCCTTATCCACCTTGCCATGAACCGGATGCTGATACGTATATTTAATGACATCCAGCGGCGCTGTAATCCTGCCAATGGTGCCTGTCTCTTCCCGAATCTCGCGCAGCGCCGTTTCCTCTATCGTTTCCCCGGCCTCCATCTTACCTTTGGGAAGCGTTATTTTGCCGTACCGGTCTATAATCAACTGAATTTCCAGTCCCTGGGTTCCGGAACGATACACCACGCCGCCTGCCGAGATCTCCTTGTATGCCATAAAAGATACTCCTTTCAAAAAAAGTCCCTCAACAAAAGCAACAAGGATTCCATTCCCGGAAAAGAATGAAACCCTTGGTCGCCGATTTGCGGCTGAACTGCTTTAGCTTATGATTTGTGCCTGCTGCTGCCCAGAATTCTCTATACTAACCAGCTCGCCCCTGCATTCGTTCACGTCGGCTTCGGTAATTTTCACATGGCACAGTTGGCCCTGCAACTGATCGTCACCTGCAAAGAACACCTGCAAATAGTTATCACTGAAGCCATGCTGGATATCCCGGACCGGAGCGTCCTTGGCGGATCTTTCCGGAATAACGGTCAGAGTCTTGCCTATAAATTTACGCGCGTAAGCCAGTTGCATGTCCTCGGACAGATCAATCAGCTCCTGCACACGGACATTCTTGATCTCTTCATCCACCTGATCCTCCATCCGCGCCGCCGGTGTACCGGTCCGCTTCGAATACGGGAACACATGCATTTCCGAGAAATTGACAGCCTTCATGAAATCGTACCCTGCACGGAACATTTCATCGGTCTCGCCCGGGAAGCCCACAATGACGTCAGTCGTTATGCCGACATCCGGCATCGCCTGGCGGATCAGCTGCATTTTGGCGAAGTATTCTTCCGTTGTATACTTCCGGCGCATCCGCTTCAGCACCTCGTTATGTCCGGCTTGCAGCGGGATATGCAGATGGCGGCACATTTTGGAGGAACGGTTCAGCACCTCAAGCAGCTTCTCGTCAATTTGGCTGGCCTCAATGGAACTGATGCGAACCCGCTCCAAGCCATCTACTTTATCCAGCTCCCACAGCAAATCCGAGAGACGGTAATTCTCCAGATCATCACCGTAGCCGCCGGTATGAATACCGGTCAGGACGAATTCTTTATAACCGGCCTCGACCAATTGATGCGCTTGAGCCACGATGCTCTTGGGGTCCCGGCTGCGGGACAACCCGCGTGACCACGGAATAATGCAGAACGTACAGAAGTTGTTGCAGCCATCCTGGATCTTCAGGAAGGCCCGCGTCCGGTCCGCAAAACCCGGCACATCCAGCTCCTCGAATTCACGGGTCTTCATAATGTTACGGACGGCGTTAACTGGTCGACGCGATTCCTGAATGTTCTTCACATGCGTCATAATCTGATCGCGATCCTGATTGCCGATCACCAGATCCACACCGGGGATATCCAGAATTTCGCCCGGAGACGTCTGAGCATAGCAGCCGGTCACCGCCACGATGGCCTCCGGATTGCGCCGTACGGCGCGGCGGATCATTTGCCGGCTTTTTTTATCACCGGTGTTCGTTACAGTACAAGTGTTAATCAAATAGACATCGGCGGCTCCTTCGAAATCAACCTGCTCGTAACCTTCATTTTTGAACAGCTGCCAGATGGCTTCAGTATCGTAAAAGTTAACTTTACAACCTAAAGTATAAAATGCTACGGATGACATTTCTTTAGGCTCCCCCCATTTCTCCGGATTCATATAAAATACAGGCAGCGGCAACCATGCCCGCCGTCTCACAGCGCAGGATGCGCCTGCCCAAACCGACGGAAACCGCACCGGCAGCTTCCGCTTCGCGGCATTCTTCAGTACTGAAGCCGCCCTCCGGGCCTACAATGACCAGCACCGAACGGGACGATTCTGCAGTAAGCGATGACACCCAAGGCGCTACCGCGCTTCTGAGCTGCAGTCCTTCTTCCTTCTCATAACAGAAATACACGGCACCATATTCCCCGAACGATTGCAGCAGCTTCTTCCATGATAACGGGGAATGCACTGCCGGAACGATGTTCCGGTGAGCCTGCTCCGCTGCCTCCTTGGAGATCTTGCGCCAGCGTTCCAGACGTTTGCTCTCCTTGCGTTCATCGTATTGTACAATGGTACGCTCCGACAGAAAGGGTGTAAAGGCTACCGCGCCGATTTCCGTACACTTTTGAATGACCGTTTCCATCTTGTCGCCTTTGGGCAGACTTTGGGCCACTGTAATCTTCAGCGACGCTTCCCGGGTCATGTTGAGGCTTTCCAGCACAGTAGCTGTAACCTCGCCTATTTCAATGTTCGCAATCTCCACCAAAGCCTCACGGGAAACGCCGTCACTAACAATCAGTTTGTCCCCTGTCTTTCCGCGCATTACCTTGGTTATATGACGGGCGTCCTCGCCGTCGATTCTCACTCTATCACCGCTGAACTGCTCCGGTGTAACGAAATACCGCTGCATATTTATCAACACCTTGTTCATTTATTCAGGCGAAAAGGCGACATCCCTGTATAGCAGGTACATTGCCGCCGTCCTTCGCGCATATTATTAACCAAAACCCATCATACAACGATAAAACAGGCCTGGGTAGTCCTGTGTATCTTCTCAGGTAAAAAGCTGATAGAAGAAATTCACGGAATCTATATACATGAAATAGGACCAATTATACAAGGGGCCAATGGTATTCGCCCGCAGGACCGGAATGAACAGGATCAGCAAAAAAATGAAAATGGACCACTGCTCGAACTGCTGCAGCTTGCCTCTGATCGGGCGCGGGGCCAAATCCTCAACGATCCGGTAACCATCCAGCGGAGGCAGCGGAATCAAATTAAAGAAGAAGAGGAAAAAATTCAATGAAATAAAGGTGTAAAAAAACAGTTCTCCCGCTTCCTGAACTCGGCTCACGGGAATCGGATTTAAGACTCCGGTAGCGAGCAGCACCGCATAAATCAATGCCCCTGCAATCCCAAGCAGGAGATTGCTGATCGGACCTACCGCAGAGACAATCACACCCATCAGTCGCGGACGGCTGAAGTTCTCCCGATTGACCGGAACGGGCCGCGCCCAACCGAAACCGGCAAGAATGAGCAGCACAATACCGAAGAAATCGAAATGCACCGCAGGATTAAGCGTCATGCGTCCCAGCAGCCGCGCTGTCGGATCACCGAACTTGTTGGCGAAATAAGCATGGCTGAATTCATGGACAGTAAAAGCAATAAGAATGCTAAGCAGCAGGAACGGAAGCTGGTCAAGCGGAACACTAATAAAATTTTGCAAGGAATCCATTTCTACCTCTTTCCGGCTGTAAACGCCACCCAATCTTCTTCACGGGAAACTTCAATAATATCGAAGCCCGATTTGGTCAATGCCTGTTCCACAAGTCCTTCTTTGTCCTTATAAATTCCTGAGGTGATATAGATTCCCCCCGGTTGCAGCGCACGGTATACATCATCCGTAAACAGGACGATAATCTCCGCCAGAATATTAGCCACCACAATCTTGACCGGCAAAGTAACACCCAGGCTGTCCTGTGACACTGGTTCAGTATCCGCAGCAGAGCCGGTTATTACATGGCCGGGTCTGGCCGAAGGCCACATTTCTCCTGCCGCCGAATCCGCAGCGCTTTCCCCGCCAAGCAGTGACAGCAGATCGCTTTCCTTGACGGTAATCCGGTCCTGAAGACAGTTCAGCTGCACATTCTCCCGGGCACTTTCTACCGCAACCGGATCAAGATCCAAGGCGAGTACGGACTTCGCTCCCAGCAGCATAGCCCCGACAGCCAAAATACCCGAGCCAGTGCCGACATCAATCACTTCCTCGCCGCCGGCAATATTTTTCTCCAATGCCCGCAAACACAATGCTGTCGTAGGATGCGTGCCTGTTCCGAACGCCATCCCCGGGTCCAGCTCAATAATGGCTTCATCCGGGCTGGCTGGCGTATATTCCTCCCACGTAGGCTTGATCGTCAAACGCTCTGACACGCGCAGCGGTTTAAAATACTGTTTCCACGCATGAGCCCATTCGTCCTCATCGACTGTTTTCCAGGAAATCAGCGCTTTGCCGGGATTGATTCCGAATCCCCGAAGCTCCTCGACACGAGGTGCAACCTCCGCAATGACCTCATCCATAGAGATGGTCTCGGAATAATAACCTTTTATAACGGCCTCCCCCTCAGGAATATCATTGAGCGGCTGGTCGTATAATTCACCGTAGCGTGTATCTCTTACTTTATTCAGCGTGCCGGATTCCTCAATGGAAACACCGCCCGCACCTGCCTCGTAGAGCAGATTGGATATCATTTCTTGCGCTTCCTCCGTTGTATGTATCGTCAGTTCATGCCATAACATCTTTTATGAAATCCTCCTTAAAATTTTGACCATTAGCTATTATAACATTTTGTTCCGGCAAAAGCAGTCCAGCGTATGGTCGTCAACCATCCCCGAAGCTTGCATGTACGCATAACAGATCGTGGAACCGACGAACTTCATGCCTTTCTTTTTCAAAGCCTTGCTCATTGCGTCGGACTGCGGGGTTGTCACCGGGACTTCGGCTTTATTCTTCCAGTAGTTGATGACCGGAACACCGCCTGTAAAACTCCACACATAATTCGCAAAGCTGCCTTCTTCCTCGCAAATCTGCCGGTATACCTGCGCATTACGGATAATGGAGTTTATTTTTAAACGGTTTCTAATAATCCCCGGATCATTCATGAGTTCAGCAATCTTCGCTTCATCATAATGGACAATCTTCTCCGGATCAAATCCGTCAAAAACTGCTCCATAATGCTCCCTTTTCTTCAAAATCGTATACCAGCTCAGTCCGGCCTGCATCCCCTCCAGCATCAGCAGCTCGAACAATTTGCGGTCATCGTACAGGGGCTTGCCCCACTCTTCATCATGGTACGAAATATAAAGCGGGTCTTCGTTGACCCAGGAGCATCTAGTTACATTCATTAGGTTGACTTTCCTTTCTGTTGGCAGATGATACATGTGGCATTTTGTTTTATTTTTCTGACAAGAATATTTCGTTTAGTTGCTTTTCAAGCTTAGATTCCCCCTCCCCTTCCCCCTCCCCTTTATCTTTAGAAGTAACCATATAAATATTACCTGTAATAATCTCAACGACTTCCCCATCAAAATAATTTTTTTTGAATTTTTTATATAATGTCATTCTATCCTTGTTCAATGCTTCTTGATTTTCATATTCATAAATAAATACAATGGTAAACCTCGGAGTAACTAAAGCTGTTTGATCAATTGCTAATGTACTATTCACTGAGTTGGGACTCGGCCTACGGGATTCTCTGAATGGAAAGTTTTTTTCACTCAATAAACTTAATACTTCATCAAGATTCATATGAGAAGTAGCTCCTTCTTTGTTATACAAGATATAACACGATTTGTATCCCAAGAGGGATAACACACCAAGTTTTGATGCATTTTCCCTGCCCGTTATCAGAGAAGACTACCGATCATAATGTCAGTAGTCTTCTCATATTACCTCCTCCGGCAACTGCAAACGTTTCTGCAAAACTTCCAGCAAATTTCCGCGAGGGTCATACAGGTAGTCATTAATCTCACTTCCGGTTGTCAGCTGTGTAAGACGGTCAGCTTCATCATAGGCGTAGGACTCGGTTTCCGACAGTTCGCCCCACTGGCTTGTTCTCTGCATCCGGTTCCCTACCGCTCCTTGCGTACAGTTACGATAATTTTTCAAAAACCGCAAGATAACGAACATAGCAAAAAACAGTATCGCCGCCCACCTTCGGGGCGAACTTGGATAAGTCCTTCAGTACAGCACATAGATACTTACTGTTAAACTGCGGCGGAAACTGAACCAGTGAAGCAAGCGGTATCATCCCCTTTGGTGCATATACAATTTCCATCCTCGTTTGCTCCCTTTGATTTTCTGCCGCCTCGTCTCCAACAGCTGACGTTTCTTGTCATACACCCGACAATAGCCATCCTCCTGACGTTGGTATTTGCCGTTGTAATAGCGAGTGCCTTTGAATAGCCGTAGCTTGCGACCTTTCGTAGACATCGTGAACAGTTCATTTATTGGAACGGAGATGTCGAAAGCCACATCACACCGCACAAACAAGATTTGATTAGCGTATTCTCGGATTTGTTCGAGCCAATGACGGAAGCCAAAAAGGGACTTCGGATAGGCCTCAATTCTCAACGTGTTCTTACGAATTTTCGGAGCGTAGAGCAACTTATAGAGATATTCAGGAAGTGTTCTCCTGTGTTGATTTTGATGCGGTATTGAAATCCTCTTTCCCCAACCGTCATCTTGACCCCGTAGTAATGACAGATTCGTTTATGGAACTCATTGAAGAAATCCCAGTACACGTCTGTAAAGTCAATGACCATACGGTCAATGGATACAGTGACCCCTTTCATGTGCCGCCCCCTCCCGAATTTTTTCATGAATTTCGGGCTTAATTAGAGGGCAGGTGGCTAGCCTTTAACACATGACCTTCCCGTTGTTAGATGTTCAGTTATGTCCTGACAATATAGTGGTCGGACTGTCCTGCGAATTAGTTGTGATGTTCCCGACACTATATGCATCGGGGCAACTATTCAAGAAGTTGCGTCTGTTTTGAAAAACCTGTGAGAAAACGAAGATAACAAAAAACAGGTCAATCATGGTGGTATCTGACCATAATCGTCCTGTTCGATGTAACGGAATAGCGTTATTTAGGGTTAAAATTCAAGCATTGATGTGCGTACAAACAAATGACGAAATTTTTATACGGATATACTTGAGTTATATGTGTTATTGGTTGAATGATGGGTTCATTCGTCACTGGGTAGCCTGCACCCAAAAAAGAACCTTAAGGGAGTCTTGTGTCCCTTAAGGTTTTGGATACTATCTCAAAATTTGTTCTACGGCTCTCTCTAAATCAACTTCATCCTGACCAATCTCCACTAGGCAACTATCATCATCTGTTGCAGGTTCAAAACCGATTCTAATTTTCGGAATATCGTATTTGCCTTTTAGACCTACAAGAGATTCTACTATTTTCATGGCTTTCAACCTTACTTCAGAACTCTTACCCTCGAATAATTCACTCTCTGAAAAATTAAATGTAATATCCCCAGAATCTTTATTAAATGAAAATATTATCATCACATCTTTTAAGCTACATCCTATATCTATTTGGTTCAGAAACACATTTCCCGTTCCAACTGGTGAAAGTACCTCCTGGAAACTTTTGATTTGATGAAATTCAATATCTTCTTCACTGCTGTTATCAAAAAAATGAGAGGATTTAACTTCTGACGATTTAATTTTAAGTTCATCAAAAACTAACTTGTCTAACTCATCTTTTCGGAAATCTTCCAGTATAATTTCAAGATTTTCCAAATTATCCACTCCTTTTTATTGGTCAATAAAGCCCTTAAATGTTCCGTCTAGGTTGAGTCTTACTCCTCTACCATCAGGCAGTTTCTTTTCTAGGAATGTGATACCTCTGTCGTTTGTAACTTTAACAAAATCTCCAGGAGCATCAATAATTTCTTCCAAATGTCTCTGTGCCGTCTGATTTATTTGGTCTGGGCCACCCTTAACTTTACCCCAAATATCAGGATTTCTTCCTGCATGTTTTTGTAGAGCATGACCTACAACCGTCTCTCCGCCTTTCTTAGCTTGTGTTGCTGAATCAATAATGGTATCACGACTGACACTGACACCATTACCCGTCCCCTTAGCAGGTTTAGAAGAACTTAAACTATACATGCCATATGCGCTATATGCAGCAATGGCGGTTGTATCAACTTTAAACCAAAAACTTGCATTTTCAAAAGACATCTGATCGACTTCGGCTACGGTTAATTTAGATAGATCAACACCCTGTTTCCTTAGGGAATTCAACTTGAAAACGAGGTAGGAATTATTGCGTAGTGCTCCGGCATCCAATCTCTCGTATGCCTTAGTGCCGTAATTCCAAACCGCATAATATTGCTGTGCAAAATAAAGGCCTTTGGCAGTACTATCAAACTTCCACCGTCCAGGATATTTTTGTAAGACCTGGGCTAATGTAAGCTTAGTTATATCTTGAGTAGTTCCTCCACCTCCACCTGTACCTGCTTCAGCCCTATGCCCACTTGGATCTACATAAAGAAGCGGATTATTCCCCACATACGCATACAGGTTTTGACTCAGCGGGTTACCTAATGTCCCCTTATACGTATCCTCACTTACAAACCTGCCGATCTCAGGCTCGTAGTACCGCGCTCTGGCATACGTATTGCTGCTGGTAAAATCATAACCCAATCCCGTGTAACCGAACAGGTTGTCCGGACCCGGCCAGTTGAAATCAAACTTCTTCGCGTCCAGCGGCACGCCGAATTCGTCGTAATGGTAGCGTGAGGATACGCGCCCGTCTTTCTCCACAAGCCCCAGTGTACTGCCGAGCGCATCCTGCATGTACCACAGCGTCTTCGGCTGCACACCCGGTTCAGCTCCTCCTGCACCAGGAGTAGGTTCCCAGCCGTTATTGGAATCGTAGGCTGGCAGGTAGGTCATGCTGAGGCGCTCGCCGCCGGCCCCGTACACGTAGGTCTGCTTCCATTTACTGCTGTCCGCTTCCGCAACCTCAATCGGTTCGGGCAATGCCAGGCTTACGTCATTGGTAAAGTTCAATTCCCAATGCTCTTTCTTGAACTGCTTCTCCCACCCGTCGCGCGGTCCACCCGGGTGCAGGTCCGGATACTCCTCATCCGCATTGCCGCATTTCTTGGCTAGGCCCGGTGGAATGAAACCCGGCGGCACGACTTGGCAATTATTCGAACCATTGCCGTTTCCATTGCCGTTTCCGTTTCCATTACCGTTGCTGTTTCCTTTGCCGCTATTACCATTCCCGTTCCCTTTGCCATTCCCTTTACCTGAACCGCCATGGGCGTAATCAATGGTCATCTTCATCCGGTTCCCATCGCCGTCGTAGGCATAGCGGGTAATGTCGCCTTTAGCATTGGTTTGCCCTGTTAACCGGTTGGCCCCGTCCACACATATTGCTCGATAACTTCCGTTTCCGACCAATCTTCTGCTTCCCGGGCAGCAAGCAGCGGATCCGTCTCGTCGGCGTGAAGCAGAGGGTCAGCGCCCGTTTCTAGAGCGGTCGTCCCGGACGATGCCCCATAGACATCACTTGCAACTGTAGAACTTTCCTTATCACCTGTCAGTGCTGTAACTTCCGGCAGATCCAGGTGCTTCTGCAGAACCTCCAGCAAATTTCCGCGAGGGTCATACCGATAGTCATTAATCTCACTTCCGGTTGTCAGCTGTGTAAGACGATCGGCCTCATCATAGGTGTAGGACTCGGTTTCTGAGAGTTCGCCCCACGAGCTTGTTCTCTGCATCCGGTTCCCTACCGCGTCATACTGGTAGCGGGTGATTGCAGGAAGATCGGTGGATATTGAATTTTGTGTCTGCACCTCTACCAGTTGGTTCAACGCATCGTACGCATAATCGGTTACTGATTCGTTCCTCGCTGTCGTCTTCGCCGGAATCCTCCTCATCGTTGCCGTCTGACGTGCGTTCACTCCCTATACGGTTGCCGACAGGATCATACGAGTAGGTCAGCTGTTCCAGAACTTTTTGGAATTGATTGCTGTGTGTGAGTTGCAGCAATTGACCGGCATCGTCATAAGTATAGGTGCTTTCTCCCAGCGTCGGAAGCTTCTTGGAAGCAAGCAGCCCCCGGGCATCATAGGTATAAGTGGTATTCCTGCCCTCAGCATCCGTCACCCCAGTCATCCTGTCCATCAGGTCATACTGATAGGTGACGGAAGTACCTTCCGGATATTCCACTCGGCTCCGCTGACCGGTTGCCGTCCATTCAAACCGAACGGTTTTCGAGTTCGAATCGGTGGTCTGAGTCAGTCGGTTTAGCGCATCGTAAACATACGCTGTCGTTCCCAGCTCGTCCGTCATCCGCGTTCTACGGCTGGCAGCGTCATAGTCGTAACCGACCTGTTTTCCATCCGGATACGCAATGCCCGTCAATCGGTTCAACTTGTCGTAAGCGTAACGGGTCAACGCGCCGTCGGGCGATGTAAGATCCGTCATGTTGCCCATACTGTCGTAGGCAAAAGCCGTTATACGCCCCAAGGGACCAGCCTCACGGACCAGCTCACTGCGTCGATTATAATCATAAGTGGTGACGCGTCCCAAAGCATCCGTCTTGGATGTAATATTGCCCAGCGCGTCATACCTGTAAGCTGTCGTATGACCCTGCGCATTCGTGACCTCCAGCAGGCGGCCCAGGGTATCGTAACCATATTGGGTCGACTGTCCCTTGGCATCCTTCAGACCCGTGAGTTGTCATTCCGCACCGTTCGGCTTCACCGTCCGGGTCAATCGGCCAGCTTCGTCGTAGCCATACGATGTAATTTGGCCTAGTGCGTCCGTTTCCTCAATCAATCGTCCCAGTGCATCATAGGCGTATTGCACGTTGTGCCCAAGCTGATCTGTCTCTTGGGTCAGTTGGCCTGCCGCATCATAACTGAAGGTGGATACGCCGCCTGCCGCATCGGTCATCTTCACCGGCAGATTTCGGCGGTCATATTCGATCCGGACACTGCCGTCATTGGGCTGTTTTACGAGAATTACATTTCCGTTGCCATCGTATTCATAAGTGCTGACACTCCCCTCCGGATCGGTAATTGAATCCATCCGATTGCTGGAGTCATACTCATAAATCGTCTCCGAGCCTGCCGCATCCGTCTGCTTGATCCTATTCCCCACCGCATCATAGGTGTAACGGGTGGTGTTGCCCAGTGCATCGGTTTCGGACGCGAGCATGCCAAAGCTTGAATAACTATATGAGGTTCGGGAACCGGAAGCATCGGTGTAACCGATAAGATTGCTTTCCTTATCGTACTCATAACGTTCCGTGTGTCCTAACGCATCAATGCGTGCCGTCACCCGGTCCCTCGGGTCGTATTCAAGCTTCGTACGGTGCCCAAGCGCATCTGCAATCTCCGTAACCCGGTGCAGCGGGTCGCGGACAAACTCCTGCCGGTTGCCGAGCGGGTCCGCAATCAGGCTGGCGAATCCGTACGAGTCGTTCTCTATCGATGTCTGCTCGCCCTTGGCGTTAATGATTGACTTGTGTAGAGGTTCTCAATCCGAATCCGCCGCAGCCCAAAGGCTTGAAGATTATTCCAGACCAGGCAAGCGAGAAGCATACGATCCGCGGCATTGCGGAGATCGGCACCAAGGTAGAGCTTAAGATGAAACGGATTCGGAGGGTAGGCGACAATACGACCTTCGATGACGGTAAAGTGGAGACCCTCGTTACGTGAGTTGCCGTGAAGCCTCGAACCTCATCCTGGGCGCTCGACATATCTGCTGACGCTTCCTATTTCCCAGATTTTCCGAAACGGCCAGACAATCCGCCAAGCTAAATATATCGGGGAGTGGGAAGTGAAGGTGGAGCTTCCTGCCTATGAAATTGCGGAAATTCAAGCCTTCGTTACAAGGGACTTTGATAGTAAACGTTCGACGGGGTCCGAGACGCTTCACGTGCTTCAGATCTTTCGTTCTGTGTCTTTTCAGTTGCTGATCGGTTAGTTTGTACTGTCTGCCGTTAAATACGTTATCGCACCAGGTTTGCGTTGGTCATACAGTGGACGATTACCCTATATCCAAAATTAATTAGTTGCAAAAAATTTATACAATTTCCAAGCTGTTATTTGTATTGTTAGCGATACAGCGGGGGACAAAAAGAAACCACAATACGAGGATTAGTCGATTGTGGTTTTCCTATTAGTTTGATGCTAGCTTAGTCTCCCATTTGATAACATGTAATTTTTCATAATTATATACATCAATAATGTCTTGACACAGCAATTTTATTTCATCTATTTCCTTACTTTTTTTTACAAACTGCAAAGTTGCTTTGAATCCTGTTTCTTGCAAACTGTAATCCAATAATTTGAATGGCTTAATGTCTTTGCTTCCAGTAGGATAAGTCCAGTTATTAAGTATTGTTTTTGTAGATATCCCTCCACTATCATACACAGCTACACTACCATCTGTGGTTACTTCAACTGTAACAACGGTATTCTTTGTAATAACAAAATCAATTGAGGTATATACGGTATTGATATCATCCCAACTCAATTCACTCACCATCCAGGCGCTAATTTTTTTCCAGCAGGAAACATTTTAACCAATGCCCTAGCGACAATGATTGCCGCCCCAATAGTAGATAAGTTCTTTCGTGTATTACCATCTCCCTGCTGATACAATTGATACCTTGCTTCACCTAGTTCTGAGAATGTAATTTCCATCTTAATATCATCAAAAACAGTAATGCCAGACAAAGTTGGCAACATTTCACCCTCTGTTAAATTTCCTGCTTCTTTATATAATTCTAGCTGTGCTTTTGGGTCTTGTCCAAATAACGGTTTTACTTCCCAAACTTTATTGCCCAAAACAATATCAGCTTCAAAGTAACCCTTCTTACTGTTAGGCTTCTTTAACCGTTTTTCTAGTTCTGGATGTTTCCCATAATTTTGATTTAGTTTCTTTGCAACGTTTATTTGGGCAATCTCATGAAAAGGAACGAATAATTCTCTAAAGTTAGGTTCCCCTTTATCCTGCTTGTCACTAAAATCAGGAGCAAGAAATGATATAGTATTTGCCATAAATATTGCAAGAGATGCGTCAGAATCGTTATAGTAGCCATTATTGTATCCTTTTGAAATTAAATTTAATGCCCACGTGTATGTATGTCCACTCGGGTCAGTATAATTAACAGGATTGTTGGCTACATAAGTGTAAAGATTTAGAGATTGAGTGTTCTTGATATCACCCTTATACGTATCCTCACTTACAAACCTGCCAATCTCCGGCTTATAATACCGCGCTCTCGCATACGTATTGCCGCTGGTAAAATCATAACCCAGTCCCGTGTAACCGAACAGGTTATCCGGACCCGGCCAGTTGAGATCAAACTTCTTCGCGTCCAGCGGCACGCCGAATTCGTCATAATGGTAGCGTGAGGATACGCGCCCTGGATACTCAATTTGCGCAAGCGCCTTTTCCATCATATAGTCAAAAAACGGTTTTCGGAGTAGTTCAACAGCGTTCCTCGTTGGCGAAAACTTTTTCATATCATTGTCGCTCGGTCTAACTTCCAGACGTAATATGCTGTTTCCGCTGAAAGATAATGCCCGAAAGCTGGCGGTATTGCCTGTCCAAAGATTGCCGGATATAATGACCGTATCTTAGCAAAGGAAAAGGGATACTTCCGTAGCGTGTATGCCTGCTGGAACAGGCCGCACCGGAAATATCCCCTCATCTTGACATGATCATTGTAGCAAAGTATGACAGCCCTCGGAAAATACGATTCCAGCCGCCGTTCTGGAGCAAGCCATTCTCCTACGCCGGGAGGTACCCGGCCGCAGTGTCGCCCAGCTCATTCAGATTCTGGAATGGGAAGGCCGTGTTACGTCTGGACAAATCAAGCGCAGCACGCTCCAGGAACGACTGACTGCCCATGGCTATAGCTCACGCCACCTGCGGATGTACGCCGAATCCGGCGTAGCGGCAAGGCGATTTCAGCAACGCCACCGCAACCGGTTGTGGCACTCGGACCTGAAATATTACCCTATTTGCCGATTGGACCGGACGGGGCGATGAAGCAGGTTTACCTGGTGGTTTTTCTGGACGACTCGACCCGCTTTGTCCTGCACGGGGAGTTTTATCCCGTGATGGACCAAAGCCTGGTGGAATCGGCGTTTCGTCAAGCGATTCAGAAATACGGCGTGCTCGAATCGGTCTACTTCGACTATACCGAAAAAAATACTATGCCGAAAAACCGTCTGGTTCCCATGTAAATGAACTATTTACGGTGAATTTTTCGGCATAGTATTTTGCATCTCTTCTCCCTGTAAACTGAAATTGGGAAAAATGCCCGAACAATACATGGGAGGTTCCATTATGAAAGAAAAAACCACACTAGAAAGTATGGTAGAAGACGTTTTGAAGGAATTAACCAGATCTGGTTATTGTCAATCTACGATTCGTAATTACAAGAAAGTATATGCCAGACTGTTAAAGTCTGCAGCTATTTTGCGGACAGATACTTTAGTCAGGCTTTGGTTGCTCATTTCGTCAATGACTCCGCAAATACAAGGACTGGACAGTACTGCCATTCACGTAAATGCCTACACAGTTCCTGCATAAGAAAGCTGAGAGAATACGAAGAAAAAGGCTACGTTGGCTGGAAAGCCACTGTGGAAAACAAAGTGGATGAGCCTGTAACTGCTGAATTCCAAGACCTTCATACTCATTTTCTAGTGCATCTTCAAACAGAGGAAAAAAGCAAAAACACCTTGGATTCGTACCGGAATATTTCCTGTAAATTCCTTATCTCCATTGAAAAGCTGGGCCATACCGATTTAAAAGCTGTTCCTTTGGCATTCATCCATCAGTTCTTCAATGAATTAAGAGGCACTTGGCAAGCAGTAATCCATGTGAAAAGTGTTGGCTATAAACTGAATCCCTATCATGTTCATCTCCGCCATACTTTGTATGCCTTACATGACTGATTTAATATTGCCATACTCAGAATGTCAAATGCAAAAAAAGAAAACCACATGCGAGCTATAGCCCCATGTGGTTAGTCGATAGTTAATAACAATTTACGTACAATTTTTAAATGTTTCTAATATTGCATTTCCTAATTGGGTATTACTACATTCTAGTGGAACTATCATATCGAGAGCATCATTTTCAAAATCAAAATATCCTTTTTTCTCAGCTCTTAAAGGAACAAACTTATAGTGTTTACCTGGATAAATATAACCAATTTGTCTTCTTAAATTTTTTGTCATTTTTCCATTTGTACTAAATATTCCGCTCTTTGGTACTGCTCTTTCCTCTAATGTGCTTGTATTCTCCATTGAGCGTGCAAGACACTGAATAAGCATTGTTCCCAGCGCCTCTGCATTAATATCTTCTCCTTCGAGCTTATATTGAAGATTTAATTCGGTTCTATAACCTACTGGAGACCAAACTGAAGGTTTCATTATGATAATATCTGCTGATCGCTGCTGGTATATTCCCACTGTATAATACTTTTTCAAAGTCATTTAGGGCCTCCTTAATCTACAATAGTTATCATAAACTCTACTCCTTTAGAATTAGCATACTCAATTGCTTTTTCAAGTTGTTTTTGCTGAGACTTAGTAAGATTAACATTTGGAAGGGCTAGATTCAAAGCTTTTTTCTTCCACTCAGTGCCATCAAAATCCAAAAGTTCAGTACTACCATCATAGAACCGCTGTTTACCAAAAAATTTCCCATCAGATTTTACGATGTCATTTATATTTGACTTAATAGAATTATAAAAATAATTCCCTTTATTATAAGAAGCTAATCTTGGGTCAACACTTTTAATACTGATTAGTGTATCTCCAACTGCTCTATCAAATGTTGGGAAAGTCATACCTAGATTATTCCCTAACAATTTATCTATAGCTTTACCTCTCTCAAAAGGAGCCAACGCCCAAAGATCGTCTATCGCTTTTATTCCAATCACTGCAACTTTTTCTGCTAGGTTGATAGCATCACTTGTTGCATGTACCGTAGCTTTTGCCGCAGCACCAGCCCCTGTTGCAAAGGGAACGAAAGCCGCCCCCATATCAAGAGCAAGGTAACCCGCATTTTCCCAAGAAGGATCATTAACATACTGGTATGCATCATACAGAATAAATCCTATATCAGCAATTACATCCAAAAAATGTCCGCTCGGATCTACATACAATAATGGATTATTATGAACGTACGTAAATTCATTTTGACTCTGCGGATTCCACAAGTCCCCCTTATACGTATCCTCACTTATAAACCTACCAATCTCCGGCTTATAATACCGCGCTCTGGCATACGTATTGCTGCTGGTAAAATCATAACCCAGTCCCGTGTAACCGAACAGGTTATCCGGCCCCGGCCAGTTGAGATCAAACTTCTTCGCGTCCAGCGGCACGCCGAATTCGTCGTAATGGTAGCGTGAGGATACGCGCCCGTCCTTTTCTACGAGTCCTAGGGTGCTGCCGAGCGCATCCTGCATGTACCACAGGGTCTTCGGCTGCACACCCGGTTCAGCTCCTCCTGCACCAGGAGTCGGCTCCCAGCCGTTGTTGGAATCGTAGGCTGGAACATAGGTCATGCTGAGACGTTCTCCGCCGGCCCCGTACACGTAGGTCTGCTTCCATTTACTGCTGTCCGCTTCCGCAACCTCAATCAGTTCGGGCAATGCCAGGCTTACGTCATTGGTAAAGTTCAATTCCCAATGCTCTTTCTTGAACTGCTTCTCCCACCCGTCGCGCGGTCCACCCGGGTGCAGGTCCGGATACTCCTCATCCGCATTGCCGCATTTCTTGGCTAGGCCCGGTGGAATGAAGCCCGGCGGTACCACTTTGCAGGTATTCGAACCATTGCCATTGCCGTTGCTGTTTTCGTTTCCATTGCCATTACCGTTGCTGTTTCCTTTACCGCTATTACCATTTCCGTTCCCTTTGCCATTCCCTTTACCTGAACCGCCATGGGCGTAATCAATGGTCATCTTCATCCGGTTCCCATCGCCGTCGTAGGCATAGCGGGTAATGTCGCCTTTGGCATTGGTTTGCCCTGTTAACCGGTTGGCCCCGTTCCACACATATTGCTCGATAACTTCCGCTTCCGACCAATCTTCTGCTTCCCGGGCAGCAAGCAGCGGATCCGTCTCGTCGGCGTGGAGCAGAGGGTCAGCGCCCGTATCCGCAGCGGTCGTCCCGGACGGCGCCTCATAGACATCACTTACAACTGTAGAACTTTCCTTATCACCTGTCAGTGCTGTAACTTCCGGCAGATCCAGGTGCTTCTGCAGAACCTCCAGCAAATTTCCGCGAGGGTCATACCGATAGTCATTAATTTCACTTCCGGTTGTCAGCTGTGTAAGACGGTCAGCTTCATCATAGGCGTAGGACTCGGTTTCCGACAGTTCGCCCCACTGGCTTGTTCTCTGCATCCGGTTCCCTACCGCGTCATACTGGTAGCGGGTGATTGCAGGAAGATCGGTGGATATTGAATTTTGTGTCTGCACCTCTACCAGTTGGTTCAGTGCATCGTAAGCATAATCCGTTACGATTCGATCCTCACTGTCATTGCCGTCGGTATCCTCTTCATCGTTGCCGTCTGATTTACGTTCAATCCCTATACGGTTGCCGACAGGATCGTATGAATACGTTAACTGCTCCAGAGTCTTCTGGAATTGATTACTATGTCTCAGCTCCAGCAGTTGACCTGCGTCGTCGTAAGAATATGTGCTTTCTCCTAAGGTTGGCAGCTTCTTGGAGGTAAGCAACCCGCGAGCATCATAGGTATAAGTCGTGGTCCTGCCCTCAATATCCGTCACCCCAGTCATTCTGTCCAGCAGGTCATACTGATAGGTAACGGAAGTGCCTTCCGGATATTCGATTCGGCTCCGCTGACCGGTTGCCGTCCATTCATACTTAATCGTTTTCCGGTTGGAATCGGTGACCTGCGTAAGACGGTTCAGAGCATCGTATGCATACGTTGTCGTTCCCAGTTCGTCCGTCATCCGCGTTCTACGGCCGGCAGCGTCATAGTCGTAACCGACCTGTTTTCCATCCGGATACGCAATGCCCGTCAATCGGTTCAACTTGTCGTAAGCGTAACGGGTCAGCGCGCCGTCGGGCGATGTAAGATCCGTCATGTTGCCCATACTGTCGTAGGCAAAAGCCGTTATACGCCCCAAGGGACCAGCCTCACGGACCAGTTCACTGCGTCGATTATAATCATAAGTGGTGACGCGTCCCAAAGCATCCGTCTTGGATGTAATATTGCCCAGCGCGTCATACCTGTAGGCTGTCGTATGACCCAGCGCATTCGTGACCTCCAGCAGGCGGCCCAGGGTATCGTAACCATATTGGGTCGACTGTCCCTTGGCATCCTTCAGACCCGTGAGTTGTCCACGGGCATCATAGGTTAGCTCCGTCGCATGTCCCAGCGGGTCCACGAGTCTCGTTACCCGGCCAAGCGCGTCATATTGATAAGACGTGATTTTGCCGGCTTCATCGGTCAATCCGGTTACCTGGCCCAGCTCGTCGCGATTCATTGTCGACGTTTGCCCCAGTGGATCGGTTACTTTGACCAACATGCCCCGGGCATCATAATCGAGCTTCCATTCCGCACCGTTCGGCTTCACCGTCCGGGTCAATCGGCCAGCTTCGTCGTAGCCATACGATGTAATTTGGCCTAGTGCGTCCGTTTCCTCAGTCAATCGTCCCAGTGCATCATAGGCGTATTGCACGTTGTGCCCAAGCTGATCTGTCTCTTGGGTCAGTTGGCCTGCCGCATCATAACTGAAGGTGGATACGCCGCCTGCCGCATCGGTCATCTTCACCGGCAGATTTCGGCGGTCATATTCGATCCGGACACTGCCGTCATTGGGCTGTTTTACGAGAATTACATTTCCGTTGCCATCGTATTCATAAGTGCTGACACTCCCCTCCGGATCGGTAATAGAATCCATCCGATTGCTGGAGTCATACTCATAAACCGTCTCCGAGCCTGCCGCATCCGTCTGCTTGATCCTATTCCCCACCGCATCATAGGTGTAACGGGTGGTGTTGCCCAGTGCATCGGTTTCGGACGCGAGCATGCCAAAGCTTGAATAACTATATGAGGTTCGGGAACCGGAAGCATCGGTGTAACTGATAAGATTGCTGTCCTTATCGTACTCATACCGCTCCGTGTGTCCTAACGCATCAATGCGTGCCGTCACCCGGTCCCTCGGGTCGTATTGAAGCTTCGTACGGTACCCAAGCGCATCGACAATCTCGCTAACCCTGTGAAGCGGGTCACGCACCAGTTCCTGCCGATTGCCGAGCGGGTCCGTAATCAGGCTGGCAAATCCGTACGAGTCGTTCTCTATCGATGTCTGCTCGCCATTGGCGTTAATGATTGACTCCGGAACTCCCTTGCCGTTCACCGTGACTTTGGACACGCCTCCGAGCGCATCGGTGATGGAGGTCAGATTCCCTTTCCCATCATAGGTCAGTGCCGTTTTGCGTCCGAGCGGATCAATGAACTCTACCGGAAGATTGAAGACGTTGTACCGGATTTCCGTCTGATAGCCTTCCGGATCCTGTGCGCGGATCAGATTGCCGCTTCCATCATACTGGTATTCCCATTCTGAACCATTGCGGTCAGTCATCCGGATCATGTTGTCGTTCTTGTCGTATAAGAACCTTTCAACCGTACCATCATCATAGGTAACCGATGTTTTGCGGTATCGCTCATCAAACTCGTATACCGTTTTACGGTCAAGCGCGTCAGTTGTTACCGTCCTCTTGGAATCCGGGATGTACTCCATATCGCCCCAAACTCCGGCAAAATCCTGCTGCCGCACAACCCGGTCCTGTTCGTCGTATTCATTAATCAGCTCCGAAGTTTCATTCGGGTTTTTGATGCCTGTCATGCGATGCTTCTCATCGTAGGTATAGGTAATTCTGCCGCTATCCGGCAAAATCATAGCCGTTAAGTCATGATTTACAGCATCGTATTCATAGCTTGCGAATCGGCCCGTGTGATCGGTTACCCGGGTGATCTTGCCTCCCGATCCGTACGTAAGGGTAAGCTTCGCACCATCTGTGGCAATCTCAGTTAGCAAGCTGCCATGATAGGACAGCTGAATTCTGTTCCCGTTCGCATCCTCAATCCGGTACAGCTTACCATCTTTACGATAGGTATACGAAATTCTATCCGGTGTTTGCTGCGTATAGGAACCATCGGTATTACGGACGAGGGTATCGTATAAACCATCCGGCCCTTCATATTTACCACCGGCAATCGGGTCAAAACGGTAACTTGCACCCTCCGGCGATGTAACATACAGCACTCCGTTTTCTCTGAATTCCAGCTTCCGCTCATAGGAGTGATGCCAGCCAACCCCAAAATCCCCGTCATACTTGTCTCGGCTGTGATAGGTAAGGGACATGTCAAGCGGCATGACTGCTTGTAAGCTGATGTTTGTCTGCTTGAAAACAAAATCTCCCGTAGCCAAGTTGACTGGATCGAACGCTGCCGGCAACGGATGTCCGTTCCGGTTCGCATACTCCTCTTGAATCCGGTCGTCATCCTCGTGACCGATTTCACCTGCATGCTTCGGGTTCATAATCCATAGGTTAACTCCCTCATCAATTGGACCATAACAGACCTGATCGTTGCAGTCCTCGACCGGGAAGCCGTTGAATTTGGCAATTTCACTGATCATCTGTACGATTGCATCTTTCTCATCTACACCATAATAATAGCTGGCTACGACGGCCCAGTTAATACCCCATGCAGGAGCAGTGTATTTAAGCACATTCAACTTCTCGGAGCCTGTCGAACGTTTACTATCAAAATCCCTTATAGAAAAGGCTTGAATCTCCGCAATTTTATAAGCCGGAAGCTCTATTTGCTTTTCCCACTCTCCGATATATTTAGCCGGTGGATTATCGGATCGTTCCGGAAAATTCGTGAAATAGGAAGCATCCGCAGGTATGTTAAGTGCCCAAGATGAGGTTCGCGGCTTCACGGGAACTCCCGTAACGAGGGTCTCCACTTTTTCGTCATCGAAGGTCGTATTGTCGCGAACCCTCTGAATCAGTTTCATCTTAAGCTCTACCTTGGTGCCGATCTCCGCAATGCCGCGGATAATATACTTGCCGCTTTCCGGGTCTCGGATTATCTCCAAGCCTTTGGGCTGCGGTGGATTAGGATTGAGAATCTGTACACTCCCGGAATTGCCGTTATTGGGAAAACGGGTTGGCGTGACTTGAATTTGATAGTCGCCTTCCGGTGCTGGGTTGCTGCCTATCAGTCCGTTCCAATAATAGTAGTTACTCGTTTCGGTAGGATAACTATTAGAATTCAGCGTTGCCACAGTGGAACCGCTACGTTTTAAACTGATGACTGTATCATGCGATTCCTGCGTGTTATCTGTTGGATCCGGATCGTCGAATCTAAAATTCACCCGCGTCTGTCCACCGTATACTGAACTGAGGGTAATTGGACTGATCTGAAGCGAGGTCTCCGCATAAGCCCTCGGGAGCTCTTGATTCGGCAATAATGGCAATCCGGTCAGGACAATCAGAAATGCTAGTATGCATTTCCCTATCAGTCCAAGACGATTCCCCCTTCTCCATACGCTTTTCTGTGGCCTATCATTATCCATTGAAAATCACCCCTTTCTTCACTAACCATCTGTAAATAACAACTGCGGCTTCAGCTCGTGTACATGTAGCCCCAAGATTTAACTGATCACCATTCCCCTGTACAAGACCACTCTTAAGGGCAGCCTGCACGGACAACTTAGACCATGAATGGACCTTTCCAGCATCGGAGTAAGAGGTCAAAACTTCACTTTGCTCTTCCTTGCGCAGAGAGGCGGCGTTTGTCAACATAACCATCATCTCCTCACGAGTAATGGAGGCGTTCGGCTTAAATAAACTTCCTTCATAACCTTTGATCCAACCCGCCGCAGCTGCGTACTCTATTGCATCCGATGCCCAGTGACCAGCGGGTACATCCTTGAAAGATACGGTTCCCGTCGTTTGTCCATTGAAACCTGCTGCTTCAACGAGCATCTTGGCGAATTGGGCACGCGAAACGGATTGGCCGGGCTCATATCGATTCATACTCATACCGTTTACGATCCATTTGGATGCCAATACCTCCACCTCTGTCTTCGCCCAGTGGCTTTTTATATCAGTAAATGAAGGCTCATAAACAAACACTCCGTACACACCCGGATCTTGAACCTGAGTTCGGATCGTACGCCAGGAGGTATCGAATGTTCCGCCGGTATAGATCCATTGACCTGTTTCCTCGTTATATCGGTAAATACCCGTCCGATTGGCACGATTGGCTGTTGCAAGAGATTGCTCTAATTCATAGGTGAGCGAAGCAGGTTTAACAAGCTTTATATCAGAAGTCCATTTCCATGCGGTACCGAGCCAAGTCATACCTTTAGTTTGGATGGTTGGAATCGTTGTGCTTTTGTTTAATTCAATTCTTGCATCCTTACCGAACGTCCCCGGTTCGAACACGAGCTGTATGGATTTTCCACCTGCCATCACTCCTCCGTTAGGGCCTATAAGTTCCCCTTCCGCCAAAGGTGCAGCTGTTGTCGGAGCATTGACTTCACTTCTCACGATTTCCCGGCTAACCAGACGGTTATCGTTAACTAGCTCAAACTCTTCTCCATTAAAGCCGATGAACTGAGACGACTTAATAACACCCAAACTATATGTATTACCGGTCTGTAGATCCGCACCCCGCACGGTCGCCTTGTCCCCGGTAGCTTCCAACCAGACAGCCGATCCGTTCGAAATGCTCATTTCTATATACTCGTTCCTGCTCTGCGCCACCGGTGGCGTCAAGTCAATCGGCAGGGGATTGTTTACTTCCAGATCTAGGTACGTGTACTTTCCGTACCCATCAAGATCACGCTGCTTCCATAGGACTTCTTTTCCATTGAATACAAAGCGCTCCACGTAAGAGGTATAAGGTAGATCAAGAATTTTATGGCTAGATTCGGATGATATGACGTATTCATATAGATCGTCGTCCATCCCACCTTTGTAGACAATACGTCCGTTTCGGATCACCGGGTTTCGTCCTAATCCCAGGTCTTTCACTATACCGGTTGCCAAGTTATATAAATGCATCTCGTATTTAGGGTTTGTCTGCCAGACCACATAATCACCTTCTATGGAAGGGGTAACATGCTCCCCTACATCTACATTCAGCTTTTTTTCGGTCCGCGTTTTGACATTGTAGCTATAAATGTCCCAGTTAAAATTACTGGCACCGCCGCTTAGGTCTCTTTTATCCGCCCATACGACTATTGGATCTCCATTTCCATTAACACCTACGGCTGGCGTATCCGTGAGTTTACCGTGCTTAGTTATTGCAACTGTTGTATTAGTATCCTTATTCCCGTAATAGATTTGCCCCGCATAATTTGCGGCTTTGGACCGCCAAACTACGTGAGGCCCGAACATCTGAACATTACTTCCCTCGACAGTAAACGTAGATAATTCGTCTTTGTAGGTATAGACCGTTTCCGCTGATACCTTCTGTACTACAGGGATTACTCCTACCATTAATCCTGCGACTAGTAACCCAACCATCCATTTTCTCGATACGCTCATCATGTTTCTCCCCCTTAAAAATAACAACAAAAAAACCAAGCCTCTTGAGTAACCCGGCTGCCTGGTCATGATTGATCATGACGGTAGGCCCGTGGCTTTGCGTCCCCGACTTTCGTACGGGTTTGCCTTTGTTCAAGCACTTGGTTTCCCATTAATAGTGCTTTATGTATAGTCAATAAGTCTTGCTGCTTCCAAAATTATACACAGTTCTACATATTATTACCATAGTATTTTCATAAAATAACGACAAAGCCCCTCCCCTTGTGGTAATAAGTAGTTCTCACAACTAAAAACCGCCCCTCCCTACGGTAGAAACCTGTAGAAATGAGGCGGTTTGTCTTTTTGTTTGATAATAATTGTTTATGATTCCCTAGTTCCAGCGCCCAGTTTCCCCTCGTTACGCGCCCGCAGCAAGGTATGCCGGTTCATGCGGATCAGATGAGCCTCCGCGAGACTTCTGCGCAGCAGCTCTTGATCTACCCCGAGTTCAACTATGGTTGACGGCCCGTGAACGGTTCGCAGCAGCTCCCGAATCCGCTCACGCTGCGGAAGTTCCCCGATCATTTTGCGCACGGCCTCCCCTTGCCCGACGCCCTCCAACTCCACACTATTCGCCAGCTCATGATACAGGGCTGATATTTCCGCACAGGCAACGCCGACCTTGGCTCCATGAAGCAGCTGTCTTCTGCCTGTACGAATGTACTCCATCTCCCAATAGTGGGACAGATGATGCTCCGCCCCCGATGCAGAATGGGATTGTCCGAACAGCAGAATGGCCAGGCCGGACTCTATCAAGGCCTCTGTCAGCACGGAAATCCCGCGTTCGGACCGCTCGCCGATTTCTTCTGCATGGTTTACACAAGCGAGCAGCGCTTGTTCCGTAATGCTTGCTACCACAGCTGAGTATGGCTCTTCCGCCGTCAGTCGCCCGTACTTCCAATCGAACAATGAGGTGTATTTGCCCAGCATATCTCCGAACCCGGCAGCAATCATCGCCGCGGGTGCTTCCCGCAAAATATCCGTATCGGCATAAATAGCCACCGGACCGGCTGCAGGAATTGTAATCTTGTTACCGCGGATAATAAGCGGCGATCCATTCGAGGTAAAACCGTCCACTGAAGGCGCAGTCGGAACGGATACGAACGGGATTCCTGCGCTGTATGCTGCATAGCGGGCAATATCATGCAGTGTCCCTGAACCTGCCACAATGACAGAATCACTTTTATGATGCTGTATGGCCAAAAGAACCTGCACCACCGAGGCTTCGTCCGCAATCACATCACCCTGCGCATTTGGCAGAATCAGAGTTAGTTGGAGCGGGATGCCTGAACTCTCGCTTACCAGCTTCACCCTCTCACCCGCAGCCTTGTACGTATGTTCATCCGCAACAAGCAGGGGTGCCTGCCAACCTTTCTCCGAGATAAACGGTACAACCAGTTTCACTGCACCTGACTCGACAACAATCACTTGCGGAAGGGCAGAGGCTGACCCCCCATCCATCTCCGCTGCTGCGGCCCGAATTCTCTCCAGTATGTTGGACATATAAAATTCCTTCCTCCCCATATAGGAAGAAACGGCTGTACCGCACCTGATCGAGGACGGTACCCGTTTCTTCTGAAATATTTATACGATTAGGCAAGCTTCCAGGCGATATCGTTCAGACGCAGCTCGTTGCGGAATGCACGTGTGTTCGTATCCTTATCGATAACCACACATTCGATGCCAACCATTTCGGCAAAGTCGAGTAGCTGTTCAATGCTTACTACATAAGAGAACCCTGTGTGATGCGCACCGCCGGCAAGAATCCATGCTTCCACACCCGCTTTAAGACTTGGCTCCACTTTCCAGAGCACACGCGCTACCGGCAGGTTCGGCATAGCTTCCGTCGGTTCCACAGCTTCCACTTCATTTACAAGCAGGCGGAATCGGTTGCCCAGGTCGATAATGGATGCATTAAGTGCTGCGCCGGAACGTCCATTGAATACCATACGGGCCGGATCTTCCTTGCCCCCGATACCGAGCGGATGCACTTCCAGTCTTGGCTTATCCACGGCAATCGTCGGACAAACTTCCAGCATGTGCGAGCCCAGCACCAGCTCATTAGCCGGGTCCAGATGGTAGGTGTAATCTTCCATGAAGGAGGTTCCTTTGTTGCCGGCAATAATCTTCATTAGTCGAACAAGAGCTGCTGTCTTCCAGTCGCCTTCACCCGCAAACCCATAACCCTGCTCCATTAGGCGCTGTACTGCAAGACCCGGAAGCTGCTTGAGTCCGTGCAAATCTTCGAAAGTAGTAATGAATGCTGTATAACCGCCTTCTTCTAGGAAGGTTCTCAGTCCGATCTCGATCCGGGCCTGATAGCGGATAGATTCCCGAACTGGGCCATCCCCTTCACCGCCTTGGGCAAAATCATAAGCCTCCGCGTATTCTGCCATCAAATCGTCTACCTGAGCTTCAGTAACCGCATCCACACGTGCCACCAAATCCCCGACCCCATATCCGTCAACAGTCCAGCCCAGCTTAATCTGAGCTTCAACCTTATCTCCTTCAGTTACAGCTACGGAACGCATGTTGTCACCGAATCTTGCTACTTTCAGCGTTTGGCTTTCATTAAAAGCAACCGAAGTATTCATCCACCCGCTGATCCGTGATCTGACCTTGGCATCTTCCCAATATCCAACTACAACCTTGCGGGCAATACCCATCCGGGCACCGATAAAGCCGTATTCACGGTCACCATGAGCGGATTGGTTCGTATTCATGAAATCCATATCAATGGAATCCCAAGGAATATCGCGGTTGAACTGGGTAGCCAGATGCAAAAGCGGCTTACGCAGCTGAGACAGGCCTGAAATCCACATTTTGGCCGGGGAGAAGGTATGCATCCAGGTAATGATACCGGCACAAGCTTCATCACTGTTAGCAGCAATAGCCATCTTACGGATTTCATCCGCTGTGGTCAGAACCGGCTTGAACACAATTTCAAAAGGAACGGACTCATCCGTATTCAGACCTTCCGTAATTTGGCGGGAATGATCGTTTACCTCTTGAATGGTTTCCGGGCCATACAAATGCTGACTGCCTGTTACGAACCAAAATTGATAAGGTTTAATAGTTAACATATAATCTCCTCCTAAATATATGAATGGATGATAGATAAGATGAACTAAAGATATTGACCTATGCTATGGGGTGTTACCCGTAACTACGGGGAATGTTTGGACTTCCGGCCGCTGCCCATCCCCAGATGTTTTGGATCAGACCGCTTGCTGCGGTAAACATCCGGGGACAAAGGCGGTCGCTATCGCTCCTACAGTTCCAAACTTCCCCTCCGATACTCTCACCTTTTTATCATATAATTCTTTTGTTCGTTTTATTTAGATGTGTATATGAAAATACTACAGTGTCGCTTCTTCCTTAATGGCTTTAAGATGCTTCATGACATCGTTCTCGCCGCGGCCGAAATAATCATGCAGTCTGGAGTATTCCTGGAACAACTTCTCGTAGACAGCTACATTTTCCGGTATGGGCAGGTAGGATTCTTCACGTACACGGGCCATTTTCTCTGCCGCATCCACAATGGAATCATATCCGCCTTTGTCTGCGCCCGCTGCAACTGCGCCGAACATCGCTGCACCCAGAGCCGGAGTCTGTTTCGAAGCGGCCACCTTGATTTCGCGATTTGTAACATCTGCATAGACTTGCATAAGCAGACGGTTCTTTTGCGGAAGTCCGCCGCAGGCGTACAATACATCAACAGCTACGCCGTTCGAATGGAAAGCATCCACGATTTTACGGGTACCGAAGGCGGTCGCTTCAAGCAGTGTGCGGTAGATTTCTTCCGGTTTCGTCAAAAGCGTACAGCCCAGCAATAAGCCGGTCAGGTTCGTATCCACCAGTACGGAGCGGTTGCCGTTCCACCAGTCGAGGGCCAGCAGACCGGTTTGACCCGGCTTATATGCCGCCGCCCGTTTTTCCAGCCATTCGTGAACGTTTACACCTTCCTCAGCAGCAGCCTTAGTCACATAGGACGGAACAGCTTCCTCTACATACCATTCAAAAATATCGCCAACCGCCGATTGGCCCGCCTCATATCCGAAATAGCCCGGGATGATGCCGTCCTCCACAACGCCGCACATGCCTTCAACTTCACGTTCGGTCTCGCCAAGCAGCATATGGCAGATCGAGGTGCCCATCGCCATAACGAGCTTGCCCGGTGTAACCACACCCACAGCCGGTACGGCCGCATGCGCATCCACATTACCAACGGCTACCGCTGTTCCGGCAGCAAGGCCAATCAATTCAGCCATTTCCGCTGTAAGCTCCCCGGCCTTTGTTCCAAGTGGAGCAATTTCCCCGCGCAGCTTCGTATCCGTCAAATTCTCTAACCTGGGATCAAGGGCTTTGAAAAACTCCTTGTCCGGGTATCCGTCTGCCTTGTGCCAAATCGCTTTATAACCTGCTGTGCAGCTGTTGCGGACTATGTTGCCTGTGAGTTGCGAAATGACCCAGTCCGTAGCTTCGAGAAACTGATCGGCAGCCTCGTAAATTTCGGGAGCTTCATTCAGGATTTGCCATACTTTGGCCATCATCCACTCGGAGGAAATTTTGCCTCCGTAACGCGGCAGCCATCTCTCACCACGCTCAGCAGCGATGCGATTGATTTCATTGGCTTCATCTTGAGCGGCGTGGTGCTTCCACAGCTTGGTCCAGCTATGCGAATTCTCCTGGTATTCCGGAAGCAGGCAGAGAGGTTCTCCATTCTCATTCACCGGAAGCATAGTACACGCGGTAAAATCAATACCCAATCCCACTACATCCGCAGGATCGATGCCGGATTCACGGATTACCTCAGGCACGGAGCGTTTCAATACCTCGATGTAGTCTGCCGGATGCTGAAGCGCCCAGTCATATTCCAATTTTTTACCGGTACCGGGCAAAGTCTCATCTATCACGTGATGCGGGTATGGGGTTACATGGTCAGCAACTTCTGTTCCATCTGCCAAATCAACCAGTACGGCGCGCCCGGATTGGGTTCCATAATCGACGCCGATTGCATATTTTTTACTCATGTGCGAATTCTCCTTTTATATAGTTGTTAGCTTTGTCCGTAATAAGCGTTGATTCCGTGCTTGCGCAGAAAATGACGGTCCAGAAGGTGCTGGCTCATCGGCTGCAGGTCCGGATTTAATTGGTAGCTCTGCGTAGCCATCTTCGCCACTTCTTCAAGTACAACTGCGTTATGAACGGCGTTATGGGCATCCTTGCCCCAGTTAAAAGGAGCATGGCAGTGCACAAGCACGCCTGGAATTCGATCCGGATCAAGGTTCGCAAACGTCTCGACGATCACATTCCCCGTCTCAAGCTCGTAAGCGCCTTTAATTTCTTCTTCTGTCATTGCGCGTGTGCAAGGAACTTCGCCAAAGTAATAATCTGCATGCGTGGTACCGAGAGCAGGAATGCCCCTGCCCGCCTGTGCCCAGCCCGTCGCCCAAGGCGAATGGGTATGGACAATTCCCCCGATATTGGGAAATGCCTTGTATAGCACCAGATGGGTAGCGGTATCGGAAGAAGGTTTGTAGCGGCCCTCAACGATATTGCCTTCCAGATCCAGCACAACCATATCATCACGGGTCAGCCGATCGTACTCGACACCGCTCGGTTTAATCACAACCAGTCCCTTTTCCCGGTCAATGCCGCTGACATTCCCCCATGTAAACGTTACCAAATTGTAGCGGGGCAGATCCAGATTTGCTTCCAATACCTCTTGTTTCAATGACTCTAACATCGTAATCCTCCCTATGGGTTTAGGTATGATCATCCCTTGCTTTTCTCCCCCATTATACACTTGTACGTACATTTAATCTATAGTTATTTAGAAATTAGTCAAATTGGTACATACAAACTTTTTCACGCATAAAAAAAGCCCGCACCCTTTCTCTGCGGACTTTCCCGGCTTGCCTTTTTCCAGCCTTCTTTATACCGATCCCAGCGCCTTCGTCGAGCCTCGCACAATAAGCTCCGGCTTATAAATAACATCCTTGGGTGCGTCGGCGGTGCGCTGCTCCATCATATCGATGAGCATATTCGCTGCCTGCACCCCCATGTCCATTTTCGGATGGCTGAGCGTGGTCAGCTTCACCTCGGTCGCCGTCGCCAGCGACGAATCATCAAAACCAATAATGGACAGATCATCCGGAACGCTCAGTCCGGTCTGACGTGCCGCTTCCAGCAGCAGCACCGCCAGCTCGTCATTATAGCAGACGAAGGCCGTAGGCCGCTGCTGACGCTGCAGCATATTTAAGGCTGCCTTATAAGGAACTGTCTGCTTTTCCTCTGTCGTATAGTGCGTTACAGTATCATTACCTATAGGCAGACGATGCTTATGGAATGCCCTTGTAAAACCCTTCAGCCGGTTCGCTCCCTGCAAATCATCCGTTTTAAAGAATCCGGCAATCTCCCGGTGACCGAGCTCGATCAGATGTTCTGCCGCCATAAAGCCACCGGCTTCGTCATCCAGCTTCAAGCAGGGGCAATGCAGCTCCGGATATCGCTCGTTAATCATTATGAAAGGAATTCTGTGAATTTCAAGGGACAGGAACAGGCCGAGGTTCGGGTTCCCTTCCGCGCTTTTGGTGGGTTCGATAATAAGGCCCTTGAACGGCTGGCTCAGCATGAGCTCCAGATTCTCGCGTTCCTTATTCTTGTCATTGTCCGTACTGGACAGCATCATGCTGTAGCCTCCGCTGCGCAGCTGCGCCTCCGCTCCCCGCACAATGTGGGGAAAAATATAATCCGAAATATGGGTGGTCATCATCCCGATCATACTGCTCTGCTGCAATGGGCGTGTATCCTGTCTGGCTACGAAAGTCCCCTTGCCCTGCAGTCTGTACAGCCAGCCTTCCTTCTCTAATTCACCCAGCGCCTGGCGCACCGTTTGTCTGCTCATGCCGAACTGCGCGGCAATTTCGTTCTCTGAGGGAGTCTGATCATCCGGCTTCAACACACCCGTCTGAATCCAGGACAGCATCTCCAGCTTCAATTGCATATATTTAGGTTTCTGTTTATCGGTCATGCTACACCTCGGGCTACTGAAATAGAATAATACAAGTTATTATAACATATGATACTTGTATGTACATGTTAATTTTATGTATAGCAAAAGAGTCCGCTCACGAATTCGAATGTTCGGCGAGTAGACTCTTTTAAAATAATTAGAACCTATTTTTTGGGGCCGTAATCGCCCATTTTAATTCCCCAGACTGAATCTTTCTGGTATGCTGCAGCTTCCTGTAAATTAGGTACTCTAACATCCTGCGGATAGTGTCGTTCTAAATACATCACAAATGCGCGGCGAAGCCCAATTTCATATTCCAGCTTGTTATATTCGTTCGGATGCTTCTCCATCTCAGCCAGACTAACCTCCCACATCGAAAGATCCTCCGGCGCAGACTGACCATTCCTGACTTTTTTCGAAAGTATCCGAAGCTCCCGATAAGCCCGCTTTACCTTAGATGAATATAATTGCTTTTGATTTAAAAAGGTTAGTGCTATCACCACGACCGCTAGACCGATCCATAATATCATTGTGTCCATGTCACCCCCGAGCTTATCCCTTTAATTATACATGCTGAATCACAAAAATGCCCACTATATGGGCTTATAATATACAGCAATATTTTTTTAATAAACCCGAGGCTACGCCTCAGGTCCTTGTCTAAGCCCATACGTCTGAGCAGGGGAAGGGAATTGGGTATGGGGTTTTAATCCGGTATTCGTAACCATGAACACCTTTGTAGTATTCCGGGTACATTTCCCCTCCGCATGCTTCGCAGGAAAACTGCGGCGGCACCTCTGGATCACCATCGTCCATCCATCCTGTCAAAATCACCGTACCACGCTAAGCGGTAGTTCTTCGCTCTGCGAGCACGTCAAACCTAGATAGTTGACGTCCTCCTTCGTTTACGATCCGGTGAGATCTTGGATCATCCTCTCTAAGCTTGCTCTTGAATCCTTACTGGACAGACCATAGGGTCTTTTCCCGTATACGCCTTGACCTTCTCGCTCCACGTTCTGCATTTCATCACTCGCTTGGCTTTCACGATACATCTCCGCGCTTCCTTCTGCCATGCGGTTACAAGTTTTTTACACAACCCTTTTATCCACCGGGAGTAGAATCCATAATAGCGTATCGTTTTATTTCTGGGGCTGATCCGGAAAAAGCCCCCTAAATCTAAATTGTTGTATGAAATGCAATAAATAATGCGGGTAATGACGCTTTAGCGAATAAAAGTTGTACTCGATACATCATTTCGACGCTCCAAAATGGATATGTCAAGTATTGTTGTATTCGATACATCATTTCGGCGCTCCAGAGTGGATATGTCAAGTATTGTTGTATTCGATACATCATGTATCGATGTCCCTTTATATATTCCGCTTGATTAACATCAAGCATTAGCAATGGTGTTGAGCCGTAGAATACTTTCTGTTCTAAAATAACGAGTTATTTCATTCATCAGGGGTGTTGCGAGAGCGGCATGTTCGTCTAATAATTAAATTAGAAAGGGGAAACCCCTCTGTCCTCTCCTTAAATTTAAAAAAGCCCCTCACCCTTGGATAACCATGTGAAGCTCAGGGTTAAGGGACTTTCCTCAAATAAAGAACATGTCTCTAGACATTTTCAAATCAGTCTACTTCTTTTTGTTCATCTTGCAATATTTCGTGCAATTGCCGTTTGTCCGCTTGCTGTGACCGTACCTGTGCCTCTAGATCATCCATATCTGCCTCTGCTGCAGAGAACTCTACATCCTCCGCTTTAGCTTCATACAGCATTTTCATTTTTTCAGTCTTAGAAGGTATTTTCGAATGTTTATCCACTTCGCATTCCCCTTTCTACTAGCCATGTATGGATCAGATCATTCCTCCGGCTTCCTCAACGATCCTCAACGCTTGATCAAAGGATTCGGAGTCCACAACAACGGTCAGCAAAATATCCCGTCCCGTCGGACCCCCATCCCCGCCGTCACTCATCCCGCTGGCGCTTGTATCCGCAGAGGCCAGAATGCCGGCGGACCGGCTGTCGATGGATGAGTTGAGCGTCATGGTTGCCAGACTGGGAATATCTCCTGTAAGCGGATTGTTTCCCGAGTATCTCTCGTGTCCGGGATACTTGCCGAAACGGTCGATCGACATATCGATCACTCTCAGCGACTGCAGCTTGCGGGAGACCGCCTCGGCCTCCTCCGGACTTTTAAAGTATGCAAGTATATTTCGTTCAGGCATGTATATCCCCACTCTCTGATGAGATGAGTAGCGCCTTTGGAGCGTACCTGCAGTTAGTGTGGCTATCTCATTTTACAATTATGCACAGGGGCGGCATTGAATCAGAAATCCATTTTCACAACAAAAAGCAGGCCAGGATTTGATCCCTAGCCTGCTTCATATTCCGGTAAAATAATAGGTTTATACCTTAATCTCCGCGAAACGCGCGCTTCATACGGTCGAAGAAGGACTGTTCCTGCTCATGCGTATGTTCTCCATCATGAGAGGAGAACTGGCGCAGCAGATCCTTCTGCTCATCGCTAAGCTTGCTTGGCGTCACAACGATCACTCTGACATGCTGATCTCCCTGGCCTGTGCCGCGCAGACGCGGAACCCCTTTGCCCTTGAGGCGGAAGAAGGTGCCCGTCTGGGTGCCGGCAGGAATCTTAAGCTTCACTTTCTCCGTCAGGGTCGGGATCTCGATCTCGTCACCCAGAGCGGCCTGTGCGAATGTAAGCGGAACCTCGCATAAAATATCATCATTCTCACGAACGAAGAAATCATGCGGCTTTACACGAATAATAATATACAGGTCTCCGGCAGGGCCGCCGCGATGGCCGCCTTCACCTTCACCGGTCATACGCAGCTGTGCGCCATCATCCACGCCGCCAGGAATACGCACATGGATCTTGCGCTGTTTCTTGACCTTGCCGTTGCCGCTGCAGGTGGTGCATTTTTCCTTGATGATTTTGCCTGTACCACTACAATGAGAGCATGGACGTCTGTTACGCATCTGTCCAAGCGGTGTATTCTGTACAAATTCCTGCTGTCCGCTGCCTCGGCATACGGAACAGGTCTCCGGCTTGGTACCCGGTTTGGCTCCTGAGCCAAAGCAGGTGTCGCATGTTTCCGTGCGCGGGATCGTAATATCGGTTTCCTTGCCGAATACCGCTTCCTTGAATTCAATGGTCATCGTATACTGCAAATCCCCGCCGCGCTGAGGCGCGTTAGGATCACGGCGTCCGCCGCCGCCGAAGAACATATCAAAGATATCGCCCAGTCCTCCGAAGTCTCCGCCGCCGCCAAAGCCGCCGCCCATACCCTGGTTAGGATCGATATGTCCATATTGGTCATATCTGGCACGCTGCTGTCCGTCACTCAGCACATCATAAGCCTCTTTGACTTCCTTGAATTTGGCCTCTGCGTCACTAGCTTTATTCACGTCCGGATGATACTGGCGTGCCAGCTTGCGGTACGCTTTCTTGACCTCATCCTCCGAAGCGTCTTTGCCTAAGCCGAGTATTTCATAATAATCGCGTTTATCTGCCACTGCTTTCACCTCCGCACTTCTAACTCTGTTCTATTACAGTCAAAAGGAAAGCCAAAACACGGGATGCTCCGGTTTTGACCTTCCCCTTCTAGCACTGGTATCGTTTAAGGTTACCCTTGATTCTTCTCGTCGTCAACAACCTCATAATCGGCATCAACAACATTGTCCTTCTTGAAGTTGCCATCCTGGGCGCCTTGGCCATCCGCAGCACCCTCCCCTGCTCCTGCAGCCTGCTCATATAGCTTAGCGGACAGCTGCTGAACAATCTCAGTCAAACCTTCTGTAGCTGCGTTAATTTCTTCCAAGTTATCGGATGCGAGGGCCGATTTCACTTTTTCCTTAGCTTCGTTTGCTTTTTCCACATCGGAAGCCTCTGCTTTGTCCCCAAGATCTTTAATGAGCTTCTCGGTAGAATATACAAGCTGGTCAGCACCGTTCTTCGCTTCAACCAATTCCTTGCGTTTGCGGTCTTCCTCGGCATGAAGCTCAGCATCCTTCATCATTTGCTCTACTTCAGCATCGCTCAGGCCGCTGGAAGAAGTGATGGTGATCTTCTGGCTTTTATTTGTACCTTTATCCGTTGCAGATACATTAACAATACCGTTGGCATCAATATCGAAGGTAACCTCGATTTGCGGAACACCGCGTTGTGCCGGAGGAATATCATTCAGCATAAAGCGTCCCAGCGTTTTGTTGCCGTTCGCCATTTGGCGCTCACCTTGCAGCACGTGAATTTCCACGCTCGGCTGGTTGTCAGCAAAAGTGGAGAACACCTGCGATTTGCTTGTAGGAATGGTTGTGTTGCGCTCAATCATTTTGGTGAATACGCCGCCTGCAGTTTCGATACCCAGGGAGAGCGGAGTTACGTCGAGCAATACAACGTCTTTTACATCGCCCGTCAATACACCCGCTTGCACCGCTGCACCCAAAGCTACAACTTCATCCGGATTAACGCCTTTATGTGGCTCTTTACCCGTCAGCTTCTTGATCGCATCCTGTACGGCAGGAATACGGGTGGAACCGCCCACCAGCACGATTCTGTTCAGATCTGCAGGAGTCATACCCGCATCGTTGAGCGCTTGACGTGTTGGGCCTAAGGTACGTTCTACCAGGCTTGCAGTCAATTCATCAAATTTGGCACGGGTGAGATTGATCTCCAAGTGCTGTGGCACTCCGTCAACGACAGTAATGAACGGCAGGGATACTGTAGTTGTCAGCACACCGGACAGCTCTTTCTTGGCTTTCTCGGCCGCGTCTTTCAAGCGCTGAACAGCCGCTTTATCTTTACTGAGGTCGATGCCTTGTTCTTTTTTGAACTCAGACACCAGATAGTCCATAACCACTTGGTCAAAATCATCCCCGCCGAGACGGTTGTCCCCGCTCGTAGCTTTTACTTCGAAGAAGCCGTCGCCCAGTTCCAGGATGGATACATCGAATGTACCGCCGCCCAGGTCATAGACTAGAATAGTGTGGTCTTCGGATTTCTCCAGACCGTATGCCAATGCAGCCGCTGTCGGCTCGTTAACAATACGGAGCACTTCCAGACCGGCAATTTTGCCTGCATCCTTTGTAGCTTGACGCTGGCTGTCGTTGAAATAAGCAGGAACCGTGATAACGGCTTGGGTTACGGGCTGGCCAAGATAAGCCTCGGCATCGGATTTCAGCTTTTGCAGGATCATCGCTGAAATTTCTTGTGCGGAGTAGTCTTTACCGTCAATGTTTTCTTTGTGGCTGGTACCCATGTGGCGTTTGATCGAACTAATGGTACGATCCGGGTTGGTGATGGCCTGACGTTTTGCCGTTTCGCCGACAACACGCTCGCCGTCTTTCTTGAAGCCTACAACCGAAGGGGTTGTACGCGCGCCTTCCGGGTTAGGGATAACAACAGCTTCGCCGCCTTCCATAACCGCAACGCAAGAGTTAGTGGTTCCTAAGTCAATACCGATAACTTTACTCACTGTAATTGCCTCCTTGAAATTTTATGGGAGTTGTTCTCCCCGGGAATGGCTATGTGGTTGTAACCTTATAATCGTACGATTACAATTTAGAGCATGATATCTATTCCTTGAATAATTACTGCCGCTTCCTGGCGGACAGAAACTGCCAGCCTATATAGACAGACTACATGCTGACTTTGACCATGGCGGGACGAAGGACCTTATCCTTCAGGAGATAGCCCTTTTGGACTTCCTCCGTTACGATACCCTCTTCGTGTTCCTCACTCTCCACCTGCATGATGGCCTGATGATATTCAGGATTAAAAGGCTGTCCTACCGTTTCCATAGCCGTAAGTCCCTCGTTCTTTAATACCCCTTCCAGTTGGCGGAAAATCATATTTACGCCCTTGGTAAAAGCTTCAAAGTCGGGAGTAGCGGGAGCCGTAGCCAAAGCACGTTCGAAATTATCCATTACCGGAAGCAATTCCGTTACGAGCTTGGAGGTAGCATATTGCGCCAATTCTTCTTTCTCTTTCAAAGTACGGCGGCGGAAGTTGTCAAAATCAGCCTGTACCCGTAGTGCCCGGCCTTGGAATTCATCAGCCAGACCCTGCAGGCGCTTGAATTCATCGCCACTTTCAGCAGTCACCTCGCCGGCTTCCTCCGTCGTGAAGGCTTCGGTCTCAGAGACCGCTTCAGCCGCATCGGCTGCATTGTTGTCATTTATGGCTTGGTCTTGCACTTCGTTGGAATCTTGAACTTGTTCCTCTTTCAAGTTGTCTTCACCTCCTTAAAATGATCACAGCTCACTCACTTATACCAGTGTGCCAGCATCGCTGTCAAATCCCGGGACAGAATGCCCAGAATGCCCATTACCCTTGCATATTCCATACGGGTAGGTCCTAGGAGACCTATGCTTCCCAGCGCTTGCCCATCGAGTGAATAAGTGGCGGTTATAAGCGAACAGTTCGCAAAAGCCTCATGGTTGTTCTCCGTGCCTATACGTACCTGTATGCCGGTTCCACCGGAGACCGGCGACAGCATCTTCAGCAGAGTAGGCGTCTCTTCAAGAAGATCAAGGATATTCTTTACCTTATCAACATCCTTGAACTCCGGCTGAGTCAGCATATTCGTAGCCCCGCTCAGATAAATGCGTTGCTCCTGCTCACTCTCAAGCGCCGTGTCGAGCACCTGCATCAATTCTTCATAATGGGAGATGTGACGCTGCATCTCTTCACCAAGCTCGGAATAGAGCCGGCTCTTCAGCTTGTAAAGCGGTACATTGACCAGCTTGCTATTCAGCAGATTGACCACTTTCTCTATTTCCGAAACAGAAATCTCCGGCGGAATATTAACCGTCCGGTTCTCTACCTGTCCCGTGCTGGTGACAATGATGGCCACGGCTGTTCGATCATCAAGGGGCAGCAACTGAAAATGACGCAATGATGTATGGAAAACCTCCGGTCCCAGCAGGATGGAAGTATAATTCGTCATATTGGAAAGAATCATGGCCGCATGCTGGTTGACCTGCTCCATCACATTCAGCTTCTCGGCAAAAAAAGCACGGATCGTCCCTACCTCTGCCGATTCGGCGGAATTCCACGGTACCAGATGATCCACATAATAACGGTATCCCTTGTTTGAAGGTATCCGTCCTGCCGAAGTGTGAGGCTGTTCCAGATACCCAAGGTCCTCCAGATCAGCCATTTCATTACGGATTGTAGCAGGACTGTATCCTACATCTCCCCGTTTAGATATACTGCGCGAGCCTACGGGCTCAGCCGAAGATATATAATCATCTACTATGGCATTCAGTATCATTCTCTGGCGTTCAGTTAACATGTTATTCCCTCCTAACGGCTGTGGCTTCGATTCGTTAGCACTCTATAGAGATGAGTGCTAATCACTAATACAAAAATACCAAACTGACATTGACATTGTCAAGTCAGTTCAGCATCTTCAAAACAGCTATTTCATCGCAGGCATGCTGCTTGGAGCAGTTCACACAGTCTGTCCAGACTTTCTCGGGGAAGATCTCTTTATTTACAACTTCGAATCCGTTTCTGAGGAAAAAATTAACCGCATAGGTGAGCGCCATAATCTTCGGGATTTTCTGGCGTCTGGCTTCTTCGGTCAGCTCATTCACAATCAGGGCACCTATTCCTTGACCTTTATGTTCATCACTGAGGCCAAGTGAACGGATCTCGACGAGATCAGCCCCGAGTCTGCAGAGCGATCCACAGCCAACAAACTTGCCACCGATTTCAGCAACAACAAACAGATCAATCTGACGCTGTAGTGCCACTCTGGAACGAGGAAGCATGATACCTTTCTGCGCATACTCTTCAATCATCAGATACAGTGGCTCGATATCCTGGGCAGTGGCTTTTCTACATGTCGCCTTACTGTTTCCATTGTGAAATTCATGACGGGGCAACTCCGGCTTGGCAAGCACCTGCTTCACTCCCTACATTGCTATTATTGAATAAATATACAACAGGGTGAATTTGAATTCAAGAGTTATTTTAAAATTAAACCTCTGTCAATGCACCGACAAATTCCCCGAAAACATCATTGCCGAACAGCACTCCCTGCTTGCTCAGGCGATAGATGTCCCCCTCCTGCTCAAGCAATCCCGCAGCCAGCATTTTATGCAATGATTTGCGGAATACATCCTCCATGGATTTGCCGAACTGTGCCTGGAAAGCCGTGTCCGAAATGCCTGCCCGCATGCGAAGACCTACCATCATGAAGTCCTCCATCGCCTCTTCCGGTGTGATGTTATAGGTGTCCAGACGCGGCAGCCCTTTTCGGGAAGCCTCAATGTAAGGATTAACGCCTTTAATATTCACATGCCGCTGACGGCGTGCATATCCATGCGCTCCCGCACCCAGGCCATAATAATCTTCGTTGCGCCAGTAGGTGATGTTGTGAAAGCTCTCCTTGCCCGGTTTGGCAAAGTTACTGATCTCATATTGCTGGTAGCCCGCTTTCTCCATGGAGGACATCAGCAGTAGATACATCTGCAGTTCATCTTCTTCATTTGGCAGCGGAAGCTTGTTCTTATTATACAAGGTATGAAAAAGAGTATTCTCCTCCACCTTCAGGCTGTATATGGAATAGTGGGGCAGATCAAGCTCCAGCGCTTTTTGAATGCTGTCAGCCAGCATATCAACCGTCTGATTGGGCAAGCCGAACATAAGATCGACTGAAAGATTGTTCAGTCCAACTGCACGGGCATTTTCCAGGCTGCGATAAACGTCATCCACATTATGAATGCGGCCGATGCCTGACAACAGCTCATTCTGGAATGCCTGCACACCGAAGCTGACCCTGTTCACACCGCCTGCTTTCATGACCTCCAGCTTATCAAGGTCCGTAGTTCCGGGATTGGCCTCCATCGAGAACTCTATATCAGTATTCCAATTCGGAAAGTGTGTGCGTATGGACTTCAGGAAAAACTCCATTTCATCCGGCTTCAGCACGGTCGGCGTTCCCCCGCCTACAAAAATACTGTTAATGACGCCCGGAGGATTATCCCTAACTGTCAGCTCCATCTCCCGGTCCAGTGCATGGAGGTAATCCATGACCGGCTGGTCCTTCAGGACATAGGAATTGAAATCACAGTAAAAGCATTTGTTCGTGCAAAAAGGAATATGAATGTATACCGCCTCAGGGGGACGGCTGTTGTTAGCGAGGTTACTCATTAGCTGTCTCCTTTGTTGTAATTTTGTTAAAAAGCAAAGGGAAGCCTTACGGCTTCCCTGGCAGAGAATAAGCTACATTTGAAGCTTCTCATTAAAAGTGATGGTGGCATGCTCCTATAGTCGCTCATGTACTCCTCACCTATAGGCGCTTAATTACTCCTAACTTATAAGCGCTCATTATGCAATTGCACTTTGTACAACTATTCGCCGCGATAACCACCGAAATTCACATTTAGCTGCACTCGGTACACTTATTTTTCGAGTTTCAAGGCCTAGGGGCACTTTCTCCGCTTTTTAGCTGCACGAAGTGCAACTAAATGGATAGAATCCCTGAAAAGCGGACTTATAAGTGTACAAAGTACAGTTATCTTCTACAGCGTCTTCTATAGTAACTTCTCAGCGTCTCCATAGTAACTTCTACAGTGTTTCTATAGTAACTTCTACAGTGTCTTCTACCGTATTTTCTACCGTATCTTCTCGCCACTGTGCGATCTGAAGTGAAAATTCACTAATAGCAGACCTACTAAGGCGTTAACTATTACTCGTCGATCTTGAGCACAGCCATGAACGCTTCCTGCGGCACCTCTACGCTGCCGACCTGCTTCATGCGCTTCTTGCCTTCCTTCTGCTTCTCCAGCAGCTTCCGCTTACGCGAGATATCGCCGCCGTAGCACTTGGCAAGTACGTTCTTGCGCATCGCCTTAACGGTCTCGCGCGCGACAACCTTTGTGCCGACGGATGCCTGAATCGGCACCTCGAACATCTGCCGCGGAATAATGCCCCGCAGCTTCTCGCAAATTATGCGTCCGCGGTTGTAGGCGCGGTCGCGGTGAACGATAAAGGACAAGGCATCCACCTGCTCGTTGTTGAGCAAAATATCCATCTTGACCAGGTTCGACCTGCGGTAACCGGATATTTCGTAGTCAAAGGAAGCATAACCCTTGGTTCCTGATTTCAATTGGTCAAAGAAATCATAAACGATCTCAGACAGCGGAACCTCATAGGTGATCGTAACCCGATTCGTGTCCAGGTACTCCATGTTAACGAACTCTCCGCGTTTGTTCTGGCAAAGCTCCATAACGGTACCCACGTAGTCATTCGGTACAATGATTCCAGCTTTGACGTAAGGCTCTTCAACATAATCAATCGTGCCAATCTCCGGATAGTGGGAAGGGTTATCGATTTGTATGATTTCGCCGTTGGTCAGCATGATGCGGTAAATTACGCTTGGAGCCGTTGTAATCAGCGGCAGATTGAACTCGCGTTCGATCCGTTCCTGTATAATCTCCATATGCAGCAGTCCCAGAAATCCGCAGCGAAATCCGAATCCGAGCGCACTCGAGCTTTCCGGTTCAAAGCTAAGGGAAGCATCGTTCAATTGCAGCTTCTCCAGCGCTTCCCGCAAATCATTGTAATCCGAGGTCTCAATCGGATAAAGACCGCAGTATACCATAGGGTTAATTTTGCGGTAACCAGGGAGCGGTTCAAGCGTCGGGTTCTTCGCATCCGTTACAGTATCACCGACACGGGTATCCCCTACATGCTTAATGCCGGCTACGATAAATCCGACATCGCCCACATTCAATTCATTCACAATAGTCATCCGGGGCATAAACGCGCCGACCTCAATAACCTCAAACGTCTTGTCAGTAGCCATCATTTTGATCTTGGAACCTGCACGGATACTGCCGTCAATAACGCGGACATATACGATTACACCTTTATAAGGATCGTAATGGGAGTCAAAGATAAGCGCCTTCAGCGAGGACTCCGAGTTGCCGGTCGGTGCCGGAACCTGCTTCACCACCTGCTCAAGGATTTCCTTGATCCCAATGCCTGCCTTGGCCGAGGCCAGAACCGCTTCACTTGTATCCAGCCCTATAACGTCCTCGATCTCCTGCTTCACCCGCTCCGGGTCGGCGCTCGGCAAATCAATCTTGTTGATTACCGGCAGGATTTCCAGATTGTTGTCCAGCGCGAGATATACATTGGCAAGCGTCTGGGCTTCAATCCCCTGGGCCGCATCTACTACGAGCAGTGCGCCTTCGCAAGCTGCAAGACTGCGGGATACCTCATACGTAAAATCGACGTGTCCCGGTGTATCAATGAGATTAAGAAAATACTCTTCACCATCATCGGCACGGTAAGTGAGGCGAACAGCCTGCAGCTTAATGGTAATCCCGCGCTCACGTTCCAGATCCATCTGATCCAGCACCTGTTCCTGCATTTCACGCGAGCTAAGTGCGCCGGTATATTCCAGTATTCGGTCAGCCAGTGTCGATTTGCCATGGTCTATATGTGCAATAATCGAGAAATTGCGAATTTGTTCTTGTCTTTTCTGTACGTCAGTCATTCCTTACCCCCACAAACAGCCTGTTGTTAATCCATCTATTATAACAGTACAAGGTCTGCCCATCAATCCCGCGCCGAGCAAATAAGAAGAACCTTGTGCATACAAAAACAGCTATCCCGCCAATTCAGCAAGACAGCTGTTATATTCTTTCTTCTCACTCCCCGGATGAATCGAACAAGGAGACAACCCAGCGGATGCTTTTCTGTGAAGCCTGCTGAAGCAGCCCGGCTGTCTTGTCGGCCAGTGCATCTACCGTAGGCTTCTGCTCCTCGGGAACCAGAATTTGTCCTGGAGTCAGCGAACTGGAATCCGGCACCTCCTGCTGAGGCAGGCTTGCAACCGGCAGGCCTGTTCCATCCTTCTGTATTTGTGCTGGCAGAGCCGTATAAGCCCCAGTCTTCGCATCAATAGCAACAGGAACGTAAACATAGGTTGGACCGGCTTGAGTATTGGTATTAGTGTTTGGATTAGTGTTTGGATTGGGATTCGTGTTTGGATTAGTGTCGGTCTGGGCCGCACCGGCTATCCCATTCCACCCAGGCACCTGCGAGACCTTCGTCCCGCCGCTTCCCCCGAACTGCATACCAATTAAAATTCCGATGCCTGCCCAAATGCCGACTACAACCAGTTTTTTGCCAAAACGCGACATTTCGCCACCCCTTCTCCTGTACTTTTCACCCTCGCTCTAGGAAGCCCCGGCTGCCGCCTTGTCTGTGCTCTTTCCCTCAGTTGCTCCAGAGTCCTTCGACTTACTGGCTGCATTCACTTTCTCAGCCTCATGGCTGCTCCAGTACACATCCGCAATCGCGTCGCCCAATATTTCCGAAGTACGCTTCAGCTCTTCCTCCGTATTATCGATTCCTCCAACCTCTATCAGCACACTGTTAGGAGACAAGGACTGGTTGTATTCTCCGTTATTGCCCTTGTTGGCCGCCTTACCCCAGATTCCGCGCGATATTCCAGGATAGTCTTTCTCCAGCAGCTGGTGGATTTTGTTCGCAAACGCCTCATTCTTCTTCCAATCCTTATTCGCATGGCCGAGGATAAAATACACCTGGGCATAACTTTTTCCATCAATAATAGTAGTTGTTTTGGAATACCGCTGAGAGTCGCGGTGAATGTCGATTAATCCGTCGAGCCCCTCATTTTGGGCAAATGCCGACTTGATCATCATCCGGGAATATTTATAGGAAAAGTTCCAGCTGTAGTCTTCTATTGTTGTCGCATAGTCGATCAGGGAGTGTATCGTCCCAACCCCGCGCTTCTCCAGTCTTTTCGTCACATAGGAACCAACAAGCATTACATTCTTGGAAGGCTGCGCGGAGTTGGGATTATCGCTCTCTGCCCCAAGCAGAGAATTGTAAGCCTCACGGGGATGGGAGTGGTAAATAAGGATGCGTTTCTCCAAAAGAGCTTCAGAATCTCCATTAGTGTTATCGCTCTCACCACTACTCGTACCCGGCCCCTTTTCCCCAGCAGCTTCAGGACCCGCCGTGGCTTGCGGAGCGGGAGTTGTATCATCAGGCTTGTCCACCCCTTCATCAGGAGCTGGATCCGGAGTTGTAATATTATCCTCTATGGCGAGTTCATTTGTTCCGGGGTGGTAATCGGCCGGTGCATTCTCGCTGCCTCCCGAAGCCGTTCTAAGCAGAACGGGATCATCCGCATCCATGCCTGGAACCTCCCGGGATAGCAGGCTTTTCGGATCATTGGGATTCACACTGGTCAGCAATTGGAATACAAATGAAGTCACTTTTTCACCCGAAAGAGCACTAACTTCCTTTCCCTGGGGCAAATGCGGCACCTCCATCCCGAGTAGTTCCATGAAAAACCCGCTCGAAAGCGAGGTGGCAAGTCCCTTCATTGAAGGAATGGGTGAAGAGTTCAGCTTCTGTCCGGCCAATCCTCCGGCTCCTAACAATATGAAGAATACGAGGGAGCCTCCGGCAAGCAGCAGCATCGTTCTTCCCAGCGACAGCGCATCCAGCAGTCTTGCCCGCAATCGGCCGATGTTCCATAGCTGAAACCATCTTTTGTTCATTATTATGTGTCCTCCTCCAGGCCTCTGTAATCTCTTATACTTCAAATCTATGAGCACAAGAGCAGTACTAGAACCGTAATGGGAGAACAAAAAAATAGAGTTCATTCTATATTAATATATAAGTTGAACTAAAGATTTTGACCTATGCTATGGGGTGTTACCCGTAACTACGGAGAATGTTTGGACTTCCGGCCGCTGCCCATCCCCAGATGTTTTGGATTAGACCGCTAACAGCGGTGAACATCCGGGGACAAAGGCGGTCGCTATCGCTCCTACAGTTCCAAACTTCCCCTTCGTTACTCTCACCTTTTTATCATATAATTCTTTTGTTCGTTCCATATAGATGAACCTTTCCCGCTTGTATTGCAAAAAAAAAAAAGCGCATATCCGCACAAACCCGTAAGCGGGTTACCCGGATTGCGCTTTATTTCACTTAATGAGTATAACCGCCCACATTACCCGGATCGACTGCATCATGCAGTGCCGCATTCAGTCCACTGGCAACGATATTCGCAATTTCTTCGATGAACTCGTCGATCTCTTTCGGCGTTACAATCAGATCATGTCCGAGTGGCTCCAGCACTTCCTTGACTAACGCCAGCCGCTCATTCTCGGAAATATCATCCAGCAAGCCCATGATTTCTTTGGCGTGGGGCGTTCCCTGCCCGAAATGATTCTTCATCATTTCCAGTACATTGTTCACAATGGTTGAAGCATAGCATACGGTAGGCACACCAATAGCAATGCACGGGATGCCCAGAATCTCCTTGGTCAGCCCCCGTCTTTTATTACCGATGCCCGACCCTGGATGAATGCCGATATCCGCAATCTGTATGGTTGTATTGATACGTTCGAGGGAACGTGAAGCCAGCGCATCAATTGCAATAATTACATCCGGCTTTGTGCGGTCAAGTATCCCCTGAACCACCTCGCTCGATTCAATGCCCGTCAGCCCCAATACGCCAGGTGCAATAGCACTCACATTACGATAGCCGGGAGACACCTGATCCGGAACCAGTTCATAAAACTGCCGGGTAATGAGTGAATTCTCCACTACTAACGGGCCAAGTGAATCAGGCGTAACATTCCAGTTCCCAAGACCGACAATTAATACCGAGGAATTCTTGCTAATGCCAATACGGGTCATAAAATGCTCGAACTCCCGGGCAAAAGCCTCGGTTACCTTCACCTGCAAGCCGGTATCTCCACCACGCAGCCCAGGCACCTCCAGCGTCACATAATTGCCAATGGTTCGCCCGATGGCCTGGGAGCCTGCTGCATTGCTTACTTCAAGCCGGGTGATCTTGATGCCATCCGCTTCCTCCACCTCTTCATTCACACCGGAAATCGGTCTGTTTTGAGGTCCTGCGGCCAGTTCCTTTGCCTCTACTGCCAAATCGGTACGCACCGAGTACAGCTGAAGATCCGGTTCCATCGTTATATCAGCCTCCTATGCTCTTTTGTCGATAGTGTGCGAGAGAAAGCTGCTGATTATACAGAAGTGGAAGGGTTTAATTTGAAGAGTTTTGTTGTTGCATTTTGCTATCACACATGCTAAACTATTTTAAGTTGTGAATCATTTGATGATTTCGAATGTCTTACAGGAGGTGAATGCAATGCCAAATATTAAATCCGCCGTTAAACGCGTAAAAACGAACGAAAAACGCCGTGCACTAAATATTTCCCAGAAATCCGCGCTTCGTACAGCAGTTAAAGCCGCTGACACCGCGCTGGCAGGTACGGAAGTTGAAACTGCTCAAGCTGCTTTCCTAGCTGCTTCCAAAAAGCTGGACAAGGCCGTTTCTAAAGGTCTGGTTCATAAAAATGCGGCTTCCCGCAAAAAATCCCGCTTAGCGAAGAAATTGAACGCTCTTAGCGCGCAAGCGTAAGACGTATTCATAATGAGCAATTGAAGAACCTGACCGCTATGCTGCATACGGTTAGGTTTTTTTGCGTTCTTTTTAAATACAGAGCCAAACGAAAAAAGAGCCTTTCAGTCCTCTGTCTCCAGTGGCTTGAAAGGCTCTTTATGTCATTAGGCACCCAGCCGCAGCATGAACAGCTCCAGCCCCAGCACCTTATCTATGGCACCTGTTTTCATCTGATAATCAAGATCGGCCATTGTGCTTAATATCTGACGCAGCCGCCGGCTCTCGAACTTGCGTGCCTGTTCACCGGCCAGCTTGACGGCATAAGGATGCAGTCCCAGCTGGGAGGCGATCTGTCCCTGCGAATAGCTCAATGCTGATAAATCCTTGACCTGTAAAATAATCCGGAACTGCCGGGCGATCAGCGCGGCAATTTTAATCGGCTCTTCACGCTGCTTAAGCAGCTCATTTAACGCGTCAAGAGCTTTATCGAGGCGAAGGTTAGCGATATCCTCCACCAGCGTAAACACCGTTTGCTCGGTCCCGCGGTGAACCAGGCTGTCTACGGCAGCTGTATCCACCGTACCGCCTCTGCCCGCGAACAGACACAGCTTATCGATCTCTCCTGACAATCCCTGCAAACCCGTACCTGCACTGGCAATAAGAGCCTCAGCCGTACCGGGCGCCATTACACAGCCCTGATCGCGGATGGCCTTCTCTACCCAGCGCAGCAGTTCCTCCGCTCCCAGCGGATTAAAAGCCAATACCGTACCGGCTGCCTTGACGGCCTTGACGATTTTTTTTCGTTCATCCAGCTTGTCGTTATTAACCATAAACACAATGACACTGAAATCGGCAGGCCGCTGCAAATAATCATTTAAGGCCTCGATCCGGTGCTCCAGCTTGGCATTTTCTTTGCCTGCTGTAAACAGCGAGGCGTCACGCACCAGCAGCAGCTTACGCGGCACCATGAACGGGACCGTCTCCGCTTCCTCGATCACGGCTTGTACCGGGGTCTCCGACAAATCGAACGGAATTACCGCGAAATCACGGTCCTCCTTGGCGATAAGCTGATTCTCCAGAGCCGCTGCGAACTCATTCATGCGAAATTTCTCACTTCCGTACAGGACATACAGCGGTGAAATCTTCCCTTGCCTGATGTCTTTAACCGCCGTTTTGACATCCATCCCGCCACTTCCTTTTCCCATTCATCTGTTCCACTTTTTTAAGTTCTTACTTGAGAGTTTATTGTAACATATTAAAATGCAAAAACAGAGAAACTCCGGCACCATGGCCAAAGTCCCTCCGTTCCAGCGGCGCATCTATATAAACGACGGTTTGAGAAGCCCTAGAAACTTCCCAGCCGACGGTCATACCGATGTTCTACAAACCTTTTTTATTCCTGATTTCCGGTCTCTTACTCCGGTCTCTTACTATAGTATATTCCGAAGTCCCGTAAAAAGTTCCACCATCCTATTATTTTGTGGAAGATGTTGCAGCGGAGGTATTACTCGCCGAGTTTTCCCGTGCTGGAACAGGGGTGGAGCTGGGTACTGCACTGGATGTGCCTGCCTCCGGGGTGCTATACACTTTTTGAACAGCTATACCGTTGTTATCGGTCACATAGATAAACTGCAGACTATCCGGCGACCACTCCCCGCTCATCCAGTTTCCTTCCAGAGGGAGGGAAGCCACAGGCATCTTGTCGACTCCCAGGCCGCTGGCCGGAAGGCTGTAAATAACAAGCTGCTGATCTTCAACGGCTGCCTCATACTGACCGTCCGGGGAAGTCCAGGATAACTCGCCCGAAGCGGGAGCAGCTGGGAATATGCCCATAATACCCTGTTCATTGCCAACCTTTGGCTGAAAAGACTCCTTCGCAGCAGGGCCGGCTTCCGTGCTGTTGCTGTTCTCCGTTGAATTCTGTCCGCTTCCGTCCGGCTGAGTACTGCTAATCCCGAAGTCTTGGCGGGAAGGAGTTGCCGTAGCCTGATGCTTAGGAGATTTATTGTTTGTAGTTTGTGGAGCTATACTCTTGGCAGAGTCTCCTCCGGAAGCATTTCCGGTTGTGGGTTCCGGGGTTTCTGTTCCCCCTTTGGGGGATTCTGCAGCACTTATTTCAGGAACCGCACTTTCTTCAATACGGGACTCAGTCAGACCGCTATCGCTAGCCGGGCTGTTCTGTTCCAATCCGCTATTTGCAGCCGTGTCCGCAGTATTCGAGTTCATCATACCGGCTGCTCCACTTTCGGTTGCCGCATTATTTGAAGTGCTTTTCATCACCATTTCTTCCACTTGAGCGCCCGGAATTTGCTCCGGCATATTAAAGATAGCTATTCCGAGTATAATGGCAGCCGCAACCGCACCTATGCCTGTCCGTCTAGCCATGGATGATCCCTTTTGCCGCTTACCTTGCGAAATTGTTCGGGAGAAAGGAACTGCCACCTCTTCCCCTGACCCGCTTTTTTCCGATTCAATCAGACCGCGGTCCAATTCATCAAGCCGAGGCAAAATAGAGTCCACCAGACTGAAAGGGGCTTTCACGTCCGGAAGCTGCTCCAATTGCCGGGAGAGCATGGTGAGTCGGTCAAAGATTTCCGCGCAGGGAAGGCAATGATCAATATGACGGAACATCTCGGTTATCTCTTCACGGCTTAAATCATGATCCAAATAACGGTGCATCCATTCAATCACCTCCGCGCATTTCATCCCGATACACCACCTTTCTGATACTCCTGAAGTCTATTTTGCAGCTGCTGCCTCGCCCGGAACAGATAAGATTTCACTGTATTCAGCGGTAAATCCAGACAGTCCGCAATCTCGTTGTAGGAAAGATCCTGTATATATCGAAGTACAATCACCGTGCGATGATGCTCAGGAAGCAGGTCAATAGCTTCGCGTATATCCTCCGCCAAATAACCGGACATGACTTCCCGTTCAACATCCTGCTTATCCTTGAAAACCATATCGTGTTCATCCATAGAAATTGTTGGTTTAGCTCTTCTAAACTTATCAATACAAATATTGGTCACGATCCGTCCAACCCATGTTTTGAACTGGGCTTTCTCTTCGTAGGAACCAATTTTCGTATATACCCGAATCAATGCCTCCTGGGACGCATCCAGCGCATCCTGTTCATTATGCAAAATGTAGAAGGCCGTCTTGTATACATGCCCTTCAATTTCTCGCAATAGGGTGATTAGAGCGTCGCGATCGCCCGCTTGAGCGGCTCTGATGAGTCCCTGCTCCACCACGAAGGTTCCCCCTCTCTATGCAATCTTACTGACGCGCAAGACTGCCGAATTGTTGCATTATTTTTAGAATACCAAACTTTACTTTATACGTCATTCTGGCAAGAGAGATTTCGCACAATATCAACCCTGATTTTGGCCTATGAAGCCCTACTAATCATACAAGGGAAACTTCTATCATTCAAACTATCTTTTACATAACTTTGTCACAAAAATGACATGAAAAGAAACGGCTGTTCATAGACATTTAGTCCATGTAACAGCCGTTTCAGCCTGAAACAGCGCCTCCAGCTCATAGCTGTCAGCCTTTCATAGAGGTCACAAACATGTTTTATTTGACAGAACCCTGCATGACCCCTTGAATGATGTATTTCTGCGCAAACAGATACACGACAATAATCGGCAGTATGGTGAGCACCAGGCTCGCCATAAGCGGACCATAATCTACTGTATAGGTTCCGTAGAAATTATATGTGGATAACGGAAGGGTCCGTTGCTGTGAATCGACAAGAATAAGAGAAGGCAGCAAAAAATCATTCCATATCCATAGCACGTTCAGAATGGCGATGGTCGCTGTTGTCGGCATCAGCACAGGAAAGACAATCCTGAAAAAAGTCTGTGTCCGCGTACATCCATCGATCAGCGCAGCTTCCTCCAGTTCCTTGGGAATGCTTTTAACAAAACCATGATAAATGAATACTGCGAGCGAGCTGCCAAAACCGATATACATATAGATCAGCGACCACTTGTTATTCAGCATATTGAGCGATCCATAAATTTTGACCAATGGAATCATGAGGGCCTGAAACGGAATAATCATCGAAGCGACCATCAGAAGAAAGGTATACTGGTTGACTTTGGTATTGTTTCGCACGAAATAATGTGCCGTCATTGCCGCAAACAGCGATATGAACAGTACGCTAAGTGTCGTGATAATTAACGAATTGGAAAATGCGTAGATGTAACCCATTTTATTAAATGCATTCGTATAATTGGCAAAGTCCAAGGTACTAGGTAAAGAAAGTGGATTGGAGGTAATCTCCTTATTCTCTTTGAAGGAATTGAGCAGAAGAACCGCAAAAGGAAAGACGAACAGAATCAGAGCCAACGAGAGTCCTAACAGCTTAAGTAAGGAAGAAGCCTTTTTGGAATCTGCCATTATGCCTCAACCTCCAATTTCTTGCTAAAATAAACCTGAAGCAGTGTAATGGCGGCTACCAGCAAGAACAAAACCAGCGCTTCCGCCTGGCCCACGCCGTAGTCGCGGGATAAAAAAGCCTTCTGATAGACATGCATGGAAACAAATTCAGTGCTTTTAAACGGCCCGCCCTTCGTTAAGGTGAGGTTGACATCGTATACCATAAATCCGCGCTGCAGAGACAGAAAGATACAAACAATAAAAGAAGGAATCATGAGCGGAATCGTCATTTTAACCATTTTTAGCCAACCACTTGCCCCATCAATGCTGGCTGCCTCCAATATATCATTCGGAACTCCGGTCAGACCTGCCACGTAAATTACCATCATATAACCTGCGTATTGCCAGACCGTAACTATAACAAGCGTCCAAAAGGCCTTGTCCGGTTCTGCCAGCCAGGACGCGCTGAAGAGTCCGATTCCCACCTTTTGCCCCAGATACACAAGAATATTATTGAAAATAAACTGCCAGATGAAGCCGAGTACAATGCCGCCAACCAGATTGGGGAGAAAGAACCCTGCCCGAAAAAAGCTTTGTCCTTTAATTCCTTTGGTGAGCACATACGCGAGCAGGAAAGCCAACACATTAATGAATACAACAGTAAACAGTACATATTTCAGCGTCAGACCGAACGATTTCCAGAATTCCGCATCCTTAAAGACCGCCCCATAGTTCTGAAAGCCGACCAGCGACTGGGTCGTTGAGATACCATCCCAACTCGTAAACGTCAAGTAGATACCATAAAGAAACGGTATGATCATCACGGTAATGAACGCAAACAAGATAGGCCCGGTAAAGAGCAGCCGCAGACGCAGCCGGTTCCACACTCCTTTTTCCGTAATCATGGAGATCCTTCTCTCTGTGTTTTATTTAGAAGAAAGCAATGAATAAGGACGTCCTGAGCCCTTATCCATTGCCCCTGTCTTGTATTTTCGTTACTTCGCAGTCTTCCAGTACTCTTCAATTTCTTTGACCAGCATCGCGCGATCACCCGATTTGGACAGATACTTTTGCATCGAAGCTCCCAGAATAGACCAGTGATCGGCAGGTAAAGCACTCATGGATTGCTCGGACTTGCCACTAGCAATATACTCCTGAATGGACTTACCGAGCGGATCTGCGGCAGGAAGTGTTATATTTTTAAAGGCCGGAATAATGTTAGCCTTGTTCACCAAAAAGTCTTGGCCTTTATCCTGATATACGATCCAATCCAAAAACTTTTTGGCTGCTGCCTGCTGCTCAGGTGTAGCCTTTTCCTTGTCTATTATAAGACGTTTGGAGACCGCGGAGGAAATTTCCTGATTGCCATAATCTGCGGAATTGTTGCTAATCGGTACAGGCAGGAAGCCATATTCCCCTTTAGCTGTGTCAAAACCACTAATTTGCGGCCACGCCCAGTTTCCCATGAACCAAATGCCAACCTCCCCTTTACCGAGGAGTTCCGGTCCACGTTCATAAGTGCCTGACAAAGGAGAAGCCTGATCAATATTGTATTTCATCATCACATCAAAGGTATCCATCAATCCGTTAAACACTTTGTTCTCCGCAAGATTAACAGTACCCGCACGCAGCGTATCCACAAATTTGTTAACCTCTGCCATGTCCTTGTTCTGTCCTGCATAAGCAAGCGGTAAGTAATGCGCTCCAAGCGACCAGTCCATTGGCGAGACGACAAGCGCCTTCTTGCCAGAGGCCTCAATCTGTTTGAACAAATTTTCAAGCGCTTCAGTCGTGTTAATCGTGGACGGATCAAAGCTTCCTCCGACCGCCTTGTCAACAACCGCTTTATTATAAATGAATCCGTAGCCTTCAACAGCCAGCGGGAAGGCGTAGTTCTTGCCGTCAAACGTAGTCAGGTCGGTAGCATTTGCCACCGCATCCCCATTCCACTTCTCTCCGCTGAGATCCAAAATGCGATCCTTGAATTTCTCAACGTCGCCCGTATCCAGCATGATCATGGTCGGCGGGTTGCCGGAAGCGTATAAAGTGGAGGCACGTTCAAAGGGTGAACCGCCAGTAGGAACTGCCTGAATCTCAAGGGTGATATCGGGATTATCCTCGTGAAAAGCCTTAGCCGCATCCTCAAGCTGTGTCTGTATTTCGCCTTTGGAATTGAGTAGTGAAATCTTCACATTGGCCGTTCCGGAATCGGAAGATTGCTTGCTGTCCCCGGCAGATTCCTTGTTGTCCCCGGCAGAACTCCCACATGCGGACAGAATCACGACAAATGCCAGTAACAAAATCATTAAACTTGTCCCTTTGAAAAGCTTCATTTTATTTCCCCCTAATTTTAAATTCAAGCTTCATAAAATCGCTTACAAACGGATTATATGTCAAACGGTTAATATATGTCAAACGTTTAACACAGTAAAACAATTTATATTTTTTCGGCTAAAAAAGAGCTCCTTCGCACAAGGCAAAGGAACTCTTGAATTCTCAAAAATGTATAAGTGGATTAAGTAGTGGACCTTTCCATCAGCTCTACTGCAAGAATATTCTCCCGCTCAAAGGGCTCGCCGTCACGTTGTTTACGGATTAATTCTACTGCTAACCGACCAATTTCACTAATAGGCTGCTTGATCGAGCTTAACTCTGGCGCAAACCAGGAGACCGCTCCTATATCATCGTATCCAATAATACGAATGTCCCCAGGGACTCTTTTCCCTGCTTTAGTACAGCCTTTTAAGGCGAAGGCAGCAATAATATCGCTCGTTGCGAAGATACCGTCTACATCAGGGTGCTCATTCAACAGCTTCTCTATAATCTGACCGTATTGAGCATGGTCAAATACGTTCATGTCCGTCTGTATAATAACGTGTTCCACACCATGTCTGAACATGACATCCCGAAAAGCTGTGCTGCGGTAATTGGCCAGAAGTTGCAGCTCCAGATTACCGCAGATATGCGCAATTTTTCGGCAGCCCTTGGAAATAAGCAGCTCAGCAGCAAGCTCCCCTCCACGATAATTATCTGAAGATATATAAGGAATATCTGCATCAATCTGACGATCAATCGTCACAATGGGAGAATGCAGATTGCGGTATTCGTCCACCTGCAGGGTATGGCTACCCATCACAATGCCATCCACCATATTCCGCTTCAGCATCTCTATATATTCCTTTTCCTTCACCGGGTCCAGGCGAGAGTTACACAGCAATACTTTGCAACCGTCCTGGTAAGCATAATACTCCACATGATTTGCCAACTCCGCGAAAAAGGGGTGAGACACATCGGGAATAATGAGCCCTATAATATTTGAACGCTTGCGCAGGAGAGAACGCGCAATCTCATTCGGATGATAATTGAGTTCCTCAATCGTCTGGAACACCTTGCTGCGCGTGCCTTCACTCAGATAGCCACGGTTGTTTAGCACCCTAGAAACCGTGGTAACGGACACACCTGCTTTTAAAGCGACATCATGAATTGTAACCATAACTCCCTCTTTCAAATCTAGTATAAAAAAACTATACCCGATATCCGGAATTCACACAAACTTTGAAAAACTGAATTAGAAAAAAGCCGCAGACTAAATAATTAGTCATACAGCTTTTCACCTTTCACAATCACTATAGCCTGCATTTAGCTTGGCTTATCTCTTGTATTACTATAGATTAAACGCCCTTAATCTCTTTAAACTTCGCAACATACTTCGCAGCCAGCTCGGTGATCAGATCGTAACGCCCCTCTTTGGCCGGAGCAGTCAAGTTGCCGCCGATACCCACAGCGATACAGCCGTTAGCAATCCATTTGTCCATGTTGTTCAGATCGACGCCGCCCGTAGGCATAATGTTCACATGAGGCATAGGCCCTTTAACCGCTTTGACATAATCCGGTCCGAAGGCGCTGCCCGGGAACAGCTTCAGCACATCCACACCCAGCTTCAGGGCTTCCTTCATTTCACTCAGCGTCATGCAGCCGGGCATGTAAGGAATACCGTAAAGATTGCACATTTTTGCTGTGTCTTCTTCAAAAGAAGGACTTACCACAAATTCCGCACCAGCCAGAATGGCAATTCTTGCAGTCAACGGGTCCAGTACAGTACCGGCACCGATTACGGCTCTGTCTCCGTATTCAGCGACCAGTTTCTTGATCGCCACATCCGCGTCCGGTGTTGTAAAGGTTACTTCAATATTGTTAAGACCGCCTTCGACGCAGGCTACGGACATTTTGAAGGCATCCTCGGAATTATCAGCACGGATGACAGCAACTACACCGACAGATGCCACGTTTTGCAATACTTTTATTTTCTTCATCATTAACTCCCTCTCTAATCAAACATAGGATAAACAATAAACCTCTACTTTAGATAAAAATTTTTATCTAATTTACTAACAACAGTACGATAACCGCTAAGAAAATAGTAATAACAATGTCGCATACAGTCAATCTATTTTTGTGTGAATATGATGAATATTTCTTTTTCATGCGCGAAAATCCTTTGTATATAAAGAAATATATTATTATTACTCGGGTTTCTTTTTAGAATTTATGTTATTGATGAGCAATGTGTTATTGTACAAAACCGATTTATGTGATGATTTCAAATTACAATTTATTTTACAGGGAGTAGATTCCCTGAGGAGGAACAAGTAATGAGTAAACAACTGGATGTAGTCACTTTCGGCGAGCCGATGGCTATGTTTTATGCGAATGAGACAGGACCGCTGGCGGAGGTATTTTCATTCTCCAAAGCCCTGGCGGGTGCGGAGAGCAATGTTGCTGCCGGCTTATCCCGTTTGGAACACCCAACCGGCTATGTGACTAAGCTCGGCGAAGACAATTTCGGCCAATTTATCGTTCAGGCTCTGAACAAAGAGCGTATCGATACAAATAGTGTCACTTTTACCAAAGAACATTCCACCGGAATGCTGATCAAATCCAAGGTCGTTACCGGCGATCCCAAAGTCGAATATTTCCGTAAAAATTCCGCTGCCTCGAAGCTCAGCCTGGCTGATTTCGATGAAGCCTACTTCGCTTCCGCAGGACATCTGCATGTAACCAGCATTTCGTCTGCTCTGTCCAAGAACTGCCATGAATTTTCCATCCATGCCATGGAATTTATGAAGAGTAAAGGCAAGACGGTGTCATTGGACCCTAACCTGCGCCCAACCCTGTGGCCGGATACCGAGACCATGGTAAGCACCATTAATGATCTTGCTACACGCTGCGACTGGTTCCTGCCGGGACTCAGCGAAGGCAAAACCCTCACGGGACTTGATACACCGGAGGAAATCGCAGCCTATTATCTGGAGCGCGGCGTTTCCCTTGTGGTGATTAAGCTTGGACCTGAAGGCGCTTATTATAAGACTTCCGAACAGGAAGGATATGTACAAGGCTTTAAAGTAGAGGAAGTTGTGGATACCGTTGGCGCCGGGGACGGTTTTGCCGTCGGTGTAATCAGCGCTATGCTGGAGAAGCTCCCGGTAGCGGAGGCCGTCAAACGCGGGAATGCCATTGGCGCTTTGGCAGTAATGTCGCCGGGTGATATGGATGGTCTGCCGACCCGTGCAGGTCTGGCGTCATTTATGAATCAGACAGTATAGCCTATCTTCAGACAAATAAAACATGCCGACCAAACCGTAATGTTGGTCGGCATGTTTTTTTGTTGAATACTCCGGAGCAAATTGAGCCATCGTTCCGGTGAGTGAGAGCCACCTCTCCGGCGTTTTTGAGCCACCCTTCCGGAAGAGAGAGCCATTGCATGGAACTCCTGCTAGAATGATTTTTATGCGTTGTTGAAAGATAGCGCAAATCATTCGTGAGGAGGTCATACCATGACCCCATATCGTGAAATCTTTCGGCTTCATAGCCAAGGGATTAGCCAACGTAACATCGCCCTCAGTTGCGCCTGCTCGCGCAACACCGTCTCCAAAATCATTCAACGAGCAGGAGAACTTGGGATTGTCTGGCCGTTAAAGAAAGATCTAACGGATGGTGAGTTTCGCCAGCGGCTGTTTGCTGAGGCGACCCAGGCTCCGACCCGCAAGCATCCGGATTACGCGTACATCCACAAGGAGATGGCTAAAAGCGGGGTAACGCTTAGTTTGCTTTGGAATGAGTATTGCGAGAACTGCCGAGCGAGCCAAGAGATTCCGCTCATGTATTCGCAATTCTGCCACCACTATCAGCAGTACACCATGAAATCGAACGCAACCATGCGTATCCAGCGTAAGCCAGGCGAACAGCTTGAAGTGGATTGGGCAGGGCAAACCGCGTCCATCATCGACCGTGAGACAGGCGAGATCATGACCATGTATGTTTTTGTTGGCGTGCTGGCCTACAGCCAGTATGCTTATGTGGAAGCCTTTGCTTCGCAAGATCAGGAGAGCTGGATTACCGCCCATATCCATATGTATCAATTCTTTGGTGGATCCACTCGTGTACTCATTCCGGACAATCTGAAGACGGGAGTAGAAAAAGCATCCGGGCACTCCCCAGTGATCAATAAGATCTATCATGAGATGGCTGAGCACTACAACACCGCCGTCATTCCTGCACGTGTCCGTAAACCAAAGGACAAGCCGAATGTGGAGGGAGCCGTTGGTGTAGCCTCCACATGGATTCTAGCGGCGCTACGTAAACAACAGTGTTTCAGTGTTGCTGAACTAAATCTAGCCATCCGGGAGAAACTCGATGCCTTAAATGCAAAGCCCTTTCAGAAAAAAGAAGGGAGCAGGCACAGTGTCTTTATGACGGAAGAAAAACCGTTCTTACTCTCCTTGCCTGCTACCCCCTATGAGTTGGCGACCTGGAAGACCGCCACTGTCCAATTCAATTATCATATAAGCGTTGAGAAAATGCACTACTCTATCCCCTATGAATATATTAAGCATCGCGTAGATGTACGAATGACGAGGGGCGTGATTGAAGTCTTCTACCAGAATAACTGAGTATGCTCCCACCCGCGCCTTCATGGAAAGCCGGGGCAGTACAGCACGGTGGAAGATCACATGCCGGAGAGCCATAAAAAATTCATCCAATGGAATGCGAACCGCTTTATCTCTTGGGCACAAAGTGTTGGCACGCATACTGCTGTTGCGGTCCAAGCGATCCTCAACTCCCATAAGGTAGAGCAGCAGGGCTACAGAAGCTGTATGGCCCTTCTCAAGCTTGCCGACAAACATGGCGTTATTCGCCTTGAAGCAGCCTGCGCCAGGGCATTGTCCTACACGCCAAGGCCTAGCTTAAACGATTCTAACCACCGGACAGGATCGGCTTGAAGCGCAGCCAGAAACACAAGAACCCTCATCCCCTTCTGAAAGCCATGGCTTCATCCGCGGCGCAGATTATTACGGGAGGGGTTAACCCATGGTGCATGAACCGACCCTACGCAAACTACACGAAATGCGCCTTTCCACTATGGCGGACGCCTATCAAAATCAATTGTTGGATCCAAACTTTCAAGCCCTTTCGTTTGAAGAGCGTTTTGGACTCCTGGTTGACACGGAATGGTCTAGAAGAAAGAACAATCGGCTGACCACGTTAATCCGCAAGGCAGACTTTCAACAAAGCAACGCGTACATTGAAGACGTTGAATATCACGCCGATCGCAAACTGGACCGGACACAGATCCTTCGCTTGGCAACCGGCACGTACATCCATGACAAACTCAATATCATCATTATGGGTGCGTCAGGTGCAGGTAAAACCTATCTGGCTTGTGCCTTCGGCATTGCCGCCTGTAGGAACTTCTACCCGGTCAAATATATACGCTTGCCCGAACTGTTAAATGAGCTGGCAGTCGCACGAGGGGAGGGGATCTTCCAAAGGGTGATGAAAAGTTATAAGAAGGTTCCTTTGTTGATCCTGGATGAATGGCTGCTTGTTTCGCTAAAAGAAAGCGAGGCCAGGGATCTACTTGAAATTGTAGAGGCACGCCATCAAAACGGGTCCACCCTATTCTGCTCACAGTTCGCTCCTGCCGGCTGGCATGGAAAAATTGGTGAAAGCACATTGGCAGATGCTATTCTCGACCGAATCGTACATTCATCCTACACGATCACAATCGAAGGCATGGACTCCATGCGTAAGCGCAAAGGACTTATCAACTAACCATTCCTACTTTTACGGGAGCTACCGATTACTGGTGGCTCCCACCACCGGAGAGGTGGCTCACTTTTCCCAGAGGACTGGCTCACTTATCACCGGAATGATGGCTCTATTTCATCGAAATATTCATTTTGTTGATCCGAATACCAGTTTTTTCAGGAAATCTTCCAGCTAAACACATGGGATTCTGCTGTAATCTCTCAGCTGAGTTTTCTTGTTATATATTTCCTATCTGAGTATGTTTGAATTTCTGACCTTTAATCGCCATAAAAACGCACCCCTAGAAATTCATCGGACAACCAAGGGTTTTCCAATGTCTATTCAAAGGGGTGCCTTGGTTCTAATCTATTTAGCCAAAATCCCCAAACTTTCGTAAGACTCATCAACCGATCAATCTTCTCTTCCGTTGTTAATAAATATACTAAAATGTAGGTTTATTAATGTGTTTGACTTGGACATCATTAATAATATCATAAACATGCAGATATTGATTTTCTTCTAATATTGTAAAGCGTACTTCTTCAATAATGTTAATTAATTCCTTTATAGTATCTTCAAAATTTTCTGGTATGATTGCTGTCTCCAATCTACTTTGCAGTTCCTCAATTCCAATCTTCTTCAGTATAAACATTTCAAATATAGACTGAATTTTTATTAATTGTTTATCCATATAATTGTTCACTCCTTGTTATTTTGTAATAATGGTAACAACGTTGCCCCACTCATTAGTTATTATATTAAGAGTGCCCGAAACATAGGAGCGGTTGCCATTTTGCTGAATAACAGGTTTAACAGAATTTAATACCTCTTCTACATAAGTCGGTGAAACACTTCTACCATAATCGCCCCCTGCTTGTACAATCTGGCTTCCATAACGGTTACCACTCGGTTGCATCCTATCTACTGCATGTTTTGAGTAGAGCCTATCTCCAACTTTAGCGTAGGTTTTCCCGTTTGAATTCACTTTGTTGTACTCATCCCAACTTCCCCAAAAAATCTTTTTTTCCGTTTTCTTAACAGCAGCCTCTGTAAGTTCTTTTGCAATCTTCTTACCTATAATTTTTGCTGTACCCTTTACTAAAACAGAACCTATGCCTCCAATTAAATCATAAACAATACTATTATCTTCGGTAACACTATCAAATGATCCTGAAACAATTTTTTTCGTTTTCGTATCATAAAAAGCCATCCCAGCGTCTAATTGTTGCCTAGCCCATTTTTTCTGCCCAGCGTTACCCTTATATTCAAGACTTTTTAGATAATCATATTGATTTTGGCTGAAAACAACTTTGTTTCCTGATGGATCAATGAACATTAAGGGATTATTATGACCATACGTATACAAATTCAAACTCAGCGGATTTGTAATCTGCCCCTCATACGTATCCTCATTTAAAAACCTTCCGATACTAGGATCATAATATCTGGCTCGCAGGTAGTAAAGCCCCGTATCCTCGTCATAGATCTCCCCAGCATACTTAAAGGAGTTGGATATTCCTTCCGTCTGATTCGTAATATTACCCCATGCATCATATGAATATGAATTGACAACAATCCCGTTTGTATCTATGATTTGAACCACATCACCATGACCGTTGTATAAATAATAATAGTCTTTCGCTGTGGTGACATCCTTCTTCACCAACAATCGATCTCCCCTTACATAGTTTGCTATCTGTCCGTTACTCTTGGCCTCAGAGATCACTTCTCCATTCCCATTATAGTTATATTGTGTTTTTATGGTACCGCTCGTTTTCTGATATCTTAATCCACTAGGTAAATAGCTTATTGAGGTTGAGCTATTATCTTTTGTAACTCCAGTTAGTGTATTTTGCAAGTCATAGGTATAGCTTGTATTTGCATACTCTGATGGAATAGAAGATGTATCCGAGACGATCTGTCGATTTCCTTGCAGATCGTAGGCATAGGTTGTAGTTCCACCTCCATCTGGACGTACAATACTGTAAAGACGATTTAATTTATCATAAGCATAAGTTGTCGTCTTTCCCGCTCCATTATTTAGTGCTTCTGTCACTGTAGTTATATTTCCATTATTGTCGTATAGATACGTGTATGAGGAAAGAACTTCTGTGCCTTTTTTATTTTGCAATGTCCCCAAGCGATTTAAACTATCGTACGTATACTCTGTTTTTAATACACTTCCATCTGCTAACGTAGGATAGGTGATACTTTTTACCTGTCCTGTTGAAAAATACTCATAGGTAGCATTCACCGTTGCCGTAGTATTAAGAGTAGGGCTTCCGTTTGTTTGGACTTTATCCAGGCGCTGCATGCTGTATTGATAATTGATATAAAAGCTACCTATCCCACTTTGTGTACCCGTTAATCTAGTAGTTCGATTCGCTTTATCATAGACATATGCTGTTGAAGCAGAGTAGCCTGTTGCTTGAGAAGACAGTGTTGTTACTCGCTTTAGAGTATCTATTGTTGACGTTTGCGAAGCTGCTTTTATTCCATCTAGATAAAGCTCATACGTATCGTTTTTGATTTCACTACTCCCGAAGATGCTCTTATTTTGCTGTGTATTCCCTCCAGTTCCTGTGAGCAAACTACTAACTGCCTGATTTCTTTCATCATACTGATAATTAAAGACCGTACCATTGCGATCTGTCTTTTGTACAAGCAACCCTAGTTGATTATAGGTTTGATTCTCACTGAGCGATGCTGCATCTTTCTTATTATAGAGTAAGCCCAATTCGTTATAAGCTTTACTCTTTAAGCTAACCGATGTCCCATTTATACTATTTTGCATGGTCGTATCTATGATCTGTCCGCTGCGATCATATTGGTAACTAGTAATCTGATCCATCGAATCTTTTAGGGAATTCAAGCGATTTAACACATCATACGTATACTTTGTTGTCACTCCCTCGTTGTTTAAGTTTTTGTTGGGGTCTGTGTATGTCAATACATTGCCTGCAATATCATAACTATACGACTCAGAAACCTTAGTTGACTCACTTTGAATTGACAAGTCTTTATAAGTTACGTTAGAGAGTAATTGACCCCATTGATCATAATTTTGTTCTATATAACTGCTCTTCACTGTTGCATCATTCATATTGTAGCGATAAGCTGCAACCCCTGAAGAAGCCACAGTATAATTTATCACTTTACGGAGCTTCAAATTATGCTCACTAATGTACAAATTACCATAAATATCTTCAGCCTCATTCTGCTTTCCCCAAACATCGTATTTAACGGTAGTTGTATTTCCTACAGGATCTATTACATAAACTGCTCTGGACAAATCGTCCACATGGTATTGGGTTTTCGCCCCTGTATCCACTGCTTCTTCCAACCTCAAGAGACCTAACCCATCGTAATACTCATTTTGATTGGATAAGTACGTTATCGTTCCGTTCGATTTTTGCGTATATTTACGCTTGGAATTCACCTTAAGATAATATATGCCTTGGTTTGTAATATCAAAATAAGTTGTGCTGGCATAAACCTTTGTATAGGTATACTGATCTTGTACATCATATTGCTCGCCGTTCAGGTTTGTAACCGTTGGATAGGTAATGGTTAAGACCCTTCCCAGTGAATCATACGTATAATTTGTTTTCTTTCCGTTTCCATCGGTTTGGTCCTGCAAGTTTCCTGAACCCATATTGTAAGCCATCTGTTTTTTTACAGACGACGAGCTCTGTTGCCCGCTGGCTGAAACATTGGTGAAATAGCTTATTTGTTCTGTAGGATATCCATAATTGGTTTCGGATCCGTAGGTGGTTACTGTTCTGGATACCTTTCCATTTTGCAAAGGTTTCTCTTCGGTGACCTTACTTATTTTTCTCACGTCACCTGGTATAGGCTCATAGGTATAGATAGTTTCTTCGTTCTTGGGGTTAGTGTACCTTAATATCCTTCCATATTCATTGTATTTATAGCTCTCAGTGGCGTAAGTAGATTCATTTTGATACCAAGATAATGTGTCGGGAAGATAGAAATTCGGTTCGTAAGTAGTCGTTGTTGTATACTTAGCTTTTATCGATGAATCATTCAGTTGAGTCAGTGTGAGCGGTAATGTTTGGCTTTGTATGGCTCCCCAATCGGTATAGCTGAAATCGGAGTAGAGTATATTGGCAGTACTATCTGAATCACCCACTCCGAAGTCAGCATAAAAAGTTCGTGTTGGTAAATATTTAAATGTAGGATGAAATGCAATGTTTCGCTCTTCTTTACGTTCTCCATTTGGGGCCTCGACTACTGTTGAAATCTTTTGCTGTAACCCATTAAAATAGGTTGTTGTTGCCAGTCCGTTTGTAGCCGAACTGCTTTGAAAAATAGCCTTCGATGAAAAGCCATAGGATTCAGGGAGATTGTTGGGATCCCAGTAAGTAGGATATCCCGTGTAATCTCCTAGGTACGAGTAGTTCACCTGATTATAGGTGCTCTTTATCAAATCATTCCTGTACTTTATTCTGTATTCTTCCCCAAGCCCTGACGGGCCCAAATTTCGGGTGACAAGTTCATATTGATAATTAGAAGTAGAGAAAGGGTAACTCACACTTGTTAATCTATGATAACTGTTATATCCTGCATATGAATCCAGAACTTTTTGAGAGTAATGAAATTTTGCAGAAACCGAACTATCGTAACTAAAATATGTGTTTTCACCAATCTGGTTTGTAATTGACCATAAGGATGGTGCATATCCGTCAGGATTGTTGTTGAATGTAAGCGAACTTCTCCATTTTTTGAAAGTTACTTTTTCAGTTTCCGTTCCGCTGGTCGTAACACTAACCGTGATAGTTTCTCCATAAAATGAATCCGTTGTGTTCAAATTACTTTCATAACTAAAGTTAATGTTTCTTCCCAAGCTGTCCGTAATCATAGAGATTACTTTATTCGTCTGTCCATCATAGGTGACACGATCCATGTGCTCGAACTTTATCGTATTTCCAAATCGGTCTACGATACCCAATAATCTTCCGTCACTTGCAAAATATTCTCTTTTTTTATCTCCATATTGCAAGTAATAAGCGGAGCCAGCTTGACCATTATTAAACGTTCCATTATCCTGTAAAAATTGCAAGTCTTTCCCCTGATAACCCACCAAATGAGTATAGCTTCCCAAAGCATCCCCAGCACTAAAATCTACACGGTATACGGCACCCTGCCCATCGTGATAAAACAAGTACCCATCGGCTAGTTGAACAGATGGAAACTGAAATGACCAACCCATTCCCAAATCATAGCGAGATATCAAATAATTATATTTTTTTATTTGCCCATAGCTCGAATAATCTCTCATATAGGCGAAAGATTGGTTAGAATTATACATTACTCCTACGTTAAGATCTAAACCATCCCGCCCAGGCAAACTAATCTCTGTCTCTTTCCAAGTTAACGAACCCGAAGCGGGGTCTATTAATTCATTGGTGCCGCTACGATCGGAATATTGTTGCTTATTTGTTTGATTAATTTGTTGCTGAGTAATTAGAGCGTCAAAAGCGCTATTTACTGTATAATCAAAAGTAGTCATTAATTTTTCCAAGGAGTTTATTTCCAGGAGATCTTCCAGTTTGCCCTCCTGATATACAGATTCCTTAACTGTTAGAATCTCAGTATTGAACTCGGTCTTAAGAACTTCCTGATAAACTGCATCTTCCACCGAAGACGGTATACCACCAGTCTCATCCTCTATTTGTTTCTCAAGTACTTCCCAAGATTGATTTCCAGCTTTCTTTTTGTTAAATATCTTGTCAGGAGCCAAGTTTGTCTCTTTAACCAGCATATTTACCCAATAAATATCCTCTTTACTTGCTCCCGATAGAATAAGATTTTCGATTTCTTTCTTGGTTAAATCTGCTCTGTTTGATGTTGAACTGACACTTCCCTTCTTCTCTTTCTGAGAAGCCCTTAGACTTGTTAAAGCTTTGACTTTAGCTATTCTTTGTATGCTTTCTGTATCATAAACTGCATTCGCAACGACAACGTTTTCTTCAGGCCTTATTATAGAAGAATCTTTTAAATTATCTTTTAAAGAACTGTTCGAAATATCTTGCTCACTAAATTCTTCAATAATTTCATCCTTATAAGCTTTAGCTGCAGCATTTGTTTGAAAATTTGGTGACAGAATAGTAATGCATAAAAATAATAACAAAAACTTTTTCATTAATGAATTATTGTGTTTCAATTGATTTCCCCCCAGTAATTTTTCTTAAATATTCTCGTATTATAGTTATCTACCGACATTATCTTCTTCAACAGCTGAAGATATCACGTTGACTTGAAATTAAAAACTTCTTAAACCCCGAAGAGTTGGAACTCAATTAAATTTGCAGATTGACTTCCTTGGATTAACTTGAATTTACTAAATCAATTACCGTTGAGTTAAATGTCTTTATAAAATTCAGTTGCTATTTATATATGAAACGACCGGTTTCCAACTAGTTGCATCATTAAAAATGGTGCCGTTCTTATTTACGACAAAGTAAATGGCGTCTCCTGTGTTTACAGCGATATTCAGACCTACTTCATAACCCGTTGTATCGTTATAAGACAGGGACTTGGACCATAACTTAAAGTTATTTTTAAATATCTTTACGCTTACTCCGTCTCCTCCACTAGAATCGTACTTGGCTACATTTCCCGCTATTCGAATCATTCCGGATTTAGGTGCAACCCATTTTCTCACAGCATCCGTTTCATCCGGATGCTGTATGTCATTTATAATCAGAGTATAAGGTTTACTTCCTTGCCATTGCCCATTCTTGTACAGTAAATTTGTATACGTTGTTCCATTCCACTCCTGGTAGTACCAACCTTGATTTCCTTGGATGCTACCGTAGGCATCGTAGGCAGAGTTTGCTTCCATGTATGCAACAACCGGCTTCCAACTGGTAGTGTCACAAGTATTGGTTCCATTTTTATTGACTACAAAATAAATCGCATCCCCTGTATTTACTGCGACAGTCAGACCTACTTCATAACCTGTAGTATCGTCATAGGATATCGTCTTTGACCACAATTGAATGTTATCTTTTAATATTTTTACTATTACTCCATCTCCTCCCCTGGGGTCGCCCTTAGCTGCGTTTCCTGTTATTCGAATCATTCCGGATTTGGGAGCAACCCATTTTCTGACTACATCCGCTTCATCCGGATGCTGAAAATCTTTATTTATCAGCGTATAGGGACTGATTCCCTGCCATTGCCCATTCTTGTACTGTAAATTCGTATACGTTGTTCCATTCCATTCCTGATAGTACCAATTTTGATAGCCTTGGATACTGCTGTATGCATCATAAGCAGAGTTTGCTTCCATGTATGAAACAACCGGTTTCCAACTGGTCGAATCATTAAAGTTAGTGTCGTTCTTATTTACGACAAAGAAAATGGAGTCTCCCGTATTTACGGCGACGGTCAAGCCTACTTCATAACCCGTTATATCGTTATAGGATAGCGTTTTAGACCATAATTGAATGTTATTTTTTAATATCTTTACGATTACACCATCTCCTCCACTAGGGTCGTACTTAGCTACGTTTCCCGCTATTCGAATTAGTCCGGATTTGGGAGCAACCCATATTCTAACTGAATCCGTTTCATCCGGATGCTGTATATCATTTATGATCAGCGTATAAGGACTGGTTCCCTGCCACTGTCCATTCTTGTATTGTAAGTTTGCATACGTTGTTCCGTTCCATTCCTGGTAGTACCAATTTCGATTACCTTGTATGCTGCCGTATGCATCGTAAGCAGAACTCGTCTCAGTAACTTTATAAGTTCCGTTGAGACTGCCATCACGGGTTTTTGAAATTAAGTTTCCTTGTAAATCATACTCATAATAAACTCTATCCGATCTAGATTCTAAGTAATTCAGACGACCTGATGCGTCATAATTATAAGTCAGAGTATTATCCGAATAGCTATAAACTAACGACGATTCAACTAGAATCGCAAAGAAAGCACAGCATAACCCTATATAAAAGAGTGTTTTTTTAAGGTGTCTTCTTTTTATGAAAATTTTCTTTAGCATCTATGACTACTCCATTCTAGCTATTATTGTCTGTTCTGTTCAGGTCTCCGAACAAGATTTATATTCTCCAATAATTAGTTCTTAACATTCACTTCCACAGCTCCGAACGCATCGTGATTTCCGTAAGAATCGAAGCTATAAATATGAGTAACATATCTACCTGTTTCATTGTTATGCTTGGAGAAAGGTATACGAATTCTCCATGACGTGCTACTGATTCGCTCCCCTTGGATCCATGGATTTTCAAGATCGTCTTGCCCGTTGTTTTCTGTCCATGTAGGGAATCTAACCTCTGCAACACTTGAAGGCACGCCTTCTACAACGATGTCGTAATAACCACGGCTTAAAGCTACTTCCGCTGGGGCTGTTATCTTCGCTTCATTTTTCACATCGAATACCCAGGCTCCACTATATTTTCCATCTGTATAGATATGGGTAATATAAGTCCCTATCTCTTTATTATGTTTGGAATACACCACGGTTCCTTTCCAAACACCATTCGCTACTTTCACCCCTTCAATCCACTCGAGGTCATCCTGATCACCCTTTAAGGTCCAAGTCGGGAATTGAACTTTAGTTGCTTTACTATCAACCCCGTAAATAAAGACATCGTAGGAAATCCCTGATATGTCCATCTCGGAAGAACCCCCGGGACCTCCTGATACATTAACCGAGGTTCCAGCTAATCCTCCAACATTTCCATACTTGTCAAATGCATAGGCATGAGTGGTATACCATCCCGTTTCAAAATTATGTTTACTAAATGGGACTCTAATTCTCCAGGTAGTTTCATTAATTCTCTCACCGATAATCCACGGGTTCTCCAGATCGTCCTGCCCGTTATTTTCTGTCCATGTTGGAAATTTAACTTGTTCGATATTTGCCCCAACACCTTCAGCAATAATTTCATAGAAACTGGCACTTAAATTTGCATTCTGTGGTCCTACAAGAGTGGTAGTAGATTTGACTTGAACTGATATCCCCTTTGATGCATTATCAACATAAATATGAGTGATATAAGTACCCAATTCATTTCTATGTTTAGAAAAATTAACTGTACCCTTCCAAAGTCCTTCCGATATTTTCTCTCCAGCTATCCACTCAATATCATCTTGATCATTTTGTAAGGTCCAGGTTGGGAACTGAACCTGATTCGCGCTACTTGGAACACCTTTCACATAAATGTCATAAGAAAGCGAAGAATAACTAACAATATATGGCTCAGCCGCAGTAGGATTCTTTTGCTTTTTAAGCAAGTTCCCGTTCTGATCGTATGTATACTTGATGATTGAGTTGTCTGCTAAAATTGTAGATTCTATTCTTCCTTGGTTGTATATATTTATCGTCTGCTTTTTTTGAGTTTCCTGCCAATTTATAACTATGTAATTACTATTTAATTGTTCAGCCTGAGCTGAAGAAGCACCAAGAAATATAAATCCAAATAAAGAGCATATAAATAGTCGTGAAAAAAGCTTAATTCTATCCACCTTATTTCCTCCCACCTTTTATCTCAAATTCATAGCGAGGGTGCGCTCTTAGCGATCCTCCGGATACTTTAATTTTCGCTTAAATTATCGTTGTTATCTGAATTTTTGAGAATTAAAAACTTTTTCTATTTATAATGTTGCTGCACTAAGGGGCTACTTTCTGGTTTTTTCCTTCATCTACCTTTAAGTATGGCAAGACCGCAACATTTGAGAGATTCGCCTTGAACTCAGCTAACTGAAAATAGTATCCACCCATATCATCCTTACCAAGCTTTGTGGCATATACCCGAACGTATCTAGCCATTACAGGCGTCCCAAAATTAAATGTCTGCACCGAACCGTTATTCACATAACTGCTATATGCTTGTTCAGGAATATCCGTCCAAGTTAAACCATCCTTACTCGATTGAATTTTAAAGTCTTTTGGGAAACTTAAAGTTGCTCGGGGAGTTAAATTGATCCCGCTAATCGACTTAATACTCTCTAAATTTAAGGCAATCCACTCAGTAGTTGCTTCATTAGCACGCGGCTCACTCGACCAAACAGTTGATGGATTGTTGTCTGTTAATTTGACTACTCCCCATCCGTTTAACGCTGACGAGGCTGCGGCATTGACGAGATTAGCTTGAAAATCAGCTAGTTGAAAGTAATATCCACCCATATCATCCTTACCAAGCTTTGTGGCATAGACTCGAAGGTATCTTGTTATTACTGGGTTTCCAAAACTAAATGTTTTCACTGAACCGTCATTGATATAATTGGTATATGCCTGTCCAGGGATGTCTGTCCAAATAATTCCATCTACACTAGATTGAATATTAAATTCTTTTGGAAAACTCAAAGTTCCTCGGGGAGTTAGGCTGATTCCACTAACAAACTCGATACTATCCAAATATAACGTAATCCACTCTGTACTTGCTTCACTCGCGTGCCACTCACTTGACCAAACGGTTGTAGAGTTGTTATCAGATAACTTAACGGCTTCCCAACCTTTTATATTTGACGACGTCGCAACAATAGTGAGTTTAGCGTTGAACTCAGCTAGCTGAAAGTAGTAGTTGCCCATATCATCCTTTGAAAGTTTAGTTGCGTAGACACGGACATACCTTGCCATGACCGAGCTTCCAAATTTGAATGTCTGAACCGATCCATTATTAACATAATTGCTATACTTCTGCCCAGGAATATCTGTCCAGGTTATCCCGTCATTGCTGGATTGTATTTTAAAATCTTTTGGAAATGCTAAAGTTGCTCGGGGAGTTAAGCTAATTTCACCTATGATATGGTGACCTCCAACATCCAAAGCAGCCCATTCTACCGTATTTTCTGTTCCATGTGCCTCACTTGACCAAGCGGTTCCCGAACTGTCGCCCAGTCTGTATGCTTCCCAACCAACTAAGCTAGAGGAAGTAAATGCAGGGAAATTTTTTGAAGTTATTTTTTTAATAATGTTTCCATTAGAATCATACAGATAATAAATCACATTATTGGAAGGAGTAATTATATACTTCAACCGGTTGTTTTCTGGCCCGATTTGGTAGTATGTAACCCCATCATAGGACTCAGCGTTGGCTAAATTTGTGTTAATAAGAAGTAGGAACATGATCAAATATATTACTTTTCTAGACTTCACTAATAGGCACCATCTTTCACGTAGAATTAATAAAAAAAATATAACTATTAACATGCTATAAAGGAGTTGTTTTTTCTTCATTTTGTAATAGAAGAAATGGCTTCATTTGTTACAAGCTTAATTAGCCTTTTTCCACGTCTCTTGGCTTGTTAATTTGTTTTTGTAACAATATTACCTGTTTCATCGACTGCTTTTGCATTACCCTAGACGCCCCATGACATCTTTTCCATTAAGGGTATCTTGCAAAGCTACGAACATCGCCAGGGATTTCTCGATAATCTCCTTTCCCTTAACATTGTGCTGAGTACACGCTTTTTTCCATGCTTATAGTAGTTCCCACAGACATACCATAGACTTTTGCCGCAATTGGCATAATATCAATATTTGGAAAATAGTTTTTTTGCTTTAGGCTTTGCTTTTTGTTGCTTTTTCCTTGCATGTAACAAGTAAGCGCTTCAAAGTCTTCCCTTGACATAAAAGAGGATGATCGTTCTCATGAATAATCTGCCTATCACTTGTAATCACTTCACGGATTAACATTTATTGTTGATTGCCTTCCTTGAACGAGGTCACCGACATAATTCGGATAACTATTAACTTAATGCTAGAGCCATGCAATATTGTCCTTCATTAGCTTTCCTATAACTTGTTCATGTGTAGTATACTCTTCACGAGTTAATGTTCTACCGATAGCGTCAAAGCCATCATGAATGTAATTAGTTCCAATAAATGGTCTAACTCAAAGAATTCACTTGGAATAACTTCAATACCTTCTTCAAAAACCTTACTATAAGGAACATGAAAGAAATAATCAATACAGCAATATTCAATATTACGAAATAAACAAATTTTTCAATACATTTTTCATAATTTTTAGAATTCCCCTTCTGCCCTTTCTAGGAATATATCAACATCATATTCAAACAAACAATCTTGTCCCCTAAATTTCTTTTCTTTTCTTTTCTTTTTAGATTATTATATAATACCTTTATAGGGAATTTATTCAAGTTACGCTATAACTTTTATCATGGTTCTTAGTACTAAAACGTGAAAATAATAAAAACCTTATAAATAGTGGAGATTCTGATGATTGGATCAAATTACTACAAGTATTATCGAATATTAAAAATTCCTATGATGGCTCAGAATGTAGTTGTCTCGAGAACATGTCGATAATTTAATTTCAAGATTCTTCTTGTAAATAAATCAATTTACTCATTTTGGATATCATGAAAAAAAGAAACAGAAATCGATATCGGATTTCTGTATAAATAAACTAAATCTAAAAAATGAATGGAATTTACCGACATGTCATCAGTGAAAAGTATTTGGAACAGGTTTGCTTCTTGATTCACTTATTCCAGCAGCAGAGGGTCTCTCCTTCTTATTTGAAGAAGATGATTATTCTACCACTGTATTACCTATTTTACTTAATTAATCTAACAGACTGCCCCTGCTGTAAAGAAGGAGGGAACCGATAAGTAATAGGTACGCTGGAACCCTTGTCCTCTATGCAGGAAAGCATGATTTTGGCGGCCTGCATGCCCATTTCGTAAGCAGGCTGACGAATCGTCGTGATAACGGGATTATAAATATGGGCAAACTCGGCATCATCTATACCGATTACAGACAGCTGCTCCGGAATGGACACAGACCTCAGGTTGACATATTTCAAGATCTCGGCAAGGACGATATCGTTCGAGGCCAGCAGCGCGGTAGGCGGCTCCGGCAACGCTAACAGACGAGTTAATTCAGCCTCAATGTCCTCTCTTGACACACTGCAAATATACTCCTCGTTCAGCCTAAGTCCCGCCTCTTCCATGGATTTTTTGTATCCGCTCATTCGCTCCTTGCGGGGAGTTATGGCAACTTCGCCAAGCGGGAGCGACAGCAGTGCAATTCGTTCGTGACCGCTGCGCACCAGCTCTCCTATGCCCATTTTAACGGCCATCTCGTTATCCAGCAGCAAGCTTTGCGTAGTTACACCATCGACAAGACGGTCCATGAAAACAAGGGGATATTGCGCCTCAATCAGCCGGTTGTAAGCTTCAGGGTTATTTCCTGTCGGGAACACAATCAGGCCGTCCACCTGACGGGCAATCAGCGTTTCCACATACTTGCTTTCCTTCTCGGCATTCTCGTCCGCGTTGCAGATAATAACCTGTATTCCGTGACTCTGCAGTTCATTTTCTATCGCCCGAATGCACTGTATGGATAACGTATAATCGATATTGGCGACAATAATGCCGACCATATGCGTCCTATTCTGTTTAAGACTGCGGGCCAGACCGTTGGGCTGATAGTTCAGCTCCTCAATCACTGCCGCTATCCTATTCTTCGTTGCCTCGCTCATATATTTAAAGCGTTTGTTCAAAAACTGCGAGACCGTACTTTTTGACACTCCCGCCCTTTGAGCCACATCTTCAATCGTCAGCTTTTTCATTTTTTCCGCCCCACTCTTCCCTAAAGGAAACACTTTAGCAAAAAGTATAGCTTTTTTTTAGTAAATTATCTACTGCTGTTTATCCCATCATTCCTTAATTTGGTTCGCTATTCCAGCTTATGCCGCATTAGAATTGCCCCTTCTTGAACCTTCATTTGAATCTCACCCTGAAGATCTGTACGAAATATTTGTATATCATCTGCGGCCAAACGGTCCAAAACCTCTCCGCTCGGGTGTCCATAAAGGTTATTTACTCCAGCGGATATGACCGCAGCGGATGGTTTCCAATAGTCCAGCCAGCTATCGCCTGTAGAGGTTTTACTTCCGTGATGGGCAGCTTTTAAGACGTCAATATGAGATTCCGGGGGCAATCCCCTACTCCTGCCCATCTCCATGATCTCCTCTTCCGCCGCCAGATCCATATCCCCGGTGAACAAAAAGCTGTGGCCCTTCATGTTCAGCCGGAACACTACAGAGTCATGATTCTGCTCCTCCAGAACAGGGACTTCTGGCTTGTTGTCCTGATCCCCCAGCTCCGGCCACAGAAAGGCAAGCTCTGTTTCCTTATCCGGTGAAACCGACATTCCCTGATGAACGCCGTAGAGCTGTACATTACGCTCCAGCGCTGTCCGCATCAGCTTAAGGTAAGGCTCTCGGTCGGCAATCGTGCCATTGAACAGCAGGGCAGAAACAGGCATTCCCTCCAGCACAGCCTGAAGACCTCCCGCATGATCCTGATCCCCATGTGTCAAAATTACCGCATCCAGCCGGTGAATGCCGCGTTTTTTGAGCAGCGGGACCAGCACCTTGGCACCAACCTCAAAAGGGCTGCGGCGGATACGCCATTCCTCCTTTTGACCAAAGCTGACTGTTCCTCCTCCGTCCACAAGGATGTTGGAGCCTGCCGGGGTTGTAATGAGGATGCTGTCACCCTGCCCTACGTCAAAGTAACTCAGGGTACCCGCACCGGAGTGATTCTCCGGCTGATAGCCTATGTAGAGGAGAATTACCAGGCACAAGGACAGTAGTGAAACTGTAAATCGGCTCCAAAGGAACGAAAGCGGACTCCGAAAGGCTGATACCTTAGTCTGCCCCTTGCCGCCCCCAACGTTTGCCCGTGAGTAGGGATGCAGCCCTTCCAGCGGTCTGGTTTCGTCCTCCATATATGGCGGCGTGCAGCGGGTCTCCTGTATTTTTTTAAATGTGTAGAGCAAGCCGTAAAATAACAAGTAATAAGCACCTATCCAAAACAGGGAAGGCGAGCGCCAAATCGTCACTCCGGCAGACCAGCCGTTCATCCACTCCACCACGTCAAAAGTAGCGTTGTTAAGCCCTTCTGTCAAAGATACCAGCATTTTCGCTGCGCCTTCCCACAGCTGCCCTAGCAGCAGCACCGCCGTTCCGAGCGGCAGAATAACAAAGGTAATGAAAGGAACAAGAATAAAATTGGCGGCAAAGGACAGCAGCGAGAATTGATTGAAGTAATAGAGGGTCAGCGGAAACGATACCATTTGTGCGACCCATGTAACGGAAAGCGCACTTCCCAGCCAGCGGGGCAGGTTGTTCAATAAATGATTGGCAAGCGGCACATACACCATTAATCCTGCCGTCACCAGAAAGGAAAGCTGAAAACTTACACTGAGTAAAAAATACGGATTCCAGACCAGCATCAGCAGTGCAGACGCGCTTAAAATATTAAGACCGTCCTTCAGCACTCCCATACGTGCGGCAAACAAAGCGATCATGACCATAATTCCCGCACGAACAACCGAAGGTCCCGCCCCGGCCAGGAGCACGTATATAGGAACAAGAAATAGGACCAGGGTTAGAGCCGTTTCTCTGGTTAACCGCAAGCGCAGCAAGATAAATAAAAGGACACCGACATAGACGGCCACATGCATACCGGAAATCGCCAGAATATGTGTCAAGCCGAGCTGCGAGAATTGCCTGAATGTATCCGGGTCCAGATCATCCTGTATCCCAAGCACCAGACCCTTCATATAACCTGCTTGGCTTTTCCCGAATAAGCGGTCCATTTCTGCGCCCAAAGCAGCCCTCACTCCATCGTTCCAGCGTAAAATCGTTGCACCATTCCACGAGGAAGGCGCTGCCGCCTTCACGTTATCCGTGCCTGTGACTTTCAGGAGCCAATGCACCTGCTTTGTGAGTAAATACGCACGATAATCAAAGCCTCCGAAGTTCCGCGCTCCAGAGGGCTGCTCAAGCACACCGCTCAGGTTCACCTTATCTCCTCTGTGCCAGCGCGCGGCAGCGGCAATTTCCTGTTCGGCCTCAAGCTTTAGCTGAACTTTTATTTTTTCGCCCTGCACCTTGGCCCTTGTCTCGCTGTCCGCCTGCTGCTTATTCTTTTCATTCCAGACCATATCTTTAAGCTTTATCGTAAAATCCACCCGGTCTCCGTCCCGCTCCACCGTTGATATTATAGTACCTTCCGCCTGGACAGGAATGCCCTCCATTTCCGAAGATTCCATTACAAAGGCCTCCGGGAGTGCGCTGACGTTCCGCCCCTCGTTCCACTCCCAGTACAAAGCTGCCAACGTGAACGATAATCCTAATACGGCTAAGGTTTTCCAGCTTAATCTCCCCCAAAACGCAAAAGCAGCTAATAGTAGTAATATACCGGCCCACGTGATTAATAAAGGACCTCCGGATAACCTGCAGGCAGCGGCGCTTCCGGCCACCCAGCATACCGTAAAACTCAATAGCGGTCTTCTTCCCAAGCTTCATTCCTCCCACAACCCAAAAAGAACCCCTGTCTTCGCAGCGGACTGCGTGAACAGAGGTTCTTCCTCGGAACGTTCCTGATTTGATTGATAATTAATACACACCTGTAATCTCAATCCTTAATGGTCACCATGGTCTCACTCGGCGGTTCATAGCTCTCCAACTGGCGAAAAACAATCCCCTTGGAGGCCATCATGGACCGGACCTTCTCCATATCCTTGCGATAAGGGCGATAATATACGATCTCTACAATCCCGCTGTTAGCCAGCATATTGGCGCAGGTCCAGCAGGGCTCGTCCGTTACATATACAGTACTGCCTTCCCGGTCGCTGCGGTCCGTAAACAGCAGGAGATTCTGCTCGGCATGAATCGTGCGGATACATCGCTGCTTCTTCACCATGGTCTGCTCACCGTCGACAAGCTCCATCTCAAACTGCTCGGACACCATACAACCGGCCTCCGAACAATCCGGCACACCCATGGGTGCTCCGTTGTATGCGGTGCCGAGCAGTTTTTTGCCCTGAACAAGGACTGCTCCGACATGGCGGCGGGGACAGCGCGAGCGGGTAGAGACCATGCAGGCGATATCCATGAAATACGTATCCCAATTTTTACGGGTGGCCAAGGTCATTTGTAATCACCATTTTCTCAAAAATAAGTTGTAAACTATTGTAACACATCCCCTTCAAAACAAAACCTTAGGTTTTAACTTTTCCAGCATTTTCGGCCCGATCCCTTTTACATTCCCCAATTCGAATAAATTCTTAAAGGGTCCGTGGCTGTCGCGATAATCTATAATCTCCTGAGCCTTCTTGGCACCTATACCGGGCAAGTCCATTAACCCCGCAGCCGCAGCTGTATTCACATTAACCATTCCGTCCGCTACAGCCACCGGTGCCGGTGAAGCATTGCTCTCCACAGGACCAGCCTTTATTTCGAGTTCTGGACTGGCTTGGCTTGGGGAAATAGCGGCTTGAGCATGGGCTGTTTCTGCTGTGGCTGCTGTTGCTGTTGCGGCTGTTGCGGCTTTTTCGACACTACTATCATCTTTAAGCCTGTTATGCTCATCCGTACCAATGGCCTGCTCCATTCTGGTGTTGAGCGTTTCCCAGCCCGCAATGCTATTGTCATGCCCACTGCCTCCATACCATAATAGACCACTGCCGATCAATGCTGTGGCGATTCCGCCAATTACATTTCCTTTTTTCAACAAATACGCCTCCTCTTTCTAAATTTCTACACTTTAACCGGAAACCAGGCATGCGTCCAAGACTATACTGCATACATTTAACGAAGAGAAATCATGTCAAAAACGAAAAACAGGAAAGGAGGGAACCACAGGATGAAGGTGGGATTTATCGGAACGGGAAGTATGGGCAGCCTGCTGATCGAGGCCTTTCTCTCTTCCGGGGCGCTTCAGCCTCAAGACGTCCTTGCCAGCAACCGCAGCACGCTAAGATTGGTTCAACTTGAGCAGCGCCATCCTGGAATCCAGGTGTGCGGAAGCAATCGAGACACCGCGTCCCGGAGCGATATTGTTTTTCTGTGCGTAAAACCCCTGGAATTCAAAGCATTAACAGATGAAATCGGTCCCTGTCTCCACAGTGACCAGATTGTCGTTTCCATAACAAGCCCTGTTCAGCTATATCATCTTGAATCCTCTCTGCCAGCCAAGATTGCCAAAGTCATCCCGAGCATTACCCATCGCATCAAGGGCGGCGCTTCGCTCTGTGTATTTGGAGACCGGCTTAATAATGAAGATAGGCGTTCACTCCTAAACCTGCTGTCCTTCATCGGTATGCCGGTGGAAATCCGTGAAAACCACACCCGGATCGCTTCGGATTTCTCAAGCTGCGGACCGGCATTTCTAAGCTATTTCATTGAAGTGTGGATAGGAGCAGCGATAGAGGCGACCGGGATAGATGAGGCACTAATCAGCACGCTGGCGGGTGAAATGCTCCTTGGTACAGGCAAACTGCTGACGGAAGGCAACTTTACCCCGCAGGAACTTCAAGAACGTGTTGCCGTTCCCGGCGGGATCACGGCTGAAGCGCTGAACCATCTGCGCTGTAGTCTGGAAGGTGTGTTCGAACGCTTAATCACGACTACACATAATAAGTACGACGAGGATGTCTCCAAGCTGGATCTTCTGTTCGGAAGAGACGGAATTACCCAGAATTTGCTGGACCGCTAATCGTACAACTCCTGAGTGCCTATGAAACATAAAAACCCGCAGCACGGAATGTTCCGTTGCTGCGGGCAATCATGCGTTCTTCGCTTAACCCACTACGATATTTACAAGCTTTCCAGGAACCGCAATAATTTTGCGTACCGTTTTACCTTCTACGGCCGACTTCACGTTCGGAAGCGAAAGAGCGTGGGCCTGCATTTCTTCCTGCCCCATATCCTGCGGGATCAGCGCACGCTGTACAATTTTACCATTAACCTGCACAACGATTTCAACCTCCGCATCCACTGTCCAGGACTCATCATAAGAAGGCCAAGCCACATAGCTGATGCCCCCTTCATGTCCAAGCAGCTGCCAGAGCTCTTCCGAAATATGCGGTGCCAGTGGAGACAGCATCTGTACGAAATTCTCCATTGCCTCCCGTGGAAGCACATCTTGTTTGTAAGCATCATTCGTGAAGATCATCAATTGGCTGATCGCTGTATTGAAGCGCAGATTCTCGAAGTCCTCCGTTACTTTTTTGAGTGTTTTATGCCAGGTGCGTTTGAATTCGTCGCTGCCGCCAGTCTCTGTGATCTTGGCATTCAGACTGCCGTCCTCATTCACGAACAGACGCCATACACGGGACAAGAAACGGTGAACCCCTTCGGTTCCGTTAGCACTCCATGGCTTGGTGGCTTCCAAAGGCCCCATGAACATTTCATAAACACGCAGGGTATCCGCACCATACTCACCGACGATTTCATCAGGATTGATGACATTCCCGCGGGATTTACTCATTTTCTCATTGTTGGTACCGAGAATCATGCCTTGATTGATCAATTTATAGAACGGCTCCTTGGTATCGACCACTCCGAGATCGTACAGCACCTTGTGCCAGAAACGGGCATACAGCAGGTGAAGCACAGCATGCTCTGCTCCGCCGATGTACAGATCTACCGGCAGCCATTCCTTTTGCTTGTCAGGAGCACACAGCTCGCGGTCATTGAGCGGATCAATGAATCGCAGGTAGTACCAGCAGCTGCCTGCCCATTGCGGCATGGTATTTGTCTCGCGGCGGGCTTTCATACCGGTTTCCGGATCGATGGTTTCCACCCATTCCGTTACATTCGCCAGCGGTGATTCCCCTGTTCCTGAAGGTTTGATCTGATCAACGTCAGGCAGCAGCAGTGGAAGCTGATCCTCCGGCACTGTTTTCATAGAACCGTCTTCGAGGTGCAGGATTGGGATCGGTTCACCCCAGTAGCGCTGACGGCTGAACAACCAATCACGCAAACGGTAGGTAATCTTGCCTTTACCGCTTCCCTTCTCTTCCAGCCAGGAGATCATTTTCGCTATCGCTTCAGCATTCTCCAGTCCATCAAGGAACCCGGAATTTACGTGCGGGCCATCCCCTGCATAGGCCTCTTCCTCAATATTTCCGCCCTGTACGACTTCCAGAATCTCCAGGCCGAACTGCTTTGCAAATTCCCAGTCGCGTGTGTCGTGACCCGGAACAGCCATAATAGCTCCCGTTCCGTATCCGGCCAGCACATAATCCGCGATCCAGATCGGCACTTGGGCTCCATTTACCGGATTGATTGCATAAGCGCCTGTGAACACGCCTGTTTTGTCTTTTGCAAGGTCCGTGCGCTCCAGATCACTCTTATGTGAAGCCTTCTCCCGATACTCCACTACGGCTGTACGCTGACTTTCCGTTGTAATCATTTCAACCAGCTCATGCTCCGGCGCCAGTACGCAATAGCTCGCTCCGAATAATGTATCCGGACGTGTCGTAAATACGGTCAGGCTCTCTTCGTGCCCATCAATCGTAAAGGTTACTTCCGCTCCCTTGGACTTGCCGATCCAGTTGCGCTGCATATCCTTGATGCTCTCGGACCAATCCAGCTCCTCCAAATCCTCAAGCAGCCGCTCGGCATACTCCGTAATTCTCAGAATCCACTGGCGCATCGGCTTGCGGACCACGGGATGTCCCCCGCGCTCGCTTTTCCCGTCAATAACCTCTTCATTGGCAAGCACGGTGCCCAGCGCCGGACACCAGTTGACCGGCACTTCCGCTACATAAGCCAGACCACGATTGTAGAGCTGAATAAAAATCCACTGGGTCCATTTATAATAAGCAGGGTCTGTTGTGCTAATCTCGCGGTCCCAATCGTAAGAGAAGCCCAGCGATTTAATCTGACGGCGGAAATTATCAATATTCTTAAAAGTAATTTCACGCGGGTGTTGGCCTGTGTCCAGCGCATGCTGCTCTGCCGGCAATCCGAACGCGTCCCATCCCATCGGATGCAGCACATTATACCCTCTCATCCGCTTGTAGCGGGAGACAATGTCGGTAGCCGTGTAACCTTCCGGATGGCCTACATGCAGCCCTGCGCCCGAAGGATATGGAAACATATCCAGCGCATAAAATTTCGGTTTTCCCGGATCTTCGCCCGTTTTGAAGGTTTTGTTCTCTTCCCAGTACTGCTGCCATTTCGGCTCAAGGGTCTGTGCCCGGTAGCCTGGAACGGCCGTTTTATTGGCTTTGTTGTCGCTCATCATAAGCTCCTCCTTGGAGTGTTGCTATTAAGTTCAAACCGCGATGCTGCTTCTTAATAAAAAAACCTCCCATCCCTAGCGTAAACGCTAGGGACGAGAGGTTTGAATTCCCGTGGTACCACCCTAGTTAGCGGCTGAATATGCTTTATTCTGCCACTCACTTTGCACCCTTTAACGGGGGTGAGGCGACGGCGGTTCATTCTCGCAGAAATCCGTTAAATCAGAAACGGCTCTGCTGGAATTTGCGCCATGACTCCGAGGTGAGTTCATTCCGTTCCGCCAACCGGCTCGCACCTTGCGCCGGCTCTCTGTACTGACGATGCCCGAAATTAATGCTCCTCATCAACGACAAATATGTTCACGATTCGAATCGTAATATTCCACAACATTATATACAAAAGCTGCTGCTCCAGTCAATGTGTTATTCGCTCACTACACTATACGGGCTTTCTTTTCATATAATAGGCCACAAAGTGCTGAAGGACCACTTTTCCCGCCGCAAAAAAAGGCACGGCCAGAATAAGCCCGATCATTCCGGCAACCTCGCCACCCACGAGCAGCGCAAAAATAATAAGCAGGGGATGCAGATGAAGCTTACGCCCCACTACCTGAGGAGATATAACATTACTCTCCAGCATTTGGCACAGCGTATTCACAACCGCGACCAGTAGTACCAGACGAAGAGAGATCGTCGAGGCCATCACTATCGCCGGGGCCGCGCCCAGAAAAGGACCCATGTAGGGCACAATATTGAACATGGCTACAACACTGGCAAACAGCAAGGCATATGGCATACCGATTAATGCATATCCAATATAAGCAAGGACCCCGATAATAATACAGACCAAAAACTGTCCGCGAATGTAATTACCGAGCGCGTCGTCGATGTCTTTTAACATAGTAACAATGGATTTACGCCGGGAGCGGGGCAGACAGGACACAACCGTCCGTTCAAACACCTCAAAATCCTTCAAAATGTAAAATACCAGAAAAGGTATGATGAACGCGTTAAACAACAGGTTGATCGTAGACCCGATATTGTCAAGAAAATGAGATATGCCGGTAGCAAGACGGTTTTCCAGCTGAAAAAACCAGTTATTCATGCCCATTTCAACGCCGGGCGGGATCAATCGCGAGTCCATATTGCGCATCAGGCCTTGTGCCCGCAGCGTCATCTCCGGCAAATGTTCATTCAATTCCTCAAGCTGCTCAATAAACATCGGAAACAGATTGATGGTAATCACAGCGATCGTAGTCAGGAAAACAGCGTATATGAGAAGTACGGCGATACTGCGCGGCATTTTGCGGGCGGCCAGCATACTTACAACAGGATTAAGCACATAAGAAATAATCATCGCAACCAAGAATGGCGCCAGAATAGCTTTCAGGAATAAAAAAACCTGCTGCAGCATCGGACGCAGCAGCCAAACAAAGTACAGGATTATCAGAATTAAGAGCACTCCGATCATCCAGCGATACCATTTACTTTGGGACCATTGCTCCATTCCGTTACCTCCTGCGGCTGAAACTGGACTGGCTTTGTAAATAAGTATATGTAAGGCCGCAGTAAAATAACCGTTATCGTATAATAATCACCTCAAAAATGCAAAAAAACGCCCCAGCCCCTCGCTGAATCATTCACAGCAAGGAGATTGGACGCTAATTGTATGTACCCACACTTATTCAGCGGGAACAACGGTCAGGACGAGGCATGAATATGAGGGAATTCCTGATTGAATTCCTCCCCGAAGAACAGATCGTCGAGTGAGCTAAGTGTGCCGTCTTCTTCAACTTGATAAACCGACATTTTCTCGCCGTTTACCGTCAATTCGATGAAACAGCCCCAGCAATAAAACTGGTGGGAACCGATCTTGCCGATATCTTTGGAGTTGCAGTTTGGACACTTCATATAATACATTCCACCTATCCGTTAACAATATTAATGGCTTTTTGAAGCCGTTCTTCGCTCATTGCCGGAACCAGTACAGCATCCTCGCTAATGGAGATCTCTTCAGAACAAGGCAGCCATTTGCGGCCTTCGATTAAATCAGTCACAAGCCCGTCACTGATTTCCAGCGCTACTATTGTGTTTCCCATCTTTTGGTCAAAATAAACATCGGATATTCGTCCAATGATCGTCCCAGTAGTAGTTACTACCTGTAAATCCTTTAATTTATTCTTCCCCAATAGGTAAGTATGGGGTATCTGGTCGGTATCTTCCTTCTGGATCGACTCTTTACTGGCAATCATGACAGCATCTTCACCGTAGGCGACAATATCTTTCCACGCCACTACTTTCACATGATTGGTGAAAAAAGATTTGCTTTCCAGTTCAATACCCGTAATGGTCAAGCTTGAATCGACTACAAAGTCGACAATTTTGCCGATTTCTTGACCTTCTTCTACTTCGAATACAGCCAGTCCGATCATATCCTGAAGTTTCATGATGGTTTAGTCTCCTCGCAAGCTAACTACCTAATCCCTGTTACGTAGCCGCTTCAGAATAGTTTCAACTTTCTGGGCAACGTATTCCATTTCTTCACTAGTATTACCCAAACCCATGCTAAATCGAATCGCCGATTCCAAAAGATTTGCGGAGAGTCCCATTGCTTTCAAAACATGGGATATTTCCAAAGATCCAGAAGTGCAGGCTGAGCCACTGGCAGCAGAAATGCTCTCCATATCCAGATTCATGAGCATTACATCTGTCCTTACTCCCGGAAAGCTCAAATTTACAATGTTCGGCAAGAAATGACCGGCATTCCCGTTGATCGTATAGTTCTCCCGTCCGATTAGACGGTCGAGCTCCTCCAGCAGCTTGTGCCGCAGCATAAGCGCATCCGCTTGTTTTTGCGACAATCCTTGCACTGCCAGCTCCACCGCCTTGGCAAAGCCCGCTGCACCGGCAAGATTCTCGGTTCCTGCGCGGCGTCCGCGTTCCTGGAGCCCTCCGTGCAGTCTTGCGTGCAGCGGCGCTCCCCGGCGAACATACAGGCCGCCCATTCCTTGAGGTCCGTTGATTTTGTGAGCGCTGAAGCTCATATAATCTACCGGAATTTCCCGGAGCGTTATGGGTATCATACCTAAAGCCTGAACGGCATCTACATGGAACAAAATCCCCTTGCCAGCCGCAAGTTCACCAATTTCTTCAATGGGCTGAACGGTTCCAATTTCATTATTGGCATACATTACACTAATAAGAACAGTATCCTCTCTTAGTGCTGCCTTTACTTCATCTACACTCACTAATCCCGTGGAATCAACAGGAAGGTAAGTGATGCTGAAGCCTTCCTTCTCCAGTGCATCACAGGTATGCAGTACGGCATGATGTTCAATCATCGTGGTGATTATATGCTTTCCTTTACCAGAGGATGCTGCAGCTGCAGCGGCTCCAAATAAAGCCAGATTATCGCTCTCTGTACCTCCGCCGGTAAACACCCATTCCTCCGGGGAACAGCCCAAAGAGGCGGCGATGGTATCGCGCGCCCCGTTTATGATTTTTTTGGCTGAACGGCCAAAAGTATGCACGCTGGATGCATTGCCGAATTGTTCCGTCAATATCTTCAACATCACACTAGCCACCTCGGGATGAACCGGGGTTGAGGCGGCATGGTCCAAATAGATGGGTTTCATAGTTAAGGTCTCCGCTTCTTTGATTCATTAAATGGTACATTTAATTCTTTATATTTAAAATAAACGTTCGGTCTTCTTTATATCATACCCTTTAATGAGTATCAACAAAATATAACGTTTATCTGCGCGGAAGATCAACCGGCACGCTGGTTCTTGGCAGGCTGCCAGGCAAGAATGTTATGAATACGGAAAACGCGAGGTGCATCGGTTGTGAGACAGGTCGCCCGGATCATCCCGTCTCGGATGTCCTTTATCTTGATTTTCCGCTGCGATATTTTCCCGGCCTTATCCAGATACACAATTTCGATGATTTGACCAACACCCATCTTCATACCAATCACCTCCTAATACAAGAACACTTGTTTCTATTATAACCGAACATCCGTTCTTTATGCAATTGAAATCAGAATAGGCGGTCAGATTAGAAAAATAGCAACAATCGTCATCGCCGCAAGCCCCAGCAGTACCGGCTTCAGGTTGCGCCTGGCCAGCTCAAACGGGCTGACGCCGCAGATGGCCGCTGCCGGAATGAGGGCCCACGGGATCAGTGTGCCGCCGCCGACCCAGATGGCGGCCACCTGGCCTAGGGCGGTCAAAGTCGCCGCGCCGGAGTGGATGGCGGCAGCGAACAACTGGGCAATCGAGCCGGCGAGCGAGATGCCGGAGAAGCCGGAGCCATCAAGGCCGGTGATCGCTCCGATGACGGTCATCGTAACAGCGCCAACAGCCCCGTTCAGCGGAACGTGATCCGCAAGGGCAACACCAAGATCATTCACGATGCCATGCGAACCATCCGGCAGCACCTTGCCGAAGAGCTCCGTAAAAGCCGAATCGCCGAGATAGAAAAATGCGGCAATCGGGATGACCGGACCGAATACTTTGAAGCCAAAGACGAATCCTTCAATTAAATAGGAGGTAATCTTCTCCAGCCCCTGGTTGCGATGGGCAAGCAGGGTAATGGAAACCAGAATGAGCACGGCGGTTCCGCCGACCAAGGCCGTGGCGTCGCCGCCCTGCAAGTCAAACACGAACATCGACGCGACATCAAGCAGGAACAGCAGCGGGATGGCGATAGCCAGCCCTTTTTTGAGAAAGGGGTCCATAAATATCGGCCCTGTATCCTCCGCTCCGGCAGCAGACAACGGACCCGCCCCGCCTTTGACAGAGACCAGTCCATCTCGCCAAGTTCCATTCTTCTGGTCTCTGCGCATCATCCAAAACGCCGTGACCGTAGTGACTAGACCCATTACTATGACCAGCGGAATACTCGCTTCCATTACACTGGAGACCGGCAGCCCTGCAGCGTCCGCGGTCAGCTTCGGTGCGCCCTGGATAATATAATCGCCGGACAGCGCGATCCCGTGACCGAACAGATTCATCGCCATTGCCGCGCCCAGCGCGGGCAGACCAACACGTACGGCCACCGGAAGCAGAACGGCACCGACCAGAGCTACCGCAGGCGAAGGCCAGAAGAAGAATGAAGTCACCATCATGATCAGTCCGATTCCCCAGAAGGCCATTGCCGGCGTGCGCAGGAATCGGGTAAGCGGAGCAACCATGGTCTCATTAATGCCTGTTATAATCAGAATCCGGCTCATCGCCACAATAATAGAGATAATCATAATGGTGCCGAGCAGCTCTTTGGTGGCATATAAGAAAGAGTTAAATATTCCCGACACCGAACCGCTGAGCGTATCCGTTGCAAGGAGCCCCAAGGCAAAAATACCGACCACACAGATCATCGTCGTATCACGCCGCCGAATCAGCAGCGCCATAATAAACACAATAAACGCCAGGTACACCCAATGAATTGCGGTTAGCTGAATGCCCATTATGAAACCCGCCCCTCTCCCCTAAAGTTAGTGGTATATGCTATGCAGGGGCATGGGCTGTTGTTCGTGTAAGCGAATGAGGCATAAACATCACCTTCAGGAATAAATAGATCAGGTGAAAATGTGGCCAACTCCGAAAGCCAGCGACGGAGAGAAGGGCGGACCGAACCATTGGGACAGCAAAGGGAATTATGCACTGCCAGGGGCTGTACATCATGCGAAGATGTACGGTGAAGGTTATGTAAATGAATTTCGTGGAGTTGTTTCTGAAATAAACGGAGAGAAAATCATAGTGAAGTCAGTATTCGAAGATAAGCAACGGCGTCTCTTCCTTTCTGATTTTTACGGGGAAGGCTTGAAAATGGAAGAGTGGGACAAAGAACCTACCACATATGAAGTGCCAGAGGAATACCTGAACGAAGAAATTTACGAGGCTGAGGATTAACCATCCTCTCCCGGTATCCCAAGGAAGGAGATACATAGTAAAAGGGAGCAGCAATTTCGCAACCCCCTGAAAAAATATCAATGGCGTTGTAACAACAAATATCCGCTAATAGCCGAGGTTTTTTTTCTAAAAACAATTTTAAAACCTACATCATTATCCAGCAGACAGGCTAATGCAGTTCTAAGCAATGCATTGTGTTTCAAATCGCTCTTACAGGGTTGAGCATTCCCAATAACACGAGCTGAAAGAATCCTACGTGCAGATCCAGGAACCAACGGATTTCTGCTCCAACTGATCAATACTAAATCAGGCTGACGAGTAGCCATTCTGATCTACCCCTTTCTATTAAGTTTCTCTATATAAAATGCACAGTAGATTTTAATGTGCTAAACAAAAGCGGAGTAATCAATTCACAAGGCTGTATGGGTCTACCCCAGCACTTAAGCTAGGGATTGCATGTAGATCACGTATTTTCGGCAAACCGCTGAACTTATAAGGGGGATAAGATGATATGAGCATGACTGATCAGCACATTCGAGAAAACTGGAATGTTGTATAACAATCATCCGATAACGTTGTACAACATTCTCCTTTGGTTGTTGTACAACAAAAGAAGCCCAAGCCCATCAAACAGCAAAAAAAGCCGCCCGGGGAGATCCAACAGAACCCGAAACCGCTAAAAAAAACCGGCTATCCCGCCCTAGAAGAGCTAACAGGATAACCGGTTGAATATGATATTTCCGCGAGTTTATAATTTAAAATTTAAATATAAAACATATAATTATCCGCCTGACTTTCTTCTTTATAAGAAATCAGGTCAGACAGTGTGGTCGAATCGAGCACCTCTGCAATACTGTCGCGGATACGCAGCCATAGATCACGTTTGGCCGGGTCGTCCTCCTCCGTAAAGTCTACAGGAGAAATGGGACCTTCCAGTACGCGGATAATATCACCAGCGGTAATTGTCCCAGCTTCACGTGACAGAATGTAACCGCCATAGGCTCCGCGAATACTTTTTACAAGCCCGGCATTACGCAAGGGAGCGATGAGCTGCTCCAGATAATGCTCGGACAATCCGTTTTTCTCGGCGATGCTTTTAAGCGATGTGGGGCCTTCACCGTATTTGATGGCAAGCTCCATCATGATGGTCAATCCGTAACGTCCTTTTGTTGATATTTTCAAAGGGGCACCTCTTTCGGTTAAATTGCAATTCATAGTATAATAATTAGTCCGGATAGCTTCAGGTGGATATCTCCGTATTCCGATGTTCACTCTTAGTTTATGTTATCATATCTGCGCTTACATTTGGAGAACAAAAGTCAAGTTTTCGCAATAATGTTCTTCAGGGGTGGACAAATTTGAAATTTTGACTTTTTTTCAGGTCACTTTCGCCTTCTTACAGGCGGTTTGCAGCACACGGGTATGCTATAATACTTTTTGTATCATATTTTATTTGAAAATGGTGATTACGATGACAAAAGCAATAGAAAATACGCGTGTCGTCGTCGGTATGTCCGGAGGTGTCGATTCCTCTGTCACAGCGCTTTTGCTCAAGCAGCAGGGCTATGACGTCATCGGGATCTTCATGAAAAACTGGGACGACACCGACGAATTCGGCGTATGTACGGCCGAAAGCGATGCGGAAGATGTGCGCCGCGTTTGTGAGCAGATTGATATTCCTTACTATACCGTTAATTTCGAGAAGGAATACTTCGATAAAGTATTTTCTTATTTCCTCGATGAATATAAGGCAGGCCGGACACCGAATCCGGATGTAATGTGCAACCGTGAGATCAAGTTCGGGGAGTTCCTGAACCGTGCGCTGCAGCTGGGCGCTGATTATGTAGCTACAGGGCACTATGCGCGTGTTATAGAAGAAGATGGCGTATTCAAGCTTCTGCGCGGCGTGGACAGCAATAAGGATCAGACCTACTTCCTGAATGCCCTGAATCAATATCAGCTCTCCAAGGCCATGTTCCCTATCGGTCATCTGCCTAAGCCGGAGGTACGGCGAATTGCCGAAGAAGCCGGGTTGTACACCGCCAAGAAAAAAGACAGCACAGGCGTCTGCTTTATCGGAGAACGCAATTTCCGTGAATTCCTCAGCCAGTATTTGCCTGCCCAGTCCGGCGATATGGTTGATATCGCTACCGGAGAAACAAAGGGCCGTCACGAAGGACTGATGTACTACACATTGGGACAACGTCAGGGTCTGGGCATCGGCGGTTCAGGTTCAGGCGAGCCATGGTTCGTTGCAGATAAAGACCTAAGCCGCAATATACTGTATGTCGTGCAAGGAGATAAGCATCATAGCCTGTACTCCACCAGCCTTGTCGCTTCCGGTGTGAACTGGATTGACGGCCGGCAGCTTGGCGCCGGGCCGCTGCAATGTACAGCGAAGTTCCGTTACCGCCAGCCTGACCAAGGCGTAACGTTGACGGCCCGTGAAGACGGAACGGTGCATGTCGCTTTCGACGTGCCGCAAAAGGCGATTACGCCGGGACAAGCCGTCGTCTTCTACCTTGGCGAGCTTTGCCTTGGCGGCGGAACCATTGAATATGCGGAAAAGGTTGTGCCTTTGCCGCAATCATCCTAAAGCGATTGAACAAATACCGCATTTCATAAAAAAGGGCAATCTGACACCGTATCCGGTGCCGGATTGCCCTCTTTATCGTTTCACAAATTGGACTTCATATTAAACTGCTGTGTACGCGATAAACTTGTTGTGCGGGTACAGAAAAAGAGATTCAAAAGCAAGGGCTTTCTCAGCTAGATTCTGTAATAGTGGGCTTTACGGATTCTGTAGTATGATAATGTGAAGAGGAAAAGGAGGCTTCCCATGATTGATCTATTGCCGTTGATGCTGGAAAGGGTCGGAATTCTTGTCATCATTGCCTTTTTGCTCTCTCAGATGAAATCATTCCGGCAAATTGTTCATAATGAGCACCGCACCGTAGGAAAGCTGCTGCTGATTGCAGTTTTTGGACTGTTCGGCGTCATAAGCAATTATACGGGGATTGAGATTCACCACAGCAATGTGGTATCCCAGAGCTGGCTTATGGAAGTATCCCCCGATAATGCTATCGCCAACACTAGAATTATGGGAGTGGGCATCGGCGGTCTGCTCGGCGGCCCCCTGGTCGGCCTTGGAGTCGGGCTTTTGGCCGGGATTCATCGGTATTCGCTGGGCGGCTTTACGGCGGCTGCCTGCGCCCTCTCTTCCGTCCTGGCCGGGCTTGCCGCCGGATACATGGGCAACTGGTACCGGAAACGCGGACTTATTCCTCCGTGGTTCGCCGCCGTGGTCGGCATGATTATGGAAGCGGTTCAAATGGCCATTCTTCTAATTGCCGCCAAGCCTCACGAGGCTGCCAGGGAGCTTGTCCAGACCATCGGCCTGCCCATGATTCTCATAAACGGCTTTGGTACGCTGATGTTTATGTTCATTATCCGGTCCATCCTGCGCGAGAAGGAGCGGCTCAGCGCGCTGCAGACGCATAAAGCGTTCCATATCGCGGATCAGACACTTCCGTTTTTCAGACAGGGCCTAAATCCGGAATCATGCAGGGAAGCAGCGCATATTCTGCTGAAGCTGACCGAGGCCGATGCGGTGGCCATAACGGATAAACAACAGGTGCTTGCCCATGTCGGCGTCGCTTCGGATCATCATATTCCCGGCCAGGCCCTCGCTACGGCGCTGACTAAATCCGTTCTGGAAAAGGGGGAAATCATGGTTGCCAAATCGGCCGAGGACATCCAATGCTTCCGGGAGAGCTGCGTCCTGCGCGCGGCGGTGGTGTTGCCCTTGCAGGTTCGCGACAAAACGGTGGGTACGCTCAAGCTGTATTTTCAAAATTCGGGCCGATTAAGCCGGGTGGAGGAGGAGCTGGCGGAGGGGCTGGCGAAGCTGTTCTCCACACAGCTGGAGCTGGCGGAGGCCGAGCTGCAAAGCACGCTGCTGAAGGATGCGCGAATTAAAGCGCTGCAGGCACAGGTACATCCCCATTTCCTTTTTAACGCCATCAATACGATTTCCGCACTGTGCCGCACCGATTCTGAAAAGGCGAGAAAGCTGCTGCTGGAGCTGGGCATTTTTTTCCGCAGCAACTTGCAAGGTGCCCAGCAACTGCTCATCACCCTGGAGAAGGAGCTGGAATACGTGCAGGCGTATCTTCACCTGGAGCAGGCAAGGTTTCCGGATAAATACCAGGTGGAGTTTGACATTGAGCAGGGGCTTGAAAAGCTCCCCATCCCTCCGTTCATTCTGCAGCCGCTGGTAGAAAACGCTATCCGCCACGGCTTCTCCCATGTTCGCAGCCGTGGGCAAATTCGCATTTCCGCTTACAGCGGGGATGACGGCCTGCATCTTGTCGTGGAAGATAACGGAAAGGGAATTGCCCGTGAGACGCTGGATGCCTTGGGTAAGGAGACGGTAGCTTCGAGCGAGGGCACAGGCACGGCGCTGTACAATATCCGGGAACGGCTCCAGGGCATTTACCGCCATGCCGCGCATTTCGCCGTTGAAAGCATCGAGGGAAAGGGAACGACCTTGTATATCATTCTACCCTTACAGAGAAAGGAGGCCAGCGATGACCATACTGAAAGCATTTATAGTAGATGATGAACCTCTTGCCAGGGACGAACTGGCGTATATCTTGCGCAGAAGCAGGCAGGTAGAAATAGTCGGAGAGGCCGATTGCATCAATGATGCCATGAAGCATATTGAGGAGCTGCGGCCGGATGTGGTGTTTCTCGACATCAAACTGGCCGAGGACAGCGGTCTGCACTTGGCGGAACAATTAATGGAGCTTGATTATGTCCCTGCCGTAGTGTTCGCCACCGCTTTTGACGAATATGCCTTGCAAGCCTTTGACCTGAACGCTTTGGATTATGTATTGAAGCCTTTTGACGACAGACGCATTTTGCACACGCTAGAGAAAATCCGAAGGTTGAAAAAGAACGAGGCCACTATTGCGCTTCCGCAGCCGCGCCGCTCGCCGCTAACGCAGAAGATTGCTATCCCGCTGGATGAACGGATTCTGATGGTTGACCTTCAGGAAATCCTCTTCATCAGCTCAGAGGAAGGCAAAACGCTGATTAAAACGGAGCAGAAGGAATACAAGTCCGGCGAACCGCTCACCCATCTGGAGCGAAAGCTGCAGAACAGCCACTTTGTACGGGTTCATCGCAGTTATATGGTCAATGTATCACATATTGCCGAAATTCAGCCGTGGTTTAACTCCACATACCTCCTTGTCATGCAGGATGGCTCCAAAGTTCCGGTCAGCCGCAGCTATGTAAAAGAGCTGAAGGTGCTGCTCGGCTTTTAATCGGTTTTCTTGAATGGCGTTGTTTTGTATTTTGGCACCCCGCTGCTGCATCCCGCAGCCCTTATCCTGCATCTCATGATGAAACCTCTATGATTGCGCTTTCATTTGTTATCATAGGGGCATCTGATATTGTTTTATAAGGGGGATACTATCTATCATGAGCGCAATAACGATTATGATTGGTTCCATCTGTATTCTGATGATCGCTTACCGGCTGTATGGCACTTTTATGGCAAACAAGGTTCTCAAGCTGCACCGAATGGATGAATTGCATCCCACGCCCGCCCATAAACTGGAGGACGGCAAGGATTACGTACCGACGAACAAATGGGTTTCCTTCGGCCACCACTTTGCAGCCATTGCTGCCGCAGGCCCACTGGTCGGACCGATACTGGCCGCCCAGTTCGGGTATTTACCCGGTCTGCTGTGGCTTTTGATCGGCGCTGTAATTGGGGGGGCCGTGCATGATGCCGTTGTTCTCTTCGCCTCCATGCGCAAGGAAGGCAAATCATTGTCAGAGGTTGCCAAGGACGAACTGGGGCCGGTTGCCGGATTCTGTACCGGGCTTGCGATGTTGTTCATCATTACGATAACGATGGCCGGCCTTTCCATGGTTGTCCTTCACGCGCTGGAGAAGAATCCTTGGGGTACCTTTGCCGTAGGGATTACAATTCCTATCGCCATGGGCGTAGGGCTGTACTACAAAAAAACCGGCAATCTCAAAGTGCCATCCATTGTCGGCTTTATACTGATTATGGCCGGGGTATTCGTCGGCCCCTATATTCAAAACACCGTGCTAGGCGATTGGCTGACGCTGGAGATGTCCACACTTGCCATTGTTTTGCCTGTGTACGCTTTCTTTGCTGCGGCGTTACCCGTGTGGCTCCTGCTCGCCCCGCGCGACTATTTAAGCAGCTTTATGAAAATCGGGGTGTTCATCGCCCTTATTATCGGCGTATTCATTGTTAACCCGGGAGTTGCGTTCCCTGCTGTAACTGAATTCGTTAATGGCGGCGGGCCTATTTTGCCTGGTCCTGTCTGGCCGTTTATTTCCATTACGATTGCCTGCGGTGCCATATCCGGCTTCCATGCCTTTGTCGGCTCCGGCACAACGCCCAAGATGCTGAACCGCTGGAGCGATATTAAGCCCGTCGGCTTCGGCTCCATGCTCGTCGAGTGTCTCGTGTCCATCATGGCGCTAATCGCGGCAATTTCCCTGCAGCCCGCCGATTATTTCGCCATTAACTCCGCACCTGCGGTGTTCAGCACACTGGGAATGGAACCGGTCCATCTTGCGGAGCTCAGCGATGAAATCGGGCTGAACCTGGAAGGCCGAACAGGCGGAGCGGTGACGCTGGCCGTGGGGATGACTTATATTTTCACCGAACTTCCCTGGTTTAGAAATCTGGCTTCGTTCTTCTTCCAGTTCGTTATTCTGTTTGAAGCCGTATTCATCCTGACCGCAATCGACGCAGGCACTCGTGTCTCCCGTTACCTCATCCAGGATTTCTTCGGCGAGTTTTACAAGCCGCTCAAACGGGTGGATTGGCTTCCGGGCTCCATTTTTGCCAGCGCCCTGGCCTGCTTGCTGTGGGGATATCTGCTCTTCTCGGGCGATATCGGTTCGGTCTGGGCGCTGTTCGGCGTATCCAACCAGCTTATGGCCTCCATCGGCCTGATTATCGGGGCAACCGTTATTCTGAAAATTGCTGATAAACGTAGATACATGCTGACCTGTCTCATCCCGCTGGCCTATCTGTACGTTACCGTAAACTATGCCGGCTATTGGATGGTGCGGAATGTTTACCTGAACGAAGCCGCTAAAGGTTACAGCGTTCTGAATGCCGTATTGTCCATTACCATGCTGATACTGGGCCTCGTAATCATGGTGACCGCCGTCAAGAAATGGTTTGAAATCTGGAATAATCCAAAAAGCCTACTTGATGCGGCAACGGAGGGGGGCATTCAGCCCAAATCCCCTATGCATATCCAGTCCTAAGCTTATATACAAGGCAGGCCTGTATCTTAAGGGATACGGGCCTTGTCTTTTTCATTTCTCTTCTCCTTAAGTAAGGCCTATTGCTCGCGTCTCAGTCCCTGATTGTGGCGGATTTTGGCTTCGTTACCCTGCTCGGTGGCCTGGTAGAAGACTCTGCGCGCGATCGCCTTCGGCAAATAATCCTGTTTCACATAATGACCGGGAAAATCATGCGGATACTGGTATCCGGCATGCCCCAGCGCAGACGCGCCTTTGTAATGCGTATCGCGCAAGTGCAGCGGCACCTCCGCCGATTTCAATTCCTCAATGCTGGACATTGCCTTGGAGATGGCCGTATATACCGCATCGGATTTCGGACTCTCCACCGCGAACAGGATGGCCTGGGCAATGTTCAGCTTCGCTTCCGGCCAGCCGTTGTTCCGGTACGCCTCAAGCGCACTCACCGCCTGCACCATTGCCTGCGGGTTGGCCAAGCCGATATCCTCGCTGCTGGCGGCTATCAGCCGCCGGATGAACGTCATCGGGTCCATCCCCAGCTTCTCCACCGCATACAGGAACCAGAACAGGGCGGCGTCGCTGGAGCCGCGGATGCTTTTGTGGAAAGCCGATAGGACATCATACTGCGTCGATTCATCCGCTTTGACAATCGGTCGGCGAATTGACTCCTCCGCCACCTCAAGTGTAATATGCACACTGCCGTCACTCTCCGGCGCTGTCGTGAGCGCGGCCAGCTCCAGCGCGTTCAGCGCGCGCCGGATGTCGCCGTTCGCCATCGTGGCGATGTGCTGCAGCGCCTCTTCATCCGCCTGAAGCTCCATAAAGCCGAGCCCCTTGTCCTTGTCGGCCAGCGCCCTTCTCATGGCGATCAGGCTGTGTTCACTCGTCAGCGACTCCAGCTGAAACAGCGTCGAACGGCTCATAAGGGCACCATTCACATAGTGGAACGGATTCTCCGTCGTCGCACCTATAAATATGATTGTACCTTTCTCTACTGCGGGCAGCAGCGCATCCTGCCGGGAGCTGTTGAAACGATGCACCTCATCCAGGAAAAGAATCGTTTTGGAGCCGTAGAGCGCTTTATTGTTCTGGGCACGCTCTATTACTTCTCTTACATCCTTGACGGAAGCCTCTACCGCATTGAGACGCACGAACTCTGCCTGGGTATGATGTGAGATAATATGAGCCAGTGTTGTTTTGCCGCAGCCCGGAGGACCATAGAGCAGGATGGATGAGACCTGATCGGCTTCTATCGCTCTGCGCAGCAGCTTTCCGCGGCCTATAATATGCTCCTGGCCGATATATTCATCGAGATTTACCGGGCGCATCCGATCAGCCAGCAGCCGGCCGCCGCCTGTGTCTTCCCCGATTGAGAACAAATCCATAAGTCCACTTCCTTGCTGTATTCGGAATGTTAAGATAAAACTAACACTTTTTAATATCATAACATACCACGCCATATGATAAAAAAGAGCATGGCTTCGTCAACGCGACGGGTACCATGCTCTTTTTTCAGGTAATGACTGTCAAAGAGAAGTTACAAACAACTTAACTGCACTTCGTACAGCTATTTGTGATCAAAAACTCCTTTAAATACTTTTAATTGCACTTTACGCAATTAGAATCAGCCAGAAGCGGCTGTAGGCCGGATTTACTTAAAAATAACTGTACGGAATACAACTAAACTGTCCTTTGGCAGCAAACCCGCGAATTTAATTGTACCTTTTGCAGTAAAAAGAAAACTGACCCATCCTGGATCACCCTATCGCTATAACCAACCAAATTTACTTTAACCCACTTCTCCTTCCGGACAGCCGTCAGCAGTCTCCACCGCCTCTGCAGTCGCCTGCAGGTAAGAAGGCAGCTCACCGCCATGCAGCAGCCACAGCTCGTGGAGCGCACGTGTGCATCCCACATACATAAGCTTGGCATCCCACGCGGTTTCCCCATAATGATCCAGATCAGCATCGGCTACGATGACTGCGTCGAACTCCAGACCTTTGGACAGATACAGGGGCAAGATCGACAGGCCTCCCTTGTACTCCGTCATACTGCCATCGATCAGATTAATCTCGTTAAAATGCTCCGCAAGGATGAGATGCAGCGCCTTCGCATCATGAAGACTCCGTGTCAGGACAGCCACCGTGCGGTATTCCCTGCTGGAGAGAGACTTTAATGCCGAGGTTAAATCTTTTACCCGATCCGCTTCTCCCTTCCCTCCGCGGTATGGAATCAACCGTACCGGGTTTCCACTGCGGAACACAGGCACCGCCAATAAAGTGCTGCCTACACCCGAAGATAATATTCCGTTGGCAAAATCAATGATTTCCATCGTAGAACGGTAGCTTCGTGTCAATGAATGGTAAGCCGTGTGCTCCGGAGCAAACAAGGACTGCATTTCCTCCCAGCCGTGTACACCCTTATAAGCATGTATCCCTTGGGATAAATCACCCAGTATGGTAAAAGAATGCCCCCGTACAAACAAATCAAGCACTGCGATCTGGAATGGAGAGAAATCCTGGGCCTCATCAATCACAATGTGGTCAAACAGGTTTACACCCTCATTCCCGTTCAACAAATAATGAATGTACAACAGCGGCGGCAAATCCTCTTCCCGCAGAACCCCTTTTTTCAGCCCGCTTTGACTTTCCTTCAGGACACTCGCCGGAATAATTGCCAGGGGCTCCGAGGGCCAATTCTCCGGTGTTTTGACCGCCCGGAAAATCTGCTTGTAGATCGTCAGCGGATCATATTTCGGCCATTTCCCGCTGTATGCCTTTTCGCGCTGTGCGCCTTTTTTCTTCCGCTCTTTCAGCAGCACGGCCGAAGGACATTTCTTCAGCTCCATCTCGATCCAGCGGTGAATCCGGGCCATTACACGCTCCTTGCGCTTCGCAGGCGGGTAAGGCTTATACTCCTCGTTATGCCAGCGCTCAATGGTGGCCCGGCGCAGAACCGCACCTTCCCAAGGCGAGAAATCTCCTTCAGGAACCGCGCCTGCTTCCAGTAGCTGTACACTGGATTCAATAATCTCCATCAGTACGGTTGAGCCTTTGAACCGCCCGGGGGTTTCCGCAGTAATCTCCGGCAGGGCACCTGATGCCTCGAACCAGCGGTTCAGAGTTTCAGTGGCATCCTGCTGCTGCAGCGTAACACCCAGCACCTGGGCCGCCCATTCAGGAAAGGTGCTTTGCGCAATATTGCCGACTCCCAGCTCCGGCAGCACATCCGAAATATAATCGAGAAACATCCGGTTCGGAGCGAAAATGACCATTCTCTCTGCCGAGACCTGTTCCTTGTATTGATACAATAAAAAAGCAAGCCGGTGCAGCGCGACTGTTGTTTTCCCGCTTCCCGCTACGCCCTGAATAATCAGCGCCGTGTTCTTGGCGGCACGGATGATCTTGTCCTGCTCCTCCTGAATCGTTGATACGATATCCCGCAGGCGGTTGTCTTTGTTCTCTCCCAACCGGTAGACCAGGAATTCATCCGACACAGCCGGAGCGTCACTTTCCCGGTTGAAGGTGTCCGCTACCCGCTCCAGAATCTCTTTACGGATTACAACGTTGCGTTTCAGGTAGACCAACCCTTCAATAAGCCCCTCAGGGGCATCATAGGAGGCGGGCTCTGTCCCTCCCGTAAATGAATAGAACAGGCTAGCTACCGGAGCTCGCCAGTCAATCACTAGCGGACGGTCGCTTACCTGTTCACGATCCACGCCGATTTTGCCGATATAAAGCGGTTTACGCTCATTCTCATCACTGCCTTGAAAATCAAGCCGTCCGAAATAGGGCTCCTGCCTAAGCTTCGCCAGATCCTTGCGCCGCTGTTCCCGGGATGCTTCCAGTACCTGTTCTGTATACTCATTTCCGGTGTACACCGGCATCGTACGCAGTCTCTCCAGCATACTGTCAATCTCCGTGAGCGCTCTGTTCAGCCTGTCTTCTTCCTCTTGATAGGCACTTTGAAAGTTGTCCTCCAATTTCAGTTACCTCCTAAAAGTTTTGTTCGCCACAAAAAGGATACTCATTGTAGCACAAGGGGATGCCAAAAGCGAATTAAAACTTACAGCAGGGCATGCAATATAAAATTCGCCAAAAACAGACCAGCAATGACATATAACGCGGCCGGAACCTCTTTTCCCCGTTTCATGGCAAGCTTCACAATCGGATAAGTAATGAATCCAAAGGCCATGCCGTCAACGATACTGTACGTAAAAGGAATCATAACCATGACGAGAAATGAAGGAAACACCTCAGTCATATCGTTAAAATCCATCTCCCGCACGCTCTGCACCATCAGTCCGCCGATCACAATCAGAATGGGCGCAATGGCACTGTCGGGCACATAGGCGAGCAGCGGAATGAAGAAAAAGGTAGCTGCAAACAACAGGCCCGTGACGAGCGAGGTCAATCCTGAACGACCCCCGGCTGCAATGCCGGCATTGGATTCCGCAGCGGCCACAACCGGACTGCTGCCGAACAAACCGGCTGCGATATTGGCTATAGACAACGCACGAAGGCTGCTCTTGAAACGCTCTGGGCGGTTTGCAAGCAGTGTCTGTGAAGCGATCAGCCCGATATTTTCAAACACAACAATCAGCAGCAGCAGGAATACGGCAATCCAGAACACCAGGCTGACCACGCTGCTCCAGCTCATACCAAGAAACACATCCCCATATCCGGTAAACACATGACCTGACTGCTGCTTCTCCGGGGCATGGCTGGCTCCAAGTAAATAGGCGAGTCCCGTTCCCGCCATCATGCTGATGAGCAGACCGCCGCGGGTTCCGCGCACGAACAGAACCAGGGCCAGCAGCAGAGTGACACAGGAGGTGATTACCGCCGGATCACTGAAATGCCCGATAGCCACAAAGGTTGTCCGGTGTGCGATCACAATCCCGCTTTTTTGCAGCCCGATAAACGTTAGAAACAACCCAATCCCGACCGTAATGGCATGCTGCAAATTATGCGGAATCGCATCACTGAGAATACGGTAAAGCGATGTAAACGCCACAATGGCGAACAGGACACCCGTTACAACAACTACTGCCAGCGCCTCTCTCCAGTCAAGATTCATGGAATGCACAAGCGTATAGGTGAAAAAAGCGTTAATGCCCATACCCGGCACTACGATAATCGGTGTTTTTCCTCCAAAAGCCATCAGCAGACAGCCTGTAATAGCGGTCAACAGGGTGGCAACCATACCTGCCCGCAGCGGCATACCTGCATCATGCAGAATCGCAGCATTTACCATCACTATATATACGGAAGCAAAATAGCTCAAAATCCCGGCGGCCCATTCCCGTTTCCAGTCATCCTCCGGCTCTAATCCGAGCGTATTTCGCCAAAAATTCGATTTCATGTAAATGAACCTCCACTACGATTAAGTTACGCTCTACAACAACAAAAGAGCGATAGCATCCGGATTCCGGCTGCACGCCCTTTTGTCCTTTTCTTAGTTCATCTCGCTGCTATAAAACACTAACCTTTGTCCGAGGGGTTCTTCCGGCCCAACCGGAGCTTCTCCACGGTATTCTCCAAACGGGAAGTACGTGTCTCCTCCCGTTTGGCCTCTTCAATCCAATTGATATACGCTTTGCGGTGAGAGGGAGCAAGCCTCTCGAATACCGCTTTGGCATCTTCATTGTTCTCCAGTTGTTCCTGCAAATAGCCTTCAGGAGGCTGAATCACAAGTACACTGCCACCCTGCGGCAAACGCAGCTTCTTGATCAGCGCTTCGTTCATACACTGACGCCTCCGGCCTCCAGCAGATCGCGCACGGCAACACTGACCATAATCAGTCCGGCTACCGGGGGCACGAACGAGTTGCTGGCAGGCGGCTGCTTAGCTTTGCGTCTATCGGGTGCGTTCTCGGGAACAATTTTATCCGTAACATCCTGACGGGGCTTCATCGGCACCTCGGTCGAGAATACTACTTTAACGCCTTTTTTAATGCCTTCCTTACGCAGCTTCTGGCGAATAATTCTGGCGATAGGGTCATAGGTCGTCTTGGAAATATCGGCCACCTGGAAGCGTGTCGGGTCCATTTTGTTAGCGGCGCCCATGCTCGAAATCATCGGAATCTGGCGTGCCAGACATTCCTTGATTAAATGAACTTTATAAATGATCGTGTCCGATGCATCAATTACATAATCCAGCTTATGCTTGAACAATTCTTCATAGGTTTCTTCCGTATAGAACATATTCATAGCAATGGCTTCACACTCGGGATTGATCAGCTTGACGCGGTCCACCATCAGATCGGCCTTCTTCATCCCAACCGTTGTGGTAAGCGCATGAATCTGGCGGTTGACATTGGTAATATCCACCGAATCCTTATCAATCAGAATAATCCGTCCGATACCGGAGCGGGCAAGGGCTTCTACCGCTATCCCGCCTACACCGCCGATACCGAGAACTGCCACCGTGCTGTTCTTCATTATTTCCAGACCTTCCGGTCCGATCGCCAGCTCCGTACGTGAGAACTGATGCAGCATGGATGTACTGCCTCCTTAGAAAGCTTCCCGAAGCGGAGGAATCATCATCCGCTCCGGCAGCCTTATAGTTATTTCTTGTCTTTTTCCGGCTTCAAGGCAAGCTTGATATGCAGCTGCTCCAATTGCGCGCCCTCTACAGGTGAAGGGGCATCCATCAACAGGTCGGTTGCACTCGCTGTTTTCGGGAACGCAATAGTCTCCCTAAGGTTTGTGCGGCCGGACAACAGCATCACGAGACGGTCGAAGCCGAAGGCAATACCGCCGTGCGGAGGCGTGCCATACTCGAAGGCATCCATCAGGAATCCGAATTTCTCGTAGGCTACCTCTGGTGTGAAGCCCAGCGCTTTGAACATTTGTTCCTGTACATCACGTTTGTAGATACGCATGGAGCCGCCGCCCACCTCATAACCGTTCAGGACAATATCATAGGCCTGCGCACGGATGGCACCCGGATCTATATCGAATAAAGGCAGATCCTCTTCACGCGGACGTGTGAACGGATGGTGCTCTGCTACATAACGCTTCTGCTCTTCGTCATAGCCAAGAAGCGGGAAGTCAGTTACCCAAGCAAACTTGAACACGTTATCGTCGATCAGGCCAAGCTGACGGCCGATCTTGAGACGAAGCGCACCGAGCACATCGGCCACAACTTTTTTGGTGTCAGCTGAGAAGAGCAGAAGGTCGCCTTCCTCAGCACCTGTACGTTCCTTCACAGCAGCGATCTCTTCCTCGGAGAAGAACTTCACAATCGGCCCTTTGAATTCGCCGTCCTTCACTTGAATCCAAGCGAGGCCCTTTGCGCCATAGCGTGCGGCATAAGGTCCAAGGTCATCGATTTCTTTACGGGTCCATGTGCCGCAGCCTTTAGCGTTCAGACATTTGACTTCTCCGCCTTTTTCGATCACGGAAGCAAATACCTTCACACCGCTTCCCGCAACGATATCATTCATTTCTATAAGCTCCAGGCCAAACCGCAGGTCCGGCTTGTCGGAGCCGTATTTCCCCATAGCCTCAGCATAAGTAAGACGCTGGAACGGAAGTGCGAGGTCCGCTCCCACGGTTTCTTTGAACAGACGCTGCATAAGCTTCTCCATCATGCCAAGCAGCTCATCCTGGGACAGGAACGATGTCTCGATGTCGACCTGGGTAAATTCCGGCTGGCGGTCAGCGCGCAAATCTTCATCACGGAAGCAGCGGGCAATTTGGTAGTAACGTTCTACGCCGCCCACCATGAGCAGCTGCTTGTAGATTTGCGGAGATTGCGGAAGCGCGAAGAATTCGCCTTCATGTACACGGCTGGGCACTAGATAATCACGTGCGCCTTCCGGCGAGCTTTTGGTCAGAATCGGAGTTTCCACATCGATGAAGCCTTCGCTGTCCAGAAAATCGCGGAAAATCTTGGCGGCTTTCGAGCGCAGCAGCAGCGTTTTTTGCATTTCCGGACGACGCAGGTCCAGGTAACGATATTTAAGGCGCAGGGACTCATCCACTTCCACACCATCTTCGATGAAGAAAGGAGGAGTTTTCGCTGCGTTGAGCACTTCAATTTCTGTAATCTGTACTTCAATCTCACCCGTAGGCAGGTTGCGGTTCACGGTTTCAGCATCACGCTTAACCACCTTGCCGGTAACGGCCAGCACATATTCACTGCGCACCTTATCGGCTGCTTGCAGCGCTTCGCCCGAATAATCCGGATTAAATACGACCTGCACAATTCCACTCCGGTCACGGAGATCGATGAACAATACGCCCCCCAGATCGCGGCGGGTTTGAACCCAACCGTTCAAGGTTACAGTTTGGCCGATATTCTCTAATGTTAATTGTCCACAATGATGACTTCTTTGCATAATTATCATACCCTTTCAAGGTTAAAATATCTCGTTGGTCTATACACGTTAAGTACCTGTTATTCGATGGCTCCGCCCAGATCCTCCAGCTTCACGGTACGCTGCTCTCCGGTTGCCATGGACTTCAGGGCGATTACCCCGTTCTTCAGCTCGTCTTCGCCAAGAATCGCTGTATACCGCGCCGACATGCGGTCGGCTGACTTCATCTGGGCTTTCATTTTTCGACCCAAATAGTCACGTTCTGCAGAGAACCCAAGGCTGCGCAGCCGAAACAGCTGTTTCGTAATTTCAAGGTCAGCCTCTTCTCCCAGTGCTACAAAATACACATCCAGCGGCTTTGCAGCCTGCATTTCAACCTTCTGATTCTCCAAAATGAGCAAAATGCGCTCCAACCCGATTCCGAGTCCGATGCCCGGCTGATCCGGCCCGCCGATTTCTTCAACCAGACCGTTGTAACGTCCGCCGCCGCCGACGGTATCAATCGAGCCGATGCCTGCTGCTTTATATTCAAACGCTGTATGCGTGTAATAATCCAATCCGCGAACCAGACGGGAATTTATGACAAATTCCACCCCCATGGCAGACAGATGCTCTTTGACTTTCGCAAAATGTGTCGTGCACTCTTCATCGAGGCTGTCCAAAATAGAAGGCGCATCCGCAAATTTATCCTGATCCACCTTGCAATCCAGTACGCGCAGCGGGTTACGTTCCATGCGCCGCTGGCAGTCACCGCACAGGCTGTCCTTCATCGGTCTGAGGAAACCCAGCAGCTTCTCCCGGTAAGCCGCACGGCTGGGTGCGTTGCCGACAGAATTCATTTCCACCCGCACTCCACTCAGTCCAAGGTCTTTACAGAACTGATATCCAAGCGAGATGACTTCCGCATCAATCGCCGGATCAACCGCTCCAAAGGCCTCTATGCCGAACTGGTGGAACTGGCGGTATCTGCCCGCCTGCGGACGCTCATAGCGGAACATGGGGCCGATGTAATACAGCTTGCTTACATCCGGCTCTCCGAACAGCTTGTTCTGTACGTAAGCACGTACAACACCCGCCGTTCCTTCGGGACGCAGAGCCAGATCCCGGTCGCCTTTATCCTTGAACGTATACATCTCACCTTCGACAATATCCGTGGTTTCCCCTACGCCTCTCTCGAACAGCCCAGTGTGCTCGAATACAGGGGTACGGATTTCCTTATAGTTGAAGCGATGGCACAGTTCTCTTGCCTTCCCCTCCACATACTGCCATTTCTCGACTGCACCCGGAAGCACATCCTGCGTACCGGTCGGTTTCTCAAATCTTTCTTTAGCCACAGCCTATCCCTCCTGAAATAACCCCTCTAAGCTTCCTTAAAAATTTCATATTGCTCCAAAACAGCAAAAAATCCCCCGTCCTGTTCATTACAAACAGGGACGAGGGATTATCATAACCAATAATACACCCGTGGTACCACCCACATTCCGGACCATGATCAACACTGGCTCCGCTCAAGCGGTTAACGCCCGCCTACGCGCATTCGGTTACTGGACGCGGCAGCTGTTTACCCTGCCTGCTTTCACCGTGCGTTCTCGGGGAGGTCATTCATTCGCTCATCAACAGAATCCTTACAGCCAGGCGGAAACGGCTAAATCATCCTTATGGACGCATCCGGTTCTGCGGGGGATTCCTCTCTGGGGTTGTGGGGCCGAATTACTTGTTCCCGTCATCAAAACATTATGTTGAAAACTGCTGTATTATGTTAGATTTTACTGAACCACAGCCCTAAAGTCAAGGTGGGAAGTTAAAATTCAGGAAAACAAAAAAAGTGACCTGCAGCCGATTGCTGCAGGTCCATATTCATATATTATAAAAAAGGGGGTCATGCTTTTATTATAGACACCGTATATTAAGGAATCATGAATGTAATATTACGGTTGTATTACAGAAAAGAAAGCGTTTTAATATGATGGATCTCCTGTCATTAGGTGTCTTCACTTAGTCAAAAACCTCGACATAGCCATTTTTGCCCCGTAAAACATCAATGACCTCGCTGTAATGTTGTTCTCCCACCTTAAGATCCATCACGTAATGAACATCGTCCAAATCGGAATCATGGAACAATATATTGTCCCTTGCCTCATTTGTGTTAGACCGGCTGTCCGTTTCATTAAGAGATTCAGAATCAGTGATACCCGGCACAATAGCCACCGCTCCTGGAGATCCTGTACCCAGGGTTCCAAACGCTCCGCCTGCCATACCCCCATTATTCAACGGAACCAATGGCATCAGAATATTACGGTCACGCCGTTCTAAAGGGTCAGTAAGCGGCCATACCTCTAAACCTTCCACATTGTACGAAATCAATGATGTTTTTGCGCCTTCCGCTTCATCCTCGGTTTTGAAGTACGCCTGGATTCTCTTAGTCATGTCATTCCCTCCTTAGTGTTCGTGATGTAATATTATTGCCATCGATTACAACCTCTTCATCCCTGAACTCAGCGCCAGCATTCACCACATCGTTATGTTCTCGTCTTTTTATTACCCTTTATAGATCGCATTCTAACTTAAACAGGGAGATTCACTAGTTTTTCAAGTACGCGGCAGGAGATTGCGGCTCCTTCCTTTCAATACGGGAACTTCCTTCGGAACTTCATTTTCTTTGGCTGCCGCATAAGCTTCCGCCGGACTTCCTGTCGCCAGCGCAGGAATACTCCGCCATACCCATGCTTTATAGGATTGTCTCATGACTGGGCCCCTTGTATGCTGTAGTTATTTGTTACCGCTGTTCCTAGTTTATCCAGTCGAAAAGCGCTCTATCCACACCAAAAAACGGATAACACACGCTCTTCCTTGTGGGGAATTAAACGCGTACCATCCGTTTTACGGGTAGCTTATTGTTATTCAATTAGCAGCCTATCCCCGGCTATCGAGAATTAGCGTAACAGGACCCCAATTGACCAGCGACACATCCATCATGGCCCCAAAAATTCCGGTCTCCACACGGATACCCCCGGCAGTAAGTTCCTGGTTAAAATATTCATACAAAGGTTCCGCTTCGCCCGGAGCGGCAGCTGCCATGAAATTCGGTCTTCTGCCCTTGCGGCAGTCCCCGTATAAAGTAAACTGCGAGACGGACAGTATAGCTCCGCCTATGTCGGTAATACTCAAGTTCATTTTGCCTGCATCATCCTCAAAAATTCGCAGACCTGCTATTTTATCCGCCAAATATTTGGCATCTTTGTCCGTGTCTCCATGGGTTACACCGACAAGCAGCATCAGGCCTTCGCCAATTTCGCCGGTTATGGCCCCATCGACAGTTACCTGCGCCCTTTTACAGCGCTGCACAACTACTCTCATTACTGCCCTTCAACTCCTTGACCTATTGCATAATCCGGTGAACCGTATAAACATCCTTAACCCGCTTCAGCCGATCCACTACCGATTGCAAATGATCCGTGTTCCGGATAAGAATGGTCATATGAATCATCGCCATCTTATTCTTGTCGGAGCGTCCGGTAACCGCTGAAATATTCGTCTTGCTCTCGGATACCGCCTGCAGCACCTCATTGAGCAGCCCGTTACGATCATGGCCTGTAACCTCAATATCCACGCTGTAGTTCGCCTCGATGCTGCCTTCCCATTCCACTTCAATGACCCGAGCCGCTTCCTCGCCGTCACCGTCGCCCGGTATGTTCGGACAATCCTCACGATGGACGGAGACGCCGCGGCCGCGCGTAACATATCCGATAATATCGTCGCCAGGTACGGGATTACAACATCGTGCAAAACGGACCAGCAGGTTGTCGATGCCCTTCACACGAACGCCATTCGTCGGCTGGGTTCTCTTCTCTCCGGAGGATTTAATCTCCTTCATCTCCGAAGTAAGCTCCAGATGATTGGCTGCTTCCTCCTGCTCCTTGCGGAGCTTCTCCGTCAGACGGGAAGCCACCTGGGCAGCCGTTATCCCGCCGAAGCCCACTGCCGAGAGCATATCCTCTATATCATTAAAAGCAAACTTCTTGGCCACTTCCATCAATTTGTCGTCAGAAATCCATTCCGAGACCTCCACATTAAGACGCTTCAGCTCACGTTCAATGGATTCACGGCCTTTTTCGACATTTTCCTCGCGTTTTTCCTTCTTGAACCATTGTTTAATTTTACTTCGGGCATGTGAGGATTGAGCAATCTTGAGCCAGTCGCGGCTCGGTCCGTAAGAATGCTTGGAGGTCAGAATCTCCACGATGTCCCCGGTCTTCAGCTTATGATCCAGCGGCACAATCCGTCCATTTACTTTTGCGCCGATTGTACGATTGCCCACTTCCGTATGTATCCGGAAAGCAAAATCAAGAGGAACAGAGCCCACAGGCAGCTCAATAACCTCACCTTTTGGAGTAAATACAAAGACAAGGTCAGAGAAGAAGTCCATTTTGAGTGATTCTACGAATTCCGAAGCATCCTTGGCCTCATGCTGCAGCTCCAGGATTTCGCGAAAAAAAGGCATCCGGTTCTCCGGATTAGCGTTATTGCTGGTTCCTTCCTTATACGCCCAGTGGGCGGCAATCCCGTATTCGGCTGTACGGTGCATTTCCCAAGTACGAATTTGCACCTCGGTTGGCTCTCCACCGGGCCCGACCACCGTTGTATGCAGCGATTGGTACATATTCGCTTTGGGCATAGCAATATAATCCTTGAACCGGCCGGGCATCGGCTTCCAAAGTGTATGAATAATGCCAAGTGTGGCATAACAATCTTTAATATTGTCCACGATAATACGAATGGCCAGCAGGTCATAAATCTCATTGAACTGCTTGTTCTTGGTGCTCATTTTGTTATAGACACTGTAGATATGCTTGGGACGGCCGGAGAGATCACCCTCAATGCCCATTTCATCAAGCTTGGCGCGAATGCGGCCAATAACGCTATCGATAAACTGCTCACGTTCCGCCCGCTTCTTATGCACCAGGTTGGCAATACGGTAATACTGCTGAGGGTTCAAATAGCGGAGTGCAATATCCTCCATCTCCCACTTGATCGCCGATATACCTAGACGGTCAGCGATGGGACAGAAGATCTCCAGTGTTTCATACGAAATGCGGCGCTGGCTTTCCTCGGATTGATATTTCAGCGTGCGCATATTATGAAGACGATCCGCCAGTTTAATCACAATGACACGGATATCCTGCGCCATAGCGATAAACATTTTGCGGTAATTCTCATTCTGCTGCTCTTCCTTCGAGCGGAAACGGATCCGCTCCAGCTTGGTTAAGCCATCCACAAGCATTGCGCAGGTATCGCCAAAATTCGCGCGAATTTGCTCCAGTGACACCGTCGTATCTTCCACAACATCATGCAAAAGAGCTGCAATTATGGATATGACATCCATTTGCATATTGACGACAATATCTGCTACCGCCAGCGGATGCAGAATGTATGGCTCCCCCGATTTGCGCACCTGCCCAATGTGGGCTTGATCAGCAAATTCATAAGCTTCCCGGATGCGGAGAAGATCTTTTTCTTTTATATAGGTGCCGGCCTTGTCAATTAATCGCTCTATGCCCATTCTCGTGGTTTCCGTTTCCCTTCTATAATAAAATGAACCCGCAAGGGTTTGGTAATCTGCAGGTTCCATCATCGTAATGCCGTTTGTTCTTCAGTAGAAAGTTTTCTATAATTATGACGCTTACGACGGATTACGTCAACACTTCCCATTCCATGGCATTAATGTAAGGCAAAAGCACCAACATTGGACAAATTCGTGGCACTTGTGAAATTGTTGTTGTAAAAATGCCGCGTTCTCTTTAATCTAGTAAAGGCGGTTTTTGCCGCAGGATATATCATAACATAATAGAAAGAGGAGTGAACTCCATTGCAACGCGAAATTCAAGTTAACGAAAGACTCCCCTGGGCACCAGGATTTTTACTGAGCCTGCAGCATTTGTTCGCCATGTTCGGAAGTACAGTGCTTGTTCCTAACCTGTTCGGGGTGGACCCCGGCATGATTCTACTGATGAACGGTCTTGGTACACTGCTTTACATTTTGATCTGCCGTGGTAAAATTCCAGCGTATCTTGGTTCCAGCTTCGCCTTTATCTCCCCGGTAATGGCCGTGCTTGCGAATTATGCAGGCGATCATCAAAAGGGATATTCACTTGCATTGGGCGCTTTTATCGTTACCGGCGTTATTTTTGTCCTGGTAGCTTTGATTATCCGCTATGCAGGGACAGGCTGGATCGACGTCGTGTTTCCACCAGCGGTAATGGGTGCCATCGTAGCCACGATCGGTCTTGAGCTCGTGCCGGTTGCAGCCCGCATGGCGGGGCTCATCGCTCCCGAAGGTGCAACGGACTGGACCCCGGACGGAAGCGCAATTACTTTATCTATGGTAACACTCGGCGTGACCGTCATAGGTGCCGTTCTGTTCCGCGGCTTTCCGAAAATTATTCACATCCTAATCGGTATTGTAACAGGTTATGGCTTAGCCTATATTATGCAAAAGGTAGATACTGCTGCGATTGCCAAGGCACATTTTTTTGCCACCCCGACGCTTACTACACCTTCCTTTGACTGGCAGGTTATCCTGACGATCATCCCTGTATCTCTGGTTGTTATCGTTGAGCATATCGGCCATTTGCTTGTAACAAGCAATATCGTCGGCAAAGACCTGGCTAAAGATCCCGGCCTTGACCGTTCCTTGTTCGGCAATGGTATTTCCACCATTATTTCCGGTTTTGTAGGTTCCACTCCCAACACAACTTACGGTGAAAATATAGGCGTTATGGCCTTAACCAAGGTATATTCCGTGTTCGTCATTGGCGGTGCTGCGGTGATTGCGATTCTGCTCTCGTTCTCAGGCACTTTCTCTTCCGTGATTGCCAACATTCCGTTACCGGTTATGGGCGGCGTTTCGTTGCTGCTGTTCGGCGTAATCGCCGCGTCCGGTCTGCGTATATTCGTTGAGCAAAAGGTTGATTTCTCCAAAGCCACAAATATGATTTTAGCTACTTTGGTGCTGGTTGTAGGTATTAGCGGAACTACCCTTACAATCGGCGGGGTTCAGCTGAGAGGTATGGCTCTTGCTACCATCGTTGGTATGGCTCTGTCCCTTCTGTTCAAGCTTATTGAAGTACTTGGCTTGTCCAACGAAGACAACAGTGGCGAAAAATCGGCACATTAATTCATCTTTAAATGATTTGCAAAAAAGGGGTGTCCTCAAAGCCAGGAAAATGGCTGCAGGGACGCCCCTTTGCTTTGTGGAATAGGAGTTAAGTGGGTGTTTTGATGGACGCTCCGCGAATGGAACGTTGCTACAATCGCTGTTGTTTCCGGATTTTATTTAATTTTCGCTTAACGGAAAAATCCGGACACAGCATATGCTTTCGAAGAGAGCTTTCTTTCGAAGAGAGCTTTCCTTCGGAAAGCTTTTGGGCGACCGCTGCCGCTTCGCCGCAATCGTTCCGTCCTCTCCGCTGTGTTGGCGCGTTATTAAATAACGGGAATTTCTCCTCTTAATGGAGACGTAACACTCCCACGAAATGGATTAACGGGAATTTCTCCCTCTAATGTGAGTGTTCGCCTCATTATGGCCGGATTAGTGGTATAATTTCCCTTTAATTCTCTTAAAAACGGTTTATTGCCTGAATTAAAGGGAGTTTTTCCTGCTAATGCTCATACGCCAAGGCAAGGCCAGTAAATCAAAGAGCAAAGCTTGAGATGGACCTGAAGGGTTACGCTGAACTGAGCAGAGAGGACGGAACGATTGCCGCTCCAGGTAAAAAGGCAGAAGTCACGAAGGAGAATCAGGTAAAATTGGAACTGGAGGAGCGATAGCGACCGCCCGAAAGCTTTCCGCAGGAAAGCTCACTACGAAAGAATAAGGCTGTCTCATCCAGTAGAATAATCTACTAATGGGACAGCCTCTTTGTTATCGGGAAAAACCGCAATAAATTAGTCTTCGTAAGTGAGAAGGGATACGATTTCAATATCGGGCAGCTTGTTGCGGCCGGCGAGCTCCACCAGTTCGATCAGAAACGCCGCTCCTACAACTTTGCCGCCAAGCTGTTCCACAAGACTGACGGAGGTGGAGATGGTTCCGCCTGTGGCCAGAAGATCATCGGCAATCAAAACATTTTGTCCCGGCTTGATTGCATCCGTGTGGACCGCAAGGCGATCCTTTCCGTATTCAAGGTCATAACCAACCTCAATTGTCTCGTAAGGAAGTTTTCCGCTTTTGCGGATTGGCACAAAACCTACTCCAAGCGCATAGGCCAGAGGTGCGCCGACCACAAAACCGCGCGCTTCCGGGCCTGCGATAACATCAATTTTCAAATGAGCAACAAGGTCTTTGAGTTCATTAATGGCCCGGCGGTACATTTCCCCGTCTTTAAGCAATGTCGTAATATCCTTGAAGCTGATACCCGGTTGGGGGAAATCAGGGATTACCCGAATACTGTCTTTTAAATCCAACATAATCATCTCCTGGTCGGTTTGTGAGCATAGATTTCAGTTCTACGATACCCCGAGACGGCGGGAGTTCATCCAGTCCTGCAGCTCTGACGGGTTGCTCTCCATAAAATATTGCTCCATCTCTGCGATCTGGCCCAGTCGTATAAAGTGCTGTGAAGCCGTCAAGCTTTTGGCTTCAGGCTCTGTAACAAAAGATATGAATCCTTGCTCACGCTCGATAAAGCCAAGCTCCTCGAATACATCCAGCATCATCGTCAGCATTCGTATGCTCAGCGGAGACTGACGGGATAGACGCAGCAGCGCCTCATGCTCCGGTACAGGTTTCGCAGCAATCGGAGCAAGTAATTTATATAACGCTTTAAAATGATCTCGAGTCGGAATCAGCAGCCGTTCACGGCTTTCCTTGACCGGATGAAGCAAGGCAACATTATCGGCCTCCGAGACAGCGGCCAGCACAGCATCCAGTTGTTCCGGAGTTTCCGGCATGTCCAGCAGGCACAGCAATGAAGTACGTCCGCTTGTCTCTTCTTCCCTATCCTCAGCAGCGGCAGTAATTCCAGCTTCCTTATCATATACCCAAAGGGATATCCCTTTCAATGGACTCTGCGTCATCTGTTCCTTGCGCAGCACTGCCGCTGCACGATAGGGACCCTTGCCGCTGTAGGGAAGCAGAACATCTCTGATTTGCTGCGCTTGCTTCACGGAGTCAGCAGCACCGCGAAGGTCGAACATTTGGACATGCTGTACCGCCAAATCCTGCAGCATCAGCTGTGTTTTGCGGGAGCCGTTCCATTCATTGACTGACAATTCCGCAAGGACATCAATAGTCGTGCCTGACGGGAGCAGACCCGCCAGTTCTCCTTTTCCGAAAGCAACGGCTTCAATACTATGGCGGCCCTGCTGGAGCACTAGCTTCAGATGCTTGCCTCCCTGGCCCATTGTGCGAGTCTCTTTCACGGTGGCTCCCCGGACAATAAACCTTGGCATGGGGTTGGACATCCCGAAGGGTGCAAGCTTATCCAGTTCTGCAGCGGCTTGAAGTGTCAATTCCGAAATGGCAACTTCCGCATCTGCAGCTATAACGGGTACAAAATGCTCCGGCTTCAGTACAGCGGAAGCGTAGCTCTCCAGTCCAGCAGCGAAAGCTTCCAAAGCGTCACTATGCAGACTCATGCCTGCCGCTGCGGGATGACCTCCATAGTGATCCAGAAGATCCTTGCAGGAAGAGAGCGCCGCATAAATATCCAGACCGGGTATGGAACGGGCCGAGCCTTTGCACATGCGCGTATCCGGATGTATATCTAAAATAATGACTGGCCGGTAATATCGCTCCAGCAGCTTGGAGGCAACAATACCGACAACCCCCACATTCCAGCCTTCTCCAGCCAGTACAATTACATTCGGCAACTCTCCATTCCCGCTCTTTCGCTCCAGCTTGGCAATCGCTTCAGCCACTATTCTCTCCACAACCAGTTGACGCTCTTTATTCAGCAGATCCAGTTCTCCAGCCAAATCCTGAGCTTCTTCCATCTGCTCCGTGGTAAGCAATGCTACAGCCCGACCAGCATGATCCAATCGGCCGCTTGCATTAATGCGCGGCGCCATTCCAAACGCAATATTCATTGCGCTAACGGTGTCCATTGTGACACTGCTAACCTCCAGCAATGCACGAATACCCGGAAATTCCGACGCTCTCATACTGGCCAATCCACTGCGTACCAGCGCCCTGTTCTCACCCAAAAGCGGCATAAGATCCGCAATCGTACCTATTGCAACGATTTCACTCCACTCCGGAGGGATATCGGTGCCAAGCAGCGCCTGAGCCAGCTTATAAGCAACACCGACACCGGCCAGCCCCTTAAAGGGATATGGACAATCGGGAAGCTTCGGATTAATCAGTGCAAAGGCTGGAGGAAGGATCTCCGGAGGTTCATGATGGTCGGTCACAATAACATCTATTCCAAGCTCGTTGGCATATGTAATTTGAGTAAAGGCACTAATACCTGTATCTACTGTGATTAAAAGCGAAACCCCTTGTTGGACCGCCCAGTCCAGCGCATGATTATGAAGGCCATACCCTTCGTTGGAGCGGTGCGGGATATAAATATCGAAGGAGGCACCCAAATAACGCAGCAAAAAAATCATCAGCGATGTGCTTGATACACCATCAGCATCATAGTCACCGTAGACAAGGATATGCTCTCCCTCTTCCAGCGCTCTGCGGATTCGGGGAACCGCTTCCGACATCCCTCTCAGCAGAAATGGATCATGAAGCTCATCGGCCCCGCCATCCATGAAAGACAAAGATTCTTGAACCGTTGTTATTCCCCGGGTAATAAGCAGAGAGGATAACAGCGGAGAAATAGAAAGGCTCCGGGCCAAATCCCTTATAGCATTGGAATCGGCTGCCGGAGAGTGCCACTTGTTTTTTGAATGAAGCAATAGAACTCACCTTTCTCTCACCTTACAGTACTATTGGAGCAACCTTGGTACGTCGTCGTTATCTATTAATTCATGATTACTTTTATAGGGATATCCCGGATCATAAGGCACTACATCCATTTGGACAACATCAACATGAACAAAGCGATGCATAAGCAGCTTTTTGGCGCATTCTGATATATCCTGGGCTTCCATAACCGTAATGCGCGGATTCACACTTATCCTTACCTGAAGATTTACATTACGTCCCTTCTCCAGTGCCTTTAAATGCTCTACCCGGATTACACCTTGTACCCGCTGAACGGTTTCGATGAAACTGGCAGCATCCGGATGAGGAAACTCCTGCATCTCCTTGCCGTAAATCGAGCTCGTAATGAGAAAATATCCTTTTCGCAGAACCAGACAGGCTGTTAGGAGTCCGGCAATAGGATCCATATACAATAAAGGATGCCAATCCAGAAAATCCCCTGCTAAAGACAGCGCAATCCCTATTAAAACCGTAAGGGAAGTATAGAGACTGAACCTATGGTTATCAGCATAAGCGGTATGACTGCCGTCACCAAGCTTTTTGAAATGGCGATATTGATATTGAAACACTGCTTCCTTAAGCAAAATCGAGATTAGCACCGTAACCAACGCAAACTGCCCTGGTGAGGACAAATGGCCTTTTGTTAAATCACGGATCGCCGAAAAGGCGATTTGCAATCCACCCATTAGTATTAATACGGAAAATAAGATAGCTACAAGCGGTTCCTTGCTACTCTCCTGTTCTTCCGACCGCGTATAAGTTGTACCTTTCCGAACGGGTCCTGGACGCCATGGAAGCACTTCTGTCAGCTTTGCTGCGGCATCTGCTCCCGAATATAATGCATCACCCATTAATGCCTTACTGCCCGAAACGTAGCCGATCCCCCCCTTAGCTATAGCCAGAGCGACATCGCTGACGATACCTGTCCAGGCAGCCGTCTCACTTTGCGGCGAACGTTTGTCATTCATTTTGGGCCCCTCCTTACCACTACAAGTAATCTCATGATGAATTAATAGATACGGCCATTCATTTCAAGATTTAGAAAGCCGCGTCGCCTTTGACGCGGCTTTCCAGGTAATGATGTTTTATATCTTGGCTGGGTTGCTTTTAACACTAACCTTTTGACGCTTCTTAAGAAGCAGCCATAGAGGACTTGCGATAAATATGGAGGAGTAGGCTCCAAAGAGCAGCCCGATTACCATAGCAAGCGAGAACATCTTAATGGAGGCTCCTCCTAATATGAGCAGGAAGAATGCAGCGATAAACACCGTGAATGCCGTATAAAGCGAACGCATAAGGGTCTGGGACACACTCTTATTCACGAGTAATTTCAGATCCTCATAAGTTTTCTGTTTGCCAAACCGCAAATTCTCGCGGATACGGTCGAATATAACAATCGTGTCATTAATGGAATAACCGATTATAGTAAGCACCGCTACAATGAAAGTCAGATCAACCTCAAGACGGAAGATGGAAAAGACGGCCACTACCACAAAAGAATCATGGATCAAGGCCACAATAGCCGCCAGGGCAAAACGCCATTCAAAACGGATGCTGACGTAAATAATAATCCCGATACAGGAAATGAGCACCGCATAGATCGCATTTCTCGCCAATTCCTTGGCCATTTCTGTATCAACGGTATTGATTTCGAACGAAGCCTTGTCATCCAGCTTCAGAATTGCGCTTTTCAGCTTCGCATCCGGAATATCAGTAAGAACCTCATCATATCGAATGTTAACCCGTTGATTACCCTGAGTGATGGTTGGTTCACTGTCAATACCAATCCCACTGATTGCAGAGCGGATTTGCTCCACGGTAATATTCTTTGACAATGCTACGTCGACGTTCGAGCCTGCCTTGAAGTCAACGCTATAGTTCAAACCGAATGTTGCCAGAAAAACCAAGCCCATAACCGTTAGCGCGATGGAAAATATATAGAAAAACTTACTCAAATGTACAAAATCAAGCTCTTTCTTAAAGCGCACGGATATCACTCTCCTTAACCCCAAATTGCTTCGGCTTGTTCAGCGTTCCTGCTTTAACAAGAAGATTCAGCAACCAACGGGAGAAGTAAAGGTTCGTAGCGATACTGAGCACAATTTCTACGATCAGAACCAATGCAAAGCCTTTTACCGCGCCGGTACCGAATGCGAACATAACAGCAGCAACGATAATGGTTGTAATATTGGCGTCCATAACGGTGCGGAAAGAGGATTTACTGCCTGCTTTGACCGAAGAGAGGATGCTTTTTCCGCTGCGCATTTCTTCTCTGATCCGTTCATTCGTAATAATATTGGCGTCCACCGCCATCCCTATACCGAGAATAAACGCGGCAATACCAGGAAGTGTCAGTGTGAAATCGGCTATAACGAATACAAGTATCAAAAGCCATGTATGCAATAGTAACGCAAAACTGGCAAGCACACCGGGCAAGCGGTACATGCCGATCATGAAGATCAGAATGATCAGGGAGCCTGCAAGACCCGCTTTTACGGTTTGATCCAGAGATTGTTTACCCAGAGTTGCACCTACACTTTGTGAATACTTTTCGGTAAGCTTCAGAGGAAGTGCTCCGAGATTGATTGTATCGGCAAGGGCGCGAGCTTCATCAACCGTATAATTGCCGGAGATGGATGCACTGCCATCGGTCAGTTCAGCTCTTACCACAGGATCTGATAGTTTAGTTTCATCCAGATAGATCGCAAGGTTCTGGCCGAGCAGCCTCTTAGTAAGCTCTGCGAACTTGGCCTTGTCTTTTACTTTGATGCTGATGACCGGCTGGTTAAGGTTATCCCGTCCGACTTCCGCAGCATTTTCAACAAAGTCACTGCCCACCAGTTCGATCTTGCTGTAGGTTCCGGGTGCGTCGCCTTCGGCAGCACTTCGAAAAGTCAGAACCGCAGGTTCTTTCATCTTCTTACGTACCTCACCCTCGTCAGTGACGCCCGCAATTTTCAGCCGGATGCGGTCCGTGCCTTCCGTAGTCACCTCAGGCTCGCTTGTTCCCATCGCATTGGCACGTTTCTCCAGGCTTTCCGCCGTTTTCAGCAGCGAGGCCGGAGTCACTGCCTGTCCCTGTTGCATCGGCTCTGCTTCATACAAAATTTCAAAGCCGCCCTTCAGATCAAGACCCAGCCGGACTTTGTCCAACAATCCGGGAGTAGTGAATACCATAACGCCCATCAAGACGGCTACGGTAACAATGAAGCTCATAAGTCTTTTCATGCTCTTGCTTGTTCCCCTTTCATAACTCAATATTCCTATTATAGCTACGTGCGAAATGACCGTCAATTCGAGTGAGCATTGACAAAAAAATAAACGGCCGGCACCGCTCAATGAATAAGCATGCCATCCGTTTTCATATTATTCAGTTCAATCCCCGATAAGCGGCAATTGTTAAATAATTCATGTAACTATTGATCTTCAACGAATAAATGTCATTCACCAGTTTGTGTAAAGGAGGCGTTCCGTCTTTGGCGTAATTACGGCTGATGCAGTCCCATATGTCCTTACCGGTTACGTACTCATAGCCGAGGAGCCGGAATTCCTCCGCTTTGCTGCGGCACATGGCTTCGATCTCTCCGCTTAATTTGTCATGGTTCCATTGCTCCGATTCCACGTGATGACACCTCCAAGTACCTCGTATTACGTATGCGTACTGTAAGTATTTCGACTCATGTATCCCTCATACCTTCTTAAGATAGCAAATGTTGTGACATAAGGGAAGCATCATACAGGACAGGACTTGCATATCCATAATAAAGACAAGTTCAATAAAGTCCATTCCATTTTGGAAGAAGGAGTGCCCTTTGAGGAAACAGAGCTTTATTCAAGGAACCTTAATCTTGCTTGCTGCCGGCATACTGAACCGTATGCTGGGCTTTATCCCCCGGATTGCTCTTCCGCGTATCATTGGTGCCGAGGGTGTCGGCCTGTATCAGCTCGGATATCCCTTCTTTCTGGTGCTGGTCACGATTATTACCGGAGGCATACCGCTTGCAATCGCCAAAATGGTAGCTGAAGCGGAAGGGGAACACCGGCCTGAACGTTCGCAGCAGATTTTGAGAACAGGACTTGCCCTGAGCCTCGGTCTTGGCATCCTCTTTACGGCAATCGCACTGATAGGCGCCTCATGGGTTGCTAATGTCCTTTTGACGGACAGCCGTGTTTATTATACATTTGTCGGCATGACTCCGATGATTGGTATCGTGGCCGTTTCAGCGGTGTACCGCGGTTATTTCCAGGGTAAACAAAATATGATACCCTCCGCATTGTCCTCTGTCCTGGAGACGATCATACGCACTTTCTTTATGCTCTGGCTTTCCTGGCTGCTGCTTCCGAAAGGCATAGCTTTTGCGGCTGCGGGAGCTATGCTCGGTGTGACCGTTGGTGAAATTGCCGGTATGCTCGCATTGCTGTGGCAGCATTATGCTATCGGGAAAAGGGACAAGAAGAACGATTCTCCCTTCACCGCAACTGCTGAATCCTCACCTGCAGACGCTTCGGTGCAGCAAGATGTGTCACGGAACAGCTCTTTACTGCACCGATTAATCAGGATATCGATTCCGGTAACTGCAGGAAGGCTCGTAGGGTCCTTCTCCTATTTACTTGAATCGATCATTACTGCCCGCAGCCTTGCCTTTGCCGGAATAGCTACGGCGGCAGCTACCGCTCAATACGGAGCACTGCAAGGAATGGTTATTCCACTGCTTCTTCTTCCGGGAGTGCTGACGTCATCCCTTGCCGTCTCTCTCGTCCCTTCACTCTCGGAGGCTGCTGCACGACAAGATCTGCCGACGATCCATAAACGAATGCATCAGGCACTTCGGCTTGCGTTAGTCTCGGGAGCACCTTTTGCTGTTCTTATGTACATTCTGGCTGATCCCCTGTGCAGCTTGCTGTACGGCAACGCAGCTACAGCTCCGATGCTGCGCCTTATGGCGCCTTTCGCACTCTTTTTGTACGTACAGGCCCCGCTGCAAGCCGCACTGCAGGCTATGGACCGGCCTGGGCGGGCACTACTCAATACCCTGATCGGTGCAATCATTAAAATCCTGCTCATTCTAATTCTGGCATCAAGACCTGAGTATGGAATCTACGGTGCTATTATCGCAATTATTGCCAACAGCATTCTTGTTACCTTACTGCACGGTTATAGTGTAATTTCACAGCTGTCTTTATCGCTGAAGCTGACGGATTTGATCAAGACGGGTGCGGCAATGGTCATTATGGCTGCAGGGCTGCACTTTGTGTACAACTCCGTTCCTGTTTCGGATATCCAGTGGGTTCAATTTATATTTGCTGCCTTCTTAGGTGTAATTATCTATCTTGTTATTTCTTTAATTGCCGGACTTATCTCTCTGCGTGATCTGGAACGTTTGCCCTTTATTAAGCGCTGGCGCTAACATTAATCGGGACGAATGGGATCAACGTAAACGACACCTTTGTGATCTATTGAACACAGAAATACATCACGGAAATCCTGGACACCCTTCTGGCGGATTTGACTTCGCAGCCAGAACCTGTTTTTTCCGATCATCTCCAGATTCGCATTTTGAACCTTGCCGTCCATAATCAAGGGTACCGGTAATCCTTCATACCTGATTCTATTTTGCGACGAAATTTTCATGCTGTTCTCACTTGCTTTTTTGACAGTGCTATCATCAGTATTATGGCAGCTATGCCCCGACTGATTCGAACAGGATTCATCCTTTGACTTTTCAATAACCGTCAGTAGGCCGCTGGTCTCCAATATCGCAAACTCTACATCCGCCGGGCTATTGATATTTTTTCCGCGCAGCTGGAGCAGAAGGTCATCGAGATTATACCTTTGCCTCCCCATTTCTTTACGGTTCAGTTTACCATCAGAGATGAGCACATCGGGCTTTCCGTCAATTAATAACCTAAGCTTTCTGTTCTTCAGACTAAGCTGGGCAATAATCACCTGAATAAATACCAATGTCGCCATTGGCACAATCCCCTCGTAAATCGGGCGTTCAATATCCTCAATAACAAACACGGCAATCTCTGCGATCATGATGGAAATGGTCAGATCAAACACCGACAGCTTCCCGATTTCGCGCTTCCCCATGATCCGCATGCACAAAAATATGAAGAAATACATCAGCATAGTCAGGAAAATGTGTGTGCTAATATGCTTGAACATATTGCTTCGCCCCCTCGGTCTAACCCGCCATGGCCATTTATCAGCGGATGTAACAATGTAGTTCTATTCTGACCGACCTGTTCAGGTAACATTCGGAAGGGAGCTTATTAATTACTGGTAAAACTACAAGCCAGCCTTGTACTAATGGGGCAAGCCACTCCATAGAATGAATAGTAACTGTTGTTTATCAAAAAGGAGGTTGAAGCATGTATATAATCCGGCGCCTGTTCTCATGGAGAATAGCCAATCCTGTGTTATCCGGCATTTGCCGATCTTTCCTTTGGATGCTGCTGGGAGCCTTTATACTTTCATTGCTGTTATGGGGCAGCGGGCTTCAGGAGAAGGATCTTTCGATGTACACCTACATTGTGCATGGGTTGGCTGTTATATTCGGAGGCCTTACCGCAGGCCAAAGAGCAGGACGTAAAGGCTGGTACCAAGGAAGCCTTACAGGCGGATTCTACGGAATCATAATCCTCCTTATCGGCTTTCTGGCCCTCGACAGCGCCCTCTCGGGAGCTGATTTGCTCTGGGTTATGGCCGCTGCAGCCTTGGGAGCGCTCGGAGGAATGTTCGGTGTAAATTTACAAAAAGCTTAAGAGTTTTTATTTCCAAAAATCGAACCGTCTCCCGAAAAATATGATAAACTGTGTTCATCTTATCATTAGTAATCAAGGAGGCTTCGATTCCTTTGCTTTACCAATCCATGAATTATGTTGCTCTTTACACGGTTGTGATCGTAGTGTTGCTTATTTGGATAACTACTCGGCGCAGCCCTATCTTAGCTTTGGTTGAACTTGTAAGGGAATTATTGCGGTCTTATAAGTTTCTGCTGTTGTTTGCGGCAATGTTTGGTGTGCTTGCCCTGAATAAATACGAACTCCAGATTGAGACAAAAATGCAGCTTTCCTCCGACTTCACAGCATTTATGTTTGGACTGGAAGGGCATTTTGTGCAAAGTTTTCAGCAATTGTTCTACAGCCCTTGGCTCACGCCAATTATCGTCTTCTTCTACATCTTCATGCTTCAATCTGTGCTGGCCGCTTCAATTGGCCTATATTTGCTGGAAAACAACCGCCTGATGCTCTATGCTACATGCTATGCCATCATTTTAAACTACACGATTGCCATACCCTTTTATTTATACTTCCCGGTGAATGAGGTCTGGTCTTATCCTCCGGCAGGGGTCAGATTTGTGATGCTGGATGTATTCCCCAGATTTGAGCAGGAATACAGGGCTTTATCCGGTCTTAATAACTGCTTCCCAAGTCTGCATACCTCTATCTCTGTCACGATGGCCCTTTTGGCCTTCCGGTCCGGCAACCGGCGGTGGATGATCATTACCGGCATCAGTGCTATCATGATAGTATTCGGTATTTTCTATCTCGGCATTCATTGGCTGACCGATATGTTAGGCGGCACGCTGCTGGCTATTCTTGCTTCCAGCCTCGGGGTACAACTTTCCAGGCTGACACTCCGCAGCGGAGAGAACGCCATCGCCGTACGAAGCCGCGCATCAAATGGATAACCTGCCATAATAAACTAAAAATCCATCAAAAAAAGCAGCGCTTTCTCTCCTTAAGAGATAAAGACGCTGCTTCTTCCTTACCTGCAGACTAAACGCTTCACTACTCTTTCTCTTCCACATCCGGATTAATGGAGTGACTGATAGAACCGCGATCGAAAGTCAGCTTGGTAACATCATTTACACGAAGAACCACGATATCATCGGAAATTTCCATAATCGTGCCGTGAAGGCCGCCAATTGTGACCACCTTGTCACCCTTTTTCAGAGCTCTAAGCATACCATTACGGGCTTTGGTCTTCTTCTGTTGCGGACGAATCAGCAAGAAGTAGAATACCACAAACATTAGTACAAACGGGCCTACAAGACCCAATATGCTGCTCCCAGACTGGGCAGCTGCTGCAAATTGAAACATATTTCTCCCCCCTTTCAAAGTGCATTTAAAGCACGGATCCAGTACCTAGAAGCCTTTAAGATTATCATATAATCCGTATTGTGCAAAAAACTCATCGCGAAAATCAAGCAGCCGATCTTCCATGATCGCTTCACGCACTTTACGCATTAGCTCCAATAGGAAGTGCAAATTATGGTATGTCGTCAAACGCAATCCGAATGTTTCGTCTGCTTTGATCAGATGGCGCAAATAAGCGCGGGAAAAATTCCGGCAGGTATAGCAATTACACTCCGGATCTAGCGGCCCGAAATCACGGGCGTACTGAGCGTTGCGTACAACGAGTCTTCCCTGACTGGTCATCGTCGTTCCATTGCGGGCAATGCGGGTAGGCAGAACACAGTCGAACATGTCTACACCCCGAATCGATCCTTCAAGCAGTGCATCAGGTGAACCAACGCCCATCAAATAGCGCGGTTTATTCTGCGGCAGCAGCGGAACGGTATAATCCAGCACTTCATACATTAGCTGCTTGGACTCTCCGACGCTGAGCCCCCCAATAGCATACCCCGGGAAATCCATGGAAGTCAAATCAGCCGCGCTTTGGCGGCGTAAATCCTCATGCATGCCTCCCTGAATAATAGCGAACAACCCCTGATCTTCCGGACGGGCATGACTCTTCAGGCAACGCTCAGCCCATCTCGAGGTTCGTTCCAAAGACTTTTTAATGTAATCATATTCTGCTGGAAAGGGAGGACACTCGTCAAAGGCCATCATAATATCAGAACCGAGCGCATTCTGAATTTCCATCGCCACTTCCGGAGAAAGGAACTTCTTGTCGCCATTCAGATGGGAACGGAAGTGAACGCCTTCTTCCGTAATCTTGCGCATATCGCTTAACGAGAAGACTTGAAACCCGCCGCTGTCAGTCAGAATGGGACGGTCCCAGTTCATGAATTTATGAAGCCCGCCGGCTTCACGGATAATATCATGCCCCGGACGCAGAAACAGATGGTACGTATTGCTCAAAATAATATGAGCATCCATTTCCTTCAGTTCTTCAGGGCTCATTGTTTTGACTGTGGCAAGTGTGCCGACAGGCATAAAAGCTGGTGTCTCAATAACACCATGAGGAGTATGGACTCTGCCGAGTCTGGCTCCGGATTGTTTGCACGTTTTGATGTGCTCATAAGTAATTGCTGCCATTAGTTTATACCATCCTCTTACTTAATAAATGAACATTGCATCGCCAAAGCTGAAGAAGCGGTATTCCTCCGCTATTGCTTCTTTGTAGGCGTTAAGAATATGATCCCGGCCGGCTAGAGCACTGACCAGCATAACCAGTGTGGATTTAGGCAGGTGAAAGTTCGTAATCAGCGCGTTAACTACTTTAAATTGATAACCCGGATATATAAAAATATCCGTCCAGCCGCTGCATTCCTTCAGCGGACCGCCTTCACACAAGTTACCGGCAGTCTCCAGGGTGCGGCAAGAGGTCGTTCCTACGGCTATGATCCGTCCACCCCTGTCTCTGGCAGCATTCAGCGTATCTGCGGTTTCCTTGGACAAACTGAAGTACTCGGCATGCATCACATGCTTTTCAACCCGCTCAACCGACATGGGACGGAACGTACCCAGCCCAACATGGAGTGTAATATAGGCTATACTTACACCTTTAGCAGAAATCTGCTCCAGAAGTTCTTTGGTAAAATGCAGTCCTGCTGTAGGGGCCGCTGCCGAACCGTCATGGCGGGCATACACTGTCTGATAACGCTCACGGTCATCCAGTGTCTCTTTAATATAGGGGGGAAGCGGCATTGTTCCCAGCCTGTCCAAAATTTCCTGGAAAATACCCTTATAAATAAAACGCAGGGTCCTGCCGCCCATATCCTCTTCTTCTTCAATAACAGCGCGCAATTCCCCACTGAAGACGATAACAGCGCCTGTCTTCAGCTTTTTTCCCGGCTTCACAAGAGCCTCCCAGCGATCCTCACCAAGACTCTTCAGAAGCAGAACCTCCGCCTTCGCTCCGGTATCCTCTTTTAATCCAAAGAGTCGCGCAGGAATAACTCTCGTATCATTCAGTACGAGAGTGTCTCCTGCCTGTAAAGCATCTACAATATCTGTAAAATGACGGTGAGCCAGGTTGCCGTTCTGCCGATTCACCGTCAACAGCCGGGAGGCGCTTCGATCTTGAAGTGGAGTCTGTGCGATCAGTTCCTCCGGCAAATGAAAATCATAGGCATCTACATTCATTGTTAGTATTCATTCCTTAACTATAGTAACGTTGCGGTAATAGTGTTGCAAAATTTGTCTGTAATCATACCCGCTGTCAGCCATGCCTTTCACACCCCATTGGGACATGCCAAGTCCATGACCAAAGCCCCTGCCGATAAACAGGAAGCCAGGATTGCTGCTAATTACTCTGGCCGCGGAATCTCCGCCCATAATCACGGTTCCGCTCCCGTTAACGTTTACCTTACCCGACGCAGAGAGCACCCCTGCGTTCTGAGAACTGGAAACCGTTGCGGTAGAGCCGTCAGCGCCTAGTACAGTATAACTGGCGGAAGGCACAATATCAAACAATGTGCTGGGTAATCCGTTAAAAGCCGAACGGAATAAATCCGGATATTTCACATTCAGGATTCCGCCGTTGGCCTTGACTTGAACAGCCCTTCCTGATGGCCCACGCTGTGTAACCTGCAGACTTATAATAGAGGAAGGAAGTGTACCGCTCGTTTTTCCTTGAAGACTTTTTAAAAGCTCTGTTGAAGTATAAGGCCCCCTAATCCAGCTGTAGCTGCCGGATTCCAGCACCTTATTCAGCACAACTGCGTTCTCGCCAGGGTTCAGCTTACCGACCGGATTGACATCGCTCTGGATAATCGGTAGCAGACGCACATTCACACCCTGGGTTGTTGCAGTTAGCAACTCAAGTCCTCCGGAAGTCTTTGCGCCTGTTAATTTAACATTATCTTCCCGCGCATAACCAACCGTGCCATCCTGCAGCATTATATTATACCAGTATTTCGAGGTGGCAGCAGCCGAGATATCCGTAGGGCTTGCCACACTTCCGAACGCATTCCCGCCATTCCCCCACACTTCAGAGGGATCTGCAGTAAAACCGCCGCTGTTGGAGGAAAATACCGCCTCGACGATCTTGCCGCCGCTCATCAGAACTTCACCCGCAGTAGCATCAACAGCTTTGGTTATAACCGGAGCCTCAGCTCCAATGCCGTTATAAACCTGACTTAAGGTCGTATCGACCACGTTGGCTACATCAAAGCGATTTCCTTGGGACCGTGCATAGCTTCGGGCAGCTACTGCCTGGGCCTTAAGCGCTTCAGCGGCCCATCCCGAGGATACCTCGCCGCCGACGACAGAATACAAATATTTCTCCAGCGGCACTTCATTGATCACAGCTAGAGATCCATTCAATCCGCTAAGCTCCAGATCTCCACGGTACTTCCGTTTCGATCTTTCCGTAAGCTGAATTCCGGCATCATTGCCGGCAGCAACAAATGTATTCCCGTTTCCGGATACCATGTAATGGGGGGCTTGTCCTTCGGTTTCCAAGTCCATTCCCGCATCCGTGCGGAGAATTAATCCGCCTGAGGATACTGTGCTTGGCGATAACGTAAGCTGAGGCAGGGTTTGCGCCACTAACGTCTGAAGAGTAATCAATTCACTGTCACTTGCAGCTTCGCCGATCCAAACCTCATATCTCATACTGCCATCTGCGGGGAGAATAACAGTCCATGCATCAAAACCGGAGGCTGTAATGCTGTCCCGGACAGAATCTGATTCCTGCTGGGTAGGATATGATCCTGTTGTAAGATGTTTGCTTCCTTTTACAGCAGGAACTTGTCCTTCAGGAAATATGATTCCTGATTTACTTATCCGGCTCGCGGCATCCTTCGCAGCGTTCTCGCTGGCGTACATGCCCGTATAAAGCTGATAGAGATTTGCGCCTTTATTGGATGCCAGGAACAACAGCGGCTTATCAGTGGTCGCCTGCAGTTTTTTGGCTGCATCTGCTGCCTTTTTCCAGGAAGAAGTTTCCAGCACCTTCACCCGATAGCTGTCAAAACTGACGCGCACAACGCTTTTGGCTGGAACGGATACCAGCGGGGCGCCGGAACCATTTGGAGACAGAATACCCCAGTCCTGAGTGGACTGCAGGGATACCGCTGGTACGGTAGACTTATATTTACTTCCGATATCAGCAAAAATAGCCACTCGTATCGTGGCATTAGAGTCGGCATGACTATTTCCAGAGGGAATCAGAAAGCTTCCCACAGCCAGCGCAGCTGCCAACAACCCTTTGCCTGGCCCGATCAACCCTTTCCATATCCACCTTGTAGATTTCATCCTGCATCCTCCTTCATAAATGTAGTTGATTCAGGTCTGCTGCGGAGGGATCGGAATGCCTAAGTGATGATAGGCTGCCGGGGTTACGATCCGTCCGCGCGAAGTTCTCTGCAGGAAACCAATTTGCAGCAAATAAGGCTCATACACATCTTCAATGGTTTGGCTCTCCTCGCCCACAGTTGCGGCAATGGTATCCAGTCCTACTGGGCCGCCACGAAAGCTTGTAATCATGGAATGCAGCATTTTGTGGTCAATGCTGTCAAGTCCTCGCGGATCAACCTGAAGCATCCTGAGGGCTTCACCGGCAATTTCAGGGGTTATAATTCCATCGCCACGGACCTGGGCAAAATCACGTACCCGCTTCAGCAAACGGTTTGCAATCCGCGGAGTCCCCCGTGAACGCAAAGCAACCTCTTCAGCGGCATCACCCAGGATTTCAATTCCCAGAAGATCAGCATTGCGCGATACTATGAAGCTAAGTTCATCAATTGTATAGAATTCCAAACGGCTGACAACACCGAAACGGTCGCGCAGCGGTGCTGACAGCAGCCCGGCCCGGGTCGTAGCTCCAATCAGCGTGAACGGCGGCAGATCAAGCCTCACCGAGCGGGCGCTGGGACCTTTACCAATCATAATATCCAGTGCGAAATCCTCCATTGCCGGATACAGAACCTCTTCAACCGTCCGGTGCAGGCGGTGAATCTCGTCAATGAACAGCACATCCCCCTCCTGAAGATTGGTCAGGAGTGCCGCCAAGTCGCCCGGCCGCTCGATGGCAGGTCCTGAGGTTGTCCGAAGATTGACACCCAGCTCGTTGGCGATAATATTCGCCAGCGTTGTTTTACCGAGTCCCGGGGGCCCGTACAGCAGCACATGATCCAGCGCCTCGCTTCTCATTTTTGCTGCTTCTATATATATTTTCAGGTTCTCTTTAACCTGATTCTGTCCGATGTACTCCCCTAGAAAACGGGGACGCAGACTAAGCTCTACCGCCTGCTCACCCATCATTAAGTTTGCGGATATAATCCGGTCATCCATAATTTCAACACTCCTATTCCTAAAGGCATTCTCGAAGGCTTATTTAGCTACATACAGAAGCTTAAGCGCCTTTTTCATCAGCACGTCAACAGACCCTGTCTCTGCTCCCTCTTGCTTCAGCGTGAGCCATACACGATCCAGCTCACTCTCAGTGTAGCCCAGCGCTTTCAGTCCGTCTCTGGCCTCCTGCCAAGGCAGAACGCCGGCATCCGCCTCCTGATTCACCGCAAACAGACCGGTTTGCATGGATGCCGTGCCGAGGCCCTCCAGCTTGTCCTTCAAATCCAGAATCATCCGCTGCGCTGTCTTTTTGCCGATACCCGGCAATTTCATAAGAAAGGTTATATTCTCCTGGTAAATCGCCGAGATCACATGATCCGGAGTTCCTCCCGTCAAGATACCCAGAGCCACCCGGGGACCGATCCCCGAAACCTCAATCAGCTTACGGAATAATCTCTGCTCCTCACGGGTAGGGAACCCAAACAGCAGCGTGGCATCCTCCCTAGTCTGGTAATGAATGTATATCGTTACGGGTCCATTTACCTTGGCAAAAGCATACGGATTCGGGCAAAACACCCGGTAACCTACGCCCTGCACATCCAGGACCACATATTCCGACTCTAAATGAACCACAGGACCTCTTAAGAAATCTATCATTTTCGCAATACCTCGTTTAATTTGGAATTAAGACTATAGGAATGGGCATGACATACCGCAATCGCCAAGGCGTCCGCTACATCATCCGGCTTAGGGATCGCAGACAATTTCAGCAGCATCTTAATCATTTCCTGCACCTGCCGCTTCTCTGCCTTGCCATAACCGACAACAGCCTGCTTCACCTGCATCGGCGTATATTCCGCTACCGGAAGACCGCGCTGTACTGCGGCCAGAATCATCACCCCGCGCGCTTGCGCAACCGGCAATGCTGTCGTAACGTTACGACTAAAAAACAGCTTTTCCAATGCCACCGTATCCGGTTTATATTTATCAATCAGCTGAACCATGCCCTCATAGACATGAAGCAGACGTTCTTCCTCTGGTGTATGGGCCTCAGTCTGAATACAGCCATATTGAACAGGCGTCAGTTTATTGCCCTCCTTGTCCACAAAGCCGAAACCAACAATCGCCAGCCCCGGATCAATCCCAAGAATGCGCAAATCTATCTCTCCTCTATTTAAAGCGAACATATGTATTCCTTCTTATCATTATAGCAAAAATAGCCCCCTCGGGATAAAAAAGTTTGCAATTGCGGATAAAAGAGTACTTTGGTACTGCAGCCTCCCGGACGCAAAAAAAAGATTCCCGGTGCATTGGCATCGGAAACCTTTTTATACTTCCTGTATCATTCCTTACTCTTCATAACCTGTTCCGCAGTATCCCGCGCATAGTCACTGAAAGTCGATAACACACTGTTGTACTCTTCGATATCCTGAATCCGGATTCCATCCTGAAGCTGCTTCCAGATATTCTCTGGCAAAGAAGACTTCATGGAGCGCATATCCATTTGAAAAAAAGTCTTCATAACCTCCTCCTGCTCCGGAGGCCCCTTGAACAAGGTTAGATTCCCCTGCTCATCTACACCAATGTAAGAATCTTTTTTAGAGGCGGGTGACAGATCATCCACTTTTTTTTCAAGCCAGAGATCACCTGAAGAACTAATCCAGCCATGCCAGGCAGGGTGCTTAGCGATGACTTCTTTAAGCTGAACGGGATTCCTTGCTCCGGATAAAGTCTGTACTTCTTCTCCGCTAACATAAACTATTTTCAGATGAACCGTTCTGCTAACCCCGCTTTGCGCGATCTTCTTCAGCAGCTGTTCATGCGATATAGCCAGGGACTCTGCCTCTTTGCCGAACTCTCCTTCGTTCCAAACGGCTGCGGCCGCTTCATTTGCAGCATGATCTTCATTCTGCGCAGAGATGCGCAAACTGTTAAGTGTTTCAGTCACAGAAAGAGTCGAATGGGTCAACAGTCCGCTAATGGTTTCCGGCACCCGCATTCCCCCCAAAGCCAGTACCGTCAAGGCTGCACAAGCGGCTCCCACCCAAAGCGCCTTTTTCCAACGTCTCCATCGCCGCCAAAGTTGTTTTTTTAAGCGAAAAGCGTTCACGTTAATCCCTTCATTCTACTTTTTTCCTATTGTGACCTGTGAAGGGAGCATTTATGCGTTGTTTATTAAATTAACATCCTTTTATCCGAATATCCCTACTCATTCACTTCAATAAATGTTTCGTGTATAATTTAGTCGTGACAGCGCCCGGAATATTCACCATAATGACCTGCGCCTCCGACGGGCTGCTTCTCAAGTATTTAGTGATTTCTGCTCCGTATTATAAAACAAAGGGGATTCTCTTAATGATTATTCATCCAAAAACACGCAGCTTTATTTGTACAACAGCCCATCCTGAAGGATGCGCCAAGCAAATAGAGAAACAAATTGAATTTGTAAAAGCTCAAAAGAAATTTGAAGGTCCGGCTAATGTGCTTGTGATCGGCGCTTCGACAGGGTACGGGCTCGCATCACGCATTGCTGCTGCTTTTGGCGCAGGTGCGAATACGATCGGAGTTTTCTTCGACAGACCAGCTGAAAGCACACGTACGGCAACTGCAGGTTGGTACAATACAGCTGCGTTTGAACAAGAAGCCGCGCAGCACGGTCTTAAATCCTTTAGCATTGTCGGTGATGCTTTCTCGGATGGCATCAAAGCCAAAACAATTGAACTTATTAAAGCCGAATTTGGCACCGTAGATTTAGTCGTGTATAGTTTGGCATCACCCCGCCGCACCCATCCTGTAACAGGAGAAACCTTTTCTTCAGTGATCAAGCCGATAGGCCCTGCTTATACGAACAAAACACTTAACTTTCACACCGGAGAAGTTTCCTTAACCAGCATTGAACCAGCTAACGAGGAAGAAATACGTCAAACGGTAGCGGTTATGGGAGGCGAAGACTGGCGTTTGTGGATTCAGCAGCTTTCCGAGGCCGGTGTCCTTGCACATGGAGTCACAACAGTCGCTTACTCCTACGTAGGTCCAAAAGTTACCCAGCCCATTTATCGCGAAGGAACGATCGGTAAAGCGAAAAACGATCTGGAACAGACGGCTGGCCAGCTGAACGAACTGCTTGATTCACAAGGTGGACGTGCATATGTATCGGTTAACAAAGCCCTGGTAACACAATCCAGTTCGGCTATCCCTGTTGTTCCGCTATACATATCCGCCCTGTATAAAGTAATGAAGGAAAAAGGACTGCATGAGAACTGCATTGAACAAATGTACCGCTTATTCTCCGAACGTTTATATGGTGAGGGCGAGACTGCGGTGGACGAAAAAGGACTAATCCGGATTGATGATTGGGAAATGCGGGAGGATGTTCAGTCCGAAGTTATGAAGCGGTGGCTTGACCTGGATACCGACAATGTAACAAGTCTGGCGGATCTGGCTGGCTATCAGGAGGATTTCTTTCAGCTGTTTGGCTTTCAAACGGAAGGTGTAGATTACGATGCTGATGTGGAGCCTGAGGTAGATATTCCTAATTTGTACTAGTTGACACTGCAAATCTAACAATAAAGAATCCATGTCACCCTTGTCAAAAAAAATAGGCTTATAAAACCGCCAGTACAGCGATCTTATAAACCTATTTGTGTATACCGGCGAGAGGACTCGAACCTCCACGGTTTCCCTCTCGATTTTGAGTCGCACCTGCTATCCAGTCGGTAGCGGAAAACAAGTCCAAGAAGAGGAATCTAAAACCCGCGAAAAGCCTTGTAGAATCAAGGTTTTTTACGGGTTTTTCCGTTTTTTTCAAGCGTCGCAAGGCTTCCCGACCCATCTGGGAGTGTTTCTTATTGTGGTTCGTGGAAGATCCGCAGCATCCCATTCGTTACACCTCCCCGCCGTTAGATTAGTTTTGGGATGATCCCGCTTTATCCGGCTCGTTCTTGGCATTATCACCATAAGATTCCATAAAGTTGCCACAGGCTTTTATCATTTCCTGCCCTTTCGGGGAATTCATGGCATTCTGCATGCCTGACATCCCGCTGCCATTCATCATATTCCCTATGCCGCCTCTCCCTTCCATCATTATTGCCCGGATGTTCCTTTTTCTTGATCGGCAATTTCCGCCCAACTCTTACCGCGATCCGAAGATATAAATACATCCTTGTTGAACGTCATTAACGCCATTTCCTGTTCGTTAACCGGATTTTGCGCAATAAAAGCGATCGCGTCTTCATTTAACGACGGGACGATAATATTCTCAGCCTGTTTCGATTCAAGGTTAATCCGGATTAATGCAGCCTGTTTGTTCACCCCTCCAGCAAATAGTATCCCTTGTACATTGAAGAACAATGAGGTGGTTTGCATCTCCGGGCCGATTTTTTCAAATTGCTGTCCATAATTTTTGGAAACAAAAATGCCTTTTTCCGTACCGACCGCCACAACGGCCTCATCGGTCGGGTGGACGGCAAGCACGGCCGGGTCGCCCTCCAAACCTTTCGCTTCACTTTTTGTCCAGTTTTTTGCTTCGTCCGTCGAGTAATGAAGACCGACCATTTTCATTTTGGCGTTCGGTTCCGGGTTAAACACATAAATCGCGTGAGACTTGTAACCTACGCTCATACCGTGAAAATCGACTTGTCCGTAGAGTGCCAGCGTTTCAAAGTTCTTCCCTTCATCCGTACTTTTGACAATGCCGAACGGATTCTTTTTGCCTGAACCTTGTGCAGGATGTCCGCTGCTGTAAAACCCATCATCCACCATTGAAAAGCCCATGTAGTCGTGTTTTTCGCCTGCGGGAATTTTCCACTGGCCTTTCTCATACACACGAAGACCATCGTGAACGGCGAAGAAGATTTTGTTTCCATCTGGCGCATAGCTCATCCCATGACCATGCTGCATGGTTACTTGTTTTACGTCTCGGGGTTCCATACTTGTTACGGAATTACCGCTTACCATTGCTATGCCGCTGATCAGGATGGCAACAAATGAACCGATCACCCCCGACTTCAACCCTTTTGCTGTCTTGGACAGGTGTTTGCGCTTGTCTCGATCTTTCTGACTTTTGGCATTATTTAACTGTTTGATTTTTTTGTTAGTGAGGATGAAAGACAAAAGAAGCACTGCAAATAATATCGCCGATCCCAAGAAAAAATAATTACCAAAAAGTCTTTCCCTCTGATGTTCTTCTTCCGTTCCGTGCGCAAAAATTTCAGCCGGAAATAATGTCAATGCCGCAAACGTGAGCAGATACACTTTCTGCATTCTTTTTTTCATTTACGATCTCCTTTCTTTTTCCTCAAATTGAACCTCTCATGACTAAAGTCACGAGATTCTTGGGTAGTCCCTTCTAACGAAGAGAAGTTTACCAAGCTAACCCTGTCGTTCCGACAGTTTGTATCATGGCTATACGGCCCATTTACACGGTAAGCAGTCTTTTACCTTCGGCAAGAATGTTTAGGCTTGCGTTGAAATCTCTGTCGTGATGTGTTCTACAATCCGGACAGTCCCATGCACGTAAGTTCAGGTCTTTAACGTCTTTGTTTTTATAGCCACAGCAGGAACATAGTTGACTGCTTGCAAAGGTTTTGCCAACTGCTACAACCATACGACCATACCATTTCGCTTTGTACTCTATCATGGAGCGAAACATCGACCAAGATACTTCGCTAATGGATTTGGCTAATTTATGATTCTTGACCATATTGGCTACTTGTAAATCTTCAATCGCAATGATGTCGTGGTTTTTGACAATCTGCGTGGAGACCTTATCCAAATAATCTTTACGGGCATTACTGATTTTTTCATGTATTCGCGCAACTTTGATGCGTTGCTTGTTCCAGTTGGAGCTGCCTTTAATCATTCGTGAAAGTTTACGCTGAGCCTTTGCCAGTTTTTCTTCCAGTCTGCGAAAGAATTTAGGGTTGCCAAACACTGCGCCACTCGATAGCGTTGCAAATTCTTTCAAGCCAACATCTATGCCAACTTCATTGCCTGTCTTGGGCAACTCGTAGATTTCAACTTCTGCAAGCACAGACACAAAGTATTTGCCGCTCGGATTGCGCCTAACCGTAGCGTTCAGAATACGTCCTTCGACTTCACGACTTTTAGCAAACTTCACGAGTCCGAGTTTAGGTAACTTGATGTGGTTATCTATAATTGCAATGTTTCCATTGGTGTAGTTTGTTTGGTAAGACTGTACAGGATTCTTCTTGCTTTTGAAGCGTGGTGCATCGTTTTGTTTTTTGAAATAGCGATGGTATGAATCCGCTAAGTTTCTAAGCGAATTTTGCAGAGAAAATTTATCGGCCTCTTTCAACCATTCTATTTCTTGCTTTAATTTAGTGAGTTCAGCAGAACAAGAGCCATAGGACAATCCTTTTCCTGACTCTAGGTATGTATCATTCCACAATCCAAGGAAGTGATTGAATACAAACCTTGCACATCCAATCGTCTTGTGAATGAGAGTCGCTTGTTCAGGTGTGGGATAGATGCGAAATTTATAGGCTTTGTTCACTACCATTGATTTTCACCTCATTTCACTTTTTGATCTTGGATGTACTTCCTTATTTGTTCTTCCGTATGTTCACTTGCAGTTGCAATAAAGTAAGACGGATTCCACAAATGACCGTCCCCCAATTTCTTCTTTAGATGTGGGAACTCTTTAAAAAGAAGTCTCGCTGATATCCCTTTTAATACTTTAATCATACTGGGTATTGCGTGTTGCGGTGTACATTCAACAAGCAAATGGATATGATCTTTGTCGCTTTCCATTTCAGATATTGTGAATGCATAGTCGGACGCAATTTTTAGAAGAATTTCTTTTAGTCTTACGTCTAATTCTTCTACAAGAATCTTGTGTTGGTACTTTACGCACCATACGATGTGGTACTCAATGGCGTAAACATATCCCCGTCCATGTTTGATGTTTACCATATTTTCATCACCCAAAATAATCATACCATATGTTACTTAAAAATGAAAGAATAATGCTTTATATAAGTGTTATCTCACTCAAATTCAATACACCATATGTCTGTTCATTAACGTGTCTATCGACACGCCTGAACCGAAGTTTTCTTACTCACGACTAAAAGTCACAAGTTTGCGAAAACCTTTCATCAAAGTTGGGATAATCCGATGACGACCAACTATATAGCTATTAACCATTCGGTCAACTTTATGGGTCATCCCCTCCAATTTGAATCATCCTGTCTGGATGCGATCGTATCGGCATATCTTTAGCCAATTTTCCGATATCCTTTTCCACTTGATTGTAATAAACCTTGTCTTTGGTCTCCGTTCGCGCCGTCAACATCAAAACAGTAAAACAAGGTCAAAAACAGTTTGTTCGATCAATTTGAGCGCTTCTTGGTCATTCCCCGCTTGAGTGACTTGAAAACCGCTTTTCGTTAAGTAGATGTGAAGGAGATTTCGTGTATTCCAATCATCATCTACGACTAGAATGTGAATACTTTGTATAGGCGCTCCTCCCATCCAGATTTAATCCTATTGTAACTCAATAAATTTTTAAAAATAAGAAGGTGAGTGTCTTCGAAATTCATGGTCTGAGAATGCATCACCTTCGTCTTCCAAATGAAAACAGTCCTATAATTTAGAAGTAATGAAAAGTTTATTTCGGATTCACTGGTCCATTGCGCTGCTGTCCAGTCAAATAAATACATTGGCGTATCGCCGCGCAAAACTTGAGCATAAATCCGCCCAAAAAGTACAACATATTTTAAACCAACAAGTATCATTCTACACGAAAAATGGATGGTTTTGTGTTGAACAGAGAAAAAACTAATTTATTTCAATGCCGATGGACCCAACCTGAACATGCAAGACGGAAGTGAGATATAACGGAAGAATGGGGACGATCATATTGCTACACAGATCGCTGCATACAGGCAGAAACTACGATACGACCATTTGCTGATCCCCCCACTATATGCCGTTAAATGACCCGTTTCTTCGAGGGGTCCGGTTCGGGAGACTTCCATTCGTGAATACCCTGCTCTAGAATCACATCGTAGCGAGACTCTAGATCAGCAAGAATCGTTAGGGCTATGCACCTTCCCTCTTCTCGAGCCTTCTCGCAGCAGGGTCTGCATCTCCGTTGCCCATCGATGTTTATCGTAATCGATGATTCCCTGACATTCGCGAAGCAAATGTGCACCGCACAGTGCATGTTCGAAGCGAGGCCTTTGTGCAACAATCTATGATGCTTGTGGAGCAGAATGCGCTAAATTTCAAGATACTCATTGCAAGCAATGTGCAGATGAGTGTCGCCAATGCGTGGATGAATGCCGGAAGATGGCTGCTTAACGAAATATAAAAAGGGGCGCGGATTGACAAAAGGTTGTCTGTTCCAGCTCCCCAAATTTTACTCGACTTTCTCAAAACTTGGTAATTTTGCGCAAAGTTCGCAAATGTCAGCGCAATCACATACTAACGCTTTTATACAAAATCGTTATGATGAAATTTCCCGATTCCAAATCGCAGCAATGTGGTCATATGGTATACAAATACGCCAAAGAATGACTTTTGACCCGAAGTTTAAAAATACATGGATTGAACAGACTGAAAAGTGTTAGGTAAAAAAGGAGATGTTCATGCAATGAATTTTAGACCAAAGTTGGTTAAAGATATGATGATTATGTTTATCGTTTCGTTCACAATGATTGTTTACGAAGTATTTCTTCCTCGATTATTTTCCGTGATCCTGGACTATAATTATGTATTTTTAGTTATTTCTTTGGCAACGCTCGGTCTTGGCCTTGGGGGTTTTCTTTCGTACTATTTCATGCACCGTTTTGATGTTCTGAAACATCGGATCGTTGGAATCTATGCAATATCCATGGTTACAGTTGTCTATATTATTTATTTGCTGTCTTATAAAGGTATTTTATTTTATTCCATAATTGCACTGATACCGTTTTTTCTGAGCGGATGGGTGATAGCGGGGATCATGCAACAACATCATAAAGAAATTAGGCTTTTGTATTTTTCGGATTTGGTCGGGGCTGGATTAGGAGCTGCCGGTGCGATTTTTTTAATGAATACAATAAACCCTATTCGGACTATTGGATTGTCATCCTTGCTTTTGTTTTGCACATACTTTTCGCTGAGCTTTCGAAAAGCCGGCTATGGGATGAAGGCTGTGAATACGGTCGTTCTTTTGTTACTAGTGGTTAATCTGTCCCGCCCTTTAGTTGATTATCTAGAGTTTAATGCCTATCGCACGAGTCCGAATACTACATTTTACAAAGAACCGGAAGCAAAAATTGTATTTTCACAATGGAATGCTTTTACACGAACGGATGTTTACGACGCGGATGATCAGGAACTGCTTTACATAACGATCGATGGAGGAGCCGTTTCTCCGATATCAAAATTCACCGGTGATTTGAAGGATGTAGACTATTTACGTTCTACAACCAGTTTCCTTGCTTTTCAAGGCACCCCGCATGGACGTGTCTTGATTATCGGGGCGGGGGGCGGACAAGAAGTACTCACTGCTCAAATGACCGGATATTCCGACATTGAGGCGGTTGACATCAATAGGGCAAGTTTTCACGCCGTTCACAAGACCGCGGCTTTTTCCGGAGATATTTTTAATAAATCCAATGTCACATCCATTGTATCTGATGGACGGAATTATATCCGGCAAACGAATAACAAGTACGATCTCATTTATCTATCCCTCGTAACCAAGAAGTCAGAAAATGGCGTAGGACTGGCTTTAACGGAAAATTTCATTTACACACAAGAAGCGATCAAAGAGTATATGCTTAAGCTTACGGACCAGGGAAGGCTTACTTTTTTACTTCATGACGAGAAGGAATTAAATAAAATTTTGTTCTCTGCGAAGAACATTATGAAAGAACAAGGGATTTCAGAAGCAGATATGAAAAATCACATTGCCGTCGTTGGTACTTACCAACACTTGGGCCATGTCGTAGCGGGTATGAATGACTCACGCATTACCCGGCCTTTGATCATCATTCAAAACAAACCTTTTTCTCAAGCAGAGGCGGCGAGCCTCTACTCCTTATCCAGGCAGATTCAGCAGATTCCCGTACACATCCCTTATGTTAAGGATCAATTTCAGTCTCTGCAAGGCATGATGCAGAGTGAGCCAGTGAATGTAGCTGCGAATCGCGATGACATGCCGTTTTTTTATCATAAAACAAATCGGATACCGTGGAGTCTCATGATTGCTCTGTTCATCACTCTTATCATCTCGATTTTTATGATCAGGAGAAGTCAGCTCTCATCGGGTCATGCGATCTATTTCTCAGGACTTGCTATTGGATTTATGCTGATTGAGGTGACATTGGTACAACGATTGATTTTGCCTCTAGGTCATCCGACATTATCTTTTGTACTTGTTCTCGGCGTATTGTTAGTAACTGGAGGTATCGGAAGTTTATTTTCTTCAAAAAGATGGTTTTTACGTCCGAGATATGTACCCTTATTGCTTGTCGGAATGATTACAGTGGGTGTAAATTTTATCATTGGCTGGGTTGATGAAAATTCATATGTTCTTTCACAAACAGATCGATTGCTGCTATTAGGGCTAATCCTGGTTCCATTAGGCTTTTTTATGGGAATGCCTTTTCCATTTGGACTCAGTAAAATGCGGCATCATCAGGTAGCTATAAGTTGGGGATTGAACGGGATTATGACTGTTGCCGGATCGCTTTTGGCTGCCATCATTTCTTTGACTTATGGATTTACAACCACAATGATTATAGGGGGGGCTATTTATGCCTTATTATTTACCATACAGCCATTGCTTAAAATGCAGTAGATGACTATACACCCGTAATCGTCCTAAATTATCATGCACCTCACAACAAGGAGACAGCAATGGTAATCAGCGGAATCTGACGAAGGTTGCTTTCCCAAAAGCCTGGATCATTTGTAGCATTTTTATGGCCTTTTCTTTGATTGTATCCGGCAGAACTTCCCGGTCTCCTTCTTCCCGAAAGAAAAGTTCAACTTCCGTCTGTTTCCCATACGCGCGTTTCTCATAAAACCGCCGCAATTGGCGTGTACATAAAAAGGAGCAAGATATCCAACATTCAAGCAGGACGCGGATGATGAAATTCATCGTGTACTGAAAATAAGGCAACAGGAATATCGGCATCACAGAAACGGTTCCAGTAGAAAATCATGGTAGTAGATCATTCGTAAACCCTCCGCTGTAATTTGCTAAAAGTTTAGCAAATTACAGCGCCATCAAAATACCAGAATCGGTTCCAATGTGCAAATAAGCACCTGTTTCCTGCGGAAACAAAGTGCTTATTCACATACGTAGCTTTATCCCAAATATCTACTCCATCGATTTTGGCTGAATAAAAATCATAGAAATACAGGGCAGACTTTGCTTTATTTTCGATAACGAGATTAAATGATACAGGAATCAAATATTTTCTCGGATAAAGAAGAGGAATCGAAAAAGGAAAGTTTTTCAAATTTTTATCAAATCAAAACAAATTTATACAAAAGAAAATCTGTATGTTCCATACTAGAACTGCAGGTCACAGGCCGAACATGCAGTGAAGACCGATATGATCTCATCGAATCCCGCTGATAAAATAGAACGGCCCAAAGTGAACAAATTTGTTGGCAGCTTCTATGATAGCGAGGAAATGAACAAGCTGTTCGAGGTTGTGAAAGGCGATCCTATTGAACTGGCTGTTTTACTGGCTGCCTTCTATTGATTACGCAGAAGCGAAGTGGTGGGGCTTAAATGGGATGCCATTGATTTTAAAAACAAATCCATCACGATCCGGCACACGGTGACTGCAGCTTCGCTCGACGGAAACTCATCACCATAAACAAGACCGAACCCAAAGCAAAACATCCTACTGCACGGAATACCTGGACTACATCTATTTAGACAAGATAGGAAAAAGAATTAAGCTAGGATACATTACCCAACATTTCCCGGCAGTGCTGGATCAACATGATATGCGGCGGATTCGTTATCATGATCTTCGGCACAGCTGCGCAAGTCTTTTGCTGGCCAACGGAGTCAGCATGAAGGAGATTCAGGTGGTTGGGACACAGCGACTTTTCCACTACTGCTAACATATACGCACACTTGGACTACAGCGCAAAAATTTCTTCAGCTAAAGCTATGAGCAACTGCCTAAAAATATAAAAATGGAGTTATAAAATTGCTGGAAGCAATTCTATAAGCCCATTTTAGTAATGCCGGCGAGAGGACTCGAACCTCCACGGTTTCCCTCTCGATTTTGAGTCGAGCGCGTCTGCCATTCCGCCACGCCGGCATAATACATATTTAATTTGCTTGTAAAAATGGCGCGCCCTGAGAGATTCGAACTCCCGACCTTTTGATTCGTAGTCAAACGCTCTATCCAGCTGAGCTAAGGGCGCATAAATATTGGAGCGGACGACGGGAATCGAACCCGCGACCCTCGCCTTGGCAAGGCGATGCTCTACCGCTGAGCCACGTCCGCACACGGTATGTACAAAATGATATGTCTCACAAAAGAAGTGAGCCATGAAGGACTCGAACCTTCGACACCCTGATTAAAAGTCAGGTGCTCTACCAACTGAGCTAATGGCTCTCATTAATAATAATGGCGGAACCGACGGGATTCGAACCCGCGATCTCCTGCGTGACAGGCAGGCATGTTAGGCCAACTACACCACGGTTCCAAAAGATGATTACATGAATGCATTGGTTGCGGGGGCAGGATTTGAACCTGCGGCCTTCGGGTTATGAGCCCGACGAGCTACCGGACTGCTCCACCCCGCGTCAGTAAAAATATTATCCCTGTGGGGCCCCCGAAAAGTACTCGGAATCCGCTGCGAAGCATTTGCTTCACTTTTTGGGGATTTTTTATGGTGGAGGCTGAGGGGTTCGAACCCCCGACCCTCTGCTTGTAAGGCAGATGCTCTCCCAGCTGAGCTAAGCCTCCATAAAAGAAACAACTTAATTATCATACCATGTTCGAATATTTAAAGCAACAATATTTTATGGTGACCCGTAGGGGATTCGAACCCCTGTTACCTCCGTGAAAGGGAGGTGTCTTAACCCCTTGACCAACGGGCCTTGTTATTATTTGCCGCAAATGACAACAAAAAATATTATAGCAAAAATCCAATGGAAAAGCAATAGTGTTATAGAATACCGGCTCAAAACCAAAATCAGCGGTTGACCGATCGTGAATCAAGCGACTAAGGGTTCTCGGAGCGGTCCTCGATCGCTGCTATGGGCGAAAACTATCGTATCCCCAGAATCCCGTAGGGCCCTCCGCTGTGTTGGCGCCTTATTAAATAACAGGAATTTCTTCTCTTAATGGAGACGTAACACCCCCACGAAATGAATTAACGGGAATTTCTCCCTCAAATGTGAGTCTTCGCCTCATTATGGCCGAATTAATGGTATAATCTCCCTTTAATTCTCTTAAAAACGGTTTATTGCCTGAATTAAAGGGAGTTTTTCCTGCTAATGCTCATACGCCAAGGCAAGGCCAGTAAACCAAAGAGCACAGCTTGAGATGGACCTGAAGGGTTACGCTGAACCGAGCAGAGAGGACGGATCAATTGCAGAAAAGCGGCGGCGGTCCCATGATCTCCGGATTCCAACCGCGGACAGCGGTATACCTCAAGAAAACTGGAGATGGGTAGCGGCCGGAAGTCCAGCATTCTATAAATAATAAAAAACGGGGGGCCATTGAACAAAAAAACCACTGTCAAATGAATCAACAGTGGCTTCCATGTGCTTGGCAACGTCCTACTCTCCCAGGACCCTTCGGTCCAAGTACCATCGGCGCTGGAGGTCTTAACGGTCGTGTTCGGGATGGGTACGCGTGGAACCCCTCCGCTATCGCCACCAAACATGCGTTTGTGAAACAAACGCTGCCGCGTGAAATTCGGTTCATCACGTTATGTGTGAATGAATTTCTAAGCGTTAAATCAGGCTTGATGCCTGAAAACTGAATCCGAAATGAATCTGCATGTTTAGATCTTGGATAAGCCCTCGACCGATTAGTATTGGTCAGCTCCATGCATTGCTGCACTTCCACCTCCAACCTATCTACCTCGTCGTCTTCAAGGGGTCTTACTGACTTGGGAAATCTCATCTTGAGGGGGGCTTCACGCTTAGATGCTTTCAGCGCTTATCCCGTCCGTACGTAGCTACTCAGCCATGCTCCTGGCGGAACAACTGATGCACCAGCGGTACGTCCATCCCGGTCCTCTCGTACTAAGGACAGCTCCTCTCAAATTTCCTGCGCCCACGACAGATAGGGACCGAACTGTCTCACGACGTTCTGAACCCAGCTCGCGTACCGCTTTAATGGGCGAACAGCCCAACCCTTGGGACCTACTTCAGCCCCAGGATGCGATGAGCCGACATCGAGGTGCCAAACCTCCCCGTCGATGTGGACTCTTGGGGGAGATAAGCCTGTTATCCCCAGGGTAGCTTTTATCCGTTGAGCGATGGCCCTTCCATGCGGTACCACCGGATCACTAAGTCCGACTTTCGTCCCTGCTCGACTTGTTGGTCTCGCAGTCAAGCTCCCTTATGCCTTTGCACTCTTCGAATGATTTCCAACCATTCTGAGGGAACCTTGGAACGCCTCCGTTACTCTTTAGGAGGCGACCGCCCCAGTCAAACTGCCCGCCTGACACGGTCCCCGTACCCGTTTAGGGTACCAGGTTAGAACCTAGATACGATCAGGGTGGTATCCCAACGTCGCCTCTGCAGAAGCTTGCGCTCCTACTTCCCTGGCTCCCACCTATCCTGTACAGATCGTACCCAAATTCAATATCAAGCTGCAGTAAAGCTCCATGGGGTCTTTCCGTCTTGTCGCGGGTAACCTGCATCTTCACAGGTATTAAAATTTCACCGGATCTCTCGTTGAGACAGCGCCCAAGTCGTTACGCCATTCGTGCGGGTCAGAATTTACCTGACAAGGAATTTCGCTACCTTAGGACCGTTATAGTTACGGCCGCCGTTTACTGGGGCTTCGGTTCACAGCTTCGGATTGCTCCTAACCGCTCCCCTTAACCTTCCAGCACCGGGCAGGCGTCAGCCCGTATACTTCGCCTTGCGGCTTCGCACAGACCTGTGTTTTTGCTAAACAGTCGCTTGGGCCTTTTCACTGCGGCCCCCTCGTGCTATTCACACTACCGGGGCACCCCTTCTCCCGAAGTTACGGGGTCATTTTGCCGAGTTCCTTAACGAGAGTTCTTCCGCGCGCCTTAGAATTCTCTTCTCGCCTACCTGTGTCGGTTTGCGGTACGGGCACCTTCTCCTGGCTAGAGGCTTTTCTTGGCAGTGTGAGATCATGACCTTCGCTACTGTAATTTTCGCTCCCCATCACAGCCTGGCCTTATCGATGTGCGGATTTGCCTGCACATCAGCCTCACTGCTTAGACGGACATCCATCAGTCCGCGTCACTACCCTCCTGCGTCACCCCATCGCTCATAGCGGATTACGGTGGTACAGTAATTTCAAACTGTTGTCCTTCGACTACGCCTTTCGGCCTCGCCTTAGGTCCCGACTTACCCTGAGCGGACGAGCCTTCCTCAGGAAACCTTGGGCTTTCGGCGGATCAGATTCTCACTGATCTTTTCGTTACTCATACCGGCATTCTCACTTGTATGCTGTCCAGCGCTCCTTACGGTACACCTTCAACCCACATACAACGCTCCCCTACCCCAGATACATACGTATCTAGCCATAGCTTCGGTGGTGTGTTTAGCCCCGTTACATTTTCGGCGCAGAGTCACTCGACCAGTGAGCTATTACGCACTCTTTCAATGGTGGCTGCTTCTAAGCCAACATCCTGGTTGTCTGTGCAACTCCACATCCTTTCCCACTTAACACACACTTGGGGACCTTAGCTGATGGTCTGGGCTGTTTCCCTTTTGACAATGGATCTTAGCACTCACTGTCTGACTCCCGGCAATAAATAGATGGCATTCGGAGTTTGACTGATCTTGGTAACCCTTGCGGGCCCCGCAACCAATCAGTGCTCTACCTCCATTACTCTTGTGCCGAGGCTAGCCCTAAAGCTATTTCGGGGAGAACCAGCTATCTCCGAGTTCGATTGGAATTTCTCCGCTACCCCCACCTCATCCCCGCATTTTTCAACATGCGTGGGTTCGGGCCTCCAGTGCGTGTTACCGCACCTTCACCCTGGACAGGGGTAGATCACACGGTTTCGGGTCTACGTCCACATACTATGTCGCCCTATTCAGACTCGCTTTCGCTGCGGCTCCGGCTTCTCACCTTAACCTTGCATGTTAAACGTAACTCGCCGGTTCATTCTACAAAAGGCACGCCATCACCCATAAACAGGGCTCTGACTTTTTGTAAGCACACGGTTTCAGGTTCTATTTCACTCCCCTTCCGGGGTGCTTTTCACCTTTCCCTCACGGTACTGTTTCACTATCGGTCGCCAGGTAGTATTTAGCCTTAGCAGATGGTCCTGCTGGATTCATACGGGGTTTCACGTGCCCCGCACTACTCGGGATCCGTCTCGGAGAGAACATGGTTTAGGTTACAGGGCTATTACCTCTATCGCGGGCCTTTCCAGACCTCTTCACCTACCAGATTCCTTTGTAACTCCATGTGAGACGTCCCACAACCCCCAGGCGATAAATCGCCCAAGTTTAGGCTGTTCCGCGTTCGCTCGCCGCTACTGACGGAATCACTATTGTTTTCTCTTCCTCAGGGTACTTAGATGTTTCAGTTCCCCTGGTCTGCCTCTATCTCTCCTATGTGTTCAGAGAGAAGTAACTGCGAATTACCACAGCTGGGTTTCCCCATTCGGACACCCCCGGATCAAAGCTTGCTTACAGCTCCCCGAGGCAGTTTCGTTGTTCGCCACGTCCTTCGTCGGCTCCTGGCGCCTAGGCATCCTCCGTGTGCTCTTATTAGCTTAACCAAACTTTTTCCCGCTAGGGAAAATAGTTGACCACTAATAGTTTTAAACTTGATCAATTGCTTGACACAAGCTTTAGCTAAAAGATGTTCTAAAACGCAAATTCGTTTCGGTATCCAGTTTTCAAGGATCAAGTTTCTTGCATTTGAGAGCTTAAACTCTCAAAACTGAGCAACGAGTGAGTTAAAAGCTTTGCGAAGCAAAGCTGCTTCGAAAGCCTAAGCTCGAACCTAAAGGTTCTTATAGAAGCCTGCGCTTCCAGATTTGAATGTCACCATCGCAGGTGACGATTCTCCATAGAAAGGAGGTGATCCAGCCGCACCTTCCGATACGGCTACCTTGTTACGACTTCACCCCAATCATCTACCCCACCTTCGGCGGCTGGCTCCCTTGCGGGTTACCCCACCGACTTCGGGTGTTGTAAACTCTCGTGGTGTGACGGGCGGTGTGTACAAGACCCGGGAACGTATTCACCGCGGCATGCTGATCCGCGATTACTAGCAATTCCGACTTCATGCAGGCGAGTTGCAGCCTGCAATCCGAACTGAGACCGGCTTTGCTGGGATTGGCTCCACCTCGCGGTTTCGCTTCCCGTTGTACCGGCCATTGTAGTACGTGTGTAGCCCAGGTCATAAGGGGCATGATGATTTGACGTCATCCCCACCTTCCTCCGGTTTGTCACCGGCAGTCTGCTTAGAGTGCCCACCATTACGTGCTGGCAACTAAGCATAAGGGTTGCGCTCGTTGCGGGACTTAACCCAACATCTCACGACACGAGCTGACGACAACCATGCACCACCTGTCTTGGGTGCTCCGAAGAGGGACACTATCTCTAGTGTTTTCACCCAGATGTCAAGACCTGGTAAGGTTCTTCGCGTTGCTTCGAATTAAACCACATACTCCACTGCTTGTGCGGGTCCCCGTCAATTCCTTTGAGTTTCAGTCTTGCGACCGTACTCCCCAGGCGGAGTGCTTACTGTGTTAACTTCGGCACCAAGGGTATCGAAACCCCTAACACCTAGCACTCATCGTTTACGGCGTGGACTACCAGGGTATCTAATCCTGTTTGCTCCCCACGCTTTCGCGCCTCAGCGTCAGTTACAGCCCAGAAAGTCGCCTTCGCCACTGGTGTTCCTCCACATATCTACGCATTTCACCGCTACACGTGGAATTCCACTTTCCTCTTCTGTACTCAAGCCACCCAGTTTCCAGTGCGACCTCAGGTTGAGCCCAAGGTTTAAACACCAGACTTAAATAGCCGCCTGCGCGCGCTTTACGCCCAATAATTCCGGACAACGCTTGCCCCCTACGTATTACCGCGGCTGCTGGCACGTAGTTAGCCGGGGCTTTCTTCTCAGGTACCGTCACTCTCATAGCAGTTACTCTATGAGACGTTCTTCCCTGGCAACAGAGCTTTACGATCCGAAAACCTTCATCACTCACGCGGCATTGCTCCGTCAGGCTTTCGCCCATTGCGGAAGATTCCCTACTGCTGCCTCCCGTAGGAGTCTGGGCCGTGTCTCAGTCCCAGTGTGGCCGTTCACCCTCTCAGGTCGGCTACGCATCGTCGCCTTGGTGAGCCGTTACCTCACCAACTAGCTAATGCGCCGCAGGCCCATCCCTCAGTGACAGATTACTCCGTCTTTCATTCTCTCTTCAGGAGAACAAAGAAATTATCCGGTATTAGCTACCGTTTCCGGTAGTTATCCCAGGCTAAGGGGCAGGTTGCCTACGTGTTACTCACCCGTCCGCCGCTAAATCCTATTGAAAGCAAGCTTCCAATAAAACTCCGCTCGACTTGCATGTATTAGGCATGCCGCCAGCGTTCGTCCTGAGCCAGGATCAAACTCTCCAAATTGGTATTTAGAAAGAGCGATTGCTCATTTTGAAACATCTGACGAGAATTCACATTCTCATTTTTGGATTTTACTTTCGTAAAATCCCACTCACTCGTTGTTCAGTTTTCAAAGATCAAATTCTCGTTGTCGGTCATCAATGCTCACCAGCAACTTTTATAATATATCATATCCTTCAATCAATTGCAATACTTATTTTTAACTTAACTTCTTAAAAAGCTCTTCCAACCGACGATCATTACCTCGTTCGTGGCTGGATATATAATATAGCATAATAAGACTTAAACAAACAACACTCTAAATTTACCATTTTTGATATAGTACTATTTACTTTCTTTTAGGCTTAATAACGTCATTATGCCTATAAACTTACACGTCTTGATTCAAGTATTCATATAAAAAGCGTGCCAGAAGTGTATCTATCGATACATTTCTGGCACGCTGCGAGTATCTTTTTCAGTATTCAGCTAGTTCGAAATCCATGGATTACGACGCTTTTTAGAGGTTGAACTCGTTTTGCTTTTTTTTGCACGTTGTGCCTTTGAAGCTTCTGTCTTGGTTTGATTAGTATCCCTGCTTGAAGTTTTAACTTTCGGAAGAGAGGCTTCCTTTGTCACACCCTTACGAACGGTAGCTTCATCAGTATTGGAAACTAAAGAATCAGCATCCGTTGATTGCAGGTTTTCTTGAATAATATTCGTTTGTTGAAACTCAGCTACGCGATTGTGATACCCGTAATTTTCATTACCCATACCCGGGTATTCAGGAATAGAAGGAATATTCGATACCATCGGAGAGCTATAGAGATTTTGCGGATAGGCAGGCGCTGCATAATGTGGAGACATCTGAGGCATTCCTGCACAGTAAGGATTAAACAGTGCTTGATTCGCATACACAGGAAGTGAATTGTACATTGGGACTTCATGCGGATAATTCTGGTTCGGCAGAACCTGACCTCCCATTCCACAACCGCAGGATGTTGGCCAAGGCATGTTTTGAAAGTGTTCGTTATACTGAGGTGCAGCATTAGGATACCACGGAGCCGGAAATTCAGCCGCATTATACATATTGCCTGGATAAAAATAAGGGGGCATGCAGTCCGGTTCGTACATAGCCGGTTGCATTTGAGCATTCATGGTCATGTCAGGCATTGGTTCATACAGCGGATAGCTTGGCGGGCAATCATAGAAATTCGGATTCTCCGTCAAGCCCGGATATCCGGCTAATTTATCACAGTTGCACGGATCAGGTTGAACCATATGAACAGGCTTTACTTCTGGAACAGGCACATTTTCATAAAAAGAAACGGCCTCCTGCACCGGAACAGAAATCTGCACATACAAGCTTTGCTTCTCCTGGTGAACCATTTCCTGAACTGGAGCTATTTCAACCGGTTTTACGGGCTCAGCGACCACTGGAGGAGGGACTACTTTAGGAGGCTGCTCTATGGGTGCAGTGTATGTTTTTCCTACTGGCTGCTCTATAGGACCTGTGTATGTCTTTCCTCCAGGCTGCTCTATGGGCCCAGTATATGCTTTTCCTCCAGGCTGCGTTTTGCCGCCAGCAATGTTTGGCATTTGCATAGGCTGAATGGAGGGCATAGTCCCTTTCTTAGGGATAATGACTACTTCCCCTACCTTCAGAACATCAGGATTTTTCAATTGGGGATTAGCTTTAATCATTTCCTGCAAAGGGATTCCCCATGCCTTGGATAATTTCCACAGCGTATCCCCTTGTTTGACAGTGTGCTTATGGTAGACATCACTGTTATTATCCAGAGCAGATACGGGGACTGCAGGTATTTTTACTTTGTCGCCAATTACGAGCACATCCGGATTACTGATTTGGGGATTAGTCTCGATTATGGTTTTCAGCGGCACTCCGTACTTTTGCGATAATGCATACAGCGTATCGCCTTGTTTGACAATGTGTATTTTCACTCAGCATTTACCTCCTAAAGTTTTGTGGAGTATTACTTCTTCTACAGCTTCGCGATGTAAGAAACATTGAAAGCAGTCACCCCGTTGGATGGAGCGGTGCCCTCTTGCATAGTTCTATGCGGTACAGCCGCCTCCTTCGTTACTACATCTTATGCAGCCCATAGGCGATTGACATCCACGAAATAAAAAAAATCCTTTCATGCATGCATGAAAGGATTTCTGTGTGATATTCAGATATCATTTCATGCGTTGATGAAAGGATTTCTGTGTAATATTCAGATATCAAATACCTAAGATTCCCAAACCTTATAGCCATCTTTGTCTACAACATTACGGAACTCCTCAAGCAGCTTGAGCGTGATCGGTCCGGCATGACCTTCGCCAATAATTCGACCGTCGATTTCCCGTGCGGCGATAACTTCCGCTGCCGTACCGGTAAAAAACACTTCGTCTGCGATATAAATATCGTGCATAGTAAACGGCTCTTCTTTCAGCTTGTAGCCCAGCTTCTCACAGAGCTCGATTATGGCTAAACGAGTGATGCCTTCCAATGCTCCCAGGTAGCATGGCGGTGTATAGACAACGCCTCTTTTAACAATGAAAATATTGTCGCCCGACCCCTCCGTAACGTAGCCCTGAGCATTCATCATAATCGCTTCGTCGGCTTCGGCCAGATTGGATTGTATTTTGACCAGAATATTGTTCAGATAGTTAAGGGATTTAATCTTCGGGTTAAGCGCATCCGGAAGGTTGCGGCGCTGAGATACAGATACGGCCCGAAGCCCATTTAGATAAGCCTGCTCCGGATAAATAGCCAACTGTTCTACAATGATGATAACACTGGCTTTGGGACAACGGCGCGGGTCAAGACCCAGGTTCCCGGGGCCCCGGGAAACAATAAGACGAATATATCCATTGCGCATATCATTACGGCGAATGGTTTCCGCCATAGCCTCCAGCATTTCATCATACATTAATGGAATTTCCAGCTGAATAGACTTTGCTGAATCATACAGCCTGTCCAGGTGCTCATTGCATTTAAAGATGTTTCCGTTATAAATCCGTATGCCTTCAAAAATTCCATCACCATACAAAAAACCGTGATCGAATACAGATACCTTTGCATTTTCCTTTGTTACGTATTGTCCATCCAGATAGATCCATTGTTCAGCCATGAATTTACTGCACCTCCGCTTTCTCTTCCTCATAGGTGTATGTGGGATACGAGCCCAGAATCCGTACCTGACAGCCAAGCGCCTTGATTTCCTCAATAGCGGCCGGAAGCAGGACCGATTCCATCGGTTCCAGCACATCAATGTAAAAATAATAGGTACCCAGCTTCTTCTTCGTAGGCCGCGATTCAATACGCGACAGATTCAACCGCCGCCAGGCAAAAGCAGCAAGCACCTGATGAAGTGCGCCCGGAAAGTCCTCCGGAAGTGTTACAAGAACACTGGTTTTGTCACCGGAGCTTTTACGGGAAAGCTCGATTTTACCCGGTCCAACAAGCACAAACCGTGTAAAGTTATTATCGTGATCCGTTATTTGCCGATCAATGATCTCCAGACCATGAGTAGCTGCCCCAAGAGCAGTACCAATCGCAGCCCAGCCTCTTCCAGGGTTGTTTTTGACAATCTCCACAGCCTCGGAAGTGCTCCCGGCAGACTCCAGCTCAGCCCAAGAAGCATGCTCACGGATATAATGCCCACACTGTGCGGTCGCAACGGGATGAGATAGAATCTTCACAATTCCCGAGTAATCTCTTTGACCGTTTGCATCCTTAAATTCTCCGGGGTTGCCAATCAGATTCTGAATGGAGGGGTATATCCATTCGGCTTGCATGGGTAAGTTAACTTCATTAACCAGCCAGTCGATATGAAGACTAACCGAACCTTCAATCGTGTTCTCAATGGGAATGACGCTATAATCGGTCTCACCCTTAACCGTAGACAAGAACACGTCCGAAATTAGCTTGTGATGCACGACTTTCACCTGTTCACTATCAAATAGATGCAGCAAGGCTTCGTGGGATACCGAGCCCTGCGGCAGTACCGCTATTGATTTCATGACTGTACTTCTCCTTTTATCATATCTAAAAATGATTCACTTTGCATCCCGTTTGTATCAAGCAGCTCTATACTTACACCGGTAACGCAGGGTGAGAGCCAGCAGGTCCGAGCGTTAATGCCCTGCTCAAGCATGGTTTCCAGCAAAAACGTCTCAAGTTCATCTTTACGCGTCTCCCGGCGATCAACCATCGCGAGCAAGGTTGGACCAGCGCCGCTGAGGGCAATGCCTAATGCTCCCCGATTCGGAGCCTCGGCAAGCAACCTTTCCATACCGGGCACAAGCGGCGCCCGGTATGGCTGGTGCAAACGGTCCTGCATAGCTGTACCGATCAAATCAAGCCTCCCGGAGGCCAACGCGGCCGTCAGCAAAGAAGTACGGCTAATATTATATACTGCATCCGAAACCGAGATTTGAGTCGGCAGGACACCCCTGGCTTTGGAGGTAGCCAGTTCAAATTCAGGGATAACTACAAGCACCTCAAGATCCTCCGGGGGGTCGATCCGTACATGATTGGCATGAACGCCATCCCATACGGCGGTAATGATGCCGCCAAAAAGGGAGGCCCCTACATTATCCGGATGCTTCTCCAGGCCGGTTGCCATGCTGAACAATTTGGCGTTGTCCAAGGGGGCTCCTATCATCGCATTGGCAGCAGCCATGCCGCCGATGATAGCCGAAGCGCTGCTGCCAAGGCCTCGCGTCAGGGGAATGTCCGAATACATCGATATTTCCAGCTCAGGAATAGAGACTCCGGCTTCCGCAAAGACCATCTGCGCAACCTGATAGATCAAATTACTCTTATCCTGGGCCAAGCCCTTCATCTCATCACCATAAAGATGGAAGGTTGTTTCAGAAGCTTCCTGCATTTCAATCCACGCATATAAAGATAATGCCATGCCAAGTGTATCAAAACCGGGTCCCAAATTAGCAGTGCTGGCGGGTACTTTGACCCTTGCCCTTCCGTATTGTGTCATTCCTGCACCAGCCTTGGGCCGGGAGGATACATTCGAACAACCACCGTTAAATTTTCTCTATAATTTTGCAATAGCAATAGTATGGGGTTTCTCACGTTGCGTTCTCCTTAAGGAATTTTATTATGAAAGGCTACTTCCGTTAACCCTCGACACGGTAGTGACTCTTGATACGGCGGATTACATTCAGGTTCTCAAAATGCCGCAGCACTTTATTCATGCTGGCTTTACTGGCATTGTGGGTAACAATAATAATCTCTGCATCAGGATTGTGGGGATTAGCCTGTTGGACCACCGAGTCCAGACTGACATCATATTCCGCAAACACCTGAGTGATTTTGGCAAGAACACCGGCTTTATCATCTACGTGCAGCAGAAGGAAATTTTTAAAATAAATATCCTCATCGCTTTTCAGCTTCTTGGTCTTATAAGGAACAATCTGCTTTAACCCGTTTACGCCGAGCTTCAGGTTTTTGATCACTGCCACAAGATCCGCTACGATAGAGGTGGCCGTAGGCATGGCCCCTGCACCGGCTCCGTAGAACATGGTCTCTCCTACCGCTTCCCCATATACATACACTGCGTTAAAAACGCCATTTACCGAAGCAATCGGATGTCCCGCCCGGATCATTGTAGGCTGAACGCTTATATTGAATTCCTCGTTCTGGCATTCCGCAATTCCAAGCAGCTTCATTTCGTAGCCCAGTCGTTTCGCAAACGCAATATCTTCCTTACTCACTCCAGATATACCTTTTACACTGACGTCCTGGAGCTCTACATTTGTACGGAAACCAAGCGTGCCAAGAATCGCCATTTTTCTTGCAGCATCCAGGCCTTCCACATCAGAAGTAGGATCGGACTCTGCGTATCCCAGATCCTGAGCTTCCTTCAGAACATCGTTGTAGGATGCGCCTTCCTGACTCATTTTTGTCAATATATAGTTGGTTGTTCCATTTACAATACCCATAATTTTAACAATCCGGTCCGAGGAGAAGCCTTCAATTAATGTACGGATAATTGGAATACCGCCCGCTACACTGGCCTCATAGAATACATCACATTGCTTCTCCTGCGCCTTGGCCAAGATCTCCGAGCCGTACAAAGCCATCAAATCCTTGTTGGCAGTTACGATGTGCTTCCCGTGGTCCAATGCCTGAAGAATATAATCCTTCGTTCCATTAATTCCGCCCATAACTTCGACAATAACGTCAATTTCAGGGTCATTAATGACCTCCCAAGGGTCAGTCGTTAGTTTAGAGGGATCTACAACGATGTCACGGGCCTTCTCTGAATTTTTCACAGCTATGCGTTCAATTACAATCGGAGAACCCACCTGGCTGCTGAGGTGCTCCTGATTCCCTTCTACGATACGAACCACGCCCGTACCGACAGTACCCAGTCCCAACAATCCCACTTTTACCGGCTTCATCTGTATCTATATCCCCCTTAAATTTTCAAAAAAGCAAAACGGCTTCAAAGGCATTCCGTTATTTCTAGCCCTGCCCTACGATCAAGGCCCTTTTAACTCCCGGAATCTCCTTTAGGCTGTCCATCATGTCACCCAGTTCTTCATTTAGATGTGAAATCTCTACGGAGATCACCACATTCGCCCTTCCTTGGAGCGGTATACTCTGATTAATGGTTAGCACATTGGCGCCATGCCCCGCTACGGACCCCAGCACCTTGGACAACATTCCGGACTCATGCTCCAAATCAATGGAAACCGTAACAATACGTTCACGTTCCAACTGATGAATGAGGTGAATTCCATCCTTATATTTATAAAAAGCACTTCGGCTGAGGCCCACCTGCTCCACACCATCATTAACCGTCTTCGCATCCCCGGCTTCGAGCAACTGCTTAACCTGCATGGTCTTGAGTACCGCATCGGGCAGTATATCTTCCCGGACTAAATAATAGCGTTCTTTCACGAACGTCCTCACCTCAAAGACTTATGTATTTATATAGTGGACATTATAAAGGATCGGGCACCTGAAAAGCAATACTTTTGCAGGAAATGCAGTTGGAAAATCCTTAATTTTCAAAAAAGCACTGGCTGTTGTCCCTCAAAACATGAGGTAAGACAATAGCCAGCGCTAAATTATAAAAGCCTATTATTAATAGTAGCTGCTGTTCTCGACAAACTCGAATTCAAAGTCACCGATGCGAACAATCGTACCTTCTTCGGCACCACGTTTCCGCAGCTCTGCATCCACACCCATATGACGAAGTGTGCGTGCGAGCTTCAAAATAGCATCATGCGTGCTCAGCTGCATACGTTTCAGCATCCGTTCGATACGCGGACTGCTAACGATAAATGTATCGTTCTCGCGTGTAATTGTGAAGGAGTCGTCATCCTCGGCCTCCAGCTTGTAAACCTTACGCTCGGAGGTTTCCGCTACTTCCTCGATAACAGGGGCCACAGGGATGCTATCCAGGATATCCGTTGCACGGTACAGCAATTCTTGAATCCCTTGGCGGGTAAGTGATGATATCGGCATAATCTCCATGTCCGGACGAACCTCGGCGGCACGCTCGCGGAAAGCAGCAAGATTCTCTTCAGAACCAGGCATATCCATCTTGTTCGCCGCCACAATTTGCGGACGGTCGGCAAGGGCTGCGTTGTACTGCTTAAGCTCATCATTAATCTTGACCCAATCCTCAAAAGGATCACGCCCTTCAGAACCGGACATATCAACGACATGAATAATAATACGTGTGCGCTCTACGTGGCGTAAAAATTCATGTCCAAGACCAATTCCTTCGTGTGCGCCTTCGATAAGTCCCGGGAGATCGGCCATAACGAAGCTTCGCCCGTCACCAACATCCACCACCCCTAAATTTGGAGTAATCGTAGTAAAATGATAGGCTCCGATCTTCGGCTTGGCGGCGGATACAACTGATAACAAGGTTGATTTGCCTACGCTAGGGAAACCTACCAGACCTACATCAGCCATAACCTTCAGTTCCATGACTACATAGCGTTCCTGTCCTTCTTCCCCGTTCTCAGCCAGCTCGGGCGCCGTATTCGCCGCTGTTGCAAAACGGGTATTCCCGCGTCCTCCACGGCCTCCGCGTGCTACGACTACCTGCTGTCCGTGACGTGTCATATCGGCAATGGTCTCTCCGGTATCATCGTCAATCAGCACCGTACCCGGTGGAATCCGCACGATCATATGCTCAGCATTAGCTCCATGCTGACTTTTATTGCGGCCTTTAACCCCTTTGTCTGCTTTGAAATGACGCTGATAGCGGAAGTCCATCAACGTACGCAGTCCTTCATCAACCCGGAATATAACGTCGCCGCCACGGCCTCCGTCACCACCCGCTGGTCCGCCTTCCGGCACATATTTCTCACGGCGGAACGCGACAAGTCCATCACCGCCGTCGCCACCTTTTACGTAAATCTTAGCTTTATCTACGAACATAAACGTTCACCTTCCTCACATTTCAAGCGGCAGACGCAATTTGACAGAGGCCTGACTATGCCCGAGCGGCTCCGCTCTCATGATTTTTCCTTGCACGATATTATAAATCTGCCCTTGAAACAGCTCAGGATTGCCATGCGTTCCCTCACCCTCGAAAGAGATCAGAATGTCTCCTTCATCCTGCTTAAAGCCTATACTAAGCTTCTTGGCTTCGCCCTGAGGAGCAAGTCCACTATATTGGTAAGCCCTTACCGTCTGCATGATGACTGAAGTCAGCTCATCTCCTGCTTCTGGAGTCAGCTTATCTTCCAGATTCAATCCCTCTTCCACCTGCACTTCCAGCTCCAGACTGCCTCTGTGCGTACGAAAAGATTGGATATAGAACACAAGCGAAGGAACTCCGAGCTTGGCAATGCGGCTGTCAAGCGCAATACGTTCCTTTATTCTTTCCACAGTCTGCACGGTTTTATCAGGCTTTCCAAGCTGGATATATCCGTAAAGAACTTGCAAATCATTCATCCAGTCATGGCGATGATGATTTAGTGTCCGAATAGCGGCCTGCTGCAGACTTTGTTCCTGTACACGCAGTTCCCTTTCATAATGGCGCCGATTCCAAATATTACTGAAACCAATTACAGCAGCCACCCATATAACGAGAATCAGGCATGTGAAAAGAGATGTGTGCCAATACACAAGCCCTAAAGGAAGCGCTATGGATAACATAACTGCCCAAGTTGCACTTTTCCAGGATTTCATTCTTTCTCCCCGCCCTCAGTTCGCGAAAAATCATGACCATGTATAGTGATAAACCGATTCTACTCCGTATTTAACATTTCCCAGTATAACACAGGCATTCCCTGCAATTCACCAGTATACCCATGAAATTCATATTTTAATATTTCTACAAAAAAGCCTCCGGCACTCATGCCGGAGGCTTCTATTGCAATTATAGTCCCGTACTTACGCTTCCAATGCCGCTGCTACCGGAGCAACATCAACCGGGTAGACGCTCACTTTCTTGCGATCGCGGCCCCAACGTTCGAACTTCACTACACCTTCAACCAAGGCGAACAAGGTATCGTCCTTACCGATGCCTACGTTTGTGCCTGGGTGAATTTTTGTTCCGCGTTGACGAACCAGGATGCTGCCGCCGGTTACTGTTTGACCGTCAGCACGTTTCACACCAAGACGTTTGGAATGGCTATCCCGTCCGTTCTTTGTGGAACCCACACCTTTTTTCGATGCGAACAATTGAAGATTCAATTTTAACATGTTGTCTACCTCCTTCTTCAAATGATGACTTGCTGTATTTGAATATACTTCCCGTATGATTCTGCGATATCACCAAGCATTACGACCATGGATTCCAGCAGCAGTTGCACTTTTGCGGAGATCTCGGTATCTTCCACAGAACTTAATGTTCCGCTTAAGAATCCGTTCTTCATGGACGTATCCATGGATATTCCGGTCAAGATTTCAATCGAATTGACGGTTCCAACCGTTACGGCGGACACTCCGGCACATACGATATCCTCGCCACGTCTTGCATAACCCGCATGCCCTTTTACCTCAAAGCCAACGATAGTACCCAACCCCGAAGACCGTGTAATCAATACGCTAATCATTAACGCACCTTCTTACGCTTGAATCTTCTCGATTGTTACTTTCGTGTACGGTTGACGATGGCCTTGCTTCTTGTGGTAGTTCTTCTTAGGTTTGTATTTGTAAACTACAACCTTGTGGCCTTTACCATGCTTCTCAACTTTAGCTGTTACAGTTGCGCCGCTCAAAAGCGGAGTTCCTGCAGTCAGACCGCCTTCGTTGGAAACAGCCAATACACGGTCAAACGTTACGCTTGCGCCGTCTTCAGCTTCCAGCTTCTCAATGAACAAAACATCGCCCTCTTGGACTTTGTATTGTTTACCACCAGTTTCGATAATTGCATACATTGTACTTGCACCTCCTCATGTCTCAGACTCGCCTAGTCTAGGTGGCATTTCCGCAAGGAACTGCTCTTATGTACCCGATCGGAGCGGTTACAGCATGTGCAGGAATAGATAAACCGAACACATACTTGAAGATTCTATCATACTTATTAACTCTAGTCAACATTTATAGCAAGGTGGATTCATTCCGCTTATTCTTCAAGCCATGCTCCTGTCTTACCCGTGCCTCCGCAGCACGGACAGGTAACGGGTGCAAAGCCGGCTGAATCGTGCCGGGCTTTCTTGCGGGTCATTTCCAGCAGACCAAGCCTTGTCCAGCCAAGGATATGCGTCTTGGTACGGTCACGGGAAATCACACTCTCCAGACGGTCCGTAACCATCCTCCGGTGCCCTTCCTGTTCCATGTCGATAAAATCAATGATAATAATCCCGCCTGTATCCCGCAAGCGGATCAGACGGCCGATTTGTTCCGCTGCAAGCAGATTTGTACGGGTGACCGTATCCTCCAGGGAGGCTCCTCCAATATATTGAGCTGTGTTCACATCTATTACGGTAAGAGCTTCTGCTTCGTCCCAGATCAGCGTTGCACCGCCTTCCAGGGTATACTTGCGGGCAAAGCTTCTGTGCAGCTGCTCCTGTATCCCATAGGCTGCGAAAATAGGCTCATACCCGTTATACACGCCTACTGGGTTATAGCCGTCGGGCGCCATCTCCTCCAGAAAGATCTCTGCCTCCCTGGCAGCCTTCTGGGAATCAATCATCAGCTCATCGCGCTGCGGATTGAATGCATCCCGGATAAACCGCTGCACAATACTGAGATCGCTATGGAGCAAAGCAGGGGCTTCGGCCGCTTGCGCTCGTCTGGTGATGGCATCCCACTGGGCACGCAGAAAGGCAAGATCGCCCTCCACCGCTTCGGTAGGCTCGTCCTCCGAAACGGTGCGCATAATAAGACCTTCCTCATTCCGGCGCAGCCGTTCTCCGATTCCTTTCAGCCGGTTGCGCTCCGATTCACGGCCGATTTTTTTGGAGACCCCTACGTATTCTGCATACGGCATATATACCATCCAGCGGCCAGGCAGCGTGTAGTGGGTAGTAACCCGTGCCCCTTTGCCCCCTCCGGGTTCTTTGCGTACCTGAACAATAATTTCCTGGCCAGGCTGCAGTAATTCCTCGATGGAGGGCTTCACGTCCGGCTGTCTGTCCAAATGGGGATGAAGCACATCATCAACATATAAAAAGGCATTCTTCTTCTGTCCTATATCGACAAAAGCAGCCTGCATGCCTGGCAAAACATTTATAACACGGCCTTTGTAATAGCTGCCGACGAGTCCTTGCTGCTGATTGCGTTCCGCTGCGTATTCCACAAGCTTTCCATCCTCCAGGAGAGCCATCCGGGTAATATGCTGCGTGCAGTGAACGATCATTTGTTTCATGGCCTCACCTCTCGGTTAAAAAATCATTTATCAATTTAAGACACCACTAATGCCAGATCCCGAAATACGAGGAAACCAGTCGCTGTTCAGGTACAACAGCCATTACATTCCCATTCCCGTTCAAAACATATATAAAATGATAGTGGTTACGTTTAAATAGACGCAATATGTCATCCAAAGGTTTCGCAGACAACGCAACAATCGGACGGGCCAGAGCCCCCGTGCGCATATAACGATCATAGACAGCTCCCCGGTTCATCAGAAAAGCTACGAAGCGATAAGGCAGGTTGCGGTGATCCACAATGTTGGAATAAATGAGGAAAGCGCCGATCATCAGCACGTTAAGCCTCACTCCACCAGTTGTACCCAAAGGAAACAGCGCATAGACCACAACCAGAACACTAGCGGCTATACTTATTCTTCCACACCACAACAGCGCAGAATAATAAGGCACCAGCAGACTGATGGCTGCCTGTAGTATTTTACCCCCGTCAAGCGGCAGAATCGGCAATAGATTAAAAAGAGCAATGATGACATTGGCCTCAATAAAATAGGTTAAAAATACGTCGTTTCCATACCCTGCTCTTTGAAGTACAGAGGCACACACAATCATCAGTCCGTTCTGGAGCGGTCCGGCCAGCGCAATACCGATCTCAAGGGAGGCAGTCAGCTTGCCATGATCTTCAATAACCGCAACACCTCCGAAAGGAAGAAGCTGCACGCTTTTAACCGTTACCCCGGTAAGCACCGCTGCGCAGACATGTCCCAACTCATGAATGAAGACGATTGCGAATAAAGTGAGCAGTTCCAGAAATTGTCCCGTAACGATGGAGAGGAGCATCACAATAACAAATAACGGATGCAGAGAGAAGTCAATGCCGCGGGCCCTAATCAAACGCTATCACTTCTGCCGGATCAATATAGGTTTTGTCTTTCATGACTGCAAAAAACAGCAAGGGCTGCGATGAGGAATCCTGCTGCTGCAGCCAGCCGAGCGTATCTCCGCTTTGCACCCAATCGTCGACTTCCAGCTTTGTACCGCTTATGTGCCCGTATTCGGCAGTAAGATTACCGGTATGCCGAACCATAATCCGGATGCCTCCCTGCGGTTCTCTGGAAATGGAAAGCACACGCCCCATATCTACACTCTTCACCGTCACACTTCCGCTTGAATCGACCTCAGGCATAATTTCCACACCTTTCAGCGTAGAAGCGAAGGGTTGAATAACGTTTCCTGCTACCGGAGGGTTCAAATCACGAAGTGCAGCCACCTTCTGAGCCGGCTCCTCCTCTGTGTCAAAGATAGGGATGAAGGCCGGAGCGCCATTGAAATGCTCCTCATACCATACTCTTGCCGCTTCAAAGTCCATATCTTTATTTAGAGCATTTGCAATAAAATCCTGGCTCCTTAGCGACCAAGGCTGCTGAACGGTAAACACTCCCCATACCAGTCCGAATAAAAGACCGCTGACAACCATTCGCCGTAAAAATCCGCTGGTGAAACGAGGCCTTCTGCCGCCTCCATCCTCCTCCCATCCCTTTCGGCGTTCCTTCCACATAAGCTCAGGATCAGGCTCTGACGGGAACCGATCCCTCCCGGAGCCATTCCACTCCTTAATACTCCTGCTATTATCCGTTATTCCGAATAACGGTGATACGGGCACCGTCCCGGCTGTCTCATCCAGTAAATTGCGGATACGCTTCTTGCGGCGGTCCTTGATATTTGATTTCTGATCCATATTCATCCCTCCGGCGGGCTTGTTTTACTTCCATTTTATGAAGCACGGAAGTCGCTTTAGAACAAGCCCCCATTGCCCTTCAGGTATTCTTATACAATAATATAGCCAAGGAGGGAAAAGCGATGAATGATCTGAAGCAAACCGTTTGTGAAAAAAGAACCTATTCAACCGTAGTAGAGACCCACTCGCACAGCTACGGCCAGCTGTTATTCCCGCTTCAGGGAAGTATGAACCTGCAGACCCCTTCCCAGAATCTGCAGCTGCAAACCGGACGGTGTCTTTATTTGCCCCCCACCTGCAGCCACAGCTTTCACTCACAGGGGGACAATCAATTTCTGGTCCTTGATATTCCGCAGGTTTACATGCCTGCCGGGCCTGAGGGAAGAGTTCAAGCTGCGGTCTGTATGCAAATGGATGATCAATGGCGGGCTTTGAGCGATCTGCTGCTGCAGGAAGCCGCGTCTCCGTCCAGCTCAACTGCTCTGATCCATCTTATCCATTATGTATGCGGGAAGCTGCCGATAGTCTCCTATACCTCGATTGAATATATCCATCAGCATTACATGGAGGAGCTGACAATTGAAAGTCTGGCCAGCCTGGAACATTATCACCCCAATTATTATGCTGCATGGTTCAAAAAGACGACTGGTGTAACTCCATCTTCCTATATCCTGGATCTGAGAATGAAGGCAGCCAAGCTCCTGCTTCGTAATACCTCCCGTTCGATATCCTACATTAGCCAGGAAGTCGGTTACGAATATGCTGCTTCTTTCACCAAAATATTTACACGCTATGAAGGAGTAACTCCACAAAACTATCGTAAAAGCTTAATCCAGGATAAAAATAAGCTGTGAACAGAACAAGTGAATCAATCGGTCGCTCCCTATAATTATCAAAGGCCCTTTCACTAGCGTCCAATATTGCTAATTCTGGAGCGGAGGTTTTATTCAATGAATAGTAAAATGGCAGCTCTGGCTGTCCTGCTGGCAGCACTCCTCTGGGGAACTACGGGGACTGCGCAATCCTTTGCGCCGGACAACACCTCCCCGTTAGCCTTCGGTGCTGTCCGTTTAACTATAGGGGGATTATTTTTGCTCGGTTACAGCCTGTCCCGCAAACGTCTTCAACTCAAAGGGCTGCCACCCGGGGCCTTATTAACATCCTCGTTAGGCATGGCCCTTTATCAGCCGCTATTCTTCTCGGGTGTGCATATGACTGGTATTGCTGTTGGCACAGTGGTTGCGCTTGGCAGCGCTCCTGTCATAGCCGGCCTGCTGGAGTGGGGTTTGACCGGCCGAAGACCTGCAGCTAAATGGTGGATTGCTACAGCAGCCGCGATCATCGGCAGCGGATTGCTGTTTCTTGGCCAACATTCGATGGACATTCAGCCTGCCGGTCTGCTGCTTTCCGCAGGTGCTGGCGCAGCCTTTGCCATATACACCTTATCCAGCAAAAAACTGCTGGAACGTCATTACCCGGAAACTGCCGCGGCCGTCGTCTTTTGTCTCAGCGCCCTATGGTTGTCTCCCATTCTGCTATTCACAGACCTGTCTTGGCTAATGAGCGCAAGAGGAGCAGTGGTGAGCCTGCATATCGGCCTGGCAGCAACAGGAATCGCCTATCTTCTCTTCAACTTTGGCCTTTCCCTGCTCCCTGCCTCCACTACCGTTACCTTCTCACTGGCTGAGCCTCTTGTCGCCTCATTGCTTGGCGTTTTTCTGATCGGCGAATCTCTCAGCGGATTTGCCTGGCTCGGAATCCTGCTGCTGCTTGGCGGAATTACCTTGCTGACAATCTCCTCCCACGAAAGACAGCCCCGGAAACTTAAAAATTCTTTAGGGAACAAAATAAAGTCCCGCCCGTAGATTTCTCTATGGGTGGGACTTTATTATAATTACCGTAAATTTAAAAGATCAGCCGATACCAAAAAATTTCTTGAATTTCTTAAAAGCGCCGGGCTTCCGGTTAAGCTGCATAAGCGGCACTGAATCTCCGAGAATCCGGCGGGCAATATTGCGATAGGCAATCGCAGCAGAAGAGTCGGGGTTCATGACCGTCGGCTCTCCGCTGTTGGCGGCTTTTATCACCATCTCATCATCAGGAACAATGCCGATAAGATCAATGTTAAGCACCTGCAATATATCCTCAATATCAAGCATATCTCCTGATTTGATAAGATTGGGGCGGATGCGGTTTACAACCAGTTTAGGAGATTCCACACTGGATTGCTCCAGCAGGCCGATTATACGGTCCGCATCCCGGACGGCGGCATTTTCCGGAGTGGTAACGACGATTGCTTTGTCGGCACCGGCAATCGCATTGCGAAAACCATGCTCAATCCCCGCCGGACAATCAATCAGAATATACTCAAATTCCTTCTTAAGCTCAAGAATAATATCCTTTACCTGTTCAGGAGTGACGGATGTTTTATCCTTGGTCTGCGCTGCGGGCAGCATGTACAATTCATCAAACCGCTTATCCTTGACAAGGGCCTGATTCAAGCGGCATCTGCCTTCTGCTACATCTACAAGGTCATAAATAATTCGATTCTCAAGCCCCATAACCACATCCAAATTACGCAGTCCAATATCCGTGTCGACTAGACATACTTTTTTGCCCTGCAATGCAAGTGCGGTCCCAATATTGGCTGTTGTGGTCGTTTTGCCAACTCCGCCTTTGCCCGAGGTTACGACAATCGCTTCTCCCATGGAGGCTACACCCCTTTAAACACATTTAAATCCGGACGAAACTTGACTATATTATGAATTTTGTCAATCTGCATAGCCCCATTCAACAGGTATGCAAATTCCATGCTGCTCTCCCGGGTTCCCCACTCATCCGGAGGGCGGCTGATAATTTCGGCTATGCGCAGTTGAGTCGGGGACATCAGGGATGCTGCAATAATAGCACCTTCATTACCCTGTATGCCCGCATGGGCCATTCCTCTGAGCGCACCCAGAATATAAATATCGCCTGTGCAGCTTATAGCCCCTCCAGGATTCACATCACCAAGGAACAACAGGTTGCCCTCATGATGCAGCACTTGGCCGGAACGGATCATTCCACTCATCAGAACAAGTGAACTGCCTGTCTCACTCTTCGGAGCTTCCAACGTTTCAACTGAACGAATCAACAGGTTACCCTGACTCTTCAGAATGTTCAGCACAGCTTCCTTATCCTCATCCGTCACCGGACGTTTTCCCAGCTTGACATCTACATGAACAATGGGCCCAGTCAAAATGTTTTGATGGCTGTGTTCCAGCTTGAATCGAAGCTCGCTCAGAAGTTCTTCAAAGGGACATTTATCGTCTAGCAGGAATACAAGGCCGTCCTTGACGCCCTTGATCCTTACATGTTTGGATTTTACTGTCATCTGCCTGTCCCCCTATCCTCATTCATTCGTGCCGAGGACCTCAAGTTCCTGCTTTCCTGCGGAAGAAAATAGGACTGTTCAAGTAGTTTCTTCCTTGCGCGTCTCATGTTTCAGTATGGCTAGCTGGCGTCGAAGCGGAATATACAGGATTAGGGCGATTGCAAAATGAAAGAGCATCGTAGGCAGCATATAGTCCAGCAAGGCCCAGTTATACGGCTGCTGATTCAGCTTAAATACACTGTAGATCCCAAACAGAATACTATTCTGTAAAAGACTGCCCAGCAGAACCACCGTCATCATGAGCGGCAGCGGTGCACGCGGAGTCTGAAATAATAGACCTATTAAATAAGCCGACAACCCCATGGCAAAAGAATGTGCGCCAAGAATTCTTCCGTAAAAAACAATATCATGCAGCATTCCAAATGAAAGGCCCAATAGGAGGGCTGTATGCCGGTGATGATAAATGGCAACAAACAAAATGCTGATAAAAACGAGATCAGGGATAATCCTCATTTGCCAGGCATCCGGAATAATCCATGGCAGTACGGTTCCCTCCAGAATAAACACCAGAAATAATAATAGGATTAGTACGGATCTGCGCATACTCACTACTTGATATCCTCCGATGTGAAAACAACAATTAATTCTTTCCAATCCTGAAATTCTGCGGCTGGCTTAATCATCGCCGTACGGGTTAGGCCAAATTCTCCCACTTCCACACTTTCGACGGTCCCGATTTGTAACCCGCGCGGATACAAGCCGCCGATCCCTGAGGATACGATAACATCCTCCTCTGCAATGGGGTCCGTTGGAGCAATCTTATTCATACTCAGCATCTTTGTTGTGGGATCATATCTTTCGATCATGCCGAAGGTCTGGTTCTCTTTGGTCAGGGCCGTTGCAGCAATCGCCGGCTGGGAATTGGGATCGTTAATATCCATCATTGTCATAAGCTTAACCGTTGAGGTGAAGTTGCTCACCTGACTGATCACCCCCACCAGACCCTCTACGGATATGACAGACATATTCGGCTTCACACCTTCTCTGGCACCAAGATCAATGACTAGCGTGCTGTTGCTGGGCTCCGTGGTCAAGCTGACCACCTGGGCGATATGATATTCATATTTGTATTTCTCTCTTTGTTCCACCGTAAAATTATTCAGCTTCTGAAGTCTTTCATTCTCCGACTGGATAAAATTATACTGTGCCTGTTCACGCGTATACTGGGCAACTGTAATTTTGAGCTGTTCATTCTCCTCGGCGAGATTTCGCAAATTTCCGATATCTTCAAACAAGCCCGCTACATATCCAGCGGGCTTGTAGATTACATTTTGCAAGAAACCGGTTGTGTCCCGGAGAAAGTTCTCAGGCCAGGACAGCGCCTTTCGCGTACCCAAGCTAAAGCCCATCACCACAATAAAAAGAACCAGTGTAATCAACAGTATGAACAGGCGTTTATTGCTTAATAGCTTAAACACTCTTAGCACCCTCTAACAAGCATATTTCTCCCACATCAGGGGTTGACGTTCATAAGCAGGCCATTATCCTGGTCTTAACGTTTGGAACGAAAGGTTGAACTGCCCCGGCTCTTGAACAGATGAATATTCTCGAGCGCTTTCCCGGTGCCGATAGCTACACAGTCCAGTGGGTTCTCAGCGACAATTACCGGCATTCCGGTCTCCCGGGCCAGCAGCTTGTCCAAATTCCGGAGAAGTGCGCCCCCGCCAGTCAGTACGATGCCACGATCCATAATGTCTGCTGCAAGCTCAGGCGGGCATTTCTCCAGCGTGACCTTTACAGCTTCAATAATTGCATTAACCGTATCCGACAAGGCTTCACAGACTTCATCGGAGGTAATGGTGAGGGTTTTCGGCAGACCCGTTACTAAATCACGACCACGAATTTCCATCGTTTCAGCCTTCTCCAGCGAAAGCGCGGAACCAAGGTCCAGCTTAAGCTGCTCCGAAGTACGTTCCCCGATCATCAGATTATACTGGCGTTTGATATATTGGATGATGGCTTCATCCATTTCATCCCCGGCTACACGCACAGAACGGCTTGTCACAATACCGCCCAGTGAAATAACGGCAACTTCCGTCGTACCTCCGCCAATATCTACAACCATGCTGCCCGTCGGCTCCCATACCGGCAAATCCGCACCGATGGCAGCCGCGAATGGCTCCTCAATAATGTAGGCCTCACGCGCACCCGCCTGCTTCGTAGCATCCTCCACGGCACGCTGCTCAACAGCCGTAATACCGGAAGGAACACACACCATTACATTGGGGTGACGCTGAAATATGGACCGCTGCTTCTGGGCCTGACGGATAAAGTATTTAATCATGGTAGCTGTCGTATCAAAATCAGCAATTACGCCATCCTTCATCGGTCGGATGGCCCGGATATTGCCCGGAGTACGGCCGATCATTTTTTTGGCGGATTCGCCTACAGCTTCGATCGATTTCGTATCGGTATTAATGGCCACCACGGAAGGTTCTCTTACAACAATCCCCTTGCCGCGAACATAGACAAGCGTATTCGCTGTCCCCAAGTCAATTCCCAAATCTTTCGTAAAACCACCAAACATGCTGTAATCTCCCTTTCCTGAATCAATCTGCACAATTTATATTACATTAAACCCTTTTCTTTCATACTGACAAAACTGCTGTCTCCGATAATCAAATGATCCAGCACATCGATTCCTACAATCTCACCCGCCTGAAGTAATCTTGAGGTTAGGGCAATATCCTCCGGGCTTGGCGCAGGATCACCACTTGGATGGTTGTGTGCGCATATAATGGAAGCACTGCTGCACTTGATGGCGGCCCTGAAGACCTCCCGCGGATGGACAATGGAGGCGTTAAGGCTGCCCATCGACAACGTCTCCTGGGCTATAACATGGTTCTTGGTATTAAGGAATAAACAGACAAAGTGTTCCTTCTGCAGATAACGCAGCTGCTCGGTCAAAATCTCTGCCGCGTCATGAGGGCTGCGGATCGTTACCGGCTGGTTCAGCCGTGAATTGGACATGCGTCTTCCCAGTTCGATACCCGCTTTCAGCTGAACAGCCTTTGCCGGACCGATTCCTTTGATTGCCGTCAATTCCTTGATGCTAAGGTCTGCCAGTTGACGCAGGCCGCCTGCCTGGCTAAGCATGCGCTGAGCAATGCCGATAGCGGATTCCCGGCGTGTTCCCGTCCTCAGCAAAATAGCCAAAAGCTCCGCTTGACTTAATGATTCCGCCCCATTTTGCATCATGCGCTCACGTGGTCGTTCCTCATGGGGGAGGTCTCGCAGCATTAACGTTTGCGACTCCATCCCGATCCCTCTTCCCTTTACTCTCCCTGTCGGTCCAACACCTGTATGCCCAATTCGGACAGCATGCCGCTTAGCAGCGACAAAGGCAGTCCAACTACGTTGAAATAGCAGCCGTCTATCTTTTCTACCAGGGTAGAACCCAGCCCTTGTATGGCATAAGAACCTGCTTTGTCTGCCGGCTCTCCGGTAGCCACATAGGCCTCAATCTCTTCAGGGCTTAGCGCCCTCATTGTAACGGTGGTTACCCGGTGATTCACTAATATCCTGCCTTCAGGCAGTCCTATGCAAGCCACACCCGTATACACCTGATGACTCCTGCCCTGCAGAACATTGAGCGTAGCCCTGCTGTCCTGCTTGTCCACCGGCTTGCCGAGCACAAGACCGTCCAGTACAACTATCGTGTCGCTGCCTACAATAACGGCATTCCGTTGATTGCTGTCAGCGGCCACGGCCTCCGCCTTACGAAGCGCAAGCGACCGTACAATTCTCTCCGGAGTCCATTCCGGCGGGGTACTCTCATCCGCTTCGCTGGTCACCACCTCAAAGGTCAGGCCCAGCAGAGACAAAAGCTCCCGGCGGCGCGGTGAACCTGAGGCTAGAATAATGAGGCGTGAGTTCCCTTCGTCCACGTTATTAACGTCCCTTCCCTGGTTACAGTCTGCGGTAAAGCCAAACGGCAGTAATGATACCAGCCAGACTGAGCAGGCACAATTTCAATTGAATAGTGATGTCATAGGTTATAATATCCAGATCAGCTTGCGGCGACCACTTGAGCATGGTCGATGTGGTAAGAAAGGAAAGAGCCTTCACGGGCTGCAGCAGCTTGGCGATCCACGCTCCGGCCAGCCAGCCCAGAATCAGAAATAACAGCAGTGTTCCTACATTTTTCTTCTTCATGTCAGTCTTCCCTCGCCATTTTTTGACACCCATATTATTATACGGTGAAAAGGAGTTCAATACAAACGCAAAATCCGGCCCGGGAATGGCAATCATTTCCGGGCCGGATTTTGCATGCTTTTTTAATATAATTTTATAAATTAGCTCAATCGATCAGGTTAACGCAGCCAGCAGCTTTTTCTGCCCGGTGAGATAAGCCATCATGGAGCCCTGAACTTCCCAGAGCAGGCCGTCCGATTTATTCTTGTTATACTCATTCAATGCTGAGATTCCCTGGCTTATGGATTTCTCCTGTTCTGCAATGATGCTGAGTGCTGCGGGAGGCAAACCGCTCTGTAAAGCCTTCACAGCCTCAGTCCATTCCAGATGAAGATTGCTGACATCAGAGGTCGGGGCTGTTGAACCATTATTTAGCAATGAGGCCGTTAAGCTGCTCAACTCTCCAAGCAACCTCCCGCTAACCTCGAAATAATGATTGACTGTCTCTGCAGTTCCACCAAAAGCCAGCTCTTCTGCAGCAGGAAGATCTACTTGCCGCACGTACAGCTCAATGCCTTGAGACTTCAATCCATTGCTTAACAGCTTGGCCTGCTCCCGGTCCGGGGAAATACCGGCATATACCCGGTTTCCGTCAGCAGGGTCCAAACCGGCAGCCAACCCCGCCGTCAGCAGCTCCTGCTGCGCCTGCGATGCTCCATCAGAAGTGCTGAACACTCCGTATTGGAGCAAAAAGTAGCTTTGTCCCGCTACCTGTACAGATATTTTTTGCAGCGGGTTCCCGGTATCATTACCGTTAATCGATAAGCCGGAGGTTCCCGAACCGGCAGGGTCCAGGGCGACCCCAACACTCTGCTCTCCCGCAACTGCTATATTAGAGGTTTCTGTTACAGCAGTGTCAGGCAGGTCACCGCCGCGAAAAAAGGATAATGCCGCATAACCAAACAGGATACCAATACCGACTGCTGCAGTAACGGAGGCAGCGAACTTCCACCAATACGAAGGACGACGGGAATGGTGGGTTCCGCTATAGAGTTCATTGGGGACTGAAGACTCCTCGTCCATGTAGCGTTCCCTTGTATGGTCGGATTGACGATTTCTATACCAGCTGTCTTCTTCTTCATCCAGTGGGAGAACCGGGGGAGCATCGCCCCACAGCTCCGGATACAGATGGGGCCGAACATCAGATGACTGATTCTCAGATGGCTGAACCTCAGGACCATACTCCTTGGCTATTCTTAACCCGCTGCCCGGCCAGCGTTCTTCCTTCTTGCGCTTATCCTCTTCAATATCAAACCGAAAGGTCATTCTTCCGTTATTCACTCCGTACACCTCACCTTGTCTCATCTATAAGAAAATATATGATAGACAATAGAGAGCTATGCTTAAAGATTGAGAGGATACCACGAATTTACGAGCCGATTCTTGAGAAAAGAAACTGCCTCAGTTCACTGTATTCACGGCTGCCGCGGATCTCATGGAAAGATCGCTCCACTCCTTCTCCGGAGGTTAAAGGGTTACTGAAATCCTCTACGATTCTGCCTGGGTCCGGATGCATAACAACAAGCCTGCTGGATAAGAGCAGTGCCTCATCCACATCATGTGTTATAAAAAACAGGCATTTGCCTGTCTTGCGCCATATCTGGCGCAAATGAACCTGCATGCTCTCCCGGGTTAATGCATCAAGCGCGCTAAAGGGCTCATCCAGCAGAACGATCTCCGGCTCAGTTGCGAGTGTTCTGGCGATAGCGGCCCTCTGCTTCATACCTCCCGACAGCTGGTGGGGCAGCAGCCCTGCCGAAGAGCTAAGACCCATCATATCCAGATAATAAGCCACGAGATCCTTGCGTTCTGCCCTTGGGACACTCTTCATGCGCAGGCCAAACTCAATATTTTGGGCTAGTGATAACCATGGGAACAAATTGGGCTGTTGAAAGACGACGCCGACCTCGGAATTAGGCTTGGTATGTCGTTTGCCACTGATGGTAATGCTGCCCTGCGTCGGCCGCAGGTAACCGGCAATAATATTAAGCAGGGACGTTTTTCCACAGCCGGAGGGTCCCAGCACAACAACCAATTCCCCCGGCGCCAGCTCCATGTTGATGCCATATAACGCCTGCTCCTGTACAGTCACGCCTCGGTAAGAGAGGCCGATTCCCTCCAACCGAATCCTATGCTCCCGGTCCGACAGGTCACCCGTTGTGGCTACCCCAGCATTCTGAGTGTTTGTAAGAACCGAACGGTTACTTCCCTCTTTAACTATTGCGTCTGAAAAACCGTGGCCTGCGAGATGTTCCCGGGTAATCATTTCGGCCTCTCCCCTCCCATGTTTAACGTTTAATTACTGTACAGATCATTGCGAAGCGCTTTTTGATAAGTGGATAGATCAGGCGACTCAGTAATAGATTTCTGTTCTACCAGAAAATCTCCGGTATCCTTCAAAAGCTGGCCGAATGCACCCGGCTGGTCCGTCGTACCCATATATTCGGGCGAGGTTTGCTGCGACGCATCAAGTACAATAATTTCGTTCATCGCCTTTAGTGTTGCTTCAGGGGTCAGGCCCAGCTCTGCCGAGAGGGCTTTTGCTGATTCCTGCGGATGGTCGCGGTAATACTTCACAGCCTCATCAAGCACTGAGATATATCCTTTCACAACATTCGAATATTTCTGGACAAAAGAGTTATGAACAACCCCAAACTCTCCTGTAATGCCGCCTTTGGCCGCCACTTCAGCCGAGCTGATAACGATTTTCCCGCCATCTTCTACAAGCTTCGACTGGCTCGGCTGCCACGTATAAGCCCCTTCAATGTCCCCTCTTTGCCAAGCGGCTACGATGTCGGGAGCCTGCATATCCAGAATGGTAATCGTAGTGGGATCGATGTTCTCCTGTTTCAATGCTGACAACAGGCTGAAGTGTGAGGTGGAGCCAAAGGTAGTGGCAATTTTATGACCCTTAAGATCCTGAAGGGAATTGATGCCTGAATTGCTTTTCACCACTAGAGCTTCGCTCTTGCCGATAACATCGTGAATATAATAGATTTGGTCAGGCAGCCCTTGAGCCACACCCGAAGCTCCCGGAGGCGTGCCCACAAGGCCGAAATCAATCCCGCCGCTGGCAATAGCTACGTTGACGTCCCGGCCCGAGTCGAATTTCAGCCATGAAATTTTGATATCCGGATATTTCTTCTCCAAAAGACCCAGTGCTTTGGCCAGCAGCTCGCCGTTCGGTGATACCTGGTAGCCGATCCGAATTTCTTTCGGCAGCTCTTCCTGCACCGGTTCAGATGTTTCCAATGGCGCTTCGGCCGAAGGTACTGCCGCAGCTTCCGCTCCATTGGCAGCAGCCTGCGCTGTATTATCACCGTTGCTTGCGCTGCCGCCGCTATTGCCGCAGGCGGTTACTACCAGCAACATAGCTATGATTACCAATAAAAATCCAAATCCGAATCGTGAACGACGTTGTTTCATTTTTTTCTCTCCCTTTTGAAAGTCCGGTAAGTCGGGCATAGAGCCGCTCACAGGCTTATATTATATTTATCCTTTTCACTGCTCTACCCAAGGTGACACCCGCCGGATCAAACTGCGGATCACCAGGTCGATCGTGATCGCGATCACCGCCATGATAATGATGCCGAGATACATGATATCGCTTCGTAAAAACTTGCTGGCATCCAGCACCATCCAACCGATCCCTGAGACGGCAGCCACCATCTCCGCAGCGACCAGGGTCGCATAGCTTACGCCGACTGCGGTACGCAGTCCCGTCAGCAGTTCAGGCAGCACGGACGGAAAAATGACAAATACGTACAATTTCCATCCGTTCGCTCCCAGCGATTTAGCCCCATTGATCCTGTCCCTGCTTAGACGCTGAACGCTGAAGACGGAGCTAATGAACAGAGGAGCGAACGCACCCAGGTACAATAGAATTACTTTGGACACATCGGTAATACCGAACCATAGTATGAGCAGCGTATAGTAAGCCAGAGGTGGAAGCGGTCGGTAAAATTCGATAAAAGGATCGAAGATCGCCCGCAGCGAGCGGTATCTGCCGCATAAAATGCCCAGCGGTACTGCTGTAGCAAAAGCGAACGCCAAGGCGAGAAAGAGCCTCCTCATGCTTGTTCCAATGTGGTTCAGCAGGCTCTCACCCTTGTATCCTGCTTGCACAATGTCCAGAAAAGCCGACCAAACGACCTTTGGAGATGGAAGAAACAGAGGGTTCACCCATTCCCTTTCACTAACAAGCCACCACAGCAGAAATGCTGTAAGCAGCGTTCCTGCGGATATCCCCCGGTACAACCATTCACTGGACGCTGCCGAGTTTGCCCTCTTCCCCCTATTCCGCGAAGGCTTCTTTGACACCATTTTTTTGACGTTCATCCCCATAATCCCGTTATCCTCCCCCATTCCAGCGCCAACATGAGGAAAGGCCCCCTCTATACGTACGGATATATCCCGTATCTGTTAAGAGGAGGCCTCCAGTTGTCCGGTAGGCTCATGTTTATTTGTGATCAGGAAGTCAGCTTAAGTCCGATCATACCGATAATGATAAAGGCCACACAAATCAGCTTGGATGCTTTGACTGACTCACCATACAGCAAAATCCCCGTTACAACGGCACCGCAGGAGCCGATCCCCGTCCAGACGGCATATGCTGTGCCAACCGGAATCGACCGGATCGACTTCGAAAGACAGTAAAAGCTTAGAACCAGTGCGATTCCAGCGGCTGCAGCTGGCCGGATTCTGGTCAGCCCGGCGGATTCTTTCAGGAACGGCACGCTGGCCACCTCGGCAAGTCCGGCAATAAACAGATAGACCCATGCCATTATATGTCCTCCCGGAAAGTCGCGCCGGGGTGTCTCGCGGTCTCATCGTGACCGCCCAGCTTCAGGCCTGCCATGCCGCCAATCAGCATAACTATAAACAATATTCGCAGGGTCCCGACAGGTTCACCCAGAAACAGCATACCGGCGATGGAGATGCCTGCTGCAGCGATGCCTGTAAAGATCGTGTATGCCGTTCCAATCGGCAACACCTTCACTGCCTTGATGTAGAAAGTGTAGCTCAACCCTATGCAGCACAGCGTAATTAAGCTGGGCAGCAATAACGTAAATCCGTCCGCCATTTTTAGCCCGACGGCCCAAACGATATCAAGCAGACCCCCGAGGATGATGTAAATCCAGGCACCCAGGCTGCCTGCGGAGCGTTTTCCGGCTCCCATAGCTTTCTCCCCTTCAACCGATAAACTCACACATGGAGCAATGGGATTTGATCGTTTCCATCATTTCTTTTTCGATCAGGGACAGATGATGCCTCTTCGTCCACGCCATTACTATGGAAATGTCCAGCTGCGCATCCGAGATTTCCAGCGGCACAATGCTCTCCCGGTTCAGAAAATAATCACTCATGCACTTGGGCGCAAAGGCGGTGCATAAATTGAGAGAAATGACCTTTTCCAGCATAGGGAAACTATCCAACCGGTAAGCGACATTAAAATCACCGTATTTCTTCAACAGCTCAGACATGCCGCAGTCGGTTGCAAATTCCGTATTGTACAGTGCAAGCGGCTGGGCCATAGCCTCAGCAAGCGTAACGGATGATGATTTTGCAAGCATAGACTCACTGCTGACGAGGAGCACCAATTGGTCATTGAACAGCTCCTTGATGCATAAATCCTTCTCTTCGGGCAGCTCGCCTGTCTTCATCAGCACTCCGAAATCGGCCTTTCCCGCGGCAATGTCACGCAGGTTATTATTGGACTCCCCGACCTTCATCAGCACATTCACGTTGGGATGCCTGTATTTAAAGGCGGTCAGGGTATTGACCATAATGGTATTGCTGATAAAAGGCTCAACGGCCAGATGAATATTCCCGGAAAGAGCATGTGTGCTCTCCGCCGCAATGGCTTTGATATCCTCCAGCAAATCGATAGCCAGTATGGCTTTTTGTACTACGGCTTCTCCGGTTTCCGTGAGATGTGCGCCTTGACTGGTCCGCTTGAATAGCGGGACACCCAGCTCCACCTCCAGCTTCGACACAGACGAGCTTAATGCCGGTTGGGAAATGTATGAGCGCTCCGCAGCCATTGAAATGGAGCCCGTCTGTGCAACTGCAACAATATGATAGAGCTGTTCCAGACGCATGTTTTTCTCCCTCTTCATCCTAGTCATATCAGTATATAATAAATCCAATGTGAGTACTAGGAAATAAACCGGATAAAGGGTTTTATTTAAGCCATTGCTCCAGTTTGTCTACAATTATCTGCTTGGGATGAAAGCCTCCGAGCTTCGCTTTGACTTCCCCATTCCGAAACAGCACAAGATGCGGCAAGCCTTTGAGACGGAGCTTTTGAAACAGCGGGCGGTGCTTGTCAACATCGACTCCATATACATTCAACCGGTTGTTAAATTCATGGGCCACCGCCTCTTCACTTCCGAAAGTCAAATCTTCAAATTCGCTTGACCCGATATGGGGAATCGGTTTGCGCGGACTGTCCGTGCGCATCCTATAACCCGCCACCTGTTCCCGCCGGCACCGGCACCGCAGCATCTCCGGCAAAACCGTATTCCGTCTCAACTTGCTCTAGTATCTGATAGACAACCCCGCCTTCGGCATTCTTCGGCACTGGGGCGCCCGTCAAATGGCAAATCGTCGGCACAATATCTACCACTTTAATTCTGCGGTCAATCACCTCGCCGGACTTCACACCTGCTCCGAGAGCTATGAACAATGCCCGCATAGAGTAACCGGACAAAGTATGATTGCTAAGGCCATTTCCGTGGCAGCGGGTAAAATCAGGCTCAAGGATGTAGAATATATCACCACTGTTCTCCCCGCCGAGTCCCACTACTTCCATATCCTTACGATTCAGGGCAAAGCTGATGACCCTTCTTCCCGTCTTCGGATCGCGATAGCTGTATAGATCGTCAATAATTTTCTCCACGGTCTTGTCATAATCGGCAGGATCGATAATCCCTTGGGGATCGCGGCCTTTCATATTTAGATAGATGAAGGTTGCGCGCTGTGCGACCGCAGTCGTCCGGCTCCAGTCAATTTGCGGTCCTTCGGGGGTATTCTTAAGCTGAGTGTAGCCTAGCTGGCCCAGAATCCCAACATTGATTCCCCACATGTCGCCGATCAGCGGATGATCGGTTTCCGGGTTTTTGGCCACTCCGCCATGGTCCGACACGATGAATATGGTTGTGTCGCCGTCGAGGCGCTCCAGCAGCGCTCCGATGAAGCGGTCGGTAATTTCATAAATGTTATATACAACTTCCTGATACCTTTCATACTCAGGTGAAGCAGCCTCCAATGTATGGTCAAGATAGAAGTGCATGAACATATCAATTCCATGCATATGTGTATAGAACAGATCCCATTCTTTGTTATCCAGCAGATAGTTGATGGCATCCACATGCCAGCGGTACATTTCGTCGATGGATTCCAGCAGCACCTGATCAGCCTGCGGATTCAAACGGCTGTAATTGGACGGCTGAAGCATAGGCCCGACCTTGCTGTAGAGCTCCTCTCCGATGTTTTGCGGATGAAAATACTTACCCGTCTTTAAATCAAGCACATAGGAAGAATAGAATTTAAAGCTGTCCCCAGACGGATCAAGGTCCAGGACACGGATCTTGTAAGCTACGGGTATCTGCTCCCCATTTATAGTGTACTGATCGTAAATCCAGCCGCTCCACTCACCCAAAATCGCCTCGCCCAGTGGTGCCTCAGCCTTCTTTGATGCATAAATTCGGATGCGGTTATAGTCGGTGCCATTATCTGATACAAGCAGGCCGCAACGTAAGGCTTCACCATTGTTCACCGGGAGCACAAACTCACGGGCATTGCGCGGTACATAAGTCCATCCAGTTGCAGGCTTAATTGGTGTCTTGATCTGATCGGCGGTAGGAACGTCTGCGGAGAGTTCCCCGTCCTGGGTCGTTGTAACGAGTCCCGGCTGTGTATAACCAAAACCTTCGTACGTATCCTTGCTGATTTCAGCCTTCTGTGTTGTTTCCTCGCCTTCAAAGCGGCAATTGGCCCCCGTATTGTCCACCAGATGGGGGACTTCGGTTAATTCAAATTCCCCGGTCTTGCCTTCATAGATCTTCTCATAATCAATATACCCGCGAAGATTGGTATAGATGCTGGTTCCGTCTACGTAGATGGAATCCTTCACCTGAGGCGGCCAAGAGGTAGGATAGTTGAAAATAATGCTCTTCTTGCCTGCTCTTGCATAAGACTCCCAGATCGTCTCAGCCTTCAGCAGCCCGGAATCAAAGCCGTAATCAAGCACATCCAGCTCATTGCCGAGCGTATGGTTCCAGAAGCACGTAATCCCGTGGGTTGCAGGATAAGCTCCGGTTGCAATTGATGCCCAGTTCGGGGGCGTAATGGCGGGAAGCACACTCTGCATGCCCAGGTCATTCGTGGTCACTCCGAGTCCCAGTGCTTTTTTGAAGTTGGGAAGTTTGCCCTCCCTTACATAACGTTGTACAAGAATGGGGTCCGCTCCGTCCAGACCGAGCAGGAGCACCTTTTTGGCCTTTTCCTTACCTTGTGTCATAGATTCACTCCGTTCTATATATTAATAATATTCCAATGAGAAAACTAGGAATAATCCCTGCTGTTATTATAGGTGGAACATAAGATCTTGTTAAATAGTTATTGATTATATCGGGTATAAGTCCCGCCTATGCCCCGGGCTGTTCCATCAAATAAGAAGAAACGGCTTCGCCGTCCTGAAAGAGACGGTATCCGTTTCTCGGAGAAATATAAGGATAAAGTATAGAGTGAAACTTTACTTTCTTATATTTTAAGAAAAACCCGAGGCTACGCCTCAGGTCCTTATCTAAACCCATACGTCTGAGCAGGGGGAGGGAATTGGGTATGGGGTTCCAACCGCTGTTGAACTTCGTGTGATTTGGAATAGTCTTTAGTGGTTTTAACACGAAGTTCAAAGGCGGCCGCTATCGCTTTTCCACCCCTTACCCATTCCCTTTCTATTCTACTTTCAGCTGCCTTCTACTTCTCTTTTCCCGATTCGAGTTTCAATCCGGTATTCGTAACCATGAACACCTTTGTAGTATTCCGGGTACATTTCCCCTCCGCAAGCTTCGCAGGAAAACTGCGGCGCTACCTCTGGATCGCCATCGTCCATTATGTCAAAATCACGTACCACGCTAAGCGGTAGTTCTTCACCTTCGATACATCATTTCGGTGCTCCTGAGTGGATATGATAAGTATTGTTGTATTCGATACATCATTTCGGCGCTCCAGAGTAGATATGACCAAGTATTGTTATATTCGATACATCATTTCGGTGCTCCAGAGTGGATATGACCAAGTATTATTGTATTCGATACATCATTTCGGCGCTCCAGAGTAGATATGACCAAGTATTGTTGTATTCGATACATCATTTCGGTGCTCCAGAGTGGATATGACCAAGTATTATTGTATTCGATACATCATTTCGGCGCTCCAGAGTAGATATGACCAAGTATTGTTGTATTCGATACAGGCCTGTCGATTATACAAAAAATGGATACAAAAGGCCGCCTACGGACACCTGATTCTGGTGGACCTCATCTGCCTATAGTTGCACTTGGTACAATTATTACTCGCCGTAAGCCAACAAAAAGCAACTTAGTTGCACTTGCTGCAACTATTTAGCGGAGAATGGCCGGAAAACAGATATTTTCTCTATTTTAGTTGCACGAAATGCAATTGGAAGTAAGATGTACTCCGTTTTTTTCCATATAGTTGCATAGAATGCAATTAAGTGTGTAACGTAAGTATCGACACAAGATACTAATTGTTGGTTAATCAACAGGCCTGTATTCGATACATCATTTATCGCTGTCCCTTTATATATTCCGTTTGGTTAACATCAAGCATTAGCAATCGTGTGGAGCCGTAGAATTTCTACTTTCTGTTCTGAAATAACGAGTTATTTCATTTATCAGAGGTGCTTCGAGAGCGGCATGTTCGTCTTATATTTAAAAGTAAATTAGAAAGGGGGAACCCCTCTGTCCTCTCCTTAAATCTTTCTTATATTTCCAAAAAGCCCTTATCTCTTTAGGGGAGACAAGGGCTTGGCTTCTTTGATTCTCTCAACATTCAGACAGATAGATTTAACCTTTTGTTAAAAGTCGGCGAGGCCTCGACCAGACTTTAATCCAGAAACGATTTTCATCATCACGATAAAAACAAATACGCAGCAATTTTAAGGGTGTCCAAATTTCCCGGAAATAGTAATTAGGCATGAGTCTTCTCTCCTAAGTTTTATTAGAACTTTAGATCAATAGTAACTCATTTTTCGATAGAGTTGTGTCGATTCATGGGACAAAAGGATTATTATTTATTTCCACTGCTCCTCACTACACAATTGCGGCCATTCTGTTTGGCCCGATAAAGCGCGTTATCGCACAGTTTGTACAGTGTATTAAGAGGAATCAGTTCGTCGGGCCCGACAGTAATCACACCCATACTAACCGTATAATCAAACGGTACTCCGTTAATGGTTGAACCTATAATTGCAGTGCGCAGACGCTCAATGGTCTGGTCACTGGTCTCTTCATCAGCGCCGTGAAGGATAATAGCAAACTCCTCACCGCCGAATCTGCCGAAGAGATCTTTACTGCCCAGTTCCCGCCCTATTTTAAAGGCAAAGTCCTTCAGCACCTTATCCCCGGTATCGTGTCCGCCGGTATCATTCACATTCTTGAAGTGGTCAATATCTAGCAGCAGAAATGAGAAGGACAATCTTTCTGTGGCAGCGGCAGCAAGAAGTGAGCGGGCACGTATAACAAAAGATCCGCGGTTCAGTATTCCGGTCAACTCATCATATGTTGCGACTTTCTCCAGCTCTATGTAGGACTGCTCTCTGAAGAGCAGCACGAAACCAGCCGTTCCAATGAACATAAGCATATATATCCCTATAAAGTACAACAACTGAACACTATCATAAGAATATCTGGTAATGTTTTGCCCGGAATATAGAATGTATGCTACCCGAAAACAAAAAATCAGAATAACGGATCCGTACATCAGGCCCATTAATTTCTGGAGAGATGATCCTGTGCGGTTCATACCAAGGCAATAGGCAGGATATGCGATAAACAGCCCCACCAGCAGACAAGTAAAACTTGTAAGAAGTAATCTATCACTGCTGAAAAAGCTAATCAACATTAACCCGGCAAGGCTGCATCCGGCCAGCACGAAATAATAAGTCATAACCCTCTTATTGTAGTAGCCCAGAAGACTAAGCAGAGCAAGTGCTTCCAAGGCCCCCCCGTATAAATGGAAAGCATTGCTCAGGGAGAAGGAGAAGAGGCTCTGGTCGTCTGTCCCGCTCTTGATGTACATCAGAATCCAATATACAGTCTGCAGACATCTGGCAGCTATGAACATTGATGAGGTCTTATCCTTAGGATACCGGGGGCGGTAAGCCAAAATAAGCAGCACCGTGAACAGATTACCCAGAATGAGCGTAAGCAGCAGCGTTTTGATATCAAAAAAATAGATCACGAATTCACCACCCTGAACAATCACACAATTGGCCCATGAGCTATAACCACCGGCCTCTGACTACACGGTTTCTTCCCTCCCGCTTGGCACGGTACAGCGCATCATCGCTGATCTTATAGAGCATGTCCAGAGGGGTTCGCTGATTGGGTACAACGGTTATGACACCGATACTAACGGTATAACTCAGCGGAATATCACAAAAGGTTGTCTCCATGACGGCTTTGCGCAGCTCCTCCGCCTTCCGGTCACAAGTTACCTCGTCAATCCCGGTTAGCAGAATGGCGAATTCCTCGCCTCCAAATCTGCCAAACAAATCATCGCTGCCGAGATTGCGCCCGATTGTCGCGGCGAAATCCGCCAGCACAATATCACCGATATCATGACCGTACGTATCGTTGACATTTTTGAAATGATCAATATCAAGCACCAGAAGGGACACCAACTCTATGTTTTTTGCAGCAGCAGCTATTTTCAATTGTGCCCGTAAAATAAACGATCTGCGGTTTAGAATGCCCGTCAGTTCATCATAGGTGGCCAGTCTCTTTAATTCCTCGTATGACTGCTCCTTGGAGAGCAAAATAAAACCTGCCGTTCCCAATATCATAAACATATACATACCGATATAATAGGCGTACTGAACAGTTCCCGGCGTAAATACATTCATGGCATGTCCTGCCGTAAGCGCCGTTACTCCCCGAACCAGCATAAGAAGTGCGATTACATAGTACATAACGCCCATTATTTTTTGAAGCGGAGACCCTTCTTTATTTGAAGTCAAATGATAAGCCGGGTATACAATAAATAAAAGTGCCCATAACGAAGCAGATGCAATACGAAGATTCGCATAATTATAGAAAAGATAAATCACACCGTAGCTAATAGTACTGCCTCCCGCCAGCAGCAAGTAGTAGAACTTGACCCTGGGGCCTAACATTCCCATCATCATTAGCAGAGCCATAACTTCCAGACACCCTCCGGTCAGCATCAAAGCATTGCTCAGCGGAAGGAATATCCAGCGGGGGGCATGATCAAACTGCAGCAGTACGACCCATGAAGCGCTTTGCAGCCATTTAGAGGCTTCGAATAAAGTCGTGGCTGTATCCTTGGGATAGCCTATGCGGTAAGCCGTAATGAGCATAACAATGAACACGTTCCCGAAAATCAGCAAAATTAATAGTGTCCGGATATCGAAAGCAAAGTTCATTATTACACCACCATAGTATGAGCAATATTTAATAGCAATACCCTTATGCCTATATCGGCAAACAGGCGCAGATAAATAATGATTTAGGCTGCCCGGATTTGAAAACAAGCGTATTCTCCTCTGATCCAGAAGAAAATACGCTTGTTTGGCGGTGCATTCTATATCATTCTAACGTTTTTTCAAATAATCAGCCAGCGCGTGTCCGACTTTCCAAATATCGCCTGCACCCATCGTCACTACAAGGTCCCCCGGAACAACCCGGTCCTGCAGATCAGCGAGCACATCCTCCTTGCGGGGCAGATACCGCGCACCGGCATTGCTGTTCTGTACGATCAGTTCTACAAGCTTCGCGGAAGTGACACCCTCTATCTGTTTCTCACCTGCAGGTGAATAGATATCAGTGATGATCACCTCGTCTGCTTCCGCAAAGGCACGGCTGAATGCATCCAGCAGAAAGAAGGTACGTGTATAGCGCTGGGGCTGGAACACGGCGATAATACGTTTGCCGGTAGCCTTGGCGGCGCTGATCGTTGCCTGTATTTCTGTCGGATGATGAGCATAATCATCAATAACCAGGATATCATTCACTTCTCCAAGCACCTGAAAACGGCGTTTGGCACCATTGAATTTCACAATGGCACCCGCAATATCCTGGAATGGAATGCCTGCCTTGAGACAAGCGATAACGGTTGCCATTGCATTATATAAGTTATGCTGTCCGGGAACAGACAGTTCAATATGCCCAAGCACTTCTCCGTATCCGCTCATCGTAAACGATACCTGGCGATCCCCCAGCACAATGTCGGTAGCCAGATAATCGGCTGTCTGTGTTTTGACACCGTACGTAATCACTTTGCCATTAACTTCAGGCAAAAGGGAAACGACGTTCTCGTCATCCACACATACAATCGCGGTTCCGTCTTCACCAAGATGGTTCATAAACTGCACGTATGCAGCTTTCAGACGATTGAAATCCCCGCCATAATTCTCGAGATGGTCAGCTTCGATATTGGTAACGATGCCGAGCCATGGATGATATTGCAGGAAGGAGCCGTCACTCTCATCGGCTTCGGCAACTACAAATTCCCCTTGTCCCGCCTTGGCATTCGTGCCGACGTTCATGATTTCCCCGCCAATAATGTAGGTGGGATCAACGCCGCACTCTTCCATAACGAGCGCTATCATTGAAGAGGTTGTAGTCTTTCCATGGGCACCTGCAACGGCTACGCCTTTACGCTCGTTCAGCAGACGTGCCAGCATTTGTGAGCGATGTATGATCGGAATATTCAGCCGCTCCGCTTCAACCCGCTCAACGTTATCATTAGACAAAGCAGTAGAGTAGACCACCAGGTCTGCTCCCTTGACCTGCTCGGCCGTATGTCCGATATACACCTTGGCGCCTTTGGCAATTAATTTCTCCGTCAGCTCCTGGGCAGCCACATCGGAGCCCGTAACGGTATATCCCATCTCCAGCATGACCCGGGCAATAGCGCTCATCCCGTAACCGCCGATCCCTATAAAATGAACACGTTCAGTAATATCCAAAAGTTGTCACCAGCCTTTTTCAGAATCGGGTTGCTGCAAAAGTGCACTGCGCACATCTGCGATTAAATACAGCGTACCGGACACGACCGCAAGATCGTTCTCATCCGTCATCGATTTCAATAGCTGCAGCGCCTTGCCCCAATCACGTTCTACTATGATTTCCAAATGCCCCTTGGCATATTTCTCCCGCAGACTTTCCACGATTCCATGCAGGTTCTCCGCGTCCATTTTCTTCCGGAAATCCGGTTCGGTCAGGATGAGCGTATCCACTATAGGAAGTATATGCTCCAAATAGGATTCATGATGCTTGTTTGAGAGCATACCCATAAGCAAATTTAATTTTCCATATTTGTAGAACAGAGGCAGGCTCTTCGCCAGACTCTCCGCACCCTCGGGATTATGCGCTCCATCCAGTATGATCCGCGGAGAATTGCCGATTTCCTCCAGCCTTCCGGCCCAGAAAGTATTGCGGAATCCCTTCAGAACATCCTCATCATCCAGCATAAAAGCCATGTATTGCCGTAAAACCTCCAGCACCATCATCGCTCCGGCGGCATTTGTACACTGATGCGCGCCTTTCATAGCGATCTCTATATCCAGTGAACGAAAAGGTCCCCTGAAGGCAAAAGACTGCACACCGTCCTCGATCCCCGTGAGTTCATAGCTGAAATCTTCTCCGGCAAGATACAGGCTGGATCGGCATGCGGACGCTTTTTGCTTAAGAACAGCTACCGCTTCGGGCTGATTTACGCAGCTGACAACAGGTACACCGGGCTTGATAATCCCGGCTTTCTCCGTTGCAATCTGCTCCAGTGTATCTCCAAGAACATCCGTATGGTCATAGCCTACATTTGTAATCACCGACACGATCGGGGATACAATATTCGTTACATCCAGCCTTCCCCCAAGCCCTGTCTCCCATACGACAACATCGGGATAACACTCCTGTCCATAAAAGAGAATTGCCAGAGCCGTAGCCACTTCGAACATCGTAGGCGAGCCCAGCTCACTGCCGGCCATTTCTTGCACCAGCGGATGCAGTGTATTCGCCAGCTTGGTCAACGTTTCTTCAGGAATGTCTTCACCGTTATACTGAAACCGGTTTGTGAATTTCGTAATATAGGGTGAGGTGAATGTACCGACGGAATAACCGCTTTGCAGCAATACACTTGTCAAAAAAGCACAGGTTGAGCCTTTTCCGTTCGTACCCGCCACGTGAATGAACTTCAGCCTGCGCTGCGGATTGCCGAGCCGCTCCATAAGCAGCTCGATCCGTTCCAGACCCGGACGAATGCCGAATGGAATAAGGCTGTTTATCCAGTCTACCGCTTCTGTATATGTCCCTAGAGGGGCGTTGCTGCCGCCCCCGAGTATATCTTCCATGTCTCTTATCCTCTCAGCTCTGCGATGCGGGCGAGCACCTTTTCCCGTTTGGCGGAGTAATCCGCCTGCTTGGCCCGTTCTTCTTCGATGACTTTGGCCGGAGCCTTGGCGACGAAGCCCTGATTGCCCAGCTTCTTTTCCACCCGTTCCACTTCACTGTTCAGGGTTAGCACTTCTTTTTCCAGACGGGCAATTTCCTGTTCAATATCAATTAACCCGGACAGAGGCAAAAGAAGCTCCGCTCCCGTAACCACAGCCGACATCACCTTGTCCGGAGTTTCCGGATTCAGTCCGGCTTCGAAAGAAGAAGTGTTGCAGAAGCGGCCGATGTAATTATCGTTGCGGCTGATAATGCTCAAGGTTTCTCCGTTACCGGCTTTGATGATCAGCTCCACCTTCTTGCTCATCGGCACATTCACTTCAGCACGGATATTTCGTACAGCACGGATAATGTCCATCAGCAGGTTCATTTCGGCAACCGCTTCGGCATTCTCCAATGCAGGATCATATTCAGGCCAAGCTGCCAGGGTTATAGTCTCCCCATGATGCGGCAAATGCTGCCAAATTTCTTCCGAGATGAACGGCATGAACGGGTGAATCAGGCGCAGCGTCCGGTCAAGCACATAAGCAAGCACGGATTGCGTCTTGGCCTTGGCCGCGGCATCCGCACCATACAGCGACAGCTTCGCGAACTCGATATACCAGTCACACAGATCGTCCCAGATGAAATTGTATAGAAGTCGGCCGGTCTCACCGAACTCATACGAGTCAATTAGACGCGTAATATCACGAGAAGTTTCGTTCAGACGGTGTAAAATCCAACGATCCGCCGTGCTAAGCTCACCGGTAATGTCAATATCCTCGAAGGTCACGCCTTCCAGATTCATGAGTGCGAAGCGTGAAGCATTCCAGATCTTGTTGGCGAAATTACGCGCCTGTTCCACCCGCTCCCAGCGGAAACGCAGGTCCTGACCTGCTGTGCTTCCCGTTGAAATCATGTAGCGCATCGCGTCGGCGCCGTATTTCTCGATAACCTCCAGCGGGTCAATGCCGTTGCCGAGCGATTTGGACATTTTGCGTCCTTCGGAATCGCGCACCAGACCGTGGATCAGCACATCGGAGAATGGCTTCTCCCCGGTGAATTCAAGTGCGGTGAAGATCATGCGCGCAACCCAGAAGTAAATAATATCGTAACCCGTAACAAGTACATTGTTCGGATAATAACGTTCATAATCTTTGCTATTTTCATCCGGCCAACCCATTGTTGAGAACGGCCATAATCCGGAGCTGAACCAGGTATCAAGTACGTCTTCATCCTGCTTCAGGTCGTCAAGCCCGCTGATTCTGCGCGCTTCCTCTTCGTCACGGGCAACCACGAGCTCACCAGTTGACTCGGAATACCAGGCAGGAATGCGGTGACCCCACCACAGCTGGCGGGAAATACACCAGTCGCGTACATTCTCGATCCAGTTCAGATAGATTTTCTCAAAGCGGTCCGGAACAAAATTAACACCGCTGCCGTCCTTCTGAGCAGCGATTGCGGCTTCGGCGAGCGGCTGCATTTTGACGAACCATTGGGTGGACAGATAAGGCTCAACAACAGCTCCTGAGCGTTCGCTATGTCCAACCTGGTGCAGATGGTCCTCGATGGAAATCAATACACCCTGCTCCTTAAGATCCGCAGTAATGGCTTTACGGCATTCACTGCGGTCCTGGCCCTGGTAAGGTCCGGCTTCCGCGTTCATGGTGCCGCTCTCATCCATCACATTGATTTGCGGCAGGTTATGACGCAGACCCACCTCGAAATCATTCGGATCATGGGCTGGAGTGATCTTAACCGCACCGCTTCCAAATTCCTTATCCACATACTCATCGGCGATAATCGGAATTTCGCGGCCAATAATAGGCAGGATCAGCATTTTGCCGATCAGATCCTTATAGCGCTCATCCTCCGGATGAACTGCTACCGCCGTATCGCCCAGCATCGTCTCCGGACGCGTGGTCGCCACAGTAATAGACCCGCTGCCGTCCTTAAGCGGATAACGGAGGTGGTACAGGTGACCGTTGACTTCCTTATATTCAACCTCGATATCGGACAAAGCTGTACGGGCCGCAGGGTCCCAGTTGATGATTCTTTTGCCGCGATAGATCAGGCCCTTCTCATACAGCTTCACGAAAACTTCGCGAACCGCTTTCGATAAGCCCTCATCCAGGGTGAAGCGCTCGCGTGAATAGTCGAGGGACAGACCCATCTTGGCCCATTGCTCGTGAATCGTTTCCGCATACTGCTCTTTCCAGTCCCAGACCTGATCCAGGAATTTCTCGCGTCCGAGATCATGCCGGGATATACCCTGCTGGCGCAGCTTTTGCTCCACCTTTGTCTGTGTTGCGATACCGGCATGGTCCGTTCCCGGCAGCCATAGGGTATCAAAACCCTGCATCCGCTTGGTGCGGATCAGGATATCCTGCAGCGTGAAATCCAGCGCATGGCCGATGTGGAGCATCCCGGTTACATTTGGAGGCGGAATTACAATGCTGTAGGGCTGTGCATCCGGGCGCTCGCCCGCGCGGAAATATCCGCCCTCTGTCCAATAGGCATACCATTTCTGTTCCGCCGCTTTGGGATCATATGTAGTCGGCATATCACTTTTCGAATCATTTGCAGCGGCGTTATCCTCCGCAGTATCCTGCAAGCCCGGCAATTCTGCCGACATCAGGTTGTCTTGTTCAGCCATTCTCTGATACCTCCGTATGATGTGAATCTTAACTATTTTTTTATTCCGAAAAAAACAAAAAGGCCCTCGTCTCAAAGGACGAAAGGCCATTCTTTCGCGGTACCACCTTTGTTTCGCGCCAATGGAACAATAAAACTCCGCTCCGGGACCGCAGGGCTCCGGCGCTTAGCGCGACACTCATGCAGGTTAACGGCTGCGGCCGGCCAGATCCTACCTTGTCATTCATAGAAATGAAGACAGATTCAGACAGGCGACTCCGGGGCGACTTCGGCTGACATGCATCCTGCGGAAATTCACAGCTGTTGACATTTCCACTCTCTGAAGGGCTGACTGCCTACTCTTCCCGTTCCCAGTCTTTGACTAGATATTGCTTACTCCATAATACCTTTAGAGTCAAGCTTTAGTCAACCTGGGCCCGGAAAGCATTAGGGAATGTACAATTACGGAATGTACAATTACGGAATGTACAATACCTGGCCTTCCTCGACGTTCTGCCCGGACAAGCGGTTGTACATTACCAGCTCCCTTGCGCTAAGCTGATACTTTTCGGCAATGGTGTCCAGTGTTTCTTCCCGCTGTACAATGCAGAGCCGGACCTTCCGGAATAAGTCCGCGCCTTGAATCCCGCCGATGAATCGGTTCTTCCATTCCCGGTCGCCGGCGGTATCCACAGAGGCTGCCGCTGCATCAGAGGCCGCTTCCCCGGCACTCAGATCCTCCTGCTCCTTACGGGAACGGCTGGAATTCAAAAGCGACGAGAAAGTGAAATGCTCCTTCTCTTCAGCCTTCGGCTCTTTATTGCTGCCGAGTGCAATCTTCAGATCCGGTTTCTCTTCCGGAATGGAAGCAATCTCTGATGAGGCATATCCTTCATTAGCAGGGGTGAGGCTTGAATCGGCTTCATCCTTTTCCTTGGAGAAGGCCTCGGAGTAAGCTTCCCCATAGGCTTCATCCCCGGAAGAGGTACTGGTACTTCCTTCTTCGCTGATAAAGACATTCAAGGCAGCCTCTTCTGCTTCATCTTTGTTAGAAGTGCCCGTGTTTGCGAGCGATCCGGTAAGGGCAGAATCCTTGCGTTCATTAACAGTCTTCGCGAAATTCCAGGCTTCCGACTTATTCCAATAGTTGCTTGCCTCCGTCCGTATCCCGTCCGTGGCATCGCTTATACTGTGCGTGTGGACCAAAAGTTCCTTGTCCTTCTCTTGTTCAGAGAAGACAGAATTTTCATTATCGTCCACTGCTTCTGCAACTGTTTTAAGCTCCAAGGCGGATTCCTCGAAGGCTCCCTCGCCAAAAGTCCATTGAGAATTCTCGTATAAGGCGTCACCTTCGCGTTCATGAATGTCAACCGTCCCCGTACCCGTCCCCGACAAAGCCCGGTCCTCTTCTGCGGAAGAATAAGCTACGGTATACTCCTCCTGCTGCCAGTCAGGCACAGTTTCCGTTCCTCTGATCCCCCGCAGCGACAATACACCTGTTATATTCACACTGCGCATCGTTAGCAAATCAATATCGAAATTCTCAATCTCCACCCCTATGTCTTCAAACGAGCTGACCCGGGTCAGCGGAACTGTAATTTCAACTGGAATGGCGTGTTCCAACCGCTGTGTTCTGTCATCTTCACTCCGGTAAAGGCCGGTCAGCAGCAGCTGTCCATATAGCTCTGCCCGGTCCTCCCGCTGAATTACCTGGATTTCCGGGAGCAGTTCAACCTCTTCCAGTTCAGCGATTCCCGGGAGTTCTTGAGGCAGATGAATGCGTTCATAAATATCAAACCGCAAGCCGTGGGACTGGTCAAACACGGGAAATGTCCTCCTTCTTGGCATAATCTAACTCTGAGGGCAAGCTCAGAGTATGAGCCCAAACTGTTACTCCACTCATGTATATGCATAAATAAGGGACACATGACAAAATTGACTCCGCAGTGGAACCAGCGCCGGTAATTTAAGCTTCACTGTGAGGTAGGGGGATCGACTTGAGGTGGGGGGATCGCGTGAGGTGGGGGGATCGACCGAATTGTTGTACATTGTGCAGGTCTGTTGATTATACAAAAAATGGATACAAAAGGCCGCCTACGGTTACCTGATTCCGGCAGACCAGATTCTGGCGGACCTCATCCGCCTATAGTTGCACTTGGTGCAATTATTACTCGCCGTAAGTCAACATAAAGCAACTTAGTTGTACATGCTGCAACTATTTAGCGGAGAATGGCGGGAAAACGGATATTTTCTCTATTTTAGTTGCACGAAATGCAATTGTAAGTAAGATGTACTCCGTTTTCTCCCATATAGTTGCACAGAATGCAATTAAGTGTGTAACGTAAGCACACTGCAGACCGTCAAGGTCGTTATATTCACATGTCCTTTGCCGCTTTTGCTTGTCTGCTTCTGTTACAGCTCTTGAAAGCGGAATGGGTAATGTTATTGTATCGACAAAAAGATACCAATTGTTGGTTAATCAACAGGCCTGTACTTTGTGCAGGAATCGGTATGATTCCGAAGCTACAGGGGTGGAATTGTTGTACTTTCTGCAGGAATCGGTACGGTTCCGGAGCTACAGGGGTGGAATTGTTGTATTTCGTGCAGGAATCGGTACGGTTCTGAGGCTACAGGGGTGGAATTGTTGCACATTGTGCAGGAATCGGTACGTTTCCGAGGCTACAGGGGTGGAATTGTTGTACTTTGTGCAGGAATCGGTACGGTTCCGAGGCTACAGGGGTGGAATTGTTGTACATTGTGCAGGAATCGGTACGTTTCCGAAGCTATAGGGGTGGAATTGTTGTAGATTGTGCAGGAATCGGTACGGTTCCGAGGCTACAGGGGTGGAATTATTGTACTTCGTGCAGGAATCCGTACTGTTCCGAGGCTACAGGGGTGGAATTGTTGTACTTCGTGCAGGAATCGGTACGGTTCCGGAGCTATAGGGGTGGAATTGTTGTACTTTCTGCAGGAATCGGTACGGTTCCGGAGCTACAGGGGTGGAATTGTTGTACTTTCTGCAGGAATCGGTTCGGTTCCGAGGCTACAGAGGGAGGAATGTTGTACTTTGTGCAGGAATCGGTGCGGGTCCGAGGCTACAGGGGTGGAATTGTTGTACTTCGTGCAGGAATCGGTATAGTTCCAGAGCTACAGGGGTGGAATTGTTGCACATTGTACAGGAATCGGTTCGGTTCCGGAGCTACAGGGGTGGAATTGTTGTACATTGTGCAGGAATCGGTTCGGTTCCGGAGCTACAGGGGTGGAATTGTTGTACATTGTGCAGGAATCAGTACGAATTCGGAGCTATAGGGATGGAATTGTTGTACTTCGTGCAGGAATCGGTTCGGTTCCGAAGCTACAGGGGTGGAATTGTTGTACTTTCTGCAGGAATCGGTACGGTTCCGAGGCTACAGGGGTGGAATTGTTGTACATTGTGCAGGAATCGGTACGGTTCCGGAGCTACAGGAGTAAGAGCCAAATTCTATTAAGCACAGTCTTCCCAGCTACACAGAAACCCGGCCTCCTCTGCTGTCGGCCATTACCAGCTAAAAAACGCATGATAACCAACTAAGCTATAAAAAAAGGATCAAAAGCTGCAGCGTTCGGCTGATCCTTTGATCCTTTTGCTATGAAATCGTCCTAAGGTCTTAAGCCTGCGCTCAATTCGCTACAGAGCTGATTTAGATCTTCCGGCAGCGGATCGATAACCTCCTGTTGTTCTCCGCTCCAGGGATGTCTGAAAGCAAGGGATTCGCCATGCAGTGCCTGACGGCCGAAATCGGGCTTGCTATTCTTGCCCCCGGCTTCCCCATACAGCTCATCGCCGAACAAGGGATGGCCCATATGACTGAGATGGACACGAATCTGGTGGGTCCGTCCGGTCTCCAGCTGCACATGCAGCAGACTCGCCTCGTTCCATACTTCACGGCCTACAATTCTTGTAACTGCCTGCTGCCCTCCCGGGGACACCCTTCTCCGCGCGGCATGATGACGGTCACGGCCAATCGGTTGATCAATAACCTTGAGCCCCGGTGCTACCCGTCCTTTTACAATAGCAACATACTGCCGTGAAATAATCTTGGCCCGCATTTCTTCATCCAGCACAAGCTGTGCGAACTCATTCTTGGCATACAGCACAGGACCCGTAGTATCCTTGTCCAGACGATGAATGTGGCGTACAGCCACGGATTCCCCGGCAGATGCATAATGCGCCGCAACCACATGATCCAGTGTTACACCGATTCCGCTGCCATCAGGATGAACCGCCATTCCTGCGGGTTTATGAACAACAAGGCAGAAATCATCCTCATACAAAACATTAATATCCTGCCACACCGGCTCAATTCCTGCTTCCTTATCCGGAAAAAGAGCCAGCCGCAGCCGGTCGCCTTTCCACTGGATCTTCCCCTCCCGCCGCAGCCGTTCGTGCAGCTTGTCGGGCATTCGGACGGTTTCCAGCAGCCACTTGTCGATTGCAGCTTCTGTATCTTCCGCACCGGTAATCACTCTGCCGGGGGTAACCTCAAGCCATTCCCCGCGTCTTGTCCAGCGGCCGCCGCCAGTGGATTCCAATGACCTCACAACGCCTTGAGGGCGTTATAATGCCCCTCAATCGTATCGTCGATATCCTGCTCGCTATGCGCCGCCGATACGAACATGCCTTCAAACTGGGAAGGCGGCACACTGATTCCCTGACCCAGCATTTCGCCAAAATAACGGCGGAAGGTATCCAGATTACTCCCCTTGGCCGTATCATAGTTGTTCACCGGACCCTCTGTGAAAAAAGGGCATACCATGGAGCCAACACGGTTAATAGTCAGCGGGATTCCAACCTCGGCGGCATTGCGCTTCAGTCCTTCCTCCAGACGGCTTCCCAGACTTTCCAGACGGTCGTAGACTTCAGGTGTCAGCAGCTTTAGTGTCGTCAGCCCCGCAGCCATCGCAAGCGGATTGCCGCTAAGCGTACCTGCCTGATAGATCGGCCCCGAGGGGGCGATCTGTTCCATAATATCCCGGCGGCCGCCATAGGCACCGACTGGCAAGCCTCCGCCAATGACTTTACCGAAGCAGGTAAGATCCGGTGTAATCCCGAACAGGCCCTGGGCACAATTGAGCCCGACACGGAAACCGGTCATGACCTCGTCAAAAATAAGCAGAGCCCCATAACCCGTCGTCACCTTGCGCAGCCCTTCCAGAAAGCCCGGCTGGGGAGGCACTACGCCCATGTTCCCGGCGATCGGCTCAACAATAATAGCGGCAATTTCGTTGCCGTAGCGTTCGAATGCGATTTTAACCGATTCCAGATCGTTGTAAGGTACGGTAATGGTGTTCATTGCGACACCTTCCGGAACACCGGGGCTGTCCGGCAGCCCCAGCGTAGCTACACCGGAGCCGGCCTTGATAAGCAGACTGTCCGCATGGCCGTGGTATGAGCCTTCGAACTTTAGAATCTTGCTCCGGCCCGTGAATCCACGTGCCAGCCGAATGGCACTCATCGTGGCCTCCGTACCGGAATTTACCATGCGTACAATGTCCACCGACGGCACGCGTTCTACGACCGTTTTGGCCATTTCCGTCTCCAGCAGGGTCGGCGCTCCGAAGCTTGTCCCTTTTACCGCCGTTTCCTGCAGTGCCTTCACGACCTCCGGATGAGCATGCCCCATAATAAGCGGCCCCCATGAGCAGACATAGTCGATAAAGGAATTGCCGTCGATATCGTAGATCCGCGAGCCTTCACCATGATCTACATAAACCGGTGTCAGACCGACCGATTTGAACGCCCGTACCGGGCTGTTCACCCCGCCGGGGATATACTTCTTCGCCTCTTCAAAAGCGTTCCGGGAAGCCTCTTCCCGGCGCGCAGCACGTTCAATGCCCATCGTTCTCCACTCCCATCCTGTTCTCAATAACATATTTCCGCAAGCATTAGCATTAGCATTAGCATTAGTTAGTCACGCAGCCAGCGGGCCGCATCCTTCGCAAAATAAGTAATGATGATATCCGCTCCCGCCCGCTTCATGCCGGTCAGCATTTCCAGCACAATTTTTTGCTCATCGATCCAGCCCTGCTGCGCTGCCGCCTTCACCATGGAATATTCGCCGCTCACGTTGTAGGCAACCAGCGGAAGATCGAACTGGTCACGAATCGTACGGATGACATCCAGATAAGCAAGCGCCGGCTTCACCATCAGCATGTCCGCTCCCTCCAGCACGTCCGACTCCGCTTCACGGATCGCCTCCCGCAGGTTGGCCGGATCCATCTGATACGTCTTCCGGTCACCGAACTGAGGTGCGGAATCCGCTGCCTCACGAAAGGGACCATAGAACGCGGAAGCGTATTTTACCGAATACGACATAATCGGCACATGCTCGAAACCCGCCTCATCGAGTCCGGCACGTATTGCCGCCACAAAGCCGTCCATCATATTGGAAGGCGCAATGATGTCCGCTCCGGCTTTTACCTGGGATACCGCTGTGCGTGCCAAAATCTCCAAAGAAGCATCATTCAGCACATCCCCATGCACTACCCCATCCACTGTATGCGTATGTATCATGCCGCAATGGCCGTGATCCGTGAACTCACACAGACAGGTATCGGCAACGACCAGGAGTTCAGGATACCACTGCTTGATAAGGCGTGTAGCCTCCTGCACGATACCATTTTCGTCAAAACCGGAAGAACCCACAGCATCCTTAGTCTCGGGAATTCCGAACAGCAATACAGCGGGGATACCCAAAGCGTAGATCTCGTCCACTTCTTCCTTGAGGGTATCCAGCGAGAAATGATAAACGCCCGGCATCGAGCCGATCTCATTCTTCACACCTGTTCCATAAGTTACAAATATCGGCTGCACAAAATCCAGCACATGCAGCATCGTCTCACGCACCATTCCGCGAATACCGGCCGAGCCGCGTAACCGGCGGTGGCGTGTAATTGGAAAACTCATTCTGCCGCCTCCTTAATGTAAAATAGCCTCTCGGCATTCGCCGAGGCAGATGGGACAAGGGTTTCCTTGTTTCATCCAATATGCCATCCTCCTACTTTCACAGGGGAATGGGTTTTTCAGTCCCTATCCAAATTGGAAAATAATTTGGAGATTGTGACAAATTCCTTTAAAAAAGGCCTTGACTTTTAGCCCATTTTTCCAAAATCGCGTGGTAAGGGTTTTTTTTCACTACTCGCGATTGGAGTGTTGTTCATGAAACCGATTCTCGTTCCCCATTCCCAGTATCAGGATGTTGTCCTTCGGCAACTTCAGGAGGGCAACGTCTTTCTCATTCGGAAAGACTGGCCTCTAGCCGCCATCTTCTGGATGACCGATTTGTCCCCCGTTACGGATTTTTTGCAGGATGCTTATTCTACACGGGGACCTCTGCCTCGCGATCCGGCCTCCATGCTGCGCTCCTACTTACTCTTCCTCATGACCTGCCCCCAGGTCGGGCTCACCGAATGGATTAACGTCATGAAGCGTACGCCCATTTACGCCATTCTTAGTGGCTTTCCTCTAGATGACCTGCCCGGCGTGAGTACTTTTTACGACTTTTTAGCCCGCTTTTGGAACGGCTCTACTCCCCACTGGAGACCTAAGCGCCAACCCAAACGCAAGCGTAAAACCAAGAGAGGCAAGAAAGGAGAAAAAGCGCCAACCGCCACTCCCGGCAGAATCAAGCGCCTGGTTCAGTGGATTCTTTCGCATCCCGAGAAGAATCCCGTTCTGCCTTCCGACCGTCTCTTTGACTTTTTCCAAACTCAGTTTCTTTCCACATCCGCAAGCCTCGGTTTGCTCGGGGACATTTCGGCGCTAACTACGGCCGGTGATGGCACACCGCTCGTCACTTCCGTCTATCCCCGCAGCAAACCGACTTGCGATTGTCGCGCCCGCGGTATCCTTGTCTGCAACCATCCTCGTCTGTATTCCCAGCCCGACTGCGACTCCGGCTGGGACAGCGCACGCGAAAGATACTTTAATGGCTACCACCTGTACATGATCTCGGCGGCGGATAGTCCTCACGATTTGCCGCTCTATCCCAGACTCCAATCTGCCTCTCAGCATGACGGGGTTAGCCTGGTCCTGAGCACAACCGAATTTCAGCAACGATTCACCTTGGGCACGGTGGACAAAATGCTGCTTGATGCCGCTCACGACACCGAAGCGATTTACAAGCTTCTCGATACTCACCACATCGAGCCGTTCATTGACCTCAACCCCCGGGGCACGAAAAATACGGCAACGGGCAGCGAAGTGAAGATTTCTCCCACCGGCATTCCCCTTTGTCCCAAGGGCAATGAAATGAGACCCAACGGTTTTGACAAGTCCCAGAACCGTCGGAAGTGGAGATGCTCTCCGGCCTGCGGCTGTTCGTCCGCCAAGTATGGCTTAACCTACCACACGTTCAGCCGCGACAATCTCCGCATGTTTCCCAAGACGCTTCGCGGGTCCGAGAAGTGGAAGCTCATTTACAAGCGCCGCACCTCGGTGGAACGTTCCAACAAGCGCGAGAAGATTGACTACAAGCTTGAATCCGGTCGGCACCTTTCCACGATGATGTGGTACAACCGCATCTACGGCATTATGATCTGCCAACACATGCACGCCTGGTACCTCAGCCAAAAAGAAGAATGGGATCTTTTGAAAACCGTCTTTCGTCCTTTTCTGGCCTAACTTTTTTTAAAAAATGATCTGATCCCAAGGGCGAAGTCTGCCCTTTTTTGAAACTGGTTTTCACTTTCCACATTTTACAGCTCGATTACTCAGTTTTTACGGTAGTCACCTCTTGAAATCGTTTCTTATTCCGAGAGGCTATTAAAGTATCTAAATATGCCGAGCTGCCCTTGCGCTGTTATCAGGTAACTATAATGCCGAGCTGGTCTTGTGCTGTTTCCCAAGTGACTGCAGCTGCGAGCCGAGTATAATTGTACTTCGTACATCTATTTGAGTCATTCTTCCCCATAGTTGGGTTCTAGCTGCACTCTGTACAACTAAAAACCGCCAAGAAGGGGTTCTGGGCCTAAATTGGAACATATAGCTGCACCAAATACAACTAAGTGTCTTCTTAGCCAAAAATGGCGGATAATAAATGTACAGAGTACAACTAAGGTCCATCCTTGCCTCATCCTTGCCTCATCCTTGCCTCATCCTTGCCTCACCCCAGCCCAGCCCCAACGTATCACCGAAGATTGGGCAGTTCGCAATCCCACTGTAACGGCATCTACCGCATAAATAAACTCAACGTGAACATTCGGCTGACACCAAGCTTCATAATACATCCAACTAACCAGTTACTTATGCTTTATACCCAGGCGCATACCGCCTTGGAGAGTGCAGCACTAGGCTTATGCCCATCTCCCCATGCTCTATTTATTCTTCGTCTCCGCATTCCAGCGGCACAGCTCCGTCACCAGTCCGTCGATAGTCGCCTCGGCGGCAAGCAGCCCGGGGGCAAGCCCGGCTTCGACGGCGGTCTGCTCGGTCACCGGACCGATGCAGGCAATCTTAACGTTTGCCAGCAGCGGGAGCGGATCTTCCAGCCCCATCCGTTGGAGGATTTGCAGGAAATTGCGCACCGTCGAAGAGCTGGTGAAGGTGACGGCATGTATGCGTCCCTCCTCCAGCAACTTCAGCAGCTCCTCATCATCCTCGCCGGTCACTACCGTCTCGTAAGTGTCCGCTTCGGTCACCTGAAGCCCCAGCTCCTTCAGCTTGTCCGGCAGCCAGTCGCGTGCCAGATCACCGCGCGGGAGCAGAACCTTTTGCCCCGGCAGCAGCTCTGTGCCAAAGGCATCAATAAGGCCTTCCGCCTGGAAGCGGGCCGGCAGCTCTTCCGAGAGCAGTCCGCGCATCGCCAGTGCTTCAGCGGTAGCGGGACCCACAGCAGCAATCCGCGCATGGAACAATTGGCGGATGTCCACGCCCAGCTCCATCAAATGGCGGAAGAAGTACTCCACTCCGTTCACACTCGTGAAGAACACCCAATCATAGCTCTCCAGCACGGAAAGAGCGGCGGCAAGCTCCGCCTTCTTTTCCTCGCCTTCCGGCATGACCGTCTCAATGACCGGGAACTCGTAGGCCTCGCCTCCGAGTCCGTCAATAGCATCCACAAGCTCGCTCGCCTGGCTCCGCGCCCGTGTAACCACGATGCGCTTGCCGAACAGCGGCAGCGCCTCCGCCCACATCAGCTGCTCACGCTGCAGCACCACATCGCCGACGACGATGACCGCAGGCGGCTGGAAGTTCGCCGCCGTAACCTTCGCCTCAATGTCGGCGAGCGTTCCTGTAAGCGTCTCCTGCTCCGGACGCGTCCCCCAGCGCACAAGCGCCACCGGCGTTTCCGGCGGCCGCCCGTGCTTGATCAGTTGGGCGCTGATATAGCCTATCTTGGCTACGCCCATCAGAAACACCAGCGTACCCGTTGCATTCGTCACCTTATCCCAGTGAATCGAATGGTCGAGCTTCTCCGGGTTTTCATGTCCGGTAATAATCGACACAGAGGAGGCATACTCGCGGTGCGTCACAGGAATCCCTGCATAAGCCGGCACACTGATTGCGGAAGTAATTCCCGGCACAATCTCATAAGGAATCCCATTTCTCCGCAAAAGCTCCGCTTCCTCGCCTACACGGCCAAAGATGGTCGGATCGCCGCCTTTTAACCGCACCACCGTTTTGCCCTGCAAGGCCAGATCCACGAGCAGCTGGTTAATTTCCTCCTGCTTCATCGTGTGGCGGTCTGGCCGTTTGCCTACATATATTTTTTCCCCGCCGGGCTTCATCGATTTCAAAAGCCTCGGACTCGCCAGCCGGTCATATACCAGCACATCGCCTTTTTGAATGCATTCCAGACCCTTCACCGTAATCAGCTTCGCATCTCCCGGACCTGCACCCACCAAATATACTTTCCCCGTCATTTCCGTCATCCCCTTACATCTGCCAAAATCTTCTCCGCGCCCTTGGCGATCAGTTTCTTCGCCACCTCTTCGCCAAGGGCTACCGGATCTTCACCCACACAGGTTTCTTTCAAAATCGTTCTGCCGTCCGGCGTTCCCACCATCCCGGTTAACGAGATTGTCCGCGTTGTTCCCTTGCCAGCAACAGCTTCAACCTCAGACGTTGTCCCGGCCTCATCCAATACGGCAAAAGCCCCAATGGGTACCTGGCACCCACCGTTCAGCACACCGAGAAAAGTGCGCTCGGCCGTTACCGTCAGCGACGTATCCTCATCATTATACAACGCCAGCAGGCTCCGCAGCTCACTGTCATCCTCACGGCATTCTATGCCGAGCGCACCCTGACCTACCGCAGGCAGACAGGCCTCCGGTGTCAGATAGTCGCTCACCCGGTCTTCCCAGCCCATGCGGGCAAGCCCCGCCGCCGCGAGCAGAATCGCGTCGTACTCGCCGCTCTCCAGCTTCCGCAGCCGGGAGTCAATATTGCCGCGCACCGGCTCAATGACCAGATCTGGACGCAGCGCCGCGAGCTGGCTTGCGCGGCGCAGGCTGCTCGTGCCGACACGCGATCCCAGCGGCAGCTCCGCAAGAGTCACACCCCCGGCAGAAATAAGACAGTCCCGGGGATCGGCACGTCTAGGTACGGCGCCGTTCATCAGACCGTCCGGCAGCTCGGAAGGCATATCCTTCATGCTGTGTACAGCCATGTCGATCTCCTTATCCAGCATGGCCTGTTCAATCTCTTTGACGAACAGCCCTTTTCCGCCCACCTTGGACAGTGTAACGTCAAGAATCCGGTCGCCTTTCGTAATAATCTTGCGCACCTCGAACCTGAACGGAAATCCATGCTTCAAGCTCAGCGCCTCCAAATCTGCAATGACCTGGCCCGTCTGAGTTAAGGCCAGCGCGCTTTGTCTGCTGCCTACAATAATCGTCCGCATCTTTATTCCTCCCGGTGATGTGCAATCCAGGAGTCGACAGACTCCGAATCCCACTCTATAAAGGTACCCTCTCTCATCTCATTCAACACGTCCAGTCCGCCAAGTTTCCTTAGCAGCCTGCTTCGGATCTCCGGCGAACTCTCCCGCCGCTTGATCTCCGTACGCATGAAGTGCAAAAATTCCAAATAAGGACCATATTCCTCGCCCAGCGTTTCTGCCAAAAGGTCCCTGATCCCGGCAGTCACTCCCGGACCGGCACCGGACGTAGAGACCGCCACCGTCAGCCGTCCACGGCGAAGCACCCCGGGCGTGATGAAGTTTCCCGCTTCCGCCTGACTTGCCACATTAACGGGAATGCCCAGGCTGCGGGCTTCCCCCGCCACTTCCAGGTTCACCGCGTGATCATTGCTGGCTGCATATACGAGAAAGGCTCCACGGGTATCTCCGGGAGCAAACTCTCGATTGTGCCAAATCAATAAGTCCTTCTTTTCCAGCTCAGCTAGCAAAGATGTCAGTGAAGGACTAACAACGGTTACTGCCGCTCCGGCTTCAAGCAATCCCTCCACCTTTCGCTGGGCGATGATTCCGCCGCCGACGACCAGACATCGTTGTCCATGACAATCCAGCATAATAGGCAAGTACACAGTCATATGGGTCACTCCCCCGTCCAGCGGTGAAATTCCGACCACGAGTTTAACAGAAAATTCAGAATGATGAATGCATAACCGGCTACGGCAAAACGGGCCATCACAGCTCCACTGCGCCGTCCGGACCGTTTCAATATAAGATAGCTTATGTAAATCCCGAGCCCGATAAGCGTGGACAATACTTTTAAATCCTGCAGAAGTGGCAACCGTCCTTCAATGATAATCGAGAGGCCCGCCACAGCAAGCGACACGAACAGAAGAGGTGTACCCGCCAATACAGAGATGTAAGAATATTTATCCAGCGTCTCCAGACTCGGCAGACGGCGGACCCGGTCATTCCACAGCTTGCCCTTCAGCCTGTTATGCAGGAAAAGGTACATAATCGCAAACACCGTTCCAAGCGTCAAGGCTGCAAAGCTCAGGTTAGCCAAAATAATATGCATCGCCAGCCAGCCATGCACCGCACTCCAGCTCTCCAGCGAATGATCCGCTGCCTTCAGCCATACCCGGTTAAGCAAAAACGCGCTGAATCCGGCTACACTAAGCAGCAGAATCGTAAACTCAGACTTGCGCGTAAAGGCCAGTAAAAGCGATATCAGCACAATACTGAAAGCGAACCAGAACAAGAAATCATACGGCGTGAAGATCGGCAGACCCCCCTCCTGAGCAAAGCGGATACCAATCCCCGTCATTTGCAGCAGGCCCACAACGACAAGAAGCCCCGTACCAAGCCGCTTTCCACCCGGACTCCGGCGAAGGCAGTCCGAGAAATAAAACAGCAGGCTCAGGGCATACAGCAGCAAAGCGGCATCATATATTCCGTTAAGTAAAACCATATCCTCACCCGCCTAACAAGCCTGCCGGAGCAAGCGTTGTCTTTGGCGCAATCGAGTCGCCGCCGGCTGGCACTTTATCGTTAGCGCCTGGAGCCGGAGCCGTGCTGCCGTCCTTCGAACCGGCTTCAAGCTGTTCCTGCAGTGCGAATATTTTGGTGAAATAGTCCAAAGCTTCGTTGCCTTTTTTACCCCCGGACATCTCCTTGATCACATTGATCGGATCATGCATCATCTGGTTCGCAATACTCTTCGTCAGGCGGCGAATGACCTTGCGCTGATGCTCGTCCAGCTCAGGCAGCTTATTGAACAGGCTCTCCAAAGTTTCTTCATGTATGGCATTCGCCTTGTCCTGAAGCGCCCGAATCACCGGTCTCACCCCAAGTGTCTTCAGCCATAATTGAAACTCATCCAATTCTTGACCAATCATAACCTCAATCTTCGCAGCCTCACTCCGGCGCATCTCCAGATTATTCTCCACAATGCCCTCCAGATCATCAATATCATACAGGAACACATCCGGCACACTGGAAGCTGCAGGATCAATGTCACGCGGAACGGCGATATCGATCATGAAAAGAGGCCGGTTCGGGCGGCGTTTCATCCCTTCAGCAACCTGCTGGGCCGTAAGCACATACCCATCCGCTCCCGTGGAGCTGATCACGATATCCACCTCATCCAGATGCTTCAAAGCTTCTTCAATCGTACTCGGCTTGCCCGAGAACTTCTCCGCCAATTCGATGGCACGCGACAGCGTACGGTTGGCTACGATCACCTCTGCCGCACCGCTGCTGTACAGATGCTTCACCGTAAGCTCGCTCATTTTGCCGGCGCCGAGAATCAGCGCTCTTTTGCCAGTGAACATGCCAAATATCCGCTTGCCCAGCTCCACAGCCGCATAGCTGACCGAAACCGCACTCTCGCCGATCGACGTCTCCGTATGCGCACGCTTGCCCAGCGTCACCGCCTGTTTAAACAGCTGATTGAACCACGTTCCCGTCACACCCTCAGCCTGTGCAGTCAAAAAAGAACTGCGGACCTGTCCCAGGATCTGAGTCTCGCCAATCACCATCGAATCCAGACCGCAGGTCACGCGAAATAAATGCGAAATCGCCTGCTCGTCTTCATATATATACATATGTTGCGTAAATTGTTCACTCTTCACCCCGAACCATTGCTCCATAAAACTGCGGATGAAATATCCGCACATATGCAGGCGGTCCACGACCACATAAATTTCCGTACGGTTACAGGTAGCTACTACGACCCCTTCCAGAACACTCTTCGTCTGCATGAGCTGATGGAGCGCTGCCGGAAGATCCTTCTCCGCAAAAGCGAACTGTTCCCTCACCTCTACGGGTGCCGTACGGTAATTCAGGCCAACAACGATGATATGCATCGCAAGTTCACCATCCTAATCTATTTTCACTGCTGTAGGCACTGTTATAACACATCATATATCCAATAGTATCACTTTCACAATATCCATAAACACTGTGTTAAGTATATCACACGAAAATATGACATTTTACAAATATTTTGAACGGTTTATGAAATGAGATGATAATTGTAAAAAATAAATAACCATGGGGGGGCCATGGTCTAGATTCGGCTAATTGGAAGTGATTTATGAGGAGCATCCAGCTTAGGCATAGAGACAGGGGACGATAGGACGTAAGACCGTTGCAGCAATTCATTTTTATGTTAAAATATCCATATATACGAAGTCACATAAATCATACGATAAAGGCAAAACTGATGAAAATCAGTGACGCAAAGCTAAAGGGACTAAATGGGGTAACCCGTATGTCAGCCAGCTTCCGAATAACCGTACCTCCCGTGGGTTTATGTGAAATATAGGAGGAAAGATGATGGTAAAGTATTGGCATTCATTTTGGCTCGGATTTAATGAAGTTATACTTGAAGGTTGTATTTGTGAGAATAAGAGATTGAAGATATTTAATAAGATTGGATATCATCAAAGTAAACTGAATACATAAGCACAAGAGGCACCTACATTAGGTGCTTTTTTCCTGCCGGAAATAGAAATACCCGACGAGTTTGTGGTCAGGTACGGTGGTTCATGCTTTATTATGTAAAAAGGTCATATCTCATACTTATACTATCTTTCTATTTATTACAGTTCTATGTTCATTTTTAATAAAGCCATTTTTCTCATAATATTGAAAAGTATTAGGATTATATTCCGCATCGGCATCAACCGTTAGAAATCTACAAGCAATTCCTTCGTTGAGAAGGTTATCTGCAAATCCTAATGCTAATTCAAGCAAATAACAACCATAATGATGTTCTGTTCGACTTTTATCAGTTGCTAATTTCCCGATTTTCAGTGCAGGAACCGAACTAAAAGGTATATCCAACTCTAATTTTACTTTTTCACTTTTGTCTAACAAAAATGAGTCTGTTAAAAGTGCGACATAGCCTAAAACGAAATTGGTTTCGTTTTCTACCAGTAAATGAACAGAACTGATGCCAATCTCTATGTATTTTCTTGCATCGCTTAATAAAAATGAGTTATAGTCGGGGATACCGCAATCAAAGGATTCAAGGTCACATGATTCATCATAGTCAACTAATGAGACTTTAGTTGATATAACTTCGTATTCTCCTGTTTCACGATATCTCATCTTTACTTTTTGACTTTATTTAACAAAGATAGGGCAGATTGTCTTCTTTGCTTACTTGCTTGAGAATCTTTTCTGCTAAGTGAATTAACAAATTCAGTTAAATCCATCCCCTTTAAAATAGGTGTGGCCTCAATTGGTTTAGCCATAAGTTTTATCTTCCCTTCATTTTTACTCAAGCATATACACCTCCAAGTATTTATTCCACTTGGAACAAGTTATGCCCATCTCAAATTTTAATAACCATGAATCCAAAGTTTTAGCATCCCTACTAAGCATTTAAACATCTAACCCTTTGTCCAAACAAAAAGGGAATATTACCGAGGGTAATATTGATGCGTCTCAAGTATACCATAAATACCCTATTTTCGATACTGTAAATCGTCCGAAAAAAGATCCAAATCTATTGTGAATACGGATGAGATTGGGGTGGGTTAGCGGAACCAGCTCTTGATTTGATCCAGGGCTTTTTTGGATTCTGGTCCGTTATAACCGAAGACATTGCCTATCATCTTAATATATTCAATTAACGTCGTCTCTCTGCTGTATGGGTCACTCCACCACCGTTTAGAATTGTAGGGCGTTTTCGAAGAAACATACGTAAGCTCAATCCCTGACTTCTTATACACACGGTCAAAAAGAAATTTCACCCGTCGCATGTGAAAATCTGAGGAAACGACGATTGCAGAGGTGAAGTCATACTCTTTCATTATGGGAAGAGTAAACTCGGCGTTCTGGTAGGTGCTTTGCGCTATGTTCTCCGTTATTATTGCATCGGGCGGGATGCCGAGAGCAATCGCGGTTTGAAGCATGTCACCAGAAGCGCTGATTGGTTCTTCGGAGTTGGACAACATCATATAAGGAGTGTTATCCGCCTTAAATAGTTCAGCCGCTTTCTCCAGCCTGCCCGGGCCTCCGCTAAGCACGATGATAACATCTGCTTGGCGAGGAAGTTGGGATAGAAGGAGGAAACGGCCTGCACTGAGGAATACAGTGATCAATAACAGCACACTCAAGCAAACAAGAAACCTTCTCTTAGTAAACTTAACTGGTCTTCTCTTAATGGTTCTGCTATCCATAAGTTATTTATGCAATTCATTACTAAGTATTTGTTGCCACCATTCAGTATTGTCAATATACCACTTGATCGTCTGGGCAATGCCAGTCTCAAAGGTGAAGGTAGGCTGCCAACCCAATTTCTCCAGCTTTGTCGGATCTATAGCATAACGTTTATCATGTCCTAAACGATCCGTAACGAACTCTATTAAATCCTCAGATTTACCTAGAGTGTTGATAATCGTCTTAACAACCTCCAGATTTGTCCGTTCATTATGCCCGCCTACATTATACACATCACCACTTACACCTTCATGCAATACAAGATCTATCGCAGCGCAGTGATCCCATACGTGCAGCCAGTCACGAATATTTTTGCCATCTCCGTACACGGGAACTTTCTCCTCGTTCAATACCTTTGAAATCGTCAGAGGAATCAGTTTTTCAGGGAAATGATACGGTCCGTAATTATTAGAACAGCGTGTAATATTCATGGGTAAACCAAAAGTTTCATAATAAGCACGCACTAACAGATCAGATGATGCCTTGCTCGCACTGTATGGACTGTTTGGCTGAAGTGGAGTATCCTCTGTAAAAAATACAGTTGGATCAAAATCCAGCTCCCCATACACCTCATCAGTGGATACATGAACAAATTTTGTGATCCCAAAAGTTCTAGCAGCGTCCAGCAGCACCTGAGTTCCCATAACATTCGTACGAACGAAAATAGCAGGATCAGTAATGGAGCGATCCACATGACTCTCCGCAGCGAAATGGACAATATAATCAAAGTTCTCTAATTCAAAAAGAGACATGATTGTTTCGCGATCCGCAATATCAGCTTGAACAAACCGATAATTTGCCTTGTTCTCAATATGGGAATGCTTTGTTAAATCACCCGCATAGGTTAATAAGTCCAGATTAACCACATCGTAATGCGGATATTTTTCAACCATATATTGAACAAAATTCCCCCCGATAAAACCGGCACCACCCGTAATCAATACTTTTTGCTTACTCATTGAATACACCCCAAATCTATTAACTTAGTATCAGTTATACGTAAGTAAAATTTAGATTGGCATCCTTTAATAAAGGCGCCTTCTCATCTTTGACTGACAGGATCGGTGTAACATCAATAGGCCATTCAACCCCAATGGTAGGATCGTTCCACAGAATGCCTCCATCACATTCCGGTGCATACAGCTCATCACACTTATATTGAACTTCTACATCTTCAGTCAGCGTCATGAAACCATGGGCAAAACCTTTAGGAATAAGCAGCTGTTTCCTATTGTCGGCACTGAGTTCAAGTCCAAACCAGTTACTGTAAGTAGGACTCCCCTTGCGAATATCCACAGCCACATCATAAATAGCCCCTCGTGTGCAGCGAACAAGCTTCGTCTGCGCTTTAGGGTGTAATTGATAGTGTAGACCGCGTAGCGTCCCTTTTGTCGCAGAGTAGGATTGATTATCTTGCAAGAAATCCATTTCAATGCCGTTCTCCTTGAATTTCGCTTTGCTGTAGGTTTCCATGAACCAGCCCCGATGGTCACCAAAGACAGCAGGTTCAACGATTAATACACCATGTAGGTGGGTTTCCGTTATTTTCATCTTTTCCACACTTTCAGTTTTTAATATTGTATCTTGCCAGTAGCAACTTTCATCAGATATTGACCATACCCGTTCTTACTCAACTTGTTCCCACATTCCCATAAATGCTCTTTGGTAATCCAACCATTAATAAAAGCAATTTCCTCAGGAGCTGCTATCTTAATACCTTGATGATCTTCGATGGTTCTAACAAAGTTAGATGCATCCGCCAGACTTTGATGAGTGCCTGTATCTAACCAGGTGAATCCACGCCCCAGAAGTTCAACATTCAGCTCACCAAGCTTTAAATATGCCTCGTTAATAGAGGTTATCTCCAACTCACCGCGTGATGAAGGCTTCACAGCTTTAGCAATATCTACAACCCGGTTATCGTAGAAATACAGTCCTGTGATCGCATAGTTAGACTTGGGCTGAGCTGGTTTTTCTTCCACGCTCAATACTTTTCCGTCTTCATTGAATTCAACTACACCGAAGCGTTCCGGATCTTGGACGTGATAACCGAATACCGTTGCTCCTTGTTCTTTGGACGAAGCAGCTTGCAATAACTTGCGAATGCCGTTTCCATAGTAAATGTTATCACCGAGAATCATGGCTACAGAATCATTACCAATAAATGATTCGCCTAAAATAAATGCCTGAGCTAAACCGTCAGGACTTGGTTGGACTACGTATTGTAGGGTGATACCGAATTGAGATCCGTCACCTAATAGGCTTTCGAACCTTGGGGTGTCTTCAGGAGTGGAAATAATCAGGATGTCGTTAATTCCGGCTAGCATTAAAGTAGATAAAGGATAGTAGATCATTGGCTTGTCGTAAACGGGTAGAAGCTGTTTACTCGTGACCATTGTTAATGGGTAAAGGCGCGTTCCGCTGCCGCCTGCTAGGATAATGCCTTTCATTCATAATCACTTCTTCCTAAGTAATAAATAATAGCTTGAGACACAGGAGTGTGATAAACAGCTATAATAATGCGAAGGAGAAACTTTACCGCTACACCCCAAAGTTTAAAACAAAGGTGGTGCTGGAGTCTTGCAGGATAAGCAGACCGCGAACGAAATTCCGCCAATTGATGACCACTGAGTCCGTGCCGATGGAAAGCCGTTTTCCCGAGCACGGCGTCAATAGTATTCGAGAATTTTCAAAGTAATCGAACGAAAGGGCTGTTGTAGAATAAGTCGAAGGCTGGGGTAACGCATGAATACAAGTCAACTAAGGGGTTGATGATCAAGGCTACAAAAGGAACTGCGGAACAAAGAATGCGATAAAAAGCCGTTACTCGGAATTAACACGAAAGAACTCAAAAAGAATTTTAATTCACTTTGGCTTTACACTTTTCTTCCACTTCTTCCCAAGACATAAATATGCGTATAATATCTTCTTCAATAAGCTGAGAACCAGTTTGCACCTCAATAAATTCAATGTCTGAAATAGCCTTTATACCATGTTTTGCCTCTATAGGAATAACTAAAACATCCCCAGGTTTTACAATGCGTATTTCATCATTAAAAGCAAATTCACCCACGCCTTTTATGATTGTCCACACTTCACTTCTAGCATAATGCATTTGATAACTTAAGTTACTTCCTGCTTTAACACCAATTTTTTTTGTTAGGACTTCATTTTCTTCATCGAATTTTGTATGATCTAAAACCTTATACCAGCCCCAGCGACGTTCTTCATACATTGGACGTTGCTCAAAACCCTTCAGTATCTCTTTTATTCTTGGACTTTCAGCCTTATCAGAAATTAATATTCCATCAGGGCTTGCTGCAATAACCGCATCTTTAATACCTAATATGGTTATTTGGATATCTAACTCATTCACTAAATGCGTATTAGTCGAATTTTCACTTATAATACCTTTTCCAATTTGATTTGTACCCATTTCTTCTGTTAACGTATTCCATGTACCAAGGTCTTTCCAACTTCCACTGTATGGAAGAACTACAATTTTCTCCGCTTTCTCAACTACTGCGTAATCAAAGCTAATCTTTTCTAGATTTTGATACTGCTTTAACAATACTTCATATTGAATCGGTAACCCCTTTGCTTGTAATAAAGAAATAATATATTCAAGCTTAAAAGCAAAGACTCCACAATTCCATAAAGCATTTTGATCCATTAATACTCTTGCTTCAGCCTCAGACGGTTTTTCTTTAAAATGACTAACTTCAACATAATAATTATTATTATTATTCTGAACTGGAACTATATAACCATACTTCTCTGAAGGATAAGTAGGACTTACTCCCATTAATGCAAGGTCAGCATCAGAAGTGTTCAATGCATCCTCTAAATCTTTTATTCTTTCAAAAAAACTAATATCTACATAAGGATCAACAGGTAAAACTCCTACTACCTCATTTAAACTAGTACCTTTTACAGAGTAAAGATAAGTAGCTGCTAAAGCAATAGCTGGAAATGTATCTCGACGTTCCGGTTCAATTATTAATGGAATATGATCTCCTAATTGACTATGAATCATATCCACCTGTGATTTACTAGTTGCTATTACCGTTGATTCATTTAACTGTAACTTCGCTAACTGACCCCAAACCCTTTGAACCATAGATTCTAAATTATTAAAATCATTGTCTAAGACCTTTAAAAATTGCTTTGATCTAGAATCATTAGATAATGGCCAAAGACGCTTACCGGATCCGCCAGATAATAAAATTAATTGCATTTGTATTAACTCCTAACTACTTGTATTCTTATTTTATAATGATCTTTAACTTCTAGAAATAAAGCAACAATTCTCAAATAATTAAATGTATTTAGTTACTGTGTGCAATGCGTGAGCAATTACATGATGCATATCATAATATTTATAGTCTGCGAGTCTACCCCCGAAAATTACATTACCTTCATTATCTGCTAGCTCCTTATATTTCTTAAACAATTTATTATTTTCATCATTATTAATTGGATAATAAGGCTCATCACCAGGAGACCATTCAGCAGGATATTCTCTAGTAATCACTGTTTTATCTTGAGTACCGAACTCGAAGTGTTTATGCTCTATCACTCTGGTATAAGGTGTTTCACGATCCGTAAAATTAACAACTGCATTTCCTTGATAATTTTCTGAATCGATTACCTCATTTTCAAAATTTAGACTTCTGTACTCCAACTTTCCAAACTGGTAATTATAAAACTCATCAATCATACCTGTAAAGACAATTTTTTCAGTTTGTGCTTCTAATTCATCTCTATTTTTAAAGAAATCCGTATTTAATTTCACTACTGTTCCTTCAAGCATTTTTTCAATGATTACATTATATCCCCCTTCAGGAATACCCTGATATTTATCATTAAAGTAATTATTATCATATGTAAACCTAACTGGTAATCTTTTGATTATAAAAGAAGGTAATTCGGTAGCACTTCTTCCCCATTGTTTCTCAGTATATCCCTTAATAAGCTTTTCATAAATATCTGTACCGACTAACGAAATAGCTTGTTCCTCTAAGTTTTTAGGTTGCTCTATACCATATCTAGCTTTTTGTTCATTGATTTTATCCATTGCTTCTTGGGGGGTGGTTACTCCCCAAAGTTTATTAAAAGTATTCATGTTAAAAGGTAGATTGTAAATCTCTCCATTGTAATTAGCAATAGGTGAATTAGTATATCTATTAAACTCAGTAAATTGATTTACATATTCCCATATTTTTTTGTTACTTGTATGAAAAATATGTGCACCATATTTATGAACATTAATTCCTTCAACACTTTCGCAATAAACATTACCACCAATATGAGTTCTTCGATCAATTACCAAACACTTCTTACCTTTCTTATTTGCTTCAAACGCAAAAGTAGCTCCAAATAAGCCTGCCCCAACAATAAGATAATCGTATTTTTTAAACATTCCATAACCTCACTTTTTATAATAATTATGTATTTTTTTATTTTGTTTAATTGATTTTCCGAGGCATTTTACTTATAAAATCAAAAAGCAAATCATTTTTCAATAAATACAAATACCCAAAATAAATAATCACTGAAGAAAAAACTGATAATAAAGTGTTAATAATCAAACCAAAATTAAATGTTCCAATACCAACACATGTAATAGTTATTAATATCCCGCCTATTAAATAAATAAAAATATTTTTGAAGTTAATATTACTTCTAATATATGAAAACGCAAAAAACAACTGAATTAAGGTAACAGATACTTCTGCAATTAATGAGCCTAAGGCTGCTCCGTTCTGATGAAACTTCGGTATTAAAATAATATTTAATGAAAAATTCACCATTGCCCCAACAATTGTTGAAATTAAAGTGATTTTCTCTCTACCATGTGAAACTAAAATTTGTATTCCCACTAGGTTACTTATCGCTATGAATACTATAATCGGACTTAATATCCTAATAGTGATAATTGCCTCAAGGAAGTCTTCGCCAGCAAATAACATAATAATTGCTTTAGATAACATAATTATCCCGAATGTAGCAGGTATAGAAACCATTAAAGTAAAATCAATACTTTTTCTTGTTAATAAATTAATTTCATTTATTTTATTATTTTCAATATAGTATGACATCCTTGGTAATAAGACCATACCTAATGAAGTGACTAATGCCAACACTACCTTGATCATTTTATTTGCCGCTACATACAATCCTACGGACTCATCTCCTGACATAAAACCTAACATTATACTGTCCAGATTAACATATATACTTACCGAAAGACTCATAAAAAATAAAAACATAATAGGTTTCATATGTCTTTTTAAATTGTAATTTTTGTGAATTTTAAATAATTTTATATGCTTATTTATATAAAAAAAGTTATAAATATGTCCAAGTGAAATTGAAAGAACAGTAATTAAGCTATATATAAAATAATCACTATCTGTTCTTATCATAGTAAATACCAATATCAAAGTAACAATTTTAACGAAAATGTTTATGATAGTAATATAGCGATACTCTTCGATTGCTTGATAAAACCACTCAAACCCAATATTCGTGGTTAAGATAAGAAAACTCATTAATATTAGCAGACTTTTATAATCTTGAAACTTATCAATACTAAGGATAGAAACCATAAACAAAATGTAGGAAACAAGAATCATTATTAAATTAACTACTAATATTTCTTGTACTGTTTTTGCGAGTTTTTCTTTATCATCTCTATATTTAGCGCATTCTCTTATTCCATAAATAGGAATTCCAACTTGAGAAAGGAGAATAAAATATTGAATTACTGACATTGAAAAATCAATTTTACCTATACCGTCAACAGTTAGAATTCTAGCTACATAAGGAAAAGTAATCAAAGGAAATAAAATGTTGAAAACTTTATTTAATGTATTGTAAATGAAATTGTTCTTTATCGATTTTAGTGTTTCCATAAATTAATACCTTCTCACCCCTCATTTTTTTATAATAAAAATTAGGAATAAATTTCGAAATAATTATCCCATATTTTTTGTACATCATCTTCAAATCTTAGCTCTTCATTTGCAATCATACTTCTATATTCATTTAAAAAATCAATTTCTTCGTTATAATTATGAAAAATATACAAAATTTTATTGATAATTTCATGAATAGAGTGATTTACATCATTAAACTTATAATCTTGAGGAATTTTAACATCTTTTTCAAAACGTGCAGATCCTTTTTTTCCTGTAATTACTATACAACCTAGGTGTGCTGCTTCTCTAGGAAACCTATCTTTTCCGGGATGATTTCCGAAATCAATATAAACTTTGCTCGTCTTGCATAATTCAATGATTTGATCCTGCTTCATATTTACCAATGGTATGAATTCTATATTATCATCAAAAGCTATAATTTTTCGGGTGAATTCAAAACCCTTTTTGGGGTTATATAATACTCTATTTAATCTGTTATTATCTGTAAAATCTACTTTCATATCCAGAAAATTACTCCCAATATAATCTGATAGATATTCTAACTTCTGTACACCTTTATTTTCCAGAAAATCTTTTGCATAAAATGATTGATATAAGTGTATTATTTGATCATCTTTAAAATTCACAACTCTTTTGAAGTACTCTCCTGATAAAACCTTCTTTACGATTAATATTACAGACTTAATAGGGTTATCCCTAATACCTAGTGCAGCAAAATAGTTATCAACACTTAGCCACCAAACACATTTTTTAATATTATAATAATTTCCAAGTATGTTCGTGGCCACTTCAGGTACTATAAGAATATTTGCTTGATTATCTTCTATTTCAGTAACATGTGACACATTATATTTTTCAAATCTATTATTTACTGGATTTCCACTACCCGAATAGTCATAGTAAAATATTTTCACTTTATTTGTAAATTTAGTTAACTTGAAATATAATTGATGAAGTAATTCAGTTCCACCAGTTGCAAATTTTTCCGGGCATGCAATAAAGATCATTAAATATCTTCCCCTTTATTCTCTAATAGAAATACTTTTAATTTATAAAATACTTACATTATTAACTTCTTTACTTTGAGGTTACTTCGTATGAATGAATAGTTCTTTCCGAGATATTACTGAATATTCATTTTTTTACACCATTTAATAAACTCTTCATTACTAATTCTTCTTTTATGATTAATAGGGTGATTATTATCACGAAAAAAAGATGCTAATATCAAAATTATCTTTCTTATTACATAGATACGATTTACTGAACTATTACCATATACCTTTTCAAAATACTTATACATACTTTCAATAGCCATGCGATACTTCTTTGGGTTAAAGTCTTGGTATCCTTTATTGACTTTTGTTGAAGCACCTTCTATGTGAATTATTTTTGCCTTCGGCACTGATATAACTGCATAACCCTTCGATTTAATCCTATGAGTTAACTCTGCTTCCTCATAATACATAAAAAAATCAGGATCAAACATCCCACATACAATTAATACATCTTTCCTAATCATCATATCAGCACCTGTTATATACCCAACTTCCTTTGGTGTAAAGGAATAATTAAAATCAGGTCTTCTTTTTTTAATAAATTTCAAGAATAGTTTTATAACTATTTCTTTAAGCGAAATGGTTAAATTGAAGGAAGGCAGAAACAACCTAAACGAATGGGTAGGATTATTATTTTCATCATAGAGATTTGCACCGGATACTCCAATATTCTGGTCTGTCTCCATAAAACAAAAAAGAATTTTTATTGCATTATTTACTAATAAGGTATCTGAATTTAATAAAAAAATATATTTCCCTTTGGAAGTTTCTATTCCGACATTATTTGCTTTTCCAAACCCCAAATTTTCATTCGATTCAATAAGAATTATATCTCCCTCATATAGTTCCTTAAACATTTCAACAGAACCATCGGAAGAATTATTATCAACTACAATAATCTCATATTCTATACCCTTTGTTTTTTTAAGTATTGAATCTATTGTGTTTGTTGTTAAAATCTTAGTGTTATAGTTAACAATAATTATAGATACATCAACTTGATATTTCTCCATCCTGCAAACCACCTTTATAAATAGGATTTATTTTCTTCTCCTATAAAATAACCTAATAAACAATATAAATATCATAGAAATAAATAATAAGTACAAAGTTGAAAAGCTAGGGATTGAAAAAACAAACAAAATAATATATAGAAAATAAGGCATATATAAAGGTCCATTTTCCCAAAGAAGGTTCCTTAGAGATCTTTCACCCATCCCTTGAAAAAAACCACGAGTTATAGAAATTATTAAAACCCCTATGGTTCCGAAATCCGCAAACGGAACGCCTAAAGCTGTAAATGAAGGAGTCGAACCATTTATTACCGTTTGTTCTCCATAAAAAAAGGCAACTAAAGTAGAGTGTCCATATATGAATGGTTTTTCACTATATATATTCCTAGGAACTAGCGACCATAAAAAATCTTCCAATAATAATTTTCCGTTAAAATGTTCTAAATTCCCATAAAAGAAAGCATTTAATAACATTAGATAGTTTTGATAAAAATCTTTACCTGCATAATCAAAAATACTCATTTGTGATTGAATAGATAATAAGAATTTAAAAGATAAGATAAATAATAAAGCAATAATAAGGATTTTTTTGTATGTCAACTTTTTAACAAACATATCATAAAAAAATAAGAGAGAAATTATTAAAGCCAATAAAAAACCCTTTGACCCTGTAAAATATGAAAACAATATAATTATTAAAATACAAATAATTTTAAAAGACTTCGATGCTTTAATAAATAAAACACTTGTTACAAAAGCAATTATCATTAATTGAAATATTACGTAATAGACTCCTAGTCCACTCCGACCAATAATATATGCATATCTATTATTAGTAATCCAGGTATATATCCCTACACCTTTATACCCCAAAAGTCCAAACGAAATTAAAGCAAAAACAAAAGAAAATACCAATATAAGTCTTATCCCCAAACTACTAGGATTTAGTTTTAATACGTCAATATTGAGACTTTTGGAAAAGCCTACTTTATATCCAATATAAGAAAATATTGAGCTAACAAAGAGAGTAATTATAAATGTTATTAAAGTTGTATCCGAGTATTCGCTACCAATATCGTTTCTTAAAATATATAATACTAAAGGCATGGTCTGAATAAATATTAAAACACCAGTACTGTTTAAATAACTATTTACATAGCTTTTATTAAGCTTTGAAACTTTAAGATAAATATAGATATTCAACAGTATATATATCAATAAGAAATATATTAGAATTGTGTTCACCTCTATTTCGCTTTCGCTATAATTTCTCACTAGAAAGAAGTTTTTCGTAACTTAATATAATATCTATGCATGTTTATTAACCAAAAAATAGCATAAAAAAGCCACCTTTTCGAGTAATCAATTGTTACCACACAATGATCCGAAAAGAGGCGACCTCATGAAATAAGTCTACTGCATTTCAGAAGCTAGTTCAATCGATTCTAAGTGAAACAGAAGTGAAGCAAACTGCGAAAGAGCCTAGCTACGATGACCCGGCGCGGGCCGTGCCTCGCTTAACGGCCTATTCACCGTTCAATTTCCCACGTTTTGCACATGGCGGCTGAAGTGCCGTTCGCTTTGTTTAAAGTAATGCTTCAGAGACTTCTGGATCGTTGCAACCGCGCTGTATGCGATACTTGTCCTGGTCCAAAGAACTATTGCTTATCGATTCCATAACGATTTCACTGGGAAAAACACGTTGCACTGGGGGCCTCTTCACACGGGGAACGGGCCTGTATTAAGTTGCAAGTGGCTTTAAACCCTTCTCTGGAAAGCCCGTTCAGTTCAGATGACGATTGGGATATGCCATGACATTCCTGTCGGAGAACGTCTTACCAATTCAGCGTATATCCTGGTTCAAGACCGGACTACGGCAAAATCGAACGATTCGACCGCTACGCTGTGAGGAGCAAGCCTTTGTTATTCGACTGAAAGAAATTGTTTATATGGTAATCGCATGTAACCTACGCCGACTGAAAAACGAAGATTCCAACATTTGCAAAGATATGATCTGTTAGCTGGGTGCGCCGCAGTGTCATTCGGAAACCGTCTTGTGATATTTCAGGACGGGCATGGCATGAAATCCGGGTAATCACCAATGTGTTGAATGTCACCGCCTTACAGATTGCCTACTTGTAATAAAACACTGGCAAATCGACCTTTTTTCCGATGGATCAAGAAGCACTTGAATGTGCCTGCACTGTTTGGAACCACGAAAAATGCGGTGTCAACTGTTTTCAGCATTTTGGTGTATGTCCTACTCAAAAAAGAAGCTATAAGTAGTCAGCCAAGAGGGTTCTCGCTCACGCTATTTTAAGCTTTGTTCAGTTTGCACGACTGCTGCTTTCGGAGAAGCCGCCTACGATATGGAAAATTCACTTGTTTGATGTAAGCTCTAATTTCAGAATTACCAGTTTATAGGTAACAAGTGTGATATAATCTCAAAAAAAATCTTTTTTTCTTCGTTTGAGTTTCAAGTCCATGGATGACTATTTGAATTTGACTACTTTTTTCTTTTGCAAAGGTTATAAGATTCCAGTAGAATGATCATCACTCGCAATAGTTTGGTATATATTGAAAAAACTAATGCTCTTTTAATATCATACTTACTCTCTATGAAAACAACCATAAACAGCGCCATAAACATAACTAAGCGTTGAAGATGTCCTGAACTAGATAATAAAAAACAAATCAAAATCCAACTTTTATCAATGGTGGAAGGAAAGTTACACAATGCCAATTAATAATTTTGTCAAATTAAAGTTAATGATAAATCTAAATTACATTATAATTTCTTGTTAAATACCATTCATAAACTTTAGAAATCCCTTCTTTTAATTCAACACTATAATTCCAACCTGTACTCTCTAAGAGGCCAACGTCTAGTACTTTTTTAGGTGTGCCATCTGGCTTAGAAAGATCATTTATTATATCACCCTCATATCCAACGACAGATTTAATAATTGCAGCAAGTTCACGAATTTCTATGTCTACTCCTGTACCTACATTAATATGGATATCATCACTATAATTATTGATAAGGTGGACACAAGCATCTGCTAAATCATCTACATATAGAAACTCTCTTTTGGGTTTACCTGTTCCCCAAACAACAACATCTTTGTCCCGATTAACTTTAGCTTCGTGAAATTTTCTAATTAACGCTGGCAATACGTGTGACGTTTCAAGGTCAAAGTTATCATTAATTCCATAGAGATTGGTTGGCATTGCCGATATAAAATCACATCCATATTGTCTTCTATAGAACTTACATAACTCTATTCCACTAATTTTTGCTATTGCGTATGCTTCATTTGTGGGTTCTAATGGACCTGTAAGTAAATATTCCTCTTTAAGAGGCTGTGGTGCCATTTTAGGATAAATGCATGAGGAGCCTAGAAAAAGCAATTTTCTAACATCATATTTATAAGCACTATGAATAATGTTTGCTTCTATCATCAAATTATTGTAAATAAATTCTGCAGGATAAGTATTATTTGCGTTAATTCCACCTACTTTAGCTGCCGCTAGAAACACATATTCAGGATTTTCTTCTTCAAAGAATTTTTCAACATCTTCTTGTCTCATGAGGTTAAGCTGTTCTGATGTTTTTCCAACAATATTCGTATAACCTTTTTCTTCCAAATTTCTCACGATTGCTGACCCTACCATACCTCTATGTCCAGCTACATAGATTTTCGAATCTTTTTCCATCATTAGCACCCCTATTATGATCTCGCCAATTCTTGGTAATAACCCAGGACTTCGTGGTAACACTTGTCCCATGAAAACCTTTTTGAATTCTTTTGACCGTTTTTTACCTGTGTTTCCCTAAATTCTTTATTTTCTCTTAAATCTAAAATAGTATTTCTAATAGATTCATAATCAATTTTATCAAACAGTAATCCCGCTTCCCTAGCAACCTCTGGTATAGAAGACTTATTTAGTGCTATCACTGGACAACCTGCTGACATCGCCTCTAATACAGGAATTCCAAAACCTTCATATTCTGAAAGATAGACTAAACATATAGACTTATTGTATAGAACATTTAAGTATTCATTATTTATATGTTTGTACAATGTGTAGCGATTAGGCAATTTCTGCTTTAATAAACTAACCTCTTCTTGATCTAGTTGAGCTCCTACAATTTTCAAAGATATGTTTTCTAAATTTGAAATAATTTCAACAACTTCATTAAAATTTTTATATCCTTTTCGAGACCCAACAAAAATAACGCTATTTTCAAATTCAATTTCTGGGATTGGATAATAATCATGCCCATTAAAACCGTTATAAATCACTTTAATGTTCTTATTTTTTAACTCCGGATATAGTTCGATCATATCTTTTTTTGTATTTTCTGAAATACATATTATTCCATCAGCATTTTTAAGCGCTTTTTTCTTTTGATGGACGTGGATTTTTCCAATATTAGTATTAATTTTCTTTTCATATGTAAAATCATGCACTGTAACTACATTTATAATATTCTTGCCCTTCATTGTTCTATAATAACTTGAGTGAAAGATAGTTTGTTCATCGTTATTCTTACTTAAATTAATGTATCTCAGGAAATTTATATTCGGAAAATTACTTTTTAACCGTATATTATTCTTGCTTATTTTCACTTGTTTTCTAAATATGTTTTTTTCAGCACCTGAGTATTCAATAAAATCCACATCAATCGAGCATTCACTCATAAGTCGTTCAATCAGTTCTTTCCAATATACAGATATTCCACCTGAACGCTGTAGATTAAAAATGATATTATCATAAATAACTTTGAGCATATTCAAAACTCCCTAAAATTAGATTAATCAAATTCCCTTCTAATTCTTTCTTCCCGCTCTACAAGCTTTATATCACTTTTTACCATGATTTTTACCAGTTCTTCAAAGCTAGTATTAGTTGGATTCCATCCCAACAATGTCTTCGCCTTAGTGGGGTCTCCTAATAACTGTTCCACTTCTGCAGGCCTAAAATATTTCGGATCTACTATCACTATGACCTTCCCTGTTGCTTTATCAATGCCTTTCTCATTTACACCCTCACCCTGCCATTCTAATTCAACTCCAGCTTCTTCAAAAGCTAAGGTAGTAAATTCTCTTACGGTATGCATTTCACCTGTGGCTATTACAAAGTCTTCAGGGGTATCATGTTGTAACATTAACCACATACATTCAACATAATCTTTTGCATAACCCCAATCACGCTTCGCATCCAGATTACCAAGATATAATTTCTCTTGTGTTCCTTTATTAATTCTTGCTGCAGCAAGTGTTATTTTTCTTGTTACAAAAGTTTCTCCTCGTCTTTCAGACTCATGATTAAACAAAATTCCATTAACAGCAAACATATTGTAAGCTTCTCTATAGTTTTTTGTAATCCAGAAACCATATAGTTTAGCTACACCATAAGGACTTCTTGGATAAAATGGTGTCTTTTCACTTTGGGGCACTTCAAGTACTTTACCATATAATTCAGAAGTAGAGGCTTGATAAATCTTTGTTCTATTTTCATACCCTAAAAATCTGACTGCTTCAAGTAATCTTAAAGTACCAACACCATCTGTATCTGCAGTATATTCTGGTATTTCAAAAGAAACTTTCACATGAGACATAGCAGCTAGGTTATAAATTTCATCTGGTCTAATTTCTCTAATTAATCTAATAAGATTTGTTGAATCAGTCATATCTCCATAATGCAACTGAACTTTTCTTTCTATATGCATGTCTTTTAATAGTTCCTCAATATACAAATGTTCAATTCGACCTGTATTAAAAGATGAACTTCTTCTAATTACCCCATGTACCTCATAACCCTTTTCTAACAAAAACTCTGCTAAAAAAGAACCATCTTGTCCTGTAATACCAGTAATTAATGCAACTTTACTCATCTTTAAAATTCTCCTCGTATATTCTATTCTTATACAAATTGACTTAATTTAGAAAATATCCTAAGAAAAACGATAGACAATTTAAACTTTTGGTTATTTTCTTTAAGAGTTGTATAAATCTCTCTACTTGCAATAATGTTACTCTTCAATCCACTTGTAGATCTACCGCCACTACGCATCTTAACAATGTATTCTGAAAGGTAAACTACTTTTGATTTCCCCTTATGAATAATTTTATATAGCATGTCATAGTCAGATGAAATTTTATAATCTACTTTGTATTGTCCGAATTTTTCATATGTTGATTTTGTGATAAAAGTAGTTGGATGAGGAGGGTTCCACCCTAGTCTAAAGTCTCCCTTCTTTGATTTCCATTTTCTCACTACTTTATTAGTATTCATTTCATCAACATATAATAAATCCCCATATAGAACATCTGCTCTTTCAGAAACCATATTATTAACTACTTTCTCTATAACATATTCGTTTATATAAAAATCATCGGAATTCAATATCCCAATTATCTTGCCTCCAGCCATTTTTATCCCTTTATTCATAGCATCATACAGACCTTTATCTTTTTCAGAGATAACCCTGTATTGATATCCTCTCCCACTAAAATTATTTTCATAGTTTTTCGCTATTGATACAGTATCATCCTTAGACAATCCATCTACAATAATATATTCAATGTTTTCATATGTTTGTTTTAGTATAGATTCAATAGTATCTTTTATCGTTTTTTCACTATTAAATGAAACTGTAATTAAACTTACTAGTGGTTTTTCTACTGTCATCTCACACCTCTGTCTTAAATATTGATTCTCTAAAATCATAAAGACAATAATGTTCTTTATACTCAGACATATTTTTCTCATATACCAAGTCACCAAAGACCTTATTTACTGTACGTGTCTTAATCAGGTTTAATAGTGGATTAAATAGTTTTGTCATAAAGATTCTCTTACTATGTGCTACTCCAATTAACTTAACCATTTCAGAAGAACAAATGTATTCTTTATTTTGCGGAAAGAATAGTCCGCTACTACAATTATCAATCAATATCCTTAAAAACTCACTTAGATTTTCTATATAAAGCATGCTACGCTTATTTTTTATATCAGGAAATACTGGTGCTTTTAGTGCTAGTCTTGCTAATTTAGGATAATTGCCCTTACATGCCTTGCCGTAAATCATCGGGGGGCGAAGGATTACAACTTTAAAAGCGCCATCACTAAGATGGTTTATTAATTCCTCAGCTTCTAATTTAGACTTCCCATAACTACTCTTAGGATTTAGAGGAGATCTTTTATTAATCACACCACATTCAATTCCATAAACGCTCATAGAACTTAAAAATATAAATTGCTTAACACCATCAACTTTTGCTTTTCCCGCAACTTTATAAGCCAAATCACGATTCACCTTATAATAAAGCTCTTCATTTTCTTTTGTTTCCTTTATGTGCGCTACCCCAGCCACATGAAAAACAACATCGTACTCAGAGAAATCCTTTTCCTCCCATGAACAACCCCTTATATCTACTGTATCTATAAAATATTTAGCTGGATATTGCTCTAACCATTTCTCAAGGCTTGTACCAATATAACTGTTAGCTCCTGTTATAAGTATTTTCCTCATCCTGATATAGTCTCCTTAGTACTTACTACCTCTTTCTTAGTTATCGTTCCGGTTCCACCTTCAACAACCCCATCTCTCCTGAGAACTGCCACGATAGTCCCGAAGAAGCACTTAACATCCATCCAAAAACTTATCTTCTCAACATACTCTCCATCTAGCTTTGCCTTAACCTCAATAGGAAGTTCATCTCTACCATTAATCTGTGCCCAGCCAGTCAGACCAGGTAATACATTATTTGCACCGTACATGTCTCTTTCTTCAATTAAATCATATTGATTCCACAGCGCAGGCCTTGGCCCAATAATACTCATATGACCAACAAATATTATCCAGATCTGTGGTAACTCGTCGAGGCTTGTCTTCCGTAAGAACTTCCCCATCTTTGTAATGTATTGGTCGGGGTTTTCCAAAAGGTGTGTTGGTGTATCTTTTGGTGTATCAATTCTCATAGTTCTAAACTTTAATATATTAAAATGAGTCTTATAAATCCCTACACGCTTTTGTTTGAACAATACTGGACCCCTTGAATCTAGCTTAATAGCTAAGATAAATAGAATAAATATAGGTGATAATACTATTAGTCCTACTAATGAAAAAATAATATCTATAACTCTCTTAATTTTTAAATATTCCATACTCCCCACCTCTCTGCATATTAACCCACCATATCATCAGTTCAGCTTCCGCTACTAAACAGTTGAAACTGGTACTAATAGAGGCCAATTGCTTTTTCCTTTAGCCTATATACTTTACTTGTCGACATCCTCTTTAGTAGTAAGTTACATTTATAATGCTTTATATAGTCCCTACTATATCTCATAAGACACAGTCTAAAAAAACGAAAGTAAGTTGTATTTGTTGTAACTAAACGCGTACCGTCCCAGAGGTCATCTTGCCTGGACCGTCAGATGCCATCTTCACATTAACTTCAAACTTCGATTATATTTGTTTACACTCCAACTTCAAAAGAATAGCCTAATTCTTCTAGCGTAAGAATTTTCCTAGGCTCACTCAGATTAACTATCAATCCATTTTCAATCGCCTTAATTCCCTTAACTTCAGAGTTCATACGGATTTCAGGTATGCTCTTTTTCGTAAAATACTCTTCTATTGAACCTGATATTTCAAGCGTTATGTTAGCTTCAACCACTGTCAATAATTCTCTTAATCTCATGACAATAACCTCGCTTCAATTTATTATTGTCCCGCCATGCCTTCCGCTAACGTCTGACCCATTTGAAGCTGAGCTTCAAACTCGGATTTATATTGGTTAATAATAGTCGTGTCATAACTGCCAGCTTGAAGCTTGGATTCCGCATCAGACACAATACTGTTGAAGCTGGAAGTAAAGGAGGCTAGTTGTTGCACCCCTCTAGCTTTAATACTTGCTTTGCTTGCATCATCTTTAGCTGCAAGATACTCAAGAGCAATGCTCATTAAGGCTGACTGACTCTGAGATTGAAGAGCGCTAAGCTTGGCTTCAGTCTCACTAGTAATGGTTTCATACGAAGCCTTTCCCGTCCCTGCTCCTGCTGAACTACCGCCCGCTGCTCCGCCAGTTGGTGCAGGTGTGGCTGCTCCTGATGGTTTCTTACCGTTGTTTTCTGTGGTTTTGCCAGCAGTTTGCTCTTTATAAGGCGCTGATGCTGCATTAATTGTCTTCGATTTCTGATCCCAAATTATTCCATTTCCCACGGACTCTGAAAGGAAACGAAGGGGCACGTATAATGAACCGTTCAACATATAACTGGATTGACCGCTTGGTACACTTTTAGCCGAACCGCTAAACACATAGCTCGCCTTAACAGCATTCAATTCTACGCTTTTTGCTGAACCTGAAAGGTTATTTCCATTTGTCGCATTCATTAAATATTCCTTGATTACAACCCGTTCTGTACCGCTTGGTTCAGCTACTGCAACTTTAGAATTTTTAGCATCCCATGTAACACTCTTTTGCAAGGCGTATGACATAAAACGCAAAGGTACATAAATTGTATTATTGTAGATGAAAACACTCTGTCCCGCAGGAGGCTGCAAACTTACACCATCAAATACCATCCTCACATCCACGCTCTGTGCTTTGATTGTATTTGTAGATTTGGCTGCCGTCGCTGCTGATGCAGATAATGGCGCTGATGCCGTTAGTGGAGCTATACCAATTAACATTACGAGCAGTAGTGCTGCGGTTGGAAACTTTATTCTAGACATTCCTACTCACTCCCTTTTTCTTCTGCTATCACCTGCTCGTGTGTTAAACCACGACTCACTCCGTATTTCTTGGCAATCTGAGACAGCTCGTTATACTGCTCCTCGGATACTTTGCCGAGAACAATACTCCGTGCTTCTCGCTTCTCTTCAATAGATAAACCGCCATTGGCTAGTTCTTGCAGGCGTTTGATGTCTGCAACACTTAATTGACCTAAGACTATAGAGGCTACATCTGCCTTTTCTTTTACAGTTACACTTCCTTGAATTTCTTTCGCTTTATCAGTCGATATCTGTGCGGTATACCCTTTATTCGAAGATGTGGATGGAGTACTTGTAGGTTCGCTGGTTGCAGAAGCTGTTTGTTCTCCGGTAGTAGTCTCAGCCTTTTCTTGACTAACTTCAGCCTGAATATTTTCTCCACCTTCTGTAGGTGCAGGTGCAGGTGAAGATGTAGCGGTCGGGACTACCACAGTAACTGTGGGTACCGTACCTTCTTCTTGGCTACCGTTATCCGTTTTATCGGACTCTAACTCGAAGCCTCCAGCCATTGAATTCATAAGCTTATCTACAGCATAGTTAGCTGCAAACAACCCACCAACACTTAGTACTACAATGGCTGATAGAATCCACAGTAATACTCTCTTCCATCTTTTATTGAACATTATGTATCCCCCGTTATAAATTAGTTAGCTAATTGCTGCTTGAGCGACGGGCTGCATGGGTACAATCTGATTAATGACTTCACGTATAGATTCTCCGTCCTCAGTGAGAACGCGTTCCAAGCGTTTGAACTCTAGCTCCATCTGGTTCTGGCTAATCACATTAGGTCTCCCAATAAAGATCCTGTTATGCTGTGTAGATCCTAAATTTTCTTCATCCGTCAGCAGCTCTTCATACAGCTTCTCACCCTCACGAATGCCAGAAAATTTAATATCGATGTCCGTGTAAGGCTCATAACCAGATAATGTAATTAAATCCTCGGCCAGAGTTAATATCTTTACGGGTTCCCCCATATCCAGCACGAAGACTTCACCGCCATTAGCGAACGAACCGGACTGGATTACTAGCTGGACAGCCTCAGGAATGGTCATAAAGTAACGTACCATCTCAGGATGAGTAACGGTTACCGGACCACCGGCTGCAATTTGCTTCTTGAAGGCCGGAATTACACTGCCGCGGCTGCCGAGTACGTTGCCGAATCGAACCGCTGAGAACTTGGTTTGACTTGAAGTGTTGAGGCTTTGTACATACATTTCTGCGATCCGCTTCGTTGCTCCCATCACACTGGTTGGATTAACCGCTTTGTCTGAAGAGATCATCACAAATCTTTCCGCACCGAATTTATCCGCACTATCCGCCACATTCCGGGTACCGAATACATTATTCTTGATAGCTTCAGAGGGATTTCGCTCCATCAAGGGAACGTGTTTATGCGCTGCTGCATGAAAGACAACCTGCGGCTTGTTGCTGCGGAATACATCCATCATACGGGTACGATCCTGTATATCAGCAATAATAGTAACAATATTCAGATCAGGGAAATTCTTGCGTAGCTCCATTTCAATGGTATAAATGCTGTTCTCTCCATGTCCGAGCAGCAGCAGCTTATCCGGCGCAAAAGGAGAAATCTGACGGCACAGCTCCGAACCAATAGATCCGCCTGCCCCAGTCACCAGCACTGTCTTATGATGAACATAACCAAGAATACCGTTCAAGTCAGCTACAACCGGCTCACGTCCCAGTAAATCCTCAACACTGACATCCCGCAGCTTCTTAACAGATATTTTGCCTGCGATCAGGTCATTCAATGCCGGGATAATCTTCAGCTTGGCTCCTGTTGTCTTCGAAAGCTTAATAATCTCGGAAATTTCAGTTCTGGAGACAGATGGCATCGCAATAATAATCTCTTGAATATCCCGTTCCTTAACAATGCTGGGAATTGCATAACGGTTACCTAGGACTGGGATACCCAAAATAGACAAGTGATATTTATCCGCACTGTCGTCAATAAAGCCAATCAGCTTGGTATGGGCAAAAGACGGCCCCATCATTTCTCTGGCAATCAACGTACCGCAGTCACCTGCACCTACAATGAGAGTATGGGTCTGAGTATCCTTATAATTGATACGGTCGGTGCGGAATAATCTCCATAAGAAACGGACTCCGCCCACCAGCAGCAGAATGGTTTCTACCACCCGGACTTCTACTCCAAAGGGGACACGTTCCGGGAGAAACACGAAGGCTATGCTGTAAGAGAGTACTGCTCCTACTACAATAGCTTTGACAACGGATATAATTTCTCCAATGCTCGCATACTGCCACATCCGGCGATAAAGACCAAAATAGATCAGGCTTCCCCCGAAGGTTAGGGTTGATATGGCACCAAACTGAAGCATTTGAATGAAGTAATCCGGAGGAATATCATTATAGAACCGGAACATATAGGATGTAACAATACTGAACCATATGATTGCAAGATCAATGATGAATAACAATACCACTCTAGATTTCGCCGTCATTTTGGTGCCTCCAAAAATAACATATTTCTGTTGATAACCCTAAATTAAATTAATTGCCGTAGTAGTAATAGTAGTAGCCTTCACTGGCTTTTCGTTTGACATTATTCAGTACAACACCCAAGATTCGGGCACCTACACGGTCCAGACCGGCCTTCGCTTTGGCTGCGATGTCCCGCTTCACTTTGCCGTAACTCACAACCATGATGACGCCATCGCTTTTTGAAGCTACAATCTGGGCATCCGTAACTGCTAATAAAGGCGGGGTATCAATTAAAATGATATCAAAACGCGTCCGAAGCTCCTGAAGTGTAGCGTTCATCCGGTTGGAGGCCATCATTTCCGCCGGATTAGGTGGAATCGGGCCGGAAGTGATGATTGACAGATTCGGAACTCCCGAATCCTGAACTACATCATCCATACTGGCTTGCTGCGACAGCAGTGATGAAAGACCGAAACGGTTACTAAGTGAAAATGTTTTGTGTCCGGTCGGCTTACGCATATCCCCATCAATTAGTACAACTTTCTTCTCAGCCTGAGCATAGGCAGCAGCGAGATTCGCCGTAACCGTAGATTTCCCTTCCTCGGGGCCTGATGAAGTTACCATAATCACTTGAATCTGCTCGTCCACGGATGAGAAATCAATATTGGTTCTTAGTGCCCGAAAAGCTTCAGAAACGGTGGAGCGCGGGTTGGTGACCGTGATCAGATGACGTTTACTTTGCTGCTGTGACATGTTCAAGCTCTCCTGTCTTTCTCGATTGCGGCGCATGTGACCGGTCTTCAGCTTGCTTGGCTTCTTCCTGTCCAACTCTTGTGATCATGGCCAAGGTCGGCAGACCAAGAACCTGTTCAATATCCGCTTCCGTCTTGAGGGTATCGTCCATATATTCCAGCAGGAAGGCGATTCCGAGTCCAATCATCAAGGAGACGACAAAAGCGATAGCCAGATTCAGAACGACATTGGGTTCTACCGGTCCCGGTGCAGTGACAGGATTAACCTTGGCTTCATTTAGAATGGATACGTTCTGCACATTAAACAGGCTAGGGATCTCCTGCTTGAATACCACAGAAATTGCGTTAACAATCTCGGCGGCTCGCTGGTACGAATTATCTAGAACGACAAGTGTCATCACCTGCGTATTGTTTACGGAGCTGACATTTACCTTCTTCATAAGCTCTTCAGTAGTAATATTAAATTGAGGATAGTCCTTTGTTACGATGTCCAGGATGGCGGGAGTCTTAATGATTTCCTTGTACGTATTAATGAGTTGAATATTAGTATTGATCTGGTTCAAATCAAGCTGAGCGACCGTTGACTGTGTAGGTGTCTGGTTAACGATAATCTTCGTGGAGGCTTCATAGACCGGATTCTTGATGTATAGACTGTATACCCCGGCAATGAGACATACTATTACAACAATACTGACAATCAACCACAGTCTCTTTCTGACAATGCGGAAATAGTCGCGGAGATCCAATTCTTGTGATGACACGTGTAATTCCCTCCAAGCTGTTTCTGTAATATTTCAATACTAATCCCAAAAAAGCGCCCCCTCTCACTATGATGAGAGGAGGCCCTCCACTGGTATATTTACTTACTTGAAGTTAATCGTACGGTAGATAATTACTGCTGCTTCAGCACGGGTAGCCGTATTGTTCGGATTGAACTTACCAGCGTTACCGATAATCAGGTTATTGCTTGCTGCGAATGCAACGCCATCTCTTAGAGAAGCACTAATCTTGGTTGAATCAGAGAACTTGTTAAGTGCTGTTGTGTTCGATGTCGCAGAAAGATTAATGGATTTCAGTGCACGTGAGATCATTGTTGCCATTTCGGCACGAGTGATCGTAGCCGTCGGATCGAACTGGGAAGCATTGCGTCCAGTGATGATGCCCTTCTCGGCAGCAACAGCTACGTATGGAGCGAACCAAGCATTAGCCTTTACATCGGTAAAGCTTTGTGTTGCCGAGTTGTTCTCCAGGTTCAAGGCACGAATCAGCATCTTCGCGAATTCAGCGCGGGTTACATTGCTCTTCGGAGCAAACTTACCGGCTCCTACACCTTCAATCGCACCTTTAGCAGCTACGACTTGAATTTGACGACCGGCCCAGGCTTGTACACCGGCAATGTCAGTGAAGGCAACCTTGTTCTCAACTACTGCATAGGAAGAGAAGGTGTCACGCGGTTCAACAATGAAATCTCCATCGATAACGCCGCCCTGGAATTGAAGGCTGCCATTTACAATCTTGGCTACGGAAAGAAGCTCTTTGTCCAAACCTGATACATTCTTGAGCGGAAGTTTAATCTTGATCGGCTGTTTAAATGTAGTCGTTACCACACCGTCCACTTTCAATCCGAATTCATATACATCGGAAGCCAGCTTCAGGCTGGTAATAGAAGTTACTGTTGAAGGGTTAGCTGTTGTTGCAGTCAATGTGACCGGCGCACTGAACTGTGCTACGGGAATCGATACGGTTACACCGTTGAAAGTAACCGCGATATTGGCAATACCATTTGCTTTAGCCGCCTCAATGATTGCTTTGGTAATTGGAGCTTCCACAGTTGCTGCAGTCAGAGTGCCAAGACTTACAGTCAAAGTAAGTTCAGTTCCTTGTTTGCCTGCAGCTTTCGCAGCTGCAGCAAGAGCTTCGAGAGCTTTCACTGTGTCGGCATCAACCAGCTTCACTGTTGCTTTGCCGTCAGCTACTTGAAGCAGCTTGGAAGCGTCGAAGATTGAAGGTACATCTTTCGTAGGGGTTAATGGAGTACCAGGAGTACCAGGAGTACCAGGTGTACCAGAACCAGTGTTCGTTCCCAAGTCAAAAGCATTAATGTATGCTACAGCAAGTACTTGTACTGCATCTTTCTCTGTTGTTAGCTTAGTGCGTGCATTATTAAAAATCGTCTTCACATCAGTAGGGGTAACTCCGAGGTTGTTCAGTACTGTGCTGACTTTGAGGGCTTCCGAACCGGCAGTCTTAGCGAGAACGATGTCGATAGCATCATCAATCAGTTGCTGCTGTACGGCGTCACTGGTCGCAAGTTCAATTAATTGAGCCGTTGTTTTAGTACTCACCAGGCTAACCAATTGTTTTTCCAGACCGTTAGTTCCAAAAACAGCATCATAGACATCATCAACGGTAAGACTGGATACACCGCCTTTGACTGCAATGGCTTTAAGTACGTTGATGTATTCCTGATTATTGCGAATGTCCTTTGCCTCAGTATACTCAGGATCATAGTACAGGGAAGCTACATCCTGAAACAGTGTAAACAATGTGTTCTCTTCGGTTGGGCTTAAGCCGAGCTTGCCGCGAACCGGTGTGAAAATAGCTTTCAATTCGTCAGCGGTAAGAGCTTTTACTTCCGTACGCAATGCACGCAGTTTTGCTTTATCTGTCTCATTTGTAATTGCTGCGTGAAGGTCGGCAGCACGACCTTTCAAATCGGTAGTCTGATTCACTGTTAATGCTGAAGCTACTCCTACAAATCCCAATTGCTGGGCCAATCCTTTGCTGCTAAGCGGAAGTCCCGCTATGGATGCCGCTGCCATGCTTACGGCAAGCGTTGATACAGCCAGTTTCTTCTTCAATGTCACTGTCCATTCACCTCTTATATGTATTTTAAAATAATTCATTGAAACCTTAGTTTTATGATCCTACCAAAAACACATAGGAAAAAATATTGGTCTATCCCAATAAAATCCATTCTATCATCTTCTTTTAAAACCGGTCAATGATTCCGGAAGAGAAAATCAAACAATTTACGACTCTTTTTTCTAGGCTCATCCTGATTTCTTACTAGAATCTCTTTATTCCCGACAATCTTTTCCGCATTTTCACGAAAAAAACCGGAAACCTCCGTTCCAAGTTGTTTCTCCAAAACCCGATAGGCTTCAGAAAGGCCAAATGGCCGGTGGCCGCTGTCATGCGCATCTGAGGCTACCACATGCACAAGTTTTTTGCGACATAACTCCAGCGATAGCTTCTGAAGCTTACTGCCGAAGACCCCTGCAACACTTTGCGCGGTTACCTGGCCCAATGCCCCTTGTTCAATCAATCTTTCCAATCGGGCAGGATCAGCGGCAACTTCAGCGTTACGCTCCGGATGGGCGATAACAGGAACGTAGCCCTGAATGGTCAGCTCGTGACACACTTCTTCCATGTTGCGAGGCACACGTGAAGAGGGCATTTCCAGTAAAATATAACGTGACCCTGCAAGGCTCAGAAGTTGCCCATGCTCCAAATCATTCAGCAGATCCCCATAGACTCGAATCTCCTGACCGGGTAGTACAAGCAGCGGATTGCCAAGCTGACGAAGTCTCTCATTCATCACTTTCACGGCTTGTTCTATACTAGGAGCGGGATTCATATACTGCCCATTTGCATGATGTGGTGTGGCAATGATGGTGGTTATCCCATCCCTAATGGCGTCCTGCGCCATGCCGAGAGCCGCTTCCCAGTCAGCAGCTCCATCATCCATAAACGGTAAGATGTGACTATGAATATCTATCATATATTTTCTATCGGTCCCTTCTGCTTAAATTTTTAGGTTTTTCGACAAAAAAATGCAACCATTTCGCTTGGAAATGATTGCTATAATTTAAAATACCTTTTCAGCCTAGGCTTCCAACTGAAATAACCGCTGAGTTACAGCTTCCAGATCACAATCAATTTCTCTGAGGTCACTCTCACTATCAGCCCTATTGCGCATATCAAGCAAGATATCAATCTTCCGGCGCAAGCCTTCAATCTCGCGTTCTATCCCATCGGATTGATACAGGCGCAGCATTTCAGCCGCACTATACTTATACTGATACACCAGCTTGTTTCCGCTGGCTGTCACCTCGGAGATTTGACGGACGGAACCTTGCTCATAATAATATACCATTGTGATTCCTTTATAAATCCGATTCACCGTTCCGGTGCCCTTATAAGTGATAAACAGCTTGCGTATTGCATTATTCAAGTGAGGATTTACCACCCTGCAGGACAGCTCGCAAATATAAAAACCACCAATCAGAGCAAAAGGCAGGTGAGCCTCCTCACCTCCTGCCGCTTCAAGAACAACCTCTTGTTCACCGGCTCCAAGCACTTTGACACGGTGACTGATATAACAGGTATCGGCCGAAAGCAGGAACTGGTTCATCTGGAATTCCGTCAACTGCATAGTAGCATTCACATATTCTGTGGCTAACCGCCGCTGTGCCATACAGATCTCCTCAATTCTTCAAACGCCTTTAGTATGATTATACAATTATACAATAAAGGGCTTAACCAGCGCGAGCATACATCACACTATTTCTTAAGCATTTACAAGCAGGCCTTATAGAATTATGACTCCTCGGATTCCCCGTCATCTGTTGCAATATCTTCAGCTTGGCCTTCTGTTAAGTCCTCGGCGTTTGCTTCTGCAGAGTATATGTAACCCTCAATCAAGGACCACAATTCGTCCTTACCCAATCCGATCTCAGATGAAAAAGGAATAAAGTTATCCCCCGGCAGCACCCCAAGCTCCTGCTTCATGATCTTAATGTGCTTTGGCCAACGGGTCTTGGGAATTTTATCCGCTTTGGTAGCTACTACACAGAGCGGCAGATCATAATGCTTGAGCCAGTCAAACATCATTTTATCATTACTTGTAGGAGGATGGCGAAGATCCACAATCAGCAGAACAAGCTTCAGCGTTTCTCTCTCGGCTAAATATTTCTCCACCATTTTACCCCAGGTCGCCCGCTGTGACTTAGATACCTTGGCATATCCGTATCCCGGGAAATCGACAAAATACATCTTCTCATTAATAAGATAATAGTTCATATGCTGCGTCTTACCCGGGGTCGAACTCGTCCGGGCCAGGTTCTTACGGTCAATCATGCGGTTAATAAGGGATGACTTCCCCACATTGGAGCGCCCTGCCAGAGCAATCTCTGGCAAGGCATCATCAGGGTATTGATCAGGGCCGACGGCACTGATAATAAATTCGGAACTGGTTACTTTCATAGGTCTTCCTTTCTAATGCACACTACTAGGTGGCTCAGTGCTAATTTCAAGATTCGGGTTCACCAGGGCATGCAGCAGTACTTGATCCATATGGGATACCGGTACAAATTCCACATCGTTCCTCACGCTCTCCGGAATTTCCTTTAAGTCCCGCTCATTATCCTTGGGGAGCAGGATTTTTTTGTAACCCGCCCGGTGGGCGGCAAGTGACTTCTCCTTCAGGCCCCCGATAGGAAGAACACGGCCGCGAAGCGTAATCTCGCCAGTCATCGCAACATCCTTGGAAACATACCGTTTCGTGAGCGCAGAGATTAGCGCTGTAGCGATGGTGATACCCGCAGACGGACCATCCTTCGGAATCGCGCCTTCGGGAATATGAATGTGAATATCGATCTTCTCGTAAAAATCGGGCTGTAATCCCAGTTCCTCCGCCTTCGAGCGTGTATAGCTGAAGGCGGCCTGCGCCGACTCCTTCATCACATCGCCCAGCTGTCCGGTCAGCGTCAGCTTTCCGGTACCCGAAACAACCGTGACTTCAATCAGCAGCGTATCGCCTCCGACTTCCGTCCAGGCTAATCCGGTTACGGTTCCGATCTGATCCTCCAGTTCGGCCATACCATAGCGGTATTTCGACGTGCCCAGATAATCCTTGATATCATCCGGCTGAAGGTTAACACTGCTTGTTTCTTTCGATACAATCTGCTTGGCAGCTTTGCGGCACAGCGCAGCGATCTGCTGCTCCAGATTCCGCACACCGGATTCCCGCGTATATTCCCGGATAATCCGCAACAGGACGCCCTCTCCAATGCTCAGCTGCTCCTCTTCCAGTCCGTGATTCTTCTTCTGCTTCGGCAGCAGATATCGGCTGGCGATCTGAAGCTTCTCCAGCTCCGTGTAACCTGGAATATAGAGCATCTCCATCCGGTCCAGCAGAGGACGCGGAATCGTATGGACAGCGTTAGCCGTAGTCACGAACATAACGTTTGACAGGTCATACGGAAGCTCGACAAAATGGTCGCTGAACGTATTGTTCTGCTCCGGATCAAGCACCTCCAGCAAGGCTGCTGAAGGATCGCCGCGGAAATCCGCAGCCATCTTGTCGATCTCGTCGAGCAGAAAGACGGGATTACTGGTCCCTGCGGTCTTCATGCCCTGTATAATCCGGCCAGGCATCGCGCCGACATAGGTCCGGCGGTGACCGCGGATTTCCGCTTCATCCCGCACTCCGCCAAGGGAGATGCGGACGAATTTGCGATTCAGAGAACGGGCAATGGAACGCGCGAGCGATGTTTTGCCGACACCCGGAGGTCCTACAAGACATAGAATTGGTCCCTTTAATTTCTTGACCAGCTTCTGTACAGCAAGGTATTCAAGGACCCGCTCCTTCGGCTTCTCCAGGCCATAATGATCCTCATCGAGCACCTGCTCCGCCTTCAGGATATCCAGGTCATCCGCCGTCGCTTCATCCCACGGAAGACCCAGCAGCCAGTCTACATAGTTGCGGATAACGCCGCCTTCCGCCGAGCTCGCCGGCATTTTTTCCAGACGGTCAATCTCCTTCTCAACCTTTTCTTTGACCCGTTCGGGCAGATCCTTTTCTTCCAATTGGGAACGCAGCTCTTCAGCTTCTCCCATCCGTCCTTCTTTCTCGCCCAGCTCCTTCTGAATCGCCTTCATTTGCTCGCGCAAATAGTATTCCTTCTGCGTCTTCTCCATCTGTTTCTTGACCCGCTGATTGATCTTGCGCTCCAGCTCCAGAACCTCGCGCTCATTATTGAGAATGTCGAGCAGCTTCTCCAGGCGCTTGTGGACTTCAATAGTCTCCAGAATTTCCTGCTTATCCTTGATCTTCAGCGCCAGATGGCTCGTAATCACATCAGCAAGCCGGCCGGGCTCTTCAATATCGGATACAGCAGCAAGCGTCTCCGGGGTAACCTTCTTGGATAAGGTAATATAGTGCTCGAACTGAGTGAGGACCGTGCGCATCAGCGCGTCACTTTCCTGATCGCCATCCTCTTGTTCCGGCAGTTCACGGGCTACGACCTCGTAAAACTCCTCATTGTCGGTATAATGAATGATTTCGGCCCGCTCGACACCTTCTACCAATACACGAATCGTGCCGTTGGGCAGCTTAAGCATCTGCCGCACATTCGCAACTGTGCCGACCCTGAATATATCTTCTTGTCCCGGTTCCTCAATATTTACTTCCGACTGAGAACAGAGGAGGATCAGATTGTCTTCGACCATAGCCTTCTCTAACGCTCTAACTGACTTCTCACGTCCCACATCCAAATGAAGAACCATGCTAGGGTATACAAGAAGACCTCTAAGCGGTAATAAAGGAAAACGACGACCTTTGGTTTTGCTTTGTATCATCGCTTTCGCACCTCCAATGGCTCTCAAGTAGTGTCATATTCATTCATTCTAACAAATGCAGCATCAAAACACCAACGGGCCGCTAACCGCGGCCTGTTGTGTAAGATTTTATGATTCGATTGACATGGCTTCTGCCGGGGATGACCAAACTAGCTTACCAAACCCTAGCTTACCAAACCGGCCTACCAAACTAGCTTACCAAACCCTAGCTTACCAAACCCTAGCTTATAAATTTGCGCTCTCTCCTGAGGCATCTGCCTTAAGCAGCGAGGGCGAAGCTGTATAAGTCTCCCCGGAAACTGCAGGCATTCTCACATCGGCAGTTTCAGCGCCGAACAAGTGGCGGAAAACTTCCTCCACGGTATCCATCGGGATGACCCGCAGCGGCGCAAGATCCGCAAAGAGCGACTGCCAGTTCTCTTTTGGAATGAGCACCGTGGTTGCACCTGCCTGAAAAGCCGCCTCCACCTTGGCGATCACACCGCCGACCGGCTTCACGCGGCCATGGATACCGATCTCACCGGTAATGGCGACGGTATTATCCACAGGCAGCCCCCGGATCGCGGAGACAATGGCAACAGCCATTGCCACTCCTGCGGATGGCCCGTCTATCGGCGTACCGCCGGGAAAGTTCACATGAAGGTCATAACGATCCGGCGACAGATTCATCGTGCGCAGCACCGTTAGCACATTCTCGACGGAACCTTTCGCCATGCTCTTGCGCCGGATCGTGCGTGAGCCGCCGCCAATTTCTTCTTCATCCACCACACCGGTCACATTAAGTCTGCCCTGACCGTTAACGGCAGGCGCTGCCGATACTTCAATTTCTAGCAGGGTGCCCATGCCGGGGCCGTAAACCGCAAGGCCGTTGACCAACCCTATCTGCGGAGCGGATGGGATTCGGCGCTCGGTCCGCAGCGGAAGCTGGCTGCTGCCTGCTACCCATTCCACATCCGCTGCATTCAGGGTCTCCCGCTGTTCTGTCAAAGCCAGACCGGCTGCCAGCTGAATCATATTGACTGCTTCCCGGCCATTTGTGGCATATTGCTTCACCACGGTAACAGCTTCCTGACTTGGCTTTAGGCCTATCTTTTGAATCGCATCACGGGCGATGATTTCAATCTCATCCGGCAATAGCGGACGGAAATAGATCTCCATGCAGCGCGAACGCAGTGCCGGCGAGAGCTCGTCCGGAGAGCGTGTAGTAGCACCAACCAGCCGGAAATCCGCCGGGAGGCCATTCTGAAAAATATCATGAATATACGCGGGAGTATTGCTATCCTCCGAATTATAATAAGCGCTCTCCAGCAGCACCTTCCGGTCCTCCAGCACCTTAAGCAGCTTATTCATCTGTATGGGATGCAGCTCCCCGATTTCATCCAGAAACAAAATACCGCCGTGAGCCTTCGTTACCGCGCCCGGCTTTGGCTGAGGCACACCTGCCACTCCCATCGCCCCGGCTCCCTGATAAATGGGATCATGAACAGAACCAATCAGCGGATCGGCGATCCCTCGCTCGTCAAAGCGTGCTGTAGTCGCATCAATTTCGGTGAATTTGGCATCATTTTTGAAGGGGGAGAGAGGATTCTTCTTCGCTTCCTCCATGACCACGCGGGCAGCAGCAGTCTTTCCCACACCAGGCGGACCATAAATGATCACATGTTGCGGGTTCGCGCTGCAAAGTGCCGCCTTCAACGCCCGGAGCCCGTCCTTCTGCCCGACAATATCACCAATGGAAGCGGGGCGTGTTTTTTCCGATAACGGCTTGGTCAGAGAAATCATCCGCATTTTGCGCAGCTTCTCCAGCTCTTTGCGTGACTCCCGCTCCACCGCCGTTTTATTGCTCTTCTGACCCCGCAGCAAATTCCAAAAATAAACGCCGATAACCAGCGCAAAAAAGAACTGCACGAGCATCAGCATTATGCTTAATTCCATAGGTCATCCTCCTGTTTCGTTGTTTCTATTGACCCTTGCACCAAGACAACTAACTGCTACTAGGTAGTATAGCCGTTTCAGTCATCAATAAACGCCCGAGGGAGGATTTATGAGAGATTAAGCAAACATCCGTTTACTCAACGAAAAAATAACTGTAAACACCCATCGTATGCTCTTCCTCATCCGGCGTGATTACTCCCCATCCGGCGTGATTAGAGGGAATTTCTCCCTTTAAATCAGCAAATTCGCCCCATCCGGCGAGATTAGAGGGAATTTCTCCCTTTAAATCAGCAAATTTACCCCATCCGCCGTGATTAGAGGGAATTTCTCCCTGTAAATCAGCAAATTTACCCCATCCGCCGTGATTAGAGGGAATTCCTCCCTGTAAATCAGCAAATTCACCCCATCCGGCGTGATTAGAGGGATTTTCTCCTTGTAAATCAGCAAATTTACCTCATCCGGCGTGATTAGAGGGAATTTCTCCCTGTAAATCAGCAAACTGACCCCATCCGGCGTGATTAGAGGGAATTTCTCCCTGTAAATCAGCAAACTGACCCCATCCGGCGTGATTAGAGGGAATTTCTCCCTTTAAATCAGCAAATTTACCCCATCCGCCGTGATTAGAGGGAATTTCTCCCTGTAAATCAGCAAATTTACCCCATCCGCCGTGATTAGAGGGAATTCCTCCCTGTAAATCAGCAAATTCACCCCATCCGGCGTGATTAGAGGGATTTTCTCCTTGTAAATCAGCAAATTTACCCCATCCGGCGTGATTAGAGGGAATTTCTCCCTGTAAATCAGCAAACTGACCTCATCCGGCGTGATTAGAGGGAATTTCTCCCTGTAAATCAGCAAACTGACCCCATCCGGCGTGATTAGAGGGAATTTCTCCCTGTAAATCAGCAAACTGACCCCATCCGGCGTGATTAGAGGGAATTTCTCCCTATAAAAACCTAGCATACACTTGAAGCAGGCTCACCCCGGAAATTAGAGGGACAATTTCCCTCTATCTGTCCAACCTAGCTGGCACCTGTCACTATAGAGGGACAATTTCCCTCTACTTGCCCAAACTAGCTGGCACCTGCCACTATAGAGGGACAATTTCCCTCTACTACGCCTTTAGCTTTGTCCATGTACTCCTCATCAATTCATCCCCAATAGTCTAGCACATTACGCGTCAGCTCATAGCGCACCTTTCGGACACCTTCGCCACGTTTTACAGGATTCAGCCAGCCTTTTTCGCATAGCTTGTGCAGGATATTTCGCACCGTTTTGGGGTCCAGCAGAAAATACTCGGCAATATCCCGTGGACGTACCGATCCGCCCTGACGTACAACGAAACGCATGATTTCTCTCTCGCCGAGCAGCACTTTGCCTGCAGGTACATCTGCGGTCATACATCTGCTGAGCACCATACGCAGCAATGTTATACACAGTTCAGGACGTTGCTCCACATCATCATAGGCAAAAGAAATGACCTGGTAGCCCATTGCGCACAGAAAAGTTTCACGGTTCAGTTCGTTACTGTACTTTTGTCTATCCATATCCTTTACGTGGGCAGCATAGCCTTTTATCTCCAACAGGAGCCTGACCGACCCCGGCATAAACGAAAAGTCTGCAAAATAAGAGCGCCCGCGCCAGTCAAGCACTTCATATTCCGGATGCAAATCGCAAAAATCATCCCGGAGCGGCCACCACACATTGCGCAAAAACAATGCTTCGGCATGCCGATGCCCTCTCTCCAGCCTCCCCCTCCGCTCTCCGGTTCTGCCAGCCAGGTGCAGTCGAATAAATTCCTCATGTGCTTGCTCATAGTTCATACGTTCTCCCCCTCTTCAAATTAAAAAACGCCCCGGCTCACCACCGGATAATCCGGGGCGTACTGGGACGTTCTTCGTCACATGGTTTCTATGCTGTTTGTTTCGTCACATGATTTCAATTATGATTGCACGGAACTTTCGTTTCCGGAAACACCCACTTGCACCGGTGGTGCAAGATTAGCATGGCTTCGGCCCGGAATTTCACCGGTGGCTTCATAAGCGACGACAATGGCGTCAATTTCTTTCTTCAGCTCGTCGACCAGGTCAGCTTCCGGAACCTTGCGAATCATTTGGCCGTAACGGAACAGCAGTCCTTCGCCCCGCGCACCCGCGATACCGATATCGGCCTCACGCGCTTCCCCAGGTCCGTTAACTGCACAGCCCAAGACAGATACCTTGATCGGCACCTTCAGCTTTGAAATGTACTCTTCTACTTCATTAGCGATGGAGAACAGGTCAATATCCAGCCTTCCGCAGGTCGGACAGGATATAAGTGTGGCAGCATTAGAGATCAGGCCAAAGGTTTTCAGCAGCTCACGCGCCACTTTAACCTCTTCGACAGGATCGGCACTAAGAGAAATTCGCACAGTGTTCCCAATCCCCATAGACAACAGGGCTCCGATCCCCGCCGAGCTCTTCACCGTACCGGCGAACAGGGTGCCAGATTCGGTGATGCCGAGATGAAGCGGATAAGGAATGACTTCCGCCGCTTGACGGTAGGCCTCGATAGCCATCGGCACATCCGATGCCTTCAAGGAGACGATAATATCGTGGAAATCCAATTCTTCCAGGATGCCAATATGGAAAAGCGCGCTTTCCACCATCGCTTCCGGCGTTGGATAACCGTATTTCTCCAGCAAATGATTCTCCAGTGATCCGGCATTGACACCGATCCGGATCGGTATCCCTTTGTCCTTACAGGCTTTTACTACCGCTTCAACCTTCTCCCGGCGACCGATGTTTCCGGGATTGATACGTACTTTATCAATACCGTTCTCGATAGCCAGCAGGGCCAGTTTGTAGTTGAAATGAATATCTGCTACGAGTGGAATATGAATCCGCTTTTTAATTTCCTTAATGGCAGCTGCCGCTTCCTCATTATTAACAGTCACACGCACCAGCTGACAGCCCGCTTCTTCCAGCCGCAGTATTTCAGCTACTGTTGCTTCTACATCTGCGGTTTTGGTCGTACACATGCTTTGAATAGCAACCTCGTTGTTTCCCCCAATAATGAGCCCGCCAACGTTGACGGGACGTGTCTGGTGTCTCAAGAACATGGTTTTCTCCCCCATAACGCCAAAGCTCCACCCCTTCGCCCCCGCTGGTTAAGACGGGATAAGCGGAAGAAAGGTGGAGACTGTGACCTGTATTGTTAAGGACCGCCGGCTTACGCGCTTTCCTCTTGTTTCTTGTCTTTCTTAAGGTTCAGCTCAGGCAAAGCCTTCTCCTGAACAACCTTCTCCGTGATGACACAATCCTTGATATCTTCGCGTGAGGGAACCTCATACATGACATCAAGCATAATGCTCTCGATAATCGCGCGCAATCCACGGGCTCCGGTATTGCGTTTGATCGCTTCCTTCGCGATCGCTTCAAGTGCCAGTGGCTCGAATTTCAGCGCCACATTGTCCATCTCCAGAAGCTTGATATACTGTTTTGTGAGCGCGTTCTTCGGTTCGGAGAGAATGCGCACCAGTGTTTTCTCATCAAGCGGCTCCAAGGTGGAGATGATCGGCAGACGGCCGACAAACTCAGGAATAAGTCCGAATTTGAGCAAATCTTCCGGCAATACCATAGACAGATATTCGCCGACTTTCAAATCCTTTTGACCTTCTACAGCGGAGTTAAAGCCGATGACCTTTTTGCCGATACGGCGTTTGATCATTTGCTCCAGTCCATCAAATGCTCCACCTACGATGAACAGGATGTTCGTAGTATCGATCTGGATGAATTCCTGATGAGGATGCTTGCGTCCGCCTTGCGGTGGTACGGAAGCAACCGTTCCTTCCAGAATCTTCAGCAATGCCTGCTGCACGCCTTCACCCGATACGTCACGGGTAATGGACGGATTTTCCGATTTGCGTGCTACTTTATCAATCTCATCAATATAGATAATACCTCGCTCGGCTTTCTCTACATCGTAATCCGCAGCCTGGATCAGCTTCAGCAGAATATTCTCAACATCCTCGCCCACATAGCCGGCTTCCGTCAGGGAAGTAGCGTCTGCAATGGCAAAAGGAACGTTGATGATCTTAGCCATGGTCTGCGCCAAGAGAGTCTTACCGGAACCGGTTGGACCGAGCAGAAGAATATTGCTCTTTGTCAGCTCAACGTCTTCGATTTTGCTCTGGCTATTCACCCGCTTGTAGTGATTGTATACCGCTACGGACAGCGATTTCTTAGCCTGCTCCTGGCCAATTACATATTGGTCCAAAATATCACGGATTTCCTTGGGTTTCGGAATATCCTTCAGATCGAGCTCTTCTTCATGACCGAGCTCCTCCTCTACAATTTCCGTGCACAGCTCGATGCATTCGTCGCATATATAAACGCCGGGTCCCGCTACAAGCTTGCGAACCTGCTCCTGTGATTTCCCGCAAAAGGAGCATTTCAGTTGCCCTTTTTCATCATTAAATTTAAACATGTAACCACCCCTTAAGATTTGATCGGTGAAGAGAGAACCTGGTCAATAAGGCCGTAAGCCTTCGCTTCTTCCGCGCTCATGAAGTTATCACGGTCTGTATCCCGTTCGATTTTATCAAGGGGCTGACCTGTGCGTTCCACATAAATCTGATTCAGCTTCTCTTTCGTCTTGAGGATCCAGTCGGTATGAATCCAGATATCGGACGCCTGACCTTGTACGCCACCGAGCGGCTGATGAATCATTACTTCGCTGTTCGTAAGCGCGAATCTTTTGCCCGGAGCCCCGGCCGTCAACAGGAGAGAGCCCATACTCGCTGCCATACCCACGCAAATCGTGGAAACATCCGGTTTAATGTATTGCATCGTATCATATATACCCATGCCGGCTGTGACAGAACCACCGGGTGAGTTGATATACAAGTGAATGTCCTTTTCGGGATCATCGGCTGCCAGAAACAACAATTGGGCTATGACCAGATTGGCGACATCATCGTCAATCGCACTGCTCAGGAAGATGATACGATCCTTCAACAATCTGGAATAGATATCATATGAGCGTTCTCCCCGACTTGTGGATTCCACAACCATTGGTACCAGACTCATGCCACCAACCTCTTTTCCATATATAAGTTAGTCTTTCCGTTTCAAAAATATTTTAACACGTTCAAAGCGCGATGTCATTTTTTCACTTTACAGCTTGATTATATCCCGAAAACAAACCATTCATAACTGTAAACTATGTAATTCCCTAAATTTAACTCCGGTTAAAAACGTCTCTCCCTATAAAAAATAAGGCACGTACAAAAATACGTGCCTTATCGACTGTATATGGAGACCTGACTGGTCACTCTAGTTACTACAGGGTGTAAAATTACTCCGCACTAACTTCTTCAGTGCTTTCAGCCGCGGCTTCTTCCACTGCTTCAACTTCCTTGCTGTTCTCTACAAGGAAATCAATAGTCTTGCGAAGGGAAATTTCTTCATTCAGGCTGTTCAGGGAACCGTTAGCTGCCAAAATGCTGCGGATTTCATCAGGAGTGCGTTTGTAGGCTTCAGCCATAGTAGCGAGTTCCTGTGTAATCTCTTCATCGGAAACTTCGATGTTCTCTTGTTTCGCGATAACTTCAAGAACCAGGTTGTTGCGAACGCGTTTCTCGGCATCGCCCTTCATTTGGTTCTGCAGATCTTCACGGGTTTGGCCCGAGAAGCTAAGGAACATATCCATGTTCATGCCCTGCTGACGCAGACGGCTGTCGAAATCGCGAACCATGTTTTGCACTTCGCTGTCGATCATAGCTTCAGGAATTTCAACTTCTGCGTTTGCAGCCGCTTTATCAACAACAGCATTCTCACGAACGCCTTTCAGCTCATCCTGTTTACGGGATTCCAATTGTTGCTTAAGGTCTGCTTTGTACTCGTCCAAAGTGTCAAATTCGCTTACATCTTTAGCAAATTCATCATCAAGAGCCGGAAGCTGTTTGCGTTTGATTTCATGCAATTTCACTTTGAATACCGCTGCTTTACCTGCAAGGTTCTCCGCATGGTAAGTTTCAGGGAAGGTTACTTCAACATCTTTAAGATCTCCGGTGCCCATGCCTACAACCTGCTCCTCAAAGCCAGGGATGAAGGAGTTGCTGCCCAGCTCCAGCGAATGACGCTCAGCTTGTCCGCCTTCGAACTGCTCACCGTCAACCGATCCGTCAAAGTCGATCACTGCGATATCACCGTTAGCCGCTACTTCGTCTTCAATAACAACGAGTTCAGCATGACGCTCTTGCAAACGGGTAAGCTCTGCAGTCAATTCTTCTTCGGTAACTTCAGCTTTTTGTACAGGAACTTCTAGGCCCTTGTACTCGCCCAATGTTACTTCAGGCTTTACAGTGATCTTTGCCTTGAAAATAAAAGGCTGGCCTTTAGCGAATTGTTCAACATCAACTTCAGGACGGTCTACAGGGAAGATATCTGTTTCTTCAACAGCTTTCCCGTAAGCTTCCGGAAGCAGGATGTCGATTGCATCTTGATACAGGCTTTCCACGCCAAAACGGGATTCAAAAATCGCCCGCGGCACTTTGCCTTTACGGAATCCAGGTACGTTTGCTTTCTTAACCACTTTATTAAAAGCTTTGTCGAGTGCTGCAGTTACACGTTCAACTTCGACTTCGACTTCAAGAACGCCAAGGTTCTTCTCTATTTTCTCCCAAGTTGCTTTCATAATTTACTTTCCCCTCCAAGATAGGTTAACATGTTTCTTTCAAAATCCACGCACAGAATAACCATTATATTATATACAACAGAACTTTTTTTTTCAAGTAGCGATACTAGCATGATCAAGCCGACAACTTTGGCGCTACAGCTCCGTCTTTACGAATCCCTTAAGGGAACGGTACGCCTGCTCAAATTGGAAGCGCATGGTTCCCGTAATTCCATACATCGTCCGGGTCTCTTCCTCATTCCGGGAGCCGTTCAGACTTTCCGAAATGATCTGGTGGAGCGCCCCTGCCCATATATCAAGCAGCACATCTTCTCCGGATAATAAAGCGCGGTAATCGGCAGTGCCGTAAATAGACATAATGAACTGGCCCCAAAGCTCCTGTGCAAAATAATACAGCGTCGGCTCATGCACCTCAGCCTGCTGGGCTACTCTCTCGAGAACCAGACTCACCTGGGGCGGAAAATCCTCGATGATCAGCGGTACATCTTCAATCTCGAAAAGAGCGGTTTCGAGTCCGCGCGTCAGCTCAATGACTCCCTCAACTCCACGGCGGCGAAGGGTCTGCAGCGTCCGGAATTGCAGCAGCGGATGGACCTCGCCTGTCTGCAGCCAAGCGATAAGCGCTTCATCTATACCTTCACCGTTAACATAAGTTAGCTGTTCAACAGCCAGAACAGTGCCTTCCGAGAGCGGCTCATTCATGATCTTCAGCAACAGCTTGTTGGGATAGTCCGGATCTTCCTCATGCTTCGACTGGGCCAAAATCCGGGCCATATCCTCTTCGCCTAGGTCTTGTTCATGACCGGAGTCTGTTCCTTCCCCGTCCCCGTTGCGGGCGGCATAAGGAAAAGCCGTTTCCAGCCATTCCAGCAGCGACTGCCATTCCTCATAGCACCGCTCTTCCTGTCCTTGACATTGCAGTAAAAACCGCAGGAGCTCCATCGCTTCCCCGTAACGTTCACTTTCCAGCATCACCGTCAATTGGATCTGATAATAGTCCAACGTTTTCGGAAACAGCACGATATTATCTTTGGCGGGGGAATTCGAATCCTTAATGAGGGCACCTCCTTGAAAAATAATCCGGTTCTTTTTGCAGATCCATTGTAGAGTATAGCATACCCTTGAACCGGATTGAAAAAAACAGGTTGTAAAAGCTCTCCATGTATGATAACATAATTTTTGCTTGCTTTTCAGTCTTTATCCTATGTCCCGGTAGCTCAGCCGGATAGAGCATGCGCCTTCTAAGCGCACGGTCGGGGGTTCGAATCCCTTCCGGGACGTCACAGTAAATCCTTCCTTTGGAAGTAAATCCTTCCTTTGGAAGTAAATCCTTCCTTCGGGAAGGATTTTTTTTATTTATTATCTACATTTACCCACTAAGGAACATCTTACCCGGCATTCAGTATTTACCCAAACTATGCACCACAGTAAGACATTTTGCTTTAAAGGAAGACTTACATAGATGCTCTGTATGGACGCTCCACGAACGAAACGTTGCTTAAGTAGCTTGTGCTCTCCAGATTTATTGAATTACCTAGAGTGGAGTAAATGCGGAGGGAGGCGACCGCTGCCGTTGCCGCTTTTGGCAATCGTTCCGCCCTTCCTGCTAGGTTCAGCGTAATCCTCCAGGTCCATCTCGAGCTTTGTTCTTTGGTTTATGGCCTTGGCTTGGCGTATGAGCATTAGCAGGGGAAATTCCCTTTAACTCATAACGTGGGGGTGTTGCGTCTCCATTAAGAGGAGAAATTCCCCTTAATTCCTGTCTTGGGGGTGTTACGTCTCCATTAAGCGGAGAAATTCCCCTTAATTCCTAGCGTGGGGGTGTTACGTCTCCATTAAGCGGAGAAATTCCCCTTAATTCACATCGTGGGGGTGTTACGTCTCCATTAAGCGGAGAAATTCCCCTTAATTCCTCTCGTGAGGGTGTTACGGCTCCATTAAGCGGAGAAATTCCCCTTAATTCACATCGTGAGAGTGTTACGGCTCCATTAAGGGGAGGAAATTCCCGTTAATTCCTAGCGTGGGGGTGCTACGTTAATTCATTACGCGCCAACACAGCGGAGGGCCCTACGGGATTCTGGAGAAACGATAGTTTTCGCCTTTAACAGCGATCGGAAGATCCCTCCGAACCCGGAGTGGCTTGATTCAACGATCGGTCAACCGCTGTTTTCGGTTTTGAGCCGGTATTCTTTAGCTTATATAAGAACAAAAAGAAACCTCTCTTTGGAAAATGGATGTACCACATAACCATTCCAAGTAGAGAGGTTTATTTGTATTCAGCTGTTCATCGAATCATCCGAACCGTTTCGCTGTTGAACACCATGTTCTCCACGGGCTCTGTAATGTCAGCCGTATAGCGGTCAATGGTAACCTTGCCTAAATACATTTTGCGGACAGTGACGCTTCTCTTCGCCTTGAGGAAGGACTGCGCGCCGCTCTCGCCGCCTACAAGATAGGCTGAAATCATTCCCCCTGCCTCCAGTTTGGAGCCCCGGCACACAGAAGTCGATTTGAGAAAAGAAATATTACCCGAAGAGAACAGGTCACTCTGCACAATTCCGTCTCTATGAATGATAATATCGCCGTTGGATTTAATTATAGTGTTCTGGCATTGGCCCATATTAACCTCAACCTTGGTCTCCTGCATCCGCGCCACCCCTGTATGCAGCTGCACCAGCGAATTCAGAAAACCGCCAAGAGAGGCCTCATTCATGAAATCTACAAGCTGTGGCGGGTTCAAAAACACATTTAAAAAGTGCATGACCTGCTCCAGATCATGGTGATATGTAGACTTTACATGGGTGAGAACGGTTAAAAGCTCCCGGATAACCTGCGGGATTTTCTTAAACTTGCTCTCCAGCAGAAGCAGAATGGCCTGACCGTATTTAACCGACTGCTTGCGGCTCTCCACGGCTTGCGTCAGTATTTTGATGGCCTTTTGCAGGCCCTTTACCTCTTCAAGAAGGAGTTGGGAGGCATTATAGATTCGGTTGTACATTACGCCGAAATAACCGGAGTAGAGCTTGCTGTTGGCTACGTTCCCTTTGACAAGGATACTGCCTGTAGCCGTAATGGTGGAGTTGTATACGCTGCCGGCTACATATACATTGCCGAGGGATTCTATGATCATGTTATCCTCCACATCACCCTGGACAATGATATCTCCGGAAAACAAAATGTTTCCGGTCTTAATATTAACGTTCCCTGGAACAATATATGAAGTGCAAATGTCAAAATATTTGATCTTATCGCCCGTCATACGCGGTCTGCCTTCACGGAGGGCGCGAATCTCGTTGTTGACGAGCAGCACCGTATGATCTTTGGCAATGACGATAATATCACTGGGCTGCTGGGGATACAGAATCTCTCCGTGAACATCGTACCCGGGCATCCCTTCAACCAGAGGGATCTTGCGGGCAATGACTTCTCCCCTCAGTACAGACGGGATTCGAAGATGACTGCGATAATCGACCTGACCCCCCACTTCACTGAATTCACCATCCGTTATTTTTTCTGAAAAGAACAGTTCCAGTCGAGCGTTCTCACCCGGCACCGCAGCCCTTCCGTTCGCCACGGGAATCGGCTGATAGCTGGGATTCTGCAGCTCGGCATGAATTCCGGATATATTAAGGTTCTGTGTAATGGACTTATTCTCAAAGTCAGAAATCACATGGTTCAGGCTGAGCTGTCCGACAATTACTTCCGTGTTGATGGTAGCATCAATTTCCAGGTAGGACGCCGAAGTATGGTCGTTCAGATTCCAGGCATATTGCTTGGTGGAATATAAAGTAAAGAATGCCCACAGCTTGTCCTCCGACACCGTTATACTGTACAACGGAGGCTCTGAAATTTCCCACTCAATGATATCCTCGGAGGTAACCGCGGTCGGAATGGATATTTTCTCACCATTTACATGAATCTCTACCGGAAGAACCGCTGAAATAACGGCTGGTGAACCCCCGGGAAGAGGGTCTTGTACAAATATTTTATCGGCACGGACAAGCAAACGTCCTTTATCATCATCCGCAGGTTGTTCATCTGTCAAAAAAACGTCGGATAGCTGCATATCATTATTGGAAGGTTCCCATTCCAGCATGTTAATAAGCTGGTTTAACTCTTTTTCCGACATTCGTTCGGGCATAGCTTCGTACCTCCAGTAAGTCATCTTAGACATTTTGTTCGAAAATCGTCACATTTTAAATTTCGAACACTAAAATTATACCAAATGAACGTTTAAAGGCCAACCCGCAAACGCCGGTTGACCTGATAATATACAAAGGATTTTGTTTCAATGAATTAACTCCTTCTTATTTACCTTATGGCCTGAAAGGGAACGGTCAAACATATCAAGAATGAACAGAAATCGTTCCGCTTCGCGAAAAACATGATCAGCCAATAACGGATGTATAATACTTTTAATTCGGCAGTCGTTGATTAAATCGCTTGCAGTCTTCTTGAAGTCACGGAGAGCTTTTACGGACACAAGGTTCTCATCGACAAATTGGCTTAATAAAGGAACGGTATGGGACTGAGGGCTCATGGAGCTCAAATCGACCGCCTGAAACATTAATTGTTCAAAATCATGGTTAAATTCCCGTGCTTGTTCTACTAATTTCTGTTCTGAGGGATCCAGCAGATGACCGATAAATTTCGCATGGTCGGCCATGATTTTTAAGAAAAAGACATTTTCATCTATGATTGCATCCGGTAATGGCTCAAGCCTCCCGCAGTTAAGCTCCTCCAACCGGTTTCTGAAATAATTGGCTTCCCGGCTCACATGGTCTACCAGTAACGGGAAATTCGTCTGTCCCGGCAATTTACATTGCAAGATGAGGCCAAGTATCTTTCGTTTAAATACCCAAATGTGAGATGTCGCCGTATGAACCTCGGAATTAAACTCCTTAATCGTATGGGGATCTGCATTCATATCAAAAGAATAAGACCTTCTTTCAATATCTTCAAAAACGGCATGAAAATGATTAGCCTCCTGGATCAATTGGGTGTCCTCGCATCTAAATCCCAGCCGAAGGAAAAAGGAATGTTCCTTCATAATACGGGACCAGAAACGAATCTCGTCTAACGAACGGGCGACAAAAGCATCCGACAATGATATCCCTCCAATTCAATTTGTGATCAACCGAATTATGGCTCCATAACTCTGTACAATAGTATATGGGGGCCGCTTGTTCCATTATGTCGAATTTGCTTTCTTAGTTTTAGGGTTGACAAGATTTGAAAGAGCCTATATGATGCATATTAATAAGTTATTGAGAATAATAATCATTATCTACGAGGAGTGTTGAAATGAATTATCGTACATTATTTGCCCCGTTGCTTACTACCGTATTAACAGCAGGATTATTGGCTGGTTGTGGAACAGACAAAGGAAATGAGACCAGCAGCACGAATGCCGCCAAAGTAGAAACGAAAGAAGAACAGGTTGTCAATGTTTATTCCGCCAGAAGCTATGATGTGGACAAAGTCCTCTACGAACAGTTCACGAAAGAAACCGGTATTAAAGTAAACACTGTAGACGGTAAAGCGGAGGAATTGATCGAGCGCCTCAAGCGTGAAGGGGAAAGCACGCAGGCGGATCTTTTCATGACCGTGGACGGCGGCGTACTGAATAATGCCAAGCAAGCGGGGATTTTGCAGCCCGTATCCTCTGATACGATAGAACAAAATGTGCCCAAGCAGCTTCGGGATTCGGAAAACCAGTGGATCGGACTCTCCACCCGGGCCCGTGTGATCGTATATTCCAAAGACCGGGTAAAACCTGAACAGCTGTCTACATATGAAGATTTGACAAGCGCAGCATGGAAAGGGAAAGTACTTGTTCGCCCTTCCTCCAGTTTGTATAACCAGTCCCTCCTCTCTTCGTTCATTGAACTGAATGGTCAGCAGAAAGCTGAGGAATGGTCGAAAGGATTGGTTGCCAATCTGGCTCGGACACCGGAAGGCAATGACCGCGATCAAGCGAAGGCTATTGTTGCAGGCGTAGGAGATGTGGCGTTGATGAACACTTACTATGTGGGATTGCTGATAAATTCCACAGATCCGGAAGAGGTAAAAGTAGGACAGAGTATAGGCGTCTTTTTCCCGAACCAGGAAACTACAGGCACTCATATTAATGTCAGCGGCGCCGGTGTAACGAAGTATAGTAAAAATAAAGAGAATGCCGTCAAGTTGCTTGAGTTCCTGACTGGTGTGGAAGCCCAGAACATGGTTTCCAAGGAAAACTTCGAGTTCCCGGTAAATAAAGATGCCGAAATTCCGGAGCTGCTGAAGTCGTGGGGCGAATTCAAGACACAGCAAATCGATCTCGGGAAACTGGGAGTGAATAATGCAGCGGCACTGGAAATCATGAATAAGACGGGCTGGAAATAATCCATGCATTTGAAAAACGCGAGGGTTCAAATCAAGAGAACATTTAACGGCTGGCGAATCGTCAGCCTCCTGGGGGCAGCAGCTATTTTGCTGCCTATTTTGCTAGTATTCCTCTCGATCTTCGACATTCCAAACGACAACTGGCTGCAAATCAAACGCTATCTGGTGAAAGATTATATGGTTCAGACGGTGTGGCTGACGGTCTTAACGGGAGTGCTTACGGCCCTGCTGGGCGTTACACTGGCTTGGCTGGTGGCGGTGTTCGATTTTCCGGGGAAGCGATTTTTCAGGTGGGCGCTCGTTCTGCCTCTTGCGATTCCTCCGTACATTGCCGCTTATACGTACAGTACGATGTTCAGCTATACGGGAATCGTTCAGAAGACGCTGCGGAACCAGTGGGGAATACTCCCCAACCAGGACTGGATTACCCTCTCGTCGATGCGCGGCGCGGTGATGATTTTTACACTATTTCTATTTCCTTATGTTTATCTGATCACAAGAGCTTATCTGGAGAATCAAAGCGCTTCTTATATTGAAAATGCACGGCTGCTCGGGAGGAATCCTCTATCCATTTTTCTCCGGGTCGCACTGCCCCTGTCCCGCCCTGCAATCGCCGGGGGTGTAAGCCTTGTTATGTTTGAAGTGCTGAGCGACTATGGCGTGACCAGTTATTTCGGACTGCATACCATCTCGACCGCCATTTTTCAAACCTGGTTCGGGATGTACGATGTAGAGTCCGCGATGCGCCTGGCCGCTTGGCTGATGATTATCGTTATGGGCCTGTTTCTGCTAGAGAGACTTTTGCGCAGCCACAGGGCTTACAGCTCAACTACCAGCAAATCGAGGCCGCTTGTGCCAAGACGCCTTTCAGGGCCTGGGGGATGGTTGGTATCAGCCGTTTGTTTTATCGTCTGGAGTATCTCTTTTGCCATTCCGCTCCTGCAGTTGATAGTATGGGCTTCATGGACCTATGAAAGTGTCTGGAAAGATGATTTTATCTCCTTTTTTTATCGGACCGTATATGTGGCTGCAATTGCAACAAGTATTATTATGATCTTTTCCCTTATTGTCGGAGCCGTCAACCGGTCGCGTTCCCTGTTTGCTTTTCTACTATCCAAAGGGGTAACTGCCGGATATTCGATGCCGGGGGCGATTATTGCCATTGGCGTGTTGTCCGTGTTTATTCAATTCGATCGTGAATGGGCTGCTATATACCATGGATTCGGATTCGGCGGTACGCCTGTAGTTCTCAGTCTAACGTTGGTTATGCTCATATCCGGCTATGTTGTCCGGTTTATGGCCACAGGGTATAATGCGGTTGACATCGGCTTTGAAAAAACAGGACGGAAATATACGGAGGCCTCCCGGGTGCTCGGGATGGGCATGACAAGGACCTTTTTCAGGATCGACTTTCCTTTAATAAAAGGAGCGGTCATCAGCGGCTTCATTCTAACTTTTGTGGAAATATGCAAGGAGCTTCCGCTTGCTTTGCTGCTTAGGCCTTTCAATTTCGAAACGCTTGCGACCAAAACGTATCAATATGCCAACAATGAACAAATTTATGAGGCATCGATTCCGTCGCTTCTGATTATTGGCATCAGCTTTATCTCGGTCTATGTACTTCAATATTTGGACAGGAAGTGAATAAAGATGAGTATAGTTGAAATTCGCAATCTTACATTCTCTTATGGACGGCGGCAGGCTCCTGTAATCGACCGGTTTTCTTTTAGTATGAAAAAAGGTGAGATAATCGGTGTTCTCGGGGCCAGCGGAAACGGGAAAAGTACGCTGCTTCGCCTGATTGCGGGCTTGGAGGCTCCCTCGGAGGGGGAGATCCGCATTAAAGGGGCCACGGTTGTTGACCCTAAAACATTCATCCAACCCGAACGGCGCGGCGTCGGCATGGTATTTCAGGATTACGCCTTGTTTCCCCATATGAATGTCCGAAAAAATATTGAATTCGCATTGCACCGCATGCCTGGAAAAGAACGGGGCAAGCGGCTGAAGGAGATGCTTGAGCTTGTTCAGCTCAGCGAATTTCAGGAGCGCTATCCCCACGAGCTGAGCGGAGGACAGCAGCAGCGGGTTGCGCTGGCCCGGGCGCTGGCGCCGAAGCCGGACGTTCTGTTGATGGATGAGCCCTTCAGCAACCTGGATGCGGATCTGAGAGGTGCCATCCGGGCTGAATTGTGCCGAATATTGAAGAAGGAAAAGATGAGTTGTATGTTTGTCACGCATGATCAGCAGGATGTGGATGCGATTAGTGACCGTTCTATTCGATTGGAGCCAGAGGAGAAATTACAGGTCATGGCTAGTGCGGGGAGTTTTGTATAAGAGGTGTCCTGTTAGCCATGTAAATGGCTGGGGCGCCCTTTCGTTTTATTAGGTCAACCAGAAATTACTGGTTGGCCTTTTTTGATGATCGTTTCTGGATTGGATTTCTTTGCAGCAAGCTTTCTATCCGGTCCCGCTCGAGCAGGGTCAATACGCTGCCATCGAAGTCGATCCATCCATGGTCACGGAGATAAGCGAGTTCCCTGGAAAGCGAGGGACGCGTGGTATTGAGGAGCTCGGCCCAGACTTTTCGGCTAAAAGGAAGTTTGATAATACCTGTATCCTGCTTTTCGGACTGCTTCAGCAAATAAAATACAATCCGGTTGCGCAACGTTCCGGCTGATAGAATCTCGATTTTCTGGTTCACCATTACAAGACGCTCGGACAGATTCTCCATATAACGGGACAGCATGTCGATATCGGCGGCGAACAGGCGCAGTAGCTCCTGCTTGCTGATGAACATAACGTAACAGGTATCGGGAGCAACAACGGTAGCCGGGAAAATATTCTCTTTACGGAACAAAACCGCTTCTCCAAAGGTTTGGCCTTGTTCCAGCCGGGCTATCGTTACGCTATTGCCGTTAGGGTGGATTTTCTGAACCTCTACCCGGCCGGAGAGGACAATCCCGATCCGGTCGGCGGTCTCGCCTTCGTTAACAATAAGCTCTTTCTTATGGAAGAGGTTGACCGAATAGATCATGGTTTGAAGTAAAGCCGTTATATCTTCGGCGCTCTTGCCACGAAAAAACAGACAGGACTGCAGCACGACGGGATTCGCTTTCATCAAATATCCTCCAAATTCATACTATTTGGTAACATTGGTTACCGATTGTTAGAAGATAGTCTACTACAATCAATTTAAACTGTAAAGGAAGCGGAAGCTTCACTAAAACCTTAAAGGGGCGAGATTATATGAGCAGCATGTTTTGTTTTCAATGTCAGGAAGCAGCTAAAGGAACGGGCTGTACGATTCAGGGAGTCTGCGGCAAGACAAGCGATGTAGCCAATCTTCAGGATCTTCTGCTGTTCACACTGAAGGGCATCTCCATCTTTGCCGTAAAGGGGCGGGAGCTGGGACTCACAGATGCAGCCTCGGAGAAGTTCATTGTAGAGAGTATGTTCGCTACTATAACTAACGCCAACTTTGACCGTGACGGTTTCCTTGCAAGAGTAAGAGAAGGAATTGTGCTGCGGAATCAATGGAACGCCAGATTAAACGCTTCGGGAGCGGTGGTACCCTTCGCTAACCACGATGCAGCATTGTGGGTACCCGGAACCGATGAAGAAATGGATGAGAAGGCTGCTACTGTCGGCGTTCTTTCCACAGCCAATGAAGATATCCGTTCCCTGCGCGAACTGCTGACTTACGGCCTGAAAGGGATGGCGGCTTATATGGAGCATGCCTCCGTTCTCGGCTACCGCGAGGATACTGTACATGCCTTTATGGAGAAAGGACTGGTAGCCACTCTGAGCGATGATCTGGGTGCGGATGAACTGGTTGCTCTTGTCATGGAATGCGGTAAATACGGAGTAGATGTGATGGCGCTGCTGGACCGGGCAAATACTTCCACTTACGGCAATCCGGAGATTACAAAAGTGAATATCGGTGTTGGCAGCCGTCCTGGCATTCTGATCAGCGGACACGATCTGAAGGATATGGAAGAACTGCTCAAGCAAACGGAAGGAACAGGCGTTGATGTGTACACCCATAGCGAAATGCTGCCGGCGCATTACTATCCGGCCTTCAAGAAATACAGCCATTTTGTAGGCAATTACGGCAACGCGTGGTGGAAGCAGACAGAGGAATTCGCCAGCTTCAACGGCCCTATTCTGATGACTACGAACTGCATTGTGCCTCCGAAAGACAGCTATAAAGACCGACTGTACACCACCGGCAATACCGGCTTCCCCGGTGTGAAACATATTCCGGCCGGAACGGACGGCAAAGTGAAGGATTTCTCCGCGATTATTGAGCAGGCCAAGTCATGCGCTGCCCCTGAAGAGATTGAAACCGGCGAGATTATCGGCGGGTTCGCCCATGCTGCCGTTATGGGAGTAGCGGATCAAGTGGTGGAAGCCGTTCAGACGGGAGCTATCAAACGATTCTTCGTAATGGCAGGCTGTGACGGAAGGATGAAGAGCCGGGATTATTATACCGATTTCGCCTCTGCGCTGCCGAATGATGCGGTTATCCTAACAGCAGGCTGTGCGAAATACAAATACAATAAGCTGGATCTGGGAGCCATCGGCGGCATTCCCCGCGTGCTCGACGCAGGCCAATGCAACGACTCCTACTCTCTCGTTGTAATCGCAATGAAGCTGAAGGAAGTATTCGGGCTAGAGGATATCAACGAGCTGCCGATTTCCTACAATATTGCCTGGTACGAGCAAAAAGCGGTCATCGTTCTGCTGGCGCTCCTGTATCTCGGCGTGAAAAATATTCATCTCGGCCCGACGCTTCCGGCCTTCCTGTCCCCTAACGTAGCCAAGGTGCTGGTTGATAATTTCGGCATCGGCGGCATTACTACAGTGGATGCGGATATGGAACAGTTTATGGCTGTGGTATAAAGAATGTAAATCTATAGTTGTACCGATTATAAAAACGAGGCTGTCCCACAAGGTTTAGGATTGCATCTGAAATTGTAACGGAATTCACTTGTTCGACTGAATGGCCTTCAATTTTGGATACAATTTTCTTGAAAGTAGATATATTTACGAATGAGACAGGATCTCGCACTTAAAGCTGTAAAAAGGTAAAAACTAGCCAGTCTCCGGGTTATTGGAGACTGGCTAGTTTTTGTTTTCGATTTGTAGCGGCCTGCTTCAGCAGGTTATGGGCAAGGGAAAGCCACCCGACTTCGAGCGTCACTTTGTCCATGCCTCGAAGCAGAAATCGTCGGAATCCCCGGTTATTCTTTAGTTGCCCGAACACACTCTCCGGTTCTGTCATTCTTCGAACCGCTAGGGCATATCCATTTTCGCTCCGCAATAATTCCCTTGCCTGTTTTCTAAACCGCAGGGCTTCCGGGGGTGATAGCTGTCACGGCCGCCACCGGGATAGGCTACGGCAAAGATAGAATCGTCCAGCCGATTCACGGCCGTATTAACGACACGAACGAGGTGATTTGACGGAATATCTTTTTCTAAATCCATTGGCAGGTAAAAGTGGTCCATGGTATATTGGATGTACAAAGAAATCGCTCCTTTTAAAATGGTGGCTTCGACACTTCCATTTTAAAAGGAGCGCGATTTCTTTTTGTGATTTTAAAGAAGATTTGGGAGGAAGGGTTTCCGCTAAAAGCAGCGGAGAGGACGGAACGATTGCGGAAAAGCGGCAGCGGTCGCCCAAAAGCTTTCCGAAGGAAAGCTCTCTTCGAAAGCATATGCTGTCTCCGGATTTTTACCGTTAAGAAAAATAAATAAAATCTGGAGAGCACAGCGATTGGAGCAACGGTCCGTTCGCGGAGCGTCCATCTAAACACTTACTTAAGTTTTACTCAAAAGAGAGGGGTGTCCCAAAAGCCATACAAATGGTTGCTGGGACACCCCCGTTTGGCGTTTCTGTTACATTAGCGTCCCTGACTCCGTTTTCCCCACCACAAAGGCAAACGGAAGACCATATTAATGAGTAAAACAACAATGACGAGCACGGCTGCCGACTTATCGGCGATCTGCCGCGCATCTTCAACGATTGCTTCCGATTGCACGTACCACAAATGCACAGCGAGTGTCTCTCCAGGCGAGAAGAGATTGAAGTCCCACATTTCCCCGGAGGTACTGAGACCGGCCGTCAAAATAATAACCGCCGATTCCCCGAACGCACGTCCGGCTACTAGACATACCCCTGTAATAATTGCGGGCAGCGCCACCGGCAGCACAACCTTGCTGATGACATAAAATTGGGTCGTACCGAGTGCGTATCCGGCCTCCCGCAGTTCACCCGGAACTGCACGCACCGCTTCCTCCGTCACCCGGGCCAACATCGGCAAATTAAGCAGCGCCAGGCTGACTCCACCGCCGAGAATAGTCAGTCCTACCTGGAAATACTCGGCAAAAATCGCCAAGCCGAGCATCCCGAACACAATAGAAGGCACCGATGACAAAGCCTCCACAGTCATCCGGAGAGCGCTGGTAAAACCATTGTCAGGCGCATATTCCGCCATATAAATTCCCGCTCCGACTCCAAGAGGTACAGAGATGATGAGCGAAATGAACAGAATATAAAAGGAGTTGAACAGTACAGGGCCAATACCCCCGCCTGCATCAATCTCTTCCGGCTGCTTAATCAGGAAATCAGGTCTGAGTCCTGGCAGGCCTTTGCCCAGGATGGTAAAAAGCAGCCATAAAATAAGCAGCATCACCAAAGCCCCGAGACAATAGAATCCGATAGTCGCGATCTTATCGCGCCTTTGCGCACGCGCGGTATGACGGGTACGTGTAAAGCTGCTCATATGCTGTCCCTCCTCTTTCTGCCTAATATCCGAATGATCAATATGAGTACAAACGAGATCATAAGCAGCAGGAAAGCCATCATGTGCAGCGCATAGTTCCAGGTGGAATCAAACTCCACATTGGAGATTTGCATCACGATGTTACTGGTCAATACGGAAGCAGGTGTAAACAGCGTCTTCGCCAGCTGCGGCGTATTCCCAATAACCATTACAACAGCCATCGTCTCGCCTACCGCCCGTGTCATGCCCAGAATGACTGCTGAAATAACTCCCCGGCTTGCCGCAGGCAGCACTACACGCATAATCACCTGCAGCCTGGTAGAGCCAAGTGCATAGGCTGCATCGCGGTATTTGCGCGGAACGGCAACAATTGCATCATCACTGATCCGGGTTATGGTTGGGAGCACCATTAAGGCCAGCACAAGGGCAGCCGCCAGCAGACCATCACCCAGACTTTCTCCGCTGACTCTGCGCAGAAAGGGCAGAAGTACAGTCAAGCCCAAGTAGCCATATACTATAGAAGGAATGCCTACGAGCAGATCCAATACCGGGCGAATAAAGGTTTTCATCCACTGGGGAGCAATTTCGGCGCAGAGCACCGCCATGCCCACGGATACCGGAACCGCTATCAGCAATGTAAGCGCGGTTAACGACAATGTATTTACAATAAAGGCAGCGGCTCCAAAGGCTTCTTCTTCCGGTGTCCAATTGAAGGAGAGGAAAAAATCCGCCGGAGAGACCGGACCGAACAGAAGCAGCGCCGTTTTTCCGATAAATATAGTAACCAGTCCAAGAACAAAGCAAAGCGCCAAAATGCTGAATAAAAAATAATACCGGAAAAACACGTTGCTTATCATATGCCTGCTGTGACGTTTGCGGGCTGAGCGATCTTCTTTTAATGAGCCGTTTATCTTGGTTGCCAGGTTGTGTACTGGTGACCCCATACTTTCCCTCCTGTAAGCGGCCACTCCCAATGTTGTCCGGGACTGGCCGCTGTTACCGTTCAATATAGTCTTTTAGGATGTACTATTATTACTTCATGGCCGAAATCGGAATGAATTTAAGCTTTTTCAGTGAGCCTTGTTGGAACTTCTTGCTTTGAATATAAGCAATGAATTCTTTGGTTGCACCGGTAGGCTGGCCTTTCGTCATAAAGTAACCGTAAGCCCAAATCTTGTAAGAACCGTTGATTACATTGTCCGTAGTAGCTGCTACGCCGTTATATTTCACAGCTTTAACATCGCCGCTTACATAGACAAGATCGATATACCCGATGGAGTTGGGAGTTGTTCCTACAGCGGTCTTCATATCGCCGCTGGAGCCTGTTTCTTTATAGTTTTTTGCTTTCTTGACGATGTCGCCGCCGGCAAGAGCCTTCATTTGATAGTTAACACGTGTTCCGGAGCCAAAGGCGCGGGTAATGACTACGATATCCGCATCCGATCCGCCGACTTCCTTCCAGTTCGTGATTTTGCCGGAATAAATGCCTTTAAGCTGTTCTGTTGTAAGGTTGTCCACACCCACATTTTTGTTAACAATCGTAGCAAAAGGAATGACGGCCACCTTGTTCGCTACCTGTCCGTCGAAGGCTTTAAAGCCCGGTACGTCGATGCTCGCGTCCCAATCGCAGGCGCCGATATCGGCGATGCCTTTTTTCACGGCTTGCGGCCCGGTCACCGAACCTTTACCGGAAGCGGCAATTCTCACCTTTGGATGGAGCTTTTGAAATTCCTTCGCTGCCTGAAGCGTCAACGGCAATAACGCCGTGGAGCCGTTCACTGTGATTTTACCCTTCAAAGAATCTGCCGCTGCCGCTATTCCTGCAAAAGATGCTGATACTGCGATCACGGCTGTAAGCGCCGTTACTGTAATTTTGTTGAAAACCTTCATGTGTTGTTTCTCCTCCCGGCTCTGCGCCGTTAATTTATTATTTCGTCAGTTGCAAGGCTTTGCCATTCTGAATAACCAGGATTTTGCCATCAATGATGATAGCGAGCTTGCTTCCGTCATCCGATACGGCGATTTCCGCTACGTCTTTGGTTGTGCGGTACAGCTCCGTTTTGGATCCTGCCGGGGTTGTGGAATAGATGCGTGTGCTTCCGTCTGTGGCTGTACCTGCCACAATCAATCCGCTGCTCACCTTCGCCGACCAGGTAACCTCGATATCAAGCGTGAGGTCGGAGACCGCCGCATCAGCCTTTATCGTTTTGATTGTATTGATTGTGTTGCCATCCGGATCTGCACTCAGGTAGGTGATGCTTCCGTCAGCCAGAATTTCCGGGTAGAGCTTGTTATCCGGCGTAGTTGTTAAAGCTACCGGCTTCGCATCCTTGGTTCCAAGCGCCAGCTTGTACAGCTGCTCTCCTGCTTTGCTGAAATCGACGGTAAGGGAATCCTCGGTGCTGTCGGCATCATTTTTGGCTACACCCGTTAAGTTAACGATGTATACAGCCGTCTTCTCGTCTGCGGAAATGCGCAGCTCGGATTTGTTCTCCACTTTATCCGCCAGTACTTCCGTAACGACACCGGTCTCTACCGAGATTTGCGAGATCTTCTCTTGCTTGTCTCCCTGGATGAAGTAAATCTTCTTGCCGTCTTGAGACCAGGTAAGATCCGTCTTCACGGAAGTGTCCGTACCCAGTGTCTTGACCACACCATTTAACAGATTGATCAGGTTCATCTGGCCTTTATCATCCGTAAAAGCACCCCATGTCTGGTCCGGGGAAACGGAGAAATCCGTTGCTCTTTCGTCGGAAGAGAAAGTTTCATAATTTCCTTGAACCGTGCTGAACTTGAAAATTTGAGTAAATTCAGCATCACCCTGATTGGCTATAATTCTTCCGTCCGCGGTCCAATGCATGGTTTCAAATTCGCCTGCCGGGCGTGCTGGGCTCAGAATAATGTTGGGGTTAGTCTGCAATTCTCCGCCAAGTCCAAGCACAAACTTCGTAAGCTGCACATAAATTTTACCTTTATAAGCCACAGGTGCCACGGTAAAGGTTTGCTGGGACCCATCAACCTGATAGCTTTTGGAGCCTGCTTTTAGTTGAATCGTATGTAATCCTTGGCTGTCGTTCAGTTCAATACCGTTTGCTCCCCATGTTAATGCGGCGCCCATTTCCCCCGCCACCTGGCTTAGCGAATACAGCTTATAACCGTTGCTGTCAATGGTCTTGAAAGCAACCGGCGTACCATTTACTGTCCATGTAGCCGTACCTTCTTTTACTTTGACAGTTGCTTGAATAGCAGTTTTTTTGTTAGTTGAAGTTTTCCCACTGCTGTTCACACTTGCTGCCGAAACGCTGCCCACTCCTGCTGTGATAAGAAGTGCAGAGGCTAAAGCTGCGCTTACCCATTTACTGTTTTTCAAATCGATTCACCCTTTTCCTCTAGGTAACTGCTAATGTTATTGTCGCCTCCAATTGTAAATGGCGTTGCAGAGGAATGTTATGGAAATATTAATTTACAACGGGTAAAGTTTTATTTATAATAATGAGTGAGTGCTCACTCATTAATTAGGAATCGAGGAGATCATTGATGGATAAAGATGCTCCAATCATTAAGGTAAGCAACGTCGCGAAGGCTTTTGGCAGCAAGCTGGTGTTGGACCGCATATCTCTTGAGGTGGGAAAAGCGGAAACCTTCGGTATTCTGGGTCCTTCCGGCTCCGGCAAAACAACACTGGTCAAGCTGCTCACAGGTATCGATGAAACGACCTCCGGTGAGATCCATGTATTGGGAGTTAAAATGCCCAAGCTGGCCATGCTGCAGCAGATCGGGTATATGGCCCAGTCCGATGCACTTTACACCGAGCTTAGCGCCAAAGAGAATCTGGAGTTTTTCGCCTCCCTGTATGGTTTGAAGGGGGAACAACGCAAACGCCGGATGGATGCGGTTATGGAACTGGTTAATCTCCAGGAGCATATGCGCAAAAATGTCGGTCAATACTCGGGCGGCATGAAGCGCCGCTTGTCGCTGGCTATTGCATTGCTGCATGAGCCTCCGGTGCTGATTCTGGACGAACCGACCGTCGGCATTGATCCGGTGCTGCGCCTGTCGATCTGGAACGAGCTAAGAGCGCTGAATCAAAAGGGAACTACGATTGTGCTGACTACGCATGTTATGGATGAAGCAGAAAAATGCGGCCGGCTGGCCATGATCCGGGACGGGAAGCTGCTGGCGGTGGACACTCCTGATGGACTCCTCCACGCCACAGGGTCTGCTTCAATAGAGGAAGCTTTCCTATACTACGGAGGTGTGCGGCCATGAGAATCCGGGCAATAACTCTGCGTATCCTGCAGCAATTTATTCATGATAAAAGAACGATGGCCCTCATGTTCATCGCTCCCCTGATCGTGCTGAGCTTGATGAGCCTGGTGTTTAACGGGGATGCTTATCAGCCGGTTATCGGCGTTTCGGGCGAAGCGGTTAACCTCTCTGCTTCACTTGAAGGTCATGATGTAGAGGTAAAGAAGTATTCCACCGCAGAGCTGGGAACGGCCGCGTTAAAAGAGGGCACCCTTGATGCCCTGATTACGCTGGAAGGCGCCTCAACTCAGGTAGTTCTGGAAGGAAGCAATCCTACTGCGAACCGGGCGGTGATGATGGTGCTTGAGCAGACCTCCCGGGATCTACTGCCCGCTTTGGAAGACAAAGGGAAGCCGGTTGTCAGCTATCTGTATGGATCGGCCGATATGAAGACCATTGACCGTTTTGGCCCCATTATGATTGGTGTATTCGTATTCTTCTTCGTCTTCCTGATTGCCGGTGTCTCTTTCCTGCGGGAGCGGACCACGGGTACGCTTGAGCGCCTGCTTTCCACTCCGCTGAAACGCTGGGAAATCGTCATCGGGTATGTATGCGGCTTCGGAATATTTACTGTGCTTCAGGCCCTGCTTATCTCCTGGTTCTCCATTCAGGTATTAGGCATCCTGATGACAGGCAGCTTCGGCTATGTCATGCTGATGACGCTGCTTCTATCGATGACGGCACTGACACTTGGCACATTGCTGTCGGCTTTTGCGGCCAATGAGCTGCAAATGATCCAATTCATTCCACTGATTGTTGTGCCGCAAATTTTCCTCAGCGGGTTATTCCCTCTGGACACCCTGCCCTTGTGGCTGCAGCGGGTCGGTCTTGTTACCCCCCTCTACTACGGTGCCGATGCTATGATGAATATTATGATCCGCGGCAAAGGATGGAGCGAGATTGCTCTGGACGTCTACGTGCTGATTGGATTCTCGGTGCTGTTCATGGTGTTAAATGTGCTCGCTCTCCGCAAGCACCGTAAAATGTAAACTTGCCAGCATTATGCTAATATGTACGGACAGGATGATGTTTGGGGGACTGCCGCAATGACAGAGAATAACGATGTGGAGAAGAATTCCACGGTTCAAGATACGGGTGAGCAGTGGATTCAGGAGCTGCTCAGCCTCGGCAAAGAAGAAAAAATGACACCGAAGCAACTCTCGATTTTGCAGGCGGCGATTGAGGTATTTTCCGATAAGGGATATTCGGCTGCCGCTACCAGTGAAATTGCCCAAAAGGCTGGCGTGGCGGAAGGAACGATTTTCCGGTATTACAAGACCAAGAAGGACCTGCTGCTGTCTATTGTAGACCCTGCGATGAGCCGGATGATCGCCCCTTTTGTGATCAAGAACTTTAACGGCGTCCTGGATTTGCCTTTCGGCAGTTATGACGAATTTCTGCGGGCATTTATTATAAACCGGCTGGAGTTCGCCCGCAAGAACTTTAAAATCATCAAAATACTGATTCAGGAAATCCCCTTCCAGCCTGCGCTCAGGGAACAATTCATCGAACATATTACTAGCAAGGTGCTGGAACGTATAGAATCCATTGTGGAGCACTTCAAGCAAAAGGGAGATCTTATTGAGGTCCCGACACCTGCCATCATACGGTTCTCAGTCTCTGCAGTCGTTGGTTTTCTGCTGGCCCGGCTGCTGCTGATGCCTGATCAAGAATGGAATGACGAGGAAGAAATTGAGCTGACCATCAAGTTTATTATGCACGGCGTAAGTGCGGTTGAGGCACAGAAGGGACCATACTATGGGCTTTAGTGTGTCTGAACGGGTCATCAAGCTGCTCTGCGGGAAGTCCGCTTTTGAAGAGGGACAAGCATACTACCGTTCCGGAAAAGTGGATTTGATCTATGAGGAGCAAAAAGATGAAGTGAATCCCGCCAATAATCCGTCTGTGTACGCAGCTGTTGTTCAGGGGAGCAGGGGCAGAAAATATAATATGAGGGTTGAAATCGATAGCGACGGCGATGTTCATGCGGACTGTTCCTGTACCGCTTATGATCACGGTGGACCTTTCTGCAAGCATATTGCCGCTGTGCTGATAAATATTGTTGACCTTGAGCATGGCCATGGGCGGACCGGGGGGGCAGCACGGAATCAGCACCTCGTCAAAAGCATGCTGGGGATGTTCGGAAACAGCCGGCTGCGGCCGAGCGGTACCGGAGCTTTTGTGGATACAAGGATGCCCCTTTGTGTGGAATTCATATGCAAGCCGCTCTCCCACCGAAATGGCAGGCATATGCTGGGAATAGAAATGAAGGTGGGCCTGAAACGCCCTTATGTTATTCACACAATAAGAGATTTTCTGGGCCGTGTACACCGCGGGGAAACCTTTGAATTCTCGAAGCATTTCATCTATGATCCAGCTCAGCACAGCTTTCAGAAGGAAGACAACGCGGTACTTCAGAAGCTCATTGAAATCTTTTTAAATGAAATCATGTACCGGGACAGCATGATCGTAAGCTCGACTTATGGAGGAAGCATGGGCGGGGACCGGCTGCTGCCTGTCCCTCCTTTTTTCTGGGAAACGCTCCTCCCCTCTCTTGCAGCTGCTCCCTCGGTTTATTTTCAGCAGGGGGATCAGCTGTTTGAAGGCATTCACTTGTCTAGTGAAGCACCGCCGCTAAGCTTTCAGTTCGATCAGGCGGAGGGGGAAGGCTACCTCTTTGAGGTTCAAGGACTGGAGAAGATTATGGTCATAGAGGACTATGGTCTTGTCGTGTCTGAAGGCAAGCTTCTGAAGCTGCCATTCCAGGAATGCAGGCGTCTTGTGGAGATGAAAACGATGCTGGAAGCTTCCCGCCAGGAAGGGATCGACATCGCGCCAGAGCAAATGGAGCCTTTTATGGACAAGGTGATTCCCGGGCTGAAAAAGCTGGGACATGTGCATATCGCTGATGCCATCGCCGATCGTATGGTTCACGGCCGGCTTAAGGCCCGGCTCTATCTGGACCGGTTAAGAGACCGGCTGCTCGCCGGACTGGAGTTTCAATATGGGGATATTGTCATAAATCCACTAGACGAAAAAGGGCAGAAGCGCGCAACAGACATTATTCTTATGCGGGACGGTGAAGGGGAGCGCAGGATTCTGGAGCTGATGGATCATGAATCCTTCGCCAAAACGGAAAGCGGATATATGATGAGCGATGAGGATGGCGAATACGATTTCCTGTACCATAGGGTTCCTCTGCTGGAACAGTTGCTTACGATCTATGCTACCTCTGCAGTGAAAGTAAGATTGTTCAGGGGAACGATGCCTCCCAAAGTCACTATGAATTGGAACGAGAAGACCGACTGGCTTGATTTCAAGTTCGATATGGGAGGTATTCCCGAGTCGGAGATTGTTATGTTACTGAAATCGCTGGAGGAGAAGCGCAGGTACTACCGGCTGCCGGACGGGGCGCTGCTGCCGCTTGAGAGCGGAGAATTCCAGGAAATCATCACTTTTATGAACGAACTGGGTATCCGGAAGGATGATATCACAGGAGCACAATTTTCTCTGCCCGTTGTCCACGGATTACATTTGACCTCAGCCCATGAGAAGAGGGATGCCGTAAAGCTTGGCAAAGGGTTCCGCAGGCTTCTGGCTAACATGCGGAATCCCGAGAATCTGGATTTCCCTGTGCCGGAAAGTCTGGTCCCTGTGCTTCGGGATTATCAGCAGTATGGATTCCAGTGGCTTAAGACACTGGCCTACTACCGATTCGGCGGTATTCTGGCCGATGATATGGGGCTTGGCAAAACGCTGCAAAGCATTGCGTTCCTGCTCTCCGAACTGCCGGGTATCCGGAACGGCGGGATTCCTGCGCTTATTGTCGCCCCCGCTTCTCTCATCTACAACTGGCATAATGAACTCAAGAAATTCGCGCCGGAGATTAAGGCGGTCATTGCGGACGGGAGCTTGACAGAGAGAAACCGGGCGCTGAAGAATGCAGCGGGAGCGGATGTAATCATTACCTCTTATCCGCTGCTCCGCAGAGATATTGAGCTATATGCCGTACACTCTTTCCACACACTCATTCTGGACGAAGCCCAGGTCATTAAGAATCATGCTACGCAAACGGCCCAAGCTGTAAAATCGCTGCAAGCCCGCTATCGTTTTGCTCTTACCGGTACGCCTGTGGAAAATGCACTGGAGGATTTGTGGTCTATCTTCGGCACAGTATTTCCTGAGCTGTTCCCGGGGAAGAAAACTTTTCACGATATGCCCCGCGAGACGATAGCCAAACGCGCGCGTCCTTTTCTGCTGCGTCGGCTTAAGAGCGATGTCTTGAAAGAGCTGCCTGATAAAATTGAATCGCTGCATGCCTCCGAGCTGCTGCCGGAGCAAAAGAAACTATATGTCGCTTATCTCGCCAAGCTGCAGAAGGAAGCGCTCAGGCATTTGAACGGAGACGATTTCCGCACCAACCGGATCAAAATTCTAGCCGGACTGACCCGCCTGCGCCAGCTCTGCTGTCATCCCTCTTTATTCGTCGAAGGGTATACCGGAAGCTCGGCCAAGTTCGAGCAGCTGCTGGAGATTATTGAGGAATGCCGCAGTTCTGGCAAAAGACTGCTCGTCTTCTCGCAATTTACAGAGATGCTGGGTCTGATTGGAAGGGAGCTGGGACTTCAGGGTGTGCCTTATTTCTACCTGGATGGACAGACGCCGGCTTCTCGGCGGGTCGAGCTATGTAATCAATTTAATGAGGGGGAACGTGACTTGTTCCTCATCTCTTTGAAGGCAGGCGGCACTGGCCTCAACCTGACAGGAGCGGACACGGTTATCCTTTATGATTTGTGGTGGAATCCCGCCGTGGAGCAGCAGGCTGCAGACCGGGCCCACCGGATCGGGCAGAAGAACGTGGTGCAGGTCATCCGGCTCGTCACTCAGGGTACCGTGGAGGACAAAATGTATGAGCTTCAGCAGAAGAAGAAAAACCTGATCGATGAGGTCATTCAGCCGGGGCAGGAAGCTCTGTCCACCTTAACTGAGCAGGATATCCGGGAGATCTTGATGATTTAATAGAATCGCCCTTTTTCGTACACCGTACTATTAATCCAATCAAATAGTAGCAAATTTCATAAATTGACATTATCAAGAACGAAGGAGGTGACTGAACATGGCTATTTATTCATTAGGACCTGTTGTAAACCTGAACCCGGATCTTACTTTCCATTCGCGATCCGTCGAGCTGCGCATCTCTAATACAACTGCCGCTAGACTCGAGCCGATCGTTGTCAATGTTTATAGCAATGTTGCCGCAGGACCTGAAGGCTCGCCTGCAGTATTGTATTTCACAACCACATTTGCTATTGCTGCAGCTGACGGTGTAGTAACTTTCAATATCCCAACAACGGTACAGAGCTTTATTATTACCGTTTCCTCTCCGGCTGCCGCTACTTTCATCAATGACATTTCAATTTACGCTGCAGGAAGAGATGCTGCCGGACTCTTGGTGCCCGACCATGCTTTCCCGTTTGGTGATTGGAATTTCGTTACTACTCCTTAAGAATCTCTTTGACGGCAATAGATGAGTGGCTTAGCTTATGACAGCTATTGCTTTCTTCGTTAAATTCGTTATACTGATAAAAATCAATATTGAATCGATGATCGGGAGAGTAATTATCGGGATCTAGTCTATTAGCGAGCCGGGAGAGTGAAAGCCGGTACAGATCCCATAATGAAGCGCACCCGTGAGATGGACTTCTGAAAGGATAGTAGGAAGCCCCGGCGGAAGGCCGTTAACCTGTAAGGTGGCTAAACTTTGCCGTTTAGCAACGAGAGTGGTACCGCGAGCGCACTGAAGCCCTCGTCTCTTTTGAGACGAGGGCTTTTTGTATTTTAAAAGGGAGGTTATCCAATGTTAAGTCAAATGATCAAGAACAGCCTCGAACAAAGCGTAAGAAGTGTATTTGACAGCTTGCTTGTGGCTTGCCCCCAAGATATCAATATTCAGATTGAGCAGCCGGTCAACCTGGAGCATGGCGATTATTCCTGCAGTATTGCTATGCAGCTTGCCAAGATTCTACGCAAACCCCCTATGGCCATTGCAGAGCTTGTAAAGGGAGAGCTTCAACTACAAGGCCTTATAGATGGGCTTATCTACCGGATAGAGGTAGCCGCCCCCGGGTTTATTAATTTGCACATCCATTGGCAGGAGTGGGCCGGACGCTCCTTCGAGCTGCCGCAAGGCTCCCGGGAAAAGGTCGTCATTGAGCATACCTCTGTCAACCCTAATAAATCGATGCATATCGGGCACCTGAGAAACTCCTGTATCGGAGATGCGCTGGTAAGAATCTTGAGAAGAACGGGATACCAGGTGGAGATCCATAACTACATAGATGACCTGGGGAATCAGCTGGCGGACACGGTGGTTGGACTATTGAATGTACCTTTTGAAGGTGAACATGTCCGCTTTGGCGATTACTGCTGGGACATTTATTCCCAGGTAAACAAGGAGTATTCACTGAACCCGGAGATGACACATAAACGCACGGAGATACTCCATGCCCTTGAAAAAGGCAGCAGCAATGAGGGCTGGCTGGGCAATCTGGCTGCTGAGCGTATCGTGAGAGAGCATGTGGAAGAAATGCGAGGTTTCGGAATTGAGCATGACCTGCTTGTATGGGAAAGCAGCATCGTAAGGGAGGGCTTCTGGTCTTCCGCTTTTCAGCTGCTGGCACAGACTCCGGTTTTTATTCAGGAGAACGAAGGCAAGCTGGCAGGCTGCTGGGTGCTTAAGCAATCCACTGTGGAGGGTGCCGAAGCGAATTCGGAAGAATATAGCATGGATAAGGTGCTGGTGCGCTCCAATGGCATTTTGACGTATACCGCCAAAGACATCGCCTATCATCTCTGGAAATTCGGATTGCTCGAAAAAGACTTCTCGTACAAGGAGTTTTCAGCAGGATTATGGACTACAGGCTTAACTGGAAGCCAACGGCCCTATGGACATGGGGATATCGTCATTAATGTGATCGACTACAGACAGGAATATCCGCAGCAGATGGTGAAGCAGGCCTTGCAAGCACTGGGGTATGCGGATCAGGCTGATAAGCTTCATCACGTAAGCTATGGCGTAGTTTCACTAAGTCCGGCTTCTGCTGCCGAGCTGGGAATGGATACCTCAGACGGCAGAGCCTCATACGCCATGTCCGGCCGCCAAGGAGTCGGCATTAAGGTGACCGAGCTGGTTCAACTCATGGAGAACTCTATTGAACATACACGTTCGGATAAAAGCGGCCTTTCCAGCCGGATCATCGCCACAGCCGCCATCCGCTATTACCTGCTGCGTTTCAATCTGGGGACTGAGATTATTTTTGATTACAGGCAGGCTACAGAAATATCCGGCAATACCGGGGTGTACTTGATGTACACCTATGCCCGTGCGAGCAGTGTTTTGAGTAAAGCCGCGTTACCGGTTGTAACGGATGCTTCCCTTCTCCCATTCCCTGCTGATCTGGAAAAAGCGGAGGCTGCGCTGCTGAGACATCTCAGCTCTTGGCAGGATACCTTATACTCGGCAAGCCAAGAGTTGACGCCGAATTCGATCTGCAACTACGCGCACACCTTGGCTGCGCTGTTCAACAACTTCTATTCCGCTTGCCCGATCCTGAAGAGTGATAAGGATTCCATAACATTCCGTCTCTGGCTGACCTCGAGATTCAGAGACACTTTAGGGGATGTGCTTCAGGTGCTTGGGCTGCCCGCGCCGAGCCGGATGTAGGTAGGTTGGCGTTTTGGGCGGACGCTCCGCGGTTATCGTTTCTACGCTATCGTACCCTCGGAGTCGGGTGGCATACAGTTCAAAAACAAAAACTAGCCAGTCTCCAATAATCCGGAGACTGGCTAGTTTTTACCGTTTTAAAGGGTTGTTTTCATTCGTAGAGAAGTCTACTTATGGGACAGCCCCTTTGTTTACGTCCCGGAAGGGATTCGAACCCCTGACCGTGCGCTTAGAAGGCGCATGCTCTATCCAGCTGAGCTACCGGGACACAGTTATGTATTAAAGGCAACGTTATTTATTATAACGCATGCTGCAGATTTTTCAAGGCTGGATCAGTAAAGATATAGAGCAGCGACTATGTTTTGTGGGGGGGAAGTCAAATCCACAAGACCGTTTTGGCGGACCCAGGAGACGCTACCCGACTTGAAATACCCCCGATTTCGTATTTGGCGGTCAGAGAAGCCCTTATTTAGCTGAAAGCGGGCTAAAAAAGGCGTTGAATCCACAATTAGCGTCACCTCAGTCCGCTTCTGTTCTCTTTTAGTACATCAGCACGATAATAGTTATCATGAACGAAACCGACATCGCAATTTGTTTATCTCGTAGGTTGAAATGGAAATCCTAAGAGTGAATGGCTCAAAGATTCCAATTCAGAGCTAACAAACAAAAAGGAGTCGGTTTACTAATGAGTATCGCCAAAAAGTATATTGGATTAGACGTATCCAAAGCCAAAATTGCTGTAGCCATCGCGGACGAGGGCCGAAGCGAACCCCGCTTCTGGGGGATTATCGAACATACCAGGGAACGTGTTCTAAGGCTTTTGCAGCAGTTGCAAGGTTCCGGAGAATCCAGAGCGGAACTGGAAGTCTGCTACGAAGCCGGGCCCACCGGGTACATGCTTCACCGCTGGCTGCTGGAATCCGGCATTTCCTGTACGGTTGTCGCTCCCTCCCTCATCCCTCAGCGGGCCGGCGACCGAATCAAGACCGACAAGCGGGATGCGCTGCGTTTGGCTCAGCTGTTTCGTGCCGGCGAGCTGACCGGTGTTTACATCCCATCCCCTGAGGAGGAAGCTCTCCGGGATCTCGTTCGAGCCCGGGAGGACGCAAAAGAAGATATGAACCGCCACAAGCAGCGCATGGGCAAGTTTCTGCTACGCTTGCAGCTCGCTCCCCCAAGCAAGGTCAAGGCATGGACCTTCGCCTACGAAGAGTGGCTGGACACCCTCCGCTTCGAGAGTCCCTGCCACCGTATGGTGTTTCAGGAATACCGGGAGAGCATTCGAGAAACGGCAGAACGACTCCGGCGTTACGAAAAAGAGATCGAGCTTCTCTCCCACACCCATGCGCAGGCGCCGCTTATTGAAGCGCTTCAGGCGCTGCGAGGGGTGGCTACACTCACCGCCACGACGCTGGTGTCGGAGATGGTCAGCGTGACGCGGTTTGCCAGCGCCCCCTCATTCATGAGTTACTGTGGTCTGGTGCCCAGCGAGCACTCCAGCGGCGTGAGCCGCAGTCAGGGGAAGCTGACCAAGGCCGGTAATGCGCATTTGCGACGGGTGCTGGTCGAAGCTGCCCACCATTACCGGCACTCGCCGGGAGTGCGCCGCAAACTGCGCGAGCGGATCACCGGACTGCCGCCGGAGGTGCAGCGGATGGCCTGGGAGGCACAGAACCGGTTGCACCGCAAATATATGAACATGCTGGGAAAAGGGAAGCACAAATCGAAGATCGTAGCCGCCATTGCCCGGGAGCTTGCCGGATTTGTATGGGCGATTGCCCGAGCTTTGGAGATGGACGACCGAAACCCCGTCCCGGAGTCCAAGCTTGCCGGGTAACCCTCTCCGTCCGTCTACTGCAATGTGACGCTGTATACCACTGAAAAATCACTCCCTAAAGGAAAGGAGATGAATGCCAGGAAGCCGGAGCATGACTTACCTTGGAGGCAAAATCGAGCAAGGTGAAGAGAAACGCCGCGGAAGCCCTTTGTGCCCGTTTGCTTGCGAACGATGGACGAAAATAGTTAGCGGCAGGCTCTTCAGATGGATTAATACCATGTGTAAACCCACGAATATCAGGATGCCGACCAGCGAATGATTTTTGCCTCCAAGCTAAGGACATGCTCCCTCCCTAATGTGTAAGGAAAGAAGTCACACTCAGAGTCAACCCCTTTGGAAAAAGGGGGCTCTCTTTAAAAGACGTCTATTGATAGGTTTGTTTAAGTGCGCCAAAAACGGAGTTGCTACAGCGGCGCTTGACAGTTTCGTTCATATCAGGGCTATACAGTCCGCCCAATCCTACTCCACAAAGCGAAGGGTGTCCCGGCAGACATCCAACGATTCAGGGATACTGCCCGAAATGCTCTTCCAGCTGTTTTTTCAAATCCCCGAAGATGAGCAGCTCACGCTGGAACTTGGAACGCTCCTCCTCAGGCTCCATAACTGCACTGCCCTCAAAGGCGCTGACCGTCACATCTTCAAAAGCATCGTGCATATTATTGTCAAACCAGTCCGCAGACAGGTCAGCATCATTAGTAAGGATACGGACAATCTCATAGCCCTCTTCACGCCGATCCTCTACGATATACACCAAAAGCGCAGAATCTTCTACAGCCCCGGGCAATACGCCTACCTCTGCACAGGGTGCACCGTCATACTCCGTCATTCTGCGAATTTTGGCGTCTTTTATGTAATACACCTGTCATCCATCCTTCCTGGCAAATTTCCCTCTCCCCTAGTGTTCGGATAAGGACATACATTTTATCCCTTCCTTCGGCATATATCTGTATTACTTGGCAAAAAAGAAAGGACAACAATCGCACAAAAAGAGAGGATGAACCATCATGTGCGGAATAACCGGATTTATCCAGTGGCGCGGGGATCTGACACAGCACTCACAGCTGCTGGTGAGAATGACCGAAACCCTGGCCAACCGCGGACCGGATGCAGCAGGCACCTGGATATCAGGACCTTGCGCCTTTGGACATCGCAGACTTAGCGTTATCGATCCCGAACACGGTGCTCAGCCCATGATTGCCCGCCATGAGGAGAACATGTACGCAATCGTATATAACGGCGAATTATATAATGCCCCGGAACTTAAAAAAGAATTAATACAGCGCGGACATCACTTCCGTACGGAATGTGATACAGAGGTGCTGCTTCATGCCTACATCGAGTGGGGACCGAACTGCGTGGAGAAGCTGAATGGTATCTTTGCCATTGCTGTGTGGGACGGTTTGCAGGAGCAGGTCTTTTTTGCACGTGACCGGCTGGGGGTAAAACCGTTATTTTACAGTCAGGTCGATGATGTCTTTGTATTCGGCTCCGAACCAAAGGCACTGCTGCAGCATCCAAAAGTTCAACCGGCTGTCGGACCCGAGGGTCTGGCGGAGGTCTTCATCGTCGGTCCGGCACGGACACCGGGACACGGGGTATATAAGGATATGTTGGAGCTGCGCCCGGGCCATGCGATGATCTACAGCCGCGAAGGACTGCGGAGCTATGCATACTGGAAGCTGGATAGCTTTACCCATACCGACAGCGTAGCAGAAACGGCGGCTAAAGTACGTGAGCTGCTTCAGGATACTCTGGAGCGGCAGCTGGTATCAGACGTTCCTGTCTGCTCCCTGCTGTCCGGAGGACTTGACTCCAGCGCACTTACGGCGCTCGCGGTTAATTACTACAACCGGACCGGTCAGGGGCAAGTGAATACCTTTTCCGTAGACTATGTCGACAACGATAAACATTTCAAAAGCCATTCCTTTCAGCCTGGCGCAGACGGCCCATGGATTAAACGGATGGTCGATGAGCTGAATACGAATCACCACTATGTTGCATTCGATACGCCGGAGCTTGTAGCAGCGCTGGATAACGCTTTGTACTCCCGCGATTTGCCGGGTATGACCGATGTGGACTCTTCTCTGTATTTATTTTGCCGGGAGATTAAAAAAGAAGCCACCGTCGCCATTTCCGGCGAAGCTGCCGATGAAATCTTTGGCGGATATCCCTGGTTCCATCGTGAGGAGATGCTCTCCTCAGGCACTTTTCCATGGTCGGTTGCTCCCAAAATGCGGGCAGGACTGCTATCCCCGGAAATTAATGAATGGATTCGGCCGCTGGAGTATCTGGCTGACAGATACAGCGATGCCGTCGCGGAGGTACCAAGGCTTGAAGGGGAGACCGGAAAACAGGCTCAAATGCGCGTGATGTCCTATCTCAATATTACCCGCTTCATGCCCACTCTTTTGGACCGCAAGGACCGGATGAGCATGGGTGTAGGGCTTGAGGTCCGCGTTCCTTATTGTGATCACCGCCTTGTCCAATATGTATGGAACATTCCTTGGGAAATCAAGATGGTGGGCAACCGGGAAAAGGGCATCCTGCGCAAGGCGCTTGAAGGTGTACTGCCGGATGATGTGCTCTACCGCAAAAAAAGTCCCTATCCCAAAACGCATAACCCGGCCTATTTAAATGCTGTGCGGGAGCAGATGCTGAATATTCTCGATGATTCCAGCTCTCCCATACTTCCTTTAATCGATGCAGCCAAAATCCGCAAAATTGCCTCATCACCGGAGTCTTCCAGCAATCTGCCCTGGTTCGGGCAGCTGATGTCCGGTCCGCAGCTGTTCGCTTATCTGGCCCAAGTTAATCTCTGGCTGCGTACCTATAAAGTAACTATTCATTAACGAGCTTTTCTAGCCCATATATAAAAAGGCAGTCCAAGGATGATATCTTGGACTGCCTTTTTAAGGCTAACTCATCGCCAGTACTACCGAAATACATGCCGATTCCTGCACTTTATACAATATTTCGGCATCAGCTAGACCATGATGAAGCTAATTCTGCACTTTTTACAACAAATCAGCACCAGCTAGACCAGAATCACGCTGAATTCTGCAATTTATACAACATTTCGGCATCAGCTTTTAACTACTTTTAAAAGTTGAAGTTATCCGGGTCCGGACCAAAACGGTGATTCTGGTTGAGGTTTTCAATCGCTTTTACATCCTCATCGCTGAGTGTGAAGTCAAAGAATCCGGCATTTTCCGTAATTCGCTCTGCATGCACCGATTTCGGAATTGTGATCACACCCTGCTGCAAATCCCAACGCAGGACAATTTGGGCTGGAGTTTTGCCGTACTTCCCGGCTAGATCCTGGAGAAGCGGCAGATCGAGATTCCCCTGCATCAGCGGGCTCCAGGCCTCCAGTTGAACGCCTTGCTCGCGGCAGTACTTCAGCAGCTCGCGTTGTGTCAGCAGCGGATGGAATTCCACCTGATTGACCACGGGTACGACTCCGGTATCTTCAATGATATCCTTCAGATGGTGAATCTGAAAGTTGCTCACACCGATGGATTTAATGAGGCCTTCCTTTTGCAGATGAATTAAAGCTTTCCAGGTATCACGATATTTGCCCGCGACTGGCCAATGAATCAAATATAAATCAATAACATCCAGTCCCAGCTTGCGCCGGCTAACCTCGAACGCCTTCAGTGTGGATTCGTAGCCTTGATCCGGATTGCGTACTTTGGTCGTAATAAACAACTCATCCCGGGAAACGCCGCATTCACGGATCGCTTGTCCAACACCATCCTCGTTGTTATAGCCTGCAGCTGTATCAATACTGCGATACCCGGTCTCCACCGCCGACTTGACGGCATGGATAACCTCATCTCCGTCCTTAGTCTGCCATACACCCAGCCCCAGCCACGGCATTGTAACTCCGTCATTTAACGTGGGTCCCCCTGAAAATGGTCCGTTCAATTGACTCATAGTATAACCCTCCAAGCCCAATATAGTTTGGTTAACTTACCAAAAATAAGTATATCAGATCATGTCTGCGTTACCAAAAATCAAAAGAACGGAGGCTGGTATCTGCCCCCGTTCTTTTTTACTTCTCGATCATTCTGAAGTCGTCAAAGTGAAATTCCGGAGACACAATACAGGAAACCAGCACCGGTTCGTCACCGAGCGGGCGTGCTGCCTGCCATACTCCAGCAGGAACAACCAGCTGCGGCTGCTGACCGGCAGCGACATCCAGACCCAGGATGTACTCCTTCACATCTTCCGGTTTGTCTCCACGGCCTCCCAGACTTAACACGATCGGACTGCCGGAATGCCATAGCCATATTTCATCCGAGAGCACCGTGTGCCATTCGGAGGCTTCGTCACTATGAAGCAGAAAATAAATAGAAGATGCCGAATGGCGCGAGCCGGAATAGCTTCCGCCCAGCACCTCCTGCGGAATTTCAAATGAGGCGTTCCAGAGCCGTTTGTACCAGCCGCCTTCAATGTGCGGCTGCAGTCCCAGCGCTTCAACAAGCGGCGAAATTTCTTTTTGCGTCACGTATTTTCTCTCCTTTAAAGTTTTGCGTAGCAAAACTGGCTTCGTAAGCATGGGCTTAGTTTTGCGAAGCATGGCTTCGTAAGCATGGACTTAGTTTTGCGAAGCATGGCTTCGTAAGCTTAGCCTTCGTTTTGCTTTTTACTTTAACGGAATACGCCGCAATTGTAAATTACGCTCTGTTACTTGCCGTCCTTACCGGCCTTGAACACTTCGGCAATCGCGCCCAGACTTCCGAGTGTCTCCACTGCGCTGGTTGGCAGGAAGACTTTGTTGGCCGGCCCTTTGGCGATTTCACTCAGCGCTTCGAAGGAACGGTAAGCGAGCACCTGCTCATCAAGCCCAGCGGTACTGAGCAGCTGGATTCTGACTTTCTCTGCTTCAGCGATAGCTTGAATCGCTTTGGCCTGACCGAGTGCCTCCAGCTCCTGCGCCTGCCGCAAGCCTTCCGCCTGGCGGATACGAGCTTCCTTGTCGCCCTCCGCCTTCAGGATCTTACCTTGTTTGTCGCCTTCCGCACGCAGAATCATGTCCTGCTTGGCTGCTTCAGCTTCCAGGACAATTGCCCGCTTGCTCCGCTCGGCTTTCATTTGCTTATCCATCGCTTCCTGAATATCAAGCGGCGGCTTGATGTCGATGACTTCCACGCGCTCGATCCGCACGCCCCACTTCTCCGTGGCTTCATCGAGGGCAATACGGATTTCGGTCGATATTTTTTCCCGTCCGGACAGTGTTTCATCCAGCTCCAGCTTGCCGATAATTTGCCGCATCGTTGCCGTCGAGATGTTCCGTACACCATATACATAATCAGAAATGCCGTAAGTCGCTTCTTCCGGTCCAACAACCTGATAGAAAATAATCGTGTCAATCTGCACCTGCACGTTATCCTTTGTAATAACCGTTTGCGGCGGCACATTGGCCTGTTGAATCCGCAGATCATGATAGGTGCGCACCTGATCAATAACCGGAATCAGAATGTTCAGACCTGGCGTAAGCAGCCGGTGAAATCTACCGAGACGCTCCACAACCCCTACACGCTGCTGCGGTACGATTTTGACCGTTAATGCAATAAATACCACAACCACAGCAAGTACTACTACAATAAATACCCATTCCATTAGTACGTTTCCCCCCATCGTTCTACTTCAATAATAGTGGTACCTCTCTTGACTACTCTGACAACCTCATCCTTGCCAAGACTTTGAACCGATGTTGCGCTCCAGGTATCTCCGCCAACCTTAACCTGCCCGTAACGCCCCTGCTCGATCGGCTCCATCACAATTCCTTGTCGACCTACGATTTCCGTGCCGGTATCCTGGAACCCGCGGGAGCTGCGGAACCTCGCCACCAGCGGCTTCGAGAACAAGGTTAAACCGAGTGCGACCAGCGAGCCGAGCACCACTTGAAGCAAAATGGCATCCGGCCATACAAGCGAGAGCAGACCGGCAGCAAAAGCGCCGATACAGAGCCACAGCAGGTAAAACGTCAGCGTCATCATTTCAACTACAAACAGGACACCGGCTGCAATTAACCAAAACATCCAGATCATCGGTGAACCCACCACCTTCCGCTATATACTACTATAACGAAAAAAACAGCGCAGCGTTGCAGAAGTTTGAGAAATACAGACGCAGGCATGTATATTCATTATATTTCATCGTGTGCGATGTTATTCGGGTCACCAAAAAAGCTTGCAGAACAAGGCACACGCCTTCTCTGCAAGCTTCTTCTTCATTAACTTTCAGCGTCCTTCCGCAGACAGCTTCTCCGTCAGCAGCCGCAGCGCAATGCCGCGATGGCTGATGCCCTGCTTTTCTTCGAGTGTCAGCTCCGCCATGGTCTTCCCGTAATCCGGCAGGTAAAAGAGCGGATCATACCCGAATCCGCCGCCGCCCGCAGGCTCGGAGGTAATCCAGCCTTCCACATGGCCTTCAGCCGACAGCTCACGGCCAGAGGCCGGGTCGTAGAGCGATAACGCGCATACGAATCTTGCGGTACTAAGCAAGGGCTGTCCGGTATCTTCACCCTGCTTCAGCTCCTCCAGCTCGCCGAGCAGCTTCAGATTATTATCTCCATCTTCGGCCCCTTCACCTGCATAACGTGCGGAGTAAACCCCCGGTCTGCCGTCAAGCACATCCACGCAAAGGCCGGAGTCATCAGCAAGAACAGGGAGCCCGAGCGCATCGCCTACAGTCTTTGCTTTTTTCAGCGCGTTCTCGGCAAAGGTAGCCCCATCCTCTACTACGTCCGGAAGATCGGGATAGTCGAACATGCTCTTCACCGTCAGTCCAAGCGGAGAGAAGGCGTGCTGGAACTCCCGTACCTTGCCTTGATTCTTCGTCGCAACAATAAGAATACCGCCCGTGGACTTCACTTAGACCTCTAGGCCCGGCTGGCCGGTAGGGATTTTGAGCGCTATAGCACCCAGGACTTCTTTTTGCACGGCAATTAGCTCGGTTATCCCTTTTTCACCAAGGCCAAGCAGCTGATCCAGCTCTTGACGAGTGAACGGTCTGTCCTCGCCGGTTCCTTGAACCTCAACGAATGCACCGCCGCCTGTCATTACTACGTTCATGTCTACTTTGGCTTTGGAATCCTCATCATAATTCAAATCAAGCAGCGCCTTGTCCCCAACTACGCCGACACTGATTGCCGCCAGATAGTCGGTGATTGGAAATACGCTGAGCTTGTGCTGCAGCGCGATTTTGTTAATGGCAAAGGCCATAGCTACAAAAGCACCGGTTATCGAAGCCGTCCGCGTACCGCCGTCCGCCTGAATGACATCACAATCCAGCGTGATGCTGCGTTCGCCCAGCGCCTGCAAGTTCACTACCGAGCGCAGCGCCCGGCCGATGAGCCGCTGAATTTCCATGGTGCGTCCGGTTAGCTTGCCCCGTGCCGCCTCTCGTTGGTTGCGTGTTCCAGTTGCCCGTGGAAGCATGGAATATTCGGCAGTAACCCAGCCTTTTCCCTGTCCTTTAAGGAAAGGTGGAACCTTCTCTTCTACAGTAGCCGTGCAAATGACCTTGGTGTCTCCCATTTCAATAATCACGGAGCCCTCAGCATATTTATTCGTTTGGGTTGTTATCGTCAATGACCGCAGCTGGTCGTCATTCCGCCCGTTTGATCTCATCTTTTCTGCCTCCTACATCAGCTCATTAAAAGCAACCTTTATTCTACCAAAGAGCAGGCACAAAAGCATCTTTTTGGCCAATCCGTTTATCTCTACATCGGCATCTCATTCAAATACTGCGGTGCCGAGACCGGCTTGCCGTAGTTCACTTCATTGGTTCCCGTAACAGCTTCCTTGCCGTTGAGACGAATCTGGACCAGGGAGTCCCCGCTGTTCTGTGCAACCGTCAGCACCACAGACTCCAGCATTTCCGCAGGCACCTTATCACCGTCAACGAACATATCATCTGTCAGCGATACGGTTACCACACCGTTTTGCCCCTCCTCCACGGATTCAAGTACTGTCCCGTCGGTCATGACCATTTCCAGTCCGTCTCCCGACTCCGGTCCGGATATCAATTCATTCAGTGCTGCCTTCAAGGGCTCCTGTCCTGCTGGTACAAATCGTGTAACCGGGACATAATATTGTACACCGTCCGAAGAAGAAGCCGAGAAATAAAGGGTAACGGCACTGGAATTCATGGCAAGGGTACTGCTCTTAGGCAAATTAATACCCATAGTGCGTGACAGCGGACGATCCAGCGGAGTACCTTTTAACGGCATCTCCGTCAGCTTTTTGCCGTCGACCCACAGCTGTACACCCTGAATTCCCTCCTGTCCGGTAAGTGTCCAAGTGATGGCTTCCAGCATTTTACGCTCGTCTGCAGGATCATAGTCGTTGAACTTGGCGTTAAATTCGACGACAGCGAGGCCTTTATCGACGGTAACATTTTGCACGGCAGTGCCGGCCGGGAGGATACCTTGGAAGCCTGAGGGCAGGGATGCCGAATAGGCACCTTTACTGACCAGTGCAGTAAGCGAATCCTTCAGGACTGCTGCACCGTCCCCGGACGGTAAGCTGAGAGAAACCGGAGCAAGCAATCCATTGCCATCCTCCAGAAATACAGTTGTCCGTGGTGAGGAAGAACTGCCGTCTGTGGAGGCTGAGGCACCGTCTTTGGCTGTGTCCGTGTCACCGATTGTAACTGGGCCAAACACACCGGAATCCAGCGTGTCCCCGCTCATCTCCAGCATTTGCGCTTCCACTTCAGTAGGCGGCGGATCAACAGCGGCGGACTCCTCCAATCCGAACCAGTTACAGCCGGACAGAGCCAGCGGAACTGCCAGCAGGCAGGCTGCGGAAATCCCGCGAATCTTTTGCATATGTGTCATGTTTATTGCCCCTTTCAGAGATTAAATATCATTTGTACTGCTATGTATACGAGCCCTTTCCTCAAAAAATAACAACAGCTTATCCTAAAAGTTTAAGTCAAGCAGCAGGATTAAGGGTCCGGAAACGCTTACACTAGACAAATGCCATCCGGAAAAGTACAATTTCATTAAAGTTTAGATCTCTTTACAAATTCACTAGGTATAAAACTAACGACTCACTAACGGGGTGACTGAACATGGCTGACGCAAAAATGCCTTACAGTCTTAACAGCAAGGCGGTCGCTGAGGCGACAAGAAGCTGGCTGCACAAACGGGGAGTAACGATACTGGAGATTGCGGAGCTTGTTATGCTGCTGCAGCAGCGTTATTATCCGAATTTAACCATGGATGAATGTGTCCACAATGTAGAAATGGTATTAAGCAAGCGGGAAGTGCAGAACGCGGTTTTGACAGGTATCCAGCTGGATGTGCTGGCAGAAGAGCGGAAGCTGTTTCCCCAACTTCAGGATATGATTGAGCATGATGAGGGGCTGTACGGAGTGGATGAGATATTAGCCTTTTCCATAGTAAACGTCTATGGGAGCATCGGGTTTACCAACTACGGCTACGTCGACAAGCTGAAGCCCGGTGTGCTGGAGCGGTTGAACAATAAAAATACAGGGGAAATCCACACCTTCCTTGACGATATTGTCGGAGCCGTCGCCGCCGCAGCCAGCAGCCGGATTGCACACCGCAAGCAGGCGGAACGGGAGCAGGAACTCGGCCTTCCGCATGCACCAGAGGATGTAGAAGAGGCCGCAAAGAAAAGGACTATCGCAGGCGAAGAACCAGAATAAGCACACATGCCGAACATAAGAGCCTATACGATGATTAATTCAAAAACAGCCAGGCAGAGAACTTCTCTGCCTGGCTGTTTTAAAGATAACACGGGGATTTCAGCTCTGTCTGTTTAAACCGTATTTCAAGCAAATCTATGTAACCGTCTATGTTGCTTGTTCATTTTACCTACAAAAATGTAAAGCCCATATCCTAGTACATTTAACAACAGGAACAAAATTACCCAAAGTGATTTTCCATGACCTGAATAGTATACATTCATACTCGCCCATACTGCGAATAGTACCCAATAACCAAACAGCAGTGTGATTCCAACCATAAACGTGACATTACTAAGTAACTTCATTCCTAAGTCAATGCTTACTGCCTTATTTGTGTCACTGCCCGCAATACTTTTCTCTAACTTCTCTCCCATTTCATTGCTGACCGGTTGTTCCATTGTCCCCATTTCCTGTTTCACTATATCAAATGTTTTCTTGGCTACCTCATAATGGAGCATTTCATTCCACATAAAGAACCAACCCACAATAAGAGCACCTAACAAAAATAGGACGATAGCTGCTTTCAGAATACTACCCGAAAATACTTTTTTAATTCGATAAAGCGCCTTTAGCTCTGTTTCAATCTGGCTTGGTTCTCCAAAGTTCTCCAATGCCTTATCCAATGCGTCCGACTCTGAATACCCCCTCGTTGCCCAGTCGTTTACACTACTCAGTAAATTGGTTGACATCTCTTCCCGAAATTCTTCAACTTCTTTTGGAGATTCATTCATTCTGTTACAAAGTCTGTCTATGTATTTATGTACGATCTCCATAGTTTTGGCATCAAATGGCTGTTCCGTCATTCTTCAATCCCTCCCAAAAATTGGTCCATCATTTTCTTAACAAATTCCCATTCCCTTTTCTTTTGTCTTAAACGCTCATCACCGGCTTCTGTAAGCTCGTAATATTTTCTTCTACCGCCGCCATTGTTCGAATCCCCCCAAAACGACGTTAATAGTCCGTTTTTCTCCAATCGTTTTAAGCCTAAATAGAGAGTTGCTTCTTTTAATTCAAAAGTACCATCACTCCGATCTAGGGCAGTCCTAGCCAATTCATACCCATAAACCGGTTTTTCTCTTAGAAGACTGAGTAGTACTGTTTCGATGTATCCTTTTAACACCTCTTATCAATTTCCATAATGCAAGGTAGTTAACAAGTAAAGGTCCTATCTTGAAGCATAACGAATTATTATTGGGAGGGATAATCAATGCCTAAACTTTCAAGAGACCAGTTTAATAAAGCAAGAAGCTTCATTATGGAAAAATCAAGGAAACTCGACCAAGCTATGTTCGAATTCGAGTTTGAAAACGGCACTACGGAAAGCGTACTGGCTGAACTTAAAGCGTATCAAAATAGTGATGGTGGCTTTGGAAAAGCCATTGAGCCTGATTTCCGATGTAACGAATCATCTGCTTTAGGTACAACCGTTGCATTCCAATACCTTTCAAGAATCCATGCAGATGAAAATACCGATATGGTAAAACAAGCTGTAGAATCAAGTCCATTTACGGGCAACCCAAATGCGGAAATTTTGGGATACCTTCATGAATTTAAGGGTCTTGTATCGCAGGACTTGTTAGATGAACTCACACAATACTTATTGAATTATATAGATAAACTGCAAGAACCAGAATTTCATGAGTTGTTGTGTTTCTTAAGGATGTCGGAACGATTGCCATCAAGCTTGACGGAACATCTGTCTGAAAAATTAGCCATGATGGTTGAAAAGTGTGTTACTATTCAACCGGAGTTATGGCAAAAGTATTGCCTACAACCAATACAAGTTGTTCAATCCCCTAATTCTCCGTATTACAAGATGTTTGAAAAAGTTTTACCTGCTAATCTTGACTACCTTATCGCAAAACAAACAGAAGAAGGCTGCTGGAATCCTGCTTGGGCATGGGGACAGTTTGAAGATACATGGCAAATTGCAAAAATAGAATGGCAAGGTTGGTTAACCCTCGATTACCTTAGAATTTTACGTCAGCATAATTACATTGAAATTTGGTTTGCCATTTAGACCGGATAGAGGGCATACTCTTCCGGTCTTTTCTTTTTATCGACTACACAGAGTTTGTTAATATCGGAACAATGCTTCCCTTGGAATAGTTATCCACAAGCCATTGACTATCGCCTAAAAAGCTTTTATCCTTTCATTATGCAGTTATAGAGCAACTAAAAGGGTGACAAGCCCATTGAATATTATTAACCTTTTGGGTTAATACTTATTGACGGGGGAAAGTGATGAATGTATACTTTAAAGACAAGAAGCTGAAGAAATCTTTTGATGATGAACGGGAATGTTTCAAGGTATACGGTAAAGATAATGCTCGAAAAATCCAGACAAGGTACGCGGAACTACTTGCTGCTACGAATTTAAGTGAAATCCCCCATGTCCCTCCTGCTCGGCTTCACGAATTGAGTAACAATAGGAATGGGCAATTCAGTGTTACCGTAAAAGAGCCCTTCCGTATTATTTTTGTCCCCGAACATGAACCTATTCCAACTACATCCAACGGAGGAATAGACAAAACACAAGTTACTGACATAAAAATTATTGAGGTGGTGAATTATCATGGCGAATAAGCAGGATTTGAAAGGTAATCCTAATTACGCCATTCCACCCGGACAAACTCTACTTGATACTCTTGAAGAAATCGGTATGACTCAGGCTGAACTATCTAGGCGAATGGGAAGACCCATAAAAACCATCAACGAAATTATAAAGGGCAAAGCTGAGATTACACCGACTACAGCCATTGAATTAGAAAGAGCCACCGGGGTTCCAGCAACATTATGGAATAATCTTGAAAAGAACTATAGAGAAAAATTAGCTCTTCTTAAAGAAAGAGCTCGCCTTGAAAATCAAACGGACTTTCTTCGGAAAATCCCCCTTCTTCCAATGACAAAAATGGGCTGGATAGAAAAAAAAGCTGATAAAATAGACCAGCTCCATGAAGTCTTGTCTTTTTTTAGAATATCAACAGTTGAAGCTTGGGAAGCTATTTGGGGAGGAAATTTAGAAAGTCGAGTTGCCTTTAGAAAAGCTGTAGCAAATAAAAGTGACCCTTTTTCTTTATCTGCATGGTTAAACAAAGGCGAAATAGAAGCTAATATACCTTGCAATCCCTATAACAAATCTGAGTTTAAGTCCCTTTTACAAAATGAGATAAGAAATTTAACCAGAATACAAGACCCCCAAGTTTTCTTGCCTAAACTCACGGAAATATGCTCCAGTGTTGGTGTCGCTGTTGTTATTGTCAAAGAGTTACCTGGCTGTTCCGTTAACGGAGCCACCTATTGGTTGAATCCAGAGAAAGCTGTTATTCAGCTAAGTTTAAGATATCGTTCAGATGACCATTTATGGTTCAATTTCTTTCATGAGGCAGGTCATATCGTTCTTCATGGAAAACGAGAAACCTTTTTGGAGTACGGACACAATCCTCTTGATAAAGAAGAACAAGAAGCAAATAAATTTTCTGCTGATACACTTATACCTTATGACGAATATGTGCATTTTTGTCAAACACCTTTTATTACAAAGACACATATAGTTAAGTTCGCTGAAAAGATTGGTGTATCACCAGGTATAGTTTTAGGCAGATTGCAGCATGATGAGCGAGTTTCATTTAGAACTGTTCTGAATGAACTGAAAGTTAGATACGTCTGGACAAAATAACCCCCGTTTATAGTGCGCGGGTTATTTCTTTTGAACTTATTGCTATTTCAACTTTCCGCTTTACCACTATTTATGATACGGTTCACCGTGCTGTCTGTAACGGCAAGTTAATAGGCACCTCGTCATGAGGTGCCTTTAGAAATTAGAACAAAGTAGCGATTTGAAGCACATATTCCCCTGTAACCAGTACTGTCTGAGTTCCTATTATTTTGTACATTTCTTACGCAGGAATAAATCCTTCATGACGAACGGTCTCCTTCGCTTTTTATCATATGCTCTTCTCTGTAATGTCCGGGACTTACGCCCACATGCTTCTTGAAAACTTGGCAGAAATACCGTTGGTTATCATATCCAACGTTTTGTGATATTTTGGAAATTTTGAAGCTGGTTTCCCTCAGCATCTGTTTCGCTTTCTGAATGCGTAGCAAAGTGACATATTCCAGAATCGTCTGCCCGGTTGATTTGGAATATAAGTTGCTTACATAGGAAGAGTTCAGATCGAATCGCTCCGCCAATTGATCGAGCCCAATATTTTCATGGTAATGGGATTCCAGATAAGCTTTGATTTCTTGAACCACCTTTTCTTTCAGGGTGGTTTTTGTTACGTTCAAATAAAATTGCACACCCTGCGCACAATCCTGGCACTGTTTCTGCAAAGACGCCCAATCCGGCGCTTCCAGTATCCCGTCAATCAGCCGCGTGCGGTCTCCAATCACGCTCTCGATCTTGATTCCATAGTCCTGCTCGATCAAATCGAGCAACCGGTTCACCCACTGAGTACCGGCCTTCTTCAGGGTAACGGGAGTGATCAATCGCCCCGTCCCCCATTCCGTCCAACGATTGAGTATCTCTTCGAACTCTGTCTGTTCGTAACGGACGAAGGATTGTATTTGGTCAGACCAATCGGAGAGCAATCTCTCGGAAACGCGGATGATCTCCGGCCAACTATTCCCATCCATTACCGGAACGCCGAAGAACAAACCCATTTGACATGCCTTGTCGGCTGCCAAAAAAGAGATATGCGCATGCATGATATCGGTTACAACCGGACCGATTCCAAACGACAATGAAATATCGTCCGATGAGCCGTCATTCGAAAATGTTGCGGCTGCAGCCATCAGAATTTCCGTTAATGGTGCGCATTCCTCTAGGGTCGCCATGCATAATAAGATGATTTTCTGCTGCTCATAGAGCAGATCCACGACGATTCCGCGATTCGCCAAAAAACTCAGGAGAGCATCCGTAACGCCATTGTTCTTCATTCGTTCGAGCCAAAGCGTCGCCGAGCTTCCGATAAGGATGGCCGCAAACTGGTCATATGGTTCGTATGGCGTCTGATCGAACGATGGACGTTTCCCATGGACGATTAGATCCGTAAACACCGCCCGATCTAATGCTTTTGCATTTCGAAGCTCAGGACGATTCCCCGTTTGATCCGCTTTACGCTCCAGACGCTCGATCGCCCTCGAGACGGTCTTGGCCACTTCCTCGAGCTCTGCCGGCTTGATCAGATAATCCACTGCCTCCAGCTCAATGGCTTCTTTGGCGTATTCAAACTCGGAATATCCGCTCACGATGATGCATTCCGCTTTGCGGCCTTTCTCCTTCAGGGCACGGATCAGCTCGAGCCCGTTCAGGCCGGGCATTCGAATATCTGTCAGGACAACGTCCGGATCCGACTGAAGAATCCGTTCCAACGCTTGTTTGCCGTTGTTTGCCGTCCCCACGATCCGTACCCCTGATGCGTTCCAATCGATCATGGCCGATAACGTTTCCACCACAAGCTGTTCATCATCCGCTATAAAAAGTTTATACATGATGTGTTCCCACCTTCATAGCCCGACCTCAATCCATTATGCCGATCTCAAGGGTAACTTTGGTTCCGGCGCCCGGAACGCTGTCTATGCGGATCCCACGGTTTTGGCCGTAATGCAGTTGGATCCTTTCCTGTATGTTCCTTAAGGCATATCCCCTCGGCTGCATAACAGCAGAATCAAAACCCACTCCGTCATCCTCGACTTCGAATACAAGCGTTTCCCCTTCTCTTCGGCCCCGAATGGCAATGCTCCCTTTGTCCTCTTTCAACTCGATTCCATGAAAAATCGCATTTTCCACCAACGGCTGAATAAGAAGCTTCAGCATGCGGATAGGCTCGATTCCCGGTTCGAGTTCGATTGTCACCTCGAATTTCCCCATATAGCGGATGTTTTGAATCTCCAAATAATTTTTCACTTGGTCGATTTCATTGCCGACAGTCGTAATGTAGTCCCCGTTGTTCAAGCTTAATTTAAAAATATTGGAAAGAGACATGACCATTTTGGAAATGTTTTTGGCACCGACTCGTTCCGCCATCAGATAGATGGAATTCAGCGTATTGTATAGGAAATGAGGGTTGATTTGACTCTGCAGCGCATGCAGCTCCGCTTCCTTCTCCTTAAGCTTGGCTTCGATCAATTTGTCCGACAATTCGGTGTTGGTGCGGAAGGTCCGCAAGAATTGATTGCCGATTTTTCCGATTTCGTCTTCCTCCTCAAAGAGGATTCCTTCGATATCATCCCGTTTGGCCACTTTTCGGGCGACGGAAGAGAGCAAGGTCAATTGCTTGGTGATCCGGTTCGAGATCAAATACGAACCATAGGCGGCAAGCAGGAAAGCCACCAGCGTCAACGAGAACGTTACATTACGAATGAAGACGATTTCCGAATTGATGTTCGAATAGGGGATCATGCTGACCACTTTCCACTGGGTCCCCGGATTCGTATCGAAGGTGATGACATATCGTTCTCCGCCCATCGTTTCAATGCGGGTGCCTTGTCCAGGCAAATCATAGAGCAGATTCAATTCCTTTTGAGAAATCTGTTTCAAATTGGCGGTACGGGAATTATGATAGATGACTTTGTTTTGCTCCAGGATCATTAAATGCCCGTTTTCCGCATTGGTAATGTCTTTGAACATTTCATCGAAGACCCGTCTATCGATTGAAATGATCAACATGCCGATCGGTTCAAGCGTTTCGAGGTTATTTAATCGTTTGCCGAACAGCAGCAAGTCCGGACTGTTCTTGACGAGCCGGACTTCATCGCTGTTCAGCCACAATCCCCGGCCCCCCATGCCTCCCACTTGCTGATACCATTTCGACCGGGAGACAGCCTGATAAATATTGTCGTAAGTGAATCTGTCCCATTGGTTCGTGACAATCAGTTCCCTTTTCCCGCTGCCTACGTAGACGTAACGTATATACGATTTGTTGTTGGTAATATTGACAACCAGATTACGAGTGGCATTTTGAAGGTCATAAATTTCCTTAAAATCATCCTTGTTATAGGATAGGAAGGTTTGAACGTCACGTGAAGACAACATGAGTTTAGAGATCGTTTCAACGTCATTCACGAATGTTTGGATGTTCCAATTGATGGAGCCCAGCAAATTGGAGGTGGTATCGGACACCTTGTTCTCTACCACCTTGCTCAAATAGACAAAGGTTAAGGAGGCGATAAGGACAAGCGGCAGTAAGGAACAGGCGATAGACAATATGATAATCTTGCTTCGGATGCTGATCGACAGGAATGGCCGGTTAATTTTCATGATCTCCCTCTGGCTGAGAAAAGTGTAAAGCCTGATACTTTCAGTATAACTTCTGTCAAAGCTATTTGGGAGATCAACCTTTAGTCGCTCCTGCGGTCATGCCGGAAATAACGCTCTTGTTGAAAATGAAGTACACAATCATGGTCGGGATTGTCGTGATGCTGATTGCAGCATAGGTCGCTCCCCAATCCGTCAATCCGTACTGGCCGATATAATCCATTAAGCCAACCGGAATGGTCCGCGATTTCAGGTCGTGAATAAACGTATTTGCGAAGATAAACTCATTCCAGACAAAAATCAGATTCATGACGACAACCGTGACGATCGTATTGCGGGATAGAGGGAAAATCATCCGCCAAAAAACCTGGTAAACACCGCAGCCGTCCATAACGGCGGCCTCCATAATCTCGTTCGAGATGTATTTGTAGAAGCTGACGAACAGATAAATCGAGATCGGCAGTGCAAAACCAACTTGGGGCAAAATAAGGGAAGTAAGCGTATTGATAAGTCCCGTTTTGTTATAAATAATGAAAAGCGGTATGAGCACGACTTGGATCGGGATCATGATGCCGCACAGGAATAAGAACAACACGCTTTGGCTCCATTTAAAACGCATCTTCTCAATAACGAAAGCGGCCATGGCGCTGAACAGGATCACTAAAACGATGGTCGTCACGGCGACGATGATACTATTGAAAAAATAAGTACCCAAATTCCCTTTGTTCCAAACCCTGAGATAATTTTCGACTGTGAATGTGCTGGGCAGGCTAAGCGGGTTGTTGCCGGAAAAATCGGTGGGCGCCTTAAAACTGGAGATGAAAACCCAAATAAGCGGATAAACTTGAATGACAAGCAGAGCAAAGGAAATAATCACAAGAATCGCCTTGGAATAGCTGGAAGGTTTCATTTTCAGGTCTCCTTACTGTCCATCATCCGTCGAATAAAGGCGACTGCAATGAGGCTTTCAATGACAATAAATACGGCCATAGCGCTGCCGTAGCCGAAGTTCAGACTGGAGAATGCGGTTTTGTACATATAAGTCGGCAATAACTCCGTCACGCGGCCCGGTCCCCCGTTCGTCATGAGATACGGGATGTCGAACCCTTTTAAAGCTCCCGTAGTGGCCATAATGATAGAAACCATCAGTACCGGCTTGATCATCGGCATTTTGATCGAACGAAACAGGTTCCAGGAAGAAGCTCCGTCAATTCTGGCGGCTTCCTCGATATCGGAAGGAATGGAAATGAGCGCAGTATATAAAATGATCATATAAAGACCAATATAACGCCAACCTTCGGGTATCGATACCGCAGTCAAAGCCCACTTCAAGTCGGAAAGCCAAGGCCTGCTCCAGTCTCCGAGACCGATCTGCTGCAGACAAAAGTTCAATATTCCGGCCGGTTCGAACGAGTATACGTTTTGGAACAACTGTGCTATGGCTACCGACGTGATAATAGCGGGAGCGAAATACAACGTTTTAAACAATTCTCTGCCTTTGGTGATGCTGGTCAGCAAGATGGCAACCAATAAACCGAGAAACACTTGCATCACCACAATAATGAACACATAGATCAGGTTGTTGCTGAATGCCTTCCAGAACGTCTTATCGCCGCCGAACATCTTGGCATAATTGTCAAAGCCGATATAGACCATATCGGAAACCCCGTCCCAGGAGAAGAAGCTGAAATAGATCGACCAAAGGATTGGCGCTAGAACGGTGAATAAATACACGAGCAAAGCCGGCAGCAGGAAGACGAGAACGGCTTTGTGATTGCGTAGGACTTTATCCATACCTTCCTCATTCCCCATTCTAATATTGTTTTTTACTTACATAACTGGCCAATCGAATTCGGTTGGCCAGTTTGATCAGCAAGGTTATTTGAAATATTTCGGAGCGTTTTCTTTAATGGTTTGATCCATTAATTCCGCAAATTCATCCGGGGAGAGGGCACCGAGAGCCAAGGCATTGAGCTCGTTACCAAGCAGCTCATTTGTTGCCGGGTCGAGGCGCGTATCCCACGGCACCGCGAATACGCTTCCGGATTTCGCGATTTCGTCTTGAATTTTATAGAAAATTTCCGGCATTCCTTGTCCTTGATCAACCGAATAATTGAAAGGGGAGAATTGGCCTTTTTTCGTATAGGCTTCCGGATATTTCTCCAGGAGGAATTTGACGAATTCCTTCATCGTATCATCGAAAGTCTCTTGGTTGAATGCAACGCCGATTCCCGAGTTGATGAAATAATCGTTGTCCGCCGTCTTGGCCCCTTCCGTCATGGGAAGCCGGAAAAATCCGATGTTGTCCTTCATTTCAGAGCTGATTTTTTCATTTGCGAAATTCATCGTTTCCCATGAACCCATGTAATAGATACCGGTTTTGCCCGCGAGGAACAGGTCGCGCGCCGCGGTGTAATCCGTAGCAGTGAACCCTTGTTGGAAGTACCCTTTGGTGCCCAGTTCGTGAACAAACTTAATGCCTGCCATGCCGGCCGGATCCTTGAACGATGCCTTACCTTGCTTTACGTTCTCGATAAAATCATTGCCGGTCATGCGGAAAGGTTTGTAAGCCAGGTACCGGAGAACCGGCCATTTGTCCTTACCGTCGACGGCTATCGGCGTAATCCCGTTCTGCTTCAGCGTCTCGGAAACTTTCATGAACTCATCGAACGTCTTCGGCGGTTCAAGGCCAAGATCCTTAAACATCTTGATGTTGTACCAGAATACCTCGATCCCGAATTCGAGCGGGAGCGTATACATGGAACCGTCTGCGAACTGCTGATATTGCAAAGCAATCGGACGGAAATCTTCATATTTTCCAAGGTCTTGCAGCACTTTCTTCATGTCCACCAGCTTTCCTTGCTCCACTAGCTTGGAAGCATAGGCATCTGGATCGGTATCAAACATAGCGGGCATCTCGTTGCTTGCGATCAATGTCCGCAGTTTCTGCAAATAGGACGGGCGATCGCCCGTGCCTTCCATTACCAGTTCGAATTCCGGATGCGTTTTGGAAAATTCGTCCGCAATTTCCTTTACGGTAACGGCCTGAGGGCCGTCTACTCCGCGGGCAACGAACCATTTATACGTTTTCTTGTTCGCCTTTTGACCCTTGTTCGCCGTTTCTGCAGCGTTGTTATTAGATTTGTTATCGTCCCCGCATGCGCTCGTTAGTGTTATCAGGACAACAAGCGATAACGCGAGACTCAACCATTTGACGTAACGTTTCATTTATAAGACCTCCTGTTAGTTGGGAATTGAAATGGATGCCTGTTCGAATTGCGCTCGGCCTTCCTGGACAAAGCAACCCCAGTTGCCGGTTTTCAAATTATACAGACGTGTCGTCATGGCGACCTGATCGGCCAAGTATACGACGCAAACGGAATTCTCCACAACGATCTTGATATCGTAAGCCGTACCAGCTTGTAATTCTATCGGCACTTCCAACTCTACCGCATGTGGACGGTCTCCTTCGATGTGCCATTGCGCCTCGCCCTTCACCCGACGGGGCCACATGTCGAATACGAGACGGTTATGAATCGGTTCAAGGCGAATGTAATAGGCTTCATCTAGATCCTCGCTTACGCGAAGCATGATGCCGCAGCTTCTGGTCCCTTCGGAGAAGGACAGCCGGGCCGAAATTTTGCAAGTTTCGGGCATGGAGCCGGCTGATATGCAAGAGAATGTTTCGTTAGCCGCCGTAGTTATGCGTCCCTCTGACTCCTTCCAATCCCCAAGCCGTGAACCCCACTCGGCAGCCTGCTTTTTAGCGAAATGATGGGAAACGGTCTCAGGTATGCGAACCGTTAACGTTCCATCCGGTTCTTGAACGACTTCGTGTACGACCAAATTACCGGCCCATTCCCAATCTGCGTAATCGTCCTCGTTTTCCTTGCTGGGATCCCAGCCGAAAGCGTACCGCTTGTTTCCGTCACTCCATGTTTTTGCGGCATAGAAAGCTCTGGCGTCAAACGCGTCGTTTCTCGGCGCCGTCCAAGGTCCGCTGAGCGATTTGCTCATGCGGTAATGGGTGACGAACCGGTCCGAGAACGTAGAGTAAACCAGATACCACCATTCTCCGATCCGGAACAAGTCCGGGCATTCGTGTGTCACGTACATTTTCGGATCCCAGAAAGGTTTACGGATTTCCCATTTCTTAAGATCCTTGGAAGCGCACAATCCGATGCTCCCCCGACGCCGGGACGTACCCTCTTTGTTCCTTGCTGCGAGAAGCATCCAATACTCTCCCGCCTCTTCGTTCCAGAACACGAAGGGATCCCGCCAGTCATGTCTTTCGTATTGAATTCCGTCCGAATAGAAGGTGTCTTCGGGAATTTTCCGCCACGATTCCATATCCGTGCTCACGGCGTGCATGATGCATTGGAGCGGTACGCCGTCTTCCACGAATTCCGGGTGCGGATTGAGGCCAGTGTAGAACAGATGGTATTCTCCTTCGGCTTCGATGATGGAGCCGGTATAACAGTTCATGTCTTGCTCACTCACGCTTCCATGCATCAGCATTTCGCCTTTTTCTTCGTAGTGCACGAAATCGCTTGTGCGGAGCTCGAACCAAGAGGTTCCTTCTCCATGAATTTTCTTGTTCTCCCTCCAATCATGAAGATAGAACAAACGGAAGGTACCGTCTTTGTAAAAGGGGATGAGGTCTCCCACCCAAGCCCCAACCGGCTTGTAAAACAAGTTAGTCAATGTTTGTAACCCCTTTCTTTTATGTTAACTTGATTATAAAAGAAATTGAAAACGCTTTAAATTCTAACTTCTTTGTCATATGTTCAATATTTTTTGTTTTCCTAATTTAATGAAAAGACTATTCATTGCCTCTTCAGTTAACCAAGAATTTAAGTTTGGCATTTAAGTGAGATTGTAAAACAAGTTAATGGATACTTTCGGCAACCAGGAGCCAAGTTGGTAATTCTAAACATAGAACGGCTGACGCCATTATTCATGGAGTCAGCCGTTCTTTTTCTAAATGCCTATAACAAGCTCTTGGCGCTTCAATCAATTGTTCTTTGGTCATAGTCTTGGAATCAGTCTGGACATTTTAATATCTTAATCAAGGTTATGATACCGGATTATCCCGCCGGACTCCAGTTCTTTGACATGACCCCGACGCACCAGCTCCGCCGCATGTGCCAGTGTTTCACTCATTGCGAAGCGAAGCTGGTGAATGCCGTCTACCCGGCCGCGGAAGAGCACTTCACATAGCTCATAACCGGTAAGCGGTCCTTCGGACAGCAAGGCCTCCACTGTTTCTAATCGCTCTTCATGATGCCGTAGCAGAGCCTCGATACGGGCAGTAAATCCGCTAAAAGGCTCCCGGTGTCCAGGAAACGCCAGGCTGACACTATAATGTAGCAGCTTCCGGAGATCCTCCATAAAGGTTAGAAGCGGCTGGGGGTCACTGCCCGGCAGGAGGCTGACGTTCGGTGAAATTAGCGGCAATACGGCATCGCCGCATAACATTTGCCCGCTATCCTTGTGATAAAAGGACAGGTGTCCCGGCGCATGACCGCCGGTTTCCAGCGGCAGCCATTCCCGGTCCCCCATGTGAAAGGGAACGTTAACATCGATAAAGCTAACTTCCGGTTGGGGAGACACTTGAGGGAGAAAGCTGTCCAGATGCTCCCTGATTTGGCTTGTCCAACGTTCCGGCATCCCGTGCCGGGCAAAGAAAACAGGCAGAGCTTCATCCATCCCTGCTCCCTCACCCCACATCAGCCTCGCTTCAACATGCGACCGCTCCGACATCCATACCGTGCAGCCACAGCGAGTCTGCATCCAGCCTGCGAGTCCGTAATGGTCGGGATGGTGATGAGTCACGACGATATTCCGCACCCTGCTCCAGGATATTCCAAGCTCCTGAAGTACGCCCTCCCATGCCTTCTCCGATTCCAACGTCCGGGGCCCGGGATCAATGATGGTCAACTTGCCGGTCTTATCCGGCAGGACATAGCTGTTCACCCGGCGCAGCGGAGGCATCATAGGAATCGAAACCTGAAGAATATTCCCCTCCCATGAAGTGATATCAGCCATCCTCAGGACACCCACATCCTGCTCTCTTTTACCTGCGGTCATGCGGGCTTGATTCCTCTGAATATCATTCGGGTTGATGATTCCGAGATATAGGGACCCTCATCGTAGCTGCCGTGCACCGCTTCCAGGCGAAGACCCGCTTCTGCAATCATGGCCTGAAATTGCTCTAGGGAATACAGCTTCACACGCTCATGGTAATGACGGGGTGTTCCGTCCGCTTTGGAGGTAAGGATGATATCCTTCTTCACATACCCATCCTCAATCCGCCGTTGTTCGTCAATCAGATTGTCTGCATCTTCGCGGGTGGAATGAGGCACCAAATGCCGGATCACATGTGCAGGATTCAGGAAATCAATGATGAATTTCCCGCCTGGCTTCAGCATGCGCCCGATTTCACGCAGCACCTTGATTTGCTCCTCATCTTCCTCGAAATACCCGAAGGAGGTGAACAGGTTCACCACTGCGTTGAAGTCTCCGGTTAACGGCAGTTTTCTCATGTCGGATCGCAGCCAGGTCACCTGTCCCGATCCCTCTTGTGCACGCGCCTCCCGGAGAAGCGCCTCCGACAAATCCACACCGGTTACCTCGTAGCCCGATTCCGAGAGCGCCAGCGAATGGCGCCCCATGCCGCAGCATAGATCCAGCACCTTGGCACCCGGAGGTAAATCCAGCCAGCCGATCATCCGCTCTACCTCGCGTCTGGCTCCCCCGAAATCCCGGTGTCTGTATACGACCAGGTAATCTTCTCCAAAACTCTCTTCATACCATTCACTCATGTTCTTTTCTCCCTCCGCAGGCCGCTCCCTGTCACACTTCTCTATGTATATAAATGTAACGCTAATTGTACCGCCTTTTACGGACAAACTCAAAAAAGAGTTGCCATTCCGCCATATTTTAGACTTTATGACAACCCTTTTGCCGAGTCTTTAGGTCAATTGCTGTAAATATACCCGCGCTTCGTAAGGACGCAGCTTCAATTGGCCTACATCCTCTTCTTTTTGCGGCTCATAATTGGAAATTAACAGTTCCATACCGCTCGTTAGGATCTCCCGGGGCAATTCGCACACAGGTTCCCGGTCAAAAAAATTCAGGATCACCAGCAGCCGCTGGTCCTCAAGCGTCCGGGTAAAAGCATAAATTTCCGGATCCTCCGGCAGCAGGAGCCCATATTCGCCATAGACGATCACCTTGTGTTTTTTTCTAAGGGAAATCAGCTTTTTATAATAATGATAAATTGAATCCGGATCTTTTATCGCATGGGCTGCGTTGACTTCCATATAATTAGAGTTTACCTTGATCCACGGAACACCGCTTGTGAACCCGCCTTCGTCGCCATTATCCCACTGCATCGGCGTGCGGGCGTTGTCCCTGCTTTTTTTATGGATCGCCGCCATGATTTCCTCTTCAGGAATTTCGTTTCGGCGCTTCTCTTCATAGTAATTCAGCGTCTCTACGTCCCGGTAATCATCTATGGACTCAAAGGCAACGTTGGTCATTCCGATTTCTTCTCCCTGATAAATATAGGGGGTGCCTTCCAGCATATGAATAAAGGTCGCCAGCATTTTAGCCGAAGGGATCCGGTAAAAGAGATCGTTGCAGAACCGGGATACCGACCGCGGTTGATCATGGTTGCATAAATAGTTGGCATTCCAGCCTCGATTGTGGAGGACGATCTGCCAGTTGCTGATGATTTTTTTCAGGTCCAAGAGACTCCATGGTACGACATCCCACTTCCCGCTGCCCGCTGATGCTGCATCCAGAAACATATGCTCGAACTGGAAGGTCATATTCAGCTCCCGGCGTCCATCCCCGACATAATCGAGTGCCTGCTCCGGCCCAAGTCCAGAGGTTTCCCCGACCGTCATAATGTCATAATAGTACAGCACCTGATCATGCAGATTTTGCAGCAGCGTATGAACGTTTTCCAGATTAGAAAACATTTCATAAGCCCTCACAGTTTGTGTTCCCCCCGGATTATGCGCATCGGGATATCCCACGGTTTTAACGATATGGGCAATGGCGTCGAAGCGGAAGCCGTCCACGCCTTTTTTCAGCCACCACTGTACCATTTCGTGCAGCTTATCAATCACAACCGGGTTCTCCCAGTTCAGGTCCGGCTGAAATTTGGAATAAAGATGCAGATAGTACTCATCTGTTTCCGGATCCAGCTCCCACACCGAGCCGCTGAAATAAGATTCCCAATTGTTGGGCGGCCCTCCGTTTTTGCCTTTTTTCCAAATATAATAGTCGCGCTTCGGATTGTCCTTGGAACGTCTGGACTCGATAAACCAGGGATGCTGGTGGGAGGTATGATTCAGCACCAGGTCCATCATCAGCTTCATACCGCGTGAGTGCATATCGCGCAGCAGCCGGTCAAAATCATCCATCGTCCCGAATTCCTTCATAATGTCGCAGTAATCGCTAATATCGTAGCCGTTATCATGATTCGGCGATTTGTATATAGGACATACCCAGATTACATCCACACCAAGATCCTGCAGATAGTCCAGCTTGGAAATAATCCCTCTCAGATCTCCGATCCCGTCTCCGTTGCTGTCCTTGAAGCTGATCGGGTAAATCTGGTACACGACGCTTTCTTTCCACCATTTCGGGTTCATTTTCGCTGCCTCCTTGTGTGCTGTATAGGACACATAAATATATCTTAACCACACAGAACCAAAGGGATAACAAATGGCCTTTCTTTGCCCCACTTCTGTTTTTAGAGTTGCAAACTTTGTGGCTCTCGCCTGAAATCACCCATTACCGTGACATTGCAGCTTGCTTTATTCCCCGCTTTTTTGCTGGTGCCGCTTTTGTACCTTTACGGTGTTCAGTTCTTCTGCAATGTCCGCCATGGACTTCTGCTGCTCTTGGATGTATTTTACCGTTTGTTCTATAAATTCTTTATTGTAACGTTGACGTTCGGCCACGGTTACCACCTCTTCTGGGATTTATTCTATTATCCATGGGTTCTATTTACCGTGTCCACTTATTAGTCTAATTCACTCAGTCCGCCCAACGGCTCGAATCCGCGTAAACCCGCATGCAACATTTTGTCAAACACTATTTGTGATTCCTGCAATCTGTCCATTAAAAAAGGGACCGGTTCGCAGGAGTCATACTTCTCCTGCAACCGGTCCCTGTATATTCAATCAAATATCCATTGTATACGTTCCGCGAGATCTACACAACATCCCGGGTCTGCGCATTCTCCTCCATTAACCATTCTACTAACAATGATTCCGGAACGTTATCCTTATAGACCTCGGCATATTCCCGGACGCGATCAAGCAGTCGTGCTACCGTATCGGGGTTGGCCTCCAGACCCAGCTTACCCAGTACATGGGCTACACTACCGCTTCCGGAATGCTTGCCGAGAACGAAACGGTGCTCCCTCCCGACTTCAGACGGATCGAAGGTTTGGTAAGTCGCCGTATCTTTCATCAGCCCATCTACATGAATGCCCGACTCATGCGTAAAAGCCAGCTGGCCTACAATAGGCTTGGCGTCGCCTACATTGCGCCCGGAGGCCGCAATGACCTTATCGGCCAGCCTCTTCAGCATTTCCGGACGGACCGCACATTGTCCACCGTAGAGATAACGCCAGGCCAGTGCCACTTCCTCCATCGCCGCATTACCGGTACGCTCACCTATACCTGCAATCGTAGTACTTGCCCAGGTCGCCCCGGCGGCAATTCCGCTCAGCGTATTGGCAACAGCCAGCCCAAAATCATTATGGCAGTGTACCTCCAGTTCTACGTCCGCAGGTACAGCTCCAAGCAGGGTACTGACCCGCTCAGCCATTTGGCCCGGATGATGGGCAGATACGGTATCCGCATAACGAAACCAGCGGATGCCTTCCTTATACAACGAGTTGACCAATTCCACCAGGAACTCCATGCTTGCACGGGACGAATCCTCCATTCCTACCGACACCGTCATGCCCAGCCGCAAAGCATATTCGGCCGCACGCTGCAATTTGGTCAGACCTTCTGCCGGGGAGAGCCCCAGCTTGCCGCGCAGCTGAATTTCCGAGACCGGAATGGACACATGACTCCAGTTCACCCCGGTATTCCAGGCTTTGTCGATATCGCTTACCATAGCACGATTCCAGGTCATCATCTTCATGGGCAGACCCAGCTCGGCAATCGCCGCGATATCCTCCTGTTCCCTCCTGCCCATGGCAGGAATGCCTACCTCTGCTTGCTCTACTCCGCTCTCCGACAGCAACTTTGCGATTTCCAGCTTTTCTGCCCTCGTGAATGAAACTCCAGCCGCCTGTTCACCATCCCTGAGTGTCGTGTCACATAGCTTGAGACTTTTCACGGTTTACCTCCTTCTCCGCAGCAAGCGCAATTCGGATTACGGGTAATTCGGACGCTATAACAGGCGAAATCGAGTGAGTTGAAGCGATGCATTACGCCCGCATAAGTCGTCCCTACCCTTGTAATCCATTTTACGGCTTCCAGAGCTGCCAGACAACCCGCAATACCGGAGGTAGCACCCAAAACTGGAAATCCAAACGGCTCCCACTCGGGCTGATTGTCCGGATAAAGGCATTCCAGACAGGGAGTTAACCCGGGAATCATTGTCGTAAGAGAGATTTCAAAGCCATACATCGCCGCCTCTACCATAGGCGTTCCGGTTTCTACACAAAGACGGTTTAACTCGTATCTCTCCGGAAAATCATAACGTGCGTCGATAACGATATCGGCTTTCTCTATCCAAGGTCTTGCTTTTTTATATTCAATTTTAGAGTTATAGCCTTCAATTTCAACATTTGGATTCAGACGTTTAAGCTGCTGAACCGCCGTACTCATCCGCTCCATGCCTAAATGATCACTATCCATTAAAATTTGCCGGTTCAGATCCGGCGGGAGGATAATACCCTCATGGGCCAAAATAAGCTTACCAATTCCTGCAGCTGCCAAATATAATGCAGCCGTTCCGCCCAGACCGCCAATTCCGGCAATCATGACCGTCGCTTCCTTCAGTGCCTTCTGTCCGCTCTCTCCGAGCAGCTTCAACTGCCGGGCATACCGTTCCAGTTCCAAACCTCCGGCAAGCTGCTGCTCCATCCCGTTTTCCCCCTGTGACTGATATGATGAATCCGAATTTAACCCTCCAGGCTAAACGAGCCATGAAGAGCTGTCATGGCATTATATTTATCCAAAAAGGCAAGCCCTTCCTCCACGCAGGCCACACCATACCGAATGGCCTTATCCTCCGAAGTGAATGGGAAGGGAAAGCCTGCCCGCAGGCTCTTCAAGACTAGAATAATCCGTCCAGTGTACAGCAACGCCCGGCCAAACCCTTCACCATTGATCTCGGCCGCACTCTGGATAATCGCTCCGCTTTTTTCCTCCATGACTCCTGCTACTGCCTGAAATAACAACGGTACCTGCAGCCTTACCTTAGGAGAGACGGCGCAGTTGAAATCGGATTGATTTTTGTCTTCCGGAGAAGCCAGAAATAAGGTTGCTATCTTCTCCTGCGAGGAAAGAGTAGCGTATCGCCCAAAGAAATCTTCGGTATCCAAAAGATTACATAAGCGGCGAGTAAAGGCCTCTACCATCTCTTTATCCAGCTCCGGCTCATTGCCCGCCGTGCGGGTGCGACGTTTAATCGCCGCCCCTTCCGGAACAATCCTTCCCACCGGCGCAATATCTTCTTTAGCCATGGGTTCCATCCGACTCTCCCCCTTCGTCTTCTTCTGCACGAAGTACCTTGGCCAGCCATAACGGCGGCTTACCCTGGAGCATTTCAACGAGCCGCTTCACCTGATCATCTATCGGGCTGCCAAACTGCACCTTCACAGGCATAATCTTGCGACGAGTCACCCGAGCGGCAGCAGAAGCGCCAATCTGCATGATAAAAATAAGTGTGCAATCGCTAACCGCCTCCAGACGGCTGTCAATCCTGCCTGCTTCATCCTGGTTTAGAATTTCCGGCAGCTTACGCAGTTCCAGAAGCTCCCCCCCACTTTTTGTGACATTATAAACAGCGAACATCGGACTTTGCCCGAAATGGGCATTCACTCTGATTCCATCATCTGTTGCGAACGCTACTTTCACGACGCTCCGCCTCCCTTCGCATTAACAAATTACCTGCTTTATTTGTCCATTCCATTGCCCCCCGGTAACCCACCGAGGTTGACATGTAGGCTCCAAGTTCGTTCCACACCGGAAAACCCGCCGGCATAAATGCAGCTTCGATTCGCTCCGCTCCGGCCATACCATGGGAGCTGCCGATCCATAAATCCGCGCCTTTCCCCAACACTTCCGCATCATCGAGGTCGCCTATCCAGACCTCCCGCTCCATTCCCGATACTACCGGAGTGTCACAGGAAGTGAGCAGCGCCTTCTGCTCCACACCGAGCTCATCCAGCCACTGAGAAACAGAGTACAAATGGTCTGGCTCCAGCGCAGCCAATACGGACATCCCCGCGAACTGAAAATGGGCGTCCAGCATACTGTCCAGCAGGTTCTCACGATGCCAGCAATAACGAAGCGGCACGGGTTCACCACTAATTTGATGCAGAAAATGCAGCAGTTCATCAGAAGCCTTAAGCCCCATGGCTCCCTGAAACACTTTATAGGGTGTGCCCAGTGCATTATGCAGCCTTCTTGCCGGACGCTCCATACTTCCGCCAATAGCAATGGTAAGCCCGGATTGCAGACTTTGCAGCATGGAATCCAGTGGCACACCACCCCTTGTCAGCGGTGAGAATCCGGTCAACAAATGACCCGATAGCGAGGTTGAAATGTCCGGTACAGCTATAACTTCAAACCCAAAGGCGGCGATCATTTCCTTCAGTTCCATCACATCGCCAGGTGTTAGAAATGATCCAGGCAGCAGTGTAATCTGACGGGAGTTCACACTTCTTGAGCCCCGGTTTCCAGCCTGCTGAATCAATTCATCCACCATCGCCTCCACTGTCCCGCTAAAGCCTGATTCCAGGGACCCGCGGAAATCGGGCAGTGTCACCGCAAAGGCGAGACCGCCGCGCATGTTCCGCTCCCTTTTGTAGGTTTTCAGCATCGACTGATAATCGACCCCGGCAACATCCGTCAGTTCCGTGCCGATAATCCCAATAATGTCGGGACGGTGCTTAGTCAGTACGGAGTTCAGCGCCTCTTCCAAATTGCGATTGGCGTCAAAAATGACATCCATCTCCTGCAGAGCTGAGGTCTGTACCGCGATCGGTTCCCGGAAATGACGAGTTAATAATGCTTTGGGAAAAGCAGAACAGCCCTGCGAGCCGTGAATAACCGGCATTGACCGGTAACAGCCCTGCAGCGCCAGCACACCACCAAGTGATTGCCCAATTTTGAGCGGATTGACAGAGGTGGGCTTGATCCTTTTGTTAACGGTCATAAGGCACCTCCTTATCCCAAGGGGCAGGACTTGAAGCAAGCTTCCAGATCGGGTTTGCAAGCGAATAGGTTAATTCTTTTGCAAGCCGCAGCAAACCTTCATATCCTGCATAAGCTCTATGCCGTTCCTGATTGATATCCACGAATGGAATCTGTTCTTTCATGGCCACATACATGTTTCGCCCGCCGGCAATCATAATATCGGCTTTACGCTCTTTTACAGTTTTGAGAATACGGCTGGCTCCGCCCTCCGGAATATATTCGGTATCGTCGCCTACTCGTTCGGCAATTCTCGCTACATCATCATCTGTGCTTTTATTCGTTCCGACACCCACTACCTGGATACCCAGCTCCTTGAGTGCGGATATAATCGACCAGCTTTTGACGCCACCGGTATAGAGCACCGCCTTTTTCCCTTTCAGGATTTTGCGGTAAGGCCGCAAATCATGAAGCAGCCGGCTCTCTTCACGCTCAGTCAATCGGTCTACCCTGCGCTCCATCTCCCGGTCGTTCAGCAGAAACGCCATTTGGCGCAAGGAATAAGTCGTTTCCTTAGCCCCATAGAATGAGCCTTCAAAATAGGGGATATTGTATCGGGACTCCATTTCCTTGGCCAAACCCAGCAGTGCGCGGCTGCATACAACCATGTTCACCTTGGCCCGATGCGCCCACGTGATCTCCTTGTATCTGGCATCACCTGTTATTCGTGACATGAGTGTAATCCCTGCACCGTTCATCAGCTTCTCGATATCCCACATCTCACCGGCGATGTTGTACTCTCCGATCAGATTCACACCTAGCGGAATTTCCTGTTCCGGCTCCCCTGTTCCAATTACATATTGAAGCAACGCTTCTCCCGCAAGCCGGTTGCCCAGATTCTTGCTGCCCACAAAGCCGGGGCTGTTGACAGGAATAACCGGAATGCCAAGACGTCCGGACGCCTCTTTGCATACCGCATCCATGTCCTCACCGATCAGCGCTGTTACACACGTCGAATATACAAATATTGCCGGAGGCGCAAAGCGCCCGGCAATATAGTCAATACTTTCTTTCAATTTTCTTTCTCCGCCAAAAATAATGTCGGTATCGTTCAGGTCCGTAGCAAAGCCGTATTGAGAGAGTGAAGGACCGCTTGTAAGGGTACCCCGGCTCTCCCAGCTGTTGCCGGCACAGGCGATGGGGCCGTGTACAAGATGTGCGGCATCCATAATCGGAAGCAGGGTAATCTGGGCTCCGTCGAAGGAGCAGCCTCCAGCCGCCTCGCCCGGCTTGGGCCTAGGACAGGGCTTGGATTTGGGAGTCAGGCTCCCGCAATCTTTCGCTTCAAACTCATCTTTTCGAATGGGCTCCATCGGCACTACCTCCCTCGCTGTAACTGAATGCTCCTTACCTAGATAAAGGTGATTCATGTCACGCTTCACTGGCGGATTGTCCTTCCGGCCGCTGTTGTTCCCAGATTTCCTGATCTAACCGTTACACGGTTGAAATCCGGGAACAAAGGCGGACGCTACCGCTCCTCCAAGACAATTCCGCCCGCTTCGCTCAATGAATCACTCGTTTCTCAACATAACGACCAACCCTTACGGCTCACTCAACCCTATGAGTACACCAGAGTTTTAAGCCGCTCACACCGCTTTTTTACTAACGCACAAGATCATGGTTGAAGCCGGAAGAGTCCTCGTCCAAATTTTGCAGGATAGTGTTAACTATGGTTGTTAGCAGATTCAAAGCGCCTTGGTAACCAATGATAGGATAACGGTGCAAATGATGGCGGTCAAAAACTGGGAAGCCTACTCGAATCAGCGGTACACCGGCGTCTTTGGCGGCGTATTTCAGATGGGAGCTTCCGACAGCGAGATCCACAGGATTATCAATCAGCAAGGAACGCATATGCCACAAATCGTTGCCGATATAGACCGTTGCTTCAGCGCCATATGGGCTGGCCGCAAGCAAAGCCTCTGCTTCTTCTTTAAAACCATTATCTCCGTTAGAGCAAATGATATGAACAGGCTCCATTCCGGTTTCCAGACAGAACTCAATCAGACCCATCAACAAATCCGGGTCCCCTACCAAAGCAACACGTTTACCGTGCAGGTAAGGATGGCTGTCTGTCAAAGCATCTACTATACGGCCACGCTCATCAACGAGCTCGGCGGGAACTGGAAGTCCTGTAAGCTCGCTAATTGCTTCGACCAATCGGTCGGTCGCGGTGATCCCAATGGGTGTCGACATGGATACCGTCTGCTGCTTCCACGTGCCTTTGATATATTCCATCGTCTTCTTGACTGAATATTTCTGCAACGAAAGTGTACCCAGGGCATTTGCCGCTTTCGGTACATCCTCAAGCTTCGTACCACCGTAATAATAGGAGTATTCTCCTGTAGCTGGTGAATCAAAGTTACCGCTATGGTCACCCAGGAAGGTGTACTCCGTGTCAAAAGCGGCCAGGATTTTGCGAACCTCCGCAAAATTTCCGGTATAAGGCTCAAAGCCTAATATTACATTCAGCTTTTCTCCAGTGGTTTCCCCGCTGCCAGGAGCAGCCTGAATGCCGGAACGGTTATAAAGTGTGCTGATGATTGACTTCAGCATAGAATCATAACCTGTAATATGGGAGCCCGAAAAGCTTGGTGTATTCGCATACGGTATAGGCAGCTCTTCCGAGACGGCGCCTTTCTGGCGGGCATTGGAGATAAAAGCCTGCAGATCATCCCCGATAACCTCAGCCATACAGGTTGTCGATACAGCAACCATCTCCGGTTTATAGAGAGCAACACTATTCTCAAGACCGTCAATGAGGTTGCTCATTCCGCCGAACACGGCACCATCCTCAGTCATGGAGGAGGAGACAGCCGGTGCCGGCTCCTTGAAGTGACGGCTCAAATGACTGCGGAAATAGGCGGTACAGCCTTGGGATCCGTGAATAAACGGCAATGTTTTCTCAAATCCGAGCGCAGCCATAAGTGCTCCTAGCGGCTGACAGGCCTTATGCGGATTAACAACCAATGATTGGCGGGCAAAGTTCTTGTCCTTGTATTCTGACGATTTCGAATATGCCAGGGCTTCCGCAGTTTCCTGCTCGCTGCATGGAGCCTCGAATGCTTTTTTTCCTTCGCGTTGCTTAACATAGGGTTCGGACTTAAATAACGAATTATGGTCAGGGATTTCTAGTTTGTCTTTCATACGCCCGCCTCCTCTTTATGGAGTGATTCTGTTTTGCCCGGCTTAATCAAATTCCACACAGGGCTGTTAATCGTCATATCCATATCCTTGGCAAAAATCTTGAAGCCGTCATACCCATGATACGGACCGCTATAATCCCATGAATGCATCTGGCGGAAAGGGATACCCATCTTATGGTACACATACTTTTCTTTTACGCCCGAGCCCATCAAATCAATGTCGAGTCTTTGAGCAAGCTCTTCCAGCTCGTAGGCCGTTGGATCGTCGTAAATGATCGTTCCTTCCGGAAGTTCAGGGAAAGTCTTCTCATAATCATCCTTATGGGCGAACTCATAACCTGTAGCCACAACTTCCATACCCAGATCCTCGTAAGCACCGAGAGTATGACGGGCGCGCAGACCGCCGACCAGCAGCATGACCTTCTTGCCTTCCAGACGCGGTTTGAATTTGGAGATAATCGCATCCATTTGCGGCGTATATTTAGCGATCAATTTCTCGCAGTTTTCCTGAATATGCTCATCAAACAGGGCAGCAATGGCCCGCAGACTTTCAGCCGTTTTCGTAGGTCCGAAGAAGTTGTACTCCATCCAAGGAATACCATATTCCTTCTCCATCGTTGTTACCATATAGTTCATCGAACGGTGGCAGTGGATCAGGTTCAGCTTAGCCTTATGGGCAATGGCCAATTCGTTAATCGTACCGTCACCGGACCATTGGGCAATTACACGCAAGCCCATTTCCTCCAATAAAATACGGGAGGCCCATGCATCGCCGCCAATGTTATAGTCCCCGATAATATTGATATCATAAGGACCGCACTCGGCAAGCTCTCTCTTGCCCATCAGGAAATCGCGGATTGCATCATTGGCGATATGGTGACCCAGCGATTGGCTGACACCGCGGAAGCCTTCACAGCGAACCGGAATGATAGGTATACCAAGCTCAGCAGACATTTTTTTGGATACCGCTTCAATATCGTCTCCAATCAGACCGACAGGACACTCCGATTGAATCGAAATCCCTTTTGCCAGCGGAAACATTTCCTTGATCTCACGGCAAATGACTTCCAGCTTCTTATCCCCGCCGAATACAATATCCGTTTCCTGAAAATCACTGGTAACCTGCATAGCGGTGAAATTATCGATACCCAGTGTACCGTTCGCATAGTTGCGGCGTGTACCCCAACTATATTGTCCGCAGCCCACCGGACCATGGCTGATATGAACCATATCTTTGATCGGGCCCCATACAACGCCCTTGGAACCGGCATAAGCACATCCCCGTTGGGTCATAACGCCAGGACGGGATTTCATATTCGATTTAATCGAGCATTTACCGCAATTCATAAGTTCTTCGTTATTGACTTCAAAATGCTTTTCGCGGTCCTTCCGCGCTTTCTCCGGGTAGGCCTCAAGCATCTCTTCAATAATTTTTTTATTTGCTTCAATATCCAATCCCATGATGGACCCTCCTTTTCACTGAACCCATCCGGTGAACGGCCGTCTCTCCACTCCCGTTCACCGGACGATCCTAATTATTGGCCAGCGGCTTGCAGTTTTTTGATGGCAGTCTCTTCATCCTCAATAACACCGAATTCCATCAGCAGATCTTCCAGTTCTTCCATTGTGATCGGGGTAGGGACCGTCATCATTTTGTTGTTCAGAATTTTCTCTGCCAGGATTTCATATTCTCTAGCTTGAGCATGCCCCGGGTTATATTGAGCTACTGTCATTCTGCGAAGTTCAGCGTGCTGAACAACGTTGTCACGCGGCACGAAGTGAATCATTTGCGTATTCAGACGGCGGGCCAGCTCCATGATGAGCTCATCCTCACGGTCCGTGTTACGGCTGTTGCAGATCAGTCCGCCCAATCTTACACCGCCGCTGTTGGCATATTTCAAAATACCGCGGGCGATATTGTTGGCAGCGTACATGGCCATCATTTCACCGGAACATACGATATAGATTTCCTGTGCTTTATTCTCACGAATCGGCATTGCGAAACCGCCGCATACAACGTCGCCGAGTACGTCATAAGATACAAAATCAAGTCCTTCATAAGCACCTTGCTGTTCCAGAAAGTTGATGGCTGTAATAATTCCGCGGCCTGCGCAGCCTACACCCGGTTCAGGTCCGCCGCATTCTACGTTAAGAATATCGCCGTATCCTAATTGAACTACATCCTCAAGCTCCAAATCCTCTACTGTTCCTCTTTCTGCGGCCAATTGAAGCACCGAGTTTTGAGCTTTAGTGTTCAAGATCAACCGCGTGGAGTCCGCTTTAGGGTCACAGCCTACGATCATTGTTTTTTGTCCAAATTTTGTTGCCAGTTGAGCCAGAGTGTTCTGTGAAGTTGTCGATTTACCGATACCGCCTTTACCGTAGAAAGCTATTTGTCTCATGTTTCATCATCCCTTCGAAATGTTTATATTTTCAAAATAAGAGCTGTACTTCACACTTTCGAGAATCATTTCTTCAATCCCGCCCTTGCGGACGAGAGGCAAAATACCGAGTTTGTTCAGGCTTGCACGCGGCGCATCTCCGATACCGGAGCAAAGAAGAATGCGGCAATCACTTAATATGGAGCATATCTCCTTTAAAGTAGCGTCTTTGTCACCGTTGCAGTCGGCTTTGCCATGACAATAAGCCTGTATCTTTCGGACACCCAGCAGTTTTACATTCACTCCATCGGTGTCGTAAACCATGAATTCTGTGGCATGGCCAAAATGCTGATTGACCTTGTCTCCGCCTCTTGTGGAAACAGCGACCCTCGTCGTGTGTCCACCTTCTTGAAGGCTGTTTCGCCTTTGCTGCTTTGCCTTTATGCGCTGCCGGATCTTGCCGTCAAGCTCACTCTGGAATTCAGCCCGGGCGGCTTCATTTATTACCGGCTCCGCCTCCATCTTTTCCAGAACAAAATCCTGGTTACGATCTTGACCGAGCAGGCCGATCGCATCGGCACGGCACTGGCGGCAGTGGCGCATGACCTTCATGCCGTCACGGCCCAGAATCTCCTGAAGATTGTGAAGCTCCTTTGGACGAGGGGCTTTACGGCCATCCTTTTCATACTGGCTGCCTGGTGCGATAATCAGCGGTGTTACATTGTGCAGTGTGGCCCCGAGCTCTTTAACTCTTTTGGAGACTTCAGGAAGATGCTGGTCGTTGACACCCGGAATCATCACCGAATTGACCTTAACAAGAATTCCCTGCTTTGCAAGCAGCTCCAGACCCTGAAGCTGACGGCTAATCAGCAGTTCCGCTGCCTCTCTTCCTTCGTACCGCACTCCCTCATCGAACACCCAAGGGTAAATTTCACGGCCGACCTCCGGGTCGATAGCGTTAATGGTAATCGTTACATGTCGGATGCCCAGCTCCACGATTTGATCAATATGCCTGTAAAGCGTCAAACCGTTTGTACTTAAGCAAAGAGTTACATCGGGCACATGGTTCTTGACCCTTTCGAACGTATCGAACGTTTTTTCCGGGTTGGCCAGCGGATCGCCTGGACCGGCAATACCTATAACCGATAGCTGCATTAATTGTGCAGCGACCCCTTTTACCTTGTGCTCTGCCTGGGATGGAGTAAGCACCTCACTGACAACACCCGGCCGGCTTTCATTCACACAGTCGAATTTGCGGTTGCAGTAATTGCACTGGATATTACAGGCGGGAGCGACCGGGATGTGCATCCTGGCAAAATAACGGTGGGCTTCCTCGCTGTAGCAAGGGTGGCGGCTAATCTCCTCTTCTGCTTCTTTTGATAGACATGACGACGATAGCAGCGGCTCCATTGTTCCCACCTCCTAAAAAGTTATACTTACCTAGCGGACATTCACAACGTCATGTTTTCTAACATGTACATTGCTTGACTCGCTTTGATTAGTTACATCATATTTTCATACCGGGGTATCGTCAATTAATATTCAAGCAAAAAAGCACTCAATTTCCTTTTGTTTGCAGTTTCGTCATAGTATATGTAAGGTTTACTGACTTATAGTTATCATGTTTCCGTTTCCACAGGTCACATTCTGCAATAGACTAAAGCCTATAATAACGAATTGTGTGATTGACAATGACTCTCAACTCCTATATGATAATTTGTAAGCAATCCCGCAAATACTAAAATTGAATATATCCCGTAAAGGGGAGTAGCTGTTAAATAAAGTCGTCAATACGAGAATATGAGGATATTCTCCGGCTTTATTGGCAATTCATTATTGTTAGCGAGACCTTTACCAATCAAGTTAGTCCTTTATTCCAAAGGCTGATTTGTTTGGTAAAGGTCTTTTTTATATAAAATTGGTCATCATATCAGTAAGCAAATATCCTGCTTAGGGTATTCATTCGCAAAAAGGGGAGGAAGTAACAAATGGATTTAGGATTATTATTGGAGTATGGATGGGTATTGCTCGTTCTTGTAGCACTTGAGGGGCTGCTCGCCGCAGATAACGCACTGGTTTTAGCAATTATGGTGAAGCACCTTCCTGATGAGGAAAGAAAAAAGGCACTTTTTTACGGATTGGCCGGGGCGTTTGTGTTCCGTTTCGGTTCACTGTTTGTCATCTCCTACCTGGTTGACATCTGGCAGGTACAAGCCATAGGTGCCATCTATTTATTATTTATCGCCGGAAACCATATCTTCCGGAAACTGCTCTTCAAGAAGCCGGTTACGGAAGAAGCAGCCGAAAGCGGAACAGAAGCCGCCGTTGATAAAAAGAAATCCAGCTTTTGGTTTACCGTGTTTAAGGTAGAAGTTGCAGATATCGCTTTTGCCGTCGATTCCATCCTTGCGGCGGTTGCTCTGGCCGTTGCTCTCCCGGAAAGCGGACTTCCTCAGATCGGGGGACTTGATGGAGGACAATTCCTGGTCATTTTCGCCGGAGGATTTATCGGACTGGTCATTATGCGTTTCGCGGCTTCCTTTTTCGTCAAGCTGCTGCATACCCGTCCAGGTCTTGAAGTAGCCGCTTTCTTCATTGTCGGCTGGGTCGGTGTGAAGCTGGCCGTTATTACCTTGGCACATCCAACACTTGGAGTTCTGTCCGAGGACTTCGCGCACAGCACCTGGTGGAAAGTTACCTTCTACGTTGTACTTGTTCTCATCGCAGCCATTGGCTGGTTGATGAGCAGCCATAAGATTGAAGAGAATGTCGACGAGAATCCGGTTAGAGAAGTGGATAACCAGCTCGGAAATTAAATTTCATTTTTCAAGACACCTTGCGAGTAAGATCTTATTTGGGTGCTCTGAGCGGCCGCTCCGCGAACGGAACGTTGCTACAATCGCTGTTGTATCCAAGTTTCCTGAATGACCGCTAAACGGTCGAAACTCGGATACAAAGGCGAACGCTGCCGCTTTTCCGCAATCGTTCCGTCCTCTCCGCTGCTTCCAGCGTGACGGTTACAAAATACAGATGGCGATTTATTTTCGCAATTAAAAAGCAGCAAGTCTCCCGGTTATGGGGGACTTGCTGCTTGACGTTTTCGACCTATTGCGGCTTATTGACCAATCGTCTGGTCCGTTTTTCCTTGCAACTCCACCAGCTTCATGATGACTTTAGCGGCCTCAGCCTTTGTTACTGTCTGCTGCGGGTTAAACTTGCCGTTTGCACCCTCCAGCAGCCCCAGCTTCACGGCAACAGCAATGGCACCCTTGTTGCTAATGGAGGAGATATCACTGAATTGGCTCAGAGTTGTATCTTTCTCCAGATAGACTGAAATTTTGCTGTATTTTACAAAAGAGGTCAGCAGGACAGCGAGTTGTTCCCGGGTGAGCTTGCTATCGGCTTGCACTACAGCATCTCTGCTGATCCACCCGCGCTCAACAGCAAAGCTGACAAAGCTATAATACGGACTTTCAGGATTAATTCCTGCCATTGCTTTACGTTCCATACCGCCATAATAAGCTTCATAATACGGTGTCGAGGCTTTTACGATAAATGTAAGCCAATCACCAACGGTTATTTCCTGATCCGGATTCACTTTACCATCGGCATCAGGGGTCAGCACATTATATTTTACAAGCTCCGATAATTCTTTTTCCGCGGAGTGTCCTTTAAGGTCGGTCGCAGCCGCAGGCGATCCCTTCTGTCCGAAGTTCTCGTAGATGGAAACGAATTTCCCGGTGACTGCATCGATTACCTCTTGTGACTTTTTAATATCAACCGGTATAGGGGAATATACCAGCTTTACTTTTGGTGTGATATAGGACTTATCCATCGTATACCCGCCAATCCGGATATATTGGAGCTTCACCTTATATTGGCCCAGATATTGTTCCAGAGCTTCCTTCTTGGTAATTGTTGCAACAGGCTCTTGTGTGATCTTCTCAATGCCCGAAATCCGGTAAGAGTTATACGATTGCAGCCTGCCGTATATATCCAGATTAACGTTAACGAAGCTGTCGCTTATAGGGATGCCTTTGTAATAACGGACAAATTGATAACGGTATCCTTTACCGCCCGGTATAACGCTCCAGTCCCCTCCTCGTTCCATAAGCTTCAGGCTGCTGCTTGCATTATCGTACATTCGGCTTACAAGCGCCAAGGCTTTTTGCTTGGCTTCCTTCTGGGTCAGCTTCTTGCCTCCAGCGGGAGCAGGCTGCGACTTGGTTCCTTCCTGAAAATTAAATTGTTCCTCTTCAAACCGCAGTATTTCTCCAGACTCTGCATCGAGCTCTGCATAGGATTGTTGCGGATATCCGGCAGAGTAACCGTTATTTTTTCCCCAAGTCAATCTCCAGAGCTTCCGTTCCGGATTCTGGTAATCATTGCCCAGCGAACTGGAGATCAGCTTTCGATCTGCCGGAATAGTAGCAACCAGCTTCACCAGCTTGGACGCTTCCTCCATGGTAAGCTCTCTGCCCCAGCTTTTAGGCTTAAAATAATTCTTGTCCTGCGGCACATCCGCATAGGTCACAGGTGTAGAGGAGGACACTGTTCCTGCATAATCCATAGTCTTCCCGGTCAATGCATCGATAGAATATAGAGCCTGCTCAACCGGACGCCAGCCCAGAATCCAGCTGTTCACCGTTCCGCCTTTGTATACAGGAATATAATAAAGTCCGATATCCAGACTGTCGGTGAATTTCTTCTCAGCCTGAGCTTGAGTGATTTTGGGCTGTGCTGCAGGGTAGACCAGATTCTCTGCTTGTTTGTAGAATTGAAGCACATTTCCGCTGCCATCTATAGTGACCATGATAGAATCCGCTGCAGATGGAATTCCATTCTTAAGGAGCCGGAAATTAAAGTTATATTGAACAGGGCCGAATAATGCTCCATTATTGAAATTGATGGCACCATTGTCATCCACCTGCAGATCACTGCTCTTAATGGAAGGAACGGCTTTGGCAACAAAGGCCTGCGCTTTTTCCAAGGCCTGATCCTGGGATAGCTTAGGCGGATAATAGTTTTCATTGCCCAGAAGAGGGAACGAGATATATGTATTGATTAGATCCCCGGTGATGGCGTCAACCTGACTTCCAAAGCCGTACCCTCCATTACCGACCCGGTATTCCCACTGAATGTTCCAGACCATTTGATTCGCCGGAGCAGGATAGCTGTTGTTGGAGCCGAGCTCGACGTGGGATACACTGGCATCCTTTAGGACGGGGAACAATTCCTTCAGCTTGGCAATGGCCTGTTCCTTGGTAAATTTTACTTTGGCTTGGTCTGCTGTAGATGCTTCTGATGATGATGGCTTAACACTGACTGCAGAAGGAGATGCAGTGGCCGTTATGCTTTTGGATGCTGCTCCTGCAAGACCTGAAGGTACCAGCAGTGCCAGTGCTACTGTAGTGATTAATGCGGCTTTTGCTGTCTGATGAACGAAATGAGTGCTATTGCTCTTCAAAAGATTTCATCCTCCCTAACGTTTGATTCTTCTAATTATAAAGTTAATTTCATTATTTTTCCATAATTACTTTACGACAGGAAATTACATCATAAAAAGCCCTCTTTCCCCATTAAAAGGAGAAAAAGAGCCTGGATATCCCCATATCCCGTCATTTGGGAAACTGAACGCTAAATACAGAGCCTTCATTAATTGTGCTTCGCACCCTAACCCTTCCGCCGTGCGCTTCGACAATCGCTTTCACGATTGCAAGACCGATGCCGGCCCCTCCGGTTTTCCGGTTGCGTGATTTCTCCCCCCGGTAAAAGCGTTCAAAGATAAACGGTAATTCCTCAGAAGCTATTCCCATCCCAGTATCGGTAATTGTGACTTTGATCCAGGCAGGCTCCTCAGTGATTTCCACATCAATCCGGCCTTCCTTGGTATACTTATAGGCATTATTCAGCAAGTTAACAAATACCTGGAACAGACGTTCATAATCTCCTGTCATGTATACCTGTTTCCCATTCTCATGGAAATCCAATACTAGGTCCTGCCTATCCCACCGGTCGGCAACAGAATCGATAGCCTCATTAATAACCCTATTCAGGCAAAGGTCTTGCTGACGCAGCTGAATCATCGGATTCTCGGCAGCACTAAGCTTCTCCAGATCATTAATGAGCTGGACCAGCCGCAAGACTTGAAGATGACAGACTTCCAATTTATCAGGCGTTGCTTCCCAAACACCGTCCTGGAAAGCTTCAATATGGCTTTGAATCGTGGTGAGCGGAGTACGTAATTCATGGGCTACGTCCGCCGTCAGATTCTTCCGCATTTTCTCCTGCTGCTGCAGCGTATCCGCTAGGTAGTTAAGCGCCAAGCCGACCTCTTCTATTTCCGTGTGATTCCCGGTAAAAGTGATCCGTTCCGCTAACTCCCCTTCCCTCATTCGTACCGCAATCTGCTTGATTTGAACAAGGGGACGGCTGATGCCAGTAGCAATAAATCTGCTGTAAAGGAATGCAGCTGCAAGCACCAGAATAAGCGCTCCCCAGGATAACCTGTTAAACATTTGCAAAAAATCACGATTTTGCGCGAGCAAAGCCCCGTTCTTCCCCTGCATTTCGAGCGTCCCGATTTTTTCTCCTTCTTTCATGATCGCATAGCGGGTGCCAACCTCCCCTTCGGTCGAAGGCACTGCCATGCCCATACCCATACCCATACCCATACCCATACCCATACCCATCTTCCCAGTATCCCAGACAAGATTTCCTTCGGCATCATAGATACTCACAGAATAACTGCGCTGCATGGCCTGATGGGATACGGACATAAATGTGCTCCTTGGCCAATGTCCCTCAGGGTTATAGGAGGCTTTCAGGTCTTCAATCAAAAATCCGGCTTCTGCTTTCTGCTGATTCTCGACATACTTTCCGAATGCTATAGTCATGACCAGGTTTACTAGCAGCATTATAAACAGAAGCGAGCAAAAGGCCACGCTCATGTGCGATAACAGCAGCTTTTTACGCAGCCCGGTTCTATTCATCTGCACTTACCTGAAATTTATAGCCGATTCCAAAAACCGTTGCAATAAACGAGGGTCGCTTGGGATCATCCCCGATTTTTTGTCTTATATTTTTGATGTGAACATCAATAGTCCGTTCAAAGCCTTCAAAGTCATCTCCCTGTATCAGATTCACTAATTCGTAGCGGCTGAAGGCTCTCTTGGGATGACGCGCCAGAATTTCAAGCAGCTTGAATTCAATCGGCGTCAGAGAAAGGATCTCTCCATCCATCCTGACCTCGTGCAGCCCTGAATTTATGGATAAACGCCCGCCTCCGAAAGCAAGCGCATGCTCCTCTTCCCGGTTCGGCTGCAAGTGCGATCTTCTCAGCAAACTGATGATCCGGGCGAGCAGCTCCCGCGGACTGAATGGTTTCGTGATATAGTCATCCGCTCCAATTAGCAGACCATTTACGATGTCGTCCTCACTGCTCTTGGCGGTTAACATTAAAATAGGAATATCTGACGTTTTCCGAATGGTTCTGCATACCTCTTCACCGGAAATATCCGGCAGCATTAAATCGATCACTACCAGATCGGGCTGGAGGTTCTCGAAGAGCTGCAGCGCTCCTTTTCCCGAATCCGCTTCATACACAATGTAATTATTTTTCTGCAAATAGGCTTTGATCACCTGAAGAATATCATTCTCATCATCCACAATTAGAATTGTTGCAGAATCCACCTTCATCATCCCTTCAATATATAAAAAGATAGACCTCCACATTGCCTGTGAGGTCTATCTTATCAAGCTTTCATTAAAAATTCATCATGCCGCCGCCGTTTCCGGAATTGTTCATCATCTGTCCCATACCATTTCCGTTATTCGATTGACAGTTATTCAACATATCGTTGATTTGAGTGTCGGTCAAATCCGGATGCATTTGCTTCGCGAATGGCAGCATCCGTTCGAAGAAGCTTTCCCCTTTATCAGGGCTAGCCGCGTACACACTCGTCCCGATTCCCATAACCATCACCAGCGCAATAACACCTATCCATACTTTCTTCATTGTCTTTTCTCCTCCTTCTTCTTATGGTCTTAGCATAACCCAAGGATATGAAGAACTAATTTGGAACCTGTGAAGAAGTTATAAAGATTAGGGATCGAAGCTATACTAATAGCGCTTATAATGTAGCTAAGATAACAAGTACCAAGGAGGGGACGGCATAAACACCTGGAATCTGCAACCTTACTGGAGCACTACCGCGGACCCCGCACGGCAAATGAACTTAGCAAAATCAATTCCTGCACCAAAAGCGTGCTCTCCGCGCTGATCAGCATTGCCATAGATAAAAATATCGTACCGCATCCGGATACGCCGATTCTGGAATTTTTTCCACAGCTGGTCCAGGATAGCGACACACGCAAGCGTCAGATCACGATCACCCATTTGTTAACGATGACAGCTGGCTTTCAGTGGAACGAGTTCGGCGGGTTAAATTCTTTTCCGACGATGACCCGGACTACGGACTGGGTGAAGTTTGTCCTGGCGCAGCCGCTGGCTGAGTCTCCGGGAACAGTGATGGCATACAATTCCGGAGGTTCCCAGTTGTTAGCGGCGATATTGAGCCAGGCTTTCGGACAATCTGTAGCTGAATTCGCCGAGCAGCAGCTGTTCCGGTATCTCGGCATCGAGAGATATCGCTGGGACAAGGACCCGCAAGGCATTCATACCGGAGGCTTCGGGCTGTATTTAAAACCATGGGATATGGCTAAGCTTGGCCTTCTCTACCCTGCATAAAGGAAGCTGGGAGGGCCGACAGCTCCTTCTTCCGGGTACCGTACTGCGTTCCACCACTCCGGTTATTGAGGCCGATAAGCCGTACCATGGCTTTTATGGCTGGCACTGGTGGATATCTTCCTTTTCTGCCGGAACGGAGCAAGCAGCAGAAATCCCTTATCATTTTGCACTGGGTTTTGGCGGCCAATATATTATCGTTGTTCCGTCCTGCGAACTGGTGGTTGTTATCACTGCGGATAAAAACACTAAAAAGAAGAACCCGCCTGTCGACGTGTTCCGTGAATACATCGTGCCTCTCCTTGTTAAAAGCTATATCCCAAACTAAAAGGAGACTTAACCTTTTGTCCTTGTGTATTTCCCATAGTCCTTAATAAGTACTTTGGAGTGGCACTCTACCTCAATCTCGGGATATACCTTTCTCCAATCCAGATTCTTCCACTCGGCATAGGATAGGCTGTTTCTCACGTATTGTCCGATACCCAGACTGTCCACTTTGTTCTGCTGCATTTCTTTGATCATTTGTTCAGCTCGGGAGGATATATGGTCCGCTATTAATTTTTCCAATTCGAGGCGTTGATCCTTTTTAAATAGCTTGTGCTGACCGGTATATTCCAACACCGACCCTTGAATGGAAGCGGTGATATCGACCTTGAAGCGGTTTCTATCCAAATGATGTACCTTTACCTTCCGTTTACTTGATACCGAACTGAACATAACGCTTTCTTTCTGCCCTGTGCTATCCTCCAAATCAAGAGCAATTTCCCCCTGTTTAATAGTACCTCTGAAAATGGCAAATATAAGCCCGTCCTTGGCCGGGATTTTCATAATGTAGCGGTCATCCTGGAATAAAGCAATTCCATCAACAGCAGCATGTTCCCCTGCGTCTTTAAGTAGAGGTGCTACCGGATCTATCCCATCGTCATTGTAATCCCTTGAGAACTCGTACAGAGTTATCTTCGGAATCGTGTTTCCGGTTGATTCTTTCTCCAGTAATCGTGTTATATATTGACCCGTGTCCTGGTGCTGTTTATAATTTTTGGCGAGCAGTTCACTGGCTTCGCCATTGACAATGGTTACTTTGACTCCAAGAGCAACTGACGGATCGCGCAATAGCGTATCTATATGACTTCCAAGCCCGTCCTTGGCCAGATTTAACCCGAATAAGGTATTTCTTAACTGTCCGCTGACTACATCAAGTTCGGTTTGGTTCGAGAAAATAAGCCTTGCTTCTTTAATGCTGTCCGTCTCCGCCGTTAAAACGATCCTCTTGAGAGTGGCGTCGGGATCGGGAATCGGAAGGCTGGAGGTCACCCTAAGTTTGTTATTGTCCCCCAGATCATAGCTTGAGGTTTGAACCATTCCTAAGTTTTCCAATATTCTCTGATCCCCATCGCATCCGGTAAGCATGCATATTAGAACAACGGCTGCCACAAATCTAAGCATGTGATTCCCTTCCTTTTCCCTGAATGAGCAGTACGATTATTAAAATGATCGGTAAACCAAAACCAATACCGGTCACTACGTATCCCAGATTTGTGATCCAGGCATTTACTTGATCTATAGTCTTGGGAATTATCGCAATGCAAAAGGTAACTAAAACGGTTATGAAGATAAACAGAGGAGACTTAGCCTTCGGGGTTATTCTTGTTACAGCCTCCAGTCCCGCCCATATATACATCACTACTGTAATCAGGATAAGAAACAAAAAGAAGCCAAACAGAAGATTCTCCAGCCGCTCAACGAACGGAAAATGGATAAGGGCGAGCAAATCAATCAGGGGAAATAATAATTTTTTTAACTGGCCCAAGCTGAAGAAACCAAAACAAACAATCGCCAGGCTGAAATAAATCAAGGTTAAAAAAGCATTTCCTGCATATATGGCCAACATGGCCTTCTTTTTCTTATCCACATAAGGAAAAAAAAGGATAGAAAGCTCATAACCAAGAAAGGCAGCATAGATTTCGGCTCCCCCCTTAATCATATCGTGGCCTCCCTTGAAGATGAATGGGGTTAAGCGTACCCACTCAAAATTAGGTAAAAACACTAATAACAACGGATACATCCAGATTGTCATCCAAAAGAAAAGGGTCGCCGCTTTGGATATATTGTATATTCCCTTTAGGAGGAGCAGGTATAAAAGGATATCCACACCGACCTTGAATACCATTGGATTCGTTGTTGGAAAGGCAATCATTTGAAACATAAGCACATACTTTTTGCCGATCATACATCCGAATATTGACCAGACCGAGGCCATTCCAAAATAAACAGGATAGAGTACGGCTTTAGGAATGGAGCTTTCAAGGATTTCGAAGATGGATCGTCCTTTTCCCAGCCGGTATACCAAAGAAATTAAATAAATATTGAATGTAGAGATCACGAAGCAAATAAACAAAAAAAGCCATCCGTTTGTACCATAGAAATCAGCCAGTGAACGCGGCAGCGTGAACATAACAATACCCGACTGGGTCATATACACCAGTACAGTGATATGAAAGGGACTAAGTTTCTCATTCTCATTCTTAATCAAAGGGAATCATTCCTATTTTCGAATTTTGTTCCTGACCACATTAGGGGTCTTGGTCTGGGAGGGCCGGGTTTTTAGCAGTGAAAATGGCGCTCTGATGAATACATCCTTCCAGTCCCTGCCTTTCATCGGTGCCAATGGGGTCACATACGAGGACCCGAGACTTGTCAGACCGGACAAGTGGATAATAACCAGCGCTATTCCCATGACCAACCCCATATTCCCCCAAATGCCGGCCATAATAATCAGACCGAACCGCATCAAGCGAATGGATGCGCTCATGACGTAACTCGGTATAACGAAAGAGGCAATGGCTGACGAGGCGACAGCGATAATAAGAACATTACTGGTCAGTCCAGCTTGTACCGCCGCTTGTCCAATGACAATACCGCCTACGATGCCAATCGTCTGTCCGATTTTGGTGGGAAGGCGTGCCCCTGCCTCCCGCAGCATTTCAATCATGGATTCCATTAGAAAGGCCTCATATACGGGTGGAAACGGCACCCTGCTCCTCGATTCAGCCAGGGTAATAAGCAGTGATTGGGGAATCATCTCATAATGATAGGTGGTCACGGACACATACATGGCCGTGAAAGTGATCGCGACCAGCAGCGCTGAGAATCTTAATACCCGGAGGGCAGTCCCCAAGGCCCAGCGCTGGTAGTAGTCATCCGGAGACGAAAAGAACTCAAAAAATGCTGTGGGAGTGCAGATAACTGTCGGACTGCAGTCGACAATCGTGATGATCCGCCCGGAAACCAATTTCGACACGGCAACATCCGGCCGCTCTGTGGTTAGAAACTGAGGGAATATCGAATTGGAATTATCTTCAAATAATTGACTCAGCATCCCCCCGTCTGTCACCGCATCGTACTCAATGCCCTTGATCCGATGCACCACTTCATTTACAAACTCCATGTTGGCAATACGATCGATATAAAGGATATACACATCGTTTTTTGTAACTTCACCGACAGAACATTTAATAACTTTTAAATGCGAGCTGTGCAGTCGGCGGCGGATTAAGGAAAGATTCATACCGGCAGCCTCGACAAAAGCATCATGGGGGCCCACGATTACAGACTCCGTCTGGGAGGGTTGGACGCTTCGCCCTTTAGGACCATAAACATCGACTAAAAAGACTTTGTCCCCGTTAAAGATGGCAGTCTTGCCTTCCAAAATGCCTAATACCGCATCCTTGGAATGGGCAACTTCGACAAATTGAGATTGTTTGAATAATTGTTCCAGCTCCTGGATCTGAATATTGGCAAAAGGTTCAAGGATCACGCTGGTAAACAACTTAAAGTCCACCAGGAGAGGAAAATATATAATATCCGTATGTATGTCCGGAAATGTCCGGTGAATGACATCAGCACAATTTTCAAATTGATGAAGAATGTGCTGCAGATTAAGCGTTTCATCTGGAGTCTGTTTCATAGAAGGTGACTGCCCCTCTTTCACAATTTGTAGATTTAGTGTCCCCAAGAACTTCCTTAATATTTATTATAAGTATATAAATTACAACAAAAAACCTCCCCTCACCCCTAAAGGTAAAAGAAGGCTTAAACGCGGCATTTCCGAAGCAAGGCAGCTATATTTTCAGCTCCCCAAGCTTGATCAGCTCGACAACCGCTTGCGAACGGCCTTTTACGTTTAATTTTTGCATTACATTGGAAATGTGGTTGCGAACCGTCTTTTCGCTGATGAATAACAAACCAGCGATATCGCGTGTGGTTTTGTCCTGCACTAGAAGCTCGAAAACTTCGCGCTCACGATGTGTCAACAAAAATTTGCTGTGATGTTCGTTCCCTTTCAATGGTGTCACCCCTCCTTGCTCGGGTTTGTTTGGTATAACAAGGTAAAGGGATACAGTCAAATCATACTATGTATTGGGGATGTTAATGGTGCTGTTAAGGGTCTAAAATGGGCGATAGCGGATACATAAAACATAGCTCTACTTGCGGCGCAGGAAGACTAACCTTACCGGTCCGTCATAGAACTATCGTTCCCGTTAGCGTAATTAGATCATTTCTTAATTTACTAATCGTTCATAAATAATTTCGTAAGCCGTAGGTTTTCCATGATGATAGTTTCGGTAATATATATTTCAATCAGTCGCCATTTTCGATGAACCCATCAAAATGAAATGTTGTACAGCGTGCAGGATTTGGGTTGTATTCAACACCATCCGAGCTGAAATGTTGTACAGCATGCAGGATTTGGGCTGCATTTAGCACCATACGAGCCGGAATGTTGTACAACGTGCAGGATTTGGGCTGCATTTAGCACCATACGAGCCGGAATGTTGTACAACGTGCAGGATTTAGGTGTTAAGCACCACACGAGTTTTAGCGGGGCTCTTGCTCAACTTTTCGCTTGGCTTTTGCTTGGCCTTTAAGGCAGCTCCGTTTGCTATTTAATTTTTGCTAATAATGGTCACCCTAATGAAGTCACTATTGCAACTTTTTCTGTTTTATTTTATTCTATAAATGAAAATGATTTTCTTATATTATTGAATATTAATAAAAATAATTTTAGTTTATCATGATGAGGTGATATGATGGCCCCTATCCTGCATGCCCTGGACCATGAGATGTCCAAGCTTTCCCATATGGAGCGTAAGCTGGCGGAACGTATTTTGGCATCCCCCGGCGAGGTGATTCATATGGGGATACGAGAGCTCGCGGAGCAATGCGGCACTAGTCCTGCTACGGTAACGCGCTTTTGCAAGGCTTTCCATTTCAAAGGCTTCCCAGACTTCAAAGTAAAACTGGCAGCGGAAATCGCTCAGAATGAACATGCTTTACAGGATGGAGGCTCTTCGTATCAGGATATTGTAGCCGGGAATCCGCTTTCGGTGATTGTGGAGGCGATGCAGGCCAATCATCTAGCTTCGATAAGAGACACTACCTCCCTGTTGAACATTGAGCGGCTGCAGGAGGCAGTCGATCTGTTATGCCGGGCGCGGCGAATCGATCTGTACGGGATGGCGACGTCCTCGATTGTTGCCCAGGACTTCTACCAAAAGCTGATCCGTATCGGGGTGAACTGTACCGCTTTTGCCGACTCGCACATGCAGATTACCTCAGCATCCACCTTATCGGAAGAAGACGTAGCTTTTGCCGTATCCTATTCGGGAGAAACGCCTGAAACGATCGACGCCTTAACCTGTGCAAAAGCCAGCGGAGCCCGTACTATTGCCTTAACCTCTTACGGGAGCAGCACCCTGGCTACTAATGCTGATATCCCTTTATTCTCTTCATCGCTGGAACAGGGAATGCGCCGGGGAGATATGGCTTCACGCATCGCCCAGCTGCATATTATTGATATTTTGTTTACCGGAATGGTTAGTACCCGTTTCGGAGATTACATTCCAAAGCTCGAACGATCCTATCTTAACGTCCAACAATACCGTCATAAACGGGGAGGTCAATCTTCATGAATATTTTCAAGCTTCAAAATGACGAGGATTTCGTACAGACCGGCGCAAATCTTATCGTAAGTCTGCTTCAGAGCAATCCTAAAGCGGTGCTGGGTTTAGCTACCGGCAGTTCACCTGTAGGTGTCTACGCCCGGGTGGTGGAAATGTACCAAAAAGGACTTGTAAGCTTCTCGAAAGCTTCCTCATACAACCTCGATGAGTACGTGGGTCTGCCCGTAGAGCATTCCCAAAGCTACCGCAGCTTTATGAACCACCATCTGTTCAACCATATCGACATCGATAAGAGCCGGACGTATGTTCCGAACGGCAACGCAGCAGATCTTGATGAGGAATGCCGTGCCTACGACAAAATGCTGGAAGAAAACGGACCCGTCGATCTGCAAATACTGGGCATAGGGAGCAATGGGCATATAGGCTTCAATGAGCCTGATGCCAGCCTGAGCAGCGGTACGCATGTGGTGGATTTGCTGGAAGAAACACGCGAAGCCAATGCCCGCTTCTTCCCTGCACTGGATGATGTGCCCCGGCAGGCGGTAACGATGGGTATAGCCAGTATTTTAAAGGCCAAACAAATTGTATTACTCGTTCGCGGCGAGGAAAAAGCAGAAGCTGTCAAAAACGCAATAGAGGGCCCTATTACTACGCAATGCCCTGCGTCCCTGCTGCAAAGCCATCCCAATGTTGTCGTTCTGCTGGATGAAGGAGCAGGGAAATGGCTGAAATAAATAAACACCAAGGAGAACTGTTATTCGGAAAAGTAATGACTCCTCGTGGCCTGATTCAGCAGGGAGTCATTGCCGTATCCACGGATCAGATTCATTATGCCGGCGAAGCGAAATGGCTGCCAGAAGCCTATTCGAACTGGCCTTCCACCAGCGAACGGGAGGGTTTGTTCATCCCAGGCTTCGTGGACGTGCATGTTCACGGCGGAGCAGGACATGATTTCATGTATAGCGACGCCGAGGCTCTGGATTCCATAACCAGGTTCCACTGTTCACAAGGCACAACAACCATGCTCGCCACTACAATGACAGCTCCCAAAGCTGCAATTGACCGTGTGTTATACGAGGTTAATAGCTACCGTTCCAGCAAGATGCCATATGCCAAGTTAGCGGGTGTACATCTGGAAGGTCCCTTTATCAGTCCAAAATGGCCCGGTGCACAAAACCCTGAGCACATCGTTCTTTCAAACATCGATTGGTTGGAGGAATGGGAAACACAATATCCGGGTCTGGTGCGTCAAGTAACGCTTGCTCCCGAACGGGAAGGGGCTCTTGAAGCTATCACCTGGCTGCGTAAACGCGGAATTACAGCCGCCCTCGGTCATACCAATGCTACTTATGACGAGGTTATTACCGCCGTTGAGGCAGGGTTAAATCAGGCGGTGCATGCATTCAATGCAATGACATCGCTGCATCATCGTAAACCCGGCACAGCTGGAGCCGTGTTGGGTGACGAGCGCATACGTGCTGAAATTATCGGAGATGGTATCCACGTGCATCCCGCTGTTGTCTCGATACTGGCCCGATTGAAGGGTAAAGATAACCTTCTGCTCATTACAGACGCAATGTCGGCTGCAGGTCTTAGCGACGGTGAATATAAGATTGGTGATTTGCCTGTTTTAGTACAAAAAGGCATAGCTACCCTTAAAGATCATCCTGAGTCTCTCGCCGGCAGTACATTAACAATGATCAAGGGCTTCCGTTTCCTTGTTCATGAAGTAGGTCTATCCCTTGAGGCTGCCTCCCGTGCTGCCAGTCTCACACCGGCAATTTCGCTTGGCCTCGACCGGAACATCGGTTCTTTGGAATCAGGTAAGCAGGGCGATATTCTGTTGCTCAATAGTGAACTTAACTTGTGCGGCGTTTGGATTCAAGGAAGTAAAATCAACCTTTAGACTAAGATTACAATGCCCAATCCACCAGGAACCTAAAATAACGCAGCCAACCCACTCGCCCTTGCGGCGTTAGGAATGGCTGCGTTATTAGTTTATCCGTTATGCAGGATAAACTATCGGTTATTATCAACCCGTGTCGGGAAGATGCGTTCCACCATGGTTCTGAACTCGTTCACAAAGCCCTGAAGCGGATGTCCTCCGCGAGCCTGATCGGCATAGCTGTTAACGCGCTGAACAAAATCCGGATTGGCCGAAACGTACACGGCATCAATTTGCGGTGCGTATCTTTTAATTTCAGCAGAAATTTTAGCCTTAATGTCACCTGATAAACTATCGGTATCGCCATTCATCCTATTTCCGGCAGTTGTGCCGCGAGTTCCTATTCCCCGGTCTGTTCCGGTACCAATACCGCCCGACCCCATACCGTCAGATCCCATACGGCCGATACCCATGCGGCCTGAAGCCCCTCTGTGGCGAGCCGGATCGGTCATTGTGCCACCAGTACCCGTTATTGAACCGCCTTGACCTGTCAATATTCCTCCGCCACCTCTACCGGATCCTGCGCCAATAGGTGCAGCATTTGTTGTACTTCTGTCATTTGTTCCGGAACCAGCCTCGTCCAGAGTAACAGCCACATACGCACTATCCCCGGCCAACAGAACGTTGGCGGAGCGAACATCCTTCATGGCAGCAATACGATCAGCCAAGTCCTGACTCAATTCCAGCTTATTGATGGTATGTGCTCCATTTCTACCGTCACGGACTGAATTCACATTCAGACGCCCGCTTTTGGCCTCCTGGACATTATTTGTACGAACATTATTATTTCCGGCCGCATCATTATTGGTTGCGCAGCCTGTAACTCCAACCATACCAAGTAGCAGCGCCACCGAAAGGGACCTGCTGATTGTGGATCGCAACATGTAATCAACCTCCGTTTCTGCAAAATTAAGTTGTGCAACACAATTAGGATGACCGGAGACCCGCAAAGCTATGCTGAAAGGATTTGGAACTTCGCGACGCCCGATTATCGTTGAAACTGCCTTTCGTCCACACCGTCCCGGACAGGATGCGTAAAATAACATGATAACTAATGATCGGGGGGAGAACTTTTGAAGCTTTTGTTCACTTTTTTTGTGCCGGGCGGGGGAGTCGAAACACTGAACCGACTAAGATGCTTAGAACTGCGCAAGTACGGAATCGAAGGACATCTTCTTTTCTTGAACAAGGGATCAGGCCAAACCAACTTTGGTTCGATTCCCGTTTACACTACCCCATACGAAGAAGACCTGCTTCAGCTCATACAAATTCACAAATACGATGCGGTCATTGTAACATCGGATTTCACAATGCCGGAAAAACTCAGAAGATTGAGTTTTGGAGGTCCGATTGTCTTTGAAACGCAAGGCTTCGGCATTCGCGAGGAGGCAATCCGCCTGCTATCTGAAGGAAGCGCCCAATTGCAGGCGCATTGTACCGCAGCGGTTATGCCGCCAACTTCACATCTTATTGAATTGATGCTTGGGCTGGTTCCAGAATTGCCCCGCTTCGTATTCCAGAACCCGCTCGATACTTCGGCTTTCACTTATATTCCTGGAAATAGACCTCCCAAGCCCGTTGTCGCGTGGGTCGGTCGGCTTGAAAACAACAAAAACTGGAAGCTGTTTCTGGAGATCGGGTATTGGATGGTCAAGCATCGCCCGCAGGTGGAGTTATGGATGTTTGTTGATTATGAATTGAGCGCAGAAGCTGAAAAAAACGAGTTTTGGCTGTGGGTTAACCACCTAGGAATCCAAGACCAAATAAAACTGCTTCCCAACGTGCCGCACTTCCAAATGCCTGCTTACTATTCACTTATCGGAGATTCGGGCGGATTGCTCCTCTCCACGTCTTATTTGGAAGGTTACGGTTATGCTGTTGCAGAAGCTATAGCATGCCGTTGTCCCGTGCTCAGCACCGACTCCGACGGAGTTCGTAACTTCATTATCCATAATCAGACCGGCAAGTTCTTTCCGCAAGGCGATGTCAATCAAGGCGTGGCCGAAGCAATGAATTTAATGGACGATCAAGTGCTGCGCGAACACATTCGCACAGGCGGAGTGAACTATGTAACCGACCTGATGGCTCCGGAAAAATACGCCCTCTCTTTCCGCAATATGATGAACGCTCTCGGAGTTTACTAATTAATAGAATAAAAAACAAAGCCGTTCCCCGTGTCAACTCGCGGAGGAACGGCTTTTTATTAGGATATAAATCTCATAGGACAGACGTTGAAAATATCAGACAACCCAAGCATTTTCTCATAGCAGTCATAGATTATATTAAGCCATCTGGAAGGCCAAGTACGAAAGGAGTTGTTTGTAAAATGGCTATTCAATTTCTGGATTTAAGATTGTCAAATCAAAATCCCACCGATGCTCCACCACTACCTGTTCCTCCTACCGCAACCCCGGCGCTGATCGGCGACATCGGTATTCAAACCGCCGGCGTTCTTCCCGGCAATGAAGGCGATGTACGGGTGCTGCTTGCCGGCCATGTCACAATTAACACAGGAGTAGTAGAAGCTGCCGAGACGATTACCTTTACTGTGCTCAGAAACGGCGTGCCGATCTTCACTACGGACTTTATCGTTCAGATCAATGCCTTAACAGACTCCGAACTGGCAGATATCACCGCTACCGACACCCCCCCTGCAGCAGACGTACTCGCAGGCGAGATTAACTACACGCTTACCGTTTCTTCGACAGCGGCTGTCTCCTTGGCCACGCTCGGCGCCAGAAACTTCAGCGGCGTAGCGGCTGCCGGAACGACAACATCCTAATCTCAGGAAAACCCCTCCTTCTCTCAAGATGTATAAATGACATCAGAGGGGAAGACAAGACAAAATGGTTGAGCAGATCCAACACGCTACTCAACCATTTTTTTCGCATTTCCACCTCCAATTTCAAGGGAAGGAGCTATCTTTCATGCGAGTTTATCTGCATCCGACTAGATAAACTGCCGCAGAATATCCCGGTATCTGGCGAAGGTATAAGCAGATTCTGCCTCTATCGCCTCGCGGAACCGCAAGGTCCCCATCCCTTCATGCCAGCGGTATCCAGTTAGCGATTCGTTCAGATAAAGAAAGCGGAAGCCGTTCACCAGTATACGCATCCACAGATCAAGATCCTGCGTATACAGAAGCGCTTCGTCGAACAGACCGATTGCTCCTAACAGGTCTTTGCGGATCATGACCGTGCAGCCGTTAATCGGGTTGCCCTGCAGCAGGATGCGGTACAAGTCTTTTTCGCTCGCCAATTCCGCGCCTGCATTGTATTGAACGACTTGACCCTGGGCATTGATATAATTGAAATTGGTAAAAGAAACGAGCGAATTGTGTTCCTGCATGAACAATACCTGGTTGTTGATTTTGTCGGGATAAAACACATCGTCAGAGCTTAGCCAGGCGATATAATCACCCGAAGCGTGGCGGATGCCGTGATTCAGCGCACTGCCGGTGCCGCCGTTGCTTTTGCCGAGATAATGGATATAGGGACGGTAGGGATTGATCGCTTCCGCATGCATGGTCGATCCGTCGTCCACTACGATGATCTCCGTATTGCCGTAAGATTGGTTCAGTGCGCTTTCCACCGCATTCGCAATATAAGGACAGTTGTAAAAAGGAATGACAATCGTCACTCTGGGCGTCATGACACCACCACCTCCTGGTTTCGGAAATAAGACAATATATCTGCTGCGGAAGCTTTAAGCGAATAGCTCGGACTCCAGCCCCATCCGGACAACCCGGTCGGAAGGGTTTCGGCGGTTTCTCTGGCTGGCAAGGGCGGCGTGGGCTCTCCGGCTTTGCCGTCAGCGCTTGTCAGGGAGTCCTTCACAGGGTCTGCAAGTCGTTCTGAACGCTCTCCCGCTCCCCATTGCAGGGGAACGGGACATTTTGCGAGATTCAGCATAACGGTGGCAGAATGTTCGAGCGTCGTCTCCCTGCCGGAACAGACGGGATACTTCTCACCGGCGCGGCCATACGCAAGCAGCCATGCGTAAGCTGAAACCGCGTCGCGCACATCGAGGAAATCCCTCCTTTCCTCGCGGGAAGAGATCCGGAAAGGCGCGGGATTTTCTCCCCGTTCCACAGCCACGATATACCGTCCGAGCAGCGAGCAGAATCCTGTCGACGGGCCCGGACCAATCAGATTGCCGGGCTCCGCGAGCAAGATCGATTGCCCGAAAAGAGCATGCCAGGAAAGAGCGGAAAGATGCTCGATTGTCTTGCTCAGGCTATACGGATGCGGCGGTGCCGGATGATCGTCCGGCTGAAAGCTCAGTCGCGAGCCCGCGATCAGGATGACGGTATTTTTGAATTCGCGCAGCGCGTCAAGAAGGTATATCGCGGCAAGCGCATTGCTCTCGATATACTGAACAGGCTCCCGCCAGGATTCCGGAACCGAGTTTTTCCCCGCAAGATGCAGGACGAACTCCGGAGCCAAATGGCGAACAAGCTCTATCACACCTTCGCGGTCCAGCAGGTCGCATTCGACATAGTTCACGCCCTGAATCCGGTTATCCGGCATCACCGGGGAACGAACCATTCCCGTGACCCGCATCCCCAATCCGCTGAAATAGCGGCAGGCATGCTGTCCAGTGAAACCGTTCGCACCCGTGATGAGAATCGAATGATTTCTCAGACGTGATTCGTCCATGCATACATCTCCTCCAGCATGATATGGTAATCGGGAACCTGATAATCCAGGTCCTGCCGCGTGCTGACCAGTGTCCGATCCGAAACCGGTTCTTCCACGGGTATAAGCTCCATATCGCGCTTCTTCCATATATCCCCGATAAGTTTCAGCAGGTCGTACTTGCTGACCGATTCGGGATGGACAAGATGAAAGAGGCCTGACAACGGCGATTCAAGCAAGTAATCGACTGCTTTAGCAAGTTCAAGAGTCGTCACCCCGTTCCAGCGGACGTTTAAATATCCGGGAACAACACCCCGTTGACGAAAAAACCAGTGCATAAGCCCGATGCCGTCCTTACGGATTTCGGGCCCTATAATCGACGTCCGGATCGTGATATGCCCCTCTTCCCGAACCTCACCGAGCGCTTTGGACAAAGCGTATACAGACGTTCCGTCGGTGGGGTCGTCTTCCTTGTATCCCCCTTTTGTCCCCTCAAAAACGCAATCCGTGCTGATGTGTACGAGCCGGGCCGAAACCTCGTCTGCCTTTTTGCGCAACATGTGCGGAAGGAGCCCGTTCACATGGTAGGCATTAATGATATCCGCCGCTGCGAATTGATTAAGGACGCCCACCGCATTGATGATCACCTGCGGCCGTACCATTTCAATCAGCTTCCCGACCGCATGCATATCCGTCACGTCGACGACGAGGCCTTTGGGGTCGTACGCATTCCGAGTTGTATAAAACACCGTGAATCGCCCTTGCCGGGTAAAATAATCCACCAGCATATGCCCCGCCATACCGTTTCCGCCGAGGATAAGCAGCTTCATTGCAGAAAACCTCCTCGAATCAGAATGTCCTTGATCTCCTTCTGGCTCATAAGGTTAGTCTCGGAGCTGAAGCTGTTAAAGGAAACCGGGGTGTACTGGCTGTAATGCGATTTCAGTTCAGGCATATCCAGCGTAGGTAAAATTACCAAATACTGCTCGTCATACACCACAGTCGTCTGGCTTTCGAAATCACTCATCAGGATTTCGTGGATTTTTTCTCCAGGACGGATGCCTGCCTCAACAATACTCACATGTTCCTTCCCGGACGCCTTAATCAGCACCTCGGCCAGATCGACAATTTTGCAGGTCGGCATCGTCATCACGAAGATTTCTCCGCCTACGCTGACTTCTGAAGCTTTGAACAGCAGTGTAATCGCGTCACGCAGCGTCAGAAAGAAGCGGGTCATTTTCATATCCGTAATGCGTACCTGGCCTTTATCTTTAATCTGCTTCATGAACAAATGGACCACGCTGCCGTTCGTTCCGAGCACATTGCCACCGCGTACGGTAACAAAGCGGGTATTCGAGCCAAGAAGATTTGCGTATACGATAAGCTTTTCGCCGATGGCCTTGGTCATGCCGTAAAAGTTGGATGGATTGGCCGCTTTATCGGTAGAGATATAGATGACCTTATGAACATTGCTTGCGATAGCCGCTTCGATAACGTTCTGCGTGCCGACAACATTCGTCTTTAGCGCCTCATAAGGCTGGTCCTCGCAGACAGGCACATGCTTCAATGCGGCCAGATGGAACACATAATCTACACCCCGGCAGGCCGCAGTTAAAGCGTCTTTGTCGCGGATATCCCCGATGATGAAGCTGAGACGGGCGTCCTCGAATTCGCGGCTCATTGCCACCTGGGCAGACTCGCTGCGCGAGAATATGATGATTTCCTTCGGGCTTTGCGGCAGAAGCTGCCTGATCAGTTCATGCCCCCAGGAACCGGTGCCGCCTGTGACCAGAATCCGTTGATTATTAAACATGCAGGTTCCCTCCAAGCAGAAATTTAACTACTTTTAACGAGACATCCGGAACCAAATAGCCTTCAGGCGCCTCCCACTCCCGGTCTAATGCCGTCATCAGCTTCACGCAGCGCACAATGCTATCACTATTCACGCCGGACACTACATTGCTGCCGCAATCTACCGTCTCCGGCCGTTCGGTCGTTCTGCGGATCGTTACAGTCGGCACGCCCAAAAGGCAGCATTCCTCCTGAACCGTACCGCTGTCCGTTATGGCGCAGTAGGCATGCTGTTCCAAAGCTACAAAGTCAAAAAATCCGAAAGGCTCATGAAATTCAACAAGCGGGTTCATTTGCAGGGAGAGTTGCTCCGTAAGCTTGGAGCGTGTGCGGGGATGAATGCTGCAGATCAAGCGGATTGCGAAATGTTCAGCGACAGCGTTCAGGCCGGACATAATTTGCATAAGAGACTGTGGATCATCCACATTCTCAGCCCGGTGGGCGGTGACGAGAAAATATTGGCCAGGTGTCAGCTTCAGCCGGTCCAGAATATCGCTGGCCTGTATTTGAGGCTCATAATGAGTCATGACCTCATGGATGGGATTGCCCGTCAGAATAATACGGGGGCCGGGAAAGCCTTCACTGAGCAGATGCCTTTTGCTTTGCTGGGTATAAGGCATATTAATTGTAGAGACGGCATCTATGACCCTGCGGTTTTTCTCCTCCGGTACCTTCAGATCGTAGCAGCGGTTGCCCGCCTCCATATGGATGACCGGAATGCCCATACGCTCACCAAGAATAGCGCATAGGGCACTGTTCGTATCTCCAAGGAGCAGGATTCGATCCGGTTCTTCTTTTTGCAGAATGATCTCCAGTCCACTGAACATGGCTGCAAGCTGGCCGCCCAGTCCTGACTGCTTCTCCTGCAGCACGTAATCCGGAGCCCGCAGCCCCAGTTCGGCAAAGAAAATGCCACTGAGACTGGCGGTAAAGTTCTGCCCCGTATGCACCAGCACATGCCGGGATGCATGCTGATCGAGAAGCGGGATGATCACACTCAAACGGATGATTTCAGGCCGTGTGCCCAAAATCGTCATGATCTTCATGGGTTCACTCCCCTGCCTTATTTTTGGATTGTGGGCTATAGACCTTAAGCAGCTTTGCGGCGGTTACGGCGCCGCGCGGCTCGGCGCTTGCCGCTGCGGTGCCCGGCTGAACGCCGCCGGGCAGAGCGTTCGCGCCGCCCCCGCCCTATGCGGCGCGGCTTCGCGACCGGGCGGGGGCGCCGGCGCGCCCGGGTCTTGGCGCGGCTCAGCCTGCCGCGCCGGAGCTTGCCGCGCCGGAGCTTGGCGCGCCGGAGCTTGCCGCGCCGGAGCCTGCCGCGCCGGAGCCGGGCGCGGCTGCCCGCGCGGCGCGGCGCGGCCTCTGCGGCGGGGCCAGGCGCTTCCGCCGCAGGCGGCTCAGCCGCAAGCAGAGCGGCGGAGCGCTCCGCCTGCGCTGCCGCGTAGCGGAGGTTCCACATCTCCGCGAGCCCCTGCAGGCGGGCGCGGTAAGCGGCCGGCCCGTATACGGCGTCCACGCGCTCACGCGCTTGACTGCCGACCGCTGCCGCCATCCCCGGCGCCGCCAGCAGAGTGCAAACCGCTTCCGCCAGCTCGGCGATATTCTCCGCTGGAACGAGATAGTTGCCGCAGCCAGCGGTATGAAGAATTTCCAGCAGTCCGCCGGAATCGTAGGCAACTACGGGCTTGCCGAAGGCCAGCCCCTCCAGAGCTGTCATTCCGAAGCCCTCACGAATCAGGCTTGGAACCACCAGCAAATCAAGTGCGCAATAAGCGGCTGGAATACACTCCTCATAACCAACAAACCGAAAACGGGAGGTTAGTCCCTCCAGCTTCACTTTACGCACGCATCGTTCATAGTAGCTCTTGTCACCCGGAATACCTACAACGAGAAATTGACTGTCAGGGTATCTGGCTGTGACCAGCACGGCCATGTTCACAAAATGCTCCAGGCCCTTTTCCTTGTTAATAAAGGAAGAGACATAACCTATGAGCGGCTTCTCCGGTGCAATACGCAGCTCCCGCCTCCGCTCGCCCCGCAGCTTGCTCCAAGCCTCGGGCATCATCTCCGCAGGATTCCATGATGGAGGAAGCAGAGTCAGCTTCCCTTCCCGGATGTCCTCCGGGAAGGGGGCAGCCGCTGTATGCGATATGGCAAGAATCTCGTCGCTATAACGGTGGATCAAGCCCACGCTGATGGATGTGAATTCATTGTCCGTGATCGCCTCTGATATTTTCCAAATCACCGGAATACCAAGCGACTTCGCGGCCATCGCCGGCAGTACATGAACGCAGGTGCTCGTAATGATAAGTGCCGGGTTAAGGGTTCTCAGCCATAGCGTTAACTCCTTATACTCCATGCTTTCCTGCAGTACCCGGGCATCTGCCTCAAGTCCTGCATACGGGGTATACATACCGTACAAAAGCGAAATTGACAGCAGTTTAACTTCGATGCCGTAGCTCCGGGCCTGCCGTGTCAGCTTTCCCTCATGGGGAGCAACAAGCAGACAGTTAAAGTATAGGGAAAGCTCCCGGCCGAAGAAGAGCAACAGCTTCTCGGCGCCAGTAATACTGCGTGTATTGGATACATGGGAAAAGAGGACAATAGTAGCTTTGTCAGCCATGGCTTCTTGGCGCTCCCAATAAGGGTTCGGAGCAGCCATTCACCTCCCTAAAAGTTTTGCGAAGCAAAACTGACTTCGTAAGCATGTGCTTAAGTTTTGCGAAGCTTTCTTCGTAAGCATGTGCTTAAGTTGCGCGAAGCTTTCCTGAAAGCATGTGCATTCCGGTACTACAGTATATTGCACAGGGAAAGCATGCCGGAACGACACCTGTCCCCCCGGTATTCGCACATATCACTGCGGTCCAAAGATAATAGTCAACAGCTGATTCAGGCGTTTAGGGTACGTATGGTCCTTTAGCGTACGCTCGAGGGCGCGCAGGGCAATAGCCCGGCGTTCCTCCTCATGGGTCAAATAGAAGCGAATTTTGTCCATCATTTCCTGCGGGTTGCTGAACGTTTCAATTTCTTCACCAGGTGTATAAAAGCGGGCCATATCCTCTCTAACGTCGCTTAACTGAAGCGTGCCGCTGGCAGCAATCTCGAAGGTGCGCGGATTGGGCGAAGCTGCAGTAATTAATAGTGTGTTATTGTTAGCAACCTCATCCATATGGGAGCGATGCAGATTGATGACTATTTTGGATCCGCTGTAGGTTACAGCTGTCTCTTGCGGAGACATCCATTTGCCGATCTCGATTCGTTCCCCGTAAAGCGGCGCCTCAGGCAAACGGTCCCACCAGATCCCGTTAATTACGGTATTGAATTGCATCAGCTCCGGCATAATAGGCCGGAAAAAGTTTACCCTGTTCCAGTAAGCCGAGCCGATAAAGCTGATATCCCGGGTCACGGGCGAACGCGCTGTCGTTGGACGGTAGTGATCCCGATGAGCGGCAAAGGGTAAATAATGCACCTCGGCGCAGCCCATTCCCCGGTAGAAATCAATGCAATTACGCTCAAGGGTGAATACATAATCATAGTGGGCGACGATTTTCATCGTAAAATCGGTATAGTACGGGTCATCCGTGAGCCAGATCGCTGTCCGTATGCCGGACCCCCGGAGTACGGCAATCTGTTCAAGAGGCAAATCCATTCCATCCAGAACAAGCACCAAATCCGGGCGTTTACCTGCGGCGAGCTCCACCAGATTTTGACGGACATCCGTTATCGTAACTTCCGCAGTTAAGCTCTGCAGGGAGGAGAGAACGGCATCGTCCAGGGGAGAATAGGGGTAACCCTTTCCCGATGCTACATACATGACATGAATATTCCTTACAGGAATCGGTTCCTCCGGACGGCCATTAAGAACGGCAAGTCTCCCTCTAAGGTAGCCCTCATCGTACCCGCCCTTGAAGCCGGTCAATCTGCCTCTCAGCTTTTCTTCCTCCGCAACCGTCAGCGGGAACGGGGGAACTGGCAATATAAATTCATTATTCATGGGTTGTCGCTCCTTCTGTACGAGGCTGTATTTCAAACACGTTTGGCAATAACATCGAGCAGCTGTGGCAGACGGGCAGTAAATGTATGGTTCTTAAGCGTTGTATGCAGCCCTCTCAAGGCAAAAAGCCGGCGTTCCTTCTCATGCTTCAGATAATATTCGATCTTGAACTTAAGTTCCTCGGCTGACCCGAAGGTATCCAGGTCATAACCTGGCCGGTAAAAGTTGCCCAGATCCTCCCGTACATCTGTAAGCTGCATAGTACCGCAGGCACTGATCTCATAGGTGCGGGGATTAATGGAGCGCGAAGGCAGCTGGAACGAATTCCGGTTATCTTGCCCGGCCTCCCACGGGCGGTGAATATTGATTACAAGCTTAGCTCCGCTGTAGTAGTTGGCCGTTTCCTCCGGAGGAATGAAGCCGCTGCTAATAAAAGGAGACATCTTGTCGTAAGTGGTCAATCTTTCCCAAAAGCCCCCTGCAATCAGTGTCTTCTTAAGACTGAGAAAGGGCGCAAGCCGGTCAAAAAGCTCTGTCCGGTTAAAAAAGGCGTTGCCGATAAACACAATGTCGTGTTGGTACTGCGGTCCGGTCCGGCGCGGATAGAACATCTGCGGATTCACACACAGCGGCAGGTAATGAACCGAACCAACACCAAGAGAGCGGTAGAATTCCAGACATCCCATTTCGTGTGTGAACACATGATCGTAATGCTTGCAAATGACCGAGGTATCCTCCGAAAAATAAGGATCATCGACAAACCAGATTGCGGTCGGGATACCCATACTGCGTATTTCCGAGATTTGATCTAAATGGTTTTCGGGAAACACGTGGAGTCCATTCATAACGAGTACTGCCCCGGGCAGCTCCCGCGCGGCGGTTTCCAGCATGGCCTCCGGAGTGCTTAGAATTAGTTCACTGACCAGCTGACTCAGCGCCTCCGTTACACCGGTGTCGATAGCCTCAAAGCCTTGAGGTACATACATTAGCTTAAATGGCCTGCATGGTTCTACCTTCTCAGGATTTAGCTTCCGCACAGCTTCGCACATTCCGAGACGGTATCCTTCCTGATAGCCATTGCGGTATTCCCGCTTACGGTCTCTCTTCATTTTTAATTTCACGTCCTTCACTTTGCCCTGTCATATTCTCAAGACAGTATAACTATATGCGGAGTCAGCACCCGCCTCATGGACATCTGTCTGTGGGAGGGCGAAAATTGGCACATGCCCCCTGTCTTTCGCCCGATGCGGCAGCTGCCGCTATCAAGTTTATGAACTAAAGCTGTTATAATCGGAAGATCATCTATCCATTCGGACAGGCGGCTGCTTGCCGCTTGTTCTTAGCGACCGGGAGGGAGGAAGACATGAATAACGCCAAGCTGTACCTGCGCCATGCAGAACTGCTCCGGGAGAAAGTTGCTTCATTCCATTGTTATCCGTTCGATCTGCCTGCTGTGCGGACACTGGAACGCCTTGTTTTTCAAAAGCAGGTTACCTTTTTGGTAGGGGAGAACGGCACAGGAAAATCAACTCTGCTGGAAGGCATCGCTGCCGCATGGGGCTTTAACCCCGAGGGCGGGACGCTTAACTTTTCCTTTAATACCCGCCCCTCTCATTCCAGTCTCTACGAGTTCTTTAGAATAGCCAGGGGGGTTACACGCCCGAAAGACGGCTTTTTCCTGCGAGCGGAGAGCTTTTACAATGTGGCATCCTATATTGATCAATTGGATGAAGGGGGCGGCGGGCCACCCATTAAAAACTCCTACGGCGGCAAGTCCCTGCATGAGCAATCCCACGGTGAATCCTTTTTCGCTGCGTTCGTTCACCGCTTCGGCGGGCGTGGTCTTTACATCCTCGATGAGCCGGAGGCGGCTCTATCCCCTCTGCGGCAAATGTCGCTGCTTGTGCGCATGCATGAGCTGGTGCAGCAGAATTCTCAGTTTATTATCGCTACCCACTCGCCTATCCTGATGTCCTATCCTGAAGCGGATATTTTTCTGCTGGAGGGTGAGGGAATCCGCCGGGTTGCCCTGGAAGAGACCGAGCATTACACGGTCACGAAAGCATTTATGAATGACAGGAAAGGCATGCTGAAACAGTTATTGGACTAGGAATATACTGATCAAGTTGACCTCCCCGCTCTCTCTTGAAAATGACCGCTAATCCCTGCGGGAGCACTTGAACTAATGGCGCTCCTGCTGGGGAACATACAAGATTACACCCTAAACCCTAAACCTTAAAAACCTTAAACCCTAAACCCTAAACCTTCGTGTTCCACGTTTTGGCCCCTGAAGGGACGACGGGCTCACGCCGTCTGCGGTAAGGAATAAAAGAATTAAGAAAAATTGATAACTGCCCCCTGCGTCAGGCCTTAATTGCACAACGTGCAATTATTTGCCTAACGGAGTGACAAATTAACATTTAACTGTATTGCGTACAATTAAATCTGAGGAATAGGCTTAAAACACTATATAGACTCATTTTTAGCTGTACGAAGTGCAGTTATATGCACCAAAGGGAGCAGAATGAAGCAGATAATTGCACGAAATACAATTAGCAGCATCGAACCTCAACTAACTGCCTGAATCCGTGCGTTTGCAGCATTGACAGCTGCGCTCTATGACTCACTCATGAGGATGGATTAGCTGCTACTTCTGCCCCAATGTCTGCAGCGCACCAAGCTCAAAAAATAGAAAAGCAGCAAATCTCGATTATTGAGATTTGCTGCTTTTCATTTCCAATCCTTTGCACTTCATGAAACTGCTAAATTGTTCCCTATATCCTGCGTTTTCCAATTCCAGCAGCCAGCTTATGGACTACCCACCCGAACATGACAACCGCCATCATATCGAAGCAGACATTGAACATGAACAGATGCTTGCCGATATCCGCCCTTCCGTCGCCGAGAATCGGGATCAGAAACGAAAAAATCCCGATCAGCCCCAGCAGCATCAGCAGTTCTCCGGCAACTCTTTCCCGGATATTCCTGCTGCGGAAATACTGAAACCATGCTCCGGCAAAATACAGGACATAAAAAATAGAGAGAAATCCTAGCGTATGCGGTATGTGTTTGTTCTTGAACTGGCTCCAAGTACTGTACGTATAGGATAAGGCACCCTTGGTTTTATTCTCTGCCTTCTCATAGTTTCCGAGATAATATGGACGAATCGACATGCTGTTGGCAGCCGCATACTTCATATTGTTTATCAGCCGGCCCGGATTTTTCATATAAAAGAACAACACATCCTTATGCGATACGCGATCATAGAAATCAGGCACAAGTGAAGGATCATTCTGTTTAATCGCTGTATCCTGCTGAAAATAATTCGTCCCCGCCAGAACCTCCAGCCGTTCCGGCAGTCCAAGCTGCTGCAAATCCCCTCTCACATCGGGTGATTCATTCAGAATTCCGTAGAACACCGTCTGATACAGGTTAATGTGCTTCAGATCCTTGGGAGCCGTAACATAAAGAATGACGGAGATAAGGAACATAGCAGCTGAGAACCCTAGCGCCACCTTCCTCCAGTTCCCTTGACCCTTCAGGGCGGCAAACCGCAGAAAAATCAGGGCAAAGGCGATTCCTACAGGCGCATTCTGGATTTTGGAGCTGGTGAGAAAGAGCACTGCTATGAAGAACCACGTCAGCCCCTTCACGGTGGGGTTCTCCTGACCCGTTAGCCGCAATCCAAGCGCGAAGGTCAACAGCATAAACACCATGGATACCGGCTCGCCAAAAAGAGAGTTGAAGTAGGCCAGATAGCCGATATCGTAGAAAACAAACAATAGACTTCCTCCAAGCAGCAGTCCCGTTAGATAGGAGCCGCGGGCATGAGTCTTCACTAGCAGCCACGTAGCCGCCAGCAGCAAAACAACATATACCGCGCCCAGTAAACGGATATCAAAGTAACTGCCATGGAACAAGCCCCCGACCAGTCTAGGGAGAAGCACAAGAAAGATTTGGCTGGAGGGATAGAAGCCTCTGAATAAATTCTCATACGCAAACCGGGAATGGCTGAAGCCAAAGAAGCGGTCGGCATAGGACTCGGCTGCATCGTAGTAATTCAGCCCGATCGTATTCATCATCCGCAGGAAATCCCCGTTATCAGCGACTCCGATGAACGTCGGGGAGAACAGGAGAAAAACGGCAAGAGCGAACCCCGCCAGCACAGTAATATTTTCCGGCCTAAACAGTTTTTTCATAAATTTAACCTCTCTTATCGCTTTGGCAACAGCTTAACATATTCATCCGAAAGACTCATTAACTTTAATATATAGTTATAATCCTTCTCGTACTTGGAGAAGTCCGCTACCGGCTGCAGCGTTTCAAGCGATACTGCCACCCCATCCTTAAAGGTTTTGCCGGGAACGAACAGGATGTCGTTATTGAAGAAAGAACCTGTCGGCAAATAATAACGCATGCCGATTACATTACGATCAATATTCAGCAGATCATGGCCGAATGCCGTAAAGCGCTCTTGTTGAAGGGAAACACCGAGCAGGTTGGCCACTGTTGGCATAATATCCACCTGTCCGCCTGTCTGGTCCACAACCTGCCCCTGCTGCATGCCTGGTACATGAATAATAAGGGGGATATTGTAGCGGCTGATACGGAAATCGTATTTAATGCCAAGCGCAGCTTCAATCTTCGCAGGGTCAACTGCCTGCGGCTGCAGGCCGAAATGGTCACCGTACATCACCAGCACCGTATTGTCCCATAATCCATTTTTCTTCAAGCCGTCAATGAACGTACCCAGTGAATAGTCCGTATAATTGATCGCTGTCAAGTAATCACCCAGCATCGTATTTTTCAAATGATCGGGGACAGTGATTTTTTGGAAGGCCTCCGGCACTTTGAATGGATGATGCCCGGAAGTGGTAACAAACTGTGCGTAGAAAGGCTTTCCTTTCTCCTTAAGCTTTGCAAGCTCTTTTACCCCGGTGATGTATAGCTGCTCATCAGATGCGCCAAATGCATTAAATTGGTCGTCCGTAAAGCTCCCCTTATCAAAATAGCTGTCAAAACCGATGGCCGGATAGAGCTCCTTTCGGTTCCAGAAGGACACATCATTTACATGGAAGGTATAGGCGCCGTATCCCTTTTCCCTCAGCAACCGCGGCAGGCTCGGCAGCACCCTGTCTCCAAATCCGGTCGACATCGCTTGCGATCCTATGGGATAGATTGACGTATTGCTCATAAACTCTGCATCCGATGTATTCCCCGGGCCAATCTGCTGAAAGACACGAGGAAAGTAAAGGCCGCCCTTTGCCAGCTTGTTCAGCACCGGCGTCAGCACTTGACCGTTCAACGACTGAAAGAGAGGAAAGTTCTGAAAGGCTTCCATCTGGATGACAATTACGTTTTTGCCTTTTTGCGAGCCAAAATAGGCCGGAACTGCTGCCGCAGTTTTATCACTGTAGCTATATGATGACTCCAGAGCGGCGACTTTTGCAACCGTGTCCTTGATATCACCCGTTTCGATGAGTCCATTGTCTTCTTTAACTTTAACCGCAGCGACGACCTCATAATTCAGAAATCCGGCGCTTTCAGCCTGGACAAGCTCATTTGTTATCCCGCGCGTTGCGTGAATGGAGTAAGTGGATAAGGACAATCCTCCAATAATAGCCACCATGATTACCATAAAATGAACCCGGCGTGCAGCCGGTGAAATATAAGAGCTGCGGTAAAAATCCCTTCCCCGGGTCCATTTACGGAAGAAAGAGAGCCCCAGGAAAATCACGATATCCGCAAAAAACAAATAGTCGACAAGCTCTACAGTAGATTCTACACTCTCTTTGATCTGGAATACCTGATTTAATTCATAAAGCGCCAGGTAGGTTGGAACCGACCCGAAGTGATTGAAGTAAACACTGGACGCAAATAGCAATAGGGATAGAAGCATATTAAATGTCCAGAATACTCCGGTCTTCATTCTGGCTGGTGTAATGAGATACAAAACTCCCATTAGCAACAGCACCGGGGCAGCATCCGCCGCCACCCACTCCCAGGCAATCCGGTCAAAGAACAACATTCTAAGCAGCAGCAGCTTCAACAGCAGTAAACCCGAGACCATATAGAATTGGGCTCTGCCCAGCCCATACATTCTGTTCTTCATACATTCTCCTCTTACTTCTCAATTTGTAAATTTCATTCTTCATTTTTGTAAATATCAGATTTTTCTAGTATAGCAATACTTAATTTGTTTATCAAAAGATTAAATTTGGGTGTTCTGGGGGACGCTCCGCGAACGGAACGTTGCTGCAATCGCTGTGGTCTTCAGATGGTTTTGAAATTATCCCTAACGGGAACCATCCGAAGACCAAGGCGAACGCTGACGCTTTTCCGCAATCGTTCCGTTCTCTCCGCTGCTGTCAGCGTTACCTCACTACTAAAAATAACGAAAAGAAGAGGCTGTCCTATAAGGTGAATTTCTCTACGAATGCGCAAACTTCTCTTCGTTTCGATGACTCTCAAAATTAGAAAAATGGCAAACCTCCGAGTTATTGGAGGCTTGCCATTTGCGTTTTTGATCCATAGCGTCCTGCAGACGAGTAAATTCGCTAAATGTAAGCGTATATGATAACTTTGGTGAGCATTTTGGTGTGGTAGCCGTCCCGACCGCCACCGGGATAAGCGGCGGCAAAAATGGAGTCGTCCAGCCGATTGACGACTGTGTTAACGATTGGTCGCACTTTCATTTTACCAAAGAGAGGTTCTTTTTGCTGTTTTCAGATAGTTTCTAGAATGGTTCCCGCTGAAAGCAGCGGAGAGGACGGAACGATTGCGGAAAAGCGGCAGCGGTCGCCTTGCTCTCCAGATTTTTACCGTTAAGGAAAATAAATAAAATTCTTACGAGCACAGCGATTGGAGCAACGGTCCGTTCGCGGAGCGTCCATCTATGGACCCACTTAAATCCTACTCCACAAAGGTTAACCCAATGAGGTGCGGGTGAGCAGTCTTTTTATGGAACGGTTTGCTTCCCGCAGCACAATCTCTTTATCGACAGTCTTGAGTATTCCTCTCTCCATCAGGATCTCGCCGTCAATAATGGTGGTCTCCACATCGGCTCTGGTCGCTGAATAGACAATACGGGAGATCGGGTCCACATCATGGGAAGGAAATGTATGAAAGTTGTATAAATTCAGAATGGCCAGATCGGCCTTTTTGCCCACTTCAATGCTGCCGATTTGATCCTCCATCCCCACGGCTCTTGCCCCGCCTATGGTCGCCATGCGGAATACGCTTCTGGCATCCATCGTGGTCGGCCCGTGCAGCGGCTTTTGAATGAGTGCAGCCAGTCTCATCTCGTTGAACATATCCAGATTATTGTTGCAGGGCGCTCCATCCGCGCCAAGGCTGAGCGAAATATGCCCGTTCAGCATTCCGGGGGTGTCAGCAATCCCTGAAGCCAGCTTCAGATTAGAACCCGGACAATGACTGACGTGAACTCCCCTGTCATGCAGAATTCGGTGCTCTTCCTCATCCAGCCAAATACAGTGGGCTAGAATGAGACGCTCATTCGCAAGTCCCAGATGATCCAGATAGACAATATTGCGCATACCGGTCATGGCCTGCACAATTTCAATCTCTCCCAAATTCTCGGAAGCATGGGTGTGAACCTTGACCCCATAGTGTGCCGACAAATCGCGCACCTCGGTCAACAGCGGTTCCGTACAGGAGATTACAAATCGCGGCGAAAATGCATACTGTATACGGCCGCCCCCGTAACCGTTCCATTTCTCCAGTAAATCTACACTTGCTTGAAGGGAAGATGCGGTGTCCTCCTGAAGGGCTTCAGGAACATCCCCACCCCTTTGATCCATCATCACCTTACCCGATAATGCTCTTATTCCGCTCTTGGCGATGGCTTGAAAAGCGAAATCCGTATGATGCACAGTCTCCATATCGACAATCGTCGTTGTTCCGCTTGTAATCAACTCCCCGATCCCGAGCATGGCCGAGTAGTACAGCGATTCTTCATCATGCGCCGCTTCCAGCGGCCAGATCCGCTTGCGCAGCCAGTCCATCAGCTCCAGATCATCACCCTTGCCCCGAAATAGCGTCTGGCATAAATGAATATGCGTTTGTACAAAGCCCGGAATGACCGTGCGGTTGGAGGCATTTATAATCTTCTCGTCACCTTGGGGAGTCAGACCGCTGCCGATTTCAACAATCAAGCTGTCCTTGATTCTAATATCACCCTGTATAATTTCCTCCTGCTTGTTCATTGTTACAATTTCCGCATTTTTGATCAGGATATTTCCCATAGCCTTTCTCCCCCTTTGTGGATCGATCCGCTTACAGCAGCAGGTTCATTAAACTAACACAAAAAGGCCACAAAAATATGCCGGAGCATATTTTCGTAGCCAGAAATTTACGGTTCCCGGTAGAGACCCTTAATCCAATTATTAAGGATATACGAAATTGAGCTATTCAGTTGCCCATCGAATAGCTCAATTTTAAAGCAAGGACAACTTATTTGTCAACAAAGGTGATATAAATTAACATGTAAACATAATAATTTATCTTAATCTTAGATTATATAGTATTCGAGTTATATAATATAACACAAAATAATAGTTGAGGATTCAATAACCGGATCATTCCGCGGCAGCCAGCACCTTCTCAAATACGGGAAAGCTTGCCGTTTTCCCCGGAAAGTTCACTTCGCCCCTGCGATCATAGCCCAGGCTGTTGTACAGCCTCAATGCGGATGCATTTTTCGTGTAACTATCCAAACGGATACTGGCATACCCGCTGTGCGCGGCATATTCTTCGGCAAAAGCAATCAGCCTGCGTGCCAATCCCTTGCCCTGAACCTCCGGATGAACGGCCAGCCGGTGCATAATCAAATTAGGGCCTTTATTTTGCTTCCAGTGGATGGTTCCATACTCCTCAGCCTGATTCTCATCCAATACAATAATTCCGGTAACTGCTCCATCCTCTTCACATACATACAGTGTGCCCCGCTCCAGATCCTGTGCGATTACTTCCCGATTCGGATAGCTCTCGTCCCACTGGTCGCTTCCGCTATCCTGCATCACCTTGACGCACCGGGCAATCAGCTCCATAATTTGTCCGATTTCATCTTGGCGTCCTGCTCTGATTACGCTTGTCACCCTGTGCACCTGCTCTCGTCTCAAGTATATTGAACCCCTATGATTATGTAAGAAGTCTACCATACTTGTTTAATAACGCCCTCAATTATTACGTCAAACAAAAAAAGAGAGTACCCTGCATCCTTAAAAGGGCAGGGTACTCTCTCGATAAATATACCATTAATTAAGCTGGCCTCCGCCGGTCTCAACCGAGCTGCAATTTATGCCCGTCCTCGAAGCCCTTGGCGAAACCGGCGTCGAATCCCACGTTGTATGCTTCGGTGTAACCCTGCTGAAAGGCGTCTCCCGGCGGCGTTTCCGGCGAGACGCCGAGATCCGGGGGGAGCGCAATTACCTCTGCTGCCGGAGGGGGTAGGACAACAGGCGCTACACTAACCAGCGGCTGAACAACCTGTGCTTTGGGGACAATACGACGGCGGCGGATCCTTCTTTTCCTGCGCAGCAGAAGGCTTTTCTTGCTCTTTCCATAACGGACAACTTTACGGACAAGGCCTCTGCGGACTTTACGGACAAGGCCTTTACGGACAAGGCCTCTGCGGACCCTGGCTTTCCGCAAGCGTAAAAGTGTCCTTCTGCGTGAGGCTACCCCTAAGCGCAGTACTCTACTGCTCTTGTTTCTCTTCATCGCTCTACTCCTCCTGTACTCCGTGACTCTTCCGGCTTCCTCCGGCGCATGAATGGCTCAGCCATGGCGCAGCAGGAAGCCCCGTTTTGGGCCGGTGCAGCGAAATACCGGACATCATCCTGCACATGGCGCTCTGGTATTGGCTTAATATTCTGACATTGTCGCTTAGCTTGCGGGCGGTTAGTTCGGAATGATCGGTTAATTCGGCGATACTCTCCAGAATGGCCGCCAGTGCAGCCTGACTACGGGCGATAGACCGGATCATCTCCAGCTTGACGGCACGTTCCGAGAGCATCAGGCCGCTCATTTGCTCTCTTCCCCAAACCCAAAGCCGTCACCCATACCGCCAAAACCTTCCCCGCCGCCCTCTTCCTCCCCGCTGCCAAGCACGGCCTTCAAATTACTGTACAGTCCATTTTCAAGCTTAGTCAGCCCCTCCACAAGTTCCACGATTTGTTCATGGATGGTAAGGGATTCCTTCAATTGCTCCTCGTGATTGTCGAACGCTTTTGCGTGGATATGATGCTGCGTCCACAGCTTCACCTTCTCCGCTTCCACCGCTTTGGCTTCCAGAATCATTGCGATGTTCCACTGGATGGTGGCGGACGACTCCAGCATTTGCAGATAAGCCTTTTCTCTGCTCATTATCCGCCTCCCGCTCTTAATGCTACTCTTCTTCCTGGCCGTTTAATTCCTTGATTACTCTGCCTACCCCTTCGGCCATGGCCTCTTCCAGATCGGCAAGCGCGTTCAAGTAAGCAATAATATTCTTGTTAACCTGACCCGAGCTTTCGATCAAACCGCTGGTATCCCCGAAATCAGGCTGCTCATCCGGCAGATCGTGAACGATTTGCGACATCCGGACAGCCACGTGGCGTTCAGCATCCAGAATTCTTGCCATCTGCTCGTGCGTATGGGCCATGTGCTGCAGCACTTTAGTAATTTTATTCTGCACCTTCATGTCTCCTTTGCTCAAACGCCCTGCTACAGCATATGCGGCAGAAGCCTTGACGGTGCCGGGTATACTCATCAAGCTGTCGGGAGCATATAATGGAGATCAGGATATGGGATGTGCTTTGTACCAAGGACTTTTTTGAAACGATAGGAGGAAAAATTATGAGATTGGAAGGCCAGCGCGTTTATTTAGTGCCTTTATCAGCAGCGGAGCTGTTATTAGCCGTTGAGAATTACGGAGAGCTTCAGTGCAGGTTAGGTCTGAAGGACACCGCCGCGGCGCTAGATGAGGAGATGCAATATGCAATGACCGTAAGGCGCAGAAAGGTACTGCAGGATCAGGAGAACTTCCTGTGGCTAACCAACTGGGCGATTGTTCATTCAGAAGAACGATGTATTATTGGGTTTGTCATCTTGAAGGGCCCCAAGGAAAAAGGCGAGGTTATCGCAGGGTACGTTATAGATGAAGACTATAGAAGGCAAGGGTATGCAACGGAGGCCCTGCAGGTGATCACTGAGTGGATATTAAGTGATCCCCGAGTACTATATGTAGTCGCAGATACCGAGAAGGATAATGTAGCCTCACATAAAGTTTTGGAGCATTTAGGCGCACAGAGGTTTCAGGAAACGGACGATCTTGTCTGGTGGAGAATCGCAAAGTCCGGGATATCCTCTTAAGTAAGAAGAAACGGCCTTACCGTCCTTAAAAGGACGGCACCCGTTTCTCGTAAAAATATAAGAAAAAAGTATGGAGTAAAACTTATACTTCCTTATATTTCCAAATAACCCCACAAAGTGGGGCTTGGTTGTGAAGCTTGTTAAGGCAGCGTATCCTTCAGCTTCTCGCCGGCCTCGCGCAGAGACTGGAACGTACCTGCGTCGCTCCACCAATCCTTCAACACATCATAGCTGAGCCTGCGGTCCGCAGCGTATATATTATTCACATCGGTAATTTCCAGCTCCCCCCTCTTCGAAGGGGATACCCGCCGGATAATGTCGAACACGGAATCATCATACATATAAATGCCTGTTACACAGTAACCGCTCTTGGGATGCTGCGGCTTCTCTTCTATATAAGCAATCCAGGCTGAATCCATGCTATCGAAGACTGGCACTCCGTATCTGCGGGCGTCCTCTACCGGCTTCAACAGTACCTTCGCCGTCCCCCCAGGCTGCCGAAGGTAACTCTCGGCATAAGGTGTGAGATCATCCAGAAAAAGATTGTCTCCCAGCAGCACGACAAATCGTTCACCGGGGGATATGAATCCCTCCGCCAGCTCCAGCGCCTCCGCAATCCCTCCGGCAGCTTCCTGGATTTTGTAGGTCAGGGATACGCCAAAAGCAGCGCCGCTTCCTAAAAAATCCGTGTACAGCCCGGCTGACTGTTTGCTGATGACGAGAAGCACATCCGTTATACCGCCCCGGCGCAGCCGGTCAATGCCGTAGCACACCATAGGATAATTGCCGACCGGAAGCAAATGTTTGTTCATAAGCCGGGTCAGCGGATGTAGCCTTGATCCTGTTCCGCCCGCCAGTATGACTCCTTTCACTTACTTTCCTCCTCAACATGTAGTGGAGTGTAGGGCTCCCAGCACCTTCTTTCACAACAAAGCTGACTTCAGATCCGCAGCCCTATATAAAGACTGCGGGATCTGTATGCCATTTATCTATAAAAAGCTTGCGATTGCGCTCAACAAGTCCCTGCCACCCTTCGTTAAAAACCTGCTTAAAGCTTGCGCTTCCTTCATGATGAACCAGGGTGTCGCCGGCAATAAGCAACCGGTAGCCATGCAAGCGGGCACGAAAGCAATAATCATCATCTTCATAATGTCCGGGTGAGAACCTCTCGTCCAGCAAACCTACCTTATCCAGCACTTCTCTTTTGAACAAAAAGCACAGACCCACCAGCCGCCTGGTCTCTGTCCATTTGGAAGGATCGGGAATGTTGGCCTTTTCTGCTGCAAGATAGAAGTCTGCCGTTCCCTCATAAAAGGTCTCCACCTGCTGCCTGCCGCTGGCGTAATTGGTCACGGGTCCGACGATGCCGACATCAGGGGCACTGTACAGGGCTCTCTTCATATTGGATAACCACCCCCGGGAGACGAGAACATCATTGTTCAGAAGCAGCAGTTCATCACCGTAAGCCAAATTTATTCCGGCATTGCAGGCAACCGGAAATCCGGCATTCGCAGGCATGGATATGAACGTTATCTTTTTAGAGCGGCAATAGGCTGTTGTCCGATCCTCCGAGCCATTGTCTACAACGATGATTTCGTATGGCGTATCCGTATGGGCTGTGATCGATTCCACACAGGTCTGGAGCAGATCGAGACCGTTATAGGTTGGAATAATGATGCTGGTCATTGTCATAGACCATTCCTCCATGACGCCGTTTGCCGGCGATGCTCCGCAGCGTTGCTGCTATCCGAAAGACTGCTCCCGCCCCGTTCCAGCACCTCATGAAGCGCCTCGGCATGATCGCCCGATATCAGTCTGGCCATAGCGTTGCCTTCGCCCGTATTGGCCTTTCGCGGCCGATTTTGCTTAATCACATCCACGGTGCTTACTTTTTCCACCCGCAGCTTTTCCATAATGGCAACAGCCTGTGCTTTCGGAGGAATCATCAGATGCTGACAGCCGATCACCTCCACCGCACGCCGGGACAATGCATGGGGTACAGCCGTCATGGAGCCGGTGCCAAGATCGGTTCGTTCCAGAATCAAATTCAGAAACAGCTTGCAGCGTGTCACATCATCCCATAGGGAAAACGCGGGCAAGAGTGGATCAATATCGTTAAGTGCCACATCAATACCCCGCTCAATCGCAGCAGGAAAAGAGGCCAATAAAGGAGCCGGAATAACCATATCTCCATCGAGGAACACCAGGATATCACCCCGGCTGAGCTTGGCCCCGATAGCCCGGCCTACATCATGCCCGGCCGATTCCGGACAATGCACGACGATCGCCTCTTTGCACAGCCTGGCACGTCGAAAGCTGCGGTCCTTGCATCCATTCAGCACAACGATAATCTCCGCTGGCCGGAGAAGCGAAGCCTGCTCCATGACTTGGAATAACGTGTCTTCTTCGTTGCGTGCCGAAATAATAACCGATAGCGTGCCGCGAAAGCCGGAAAACAAACGGGAGGATCGTCCTGTTTTGGACTTTCGGGACTTCGGATGACGGGAAGTACTAGACGAGACTCCCGGCTTGCCGGTTCTGGCTAAAGAGCTGTCCGCCGGAACCGCCCTCCTGCCCGCCGCTGAGCCCCGTGTCTTCGCGAACCCCGATGACTGGTTAGAGCGCTTTGTGGATGATGGGATCCGCGCCGCACGGGGGTTGCTGCCCAGACTCACCTTGATGTTTGGTTTTAGACTGGATCTGATCATATAAGCATCACCTCACCATTTCCCGGCGCCTGATGCCGTCACTGAACCCGGCCCTGCTTCCCCGACGTCTGAGCAATAAAGCTACAGCTTCCAAATGATCTGTGATCACAAGCTGCTGAAGGGGATCTTTCCCGCCCTTTTTACGGCGGGCAGCATTCATTTTTCCTACAGGCACAATATGCACAGGCTCTACCCGGAGACCCTCCATAACAGCATGGACATGAGCAACCGGAGGCCGGGACAGCAGGCCGCTACCCAGCACTTGAAATGCCTTGCGGCTCAGAGCGTGCGGAACCGCAGTCATGGAACTGCCCTTCAGGTCGGGACGATGCAGCAGTACGTTCAGCACATGCTTGGAGAGCACGACCGGGTGGGGATGAGAACGGTGTACCGGTCCGGAATAATCATTTAAGGCTACATCCACGCCACCGCTTACGGCCATGACAAAGGGGCGCAGCTGGGAAGCAGAAAGTACCAAATCACCATCGGTAAACAACAGAATTTCACCTTTTGCAGCATCCGCCCCAACGCTTCGTCCGACATCATGTCCGAGCGGTTCGTCATACGCAATTACGTGCGCCCCGCACGACCGGGCAATTTCCGCTGTACCATCTGCAGAGCCATTAGCGACCACAATTACCTCGCAGCGCGGGTGGACTCTTCTGGCTCCGGCAATAGCCCTGGCAATCGTCCGTGCTTCATTCATGGCCGGAATGATGACCGAAACCAAGGGTTCAGGATGGTTAACCGGGGGCGGTGCAGCTGTTTGCCGCGCAGGACGAGAGGGGCGTCGCAATGTACGGGAAAGCTTCCGCCCCATGCGGCGGGTAAGAGATCTTCGGGTTTTCAAGCTCATCCACCTTCCTTACAGGGCGTTTTCCCAGGCTGAGGGTACAACACAGTTTATGTAATTGGCCACGCAGGGTAACGGCCAATGTCTCCTTCTCCAAGAAAACGGGACAAATGGCCGTATCCACACACAAGAGCGCAGCCTGCGGCTGCGCTTATGTTTAAGTTCTTTTTATGATGGGGCGTTTAATCAAAAACTCTGTCATCGGCAGCAGTTTTATAAAGAGGCGTACCTATGGCGATCCATGAAATTACACCGTAGAACTGTGGTGTCTCACGCAGCCGTACTACCTGTATGACGGCGTCTCCGCTTCCCCTGCTCTTCAATGAAGCATGGAAAAAGGGCTGATTGGTCATGGCAACAAGTACATAGCCGGTATGGCCAAAGCTTTCGTCAAAAGACACAGTTACATCCACGCTAATACTGTCTCCATTGAACATGAACGCCGTCATTCCGAACTGCTGCAGCGCCTCCCGGTTCCCGGCGCTCTGCACCGGACAAAAGGCCAGATGCTCACTCTTCACCGCACCGCGTGACAGATGCTCACCGCCAATGGCTGCCGGTGCGATATGGAAGCTTTGCACACTTTCTTCCTCAAGATGGTGGGACTGAACGGCGAAGGAGGCAATTTTGGACGAATCGATAACTTCATCCTGAAGCTCTGTACTCCCTACTGCTCCAGGCGTGAGCTGAGCCATCCCGACGCTTCCATGCGACAGCTTATTGCCGGTAATGCTGCCGTCCGGCAATAGCTCGGAGATGCGAGTCTCCTGAGCAAAGTGATCCAGTGTAATAATGCCATGCCGTAAATGACGGCCATCTACGATATCCTCGGCCAGATGTTCGCCGAATACACTCTCCGGCTGCAGATGTTGCGAATCTACTGAACCTTCTGCAAGCTTCGCACCCGTAATACTCCCATCCGGCAGCAGCTCAGAAGTCTTCGTCTCTTCCGCAAGATGCTCCAGTTTAATACTGCCTGAACTAATATGACGGCTCTCCACGGCCTCTTCGGTCAGGTGGCCTCCATACACACTTCCCGGCGAAAGATGGAAGGCCTCGACTGCCCCCTCCGCCAGCTTATCGCCGGTAACACTGCCCTCCGGCAGCAGCTCAGGTGTGTGCACTTCTAACGACAGATGCTCAAGCTTGATGCCTCCAGCCCGGATGTGACGGCTGTCTATCGCTTCCGACGCAAGGTGGCCTCCATACACGCTGCCAGGCGCCAGATGGAAAGAGCCGACTGATCCTTCCGCAAGCTTATCTCCGGTAATACTGCCGTCCGGCAGCAGCTTAGAGGTCCGCACCTCTCCCGACAAATGCTCAAGCTTGATGCCTCCGGCCCGAATATGGCGGCTGTCTACGGCCTCAGCAGTCAAATGACCTCCATACACACTTCCCGGTGCAAGCTGGTGGGAGCCGACTGATCCTTCCGCAAGCTTACCGCCGGTAATACTGCCATCCAGCAGCAGCTCGGAAGTTCTGGTCTCCTCCGCAAGATGCTCCAGCTTTATACTGCCTGAACTTATATGGCGGCTGTCAATCGACTCTGTTGTCAGATGATCTCCATACACGCTGCCCGGCGCCAGATGGAACGAGCCGACTGCCCCTTCCGCCAGCTTATCGCCGGTAATACTGCCATCCGGCAGCAGCTCAGGGGTCCGAACTTCCATCGAAAGATGATCAAGCTTAATACCTCCGGCCCGGATATGGCGGCTGTCTACGGCCTCAGCAGTCAAGTGACCGCCATACACACTCCCCGGCGCCAGATGGAACGAGTCGACTGCTCCTTCCGCCAGCTTACCGCCCGTAATACTGCCATCCGGCAGCAGCTCGGAAGTTCTCGTCTCCTCGGCAAGATGCTCCAGCTTAATACTGCCTGAACTTATATGGCGGCTTTCTATCGACTCTGTTGTCAGATGATCTCCATACACGCTGTCCGGCGCCAGATGGAAGGCACTGACTGCTCCTTCCACCAGCTTATCGCCAGTGATGCTGCCATCCGGCAGCAGCTCGGAAGTTCTCGTCTCCTCCGCAAGATGCTCCAGCTTAATACTGCCTGAACTTATATGACGGCTTTCTATAGACTCTGTTGTCAGATGATCTCCATACACGCTGCCCGGCGCCAGATGGAAGGCACTGACTGCTCCTTCCACCAGCTTATCTCCGGTGATGCTGCCATCCGGCAGCAGCTCGGAGGTTCTCGTTTCTTCCGCAAGATGCTCCAGCTTAATACTGCCTGAACTTATATGGCGGCTATCTATAGACTCTGTTGTCAGATGATCTCCATACACGCTGCCCGGTGCCAGATGGAAGGAACCAACCGCCCCTTCCGCCAGCTTATCACCGGTGATGCTGCCATCCAGCAGCAGCTCGGAAGTTCTCGTCTCCTCCGCAAGATGCTCCAGCTTAATACTGCCTGAACTTATATGGCGGCTATCTATAGACTCTGTTATCAGATGATCTCCATACACGCTGTCCGGCGCCAGATGGAAAGAGCCTACCGCCCCTTCCGCCAGCTTGTCGCCGGTAATACTGCCATCCGGCAGCAGCTCAGGGCTCCGCACTTCCATCGACAGATGATCAAGTTTAATGTCTCCGGCTCGAATGTGGCGGCTTTCTACGGCCTCAGCAGTCAAGTGACCGCCATACACACTTCCCGGTGCAAGCTGGTATGAGCCGATTGCCCCTTCAGCCAGCTTATCGCCGGTAATACTGCCATCCGGCAGCAGCTCTGGACTCCGCACCTCTTCCGCAAGATGCTCCAGCTTAATATCTCCGGCTCGAATGTGACGGCTAACTACCGACTCCGGCGCGAGATGTCCTCCATTCACGCTGCCAGGTGCCAGGTGGATAGAGCCAACTGCCCCTTCCGCCAGCTTATCGCCGGTAATACTTCCATCTGGCAGCAGCTCAGGAGTCCGCACTTCCATCGACAGATGATCAAGTTTAATGCCTCCGGCTCGAATGTGACGACTCTCTACGGAATCCTGCGCGAGATGTCCTCCATACACGCTGCCAGGTGTCAGGTGGATAGAGCCAACTGATCCTTTCGCAAGCTTACTGCCAGTAATACTGCCATCCGGCAGCAGCTCGGAAGTTCTCGTCTCCTCCGCAAGATGCTCCAGCTTAATACTGCCTGAACTTATATGGCGGCTATCTACAGTCTCCGATCGCAGATGATCTCCGTACACACTGCCCCGTGAAAGATGGGATGAGCCAACCGCTCCTTCCGCCAGCTTATCACCGGTAATACTGCCATCCGGCAGCAGCTCGGAAGTGCGTACTTCCATTGACAGATGATCAAGCTTAATGCCTCCGGCTCGAATGTGACGGCTCTCTATGGAATCCGGCGCCAGATGTCCTCCATACACGCTGCCAGGGGCAAGATGGAGAGAGCCTACTGCTCCTTTCGCGAGCTTATCCCCGGTAATACTGCCACCCGGCAGCAGCTCTGAGCTCCGCACCTCTTTTGCGAGATGATCCAGCTTAATACTGCCTGCGTTTATATGATGGCTGTCTACCGACTCTGTTGTCAGATGATCTCCATACACGCTCTCAGGGGCAAGATGGAAGGAACTTACCGCAGCTTCCGCCAGCTTATCACCGGTAATACTGCTATCCGGCAGCAGCTCCGGGCTACGCACTTCTTCCGCTAGATGCTCCAGCTTAATACTGCTTGCGTTTATATGGCGGCTGTCTACCGTCCCAGATGCCAGATGATTTCCCTGGACGCTGTCCGGTGCAAGATGAATGGAGCTTACCGTTGCTTTTGCAAGCTTATCGCCGGTAATACTCCCATCCGGCAGCAGCTCAGGGGTCCGCACCTCAAGCGACAGATGGTCAAGCTTGATGCCACCTGCCCGAATATGACGGCTCTCTACGGCCTTCGACGCAAGGTGACCACCATACACGCTGCCCGGCGCAAGCTGTAGGGAGCCTACGGCTCCTTCTGCAAGATGCTCCAGCGTAATGCTGCCTGAGTTAATATGACGGCTGTCTACCGACTCCGATGCCAGGTGATCTCCATACACGCTCCCTGGTGCAAGATGGAGTGAGCCGACTGATCCTACCGCCAGCTTATTGCCTGTAATACTGCCATCCGGCAGCAACTCGGAGGTCTTTGTCTCTTCCGCAAGATGCTCCAGCTTAATACTGCCTGAACTTATATGGCGGCTGTTTACAGCCTCCGGTACCAAGTGATCTCCATACACACTGTCCGGCGCCAGATGGAGTGAGCCGACTGATCCTACCGCAAGTTTATCTCCGGTGATGCCGCCATCCGGCAGCAGCTCGGGAGTTCTTACCTCAAGCGCCAGATGCTCCAGTCTAATCCCTCCGGAACGGATGTGGCGGCTGTCTACAGCCTCCGCCGTCAAGTGACCTCCAAATACGCTGCCCGGAGCCAGATGGAAAGAGCCGACTGCTCCTTCCGCCAGCTTATCGCCGGTAATACTCCCATCCGGAAGCAGCTCGGAAGTTTTTGTCTCTTCCGCAAGATGCTCCATCGTAATACTGCCTGAACTTATATGGCGGCTGTCTACTGCCTCAGGTGCCAGGTGATCTCCATTCACACTGCCCGGTGCCAACTGGAATGAGTCAACTGTTCCTTCTGCCAGCTTATCGCCGGTAATACTGCCGTCCGGCAGCAAGTCAGGGCTCCTCACCTCCTCAGCCAAATGCTGCAGGGTGATTTCCCCGTAGCCAATATGACGGCCTTCAATCGCTTTACTGGCCAGATGCTCCCCTTCCACACTTTCCGGCAACAGGTGTGACGAATCCACGGACAACTTCGCCAGCTTGTCGGCGTTAATACTTCCCTTCTGCAGCTGAATGGACGATACTGCATTCGGAAGAATGTGGCCGTTGCCTATAGTTAGCGGCCTGATTTGCGCCCCGCCGATACTGCCGGGTGACAAATGCCTGCCCTGTACCGCATTGTCACGGATTGCATCCGAACCTATAGCGCCTGAAGATAGATGCTCCTCCAGAACCGCTGACTCCGCAAGCTTAGCAGAATTGATACTGCCGTCGGCGAGCTTGCCTGTGGTCACCGCCAAGTCACTGATTTTGTCCGTGGATACACTTTCCGGTGAAAGCTTTAGTGAAGTTACGGCATGATCAGCCAGATGATGCGGCTGCACGGATCCTGCTGCAATATGAGTCTCCTTCACCGCACCGGAAGCCAGCTTATCTGCCAATACCGAACCGGATTGAAGGGCACTGGCAGTTACGCTGTTCTCTGCCAAATGTCGGCGTTCTACCGCTCCCGGCATCAAATGCTCAGCATTCACGACTGCTCCCTGGAGAACACGGCCGCTGACACTTGAATCATTTAAATGTTTCTCTCCGATTGCACAAAAAGCGATATGTTCTCCGCTTACGGCTTCCCGTGAAATCGCATTCCCCGTCACTGCACCGGCTGCAAGCTTTGTGAAGGTAACACCACCGTCGGCCAGCTTTCCTGCAGTAACGCTAAGCGGGTGAAGATGCCCTTCGGTCACGGCTTCAGCTGCCAGCTGTCCGCCACCCACTGCTCCATCTGAAATATGCCGGGATTGCACAGCACCATCCTGAAGCTGAGTGGACCCTACAGCAGCTGCTCCTAAGTGAGTGTTGTCTATCGATTCACGCTGCAGATGAGCCCCGGACACCGTCTGAGGTGCGATTTGCGGTCCGCGTACGGCAGACTTGGCGATATGCCGGGTTTGCACAGCTTCGTCAGCAAGCTTATGCGTCAGTACACTTTGGTCGGCAATTTTCGAGGAGGTGACCGCTTGCTCTACGAGTTGAACAGTACCGACAGCCCCCTCAGCCAGCTTCACAAAGGAAATACTCCGGTCGGCCAGATGATGCCCATGGATCTCCCCTTCCGCAATGTGAAGTCCGCTTACACTTTCCGGGCTCAGATGCTGGCTTCGCACGGACTCTGACCCGAGCTGGCGTGATCCTACGGCACCATCGGCCAAATGCCCGCTTTCGATGCTTCCTGTTTGCAGCTGCTCTTTGCCAATGAGCCGGTTCCCCAGCTGCTCCCGGCCAATAGCCCCCGGTGCCAGATGCTTCGCCGTCACAGAACCCTCAGTCAAGTGACGGCTATCGATGATACCGTCCTTCAGCTTGGCACCGGTAATCTCACCATCGGCGATTTTATCGGCGGATACCGCTTCATCAGCCAATTTGGAGCGGTCAATGATGCCGTTCGCCAAATGCCGTCTGACTATGCCGCCGCTGAGTATTTTGTCACCGGATACCGCCCCGTCTTCCAGCAGCTCACCTGTAATCACGAACTCACTCAAATGCCGGCTCTCAATCGACCGGTCCGCAATTTTATTGCCGCCGATAATCCGGTCAGCCAGCTTCTCCGGACCAATGCTGTCATCCCTAAGCTTCTCTCCGCTGATGGAATGATCCAGCAACTTGCCCCCGGATATACTGCCTTCCGCCAAATGCTCTCCCGAAACGGATTCCGGGGCTAATTTGGAGGAGGTCACTGCCTTGTCCGCAATATTAATACTTTGTACAGCGTAATCCTGCAGCCAAGGTGTACCAATAATACCGAACTTCAGCTTGGTACCGTCAATCGTGCGGGGAGCGATCTTGGCTCCGGTCACTGCTGCATCGGACAGGTCATCTGTGTAAATCGGTTTCAGACGCTCCTTCTCTGGAACAGGAATGGGTGCGGCGAATACGGGTGCGGGAATATGTTCCTGCTCCTGCTCCTGCTCCTTTTCCTGCTCCTGCTCCTGCTCAAGGTCAAGCACCTGCTTCGGAAGCGGGATCGTCTCTACGGGCTCCGGCAGCAGGGCAGGCGCAGCATGCAGCGATACCTCGCTTGCTTCCGCTGTCCCTTCCCCGTGTACCTGCAAGGCCTGGTCAAGCGTTACCACTTGTTCATCGTTGTCCGTCACTGTACCCCTGAACGCTTTTGGACTGCTCTCCAGCATACTCAGTTCTTTTGTATTGGGATTATCAACATAATAAAGTCGATTTTTCGCACTGCGCGGCTGCTTTTTTTTGGAACCCCTCACAAGCAGTCTCCTCCTTCCAACTATTGTTTCTCCTAGGCATCATATGCAGTGAAGTGGGCTGATGACACCCTCAAAATAAACCCCAGCATTTTACCTTCCCGAAAAAAGGGCATCTGCCGCACCTCATTCGTCCATCCTGTCGGGCACGTACACACATACACTGACTGTAGTAGTAGGGAACCGCCGGAACGACAGAGGATGACAGGAGGGACCAACATGGGGCGCAAGCGCGTCGGAATACTGCTTAATTCCGCTATGCACCGGGGCATTCCCCGGCGAAAAACGGGACAGGAATCCCTTTTGAATTATGAGGAAGCCGCCTCCGTATATGACATGACCCCTTGCTACCTGAAGTTGGAAGATATAGATACACATTCAGGATTCTGCTATGCCTATATAAAAGAGTCCCAAGGATACCGGAGAACGGTTATTCCGATACCGGATGTCATTCACAACCGGGCTATTTACAGCCGGGAGAATGCCGGAATGGAGCAGCTAATCCGCAAGGGACCATTGGTGTTCAATACGTGTAACCGTTACGGAAAAGATGTAATTCATGAGCTGCTTGGACTAAATCCTGAGCTGCGCCGTTTCCTGCCGGCAACTGAAAAGGGAATGAGCGGATTGAAGTACATGATGACCCGGTTCCCGGATCTCATTCTGAAGCCCTGCCGCGGAAGTGTAGGAAATGGAGTCATGCGCTTGACCCGTAGGGAAAACGGGGGCTGGAGCTGGAGCTACAGATCGCAATTGGCAAGGCGCTGGGTAAGTGTCCCCATAGATCAGGATGCCCTGCCAAGGCAGCTGCTGCATCGTCTTGCTGTCGTCCCCTATCTGGTACAGGAGCGTATTCCGCTTGCAGAGATTACAGGCCGCCCTTTCGATCTGCGCGTCACGGTACAGCGCGGGTGGGGAGGAGAGTGGCAGATAACCGGTCTCTTCGCCAAGCTTGCTCCACCGGGAGGCTTTGTCTCCAATATCGCCCGGGGCGGCGAAGCAGTCCCCTCTTCGTTGGCTCTGGAGCGCGTCTTTTCCGGAGAGAAAGCTTCGAATATCCGGATGTCCGCCGGGAGTTTGGGACTCGCAATCGCTCGGTGTCTTGAGCAGAGTCTCCCCGGTTTGGCCGATATCGGACTGGATATCGGCATCACGGGAGAAGGGCATCCTTATTTCATTGAATGCAACGGCCGCGATCAGCGTTATGGATTTCACAAGGCAGGGCTTGCAGAGACGTGGAAGGAGAGCTACAACCGGCCCATGAGCTATGCCCGTTATTTGCTGGAAAGGGTTGAACGGGGATAACTTTTATTGATTTGTCTTCTATTCTATGTCAATATAATGCAGAGCGGAGACAGTCTATCCATAAGGACCGTACTGCTGCATTATGGAAGGGAGATGGGCATGGTTAAACAATTTTTGCGGCTGATGACCGAGCTGTCCTCACGCAGATGGCTTTCCAGGCTGATGGGTTATTTGTCCCACAGCAGACTCAGCCGCTTTTTTATCCCGGCATTTATTCGTATTTATCATATTCCCGCTGCTGAAGCGGAGAAGAACCCTGAAGAATACCGTTCCCTTAATGAATTTTTCAGCCGCCGGCTGAAGTCCGGAATGCGGCCTGTTGCAGCAGAGCCGGATGCTCTGGTCAGCCCTGTGGATGCAATGATAACCGCGATGGGAGACATTACGGCAGGAACGATTATGAATGTAAAAGGACAGGATTATCAGCTGGAGGATCTGCTTAATCACTCTCCGCATCTGGAGCTTTACAAGAAAGGCTTCTTTTTTGTGCTTTATTTGAGCCCCACCGATTATCACCGAATCCATTCGCCTCTTAAGGGGCGCAAGGCTGAGAGTGATTATGTCCGGGGCCGTGCATATCCTGTCAACGAATTCGGCATGAGACACATGAAGAGCGTGCTGAGCCGCAATGAACGGCTCATTACTTATATTGCGGGGGACTACGGAGAAGCCGCAGTCGTGAAGGTGGGCGCCATGAACGTCAGCAGTATCCGCTACTCGGATGACAACGCAGAAGCCTGGCAGAAGGGTGCTGATCTTGCCTATTTCGAGTTCGGATCAACTGTAGTGCTGCTTACGGAGACCGGAACCTTTACCCCGCGTCCGGGTCTGGCGGCGGATACCAAGGTGAAGATGGGCGAGTGGCTGGGAACTCTGCATCCTCCCCAGTAGATTGAAAACCAGAAAGAGGCTGTCCCAAAAGGTCGTTAAAAACGGCTTTATGGGGCAGCCTCTTCTTTTTGTGGACAGTTTGAGTATTCACCCCTTTGAAAAATGTACAGGCTAATTTCTGGTATTTGTCCGATTCCAAAGGTGCCGGATAAGCATACGTTACAGTACAAACCCATTTTTCATGGGTATCCGCGCGACCTCAATCCGCATGAAACCATCTTCAGGAGGTTGGAGCAAGGCAATTTTGTATCGGGTCATGTGTACTATTCACCTGATTATGCCGACATGCTGAAGCGCAATAATATCAAGCATGTATTCCTGACTCGCGATTTGCGGGATATCGTTGTATCGTATACCTACTTTATTTCCGGCCCTTATCTTTACCACCCCCTCCGGGAGCATATGCTTCAGCTCGGAAGCCGTAAAGAGCAATTTCTGGCGCTCATACAGGGGGTTCGTACCGAAACCGTTCAATATCCGGACATCGGATCATGGTATCAGCAATTTCACGGCTGGTCGAATCATGAGGATGTGTGCAGACTGACTTTTGAGCAGCTGATGACTTCAAAAGCGACCCGCCGGAAAGCGCTGGAACGATTGCTGCGTTTTCTCTCGGGAAATATACTGGCCCGGCAATCGCTTCGAGCGGTGTTGAATGCGATGGAGAGCCGTATCGATCCATCGAATTCCCTGACATTTCGCAAAGGCGTCAGCGGCGAATGGAAGCATGAGTTTGACGACGAAGTGAAGCAAATCGTTAAACAAACTGCGGGAAAATGGCTAATCGCAGACGGATACGAAAAAAACAATGATTGGTGAAGTGAAGCAGACAAAGGAGAGGAGAGGAGACCCTTGCAGAAAGGAGTGACCCTGTGGTTCACAGGACTGTCAGGAGCCGGCAAAACTACAGTATGCCTTGAAGTCGGCCGTCTGTTGAAGCTTCGCGGTTTGAAGGTTGAGTTGCTGGATGGCGACAAGATGAGAGAGCAGCTGAATGCAGGGCTCGGCTTTTCCAAAGACGACCGCCGGAAGAATGTGGCGACGGCTGCTTATGTCGCTCGTCTTTTAACTCGTAACGGCGTCATTGTGCTCGCTTCATTTGTTTCACCCTACAAGTCAATGCGGGAATCGGCTCGAGCATCGATCGGATCATTCGCGGAAGTATATGTCCGCTGTCCGCTGGAAGAATGCGCAAGGCGGGATGTGAAGGGGCTTTATAAGAAAGCGTTCAGCGGAGAAATTCAACATTTTACCGGAGTATCCGATCCGTTCGAGGATCCGGAATTTCCAGAACTCGTGTTATACACCGATCAGGAGACGATCAATCAAAGCGCCGCCCGCGTCATGGAATACCTGAAAACGAATGGATTTATTGGATAGCATCTACGTAAACCAGCCGTCTGCAAATTAAGCGGGCGGCTGGTTTTTGTTTATTATTTTGGGAGAGTGGTGAGCCCGCACAGCTCTGGAGCCATGACGCGCAGATGCTGTCCGCAACAATAAAACCAAGGAACCTCCCTCCCCTCCTAAGCCTTGCGCTTCAGTGCAGACATAAGAACAATGCGGAATAGGGAGTCCGGCAGCCACTTCCTGCCGCGGGCGGTCCACACCGTGGACCGGGGCAGCATATAGCGGAAGCGTGGACGGCGCGAGCAGGCAATATCGCCTACCAGATCCGCTACCTCCTGCGGATTGCCGCTGGCAGAAGCGCTGCGCCGGGCGTAAGCGAGCACAGACTCCAGCATGCTCAGGTAGGGAGAATGGGGCGGGGCCTGCATGGCCGCGAAGCCCTTTTCCCATATATCTGTCCCATACGAGCCCGGCTCTACCAGAACCACGTCGATGCCATAAGGCTTCACCTCCAGCGCAAGGCATTCGCTGAAGCCCTCCAGCGCAAACTTGGAGGCTGCATACGGTCCGAACCCGGGAAATCCGATCAATCCGCTGATACTGCTCATCTGGATAATCTTCCCCCGGCCCTGAGTCCGCATCAAGGGAAGCACCGCCCGGGTCACGCTGACATTACCGATGAAGTTTGTCTCCATCTGCTCCCGCCATAGATTAAGCGGCACCTCTTCCGCGAAACCGCCCCATACACCGCCCGCATTATTGACAAGCACATCGATGGTGCCGAATAGTTTCTTTGCTTCTTCTACTGCCGCCAGAACCTGATTCTCATTTGTAATATCCATCTCGATGACCGAAATATTCCCGGCGACTCCCGCCAGCTCCGCAGCCTCCATCAGCTTATCTGCAGCCTGTGGTCTGCGCATCCCGGCCGCTACCTTAAAGCCCCTCTTCGCCAGTTCCAAGCTGATCAGCAGCCCGAACCCCGACGAAGTGCCGGTAACTAGTGCTGTCGGGTGATCCCCTGCCGGTATTATTCTCCTCATAAACATCATCCTCCCGGTAACTGAACAGCAGCTGTACCCTTGTATTCTGTCATAGGCAGCCTGGCTCTTCAACCTCGGCTTCAATCCCGGTTTCGCACAACATAAAGAACCGGGTACCTTGAAGGTCCCGGCCCTTGCATATATTCTTATTATATAAGTTGAACTTATGAATTTTCTAAAATGGATTTACTTGCTAACTACAGCGAATGTTGGACTTCCGGCCGCTGTCCATCTCCAGATTTCTTGAGGCATACCGCTGTCCCGGTTGAAATCCGGAGACCCATGCGACCGCTGCCGCTTTTCGGCAATCGTTCCGTCCTCTCTGCTCGTTCAGTGAACCCTTCAGGTCCATCTCAAGCTCGGCTCTTTGGTTTACTGGCCTTGCCTTGGCGTATAGCAATAGCAGGAAAAACTCCCTTTATTTCAGACAATAAACCGTTTTCAAGAGAATTAAAGGGAAATTATACCTCTAAATCCAGCAATAATGAGGCGAACACTCACATTAGAGGGAGAAACTCCCTTTAATTCATTTCGTGAGAGTGTTACGTCTCCATTAAGATGAGAAATTCCCGTTATTTAATAACGCGCCAACACAGCGGAGGCCCTACGGGAATTCTGGAGATACGATAGTTTTCGGCTATAACAGCGATCGGAGGGCCTCTCCGAACCCTTATTCGCTTGATTCACGATCGGTCAACCGCTGATTTTGGTTTTGAGCCGGTATTCTTTAGTTCAACTTATATAGCTTCATTTGTAAGGTTAATACGGCTTAATCAGAACCAGTGATGGTTCGCTATACCGCCTGGCTTCGAACGCCGTAAGCGGTTTCTAAAAATTCCCCCGCCTCCAGCCCTGTAGTCTATATTGCAAATTCGGCGTCTGTTGATCATCGCCATGAGTCTCCCCTTCCCAGTTGATTTGTAAAATCTCTGTAAACTAGGTTCCAACGTATTTACCCGTGCATTAAAATATTGAAACAAGGCCCAGCCTCAGCGGATCTCGGACGGGCTTTTACCTGTATGCTGCTTGAATTGGCGGCTGAAAAAGAAAATGTCCCGGTAACCCAGCGCATCCGCCACCTCGGTCACATTCATTCCGGCGTACAGTAGCAAATGCTGGGCACGTTCAATACGGGCACGGATCACATAAGACTGGACAGAGGACCCAATTAGCTCCTTAAATTTAATCGAAAAATAACGCGGTGACAGCCCCGCACGGGCAGCCAGATCCTCCACCCTGTGCGATGCGCCGGGATGCTGGCTTACATAGTTCGCTACTTCGTGGATCACTTCCGTCAGCTGATTGCTGGCATTGCGCTCCACGGGCATCACCCGATCCTCCCGCAGCAGATGAATCATCAGCTGCTTCAGAATCAGTTGTCCCTCCTCTTTAGCGGCAAAGGTCTTGACCAGAAACAGGCGCACATACCGGGCGAGCATATGCTCGAATTCCACCGTCTCCGTAAGCTCCCTGTAAGGGAGAGGGATATCCTTGACTTCTTCGGTCACATCGAAATGAATATATGTAAGCACAAGCGGCTTTTGCGGATGATGTGTCGCACTTGTATGGTCGCCAGGCCGGAACAGAAAGCAGCTTCCTTTCCCGACTTGATAAGAAACACCCCCGCGCACAACCGTACCTTCCCCGCTCCAAACATAGAATAAATCGTAATTTTGCAGCGGCTTCTCTCTTTTTTGCCATTTCCATCCCGGCTCACACACAATTTTGGCAAGGGCAGGCAGGATGACAAAAGAGGACGGCGATGCATGCAGCATACTCTTCCCCCCTGAACGTTTATATCCACCATCATACCGTGTCACGTGACATTTTGCACATCATTCCATGCGAGGACCAGACGACGATGCTCATACATGTCCCGGCTACGGAATAATATTCGCAAACTATTTTGAAAATTACGCGCTTTCGTAAGTGACGGTTGCATTCTGCGATGTTATAATGTTAGGCAATGTTAGCAGTATGTATCCCCAAGATACCGGAAGGATGAAAATGATGAACCAACTTGCTGGACAATTGAATGAAAGTATCAAGTCCGGAAATGTACATGTATACGAAATGCTCTCTACGCTCGGCAAGGAAATTTATTTTCCAAAAGAGGGAATTCTGAGCCAGTCTGCGGAAGCAGCCGCTCATGCCAAAAAGTACAATGCTACGATCGGTATTGCTACCGAAAAAGGGATTCCTATGCACCTCGGCGTTATTCAGGACAAACTGTCCGCTTTCCACCCGAAAGATCTTTACGGCTACGCCCCTCCGGCAGGCAAACCCGAGCTGCGCACGGTATGGCGTGAGAAGATGCTGCGTGAGAATCCTTCCCTTGAAGGTAAGTCATTCAGCAATCCTGTCGTTACCAACGCTTTGACACATGGCCTTAGTATTGTCGCAGATTTGTTTGCAGAGCAAGGTGACGCCATTATCTATCCCGACAAAAATTGGGAGAACTACGAGCTGACCTTCGGCATCCGCCGTCATGGCGAAATCGTTAACTATCCGCTTTTCACAGAGGATTTCAAGTTTAACAGTGCAGGACTGACCGATGCCCTCCTGGCCCAGAAAGATAAAGGCAAAGCCATTGTGCTGCTTAACTTCCCGAACAACCCGACAGGCTATACTCCGAGCAGAGAAGAAGGGGAAGAAATCGTCGCAGCGGTCCTGGTTGCGGCGGAAGCCGGTATCAATGTCGTTGTTGTCAGCGATGATGCTTACTTCGGTCTCTTTTTCGAGGACTCGCTTAAGGAATCACTATTCGGCCAGCTGGCCAACCTGCATCCGCGTATTCTCGCCGTCAAGATTGACGGTGCGACCAAAGAGGAATTCGTATGGGGATTCCGTGTCGGATTTATTACGTACGCATCGGATAACAAGGAACTGCTCGCTGCCCTGGAACAAAAAACGCTTGGTATCATTCGGGCCACGATTTCCAGCGGCGCTCATCCTTCCCAGACCTTCGTGCTTGAAGCGCTCAAGTCGCCGGAATTTTCCGAACAGAAGGAAGAGAAGTTCCAGATCATGAAAGGCCGCGCCAATAAAGTAAAGGCTTTGCTTGACAGCGGGAAGTACGGGGATGATGTATGGACCTATTACCCGTTCAATTCCGGTTATTTCATGTGTCTTAAGCTGCACACCGTTTCCGCAGAAGCTCTGCGTCTCCACCTGATCCACAATTACGGGCTGGGTACCATCGCACTTGGCGAGACCGATCTCCGGATTGCCTTCTCCTGTATCGAAGAGGAGAACCTGGAGGATTTATTCGATCTTGTCTATTCGGGAATTCGCGACCTGGAGAAAGCCTGATTCGCCGATATATGGAATTTCAAGGGAGTGTCCCGGTAGCCATGGAAATGGCTGCCGGGACACCCTTTACTTTGTGAGTAGGATTTAAGTGGGTGTTAGATGGACGCTCCGCGAACGGACCGTTGCTCCAATCGCTGTGCTCTCCAGATTTTATTTATTTCCCTTAACGGTAAAAATCCGGAGAGCAAGGCGACCGCTGCCGCTTTTCCGCAATCGTTCCATCCTCTCCGCTGCTTTTAGCGGAAACCCTTACTCCCAAATCTTCTTTAAAATCACAAAAAAGAAATCGCGCTTTGGTAAACCTGCCAATGGATTTAGAAGAAGATATTCCGTCAAATCACCTCGTTCGAGTCGTCAATGCAGCCGTGAATCGACTGGAAGATTCTCTCTTTACCGCAGCCTATCCCGGTGGCGGCCGCGACAGCTATCACCCCAAAATGTTAACCAAAGTCATTATTTATACCCAGCGGATTTATCCGTCCCGCCAGATGGCTAAAGCCGTTCGGGAAACCATCCCTTTCATGTGGTTGGCCGGTCGGCAGCGTCCAGATTTCCGCACCATCAAATCAACCGTTTCCGTTCCCAGCGGATGAAAGATGTCCTCGAATCCGTATTTACCGCCTTGCTTCAATTCTTGGCCGACGAAAAGTACGTCTCTCTGGAGCATTACTTTGTAGATGGAACCTTTTTTTGTCTCACTGCACCGTCATTGGCCTATACACGTTTCTCCCTCCGCACATACAATACCGTGTACAGATCAAGTACAACAACTACTCATCGTGAAAGGGGAATGAACATGAGCGAAGAAGCAAGAGGCGGATACGGATACGGCGGATTTACCAGCACTGGTGCAATCCTGGTTCTTTTTATCCTTTTAGTTATCATCAGCCGTTCTCTTTTTGTCTAATTAAGAGGAGCAATCCCGGGGAGGGAGCGCCGCTCTCTCCCCACTAATCGTGTTCACACCATTTGTAATAAATAAAACGAGGGTGCCCCATAAGCCATGTGATGAATGGCTGCTGGGGCACCCTTTGTTTTTGCTATACATCTTCATCCTCGAAGCGTGCCGCCTTGCGGGACAAGAAGCTTTTGAACAGATAGGCCATCACTAAACCTGCGATTAGCGTTCCCGCTACCGGCAGCGGACGCTCTCCGGCAGCAGCCAGGAAAGGAAGCCACATCAGCAATGCTCCTAAGAGGAGGATATAAAATATAAATTGTACGGTATTCCGACCCCGGGTGCCTTCCGGCAGCGGGTAGACGGTCAGCCAGAACGATTCACTGTGCAATTTACGCAGTGCTGACAGCTGAATCCCGATCACGAACAGAAAGAATAAATAAATGGCACTGCCGATAAGGCTGCTCCGGTTCCACCAGTTGAGCAACAGGGACAGCAGACCCATACGCAGCACAATGCCGAAGACGTCTCCGCGCGCAAAGCTTTTTGTGAGCAGATAGCGATAGGCGGTCTCCCTCCGCCAAGGGATGCTGCCTCCCCACCCGGAGAGTAAACGCCGGGAATATACGCGTTGTTCACGTCCCGGCACGTCCACGAACCAGCCCAGAATCATAAGTGCCCGTGCACCTTGATTCTTCTCCGTCGCAATGAGCTTCTCCCATGGTACAGCGTGGCGTCCGGGAACGGACAGGGCCGCTATATAAGCGGCAGTCAGCAGTGCGATGAAGATCAAGCCCCGTCCGGCCGGCTGCCACAGCCAGGCCGCTATTATCAAACCGCCTGCTGCCCAACGTAGAAGGGTGAAGGCCTTGGAGGCCGCTCCCGATATCATCGCTTGCTCCCGCCAGAAGCTATAGCTTGAGAGCAGTTTAACACCAAGCAGCAGCAAGGCCGTTGCCAACAGCTGCTTCGGCACGCCTTCAGTACGTATGTAGAGAGGCCATAATGTGATAAGAATAAACGCAAGCCGCAGAACCTTCCATAGAATACCGCTTACCCATACCGGCAGGAAATACTCTCTCATCCGGTGACCCTGGGGCAAGAGGAATATGGTATCCGGACTCTGCAAATACGTCCGGAAGCTGCTGTGAACTGCCGCAGGCAGCAGCAGCGCCAGCATAATCCAACGGATGGGTATGCCTGCCGGCGGATTTCCCAGCAGTGAAGTATACCAGGCGGAGAAGGCGATCAGCACGAACAGGAACACCATCGCTACTCCGCTTTGGATAATATAACCTACATAAGGCAGTAAGCTTCCCATGAACCGGCCGCGCCGCTCCCGGTGCAGCTGCTTCAAATCCATATCAGTTACCTCCCTGAACCAGCTCATAGAACAGCTGCTCCAAGGACAGCCCCTGCTGTCCGGCTGCCGTAGCCATTTCCTTGAGGGTGCCCTGGGCGATCACCTGGCCTTGATGCAGCACAATAAAGCGGTCGCAGTAATTCTCGATGGTAGAGAGAATATGGGAGCTGAGCAGGATCGACGCCCCGCCCTTCTTCAGCTCCAGCATGAAATCAAGCAGGGAACGAATGCCCAGCGGATCAAGGCCGAGGAATGGCTCATCGATCACATACAATGCCGGACGTGCGACGAAGGCACACATAATCATTACCTTCTGTTTCATTCCTTTGGATAAATGAGCAGACAGGCTATCCATTTTATCCTCCATATGAAACAGTGCGGCCAGATGACTGCTGCGTGACTCGTAATCGCCGCGATCGATACCGTATGCACGGGCTGTAAATTCAACATGCTCACGAACAGTCAGTTCTTCGTACAGCAAGGGGGATTCCGGTACAAAGGATAACGCGTTGTGATACCGGCCCGGATCCGCCTCCCGCGTCTTGCCTTGCACGGTAATCTCACCCTTATGCGGCGACATGAGTCCAAGAATATGCTTCATTGTCGTACTTTTGCCTGCTCCGTTCAAGCCGATCAGTCCGACCATTTCTCCGGGCTGGACCTGAAGTGAAACATCATGCAGCACAGGCCTGTTCAGACTGTACCCGCCGTTTAAGCACGTAATTTGCAATACGGGAGCTGAACTCATTGACCATCACCTCTGGGCGTTTTGTTCTTCAACCACTTTGGCGCTCCTTTATTCTTGCGGTTGCGCTCACGTTCCGCTTTGCTCGGCATCATCCGCGACTGCTCCCGCGGCAAGGCCCCGCCCGCTTGTGCATTCCCGTTTCCTGGAGCCGAGGTCGCGGCAGACTTAGCGCCTGCACCCGTAGCCGGTGCGACTCCTGCTATCCGGGCCTGCGGCTTGACGCTTCGCGCAGAGGAATCCTCACGGCGGGATGGAGTGCTGCTTGCGCCACGGGAAGGCCCGCCAGTGCTTCGATTAGCGCTGCGGGCTTCATCCGATGACAGCACTTTACCGGCGTACATCTCACGCTCCGTAAGTTCTATATTCAACTCGCGTGCGAACTTGCGCATAATAAATGTCTGCTGCTCTGTAACGATGGTCACCGACAGGCCCCGGCGTCCCATACGTCCCGTGCGCCCCGCGCGGTGCACGTAGTGCTCCGAATCAAATGCCGGATCAAAACTGACCACGAGCGACAGATTCTCGATATCCAGTCCTCTGGCAGCGACATCGCTTGCCACCAGTACGCGGAATTTTCCGTCGCGGAACCGGGCCAGGACATGGCTGCGCGTCACCTTATCGGCATCGCCGTACAAGGCTGCTGCCGACAGTCCGAGATGCTCCAGTTTAGCTTGAACCTCGGCAATATCCTCTGTAGCGTTTACGAACACAATCGCCTTATCCGGATTATAGTGGCGAATCACCCGCCGCAGCATGTCTATCTTATTCCGTTCCTCCGTCACGACATAATGATGCTCCAGACCCTGCGCCGTCATCACACCCGGGTCGATCCCGACTTCGGCCGGATTTTTCATCTCCCGCGCAGCCAGCGCTTTCGTCTCCGGGCCAATCGTCGCCGACAGCATGACCAGCTGACGTGTCCGCAGCGCACTGCTGACAATCTTCGTCACTTCACCGGCCCCGCTGAGCTGGAACATTTGATCCGCCTCATCAATAACAATAGTCGTGACCTCATGCATTTTCAGCTTACGCAGTCCAATCAGCTCGCGTACACGTCCGGGCGTTCCTACAACAAGCTGGGGATGCTCGCGAAGCTTATCAATCTGGCGCTTGATGGCCGCTCCGCCGATTAATCCCAGCATACCAATCCCCCGGTGTGCCCCGTAACGCTCCGCTTCACGCAGAATTTGCATCGCAAGCTCCTGGGTAGGCGCCAGCACCAGCTTCTGTACGACCCGTTTCTCCGGTTGTATTCCCTGCAGAAGCGGGAGTAGATAGGCAAGAGTCTTGCCCGTCCCTGTTTGTGAAGCGGCAAGTACGTCTCTTCCTTCAAGCAGAAGAGGTATGGTCTGCTCCTGCACAGGGGATGGAGTATTAATACCGAAATCGGACAATTTGGCAGCGAGATCTTCCTCGATGCCGATCGCCGTAAAAGAACCAGTGTTCATATTGTAAATTCATCCTTTTCCCTTGAGTAATATCTTCATTATATGCCAAAAAGGCCTCTCCACCAAATGGAAGGCCCACTGATTATCTACTGCATTCTATTTCCTGTTCATCGCGTTATAGGTGAGTCTATCTGCCAGGCGGGGAAATAACCCATACAAGCGGATACCAATCGCCGCCAGCCCGGGAAGATCCATCTCTTCCTTGCCCTTTTCCATAGTCTTCACGATCTTGGCAGACACATGCTCCGGGGTCATCATCATCTTCGCTACATTCTTTTCATAATTGCCGGTAGGGTCCGCTATCTTGAAAAAATCGGTAGCAATCGGCCCCGGGTTCACCGCGGAGATAATGATACCGCTCTTGCGCAGCTCCTGCCGGAGCGCATTCGTGAAACCAAGCACAGCATGCTTCGAAGCGGTATAGGCTACCGCCCTGCTGGTGCCGATCTTGCCGGCCATCGAAGCCACATTCACGATCTGTCCGCTTCCCCGCTCCAGCATATGAGGAACTACAGCCTTTGTACAACGGACAATTCCCATATAATTCACATCCATCATATCGTCGAATTCAGCGGTTGGCATTTCCGTAAATTCCGCAAATTTTCCATATCCGGCATTGTTAAGTAAAATATCGATACGGCCGTATGTATGCAAAATATCCGCAAACGTCTCCTCTACCCTGGCAGAGTCCCTGAAGTCACAAGTATACATTCCATATTTCCCTTGAATCCCCGCCGCCGTTTCTCTAAGCTTATCTTCTGAACGGGCCACCAGAACCGGAACCGCACCACGCTTGCTAAGCATCTGTGCTGTTAGGGCACCAATTCCGCTTGAAGCCCCTGTAATTACAACAACCTTATCCATCAATTTCGTGGAATGCATTCCAATGCTCAACTCCTAATGCGTATTAAGAGATCATCACCTGAATATCCAGTTCCCCGATCCCATCCATTCTTAGTGGAATACTAAGCGCCTTGCGGGGCAGAAAAGACATGCTTTCCGACTTCATCAGTTTCGGAGGCGTAATATCTACCATTACCCCCTGATTCGATAAAATCGTACTGGCATTCCCGCTGATCATATTGCCCAGCTCCGAAATCGCACTCTGGCCCATTTCATCCATTTCTGTGATGACGTACCCGCCCATCATGGCCGATACCATCTTCAGTGCTACAGCCTCCGCGATACCGAATATGATATTTCCGCTCATCTGGCCCGTCATTCCCACTTGAATCCATATATGATTATCAATCAGTTCGATCTCTTTAATACCCAGATCACCGGTGGACGGCGAGATCTGAATCACCTGTTCAATTACGGTACGCGCAGATTCTAAAAACGGATTTATTACTTCTGCCTTCATAAAGTGCTGTCCCTCCTTTACCGGGCTTTAGTCATACACCAAAAGTCCCAAGCAATATTGATTTATTATACTCCATATATCGGCACAATTCACCAAAAATGAATGGTTATGAGGAAGGAATTGTGGAGATATTTTCCTGAGTATGATTGCCCTGCAGGTAGTAATCTCCTATAATTTAATATAATGCCCGTATTGAGCGTAATATATATGAAGAAGTAACGGCTTCGCCGTCCTTTCATGGACGGTACCCGGCTTAACATTTGTTTGGCCCCAAGGGAGGTATTCCATGAACATAAGCCAGCTTGAGACACTGATCACAATCTCCAAAACCATGAGCTTCCGCAAAGCCGGAGAGCTGTTGAACCTGACCCAACCGGCGGTTTCCGCGCAGATCAAAAGCCTTGAGGAAGAATTCAAAACACAGCTGGTTGACCGGAACCAGCCTGTTACACTAACAGACAGAGGCCAGGTATTTCTGGAGCATGCAGAGCAAATCGTGAGCATTGTCGAGGAGCTTAAGCAGCGGCTGGCCGATCTTGAGGACACTCCTCAGGGACATATTATTCTCGGAACGACCACATCCATCGCCATTCAAATTCTGCCGCGTATCCTTTCCTACTTTCAGGACCAGTTCCCCCACATCAAAACATCCATACAATCGATGTCCTCTTCACAAATATATCAATATGTGGAAAACGGGCTGGTAGATGTCGGTATCGGTTATTTGATTGGTCGCAACCCGGGTATGACCACTTCTATCCTGTACTATGACACCTTCGAGCTGGTGGTCTCACCACGTCATCCCCTCGCACAATCGAAAGGCGCAGGTGTGGAAGCGCTGGGGAAAACTCCGCTGATTCTGCTCTCACCGGATACTGTGGGACGGAGATTTGCCGAAGATGTATTTGCCAAGCACGGCATACAGCCGCATGTCATTATGGAACTGACAAGCAGCGAAGAAGTGAAGCGGATGGTCGAGCTTGATCTTGGCGCCGCAATCATTTCGAAGCGGTCGGTTACTGCAGAGGTAAGATTGGGCACCCTAAAAATCGTACCCATTATCGAGCTGGAGGTTACCCATCCGGTAGGTGTCATTACGAAGTCCGGCAAGTACGTCAACTCCGCCATGAGACAGTTCCTGAGCGATCTCAAGGGTATGCCCGAAACCCAATTCATCGGCTCGGAGTGAGTCCATTTCCCAAAGGAGAGGTCATCGACATGAAATTCGACCTGCATACGCACCATTTCCGCTGCGGCCATGCGGACGGGAACATCCGTGATTATATTGAAGCCGGAATTAAAGCCGGTCTGGGAGTTATAGGGATTTCCGATCACACCCCTTACTTTGGCAGTCCATCAGAGCAAGCTTTTCCGCATATCGCTATGGCCAAATCAGAGCTCGCAGCTTATGTAAACGAGGTTCTCTCCCTGAAAAAAGAGTATGAGGGTGTCATCGACGTTCTTCTCGGCATCGAATCCGACTTTTTCCCGGAGCATGCCATGCTGTATCAGAAGACCTTATCCGCGTATCCATTTGATTATGTGATTGGCTCCGTACATAATCTGGGCGGAGTCAGCATTTTTAACAAGGGACGATGGAAAAAGCTGAACAATAACCAGCAGATGGATGTCAAAACAGAGTATTATCACCTTATTGCCCAGTCTGCACGCAGCGGCATGTTTCAAATTCTGGGGCATATTGATGCCATGAAGGGGAACTATCCGGCTTTTGCCGACATCCATGTTCCCGCTCCGGTGGATGATTGCCTGCGGACAATTGCGGAATGCGGCGTTGCCATCGAGATCAATACCTCGGGCAAGACCAAGCTGAGCGGCGGCTGGTATCCCTCCGACGCCATTCTGGAGCGCGCGCTGCACTTTGGAGTAGACGTTACCTTTGGCTCCGATGCACACAAGCCCTCCCGGGTAGCCGATGAACACGAGGCGGTTGTGGCCCGTTTGCGGGAAATCGGATTTACACATTGGGTATACTACAAACAGCGCCAGAAGATACAAGTTGCCTTGTAAGTCTTAAAATGACAAAAAAAATGGACCCGACAATTCGGGTCCCAAAGCATTTATATTTTCAAAAGGGGGTCATGTACTTAGTTTAACCGGTCACTGTTAGAGTTTGATAACGGCTTTATTTCATTTGTGTAACAATCTGAAAACTTTAATTACATCACTTAATGAACCCGCCACAGGAATAATCCGCACCAGCCTCATCCCGTTTTTGATCATAACCCTCTCCGAACCGATATTATCTCCCTTGCAACGGCCTTCCACCTGTGTAATTCCCAGTTCCTTTATACCATAATAAAGCATTAAACCAACCGCTTCCGTAGCCAAACCGCGGCCCCACCATGCGGGATCCAGCATGTAGCCCAAAATTGCCGTACCGTTACGCCGATTCCAGCACTGAAAGGAAACCGTTCCAATCAGCTCATCCGTTCCTCCGCGATAAATACCGGCATGCAAGGCGCAAGGATCGTAGGCATGCAGCATCCGGCTCATCAGCTTGTCCATAGAATCACTTTGTGATCCTTCACGTCGCATGACAATATGCCGCCTTAGTTCCGGATGAGAGAGAAGAGCCCGCAAAGCGGCGGCATCCTCCGGCAGCATGGATCTCAGCTCAACTGCTACTCCATTTTGCCCCGGGAACTGTATCGTATCATAGGTACTCATTCTCTCTCTCCTTTCCCTTAGGTCCGGCGCAGGGTAAACACGGTTAACTCCGGCCGGCACAACAGCCGGAAAGGCATATAGGTCTCCCCAAATCCCCGGCTGACATATACCGGCATTCTCTTAGTTTCCGTATAATAAAGTCCGGCTATGTATTTGTGCGATCCATAAGGAGTAAACACCGCACCCAGCAGCGGCAGACGAATTTGTCCGCCATGACTATGTCCCGATAGCTGAAGATGAAAGGGATACGCCTCTGCCGTATCGGCATAATCCGGCTCATGCATGAGCAATATGGTGAAGGTTCCCTGCGGAATGCCCTTGACCGCAGCCTGCGGATCGGGTTCGCCATGAAGCAGATCTTCCAATCCGGCAACAGCTATAGCTTCATTGCCGCGCCTGATTAGGTGAGACTCATTCCTCAGAACCTGAAACCCCGCCGCTCGCCACAAACCGGTCAGTTTCTGGGTATTTTTGTAATCATGGTTGCCCAGTATTGCGAACTTGCCCAAAGGGGCGTGAAGCGTTGACAATACAGGCACAGCGGCAATCAGATCCTCAGCCTCACTATCGACGATATCACCGGTAAAGCAGATAAGCTCCGGGGCGGCATCCTGGATATGGGCCACCAGGGCAGTTAAATCATCGGCATCCTTGTTAAAGCCCAAATGGGTATCACTGAAATGTACCACCTTTATTCCATCGAAGCCTGATGGCAGGTCTTTGAAAGTCAGCTCCAGCCTTTGTATATCCAGCCAATTCGGCTCACCCTGCCAGGCATAGCCGCCTGTTAACATCCCGGCCCCGATTACGGCTGCAATTCCCCTTCCAAGAAACTGCCGCCGGGATATCTTCTGTTCCATGATCCCTTGCTTCTTCGTACCTGGCCGGCTGCGACCGGACGCTGGTTCAGTCGCATTCATCGGAGAAACCCCCGGCGTTGTTTCGTTCATAGGGCGATTCCCCCTTCCCTGCTGCCTCTATCTCCAATTCCGCCTCAACCTCTTCTTCGGAAGCGGGGCCCAGAATTTTACGGAAAACGCTCAACATGGATAGGGCGTAAGCCACCGTATAAAACTGAAAGAAATTTGCATAATGACTACTAGCCGCGAGGTATTGTCAACCGGGGCAATATCTCCGTAACCAACCGTTGTAAATGTAGCCACACTGAAATACAGAAACGAAGTCAATGACTCCCGACTAAAGTCGCGAGCTTGTAACGACCCAATAGTCCAAGCGGCGGTAGACGCCTCCTATCTTTTTTCGCTTGGTACACGCGTGGTGTTACATCTGTAAGCTAAGGCTTACGCGGGAAGATTGACAGCTCCCCAGCGGCGAAAGCGCTGCTTACGCCGTTTCTTCAGCGATGTACTGGATTCCAAGGCGCTGAAGATTCATGCCGCCAATGCGGTCATCGTTCGATTGATAACGGCAATTTTGGCAGCAAAACACATGTTTCTTTTTATTGCGGTTTTCTTTGGCCGTGTGCCCGCACATCGGACACATTTGCGAGGTGTATTGGGGATTGACGGCGATCACTTTGGCCCCCCTCAACTGGGCTTTGTACGTGATCATCTGGCGAAGCTGATAAAAGGCCCACGATACCGTTTGATAGCGCTGGTGGATATGCACACGCTCAGTCGCCTGGCGGACGCCTGTTAACTCTTCTAGCACAAACAGCGTGTCTTTGCCGTAAGAATCGACGAGTGCCTTTGATACCGAATGATTTACATCCGACATCCAACGGTTTTCTCGTTGACCGATTTGTTTGAGGCGTCGGCGCGCAGAAGGCGTTTGTTTTTGCTGAAGCTGTTTACGCAGCGCTTTGAAATGAGCACGTTTATGCTTGGCTTTGCGGCCCTTAAAAAATATTGTTTTTCTTTTCGAATCAAACGTAGTCGCTAAAAAGTTCACTCCTAAATCGACACCGACGACTTCGCGAATGGCGGAAAGTTCCGCTTCCTCAACCTCTTTAGTCATTGGAATATGCAAAAAGAATTTACCATGTTTGTAAACGAGCTTCGCGGTGCCAAACAACCATTCCCCGCGAAAGTAGTGTTCCATACCCTTCGTTTCAAACGACACTTTGATCCGTCCATCCAACGTATTGACGGAAAACAACCCTTTCACCAGCGAATAATCGCGGTTCCAGACCAGGTCATACTCAGGACGTTTAAACCTGATACGTGTCCAAGCATGCCCATTGCTTTGATTGGTTTTGTAGCGGGCGATGACGGTCTTCATCACCGATTGGGCCATTTGCGATTTGAGTCCCCAATCTTCACGGAGCACTTCGTAGGTCAGGCGGTGCAGCACAGGCTGCTGAAGCTGATGCGTCAAAAAGACCGTTTCTGACACCGCATTACATCCTGCCCGGTATGCCGAAAAGGTTCGCAACAACTTCTGTTGTTGCTCTTCGGTGGGATTGATTTTAAGTTTTGCAGTTACTGTGAGCTGCATGATTTTCCTCCTTTCTTTACTAAGAATAGTATACTCTTATTTTTCAGTTAAAAAATAAGAGCCTAAGAAAAAAATAGCGATCTCCTCCCATGACTAAAGTCACGGGTCTCCTATCGCTTAAGATGATGAACTGACTGATCAGATCATTCCCCAAGCCTTGACCTATAAAGGAAGTCTGTCCGAATAGCTTGTATATCGATGTATACACGACTGTAAAAAAAATAATGCAGGACAAGGTGGCTATGCTAATGCGCACCAATGTGTGCTTCAGCTTCACTTCTTTACTGTTCGACTCTTTGATTTCGTGAAAAATATAAAATATATAGAACAGCACCGACGCCAGGCAAAATAGTAAAATCAGGCTTCGCATTCCGCCATTTCCCGGGACAATTGTTCCCCAATCAATCCAGTTCAGCAAATCCTCTACCGAAATCAGAACATAGATCAAAATCGGGATCAGGAGCACTCCATTGCTAATCCATTTCAGTTCCATCCGGTAAAACCAGAATAGCAGCAGCAGCAATACCGTTCCATTGATCGTCCAAATCCACCAAGACACGGCGTCACTCCTGTTCTATGGCTGATTATTTGTATTCCGTCCGCCCGACACAACAATCCGGTACTTCATTTCCGGAGTATCGCTGTATGCACGCGCAATGCCTTTGGCTTCAACCTCTGCCTTGGGAACCCTGCGCAGCACAAGTGTAACAGAGACAGCCTCCGTGAACGGGAAGGGGTCAAGCAGCAGCTTATTGACTCCCTGCCACTCCGCCGTAATCCGGCGTCCGTCCGTAAAGCCAAAATCCTCACTTCCGGAGAAGCCATCCTTCCACCAGGGATGCTCTTCTGACTTGGGTGACCCCGGCTCGTTCAAAGCCATATACAGTGACAGATCATCGCAGAACTGCAGCAGCCGGCAGTCATAGTAGAGCTCGCTTTCACCAATAGGGTCCGTCTGCTCCAGATCACGCCGGATGCGGGCCCGGCGCTGCTCTTCACGTTCCCGGTAGCGGGTAAGTTCCGGGCTATCTTCACCGGACACTTCGATGAGACGGTCGAAATGCAGACTGCACAGCAGCGCCCCATAAGGTGTATCCGCCTCAATCTCATCCAGTCCCTTATGGTAGAAGGTCAGCTTCGGTACCACAGGGAAATCGATAAAGGTATAGGGTGCCCCCTCCGCATCATTCCAGAAGGGCGTCTCGTCAAGGTCAATCCAGCCGCGGTCATGATTAGCCACCGCCCGCAGCACCTCCCCGCGTTGTGCCGGCTCCGGCACCTGCTGCGAACGAAACCGCTCCGCGAGTTCACCCGCCAGCCGTCCGTGATCATGCTGTTTGACCATTACAAAGGCCCCATTATGCTCCCGACAAATCACCATCTATTCCTCCTCAATGATCCCCTGCGTACTCGCCGATTCCTTATAACTATGGAGATTATAACATATACTGGTACTGCAATTCTTCTTGGAAGAACCTGCCTTCAGCCCATTGAAGCAGCCGTTTGCCTGACCTGAATTTTTGGGTACAGTTTAATTAGTTACCCATTTTCAAAATAAATGACCCGCAAGCGGGCATGCTTTTTTCAAAGCTGCCCGCTTGCGGGTCATTCTAGTGATAACGTCGTCCTGTGCTATTACACGCCGAGCCAGCGTTTGAACATATGCTTCGTGGTCTGCTTGTTGATTTCTGCAATAGAGGTGGTCAATGGAATGCCCTTCGGGCACGCCCGCACACAGTTCTGCGAGTTGCCGCAGCCGTCGATACCGCCATCCTCCATCAGTGCCTCCAGCCGGTCATCAGCGTTCATTTCACCCGTTGGATGGGCATTGAACAGACGGACCTGGGAAATGGCTGCCGGACCGATGAAATTGGTCTTCTCATTGACATTCGGGCAGGCCTCCAGGCAGACGCCGCAGGTCATGCATTTGGATAATTCATAGGCCCACTGACGTTTCTTCTCCGGCATCCGCGGCCCCGGGCCCAGATCATAGGTGCCATCAATCGGAATCCAGGCCTTCACCTTTTTGAGCGCATTGAACATCCGGCTGCGGTCAATGACAAGATCACGCACCACAGGAAAGGTCGACATCGGCTCAATGCGGACAGGCTGTTCTAGATTATCTATGAGGGCGGCGCAGGCCTGGCGGGGCTTGCCGTTAATAACCATCGAGCAGGCACCGCATACTTCCTCCAGACAGTTGGAGTCCCAGCAGACCGGAACCGTACTGTCGCCCTTGGCATTAACGGGATTACGCTGGATTTCCATCAAAGCGCTGATTACATTCATGCCGGGACGGTAAGGGAGATCAAATTCCTCCACATACGATGAGCCTTGCGGATCATCCTGGCGGGTGATGATAAACTTTACGTTTTTGAGAGCTGCAGCTGTTTCCGCCATATAAGTTACCTCCTAAAGTGTTGTGAAAACAACCTTCTTGTTAATCCTTCGAGTAATCACGTACCCGTGGAGAAATCAGCGATACATCTACAGCCTCGTAAGAGATTTGCGGACCCTCTGCGCTCCAGGCCGCCTTGGTCGTCTTCAGGAAATCCTCGTCATTGCGGGTCGGGAATTCCGGCTTGTAGTGCGCGCCGCGGCTTTCGTTCCGCAGCAGCGCTCCCAGTGTCATGGCCTCGGACAGCTCCAGCATATTCCATAGCTGGCGGGTAAAGGCTACGCCTTGGTTATTCCAGCGCGAAGTATCATTCATATTAATGTTGCGGTAACGCTCCTTGAGCTCTTTGATTTTGCCGATCGTCGCTTCCAGCTTGGCGTTGTGACGGACCACGGTCATGTTGGCGGTCATCCATTCGCCCAGCTCCTTGTGGATCACATAAGCGTTCTCTGTGCCTGACATGGCCAGCAGGGATTCGTATTTGGCGGTCTGCTTGTTGTGGAAGCCGTCGAACACGGAAGAGGAAATGTCCTGCACCGATTTCTTCAGGCCTTTAATATACTCAACAGCCTTCGGTCCGGCCACCATGCCGCCGTAAATGGCAGATACCAGAGAGTTGGCGCCGAGGCGGTTCGCTCCGTGATACTGGTATTCGCACTCCCCTGCCGCGAACAGGCCAGGGATGTTCGTCATCTGATTGTAATCCACCCACATGCCGCCCATGGAATAATGTACAGCAGGGAAGATTTTCATCGGTATTTTACGGGGATCATCCCCCATGAATTTTTCGTAAATTTCAATAATGCCGCCCAGCTTCACATCAAGCTCTTTCGGGTCCTTGTGGGAAAGATCCAGATATACCATGTTCTCCCCGTTAATGCCCAGACCCTGATCCACACAGACGTTAAAAATCTCACGGGTGGCAATATCGCGCGGCACCAGATTTCCGTACGCCGGATATTTTTCTTCAAGAAAATACCACGGTTTGCCATCCTTGTAGGTCCAAATGCGGCCGCCCTCGCCGCGTGCCGATTCGGACATCAGCCGCAGCTTATCGTCTCCCGGAATAGCCGTCGGGTGAATTTGTATGAATTCTCCGTTGGCGTAATGCACACCCTGTTGGTATACAGCGCTTGCGGCTGTACCCGTGTTGATCACGGAGTTCGTCGTTTTGCCAAAAATGATGCCAGGTCCGCCGCTCGCCAGAATAACCGCATCCGCAGGGAATGTCTGGATCTCCATTGTCTTTAAATTCTGGGCGCTGATGCCGCGGCAAACGCCGTCGTCATCAATGATCGCCGAGAGAAACTCCCAGTTCTCGCTTTTGGTCACAAGGCCCTCCGCCTCCCAGCGGCGTACCTGCTCGTCAAGCGCATACAATAGCTGCTGGCCTGTCGTCGCACCGGCAAAAGCCGTGCGGTGGCGCTTGGTTCCACCGAACCGGCGGAAGTCGAGCAGCCCTTCAGGCGTACGGTTGAACATGACGCCCATCCGGTCCATAAGGTGGATAATACCCGGTGCGGCTTCACACATGGCTTTAACCGGCGGCTGATTCGCCAGAAAGTCACCGCCGTATACGGTGTCGTCAAAATGCTCCCAAGGCGAATCTCCTTCGCCCTTCGTATTAACGGCACCGTTGATGCCGCCCTGTGCACAGACAGAGTGTGATCTTTTAACCGGGACAAGTGAGAATAAATGAACATGCGCGCCCGATTCTGCCGCCTTGATGGTAGCCATCAGGCCGGCCAGACCGCCGCCCACGATAATGATATCGGCTGTTGCCATGATTGTTCACTCCCTTTATCTAATAACGGTGGTCAAGGACTGTGCGATAGATGCTGCGGCTTGGAATTCACTGTCACGGAAGGTGACCAGCGAAATCAGGAACATGAACGTAACAAGAACAAAAAGACCAAAGCATAGATAAGATGATACCCGTTGCGACCGCGGCCCCACGGTTACTCCCCAGCTGATGAGGAAGGACCAAAGGCCATTGGCAAAGTGAAAGGATGACGAGATAATCCCGATCACATAAAACGAAAGCAGCAGCGGCTGGGTCACAATATTGTGCATCACACCGCCCAGCTGCTCATACTCTACATTGCCGAGAGCCACCTGAAACCGGGTTTGAAAAACGTGCCAAACCACAAAAATGAAGGTAATAATTCCTGTAACACGCTGCAGCGTATAACGCCAGTTTCTCTCCAGGTTATAACGGTTCAGGTTCGGCTTCGACTGATAGGCAATGTAAAGGCCGTACACTCCATGGTACAGCAGGGGCAGCCATATACCGAACAATTCCAGGAAGAAGACAAGCGGCAGGCTGTTCAGCCACAGCACACTGTCATTGAAACCGGAAGCGCCACCCTCCACCGCCGAGAAATTCGTCAGCATGTGCTCAAGGAAAAAGCCCCCAAGCGGGATAACGCCGAGCAAGGAATGAATCTTTCTGGAATAAAATTCTCTCATGCAAAGTGTCCCCTCTCCATTTAAAACAGCGTTTTCATTAATGAGCATACACCGCCGGGACCACAGTTGAAACAGTTAACGTCGACCTCGTAAGGATGACTGAATGTCTATTTTCACCGCTATCCATCGTTTTCCCGGGCTATGCTTCATTATTCACAATATGTGAATATCTTGTGTCACTTTTCATGTTACTCCTTTTTTTCTTATAAGGGAATTGCAATCTAATTATTAATCGTTATACAATAAACGCATAAGAATATTTTGTATCTGATAATTATTCTCATTTCTGACGTCTGAATACGAGTAAAATTCTCTTTCCCTTTCTAAAACAAGAAGAATACCCAGGATCGGCAATGCGTTTTGTCACTAAATTAACCTTACATTGAAATACGGGAGGCAGCGATATGTTTGATGATTTGGATATCTTTGCGGCGGTGGTGGAGCATTCCAGTCTGAATCGCGCCTCCCGCCAGTTAAATCTGTCCCAGCCCGCCCTGTCCCGCAAAATCTCCAAGCTGGAAGAACGTCTGGGCGTCCCTCTGTTCAACCGGTACGGAAAGCGGCTGGAATTGACGGAGGTGGGGCGCCTCACCTACACCTATGCGCTAGAGCAGCGGCAGCAGCGTTCCAAGTTTCTGGAGGCGCTTTCCAAATTCAAGGAGGGGGAGCCGATGCTTGTGACACTCGGGGCCAGTCTTACGACGCTGCAAACCACGCTGCCGCCGCTGGTGAACGCCTACATGGAGAAGTATCCGGCAGCTGAGTTGAAGCTTATTACCGGAAGAACCCATGAGATTGTGTCCTCCGTCAGTGAAGGCAAATCGGATGTCGGCATCATCGCCTCCTCCATTCAAGAGCCGGGGCTGCGATGCATCCCCCTGTTCGAGGACCAGCTGCGGCTCGTTGTCTCCGAGCATCATCCGCTTGCGCTCTCCCCGAAGCTGACGATGGAGCACCTCTCCCGGCTCCCGATGATCCTGTTCTCCAAGGGCACCTGGTACCGTCGCCTGACTGACGATCTGTTCCAACGCTGCGGCGTCGATCCGGACGTGCGAATGGAAATCGACTCCTTCGAAGCCATCGTCCGGCTGCTGCCGACGATTAAGGCCGCTGCGCTGCTGCCCAAGTCCTACCTGCGCCCTGAACTGCTGAACGGCGGCGGGCTCGTCTCCCTGCACATCAAGGAGCTGGAGCAAACGCAGCGTATGACCTGCCTCATCTACCGGGACAGCGGCGGACTGAGCACGGCGGCACGCTCTCTGGTCCAGACTACCGAGGAGGTATTCCTGCCCCGGAGGGAAAAGTCTTAAATCTGAAGGGTTGAAGTGACCTTGTGCCCTTTCAGGTATCGTTATCGTAATTGAACGTTCACACATTGTGTATCGGACAGACGCTATTGTACAGGTTAGAGGTCCATTCTTTTCCCTAACGGACAGCAGAGACGTTATTTCATGTAGCAGGTAGCGGATTGACCCCGAATTTGACAAATAAGGGCGATGAGGTCCGTTACACCCTGGAATGAGGTGAATATCCCCAAATAACGTCTCTGGAGTCCGCCAACAACTGATGCCTCTTCGTTCCTGCTCAGCAATCTGGAGGAGCAATGGCACTTGTTAGGTGCTGCTGGACAAAAGTGCAGTGAAATGCCGATAGCCTTTTTCCGTCCCGCAAAAAACACCCGCAATCTTCCGGTACACCTAAGCTGTGGTGTCCGTACTGACATACGGGTAATTTTATTTTGAGCATCAGCATTTCACTTACGATTACAGGTTCATAGCCTCATTCTCAAATCGGTCAATGCTTTCATTGGAGCCAATAACAACTACAATATCGCCCTCATGCAAATGATCATGCGCGGTTGGAGCGACAATAATTCCACTTTCCCTGTTCAGGGCAATGATGCTGCAGCCGTATTTGGCCCGTGTATTCAGCTCCGCCAGACTTTTACTATCCATACAGGAGGGTACGGTCAGCTCGACGATTTTATACTCCTTGGAAATTTCAATATAATCCAGCAAATGGGGCGTTACGAGCTGATGCGCCACACGAATCCCCATATCCCGCTCCGGAAAAATAACCCGGTCAACCCCCAGCTTGGACAGCGCACGCCCATGGAGGGTTGATATGGCCTTGGCAACCACCTGTTTCACTCCGAGCTCTTTAAGCAGAATAGCAGCCAGAATGCTGCGCTCCATGTTGTCGCCGATAGCTACAATTCCGCAGTCAAAGTTCCGCACCCCGAGCGAACGCATAATACCCTCATCCGTGGCATCTGCCATCACCGCATGCGTCAGGTGCTCGCTCATTTCCTCCACCCGTTCCTCATGGTTGTCAATGCCGAGCACCTCATAGCCCATTTCCATCAGCTCAAGCGCAAGACTTGATCCGAAGCGGCCCAGGCCGATTACAACAAATTGCTGTGCTTTCATGTCCGGTTAACTCCTTATCCAATAATCATTTTACCTTCCGGATACTTATACAGCGGTTTACCCTGTTTCGGACCAAGCGCGTACGCCAATGTCAATATACCGAGCCGGCCGCAGAACATCGTAAAACAGATCAGAATTTTACCGATTAGAGACAATTCAGGCGTCAGACCCATAGAGAGACCCACTGTGGCAAAGGCAGAGGTCGTCTCGAATAAAATCATTAAAAAATTGCGGTCCTCCGTTGTGGAGAGCACCATGGATACGGAGATAATCAGCAGCAGGGCAAGCAGAGTAATGGTCAGCGCCTTAAAGATGCGCTCCTGTGCCAAGCGGTAACGGAACATGACAATATCATCACGTCCACGCAGCATGGCGATAACCGCACCGATCATAATAGTAAAGGTGGTAGTCTTGATCCCCCCGCCGGTAGAGCCCGGAGAAGCGCCGATAAACATAAGAATAACAATAAAGAACTGTGACGCCTGGCGCAGTCCGGCAATATCTACCGTGTTGGCCCCTGCAGTACGGGGGGTGACCGATTGGAAGAAAGCCGCTAATATTTTACCGCCAAAATTCAGGGAACCCAGCGTACGCGGGTTCGTAAACTCGAACACGAGAATGACCAGCGCACCAACAAGGATCAGCGCCGCCGTCATAAACAGCACAACCTTACTGTGGAGAGACAGCCTCCGCTTTTGACGATATTCCACGACATCCGACATAACAATAAATCCAATACCCCCCAGGACGATCAAAGCCATAACGACTATATTAACCAGCGGGTCAGATACATACCCGGTCAAGCTGCGATAATCGCCGAACAGATCGAACCCGGCATTGTTAAACATCGACACCGCATGAAATATTCCAAAATAAACAGCTCTTCCAAACGGCATGTCAAACGCAAACCGGAAGGTGAGAAGAACCGCTGCGGTGCCTTCGATGACCAGTGAATAAATGAGCACCCTCCGGATCAGCCGCACAATCCCTTCCATCGTGTTCTGATTCATCGCTTCCTGCAGGATCAGCCGGTCCCGCAAGGAAATTTTACGTTTAAAAACCATGGCAAACAGAGTGGCCATCGACATAAAGCCGAGACCGCCAAGCTGGATAAGAACCATGATGACGGTTTGTCCAAAGGTCGAGAAGAACCTCCCGGTATCCTGTACCACGAGTCCTGTCACGCAGGTTGCCGAGGTTGCCGTAAACAGGGCATCAATGAATTTCAGAGAATGTCCTGTAGTATTAGAGACGGGAAGCATTAACAGGAAGGTGCCAAGCAGAATGATAGCGGCAAAGCCCATTACCAGAATCTGAGGCGGGGAGAGCTTTAGGAACCTGAATTCAGAAATCTTGTGTAATTGCGAAGCCAAACTCCTCACCTCTCGCTATAATTATTTGTGATCCATGAATATTCAAAGCAATCCATCAAAAGAAGCACTGGATATTTCAAACAAATTATAAACGTTATTGCCGGACTTCACAAAGAGAATATTTAAGTGATGGATGAATGAGAAAGAGGATAATACAGTAATTTTTGTAATGATCCAGGCATTAATACTATAATGGAACAAAACATTGTCCGTTATAATAAGGAGGCGTTTCATGAATCCCGTTGGCCAGCCCTTACAGCAGAGAGCCCTCTCCATGAGGATTATTCTTTCAGGAATCATCGGTATTATTCTGTTCATTAGTTTCCAGGTACTACCTTCCTTTTTTGCAAGCTCTGCAGAGGGCGATACTACGGCAATCAGCAAGGCTGAAGCCCGCGAGCACGCCACGGCGTTCGCAGCACAGCATCTCGGCTATATGGAGGGAGACAATAACGAGTGGAGCGTAATTTATAAGTCGGACTCCTCCTTTTATGGCTATATGTCCCGGGAAAAGCTTCTGGAGGAGTACACCAGGAACAAATTGGATCAGCGTTACCCTTATGATGTGTTTCGTGCAGCACTCTATTCTTCAGAAGAACAGGACACGATCCTGTCCGTTGACCTTAATATGTATACCGGCGACGTAGTAGGTTTCGCGCGGGGAGCGGAAGCAGCCTCAGGGGATGTTCCTGGCAATGTAAGCAAGCCAGTTGCTTCCAGTGAGGAGAGCGGCACTGCACTAAGCCTGGAACAAAAGGAAACGCTCGCCCGTCCATGGCTTAAAGAGTGGGGAGTAAATCCTGCAAAACTGCAGATTGAGCCGGATTCAGAAAACTACGAACTCGTCTATACAGACAGTTCAATCAAGGTTGGTGAATCACGGCTGAAGTATAGCTTTAATTTCTCCGAGAGTGAAGTAACTTCCTTTATGGCCGGATTTTCCGCCCCCGGCTGGCATACCTCGTATGTGGAGGAGCAGACCTCTCTTGCCAAATTGCTAACCCTGTTCGGGTACGGCCTGCCAACGCTGGCATTAGGCATTCTCGCACTTATCTATAGTATCCTGAAAAGAGGGCATACCTCATTTGCACGCGGTGTACTTCTAAGCTCGGTCCATTTCGTTATTATGATGATCAGTACCTATAATATGGAGCCCCAGACCTCTGATGGCAGCGCCGAAGCCCGCATCACCGCAGTTATTATGTTCGTCATCTATGCTCTTTATAGTCTGCTGATGTCTTCACTGCTCTACTTCTCGCTGGTCGGCGGCAACGGATTGTGGCGTAAAGAGGAAGGGCTGAATCCATGGCCCCGCGCCAAAGAACCCGGATACGGCAAATATGTGCTTGACAGCATCCGTGCCGGTTACATCTGGGCCTTTGTTTTGCTTGGTGTGCAGACCATAATGTTCATCATTCTATCGTATACTTTGAACAACTGGTCCACTACAGACGCCACTCAATCACCCTATAATATGAGGTATGCGTGGCTGCTGCCGATCGTAGCTTGGCTTGCCGGTCTTTCCGAGGAAGCCATCTATCGTTTATTCGGTATCCGTATGCTGAAAAAAATCGTCCGCAGCACGCTGGCAGCCAGCCTGATTACCACCCTCATCTGGGCGTTTGGCCATACGCTGTACCCGATTTATCCCATCAGCTCCCGTCCGATTGAACTGACAGTAATCGGGCTGCTGTTCAGCTATATTTTCCTCCGTTACGGCTTTATTGCCGTTATGTTCAGCCATGTCGTATTCGACAGCATTCTGATGGGCGCTACGCTGATCTTCATGAAGGAGAGTGTTAATATCGGGGCCGGTATCTTCGCCATTGTAATGCCGTTCCTGGTCGGCTATGTAGTGTACCGTTTTAATCCCCCGCAGAAGCCCAGGCAGGTGGAGCCATCCAATTCCTTAATTTAAGGGTCTAAAATAAAAAACGGTTAACCCTTGCTGGGGTTAACCGTTTTTTGCTGCACTTATTCCAGCCATCCTATAACGTCGGCTCCTCATCCTTCAGCGCATCAAGAATTTGCCGGGCGAGCTTGTCGCCGATAGAAAGCGGCCGGAAATCTTCGATTCCGGCTTCTTTTATTTTTTTAAGAGAGCCAAAATGCTTCAGCAGCAGCTTCCGCCGCTTCTCTCCTATGCCAGGTATGGAGTCAAGCTTCGAGGTAACCATGGACTTGCCGCGCTGTTCCCGATGGAAGGTAATCGCAAAGCGGTGCACCTCATCCTGTATACGCTGCAGCAGGTAAAACTCCTGACTGTCCCGGGCCAAAGCTACCGGCTCCGGAGGATCGCCTACCAGCAATTGGGCAGTCTTATGCTTCACATCCTTGACGAGGCCGCAAACCGGAATGAATAACCCCAGCTCATTTTCCAGGATATCAATAGCTGCGGAAATCTGTCCTTTGCCGCCGTCCACAACGATAAGATCCGGCATCGGCAAATCCTCTTTCAGCACCCGCTCATAGCGGCGGCGAATGACTTCACGCATCGTTTCGTAGTCATCGGGCCCCTGCACAGTGCGCACCTTATATTTACGGTATTCCTTTCTGGCCGGCTTGCCATCAATAAAGACCACCATGGCCGAGACGGGATTGGTTCCCTGGATGTTTGAGTTGTCAAATGCTTCAATCCGGCTAAGCGACTCAAGGCCAAGACTCTGTCCGAGTCCGAGTGCGGCTCCGGAGGTCCGCTCCTCATCCCGCTCAATGAGACGAAATTTCTCATCCAGCGCAACCCGGCCGTTCTGGCAGGCCATACCCACCATTTGCTTCTTGAGTCCGCGCTGCGGCACCAGCACTTTCACGCCGAGCCATTCCTGCAGGGCCGCTGCTCCGCCAGCCGCATCCACGATTCCGGCGGTTGCAGCTACTTCTGCGGCTGCCGCGCGAAGAGCCGCCTCCTCCTGTGATTCCGGCTGCTCTTCTGCGCCCGCAATATCCTTCTCAGAGATGCTGTATACCGCTTTTCCCTCAGTCTTCAATACACTTGCAGCGCCGCCTACAATCACGGTATCCGGCAGAAGGATTTCCTGCGGAAGCGCCGGATTATCACTGTAATACTGGGTTACATAAGACATGAAATCACTGTACGCCTCTCCATAGAAAGGAAAAGCGGAGGAGTGGCGCTGGATCATTTTCCCTTGTCTCATATATAGAATCTGCACACACATCCAGCCCTTGTCCACCGCATAGCCGAATACATCGCGGTCCTTGGTATCCGGTGTATTGATATTCTGTTTTTCCATCAAGGCATCGATATGAATAATTTGATCCCGCAGCTCTTTGGCCCGCTCGAAATAGAGCTCCTCCGCAGCCTCCTGCATCTTTTGCTGCAGATCCTTCTTGATCGCTTCATGGCCTCCGCCCAGAAAAGCCGCTATATTCTGTGTGATCTCTTCATAAGCGGATTTAGTCACCTCTTTCTCACAGGGCGCAAGACACTGGCCCATATGATAATAGAGGCATACCTCCTTCGGCATAACGCCGCATTTACGGAGCGGATACATACGGTCAAGCAGTTTTTTGGTCTGGTGAGCCGCATAGGCATTCGGATAAGGGCCAAAATATTTCGCTTTATCCTTAATCACACGGCGCGTAACTTCCAGGCGCGGATGTGCTTCATTCGTTATTTTTAAATAAGGAAAGGTCTTGTCATCCTTCAGCTGCACGTTATAGCGCGGCATATGCAGCTTGATCAGGTTACATTCCAGAATGAGTGCTTCCATGTTGCTTGCCGTGACAATGTATTCGAAATCGCGGATATCAGCGACAAGCCTCTGGGTTTTCCCATTATGACTGCCGGTAAAATAAGAGCGGACACGATTTTTGAGTACCTTCGCTTTGCCTACGTAAATAATAGTCCCGTCTTCATTCTTCATCAGATAACATCCGGCCAGATCAGGCAAAAGTGCCAGCTTGTGACGGATATTGTCCATATAATCCAATTGATTCCCCTCCTAACCAGCAAATCTCTACACCATCGCCATCCACTTAATGATAGCACCACAAAGCGCCTCCGGTATGAACCGAAGGCGCTGGGCGGCAGGGCCGAAGACCCGGACAGTGGCTAAGAGATATTATTGATGTTTAGCGACGATATTTTTCAGTGATTCCTTGGAGTTCAGTCCAACTACTTTATCAACGGGCTGGCCGTCTTTGAAGAAAATAAGCGTAGGAATACTCATAACGCCGAAACGGGATGCCGTTTCAGGATTCTCATCCACGTTCAGTTTCGCAATCTTAACACTGTCTCCAAGCTCCGTGGACAACTCTTCCAGGATCGGAGCGAGCATTTTACAAGGGCCGCACCAAGGGGCCCAGAAGTCAACTACTACAGTACCTTGACCTTCCACATCGTTAGTGAAGGATTGGTCAGACACGTTCACAATAGCCATGAGTTTGTTCCTCCTTAAGTTTTGCGAAGCAGCATCGGCTTCCTAAGCCTTAGCTTATTAGCGAAGCTTGCTCCGTATTTGTAGTGTATAAAATGTTTCATGTAATATGATAACCAAATTACCATTTACCGACACGCCTTCAGTATAACATATTTTAGTCGCATATGTGAAATATCACATACAATTATATTGTACTCCATCTAATTTAGTCCGGAATCCGGATTTCCTTTACAATATCGGTATCATTTCGGTATAATTAAGGAAAGCGCATTAATTGTCAATGACTTATTTCATAATATTGAAATGCACCTTAACACTGCGGGGCTTGCCCCTGCAAGGAGGCAGAAGCTATGGATGTCAATGTGCGGTCAAGCGATCCGCGGGAGCATATCAACGAAGAGCCCCGCAATGATTTAGGCGATTTGATGAACGGATTCTTCGGGATGACTACCTTTATGGCGGTTGTGTTTTTCGGAATGGTCATTATTAAATTTATACTTTCGGAGTAAATATAGGTTGGGAGATGGACTCCCACCGTTCCGAAGGGGGGGCCCCACAGCTATAGAAATGGCTGTGGGACATCCTTTTGCTTATGGAGAAAGATTGAAGTGTGTGTTTTGGATAGACGCTCCGCGAACGGACCGTTGCTCCATCGCTGTGGTCGTAAGAATTTTATTTATTTTCCTTAGCGGTAAAAATCCGGAGACCAAGGCGAACGCTGCCGCTTTTCCGCAATCGTTCCGTCCTCTCCGCTGCTTTCAGCGGGAACTCGCTAAAGTCATCATCTGCGCCTACACTCAGCGCACGTATGCCTCTCCAAATCGCGAAGCTTCGGGGCATGCCAAAAGTGACCCTCTCAACCTTTAATAAGATCAAATTGCGCTCCGTGAGTAACGGCCTATCTGTTCCCCCGCTGATTCTCCCCATGCAACGGCATAACATCCACGAAAGGAGCAATCCGGTCCATCAGCCGTTGGCCTTTGTATAATTCTTCCCCGTCCTTGCTGGTGAAGCTAAGATGCTTCTCCAAGCCTTCAAGCGGATAATTCGAGGTATAAAAGGTTGGCTTGCGGTTCATGCGATAATTCAGGATGGCGCCCAGCACATGATCGCGGGCCCAAGGATTAAGGTTCTCGGCACCGATATCGTCAAAAATAAGCAAATCGCAGTTCTTCATCGTATCCACGGTTTCCTTAAGCTTCTGGCCATCCATCATGATCGATTTCAAGTCCTCGACAAAATCGGGCATATATACAATTACACCACTGTAACCGGCAACAGCCAGCTCATGCAGCAGGTAACACATCAAAAAGGTTTTGCCGGTACCGAAGGACCCGTACAAATAGAGTCCGTGCCGAGGCAAGCCATTCTCCTTCGTATTCTCGATATAACGGAACAATTGATTCACAGCCGGAGCCCGTCGCGTATCCTTGCCCATAATATCTATCTCATCATAACCTTCATTCAATACCCTCTCATCCACATAAAAGCTGCGGATACGCTTGCGGATGCTGTCCTGATTATCCTGTGCAACCTTTAGCCTGCAGGCTGTCTTGCGTTCATATAGATCTGCCGTGCCACTTACAGTCTCTACGGTAAGCTTGCTATAGTGGCCTTGAAAATCATTCGGACACTTCTCCAGACCCGGACAATTGGCGCAATTGCGGCTCTCCTCAACATATTGATACAGGCGGCTCATATGAAGCCGCAGCCGCGAACCGTCCAGCTCCGGATGCTCTGCCTGCAGCTGTTTCACCAAAGGATGGTTAAACAGCTCCTGCTGCAAATCACGGGAGCGTTGGCGCAGAACGGGATTGTTCATCGAACGCAGCACTTCACTCATTGACTCCATTGTTCCACCTCCTTTTCCTTACGTGGCATCCGTTACACCCTTCTTTTTCCCTGCTTTAATCTCCGCAGCCTTCTTCATCATGGCTGCGAATTCCTCAGCGGAGACGGCCCCGGCTTGTCCATCGTCCACAGCAATTTGAATTTCCGGTTTCCCGGACCGCCCCCCGCTCTTGCTGTAAGAACGCTGGCGGGTTCCTGCCGTACCGGAAGTACCGGCCGTCCCCTTGCCTTTACCCTTCACCTTTGATTGATCCCGGATATAACGAACCGCTTTCTCATATGTATTGACCTGCTTCACAAGCATATTGGAAGCGATCGCCTCTACGAAATTTCGGTTCATGCGCTGATCTCCGCCGGAGGCAACCATCGTCATCAAATAATGAATAAGCACATTGATGACTTCCCCGCTCAGCTTATAGTTCAGATCAATTTTCTCAAACATATCCATCAGCTGCCCGGGCACCGACCCCGGAAAAAAAGTCTGCAGCAAGCGTGTATAGGGTTCGTTTCTCAGCATCATATTATATTGGTGAATGTCACATTTGGACAAAAATTGCGGGGGGACCTCCACGTAATATTCCATCTCAACCGATTGCTCCGGCGAAACCATAGGCTCATCCGTCTCTTCCACGAGACTTGAACGAATCGAGACCACTTTGGCGGCTGCAATCTCACGCTTCTCCTGGCGCTTCATATCCTGACGGAAATGCTGGCTGGCTTTGTGCTGCAGCTCTTCCAGAATAACCTCCCCGGCCGGCGAGAAGACTCCATCTTCATCCAGCAGGCGGCTTAAATCCTGCGGGCTTAAATTATATTTATGGGCCACATAATTAATAACACCCATTTGGTTATGATCGAAGCGCAGCTTCTCCACATGAACCCTGTTCGCCGATTCCCGGGGGAATCGCAGAATAATATCACTGTATCCAATAGCCGATTCCCCGGAATCACGAAATCCCGGCTGGCGGATCGCGGTCACTTCTGCCAAGGCTTGCTCCAGCTCATAGTCAATCACATGCGTATTCAGCTCAAAAATATCGTAAAATGGCAAAGAGATATTTTCTTTGCCGATGGATCTGCTGCTCCATTCCTCCGGCTCCCGGTTCCAGAACTGCTCACGCAGCGATAAAACGGCAAATTTACCGATTTTGTCACGCAAGAGCAGAGTCAAATGCTGGGTTGCAAAAAAATCAGCAGGGGACAAAGGCTGCAGCAGCTCATACTCGTACATATAATCGTCGGTCTCCGGCACATAAATACGGCAGGTCTGCAGCAGCCCCACCGCTTCCAGCCGGGAAGCCTGGTCAATTAAATACTTGCGGCCTTTCTCGTTCGGTTCAACACCCAAAGTCATAAACAGGCGGCGCTGCTGCTCTACTCCGGAGTAGCCGATTGCTTCTGCCGGTACATGCTCAAACAACAGCCGGTACAGACTGACGGCGAAGGCACCGACCATGGGCTGATACACTGAACCCAGCATACGTCCATCTACAGCACTAAGACCGAATTCGCGGGAAACGCAGTACCGGTGATGTTCGGTAAAATGATGTAAATTGCTCATGTGCATCTGCGGATACCTCCCCTTTTCTTCACGAATTCATGTAGATTTCTATTCTATCATAAAATGACAGGGCGGAAATGTGGAAAAAAGCCCAATTTCGACGCTTTCTGCTAATTAAGCATTACTTGCTTCCAGCTTCCTCCTCTTATCGGGAAATTATATAAGTTGAACTTAAGAATTTTCTAAAATGGCTTTGCTCGCAACTACGGTGAATGTTGGACTTCCGGCCGCTGTTGTCGTAAGAATTTCTTGATTTATACCGCTGTCCGCGGTTGAAATCCGGAGACAAAGGCGGTCGCTATCGCTCCTCCAGTTCCAAAATTCCCCTTCGTTACTTCTGGCTTTTTATTATGTTCTTTAGTTCATCTAATATAGCTGAAAATAAAAAACGACCCCCGCGTACGAGAGCCGCCTTGCCTCATATCCATTCTATTAAAACATTTTATAACCGCCGACACGCAGCTTGTGAATGGTCCAGCCGCTAAGCACCGCCCCTGCCAGCCCGAATAATCCTGTGATATAATCGACCAGGCGGAAAGAAGATAGATGCTCCCAAAGAGTCATTGCACTGCGGTCCCATATCGAGTACACCACGACGGGTAAAATGACCAGCACGAACAAATAAGCGGGTAACCAGGTTGTCTTCATTAACATATTAAGGATAAAGCCAATGCCGAACATCATGACAAAGAATAAAACGGCCAGAACAAACACAGGAATAAATCCCATCTACCGACTTCACCCCTCTCTATAAGAAAACGCACACATTTTAATTGATAGTTGTAAGTTTACTAGAAAAATTATATCGAAGCAATGAACATTACAAAAAATAAGGCCCGCTTCGTTTGCTCTTAACAAGCCGCATGCGATACAATGCATATAGGATAAAACGGGATCATACATAAGTAATCCCTAACTTTTAAGGAGTGAGAACATGAACGAAGCCGCTTTAACGCTGGAAGGCTGGTACGCCCTGCATGACTTCCGCTCGCTGAACTGGACCGCCTGGACGGCGGCTGATGATGAAGAACGTGCCGTAGCTCTGGATGAATTGAATGCTTTTATACAGGATTGGAGCAGCATTGAGGAAGCCAAGGAAGGCAGCTCTGCCATGTACTCCATTGTGGGCCAAAAGGCTGACTTTGTGATGATGCATCTACGCGAAAGCCTGGAAGACCTCAATAAGCTTGAGACCGCATTCAACAAAACAGCCTTTGCCCGCTTTACCTTTAAAGCTTATTCTTACGTTAGCATTGTAGAACTAAGCAACTATGCAGCAGGCGGAGGAGACGGTGGGGACCCCATGCAGAATCCGCATGTCATTGCCCGTTTGAAGCCTGTCTTGCCGAAATCCAAACATATCTGCTTCTATCCGATGAATAAAAAACGGGAACTCGCCGATAACTGGTACATGCTCGATATGGCCAAACGCCGCGAGCTTATGAATTCACATGGTCTAATCGGACGGGGTTACGCCGGTAAAGTAAAACAGATCATTAGCGGCTCCGTCGGCCTTGATGACTGGGAATGGGGAGTTACCCTTTTCGCCGAGGATGCCCTTCAGTTCAAGAAGCTTGTATACGAAATGCGTTTTGACGAGGTTAGTGCCCGTTATGGCGAATTCGGCGCCTTCTATGTCGGCAATCTGCTGACTCCGGAGTCCTTTGAAGAAATGCTGAAATTGTAATCGATAACGCCGGCTACTCAATGAATGGGGGGCCGGTGTTTTTTTTGAAATGAATCACAAGAAGAAACGGGTGCCGTCCTTATAGGGACGGCACCCGTTTCTCGGAGAAATATAAGGATAAAGTATAGAGTGAAACTTGCTTTCTTATATTTTCAAAAAAAGGGTGCGTCTCCGTAACCAGGGAGACACACCCTTTTATAGTTAATCCTCTTGTTGCAGGCTTTCCAGATACTCTACCGTCGCCCGGTCACGGGCCCGGCCCTTATCCTTCAGCCTTTCAATAGCCGGAAGAATGAGGAGATCAATTTCCTTTTGAATGGCATACGCCAAATCGTGGCGGCTCTGATCCTCCAGGTAGGACCCGGCTTCAATCAGGCCGTTGTACCGATCCAGCTCCTCTCTCGTCAGCAGTCCGCGAACCTGCACGCTGCAGTGACGCATCCTAGAGGAATCTGCCTTTTTTCAGCACAAGCGGAATACCGCCGATGATGAACAGGTAGCGCATATCGACAACCTTCTTCAGTTGAGCCGCTTTCCAGCCCTTATAAAGCTTATCGCCAACTACGGCGATGCCTTGACCCTTGCCGAGTGAAGCCACCGTTCCTTTATTGCTAAAGGAGAATTTCTTCGGCTGCTGGTTGCGGATGGAGGCAACAAGATTATGCGCACAGCACTCACCTTGCTGCATGGCCATCTGGGCGGTCGGCGGGTAAGGGCGTCCTTCCGGGTTTAGCATCAGGGAGCTATCACCGATAATGAAGATGTTATCGTGTCCAGGTGCGTGCAGATATTCATCCACCTTCACACGTCCACGCATCGCTTCAAATCCAGCCGCTTCAATCAGACGGTTGCCGCGAATGCCGCCCGTCCAGACGATGGTGGACGCCTTGATTTCTTCACCGGTTGCCAGAATGACTCCGCCCGGTAAACATTCCTTGATCGCTACGCCAATCTTAAAGGTAACGCCTTTCTTGGCAAGCACAGTCATCGCATGCTCTACCAGCTCAGGAGCAAAACCCGGCAACGCTGTTGGAGCAGCTTCTATGTTGTAAATGTTGACCAGACTAGGGTCCACATCATATTCCTTGCACAAAGCCGGGATGCGGTCAGCCAATTCGGCTACAAACTCGATTCCGCTGAAGCCGGCGCCGCCGACCACGAAATTGATATGCTCCTGGGCATTGTTCTCATTCTTGTACTTGGCGAATTGATACTCGATATGTTCGCGGATCAGCCGAACCGAATTGATGCTGCGAATGGTCAGCGCATATTTATCCATTCCCGGGATACCAAAGGTTTCCGGAACGCCGCCAAGGGCAATGACCAGATAATCGTAAGAGAGAGTGCCATCCTCCAGAATAACCTTTTTCTGCTGGGTGCGGATTTCCTGTACGGATGATTTAACGAGATCGATTTTAAATTCATCAATTAATTTGGAAATAGATACCCGCGTATGCTCGATGCTGTCCGTTCCCGCAGCAGGCATATGCAAATGGGTTGTAAAGTAATGGTACTCATGACGATTTACCAATGTAACATCCGCTTCATTATAATTTAGTGCTTTCTGTAAACGTTGGGCGGTTAAAATTCCTCCATATCCCGCGCCCAGGATTACAATTTTGGGAATACTACTCATGTTCCGGCTCCTTCCAACAAGTAAATCTGTCTATGTGGTATTTTTTTGTAAATCTTTTTGTGAATTTATACACTTAAACTTAGAAGAAACTCCAGTCAAACTTAAAGGAATTCAAAAATAATCATATCCATTGTAAACCCTAGTCCGGTTTTAATCAAATATAATCATATAAAAAAACCTAGTTAATTATGTTAAAGCAAACTCTTTGCAGGTCGGTGTCAGTACGTTTATAATAAGTAGGTATCAAGTATGGCATTTTGAATATATCAACTCGGAGGTGTAATTCTGTGACACTAGAGCAACCCGGCATTCCTATGAACGACCTGCTGATTATAGGAGGTGGCCCGACTGGCATGTTCGCAACCTTTTACGGCGGAATGCGTCAGACGTCCGTAACACTCATTGAAAGTATGCCTGGGCTCGGAGGACAACTTGCTGCTCTTTATCCTGAGAAATACATTTATGATGTAGCAGGATTCCCCAAGATAACGGGTCAAGAGCTGGTTGATAATCTTTCCCGGCAAATGGATCTGTTCCAATCGGACATCAGGCTTGAAGAGAAAGTCGTTTCCGTCGAGAAGAGGGACGAACGCCATTTTGTCGTTACTACCGATAAGGCCGAGTACCACTGCAAGGCGCTAATTATTACTGCGGGTGTAGGCGCATTTGAACCCCGCCGTCTGGAGTTGCCTGAAGCTGGGCGCTTCGAGAAGGCTAACCTGCATTATTTTGTAAGCGATTTAAATGCATTTAAGGGTAAAAAGGTTCTGATTAGCGGCGGGGGCGATTCCGCAGTAGATTGGGCTCTTATGCTGGAACCGATAGCCGAACAGGTCACCCTGGTTCACCGCCGTGATAAATTCCGCGCCCACGAGCACAGCGTAGAAAACCTCATGGCTTCCAAAGTTAACGTGATCACACCATCGGAGATTACCGAGCTGCACGGTGAAGAATTTATCACCAAGGTAACTCTTTCTCATATCAAAACCAAAGAAACCCAGGAGATTGAAGTCGATAGCGTTATCGTCAACTTCGGCTTTGTTTCTTCGCTCGGTCCGATTGCCGAATGGGGTATTAAAATTGAGAACAACTCCATTGTAGTTGATTCGCGCATGGAAACGAGCATTCCGGGTATTTTTGCAGCAGGTGATATTACTACATATCCAGGTAAGCTGAAGCTGATTGCTGTCGGATTCGGCGAAGCCCCCACTGCAGTTAATAATGCCAAGGTCTACATCGATCCGGAAGCGAAGCTGTCTCCAGGACATAGCAGCAATTTGAAACTGCAAACCACATGACCTTTTGTTCAAAATAAAAGGGTATCCTTGACAGGTTGATTGTAAAAACAACCTTGTCAGGATACCCTGTTTGCACATACAGCGGTTTAGTTATGTAGTTAATGGAGTACCGCGTGAGATGGAGAGTGTAAGTTCCGTTTGCGAATTTCAACGAGTAACAGAGCGATGAAATCATGCTCAAGTTGCAGCTCTATTGCTCTATGGTAAGAGTCTAGAAGCATCTCATCCGATAATTCAACCATAACGTTCACCTACCTTTCCTTTATTTGGTTCTGAAACTATCATATCAAACTATCAATTTTCGAACAAGCGTTCTCACTATCCACAAGCCTTTGTGGAAATCCTGTGTATAATATGTTAGTAAGAGCTTCAAAGCCTTTAGCAACACAGTGGAATATGGGGATAATAGTTATACACAGGATTGATCCAGTGATGTGCCCAAACAAAAATTTCTTAGCTTCGCCATATATTTTTCTATTGATTTTTCCAAACCTGATGTTACATATTATTCACCCACAAAATACACACCAAAAGTTATTTTATTACATTACTACTATTATCGTCAATTCTTAAAATTTGTTTAATTATTGGGGTCTTGTATTTACTTCCAGAATCCAAACTTTTCCGGAATGATCTACTGCATAATCGAACCCAAGCTCTCCTATTCCGGGGAAATGCCGCTCCATTAGTTCAATACACACAAGAGTAAGACGGCGCATTTCCGCTTTTTTGGCAGAAGCTTTAATCCGGGGCAGTGATTGTCTCAGACCTTCACGGCAGCCAAGCATGGTGCCACCCTTGCATAGATTGGTGACGAACAGACCCGGCCGGGCCAGCCGTCCAACCATGGAGCGGAACTCCCATCCTCCCCCGTTCTTGACTACTTTGACGCGATAATCTATAGGACGTCCTGCAATCCTTGCAAGCGAGATTCCCTGTTGGATCAAATATCTGCGTTTCACCCTCACGATACGCAGAGCATGTCTCATGGAGCCAAAATCCCTGTAGATACGGGTTGTATCCATATAAGTGAAACCATATCCGCGCCGGTCCCGGAATACCTTTATGACCCCATAACCTCCACCACCCACAACGGGCTTGATAACCACATTTCCATATTGACCCAGCATTTTCAGCAGCACTGCATCGCTATATTCCCTCGTTCTCGGAATGTAACCGGCAACCCGTGCATCGCTGAGCAGCGCCCCGGTTTTCAGCCACTTGCTGGCCAGTTGTCTTCCCGCCATCGTCCTCCCTCTCCTTTCCTTATGAAGCCTACCCTATACTTTACTCATAAAGAGCCCCGCCCTCCTGTATGATTGTCCATGTAAGAAGGCTTTCAGGGTAAAATGGGCGATAAGGGGCTGCTTTTCAAACCATCTTATGTATCGTATAGTTAGCCTTATAAAAGCGGAAACGAAGATGGCAAAAAAGTATACCCTAGAGGAGGGCACTTGCAGTGGCACAATTTTTCGAAATTCTATATTGGGTAGCAATGGTGGGCATGTCCGTCGTCTTGGCGGGAACTACGATCCTTGTCTGTGCGCTCGGCTTCAAATTTATTAAAGACCGCCGCAGGGTACTTGGCGCATCCTGCATCGCCTTCTCATTCGGTGCTGCTGCCCTAATTGTATTCATGATCAATTACAAGTTTATTATTCCGGCATAACGCAAAATGCCCTCTCGTTTATTCCGTTGAGGGCATTTTTTGCTTTGTTAATAAAAAAGCCTCCCGAAAAAGGGGGTGTCTAGATGGACGCTCCGCGAACGGACCGTTGCGTAAGTCGCTGTGCTCTCCAGATTTTATTTATTTTCCTTAACGGTAAAAATCCGTAGACAGCATATGCTTTCGAAGAGAGCTTTCCTTCGGAAAGCTTTTGGGCGACCGCTGACGCTTTTCCGCAATCGTTCCGTCCTCTCCGCTACTTTCAGCGGGAACCATTCCTAAAATCTCTTTAAAACCAGCAAAAAGAAACCTCTCCTTGATAAAATGGAAGTGCGACCAACCATTTCAAAAGGAGAGGTTTCTTTGTACATTCAATATACCATGGACCAACTTTGCAAGCCAATGGATTTAGAGGAAGATATCCCATCTCATCACCTCATCATATTTATTCAAAGGTGAAATAGAAAAAGCGTAGCCCTCATGGAAACATATCCACTAGAACTACGCCTTATATTATTCAATTTAAAAACTTATTGAATCCATATTTAAAATAACAGCTTCTTTTACTTTAGCAGCAAAATCCTTACTATCAGAACCAGTCATAAACGAGTCTCCACAATCCATACATACATATACAGGAACATTATAAACCGTAACTAGGTTATTGCCTATGCGACCTAATTTCGCTTTGTGGGTAAGACTAGCACATTCCCCACAGGAGCATTTTAAATTTGTTTTCTGCATAGATACCCCCGGCGCGACAGTTGTTGCATATGCACTCATAATGTTTCCCTCCTTCTACAGTATATACAGCTTAATCACAAATTATTCTTAATTATATCATTAAATTATCGTTACTGCAAGAATAAGACTATTAGGATCTTCAATAAACGCGATCGAAACTTGACCCTCATCCCCGTTAACCTTAATTCCGATAACTGTAAAGGTGAATTTCGGAGATGTTTGTTCTTTATTTAGAAGAAACTTAATTTTAGCTTTACGTACTGTTTGCGATTCCTTGATTACGCTGACGATATCATCATATACTTCCTGAATATCGTCCCTGTACCAACCACGTTTTTGTAACACTTCAGGCTTAGTGGCGTGGTCATCCAATATATGCTCTGATATCCGAATCAGGTTTTCACCCAGAGGGTCTTCCGAGTCTCCTACCCTGAATTTAATTTCATCTAAAATGTCATTAATTTGATCCTGTGTAAGAGATGCAATATCTACTCCATCTTTTCTTATATACTCAGCTTTTTTTCTAAGTACATTAACTGCTAAAGTATTAAATTGCTCTTCCGTTAATTCGATAACGTCATCTGTAGACACAAGAAATTCTATTCTATCCTTTGTGGTTACTTTTTTTTCTATAATTTCACAGTTCTCCTTTGGTCCTTTTAATGAAGTAACAACCGTTTCAATTTCCTCTGACAATTGTACAAACCCCTTTCTGAGATAACTGATACAGTGAATTGTACCACACAGAAATTACTATTATCAGCAAAATATATTACTCTATCATTGAATCCATTTAGTATAAAAGATAAATTGTGTCGGACTCTTGTATAAAGAAACAATTGTTAGTTTATATATTTTAACACCCGGAGATAAAAATATTGCGCGGAACTAGCGTCCAGCAGAACAAGGGCCTGCTAGGGGGTGGCATGGGGATCACGCGTCAGGCCTGTACAGACCAATCCGTTTATGCACCGTTATACATTTACGCGGGCTATGGATCATCAATCCGCAAACCCGCGTCCCTCCTACGTTTATCTTGCCGCTGAATAAACCGATCGTATGCAACGTATATGTATTACCTATACGAACCGTACAGCGACGAGCTCGAACAAACTAAGCTATAACCTTAGTTTCACCGCGTGTTTCCTCACAAATTAATAGCGCCACTCCCGGATATCAAGAGCGGCGCTTCTATGTGTTGTATCCTTACGAAGCGCCCACCGTTGACACCCACACGCCATTTACTGCTACGTCGTACGTCACTCTCCCCCCCCATCGACCGCATACACGAGGCCACTCCCTTGCGTTCGCTATATACGATTTTAGCTGTCGTCGGTCCGCGATATCCATGTCATTCATACTAATGTTGATGTTATTCGTAATCTGCGTAACGGACGCCGCAGCCGGGCTCACGCGAGGACTTGATGGCGTGTGGCTAACAAATCGGCTGCTGTTCAAATCAAAGGAGAGAAAACCGCGCTACTATGCGTGTCAGCAAGGCTCCTCATTCGGCTTCCCGGCATCGTCGCGTGTACGGAAGCTCGATCCGCAGCCGCAGGTTGCGGTGGCGTTCGGATTATTGATGGTGAAGCCGCCGGTCATGCCGGATTCCTCGAAGTCGATTTCAAGTCCATCCAGATAGCGCAAATTCTCTTTCTCCACCACTACCTTCAGTCCTTCAATATCCATGTATACATCCTGATCGCTTTCGTTATCATCAAAGCCCATGGCGTACGAGAAGCCGCTGCAGCCGCCGGGAGTGACTCCCAGACGAAGGAACATGTTCGGCGTTTCTTGTCCGGCCAGCATAGTTTTTAATTGATCCGCTGCCGTTGCACTGATATTAATCATGGTTTCAACCTCCTGGAAAGTGTTGTGTAGCACAAGCTTATCAAATGACCCTCGGGTCAAAGGTTATTTAATATATTAAATTCAGTATACCCCACTCTTCCTCAGTCCTCAAGACACAACTGCCGGAAGACAGGCCATTTCTTCCATTTATCCTGCTTGCCGGGATGTTGCTCCCCTTCTGAGAGAGGTTTATAATAAGAAAAGCAACAGGGCGTAAAAATTCGATATTTTGTCACGCAATACTTTCAGGAGGAATTATATGTCTACTCTTATCACACCCCATACAGATGCCAGATTGGCAGCCATCATCGAGAAAGTACGCAGCGGTGAAAGATTGAATTTGCAAGATGGCGTTTACTTATATGAGAGCAACGACCTGCTCACGATCGGCCAGCTGGCCAATGAAGTCAATCTGCGCAAGAATGGCAACAAGGTCTATTTTATCGAAAATATGAGTCTTTATTTCACCAATGTTTGCGAATCCCACTGCGCGTTTTGCAATTTTCGCAAGGATGACGGGGAAGAAGGCGCATATACACTTTCCGGTCAGGAAATGGTGCAATATGTCGAACAGCATATTCATCCAGGGGTTAGGGAATTTCACATCGTGGGCGGCCATAATGATAAGGTTCCCTTTCAATACTATGTTGATTCTCTCCGGGCTTTGAATGAACGTTTTCCCGAGGTTACCCTTAAGGCGTACACCGCGGCGGAAATCGACTTTTTCACCCGGATCAGCGGTCTCAGTATCCGCGAAGTGCTTGAACAGCTGCGTGCAGCAGGTCTCAAGACAATTACTGGCGGCGGAGCAGAAATATTATCCGACCAATACCGGCAAAAAATGCGTGTCGATAAAGCGAATGTTGAGGAGTACCTGGAGGTTCACCGCACAGCACATAAGCTTGGCATGAAGACCCATACCACAATGCTCTACGGTTCCATTGAATCCCGTGAGGACCGCATCCGGCATATGCTGCAGATTCGGGATTTGCAGGATGAGACGAATGGTTTTATGGTGTTCATTCCCCTGTCCATGCAGCCCAAAAACAAGAACGCGGGCATTATGCGCCGCAACTCTGCTTATGAGGATCTTAAGACCATTGCAGTCAGCCGTCTGATGCTGGACAATTTCGATCATATTAAAGCTTATTTCATCAATATCGGGGCACAGCTTACTCAGGTTGCGCTAAGTTTCGGGGCGTCGGACGTGCACGGGACGATTCTAAAAGAACGCATTAGTCATGCAGCCGGCGCACTGACACCGGAAGGTCTGACCCGCGACGAGCTGATCTGGCTGGTGAAGGGTGCCGGACGGATTCCTGTGGAGCGTGACACCTTCTACAACGAAATTAAGGTATACGAATAGCGACAGCCGGGATAACCGGAAATCCCATATTTTGAAAGGAAGATCGGTAACCATGAGAATACTGCTCGTACTCGGCGGCGGCTTCGGCGGCCTGGCCCTCATTCAGGAATTGCTCAACAGCCATCTCCCTCATGATGTGGAAATTGTCTTGGTTGACCGGATGCCTTATCAGGGAATCAAGACGGAATATTATGCGCTTGCAGCAGGTACCGTCTCCGATTACGATCTGCGTATCCAGTTCCCGGTTCATCCCCGCCTTACCGTCCGTTACGGCGAGGTGGGCTCCATTGATTTGGGGAGCCGGATTGTATTTCTGGAAACCGGTGAGCCGATTTCTTATGATATGATGGCGATCGCTTTGGGCTGCACGGATAATTATCACAATATACCGGGAGCAGAACAGCATACCTGCAGTATTCAGACGTTATCGGGCACACGGGAAACTTACCGCCACCTGAACGACGTCAAACCTTACGGAACCATCAACATTGTAGGGGGAGGATTAAGCGGGGTGGAGCTGGCTGCCGAGCTCCGCGAAAGCAGGCCGGACCTGAATATCTCCATTTTGGACCGGGGTGAGCGCGTCTTATCTTCTTTTCCGGCTAAGCTGTCAGAATATGTGGAGGAATGGTTCAGCGAACATCATGTGGAGACGCTTGGCAACATTTCCGTGTCCCATGTAGAGAAGGACGCCATCTATAATGGCACGCAGGCGATCGCTTCGGACATTACCGTGTGGACTGCCGGGATTCAACCGGTGCAGGTGGTGCAGAAGCTTGAGCTTCCGAAAGACCGGGGGGGACGGATTATTCTGGGTGAATATTACCATGTGCCTGATTATCCGGAGGTATATGTGATCGGGGATTGTGCCAGTCTTCCGTTTGCACCCAGCGCACAAGCGGCAGGAGCACAGGGCGAGCAGGTAGCGCGTATCATTCAAGCCCTATGGCGTAATGAGACACCTAAGCTGCATCCCATCCGCCTAAAGGGTACACTGGGTTCCCTGGGTAAAAACTCCGGCTTTGGACTTATGGGCAACCGCTCCGTAATGGGACGGGTACCGCGTATTCTGAAAAGCGGCGTGCTCTGGATGTCCAAACGGCATTTCGGTTAGGATAAGGCCATTAATCAAGCTCCAGGTTGTCCCAGGCTTCCAGCTCTTTAATCTTGGCATAAATCGCTTCCGCAAGCTCATCAGGGGACTCCGCTTCAATAATCTCTCCATTGAGCATGGCGAACGGTGATAAATAGCATTGGCCACAATTGTTAAGACAGCCGTATTCAATAACATCGTAATCAGGATTTTGCTCCAGCTTTTGCATCAGTTTATCTGTACCGTGCCCTATGTTGCTGGCACAAAATTCAATAATTGGTCTCATGTTGATCTCCCTATTCTGTCCGAACCATTTTATTTTTTAACTTTTTGTACTATAATAAACATACGAAAGGAGTGATTGAGAAATGAGTGAGAATGCACAAAGCACCACCATGTATGATGAAGTTCTGGAAGTACTGGATAAGCTTCGTCCGTTCCTGCAGCGCGATGGCGGTGACGTCGAATTGATCGATGTAGAAGACGGCATCGTTAAGCTGAAATTGATGGGCGCCTGCGGCAGCTGCCCAAGCTCCACCATTACGTTAAAAGCCGGGATCGAACGCGCCCTTATTGAAGAAGTAGAAGGCGTAGAAGAAGTTGTTCAAGTATTCTAATCCCGCCCATATAGTCATCCCGGTTCTTCTGATCATCAGGAGACCGGGAATTTTTTTATTATAGAGGATATCTCCTGTAATATCAAAAAATGGGGGTCGGTTTAGACGGTGTGCAAATGAATTTATCTCCAGTTGGGTTTACGGCCAAATTGATCACATGTTGTAGGATACATAGTTCGAGAAGGGCAGGCAGCGGATCATCATACTGTCGCCGATATTTGAAAAAATGAACATGCGTTTATAAAACAAAATCTGGAGCGATCCCATGAAACTCATAGACCGTCTTTGTGTAAGGATGGAATCAGGACAAATCTCGGAAGTTCCCTTAAATTCAACTTATATAGTTTTATATAGTTGCACTCTGTACATTTATTTGGCGCCTAAATCCAATAAATCGTTCGCTAATTGCACTCTGTACAATTAAATCTGCCTATAAAGTCCATTTTTACAAAAATCCCGAAAAATAATTGTATGAAATGCAATTAAACGGTCCATAAGGGGCAAACGGAGGATTATAATTGCACTTTTTACAGTTATATAAAATGAAGTAAAGAACATCAAGAAATCTGGAGATGGGCAGCGGCCGGAAGTCCAACATTCACTTTAGTTACGAGTAAAATTACTCGAAATTTTAAGAAATGGTTTTCTAAACTTGCTTACAGCGACGGAAACTCAAATCCACTATTAGCGTCACCTCAGTCCGGTTTCGTTCTCTTTTAGTATATCAGCACGATAGTAATGGCTATGCAGTCCGCCAAAAAGTTGGAATCAAGCACTTATTCTGGTACACCCTATAGCATAAGTCAGTTGATCCAAAGTTGAATTATAGATTAAAAACAAAAAGGGGGTGTCCCTAGCCATTTACATGGCTATTGGGACACCCCCTTTTTTTGTTATACCCCTTACTTAAAACGCAGGAATGATGGAGCCTTGGTATTTCTCTTCGATAAATGCTTTGGCTTCAGGAGAAGTCAGCGCAGCTGCCAGCTTTTGAATGGCGTCGGAATCCTTGTTATCAGGACGTGCCACCAAAAGGTTGGCATAAGGTGAGTCTCCGCCTTCGATGAACAAAGCATCTTTAGTCGGAACAAGTTTTGCTTCCAGCGCATAGTTCGTATTGATCAAGGCGAGGTCCACTTCATCCAATTGACGCGGCAGCATGGCTGCATCCAATTCAATAATTTCAAGGTTTTTCTTGTTTTCGGTAATATCAGCTTTGGTGGAAGTGATGTTGGTATCGTCCTTCAAAGTGATCAGGCCATTCTTGGCAAGCAGGATCAGTGCGCGTCCACCGTTGGTAGCATCGTTCGGAATCGCAACCTTTGCGCCGTCCGCCAGCTCATCAATGGATTTGATTTTTTTGGAATAAGCGCCAAATGGCTCCACGTGTACGCCAACGACGGATACCAGGTCCGTACCGTTGTTTTTGTTTTGATCGTCAAGATAAGGCTTGTGTTGGAAGAAGTTGGCATCCAGCTGTTTTTCAGCAAGCTGTACGTTAGGCTGCACATAATCAGTGAATTCTTTAATTTCAAGCTTGATGCCTTGGGCTTCAAGCAAAGGTGCGATAGCCTTCAAAATCTCGGCATGCGGTACTGGAGATGCTCCGACAACCAAGGTAACAGGCTCTGCAGCAGGTGCTTCAGTAGCTTCAGCAGCAGGTGCATTCGTTGCAGCAGCATTGGAAGAATTATTGGCGTTGTTATTGCCGCAAGCAGCCAGCACCAATATCAATGTCAAGCTGAAAAACGTCAGTAATACTTTTTTCATTTGTAAATCCCCCTCTGAACAGTATGATTTTTTGAATAAGGATATCTATGTGGATGTACCTTATTTCCTAGAGAAATACCTTACCAGACGGTCACCGGCCATTTGCAGCAGCTGCACCAGCAGAACCATCAATGCTACAGAGATAATCATGACTTCCTTCTCATAACGGTAGTAACCATAGCGGATCGCCAAGTCACCAAGACCCCCGCCGCCGACCATCCCCGACATTGCCGTGTAGGCAACAAGGGTTACAACAGTTATAGTCACCCCGGATAACAGACCGGGACGAGCCTCCGGCAAAAGCACCCGTGTTACAATTTGCGTCGTGGATGCCCCCATTCCCTGAGCGGCTTCGATAACTCCCTTGTCCACTTCCCGCAGCGCTGTCTCCACAAGACGGGCAAAAAATGGAGCGGCACCCACCACAAGCGGCGGAATCGTACCCAAAACCCCGATAGAGGTTCCAACGACAGATTTGGTAAAAGGAATTAAAGCTACCATCAAAATGATGAACGGTACGGATCGCAGGATGTTCACAATGAACGATAAGACCGAATAAATGACCCCAATTACGGGCCGTGATGATCTTCCCCATAAATATAGCACAATTCCGAGTGGTAAACCAAGAATAATTGTGAATATTGCTGAACTTCCTAACATTTTCAATGTATCCAGGGTTGCTTGAATCATTTCATCCCAGTTTACATCCGCAAAATTTAAGCCTCCCATTAATCAAGCACCTCCACATCAAGACCTTGCGCCGTCAATTTACCAATCGTCTCACGGATGGCTTCTGCAGACCCTTCGAATCGAACAATCAACTGACCGTAAGGTACATCTTTAATCGTAGAGATGGTTCCCTGTAATATTGCAAAGATCACACCGGTCTCCTTCACAACATGTGATAAGGTGGATTCGTATGTTTTTTGTCCCAGGAAAGTAATTTTGACCGCTTGGGATGACTCCGGATGGGGTGCATCAATGGCAGCCCGCAGGGGTCCGTCGTTCTGGGTTTCACTGCGGATAAATTCCCGCGTAATTTCATGCTGCGGTTTAAGAAAGACTTTGGCAACGTCACCCTGCTCCACAATCCCTCCGCCATGAATGACGGCAACCCGGTCACAGATGCTCTGGATCACATGCATTTCATGTGTAATGAGCACAATAGTCAGATGGAACCGCTTGTTGATATCCAGCAGCAGTCGCAGTATGGAATCCGTAGTCTGCGGATCCAGCGCAGAGGTCGCTTCGTCACACAGCAGGACGTCAGGGTCGCTGGCTAAGGCCCGGGCCACACCGACACGCTGCTTTTGTCCACCGGATAATTGGGCAGGATATTTATCCTTATGCTCTTCCAGCCCTACAAGCGTAAGCAGTTCATTAACCTTACTATCAATAGCCGCCCTTGAGGTGCTTATCAGACGAAGCGGGAAGGCAATGTTGTCGTAAACCGTCGCGGATGACAGCAGATTGAAATGTTGAAAAATCATTCCGATTTTCCGCCGCTGTGCCTGCAGCTGGCCCCGGCTTAGCTTCGTAAGTTCTACACCGTCCACCCAGACTTCCCCTTGAGTCGGACGTTCCAGCAAATTAATGCAGCGGATCAGCGTGCTTTTGCCCGCCCCGGAATGACCGATCACTCCAAATATTTCGCCTTTTCTAATCGATAAATCCAATTGGGAGAGTGCCGTAGCCGTGTTCCTGCCTTTTCCGTAAACCTTGGTCAAACCTTTTAACTCTATCATTTTGCCATCCCTCCTACAAAACTGAATCTTTACATACAAAAAAACCTCTCACTGATCATTTGCAGATCGGAAGAGGCCCTGTTCGCGTATATACAATGCCGTCTCATCTGCCAAAGGCCGTCAAATACTTGCGGCATTGTAGGAATTAGCACCATGACACTCATGCACAGCGCTTGAAGGACACTGTTCACAAATCGGTTGCCGGGCTTCATCGGGCCTATCCCTCCGCCGCTCTCGATAAGATATTAGTATTTAGTTATTTGATGTTAATGGTGATGACGTAACGAGAGTAAGTATAGATATTTTCAGGTTTTTTGTCAAAGCAAATCTCTGGAAAACGTTTATATCCGGATTAGATACGGTTAATATCTTTATTCCACTGCTCAATGCTATAGCTGAAAGCCAAGGAAAGCGACTTGCATACCATGTCCAGCCCTTGCTTCAAATCGTCCAAATGCCCATCCAGATCCTCAAGCTGCACCTTGTCATTCAGGCCTTTATGCAGCTGCCACAGATCATCCTGCATTTCGGCGTTCATATAATGGATCTCGGAATTCCGCCGTTTGCGCAGGTTCTGCAAGGGATTACGGTAAGAGTCCTTAATTTTATCCAGTTGCTCGGCAAGACCCGTATGTACCTTGATCGAATGAAACTGGCGCAGTACCGTAAAATAAGAGAAATGAGCCTTTACCTTGGAAGTGTTAAGATCATAAAGAGTATTCAGCACAGTACCGAGCTTGTCCAGCAGAGAGAATACACGGATAAAGCCGTTTTTGTAGAAATAGACATACCGTGCATATTCCCCCTGCTCCATCACCGGCATATCGTCCATATTGGTTGTAACCACTGATCTCCGGAAAAAAGCAGCTGCGAACAAGCTCTGTTCCAGCTCATCCAGGGACGAAATCAGCCCGCGCGTCCAGATCTCCAGCTTGCGGTACTCGTGATCTTGATCCTCATGATTCTTCATTTCCTTGCGCAGCAGCGCCGCCAGCCTGGCCATGTTGTCCATGGCCTCTCCCAGTAATCCGCTATTCTCACGGGGGGGCTCCCCCAATAAAACGCGCAGCATACGGCTCCCTCCTTCACACATTCCTCTTCAACAGCTGGAAAGTGGTTCTTCCCGTTTCGGTCAACCAGCTTACCGTACTCCGCTTATTGTTCCTCCCTGAACAAACTTCATACTAATTTCTCCGCCTGCTCAGCTGCCATACACGAACACTCATGTAGCATAAGACGCCAAATAATCCGGCGATAAGTAAGATATGAGCCAGTGCCGCAAATATATACAGCCGATCGTTATTTAAAGTTTGAACTACAGCCGCCCCGCTGAGCACCTGCATCAGGCACAATACAACAGCTGCTACACCAAGACCTCTCAGTTCAGGATGCTCTTTGTGTTTCCAAAAAGCGAGATGCCCGAGCACAGCTGTAAGAATGAACAACAGTGCCGCAGCGATCCTATGCGTAAATACTATGCCTACGCCGCCTGTTAACTCAGGAATCCATTCACCATTGCAAAGCGGCCAACCGGTGCAGCCTCCCCTGGAATCCGTATGGCTTACATATGCCCCAATGTAGACAACGATGTAAGAATAGAATGCGGTAATCCAGGTTAAGTTGCGGAATCCTTTGCTCACTGGCGGACCCTCGTCCACTGCAATATCACTTTTGCCGTCCTTATACCTTCTCTTGGACCCAAGCGCCAGCATAAGCGATGAAGCAAATGCAATCAAAGAAAACCCCATATGCAGCGCCATAACGGATGCTGATTGCGATTTTATAACAGCAAGCGCTCCCATACCGCCCTGCACCACTACAAACAGCAAGGTCATGAAGGCATATGTCAATAAATCACGCCGCTCCCGGGCGTAACGCCAAAAGGCAAACATAGAGGCAAGGGACAACAGCCCTGCCAGCCCGCTAAACAAACGGTGTGTGTATTCGATCAAAGAACCCAATGTGTATGCCGGAATCAATTTACCATTACAGAGCGGCCATTCATTTCCACATTCCAATCCCGATCCCGTCTTCGTTACTACAGCTCCCCCAAGCAAAGCCAGAAACATGATAAGACAGGTTATGTAACTGAGCCCTTTTAACTGATTTGCCGTCACTGTTATCACCCGCAATATAAGAGAAATGAAGGACAAGGTAAAATATGAATACATGCTGAAAAAAACACCGCTTCAGCTCAAACAGGCAAAAGCGGTGCATTGAGAATTACTTGTGGATACTTGAGTAAACCTCGAGTGCCGTGTTAAGGAAATTTTCGATCTCCTCACGGGATTTACGCAGCTTGCTTACAAACCGGACCAGTTCTCTTCCATCGGAATAAGCGACAAAGCTGGGAATCCCCAGAATATTCTGTTCCTGGCTCACTTCGCCCACCGCATCCACATCCACTTCAACCAGCGTAAGCCGGCCGTTGTAATTCTGCTCGAGCTCCGGCATAAATGGATCTATAAATTTACAATCGGAGCACCAATCGGCTTTGAAAACCGCAACCGTTAATCTGGGCGATTGAATCGATACCTGAAATTCACCCGGCGAATTTATTTTGTCCATGGCCCAACCAGTCCCTTCTTCTTAGACATTGTCCAGCTACCTTTAAGTGAAGCAAAATGTGATCCGGAAGTCAAATCCTTTAGCCATTCACGCGAACACGCGCCGGTTGCAATTTCATGAGCGGGTTCAGCAGCTTTTGCAACGGGCGCGGATAGCTCGCCAGTTCTTCACGGCTAAGTACACTCAATACAATTAAAAGTATAAGATAAATGATAACAACGGCCGCGCCCACAGTAAGAGATGTAATCAGAAAGGCCAACCGATCAGGCATCACATGAGTCAGCATAATCCCCGCTTCGTTTAAGCCATAGCCAATGCCGCCGGACGCGAATACCGCAACAGTAAAGCCGCCCCAACGTTTGCCCATGATTTCAAAGGGAATAATCTTTTTGAGCATCCGTATGTTAAGCATTGTAATTACGATAAAGCAAAGTGCAGTAGCCCCGATAATCCCATAAATACCAAACACTTTGCTGAGTAGCAAACTTGCCACAAGCTTCACGATAATACCGGCAAGTACGTAATACATGGAAATCCGTGATTTCCCCATCCCCAGCAGAATCGAGTTGGTGGTCATCATCGTAATCTGAAAGATAGTTCCGAGGGTAAGCATGCCCACGATTCCACTTCCGTCCAGGCTTTTGAACAAAAGGCCGTTCACCGAATAGGCTGCAACAACCAGCGAGAGGACGATAGGTGTTCCGGTCAAAATAGAAATTCGCAGCGCCAGTGTCACCTGGCGCTTAAGATGTTGTTCGTCACGCCGCGCATAAGCTGCAGAGATGATGGGAATCAGCGATGTGCTTAATGCAATGGAAAGAACCGGCGGAATCCCGGCAACACTCTGCGCTCTGCTTCCGAATATACCGAGTACGTCTGTTGCGTTTTCCAAGCCTACTTGTCCGCTAAGCAACGGTACAATTAGAGTAGTATCAATAAAGTTCACCACAGGAACAGTAACGGAAGAGAGGACAATCGGGATAGATAACGTAAATATATCCTTATATATCCCTAATAAGGGAAGCTTTGCCTCATTTGTCGCGTACAAGGCCTGTTGTCCTTCACTGCGCCGCATTTTCACAGCATAATATAACATGACTCCAAAAGCGCCGAAGCTTCCAAACACACTACCAAACGATGCACCGGCAGCCATCCAAGTATTACTGTAACCCTGTCGCAATAATATATAAGCGAGAATTATGGCAGTACTCACACGGGCTATCTGTTCTAAAATCTGTGATATTCCACCGGCCATCATATTATTCCGGCCCTGGAAATAACCCCGCATCATAGCAATTGAAGGGAAGAGAAGCAGCGCCGGAGCAATAGCCCGGATAGCCAGGGTACTCTCGGGAACCTTGGCATATTCGGCATAATAAGGAGCGGCTATGTACAGTAACGTACTCATAATTACACCAATAACCGCAGCAAAGATTAACGCTGCCCGGTAGACTTGCTGCGCTTCGTTAGGCCTGTTAAGAGCATAGCGTTCGGATACCATTTTACTTAAGGTACTGGGTATTCCTGCTGTAGCCAGCGGCAATAACATGAGATACACTGTATTGGCTTGCGTAAAGGATGCATTCCCTACACTGTTGAATAAATGTTCAAGCGGCACACGCTGGGCCAGGCCAAGCACACGGGCCACCAACGCAGCGGCGGCCAGAATAAGCGTGCCTTTAACAAAAGATTCTTTCTTGGACAAACCGTTTCGCCTCATTTTCTAGGTAATTATTACCGACTAATCCAGATAAAGAAGAGGATAATCATCGCAATCTGAAGCAAAATCTTTACCACCGTACTGCTGAGCAAGCCAAGCAATGAGCCCACACTTACTTTGACAGCTTTTCCCGGTGCCGCGCCGGCTATCAGTTCACCGATAAACGCTCCCGCAAACGGTCCGATGATCAGCCCGAAGGGAGGGAAAATAAAGGCTCCCGCGATGATGCCAAGCGTACTGCCGATGACGGAGTACCTTGAACCGCCAAATTTTTTGACACCCCACGCCCCCACAACATAATCAGCCGCAAAGAGCGCCGCTACGATCAAGGTTTGAGTGATCCAGAACCCTGCACCCAAGGGCTCAAAGGAAAAGAACCAGCCGTAAACGAAAAAGGCGAAATAAATCGCGAGCGCTCCCGGCAGTATGGGGTAAACAGCCCCGGCCAGTCCGACAACGAATAAAGTAATAATGAGAATCCAACCCAGGATAGTCAATGATGCTCACTCCTAAATGTAGTTTTCACCTTACGGTAACACTATCCCCGGAAATTTTGGCATCGGATAAAATATATTTTCGGATCACTTCAGCTATCCCGTCATTATTGTTCGAAGACACCACAACATCAGCCTCTTGCTTGACTGTCTTCTGGGCATTCCCCATAGCCACGCCAAGACCCGCCTTCTGAATAACTGCAAGGTCATTGAGACTATCCCCCACCGCTACAACCTGGGACATATCAATTCCAAGCAGCCTGCAAACGGCTTTTATGCCTGTAGCCTTGTTAACGCCTAATGGATTAATCTCCAAATTGTGAGGAGACGAATTGGTAATTTCGAGTCCGCCCATATCTTGAAGACGCATTAACACCTTATGGCGAATCTCGTCATCTTCCGTCTGATAGCCGAATTTAAGCCATTCGCGGTTCTCTACGTCCCCATCCCAATTATCCTTCTTGTGCACCTCATTCAAGGAGTACGCCCAGAACCAGATATCGTACTCCAGCGCCATCGCATACATTTGCTGAATGAGCTTCGGGTCCATCAGGGAGCGCCGATATAATTCATGAGGTGCCCTCCATACTTCACTGCCGTTCACGGTTACCATAGGTGTTCGCAAACCCAGTTGTTCCGCATAGGGCAGCGCACTTTTAAAAGCACGTCCGGTCGACAGACAGACATGAACGCCTGCGTCCACCGCTTTGTGAATCCACTTTACCGTTTCCGGTGTAATTAACTGTTCATCGTTTAGCAGGGTTCCATCCATATCCAAAGCAAGCAGGCGGTATTTGGCAATCATTGCCACCCCTCCATTCTTGTATGCTCTCCTATTGAGAAGCTGTTTTATTTTTAGTTCGTATTTGTGGTGCTTGTCGCTGTACTGTCCTCCTTTGTTTGATTAGCTATCCCGGCTGCAGTTTTTGCAGCTTGTAGACTCTTTTTCGGCACTCCGTCCAGACCGTACTCCCAATCATAAGCATCGAATATTTTACGCGCTACAGGCGCGGCACTGCTTGAACCGAAACCACCTTCAGGAATAACTACTGCAACCGCCAGCTTCGGGTTCACCCGGGGAGCATAGGCGATAAATACACCGTTGTCACGCCGCTGGCCTTTCGCGTCCTGTTGGGAAGTCCCCGTCTTACGGGCAAAGTCATAAGGGAAATCGTTAAATGCGCTGACATCACTATTCATACCCTGCTTAACTTCCTTCCAGAATGCTTCGTCAAACTCCACTTTGTTCAGCACCTGGCGGGAGAACTTTTTAACCACATTCCCCTGGGCGTCGGTAATTTTGCTGACCAGCTGCGGTTTAATACGAATACCCTGATTAGCCAGAGTCGAAGCATATTGCGCTAGCTGCAGAGTTGTATAACCCGCCTGCTGACCAAATGAGGCGTAGACAAGGCTGGCCTGGGCACTGCCTGTGGACTCTATTTTGTTATAGTTGATATACCCGTTGAATTCTTTAGGCAGGCCTACTTCGGTGGAGACACCTAAACCAAACTCCTTCATGTAGGTATCCCAGACGTCTATACCTTTACCCTGATATTTCTTATACAGACTTTTGCCCACCATATCTACCATGAACACGTTGGACGATTTCTCAATGGCCCGGGCGGGGTCCATGGTGCCGTAAACGTGGTTTGAAGCATTGCGGACGCTCGTCTCATGTCCGGCTTTACCGAAATCTGTGATCCCGCGATCCTGATAAACAGTCGATGTTGTGAAGAATCCCTCATTCAAACCAATTAACACACTTAAAGGTTTGACCGTCGAACCCAGATATACCGTGGACTCCAAACCATTACCTGATCTGCCCGAAGAATAGGGGGTAATCGTACCATTTTGATAATTCGCTACAATTTTATTCCATACATCAGGATCAATACTGGTGCTTCCGCTGCTAGTCCACGCATTCGTGTCATAGTCGGGCATGCTCGCCATAGCTATAATATTGCCTGTGTCTACTTCCATAGCAACCGCATATCCTGTCAGCGCATCAGGATGCAGCTTGCCGAGGACCGGATTGGTGTGCAGCCATTTTATCTGATCAAGGATAGCTTGCTCTGTCTTCAGCTGTACATTCTTGTTGATCGTTGTCCAGATGTCATTTCCTTTAACTGGTGGAATAACTCTTTCAATCTTTTCAGCCATGTTCTGTGCGTTAATGGACACCTCTTGATAACCGTTCTGACCGCGCAGCTCGCGCTGGTATTGCAGTTCCAAACCGTCATAACCGACATATTCATCGTCTTTATAGGTTAATCCGGCCTCCGGATTATTTCGGGTTGCGTTAATGATATTCTGGTATATCGCCAGACTGTTAGAATACTTGTACAGCTTGACATATCCAACCGTCTGCACGGCTACCGTGTCTTTATCATAATGACGCAAGCCTTCCTCTACAATTTCAAGTCCCGGGTAAGCGCCTTTATGCTCCATGAAATAAGCGATTTCCTCTTTGGACAAACCGACCTTGATCCGGCGGGGTGTAAAACCCTGGTATTTCTTAAAGAAAAGATCCATGGCTTCAAGAATGTCCGCCTGCGTCATCCGGGTTCCATCAGCTGTTCCGTATTTCTTAAAATCATCAGCTAATTTGGCTGCGAGCGCATTGGATTTCGCCTGTGCATCGGCTGTAAGCACCAGATCTCCAGTATCCTTATCCGTTTCTTTCGCGGAATACTCTTTAGTCAAGGTAATATATAAGGACTGAACAGGCGTAGAATAGGCAATCTTCTCCCCGCCGTCTGCATAGATAACACCCCGCATAGCTGCGAGCGGTACATTCTTGACTTCCCGGCTAGTCTCTACCTCACTCAAGGTAGGTCCTTCTACAAACTGCAGAACGGCTAAACGAATAATAATGACGCAAAATATAAGAAACGTGCTGAAAAAAAAGACGTTAATCCGCAGTCCCATGGAACTTTTACTTTTGGACTCGTCCGAGGGCGAGCTTTGTTTACCGAGGAGGCTCACATCCTTCTCTCCTTTGTTGATAATATATGATTCCAAGCATGACCTATTGTAACACATGCAGGGCCATTCAGCGCGTTCACGCTCACAGTACACTCTCCCTGATATGGGTGTCACTGAAATCAGCCGAATTGAACCAATCCCCGCTTTGCGCCCACGTTGGATCAAGGGGAATCCAAGCCTGCCGTTCCTTTATATATACTTCGTTCCACGCATGCGGGCCATATCCTCCGCGTCCGTCATAGCCTTGACCTGTCACCACCCGCACCTGCAGGTTTTGCGATCTGGCCATAACGGCATAAAGACGGGCATAATCAATGCACACACCGAGCCGGGTATCGAAGGTATCTTGCGGACTTTGTTCATGCCAGATACGGTTTTGCTCGTAATTTTCCGCTTTTGCGTAATCATAAGAAATTCTCGATCCTACCCAGTCATATAATAACCTTGCTTTTTTCTCATCACTTTTGCTTTTTCCGACAATATTTACAGCCGCACCTTCAATATCAGCGGGGATTTCGTGATCAATGACTTCATATTTCCGCCGGAGAATGCCATCCATTTCATCAGCAACAGCTTGGGTCAGGATGGGCAGCTTATTCTGTACTGTCTTACCCGCAAACGGTTCAATAACAGCAGCCGTACTCTGTCGGTAAATGGGTGAAGATTCCACGTAACGGCTAAATCCGCTATCCGGTTTCAGTCCCACTCCAACGAACAGCACGATGATAACGATCAGGCTGCGTGCCATACCGATCAAAGCTCCAATCAAACCGCCGCCCAAACGGCTAATGGGTGTAACCTTCCGTTCCTCAGGCCTTACCGCACGGCGACTCTGCATGGGAAGCAAAGGCGACAGCAAACCCAGGAATAACCGGATGATACTGTAGGTAAAAAATAAGATAAGCAAAAACCGTATAAGCGGGGAGCCTGAGAGCACCGATACGGCCGTATAGTACATTTGCTGCCATACCTTCAACTGCAGATCAGGCACCTGAATTTCCGACGCCCATCGCTGGACAAGCGGCGACAGATAAATCGTCGCCGGGATAGCCAGAGCCAAGGACACAATTGTAACCAGACCCGAACCCAGTAGCCCGAATAGCCTGGCCGCTGATACAAAAAAACCTCTGCTCAAGCCCTGGACTACAGAAAAAGCAACGATGAGCAAAAGGACGATTGAAATCACATTTGTCTCACTTAGTCGATCCATCCATTCGTTCAGCATAACAACTCCTCCTATCGTCCGCTGCCAGGCTTTGTATTTCAATTGTTATTGGCTTGCAGCGTCCTGCTGTTTACGGGCTTCCTCGATAAATGATTTCATCGTATCATTAATACTCCATTTGCCGAGACTGACACCCCGGAAGGTAACTTCTACTTTATCTTCCCCCACAGCACCTTTTACTTCTATGTTAGGTGTTGTGATCGTAAAATTCCCATCGCCATCCGATGTATAGACAGCTTCCTTTGCTTCCTTCAGCATCACTTCCTGGGCTTCGCTCTTCAGGGTGCCAACGGTCTGATCCGTCACCTTGTTCACAGCGTTTCCCAACTGGTCCAGCGTAACGCCGCTATAGATGAAAAGACCCACAACAATCACAACTACAATGGCCCATTTCAGTACGGTTTTAACCAAATTCACTACGGCAAACAACAATACAAGCGCAACAACGATAACCAGCCAGTTCTCTCTAATAAACTGTGACCACACCTGTGTATCCATCAACTTTACAACAACTCCTGTCACCTGATTTCCCCTCAAGGGTTAACCCTTCTTTCCGCATAGATCACGGATATTATTATTATACATGAATGCTCAACATAATTAAAAAAAGGTATAAGCCCCCTTCGTCCCACGTAAAGTACAAGTAGCAGAATCACTTCTTTCCCCTTAGGCACATTTATAGAAACCCGCCCCGCATTCCATATGCCTGAGAGGCGAGCTAAAGGAGGTACTCCCTGTGAAAACCGCGCTGTGGCTCTATTTATTTCTTTTTCTGGCGTTCTTCGATTTACATGCACAATATCCTATTCTGACGCCCTTCGCCTTATCGCTTGGCGCCGGCCCCGCCTTTATCGGCTGGATGATGGGCATGTATTCACTGACTCATCTCCCTGGAAATCTCCTTGCCGGCGTACTGATTGACAGGAAAGGGAGCCGTCGGTACATTGTCTTCAGTTTAACGGCAGCCGGCGTAATCCTTCTGCTGCAGGCTCACGCACAGCTTCCATGGCATCTGCTGCTGCTGCGGGCGGCAAGCGGCTTCGCCCTGGCTTTTCTGTCCCCGGCCTGTATGACCCTGTTGGCCTCTTTATCAGCAGATTCGGCAGTACAAGGGAAATACATGTCCGGCCATGGCATTGTTCATACTTTAGCCTCTGTCGTCTCCCCTGCGGCAGGCGCTGTTATAGTAGCCAAGGCCGGGTATTCAGGAACCTTCAGCAGCCTCGGCTGGCTGCTTATCGCCACTGGGGTAATGGCTTTTTTCAGCGTTCCTAAGCATTCCCCTTCCGTTAAGGGAGCAATGCCGCCGGCATTACTTCCATTGAAGCCGGAAGCGTCCCCGAAGCACGCCCCGTCAGCGACGACTGCCAGCGATACGGGTGTTTCCAGGCGCTATTTCTTGCTCCCCTTTTTCGTCTCCTGCTCACAAGGGGTATTGTTCTTTGAGCTTCCGCTTTCCCAGAGCGGAGGTGGAAGCGAAGGCATTCTCTCAACCGGCCTGCTGCTGTCACTCCTCAGTCTGGGCGCGTTAGTAACACTTAGCATGTTTTCCCTCAACCGTCTGGCTCCCGCAAAAAGAATTGCCGCTGCCCTTCTGGGCATGGCAGTCTGCTTCTTTTCTCTTGCCGCCTTCCACAGCATACCTGCAGGGATGATCCTGTTCCTTCTGGGCGCAGCCAAAGGCGTTCTGTTTCCAGCGATGGCCTCGCTCTTCATCAGCCTTGGCGGACCCGGACGACTGGGCAGAACTTTCTCGCTGCAGTCGATTGCCATGTCTCTTGGCGCCTTTGCCGGACCGGTAACCGCCGGAGGACTGCGGGATGTGGTCTCACCCTATTTCATAGCTTTTCTACTCCTGATGACTGCATTAATGCTCCTGCCACCCTGGGGTGCGCAGAAACTAACTCCCCATCACAAATGGAATGGCCGGGCGGCTTAGCCTTTTACAACACTGGAGACGGAAATTACCACCCCTAGGCAGACACACAAACGTTCAGGGACTTTTCACATAATATACATTGTAGTTAAACAACCCAAACCCGAAAGCGTGGTGAGTCTCAATGAGTGACCATTGTTGTCATGGCCCTGCTCCGGTCCCCGTTCATGGAGTGTTCTGGACATCCACGGGTATCATCCTGGTACTGTACATTCTGCTGGTGATCATTCTCCGCGCCGGCATGTTCTAGAATTCCTATTCTTTCCTTACTTCAAACACAAATCACCTGGATCATTTATGATCCGGGTGATTCTTTCTGTTTACGACATTTCCCGGGGAATGACCCGTTTAAACCGACCTTTCCTGTTAAAAATGACGAACCTTAGGTAAAATAAAGACAAGCCAGTGTTAAGCCATGATCCCGGGAGGTCATTGAACATGTCTATTTATATTATCGTGGAGGGCAAGAACGACCGGAGCCGGTTAAGACGTCTTTTGGTGGAGGAAGTCAATATCCTGTGTACCTTTGGCACACTGAATTCGCTTAAGCTGGAGACACTGAGAAAAAAAGTAGGGAACAGCGAGGTCTTCCTCTACATGGATAACGACAGCTCAGGCAAAAAAATACGCGGCATTCTGCGTGACGCCTTTCCGGATGCCGGACATATATATACAAGGCGGGGATATGCAGGAGTGGAAGGCACTCCGGATGAATACAACATTAACCAGCTCGAAAAAGCAGGTCTTGAAGAATTCATCGTATATCCTGAGCCATTGCCATTCTGAATATTCCGCAGTTCAAAAAATGCCTTTTACGATCTTCCCGCATCCGGGAGAAATCGAAAAGGCATTTGCATGTTCTACTTGTCATCAGCCAGACGGGTTACAGCCTTGGCGAGAAATTCGGGAGTGATATGGTCGGTATCCCCGGCATCGTACAGCGCACGCAGGTTATTCTTCCGGTCAACTAAACCAATAAGATTGGCATGGGTAAAATTATCCTTATTGTTGCCGGCAATCAGGAACTTGAAGGAGTCAGCCGCCAGATTACGGACTGCCTCCTGATCCCCCCGCAGGAAATACCAGCCCTCATAATTGGCATGAAAACGGTCCGCGAACGTTCGAATGGCCTCCGGCGTGTCGTTCTCAGGATCAAAGGAAATGGAGATAAAGGCCACATCTTTGCCGAATCTTCCAGACTTCATCAGCAGGTCCTGAGTCTGGGATAAAGTAAAGGTTGTAATGGGACATACATCCGGACATTGTGTGAAAAAGAAATAAACCAACCGCGCTTTACCTTCCGTATCGGAGAGAGTAACCGGCTTCCCGTCTACATTTTGCAGGGAGAAGTTCTGCACTGGCCCGATTACCGGCAGCTTCTCTTTGCCAAAGTCCAACGTAGTTGCAGCCAGATATCCGGCCATTGCCAGCGCCAGGAGAAGCAGAAGCCACGTCCATTTGTACCGTCTGATGATTTGCAAGGACAAATCCTCCCCTACCTATGAATCGTATTCAGAACAAGCGCGATCAAACTGACCGTCAAATAATTAATGGAGAACAAAAAGCTTTGCTTCGCCCAGGCCTCATCATCCTTCGCCTTGAAGCCCATCAAAGTTAAATACAGCCAGATTACGGACAAGCCCGCAGATATGACCAGATAAAAAATACCTGCATAATCATACGCATACATCAATACAGGAATCGGCAGCAGCAGCGCCACATAAGGAATCATCTGGAATTTAGTGCGGCGTGTCCCCTTCACAACCGGCAAAAGCGGGAAGCCCGCAGCCCGGTATTCTTCCTTACGGCGAATGCCAAGCGCCCAGAAATGAGGCGGCTGCCATAGAAACAGCATGGCGAACAATAACCAGGCGCCCATATCCACTCTGCCGGTTACGGCTACGTAACCGATTACAGGAGGCATGGCACCGGATATCGCGCCTACCGAGGTGCTCCATGTAGAAGTCCTTTTCAGCCAAAGGGTATAAACCACTACATAAACGAACATGCCCAGAATTCCGAACAGCCCGGCAAGGAGGCCGGAATAAACAAACAACACGATGAGTCCCGATATCCCGAGCCCAATCGCATAGAGCAGCACAGTCAGCGGTTTCAGCCGCCCTGTAGGAAGTCCCCGTTCCCGGGTCCGCTCCATCTTCATATCCAGATCCCGGTCAAAATAATTATTAAAAACACAGGCTGAAGCCATAACGAGCATGGTGCCAAGCAGGGTTAGTATGAGTCTTCCGTACTGGACGTCCCAGCCCGAGGCCAGCCAGTATCCCGCAAAAGCGGCGATTAGATTCGACCGGATAATACCAGGCTTAGTTACAGTGATAAAATCGCGCCAGGTTGAACCCCCATGGGGTGACTTGGCGGACATTGCTGCGGAATCGGAAGAAGCTTGATATCTCCATTGATTGTCCACGCTTTGTGTTCCTCCTCTAAAACATACTTCTAACGTCTCCGCGAATGAAAAAGTCTTCTGCTGTTAACTTTATCATAACAAACCCCTAAAGACTTTGACAATCATTGACCATGACGTTCATTAAATCGACAATTCCGTGACAATAATTATTTCTCGCCCCTAATAACATGACACAAAATTGGGTAGTTAATTAATAGAGAACATCTGTACAAAGGAGAACTGTCCTATGGATACCGCTACACACTTTGTTATGGGCCTTGGATTAGCAGGACTTTCCTTCGTTGATCCTGCTGTAAGCTCTGATCCTGTACTCGCCGGGGCAGTTATGCTCGCTACCATACTCGGTTCACAGGCTCCCGACGCCGATACGGCGCTGCGCTTGAAAGACAACGCGCTGTATATCCGCAACCATCGGGGAATCACTCATTCCTTGCCTTTCCTGTTTCTGTGGCCCGCTTTGATTACGCTGATCTTAGGGCCTATATTTGGATTGACGGACCTGCCTGCCTTGGGCCATATTGCGCTCTGGAGCTTTATCGCGGTGTTCATCCATGTATTTTCGGATCTTTTTAACACGTACGGCACTCAGGCGGCAAGGCCGTTCACGGAGAAATGGATCGCCTGGAATATTATCCATATCTTTGATCCTTTTATTTTTGGAACCCATTGCGCTGCGATTGTGCTCTGGATCAGCGATATGGTTCCACCCGCCCCACTATTTATTACTCTGTATATCTGTATCACGCTTTACTATATCTGGAGAACGGTTGTTCATTACCGCGTTACACGCAGTATTAAGGCTAAGGATGTGAGGCATGATTCCGGTGACCGTTATTTCGTAATTCCGACGATTTCTCCAAGGCGATGGAACGTAGTCAAAGCAAAAAAAGATGGCAGCTACGATGTCGGTCAACTGAATAACAGCCGGCTAAAATGGATCAAGCATGCGGTCTGCTCAAATCACCCGGCTGTAGAGCATTCCAAATCCCATCCCGATATTCAGGCTTTCCTGTATTTCACATCCTATGCGGTAGCTGAGGTCGAGGAACTGCCTTCCGGTTATATTGTACGCTGGGGAGACGTCCGTTATTTGCACCGCAAGCAGTTTCCGTTCGTTGCCGTTCTTGTCATGGACAGCCAATTTCATCCCCTTAATACTTATGTGGGCTGGCTCAGCAGCGACAAGCTTGATGAAAGATTTGCCATTGATCCGGGCACCTGAGTCCGCAAGCTAAAGTCAGTTTACCCGGCCTCTTGACTCCCGCTCCTGGATAGGGCACAATCACCATAAAGCGTTTACAGCGCCAAAGAAACCCGGGAGCGTGTGGCTCTTCGGGTTTCTTTATGAATAATTCAGGGGAGCCGTATCGAGGTCAAGCTCCACCTGTTGCAGAAAGGAAATCGTAAATTCATGGGCAAAGGACTTTCACTGTGGTTCGCGTGTTCTTCCATCCTCATTCTCACCGCCGCATCCATTGCTATCAGCTATAACGTGTGGGTAGCTCTTATGCTGGGAGCGGTTTGCATACTGAACATCGGGTGGGGCTTTATTGTCAAGGCCCGGTGGGGAAGGGAATAGGGAGACACCCTTATTTATCGGGCAGGAAGAAAGCCCATTCGTTCTTTAACGCCTGTCAGTGTCTCAGAAGCCACGATACGGGCTTTGGCCGCACCTTCGGCCAGAATGTCCGTGATTGTGCCAGAGCTGCGGATCTCATGATATCTCTGCTGCAGAGGCTCAAGCGTCGCCACTAAGGCTCCGGCCAGATCCTTTTTGAATCCGCCATACTTTTGTCCTTCAAAGCGATCCGCTACCTGCTGCAGGGTCATACCCGCGCATTCGGCATAGATCACCATAAGGTTGCTGATCTCCGGTTTATTCACGACATCATATTGCACCTCACTGCCTGAATCAGTCGTAGCGCGGCTTATTTTTTTGCTGATGACATCCGGGGGATCGAGCAGGGCAATATAGCTTCCGGCATTCGGATTGCTCTTGCTCATCTTCTTGGAGCCGTCATCCAGCGACATAATACGTGCGCCCACTTCCGGAATGAACGGCTCGGGAATCGTAAAGAACTCCCCGTAGCGGTGATTGAAGCGTCCAGCCAAATCCCGGGTTAACTCCAAATGCTGCTTCTGATCTTCCCCGACAGGAACAAGATCTGCGTTATATACAAGGATATCTGCAGCCATAAGCGATGGATAGACGAATAAGCCAGCACCAACGGAGTCTTTGCCTGAGGATTTATCCTTGAACTGCGTCATCCTCTCCAGTTCACCCATACTTGTCAGCGTCGTCATCAACCATCCCAGCTCGGCGTGCTGCGGCACATGGGACTGCATGAACACATTCGCGCGGGCAGGATCGATTCCCGCTGCTATATATAACGCAGCTACAGACTCGGACTGCTCACGCAGCGCAGCAGGCTCCTGGGAAACAGTAATCGCATGCAGATCAACAACCATGAAATAACATTCATTCTCATGCTGCAGCTTTACATAATTCTTAATGGCTCCAATATAGTTCCCGAGCGTCAATGAACCGCTGGGCTGGATACCGGATAACACTTTTTTGACCATGATATATCCCTCCATATTAAACTTCAGACTTCCGTGAACGCAAAAAAGGCCACATCCGCAAGGGACGTGAGCCGTGGTGCCACCCTTATTCGCTGAACCCCCTACAGCTTCCGGGGACAGCCTTACAGCTTCCGTTAACGGGGAAGAGCCGGCCGGTCTACTAGGGATGAGTTCCCGTTCAAGCTCGGCACTCAGGGGTCCATTCATCAGGAGGTTTCCACCGGTTCGCATCAACCACCGGCTTTCTGAAGGTGCCTCTCCTGCCTACTTATCCCCGTCATCACATTGTGATCATTCATTGTGCATCCATCATAGGGCCAAGAACGGAAGTTTGTCAAATCCCTAACCTGTGGAACGTAAATCTGTTATGATAAGGTTACCATGTTCAATTCCGATTACAGTTACAATAAAGGAGCATATCTCATGAAACAGGTGACCAAAGGGCAATGGGGCGGTTTTGATACTTACATTTTGCACAGCCGCGAACTGGAAGTCACGCTTTTGCCGCGACTTGGAAATAGTGTGATCTCCCTGTGGGACCGCAAGGAGAACCGGCAAATTCTGCGACGACCTGATGAAAGTGACCAAGCCTTTTTTATGCAAAAGCCTTATCACTTCGGCATTCCGCTCTTAATACCGCCCGGGCGTATACGCAAGGGGCAATTTCAATTCGAGGGTGTAAGTTATCAATTCGATCAGAATACTGCCGGCAATAACCATATACACGGTCTTCACCGGACGCAATCGTGGTGTGTCAGCGACATTGAGGAAGACGAGGAAGGCTGCGCAGTGACGACAGAATTTCGCACAGCAGACGATCCCCGCTGGATGGAACAATTTCCGGTTTCGCTCAAATTTGAAATGACATTCCGGCTTCAGGATGCCAGGCTGAAACAAGTCTTGAAGGTAACTCATCTCGGCGGCGGACACCGTATCCCATTTGGAATTGGCTATCATACCTGGTTCATGATTGACGGACAACCGGAGCGTTGGAATCTGAAGCTGCCGGTAGAGAGCATCTACGAATTGAATGATGAACTGCTGCCTAGCGGCAATGTTATAGATCTCGGGCCTTTGGATGCCCTGAACGAGGGGATGAATTTGCAGGGTACGGATTTTGACACGGCACTGCGGATTGGAGCCAAGCAGCCTGTAGAAGCTCTATTGCTGCGTGACGACGGTTATGGCCTCCGCTACTCGGCTGACGAGAATCTGTTTCGCCACTGGGTCTTGTATACAAAAGGGCCTGCAGATCAATTCCTCTGTGTAGAGCCCTATACTTGGCTGCCGGATGCACCGAACATTTCAGACGATTCTTCTTTTACAGGTCTGCTTGTATTAGAACCCGGCCAAAGTCTGGATTTGTCCACTTCCTTGGAAATGATCTATCCCGAACGTTAACTTCAAAGCTTTGACCCCACTAATATTTACCAGCCTCCAAACCTTCCTTATGAGTGCATGAATTGTAGTCTTAGCGCTCATACTATCTTCACAAAGGGCGAAGGAGGTGACAAACATGGGTCAAGCAGGTCAAAACCAAGGTGGTCGCAGTAGCCGAAACAACCTGATCGTTCCTCAAGCAACCGCTGCTTTGCAACAACTGAAATTTGAAGCCGCACAAGAGCTTGGAGTAACAATTCCTCAAGACGGGTATTACGGAAACTATACTTCCCGCGAAACCGGTTCTCTGGGAGGATATATTACCAAACGTCTCGTACAACTGGCAGAGCAACAATTGTCCGGTCGTTCGAATTTGTAACAATATTTCTTCAGTCGCTTTATAAGGCTAAAGCCTCTAAAGAGTCTTAAGCCAAACAGCTTGTTGGCCCTCTACGCCTCATCCTTGATGCGTGGAGGGCTTTTGTCTGTCTAACTTGATAACTGATCAGAGTTTTCAGATTGTGTCCCCCGAGGGGAGCGGAACATCAGGTTAGCCATATTATAATTTGACTCGAGCGTAGCATCCACAACGATCATCCCTTGAATAACAGCAAATTCATAGCTGATTTCACCGTGTGTCCAGCGTCGTTTGTATTTCAGGCTTTCAAGCGCCATAAGACGGAAGGATGACTGCTGTCCTGCTGTCAATCCCTCTTTCTCTACAGAGTAGGCTCCGCTCCGGCCTGTAAGAGGGTTATGGCGGATTCCGAATTTACCGATGACATTATTTCGTATTTGCACAAAAACCGTGCCGGAAGACAATCCTGACAGTTCCTCCTGCAATTCCTTAAACACTAAATCCACCTGTCTTGCCAGCGATAGTTGTTCCGTCTTCAGCATATATATCCCCCTCAGCATGCTAGCCTGCTTTATATAAGGCTTCGGACTCATTATAGGATACTAACGAGGACCATTCAACATTATTCAACATAATTGGGTGGATATTCCTATGTATGCGCATTATTCACTGTTTTTTTGTCTATAACCTTCTGTAAACTGATTAATTTCGACAATATACATGTAAAAAAGACCCCCATTATCAGAGATCCTTTCGTGTTAATACCAATTTTCACATCAAATTATGAAGCAAAATTCTCCGTCATCTTCAGAAATTCGGCAATATCAGCCAATATCAGATCTGCCGCGCCCTGCCAGAAATCGGCTTGGGTAAGATCTGCACCCAAATGCTTGGCAACCAAATCCTCCAGCGTCATGACACCTGTATCCCGCAGCAGGTCATCATACTTGTCTGCAAAGGTAGATCCTTCTTGCAAAGCAAGCCGGTACAGCCCGGTGCTGAACATATACCCGACTGTGTACGGGAAATTATAGAAGGGAACTTCCGTTGCATAGAAGTGCAGCTTGGATGCCCAGAAGTGAGGATGGTAACCGGACAGGACGCCGCAGAAGGCTTCTTTCTGAGCTTCTTCCATGAGCGCTGAGAGCTCTTCCGCATTTACCAGACCTTCCTTGCGCTTCTCGTAAAATCGGGTTTCAAACAGGAACCGGGCATGGATATTCATGAAAAAAGCCACGCTGTTCTGAATCTTCGCCTCCAGCAGAGCCAGCTTCTCTTCGGCATTCTCCGCCGCCTTAACCTGTGCATCGGCAACGATCACTTCAGCGAAGGTAGAGGCTGTCTCCGCTACATTCATTGCGTAATTCTGATTAAACACGGGCTGGTCATCGAGCAGATACGAGTGATAAGCATGACCCAGTTCATGCGCCAATGTAGAAACACTGGACGGCGTACCGCTGTAGGTCATAAATATCCGCGATTCCTTTCGTTCCGGGAAAGAGACACAGAATCCTCCTGGGCGTTTGCCGGGACGATCCTCTGCTTCAATCCAATGGCTGTCAAAAGCATGTTCCGCAAATTCCGCCATCTTCGGACTGAATTTACGGAACTGCGTTACAATATCCGCAGCCGCCTGATCATATGGAATCTTGCCTGTGGACTTGCCGACCGGCGCGTCAACATCGACCCAATGGAGGGACTCCATGCCGAGCAGCTTGGCCTTGCGTTCCAGATAAGACACAAGTGCCGGCTTACTTTTATTGATTACATTCCACATCACATTCAACGTTTCTTTGGACATGCGATTGATGCTAAGCGGATCTTTAAGCACCTCTTCCCAACCCCGCCCTTTGTACAGCTTCAGGCGAAAGCCAGCCAGATGATTCAGGGTGTCTGCACAGAAATCTGCTGCGCCGCCCCAGGCTTCTTCCCACTTACGGAACATAACCTCGCGCACCTTCGGATCGGGATCATCCAGTTTGTTAAAGGCCTGACCCACAGACAACATCTTGTCCTCAAAAGGAATTTCAATGGAGCTGACGATAGTCTCATAATGCTCGCTCCAGCCATGGTAACCGTCTACTGCCAGTTCCAATGCCAGACCTTCCAGCTCGGGGCTCATTTTCTCACGGGCCAGATCACGGCTTTCACTCAGTACGAACGATAGAGGAGCTATTTCGGGCCGGGCCATCCATTGCTCCCACACCTCATTGCCGGCTTGGCGCAGCACATTGTCGAACTCGGAACGGATCCCCTGAAGCTGGGCGCTGAGCCCCGCTATCTTGCCTGACAGTCTCACTGCCCCTTTGTCCTGCTGATTCTGCGCTCCCAGACAAACGGCAAATTCCGCAGCCAGGATTAGACGTCCTGAACAGCTTTGGAGCAATTCAATGATACCATCGAGAGACCTGGTCGATTCCGCATCAGAAGGAACAGCTGCATTCTTGACTTCCTGCCGCAGATTCCCAAGATCTTTCTCCAATCCGTTCAGAAAATGATTGAATTCAGATGAAGAGGAGCCACCCGCAAAAATAGAATCAAGCTCCCACGTTAACGATAAGGGGTGTTTCATATGTAATCACCATTCCTTTGCTCTTATTGGTTTTGCTTTGTAATTGGCATAGACCCGTGGTAAAGTGTATAACAAACCGTAAACATCCATATGACAGGAGGACCTATACATGCGGCCATTACAAATTTCGCCGGAAACGGCTTTAGCGTTATCCAAACAGCTGGGTGTCCCACTGGAACATTTAATGCATATGCCACAACACATATTACTGCAAAAAATCGCCGAGCTGTCGAGGAAAGAGGACAATAGTACCTCTGAAATTCAGCCCAAGGAGCCACAAGCAGAGAAGGACGAGACATGATTCCTTTCAGCCACACATGGCCTTATGATATCATTCTGGGCGATTTATATGTACAGTACTGCCCGTTTTGCAACAGTGATAACGTACTCCTGCCCATGAAACCGAAAGAATTGAAAAGCGTGCGTGAAGGCAAAAAGAAGCTGCTCGTCTTCCCCTGCTGCCATACAAGTCCTACGGTTATAGACAGTGATGGCGATTACCTGCTGTTTGACAGGGCGGTAAGATAATTTAAGCACAGAGAGTCGGGCTCTCTGTGCTTTTTTGCATGTTCCAGAACCTGAGCACCTGAAACTGTTCAGGTTCCCTCCATTTCGGAGAGCAGTCCATCCGGATCTAACCGGGCATCCCGCATTTGCTCACGCAACAAGCTCCACTGCTCACGCGCTGCCCTGATCATTGCTGCGTCCACAATTTTCTGGTCATTTATAAGGCGCGAGAACCACTTCACCGCATCGGGGAAATTGCCGGTCCTACGGTTCAGCTCACCGATCAGATACAGCAGGCGGGCATCATTGCCCCCGATCCCATCCCGCTCGTAAACATTAATATAAGACTCGAGGGAAAACTGCAGAAACCGCTTCTCCTGCTCTGTTTCCCCCTTATAACGGTACAACCAGGCGATATGATGCAGCAGACTTGCAAGAATCCGGTCCTTATCATTGATACTCTGTGCGCATAACAAGGCAAGCTTGTAGGTCTCCATAGCAGTTTCCCAGGTACGGTGACCGTCAAAATGCCGCGGGTTCCAGCGATTCCCAATCCGCTCTTTAAAAGATGCCCGCTGCACTTCGGTCAGCTTGTCCGCCGAGTTCTCAGTAGATGCAAAGCCGCACTTCGGACAGACCCGCACAACGTAGAAATCAGGATTTTCATCCTTGTAATAGGAACAGAAATCCGTATCGCGGCGTATCGCTTTTTTGAGGCTGGGCCGCACTCTGGACGTTTCGAACTCATGCTCACAGTTGCAGCACTTTACTTTAATGGAGTACAAAGGTACTAAATCTGACAAATGCCCTCATTCCTTTCGCGGTATACCTTTACTCTTGTTCCCCGGGCATATTGACAAAATGATGTGCAGGCCCCGCCAGCCGGCTCAAAACGAACGAACGCAGCGGCTCCTCTACAGCAGTTTCCTCCAGAGCTTCCTTCATACACTCCAGCCATTCCTCCGCACGCTCCGGCGCAATCGGTATATGCATATGCCGCGCCCTCATCATAGGATGTCCGTGAAGATCGGAATATAGGGTGGGACCGCCAAAGAACTGACTTAGAAATTGATACTGCTTCTCCAATACAGGAGTTATATCCGCCGGAAACAATGGGCCGAGCTTCGGGTGCAGCTGTACCTTCCCGTAAAACACCTCTACCAGGCGATGCAGCCCCTCGGCTCCCCCCAGGTTTTCATATATACTCTCATTTGGATTCATTCAAGTTACCAGCTTTCTTCCAGTTTCGTTATTGTGATCAGTTAATTATAACAAAAAAAGCTCAAAACAGTATATCGCTCCATGCAAAAAAGACGCTAAACAACTGTTTAGCGTCTTGGCAGATATTCAATAGGTCCGAAAATCCTCATCACCGGGTGGGACAAGGGAGGCCCGAATTACATAAACAAAAGCACAGACAAGAACTCCGGCTACTACACTCATCACCATCACTCCATCCTTAATTATCGATGTAAAAAAGGTGTGCATTAATTTAATTTTTATGATACCACAATTTCAGCGAAAAAGCACCTCATTTTGTAACCGCTTTCCTGTTTTTTTGTGCTGTTTGTCCACCGATTTGCATAAGTCTAAATATAGACCGGGAGGCCTGAACAACGATCATGTGAAAAACGTTCTTATAGGGGGGAGCTATGAAGTTTATACATTCCGGCAAAGGCGTGCGCAGCTCCCTTCTGCTGCCTTTGGGACTGGCAGGCTGCCTGCTGCTAATGCTGATTCATCCTGAAGCTTCGCTTGCCGCAGCTGTACGCGGTTTAGCTGTATGGTGGGATGTTCTGTTCCCCTCGCTGTTTCCCTTTTTCGTTATTTCCGAGCTGCTGCTGGGCTTCGGGGTTGTGCATCTATTCGGCGGGCTGCTCGATCCGTTCATGCGTCCCTTGTTCCGTATTCCGGGCAGCGGGGGCTTCGTCGCAGCCATGGGATATGTGTCAGGCTATCCTGTAGGCGCAAGACTAACGGCAAAGCTGCGGGAACAAAACCTCGTCAGCCGGATAGAAGGTGAGCGCCTGGTGGCATTTACCACCTCCTCTGATCCTATTTTTCTGCTGGGTGCCGTATCCGTCGGCTTTTTCCATGATGCCTCTTTAGGTCTAATACTGGCGCTCTCCCACTATGGAGGCGGCCTAATTGTAGGACTTCTGATGTCATTTCATGGGCGAAAAGAGGATGCAGAAGCGTATTCTCACAGCAGCCCCCCCCCTGAGTCTATAGGACAAAGTATTGGCCTCCGGATTCAGACTTCTTTCTCTTCTATGGCGGAAGCCAGGCGAAAAGACGGGCGGAGCCTTGGAGAACTGCTCAGAGGAGCAGTCCAGACCTCTTTACAGCTTATTATTGTCGTAGGAGGGCTGGTTGTATTCTTCAATGTGCTTATGGAACTGCTGGCGCGCGCCGGAATCATGTCTTCCTTATTCAGCCTTACCGGCACTCTGCTGTCCTTTATAGGCTGCCCGCCGGAGCTGGCTCAGGCCTTGGTCAACGGGCTCTTCGAGGTTACGCTGGGCGCCCGTTCGGCCGGAGGGGCAGGTGCTTCTCTCCCGCTGCATTTTAAAGTCGCGGCTGCGGCCTTTATTCTCTCCTGGGGCGGCTTATCCGTACATGCACAGATTGCAAGCATCTTGAATGGAACAGGTCTGCGGTATCTGCCATTTATGGCGGCACGCGCACTCCATGCGGTTCTTGCAGCTGCACTTGTTCTTCTGCTATGGAAGCCCGTTACAGGCAGAGGACTTTCCTCTACATGGACCACTTTGCCTGTGGCTACTGCTTTTATCCCGGCACCATCCGGTATTATTGCCAGTTTGGGACTGATGAGCCTGTTTCTCGCTGCTGCCCTTCTCTTATCGCTTGCGATCATGGTTTCCATCCGGGTGATAAATATACTGCGTCGAGACTGATGACGGTTAACCGCAGATCCGGAGTCTTTTAGACCCTGAAACGTTGTGTTCCGCATCAAGATTGATTATGATCGGTATATGACTGAATTTAACAAAGGAGCCTGTTCATCTTGAGATATTATGTTCTGGACCGCGGTGATCAACTATCTATGGATCTTGCCGAGCAATTTCACAAACTTGCGGCGGAGCGGAATCTGCAATTGGATGCCGAATCTCCGGAGATCGTCATATCCATTGGCGGTGACGGCACCATGCTGCATGCTTTCCATACGTTTATCGACCGGATCTCCAGTCTGGCATTTGTAGGCGTGCATACGGGCCACCTTGGTTTTTACGCCGATTGGAAAGCGGATGAACTTCCAACCTTGATTGATTATATGTGCGGAACGGGTAATCCCAAGCCCCATAAGCCGCGTATAGTCAAGTATCCCCTGCTGGAGCTTGAGATTCACAAGAAATCCGGCACTACCTCTCATATCGCTCTTAACGAATTTACACTAAAGGGTGTAGACGGAACCGTTGTCATTCAGGTAGATATTAATGATGAGACTTTCGAAATGTTCCGCGGCGACGGGCTTTGTGTATCTACACCTTCAGGCAGCACGGCCTACAACAAAAGTCTGGGAGGCGCCATGGTGCACCCATCGATCGAAGCGCTGCAGATTTCCGAGATTGCATCGATCAATAACCGTGTTTTCCGCACGATGGGCTCACCGCTCCTGTTGCCAAAGCACCATCACTGTGATATTTTCTCCCGGAAGGACCAGCGTCTGCTGCTCACCATTGATCATAACAACATACCTGTAGACGACCTTATTTCCGTGCGCTGCCAAGTTTCGGAGCAGAAAATCAGCTTCGCCCGGTATCGTCCGTTTCCATTTTGGAATCGTGTACGAGAGGCTTTTCTGGTCTAACCCCTTTGATTATGAAGGCCGGAAATGGAGACATTTCCGGCTTGTTTAGCTGTAAAGCTAACACCTATTGATAGACAGAGAGAGACGGGAAATGGTATAATGAGGCTATTTTACATAGAGTTGTATACAAGAAGAAACGGCTTCGCCGTCCTTTAAGGGACGGTATCCGTTTCTCGTAGAAATATAAGCAAAGTATAGTGAAAACTTACACTTTCTTATATTTTAAAAAAGGAGCGAATACTCAGCAGGATCAATAGCTGCAGAAATCCACCATCTTACTATCCTATGACCAAGCCTTGAAGCCTGCAGATGCACCCAAAGTGAAATTACGTCCATTAACAGCACTCTGGGCAATTATTACAAGCCACTTAATGAGGAGGATTTGCATAAGACGAAAGAAGCTGGGGAAGCGGATTGAGGCCTTATCGAAATCATAAAATAACTTATAAAAAGGATGAATGCTGATATGAAATTCTCCAAAATAACGACAGCCCTTCTTAGCAGCTGTATTGCCTTATCTATTGTAATTACTCCGGTTGCTTCCGCAGCGGATAATGCTCAAACCAGCTCGGAAAGTGACATGATTCAAGAAGTAATGGATTATTTGGAGACCTATAACCTCTCAGGAGCCGATAAGTCTACCCTGGTTCGCGCAGCTATCGACGGCATGGTAAATTCGCTGGATGATCCCTACAGCCAGTATTTCGATACGGATGAATCCGCAGAGTTCCTCCATCAGGTTGATTTGGAATATGTGGGTATTGGAATTAAACTGCAATATACCGGAACAGAGCTGTATATCGAAGAAGTAATGTCCGGCTCACCGGCAGAAGAGGCGGGTCTGAAGCGTGGAGATACCCTTGTGAGAATCAACGGCATAGCTATTGAGGACACGGAGGGTGACGAGCTTTCAGGAAAAGCAGGCACCCAGGTAAAACTGCTTGTGCTCAGAAACGGGGTAACCAAATCCTTCAGCGTAACCCGCAAAGATATTACCAGCGCTTCAGTTACGGGTACAATCATCGGACCGAAGGTCGCATTTGTAACCATAAGCGGTTTCTCGGCTTCATCCGCTGAAGAGTTCACCGAAGTTCTTGAAAAGATGCGTGCCGCCGGAATGAAATCAATGGTGCTTGATTTGAGAGACAATGTGGGCGGATATATGGATGCCGCTTACGATATCGCTTCACAGTTTATCGACAATGGCATTATGATGTACACCGCGGATCAGAGCGAAGTACTTACACCGGTAGTCATTACGAACGGCAGCAAAATAAACGTGCCTGTCGTCGTCCTGACAAACGAATATACGGCCAGTGCTTCAGAAGCATTGACGGGTGCGCTTCGTGATCATAAGCTCGCGACCATTGTAGGAACCAGAAGCTTCGGCAAAGCTCGAATTCAGAGCCTTCTGCCCATGTCCAACGGGGGGACGCTAAAGCTGACTACGCAGAAGTATTTGACGCCGAACAAGGAAGACTTCAATCATATCGGGCTAAGTCCGGATATTGAGGTACAGGGCAAAACGGCACAGCTTATTACTGCCCTTAAGATCGCGGGAATGACGTCCATTGAAGCTTCCGGTGACAATCATATCCTGAATATAAACGGAACACCTTTTGCCGGCAATGTGGGTCTCGTCAAGCGGGGCACTGCTATATATGCTTCTTCACGGGTACTCGCTTCATTGATCGACAGTGAGGTTAACTGGGATTCCAAGAACAAAAAGGTTCTAATCACAAATGGTGCAGGTAAATCCACGGGTTTCGCCTTGTCCTCCAAAGAGGCTTTATCCCTAAGCGACGAAACCTTTATCCGGGTCGATTCCTTTAAGAAGAAATTCCCGGCGGTGGCCTGGAGCTATAACGCTTCCCAGAATCAGTTGAAATTATCCGTAAAAAAATAATATCAAAAGGCCTCCCTAAGCCGTAATGGCATGCGGGAGGCCTTTTTTTGTTTGTGCAAGGTTTATTGCTGCTGATCCAAAGGCTGGGCCTGTGGTGCTCTGTTTTGATGCTCACGTGCAGGATTTTTCTTGCCGTGCGCTTCTTTGGCTCTATGCTTCTTCCCTTGATTATCCCTGAACGGCCTGTCCTTCGCTCCCCCGTCTTTGCCTGATGAGGTATTTGACTGATGCTGCTTTGTATTGACAGGCCTGGACGATTCATCTTTTACTGGAGCATCTATCTGGGAGACTTCTGTATCAGGGTCCTCAGCCGGAACAAACTCTTGCGGTTCTTTGGTCAAAATATCCTTGTAACCCTCAAGTGGCTGCTCTTTCAGTTTTCTCAGCACAAAATGGGCACACCCAAAATTGCAGTATTCATTAATGTAATCCACCATACCGGAAATCGCTGTATCCCGGTTGACCTTCGGATGGTTATCCCGGTAGAAGCCCTTCAAACGTAATTGGCTGTAGCCCCAATCACCAATAATATAGTCATAACGCTCCAGCACCTCGCTGTATCTCCCGCGAAACGCCTCCGGATTCCAGCCGTCCTTATGATCCAGCATGAGCTCATAGCCTTTTCCGCCTATAACAATCAAGCAAATGTCGCCTGCCTTTCGAAATGATGTACTTAAATTCCGTTGATTAAGCTGTTATTACGAGCAGTGTTTTGGACCTCCGGTCGCTGTTGTCGTCTGATTTCTTGAATTTATAGCCTTAATCAACAGAATTTATAGGTATGGGTTAGCCTGAGATGACGCGCGCTTCACGGCTTTGGGCAGCGGATTTGACCTGCTCATGCGCTTGATAGGAGCTGCGTACTAGCGGGCCCGATTCCACGTGGCTGAAGCCCCGTTTCAGTCCTTCTTCCTTCAATCGGACAAATTCATCCGGGTGGTAGTATTTCTCCACCTCCAAATGCTTCGGGGAAGGCTGCAAATATTGGCCAAGCGTCAGAATATCGCAATCCACTGCCCGCAAATCGTCCATCGCCTGCAAAATTTCCTCCCATTCTTCACCGACGCCAAGCATGATGCTTGATTTCGTTGGAATGTCCGGTTTGATCTCCTTGGCTCTGCCCAGGAGCTCCAATGAACGACGGTATTTGGCTTTGGCCCGTACACGGTCCGACATCCGTTCTACCGTCTCAATATTATGATTCAGAATATCCGGATTACTGTTCATTACGATTTCCAAACTATCACGGTCTCCCAGAAAGTCAGGAATCAGCACTTCGACGCTGCATAAAGGAAGACGCTTACGAATAGCAGCCACCGTTTCGGCAAATATAGTCGAGCCGCCGTCCTTCAGATCATCACGGGCAACACTGGTTACAACGCAGTGGCGCAGATTCATGCCTTCTGCCGCTTCAGCTACGCGTTCAGGCTCCTGCAGATCAAGCTCCGTAGGCAAGCCGGTGTTTACGGCACAGAAACGGCAAGCACGTGTGCAAATGTCGCCCAGAATCATAAAAGTGGCCGTCCGGTTTGCCCAGCATTCATAAATATTTGGACAGCGGGCTTCTTCGCAGACGGTATGTAAAGTTTTGGATCGCATCATACCTTTAATATCCTGGTAATTATCACCGGTTGCAAGCTTGATTCTAATCCAGTCCGGCTTTGGTTGTTTAGCAGCTTTATTAGTCAACGCAGTAAACCCCGCTTTCACCTGATAGTTGAAGTTGCTGCCTCATATTATAGCATGTGCCGTAAGGAATTGCCTGTTTTTGTGTATGCAAAAGCGGATAAAAAACACCTTTTTGCCTCAATATATAGAAAAGGTTGCCGTCGCAATCCGTAGCTTTTCTGCCAGGCAAAGGAGGTTTTCTTGTAGTGTCTATGTTCCAGAACCATAAAGTGCAAAGGAAGCTGGCCTGTCTGTCGGCTGCAGCCTTATTGTGGGGTAGTCTCTCCATCCCGGCCGCAAAAGCATCAGGTGTCTCAAGTCCACCTGCTGACAATACCCGTATAGGGTCGAAAAGCCAACAAGACAGCTTGTCTTCGCGAAAAGAGCTGTATGAACAAATGGCAGCTGTTACAGGCATCCCCTGGTTTCGGCTTGCCGCAATCGACCAATATGAAAGAACCATTGCTAAAAAGGGAAACGCGATACCTTCCTCACAGACCCGTCTTACCGGAATTTCTATACCCCCACCTCGGTGGTGCGGTCCGCTTAACCCTGATCACAACGACACTTCTCCTGCATCCATAAGCTTCTTTGATGGCATTGGACGTGACGGATCGGGAGACGGTATCGCTGACCCAGGCAATGATATTGACTTATTATACAGTATGGCCAGCCATCTGCTGCAATACGGCAGTTCTGCAAGTGATTTCAGTATTGCCGTCTGGGAATATTATCATAACGGAAGAGCTGCACAGCGAATTGCACAGTTCGCCAAGCTGTATGAGCATTTCGGGCGCCTCGATTTATCCGGCAATGCCTTTCCGCTGCCGCTTGGCAATCTTTACTCTTACCGCAGCACTTGGGGGACCGGCCGCAGCTGGGGGGGAGCACGCATCCACGAGGGCACGGATTTATTTACTCCGCACGGGATGACGGTTCGCAGCACCTGTTACGGCATCGTTGAAACAAAGGGTTGGAACCGCTACGGCGGCTGGCGGATTGGTATACGGGATATTGATAACCGGTACCATTATTATGCTCATTTAGCCGGGTATGAGAAGTCACTTTCTCAAGGTGATATTGTAACACCAGGCCAAACGGTTGGCTGGGTCGGAAGCTCCGGATATGGTAAACCGGGTACACAGGGAAAGTTCCCTCCCCACCTGCATTATGGCATTTACCGGGACAGGGGAACCATTGAATGGGCCTTTGATCCCTACCCTCTGCTGAAGCAGTGGGAGAATGGTGAACGCCGGGCAAAGAGTAAAAAGAAAAACCGTTAATGGAAACATTTAATAACCGTCAAAAAGCCAGCTTACCCGCTGTTTTTGACGGTTATTTTGTTATGCAGCTATTGGTTAACGGATATCTAATCATAACTCGCCTCCCAATTTCCCGTACTTCGAATAAACTGCAGCACCCGATCCATGATCCGGTCTTTATCCTCGCCATGACAAACCATATGTCCGCTGTTGTCTACGAGCAGTATCTCTTTTCGGGGAGCTTTAATCGTATTCTGCAAGTATGCAGCACTTTTGGTTCTGACCAGATGGTCCCGTTTGCCCTGAACGATCAGGGTTGGGGTCTCAATTTGCGGATAGATGTCAAAGCTCTCGCGGACCATGCGCTGAAACTCTTTGGTGGCTTTAGGAGGCGTAGATCCGAATTTGCGCACATAATTTTTCAGCATGGATAAACTGCCAAACGTCCTGATAATTTCGACTGGATTTAGAGGGAATACAGGTGCGGACAGCAAAGTAAGCGACTTGATTTGAGCCTTATATTGGACGGACAGACGGGAAGCAATAAGAGCACCCGTAGAAAAGCCGATGAGATGAACCCCTTCATTCTTTTTTAAAAGCTCCGTTAACTCCTCTTCAGCACTTTCCTGCCAATCAAACCTGCTGGAATGCAGCAGCTCCTGTCTGGTCCCCCCGTGCCCCCTGAGTGTGAAGGTTGTGGTACGGTAATTATGATCCTCCATATATTGGGACAAAGGAGAAATTTCGAATATCCCTCCGGTAAAGCCGTGAATAAATAAACAGCTGTCCATAATTGCTCCTTCTTTCAATGTTCTAATAATCGCTGCTTCTGTTTATATTCTATATTCCCACTTTTCTCATTACAAATCATCGAACATGTGAATCTGCGTATTTTCTGCTCAAGTCCAGTCACACCCTGTACACTCCATATATTGGTAGTAGTTACTCTTCCATCAGCCGGAACTGGATTTCTCTTGCCGATCATACGCTTAGTTTTCTTTCTCCAGGGGCTCCAAGCTATCCCGCAGCAAGAAGAGCGCGTCTGTCTCTTCCGCTATCCCATGATTATTGAACAGGAAGCAGGTATATTCTCATGTCCAAGCCGGATCTGTCACTTTGCATGATTGTCAGGAATGAGGCCCGGCATCTGGAGAGATGTCTGTCCTCCGTTCAGGGAATGATATCCGAAATTCTCATTGCCGATACAGGCTCAGAAGATGAATCTATTGAAATTGCCCGCAGTTTCGGTGCAAGAGTAATCAGCATTCCATGGGAGAATGATTTCGCCAAAGCCAGAAACAGGATACTCCGGGAAGCCTCATGCTCCTGGATTCTTGTCCTCGATGCCGACGAAGCTGCAGATCACTGGAATATTGAAGAGATAAATAGGCTACTTGCGACAGAGGAGACGAGTGGTTATTTTCTGCCTATGATTCACTATGTGGACAGCAGTTCCGAAGGCGGGGACTATGTAACGGATGCTGTATATTTGGGATATCCCGGGAGCTTCCATAGGCCATTGCACTTTACGCATCCATCATTACGGATATGTGGACAAGGAGCTTCAGCTCAAAAATAAACACAGCCGCAATCTCGGACTCATAAACCAAGGCCTGGAGCTTGACCCGGACAGCCCTGCATTGCGTTATGCCCTCGGTGCCGAGTATTACCAGCAAGGTCAATATGATGTGGCCTCAGATATTTTACTCCCCTTATTGAACAGCTTCCCCGCAGGCTCCGGCTTTACCTCCGATATTTACTTGAAGACTGCTTTTGCGTTGCACGGGTCCGGCCGGTTGGAAGAAGCGGAGGCAGTTTTTACGGCGGGGATTGCTCTTTTTCCCGACTTTACGGAATTATCGGAAAATTATGCCCTCCTGCTGTCTGAGCAAGGATATGACCGGAAAGCTTATGCATACCTCCTGCGTGCGCTGCAATGCGGGGATGCTTCGAGCAAGTATACCTCCTCCTCGGGCAGCGGGACCTATCGTACAAGTCTTCTCGCGGGTGAAGTCTGTGAGAAGCTGTTTCTCTTCAGGGAGGCAGCGGCTCATTATGAGGATGCAATATATTTTCATGTTAATTATTCAGCTGCATGGAAAGAACTTGTCCCCCTGCGTTTGCTGGCAGGAGAAGCCGATCGTCTCATTTCCCTGACCCGCAGCCACATTGACGCTTTGGATCCCAATACCCTGAATATACTTGTGCCTGCCGCACTGAATGCCCGTTCTCCAGAGTGGCTCACTATTCTCTGCGGTGCACCTTCACTGCCGTTACCGGTCAGGGAGCTTTTGCAGGTGCTCCTAATCATAATCTATGAGCAAGAGCCTCCGTCTTCAGCAGCCGGGCAGCACCACTCCCTTCAAAATGGCCTTCCGCCTCATTCCCATTACCAGCTTAGCCTTGAGTATCTATGGGCTCTCTCCTGCCGGGAAGGAGATGAGGGCTCAGCCAAGCGGTGGGTCTCGCGTATTACAATCTCCTCATGTCAGCCAATACCTGCAAAGACATCACCCTATCCGGCAGCATTCCCTGGCCTTTGCTAATTAGATCCGCCTGCCGGGCATAGGTTTTCTTTTCGATGTCTGGATAAAAAAAACAATAAAGGTTGACCCGGAAGAACAAGCCAGGTATACATATACAGTAGCACATGCCTCATTTATCCATAAAATTTTTTCATGGATTACATGCTTTGCTTGAATTTTACGTCTATGCATTGCTGTTGTACACTTTAAATGTAAGCGTTACCATCATACCGAACCACATGCGCGCAAAAGGTTAAGAAGGGAAGAAAGTTATTCACAATGTTTCTGAACCAAAGGTATCTTGCTCAAGTTCAGTCGATGGTTGAATTACATCATATCAGAGGGGGTTTCACATGTTCATCCAGGTACTAGCCATTGTCTTCGCATTAGGCATGCTCATGTTTTTCGCTTATCGGGGATTTCCGGTTATCGTATTCGCACCTATTTTTACGCTGTTGGCAGTTGTGATCTCAGGCGTTGCCCTGATGCCGAGTTATACCGAAGTCTATATGTTAAATGCAGCAAACTACGTCAAAAACTTCTTCCCAATATTCTTATTGGGTGCCATTTTCGGTAAGCTGATGGAGCTTAGCGGGGCGGCCTCATCCATTGCCCAGACGATTGTCAGAGCGCTCGGATCGAAGCGTGCTATGCTGGCCGTCGTTCTCGCCTGCGCAGTGTTGACCTATGGAGGCGTATCCCTGTTCGTGGTAGCGTTTGCGGTTTATCCTTTCGCCGTTGCGATTTTCCGTGAAGCTGACATCCCTAAACGATTAATACCGGGTACAATAGCGCTCGGCGCATTCACCTTTACAATGGATGCTTTGCCGGGTACACCGCAAATACAGAATATTATTCCGACTACCTATTTTGGAACAGATGCCTATGCAGCTCCACTCGTCGGTATTGCCGGGGCATTGATTGTATTCTGCGGCGGACTCTGGTGGTTGGAACGCCGCCGTAAGCAGGCCGCAGCAAATGGTGAAGGCTATGGCTTGAACCATAAGAATGAACCGGAAGTACTGGAAGGCCAAAAGTACCCAAATATCTGGATTTCTGTTATTCCGCTTGTGCTCGTGCTTGTGTTCAACTTTGTATTAAGCAGAACCTCCCTGTCCGTAAGCAACTGGTACAGCAGTGAGCTGCTCGAAACGTTTAAAATTGCCAATGTCAAAACCGTATCCTCCAGCTGGGCGTTAATTGTGGCTTTATGTATCGGTGTTGTAGCCGCAGCCTGCATTAATATCCGTCAAGTGAAAAATAAGCTGGCCGCCGGATTAACCGCAGCCGCTATGGGATCGCTCCTTGCTATTTTTAACACCGCTTCCGAGGTTGGCTTTGGTAATGTAGTTAAGACTCTGCCTGGTTTCAAATTAATTCAGGACTGGATCGTGGGCATCAGCAATCAGCCGCTGATTTCCGAAGCCTTATCTGTTAATATTCTTGCAGGGGTTACAGGCTCCGCTTCAGGTGGTTTATCCATCGCTCTTGAGGTTATGGGCAAACAGTACTTATCCATGGCACAGACTCTTGGAATCAGCCCGGAGCTGCTGCACAGAATTGCTTCCATGGCATCCGGCGGTATGGATACGCTTCCACATAACGGAGCCGTTATCACACTTCTCGCCATTACCGGATTAACCCATAAACAGTCGTACAAAGACATTTTCGCTATCACCTGTGTGAAAACAATCGCCGTGTTCGCTTTGGCTATTATTCTGTCCATATTCTAATTCAAAACAATGGAGGTTTTGCAACATGAGTCGTTTTTTGGAAAATAGAGTTGCCATCGTTACAGGTGCGGCCAGCGGAATTGGCCTGGAAATTGCCCGTAAATATGCGTCTGAAGGGGCAAAGGTGGTTATCTCCGATGTACGTGAAGAACAGGCGGTTCAAGCGGCGGAAGAGCTGAAATCACAAGGCTTTGAAGCTATGGGTTTGAAGTGTGACGTCACCCGTGAAGAAGAGTATGCCGGTGCCATCGCCAAGACTTATGAAGCTTATGGAAGACTCGATATACTAGTAAATAACGCCGGACTGCAGCATGTTTCGCCGATTGAGGAATTTCCGGTGGATAAGTTTGAATTCATGTTAAAGGTCATGCTGACCGGTGCCTTCATTGGGATTAAACATGCCTTCCCGATCATGAAAGAGCAAGGCTACGGACGCATTATCAATATGGCTTCGATTAATGGTGTAATCGGTTTCGCGGGTAAAGCGGCATATAACAGCGCCAAGCACGGTCTGATCGGTTTGACGAAAGTAGCAGCACTCGAAGGCGCAGCCCACGGGATTACAGTCAATGCTCTTTGCCCGGGATATGTGGATACACCGCTTGTCCGGGGACAAATGGAAGATCTGGCCAGAACACGTAATGTGCCTCTTGAAAGCGTACTGGAAGAAGTCATTTATCCGCTCGTTCCGCAAAAACGGTTGCTGTCGGTTGACGAAATTGCCGATTACGCGATGCTGATTGCCAGTGAAAGACTAAAAGGCGTTACCGGTTCAACGCTGCTGATTGACGGCGGTTATACGGCTCAATAGAAATTCAAGTCCGGACTATTCGATACCTTACAATAAAACCAGTTATAACACGTTAAGTGTTTGACTGGTTTTTATTTGTTGTTCCATTATTCGGATTCTCTACTGTTTAACCGTTGCCGATTAAGTTTAATTAGGGCAAGAACAGCTAATATACCTTAGGAGGTCTGTATCAAACCTTTAATTTCCGCTCAAAAGATAAACTTAAGCCCTTCTATGATCTGGTGATGAGCATAACGGCGGAGGAGCTTGGCCACGTTGAACTCGTATCGCATGCAATCAACAAATGCCTGAGAGGTTCAACCGACTATAAAAAGCCGGATTCCACCCCGCTGGATGCGGTTAAAGATGCCCGCTTGTCCTATCATTTTCTGGCCGGGGCACAAGGCGCTATGCCGTTCGACTCTCTCACCCGTTAGCGCGATGCGCTGCCAAGCGCACAAAAGGCCAAACGCCGCGCTGACCGCGCGGCGTTTGGCCTTATCGAAAGGTCTTGTCCTTATGCAGAAGCCAAGAGTTAGCATCTATAAACGCTGTGTTCCGGCGCTGATTCCAATAGTTTTTTTACATGCTTGACGACATTTTTTACCGTAAATCCGTACTCCTTAATCAATCGGTCGCCGGGGGCTGAGGCCCCAAAGGAATGAATTCCGAGAATGAAACCTTCGTCGCCAGCATAGCGTTCCCATCCGAAGGGATGAGCCATTTCCACGGCTACACGCTTTTTCACATCAGGAAGGATAACCGCGTCCTTATACATCTGATCTTGCTGCTCGAACAATTCCCAGCTTGGCAGACTTATGACACGGACCTGTATCCCTTCTTCAGCCAGCACCTCCTGAGCCTTCGCAGCAACCTGAACCTCTGAACCGGTAGCTATAATCTGCGCAAGAGGCTTGCCGCCCGCCGCGTCGGACACCACATATCCCCCACGTTTAACACCTTCACGCGCGCACTCGGAAGTCTGCATGAGTATAGGCAAATTCTGCCGGGTTAGCACCAAAGCGACCGGCCCACTCTGATTCTCTGCAGCATAGGCCCAAGCAGCCGAAGTCTCATTGCCGTCCGCGGGCCGAATGACGGTTAATCCTGGAATGATCCGCAATGAAGCCAGTTGTTCAATCGGTTCATGCGTAGGCCCATCTTCTCCAACGGCGATGCTATCATGTGTAAGAATGTAGGTTACCGGCAGTTTCATCAGCGCAGCTAAGCGGATGGCGGGGCGCAGATAGTCGGCAAAAACAAAGAATGTACCACCAAATACCTTTAATCCACTATGCAAAGCGATACCATTCATAGCGGCTGCCATACCAAACTCGCGTACGCCGAAATATAGATTGCGGCCTGCATAGTTGCCGGGAGTAAAAATCGGCTGTCCCTTCAAATGAGTCATCGTCGAGCTTTCCAAATCGGCTGATCCGCCTAATAACTGAGGAATGCCTTTTGCCAGTCCATTCAGCGCATTTCCTGAAGCCACACGGGTAGATATTGCCGTATCCTCATCATTGTACTTCGGCAATTCAGAGTCCCACCCTTCCGGTAATTCACCGGATATTGCTTTTTTAAATTGCGCATACAAACCAGGATATTGCGATTGATAGTTCATCAACCTTTCATTCCAGACACGATTAGCTTTAATTCCTCGCTCTTTCACTTTCGCAAAGTGCTGCCGAACTTCGTCCGGGATATAAAAGTCCTCTTCGTACACCCATTTATAGAAATCTTTTGTCAGCTTAGCTTCTTCGGTGCCGAGCGGAGAGCCGTGAGTACCGCCGTGTCCTCCTTTGCCTTGTTTGTTGGGACTTCCATAACCTATAATTGTTTTCACTTCAATCAGGGTCGGACGGTTACCCTCTTCTTTTGCCCTTTCGATTGCTTCCTCAATCCCATTCAAATCATTGCCATCCTCGACAAGCAGCGTCTGCCAACCATAAGCGTCAAAGCGATCTCTTACTTTTTCAGAAAAAGAAAGGCCCAGTTCCCCATCGAGCGAGATGTCATTGGAATCATAAAGAATAATCAGTTTTCCGAGCTTGAGGTGCCCCGCAAGGGAAGCGGCTTCAGAGGATACCCCTTCCATTAAATCCCCGTCCCCGCATATGCCGAACGTGTAATGATCGATAATACTATAATCTTCCTTATTATAGGTTGCTGCCAGGTGCGCTTCGGCTATCGCCATACCCACCGCCATTCCAATTCCTTGACCAAGCGGTCCGGTTGTAGCATCAACGCCCGGCGTGTGCCCAAATTCAGGGTGTCCCGGAGTTTTACTGCCCCATTGCCGGAAATTCTTTAATTCATCAAGTGAAAGATCGTATCCGCAAAGATGCAGCATACTGTAAAGAAGCATGGAGCCGTGTCCGGCAGAGAGCACAAAACGGTCGCGATCAATCCAGGACGGATCATCGGGATTATGCTTCATCGTTTTGGCAAACAGTTGATACCCCATGGGGGCAGATCCCATGGGCATACCCGGATGTCCGGAGTTTGCCTTTTCAATAGCATCGATTGCGAGCGTACGGATTGTGGCAATCGATAAATTATCGATCATCTTTTACGTCCTTCCAACTCGTCGATTAACTGTAACAGACTGGGGTCATCGATATAATTTTCAATAGTAATGATTCTTGTGTCTTTATGAGTTAACCTCGCTCTTTCATATAAATCTTTATGGACTATGATAAGATCTGAATCCGTTGGAACATCTTCTATCCTGAAATGCTTGACTTCAATGCCGTTGATATTTTTCTTTTGCAGTCTTTTCCTGAACGTAGTGGCGCCCAGTGCACTGCTTCCTGCTCCTGCATCGCAAGCAAAGGAAATTTTGTTGAACGTGTTATAATCCGTGTTATCAAGAGATGCGCTTAACACTTGCTTACCTTCGGTTTTCATCAATTTCGATTTTTCTAATGAGCTGTCAAAATCCTGTTCCTCATCGGCTTTTTTGTCCAGTTTAAGTATGACAGAGGTAATAAGGAAAGAAACGACCGTAGCAATCAGAACGCCTGAGATGATTCCCAAGAAATTTCCTTTTGGGGTCAGCGCCAGGTAAGCAAAAATGGAACCAGGACTTGGACCAGCCACCAAGCCGACATCAAACAGATGGAACACCGTAATCCCGGACATTCCCCCAGCAATCATAGCCAGGATTGTAAGTGGTTTCATTAGCACGTAAGGGAAATATAACTCATGAATACCGCCTAAAAAGTGGATGATAATCGCACCCGGCGCTGTTCTTTTTGCGGTCTTTTTTCCAAAGAAGCTAAAGGCCAACAGCAACCCCAGACCTGGCCCCGGATTGGATGCCACTGTAAAGAAGATGGATTTTCCGGCTTTCAGTGTTTCCTGCATACCCAGCGGATAATAGATTCCCTGGTCAATGACATTATTTAAGAAAAGCACCTTGGCCGGTTCATTGATAAGCGACAGCAGCGGCAAGAAACCCGTAGCGACTAATGCTTTAATGGCTGAGGTGACAAAGCCGTTTGCCGATTCAATCACCGGACCGATTACATAGAAGGAAAACACCATTAACAGGAAACCAATAATTCCAATCGAAAAGTTATTTACAATCATCTCAAATCCGGCCGGGACTTTATTTTCTATGGATTTATCAAATTTCTTAATAGCCCAACCGCCTAAAGGACCAATGATCATCGCCCCCAGGAACATGGGAATGTCCGATCCAACGATAAGTCCGATCGCACCGATCGCACCCATTACCGCCCCTCTTTGGCCCGCAACCATCCGGCCCCCCGAACTGGCTAAAAGCAAGGGCAGCAGATACGTGATTGCCGGACCCACAATCTCGGCAAGTTTTTCATTTGGAATCCAGCCGGTGGGAATAAAAAGTGCCGTAAGAATACCCCAGGCGATGAACGCTCCTATGTTGGGCAAAACCATATTCGTCAGAAAGCCGCCGAATGCCTGAATCCGGGCACGCGTTGAGGGGGGCTTAACTAAGTTTGTAACACTGGCCATATGGATACATCTCCCTTTTTAACTGAGTCTATTAATTATTCAACCATCTTAATTAATTCGATTAATTCCGTCTCACTGCTTACATTTCTAAAGCTTGTCATAATATCATCATCGATCAGCAAAGATGACATGTCCGAGATTAACCCCAAATGTCCTGTGCTATTCTCAGCAGCTAAAACAAAAAGAATACTCACTTCTTTACCTTCAGGAAACGGCACCGGTTCTTTCAGTTTTAAGAAAGAAATCCCTGTTTTTAAAACTCCCCCTTTGTTTTTTGCATGCGGCATAGCAATGCCGGAGGCCACAACAATATATGGCCCATTGGTGTTCACGTTATCAATCATATCTTGGATGTATTTTTCAGTAATCCAGTCCTTTTCCAGCAATGGCTGGGCCGCCACCCTTATGGCTTCTTCCCAAGCGGAAATGGTATCCATAAAATGAACATTGTCCTTCAAATACTGACTTAACATGCAGCCACCCCTTTTAACTCATTTGGTCAACTTAGAACTGTTTTTTAAGCTGTCGTAATTTTTAGCTATCCGATCTTTGATCTCTGAGTTTTCCATATGAGAAAAATGAGAGATGGCGCGCTCGATTCCATTTTCAAGGATATATTTCTGCAGGAGCACCGATTCCTCATCTTCAGGATGATCGAATATGAAAGCAGCAGCTATGGCGACAGTCAGATGGTCAATTGGCAACCCTAACCTGAAGAGCTCCCGGGTTGGTTTAACCAACCGCTCGTCATAGCCCAATTTCCGTATGGGAGATCTCCCAACGCGTAATATATCATCGCTTATATGAGGATTTTTAAAACGCTCAATAGTTTTGTCGATGAATTGCTCCATTTCCTGAGAATCGGAAGAATAGGTTTGGAGGATATACCGGGAGGCTTCGGCCATCGCATTTCGAGCATAATGTTCTATTTCCGGCACGCTTAAGGCGCTCTGAATGGTCGGTTCTCCCGCTATAAAGGCCAGGTATGCTGTACAGGCATGACCCATATTCACAATGTATAGCTTTCGCTCGATATAAGGCTTCAGATCCTCCACATAAGTGGCGTAAGGAATAAGGGGCAGCTCCGGGTTAACCATTTCAGCCTTGTTAATTACCCACTCGAAGAAGGGCTCTACAAGAGCGACTTCACCTTCATCACTTTTCTTGGACAAGGCCAGGCGATCAATTGCCGAATTGGGAAACCCAACAAAAGAATTGATCTTTTCCATTTCTTCGTTTGAGACAAGTTGCCCGATTGCTTCTTTTAATATCAGGGACGCATTGATGGCGTTTTCATTAGCAATTATGTCCAAGTTCGTCGGATTTTTCTTTACTCGCTTTAAGAGGCCAACCGACAGAATTTTGGCTATTTTCGAGAGATTTCCAACTCCGACAGATGTGGTTATGAGGTCGGCGTTTATAATAGCCTCTATCACTTTCTCCTCTTGGGTCACGCTGTTCAGGGCCGAAACGGAAGAGATGGTTTCCATCGAATGACGATTGTCTAATATTTCGACGGAATAGCTGTTGCTTTTATTAATACTATGAATCAAATCCGGATTGACATCCACAAAGCAAACCTCGTAGCCGGTTTTGCTCAGCAAATTTCCGATGAACCCTTTTCCGATATTTCCGGCACCAAAATGCAGAGCTTTCATTGACAGCCTCCTTTCTGAATGAATGACTATCTCCCTTAGCCACAGGGCGCATTTTCCGCTATTCCAGGTTCGCGTGGTATTTCCACAGAGCGTGCATATCCATCTCCTTTTCTCTGACCATCAATAAGGCAATCGTATCGCCCAGTATTAATAAACTTTGTTCAAATAAACTTGTCATAGGCTGAACGGATGGAATTTCACCCGGCAATTGCAGCTTTGTACTGACAGGAATCTTCACAAATAGATCCGCATAATCCCGCATTGAGCTTTGAGGATTGCCGCCGATATGCGCCACAGTCGCATTAAATTGTTTCGCCTTCTTTGCGATAATAAGCGGGAAAGCGGTTTCACCGCTGCCCGAGCCTACAATCAATAAATCCTTTTCTGTAATGGCAGGCTCCGTGATTTGTCCAACGATATAGGTTTTGATTCCAAGATGGGCCAGCCGTTTGGCTATGGATTTAAGCGATAATAACACTCTGCCGACACCGACAAAAAATACTTTCTCCGCCTTCTGAATTTCGGCGGTCAATTGTTCAACCTCATGGGTGCTGATATTGCTCAACGTTCTGGTTAGTTCCTGCGTAATTTCCTGGGTAACTTCCCGGTAGTCCGCCATTTATTTCAACGCCTCCTTTTTTAATCCTTGGGAGATCGCTTCTTCAACTAACCGTTTGTTCTCCTCCAAGCCATTGCCCGGAATGAACAAGCTGGTACTACCTGCAACCAGAATATCCGCGCCGGCACTCACCAATACGGGAATGGTATCCAAAGACACTCTTCCATCAACCTCAATTTTTGTGTCCAAGCCTTTATCCTTAATGAATTGCTTCAAGTCCCTTACTTTTTTCGCTGCATAGGAGACCTGACTTTCGTTTTTATCAGTTGCAAAGCCCGGATTAATCAGCATCAACAGCACCGTATCGCATTGCGGTAAGATATAATCCAAAACGGCTAAAGGCGTTGCCGGATTAAGGGCGACTCCTGCCTTAACTCCACTTTTCCGGATCATTTTAATATAGCGGTCGGGGTGGATACTGGTTTCAAGGTGAAATGATATTTGCTGGACACCGATTTTAAGCATCTCTTCAATAAAAAATTCATTATTTTGCGACATAATGTGCACATCGAAATCCATGTCTGTAATTTTTCGCAATTGCTTAACGGTGTCAATTCCCAGCGGCATACTTGGGCTAAAGTTTCCATCAATAATGTCTACATGCAGGGTGTGCAATCCCGCTTGTTCAATATCCCTTATACTTTTTTCTAAGTTGCAGAGGTCAGCACACATAATAGATGGCGCAATTGTTATTGCTTCTTTATTCATGTTTATGCTCCTTTTATTTGCGTTTATTTGCTCCTTGATACGAGTATAATGCATTAACCCAGGCAAGTAAAGCGATTTTTTGCGCTTTTGTACGGGTTTAATTGCAGGTTTCTCTTTTTGCTGCTTATTTGCCCGTTTCTGGCAAACGCGTGTCAAAAGGCTTTTCGGAAAATAAAAAATTATGATAAACTGAAAGAAATAAAAAGAGGTGTACTATGTTAAAAGAAGAGCGCCAACAGGAGATTCTGGAAATCTTAAATGCTGAACATAAAGTAATAGCAAGCGATTTAAGTAAACGATTGGGTGTGTCCGAAGATACCATTCGAAGAGATTTGAAGGAGCTCGATATCCAGGGTCTTGTGAAAAGGGTTCATAGCGGGGCGCTGAGGCTCGGTCCTCCGGTTGAAGATTTTTCAACCCGGCAAAATATTTCCAGCGAAGTTAAAATCAATTTGGCCCTGAAGGCGTTGGAGTATATAAAAGATGATATGGTCCTCCTGATTGATGGCGGGACAACCAACCTGCATCTCGTCAACCAGATGCCTTTGACTCTGAACGCAACCATTATTACCAATAGTCCTCCCATTGCAATGGCTTTATCCAACCACAAAAATATCGAAGTCATCATGATCGGGGGAACTTTGTTCAAAGAGTCCATGGTTAATTTAGGAATTGATACGGTGGAAACTTTGAACACAATGAGAGCCGATCTTTATATCATGGGGATTTATAAGATTGATCCACATATCGGAATAAGTGTGCCCAGTATCACCGAAGCATTGGTAAAGCGAAAAATGGTCTCAATCTCTACTGAAGTATTGGGTATGGTTACATCCAACAAGCTAGACACCATTTCCAACCACATTGTATGTCCCTCCAATCATTTGACTTATCTCATCACCGAACATGTCCACCCAGAGATCAAAGGACTATATGCAAATCAGGGTATCATCGTGATGGATTGAAAAAAGGGGCTGTCCCATAAGGTCAATGTCATTAAGATAAGCTCAAAGATAAGACTGGGAATAAAAATGGAATCCGAAACGGCATGGGAAAAAGCCCTGTGCCGTTTGTTTTTTTGGTGCAAGCAAGAAAAAAGCGCACAGCAAACAAGCGGACGGAATATCCGCTTAAAAAAATGTTCATACGAAACGAATTATGCTACTCTGTAGACGAAGCTAACGACTGATTTCCAGCGGATTTTGCGCGTATTCTTCTGCCCTGGGCGAATGGGTCGAATCGGCAAAATGTTCTTACGAATCAGTGCTTCTACATCGGGCGGGGGTTCATCGTCCCGTGAGCGCAGGAAATGTCTACAAACGTGAACGGCAACCGTGAAGTTGACTTGGTAGGGGTGCCGTTTATCCATTTGGGAAATGACGACGTGCGAGGTCATCATTTCAGCGAAATTGTACAGGATCATTCTTGCAAAAATCTCTTGGGTGATGGACTCTTGTCTCTTTGCGTGAAAATTCGTCAGGCCGACGGTGTATTTCAATGCCCGGAAAGAGGTTTCAATGCCCCATCGCATGTTATAAATGGACTTGATTTCATCGGGTGGGAAATCAGCGGCAGAAAGATTCGTAATGACGGTTTCATAAGCGCCACCCGGCAGGACGAAACGGACAACCCGAAAGGAAATCGGGTAAAACAAGTTCTCGTGCAAATCTAAAAAATCAAAGGTAGACGTGGAAGGGACGAACTTGTACATCTCAGGATGAGCCTTGACCTCTTTGGTTTGTTTTTTGGTGAGTGTCAGATGAACGTCCATATCAAACGCTCCGCCAGAGGGCAGATGCAAGCCCGAAAGAATGCCATTCGAATTCAAATCCTTAACCCGTATGACATAGCTCCACCCTTTGCGTTCCATATGCGCGAAATTGTTGTAACTTTCATAACCCCTATCGGCAGTAACAATGGTTTTGCCTTGAATGGGGGAACGGTCAACCATGGCAGCCAGCGCCCTTCCCTCGTTGCACAACCTCCGTGGCTGAATAATGGCATCCACGTAAAGTCTGTTGCATAAGTCATAGGCTGCATTCAAATGCAGAAGGTTGTAGCCTTTCGTGTTCGGTTGACTTTGGAAATAGGTATCCGTGTCCGCCCGGTCGGTTGCGATATGCAAATCCGACCCGTCAATGGCAAGTAACCGATACCCCCGGTAGTCCTTGATGTCCGTATACGATTGCGTAAATTCGTGAAACAAGAATTCCACAGCAGACGGCAGGATTTTATTCCTCTGTTGGACAAAAGCAGAAGTGGTTGCGGTGTTTACGTCATAGCCCTGCGATTCCAAGAGTTCCTTGTAAAGGCTGTTTCCTCCCATGGAAATCAGGAGTTGCATGACCGTTTCAAAGGGCAGCTTTTTCTTTCGGGTAAAATCTTTTTCAGGGTTTTTGACAAAAGGAGCGGGTGCGGCTGACATTTCTCGTATGAGGGATGTCAGCGTTTTTTTTAGCGAGATCGCGTACTCATCCATTGGCGTAACCTCCTCGTTTTTTCAAGGGGCTTCGCCACACATTTCCATCTGCTTGTCAAGTTCTTTTTTTAGTGCAAAAAAAAGAGCGGGCTATCTTTTCGATAACCTGCTCTTTTTCTTGATTTTTGGCCTTGCGCCTTAACTTAATGACATTGGGCTGCGAGGCCCTCCCTTTCTTCATTTTCATCCGATTCCAGCTTACACCGCTTTGGATTCGTACCCTTTCACTTTGGCCTGACGCATCGGCAGACTTAACAGCAGCAGCCCTGCTATACATATAGCCACCCCTGCTATCAGATAAATGCTAATCGGATCACGGTAAACCAAATGGGACCACAACACCGTAAATAGAATCGAACAGTTGCTGACAATGACCGCCACAGAAAAGGGGACCGTCCGGAGCGCTTGGGTAAACCAATAAAAGCTGAGGCCCGTGATCAATCCCAGCGCCACCAAAGCGCCGAAGGCCCATATGCTGAACTGCTCCGGCCACGCAAACCGGTAGGGCAGCGGCAAGGACATCATCAGCGTACACAGCAAGAAGATGCTGAAATTCATATTGCCGGCATCCATCTCCCGGATTAGCATCTTTTGGCTGAGAACATGAAAGGCTACACCTACAGCCGATAGGGCATACAATCCGGTTGTCAACGCCCCTCCCTTAAGCAGCACGGATAAGGACATCCCGTTCCAACTGATCAACAGCACGCCGAGAACGCACGAAAAGGCGGCTATCCATCCCCTTCCAGTGATTCTTTCCTTCAGGAATAGGGCCGAGATAAAAAGCAGCAGGATCGTCTGCATAGGAGAAACAAGGATATTCCCGTAGGAATACCCGATGGAAATCGCTAAATTTTCAAAAAAATAATTGCAGCTTTTCCCGAGAGCGCCTAACCAAACCCACTTCAAGTTAAACCGCAGTTTAAAACCGCGGTCCTTCAAGCCTATATATAGACCGAGAAAAACGATACCGAACCCAAAGCGGGCAAACGTAATCACCGTGCTGTCCACCATGGCCGATGCGCTCTTCACCAGTATACCTACGAAGCTCCATAATAGAGTCGCGAGGAAAAGCAGTAAATACCCCAATCGTTACACCTCTATTTTTCTTCAGCCTATTACAGTGAGTGATTTGGCCGATATCGTTTCCAAAGGTTCGGATTTTCCATAAACGGGTCTAGCCGTCCGTACAGGCGCGGCCCACTTGACCCCGTTGGCGATCACCTGAAGAACGTCTTGGTTGTAGTAAGTTGGATACGTTTCATGACCGGGGCGGAAATAAAAGATTTTCCCCTGCCCGCGATGATAGGTGCAGCCACTCCGGAATACCTCTCCACCCTCGAACCAGCTTAAGAGAACAAGTTCATCCGGCGCCGGAATATCAAAATGTTCGCCGTACATTTCTTCCTGCTCCAGCTCGAAATAAGACCCTAATCCTTCTGTAATCGGATGTGCGGGATTCACCACCCATAGGCGCTCCTTCTCGCCTGCTTCGCGCCATCGCAAATCGCAGGAGGTCCCCATCAGCATCTTGAAAATTTTCGAGAAATGGCCGGAATGAAGGACAATAAGCCCCATTCCCTTCATAACCCGTTCATGGACACAGTTTACAATGTCGTCCTCGACCTTGCCATGAGCTTTGTGCCCCCACCAGATGAGTACGTCCGTATTGTTCAATACCTCTTCTGTAAGTCCATGCTCCGACTGATCCAAGGTCGCCGTCCGGATCTCGAAAGGCTGGGCCGCCAGACCTTCGGCCAGCGCCTGATGAATGCCCTGCGGGTATATCGCCGCTACTTTGGGATTCACCTTCTCATGCTCATATTCGTTCCAAATCGTTAGCTTAATCATTTTATTATCGTTCATTTGGTGTCCCCCCCATAAGAATATAATACAAACTCCTAACCTTTTACAGCCCCTGACGTAATGCCTTGGATAATGTATCGTTGCATAAACAGGAAAAAGAGGATGATCGGCACTACAGCCATTGTTAAAGCTGCCATCGCCAGATGCCATTCGTTCGTATATTGGCTGAAATAAATATTCGCCGCCAGCGGGATGGTTCTGTTACTTTTACCGCTCAGTGTGATAAGCGGGAGCAGGAAGTCGTTCCAGATCCAAAGCGAATGCAAAATGGCGATAGTCGTCGTGATGGGCTTCAGCAACGGCAGGAGAATTCGGAAAAACACACCGAAGCTGCTGCATCCGTCAATCTGGGCTGCCTCTTCCAATTCCCGCGGAATTCCCTTGATGAATCCGTGATACAAGAACAGCGCCAATGGAACACCGAAGCCCCAATACATGATGATGATGCCGTGGATCGAATTGATCAACCCCAGATCCTTGGCTACGGTAACAAGCGGCACCATCAAAGTCTGAAAGGGGATGATCAAGGAGGACAAAATCGTCAAAAAAATCACGCTGCTGACCCAACCCGGACGGCGTACCAATTGATAAGCGGCCATCGAACTAATGAGCAGCGTGCCCGCGACCGACAAGACGGTGATGATGATAGAGTTCATGAACACCCCAAAGAAACGGAGCTGTTTCCATACCGTGGCGAAATTATTAAATTGGAATATCTCCGGTAAGGCTACGGTGGAGGTTAAGACTTCGTTATAGGTTTTGAATCCATTGATAAAAGTCATGTACAGCGGAAAAAAGAACAACAGCGACACTGCAACCATGAGCAATTCGAGTCCTAGAATACCTATGCTGTAGCGACCGTTTTTCACATTTCCACCTCCTTGCGTTTCATAAGCGACACTTGCACAAGCGTGATGGCAGCCAGCACCAGAAAGAACACTACCGCTTTGGCCGAAGCGAGCGTAAACAGATTTTTCGTAAATGCATCCAAATAAATGTGATACGCGATGGATTCTGTCGACCCGAAGGGACCGCCTTTCGTTAAGGAGAAGTTCAAATCAAAGGCCTTGAACCCGCTTGAAATCGCCAAAAACAAGTTGATGGTCATGGCCGGACGAATAAGGGGCAGCACGACATGAAGCAACCGCTTCCATTTCCCCGCTCCATCAATTTCGGCTGCCTCCAGCATATCCGTCGGCACACCTTGAAGCGCCGCCAAGTAAATGACCATAAAATATCCGACGGAATGCCATACAGTGACAATGACCAAGGACCAGAAGGCATAGTTCGGCAAACTGAGCCAGTTTTTCTCAAATAGGGACCACTTGGTAACATCGCCGATCTGCGTGAACAGATTCGAGAAGATGAACTGCCATATGAAGCCGATAATGACAGGTCCAATAACATAAGGGAGGAAAAAGGCGGTCCTGAGAAAATTGCGGCTTTTCAGCGGCATATTCAGCACAAAAGCAAGGATAAATCCGAATAAGTTCAATAAGATCGTAACGACAATCACATATTTCAAAGTAAAGATAAACGACTTTTGGAAGCCGGTGTCCTTAATAAGCGTTGCATAGTTGTCCAAACCGGCCCAGGCGATATTGTCGCTTATTCCGTTCCAATCCTGGAACGAAAATAGAATGGCCCGCAGAAACGGCACCAGGATGATTAGCGTGAAAAAAAATAAGGCGGGAGCGACAAATACCGCATACGTCCATAGCTTACGCGTTCCCGTTTTCATCTTGTTAGTCTCCTTTTTTGAATGATAGGATCCATTAGTCCAAAAAAAATCCGATGCATGACTCCGGTGCTGGGAGCCATGCATCGACGGATTTCGGGATGGTTCAGGTTACTTTTTTATACGAGCATCCCAAATGTTCTGTACCTCGTCTAACGCTTGTTCTTTATTCAATTGACCGCCAACATACGACTGCAGCGGCTTTGCAAAATCTTGATTCGCACCGGACGGCCATAAAGTATGAGCCCAAGGAATCGTTGCGTTCCCTTCCACGTAAGCACTCAAATCTGCCGCTAAAGGACCGAGCTCCGGCGTTGTCTTCAGATCGTTGAAAGCCGGAATCAGCATAAAGGAATCAACCAGATACTTTTGGCCGTTTTGGTGCAGCCAGGTCAGGAACTTCTTCGATTCTTCCAGGTTACTGGACTTATTGTTGAGGACGTAGTAGCCCGGAACGCCGACCGGCATTTTCGTCTCAGCCGCAATATCGCTCAGCGGGATAGCGAACATGCCCATCTTCATATTCGGGTTGATTTTATTGATGGAATCGATGGTCCATACGCCCTGCTGCATCATCGCCGTTTTGCCGGATGAGAAATCGGATACCTGGTTGTCGTAGCTTACGCCGACGGATTCCGCTCCTTCTCCATACTTTACGGTCATGTCGAGAACATCGAAGAATCCGTTCATATTGGCGATATCTTTGACTTTCAGTTGCCCTTTATTGATATTTTCAATAGAAGCTGCCGGATCTTTTTCTGTTGCGAACGGCAGATTGAACAAATGCTGGCCCAGAATCCACCATTCTTTATAACCTTCAGCAAAAGACTGAATGCCTGCCGCTTTTAATTTTTCATTAACCTGCTTCAGCTCTGTCAGCGTTGTCGGCACCTTATCAATCCCCGCTTTGGCGAAGATCTCCTTATTGTAGATGAAGCCGTAACCTTCCAAGGCGATCGGGAAGCCGAGCTTCTTGCCGTCTACCGTCATTCCAGCCACAGCGGAAGGGGATACCTGGCTCATCCACGGCTCATTCGATAAATCAACTAACTTGCCGGACCAATCCGTAATGTCGGTGAACGCTTTGGTCATGAAGATATCGGGTTCATCTCCGGAAGCAAAGCGGGTTTTGAGAATGGTTTCGTAATCCTTAGTGACCTCAGCCTCAAGAATGACATTCGGATTTTCCTTCATGTAGTCATCGGCCATCGCCTTTACTTTATCCGTGATCTCCTGTTTGAACTGCAGCAGCTTAATCGTTACTTTTTCTCCTCCGCCTGATTCAGCCGTGCTGTTCGAAGTACCGGCAGCGGTTTTCGGAGCTTCATTTCCACCTGCACAACCAGCTAAAGACATCACAAGCAATGCGGTAGTACAGAGCGTGGAAAGTAATTTTTTCATTGGCGGTTATCCCCCTCGGATTAAAATGAGTCTTCTTTACATTCCGATTGTATCTTTATTGAATTCATAGGGGCAGGGAATATATTCGCCCAAAAAAGGAATCCATGAAACTCATTGCTGCTTCCGATACTGGAGAGGTGAAATTCCGTTTTGCTTCTTAAATACTTTACCGAAGTAATTTTCATCGTCGTAACCGAGCGAATTGGCAATTTCCGAAACCGGCTTGTTTGTAAACCGGAGCAGCGATTTGGCTTTATCCATCCGAATATCGGTTAAGTAAGTCATGACTGTGGTATTGTGCAATTCCTTAAACTTTTTGGCGATGTACTGCGGGCTGAAATGGAATCGTTCCGACAGAACAGACAGTGACAGATCCTTCTGAAAATGCCGTTCGATATATTCCCGGATCGCCTCCATTCCACGGTTTCCCAATCCATCACGTCCTTGCTCTTCCATGAGGGCCCACCAATGCCGGATAAATGTCCTTTCCCATTCGTCCAAATCACTGATCCACAGCGGCATTAGAAGATCTGCCGTCTCTTTGCCGTGATGCAGCAGCCGGCTGGCCCACTCCAACAGGAGATTGGCCTCTATAGTACAGGCCTGCAGGTCTTTCAGCCGAATCTCCGCCCACTTCCTAAGTCTCTCAACGAAGGAACGAATAATTTCGGCCGCATAAGCCTTGTTCCCCGTATCAAGAGCGGTTTGCAGCAGAAACTGTTGATCCATTAACCTTGGGGGCTCACCCGAGGCGGCTTCCTGCCGCGAATCTTTCCAAATAACGGACTTTAACAAGGTAGAGCGTGCTTTCCCGACGGCCCCCGTGATTCCAGCTGCATCCGCCTCCGATTGGCATATTCCTATAAGCGTTTCAAGGCCCACCGTTTCCCGCCATGCTGCGGCTGCCTTTTCCATACATCGGCGGTGTTCCTCCGCTCCACGGGAATCCTTGGCAAAGGCTGCAACCAGAACCCATTGATAATCGTCAAGTCTGCATAAATAGTGAGCCCCATAGGGCCTAAAGGTTTCATGGGCAATATTATTGATGGCAAAGATAAACAGCTCCCTGTCTCCCCCATAACGCCTTTCCACAAGCTCCATGCGATTGCACGGCAGGATAATAGCCACCCGCAGCCGTTCCGCCGGAAGGCCTATTTTATATAGGTGTCCCCGGAGCCCCTCTTGAAAGACGGATTCCTCCTTGAAAAACGAAGCCAGCTTCTGCTCGTAGACCAGAGCATCGGCCCATTTGATCCGAAAGCCGGCTTCACGCTCTTCCACAAGGCTTACCTCTTTGTGTTTGTAAGCCATAACCGCCTGCTCCAGTACCTGCTCGAGTTCACTTTTAGAGAAGGGTTTAAGCAAATAGTCCAGTCCGTTCGCACGAACAGCCGCACGTGTATATTGGTAATCGTCATATCCGCTGACGACAATGACCTGTGTATCCCAGCCTTCCTCCCGAAGAAGGCGCAATAGCTCCATACCGTCCATACCAGGCATACTCATATCACAAAACATGACGGCAGGCTTATACAGCCTGATCATGTCCAGCGCTTGTTGGCCCTCCTCCGCATGCAGTCGCTTGGTAATGCCAAATTTGTCCCAATCCACAGCCAAATCAATGCCTTCCCGCACATGCTCTTCATCATCCACAATCAACACTTTCAAGTCTGTTCTCCTCCTTCGTCACCGGTTCCAACCGGAATACGGAGCATAATAACGGTTGCTTCGTAAGGGCAGCTGGTGATGTCCCACTCGAATCCCGATCCGTAATGCAGATTTAATCGATACAGCACATTGAGGAGGCCGATCCCCCCTTCATCCGGTCCTTGAAGTTGACGGTTCTCGTAACTCTTCCTTATTCGCGCCAGCACCTCCGGGTCGAACCCTTTCCCGTTATCCATAACCCGAATACTAAGGCTTCGATCAAGCTCAATTCCGATGTGCAGCGTCCCTGCTCCCTTGCCTTTTTCTATACCGTGGATAATACTGTTTTCTACCAACGGCTGCAGGATCATCTTCGGCACACTGATGGATAGAGCCTCGTTCGGACAGGAAAGGGTATAAGAGAGCTTGTTTTTGAACCTGCCTGTTTGGAGGGACAAATAGTGCTCGATATGCTCAATTTCCTTTTGGAGACGTACGGTTTCCGTTTTTATATCCATGCTGTATCTCATGATTGCGCCGAGTTCGGCGATTTTATCGCTGACCTCGGCGGCACGGTGGCGAAGGGCCAATGTGCCTATCGATTGAAGCGTATTGTATAAAAAATGCGGATTGATTTGCGCCTGCAGCATCTTAAGCCTTGCGGTCGTAAGTTCGTATCGGCTCCGGTATTCACGGTTGATCAAATCATCCAGCCTTCCCACCATGTTCTGGAAACGCTGTTCCAACACACCTATCTCATCCGTTCGTCCGGATGTCTGCCTGACGCGGAAGTCGCCCAATTCCAAGTGCACGATACTGCGCAGCAGTCTCTTGATCGGGGCGATGGTCCGGTAGGATAAAAAGGAGGCGAAAACGATTACAAAAAAGAGGGTTATTAATTGTAGAACCAGCGTAAAGTTCAAGGTCCGGTTGGCCGACTCATTAATGACTGCGGCAGGTACAAACTTGACAAGAGCCAGCGGCAGGTCCAGATAGCGGTCCTGAACGTATACAAAGACTCCTTTCCGTCCATCCAGCTTCCCATTCGCGTAACCCCGGCTTCCCCAATATTCCGGTCCCGACTGCGGTTCGTCGAACTCCACAGCGAGTTCCGAACTTGAAGCATACAGCAGCTGAGACTGCTTATGAATATAAAGAAACACCGCTTCACCCGCCTCGGCATCGGACAGCGGACGAATTAATCGGGAGATTTCGGAGGGTCCAACAAAAAGGGAAACCAGTCCAAGAACATCTGTCCTTGGGTAATCAACAAGAGGTTTATGCAATGCCAATACCCGTTCGTTGGCAAGCATCATGACTTCGTACCCTCGGGTGATGTCCCAATTCTCTCCCTCTCTCTTCGGAATTTCGGAAGGCGATAACTGAAGCGACAACTCCAACAATGAAGAATTGGATTTCATGTAGGTCTGTCCGCTTGTGGCGCTTACGTACCGCACCGCTTTTATTTCGGAATCATTATTGAATAAGGTTGTTATTTGATTGGTAATGTAAAGCATTTGGTCGGGGGGCGATTCCCGGGTTCTCAAGTAACTCATCAGCGTTTTGTCATTATAAAATCCCACAGACAGCTTATTGAGATTATCCAAGTAACGAATCATATTATCCATTCCTATATCCATCGTTTTCTGGTTGAGCGCAATGACCTGACTTCCAACCGAATCGGAGGCCACTTTATAGAATATGAGATTGGATATAGCAAAGGGAACCACCGCTGCAAGCAGCATGCCAACCAGCAATTTGGCAAACAAGCTTTTTTTCAAAACCATCTATACCTCTCCCTTCCCCGATTAAAAAAACCGCCGTCCGGCAAAGAAGCCAAGCAGCGGTAAGGCCATCTACTATTGCTATTTTCAACACAACACCCCGTTTTCCCTCTTCTGCAAAGACTGTACTCCCAGAATATAGCTTTTTCATCTAAAGCGTGGCATAATCTTTGCAAAGCAGCATTTCATTCTAAAGGAGAGATAGCGATGATCGTAGGCATTATCTTTGTGGTTGTATTTGCATTTATAGTTGTACGGATCATTTTTCGTGAAAACCCGCCAGTCGGAAGACCCCATAAATACAGGAATAACGATCTCTCCAGCTCTGGGACTTCTTTTTTTGCCGGCTCCACCCCGGACTTATTTGACAACAATAACAACCCTCACCATAATCATCACGGTCACCAGGGTCATCATGGAGATCACTCTCATCATCATTCCGGCCACGACAGTGGCGGCGGTCACAGCTGGGGCGGAGATAGCGGAGGGGGAGACTTTGGTGGCGGAGACAGCGGAGGTGGTGGCGGTGGCGGAGATTAATGCGGAACCTCTAATTTTTTCCGAAAAAGAAATTGCCCCGCGCTATCCTGTTTGTATCTCAGGAGACGCAGGGCAATTTTTTAATCCGCTCAGTCAAACGGATATCCGCAGAGGAGCGGCCGATCATAATGGAATATGTTCCACGCTCCACACGGTACGGGGCGCTTCATGAGCCCATGTTGGCGTCTTCAGCCCTTATCCGCGCCTGTGGTTAAGCCCTCCACCAGGTAGCGCTGCATCAGAATGAACAGGATCGTTACTGGAACGGCTGCCAATACGCACCCTGCCGCGAACATCGTAAACTCGGTCGAGAACCGGTCCCCGATCATGTCGAACAGGCCGACCGCAAGTGTTTTTTTCTCTGGCGTACGCAGCACCAGCTTGGCAAAAATAAAATCGGTAAATGCACCGGTAAATGTCATCAGTGCCGTAAACACAATCAGCGGTGTCGATAGCGGGATCACAATGCGGAAGAAAATCGGCATATGCCCGGCTCCGTCCATTCGCGCCGCCTCAATCAGACTTCTCGGAATCGTATCGAAATAGCTTTTGGAGAACAGGAAGAACAGCGGCGCACCCGCCGCATATACGATAATGACCGCGGCGTGTGTATTCAGCAAATTCATTTGATTCAGCAAAATAAAGATCGCAATCATACTCATAAAGCCGGGAAACAAGCCCAGTACAAGCAGAAGGCTCATCAGGTTTTTACGTCCCATAAAACGGAATACCGATAAAGCATAGCCGGTCAGCAAGGTCAGAATCGTACCGATAATCATGCTGGAGACCGCAATTTTAAGCGTGTTGAAGTACCAGACGCCGAACGGGCGCTTTGCGAACAGTTCCGTGTAATGACTGAACGTGTAGGAAGTCGGAATGATCGTATCGCTGAACAGCGCATCCCCTGTACGGAAAGAGGACATCAGTACCCATATCGAAGGATAGATACAGAAGACCGCAATGACAGCAAGCGCAACATAGCTGAGCAACAGCCGGGTGGTCGTTTTCGCTTTTTCGCCGATCATGATGGACCCTCCTCTTTAAACGCCTTGGTGTTGCGCACGTTCCAGACTGCAAATACAGAGAGCACGATAAATATAAATATTCCGATGACCGAAGCAAAGTTATACTGCCCCTGCTCCATCGATAGCTTAAAGAGCCATGTAATTAAAATATCCGTATGTCCGGCAAACTGGAAATCCCCGTTGACGGGTTTTCCGTCTGTAAGCAGGTACACAATGTTAAAGTTATTGATATTGCCGACAAACTGCATGATGATCAGCGGAGCCATTGAATACATCACCATCGGGAACGTGATGAGCCGAACCTTTTGAAAACCACTGGCACCATCAATATCAGCGGCTTCATACATATCCTTCGGAATGGTAGCCAGGATTCCAATAATCATCAGCATGGAAACCGGGAAGCTTAACCAGAAGTTGGCCAGAACCAGCGTGAATTTTGCCCACAGCGGTTCGGACAGCCAAGGAATCTTCTCAATCCCAAGCAGGGCCAGATATTGGTTAATCGGTCCGAATTGACCGTTAAACATATTGCGGAGAATCAAGGTCGATACAAACATCGGGATGGCGAATGGCAGAATGAAGAGGGTCCGCCAAAATGAGCGAAACCGGATACCCTTTTGCTGAACGAGCAGCGCAACGGCAAATCCCCCGAAATACCCCGTTAATGTCGCAAAGAAAGCCCAGATAAAGGTCCACAAGGTTACGCTGAAAAAGGTGTTGCTCCAGGACTTGATGCGGAATATATCCTGAAACGCCTTAAATCCTTGCCAATCGATTAAATGTTTCGGCGGCATCGTCTCTCTGGTGAAATCCGTAAAGGCAATCAGAATCATGAATACAATCGGCATGACCGTAAAGAAAACGACGCCGATCATCGGGATCGTCAGCACGATTTGCGGAAAGCGATAGGCGGCCACAAAGCTCAGCGTTTGCTTAAACGTGCTCGGCTTAATCCCTTCCTCGCGCAGTCTGCCGGTTTGGTATGCATCCTTAATTCCGGCGGCATACAGCCAAACCAGTACAATCATTATGAATATAGTAATAAGCCCTTCAACCAGCAAGAAGATGGAATGGTCGCCCATTACCTGCTTGTACAATCTTCCGACCTTCTTTAGCTGGCTTTCCGTTTCTCCCAGCGTAATCAAAGCCCAAATCGCATGGGGTAAGCGGGCAACCGCAATATAGATACCGAAGATATAAGACGCCAACAGGAGCAGCCCTTTTACATACTGACGGTTATATAGTTGACCGAGGCCTAATGCAAATATGGACAACAGGGCGGCTTTTTTTCCGTATTTTTTGGAAAATGGAGGATATTCACGCTCGATGGCCAGCTGCTGCATCTCCTTTCAACTCCTATCTTCGTATGGTGGTTATTTCAAATTCTGTCGGGGTCATTACTTCTTCTCAGCAATGCTGGTCTTCATACCTTCCGCCGCTTTGTCGAGGGTCGTCTTGACATCGGCGCCGTTCCACACCGCAGCAAACGCAGGATCCAGATATTGCCCGAAGTATTGCATTTCCGGAAGGCTTGACCACATACGGCTGTTTTCCATCTGTTTCAAGAAGCCCTGCATAATTGCATCCTTTCTCATGCTGTCGTCGATTCCTTGGGCGGCTGGAATGGAGCCGATTAATTCATTGTCTTTAATCTGCATTTCCTTTGACGTTATAAAATTGGCGAACAGCTTGGCCGCATTCGGGTATTTCGAATAGGTGCTTACATAGTAGGAGGTGGTTCCTGCAAGAGTAACCGGTTTTTTTCCCTCTGGCATAGCCGGCAGTGGAATAACAGCCACATTAAACGGAAGCTTGCTGTATTTGCCGATTTCCCAGCTGCCATCCATATTGATGGCTAACTTGCCTTGCTCCCAAAGTCCATTCTTCGCGTCTCTGGTCATGTCAGATAATTGTAGCGGTAAAATTTCTTTTAGCGATTGGAAGAAATTCATGCCTTTAATCGAACCTTCATTGTTAACGCCGATATCATTCGGGTCCGTTTCATTGCTGCCGAATATATAACCGCCGTAACCTGTAAGAAAGCTGAAAAGATAGAAGGAACCGCTGTCGAACATAAAGCCGTATTTATTGTTCTTGACGTCATTAAATTCCTTCGAATACGCGATGACATCGTCCCATGTATCAAGCTTGGCGTCCTTCACCAGATCTTTATTGACATAAAGGGCGTACGTATACACAGAGCGTGGATAACCGTACAGCAACCCTTCAAAAGTCGAAGCGTCAACAGCCAACTTGCGATTCATGCTTTTGGTATCCTCTTCAAAATAATCATTCGGCAATACAAGGCCGGCATTGACGGCCCCTCCAAGAAAATCGTTCGTCATCCCGAATACGTCAGCACCCGTGCCCGCAGGTCCGTCCGTCGTCATACGAGCCACGCTGTCCCAGTAAGCAACGTCTTCTACCGTTACTTTAATGTTGTATTTCTTTTCAAACTCCTGAACGGCATAATCGCTGTAACCATCTTTAATCGTCCAGAAACGAAGCTCCGCCCCCGGTTCGGGCGTCAGTTCCTCCGTACCCTCTACTGCCGTCGCCTCACTGGATTCAGCGTTTGGATTGCCTGTGTTTCCATTACCGGATTTGCTGCCGCAAGACGCAAGCGCGAACATCATAATGAGGCAAAATACAAGAAGTCCAAGTTTTTTAGCCATGGTTTCATTGCTCCAATCAGGTTATTTGTTTGTATGGGACGATCGGGCTGACAGCGGCCCTTTTATTGTTTGTTTGCTATGCTCGTCTTTATATCTGCTGCCGCTTTGTCCAATGACGTCTTTACATTTGCTCCGTTCCATATCTCATCTACTGCGGGGTCCAGGTTTTGCCATACATACTGTGTTTCGACCAGGTTCGGAACGCGATGGCTGTTTTGGATTTGTTTGAAAAAGCCTTGGGTCAATTCATCTTTGCGTATATCCGCTTCGACGCCTCCGGCAGCCGGGATCACTCCGGTCAACTCATTGTTTTTAATTTGCATTTCTTTCGTCGTGATGAAACTGGCGAACAGCTTGGCGGCATTCGGATATTTTGAATACGAACTGACAACATTTGAGGTGTATCCTGCTAGAGGTTTAGCGTAGTCACCGCCAGGCATTTGCGGCATATTAATCACGCCTACTTCAAACGGCAGCTTGCTCCACTGGCCGATCGCCCAGCTTCCATCCATATTGATAGCCAATTTGCCTTGCTGCCACAGCCCGGTTTTCACGTCTCCCGTGATGTCCGATAATTTCATCGGCAGGATTTCCTTTAGCGATTGGAAGAATTCCATGCCTTTAACGGAACCTTCATTATTAATGCCGATATCGCTCGTATCGGTTTCGCCATTGCCAAATATATAGCCGCCATACCCGGTCATAAAGGCAAGATCAAAGAATCCGGTTCTCCCCTCAAACATGAAACCGTATTTGTTGCTTTTGACGTCATTGAATTTCTTCGAGAACGCTATAATATCGTCCCAGGTTTCGAGCTTGGTATCCTTGACCAAATCTTTATTGTAATAAAGCGAAGTCGTGTACACATTCCAAGGATAGCCGTACAAAATATCTTCATAGGTTGCTGCGGCTATAGACTCTTCGCTGGCGGCAATACGTGTATCTTCTTCGAAATAGTCATTTGGCAATATGAGACCGCCTTGAACAGCTTGTGTAAGTCCTTCGTTCTGAACCCCGAAGACGTCTGCACCCGTCCCGGCCGGTCCGTCCGTTGACATACGAGCAATGCTGTCCCAATAAGCGACGTTCTCTACCTTCACCTTAATGTTGTACTTTTTCTCGAACTCCGCCACGGCATAATCGGCGAAGGCTTGCTGATCATCCGTGTATGTCCAGAATTTCAGTTCCGCTCCCGGTTCAGCCTTGAACTCCTCGGTCATGTCAACTTCATTCTGCTGATTACTACCGGCACTTGAATTCACAGTGTTCTTATTACTGCCGCATGCGGCAAGCGACATCGTCATTGCGAAAGAAAGCAAACACAGACTCCATTTTTTCTTCAAGGTTCATCGGCTCCTTTGTAGGTGGTATTTACATCCATTTACATTCATTTGCAACAATTTTCATGCGGAGGCATAGAAATGTTCCCGAACATCGAATAACCTGTCTCGTACGGAGACCTAAGGATGAATACGGAGCTCGTCAGCAATGCGGGGTTTCCCTTTCAAATTCGCAATCCGGGGCAGCGACGCAACGACAATATCAAGCGACACCTTGTTCAATATATGATAAATATCCGAGAGGCTGTCAAACCTCCATTCCCCCAGCCCTTCAGCCGGATTGGATATAATAACTAAACACGAATAATGGATGCCTGCCATACGGGCATAAGCGATTTCTGTACCTACGCTCATAGTTACGAGATCGCCTCCCATCTTTTGGAACATCCTGACTTCAGCAGGTGTTTCGAAGCGTCCTCCTGCTGCCTGAACCACAACCCCGCCGTTGTGTATGCCGATATCCGTGAGGGCGATATCCCGTTCCAGACGGCTTTTCGTCTCGCTAACCAGTATTTCGCTCAGCAGAGGATCGGTGGAAGGCGTATACCGCGGCAGGATCATTCCTTCTTCCCGGAATATGATTTGCGGCAGCGAGCGGGGGCGTTCGAAGTTGAAATCCATGAAATCGTCTGGAACGACGAAATCACGGACTTTCATGGCTGGATGTATACCGCCCGCTGTAGCACCGCCGATCGCTTCCCGCACACCTAACTGATACAGCGCCGCCCAAGTTTCCACGAACTTCCCGCCTCCGTGGTCATGGACATAATAAAAGGGTGTTGTACCCGAGCAGCCGCGCCATATGTCGCCCGATCGGCCGACTGGCGTTTCAACCGTAAAGGATTGGTCACTAAGAAGACCTGACTCCAACATGGCGTTCTGAAGATAAGTTCCACCTATAATTGCGATTTCAGTTCGCTCTGACGCAGATTCCGCAGATTCATTTATGTTCAAATTCGTACTGGTTCTCATAGTTTGCCTCCCTGGGTGTTGTTGGTTACCTTTCTGCAGCTTCCCCTTTCGATTATTTCGTGCGGAACAATTCTCGCTTCCTTTACATAGTTTTCTTTGTCTTGGATTTGCCTGAGTAACATTTGAGCCGCCTGGACTCCGAGTTCATATACTGGTTGACGGACCGTAGTTAAGGCAGGCCGGTAAGCTCCAGCAATCGGAATATCGTCAAATCCCATGACTGAAATATCCTCCGGCACCCGAAGCCCACTGTCTTCCGCCGCCCGAATGGCTCCAATGGCAACCATGTCGCTTACACAGAAGATTGCCGTAGGCAATTCGTCATTATTGAACAGTTTCATCCCACTCCGATATCCCGATTCAATATCGTAATCTTGCTCATAAAACAACTTGTCATCATATTCAATTCCGTACTCTTTCAATGCCTGCTTATATCCTTCAAGCCGCTGTACGATCTGGTAATAAGCCAACGGCCCGCCGAAAAAAGCAATTTTACGATGTCCCGATTCAAGAAGGAACTTGGTTGCATCGTATGCAGCCTGAAATTCATCGATGTTGATGCTGGCGAATCTGCCCTCCGTATCGGTATGGCTTGCAAAGATAACAGGTACTGCATGATTTTCGAAAAATTCAATTTGCTGCGGTTTCGGGGAAGATGTCAACAGAACGACTCCATCCACATATTTTTCTTTCAACAGCTTCAGATAATGAAGTTCAATATCCAAATCACGCTTCGTATTGCAGAGCAGGGTTGTATAATTATTTTTGAAAAGCTCCTCCTCAATGGCTCCGACAAATATAGAAATGTATGTATTTTCTATAGCAGGAATGAGTAGGCCAATTAATTTACTTTCCTTCATAATCAGACTGCGCGCGACCGGGTTAGGATTATATTCAAGCTCTTCCACAACCTCCAATACTCTTTGTTTAATAGCTTGGCTGACCGGTTTGCTTTGATTAAGCACTCTCGACACTGTAGCAATGGATACCTTTGCTTTCATCGCCACATCTTTAATTGTGATATCCACTCAGTCCCCCCCTTCCGGTAAACCTTTTCCCTGATAGCAAAAGTACCCGGAAAACCTTTTCCTCTTTTAAGTTGTTTCGATCTTACTATATCTCCGTGAATTGTGTCAATATATATAACATTTAAATTATAAAAAATATGATAATCTAGTTTTTATGTTAATTAAAATTACATCTAGTGTTATGTTCGATCCCAAAAACATCACCCCCGCATGAAATTCAGAAACGTTACCAAGGAATCCCCCACTGGATTTTCGGGAAGTGAGCCATAAAAATAGAACTGCCCAAGGATGAACAGTTCGTCAGATGAATCCTGCTTGATAGATAATAAAAATGATCACATAAATATTCGCAGCTTACAATAAAGTTTCAAATCGTGCTCCCGATGTGCAATCTTTACTATTTCTGATTAATCACTCTTTCAACATGGATCGTAAGATAAAGCATTTCTTCATTTGTCAGTTCACGATTATACGTTTTCTCAATGTAAACTTTTATTCTTTCAACACAAGCAAATGCTTCGGTATACTGCTCTTTCACCATGGCAAACAACGTATTATCAGTATTCGTAATATTCGTTTCATTGACCAGTCGTTGGCCGAAGAACTTTAAGTGTGTAATGAATCGAAAATAATGCAAAGATTTTTCATCGTATTCAAACTTGAAATGTTTTTTCACAATACTTAAAATATCATGCATTATTTTGGTTATGTCGACAGTATTTCCGATATCCTCGTTCATTTCTGCATTTACTAAGTGTAATGCGATCTGCCCCGCTTCATCTTCTGGCAACCGAATCCCGAATTCTTTATGAAGTATCTTCAATGCTTCCAACCCAATTTCAAACTCTTCTGCGTAGAATCGTTTAATGTCCCATAAAAGAGCATTTTTGATGTCTATTCCTTTATAATAACGCTCAATGGCAAAATTAATATGGTCGGTCAGACTGACATAGATACTGTCATGCAGAATCTTGCCTAGATTTAGTTTGGCATAGTTAATAATCTTCTCCGAGACCTGCATATGCTCAATCGGTATCTCAGACAAAAGGGTTTTGAGTTTATCGGACAACCCCTGATTTTCAAGGGTGAAGATTTTCTCAATCTTTTCTTCATCCACGGTGTGTCCTGTTTTTTTCTGATAAGCAATACCTCTTCCCATAATTACCAACTCTTTTTTATGTTCATCAATTACTGTAATAACATTGTTATTGAGTATTTTTTCAATTCGCACAGGAATCATCCTTTGCTTCATAAATAGAAAAGACAAAACCCGAGTTTTCCAGTTTAGATGAATTCATCGGGTTTTTCTCTTATTTACACCTAAACACATAACTGTAATGGGACGAATTTTTATATGGTGCTCTCAAAAAGAGCTCTTCCGTTTGTTGCAATGACCTGTTTGTACCAGTAAAAACTTTTCTTTCTAGTTCTATTGAGTGTCCCCTTTCCATCGTTGTCTTTATCCACATAAATGAATCCGTAGCGTTTTTTCATTTCGCCAGTTCCTGCACTTACAATGTCAATGGGCCCCCACCACGTATACCCGATAATCTCGCAGCCATCTTCGATGGCCTCATTCAATTCCAGCAAATGTTTATTGAGGTAACTAATCCGGTCATCATCGATAATGCTGCCGTCCTGAGCGAACTCATCATCACCGCCGTACCCGTTCTCTACAATAAAAAGCGGCTTTTGATAACGATCATAGATTTCATTGCATACATATCGAAGACCTTTGGGGTCAATAGGCCAACCCCAAGCGGTTTTTTCCAGGTATGGATTATCAAGACCCATAATACCACCGGTATTCCCCTGAATGGGCATTCCAGCCTTATGTGTCGTACTTCTGTAATAGCTGAAGCCGACATAATCAGAAGTGTAATTTCTAATTGTCTCAAAATCACCCGGTTCATTATGAATAGAAATATTATTTTCTTTCCATATTCGCTTAATATAATTCGGATAATATCCCCGCATCATTACATCGGAATAAAATAGTGAACGTCTTCTCAGTTCATACGCTTCAAAGACATCTTCCGGATTACAGGAGTTTGGATAAATAATGCTGAGTGATAACATGCAGCCAATCTGCGAACCTGGAATTATCTCATGACACATCTTCACAGCAAGCGAGTTTGCAACAAAAACATTGTGGCTGGCTTGATAGATATCCTGCAATTTGGTGTCTTCATTCTTCAATTCAATGGCTCCAGCAGCTAATGGGATGGTATGCATATGGTTAATTTCGTTAAATGTCATCCAATATTTCACCTTATTGCGATAACGCTTAAAAATGATTTCACAGTACTTGGTGAAGAAGGCTATCAGATTGCGGTTGACCCAACCCCCATATTCTCTGACCAGATGCAGTGGCGTTTCAAAATGAGAAATCGTGATGACAGGTTCGATCCCGTGCTTCAGCAGTTCGTCGAAGAGGTTGTCGTAGAATTGCAGCCCTTTCTCGTTAGGCTCCGCGTCATCACCATTTGGGAAGATTCGCGACCAGGCAATTGAAGTCCGAAAACATTTCAAACCCATCTCCGCAAATAAAGCTATGTCTTCTTTATACCGATGATAAAAATCGATTGCCTCATGGCTTGCATAATACTTGCTCTCGTTAATCTCCGCATCCAGTGATCCGCCCACAATGCCGTTTCGGATGGCATCACTTATCGCCGGACCCTTTCCGTCAACATCCCATGCCCCTTCTGCCTGGTTAGCTGCAACAGCACCACCCCAAAGGAAATGCTCGGGGAATACCGCTTCGTTCATCATGAACCTGTCCTCCTGTCCTGAACTGTTAGAGATTTTCCCCATTTGTTTCAATGACCTGTTGATACCAGTAGTAGCTTTGTTTTTTAATTCGACGAAGCTCTTTGGCATTCGTTTCATCCCGGTCCACATACACGAACCCGTAACGTTTTTGATAACCGTTCAGCCAGCTTAACAAGTCGGTAAAGGACCATGAGCAATAACCCATTACCTCTACACCATCTGAAATTGCATCCTGAATGGCTGCGATATGGTCCCGCAAATAATCAATACGATAACCGTCGTTTACCTGATCGCCATCTTCAAGCTTGTCAAACTCTCCTAGTCCGTTCTCGGTAATAAATACAGGCAGCTGATAACGGGTTGCAATTCTTCTCAGGGCAATTCTAAGCCCCTGCGGATCGATATCCCAGTCCCAGTTCGTCGACTCCACGTGCGGATTATCTGTAGTTCTGAACATACCAGGAACACCGGAGTGTTTGGTGGAACCTTTCTTCCCTGTTGTATTTTTCTCCCCCGATTCAATACCATTAGTCAGGGAGTTGTGTTCAACAGTGGTTGTCCGATAATAGTTGACGCCCATAAAGTCAGGTTTGGCGGAAGCCAGCAATTCAAAATCTCCCTCTTGAATTGTAGGTACCAAATCGTTTTCTTCAAGGTACTTCCAAGCTGTGACCGGATAACGGCCCCATGCATAAATGTCCATCCAGAAATAGTTGTTCAAATCTTCACTGTTCTCAAAGGCAAGGATATTCTCAGGTTTAGAATCTACCGGATAATAAGGCTTATAAGCAAAGCTCGGTCCAATCTTGCCTTGAGGCACAACCCTTCGGAACGATTGAATGACCTTGGCATTCGCCAAATTGGCAATGTGATTCACTTCATACATCCTTTTTCTGTCGCGGACACCCGGTGGGTGCAGGGCAGTCTCATATCCGTAGCTCACAAAGTAATTCTGTTCATTTAGTGAGACCCAATATTTCACGCGGTCTCCGTAACGTTCAAACAGCGTAACCGCATAACGGTCAAAGTCTTCAATAACCTGCCGGGATTCCCAGCCTCCGTATTGATCCATCAGCGCCTGAGGAATATCCCAGTGATACAATGTAATCACGGGTTCAATGCTGTTCGCAATCAATTCATCGATTAAAGCATCGTAGAATTGTAACCCTTTCTCATTGATTGCTCCGTTGCCATTTGGATAAATCCGACTCCATGCAATTGAGAAACGATAAGCCTTCAGTCCTTGTTCCGCCATAAGGCGTACATCTTCTTTATACCTGTGATAATGATCTACTGCTACATCGCCGTTGGAACCTTTAAATGTGGTCCCCTCTATTTTTGTGAAGGTGTCCCAAACCGATGGCCCCTTGCCGTCTGCTTCCCAGGCTCCCTCAATTTGATAAGCGGCTGATGCCGAGCCCCAGAGAAAATTTTCAGGAAACGGCATTTTTCTTTGATGTTCCATATCTAATCCTCCAAGTGTAATTATTTTGTTTATTTAAATATAGTCATTAATAGTTCCTTGTTTGTTACTTGTTGCCGTTCTGTCGCATGAATACCGGTAAACTCACCCATATTCGTTATGATCACTGGTGTCGTCAATTCAAATCCGGCATCCTGAATCTGCTTCATGTCAAACTCCAGCAGTAAATCACCTTCGTTAACCCGCTGGTTTTCTTCAACTTTTTCAGTGAACGGTGCGCCTTTTAATTTAACAGTATTCAGCCCAACGTGTATCAGAATTTCAAACCCTTCATCAGAGGTGATCCCAATTGCATGCTTACTTTTGGCAATTGAAGTCACAGTCCCTGAAATCGGTGAAAATACTTTGCCTTCCGCCGGGACAATGGCTACTCCGCTTCCCATTGCTTCTGTGGAAAATACAGGATCTGACACTTCAGCGAGCGGAACAACTTTTCCACGAATTGGAGAAGCAATGAATGTCTTCACCCTTGTAGCATCGGTTTGTACGGCTTGCGCTGACTTGGCTAAAGTCATAGTTTCATTCAGAATTTCTGAAGGTTCTTCAAAGCCTAGAATGTAGGTCAGAATTGCGGTTATTACAAAAGAGGCCGTTATACCAATAATGAAGTAAACAAAAGTATCCGTTGCAAAAGCAGGAAGCGTAGTTATTGCCGGGAATACGTAAGCCAGTACCGTCGAGTGCATAGCACCAATAAAAGCTCCACCGATTACGCCGCCAATTACCTGGGCAATCAAAGGTCTCTTCAGTTTTACAGAAATCCCGTATACAATCGGCTCTGTCACTCCTGCTAGAAGAGAAGGCATCATCGCGGATAAGGCATAAGCTTTCAACTTTTTATCTTTAGCTTTTAAAAACACGCCCAAGGCAGCACCTGAAGAAGCGAACGTTGCTGCAGCCGAAGACGGCTTAATTGTATCAAAACCGTGGAGGCTAATATTATTAATCATCGCAGGCACAATCCCCCAATGGAGACCGAACATCACCAGGAAGGTCCAGCCTCCTCCAATAATAGCTCCCATAAGCAGTCCGCTTGTATTGCTCAAGTAGTTAACGCCTGAGGCAATACCATTACCAAGGTAAACCCCCATTGGTCCAATTGCAGCAGCAGTTAAAGGCACCATAATGATCAGAGAAATCAGCGGTACCGCAAAGATTTGAATGTTTTTCGGAATTACTTTATTTAATCCTTTTTCCAAATGTGAATATACCCATATGGATAGCATAGCCGGGATCAAGGTTGATTTATAAGCCATCAATACTACGGGAATTCCAGCAAAATGAGTAATATCACCGATATTCTTCATCAAATCTGTAAAGTTGGGTTCGAGCAATGCCCCCATAATGGTCATAGAGACGAACATATTCGCTCCAAACGTTCTAGCCGTTGAAACAGCCAAAAGTAATGGCAAGAAATAAAAGACACTGTTACCTGCAGCAGCCAAAATTTTGTAGGTGCTGCTGTCTACCGATAAAATCCCTAAGGTCGTTGTCAGAATAACCAGGATTGCCTTTAACATCCCCGCTCCGGCAAGTGCCGGTACTATTGGAGTCATGATGGCAGACATTGTATTGAAAAATCTTGTGATAATATTACCGGTTTTTTCGCTTTTTTGTGCCCCCTCTTTGGACTCACCGGAAGCTTTAATCGGAAATTGGGTAATAATTTCTTTGTACACGGCGTTAACGTCATTACCGATGACTACCTGATATTGCCCATTCCCCTCAACGACGGTAATAACTCCATCCAAATCCTGAAGTTTTTGTTTATCCGCCTTGGCAGAATCCTTTAGCTTAAACCGCAATCTAGTCATACAATGATACAATTCAGCAACATTCCCAGCACCGCCAACGTTTTCTACAATTTCACTTGAGAGTTTAGTAAATTTCCCCATGCTCTTTCCCCCTGTAATTATTACTGTTAGGTATTGGTATATGACAACAAAAAAAACCCAAACTGCAAGAAGTGTAGGACGTTTAATGTCCTTTACTTTTTGCAATTTAGGTTTTGCCTGCTTATCAGTAACAATCCCCGATATTTAATTATCTTACTTCCCCCATAATCTAACACGATGCCAAAAGGATGTCAACGCTTTCTTTATGTTTTTTTAAACGCAGTATTGTGAAAAGGAACTCTTTGAGATACGATAGCAATTTTCCCGTGGCCTGGATTGAATCCGGTGCAACATTTATGCAAAAGTTCCTCCCTTTATTTCTTGTTCCGGTAACTGTGGGAGTCATATTAACCCTCCTAAGATTGATTATATTAAAATGCTAATTTATTGAGATCAGGACTATACTCTTTAATTAATAAAATCAAGTCTTCCATACTTTCGATTTCGTTTATCGGAATGTAGCAACCTTTATAAGCTGTATTATTACTCATCTCCCAACTCGAACTTTTTTTTCTGCTAAAAACCATTTCCTTAAAAATTTGATCTTGTTCCGTGTTTTTTAAAGCAGTCGGAAAGTATAAGACCATCTTCGAAACCGTAATTTCATTTTGATTAATAAACTTAATAAAAGAATATAAATTTCTTAGTTTATTCATATTGTCTTTACCTTGTACATCCAGAGAAGTAAACATAACAAGCATAATTTCATTCTCACTAAGATAATTTATAGCGTTTTGTCCTTTTAGTGTTTGCACTTGTAATTGATCGATCTTGTTTTCTGAATATAACTTAAATCGCGCATTGTTTACTTCAGCATATAACTCATTTTCGTTAAAATAAGGTCGCAAAACTTCATTCATTGCCTTGTTTAATGCGTAGTTATCTCGGAATTCTTTCTCCTTGTCTTCTAAATAAGCTTCTACGAGGAATGCGTGTTCCGGATGATCGTCAGGATAGGCTCTAAGATTTACCATCTTTAGCGAATTAGTATACATTACAGTATCCGTATCAACCGTAAATTCCTCACCATATCTTTCCCTTAGCACCTCCTCTACAGAGATAATCACTTTTCTCTCACTATACGTAAGTTGATCAAATAGTTGGCTACCCCCAAGAAGCAAAGGAGGTCCTGCGATAAAAATCACTACGATAAGTAAAATGAATAGTAAAGCATAAGCGCTTATCTTCTTAGTATTCAAATTTATCCCCCCCTTGTAATTAACTTTTCTCAAAACTCACCCCCACCCCCTGCGAACCAATCAATTTCATCTCTCCCTTATATTTCAGGTACACCTTCATGGTTAAATAATTCGTCGATAAGCTGGTGGAAATACCGTCGATACGGTATTTGGTGTTCGTCGTGGTGAAGCTGCTGCCCTCGGCGCCGTTCAGGCCGTATTCTTTCTGGGTCAGGATTTCGCCGCCGCTGTCGAGCTGGATGACAATTTTATGGTCCTGGTCGAAGTAGTCGAAGCCGAGCTGCTTGGTGACGGCGCTGAACTCCAACGAGCCGCTGTAGCCCGAGACCAGCTTGGTATAGGGAGTTGTGATATCCAGGGTGAACGGCGCAGCATTCATATGGTACAAGCCGTTGTCCTTGATCGGAGTTTCGGTCAAAAGCGTAAATAAAGCCGGCTTTACGTAAGCGTCTGCGCTTCCTCCATTATCCGCGATGGCTTTGCCGTTCACGGCTAGGCCCAGCAGCAGCTTCAGATCGTTAAGCTTTGTGCCTTGGGCACCCTGCCCAAAAGGGACTGAACGGCGATGCCGCCGTATTTGATGGATGGCTCGGAACTGCTCTCCATGTCCAGCGGGTAGTAGATTCCGTCTGTGCCTTGAAAATATCCGTGCAGCGAGTTGTTGATCGTACTCCGCTTGTTCTGGTTCTGCTGCATCAGCTGAACCTCAATCAAATCCTCGCTTTGTCCGGGGTAGATGAGTACATTGATCATGCGGAAGGTTTCTAATTTGTTCGATTATCAGTACTTACTACCGCACAAAAAAACGCCCTGCCAGCCTAAGCTAACAGGGCGTTTTTGCCGATTCTTTCGGACTACACGCTCGGCTTCTGATCAGTGTGAATCCACATTATCATCATTGGAACAATCTGTAAACAATCGCTTTTTAAGCAAATGTAATCATTTTTTCCGCATCACCGCTTCGCTTTATAAAACTCATGATACAGCTTCATCAGCGCTCGCTTCTCAATCCGCGACACATAACTGCGGCTGATGCCCAGCTCTTTAGCGATCTCCCTTTGCGTCCGCTCCTCGCCCCCGGTATCCAACCCAAAACGTCCAACCACAACTTCCTTCTCCCGGTCATCCAGAATATCGAGATTGCGGTAGATTTTACTCTTCTCAATATTAAGGTCTACTGTGATCAGCAGATCGTCGGCTCCCGAGCCTAAGATATCTATCAGCGTAATTTCGTTTCCTTCTTTATCCGTTCCAATGGGATCGTGCAGCGACACGTCCTTTCGAGTCTTTTTTAGTGAACGGAGATGCATTAGAATCTCCATCTTGATGTCATTAGTGCGCATATTTTAAAAGGTAAATATCTCGACTGAATCTTCGTAGACCCTGATTTCTTTAACGACCTGACGAATCAAATCGCGCTTCTCTTCAAAAGTAAGTTCTGCCTGACCTTTAGATAAGTAATGTTGAACGGCTTCCATCAAGACATGAATGTTGTACTCTGTATTTTGAGCAGAATTCAACATATGGCTTAGTTCAATCAATTGGGCATTTAGGCCTTCTTCTTTCTGCGTAAGCTCCTTCAATTCTTGACGAATATCTTCTTCAGCAATACCGTCTTCACTAACAGCAAAGAGTTTAATTAGTTTCTTTCGTGCGTTTTTGGTTTTCTCAATTTCTTTTTCAATCCTCACAATCTCAGCAATTTCAAAAGGCTCCTTAGTCTTCTCCTCCTGCAAAGCTGCAGCGATTTCATCGGGATTGTTTAACCAGGTTGTCACTTGGTCCCAAACCTGTTCTTCTATCAGGTGAGCCTTAATTCTTCGTCCACATCCTTTTGATTTGGCACCTGCAGTGTTCTTAATGTCTGTATATTCCGGTACTTTCTTTCCCCAATTGTTTGATAATCGTCCCGTCATGGTATTACCGCAGTCCCCACATCTTAACAAACCGCTCAATAAATATGGGTGTTTGCTTTTTTGAGCCCATCTCCTTCTAGACTCCGATAATAATATTTGTGCATGTTCGAATTGAGCCTCGTCTATGAGAGGAGGACAAGGAAGAAGAATCCATTCGCCTTTAGGTCTCTCTTTCATAGGAATCTTTTCTTCATCTTTCCTGTGCTTATTCCCTAACATACCTTCTGTATTCCAGCGATTTTGATAAAATTCACCGATATAGGCTCGGTTCATAATGATTTGCCTTACTACTTGGCGATGCCACATTGAAGCCCCTCTTTTTGTAGGTACTCCTTTACTGGTTAAGTATAACGCTATACCATTCAGTCCTTGAACAATTGTATTGGGTTGTGTAAATAAATCAAATATTAGTCTGACTATAGCAGCCTCATCTTCATCAACAAGAAACTGTTCTGATTCCTTATCAAAACTGTAACCGTAAACTTGAAAATCACGCAGTACTCTTCCTTGCCTTGCTTTTTCTTTTCTCCCTCGGCTCATACGTTCTGTTATCTTTGACTTCTCAAACTCCGCTATAGCTCCACGCATAGAATAAAACAAATTTCCTTCAGGAGTTTTAGCATATTCACCATTAACAAAAACAAGTTCTATACCTCGCCGGTCAAATTCATCAGTTATGATCAGTTGGTTCATTAACTTTCGAGACAATCTATCCGGGTCAAGACAAATAATCTTATTAATAATTCCTTCTCGAATATCATCTCGTAATTTGGTTAATGCCGGTCTATCCAAAAATTCACCTGATACCCCATCGTCCACATATTCCTTTACCTTATTCGTTCCCGCTTTCTGACGACATTGACGAATTTGATCGTTCAGGCTGAACCCGTGCTTCGCCTGCTCCTCCGTACTCACTCTGGCATATACAGCTATCACTTTTCTCCCTCCTGAACTTCTCTAGAAGGTAATCATAACAGGCAATGCGTGCTCTGTCATTGGAATCGCCTACCACAAGTTTCACATGCACCCGGCATCCCCTCCTTGTAGAAGGATATGCGGGTACTGCTTGGACACTTGATAAATAAAAGTGACCTTGAACATATGCCTGTTGTTCAAGGTCACAACTACTTTTACACCGATTTTCAACTCATTCACTTAAAAAATAATATGAACATTCTCATAAGCCCGATCAATAGTGAGCGAATTGAATACTCAAACAATGTGCATTGCAATGAATGTACAGCAAAGTGTACCTATTATGAGTTTGGATAATAAAATAGCATAGTCGTAAAATCAATTTTCAGTCAGACATTTGGGATTCCAAAACTTTCACTGCATCTCCGACAAAACTGACTGATGTAATCCGATTAATTTACATATTCCCTCGCAAAATTGTTCCTCGGATGGGGTCAGTCCGGCAATCGGTTCCCCCTCATTAAATTCACCGTTAATTCCGAAAAGGCTAAGACTACTTCTTTGATGGAAGGAACTCCAAGGATTCCCCATCTGATATTGACGAATTTTAGCTTCACTTTCATCAGGATACACTAGAACTCCTGGAACAGTATGGCCCGGACTAGAAAAGGCATCCATATACGCATGAATTTGATAAAGGTCATTTCGCTCCAAACCGTTTGGCTTGGATAGACTTGCAAACGTATGCTTATATTTAGCGTCCACGACGGCAAGTACTTGTTTTGATAAGGGATTCCTCAATAAAATATCCGGCTTCAAGGCTGCTAATTTGTGCCCATCCATGTTTTGATACAGGTGCCCAGATGCCTCTCTCTCCCGCCCGGTATGGACAACTTCAACTCCTGCGACAGTAGTTTTTAACAAATGGCACACATATAATTCCCAAATCTCAGCCATATCTAGCAAGGTTCCTGTTATCTCTTGGGTTCCTGTCGAAGTAGCACCGATCGATTTCTGCTGTAATATCTTCAACGATAATTCTACGACTGAACGATATGACTCCAGGATCGGAGTATATTTTATCGGAGGTAGTTTATTTGCCGCAGTGAAGTTCGATAAGCTGCTTGCTGATGTTTGAAGTAGAAGCCCGATAATCTCCCTTCCTTTATCAGAAAGCCAAGTGCGGTCATCACCATGACCCAGCTCTTTCTTAATTTTGCGGTAAGCTTTGCTGAGAACATTGGAAATAGCAGGATGAATGACTTTGGTTCTAGATAAACTCACGAGACGATTTGTCCCTTTCCCAACCTCAAGTGCGGTTTCCATTACTTTCATACGACCCCGCAGTGAAGGCAGTTTCAAAGTTTCCTCTATGCGGGTATAAGGTAGACCGTGCTTGCTTCCACGCATAAGCTGATCACCCCAAATTCGAGCGATCAACTCCCACAACCACATGTTAGATCCACGATAAGATCCGTTGCTCTGAATCATACGTACTCCCCAAATCTTACTGATCCAGCGATGGAATGAGCTTTCATAACGAGGTATGATTCGCAGCGTTCTCCGCTTGTAGCTGATCTCCCCGACATAACGTCCCGCATACCATTGTCCATTGCGGAATTCGATAATCGGCTCTTCATCTGCTATTTTCCCAGTAAGACGAAGGGTGAAACGTTCTTTGTCCAGATTACAGCATAAATCCTGTATCCATAGCTTCTCATCGTTATGTTTCAGGTTGATCTCAGACAAATCTTTCGCAATAATCTCTATATTTCCCTGTGAAGTACTCATTCTTGCCCTTTTAAGAATATGTCTTTCACCTGTTGCATTAACAACTTTCTTTCGTATGCATCTGCTCCAGACAGATATTGCTCTAATAATGGAGCTAGCGAATAATTCCACAATCCAGAAATTGGTCCACGGCCCTGCCCTTTTCGATTCCATAAAACCTGCTGAACTCCGGGTTGAGAATAAATGTACTTCTGTGCAAAAGAAACAACATCGCTGAAATAAGTATGACCAATGACGTAGAGAGGTCCCATGAGTTCATGATTCGCTATTAATGTATTTATCCGGACGCATCGGTCTGCGAGTACTTCAAACTCCTCCTCTACTCGGCTCCATTGTCGGGGTTTACCATACTTTTGCGGCCATCGTTCCCATTTTGTTTTCACCAAGGATATTAAGTCTTCACGTTCAAAACCCCGGAAAAACCATAAAAATCTGCGGCGAAGTGCAAAATCAACTTGTTCCAGCGATTGGTCAATCAGATTCATGGTCCCAATAATATAAAGATTGTCAGGTACGGCAAGCGAAAATGAGTTCCCATCCTGTCCAGCCAGCAGCACTTCACTTTCCCGATCTTCCAGCAAGGAGAAACATTCCCCCAGCACCCTACTTAAATCCGCACGGTTCATTTCATCCAGAATGAAGACAAAAGGCAGGCCTTTACCTATTCCGTTTTCCGCTGCCTTCACATCTTCAAGGACTTGCAGGAATACACCATTTTTGTAAACGGTCCGATTCTGTTCAAGCTGCATTCCTCGAATGAAATCTTCATAGCCATAGCCGGGATGGAATTGTACACGCCGAACCCTCTGCTGTACCAGTTCTTCTATGTTATTCTGATTCTTAAAAAATTTACCCGCTCCCCACTGACGCAATGTCTCCTGCCGAATAAAACGCTCTGCTAATTCTTTCGCTTCATGCGTTTTCCCAGTTCCTGGAGGTCCATATATAACAATTTGCTTTTTGATTTCTAAACCTTGAATCGGAAGCACATCTGTTTCATGATCACCATAATCCCAACACTCCATGAGAGGACTTCGATAAAAATCAAGATCCGGTTCACTGAGAATATCACTTAATTGTTTTCTAATTGCTAGGATACGCTCATCTACATCTACAGGGATACAATCCTCATCCAGCATATCCAAGAAAGCCTCGACTATTTGTTGTTTATGACTAGCACTCGCCATTCGCTCATACAGGTCAGGATAAAACAGATGCAAAAGAATATGGCGGGAGAGTGGATTCCCTTCTTCCTTAAGTTTATCTAACAAACCGCGAACTTTTAGATGGTCTGCTGCAAGTTCTTTCCTCTCTTCTTCTGACATTTGCAGCACAGTATCAGCAAATATTGCTATGTATCGTATCTCATTATAGCGTCTTGTATTGTAGGCTATTCCCGGTCCACCGATACCATGTTCAAGAGCAGTTAGAGCATTATTCTGATCATCAAGCAATAGGTTCGCAAAGGACGCTATTGTCTTAAGCAGTTCTTTCTTCCTGCGATAGCTTATGCTGGATGGAAAAAGCAAATAAAGATAGACCAGTTCACAAGCGAGCTTCACAACCTCTGATTTCTGGCCACTAAGTTGTCCCTTCAATTTCGTTTCGAATGCTTCGGCTGATTCATCGGTATTATCAATGAAACAAGCTCTAAATGCATTCAAATTATCAGTAGTCCATATCTTGTCCGATGGCCAAAGCAAAGATGACCCATCCATAAGACTTTTTTCTTTCCATTCATTCGCGTAGCGATAGACATCTGAAGTATCCCATTCTTTAAATCTTGCCATGATTTTTAGTCCTCTCAAGTTTTGTAATTTCATTAATTCAAACCATTCAGTTCAATTACATAAATGCCTTAATTCTCGATCTCTAAATAACTTTTATAGAATTTCCTTGAAATATCTCTGAAGTGACTGAATAACAACCACCCCACCGGCCTTATGCAATGGTTCATTCTGACGCTCACATTGGAAGAGCTGGACACAAGACGGGCAGCCATTAGAACAGCTACAGCTTGTCATCATTAGTTCAGCCTTTTTCAACAGCACGTTAAACTTTTCAGCGACAACCTCTACGATCCCGGAGCCCCCTCCGGCTTGACTATCATATATGAATAGACCCGGCATCCCGAATAATGTTGAACTCGAGTGAAATGAAATATGTTGAAAGTCAGCAGCGCTGCATTTCACAATAGCTGGAATTGCTGCGGCAAGCGCATGTTCAACAGCATGTATACTTCCATCGAGAAGCTCCTCGAATGTAAGATCTGATACTGTTTGTATGCTCGCAAAAAAATTTCTGAACTCACTTTTACCATGTTCATCCCATATCAACCACAAGGCCTCCGTTTGAAACGAAACCGGATAAGTATTGGTTAGCTGCACCGTTTCCAATGGTTTGGCGCTGTGTGTGTACATTTTCTTGTAGCCGAATGTGCTTCGTTTGACAATTATATTACCAATATTCGCTTTCAACTCATTGCCATCAAATATGCATTTAGTAATATCACTCACTTCGATACTATCCCTTACAATTCCACGCGTAAGATAGTCCGATCGTACTTGTTCCGCCAAGACCTTCCGCTGCTTCTTGTCGATCCACTTCACTTTGTAAAAACTGCGGTTATCTGATCCCAAAAAGACGGCATCTACATGGTAATCTCTTATCAGAGATCGATTATCCACATTTTGGAACAATATCGTTTCATTCCAGCCCATTTTGCTCACAACGACGTAGGTTTCACCCATTGCTATTAATGTCTGATACTTTGGAGGCTCTTCCAAATATACTAGTTTCCCTTCAGAATGTTGCCATTGTTCGTCAACCTCAGCGACAACCTTCCGAAGAACACCGGCCCGAACGTAATTAATGGCATTATAGATCGTCCCAGCTTGCTCATATGCGGCATAAACAAGATGTTCCTTTAATATTTTGGGGTTATTAATGTTGATAGCAGCAGATTCCGGAGACTGTTGGAAGAACTCTAGCGGATTACGAGCATAATATTGTTGAAGCGGCTCTTCTTGTACCATCATGATCACTAAACCATCTCCGCTTCTCCCTACTCGACCAGCTTGTTGCCAGAATGAAGCATGAGATCCAGGATAACCGAGCATGATGCAAATATCCAGACAATCCACATCAATTCCTACCTCCAAGGCTTTGGTAGTGACAACACCCAATATTTCGCCTTGTTGTAGCTTTTTAATGGTTTGCTCCTTGATTTCCTGAGGTAAATTAGCATGATAAGGAAGGAATAAATCCTGCCCCTCTTTCAACTCCATCGTTCCACACTCATTAAGGTGTGTTCTTAGAATCATATTGAGCTCTCGACTAAGAAGCTGAGCCTGTTGACGATTACTGGAGAAAATAATACTTCTCGGCCATTGCCCATTGCTGTAAGTAGTTTTAAGGATTTCATAAAGATCGGATACAACTGCTCTTCTTTTATGCTCCATTTCTATAAGACCAGGGTTCCATAGAACAATATCCTTTTTATTAATTGGTGCCTTGCTTTCCATCACTTCATAAAACCCTTGTATACCTCTCTTACCTGTTAATTCTTCAGCCAAATATTTGGGATTTGCAATAGTAGCAGAGCAGGCTATGAATTGGACCTCCCTATTACCTAATCTTTCACATATCATTCTTATGCGACGTATAAGCATGGAAACCTTCGATCCGATTAGGCCCGAGTAATGATGCAGCTCATCTATTACAATATAACGAAGATTTTTCAGAAACCGCATTAACTGTGGGGCCTTCCCTGTTTGTGCTCCTATACTTTGAAGAATGGGATGCAAATAATGAACATTGGTAAGCCAATAGCGTCCTTGTTCGAATACCAGACTGGAGGCTCGATCTTTCCTCAAATGCTGGGGAATATTTCGTTGGCCAAAAAGAAGACCCGCCGTCACTTCTGTTCCATGAAGCCTAAGCTTAGCGTAGCCAGACATTTTGAAATTGTCTATACTCTCTTCCTCCAAATCCGCCCACTGTTGTAAATGAGCAAATTGATCCTCAACCAAGGCCTTAAAGGGGGATAAATAGAGCGCGCAAGCCTCTGGATCAGCTACGAGCTTCTCCATAATTGGAATGTTGTAAGACAATGATTTACCGGATGCCGTCTTTGTGCAAATGACCACATTACGTCCTTCTCTTATCGCTTCCACAGCCTCAGCCTGATGCTTATATAGCTTGTTAACCCCCATGGTTTCAAGCTTACTGCGCATCCACCCCGCCATAGGCATATGCTCATCGTACACACCTTGGACCTCATCAGTTTCATGCACATATATTTCAGCTCGAACGCGTTCACTTAATTCTATTAATTGTCCAGCCTGGACACTGCTTTGAAAAGTTTGCTGCACTGGAAGTCTTCTATCCAGAAGCATATCAACTTCTTCAGTCATCAGTAGACTGCTCATCATGGGACTTCCATCTTGAATGCAAAAGATACCCTCTTCTTGATTGCTATAATTATCATATTCGGCTTTAAGAGAGGTCCAATCCGCCATATGCAGTCCATTCGCTCGTTGTTGAATTTCCCGACAATACCCTTTGGGGTCTGCTTTATAGCTGATCTGCACAAAATCGCCATAGGGTCTAACCACTCCACAAGCTGAACATATTAGAGGCATCTCTTAATCGTTCCTCTCAATTAAAGTATTCAGGAGTATCTTTGCCCCAGGCTTAAATAGTTCAACATTGTACTTACCCGGAAGTTGAACACAACTTGGACATCCTTCACTGCAAGGACAGCTCTCCATAAGCTCAAGTGCCTTGCGCATCAATTTATGCGTATTCTCATAAATAGCCTCGATTGTTCCAAGTCCAGAGCCGTTTTCTCCATAAAATCCAATCACCGGTCGATTAGCAAATGCAGATATTCCGCTAGCGGAGAAGCCCGTAAAATCATTAGCATCACAGATAATCATATCAGGAATCACCGATGTCATGGCATGCTGAGCTGCGTGCAGCGAAGCCTCTATTAAAAGGTCGGCAGTTCGTTGTTCACTTACCCATTCCTGGACATTCTCTTTCAACTGCAGCCAATCTGAATCTGTTATGGTTAGCCAAGCTCCTTCCGGAGCGAATTTCGTTACCGAAGGATGGGATAGTGCTACCTGTTCCGAATCGCCCTTTTGACCAAAGAAAAGCTTTCTGTAACCAAATACACTTCTCTTAATCTCCAGCTCACCATAAGCCATTTGAACGCCTTCAAGATCATGTTTCTGATACGTTTGGATAACATCAATTTTATCTTTATATGAAGATTGAGTGTGGTAAGTCAACTCCTGGATAGGCAAAAGAATAATTTCACCCTTCCGGCGATTAATGGAATCTACACGATAGGCTTTATCGCCTGGTGTCCAATAGATGGCTCCTTCATGGAAATCCCTCATGGCACTCCATTCATCCAGGCCATCCACTACAGAGTGATTCTGTCCACGAATAGATACACTGTAGCTCTGACCTGAGATAGAACGGAGACTAAACTTCTTATCAACAACTACTTCATCTATTCCTTCTGCTGCAACCGCGGTCTGCAAGACGGTTTGAATATATTCTTTAGGCAAGTTTGGAAACATACTTTGCATATCCATTTCAGTTATTTCCCGCCCAAGCTCGTCTTTTAGTAAAGGTATATGAAGAGCCAGCAACTTGTAGTTGGTTGGATTAATTCTTACAACTTCAGGAGCTTTATGGAGAAATTCATGTGGATTGCGCATGTAATATTGCTGAAGCGGATCATCCTGCCAAATAAGTATCGCAACTCCCTCACCTTTACGACCCACACGACCAATCTGCTGAGAGAATGCTGCTTTGGAGCCAGGGTAACCGACCAATACAGCCAGACTCAGATCTCCAATATCAATACCGACCTCAAGCGCATTCGTAGTAATGATGACGTGGATATCGTGGGATTTCAGACGTTCGATAATGCGTTTCCGAGTCTCATTAGACAATATTCCAGTATAAAAAACGGCTAATTTCTCTCCTTCCACACGTTCCTTTGGCAGGCGAAGAGGCTGTCTCAAAACATCTTTAATGTATTTGGTGAATACCATCGTTTGACTCCGGGAGGGTTGAAAGATAATGCTCTTGATTACTTTCTGGTTCATTGTCATTGCTTGCTTCGCAATTGTAATCGCATCTGTCGAAGGGGCGCGTCTAACCTGCTCACCCGCTGATATCCCTGGATTCCATAGAACGATTTCTTTGCGTTTATGAGCAGAACCATCCGTATCAATGAGGACAAACTCCGCGAGACCTGTAAGATCTTGGGCTAACTTCACTGGATTATCAATTGTAGCCGAACTGGTAATTATCTGGATATTATTATCATTTCCTAGCTCACGGCAAACCTTAAGCAATCGGCGTAGTACAAGTGCAACATGGGACCCAAACGTACCGCGATACAAATGCATCTCGTCCAACACTATGAATTTGAGATTTCTGAGATAATTTCGGATATGCTGACCAGAAGTATATTTCAACACTTGCACCTGATCAAGGATAGAATGATGAATCATATCCGGGTTGCTCATCCATATCTGTGCTTGTTCCATGATCCGCTGCCTTGGCCCATTTTCGGTATCCCCATCCAGTCGACCTACATGAATGATACGTTCGCCCAACTTCAATGGGGTCTCAAACCAATCATCCAAGGATGGTTGAGCAGATGGGTTTATTTCGCCAAACCGTTTGAGCTGATCCAACTGATCATTAGCTAAGGCTTTGGTTGGAAACAGGTACAATGCTTTATCTTCCGGGTGTTCATAAAGATAACTAAGAATAGGCAAGTTGTATGACAAGGTCTTTCCTGAAGAAGTAGAAGTAACTAACACCACATTAGATTTTGCATGGACCGCTTCTGCTGCTTCCCTCTGATGAACATAAAGTTGATTTATGCCCATTCGGCTCAAAGCTTCCCGTATCGGCTGCGGTGTGAAATCTGGAATTTCTGCATAAATAGCTTCTTTGGCCGGTAACGTATGTACGTAGATCTCTGCATCCTCAACATCGGCTAATGCTTTTAGCTTCTCCAGAACTTCATGAGCGGAGAACTCACTACTGCTCACACCCGGAATCCGAGAATCTTCGCACAACGGAATTTCAGCTTTTTCCAGATGGACAACGGCCTGACATTCCGGGCAGTAGACTCCTTCCAGATGATTTTTATAGATTTCCATTATGGGTGACCAATCTGAACATTGGATTCCAGTGGGGGTATACTCTAATCTCCGCTGCTCTCCAACCTGACTAATTCTATGAGATATTTGAACAGCCTTAAGCATGCTTGAACATACTGAACATTTCAGAAATGCCATTTCTACTCCGCCTCCATCCATTCATCTTACCGCCTGTTTCCATTAGACCATATTACCTAGACATCCACATGTCAGCGAACGTATGTTCATTTGAAAATATTCCCTTATTCGAATTAATTCGACAAAACAGGTCAGAAGTCCTTGCTAACTAAAAGCTAACTAAAAAAGACGACAAGTATGTCGTCTTGATTAATCTCAGCTTTATATTGCCTGTACCTATAAGAATACACACTACACCAACTCCTCAACCTCCTCCCAAAACACCACTCCCTCATCAAACTCCGGATCATAATTCTTCTCTTCCCCAGTTAAATATTTCGACAGAAATTTTGTGATCCGTATGCCATACGGATATATTGTATGTTTATCGTAGTTCAGACCTACTCTTCGCAGTTGATCAACTAAATTAGCCAGATCATCACGTTCCATCTCATCCAGCTCTCCCAGAGGGATGTACTCAACCGCTTTCTGCTGAAGCAGCAGTTTGCTAGGTGACAGGAACTTGATATCCTCGTTTCTCACACCAGACCATGCTCTTGGCCTTCCACCAACACCATAATATATCCCTAGTGGATCTTTGAAAATCCCCGAAGCTTTGTTGAATTTCTCTTCAGCATCATCTTCAATAATCCTATATTGCGGCACATCATCCGTCATATTGACACGTATAAACTTAAGACGGGCATCATTTACTAGCCGTTCACTCAGATATGGAACTTTATCGTATTGAAGGTCAGTATTTCGAATGACTGGAAGCCAGTCCTTTCTCAGCGTCGCATTCATCATTACTGTTAGCTGCTTCACATCTTGACCAAGCTCACTCTCAATAACTCTGACTATAAAATCTAGAAAAACCTGTTTGCTTTGGTTCCATTTGCCCGGATTGTCCAACATTTTTACCTGTTCCAGGTAAAAAGGTGCCTCTCCTAATGGTAACCATGACTCAATTCCGAATATCTTTAACATTATTTCTGTACCGTCCATTTTTGATATGACAGGTAAATGTTTGTTGTCTGCTTTTAAAATATTGAATGACAGAATTGGACCGTATGAATCTAGCTTAGACACATTGTTGCTTAGGAAGCCTGCATCATTAAGCAAATCAAATATTGCATTGATTATGCGAGCAGTATCCCCCTTCTCATCTCCTGTAAGAGGATGTATGAACTGAGTAAGACGTCTTGCCTTTTTCATCCCTTCTCTTATAGCTCTCTTAGGATCACCGTCTTTGCTCCAGTTTTCTTTAGGCGCAATCTCCACTAATGCCAATGACCGCTGATCCCCGGAAGACCGTTCTTCATTAAGCAGCTTGTTAATTTGATTCACTCGCTTGATAAAGGCAACATCAGCTTTATATCTTCCAACTTCCAGTTCACTTACAATTTCAACAGGACTGCAGTGTACGAATTCTACGGTTACATCCTTATCGCAATTGAGACCATAAACATTCTCTGAAATTTGACGATTAAAGATTATAGATTTATTTTCCAGTGATTTTTGTTCAGTCGTATAAACTTCTTTCATTGCAGTAAACATTGCTTCACTACTATAAACCTCAATAATTAGCTTTTCTGCTTGATGCGCGACAATGGGGAACCGAATATCATTCATACGCTTACGAGGGATCTCCGGAATATGAAATAACGGTGTTAGATGATACATAGCAAGTACTTCTTTAAAATTATTAAACAGACCACTTTTCTCCGACAACCCGAGTCCTGACTTCACAAAGTTACCTTTTCCATTGAACGAATGATGATTGACTACATAGGCAGTAACTTCACCATTTCCGTCCAGGAATGCAGCAGGATTAGAGAGCAACATATCCGGTTCGAAGGATTCTCCGTACAGAACATCCCAATACAAACCATCCAGGGCTGTTTTCCAGACTGCAAAAGGCGGTGTTCCCTGTCCACTACCAGCACGACGCTCAAACTGAAGCTGTGAAAAAGAAAGCTTCTCTTGCAATGTATACGGATTACGGACTGACACAAGAACAGAACAGGCATGATCCGCTTTTAAATAACAGGAACCTTCCTTAATTTGTGCGTTCTTCAAATACCGCCTTGTACCTACAGTAACAAGAATAAGCGGTCTATCAGCATCCCCACCACGATTCTTCAGTTCAACCTTTAGTACATAAGAAAAAGGATCGTGTTTTGTTGATTTCCTGATCGGAGTGGAGACACATTCATGCTGATTATTAAAGATCGTATGATGAAACTGGAGTTCCTCTACAATACCTTGCCCTAACTCAACCGTTCGCAGTTCTTCACAGAACTTATGAGCTGCCAAGCCAGGAAGCCATTGGTATTTATCAATAGATTCATGAAGCTCACCAAAAGTAGAAGTTTCCCATTCCATTTCAGCCTCTTTAATCTCCTCCGGTAGATTAGCTGCTGAATATCCTTTTAAATGTGCAAACCAGCCTAGAGTGAGCTTTTTAATATGAGACTTTGGAATTTCAACAGTAGAAACAATCCATGGCAAGTCTTTTTGCAATACTTTATTATTTAAATCCACATGAACAATCTCCGGGAATATACTCTTTAGCTTCTTGCAAAGAGGTTCAACCTTATATGCAAGCTTGTGGTTTTGAGGTGTCGCTTGTGTAATAAAAAAATTGCGCCAGCTGTCCGGCATATGCATGACATGAATCGTTTCATGATAGAATACCGCTTCATTTACTTCCAGTGCAAAGAGCTCCATTTTGTTCATATACTGCCTCCCATATTCATATTATGAATCGCTTCGCTAAAGGGCCCATATAAACTTTGGAAAATAGTATCCTTCTTGTTCTTGTGCATAATTGCTGCCCATACTTCAAGCATCGAATATCCTTCAAGGTTACCTGCTGGCTTAGCGTTGAACTTAGCATCACAGAAGTAGACACGGGCATCTAACCCCCCACGCAGCAAACGGCCGATCATCTGCCACACCGGAACAAAAGTGTACCACCCCATAATCTCTCTTTCTTTCGGACTTAAGATCGACCAGAAATCCGGTTTCATATACATATGCTCCAGCTTACCGCTGCTAATTTGCCGTAGTTTGGTAACCGCCTTATCGTAAACAAGGTTCTTTCCTTCTATCCGACGCAAATATTCTGGCAAATACGCATGCAGGACCTGAACAAGATAATTCAGATCATTGGGTATGGGGTAAGGACGAACCAGAAAGAATACTGAACCGAAGAGGGCCTCTCCCTGACTATCTAATATGTTATATCCCCGACCAACGGACAATAGGGGTACAATCAATACCTCAGCCCGGTCCCGATAAAAGGACTCGATCAATACTCTGGAATACTGATCTTCTTGGTGACCATCATCTCTTGAGAGCGCCTTATATCTGCCCGTCCAAGTTCGATCATTTCGAAAAACACTGCAGACAGTTTCAACATCATCATAAGAGTTCACAACCAGCAATACTCTCCTGCTGTTACCTTCAGTTCTCCAGTGATTCAGTTCATATTCAATATCTGGCTTTAGATGCTGTACCATCCCACTTAAATATTGATCTCTTTGTTCTGGATCACGAATACCTGACACCGAATAAAATTCTCCACGAACCTCATCAAGCACGGGCTTATAATTCATCTGAATAACTGAGCTCTTGCGGTTTGCTCGTAGCAACCATTCTGAAGGTGTCTTCAAGTCATAATGAGCCGACTTCGGAGCATGACTGGTTCCAGAGAGAAATACAACCGCAGGACCTGCTTTCCCGTCACATTCTTGATACAGATTATGCCAATCATGAAGCAGCAGACGGCCCACAGCAGTGTATTCAATCAGCTTGAACTTCCCGGTCTTTTCATTGTCAGGCAAGTCATATTTATATCCCAAGGTAATCCCGGTCATCGCTTCTTTCATAAATGCCTGACAATCCTTCTGCATAGTAAACAACGGTGAGAAATTAATCGATAGGCCAAGTTTAGCTTGAATCATAGGAAACGTAGTTAAAATGTATTTGATACTCTCCTCTGCCCTACATAAGTACAAGAAGAATTCAAGTTGCACAAAGAGCAGTTCTTTTTTCACCTTTGGTTTAAGGACCCCGCTTACTTTGGTTATAATCTGCTCCAGGAGTCTCTGCTTCTGCTCGGGGCTCTCTGCCTCTACAATCTCATCAACGATTCTTGAGAGTAATGGATCCTTGTATGGGTCTGAGGCGTATTCGCTGAAACGTTTGAATAATCTTGACTGTAATTGAGAATTGTCAGAGAGTTTTTCACTTAGTGTGCCAGCCAGTGCTGCCACCCGAATCAGATTATTCCGTATATCCTTCCGCAGCGTCTGAGATAACTCCAGCTTACGATAAATTTGCCAGATCATCTGGTCAAGCATGCGGAGTCTATCGTTCCACTCGATAATGGCAGAATCACCAGCATACTGACCATATTGTCCTCTAGTAAGTTCATTAGACTCATATCTCAGCTGTTCAAAGATATCGTCAGTTGCCCCGAACACATTGTATTGTGTCAAAAAGGTCTCATCAAACTGCTTCTGCACCTGATCTGCTTCATCTACAAAAACAACATCGAGTAGGTCATACATGGCTTCGTAAATCGTTCTCTCCAAGGGATCAATCACTGCTGATATACGTGTCTTCAGCACACTCGGCGCAGTTGCAACCCATACCTCAGCATTCTGCAAGGAAGATAGATCTTTATATACACCACAGACATGTGCAAGCGGGCATTTCACAGATGTATCATCTTGCTGCAACTGGATACAAGGATATCTACTGCTGCGATCATAATCTTCAGCCAAAGCTTTAATGATACAGACGTCAGATAAATGAATAAGTGACTCATACAGCTGGCTCTGCCAATCACTAATCTCTTGAATGCCACTGCTATTCGCAAACAAATAGTTATTAAGATGATCTTCTCTGGAGGTTCTCCCAATAACAGGAACAGCAAGTATTCCAAGCTTACGTAGTTCTCTGACACGTTCGAGGGCTTGCATAACGCTACCTTCAATGAATCCTACCCTTGCACCCTCTTGTTTTACCAACCGATAGGCTTCCATCATCATAAAAGTCGACTTCCCTGCTCCAAGTCCCCCACCAATGTGCTGATTCCCTTGATACACAAATTCTAGATCCATACCATCAAGCGATTCCAAAAGCACAGACTTGGCTCTACTTACCCACATGGCCGATGCTCCCATGAGTTGATCCATCTTAGTTGCTAATACAGCTCCGTTATATGGGACCGAAAGCTTAAATATTCTTTTAGGCCGATAAGCTGGCAGAGATTTGATTTCATTTGAGATCATTGATTCAGGGATTTTCCCGTTGAAGGTGATCCATTGCCCACCTCGAATCCTTCGAGAGTATGTAAACTCTTTTTCATTAGCAAAGGGTTTAGTATTCAACTGGCGTGGTATGGGGTGTTCAAGGATACTGCTATAGATAGAAGAACGGTCAATTAAATAACGCGGAGCAATTCGAATAGCTCCTTCATCCTCCTTGATCTCGTATAACCGATACTCACTCCCAATTTCCCCATAGGCATTGATTCGTTTCAGGAGATTCTTCTTGGTTCGCAGTTCAGGAAATAGAATTCTCAGCCGGGTGATGATATCCGAGCGAGTTGTATGTTTCAGAATGGGTTCATTGTAACCAACCAGAACTGACCACGCCTGATGGATGGATAGCTTAGGATCGATCAAAGTGCATCCTGTAATGAATAATTCCATGCTCACCAGAAGGTTAATTTCGGATTTACGCAGTTGAAGTGATTCAAATTCCTTGATGATACCTTCTGAAAGCTCCCAATAAGTCTGCCTCACAGAAACACCTTCTTCAGCGTGGATTCAATTTCCTTCTCCATGATCATTTCGATATACTCCCGAGCAGTTTCGTTTAGCAGATTCATACTTCGTTCACGATAAGATGCCAAGAGCTGGCTGCGATAATTCGGAACTACAATAAGGCATTTATTCTTGTACTTTTCCAGGTAGACAGGACTCTGATGATTGAAGAAATTAGCAAGCGTCCGTGGATCTCTGAAATCCTTGACATCAAGAAGTATTCTCTTGCCATCCCCGGATACCAAGAGATCATATTCATCCACATTGGGATAGAGCTCGACCTGATATCCTTTATGAATCAATCGTTCGGCGATTCTAATTTCAGATATTCCCGGTAGCAATACAAACCTTTGAATTCCGGACACAAGCCGCAATACTCTTTCCCTACCAAAATCAAAAGAACTCATGCGCTCAAAATCAGCAAGCAGATGACAGATATCTTCCTTATTACAACGCCACCGGTCATTCTTATACTCCAGGGTCCAGCCACAGTGGGGGCACTTCCGAAAGTTTGCCACCGTAGGTGTTATTTCTTCATAACATTGTTTGATCAGATTCGTTAGTTGAACATCAAGGAATGTATCAGCAAATTGGGACAATTGAAAGGAAGTAACTACGGCATTTTGTGGATTAGATAGAAACGTGCGGATGCGAGTATATTCCTGCTGAAGCTGCCGGCCTTCTTCTCGGCAGTACATCAGGATCTCATACATAGTCTGTTGCTCAGCATCCTGTGGGGAGACATGACGGTTCAGGAACTCATCAGCATCCGGCGTCAGGCCAATGAATTCTTCCAATAAAGGAGCGTCTTCGGGGTAATAGTCCTTGAGGTCAGGGATTCCCCATTCTTTGGAGGGGCGATGAAGAATTTTCAGTAGATGATACAAATCAACCGGAGGTTGATCTGTAGAAGCAGCTGTCTGTTCTATGAATAAAAGCATTCCCTTATAAAGCTCGTCCGGAATCTTGCCGTAGTTGCCTTGCCATTCGTTAATGCCTGTGATCAGGGACAGAAGAGTGTCATGTGTTTTAGCCATAGAGCACCATCCTATTTAGAAGATTAGGTTAGGTATAGGATAAACTATGGGTGTGACTAAGAGTTGTCAGCGAATGTATGTTCCTAAACTGAATTTTTGAACTCTTGTGAAATCACTATTTCAAGAAACCAATTCTGGCTGAGTAAAATATTTATTTCGATTTCCTTGAATTTCGATATAAGACTCCCAAACAAAAAATTTCCAATGTTCACCTATATGAGGTGTAAATACAATGTAATCAGGAGTTATCAATTTCCTAAGCTCTTTGAAATCTATGAAGTACACTTTATTTCCTTCGAGTCTTACAGCCAAAATCGAAATATTAGCGTCATCTAAAAGTTCAACTTGAGCCATTTTCAAATCGAACCAACCACTAAATATCAAATAAGTCCTTTAATTATGTTCTCAATTAAAATCCGACTATAATCTCCACACTGTTCAGATTAAGTACGCCTTCAATTCTCTCCTGAAGGCTATAAAGTTCACATTTCCTATTGCTATAGCCATTTATACCAAAACCCCAACCAGGTTCGGAATAACTATCTCCGCCAACAACAGGATCATAACTATAACTACTTATGAATATTTCAAATTCAGATTCATTTATTTCGAAAACAATCGAAATCATTTCATAAAACTCTCCAGTACCTGCTTTACTGTTTATTTCGAATCGACATTGCGAACCACATGTCACAAGAGGCAATCTATCAAGTGCGTCCTATCACTTGATTTGGTGTAATCTCTGAACGTCTTAACAAACGTCGAGCAATAGTTTGGGCTATCTCAATTGCCTCATAATCTTCATCCCATAGTTCTTGAGTCTCAGTCATTTTAAGTATTCCTCCTGATCAACAAAGAACTCTTCATCCTAACAGAGATTACAGCATATTTTTGAAACTAGTTTATATCTCAGACTTCCGCTCAAAATAACTAGCAAGTCGATACTCGCATATCTCTCGCGTCCAGTCATAAACCAACTTCCTATCATTCTCCCGAATGTTAAACAACAGTTTGAACTGCCCCTTAGTATAAGTTACAACTTTATCGGAGCTGTTGCTCCAGGTACCCATTGGCATTTTTGCAATAAGGCGAGCAGTTCTATCCAGTGGTTCGTCCCATAGCTTGCGCGATTCATCATCCGAGAAGTCAATGCTTTTCTTGTCCGGGTTATCCATGTAATAAGCAAAGAAAAAGGTGCCCACTTCCTCGGCTGTAATCGGCTGCATCCAGCCGTCCGATCCGCGCTCCAGCATACATAGCAGAACAACCATTTTATAGCTTTTTCGCATTATCGTTGTTTCTGCTTCCAACAGCCATTTCTCATAGCGCTGAGCTGCTGTAGCTTCCTGCTTGTCCAATTCCTTTGCCCTTAACAGAAATATAAAGTAAGAGCCAAACAGTTGGCGAAACTCTTTGCTGTCACAACCGCCATGATAATGCATTTCCATGTAAGTTGGGCGTCGGCCAAGTTTCTTTTGTAGCGTTCTATAAGTAACAACCAGATTAACCTTTCGGCTACCCGAACCGATCAGCTTCTTCTCATCCTGGATCGATTGTTCCAGCTGCCTAATGAACTTGGATACGGTTTTCTCTCCAGCTCCACTAACACCCTCCGTAATTTTCGAAAGCTCCTGTGGAAGATCATGAATCGCTGTCCAGCCCAGTTCTTCACGCATACTGCGAAGCAGTACATCACATCCGGTGATTTGCAGTTCATCTAGCATAAGGCCTGACATAGAAGTCGGGAAACGAATTTCCCGCTGTCGATAAGTCCTTACAATATCTTCTTGGTCGGCTGATTCGCCATCTATAGACGGTTCTTCCAAAACTGCCTCTGCTCTCAAATCTTTCGTTTCCTGTACGTCAGGAGCAGTCTTAAGATCCAGCAGATCCGGTTCGTTTAACAATTCAACAGGCGAGCCGAGAAGCTCCTCCTCACGATCATTTATCGACAGATCGTCATTAACCGGTTCAAGCGCAGCCCCTTGGTTCTCCTGAATATGAACTAGGCCTTGTTCCTGAATTCCATTAATGCTTAAATAGCGCTCAGCAGAAGAGACTTTCCCTGTCAAAAACCAGGCCGGCTGCCGTTTGGTTGATTGGCTGCCGTTTCTAGCGAATTTGAAATACAGACCCTGATCTTTCAAGTGGAATAGTTCCACTTTGAGTTCCCATCCGCCGATTACCCACAAAGCCCCACCGTTTGACCTTTTGTCGATGATAGAAAGTCCACGGGCTGTCAGATAATTGCCGATTTCCACCCTCCCATTTATAGTGGAAGAATCGATTGACTCTATTACATTAGAAACCTTTGCCATAGATAACGTTCTGCTACTTAAATTACTGTCTTTCATTGGCACTGGCTTTTGCCGTGTCCATTCATCTAGACTACCTGCCACCTTAGAGATGCTTTCATGCAGAAATTTAAACTGCTCCGTTAATGTCGGCAGCAACTTCGTCTCAATCTGCTCATTCAACATCTGTCCCAATTGTTCGTTGACGAGTATATTTGGAGCGGATTCCGGACTACTCTTGGATGATTGCGGCATTTGATAGGCCGGAGTCTCGATTTCCAAGGATCCATAGGATTCAACATACCAAGAAGCCAATGTGAAAATATGACGATGTGCTGTAATAGCCAGATCTAGTGGAATTGATTTGACATTGTGGGAGGCTTGATTACCACTCAACCTCAGCCATTCAAAACTAGTCTTAATCTCATCTGGCAGAATCCCTTCTCGGGAGAGCTTATGGATACGTTCGTTATGCTTCAAACTAAATACGTTTTCCAGGCTTTCTTGCTTAGATACTATAGAAGCCAGCTCTTCACTGAATAATCTGCCTTGTGTAAGCGTCGCACGCGGGTTACTCCATACCATTTCTTCCGCTTCAACAGCCAAGGCGGAGAGCCCTTCATGGGCCTCTTGTAAAAAAGAAAATAATGACACCATATCTTGGTTGATCGCCTCCTGTATAAAATTAGAAAAAAGCGTGTATCACTGGCCTGCCAGCTTCTGCAGCACCTGAGGATACACGCAATGTAATGTGCGCATTCTAATCGCTTCTTTTTTGCTGTGAAGTAAGATTAACATTATACTTCTATAGTACTATTTCTTGGGACGAATTTATATCCATACATGCAAATTTTTGTGAATACTCATTCTTGATATGCTCCTTAACGTGTTTCATTCAAACACATTAATTTAGTCTGTTCCAGTACAGTGTCAACCGCTCTATCAGTTTTATCAGGTGGATATCCATATTTTTTAAGAAGTCGTTTTATGGTCATTTTCATCTTCGCTTGAACGCTTTCCCTTATATTCCAATCCACACTGATATTATTCTTTATGGAAAGGGTCAGATCTCTAGCGATTTGTTTTAAAATCTCATCACCCAATACTTCTACAGCAGATTCATTATCAGCGAGGGCATCGTAAAATGCCAGCTCATCCGCTGTAAGCCCTGTAGCCTCACCACGTTTTTCCGCTTCAGCAATTTCTTTAGCCAATTCAATCAGTTCCATGATGATCTGAGTTGTTTCGATGGCTCTATTCTGATACTTCCTGATAGAAGCCTCTAGCAGCTCTGAGAACTTTTTAGACTGTACGAGGTTCCGTCTGGAGAAGGATTTGATATTGCCCTGCAATAGTCTATTCAAAAGTTCAACTGCTAGATTTTTTTGCTTCATCCCCTTTACTTCTTCAAGGAATTCATCAGAAAGAATTGCGATATTGGGCTTATTAAGGCCCACCGAGCCAAAGATATCAACAACTTCATTGGATGAAATTGCTTTTGAAATCAATTGATTGAGTTCATTATCGAGTTGAGAGGTTGTTTTCTTCTTGTGATCTTCGCTGATAATTTTGACAAGGCTTACCTTTACCGCTTTATGAAATCCAACTTCCAGGTTAAGGTGTTCAGCAACTTCTGTGGTTGCACATAGAGAATACGCTCTAGCCATTTCGTTAACCAGCTTGACGTAATCGTTTTTACGTTCTTCTCTAAGACCAATAATAAAGTCCATGGTCTCCACAATAGCCTGCATTTTCCCACTCGGTTTACCTGTAAAGAACTTGCTATAATCATGTCCATGCAACAGTTCTTTAATTAAGTCATGTTTTTCAAGAAGCACTTGTGCCGCTAGTTCTGTATCTATCCCGGTAGTCTTCTTGTCGCTCTCCGTGTATTGTTTAAGAGCTTCTTTTAAGTTCTCAGCAATGCCGATGTAGTCAACCACAAGACCACCTTGCTTGTCTTTGAACACCCTATTGACCCTTGCGATTGCTTGCATTAAGTTATGACCACTCATAGGCTTGTCAATATACATAGTATGCATACTTGGAACATCAAAGCCTGTGAGCCACATGTCACGAACAATAACCAGTTTAAGTTCATCGCTTTTGTCCTTCATACGCTTAGAAAGGGTTTCTCTTGTTGCTTTTGTACCAATGTGTTTTTGCCAATCTTCAGGATCAGAAGAGCTTCCCGTCATGACGACTTTGATCTTACCTGACATGACATCATCCCCATGCCACTCTGGTCGAAGCGTTATGATTTCGTTATAGAGATCAATCGCAATTCTTCTACTCATTGCAACGATCATCCCTTTGCCGCCATCATCCACTTGTGCCTGCTCACGCTTTTCAAAGTGCTCAACAATGTCTTGAGCAATTTTCCGGATGCGATCTTTTGCACCAACAATAGCTTCTAATCTAGCCCATTTGCTTTTGAGCTTCTCTTTTTGACTATATTCCTGGTATTCAGTGATCTCATCATACTCGGTATCCACCTTCGGTTTCATCTCTTCTGGCAGTTCAAGTTTAGCAATACGACTCTCATAGAAAATTTTAACTGTCGTTCCATCTTCAACCGCGCGAGTCATGTCATAGACATCAATATAGTCTCCGAAAACAGCTTTAGTATTTTTATCGGTCAATTCGACAGGCGTTCCCGTAAAGCCAATATATGAAGCATTTGGCAAACTATCTCGCATGTACTTGGCATAGCCATATCTAACGCCTGCCTTTGTATCTTCTTTGACAACCTCTGCTCCAAAACCATACTGGCTTCTGTGTGCCTCATCTGCCATGACTATAACGTTTCTTCGATTGGTCAATACACCTGAACCGTAGTCACTTCTCTTTTCAGCTACCATATACTCTGTCATTTCTTCATTAAACTCACTTACTGAAGGCGCGAATTTATGGATCGTGGTAAAAATAATTCCACCGCTGGTTCGATTGTTAAGCAACTCTTGTAAATGAGTTCGATCTTTTGCCTGCACTGGCGTACATCTAAGCAGATCCTTACTCTTGAGAAAGGTCGCATGAAGCTGATCGTCCAAATCATTTCGATCTGTAATGATTACAATCGTTGGATTTTCTAGTTCCTCATTGATAACTAGTTTACCTGCATAGAAAACCATTGAAAGACTTTTACCACTGCCTTGGGTATGCCAAACCACACCAATTCTTCGATCCCCTTGTTCGAGGGTAGCTCTTTCAGTACTATCAACTGCCTTATTTACCGCATGGTATTGGTGATATCCAGCTAAGATTTTATATGTATTCATGCCATCCGTTTGGAACAAAATGAAATGCTTAATAATATCTATAAGACGTTCTCTTTGAAACATGCCTTTAATAAGCACTTCTAACTGTGGGATCGAAATAGATGCAGTACCTTCACCATCAATGGTCCGCCATGCCATAAATCGATCTTCATCTGAAGTCAGGGTACCTGCTCTCGCGTTGATCCCATCACTGGTTACCATAAAAGAGTTGTAGGTAAAGAGAGAGGGAATGACATTTTTGTAGGTTTGAAGCTGATTGTAGGCATCACTAATATCCACATTTTCGTCGATAGCACTTTTCAGTTCAACGACTACCAAAGGAATGCCATTGACAAAAACAATAATATCAGGTCTTTTTTCTACACCATGCTCAACGATAGTACACTGATTGGCGACCATCAATTCATTATTTAGAGGTTTCTCATAATCGAAGACATAAACTTTTTCAGTTCGGTAGCTTGCATCTAACTGCTTGACCTGAACATCAATGCCATCTGTGATCATCTTCTGAAACGCCTTGTTGTTCATAAGCAGACTTGGACTCTGAGGGATTGTGATCTGTCTAAAAGCATCTTCAATGGCGCTGTTTGGCATCTTGGGATTGATTCTTTGAAGCGCGTCCTTTAGTCTTACCGCCAGGATCACATCCCCATAATATTCACGTTCTGGGTAATCACCTTCTGGTGCAATATCGGGCCCAAAGACCACTTCATAGCCTAGTTCTTCAAACCACTCAAGAGCTGCTGCTTCAAGCTGTGATTCATAAAAACCATTTCTCGCCATCTATTGCACCTCCTCGAGTGGGACTTGGATTTCACCGGACATGAGTTTTGGGAGCAGGGTGTCTCTAAGAATAGTTAACTTTCTACTTTCTTTACAATTTTCAAAAATTAAAACTAAGATTTTTTCAATGATATGTTGGAATCTATCAACAGTATTTTTGTCAGGAATAAGAATTTTCAGAGTCTTAACGGCTGGCTGATTAATTCCTGGCTGTGCAGAGTTTGTGTTCAAATTTACAATATTTTGAGTCATATAATCTTGATCTAGCCAAAAATATAAATAGGGTTGATTAACTAGTTCGTTACTTCTCAGTATAAACACATGAGAATTTATGCAGCACTTTTCATGCGGAAAGTTTCTTGCAAACATGGTTTTTCTCCCTAATTGAGCTCCATCTTTATACAACAACACATCCCAATTTTTAACAATACCTCTGTTCATGCTTTTAAAATATCCTTCTGGAACAAACTTCTCCTTTGAAAAATCATATTTACCCAATCCTAAAATATTTTCCGCACCTATACTTGGTATTCCGTATTCAAGATTGCCAGCTCCGCCCTTAGGCCTATTTCCAGCTTCAATCTCTGACAATACTTCTTCCAGCCTACCCACTCTCCACCCTTTAGGGATCATTCCTACCTCACTATTTTCAAACTCTCCGTCTTGAAATAGCTCAAAATCAACAAACCAACTTTTAAATATAGCTTGAGCCATATCTTCTAGGTTTTTGTTCATTCGATTAATCAGTTCAATTTTATCGTCAAAGCAAGACAGCGTTGCGGCTATAGCTTTTTGTTCTTCAATTGGCGGACATGGTAGCACTATATCCTCTATAATTGAGGGGCTTATATTGGCTTGATTCGCAGCACCACTTGCATTTAACGCAAGTTTATAATGCATCTCGTCAGTAGAGATTAAGTAGTATAAGAAATCTAAATTATAAGAATCAAGATCAATTATTTCAAACTTTCCAACACGCTGATTTATCAACATCGGCTTATGAATTCTAACCCTTCCAACTTTGCCTACAGCTGAAGAAAATTGATTTACATTTGATCCAGTCATTGAAATTAAAACATCATTATATCCTAGCAAATACTTACTTTTTTCTTTAGCCAACTCTGTTGAAACAAATTGAACATCATTTATCTGAACATTTGGAGGAACAATGTTTTTAATCTTAACTACAGGTATTCCACTCTCACAAAAATCTTTCGACTTAAAAGCATACCCAGATAAAACTTTGCTAACTTCTCCTAATTTCACTTCTCGCCATTCATTAAAACTCATACCCAATCGCCCCCAATCGCTGCTTGATCTCCTCCTCCAAATGATGAGATTTCGCAAACATTTCAGCCAATTCTTCCGTTAGCCTTGTCATTTTCCCATTGAAGGGTTCATCATCCTCTTCAACTTCTTCAATACCCACATATCTTCCAGGGGTTAATATGTACTCATGCTCTCTGATTGCTTCAATGCTGGCAGATTTGCAGAACCCCTGAACATCTTCGTACATTTCTTTTCCGTCTCTCCAGTTGTGATAGGTTTCGCATACTTGTTGAATTTCTTCATCCGAAAGCTCTCTATGCTTTCTAGTTATCATGGAACCCATTTTTCTCGCATCAATAAAGAGTACTTTATCTTTACGCACTTCTCTTTTCTTAGACAAGAACCATAGACAAACAGGAATAGTGACGTTATAGAATAGATTTGTTGGCATTGTAACAATACAGTCCACAAGACCTCCCTCCAAAATATTCTTTCTAATTTCTGCTTCAGCCTTTGTCGATGTAGCCATAGAACCATTGGCAAGAACAAAACCCGCAACACCATTTGGTGAAAGTTTGCTAATCATGTGCTCAATCCATGCATAGTTGGCGTTGTTTGCTGGTGGTATACCGTACTTCCAACGAACATCGTCTTGAATTAAGGCGTAATCACTAATGTTAAATGGCGGGTTCGCTAAGATATAATCGGCTCTTAAATTCTTGTGAAGATCATTGCCAAAGGTATCCGCATCCCGTTCGCCAAGGTCCCCATCTATTCCGCGAATAGCAAGGTTCATTTTACATAGTCTCCATGTGGTTGCCGTAAACTCTTGACCGTAGACTCGAATATTGTCTTTTCTACCTTGGTGTTCTTCAACAAACTTAGCAGACTGAACGAACATTCCCCCTGAACCACAGCAAGGGTCATAGACTCTACCTTGGAATGGCTCTATCATACCAACCAGTAATTTAACTATGCTTGGTGGTGTATAGAACTCACCTTCACTTGAACCGAATTTACCCAAGAAATACTCATAGACTCTGCCCAGAATGTCTTGAGCCTTCGCTTCTTTGCTGCCTAAGTTAAATGAGAACAAGTCCACCAGCTCACCCAGCTTGGTTTTATCTAGTTCAGGTCTAGCATAGTTCTTAGGCAGTACTCCTTTAAGATGTTTGTTCTCTCTCTCAATAGAGATCATTGCATCGTCAATAATTTGACCAATGGTGCTGAGTTTAGCACTTTTCTTGATAAAGTCCCATCTAGCGCTTGGTGGCACGAAGAAAATGTTCTCTTCAGCATAAGCATCGCGATCTTCTTCAAAACCGTCCCCCTCTTCTACCAGGTCATTGTACTTATCTTCAAAACTATCCGAGATATATTTCAGGAAGATCAGTCCTAACACCACATCTTTGTAGTCCGATTGTTGAATATTACCTCTAAGCTTATCTGCCATTGCCCATAAATCATTTTCAAAATCTAAATTCACAGCCATAGTTCTGCCCCCTAGATTAATTGATTGTATACATTCGATTTTACGTTATTCCATCTCTTTTCCGCTTCTTGAACAGCCTTTTTATAGCTTTCATGTTCTTCTTTATACTGCTTTATCATTACATGTTGTTGTTCTATTTCGAGCCGCGGTATTTCCATCTCCATAATATCTGAATGATTAATATTCATGATGGTGGTCCCACGTTGAAAGCTCTTGATCATTGCCAATCCAATTGGACTTTCTAAGAATATCTTAATATAATCCCCCTGCATGGTCGCTTTTGTTCTTATGACAATTAGGTTTGCAGATGCGATAATGGTCTTTTCTTGCTTGTGGAATACGGCTGTTTTGATGGCTGTTCCTCTACAGGAAAGCACTACATCTCCCTCTTCCAACTCATATCGCTTTACTTTTCTTTCTTCTTCCTCAATGGTATCCATACCTGTATAGTTAATTTCACCATTTTCAATGTTGGATATATTGAGAACGCCTACACTGCCCACAGTAGTGTCCTTTTTCAAAATAGATTTTCCACGAAACACTTCAGCTACTTCTTTTAGTTTGACCTTGTCTAGATTAGAATTCTTAAATTTTTGAATATTGTCATCATCATCTGACAACAATAACTCAATGCGCCAATCTTCATGGGCTAAAAAATCGCTCTTTGGCAAAGTCTTAGGTTCTTTTACTTCAAATCGATCCTTTATGACTTCCATTGTACCCACTTCTATACTTTCATTTGAGTCCTTGGCGATTGTAAACAAGTAGGTCTTAATGGACGTTGTTGGCCTAAAGGTGCCCTCTGGTAGTATGTAAATGTTCTTCACCTGAAAATACCGTACAATGTATGCTCTAAGATTCTCGTAGCCTTGGGCAGCAAAGGTTATTTTCGCGGGAATAATGATATCCAGTACACCATCTTCATTTAAGTGCCCTAGCATACTTTCCATGGCAATCCCGTCACTGTCCTTTGTCATAAAACCCTTTCCAATTTCATCTGGTTTGTATCCAAAGGCTGGTAAAGAATAAATATAGTCGAATTTTGTATCCAATAGGCACTCTGTATAAATAGACTCAAATACCACATTGACGTTTGGATACTCACCAAAAACCTGATTTAAGAATTTATTCATGAGATTATGCTGTGTGGTTAAAGTGATTTGGCAATTCTTGAATTCATCTACAAATTCTTGTAATCCAGCGAGGTGTTTTTCAGCCTCAGTAATCAAAATGGTATGTGGCTCCACTCTCTTCACACGTTCACGGATATAGGTTGTCAGATAGTGCGGTGAGACTACTACACCAAGTCTGTCATTCTTGTATATGGCTAATGCAAAATCATTTATTTCAATTGCTTTCAGTGCATCAAAGATTTCTAGAAAGTCATCTCGATCTGCTGGAAAAAATCCAAGGGTTTCTTCAGTTGAATTTTTCATAAGCTGAAATAACGTTTCTTTATCTGTTTTTAGATTTGGCTGATCTCCAAGTGCTCTTAATGTCATTTTAACTCTCAGCATTTCATTTAGGAGTTGATCCCTGGAAGTAATTTGCCTTTGGTATAATTCATTTAAGGCTATTTCAATATTGTTGCTCACTGTCCCCCTCCTTTCTATATCTTTCAATGCTCATATTATAACTTATTATATTTTAGTATGCAAATACTAAAATATAATAAGTTATAATCCGTGAAGTCCTATAGATCCATTGAATTCCTCCAGAATAATAAAATGCCCACCTTGATACGCATTGTTAAGAGGCGTGGTGAGATCTGTTGCCATAACAATATATGAATCGTACGATACGGTCAATTTCATAATAAACCATACAAATTTCCCCGAAAATTCGGTACCTTTTGGAAAGTCAGCTCTGATTCTAAATAATCATATGAAAAAATATATTGTCCGTTTTGATCTGCTTTTACCAGTTCACTCACAAAAGGACCGAAGAAATCAAGAAGGATCGTATCAGAAAACCGAAGAAAATTCAGCATGTTCTGTTCCTTTGCGGTTATTAACGCATATTGATAAACTTCTTCCAAATCAAGCAGATAAATGCCGCTCAGCCTATCCACAATAGAATCAAGGCATTCTTTGAAATGCGATCTCTTTCTTTTGCCTGCAGCAGCAAAGGGAATGCTTGTAACCAAATATATCGGGTTGCCGGAAACCCGAATACTGTTAACAAGATTAGGTAAGCCATATGCCGCTTCCCCACCAAGAAAACAAATAATGATTACTGCAGCACATGATGATTCTTTTACTAATTCAACAATTGGATCATTTAACTTTGCCATTCCACCTTTGGCATGTGTCGTTCCGCCATCCAGACCTTCAAAGCTACTCTTCTCCCTGTAATTAAATTTATGGTTTGCGCGGACCGAGTTTAATCCAGAATCATTATTTAAGAAAAAAACCTTAACCCAATCATTGCTATCGGGAAGCCGATTAAAGCATGACCTTGCGCTGCTCCCGACTCCAATCAGCAATAATCTCATTCTATGTCCTCCCATGGTACCAAGGCTCTTTCATAACACCGCATACTCATTCCCATGCAAAAAATAAAGCCCCATTTCTTTCACCCTCAACCCCAACGCTCTTTCCAACTCTTCCCGATAGGCCCCCACCTGCGGCTTATAAAATTCCACAAATGCCACCTGCTGCCCTTCTTCATACACATCCGTCTTAAAATCAACTAGCACCCAGCCGTCCTCTTCTTCAAAAAGGAAGTCAATAACGCCTTTTAAATACACCGTCTTTGCTGTGGAACCTATAATGAACTCTTCTTCAAACAGCTCGATGTCCGTCCTCACCGTACGCAACGTCAACTCATGAATCCGCCGCTTCGCCGCTAACGCACGTATCCACAACGGATGATTTACAACATCATCCAGCATCTTATGAACATCTGGAATCAGCGCTTCATCCATACCCTCTTCTTCAGCGATCATCCTGATGTGCAGCTCCATCTGCTCGGATTTCGTGCCAGTCCCAAGTAGTTCAATGCAGCGATGAACCACGCTGCCGAACGCCATGCCTCTGCCCGCAAGCGGACGAGGTGGCTGAACGGCTCCGGACTTCGCCAGTTTCGTTACCGAAGTCGTCTGATACGTCGGCTGTGTCAGCCGACTTCGCCACTCACGGCCCGTCACTTCATCTTGCACTTCGTCGTGCAGAACTTCATAACGCGAAGGCACCTCAGACATAACCTCAGGATCCTCCAGCTCTCTATCTTCCTGAATCCCACTATAGAAGCTGCTCCATGGATCGATCGCCGGTTTGTCCGGATATCGGCTAATGATCATAAGCTGCTTGGCGCGGGTAGCGGCGACATATAACAGCCTTTCCTTCTCCGCATTCATGTACAATCGTTCCCGCTCAGCGAGTTCTTCCCAACCTGGAGGATGAGCAATCACATCCTCTTGATATCCTCTTCGCCGCGTAATGCTGAAATATCCGCGTGCGGAATCCCCCGTCCGATCCACGTGCTCTGCGGCATCATGATCGGACTCTCCGCATGGACAAGCCAGGATAACCACAGGTGCTTCAAGCCCTTTGGCCTTATGAAGGTTCATGATGCGAACAGCATCCTGCTCACCTGCGAACAGATCTCCGCACTCCAGCTTCGCTTCTTTTACGACCCGCATTAGATACGAACTCAGTTCCGGCCAGCTTGCTGCGACCGAACTTTCCTTGTGCAGCAGATGCAGGAGCTTGATCAATGTGCCGGCACGCGCCCGGCCGGTCTGACGAAGGGCTGCGAGGGGAATCATCCCCAAATCCTCTATGATATATAACAGTGCAGATAATGCCGGCATCTTACGAATCATATCCGCATATTCAGCAAGTCGTACCAGCGCTTCATATATCGGCAGCGCTATTGTCCCGACTTCTGCCTGATTAGGTAGAATAGTATAAGTGATTGGGAACCCCTCCATTTTATAATGGAAGAGTGCATTATCGCTGACACTGAATAACATCCCCTTCAGCACAGCTAACAGGGACATCGGATCTCCAGGGTCATTAAGACAACTTGCCAGCATAGCAAGCGCATCGATCTCTTCGTATATCACCGAGCTTCCAGCCGTAACAGAGGGTACTCCATACTGCTCCAGCTTTGCAGCGTACAGGTGCAGAAAATCTTTTCGTTTCAGCAGTACCAGGAAATCACTTGGAGTTGCATCCCTTACAAGGAAACCACCGTTACTTCCCGGCTGCTTCTCCTGAATCTTCAATTGACCACTGCAAGCCCAGGCAATATAACGAGCAGCCCGCTCTGCATCTGCTTCGGCAATCGCCGTCTGACCTCCGGCCATTTTCGCATGAGTCATCGTGTAGACTCCCTGCTGTACACCATTCTCCGGGTTAGCCGTTCGTGTATCCATATGTACAAAAGCCGCCTGATGTTCAGATTCAGCCTCTGGAAACCGGTCACTAAATTCATCATTCGTGAATTGTCCAAGCCGGTGGACGGAGCGAAAATTCGCACTTAACTGCAGGACCTCACCACAGGCACTGATCTTGTTTTTGACCCAATTATAGGTTGAAATATCTGCGCGCCGGAACCGGTAAATCGATTGTTTCGGATCTCCAACAATAAATAAAGAACCTGGTTTGGGAGTGATCCTTCTCCAATCCGCTTCCCTTGGGTCATCTCCTGTTAGCAGAAACATAAGTTCTGCCTGAATAGGGTCGGTGTCCTGGAATTCATCTACGAACAGGCGTGTATAACGGGCAGAAAAAAAACGCCGTACATGCTCATGCTCACGGAGTAAAGCCGTCGCCCGCATCAGCAGATCCTGAAAGTCCAGAACGCCTAGTTCGTTTCGCTTGTGGGCACCATAAGCAACAGCCGGTCTGACAAAATCAATCAACTGCGGATATAGATGCTCTCGCCATGCACCAAGAAAGGGAAACAAAACTCGGCTTTGCCACTCCAAGAACCTCACTTTGTATTCCTTAGCCATCGTACTATCTGTCCACCTATTTAAGGTAACATTGATCTTTCTTTCAAACATCAGTGCGAGCTGCAGTATTTGCATATCATCATCAAGTCCGTGTAGTATAAGCATTCTCTTTCCATCTCGAACCATTGTCTGCAGCGCATCCCAGCCTTGTGCTGGTTTCTGTGTCGGAATGTAACGCCCAGCTTCTGCTATCATCTGCGGTAGAGATAAGCGAATAAGGTCAAAGTCAGGTCTAGGAGAGGCAACCGTCTCAATGTGTACATCGGTATAGCCGCATACCCGTTTATATACCTGGCGCAGATCCTCCACGTTTACTTGCAAGGACGCAAGGTCCGCCATCCCTTCTTCCTTACCGTTCTCGATCAAGCTCACCAGATACTCATCCCAGCATTGGTCCTGCAATAAGTTAGCTTCATCTTCTTCAATCTCACGGAACATGGGATCCAGTCTCGCCTCAATCGGTCTCTCCCTAATCAGTCTGCCGCAAAAAGAATGAATCGTGCCAATGTAGCAGCGATCAATCTCCTGTAAAGCCCGCTGCAGCAGAGCCTTCTGCGGCTCAATCGCCTTACGGATCCGCCGCTCCAGCTCCAGTCTGAACCTGCTTTTCAGCTCATCCGCTGCTTTCCGCGTGAAAGTAATGGCTGCAATCTGCTCAGCCACGGCGCTCCCTGACTCAATCAGAGCAATCATTCGGCCAACGAGTGATGTCGTCTTTCCAGATCCTGCCCCTGCTTCCACCATCAATGTCCGGTCTAGTATCTCTGCAATTCGCTCTCTGGCCGTCTGATCATCAACCAAAACGCTCGACCTCCTTGATATGGTGAAGCAATGGAGTGTTGGGTTCTAAATTCCATTTTTCCTTCGTACGTTCTGATTCATTCTTGCACACTACTCCATAATCACAATAGGAACATCGTTTCAGCTCTGTAGTTGCGGGAAATGTTCCTGACTCCATCGAAGCTAATAAATGTCCCACTAACTCCGAAAGCTCAGCCGTCTTAGTTTGAACCCGGGATACCTCATCGCCTTTGCCTCGTTCCGTTGGGAAGTAATAGGCTGACTCTACAACACGCGCCTCCGTATCCATACCGGTATGCTTAAGCCACTGTTCAACCGCAACCGCATACAACGCATGCTGCAGTTGCGTCCCCTGTGAGAAATACTCATTCTCGTCATACTTCGCCGGACTGCCTGTTTTGTAATCATAAATTTTGTACAAGTGTGGCTCGATCTCATCAACCCTGTCCACAAATCCCTTCATTCTGATCACCATACCATTATCCAGCCTGACGCTCATGGGTTGTCCGCCTAATGTCAATTCGAGCTCAAAAAAACGTGGCCGTCCCTGAGCTTTCTGCTCCATCTGATAAAAAATGGCGACATCACGTCGCAGCGAATTGCATTCTTTATGAAAGATATGTGGAGTTGGCGGTGGCACCATCGCTTCATACTCACGGATGACCTGCTCTGTGATTTCCTGAAGCCTGTGTTCATCATGCTTAAGCCTATTCTCATTTATAGAACCTGCGGACATTTCTTTCAGATAGTGGTAAAAGATACTGTGAAGCAAGCTGCCTCTGCTAGCCGCATCCAGCCATTTGGAACGATCGAATTCAGCAGTTTCCTTTGCCCTGAGCTTCAGTACTTGAAAAAAGAAAAACCTCTTTGGGCATTCCGCATATCGTTCGAGCTGCGTCACACTAAGATACATCTCAGGATTATTTAGATATCGAACCGCAAAGGTGTCCGTCGAGAGCATTCCTTCATATTCTGATAGGGCTTCTTCGCTAATTCGCATCTCTGCTTGTTCTAATTTAGCAGCAAATGGAAAGGATTGGCGTAGGGAGGGAAGTCCATCTTTCAGTTCCCCCTCAGTGTGGAACCGTCCAAGCCAGCGATCCGTCCCATCCAACAAATGCTCTCCATTCGGGTCAATCGACATATATCCAACCGGTTTACCCAGTACCTGTTCTAGTCCAGTCAGATCCATCTGGGGATCGTCCGTCACTATTCTAGCAGCCTGTAATAACGCAAAGGCCGGAATGATTTCCTTCTGCTCTGCCGGATCATAGCTGGAATAGCCCAGCGTAACTTGTCCTGACAGCAATCCTAATCGGGTCTCACGTTCACGAATAATATGCTCAGTCCGCTCAGTAGATAAGAGTAACCCCTTTAGACTCCTGCGTTCCATATCCAGTAATACAGGATCCTGCCGGAGCTGTAAGGACCAAGCCTCATTACTCATGCCCAAGATGTACGTCTGATTTCTTCTCGATATGCCGCCATCTTGAAGAGAAGAGATATGCAGCTTTCCGCAAGATGGTCCGCTTCCAAAGATACGAATACCCTCTACCATTTCTTTTACATAACGCAGCGCGGTCTCGCTGGACAACGTACGAGGAGAGACAACCTCCAGCAGCTTCATTTGATCAATCAGTTCAGTGATAACGAGTGAGTCAGCCTCACTGGACGGAACGGTGTGCTTATCAAGAAAATTTATCAATGCGTGCAAAATAACCATAGGAGTCCACATTACTTGACGCGTATCAGGCACTTTTTGAAACAATCCTTTAAACGCCAGATCTAACAACCTGGTCGCTTCATAGTGTTTACCCTTTAACTCAGCATTGCCTGCGGCCTCTAACATGGAATACCGCTGTCTTCCCCAGCCAATTCCGCTTTGCTCCAAAGCGAGTATGAGATCAGCCTGATCCACGGATTCTCCAATATGATGAAATGATATATAATCGTGCCGAAGAGCCTTAAGTAAGCACTCTACATCGTAGTTGCATTCCAGCCATTCGAGATAAACCAGCGCAGCCTTTCCGACCTTGGTATAAGTGACGGGCAGACCTTGGGAAAATGTACAAGGAATATCGAGAGCTTGGCTGAGCGTATATATCGTTGAACAATAAGTCTCATAATTAGAAACAACGATTTCTGCTTGATCGAAAGAATCAACTTGATTGCAGATACGTCGGAATGCTTCACGAACCTCAGCTAAGATTCCTGTGGTATGGTACAGCTGAACAGCAACATGATCACCATTCTGCAGGGATAACGGGAAAGTTCCAGTTTGCGGAAGAATGAGCAGTCTATCTCCAGCGATGCATCTCAGCATTTCTTTCTCCACAGAAGAGAACCGCTCCAAATCTCTAAGGATGAAGAGATGGTTATTCGCGGTTGTATCAGCTTCCGGTATGTATTCAAGCAGTCCTACAAAATCTATAAAGTGATTGTACTCCAGCCACTGTTCATATAAAGCGAGTAGCTCAGTAATATAGAGACCTTTTTGCTCATGTTCAAAAACAGAAATAGAAAGCCCTGAAGCGCAAATCCCCGCCCCTCGGAGTTCCTCAATCGCGTGGTGAAAGCTTTGAACGATACCTGGGGTAATCATCTCAGCTGGTATATATTTATCTTGACGCTCTGCCATATCAACCATAAGATTCTGGACAGCCCAGAATGTCTGTTTACTATTTACTAGACGAAGCCCTCGTTTCACCAGTTCTGGTTTGGTCCGTTTCACAACAAGTGACCTTAACGTCTCTGTTTCCACACCTAAAAGAGGGCCGTGTTCCTTCGTTATCCGATTCAGCCACTGCTCACCCTGATCATTATGATCCACAAGGAGGATCTTTCTACGAAAGGGATCGTTATTGCATATTTCATACAAATCCGCAAACCAATTATGGTTCAAGAGACCCACATCCTTCCTAGCTTGTATATTTCGAGGAATCATGATCAGTTCCTGCTTAGCTGAGCCATTGTATAACTTTCAATCAACACCGATCATCAGAAGCTTTCCAACAGTTTTTCAATACTTCTCAATTTTCCATTACTTAAATTCCCATAATACTCCGTGTGTTTCTTTACCGCTTTTAGGGCGATCTTAAGTTGGTCGGCACCATAGTCTTTGTTAATATTTTCTAAATAGTGCCGAGTCGCTTCAGTATTAATAGTTCTTGTATATTTATCCCCACTCATCATTGCATAAAACGCCCCGACATAATCCCCAGCACTTCCGCGACGCATTCCAATTTGACGAGAAAGATTATTAACAGCCGTTGTCTTAACTATTTGTTTATGAAACACAAACACCTGTTTCGCATAACCGTAGCTAGCTTGAATCATCCCTTTAGTTATTATCATCCTATGTCCCACCTCCATTTGAATCGAACTTTATTTATACATCTCGGTCCACTCAGCCAGCTGAACTTTTATTGTTTGCCGCACAGAAGCAGGCTCTAATATTTCAGCGGCTGGCCCATACTGCAGAATCCAGCGGATAAACTCTTTTTCGTTATTTACAGTCACCTCAAAAATCATACTCCCATCTTTGTTGTCTGTCATTCGAGGATGAACGAACAGTTCTTCCTCCCTTATGTACCTGGCAACCTGAGCATTAAACCGTACTTTAAAGGTTATATTTTTCTCACCTTGTTCAATTGACCACGTGTTCTTGAGATACTTTTTGATATTAAAATCACTCTTGTCGAACATCTCAGCCGTAGAATCCACTTTGAGGAAACGACTGATTCGAAACGTCCGAATGTCCTGCTTGGTATGGCAGAAACCGATTAAATAGAAGCGCTGATCACGAGGCACGAGGTAGTACGGATCAATCTTGCGCTCGGTAGTCTCGTTCCGATACTGGGTATGATATGTGGTTTCAATTGTCTTCTGTTCTAAAATCGCTTGAATAATAGGCTGTAGATAATTGGGGCTTTCTTTACGGTAAGCTGGTGTACCCATCTGAATAATATTGGTGATGTCCTCGATGATACTGTTTTGCTTGGATTTTTCCTTGTGATGTGTGGACATGACTTTATCGTAAGCCGTATGAAATCCGGGAGGCAGTTTGTCCTCGTCCACCATTGAAGGTAACAGGGAGAATACTAAAGCTTCTTGTTCTGAAAAGTTAAGAGGATACATAAAAAAATTACCCATAAACCGGTAGCCCGTTCCTTTGCCTGTATTCGTTATAGGAGTGATGGCATCTAGTAAGCGCAAATCTCGATAAATCGTCCGTATGTCTACATCACATTTAAAAGCTAAATCCGATGCAGAAATACCTGGATTCGCCTGAATCGCATTAATGATATTGAATAGACGTATAAGTTTTTCGACCATGATTAGTCTCCTCACAATAATAATCCCAATGATATCTATCCACTGCTTTACTGCAGCGTTCACTCTATAGCCTACTGAAAAGCTCTTTTAATCATTATACCTAATCATTAACGCCATAACTTGTCAGGGAACGTACGTTTGTTAATTTATTCCTTTAATTTGGCTGTTCAAAAAACACTTAATCAATTCGCATCCAATAAATAGAAACGCTTTTACAAACATTGCGTCTAATTACCATCAAGCTTAAAGGAGCGGAAAATATGAGAATTACTTGCTTCCACGGGGACCACGGTAATATGGGATATATTTATCTTACAACACCAAAAACTGAGTACAATGACGCATATTGGAGTAGAAACGAAATAAGCCAATATGTCAGTAAGGAAAAACTATCTATTCCTTATGTAACCGACTTAGATGTAACCCCAACGCTCATTCAAATGCCTGTTAGCGAGAATACCTTCAAAGCGGATTATGGTAAATCTTATGATACAGAATATGGTAACGATATGAATAAACTAGGCTATATTATGGGTATTGAATTAACCTTGGCTAAAAATACCTTTGTTGATCTTGTAAGCACTCAGGCTATTAAAGTAATTCGAACCGAATGGAGAGGCCATGAGTTCCATTTGGTTACTTTTGATCATTTAGAGAATGTGCTTCATCCTGAGAATGTCCTTTATAAATTGACCGATGCAGAGGATGCATTTGTTATTGTACAACTTAGAAAAGCTGAAGATCTTGGAATCCGCTATTCAAATGACTCAGAGATCCAGCCCATCGCCTTATTCAAAGGATTACTGTCTGCCCGCGAAGACGTCTATCCAGTTGAATACATGATTAAACCTGAATTTTTCATGCACCGAGATTAAAATTCATGTTGAATGTGGATTAACTTACATGGATGCCCTATCGGTGGTTCTATCACATGTGCCTTGGTCGATATAAAAAACCCGAATCCTCCTCGCTAGTACGTGGAATGGAATCAGGTTTGTAAGGTTCAACTGATTATGATTAGGTATGACTCAAGTGAAATGTTGATACTTCAATATGAGTTGACATCAAGCCCTTATTTATTTTATAGTCTAAATTATAGGCAGTGTTTTGGTATAATTTTCTGCTGAATTCTTAATAGTTCAACTGTTAATGAATATAAGTCTCTGGCCATGCGGCGAAAGGGATCCGAATTTCCACAGGTAACTGTGGTATTCTGGATCCCTTTTTTGTTTTTCCGATGCACTTTTGAAAGAGGTAATGTTATGGCACTTGTTACGCCTAAGCGAATCACATGTATTAAGGGTGAATATTTTCAGCATAACATTCAGTCGGCGATTAAGACCATTGCAAAAGCAAAATTAATAGAGACGCAAAGTTCAATAACTAAACAGGCTTTGAAACGTTAACTGAACTCGTTCTTTTCCTTAACGTATCCGGAGTCTCATCTATTGCTTTAGACTTCAAAAGATCGATTGCTGACCAAAGTGATTTTTTATGATTGTATCCAAAATTAACTTTGATTTCGACGGGTTGCACATTTGCCATTTCCTCACCTCTGTTATAACTTTTTGAAATTTAAACATACCCAATTTGAGGAGGTTTCCTGATGGATCAAGATTCAAAAAACGTGATTAATGATTTAATGAACAGTAGCTTCGTAGCAGAAAACGAATTGTGGAAAGGAACAGAATTATTTCTGTGGAATGCTTCTTCTACAGAAATAATTACAAATGGAATAAAAAGTCCTCACGATGATCATCCTATAACTAACGCCGTTTGGGACGTTAGTAAGAGCAAAGTGAGGAACACTATGGATACGCTATTTAATTATGACTACAACGATTCTATTGATGCCTCCCATTCTAAAAGAAGCATCTCTGGTTGGTTATGGCAAAACAGAGTTCAGCCAAATATCAAATTGGACACAGTGAAAATATTTTTGAAACGGATTCAGACATCAAAGGAACCGATCAAACTTTATAATTATTACACCGTAGCGTTGGAATTCCAAAACCGAATCTCTACATATATTAAAAAACCGGTATGGCATCTGAATGATTTAGACATTACAGAACAGAGCTTTCAACATTGTTTGAAATATGTCGATTCGGAAATAAGAAAGTCTTTCTTTTGTCAGATCGCGAAGTTGTTTTTTCCAAACAAGAAGTTTAGTGTAGTCAAAATCAATACTAAAACTAGACCTAAACTAAATGAACTTAATCTACATCCATTTTTAATTAAATTCAATGACGAACTTGAATCGGAAGGTTATACACAAGGCCATGCCAAGGAAACAAATCGAAATGTGATGCAATTTTTAAATTGGCTTGTTGATAATTATGAATATTTCGATGAAATAGAGCCATCATTCCGGTGATAAGTGAGCCAGTCCTCTGGGAAAAGTGAGCCACCTCTCCGGTGGTGGGAGCCACCAGTAATCGGTAGCTCCCGTAAAAGTAGGAATGGTTAGTTGATAAGTCCTTTGCGCTTACGCATGGAGTCCATGCCTTCGATTGTGATCGTGTAGGATGAATGTACGATTCGGTCGAGAATAGCATCTGCCAATGTGCTTTCACCAATTTTTCCATGCCAGCCGGCAGGAGCGAACTGTGAGCAGAATAGGGTGGACCCGTTTTGATGGCGTGCCTCTACAATTTCAAGTAGATCCCTGGCCTCGCTTTCTTTTAGCGAAACAAGCAGCCATTCATCCAGGATCAACAAAGGAACCTTCTTATAACTTTTCATCACCCTTTGGAAGATCCCCTCCCCTCGTGCGACTGCCAGCTCATTTAACAGTTCGGGCAAGCGTATATATTTGACCGGGTAGAAGTTCCTACAGGCGGCAATGCCGAAGGCACAAGCCAGATAGGTTTTACCTGCACCTGACGCACCCATAATGATGATATTGAGTTTGTCATGGATGTACGTGCCGGTTGCCAAGCGAAGGATCTGTGTCCGGTCCAGTTTGCGATCGGCGTGATATTCAACGTCTTCAATGTACGCGTTGCTTTGTTGAAAGTCTGCCTTGCGGATTAACGTGGTCAGCCGATTGTTCTTTCTTCTAGACCATTCCGTGTCAACCAGGAGTCCAAAACGCTCTTCAAACGAAAGGGCTTGAAAGTTTGGATCCAACAATTGATTTTGATAGGCGTCCGCCATAGTGGAAAGGCGCATTTCGTGTAGTTTGCGTAGGGTCGGTTCATGCACCATGGGTTAACCCCTCCCGTAATAATCTGCGCCGCGGATGAAGCCATGGCTTTCAGAAGGGGATGAGGGTTCTTGTGTTTCTGGCTGCGCTTCAAGCCGATCCTGTCCGGTGGTTAGAATCGTTTAAGCTAGGCCTTGGCGTGTAGGACAATGCCCTGGCGCAGGCTGCTTCAAGGCGAATAACGCCATGTTTGTCGGCAAGCTTGAGAAGGGCCATACAGCTTCTGTAGCCCTGCTGCTCTACCTTATGGGAGTTGAGGATCGCTTGGACCGCAACAGCAGTATGCGTGCCAACACTTTGTGCCCAAGAGATAAAGCGGTTCGCATTCCATTGGATGAATTTTTTATGGCTCTCCGGCATGTGATCTTCCACCGTGCTGTACTGCCCCGGCTTTCCATGAAGGCGCGGGTGGGAGCATACTCAGTTATTCTGGTAGAAGACTTCAATCACGCCCCTCGTCATTCGTACATCTACGCGATGCTTAATATATTCATAGGGGATAGAGTAGTGCATTTTCTCAACGCTTATATGATAATTGAATTGGACAGTGGCGGTCTTCCAGGTCGCCAACTCATAGGGGGTAGCAGGCAAGGAGAGTAAGAACGGTTTTTCTTCCGTCATAAAGACACTGTGCCTGCTCCCTTCTTTTTTCTGAAAGGGCTTTGCATTTAAGGCATCGAGTTTCTCCCGGATGGCTAGATTTAGTTCAGCAACACTGAAACACTGTTGTTTACGTAGCGCCGCTAGAATCCATGTGGAGGCTACACCAACGGCTCCCTCCACATTCGGCTTGTCCTTTGGTTTACGGACACGTGCAGGAATGACGGCGGTGTTGTAGTGCTCAGCCATCTCATGATAGATCTTATTGATCACTGGGGAGTGCCCGGATGCTTTTTCTACTCCCGTCTTCAGATTGTCCGGAATGAGTACACGAGTGGATCCACCAAAGAATTGATACATATGGATATGGGCGGTAATCCAGCTCTCCTGATCTTGCGAAGCAAAGGCTTCCACATAAGCATACTGGCTGTAGGCCAGCACGCCAACAAAAACATACATGGTCATGATCTCGCCTGTCTCACGGTCGATGATGGACGCGGTTTGCCCTGCCCAATCCACTTCAAGCTGTTCGCCTGGCTTACGCTGGATACGCATGGTTGCGTTCGATTTCATGGTGTACTGCTGATAGTGGTGGCAGAATTGCGAATACATGAGCGGAATCTCTTGGCTCGCTCGGCAGTTCTCGCAATACTCATTCCAAAGCAAACTAAGCGTTACCCCGCTTTTAGCCATCTCCTTGTGGATGTACGCGTAATCCGGATGCTTGCGGGTCGGAGCCTGGGTCGCCTCAGCAAACAGCCGCTGGCGAAACTCACCATCCGTTAGATCTTTCTTTAACGGCCAGACAATCCCAAGTTCTCCTGCTCGTTGAATGATTTTGGAGACGGTGTTGCGCGAGCAGGCGCAACTGAGGGCGATGTTACGTTGGCTAATCCCTTGGCTATGAAGCCGAAAGATTTCACGATATGGGGTCATGGTATGACCTCCTCACGAATGATTTGCGCTATCTTTCAACAACGCATAAAAATCATTCTAGCAGGAGTTCCATGCAATGGCTCTCTCTTCCGGAAGGGTGGCTCAAAAACGCCGGAGAGGTGGCTCTCACTCACCGGAACGATGGCTCAATTTGCTCCGGAGTATTCAAATTACGCTAGTTTTAATGAAATTTCAGCGAATGGGATACCAGTTTGGTTAATTGAAAGAGACCATATTATAGAATTTGAGAACTACCTAAAACGTTGCCATTTAAAAGGCCTTTATAGCGAGATAACTGTCAGCAATAAATTCTACTGTGTTATCTCTTTCTTTAAGTACCTGTATAACACCAGAATTATTCCAAAGAATATCGGATCAATTAGAGGAATTACCGCAGAGAGGTACATACATCGAGATATTCCCAGTGATGATCAATTGTCAAATTTCTTCAATACTATAGCTAGTTACTCTGATGAACCAGAGTTTGATATGGCGTTCTTTGGATCGCTTCTTCATCTCGGACTGCGTTTCTGCGAAGCCGGGCGACTTATTTGGGATGATATTAATTTCCAAGCAAGGATAATAAAAATCCGTGGTAAAGGTAAAGTTGGAAAACCTGTACCTTTACACTTACCGAAAAAACTTTATCAATATTTTGAATATTTGCATAAAATTAGCTCTCGTGAAGGGTCTGTTTTTAAGGGAACCCGCCCTGAAAAAGTTTTCTATAAAAAGATGTTAGATAAATACAGGTTATACGCGATGATTTCCGGATGGAATTTCCCTGGAGGTCTTCATTTGTTCAGGCATACATTTATTACAAAACTTAGCCTCAGAAAAAAAGTTCATCCGCAATTGGTCAAACGTTTAGCTCGACATGACAGACTTGAGACTACATCAAAATATTTGCATAGACAAGATCAAGAGCTCAATGATGCAATGCACAAAATCGATTCTATATGGAGATGAATTTATGTTCAAAGTAGAAGGCCTATCACCTGTTACTAATCTAATGGCCCAATTGCAAAAACTTGCTGCGACCAACAGTCATGATAATATGAAGCAAGCTTTGGAAAAAAGCAATCTTATTTTCGTAGAGGAGCCTAAAAAACCGAAAGATATAACGTTTGGAGAAGCTGTTCATTGGTACTTACAAAGTTCTGAATTTGCACGAAAGAGCGAAGCAACTCAAAAAACGTATCGCTCTGAATTGAACCAGTTTGTTTCATTTATTAATTCGCTACCTGAAGCTCCATATCTATTTTCATTTGAAAACAATCCTAAAGTTTTACTGGATTATCTTAAGCCAGTTAAAACTCAAAATACCAGATTTAAAAAGTCTTCTTTTTTAAGAGACTTTTTCACTGTTACATTTACACGTTTTTTCGAGATAGATATTAAAAAAATCAAGGAAACCTTGGTGCTTAAGGTTGAGTTTGATGAAGATCTTCCAAAAGCTTTTACGAAGGAACAAGTTGAGGAAATTATAAACTTGTCGCGCCTAACCAACGATGGTTTTAGAAACTTTGTCATCCTATGGACGTTTCTTGGGAGTGGTATTCGCCTTAACGAGTTAACCCAACTACAAATCAAGGATATTTGCTACAACTCACAGAACATAGAAGTGCGTGTAAAAGGAAAAAAACTTCAAAAAGTTCCTCGAAGGATTACAGCTACATCATTAGAACTACTTAGAAAATATGTAGGCTTTAAATATGGCGCACTTAAAAGCCATCCTAAATACACTGATTTGTATGTTTTTTCAACTGACAAAGGAGTTAATCCAATTAGTGATAGTGCAGTTCAAAAGATCTTAGATGGATTAATTACTGAGGCGCAGAGCATTTCTAAAGAAGAGAAAGAGCGTTTGTCTGTTCACTCTTTACGACATTCTTTCGCACTGTTCGCTTTAGAGGGAGGCGTTGATATTGTTAGTATTTCAAAATTTCTCGGGCATAGATCACTAAAAACAACAACCATTTATCTGGAGCTCTTTAACAGCATGCTTTTGGAGGCAATCGAAAAACATCCTTTTGCTCGTTCGTTAGCAGCCAATTTATTTGATTGAGGTGGAGACAAATGATACTCTTTGGAGTCGTATTCGACTCGACTTATTTTAAAACTTGGAGTGAACACTCTGGCTTAAAAAAGCCAGCATGCCTAGTAACTATAAAGGTTCTCACTACACTTCAAGAATTTCTAATTGAGAACGGTTTTGAAGGTATTCTGGATTTTGATCGATTTACATATTATGTTAAATCAAATGATTTTGAACCGATTAATAAATCGTTCATTGATCAATTTATTCAATATCTTGTATCATCCAATCCAGGGCTTTCAAACAAAACAATTTACAATAAAATCAGTTCATTGAAGAGCTTTTTCAACTTTCTTGATAGAGTAAACATGATAAGTCACAACCCGATGGCCCATTATACAAACAAATATTATGAACGAAATATAAATATTAATTTTTTGACTGAAGTTGAGTGTAAAGCGCTCCTGAAAGCAGCTCTTCTGGAAGACCCTTTTTCCAAATATTATTATCTGTTATTTTGGACAGCTATTACAACCGGGCTAAGAAACAATGAACTATGTTGCTTTTCATTTGAGCAGATCAACTTTCAAAATAACATGGTGATCGTTAACAAAGGTCAAAAAACAAACGCCAAGGGAATCGCTATTCCTCGATTCCTAACAAATGAACTGAAACACTTCAAACATTACAAGGAGACTATTGAAAAAGATTTTAGTCCAAATGTATTCTCTAGGAATAATCGGAAACTCTCGAATAAACAATTAGTTTCTATAGTTAGGACCATCTCTGAAAAAGCTGAAATTGATAGAAAAGTCATTCCCCATGACTTAAGAAGAACTACAGGATTCTTAATGCTTAAAAGTGGTGCGAACTTGAGGGCAATTCAGCAACAATTAAGACACGAGCTGTTAGGAACTACGCTGGAATATCTATCGATTTCGGATAGTTTGATTTTGGATGAGGAGTAAGAAAAAATACCCTGCCAAGTTAAATTGGATAGGGCATTCATATTGTGACATTTAAATTTCATTTGAAGTTAAGTGTCTCCACGCCATCTTGATGTGAGATTCTTTAAATACTTTCTTCTTACGATCATTCCATGCTTTAAAATGGTCAATTGCACGATCCTCACTAGCCTGGGCATCCGGATTATGTTTAATTACCCAATCGGTTGTAGCTAATAATTCAAGTCCATACGGTGTTTCGTAGCCTTCAATTATTTTTTTTGTATTCTCAAGTCTTTCCTCAGAGGTGGCATCTTCGATCGAGTTTAAGTAAGCTTCCGCCTCCTTAATAACTTCAGGTAATAAATAGATCTGAGCATCTCTGTTACGATCTCCATAGCCTCTTATGAAATGCCCTTCAAGTCGCTGAAGAACATGATTTAGATTGTCTGCATATGGACCATATTGGGCACTTACAAATCTTAGCTTTAAATCTTCGCCTGACTCTTGTAGAAAATAGGCGAGCTTTTGAATCTCCAACATAGACAATTTGTATCCCGGGGCAGCATACAAGTTCATTAGCATTATAAGAAGAGCTCTAGCCCGTGTTAATTTTGGTTTTTCAGTTCCTACGCGCATTTTATCCGGCTCCGGACTACCCTCGGGAGGATAAACCATAAATAAGACATCCGGCACCTCTTGAGCTGATGCTTCTATTAAGGGTTTTACTTGACTCCAGTTCAATCCACCATTACCGCAACCTAAAGGTGGGACAGCAACTGACTTGATTCCGTACTCTTTAATAGTGTCTATAAAATCGATAAGCCCTGACTTTATATCCTCAATTTTGGACTTTTCCTTCCAATGCCGTTTGGTTGGAAAGTTAATTATATACTGAGGATTGAGCATGTATCCTGTAGGGACCACATACATTTTCCCAGGCATGACTGCATTGTTTTTACATGCTTTTGCATATTCCTTAAAATTACTGGGAAAGGCTTGTTTAAATTGTAAGGCTATCCCCTTCCCCATAACCCCGACACAATTCACTGTATTTACCAGCGCTTCTGCCTCAGCTTCTAACAAGTTTCCTTTTTTATATTCAATCACATTCTCACCACCTTAATAATACCAATCTCTGCGTACTTTGACGGGAATATAAACTTCTTTTTCCTGAATGATCTTTGATGTTTGATCATGAATACTACCATTGATTACACCGATTTCAAGTATGCTGGCGAGTGGGAAATACTCGAAGGCTAAGAACTCAGCCTGCCGTTTTCGCTTCCTATCCGGATAATCTGTAGTATCATTCCAATATCGAGAGTTCATTATGCCCCAGTCAATTTGATCTAAATCCTCAGTGTCATTATAGAATTCAGAATAATTAATGATTGCATGTCCATCAGTGAATACGAATGGGATTTGATCAGAGATAACTTGCTGTATAGTAGATACAAGATAAATAATCTGACTTTGTCCCTCTTGATATTGCGGGACATTTCCTTGCTTAATTGTGTACAACATAGGAGATCGCGGCGCAAAATAAAAAGGAACATAGTCATGTAAATTACCATATGGAGGTAAAGGTACTTGCTTCTCCGAACGTCTCGACTGGATTTGCTCAAAAGCAATATTAACAAACGAGCTTCCATCCCTCTGTAACTTATTAATGCTGATGAGTCCATTATTGTCCAGTATCGAGTGTAGATTTTCAACGCTCGTAATATGATAAATTAATGTTGGATTCGGGACCATTATGCTACACTCCATGTCAAATTCACGTTTTAAAGTTAATTCGACAAAAGATCGGGTTTTCCTCTTAATCAATGATATAATTCAATCATCAAGAAAATAAGAATATACGTTCGCTTCATCGCAATTATACTCAATTTTATCAATTAAGTCAAAAGACATGTATTACCTACTTTGCTCCAATTTAAACGGTGAATTCCTAATCAAAATCATCGACTCCTATAGAAAAAACGTAAAAGTATACTTTTCCCCACTAACATCATCTAATTTTCACTGATCCTAATTCATGAAAAAAAGCCACATACTCTGATGTGACTTCATAAATAAACCTAAAATTAATAGCGCCACTATTGTAATTAGAATATCATTCTCAATACAACGGGCAGCAAAAGTGGCCAGCTTCGTCCCTTTGTTGGGGCGGTAGCTTTCAATAGCCTTTTCTTGAGGTTATGGACACGATACGATGTAAATGAGTATTAATTAGAATAAACCTTCGACCACTTCATCGAACATCAAACAGTGAGACAGCAAAAGACTGATGATCAGCATCTGCTAATATGGACATAGCACTCGCTGACCTAAGCGATTTAACTCTTAATGATTATGCGCTTTAGGTATCAGCTTAATGTGCCTCTCTGTTTCTCTTGTCCCTGTCAATCCACAAGCAAGCCTGCTCACCGTAGAGACTGAATTATTTCTGCTATCAGACCGTGTAATCGACAAGGCGGTTCAGCGAGTCATTCCCATATTCCGATTTTTGTGGTGGTAACTGAGGGTTCTGTGCATGGGCTGTTCAGTTGGCTTTTGATATATGGGGATAATATTATAGTTTTTTATGTGCGTACACTTAAATCGGAGAAATAGCTATCGTGAAAATACGACAATAAAGTTTATTTGAATGAACCGATTCAGTCCATTCGGCACTGGGTGGGGGAGCTTAATAGGGACAAAAAGAAACCACATGGAGGTTTGCTCACATGTGGCTCACGATTAGCAGAAGGATAATCTTTTCTTTTCTGATGTTAAAAATGTATCAATTTTAAAAAGCAATCGGTTGATATTATCCTCTTTCGTGTGTAATAAAACATTATAACCATCTTTAGGCTCGTTGTAGTATATCAGTTCCTCCATATCCTCAGGATAATTAAAGGTACTATACACTTCTGCAAATTTCTCAAAGAGCAAATTATAATCCTGTGTTTCATTGCGGATGTTTTGTAAGATACAGTACCTCCATTTTTGCTCTTCAATATTAGGAATATTTGTAATACCATTTTCAATTAGGAATTTTTCTATAAGAAGGAAAACTTCTTCATAATTCTTCTTTTCCCATGCAAGTTCTAACAAGAATTCACTTTCCACTTCAGGATTCTCAGAAATATACTTCACTGCATAATCATCAACCTGCTCAACTGATAAGAAATTGAGTTTTAATCCAGCCAATAAAGTAGACCAACTAAATGGAATTGAAAATTGCTCAAAAAATTCAAAATTGTACACTGTATTCACCTCTTTGGAAATGCATTTGGCTTACCCGTTATTTCCACACCTTCAATAAATCTTCTATGAGTTACTCCTTTTAATGGGTCGGGGTCAACGATCCACTCAAAAATACCTTCTTTTCCATTAAGTGAACCTTTTACTTGATAAAGTTGTCTTATGACTTTATCATTGCCCACTAAATCAAATTCTTGCGCCCAAGTAGCATAATTATCAATAATGTCATTAAAAGCATGTTGAGCATCTAACTTCAAAGCACTGCCCGTACGGACGCTTTCAAGTACTGGGTTATTTATCTCGACAACTCTAGCCTCGCCTTTAAAAACAACCTTAATCCACTGCCCTGCTTTTTGGATTAGGCTTACTCCTGCTTTTTCAGCTGTCTGACCGACTTTTAGAGCTGTCGCTTCAGCCGCTGATATCGGGATAAATTGAATGAATATTCCTCCCGCATCTAAAAACTGTTTAGCGGTCCATGACTTTCCGCTGTAATTATTCACATAATCACTAATTGCTCCGCCTGTATAATAATCAACAGCTGTAAAAACCCCTTCTCCAGCTTTTACCCAACGGGCGATTGCGGTACCGGGAAAACGACGACGATAAGGCGACTTTCCGAGGAACTGGACGAGGCGAAATTCAAGCTGCTCTACCTGTCCGATTCGAAGCTGACGCCGCGTCACTTCTACAAAGGGCTGTTGGAGCAGCTTGGATGTGAGTCGAAGTTTTACCGGGGGGATGCGAAACGGCAGTTGCACCGGGAGATTGAGCTCATGCGTGGGATTCACCGGTTGCAGCCGGTCGTGGTGGTTGACGAGGCGCATTTGCTGGACCGAGAGATGCTGGAGGAACTGCGCTTTCTACTGAACATGAAAATGGATTCACAAAGTCCCATGGCTCTGATTCTGGTAGGGCAAAGCGAGCTGTGGGACCGATTGGGGCTGCAAGCGTACGCGGCGATTCGCCAGCGGATTGATATGCAGTGCTACCTTCCGCATATGGACCGGGCGGAGATTGGCGCGTATGTAGACAGGCATCTGAGCGCTGCGGGTGCGGAGCATGAACTGTTTACGGAGGCGGCGGTGGATGAAATCTACCGTTTTTCCAGCGGAGCCGCCCGGCTGGTGAACAAGCTGTGCACCCACGCTCTAATCTACGGCGCACAGAACAAGCACCGGATTGTGGACGACCATATGGTCAAGCGCGTGATCCAGGGAGAATTGTCATGATTCTCCCTGTTTTTCTATCTGGCTGCGGACACATTGGCCGTCACCAGCAGGACAATTTACACCGTCAATCTCTGGACATTATGGTTTAGCAGTAACACTATTCGAGCATTTATGTGCGTACAAAGGAAACGAGGAAATTCTTGTAGTGGTATTACATGGGTTACGTGTGTTATTGGTTGAATGATGGATTCATTCGACACCCTCTCCACCAAAAAAAGAAACCTTGAAGACATTTAGCCAACAAGGTTAATATCTGTTAGTTTTCAAACTTGCATCTTAATATCTCTTCTGCAATTACCTTGCACTCTTCAATGGATTTGGTAAATTCTTTTCCAAAACTATTCTTAAATATACTAAACACCTCTTTAGATAGTGTTTCAACTGATACTGAATCCAAAGCGGCATACTGAATTCGTTTGGATTCAGTATGATATTCATCCTGCAACAAAGGGTGTATTTCAATTGGATTCCAATTGTTGATTATTTTGATAATTTTATTATCCATATAATTCCTCACTTATTTACCAAATAGGGATATTGAGAGTACCTTGTACACATCATCAAATTTACTCTTGGGAATTACTGTTACAAGCGTTCCATCGTTGGCAACCACAGCGGCTCCTTCTTTGGAGAAGAATAAATGTTTGCTCCCATTGTTTTGAGAAAGGGCTTTTCCGTTCCTAACCCAAGATTCAGCCATCTCTTTCGTCACTCCTCGCAAAGTCATTCTTTCCAAGCCGTGTGAAGTGACTTTTGACCAATCAATTTTAGTTCCAGGATTTTCTACAAGTGTTCCTGCTTTTCCAAAGCTATCGCCTATTTTCGCAACCTTGATAGTTCCCTCTACTTTCATTGCTTTCTTTACGCCATTTATAGCTGCTTTAACACCTTTTGCGGCTATAAACACTCCATTTTCAACTAACAAAAAGTTTCTCCTTACAATTTCATCCATTGCCCCCTGTCTTGTTGCCTTAGGCTGATTATTATCTGTAATAATTGCTGACAATTGAATCTGTGTTAAAGATGTAAGGTCAACGTAATTGGAATTCCCCATTCCGCCCCCACCTGAACCCCATTCTTGCCTATGTCCCGTTGGATCGGAGTAAATCAACGGATTATTACTCACATACGTATACAAATTCAAACTCAGCGGATTTGTAATCTGCCCCTCATACGTATCCTCATTTATAAAACGCCCTACACTAGGATCGTAATACCGTGCCCGTAGATAATAAAGTCCGGTTTCCTCATCATAGATCTCTCCGGCGTACTTGAAGGAATTCTGCGTTCCTTCTACCTGACTGGTGATATTCCCCCACTCATCATAAGCGTAGAAGTTAACGATGGTCCCACTCTTATCTACGATTTGAATCACATCACCATGACCATTATAGAGATAGTAATACTCTTTATTCGATAACCTATCCTTCTTAACCAACAAGCGGTCTCCACGAACGTAATCTGCTGTAACAGCGTTACTTTCGTTTACTTCCGAGATTACTTCCCGATTTGTATTATACCGGTATTGATTCACACTAGTTCCAGTTATTTTCTTATACCGCATGCCATCTGCACTATATTCGAACGTTGTAGTGCTGTTACCTTTAGTTGTAGCGATTAATGTATTAAACAAATCATATCGATAGCCAGTATCAGATATATCAAATGAATCATTGGCTGTATCGATTAATGTCGATCTGTTCCCCCGCAAATCATACGTATAGTTCACTGAGGACCCGTCACTACGTACGATACTCTCCAGGCGATTCAGTTTATCGTAAGTGTACGTATTCGTTTGTGTCGGTTGATTACTTGCCGTTTGAGTTGTAGTTAGGATATTACCATTCTCATCATAACTATAACTGGAGGAGGATAACAAGGACGAACCTTTTTTATTCGCAATGGTTGTTAACCGGTTTAAATTATTGTAGATATACTCAGTCCGTAGAACACTTCCATCTGCTAACGGAGGGTACGTTATAGACTGAATTTGTCCATTGGGATAGTAGGTGTATTTCACATTGGCCGCATCCGACTCATTCAGGGTTGATTGACCGTCGGTCTGCACCTTATCCAGTCTGGATTTATCGTATTTATACCGAGTGGAAAATACACCAGTTGAACCGTCTCCGCTTACATTTAGCAGACTGATCCGATTGTTCTTGTCATAATTTAATTGCAGACTCGAGGAATAACTGTTCGCACCCTGCATTTGAATAGATACAATTCGCTTCAAACCATCCATCTGGGTGGTCAATGAAGATATTTGGGTACCATTCGTGTATTTTTCTTGGGTGTCGTACAGAATTCCATTGCTACCAATGATAGTCTTGATCTGCTGGGTTTCCCCTGTTGTACCTATTGCATTTTGTATCGTCATACGATTCTGCTCATCGTACTGATACGTAAACACACTTCCGTTACGATCATTCATTTGCTTAAGTTGACCTAGGTTGTTGTACATGTAAGAGGTTTCTTGGGCCGCCGGATCTGCCTTTGAAGCCAATGATCCGATTTCGTTGAACGTTTTGGCGCTGATTGTAATCGGAGAACTGAATTCATTGCTTTGCAAGGTTGAGCCGATGATTTGCCCATTTGCATCATACTGATACTTCGAGATTTCTCCCAATGCATTCTTCACTTCGTTTAATCGATTGAGCGCGTCATACGAATACTTCGTAGTGACACCCTCTCCATTCAGATTACGCTTTGGATCGACATAATTCACTAGATTTCCAGCAATGTCATAGGTATAGCTTTCGGTCGAAGGTGCACTTACATTCGGCCAATCTTTATACACCCGGTTCGTAATGAGTTGACCCCAATGGTCATAATCTTGCTCCACATAGCTGGATTTTAGGCTGTTTTGGGACGGATTACTACGGTAGCTTGCAACATCTCCGGCAGCTATAAAATAATTCACCAATTGACGGGATTTCAGTCGAGATTCCGATACATAAAGATTTCCATACGCATCAAGCGCTTCTTTTTCTGCACCCCATGCATCATAAGCATTGGTTACGGTATTCCCCATTGGATCCAGTTGATAAATAGCATGCCCGAGATCATCCGCACGGTATTGGGTGGTCTGTACCTGCCCCTCACTGAACTGCTGACCATACATTAAAAAGCCCAGTCCGTCATAAAATGAATTCTGGTTCGATAACAGGGTCACCTTACCCGTCGCGGTTTCCGTATACTTGCGGTTGTAATGAACCCATAAACTAAGCGTTCCCGAGTTCTGCGAGTCTATATCGGCGGGTGTATTGGTATTTTCATAGGAATATTCATCTGAAACACTATAGGCCACATTGTTCAGATTCTTGAAGCTTGGATACGTCACATTCGTAATCCGACCTAATGCATCATAGGCGTACGAAGTCACGTTGCCATTTCCATCGCTTTCTGTCCGGATTAAACCGGTGGCTAAATCATAGGTCATAGTTTTCTTTACGGTCTGGGTGATATTTTGTCCTGTGCTGTCTTTCGTCGTAAAGGTGCTGATCACTTCACCCGGATACACATAATTGGTATCTGCGAATAGATTACTCGTAGTTATAGCTTGTTTGCCGTTCTCTAAATTTTTGGTTTCCCGGATGCTCATCAGCTTTCCAACTACATTAACATTGGGGTTCGAGAAGTTAGATGTTATCGTACTTCCGTCGATAGCCGTATAAGAATAGCTTGTCACTTCATTTTTGGCATTGGTATAACTCTTCACACGACCATTCGCATAATAATCGTACTGCTCGGTTAACAGCGTATTATTATTTTGATACGAAGATTTCGTTTTTAGAAAATAAAAGTTGGGATCATACGTATATGAGACAGTGTATTTCTCTTTGGTTGCAGCATCATTAAACTGGGCCTGGGTTAAAGACTTCGTCTCGCTCTTTGTTCCTCCCCAGTCAGTATAACTCAATTGGGAATACAGTTGATTCGGTGAAGCGTCATTGTCACTACTATAATCTGAGGTCTGGATCTGGGTAGGCTTACTTTTGTATGTTGGATCAAAGCTTTGATTGGTAACAACGGTTCGTTCTCCATTGGCGGCTCTAGTCGTCGTGGACAGGGTCTGCCCATCCTGATTAAATAGACTGGTAGTTGATAACCCATTCATCGCAGATGTACTCTGAATCGTCGAGGTACTAGAGTAGGTATAAGCGCTTGGCACACCATAATTTGATGTGTAGCCGGTATAGTCACCAGTATACGTATAATTTATTTGATTATATCCAGGATCTGCACTGGAAGTGCTAAAGTCACCACTGCTAGCTTCGTATTTAAATAATGTATCTTTTCTTGTCTTGACACGGAATTCTTCCGTAAAGCCAGCTTCCCCCAAATTACTGGAGAACTTCTCATATTGAAACCAAGTCACAGAACGCGGATATTGAATCAGTTGTAGCAACGCGGAAAAATTCGTACTAGTATACGAACTCAGATATTGCTTTCGCGAGTAGTCAAAATTGGTATACCCATCATTCACATAATGAAAGCTGACTTTTTCATTATTGGCGCTTTGAATATACTGGAATGCAGGTACATATCCCTGAAATTGACCATTTAGTGCTAAACTCGCCCTGGATTTCATATACGTCACATGCTGCTGGTCTGTGCCATTCAGATCTTTAACCGTGACGACAATAGATTCTCCGGCAAAATTGGCATCATCCGGTGTCTGAAGGGTTGACTGATACGCAAAGTTTACGATACGCCCCATCGTATCGGTGATTGAGGAAATCACTTTATACGTTTGTCCATCGTAGACCGTGCGATCGGTATGCTGAAACTTAATCACGTTGCCATAACGATCCACAATCCCAAGCAACCGGCCGTCCATCGCAAAATATTCCCGTTTTTTATCGGCATATTCTAAATAATAAGCAGAAGTTCCTTGTCCATTACTAAATAAACCCTGATAGTCCTGAACCAGGCGTAGGTCCTTCCCGGAGTAACCAACTAAATGAGTATAACTCCCCACGGCATCCGTTGCGCTCAAATCTATCTGATATACGGCTCCATCTCCACGATGATAATACATATATCCGCCCTCAGCCATTTGAATGGAAGGGAACATGAACGACCACCCCATGCCCAGGTCATAACGGGAGATCAAATAGTTATACTTTTTCATGTCATTAGATCCGTAATTGTAATTCTTCATGTAAGGGAATGCGTTATTAGAATCAAACATGACCCCAATGTTTAAATTCAATCCGTCTCTACCGGGTAAGCTGATATCTGTTTTCTTCCACACCATTTTACCTGATGCCGGATCCGTGGTCTCGCTAGAGCCACTATGATCTGAGAATTGGGGCTTCTTGGTCTGATTAATTTGCATCTGAGTAATTAGACCATTGTAAATACTATTTATATCCTGTGAATAATTGGTCATGAACAGTGTTGTAGAAACTTTATTAAGGGTGTCCGTAGAGTACACGGAATCCGTAACTGATAAATTGTAGGTAGACTCAGTAACTGACGTTAATTCATCGATAGAGTTCACTTCTGATTCATTTTTAGCCTTTTCGTTGCTACCATTCAGTTCATAGCTTTGGAGGATTACATCTATAGATTTCTTATTGTTGTTTTTAGCTGCTTTAATAATTTCAATTTCTTCAGCGGTACTTAAACTTCTATTTTTTCTTTTCAAATTCGCTTCTATGTTTGGATTTTCATTTATTAATTCTTTTAATTCTGCCTCCTTCTCAGATTTCAGGCTTTGTTCAATCTCCTCCCATGTCTGATTCAACTCTTTTTTTCGTTCAATTAACTCACGTGGTTGGGTTAACCATTCATTTCCTAATTGGTCAGATACGTAAATATCTTCTTCGGTTGCCCCATTAAGAAGTAGTTCTTCCAAGTCTTTTTTGGTGTATACGAATGTATTTTGTTTATGTAGTCGCTTGTTAAAACTCTTCAAAGATTTTTCCTGTACTTTTTTTCGCCATTCCGGCTCATACACCGCACCGGTTACGGATGTCATTTGTATGGTTTGAGGAACAGGGTCAATTCCTTTGATGATGGTAGTTATCTCATCATTACTAGCGGAAAATCCCTTTTCATTTGGCTTGCTTAGCTCTTTGGCAGTACCTGCGTTGGCCGGTGTAATATTAAGAGAAGGGACCATTAGAGCAAGAATTAATACAACTAATAAGAATTTCTTCCATCCATTTGTCACAAAAATTCTCCCATCATTTTCATTTTCAGTTCTGAAGTGCTGAGGTGTTCCACCAATGTATCCTAAATATAATAGATACAATAAACCAATATTTGTAAAACAATGCCTGAAATACATTATCGAGCGAAAATCCAAGAGCCCATATCCAGCGATGTAGCCGGTTACTGTAACAGCCGCAATAAGTATTGCACTGAAATCTACACACACAATATGGAAATGTGGAGAGAAGAGAACCCATTGGCCCTCAGGGAATGTTCAAGAATCAACTGTTGGAGTCATACAATCGCTATTGGATAAGCCCGTGAACTAGATGTACATGGACTGAATGGGCACGCGGGGTATCGCGCGTTTAAGTAAAGACAGACAGATACCGTTAACTGTGATTTCGTATATTTCGTCAATGATCATCGACCAAAACGGCCATTACAAATCCTCGGTTTCATGTAGGCGTCCAAAAAGCGCAATTGGTGTAATGCTGAAAGATCTCTAAAACAGAGGAACTTGACTGTTGGATCTGGATGCAGAATTTCGTAAATCTTATCCGAAAACAGATGAGAGTACGTTTTCATCCTAAAAAATACGTGCAACGTTTTCAAAATACCGAATCCGTAACTGAAGATCCAAAGAAGATTTGACAGCTACAGATGAGGAGGTAGTTAGCACTGCGTTTGAGATGGTAAAGCCCGTAAAGCCCAATTTCAATCAAAAGATATGCGGTGGTGGAGAAGAGTGTTTATCTCCATCTCATCGATTACAATGAACGCTACTGACAGTGGATTTTTGTGTCTCGGGCTATGCAACTGTGAAAAATTGAGAAAGGAAGTCTTTATCCCAAGAACACCATTACCACAACATGTGAATCTATTTTTTCTGATACACAAACTTCTTGATGCTAATCAGTATTTATTTCTTATCTTGGAAAAGATTTTAGTTTTACCTAATATACTTTAAATTACCATTTTTGTCGTATTCATAAGTTCGTATAACGTCTCCATCCTTTTCGATATTGGTCAGGCGATTAGCACTGTCATAGTAGTATTTGATTCCTTTTTCCACAACTTTAGCTTGCGTTTGTAAGGTAGCTCCAAATGGAGTATATTGATAAGCCATTCTCCATACATATGATATATTTCCTACTTCAGGTGGAGCAGTAAGGGTTATTTTAAAGAGTGCGGTTCCCCCGGGTGGAACACTATTATTATAGTACATAGGAAAAAAACGGTTTAATGTTTCATTAAATAACATATATTCTATATATCCTGCAGTCCCTGGGCTCCAAGTCAACTCCCCGGTATTTTTTATAGATATATCAAACGTGTAGCTGTTATCAATAAAAACTTTAGATGGAAATGTATGTGATACTATCTGGGAATTATCCGCTTTGTATGTAACGGCCATATTTAAAAAGCTAGTAGATGTTGAACCTAACCAAACCATACCTCCGTATACCATTGGACTATTGTTGGGGATTTTATCTTGGATAACCGAATATGGAATCGTGCACTCCAATGCTCCAGCTGAATCGTATTTCTTTGTCAACCCATTACTTACGTCGACCATATTATATCCTTGAGGTATATTCGGACTATAAGACGCTTGATTTTCATAGTTAGACAGAGTGGCATAGAATTGTGCCCCTGTCATATAATAATCCCCTCTCTTTCCAAAAATCAGATATTTAATCTCTTGAATTTCTTTTTTATGAATAGGGAATGGAAGTTTTACGTTAAGCAAATTCGTTTGGTTAGGATAAGTCGTATTCCCTGAGACGCTTATACTAATCGTTGTCGGATCTATGACAAGCGGATATACAAGCCCTTGATCATTTAAAGTCATAGAAATATACGATTTCGAATCAGATTTCTCTATTTCCATTTGAATTAGGTCATAACGCAGGTCATTGCTGGAAGAATCTTTAACCCACATCGGTGGTATCGTATACTCGACTTTATTTTGTTTGTTAACAAAATCAATGCTGTGATCAGAATTAACTCGATAAGACAATCCATGGGTAATAAGCTCAAATCGAAACTTATTCGGAGCCTCACTATTTTTTAATTGTATTTCCATTTTTATGAAATCATTATTAACCTGATAAATAAGATCAGTGTTCTTCCATGCATTTGTGTATTGAATTTTATTATTTGTTATGACTGCTTGAGAACCAGACGTGCTCATGGCCTTATACTGAATTGTTTTTACATCATCACCGATTCGTATTGAATTATTGATCGACTTTGGAAACTTTGTTTTAATATTATTTTTGGAAACTTCATAATCATATCCAGATTTTGTATTATCCAAAACAATATCAGTATCGATCGGCTCCCATTTGTTATTATTATTATAATAATTAATAGACTGACCTGATGACACTGTTGTGTATGTATCATCTGAATTTTTAAAAGTTCGTGTGAATTGTGTCCGCTGATCTACCAACTCAATGGGTTCTTTTGATTTATTTAGCAGACTGCCCAATATACTTTCTTCAATTTGCTGATCTTTAGCAATGGTAGCGCTATCATTAATTGCGTTAATGGTTGTTCCCATACCAAACATGCCTGTCAGAAAAAAAAGCAACAACAGAAGAACACTAAGACACCTTTTCAAAGAAAAACCTCCATTTTATTTAAATTGGTAAAAGTAAGGCTCAATTCAATAATCACCCTCTTTTTCCTTAAAATGATTTTACTAGGAATAAGGTAAATATTACCTGTCGCATATTAGCGTACTATAAAATTCAGAATTGGAAAATAGTTTTATTTTTGAATATATTACAATAGTGCAGGTGAAGCCTTTGAATATTGTATGATGCCAGGATAATGCCAGAAATTCTAAGATTCAGTAAGCGGTGATGTTATTCTGAGAATATTCCAAATTACTCTAGTGCCCTCTCTGAAATCGTAGTTGGGAAAAAGGGTAATATACCGTAAAACCAACTATTTCGAGGTGAGCAGCATGACTATATTTGTTCGTGATTTGACCTTGGAAGAAGGCAATCGCCTCTTGCGAATTGCCCGTAAAGGAGCAGACCCTGTCCAAGTGCGCCGAGCTTTGCTCATTTTGGCCTCTGCCCAAAAGATGAAAGTGCCGGAAATCAGCCGACTTTACCATATCTCCGGCGAGCATATTCGCCATACGATTCACCGTTTCAACGACGAAGGAATGGATTCATTGAAACCGAAGTACTGCGGTGGCCGTCCGCCCACGTTCACTCCAGAAGAGCGGAGCGAGATCATCGAACTTGCCCAAATCCCCCCCAAAAGTGGCTGGCTATCCGTTTACGAATTGGTCGCTCTCTAAATTGAAACAAGCGGTGGAAGAACGGAAAATCGTTTCTTCGATTTCCATCGAGACGCTTCGTGTCATTTTAAATGAGGCCAAAATCACGTATCAAAACACCAAAACGTGGAAAGCTTCAACCGATCCCGAATTTGAGTCTAAAAAAAACGAATCGAGGACCTCTACCACAACCCTCCAACGGACGGGCGTGTAATCTGTGTGGATGAATTTGGTCCGCTGTCGCTTCAGCCCTATCGGGGCAAAGGCTGGTTTCCCAAACGGAGACCCACTCGGCTTCGGGCGACATACAACCGTCCTCATGGCGTCAAACACTTGCTTGCCGCACTGGATTTGAAAACAGACCAACTTTACGGACATGCTTCCCGAACGAAAAAGCATCAGGATCTTCTCCGTTTCTTCCAGGTGCTTCGGCGTCGCTTCCATCGCTCGGAGCGGTTGTATATCATTCTTGATAATTTCTCACCGCATCTGCATCATAAGGTCAAAGATTGGGCGGAAGACCACAACGTGGAACTCGTCTACACCCCAACGTATGCTTCATGGCTCAACCGAATTGAATGCCATTTTGGTCCACTCCGGAAGTTCGTACTCGAAGGCAGTGATTTTGCTAAACACCAGGACTTGAGGCTAGCTATTCAAGCGTATCTGCGTTGGCGGAACAAAAACAAACGCAAGGTCATTATTTTAAGAGAGCAAAACAAGATCAAGGTTCTCTGAAGGGGCACTAGTTCCTTATTTACATAAAAAAGTAAGCACGTAATATCAGGATAATTCTGTATGGATTTATCTATCGTATCAATAAAGTCATCCTTTCTACTAGATAAATTAATATTGGCATCATAGTATTTCGCTTGAAAACCGATAACATCGGAATCAACTTGAATTACTTCTGTTTCTATGCCTGTTTGATTAAAGTATCTAAAGAGGCCGAATGGTTTATTGAATTCATGACAAAACAAAATATATGCCAATTGTTCAAAGGCATTTCGATTATTCCCTGAAAATTTATAATTAAAAACATCCCAATTGATGCTAACATTTTGATACATAAATATCCCCTCCTCTAGTAAGGCACGATTTTAATTTCGAGTCCAAACGACACTATTCCTTCTTTTGGAATAAACAAAAAAGAGGGAAAAGAAAATCACCCTACCGTTAGGGTGATCGTGTGCTACATATATCTAATTTTGTATGCTTTTCATTTAATGAAGAAACCAGATTTTAAATTCTTTCCAATGGTGTAGAAGAAATAACTGATAGTTGAGTCGGCTTTCTCTGCATTGACACCAGCTGAAATGATTTTAGAAATTTAAACACTGCACATTCTAAAATAAAAGCGACTCATCCGAGGACAAGTCGCTTTCAAAATTTATCGCTTCGCCTTATAAAACCCATGATACAGCTTCATGAGCGCCCTCTTCTCAATCCGTGACACATAACTCCGGCTTATCCCAAGTTCCTTCGCGATCTCCCGCTGGGTCCTCTCTTCCCCGCCGGTATCCAGCCCAAAGCGTCCAACCACAACTTCCTTCTCCTGGTCGTCCAGAATATCTAGGTTCCGGTAGATTTTACTCTTCTCAATATTAAGGTCTACGGTGAGCAGCAGATCGTCGGCTCCCGAGCCTAAAATATCTATCAAAGTAATCTCATTACCTTCTTTGTCCGTTCCAATGGGATCGTGCAGCGACACGTCCTTTCGGGTCTTTTTGAGTGAACGGAGATGCATTAGAATTTCATTTTCAATACAACGGGCAGCAAAAGTGGCCAGCTTCGTCCCTTTGTTGGGACGGTAGCTTTCGATCACCGTTGTCAAATTTCTTGACGATATGGACACGATATGATGTAATCTTGTGAGTCTTATTTAAAAATCACACCTTACCTCATCGCTACCAGCTATAAATATGACTTAAGATATAGTATGTCAACGAAGTAAGAATCCTGATTCTATAAGCGTTCATTCAGACCAGTGATAGGAAACTCTTTATCCAACTGACCGTATTTGAAGATGATAATTGAGATCGCGTTCGCAACCTTCAACTCGTAAATGTCTCCACTGGAAGTCAGATTACTCAGATTGAGTAAGCCAACTATTCTCCAAATTTTTAATTGATTTAATTCTAGAGGTAATACCAGCCAATATCATCACCAAAACCCCGGCAATTATAAATAATAATCCAATCCCTCTACCGGGACCTGTGCCGATAATTTCTCCAATGGTGGGGGCGAGAAGTCCCCCTTCGTTTAGTAGCGGATTAAATACATGGTCTGCCAGGAAACCCGCTACACTGTATGCGACAACAAAACCCAGCTGGGAGAGTATCCCGATAATGCCCCATACCCTGCCTTGTTTTTCATTAGAAATATTCTGCCGAACCAACACATCAGCACTGGTATTGATGAATGGCAGTGCAGATAGGAATAAGAATCCAGCCCCTATTATAAAGTAAAGGTTGGTTGTTAGTCCCAATAACGAAAAGGATAATCCGGCGAAAACCATACCCAGTACCAGCATGCGGGAATACTTCTTGCTAACGCTAAATATGCCGATAACTAGACTGCTTATTATCATCCCTACAGCACTGACGGACTGAAAGGTTCCAAGTGTTCTCGCATCCGAAAACGACAGTATCATGGGTCCGATCAGAGTCTGCAAAAAGCCGAGATAAAAAGTAACAATTGAGATAATAGTTACAAGAAGCAAGATCCCCTTACTAGACGAAATCGCATTCCAACCCTCTTTTAAATCCGTCAGGAAATTTTGATTTTCAGATTCTTTAGATACGGTCTGCAAATTCTTTTTAACAAACAAAACTGCAAGTATAGCAACCGCAAATGTAGAGATATCAATAATTAGTATGTTCTCAATCTTCGTAATACTGAGTAAAAATCCGGCTATGATTGGAGAGAATAGAAATTTGGCTGATTCGGCCAATTGTACCAAACCGCTTCCCTTTGAAAATTGTTCCTCCGTTAATAAGTCAGTAGCCGAAGCTTTGTAAGCCGGACTTTGTAAGGCGGCAAAAATAGAGCTGATCGTAACCCCAATATATATTTGCCAGAGCTGAACATCCCCGGTCAACATTACAAACAAAATGAATACAAGCCCTAAAGCAGAACCCAGATCTCCAAGAATCATCATAACTCGCCGATCATATCGATCTGCTAACACCCCGCCAACAGGTCTTAATAAAATGGAGGGCAGGAATGAAAATAGAGTAATTAGAGCAGCACTAGTGGCAGTATGTGTCTTCTCAAAGGCATAAACCCCCAGAGAAAAAGCTGTCAAGCCAACCCCGATAGATGATATCATCTGGCCTATCCACACAATAAGAAACTTTTTAAATGATTTATTATTGACAACATCCATTTGTTTCTCACTTCCTTTCGCTTGCTGAAATTTGATCTCTCAGCATCTGCTCATACATTCTGGGTATATAGCTGAAGCTCCCCTTCTCTGCCCCTAACGTAGTTTCGATAATATAAGCAAAAGCCTTTGCCTTTTTGATGATTTCCACTGGCTCCCATTGGAATAGACCTGTATCCAGCAAAAATTGAGAAGATACTAATAAAAACTCAACCACTTCCTTCGGGGCAGGTGTATTGAACGTCCCCTCCTTTATCCCTTGTTCAACAACAGCAGCCAGAATTGGAGTCAGCAACAAGATGGTTTGAACTAAGCTTTTCTGATGCATCTCGGCATTATCTACCCGGTGGAGCTGTTCAATAATTTGGTCCTTTCGATTGCTGTCCTGATTTTGCGCCATAATGATTTGATAAATTTTTTCATGGGAATTAAGTTTTGGATTGGCAGCGATAGCTTTTGCAGCTGCCAACCCAATGTTCATAAAACGCATTACTATTGCGTTCATGACTTCTTCTTTGGATTGAAAATAGTAGTAAAAGGTACCCTTGGCGATTCCAATCCTTCGCAGAATGTCATTTACTGTAGTTTTTGAATAGCCCATAGTACCAAAGAGAAGCTCAGCAGCATCCAGGATTTCATTTCTACGTTCTTCCGGCCTTTTTAGAACCCTCATCAGCATACCTCCACCGTTTGTAGACCGACCCCCGGTCTACAACGGTCAAAATAGTTTCCTTCGATTATTATTGTTCCTTCGATTATTTTAGAAGCCCATTTCCATTAGCCATCTCGAAAGTTTGTTTTCTCTCGCTTTAATATCATTTTTCTCTTTTGAGTATTTCCCCAGCTGTTGCTCGGCAATTATATTACCGTCCAGCATGAATAGAATACGTTCTGTTTTTGCAGCAACTTTAACATCATGAGTCACAATCATAATCGTTGTTCCCGAGTGGTTGATATCTGCCAAAATTTCCATGATTTCAGTAGCCGACTTGGAATTTAAGGCACCTGTGGGTTCATCACCAAACACAATATCTGGATTATTAATAAGCGCTCTGCAAATAGCTACCCGCTGAAGCTGTCCGCCTGAAGCTTGGGTAATATCATTATTGGCAAGCTCGGAAATTCCAGTCTGCTTCATTAATCTTAGAGCTCTTTGATTGATTTTTTCCCGACTGCTGACCTTCGCTATATATGCCGACAGGATGATATTGTCAAAGATGCTTAGATTCTTTAACAGATGAATGTGCTGAAAAATAAATCCCATTTTATTCAGACGTAATTTAGCCAATTCATTCTCAGAAAGAGCAGAGATTTCATGTCCATTAAAGAAAACACTTCCTGAAGTCACATTATCCATTCCGCTAATATTGTAGAGCAATGTTGACTTTCCTGAACCTGAGGGACCCATCACAGAAACGAATTCACCCTTTTTGATTTGCAGGCTCACATTTTTAAGAATGTTATGCTGAGTTTTGTTATTCACAACATATGTTTTATTCAGTTCCTTTGACTCTAATATATTATTCATCGATTTCCTCCCTATTCTACAATCATCTCAGAAATGCTGGATTTTTTTATCGATATGATGCTGATTAATGTTGTAATCGTCACAACAAGCATTAAGACAAGCGGGCAAAGAATGTAGGCCTGAACTGGATCAATAACGAATTTAATTTGTGAAGCGCCAAAGAAGGAAAGGATAACACTCACAATTTTTTGCCCGATCGTGTTTGAAACAATAGTGCCCAGGATGATCCCGATATTGAGTACCAATAGAGCCATGGTTACATATTTTATCCGGATATCCTTTAGAGTAAAACCAATACTTTTCAGAATAGCAATTTGAGCGTAATCTTTGGCAACCAACATTTTTAAGAACAAGGATGTTATTAGGATGGATACAAAGATAGCAATCAAAATGGCCAGAATTGTGATTAATTTGAGCTGATCAATGGTATTCCCTAGGGTTTGGTCTAAATATCCCTGAAGATGGGTGACTTTTGCCGGATAAAATGCTTCTTCATATTCAGCTATTTTCCCCTTGATATCGATTTGATCGGATACATCTAGACTTACTACGTACCAAAGTACAGCATCGGCATTGAAGGGCATAAGTGCTTTGGCTGTTCGGCCCCCGTTGGTCACGTCTTGGTAAATACCGCTAACAACCATATTTTTTTCTGTTCCGTTGACTACTAGTCGGAGCTGATCGCCCACATTCTTCTCCATGTCTTTGCTGTTGGCATAAGAGAGAGCAATTTCATTGTCGCTTGTCGGAGCTTTCCCATTTACATAATCTAAGGGGAAAATAGAAAAATCTCCGGTTTCGATACTAATGTTCTCTAAAGCACCATCATTATTTATCATCTTAAACTGACTGGTTACCAGTGGAGAAAATTTCTCAACATCTTTATCGTTCTTAATATAAGAATTCATTTTCTCATATCTTTCAACGATATTGTCTGTCAGACGCAAATCTATCCGTATGTCACTTTGCCCTATCCCCATATAGGAGATGAAACTCGGGGACTGAATCGTGTTCAGGAAATTCACCGGAATGATGATGATAAATGAACTGACTAAGAAAACGATCAATAATAATCTAAACATCTTAAAGCGTTGAAAGAGATCCTTTACCCCAAGGAATATAGGAATATTAAAGAACTTGCTTTTGTGTAGAGGCAGAGAACCTGTCTTGACCTGTGTATCTCCGATATTTCCGGATCGCAAAGCTTCTATTGTAGATATCTTTTTGAACCTTCTGAGTACTAAGCTGCAAAATAAGACCACCATTAAAAAAATCAAGACTACAGCAATAAAGGAAATCAGGTGTTGTAAAACACTCTTCGGCGCTGTGCCTATGTAAAGCATAATATTAGCGGTGAACAAACGGTTTAGAAATATGGAGGCCAGGAATCCGATTATAGATGCTAAAGCTGCCATAACAACGTATTTTGTCAGGTACATTTTTTTAATATAACTTTGACTTATTCCAATCGCCTTCATGACTCCAATTTCTCTGTAATCTTCTTCGATCGTTGCCAAAATCGTAAACCTGATACAGAGGATGGCTATGATATTAAGAAGAATACTCACAAAGATAATAACCGCCGCTACAACACCATCAGTAATTGAATTTAAAGTCTTGAACAAACTGTAGTCAACGGCCGGCCCCTTCTTGGGTAAGTTAGAGGATTGGTACGCATTGCTAAACTCGCTAAGCTTGCTGAAATCATTTAATTGAAATTCAATCAGGTATTCAATTTCACCGAGATTACTCTTAAGCCTCTCGAAATCGCTTTTATGTACTACAAAACGCTTGGAATGAATAATAGAGGGATTCATCTGGACGTCCCGGACAAAGTCCACTACTGTGAATTCCATGTCAAAGGATTGCGCGGTAATTTTGACTTTGTCTCCAATATTCATATTTTTCTGCTGCTTATAGTAAATTGGTACAGCAATTTCACCTTTTGAGACTTGGATGACTTGGCTTTCCAGGTTAAGCAGCAAATCAAATGTAGAGTTCTGCCGGACAAAATCAAGATCCATAATACTGTTCTTCTCTGACTCCGCATCGTTACCCAAATATAGATTGGATCCGTCTATATTGATCATTTCTACAGTCTGCTGAGTTTTCACAAGGTCATTTTTAGAAGTCCAGTTATCAATTTCCGACTGATTCAGTTCTCCGGAATGCATCTGGACGAAATGCGGAGCTTTCGATGCAGTAAATAGGTTATTCAAAGAATTGGATAACTCCATGATCATGCTTGAACCCGCCGAGACAAGTAAAGCTGATAACAAAATAAAAATAAACAATGCAATCGTTATACTCTTTTTTCTGGAGAAATCTTTTTTCAGCATGTTTAATAACATCCGGTTACCATTACTCCTTTCAATCGTTCGAATTTATACAGTCTGTCGAAGTAAAATATCACCAAGATGTTCTGCAACAACCTTTGCTTTAGCGGAAATAAACATATGGGACCCGCCTTCAATAGGGATTAACTTGATTTCATTACTAAAATACTTCATCCACAAGATTACCGAATCCATGGGGACTACTTTGTCATTTTCACCCCAGAAAAAGGAGACAGGGATATGTAACGGTTTAAAATCAAGGTTCGAAGATGTCTCCAATACTCTGAAATCGGCACGAATAACCGGAAGAAAATATTCTAGCAAGCTTTTCTCATGAATGAGTTCCTCCGGAATTCCATCATAAGAAATAAGGTGATTAATGAGCTTATCGTTGGAAAATTAAATACCGATTGTCTATCATTTCCCCTATTATTTGCTAGGAGGATCTTCTCTATTGTCCGATACGTTTGGGTATCATATAACCTCGCAAAAGAATTACTCTCTGATACACCAAGCTCTATTCTTAATCCTTAAATCTTTACCAGCTAGTCTACTCTTCCAGTACATTCAATCTTCCTTACGAGAAGCGACTACAAACCGATCTATCATTGCTCTCTACTAGGTATGTAGTAGCTATACCATAATTTAGGATCTCTGTCAAAAAAATAAGAATGTAATTTTAAACAATCCTGCATAGGTACAGCTATCCATGGTTTCTAGGAGTATAAAAATCGATGCAATAATGAATCTGCTAGTTTTTATATAAGAACACAATGTGCGAGAGAACATTGTGCTTCTCCTGGTTTCGCGGCTTGTAATTCGAGGTTAGTAACGTTGTCTTGAACGGAACGTTTGGTTAGAGCTGGTATGCTGTTAGTCTTAATAGTGGACACCCGTTAGAAGCCCAGGGATAATGAGATTAACGAGGAGGTGTCCACATGAGTGGAACGCGAAAAAGCTACAATGGACGAATTTAAAAAGCAGACCGTAAAGTAAATTCAGGAGCAGACCAAGACGGTGGCGGAACTGGCCCAGGAATTGGATATCCCCGCTAAGACCCTGCATCAGTGGTTAGGCAAATACCGGCAGTTCCCGGACGAGCCAGTGGCCAGTGTGGAAAGAGTCCGGGAACTCGAGAGGCAATTGAGGGAGAAGGAACAACAACTGGCCGATATGGCGGAGGAAATGGCTATCGTAAAAAAAGCAGGGCACATCTTCAGCAATCCAAAGAACTGAGATTTCAGTTTGTCGAAGATCATCCCAGTTTCGTGTGGAGAAGATGTGCAGGGTCGTTATGGCAGCCCTAAATCACCATTCTCCTCCAGCGTGAGGGCCATCAAGTCAGCGAGCGCACCATTGGAAAATACATGAGAGAGCTGGGTTTTCGCTCTTGTGTAGCGAAGAAATCCCGCGTGAACACGACCGATTCCAAGCACAATTTGCCGATTGCTCCTAACCTGCTTAACCAGCAATTTTTCACAGAAAAAGCTATGGGCAAACCTTTACCGCTTCGGCTGATGCCCAGCTCTTTGGCAATCTCCCTCTGCGTTCGCTCCTCGCCTCCTGTATCCAACCCGAAGCGCCCGACCACTACTTCCTTCTCCCGGTCATCCAGAATATCAAGGTTCCGGTAGATTTTACTCTTCTCAATGTTAAGGTCCACGGTAATCAGCAGATCGTCGGCTCCCGAACCCAAAATATCTATCAGTGTGATTTCATTTCCTTCTTTATCCGTTCCAATAGGATCGTGCAGCGATACGTCCTTCCGGGTCTTTTTGAGTGAACGGAGATGCATTAATATTTCATTCTCGATACAACGGGCGGCAAAAGTGGCCAGCTTCGTCCCTTTGTTGGGGCGGTAGCTCTCAATGGCCTTGATCAGCCCGATGGTTCCGATGGAAATCAGATCCTCCATATCCTCGCCGGTATTGTCAAACTTCTTGAGGTTATGGACACGATACGATGTTAAATAATTAGGCAATTCTGTGATTTCATTTACACTCATACGCATATGATAAATCGGCAAATAGGGTAGGGTACCGCCACTTCATCATATACTTCTTTGGAGGAACGAGCTGCCGAGCTGCCACTTATCTTTTTCGTCATTTAACAAGGCAACATGAAACGTACTAAATTTTATTCTTCGGGATTTGTAATGATTTAAGAGATTGGAAAACCTTTGCTTATATTTTGCTTCCGTTACGCTTAAATCCTTAATAATAATCAGCGGATTATCAATCTGCCCTTCGTACGTATCCTCATTCAAAAAACGTTCTTCACTTGGATCGTAATAACGTGCCCATAGATAGTAAAGCCCCGTTTCCTCATGATATACCTCTCCGATGTATTCGAAGGAATTTTGTATGCCCTTCGTTTGATGAGTGATATCTCCCCACTAGTCAGACGCATACGAGTTCACGATGACCCTATTCGTATCCACGACCTGAATTACATCTAGAACTCTATCGTTTCGAAAGGATTAGTATAGTAAGGGCGCTCTGGAATTGAGCTCTTCTAGTATGTCCTTGTAATACGGATTCGTGAAATTCTTTGAACACAGCCATATCTGTCGCTCAAATTTAGGGGCGGTAGCTTCCTTGTTTTGGGAGATCGACAATCTCCATTATGAACCAACACACTTTATCCAAATGCCAAAACATGTACTTTTTTGTATGAATTCATAACGCCCCTTTAATAGCAATGTCTGTGATTCCTCAAATCCTCATTTCTCAGAAGAAACTTATCAAAAACAAAAAAGCAACTCATCCGCAGACAAGTCGCTTATTAAAGCCGTATAACAGCACTTCCTCAGCGCCCTGCCGAGTTTTTACAAAGAAAAAGCAAGCCAGAAATCAACGAGTTCAAGTTTGCTATGTACGGTCCAGCGCCCATCTTCGGTTTTGTCCATACGGATCAGTGTATCAACTTGAACCTTCACCAGCTTACCGTCATCATCCACATCTGTTTGCAGTTCAGACACATAAACAACAGCATGATCATCAGACAAATAAGGAATAAAGGTTTCTGATGCCCTCTTCTTATTATAAAGAGACGATTGATAGGACAGTGCATTCTCATATCGCACACCGGTAGCTGCTTCATATTCATTGATATAGACCGGTGAGGTCGATTGAAGAATGGCCGCAGCGTTATCATCCTTCCAAGCCTGACTATATTTTTCCAGATCCGCCATAACCGAAGCAGCCTCTTTAGCCTGCAGAGCGACCGCAGCGCCTTCTTCTCTAGCACCTTCGGCCATCTCGTGCCGGGTATTCCCCATATAGAACCCGGATAGCTTCCAGTCCTGCTTTTTTTTCGTGACAGAGAATGTGAAGTCGATTTCCCGTTTAAAAACGGCTGATGAAGATGCATAAGATACCTTTACAAAGGCATGATTTTCACTGAGATAAATAATATCGTTAACCTTAAAGCTTGATGTCAGCAAGGGGAGGAAATTAAACGGCACACCAATCTCCGGTTCAAATCCTCTGTAATCCTCCCAGCCCGAGTCGCTGAAGATTTCACGTGACGGATTGACTTGGCCTTCCTTAAAAAAAGCATCGAGTACAGGTGAGATTTTGTCCGATTCTCCAGGTATTTTTTTCGTTAAGCAAATGATTTGCTCGGCTTTATTGAACTGTACCTGGTACCCTAATAGCTCACCAATTGAGCGAACAGGAATATATGTCAGATTCCCGATTCGCCGGACTGGCACCGGAAGCGTCCAATTCTTGCCTTTATAAGATACCTTCTTGCTGTCAAGCCATAGGGTAAGGAGCGGCTCTGATTCTCCGCCATCAAACACCTGAATTCTTCCTGTGCTGTGATCCAGGTCTACAGTCATTCCGAGAGACTCGAAGAAAAATCGATAGTAGACCAGAGCCGTTCCATTTTCCATGTACATAGAATCTAAACTGATCAGCGTAACACCATTGACCTTAATATAAATGTCGGGATTTTCTGTTGCGGCGAAGCTTGGTTTGGGGATCACCAAAAACAGCATGCAGGCCAACATAAAAATAAAAACTTTTTTATTCATAGAACTTCTCCCTTCGACCGAATAGTACCACATGACCAGTATATACTTTGTCGAACTTTGTATTCCCCTTAAAAAAGTTGAAGAAAAAAGGGGATGACCCAAAGCCATGAAATGGCTACTTGGATCATCCCCTTGTTGTTTTAAACAGGATCCGCGCTTGCCAATCTATCGCTTCACCTTATAAAACTCATGATACAGCTTCATCAGCGCCCGCTTCTCAATCCGTGATACATAGCTGCGACTAATGCCCAGCTCCTTAGCGATTTCCCGCTGCGTGCGCTCCTCGCCTCCGGTATCCAGCCCGAAGCGCCCGACCACAACTTCCTTCTCCCTGTCATCCAGAATATCTAGATTGCGGTATATTTTGCTCTTCTCAATATTCAGATCCACTGTCACCAGCAGATCGTCGGCCCCCGAGCCTAAAATATCTATTAAAGTAATCTCATTACCCTCTTTGTCCGTTCCAATGGGATCGTGTAGCGACACGTCCTTGCGGGTCTTTTTCAGTGAACGGAGATGCATCAGGATCTCATTCTCGATACAACGGGCGGCAAAAAGTGGCCAGCTTGGTCCCTTTGTTCGGGCGGTAGCTTTCAATCGCCTTAATGAGCCCGATCGTTCCTATGGAGATCAAATCCTCCATGTCTTCGCCGGTGTTGTCGAATTTTTTGAGGTTGTGGACACGATGTGATGTAAATCTTCATTAAAGTCAATGCCGACGTCATCTCTACCAGGGATAAACTCTCCCACCATTGGGTGTTTCACTACCAAAAGAACGAGGAGGAATGAGATGCCCCTTTCCTCATCCCATTTACTTTGCAATCGATAAGCCTGCGCGAACTGTCTCAGCTAACGGATATTCGGCATGCAGCGCTTAGTGAATTGGCCAATCATAAACGGCAGAACATGAATTTTGGACAGATCTAGTGTATTGCCTATCATAGATATCTCTGCTACCAGTTCCTCTGCTGTGATGAGGTCAATGCCTGTCATGCTTTCCAGACCTCCATCAATCAAATCTTTAATAACCATCCTTCTGCTTGCACGGACTTCATGAAATACTTATCGTCGAGTTGCAGACCAAATCCGGGGGTTGCAGGAACCTTAACCCTTCCATCAGTAATGAAGTAATCATGGGCTTCCAAACCCGGCACCCTGACTTCATCCCACTCAATCGTTAGGAAACGTTCCAACACAGGAGCAACATGGCAAGATGCGTAGTTCCCGTATGGTCCGCCATAATTGTGGGGCGCTTGCTTTACAGTTGAACCGAGCAACTGGTCTCCCATTTCGAGCAATTTGTTAAATCCATAGAACCGAATATCGAATTGCAGCACATCGATCAATCCCTGCTTGGCCCAATCTACGATGGACGGGGCAACGGTAAGTCCTTCTCCATCTGCAATCATAACCTTTAGATTTTGTTTACTCATCCAATTCTTTAAATCTTCATATAAGACGGGATCCTCATAGAACGGTTCTTCGATAAAAGTAATATTCACCTCCGCAGTCGCTTCCAGCACCTCTTTGGTGATATTGAGATTGTAGCTGTTATTCGCATCTATCATAATTTGAGACTGGACACCAACTGCCTCCCGAATTCCCTTAATAATGACAATGTCCCGCTTTATTCCTTGTTGCAAGGGCATGTGCCTTGCCCCGCGCCCAACTTTTATTTTGAAAGCCCGGTGTCCCGCCTTCCATCCTTCCAAAGCTTTAGCCTGCATGAGTGTTACTGCTTCATGATCATCGTCCAAATGCAAATCATCAAAATAAATGGTGGCATCATAACAGGGGACAGTGAGCGGGTCTTCTGCAATGTTTGGCATCGTGGGGTTGAACAATGAGTAGACTGGCTTCCCGGTCCAATGTCCCAACCAATCTAACAGCGGGTATTCAATCCCGTGATACTTTGGTCGTACTCTCATCCCGGATGTAAATATGTCCTGAACCTTCGTTCCGATCATGGATTGTGCCTGTGTTCTCGAGAGAGTTGACCATCCGAAGCCTGTTATACCGCCTATTGTGATTCGCACAAGATCAAGGGGTACAGCTTTCCCATGCCAGCCTTTTCTCGCATTACAGCCGATATCTCTCCATCTTTCACCTCGTAAACATCCTCGTTCAATTTGATCAATGCATAAGCCGTGCTCTGTCCCGAGAAGACTCATGGGTTGCATCCTCCTTTTTGTGTTCTTGATCTTCCCTCCCTAACCTTGTTGGTTCATGCCAACCGCCAGTACCTCCTAAATTGTATGCTCCCTGTACCAAGAGAAACTCGGACAATTATCCGGAGCAGCGCAAAATTCAATGGGTACCTACAGTACTCTAAATTTTCGCCCGTTATAGGGTAAACGTACAATCACATTTGTACCCTGTGCATTATACTATTCAAGTGCCAATTAACCTCACAAAGGCAGGAGGATGAAACGTGGACAGAATTCATATCGTTACGGCTACGAACAACCTGTATGCGAAGCCTTTGGCCGTAATGCTTACCTCGTTATTTACAAACAAGTCTTCCTTAAATCCAGTAACCGTTCATATCATTGATGGAAATATCTCCAAAAACAATAAAATCAGATTATCCAATTGCCTCAAAAAGTACCCTAAAGCAGAAGTTGAATTTGTGAAGGTTGACGCGTCGATGTTTCAAGATGTTCAGCTCAGATTTCATCTTAGCAAGGAAACCTATTACCGAATCGCAATCCCCCGTATTTTGAGCAATGACATTCAAAAAGCCATTTACCTGGACTGTGACATGATTGTCAAAGACGATATCACTACATTATGGAATTTGAATCTGGATGATTATTTCGTCGCGGCTGTTAATATTCCCGGCAACATCGACAGGTTTATGGAGCTTTCCATTCCAAGGCAAGACGGATATTTCAATGCGGGAATGCTGGTAATCAATGTACAAAAATGGAGAGAAGCGAATATAACCGGTCAAGTGTTGAATTACATGAAATATAACCCGGAAAAGCTCAAGCTGATGGATCAGGACGCGCTAAATGCTATTCTCCATGATAAATGGCTGCGGCTGAAACATAGATGGAACTACCAGGTTCATCGCTCCCATCTGCTGCCGGTGAAGAATCCGGCAATCATCCATTTTACCACTGGCAAAAAACCTTGGAACAGCAATCCCCGCTATAAATATGAGTATATGAGATATCGCAGAAAAACCGTGTGGTTATTGAACAAAGGAAGGTGAAGTAAATGAAGGTCGACTGGTTAATTATCGGTTCGGGGTTTACGGGCGCCACACTGGCAGAGCGAATTGCAACTCAGCTCGGACAAAAGGTATTGGTGGTAGATAAACGGGATCATATCGGCGGCAACTCTTATGATTGTTTTGATGAACATGGTATTCTCATCCACAAATACGGCTCACATACGTTTCATACGAATTCTGATATGGTATGGAATTATTTGTCACAGTTTACACAGTGGCGTCCTTACTTCCATGAAGTCCGCACCGTCATTGACGGCAAGATGGTTCCGGTCCCTTTTAATTTAAATTCACTTCATGTCCTGTTCCCCAAAAATTTCGCAGAGAAGCTTGAAGAATTGCTAATCCAGCATTTCGGCTTCGGAGTCAAGGTTCCCATATTAAAGCTCAGGGAAGCAGCAAGCGGCGAACTCAGTTTTCTGGCCGATTACATTTATCAGAACGTATTCTACAAATATACGCTAAAGCATTGGGAATTGGATCCGGAGCAACTCGACCGTTCGGTGACCGGCAGGGTTCCTGTGATAATCAGCAGGGATAACCGCTACTTCCAGGATAAATATCAGGGGCTTCCCAAACACGGGTATACGCGGATGTTCAACCGGATGCTGGGACATCCGAACATCAAGCTTATGCTCAACACCGATTACCGCGAAGTGATGAATCAGATTAAATACAAACGCATGATCTACACAGGACCGATAGACGAGTATTTTAATTATGTACACGGCACGCTTCCTTACCGGACCCTGCAATTTGAATTCGAGACGCTCGATCAGGAATACCATCAGGAAGTGGGCACCGTCAACTATCCGTTTGAATACGACTATACCCGTGTTCTGGAACAGAAACATCTCACCGGTCAGATCTCTTCAAAAACCACCATCTCTTATGTATATCCTCAGAAGTATGAGCCTGGCGTTAATGAACCCTATTACCCGATTCCCCGCAATGAGAATAGAGAGCTCTATAAACTCTATCAGGCGGAAGCTGACAAGATCAAAGATAAAGTGCTTTTTGCCGGACGACTTGCCGATTACAGATATTACAATATGGATCAAGCAGTCGCGCGGGCCCTGACGTTGTTCAAATCGGAGATCGGGCTGAAGAGTTAGATCAATCAGGAGAGGCGAGGAGTACCATGATTTGTTTTGCACTGTTAGCCCATGAGAATGAGCATCTGCTTCTTCAACAAATCCGAAACATACGCAAATATAATCCAAAAAAAGCCTTGATTGTATTATATAACGGCGGGAATAATCCTGATTTCGGGAAGGCCATTTGCAAAAAAGAAAACGTGCTCTATTGCCCGTACAGCAAGCCGCTCGAACAGAGAACAAGCGGACGCTTCCTCTATGACGTTATGAAATGGCTTGAGATAACGAAAGTGAAATACGAATATTTGGTTTACATGGAATATGACATTGCATTTGTGAATTACGGATTCGGAAGGCTGCTGAGCAATCAAATGAAGGGCTATGATTGTTTGGTCAAAATACTGAAAAAAGAGTCCAATCCGATGCTGACCACATGGGAACCAGGCCAGGAGATGTGGCGGGACTGGAAGCGTTGGAAACCATTTTTCGGAGTAGATCATTTCTATAGAACGTCCAGCCCCATGTCTGTATTTCGTCATGGCATCATTAAGCGAATCCTTGCGGGAATCAATACCAAACAGCTTGAGTACCTGTTCCAAACATCTTCCATCCGGTGCATCGGTGAGATGGTCTATATCACGCTCTGCAAGAGATTTGGCGGAAAGTGTACAACATACAAGAAATCGACCAGAGAATATTTGCGCTTTAGACCTGCTCTCACATTAAAGGAGCTCCGGGCAGCCAAAAGAAAACCGAACATTATATTCGTGCATCCGGTAAAAGCCGCTTCTCTTCGCAAATGGGTTTTTAAACAGTAAAGGTCACCACGCCGCACAATAAGACTTTATAAGGGGAGCGGATCATTGAAGGACAAAATACTTGTAACCGGAGGGGCCGGTTTTATCGGCAGTCATCTGGTCGACTCGTTGTTGAAGGACGGTCATTCTGTCCTGGTTATAGATAATTTTGACTCTTATTATGACCGTACAATTAAACAGAATAACATTAAGGAGCATGTTGGATCGCCAGGCTATCAATTGATTGAAGCCGATATACGGGACAGGGTGAGCATCGACCGGATATTCAACACCTGGAGGCCGGACGTGGTCATCCATCTGGCAGCCAAAGCAGGCGTGCGCCCTTCTATCGAGGACCCTCTTATGTACGTCGAAGTAAATTTGCTGGGTACCATAAACGTCCTTGATGCTTCCGTCAAATATGCGGTTTCGCGATTTATTTTCGCCTCTTCCAGCTCCGTTTACGGGTTAAATGACAAAGTCCCTTTCTCCGAAAACGACGCCCTCCTGCAGGTCGCTTCTCCCTACGGGGCCACAAAAGCAGCGGGAGAAGCCTTATGCAGAAGCTATAGCCATTGCTTCCAATTACCGGTTACTGCGTTGCGTTTTTTTACCGTCTATGGTCCAAGACAAAGGCCGGATCTGGCCATTCATAAGTTTGCTGCAAAAATCAGGAATGATGAGCCCATTCCTCTGTTCGGAGACGGTTCTACCAGCCGGGATTATACTTATATCGACGATATCATCTCAGGAATTCGCAAGGCAATCGATTGGAATCACAAGGGATACGAAGCGTTTAATTTAGGCAATGATCACCCTACCACCCTGTTAAGACTTGTACAGCTACTGGAGACAGCGTTGAATAAGCAGGCCATTATAGAATGGCAGCCATTGCAGACGGGAGATGTCCCGCAGACATGGGCAAATGTTCAAAAAGCACATGACTTCTTGGGTTATAACCCTTCCACCGATTTGGAGACTGGAATCTGCAAGTTCGTAGAGTGGATGCATTGATTCCCCGTTCAAGATAAGCAATCTTATAGGAGGTGAGCCATTATGATTTGTTTTGCTATCTTGGCACATCAAGACGAGTATGCGCTTTTTCAACAAATAAGAAATATTCGCAAATATACGCGGCAAGATGCCCTTATTGTTCTATATAACGGTGGTACAGATCCTAACTTTGGTAAACGTGTATGCAGAAATGAAAAGGTCATGTACTGTCCGTACAGTAGACCTTTACAACCACCTAGAAATACCGGCCGTTTTTTCTACGATGTCATGAGCTGGCTGGAAGAATCAAGCGTTCACTATGAGTACCTGGTATTCATGGAATTTGATGTTATGTTCGTCAATCCAGGATTCGAAGCATTTTTAGAGAAAAACATGGCGGGCTACGATTGCATTGGTAAATATATCAGACATGAGACGGACCCCAGAAAGACGGTTTGGAAGCCCGGGGTAACCATGTGGCAGGAATGGGGCAAATGGCAGCCATTTTTTAAGCGAAAAGGATTCTATGGAACGTTCAACCCCATGCAAGTGTACCGGCATAGAATTATTAAACGGATGCTGAAAGGAATTAATAAAAGACAACTGGAAAGGCTATTTAAAAATTCAAATGTATACGCTCTGGGTGAAATGCTGTATCTAACCCTGGCCATGAAATACGGAGGCAAAAGCCGCCCTTATCCTCTTGGCAGAGTTAAATACCTGCGGTTCGCACCTCATATCAGCTTATATGATGCCATGCAAGCAAAAAGCCAGCCTAAAATCATGTTCGTGCACCCTGTAAAAGACGCTAACGTTCGTAATTGGATCAGCGAACAATAAATAAGAACAGGCGTGATCTTCAGATTCGCGCCTGTTTTTTGTTGTCACTCTATGATTTACATAAAGAAAATATAGTAAAGACCAGGAAGATTTGTCCAACCAAACGTTATCTCTCCCTCATACGATGATTTGTAGAGAAAATTTGATTCAGTTAGGGGAGGAGCCATATGAAAGGAATTATTCTTTGCGCCGGAGCTGGTACGCGACTGTATCCTATCACCCGATTGTATCCCAAAACTCTTATCCCTGTAGCCAATATTCCGCTGTTACAATCCTGCATTGAGAAATTAATAGAACAGAACATTGTGGACATCGGGATTGTCATACACCCATCACAGGAATCAGCCATAAGGGAACACATCGGTACCGGCGAACAATGGGGGACAACCATTACTTATATTTATCAAAACAAGCCGAGAGGGATTTCGGATGCAGTCAAGGAGACGAGACACTTTGTCGGTGAGGAATCTTTTTTGCTATTGCTGGGAGATAATCTGATTATTGACTCTTTGACAGAGCTGAAAGAACTCTTGGAGCAGGGAAGCCATGCCGGCTTGCTGCTGGCCGAAGTTGACACTCCCCAGGATTATGGGATTGCAGAAGTGTTCAATCAACAGATCATCAAACTGGTAGAGAAACCGTGTATCCCTACATCCAATCTTGCTGTGATGGGCGCTTACGCGTTCACATCGTCGATTTTTCAGGCGGTATCCGCCATAGGACCTTCCGTCAGAGGAGAATACGAAATCACGGATGCCATTCAATGGCTTATTGATCAGGGCTATCCAGTAACATATCGCCTGACAGTGAAACAAAACATGGATGTCGGGACCATCAAGAGGTGGCTTGAAGCCAATCGCCGATCACTTAGCCAGATGGAGGAAAGCCGGTTGATTCACGAATCTGTGAAATTGGACAACTGTCAGATTATTGCACCCGTAGCTATAGATAAGAACTGCGTTCTTAAAGACTGTGTCATCGGCCCCTATGTGTCCATCAGCGCCGGTTCAACTATTGAAGGCTGCCAAATCAAGAACTGTATTATTCTAAACGACGTACATTTGAAAGACGTCAATTACTATTTAGAAGACACAGTGATCGGCTTTCGTTCCATTATGGCAGGCTTACATTCGTTAGGAAGGGAGGGAGATCAATGAATATTTTGGTGATAGGAACGGGATATGTGGGAACCACAACAGCACTTGTCTTTGCCGAAATGGGCTGGAATGTAACAGGGCTGGACACAGATTCCCTCAAAATTAATCAGTTGAAGCAAGGAAATCTTCATTTCTACGAGCCTGGATTGGAGGAGTTATTAAGGAAACATATGCAATCGGGGCACTTACAATTTACTACCGATAAAGACCAGGCGATTAACAATAACGACATCATTTTTATCTGTGTAGGGACACCTTCCGGCCCTGACGGCAACGCCGATTTAAGCTATGTACAGCAGGTAGCCGAAGACATAGGCCACGCGTCGAACAGATATAAGTTGATTATTAACAAAAGCACGGTTCCCGTAGGGACACAGGAACGGGTAACTTCCTGGATCAAGTCGGCACAGATCGAATCACATCCGTTCGACGTGGCATCCAATCCAGAATTTTTACGGGAAGGAAAAGCTTTGATCGACGCTCTGAATCCGGATCGTATCATTATCGGATCTAACCATGAGAGAGCAACCCATCTGATCCTGACGCTGTATCAGTCCGTCAATTGTCCTGTCGTTGTGACTACACCGAGGACTGCTGAGCTAATCAAATATGCCTCCAACGCTTTTTTGGCAACCAAGATTTCATATATCAATGAAATGGCCAGACTTTGCGATAAATTGGGAGTACATGTGAAAGATGTTGCAGAAGGAATCGGTCTCGACCCGAGAATCGGACAAAGCTTCCTTCAGGCCGGAATAGGGTATGGAGGATCCTGCTTTCCTAAGGATGTTTCCGCGCTGCTTCTAACAGCCAAAGCAAATGACACTGAACTGAGCCTCCTGGAGAAAGTCGTATCTGTCAATCAGACACAACATTTATACCTTCTTGATAAAGTCCGGGAAAGACTGGAAACTCTAGCTCACAAAAAAATAGCTGTTCTGGGTCTTGCCTTTAAACCGGAAACCGACGACATTCGGGAAGCGCCTGCCAGCCGTGTCATCCAGAGCCTGCTTAGTGAACAAGCCTATGTTAGCGTATTTGATCCGGTAGCCCCATTGGAACCTTATCTGCTTCAACAACCCATTACATGGAGTGCTACACCGGAAGATGCACTTCAACATGCTGATGCCGTGATTCTATGTACGGAATGGGCTATATATCAGCAAATCGATTGGGTACAGATGAAGAACATCATGAATCAGCCGAACATGTTCGATGGACGAAACATGCTTGAAGCCACTTTAATGAAGTCAATTGGCTTTTATTATCAAGGAATCGGATGCTAGTGATCATAACAAGATGTGGGACTGCCCCCAAGTCTGTAAAGGCTTGATGACAGTCCCACTTTCACTCTATCCGTGAAGTCTCATATAAGCACTCTCACCGCTTCACCTTATAAAACTCATGATAAAGCTTCATGAGCGCTCTTTTCTCTATTCTTGAAACATAACTCCGCGAGATCCCCAACTCCTTAGCAATTTCCCGCTGCGTCCTCTCTTCCCCACCTGTATCTAACCCAAACCGTCCAACCACCACTTCCTTCTCCCGATCATCCAGAATATCTAGATTGCGGTATATTTTGCTTTTCTCAATATTAAGATCTACTGTGAGCAGCAGATCATCGGCTCCAGAACCCAAGATATCTATTAAGGTTATTTCATTTCCTTCTTTATCCGTTCCAATGGGATCGTGCAGCGACACGTCCTTTCGTGTCTTTTTAAGAGAACGGAGGTGCATCAGGATTTCATTCTCGATACAACGGGCAGCAAAAGTGGCCAGCTTTGTCCCTTTGTTCGGGCGGTAGCTTTCAATCGCCTTAATGAGCCCGATCGTTCCTATGGAGATCAAATCCTCCATATCCTCTCCCGTATTGTCGAACTTTTTGACAATATGCGCGACCAAGCGCAGATTATGCTCAATCAGCATATTGCGGGCACGGGCATCTCCCTCCGCCATCCGACCTAAGCAGCGGCTTTCTTCTTCCTCCGAGAGCGGCTGTGGAAACGCATTGTTTCGGACATATGACACCAGCAGTGTCAATTCCTTAATCAGCAGTGCTATGGTGCTTATTATTCCGGGCAACTTAGCTACACCTCCCGCACATGTACAATGAAACCGATCCGTCAGAGTTTAGGGTTCATGGTCTTTTTATTGTATGTGGGTAGATGCCCAGAAGTGCATGTACGGGAAAATAGGTACAGGTTTATGTAATTCTTTTAATATCCTGTTGTTTAAAATCAATAATTTTAGAACTGCTACTGGTCTCAATATAATCAATTTTATCTCTATGGATATGATATGTTTTTGAAGCTCCTGAAATATTAAGATCATTACTTGCTAATAGAAACTTTGTATCTGAGGTCTGGAATATATAAAGGTCATGAAGCACTTCTCCAGATGTAAGCTTTATCCTACCTTTTGAAACTGAGTTGAAAATCTCACTAAAAATTTTATTGATTGGGTACATATACATCTTTTGAAATACAAAGAACATTATTCCTGAAAGAACGATAAAAGCATAGATAATATATTTATTTTTCTCATAGGAATATAAAAGAATATCAAAGTTATTAGTCACATCTACGTTAAGTGTATCCTTGAAGCCACTGAGAGTCATAGTAACAAACAACCAATAAGCGTTGATTATCATAAGCGTATGTATCAGGCTTAATGTTAATCGGTAATATCGGAAAGCCTTTGTTTTAACAACCTTAATAATCACTTTATTAATCAACAGTTGAATTCGACTATTTTTTGCTTCTGTATAAATCAAACCTAAAACGGTTGTGATAATAATGCCTATGAATAAAGGAATCATTAACGCAGAATTATTGCTGGGGGATGCGAAAAAAAGAATCAGTACCGTAACAATTAAATAAATTATGATATCTTTGCTTATCTTTCTTAAGAGTCCTGTTTTACTGCTCTCAAGAAGACGTGCAGCAGGAGTAGTTCTAAAGAAATCAATAAAATAAATAAGCAGCATGAAGCTTCCAAACCAGCCAATTGCGCTAGGTATAGGCAATAATTTTAAATATTCCATATTTCAAACCTCCTCAATACCAATTAAATAACATTTAACTTTAAAACCCCTTTATACTATTAGTTTTCAGTTGGGTTCTTCTACTGTGGCAGCAACCCTTTGAGCAATAGCTTGGGCATCCTCTGATACTACGAGACTAAAAGAATCTTTAAAGACACTTTCAACGATTAATCTCCACTGACTTGAAACTGATTCCCAACTTTCATTCCAGTTTTCGGCTATATACCTGTATGCATTGTACGGCTTTTCATTTGACGGGGCTTCGTAACCAAGAATATCCTCAATACAATTTGTTAACATTATTCGATTATCTTCTTCACCAATAGCTGTGAGTATAGGTTCATTAAATATCTCTGCTCGTATTACTCCCTCATCTTTATCATGAATAACCACAGGGTTAATACCCATCGCCCTGAGATATTTCACCAGAGAGATTATTGCAGCTTTTCCTCTTGCTTTTATAATCTGCCAGTTACATTCAATATCCTTTTTAACAATAGCTGGCATACGATTAAGAGTCTCTCTTAAAACAATATCTTCGGTATCCCCTTCAACAATTAATACATATTTAGAAAAAAAGACTCTAGAAATATAATCATCCATTTTCAAGAGCATTTTCACATAGGATTTATCATCATTTTGAAGTTTCTTGAACTCTTCACTTGTATTGAAGGAACAGCAGCTTAGTTTTTCTACACTTAATTCTCGATTACCTAATCTATGTACTGCTTTTTTTCGCGATAGACAATTTAATATCTGCTGAGGCTTCTTACTTAAATCAATCATATAAGGTGAATGAGTTGTGCAGACAATTTGGTTATTATGTGCACTTGCTAATTCATAGATGGTGTCCCTCATTTGTTTTGCAGCATTTGGATGCAAATATATCTCTGGTTCTTCAAAACCAACTAATAAGGGCCTACTTTGTTCTGCCCCTCTTCTATTCTCTCTTAAATTCCTATATCTTAATAAGGCAAATACTGCAGAACGTATTATCCCCGTTCCTTGCATGTTAACTGAAGTTGTAATATTGCTAAACATTGAAATTTTAAACTGAGGTTTTATAACTTTATCTGCCTCAGCCAAATTTGTAACTGCTTTAAGTCCTGTATTAGGGAACACATCACTAACTGTTTTATTTAACTCCAACATCATTTGCCCAAATTCACTTCCTGAATCTTCTGGATTTAATTCTGCGGCCAACAAGTCCAAATACTGCTGTGCTTGCTTATAATTATCAGAAGTCTCACGAACATCATTGAATAACTGCGTCAATGTAGAAATCAACGTACCAGAAGTCCCCGAAAGCTCATCTATTTTGTCTTGGGCAGGAATTAATAAGAATTTTGGTAATTTACTTAGTACATTAGATGGTATTCCTCCTGGGTTCCGAAACCATTCCTCATTTTGCTCGTCATAATCATATAAATCTTCTAGCTCCTTAATATAATTTAGTTCCTTTGCAGTTAACTTTTTTGTTGGTGCTATACTTCCAATCTTATCTTTAATTAATGACATATCTAAACTTGCATCAGTATATTCTTGAATACTTGAACATTGCTCATATTCAGCTTTAATATTTCTAATTTGCTGACGCATTTCAACAATGTAATCACTACCAGGTGTAAAAGTTTTTTTGTAAATAATTCTATAACCGCTATTACCGTCTTCTTGAGTATAGTTAAGCACACGGCCTTTAAATCCGATCCACCCCTTAGCTTCCTCGGGTATATCACGAAATTCTGCTGTCATTATTATTTCTTCTACTCCTCGAGTATTGAAGGTTAGTCCTTCTTCCTTTAAACAGAAAAAATCCTCCTCTGAAAGTTTTTTTACATCATTCAGCAAAAAATGCAGCGCATTTAATATAGAACTTTTCCCAATATTATTTTCTCCTAACAAGAAAGTTGCATCAGAGAAAAATACTTCAGTGTCCAAATGTCTTCTAAAACCCTCTATTTTAAAACTATGTAATTTCACTCTTTTTCCCCCTTAATTTTATTAATACTCTATTAAAAAAATTGTTCGACAATATATTACTAAATGTTCCATGATAAGTATATGCAATTTCACAACCTCAAAATAAAAAGCCCAAGCTTGTCCACTTGAGCTTTTTGTATACTTATAGCATATAGCACTAATTACCGTTCCTTAAAGTTCACAAGCTGATTCTGTTTACCCACCTTTTTATGCAAAATCTTTTCCTAAAAGATAACAATTTTTGTTGGAGTTTTTTTATAACGTCTGGACGATATGCGCGACTAAGCGCGGATTATGCTCAATTAGTATAGCACGGGCATCTCCCTCCGCCATCCGACCTAAGCAGCGGCTTTCTTCTTCCTCCGAGAGCGGCTGTGGAAACGCATTGTTTCGAACATATGACACCAGCAGTGTCAATTCCTTAATCAGCAGTGCTATGGTGCTTATTATTCCGGGCAACTTAGCGACACCTCCCGCACATGTACAATGAAACTGATCCGTCAGAGTTTAGGGTTCATGGTCAGTTCATTATACAGTCAATTTAAAGTGCCAAAGCTTCTTCTGTGATACGTTTAATGTCAATGGAATAAATGGTTTCTTCATTGACCATATCCGGCAGAATCGTCTCCAAAAAATATTCAACACACTTTAAATTGATATTTTTGATTTTAACTAAGGCATTGCGGTACATGACAACAAATTCTTTCTCGGTGTTTCCTCTTTGAAGCTCAGAGAAGGCCTCATACACCTGGTCCATTTTATCTGCGACTTCCAAAATCAAGCCTTCCAGTGAATCGTCCTTGCCTTCCCTCAATTGATTGTAGAAGATGTTTTTGAATTCCTCGGGGATATGCTCTTTAATGAAGTTATTAATCATGCCCTCCTCAACCTGCTGGATCAAAGAACGAAGCTCCATCGAAGAATGCTTTACCGGTGTCTTGATATCTCCAATGAAAATCTCCCCGTAATCATGACTGCTTGTGATTTCATAAAGCTTCTTCCAATCTATGATCGCACCATTTTTTTCTTCGATATCTGCCAGTGTTTTGGCGTATTGTACCACCTTCCAGGAATGAGCCGCCACAGTGTGCACTTCGAATTTGAACTTACCAGGACAGCGAAAAATTCTTTCCAATTCGTTCAGAGATCGAAAATAAGTGTGAATTCCCATTTGGTCCGCCATCCTTTACTACATATATTTTAAGAACTGGACATGAGCCCAGTATAGATTTGGAGTGTTAAATGAGGATTAACTTTCCCACAAACAAGTTACTTGATGTCATTTAGGTTAGGTTCCCCGCCTTTTTGCTAGAGTATTCCCCGCCTCAGGTCGGGTTAACAAAACAGTCCTCAGGCCGTTTTGCGGCATGCGTAAAGGTCTTACAATGAATACATAGACACTGGATGCTTACAAGATTAATGCTGGTACCCTACCCTAAGAGAGGAAGCGATTTGAATATGAAAAAATTATACCGTTCCCAGAGAGATAAAAAGATCAGCGGCTTATGCGGAGGCCTTGCGTTATGGCTCGGTATTGATGCGACTGTCCTGCGTCTGCTGGCCTTGGCTGTTGCCCTTTTCAGTTTTGGTTCAGTGGTTATTTTTTACCTCATCGCCAGTATCGTTGTTCCCAAAGAACCCTTCGGCAGTTTCACGGACAGCTACAATTAACTAGAGTCACATAAAAAGGAGAGCGAATCATTATGAGTATATTGAATAGAATCGCAACACTGACGAAAGCGGCCCTGCACGAAGGGTTGAACAAGCTGGAGGACCCGGTGCTGCTAACCGGACAATATCTGCGTGATTTGAAGGAAGAAATCTCTGCGGCGGAGCAAAAGGAGCGCGAGCTGAAAGTGGCAGCAAGTATACTGGAACGGCGTCTGAACGAATATCTGCTGCTGGCTGATCGGAGCGAGGATGAAGCGGTAAAGTCGTTGGAGCTAGGGAATGTGGATGAGGCTAGGCGAGCGGTATTTGCCAAACTTCGGTACCAGGAGAATGCACAGGAATGCACCACTGGGTTGGAAGAAACCCGGAATACTCTAGCCGCACTGGAAGCAAGTATCCGAAGTTCAAAGGAAGAGTATGCCCGGCTCAAGGCAAAAAGAGCTGAACTAACGGCCCGGGCCCACCAGGCAGCAGAAACGCTCAGCTCGGCTCCACGCAGCCATAGTCAAGGTCCGATTGCCGGAAGCTACGGCAAGGCCATAAATCCCGGTACAGCCTCACGCGGCTTCGAACGTATGGAAGAGAAAATTGCCGAATGGGAGGTGCTGGCTGATAATCTCGAACAGAATTTCCTCAGAGCCTCTTACCCCTCAGCCGATCCTAGCCTGAGTAAGGCGGTTGATACAGAGCTGGAACGCATTCGCAGCCGCAAACTCGACAGCCGCAATTAAGCTTCCTAAGTAATACTGAAATTGATAAAAGCCATGACTGCTCTACTTACGTAGAAGTCATGGCTTTTCTGCCGCAATCTCTCATCTCCTTATTTGTCTTTCCCCTCTTACTACTTTGATATGAACGTATAGAACTGATAGATAGGGGCTTTACGTATGGATTTTACAGCAATTGACTTTGAAACAGCTAACTCCAGCCGCTCAAGCGCTTGTGCTGTGGGCATTGTTATATCTTCAATCGGTAAACCGCCTTATTCTCCAAGCCTCTAATGAAAGGCGTCCATTCCTCTGTCTCCGGAGTTGTATCCAGCGCATCCTCAACCATCTGCAGCTTTGCATCCATTGCATCTATGTGATGCAGAGCTACCGCCTCAGCCGTTTGCGGCTGGACAGGGCTGCCCCATTCCCCCAAATTGTGGTGTGATAGAACCAAATGCTGCAATCCCAGAACTTTTTCCGAGGTTAAATCGATGCCTGAACGAATCGCTGCCTCTGTAATCCAGTTGGATGCCATGGCAATATGCCCGATCAGCTTGCCTTGAACACTGTATTCAGACACAATACCCAGCTGGGAAACCATTTCTTCAGGCTTGGCGATATCGTGCAGAATAATTCCGGCTTTAATAAGATCCGGATTGAGAAACGGACGCTGCTTGCACAGAAACTCGCCAATCTCCAGCATACGTACCATATGATAAGCAAGTCCGGCAAAATAAGCATGATGGTGGGTTTTTGCGGCCGGATAATGCATCAGTTTCTCTTCTACCTTGCCTACGCAGAACGAGACGATCGTGGCAATCTCCGGGTCTGTAATACTCGCCATAACCACTTTAATCGTATGAATGAGATCCACAGGGCGAATAGGCGCGGAGCGGATAAAGTCTGTTAATGCCACCCCATCAGACTCTTTGGCCAGTCTCATTTTTGAAATCTTGACCTGCAGCTTCTCACGATAGGTGTGAGCCGTTCCCTGTACCTTTACAAGCGCCATCGGGAAAAATGTTTCTTTATCCGTTGTGGAAACGTCCCAGAACTTGGCCGACAGCTGCCCGCTGGAATCCGCCAGAATAATATCGAAGTAGTCCTTTGGAGGAGTACCGTTCGTTTGTTTAACTGCAAGTTCGCGCAGCAGGTAAAAGCCGGTAAAATCATCTTGTGGAGCTAGCTGTTTGATTTGTGTCATGTTGGAGCCTCCCATTGATAACAGGTTCCATACCTGCCCGTGTACATTAATGTTTTGACATACACCTCAATAATCCCTTTAAATCATCTATATTTCTATGTTGAGTCCCTAACCTTTAAGAAGAAAAAGGGGTTATCCCCGGCCATTTTCATGACTTTAGGACAACCCCTCATATTCTTATGACTTTATAACGATTTATTTACCTGCAGATTCAAGTGCAGATTTGATAGCTTCTACTGCTTTGGCAGATACTGCTTTCTCAGCATCATTGTTGCCAAATGCAGCTGGGCGGTATCCATACTTATGCATGCTGCCGATGGTAGTACCATCAAACTTTTTAAATTCCTTTCTGTATGATATTTACAAGTCCCACTCATGCACTCAGTTGTTTGTATTTATCGGTTAATTCCTTAAACCACTGTTTGTCCTGTAAGGCCAATGCGAAATCGATCAACTCAGTAATCTCGCTTTTTTGCAGTTCGGGAGAATCATTAAAGCTGATCTCGGCACTTGCTGCCGCAGCACCCTCTGAGCCTTCCGTGAAATCATAAGAAAAGTGTAATTTAATATCACTCTCCATGAATTCGTTGCGGAGGAAATACAGGATCTCGCACATCAGCACCGGGCGGACTTGATTGTCAAAAACACAATCCATTACCTTTGCCCAATAATGCTGGTTCGTGAGGTGAAGTTTATCATTTGTTAAAAGATATTTCTCTCCCTGAAAATCGTTAACGAAATTCAGCTCCAGCGGCTCCATTTTAAATATTCCGGCAATTTGCTTCTTGGCAATATTCACAATGTCTTGCGTTTCTAATCTGATCATCTCTCCAGCACCCCGTCCCTCTTATTTTGACTTAGTAATGTCCCGTAATAGGATAATACTACTAATTTTTAATTAATTTAAAGTTATTATCGTCAGCTTGATATGCTTTGTTTATATTTTTTATTCATTTTCATTAAAAATATGATTCAATTGTAAAATATCTGTTTAATTTATAGATTTATTATACCAAAAAAGCTATTTTGAGGGTCAAAAATCGACCTCAAAACAGCTCTTTTTTTTCAATCCGTTTATACAAACAGCGATACTAGTTGTATTCCCTCTTCCGGCGAAATCCGCACCAAACCTTTATCGGAAATGCGCAGTGTAGGAATAACTGCCAGCGCAAGCAGCGACAACGTCATAAATCCATAATTTAAAGTGCAGCCCGCATTGTACAAAGCTTTACTGATGGCAGCCGACTGCTCTGCTGCGGTTTCGAAGGGCTCCGCCGACATCAGACCTGCTATGGCCAGCGGGAAAAGCGTCGTTCCGTTCCTTGTCAGGACTGCGACTCCGCCCCGGGCGTCGGCAACGGCATTGGCCGCCTGGGCCATCAACTCATCATCGTTGCCGATTACCAGCACGTTGTGGCTGTCATGGGCAACAGTCATCGCGATCGCCGCCGGCTCGTGAAAACCTATTCCGTCTACAACGCCCACGGACTTGTTGCCGGTTCCCTTATGCCGCTCCAGCACGGCAATTTTACACAATCCGTTACCCACCTCCAGGTGGCCGTCAACCACAGGTAAAGACATAATCAGCTCGGTCGTTTCCACATGATTTTCCCGGACCTTAATAACTCTTGTAGATAGGGAGCCGGATGAAACCGGAGCGGGAATCAAGAAATCCTCCGCTGCAGGCCTTTTTAGCAAATGTACGGATGACCGAACCTCCTGCGGATACGTGTAGGAAGGCAGGGAAGCTGTCATTACGCCGTTCTCCGCAACCACTGCACCGGCTGCTATCGTCAGCACAACATTGACATCCGCAAGATTCCCGTCCAGTAAAATAATGTCCGCATAGGAACCCGGAGTAATGGAACCAATATCCCGGGCTAAACCGAAGCGCTCAGCGGTGTTAATCGTTGCCATCTGAAAAGCGGTAACCGGCTTGACGCCTTGGGCAATCGCATGCCGCAGAACGAAATCCATATGTCCCTCGTCGCGAAGCGATTCCGAACTGCGATCGTCGGTAACCAGCATCATCCGCCGCGGGTCCAGACCGTGCTCCGTGTGCGCAGTTATCGTCTTCGCCACATCATGCCAGGCGGAGCCGCGGCGCATTTTGGCATACATGCCGAGCCGCACGCGCTCAATTACATCTTCCGCTGTGACACATTCATGGTCGCCAGTGACTCCGGCCGCGGCATAGACAGGCAGCCTCCAATCGTTCGACGGCCATGTAAAATGGCCGTCAACAAATCGCCCTGCCCGGAGCGTCGCTTGAATCTCCCCGAGCATTTTATCGTCCCCGTATACAACGCCAGGAAAGTTCATAACTTCTCCCAGCGCAATAACATCTCCGCCCCAAGTGTATGCTTCCGCCACTTCCTCCGGGCCGATTGCCGCACCCGTAGTCTCAAACTCCGGACCGGTCGATGGCACACAGGAGGCTACTTGCATATAAGCAGCCAGCGGCGTGCCGCGCATCTCCTCAAGCATCAGCCGGATTCCCTTCAGTCCGAATACATTGGCGATCTCGTGTGCATCAAAGAACCCGCCGGTAGTGCCAAGCGGCAGAACGGCACGGGCAAATTCAGTAACGGTCAGCTGGGTGCTCTCAATATGGCAGTGTCCATCCAGTAATCCCGGGGCCATGTACTTGCCGCCCGCATCAATAACCTGTGTTCCTTCTCCAATCATATGAGATACATCTTTTCCGACATAGGCTATGCGTCCGCCCTGAACGCCGACAGACATTCCATCCAGAATTTCACCTGAGCATACATTGACCAGCTTGCCTCCGGTAATAACAAGCGTTGCCGGCTGATCACCACGGGCTGTAGCTACAAGCTCGGGCACACAGTCCGCCAAAGGTTTTCTAGTAAAAGTCATGGCCATCGCTCCCTTCTATGATCTTAATTAGGATTAAGCTGTCTAAGAAAAAACGGCCCTGCCGTTCTATTAGAACGGTAGCCGTTTGGGTTAAAGAAAATCATCGACTAATTAGCCTCCGGTAACTCTCCAAATTATTGAACTCACTGCATGTTATTTTACCGATTATCTTATGTTTGCATCATATACGTCAAGCGCCGCCTGTAAGCTGAGGCCCGCAGGTACCGGATAGCTATGGCGCAGGAGTGCCGCTTCGAGCGCACCCAGCACACGCAGTACATTATTTTCGCGGCAGCTGAAGCCCATCGTCCCTATCCGCCAGATCATTCCTTTAAGCGGACCGAAGGAACTGGCGATTTCTATTCCGAACCGGTCCAGGAGCATGGATCGCACCGACTCCCCGTCAACCCCGTCCGGAATCAGCACACAGGTGACAACCGTCAGCTTGCTGGCAGGATCTCCATACAGCTTAAGCCCCATCGCCGTCAACCCGGCAACGAGCGCCTTCTCGTGCAGTGCATGTCTGGCAAACCGCGCCTCAAGCCCTTCCTCAAGCGTTAGTCGCAGCCCTTCCCGCAGCGCATACAGCATGGAGGTCATTTCCGTATGGTGATTCAACCTTTGTGGACTCCAGTAATCCTGAAGCATGCTTAAATCGAAATAATTGCTCCGGATAAAAGACAGGTCACCCGGCTGTGCTTCGTCTGTTCTCAATCCGCGTTCCACCCGCTTGCGGGTCAGAAGCTTAGCCTCAGCGCGTTCATTATACGTAACCGGTGCCATGCCCGAGGGGACGGACAGGCATTTCTGCGTACCGCCGATAACAGCATCCAGCTTCCAGGCGTCTGTCTCAACAGGCACACCACCAAGCGTTGCCACCGCATCTACAATAAGTAAAGCATCCATCTCGCGGCAGGCCTTCCCTATTTCCGCCAGCGGCTGTATACGTCCAGTGGAGGTCTCGCCATGAACCATTGCTACGATCTGGGGTTTAAAGCTTTCCATAGCCGCGATAATCTCACCGGGATCAAACACACTTCCCCAGGCTTTCTCTATGACAAAAACTTCGGCACCGCAGCGCTCGGCAATCTCATGCAGGAGATGTCCGAACCGCCCGAAGATCGGGACAAGCACACGGTCACCCGGTGATATGAGGCTAACCATCACCGCTTCAATACCGGAGCGGGAGGTGCCGTCAACGGGATAAGCCCACTGGTTGCCGGTAGCGAACAGCTCCCGCAGCATTTCCATCGTTTCATTCATAATACCGGTAAACTCCGGATCGAACTGTCCCAGCACCGGAAAAGACATCGCCCGCAGCACACGCGGGTCAACCTCCACCGGTCCCGGGGTCATTATGCACCGCAGTGACGGCGACAAATCTTCGTACCGCTTCATGATAATCTCTCCCTTTAAAGTTCGGTGAATTCAACATTGGCGGTAATTAAGCCTAATTGCTCGATTTTCTTTATTTATAAGCCAGCTCATATAGCAGTGCCGTCAGTACATCTAGCCCGGCAGCCAGTTCCTCCGGCGAAGAATATTCCTCTGGAGAATGGCTGATCCCTGCCCGGCTCGGCACGAAAATCATCGCAGTAGGACATTGCGGCGCAAAGAGCTGGGCATCATGTCCCGCCCCGCTTACCATGTTACGGTAAGTCCTGCCCTGATTCCGGCAGATGCTTTCCAGCATTCCGGTCAGCCCGCCGTCCATAGGTGCAGGGGAGGCACTGAGCCTTGGCATAATCTTAAGCGTCAGTCCGCGTCTTGCTGCAATCCCCTTAAAGGCTGCAAGGATACAGTCGCAAAAAGCCTCCAGTTCCTCTTCCTCGCTGTGACGAATATCCAGCGTAAAAAGAACCTCGCCAGGGATCACATTCGGCGTATTGGGCAGCACCTCCAGCCGACCCGATGTAGCCACAAGAGGCTCACCCGCCTCCGCAGCCAAACCTTCCAGCGCAAGCAGCATTTCAGCCGCGCCAGCGAGCGCATCCTGCCTCATGTGCATCGGGGTCGTGCCCGCGTGATTGGCGGTGCCGCAGACCTCGACCATAAAACGTCTCTGTCCCGCAATCGCCTGCACTACACCAATTTGTTTAGCCGTCTTTTCAAGGATAATTCCCTGCTCAATGTGCAGCTCCACAAAAGCTCCGATATCATTTCTCCTTGCTGTGCTTCCCATGCCGACTGTACCGCTCCCGCTTTTATCTCCGCTCTCTGCTTTGTCAGATCTGATCCCCATCCCAATGCCGCATTCAACCATTGCAGCCTCAAGCGTTACACCCTCGGAATCAGCGCAGGCTTCCGCTTCACTTCCGTCATACAGACCTGTAACATGGCCTGAACCCCAAAAAGTAAGCGGAAATCTGCTGCCCTCCTCTTCGCAAAACGACACTGCCTTCAGCGTCCGCAGAGGCTGCCCGAAGGTTTGCTGCAAATAATGAAGCGCTGTAACAGCAGCTGCTATTCCGTACGCCCCGTCATATTTACCGCCGTTAATTACGGTATCAATATGCGAGCCGGTTAAGATCACTTTATCTTCCGGATTACGTCCAGTCAGCTTTCCATACACGTTGCCGACGTTGTCACTCACAACCTCCAGACCGAGCCCAGCCATTCTCTCCTGCAAAAAAAACTGCGCCCGGCTCCATTCGGGGGTATACAGCAGCCTGGTGACGCCCGCCCCCGGAGCGCTGAATACCGCCAGTTCCTCCAGCAGCTTCAGCATCTCCTGAGCTGGTGCCTGAATCATGGGCGCGTTCATCGGACAGACTGCCTTTCCGTAATCCGCAGCCATTGTCCGCTATCCCCTGAAATTATTCCGTCTTCAGCGGTGTAGATAACATTTCCCCGGCTTATCGTAGAAGTCACTTTGCAGGATAAGGTCATTCCGATATAAGGGCTGTGCTTATGGCGGTACAGCAAATCCTCTGCAGCGAGTGTATAGGGATGATTCGGATGAAGCAGAACCAGATCGGCATCGAGGCCGAGGGCTATGGAGCCCTTGCGATGCTGCAATCCGAAGCGTCTCGCCGGGAACTCCGACAGGAGCTGCGAGATCAACGTAACAGGCAGCCCCCGCCTGTTCACTCCTTCGTGGAACATCAGCTCCAGACTGCTTTGCGCCCCTGAAATGCCGCCCCAGGCTTCAAAAAATGAAAGTCCGGGCTTCAGCTTCAGCTCTGTCGGACAAGGGGAGTGATCTGAGGCGACAAGGTCTATTTTCCCATCGGCCAGCACCTTCCACAGCTTCTCCTTCTCCACCGCACTTCGCAGCGGCGGTGCACATTTGGCCACCGGCCCCAGGTCTTCCATATGACTTTCATTCAAAATCAGATAATGAGGGCAGGTTTCTGCCGAAACATCCAGTCCGCGACGCTTGGCGTCATGAATCATTTCGATGGCGGCGGCCGTGCTGATATGGACAAAATGCAGACGGCAGCTGGTCAGCTCACTATACAGCAGCGCTCTGGAAACTGCCTCCAGCTCAGCACCGGCCGGACGGGATGCAGCGAAGTCGCGCGCGCTCTTCCGGCCAGCACGGATGGCATCTGCGGAAAGCGCTGCTGTAATCTCTTCACTTTCCGCATGCAGCGCAAGGATTCCGCCAAGTGCCGCAATTTTTTTCATGCCCTGATAAAGGGTATCGTCATCGACCTCACGGAATCGCCCTTCACCCTCGCCACCGGGATTGGACAAAAAGGCCTTGAATCCGGTAACTCCGGCCGAAGCCAGTTCTTCCAAATCATTCAGATTCCCGGGAACCAGGCCACCCCACAGCACGTAATCAACGGCGGAGTTTCCAGCCGCGGCTTCTGCCTTGAGCTTGAGCGCGGCCATGTTCACCGTTGGCGGATTACCGTTAAGCGGCATATCCGCGTAAGTGGTGCAGCCACCGGCCGCAAGAGCCGCCGAACCGCTGCGGAAGCCTTCCCAGTGTCCCAGCGCCGGCTCGTTAAAGTGGACATGCATATCAATCATACCCGGCAGTACATAGTGCTCTTCAGCCTCGATGACTTTTGTATCCGGCGCAACTGGAAGCTCCCCGCTCAAGGCAGCGATTTTTCCATTAGTCACTCCGATATCCAGCTTCAGCACTTCACCAGGCAGCACTACATTACCATTCTTGATTACAAGCTCAAAAGTATCCTTCATGAAGCGAGTCACCTCCGGTCATCAGATCTTCACTGGCACTAACTGCCCCGATAAGTACTGTATCCTCCCGGAGCTACAAGCAGTGGAACGTGGTAATGTTCTTCAGTTCTGCCTATATTAAAACGAATGGGTATTTGTTCGAGAAAAAAGGTGTCCGAAGCCCCCGCTTGCGCCTCCGATGGGGTCGTGCGGAAGTAATCGCCAGCCATGAACAGCAACTCATAGCTCCCCGGTTCCATTTCCGGACCTTCCAGCAGCGGAGCATCCAGTCTGCCGTCGCCGTTCGTTACAGCTTCACTGAGCAAATGGCCGGCTTCCCCATCAAACCTCCACAACTGAAGCGCCATACCACACGCAGGAATCCCCCGCGACAGATCCAGCACATGGGTGGTCAACCGCCCGCTCATTTGGGGATTGCTCCGGTGCCGGGCAGAAATGTATCTCCATTCTCGGCAAATAAAACATTAGGGTTACTTCCGTTCATCTGATCCAGCATGGCGACACCCTCCTATTAATTTACGTGTTCTCTTTCTTTAACAAATCCTGCAGACGGAACCTGGTAATTGCCCCGATTTCAGACAAAGCCTGTTCCCATTCCTCTTGCGGTGATCGATTCACCCGTTCTTCTATGGCTCTGATAATCTCATCCTTGTTTTTGCCGCGTACGGCAAGAATAAAGGGGAAATTGAATTTTCCGGTATACTCTTTGTTTAAATCCTGCAATAAAATAAATTCTTCCGGGGTCAGCCGATCCAATCCGGCACCCTGCTGTTCCGCCGCAGACAGCGGACTAACCTGAAGCCTTGTTGCCAGATCCGGGTGGGCTCTCAGCAGTGCTTCTATTTGTTTCCGCTCGGCAACATAGGCCGTTTCCATCATTATACTGTGCAGGTGTTCTACAGAACTGAACGGGATATGGGAATAAGCACCTTCTGCGACCCAGGGCGAATGCTCAAAAATCCCGCCGAGACTTTGGACAAACTCTGCCCTGCTCATGTTGTTAATCTTATCCAGCGTCAATGAAGCTGCAGGAACCGTCATGTCAGCCCACTCCTCTTTCAATAGCCTTATTCACAGCACGCATAATGCCTCCGTACCCTGTGCAGCGGCAAATGTTGCCGGACAATGCCTCTTCCACTTCATCCTGTGAAGGCTGCGGGTTCTCCTCCAGCAGAGCCACTACCGAGATGACCATACCTGGTGTGCAGTAGCCGCACTGGAAACCGCCCTCCTCCAGAAAAGCGCGTTGAACCGGATGCAGCCCCGCCTCACTCAAGCCTTCAATCGTGGTAATCTCAGAGCCCGCGCATTGATAAGCCATGGTCAGGCAGGCATTGACCGGGCGGCCGTCAATCAGCACCATACATGCGCCGCAGCGGCCCATTTCACAGGCGCGTTTGGTCCCTGTCAGCTCCAAATCCTCGCGCAGCACGGTAAGAAGCCGGCGTGAGGGGGGTACTTCCGCGGATACGGGACGGCCATTGACGCTGCAGTTCAGTGTAAACCCAGCTTCGGCTGAAATTTCTTCAGGTGCTGTCGAACCTTCATATGCTCCCTGCTGGTTCATTGCCGCGCTTACACTTTTACATGCAGATGCAAAATCTGTGTTCAGGCTTCCTGCTTCATTAATGTTTGTGTCAGTGTTATCCGGCATGTGTATTCACCGCCTTCTGCGGAATAAACGGCGTAGCCTGCAGCCATTCGGGCTCAATCGGCAGCCGTGTCACCCGTTTGCGCACCGCCTGATATACTGCGGAGGCTACAGCGGGTGCCAAATTGACCGAACCGACCTCCCCAACGCCGCGGGGTCCGTAAGTATCGTGCTCCGGCAAATCTTCAATGGCCTGCACCTGTATGCTGCCATTCATATCGGAGATCGTGGGCACCAAATAGGTATCCAGGTTCTTCGTTAAATAGTTCCCGCCTGACATGACTGCATCCTCCGATAAAGTGAAGCCAACCGCCATGCTGCTGCCGCCTTCTATTTGCCCGAGATAGCCCTGCGGATTAGCGACAGGGCCTGCGGCCACTGCGTGATACTGATCGGTTACCCGCACACGTCCGGTCAACAGGTTGACTTCGACTTTGACGGCGATGGCGGAATAGGTGTACAAAAAGTGGGCGCCTACTCTTTCATGAGGCGTAGTCGGGTAATTAAACTTCGTTTCACAAACAATGGGCTGTGCAATCCTGCGTGCCAGCTCAATGTAGGACAGCAGCATTTCTCCGTTTTGTCCCCGGATACCACCGGGTCCGAGCTTAATAGCTTCGAGTTCTTTACCTGTTTCAGCGGCCGTCGCTTCCAGCAGCCGGGCCGTAAAGTCCGGATGCAGCCGCTTCAGCGCCATCCACATCATGCTTGTCGCCCGCGAAGCCGTGCTTGAGCCGCTGTCGGGCACCACATCCGTATCACCGATGACGATTCTTAAATCCTCAGCACCGAAGCCATACTGCTCGATGAGCATCTGCTCCATCGTAGCGATCAGCCCTTGACCAAATTCCTCGTAGCCGAATACCGCTTCGATCTTGCCGTCAAGGGCCAGCACCAGCCGCCCGCCCGCAGGATCGGGAATGCCATAACCGAGACCCGCGCCATGCATGGCGATTGCAGCTCCGGTGCCTGTCACAATCCACGGCTCGGCAGGGCCTCCATTCGCGCTGCTGATAGCGAAAGAATCTTCACCACCATCTCCGGCACTATCTCCAGCACCATCTCCGGCACTATCTCCGGCACTATCTCCGGCACTCTCCTTTTGGGGAGTAATTCCTTCCATAAGGGGCGAGGAGGCTAGTGCCTCCCACACCTGCATAGCTCCGTTAGTCTGGGCAATTTCCTGGCCCAGCGGTCCTGGATCGCCGTACTTCCGCAAATTCCGGCGGCGCATCTCCCACGGATCTATTTTTAATTGTTCGGCCAGCCTATCCAACTGTCCCTCCAAAGCAAAAATCGCCTGATTCCCGCCAAAGCCGCGAAACTCACCGGATACCCCGTTGTTGGTGTAAACCGCGAAGCCTTCCACATCCACGTGATCAATCATATAAGGTCCAACTACATGCTCTGTGGCAAAGTTAAGCACTTCCGCCCCGAGCGTGGCATAGGCTCCGGTATCCGAAATAATCCGCACCTGATGTGCTGTAATTTCCCCCTCGCTGTCGCAGCCCGTCTTCATCGTGATTTTCATGGGGTGGCGCTTCAGTCCGGCACGTATCGATTCAGTACGGGAATTATGCAGTCTCACCGGACGCCGTGTCCGCAGCGCCAGCAGTGCTCCATACGGCTGTACGTTAAGCTCGTCTTTCCCCCCGAAGGAACCGCCGATGGGACTTGAGATTACCCTTATATCCTCCTCCGGTATATCCAGAATCCGGGACAGCTGCTTACGGTCCATGAGTCCGTGCTGTGTGGCCGAATACACCGTGAGACGCCCGTTATCTTCAGGGATAAACAATCCGCCCTCCGTCTCCATATAAGTGTGCATCTGGCGCGGCGTCCAGTAGGTCTCTTCCACCACATGGCAGCAATTCTGAAACGCAGTCTCCGGTTCTCCTTTTCGATATTCCGTATGGTGGAGCACATTTCCCTCGGCATGCAGCAGAATCGCGTCCTTCTTCATCGCCTCTTCCGGATCATCCAGCAGCGGAAGCGGCTCATATTCCACTTCAATCAGGGACAACGCATATTCAGCGATCTCATCACTGTCTGCCGCCACGGCTGCAATGGCGTCGCCCGTGTAACGAACGCGGTCGCTGCAGAACACCGGCTGGTGCGGCAGCGCAATGCCAAAACCGTTCAGTCCGGGAACATCCTCATGTGTGATAACCGCATACACTCCAGGCAAGCTGACCGCCTTTTCGGTATTCAAAGATAAAATACGGGCATGTGCCTGATGACTGCGGAGCACGCGTCCGATCAACATTCCATCGGCGCTCATGTCGGTCAAATACTGCAGCTTGCCGGATACTTTACCCTGTCCGTCGGGCCGTGTACGCCAGCGCTTTCCGCTGGATTCCTTGTTCAGCAGCATTTTCCCTCTCTCCTCTCATGGTGGAAAACAAAACCGGTAATGGCGTGACGCTATACCAGTGTAAAGGTTGCAACTATTGAATATAGCCGGCGCTTCGGATCGCTTAGTTGTAAAAAGTGCAATTATATTCCTTAATAAGGACTGCAAAACCCATTTAAATGTACTCAGTACATTTATTTTTACGATTTGCCGCCTAAAATGCTCATTCGCCTGTTTTTAGCTGTACGGAATGCAATTATAGGAAGTTTAGACCGATCCACGCCCGAAATAATTGTAGGAAGTGCAGCTACCTTATGAGGCAAGACCTGTAAAGACCTGTAATGCTCCTCTAAGTTTCTTAAAGTTCTCCACCACTTACATCTTCACATTAAAAGACTTCCATAGCTCAGATACGATCAGGTTTCCGGCGGTTTTTTTCTTGTAGGCTTCTGAAGCAAATGGATCACTATAGGTTTCAAAGCTATTCACCACAGCCTCATACAAAATGGCAAGCAGGCTCTCCTCGTAAACAGCGCCTTCGAGTATGGCTTCAGCTGCGCCAAGCCGCTGCGGCCGTCCCGAGCCTCCTCCTGCCGCGATACGCACGCCGCTTATTTGGTGTCCGGCATCAATCGTGGCGGTTATAGCAACCGTTACGAGCGAAGGAGTAAAAGCTTCCCTGCGGCCTATCTTACGGAAAACCTCCAGCCTGCGTGCCCCCGGACTTTCTTGTACAGAAGGAGCGATACGAACTTCAGCAATAATATCCTCTGCTGGCTTTGTACCCCCCCACCGGCTGTTCAACCAATCCGTTAAAGGCTGCACCGCCAAGAATTTCCCGTCATAGGAGACCAGCTCGGCATCATACACAAGCAATGCAGGAAGTATATCTCCGAAGCCTGAAGCGATATTGCCGCCAAGCGTAGCGAGATTACGCACTGCCGGAGCGGCTATGCAGCGAGCTGCCTCTTGTACTGCCGGAGCAGCTGTCCGCATAAGCTCATTCTTTCGGCACTGGGACAAAGATGCCAGAGCACCCAACGTCAGATGGAACTCCGACAGACTAATGTCCCCGATACCCTCAACACCCCGCAGATCGACCAACTGCTTCGGCATAAGTACCGTACCAGCTTCCCATTGAGTACGCAGCAGCGTTCCGCCGGATACATACAAGGCGCTGCCCCCCAGCGCCGACTTCAACTTCCAGGCCTCGTGGAGGCTGTGGGGCTGGTGTAAACCGGGCGGCGGCAACGCCTCTTCCTGTATAGCTCCCATACACTCCATCTCCTCCCCAGTAGGCATTGCTGTTCAAAATCCAACTGTCAAAAGACCTATATCAACCCTGTCAAAACCGTTGTTCCCGTACATAAGGAACACCCAGCGCCTCCGGCGTACCGGAAGGTTTGTTGCGGTTGCGGTATCCCAGATACATCAGAACCAATATGGTCACGATGTACGGAATCATTTTCAGGAAGTACGACGGGACAACACTGCCGAGCAGCTGAATACGGAAGCCGAGCGAATCGAGCGCACCGAAGAAGTAAGCACAGAACAACGCCCGCAGCGGATTCCATCTGGCAAATATAACAAGACCCACCGCAATCCAGCCCCGTCCGGAGGTTAAACCTTCATTCCAGGTCGGCGCGTAGGTCAGCACCATATCCGCACCTGCAAGACCGATCAGCATCGCTCCGGCGATAACATAGCTGTAGCGAATCAATTGTACACGGATGCCCATAACATCAGCAGTGGCAGGACTATCACCTACCGCCCTTAAGTGCAGGCCCCAGGAAGTGCGGTGAATCAGCAGATGCAGCACCAGTACCAGCAATAGACTGAACCAGGTCAGATAATCCATGTTGCCGAAAATTTTGCCGATAACCGGAACCTGCTCCAGCCAGCCCAAGTGCAGCTTGGGTGACGTTCCCGGCAGCGGAATACCGCTGACCGGCTTGCCGAGATAAGCGCTGAGCCCGCTTCCGAACAAGGTCATCGCAAGCCCCGACATCGTCTGATTGGCCCGAAGCGTAACACACAGAAAGGAATGAAGCAGACCCAGAACGGCCGTTACCGCTACGGTTGCAAGCAGCGCTACTGCCAGATTGCCGGTGCGGATATATACAAGGCAGGTTGTTACGGCTCCCATAAGCATGAGGCCCTCGGCACCAAGCTGGATAATTCCGGCCCGTTCATTCAGTATGCCGCCCAGCGTAGCCAGAAGAAGCGGCGTCCCTGCTGAAATCGCCGCTATAAATAACTGAGTAGTAAAGTCCATTTGTTAACCCCCTCCTCCAAGCTATCCCCTTAGGACAGCGTCTCTCTTTTATGCGCTCCGGCGTATGCGGAACCGGTGAATCATATCCCCGGCAATCAGGAAAAACAGGATGGAGCCCTGCAGCATCTCCGAAATGGACGAAGGCAGTCCAATCGTCTGTACACTGAATCCGCCGACGATCAAACCGCCAAACAGAATGGAAGTTATAATCAGACCCAGCGGATTCAGCTTGGCAAGCCAGGCTACAATAATAGCCGTATAGCCATATCCCGGCGATATGCCTTGCATCAGCTTATGCGTTACACCGGACACTTCTGCCATCCCTGCCAATCCAGCCAAGCCGCCGCTGATCAACATCACAATAATAATGTGCCGCTTGATATGAATGCCTGCATAGCGGGCAGCAATGGGGTTGGCTCCAATCAGCTTCAGCTCATAGCCCCAACGGGTAAAGCGAATCATCAAGTAATAAATAATTACAGCGACAAGGCCGAATATCAGACCGATGTGCAGCCGTGTGCTTCCCAGTACAGGCAGCGACTGAGCGGCGGTGAACATGGGTGAACCCGGAAAATTAAAGCCCTTCGGATCTTTCCACGGGCCGAATACCACATAATCAAGGGCGAGCAAGGCCACATAGTTCAGCATTAATGAAGTAATAAGCTCATTCACTCCAAAATGCGTTCTGGGAACGGCCGTCATCAGCCCCCAAACGGCTCCGGCGGCAATGCCGAATAAAAGCATCAGCAGAATCGACCAGAAAGACGAGAGATCCGGAAAATAAATCGTGACCGCGGTTGCCGCCATGGCTCCGACGGTCAGTTGCCCCTCTGCTCCGATATTCCATACCGATATCCGGTAGGCCACAGCAATACCGAGGCCGCACAGCAGCAGAGGTATTGCTTTAACAAGGGTCTCTGTAAAACCATAAGAGGTGCCAAATGCACCACGGAACATTTTTTCATAAACAGTAATCGGATTCATGCCGTTGGCAGCGATGAATATAGCACAAAACACCAGGGCCAGTAATACAGAGAGGAAAGGTGTCCACCAAGGTGTACGTGTACGGCTGGAGTCGTATTCCAGACGGAGCGAAGGCCGTTTGCCGGGCTTTGACGAAGCAGGCTCCAGCACTGCAGTATTGCTTCCATTTACCGGGCTCATACGACACTCCCCTCTCTGTCCTGAATACCTGCCATAAGCAGGCCGATGGTCTCTCTATCTGCGTTATCATGAGTTTCCTCGCCAATAATTGAACCGTTATAAATAACAAGAATGCGATCGGATAACTGCAAGAGCTCATCCAAATCCTCAGAAATGAGCAGCACACCGCTGCCAGATCCCCGCAATTCCATCAGCAGGTCATGAACGCCCGCAGTAGCGCCTACATCAAGCCCTTGAGTAGGGTGAACGGCAACCATCAGCTTGGGATCATGACTAACTTCCCGGGCAAAAAGCAGCTTCTGCTGATTGCCGCCCGACAGCTGCTGCACCGGTGTATCCAGCTCAGGCGTCTTCACATTAAATTTTCTAACCAACTCTTGAGACCACGAGCGGTTCTTTCCGGCTTTCAGGAAGCCGAATTTGGAGTGATCCTCGCTGCGGTAGGATTTGAATAACAGATTATCGACGGAGCCGAGACGTCCGGCCAATCCGCTTTTCATACGATTCTCCGGCACGTGGGAAATACCTGAATCGATAGCACCCCGTACAGAAGCTGACTTCACCGTACTGCCGTCAAAGGTAATCTCGCCGTTCTTCCAAGTCCTCAGTCCCGTCAACACTTCGGCCAGCTCCTTTTGACCATTGCCGGCTACACCGGCAACCCCCACAATTTCTCCTTCGAGCACACTGAGGGATAAACCATCGAGCGCCTTGCGGCCATGATCGGCATACACATCAAGATCCTTAACCACGAGCAGCGGGTTGCCTTCTGAAGCTTCGCGCTCCTGGCGGCTGATCGTTACCTCTCTGCCAACCATCAAGCGTGCAAGCTCCCGTTCATCCGTATCCGCTGTTACCAGTGTGGCAATCATTTTCCCTTTGCGCATTACGGAAATCCGATCCGAGGAGGCCATTACTTCTTTCATCTTATGTGTAGTCATGATGACTGTTTTTCCCTCCTGCTTCATGACCCGCAGCGTGTTGAACAGCTGCTCCGCCTCTCCGGGCGTCAGCACCGAGGTCGGTTCATCCAGGATAATAATGTCGGCACCCCGGTAAAGCGTCTTGACGATCTCCACACGCTGTTGTTCACCGACGGACAGCTGCCATATCGGACGGTCCACCGGAAACATCAGACCAAAGTGCTCCGCGAGCGCCTCAATCTCCTTATGTTTTTTCTTCATCCAATTGCTACCGCGCCAGAAAGACGACTTTTCGCCAAGTACGATGTTTTCTGCTGCCGTAAGGCTTTGCACCAGTCTGAAGTTCTGAAATACCATGCCAACGCCAAGTAATGCCGCGTCTTTCGGGGAACGGATTTTTGCAGTCTTGCCGTGAATGAGAATCTCCCCTTCATCCGCTCTGTACACACCCGACAGCATGCTCATGACCGTGCTTTTTCCTGCCCCATTCTCACCAAGCAGCGCATGAATCTCACCCGCATTTGCTGAAAAATCGACTTGATCGCTAGCGGTCACCGGACCGAATTTTTTCACAATACCCCGCATCTCTACTGAATGGTCCAGCATCTTAGAGCGCCTCCTTTCCTTATAGTTATAGTACAGGTGGGGAAGGTTCCCTTGAAGAACCCGCCCCACCCATTAGGTTGTGCATTAAAACTATGAAGTTCGATTATTGAGGAATAGTGCCTTCTACGCCTTTTACGAGCCAGTCCATACCCAGCACTTCTTCAAGCGTCAGCTTTTGGCCGTCCTGTACTTTTACAGTACCCTGGTTATCCGAAATCGGCCCTGTAAATACTTCCAATTCACCGCTGATGATTTTGGCTTTCGCCGCTTCCACGAGCGCCTTCACATCTTCCGGAACCTTGCTGCCGAACGGTGCAAGCTCCACCATGCCGTCAGCCATATCGCCGGAGTATTGCTCGTTCGTCCAGGTGCCGTCCATAACCGATTTCACGGCCTTCACGTAATAAGGACCCCAATTCCAGACCGGGTTTGTCAAATAATTATCCGGTGCGAATTTGCTCATATCGGAATCATTCCCTCCTGCAAAAGCGCCGCGTTCCGCAGCAGCCTGCAGGGTAGCCGGTGAATCCTGATAAGCCATCAATACGTCCGCGCCTTTATCCAGCAGACTGATAGCGGCCTGACGTTCAGTTGCAGGGTCATACCATGTATTGGTCCAGACCACATTGACCTTAATATCAGGGTTAACGCTTTGCGCACCGAGCGTAAAGGCGTTAAGGTTATAAATAACTTCACTGATCGGGAATGCCCCGACGTATCCAAGCTGGTTGTTCTTCGTCATTTTGCCGGCCGCAATACCGGAAAGGTAACTGGCCTGATAGTTTTTACCGAAATAAGTTCCCATGTTCTCAGCTGTCTTGTAACCGGAGGCATGAAGGAACTTCACGTTAGGAAATTTACCGGCAACATTTAATGTTTGATCCATATATCCGAAACTTGTAGTAAACACGATGTCATGGGATTGCGCCAGCTCCGTAATGATGCGTTCGGCATCGGCGCTTTCCGGAACGTTCTCTACGAAGTCCGCTTTAATTCCAAGCTCCTTCTCCATATAAAGACGGCCCTGGTCATGCTGGTACGTGTATCCTCCGTCACCGGGAGGCCCGATATAGACGAAAGCCACCTTAGGCTTCTCCGCAGCCGGCTCCGTTGTGGCAGCAGCCGTGTCCCCCGTTGTACCTGCATTTGTTGCCGGTGCTTCTGTTGCATTTGTTGATGCGGCATTATTACTGCCACAGCCTGCCAGAACTACTGCCAATACCAGCATTAGCAGCAAGCTGATCGAGAATGCCTGACCCCTTTTTTTCATAATTCTCCTCCTCCAAATTTTTCTAATTTAAGATTGCTTGAAACCAGCATGATCCTCTTGAAACCTTTACCGGATGAACGGTGGCTTCCTCCATTTTGGCTTTAGCCATTAATGTATCTCTACTATACTTAGGCCTGAGCATTACGTAAATTTATATAACATACGTTTGTTTTATTTGATAAAAAAGAGCGTTCTTTTTGTGCGTCATGCCCTATCGGAGATCGAAATTACTTAAAAAATGTGATATTATGTGACATTTAAACGGACTGTTCGTTATATTCCGACTTATTCCCTGTTAATCCGACTCCATTGACTGACAATTTCTCCGAAGTCTTCACGCGTATCAGCATCCAAGAAATAATGCGCAGAATCCGTCTTCAGTATGACTCCCTTATACTCCGGTGAACGTAAAATTCCTGCTGCCCCCCGATCCCCGTCCAATCCCTGCAGCGCGGGAAAAAGCGCTTTGGAGAACAGAGCAGGCGGCATCGCCGAGCCCTCATTCGTACTGGCCACATAATCCAGTCCCGGAGATTTCTCGAAGGTCTCTATCAGATGATTGACAAGCCCGGCAGTTATAAAGGGCTGATCGGCGAGTGCAACTACAACGGCATCAGGCTGTGTCGGCAGTACAGCATTAAGTCCGCAGCGCAAGGAGAAGGACAACCCGAGATGGGCGGTCAAGCATGTCTCCGTGCGTCTTCGCCCCTGACCCGCAGCGGCGGCGGGCAACCATTCCAGTGTGTCGTCTGCGCGTACAACCACGACCAGCGGAGACAGCTCACAGCGGTCAAGCTCACTGAGCGCGACGCTCCCGAGGGAAATCTCCTGCGACAGCTTCAGAGAAACCTTGGATACTCCCATCCTTCTGCTTTGTCCTGCTGCCAGATATATGCCGGCTACTTTCAACGCGATCCACTCCTTTTGGCAGTTTACGGGCGCCTGCCCTTCTAATTTGGATCATTTCAGCAACGATACTGACTGCAATCTCCTCGGGGCCTTCCCCGCCAATCGAAATTCCTACGGGCGCATGCAGCGATGAAGGAGCCTCAAGCCCTTCCAGCAGCAGATTTATTCGCGCGGAAGACCCGATTATTCCGATATAATGCGGCTCTACTGGTATCACACTCTCCAAGAACTGGCGGTCTCTTTGAAATTGGTGACTGCATATCAGCACATAATCGCCTTGACCGATTCCCAGCCTGACAGCAGCCTCAGCAGGGGGACAGACCACTCTTCCCGCACCAGGAAAATCATTCTGAAGGCTGCCTTCCCGCCAATCGGCAACAGCAAGCCGGAAGCCTACTCTGGCTGCGAGTGCCGCTATAGGTTCCGCATCATGACCGCCGCCAAAAATCACAAGCCGCGGCTTCGGCACCAGCAGTGTGCTGAAAACTGGAGAATCGGTGTTTTTAGTAATAAATGCTCCCGCCTCCAGACGGTAAGAGTACCCTTCAGGGGTTAATTCACGTATCAGGACCAGGTTTTCTCCCGCAGCCATACGTTCATTAGCCTCAATAAGTGTCTCCCTCAGCTCCCCCTGAACTGGCTCCAGCACCACTTTGATTTTGCCGCCGCAGCCAACAGCTTCCCCCCAGGAAAAATCATCCGGAGACAGCATGTCATATTCCACAACTTCCGGTTGCCCTGAAGCCCAAATCTCATTCGTCCGCAGCTGCAAATCACTTTCCAGACAGCCGGGACTGAGACTGCCGATAACCCCGCCTTCAAAAAACAGCATGACCGCACCGGCTTTACGATAGGAATGTCCCTCTACACCGATCAGAGACGCCAGTACGGCAGGGGAGTCATTGTTCTTGATGTGCGTTACGATATCATGCGTATCCACGGGCTGCCCCTCCCTTTACTCTCTTTCCAGCATTTTACGGAACATGAACACGAGCTTCAGCCGCAGCAAATCATTTATTGCTTTAAAATCAACATCCAGCAGCTCGCTTAGCTTCTCAATCCGGTAGGTCGCTGTATTGCGGTGGATGAACAGCTTTTTGGCCGTCTCGTTGATATGACCGTCATTTTCGAGATAAACCTCCAGCGTGTGCAGCATCTCCCGGACATATTCAGGTTCCCGGCTGAGCAGGCCTCCAAAAGTTCCGTTACAGTACTTATGCATCATTTCAGCCGGAATTTGCTCCAGCATCAGAGTGATTTCAAGCTGCCGATAATAGACAACCTGCTCACTTAATCCCCAATGCTGCGGCTTGCCAAGACACTCCTTAACCTCCCAAAAGGCTTCCTTTAAACCTTCGGGCTTGGTTTTACGGCTGCTGATCGCCGCCCGCGGATAATACCCCTGTTCAATCTTCAGCTTATTAAAGCAATCGTTGATGATCGTGCCGAATTTCTCGGGGCTATGTTTATCCATCGGGTATATAGACAGTAATCCTTCATCCAGAAGGACATGGATCCCTTTCATTTCCTGCAGAAGCGGATGCTCCATGTATTCTTCTTTCAAACGGAGCAGTTCCGCCTGCCGTGATGCCCCGGCTTCAGACGCATCGGTCAACATAAGCTGAAACGGCAGTTGCAAAAGCTCAATGTCCAGCTTGACGGCTGCTTGTGCAAGCTCAGAGCAGGAGAGGCTGCCGTTCAGGCAGCGACGGAGCAGAGCGCTGAATTCCCGCTGCAGATCAGGCTCGAAGCAATCCTCATAACCGGACTGAACATGGAATGATATGAGCTCGGCACCCTGAACAAATAAGCTTTCTTCGACGGGCAGCAGCAGCGGATCAATATCCAGGTAGACAAGATAGCCGGTACATTCCTCCCCTTGCAACAGCGGTATTCGGAAGCCCGCTCCTTCCCCCATACGAATCCGCTGGTTCCGGTTTAGCCATGGCCAACCTGCAAGCAGCTGCGGTTCAGGAACTTGTGAATTATTATAGATCACGCCTCCACGGGAGTTAATCACAGCAAGCCGATGACCCATCACTTCCGAGACGGAATCAAAAAGCGGCCGGCTCCGGCTTGAACGCAGAGCAAATCGCATCAGCTTTCTCTGTTTCTCAAGCACAGTCTGCAAGGCACTTGTGCTGCGTGTAAGCTCCGCCCGGAACAATCCGTTCATTTGGTCAGAGAAGGTAAACTGATAGGGCAGCTCAATGAGCGGAAAGTTTAACTGCTCCGCCTCGCTGATTAGCGCCTCCGGCACGGTATCCCAAAAACGCCCCAGCTTGATGCCCAGCCCCGCTGATCCCCTCCGGTTCAACGTCTGCAGCAAAGCGGACGCTTCTTCCAGACTGTCTTTAATTAAATAAGCTGTTGTGAGCAGCATTTCGCCTTCCTTAATCCAATCGGAAATGTCCGGGGCATCCATCACATTGATCGACTTGACGATCCGGTGCTTTCCCTTGGAGCCGGCAATAAGCTTTGCTTCAGATAAAGGATAAATGGATAACGCCTCTTCAACCGTGAGATGCATGCCACCCCTCCTTAGTGAACTCGATGTGACTTTTGTCTCATGTGTTACTTTATGTAACATTATAGACAAAATGAACTCCTTTGAATAGAGAAAAGCAAAAAATATCATACTATTACGTTAGATAATATGACGCAAGACACAAAACTTTAAAATATTATAAAAGTTGAACTAAATATTTGATCTATGCTATAGGGTGTTACCTGTAACTACGGGGAATGATTGGACTTCCGGCCGCTGTTGTCGCGATCTTCCGATCGCTGTGATAGGCGACAACTAATCGTATCTCCAGAATTCCGCAGGGCCCTCTGCTGTGGTATGGCGCGTTATTAAATAACAGGAATTTCTCCCTCTATTGGTGACGTATCGCTCCCACCAAGTGAATTAAAGGGAATTTCTCCCTCTAAGGGTGATGTAACGCTCCCCCGAAGTGAATTAACGGGAATTTCTCCCTTTAATGGTGACGTAATGCTCCCCCGAAGTGAATTAACGGGAATTTCTCCTTTAATATGAGTGCTCGCTCGCCTCTTTATTGACCGGAGATAATGAGTTTAGTGGTATAATTCCCCTTTAATTCTCTTGAAAACGGTTTATTGGCTGAATTAACGGGATTTTTCCTGCTAATGCTCATACGTCATGGCAAGGCCAGTAAACCAAAGAGCAAAGTTTGAGATGGACCTGAAGGGTTACGCTGAACCGGGCAGAGAGGCGGAACGATTGCCGAAAAGCGGCAGCGGTCGCATGGGTCTCCGGATTTACACCGCTTCAGGTAAAAAGGCAGAAGAGTAACGAGGGGGATTTTGAAACTGGAGGAGCGATAGCGATCGCCCGAAAGCTTTCCGCAGGAAAGCTCGCTACGAAAGAATAGGCTGTCTCCGGATTTCATCCGCGGACAGCGGTACACATCAAAAAATTCTTACGACAACAGCGGCCTCTTGCAAGCTCCCGGTTCCCGCATCTAAGCGGAGCCGGAAGCTCAAAATTCATGCAGCTCTCCTTATTCCCATACCTCATTGATCCAGGATAACAGTCGCAAATCCTGCCCATATCCCCCGATAACGGATAAGCCAATGGGCAGTCCATTATCACCGGCAACAGGAAGCGTAATCTGCGGCAGGCCTGCCAGACCGGCAATACAGCACAGCATCATGGCACCGCTCCGATTAATTTCAAGCTGCCGTAAATCCCCTCCGCGCAAAGGCGCAGGACCCGGGACTGTGGGTATCACCATGCATCCGGCCTCTCCCAGCAGCAGACGGAGACGGGAACGAATTTCCTCCCGGAACATCTGTGCCCGGGAATGATTCTTTCCCTGCAGACTGGATGCCCAGGCGAGGCGCGCGGCGATATCAGGACCGAAGCAAGGCTGTTCCCGCTCTATCCACTCCCCATGCGTGCTCCATATCTCTTCACCCTGAAGCTCCCGGAAGATATTCATCCAGGACTTCAGCCCCTCCGGTGCGATTTCGATCTGAGCGGAACGGCTTGCTCCCTGTTGAAGACCTCTAAGCGCATCCGATAAGCAGGCGGCATTGTCTTTCCCTGCCAGAGCCCAGCCGTCTGTGGCGATATAAATCTGTTCCATAGGCTTGTTGACCGCCTCGCTGCCACCCTGTAAAAGAACCTTTCCCACCCGGTACAGCAGTTCTGCTTGATCCGCCATCCACCCCACGGTATCAAAGCTCGGCGAAAGCGGTATGACACCCTCCATCTCTACAGCTCCATGTGTCGGGCGAAAGCCGTAAATCCCGCAATAAGACGATGGAACGCGAATAGATCCGCCTGTATCTGTCCCCATTGCAAAATCAACGCTGCCGGAGGCCACAGCCACTGCAGAGCCGCTGGAAGAGCCGCCGGGTATGCGGCCGGATGCCTTTGGATTGGCAGGGGTACCATAATGAAAATTTTCCCCTCCAAGGCTGTACATTAGTTCATCCGTATGCGTTGCGCCTCTCAAGGACGCGCCGGACAGCAGCAGTCTCCGAACGGCAGCAGCATGATCGGTTGAAGCCGTATGCGTTCGCAGCCAATCCGGGTTGCCGGCAGATGAACTGTGACCGGCAACAGCGAATACATCCTTGACTGCAAAATCCAATCCATCCAGAGGCCCAGCCCCAAGCGGCGAGACCTGCAGCTCGGGAGCCATAAAAGCGCCATAGCGATTATCCAGAACCATCCTTACACCTCCCTTGCTCCTTGCTCTTTCGTCAATCGGAAGCCACAAAACAAGTGCTTTCTCCCGTCCGCCTTTACCACCCGATTGCAGCTCCATCACAGCGCGGATCTGTTCCGCCGCTGCGGAATCCGTTATCGTCTATCGATATTACGTGAGCATGCCCGACAATACCGTCGTAGGCCCCCACTGTTCGCACTATGTGACCGGCGTTTGCCAGCTCTTTCTGCACCGTTTCAGAGACTCGGTTCTCCAGCTTCAGCTCCTGTGTAGGCTCACCCCAAGTTCTCCCCCATACAAAACGCGGTTCATCCACTGCCTGCTGCGGATTCATCCCATAATGGAGCATACGTGTAAGCAGCATCGTCTGGGTCTGCGGCTGTCCCTCACCGCCCTGAGTACCATATAAAATGGCTGGTTTCCCATCCTTGCAGGCCATCGCTGGCATCAGCGTGTGGAAGGTACGTTTATGCGGCTCAAGCGTATTGACAGCCCCCGTGTCCAGCGAGAAAAAAGAGCCTCTGTTCTGCAGTAAAATTCCGGTATCCCCGGCAACCACTCCCGAGCCGAATTCGAAGTACAGACTTTGTATAAAAGAAACCGCGTTGCCCTCTTCATCCACCACCGCCGCATAGGCCGTATCACGACCGAGCGGCTCGCTCGCCAGCCCTGCCGCCTCATGAAGCGAGATAGAATCCGCAAGCTTGGCGGCATAGCTTTTGTCAAGAAGAGCTTTAATGGGGATATTACTGAACAAAGGATCGGTAAGCACCTGGTCGCGGTCCCGGAAGCTCAGTTTCAGCGCCTCAACAAGCAGATGATAGTACTCGTAGGAGCCATGCCCGATATCTCCAAAATTAAAACGCTCCAGTATATTAAGACTCATAAGTGCGGCAAAGCCCTGCGAATTGGGAGGTGCCTGATAGATGGTATGTCCGTGATAATCTGTAGAAATCGGCTCGACCCAGTCCCCCTTATGATCCCTGAAATCCTCCCGGGCAAGAAAGCCGCCATTCTTAAGCATATAATCGGAAATCGCGCTGGCAATCTCCCCATTATAAAAAGCATCCCGCCCTCCGCTTCCAAGTATGCGCAAGGTGGCGGCCAATTGCTGCTGAACAAATTTCGATCCGGCCTCAGGAACCTTTCCGCCAGGAATATATATCGCAGCTGCCGGAGGCTGTGCAGTTAGAGCTGCTTCGGCAAGCAGCGTATTATTGTGTTGATCCGGCGACATCGGAAACCCTTCGGATGCATATTCCACAGCCGGCTCCAGTACCTCCGCCAAGGTTAGGCGCCCGTACCGCCGCAGAACAGCATCCCAGCTGTCCACCATACCCGGAACGGTAATGGCACTGCGGATTCCGCGCCTTGGAATCGCGGATTCACCGGCATAGCTCTCCCGGCTGACACCGTAGGATGACCGCCCGCTGCCGTTATAGGCACGAACGCGCCCTTCATCTGACTTATAGGTCAGCCAAAAGGCATCCCCGCCAAGCCCTGTCATATGAGGGTATACCACCGCCAGACAAGCGCTGACGGCCACTGCAGCATCAAAAGCGTTCCCGCCGCTTTGCAGAATTCGGGCACCGGCAGCGGAGGCGAGATAATGGGGACTTACAACCATTGTTTTGGTGCCGATTACCGGTTTCCCTGCCATCTTCCTTCCCCCTCTGAATAACCGCAAGATTAATGTCATTTAACATTACACCAATTTTATTGTCAACGGATTATAAGGGAACGTAGGATTCTTCTTGCGTTATTTGTGGGTGATGCACAAACTTTAGTTCATCAGGTAGACGTGAAGATATATAATATGGTTGATTACATACGAATTGTATAGTATTTCTGGTATGGGGATAAGATTGGCCAAGGGGGTATGATGTGAAATTTAACAATAATAAAAATAAAGATTATGTACAGTTGGCGGCTTCCATGTTCAGAACCGGAATTCTCGGCTACGGCGGGGGGCCATCCGTAATCCCGCTTATCCGGCATGATGCTGTAACGCGTTATAACTGGCTGAACGATGATGAGTTCGGGGAAACACTCGCTATCGCCAATGCCCTGCCGGGCCCGATTGCAACCAAAATGGCAGCCTACCTCGGCTACAGGCTAAAAGGCACAAAAGGAGCCATCGTCTCCATTCTCGCTCATATCCTTCCCAGCACTATAGCTATGATTGCCCTGTTGTCTGCGATTAACTATTTAAGCGGCTCCAAGGTTGTAGCAGGCATGATTGCAGGGGTATCCCCTGTTATTGCGGTCATGCTGGGGCTGATGGCTTACGAATTTGCGCAAAAAGCCTACAAAGGACTGGGGAAGTGGCTTAGTTTGGCTTTTTTCCTGCTGGCCCTGCTTCTGCTCGAAGTTCTTCGGCTGCACCCGGCCATTGTTATCGTACTCTTTCTAGGTTATGGAACCATTCATTTCCGTACTATTGCAAAGTTTAATCGCCAGCAGAACAAAAAAGGAGGAACGCCCTGATGGATTTGCTCGAACTGATTTTCGGCTTTTTTATGGCCAATCTGCTCGGCTACGGGGGCGGACCTTCCTCTATACCGCTCATGTATACGGAAATTGTTCCTCATTACGGCTGGCTCACCGACGAGCAATTCTCTAATATGCTGGCGCTGGGTAACGCTCTCCCGGGTCCTATTGCCACCAAAATCGCTGCTTATGTCGGCTATGACGTGTATGGCTGGCTTGGACTGACCGCCGCTTTGCTGGCTACAATCCTTCCATCAGCCGCAGCGCTCATTATATTGCTTCAGGTGATGCAGAAATATCGGCAATCCCCGATCGTAAAAGGCATGACCCTGCTTGTACAACCGGTCATTGCAGTTATGATGGCAGTACTCACCTGGAAAATGGCTAAAGGACCTGCAGATTCCATTGGATTCGGCCAGACGCTGGTCATTGCCGTCATTGCCTTCTTGGCCATTCAGCGTCTGAAGCTGCATCCGGCTTTGGTGATCATTGCCGCTTTTGCCTACGGGGCGCTTGTGCTCCGTTACACCGTCTAACTATTTCAAAATATACTGCGACAGGACGGCCTGGACTTCGTAAATATTCACGCTTTTGTTGAACGTCTTCTTCAGCGGGACCGCGCTGCTGGAAATGTAGAGGCACAGCTCGGCGTCCAGATCGAAATGTCCCGCTGTCTCCACGGAATAATGAGAGATGCTTTTATAAGGAATGGAATGGTACTCCGTTTTCTTGCCGGTTACACCCTGTTTATCCACCAGAATAAGGCGTTTGTCTGTAAAAATGAACATGTCCCGGATCAGCCTGTAGGCTCTTTCGATCTTTTCCTGCGGCGCAAGAATTTGTGCGTAGTCCCTTTGTACCTCAGTGATATCCACCTGCGAAGCATTTCCCAGAAATCCGTTAAAAAGCGCCATGATTCCATCCCCTTTTTCAAATAATAGAATTGGCAGTCTGTCCGCTGCCATACCCCATACTATTACAAATTCAAATAATTATTCGGTAATAATAATCTCATCCCATTTTTTCTTGGCTTAACCCCACAGGAAATCAAACAGGCTGCCTCTTCATCACGAAGAAGCAGCCTTCTTTTATATTGTATATCGTTATCAAATGAATAAAACTCAGGGTTATACTTACCGCCAAATACCCATAATCCATCCAAAGACAGAGATCCACAACGGAATACTGATTAAAATACCCCACAGCAGCCCAGTGGCAATGTTGCCTTCTGCAGGACGCACTATCTTTTCCGGATTCAGTTGAAGTCTCAACTCTTCTTGTTCCATGCGATCCCCTCCTAAAATATCATATCGTCACAGTAGAGGAAAAAATGTAGACCGCTTGACCCATAAAGTTAAATATTTAGTCTTTTTTAGATAGCAAGGGCTCAGCGGTTTCTATTTGTAAGTGCTTACATAACGATAATTACCCAAAATGGTATGCGCACAACCTTGGGCATTAGTACCAAGTCATTCAGTATATTCGTTAACTCTAGTCCAATATTACAGGTTTATTAGGATTTTGTAAATATTGGAACATGGTATGCAGCTGCTCCGCCGTATTCCGCTCCAGTGACAATTCCGGCAGCTCATCCTCCGCAAAAAAGGAAACACCGCTAGTCTCTACCCCTACCTCAGCCTCACCTCCGACAATATGGCAGAGAATGAACAGCTTATAAATATGATAAGCTTCGGGCGGGTGATTATGAAATTTCTTGTCCAGCACGGCCAGAAGCCGAACGGCCTGGGTCTCAAATCCCGACTCCTCCCGTATCTCCTTCACTGCCACTTCACTCGGGGAAAGTCCGATATCGGCCCAGCCCCCGGGGAGCGCCCATTTGCCGTCCAGCTTCTCACGAACCAGCAAAATACGATTGTCATGAAATACAACGCCGCGGATATCTGTCTTCGGAGTGCAGTAGCCCTCATCATTGGCAAAGGAAAGCCTGATTTTCTCCTTGCTTTCAAACGAGTAATTGGCCAGAATATCCACACTAAGCTCCCGCAAAGCCTGATAACGCTCGATATCATACACATCCTTGGCATAAGCCAGGCCGGTTTGCGCAATGGCCTGTATTTCTTTTGCCCACGATAACCATTTGTGCTCCACAGCTGCACCCCTTCTCCCAAATATCAAACCAATGTTACTGACAAAGCATTAAATGACGGGAAAATAATCCTTTTTTTGCTATACACCGGTCTGTAATCGTGAAGCCCGCTTCAATGATCATTTCATCCATAGGTTCAATCGCCACGATAACGACCTTATCCGCGATCCGCCGGGCATTCACAAGAATGGAGAACTGCTCCCCGGGTGTAATCCGTGAATATAAATTGTAGGGCATATCCACAATCGCCACATCGTAATGTTCTGTGATATCCGCAATATCACCAAGCGTGACCTCACTTGTGAACCCGAAATGGGCGATATTCGTCCGCGCTCCAGCGGCAATAAAAGGATTGATATCCCGTCCCACTATATTAATCCCCATAGAGAGCGCTTCTACCATCACCGTTCCGATTCCGCAGCAGGGATCAATGGCTCTGATGCCTGCCGGATTTGGGACGGCGATATTAACGGCTGCCCGGGCTACGCGGGTACTGAGGGCGATCGAATAGCTGCGCGGTTTTTTCATTTGACGGAACCAGGTTGCCTTATTCTTCTGATAATTCCCGAAGTACCAGCGACCACCCAGTGTAACTATTCCATACACGAGCTGCGGATGGTTTACATCAGCTTCTCCCTCAATACGCATGCCGATTTCCCGCTCGATAACTCTGCGTTCATCGTACTCTATTTTGTTCTCAGGAGACAGATCGTTGGTTTTTACAAATATAACCTTAAAGGTCTTTCCTTTGACTTCCACCTGTTCCGTTTGTGTGTAAATCTCGGGCAGACTGTCTCCCCCGTACATCACATCAATCCGCTCCTTGATAAAAGGACTGCGGCTCACATCGACTTCAATGTCACTTTCAAAAATCGAAGGCGGCATCTCCCGGCCAAATAGACAGCGCAGCTCCATCCGGCAAAGGGATAGCTCATCTTCCGAGCAGGCATATGTATATATAAATGCGGGCTTTCCACCATCATTATGCAAATCGATCTCATCCTCTTGTAAAATGTTCTAATGTTCTATGCTGACGCTTAATCAGTCTATCATACCAGGCTAGCCCTGTCATTCAAGCGGCTTTTTGATCCATTAGGTTATCTCCAGTATAATGAACCCTGTAGAAATGCATTTCAAGGAGGTACATAATCACTATGTCGTACGAATCATATTTCATGGAACACCGGGAGGAGCATCTCGATGAGCTGAAGCAATGGCTCACCATCCCCAGCATTTCCGCATTATCCGCGCACAAGGAGGATATCCGGACAGCTGCTCATTGGCTGCTGAACACCCTAAAGAACGCCGGACTCGAGAACATTGAGTTGCATCCTACAGCCGGTCATCCTGTTATATATGCCGATTATCTGCATGCGCCGGGTAAGCCGACAATCCTGGTGTACGGTCACTACGATGTGCAGCCGGTTGATCCGCTGAATTTGTGGACTACCCCGCCGTTCGAGCCGCAAATCCGTGACGGCAAGCTGTACGCCCGCGGTGCAACCGATGACAAAGGCCAAGTGTTCGTGCACATTAAAGCGCTTGAGGCCATTTTGAAGCAGGAAGGTACCCTTCCGGTGAATATCAAGCTTTGTATTGAAGGTGAAGAAGAGATCGGAAGCGCAAATCTGCCGCCATTCCTGGAAGCCAATAAGGATAAACTGGCAGCGGATGCCGTGCTCGTATCGGATACATCTCTCCTTGAACGCGGGCGTCCCGCCATCTGCACCGGATTACGCGGATTGTGCTCTATGGAGGTAGTAGTGAATACCGCTTCAACAGATTTACACTCCGGTTCTTTCGGCGGCGGTGTGCCTAATGCGCTTCACGCTCTCGTCTCTTTGCTGTCATCTCTGCATGACGATAAGGGACGCGTAGTCGTCGAAGGCTTCTATCAGGGAGTTCCGGAGTTGTCGCCGCTGATGCGCGAGGAGTTCGCCAAGCAAGGTGTGGATGAGGAGAAAGTCAGAGAAAACCTCGGACTCGAGGCATTATACGGTGAAGAAGGCTATACCTTTGTAGAGCGGGTCGGCGCTCGTCCAACGCTTGAGCTTAACGGTGTCTATGGCGGCTTCCAGGGCGAAGGCAGCAAGACCGTCATCCCGAAAGAGGCTCATGCCAAAATTACCTGTCGGCTTGTCGGCGATCAGGACCCGCAGCATATCCTTGATGCCATCGAGGCTCATCTCCAAGCAAACCTTCAAGCCGGAGCGAAACTGCAGGTGAAACAAATAGAGAAAGCGCGCGCCTTCAACATTGACCCGTCCCATCCGATTTTGCAGACTGCGGCCGATGCTTACGGCACAGTATACGGAACACGTGCTCTCTTTACGAAAGACGGGGGTTCCATTCCGATTATGGAGAGCTTCTCCCGTGTTCTGAAAGCGCCTGTAGTTCTGATGGGCTTTGGTCTGGACGACGAAAACCTGCATGCTCCGGATGAGCATTTTAATCTGGAGAATTTCGACAAGGGATTGCTTACGGTGGTTGAGTTTTTGAAGACACTATAAGATAAACCATTCGTTACAATATAGCTGAAAATAGATGGCTTCTCAGTTTATGAGGGGTCATCTTTGGGTTGCCAAAAAAGGGGGTGTCCCAAAAGCCATGAAAATGGCTGTGGGACATCTTTTTACTTTTAGAGAAAGATTGAAGTGAGTGTTTTGGATGGACGCTCCGCGAACGGACCGTTGCTCCATCGCTGTGGTCTCCAGATTTTATTTATTTTCCTTAGCGGTAAAAATCCGGAGACCAAGGCGAACGCTACCGCTTTTCCGCAATCGTTCCGTCCTCTCCGCTGCTTTGAGCGAAATTATTTCTTCAATCTTCTCTAGAAATAGCAAAAAGAAATCGCCTTACAAAACGCAAAAAAAGTCAACCTATTAAGATCGACTTTAGATTCCATAAAGAATTAATTGCAGTTAACTGTTAAAATTTCTTTTGAAGATTCGTTCACAGTAATCTCTAATGAACTACACACACTTGCCAAACATCTTACTGCTATATTCTCTTTCAATTCATTATTCATCACCCAATCTTTAGGAATGAATGTCATTTCTCCGTTCTCACTTATGTATGAACGTTGAAAAAAATTCCACATATCATATATATCCTTTGGTGCAGTTCATAAGCAATGGGATTAAAAGTACCTTTTGATATCAATTCTAACATTTGATTCTTTGAACTAATATTCACCTCACTAAGCATGTATTGTAGCTTTTCTTTATATTTAACTACCTTACACTTTTGAAAATGTGATGCCACTTCATCTAGAACCTGTTTTTCAGTTAGATCATCAAATATAGGAATGTGGAGTACACCATCAGCGCTGCTGTTTATAAAAGGAAATAGAAAGTACTGTGTTAATGGAGAGAACTCACTGTTTGAACTCGTTTCTACATTTATTCTAATAATTTCCGGTTTTTCTTTAGTTGCTTCATTATACATTTTATTCAACTGGTTTAATCGGATGTCTATCACACGATTGTATAAGTTCATAGAATTTCCCACTCCTGATGTTGATAATAAAGAAAGGACGCATTTTTTGCGCCCTTTCTCTTAACTGGACAGTGAAAAGTTCTACAACTTTAAGAAGCCAGAGAATCGTGCTCAACATGAGTGTTCTCCTGCTTGGATTTAATTATTTTCGTTATGGATAAGTGCGGATTTTGCACAAACAAGCGAAAAATAGACTTGCGTAAATAAGCGGCAACGGTAGCCTCAGACACCACGGCATGGGACGGCGTACGCAGATAGCGGAAAAACAGCCCCGGCGTCCGGCCTGAAAAATGCAGGCTAACCAGCTGCAGCAATCCCATCGCGATGCACTGGCACATCACGAATCCCTCGATCGCCTGAAGCGTCCGCTGAATTCGCTGCCGGTCTTGTTCGTCCTTTACCGCTTTGAGTGGGTGAGCTTCCTCTTTTTTCAGAAACCGGTTCAGCTTCGGCATGGACTTGCTCCAGAAGCGGTAGCCGAAGGCGCCGATGACCTGCTTCATTTCCCGAAACGTACACTCGATCTTGAAGCGATAGCCATACAAGCGGATGATGTCTGTGGCAGCTAAGGTCAGATCGGTACTGACCAAAATGGAGGGGCGGCCCTGATGCACCACCAGCACAAAGCGCAATTCCTGATACAAGCCCTGTCCCCAAAGCAGATCCAGGCATAGAAATTGCACCTTCTCTTCTTTGCCATACAGGGGAACGGTGGCGGTTTGAAAATCGGCAGCGCGAGTCGTGAACCACTCCTTCAGTTTGACCGCCTTGCCTTTTTTCGCCGGTCGGCCACGTCCTGGCTTCTTGGCCGCAGGGCGTTCATAGGCCACCACGTTGGATTTGGCTTTCGTCACCAGATGCATCCGGGCTTCGGAGGCGAGATGGCACGCCTGCAACCGCTTCAAGGCCGGAACCGACAAGAAGTAACGATCCAAGAGCAACAGCGCTTGACCGAAGCCTTTCGCAGCCTCGAACCCTTGTTCAATCATCTGAACGACGTGGGAAGGCGGCTCCGGCTCGTTGTCCGCTTTCTTCCAGCCCAGGATGGTCTGGACGCCGTCTTGCAGATTCATGAACAAGGGCAAGCAGAACCATTTCCGGGAATCGCCGACCAGAATGCCGATGGCCCCAAACAGGTGACCGAAAATATAATTGCCCTTGGAGACGTTTTCGGATTCCTGATGGAGCTTCTTGACGCCCGGCATCCGGCGACCTTCCTTGGCTTGCTTCATGCCATCGCCGACGAGTACCACGCGATCCTGAATCACCAGCAGGGGCGCAGACTGGCGAACGACCTGAAGCCACATCCGCCGTAAGGATGACGGAGACCAAGCCGAAGAACGGAAGAAGTGAATGAGCGTCTCATAGCAGCCGCCATTCAGGGAGAGGTCCCGAATCACAGAAGTCACGCCCAGATGGTCGGAGCGCAGCATAAAGCCGATGACCAAAACAACGAACCACTCGAAAGTGGCTTGTCTGGAGAAGCACGAACGGAAGGGAAGTAAAAGTTCATTCACGTATTTGAGCATAGGTATGGTCAATCGCTCGGAAATGAGGTACACTTTTTGTCGTAACCCATTTAGCGATTGGATCTCCTTTCTGTGTGAGAACTAAAAGGATACCATACCATCGTCTGATTGGGTTATTTTTCTATGTTACGATTTTTCGACAAGAACTTTTGACTGTCCAGCTCTTAATTTGTAGTAAATATAACTTTTGCCCCTTCTGTTGGCAGGTTAAAGTTCGTCGCATTAGTCACACTGACGGGTTATTCTATTTATGCTCTAAATTCTAACCGCTCCCGGACAAAATGCGCACCGGCAATCTTGATAGAGACAAGAGGAGTGTATCCCACTTAATCCAAAACACTCCAACTTTGGCCTCTTGCCCGCCCCCTTGGGATAAAATAGACAAGCGTTCGTCGAATTTTGCGTAAAGAAAAAAACCCTTATATCCTAAGGGTTGTTGTTAATTATTTATGGAGCGGGTGATGGGAATCGAACCCACGCTATTAGCTTGGAAGGCTAAAGTTCTACCATTGAACTACACCCGCGACTTAAAGTAAGACAAGAAATAGTATAGCACTTTTCCGGATAAAAAACAACAATTATAGATTTGACTTCATCTCCAGCTTAATCTCTTTCAGAAAAGTTCTCTCGAACTCCAACGCTTCAACCGGTTTACCGAATAAATAACCCTGCGCCTCATGGCAATGCTGCTGGCGCAAAAACTGCAGCTGATCCTTATTCTCCACACCCTCCGCAGTCACCTTAAGCTTCAGGTGATGGGCCATAGAAGTAATGGTCGAGACAATCGCTGCATTATTGCTGTCTTCCATGACCTCCTGGACAAAGGAACGGTCGATTTTCAAACGGTCGATCGGCATATTCTTCAAGTAATGCAGGGAGCTGTAGCCTGTCCCGAAATCGTCAATGCTGATATATACGCCCAGCTCTTTCAGCCTTTTCAGTTGCTCAAAGGTCGTCTCCTTATCCAGCGTCATGCTCTCTGTAATTTCCAGATCGACATAACACGGATCTAATCCGATATCACTCAGGATCGAACCGATTTTACCTGCCAGATTCGGCTGCAGGAATTGGCGCATCGACAGATTCACGGAGACGCAAATGGGCCGGTAACCGGCATCCTGCCACTTCTTGTTCTGAAGAGAGGCTGTTTTGAGCACCCATTCGCCAATAGATACGATCAGTCCGCTCTCCTCGGCAATGGGAATGAATTCTGCCGGAGAGACCAGCCCCCGTTTCGGATGATCCCAGCGCAGCAGGGCTTCCATGCCCACAACTTCCTCGGTTTCCAATTCAACCTGCGGCTGATATACAAGATGGAATTCATCACGCTCCAGCGCTCTCCGCAAATCATTTTCCAGCTTCAGGCGTTCCTTCGCCTTCATCTGCATAGCAGGTACAAAGCGGCGGATCTCAACCCCTTGATCTTTGGCGTTATGTACTGCCGTATCCGCATTCTGAACCAGCTGCTCCGCAGTATCCCCGTCCCCCGGAAAAAAGCTTATTCCCAAACTAAGCGATATATGATATTCTCCGGATTCCAGCTCAATGGGCGATTCGAATAACCGCAGCAGCTCTCTGGCCCGAATTACACTCCCCTCAAGACTGGCTCTATCCGTCATCAGAAAAGCAAACTCGTCAGCTCCCATACTGAACAATTCCTCATTAGGTCTGGCTTCACCAGCTATTCGTTCGGATACCGTCTGCAGTAGACGGTCACCGGCAAAATGTCCAAGGGAGTCGTTGATATTCTTGAAATGATTGATATTCATAATTACAATCGCCAAGAAGTATTTAACCCTGTCTTTCTCTCCGCCTACAATGACCTCTTCTACCCTCTGCATTAAACGGCGTCTGTTGGGAAGTCCGGTCAAATCATCATGATATGCCAGGTAATTTATTTGCGCTTCGATCTCCTGCTTCTCTTGAAAAGGTTCCTCAATCGTTAACCGGTAAACGCCCGTCAGCATCAGGTAATAGGCAGCGCCGCTGCAGATCATGCCGAATAGATAATGTAAATCATTTATACTAACCGGCTTCATAAAGAAGGCCTGTCCCAGAACAAAAAAGATCAGCGCCCGAATAATAATAAGCAGCGAAGCCGACCTCTCCCCCGATCGCGGATGCACAATGACAGCAACAGCCAGCAGATAGATAAAGAGCACCACCATATCGATCACTTGCTTCAGTGAATCCAGTCCCGATTGGCTCATTACCTGCGGAATCAGTATATGGCCGAAGGCAATTAATAGCAGCGAGGACAAGATCAGGACAAGCGCCCTGCGGAATACCCGGCTTTTGACGTTAACGGAAACCGGTAAATCCTCTTTGCTAAAAATAAATAATATACCGATTGAACTCGCAAGACGTGACAAGGTTAGTATCCATAGCGAATCTTCAGAGCTGATATAGGAAGATATCATTGGGATACCTATAAAGCCCAGCGTGTGCAAAAAATCAAAAATGCATACTCCTAAAAAGAGCGCTGAAGAGTATAATCTCTCCCTTGATAAACGGTTAGAAAAAAACAGCCAACCCTGTGCGAAAATAGCAAAAGCAAAGGCAACATTGATGCTGCCAGCAATGAGATAGAATGCAGACAGCATGTCCCAATTATCAAAACGGTCAAGAGAAGTGTGAAATATTTGAACCAGAAGGAAGAGCACTGCTCCCCCAATAGCCGCATGAATGGTCTTTTTCTCTTCTTGTTTCATATATCCCTCGCGTCTTGAAATGTCTTAATTAAATTAATTAATTATCTCCTATGTATAAATATCGGCTGGATAGCCCTGTAAAGTTACACTGTTCTTTCGACAAAATAAAAGAAAAGCAGCCGAGTTCCTTAATTTCAATAGCTTTGTAATACATGAAAATGAAAATCCGGGAAATTAGCTAAAAAAAACGTTACAAAAAGGCGATTTCTTTGAGTTGTTCTAAAAGTATTGTAGAAAAGATTCCCGCTGAAAGCAGCGGAGAGGACGGAACGATTGCGGAGAAGCGATAGCGTTCGCCTTTGTCTCCGGATTTACCCGCTAAGGGTAATTCAGAAAATCTGGAGACAACAGCGATTGTAGCAACGGTCCGTTCGCGGAGCGTCCGCCCAGAACACCTGCCTCCCTCCTACTCCAAAGCAAAGGGTTTTCCCAGCAGCTATTTACATGGCTTCGGGACACCCCTTCTCTTAAATTAAAAAGTTAAAACATGGAGTGAAACTTTCTTATATTTCAAGAAAAAAAGCACCTTCCCTTGATTCAGGGTCAGTGCTTCTGCAAGTTCTACTTTTCTCCAAACGTTACTTCCGGGGTTGTGAGCTTGTCATAGAAATCAACAGCCTTGTCCTTATCAAAGGAAGAACGCAAAGCCATAGCGGAACGCGGATGCTCATCAAGAGTACCCGTAATCATGTAAGGAATAATATATCCCCACTCTTCTTTTTCCCGCAAAGGAATCATAAGGCGTTCTACAATATCAAGAACCGGGCGAAGAGTATAGCGTGTATTTTTCAAATGCGTAACCAGCAGCTCGGTTGGGCAATTGCCTGCCGCACGTCCCATTCCGTAGCAGGAAGCGTCAAGCAGCTCTACACCTTTTTCTGCGGCAATAAGAGTGTTGGAGAACGCAAGCTGCAGGTTATTATGGGTGTGTACACCGAGACGTTTATTAGGCAGATGCGTTTTGAATTTCTCAATCAGGTAATTCATATCGTTATGATCCAGACTGCCATAGGAATCCACTATGTAGACAACATCTACCACACTTTCACGGATTTGTTCAAAAGCTTCAAGCAGTTCATTCTCCATCACATTCGACAACGCCATAATGTTGATTGTCGTTTCATAGCCCAGATCATGAAAGGTCTGTACCAGCTGAAGAGCCTTGTCCACATCCTTGCTGTAGCAAGCCACCCGTATCAGATCCAGCATACTTTCACTGCGGGGCAAAATATCATTCTCATCCACACGTCCGATATCCACCAGGGCCGAGAGCTTGGTATGACCCTTCTGCGGAATAACTTTCCGGAGGAAATCGTCATTAAGGAAACGCCATGGGCCTGCATCTTCAGCCCCTTTGAGCAATTTGGGAGAATTTTTATAACCGATCTCCATATAATCAACACCGGCTTCGTTAAGTCCGGCGTACAGGTTTTGTACAAATTCCACACTAAAGTCCCAGTTGTTCACAAGTCCTCCGTCGCGAATGGTACAATCGACGATTTTGCTTTGATTAGTCTTCACAATAAATTCTCCTCTCAACTATACATCCTTATTATCCCATTAAACCTATGCAAGTAATCATTATCCAATAATACTTTAAGGGTGATTAGAATGTAAAGAATATTCCAACCCTCCGCCTTATATGTTGATACACACATGACGCATTGACATAAATCACTGAAAACCAATGAAAATAATGCTACAGTACAAGAAATAATTGAGATTGATTATCAGTCTCTCTCGGGGGTGTTCAATTTGGTTTCATCATCCTGCTCCCTGCTTCACTTACAACCGGGCTCTATCGGTTCGATTCATAGCATTCAGGGAATGAATCCCGTTCTACGCCGCCGTCTTGCCGACCTTGGCGTTTCAGAAGGTGTTGTTATTAGTCTCAAAGGAAAAGGGCCGTTTCTCGGACCTGTTACTCTCGAATGCAACGGCCAGCTGTTCGCCATTCGCCGGAAGGAAGCTTCAAAAATCGAGGTGAATGTATCATGAGCTCTATCGCACTCGTAGGTAATCCTAACACAGGTAAAACCTCTCTTTTTAATACACTAACCTCATCCTATGAATATGTAGGCAACTGGGCTGGCGTAACCGTAGAGAAAAAAGTAGGCAGTCTGAAAAACGGCGCCGGTAAGCTCATCGATCTGCCTGGTATTTACTCTCTGCACCCCCTTTCCCGTGACGAGGGCGTCGCCGCCCAATACCTGCTTGAGGAATCTCCCGAAGCACTCATTAACATTGTCGATGCATCACAGCTGGAGCGGAATCTGCTGCTTACACTTCAACTGCTTGAATACGGAAAACCAACTGTACTGGGATTAAATATGATAGATGTCGCCAAAGCGCGCGGCATTCATGTCAATCCGGAAGTATTACAAGCCCGACTAGGCATCACCGTTCTGCCGCTAATCGCCAGAACCGGTAAAGGCAGCGAACAGGTTCTCAATATTTTGGAGAAGTCCTTCTCGATCCCTAACGTCCATTTCAAACTTTCTTACGGGGATATTGCTGAGCATGCTATATCTTCCATTGAAAGAGAATTGCAGAACATAACAGATCTGCCTAACAGTCGCTGGATCGCCCTGCAGCTGCTGGAACAAAATCCGGTTATCCTGGAATTTTTGAAATCACGCGCGGATACGGTGAAGTTACTGTCAATCTGTGAAGCTTGTCAAAGCGAGCTACAGGTGAAGAAGCTGGCCTTGACTCTGCCGCAATGGATCCGATCAATCCGAATGAATTACATCCGCTCCTTATGCCAGGCTGCCCTCGATACATCGGGCCAAAAGCCTCATAACCTGACAGAACGTCTTGATTCCCTGTTGACACACCGTTTTCTGGGACTGCCCTTATTTATTTTCTTTATGTATGCTCTATTCAAAACTACGTTCGACTGGGTCGGTGGACCTTCTTCGGACATCGTAGATGGCCTGATCTCCGGTCCAATTAGCGAAGGAGCGGCAAAGCTTCTCCAGTATGTTGGAGCCTCCAGCTTCACTCATGACCTAATTGTAGATGGTATTATCGGCGGTGTTGGCGGCGTGCTGGTCTTCGTTCCGCAAATTTTCATCCTGTTTCTGATTATCTCCTTCCTGGAGGATTCCGGTTACATGGCCCGGGTATGTCTGCTTATGGACAGCACCATGGAGAGAATGGGACTCAACGGCAAATCATTCATCCCTTTTATTATCGGTTTTGGCTGCAATGTTCCGGCTATTATGGCGGCGCGAAGTATTGAACAGCCTAAAGACCGGATGCTGACCACCCTGCTGATGCCGCTGATGTCCTGCTCCGCGAGACTTCCGGTATACGCCTTGTTTGCAGCTGTATTCTTTCCGACGCAGCAAGCAACGGCTATTTTATCAATGTACGTGATGGGGATTGTATTCGCTTTGCTTCTGTGCAAGCTGTTCTCCAGATACTTATTTAAGAATGAATCCTCCATCTTTATTATCGAGCTGCCTCCTTACCGGCTTCCGCAGATTAAGACGCTGTCACGCAGCACATGGGAGAAAGGTAAAGGATTTCTGCGCAAAGCTGGAACGATTATCCTTGCCGGTTCAGTAATCATCTGGCTGATGTCTTATGCTGGCCCAGGAGGTTTGGGAGTGGAGATGGACTCCAGTTTTCTGGCGAAATTCGGCGGTTTGATAGCTCCTTTGCTCGAACCGCTCGGTTTCGGAACATGGCAGGCAGGCTCTACACTAGTGCCAGGCTTCCTGGCTAAAGAAGTGGTTGTATCCACCATGAATATTATTTACCACACTTCGGATATAACCGGACTGGAAGGCCAGATTACTCAAGTGTTCACACCGCTAAGCTCGATCAGCTTCATGGCCTTTATTCTGCTCTACACTCCTTGTCTGGCAACCGTAGGTGTTATTAAAAAGGAAACAGCTTCCTGGAAGTGGACCTTTTTCTCCATCGGTTATTCCCTTGTCCTTGCGTATGTAGTGTCACTGATTATTTTTCAGGGCGGTCGGTTATTAGGCTGGGCATAGTTGTAAATCCGAAAATTTTTCTTGAGGAAAGCGGGGCACGATCATGATAAATGTGCTTATTATAGGGCTTATATTCGGATATGCAGGCTGGATCCTGTACCGTCATGTTCAGAAGGGTAAAAAAGGAGCCTGCTCTGGCTGCGATAAGGGAAAAACCTGTGAGGCTGCATCTACCCTATTCTCCTGCGGCGGCGGAGCCGTCGACAGCAAGCGATAAGAGCGCTTTTGAAGCAGAAATTGAAGACAAAATGGTTTAAATTCTTGGCATACGGGTATGTTTGTTATAAGCAACAGCAACCAGACTAACCAAGGAGGGATACCAATGAACACTAAGAAAACCCTGTTTACTACAATCGCACTCGGTGCCGTGTATTTACTGAAGAACAAGGAAACCCGTAATAAAGTGATGAATGGCATTCAATCCTTTACTTCACAAGCCAAAGGTAAAAAATCAGGCGGCACAGTCTAGATTCATTTTCCTGATCATGATCTCGTCCTAATATTTTTCTAAAACAAGGGGTTTCCCGTAAGCCACTCCAATGGCAGCCGGGAAACCCCTTGTTTTTTCGTGAAAGCTTACGAGGTTATTAGGTCCGAACGTTTCCATTCGTTTATACGGCTTGGCTCAGCAGCCATTCCAGTAGGGTGCGAACCATAACCCCCGTAGCTCCCTTTGGATTCACTCCACGCTCCTTGGACAGGAAAGCTGTTCCGGCGATGTCCAGATGGATCCACGGCATTTCTTCGGCGAAGGTGCCAATGAACAGGCCTGCTGTAATGGCAGCCCCAGATCCCCCTGCAGCATTGCGGATATCAGCGACTTCACTCTTCAGCATGTTTTTAAATTCCGGATAAGCCGGAAGCGGCCATAGGTTCTCCCCTGTCTTTCTGGAGGCTGCGGTAAGCTCCTGTAAGAATGCTTCATCGTTGGTTACAGCTCCAGTAGCCACATCCCCCAAGGCTGAACGTACAGCCCCTGTCAGCGTGGCTATATCTATAATGCGTTCTGCCCCCCACTCCCTGGCGTAGGTTAGCGCATCTGCCAGCACAACCCGTCCTTCAGCATCCGTATTGAGAATTTCTATGGTACGTCCGCTGAGTGAAGTTATGACATCACCGGGCTTGAAAGCATTGGCTGACAGCATGTTCTCAGCGGAAGGAATGACCATAACCACGTTGATCCGTGGATGCAATCTGCCCAAAGCCTCCATAACCCCCAATACGGCCGCAGCGCCGCCCATATCGCTGATCATATCTTCCATTCCGGGGGCACGCTTCAGGGAGACACCGCCTGTATCGAAAGTAATGCCTTTACCGATCAGTCCAATGACATTCGCCCAATGTCCGGTTCCCTGATAGCGGATGACGATCATACGCGGCGGATTTACACTGCCCTTGCCGACAGCCAGCAGTCCACCCATACCCTTCTGTCCGATCTCGCGTTCATCCAGCACCTCTACCGGGAAGCCATATTTATCTGCAATCTCTACTGCAGCCACGGCCAGATCAGCCGGAACCAGCAAATTGCCCGGAATATTAGTCAAATTACGCGCTAAAAGAGTGGCTTCCCCAAAAGCCTGCCCCTTTTCTATTCCCTTAGTCCAACGTTCACCCTCTGCTGCTTCAAGCTGCTCCTTCATATAGAATACAGCCGATGAAATTACTGCGTACGGAGGCTGCTCCCTTTTATAATGCTTCCTTACATAAGAACCCAGCAGCAGTCCTTCAGTAAGTACATGGGCGGTTGTTACTGTATCCTTCTCTACAGTTATTATGTTCATTTCAGAAGGCAGCTGAACCACTAGACTCTCCGCCTTGAGCTTAACTGCCGCCCTTGCTATGCTGGCTGACATTAGGCGCAAATCATCTGTACGGAGCTCCTGGCCTCCTCTGCCGGCTAGGATCGTAACCGGGAAGGCTGAAGGGTTCACCGAAGGCAGAATATAAGTTTGATGTAATTTCCCTTCGAATAAGCCCAGCTCTCCCAAACGTCTCAGGGTGCCGTCCCAATCTGGCGAGAAACCTTCTCCCTTTACTTCCGATTCCGACAGGATCAGAATCAGAACATCGCTCTTTAACTCCGAAAGCGGAATGCCGCTGCTCCAGCCAATATTCATTGTTTGCTCCTCCACCCGGATTTATTTTCTAATGATATGCATTGTAACATAAGAAGGCTGATTCCCATCGGTCAGTGATGCACCGTTAGAATCAGCCTATAATAACCTTGGTTATGTGCCTTACTGTATCAGAGGTAGAGAGATTATGAAGCTGGTGCCCTCATTTACTCTGCTGTTGACAGTTATGCAACCCCCGTGATTTTTAATGATTCGATCGCTGACCGACAAGCCCAGCCCCGTCCCATTCTCTTTCGTTGTAAAAAAAGGATCAAATAGCCGGTCCAGGGTGCAAATGTCCATCCCTTTTCCATTGTCAGAAATAAAGATGCGGACCTCTGCCCCGTTGCGGCGTGCTCCAATTTCCACTTTCCCTATATACTCGTCATCTCTTTCTGGAATCGCTTCCATAGCATTTCTAATAATGTTGAGGATCACTTGCTTCATTTGCTTTACATCGACAGAAATATTCAATTCATCGGAAAAAGGATGCAGGTGGATCTCGCAGCCTTTCATCAAGGCTTCACTCTCTGTCAACAGAACGACTTCCTTCAGTAGTACAGAGACAGGTATAACGCCAACCTGAGGAACCGAGGGCTTGGATGATGTCAGAAATTCATGAATAATATCATTCGCCCGATCAATCTCCGCCAAAATAATTTTGGCATACTCGTCCTTTCCGAGCTGATGCAGATGCGGACGGAGCAATTGGATAAATCCACGGATTGCCGTCAACGGATTACGAATTTCGTGGGCTATGGAAGCAGACAATTTACCAAGCATAGCCAAGTTATCATTCTGATAGGCCGTTTGTTCAATGAGCTTATAATCAGAAATCTCTTTAATAACGAATAAGTAGTGCCCATTCATCTTCTCCCCTGAAGACACGGTAACCCGCCAATATCGGCCAAATTCATCTGCAAATTCATGGCTCTGTTTTCCCTTGTATACGGTCTCCCGATAAATGGACAGCAATCTTCTTTTTCTAAAACGGCTTAATTGGATGTGGGTTAACAGATTAAGAAACGTGCATCCCACAAGAGCGTGGCGCTTAAGCTCAAGTATTCCATACATCTGATTGTTAATAAAGCTAAGAACCCCTTCTTCATCAAAAAGCATAATTCCGCTGTCAATATGCTCCAGAACATTCTCGTATGTAGTATCCAAAATACCGGATTGAAACGATCTTGCTGATAACAGCAACCCTTCTTGATATTCTCGTAACACGATTCGAAGTCCCCCTTCTACTGCAATTGACGAAGCCGCTCTACAACACGACATCAAATTACTATGTATATGAGTATATGACGAAGCCACCAGAACATTCGGGTTTTGCTTCATAAAATCCAACCGTATTAACTATATTCCAATCATATCCAAGAGAAGCAGACAACGCAATCGGAGAAACTGTCGAAAAATAAATATATTATTAATGATTTTTTGGGACACACGACAAAAAGCCTCCGCTTTTGGGGGAGGCTTCCTAAAAATATAAAAAAAATTCATCTTAGTGAATGATTAGGCTTTTTGCTGCAAGCGATGGCGCCGTTGGCTCATTACAGCCAGCCGTTTCTTCAGTTCCCGTTCCCATTTGGCATCCCCGATTTGTTTGGCTACAGCGAGCAGATCAAGCGCCATATCAATCTGGTTCCGTACAATGGCCAGCGGATCCTCGGTTTCCATATTTATAACATTTTCAAAAATAGATTCTTCGTCTTCCATGACGTAATCCTGAAAATCCACATCGGTTACGCCGTCGCCATGCGCATATTCCGCCAGGATCTCATATTCATTTTCTACCTTGTAATGAACCTCCACCCGGTGACATACCGGACAAAAAAGCAGGGGAACATTATGGACTTGCGTGCGATAATGTTTAAGCGTTCCCTTAGTACCTACCATACTCGCTCCACAGCAAAAGCTCATGATTGCTCACCCTCCCAGGTTAATTTCAATGGTTTCGTATTATTGTATTACATAATGCCGATGGTGATTCCTTACTTTTCAAGAGATCCGCAATCTTCACGCCTGTTTTGTTGCAAAAAGCCCCCTTATACCGGAAATATAACCCGGTAAAAGGAGGCTTCTCTAAGTATTTCAAAGATCGCCGGATAAGAAACCTTACAGATTCTTGTCGCCCGGTTTCCAGTTCATCGCGCACAGACCGCCCGATTGAAGTGCTTGAAGCACACGAAGCGTTTCCTCTACGCTGCGGCCTACATCGTTATGGTTAACGACCTGATATTTCAGTTCGCCTTCCGGATCGATAATGAACAAACCGCGAAGTGCAATGCCTTCTTCTTCGATCAATACACCGTAATCCTTAGCAACTTTCTTCGTGATATCCGCAGCAAGCGGGAAGTTCAGTTGGCCAAGGCCATTAGAGTCCTTGGGTGTGCTGATCCATGCTTTGTGGCTGTGGATTGAATCGACGCTGACACCAAGAATTTCTGTATCGAGTGCAGCAAATTGGCCAGCCGCATCGCTCAGAGCTGTGATCTCAGTCGGGCATACAAATGTGAAATCGAGCGGATAGAAGAAGAATACAAGCCATTTGCCACGATAGTCGGACAAGCTTACCTTACCAAAATCTGCACCGTCACCGGATACGGTTTCCATTGTAAAATCCGGAGCTGGTCTACCTACCAAACGTTCTGCCATTGCTTAAATCCTCCTTTGATTATGTAAGAAAAACAGCTGGGGCAATCATCCCGGGGGCGATCTGCTCAGTCTATGCTTTTCTTGATATGAGAGTTAGTGAATACCCTTGCTGCTACATACCAAATGGTATCATCGTACAAAATCAAAGTCAAGATTATATTGATTACTTTTTTATAATTATTATAAATAAGCAATATTTTGTGACGATTTACGCTTTGCGGATAGCCGCAGCTATCAGATCGCCCATCTCCGTGGTGCTGATCGCCTTACTCTTATCCACCGCGATATCGCTGGTACGGTGACCTGCATCAAGAACCTCCGCTACGGCAGCTTCAATCGCTGCGGCTGCATCCTCATAACCGAAGGTTAAGCGGAACATTAACGCCAGCGAAAGAATGGTCGCAATCGGGTTAGCCAGTCCTTGTCCGGCAATGTCAGGCGCAGAGCCGTGTACGGGCTCGTACAATCCATAGCTGCCTTCACCCATCGAAGCCGAAGCAAGCATACCAATGGAGCCGGTCAGCATAGCCGCTTCATCGCTGAGAATGTCGCCGAACATGTTCTCGGTGACGATAACGTCAAAGCTGGATGGACGGCGCAGAAGCTGCATAGCGCAGTTATCAACCAGTACGTGCTCCAGCTCTACATCCGGATATTCCGGTGCAAGCTTGTTGACAACCTCACGCCATAAGCGTGAGGTCTCCAGTACGTTTGCCTTGTCAACAGATGCCAGCTTTTTCCGGCGTTTTTGGGCAATTTCGAACGCCTGGCGCACAATCCGCTCAACTTCCGTAACATTGTATACGCAAGTGTCGACGGCTTCTTCTCCATGTTCACCTTGGCGGCGAAGCTTCTCGCCGAAATAAATGCCGCCTGTCAGCTCGCGCACAACCATAAGGTCAGTGCCTTCCAGTACTTCAGGCTTCAACGTAGAGGCATCCTTTAAGCAATCAAATACAACGGCAGGACGCAGGTTAGAAAACAACCCCAGCGCTTTACGGATACCAAGCAATCCTGTCTCCGGACGAAGCTCTTTCGGGTTATTGTCCCATTTCGGTCCGCCTACAGCCCCCAGCAGGACTGCATCCGCACTGCGGCAGATTTCCAGCGTATCTTCCGGCAGCGGTGTTCCCCTCTCATCAATGGCTATTCCGCCAAACAGAGCATGCTCTGTTTCAAATGCATAGCCGAATACCTCTTCGGTCACTTTTAATACTTTTTCCGCTTCAGCTACTACCTCAGGTCCGATGCCGTCTCCGGCGATTACCGCGATTTTTTTTACGATGCTCATCAAGGTCACTCCTCTAGTGTTCTGCTGTCCGCAGACATAGTTCTTCTGTATATTGTTTTAACATACTGCGGTCAAAAGGACAAAGATATACATTCTATGGCCTTAATAGGAATAACCTATAAGAAGATGTGCATTTGCTCTTGTTTCTTAAGTTGTCTACAATTAGTATGCAGTTGTTAAATGCAGGCAATTTTAAATTCATTGAAGGAGTGATTGCGAAGTGCAGTACGCAAAGCTTGGTAAATCCGGTATGAAGGTTAGCCGCCTCTGTCTGGGAACGATGAATTTTGGTCCGCAAACGGATGAGAAGGAAGCCTTCCGTATTATGGACACTGCTTTGGATGCCGGAGTTAATTTTTTTGATACCGCCAACGTCTACGGGTGGGGTGAGCATTCCGGCCTTACGGAGAGCATTATCGGCCGCTGGTTCAAACAGGGCGGCGGACGGCGGGAAAAAGTTGTACTTGCTACAAAAGTATACGGCAAGATGAATGAACAGCTGGACGGCCCCAACGATGAAGCAGGCCTTTCTTCTTATATCATACGGCGTCACCTGGAGGCTTCGCTGCAGCGCCTGCAGACGGATCATATCGAGTTGTACCAGATGCACCATGTTGACCGCAGTGTGTGCTGGGACGAGCTGTGGGGGGCCTTTGAGCTGGCTGTCAGTCAAGGTAAAATCGGTTACGTCGGCTCCAGCAACTTTGCCGGTTGGGATATTGCCGTAGCACAGCAGGAGGCTAAAGCACGCGGGTTCCTCGGCCTGGTATCAGAGCAGCATAAATACAGCCTCACCTGCCGTCTGCCTGAGCTGGAAGTGCTGCCTGCGTCCCGAAGCCTCGGGCTTGGCATTATTCCTTGGAGTCCTTTGGACGGGGGCCTGCTTGGCCGCAATGCACTCAAAAAAATCGAAGGCAGCCGCAGTGGAGGCAATGCAGAACGCGTAGAACAGCATCAAAGCCAGCTGGAAGCCTTTGCAAGCTTAAGCCAGGAGCTTGGCGAGCCCCAGGACAATATTGCTCTGGCATGGCTCCTTACAAATCCAGCCGTAACGGCACCCATCATCGGACCGCGGACACTGGAGCAGTTCGAGAGCGCTCTGCGCAGTCTTGAAGTCGTCCTGGACGAGTCTGTGCTCGCCCGTCTGGATGAGATTTTTCCGGGTCCAGGCGGAGAAGCGCCTAAAGCGTACGCCTGGTAATATAACCGCCATCCTGAAGGGGTATTCGTAAGCCATTGTGCTGACGGATGGCCCTTTTTGAATACAAGAAAGGAGTCCTCCTCCAGATTTCCTGATGTGTACCGCTGTCTGCGTTTAAATCCAGAGACAGCCTCTGCTTTCGTAGCGAGCTTTCCTGCTGAAAGCTTTCGGGCGGTCGCTGTCGCTCCTCCAGTTCCATAATTCCCCTTCGTGACTTCTACCTTTTTGAAGCGGTGTAAATCCGGAGACCCATGCGACCGCTGCAGCTTTTCGGCAATCGTTCCGTCCTCTCTGCCCGGTTCAGCGTAACCCTTCAGTAACCCTTCAGGTCCATCTCAAGCTTTGCTCTTTGGTTTACTGGGCTTTCCTTGGCGTATGAGCATTAGCAGGAAAAACTCCCTTTAATTCAGAAAATAAACCGTTTTTAAGAGAATTATAGGGAAATTATTCCACTAAATTTATTATATAGATATCCGGCCATAAAAGAGGCGAACACTCACATTAGAGGGAGAAATTCCCGTTATTTCTTCTCGTGGGAGTGTTACGCCACCATTAGAGGGAGAAATTCCCGTTAATTCATCTCGCGGGAGTGTTACGTCACCATTAAGAGGAGAAATTCCCGTTAATTCATTTCCACAGCGCGGAGGGCCCTGCGGGATTCTGGAGATACGATAGTTTTCGCCTATAACAGCGATCGCAAGACCCCTCCAAACCCCTAGTCGCTTGATTCACGATTGGTCAACCGCTGTTTTTGGTTTTGAGCCGGTATCTTTAGTTCAACTTATATAGAACTCCCGTTTGTTTATTTACTCCGCCACATTCACCGTCACACTTCCGTTGCTTGTTGACACATCAACAGTATGAGTGCCTTCTCCCAGCACAGCAGTTCCATGGTTATCCCCGTCACGTTCCCAGGGCACATTGCCGTTTAAAGAACCGTTGCTTGTATCCGCTGTAACCCTGGCATCTGTCCCTGCCGGCAGCCCCAGTATGACCTTTCCATTACTTGAGGTGCATTTCCAGTTGCCTGTTATCGCTGAATTAATCGTTATCTTGCCATTGCTGCTCTTGGCAGACAATGATCCGTCGATATTATCCAGTGTGATCGCTCCGTTCGAGCTGACCAATTCTACTCCACCCTGTATATTCTTCGCAGTTAATGTGCCATTACTGGAATGGGCCTTTACACCACCAGCTATATCATGAAGATCCATAGTTCCGTTGGATGTTTCGGCAGTTAACCCGGATTGAAGCTCCAAAGCTTCGATCGAGCCGTCGCTCGTGTCAATTTCCACGGCCAGATCCTGAGGAACGCTCACATTCAGATGAGGACTTTCACTGTAAAACCCGAACTGAAGGCTCGACAGCCAATTCGTCTCTACATCCAGCGTCATAACAAGAGTATCTCCCTCTGTCGTTACTTTCCACTTCTTCTCCAGCGCACTTTCAGCTTCACTCTGTGTGCTGCCGGGAACAAGCAGACTGCCTTCATAGTCAAGAGAACTGCCGCTAACACCATTGATTTTCACTTTTCCATTGGGTATGGATATCTTCACTGCCTTGATATCCGATTTCACTTCCTGCGTTCCGCTAAGCGGCGCAAGCTTCATATTGCCAAGCAGGCTGCTTAACGAGCCCCCAGACAGCAGCGATTGGCCTGCGCTGGCAGCGGTTATCAACAGGATTAGAACGATTGCCCAGCCGCTTACACGGCTTTTGACATCCGAACGAAACACAAGGCGGCCCAGCATTTCCACGCCAAACACAATAAGTAATGCCGGCCATAAATAGCCGAGCGCCGCATAAGTCACCTTATCATACTGCGCAAGTGCAATAATAACTCCCAAAGCAATACAGCCAATCGCCGCAGTTAAACTGCCGACCTTCCATCTCCCCATTGCCTTTCCTCCCGATCCTCTATGCTCTGGTATTATTTTTCAGCATCCGCAGCCCGTAGCCTATCAGACCCACTGACAGCAGGATGGTACCAATGTTAATTTGGGTCAGTATTCTCCACAGTGCAGGAAATGCCGTAATCAGCAGCAGCAAAACTCCGGCAACCACACAAGCACCGCCGACCCATACCGGATTGAAATCATCCTGGGGGTAGCCCGGAGGCGCATGCATATCGTATGACCATGGAGCGCCAAAGCTGTCCGGATGAAACATCAGCCGCTCATGCTCCGCTGCGGATATTTTCATCCAGGTCGCCTTTTGCAGCGCATCAAACAATTGATAGAACCATAATGCGGCCAGTGCGAAAGGAAAGACCATAGGCATCGACGGGATAAAAATAATGCATATAAACGCTCCGACCATAAATTGCAGGCCCAATTTTTTGAATCCCAAATACATATGGCCCACACCCGGCACCATAGCCAGCATGAACGTAAGCCAGCGCTTCTTTTTGATCATGAAATTTCCTCCTGAATATTTTTATTTGTTAAAAAGTTGAGTAGACTGAGAACCGAACCATACGTTTACCGAGTTTGACATCTGACCGTTAATTTCAGATATTTGATAAGCCAGTCCCTCAAAAACACCGAATTGAAATAATAAAAAAGTCAGGCTTGCGGCCAGGCTGTAATGCACCCATGACGTTCGGGGAGTATAACGGCGTCTTGACGGCGCTGATTCGTTAACCCGTTTGCTCCGACCGGCCTCGATCAGCTCAATTTCCGCCATAACCGCCGCCGTAAGATCCGGAATATGCCCCACATCCTGCACATCTATATTCCTTTCCATTTCTCTCCAAAACTCAGCCATCTCACGGGCTTCCTCCAGACTTTGAACACAACCGGGACAGGATTCTATGTGAAGCCTAATGATCAGCTCTCTCTCGGGAGACAGCAAACCTTCGATATAATGCGGCAGCCACTCTTTTACCCGTTCACAATTCATCGCCATTCCTCCCCTTGTCTGCGCATCATTTGTCTGGCACGATATAACTGTGACTCCACCGTTTTGACAGAAACTCCTTTTTGCTGAGCAATTTCCTGATAGGAATGCCGCTGAAAATAGTACAGCTGTACGACCGACCGGTACGGTTCCGCAAGGCTGTTCAGATTCTCATCCAGTTCAGCAGACGCTTCTTTACGAAGTGCCGCTTGCTCCGGCGTTTGCGACGTTACCCAGTCATTCTCTGTATAGGCCGCAGTACTGCGGTGCCGCCATTCCCTGTCGTTAGCCCGTTTCCAGTCCAGACAGGTTCGATAAGCTATCCTGTAGAGCCAGGTCGAGAATGAGGATTGTCCCCGGAAGGAGGGGAGCGCTTTATACGCTTTTATAAAAACCTCCTGGGCCATGTCCTTGGCCGACTCGGCTTCTCCTGTAATCTTGACGCATACACTGTATACCAGGCCCTGATAACGTGTCACCAAATGCCCGAAGGCCTCATGTTGACCGCTGAGCACGGCAGAAATCCACTCCGCCTCTTCCAGTATTCTCCCCTCCTCCAGCTTCTTTAGGTTAGACGATGCCTATCCCTTATTCCCTGCAACTTACTTCATAAAAACAGGATAAAGTTCCCGACATAAGATAAGGATAACGCAAAAAGACTGCTCTGCCGGAAAAAAGTTCCGTAGAACAGCCTTAGTTCATTTTAAAATTTATTACAGACTGGCATGGTCACGCTTCGTAAACGTCCTGCGCTTCTCCAAAAGAGTATTAAGTGCGTCGAGGTAGGCCCTTGCGCTGGCTTCCAGTATATCAGTGCTTAGACCGCGTCCCTGCGCTGCTACCTCGCCCTGTGAGAGTACCACATGAACCTCTCCCTGTGCGTCCTTGCCCCGGCTTACGGATTTAATCGAATAGTCACCAAGGGTGACATCTTCTCCTGTTGCCTTGTCGATTGCATTATATATCGCATCAACCGATCCGTTACCTTCAGCGACAGCTATAATCGGCTGTTCCTTCGGTCCTTTAATAATAACCTTTGCCGTTGGAATGGCTTCATTGCCATAGGTGACATAAATCGTCTGCAGACTAAAAATTTCCGGTGTATCGGTTAATTTCTCCTCAATCAAGGCCAGGATATCCTCGTCAGATACCTCTTTCTTCTTGTCCGCCAAATCCTTGAACTTGGCAAAAGCGGCATTCAGCTCTTCATCCGGAAGCTCATAACCGAGATCGGTCAGCTTATCGCGAAAAGCGTGGCGGCCCGAATGCTTGCCGAGCACCAGCTTGCTCTCTTTAAGACCGATGGTTTCCGGCGTCATAATTTCGTAGGTTGTTTTCTCCTTCAGCATGCCATCCTGATGAATACCCGATTCATGAGCAAAGGCATTTGCGCCTACGATGGCCTTGTTGCCCGGAACCACCATACCCGTCAGCTTACTGACAAGGCGGCTGGTACGGGATATTTCAGAGAGCACCAAGGAGGTCTTCGCTCCGAAAAATTCACTGCGCGTCTCCAGGGCCAGCGCCACCTCTTCAATAGCTGTGTTACCGGCGCGTTCACCAATCCCGTTGATGGTTCCTTCGATCTGATCCGCACCGTTCTGAATGGCCGCGAGCGTATTGGCTGTTGCCATTCCGAGATCATTGTGACAGTGGGCGCTAAGCTGCACCCGTTCAATATCCGGCACATTTTCCTTCAGATATTTAAAGATGGCTCCATATTCCGACGGATTCAGGTAACCCACCGTATCCGGGATGTTGACCACATTAGCCCCTTCACGGATTGCCATGCCAACCACTTCTGCCATAAAGTCAAGCTCTGTACGGCCGGCGTCTTCCAAGGAAAACTCCAGCTTCGAGAAATACTTCTTGGCATAACGGATGGCCGATTGTGCGGTTTCCAGCACCTCAGCCTTATTCATCCGCAGCTTGTGCAGCCGGTGAATGGGAGAGGTGGCCAGAAAAATATGAATGCAAGGGTCCTGTGCTCCCTGCAGAGCTTCTTTCACAGCATCGATGTCACTCTCCCGGGAACGGGACAGACCAATAACCGTGACGTTCTTAACGGCTCTGGCTACAGCATTGACGGCAGCCAGATCACCAGGCGAGGCCGCGGGAAATCCTGCTTCCATGCGGTCAATCCCCAGTTTTTCCAACTGGTAGGCGATCTCTACTTTCTCACGCGTGTTCAAGTTCACACCCGGCGACTGCTCTCCGTCACGCAGCGTCGTGTCGAACACATATATTTTCCGCATGCTAGGCACCCCCTAAATAGAAATTGTGCAAAAAACCTTCAAATGCGGCTCGCAAATGTACGGCCGCATCGAAGTAATACATTATATGTCATTGAACAATCTTAAGTATATGAGATTACTTTTTAATCCAGTGCATCATTTCACGCAATTGAGATCCAACAACCTCTACCGGGTGAGCAGCTTCGTTACGACGGGTAGCTGTCAGGAAAGCACGGCCCGATTGGTTCTCAAGAATAAAGTCGCGGGCGAATTTACCTTGTTGAATATCTGTAAGTACAGCTTTCATTGCTTTTTTCGTATCTGCTGTTACGATACGCGGTCCTGTTACATAGTCGCCGTATTCAGCTGTGTTACTGATGGAATCGCGCATGGATGACAAGCCGCCTTCATAGATCATGTCAACAATCAGCTTCAACTCATGCAGACATTCAAAGTAGGCCATTTCAGGAGCATATCCAGCTTCTGTCAATGTTTCAAAACCTGCTTTGATCAATTCGGACACACCGCCACACAGTACAGCTTGCTCACCGAACAGATCGGTTTCTGTTTCTTCACGGAAGGAAGTTTCGATAACTCCGGCACGAGTACAACCGATTCCTTTTGCGTAGGCCAGGCCCACTTCTTTGGCTTTGCCGGTAGCATCCTGCTCAATTGCGATAAGTCCAGGAACTCCAAAGCCTTCAACGTAAGTACGGCGAACCATGTGACCCGGAGATTTAGGCGCTACAAGCAGTACGTCTGCATCTTTAGGAGCAACAATTTGTCCGAAATGCACGTTAAAGCCGTGAGAGAACATCAGAGCCGCGCCTTTTTTAAGATTCGGTTCAATATCATTTTTATATACAGATGCCTGTGTTTCATCCGGCAAGAGAATTTGCACTACATCTGCACGGGATACAGCTTCAGCAACCGGAAGGACTTCAAAGCCGTCATTTTGTGCGGTTTCAAAAGACTTTCCTTCACGCAAACCGATGACAACCTGCAGACCGCTGTCACGTAGATTTTGAGCTTGGGCATGGCCTTGGCTACCGTAACCGATTACTGCAATTGTCTTGCCTTTCAATACGCTAAGTTCTGCATCCTGTTCATAATACGTTGTTACTGCCATTGTCAAAATCCTCCTTTAATTTGGGACCCATCTAAAGAGCGGGTACTTCAAGAGAGCTCCTATTGTTATGCAAAGCTGCTCCTCAAGCTCCCGCTCTTTAGCAGGAATGTCGTTCAATCACCTGGTAATGCAAAAAAGCAGCAATTCGTTAAAGCCGTAAAATATACTCTTTAGGCGTTTCCTCGGATCATCGCTGTAACACCGGTACGCGAAAGCTCCTTTATGCCATATGGCTTCAGCAGCTCAATCATGGCATCGATCTTCTGGGTATCGCCTACCACCTGCACCAGCAGGCTGGTGCTTCCGATATCAACAACAGCGGCGCGGAACGTTTCCACTACGCCCATAATCTCCGGACGCTCGGCAGGGTCGGACTTTACTTTAATCAGCGCCAGCTCACGGGCAACCATGGGCTTGGAACTTAGATCGACTACCTTTATAACGTCTAAAAGCTTATAGAGCTGTTTCTCGATCTGCTCCAGGGTATTCTCATCCCCATTAGTTACGATAACCATACGGGACAAACCAACTTCTTCGGATTGGCCAACGGTAATGCTCTCAATATTATACCCACGGCGTCCGAACAAACCCGAAACCCGCTGCAGCACCCCCGGCTGGTCATTTACGAGAACGGCAATCGTGTGCTTCATCACTATTCTTCATCTCCCATCAGCATTTGATCGATGGTCGAACCCTGAGTTACCATCGGGTAGACGTTCTCGTCTTTAGGAACAACGAATTCTACCAATACTGGACCTGGCGTTTCAAGGGCTTCCTGCCAAGCTGCGCCTGCCTCTTCTTTATTGGTCGCCCGCAACCCTTTAACACCATAAGCCTCAGCCAGTTTTACGAAATCCGGGCTGCCGGCCAAGTCCGTGTAGCTGTAGCGTTTCCCGTAAATGAGATTCTGCCATTGCCGTACCATTCCGAGCACCTGGTTGTTAATGACAACGATCTTAACCGGTATGTTGTGAATCGCACAAATTGCAAGCTCCTGCGAACACATCTGCATGCCGCCGTCACCGTTGATCGACACTACAAGCCGCTGCGGATGAGCCATCTGAGCACCTATCGCTGAAGGAAATCCGAAGCCCATTGTACCTAGACCACCGGATGTAATCCATGAGCGCGGGTTGTTGAACTTGTAGTATTGCGCAGCCCACATCTGATGCTGTCCTACATCCGTTGTAACAATCGCTTCGCCTTTGGTCGTATCATTGATCATTTCGATAACCCATTGCGGCTTAAGCTCCGTCTCCGAATCATTATAGCGCAGAGGCTGATCCAGCTTCCACTGGGCAATCAATGTTCTCCAGGCATCAGCTTTGCTTGCACGCCCAACCTCAGGAATGAGCATTTCCAGAACCGTCTTAACATCACCAACGATCGGGATATCAGGCGATACATTTTTACCGATCTCTGCCGGGTCAATATCGATATGAACAATCTTGGCTTTCGGCGCGAAGCCGTCCAGCTTGCCCGTCACACGGTCGTCAAAGCGGGCACCAATATTAATGAGCAGATCGCACTGCTGAATGGCATTATTCGCTGTATAGGTTCCGTGCATACCCGGCATGCCCATCCACAGGTCTTCGGCACTCGGGAAAGCTCCAAGTCCCAGCAAAGTAGTTGTGATCGGAATCTCCGTCCGTTTCACGAACTCCAGCATCGCTTCATGCGCACCGGAGTAAATGACGCCTCCGCCGGCAATGATGATCGGACGCTCGGCCACTGCAATCGCACGAACCAGCTTATCCAGCTGCAGCTTATTGGGAACCGTACGCGGATTGTAACCGCGAAGATTGACTTCTTTCACCGGAGTGAACAAAGTCTTCGCTGCCGATACATCCTTAGGGATATCGATAAGTACCGGTCCTTTGCGTCCGGTAGAAGCGATATGAAAAGCCTCATGGATAACACGCGGCAGATCCTCCACATCACGTACCAAGTAGCTGTGCTTGGTAATTGGCATCGTTATTCCGGTAATGTCTGCTTCCTGAAACGCATCCGTTCCGATCAGGCTGGAAAACACATTACCCGTGATAACAACCAGCGGAACCGAATCCATATAAGCAGTAGCGATGCCTGTTACAAGATTTGTTGCTCCGGGACCCGAGGTCGCTATACAAACACCTGTCTTGCCGCTAGCTCTCGCGTAGCCATCAGCCGCATGTATGGCCCCCTGCTCATGACGGGTTAACACATGCTTGAAATCCTCGAAGCCGTACAAGGCATCATAAATATATAATACAGCTCCGCCTGGATATCCGAATACAGTGTCTACACCTTCCAGCACCAGACTGCGGAGCAGAATTTCCGAACCGGAAATGACCTCCGGCTCCATCCATTTCTCCCGTAGCTGCTCTGTAGTTCGTAATTCCGGTATTTGCGCGCTCATCAGTATTCCTCCTCCGATATTTAACATTCAGTATGCAAATGACGGACCGTCTTCTATCCAGCAATAAGTTAAGAAACAGCTCAATCTTCCCTTCTCGACAACAAAAAAACCTTCCGCCTCCCACGCACAGTATTAGCGCGTGAGGGACGAAAGGTTGATCTTCCGTGGTACCACCCATATTTGCATTACATCTCACGATGCAATGCCTTATCAGGTATATAAAAATCCATCGATGTAGGCTGGGCCCAAATCTTCATAACCTGAAGTCCGTAACGCGGACTAAACGATTCCCCCTAATAATTTCACCACTATAGCCAGTGAACCTTTCAGGGAAACAGCTCCGAGGTGAGCTCGTATATAAGGGGTTTTGGTGGAGGTTGCAGCAATTCCTCTCACTCTCTGAGCAAAAGAGCCCTTAAAACTTCGTCCTCATCATTGCCGATACATGTATAATCGATAAAATGTTTAGACACATTATATGATTCCTCACACGGTTAGTCAATACCCTTATTTTCGTAACAATTTCCGGTTCTTCTTATTTCATCTCTGGAACGCTGATACCCCCTGCCGTCATATGATGTACGACAACGTGTGAGAGGGGGGCGCTTTATGATCCGTTACCGCAGACCCAAACAGGATGATGCCGTTATTCTCGGTTTAATAGAAACCCAGCTTGTGCCGTTATCTCATTTGCCGCAGACCGTGCTGAGTCAGGTTAAAAAAGAGTTGCCACAGCGGCTGGGACATGGAGTTACACTTGTGGCTTGTCCCGATTATGAAAGCGACCCGCTGGGGTTCGTCCATTTTATGCTCCACGGTGACTTACTCTATATCGATATGCTGGCCATAGCACCCGCCGCCCGGCGTAAACGTTGGGGAAATATGCTCATGGACCACGCAGAACGATTTGCACTATCACGCGGTTGCAAGAGAGCTAAGGTAGCCGTTGACGCCGGAAATACAGCAGGTCTTGCATTTTATCAAAAATTGGATTACAGCATAGCTCGCTATTTGGCTCAAAGTTACTGCCATGAATTAGAAAAACGGTTTTCGTGAAAGGAAAAGACAGCTTAATTTTTAAAAAAATCCACCATACGGGTAGGGTTTTCCGCCATAACCCTGGTTGTAACCGTATCCGTAGCCATAGCCGCCTCCACTATATCCATACCCGCCACCATACGGCGCACCACCATATCCATAACCTCCATAAGAATAAGGAGCAGTACCGATAGCCAGCAGATCAAACAATACTAGAGGAATAAGCGCCTTGGTTTGCACTTTCTTGCTGCTTGCACGCTGCACTATGAGACGGTTTCCGGAAATTCGGAGCAGCTTGCCCGAAATTTTGGTGCCATCTTTTTTCATCGCCACTATATTTTTACCTATCAGCCTGATCACCTGCTTCTTCGTCACCGGTTGAGTCATAATATCCCTCCTCTAAATAATTGCACTTCGCTTTTTTCCGTCTTCGAAACAGTGTATTCCGCGGATGTTTTGTTCGCCTGTACGCCTGCCCGTTCTCTATGACAAAAAAACGTATCCCCGGAATAACCGGAAATACGTTTCAAGGCAGGAGCCAACCTGCGGTGTATCAGCGTTAAGTCTTAACGTTTACCAGGATCATAAGGCTGACCTAGCGCACTCGGTGCAGAAGAGCGTCCCACAGCACTTACAAGTACAATAATCGTCAGTACGTACGGAATCATGAAAATGAATTCCTGAGGGATACTCTTCGACCATTCGAATAATTGCACATAGTTGCGGATGGCTTGCGAGAATCCAAAGAAAACAGCAGCACCAAAAGCACCCACCGGATTCCATTTACCAAAGATCATCGCGGCAATGGCGATAAAGCCTTGACCGGAAATGGTATTATGAGCAAAGGTACTTGTCGTGGTCAGCGTAATCGTTGCTCCACCTATGCCTGCCAGCATACCGCTTAAAATAACCCCGATATATCTCATTTTATTCACATTGACGCCCAGTGTATCCGCTGCACTCGGATGCTCACCGACAGCACGCAGACGCAGACCGAAAGGTGTCTTGAACAGAACGAAATAAATAACGATTACCAGCACAATAGCCAGGTATGTAGTGGGGTAGGAGCTGAATATCCCTTCTCCGATAATCGGAATTTTGGAAAGTAACGGGACTTTAAACTTGCTGAAGCCCTCCAGAAGCGGCGTTTCGCCAGCTCCTTCAAACAGCAGCTTGACCATGTAAAGCGTACTTCCCGCAGCCAAAAAGTTAATAACTGTACCACTAATCGTCTGATCCGCCTTAAACGTAATGGACGCAACAGCATGAATGAGTGATCCCAAAGCACCTACGATAATGGCACAAATAACACCGACCCAAGGCGCCAAACCTCCAAACCCCGCATCTTCTGCGTAATATCCGCCTACCGCAGCGGCAAAAGCGCCGAACATCATCAAGCCCTCAAGTCCGATGTTCACAACACCGGAGCGTTCCGAGAAGATGCCGCCCAGTGCGGCAAAAATGAGCGCTGTGGAAAATACAAGTGTCGTATTTAGCAATTGACCTAGCAGCGTCAGCACATCCATCTATAACACCTTCTCTTTCTTGCGCTTGAAGTAAAAGGGCTTAAGAACCCATCGTACAATACCCTGTGCGGCGATAAAGAAAATAATCGAACCAATAACGATACGGATAAGCTCGGGAGGAACATCCGCGCCGAAGCTCATACCCGCTGAGCCATAAGTTAATGTGCCATACAGAATAGCCGCCAGAATAACTCCAAGTGGATGTGTCAGTCCAAGCAGCGCTACCGCAATACCGTCAAAGCCATATCCAGGAGAAGCGGCGAAGACCGACTGGTAATGGAATACGCCGAGCACCTCTCCTGCACCTGCCAGACCGGCAAACACACCGCTGATAAACATAGCTTTCATAATGTTGCGTCCAACGTTCATTCCGGCATACTCAGCTGCATGCGGATTTAAGCCTACAGCACGCATTTCATAGCCCTGTTTGGTTTTCCACAAGAAAATAAAGAAGAAGGTTGCGGCTGCAAGGGCAATGAGCGTCCCCCAATGCAAACGGGCATTATCAAACAGAGAGTTCAGAAAGGTCATGGACAGAGAAGCCGGAATATCCTCGGACCGATTCTGACCTGGGAGCAGTAAAAACGTTCTAACAATGTAATTGGAAAGGAATAAGGCGATCCAGTTCAACATAATCGTTGTTATTACTTCATTTATGCCTCGTTTGGCCTTCAAATATCCGGCGATTCCAGCATACAGCCCTCCGAAGAGACCAGCTGCAATGACCGAAAGCGGAACAAGGATGAACATCGGTAAACCGGCCAGCTTGATGCCCACCACAGTAGCCGCTGTCATACCGATCATTACCTGACCGTCAGCTCCGATATTGAACAGACCCGAGCGGAAGGCAAAGGCAACTGCAAGGCCCGTAAGCATCAGCGGTGTCATCTCACGAATCGCTTCACCGAAATCGTACGGACTGCCGAATACACGCTTGAACAATGCGGAATAGGCGTCAATCGGGTTGTAGCCGCCGACTAGCATCACTATGGCACCCACCAGGAAGCCAAGCAAAATGGCGACAAGCGGTACGATATAGCTGTCTGTCGCAAATATTTTTTTGAGCTTATACATTTGCGTTACCTCCCCGCTTCAAGCTGCCCGCCATCATAAGTCCAAGCTCCTGATCGTTCGTATCCTGAGGGAATACTTCACCAACAATTTGTCCTTCGTAGATAACAGCGATTCTATCGGACACATTCATGATTTCATCCAGCTCGAACGAAATGAGCAGCACTGCCTTACCTTGATCCCGCTGAGCAATCAACTGCTTCTGAACAAATTCAATAGCTCCCACATCAAGACCGCGAGTAGGCTGTGCTGCAATCAGCAATGTCGGATTTTTGTCTATTTCCCGAGCAATAATCGCTTTTTGCTGATTACCGCCAGACAAAGATCGTGCTTTATTCTCTATGGATGGTGTTCGAACATCAAACTCTTTAACCAGATCCTCGGCATGCTGATTAATAATTTCGTTATTCAGGAATCCATTCTTGTTATATGGGCTTTTATAATAGGTTTCCAGCACCATATTCTCACTTACAGTGAAGTCAAGTACAAGGCCGTGTTTATGACGGTCTTCAGGAATATGGGACACATTCATTTCCACAATTTTACGGGGGGACAGATTAGCGATTTCCTTACCGGTCATTGTAATGGAACCGGAGTCAATTTTTCGCAGCCCTGTAATAGCCTGAATCAATTCACTTTGTCCATTTCCGTCCACACCGGCAATGCCCAAAATTTCTCCTGCCTTAACTTCAAAGCTGAGACCATTCAATATTGGGATGCCATCTTTATTCTTGCTGTTGACTCCATCCAGCTTAAGTACAGCTTGTCCCACATGCGGAACCTGCTTATCCACTTTAAAGGTTACACCACGACCGACCATTTTCTCCGCCAGCTCATTTGGATTTGTCGTGGCAGTTATAACGGTATCAATCACTTTGCCACGGCGGATAATCGTGACCCGATCCGATATTTGCATAATTTCCTTCAGTTTATGTGTTATCAAAATAATGGATTTGCCCTCGGCGACGAGACGCTTCATGATTGCCATCAGTTCAATGATCTCCTGCGGCGTAAGAACGGCTGTCGGCTCGTCGAATATGAGAATATCCGCTCCACGATACAGTGTTTTCATAATTTCTACCCTTTGCTGCATGCCTACCGAGATGTCATGAATTTTGGCATTCGGATCCACTTGGAGGCCATACTGCTCTGATAGCTTGCGAACCTGTTCTGCAGCGGATTTATAGTCGATTTTAAGACCCTTCTTCGGTTCCATCCCAAGCACAATATTCTCTGTCACCGTGAAAGGCTCCACAAGCTTGAAATGCTGATGAACCATACCAATGCCAAGCTCAATAGCTTTATTTGGATTATCAATGATAACCGGTTTCCCGTCGATTTCAATGCTGCCTTCATCGGGTTGGTAAAGACCAAATACGATATTCATCAGAGTGGACTTGCCTGCTCCGTTTTCACCAAGCAGGGCGTGAATCTCCCCCTTCTCCAGCGTCAGACTTATGGAGTCGTTGGCAATAATACCGGGAAAGCGCTTTGTGATTTGCTTCAACTCTACGACAGGAGCCGCAGCACTCATGGAATCACCCTCATCACAGAATAAAATACTTTAACAAGGAACAAGGCCGGCATCATAACCGGCCTTGTTCCTTGTTCATTATTCAACTACAAGTCAGATACGGCAATATTACTCGGCAGGAACAGTTATTGTTCCGTCGATGATTTGTTTTTTGAAGTCTTCAACTTTAGCCAGAATTTCCGCACTCACGTTAGCCTTGGAAGTTTCAGGAAGGCCTACACCGTTATCCTTCAAACCGAGGACAGTGGTAGTGCCGCCTTTGAATGTGCCATCGATAACTTGCTGGGAAACCATTTTAACGGCCTCATCAACACGCTTAACCATGGAAGTCAAAGTTACGTCATCGCCAAATTCAAGCGATTGGTCTTTGTCTACACCGATAACCCATACTTTAGTTCCGCCTGCTTTGTTGCGGGATTTGGCTTCATTAAACACGCCGTTGCCTGTTGCGCCAGCTGCCGGGAAAATGATGTCATTGCCAGCATCGTACAATGTAGCGGCCAGGGATTTACCTGTATCCGGTTTGTCATAAGCACCAGCATAAGTGATTTTCACTTCAGCGTCAGGGTTAACGGCTGCTACACCCGCTTTGAAGCCAACTTCAAAACGTTTGATTACCGGGCTTTCCATACCGCCGATAAAGCCTACTTTGTTTGTTTTAGTAGTCAGACCTGCAACAACGCCTACCAGGAAAGATCCTTCGTTCTCGGAGAACGTAACGGACTGAACGTTAGGAGCGTCCACTACACTGTCGATGATAGCCAGGTTGCTATCCGGATTTTCGGCAGCCACTTTACCAAGAGCGTCCCCAAGGTCAAAACCAATACCCCAAGTAAGATTGTAGCCGCCTTTAACGAATTGGTTAAGGTTTGGCTGATAGTCAGCATTGGATTCACTTTGCAGATATTTAATTTCAACACCCGATTCTTTCTCAAGTGCTTGCAATGCTTCCCAAGCAGATTGGTTAAACGATTTGTCGTTTACTCCGCCAACGTCAGTAACCATGCCGAGTTTAACCTCGGACTTAGGAGCATCTGTTGGTGCTTCTGTTGGTGCATTAGTTGCTGCAGCGTTTCCTGTTCCATTTGCGCCATTGCCGGAGTTAGCATTGTTTTTTCCGCAACCAGCCAAAATAACTGTCATTGCAAGCAACATAACGAACGACAATTTGAAAAACTTTTTCATCGAATGTGTTCCCCCTTAAAAAATTGGATGTCTCCTGTCTTTGCATGGACATTCCATTGTACAGATTATAACTGCTAAAAAACCTAAAATCCAGTCAATTAATGACCTCCGGTCAATAATAATTTGCAAATTTCACCAAGAAAACGCTTACCTTTACACTCTGTGTTATATTAATGTCTGAGTTATGTTATAAAACCTCAAAAAACCTATTCTGACTCTTCCCACCATTATAAATATTATTGCACAGGAAGGTGTTTTCTATTATTATGAGTGCTTACAATCGTATCCGAAAGGAAGTTAGCTGAAATGAACGAAGAAAAAGAACTGCCGGAAGCTCCCGCATTTAAATATTGCCGCGAATCACGGGTGTTCAAAACAGGCCGTGTATTTCCGAATGATGTCAACAACCATAAAACTCTGTTTGGCGGCAAGCTGATGAGCGGCATTGATGAAGTAGCCTCCATCTCCGCCATGCGTCATTGCCGGGCCAACGTGGTTACTGCATCTGCGGACTCCGTTGATTTCCTGCTCCCGATACGGCCTACAGATTCCGTATGCTTTGAATCCTTTGTATCCTGGACAGGACGTACCAGCATAGAGGTGTTCGTGAAGATCATATCAGAACATTTATATACCGGAGAGCGGGCTGTAGCAGCCACCTCCTTCCTGACCTTTGTTGCAGTTAGTGAAGATGGAGTCCCAGTGCCTGTACCAAAAATCATTCCTGAGACTGATGAAGAGAAGCTGATGAATGAATCCGCCGAAGAACGTGCAGATCTGCGGAAAGTAAGACGGGCAAAGAGCAAGCAGTTAGCCTCACAGTTGAATACCTCAAAATATTGGGAAGAAAACAGTCACTTGTAATTTAAACCCGTTTTCAATTATTCGGCCACAAAAAAGCACCGCTTGCGGATTACCCGTGTAGCGGTGCTTTTCGGTTAGTTCAGGGTCACTTACGCGTTGATTTTCTCTTTAGCTACAACAGCTAACGAGTTGAATGCGTTAAGATCATTTACAGCCAGATCAGCCAGCATTTTACGGTTAACTTCTACACCAGCCAGTTTCAGGCCGTATACAAGCTTGCTGTAAGACAAGCCGCTCAAACGTGCTGCTGCGTTAATACGAACGATCCACAGTCTGCGGAAGTTACGTTTGGTTTGACGACGGTCACGGTATGCGTATACCATCGATTTCATTACTTGCTCTTTAGCTGTTTTGAAAATGCGGTGTTTGGAACCGAAATAACCTTTTGCCAGCTTCAATACCTTTTTATGTCTACGACGAACTACAAATCCGCCTTTAACTCTTGCCATATTAATAAACCTCCCAAAAATGTGTGATAAACTATTTCAAATTAGCCAATTGTTGTTTCAAACGTCTTACATCCCCAGGGGCCATTACTGGATTGCCATTCAGAACACGCTTCGCGCGTTTGGATTTGTGGGACAGCAAGTGGTTCTTGTGAGCTTTGTAACGCAATACTTTGCCGGTTCCAGTAATCTTGAAGCGGCCTTTCAGGCTGCTATGTGTTTTCATTTTAGGCATGGTGTTTGTTTCCTCCTTGAATATTATGCGGCGTCATTTTGCATCGCAAGTGACTCCAATTATTGGGCTTTAGGAGCCAAAATCATAATCATGCTGCGGCCTTCCAGCTTAGGCTGGCGCTCAACAACAGTTATATCGGCAACTTCATTCTTAACACGTTCCAAAATCTTCTGGCCGATACTCGCATGTGTAATCTCACGTCCGCGGAAACGTACGGAGCACTTCACTTTATCGCCTTCACCCAGAAACTTGAGAACATTACGGAACTTGGTTTGATAATCATGTTCTTCGATGTTCGCGCGGAACCAGACTTCCTTGATATCTACAATCTTCTGGTTCTTACGGGCTTCCTTCTCTTTCTTCTGCGTTTCATAACGGAACTTGCCGTAATCCATGATGCGGCATACCGGCGGTTTCGCCTGTGGTGCTACGTTGACTAAATCCAGATTAAGATCAATCGCCATCTGCAACGCCTCGCGGATCGGTGTAATTCCGATTTGTTCCCCTTCTGCACCAACCAACCGAACCTCTTTGGCCCGAATTTCATCATTGATCATATGTTCCTTACTGATAACTCTCCACCTCCGGATCTTCTTGACCAGTTATTTACAATCACAATTAATGCTACTTTGCGGAAATCCCACAAAATATCCCCACAAAGTGGAGCCTTGCCTTCGAAGCTTATTCCAAATACTTTGCGGAAATCCCGCAAAAAAGGGATGCCGGCTAACTCCCGACACCCCGTTTGATCAACGTTCATGAATTATAACATCCATAAATCATTGAGATCAAACCAGCCGGCAAATATGCCAGTCAGGTGAGAAGCCGGTGCTTCTTCTTGCAATCTCTATGTTTTTCACACTTGAATAATATACAACATTCCCCAAGGGGATGTCAACATTAATTTTAATATTTTCGTATCGTAATTGCTGTGTCTTATACCTGCTTGCTCTGTACTTCTTCAAGTCGTACAACCCGGGTGTGCTTGGTATGGCTCCATTGCTTGTTGTTCTGAGTAAAGAAAGCATAGAACGTAATGGGATACCAGGAGATCAAGTAGATTGGAAAGAGCAGCATATAAGCATATACCTTCTTGAACTTGACCTTCTCAAGGATCATGGCGACAAAGAAGGTTAGCAGGTTCGCGCCGATGGCTAAATAGCTCAACCAAAGCGGCAGATGGCCGTAAATATTGGCAATGTTAGGACCGTCAAAGAGCGACATATCGACCCACATTACCGCAGTCATCAGGAAGGTTAACAAAACAATGTAAACATTCGCACCATAAAGAGCCAAATCGAACTTCGTAAGGCTGCGCTCTTTAATACTCTGCCATAACAGAGGGAAGAAGTAGCGGCGGGCTACAGTAAAATGTCCCTGCATCCAGCGCAGACGCTGTCTGGAGGAAGCCTTGAACGTTAGCGGCTTCTCGTCGAATACCTTGGCATCATAATTAAATCGTGGATATACACCCTTGGATGCACTCCGCATTGTAAACTCCAAATCCTCAACCAGACTGGTTGCTCCCCAGCCCATTTCTTTCAGAAGATTCGTCTCAAAGCACATTCCGGTTCCACCCAGGAAGTTCGCCATATTCAGATTATGACGTGAAAGCTGCCATAAACGGTTAATATACCAATACGATACGCCATAAGCTGCCGTAATCCAAGAATCCTCAGGGTTTTTCGTATCAATATAGCCTTGAACTACTCTTGCGCCTGAACAGAGATCATTATTCATCTCCATAAGGAATTCGGTATGCGCAAGATTATCGGCGTCAAACATCACAATCGCGTCGTATTGACGGGGCATGCTCCATAGCTCCTTAAGCATCCACTCAATTGCATAGCCTTTGCCTCTCTGGTTCGAATTGGTACGAACACAAGCGTTCATGCCGTGCTCTTTTACAATTCGGGCTGTATTATCTGTACAGTTATCACAAATCACAAATACATCAAACAATTCGGTGGGATAATTAAGCTGCTTCAAGTTTTCCATCAACGCGCCAACCACTTCTTCTTCATTGTGGGCGGCTACGAGCACCGCAAATGATTTTTCCGGCGGGAACTGAACCTTATTCTTTTTCTTGTGCAATCCGAATAACGAAAATCCGAATTGATAAACCGCAATTGCCGCCAAGATCACTTGGAGCGTTACAAATAGTGCGTCTGCCATGACCTTTTGATGCCCCCTTTTTATCACTCATGGTGATCTTTTTTTCTCTCTCTGATGGATTGAACGTTATTTCTGACCCTTTTGTTGCACTCTGAAGATAGATCCATGAACGTGTTCTTATTCTTAGCGGTTTACCTGATTTATATATGCCGCGCCCTGTTCTACCCGGATTTCCTCATTCCGGAAGGTCCAGATTTCTCAGTTACCTTATAAACGCGTTTTGGGCCGCTTGAATCATTGTAAGGCGAAAGGGTGTCCCAAGTCAAAACTGTCATTTTTCGTGCAAAGCTGAGCTTTTTCTTGAAATCGGTTCTCCGAAAAAAGTATGATAAAGAAAGCTTCATGCAAAGAACGGAGAGCCACATTAACGCCTAAAGGGCGGCCGGACTAGCGGAGGGATAAGCTATGAGACATCTATTCATGAAATTGTTCACCTGGGAGCGGCATCTTTTCCAATGGATTAATGGACGGTTGCACAACCGGTTCCTTAACTTCTGGCTTTTTTATCTGACTCATTTAGGCGGGGCTACCAGTACCATCGGAATTAACGCTTTGGTATGGGCATTTGCCCCCCAGCCTTGGAAAACGGCAGCTCTGCAGGGACTAATAGCCCTGGTTATCAGCCATCTGCCTGTAGCGATTGCGAAGAAGCTGTATCCGCGCAGGCGGCCTTATCTGGCGCTTCCCGGTACAAATACTTTTCACAATCCGCTCAAGGACCATTCTTTTCCTTCAGGACATACGACGGCCATTTTCGCCTTCACAGTTCCTTATATGGCGGCATACCCGGGTCTGGCATTTATTCTATTCCCACTTTCCTGCCTTGTCGGTTTTTCACGAATTTATCTGGGGCTCCATTACCCGTCCGATGTCCTTGCAGGAGCTGTAATCGGAGCCAATGTGGCTGCCTGGACAGTCGCACTGTGGGTCTAGGAGAAATTATTCAGTCATCTTATCACGCTTGCCCTGCATCAAAAAGCAAAGACCCCATAATGAATATGGGGTCCTTTGCTTTTTTGGCGTTATTTGCTTTATAGCCGGTATTTATCCAGGCGGGTCGCCTGATACTGCTCCAATGCTCCGGCCCCTACAATGGCCTCACAACGGTGGATATTAACCCCGCGTCCCGTGAATTTGGTCTCATATTCAGTCATCACATGCTCTTCATTAATTCCATCAGCATGCAGATCCAGTGAAATATTCTTCATTTGAAGACCGAAATCGGCAAAAGAGTTCAAAGAGAACTCAAAAAGACTGCGTGAATCTGTCTTTAGATGAATCTCACCAAGCGTTCCCAGCAGGCCGCGGTATTTGTCGAGAAAACGCGGATGTGTCAACCGGCGCCGGGCATGCTTGCTCTTCGGCCACGGATCGCTAAAGTTCAGATAGATACGTTCCAGTTCTCCCGGCGCAAATACTTCTTCCGCATAATTAATGTTGGCTAAAGCCAGCTTAAGATTCGGCGGTGTGTTATGTCCTTCCGGCTCCCATACGGCCCGGGCCTTCTCACCGGCACGACGTACCAGTTCGTCATACATATCCACTCCGATAAAATTGATCCCGGGATATTTGAAGCTCATCTGACTGATAAATTGCCCTTTGCCCATCCCGAACTCTACATGAATGGGATGATCGTTGCCAAATAAGGCCGACCATTGTCCCTTATGACTGCGAGGGTCCAGAATGACCAGATCGGTCTGTCCTTCCAGACTTTCGCGTATTCCTTTTCTTCCGCGTAAACGCATGCTTACTCCTCCGCTTATCTCTTAGGCTATAACTATTACTTGCAATATTGTGCCGAACTTACCCCGAAAAGTAAAGATATAATGTCAAAAATGAAAAAGGAATTCACTCATCCAGCCCTAAAGCGGCTGATCAGAGAATTCCTTACGGCTTGTATATGGAATTGGGGTCCATTTTTTCCAAGCAATTCATATTCTACCTTGCATCAGAGTTGAAATCAAATGTCTTTTCGAACGCGTTGCGGATCTTGCGCTGTGCTTCTGACTTGATCTTGGGATTGCCGTTAAATTCCACGCCTGTAAGCGCAAGGGCTTCATCCGGAGTTAACTGCACATCAATTGAACCTTTGCCCTCGGCATACGCCATTTGAGAATTCATCGTTATCACCTCGCGGTTATTATTATGGACCGGACGACACGTAAATATGAATTCGTGACTGAATTTCCTGATAAAGCAGCAGCTTTATTACTCTATAAAGATAACATGAAGTGTAAGTATTTACAAGGAATAAATATCTTTTCGCAGCCCATTTTTAGTGCCTGCCAGGTGCACAATATTACGTTAAGCGCTGATTTTTGATACAATGAATTGGATTACCTATAAATAAAGGAGCAACCCATGTCTATCCTTCAACAGACCTCCACCACACCGCTGTGGGGAGATAAACGATTTCATACCTGGAATTACGAAATGCATGAACAATTCAGCAACAAGGTATTTAAAGTTATGCTCGACGCCGGCTTTACCTGTCCCAACCGTGACGGTTCCGTCGCCAAAGGCGGATGCACCTTTTGCAGCGCACGGGGGTCCGGTGATTTTGCCGGAAGCCGCCGCGATGATCTCGTCACCCAATTCAACAATGTGCGTGACAGACAGCATCTCAAATGGCCGAACGCCCAATACATCGGCTATTTTCAGGCGTATACCAACACGTACGCTCCTGTGGAAGAGCTTAGAGAATATTATGAGGTTATTTTGCAGCAGCCAGGTGTAGTCGGATTATCCATTGCTACGCGCCCCGACTGCCTGCCGGATGATGTAGTAGAATACTTGGCGGAATTGAATCAGCGTACCTATTTGTGGGTGGAGATGGGCCTGCAGACGATTCATAATTCCACTTCAGAGCTGATCAACCGGGCACATGACACAGCCTGCTATGAGGAAGCCGTACAGAAGCTGCGCCGTCACGGCATCCGCGTATGCACTCACATCATTCATGGTTTGCCCCAGGAAACGCACGAAATGATGCTGGAGACTGTATCTGCGGTAGCCCGAATGGATGTGCAAGGTATCAAAATCCACCTCCTGCACCTGATGCGCAAAACGCCGATGGTGAAGCAATACGAAGCCGGGCTCCTGCGTTTTCTGGAAATGGACGCGTATGTAAAACTGATCGCAGATTCACTTGAAATGCTGCCGCCGGAGATGATTGTGCACCGCCTCACCGGTGACGCCCCGCGCGATCTGCTTATCGGACCTATGTGGAGCCTCAAAAAATGGGAAGTGCTTAATGCAATTGACGACGAATTGAAGGCACGCGGCACTTGGCAGGGTAAGTATTGGAGGAAAGGCTGATGGGCTTTATGTCCGTTCTCAGCTTTGCCCATAAATTAATCACGGAGCGCCTGGCACCGGGAGACCGGGCTATCGACGCTACCGTTGGAACCGGAGCAGACACACTTTTTCTCGCCAGGACGATTGGTCCGCGCGGTGAGGTGTACGGCTTCGATATCCAGGCTGCGGCAATAACGCTCGCAGAGGAACGACTCGATGCGGCAGTGACTTCAGGGGAAACTCTTCCCCCTGTTACATTGCTGCTGGAGAGTCACGCCGCTATGGCTCAGAGTGTACCTCTATCCTGGCATGGAACCGTAGGAGCGATCATGTTCAACCTGGGGTATCTTCCTTCCGGCGATGCCGACAAGAGCATTATCACCCGGACGGACAGCTCCATCGCTGCGCTGGAGGCCTCACTTCAACTGCTTCGTCCCGGCGGCGTTGTTACAGCGGTACTCTATCCCGGCCATGAAGGCGGGGATCAGGAGGCTGCTGCCGTCGAAGCATGGGCGTCGAAGGTTTCAACGCAAGTGGCGCAAAGTATTATTTACCGCCAGTTGCAGCGTTCGGCAGCCCCCTATGTCATCGCGTTGGAAAAGAAAAGGAGCTGATTACTCATGACTGTGCAAAAAATCGAACACATAGGCATCAAGGTTTCTTCCCTGGATGCCTCCATTGAATTTTACACAAAAGTCATCGGATTGACCCTTCTTCACATTATCGGAGAACCCGGGGATCAGCTGCGTCTGGCTTTTCTCGCCTTTCAGGGACAAGCTTCTGTTGAGGTTGAGCTGATAGAAAGCCTCTGGGGAGAACTGCCTGAAGAAGGCAAGGTCAGTCACCTCGCTTTTACCGTTTCCGGCATTGAGGATGAATACCGGCGAATTGCCGAACTAAGCCTTGACGGACTAACCCCTATCCGCCAATTAGCGAACGGCAGCCGATTTTTCTTTTTTAACGGATTGGATGGGGAAAGACTTGAGTTCTTTGAATCCACGCGATCTTAAACACGGAGAGGAAGATGTATCATGACACAACCGTATCCATTGAAGTTTCAGCCGGAGTTTAAAGAGCGGGTCTGGGGAGGCCGCGCATTGGAAAAGTTCGGTCTCGATCTGCCGGAAGGTCATATCGGCGAGGGCTGGACGATCGCAGATCATCCGAATGGCATATCCACGGTTGTAAACGGGGATCTGGCCGGCCTCGGACTGGATGAAATCCGCGAGCAGTACGGAGATGTATGGTTTGGAAGCAAAGACATCTCGGAGGCTGGGGGAAGATTCCCGCTGCTGATCAAGCTGCTCGATTGTAATGACAACCTGTCCGTACAAGTGCATCCAACAGACGATTATGAAGGATTGCCTGAGGGTGAATTGGGTAAAACTGAAATGTGGTACGTGCTTGATGCCAAGCCGGATGCCAAAATTATTTATGGCCTGAAGGAAGGCGTAGACCGCGAGACTCTGCGGCAGTCGCTGGAAAACGGTACGGTTATGGACACCCTGCAAGAGGTATCCGTCTCTGCAGGCGATTCCTTTTATATTCCGGCCGGTACGGTTCATGCCCTGTGCGCCGGGGTGGTTGTAGCAGAGATTCAACAAAACTCTGACACTACATATCGCATATACGATTATGACCGCCCTGGACTTGACGGCAAGCCGCGCGAACTGCATGTGGAGGATTCCCTCAACGTTACAGCTTATGAAGGCGCCGGTGCCACTTCCATGAAGACAGATCATGCTGTGCCTGGGGGATGGCTGCAGCTGGCGGCTTCTCCTTATTTTATTGTGGAAAAAGGACTTGTGGCCGGGGAATGGAGCCTTTCTACCACTCCTGACAGCTTCACTATTCTCGTGGTTTGTGAAGGCAGCGGACATCTGAACTGGGAAGGTGGAATTCAGCCTTATGCCGCGGGTGAATGTTATTTGCTGCCGGCAAATCTGGGCTCTTACGCCATCGAAGGCCAGTCCACCGTACTGCGCTCCTACTTGCCGTAAGCCTGCCTGGGATCGAATTACCGCTATCCTTATCCGTCTTAACCCTACCCTGATCTGGAGGAGGAGAGGCTATGCTGGAAAATTGCTTTACCATGACTGACCCTATTGGTGTGAATATTCATGTGTATGAGTGGCTGCCGGAGCCGGACTCTCCGATCAGGGGCATTCTGCAAATCTCCCATGGTATGTGTGAGACGGCCGCCCGATATTTCCGGTTTGCAGAATTATTAACGAGTGCGGGTTATGCGGTTTATGCCAACGACCACCGGGGGCATGGAAAAACTGCGGGAAGAGTCGATTTGCTGGGTGACGCAGGAGAGGATGGTTTCTACTGGATGAGGAGAAATCTGATCCAGTTGGCCGAAATCGCCCTTGCCAAGCATAAGGGTTTACCAATCTTTCTATTCTCTCACAGCATGGGCTCCTTTCTGGCACAAAAGCTGATGTGTGAGGAAGATAATGATGTGTATGCGGGCTATATCCTCAGTGGGACCAATGGACCCCGCAGCATGCTGCGGCTCGGTGAATCTCTGGCCGAAATCCAGTACAAGCTCCAGGGAGAGCGTCATCGCAGCGTGCTGCTTAACAGTGTTGTATTCGGCACTTACAACCGTTCCTTCTCACCGGTCAGAACCGCCTTTGATTGGCTGAGCAGTGACCCGGATGAAGTAGACCAGTATATTGCCGATCCCTTTTGCGGGGCCATTTGCACCACACGTTTTTTCCGCGACTTCTTCCGGCTGCTTCGTGATATCCATACTCCGGATTCACTGTGCAAGCTTTGCAAGGATAAGCCCATTTATCTGCTTTCAGGAGAAAAAGACCCTGTCGGCATGGACGGCCAAGGTGTGCGTCATCTGGTGGAGCTTTACCGTAAGCAGGGTGTGCAGAATCTAGAGTATCATCTGTATCCTGGAGGGCGCCACGAATTGCTGCATGAGGTCAATCGGGATCAAGTGGCTTCCGATGTGCTCGATTGGCTGGTCCGTCATCTCCCCTCGGAGGCTATGCTGCTGAAATCGGCAGTTAAATAATTTATTACAGAAAATAAGACAGGCCATTTCCGTTTTCATTTCCGGAAAGCCTGTCTTTTTTTTTCGCTGCAAATTGGGTCATGAGGTTCATATGTTCGAGCTTGCACCCGCAGCCGTACAATGTGCACGAACTCTGCAAGCCTCAAGCGATATTCCACCCATACATAGCATCGACATCGCGGACGCGCGCAACATTGACAGGGCCGATGAGAGCGCAGACCTTGTACTGCTCATGGGCCCCTCTATCATCTGCCCGAAAAGAAGGAACGGCTCGCTGCACTGCGCGAAGCTTTAAGAGTGCTTAAGCCTGGCGGAATCATGCTGGCTGCGGCTATTTCCAGATTCAGTTCTACCTTATGGGGGCTCTCCGTTTTCGGATGCTATACTCCAAAAATGGAAAATCAGCCTGAATCACCAGCTCAAACAAATCTCCCAGTCCGAATGGCGCGTAAATATGCCAGCTGTCATCCGTATTCAATCTTGCTCCCAGGCAAGTAGCCGTAGTCGGCCAAGTGTCAATTGCATGCTCCAGGGAGTCATAGGGCTGAAGATCAATCCCGAATTTGTCACGATACCATAGATGAACCCTGGCCTGGTTCTTGAGATCAATCGGAACAGGAATCCCGTCAAATAGCGCCTTCGCTTTGGTAATCACGGCGTCCTCGCCAGCATAACTTAGATTGGCACCATCGTAATAAATGATATCTATATCCGCAATCCCATAATCCGCTTCTCGTCCAGTAAGTTCATTCCACACGGTTTGTACCAGACAGCCTGCTCCAATGTAATAAGGATGTGGCGTGAGGAGTCTGGCCGTTTCAAAAACAGGCATCAGCAAGCGGCTTCTAGAAATAATATCAATCAGCCTTTCCTTGTATTCCACATCGGAAGCCCCTTCCATATGAACTTTCGCAGTATCTCAGGAACGGCAACCACCACTTTTAAAAAATACTACAACGGCAGCGTGTAATAATGGGCGCGTTGGCTCTCATCCTGCTGGTACAGCACGATGAGCAGCGTGCGTCCATCCCCGGCGGATGGCATCTCGGCCACTGCTGTGGGAGCACTATCCCCCATCGCGGCCGTAAACGCGGAATTCGCATCACTATCCGGTACATTGTCTACACCCGAAAGGTTAATATCTGTTCCAATAGCGGTATCTGCCCTGAGGCCGCTGATCGATTCGAGCACCTTGGATAGCTGGAAGGGCAGCACTTCCAGAACCGTGTGCTTCTGCAGCTCACGTTCACTGAGTCCCGCTTCCGCCAGACTGTGGGATACACGTGCCGGATCACTGGCGATTTCCTTCATGTAAGCAGCCCACTCGGACTTCTCCAGGGTGAAATCCCACCAGATTTTACGCGGTTTGTACTTGTGTCCAAGGAAATAATCCAGCTTCATCAGCCCTGTTATCACATCCATTGAATTCGTACTGCGATCCGCCAGAAAGGACTGCAAGCGGGTAAAAAGATCCTCCAGCTGGTGTCCGATCTTCTGCCATCCGCGCTCCTCCCAGTAATCACCGAACTCCTGAAAGAAATCGAACGGCGACCCGAACACATGGCGGATCAAATATTTAACCGTGTGATCCAGACGATGGCTGTTCCAGTATTTCTCCAGCACATCCTCCAGCCGCTTCAAGCGGATAATATCTGAAAATGGCATCACGTGGCTGCTCAGGATTTCATACGGCGCATGCTCCATATACGTATAATCGTACTTCGCCGCCTGGGCGCGGAGGCCGGTGCCGCGGAGCATTTTGAGGAATCCGAGCTGCAGCTCCTCCGGCTCCATGGCAAATACATCGTTGAATGTTTTACGGAAGGTGCTGTAGTCCTCCAACGGCAGTCCGGCGATCAAATCCAGATGCTGATCAATATTGCCGCTCTCCTTAATCTTCATCACCGTCCGGGACAGCTTCGTGAAGTTCTGGCGGCGTTTGACCAGCTCATTCGTCTCATCATTCGTTGACTGCACGCCAATCTCGAATCTGAAGATGCCCGGAGGCGCGTTTTGCGACAGAAAGTCCAGAACCTCAGGACGCATAATATCCGCCGTTATCTCGAACTGGAATACGCAGCCTTGATGGTTATCGATCAGAAACTGAAACATTTCCATCGCATAGCTGCGGTTAATATTAAATGTGCGGTCCAGAAATTTAATCACCTTCGCACCATTTTCAATCAAATACAACAGGTCGGATTTCACTCGCTCAATATCGTAATAACGCACGCCCACTTCAATGCTGGACAAGCAGAACTGGCAGTTGAACGGACAACCCCGGCTGGTCTCAAAATAAACAATCCTTTTGCTGAGATCAGGCAGATCATCGGCAAAACGATGCGGTGTAGGCAGCGTGTTAAGGTCCGTTTTGGGCCGGGGCGGATTGACGATCAATTCCTCCCCCTTGCGATAGGCGGCTCCATACACAAAGTGGAACTTGCGGTCATCCCACAGCTCCTGCAGCAGATGGTGAAAAGTCTCTTCCCCGTCTCCGTTCACGACAAAATCAATACCCGCTTCCCGTTCCATCCAATACAGGGGCTCATAGGATACCTCCGGCCCGCCCAGAACGATAGTGACTTCAGGCATCACTTTTTTGAGAATACCGATAAGCTTGACGGTCTCCTCGATATTCCATATATAACAGGAAAAGCCGATCACATCCGGCTGTTTCTGGTACAAGTCCGAAACAATGTTCATCACGGGATCTTTGATGGTGTACTCCGCCAAATGGATATCGCCGAATTCACGCTCACTGTATGCCTTGAGGAGGCGGATCGCCAGCGAGGTGTGGATATACTTGGCGTTCAATGTTGCCAGGATGACTTTCATGCTTCACGACCTTCTTTACATTTCATTTTGAAAAAAATCCAGGAATGCCTGGCCGTACTTGCGGTATTTCACTTCCCCAACGCCCTTTACCTTCAGCATTTCCGCCTCGGTCTGCGGGCAAACCACACTCATCTCACGAAGAGTAGCATCATTAAAGATAATATATGAAGGCACATGCTCGGCTCCCGCCAGCTCCCGCCGGATAAGGCGCAGCTGCTCGAACACCGTCTCATTAACGGCTGACGGCGACAGATCACGCGATCCGCGGCTGCGATCCCGTGTACCGGCACCGCCAACGGTGCGTGAAGGTCGGGCCACCCGCTGCAGCACCTGCCGCTGACCGCGCAGCACCTCCGCAGCCGGAAGCTGGAGCCGGACCACCGGATACTGACCCTCCGACAGCGCTAAATATCCTTCCGAAATCAGGACATTGATGCTCTCCGTGATCTCCTTTTCGGTGCGTCCGGACATAGCGCCATGAGTCGGCAGTGTCTCGAAGCCGTACTGCAGCACCTTCTGGTTGCGCGAGCCTTTGAGTACCGAGGATACCAGGGCTACGCCGAACCGCTCCCGCATGCGGTGGATGCAGGAGAATATTTTTTGCGCATCTAAAGTCATATCAATCAGTTCACGCTCGTCTGTACAGGAGCTGCAGATGCCGCAGGGCTTGTCCATATGCTCTTCCCCAAAGTAATCGAGCTGCGCACTGCGCAGACAGCGGGTGGTGTAGCAGTAATCGATCATCTGCTGGAGCTTGCGGTATTCATTATGCTTGCGTTCCGGGTCCTGCGGATTCTGCTCGATCAGGAATTTCTGGGTCATAATATCCTGGGCGCTGAACAGCAGCATACATTGGCTCGGCTCTCCGTCCCTTCCGGCACGTCCCGCTTCCTGAACATAAGCCTCCATATTCTTCGGCATATTATAATGAATGACGTAACGTACGTTCGATTTGTCGATCCCCATCCCAAATGCATTAGTCGCTACCATGACGCGGATATCATCATACAAAAAGCCCTCCTGGCTTTCCGCTCGCTCCTGGTCATTCATGCCCGCATGGTAACGTCCCGCTGCTATCCCGGTGGCGTTCAGTCTCTGATACAAATCATCCACTTCTTTACGGGTAGCAGCATATACAATCCCGGGCTGGTGGGAATGTGCTGCCGTGTAATCCAGAACGAACTCACGTTTGTTCTCGCCCCGCAGCACCGACATCGCCAAATTGTCGCGGCCGAGACCGGTCATGAATACTCCCGGATCACGTAAACGCAGCAGCCGGACCATATCCTCCATAACCTCCGGGGTAGCAGTTGCGGTAAAAGCAGCCAAAATCGGCCGCTCCGGCAGCTGCTCCACAAACGGAGATACAGAGAGATAGCTGGTCCGGAAATCATGTCCCCACTGGGACACACAGTGCGCTTCATCCACGGCGACGCAGGAAATGGACAATCCCGCCATCTCCAGGCGGAACCAGTCCAGCTCCAGCCGCTCCGGCGCGACATAGAGCAGCTTCAGCTCGCCCCGCCGGGCGGCGCGAATCCGCTCGTTCACTTCCTTGCCGCTAAGGGTGCTATTAATGAAAGCTGCAGGAATCCCCGCGGTTGTGAGCGCGTCCACCTGATCCTTCATCAGCGAGATCAGCGGTGAAATCACCAGCGTCAGACCCGGAAGCAACAGCGCCGGAACCTGATAGCAGATCGATTTTCCTCCACCTGTGGGCATAATGCCCAGTGTATCGCGGCCCTCCAGCAGATTCTCGACAATCTTTTTCTGGCCTTCCCGGAAGTCGGGATAGCCATAATATTTTTGCAGCTCAGCTTTCGCTTGTTCTATGGTAGGCGCTTGAATATTCATAACGGTCATAACTCCTAAAAGGTTTGTGGAGCATATACTTCGGAAGCATACACTTGTTTCTATCTTTAGTTTACCGGGCAACGGAGCAATGAGCAACCGCCGAAGGGAAAATGCGTTCCCCCTTTGAACAACAAAAACCTCCTGGCCACCTTGACTTAGGTGAACTGGAGGTTCTTTACTTAAGCTGTTAAGCCGTGGGTTACAGCTTGCCGCCTTCCGTAACAATCTCGTCCGGATTCGCATCTGGACCCAACTCGTCTTTTACGTATGTGTCATACAACTGGTGCAGGAACTTCTCTTTGCCTAGTGTTTCCAGCTCGGTGTTAACCCAATCGCGTAGTTCGATATTGCCTTTCTTGACCGCCGGAGCGATCGGAGCAACGTCCTCCAGATTTTCCTCCACTAGATGGAAGCCCGGGTTGTCTTTGGCCCAGCCGATCAGGATAAAATTATCCTGTGCGTAACCGTCGCCGCGTCCATCCTTAAGCGCCTGCAGGGACTCGGTATTTTTCTCATAGCGCACCAGTTCGACATCCGGACGGTTCTCTGTCAGAAAAATATCAGCGGTTGTCCCCTTCGTCACAATAATTTTCTTGCCCTTCAGACCGTCAAGACTCTGGATTCCGCTGCTGTCGGACACGAGCACTTGAGTCGCAACCTTCATCGTTGGATTCGTGAAATCGACCTGCTTTGCCCGTTCGTCGGTTACCGTCATGTTCGCGAGGATCAAGTCGACCTTATCGCTCTGCAGGTAAGGGATACGGCTGGCTGGCTCCACTACCACATATTCAATTTTGCTCTCGTCTCCAAGAAGATCCTTGGCGAAACGCTTTGCCAAATCGTTATCAAAACCGATATAATCGCCTTTTTCATTCGTAAAACCGAACGGAGGCTTGTCCGAGAATACCCCGACAATAAGCTTGCCACGGTCCTTGATGGCTTGAAGGCCTCCTGCCGTTGCCTTCTCGGCGCTGTTGCCCTGCGAAGCATTGCCATCCTTCCCACCGCTATTACCGTTAGCCCCATTATTTCCGCATCCGGACAGCACCACAAACGCCATCATTAATGTTAACAACCATACCCCTGTTTTTTTCATCTCTCTTCTCTCCCTTTTCCGGTTTCTACTACAAAAAACTTGCTCAAAAACTGTCGTGCCCGCTCGCTCTTGGGCGAATGGAAGAATTCATCCGGTTTGGCGATCTCTCTGATCTCCCCTTGATCCATGAACACGATCCGATCGGCCACCGCACGCGCAAAACCCATTTCATGGGTTACGATAAGCATTGTCATGCCCTGCTGCGCCAAGTCCAGCATCACCTCCAGTACTTCCTTGACCATTTCAGGATCAAGCGCAGCCGTTACTTCGTCAAACAGCATCAATTCGGGATGCATACACAAAGCACGTACAATTGCTATCCGCTGCTGCTGGCCGCCAGAGAGCTGGCGCGGATAAGCCTCCTTTTTATCCAGCAGTCCTACACGCTCCAGCAGTGTCAGCGCCTCAGCAGTCGCTTCACTCCGGTCGCGCTTTTGCGCTTTGATCGGTCCTAGCAGTACATTCTCCAGTACCGTCATGTGCGGAAACAGGTGATAGCTTTGAAAGACCATGCCGATTCTCTGCCTTAGCAGCTGCCAGGATACTTTGCCGTCTGTCAGATCCTTGTCTTGAAATGTAATGCGTCCTCCCTGCACCGGCTCAAGTCCGTTTAAACATCGCAGAAGAGTGCTCTTGCCACAGCCGCTCGGCCCGACAATGACAACGACTTCACCTTTGCTTACTTCCAGATCGATTCCGTTCAGGATCACTTGCTTATCAAAAGACTTTACTACGTTCTTAAGACTCAACAGAATATCGCTCACCCACTTCGCCTCCTTTCTCTATGCGTGTGCCGCCCGGGTAGTGTTATTCCACCCACCTGCGCTCTAGCCTCCGGGAATAAACCGAGAGCGGATAACAGATCAGGAAGTAGAATACGAACAATGATCCGTAAATGATGATAGCTGCCATACCGTATTTATAGTTTCGTTCAATTACCTGCTGGCCTGATTTGATCATCTCGGTTACGCCGACCAATACCGTAAGGGAGCTCGTCATAACAATGCGCGTAAACACATTAATTGTCGGCGGAATCATCCGTTTCAACGCCTGCGGAATGAGCACATACAGGAACAACTGGCCGTTGCTCAATCCGATTGACCTACCCGCCTCGGACTGTCCCTTGGGTAGCGATTGTAGCGCACCACGCACGACCTCGCCGATTTCGGTAGTCGCCCACAACGACAGTACGATAACTGATGACATGAACGGGGAAAGATTAAGGCCGAGAAAGATCGGCAGGCCGAAAAAGAAAACGAAAAACCATACGAGAATCGGCACGCTGCGAAAGAGCTCCACATATATACGGGTAAGGAAACGCAGCCACCATTTACGGGAGGTGCGCAGTGCGCCGAGCCCGATCCCCCCAACCGTGCTGATGATGATCGTATACAGCGAGATCAATACCGTCTTCCAGACGCCTTTGCCAAGCTCCGGCAGGCTGTGAATCAGCAGATCAAATCCGGTACGTCCCATTCTGGTACCTCCTCTCGATAGAGCTGAGCAGAAAGGATAACGGTACAAAAATAATCAGATAACAAGCCGTCATCATAAACAGCATTTCATAAGTTTTGTAATAAAGCGCTATGTAGCCTGTCGTCGTATACAGCAGTTCCGGAACTGCCACTGCCGATACGACAGTCGTCTCTTTCAGCAGGAAGATAACGTTGGTGAACAGTGAAGGAATCGACACCCTTATGGCCTGGGGCATTACAATATAACGGAACAGCTGCCATTTCGAGAGGCCGATGGCCAGTCCCGATTCTTCCTGACTTTTCGCCACGGCTTCCAGACCCGAGCGAAGAACTTCGGTGAAGTAACCCCCGCCCAGAAACATCATTGCAATAAATACGACCGTCATTTCAGAAAGCTTGACTCCAACGGAAGGTAATCCGTAATAAAGGAAGAACAGTTGGATAAGCAATGGCGTATTGCGCGCCACTTCAACATGCACGCGGACAATCTTTCCCAGCACCGGAACGCGGAAGTACAGAATAATGGCATAAAGAACAGCCACGATCAGGGATAAAAGAATGGCAATTACACCGATCCACAGCGTGAGTCCTGCTGCCCGCACAAAGTCAGGAATGTGCTTGATCATAAACTCCTTATCAAACTGCATGCTTTATTTTCCTCCCTCCTTTTCAATGAGTGGACCTGCTGGTGGTATCGGATGGAATCCGCTCTCCAATTTCCAGCAAAGGAGGATTCACTTGGACGGTATCGGGATATTTAATACCCGCTCCCGTATTAAGGACAATCACTTTCTCTCCCTGCTTGATCCAGCCTTCCAGTGAAAGCTTACGGGCAGCGGCGAAAGCGGCGGCGCCTTCGGGACAGATAAAGGAGCCCTCAAGCCGGGCAACTTTCTCCTGCTCGGCGACAATCTCGGCCTCTGACACGGCAACCGCCTTGCCTTCCGTTTCATATACAGCCTTCAAAACCAGAAAATCGCCGATTGCTTTCGGCACGTTAATGCCGAAGGCAGAGGTGACAGAGTCCTCCCAAAAATCGGAGTACTCTTTCTTTTCTTCCCATGCTCTAACGATTGGCGCACAGCCTTCAGCCTGGACTGCAACCAGGCGCGGCAGCTTCCCCTGAACCCAGCCAATTTCAGCAAGCTCCTGCAGTGCTTTATAAATTCCAATCAGCCCTACCCCGCCGCCGGTCGGATATAAAATAACGTCCGGCATTTCCCAGTCAAGCTGCTCGGCAATTTCAATCCCCATTGTCTTCTTGCCCTCGATCCGGTACGGCTCTTTGAGTGTAGAAGCATCATATAATCCCATGTCCGCAACCGCTTGTCCTACGATTTTGCCCGCATCGCTGATCAGGCCGTTGACAAGGTAGAGGTTCGCTCCGGCAAGCGCCACTTCGCTTCTCGTAATTATAGGCGCGTCCTTTGGCATCACAATCGTCGCTTCTATACCAGCACGCGCAGCATACAGCGCCCATGCTGCTCCGGCATTGCCATTAGTCGGCATAGCCAGCTTCTGCACACCCAGCTCTTTCGCCCTAGATATACCTACGGCAGCGCCTCGAGCTTTAAAGCTGCCGCTCGGTACTAGACTCTCATCTTTCATATATAGTTCCGCTATTCCATAGTCCTTGCCCAGCCGGGGCAGTTTAACCAGCGGTGTCATCCCTTCTCCCAGCGTTACGGTATAAGCCGGATTCCGCACGGGAAGCAGCTCGTGGTACCGCCATAAATCCGGCTTTCTTCTGTTTAGAGACTCCCGGCTCCACTGTTCGCGTGCTTCGTTAAGCTTATATCGGACCAAAAGCGGCGAGCCGCAGGAACAAAGCTGCTGCACAGAATCCGGCTCATACGTAAGCCCGCATTGCGGACAATCCAAATGTGATAAATAGCTGTAGCTCATAGTGTCCTACCTGCTTTCTTCGATGTCTTTGATGTCTTTGCCCCTATTAACTTAATATATCTTTTCACATGTGAATAGTATGTTTTTAACCCAACAAATTTTATGTAATACCTCCCATGTTGCGATACCAATTTTATTCATATTATTCCAACTTGTCAACTATGTTTTATATGATTATTTCTAATTTTTGTTATCTGTACGACGAGAGATCGTATACTGACAGCAACCAAACTGGAAACTGGTATAATTGTCTGGGGGTAAAAGAACATGCCTTGCGGATGAGGTAATAGAAAGATGAAATGGCACACCAGTGTGGCTCTCCATGGTTTTTCTTCACAGCCCGTGGTATATTGAGGAGTACAATATCAGAGGACGGAGAATGATAGGCATGAACACAAGACGTAATCCCAAGGAAACATCCAAGAGAGGCTCGAAGCCCGGCTTCACTTCCAAATCCCAACCTAAACAAGGTACAAGAAATCCTAATAAACCAAATATCACATCTAACGATAAAGCCAAAACACCAGCCCCTGTCAAAACCTATCCAGTAACTGGGCCCGCAGAGCTGCTGCCCTTTTTGCTGGAGCAAATCTCAAATCGCGGACGGAATTCCATCAAGTCGATGCTCTCCCGGGGACAGGTCTCTGTGAACGGCAAGGTAATGACACAGCATAATTTCCAGCTGCACCCGGGTCAAACGGTAACCCTTGATACGGAAAAGACGGTACAGGCGAAAGAAATGATCGGCCTCACGATTGTACATGAGGATGAGGATCTGATCGTCATTCAGAAGGAAGCGGGACTGTTGTCCATCGCTACATCCGAGGAGAATGAACTGACGGCCTACCGCCAGCTTATGGAGCATGTCCGCCTAAGCAATCCCAAGAACCGGATATTTGTCGTGCACCGGCTGGACCGGGACACCTCAGGCGTTATGATGTTTGCCAAAAGCGAACGTATTCAGCAGTCTCTGCAAACTACGTGGAAGGATACGGTGAAGGAACGCTCTTACGTAGCTCTGGTGGAAGGCTCGGTTAAAAAGGCGGAGGGAACCGTAAGCTCCTGGCTGAAGGAAACAGCTACTCTCAAAATGTACTCCAGCCCTCATGAAGGGGACGGACTGCATGCCGTAACCCATTATAAGCTGATCCAGTCCAACCGCCACTTCTCCCTGCTGGAGGTTCAGCTGGAGACCGGACGCAAGAATCAGATCCGTGTTCATATGGCGGATATCGGACATCCGATTGCCGGGGATAAGAAATACGGAGCAGAGACCAAAACCGTGGGCCGGCTCGGGCTGCATGCCCGCGTGCTCTCTTTTATACACCCGACTACCGGGGAGTTAATGACCTTTGAGAGTGCCATCCCCAAGACATTTCTGAAATATACGGCACCTGCGCCAACGAACTAGTCTATACCTCCGTTCCACCCATACTCATGAAAGGGGCAGATTACAGTGGAGCTTAATACACAGCAATCGCCGAAGTAAACCGTGGTTATCTTGCCCGGATGAACCACTGCACTTTCACAAAGGATGGGTGGTTAACTATGACAACAATACAACCCTATGAGATGATCGAACGTCTTCCCACGGTGGAGGAACACTCCGCACTATGGGGAGCCGTGGGCTGGGGTAACATAAATAAGAGCATGACGGAGCCGTCACTGGCTCATTCAGTATATGGCCTTATTGTCAGGCATGAAGGCAAGGTTATCGGTATGGGACGGATCGTGGGGGACGGAGTCATGTATTTCTACATCCAGGATGTAGCCGTACTGCCGGAATTTCAGGGCCGGGGGATCGGTAATATCATTATGGATCAGCTCCTCGACTATATCCGTACTCATAGTTATCCCGGCGCCTTCGTCGGACTGTTCGCCTCTCATGGCAATGATTCCTTTTACGAACGATACGGCTTTCAGAATCATGCACCCGGTATGACTGGCATGTTCAAGGTCATAGAGTAACTACTCCCTAATAAACTAGACTTTTTATGAAGAAATGCGTCCAGAATGAAAACAGGGAGATTCTATGAAAAAGTACGCCACACAAGATAGTTGCACTTTATACAACTGCTTGAAGTAATACCGGCTTAAGCTGGACTTTAGTTGTATTTGGTACAATTAAAAAGTAGCTGAACACGGTGTAGCGCCATATAACGAGGATATAACTGCACAGAATACAATTAGAAGGCCGCTTCCAGCAAAATAAGCGATTTTAGTTGTACGAAGTACACTTAAACTAAATGCATGTTCGTGGTGTGCTGGCACTTAGGACGAGGTGTGCTGCTCTTAGGACGAGGTATGCTGTTTGCCAGACCAGGGCTGGCAGCGGCCAGTCTAAGTACACACAATTAAAAAGGATGTCCCGAAGCTCATGGCTTTAGGGCATCCTCTTTTTTTTACCTTTGAAACATTATCAATGCTTTTAGCGTCATGATACAATATACAGAAACAAAGAAGGTGCCCTGGTGTTCCACCCCACTGTCTTCGAGAATATAAAAATTGCTTTTGAGAACCAGATTTACGATTTAGACAACCTGGACGAAGCTATCGTTGTTACAAACCGCGCGGATATGCTGGATTTAGCGTTAATGTCACGGGAATTCAGACTCGCCTTCCGGGTGAAGGAGAGCGACAAAGTCACAGCGGAGGTGGTATTGCGTTCCTCTATACAAGATCTAGGAGACGAAATTCTGGGGATACCCGGAGCCGCTCCCGGCTGCACGCTGCTGCTGCGTTTTTACATGGAAATAGAGAATGAAGAGGATCAATGCGAAGATATTCACAATACCCTGCATGCCATTTGGGGACCGGATATTCAGCAGATACAGACCTTGAGCTTTATCTACGATCAAGAACGGGAAGTTTACAATAATAGGATAGAGCTTGCCTTCAAACGGCAAATTAATGAGGACCAGATGGAGGATATTCCCGAGCTGCTGAAGCATATGATGCAAAGTGCGGAAGAGCTGGAAACGATCTAGCCATTGGTAAAACGGAACCATACATTAAGAATGAGGTGGAAAAAATGAACTTTATGCCTCCTGCGAAAAGTAAACGCTGGTTCTTCTGGATGATCGCCTACGGACTGATTTTGTGGATGCTGCTGGGTTTGCACCGGATCGCCTTGTTGGAGCAACCAATAGATCTCATCATACTTCTGCGTTTTGCTCTTTTTGCCTTTGTGGTCTCCGCTATCCTTAACGGATTCGGCTGGCTTGGGGCACGATTCATATGGCTCATTACCACCATTGGCATTATCATCGGGCTGGGACTTATGTTTATGTACACGTATAGAGATATGTCGGGCTGGGAGGATCTTGCCGGTTTCCTGACCTTTACTGTGTTTATGCTGGGGGGATTCACTGCAGGGCTAGTCGTTGAAGGAATCTATCTAGTGATCAGGCGGCAGCGCAGAAAGCAATAGTTCCCTGCCTAGGCAAACCTCTGACTATTTTCTCTAAAAGGTGTTGTAGACATGTCCAATTCCTTCCTGACCAAAAATGCGCTCGCCCATTCGCTAAAAACCCTGATGGAGCATACCCCTCTTAATAAAATATCCGTCAAACGTCTGGTGGACGACTGCGGGCTGAACAGACAGACCTTCTATTATCACTTTCAGGATATTTTTGAATTGCTTGGCTGGATTTACAGAACGGAAGCCGTGGAAAGCATCGCCCAGTATCGGAGCTACAGCACGTGGACGGATGGCTTTTACCGAATCTTCTGTTATATCGAAAGCAACAAGACCTTCTGCACCAACACACTGAATTCACTCGGCAGAAATCATCTGGACGCATATCTGTACGAGGTGACGAATGACCTGATTATGGGCGTCATTAACGAACTGGCCCAGGGGATGAATATCAGCAGCGAGGATAAACGGTTTATTGCCAACTTCTATACGCTGGCCTTCACCGGCCTCGTGATCCAATGGATGAGAGACGGCATGAAGGATAAGCCCAAGCATATCATCGCCAAGCTCAGCGGTCTGATTGAGGGGAACTTTCTAAAGGCCCTGCATAAATACGAGAACAAGCCGTCGTAACCTTCGGGTGCTGCGGTTTTTTTGTCTATAAACCAGACACTTTGCTCCAAGTGACTAAAAACCATACACTTCCGGCGTTTTGATTATACCTTCCATTGCGGCCTTGGATTACATTAGGAGTGTAATTACAGTAACCTTTTGGAGGCGGACAATTGTGATAAAAGAGTACGGCAGCAAGCAGGTTTATTTTGTCGGCGGCGGAATTGCGTCACTGGCGGGTGCGGCTTACCTCGTCAGAGACTGTGACTTTCCGGGACAGAACATTCACATTATTGAAGAAATGAAAATACTCGGCGGCAGCAACGACGGGGCGGGTGACGGCGAGAACGGTTATGTTATCCGCGGCGGCCGGATGCTGAATGATGAGACCTATGAGAATCTATGGGAGTTGTTAACCTCGATTCCTTCAATCGATCATCCAGGGCAATCCGTTCGGGAAGAAATTATTGCCTTCGATAATGCGAATCCAACCCACTCCAATGCCAGACTCGTAAACAGCAAGGGCGAGGTGGTGGATGTCCTGTCCATGGGCTTTGATATGGCTGACCGGCTCGCAATGGGCAAGCTGATCATTACTCCGGAAGACAAAATGGGCAAGGCGCGGATTAGCGACTGGTTCGGCCCGCACTTTTTTGAGACGAATTTCTGGTATATGTGGGCGACCACCTTCGCCTTCCAGCCTTGGCACAGCGCGGTGGAGTTCAAAAGATATATGATCCGCTTCATTCATGAATTCCCGAGAATTCAAACCCTGGAAGGGGTGACCCGAACGCCATATAACCAATATGACTCAATCATTCTGCCGCTGCAGAAGTATTTGGAACCCTACGGCGTTGACTTCACCTTAAAATGTACGGTAACCGACCTGGAATTCAAAGACGGTGACGGGATAACGGTTACGAAGATGAACGTTCTGCGGGAAGGCGCAGAAGATGTAATTGAGGTGCACGAGGAAGATATCGTGATCGTGACAAACGGTTCGATGACTGAGGGATCAAGCCTAGGTTCGATGACATCTGCTCCATGTTTGAACGGCAAGGGCAGCTCATGGAAGCTATGGGACAACATCGCCGTCAAGAAACCGGGCCTCGGCAATCCTTCCTCCTTCGACGACCATGTGGACGGCTCGAAATGGGAGTCTTTTACGGTCACGTTCCAGGATTCCAAATTCTTCGATCTAATGGAAAAGTTCTCGCGCAACCGGGCCGGTACAGGCGCCTTGGTAACTTTTAAGGATTCGAGCTGGTTCATGTCCATCGTATTGGCCTTTCAGCCCCATTTCCGCAACCAGCCTGAGCACGTCAAGGTGTTCTGGGGCTATGGATTGTATCCGGACAAGGTTGGTGATTACGTGAAGAAGAGAATGTGCGATTGTACCGGGGAAGAGATCATGGAGGAGCTGATCGGGCATCTTCATTTTGAAGAACATAAAGACGAGATCATGGCGACCGCCAATTGTATCCCGTGCATGATGCCTTATATTACCTCCCAATTCATGCCCCGACTGAACAGTGACAGACCGAAGGTTGTTCCGGAAGGCTCTACCAACCTGGCTTTCATCGGACAGTACTGCGAAATTCCGGACGATGTTGTTTTTACCGAAGAATACTCCGTGAGAGCGGCAAGAATTGCGGTATATACGCTGCTTGGAATAAACCGCCCGATTGAGCCGATTAACCAGCATCAGTTCGATGTGCGCACGTTGTTCACCAGCTTTGTCACTTCCTTCAGATAAAATCACGGCAAAAAGGCGAAAGGCCGGAGGAATCCTCTGCCCTTCGCCTTTGTTCATTTGTCCGCCGTGTTTACGTTAAATGCTGCACGAGCCGTCGCTGCACCCATCATCGGTAGAACCCTGTGATTGGCCCTTGCCCACTACCTGCAAAGCGGGAGCCTCCTGCTCCTCCGCCCATACGGTATCGAGCACCTCGGTAAATACTGGACCCGGCTGTGCGCCTGAAACCGCGTATTTATTATTAATAACAAAGAAAGGTACGCCGGTAATTCCCAGCCGCTGTCCCTCTTCAATATCTCCGTTCACCTCATGGATATAAGCATCAGACTCCAGCATCGCCGCTGTTTCAGCCTGATCCAAACCCATCTCGGCAGCCAGCGAAACCAGTACACTGCGCTCTCCAAGATTCAGCGAGTCCGTGAAATATGCGCGCAGCAGCCGCTCCGACATTTCCGCACCTTTGCCCTGCCCGCTTGCATAGTGGCTCAGACGGTGGCTGTCAAAGGTGTTCGTATGCACCATGGTGTCGAAATGGAAATCCAGTCCGACTCCTCTAGCCTGCTCTCCTACCTGCTCATTCATCTCCTTGGCCTTGTCACGGGACATCCCGTATTTTCCAGCCAGAACATCATGAATATCCTTGTTTCCATTCACCTTGGCAGATGGATCCAACTGAAAGCTGCGGAATACAACTTCAACCTTGTCACGATGCGGGAACTGGCTTAACGCGTTTTCCAGACGTCTTTTGCCAATATAACAGAACGGACAGGCGTAATCGGACCAAACATCTATTTTCATAAAAGAATACCCTCCCATTTATCAATAACTAAAAATGTGTTTCTTACTATTATATAGTTTAACATATGATTTTACAAACTTAATCTCAGAAAATGTTTCAGCTTTTAATCGTTGATCTTTCTCCGATTATGCTGTAATTTTAGTCGAGTAACGTTACTATTGCAGTTTATAGGGAGAGATATTCATGAAAGACCAATCACAAGAGCAGCACAAAAACTGGCCAATCGTACTGCTGTTCCTGCTGATGTACGTTATTGTGGCGATGAGCGACAACTTCAAGGGCATCTTCGTTCCCCTGTTCAAAGAGGATTTCGGGGTGAGCAATACGCAGATCGGTTATGTGCTGACGGCTTGCCTGTTTATGTATGCGCTTTTTCAATATATCGGCGGGATTCTCATCGAGAGGTTCGGATACAAAAAAATAATCCTGCTCGGCATCATCATCGCCATGGGCTCTCTGGTTCTGCTAGTGACCTGTAAATCCTTTCTGGTTCTTATTATCGGCTTGTCCATACTAAACATGGGGATCGCAATGTTCAATGTCGGGGTGAATACGCTTGGCCCTGTCTTGACCGTGGCTTCAACGGCTGTACTTATGAACTTCGTCAACTTCTCCTACGGAACCGCAAATACGACGATGCAGCAGGTAACGGGAACTCTTTTGAAACAAGGCGTACGCTGGCAAACCTTCTATCTTATTATGCTCCTCTGCTGTGCGGTCTTGTTGATTTACTTGCTGTTCCTGCGAATTCCCTATAAACCGCAAACCGGGAGCGGGTCCTATAAAAAAAGCGAGCTGCTCCGCAACAAGCAGCTGTATTTCTATATCGCAGCAATCGGCTTTTACGTGGCAGCCGAGTATGGCATCGGCAACTGGTTCGTCAATTATATGAGTGAAGAGTTTTCTTTGGATGCGGAGCGCAGGGCACTGTATATGACTTTATTCTTTGGGCTGATGACTTTCGGCAGGCTGTTCGGTGGGTTTGTTGCCGACAGATTGGGGTATTTCCGCAGCATCCTGATCTATGGAACCATTGCATCGATCCTGTGTGTGACCGGCATTTCTTTGGGAGAGAACGGCCTTATTCTATTCGCGGCTTCCGGCTTGTTCTTCTCGATCATCTACCCGACACTCATGAGCACCATTCGCGGGACGTTTAAAGAAGGGGCCTCCTATGTTACCGGACTTATTCTGATGTGCGGAACGCTGATTGCCATGGCGGTAAATCTGTTGATCGGCATCGCTAATGACGGTGTTGGCGTATATTATTCCTTCTATATTGTAGCTGCCTGCCTGATCCTCAGCACCCTTGCTGTACTGCCCATCCGAAAGTGGGCGGCGGCATCGGCTGCGCAGTAAAAAAAACGGCAGATTCACGGGGTTAACCGTGAGTCTGCCGTTTTTTTAATAGTGGTATCTCTATAACTTTTGCGCTCTCCCTTTCCTCATCAGGGAACAAGTCCAATGCGGACTTCAGTCCGATACTTTCCCGAAACATTCCATTCAGCTTCGTGCTGGTGCTCTCTTCCGTATAGTTCAAGCTGACGATTTCATGGGCGGCCTCTCCCATTTCTGCGCACATCTCCGGAGCGCTCAGCATCTTATGCAGCGCGGCAGCAAGCCCGCGCGGGTCCGGATTCCCGGCCAGAAGTCCATTCACACCATCCTGCACCAGTCCTCTTACTCCCATAACATTGAAAGCCACTGTCGGAAGGCCGCAGGCGCTGGCTTCCAGTATAACCAGCGGCAATCCTTCATAGCGTGACGGGAGTACGAATAGCTCAGAGGCATTATAGTAGTTGGCGAGCATATCCTTATCCCGGATGGAGCCGAGCAATACTATTCGGTCCTCCAGCCCTTTTTGTGCGATCAGCTCCCTTAAGCTTTGCTCATCCGGTCCGCTGCCGGCAATCAGTACTTTGAACCGGGGCAGGTCCTTTAAATATTCAACCGCCTCTACCAAAAGCGAATGACCCTTCTGATGCTCAAACAAACGGCCTACGGTAATGATATACCGGGTTCCCGGGTCCAGCCCAAGCGCCGCACGCGCCTCCTCCTTATTCCGCCTGTAAAAGATAGCCGAGTTCACAAAATTAGGTACTAGCATTATACGATTGGCCATCTCCGGGAACTGGGCAACCATGCTGCGATGCTCGTCCTCATTCAAGGTGGTAAGGAAAGCCGCCTTATGGAGCGTGCGTTTCTTGATTGGCATAATCCATTTATGAATACTGCCCCCGTGATAGGCGGCAATGATCGGTATATTCAGCTGTTTGGCTGTAGTGGCCAGCCGTTCGAAACGTCCCGAAGCATATTCCTGGCTGTATATCAGATCTATTCCGTCCTCCTGCAAAATATCACCGAGACTGTTCTGCATCGTGGATACATACTGTGAGATAAACTTGCCTACCGGTGTCCGGTGCGAAAAGGGAATACGGCAGTAAGCCTTGTACAGTCGGCTGACCGGAATAAATTTCACCGTACAATCCACAACACCATGCTGATAGGTCCGGACTTCGTCACCCTTTTGCGTAAAATTATAAATCGTCGTGCGAATTCCATCCTTGCGCAAAAGCCGCGCATAATCGAAAGAAAAATCATTGTGATAGGATTTAACATATTCCTCTTCACTTAGACCCAATCCCTTGACAAAGAAATCTTCAAAGTAATTGGTATGCATAAAGATACCGATGTGCATGACATACCCTCCTTTGTACCAGATGGATTGAAAGCGGATGCTTTAGCTTCATTATAATCCCTGCAGAAGTAATTAAAAGTAAACGAAAGTGGTATATACGCACTACTTTGGGGGGAGTAAAATTAGGCTAACAGGAATAACGGAGTATTAATTAACGGCAGGAGGCAGGGACATGCATGATCTATCCATAGTAATTCCAACACGGAACCGGATTGACGACCTCACGCTGTGCATACAATCCATAGGTAATCAAACCTCTCTGGAGGATATATCCATGGAGCTGCTCATCGTGGACGATGGTGATATTCCGGAGGATGTTCTGGAGCAATACCGCATAATACTGGCCAGACTGCCACAGGCTGAGCTGCGTTATTACAGGAAAACAAAACCCGGCGTCTGGTTATCCCGGTACGAAGCACTCGGTCTGATCGATGGGGAGATTCTGCTTTCCTTCGACGACGATGCCGAATTGGATGATCCTCTATATATCCGGCGAATGCTGGATACCTATGCTATGGATAAAAGCATTGTCGGGGTTGGCGGTATCGCCAAAGGCCTTAACAGCAGTCCTTCGGGCAAGCTGCTCGGCAGGCTTACCTGCCAAATGTCCAGCTCCCCGGGAAAGCTCTCGCCCAGCACACTTGCGGGCTCCCTGCTGCTATGGGGAGAGACGAAGAACATCTTCGAGACGGATTTCTTCCACGGCTGCAACATGTCGTTCCGCACGGAGGCGCTGAAAGATATGAAACCTTATCCTTGGATGACCAGCTATGCCGTCGCCGACGATATTTATATGTGCCATTTAGCCAGCCGTTATGGCAAGCTCGTAATCAATCCGGAGATGACCATCACCCATCACGAATCTCCAAGCTCCCGGGACAAGGCTGGACGTGTCGCCCGGGCTACAGCGGTTAATCATTATTATTTACTTAATTTACGCAAGGCTCCGGTGAAAAACTACGCCGCCCTGCTATGGACGCTAACGTATCTGACTGGAAAAGAGACACTAAAACGGAATTTCAACGCCGTATCCGGATATGCCTCGGGCATCCTGTTCGTGCTCAATCCCCGTAAAAATAAATACAACGAGTATATGCTGGATTAACTGTTCTCCAGCGCTATTAACCTTGCTGCTCCGCTCTAATTACGGGGCGGTTTTTTGTTGTCTTATTTGTCATGAATATAGTATCCGCTTGTCCTTTTCTGAGGTATGATAGTAACGATGTGATTAAAGAAACTAACTTTATGGATGTTGAAACATGTTTAAGAACAAAAAAAACGACGCTTATTCTCGCTGCGATCGTCGTCATTGCTGTAGCTGTCGGCGCTTGGCTGTTTCTTAACAACAAGGGAAACAACGATTCGCAGGCTTCAAACGGTGCGCAAGTATCCACCGATGGCGGGACCAAATCGATGTCCCAGACGTTCTACATTTACGATACGGTCGTCACGATTAAGATTTTTGGAGATACCGTAGCCCAGAAAAATATGGATGATATCCAGCATATGCTGGAGAAAATGGACATAGAGCTTAGCCGGACCAAAGAAGGCGGCGAAGTATATGCGGTGAATCAGGCCGCAGGCAAAGAAGCTGTTGTTGTTTCAGACGATACTCTGGACGCTGTGAAGCAATCCTTGAAGTATGCACAGGAAATGGACGGTTTGTTCGATCCAACCATCGGTCCGCTCGTAGATCTCTGGAATATCGGCAGCGGGGGTGACCATATTCCTCCACAAGCCGATATCGATAAGGCCAAAGCACTTACCAATTACAAGGATGTTATTATTGATGAAGCAGCCAAGACTATCAAACTGGCCAACGAAGGCATGGTGCTTGATTTGGCGGAATCGGCAAAGGGTATGCCGCCGACCGTATAGCTGGACTACCTGAAGGAGCAAGGTCTGGACAGCGCAATGATTAACCTGGGCGGCAGCAGTATTATTGCCCTGGGCACTAAACCGGGCGGCACCCAGTGGAATATTGGACTGCAGGACCCGACAAAAGCCGGGGCACCCAGCTGGGTACCATTAAAATCAGTGATGAGGTTATCGATGCTTCGGGTGTATATGAACGTTTCTTTATCCAGGATGGAGTACGTTACCATCACATCCTTGATCCGCGCACGGGATTCCCGTCCCAGAACGGGCTCAAGAGCATAACAATCATGAGTCCGAATGCTACGGATGCGGATGCCTTATCTACAGGCGTATTCCTGATGGGTCTGGAGGACGGTATGAAATATCTCGAATCGCTTCCCGAAAATATTGAGGCCTTCTTCATTACCGAGGACAACAAGATTTATGCCACATCAGGAATTAGAGAGAGATTGCAGCTGACCGATCCTACGTATAGCTTTGGAAATTAATCTTTAATCTCAATAGGCAGTATATAAAAAGCGGGTGTCCAATAAGCCGAAAATGGCTGACGGGACACCCGCTTGCTTTTGGAGCAATGATTTCGTCACAGGATAGGAAGCTCTTTGAACTCCTCATAATTGGTAAAGGTATAACTCGGCTCATGGGCGGTAAGCGGCTGTCTCCCTCTGGGGTTATACCAGCATACTTTCCAGCCTGCCTCCAGCGCCCCAACCACATCGTTAGCCCAGGTATCTCCTACGTATAAACATTGCTCAGCCGTTGTCTCCGTTCTCCGGTTCACATAGGCAAAGATTTCCGGATCCGGCTTGGCAATCCCGACGGCATCAGAGATGAAAATCCGGTCACTTGGAATGAGCTTGTCTACACCCAGTGCGCGTATTTTCTTCATTTGATGATCTTCAGGACCGTTTGTAATAATCCCGACCGTATGACCGCCGGAAATGAACCTTTGAAGCTGGGGAAGTACACCCTCAATCATCTCAATTGCATACTGACGGCTTATGTACGCCGCTTGTACCCGTGCAGCCGTATCCCGGTCCAAGTGCATATCATACTCTGCAAAAGCCAGCTCCATCCGCATCAGCCGGGTTTCCTCAAGCGCAAGCTCACCCTGCAAATATTTGGGCCAGAGCACATCGCTGTGATGTCTCACCCTGTGGAATAGATCAGCTACGTTCAGAACGCTCTCATCCAGGTTCAGCACTACCCGCACGGCATCCCGGAAAGGAACCAAATGATTGTAAAGGGTATCATCCAAATCAAAAAAAATAGCTAGCTTATGGCTCTTCTTCACGTAATTGCTCCTTAATTTTTGAAATAAAGATTATAGCTGTAAAATTCCTCATCCTTGACGTATCCGCTCGCTTCATACAAACGCTGTGCCGTTGTGTTGTCTTTCATGGTTGTCAGTGACAAGCCTTTAGTCCCCGTCGTTACGGCATAATCTCGGGCAGTCTCCAGCAGCATAGAGCCTATACCCTTACCCCGGAACGGAGAGGCTACAAATAAATCGTTCAGGATCCACAACCGCTGCATGCTAACTGATGAAAAGGATGGATACAGCTGAGTAAAGCCGGCAGCGCGTTTCGCTTCCCCTTCTCCTTCAACAGCTAAATAAACAACACTTTCGTCCCTGCTTAGCCGCTCTCTCAAAAAGCTTCGCGCAGACTCGGGGTTGGAGCTTTGCCCATAGAATACCCGATATTGGTCAAACAATGGAACCAGCAGCTCCATATTCTCCAGACTGCCCCGCTCGATCACGTAATTTTGCATCGTTTGAGCCTCACTTTTATTTTTTGGAATCGTAAAATACATGACGGGCATTGATTATCCCGTTCTCTATATCCATCAGTCCGAAGGAATACAATCGTTCACGCCGCTTATCGGTCGGAGAGCCCGGATTAAATAAAAGAATACCGTTCTCGTTCCTCATCAGAGGCTGATGCGAATGCCCGAACAGAATGCAGTTCAGCTGGACATCGGAAAAAGCCTTCAATGCATTTCCGTCCGTTCCCTTGCCTGAATAGGGTGTATGTCCGTGAACCATACCTATGCGGACTCCATCCAGCTCAATGATTTTGCGTTCCCCGAACCTCTGAATGATTTCCTCACCGTCATTATTCCCGGCAATCCCTTCTACCGGGGCTAACGCGGCCAGCTGCTTATAAACTTCCATGCTGACCCAGTCACCAAGATGAAGAATAAGGTCAACCTTTCGGAATTCCTCTGTAAGCGCCTGCGGCAGTGCTTTGGACATTCTGGTCATATGCGTATCCGATACAACTCCAATTTTCATGGACGTCAGCTCCTTGCGTGATATACAAGCATTATAGCAGAACCATATTAAAGCTTACTTATACTTGTTCCAGTCCTGGTTGCTGTTCTCGAGCAGATGTGCAAAATCATTCTCCAGCCGCTTCTGCTCTGCCTTACGCTGATCCTCCACGGCCTTGCGTGCAGTCTCTTTGCGGTTATTCTCCTCCGCTTTCACTTCATCCATCTGTGCCTTAAGCTTGTCCAGAACCTCACGGCTCAGCATATCTTTCAGGGTAGCCGGAGCGTCCGCAGCAGGGGTACGCGGAGCGCTAGGCATTTTCTTCTTTTTTGCCACGATTAACCTCCCTATAATTTAAGGCCGATAATGACCAGATCACGTTCTATACCATCCATTACGGCTACCCCTGGCAGCAATCCCCACCGGGTAAAGCCGAATTTTTGCAGCAGCCCCAAGCTGGGTTCGTTATGTCCGAATACAAAGCCCACCAGATTCTTGATGCCGAGCCGCGAACATTCTTCCAGCGCTTTGGTTAACAGGATACTGCCTGCTCCACTGCCACGAACTTTCTCATTTACGTAAATACTGATCTCTGCTGTTCCATTATATGCCGGCCGGCCATAGAACGACTGAAAACTGAGCCAGGCCGCAATTTCCCCATCATTTTTTAGTACCCAAAGCGGGCGGTGATGGCTATTATGATCATGGAACCATTCTTCTCTATCTTGTACGCTAACAGGTTCCAGATCAGCAGTTACGACCCGTCCTGCAATCGTAGAGTTGTAAATTTCCACAATCGCTGCCAAATCTCCTAATACTGCATCTTCAATAACGTATTGTTGCCACTCCATCTTCTTCATTCCTCCATCAGGCTCCCGCGGATGATCATAAGCTCCGTGAGAGAATTATTATACTTGTCCAAAGTAAATCATTGTTGCCATTCAGTCAATTGGTAAAAGTGCCTCTGATTTCACCCTTGAGCGAAAAGTGGCCTGCTTTTAGTGCCCCACCTCCCCTGTGCACCCCGCCATATTATGTTCTATAATGGGAATATTGCATGTTTTTAACGCGACGGGAAAAGGGGAATAACCAAAATGAAGCATGCGCTTAAAAGTCTGGAGCAAGGGATGACTGGCGAGGGGCTTGACGCTCTGCTCGTGACAGATCCCAAGCATGTATATTATCTGACCGGGTTCGCCAGTAATCCGCATGAACGGTTTCTGGGACTGCTGCTTGTTCGTGGAGAAGAGCCCTTGCTAATCGTTCCGGCCCTGGATGGAGAGGCGGCCCAGGCGGCTTCTTCTGTTCCGTCTATCCTGACACACAGTGATACGGATAATCCCTACGACCTCCTTAAGGAACAGCTTAACAGCGTTAAGCTGGGTACCCTCGGGATTGAGAAGGAGCATTTCTCCGTAGCCCGTTTTGAACTCCTGTCTCATTCGGTACCTGTGGAGAAAATCAGCGACATCGGTCCTCTGCTGCGCAGCATGCGGGCCAAGAAAACACCTGAAGAAGTGGACCGGATAAAGCATGCCGCGGAGCTTGTAGAGGAAGTGCTTCGGCGTGGTTTGGAGCATGTAAAGAATGGTGTCAGCGAAATCGAGCTGGTGGCTGAGCTTGAATATTTGATGAAAAAGGTTGGCGCTTCCGGACCTTCCTTCGACACGATGGTGCTCTCAGGACCTAACACTGCTCTGCCTCACGGTGTGCCGGGCAACCGGGTTATACAGCCGGGCGACTTCCTCATGTTCGATCTTGGGGTGTATGCCGGAGGTTATGCTTCTGACATTACGCGCACCTTTGCCGTTGAACAAGCGGACAGCGAGCTGGTAACCGTCTATAATACCGTGCTGGCGGCCAACGAAGCCGGGATCGCTGCCTCCAAGCCGGGTGCCACATTCGGCGCAGTCGACCGGGCAGCACGGGAAGTGATCGAGGCTGCAGGGTTCGGACCTTATTTCATGCACCGTGTTGGCCACGGACTTGGCATGGACACCCATGAGTACCCCTCCCTTCACGGCCTGAACGAGGACATGATCGAGATCGGGAATGTTTTTACAGTCGAGCCGGGTATTTATGTGCCGGGACTTGGCGGTGTCCGTATTGAAGACGATGTATGGGTAACCGAACACGGTCCGCAGACACTCACGAGCTTTCCGAAAGCACTAAGCGTACTTCAACTGTAGGAGAATAGCAACGGATTACAACAAACGGCAGGCCAAGGGGATTATCCTGGCTTGTCTTTTCTTTTCCTTTATTTGTAAACGTTTCGAAAATTGCGAAAATAAATGACAATAAATCATACCTTACTGAAATTTTACATCGAAATTCCACATTTTCACTATTCAACCGGGGGTTAATTCTATAGAATAGTACAGAAAAGGAGAGAACATTATGTTTCGGATCAGGCATTCCATTAGCCAAAGATTTACGCGTTTGTTGTTTGTTGTACTTTTGCTCACGTCGCTTTTGTTAAGTATCAGCTTTTACTTTATATCCGTCAGTACATTTGACAGCTATGTGATGCCGCAAATCAATAAGCTGTTGACATCTTCCGGCCAGGACATAAGTAAGAATCTCAATACTACCCATGCCCAGCAAGCAAGCAACAATAGCGAGCAGGCAGCGATGAATGTTGAGTTTTACTTTCAGGAGAAGAGAAAGCAGTTCGATGTAGAAACGATCTTTCTCGCTGATCTGAAAGAGGGCAAGGCTACTGTTATTACCGCAGATCACGGTTCCAAGCTTAAGGCTAAGAAAGTGATTGAAGTGCAGCCGGCTATGGAGCAAGCCTCCAAGGGAAAGAGCGGGCTGAGCGAAATTTATAGTGACAGTCATGGCGTACATAAAACATCATATGTCGGAATACCTGGCAGCACACTCGTAGTTGGTGTAAGTGCCGATGTGGGCTTTATTCAGGACAAAATGAACAGCATTCTTTGGACAAGCGCTGGAATTACTCTTTTATCGATGATTATTGGGTTAAGCTCGGCCTGGTTTATGAGCCGCCGGATTACAAAACCCCTTACACAGCTCGCTACATACAGTAACCGGTTGGCAGAGGGTGATTTCACACAGAAATTAACAATTAAAGGTAAAGATGAGGTTGGGCAGCTCTCGGAAAGCTTCCAGACCATGACTCTCCGCCTCAAGGATATGATAGGACAGGTTCTGAGCACCTCCGATACCGTAGTATCCGATTCGAACGATTTAAAAGTGCGGGTGGATACCCTGAATGAAATGGCGGGCCGTTCTTCCTTGTCCGTTGAGGAAATCGGCAAAGGCAGCCGTACCATCGCTGACAGCGTGCTGGATAATTCCCGGGCTATGGAAGAGATCAATATAGGCATTCAGCATATTGCGTCCGCTGCGGGTGAAGTCACCGAGCAAATTCATGAAGCTTCCGAAAAAGCCGAAGGCGGAAATGATATCGCCCAAAACGCCGTGCAGCAAATGCGCCAGGTCGAGCAGGCTTCCGAACAATCCCTGCAGCAATTCCAGATTATGAATGAGCGCTCACTTAGGATCGGTGAGGTCGTTCAGGGGATAACTGAAATAACGAAACAGATTCAAATGCTGTCGCTGAACGCCTCAATCGAAGCGGCACGCGCCGGAGAACACGGTCGCGGCTTTGCCGTTGTGGCAGGAGAGGTCCGCAAGCTGTCCGAGCAATCCCGTAACGCTACCGAGCAAATCCGTGACTTTCTGCTGAGTCTGCAGCAGGACATGAACCGTTCCGTTGCAGAAATGAACCACGTGAATTCCGAGGTTGCTTCAGGGGTCGGCAAGGTGCGGGAAGCCGGTGAGGCTTTTAATCATCTGCTGGTTCTAATACAGAGCATTAGCAATAGTGTTCAATCCGTATCTGCGGCCACCGAAGAGATCTCGGCTGGCACCGAAGAGGTTAGCGCCTCTGTTGAAGAAACCGCACAAATTACCGCCAGGTCTCAAGCCAGTGCGGAGTCATTAGGTGAGAACTATGCCCGGCAGCAAGCAGAACTGGAAGGCCATGCATTAACCGTAGATCATCTGCATGAGCAGGCGGTGAAGCTGCAGGAAGCCGTACAGCAGTTTAAAATATAACAAACGGGGGCTATTCCCAGGATCTGAAACGGAACCTGGAAATAGCCCTTTTTGCTGCCTTCCCGGTATATCCCGGCGCTCACGAGCATCCGGCGTGAACTCTTTCCTGCTTTTGTTAATTCAAGCCTTTTGGTTTACAATAAATGCTGTATTCAATCATGCTGCAACGGAGGAACTTACTATGATTTTCATTGATAACACAGGGATTACGGACGCATCTGTCAATCTGGCGATTGAAGAGTATGCGCTTAAGCACTTGCCTATGGACGAAAGCTATCTGCTCTTTTATATCAACAGTCCGTCCATCATTATCGGCAAGCATCAGAATACAATTGAAGAGATTAATCAGGAGTATGTCAAAACTAACAATATCCAGGTCGTGCGGCGTTTGTCCGGCGGCGGTGCCGTATATCATGATCTCGGAAATCTCAACTTCAGCTTCATCACTAAAGACGACGGACAATCGTTCCATAACTTTCTGAAATTCACGCAGCCGGTAATCGACTACCTGCAGAGTATGGGCGTAAACGCCGAGCTTAGCGGCCGCAATGATCTTCAGGTCGGTGAGCAGAAAATCTCCGGAAACGCCCAGTTCTCCACACGCGGACGCATGTTCAGCCACGGCACACTCATGTTCGATTTGAATCTGAATGATGTACAAGCTTCGCTCAACGCCAACCCGGAGAAGTTCAAATCGAAGAGCACCAAATCTGTACGCAGCCGCGTAGCCAACATTAAAGAGCTGCTCGGAACCGATCTCACAATTGAGGAATTCCGCGACGGCCTGCTGCGTTCGATCTTTGGCCTGGAGCCTTCCGAGGTGCCGCAGTACAAGCTCGAACAGAAAGACTGGGATAAAATCAACGAAATCTCCAACGAGCATTACAAGAATTGGGATTGGAACTATGGCCAGTCGCCGAAAAGCAATGTTAAGCATGCGCGCAAATTCCCGGCAGGCATTATCGATATCCGCATGGATATTGAGGATGCACGCATTCAGGATATCAAAATCTATGGTGACTTTTTCGGGGTGGGTGACGTAACCGATGTGGAAAATGCGCTGCGCGGCAAACGCTATGAGCAGGCCGAGGTCAGACAAGCTCTGGGCGGATTGGACTTGAAGCATTACTTCGGCCGCATCGAGCCGGAGGACTTCATTGGTTTGATTTTTTTGGAGGAATAGCGTCCTAAGGATGTAACAATAGATTTACGCATAAAAAGGCTTTCCGCTGTAGAGACAAACAGCAGGAAGCCTTTTTATTCGATAAAAATTATGATGAAAGCACAAATACATAGACAACCAGCGCCAGCGTGAGCATAATGCATAGGCTCTCTACGGCGCCCCCCTTCTTCGTGCCTGTACTCATCAGCTTCAGGCGTAGCTTGAAGGGAAGCGGCGGGAGGGGAGTAATGCCGTGCCGGGTCAGGGAATCCGCCAACAGATGGAGGGCATAGGACATGCCACCGGCAATCCATAAGCTGTCACCGTCCACCATGCCTAAGGAGGAAAAATACAAAAGCGCACTCCAGCCGACAACGCCGTAGAGCGTGTGCGTCAGTCCGCGATGCGGGACAAGCGCAGATATGGCAAGCACGCACGCTGCAATATAGTTCCACGGATCGTAAGCGTCCCCGAACGCAAACAGCCCTAAGGCAATCAGCAGCATGACCAGATGCCGCAGCCTTCTGCCCGGCAGAAAAGAGACACTGCCAACAAGCAGCGACAATACGATATTCCAGGGAGAAGGAGCAACACCGGCAAAATAAAAATAAATTGCGGCCCCAATCAAGGCAATCTGGAGTCCCCTGAGCAGAAATTCGGGAATCGCCTTGCGTACCAGCAGCGAATTTGGCTCGTCAATGTCAGGCAGCAGTGAGCTTAAGCCCGCCACGGCAATGACAGGGATAGTGATATCATGACCCAGCAGACTCATCACTGACAGGGTAACCCCGGTGCTTATGATTAAATGGGATTTGCCCATCATGGTGAACCGCCCCTTTCTAGGATGTGAAAAAACAGGAACAAATGTGCGGTTATCGAAGTATACCAAGACCTTCCTTTTTTGTCCAGCCTGATCATAGAAATCCTTTTGGATTCGGGATTTTCACCCAGCTTTGGCTTGTCCTCCACCTGATTTTAAGATACAATTTGGACAACTTGACCTTGCCAGCCTTGAATTTGAAGGAAGGTGTATGCCAGAGAAAGGATGACTGATGTGAATCGCTCCCGTATGGCCGATTTAAGTCTGCTGCTGGTAGCGATGATGTGGGGATGTACGTTTCTGATTGTGCAGAGTGCGGTCCGGGTGCTGCCGCCGCTCGCTTTTAACAGTACCCGTTTTACGGGGGCTGCCCTGCTGCTGGCTTTGATAACCGCTACTTTCTACCGCAGGGAATGGATGAAATTAAGCTGGAGCATGGTACGGCACTCCCTGCTGCTGGGTGTGTTCCTGTTCATGGGCTATGGCTTCCAGACAGTCGGGCTGCTGTATACGACGACTTCCAATACCGGATTTATTACCGGTCTGTCAGTGGTGCTGGTTCCATTCCTGTCCCTGGCGCTATTGAAGCATTCTATCTCGCGTTATACCTGGTTCAGTGCGGTGCTGGCAGCCGCCGGCCTTTATCTGCTCACGTTCACCGGAACTGCGATGTCCCTGAATAAAGGGGACGGACTAATCCTGCTGTGTGCCGTCGCTTTTGCGCTGCAGGTTGCGTATACCGGTGTGTATGCCCCCCGTTATCCCGCGCTGCCGCTGGCAGCTTTGCAGCTTGCCGTTGTCGGCCTGCTCAGTATCGCCGGGTCTCTGATCTTCGAAGGCGCGGGAACGCTGGCGCAGGCAGGTGAACTTATCGGGAAGCCGGATGTATTGTGGGCACTGCTGATCTCCATTGGTCCAACCAGCGCATTTGCCTTCTGGATTCAGACGGCCTGCCAGAAGTACACTACGCCTTCACGTGTAGCCATCATTTATGCCATGGAGCCGGTATTCGCCGCACAGACCGGTTTAGCCTTTGGCGGGGAAACACTTGGTGTATCCGCACTTTGGGGCTGTCTTTGCATTCTGGCCGGGATGCTGATGGCGGAGCTTACCCCTGAACCGGGCCATTTTAAGAGGAATTATTTGTTCAGCTATCGTCCATTTAGAAAGAAATAAGGAGAGAAACCTGCATGTACAAACTGATTGCTATCGATATTGACGACACATTGATTAATGATGACAAGGAAGTAACCCCCGCCACCCAAACTGCTCTGGAACAGGCCGTTGCCGCAGGCGTTGTTGTTACACTGGCTACGGGCCGCGCTTATGCTTCTGCTCAGGCCATTGCCCGCCAGACCGGACTCAACGTACCCATCATTACGTACCAAGGCGCACTCGTTAAGAACCTGCTGGATGAAAAAGTACTCTATGAGCGTTATGTGCCACAGGATGCTGTACGCAAGCTTTTTAACTATTGTGTAGAGCACGACCTTCACCTGCAAACGTACATTGACGACAAGCTGTACGCCCGTGAAGAGAACCAAAAGCTGGTCGACTACGGGAAGTTAAACAAAACCCAATATTATATCGAGCCGGACTGGGAGAAGCTCGTACCGCAAAAGACTCCCAAGATGCTTATCATCGACGAGCCTGAATTCCTGGATGAACTGGCGCCCATTCTCCGCGAGCTGCTGGGAGACTCTGTTCACATCACCAAATCCAAGCCCTACTTCCTGGAGATCATGCATCATGAAGGTACCAAAGGTCTTGCCCTGGAGTTTCTGTCCGCCCATTTCGGCTGTGACCTATCCGAGACGATCGCTGTCGGCGACTCCTGGAACGACCACGAGATGCTGGAAGCCGCCGGTCTTGGCGTAGCGATGGAGAATGCGATTCCTGCACTGAAGGAGATTGCGGATTTCATCACCCTGAGTAACAATGAAGATGGCGTGAAACATGTCATTGAGAAGTTTATTTTGGAGAATGCCGAGCAGCAAGCTTAAGGTTGTTTAAGGCAATTCCATTCTAAGAAAACGAAAACCAGTCCAAACACTAGATAGAGTGTTGGACTGGTTTTGTTTATACAGCGAGCTGCAGTTCATTTACTTGGGATACATGAGTTTACGTTGTTTTTCAACAAGCGATGCCAGTTCAGGTGTGGCATATCCCGCGGGGTTGAACGCAGCAAACTTCATATTATAAATGATTTTCTTAGCGGACCCATCACTCAATTCAATTTGAATCCAGTAGTCTCCACCTGCCCAGCCTTTTGTCTCCTTGAACAGCTTATTAAACGGGACATAGTTCAGCTTAGGATATTCTTCGGCAAACACTGCAGTTGCCTCCGGAGTAAAGTCCTTCAGAGGAGTTGTGCCGTCCATTCCGCTAACAAAACGAACCGCTGTTATTTTACCGGCAATATCAAGCAGATCATTAATCGATTGGGCTGAAGGATTTTCTTTCGCATCATAAAGGAGATCACCGGCCCATAACCTTGCGGACGAAGCATACCCTTTTACCTCATACAGTTGTGTACCTTCTTCCAGAAGCGTAGCATCTCCATCCTGCATGACGTAACCATAACAAGCATTACCAGACATACGGTAACGGATTTCGCCGATATTTTTTCCTTTTACTAAATTACCGACCTCACTCCTGTAATTTTGACTATACGTGACACCCTTAAACTTCATTACAGGAGCATAATCAATCTCTGCCATATTGCTGCACTTTTGTTCTCCAAGTTTATTATTAGGGATATTCAATTCGGAGTCTTTAAGTGGTTGCTCCTTATCAATCGCTAGAGTGCATCCAGACAAAAGCAACAGCGCCATAACAGCTGCCATTATAAAACGCAGATAAAACCCGTCTCTATTCATTTAACATTCCTCCTTCTTACCTAGACGGGGGAATTCCAAATATAGTTTCTTTATAGTTGAACTTATGAATTTTCTAAAATGGTTTTACTTGTAACTCAGTGAATGTTGGACTTCCGGCCGCTGCCAATCTCCAGATTTCTTGAAGTGTACCGCTGTCCGGGTTTGAAATCCGGAGACACCCTATACTTTCGTAGCGAGCTTTCCTGCGGAAAGCTTTCGGGCGATCGCGATCGCTCCTTCAGTTTCAAAATTCCCCTCGTTACTTCTGCCTTTTTACCTGAAGCGGTGTATATCCGGAGACCCATGCGACTGCTGCCGCTTTTCGGCAATCGTTCCGTCCCTCTGCCCCGTTCAGCGTAACCCTTCAGCTCCATCTCAAGCTTTGCTCTTTGGTTTACTGGCCTTATCTTGGCGTATGAGCATTAGCAGGAAAAACTCCCTTCAGGAAATAAACTGTTTTTAAGAGATTTAAAGGGAAATCATACCACTAAATTTATTATTGCCCCCCATAATGGATGGCGAACACTCACACTAGAGGGAAAAATTCCCTTTAATTCACTTCGGAGGAGCATTACGGCACCATTAGTGGGAGAAATTCCCGTTAATTCACTTCGAGGGAGCGTTACGGCACCATTAGTGGGAGAAATTCCCGTTAATTCACTTCGGGGAAGCGTTACGTCACCATTAGTGGGAGAAATTCCCGTTAATTCAATAACGCCCCAAAACAGCGGAGGGCCCTACGGGATTCTGGAGATACGATAGTTTTCGCCTATAACAGTATCGGAAGACCCACGATCGGTCAAACGCTGATTTTGGTTTTAAGCCGGTATTCTTAAGTTCAACTTTTGTGGACTGAACTTTTTATTTACAGGCGAATACAAAGCTAATCAATGAAAAGTGGGAAGCCACTCAGATGATGAGAATTTCCTTTGATCAAACGACGAATATAGATCATATCAAATATACCATCATAGTTTTCACGAAAGAGAGGCTTTCCTTTACGATCCTCATAGTCATACACCATTAAATAGAGATTACTAACTTGGGCGAATGACTGAAGTAATAAATTGATCCTCTTCTATTGCTTCCATTTTCAAGCCACTTCATAATTTCACCATTTTCATATTAGGAATAGAAATAGGTGAACCAACCCACATAATTAGTTCACTAAGATCGTTTTAATCAGCAGTTTCGAAGATAATAGTGCTGTATCCTTTTGTAAACTTCTGTTAAAATTCCACCCCGCGCACCTTGGCATACACCTTGCTGTCGTGCAGCTCCCCGTCTTCTCCCCGGCTGTTGCTCCGCAAAATCCCCTCCAGCGTATAGCCCGCACGTTCGGCAACCGCCGCACTTTTGGTATTCCTGCTGCTGCAGCGGATTTCGATGCGGTTTGCCGCAAGCGTATGTATAGCAAAATCGGTAATCCCGTTAACGGCTTCCGTCATATAACCATAGCCTGCACAAGAGCTTCTGATCCAGTATCCAATCTCAAATTTGCGAATGTCCCAATCCATCCGGTGCAGGCCGCTGCAGCCAATGAATGCCCCGGTGTTTTTGTTGAAAATTTGCAGATGCAAATCAGACCGTTTCAGAAATTCCACCAGGGCCTTGCGCGTGAAGATTTCAGATTGCTCCATTGTAGGCATCTCCTTGGCAAAAGGCAACCACGGCTTCAACTCATTCTGACTCTCGCCTATCGCTTCGTTTATAATTGCACCGTCACCCCACTGCGGGGCACGAATGAGCAGGCGCTCCGTTTCAAAGCTTTCGGGAAAAGAGATCATAATCGGATCCATAGAATTCGTCACAATATAACCCTCCATTTTTATTTTAAAACTAGCCGCATTCCTGTTCGGGCCAGCGTTACATTTTCCGGTAAAATATAACTCTTCCGCACATCAACATCATGTGACATATGAGTGTACACTGCCCGGTGGGGCTTAACCACCTTCAGCAGCTCAGCGGCTTCCGTCATATCGTACACGGAGCGTGTGGAAAGCTCGGCCGCTTCATAATAAAAGCTTGTCCCGAGCACAAGCAAATCGGCTCCCTGCATCAGTCTGGTCTCCTCTTCACTCAGCGAAATGGAGTCCGGACAGTAGACCCACGTATAGCCGTCCTTTTCCAGCCGATAGGCGTAGGAGTATCCATTTTTGCCGTGGCATACTTTCCATGTGTTGATTTGCCAGCCATCGAGTGTAATGCCGTCATCGCAGGGAATCATCGCAATGTGGCTGCGAAGCCACGGATATTGCCGCTCGATAATCGGAATGACCTCTGCCGGGGCGTACATCTCTCCTTTATACCCCATCCAGCGGCAAGCATCAGCCCACTCCGGCAGCCCGCCAATATGGTCAAAATGGGCATGCGTGACCAGCAGTCTCCGCATATTGCGAACCCCCTGCGCTTCCATTTGCCGCCGCCAATCCGGACCGCAATCTATAACGAGAAAATCACTGCCGTTATCTATTAGCACGGAAGAGCGCAGCCGTATATTGTCTCCGTCCACTCTCGCTTCTGTACAGGTTTCACAGCTGCAATAGACCCGGGGCACGCCCATGGCATCGCCTGTACCTAAAAAAACCAGTGTATCCATACTCTTTTCTCTCCTCCTCCATTCCACTCTCGGATGTCCATACCTCATTATAAAATAGGGGAATGTACGATTGCACGTCCCCAAGTATATACAAAAAGCAGGCTGCCCCATAGGAACGCCTGCTCATTAGCTTTTTATATGCCCGCAAGAACCTGGTACCATATCCCCCGTTTGGAATACAGTGTGCTTCTTACCTCATCCCATCCTCCGAGGTACTTGATATCGAACAGTCCCGCAGGAACCGGATAACGGCTCTCATGCTTTGCGTATACGTTCTTGTCAACCGGCCGGAAGCCATGCTTGGCGAAGATTTCCTGCGCCTCAGGCGTCAGCAGATAATTGACCAGCGCTTCCGCAGCCACACGCGTTCCGCGCTCATCGACATATTTGTCCACAACAGCGGCAGGATTTTCGATAAGAATGGTGTTCTCCGGTATGATAACCTCATATTTGACGCCTTGAGCAATCCGTGCAAGCAGCTCATTCTCATAAGTGACGATAACATCACCCACTCCATATTCGAAGGCTGCCATGGACGCGCGGCCGCTTTTGTCCAGAGACTCCACATTGGCGTGTACGCTCTCCAGGAAGGCTTTTGCTGCAGCCGGATCTTTAGTTCCACCTTGCTTCTCAGACTGCTTCAGGCCTGCTCCATAGATGGCATTGATGTCCCACTGTGCGCCACCGGATGTTTTAGGATTCGGATATAACACCTTAACCCCGGGCTTCGTCAAATCGGCAAAATCGTGAATTCCCTTCGGATTGCCCTCGCGGGTTCCCAATGCCACTACCGAACGAGTCACCATCCCGGCCTCGCCGCGCTCCTTCCAGTTCGGCTGCACCAGCCCGGCCTTGACCAGCTTCTCTACATCGCCTTCCATCGCCAGCAGCGTAACATCTGCCTCAAAGCCGCCGGCAATGGCGCGGGCTTGAGTTCCCGAAGCTTCATAGGATTGCTGAAATGCTATAGTCTGTCCGGTGTCTGCTTTCCATTTCACCGCAAACTGCGGCAAAATTTCCTCCATGGCATCCTTTGCCACGCTGTATGCGCCGACTACAAGTGTAAGCTCACTTTGCTTGGGGGCTCCTGCCACCGTATTATCGTTCTCGCTCCCGCAACCGGTCGCTGTCAGTACAAAGATCGCCAGCATAAGGCCTGCAAGCCATCCGTGCAGTTGACTGCTCCTTTTGAAAAGCTTCATTCCGGCCACATCCTTCGAGGTTGATGATTTTATAAGTCTCCTTAAAAATTCGGCCCCTTTGGTCCGATTTGTGCTTCCGATCGCTGTTGTTCCCAGATTTCTTAATTTTTAACCAATATCTAGCGGTAGAAATCCGGGAACAAAGGCGAACGCTACCGCTTCTCCACCACAAACCCGGCCCTTTGGGCAATTTTTTAACAGACTTTTAAAATCTTTTATTTTATTAAATAAAGACTGGCATTGGGTCTTCTTTGAGGCCGTTTTCCTGAATCCAGCTTCGGTCGTCGTTGAACAGATATGCCCGGTGCACGAGCACCGAAATGTCCTGGCCTACCTGCAGCGTTTCTTTTTCCAATGAGCGGTAGGTAACGAGCTTGTGTCCGTTTACCTCCACCTCGACCAGCCATTCGCTGCCGCGGAAATGCAAGTGCTTCACAATGCCCTTTTCCGTAGCCGATGCCATTTTGAATTCATGCAGACTGCCCACCTCTATATACTCCGGGCGAATCAGCGCTTTGGTAGGCTTGCCGCCCCCCGCCCCGTTAAAGCCTTTTAGCTCGGAAGCACTCTCAATCAAGGTGGATTCCCCAATAAAGGTCGCTACAAACGGCGTCTTAGGCTCTTTATAAATATCCCAAGGCGTACCCTTTTGCTCCAGACGTCCTTGATTGATGATCATAATTTCGTCAGCTACTTCAATGGCTTCATCCTGGTCATGTGTAACAAAAATGGAGGTAATCCCAACGCGCTCAATCAGATCACGAAGCCATGAGCGCAGCTCCTGACGGATCTTGGCGTCGATGGCAGCGAACGGCTCGTCGAGCAGCAGCAGCTGCGGTTCAGGCGCAAGTGCCCGGGCGAAGGCCACCCGCTGGCGCTGTCCACCCGAGAGCTGATGCGGGTAGCGGTTTTCGAAACCTTTTAACCCCGTAAGCTCCACCAGCTCCGTGACCCGGTCACGAATGGCCGCCTTGGTCACCTTTTTGACCTTCAGTCCGAACGAGATATTCTCATAGACGGTCATATGCTTGAAAAGCGCATAATTCTGGAATACGAAGCCGATGCCGCGCTCCTGGGGAGGAAGGTTATTAACCGTTTGGCCATGAAAAATAATTTCACCGGTATCCGGTGTCTCCAGTCCCGCAAGCATGCGCAGGATTGAGGTTTTGCCGCCGCCGCTCGGGCCGAGCAGTCCAATCAGGTGACCTTTGGTAATTTTGAAATTGACGTCCTTTACCGCATGAAAATCTCCAAAGTTCTTGTTCAATCCCCGGACTTCCACATGCATATCAGTGCACTCCCTTTCTTCTCTTCGTCCATTCCATTAACAACAGCAGACCTACTGAGAACGCCGCCAGTACAAGCGCTACACCGCCCGCCGCGGTTACATTAAAGTTCTCTACATCCTGATATACCAGCGTAGTTGCCGTTTGAGTTTTGTTCATAATATTGCCTGAAACAACGAGCACCGCCCCGAACTCACCCAGTGAACGGGCCACCGTCAGAATAACGCCATACATGACCGCCCAGCGGATTGAGGGCCAGGTGACCTTCCAAAAAGTAGTCCAGCCATAAGCGCCGAGTGTCGAAGCTGCCTCTTCCTGCTGGGAGCCAATCTCCTGAAGTACAGGCATCACCTCGCGCACCATCAGCGGAAAGGTAACGAAGAGGGTGGCAATAACCATACCGGGAAAAGCATAGACAATCTTCAATCCGATTCCTTCAAAAAGCGCTCCGATCGCACTATCCGGTCCAAGCAGCAGGACAATCATTAAACCGCCGATAACCGGAGATACCGCATAGGGTAGATCAACAATGCTGTTGAGCAGACCTTTCAGGCGCCGTCCGATCCAAGAGGCCCGAACTAGATAAAGAGCCATCATAATTCCGAATATTGTATTCATCAGTGTAACAACCATCACGACAAGTCCGGTCATCATCAGCGCGTGCAAGGCCTCCGGCCGGGTCAAAGCCGTCCAAAATCCGCCTAAGCCTTGACTGAAAGCACCCGTGGTCATCTTCCCAAGCGGCGCAACAATGAGCAGAAAAAAGACAAGATACGTAAGAACAATCCACAATTTCCTCATGATCTTCTCCCCCGCATCTGCACCATGTTGATCAGCCAAAGGATGAGAAAGGACAAGGTCAAGAGAATTACAGAAACAGCTGCGGCTCCTACCGGATTATCGCTCTCCACTTCACCAAAAATAAAAACGGAGGATACAAGTGTCCGGCCCGGAATGTTGCCTGCTACGAGCACAACAGCACCAAATTCAGCGAGTGCCCGGGAGAAGGCCAGCATGCCCCCGCTAATCATACCAGGAACCATGGAGGGCAATATCACTTTCCGGAATACCCGGCTCCCTGTAGCCCCCATCGTATAAGCCGCTTCTTCTTCAGAGGGGTCAAGTTCCTCCAGCAGCGGCTGCACCGCTCGAATCACAAAGGGAAAAGTTACGAAAACCATGGCAATTACGATAGCCGCATGGTGAAAAACAATTTCAAAGCCCAGCGCTTCCGCCGCTCCCCCTATAAGGCTTCCGGGTCCGAGCAGCAGCAGGATCATTAGACCGCCGACGGCGGTCGGCAATGCAAACGGCAAATCCACCAGGCTGTTAAGAATGGCCCTGCCGGGAAATTTGTAGCGGATAAGGACCCAGGCGATTATAGTACCCAAAACAATATTAATGACGGTAGCTATTACAGCCAGCTTTAGGGTTAATAATACCGATTTCCAGGCAATCGGGTCGCTTACACTCTCAGCGAAGCTGCCGAATCCGAGTGAGAATGAGCTGTAGTAGACGCCGAGAATCGGCAATACAATCAATATTACAAAATAAAGCAGGATTGTAGTCCGGAATCCCCAGGTCCATCCTTTGTGTCTGAGTAGTGAATTCAACGATTATGTCCCCCCACCTCCGGCGAACCGGTCGGTAATCTTGCCACATCCATAAATTATTCCTATTAATATACTTGGATTAATATAATCACTACTTTACCAAAAGCAGCTTGTCACCGTCAATTACTTTCGAGTTGTTTTTGGGTAAAATGTATTATTAGTAGTAATCTATGCGCTTAACTCAACCATAGTCAAACATCCATTATCAGAAAAGGGGAGAAGAATATGCTGCAAACGATTGAGATTTCCACTAGTAAAAGAGATGAAATGCGTGATATCACCCGAGAGATTATTGCAAACGTAAAAAAAAGCGGAGTCCAAAACGGAATTGCCGTTGTTTACTGTCCACACACTACAGCTGGAATTGCCATTAACGAAAACGCCGATCCCGATGTGAAGCATGATGTGCTCATGAGGCTGGATGAAGTGTACCCCTGGAAGCATCCCAAATATCGTCATTCCGAAGGCAATACGGCCTCACATCTCAAATCCATTACCTCCGGTCCTTCTCAAAGCATCATTATCCATAACGGAGAACTGCTGCTTGGCCGCTGGCAAGGCATTTACTTTTGTGAGTTCGATGGTCCCAGACATCGTCAATATTATCTGAAAATTCTGGAGGGCTGAGAAACAGTAAGGGCCGCCCCGGCAATTTCCCCAGGAGCAGCCCTCTATTTGCTTTATTGCAGCTTTCGCTTTCGCTTTCGCTTTCGCTATGCACTGTTATACCAATGCACCGCCCTAAAGCGAAAAATGTTAAAAAAAACAACAAGCTATAAACTGCGGCAAAGCACCTTAATATGAGCTTCTGCGGCAGCCCTAACATCCTCAAAAGAAATTTTGTCCTGAATATAATATGAAATAAATCCGTGAGCAGATAAAAACAGCGTCAGCGGCACACTTTGCCAATCCTCCGAAACATATCCTTCTTCTTTCATATGACTCCGTACAATACTTGAGAACAGCTCGAAACATCGTCCCTGTTCAGCTCGGCAGTAAGCCAGAAGTTCCTCATCGCGAATCATGAACATGATCTCATACTGATACGGATGATCCAGCCCGAATCTGATAAACTCCATAAGTAGCTGCTCCACCCGGGTCATGCCTTCTTCAGAAGGTTTGGTCATCGCCTGGGACAAAAGAGTTGCAACATGATTAAAATCCTCGACAACAATGGCATAGAATAATTCCGCTTTTTCCTTGAAATGATAATATAAGGAGCCGTGGCTGTAGCCCAAATGCTGTCCGATACTGCGCATTGAAATGGCCCGGTATCCTTTGGTAATGAACAGATGCCTCGCCGACTCCAATATCCTTTCCCTTGACAACTCCTGTTCCACTGCTCTTCTAGCCATAATATTATTCCCCTTCGCTGTAGTAAAGCCGCTGGCCCTCCGTCACCTGAGCCTGCCCCTGGGTCAAATCTGTTATCCATGCCATAAACGCATCACCCTCATCATTGCGGGGTAGACAGTTCAGTTTCACTTTGTCAGTGAATAAAGTCTCGCCGGTCTTTATCCCCCGTCCTCGAAGCTCGTTCTCCACCTTGCCCAGCCAAGTGTAGTCGATTTCGACAAACACCTCTCTGTGCAGCACACGGGTGATTACTTCCCCAGCTTCGAGCGCTAACACAGCGCCATCCGTATAAGCCCGGATCAGCCCTCCTGCTCCCAGCATGATGCCTCCGAAATAACGGGTGACAACAATTGCGACATTTTTAACTCCCTGGTTGCGGATTACCTCCAAAATCGGTTTACCGGCCGTTCCACTCGGTTCCCCGTCATCCGACTGTCTCTGGATTTCGTCTCTTTCACCGATCGAATAAGCAGAGCAGTTATGTGTGGCGTTCCAATGTTTCTTCTTGATGTCCTCAATAAATTGCACTGCTTCGTCTTCATTCTCCACCGGCATAACATGACCGATGAAGCGGGATTTACGGATTACGACTTCCAGGGAGCCGGAAGAACGCACCGTCCGGTATTGTTCCAGCATATTTATTCAATTCCTTATATGTGCATGATGGCTTGATATATATTAGGAGCAGCCCATGGTATCGGATTACCTATGGACTGCTCCTCTTTTAAATTACACTAGATTGATGGGTCTGGAAATGCCTATTCGGTAAGTCTGGCTTCCAGTTCCGCTTTTTCCTTCTCATAGCCGGGTTTACCCAGCAACGCGAACATGTTCTTCTTATACGCTTCTACGCCCGGCTGATCGAACGGATTCACACCAAGGAGGTAACCGCTGATTCCGCAAGCTTTTTCAAAGAAATAAACCATGTATCCAAAAGTGTACGGAGTTTGATCCGGGATCGTTACGATCAGATTCGGCACTTGTCCGTCTGTATGCGCCAGCATCGTACCTTGGAACGCCTTCTTGTTCACAAAGTCCATGGTCTTGCCTGTCAGGAAGTTCAGACCGTCAAGATCATCAGGATCGCTATCGATAGTTACGTGATGCTCAACTTCCTGCACTTGGATAACCGTTTCGAAAATGTTGCGGTTACCTTCCTGGATAAATTGACCCATGGAATGCAGATCTGTGGAGAAATCAACGGAAGAAGGATAAATCCCTTTGAAATCCTTGCCTTCGCTCTCGCCGAACAGCTGTTTCCACCACTCGGATACAAAGTGCAGGGATGGCTCGTAGTTCACCAGAATTTCTGTTGTCTTGCCTTTGCGGTAAAGAGCATTACGAACAGCAGCATACTGATAAGCCTGGTTAGTCGCCACATCTGGATTGTTAAATTCGTCTGCAGCAGCAGCCGCTCCTTGCAGCATCTCTTCAATGTTGATGCCTGCTGTAGCAATCGGCAGCAAACCAACCGGTGTCAGCACGGAATAACGTCCGCCCACATCATCCGGAATAATAAACGACTCGTAGCCTTCTTCGGTAGCCAGCTTCTTGAGTGCGCCTCTTTCCTTGTCAGTGGTAGCATAAATGCGTTTACGGGCCTCTTCTTTACCATATTTCTTCTCTAGCTCTGCACGGAAAATGCGGAAAGCAATGGCCGGCTCGGTTGTTGTACCCGATTTGGAGATTACGTTCACGGAGAAGTCTTTGCCTTCTACGAGATCAAGCAAATGTGTAATGTAAGTCGAGCTGATATTGTTGCCTGCGAAATAAATTTCAGGTGTCTTGCGCTTGTCCTTGGACAGGTTATTGTAGAAGGAGTGCGAAAGCGCCTCGATAGCTGCGCGTGCTCCCAAGTAGGAACCGCCGATTCCGATAACGATTAGCACATCTGAATCGTTCTGAATTTTCTTGGCAGCTGCCTGAATACGGGCGAACTCTTCCTTGTCATAGGCATGCGGCAGATCAATCCAGCCAAGGTAGTCAGAACCCGCTCCGGTAGCGTTATGAAGTTGCTCGTGGGCCAGTTTAACCGGCGCTGCTAGAAAGTCAATTTCCTGCTGGCTGATGAAAGAAAGGGCTTTACTGTAGTCAAAATTAATCTTTTTGGACATCGGTAATGGTAACCTCCTGTTTATCTCTTTAGATTTGACACGGTTTGTAACAACTTTATAATAGGATACTTTAATTTCACGGGACTGGCAAGGTCTTAGGGCACATCCCGGGCTTTAACCTTATGTTTTTGAAGGTTTTGTGGAAGCGTTCCCTAAGGCGTAAAGTTTCTGACCTGTGGAACATTCGGAAAGCCCGTGTTAAAATGAAAGGAAACAACCCTAAGGCGAAGGTGGAAATGTAATGAAGCAAATCGGTTTTATCGGACTCGGAACGATGGGAGCGCCTATGGCCTCCAACCTTCTGCGTGGAGGATTTCAGGTCACCGTGTACAACCGCACGGCCTCGAAGTGCGAGCCTCTCGTGAAAGAAGGAGCACAAACTGCTCCTACACCGCGTGCGGCAGCGGAAGGCAAGGACATTATTATTACCATGATCAGCAACGATGATTCTATCCGCGAGGTGTTCTACGGTCAGGACGGGATTCTGGATACTCTTAAGCCCGGACAAGTCATTATTGATTCAAGCACGATTTCCACCGGGCTGGTCCGGGAAATTGCAGCAGCAGTAGAAGAGCGCGGCGGACAATTCCTTGACGCGCCTGTAACCGGCAGCAAGCCTGCCGCTGTTGAAGGCACACTGGTATTCATGGTCGGCGGAAGTGCGGACGTTATTGAAGCTAACCGTGACATCTTTGATACCATGGGCAAAAAATTGCTGCATATGGGCGATAACGGCAGCGGTGCGGCCGCCAAGCTGGCCCACAACGCCATGGTCGGCATTCATAATGTTGCGCTTGCGGAAGGCTTCGCCATCGCCGTAAAATCCGGCGTACCGGCGGACAAGTTCCTGGAGCTGGTACAGAATGGCTCCGCAGGCAGCAAGCAGGCTGAACTTAAAGGCCGCAAAATCATCGAGAATGACTTCAGCAACCAGTTCTCACTGGCGCTGATGCTGAAGGACCTGAAGCTGGCTTCCTCGCTCAGCGACTCCACAGGGGTGCCTGCGCCAATGCTGGGGCTGGCAAAGAGCATGTTCCAGGCCGGCTTTACACAGGGCTACGGCGAAGAAGATCTCTCTGCTGTCGTCAAATGCTATGAGGAATGGATCGGGCAGAAGATGGGCGAGACAAAAGAAGGAAAATAAAATAAAACCTGCAACAAAGACCGCCCTTAAGCTCATGTCGAGCGATATAAAGGGGCGGTCTTTGTTTTGGACATACGCCAATCCGGACGGCTACCAGTTTATGAGAAGGACGCTTCCGGGGCAACAAATTAGATGCAAAAAAAAGAAAGCCCAACGGTTTACGCGGGGCTCTCTCGGATAACTATAAAAGTTACAAAACAGGGTAAGAACAGCAATAATCAGTGACTTCGAAAACTTCCAGCGCGAATTTGGAGTTGCCTGGAACGTTGAATGTCTCCGCTCCTTTGATCTCCTGCCACACCTCGGCGCCGGGAAGCAGCACCTTAAGATCACCGGACAGAATTTCCATAATTTCAGGGCCGTCCGTTCCGAACTCGTACACGCCCGGAAGCATAATTCCGAGTGTCACCTTGGTTCCATCCTCCAAAATGACCGTACGGCTGGTTACTTTTCCGCCGTAATATACATTTGCTGCTTTTTGAATCGTCGCGTTCTTAAACTCACTCATTTACTTGTTCTCCCCCTTGTAATTATTCAGTTGATTATAGCAGTGCTTTCACACGGCTAACAACATTTTCTACTGTAAAACCATATTCTTTAATTACAGTATCGCCAGGTGCAGAAGCGCCGAAGGTTGTGATGCCAAGAATATCGCCTTGATCCCCGGTATAACGTTCCCAGCCGAAGGTTTGTGCCATTTCCACAGCAAGACGGGCTTTAACTTCAGGAAGGATAACGGAATCACGGTATTCCTTATCCTGCTTTTCGAACAAATCCCAGCTCGGCAAGCTGATTACGCGCACTTCGATACCTTCTTCAGCCAAAGCGGCTTGAGCTTTTACTGCAAGCTGTACTTCGGAGCCTGTAGCAATGATTTGCGCTTGCGGTTTGCCATTCTTTGCATCGGAGACCACATAACCGCCGCGTTTGATGTTATCGCGCACGCCATCTACGGTTCCCGCCAGAATCGGCAGGTTTTGACGAGTCAATACAAGCGCTACCGGGTTATCCTTATTCTCCAAAGCATATGCCCAAGCCGCAGACGTCTCGTTGGCATCAGCCGGACGAATGACCGTCAGACCCGGGATGATACGCAGGGAAGCCAATTGTTCAATCGGTTCATGTGTAGGTCCGTCTTCACCGACAGCAATACTGTCGTGTGTCAGCACATAAGTTACCGGCAGCTTCATAATAGAAGCCAGACGAACTGCTGGACGGAGGTAATCCGTAAATACGAAGAACGTACCGCCGAATACCTTCAAACCGCTATGCAGGGCAATTCCGTTCATTGCTGCCGCCATACCGAATTCACGTACGCCAAAGTAAATGTTACGGCCCTCATAAGTTTCCGGAGTAAATATAGGCAAACCCTTCAGGTGAGTCATTGTGGAGCTTTCAAGGTCAGCCGAACCACCCACTAGCTGCGGTACGCCGGAAGCCAAACCGTTCAGGGCATTACCGGAAGCAATACGTGTGGACACAGCCTTATCTTCAGTCGTATAAGTTGGAAGCTGAGCATCCCAGCCCTCAGGAAGATCGCCATTGATTACGGTTTCGAACTGGGCAGCAAGCTCCGGATAAGCTTTTTTATATGCGGCAAACTGCTCGTCCCATTCCTTGTTCGCTGCATTACCGCTTTCCTTCACTTCGGCAAAACGAGCACGAACTTCATCCGGTACATAGAAATCTTCTTCGTATACCCATTTGTAGAAATCCTTTGTCAGCTTGGCTTCATCAGAACCCAGTGGGGAACCATGCGTACCGCCATGCCCGCCTTTACCTTGCTTGTTCGGGCTTCCGTAACCGATCACAGTCTTGACCTCGATCAATGTCGGCTTGCTGCTGTCCGCCTGCGCTTCAACAATCGCCTTCTCCAATGCCGGAAGATCATTACCGTCTTCTACACGCAAAACTTGCCAGCCGTATGCTTCAAAACGTTTTGCAACGTTCTCGGAGAAAGACAGGTTCAATTTGCCATCCAGTGAAATATCATTGGAATCGTACAGAACTACCAGCTTGCCCAGCTTTAAATGTCCGGCCAGCGAGGCGGATTCGGATGAGATTCCTTCCATCAGGTCTCCGTCGCCGCAAATTGCATAAGTATAATGGTCAATAACATGATGCTGTTCCTTGTTATAAGTAGCGGCAAGCTGTGCTTCAGCCATAGCCATACCCACAGCCATACCAATCCCTTGTCCAAGCGGTCCCGTAGTTGCATCAACACCTGCCGTGTGGCCAAACTCAGGGTGACCCGGTGTAAGAGAGCCCCATTGACGGAACTGCTTCAATTCTTCCATAGGCAAATCATAGCCGCTAAGGTGCAGCAAGCTGTATAGTAACATGGATCCGTGTCCTGCAGACAGCACAAAACGGTCACGGTTTACCCATGTCGGATGATCCGGGTTATGTTTCATTGTTTTGGCAAATAGTTGATACCCCATAGGCGCAGAACCCATCGGCATGCCTGGATGTCCGGAATTCGCTTTTTCAATGGCGTCTATCGCCAAAGTACGGATCGTCGTAATCGCCAGGTTGTCAATTGTAGAATTCTCTTCCTTATGGATAGCCTGATCTTGTTCACTCATTCAAATATCCTCCTCTAAAATCTCAAGAATGTCATTTTGACTCTTATTGTATCACTAGTGTGGAAGCATTTCCAATTGTTTTTGAAAAACTCCAGTACCAACACCCTATCTTTTGCAACATAGATATGATTATATTCGTTTAAATTCATTGGCATAAGGCGGGTTTGGACTTAGCCTTAAGTCTAGTTCCTAATTACGACTAAAGTTTGTATTATAAAACTGGAATATACAGTAAGATGGAATTACTAGTTTTTTTATTACGGGATTATCCAAGATTGTTAGCAGAAAGGAAATATTCATGACTCCAAAAAAGGATATTTATATCGTGCTCACCGGAACGGGTACCGCCTTCAGCGGTATGATCAGATGGTTCACAAAAGCTGATCTGAATCATGCGTCGATTGCCTTTGACAGCGAGCTTCGCGAAGTGTACAGCTTCGGCCGCAAGAAAATGAACAACCCTTTCGTTGCCGGACTGATACAGGAGAACTTTGTTGATCCTTTTTATAGCGGTACGGACTGCGCGATTTATCATCTTAGGGTCAGCAATCAGGAGTTCGATATGATGCACAGTCATGTTACCGGCATGATGCAGAATCAGGAACGTTACAAGTATCACCTGTTAGGCTTGGTTGGTGTTCTGCTCAATATCAAGATCGATAGGGAAGACGCTTTTTTTTGCTCCTATTTTGTGGCGTCCCTGTTCGAGGAAACGGAGCTTCAACCGGTGGATAAACCCTCCTGCTTCGTGACACCTGAGGATTTTGCCCTTTCGCTCTGCCCTCATAAAATTTACAGCGGTAAGCTGTCTTATTATTTGCGCGGAGCCGATAGTCATTCAGCCCGTTCAACCGCTATACATAACTCTCACTTGGTACCGGGAGCGAGCGCAGCTACAAGGAGTACAAGAGCCGCAGAGGAACGGATAGAGGGAATTGTGTAACGACAAAATGGGTTGTGGAGTGAAATCCACAACCCAACGGCTCCATTTGAATTTAGTAATCTTTTAGTTTATTTCGTTCTGTGACTTCTGAAATATTCCGACCAGTCTTCCGAAATCGTCACAGTCACCGAGTCTATTTTGGTGTTGAACTCATTATTGGCTGTGAAGGTAAAAGTGATCGGGCCATTCGGCAGATTCTCGAAAGATGCATCATACAGTTCACCAGTCCATAATTTCTTATCGCTGCTGGCGGGACTCAGCTGCGTATTGTAACCACCGGTCATGGTTACTTCCACCGTGTCTGGTAATCCGGTTGTGTCTGCCTGCAGGACAAACCTCTCACCAGCCCAGAATACGTTGTAGCCCCTCGGGCTATCCGGATACCCACTCTTTTTCAGGTTATAACTGATTCGGTTGTTGTTCCATTCGGTTGTGTGCTTCACTCCACCCTGTACAGTTAACAGATTCACCATAAAGTATTTCCGCGGCGATGTGCTGCTCCATTCGTATCCATCAAACACTTCGACTTCCACCGCATATTTTTTATTCTCTACAAGGGCTCCGGCCGTAACCGTCCATTGGTTTGCTGAAGATACGGTATCCCCCGACTGCGCCACAATGCTGTTTGTCGTCAAATCAATGATCTTCACCTTGTACCGCTGCTGCAGATCGCTGTCTGCATCCTGGTAGGTCCATTGGATGATTGGCGTCAGCATATTGGCTACAGTTGGACTTGCGGAACTGCTGCTGCCCGGATAGGTGATACTTACCGTTGGAATCTGGTTGCTTACGGTAATATTCCGTGAGGTTTCCCGGAAGATCCCCAGCGAATCGGTCACCACCTGCCGGATGGTAAAGGATCCATTCGTTGTAAACTGCTTAGTAAAACTGCTCGATGCGCTGATAAGCGCCTCCGTCCCCCCGGAAGGCTTGAGGTAATATTGGTACGTGATACTGTCCCCTTTAGGGATATCCGCGTCTGTGGCCGTGCCGGTAATGATAAAGTCCTCATTTCGGTGCCCCGAGCTCTGATTTATTGTAAAGCCAGGAACGGGAGGGTTATCGATTATAAAAGCCTTTTCGTTAGATACCTCAGACCACTGGCCCCGCGATGCCGCCCGGCCATTTACTAAGTAATACATAAACCGCTCAAATGTTTGATCCGGAATCTGATATTGACGGCTTGTTCCATCTGCATCGATGTTCTCGATCGTGTTGGCCAATAGGCCATCCTTCGTGAAAAACTCGAACCGGTACTTCTCCTGAGCATCGTTCTCCGGATCGGAATACGTCCATATCATGAGTGGATCGGAGAGCAAGACAGACGGACTGTCAATGGTTCCTGCAGGAGAGGTGATCGTCATGGATGGTTTCACGTTCTCCTCTGCCGTTATATCCAGTACCGCGATGTTGGATTTATCTCCAATCTGGTCCACCACCCAGTGCATAAGCGTATACTTTCCTGGTTCATCAAAATTCACCGTGATGTCGGGGGTGTAATAAGTCTTGATCACCCCCTTGCTGTCGGTCACGTTCCAGTAATAACGCAGGCTGCTCTTATCTGCAGAGTCGTCATCGACGTCGGCAGAGCTATATGTTTTGCTGTCGTACTGGTATACGTTTGTTGGTCCGGTAATCTCAGCTGTAGGAATATGGTTAATGACAGAGAAGGATTTAGTGGCAAATGAATTTAACGATCCATCAGTAGTTTCCAGGCGCATTTCCCAAAAATCCGATATAGCTTGCTGCTGCGAAATTCCGTAACTGCCAAGAATATCACTCATAGTTACTACTTGATTTTGGTCGGTCCCAACATAACGATATATCCCTCCGTCGAGCCGTGGATTAAAAGTGTTCCATGCAAAAGCCAAGCCGTCCCCGTCTTCATCGGGATTCGTAGTTTTATTCTGTAATGTAATTACAGTATCCCGATATACTTCCGTAGGCATCTCAAACGCCGCGACCGGAGGATGATTCAAGACTTTTGCACTTTGCGTATATGGCTCCGACCACCATCCCCGATTATCACGGACTTTTAAGGTTAGCTCATAATCACCTACACCAAAGCCGGCAAGGTTAGGCGGAATCGCAGGCCCTCCATAGTTATACCAGACGGTTTGTCCATCACGTTTAACATTCCACTCATAAAGGTCCAGAGGGTCATTGTTCGGGTCAAACGATTTGTCTGTAGTCGTTGTTGTTTTTCGGTAAGAGACATTGCTTGGCTCGACCGTAAACAGCGCGACCGGTTGCAAGTTGTTAGCCGAGTTTCCAACGGTACGTGCGCACCAGTCACTCCAAACGCCAACACCATTTTCCCCGTCGATATCCCTTACCCGCAGCCGAATATTATAATTTTCGCTATTAGGTAGCTGTGTTGGCGGCTGGCCATCAGTCCAAACCTCATCAGATTGTACCTTATACTGCCATTGCCAAAGGATAAGCCCCTTATCATCTCTGCTTATGTGATCCAAATCGTAAGAACTATCCGTAATCTGTAAGGTGCCGTTAACGATTTTCGTAGCGAATACCGCTATCGGCTTACGATGAACCTGGAAAGCCAAGGCAGAAAGGTTATCCCGGCTCCACATGCGGTAATTATCAAAGGCGTCAAATGCTTTGGGGTTATCTCGAAATTGGACCGTGGCTACATACTGACCAGCGTAAGGGAAAGAAGTATATGGATCACTTCTCCATTGCCCAGAGTCCGGTATGAGACCCATACTATTATCAAAAAATGCTGGATCATGTTCATATTTGTACCGCTCAGCATATTTAGGATCGCTTTCTGGATCAGTATAAACAGTCGGGCTAGTGATCGGAGTATTAATAAGTACAAAGGCATTTCTCTTTAACCGGTTTTGGACGGTAAAGTTTAATGGAGGTGCCTCTGCCTTATATTTATAGGGGTCAACCACCTTCACTTTTACTTGGTAACTCCCCGGAGGGATCGAATCACTAATTACATCTATAGGAACCGAAAAATACTTAGGTGATATCGTGCCAGTTACTTTAATCTTGCGATAAAACACATTCGGCACTTCAATAATAACTTCTAAATCATCATTATCCGGATCTTGTGCAAATCCCTCTACATTCATAGTGCTAAGACCCGGCTCGTTAATCAGTATCATGTTGTCCTGAGAGATCAAAGACACCTGCGGCGGCTTATTAACGATTAGTGGAAACTTATACGACTCTTTAACATTATGAGACGCGACGACATCACTATCTACTACCGCGGATCCCCAATCAACAACGAATTCCAGAAATTTGGGATCGATAATATCATATTCCGCTATCCACCCATTCAATACTGAGTAGTTAAAACTTGCGGAAACAATTGTCTTTGTTGCGTAAGAGTGTGGGAAACTGCTTAAGGAGTAGTTATCAATGTCGTAATAACCTGTAGTAAAATCCCTTGTTTGCATTCCTCCATCCGCTCTGAGACCATGAACAATTCCTCCGACTGTTAAAGATGAATTATAATCCCAATTTTTTTCAACCCATGCCGGATTACCATTGTACGAATCGCTCCCTCTATATGTATCTGCCTTTGTTTGAATTTGACTGACATCATAACTAATGTATTTAGTTAGCTTGTTGTACTTAATATTAGTTATGGATATCGCGTCACGATGAGTCCAAGTTTTCGCCCAATAGCTAGAGTCCGACAATTGAGGTTGTAATGGATCGACGACGTACGCAGCGTATCCATCATAGGCTGGGAGTTCAATATCTGCATATTCTATAATATTAGGATCTGTGGCGGCCTCTACTATCTGCAAGTCAGCGTTCACGAAAATCGGTAAGAGTAATGTAAAACAGATCGTAAGCTTTATGAAGGCTGTTACTTTCCTCTTCATTCTTTCCCCTTTCTCCTACCAAGATCAAATTTTACGGGCAATTCGTAAGGACATCTTTTCTACATTGTCCGATGGATCCGGAAGAACTCCGACCAGTCTTCTGAAATCGTAACGGTCACCGTGTCCGTTTTGGTGTTGGAATCATTTTTGGCTGTGCATCTCCTTCTACCATTTCCAATCTCCCTGTGGCGCTCTATTTTTCACATCAACAATTTTTTTAATGATATTCTGGCCACTGGAATCTGCCCATTTCCGATCCGAGTCAGTAACAAATTCATCAATGGTCGGTTGCCCAAATTGTTCAAACTCCGTAACTTTCACCTCATACTTACCGACTTCAACAACTTCCAAATTGAGACGATTTATATTCCCGTCACTAATAACTTTCCAGGTTTCATCCTCAAAATTTCCGTCATTGTCAGAATCGTATCGATACTCCCATAATCGGCGGCTAATCAGATCGGCATCGGGTGAATAGGACATATCTTCAATCGTGATGACCGCCTTGTTTCCATTATCCGGATCACGGTACACCCTACCTTGCATGGAGAAATAGACAACCGGTGGCTTATCGGGCTGGATATCGAATGTAATAGAACTGGTATCTGAGTATCCTAGTGTATTCTCGACATAAATTGTGGCTTTATAGGTTCCCGGTTGTTTAAAAAGTACATCTTTATCCTTCACACCATTTAATGACCCACTGTATTTGATGTCGCTGCTTGTACCCCCTGATATAGCAATAATCGTTATTTTGGTGAGATCGTCATTTAGCGGATAATGAATAGGGCTAGTGGAGGAACTGTGGATCGTAACTTTCCGATTTTGCTTCTTCGTTCCCTGAATCTCCAGCTTTGCTTCAGGTACAGGTTTGACCACTGTAATGAACTTCCCTGTGCTGCCTGTCATGCCGTCATTATCAACGACCGTAAGTCCAATAGTGTTTTCCCCCATACTGCTTTCGGGATACCAAGTTGTACTGTTACGACCCATAACAACATCACCTATACCCGGCGTATCCCAAAGATAACTTTTAATAGTGCCGTCCGGATCATAGGAACCCCCACCGCTCATCATAAACTCTTCCCCAGCTTTTGCGGTGCCCGGTGCCATTATTACGGCTACAGGTGGTTTACCTACAGGAGTTGGCTGGGCTGTAGGCTCTGGAAACGTAATGGATGACTGGTTTTTATATACTTCAATTGTGGCGCCCAATGATTCACTCAATGATGTAATAGTTCCACTTTTAGTGACTACAGGCTTGCTAAAGCGAACACTAACCGTCAAATCATATTCCTGCCGGTAGTTATTGCTCGTGATCCTTGATTTGGGAATGGTAAAATCAAATTGCCTGCTGCTAGTGAGCACTTTAGAATAATCTTTCTTCGTCTGCAGCGTACTATTTAAGCCTTTTTCCTTGGCGTAAAACACCCATTCGCTGATATTTGAGGTATCCGTGTAGGCCGCAAGATCACCCTTTAGGGAGAGTTGAACGGGTACATCTGCATTAGCAAACTTCGTCGGATTTGGATTTGGCTTCAACACGAATACGTTGCCGGTTAAGGCTGGTTCGGAGGGCGGCGCATAGTCAAAGGTCACCATACCGCCGTAGCTGTAAGTCGTGACTTTAGCCGTGGCCGTGTAGTAGTAATTCGCAAACGCGTAGTAGAATCGGCCTTCTACCCATCCTGTGACCGGAATGGTGGCCTCATCGGTTTGGTCTATCCATTTCGAGGTCACTCCGGCCCCTGCCGGTCCAATAGTATAAGTCGTTATAATTTTTCCGTTTTTAAACCTGGGTCCACCTATGAGGTAAGAGGAACCCCCTGCCGGTTGAATGGATATCGTAGAATCGATAACATACTGACTATCTACGGTTTCCATTTTTGACGCGTACCAAATTCGTCCTGTTGTACTTTGATTAGATGATGCCGAAACCATTCTTTTAGGTGGATCTGCGGAAGGCGTGGACGAGTCTGCAGCATTGAGATCGTAAGACACCAAGGTGTCTCTTTGTTCATTATACTCATTGATCTGCCATCTTCGGCCATCGGAATAGCGCCAAATGCTATTACCTACATTGGTTATAAAAGGATTCTCAAATTCTTTTTTATATCCCTTGACTTCAAATGTTTTTGAACTTTTGTTCCCATTTAATGTAACCTTCACTTTACCGTTTTGAACGACCAGGCCCACCACTTCATTATTACCATTGTATTTCAGGCTGTTTGTGGTTATCGCCGAAGCACTCACCCCGCTGGGCAAATCCAAAATAAAACTCTTCGTGCTGTTATTGCTACCCATGAGTCCAGTTGTAGTAGGAATTCCTATGGATGTCGATTTTGTATCTGCCGCTTGCGCAGTACGTACTCCCATCGGCGCAAGTAGCACTACCACCAATAGTAAAACGATGCATTTTCTCATCATTGCGCCAGGTCCGGATCGTTCACGACATATTTTTTTGCATACTGTCCGTCAAAATCAATAGCAACCCGTAAATATTTGAAATCGCCCTTGTAATACAACGCTTGGTACGTAGTAAGCGACTCGCCAGGTTTTAGTTTAAAATCGTGTAGAGCTACTTTACTGTTCTTATTCTGTCTTTCTGACGTGGCATCCACCGGATCTGCAAACCCACCATCTTCAAAATAAAAACTCCACTTGTACATAACATCTTTATAGCTGCGTTCCACAGTCTTTTTAGACTTATTGGTAATGGTAATTTTAGTCCAGATAAAGTATTGAGGATCACCGATAAGTCCGGAATAATCGGTATACTTGTATTGTTTGCGTAACGTAAGCGCCGTTTTAGAATTGAAATCAAGAATCATAATCTTATGCAGCGTGTAACTCAATCCTCCGGCTGTAACGGTTATCGGAAGCTCCACATCCTTTTTCAGTCCGTACTTGGACAAGTTATCCGTTATTACCGGTACTTTAGTACTTACTGAAGCTGCTGCTGCAGTTCCCGCTCCTTGCCCTAAGACCATACTTAACAACATGGTTACGGCCATCACTGTTTTTACAATTGTTTTCTTCATTTGAATTTCTCCTTTTAGTTAATTTAATTTTAGATGCGAACGGAGCCATCAAAAGACGCATCTGCTTCATGAGCTACTTATTGTACTTATATTCCTGGATTGCTGGCACACGAATGGGTTCTTGTGTTTTAGCCCTGGAGATTAATACGGGATGCTTAGATTCAATAACGGCTATGACAGACGGCCCTTGTATATATTTTGTAATTCCATACTGCGGATCTTCGTAGAGATAGGGAAATGTTATGCCAGAAGATTCATCCAGAATAACAAATTCCACAATTTTAACGCTGTCCTGAAGCCGGCTACCGGCTTTAGGTGATAACTCATCATCCAATCCCAGATTAAGTTGGAGCGTATCTTGAAAGGTCTCATAGGCCGCTGTAGGATCGATAATCAATCGACCTTGAGATCGTTCGATATCATTCATTTGTTGAACAGCATCGTGTACGGCCATGTTATTAGCATCCTTGAGCAAGGCCCGTTGTAAATCCCATTCTTGATTTTGCACTTGGAAGAACCACGTATAAATAAAGATCAAAAGTACAAAGGCAAGTTTTACTATATAGTCCATTCATCTTCATCCCTTAATGTAATCCTTAGGTTCATTAATCATTCGAGATATTCACTCATAATGAAACCATGTCCATAGTAATGTAACGGCTGCGAAACTGTAGAAAAGTTATACGGAAAAAGATGAACACGCGGCGCTTTGACATATACATCAATCCGATTTTTTCGCTCCTGCACCATCTCGGTGCTGCTGGTGATTTCAATGGAGGCTTCGGAGAACCCTATGGCCTTAAGGTTAGAGGTGACTTCATTCCTCATGGCAGCCGTGACCATCCCTTCCGTTGCTGCTTTTTGCGTAATATAGGACGTGTTGGCCTTGACCTGAAGATCCAGCAAATAATCAATGTAGGTAAAGATCGGCTGCAGGATGATAAACAGGACAAGCCACATGAACAATGCCCGGAGTACGGTTGCCTTCAATAAACAGTGCCCCTTTCCTAATACTGCTCAATTTGCTTGGTATGGGTGACGATATCATCCTGACTGCTGCCGATCATGCTGGTAGCTGCGGAGATAAAAATACCGGCAATGACGAAGCCTATGGCCAGAAACATGGCGACAGAGATGGAGTCTTTTTTCATAGCTGCATTACCCCCGGTAGTCAGACAATGTCAGAACTGCGGCTTGTCCGGGATCAGCATATTGAAAAATACTTGCTGCCGGAATCAACGGTTTATTGTCATCCGCATCACCCACCACTTGCCGGACAACCGGTACTAATATAGCAATGACTATGGCGACACAGAGAAAACCTATAGCGATAAACAAGCCTGTTGAAATAGCGTCTTTTTTCATGTTAAAATCTCCCTTTTCATTTTATATTTTTATAGAATGTTCGAATATGACAAAAATTTATTGAAATAGAGCAATTCCATTAAAATTCCCCTTAATCAGCAGAATGTACTGCATCGCCAGCGAGACGATCATCAGAAAAGTGGCAATCGACGGAATCACATTAATGATGGAGGAAATATCCCCGATAAAAGACCATTTCTTCAAGTATTGATCACTTGATATTTTGGAAATAATCTTGCCTTGTTCGCGCAAATAACGCGCTGCCTCTGTATCATCGTCCATCCCCTCGGTGGCGAGCAGAATAGACCTTATATCATTAATAAAAGCGTGATTGTCCGGGAATTTACAGCAAAACCATTCGATTGCCCGGTCCGTCCCTTCATCAACCGCCCGCTCCGACAGCTCGTACAAATCCTGGCGAATATGCTGAAAATGCCTTGCAATGCCTGCACAAAAAGCTCCAAACTGCATATATCCGTGCTTCCGCAGACGATTATTCTCATAGAGACGGATAAAGGAAATCAGCTCGCCGTCCTTTTGGATAAGTGTTTTTTGATGAAGCCAGGCCAGCAGCCAACCGAAGGGAAGAAACCGCGAAGGACTGGTGATCACGAGAATTAGAAAAGTTATGAGCAAATCGTATCCTGAAAACGGACTCTCGCGGATATAATCTCCGGCAGCCTGCAAAGTAAAGTAGAGCAGCCCGGCGCAATAACGGAACATCGTAACTTTTCGTGCTGAAATCGATAGCCCGGAGTTATTCAATAAAAGCTGAAGCCGGTCACTCCCCATGCGGGTTCCGAGAGTGTTCCATTTTAACCCCAGCCGTAAAAGGTACCGCTCCTGCTTACTGCTGCTGCTCACAAAAACGAGTAAAGCCAGATACACGACACCGAATACGGCTATTAATAGTAACAATCTGTCCATAGTTCATCACCTTAATGGTAGTCCAATTTGGGCTTGGCAAGAATAGTGCTGATCACAAACGAAATAAAGAGTCCTGTTAAAATAACCACAAGAAACGCTAGACCCACAGAGGTTTGGAACTGCAAGCGGAAGTACACGTCAGGTTTTAGCATATAGATGAAGGTTCCAACCGAAGATACGAGTACCACAAAATTACCATACAATCCCAGGCTGATCGCATCTCTGCTCCCTGCTTTTACCGTTAAAATCGTCTCTCTTTGCTGCTCCATGGATCGGTTCAACAGCATTAGCGAGTTTTTCAAATACAGAGTTCCTTCTTTCTCCGAGTAGAGCAAATCTGATATGAACTCCACGGCGAACGTTGTCCCGACTGCCCGGGAGAATCTTCCGGCCTCCTCATAAAGCTCTTTTTCATTACTGTAATTGGCAAATGCAGCCCCCAATAATTTCAGCGGCGTCTTCAGGACATTTTCTTCCGTTAAAAAATCAGCCGTTTTCATCAGAAGCGCATCGACCGACAAATGAGTGAATTTGCTGGAGATTTTAACGGCATCCAGAAGATCATAGCTTCCCCTCACCTTTCTCTGCGCAAAGATATATCTCATGCGAAAATAAGGAATCATCGCTGAAATGACAGCCACAAATAGCGGAAAACGCCAAGCCCCATCTGGCGGCAGGCCTTTATTAAAAGTCATTCCCTCCAAAAAAGGATTATGGAAATTCAAATGTCCCGGAAGCTCACTCAGAGTCAGCAGCCCTGACAGGAAAACCGCTATAAACAATAATCCGGTTCGCATAAGAAACCGCAGGACGCTGATTCCCGGTTCATATTTCCGGTGGGCAAAATACAACAGGTTATCGAGATGCCGGTATATCCATAGACCTCTGTTCATCCTGCTGACCTTTTTGCCAAAAACACGCATGCCGAGATTAATCCTGTACTCTATTTTTTGTCCCAAATCACGTAAATTACGTTCCAGCAACGGCTTTACCAACAGCCATAATCCGCGCACAATCAATAAATGAAGAGCAAAACGCAACATAAAAAATAACAGTTCCATAGGGTTCGCCACCTCATTCGTTAAGGACAATTCTGGATTTCAGGCTTTCCTTCATGGGATGCCCCATCGGTTTCAGCATGGCGAGCCTCCCAAGCTCCGTCTGCAACCGCCCTGCGGCGGCAGCATTCTTCTTTTTCATTTTGAGCATCAGGCCTTCCGTGAGCTTGTCATTATAAGTCCACTCAGACCTTTCTTCATCCCAGCGCATCAGATCATTCGCAAACACCGAATTCCGTTCCTCATCATAAAACACCTCAGAGATCCGCGTTAACCGCTTCTTTCCCTCCCGGGCACTTTCCAGAATAAAAACCAGCTCACAGGCTTTCAGCGCAGAGATGAGATGCCCCTTTAGACTGCCGCCAATCCGCGTAGAGACCGCAAAAGCTCCCTGGTAGGGAATGTCCTCCGAATCGACGGTGTGGAACGTGCCGGTAATGCCGTCATAGCCCTTTTCGCCGCTCCATAAATAAAATTCCCATTCGTTATACCGCATTTCCGTCATATAAAGAATATTCGGATCATGCCGCAGCGACTCTACACCAACCTCCATCAGCTCTTCATTAGAGGCCTGAATCGGAATGATCCGGTGGCCTTTAATTTGGTACGGTAGAGTGGATTCCGGATGCTTCTCAATCATCACAACACCCATGCAGGAAGTGGAGCCGAGCAGCTGCTCGCCAACAATGGTATTGGCAAAGGTTGTTTTCCCCGAACCTACAGCACCTGCGATAATCGTATTGCGAAACGTACTGGATAACGCCCGAATCAGTTCAACCGCCTCTGCCGGAATACATTCGGTGCCTGCCTGATCATCCAGATCAAGAAACTCTACAACCTGCCGCCGCAGCGAAATCGTCGTAAATCCTTCCCATACCCGGGGAGATACCCAGATGGCAAGCCGGATGAACCGGCCGGGCCAGAGCGGATCATCCATTTTGAACTCGACTGAAGGGTTATCCTTGTTTAATTTTTTGTTGTGATCGCTTTTAAGCAAGGAACGCTTCAGCTGCTCGACCCGATCCAGCGAGGGCATTTCGTAAGGATAGGCAATAAATTTGCCCCTATGGTTATAAAAGATTTGTCGGCCGATCATCTGCAGCCCTGTAGACTCACTATACGCACGATCTGTAAACCAGCGGTAAGCCGGTCCAAAGCCCTTCCACTCATGAAAAAGCGCCTCTGCCGCCGTAGGGTATGCTTCCGGAACCTTGCCGGTATACGGCGTTTTTCGCAAATACTTCTCAATTTCATTCATAAAAAAGCTAACCGCCTGCGGGTCGCCAATCAACGCCTTGGCATTAAGCTCGAAATAGTGCTCATCCTCCCGCTCAAGACCGGCACTCATATCCGTTTTCATTTGCTGTAGGAAAATATGAAAATCTTCCTTACCGGGTTTACTGTTCCGCTGCATACTGCGCTTAAGAGAGAACGGGCGGTGCAGAGACATTGTTTCCGTCAGTGTCCCCGACCGCTCAAGTCCGATCATAGAAACACCCCCTTTTTTCTGGCTTCCGGAGCCAGTCCTAATGCTACAAGTAGAGAATGAACCTTGTTGTCTGCGTGTTGCAGCTCTTTTTTGCCTAGCGGCAGGTTCTCCTGAAAGGGCGGATAATACGGGATTTCCATTAAAATTTCGCTGCCGAACCGGAGCGCCAGATTTTTGGGAGAGAGCATTTCCTCCACATTGCTGCGGTTAATGATAAAGTTAAAATCATGCGGATGCAGGTCAAGCTGACCTGCCAGCTCAAAAAGCGGCTCCAATCTGTACTCATGCTTCGGATGGGTAACCATCATTCGCATCGCTGACTTCTGCATACCCACGTACCAAGCGGCGCTTTCCGGAATGGAGCCAAAATCAGCAATAACCACGTCGGCGTTCTCTCCAGCTTTGTTCAAAAAGTACTGTATTTCATCCTCCTGATAATCCTGAGCGCTTAAATAGTCATAATTGCCCGGCAGGTACAAGTACCCGTCCTGTTTTATAAATCCTTCAAAGTCCTCACTCTGGAGCATTTTCCCTGTTAATCTTGGTCGCAGCCGGTCGAGACTGATAAGAGTCTTGCGATCATACCCGGGATCATACAAGTTCAGTCCCAGTAAAATCACGCGCTGCCCTGCTGCTGCCATTCGCCTCGCGTACAACTTGGCCGCACTTGTACAGCCTATGCCCGGACCCGAGCCGAAAAATCCGATCAGATTCCCATGTTCCTCGCCATCCTCCTCCAAAATATATTGGAGCTTCCCAATAATCGCTGAAGTTGTAGAGCGTGGCGGGAGGAAATAGATGCCCAGGCTTTCGCAGAGCATATGTACGGCGTGATAACCTCGTACTCCTTTTTGCAAATAAACATAAAGTATCGTGGTGTTCTTGTACTTGGAGCGCAAATCCCCTAATGCGGGAACCGGTACTTGATCGCTCGTAACTACAAGCATTTGGGCGTCCGTTTGCAACGGTTCAGGCAGCACACTTTGTGTAATCACGGTGTATCCGGCATTTTTGATATCGTTAATGGTCAGTTGATCCATGCCCAGACTGAATATTTTCACGGCTATATTCCTCCCTGCATTCCTTCTATTCCACCCGTACAATCCACAGCCTGAACCCTTGTTCCAAGTATTGCTTGAGGATTTGTCCGTCACTTTTCTTCAATTTCAGCTCAGGCGAAGCCACCTTTCCTGTGGATGTGAAGCGGTTATTGTTATTGCCATTCTCCGAGTCCTGAACATCATTGTTGTCCTCCGTGCGCACATAGTTGACGGTCACACCTGACAGGAAAGCCTTCTGCCCAGGCAGATCCAAGCCAGTAGAATCACTTTGTGCTGGAGAATCGGCTGAACTATCAACGTTACTCTGAGGCTTTTCACCTTCCACCAGATAAATATCTACCCTGTCCCTGCTGCGCAGAGAACCGTTGATCCCATAGATGGCATCCTTCGGGATAGGGAAAATCCCCTCATTCTCAGTCGGCTCCAAATCGCTTACGTCCACCAATGATTCCGTTAAAATACTACCGTTGGTCAGATTTACATTCGTAATTTTATACTCAACTTGTGAAATCTCTCGGATTGCAGCAAATGGGATATCCTTGCTTTGAACCGAATCCAAATACAGGTCCGACGGCTTTAGTTCATAATTTTTGGGCAAAAAGGTACCCTCCTCCACTTTAATTTTCACCACTATCTGTGAAAGCACATACGGCTTGAAGTAGAGATCATAGCCCAGAAGACCGCCGAAGCCGGTAATTAAAATAAGAAACGCGAACAAATAGTTACGTTTGACCAGGTGATTCCGCTGAAAAGACAAACCCGCCGCCTCCTTCGAAATGATTTTTGTATATTTAGCGCACAACAAAATGCACTTTGGCGTAGATATCCAAAATGCTGGTAAAATGCTTTTTTACCTGTTATGCGAAGGGATATTTGATTAGTGGTGTGCGGTTCTAATGGTGGAGAAAAGAAGGGGACTGCTCTTCTTGAATACTTCTTTTCTCCGGGGCTTTATCTGTAAAGATTAATTAAAGACGACCGTTTTGTTGTGATGAACGAGTATGCGATCCTCGATATGCCATTTTACGGCCCGCGCCAGTACAACGCGCTCAATGGTCCGCCCGATACGCTTCAGCTCGGTTACATCGTCACTGTGGCTGACACGCTGTACGTCCTGCTCAATAATCGGACCGCCATCCAGCTCCTCAGTCACATAGTGTGCTGTCGCGCCGATAATTTTCACCCCGCGCTGATACGCCTGGGCATAGGGTTTGCCTCCAACAAAAGCCGGAAGGAAGGAATGGTGAATATTGATGATCCGGTGACGGTAGTGCTCGATAAACGACGGGGAAATAATCTGCATATAACGTGCCAAAATGATGACGTCGATCTCATTGCCGATAACTTCAAGCTGCCGCTGTTCTGCTTCTTTCTTGGTATCCGCCGTAACCGGAATATGGTAAAAAGGAATGCCAAAAGACTCGACGTAAGCCTTCATATCGGTGTGATTGCTGACCACCAGGGCAATTTCAGCATCCAGATCGCCGGCCTGCCACTGCCACAGCAGTTCAACCAGACAATGATCCTCTTTGGAAACAAAGATGGCCAGCCTCTTCTTGTGGCTCACATTGAAAATTTGCCAATCCATCTGAAAACGTTCCGCTATACCGCCGAACAATGAACGGATCTCTTCCAAACGCTGTTCCAGCTCCGGCAGGTCAAACTCAACTCTCATAAAAAACATTCCGCCATCGGGATCCATAGTATACTGGTCGGACTGTACAATGTTGGCACCGTGCTGATACAGGAAGTCCGATACCGCTGCAACAATCCCAGGGCCGTCCGGACAGGAAATGAGCATGCGTGCCCGGTTCGGATGCAGGTCGCTGCCTGATGAATGCTCTCTTTTAACGTGTAATTCCATGATCCTAGTTCCATCCTCTCATCTACTTACGCAATCTATAGTTTTGCCAAATGCGGATCTACCTTATTTCCCTGCCAGCCAGGCAATGATCCGGTGATTGATAGCTTCCTCACTCAGGTTCGGGAACAGCTCTGCGGCTGCCACATAATCATAGAGCCGTTCCAGCGGTTCGCGGGGATCTGCCTTTTTGGCCTTGGCATCATTTTTCAGCACGGTCCAGATATCCAGCACATACTGACGATGATCCAGTTCCAGTTCGCCAAAAAAGCTCTGAAGCTTCTGGACATCCTCCAGAAATTCCGGGCCGAAGCGCTCAGCCACATTGCCGCGCAGCAGGGCGATTTCTACCTCGTACATAGGACGCTGGGTCTTCGGATCTTTGCCGATCCATGGCGTCTCCAGAATGAAGGGACGTCCGGCCAATGCCGGATGATGAACCAACTTATTGAGAGCCTCAAAGCCAATCCAGCCGGACCCCACCGGTGTATGGCGGTCTTTACCAGAGCCGAGCGGATTTTTGCTGTCGTTTACATGCACGACACCAATACGGTGTAGTCCTATCGTCCGGTCGAAATGCTCCAGCACCCCATCCAGATCGTTAACGATGTCATAACCGGCATCATGGATATGGCAGGTGTCGAGGCAAATCGATATCCGCTCTTTATGTACGACTTTGTCAATCATCGAGGCAATTTCCTCGAAGCTGCGGCCCATCTCCGTACCTTTGCCAGCCATCGTCTCCAGTGCAATATGCACTTCAGTCTCGTTCGTACCGCCGAGCACCTCATTCAGTCCGTCAGCAATCCGCTGTATTCCGTATTCCGCATCCTTATCTGTAAACGCTCCGGGATGCAGCACAATATGCTTAACCCCAAACGCATGCGTACGGCGGATTTCCTCCTTAAGAAAATCAACGGCCAGTTTATAAGTGCTTTCCTTGTAAGAGCCTAGATTAATAATGTATGGGGCATGAATGATGGTCTCTTCAATGCCGCTGCTCTCCATAGCCAGTTTTCCTTCTATAGGATACAAGTCTTCAATTGGCTTACGGCGTGTATTTTGCGGTGCTCCGGTATAAAACATAAATGAACTGGAGCCGTACTCGTTCGCTTCATTGACCGCGCTCAGCAACCCTTTCGGTGAGCAGGACACATGGGAACCTATTTTCAGCATGCGACTTCCCTCTTTCTTTCACGAATTAAACCTTATTCTATCGTGATTGAGAAAATAAATCTAGGCAAGCCCGGGGCCGACCCTTTTGACGCTTCGCAAAACTTTGGAATTACGTTATAATTTAAGTCAAAGAGAATCGTGTGACAATAATCATTGTCGAGGTGAACTGAACATGTCTATTAAAATAGGGCTTGGCTTATTATCCGTGTCACCGAGCAATTGGTTTATGAACTCAATCGCCTTTTGGACGTTTTTACTGCTGGGCTCCATGTGCATCGGCGGCTACTTTATGTTCCGTAAATTTCTCAAGGTGCTGCCCAAAGCTGACGGGAAATCTAAGCTTGACTGGCAAAATTATTGGGTGGAACGCAGTCGGCCCCTTTGGGGTAATGAGTCCAAAGCTTTTCTGGACCAGCTAGTCCAGCCTGTGCCCGGACCGTTCCGTGACATCGCCAAGCATTCGATTGCCGCCGAAATCGGGAAGATTGCAGTGGAAAGCCATGCGCCGGAGGTTACACGCGATCACTGTATCAAAGGCTATATTGTTGCAACCCCTAGACGTGATAACCGCTTCCTGGTGAGCTTCCTCGAAAAGAACGGCATTGATTATTCCCCATACCGCCATTTAATGAAGTAAGTCCGGAAGGAGGACTCCTGATTGAAATATGCCATCTGCGGTGGTACCGGCTTTATCGGCAGTGCCTTTGCTAAATACTGGCTGCAAGCTGGGCACGAGGTTATGATCATCGGAAGGAAACTGCCGGAAGCAACAACCGACCACCCTATGCTATCAAGTATGAAGCTGAAAAGGGCATCAAGCGGTACGGAAAGTATAACTTCCTTTCACTATTGTAAAAACGTCCCCGTCTGCCAGCCGATATTCCTTGTATGGAATCATAGCCTCTCCCTGAAAAAGTGTGCCGTTCCGAGAATCGAGATCCTTTAGCACATATCCTACATTGCTTCTGGATATTTCAGCATGCACTCTGGAAGCTCCATCTGACCGCTCAATATATTGTGCCACCTCTGCAGATCGGCCGATAATGAAGCTGGGACGGTTCAGCTCGATTCTTTCTGCAAGAGCCTCCCCGGCTTCTTCAGACCTCACCAGATAAGGAGCTTCCGTCTGACGTTTCCCCGTCTCTTGTCCATTACCCGGAGCTTTCTCCCGGGTTAGTAGAGCAGTTGGAGTTGAGGCAGTTGATGCAGTTGATGCCGTAGCGCCAGTTAGCTCCTTATTATCTTTCGCTTCTGCTTCTCCTCTGGCAACAATAAGAGGCCTACTGCCGTGCTGGAATTCTCTTTGATTAAAATCAACCTCAGGCATGGCTAGTGGACGGGCAGTATTAAGCGGAGGTCGTCTCCCAAGGCTCCGCTCAAGGACATCTAGCTTTATCCCCGGAATTCCCCCACCCTTTTGAGTATCCTCATTTTCATCCTCATCCTCATCTTCTTCACTGCTTCCTGGCCCCATTAGCCCTCGCCAAGACATGACACACACTGCAGCCAATACCACAGTTGCTAATCCGCAAACAATGAGCCATAACAGCTTGGGATGATTAAAATATAGAAACTTCCACAACAGCGCATCCCCTAAAAGACATCCCAATGCTACATAGGTTCTTGAGCTTGAAGTCGGAGTTCTCCCATCGGCCGGCTCCCTGCCGGAACTGCTGATCTCTCCAGCATTCTCCCTGCTTTGGATACCCGGGAATCCGCTCATCCACGCTGATATTTTCCTTTTGTCCTCCGATGGCGGAAGCTCCGCTTGAACAAAACCACTTCCTGGCCGCTGTCGGTCTTTTTCCTGGACTATGCGGACTGCAGCTGCCTGTTCCTTGACCGGTTCAACAAGTTCAGGGAGCCCTGGCTTATTTTCTGACGGACGTTTCAAGAAGCCGTTACCCTCCGTCAACAGCTCCGCGAGCAGTTTCTTTAACCCTGCAGAAGTGAAGCCTTCCTCCCCGCAGTAATGCAATAGTCTTTGCACACCATCCCCCCTGAGCTCAGTGACCGAAGTCATCAGCACCATGATCAGGGACCGAAGGCTTTCTCCGGGTTTAACCTCTGGAGCGGGACCATCCAATGGGACATAGGTCAGATGCACCTTGCCGTTCTGCAGCGTTCCTTCTATAAAAATATAGTCCTCATGTAGAGCATAGCGTTCCGGCTCCAGCATATACAGCCTGCCTTCCTCCATGCCCTGTGCAACTTGCAGAAGAAGTCCGAAGAATGTTTTCATTTGGAGCTTTTCGCTTTTGAGAAGATGGGAAAGCATTCTTTTGCCGGAGACAGCATATTCCAGCCTAACCTTCAAATCGATTTCCTTGAGATACAGCCGCAGATGATTAGGAATGCTTGCGCCTAACATCATACGAAGCTGCACTCTGTTAAGTTTGCCTGCAGGCAATCCATCCGGTTCATCAAGCACCATACATATACCATCCCGCTGTATAAAATCACAGGTCAATCCGAACAACAAATATCACCCCCACATTAAAAGTATAGGTACGCGCATATTGAACCTGGAATAACAGCCAGCATAAAGGGAAAGCGCAGCAGCTCATGGTCTCGTGCTTTTAAAAAGCTTAGGTTGCGCAATACGATAAAACCGGCAAGACAGCTTGCCGTTCTGCGTAAGCGGCTGCCCGTTTCGCGTCTCCTCAGCACAATGAGCCAACCGATTAACGCTGCGAACAGAATGGAGTATACAATAACCTGTGCAGTAAACAACATCCCTGTCCAAGCCCCAATACCGGCAAAAAGCTTGACGTCCCCTGCCCCGACTGCGCCCATGAAATACATAATCATCACGAGTATAAAACCGGCAGCAGCCCCACTGCCTGCAAACAGCAGCCCTTCCCAGCCATTCACAACAGCATGTACCAGCAGCCCCGTAAGCAGCGCCGACATCGTAATCCAGTTTGGTATTCTCATTGACCTTATATCTGTAATAAACGCTGCCCCCAGAAATGGCGCACAGCCCCAAAATGCCCACTCCGTCATCGATTACCCTCCTTTTCTGGCCCTATCCTGTTTCACAACATCAAAGGTGACCTCAATAGATTTTCCGTCCTCCGTCTGAATCGTAAAAGGCCATGACCCGGGTGTAGTATTTACGCCGATCTTCCACTCCCACTCGATATAACCATTCTCGTCCGCCTGCTTCCAACCCAAATATTTAGCGCTGCTTTTGCCGCTTTTATAAAAAATCGTCAAGTTCGCAGAAGCATTCGGTGGAATCTTGGCACGAATTCTGCCTTGTTTATTGGCCACCCCGGGATTCGGCTTCTCCAGGACAACGATTGTAGCCTTTTCACTTGTGCTATCTGCCTCTCCCCCGCTTACGTCCTCCCCGGTATCCCCAATCCAAAGCCTTTCAACGGCACTGGCCTCAAGCACGATACTCTGGTTCAGGAAGGGCACCTTCATGGGCAGCTCATAGCTGACCTCCAGCCCGAAATAGGGACGGGTTCCCTCTTTGATCTCCGGAACAATCACGTTGGAGACATGAATCCTGTCATACTCGAGCATGTCCGAAGCAACATAAGGCTTAAGCAGAGGCTTCACCCCAATATCCAAAACACTTTGTGAAGCCTCTGCCTGCAGCTCCTGCAGTGGACCTTCTCCCTTCTGTACAGCCTCTCTGGCCCATAGATCGAGCGGCGTGGGCAACGAAGAAGCATATTTTTCACTCCAATCCGTAACAGACAGGCGGGGAATACTCCAGTTGGAGTCTGAATTTTGCATGGCTGCCTTGGGTGATTCCGACGATTCCGCTGATTTCTGGGCAGCCAAAGCTAAGGGATACATATGGGTAGAGATGACCTTTACGGTATCAGAAACGGTGCTTTGCAGAGCGGTCGAATACAAGGTCATTTGCACTATAAAAATCAGAAATAGCACAAACAGCAGAAACATGGGCAGAACCATTGCCGCTTCAACTACCATGCTGCCCTCATTTTTCTCTGCCATCCCTTTCCGGTGCCCGAATCTCATCAATCCCACTACCCTTCCACTAATAAGCAAAATCACTTTGTATGGCCCTGTAATATGTATTGCCCTGCACATCCCCGGCAAGTCCGCCGCTGTAATCCAGAACCTTTATTACTCCTGGTAAAAACCATAACCGCATTCCAAGCCTGATGTCTGAGGAAGCATAAGTATATTTCTCAGCGGGATTAATCCCAGTGTTCAACCGAATTAGAGCGAGCATACGGGACAGCTGAACTTCCCCACCACCATGCAGCAGCATGAACAGACGCAGATGATCACGATAAGTTAACTGTACGGGCGTATATTTGGATAGAGGCAGTGAGCCTTTCCGGCAGAGAAGAAACATGTCCTCCACAGCTTTTTCAAGTCCATACAACAGAGCAGCGGCCGTAACGGCCAAAGGGTTGCCAAGACTCGCCTTCTCAATAAATCCTTCCATAGTCCGGATCGCCAAACGCATTGCAAATATTTCACTATAGGCAGCGGCGACGTTTCCGGCAGGATTATGAAGCCCATAAAGGATGTATTCTAGTTCCTGATTTTGCGGGTCCATCTGATCTGCAAGCTTCTGAATGCCATCTCCTTCCCCACCTCCCGTTAGAGACACCAGTCCTGAACCATCAAAATGCTGAAAGTAAAGTGCGGCGTATTCATTTTGAAAAAGTCTGTCCCTTGCCCCGCTCATGATGCTGCTCATCGCACTATAAATTCCATCCATATCATCCATTGCGGCACTTCCAGCTGCATAAGGATCGGAAGAAGTCTCTTCCACGCCACGCGGGTCTTGATTCCTTGCGGCATTTAAGCTGATATTATCCTCGTAAAATTGCCGAAGCGTATCATAGCGTTCCATCGATACTCCAGCCTGCTGACCCAAATCACGAATCTTAGCTATTAAATCCAGGGCAGCACCCAACGTAGTCTTGCTCTGCTTCTCGATCTCCTTGCGCTCCTTATCAGAAGTGCGGTGACTTTCAATAGCAGCCTCCTCCCGGGCAATAATGACACCCCTAATCCCGTAATCCTGCAAATAAGCGTTCGTCGCCTGCGAAGCAGCTAGTACAGAATTTGTTAACAACGAATGTTCAGCGTTAAGCCCGGTGGCGGCGGAAAGCCTTGCAGGGAGTCCTGATACCTCTCTTTGCACTAGTAGATAAGAGTTGTCCTGTGCTGAAATGCCTTCTTCCAACTGATCAATATCGGACGGAGTGAGCAGCAGACTTTCCCCCTGTTCACGCAAGCCCGGCATTCCCGCTATATCCGTTCCTTCTGAAGTTCCGGGAATATCCCAGGTTCCAGCGGATTCATAACCCGGCTTAGCATCAGTAATTCTTGATTGATCTATGATTGACTTCATTTGTCCATTCAGGCTCAACGCCTCTTTAAGCGCATTTCGGGATTCTCCCATTAATCCGCTATGACTCTCACGGAATCCGGTTAGAGAAGCCTGAATCCGGGAAGTAATCTCTGAAGATTGCTGTAGATACATAGAGATTGAATAACTGTACCGGGGATATTCGTCCTCTTCCAGGTACATGTCAGCGTACGATTTACTCACAAAATCACCATATTGTGCAGTAATATCTGCTGCACTGGAGATACTGCCAAGGGACTGAAAGGAAATCGAAGCTCCGGCTGGATTCATAATCAACTTCAGCAGATCTCTTCCGCTTTCAGCCGCCTGCCGCCGCTGTTCGAGCATAAGATCAAGCGCCTTCTCCCGTTTGTCGTACAGCGGCTGCAGCTTACTGAACATATCTGTCGTGCGGGAGGCTTCTTCCATTGCAGTCGATAACGGTTTGAACTTTCCTGCCAATTCCAGGGCAAAATCAACCGGAGCCCTATATTTCATCTCTTCATTAATCTGGCGGCGGAAGATGTCATACTCCCCGAAAGGACGATCCCAATTCAGAGACGATGCTTCCAATACTAACGGCAGGAGGTTGAATTCATCGCCGCGTCCGCTTTTGTGTAGATTATCGTTAAGCACCTTGGCGAGCAGCCTGTTTCCATCGCTGTTTCCAAAGGCAAACAAACCGTATTTCTCCCGTAGCTCAATATCGTACGACGACATAACGGATCGGATGCCTGCACGGGCCAGACGCTCTCCTTGGGCATTTACCGCAGCGATCCGTGCATAATCAATCAGCACAGCAGCAAACAGGAATACAAACGCGAGAATCATGATCAGGAACACGGAAACTGACCCCTCTGTTGGTTTAATCCACCGCCGCCCGGGACGCTTCCGGCAGTTATACGACCCGGCAATGTGAATCTTCATGCCAACCTCCTTCACTTTCATGCATCTCCCCAAACCGTGATATCATTGCCCCTTAAGCTTGCCAACCAGTTCAGACGCATCCTTTTGCTTCATTGCTGTTCCTGTTTCTCCGCTCCCCGATTCACCTTTGAACTTAGCCCCGTAGTAGCGCATTAAATCAACCGTGCGGATGAACTCAACAGGCTCAACCACAAGAGAATGAGCTTCGACCACCGGGACGCCACCATCGGCAAGTATTTCATCAAGTGCGGGAAGGTCCAGAATGTGCCGCAGCTTTGCGGTTACTTTCCGGCCTGTCAGGCCATAGATATATCTCATTTCTCCCGGCATATTATCAGGAACCCTCGCGGCAGATTGTTGGAGCTTTACTTCAGGCAATATACCAGAGCTGCCAGTGCTGCCCCCACTCCCCGGAAGTATAACCGTTACGCTCCCATTTTCTAACCCTGCTCCGAACAGAGAACCCAACAGGTTGTCCTCCCCTATCCGCCAGTACAGTGAATCATATTGATCAACAGCAAAGGAGCCTGTAACCTCTTTGTGACTGTTGTCCCAATTGTAGGCCGTCCGTTCTGCAGAAGCAGATGCAATCTGAAGAAGCATCGACTTCTGATACGAGTACAGACAGAAAAATAGCAGCAGCATCGTTATGAACATAATAATAGGCAGCAATAACGAGGCTTCAATCGTGAAACTGCCCTCGTCTTTCCCTAGCCTACTCAAACACTTCCTGACTCTTGTCCCCCGCCGTAGCGATCAGACCTTCGACCACCTTAACAATCTCTTTCCGAAACACCAGTACTACTGCTATCAATACCGCGATAATCAGGATCATCTCCAGCGTGCCCAGCCCTTCTTCATCACTCCAAAATCTCTTTGCATTCATCCAAAACGTTGACATCATTGACCTCATCCTCCTACATATTTAGCATCATGAACGCCGGTGTTCCCACCAGCACAATGACAATCAGAAATATAACGACCATCGGAAAGACCAGCTTCGCGGAAGCCTGCTCCCCACTCGTCCGGCTTATTGCCTTCCGTCTTTCCCATAACATCCGGGACAAGTCCCGTAGCGATAATGCAAAATCTCCTCCACCTCTGCGATAGTTAAGCAATACCGTTGTTGTGAACAGAGACACTTCTTGCACCGCACAGCGTTTGCTTAAATTTTCAAACGCCTGCTGAAAAGAATACCCGCTCTCCCATTCGCCAATCATTATCAGCAGCTCGCGGTATAACGGATGACTTGTATCTTTTTTACGGCTGGTTGTACACCTGACCAGGGCCCGCTGTACCGTTTCGCCTGCTCCAACAAGCAAAATAATGCTGTTCAGAAGCTCCGGCAGCTCCAGTAGAATACTCTGCTCCCGCAGCCGTACTTTTTTATGCAAATCCTGAACTAGTGCAGCCGGCAAAGCCGCTCCCAGGATCGTGCCCATTACTATTCCTGTGCGTTCCCCGCTAAGCAATGTCAGAGCACAACCGCCCGCCAGCAGCAGCCAGCTGTAGCTCAGCATCTCCCCCAAGAACAGCAGTGTTCGTTCCGCGGCATATCGTGTACCTTGATTTTTTTGCAGCGAACGCTGAATTTTGAAGACGAATGACGGACAACAGCTTGTGATTCGGCTCTTCTCAACCAGCAGCAGCAAAGGCTCTCCCAGCTTGCGCAGCCGGAGTCCATCCATGGGCAGTCTACGCAAATCGACGTATCGGCTGCCGCATTTCATTCGCAGGATGATCCATACAGCTGCCAGTAACAGAAGGATAGCACCCGAAACCCACCGCATTGCCTCACCGTCCCTCTACAGTGGAATGTCCATTATTTTGGATATCCAGAGATAGCATAGAAAAAGCGCAATCAGAGCCAGCGTTGAAATTGCAATCCCTGCTCCCGTATACATTGGCTGCATGTAATCACCGGCGGTTAGACTCATGAACATCACCATAGCAAGCGGAGAGACCAGCAGCGCTTTGGACTCGAATTTTTTCTGGGCCACAGTGACGGCTATTTCCTGCTGAATATCCAGTTTCTCACTTATAACCGAGGAGGTGCGGCGGACCACTTCAACGAGATCGCCTCCGGTCCGTTTGCAGACTGTGAACACATCCGCAAAGCGTTCAATATCCTCCATTCCAGCCCGCCTGCTGAAATCATGCAGCGCTTCCTCCACGGGCTGCGCGTACTCCAGCCTGGCACAAATAATGTTCAGCTCAGCGATCATGTCGCTTCCCCCTTCCGGGTTCAGCATGCGCAGGTCCTGCACAGCCTCCCGAAACGCATTCTCCACAGATCTTCCTGCTGAAAGGGAGGAGGATAAAGAGAACAAGGTCTGCTTGAAATGCAGATTCAGCGCCGTACGGCGTCTCTTTCTCAAGTAATCCCTTAACAGCCGAGGAGCGTATGCCCCGCCCGGTACGAGCACAAGAGGCAGGAGCCAATGATGGTAAAATAGATATCCCACTCCGAACAGCAGCAGACCGCCGGTGATCATGGCCATGCTTTTTTGCAGTACGGAGAGATCATAAACCGTGTAGTCGGGCAAGGCTGGTCGTTCATCCTGTTTGTTCACCCACTTCCCCCTTTCCCGGGCTCGACATTGAAGCGCGATAACGGATGCGAAGTAATCCCGGCCATCCTCAGCTTAACCGTATGCAGTAACGGATTTCCGCAAAGCAGCAGTCCACCCTGTACCCGGCCTCCCTGCTCCCCCGTCTCTTGAAACTCATACAAAGGATTCAACTGTACCTCCCCATCCTTCAATCCAGTGACCTCACTGATCTCTAGCACCCGACGCGAGCGGTCTCTCAGTCTGGACAAATGCACGAAGATGTCGATTGCCGACCCGATCTGTTGCCGGACCACAGCGACCGGCAAATCCGCCCCGCTCAGGACCATTGTCTCCAAGCGGCTGACCATGTCCCTTGCGCTGTTGGAGTGTCCTGTTGATAAGGAACCATCGTGGCCGGTATTCATAGCCTGTAGCATATCCAGGCATTCCGCACCCCGCACCTCGCCAACCACGATCCGGTTTGGTCTCATACGCAGCGATGAGCGGATCAGGTCACGAATCGTGATCTCCCCTTTTCCTTCGGTGTTAACATTTCTTGTCTCCAATGAGACCAGATTAGGCACGGTCACAATCTGCAGCTCAGCTGAATCCTCAATCGTAATGACCCGCTCCTCCGGGGGAATGAACTGGGACAATGCATTCAGGAATGTGGTTTTGCCCGAGCCCGTACCTCCGCTGATAAAAATATTGTATTTCGCAGCAACCAAAATTTGCAGCAGCTCTGCCGCTTCCCGGCTCAGTGCGTCGCGTTGGACTAGATTATCCATCGTCATCGGCGACTCCGGGAATTTGCGGATGGTCATTGCTGGACCCTTTAAGGCAACCGGAGGCAGAACGATGTTGACACGGGAACCGTCCTTCAGCCTTGCATCCACTATAGGCGAGGAGTCATTTACCACTCTGTTGACACCCGACACTACACTCTGGATGATATCCTCCAATCTGCTTGCCGACTCAAAAGCAAGTGGCAGACGGCGGATCTGTCCTTCCTCCTCAATAAATATCTCGCTGTGGCTGTTAATCATAATCTCGGTTATCGCGGGATTATCGACCAGCGGCTGCAAAATATCCAGTCCCCGGAAGGAATCGAACAGCCTTCTGACAAGCTCGTGCTTCTCCTGTGCCGTTAAGTGCCGGAGACTCTCCCGTTCAAAGGTCGTCCGTTCGATGTGTGCGGTAAGTTCACGGTTTCCGACGGCCGAGGTGACATCCAGTCCCTCACGAATGTCGCTCCGCAGCTTCCTGAACATCTCTTCATTCATAGCTGTTCTCCTTGCCGAATGCCTGCGGCAATAGGGGTTCCAGCATCCCTTTGCACAGCTGAAGAATCTCCTTTTGGAATTGGGGGGAGTTCAAACACAGCTCTCCATGATACGGCAGAGTCCAGGATGAGATATAGGGCAGGGCAGCATCGATCGCTATTCCTTCCGGAGGTTGCCTTTCATCCAATGAATCCCCACAGCGGTTTAATACAAACCTGCTCCTTTCCACAAAACCCGGCGGCATACCGGAATGCGGCGAATGATAATGGGACAGCCACCTCCCGGTTTTATGCATGCTTACATCATCATCCTTCAGCACCCACAGCAGAGCCCCGCACTTTTGCATAACGGCTTCAGTACGCTCTTCCCCGATGCTTCCAGTATCGATAATAACGATGTCATATCCTCCACCGGATGCCAGGAGCTCCAGCAAATCCACCGTATCTCTCCGGTTCATTTGCAGCATTTCCTTCACATTGCTTACCGGCCTGAAAGCATCACAACACAGATCATTATGCCGTATGGCATAGCTCTGTACTTCCCCCTTCATACCTGCCTCTTGGTCTCTGCCAGCCTGAATTTCATAGAGCAGTCTCTCCAAGCCCGGAACGCTTCCCCCGGGTGAACGAATATACAGGCTACTACTGTCCACACTTTCCAGATTGAGATAAAAAACCGACAAACCAAGACCGCCGAGCTGCTTCGCCATATTAAGGGCTATAACTGTTTTGCCGCTGCTCCCGCTGCATGACACCACTCCAAGCAGGAGAGTCTCACCCTTTTTCACAGGGGAAGACCTTAAACGTTCAACTTCACATAACTGCAAAATAGAAGTTAGCAGCGATGGCAGAGCCTGGTACTTTGCAATGACTTGTCCTCCGGATAGGCTTTTGCTATTCCTCCCGCTAATCCCTCCTTCCTCCCTAAGCACAGCCCAAGGAACAACAAATCTCCCCTCCACCAGCCAGGCTTCAATAAAAATCGGGTCCCCTACAACTGCGTCCGGCAGCTCCTCCCCCTTCATATATTCCATAAAAGCCTCCATCCGGCTAAAAGCCGTAATACGCAGCATGTCCCTATACTCGCTGTGGTGGACATAATGCAGCAAAGGCTCAATATATTGACTTTCGCGCACAGCGAGCACGATCCTTACCGCCATGGAACCACTCCTCTCCCTGAAAAAAGACAGCAAAAAAGCACCGTCAATAACCGCATGAAACGGTTATAGAACGGTGCTTCCGTTACTATCCTTTAATTTACAGCTATAGTAGCATATATCTAAGAACCCATCAATGATTATTTTTCACAAGTAATATAATTAGAACATTTGAGCCGCATTCACGCTATGATCTAATCCGCATTTAGACTACAGAAATCTACGCCGGATATCCGCTGTGGGCAGCAGACATTGCTCGTCAAGGCCAAACCAGCGATACCGATTCCGCGCTACAAGCCGATATACAGCGTTGCGCAGCACGGGCGGGACAAGAATGAATATATAAGCGGCTGGCCACGGAGAGCGCAGTTTACGGGCTATCCGAAGCACCGCAGCGGACTCGGTATAATATATCCCGTTCTCCAGCAGCACAACCGTGCTCAGATGGCCCGGCTTCATAATAATGCCCACCTCCTGAAGCAGCTTTTGAGCAGCCTCGCTCTGCAATGGTGCGAACATGAACCTGGCTTGGGGATCGCGCGGAATAATGAACCGGACCAAGCCTTGGCATAGATGACATACGCCGTCTATCAGCACAATCGATTCCAGGGTCTCCTTCTCGCTCATTGTCCACACGCCCTTCCTGTCTTTGTACCAGTATATCCAAAAAAATAGGCAAAACAAAAACGCGGGAAAATCCCCCGCGCCATCATGCTCCGTCCATTTAATTATTCGGCTATAGCTTTCTCAATCCATTGGTCTCCGATCATTTGCCCTTCGAAATCAGGAGTGAAGGCTTCCATGCATTTGCAGATGAAATCTTTGCGGCAAATCGGACAGGGTGTTCTAAGCAGGCGGCTGATGTTCGTCATTTTCCAGTCCGGAAACCGATTATAAAACGCGCGGCACTCCGTTCCATCAGCAAGCTTGATAATGAACTCATACAACCCTTCCTTATCATTGCTGCTGGCTTTGGTAACATTCGTAATATTCGGTCTGTAAGACATCTTCATCACCCATTATTTAAATTTTTGGTTGTTAAATTGCACACGCGACATATTCAGATACTTAGACATATTAAAGAATTTTAAAGGGGATGTCAACCAAAGTACTCTCCCATAAGGTCTGTTAATTACTCATACTTGCTTGTGCTGTCTTATTTTAGCCATTATTGCCATGAATGTCCTTCTATACCCGCTTCCCTTGATGTTTGACTCTTCTTGTGAATAGTGTACAATTAAATTGTAAAAAATATATATTTGGAATTTATAAAGGAGGCATCTTCCATGAATATTTATGATTTTGCGGCCAACACCCTTCGTGGTGAAGAAGAATCGCTGTCCAAGTACAAAGGAAATGTACTGCTTGTTGTGAACACTGCCAGCAAGTGCGGTTTTTCTCCACAATATAAAGGTCTTCAGGAAGTGTACGAAAAGTTCAAGGATCGCGGTTTTGAAGTGTTAGGCTTCCCGAGCAATCAGTTTGCCGGACAAGAGCCGGGCGAAAGCGGAGATATTGCGGAGTTCTGCGAGCTCAATTACGGCGTAACCTTCCCTATGTTCGAAAAGATTGATGTAAAAGGAAACGGGGCACATCCTTTGTTCAAATATTTGTCCAAGGAAGCACCCGGTATCCTGGGATCCAAGAGCATCAAGTGGAACTTCACCAAATTCCTTGTTGATCAGGAAGGACGCGTTCTGAAGCGTTTTGCCCCAAAAACAACTCCGGATCAGATCGAAGCCGACATAGCCAGGCTGCTGGATTAACCATGTGCACAAAAGAATACTCTATCCGTACAACCTTATCAAAAAAGGGACTGTCCCCAGATCGTTTTCAGACCTTTTGGGACAGCCCCTCAAAAATCAACATAAACAACTAGTGCATCACTTGACCGCCTGTTACATTAATGGCCTGACCGGTCATATACGCAGCTTTATCCGAGGCGTAAAAGATAACGGCATTGGCGATGTCATCATAAGTGCAGCCACGCTTCAAAGGCACTTTGTCTGTATAGTATTGTTCTACCTCTTCCGGCGCAATACCCAGTTTTTTGGCGTATTGAGGGAGGAGGCTCTGGAACATTGGAGAGTTCAGCAGGTTTCCTGGCATAATCGCATTGACGCGGATATTATGTTCGGCAAGGTCCAGGGCAAGACTTTGTGTAAGCCCGACACCGCCGAATTTGGAAGCGGAATAGCCCGAGTTGTGTTTGCTTCCGACCTTCCCCGACTTGGAGTTGATTTGAATAATATTGCCGCCGCCTTGTGCGATCATTATTTTTGATACTTCGCGGGAGCAGAGGAAATAGCCGGTCAGATTCACATCGATAGACGTGTTCCAATCATTAAGACCGAAATCGGTAATTTTCAAACTTTTGGCAAAACCCGCCACATAGACCAGCAGGTCGATCCTCCCAAAAGCTTCCACCGTCTTCCGCACCATATCCGCCACTTCATTCTCCTGGGTCAAATTAACGGCTACCGCCAGTGCTTTTACATTATGCTGCCCGCGCACATCCGAGGCTACGCGCTCCGCATTTTCACTCATCAAATCGGCTACAACAACGTCATATCCCTCTTCGGCCAAACTGTGACTGAGCGCTTCCCCCAAACTTTGTCCTCCGCCAGCTACGATTACCACTTTGTTCCCAATCATATCCAAGTCTCCTTTTCAGGTCTATTGTTTAATTATTTTGATTTCGCTGCCTTCTTCAGGCTTATGAAAATCTGTATTCTCCAAATATAACGTTCCAGGCAAGCCTTCACTTTCTCGGCCGTCAAACTGAAGAGTGATATGTCCAAGCATCTCCAGATTTCTTGCCACCTTGCTTCCGACAGACGTTATTTTGTATGGCTTATCTCCAAGCCACAAGAGGTCACCCTTATTAATCTCACCTTTTATTTCATTGATCGTAATTAGCAGACAGTAATCCGCAACATCTGCTGGGGCGTTATCACCAAACAGCACAAAGATTTTATCTTCAACAAAATCGTATACAGACTTCCCGATCTTTGTAATCTTGGTTTCATATATGGTTTGCATAGCATAGTCTCCTCCACTCTGCTCTCTGTTAAGTTATTGATATAACCCGAAACTCGCCAGCCAGGCAATAAACACCGTTGGGGCTCCCGTCAGAAAGCGGGAATACAGTACGGAGGGTACCCCCACTTCAACTGTTTCCACTTCCGCTTCCGCCAGACCCAGACCCACCGGAACAAAGTCCGCGGCAGCTTGGGAATTGATCGCAAAAAGTGCTGGCAACGCCAGATGCGGCGGAATATTTCCCTTGCCGATCTCGACCCCGATTAAGGTTCCGATGACCTGTGAAATGACTGCGCCCGGTCCCAAAAATGGAGAGAGCAACGGAAAGGAACATATAAGTGATATTAAGAGCAGGCCCGGCAGCGAACCTGCAAACGGGGATAAAAATTTCGCGATTACATCACCGATACCAGAAGCATTAATAACACCGATTAGCATGGCTACAAAGGCCATGAATGGCAGTATCGTTTTGATGACCGTCTCGATCGAATCCCGGCCCGCCTGATAAAATACGCTAACAATCGATCCCATAAACATACCAACTCTAGCGAGTAGTCCCTGCGGTTTTTGCTGTTCACTTATTTTTTTATTTGAGCTATACTTAGGTTGTGTTTTTTGTTCTACATTGCTTTCCTGGACATGGGCTGTATGTGGTGTTGGAGCACCTTCATATGGCTCAATGTCCGAGATTTTGACTCCGGAAACATAGATATCTTCTGTAATATGTTTGGCTAACGGACCGCTTTTTCCTGTTGGCAGAATGTTAATGGTCAATATACCCTTCTGAGGATATATTCCGCAGCGCAGAGTGCCTCCACAATCAATGATGACACAGGCGATTTCATTCTCAGGTACGCTCGTCTTGAACCCATCCACCAGCTCGGCTCCCGTAAGCTCCGCAATATAATCCGCAATATCCGGTCTCGTTCCTCCGGTAATGTAAACCACTTTATTCTTCTGCGCTGTAGGCGCAATGATTAAAGGACCGCCAAACCCGCCTGCTCCGGCTTTAATAATGATCGCATTATAAGTTGCCATTCTTTAACACCTCCCTAAAAGTTTACTGTATCCTTAAGCTTTACTCCCTGCTGCTTCGACACATACGCGGTTGTAAAGTCAGTGACCCAGCCTCTAAAAAAGTTGGTTACGATCCCTACGAGAAAGTAACGGAGTGCCAATTCTGTGGTGTCTAGTCCAAGTGTTGTTATGCCCGCTGCTATTCCGAGAAATACGAACAACTCTCCGGGATTGACATGCGGGAATAATCCGTTATGCGTATGGCATGAAAAGGAAGCCGCTGAATAGTAGCTCGGTTTATACTTTTCGGGAAGAAAACGCCCCAGAGATAGAGTCATCGGGTTAGCCAAAATAAAGGTTCCGACCACCGGAAGAACAAAATATCTTGTTACGGGGTTCTTTCCTGATTTTTTCGCTATTTTCTCCACGCGCTTTTCTCCGACCAGATGAATCAGTGCATTCATGGCTACAAGCAGCATGATGAGCAGCGGAATGATTCCGGTCACCAGGCTCATGAAGGTTTCTCCGCCTTGCCGGAATAAATTCATAAAGCCTGATGCCAAGTTAACAAAGATATCCATACTTTTCACCTCAACTTATTATTTTTTGGCGGGTATCAGTTTTTCCAGCCAGGTTTTCCTGATTTTGAGCTCACCCCCTTTAGCAATAATGTCAAAGTTATTCAAAGCGTCCTGGATTGCGGCTCTCGTTAACTTATTGACCCGGGCCAGATCATTTTCAGATAGCTGCGGCAGGATCTTGCCTTCAAACCCCTTCATATCTCTGACTCTGGAGAAAACCGTCACACCCTGCATTTTAACCGCTTTCAAAACAACGTCGTCACGATTAATGACAAACATGACGAGAGTGCCTGCTCTGAATTTGCCCGTTTTCTTCCCTATGGCGACGCGGCCCATCTGTCTCAGCTCCGCATACCGCCTGTTGAAATTTCTGACCTGACTGAGCCCCAGCACGCTCTGCAGAAGCCAGGACAACCCTACGAGAACCATTAAATAAACAGTCATCTGCTTACTCCTTTCTATCGCGCTTTTCCCCTCAGCTCACGGCAAGACGAATGATTTCAACGGCTGTTTCCTCGGTGGTTACCAGTGTATTGATGTACTGGCCTTTGATCGCGGCAAGGATTGGAGCAGCCTTCTCCACCGATTCGGCAAGTGCAATGGAGTAGCGCGTATTTCTCAGGCGTTCCAGCGGTATTGCTATGGTTCGATCGGTCAACTCCGAATTAATAATTTCACCCTCGGAATCGTAAAAACGGGAGCAGATATCGCCAATCGCACCATGCCGATTCAAGTCGTCGATTACTTTATCATCGTAAAAGCCCGTCCAGATCATATTGGAGTTGCTGATTTCAGCTCCGATGCCAACCACTGCAACCGTAATCTGATCCCACAGTTCAGAAATCTTGCGGAAATAATTAGACTGCACGATATCGTCCCTGGTCTCCTTACGCTCTACCACAGCCGCTGCATCAATTAAATACGCTTCTCCTCCAAAATCATTGGCAATACTGTATACGATGGCGTTTACATGATACTTGGTTTCCATCGTGCCAGGACCGCCGACAAGTGGAACAAAATGCGCGGATCTCTGCGGACAGTCAGAAAATTCTCCGATCAGGCTACCCATCGTACTGCCCCAGGCAAAACCCACAATATCTCCGTCGATGATGATATCTTTCATCAAAACGGCTCCGGCTCTGGCCACGGCCTTCTTTTTGGCATCAGTCGGCAACTCCGGTTCGGATGCGGCGATAATGACTTTTTTCAAACCGAACAGCTTCTCCAGCCGGCTTTCCAGTTCAATATTGCCCCCGCCCTCATCAATAATCTTAATTTGGACCACACCTTCGTCCCTTGCCTTCTTCAGCAAACGGCTTATGGAAGTCCTGTAGATTCCCAGGCTTTTGGAAATTTCACTTTGTGTCATATCATTGAGGTAATACATGCGGGCAATTTTAATTAATAATCTTTTTTCTTCATCAATATTCATCGCTGGCCCCCCGCTAAATTATTACCATTGCACATATGTGCTAAACTTTTATCTTTTGTGCTTTTCTTGGCTTTAGTATAAACTTTACTCACACGCTCCGTCAATATAAAAATAATTTGATTTCCCAAGACAACAAAAAAAGATTATCCAGCAAGCAATCGTTCTGCTTAATGGATAATCTCTTTGATTGTATAATGCGGTAGAGAGGACTCGAACCTCCACGGGTATACACCCACTACCCCCTCAAGATAGCTCTCTTAGATCGAAACGCAATTCTCGCAAGTGATGATGCTGTTCAGGTCAGTGAAAACACAACTCACTTAGCTATAAAAAACAGTCTTCAGACATATTCGTCCGTACCCAATTGAAAGCCTTCACCCTATCCTCGCTTTCACCTTTGGCCGTTACCATCGATATGGGTAATTCATAACGCTCTCGGATTTCCCGGCACAGCCCCAGCCGTCTTTGCCAGGCATCAAGATATTGATAATAGCATGCTGGAATGATTGCATATTTATGTTAGGCATTGTTCACATCGCTTTGATTAATAGTTACTTCATCAATGAGTTTAACTATTAAGGTATGGTTTTTTTAATAGCGAAACCATTTTACTTATAATAGATAGCTCCTTTGTCTTGAACTTATCATTTTATTTCAAATGATCCGAAAGCTCCTTGAAAATAACACCCAGTGCATAGGCTCCCGCATCCGGATAACCAAGGCTTCTGTCCCCAACGGTGCCTGCGCGTCCCATACGGGCCACGATATCCTCCGTCTTTTTGGCGCCTTCAATGGCTGCTTCGGCACCTTTCGCAAAGGCGGCTTTATAACTATCCCCCTCCACAGCGCTCTTCGACCAGGAAACTGCACAAGGTACAAGAGCGTCAATCAAGGTTTTATCCCCCACGACAGCTCCCCGCCCAAAGGAACGTTCACCGATAGATTGTATGCCTAGTACAGCGGCCTGCATCATGTCGGCAAATTCGGATATACTTATTTCTTTTTTAGCACCAACAGCCTTACCCGCTGAACGGAACGCAGAACCCCAGATCGGCCCAGAAGCACCGCCGCAATATTCCATGATAACCAGTGAACAAGCACTCAAAAAGGTTCCGATGTCCGTCTTACTGTGTGTCAAAATGTGATTCCATTCTCGCTTTAACTGCCGGAATCCTTTGGCAACACTCATCCCGAAATCACCATCACCGGCATGAGAATCCAGTTCACAGAAAGGAACTTCATTTTTAATAATGATTTCGCTCATCTTGTCTACCAGATAAACGAAATTATCCAATGTAAACGAATTGCCTTTGATAGTGGAGTACTCTTCAAGTGTCTCTGTCTCGAACGAAACGGATGAATCTGTGGTATTCTCCTCTGCGATATCAACATACTGGACGCTTTCCGTAGGACCTGATACCTTGAAGGCAGGTGTATCGCTTTCCGTGAAAAGAAGCGTTTTGAGTTCTTCGTCCAATTTCATAATGGTTATAGAGGCTCCGGCCATATCAATACTTGTCATATAGTTTCCGACGAAGATTTTACAAATCTTAATATTTTTCTTCTTTGCTAATTCCCGCGTAACCGCGTTATTTAAAAGATACAGCTCTAGTAATGGGGTTCCACCAAAACCGTTAATCAACAATGTAATCTCTGAAGGATTACTGTTGTCAATCTTTAAATCCTTTAAGAGTACTTCCACCATACGGTTTGCCATATCATCAGCTGTTCCAATTTTTTCGCGGCGAATCCCCGGCTCCCCATGAATACCGACGCCATATTCCATCTCGTCTTCAGCAATCTCGAAGGTCGGTGTTCCCTTGGCGGGAACCGTACATGAGGTTAGACCGAAACCGATGCTGCGAACATTTGCAGCCGCTTTCTCAGCAGCGGATTTCACCTGCGCTAAACTCCGGCCCTCTTCTGCCGCCGCTCCGGCAATTTTATGCACCAGCACGGTTCCGGCTACTCCCCGACGCCCTACCGTATATAAACTGTCTTGTACCGAAATATCATCATCCACTCGAACATAATCCACTTCAATACCGTCTTCTCCTGCCAAATAAGCAGCATTTTTGAAGTTCATTATATCCCCGCTATAGTTCTTAATGATCATCAAGGTACCTTTCTTGCCAGCGGTTGCTTTAATCGCCTGATACACCTGAATCTGGGAAGGGGAAGCGAAAATATCTCCACATACAGCTGCGTCGAGCATGCCTTTACCCACATATCCTGCATGCGCAGGCTCATGGCCACTGCCGCCCCCACTGATCAAGCTGACCTTGTTTTCATTGATTTCTTTTTTCTTGATAATTTTATACTTCTTCACGAACTCAAGCTCCGGATGAGCCATTGCCATTCCGTTACACATTTCAATGACAATGTTCTCCGTTTGATTGATGATCTTCTTCATTTACTTGGCCTCCCGGCGCGCTTTGTAGTCTTTGCCAATTCTGTCTGCCGTAGCAATCGCAGCTGCAACTTCCTTTACTGTGATAGGGAATGGCATAGAATGAATTGATTCTTCAGGAATGCAGGCTTTTTCAGCTACTTGAAGCAGCTCCTCTGCAGTAATATGATCTACGCCAATATCAGCCAGACACACAGGCAAGCCTACCTCTAGACAAAAATCCAAAACCTGGTGCAATTCCTCAGTTGGGGCATTTTCAAGCACTAATTGGGCAAGTGTACCAAAGGCAACCTTTTCACCATGAAAGAAGGAATGTGTTCCTTCAAGGATCGTTAATCCGTCGTGGATCGCGTGAGCCCCGCCCAAGCCTGCGCTTTCAAAACCAAGGCCAGATAATAAAATATTGGTCTCCACTATATTCTCTAGTGCCTGAGTAACCATATTACAATCACTTGCTATCTTCGCTTTGGCACCGTCCTTCAATAGCATTTCATAACATAAAGTTGCAAGTGCAAGCGCTGCGTTGGTTCCTACTGCCGGAGCACAGTAACCTTCTCTTGAGCCCATTGGAAGACTGGCATTAACTCTGGAATACGATTTAGATGTCGCTCTTGCTTCAAAATATGTAGACAAAGCGTCACCCATGCCTGCCACGAGAAAACGCGTAGGTGCATTGGCTATAACCGTCGTATCTACCAAAACAACACTTGGGCTTTGCTTGAAATAGGCATAATCATCAAACGCACCCTCCGGTGTATACAGTACAGCTGAATGACTCGTTGGTGCATCTGTGGCTGCAATCGTTGGGCAAATGATCAGAGCTTCTCCCCTGGCCACACATTTAGCCGCATCAATTGCTTTGCCTCCGCCTAGGCCGACCGTGCAGGTACAGCCTTTTTTTTGGGCAATTGCCTGCAATCTGGCTACTTCCTCCCGCGAGCATTCTCCCATAAAACCGCTTTCAACAAAGGTGATATTGAACTTAGCAGCCGTAGCATCGAGCTTATCCTTTACTCGTTTCACATCTTCCGGATGGGCAATTAATAAGGCAGACGAACCAAAAGAATTTACAAAATACCCAAGGTTCAATAATTCGTTTTCCCCTTGAACATATTTAGTTGGACTAATGAATGCTTTTCTCATAATTCTAATCTCCTCCTGTTTTATAAAAAATTTAATTATTCAATTAATTTGAGTATATAGGACGTTTTTATTCTTGATAGTGGAATATTATAACTAATAATTATAATTCTCAATCGTAATTATTTGCACTTGGTTCAAACAATGGTATCTTATTGTTATAGCTATTGGAGGTGGAATTCTTTTGATACAAGAATCCTTACGTATAAACAAAATTTTGGATCTAAAGAAGTGGAAGCGTCTTCAAGATTCTCTGGCTACAGTTACCAAACTGGCCATTCTAACCGTTGATTATAAAGGCATCCCTGTCACCAGCCACAGCTGCTGTCAGGCGTTCTGCCAAAATGTGCGAAAGGACCCTGATCTGCTGCCTTATTGCCAAAAATGTGATTCCCGCGGCGGCCTTGAAGCGGTTCGATTAAATGCTCCTTACGTTTACCTATGCCATTTCAATATCGTGGATATTGCCATTCCTATCACTGTTGATGATAAATACATTGGTGCTGTTATGGCAGGACAGGTCAAGCTTTCAGATCCTGAAAATGGCAATGACCTGGAGCAAATTGTGACTTCGAAGAACAAATCGTTACATCTTATCAAAGAGGACCATTTGAAGGAACACTATGATAATATTCCAACCATGACTTATGAAGAAGTCGTTAAAATCTCCAACATGTTATTTCTCTTGTGCAACTATATTATCGAAGAGGCACTCAATAAAAATCTGCTTGTCGAAATGTTCGAAAAAGTCTCTGGAAACGACGAAGCCTTAAATATTTCCACCATTCTGCCTGGATACACCATTAAAAATATTGAGTCCATAAAAAAAGAAATGACCAATGCTATTGCTGATGCCTATCTAAAAAACACATCAAATGATACAACGATTTGTACTAACTCGGTTCTGAAACCCGCCTGTGATTATATTTACAGTAACAAAAGTGAAAATATAACATTAACGCATATGGCTGAGCTGTGTCATATCAGTCCCAGCTATTTTAGCAGACTTTTTGCTAAAGAAACGGGCGAAAACTTCACGACTTATTTGGCAAAGCTTAAGGTGAAATGGGCGAAGCAGCTATTGGAAGTAACCGATATGCCTGTTTCTCAAATCAGTGATGAGTTTGGCTTCAATGAACCGGGGTATTTTATTAAAACCTTCAAAAAATTCGAAGAAATAACGCCCGCTCTTTATCGTAAATATTATAGAGAGAGACTGAATCAGTGATAAAAAGTCCCCAACAAAAATTAAGATTTTTGAGGGGACTTGTATGTCGGACGCGTCTTCAGGTAGTGAATTGATTCTCGGGAGTGTCCTTGCCAAACAATCGTTCCGCGTCATCCTCGGATGGTTTCACGAGATCGACCTGGCCCATAATAGACTTTACATATTCCACGCCATCTTCTCCCTCCCGCCAGATCATCGGGTGATAGTTGGGATCAAAGCAAACCAGAATGTTACTCTTTCCCGCCGTTTCAATCGTCCGGCGAATCGGCAGCATCGAGATCGGCAACAGGAGAAGTGAACAATCTTCGAATTTAGCAAAGCTTCTTCCATCTCTCGAGTAAAGGTTAAATGATAGTCCGCTCCTCTATAAAAAACAGGAATCGGCGTTGATTTGTTCTTGGTTACGACCACCATGCTTGTCGCGGAGTCCACCTGCTGAACACCCCGTATATCAATATCCGCTTTCTGCAAATGATTCATTAAAAACTTGTTAAGATATCATTGTTTCTATCCTGGAATTCAATTTTATCAAAATTAAACACTCTGCTTCCTCCTAGTCCCCTTACTTGACAGCTCCCTGTGTGATACCGTTAATGATCCATTTTTGTGCTAACAAATAAACAATTACCATCGGCAGCAATGCCATAAGATAGGAGGAGAAAGCCAAATTGTAATCGGTGCTGAATTGTCCTTGAAATACATACTGCACAAGTGGAAGGGTCATTTGATTGGGATCGCTGAGCATGATTAGCGGCAGCATAAAATCGTTCCATGCCCATAAGCATGTTAAAATACCGACTGTGGCATTAATAGGAGCTAACAGCGGAAAAATCACTTTCCAAAACACTCCCCATGTACTTGCACCATCTATAATCGCCGCTTCTTCCAAATCCTTTGGAATGGAGCGAAGGTAGCCTACATAAACAAAAATATTAAAAGATAATCCGTATACGATATAAAGAAAGACCAGCCCCGTCGGATTATCCAGTCCCATACTGCTGGTTTGCTTTACAATGGGCAGCATAATAATAGGAAACGGTACAAACATAGCACTTACGAAATAGTAGTACAGAAACTTGTACGTTTTCTTATACATATTTCTTGCAATGGCATACGCCACCATCGAATTCGTCAATAAGGTAAGCACTACAACAGATACAGTAATCACAGCACTGTTCTTAAAAGCCTGGAAGAAATTTGTCATCTGGATGGCTGTCTTGAAATTCTCAAAATTCAAAGATCCAGGCAATGCCAGAAGAGAGTTTGCCGTTTCTTCCGGAGTTTTCATTGCAATGGTAATGACTAAATAACCAGGAAAGAGAACAAATAGAGAACCAATGATTAACAAAATGGTCATGAGCCAATTTGTGCGTTTTTCCATTACATATCAACCTCTCTTCGTTGTAAGAACCGAATTTGAATAATTGAAATAACCACAATAAAGACAAAATAGACTACGGCATTGGCGGATTGAAATGCAAATTCCCCACCTTCAAATCCCCCGCGGTAAATTAATAAAGCAATGGATTCGGTCGATGTACCAGGTCCGCCCCCCGTTAAAGCCATAATATGATCGAATACCATTAAGAAGCTTTTCATCGCAAGTACCATATTAATCGTAAAGAAGGCGGCAATCATCGGGAATGTCACGCTCCAAAACTTCTTCCACACCCCAGCCCCGTCAATACTTGCAGCTTCATATAAATCAGTCGGAATCGTTTGCAAACCGGATAAATAAAGGATGGTATTAAAAGCTACCGCTTGCCATACAGCTACCAGAAGAACGCCTATCCAGGCAAGAGAGGGATCCCCGAGAATATTTTTCGATAACGAAATAATTCCCATTTTCTCAGAAATCTGCGGAATGAAATGTGCAAACAAATAGTTGAAAATGTATCCTACAATTACAACACTTAAAATATTAGGCAAGAAGTATATCCCTCTTAAAGTGTTTCTGAATTTAATTTTTGCATTCAAACCTAATGCAAGCAGCAAACTTATTACATTGACAAGCAATGTTGCAATAATAGCAAATTGGATGGTGAAGCCATATGCATGAAAAACACGATCATCTTTAAATAAATTTAAATAGTTTTTAAAGCCGACAAAATCCCATTCACCATAGCCTCTCCAGTTAGTGAAGCTGTAAAAAACACCTTTTATTACAGGAAAGGTGTGAAACATAAAGAATAATAATACCGCAGGAAACGTCATTAAGAAAAATGCGATTTTTACTCTGCCCGTTTTTTTAAAACGTGATAATGAAATGCTGTTATCCCCATAGGTCTTCCCTTTCATCTTTAAGAGCCTCCTTTATAAAGAGGAATTGAGCATTGCAACAATGCTCAATTCCAATAAACATCTTCTTGTTATTGTCTGTTTAAGACTTTGTCCCACTCTTTATCCATGGTGTCCAAAAATTTATCTTTATCCTTTTTCATGAAAAATTCCTGTACAATGTTTTCGGCTTTCATGCCATTTTGATAATAGTGATCCGGGAAGCTGGTAATAGCTCCATTTTCAAAGTTCGTTTTGAACCCGTCCATAATGGGGTTGTTTTGAAAGACATCTTTTAATGTTGAGAAAGCAGTTTGCTCATCGATATATTTTTGCGCATTTTCCTTTTTCAGCAAAAACTCAATAAATTTCTGTGCTTCTTCAGGATGCTTGGTGTCTTTATATGAGGTCAACAAAATATCCACACCGGAAACGAGTTTATTGTTGGCTGGATCATTCGTAGCCGGGAATGCGCTTACACCAATTTTAGCATCTGGATTTGCCTTTAAAATATCCGGAATCGCCCACACACCTTGCATGTAAAAGACACCATTTCCTTTGGCAAATGCTGCATTGCCATCAGCATATCCAACGCCAAAGTTATCTTTGTGCCCGTAGTCAATTAATTGGATCATCTTATCTGCTATCTCGCCGTAACTTTGTTTGAAGGTTGTTTTGCCTGCATTTTTATCAGGGGCAAAGTTTTCTCCCTGCAAGTTGGCGGCCATCGAATTCAGGATAACCATGCCAGTCCAAGGGTCTTTTAATGTAAAGAAGATTGGCGTTTCGCTGGCTGCTTTTGCTTTGTCTAATGCCTGGATCAATTCATCCCACGTTTTGGGCGGCTGGATACCCAGTTTATCGAGCTTCTCTTTGTTGTAAATAATACCGTTTGCGTTGGCCGCGTAAGGGATACCATAAGTTCCGGTATTTTTATCCCCCAAAATCTTGCCGATCATATCAATATAAGCGGGATGAACATTATCTAACAATGGATCGTCAGAAAAATCTTTTAGAATTGCTGTACCGACAAATTCACGGTATTGCGCGCTCCCCCCCATGGACATTACATCAGGAATTTGATTCTTGGAAATTCTGACTTTCAGAACCGTATCCGCCTCTGGAGGAGATTGGAAATTAATTTTAATGTCCGGGTTTTCTTTCTCGAATTCCGCAATCAGGGATTTATATGTGTTTATATTTTCAGTTTTGTTGGAGAAGAATTCGATTTCCACTTTTTTATTCCCGTCGGAACTTCCCCCTTCATCAGACTTAGAACCGCATCCGGAAAGTAATGATGCACCTAACAATGTGATTAGCAAACCACTGGCCACTCTTTTTACTGACTTGTTCATTCAAACTTCCCCCTTAATTTAATTTATATACTCTAGCCTCATGGGGCTTAAGTATCACGGTGCCAAGAGCTTCTGATGCATCGGTTTCATAGTTGCCAATTAGTAATTCCGCTGATTTATAATGGATATCCTCCGGAAGAGAGAATACAGGCGTATTCGCTGAAAAATTACATATAACTAGCAGCTTTTGTTCACCCAGATGTCTGACATAAGCATAAATTTGTTCATCGTTTTCTAAAATCAGCTGATATTTCCCATAGACGATGATCGGATTCTTTTTCCGCAGCTGGATTAACTTTTTATAGTAATGGAATATAGAATCCTTATCCTCGAGAGCCTCTGCTGCATTGATGCCTTTATAGTTGGGGTTAACGGTAATCCATGGGTCTCCTGCAGTGAATCCTGCATGAACTTCATTTGACCATTGAACCGGAGTACGCGCATTATCCCTGCTTCGTGCACAGAAGGCTTCCATCATCTCTTCATGTGTAAGATGGTTTCCTTCGGTGTAGTCTTTATAAGCATTTAAGGATTCAATATCCCGACAAACATCAATGGACTCAAACTTCATATTGGTCATACCCAGCTCTTCGCCTTGATAAATATAGGGTGTTCCCTTCAACATGTGCAGGCAGGTGGCCAGCATCTTTCCTGAAATCACACGATATTCATCGCTGTCATTCCCAAACCGGGAGATGGCTCTCGGCTGGTCATGGTTACTCCAGTACAAGCTATTCCAACCGTCTTCCTCAAGCCCATTTTGCCATTTAGTAAAAATCCTTTTTAGATCAGTGAGCTTCCATGACTCTGGCGTCCACTTCCCAAATTTCCCGTTACCGATATCTACATGATCAAAATTGAAAATCATATTTAATTCATCACGGTTTGTACCTGTATATAATTTAGCCTCTTCAATGTTAACGAACGGCATTTCGCCCACGGTAATGGTGTCATATTTCGCCAGCACTTCCTTGTTCATCTCTTGAAGAAATTCATGAATACGTGGACCGTTAATGTAATATTGAGCGCCGTCACCATAACCGGTTCCAGCAACCTTGCCATCCAGGTAAGACTGGTCCTTTGAAATAAAGTTAATGACGTCCATGCGGAACCCGTTTACACCCTTATCCAGCCAAAATTTCATCATGTCATAAACTTCTCGACGCAAGCCAGGATTTTCCCAATTGAGATCCGGCTGCTTCTTACTAAAGAGATGTAAATAATATTCATCCGAAGCTTCATCGTACTCCCAAGCGTTGCCGCCAAAAGCCGCGCCCCAGTTAGTGGGAGGCTGCCCCTCTTTTCCCCGCTTCCAAATATAATAATCACGATACTGGCTGTTTTTTGAAGAGCGCGATTCCATGAACCACGCATGCTCATCCGAAGTATGATTGACTACGAGGTCCATCATGATTTTGATATCTCTCTTGTGAGCTTCTTTCAACATTTCATCAAAATCCGCCATGTTGCCGAAATCATCCATAATGTCCTGGTAATCACTGATATCGTAACCGTTATCATCATTTGGCGACTTAAATACAGGCGACAACCATATCACATCAATCCCCAGATCCTGCAGATAGTCTAATTTTTCAGTAATCCCTTTAATATCACCAATTCCATCTCCATTGCTGTCATTAAAACTTCTAGGATAAATTTGATAAACAATGCTCTCTTTCCACCATGTTCTCTCCACTTTTCTATACTTCCCTTCAATGTTATATTCAAATGTAAAGCTTTACAATTTAGCCAAAATAATAATCAAATAATATGAGGCTGCTGGGTAGAAAATGTAAAGCTTTACAATTCGATTAATAAAAAAGCGATTGTTCAGTTAGGGCTCTCAACTTTTTGCAATCGCTACGCTTTCTCTAATATGGATTGTATACGGCACCATATACTTTTCGAATTTAACCTGGTTGTTTTCAACCATATGCAATAAGATTTTCGCTCCTTCCTGGCCGAGCTCCGTATAGGAGTATTGAACGCCAGAAAGTTTTAATCTAGAGGCTTTTGCTAAAACTGTATCGTCCAGCGCCAGCACAGAAAACTGTTCGGGCACTTTTATACCCATATCCAGAAGACAATTAATGGCTCCTATACCCATACCATCATTTACTGTTATAACAGATGTAAGATTTATATTCCTATCTAACAAAATCTTCATTTTGTTATAACCATCTTCAATGTGAAAATTACCGTTGATAATGCTGTCAGGATTCAACTGAATTCCAGCTTCTGTTAAACCGTCCTTATAACCCTTCAAACGTTGTTCTGCGTTCGCTGAACCTTCCGGCCCGCTAATAAATCCAATGTTTGTGTGCCCAAGATCGATTAGCTTAATGGCAGCTTCCTTTCCAAAATGATAATTATCAAATGAAACGAAAGGAATTTGGTCTTTCTCAGTATCTTGTAATAGAGAAATGACTGGTATCGTGAGGTTCTTGATGAGTTCTGCATGCTGTTGTGTGAATGTTGCCGTTGCAAAAATAATCCCTTCAACACGTTTTGAACGAAAAATGTCAAATTGCTTTCTTTCATTCTCGAAGTTCCCGTTTGTACATGCGATTAACAGATTATATCCCAATTCCTCGAGCACATTATTTACACCATTAATTGCCCTTGGCATCCCCTCACCAGTCATGTCATGTACGATCATGCCAATCAGTGAAGTTTTTTTATCAGCAAGTTCCCTTGCTAGCATATTAGGATGATAACCTGTTTCTTCAATAATCTGTTGAATTTTTTTTCGTGTACTCTCCTTAACGACTCCCGAGTTATTAAAAACCCTGGAAACAGTTGCTATTGAAACCCCCGCTTTCTTGGCTACTTCGATTATGTTGATATCCTTCTTCATCTTACCTCCTATAAGGTAGAACGGCAGCTGTTTTGTAAGGGATTTCAAAACAACAATGAAAAGCTTTACATTTATCATTATATATTTGTTTTTGATGAGTGTCAATAAAACTCATTTAATGTGCAGCTACACAAGCTTTAGCTTTCATGAACTTAAAAAGAATATGGCCCATGATGCGGGAATCGTATATTAAGTATACGAAGTCTTAGAAAAGATCGGTTAAGCAAGTATAGACCGGCCAACATGAGAAAAAAAGGGCAGCGCATGGGGTGCCCTCAAGGCTGTCGAGAAAGTCTCGTCAGCCTTTCTCGTATTATAGAGTATCTGTTAAGTATTACAAATCGGCGCCAATACGGCCGGATTTCTATAAAGTAACAGAATTATTTTGATTCTTCCTTCACTATATAAAAAATTCTGCACATCAAAAATATTCTTAATATCGCTTGTTAAATAACATTATTTGGCTACTTCACATTTTCAATTGGCTGGTGGTTCACATTTTTTTGAAGCGACATTATGACCCTCTAAAATTATTCATTCTCTATCACTATATAAAAAAATCTGTAGAGTGGATTAACCCTTATAAAACATAGGCAGAACAAGGGATTTCTAAACCGTTAGTATTGATTTCTAAATGCTAACATTTTTGCTGGTGGACATTATGTCCGTCTTGCAGACTCCTTCATATATAAAAAATATCAGAGTGCTAAAAAACCTATATTCTATATGGTTATTTTGAATGTTTTCATTTTCCTAAAATTAATTTTTATTATATCCCTATCATATGGAGACCTTCGAGACCCTCAAAAAACCTAGTGTTTATAAGGGTTTTTTAATGATAAAAATATTAAAATGTGTCGTTTTTGATTGAAAATGAGATATTGGACTCTATACTCATACTGATAAATACCATCCTAAACTTGGAAAGTTCTAATCTTTCTCCCTCATATCAATGGATATATAGGATTTAAAGTCATTTCTAAGAGTCGATAAAACAAAAAAGACAGGGAGAGTTTCCCTGCCTTAAAAGTTTTAAATTGCTAATTTTTCAGATAATATTTTACTCTTAATTGATGTTGCCTTTAAAATATCATCCATATCCTTTAAGTGAACTTCATTCTTTTTTAAATTAACGTAATCAACTTTTTCAAGGTTCACAACAAGACCCCGATCAATCTGTAGGAAGTTTTGAGAAGTAAGAAATATTCGCAGTTCATCAAAAGAACCTTCATAATTCAATTTTTCATCTTTTAAATGCAACGTCTTTATTAAATTATTGTGCTTTCCAGTACATGAAACATAACGAATTTCAGAGAGGTTTGCTTGAACCCATTGCATGTTAACCAACCTAATCACTCCTCAGTTTGTGGTTGTAAATAGTTTTCTTGGAACTGGTAAACAATACTATCTCTCAATGTTCTCAGGACTTGTATATCACCCTGTATCGCCTTTTTCCTGTCTTCATCACATGATGTATCAAGTGCTTCCCTTACCAACCCTGAATGGGCTTGTGTAAGCACTAAGAGACTATCAAACGTTACATCGTCCAAAATCCATATTAACCGACTTAGATAAATATGGGTATCAAGTAAATCATTCGTCATTTTTGTCATGGCTATATGTCCATATTGTTCAATGGATTGTATAGAGCATTTTGTGATCGTAGAGCCGTTCCCCAAATACTGAGATAACGTTGAGTAATATTTAACTGTGAATGACGAAGCATCTTTTGGAGCGTAAAAATATCGCAGCCATTCATCAACATTTTCATAGCAAAAGTATGACGAAAAGTGTGAGCAGATAATCTAATTTCATCCTTAAAATTCATTGCTTCCTTTAAGCGTTTAAAGATGGATTTAACAGCATCGGTCGATAACTTCCCATTTTTCCTATCACTGGTGAATACATACTCCGATAAACTATTAAAATGTTGTCGGCAGAACACTTGAAACTCAGCCAATTCCTTTACTAATTTATCTGTCAACGGAATAGAGGACTGTTCACGTTTCTTACCATACACTGTAATTGTTCCTGATTTAAAATCTATATCATTCCATTTCATGTTAATCAACTCACCTAAACGGACACCTGTACCCAACAATGTAATGATAATTGTGTAATCCCGATAAGCAGGGAATGTACGGTTACGATTATTGATTCTACGATAGTAATTTAACATTTGAGTTATATGATAATCACTGAATGCTTCAATCTGAATATCTTCTTTAACATATGGAAGTCGTTTAATGGGATTCTGTTTGGAGTCAATCACTTCGATTTCTTCAAGGTGATTCATGAATATCTTAATGGTATGGAGTTTTGAATTTCTAGTTGTCGGATTGTTGCCACGTTCCTTTTGACAATACATTAGATAGGATTTGATGAAGGTTTGAGTTATGTCCTCCACGTTCACAATTTCATGTTCACCACAAAAGGTTTGAAATTCCTTCAACGTTAATAGGTATGCTGCAATCGTTTTAGGTGATAAATTTTTGTACTCCCGATCATCAATAAAACCTTGAATCGAAAATTTCTACAACAAAAAGACCACTCCCTTTTCAGAATTTTAGTGTCCTGATAAGTAAGTGGTCTATTGGATAAGTATCGGGTGCTAAGAAGCACTAACTAATCAAATATTCATGAAACCTTATAAACCCTTGCTGTATATAACATTATGCGGTAGAGAGGACTCGAACCTCCACGGGTATACACCCACTACCCCCTCAAGATAGCGTGTCTGCCATTCCACCACTACCGCGTGATGAGTAAAACACAAAAGCTTTGTTCGAGGTCAACATTCATTATTATATAGCCACTATCCTTAAAAGTAAAGATGGCTCATTGAGAATTTTCTTCCTCCGATGTACGCTTCCGATACCGGGTAAAAGCTATGTATTCTTTGATGAATTCCTTCTCTTTGGGAAGCAGGCTGTCACTTTGGCAATCCAGTTGCCCTATTTGCTCAAAAAAATAATCTTCGTTACTCTCCCGCATGATCACCGGGGCATTTTTGCCCAAAATTAGCCAGTCCAGACTGACCCCAAAAAAGGCACCGATCTCAATCAGTTTATGCGTGCCCGGAGTAGATTTCCCGCGTTTCCAATCTCCCAGGTTCCCTGTGCTGATTCCAAGCTGCTCGCAAAATGACTTTTTGGTTATTCCCTTTTGTTCTATTAAATACTCAATACGCCCGTAGATCGACTGCATCTGCAAACCGCCTTCCAATATAATGAATGCACTTATTTAAGTTATTTCATATTGTAAAATGACGTAAAAAAGTATATAATTAACTATTATGTCTAATCCCATTATATCATACGGCCCGAATGTAAATAAGAGGTGAGTCAGTTGAAAAGCAAACAGCCTATAACTCCTTATGGATGGGCGATCAAGCAACGTCTGGCGGAGATGCATCTGGATCAGAAGGTATTTTGTGAAATGTATGGAATCCCGCCTTATCGTCTTTCGAATCTGATTCACGGAACACGTAGAGCCCAGCGTTACCGGCGTCAGGTAGATGAACTGCTGGGTCTGCCCCCATCTTAGTATTTCAATTTGAAGTACTGCAAGGAGCGATAGCCATTGCCAGAACGACTGTTACCCTCTATTCATCAAACTCTCGATTCTCTACCACAGCTTTCACTGGTCATTGACAGACACGGCATAATCCAATTCGCAAATCGTTCCTGGAAGGCCTACAGCTTCCGACGCGGGATTTCATCTCGCCTGGAGTGGGTCGGGATCAACTATTTCGAAGTCATGGAGGAGCTGATCCTGAAGCCCGAGCACATGATGGTGCTGCGTAAGTCATTGCGCTCCATTTTCGGCGGAGAACATCTTGTATACAGGGGTGAATTCCCCAAGCCACCCGCTCTCAAGGACAGCAGCAAGTATTTCCGGCTTGAGGCCTTTCCGCTTATAGAAGACGATAACCGGGAAGGATATTCTGTTGTCATTTCCCATCAAGCTGTTCCAGGGCCCTCAGAACAAAGGGTCCGGCTGCCCAAGAAAGCTATCCCTGTGTGCAAGCCGCCGCAACAGCATTTCCAGCCTATCTGCGCCTCTTGTAAATCTATTCGTGATGACAAGGATCGATGGGCAACCATTGAGAGCTTCTTACAACAACAGCTCTCTGTGCAGTTCACACACGATATCTGTCCAAGCTGTATACGGCAGCTTTATCCCCAGTATGCCCGTGCACTGGAAGGGTCAGCCGGCAATTAAAAAAGGTAAGAAATCCTCTGCTAAGCAAAGGATTTCTTACCTTTTTTGTGTAATGCGGTAGAGAGGACTCGAACCTCCACGAGCATACGCTCACTACCCCCTCAAGATAGCGTGTCTGCCATTCCACCACTACCGCATATGGTGACCCGTATGGGATTCGAACCCATGTTACCTCCGTGAAAGGGAGGTGTCTTAACCCCTTGACCAACGGGCCGTACACTATATCTAATATGTTCTTTTCACAACAAAAATGAGTATATCAAACCTCGGGGAAACTTGCAAGTATTATTTATTAGACTTGCAGGATAATTCGATTTCTGCGTAGCCAAAATACTCCGGAAGCACGAGGCTCCCGGAGCTGACAAGCCTAATTGGCTCAGAAGAATACACTATCCAGCGGATCAAAGATCAGCGTATCGTATACACTTATGGATTAACTTTTGTTTCAAATGTTTGCTTACCATCAACAAATTTCAGGACAACTGCTGCTTTAACAGGGTCATGAGTTTCGTTCATTGTAATTTTACCCGTTGCCAGCTGCAGGTCCTTCGTAGCAGCCAGTGCATCCTTCAGCTTCGTAGCATCAGTAGAGCCTGCGCGAGTGATGGCATCAGCTACCAGCTTCACAGCATCATAACCCAGTGCAGCCATTCCGTCCGGTACGAGATCGCCATTAGCTGCCTTGAACGCATCTACGAACGATTTAACTTCAGGAGAGCTGTCTTCCGGCGAATAGTGATTGGACATGAACGTGTTATCGAGTGCTGCTGCGCCGGCAATTTCAGCCAACTGCGGGGAATCCCAGCCATCGCCACCCATGAATGGTACAGTGATACCCATTTCACGTGCCTGCTTCAGAATTTTACCAACCTCTTCATAGTAACCAGGCAGGTAAATAACATCCGGATTCGATTCTTTAATGCGAGTCAGCACGGCTTTGAAGTCGGAGTCTTTTTGTTGATAGGACTCTTCACTTACGATCGTGCCGCCATTCTTGGTAAAGGTTTCTTTAAAGAAGGTTTGTAATCCCTTGGAGTAGTCACTGGAAGTATCAGTATAGATAACTGCGGTTTTTGCTTTAAGAGTTTCTGTAGCAAAGTTTGCCATAACCTGACCTTGGAAAGGATCGATAAAGGAAGCGCGGAACACCCATTGATTCAATTCTCCTGTACGCTCGTCAACAGTTACCTTAGGGTTTGTTGCCGAAGAACTCACAAGTGGAATTTCCTTTTCTTGGGCTACAGGTACAATACCCAGAGTGTTCGTGGAAGTCGTTGCCCCAATAATCGCTACAACCTTTTCGGTTGTGATCAGCTTTTGGGCTGCGCGGGTTGCTTCTTCAGACTTGGAAGCATTGTCGGCTTCAACCAGTTCCAGCTGTTGGCCGAGCACTCCACCTGCATCATTGATTTCCTTCACTGCCAGTTGTGCACCTTTGAGTGCGGAGTCACCGAAGGAAGCCTGACCGCCTGTAAGCTCGAAGTTCGCTCCAATCTTGATTGCTCCTGCAGCAGCATTTCCACCGTTTCCAGCGGCATTGCTCTCAGTCTCTTTGTTGTTGCCGCAGCCAGTTGCCAAAGCTGCAGTCAATACTGTCGTCAAAATAATGGCCCCGATTTTCTTCATCCTCTTCCAGCCTCCTAAAGTATTATATTTATATGTTGGTTCTGTGATGCTGCTAACAAACTAATGAATAATTAATGACCGAGATAGGCCATCTTGATCTCTTCTGAATCCGCCAATTCCTTGGCATCCCCCTCAAGGACCACTCTGCCTGTTTCAAGTACATAAGCACGGTGGGCAATCTTCAGCGCTTGGTGTGCATTTTGTTCTACAAGCAATACGGTCGTTCCGGAAGCATTAACTTCCTGAATAATCCGGAAGATGTCCTGAACCAACAGCGGTGCCAGACCCATGGACGGCTCATCAAGAAGCAGCAGCTTCGGATGGCCCATCATTGCACGGCCCATGGCGAGCATTTGCTGCTCCCCGCCGGATAATGTACCGGCCAGCTGTTTTTTCCTCTCCAAAAGACGGGGGAATGTAGCGTACACCTTCTCAAGATCAGCTGGCAGGCTGCTTGAATCCTGCAAATAGCCGCCCAGCTCCAGGTTCTCCTCAACAGACATGTTTGCAAATACGCGTCTGCCTTCCGGACAATGGATAAGGCCCTGCTTAACAATAGACTGTATGCTTTGGTTCGTGATGGATTTATCTAAGAAATCTATACTGCCTGTCTTTGGCTTAAGCAATCCGGAAAGTGTCTTGAGAAGTGTAGATTTGCCGGCGCCATTGGCTCCGATCAACGTTACAATCTCCCCTTCATTAACGGTAATACTTAGATCCTTAAGGGCATGTATGGCTCCATAGTAAACATTGATTCCTTGTACTGTAAGCATTGCTGTCTACGCCTCCTGTCCCAAATAGGCTTCGATAACCTTGGGGTTATTCCGTATTTCTACAGGTGTTCCATCGGCGATCAGCATGCCGCGGTCAAGCACATAGATCCGGTCGCAAACCCCCATGACCAATGACATATCATGCTCAATCAGCAGAATGGTCAGATCAAATTCTTTACGAATCCAGGCAATCAGATTCATTAGATCACGAGTCTCATTCGGATTCATGCCCGCCGCCGGTTCATCCAGCAGCAGCAACTTCGGACCTGCCGCGAGAGCACGGGCGATTTCCAGACGGCGCTGGTTACCGTAGCTGAGGTTACCTGCTGTTTCCTCGCTCTGATCGGCCAGATTGAATATTTTAAGAATATCTAACGCTTTTTGCGTAATTTCCGATTCTTCCTTGAAATGCTTTGGCAGGCGCAGCATCGATGTAAAGATCGAATGCTTCGCATGCTGGTGGAAGGCAATTTTGACATTGTCGAGAACCGTCATTGCCGTGAACAGCCGGATATTCTGGAATGTCCGCGCCGCCCCCTTCCGGTTAATCCGGAAAGGCTTCATGCCGCCTACGGACTGATTATTCAGAATAATGGTACCGCTGGATGGCGGATAGACACCGGTCAACAGGTTGAAGAGCGTTGTTTTGCCGGCTCCGTTCGGTCCGATCAATCCGATTAATTCCCCTTTATCGATATGAAGGGAAACTTCGCTGAGCGCCTTTAGTCCTCCAAAGGAACGACTGGCCTCTTTGACATCAAGAAGAACTGCTTTCGCTGATGACGTCATCCGGCTTCGCCTCCTTTTTGGAAAATTTCTTAAATGAAAGACCTGTGCTGCCAAGAAGTCCCTTCGGACGGAAAATCATCATCAGTATAAGAATCGCCGAGTAGATGATCATACGCAGCTCTGGAGTATCCTGCAGCAGGGTGAACAGCAGGGTCAGCACAATGGCACCGATAATCGAGCCTGCAGTACTTCCCAGACCTCCCAGTACGACCATAACCAGAATTTCAAACGACTTCAGGAAATTAAAGCTGCCCGGATTAATAACATAAAATTTATGTGCCGATAGTCCGCCAGCCATCCCGGCAAAAAGCGCACCAAGTGAAAAGGCGATAACTTTGTACAACGTTGTATTAATACCCATCGCCTCGGCAGCAATCTCATTCTCCCGAATAGCGATGCAGGCCCGACCATGAGAAGAGCGGATAAAATTGTTGATTACTATTACCGTAATAAGAGTAAAAAAGAACATGATCGTCCATGTAGTCTCCGACGGAATACCGCTTAGTCCCGAAGCACCGCCTACATATTCCGTATTGAGCAGCACGATCCGGATAATCTCGCCAAAGCCCAGTGTTGCAATCGCCAGGTAGTCCCCATTTAGCCGCAGCGTCGGAATACCAATAAGAACACCGAAAAATGCTGCCACAACGCCCGCAATCAGAAGAGCCAGAACGAAAGGAATATCAAAGTTCAAGGTAAGAATAGACGACACGTAAGCACCGATGGACATAAATCCTGCATGCCCGATGGAAAACTGACCGGTAATCCCGTTAATCAGATTAAGCGATACCGCCAGCATGACGTTAATACAGACCAGAATCAGCGTGGATTCCGCAACATCATCAAGGAAACCTGTGTTCAAAAGAACATGAATAATTCCGTAGAGAACTAGGGAAAGGACGATTCCAATCCAGAATGATTTGTTAAGTTTCTTCATGTTGTTTCCCCACCTACACTTTCTCCCGGACATTTTTACCAAACAGCCCGGACGGTTTAAAGATAAGGATGAGGATCAGAACGGCAAAAGCTACGCCGTCACGCCAGGAGGAATAACCCAAAGAAGAAATTTCTGTTTCTACCGTACCTAACAGCAATCCCCCGACAAGTGCTCCAGGAACGCTTCCTATACCTCCAAGTACAGCAGCAACGAAAGCCTTCAGCCCCGGAAGAACACCCATCATAGGGTCTACGGAATTGTATGTCATACCGAAAATAACACCAGCCGCAGCTGCGAGTGCCGAACCGATAGCAAAGGTAGCTGAAATCGTCCGGTCCACATTAATCCCCATCAGCCGTGCCGCTTCCATATCATAAGAAACCGCCCGCATGGCTTTGCCGATCTTCGTGCGGTGTACGATATACTGCAGGATAATCATAAGGATGACAGTCGTTGCCAGAATCATGATCTGATTGGAATCCACCTGAATGGAAGTTCCGAACAACTGATACTGCTTCTTATTAAGAATTTCCGGAAAACCTTTGGCCTGCGGCCCAAGTACGAATACTCCGCTGTATTCCAGAAAAAAGGAAACCCCAATAGCTGTAATAAGTACGGCGATACGTGATGCCTTGCGCAGCGGCTTGTAAGCCAATCGTTCAATCGAGATGCCAAGCAGTGCACTGACCGTCATAGAAATTACAAGTGATATAATCAGGACGATTACCGGGGGAAGTCCCACCGATGCCAAATATCTGGCACTGAACAGTCCGATAAACGAACCGACCATAAACACATCGCCGTGAGCAAAATTAATCAGCTTGATAATTCCATAAACCATTGTGTAACCAAGGGCGATCAGAGCGTAAATACTGCCTACGGAAATTCCGTTAATTAACTGCTGAATGAAGTACTCCATCGCCATCCCCTTTTCCCCATAATAATCAAAAATCCCCTTTCTCTGTCTTACATTCATCTTTCTTTCTGTATGATGTTATTTATATTAACATACACACTTTTTTTCGTCACTAGCATTTCTTGCTTTTTACTATAAAATTCGAAATTTAAGGTCAGATTATATAACATTGAATGTAGCCAATTGGGTAGGTATTTGAGTTTTTTGTCATAATACGGAGTAAAACGGAGTATATCGTCGATAAACGGAGTTTTAATAAAAGGGGATTTTCACCCTTTTCTTATACAATACTTTATTTTGCTGCAAATAATATAACATTTGTCTCTTTACAGCAGCAACCCTTCAATTAATTAAAGGATTAATTCGTCAAATAATAGGGTATAAGAACAAAAAAAAGAGCCCGTTAGGAGCTCTTGTCTGTGACACGTATGTAACTGAGTATTGAATAATCATTCTTGGAGCCACTATTTTAATAAAAAATGTGGCGGAGAGAGAGGGATTCGAACCCTCGCACCGCTTACGCAGTCTAACCCCTTAGCAGAGGGTCCCCTTATAGCCACTTGGGTATCTCTCCAAGAAAATGGCTCCCCGAACAGGACTCGAACCTGTGACAACTCGATTAACAGTCGAGTGCTCTACCAACTGAGCTATCAGGGAATAATTCTTAGTGTGAACAAGAAATAATTTATCATGATTCCCGGGTCTAGTCAAGCGGAGAGGCGATTTTGTTATCGTTTTCAGCTGGCAGTAAAAGGAGATGCATTAATGTGCTGGCACGTGAGATGTCTGGTACCACTCCCCGTCCAAAGGAAGAGCCACTCTGTCTAATAACAGTTCCTGTCTAAGCCTGCGATCCAGCAGCTCACGGGTAACCAGACAGTGATTAATACTATCCATATGAACAGCAATCACAGATGTATTCGGTGCATACGAACACAAGTCAACAATGTCTTGCTCATTCATCGTAATATGGCTTCCGCATCGAAACCTCGCTCCGCCCGCATTGACAACCGTTACTTCAGGATCGTGCAAATCCAAAGCCTGCTGCACCTCATTACACCAAATCGTATCTCCAGCTAAATATAGCGTTGGCTCACCCTCCGCTTCAAATATAAAGCCGGATACAGCTCCCATCCGCCGGCCGATTGCGCCGGTGCCATGCTTTCCGCTTGTTCGGGTAAGGCTTACTCTGCCCACAGACACAACATCATGAACCGCAGTAATATCGTTAAAGCCTTGTCCGGCTATTGTCTTATGGTCACCTGGTTGGCACATGAGTTTAACATCGTGTGGGAGTAATGACACTGCAGCGTGATCCCAATGATCCTGATGAAGGTGTGTAACCAGTACAACATCAGGGCTCAGCCATTGGTCTACAGGCCCGGGCAGGGGTACAAGCGGATTTCTTCGATTATTGGCACTATTCATGATCGGCGGATTCTCCCCCTGCCCACTAAACATGGGATCAACCAAAAAAGTAATACCGCCGTATTCCAGCCACAATGAAGCATGTCGGATTAGCTGAAGTTTCATCAGGCAACCACCTCTTCTTTTCTGTATCTTCTGCTACCATTATAATATGGCGTAATAGCAGCGTACATTTTGCCCTGAAAGAGATTGCGGCCTTCTGCTTTCATATGGAAAGGAATGAAAATTATAATGAATCATTATCTTATCGACGATACCGATTTTCGTATCCTTCAATTACTTATAGACGATGCGACACTTAGTCATAAAGAAATTGGAGAGCATGTCCATATGACAGGTCAAGCTGTTGGCGCCCGTATACGTAGAATGCAGGAGATGCAAGTAATCGAGAGCTTTTCAGTCCGCTGGAATCCGGAAAAGCTCGGACTGGGGATTCATGCTTTTGTGACTGTATTTTTAAGTTCAAGCGCCGCCCATCAAACCTTCCAGGACTTTGCAAAGATAAACACTCAGGTACATGAATTACACCGGATAAGCGGTGAAGGCTGCTACTGGATGCGGATCCTTGTAAAGAACCAGGAAGAGCTAAACACCTTTCTCGACGACCTGCTGCAATATGGCAATTACAAGCTGATGCTCTCCACCGGACGGGTAAAATAAGTATTAGAATTTACTCCAAGGTCCGCAACTGCAGCTTGCCCGCGCATTTCCCGCAGCGGTAACGCTTCGGGTCAACCTTGCGCTTGCGCAGGTATTCTTCGGCACAGGCTGTGCATACCAGCTTGTACCGGTAAGGCAGCGGCTTCCGGGCTTTCGCACCCGGCAGGGTCTGGCAATAACGGCTGCCGCCTACCTGCGCCAGCAGGTTTTTGAAATCGGAATCGCGGTGCTTGTAGCCCCTTCGCGCCAAATGCAGATGATAATGACACAGCTCATGCTTTATGATCCGTTCGGTCTCCTCGCGTCCGAAGGTGTTCAGCTGCTCAGGATTGATCTCTATATTATGGCTTTTCATAAAATATCGCCCGCCTGTAGTCTTCAACCGGCTGTTGAACGAGGCCTTATGGCGAAACGGCACCCCGAAGCTCTCCCGGGACACCTGCTCAATCCACAGCTGCAGTTCTTCGTTGCTCATACTTTCCATGGTTTACTCTCACATGTCCTTTCCGCGGGAAATAAGATCTTTACTTGAATTGTAACTTGCGCATACGCTAAACTGTCAAGAAGGAAGACTAGTACGGAGGGAGAATGAATTATGCCGAAAATGCGGTATGTGATTTTGCAGCAACATCAGGAGCTTTTATTCGTAGAGATGCCAGAAGAATATGCTTACCAGCTTAGTGCGCTCAATCTGCGCCTCAACAAGGAAATCGACAAGCTGACTGCCGAGAACGTGCCTGACCTGCCGTTAGCCGTGGCCGAATGCGATTCTCTGGAGCTGCTGCGTGAACAATATGTCCTTCAGTCCGGTCTGGAATATATTAATGTGCTGGAGCAGGCTTTTGCAGGGATTCAAGAACAGAATTATCCGCTGATCTCGCTGCTGACGGAGATTAGAGCCCTGCAGGCTCAATTGGAACAGTGGTATGAAGAGGAAGAAGAGACTATCCAGTAAGCCGAACCTTTAAGCCCCCTCTCCCATATGCTATCTGTATATAAGCAGCCAGAGGAGGGATTCCCTTGCCGCAATGGCTCTGCCATCAGATGATGAAGGCCTATTACAAAAAAGACCGCCGTCAGATTAAGCTTCTGAATGAATGCTGGTACTTTTACCGTAACTCCACCGAAATGCGTAGTGAGGCGCAATCATAGCCAATGTTAAAATTATCATGGAAAAGGGCTTCTCCCTATCGGAGAGCCCTTTTTGCGTTCCTCTGTTAGTTAAGAGAAGCTCCGCCGGGCTGGCCAAGAGCCCTGCAGCTTGCGGACCAATACAATTTGTCCCGTGTGATAAGCATCGTGCAGGATCAGACTCATCACTTCTTCTCCCGGCGCATGCCCTGAACCACCCCAATCATAGGCTCCTTCTTCCAAAGCTTCAATAATCTCACGAAGATCGGCATGTATCTTTTTGAGCCGAGTAACCGCCTGCTGCCACGCTTCTTCCCCGCTCTCCGTCACGGTAAAGGTGTCATCGTTACTTTCCAAATCAGGCATCTTCTCCAGCCCTTTCAGCTTCCGGAGCAGGCGTTCTTTATAGTAGGTTATATGGTTGACCGTCTCCCAGATCGAGTTGGCGGCATCTCCCTGCGGTTTCCAGCTTGCCTGTGGGTCTATTATGACGATACCCGCAACCGCTCCAAACGATACTGCGATGATAAGGCCTGCGGGAATTTGCTGAAGGTTCGCCGTTTCCGTGCGCGGAAGAAGGCCGAAGCGGATGGCGGGGAGAAGTTAGAGTGATGAAGTATGGGATGGCATATCAAAAAGCAAGCTGATTTCCGGGTGACAGAAACCAACTTGCTTTTGTGTGTTATTTTGAAAAAAGGCTCTATTTCGCGAATGAGGGCTTCTCATACTTTGCATCCTTTTGATAGACCAATACATATTTCACGTCAGCATCACTTGTTACAGAAGGGCCTGTCGCTATGGTGACTGCACTACTGCCCGAAGTAACCGATCTCAAATCAGAAAGCATGCGGGACGAGGACGAGACCTTGTAGTTCTGCCCCCTTCTTCCGAAGTTCCTCACATTGCTACGCGCTTTGCTCATCTCATATCCCCTCCAAATAAATAATTCAGGACATTCATCAGTTCCCTGTTGTCCTCTGAGATTACCTCAAAGTGTTCAACAGACAATTCCGCAGGTCCAATTAAATGAATCGTAATTACCAGTTCCTTACCTAGAGGATAACATACTATATATTCAGCATCAACATGCACCCGATAAAGAAAAAACTGTACGCTCCCCTGCAAAAAAGCATCCAATACGAGAATACGGCTTCCGCCATTTCGATCATCGTTATCAGAAAACGTATAAAAACGATTCTTTCCCACGTTCCCCGCCACTTGCCTTATTCCATCATTGCCCTCTGTCTTCCAAATGGCTGCGCCTCTGATTCGAAAATTCTCCAAAGCCGAAATATCAAAACTATTTCTTAATGCCTCGTAAAGCTTTTCATATCCATCGGCATCTTCCGATCTTACAGTTCCTACAAAATCAATAAAAAAGGTCAAAAGCATATGCTTCTTGCGCAGATCCCGTTCCAGACTCTTAAGCTGTATATAAGGATCGGCAAAATGCTGCTTTTCCTCTATGCATCTAATAATTTTTCCGCATGCGACACTAACGGCCGCAGCATAATTATGATCGTCGCGCTCTTCATAATAGAGCAAAGTAAGACCTATCAAATCCGAAGGCAGTCGAAATCCTTCGACCTGCTGTCCGTCCGCTTCTTTTGGCACGGTACGGGGAAGAATAAAAAACACTCTTTCTCTTTTTAATTTCCCCCAGAAAAGACCTAATTCAAAGATCGTATTATCCCTTGCTGTCAGAAATACTTTCCCGCGTATCGAAACAACATCATCAGGCGCGAATACAAAAACAGCAAAATCATTACTGGCTAATTGCTGTTCTAAATCTTCCATAGTATAGCGATTCACCCCAAAAACACCAGATGTCCATGGCGTAACCATCGCAGTATAACTCAGGCTTTCATTTATAGCATCTACGTAATATTTGGCTTCAAGAGAAGATCCTATGAATACTTTAGGTTTGCTCACTTCAACGACCCCTTCTTTGTTATATGAATGATAACAAATGATGTTCGTCTTAGTTGTTCTTATCTCATCTTCAAAATTTTTCGGACGCACCCCAGTAGCGAGGAGCGCCCTGAACCTTCAAACAATAATATACTATTACTTTTCAATCCACATCCTTGATAATAAAGGATGACCTTATAATAATATACTATTACGAAAGAAAGTTATCAGTAATATAGATCACTTTTCAAAAAAGTATAATTTCCTTTAAATAATATTTACTATGTCACTGTCTGCTTTGCTCTGGAAGGGTTTAATTCGCGCTCCCACACGGGAGCGACTACAAAAGCATCCCCGGACATCATCCATGAGAGATTTCAATCCACGCTCCCGCACGGGGAGCGACGCTGGCCGTTTGGTCTGCAGCAAATCCGGGAACAATATTTCAATCCACGCTCCCGCACGGGGAGCGACTCAATCTGTTTTATCTTACGAATAGCGTTAGTGGATTTCAATCCACGCTCCCGCACGGGGAGCGACTGTTCATGGTCTGGATTATGAGGTACATAAACTTATTTCAATCCACGCTCCCGCACGGGGAGCGACTTTCAATAAATACTTTAAGCAGTGGTTAGAGGTGGGATTTCAATCCACGCTCCCGCACGGGGAGCGACCTGCACGATAATCCGGAAGCCATTGACGCCAGAATTTCAATCCACGCTCCCGCACGGGGAGCGACGTATACAAAAACGAGCTGCTGCAGGCGAGATCCGATTTCAATCCACGCTCCCGCACGGGGAGCGACAGTTTATGACGGACTATGCGGCTCCACTCTCAGAAATTTCAATCCACGCTCCCGCACGGGGAGCGACCCGTAATGATGTTCGCGCTCAGCTGCAGGGAAATATTTCAATCCACGCTCCAGCACGGGGAGCGACGGATCAAATGGGATTATTGGATAACCAACACAGATTTCAATCCACGCTCCCGCACGGGGAGCGACAACCCAGGACTAACGTTCGATATGATGAATGGAATTTCAATCCACGCTCCCGCACGGGGAGCGACAGTTTAGAATATAAGTTCGGTATAAAAGTATGCATTTCAATCCACGCTCCCGCACGGGGAGCGACAAAAAGGACACCGTAAACAAAGTAACGGTCAATGTATTTCAATCCACGCTCCCGCACGGGGAGCGACAAAGACGTATGTCGTCTGGCCGACTTCGATACGATTTCAATCCACGCTCCCGCACGGGGAGCGACGCGCGCGCCACGGTATTTCTTTGGCCATACCGAAGGATTTCAATCCACGCTCCCGCACGGGGAGCGACCCAATCCTACCGTTACCCGGTCAGCTTTGTCTAGAATTTCAATCCACGCTCCCGCACGGGGAGCGACGGTACAGGGAGGCTCTCAGCCACTCCAGCGAACATTTCAATCCACGCTCCCGCACGGGGAGCGACCGAAGCGAATGCCTGCATGCGTACTGGGTCCAATAATTTCAATCCACGCTCCCGCACGGGGAGCGACTCAAACTATCCGTAAATGCTTGTCCATTGTTGATATTTCAATCCACGCTCCCGCACGGGGAGCGACGATATCATTTTAAATAATATTTGGTGATATTCGGATTTCAATCCACGCTCCCGCACGGGGAGCGACCATGAGGGCTATCTCCTTGCATCCACCATGTGAATTTCAATCCACGCTCCCGCACGGGGAGCGACCATTCCACTTTCGGAATATTATTTTCTATCTATAATTTCAATCCACGCTCCCGCACGGGGAGCGACAGGCCAAGCATACATCAACATGGGTGATTACGAGATTTCAATCCACGCTCCCGCACGGGGAGCGACCATTTTTTGTGATCTTCGAAGTCCTCGACAGTAGATTTCAATCCACGCTCCCGCACGGGGAGCGACTCAAATAGTCTTTCGAAATTTGTTAACACAAGTATTTCAATCCACGCTCCCGCACGGGGAGCGACGCCAAAAGGCGATCCGGAAGGGGCCCGTTTACTGCGATTTCAATCACGCTCCCGCACGGGGAGCGACCCGCACCAGCGGCACGACAACCAACGCCGATGTAATTTCAATCCACGCTCCCGCACGGGGAGCGACGCATTTCGCTACGTAGGTAAATTCAAGATTCCTAAATTTCAATCCACGCTCCCGCACGGGGAGCGACCAGTAAAAGGGCGCAAGTGGCAGTAACGTATACGATTTCAATCCACGCTCCCACACGGGGAGCGACAGTTTAGAATATAAGTTCGGTATAAAAGTATGCATTTCAATCCACGCTCCCGCACGGGGAGCGACGGGTTCCCGATCCTAAATCCCCGTAACTCGTCGGAATTTCAATCCACGCTCCCTCACGGGGAGCGACGGGGTTTATACCATCAGAGCTATATCCACTCAAGATTTCAATCCACGCTCCCGCACGGGGAGCGACTCCAATGCCGCCGATGCCCTCCGGCTCCCGTATATTTCAATCCACGCTCCCGCACGGGGAGCGACAAAAGTATATGATGATGCTCTTCAACCTGTTATATTTCAATCCACGCTCCCGCACGGGGAGCGACGATTTACACGGCATTAGTAATACACTGGATCAAGTATTTCAATCCACGCTCCCGCACGGGGAGCGACCCTCTACGTAATGTTCCTGGTCTTCCCATTTATCATTTCAATCCACGCTCCCGCACGGGGAGCGACCAATTCCAACCAATTTATTGGCATTACTACTATAATTTCAATCCACGCTCCCGCACGGGGAGCGACCTTAATACCCTGCCACGCCTTGCCCCAATCCCCACTATTTCAATCCACGCTCCCGCACGGGGAGCGACGATTATATCGCACCTACTGGTGACGGCCTGATTATTTCAATCCACGCTCCCGCACGGGGAGCGACCTGATGTTGGCCCATTCGTCTTAATAAATACGGTATTTCAATCCACGCTCCCGCACGGGGAGCGACCAGATTGTCCGGCGTATATGTTCCAAAATTATCATTATTTCAATCCACGCTCCCGCACGGGGAGCGACGAACCATTAGGTTATATGGTGTTCTCAACAATTATTTCAATCCACGCTCCCGCACGGGGAGCGACCACCGCATCCGCTGCGTTCGGTGTACCCCAAAATATTTCAATCCACGCTCCCGCACGGGGAGCGACGAGGGGGGCAATTCATCACCCAAGATAGATAAAAAATTTCAATCCACGCTCCCGCACGGGGAGCGACCGCGGCCAAATATGTTGTGTCGTATTCAAGCAAATTTCAATCCACGCTCCCGCACGGGGAGCGACTTAGCCAGATCCTCAGGCTTATCACGGATGATTTATTTCAATCCACGCTCCCGCACGGGGAGCGACAATAAACGTATTATTATTTCCAATGGTATTTACTATTTCAATCCACGCTCCCGCACGGGGAGCGACTAGTAACAGGATTTGGTACCGGCGCGGAGTTGGAGATTTCAATCCACGCTCCCGCACGGGGAGCGACGTCTCGTTTTTGGTCTGGATGGTATTCAGCAAAGAGGTTATTTCAATCCACGCTCCCGCACGGGGAGCGACTCGTAGGTATACCATAGAGTATCAACGTTGAATAATTTCAATCCACGCTCCCGCACGGGGAGCGACCTGGAGGATAATTATATCCGTGAGGTGTTTCATATATTTCAATCCACGCTCCCGCACGGGGAGCGACCTTCAATGATTTCACCGGTCTTTTGGTCTGGAAATATTTCAATCCACGCTCCCGCACGGGGAGCGACCAAGTACCCGGCGAGGGAACGGCTCGCGCTCACAATTTCAATCCACGCTCCCGCACGGGGAGCGACAACTCCCGGCCCTCACCATCAACATTAGTAACCGATTTCAATCCACGCTCCCGCACGGGGAGCGACGACTTTCCGGTTGTGGCCACAGAGCAGCCAGTCGAATTTCAATCCACGCTCCCGCACGGGGAGCGACATCTGCGCAATTCCCCGATTATCATAGGGAATTTTTATTTCAATCCACGCTCCCGCACGGGGAGCGACAGCGCATCCCGTTACACAGAGGTAACAGGGGCGGTATTTCAATCCACGCTCCCGCACGGGGAGCGACGCCGGAACATTCATCTTCACTGACCCGTATTCGTATTTCAATCCACGCTCCCGCACGGGGAGCGACATATCATCTGTCTTGTCCAATTCACAAATGAAAACATTTCAATCCACGCTCCCGCACGGGGAGCGACAAAAATCCTACGCTGTATGTGTCGGTGCAGCAGGTATTTCAATCCACGCTCCCGCACGGGGAGCGACGGTAAATCCAAAGTTTCTATTATCCTTTGTATAAAATTTCAATCCACGCTCCCGCACGGGGAGCGACAACGTGAAGGGCGAGAAACATGGGACTTCCATTTATTTCAATCCACGCTCCCGCACGGGGAGCGACGCTAACGGTAACTTTAAAGCAGGATATCCCGATAAATTTCAATCCACGCTCCCGCACGGGGAGCGACCTTAGATCGTGCGATATCCGGTCATTCAAGGATCATTTCAATCCACGCTCCCGCACGGGGAGCGACGAAATCCAGTTCGGTGTTCACATTATCCAAACGATTTCAATCCACGCTCCCGCACGGGGAGCGACCGGCAACTCTCGAAGAGATATTCACACCTAAATCTATTTCAATCCACGCTCCCGCACGGGGAGCGACAAAGCACTGAAGACCGGTGCAAAAGCAGGATGGATTTCAATCCACGCTCCCGCACGGGGAGCGACTCATGGACACAAGGATCAAACGCTGGATATTTAGATTTCAATCCACGCTCCCGCACGGGGAGCGACGCAAGGACTGGACGTAGCAACTTACTCATGGTGATTTCAATCCACGCTCCCGCACGGGGAGCGACCTTACTCAGCAAGGGAACTGGAACCATGATCGGAATTTCAATCCACGCTCCCGCACGGGGAGCGACCATTACAAGCACCTATCATCGCACAGCAGCAAGCGATTTCAATCCACGCTCCCGCACGGGGAGCGACGTATGTACCGAGTATGGCAATGGCACCAATATTCAATTTCAATCCACGCTCCCGCACGGGGAGCGACGGTGTAGCAAAGCCCCATAGCGCCGGCATCTGGATTTCAATCCACGCTCCCGCACGGGGAGCGACTAAATCTTTGATGGAGTTCGCAGCGCCTTCATATATTTCAATCCACGCTCCCGCACGGGGAGCGACGTCAAACCCTGCGGCTCCTGCGGTCATGTATTGCGATTTCAATCCACGCTCCCGCACGGGGAGCGACTTGAATATGATTCCAAGATCATCTTGGTAAAATATTTCAATCCACGCTCCCGCACGGGGAGCGACCCGAACGGATAGAAGAGATCAAACAGCGACTGACTATTTCAATCCACGCTCCCGCACGGGGAGCGACAACAAATATTTCGTTATATAGCGCTTTAGGGAGAATTTCAATCCACGCTCCCGCACGGGGAGCGACGGCCGCCGCTAAGAGAGGAGCATTAATATGAAAATTTCAATCCACGCTCCCGCACGGGGAGCGACACACTCCCGACAATTGCAAATGGTCAACGCTATCTATTTCAATCCACGCTCCCGCACGGGGAGCGACAGAGATCAAAGAAATCACTGACGCTGGTGTGATATTTCAATCCACGCTCCCGCACGGGGAGCGACTTTCATTCTCTTGTTCCACCATGAGCGCTAGTCCAATTTCAATCCACGCTCCCGCACGGGGAGCGACGACAGCGTTTCATCACGTTATAAACTCACCTTCTGATTTCAATCCACGCTCCCGCACGGGGAGCGACGAGATAAATAAACAGGATGGGGATGAATCACAATATTTCAATCCACGCTCCCGCACGGGGAGCGACAATGAATGATTTATACTTAACACTTCCTGGAATAGATTTCAATCCACGCTCCCGCACGGGGAGCGACTGTGCCTGTTGAGGTTGTAACGTAACTATTCGCATATTTCAATCCACGCTCCCGCACGGGGAGCGACATAGGGTTGGGGTACATCGGCTGCACCCCTGGAGATTTCAATCCACGCTCCCGCACGGGGAGCGACTTACATCGTTTTTTCTGTGGATGAAGTAGCACTTTTATTTCAATCCACGCTCCCGCACGGGGAGCGACAGGTGTAATGTCGTTCCCTGCGTCACCATCAAAATTTCAATCCACGCTCCCGCACGGGGAGCGACGCTCTTTTAAACGGTGACGGCGCTGATGCAGCAATTTCAATCCACGCTCCCGCACGGGGAGCGACCCGTGGGGCTATGCGTGACCGTACAGACGGAATTATTTCAATCCACGCTCCCGCACGGGGAGCGACAATCCTTTCAGCTTCGTGCCTTGGTATTGGATGAATTTCAATCCACGCTCCCGCACGGGGAGCGACCATCTGTAACCGCCTTGCATACACTGTTAATCAAATTTCAATCCACGCTCCCGCACGGGGAGCGACTATTTCATTTAAGTAAGGGGGTTCGATATCGGTATTTCAATCCACGCTCCCGCACGGGGAGCGACTTTTATTATTTGGAGGTCTATTATGTCTGTTGGAATTTCAATCCACGCTCCCGCACGGGGAGCGACGCGGAAGCGTTAGGTGCGTCCGTAACCTATGATGCAATTTCAATCCACGCTCCCGCACGGGGAGCGACTTGTGGCGCTTGGTATGATCCGAGCGATGTCGAAATTTCAATCCACGCTCCCGCACGGGGAGCGACGATCCAGGAGAGATTAGTGAGGTATTTGTTAACAATTTCAATCCACGCTCCCGCACGGGGAGCGACGAGATTTGACAGACGGTGCGGGAGCTATGAAAACATTTCAATCCACGCTCCCGCACGGGGAGCGACAGCGATTTTCAACCATAAAAAGGTGTAAAACCTTATTTAAGATTAAAAATCCGCTTTTTTTCTCTGAATTAACAACTTAACTGCGCGATACCCACTCAAAAATATACAAATAATGTAACAAAACAGGTGCGAATCTCCCAGGGAATTCATGTGAGCTATACATTCGCACTACAATATTAAAGGTCCCTCTAAGTCAACGGATTCTTTCATACCCACATGTTCCACTTTTGTTTTGTAATTGTTCCCAAGCTGATAAAACCTCAGGCTATCCTCATTCTGATCAATAATATCCAGCAGTTTTATTTTCAATTCGGCAAATTGCGTAGCGTCTACGATACATTCAAAAACAGAATTTTGTACCCGCTGCCCATAATTTTGACATGTTTTGGAGACCTTTCTGAGCCGGGTCTGCCCTGCACTGCTCATAGTACTCACATCATACGTTATTAACACCAGCATCATATACACCTACTTCCACAAAAACGGAGGGTATTCATCCAAATCATTGCGCAAATGGCGGGCCAATAGTAAAGCTTGAGCATGAGGCACCAGCCCCCACGGGATTTTTTCACCCAGGTACGGATGGGTTATCTGCTCTTGCTTTCGATTCTGCCAGGCGGCCAGGAATTTTCTCCTCGCTTCGTCGGTCATAATCACCGCACCGTTTTCTTTCTTCAGGAAGTCATCTTTATTCATAATCTTCTTGTTGATTAAAGACAGCACAAACTTGTCTGCAAAAATACCGCGCAATTCTTCCATGAGGTCCAGCGCCAAAGAAACTCGTCCAGGCCGATCGCGATGAAGAAATCCAACATAGGCATCCAGCCCAACAGTCTCTAGTGCGGATGCACTATCATGAGCCAGTAAGGTATAGGCAAAAGATAACATAGCATTAACATTATCAAGCGGCGGCCTCCGGGAACGGAGATGAAAGTAAAAGTCTTCTTTTTGCTGCAAAATCATCTGGTCAAATAAACTGTTGTAGGTAATTGCAGCTTGACCTTCCAGCCCCCTGAGTCGGTCTAATCGCTCACATGCTCGTACATCAAAAATAATAGCAGACAGGTACTGAGAAGTTTCTTTAAATTGTTCCACGTTCACCCGTAAAGGATAATCTCTTGTCATTCTCTCCAGTATCCACTTTTGATTATAAATTTTCCCGATAATAAAGTTACGTGCAATCTTCGCTGACAACCATTCATCTTCAGACATACGATATTGTTTCTTGCGAAGCACCACATTCCCTCTGCTTTGACCCGTTACTCTGGCTAGGAATCTTCCATTCATCGTTAAAAACAACAAGGAGATACTGTTGTCTGCACAATAGCCCATTAATGCAGGACTTGCCCCGGTATAGCCAAAAGCCACTATAGACTCCAGGTTATGAAGCGGGAATCTGCCGAGCTTCTCCTCTTCTTTTAACAAGACAATATTATCTCCGTCCAGTGACAAGTACACCGCAGGCTGCGTGATATATAAAGTATTTAGAAGTTTCCTCATTCTCTGATTCTCCCTTCCACATAACTTCTTACAGTCTGCTTATTCATCAGTTTGGGTAAGCAAATGTGCTGAAGTGAACAGCTTGTACAAAATGGTCCCGTCTTCACTTTTGGCGTATGCCTGCGGTCATAGTAACTCTGCATTTCTGCCACAATCGCCTTGACCTTGGCTTTAAGGTCAATCGTCAGCGGAACTTCAATCCGGTGCTTAATCTCGTTATAAAAAATAAATCCTGTCTCCACTTCACAAAGCAGCATTTCTTCGAGGCACATAGCTTGTGCTGCCAGTTGGAGGACATCCACATCGTCCATTTTGGGCTTGCCTCTTTTGTATTCGACCGGATATGCGATATACTTGCCCTCGGCGCCGCTAATCTCAACGCCTCCATCATCTCGTACAAACTCTACCACATCACAAACACCAGTAATATTCAGTTCATTAGATTTTATGGGCATCGCCCGGACAATTAGCTTATCACCACGCTTTTCTCGTGTGAACGGTTGATCCGCATTCCTGTGCAAATGCTGACCCTCTACGGTTCTGACATTCTCCTCCCATTGCTGTTCAATATGAATTAATGCCCACTGGCGTTTACAGAAGTGGAAATGCTGAATCCCGGAGAGCATTAATTCATTTTCGGTTTCCTTATAGTCCATCTATGACTTCAACCTTCAAACCATCCAGTTCACTTAAATTCAAATCGTAATCCCCCATATGTTTGGGTTCTTCCACATTGGGCTCAACCTCTAAGGAACGATGCACCTTCGCAGATGAATATTGGCCTAACTTTGAGCTATGCTCCCACCAATAAACTTTCTGTACTTCCATGCTACCATCAGGTCTTGCCGCGGACGTATCATTCTCAAACAGTGTGACTAAGCTCTGCTTAATTCTCTCTGCGTCTTCGTTGGTAAAACCTGTCTTCTCGGCCAACTGTGTATTGATGCTGCCATAAAAGACATACACGCCAAAATCCACACGATGCTTCATCCCCATGGTATCTGAACCTCTATCTTTACCAGATTCGGAATTGACGCTTTTGGTAATTTGCATGCTTGTAATATCGATGGGACTCACACTTGTTGCCGTATGGATGGATACAGGTCCCCTGACTCCTACCGATACTCCGGCTCCTTTATCTGCTTTGAACGCAAACACCTGACCGAAACTGCGTACATCAAGCCATTCCTGGCAAGCAATTCGGGCAAAATCATCATTTGCGCTTACTTTGGATTTCAGAATTTTATCCAGCTCGGCATTTGCATCTGCCCGCTCTCTTAAACTGTTATAGGAATCCGATTTCCGGTCGTTAGACTGCACAAAAATAGACTCTCCCATGTCTTGCAGACGATTTCTGATTTTCCGCTTCAAGGCCACATCTGAAATTTCACCATACCCATCATAGTTCTGACGAGGACGGTTGCCATTCAATGGATCACCGTTGGGATTTGCTTTGGTAACGGATAAAACAACGGCAAAATCAATTTTATGATCTAATGTAGTCATGATCTATCTCTCCTTTTAGTTGGAAGTTTGGGAAGTATCGGTAGTCTTATCCTTCTTCTGATAGAGCTCATGCCGTTGGCTATAGAATCCCAATAAATACTTTCCGGTCAGGGGTTTATTGTTAAATTGGTCTATCGGAATCCGGGAAGCAACCTCATCAATCAAACTGGAATAATAGGTTGATCTTGTCCCAAGTCTGGCCTGGTGCGGCTGCAAACAAGCTTGGATTGTACCCCAGGTTCTCTCTGGATGCCTGGAAAAAGAGTTCATATAACGAATGGCATTCGTAGAGCGCTTCTCATCTTCCAGCGCCCTTCTTTCCAATACGTCGGCAATTGCCAGTAATCTTCCGAACAGGTAGCTGCGGTCATTTATTTCCGTATCTAGTGCCACATTGTATCCCTCCTTCTTATTAATCAAAGCGCAGGTAATGCTGAGTGTTTTCTCCCATTCCCATTTTTCCATGGATACAGGATTGGAGGCCCTATGGATAGCACTCCTCACAATGTCCTGCGGAATCGGCTTACCATCCATGATGCAAGGGAGCATCCGCTCCATTAACCCTTTGACAATTTTATCATTGGCTTTGGGACCATATGCTGCAAAAGCTATATCTTTGGTAGCAGGCGCTCCATAAAATTCAACCCGCTCCTCTTGCTCATCTTTGCGGTAACGGTGCAGCCATACACAAGTGGAATGCCAATCAACCAGCTTGTCCAAATACATCTTCTTATCCATATTCCGGTAGTAGAGCACAGCCATGCGCCCGGTTGTTGCTGAATCAAGGACAAGAATATTGACAGCCGACTTATACTCACTAGACAATGTGTTCCTGTAACCCTCTATCGCTTTAGCTACTTGAGCGGCAAAATCCTGATGTGTATAACTCTTCTGCTCTGTGGCAGCAGGTTCCAAATCCAGCGAATAAAAATCTTCCATAGGATCAGGAAGCTTCAGATCCGTATTGCCCCAGAACAGAAATACTCGCTGGTCGATCACCTTACCTTGCCGGTTAATCAACCATTTCAAGGCATTATGTGCTTTTTGGGAGACTTCATAACTGATGCTGGCAGCATCGCCACTTTGTATAAAACGTCCCCTGAAAGTAAACCCGCTGGTATCATTCGCTGAAATCAGCTTCGCCTTATCTGCCGCGTTTCTGATTTTGTTGGCATGTTTATCCGTGCTGGGAAGCATCCTGCCGGTGACATAACAGTAATCTTCTTCGCCTAACAAATGAGCGTAATGCTGGACAAAGGAGTTGTACATCTCCGGGTCTTTCCACACTTTGTCTAACACTTTATGGGGGGAGTAGATATTAAAACGAATAAAAGCACTTTCTTGCTCACCGGCGACCACGGAGAAGATAGGAGGTTTGTCTCCATGCAAAGCTTCATACTTCTTGTCCCATTTGTCGATGAGTTGGCCAGCCGCATCAAGAAACACAATACGTTCCTTGACCAAATCCTGTATCAATTGCCGTTTGCTGAGGTAGCTATAAATACTCTTCACTTTTGCAGTTGCATAAGGTGAGTTTGCCCACTGCTCCAATTGTTTGATAAAAACTTCGAACGGCACTTCTTTTTTTACCTTCCCCCCGTAGGCCACAAAATCTCCGGCTACATAACTTAATTTGTCATGTAGCGGATAAGGTGCAACCTTCGAGCCTGCCCGACTGGCTGAGTCTTCGGTGCAGGGAATCAGCGTGCTTGCGTCCGTTTTATCAACCACCGCTGCTGAGTGAAACTCTCCGTCTTCCGTGATGTCAACGACAATGTGCGCATTTTGTGTGGTGTGCGAGACAGGCAGCAGGGTATATTCGCGGTCATTGTATCTCTTCTCAATTTCACCCACGCGGTCCAGATTAGCTTCATAAGTTTCGTACAAATTTAACAGCCAGCTCATGAGTTCTCCTCCGCTTCTATTTGTAAGAGCAGCTCGTCCGCCGATTCAAGATTAGTATTGTCAAAATGCTTGGATTGCATATCGGCAATCTTTCGAACCTGGGTACACTCTTCCGGCCGAATAAACGTTATAATTCCATCCTTCATGACTGGGTTCCATAGCCGGACTTCCATCTGGTCACGCCCCGTTTCATCGGGATAATTGATGCCATGCACCATATTCCCAAGATGAATATCGCCGTAGTGATCATAGAACCCTGGTTCTTGTCCGAATACACAAGGCTCTACATAGGCCTGACATTCTCTGGCCCCGAGGAAAATATCTCTTCTTCCCCCGGCTTGCAACGCTCTCTTCATTACATTGTGGTGCTTATGTTCGTTGCGGTCATGTGCCAAATCGGGCCGGTTCATGTTGAATTCAAAATGAATTTCTACCTCATAACAAACGTCCTTCAGATATGTGTAGTTGGCAAGGGTATTCCCTCCCCCGTAATCCATGGGGCGAATCCCCTTGGATTCCATACGGATAGGGTTCATGATGCGCACTCTATCCACTACCAGCAGCAAAGTGGGTTTCCAATATATTGATTCAGCAATCCCCTTTAATGCCTCATACGAAGGAACGCTATACGTCAATTTCTCTCCGCCCAGCTTAGTTAATGGATCCGTGAATAGTGCGTATTTGCCATATACTTTGAATTGAATTGAATTCCTCACTTTTTCCCTCCTCTCGCTAAAGTTTGCAAACATACGGAATATTGAATTTAGTGATTAAAAAGATATAATAAGTTTCTTATTGCTTTTAGAACATATACATATCGAGCGGACTGTCATTCTCCAAATTAAGCCCATACTCCTTATGATAAGTCCCCTCTTTCAGGGCTAGAACCTGCCCATCCAGGTAAGAAACCAATCCTCCACTCTTGCTTAATAGCTCTTTTTCATAACTGAAAATATTGATAGAGTACTGCTGTGCCTTGCGCAACAAGCGGGTCAGATCGGGAATGCTCCGTTGCCCGTTCAATTCTGCGATGATATCCTTACCTTCCTCTGCCCCGTCTCCAAAAGGCACAATAACCGAGGTCGTTAGATTATCAATGACTTCAAAGTGTTCAGCAGCTGTCTTATAACTGTTGGCTAGGAACAAAGGCAAAGCTGCCTCATGCTTCCCTCGGTAACCTTGATAATACGGGTTATCTTTTTTGGATGAGGACAGCAATGCCATCATTTCGATGCGCAGCTTACGCACAGAGTAATTGAGATCCGCAGCAAATTCCGTATAAAACTCTTTAAAGTATTTCTCCATCGCTTCTACAGATAGAATATGCCCTCCATGATAAGAAGAATCACGGCTTAAATCGACCAGGATCTTTTTTGAAATCTCTTTGCCCTTTTTGATTTCCTTTAGATATTTCAAGTTTTCTTCCCCATGGTCAATTATATAGACTTGCCGCAGCGGGTCTTCCCCGTGCCGGTTGCATCTGCCCGCTGCTTGAGCTATGGAATCCAGCCCGGCAAGTGAGCGAATCACGCACTTGAAACTGACATCCACCCCCGCTTCAATTAACTGTGTACTTATGCAGATAACAGGCTTCTTATCCTCAAGAAGCTGCTTCACTTCCTCCAAAATTTGCTTGCGGTGCGCCGCGCACATAGATGTGCTCAAGTGATATACCGGGTTATCCGCCGCTCTCTCCTTTAACTTGCGATATAAATCTTTGACCACTGTCTTCGTATTTAAAATGACCAGCACGCTTGGAACCTCTTGCATCCTTTCCAGAATGAAATCTGTGAGCCGGTCGTTTTCAAATGAATCCCCCGTTGCCCTATCTACGATTTCGACTCGTTTGAATGCTCCAATAACTTCGTCCAAATCCCGTATCATCTCAGCTTCAGGCTCGATCTCCAGCTTATGCCTCACAAAGTTCAGTTCGGGTTGTGTAGCTGTACAGAGTACAATGCTAGACTGAGCATATGTCTTTAGAAAGTTCAGAGCCTGATTGAATAAAGAAATGCATCTCACCGGAACCTTCTGCACCTCATCGAAGATGATGACCGACTTGCTTAAATTATGCAATCTGCGAATGTTACGGCTTCCGTCGGCATAGAACACATTCAAAAACTGCACCATTGTTGTAAAAATGATAGGTGAGTCCCAATTATCCTTGGCCAGATTTAATTTCTGCCGCATATTAATTAAGCCGTATTCATGCTCGTCACTCTCACCATCTTCCTCTACTACGTTGGAGTGATGTTCCAAAATATTGGCTTCATCTCTCAGAATATTGCGTACTTCATTTGCACTTTGCTCAATGATGGTTGTGTAAGGAACTACATAAATAATCCGATCTTTCCCACATAGATCAGCATGTTTTAACGCATATCTCAAACTTGCCAGTGTCTTCCCGCCACCGGTGGGTATCGAAAGAGTGTATATTCCCGATGGATGGGCTGCAAATTCGTCGCATTGTTCGGACATCTTTTTTCTCAATAGATTAATTGGGGTATTGGCGTTCTTGTGCTTTTGGAAGGAGTGGATATGGGCCATTAGCCTTTCGTAATATTCGCTAAATAAACCTTTCTGGCTAAAAGCCTCCTCCATTCTGTCTTCTTCAAAACAGCGCGTATTCGTCCGGTCGGCGTCGATCAGAGCACTGAAAATATATTTCGTCAGAAACATTAATTTGAGCTCCGGGGATGTTGAAGAATCCTTCTGGAGATATGCAGCCAATTCCTTAGTAGCTTGGTCCACATATTGCCGGTATTCAGTCTCAGGCATGACATGCATGAAGAAATTCCTCTTTGTCCATTCAAACTCCTCAAACCGTTTGTCGCGAACACGGCGTAAATAATCCGAGTCCGAATCCGGGTTTAAAAAATCGTGAAGGTAAGAATGGTGAGAAATGATAGCGTTACCAACAACCTCTGCCAATATCATTTTATGTATGTGTTCGGCCTTTTTGGCGTTATCTTTGGGGAGACTATGAAGCTGCTCGAACAATAATTTCCCCCCTGCCGTCGAATGATCTACGCTTCCTCTTTTTGGTGGAGCATCAGGGTTCTCTACAGCCTCAAGTATGTAATTCCGGAATTCTTCCGTGTATTTTCCCAGATCATGAAGCATACCGGCCAACCCTGCAACATGTTTAACCTGCAATTTATCGCCGAATCTTTCAGCTAATGCCTTTACCCCCAGTAAATGCTCAGCGACGGTCTGAATCTTCTTGTCACTTTCTCGAATATGGGCAATGTACTCTTCCATACTTTCCTCCTTTGAAAAGAGGTTAATAAAACAACCATAGATGCAATTTTTTTGCAAATCAGGAACACTTACTTATTCTATAAGAATAACAGATACCCTGTAGAAAAATGTAATAATCCCCCTCCAATTAAGGACATTATTTTACAAATTTGAGCACGCAAAGAAACGTGAACTGAAACCAGTTCACGCACGTGATGTTGCCGCCCCCTTCTTCCTCTTCCCCATATGCCAATTTATGTACACATGCCAAAAATCCACCCCCGCTACTAGAGAGAGGGTGGATTTTTTATTCAAGTCTCTTTTCAAAAATTTAGAACATCGGGAATACGTATTTAACCAGGAAGAACAACAGTCCAAAAAATATAATCAAATAAGCAGCGTATTTAATAAAGGTGGATGCGACAGCGCTGGAATCCGATTTCTTGTGCACCTCCGTGCGCTCCACTTCAATACTTTTGTCTTTGTAGTTTGGATCCATCATCAATCTCTCCTCTCAAATTTGAGTTATATACATTGAACTGAAAAACATTTATATACAGTCATTAACCTGTTGTTTTCATGCCTGAAACAAACAGCTGATTACATCCGGCGAAATAATCCATTGACGTTGCCAAGGGGAGGCGACCTTCGATCCGCTTCATTCAGCAATGTTCATAATCCTAATATTCTTTATTTACCCTGCAACATTTGTCAACAATCCGACATCTAGAGTATAGGAGGTGATGCACAATGAAGAGACTTTCTATGATAAACCACGCTAAAAAAATGACTATAGCGTGCGCTATTCTGGCGGCATCCGTGTCTTTCGGGGCATCGGCGTTTGCATTTTCGGATTTGAAGGGCAGCCCCGCTGAAGCCAAAATAAATGCTCTGCAGACTAAAGGCCTTATCAACGGTGTAACCCACGGCAAGTTTGCTCCTAAATTTAAATTGACGTTCGGTCAGGCTGTACAATTCATCGTCAGCGGTTTGGAGTTGAAATCGCAGCCTTCGAATGGAAGCAGTTTTTCAAAAGCCAGCGACTATTTTGACAAAGTAAGTGATAAAGCCTGGTTCGCTCCAGCCTTTCTGACCGCAAAGCAAAATGGCCTATCTCTGGACCGCAGCGTCAACCCGAACGGCATGATTACCCGCGCTCAGTTCGCACATTTGCTGACTCAAGCCCTGATTAGCAAAAGAGATTTCCCTGTAACCGAGATGTATTTTAGTATTGCGGATGGCGACAAGCTGCCTGCCGAAATTGCCAACAGCCTGCAAATCCTACTCAATACGCATATCATTTCCTTGGAAGCCGGCAGCAAGTTCCGGCCCAATGATGTCATCACCCGTGTTGAAGCGGCAGTTTGGGTCTATGATGCAGCAGAGTTTGCCCAAAAGGTAATTGTACCTGCCAATCAAACCCCGGCTCCCGTTTATGACAAAGCAGAGGTATCTGTGGTAAAGGCAGCGGATGGCGTAAACAAAGTGTCCCTGACCGTAAACAATTTGCCACACCCGGGTTACGGCTTGCTGGTGGAGAGGATTGAGTTCCGCAAAGACAAGACAGCCGTTATTTATTACAGCGTAACCCTGCCCGATCCGGATAAAATATATCCTCAAGTGATCTCCAAGGCTACAGTAGTAACTTACCTGTCCGACGATTACAAGCCAGTAGCCCAATACGTACCTGCTGTCCCTGCAAAGTAACGGCATAAACTTGAGTAATAATAACCTATACAGTAAACTAAAAAACCTTCAAGCTACGCCCGGCATAACCGTTTCGGTCAGCAGGGTCGAGCTTGGAGGTTTTTTGAAGACCGGAAGGGGCGGCGGCCGTCTTCTTTCATGGTGTCCATTGATCGTGTATGATACCTACCAGTGCATGATCGTCCCCGATTTTCTCAAAGACGAGACGCAGGCTGCGCCAGTCCATCCCTTCTACAGCAGGATCAATACCTTCGATATGATATTCGACGAAGTCGTGGCTGTCCTGTGGATAGACTTCATTCAAATTGTTGACTGTCGTGCCTTGCCCGAGGCTCTTGTTCTCCGCAATCTTGGCATCCTTGATAAAATCCGCATCGTAGACGAACTGCTGATGGTACTCCGCGTATGTCATCTCGATCAGCTCGCCTGATCCAGCGAACGTCCGCCACACGCGTTTCTTGGAATCCTCCATCAAAACCTTCAGCTCATCCTTAGTAAACACGAGATCAGTCTGGGTATCAACGTAAGCGTAAGGTGAGAACCGAACCCCTTTCTTCGGATGAACCCATGCCGCAAGCGTGCTCATATCGCCATCCTTAAGAGCCGTGATAACCGATGCCGCCGCTTCCAGCGCCGTCGGCGGAAGTCCCTCCATCGGCACTTTCGTTTCCTGCGGCTGCTCCTCTTGGGGTTGTTCCTGTACCTGCTCCTGCGGTACCGGAGCCGCATCAGGCGCTCCAGTGCACGCAGCAAGCAGCAGCATTACGGCCCCCAAAACGATCCATCCCATATTCCTGACTCTGTACATATGTTCCCCCCTTTCACTAATGTTCTCCTTTTTTGGATCAACACCAGAATCAGAGCTTCTACAAAATGTTGCATGCGGGTATACGCGGATTTGAGCCGTTGGGCGGACTGTATAGCCCTTGATATGAACGAAACTGTCAAGCGCCGCTGTAGCAACTCCGTTTTTGGCGCACTTAAACAAACCTATCAATAGACGTCTTTTAAAGAGAGCCCCCTTTTTCCAAAGGGGTTGACTCTGAGTGTGACTTCTTTCCTTACACATTAGGGAGGGAGCATGTCCTTAGCTTGGAGGCAAAAATCATTCGCTGGTCGGCATCCTGATATTCGTGGGTTTACACATGGTATTAATCCATCTGAAGAGCCTGCCGCTAACTATTTTCGTCCATCGTTCGCAAGCAAACGGGCACAAAGGGCTTCCGCGGCGTTTCTCTTCACCTTGCTCGATTTTGCCTCCAAGGTAAGTCATGCTCCGGCTTCCTGGCATTCATCTCCTTTCCTTTAGGGAGTGATTTTTCAGTGGTATACAGCGTCACATTGCAGTAGACGGACGGAGAGGGTTACCCGGCAAGCTTGGACTCCGGGACGGGGTTTCGGTCGTCCATCTCCAAAGCTCGGGCAATCGCCCATACAAATCCGGCAAGCTCCCGGGCAATGGCGGCTACGATCTTCGATTTGTGCTTCCCTTTTCCCAGCATGTTCATATATTTGCGGTGCAACCGGTTCTGTGCCTCCCAGGCCATCCGCTGCACCTCCGGCGGCAGTCCGGTGATCCGCTCGCGCAGTTTGCGGCGCACTCCCGGCGAGTGCCGGTAATGGTGGGCAGCTTCGACCAGCACCCGTCGCAAATGCGCATTACCGGCCTTGGTCAGCTTCCCCTGACTGCGGCTCACGCCGCTGGAGTGCTCGCTGGGCACCAGACCACAGTAACTCATGAATGAGGGGGCGCTGGCAAACCGCGTCACGCTGACCATCTCCGACACCAGCGTCGTGGCGGTGAGTGTAGCCACCCCTCGCAGCGCCTGAAGCGCTTCAATAAGCGGCGCCTGCGCATGGGTGTGGGAGAGAAGCTCGATCTCTTTTTCGTAACGCCGGAGTCGTTCTGCCGTTTCTCGAATGCTCTCCCGGTATTCCTGAAACACCATACGGTGGCAGGGACTCTCGAAGCGGAGGGTGTCCAGCCACTCTTCGTAGGCGAAGGTCCATGCCTTGACCTTGCTTGGGGGAGCGAGCTGCAAGCGTAGCAGAAACTTGCCCATGCGCTGCTTGTGGCGGTTCATATCTTCTTTTGCGTCCTCCCGGGCTCGAACGAGATCCCGGAGAGCTTCCTCCTCAGGGGATGGGATGTAAACACCGGTCAGCTCGCCGGCACGAAACAGCTGAGCCAAACGCAGCGCATCCCGCTTGTCGGTCTTGATTCGGTCGCCGGCCCGCTGAGGGATGAGGGAGGGAGCGACAACCGTACAGGAAATGCCGGATTCCAGCAGCCAGCGGTGAAGCATGTACCCGGTGGGCCCGGCTTCGTAGCAGACTTCCAGTTCCGCTCTGGATTCTCCGGAACCTTGCAACTGCTGCAAAAGCCTTAGAACACGTTCCCTGGTATGTTCGATAATCCCCCAGAAGCGGGGTTCGCTTCGGCCCTCGTCCGCGATGGCTACAGCAATTTTGGCTTTGGATACGTCTAATCCAATATACTTTTTGGCGATACTCATTAGTAAACCGACTCCTTTTTGTTTGTTAGCTCTGAATTGGAATCTTTGAGCCATTCACTCTTAGGATTTCCATTTCAACCTACGAGATAAACAAATTGCGATGTCGGTTTCGTTCATGATAACTATTATCGTGCTGATTACTAAAAGAGAACAGAACGGACTGAGGTGACGCTAATTGTGGATTCAACGCCTTCTTTAGCCCGCTTTCAGCTAAATAAGGGCTTCTCTGTCCGCCAAATACGAAATCGGGGGTATTTCAAGTCGGGTAGCGCCTCCTGGGTCCGCCAAAACGGTCTTGTGGATTTGACTTCCCCCCTTTTTAACGTACATTATTCCCAAAAAGTTGCAGATATGAGAGCCCCAGAGCGTGCCAAACAAAAAGCCATCTACTTTTATTCCTAAGTAGATGGCTTTCTCCTATCTATAACAAGCCGCCTTATCCGCGCGGCGGGCGCATGGTCAGGCTGACCCGGCCTTTCTTGAGATCGACGCCCATGACCCATACGGTGACATTATCGCCTACGGAGACAACGTCCATCGGATGCTTCACAAAGCTGCCGCTGAGCTGGGAGATATGTACCAGCCCGTCGTTCTTGATTCCGATATCGACAAATGCGCCGAAATCGATCACGTTGCGGACGGTTCCCTGCATCTCCATGCCGGGAACCAGATCCTCGATCTTCAGCACATCGGTGCGGAAGATCGGCAGGGGCAGCTCCTCGCGCGGATCACGGCCGGGACGCTGCAGGCTCTCCAGAATGTCGCGCAATGTCGGCACGCCGACATCCAGCTTCACAGCCAGCTCTTCGGCGTTTTGCGCCTCCAGCTCTGAAGCGACTTCCTTGCTTCCCAGCCGGGCAACATCAAGCCCAAGCTCTCGGAACAAGCGGTCTACTACCGGGTAAGATTCCGGGTGAATCGGAGTCCGATCCAGTGTATTGTCCCCGCCGGGAATCCGCAAGAAGCCTATGCACTGCTCATAGGACTTTGCGCCGAGACGCGGGACCTTTTGCAACTGTTTCCGGGTCGTGAATTTACCGTTCTCTTCCCGGAATTTAACAATATTCTTGGCGATTGTAGAATTAACCCCGGCTACGTAGGACAGCAGGGATGGAGATGCCGTATTTACATCGACACCCACATGGTTAACAGCTGATTCTACGACAGCCTTAAGACTTTCTTCCAGATGCTTCTGGGAAACATCATGCTGATACTGCCCGACACCGATCGCTTTCGGATCAATCTTTACCAGCTCAGCAAGCGGGTCCTGCACACGGCGGGCGATGGAAGCGGCACTGCGCTCCGCTACATCCAGATCCGGGAACTCCTCCTGAGCCAGCTTGGAGGCGGAATAGACGCTGGCTCCCGCTTCATTGACGATCAGGTAGGCCAGCTCCGGATTGCCGATTTCGGCAATAACCTCAGCCGTGAACTGCTCGGTCTCCCGTGAGCCGGTGCCGTTGCCGATTACGATAAGCTGGATGCCGTATTTCGCAATCAGCTCCTTGAACTTCGCGGCAGCCTCGCGCTTCTTGTTGTTCGGCGGTGTCGGGTAAGTCACCGCAACCTCCAGCAGCTTGCCGGTATCATCCACAACCGCCAGCTTGCAGCCTGTGCGGTATGCGGGATCGACGCCCAGCACGCAGCGGCCTTTGACCGGCGGCTGCAGCAGCAGGCTGCGCAAATTACCGGAAAAAATCGATATCGCCTGATTCTCTCCTTTGCCTGTCATCTCCCCGCGCACCTCACGCTCAACAGAGGGCGCAATCAATCGTTTATAGGAATCCTCAATTACAGCTTCCAGCAAGTCCTTTACCGGAGTTGGCCCTTTAATCACCTTTCGTTGGATAAAGGCATGGATTTTATCCGCCACAACCTCTAGTCCAACCTTCAGGATGTTCTCCCGCTCTCCGCGGTTAATGGCGAGTATACGGTGCGGAGGCATTTTATGTACAGGTTCACGGTAACTATAGTAATTCTCATACACGGATTCCTGCTCTGCATCCTTGGCCTCAGACACAAGCACCCCTTGGCTGGCTGTATACTCACGTACCCATGAGCGGATAGCGGGGTCATCGGCAATATTCTCGGCAATGATGTCCATTGCGCCCTGCAGTGCTTGCTCCGCGTTTTCCACACCTTTTTCCAGATCCACATATTTAGCCGCTTCCTGGTCGGGATTCCCCTGTCTTTGCTGCTCCATTATCCAGTCCGCCAGCGGTTCGAGTCCCTTCTCCTTGGCAACACTCGCTCGTGTCTTCCGTTTCTGGCGAAACGGACGGTACAAATCCTCAACCTCCTGAAGCTTAACCGCACTGGAAATTTGCTCATGCAGCTCTTTGGTCAGCTTCCCCTGCTCTTCAATATTGCGGATAACGTCCTTCTTGCGCTCGCCCAAATTGCGCAGGTAAGCCAGTCGTTCTTCAATATCCCGCAGCGCATTTTCGTCCAATTCCCCTGTCATTTCCTTGCGGTATCTCGCGATGAATGGAATAGTATTGCCTTCGTCCAGCAATCCAACGGTTGTGCGCACCTGCTTTACGCTAATTCCCAGTTCCTTGGCGATGGCAAGAGTAATGGTCTCCTGCTCCCGTTTTGCTGCTGCCTCATCGGTTACTACTGCTGTGTTAGTTGTTTCTGTAGCCAATAATATCCCTCTTTCCTTACCCCAATCTACCTTACGTTTTTGCCCATATCTGAAATAGTATCACAAATTAACGCTGTGCCAAAATTAAAAAGGCGCACCAGGCTCATTCGCCGGTGCACCTTATAGCGCTCATTATTAACGGATCTATGTCTTTACCTGAATTAAAAGTCAATCAAGCCAAGACTGATTTGCAGCGAATCATCCACCTTTTTCATGGTATCATCGTCGAGGTGGGTGATCTTGTCAGTCAAGCGCTGCTTGTCAATCGTCCGGACCTGCTCCAGCAAAATGACGGAATCCCTGTCAAAGCCGTGCGCATCCGCATCAATTTCCACATGCGTGGGTAGTTTGGCCTTCTGGATCTGCGCCGTTATAGCGGCCACAATCACCGTCGGACTGAAACGATTGCCAATATCGTTCTGGATAACCAGAACGGGTCTTACTCCGCCCTGTTCTGACCCCACTACCGGGGAAAGGTCGGCAAAAAAAACGTCGCCGCGTTTAACGATCAATGTCTACACCCCGCTTACTAAGCGGCCAAGAGTGCTGTCTGCATCTTCCTCAGCGAGGAATGCCTCGCATGCCATGGTTAAGTTGATCTTAGCCATTTCCATGTATCCGCGCTGCATGGACTCCCGGATGAAACGTTTCCTCCGTTCGCTCAAGTACAGCTTCATGGCCTGCCTGATCAATTCACTCCGGTTGGAATTCTCCATTTGAACGATCCCATCCACTTCCTGTAAGAGATGATCGGGCAAGCTGATCATGATTCTTTTGGTGTTTTGCAAATTGGCCACCTTCTCTTCCACCCCCACAAACCTTCTGCCCTTGTCTTTCAGTGTAGCAATATACAAGGAATTTTATACAAAGAATATATGCCGTTAGTATATCAAGTATGCTGCATCCCATTATAAACTAGAAACGGCGGTTCGTATAGACTAGACATCACATAGTTGTCTACGATTTATATCCTCCCAAATCACCACTGTATAAAGAACCCTTTAGGACTTTACGATCTGAAGCAGGGGATTTACCAATTTCGGAAGTGCACCTTTGCGTACATACACACGTGGGACACGGTGAGCCAGCATGCAAATTACCTCGTAGTGAATCGTTCCAAGATGGAGAGCCAACTCGTCTGCCGTGATGGACACGTCAGATTGGCGGCCGATGAGTACAACCTCTTCGCCGGCTTTGATTTGTTCCGCTTCTTCAGCGAAAGATTTGAGCGATACCATACACTGGTCCATGCAGATGGTTCCGACGACCGGAACGCGGCGTCCGCGTATTAGCACCTCAGCTTTACCGCTTAACATGCGGGAATATCCATCTGCGTACCCCACGGGAAGCGTGGCAATCACTTCTTCGCTCTCCGTAACGTAACGGGTACCATAGCTGATGCCCCAATTGGGCGGCAGGCTTTTCACATATACTGCCTGCGTCTTCAGCGTCAATACCGGGCGTAGAGATACCAAATGACGGTTTACCTCGGCTGACGGGTAAAATCCGTATATACTGATACCTACACGAACCATGTTGATGGATAGATGAGGTGTATCAATAGCTGTAGCGCTGTTGCCCGTATGTATAATCGGGATATTCAATTCCTTCTCCCGAAGCGCTTCCGCCACGCCCGTGAATCGTCGGTGCTGCTCCAGTGTATAACTTTTGTCTTCTTCATCCGCCTTGGCAAAATGGGTAAACATTCCCTCCAGCTCCGCCTGTGCGATCTTGTGCACTTCAGCGATGAAAGCCGGCGCGTCTGCTGGCAAAAGTCCCAGCCGCCCCATCCCGCTGTCGATCTTGATGTGCACCTTCAGCCTGTGGTCCGGGTCTACGGGAAGACGTCTGATCGCTTCCAATACCTCCGGAGTGAACAGTGTTACGGTTACGTTATTCTCCCAGGCGACGGCGATTCCTTCCGGAGAAGTGTAGCCCAGCACCAGGATAGGAAGTAGTATTCCCGCCTGACGCAGCTCTAATGCTTCATCCAAAAAAGCCACACTAACATAGTCTGCACCTAAGGCTTCCAACTCCCGCGTCACTTCCACTGCTCCATGGCCGTACGCATTTCCTTTGACACATGCCATGAACTTCGTCTCAGCCGGCAAATACCGGCGAAAGGCTTCGTAATTCGCACGCAAATCATCCAGATTAATCTCGGCTACTGTCGGTCGATAGCTTGCTTGCACTTCAAAGTCACCTTCTTAGTAGAATACGTCATCTGCAGCAATCGCATTGACCACTGCCCTTAATGGTAATGGTAATGCTAAAAGAAGGGGGCTGTCAATGAAAGCAGCACTATCTTCCTTACAGGAATATTCCCCCATACCGGCGGAAAAAAAGAAAAAAAGCGAATACTACGTTGTAGAGGAATAACTCCCACAAAGCGCAGTATCCGCCTACTATTTTTTATTTACCCGATTGTTCCTGCATAGAAGCGGCAATTTGCATCATTTCCGGAACCGGCAGATTGGAGCTGATAATCCGGTACTCTATACCTTCGGTTGTCCACGTTAATGTCTGCTGTTCGTCCCCGCTCAGCAAGCCGACAGTAAAGCCTAAATCAACTACCGACCCCGGTGCCAGCGATACCGCACGGTCCAGAGGGCGGGCTTCCATAATCGTATATTGATATATCCCGTCATAACGAATAAGCACGGCGTGATCTTCGCTGCCCTCCATTTTATGGGAGTCTTTGAATTCTACTCCGACAGGAGTATAATCCGGCTCGATAATTCCGAAATTACCCAGATCAGCAGTGACCGGCAACTGCGAAGCCTCTTCCCCGGATGGTGCTACCGGATTGCCGTTCTCGTCGACCTCTGCTACGGTGCTTTGCGAAGGAGTCTGTGAGGTCATATTCTTTTGCATATCAAAAGAACCCTCAGGAAACTTCGCATCAAAGGTAAAGCTGTCAAACTTCACATCCACGACTACTTTAGCTTCGGAATCGGACACCTGTACCTGCTTTGGTTCATAGGTCTTTTTGTTCAGCCAAATCTTCTGGCGCACAAGAGCAGGGCTCTGATAATTAGCGGCCACCTCAAATATGTAGCTGTCCTTATCGTCTACAAACTGGCGGTTGTTATCGGAAACAATGCCCCCAACCAGCGTCTGGTACAGATAGACCTGACCTTGTTTGTCCGGCCAGTCACTTTGGAAGCGGAAGCTTTTGTTCAGGCTTGGCGTGAGCACGAACACTCCGTCATCATTGCGAAGTACAATTTGGGTAATGCTCCTCTGAACATCCGACAAGCTGATCCGGTAATAAGAAGGGTTCTTATACCATACCTCCACCTTATACTCCTTTGGCTGCTCGCCGGTATACAGAGTCATCGTGCCCGAACCTTGATAGGCTCCCTGCTTGCTCTCCAACTTGTCGGCCACAGCATTTAAATCCTTGACCACGGAAGCGGAATCCTTCTTCCCGCAACCCGTCAACACCAGGGCAACGCTCATAATGATTGCGAGTACCCATGTTATCCGGCGCATGACATCATCCCCTTAACCTGTTTTGAATGCCTTGATTAGTACATGTCTATGAGGGACCCCACCGCAATATGCAGACGGGCATGACAAGCGGGAGCTTGAACAAGAATTCTAAAATTTCCTGCTTCCTATAATTACTTTTCAATTCTATAGACAGCGCAATAATATTTATTTATTAGTTCATCTAATTTCATAGACTGTTTTATGACATTCGGATGCAGCAACCCGCCGTGGTTCCTCTCCATCCGATAAAGTTCTACCCTCGCGCATTCTATTTTCTTCTGGATCACTTCCGTCTTTTTCATGGACAATACCTCCTTATGTAATATTTTAGAGGTATATGTCAAAATATAGGTTTCTATCATTAATGCAGTACCCATAGCAGGAGAAGGGCGCTCCCGAGTCACCCCAGGAACGCCCTTCTGCTTACTGTGATTTTAAATTACCATCCGCCGTTTCCATGGATCTGAGGTGTGACTACCACATCCTCAACTGAAACTAATTCAGAAGCATACGCGGGAAGGGCCACTACTAATAAAACACTAAATAACGCCAACAACAAAGCCAGTTTTCTTTTCATTTCTTCTCTGCACCTCACTTATTAAATTTTGATATTGCTTTTGAGCCTCAGGGGTTGCGGCATACCGGAATTGCTCAAATAGACCGACACACCTGATAATACAAGCTTCATTGTTAATTTTAACAGAAACTCCCAAACTATCTATGATACATTTAACACCATTTCCATATTTTCCTTGATTGAAATAGTAGGAGGCCAGTTCGGCCATAAAGTGACAATAGCCATCCGCAATAACTTGTTCATTGTAAGTTCCTATGGTTCCCTGTTGATTTCTATACGAAGAAATTTCTTGTTCAAACCGCAGCAGTATATCATCCACGTTGAAATGATGCTGATTGGCAGCTTGGAGTATTTTAAATAGAGCCGGTAGAATTTCATCTTTCCGCTGCTCGATATAACTAACGTATTCCGGAAGCACCCTGCTCTCCCCCTTCAAGAGTTTAAAAAGAGAGGTATTGGCTTTAGCCCAACCCATGCATTGATTCATGAGCTGCAGTACTTCCTCATTATTCTCTTGGATCCAGCTCATATCCGAGTAAAGTGAAACGTAATGTAATGCCCTATCATAATCTCCAAGCTCTCCATAAACCACTGAACATAAAACATAAGAATACAAAATATATGAGAATAAAGGCATGGCAGGTTCTTTTTGAAATCCATCTCTTCTTGCTTCCACATGTCTGTTTGCGTATTGAATTGAAGCTTTGCACCCCATTCTCTTTGCCAGCTCCTCTACCTTATCCCATCGGTGCAAGGAACTATATGTATTCGCCAAATCCTTCAGCGCATCGAGCTGATCCACTTCATCCAAGCGGTCGACAAAGCTTTCAAAGTGCACAGCTGCCCGCAAATTCACGTCCTGATCGTTGCCCAGAGCGGCGGTAAACAAACGGTACCGGCAAAGAGCCAACCGTTCCGAATGTTGATACTTCTCACCTTCAGCCACGTTTTCATACAGCAGCACTGCAGCCTTATGCTTTCCTTCTTTAAAAAAGGTCTCCGCCGTCTCAAATAATACGGAGGCATAGGATAGGTTATCCATCATCATCGATACCACCCAACGGATATTGTCCAGCTTGTCCAGCTCCGCGCAGCGATATAAAAACGGGCGAAGACGCCGCCAGTTAGGTGTAGATCCTATGAAGCACTCATCCGCATATAATTCATAAAAGAAGCCCGGGACAAGTCCCATGCCTTCTGTGATACGATCCAGCTGCTGCATGGCAATTGGACGGTTCCCGTTAATAATATTACTGATCGTTCCCGAATTCACTCCGGACGCTTCTGCAAACTGGTTAATTGTTGTAACTTTCCTTTTAAGAAAGTCTTCCAGCTCTGCACGAATGGTCGTCTGCTTCATTTGTCAAACCCACCTTTCGCCGCTTTATTCCAAATCGGTTGTCTTTTTCATAATAATATGGTGAATTATTCCATCGGTCAATTATTTCAAACTATATTTAGAAATTAAAAGTGGATTCGTGACAATTGTAAAAACTTTCAATTATAGAATGCCAAAAAACACTGAAAAGGGTCTCTCAACCACTTCCAGTGTTTTAGGTTCGGAACTTTATACTATATAAGATGAACTAAAGATTTTACTTAGGGGTCGTTCGTAACTACGGAGAATGTTTGGACTTTCGGCCGCTGTTGTCGTAAGAATTTCTTCAATTGTACCGCTCTTCGCGGCTGAAATCCGGAGACAAAGGCGGTCGCTATCGCTCCTACAGTTCCAAACCTCTCCTTCGTTACTCTCCCTCTTTATCATATAATTCTTTAGTTCGGTTTATATAGGTTCACTCAGGAGGTGTTATCATAATACCCAGCCTATCTGTATAAGGCTTAATCTGTTCATAAAGTCGCTCTTGATTGCCATAAAAAGGATTTTTTTAATCTCATTTCTATTTGCTCAAGGCTGCAGCAGGCTGTTCTATCTGGCTTACCCCGTCGTCCTTCCCCGCAGGCCACAGCACCCGCCCAAAGAGAAGTCCAACCACGCCAAGCAGCGCGATCACAACCCCAAAATTTACAAATATGCGGCCAGGGCCGACAGCTTGAACCAGAATGCCACCAAGCAGAGGTGCTCCAATCATTACAGCGCTAAGTATTGTACTCTGAATACCGAATACCCGGCCCGTCATGTGCGGGGGTGTTTCTTTTTGGAGGCAATAATTGAAGGTAATCATAATAACACCGTTCCCGATGCCCATCACGAATCCCAGCAGCAGGACCGGAATGAGGCCATCGCCCGGCTGCAGCAGACCCAAGCCCCCGATTGACCCTCCGATAAGCAAATAACCGGTTCCAAGCTTCCAACCATACCCCGTTCCGCGATTCATTTTATTCATGAGTATAATAATGAGTACGGCACCTGCGCCGGAAGCAGCCACTAGCCAGCCCAGCAGAGATTCCTTATCCGGGGAAATCACTCGAAAAAGGCTGGTAAACTGAAAATCAATCATCTGAATAGCCAGTGCTCCGGCCAATCCGAACAGTATGGTATTCAACAGCAGCCTGCTGCGAAAAATAAAACTCCAGCCTTCTCTCCACATCGTGCGAAGCGGTATCGATTTCTCTTTTGCAGCGGAATTATCGCTTTCTTCTCCTGTTTGAGCGTTCTTGACGGTGAGCAGGAGAAGATAAGAGCAGGCCCGCAGGATGGCATTGAGCAAAATACACCACTGAGGTGTGAGCACGGATAGAGCGAAGCCGCCCAGAAGGGGACCGGCGATTTTGGAGCCCTGGTTCACGAGGCCGTTGAGTGAGGTTGCTTGCAGCAACTGATCTTCCCGCACAATGCGGCGGGTTAAAGATTGCTGCGACGGTACGTTGAGTGTAGAAATTGCGGCACGAAGTGTCAGCAAGGGAAGCAGCCAACCCATACTCGGAGCGAATAAGACCAGCGCGGTCAGGATTGAGGTGAGCAGATCGCAGATACGCATTATTGTCAGCTTGTTCAGCCGATCCGCAGCCACACCTGCAACAGAGCCCAGCAGGATACCGGGTAAGGCCATGGATACAGGAATCAATGCCAGCATGAGCGAACTTGCGTGCCACCGGTACCCTACAAGCACCTGAATGGCGAGTGTATCGAACCAGTCACCGAAGGCCGCAGCGGCAAATGCGCTGTACACACGGATGTATATTTTGTTATGGAGCAGGCTTGATCCTGCCGGTGTTGCAGCGTTCATAGGACATTCCTCCAAAATTACAATTAAGAATCACGTTGTTCCTGATCCTAATGTAATGGGGAATTGTCAGAGAAATATCAGAGAGCGTGGAGATAGTTGTGAATTGCCGCTTCCAGCGGTTTCATCAGCCGGTTCAGGCCGAGTTGTTCCTGCTCTTCTTCAAATAACCTCGTATATTTGTGCTCCAGGGCTTCCTTGGCCTGAAACCTTCTGCAATAATGAACAATCCGGTGCAGAGCCAGTAGCCGGAGTGGGATGAATCCGGACATATCCAGTACTCCAAGTCCCTCGTCCATCAGATTCTCCGCTTCACGCCACTCTTTTCGCCTCAAAGCCCACATTCCCTTTACAACTTTATAACTGCCGATCTCACGGAGAAAAGGCTTTTCAAGCAAAAGCTCCTCAATAGCCGTGGCCATCCGGTTCAGTTCTTCGTTCTGCGTTCCCGCTGCCAGATGGGCAAACATCTCCGAAATGGCGACAGGCAGCCGGAATTTCTCCATCTGTAATTCAGCGATTACCTTATGGGTTAGCTCAAGCCGTTGCAGCGCTTTGTCCGGCACACCCGCCACCGTATATAAATCCAGAATGTTGAGAATTTCCATCTCCCGGTGCTGGGAAGGCGACATTAATTTCTTCTCCAACGCTTGTTCGCAGTAGGCCAGCTTCCCCTCCGGCTCCCCGGAAAACATGAAAAACAGCAGCAGCCAATATAACCGCTCCCCCATAGGAACCTCGCTTGTATTCAACAGCCATTCCAGATCTCCCTGCACAAAATGAACATATACCGAATAAAACGAGTCCATCTCATATCCCAGCACATCCTGCTGGCGCGCAAGGATCAGCATCGACCTCCCTTGGCCATATTGATGATATTTCACGAACACTTCCCGCATCGTCTCACGCAGCTCTGCATCTTGCGCTGTTGGATGGGCAGCAGCCAAAGTGTGGGAATTGGGTACAGTCAGACTGTAACCGAAGCCGCGAAGGGTCTTGATATCAAGCCCTTGAAGGCTGCCAAGCTTCTTGCGGAGCCGGTATATATGGTCATCCACCGTACGCTCTGCCGGATATTCCAGCGGCCACACCTTGTCCAGCAGCTGTTCCCGGCTGAATGTACGCCCCCTGTTCCGGTACATAAACTGCAGAAGCGCAAACTCTTTGGCAAACAACTCAACCGTAATCCCTTCAGCAGTCACCTTATATTCGCTCTCATTCAACTCCAGATACATGTCCAAATCCCTTCTTTCCAACGGAACACTTCATTTGTTACTCATTATATCAGGCGCAAGTAAAAAAAGAGCAACCTGCAGGTTACCTTGCAGAATTGCTCTTTTAGCTTTTAAATAGAATCATTTGGATACGGCTTGAAATTCTTTTTTCAATAGCTCATATTGCACTTTTAACTCATTATAATCTTCATGAAGCGTCCAATCCGTTTGTGCTTGTTTTAAATGAGCAGAACGACCATGCTTACTCTTCATCCAAATATTATAAAAATCATCAACAACGGACAAATTATTAATGGGTATTCCATGGACTTATAGACCTTTACTATAATAAGTCCAAAAACACGCCTTTCAGAAGAAGAATCCTTTCTCGAATGGAGCATTCCAGTTGGAAAGATATTATAACTTCTCCTTACCCCTCAAAAAGAATATCAGTGAATATCCCGTTACTGAAAGTACTGCCTCCAAAATGTCTAAAGCACCAATTTACTCTTCTCTTTTATCCAGCCCTGCAAGGCCGTATCTTCCGCTTCCGACAGCTTGTTTCTTCTCATAATAATTACTTCTGTTCTCTTAGCCTTAATGTCAAAATAATAGGTTTCCTTCAATAATTGTACTCTTTTTATCCATTCCCAATCTCTTTCGGTCGTTATTCCGGTTAGCTCATCTGTGACCATTATTTTCCCTTCAGTAAAACTTATGATTAGAGCCGTATCTTTCCTTTTATTGAACTGAATATAGGCGGATAGTATTATGGCCGCTACACCCGTCACAAGAAGAGTTATGTAAATTATAAAAAATAATAAAACCTTATTGTCTACAGCCTTTACTTCGGTTGCCGGATTCATAAATAAGTAAGCCGCAATTAAGTACAGGAAAATACTTTTCCTTAAAAAATTCCTCACCTTAGCTTCCAGGAGTGAATTAAAAGTATAGGTGAACCTGCTTGTTATTTGGTGAATGTCCATTTGTCTCTCCCTTTAATTATTTTTCCTCTTGACGTTCAATTGCTTTATGTAACTTTTTTTCTAATTGCTCTATGTTCAATATGTAATGGTTGTTCCATGCATCTATCAGCTGTTTGTAGAGTGCTTGGATTTCGGTCGTTTTTGAAAATTCCATATGGGTTTCCCATCCTTTTCTGATTGACTGGACTAATTAACTAATTCTCTTATTAGCTCGTTTGCCTCTATTTTAGTGCTTGCAGGTCCAAACACATACCCGTTCATATTATATTTTTTATCGATATCATTTAACTTCAACCAAACTTTATCCAGATTATAAGAAGCGTTTATTGTGCCCAAAGTTCTTGCGTTCCCTATGACAGTAGGTTTATCAAAAAGGCGCCTATAAAGCTCCCCTCTCAGTATAATCGTTGTTTTCTTTTCGAAATCATTATCAAAAGAATAGGCCACGGAACTATATTCCCTATTAATATCGACGGGTTTGAGGTATAAAAATACACAAATTGTTATAGAAATCAGTAAAAATCCAAGTATACCTAACTTCCAGTATTTCAATAAAAACCTCCTCCTCTTCTCTTTGGTACAATGTTAAATATGCATATCCCGACACCCCATAGAAAGTGAGCATTGGAACATGTATGAATACCCCTTTACTGAAATTTTTGCCATTATGGAGGCTTCGTTCCCGAATTCCGAACACGTGAAGCGCAATGGGCATTGCTTGCTGATCCAAGATATCGTCTGGTTACAGACCTGAATGATAACGGCACCGTGATCGCTTTTATGGCTGTCTGGGAATTCCCGGGATTCCGCTTTGTCGAGCATATGGCGGTTGATCAGGCGTTACGTGGAAGAGGCTTGGGGAACCGGCTGATGAGTACGTATCTTGCAGAGTGCCTTAATCGGATTAAGCAAATCATCAGTCCTTCCTATTCGCCATGTCACAACCAATTTCCTCCAAATGAGACAAAAAAACGTTCTATTTCTAACTGGTTCTGTAATGAATAACACAGACTTTCCTTAGAGATAATAACCTAGTCTCAAAATGAGCCATTCCAAGGAGGATAACGATCTTGAATTCAAACTTGTCTAGCCAAATTAACCAATGTGAACAAATCATTCAGCAGCTTGTCAGCCAGACACAACAGGCTAATCAAATGTATCAGCAAATGCTTCAGCAAGAGCAGCAAAATGCAATCAGACTGGAGGAACTGGCGCAGCGCGAGCACAAATCCGTTCAAATGATTCAATCCACACTGCACGGCCATCAAACAGCTCTGCAGCAAATGCAGCAGGTATCCCAGATCTGTAGACAGCTGGAGCAAAGCTCGCAAGCTGGCAGCTACAGCACATCCGCTTCAGGCTTTAATCCATCCTTTAATACGTCCTATAACCAGCAACCAATGCATACTTCCTCCATGCATTCACCGATGACTTCCCAGTTCTCTTCAAACATTGGTTCGGGTAGTGGAATGGGCTCCGGTATGAGTTCCGGTATAGGTTCAGGTATGAGTTCCGGCATGGGCTCAGGTATTGGTTCCAGCATGGGTTCAGGTATTGGTTCCGGTATTGGTTCCAGCATGGGTTCAGGTATGGGCTCAGGTATTGGTTCCAGCATGGGTTCCGGTATGGGTTCCGGTATGGGTTCCGGCATAGGTCAAGGTTCGAACGCATCTTCTATTTCGAGTCAAAACAGAAACTTCCAATAAGAGCCTGACCGCTTCATCATTAGGATAAAAAAAGGGGTTGGCAAGATTCCGTTCCGCCGACCCCTTTTATTCAGTCCGAAAGAATAACCGTCTTTTTCTGTGAATCCCACTTTACCTGAAGCCCGAACCATCCGGGGATGTTTTTCAGCGGAATCATTACGCTGTTATTTTGTTTCAGAGAAGGCAGCATAGCGACGTCCCTTCCATTCACTTTAGCTGTGTTTGACTGCGGCTTATGGATAATCGTACGCTTTCCCCATGTAATCGTCAGAATTTCCTTTTGAGCGTTCCAATTCACCCCTCCCCCAAGTAAATTCAGGGTCTCCCTTAGCGGCAAATAAATACGGCCCTTTTCAATGACCAGCTCCTGATTCAGCTTCACAGATACATCGTTAATGACCAGGGTTCCGGCAAAAATCTTCCTTCCGAGCGTGTACCCATGCTTCACAGCAATGGTCTCCATCCCTGCATCACTTGAGGTGATTACGACCATCGTGTTCTTCTGCACCCTTGGAAACAGCCAGTGGATATCCTCGTTGTGCATACGTATGCACCCGGAGCTGACATACTTTCCAATCGAATTCTCATTGCTGTTACCGTGAATGGCATACGTGGTTCCGTAGGTACCGTTGACCTCCAGACCCAGCCAGCGGTCACCCAGCGGATTGCGTGGATCTCCTCCCGGAATTTTTTCTTTGTAATAGGGTCTGTTTTTGATCTTCACTACGATTTTAAAGCTGCCTTCAGGGGTTAGACTTTGGGTTCTGCCCGTAGCGACTGGAAAAGTCCGTTCCAGCTTCCCATCGCTAAAGAATGCCAGTTTGTTCACCTTTTTGTTGATGATGATCAGATCATTGCCTGCTGCGCTTGCTTTTCCGGTAAAGAAAGCACAACAGAGTAAACCGAGTACGAGCAATAACGTGATGATCCGCTGAAAATAAGAACTCAGTTTGGAATCCCTCCTTCATGTCTTGGGTCTCCAACTAATATATAGATACCAAAGGGTGTCCTATGATACCGATCTTCAGCGTAATCGCTTACAGACAAATTTGTTCCTCTTGTGTAACTTTTACCCATAAACGAACGTCAAAGGCATTAGGGGCGATACCATGAACAATAAATTTATTACGATCCTGATCTCATTCATTCTCATTGCCGGAGCTTTTTACGCGGGTTACCGGACAGGAAGCCATGGGAGCAGCCCGGAAGCTGAACCATCCACAGCTCCTTCGTTATATTCGAAATGGGTCTTTGCAGACAAACCGCCTTTGCCGGTCATTCTTATTGAAGGCCAGGATATAAAGGTGTATCGCGGGTCCTATAGCTGGAGTCAGGTCTCAGGCAAAGGCGGCAACGATATCCTCTTTGTAGATGCTGATACTGCCTCTCCACCCATGATGAAGACAACTGTGGCTCCAGCCGGTTCACAGATCGAAAGTCACGCCCTGCTTCCAAGGGTGTTATACCTATAGCATTAATTGCGAATGGTTCCTGGACCAAGGACAAGCGGACTATTTCTTCGCTATTCAGGTGAAGTGATATCCGGTCATTTTCAATCAATATTGTAAACGTTACTCACTTCCATATAATGAATGTATGCAAAATAAAAGAATAGCGAAAGGATAGATCCTCTGATGAACGCTAAGATTACAATGACTTTAGTAGAATCGTTAAACGCCGATATGGAACAGGACTTAAGCCATTTGCTCATTAGAGTCGTGGAGGACGGAGCATCTATCGGCTTCCTGCCGCCGCTTGATCCCAAGGAGGCTTCTATATTGGCGGGACGTGATTCAACCCGGGGTTATGCTGTGGGTAGCCAAAGAGAATGATATCATCGTGGGGACGGTACAGCTGCAACTGGCATCGAAGGCCAACGCTAGACACAGAGCAGGAATTGCCAAGCTAATGGTACATCCGGAGCACCGCAGAAAAGGGATTGCCGGGCTGCTGATGGAAACCGCAGAAGCTGCAGCTGTTGCCGACGAAAGAAAACTTATCGTGCTCGACACGCGTGCGGGCGATCCCTCAAATACTCTGTATTTATCGCTTGGATACATAGAGGGTGGCAGAATCCCGGACTATACGCGGTCTGCTAACGGGGAGCTTCATGCGACAGTATTTTATTACAAGATGCTGTGACCTCTGATCAAACATATGTAGCCAACCTTCTTTATATTTCAAGAAGAAACGGCTGCGCCGTCCTTTGAAGACGGCATCCGTTTCTCGGAGAAATCTTAGATTTTAATTTTCAAAATATCCCCGGAGCTTACAGCTACTGCGGATTCCAGTGTTCCATTGAAAAATACCGCGTCCTTCTCATCGCTATATTCCTCTTTCACTTCAAGACGTTCAATCGCTGCGTAACCGATTTTCTCTTTGCCTCCAGAATATAATGAAGGTTCAGATTCTTTCTGTGTGCTTCCCAAAAACAGTCTTCCGCATCCTTCGTTTCATACTCATTAATGAAGTAAAAGAGTTCTTCGTCTACCTCGTGACGTCCGGCAGCCTGGCCGGTGAAATCTGTGGTCGCGTAAAAATAGCAGTCCTCTTTAAATTTTCGGGCCGAAGGCAGCCTCGTCTTCCAGCAGATGTGTTAAAGAATCAACGATCATTATTGAAATCCCCCTTGAATGGTCATTATCCCATTTCGTGCTTTTATCAGTACATACAGGTGTAAATCAGTTTATACATGTATACATAGGCATAATAAGGATTTATTCTGGTTTGGTCTATGCCCTTTTTCACGCAAACTGACGATGCAGCTTCCTGACGATAATCCGGCAGAACGCAAGAAGGGTATCCCTTGGTGGGATACCCTTCTTGCGCCAATATGTTGATCTCTCTATTTCTCCTGCGTAAAAGGCACGCTTCTATCCTTCCACTTCCTTATAAGACGGCAAAGCCGAAATCGCACCGACCTTTGTGCAGACAAAAGCTCCGACTTTATTAGCAAAAGTAATAATATCTGCCCATTGTGAAAAGGTGATCCCCTCGAAATTCATATTCGGACGGGACAATTGGAACAGGACGGCGCCAACAAAGGCGTCCCCAGCGCCGGTAGAATCTACCGATTGTACTGGTATGCTTGGCACTTCCGCATGATATTCGTTATTGGAGAAGAACGTGCCTTCTCTCCCCAACGTTACAGCAACGGTTCTTGCCCCAAGCTCATGCAGCAGCTTCACTCCTGAGGTAACATCCCCGTTTCCGGTAATGAGCTCCAGTTCTTCCCCGCTTACTTTGACGAAATCGGCCATAGATGCACCCTTTCGGGCGAAGTCTACAAAATCCTGCGTCCGCGAGCCCCAGAGGCTGCTGCGGTAATTGGGATCAAAGGAGAGGAATTGCCCCTCCCTCTTCACATTTTCCATCAAATAAAAATAAGCATCTAAGGAAGATCCACCCAGCATGGCGGTAGCGGACCCGAAATGGACTATGGTTGCTTGCTTAAGCCGACTTAACGGAACATCCGACCGGGTAAAGTTTCCGTCCGCACCGCGATTGAACATAAAGTCGCGTTCCCCGTCTTTTTGCAGGGATACAAAAGCCATTGTTGTCAAAGACAGAGTATCTCTGGCTACTAACTCAGTATTCACCCGAACCTCGTTCAGTGTTTGGACTAAAAAATCGCCGAACGGGTCACTACCCACTTTACCTGCAAATGCAGCTTTGCCGCCCAGACGGGATACAGCAGCGGCTACGTTAGCCGGCGCCCCCCCTGCCTGCTTCATGAAATGCTCTCCTTGAGAAAGATTCACACCCGCTTCGGTGCAAAAGAAATCGATCAACAATTCACCGACACAGAGCACTTCGTTTTCTTGAATAACTCCAGTCCCTACATTAGACACGCAGTAAATCCCTCCTAAACATCCAGCTTATAACGCCCTAATATGCACCTAGTCTTACGTATTCATTCCGGTATATATTGAATCCAGCTCATGCAGCTGTAAAGAAATCACCTTCACGCTGCCTCCAATTGTGTACAGCTCCATACCTGTACTGGAGAGATCCGGAAAAATCTGATCCGTAATCGCTACAGCTCCTTCGTCCGCAAACACTTCGATGGAAGACCAATCCATAAACAGACGAAGTGTGACCATACCGTCTACAAGTTCAAGCGGCACGCTATGTTTGCATCCGAAGTGAGGCTGAAAGTCTGTAGTCCCGGAATTGGAACGATCTACGAACAGCAACCGGTTCAATACATCGTACCCTACAACCGTTTCTTCATCACCTGACGTGCGCAGCTTTAAGCCGACCTCTGACGCGCTTCCAGGCTCGAAAGAAATTTCAATTTCATACCGATCTCCGTGGTGGCCTGCAAGAAGGTTGCAACCCGGTTCTACTATAATGTCCTCCCATGAAACCGTGCTCCGCCTCAGTTTTTCCACTTCTACTACCGGAGTTTGAGCCACACGAACACCATCCTTACGGGTAACCAGTGAAAGCACTCTCGGCAATGTCATCGCGCTTCTCCAAGTGCTGGTTGGGGTCAAATTCGCGTACTTCCAGTTGCTCATCCAGCCAACATACAGCTTACCACCGTTCTCTTGATCTGCATTCGACCAGGTTACTCCGGCATAATTATCTCTCCCGTGATCCAGCCATAAAATCGTGTCGGGAGAAGCGTTATTCGTGAAGCGGTACCCGTCAAAATCTCCGACAAAATACTGGATCCGCGAGCCTTCCCGTAGCTCGGGATGATCTCCGATACTGACAATCAGAACCCATTTATGATACCCGGGGTTGCCATCCACAGGCAGCTTAATCAAATCCGGACATTCCCACACTCCGTCATGTGAGCCTTCGGTCGCTCCGAACTCACTGGCCAATGACCACTCTTTTAAATTTCCTGACGTGTAGAACCGAATATGGTCTCCGGCAGCAATTGCCATCACCCATACGCTCAGCGGTTCATGCCAAAACACCTTAGGGTCTCGAAAATCAGTGATAGTCTCATCGCTTAATACTGGGTTACCCTCGTACATGGTCCAGCTTCTGCCTTTATCTAAACTGTAAGAAAGGCTTTGTCTTTGACGCGGTCTTCCGGTATCGGGATATTCATCCGCATGGGTAAACAGAGCTACCAAACCGGAACCACCGGAAAAGAACCCGCTTGTATCTTTCTCATCCACAACAGCGGAACCAGAAAAAATAAATCCGTTATGGTCAGGCTTCAGAGCGATAGGAAGATGCTCCCAATGAATAAGATCCCGGCTTACGGCATGGCCCCAGTGCATGGGCCCCCATGTCGTGCTCTCCGGATGATACTGATAGAACAAATGATATTCCCCTTCGAAATAAACCATCCCGTTCGGGTCGTTCATCCAATGGGCTTCCGGTGTAAAATGAAATTGCGGACGAAAAGCTTCGGTATACGATAATGTTGTCATTGGTGAATCACCCTGTCTCTCAAAAAATCAGAGCGCAACGCTGAAACCTGTTGCGCTCCGTCGGTACGATATTACTTGTTAAAATTGTCCAAACCATTCTGCCAAATTTCTATCATTTGCGGAAGACCCATGTCTTCCAGCTGCTTCACATAAGCATCCCATTCCTGCTCGATGCCACCCTCCATTAGCCACTGAGCTTTCTTAAGCTTTACAACCTGCTTGATATCCGTACTCAGACGGTTAATGGTATCCGTCTCTTCCGAACGAAAGAAAATAGCCGGGAAGTATTCCGATGTCTGGTATGGCTGATAGTAGGTTTTCAGAATTTCAAGCCGCTCTTTTGCCCGAGGCTCCATATCCACAACCGTTCCGAAGTCCTCCTTCAGAACCGCAAATGGTCCACCTGGTGCCACTTTTTGGCGGAATTCGCCCATAGCTACTCCGTCAGGAAGCTTCTTGTTCACCAGCATACCGTTCGCATCTTCCTCATACACTTCTCCGATTGGGCCCCAGTTGACCTGTGCGGACATTTTCGGCTCATACAGTTGGTCCACCCATCTCATGGTAATCTCAGGGGACTTGTTCGCCTTCGTGATGACTAAAGCATCACGGCCATATTCGGAATAGTTGGAATGTCCAACAATAATCTCTCCGTTTACTCCTTTGAGTGGAGGCATAACAACGTAATCCTTGGCGCGATCCGTTCCAACTACCTCTTCAATTTCCCACCACATATAGGAGCCCAGCGTTGCATCTGTCGATTTACCTTTTGCGAACAGCTTAGCAGGGTCTATCGTCGCTACCTCCTGATCGATAAGGCCATCTTTATACCAGCCGTGAAGATATTCAAGAGCCGCTTTATACTCCGGCTGTACCGCTGTGTAAATAACCTTGCCGTCCTTTACGACTCTATGGTCATCTTCGAACGGGTTGTCGGGCAGACCAAACAGGGCAAACAGGTCACCTTCATTACCGCACCAGCCCTGCCACCACCAGGACAATGGAATTTCATCCTTCTTGCCGTTTCCGTTCGGGTCTTTATCCCGGAAGGCAATCAGCACCTGCTTATACTCTTCAATAGTAGTTGGCATCTGAAGTCCCAATTTATCAAGCCAGGTTTTATTGATAACCATAATATTAGGCATGTTGACCAGGTCCATTTCCTCTGCTCGCGGCAGCGAGTAAATATGACCGTCTGGTGCAGTTACAACCTTCTTAAGCTCCGGACTTCTTTCAAAAAGCGCTTTCAGATTCGGCGCATATTTCTCAATCAGATCCTCAAGAGAGATAATCGTTCCATCCGCTCCGTATTTCACCAGATCGTAGTCGGAGAAGCCCGAGGCATAGAAAGCGTCTGGCAGATCGCCGCTGGCGAGCATCAGATTTTTCTTTTCCTGATATCCATCGCCCGGAATATTATTCCACTCAATATGGACGTTCGTAGCTTCCTCAAGGGTTTTAAATAGCGTCATATCCCCATAATCCGGAGCAATCGGAGATTTGGGTGATACAAAATTAAGCGTTACCTTCTCCTTCACAATAGGCAGACCCGTCTCATTTATCGAAACCGCAGGAGTCTTGACATTATTACCACTGTTTCCACTGTTTACCGAGCATGCTCCCAAGACCACTGACATCATTGCAGCTGTTAGTACAACCGAAACTTTTCTCAAGCTTTTCGCCCCCAATGTATTAATTGATTAAATAGGTCTTAACTGCATTGCCTATAATCCTTGATTTCTCTTCCTTGGCCCGCATCCCCCCTAAGCTTAGTCAAAGCTTTATTTATCCCTTAACGCTGCCGATCATCACGCCCTGCACAAAATATTTCTGCATCAGCGGATAAGCGATCATAAGCGGTGCGGAAGCAACGATAATAACTCCGTATTTCACCAGTTCTGCAATTCGCTGCTGCGCGGCAAGCCCGTCGATATTTCCTCCCAACATCTGGGCAGAAAGTTGGCTCTGGATGAGGATATTTCTCAGAATGAGCTGCAGTGGGTAAGCATTCTCCTTGTTGAGATAGATAAGTGCATCGAAATAAGAATTCCAATGCCCTACACCGTAATACAAGGCGATTACCGCTATGATTGGTTTGGACAGTGGCAGCGCCATCCGGAAAAAGAAGCGGAAGTCGGAGCATCCGTCCATTTTGGCGGCTTCGAGCAGTTCGTTCGGCAGTGTAGACTGAAAGAATGTCCGCGTTACGATCAAATTGAACAGGGCCACTGATTTGGGAAGGATAAGCGCCCACATCGTATTTAACATTCCAAGTTTTTTCACAAGCAGGTAGGTCGGGATCAAACCGCCCGAAAAGAACATCGTAAACAGCAAGAACAGCATAATTACGTTCCGTCCAGCGAGATCCCTGCGTGAAAGCGCATAGGCTCCCATCAGGGTAAGTGACACATTCACAAAGGTGCCGACCAACGTGTATTTAATGGTATTGAAGTAGCTGATCCAAATCCGGTTATCCTGAAAGATTCGTTCATACCCTTCAAAGGTAATCCCTTTGGGGAAGAGCCAGACCTCTCCTGTATTGACTTTATCCGGACTGCTAAAAGAAGCAATCACCACAAAATAAAGCGGATACAAGACGGCAAGTGCGATGAGAGAAAGAATAATAATATTTAGGATGTCAAACCACATATCGTCTTTTTTACGTATAGCTGCTGTACTCATGATTTTTTTCCTCCTATGACCATAGTCCGGACCCGGACAACCGTTTGGCGATTCCGTTGACAAATAGCAGCAGAATCAGATTAATAACTGAATTGAACAGACCTACCGCCGCCGAGAAGCTGTATTGTGCCTGCTGCAAACCTACCTTGTATACATAAGTCGAAATAATTTCAGCTGAAGGCTGATTAAGCGGCGTTTGCATCAGGTACGCTTTCTCAAATCCGACGTTCATGATATTGCCACAGGCCAGAATCAGCAGGATGACGGCCGTCGGAATCAGGACAGGAATATCCACGTTTAGGATCCGCTGCCATTTATTCGCGCCATCTACAATAGCAGCTTCATGCGTTTCCGGATTGACTCCGCTCAGCGCAGCCAAGTAAATAATGCAGGCAAAGCCTGTTTCCTGCCATACGCCGGACAAAATATACAGCGGCTTAAACCACGCCGGATCGGACATAAAACTGATGCGTTCTCCACCTGCCGAGGAAATCATGGTGTTGACGACACCGTTTTGTGACAGGAAGACAAACATCATCCCGACCAGCACGACAATGGAAATGAAATGCGGCGCGTACAAAACGGTCTGTACGAATTTCTTGAACCGCTTGACCATTAGCTGGTTCATTAGCAATGCAAGGATAATCGGCAGAGGGAACCCGACAACGAGCGAGACCACACTGAGCCCGAGTGTATTCTTAATGATCGTCCAGAAGGAATATGAATCAAAGAAACGTTGAAAGTGCTCGAAGCCTACCCAGGGACTGCCCAGGATGCCTTTTGTCGGTGAGAAATCCTTGAAAGCAATCAGTACACCGTACATCGGTACGTATTGGAACAGGACGAAGTAGACGACAACGGGCAGAACCAGAAGATAAAGCTGATAGCTCCCCAGTATTTTTCTGAAAGAGGTTTTGGAGGCATTCATAATAATTTCTTCCTTTCGATAAAATATTATTGAAACGTTTCCAACTTTGATTGAAACGTTTCCAACTTATATGAAAAAAATAGATCAGGTAGTCTCGCCTTCTCTATATTTTACTGAGATTCGATAAATCTCTCCATCTAGCGTTTCCCCATCCACTTTCTTCAGCAGCAGTCTCACGGCCGTTCTGGCCATTTCTTCTACGGGCTGCCGGATTGTGGACAGCAAGGGATGAAAAAACGAATGATCCTGAATCCCATCGTATCCTATTACCTTCACATCTTCAGGAACGCGGATACCGGCAAGCTTAGCTCTCTCGATATATTTAGCTGCTGTCATATCGGTAATGGCGAATACACCGTCAATATCCTTATGCTGTGTAAGAAAATTACTGTAATACTGGTCATCATCCTTAATCGGGTCAGGTTCTTCATAGACAACAACGGGAACACCAAGCGCCTTTGCTTCTTGAACGAAGCCTTCCTTTCTGAGCATGGTCTCACTGTAATCAGAAGGAACACTACCCAGAAATGCGGGCTTCTTCGAACCGGCTTTTACCAATTCCCTGAGCGCCATCCGGCCTCCCTCAAAATTATCCGAAGTAATGCAGGTGATTTTGTTGTTAAAATGGCGGTCGATGCTAATCATCGGGATATCAGTTTTTACACTGTTCTCAATATCGTTGTAAGTAATCCCGACAATACCGGCAACCTTGTTTTGCTCCAGCATATCAAAGTAATACAGTTCCTTCTCGGGCTTTCCTCCGCTATTGCACAGGATAAGCTTGAAGCCTTCGCGGTCCAACTCATCTTCGATATAATAGGCCAGCTCGGAGAAGAACGGATGCCAAATACTTGGAAGAAGCAGGGCGATCATATTGGACTTCTGCATTTTGAAATTGCGCGCAACTTCGTTCGGCACATAATTCAGGGCCTCTATCGCCGCTTTTACCTTGTCGCGTGTAGCGGGCTTAACTGCCCCCGTGTTGTTGATCACTCTGGAGACCGTTCCCACCGCGACTCCCGCTAAGTTGGCAACATCCTTGATACTTGACATGTTGTTCCTCCATACAAATTTCTTCGATAAACGTATAATAGCATCAAATTGGTAACGTTTCAATTCTTTTTTGGAAACGCTTCAACTTTTTTACGAAGATCTGTCTGACTGTTCCCCAGCACACAAAAAGCCGCTCGCGGTACCTTAAATAAGCCTTCCCGTCGCAATTCCACCCTGTAGAAATCCGAATCAACCGCTAACTCTTGCTTTTAATTGCACAATGGAGTCAATTATGTAATCCTCCAAGCGCCAAAAGACAGAAATAATTGAACGGAATGCAATTAAGCCTCTACGACTCCCTCAACACTGACCTTTGTCTGAATTGGACTGAAACTTTTTTCCAAACTTCCGAATTCAGCAAGTAGAGGTCCCGGCTGCAGCGCTCCCCTTGACTGCAATTGATTTAATTTTGAACTATGCTACAATCATCAGTACAGTCCCATAATATGAGATTAATTTCAGGAAGGTGATAACATGTCCATTAAACAACTTCATACCACAGATGATTTGCAGCAATTTATGGAGCAACCCGGAAAGCACTTGCTGCTGAAACATAGTACAACTTGTCCGATCAGCGCCAAGGCCCACGATGAGTTTCAAGAATTCCTGAAGGACACGGACACCTCTGCGGCCATCGTTCATGTTATTGAAGATCGCCCTTTGTCCCTCCAAATTGCCGAGGATTTCGGCATTAAGCATGAATCTCCGCAAATTTTCCTCCTGGAGGATGGCGAAGTGCGCTGGAATACCTCTCACTGGAAAATCACCCAAGCAGCGATCCAAGAAGCTGTTAACCAATGAGCGAACAAGTAATCGTCTATTCCACAGCCGGGTGCAGTGAGTGTAATATGGTGAAGCAGCTGCTTACCGAAGAAGGGATTCCCTTTGAAGTAAGAGATGTCATGACCAGCACTCAGTATCAAGAGGAAGTGGAGAAACTCGGGTTTATGGGAGTCCCCGTAACCGTGGCCGGAAATCATGTGGTCAAAGGGTTCAATGCTGCTGAGTTGAAGGTATTAATAAAAGCGGTTAGCTGAACATATATTCAAGCGTATCAAACATCCTGTTCCTGCCCAACTTAACAAGAAAGCGGAGTTCCTGCAGAACGAACTGCAAGGACTCCGCTCTTTTATATTGGATCAGGTCAGCTTTTCAATAATCGCTAATAGAAAGGTTTCAGCCACGTCAAGCCCGACCTCACATTCTTTCCCGACCAGCTTTGTACCGCATTCATGACAATGTTTCAAGTTAACCTTCCCCTCCAGTCTCTCTATAACCATTCCTACTAAAAATATCAAAAAAATGCTGCCAGATTCAAGTCTACCGAATTTCAGAGGCAGGTACAATCCGTTTGAGACAGGGCTACTTTTAGAAGGAGACAGACACTAAAGGAATTCCTGCCGGAGACCGCAGCTGATTATCTTTTATAGTGTTATCGCTATGTTAAATTTGCAGAAATGCAGCCCTTCCGAATTTTTCGGACAGGGTTCCTTTGCTTGATGTGGAATTAGAAGGGTAGCCTAACCCAGCAGGTTACCCTAAATGAAGAGTTGGAGGGATAGAAATTAATGAACAGAATAGTGAATTTTGCGCACCGGGGTGCATCGGCAGTATGTCCGGAGAATACGATGGTTGCCTTCCGCAGAAGCCTTGAGCTTGGCGCGACAGGCATCGAAACCGATGTGCAAATGACCAAAGACGGGCAGCTCGTCCTCATCCATGATGAAGAACTGGAGCGTACCACTACTGGATCTGGCTATGTGAAGGATAAAACGCTGGAAGAGCTGCTTAGGCTCGATGCCGGATCATGGTTTGGAAAAGACTTCGGCGGGGAGACTCTACCGACGTTGCAGGATTTGCTGCAGCTAATACAGGGACAGGACATCATCCTCAACATTGAGCTCAAAAACGGAGTTTTCCTATACCCGGGTATGGAGGAAAAAGTCATTGCGGCCATACGGGCCTTTAACATGAGTCAACAAATCGTGCTGTCGAGCTTCAATCATTATTCGCTGGCCTATTGCAAGAGTATCGCCCCGGAAATCCGAACCGGGATATTATATATGGAAGGGTTGTACCGTCCGTGGGACTATGCAGCTATACTTGGTGCAAACGCTCTTCATGCCTATCATTATGCGGTGCTGCCCGAATTCGTGGCTGAAGCGGCAAAACACGGCGTGGACTATCACCCTTTCACGGTGAATGATCCGCAACGGATGAAAGCGCTCATTGACGCAGGTGTATCGGGCATTATTACCGATCATCCTGATCTGCTGGCCGGATTTCTGGCAGCTAAAGGAGTGTGATGGCGTGAAAAAAGTCTGGCTGCTCGGCTTTGGCTTTTTCAGCATCAGTATTACGTGGAGTCTATATAATGCCTTTGTGCCTTTTTTCCTGGAAAAATACGTGCACAGTGTCGCCTTGATCAGCTTCATGATGACTATCGATAATTATTTCGCCTTGTTCCTGCAGCCCTGGATTGGGAACCGAAGTGACCGAACTTCTACCCGTTATGGTCGCAGAATGCCGTATCTGATGATCGGAATGCCTCTGGCCGCTGTCCTTACCATGCTGATTCCGTTCCATACCGGACTGTTCACGCTGCTGCTGTTCATGATGCTGATGAACCTCGCTATGAGCCTGTACCGATCTCCAACGGTTGCGCTGATGCCGGATATTACACCCGATGCGCAGCGTACGAAGGCTAATGGGTACATTAATTTTCTGGGCGGCATCGGCTCCATTCTAGCTTTTGGCGTTGGCTCCATTCTTTACGGAGCAAGCCCTGCTCTGCCTTTTATCGTGGCCGGCTTGATTACACTTCTATGTCTATTTATCGTTTCACGTTATATTAAGGAGAACCGAGACGGAGTGAATCAGGGGAAGGAAGCAATTACGGAGGTAACTGCAAAACCTTCCCGTATTTCATTCAGGGGACAACTCGACCGTACGACCGTATGGCTGCTGGCGGCTATCTTTTTCTGGTTCGTGGCTTATCAGGGTGTAGAGACCCTGTTCACCCTATACGGCAAGCATCATCTGGGTCTGAGCGAAGAAGCCGCTTCCTTCTCTCTTACCTTCTTCTCATTGGCTTTTGTGCTGTTTGCTATTCCGAGCGGCTGGCTAGGGGGGCGTTTTGGGAAAAAGAAGATGATTATCATCGGCGTTTGTGGCCTGATGGCTGTGTTTTCACTGGTGGGCTTTGCCAAGGATCTGCTCATACTGCGGAGTTTGCTTCTGCTGGGGGGGCTATTCTGGGCTTGTATTAATATCAACTCCTATCCTTACGTAGTAGCTACGGGTACGGAAGAGAGCATCGGTACGCGTACTGGAATGTATTATCTTGTGTCTTCACTGGCGGCGATTACTTCGCCCCCTCTGCTTGGACTATTAATTGATCAGTTCGATTACTCTATTCTGTTCTTCGGGGCTGCGATTAGCATGGCCATTGCCCTGCTCTGCCTGTTCCTGATGAAGGGACGGAAGAAGCCTGTGAATTCGTTCCATTCTCCGGGTGCATAGATCGGAAAAGATAAGGACTTTCGGGAGACAACTATCCATTTGATGTTTGATAGTTCACAGAGCGATAAATAGGGGCATATAGGAAAGGATTCTGGTTCGTAAATTAAAAGAGGCTGACTCAGAAGTCTACACTTTTTGATTTATAAGAAATAACAGGAATTTTTCCTGTTATTTCAGACGTGCAAATCTTACGGAGATGATTTAACGGGATTTTCTCCATCTAATTTGGAGTTTTGGCCTCTTCATTAATTGGCCGGATATATTGAGGATTAGTGGTATAATTTCCCTCTAATCCTCAAAAAAACGGTTTTTTTTATGAATTAGATGGAGTTTTTCCTGCTAAAGTAAAATAACCGGAATAGCCTATTTCCTTCGTAGAAAAACCTACCTTTTGGGACAGCCCCTTTTAATTTAAAAGAACGATTAGTTCATCTGGTTACTAGTATTTACAAGAGAATCTCCAAAGTTACCTATCGTTAGAATGAGTACAATTACGACAATAACTACTAACGCAAGTGAAATAACAATCCTATTATGAGTAGTCTTCATGTAAACCCCCATCATTTTCCCAATAAGTTACAGCAATTTCACCATAGTGAGTGAGGTCTATCATCTCAAATCTTCAAATGCTCCACGCAGTTATACAGCTCACAGCTCCAGGTATCCTCAAGTTGAGCAATCCGAGTGATCGAAGTATTTTTCAGCACTTCATCCACGCTGAGGTCCGGTACCAACTCTCTCAGGCTGTGGCGTAGAATCGCTCCATGGCTTACAATCAATATATTTTTTCCCGGGTGTTTGGCGGCAATGTCCATAATGGCCTGACTGCCTCTGATTCTGGCTGCTTCGGGGCTTTCCAGCCCCAGATCAAGGCTTTTCCAGGAGGTGCCCCAGCGTTCAATCCGATCTGCCTCTGTTGTTCCCTCTATTAAACCACCATTCATCTCACGGATACCTGGTACAAGTCCCGCAATTTCAATGCCCAATCTTTCCGCAATGATCTCTGCCGTTTGTCTCGCTCTAAGCAGATCACTGGAATAAATGTAGTCCCACTGTTCACCGCTTAGACGTTCTGCAATCGCAGCCGCTTGTTGCCTGCCTTCTTCGTCCAATGAATTATCTGTATGTCCTTGGGCCCGGCCTTCCTGATTCCAGAAGGTGCTTCCATGCCGAATTAAGCCAATCTTAGTCACGTGTGCAACCACCTTTTTTTCAGCTATAGCAGCGACTCCAACGGTCAAAAATGCTGTGTTTGTAGACAAGGATAACCATTCCTTCATCCCCTTCCGTTTCCTGAGCGGCTATGCGGGTATAACAACGACCTGGAACGCGACCGAGAAACGGATGGATATTGTAAAAAAGGACGTCAAGCTCACCTTATATTTGGGCCAAGCTGCCGCTTATATCAACGACAAGCCCGTTTCATTAACTGAGCTTGCCTTTAGCAATAACGGAACCACCTATGTTCCGCTTTCCTTTGTTAGTGAGCCGCTGAGTTTGGAGCTAAAATGGAATAAGATGGCCTCTTCCCTAAGTCTTAAGAATGGAGAAACTTCCAAATCTTAACCAATGCTGTGAATTATACGCCAGGAACCGATAAATCGGTTACGATCACTGTATACCGACAAGGAACGGATAGCATTCTCCAAATCGCTGATCAGGGACTCGGTATTTCACCCGAGGATCTTAAACGGGTATTTAATCCTTATTTCACCGGTGAACGCGGACGCCAATACCATGAATCAACCGGAATGGGATTGCATCTGGTTCATGAGATTTGCGCTAGACTCGTACATAAGGTGGAACTACAATCTCGGCCAGAAAAAGGGACCATTCTGCGGCTCATCTTCAATGGCACCCGCAAAATGCAAGAATGATAGAAAAACACAAATGAATACATAACTCATAAGGGTACTCCAAGTCTGATTCGGACAGGGAGTACCCTTTATTTACGTTAAACAGGAAGAATAAGGATTCAAGACCAGGGGATACTAAATCAACTATAGATATCAGAAAGGAGGATTAAGCGTGCACAATAAACAAAAGTCAAACCACAAGAAGACCCGTCTCGAAGATCCCGTCACATCTGTACCTGCCCCTCAGCCGCTGGATCTGTCGCTGAAAAATAATTTGCAGGAGATCAGTAACCGTGTCGGTAAAAGCTCGGATGTTGTTTTCAGAGAGTTCACTAACCAGTCCTTAAGCTCTCTCTCTTTGGCTTTTGTATTTATTGACGGCTTAGTCAACTCCGAGACGGTAAACCGGGCCGTGTTACAGCCGCTGATGGAACACATCACCCTGAAATCTGATTCGATCTCCGTGGGAGAAGCCTTTTCCCTAATTAAAGATCAAATGCTGCCAGTAGGTGGAGTTAACGAGTGTAAAACGATCGAAAATATGTTGGGACTGCTTTTTGAGGGCTACACGCTCATTCTTCTCGATGGGAATAGGGAGGCACTCGCTGCGGATACCTCCGGCTGGGAAAAAAGAAGCATCAACGAACCCACTTCCCAGGGTGTAATTCGCGGCCCCAAGGAAGGCTTCACCGAGAGCCTGCGGACAGGCACCTCCATGCTGCGCCGAAGACTCAAAACCTCCGATTTGCGGATCGAGGAATATAAAATAGGACAGCGCACCCAAACTGGCGTTGCCCTCGTTTATCTGGACGGTATTGCGAACGAGCAGGTGCTGGCCGAAATCCGCCGCCGGCTGGATTCCATTAATACGGATAGTATTCTGGAGAGTAACTACATTGAGGAGTTCATTCAGGACTCCAGTCTGACACCCTTCCCCACCATACAGAACACGGAGCGCCCTGATGCAATGGCCGGAGGCATTCTGGAAGGACAAATCGGTATCCTTATTGACGGAACGCCCTTTGGCTTAATGGCACCCTCTACCTTTTTCAACTTCTTCCAATCCAGTGAAGACTACTATCAGCGTTATGATATTTCTTCCTTCTTACGTTTGATCCGCTACTCGGCTTTCTTTGTGTCCATGCTTCTTCCTGCTCTATATATTGCCACAACTACGTTTCACCAGGAAATGCTGCCGACAACACTCCTCATCAGCCTGGCCGCCCAGCGCGAAGGCGTACCTTTCCCCGTACTGGTGGAAGCGCTGCTGATGGAACTGACCTTCGATGTTCTCCGGGAGGCCGGAGTACGCATGCCCCGCACCATCGGTCCGGCGATTTCCATTGTCGGGGCACTTGTGCTGGGACAATCCGCCGTTCAGGCCGGAATCGTATCGGCCGCAATGGTTATCGTTGTCTCCTTCACCGCCATTTGCAACTTTGTCATTCCGTCACTGGCTATCGCCAATTCGATTCGCCTCATCCGCTTTGTCATGATGCTGGTTGCTGCCATCTTGGGTTTATTCGGAATTATGTCCTTTCTGATTGTGCTGCTCATCCATATGGCAGGACTGCGTTCGTTCGGAGTTCCGTACCTGTCTCCGGTGGCCCCTATGACTCCGGCTTATCTCAAGGATATATTCATTCGCGTACCTCTATGGGATATGAAAACCCGTCCGAAGACCAATTTGGGCAAAGAAACACGGAGACAAGCTTCGCATCAGAAACCGAAACCAGCCGAAGGTAAACAAAAGCCGCAGGGAGATGATCCATCTTGAACGTAAAAATCAGCACTACTCAGGCTGTCATGCTGATAGTGAATACTATTTTACCAACGGCTTCCGTCGTTCTACCCGTGATTATCGGCAATTATGCAGAACAGGACGCGCCGCTCGTGATTATTTTATCCACCCTGATCGGGCTTGGAATTGCTGCGCTTGTTGGAACAGTAATCAGATATAATAATGGCACCCCGTTCCTGGATTGGGTTGGCGGGAGAAGCTCGCCCCTGCTGGCTACCGTCCTCGGCTTGCTGCTGCTGCAGTTCTATTTGGATGCCTCATCAACGATTTTGCGCGAATTCGTTAATTTCATCAAAGATAATGTACTCTTGAATACTCCTATCGCTGTACTGACCATCCTTATCCTGTTTATTACGATTTATATGGTGAGTCAGGGAATAGAGTCCATTGCCAGAGTGAACAGCATCGTAATACTGCTTTACCTGTTCTTTTTGCCCCTTAATCTGTTTGGGTTATCAGGATACATGAATGTGCATCGTCTACTTCCTCTTTTCGACCATTCCTTTGCGTCGTTGACGCTTGCGAGTCTGACGCCTGTCACATGGATGTCCGAGGTAGCCGTTCTCCTGTTTCTCGCCCCTTATTTAAAGTTCCCGCAGAAAGCCCGCTTTATCGGCTGGCTGGGTCTTCTGTCCGTTTGTCTGCTGATGATGTTTTCTTTGATTATATCCCTGTTGGTTTTTGGGCCGGATTATATCAAGCTTAGCGCTTATCCGGGATTTTCAGCCGTCGGCATTCTTCACATCGGAAGATTTGTCGAGCGCATGGATATTCTGTTCATCTCCTATTGGGTGCTGTCTATCTACCTTAAGCTTTCGATTTTTTTATTTGTTACCGTAGAGTGCTTCAAGCAGACCTTCCGTGTGAAGAGCAGCAGACCGTTTATTGGGGCGCTCGGCCTGGTGATCGCTATGGAGTGCCTGTTTACCTGGCAGAACTCTGCGAAATTGAATACCTACAACAAAGAAGGCCGTTTTTTGGTCTTTATTCTGTTCAACGCACTCCTTCCGCTGGCGATTATATTGTGGGAGCGATTTCGGCAGCTTAAGTCCAAGAGAAAGGGGTGGGAAACATGAATGAACGGAAGCATTCAAGAAAAAAGGTTATTTGCTATTTGCTGTGTCTCCCTCTGTTATCCGCTCTATTAACCAGCTGCTGGGATGACCGGGAGCTGAGTGAGGTGGGGATTGCGTCTGGTTCAGCCTATGATTGGGAGGACAATCAATGGAAGGTCACCTATCAGGTGGTCAACCCTTTATCCGGCTCCACTAGCATGGGAGGCGGCGGGGGCGGCAGCTCGATTTCTCCTCCTTTCCTGACCTTTACGGTAAAGGGAAGAACGATTATGGAGACCATCGAAAGAACCCATCTGACAAGCACCCGTGAAATATTCTTCTCCCACTCGCGGATTACAGTCATCGGAGAAAGCTTGGCACGCAAGGGTGGCATCAACCAATTAATTGATCTATTTCTGCGGGAGCAGGATGCCAGAGAAACCGTCTATGTATTTATTGCTAAAGGCAAAGCGGGCGACATTCTGGATCAGTTGATGCAGTTGACCAAGAATCAGGGGGCAGGAGTCCAACTGATGATCGAGCAGGAGTCCAGATTGGTCTCCTTTTATCCAGGTGTCCGGCTGTTTGAGTTAGCTATGGCCTTATCCTCTGAATCCAAAAGTGCGATTATTCCGGAAATCCTGCTTACAGGCGGTGAGGTTATGAATGAGACGACCGAAACCAGCCGCACGGATCTGCCTTCCCGGCTGGCTCTAGGAAAGCTTGGCGTTCTGAAGGGAGAGCATATGGTAGGCTGGCTGTCCCAAAAGGAAGCATTGGGTTTATCTTTTTTGACCAATGAGATCAAGATTGCTAATATTCCCTTCGCCTCGCAGCCGAAAGTAAGCGAGAAGACTGACGCCTCGTTTACTCTCCAGAAATCAACGACTACTATTCATCCTGTATGGGCAAAAGACCATTACATCATGGATGTAAACATAAAAGGCACCGGTGTGATAACGGAGCTCGGAAGCGTTATGGATCTGAATGACAGGGCAGCTATTTCGCAAATGGAAGAATCTGTCGAGCAGAACGTGCTGGAGTTAGTAGAAAACTCCTGGCGGGCGGTTATGAAGCTGAATGCCGACGTCACGGGCTTTGCAGTGGAGATTCATCGCAGTGACCGTAAGCGGTGGAAGCAAATTGAAAAGGATAAAAGCTGGGATACCGTATTCCAGAAGATTGAAATCCGCCCCCACGTTACTATGGAAATTGACCGGGTGGGCTTAAGCAGCAAATCCTTTAAGTCCGTAGAGCAGGATTGAGGTGCATCTCTATGAGAATAGTTATAATTCTTGTTCTCTATGCCATTGCTTTCTATTGGGGATGCAAACAGCTGGGGGGTAAGGAATGTAAGCGGCACTGTTTTTGGTACGGTTGTATTCTTACATGGTGTGCTTATAAGCATATATCCGGAATTACAGGGATACCCAACCTTAGCGTCTCTTCTCTGTATATTGCCTTCTTTCAACCCGCCGGTAAAGCGATTATCCAATGGTTAGGGGGTTAATTCAGTTCATGCAAAAAAAGGAACAAGTGTCTTCCCTGCAAATTATATTTATGATCATGCTGTTCGAGATTGGCAGTACGCCGCTGTTTCTTCTAGGCAGCAAGGCCAAACAGGATTCCTGGCTGGCGATGGGCACTGGAGCGGCGGCGGGATTTTTGCTTCTTCTCCTGCTGTTGTGGATTCAACTTAGCTCCCCCAAGCTGGACCTGATCGGTATGTTAAAATTCCATTTCGGACGTTTTGCCGGTTCCATCATCGGCGGCATCTATTGCCTTTATTTCGCTTACGAATCCATGCGTAATGTACGCGATTTGGGCGAACTGACGGCAATGACACTTTTACCGCTAACCCCGATGTCAATCACAATGCTGATTTTTGTATTGACCGCGCTTTACGCCATATGGAAGGGTACCGAGGTCGTCTTTCGGCTGCCCGAGGTATTGCTGCCGCTCGTTCTTTTCTTTTACGGCCTGCTTGTTCTGCTGCTTGGAATCATGGGCTCCATAGATTTCAACCGCCTTTTGCCTATATTCGAGAACGGCCTGGGGCCGATTATTAAGGCTGCTCTGCCGGATATTGTTTCTTTTCCGTTCGGCCAAATGATTGTATTTCTGATGCTGTGGTCTTTATGGAATAAGCCCGGGGTTCCTGTCAGGAATACGCTCTCGGCCTACATAACCATCAGCCTCTTTCTAATTTTCATGAACGCGTTGAATGTGGCTGTACTCGGGCCGACTATAGCCGGAATAAGCCAGCTTCCCTTTCTAAAAACAGTTCGGACCTTATCCAGTTTGAAATTTGTTGAACGGCTTGACATCCTGGTCACGATTCAGCTTTTCATCGGGCTGCAGATCAAGATGATGATATTCTATTATTGCGCTGTAAAAGGAGCTACAGGCCTGACCCGGAAATCAGCGAAATGGTGCGTTTTTCCCGTAGGGGCAGTGATCTATGCTTCTTCCTTTCTGGCGAGGGATTACACGCAGCATATTACCTTTGGTCTGGGACCTAGCCTTAAGATAGATACCCTCTTCCAGATTGCCATCCCGCTGCTGCTCGGTCTGTCCATTCTGGTTCGCGGCAACATGAAGCACTCTTCCGGATGGAAGTGATCCTAAGAATGCATGACGCTCCACTCTTAAGGTGGGTGCCTGGTGGCAGACCCAGAACGTCTGTTTTTTCGGCAGGAGTGTTTATATTTTTTTGCCTCAGGGAAACATTTTTGTTGCAAGGACAAAGTTATTTACGTATACTAATATTGTGGCACACTACAAAATTACATTACATTCGAAATACCGGATATAACGCCGAACATAAATGAAAGAGGGAGATCTAATGGCTGGAGCTAGTATACCTTTGTCTGAAGCCAAAAACGGAAGCCTGCTGCGTATCAGCGGCATCGAGGTGCAGGGTGTGCTGAGAAGAAGATTGCTGGACCTCGGATTTGTGGTCGGAAATGACGTGGAGGTGCTCCGGAGCAGCCCGCTTGGGGACCCTACCGCCTTTCGAATCAGCAACACAACCATAGCCCTGCGCAGAGAAGAAAGTTCACTGATTTACGGAGAAATAATTGGAGGTGGAGAAGCATGAGCCATTATACTGTCGCCTTTGCGGGCAATCCCAATACGGGCAAGAGTACTCTATTTAACCTGCTGACCGGAATGCGTCAGCATACGGGCAACTGGGCGGGCAAGACGGTCATTACCGCCGAGGGTGAGTTCACCCATCACAGCCATGTCTACCGGGCAGTCGATCTTCCTGGAACGTACTCGCTGTATTCCAATTCCGCCGATGAAGAAGCCGCCAGAGATTATATTATTTTTGAGCAGCCTGATGTGACACTCGTCGTTCTTGACGCTACTTCGCTGGAGCGCAATCTCAACCTTGCGCTGCAGGTGCTGGAAATCACCGGACGGGCGGTTGTCTGCATCAACCTGATTGATGAGGCCCACAGACTCGGTATTGATATTAACCTGAAGGCGATCTCGAAACGGCTCGGCGTCCCTGTCGTAGCGATATCGGCCCGTAATAAAATAGGCATTGACGCGTTATTGGATCAGGTGGAGCGTGTCGCTACCGGTGCCTTCACGGCGGGGCCGCTGGTGATCACCTACAACGATGAGATTGAACGGAGTATTGCCCAGCTGACACCGATGGTAGAGCAATTGTTCGGGTCCAAATATCCGGCACGCTGGATTGCACTGCGTCTGCTGGACGGTGACAACAGTCTGCTTGCTTCACTCAAAAGCAACTTTAACGGCAAAGCTATTCCCGGGACAAAGGAGGTTATGGGTCATGGAATCACCGCATGCCACTAATGGGCCTGATGCTCTTGATTCCCTGCTGTCGGCAGCCAAAAAGCTCGCTGACGGAGGCGCGATTCGTGATGAGATTGTCAGCGGAATTTACGGTGTATCCGCAGGCATTTGCGGCGATGCCGTAACCTACCGCGATAAGAAAAAGCTGCACAGCACCTACAAGCTCGATAATATTGTCACCTCCAAAATATGGGGGTTCCCCATTATGCTGGGAATTCTCGGCATCGTGTTCTGGATTACCATTGCCGGAGCCAATTACCCTTCGGGTTGGCTTGCTTCCTTTTTTGGCTTCATAGAAGGCTATCTGACCGCCGGATTTCAGGCGGTGCATGCACCGGATTGGCTGCATGGCGTACTTGTTCTCGGACTGTACCGGGGAACTTCGTGGGTTATCAGCGTCATGCTGCCGCCGATGATGATTTTTTTTCCCGTTTTCGCGCTGCTGGAGAATTTCGGCTACCTGCCCCGTGTCGCTTTTAACATGGACCGCTTATTCAAGAAATCGGGAGGTCACGGCAAGCAGGCGCTGACCATGTCGATGGGCTTCGGCTGCAATGCCGCCGCTATCCTCTCTACACGGATTATCGAATCTCCCCGTGAGCGCATGCTGGCTATTCTGACCAATAATTTTGTGCCCTGCAACGGCCGCTGGCCGACTCTGATTCTTTTGTCCTCCTTATTCATGGCAGGAGCTGCCGCTACAGGAGCACTCAGAACGCTAACAACAGCCTTGGTGCTGATGGGTTTGGTGCTGATTGGCATTGTAGTCACATTGACTGTATCCTGGGTGATGTCCAAAACTGCGCTGCGCGGTGTTCCCACGCATTATACACTGGAGCTCCCGCCGTACCGCCGCCCGCAAATCTGGAAAACCATTCTCCGGTCTTCCAAGGAAAAATCCCTCAACGTACTGACCCGGGCCATCGTCATTGCTGCTCCGGCGGGAATTATCACTTGGCTGCTGGGCAATATTTTTGTCGGCGGGGAAAGTATTCTGAACCTTATGGCTGCTTTCTTCGATCCTTTCGCTAATCTGCTCGGCATGGACGGATATATTATTATGGCCTTTATCCTCGGACTGCCTGCAAATGAAATCGTGCTCCCGATTCTGCTCATGGGCTATATGTCTTCTGGTGCAATGGTTGATATGGACGGCCTTGGCGGCATAAAGGATGTTTTTCTAAATCACGGCTGGACCTGGCTGACTGCGCTGAATATGATGCTGTTCTCCTTGCTCCACTATCCGTGCGGCACCACGCTTGTTAATATTTACAAGGAAACCAAAAGCCTGAAGTGGGCCGTACTCTCAGCTGTCATTCCGCTCGGTATCGCTATTGGCGTTACGTTTGCCGTGGCCCAGCTTGCCCGTATTTTCGGGTGGGTGTAACCCCTCACAAGGTTCGCGCCAAAGCCGTCAGGCGCTGCATCCCTTCCCGAAGCTGCCCTTCATTCGCAAAGGAATAGCTGAGCCTGATCCATGACTTCAGCTCCCCTAGAGGATCAAAAATCTCGCCCGGAACGAAGGCAATAGACTGCTCCGTGCATAATCGGAACAATTCCGGGACCGGGATCTGATCCGGCAGCTTCACCCACAAATTCAGCCCGCCCTGCGGTGCTGTCCACTTCCAGCCTGCCGCAGCCAGCTCCTCCTCCATAATTTCCTTATGTACCTGAAGCGCAATCCGCAGCTTTCCAAGGTGCTGCTGGAGCCGCGGCGAGGTGTAGTAATGGAGAAAGATTTTCTGATTGATCAGCGGTGTGCCGTTGTCCGCCAGCGATTTGGCCGTGATGAGCCGCTCCATGAACGGGAATCGGCAGGCGACGGCACAAATCCGCAGACCGGGAGCCACATACTTGCTGAAGCTGCTGATATAGATCACCCAGCCCTCCGTATCATAAGCGAAAAAGGGCGTTGGCGGCGGCTCTCCAAAATACATATCACGGAACGGATCATCCTCCACCAGTAGACAGCGGTAGCGCTCCGCCAGCTCCACCAGCAATTTGCGCTGCCGCGCCGGGACCGTATATCCGGTTGGGTTGTGATGGGTCGGATTCATATAGAACATACGCGGCTTATGCTTCGCCATCAGAGCTTCCACTTTCTCCAGATCATATCCCTCCGGAGTGATGTCAACCGGGACAAGCCTCGCCCCCTCCCGGCGAAAAATATCCATAGCAACGCTGTATGTCGGCCGTTCCACCAGCACCGTGTCCATAGGTCCGAGCAGAATTTTGGCGATCAGATTAATCGCCTGCTGGGCCCCTGAAGTAATCAACAGTTCCTCCGGCGACAGCTGCAGCCGGTGATGCTCCCGGAAATGCCTGCTCAGCGTCTCCCGTAGTTCTTCATCCCCCTGTACCGTGGAATACGTTCCCATAACCTTTGGATACAGGTCGAACACTTTTTTAACATAATCGGATAAATAGAGGTTCGGCAGCAGATTGGGATCGATAAGCGCCTGCGAGAACTGATACTTGGCCGGTACGCGCTGAATCTCCGAGAGAGGGTTCGACAGCAGATAGGAGGGCACCACCGCATTCTCCTCAAAGTCCAGCGAAAGCGAACTGCCCGGGGACACATAATAACCGGACTTATCCTTCACATATACCTTGCCGTCTTCCTTCAACTGCTTATACGCCTTGAACACCGTCAGCCGGTGCACCTTGAGCTCTTCAGCCAGCAGCCGGATGGAAGGCAATTTTTCATGCGCACTCCATTCTCCACGCTCCATCCGGTTGGTCATGAACTCATATACCTGCCGGAATAACGGATGCGTCTGCTGGACTTCCGCTATTTTTTTCATCCCATTCTGTCCCCCTTTTATGTATAATGACGCCGTTTCAGGCTTCCTGAACATTCGTTTGTTTCTATTGTACACGAAATCGGCTCCCATCTGTTCTGCTGCCTTTAATCTGTTCTGCCTCCTCCCCTATATGATTAAACGAATACTTAGCCGCTAAAGGAGAACTGAACATGATATTTATTGCTTATAGTCTCGTCTGTCTTATCTTTGCTACGACCTTCCTGGCGATCAAAATCGGCGTGGATGCCGGTCTCCCCCCTTTCTTCTCAGCAGGAATACGTTTCTTTCTTGCCGGTTTTATACTGTTTCTGTGGATGGTCTGGAAGGGTAAGGCCAGCTTCTCTCTGCTGCTGCGCAAAGAAATGCTCATCACCGGAGCTGCGCTGACGTTCGGAACCTTCTCCACCCTGTACTGGGCCGAACAATATGTATCCTCGGGACTTGCAGCCGTACTGTCGGCTACCGGACCTATAATGATTCTGGTGCTGCAAACCGCTTTTCTTCGTCAAAAGGCACCCGCGCTCTCGCTTTACGGCTGTCTGATCGGCTTTGTTGGTGTACTTTTACTAGTTCTGCCCAGTCTTTCGCTGGATGTATCGTCGTTATGGCTGATAGGCTGCGCTGTCATCCTGATCGGCGAATGCGGCTACGCTTCGGGAACACTCTATTCCAAAAAAGTTATCGCTGCCTTCCCGGATGTCTCTCCGATCGCATTAAATGCGGCACAAATGATGTACGGCGGTACGCTGATGCTCATACTGTCATTTTTCACCGAGAACGTGCAGCCTGAGTTTCTTTTCTCGTTCAAGGCAGCCGGTTCCCTTCTCTATCTGATCGTTATGGGCTCCATGGTCGGTCACAGCCTGTACTACTGGCTCGTTGCCAAGACCAATCCGGTCTTTCCAGCCACCTGGCTCTATGTTTCTCCCCCCATTGCAGTCGGCGTAGGCGTACTGTTCTATAATGAGGCAGTCTCCTGGATTACACTCCTCGGCGTGGCTACTATCATTGTGGGCACAGTGCTCGTCAACGGCAACGCATTGAAGCATTTAATCCTAAAACCACGGCTCAGAGCCGATTTATCAAAAAAAATCTGATATAGTACCGTATTAGGCTCGATTATTATGTACTCAGGGAGACGGCAAAAACCTTCCACTGCAAAGGCGTAACGCCCTTGTAATGGAAGGTTATAAAACGAATGGTATAACTTAAACCAGAGCCGCAGCAGGTTCCGTGCGGAAGAACAGCGGTAGATGCTCACGGTGCGCTTCCAGCATTTCATCAAGAATTTGCTTGGCGATTCCGTCGGAAGGTACGAGAGGATTGATGACCATCGCCATGAGCGCTATCTTGTAATCCCCGGTTACTGCCGCTTCGGCCGCCGTCCGTTCAAACGATTTGATCTGCTGCACCAGGCCTCTGACCGGTACGGGCAGTTCGCCGACCGCTAACGGCTTCGGTCCGTCTTTGGTGATAACGCAGTTCAGCTCCACGGCAGAATCGTCCGGAATACCCGCGATTGCCCCGTTATTGCGCACGTTCACCGTCTGGATATCCCCTTTATCATTGTACAGGGAATTGATCAGATTGCAGGCGGCATCACTGTAATAAGCTCCTCCGCGCTGCTCCAGCTGCGGCGGCTTGATGTCAAGCTGCGGGTCCTTGTACAGCTCGAACAGCTCCGCCTCCAGTTTCTTGACGACTTCGGCTCTTGTTCCCTCATTCCGGGACGCTTCCAGCTCATGCTCGAACATCTTCCGGGTCTGGTAATAATACCGGTGGTACGGACAGGGGAGAACTCCAAGCGCCTGCAGAAACTCCGGTTCCCACTGCATATCCTTAATGTTCTTCATGGTAACGCCGGATACGCTGCCGTCAGTCAGTTTTCCGATGACTTGGCTGGTAACATTCCCCCCGTCAAGATAAACGTTTAATCCGAATACCATATGATTCAATCCGGCAAAATCAATATGAACACGCGAGCCTTCCACACCTAGAAGCTCGGCAATATTCATCTTCATGCCCACCGGAACGTTGCACAGCCCGACTACCTTTTTAATATTGCTGTATCTCAGCACCGCTTCCGTCACCATACCCGCAGGATTGGCGAAATTCACCAGCCAGGCGTCCGGACACAGCTCCTCCATGTCTTTGCATATTCCGAGAATGACCGGAATGGTTCGCAGTCCCTTAAACAATCCGCCCGGTCCATTCGTCTCCTGCCCAATCACCCCATATTTGAGCGGAATCTTTTCATCCTTTATTCTGGCGTCGAGCAGACCTACCCGCAGCTGGGTTGTAACAAAATCGGCGCCTTTCAAGGCTTCCCGGCGGTCGAGCGTCAGATGAATCTTCATGGGAATTCCCGCCTTCTCTACCATTCTGCGGGCCAGACTCCCTACGATCTCCAGCTTCTCCTTGCCCTCTTCAATATCTACCAGCCACAGCTCACGGACGGGAAGCTCGTTATAGCGTTTGATGAAGCCTTCAATCAGTTCCGGCGTATAACTGGAACCGCCGCCGATCGTAACGATTTTTACGCTATTCATTTTTTCGTACCTCCAGGATTAAATTTCCAATTTTTTCGTACAGGTCTATAAACTCTTCAGCCATGTCCCGAATGGTAATGGCATTCATCAGATGATCCTGGGCATGAACCATCATGACGGTCATCTCCATCTTTTCTCCCGATGCTTCTTTGCGGATCAGACGGGTTTGAATTTTGTGGGAAGCAACAAGCTCCTTTTTGGCGCTTTCGAGCGCCTCCCGTGCCGCCGGCATCTGACCGTTTTTGGCATATCGAATGGCCTCCATACATGAACTTCGCGCATCTCCTGCATGTAATATAATCTGAAATACAATTTCTGTGGCATTCAGCTCTTCAGAACTGCTGTCAGCGGATGTGATATCTGCAGTACCCATATTCTCCATCTCCTTCTCTAATGCTTTCTTTTTATGTTTATAAATTTACTGCATTCGTTGGACGGTCCGTACCTGCTTCAGTATCCATGAATTCCTGATCCTCTTCTTTGCGCTTCATTTTATCCCACATTCCAAAGAAGGGGTAATAAATCAGGAACGTCATGCCTATATTGAACAGTTGCATAAACGCGCCCGAGATCTTCCCTCCGGTAGCCAGGTAACCCGACAGGAGCGGAGGCATCGTCCAAGGGACCGCAATTCCGGCCGGTTTTGCCACAAGCCCTGTCGACATTCCGATATAAGTGGTGATAACCGCCAACACCGGAGCAAGAATGAACGGTATAATAAGCAGCGGATTCAGTACGACCGGCATGCCGAAAATAATCGGCTCATTAATGTTAAACAAAGAGGGTCCGGCCGCCAGCCGCCCAAGCTGCTTCATTTGCTTGCTGCGCGCCCGCAGGATCATACAGATGACCAGCGCCAAGGTTGCGCCGCTTCCGCCCACATTAATAAAGTTATCAAAAAACTGCTGGGTGAAGATATTCGGGAGCGCTTCGTTGTTCTGAAACGCGATGCGGTTCTCATCCATCGCACCATACCATATCGGGGCCATTACCCCGCCGACGATATTGGCGCCATGCAGGCCGCTTACCCACAGCAGCACTATTACGAGTTCGGCAACGATACTGCCTCCAAGACTGCCCCCGAGCACGCCAAGCGGTCCGCCGATGACTTTACCAACCACTTCGTGCAGACTGCCAAAGCTGGTTTGCTCCACGATCAGACGGATAACCCATACGGATGTAAGCACAAAAAATCCGGGGATCAGGGCAATAAACGATTTACTGACTGAAGGCGGTACGCCATCCGGCAGTCGGATAACAAAATTCTTCTTAACGACCCAACGATATATTTCGGTAGACAGCATGGCGATGATCATTCCAACGAACAGGCCTCTGCTTCCCATAAGAGAAGTTGGTATAGCTCCTCCGACCATAATAGCCTCGGTTTGTCCTTCCGGCGTATACCCCACCTGGAAAGGAGTCGCCAGCAGGAATGCCGATACGGATATGGCACCTGCTGTCAGAGCATCCAGCTCATAGCTTTGTGCCAGACGGTAAGCGATTCCAAAAGTGGCGATCAGCGCCATAATATCGAACGTAACCCCTACGGGATAGGATAATTTAGTTGCCCATTGATCCCCGAAAATTCCGGCCATGAAGTCTGAATAACCCGGTATGGGCAGATTGGACAAGATCAGAAACAGCGAGCCGATGATGACCAGCGGCATCGTAAGAATCATACCGTCGCGCAAGGCCAGCAGGTGGCGCTGGGAGGCAACCCGTCCGGCAACGCCCATGACCTTATTTTCCAAAAAGTCGTTAAATTTGTTCATTATACATTACCCTCCTATTCTGTTAGCATTTTTGGAGGAAGCCAACTTTTGCGCATGTTTCAATACCTCTGCACCGTTGCACATGCCATAGTGAACCGAATTGATGACCTCCGCCTGGATGCCTTTCTCAGCGGCAAATTTCTTCATCTGCGGCAGCATATAGCGTACCTGCGGCCCGAGCAGCAGACAGTCAGCCTGGTCGATATGGTTTCGGACCGTATCTCCGGGAACCGCCCAGATTTTGCAGTCTATTCCCTGATCGGCAGCAGCCTTCTCCATCTTTGTTACCAACAGGCTTGTAGACATTCCGGCAGCACAGCAAAGTAAAATATTCATCTTGTATTCCTCCTTAGGTTGGATAAGTTTGATTGGTTATGGGTTCATTGTAGAATAAAAACGCTTACATCTACAGCTAGTGTTTTGCCGCCATAATACGGAAAAACAAAACCTCACAGACCATCCTGTATATTGGCTGCTTTATCATCCAAACGTCGGCTTAGGTCAGCGTGCAAAATACATGTATGAAATCCTGATATGTTTTGCACCTCAGGAGCTGCTGCACCAGTTCTTCATTATTTAGAATGCTTGCGAGAATGTCGTACATTTTCTGCAGATCCTCCGTACTGTTGCGCTGCACGCAGAGAAGACAAATCAATTGAACCGGTTTATCGTCCCAGTTAATGGATTTCTGCAACGTGCATATCACCCAGAAGGTCGATTGGGTCTGCGGCTTCAACGGATGCGGAATGGCGACAAAGTTGCCAAAGGAAGTCGGGGAGACCGACTCCCGCTTGAAGACAGAATCCGTAAAGGATTCGTCCACCAATCCGAGTCCCAGAAGCTTACTGCCCAGAAAATGCAGCACTTCCTCCTTGCTGTCGAACTTCTGTTGAAGAAACAGCAGCTTCTTGCGCATATATTCCAATGCGGGAAAGCCGGACCCCGAAACGACTTGGCCGATCCGTTCGATATCTTCTCCGCCAAGAAAGGTTTTCACTTCAACATGGGGGATCGGCAGTGTATCCGGAAGCGGAATCGTACTGATGACAAAGTCAAGGGAGTGAAGCGGCAACCGGTCCAACTTGTAATATTCTGTCGTTCCGACAATGTCCAGCTTGGTCCCGAAGACGGATTGCAGCTTGTAATACAGCAGCCGGGCGCTTCCCGCCCCTGATGCACATACAATCATGCAGCGCTTGGGCCTGTTCTCCATTTTCTTACGCTCCATGGCTCCTCCGATATGAATGGCCAGATAACCGATCTCATTGTCGTCGATCACTATGCCAAGTTCGCGCCTGATCACTTCTGCGGCCAGTATCCCCGCCTCAAAGGCGACCGGATAATTGTGTTTAAAGTCATCCAGCATGGGATTCCGCACCTTCATCCCATAGTTGAACCGGTTGATGACAGGCTTCAGATGCAGGCTTAAGCTTATAAACAATTCTGTATCATACCGTATACCCAGCTGCAGGTCTTTTTCGATCATTTCCAGAATCTCCTCGGTCAGCTGATAGATTTCCCCGGTAATAAAGCTTTTGATTTCCGTCAGATTGATGTGGGCATCCGTAATGGTCTTGACCCCAAGGAGATGAATGGCAATATATGCAATTTCGGCCGAGGGAAATGTCAAATGCAGCTCCTTCCCGATCATCGCGGCCAGTTTTTGCGCTACTCCATATTCTTTTTGAGTCTCGATTCTTATGATTTCTTCCGGATAAAAGGAAGCGTATTTCTGTTCAAGGATTCGTTTGCAGGCGATTGCGATATGGATTCCAAGATTGTTCAGCGCGATATCAGAAAGAGAGATTCCATTCTCCTCAACCTGCTCAAGAATACAGTCCCGGATCACAGCCATTTCGTTCTGCGAAAGGAGCGGCAGCGGGAAACCGCAAGCGTTCCTGCTCTCATCGTTACGATTAAAAATAAACTCCGAAAGGCAGTAGCGGAGCTTATTTTCGATCCCTTTGATCTTGATACCGTAGTTCGGGCGCTTATCAAGGCAAAGGTCGTATCTCTTCAATATTTGTTTTACATTCTTGATATCATTCTGAATGGTCGATCTGCTCACATACATTTTGTCCGCCAAATCGTCCAGCTTGACGTAACCTTCGGCCAGAAGCAGGCATTTCAGAAGAAATCGGCTTCGATCCTCCTCGAATTCCGGTATGTCCCCGGGCTTCCCGTTATCGCTGCGGATCACTTCCTTCAACAGCTTGCGAAACAATTGGTCATCAATAACTTCAAGCTGATAGCCAGCTCCCATCAGGGATTTAATGCTTGCTCCATACCGGGAAAGCAGCGAATCAAGTTCTTTCATATCATTGCGGATCGTTCTGGAAGAAACCTTAATCGTATTTGCCAAATATTCGCCCGTTACCACAGATTCAGTTAACAGAATGTGCAGGATATCATATACGCGGGAATGCACAGGAATAGTCCCCCATCTCCAGTTCATTAGTAGGTTTCAAAAGCAGCCTGAGCCAAAGCGAATAAACCTTCAAACCATTGAACCCATGGAATTGGAGGTTTATTCACTGTATCCCTATTCAGTTAAGCTGCTAGATTCTATCAAATCCTTGTACCAGAAAAAGCTTTTCTTGCGGATTCGCCGCATGTCCTTCAGATCGAATTCATCACGATTGACGTAAATAAAGCCGTATCGTTTGCCTATTCCCTGATGGGTGCTAACGAGATCGATAGCCGACCAAGGGCAGTATCCGAATAAAGGAACGCCGTCGGAAATGGCCAGCTGGCACTGCTCAAGATGCCGGCGCAAATATTCAATCCTGTAGTCGTCATTAATCTTATCGCCGTCTTCCAATTGATCGTAAGCGCCCAAGCCGTTCTCCGTAACGATTAATGGCAGGTGGTAGCGTTCGTTGATCTCACGGAGCGTAATCCGAAAACCGACGGGATCGATTTCCCACCCGAATTCCGTTTTCTGCAGGTAGGGATTGCTGTGCCCCTTATAAACGCCCGTTTCGCCGACAACGATCTGCTGATCGCCCGTGCTGCCAACGTCGCTTGAATTCCCGGTGCTTTCCGCTACGGCCATCGAATTGTAGTAGTTAAAAGCAATAAAATCCGGTTTGGCCGCAGCCAATATGTCCATATCACCTTCCAAAATAACCGGTGTGTAGCCTTTCGCCTCGAAATAACTCCAAGCCACGTCGTTATAACGTCCGAAGCAGGCCATGTCCAAATAGAGCCAGTTGCGGATGGAACTAAAATTATGGGCAGCCAGCACATCCTCCGGTTTTGAACTCGCCGGATAGATACAGGAAATATTAGGCGCAGGGCCGATTTTGGTATTCGGAAGCATATCGTGGCAAGCAGCAATCGCTTTGGCCTGGGCCAGAAGCATATGATGGTTTTGCTGGTACAGCTCTTTTTCCGGATTTTCCAGATTCGGGTCCACCGTCCCTATTGCCGTACCATGAAGAATCATCATGTTCTGCTCATTAATGGTCAGCCAATAGTTGACCCGATCCCCGAAATGTTCGAACAGCGTTCTGGAGTAATTTTCAAAAGCGTCGATCGTGTCCCGGTTAGACCAGCCGCCTCGTTTCTGCAGCGCATACGGCAGATCAAAATGATACATCGTAACTATCGGTTCTATTTTATAAGAGATCAGTTCGTTGATCAGGTTGTTATAGAAATCTATTCCCTTCGCATTTAATTTTCCTGTGCCCTCAGGATAGATACGCGTCCATGCAATCGAAAAGCGGTACGCTTTAAATCCCATTTCGGCAAGCAGAGCGACATCCTGTTTATAATGATGGTAATGGTCGCTGGCTACCTTGAAGTCGGCCGTTCCCTCAACCCGGTGCCCGATATCGATTACAGAAGGACCTTTGCCGTCTTCGTCCCATGCTCCCTCGATTTGATAGGCCGATGTGGAACCGCCCCAAAGAAAATGTTCCGGGAAAGGTTTCAGGTTACGATGCTGCATAATCCAGCCCCCTCTTTGAATTGTTTGGTTTATTTCCTTGAATCCGGTAACCTTACCCATCCATTTTAACGCCGGTAACCGCGAATTTATATGTATTAATTTTCCGCGACTTGGCGGAAAACCATTTTAAAGCGAATTATCCTGAACCAAAGAATGAAAACGAATTCTTCAAAAAAAATCCGATATAGTACGTACTATATCTTGCATTAATGATCATTATTGCGTATTATATAATCCATAAAGCAGATTATTTTCTCAATAAGACTCATATATGAAAGGGGGAACGGGCAATCGGTGCTCCTTTTCTATAAAGGACTACCTTGTTGTATCTGGAAGTGGAGGTAACCCGTGATCGAACTGACATCCCGTCAACTGCAAATCATTGATATTGTGAAAAAAAAAGCTCCGATTACTGGAGAACAGATTGCCGAAAGCCTGCACCTTAGCCGGCCGACCATCCGCTCCGATCTGTCTGTACTGGTTATGCTCGATTATATCGACGCCAAACCGAAGGTGGGTTATTTTCTCGGCAAGAAATCCTCACCAAGTCTGGGCAGCGGCTATCTGCTGCAGGAAACCCAGGTCAAGGATATTCAAAGCGTGCCTATTATCATCCGCGAGACGACTACCATTCAGGACGCCGTGGTCACACTGTTTCTGCAGGATGTCGGCACGCTGATCATTTGCGACGAAGACGGCAAGCTGGCCGGAGTGGCTTCCCGCAAAGATTTTTTGAAAGTGACGCTGGGCAATCCTGGCGCAGTATCCATGCCTGTAAGCATGGTCATGACGCGCCAGCCCAAGGTAGTAACGATTCTGCCTGATGAAACGGTGCTCGACGCCGCCCACAAAATGATTTTTCACGAGGTAGACAGTTTGCCGGTGGTTGTTCCCTGCCATGTGGAAGGAGCAGGCACAAAGCTGGACGTAGTAGGTCGCCTGACGAAAACCTCCATCGTAAAACTTCTCCTCGATCTCGAAGCCAGAGGATAACGGGAGGAACCAGAAGAGTATGGAAGAATCTTCACACTTCATAACAATATGCTCGGATTCTATAGGGGATACGGCGGAGGCTGTCGTGCAGGCCGTCATTCATCAATTTCAGAATCAGCGCGTCACGATCAGAAGATACGGCAATGTAAGACATGAGGATGAGCTGAAAAAGCTTATGGAAGAAGCTGCACAGAGTCAAGGCTTTGTCGCCTACACCCTCGTACAGCCGGAGCTTCGGGAGACTATCCGCGAGGAGGCCGTTCGGCTTGATCTGCGCATTGTGGATATTATGGGTCCCATGATGCAAGCATTCATTGATACATTTAATGATGCTCCGCAGCGTAAACCCGGTCTCCTGCATCAGCTCGATGAGGACTACTTCCGACGTATCGAGGCGATTGAGTTCACTGTCGCCTGTGATGACGGGCGCGACCTCGGCGCGATGCTGAGGGCGGATATTGTCCTGCTGGGCATGTCCCGCACCTCCAAGACGCCGCTCAGCATCTTTCTCGCCCACCGGGGCAAAAAAGTCGTCAACTATCCGATTGTACCGGAGATCGGCCCGCCCCAGCAGCTCCTTAGTCTGCCTGCGAACCGGCTGATCGGGCTGCGAATGGACCCGGAGCATATGCTGAAAATCCGCTCCGAGCGCCTGAAGATGCTGGGCCTGCCGGTTGGCTCCCAATACGCCAGCCTGGCCCGCATAACGGAAGAGATGGAATATGCCGAGGCCCTATTTGCCCGGTTAGAGTGCCCTGTTATTGATATTACCGACAAGGCCATCGAGGAAACCGCCGGAATTATCATGGGTTATATCTGATTATCATTTGAACTGGAGGGAAATCATATGGAACGCGAATTGGCTCTTGAGATTGTACGGGTAACTGAAATGGGTGCTCTGGCATCGGCCCGCTGGATTGGCCGGGGAGATAAGAATGCAGCTGATGATGCGGCTACGACCGCTATCCGTTCCATGTTTGATTCCGTCTCCATTGACGGTACCGTTGTTATCGGCGAAGGTGAAATGGATGATGCACCGATGCTCTATATCGGGGAGCGGGTCGGGAACCGTAACGGCCCCTCGGTCGACGTCGCGGTTGATCCGCTGGAAGGAACCGAGGTCGTTGCCTGCGGACTGCACAATGCCCAATCCGTGATTGCCATTGCCAGTAAGGGCAGCCTGCTGCACGCTCCTGACATATACATGGAGAAGTTGGCCTGCGGTCCCGAGCTTGCCGGCAAGCTGTCCATTGAAGATCCCGTTGAGATCACCTTGCAGAAGGCATCCGCTCATACCGGCAAGTCCCTCTCCGAATTAACCGTGATGGTTCTTGACCGCAAACGGCACGAGAAGCTGATTGCAGCACTGCGCACAGCAGGTGTTCGCATCAAATTGCTGAGTCACGGAGATGTAGCCGGTGCTATCGCGGCGGCTCTGCCCGACAGTGATGTTGATTTGTACATGGGCTCCGGCGGAGCACCCGAAGGAGTGCTGGCTGCGGCTGCGCTGAAATGCCTGGGCGGGGAAATGCAGGGCAAATTGCTGCCGGAAGGTCCGTTCGAGCTGCAGCGGTGCATGCGGATGGGCATCGCCAATCCGACGCGCGTGCTCTACATGGAGGACATGGTAGGCACGGGTGACGTTATCTTCGCCGCAACCGGTGTAACCTCCGGCGAATTTCTGAATGGTGTCCGTTTGATCGGCCAAGAGCGGGCCGAGACACATTCTGTAATTATGCGGGCGCAGAGCCGCACCATCCGTTATATCCGCAGTATTCATTTTCTCCCGGGCAAGGAAATTCCGACTCGACTGCCCGGCAGACAGAATGCGGCGTCTATGTAATAGCTCAATAACAAAAGGGGGTGTCCCAAAAGCCATGAAATGGCTGCTGGATATCCCCTGGTTTTTTGCGTAGGTTGGACGCGGGCTCTTGGGTGGACGCTCCGCGAACGGACCGTTGTTCCATCCTCTCCGCTGCTTTAAGTGGAAAAAGTTTCTGCACTCCTCTTTAAAATCACCTCGTTCGTATCGTCCATGCCACAGCCTATCCGGGCAGCTACCATCTCCTGAAGCAAGCCGCCACTGACCAAAAACGCAAAGCAGCGATTCTCCAATAAAGGGAGAATCGCTGCTGTTTTCTCAAAGATTAACGTCTGTTATACATGGAATCTTCTTCACGGGTCCGGCTGCGATCCGTGCTGAGTTCATCACTGCCACTGACCTTCACATCGCCAGTCTTGTCCACCCGGGTTTCTTCACGCTTCACTGTATCCCTAACCTGCTCGGTATCTTGATATTCACGTTTATGAACGTCCACTTCGCCGGTGACTGCCGTATTTTTGCGGACTTCAACCTTTTCTTCACTTACAGGTATGCGGATCGTTTCATCCGCGCCAATGGAATCTGACGTAGAGTCATTATTCACAGAGTGCCGCTCAATGACAATTTCTTCACGGGTAACCGGAACGTTGATTGTTTTTTGCTCCTCCACGACATCCTTATGAATCGCAACCTCACCGGACTGCACCTTGTTTTTGGATACATCCAGCTGTTCTTCCCGCAGCCGCAGCTTGCGGTCCTCATCCAGATCTCGGTCCGTCGTATAATCTGCGGTCCGCCGCTCGTTAACCAAAGTGGAATTCATGGTATCCAGCCCCGTATCACTGCGACCTTCCAGTCCCGAGCCGTTGAATGCGGCGTCCACATAGCGGTCAGAATTCACTGAATGGTGGTTGCGGAAAACAGAATACACATCATTCACCTGTACGTGGTCAGCGTCCACCATAACGAGAATCCGGCCTTCACTTACATAATTATCATAGCTTTTCGCTTCATCTTCCGGTATACCGAGTCCGATCAGACCGCCCACAAGTCCGCCTGTACCGGCACCAACGGCAGCTCCCGCCAGCGTTGCTGCGATAGGTCCTGCTGCGATGATGGGGCCGATGCCCGGAATAGCCAAGGCGCCAATCCCTGCAAGCAGTCCCGTCAGACCGCCGAGCAGACCGCCGGTTGCAGCCCCGGATGCCATTCCCTCTGGTGCTTTTGTTCCCGTTTCGTCGCTAATCGAATTTACATCACGTTTGTTTCTAGCAATAACGGAGATATCTTCTGCTTGAAAACCATGATGTTTTAAATCCTGAATAGCCTGAGAAGCCTCATGCTCACTATAAAACACACCTACAATTTTCTTATTCATAACGATTCCCTCCTGCTAGCTTTTTATTTTGGTTTACTATTGACTTGCTCATAGCTTTATTAACCAAACTGCTCCCGGATAAACTGAAATATTACAAATTTGAAGTAAGATCCAGATATAAAGTTATGAAACAGGATATGTTTAGGAATAGAGACACAATATTGTCATTTTTTTAAATATAAAGTTATGTAATCTAACATGATTTTTATAAAATCACCCTATTTGTTAAGCCTTTTAGAACAATCGCCGTTTGGCTATGATTTCTGCCCTGTAAAAAGCTATACTCTCTTTAGATATGTTAATAAACACTACATCGCAGGAGGCGTACCCATGAACATGAGGTTAAAGGTATTGAAGGATCATCTGCTGTTTTGCTGCAGTGAGCACTGCGCCAACCAGGAGGTGGAAGACCTCATGCAGGCCTTCAAGGAAGAGCTTGTAGCGAAGGGTATTCACAAAACGGTAAAAATCAACAAAACGAGCTGCCTGGGACTGTGCGGCAACGGTCCCTTTCTCATTGTATATCCCGATGGCATATGGTATTACAACGTGACCCAGGACGATGTTTCACGGATTGTAGAGGAGCATCTGATCCAGGGAGAGCCTGTAGAAGAGCTCATTATGCTGAAGATGGAAGCCTAAGCCTCCCCCTTCGATTTATAGGAAAGTCCCACCTCAACAAAGAGGATGGGACTTCTTTCGGTTTATCAGCCGTATAAAATATATTGTATAATGAAGAAGTATCCATCATCCTTATGCAAGAACCACCTTAATCCAGGAAAGAGGCTGAAGCAGCCATGGCTATATTCAATTACAATTCCGAGCGTCCCTTCCGGGGCAATCCCGACCTTCATCTTCATTATTGGGGACGGGAGAAGTGTGCTTCCGGACATTCTGTCGGACCCGGGGTACGCGACTTGTATAAAATCCATTTCATTCATGAGGGAACAGGCCAGGTATCTGTAGGCGAGTATTCTCATAACCTCCAAGCCGGACAAGCCTTTCTGACCTACCCGCACATTGTTACTTATTATGCAGCAGATTTGCACACCCCTTGGACGTACTCCTGGATCGCCTTCACCGGTGAGCAGGTAGATTATCTTTTGTCCAAAACATCATTATCTCCCGAGCATCCGGTGTTCCCGATGGATCAACTTATGATGCCGGAGCTATATGAACGTCTTACACAGGCTGCAGAGACTACTGATAGTCTTGATCTCCCCTTAAAAGCAATCCTTTACCAGTTCTTTGCCCTGTTGCTGCAAACGGTCCCGGCCTCCTCGGACATCCTTCCTTTACCCAAACAGAAAAGCATATATGTTGAGCAATGCCTCCATTTCCTGCATTCCCATTACTGTGAGAATGTCACGGTAGAAATGATGTCCTCTACATTGAAGCTGGACCGCAAATACTTGTCATCATTGTTCAAACGGGCGATCGGACTCCCACCACAGCAGTATTTATTGAATTTCCGGATCGCCAAGGCATGCGAACTGCTGACGGAGACTCCATGTACTATTGGTGAAATTTCACACTCCGTCGGTTATCAGGATGCCCTGCTTTTCTCGCGCATGTTCAAGAAAGTAAAGGGTTGTTCACCGAAGGCATATCGCATCCGGCATATGAATAATGACATTGTTCTATAAATCCCATCCATACTGACATACGCTTACACCCTCTCTTTCGCTACAATTGGTGCTAGATAAACCTTTAGGAGGAAAAAGAATGTACAACGCCAGTCCCACCAGATATGACAGTATGACATATAACCGCACAGGCAAAAGCGGTCTGCGCCTTCCGGCGATCTCGCTCGGACTGTGGCACAACTTCGGCGGTAACGATGTATTTGAGAACGGCAGAGCCATGGTAAGAAAAGCCTTCGATCTCGGCATTACCCATTTCGATCTTGCCAACAACTACGGTCCGCCCGCAGGATCTGCCGAAGAAAATTTCGGGCAAATTCTGAAGAAAGATTTCACCGCCTACCGTGACGAAATGATCATTTCCAGCAAAGCCGGGTATTATATGTGGCCGGGTCCCTACGGCGAATGGGGCTCCAAGAAATATCTGGTCTCCAGTCTGGATCAGAGTCTGCAGCGGATGGGGCTGGATTATGTCGATATTTTCTATCACCACCGTCCGGACCCGAATACTCCGCTGGAAGAGACCATGGCAGCACTCGATTTGATTGTCCGCCAAGGCAAGGCGCTCTATGTCGGTATCTCGAACTATGGAGCAGAGCAAGCGCGTGAGGCTGCACAAATCCTGCGCCGCCTTGGAACTCCATGCCTTATCCATCAACCAAGCTACTCCATGTTCAACCGCTGGATCGAAGACGGCCTGCAGGATGTACTGGCTGAGGAAGGGGTCGGCACCATTGCGTTCTCACCGCTGCAAAAAGGTATCCTGACCGACCGTTACCTGAACGGTATCGCTGCAGATTCCCGCGCTGCCGGACCAAGCGTATTCCTGTCCGAGAAGGAGATTACCGAAGAGGTTATCGGCAAGGTACGGAAGCTGAACGACATTGCTGCCGTACGCGGTCAAAAAATGTCGCAGCTGGCTTTATCGTGGGTACTTCGTGGTGGAAAAGTAACCTCTGCCCTGATCGGCGCCAGCAAAGTAAGCCAAATCGAGGATGCAGTAGCCTCTCTGAATGCGCCGGAGCTCAGCTCAGAAGAGCTGGAGCAGATCGAGAATATTTTGCGGGGATAATCGCCTGAAATAAATCAAGACGGCCGATGAGATGTAGCAGCTCAGACTACTGCGATCTCGTTGGCCGTCTTTTTCCTTCATCCACCTGACCCGAAAAATTGTGTAATATAAACCATAACCAACAATCCAAATATAAATGAATACGTTGATGGTCGTTCGTACCCGTGTCCATGGCTCTCCGGAATGAGCTCCTTGTAAACGATAAACAGCATAGCTCCGGCGGCAAACGCCAGTCCGTAACCGACCATATTCTGTATAGAGCTAGCTGTAAAGTATCCAATAATCGCCGAGACCATCTCCATCAGGCCCGTAAGCGTAACAATCGCCAGCGCCTTCATCCTGCTTATTCTGGAGTTCATCAGAAAGACTGCCAAGATCAGCCCCTCTGGCATATTTTGTGCGCCAATTGCAATAGCCACCATGGGACCTAGACTGGCCTGCTCACTGGCATAGCTAAATCCAGTACTGAGACCTTCCGGAATATTATGAATGAACAGCGCGATGATAACAAGCAGCGCCTTAGTATCCATGTTTGTATACCCGGGTTTGTTCTCTACATCTATATGAGGAATATTCTTCTCGATCAAATCGAGCAGTAGTACCCCGGTAATCAGACCCAAGGTTAACGAGATAATACCCGACTCCATAATCGCTTGCGGCATTAAACCAAAGGTGGATGCAGAAACCATAATCCCTGCTGTGAATGCAACGAGCACATCCTTCCACTTCTCCGATAATTGCTTCACGAACAGGATGGGGATTGCGCCAAGTACAGTTGCCATTGCAGATAAAAAGCTTCCGATAAGAGCAGTTTCCAAGTCTCCAACTCCTTTAATCAAAGGGACTAATCTACCTAACTAATTACGCTTCTCCAGACATATATATGTTTACTTTTGAGCATTGATTATACGCGAAAACTAATTAACTCACACAAGCGGCTTGTGTGAGTTATTAGTTTTCTCCTTAAGGAGTCCGTCCTCCCAGACTATCTGCACTTCCAGGTACCTTCAACAGCCTGCTGAATCTCATTCAGGGTATCTTCCAGGCTTCTGTAGAAACCGTATGAGGCCAATATATAAAGTAGCATCCTCGCGGGCAACCATCGCTACTATTTTGGCCACTACCGGATGATCCACCGTGGCCAGGCCTGTTGATTAACCAACAATTGGTATCTTGTTGTCGATACAATAACATTACCCATTCCGCTTTCAAGAGCTGTAACAGAAGCAGACAAGCAAAAGCGGCAAAGGACATGTGAATATAACGACTTTGACGGTCTGTAGTGTGCTTACGTTACACACTTAATTGCATTCTGTGCAACTATATGGGAGAAAACGGAGTACATCTTACTTACAATTGCATTTCGTGCAACTAAAATAGAGAAAATATCCGTTTTCCCGCCATTCTCCGCTAAATAGTTGCAGCATGTACAACTAAGTTGCTTTATGTTGACTTACGGCGAGTAATAATTGCACCAAGTGCAACTATAGGCGGATGAGGTCCGCCAGAATCTGGTCTGCCGGAATCAGGTAACCGTAGGCGGCCTTTTGTATCCATTTTTTGTATAATCAACAGACCTGCACCGTGGCAATCCTTGCGAAAATGAAAAAAACCACAGCTGTCTAGTAATAGACAATTGCGGTTCGCTATTTATTTATGCGCCCCTCTTACAAGGAAAGCGCCTCCCCAAACAAAGGTGTAACGATTGGCGTTCGCCTCGATCTTGGTCCCGTCCACAAAACAATGCTCCAGGGGAACGTATTTTTACCGCTAAGGAAAATAAATAAAATTCTTACGACCACAGCGATGGAGCAACGGTCCGTTCGCGGAGCGTCCATCTAAACACCCACTTAAATCCTACTCCACAAGCGAAGGGTGTCCCGGTAGCCATTTCCATGCTTTTGGGACACCCCCATTTTCTAGTGGAAACGGTAGCGTCTGTTTGATCGACCACCGTAAGTGGTTTACCCCTTTCTGAATTTACCCTTATTCCCATATACACAGTACAATGTAATCGCCGACATGATCATCAGAATAACGGAGTAGACTAAGGTCAACGCTCTTGTATCAGCCAGAGCCTGTGCGTCTGTACTGTTTTTTATAACAACGCCAAGAGGTTGAAACAAAGGATGATACAGGAATACGGTAAGGTCATAGTCCGCCAGTATGCCGTTGAAGTTCAAGGCAAGAACCGCTAACGTTGATGGCAGTATGATGGGCAACAATACTCGTCTGAAGGTATAAAAAGACTTGGCGCCTAAATTTTTTGCAGCATCCTCAAGGTTACTGTCCAAACTAAAGAAGGACGCTTTAATCATTCGTAGTGTAAATGGAATGTGGACGATGACATAGGCAAGGAACAGCATCCATACCGTTCCAACCAGAACGGAATTTCCAATCATAAGCTTTGGCGTGTCAAAGGTTACAATGAGTCCGATCGCTATCAATGTCGAAGGCAGCATCCAGGGTATGAGCAGAGAATATTCAAGCATATCGGTCCATTTGTTCTTGTATTTATGCAAAATCCGCGAGGCTATTAAAGTTAAGGCCACAACCGTTATGGATGCTGCCGCCGCATACGAAATGCTGACCAGATAAGGTCTAAAAGCGGACATGCTGGAGAACACCTGGATGTAATTATCAAAGGTGAATTTGTCAAAACTGAGCGTTGCAGTGGAAATGCTTTGTGCGTCGGTAAAAGAAAAGATGACTATCAGAATTACGGGGATAATGTAAATTAAAAATAACACATAGGCCCCGATATGTGCCGCTATGTTTCCAGCCTTATTATTAATTTTCTGCTTCACAAGCTCTGATTTTACTTTGGATACCGACATAAAGTTTCCGTTCTTTTCGAATCTGATCATAATCGTCAGTAAAATCAAGGTTGCCAGTCCAAGGATGAGCGCCAACAGCGCGGCCAAGTCTCTGGAAGAAGTGCTATTGGAAAAGGTAAGAATCATAGGTGTAATGGTTTGAAACTCGGTCCCGCCTAAAATCAGAGGAGCCGATGTGGCCGCCAGGCCTGTCAGAAAGAGCAGAATCGTTAATGCAAACATCGTCGGTTTTAATACCGGAAAGACAACTCTTCTAAGGATATAAAAGGTTGACGCCCCCATGTTCTTCGCTGCTTCGATCGTTTGAAAATCAATTTTGCGCATGGCGTTGCTTAGAAAAAGAACATGATTGGAGGTGCAGGCAAACGTCATGACAAATAGAACAGCCCAGTAACCGTGAAACCACGTCGTATCAAAAGAAGGAAACAGATTGGCCAGGAGTTTTGTAATAAACCCATTTTCGCCATAAACAAATTTGTATCCGGATACTAAAACTACACCGCTGTAAATAAGGGTTGTAAAATAACCGAGCTTTAGTATTTTGGCACCCTTGATATCAAAGTACTCTACGATCAGAACCAAAAGCACCCCAACCATGTTTACCGTGATAATAAGAGATACGGCCAGAAGAAAGCTGTTATACAAACTCTTCATCGCGCGATCGGAAGACAACAGTTTTTCTGCGGCTTCAAATGAAAGCTTTCCTTCTTTAAAAAATATTTCATAGTAAACATTAAGGTTAGGGTAAATCAGGAAGGTGATTACAAACCATGCAATCAGCCCATATAAAAGAAAAGCGGACACAGGAACAGACGATAGGGCATTTTTGATTCTCTCTATTTTCAACGTAATCCCCCCTAGTACTGCAAGATGTCGTTGACATTTATATAGATATCAATCTCATCCCCCACCTTGTTATAGTCCAGCCCGCTTTCCTTCTCGATTGTTTTGAGCAATCCGCCACCGGAAACTTCTATTAAATACTTTGTATATAATCCATAAAACTCCTGATCCACAATTTTACCTTTCAATTGAACGGCATCTTTAATTTGAGGCAAGGGGGATAAACTCACCTTTTCATTTCGAATATAGGAGATTTTTTGTGGATCAATGAAATCCTTCAAGCGACTGTTTTGAATAATATCCGGATCAATTTTGTTGATATCCCCGATAAAGTTGCACACAAATTCCGTTTTCGATTGATTATAAATCTCTTTTGGCGTACCGACTTGTTCAACGATTCCATGGTTAAAAACTGCAATCCGATCCGACAACGTTAAAGCTTCTTCCTGATCATGGGTCACATAGATGGTAGTGATTCCAAACTTCTTCTGAAGATCCTTTAATTCATTGCGCAGCTGTACTCTTAGCTTGGCATCCAGATTGGAAAGCGGTTCATCCAGCGCGAGAATACTGGGCTTAAGCACAAGCGCCCTTGCTATTGCTACACGTTGTTGTTGTCCGCCGGATAACTCAGACACTTTTTTGCCAAGCTGTCCCTCACTTAAATCTACTTTCTGGGCAATATCTCTAACCTCTCGATCCACATCGGATTTAGAAGCCTGTTTAACCCGCATTCCAAAAGCAATATTCTCATATACATTCATAGTAGGAAAAAGGGCATAGCTTTGAAAAACCATGCTGATGCCCCGCTTTTCGATGGGTACATTCGTGATGTCTTTATTACTAAGCAAAATCTGACCACTGGAAGGTTTAATAAAACCAACCAAGCTGCGAAGAATCGTTGTTTTCCCGCACCCGGAAGGACCCAGAAAGGTGAAAAACTCTCCTTCTTTTACTTGCAGATTCAAGTTTTTGATGGCGTGAAAATCAGCGAATTTAATTTGAATGTCTTTAAATGTAATCATATTTACTCCTGCACCTATATTTTATTTCATGATTTGCAGTTCGATCTTTTCTACCCAGCTCCCCATATTCTCCGCAACGAAGCTCCAGTCAAACGTTTGAGGTTTGATGGTTGAATAAAGGGCCTTCACACTATCATTCGCTTGTTCAACGGCTTTCGTATTAGCAGGCATAGCATTGAACTCTGCGGCAAATTCTCCTTGTACTTCAGCTGTTCCGATCCATTCAATAAATCTCTCCGCTGTTTCCATTTCTTTCGTCCCTTTAATAATCGCTGCTTGTTCCACAATCGTAGGAACTCCAACTTCCGGACTTACAATTCCTGCTTTTACGCCATATTGTTCTTCTTTTGCTGCGAGCACACCGGAAACCACGGGTCCAATTGGTGTTTTGCCGCTGGCCAGATTGGCATAGAAATCTTCACCCTCTATCGCACCAACACCGTTGTCATAAAATTTCTTGATTTCATCCCATCCTGCTTGGGAAATGCCATACTCGCCATTAGCGTCCTGGTATCTGGTAAGAATACCTGCTACTACAAGCTGCGGTGTGCCTTGACCCAGAAGTGTAGGGGCTTCATACAAGCCTTTGAACTCCGGATTGTTCCACAAATCCGCCCAATCCTTCGGTGCATTCTCTGCAGTATACTTCTCCGAATTATAAGCCAAGAGAATCGCTTGTCTCACAAGACCATGATAGTAACCTTCAGGATCGTTTAAACCTGCTTCCACTTCTCCGGCCCATGCTGGAACGTATTTTACAAGGACATCTTCTTTTTTCAAGTTTTCATACAGCATGGAATTCAATCCATATACAACATCAGCGGTAGGATTGTTTTTCTCGGCAATTAAGCGGCTCGTTAAATTCGCGCCACCTGCTCCAACCAGCTCAATCTCAAATCCGGCTGTCTTCGCTTTCTCAATTAACCACTCGCCCCGGCCATCTGAATTCGCATTGGTATATACAATTAATTTCTCGTTTTTTACAGGTTCGCTGGACGGAGACTCAGATGCAGCAGCCGATGGAGATTCAGAGGCAGCCGTCGAATTCCCAGTGTTATTGCCAGAGTTATTGCCACCGCATGCTGTTACAAGCAAACATAATGAGATTATTAGCAGAAATAAGTTCAAAGATTTTTTCATAATTAGTGAACGCTCCTCTATGATATTCGATTGTTAAAACTCTACCGCAGCCGTTACAGGAAAATGATCGGAAGGATACCTTCTGTCGAAGCTGTCAACAATAGTCCTGGTTTTCAGAACACTTACCTTATCGTTGGCAAAAATATAGTCGATCCCCTTTAGCTCTTTCCACGGAATGCTATAATCAAAGCCTGTAAATGTGCCAATGGGTCCATAGTGTGCAGCATTTGCTGCCAGCCGGGTATCCTGAAATGATTGTGTGATTTCCTGATAACACCTTTCGCCCGGGAAAGCATTGAAATCACCCGTTAAAATGACAGGCACATCTAACGCATATTTTTCAATCCAACTTTTAATGAGCCGCACACCCTGATACCGGGACTCTTCACTGATGTGGTCGAGATGCGTGTTAAGGAATACAAAGATCGTGCCGTTTCGTAAATCCCTGAGCCTAGTCCAAGTACAGATACGTTTGCAATCGGAATCCCATGATTTCGACGGGCGATCAGGCGTTAAAGATAACCAAAAGGTCCCGCCATCTTCTTTTTCGAATATATCCTTCTTATAAAAAATGGGTCCATGTTCGCTGACGTGATCCTTCTCTCGTCCAACACCTTCATAGGTGTATTCCGATAGCCCCGCAATCTCATCAAGCTGATGTCCGCAAACTTCCTGTAATCCTATAACATCCCAAGAATAATATTGCATCATTCCGAGGACATGCTCTTTTCTGTATTCCCAACTGTTTTCTTGATCAGCGGGATTATCAAAACGCACATTAAAGGACGCCACATTGTATATGCTTTTGTGCAAAACATTTCTCCTTTTCATAGAGTTAAAGTATGAGTTCTATTTACATTGTAGGGGACAACTATTTTAGTTATGTTAACTTGTTTTAGGTTTTGTATTAACTTTATTAAAATTTTTAATTTCACAAATGACGTTAAAAAATAAGGAAACCATTTCGAAGCTTGCTTTCTGCGGAAAGTTTTCAAGGGGGCCGGTATATGCAAAATAGCGAAAAGAAGCTGCATTTGATACAGGTCGGTTGATTATACAAAAAATGGATACAAAAGGCCGCCTACGGTTACCTGATTCCGGCAGACCAGATTCTGGCGGACCTCATCCGCCTATAGTTGCACTTGGTGCAATTATTACTCGCCGTAAGTCAACATAAAGCAACTTAGTTGTACTTGCTGCAACTATTTAGCGGAGAATGGCGGGAAAACGGATATTTTCTCTATTTTAGTTGCACGAAATGCAATTGTAAGTAAGATGTACTCCGTTTTCTCCCATATAGTTGCACAGAATGCAGTTAAGTGTGTAACGTAAGCACACTACAGACCGTCGAAGCCGTTATATTCACATGTCCTTTGCCGCTTTTGCTCGTCTGCTTCTGTTACAGCTCTTGAAAGCGGAATGGGTAATGTTATTGTATCGACAACAAGATACCAATTGTTGGTTAATCAACAGGCCTGCATTTGATACATCATTTCGGCGCTGCGGAGCGGATTTAACAAGTAATCTTGTAATTAATACACCATTTCAGGGTGCCGCCAAAGCGACTGATCAGCTTCACAATGCTTTATCTAACTTTTATAAAGTTACTTGACAAAAGGAATTGACCGCATTATTATTATTTTATATTCAAAAGTCTTAAACCTAAGACATTTGCGATTATTTAATTATTTGGAAGTTCGGGAATAATACCTCTAAGCTTTAGAAATGAGTGGTGTAGAAATGGGCTTTTTAGGCAAACTATTTGGAAGAACTACTACTGAGGAGGAAAAAACAATGTTAAAAATCGGAATTATCCTGGGAAGCACTCGTCAAGGTCGTCTAAGTCCACAGGTAGGAGAATGGGTACAAAGTGTCGCTAATAAACGCGGGGATGCTAATTATGAAATCGTAGATATCGCAGACTTCAAGCTTCCACTTCTAGGTGAAGCTGATGCTACAGCACAAGCAACAGCTTGGAATGAAAAACTTGCCAGCTTGGACGGCTTCGTATTTATCGTTCAAGAATACAACCACAGCATATCAGCATCATTGAAAAATGCCCTCGATTATGCACGTGATGCATGGAACAATAAAGCAGCAGGTATCGTAAGCTATGGTTCCGTAGGCGGCGCCCGTGCAGCTGAACATCTGCGGGGAATCTTGGGAGAGTTGTCCGTAGCGGACGTTCGTGTACACCCGGCATTGTCACTGTTCACTGATTTCGAGAACGGATCTGTCTTCAAGCCGGCCGATCTGCATCTTACTAATGTTAATGGCATGCTTGACCAAGTAATAGCTTGGAGCGGTGCACTGAAAACTTTGCGTTAATATTCTGGTGAAGCAAAAAGACGGGGTGTTCAGAGAGAGGCTCCGCGAACGGACCGTTGCTCCAATCGCTGTGGTCGTAAGAATTTTATTTATTTCCCTTTGCGGTAAAAATCCGGAGACCAAGGCGAACGCTATCGCTTTTCCGCAATCGTTCCGTCCTCTCCGCTGCTTTCAGCGGAAACCATCCCTAAAATCTCTTTAAAAACAGCAAAAATAAACCTCTCTTTGATAAATGGTAGTCCCAGCAACCATTTACAGGAGAGGTTTATTTGTACATTGTTTTCCTTCATAGAGAAGTCCAGCTATAGGCCAGCTCAACATGTATATAATAGGAATTCAAATCCCGGACGCAGCCAGAAAACGAATGGATTGTACTTGTCCCACTAACGGGCCAGGTCAACCGCGGCGGGACGGTGGTCCTCGGCGGACCGGTAAGCGGCAAGTGCCACTTCCAGCGCCCGGAGGCCGTCTTCTCCTGTTACCGTAGCGGTCTTCGCCCCTTCACGGACCGAAGAGACAAAATCGCGGATTAGCTCCAGATCCATATTGTCTCCCCAGTAATCCCAGCTCACTCCGTTATCATCGCTGTAGGAATTCATTTTTTGATTAAAGGCGTTGATCGACAGCACGCCATATTCGCACACCACATCCAGCGTTACATCTCCCCAGGTCGGGAACTTTTTGTTGCGGGACCAGCTGCAGTCCAGGCTGGCAAACACACCGTTATCAAATTCCATCGTCAGGATGCCGCAATCGTCGATTTTCCCTTCCGAGAACCGGCTGGCGGCCTCGGCATACACGCTCGTCACTTCCGCTCCCATGTACCAGCGCATCACATCAACGACATGAACGGTATGATCCATTACCGCTCCCCCGCCCGATTGCTCCCGGTCCAGGAACCAGCCGCCAGGAATGCGTCCGCGGTTCGTCCCTTTCATCGCGAGGATTTTGCCGTACATGCCGCTGTCCAACAGTTCCTTTCCCCGTTTGATGGAGGTCTGAAAACGCACCGGAAAAGCAGTCTGAAGCAGCACACCGTTCTCCCGGCAAACCGCGATCATGGCCTGCGCATCCTCTACCGTGGTGGCCAGCGGTTTCTCGCAAAGCACATGCTTCCCTGCTTTGGCTGCTGCCATGACACAATCGATATGTTTGACATTCTCGGAGCATACGATGACCGCGTCGATCGCACTGCCGGCCAGTTGATCAAGAGATGGATAAAACGCCGTTTGATACTGCTCAGCTATCTTTTTACCTTTTTCTGCATCCTCGTCCCAGATCCCCGCCAGCTCCACACCGTCAATTTGTTGTAAAGCGTCCATATAGCCTATGGCATGCATATGAGCAAGGCTGGCTACGCCAATTTTAATCATAAGACCCTCCTGTATTTGTTCGTAATTTGAGATGAGGCGTCTTGTGCGCCGGACGCTTCAGGCAAGCGCAACGGGCATGCCGCTGCGGGATGATTCAATTGCGGCCAGCGAGATTGCCAGCGCCTGGTAAGCATCCTCGGCGGTAACGATTGGCTCTTCCCCTGACTCCATGCAGGACAGAAAATGGGCCAGCTCCCGGTAATAAGGAGTTTCAAGCAATGGACTTTCAGGAACGGCGACGCCTTCTGCCGGCTTGTCCGCCGACTTTTTAAAGGAAATGATCGGGTTGTCCTTGGCGCTGTCGTAATCAATGATTCCTCCGGTACCCGCAATCTCGAAGGAGGTCGTAAATTTCTGATGGGACCAGGAGCCTTCAACATGAGCTATAACACCGTTGCAGAAGGTCAGTGTAGTCAAAGCATAACCGCCGCCTTCCGGAGATTCCGGGGCATAGGCTTTGGCGAATACCCGCTCCACCTCGCCGAAGCACCAGCGCAAATAATCGAAATCATGTATGGACAGATCCAGCAGCAGGCCGCCGCTCTTACTGTAATCCGCATACCAGTTATTCCATGCGCGCGGGAAACCGGATATCCGGCTGGCTTTCACCACGGCGATATCGCCCAGACCATCAAGCTCCATCACTTGTCTGGCTTTTGCATATTCAGGAAAAAATCTCACAACATGTCCCACAAACAGCCTGATGTTCTTTTCTTTGCAATAATCGATCATTTCCCGGGCGTCCTTCAGGCTGCCGGCAAGCGGTTTTTCACAAATAATATTTTTCCCGTCATCAGCTGCCTTAAGTACATACTCCTTGTGCAAATAAGTCGGAAGGCAAATGTCGACCACATCGACGGTATCCAGCTCAATCATCGCTTCCTCATAGCTGCCGAATGCCCGGGTGCTGAATTGTTCAGCGGCATTCTCCGCAGCGGCTGCATCCGAATCGACTATACCCGCGAGGCATACTTCCTTCATGGCCGTATAGGCCTCCGCATGCGTCCTTCCCATCGTGCCGGCCCCAATCAACAAAACATTCTTCATTTTAGTCTCGTCTCCTTCTGGAAAGGGATGCCCTCTAATACCTTTCTGTTATCCACATCACATACCGCTGTTTGGGAAAAAGCGCCTGAAGCGCTGGATGGTTAATCAGTGACTCCCGCCCCGTTGCCTGAACGCCTTGGGTCAGCATGGCGCAAAATTCGGCAGACGTACATTTGATTTCCTCGTCATAGGACAACCCCCATGGCGAAGCCTGAACGGTTATCGCATTCGGCTTCAGCACAAGAATGGCACGCTCGGCTCCGCACCGAAGCAGCAGACGCTCCGGCAGTGCGGCAAGCTCTTCTCCGGTCAAAGCGGCGACCCGGTTCGTCAGTTCCGGCACAAGCTTTGCCAGCATGGCTGGTAATCCGATCACCTTCCACATCGTTTCATCGTTGCAGGCCGTCTGCACGGGACCGAGCTGCCTGAACACTTCCGGCAGTATACCATCCTCAGGCAGAGTGGCTTCCAGCCGCTTGACTGATTCCCCTGCGGCCAGCATGGACAGAAGTAGCTTGATCGCCTCGCTTTCTTCATCCAGATAGGCGCAATCCAGCAGATCCATCTCCCCCTGGTTCTCCTTGCCTCCGATGGCGTATGCGGCGATTCTCCCTTCTTTTCTCGCAACCCAGAAACGTTCCATTATACCGCCGGTCCATTTCAACAAGCCTTCCCAGTACTCGCGCGACCGTACCCGGGCATTGGCGTTTCTCCGGTTGTACCTTTCGCAAATCCCGATAACCTCGTCCAAATCTCCGGTCTCAAACCTCGATATTTGATAGGACGCTGCATCGATGTCCTCCATTCGTACCGATTCAGCGTCAAGTACATACAAAGGTGCAGTCACTGTCTCCCAGCCCGCCTTCCTGTAGAAAGCGTGAATACCGGTGAACAACAAAGACAGATCGAACCCGTGGCTTTGCATCCATAAACTCATTTCAGCCAGTATGGCCTGTACCGCTCCCAATCCCCGGTAAGCAGGGTCCGCGGCCACACTTCCGATTCCTCCAACGAGCAATTCGGATGCTCCAATCTGGATTCGGTAAGGGAACAGCTGCACCGATGCAGCCAATTCTCCATCCGCCAAGGCAATCCAGGTTGTTTCAAGATCATACGCAGCATCGTAATCCAGCCTTTTTTGAAAAAAAGACCGGTCTTCGGGAAATACATGTCCCAGCAAATCAAACACTTTGTCCATTTCTTCCCGGTTATTTACCTGTCTGACTTCTAATCGCGGCAATGGCGCACCTCTTTTCTGTTATTAACCCTTCACGGCGCCCGCCGTCATCCCGTCTACCAGATACCGCTGAAACAGGAGAGTCAGAAGCACCGGAGGAAGCAGACCGATAATCCCCGAAGAAGACATCAGACCGTAATCCACGGAGAAGCGCCCGAGAAATTCGTTAATTACGACCGGCATCGTCTTCGACTGCGAGGAACTCGACAATACAAGGGCTGTATTAAACTCATTCCAGGTATTCAAATAAGCGAATACCCCAATGGCAAACAAACCCGGAGCCGAAATCGGCAGGATGATTCTTACCAGGGCGCCGAACCGTCCCAACCCGTCTACAAAAGCAGATTCCTCAAGCTCTTTGGGAATGGATTCGAAGAAGGCCCGCATCATCCAGATAATGAAAGGCAGCGCGAAGGAAAGATTGGCCAGCACGAGAGCCATTTTGGTATCCAGCAGCCCGATATGATTAAAAATCAAGTACATCGGCAGCGCAATCGCGATGCTGGGCACCATTTGCGTAATCAGAAAGATTACCGCCAGCCGGTCTTTCATACGGAATCTCAATCTAGCAAAAGCATAAGCTCCCAGGGACCCGAAAATCAAGGAGAATAATGTTGTGACACTTGCAACGATCAGACTGTTAAGCAGCGAGTTCTTGAACATTCCCGCATTATCGGACAAGCTCAACACCTGCTTATAGTTGATAAGGGTAAAGCTGCCCGGAATCCATTGCCGGGCAAGCGACGCCAGCTCTTTGCCGGGCGATATACTGATGATAAAGGCCCAGATCAGAGGGGCTAAAGTAAAGATCATGACAAGTGCAACGCCTGAAAATAACAGAACCTTTTTAATGGATTTTTCCACAGCCGAACCTCCTTTCTCAAACCTAATCCTTTTTGCGCAAAATCCGCATGTACATCAGCACAAACAGCAGGATAAATCCCGTAAGAATGTAGCTTCCAGCCGAACCTAGCCCAAAATTACTGAACATAAAGCCCTGCTTGTACAGATACAGGCCGGATAATTGCGTGGAATTGGCGGGACCTCCCTTGGTCATTGCAAAAACCAGATCAAATACTCTGAAGGAGTCGATAGTGCGCAGAACGAGCAGAACCAGGGTAACGGGCACCAGCAGTTTCACGACAATGTCTTTGAAAATACGCACACTGCCGGCCCCGTCAATTTTGGCAGCTTCAATTAATTCGCCCGAAATCGACTGAAGCGCCGCCAGATACATCAAAGCTACAAAAGGAAATGACGTCCACACCTGCGCCATAATAACAGAAGCAAGCGCCAGCTTCGGATCCGACAGCCAGTTGACCGGATTGGAGATCAAGCCTGTTTTCAGCAGCACACCATTAAGCAGACCATAGTTCGGGTGCAGCATCGTCTGCCAGATCATCGCATTGACAACGCCGGGCATAGCCCACGGGATCAGCAGCAGGGATCTTCCGAGCCCCCGTAACCGAAATTTAACATTAAAGAGAAGAGCCGCGGCAAGCCCCAGAATCATGCTCGCCGCAACACTGAATACCGCAAAATAAAGGGTAGTCTCCATACTAAGCCAAAATTCGTTATCCTTGAGGACAGTGGTAAAGTTATTTAGTCCGACGAACTCCGTACCGACCCAAGGTTTCGTCAGATTCAGATCGACAAAACAAAGGTAGATGGAGTACAGGAACGGATAAAGCAGCAGACCAAGCAGGATAACGATAGTGGGAAGCAGTAAAAGGAGCGCAAACTTCGACTCGGAAACCATTTTTTTCGGGTTCGAAACGGACCGATCCGCCTGACGAAGCACCGTGTTCTTGCGCATGGACAGTCCTTCTTTCTGAATCACGACCGAGTTACTTTGCTTGCTCTTATCCATAGAGTGTCTCCTTACTTGTTGCTCTCCTGAATTTTCTGCGTTTCCGTAAGCGCATCAGACAGGGCCTGTGCCGGTGATTTCTTTTGGGTTAATGCGTTCTGAAGCTCAACCTGGAATTTGGAAGACCATTCATTGTACCAAGGAATTTGCGGTCGGTTCACGGCAACTTCAGCCTGCTCCAGAATCTTGTCCAGTCCTGGAACTCCCGCTTGAACTTCCGGATCCTCATACACGCTCTTCCAGCCCGGGAACATTCCGATTTCAATCGCCTGCCGTTTGCTGCCTTCTACATCGTTCAGGAAATTGATATACTCCCAGGCCGCTTCCTTATTCTTGGAGCCCGCAGAGATCGCATAGGACATCGGTCCGGCAATCGTCGCGCTGGATACGGTAAAGGGAAGCGGAGCCACATCAGCCTGGTTCACAATCTTGGACTTGGAGGAATCATTGAGCGGCGTCAGCGGCAGTCCCCAGTTCAATTCAAAGGCGATATCGCCCGCAGACATCGCGTCAAGCACATTGGTTTCATTGTATTGGATCGAAGCGGGGTCGACGATTTTGTATTTGTAGATCATGTCCACCATCAACTGCAGCGCGGCTTCATTCTCCGGGCTGTTGAAGACAGGGTTGCCGTTCTCGTCAAACAGCTTCCCCCCCATGCTGGAAGCGATGGCGACGAAATCACATACCAGTCCTTCGGCTTGGCTCCACGCCCATGCTGAGCCGTATTTTACAATTCCTTTTTCCTGCAAAGCCTGGCTGTATTTTATAAAATCATCCCATGTCTTTGGCGGACCCGTAAAACCGGCTTTCTCGACCATCGTTTTATTGTAAACAAATGACTTATATTCCGAAGCGTAAGGAAGACCGTAGTACTTGCCTTGATACTGTAAAGCCTGTTTGGCAAAAGGCAGCATCTCGTTCTTCATATCATCGGTCAACCATGGGTCAACCGGTTCAACCCATCCCGATGCTACGAACCGGGGCAGGTCGATAACATCCATTACAAAAATATCGTATGTGCTTCCGCCGGACATGAAGGAATTCATCAATTTGGGTGTAACATCGGCATTGCCGACCGTATCGACCTGCACCTCAATCCCCGTCTTTTCCTGAAATTCCTGGTTCACCTTGGTAAAGTATTCCTGATTGGACGGGTTGGAGATGGTCCTTAATACGACTCCTGCATAAGGCTTGCCATCAGCAGCTGTGTTTGCTTGCGCATTTCCGCCGTTCGTCTTATCCGAATTGTTCCCGCATGCGGACAGCACCGCTACCGTCAGTACCATCAGAAGCAATACCATAATCGATGATTTACGTTTCATAAAAGAACCCCCTATGGAATTATGAATTTGAAGTGCATAACGGATTAAGTTTCTCCCTCCTTTTACTCACTTTCTCCAATGGATGTACAATCACGTCATGTTTTCTATCATTCGAAAGATAAAATGATTGTTACATGTTCATTTACATGTCATTACAGCTATTATAGACACAAAATATATATATTTTCAAGACCTTGCGTTATATTTTATCACATACTATTATAGATTTATTGTTAACTTAATTTACAGACTGCATTAAGTTTGGCGAATATTATTGAATTGAGCTCCACTTTTTCCATTGGATGTAATTAGTAATTGTAGTAAAGTAGATCTTATACTGCCCGAAAAGAGGGGTTGAACCGTAGTGAACAAAATAAGAACCGGGGATCTAAAACTAGTTCAGGAACTGAATCGGTCCATCATATTGAATGTAATCCGTGAACATGGCCCGATCTCGCGCAGCGAGATTGCCAAACGCTATGAGATAAGCGCAACCACCGTCGCTTCAGCCATACAGGAGCTGATAAAAGGAGGTTTTGTGTGCGAAATGGGGGAAGGTGTCTCCAATGGGGGCCGCAAGCCCATTATGGTAAAGCTCGCATCCGACCGCCTTTATCTCATTGGCGTATCCATTTCCAATTCTTCGATAGATATTGCGCAAATGGATCTGGAGGCCAATATCAGCCGCAAACAGACAAGGCCCATTCAATCGTTAATCGGCGATGAACTCATTGCCGTCATACTTTCGGAAATCGAAGCCTTTTTGCTGCATTGTCCCAGTTCCGAGAAATGCCTTGGCATCTCAATCACTACCCCCGGGCTTGTGGACAGGGATTCAGGAATTCTATATTACAACTCCAAGCTGCGTTTGGAGAAAATCAACTTCAAAGAAATAGTTGAAAGCCGTTTCAATATTAAAACCTGGGTCGAAAACGATTTGAACGCCACGGTGCTTGCGGAAAAGAAATTCGGTCCCTATGGGAAGATTCAAAATATGATTTACGTCTCTATTTCGGATGGAGTCGGGGCGGGGATTTTCTTTCACGATATTCTGCTGCGGGGCGCGAGTGGCGGCGCAGGGGAGCTTGGACATATTGTCGTTGACCGGAACGGAATCCGGTGCGAATGTGGAAGCTCGGGCTGTTTGGAAAATTACATTAGCTGGTCCGCCATCTATTCTAGGATCATAGCTTCAACCACGCGCGGCAGACAAACGGCGATTATGGAGCTGGCGGATCATGATATTTCCCGGGTCACTCCGGATATCTTCCGCAGAGCGGTGGAAATGGATGACCCGCTTGCCTTGGATTTAACCGATGAAATCTCCGAGTTTTTAGGCCTGGGCCTGGTCAATCTTATCCATTTATTTAATCCGGAGATTTTAATCATTGGCGGGCAAATCGGCTCCAATAATACACGGTTAATTGAAAATGTGAAAAAATACGTATCGGTGCATGCTCTCCCTATCCTGCGGGATCTTAAGGTCTGCCATTCGACGCTGGGCGAAAATACGAATCTATTGGCAGCGGCCTCCATTATATTGGAGGAAGTCTTCCATTTCTCACTCGCCAATTAATCCTTGTTGAAACTCCGTATAAATGTTGTTACATTGCCTAAGCAGCAAGCCCCCTGCGGGTTGTTAACCTCGCACCCGCAGCGTCCCGCCTTAATGTGAGCCTTGATTTGGTCGGCAGGCTGTTGCTTATCGTGAGCAGCTTGAATCAGGCGTTCTCTCGTCCAGTCAAAGCAGTAACAGACCGGAACATCCATGTTCGGATTCTTCTGGTACACAGGCACCTTCATATTGTCCTCAGTGAATATTTGCAAATGGGTTTCACTGAAGTAGACGGTAGAGCAAGACGGGTTCGGACAGAAGAAATAGGAGGTATCGGGTACAATGGTTTCCAGAGCCGAAGCCTTAAGCAGTGACTTTAGAGTGATCAGTTCAACGCTCTTGCCTTTATTGTTGCATGACGGACAGTTTGTTCTGACCTCTTCCGTGTTGTTTGAAGGTGCGCAACAATCCATTTGAAATCACTCCTTATGTAGAAATTAATTATTTCCACTTTAATAATAACGGATTTCTTATTCGCAGTCTTTGAGAATCAGAAATCCGTTTATCAGTTTTTGCTGTTTTTACTGTTTTTGCTATACTCTGAAGGATAGCAGCCCACAAACTCCTTGAACAGCTTCGTGAAATGCCGGGTGCTGTAATAACCGACCTGCTCAGCGGCTTCATTCACTTTTGCCGAAGGGTTAGAGAGCAATTCTTTGGCTTTCAACATGCGCAAACGAGTCAAATACTGAATGAAGGTAACACCCTTTAGTTTTCGAAACTGGGTGCTAAAATAATTGGGTGATACTCGGAATTGCTCGGCAATTCGAGTAACGGTAATATCGATGCTATAGTTCTTTTCGATATATTCAATCACCTGATCAATCCAGTCCTGTTTTCTTTGTTCCGGAGCCGACTTTCTAGACAACAGTAACTGCCCCATCTGTTCAAGCCGTTTACTCCACAATGCAGGCTCTGTCTCATCCATCCAATCCGTGCCAAACGAGCTCCCTAAGAACCGGGCCAACGAAGATTTTACAGAAGTCTGTTCCTTCGGAGTGAGAATCAGTAGCGAGCATAATCTCTCGCTACTGTTAATAAAGCCAACATAATTACCTTTATGGTATTCTTCCACTAGTTGGATTGCGGTTTTTCCGAGCTTTGCATAATCCGGTATGCCAGCTAATGCCTGTAGGTCATTATGGAACCAAAGACGGGTATTTCCCATCAAGCTGCGGAGATATGAGAGTTCGCTAATTTCCATTATTTCAGCCTTAAGCTCCAATAATACAGGATATTTCCCGGAACGGATCACAGTCAATGCATGCCGGGAGGATGCATACTGCCTAACCTTTTCCCTGGCTAGGTCCATCAGTTGTAACATTCTCCCTGTTCCCTCTTCAGAAGATGCTTTAGTGATCATGGCGTACTCTCCGGCACGCAGCCTGATCATAGCGGCCTGCATATCTTTTCTGCAGTATTCATCTGTGATCTCCTGAATCGAACGGTAAAAGGAAGAGACGGTAATGTCCTCTATATCATCCGGATTCAGTCTATCCACATAAAACAATTGGCACTGCCAGATTTCTGAGGAACGAGGAGATTCGGACTCATCTTGCCATGATCCGCTCATGCCGTTGAAGAGCAAAGAAACGCGTGACTCCAATTGCTTGCATTGCAAATGAAGATCCTTTTTGGCTCCTATAAAAGTATGGTCAATAAGCTTCTTGACTTCGTCTGGATCGACGGGCTTCAACAAATAGTCGATCACTCCTAAATGTAAGGCCTCCCTGGCATATTTAAATTCGGCGAAACCTGTCATCACCACCCATTTTGTATTCTGTGTGTGGGGAAGTGCTGCCCGAATGGCCTCCAAACCATTCTTGCCGGGCATCTGGATATCAACAAAAGCTATATCCGGATTCAATTGCCGGGTAAGCTCAATGAGCTCCTGCCCGCTGTCGGCCTCGGCAATATGAAAGTCGGAACTGATCTCTTTCAGAATACTGATTACCGTTTCTCTGGCCAAAATCTCATCGTCTACAACGATAATATTCATGCCATCAGCTCCTCCTCATATAAATCGATGATAATCGTAATCCGAGTTCCTTGCCCTGCTTCGCTATGAATTAAAAATCTGGACCTGCCTGGGTAAGACAACATCAGGCGGTCCTTTACGTTCTGTAGCCCGATATGGTCGCCAAGATTATTTGAATCTACGGAAAAACCAACTCCATTGTCGGAAATCGTAATGACCGCACATTGCCCCCCGTTTTTCTCTTTCAGCTTGGCGTCAACCTCCACCAGACAAGGGTGCACACTGGGCTCTGTTCCATGTACAACTGAATTTTCTACGAGTGGCTGGAGCAGCAGCTTCGGAATCTGGAACTTTTCTAGTCTCGGATCGAGTGAGCAGTGGAATTCAAGCCGATCACTGAACCGCATGGATTGCAGATCGGCGTATTTCTTAATTATATTGAATTCATCGGTCAGCGTAATGGTCATGTCGGATGACAAAATGTAACGTAATAGCCCACTAAGCGATAAAATCGCCTTTTCCAGCAAAGCACGCTCCCCTTTACGATTCAAGCCGCTGAACCCATTTAGTGTGTTGTAAAGAAAGTGCGGTTTAATCTGCGATTGAAGAGCTCGTAACTCGGCTTTCTGTTGATTTAATTTGGATCGATAATCACTTATTATCATCTCGTCTAACTTCCCGATCATCTTGTTCAACGCTCTTCCCAGTTTAGCAATCTCATCCTTTCCGTAAATGGATACACGTTTGCTCATATCCCCCCTTTGGACATGATGCATAACCTCAATCATTTCTCTGAATGGAACAAGCAGTTTTCTAGAGTAGGCTAAGAACAGGAAGAGAGTAAGAACGAAGCCGATGAACGCAAAAATAAGGCCCGTAATGTACATCCATCTTACTTTGGATGCCTGATGGCTTTCGGAGATGAGGGAGGTAATTTCCCAGGAACTTGAGCCAATGACATTGGACACAGCTACATAAGATTTCGCGTTAAATTGAATTGTAGTTGAATGTTCGGCCATTTGTTCAAGAACACTTCGGGAAATGGGGCTACTGGCATATACGAGCTGTCCTTCTTTATCCGTAATGACAATGACCGAATCATTGACAATGGTTTGACGGACAATCCGATCTAGCACGATAGTATCGGCATCAGCCTTAATAACGGCAATAGGATTACTTGAATCCGGATCTTTAATGAGCCGGGCGACAGAGAACACTTTCGATTCGGAATCGACCGTTAAATAGTCTTGTGGTTGTGTCTTGATGAAGATCGCTTTTCCGTTGGCTTCGATAGCGCGCCGATACCAGTCTTGCCCTCTGTAATTGTAATCACTGCGGGCTATGTTCATATGCTTTCGGCTGTCTTTGTAGAAGATAGATCCATCAAATGGCAGTAGAAGAGTTCCGGATATCTCCTTCCGCAAGTTTTCGATTACTGCCGGAAGCGTACTGTACAAAGCATAATCCGCTTTGTATTTAGTATAGGCGTCGGCACTCTCGTACAATCCGCCGGATCTTAATTTCAATGCGCGTAACACTTCATCGTAATTATAAGGAATGATCGTCACTCGATCCAATTCGTCCAGATAATATTTAATATTGTTAGCCAGTGCGACCAGATTGGCTCCGGTCAGCTTTTCCGTTTCTATCATGTTTAATCGGATATAGTAAGCGGGCATCGCATAGACAATAATCAGGAGGGGGAACAATATCGTTACCGAGAAAAGAAACATAAGCTTCGAACGGATGGACAAACCTCTTCTTTTAATGGCTTTCACTCCTTTCCCAGGTATGCTGCTTTGGGCGTTTTCATTTTACTTCAAGAATAGAGGGCTGGCAAGCAGAGAAAATATCGCTATCATCGTAGTTTTGAGTCATTTGTAAGCGGTTTAAAACGTGATAAGCTGAACCTGTAAAAAAGTTCACTAGAAGGAAGGCGGGTTATGTTCATGAAAAAGCGCACATGGTTTTTCATTTTATTGGTCTTGATTGTTCTTGTTGTAAATGGTTGCTCAACGCGTCCAGTGAGTCAGGGGAGTAATAGCACCGGTTCCAATACGGCTGGCAATGACGGAGCTAAGATAAAACTCTCCATGCTGGTCAATGTTCTTGACGAGCCGCTAGCAGATGCATATCGTCAAATTGTATCCGACTTCATGAAGGAGAATCCGGATATTGAAGTCAATTTGCAACTCCCTACATCCGGTTATGAGAACAGCATGAAGGTTAAAATGGCGGCTAACGATCTTCCGGATATTTTTGATACACATGGTTGGGCGAAAGTCCGTTACGGCAATTATCTAGCCGATTTACGTAACGAGCCTTGGGTAGGTCAATTGACGGATTCGATCCAGACTGTTGTCACTGACGATAGCGGCAAAGTATACGTGCTTCCGTTGACCGAGGCGAAGGATGGACTGATGTACAACGTTGATGTGTTTGAGAAGTATGGCATCGAAGTGCCCCGTACTTTCGATGAACTGGTTTCAGCCGCCATGAAAATCAAACAGGATAGTGGCGGAAAGACGACACCCTTTTACCTGTCCGGGATTGATGACTCCATGATAGGTCAATACTTCGACGAGTTCGCCAGTCCGTTACTAATTACCTATCCTAATAACCAGGCGCAAGCACTGCTCGATGGTACATTCGATTGGAGCCAATGGACGCCGCTCCCACAAAGTCTGATAGATCTTCAGCAGAAGGGATTAATTAACGAAGATGTGCTGACAGCTAAGCGCAGTGATCTGCCGAACCTTTTCGGAAATGGAAATGTTGCATTTGCCTTGGGCGGACCGGCACTCGTGACTGCGGTTCATAATATTAATCCCGATGTTAAAATCGGTGTTATGCCAATACCCGCTTTCGTGGAAGGGGACGACCCGACCTTCGCAGGCGGAGAACGTAATACACTGGGTATCTGGAAAGACTCAAAGTATCCGGAAGAAGCTAAAAAGCTGTTGCAGTTCTTTGCCAAGCCGGAGAACATGTCCAAACTTTCAAATATATCAATGACGCCAGCAGGTTTGAAAGATATAGAAACGAATCATGATTTGACTCCTTACTACGAGAAATATGCACAAGCTAGAGTATTCCCTTATTTTGACCGCGTCTATTTACCGAACGGCATGTGGGACGTTTTGTGTAAAACAGGAACGGAGCTGATCGCAGGTCGTATCACGCCTGAGCAATACAGCGAGACAATGAAGACTGAATTTGAAAGGCTTTCCAAAAAATAAAAAGCGGGGGGTGGGGCAATAATGCCCCGTCCACTTGTTTCTGTAAGAGGAGTGGAATCTATGAGTACAACGGTTGCAGACAATGCAAGACAACAGCGGAGGCCGATTCGGGGGTTGGCGAGCTCGCCCTTGATAGTGAACCTGATGTATATACCGGCATTTCTGCTGTTTATTACTTTTATTTATTATCCATTTTTTCGGGGATTGTTTATTTCATTTACAGATTGGGATGGTTATTCTCAGCTCATGAACTATGTCGGTTTAAATAATTACACGCGGATGTTGACCGACAAGCGTGTACACACCGTTATTATAAATACGCTTATCTACGGAGTAGGCAGTACCCTCTTTCAAAATATTTTAGGGTTGCTTTATGCCATGTTACTGAACAAGCATGGGAGAGGCAAAACGCTTGTGAGAGTTATTGTCTATATCCCGGCCATTGTGAGCCCGATCATTATGGGATATATCTGGTACTTTATGCTCCAACTTAATGGAGGGGCAATAAACGACATTATTACGTCATTTAATGATAAGCCAATTAATCTGCTTGGTGATCCTCAATTGAACGTATGGATTATTACGATTGTCAACACTTATCAGTTTATGGGCGTGGCAATGATGATTTTTCTTTCGGGCTTGCAGGGGATTTCAAAAGATTATTACGAAGCTGCTGAAATTGATGGAGCCTCCAGGCATCACCGTTTCTTTCACATTACGTTTCCATTATTGGCCCCTGCTTTTACGACCAGTATAATTATTAACCTAATCGGCGGATTGAAGCTGTTTGACATTGTTACAGCTTTAACGAACGGAGGGCCTGGTTATGCTTCCGCTTCCTTATCGACGATGATGTATCAGCTATATTTTGCACGTCAGGATGCCGGTATGGCTGCTTCGCTCGGAAACCTTATGTTCCTGCTTATTTCAGTCATTAGCCTGGTTTCCCTGTACCTTTTGCGCAGAAAGGAAATATCTCAATGAAGCAGAGGAAACGAACGATTGTATTCACATTGGCAGGCCTCTTTATTGCACTGTTACATTTGGTCCCTTTCTACATTTTGCTTACAGTATCCTTTAAGGATATGCGGGATATAAGCTCTAAGTGGATTTTCCCGGGTTATTTGTTCACAGATAACTTCGTGAGCGCCTGGCACAAAGCCGAATTAGGCAGGGCTTTTATGAACACGGCGTTTATTACGTTTCTGTCCGTCTCATTAATTATCATACTAGGATCACTAGCCGCGTTTCCTCTGGCCCGTTACCAAACGAGAACTAATAAATGGATGTACGGCTTCTTTGTTAGTGCGCTTATCGTACCACCCCTTACGATTCTCGTACCTTTATACAAAATGTTTGTTAATCTCGGTTTTATGAACACATACTTCGGAGTTGTGCTGCTTCATGTTACATTCCACTTGGCGATGTCCATTTTCTTATATACGAGTTTTATTGGTACGATTCCCAAAGAACTGGATGAAGCATCGATGATAGATGGCGCGAGCAAGATCGGTATGTTTTTCCGTATTATACTGCCTTTGCTCAAGCCGGTCACCGCGACGATCATCATAATGAATGCCAATTCAATATGGAATGATTATCAATTTTCCGTCTTTTTTCTGCAGAAACCAGAATCAAAGACTATCACAGTGGCATTATCCACATTTTTTGGTGAGAACAGTGTCCAGATCGGCTGGGTTGCAGCGGGTGCTCTAATGGCGGCCATACCGAGCATCATTATTTATATTTTTCTACAGAGATATTTTGTTGAAGGTATCACGTCTGGAGCAATTAAGGGATAAGAGCATCTGAAACGGCCCGCTAGATCACAAGGATGATGACACTACCAAGAGTGTTTATCTCTACCCGGAACAAACCAAAGATAAAAGAGGCTTATCATAAGATCAGTGAACTCATGGGAAGCCTCTAAATTCCACTACCAATGTCTCCCTTTTATTACCCTCGCGACACTCTCATACCTCAAACCCCTTATAACCTCCCTTCTTACATCATGCCGCCCGTACCATCCATCCCGCCAACGGATTTGATTGAAGACGGTGATATTTGTTTTTAATATTCCTTATGTAGTATATTGTTTACATCAAGGAAATACACAGCAAGAGAATGGATGATGAACATGAATGCAAATGTCATGAGTGCTCTGGCGGAACCCCACCGCCTGCAGATTGTCGAGCTGTTGCGCGAACATCCGCTCACCGTAGGGGAAATCGCCGAACAGCTGCAGCTGCGCCAGCCTCAAGCATCCAAGCATTTGCGTGTTCTAAGTGAGGCTGGTATCGTGGAGGCCAAGGTGGACGCCAATCGCCGGATCTACAGTCTGCGGCCGGATCCTTTCCGGGAACTGGACGATTGGCTGGAGGGCTACCGTGTCCTCTGGGAGGAGCGGTTTAACCGCCTGGATGACTATTTACAGAAGCTGCAGGTCAAGAAACACGAAAATGAGCAGCAAGAATGAGCTTGGGATGATGGATGAGTTTTGTGAACGCTCGGGCAGGACTGGTTTGACCCATTTCATGAAATCGGGGAGGATGTTACAAATGACAAATCAAATGGTATCCAAGGTAGAGGAAAAGGCGCTTATTCTGGAACGTGAATTCAGTGCCCCTCGCGAGTTGGTATTCCAGGCGTTCACACAGGCGGAGCATCTGAAGCATTGGTGGGGTCCGAGAGGTTGGACGCTTCCGGTATGCCATGTTGATTTCCGTGTAGGCGGGGTTTGGCATTATTGCATGAAATGCGAGGATAAGAACCAGGGCGATTTCTACGGCATGGAATCATGGGGCAAGGGAGTTTACCGTGAAATCATCGTGCCCGAGAAAATTGTGTATGTGGATTATTTCTCCGATGCGGAGGCCAATGTGGCGGAAAATATGCCGGAAACGATCTGTACGCTGACCTTCATCGAGACGGATGGCAGGACAAAGGTCATTAACCGTGCGGATTATGCGACGGCTGAAGAATTGCAGCAGGTGCTGGATATGGGCATGCTGCAGGGCATCACGGATACCTGGAACAGACTGGCTGAGCATTTGGAGTCGATCCAGCAGATCGGTTAAAAGGAGCGTTAAAAAGGACATCCGTTGAGATTCCTCCAGCGGGTGTCCTTAAATATAATCCTGTCAATAAGCGCGGAAGCCTCCAGTAAATAGACCCCCCAATAAAGTAGTTGGTTACTTATGCTTATTGCTGTCCCACAAGTCTTTATGGGTCAAACCGGCATATACCAGAATAACAAGCGTCAGAATCATTACAAACTCCCTCAGCGTGTTGGACAGGGTGTCTATGTTGTAACCGAAGACGATATTCAGCCGGCCCCACAACAAGTTAAGGCAGAGCAGCGCCACGGCGCTATACGTTACCCAGACGCTGCGAAGATACAGGTTATAAGTGCGGTCTGGTCCATGTCCGATAAAATATTTACGGTATCGGAGGACATAAACAGTAAAGATAAGGACCGCCAGCGCTTCAAGGGCAACCAAAGTCAAATCAATAATTTCCATGCAGATCATCTCCTCTCTTGCCTAGTCCGGAATGGTGCAAATCAATAAGGCTTTCGATATCATTAGACTCATACGCTTCCTGAATTTTGCCCAATTTCTCAATTTCGCGTTTTACACGGCTGGGTTTGATTACATTTTTTTTGAATATATCGAGGAGCTTCACTTGTCGACGACCTCCTCACCATTTGATTTATCGGTGCTTTCTCTTTCAATAAGGAGTTTGACAAGGGAACGGTTGTATTGATTCAGCTGTTTCTCGTTCTCCTCGTCACGTTTCTGATAATTCTGAATGACCTTTTCTTTATTGGCAATTTGCCTGATACACCAGATTAACGCAATAGATAAAAGTACATTTAGCACGACTGAACCGTTGTTGTCATTGAAAAGGCCAGTCAATGCGTTCAAATCCATCCATATCCCCCCGTTCTTTATTAGTCTGATTTCCCTCTGCTCACAGGTTGTTGTGATCTTATCAACCTGTCCATTATTGCGACACAAGACCGTCCCATAACTTTCCATGGAATCTCTTTAATTTAATCTACTCCGTTTATAGTATTTATGATTGGGTAAACTAGTATTTTCTTAAGAACAAGCTAGAGTTGAATGGATTGATATCGCTCTATCCCGGGCAAGTCCTTATCAGGTTGTCCTACAGCAGAAATTAAAGCCGTCCATAAAAAAGAACCCCCTTAAGAAGCCTGTAAGACCAAGCTCTTCAAGAGGGTCCCCCTGAGTTAGGATAGTTGTCATAGGCCTCCACCCAAAGTATAGTTAGTCAAGAGGCTCCAGAGAGGCGTGGTACTATGGCAAGATACAGTGAAGAATTTAAATACTCCATCGTAAGAAGAATGATGCCGCCCCAGAATGAATCCGTAAATACCATAGCAAGAGAAGTCGGTTCATATAAAAATCATAGTTCTGTCATTCAAAATATGTCGAAAGTATCACGGTCAATACGATTGTGCATTGTCATCATGACATAAATAATGCTGATAGCATTATATCATTTAAGGATTTTGTTTCGGAGTGGATGAAGCTTTATCAAACATCAGTAAAAGTAAGCACAGTCCGAGTTCGGAATCATGAATCCGGTAAGTTGATGGAATACTTCGAAGGCTACCAAGTGAAGCAAATCACCAAGAAGATGTATCAAGATGCTCTTATTGATCTTCATGAAAAAGGATTCGCTCTTAATACAATAGCCGAAATTCACTCGACTGGCAAAATGATATTCGCCAAAGCGGTAGAGTTGGAGGTTATAAAGAATGATCCGACCCAATATGCTAAACTCCCAGGACCACAAAAGACCGTCGATGAAATCGAGAATGAAGAACAGACCGTTAAGTATCTTAAAAAAGAAGAACTTGCACGTTTCCTAAGCCAAGGAGCAAGGATTAGAACGTGATTATGTCATATTTACAACTTTAGCGTACAGCGGGTTGCGGGTAGGTGAGTTCTGCTCCTTGAAATGGAAGGATTTTTCATACAACAACCATACAGTGAGTATTACTAAGACCTATTACAATCCTAAAAACAAGGCCACAGACTATCAACTTCTAACTCCTAAAACAAGCACTTCAAGGAGAACCATTGAGCTAGACCCCATCGTATTTAAAGAATTAGAAAAGCTAAAGGCAAGGCAGAACGAACTCAAAATGTTACATCGTGATACTTACTATGATAACGATTTTGTATTCGCCAAAACTGAAAAGGACATGGGATATCCTGAGTTCATTAAAACGATTCAGAACCGCATGAGAAGGCTTCTAAGACTTGCTGGCCTTAATGAGAGCCTTACCCCTCACTCATTGCGTCACTCTCACTGTTCATTACTTGCTGAGGCCGGAGTTGGGATTCATGAGATCATGGAGCGATTAGGTCATCAGGACGATGAGATCACAAAAAGGGTGTATCTTCACGTCACAAAAACCATGAAAAAAGAGGCTTCCAAAAAGTTCGGTGAACTTATGAGGAACCTCTGATTTTTATCGCATACCATGAAACTCCGGTGAATATTCATCGGAGTTTGTCAGAATAAATCCTCTTGGACTTCAGACGAAAGGAACGTGTCCAGATTCATGACACGAATTCGCCCGAACGGGTCGATAAAATCCTTGAGGTTGTAAGTTACGATGATATCAGCATTATGTATAACGGCAGACGCCATAACAGGATAGTCATCGGCATCCTTTAAAGGTTTCTTTCGTCCCCGTTCCTTCAATACTTCCTCCTGCAACGAAGCGATTGTCTTTCCCAAGTGGCGTTCGATTACATCCTGTCCCTTATGGATCCATCCGTATTCCTTTTCCAATATCTCCTCGACGATCTGTTTATATACGTCGGAATACATGGGCCAGGGCAGATCCTTCAATGAATCTAAAAATGCCAGATTAAATATACCCCTAAACGTTATAAAGAGAGCCATAAGATCGGTATGCGTAAACGCAGTTGGTTGCATGGGGCCGCCTGGTTCGGTTCGGATTGCTATGCCTCCGGAGCGCAACAACCCGTAAAATTCTGCCTGTACCGCTTTGGGTAAGCAAAATTCGACAAGACCATTAAGGTGCATATCGTACAGCCGGTCAAATTCTTCGCGAACCCGATGATTGCGATAGATAAACCGGTCGGCGAGTATGCACCCGTCCCATATGATGATTTTAACGGGATCGTTCACTGTTATTCCTCATCATGGTATAGGTCTTTACGGCGGACGAGTTTCATCTCAATAGCACCTTTAAACAACTCGTGTTCCCGCCGATTAATCGTTGCCTTGGATGAAGGATTTTTGAACTGTGCCTTCGGGATCCGGATATCCCGGCTGTTTTCACTTGATCGCTCATACTGAATTTTGTTTTGGTCAACCCATTTATATACGGCCTTGTCCGAGACTTTAAAGCGCTCGGCCACTTCCTGCACCGTGTAATATTCCTCTTGCTGCGAATGGGATTCTGCCGCTATTTGGTACGCTAGGAGCTGTCGCCTGACACGGTGACGAGGAGTCCCCTTACGCAACACGCTGCTCGGTGAAATGATAACCGACGAATCCAGAATCGACTGTGCCGTGTGGATGTCTTCAATCGTCACCTTTCCCGTCTCCACCTTCTCCAGAATGCTCCGCAAGGTATCTTTTACCTTTGTCATACGGTACACCTCCCTTTTCTTCAGTATACCATAATTTGCGCTAATTCAACCATATTCAACCGACTAAATACTTTTCAAAATTAAGAGAGGCCTCTCAGAATAAACTGAGAGACCTCCATTATTTATGCAGATGTGGTCAAAATGTGGTCAAACGGGGTTTCCACTCAAGGAAACCCTTGATGCATAAGGGCTTATTGCCCTTTTTACATCATGCCACCCATACCGCCCATGCCGCCCATATCAGGCATTCCGCCCTTTTCCGGTTCCGGCTTGTCAGCGATAACCGCTTCAGTGGTCAGGAACATTGCAGCTACGGAAGCAGCGTTTTGCAGCGCGTAACGTGTTACCTTCGCAGGGTCAACGATACCGGCTTCGAACATGTTCACCCACTCATCAGTAGCGGCGTTGTAGCCGATGCCGATAACTTCTTTCTTCAGGCGGTCCACGATAACGGAACCTTCTTGACCTGCGTTGGCAGCGATTGTGCGAACAGGCTCTTCCAGGGCACGAAGAACGATGTTAACTCCTGTTTTCTCGTCGCCGGTTACATCTACAGCAGCAACAGCGTTATATACGTTCACAAGAGCTGTACCCCCACCGGAAACGATACCCTCTTCTACCGCAGCGCGGGTTGCGTTCAGGGCGTCTTCGATGCGAAGCTTGCGCTCTTTAAGTTCTGTTTCAGTAGCAGCGCCGACTTTGACAACGGCTACACCGCCTGCCAGTTTAGCCAAACGCTCTTGCAGTTTCTCTTTGTCGAACTCGGAAGTTGTATCTTCCAGTTGGGCACGGATTTGGTTCACGCGTGCTGTAATATCAGCCTTGTCGCCGCTTCCGTCCACGATTGTAGTGTTTTCTTTGGTTACGCGCACTTGACGGGCGTTACCCAGTTGGTCGATGGAAGTGCTTTTCAGATCCAGTCCAAGCTTCTCAGTGATCACTTGGCCACCGGTCAGAGCAGCGATATCCTGCAGCATAGCTTCGCGGCGGTCGCCGAAGCCTGGAGCTTTAACAGCCACTGCATTGAAGGTTCCGCGCAGCTTGTTCACGATCAGCATAGCTTGTGCTTCGCCTTCGATATCTTCAGCAATGATAACAAGTGGTCTAGCTTGTTGCACGATTTTTTCGAGCAGCGGCAGGATTTCTTGCGTGCTGCTGATTTTTTTATCAGTGATCAGGATGTACGGGTTTTCCAGTACAGCTTCCATTTTGTCCGTATCAGTAATCATGTAAGGGGAAATGTAACCGCGGTCGAACTGCATACCTTCTACTACTTCAAGCTCGGTCAAGAATCCACGGGATTCTTCAACGGTAATAACGCCGTCTTTACCTACTTTTTCCATGGCTTCAGCAATCAATTGGCCTACTTCTTCGTCAGCAGCGGAGATAGCAGCTACCTGTGCGATAGATTGTTTGCCTTCGATTGGCTTTGCAATTTTTTGCAATTCCAGAACGGCTGCTTTAACTGCTTTGTCGATCCCTTTACGGATAACCATCGGGTTCGCGCCTGCAGTTACGTTTTTCAGACCTTCACGGATCATTGCCTGGGCAAGAACCGTTGCAGTTGTAGTACCGTCACCGGCTACATCATTAGTCTTGGTAGCAACCTCTTTAACGAGTTGTGCGCCCATGTTCTCAAATGCATCTTCCAGCTCGATTTCCTTAGCGATCGTTACACCATCGTTAGTGATCAGCGGACTTCCGAATTTTTTCTCCAGTACCACGTTGCGGCCTTTTGGTCCAAGTGTTACTTTTACTGCGTTTGCCAAAGCATCCACACCGCGGAGCATTGCCCGGCGGGCGTCTTCACTGAATTTAATTTCCTTAGCCATTTTATATTAACCTCCCAATGAATTTTTTAGTGGTAAGTAATTTGAGTTCCTGCTTATGAAATTCTCCTGCTTATCCCAAAATCGCGTGAATGTCGCTTTCTTTCATAATCAAATATTCTTTACCTTCATACTTGATTTCTGTTCCTGCATACTTGGAGAAAATAACGCGATCGCCTTCCTTAACTTCCAGCGGCACACGCACTCCATCCTTCAAAGCTCCGCTGCCTACTGCGATAACTTTACCCTCTTGCGGCTTCTCCTTGGAGGAGTCCGGAAGTACAATCCCGAAAGAAGTGGTTTCCTCCGCTTCGCTCGCTTCCACTAATACGCGTTCACCTAAAGGTTTGATCATGAAAAATAGCCTCCTTTGAATTATGTTGTTTACCTTGAAAACAAGAAGTTAGGAATATCAGCCGACCTCTTCGATCCCCTGATACTCATGAAAAGCATATTAGCACTCGACAACCTATAGTGCTAACAACAATTTTTATGATACTCAACTTGAATGGAAATTTCAAGTCCTTTTACGCAAATCGCCCTCTTTTTCGGGAAAAATTTGGTTTTACGGGCCTGTACAAGTCATACCTTCTTTCATTCTATCCACTACGGAACAAAATATGCCACCTAATCTGCTGCATCAGTTATTTTAGGATTGGCGATCACGCGCCTCCCGCGCCGCATCGGCGGAAAGCTGCTTGCGATAAACAAAGGCAGACAGAAACACACTGAACTCGTAGAGCGCCAGCAAAGGAATCGTTACCAGAAAGTCGGATATGAAATCAGGCGGTGTAATGACCACCGCAATAAAGACGAGCGCGAAATAGGCATACCGGCGCATTTTGCGCAGGCGCAGCGGGTTAAGAATACGAAGCTTGGTCAGGAACATGACGAGCAAGGGCAGCTCGAACAAGAGCGCCAGCGGCAGCACCAGGTTGAACATAAAGCCGAAATACTGGGCAATGCCGTAAGTTTCCTCAAGTCCCATACTTCTTGTAATAGAAATCGTAAAGGAAAGCGCCATAGGAAAAATAACATAATAGGCAAAAGCGACGCCGAGCACAAAGAGGATAAACACATAGGGGACATAACGCAGAGCTGCGCTGCGTTCCTCCGGACGAAGTCCGGGACTGACAAAGGCCCACAGCTGATAGACGATAAAAGGAACGGATACCGTTAGTGAGACGGCCACCGCGATTTTCATATACATTCCAATTCCGTCCCAGAACGAAAAGGCATGCAGGACAAAACCTTGAGCCAAATCTGCGTTGATCAAATAATCGTATATCGGCCGGGCACAGAACAGACCACCCGCCAATCCTGCTACAAAGACAACCAGCACATAGATAATCCTTTTGCGCAGTTCTGTGAGATGATCAACCACCGACATTTCTTCCGATTCCAGAGACATGCTGCCACCATCCCATTCCAGCAATAAAGTTTCATTTTAAACACAAAAAAGGGAGTGTCCCGTAAGTCTGAGCTGACTTAAAGGATAGCCCCCCTGCGTTACTCGTACTATTATTCCGGCAAGTTTTTGTCTTGCGGAACATTTGCAGAAACGTTCTGCGGGGCAGCCGCTGCAGGAACTTCTTTCTTCTGAGCCGGTTCTGCATCGCCTATAATATCGCGCGCGCCTTCCTTGAATTCACGAAAGGTCCGTCCTACAGCACGGCCAAGCTCTGGAAGTTTATTAGGACCAAAGAGCAGCAGCGCTAATATAACTAACAAAATAAGTCCTGGAGCACCAATATTCGGCATGGTTATTCCTCCTTGTTACTGTTGTCCGTTCATGATACCGTTTCCGTTAATTCAATGATACCATAACTTATGTCACACATGCATCTGTTATCTATGACAAATGTTTTAACGGAAGTGTTAACAAGGAGGCATGTAGATCATGCCCCTTTTAAAGGCCGTTATTGGCGGAACTGGCCTGTCACCATGAGCAGCGCTTCGGGCAGCTGATCCATAATAGCCGCCAGGTTCTCGTGCACACCTTTGGGTGTCCCAGGCAAATTGACAATAAGCGTCCGTCCGCGAATACCGCAAATTCCGCGGAACAGCATGACACTGCGGTTCTTTTGCATCACAGTGCTCCTCATCGCTTCCGAAAGTCCGGGTACCTCCCGCTCAATGACGCGACGGGTCGCCTCGGGTGTAACATCGCGGATGGCAAGATCTGTTCCTCCGGTAGTCAGCACCAAATCCGCCTGAAAATAATCCGTCAATTCAATCAGTGCCGCGATAATTTCATCCTGCTCATCAGGTACGATTCGATACTCAACAATTTCGCCCCCGAGCTCTTCTTCCACCAGTTCCCTGATCACCTGGGCGCTCGTATCTTCACGTTCACCTCTAGCCCCTTTATCGCTGGCCGTCAGGATTGCTGTCTTCCACGCCATAGGTTTGACCTCCCTCTCTATGTACTATGTAGAAACTACGGATATCATCCTTCTTCCCGTGAATAATCCCCGTTCTTGCCGCCGCTTTTGGAGACAAGCAGAGTCGGTCCGATAATCATATCCTTCTGCAGCGCCTTGCACATGTCGTACACGGTCAAAGCGCTGGCGGATACGGCGGTCAGCGCCTCCATCTCCACACCGGTCTTACCCGTCGTCCTGACTGTTGCTTCTATATATAGTTCATCTTCGTTGTTATCCGAGAAGCTGATATCAATACCGGTAAGCGGCAGCGGATGGCACATCGGAATCCAGTCAGCTGTCTTCTTGGCCGCCATAATACCGGCAACCTGGGCAACAGCAAGCACATCACCTTTGCCGATGGAACCTTCCTTAATGGCTTTCAGCGTCCCCGGAGCCATCTTGACCATGCTGGCCGCAGTTGCAGTCCGCCGGGTCACTTCCTTGTCGCTGACATCTACCATACGTGCTCTTCCTTGCTCGTTGAAATGGGTGAGCTTCAACCTTCATTCTCCTTCCGGCAGTGTACTACGCCATCCTCCGTAATCAGAATATCCATAAAAGCATCATGAATATCCATTGGCACTTCCTCCACCAGCTGCATACCATAGGCCAGTCCTATCCATACCGGAGGGTTCTCCTTGTATGAAATAACAGACTCCCAAGCGGCCCGCAGGCGGTCGTAGTAGCCACGGCCGTAGCCGAGCCGCCCGCCCCGCCGGTCGAAAGCCAGTCCCGGTACAAATACAGCGCTCGGCATAGGCTGCAAGTCTGGTTCGAGTAATCCTTCGTCAGAGACCATGGGCTCCGGGATCCCATAGGTCCCAGGGGTTAGCTCCTCCCACGAATTGACCCGGTGCAAAGCCAGGACACCGTTCCCGGGAAGCACCCGGGGGAGAAACACTTCCCGCCGCTCCTCCCAAGCCTTCCCGATGAGAGGACGGGTATCCAGCTCTGAGCGAAAGGCGACATAGGCCAGCAGGGAAGCCGTTCCTTGCTTCTGCAGCCAATTCCAAGCATGATTGCAGACCAGCGAGGATATTTGACCCCTCTGGTCCGGGGACAGTAGGTCCCGGGCGGCAGCCTTCCGGCGGCGCAGCACCTGCTTTGCTTCAGCGAGAACTGCATCGTGGCCTGACATCAAGCGGCCTCCTCCTCTTTTGCATACCTCTTCTTGTTTGTATGTCCAGTTTACCACTCTTGTCCCCGGTTCGCCAAGATAGCCCATACGTTACTTCCGGGTGGCGTTTCTGGGGCATGTTATCGCCATGCTTACACTCTCGCACGGAAAACGCTTTTCATGTAAACTATAGGAATAGTTGTCCCTAAGGCCGGGGCTCTGATGCCAAGGCGAAATATGCAAGGGTGGAGGTTTCATCGTCATGCTTCTTCAAGCTACAGGAATTACGAAATTATATGGAATTACTAGTGTATTGGACGGAATAAACCTGCAGGTTAATGAAAAAGAAAGAGTCGGGCTGGTCGGTGTCAACGGAGCCGGCAAGTCTACCTTTCTGCAAATTTTGGCCGGTGAAATGTCTTATGACGGCGGACAAATCCATAAATCAAAAGAAACTACGATTGGTTATTTGGCCCAGAACAGCGGCCTGCAATCGGAACGAAGCATCCATGAAGAAATGCTGGCAGTATTTGCCCCGCTGATTGAAGCGGAGGCCGAGCTGCGGCGGATGGAGGAGCAGATTGCCGATCCACGGCTTGCGGAAGATCCGAAGCGTTATGAGGAGCTGCTTGCGCGGTACGCCCACCGTTCGGACTGGTTCAAGGATCATGGCGGCTACGAGATGAATACACGCATCCGCAGTGTTCTTCACGGTATGGGCTTCGGGGATTTTGCACCGGATACACCGATCTCCACGCTGAGCGGCGGCCAAAAGACAAGACTGGCTCTTGCTCGCATTCTGCTGCAGGCCCCTGATCTTCTATTGCTGGATGAGCCGACCAACCATCTGGATATCGAGACGCTTACGTGGCTGGAGGATTATTTACGCGGATATGCCGGCGGAATTCTGGTTGTTTCCCATGACCGTTATTTTCTGGATCGGCTTGTAACCACCATTGTGGAAATTGAACGCCATCAATCCCGGCGCTACACCGGAAATTACACCCGCTACATGGAACTGAAGGCTGCCGAGTACGAGATCAGAATGAAGCAATACGATAAGCAGCAGGATGAAATTTCCCGGATGGAGGATTTCGTTCAACGTAACCTTGTGCGGGCATCTACTACCAAACGGGCCCAGAGCAGACGCAAGGCCTTGGAGAAAATGGACCGTCTGGACAGACCCATGGGAGACCTGAAAAAGGCCAATTTTTCCTTTGAGCCAGATTTCATGTCCGGTAAAGAGGTTTTGCAGGTTCGTGACGCGGCAGTCTCCTTTGGTGAAGGGGAGCCCTTATTCAGGGGGGCATCCTTCGAGCTGCGGCGCGGCGAGACAGCTGCACTTATCGGTCCGAACGGAATCGGCAAATCGACGCTGCTGCAATGTCTGACCGGCAGCCGTGAGCCATCCGCAGGAAGTGTAAACTGGGGCACCAAAGTAAAGATCGGTTATTACGATCAGGAGCAAACCCGCCTGAATCCGCGCAATACAGTTCTGGAAGAGCTGTGGAGTGAATATCCAATGCTGGAGGAAGCCCGGATTAGAACCATTCTCGGCAACTTCCTGTTCAGCGGCGAAGATGTCCTGAAAAGAGTCTCCTCACTGAGCGGCGGCGAAAAGGCGCGGGTAGCGCTCTCCAAGCTAATGCTGCGCGGTGCAAATATGCTTATTCTCGATGAACCTACCAACCATTTGGATTTGGTCAGCCGGGAGGTGCTGGAGGCAGCACTCATTGATTTCGAGGGAACCTTGCTCTTCATTTCCCATGACCGTTATTTCCTTAACAAAATGGCAGAGCGCGTACTAGAGCTGCATCCGGTGGGTATTGACCCTTATCTGGGGAACTACGACGACTATGTCGAGAAAAAACAGGAATTAGAGGATATAGCCAAAGAGGCTGCCGGACAAGCATCTGCGGCTGTCGCCAAAAATGCCGGGAAGGATGCCGCTATCACCCCAGAGAAAGGCACCGCCACCTCATTCGAGGCAGATAAGCAGGCCAAACGTGAGGAACGCAGCCGCCAGCGGCGTATTGCCGAATTAGAGGAAAACATCGCGTCTTTGGAAGAAGAGATTTCCGCCATTGAGGTTGAAATGGCCAAGCCGGAGGTTTATCAGGATTATATGGCGCTGCAGGAACATGAACAGGCTTTGAAGGACAAAAAAGAGCGGCTCAGTCAGCATTTTAGCGAATGGGAAATTCTAGCTGACGAATAATGTTTAATCGGCAGATCATATTTTTACACTGTTGCGGTTTTGTTCATAAACACTTATCCACAGCTCTATCCCCAGATTTAGTGTATAACTATCTCTCTAAAAAGGCCCCTTGGGCCTTTTTTTAGGCATAAAATCGCTATTTTCGTTGTCAAGGAATTTTTATCCACCGAATTATCCACATTATCCACAATTTCCACAATAAAAGAATACAAATGTAATCCCCTTTTTAGTTGTTCAGAAAAGGGGCTTTAGGGCTGGTTTTACACGCTTTTTACACAGTTATACAATAATATGTGGATAACGTTGTCCACATCTTGACAAAAGATGCGGCAGGTCTATTTTTCAACACTGTACGGCAAAAAAAGAACCCGTAATCTCCATAAAGAGATAACGGGCTGGCCTGGGTTGCAAAGACCACAGTTTCACTCAATTTATTTTCAATGCAGCAGCCTCTTAACTAATGCCGCTACCTGACCTGCACTGCTCATTCCAAGCGCTTGCTGTGCAATAACACCCATTTCTGCTTGTGACAACTGCAAGATACTGCTTCTTGCAGGCAATATGGAGGAGGCGCTCATGCTGAATTCATCCAGGCCGAGACCGAGGAGCAGCGGGATCGCCGCTCTGTCTCCCGCCATTTCGCCGCACATGCCGACCCATTTCCCATGGCTATGCGCGGCATCTATGACCATCTTGATCAGGCGCAGAATCGCCGGATTATACGGTTGATACAAATAGGATACCCGTCCGTTCATCCGGTCTGCGGCCATTGTGTACTGGATCAGGTCATTTGTTCCTATACTGAAGAAATCCACTTCCGGAGCGAACAGATCCGCCAATACAGCAGAAGCGGGAATCTCCACCATCATGCCGATTGCGATGCTGTCTGATACCTCTGTCCCGGCACTCCGCAGCTTCTGCTTCTCTTCCTGCAGCACTCCCTTGGCCTCACGTAATTCATCAAGCGTGGCAATCATCGGAAACATGATCTTTAAGTTTCCGTAGATGCTTGCTCTCAGCAGCGCTCTTAGCTGGGTCCGGAACAGCTCCTGACCCGGTGTCTCCAGGCACAGCCGAATCGCACGGAAGCCAAGAAACGGATTGTCCTCCTTTGGAAGCTTCAAGGAAGGCAGTTCCTTATCACCACCGATATCAATTGTACGAACGACAACCGCTTTGTCCTTCATTTTTTCCAACACCGTTTTGTACGCCTGGAATTGTTCTTCCTCCGAAGGAACTTCACTGCGGCCCATATACAGAAATTCCGTGCGGAACAACCCGATGCCTTCCCCGCCGTGATCCAGCACACCCTGCACATCATCGGGGCAGCCGATATTTCCGGCCAGCTCCACTTGGTGACCGTCGGCCGAGAAGGTGCAGCGTTCTGCCAGCAGGGACCATTCCGCCTGTTGGCGCTTCTCTTCCAGCAGCTTCGCTTCATATTGCAATATAACTTCAGGTGAGGGGTTGACCAAGAGTTTTCCTGCCCCTCCGTCCAGAATCAGCAGGTCATTCTGCTGGATTTCATTCATCGCTCCAGCCGTACCGACAACCGCCGGAATCTCCATAGACCGGGCCATGATTGCGGAATGGGAAGTACGCCCGCCCGTCTCAGTAGTGAAACCTTTCACAAATACTCGGTCCAACTGAGCCGTATCCGAAGGCGTAAGATCATGTGCAACGATGATGACCGCCTCGTTAATCGGGTTATGATTATAATAAAGCTGGCCGCCCATCGTTGTCAGTACCCTTCGCGTCACATCCCGGATATCCCCGGCCCTTTCCCGCAAATATTCCGTATTTAAGGATTCAAAGGCAGCGATAATCTCCTGAGCAACTTCCTTCAGCGCGAACTCTGCGGTTACCGCATCGCCATAAATTTTATCCTTTACCGAACCTAGCAGCTCCGGATCACTCAGCACAAGCAGATGGGCTTCAAAAATTCTCGCTTCCTCGCTCCCCAGTCTCTGTGCAGTAATCTCCATAAGGTCCTTCAGTTGGGACTTTCCTTGTTCCACTGCCGCTTCGAACCGCTGAAGCTCACTTTGGGAGCCTCTGCTGCTTACCTTCTCAATCACCGGTTCCTGTGTCTCCAGACGGTAGGCCCTGGCAATAGCGATACCGGAGGATGCTCCAATGCCCTTCAGCATTTGCAGGCTCATTGTCCAAGACCCTCACGAATAATGGCGCCGCTGAGCGTTGCAATCGCTTCTTCCTCATCTTCCCCCGAACTGGAAATGGTGAAGGAGTGTCCATGCGGAATACCCAGTGACATCACACCGACAATGGATTTCAAATTCACTGTCCTTCCATCATATTCAAGCTTAATTTCCGCTTTGAACTTACTGGCGATCTGCACAAGCACCGACGCCGGGCGGGCGTGAATTCCCGACTCCTCTGTTACAACAAATTTCTCCATGACCATGCTCATTTCCCCCAGCTTCCGGTTGCTGTTGCCAGCAGCGCCTTGAATTGTTCCGCTACTTTCTCTGCTGTGAAGCCATATTCTGCAAACAGAACCTCTGCAGGAGCGGATGCCCCAAAGTGATTCAGTGTAAGGGTACTTCCTTCGTCACCGGTATATTCCCTCCAGCCGAAAGGCGATCCCAGTTCAATGGCCAGCCGTGCTTTCAGAGACCTCGGCAGCACACTCTCCTTGTACTCCGGAGATTGACGCTCGAAACGGTCCCAACTTGGCATACTTACAACCGAAACGATAATACCATCGACCGCAAGCCGCTCCTGCGCAGCTATTGCAAGACTTACTTCCGAGCCGGTAGCCAGAAGCAAACCTTGTGCTTCACCTTCCCCCGGTGAGACCATATACGCACCCCGTTCGACGCCTTCATACGCTGCGCTCTCCGAAATGGGGAGCGTTGGAAGATTCTGGCGGGAGAGAATCAATGCTGTTGGCGTATCTCTGCTTTCCAGCGCAAGACGCCAGGCTGCCACAGTCTCTTTGGCATCCGCAGGCCGGATGAGACTGAGTCCCGGCATCGCACGCAGGGAGGCCAGCTGTTCAATCGGTTCATGCGTCGGCCCATCCTCGCCAACAGCAACACTGTCATGGGTAAAGACGTAGGTAACCGGCAGCTTCATCAGAGCCGCCAAGCGAATCGCCGGGCGAAGATAATCGGAGAACACAAAGAATGTCGCTCCGAACACTTTAACACCTCCGTGCAAGGCCATCCCGTTCATCGCTGCGCCCATCGCAAATTCGCGTACTCCAAACCAGATATTGCGGGCAGCGTAGTTTGAGCGGCTGAAGTTGTCCTCTCCTGTCAGCAGGGTCTTGTTCGAGCAGGCCAAGTCTGCCGATCCGCCAATTAACTGAGGGATGATCTTGGCTGCTGCATTAAGGGTCTTACCGGATGAATCACGGGTCGCCAGCGATTGTCCTGACGCAAACTCAGGCAGACTCTCTTGCCAGCCCTCCGGCAAAGTTCCCGACACAGCAGCTGTAAATTGACATGCTAATTCCGGAAATTGCAGCTGATATTGGTTCCACAGCTTATTCCAAGCCTCTTCCTGTTGCTGTCCCCGCAGGGCCAGCTCTGCGAAATGGGACCTCACTTCCTGAGGTACATGGAAGGGCTGCTCATGGTTCCACTCATATACGGCCTTTGTTGCCTTTGTCTCCGCCGCTCCCAGCGGAGAGCCGTGGCAGGCCGACTTGCCGCCTTTATTCGGTGAACCGTACCCGATCGTCGTCTTCACTTCGATCAGTGTCGGACGGCTTCTGTCGACTTTGCCCTCGGCAATAGCAGCCACAATGTCGTCCACCTTATTCCCCTCTTCAATACGCAGAACCTGCCAGCCGTAAGCAGCGAAGCGGCCTGCAACACTTTCGGAGAAGGACAGGTTCAAATCTCCGTCCAGCGAAATATCATTGGAATCGTACAGGACGATCAGTCTTCCCAGCCCCAGATGACCGGCCAGCGAAGCCGCTTCTGCCGATACACCTTCCATCAAGTCTCCATCGCCGCAGATACTGTACGTATAGTGATCGACCAAGGGGAATTGGTCTTTATTGTAGATCTCTGCCAAATGCCGCTCAGCCATTGCCATACCGACGGCCATAGCAATACCTTGGCCCAGTGGTCCTGTCGTTGCATCTACGCCGGGAGTGTGTCCGGCCTCGGGGTGTCCGGGCGTCCGGCTGCCCCATTGACGGAAGCTTTGCAGATCCTCTATCGTCAGCCCGTAGCCGAACAAATGCAGCAGACTGTAGAGCAGTGACGAGCCGTGACCTGCCGATAATACGAATCGGTCCCGGTTGAACCAGTCCGGGTTGCCGGGGTGATGTTTCATTTCCCCTGCCCATAACGCGTACGCCATTGGCGCAGCGCCCATTGGCATGCCCGGGTGGCCGGAATTGGCTTTTTCTACCGCATCAATAGACAAGGTACGAATCGTGTTAACAGCTAATTCCTGAATAACACTTACGGTTGAAGCAGTACTCATATGGTTTCTTCCTCTCTTCTTTATCCGGATATCGCGGAGCCTTCATAATCCGCTATTTTATCAATACGGTGCTGGTGCCGTCCGCCTGTAAATTCCGTCTCCAGCCAGACCTGCACAATTTCTCCGGCAAGACCGGGTCCGATGACCCGTTCGCCCAGTGCCAGCATGTTGCTGTCATTGTGGAGACGCGTGGCCTTCGCACTGAATACGTCATGTGCCAGCGCACAGCGGATACCCGGCACCTTATTAGCGGCAATCGACATGCCGATTCCTGTGCTGCAGATAAGAATGCCGCGATCGGCTTCCCCCGCTGCTACCTGCAATGCTGCCGGAACCGCATAATCAGGGTAATCGACAGAATCGCGGGAATGACAGCCAAGATCGGTCACCTCCACTTTTAGTTCGCGTAACAACAACACTATCTCTTGTTTAAGCATTAATCCGCCATGGTCATTACAGATCACGATCTTCATTCGTAAGCTTCACTCTCCTTTCTTCATTTTCATAGTATCATTTTGATATTCATAAATGAACACGTTTTCATCCCAATTTATTGCTTCCAAAATGTACATCATTGTGATGCACATTACGTATCATTTACGCAGAACACAACGTATTCAGGACCTTTTCCGTCACGCTTTCCAAGGCTCCGATTTCCGCAGCATAGGAGAGAATTGTATATCGTTGTCTGGTAAACCGGGATTGCAGCAGAGCCTCCCGAAGCAGTTCACGATCTATGCCATAGTCCATAGGATGGCAGGATAGTCCGATCTCCTCCAGCCGTTTCTTAATCTCATCCGGTACAGGCAGCCTGCTTCCGAGTGCTTCTCTGATTTCCGCACTTTGTCCCTGGTCCCTCCATTCTTCGCTGAGCAGCAAAGTATCATAGAGCAGACCTGCACACAGTGTTCCTACCGCCACAGCAATTCCGTGGGCAATCGGCTCTCTCCCCTGTCTCAGGTAAGCTCCCTCCAGATAATGGGCCAGCAAATGCTCCGTACCCGAAGCGGGTCTGGAATCGCCCACAATGGAAATCGCAATACCCGACAGCAGCAAAGCGTTCATCAAATACTGGATAGCCTGAGGCTCCCGAATATAAATATCAGCAGCTCGTTCAATACAGCCGTCAGCAGCACTCTCCACCAGATCCAGCGTATAAGGACATAAGTACTCATCCCTGAGCGTATGGGACAGAATCCAGTCGCAGACTGAAATTTTTTTACCCATAATATCACCGAAGCCTGCTTGAACCATCTTCAAAGGCGCTTCGGCAATGATATTGATATTTCCAAGAATCGCTTCTGCGGTGTTTCCCTGAAAGGTAGTCTTCTTGCCTCCGGCAATTAATGAAGATACCCCGGATGCATAGCCGTCCATAGAAGGCGCGGTAGGAACAGACAAGAAGGGAATCCCCAGTCTCGCGCTTACATAGCGGGTCAAGTCTGTAATGGTTCCCGAGCCAACAGCTATCACGCCTTGCAGTTTATTGGATGAAGACAGCAGCAGCGTCCCCAAGGATCGCTCGTCTGGCAACACCTTTTTATCCTGAAACAGACAATTCACTACTTTGAAGCCCTTTCGCTTCAGGACATCGGTAATCAACCGGCCGTGTATTTCATGGGTCGTGTTATCAGAGACCACCAATATATGAGGTCCCTCAAAATACTTCAGACAAGCCTCATCAATGGCCTCCAGGTCATAATCCAGCGACACGCTTCCAATAGAAACCTCATGGACACGGCCGCAGCTGCAGCTAAACGGCTTATTAATGATTTTTGTAATATTGTCCATAATCTTTAGTCCAGCCCAAGCGGTGCAAAAACGCCCATCTCGCTTCTGAAGCGGTCAATATTCTCTCGAATATCCCCGGTCTTAAACAAGGCTGATCCGGCTACAATGACATTCGCCCCCGCCTCTACGACGCTCTTGACATTGGACAGCTTGATACCCCCGTCCACCTCAAGATCGATGTCTCTGCCAAGTGAATCCATGATTCCGCGAAGGAATTTGATTTTACCCATGACCGAAGGAATAAAGCTTTGACCTCCAAATCCGGGATTGACGCTCATTAGCAACACCCTATCGACCTCTTCCACAATACAATCCAGCGCACTTAGCGGAGTCCCAGGATTTAGCGCAACACCGGCCTTGATTCCGGTGGACCTAATTTCCTGAATAGTACGGTGCAAATGGCGGCAGGCCTCGGCATGAACCGTAATCATATCGGCTCCCGCTGCTGCAAACCTGTCAATATAGCGCTGTGGCTCATCGATCATTAAATGTACATCGAACACAAGCTTGGTATAGGGTCTGATTGCTCTTATGATATCCGGCCCCAGCGTAATATTCGGCACAAACTGCCCATCCATCACATCTATATGAACCAGATCGGCACCGGCTTTTTCAATGGCCTCTATCTCGCTTCCCAGGGCAGAGAAATCAGCCGCTAATATGGACGGAGCTAATTTAATCATGATTCTTCTCCTTTCGTTCTTTAGCGTAGGAGCCAGCGGACGAATAAGCGTATAGATCACAAACAAAAATATAGCACTGTTGATGGGAAACTGATATTTGAATAGAAGCCCGCTAAGGTATCTTCCATGCGGCCCTAAAGTGTAGTCCAAAAAGCTCTCTACCAATATGCTCACCTTATTTCTATTAAGTTCTTACTACTTAATACGAATCTGCTGCGCCCGAACCATCCATAATCTGTACGGCGTTACTCGTTCCTAGCCGCGCTGCTCCCGGTACAGACTTCAGCAGCAAAATATCCTCTAAAGTAGCCCCGCCACCGTTAAATCGTGTAGATGTCTTGTTATTGAATCGGAGTCAGGACAACTTTGATTGCTTCACCGTTCTTCATCAGCTTGAAGGCTTGCTCCCATTCGGTAATATCAAATTGATGAGTCACAAGCGCCTCCGCGTTGACACGATGATCGTTCATTAATTGCAGCGAAGGTCCCCAGTCGAAAGGATTCTGGCTTCTGCAGCCGATCACTTTAATCTCCTTCTGGATAATTTTCTCGAAATCAACCGGAATTTCCGGTGATGCGAAAATCCCCACTTGGACGTAACGTCCTTTCTTGGTCAACAAATCGAGCCCCATCGTCACTGCCGGTACAGCTCCTGTGCATTCCAGCACAACGTCTGCCCCGTAGCCTTCCGTAAGCTTATTCACGATTTTCTTCACATCTTCGCTTTGAATGTTAACTACATGATCTATTCCAAGCTCCTGCGCTTTGTCCAGACGGATCTTATCCTTCTCAAGACCGGTAATTACGACAGTCGCACCATAGCTTTTGGCAATTTGTGCAGTCAGAAGCCCAATCGGACCAGGACCCAGTACAACCACGATTTCTCCCCGTTTAACTGCCGCTTTGGAGACAGCGTGGTGGGCGCAGGCTAACGGCTCCGTTAGTGCCGCAGACAGGTAATCCACATTGTCGGGCAGCTTATGCACGCTTTCTTTGCGGGCGATCACATATTTGGCGAAGCCGCCGTTTTGCTGGGTGCCTAATCCCTTTCGTGTACTGCACAAGTTGTAATGTCCTGATCTGCAATATTCGCAGGTCCCGCATACATAGAATGTGGTTTCCGAGGTTACGCGGTCCCCTACCTGAACTCCGGTCACATTCTCACCGATTTCTACAACCTCTCCTGAAAATTCATGTCCTAATGTCACCGGGGCCTTCACTTTATATTTGCCTTCATAGGTGTGCAGATCTGTTCCGCAGACTCCTGCATACTTCACTTGAATCTTTACTTGATCGGCGCCGATGTTCGGCTCCTCTACATCTATAACTTCCAGATGGCCAAATCCCAGTTCTTTTTTCACCAATGCTTTCATAGTAGGGTCCCTCCACTTTGTTTTATATCTATCGGGCTGGTGCATTGCAGCTGGCTTGAGGTATAATCAAAGATATATAAGCGCTTACTTGGCGGTTATTTATGAAATTCTACAATTGTAAATATAAGGAACGGCCTATTTTTTAAATCACCAAATGATAGGTTTATTTAAATAGGCCGTTTTTTTAGAATATTAGCTATACATAGCCTGTTTTTTATTCGGTTACAGCTGACTTCTTAAGATCCGTAGAGCTAATATAGACTGTAGCTTATATTAGCCCGGGCAGGTAATGGAGTGTGCCGTCGTCAATTAAAGAGTGCGAACACTTTATAAATGACATAGTTGATCAGGTTACCGCCTTGGTCAATACTTGAGATTTGCGCTGTTCCCTCAGGCATATTGAAGTGAGCGTCGATGGCCATTTGCGTATGCAGCGGAGCCAGATCAGTAGCCATATAAAGTGACAGGCCAATGACAATCGTACCTACGATAACGGAGTGAATGATGTTTCCCTTCGCCGCGCCTACAATGAATGCCACAATGAACGGGATCGTAGCGAGATCGACGAACGGCAGAACTTTGTTGCCCGGCAGAAAGACCGCCAGTGCCACCGTAATCGGAACGAGAATCAGTGCTGTTGCAATAACTGACGGATGTCCAATCGCCACCGCTGCATCAAGACCAATATACACATTCTCTGCGCCGAATTTGCGTCTCAGAAAGTCACGGGCGGATTCCGAGACAGGCATCAGGCCTTCCATCAAAATCTTCACCATACGCGGCATCAGGAACATGACCCCGCCCATCGCCATTCCTACCTTGATGACTTCTCCTGCATTGTATCCAGCCAGTGCTCCGAGTCCGATACCGAGTATAAGTCCCATGAAGATCGGTTCCCCGAACACCCCGAACTTCTTCTGGATACTTTCAGGATCAGCATGAAGCTTGTTAATGCCAGGAATTTTTTGCACCAGTTTCACCAGCGGAATGCCGATTATCGCATAGGATACCGTACTGCCTGTCGGTACAGAGATGCCCGGGAGGTCGAAATAGTCTTCCAGCATCGGAGCCGTCCAGTCTGCAATTTTCAGGACCACAATTTGGAAAATGACAGCAGCAATCAATCCGAGCACGATACTTTGCGTCATCGCATATATAACTGCGCCTGTGAAGGTGAAATGCCAGAAGTTCCAAATGTCCACGTTCATCGTTTTCGTTGTTTTGGTAACCAGCATAATCACGTTGACCAGCAGTCCAAGCGGGATTATGAAGGCCGCTATCGGCGAGGCCCAGGATATGGATGCCGATCCCGGCCAGCCTACATCAATAACATTTAATTGAACACCGAATCTTTCCACCATAGCGTTTGCCGCCGGCCCTAGATTATTGACGAGCAGATCCACTACGAGCGAAATACCGATGAATCCTACGCCGATTGTAAGACCCGAGCGGAACGCTTTGCCCGGCTTTTGCCCAAAGACAAGGCCCAGAATAAAGATAGCTACTGGTAAAATAACGGTAGGACCGAGGTCCAAAAATGAGCGTAATGCGTCAACCATTCCTTGCATGGATATTCCCCCTATAAATTGGACGATTCTTCTTGCTTCTTCCTTGAAACACTCTTTGGGGCACCTACTTTGTCAGTTCAGCCAGTATTTTCTGCTTCAATTCCTCCATACCGACTCCTGTTAAAAAGGCCCGCGCGTTGATGACCGGGAACGGATATTCTTTGTTGGCTATGGTTGTGCTGACGAGCAGATCGGCTCCATCGGCCAAGGAGGACACCTCTGTAATTTTGCACTGAATCAGCTCAGCCTGAATATTATTTTCTTTGCACATGCTTTTGAGCGCTTCATTTACTACCGTCGAGGTAGCAATACCTGCTCCACAAGCCACCAGAATTTTCTTTTTAATCATATTAATTGACCTCCTTTGTTTCGAATTGTAGCTTGGTGTTCATTAGCTCTTTGATCGTAGTTCTGCTGGTTTCTGTAATTAAGGAGTTCAGCATATCCTCATCCTGAATAATTTGCATCAAACGCGTCAGCAGCTTAAGCTGCGAATGCTTCTGGTCCATAGCCAGCATGAACACCAGCTCCACAGGAGTGGTCTCTTCCTCTTCACCCATAATCCCAAAGGCTATCGGTTTCTGCAGAATACCGACGCTGATCGCCTTCTGATTCACATGCTCAATATCGGTATGTGGAATGGCAACAGAGCACGCTTTGGTCGGCAGGCCTGTCGGGTACGATTGCTCCCGTTCGATAATAGCAGCGATATAACTTTCCTTCACGATGCCCTTCTCGACCAGATTCCTGGCCATTTTCTCCAAAATATCCTCTTTGCTCTCCCCCTGCACGTTGATCAGAATCAAGGATTCATCCATCATATCCATACTCATTTCATAACCTTCTCTCTTAATCTTCGGAAAATTTCGCGGCTACCTCATGAATTAGCTGGGCGGAATCTGCTTCAATGACAGCCCTGACATCTTCCTGGCTGCCTGCCAGCTTCATCAGCTGCATCAGGGAACGCAAATGCTGATGCTTATCCTTGGCAGCTATGATGACTATGACATGGATAGAGTAGCCCTCCGAATAGTTCACCGGCTCTTCCAGACGCAGCAGGCTCATGGAGACCTCATTCACGCCGTGGCTGGGATCCGCATGCGGTATAGCCAAATTGTGACCAATCACAATATAAGGATCATTGCTGTCATAGGAATTGATCATCGCCTCCACATAACCCGGCGTGATTGACCCGCGTCGAAGCAACGGCTCTGCCCCCATACGGATAGCCGCCTGCCAGGAGTCGGCACGTTCTGCCAGCCGGATCGTATCCGGAATCAGCAGCCCGCTTAAATCCGGCATCTTGATGTCAAAGGCCGGTTTGCTCTTGGCCTTGCTCTCCGGAGCGAAATGCTCCTGAAGCTCTGTACGCAGGCTATGGCTGTTCTCAATAACTGCATACTTCCCCACAATCTCCATGATTTGCTCCATGTTGAACTCGGAGGGGCTGTAGCCATGCATCTCCTGCATCACCTGCTGGCGCAGCCGGTACTTGTCCTCTTTCTCCAGGAAGGATTTAATGACAAACAGCTTCTTGTTGGTTGGCAAATATACGGTGGAAAAGACTACATCATACTCCAGGGAATAATTGTGAAACTCTCTGACCGATAAGGAATCGAAAAACACAAATTCCTGAAACAGCTCGCGCAGCGTGCTTTGCAGCAGCTTGGATACGCACACACCCTTGGGACAAACCACAAGCGCTTTGATTTTTTGCTGCAGGCTGTCTCCCTGCCTCGACAGCCAGCCGCCGATGAGCATCGTCAGATAAGTCATTTCACTTTCCGGGATGTCGCCGCCGATCAGGGTGCAAAGGGGTGTGCTTGATTTTTTAACAAGATGGTGGAGCTCCTTGAATTCCTTGCCAATGGTGTCCTGAAGCGGATTGGTAATCGACAGCTGATATTTAATCCGGTAATATGCAGGCTTTAAATGCAGCAGAATCTTGTTCAGAAGCTGCTCCCTATCCTGCAGGGTCACACAAGCGTTTCGTTCGAACAGGGACAACATTTCATCAAGTGCAAGCGTAAGCTCTGGAAGAGTATCATCTGACAAGTAGGCCGTCGAGGACACATTGGTCGTAAGCAGATGCAGCGTGATGAACATTCTCTCCTCCATAGGAATGCCGGGCAGATCCAGCAGAAGCTCTTCCGCCGCCTTGTATTCCTTCGTGTCGGCTAGCTCGTCGCAGTGAATAGGAAACCCTTCAACAATCTGGCCCTGTCTTATCCTTCTTAGGGACAGCAAGAGAATGTATGGCATGGATTCCATTTTCTCATCCGTAAATTTGAGATGAAGTTTGCCTTCCACCGCTTCGATTTTGCAGCGCAGGACGGAGATCTCACCCGCGGCAACATTGGCAAGATCTTTGATCCAGTTCTCCCCGTTGTACATTTCTATCGTTTTATAAACAATGCTGATCAGGGCCTGCCTTTTGTTAAATTCTTTACCCTCTAGCGAATATCCGAGCACTCGGGAATACTTGATGACCAGTTTGAAAGAAGCAGCTATTGCCTGCGCATTTTTGAGGTCGCTGAGAATCGTATTCTTGCTGACACCGAGCGCATCCGTAAAGTGAAACAATGATAATTCCTCGCTCTTGCTCAGCAGCATCAATATGATTAAATTCGTCCGCTCTTCCTCGGAGAGTATATACGCGTTGTTCGCAGATTGCTCCTGATCCACTGACAGTGCGGTTAACAATGCTTTATTGATGAGAAACAAGCCGGTTTTGGTTCTTTTGATTTGAGGCAAATAACGGGCCTCCAGCCAATCGTTGATTTTGCCCAGACTGTATTCGATTTGTCTTCGGCTTAAGCTGTATTTCAGTTCCAGGTCCTTGTTCTTGATTCCGGGATTGGTTAGCAGTTCCTGCAACAGTTGGCTGCTTCTAGCATCAAGTTCCATATCTTCCCCCTTCCTTCAAGACTGATTATCTAGGGTTCATTAAAAGTAGTTGCGCTTACAATCCGGATGCACAGTTGGCCATTGCCTGGCATCAGGCTGCGGGGAATGAGCGGAGATCCCCTGCATGCTGCATGGACGGCGCCACAATCTCGCCTCTCTTTCTCCTCCCAAAATTATCTTATCATCACAACCCCAAGAAATGTACACGTTTTCATCCCAATTTCTAGCTGTGAAATTGTACAGCATTGTGATGCCTAGCATCAAAAAAGGCGAAACCCTATCCTGTGCTCTAACACCCGGAAAGGATACGCCATTGATTTGTACATGTGTTTATTGTTATTTCTTAAGGAGCTTAGATCCCTTAATGGGTAGAAATCGCTTGGTTTCCTCTACTTAACGGACAAATAGCGGAACTCCTGTCCGCAATCAGCGCTGCCGTAGAGAATAGGGCTAACGAATAATGTCACTAGCTCGTAACCGACCATTTCTCCAGCGAAAAACCGGGATCAGCAACAATATCAAGCGGGGTACCGCCGTCATGGCGCCATTTCACATAGGCTGCAGCACCAATCATTGCTGCGTTGTCTGTACAATATACCGGCGGTGGGATTATAAGCTCTATGCCTTCAGTCTGGCATCGGTCGGTCAGTGCGGCACGCAGACCTTTATTGGCAGCAACGCCGCCGCAGAGCAGCAGCTGCTTGGCCCCTGAGGTGTGTACGGCACGAACAGCCTTTTCTACAAGCACTTCAACGACCGATTCCTGAAACCCGCGGGCGATTGCGGCCACATCAGGCGTTAAGCCCTTCATCTTGGTCTGGTTCACTACATTCAGCACAGCTGATTTCAGTCCGCTGAAGCTGAAGTCATAGGAGTCAGGCTCCAGCCAGGCACGCGGCAGGGTCACGGATTCTGAAGCTTCCCGGGCCAGACGGTCCACGTGTGGACCGCCGGGATAAGGGAAGCCTAAGGCCCGGGCGACCTTGTCGTAAGCTTCGCCAACAGCATCATCCCGGGTGCGTCCGATAATCCGGAACTTGCCCTCCTGCTCCATAAGGACCAGCTCCGTATGTCCACCGGACACGACCAGTGTCATACAAGGGTATTGCAGTTCAGCCACAAGCCGGTTGGCATAGATATGGCCGGCAATATGATGGGTTCCGATCAGCGGCTTGCACCAGGCCAGTGCAAGACTCTTGGCGGCTACGACCCCGACAAGGAGCGCCCCGACCAGACCCGGCCCCTGGGTAACAGCGATTGCCGCTAACTGCTCCGGTTTAACCCCGGCAGCAGTCATGGCTTCCTCTATAATTAACGTGATAACCTCTACATGCTTACGGGAGGCTACCTCAGGCACAACACCGCCAAAGGCCCGATGAGTCTCAATCTGGCTGGAAATGATGTTGGACAGCACCTCGCAGCCGTCCTTAACGACAGCCACCGCTGTCTCATCGCAGCTTGTCTCAATCGCCAATATATACACAGATTGAGCAGCACCCTTTTCCATATCCGTCTCCATTCCTATTCCACGCTTCCTTCCATAACACCAGGTTCATCGTAAGCCGGCAGATCGGCCCACATAATAAGTGCATCCTCACGGTTATCGGAGTAATAGCCTTTACGCGTACCGGCGGACCGGAACCCTTTTTTACGATATAAATTCTGGGCGATCTCATTAGATACCCGTACTTCGAGGGTGATGGACTTCATACCTAGGTACGAGGCTGTCTTCATCAGCTCTTCCAGCAGCCGTTCTCCCCATTTGCGTCCCCGGTACGCCTCAAGCAGAGCAATATTCGTTACATGGGCTTCGTCTACGATGGCCCACAAGCCCGCATAACCAATAATCCGGTCCTGCAGCTCCATCACCATATATTTGGCAAAATGATTATGCGTCAGTTCATTACGGAACGCTTCTTCCGTCCATGGCATCGTAAAAGCTTCCCGTTCTATGATCAGAATATCAGGAATATCCTCTACCTTCATCAGGCGAAATACAAGCCACTCACTTTGCTCTCTTACTGTATCCGCTTCCGCCATCGTTATTTGACGCCTCCTTCACTGCTCTTGCGCAGATTAGCTTCCGCTTCAGATAACTGGGTATAATTCGGAATCAGGCTATGAATGTCATCACTCGCTTGACCATGCCGTTCTTCTCCCAGAAATCCCGTCCAGCGGCCTTCAAGCTCATAAGGCACAATGCGCAGGCTGGCTATTCCCAACAGCGGAAGCAATGATTCTTCACTCCCGTGCAGCGAAGTCTCTCCTACAAACCAAAGAAGGCGCGGCTTATTTCCGGCAACCTCAGCCTCCTGCAACAGCTCGGCCAAGTGCTGTACCCAGTCCTGCATCAGGCGGATAGCATCGGGAGCAAGCCGCTCAGGGCTGCATCCTCCATCAGAAGCTGCGAATAAAGCCGTATAGGCCTGTCCCCTGCGGGCATCCAGCAGCGGAATAATCCAATCCGGACCGGTACCGTCCTGGTTGGCAGGCCGATCCTGTGCTGTGGTGGAGATGTCTTTCAGACCCGTCATGAATCCGCCCCAAGCCAGCGCATGCAGACTGGATACACCGGCTACGGGAACATTCCAGGCCCAGGCCAGTGTTTTAGCGGCACTAACAGCTATGCGGGTTCCGGTGTACGAGCCCGGCCCGATACCTACGGAGATGCCGCCGAGCATATTTCCAGTGGTGCCCGAAGCCTGCAAAGCCTGCTCTATAATCGGCAGCAAATGAACGGAATGATTCCGCTCGCTGGAGGCGTTGATTTCATGCACTACCCTGTTGTTCTCGGTCACCGCCACACCCAGTGATGCCGTAGAGGTATCCAACGCCAAAAACCGCTTGCGCGGCTCATTCTTTTCATTCGTCATCCTACTTAACCCCATTCCGGATCAGGCTGCGGCAAAGAGCACCATAAGGCTCACCGATGCCGGTCACCGTAATCACGCGTTCTTCCAATTCAACCGTCTCCATATATATGTGTAGGTGCCTTGGAGGCATCAGGTCTGCGATAAGACTGCTCCATTCCACAAGGCAAACCCCTTGTCCGTAAAAATACTCATCCAGCCCCAGCTCGTCTGCTTCCTGAAGCGAAAGCCGATATACATCCATGTGGTACAGCGGCAGAATTCCCTCATACTCCTTAATAATTGTAAAGGTAGGACTGTTTACGGTATCCCGAACGCCCAGATGGCGGGCGAAGCCTTGCGAGAATGCCGTTTTGCCTGCACCCAAATCGCCGTCCAGTCCGATAACTGTGCCGGACACGGAGGCAGCCGCAATCGCTCCTGCCAAAAGCTCTGTATCCGCCGGGCTGTAAGAACGGTAAGTGAAAACCGTTTCGATATTATTTTCCAACTGCAACTACCACCTTTTAACTTATACCCGCCGAATTTCAATACTATATATTATATCGGGATGATTGTCCTACCGCAACAACTGCCGGGGCCGGGCGCCGGGACAACAGGCTGTGCAAAACCATTCCTATACAGATTACGGCAATGCCCGCCCACGATAGCAATGAAGGCGCAGGGGCCGACAATATCAACATTTCTCCGAATAAAGCGAACAGCACCTCGAGCGATTGGGTGGCTTCTACTGCGGCCAAGCCGGTCATACTGCTGCGGACCATATCTGTAGCGCGAAAAAAAAGAACGGTCGCAATGACCCCCGATGACAGGGCTACGATGGCAGATTGCCACAATTGGCCCGGGGAAGGAATACCGGTATCGGCCAGTCCATATGCAGCTACGATCAGCCAGAACGGAAGACTGGCTAAGGTCATCCCCAGAATCCGCTGAAACACATCCAGCTGATCACCGCACAACTCCATCGTCTTGCGGTTTCCGAGCGGGTACGCGAAGGAAGCAATAAGTACCGGAAGAATACCCAGCAGCACCTGACTTGGCGCCAGCGCCTGGGATTGCTCCAGTTGAAGCAGGGCAACACCGGCAAGAATGATCAGAGACATCCCAAGGCCTTTAAAGGGAATTTTCCCGCGCTGGTACAACGGCCCGCCGGGCCCTGCTATCCATTGTCCGAAGAATGGCGCAAGCAGGGAACCGGAGATAATCGTGATCTGCCAGGTCCCCGCAGTCAGCCAGCCCGGCGCATAAGCAGCTGCGAAGCAGATCGGGGCGTAGAAAAGGCCGAAACCGACGGTACCCCACAGCAGCCAGGCTGCCGGACGTTTGACCATAGCGCTTAATAGGGGTCTTAGCTTTCCCCGGCCTGCAACAATGGCCAGCAGAAAGGGCAGCATGAAGAAATACCGCAGGGACGCGCTCCAAGCCCAGCTTCCTCCGGAAAGCTCCATCCGGCGGTTCAATACAAAGGTAACAGCAAAAAATAAAGCCGAACAAACACCGAGCAATATTGGACGCACAACAATCAACTCTTTTCATGAAATGAATTTATCCGTTCAGTTTCCGGGCTTGTTAACCAATATATTGGTTTGCAGTCAGCATCGTCAACCCTTATACAGCAAAAAAAGGCCCTGGCGCATAAGTAACCTGCACAGGTGCCCAATTATAATGAAGTCTATCGACGTATCTCATACGTTTCAACTTTATTGAGTTTGCTCCTCAAGCCGCTCCACGCCGACCGTATGCGTATTCGTCGGACGGGACCCCACCTGTACAGTAGCCAACCCGTTCGCCTTGTCCACTTCCTCAATCCACACCGGCTCCCCGTCCAAATGGACGGCTATCATTTCTTTGGATTCAAAAATATCCTGTGCGCGTTGTACGTCCATCTGCCCATACCCCTCCTTTTATGCTGAATTCGCTTATCACGCTTGGCTTATTTTTCCCCAGGTTTCACAAAAAATGCATCCGGGTAGAAAAATGGCTTTCGCCTCATACTAAGCTTAAAACCTGCAGGAGGTGTCAGTCATGCATACCGTATGGAAAGGGGCCATCAGTTTCGGTCTTGTACATGTTCCGGTCAAAATGTTCTCGGCTACAGAGGATAAGGACATTTCTCTGCGCTATATCCATAAGGAATGTGGGAATCCGCTGTCCTATGTGCGCAAATGCCCTGTATGCGACAAAGAGGTGGCATGGGAAGAAATAGGCAAAGGCTACGAGTATGAAAAAGGAAAATTCATCCTGTTCGATAAAGAAGAGCTAGATCAGCTTACAGAGGAAAGCACCAAGAACATTACCATTCTTGACTTTGTGGATTTGACGGAGATTGATCCGATGTATTTCCAGAAGACCTATTATTTATCTCCCGATCAGGCGGGTACGAATGCATACCGTTTACTTATGGAAGCCATGAGACAGACCGGCAAAATCGGCATAGCCAAAATTTCCATCCGCTCCAAGAGCAGTCTGGCCGCGATTCGGGTGCTGGAGGAATGTCTGGCGATTGAGACTATTTTTTATCCCGATGAGATCCGCCCGGTGTCTCAAGTGCCGAACCTTCCCGAAGCGGGAACAGTGAATGATAAAGAGCTGGATATGGCCAAGCTGCTCATCGCGCAATTATCCACAGCGTTTGAACCGGCCAAATATACCGACGATTACCGCCAGAGGATGCTTGACCTGATTTCCCACAAGATTGCCGGGGAAGAATTCCATATCGTGCCTGCGCGGCAGGAGAGCAACGTTATCGACCTTATGGCGGCTCTACAGGCCAGTATTGAGGCCGTACAACATATTCCTACCGATCCCGGGCCTTCACCGTACGACAGCAAAAGCACCAAGCCCCGTAAGGCGGCATCGGGCAGTGGCGGCAAGAAAGGGACTTCGAAATCAAAGACGGATACTGCTGCTCCTGTAATCACACCCAAGCCTAAACGGCGCAGTGCCAAGAGTAAAGAAACGGTATCTTAGGGGGAAGGGCTTATGAAGCTGCAGCCTGTTACACCCTTTGAGCCGGTCATTACGGAACAGCTTCCTGTCGGTGACTCATGGATTGCCCAGATTAAATGGGACGGCGTACGTATGCTGTCCTATTATGACGGGGTCTCTGCCGAACTGATTAACCGGCGCGGGAATCGCCGCACATTGCAGTATCCGGAGCTCACAGATATCACAGCTTACTGCAAAGCATCCTCCGTCATTCTGGATGGCGAGATTATTGCTCTAAATAGCGGCAAGCCTTCCTTTCATGAGGTCATGCGGCGCGACAGTTTAAGGAAAGAAGCGGCTATCCGGGCGGCGAAAGACCAGATTCAAGTGATGTATATGGTGTTTGATATTCTGTATTGCAACGGCAAGTGGACCCTGGATCAGCCGCTATCGAGCCGCCAGCTGCTTCTTGCGGAAATGCTTCTCCCTCATCCGAATGTCCAACTGGTCCCCAGTTACCAAAATCCCGCAGAACTGCTGAGTGCAGCCCGCACCAACGGATTGGAAGGAATCCTGTGCAAGGACATCTCGAGTACGTACACTCCGGGTGGAAAAGACAAACGCTGGCTCAAGCGAAAGATCATCTCCGATGTCAATGCTGTAGCCGGAGGTGTTACCTTCCGTGATGGCAGGGTAAATGCCTTTCTGCTCGGACTGTATGACGAGGATGGACGACTGCACTATATTGGACATGCAGGCTCCGGAAGATTCAATGTGGAGGAGTGGCGAAAAGTGACCGCCGAAGCCCTGGACCTTGCCACCACAGAATCCATGCCCTTTACTACCCTTCCCCCGCGGTATTCAGGTGCCTTATGGATAAAGCCCCAGTTGGTCTTTAAGGTGCATTTTCTGGAATGGAATTCGTCCGGAACGCTTCGGCAGCCTGTTATTCAAGCTTCAGTGCACATTCCGGCGCAGGAGTGCAGGTTTAAGGGACAAAAAAATTAAAGGAGAGTATCCACTATGCCGGCACCTGTCAAAGGCTCCATTACCGTAAACGGTCAGAGCATCGCTGTTACCAATCCGGACAAGCTGCTGTGGCCGGAGCAGGGCATTACGAAACGGATTTATTTAGAAAAGCTTGCAGCCCTGTCACCCTATTTGCTGCGATACTGCCGGAAGCGGCTGCTGACGGTGATCCGCTATCCGCACGGCGTAGGCGGGATGTCCTTTTATCAGAAAAATGCACCGGACCCGCTTCCCTCCTTCGTTCATACCTATACTCATGACAAGATTACTTATATTGTGCTCGAAGGGCTGCCCGAACTGCTCTGGCTCGGCAATCTCGCTGCCCTGGAGTTTCATCCTTCCCTGCACTATATAGGGAGTGAGCTCCCCTGTGAATGGATGATTGACCTTGATCCCTCCCGCGAGGTGGAGCCGCGTATTATGGAAGCTGCTTCCATCGTTGGCCGGGTCTTAAGCTCACTCGGGTTGACCTCGGTTCCTAAGACCTCAGGAGCTACCGGCGTCCAGATTATCGTTCCGGTAAATCGAGGGGTTACCTTTCAGGGGCTTCGCACCATCGGCCACTTTGTCGGACGTTTCGTCACCGAGAAGCATCCTGATCTGTTCACACTGGAGCGGTTGAAGAAGGAGCGGGGAGATAAAATTTATTTCGACTACCTTCAGCATTTCGGAGGCAAAACATTGGCGGCTCCATACACACCGCGTGCCCGTCCACTGGCAACGGTCTCCACTCCTTTAACCTGGCAGGAAGTTGAAAAGGATGTGGCACCTGCAGACTTCCACCTCCTCAATATTGAGGAGCGGCTGCGCAGTATAGGAGATCTGATTGAAAAGGTGCCGCCCCAGCCGGTAGAAGAACTTATTCTGAGACTAAAATAAGCCCGCAGCATTTAGGATGCTACGGGCTTATCAGGCGTCCAGCTCAGGGACTGAAGGTATTATATATGAGAATACGGTCCACGCTAATTTTCCCGCCGTATTTAGTGCTCTGTTGTCCGTAAATATACCTTCTTTCAGTAGTATAGGGCTTCCGGTGAGTGACTAATGGATGGATCTTTTCTTAAAGCGGCCGCCCTTAACATCATGTATATTGCCAATGGCAATAAAGGCGTCGGAATCCCAATCCTCTACGATGGCTTTAAGCTTCGCCTCTTCAAGACGTGTGATGACTACAAATATTACTTTCTTGTTGTCACCAGAGAATCCGCCTTCGCCTTCCAGATAAGTAACACCGCGTCCCAGACGCTCCGTCAGCGCTTCTCCGATATCACGGAATTTATCACTGATAATCCATACAGACTTCGATTGATCAAGACCCTCAAGCGTTACATCAATCATCTTGAAAGCGATGTAGTAGGCAATAAGTGAGAACATTGCATTATTCCATCCAAACACAAAACCTGCTCCTGACAAAATAAACAGGTTAATAAACATGACTACCTCGCCTACGGAGAAGGGAAGCTTCTTGGCCACCAGAATAGCCACAATCTCCGTACCGTCCAGAGATCCTCCGTAACGTACGACCAATCCGACACCCACACCGAGAATGACACCGCCAAATACTGCAGCAAGCAGCGGTTCAACCGTAATAGGATTTACAGGATGCAGAAGTTGAGTGCCTATAGACATAAGAACAACGGCGAACAAAGTGGATAGAGCAAAGGTCTTGCCGATTTGCTTGTAACCGATGACCAGGAAAGGAAGGTTAAGCAAGGTTAATAAAATACCGAGGGGAATATCAAAAATATGGGACAGCATAATGGAAATTCCCGTGATACCTCCGTCAATCATTTGATTGGGAACGAGGAATATCTCGAGCGCAACGGACATCATGGCTGCCCCGATCACCATCATAATGATCCTTTGAGCCAGTCTGGCCGTCTTCACAGCTCCGGACTTTTGCGGTTTGTTATGTTCCTTTTTAGTAATTATTTGTTGACTCACATTCATAGGACTCCCCCTTCAATTTTAGAATATTTTTTGTAATATACTTTATTATAACATAATTGCACTCTCTTTAATGAGGAATGATACCTTTCCTATCATAAGAGTGGCGAGAGCAGATAGCACAAATTCTCCTTTAGCCTGGTAAATCGGCTCCTGTTCTTGAATTCATGCGGGTCAATAAAATCACTATTCTTCAGATCCTGCTCAAACTCGGCTGCCACCTTGGCAATCCTCTCCGGTTCCATCAGAACCGCTGTCAGTTCAAAATTAGAGTACAAGCTTCTCATATCCAGATTAGCGCTCCCTACCGAGGCTAGCAGCTGATCGATCAGGATGACTTTAGAATGAATAAACCCTTTTTGATATCGATAGAACTTCACGCCCGCATCCTGTAAATCCTCCAGATAGGACAGGGATGCATAATAAACAAGCCAGGTATCCGGCTTTCCCGGGATTAGAACCCGCACATCCACTCCGCGGAGCACTGCACTTTTCAAGGCACGGCAAATGGCGGAATCGGGAATGAAATAGGGCGTCGTAATCCATATCCGGTGCTTGGCCGCACACATCGCTGCAAAATAAAGCTCTTGAGCGGAATCTACTTCCAGGTCCGGTCCGCTTTCCACGATTTGCACCGCTTCCGAACCTTCACAGGAATGTACCGGAAATAAACGGGGATGGCTGAGACGTTCACCGGAGGCCCGCCTCCAGTCCTTGAGAAACACAAACTGAATGAAGTAGACAGCGTCCCCCTCCAGCTGCAAATGGGTGTCCCGCCAATACCCGATTTCGGGATCATGCCCCAAATAATCATCCCCCACATTCATTCCTCCTGTGAAGCCGATGAGCCCGTCAACGATAACAATTTTCCGGTGATTTCGATAACTGGAGCGGCGGTCCAGAAAAGACAGCAGCGGCGGGAGAAAAAAATGAAATTCCACACCTCCTTTTTTCAAAGTATTGATAAACTTGCGGCTTAGGCTATGACTGCCGATCCCGTCGCAAAGAAGGCGCACCTTCACGCCTTGACGTGCTTTTCGGAGCATAACTTCCTTAAATCGCTGACTGATCTTATCCTCGCGAAAAATATAAAATTCAACATGGATATGCTCCTGAGCCGACTCCATGGCTTCCAGCATGGAATCATACGCCTCGATCCCGGTGAATAGAACACGGCTCTGATTCCGGCCTGTAATCGGGTTTTCCGACAGACGGGAGAGCAACAGCAGAAGCTCTCTTTGATTGTCAAATTCCGGGTTGCCGGTTTCTTCCGGTTTCTTCACAATACGACTCCTGCACTCTACATGTTTCCTGATCTCACGGAGCGAGGAGGTCCCTCTCCTTTTAATATTGCGGGCTTGTCTGTAGTCGCTGCCAAAATAATAATAGAAAAGCAATCCCAGCGGAGGACAGCATAGCAGTATGAACAACCAGGCAACGGTTCTTTGCGGACGGCGGAACTCCAGCAGAAAAATGACTACCATTTGTATAATAAAAAGACACAGAATAATCGCGAACGTCTTCATAACGCCTACTCCCCCTATATGAACCTGTGCTTTAGCAGATAAATATAAAATACTCTAGTACAGGTTTTGCCGGAACTCTCTGCCTTTATTCAAGCAAACCATTGTCATGTTCCCTAAAGATATGGAATACATAGAGTAGTAGGATAAAACGGATGAGCCCTCTTGCCAGAAAAGACTTTAAACAACCACACATAGCGGCTCCCCAAGCCGCAGGAAGGAGACGCCATGAAGAGTCAGCAGGATCACAACCAGATTACGCTGCTCGTCGTCCGGGACGCCGGGCGTCCGGTCAGACAGCTTCGGATTTCGAGGCCAATGGCACTCGCCATACCGGCTGCGGCTGCCCTGTCCATCTCCGCCCTAGTAACCTCCATGCACTATCATTCTTCCCAATCCATCACAAGGCTTGAGGCAGAAGCTGAAGCTCTAACCCTTCGCAATCTTCGCATGGAAATACAGGTCGCGGACAAGGAAGAGGCTCTGCAGAATCTGCAAATGGAGGTGACCAATCTCTCTGAGGAGGCGGAGAGCATTAAAGACAAGCTGAAAAGTGTAGGTGAGCTCGAACAGCAGTTGCAGAACCTGATCCGGAAACAAGGCAGCGAAACATCGGAGAAGAGTACCGGGGGGAGTAATGAGGAGTCGGCAAGCCTAAACTCCGGGATCACGACGGGAACTGCGAAACTGGCCATTACCCCACAGGTTGGCGGCGAGTATATCGCAGTACATGAGAATGAAGCTATAACGCTTGTGCAGGAAACAAAGGATGATTTTCAGGAAATCCGCAGTATTCTCGATGAAATGGTCAGCAGTATTTCACTTACCATTTCACAGGCTGAGCGAGCAAGCACACTGCAAGCCAAGACTGAGCTCGTCCAAAAGGCAAAGCTGGCCCCTGCCAGTATGTGGCCGACCCTTTCTAGTGTCATCTCTTCGAGCTTTGGGTATCGTACGGACCCGTTCAAGGGAGCATCCGCATTCCATGCCGGTATCGATATTGCCGGTAACACTGGCGATCCCGTATATGCAGCACAGGATGGAGATGTGATTGCAGTGGACCAGAAGGGCGCCCGTGGTAAATATATTGTAATTAGTCATCCAAATGGACTGGAAACATGGTATATGCATCTCAGCGGCATGAACGTCTCTGTCGGCGACAATGTGAGGAAAGGAGAGAAGATCGGGCGGCTGGGCAATACAGGGCGCAGCACCGGACCACATCTGCACTTTCAGGTCGTTAAACAAAACAAACCCGTAAATCCGTTGAACTATGTTAACCCGGGCTCTTGATACATGAGTTATAGAAACGAAAAGAATAGGAGGAATTATCAATGTGGAAAATAAGGCAGCAGCGTTCCCCGTTCAAGCCGACCGACACTCTCATCGGACATGGTGGCACTCTGGAGGGTAAGGTTCATTGCGATACCAACTTGCGGATTGAGGGAACATTTAGCGGTGAAATTCATTGCAGCGGCACCGTAACGGTTGGTGAACAAGGAATGGTTCGCTCCAGCATTATCGCTGAAGAAATCATTATCGCCGGAAAGGTCTACGGGAACATTTCCGCAGACCGGCAAATTATCATGACGGGTACGGGACAGCTTCATGGCAACCTTTCCACGGGAACTCTCTCCATCATGGAGGGCGGACTGCTGAACGGTTCTGTTGACATGAAGGATAGTCATCTTCTTGAGCCGCAGGACGCAAGGGAAGCAGGGTAAGACCTGACTAGAACTGGTGATTACGCTGCTACATCTCTTTTACGGAAGACAACCCAGGCTATAAACAGGAACAGGACATAATAGACGGCCAGTACTGCAAGGGAAAACCATAGTGTGGCTCCGCCCGGACCGTTGTCCGACAACAGGTAACCCCTTAAATCCATGTGGGTGAAAATCAAATACCGGGCCCATTCGTACCGCTCCGGATTAAAGATCGCAACAATGATATTTTTGGCAAACATAATAAATAACGATAACCCGATAGCCAGCCCACTCGCGCGGAATACACTGGATACCATGAAGGCAAGCGCAGCCGTCAGGAACAGCTCCGTATATCGGCAAAGCAAATCCAAAAAAGAGTATTCCGCCGGGCTCCAGGCAGTTAGTGCGGAAATTCCCTCTCCGGAGGAAGAAGAAGAAAATATATAGGCAGCACCGAAACCGAAAGCAATCAGCACTCCAGTGCTTAGCAGACCGAATAGCACCATGGAAATGTACTTCGAGAGCAATATTTTGGAGCGGCTCCACGGGCGAATCAGCAGAAGCTTGATCGTCCCCGAGGAAAATTCGCCCGCCACGGAGTCCGAAGCCACAACAACAGTGAAGATTGTATTCAGAAAGAAGGCGACACTCACTGTTACTTGAAAGCTGTCCCACAGCCCCATCATTGAAGATTCACTCTTGCTGGTGAAATAATACAGCACCGGGATCAGCGCACTCATTACCGCAAGAAGGATCAGCATAATCCAGGTGCGGACACGGCTGTATATTTTGATATTCTCATTATGTATGAGAGCAGCGAATTCACTCAATGCCTTCACCTCCTGTGATCTCCAAGAATTGATCCTCCAGCGAGCGGGCCAGCGATTTGATACTGTATACTTTTACCCCGCTCTTTACCATTATTGCATTCAGCTCCGCAATTTCCGCGCGCGACGCTTCTACGACAACTCCTCCGTTCTTTAATGCTCCGCGGCCAATCCGTTCAAGCGCAACCTCCGCATTATCAACCTCGAACAAAGTTTCACCGATCGGGACATCCATATTCCCTACCGCTTTGAGCTGTTTTACATCCACCAGCCGCCCGTTCTGAATAATCGCAACACTGTCGCACATCAGTTCCATCTCGGACAGCAGGTGACTGGATACGAAGACCGTTGTCCCTTCCTCCAGGCAAAGACGGCGCAAATAGTCACGGAGCTCGCGTATTCCCTGCGGATCGAGTCCGTTCGTCGGCTCATCCAGAATAAGCAGCTTTGGCCGATGAAGCAGCGCCTGAGCGACACCGAGCCGCTGGCGCATCCCGAGCGAGTATGTCTTCACCTTGTCATGAATCCTTTGCCCAAGTCCAACCAGCTCTACAACTTCATCTATCCGCTGCTTGTTCACCCCTTGCACCATACGCGCATATTGGCGCAGATTCTGGTATCCCGTCAGGTATTTATACATTTCAGGGTTCTCTACAATGGCCCCGATATGTGCAACCGCCTCTTCAAAATGATCTTTAATGCTTCGGCCGCAAATCAAAATGTCTCCGCGGCTGATAGAAATTAGACCAACCATCATACGGATCGTGGTGGTCTTCCCGGCACCGTTCGGACCCAGAAAGCCGAATATTTGACCGGATGGAATGTCCAGCGTTAAATCGCCAACCAGCGTTTTGGAGCCCATTTTTTTCGTAACGCCCTGCAGGCGGGCTACTGGCTCCGTTTCTACTAACATGTTCTCCATAATCTCACTTCCTTTCATCTATTGCATTTTACCACATTTACCCTTTTTATAAAAATAGGGGGTGTTTGCTTGAAATAGTAAGAAGAAACGGCTGCGGGTGTCCCAAAAGCCATGAAATGGCTGCTTGGGACACCCGCGTTTTTTGAGCAGGATCGACGTGAGAGCTTGGTGTGGACGCTCCGCGAACGGACCGTTGTTCCAATCGCTGTTGTCCCCAGATTTTATTTATTCTCCTTAGCGGTGAAAATCCGGGGACAAAGGCGACCGCTGCCGCTTTTCCACAATCGTTCCGTCCTCTCCGCTGCTTTAAGCGGGAAACGTTTCGACAATCTTTTAAAAAACGCAAAAAAGAAACCGCCCTGGCTCGACGACACCATCTTTGACGCTGCCTATCCCGGCGATGGCCGCGACAGTTACCACCCTTATGCTAACTAAAGTCATTTCGCAAGCGTCATTACCGAAGCCAAAACTGCGTCGGCTGCCCCCTGAAGGAACGTTGTACTAAGGCGACGGGAAATCGGGAAGTGGTCGTCAGTCTGGAACAGCTGAAGTATCAAAACCAGGCTCGGGAAATTCTACGGAGTGAGGAAGGCTACGCCTTGGCTGTACGCCGGATCCACGGAACCCGAAAGTGTATTTGGACAACTGAAAAACAACCGGAGCTTCCGGCGATTTCTGCTTCGCGGTATGGAAAAAGTGACACTCGAGGTCGGTTGGCTTTCACTTGCTCACAATCTATTGAAGCTAGCCGTAGCGGACTCCAAACGCAAAGGTTTTTTTAGAATGCAGAAGGGCTCTCTCTGTCGTAGAAATTCACTTATGGAACAGCCCCCCGTTTCTCGTGAAAATATAAGGAAAAAGTATGGAGTGAAACTTATAATTTCTTGTATTTTTAAAAAGGGACCTGACCCCTTCCGCAAGCGGAAGAAGATCAGGTCCCTATATTCATGATTCTCTAGCCGCCAACACGTGCAAGCTCACGCATATTTGCTTCGAAAGCCGCCATCAATGCCGCCTCGCCAGTCAGCCCCGCATCCTCAACCTTACGAATTTGCTGCATCATCCGTTTGTAATCCTTCGGAATCACACGGGCAAATTTCGGCAGGCACTCTTCCCACTGGTCAAGTATGCGTTGTCCCGCCATGCTTCCTGTAAGTTCGGCATGCTTTAAGATCAGGCCCTGAAGCTCTGCAATCTCTTCAGGCTCCTCTACGCGCTCCAGCAATACCATCTCCAGGTTGCAGCGGCTTACAAAGCTGCTATCTGCGTCGTAGACGTAAGCGATACCGCCTGACATCCCTGCCGCAAAGTTGCGGCCGGTTCCGCCGAGCACGACTACGCGTCCGCCAGTCATGTATTCACAGCCATGGTCGCCCACGCCTTCCACAACCACATTCGCGCCGGAGTTGCGAACCGCAAAGCGTTCACCGGCGATTCCGCTGATGTAAGCTTCTCCTCCTGTTGCTCCATAAAGCGCTGTGTTCCCGATGATGATGTTGTCCTCAGCAGCGAAGGTCGCCTTCGAAGATGGCTTCACGATCAGCTTACCGCCTGATAGGCCTTTGCCGACATAGTCATTGGAGTCGCCTTCGACCGTAATTGTAATACCCTTTGGTACGAATGCCCCCAAACTTTGTCCTGCAGATCCGGTGAAATAAAGACGGATCGTATCATCCGGCAATCCGGCAGCACCGTATTTGCGTGTCAATTCACTGCCCAGTATCGTTCCTACCGCACGGTTCACGTTCGTAATCGGCAAGAAAGCCTCCACTGGAGTTCCCGATTCCAATGCCGGAGCTGCCAGCTCAAGCAGTTTGGTCACATCAAGCGTTTCTTCCAGACCGTGGTTCTGGCGCTTGGTGCGGAAGCGTGTGCTTCCTTCCGGCAATTCCGGTGTATGCAGCAGGCTGCTCAGATCTACACCCTTCTTCTTCCAGTGGCTCGATGCCTTTGCAGCGTCGAGGCAATCTGTACGTCCCACCATCTCTTCGATGGTGCGGAAGCCGAGGCTCGCCATAATCTCACGCAGGTCCTGGGCTACGAAGGTCATAAAGTTAACTACATACTGCGGATCGCCCGAGAAATTCTTGCGAAGATCCGGATTCTGTGTCGCCACACCAACCGGACAAGTATCCATCTGGCAGACGCGCATCATAATACAGCCTACAGCAACCAGCGGTGCCGTGGAGAAGCCATATTCCTCGGCTCCCAGCAATATCGCTACGGCCAAATCGCGTCCGCTCAGCATTTTGCCGTCGGTTTCTAGAGTAACACGGTCACGCAAATTGTTCAGCATCAGCGTCTGATGCGTTTCAGCCAGTCCCAGCTCCCAAGGAAGACCCGCATGCCGGATGGAGTTCATCGGCGATGCGCCTGTTCCGCCGTCATATCCGCTAATGAGAATAATATCGGCACGGCCCTTAGCCACACCAGCTGCAATCGTACCCACGCCAACCTCAGATACTAGCTTTACATTAATATTTGCACGCGGATTAGCATTCTTCAGATCATAGATCAGCTCTGCCAAATCCTCGATGGAGTAAATATCATGATGCGGCGGCGGTGAAATCAGGCCTACGCCTGCTGTTGAACCGCGCACTTCGGCAACCCATGGGTATACCTTGCGTCCAGGCAGCTGTCCGCCTTCACCAGGCTTCGCTCCCTGGGCCATCTTAATCTGAATCTCGTCTGCATTAACCAGATAGTTCGAAGTTACACCAAAACGTCCAGAGGCTACCTGCTTGATTGCACTGCGGCGGGAATCGCCGTTGCTGTCCGGAATGAAGCGAGCCGGATCTTCACCGCCTTCGCCGGTGTTGCTCTTGCCGCCGATACGGTTCATTGCAATAGCCAGCGTCTCATGGGCTTCCTTACTGATCGAACCGAAGGACATTGCGCCTGTCTTAAAGCGTTTCATGATCGATTCTACCGGTTCAACTTCTTCAAGCGGGACCGGGGCGTTTTCCGGCTTGAATTGCAGCAAGGACCGGATTGTCAAATGCTTCTCACTCTCACCCTGTACGAGTGCAGCGAACTTCTTGTACGTAGCGTAATCGCCGCTGCGCACCGAGTGCTGAAGCAGATGAATGGTTTGCGGGTTGAAGAGATGCTCTTCACCGTCACTGCGCCATTGATATTCCCCGCCAGAATCCAGTACTTTATCGTTGCCGTCTTTGTCGGTAAAGGCGCGGTTGTGGGTAAATAGTACTTCTGCCGCCACTTCTTCAAGACCGATACCGCCAATGCGGGAAGGCGTCCAGGTGAAGTAACGATCTACAAATTCCGAATTCAGGCCAACCGCTTCAAAAATTTGCGCGCCGCGGTAGGACTGGATGGTGGAAATACCCATTTTGGAAAGTATTTTAACTACGCTCTTCGTCGCAGCCTTGATATAGTTCTTCACGGCCTTCTCGTGGGAAATTCCACGCAGCAAACCTTGGCTGATCATGTCATCCAGACTCTCGAAGGCCAAATACGGATTCACGGCACTTACGCCGTAACCGAGAAGGAGCGCGTAGTGATGCACCTCGCGCGGTTCACCGGACTCCAGCAGAATGCTGACTTTGGTCCGTGTACCCTGACGGATTAAATGATGATGGAGGCTCGACACAGCAAGCAGTGCCGGGATAGCGGCATTCTCGCGGTCTACACCACGGTCGGACAGAATAAGAATGTTATGACCCTTGCCAATAACCCGGTCAGCAGCCTCGCACAGACGGTCGATCGCCGTTTGCATTCCGGCTGCACCCAGCTCCGCCGGGAAAAGAATCGGAATCGACATCGATTTGAAGCCGGCTCGGCGTACATGGCGGATTTTGGCGAAATCCTCATTGGAAAGAATAGGCGTATCCAGCGAGATCTGACGGCAGCTCTCCGGTTCCGGTTTGAGCAGGTTGCGCTCAGGTCCAATCGTTGTTGTTGTTGAAGTTACCAGCTCTTCGCGGATAGCATCAATTGGCGGATTGGTTACCTGGGCAAACATTTGTTTAAAGTAATTGTACAAACGCTGCGGACGATCCGACAGCACAGCTAACGGGGAATCGTAGCCCATCGAGCCGATAGCTTCTTGACCTGTGGATGCCATAGGCTCCAGCACTTTACGCAAATCCTCAAAGGTGTATCCGAAAGACTGCTGAAGCTGCTGCACATTATCATGTTTAGGGTTCGGCAGCTCGGGCGCATCAGGAAGCTCTTCAAGACTGATTAAATGCTCATCAAGCCACTGGCGGTAAGGCTGCTCGGAGGCAATCGCCGCTTTGACCTCTTCATCGGAAATAATGCGGCCTTCCTTTGTATCAACCAAAAGCATACGCCCTGGTCTCAAACGATCCTTGTAGAGTACGTTCTCAGGTGCGATATCTAGAACACCAGCCTCGGAGGAAAGAACAATCAGGTCGTCTTTGGTTACATAATAACGTGAAGGACGCAGTCCGTTACGGTCAAGAATTGCGCCGATTTGAACGCCATCGGTAAAGCCCATAGCGGCTGGTCCATCCCACGGCTCCATTAAAGTACTGTGATATTCATAGAAAGCTTTCTTCTTCTCATCCATGCTGTCATGGTTGCTCCACGGTTCAGGAACCATCATCATCGCTACCTGCGGCAAGGAACGGCCAGCCAGGTACAGGAATTCGAACGTATTATCGAACATCGCCGTATCCGATCCATCCGGGTTAATAACTGGTTTGATCTTGGCCAGATCTTCTCCGAACACATCGCTCTTGAAAAGGGACTGACGGGCATGCATCCAGTTCACGTTACCGCGCAGTGTATTAATTTCACCATTGTGGATCATAAAGCGGTACGGGTGGGCACGTTCCCAGCTCGGGAATGTATTGGTACTGAAACGGGAATGCACAAGCGCAATCGCCGATTCCAGATTCTCGTTCTGCAAATCCAGGTAGAATTGTCCTACTTGTTCAGTAGTTAACATGCCTTTATAGACGATTTTGCGGCAAGATAGGCTCGGCAGATAAAAGGACACGCCCTCTTCTACTCCGCCGTAGCGAATAGCCAGCTCAGCGCGCTTACGGATGACAAACAGCTTGCGTTCAAAAGCAAGATCGTCGGTGATATCAACCGAACGGCCGATAAACACCTGACGTACAAAAGGCTTGGCTGCTTTAGCCGTTTTACCCAGCATTTCATCAAAGGTAGGCACATCACGATAGCCAAGTACTTCCTGGCCCTCTTCAGCAATAATTTCGCTTAACAGAGCTTCGTGGCGGGCGCGGATCTCTTCGTTATGAGACAAAAAGATCATACCGACACCATAATGGCCCTGCTCCGGCAGCTCAAAGCCAAGCTTCGTGGCTTCTCCGGCAAAGAATCGGTGTGGAATTTGCAGCATGATGCCTGCTCCGTCACCGGAGTTAGGTTCGCTTCCCTGGCCTCCCCGATGCTCCATATTAAAGAGCATAGTCAAAGCATTGGTTACAATATCATGGGAGGGCTTGCCTTTGATATGGGCAACAAACCCCATTCCGCACGCATCTTTTTCGAACTGGGGATCGTAAAGGCCCTGTTTAGGGGGCAGTTCAGTGTGTCTCATCTTACGCAACCTTTCTATTATAAAGTAGGACGTTATCACAAGGGTCATAAAACAGTAGAACAGGATAAGGAAAATCCATATCTTCTGATTGTATCAAAACCTTAATAATTATTCATCTATATTCGTTATATTATTTTATCATCGACCTGACATGAGCGCAATTTAAACTTTTTTATGATATTGATTAACATTTGTTTTTGCGACACAGCTTTAGTGGGCAAAAGCGTAAAAAATCTTTGTTATGCATAAATATACACGATAAACGAATAAGCCGTTATGCATTGAAAGCGTTTCAACTTTTTTATTTTATACTTTTTGTTCTGAAGAAGACGCGCTTTCATTCCGCCAAACCAAAAAGCGCCCCCGAAGGAGGCGCCTGAATATGGGCTATTTTTCCATAGTATCTACCGATTATACAGTCAACAATTGTTCACTTTTCACCACAGCTTCACTATCCCTGTCACGGGTCATGAAGTAGCTGAACGTAAGCGCCAGGAAGGCCACCCCGTAGATTGTCAGCATACCTGCATCGCCCCACATTGCGTTGTAATCACCGGTTGAGATCACTGCCTTAAAGCCTCTGACACTATAAGTCATAGGCAGCAGCGGATTGAAGAATTTCATCCAATCCGGAATGAGCTCCAGCGGGAAGGTTCCGGCACTCGTTGTCAATTGAAAGATCAGAATAACGATGACAACGAAACGTCCCGGTTGATCAAGCCAGGTTACAATCGCCTGAATGACCCACATGAAGGCCAAACTGGTTATAAAGGTGAACGCATAGAAGAGCGCTGCGTTCTGAACATGCAGACCCAGTCCGTATAATAGCACAATCGCTGCCAGCAGAGACTGCAGTAGACTCATCATCGAGAAAGAAAGAGTACGGCTGATGAAGCGGTTGAAGCGGCTGGCACCGATAACCTCCGATTCACGCGTTGGAACCACGAGCGTGGAGATCAGTGCACCCACGAACAAACCAAGCGACAGGAAGTACGGAGCAAAGCCTGTGCCGTAGTTCGGAACCTCATTGATCTTATGCTCTTCTATTTCTACAGGCTGAGCGAACATTTGCATCATGGCATCCGATTTATTTACAGCACTTGTCTGCCCGGCAGCTTCACCAAGCTTTGTTGCCAATTCGCTGGAGCCGGATTTCAGCTCATCCATGCCGTCTTTGAGCTCGCCTGCACCGTTAGCCAGCTTCTTCGAGCCGTCCGCTACAGAGCTGATCCCGCTCCCGAGCTGCTCAACACCGCTCAGCAGCTTCGACGTTCCGGCTTCCAGCGCTCTGCCCCCGTCAGCCAGCTTGCTGCCGCCTGCTGCGGCCTCGCTCAGCTTCGCACCAAACTGCGCCATGCCGGCGGTCAGTCTGCTGCCGCCTTCCTCCAGTGCGGACGCTCCTCCAGCCAGCTGCCGCTGGCCTTCCAGGAGCTCCGCACTGCCTGCATTAAGCTGCTGCGCGCCGCCCAGCAGCCGGGTTACCCCGCCATCCAGCTGCTGGGAGCCCGCATGCAGCTGATCTGCACCCTGCACCAGCTGCTGCTGGCTTTGCTGGAGCTGCTGACTGCCCGCTGCGACTGCTGCGCTCGCCGCCAGCAGCTTTTGCACTTCCGGACTTGCGGCCAGCTGAGGATTCGACTTCGCCAGCTCCTGCAAGCCGTCGGCTACAGCCTTCGCGCCCTCGGTTACCTTCACGCTGCCATCCGCCGAAGCCTTTAACCCGGCTGCCAGCTTCGCACTGCCGTCAACCACAGATCTCGAGCCAGCCTGCAGCTTTGCTGTCCCATCCACTGCCTCTTGCGTTCCGGCTTGCAGCTTCGCAGCACCCGCTGCCGTTTGCTGCAGGCCTTCATTAAGCCTCTTGCTGCCGGCCGCAGTCTGTGAAACTCCATCTTGAAGCTTCTCGTGTGCGGCAGCCAGCTGCTGCAAACCAGAAGCGAGGGTACTGCTACCGGTCTCCAGTGCAGCCGCACCCGTGTTCAAATCGGTTACGCCTTTAGTGAGGGGCTCTACACCATTCAAGAGCTTGCCTGTGCCATCAGTCAGCAGGAGAAGATTATCTTCCAGCTTGACGGCACCCTCATCAAGTTTGCCTGCGCCATCCGCAATTTGGGTTGCGCCGTCTCCCGCTTCGCCAAGTCCGCTGGAGATTTCAGCAAACTTATCGAACACAGATTCCGTATAAGCCTCCGTTACCTTGGCCGATACCTTTGCCTTAATGTCCTTCACTGCTGTCCCGCCGATTTGGCCGGCCAGGAAATTGTATCCTTCATTCGGCTCGAAAATAATATGGGCCGGCTGCGGATCAGCATCCAATAATGTAGTTGCTTTGGCGGAGAAGTCTTGAGGAACGACAATCGCCATATAATAAGTATTGTCCTTAAGGCCGGCTTCTGCCTGTTTACGGGTTACAAAGTTCCAATCGAACCCATCGGTTTTCTTCAGCTCCTCCACCAGATCGCTACCGGCGCTAAGCTGTTTTCCTTCATAACTGGCACCTTTATCTTCATTCACGACAGCGACCGGCAGTTCGTTCATTTTACCGTACGGATCCCAGAATGCCTTCAGGAACAATCCGCTGTACAATACCGGAATAAAAAGGACTACAAACATCGGAATCAGCACCTTAGGATCTCTGAGAGCCGCACCAAGGTCTTTCATAAATACGGATAATGATTTCATTCTGGTTCTCTCCTTATCATATACTCTCTATATAAAGCTGGTTTTGCGAAAAAATGTTTTGATATTTCGAAACACCGGATGACTGTTTTCCCCAATCGGTCATTTAAGTGCAAAAAAAACGCCTTTCGGCTTTTTTTAATTGCTGATTGTTTAGGACTGCGCCAGACCTTCGGCCAGAAACAAATGAAAATACGTCTTGATTTGCTCTTTATCCAAAGGGGCGTGCGTTTTGTTCAGTTCAGAGGTCAGAACAATATATAATCTGAACATGACTACCGATACGATTTGGGGGTCACAGGGCTTAATTTCCCCTTGGCGGATCGCATGCTCCACCTCCCGTTCCAAATATTCCAATACCACGTTCTCAATCTTGTCCAGTCCTTCCCCGGCCTGAGGTGTCCCAAACTCGCGATTCTCCTGGGAAAGTTTAATGAACAGCTCGTGCTCGCTTCGAAATTCCAGCAGGGCATCCAGAACACGGTGAAGATTATCAAAGAAGGGTTTATCGCGCTTGATTTCCCGCTCGGCAATTAGCTTCATTTCAGCCATCACATCACGCAGGATCTCATCAAACAGCTGCTCCTTGTTGGTAAAAAAGGTATAGATGGTTCCTTTGCCGACATTCGCAATTTTTGCGACCTGATCCATTGTTGTTGCCTTATAGCCGAATAATGAAAAAGATTTCGTCGCGGCCTGAAGCACCTGCTGCCTTCGATCTACCACAACCACCTGTACACTTCCTTTCTCAGAAATATGCTGAATTACCGGAAATGACTAAATTACTATACTGGTCATTCAGTCATTTATCACTTTAGCACTTTGACTCCGCATTTGCAATACAGAAGATATCTTTTATTTTTTAATTTTTGCAGTGATTTAACTTTCTATTTACGTCTATTTTGTATAATGTGAGAAGAGTAGGTATTTCCCTGGTATATAATATAAGAAGACGCCGCAATTCTATTGATAAGGAAAGTAGCAGGTGAACTTATGCGAAAGAAAAGAGTACTGCTGTTTTCGGAAGGCTTCGGAACGGGCCACACAGGGGCAGCTTATGCTCTCGCCGAAGGAATAAAGCTGCTGAACCCGGATGTCCAGTGCAGAGTTATTGAACTGGGTAGATTTCTTAACCCAACGGTTGCTCCTTGGATTCTTTCCGCCTACCGAAAGACTGTCAGCAGCCAGCCTAAGCTGGTCGGCATGATGTATAAGACACAATATCACAAATCACTGAACCGGTTGACCAAGCTGGCACTTCACCGGATTTTTTATACACATGCCTCACAGGTTATAGAGCAGCTTAAGCCGGATTTGATCATTTGCACGCATCCGATTCCAGCCGCCGTTATTTCCCGTCTGAAGCGCCGCGGACTGAATGTGCCGCTCTATACGCTGATTACAGATTACGATGCGCATGGCAGTTGGGTAAATGCCGAGGTCAACCGCTATCTTGTCTCTACCTCACGGGTTAAGTCGATTCTCACTGGCCGGGGAATCCCTCCCGAGCTAGTGACCGTTTCCGGTATTCCAGTTCATCCGAAGTTCTGGGAACGCTCGAACAAAACGCAGCTGCGCAAGGAACTGGGACTTGCCGATATTCCTACTGTGCTCATTATGGGTGGAGGCTGGGGGCTGATGTTCGGCAAAGACGTCATGGACTCCCTTATGGCGAGGATGGACGATATCCAGCTTATATTTTGTATGGGAAGCAATGACAAGCTTGTTGCCAAAATGCGAAGCAATCCCTTATTCCGCCATCCTAATATAAAAATTCTTGGATACAGCAGTGAAATCAACAACCTGATGGATGCTTCCGACCTGCTTATTACCAAGCCTGGCGGCATGACCTGCACCGAGGGCCAGGCCAAGGGTATCCCTATGCTTTTCTACAAAGCTATTCCCGGCCAGGAGGAGAAGAACTGCCAGTATTTTGTGGAGCTTGGTTTAGCGGAAGTGCTGGATTCAAAAGTTGTGGATAAATGGTACACCCTGCTGCTTCGTGAATATGCGGCTCTGGAGGAGCAGCGCAGACGGCGTCTTGCTCCTGACCGGCATCAACCGCGCCACTGTGCCGCTGCCGTACTGGAGATGCTTGGAAACCCTGCAGATACGACAGAACTTAGAGCTGCACGGACCCAGGCACGAAATGAAGAAGCTGCAATTGTTACCTAGAAAAAAAGGGGGTGTCCCAAAAGCCATAGAAATGGCTATGGGACATCCTTTTGTTTTTGGAGAAAGATTGAAGTGGGTGTTTTGGATGAACGCTCCGCGAACGGACCGTTGCGTAAGTCGCTGTGCTCTCCAGATTTTATTTATTTTCCTTAACGGTAAAAATCCGGAGAGCAAGGCGACCGCTGCCGCTTTTCCGCAATCGTTCCGTCCTCTCCGCTGCTTTCAGCGGAAACCCTTCCTCCCAAATCTTCTTTAAAATCACAAAAAGAAATCGCCCTTTGGTAAAATGGAAGTGTCGAAGCCACCATTTTAAAAGGAGCGATTTCTTTGTACATCCAATATACCATGGACCAACTTTACCTGCCAATGGATTTAGAAGAAGATATTCCGTCAAATCACCTCGTTCGTGTCGTTAATACGGCCGTGACAGCTATCATCCCAAAATGTTAACCAAAGTCATTATCTACGCTTACACCCAGCGGATGAAAGACGTCCTCGAATCCGTATTTACCGCCGTGCTTCAGTTCTTGGCCGACGAAAAGTACGTCTCTCTGGAGCATTACTTTGTAGATGGAACCAAGATTGAAGCGAATGCCAACCGTTACACCTTCGTTTGGGGGGAAGCCGTCGTCAAACACAAAGCCAGGTTACAGGAGAAGGTGCACACGCTGTTTGCTACCATTGAAGCAAATGAGCAGCGGGAAGAACAGACTAACCAAGGCGGTGACCTTGCCGAACTCGGCGAAAGAACAGAACTGACCGGCGAAAAATTAGAAACCGCCCTTCAAAAGCTGGAAGCCCAGCTCCAGGAGAAGCCGAAAGACAAGCCGCTGAAGAAAGCGGTGCGTCAGCTCCGCAAGGATCTGCTCCCTCGTCTGCAAAAATACGAGCAGTACCAGAATACCCTCGGCAACCGAAATTGTTTCAGTAAGACCGATCCAGACGCGACTTTCATGCGAATGAAGGAACCGCCTATGTTCATATGTTTGACCTGCGCACCTTTACTTTTACAATAATCCGCAAGCTCATAAACTGCAAATATCGGACAATTGTTGCTCTTGGAGATCTCAATCGCGTCCCCCAGATGATCAGAATGACCGTGTGTCAGCAGAACAGCATCTACCTTAATTTCTTCCGGCGACTATTTATAGAAGGTATGATTTCCTATGGTTTTGGCATATTCCTGTGAATGGTGCACAGTCAGATCCTCGGCAAGCTTTAACGACAGGAAAAAATAAGTGTCGTCGGTAACTTCCTTTTCTCCGGAAAGCGCCGCTTTGACAGCATTAATACTATCCTGATTCGGCTTGACGCGTTTAAGGCGCCCGTTCGCTACAGGACTGAATTGGCTTTTCTGATAGATCACATCTTTAATTGTGTCTGGGAAATTGGCTGACCGCAGCCGGTTCAGAACAACGTTGGCAACTGCCACCTTGCCCTGGTACGGTTCGCCTTCTGCCTCTGCCATTACAACCTTCTGCAGCAGAAGCATATCTTCTTCGGATACCGCGTAGCGCCAGGTTGCATTGCTCTGCTGTTCCTGGCTTAATAGCTCCGTCCGTGAGAAGAATAATGTTGTTGGGGGATATTGCTGAGATACCGTTGCCTCTCCCTTATGCAGCGCCTTTTGCGCGGCAGGTGGAGAAGTGACTGCAGCAGCCTTCACCGGTATACCGGAAGTGACTGGCTTGCTTTGGTCTATTAAATCCCAGATACTGATCCATGCCGCTTCCCCCTCCGATTTCCATGATGGGTTAAGCTTGGGAGCAACAGCTGCCCGCTTCGAAAGAAGCGTGCTCTGTGTCCTTTTAGGGTCTGTATCCTCTTTCAGCGTCAACGGCAAGTCAGCGGATAACCCGGATGATTGCAGCTTAACCATTTGCATTCTGTTCTGCCCGCCCTCCGTGATCCCCCCCGGATAGAGCAGGCTTATCGCCGAAAAGCACACCAGTATTACGCCGACCAACAGCGCTATACAGCGGCTTTGTTTAAATATCAACATATACTTATACTACCTCCTAATTACAGCACATTCCTATTCTATGTAACCGAAAATGGGAGGTTTGAATACATTTCTGTCGATTTTCTAGGAAAATGTAATTTTTTCGACCGTTTCGTACATCGGGCTTTTATGCATTCTGGTTACAAAAACTACCAGATAATCAACAATCCATGACACATTATCAATAACGTCTTTCGTATTTCCCTCTGGCTTCTGCAAAGCTTGCAGACGCTCTGCCGTATAAGGGCGATCACCGCGGTATTTACGCGCCATAGTAATATGCGGCCTGTATTCCCTGTCTTCACCGGCAAAACCCAGCGGCAGTGTGGCGGAGGTTACCGCTCTTTGCAAAGCGTGTAATTGCTGCAGATCACCATCAATCCCGCCCCATAGCACACGGGGAGAGGCTGGCGGTCCGAACGTGCCCCATTTTTGCAAGGACAGCTCGAAAGGGGTAAATCCGGCCGTTGCATCCCTCAGTGCTGCGATAAGAGCCGGAATCCTTTCCGGCGGAGTGTCTCCCAGAAATTGCAGCGTTATATGGTAATCCTCGGCATGCACCCACTTTGAGAAATCAAGCTCCGTGGACAATATGCGGCAATGACGACCCAAAGCTGCGCGAAGCTCTTCAGGCAGCCGGATGGCAACGAACAGTCTTTCCGGACGACTGGACTCCTTATTTTTCATTGAAATTTCACCTTTCTTGGCGGATTTGATATCCTTATCAACATAGGCTTTATCACTTATCCATCGCATAACGAACCCGGGAGGATATTCATATGACTAAATCCATTGTATGTTTGCAGCCTTTGACACCGCAGCAGCAGGAGAGAATCAGAGAGGCTGCTCCAGACTATACACTGACACAGGCCGATGCCAAACATCCGGATTTGCAGCTGCTTGGCCAAGCGGAAATTGTAATCGGCTGGGCCAAAGGCATCGCAGATACAACGCTGGCTGCAGGTTCACCGCTCCGCTGGGTGCAGACATGGTCTGCCGGTATCGAGAAGCTTCCGCTCCAGCGGTTCCAGGATCGCGGGATCATTCTGACCAATGCCAGCGGCGTGCATGCCGAGCCGATCTCCGCTGTGATTTTCGGATTCATGCTGCTCTTTACACGCAACCTCCATACGGCCATACGCAATCAGGAGGCACGGCTCTGGGAATCGGACGGGACCGAGAGCGAATTGACCGGCAAAACAGCCGTTATCGTCGGCACCGGCGCAATCGGGAGCGAAACGGCGAGAATCGCCAAGGCCTTCCGCATGAAGACCGTGGGCGTAAGCCGCTCAGGAGCGATTTTGCCCGATTTCGACTCCGTTTATACCACAGAACACTTAAAGGAAGCTGTTAGTAAAGGGCATTTTATTATTAATACTCTCCCGCTAACCGATAAGACGCGTTATCTATTTAACAAACCTGTATTCTCTGCCTTTCGGCAAGGGTCAATCTACATTAACATCGGGCGAGGCGCTACCACACATACGGACGATCTGGTGGATGCATTGAACAGCGGGCAGCTGGGCGGGGCCGGGCTGGACGTATTTGAGACCGAGCCGCTGCCTCCGGATCACCCGCTCTGGGGAATGAAGCAGGTTATTATTACCCCGCATAGTGCCGGAAACACGGATCGTTATGCCGACAGGATCGTTGATATTTTCACTGAAAATATCAAGTCTTATATTTCCGGCGGTTCACCTGCCCGTAATGTTGTAGATTACAGCCGCCAGTATTAAGTTTAAACGAACGAAAGCCTCCATGTACCACTTACAGATCTGTAAATGGGCATCGGAGGCTTTTATCTATACTTCTATTTAATCCAAATCGTAAATTGACCCTACCTTGAGCCCGTACAGCTCGTTGTATATTTTCTCGGCAAAAGCGTCCGTCATCCCTGCTATATAATCGATCACCATGTGCTCCCAGGTCCAGATCGGCTTGGCTTGCTGTTGATCCTTCTCAAAGCGCTGCAGCCAATCGGTCGGGATAATCGATTTGGAGGTATCGGGATCAAGAAACGCTCCCCACAGCCGCCGCAAAATCCATTCACTTCTTTTTTGCAGCCGCTGCACACGCAGATCCCGGATCATTGTCACCCAGGCAAAGCTCTTGAGCACACTCACCGTACGCAGCATATCCTCGTCTTCTTTGCCTTCCTTAATGAAGGTAACCTTCTTCCAGTCATCATCCGCAATAACACCGAGACTGGCGACGAAGGTGCTGACCCAATAAGCCTTCACTTCGCGGCGGGTGCGGGAGTAATCATTCTCACACGTCGGCATTTTCTCTGTCCATACGCGCAGAAACGAGGTCAGCACTTCCTCTACTTTCGTACGGATACCCGCTTCAGTCCAATCTTTCCAGAAGGAGTCCTCCAGCGTTGTGATTTTCTCGACAATCAGCCGCTGGATATATGGATCATGCATGAAATGATCATGCACCTCGATTTTGCCGGCCTTGATGCCGTCCTCCAAGTCATGCGCGGAATAAGCGATATCATCGCATAGATCCATAAGCTGGGCTTCCAGCGTCTTTTTGCCTGCCGGTATTCCCCACTGGCTGCGGATTTCAGAGATATAGTCCCATTCGTGCAGGTACATGCCCTTTTTGAGCACCGTTCCGGGAAAAGGATATTTATTTATCCCCAGCAGCACAGCGTCAGACAGGTTCAGCCCATCAATATTCTCGCGTTTCTCGAGAAACATAATCAGACGGAAGTTATGCGCATTGCCTTCAAAATGCTCATATTTCCGCTTCATATCTTCATGAATAAGCAGCTTTTGCGCCGGATCGGCTCCCGTCAGGCTGGCCGCCCGGATGGTCTTTTCTTCAATAAGATTATCCAAAATGTTATCGAGCACTTCTTCCCCTTTGTGACCAAAAGGAGGATGGCCGAAATCATGCGCAATGGCCGCACATTCCACAACCTCCGGATCAATGACTAGCCCGGGGTTTGAGGCCTGTCCTGTCTCCACCTCCGGATAGGATCGCAGCAGGCTTTTGGCCGCTTCACGGGCAATCTGTGCCACTTCGAGGGAATGAGTCAGACGCGTACGATAATAATCCCCCGTTCCAGCGCCGAACACCTGGGATTTACCCTGCAGCCGACGAAAGGTCGGCGAATGAATCAGGCGTGAATAATCACGCTCATAAGCGGCGCGTGAAGTTTCCAGGCGGGTTATCTCCGGATACTGGCGGTGCTCTCTTTTCTCAATTAATGTCATATCCGTCATCCCTATCTCTACCAAGCTATATTTTGTTATTTATTATAAGTCATTTTCTTAAAAAGTTTCATGTTAAAAAAACAAATTATATGGAAAGCCATCGTGCCTTATTGCGCCATCGGAGTAAATAGAGTAGTGTTTTGCATAGAATAGTTGCAGACGGCACGGCAAATATAAATTTATAATCGTTACCCCAGGAGGAACGTAATGTCTCAGGAAACATCCTATACGACGGAAGAAATAGCCCAGCTGCTGAAGATATCAAAATTGAAAGTATATGATCTGATCAAAAAAGGCGAGCTTCCCTCTTACCGGGTCGGCAAACAAATGCGTGTCGACGCTTCGGATTTGGAAGCGTATAAACAGCATTCGCGAAGCGGCTCGGCTGCCCGGAATGCCGGGTCAGGGATGACACAGCCTGCGTCACCGACTGGATCAACGGCTGGATCACCGCCTCCTTCAGCAGCTCCTGCTCCGGTTCCGGCACTGCCGCTGCATTCCGCTGCTGCACAGCTCGGCAAATCGGCTGGACGCAGCATCGTCATCACCGGCCAAGACATGTCGCTGGATATTCTCGCAACGTACCTGGAACGAAGCCTGTCAGCTGACCGTCCTCTTCGTTCCTATGCCGGAAGTCTGGACAGCCTGATTGCTATGTACCATGGAGAATCGGATATCGTCAGTACGCATTTGCTCGATGGGGATACGGGAGAATACAATCTCCCCTATATTCGCAAGCTGCTCGTCGGTTTTCCGTATATTGTCGTGCACATGCTGACGCGGAGTGCGGGCTTTTTTGTACAAAAAGGGAACCCGAAAGGAATAACATCGTGGGCCCACTTACAGCAGGCGGGGCTTACGCTGATTAACCGGGAGCGCGGGTCCGGCGCACGTGTGCTGCTCGATGAGCAGCTGCGTTTGCTTGGTCATTCACCGTCAGACCTGATGGGCTATGAAACGGAGGAGAACAGTCATCTTGCGGTAGCAGGTAAGGTAGCGCGGGGCGAAGCCGATGTTGGCATCGGTATTGAGAAAGCGGCCAAAATTGTGGAGGGCATTGATTTCATTCCACTTATTCAGGAGCGGTACGATCTGGTTATGCTCAAGAAGCCGGAGAATAAGCTATGGATCGATTCAGTCATTGAGATTCTGCGCTCAGCTTCCTTCCGCAGTGAGCTCGGTTCGATTCATGGGTATGACCTTAGCTCATCAGGGAATGTTGTTTACGAAACGTTATCCTAGTAAAAAACAAAGACCCTCCTCCGCTATTAGGCGAGGGATGGTCTTATTGGCGTTCCTGTACTTTCACCGAATCAGGCACTACGGTTTACAAACATAAGCATCACAGCGGAAATGGCGATTATGGAGCACACCCACATCCAGGCGAGGGTCATGTTACCCCCGTCTACGGCTACATATATAGCTGTTGGGACGGTCTGTGTACGGCCCGGAATATTTCCGGCTACCATGATCGTGGCCCCGAATTCTCCAAGACCGCGGGCAAAGCCCAAGACATAGCCAGCAGCAAGAGAACGGCTGGCTAGTGGGAGTGAAACATAACGCAGCACCTGAAGCTCGCTGGCTCCCTGAGCCCGGGCCGCATCCTCCAAATCGCGTTCAACCTCTTCAAAACCTGTCTTAACCGTGCGGTATACTAACGGAAAGGCTACAACAACGGCGGCAATTACTGCCGCACCCCAGGTGAAAAGAATCGTCTGCTCCGTGAATTGCTCATATAGCTTCCCAATCCAACTGCGTCGTCCCAGGATTACCAATAGAAGGAAACCAAGCACAGTGGGCGGCAGGACTAGCGGGAGCAGCAACACCGTTTCCACCAAACTTCTGCCGGGAAACTTCCGGTGTGCCATCGCTTTGGCAGCAGCAGCAGCCAGGATAAAGACGATTATACTCGTAATCACAGAGATTTTGACCGAAAGCCATACCGGAGCCCAAAAGTCAGTCCAATTTATCTCCATATCTCATTCAACCCGCTTATTTCATTATTTGTGGTTTATGGAAGCAGAAATCCATAGCTTGTGAAAATATCGAGTGCTTCCTTGGTTTGAAGGTAGCTATACAAGGCCTTTGTCTCTTCCAAATTCTTGGTATCCTTAACAATTCCAGCCGGATAGTTAATCGCTTTGTGTACATGCGTACCTACCGTAAGAGCTATTCTCACCTTTTTGGAAGTTAATGCATCTGTCTTGTAGACAAAGCCTGCATCCGCATTTCCCGTTTCCACGTAAGATAGCACCTGTCGAACATCCTTCGCAAATACCAGTTTACTTTGCAGCGTATCCCATACCTTTTTGGTTGTCAACGACTGTTGTGCATATTGACCTGCCGGTACCGATTCCGGTTGTCCCACAGCGACCTTCTTAAATGCTTTATCTGTTAACTGTGTAATCGTCGTTAGCTTAACCTTGGAATCAGCTGGAATAACAACAACCAATTGGTTTTTAAGCAGCACTTTGTGGTCGGTAATCAGGCCGCCATCGACCAGGGCATTCATTTGTTTGTCTCCGGCAGAGAGGAAAAGGTCAGCCGGTGCTCCTTGCTCAATTTGCTTTTGCAGCGTACCGGATGCTCCATAGTTGAATACGAGGTCAATATCAGGATGAAGCTTCTCATACTTAATGGAAATTTTGTCCAGGCTGTCCTGTAAACTTGCTGCTGCCGAAACAATGATCTCAGTTTTCTTAGGCGCGGCTTCTACGTTTCCCTCAGGTGTTATTGAAGACAGACCTACGAACAGAACGACTCCCAGTATGATTACCAGCATACCAACCAGATATTTCTTTACCATTTCCCATTCCTCCCAAATATGAAGCTTTTATTTATTTAGGTGATTCTAGCACATACAAATGAATTATTCTATATGTTTTGTTATGTTTGTATATATTTAATTATAAATAGATATAAACAATAAAAAAACAGCCTTCCAAACGGTTTCCCGTCTAAAAGGCTGTTTGGGTATATTTAGTTCTTCATACGTGGATCGAGGATGTCGCGCAGACCGTCGCCCATCAGGTTGAATCCGAGTACGGTCAGCATGATGGATAGGCCCGGGAAAAACACCGTCCAGGGTGCCTTTTGAATGAATTGCCGTGAATCCGAGAGCATTTTACCCCATTCCGGATCAGGGGGCTGGGCACCAAGTCCGAGGAAACCGAGCGCGGCTGCTTCAATAATTGCAGTTGCAATACCCAGCGTCCCCTGAACGATAATCGGTGTCAGGCTGTTCGGCAAGATGTGACTGAACAGAATACGGCTGTTCTTCATCCCGATGGCTCTTGCGGCTGTAATATATTCCTCTGATTTCAGGCTCAGCACCTTCGCCCGCACAAGACGGCCGTAGGTGGGGATATTGACGATAGCAATGGCGTAGAGCGCATTTTGCAGTGAAGGTCCAAGAATGGCCACGATCGCGATAGCGAGCAGTATACTCGGAAAAGCCAGCAAAATATCGAACATCCGCGAGATAAGCATATCTACCCATTTGCCATAAAAGCCGGCCAGCACTCCGAAAAGAGTACCTACGATAATCGAGCCGATTACCGAGAAAAATCCGACCCACAGCGAGATGCGGGCGCCATAGATAACACGTGTGAACAGGTCTCTTCCGAGGTCATCCGTGCCAAACCAGTGGGCCGATGACGGTGCCTTCAAACGATTTACCAGTTCCTGATCTTTAAAGCCATAGGGTGCAATAAACGGCGCCAATAGTGCTATCAGCACAAAAAATATAATGATGCAAAGCCCGACCATCGCTGTCTTATTCTTACGGAAGGCCTTCCACGCATCGCGCCAAGGACCGGAACCCTTTTCGGCAGGTACGTTCGGGGGTGTTGCATGGATTGCTGCCTGTGCCATAGGTTCACCCCTCACTTGTAATTGATGCGCGGATCAATAGCGGCATACATGAGATCCACAAGCAGATTAATAAATACGAAGATAAAAGCAATGATCAGAATTCCCGTCTGGATAACGGGATAGTCACGCGAGCTGATCGCTTCAAATATATACCTTCCCACGCCGGGCCAGGCAAAGATCGTCTCTGTCAGCACGGCCCCGCCAAGTAGTGCGCCCGTTTGCAGACCGATAACCGTCAGTACGGGGATAAGCGCGTTCTTGAGGGCATGCTTGTACACGACAAGAAATTGCGACAATCCCTTTGCCTTTGCCGTACGGATATAATCAGAATTCATAACCTCCAGCATGCTGGAGCGGGTCATCCGGGCGATAATCGCCATCGGAATCGTTCCGAGAGCAATACTTGGCAGTATCAGGTGCTTAATGACGGTCCAGAGCTGGCCCCAGTTTCCCGCCAAAATAGTATCAATGACATACAAATTGGTGATACTCTCCACCGGATTCCGCTGATCCATCCTCCCGATCGAGGGAAGCCAATGCAGCTTCAATGCAAATATCAGCTGTTCCATAAGCCCCAGCCAGAAGATCGGCATGGAAACCCCGATGAGCGCAATAATCATTGCCGTATAATCGAACCATGAGTTTTGCCGCCAGGCGCTCAGAATACCCGCATTCACGCCTACAAAAGTGGCAAACAGCATGCTTGCAGTCGTAAGCTCCAATGTAGCCGCCAAATAAGGCATAATTTCCTTGACGATCGGTGTTTTGGTACGAATCGAGGTGCCAAAGTCACCTTGTAATAAATCACCCATATAGTTAAAATACTGCTGCAGCCAAGGCTTGTCGAGACCGAGCTGCTCCCGCAGCGCCTGCTTGGATTGCTCCGTTGCTTTTTGCCCAAGGATCGTTTCTGCCGGATCGCCGGGAATGGCATGAATGATGGAAAAAACGATAATCGTCATCCCGATCAGAACAGGAATCAGTACCATGACACGTTTTAATAAGTAGGAATTCAAGTCGGCTCACCTTCCAAAGGTGTAATGGTAAACTACCCCACACAGTGGAGCTTTTGCTTCGAGGATCCAGAACATAACTTACCGCCGCTGTTCGCGGCGGCAAGCTGACTCCGTATTCTGCTATTCGAAGTATACTTCGCTGTAATATTCCGTACCTGTTGGACCCGAAACGAATCCTTTCAGATTAGCTTTAGCGGCCAAAAGCGGTGTTGTATGCACAAGCGGAACCCAAGGCGCATCTGCTTTGATGATTTCCTGGGCCTGTTTGTACAGATCCGAACGCTTGGTTTGATCCGTTTCCTTCTGAGCGTTCACCAGAATGGTGTGCAGCTCTTCGTTCGCATAGAACGCACGGTTGTTGCCCGGGATTGCATCCTTATCCAGCAAGGTGTAGATAAAGTTATCAGGGTCGCCATTATCGCCAGTCCAGCCAAGCATGAAGATATCATCCTTTTCGCCGGCTTTTGTGTCATCCAGGTAAGTAGCCCATTCCGGAGACTCGATAACTGTTTTCACGCCAATTTTTTCCCAGTCTGCTTGAATGGCTTCAGCAACCTTCTTGCCGTCAGGCATGTAAGGACGGGATACCGGCATAGCATACAGGGTTACAGTATCCGGCAAACCGTTAGGGTAACCAGCTTCTGCCAGCAGCGCCTTTGCTTTGTCCAGATCATATTCGTAGTCCTTCACGCTGTCGTTATAGCCCCACAGTGATGGCGGCATGGGGTTGATTGCCGCTTGTGCTTGACCTGCAAAGAAAGCATCAATGATTGCTTGTTTGTTGACTGCATGATTCAGCGCTTGTCTTACTTTCACATTATCAAAAGGCTTTTTCTTAAAGTTGAAGCCAAGGTAGGCTACATTGAACGGTGGGCGTTCGATCTTTTGCAGTTCGGTGTTGCCTTCGAGCGTTGACAGATCATCCGGGCTCAGATCTTCCATCAGGTCGATTTCACCGTTCTGCAAAGCATTAAAGCGTGCCGAGTTATCCGGAATGGAGCGCACGATCACTTTGTTCAGCTTCGGCAATCCTTCCTTCCAGTAATTAGGGTTCTTATCCAATGTAATGGAATCGTTATGTTTCCACTCTGTGAAGACGAACGGACCTGTTCCAACCGGCTCATTCTTGAAGTTTTCTTTCTTCTCCTGAATAGCTGTAGGGCTGGCGATACCGAAAGAGGTCATTGCGATATTTTGCAGGAATGGCGCCTGCGGCTGGTTCAGTACAAATTGAACGGTAGTCGCATCAACAGCCTTTACTTCTTTGATTACACGACTGCCGTCAGGTCCGAACATGGAATCAAAATAGTCGAAGGAATCTCCCTCAAATTTGAAGGCACTGGCCGGATCGCTCCAGCGCTTAAAGTTGAATACTACAGCGTCCGCATTGAAGTCCGTACCATCGTGGAACTTCACGCCCGGGTGCAGCTTGAAGGTGTAGATTAAGCCGTCAGCCGATACTTCCCAGCTGTCAGCCAGTGAAGCCTGAACTTCAGAGGTGCCGGGTTTGTACTCCAGCAAGGAATCGAACACCTGATGAGCGATCTTCAAAGATTCACCATCAGTTACAATGGCCGGATCAAGCGATGCTGAATCTCCGCCCCGACCTACAATCAATGTGTCTTGTGCTGTTGCCGCAGCATCCGGAGAGCTTTCCGGTGCGGTAGTAGCCGCTGCATTTCCCCCTGTGTTTCCTTCTGTGTTAGCGGAATTGTTTCCTCCACAGCCGCTCAGCGCAAATGCCGCGCTCAGCATTAATACCAATGCAAGATGGCTCCACTTCTTCATCTCTAGAAAACTCCCTTCTCCCAATAGAAAGTATTAACGCGTTTATATGCAGCCGCGTCAAAGCGCAGCCATAAACCAAGGCTAAAATACAATTAAAAGTGTTTAAGCGTGCTGAATTCTTACAGCCTCATCGTACAAATGGCAGGCTGTAAGATGTCTCGATTCTGTCTCTAGCAGCGGCGGCCTTACATTTCGGCACACGTCCATCACCTTTGGGCAACGCGTGTTAAAAGCGCAGCCTACCGGCGCATTCGCGGGACTCGGTACCTCACCCTGCAAAATAATACGCTCCTTGCGGAGATCCGGATTCGGCTCCGGTACGGCGGATAGCAGCGCCTGTGTATAGGGATGCATCGGCTGGGCATAAAGCTTGTGCTTGTCAGTAATTTCTACGATTCTGCCCAAATACATAACAGCTACCCGGTCGCAGATGTGCTTCACAACACTTAGATCATGAGCAATAAATATGTAGGTCAATCCAAATTCACTCTGCAGATCCTGCATCAGGTTAATAACCTGAGACTGGATGGATACGTCAAGTGCAGAGACAGGCTCATCAGCGACAATAAGCTTAGGCTGCAGAGCCAGCGCTCTGGCAATTCCGATACGCTGCCGTTGTCCCCCCGAGAACTGATGCGGATAACGCTGCAAATGCGCCTTCGCGAGTCCGACCACATCGGCCAGCCGCTCAACAGCAGCCCTGCGTTCCTTGGCATCGCCTACGCCGTGCACAATCAACGGTTCTTCCAGAATACGCTGCACCGTGTTGCGGGGATCAAGCGAGGAGAAAGGATCTTGAAATACAATCTGCATTTCCCGGCGCCGTCTGCGCATTTCTTCTATAGTAAGCTTGGTGATATCCTGTCCCTCGAACCAAATTTCTCCCGCCGTGGGCTCAATCAATCTAAGAAGCGAACGGCCGGTCGTGGATTTGCCACAACCGCTTTCCCCTACCAGACCAAAGGTCTCCCCTCTGTTTACCGAGAAGGAAATATCGTCCACTGCCTTGACGAACCCTTGGGCTTTATTGAAGAATCCCTTGTTGATCGGATAATACTTTTTGAGGCCCTTGACCGTAAGCAGACTCTCACTCATACTGCATCCTCCTGTTGACTTTCATGCAGCCAGCATCTGCAGCTGTGACTTTCTTCCTGCAGGGTCAACTGCGGAATTGACTGATGGCAAATGTCCATAACATGCGGACATCTGGGTGCAAAACGGCAGCCTTTCATATCATTGCTAAGGATGGGCACATTGCCTGGAATGGAATACAGCCGCTCGCGTGTCTCTTCCATTCTTGGTACAGATTCGATCAAACCTCTTGTATAGGGATGAAGCGGATTATTGAAAATATCGTGCACACTGCCTTCTTCCACTACCTTGCCGGCGTACATAACAGCTACACGGTGGCACATTTCCGCTACCACACCCAAGTCATGGGTGATCAGCATAACCGCTGTGCCCTGCTCTTCATTCAAACGCCGGATCAGATCCAGAATCTGCGCCTGTATCGTTACGTCAAGAGCAGTTGTCGGTTCGTCGGCAATCAGCAGCTCCGGATTGCAGGAGATCGACATGGCGATCATTACTCTCTGTCGCATCCCGCCCGACAACTGGTGCGGATACTCATCGATAATAGCCTCCGGTCTTGGGATGCCTACCTTGCGAAGCATCTCTACCGCATGCTCTTTTGCTTGTTTTTTGGAGAATCCCCGGTGCAGGCGTACCGTTTCTATAATTTGTTGACCCACGGTAAACAACGGATTGAGGGAGGTCATCGGTTCCTGAAATATCATCGATACGGCATCACCCCGGATTTTTCGCATTTCCTTCTCTTTCAGAGGCACGATATCCATGCCTTTGAAATAGATATGCCCGCCTATGATTTTACCGGGCGGATTCGGAACGAGCTTCAGTATAGACAAGGATGTAACGCTCTTGCCGCAACCTGATTCCCCAACTATACCGAGCACCTCGCCGGGATTCACATAAAGATCAATGCCGTCGACAGCTGGAATCTCACCTCGATCGGTAAAAAAATGGGTGTGCAGATCCTCTATTTTCAGAATGGGCTGGATCAAGGGAATACCTCTCTTCTGGTTGAAAATTGAACGCAGGTCAAATGCCGGGAAAGAAAAACTCTCTAGATCAGAGAGATTGTTTAACCTGACACCGTATGATAGAAATAATACCTTCAATCATCTATCATGTTATTTTTTATAACATTACTATATATAATCGTGTCCGACAAGGAAAATTTATGAAAAAGATTTATCCCATTTGTTTATGGGTGTAAATCCAAAAAAAAGGAGAAAGACTATCGCTATTTATATAGCGACAGCCATTTCTCCAATTGATAACGCATGACATCCCGGTAATAGAGAGGCTCCAGGATCTCGGCTTCCTCTTCAAGACAGGAAATCCAGCTGATAAATTGAATATCCTGCTCAAGTGCAACCGCAAAATGGAGACAGCGGCCCTGACGGTCAATTTTGATCGGCTGAATATCCATCTCCTCTATTTTTAATCGCTCCAGCAGAAGCTCTGAAAATTTCACTTTGAATTCCACCTGCAAACTGTCCTGGTCCAAGGACCATTTCTTTTTCAGAAAGGTTTGCAAATTAAAGTGATCCTTGGAGAAGCTCCGGGGCTGGGGCTTTACGTTGGAAAAACCGTTTATATGAAAGGTTCGAATAAGTCCAAATCGGTGACAGTAACCGATAAGATGAAACCGGTTTTCAAGTGGAACCAGGCAGTAGGGATCAATTAAAGTACCATACTCCTCATGGGCATTTTCGCTATAGTCGGCCTGAATGCTCCTCTGCTTCAGAACGGACCCCAGAATTTCTGTCAGAAATGGAGACTGCTCCTGCTGATAGCTGTTTTTTTCCATCCGGTTTGAACCCGTTTCTTTTTTGGCGCTCTCCATCTTTTCTTCCTTATCCGCCTTTAGCTTATATTCAGCTGCCATGACTTTTTCATAGGCACCCTCAAAGCCATCCGGCATCAGGGGTTTAATATCTTCTATTATAGAGCTAATTTGTGAAAAAGCGGCCGCTTCTTCTTCCGACCAATCCAAGGGATAAAGTGCAAAATTTCCGATAAATGTATAACCTTTACCGTGTCCCAAATGGGTGATAGGGATATGCATCGCGCTAAGGGCATCCATATCCCGGTAGATCGTTCTCTCACTGGTGCCGCACCTCTCCGCCAGCTCACGGGCCAGAATACCTGGCTTGGCTTGAATAAGCGTAATAATGCGCATTAGCCGGATTAATCGGTCTGTCATATTCAGTTCCCCTTGATCTAAGTAAAATAGACTCGGAATTTCATGATTTACTAGTTATATGTATCTATAACTAAGAATGTAGTTCGCATATTCGAACTCCAGATAGAACTATTTTACTATATTTCCACAATATTATCTTACATTCTTCGTTACCTTCCTTTTCCTAGAATAGGGATAAGGTCATGTATGTATCGGCCTTGTTTCATTTGTGCACATCACAAGCAGCCAGGATCATATCTTGCTCTTCTGTTAATTTATGTATGGGCATGGACTCCAAGGCACTCTTTCTGTACATATTTTCAGCTTCTCTCAGCAGCAGCATATCCCCGGAACGTGCAGCCAGAAGCAGCAGTTTATCAGCCTGGCGGGTCATTAAATCCCGGGCCTTGTTCTGCTGACCCTGGCTGCTGAGCAGCGCCGCCTCTTCAAAAGTAGCTTCCATTTTCAGCAGCTCCAAATGCTTTTCTACATGGAAGCAGCAGGATTCCTGCAATACTCCGGTATGATGGCTGTATTCAAGACTTAATTTTTGGACGGGAAGCTCACGGATACGCTCACCGGGCGGCTGTTTATAAAGCCACTGCAGCCAGACTGCATCATGTGTGCCCGAAGGTGCAGCTTTCAGGGTGAATTCCAGAGCGATATATTTTCTTTGTCCCGAGTGGATTTTGCCAAGCTGGAGCAGAAACGACCGTTCATCACCCGGTTTAGCCTGGCAGCCGTGCAGCCCGGTCAGGAATACGTGCGACTCAAGCCAGATCCGCAGCTCAATATTGCGTGCAGCTACTTTATGGTTTCTTTTTCGTCCGGCTTCCGGTGTAGAAACGCCGCGCCATTCAATAAGCAAAACAATGTTTTGCGCTCCACCGGCAAAAATATGATCCTTGCTCCATGTAAAAAACGGTTGAATACTTGCTTGCATATTTCCACCTCTTTCTTTTTTTGGGTCTTATAAATAATGTACCAATAATGGTGGACAACTCCTTGTCATGGAATATATGTTCGCTTTGATAATATCGACAAAAAAAGAGCCAACCCACCAAAAAAGTGTGCTGCTCTTAGATAAAATATCACAGACAATGCAAACAGATGGTTATTGAACCTGTTTTTTGTCTGATTTTGCCGAAAAATATCGTGTCCGGGAATGCTGAAGAAAAAATCCAATGGCCCGTTTGGCACATAGTAAAGAGAAGGCCAAGAATAGTAATGCCCATAATAAAGCAGGCAGCGGCGTGAGCCGGGCCAAATTACCGGCATCCCCTGCACCTGAAGGGGAAAATAGAGACGCCGTTACCAAAAACAGTGGCCCAAGAACCGACTCTTCCAGCGTCAGAAATGCCAGGAGCAGATAATAAAACTTTTGCACTCCTTTACCGGCCAGCACCATGATGATATTCAACAAAATGAATCCGCTTAACCAAAGTACGCCAAACCCACCCCGCACATACAGCAGCAGCATAATCAACGCAATCCCGCTTATGAGCAGCAGCCCCCAATTCCGCCTTCCCTTGGCATATAGATAAAAAATTAGCAGGGCAAATAAAGACGCTGCCGGATAACCGGCTAAGGATACCCCTATCGCTTTCCCTCCAGCCTGGATTGCCGAGTAGGTCACGCCGCTATGATTTGCATATAATTCAATTCTCAGCACTCTCCCCGATAACAGCAGTGTAACCAAAGCGTGACCGAACTCATGGATCATGGTATCCAGATTACGAAACAGGGAGGAAAAAGGGATCAGTCTGGTCAAAAAAGCCGACCCGGCCAAAAACAGTATGGTTTTGAGCCATTTGCTCATGATTATTCATCTCCTTTCCGTCAAAGTATACGATAAGCAGCACTACTTCTCAAAGACAGCAACTTTTACCGTTATCTGTCGGACGTTGTCATGCTATGTTAAAATATAAGCAATATCAGTATACATCAGGCGGTGAATATAGATGAAACTACCATTTAGCCGTTTGACCCGGCTGCTGTTGTCAATCCTCTTCCTGCTTGCGTTGTCAGCCGCTCTTAAGGTCCCTGCTGCACAAGCGAATTATTTCAGTGATTTATATGAGGGTCTGCAGCAGTTCTCGGAGCTTCCAGGTGAGGTAAACCAATTGCAGGAGAGCTATGAACAGACCGTGGAAGAACTCGAGAAAACGAAAAATGAGCTTGGAGCCACCAAAGATCAATTGGGACAAACCATAGAAGATATGGAGAGCTACCGTACCCAGAACGCAGCCCTCATGGAACAAAACCGTCAACTGACACAGGTTGTCGATCAGCTAAAGGACGACCGCATTGCCCGGGAGAACTATTTGCATAGAATCAAGATCACCATATTGACGGGAGCCGGCCTTATTCTCTGCTATTTTATTCTAATACGTTTGATCCGCTTCCGCATGCGCCACCGCTCCAGTAAAGGAGACCGGCTGCGTTAACCGAAAAGCTTGGCGGTAAGAGACTAGGGTCAAAAGAACAGGGGGTTAAATAGTGAATGTTGATGTCCAGGATATAGGCGGCAACGGTAGCGGACAGGCACTGGCCTTCACGATCTTGGAGAATGAAGAGATCTACGTGCTGCATCCGCAGCAGATTATTGCCTATCAAGGCCCTTCTTCGGGGCGGGCGGACAGATTTATGGATGTGAAGGGGATGTACCGCAAGCGTAAGCTGATCCGGGCAGAGATGTCGGGGCCCTGCCGGTTTGTCGCTGCGCTCCCCCCAGGGTATAGAATCAAAACCTTGCAGCTTGACGGGAAAAGCGACCTTCTCTATGATTTCAGGCATTTATTCTATTACAGCAAGGGTGTCGAGATGCAGACACGGGTGCTGAGTATGAAGAATATGTTTGTCACAAGGGATGTCGTGAAGGTTAAATTCTCCGGCAAGGGCAGTATCGGCATCCTTACGGAAGGGACGGTGTCCGAGGCAGCACTCGATCCGCTCGATCCGCTGTATGTAGATGCAGGCAGTGTTATTGCCTATCCGGAGAATGCGAAGCTGGAGCTCACCGTGTACGGCAATCACCTGGCCAGCCAACATATGAGCTATCACTGGAAAATGACAGGAAAGGGTCCCGTACTGTTTCAGGCCGGGCGGCAAAATCGACGGTTTGAGCGGGATACCAATGATAGCGACGGAATCATCAAGCGGTTTCTGCGGGAAGTCCTGCCCTTTGGCGGGGTGTTCATTAAGTAAGTCTTAATGCATACCCAAAAACATACAGGGGCCGGTTAGGAGTCTGTTTATGACTCCTAACCGGCCCCTGAGTTTTGTTTATCGAGGGTTTTATACCTCCGGACTTAAATCTTCTTAGCCGAGGTAAGCATTCAGCATCCAGGAATGCTTCTCCACACTGGTTCGGATACCGATCAGCAGGTCGGCAGTCGGCTGGTCGCTCTGCTCTTCTGCTTGGGCAATCGCAGCCTTCAGCTCTTCCGCTACGGTAGTGAAGTCTTTAACCAGCTGACTCACCATTTCCTTGGCATCCTCACCGCCGCGTCCTTCCTGCAGCTCGGAGAGGGCCAAGTACTGCTTCATTGTGGAGGCTGGTTGTCCACCAATAGCAAGCAAGCGCTCTGCCAACTCGTCCACATAACCGGCAGCTTCATTATAAAGCTCTTCAAATTTAGCATGCAGTGTGAAGAATTGCGAACCGCTCACATACCAATGGTAATGATGCAGCTTTACACCCAATACGGTCCAATTCGCGGTCTGGCGGTTCAACGCAGCTTGCAGTTCGGTCTCACTTTTCAATTGTGTAGTCATTAATAAAACCTCCTATAAATCATATATTTGTTAGTGTATTTAGACTTATTCCAAATCTATATACAATGTAACACAAATCTACTTTTCCTGCAATCTGATCTCTGAATTTTGTTGCTGTAGATTTTAGCACAGCATTCCCTGGTGTGAATGTTATGTGTATCACACCTTTAGCCCAAGGACTGACTCTGCGCCGCCCTCCCCGGTTCGTTCCTGAATAGCGCCTGCGTCTCTTCCCGCTTCGTTTTCGGACAAAGGACGTACAAAATATCGCCCGGTGTAATCACCGTACTACCGTGCGGGGCAACAATGTGGTTATTACGTATAATCGCGGTGAACAAAATATCATCAGGCAGATTCAGGCTGGAAATTTGCTTGCCCGCAATCGGCATATGCTCTTCAATTCGAATATGATTGAATTCCGAATTTGTTTTGCCGAGAGCGACCAGCTCCATAAGAGACAGCGCGGGCCCTTCTTTTCCCACGAGCTTTAACCGGGAAGCCAGCGGAGAAATCGTTGTTCCCTGAATCACCGCCGAGGTTAGTACGACAAAGAATACGACATTGAAAAAAAGCCGACCCTGATCAAGCCCGGCCAGCAGCGGATAGGTAGCCAGCACAATCGGAACCGCTCCGCGCAGACCTGCCCAGGAGATCAGTGTCTTTTCACGGAATGAAAATTTGGCAAAAAACAGACTTATATAAACTCCTGCCGGTCTGGCAACCACCATTAGAATAACCGACAGCAGAAGCCCCTCCCAGGCAATATTCGCCAGCTCCTGGGGAAAAACAAGCAGACCGAGCAGGATAAACATGGCAATCTGCATCATCCAGGCAAAGCCGTGATTGAAATTCATAATGGTACGGTGATAAGTAAGCTCAGAATTACCCATGACAAGGCCCAAAACATACACGGCAAGCAGACCGCTGCTGTGCGTTTGGGCGGCTAAACCATAGGTTAACACCGCGAAGCCTATGGCCATGACGGGATAAAGACCGGAGGAATCCAAATTGATTTTATTAATGAGATACACAGCGAGCTTACCCAGCACAAGCCCCAGCAGCAGCCCTATGCCCATCTCCCATACAAAGGATGCTATTAAGCTCCACAGAGCCGTATTCGGATGCTGAATCCACTCGATCAGAGAGACTGTAAGGAAGACAGCCATAGGATCGTTGCTGCCGGATTCCGCCTCCAGGGTAGAGGTAAGGCGTTTATCAATATTTTTACCCCCAAGTACAGAGAATACGGCCGCTGCATCCGTTGAACCGACTATAGCTCCGAACAACAGGCTTTCCGCCCAAGGCACATCAAGAATAAGCTTCGCGAATACGCCTACAATCCCTGTGGTCAGCAGCACACCGATCGTAGACAAGGATAAAGCCGGAAGAATAACGGGCCGGATATCCTTCATGTGCGTCTGCATCCCCCCCTCGAACAGGATTACAATCAGGGCGAAAATACCGGCTATTTGCGTTAACGATGCATTGTTAAAATAGACAAAATGGCTGAGAACCATACCTGCGGCTATAAAAAGCACAAGTGCAGGCATGCCGAACCGGGCGGAAAACTTGGTTGAGAGAACACCAATCAGTAAAAGTGCGGCCAGTAATAAAATAATATTATCTGCAAGATGGGTCATCGTATTCTTCACCCCTTCCTTAATTACGGTTATTACCCAAAATAGTATTGCACTGAGACATAGGATTATACGATCAGACAGCCCCTTGCCGGGTCTTTAGCGGGAAAAGCAAAAAACCTCGGGGCAGCTATACTGCACCGAGGCTGAATAAAAATCAATTATTCCCTGGAGTAAATGTGGAGCTCCTGAATGGACCAATAGTTGCCTCCGGAGCTGGTCTGTACAATCTTCACATATCGGGTTTGTAATGGCGGAAATTGTATCGAGGTTATCTCTTTCCGGCCTCTGCCGGAAGCAATAAGCCTCCAGTTATCCGAGTCATCCGATACGTAAAGCTCATATCCTCTGGGATAGTCAAACGCGGATAGCGTACTGTCCAGATTAATTAATTCTATGGTGTGGGGACTTCCCAGATCAACCTGGTAAGCCTCACCTGAAGCCTGGTGCTTACCTGTATCCCAACGGGTACGCCGGTCACCGTCAATGGCACTCTTGGGGTCCGAGGCCTTCGTGTTCACATTGGAGGATACTTTCCAAGCCGTCCGATCCAGTGGAACCAGTCCGGTGGCGGTAATCTTTAATGTTTTTGACATAACGGGAGAGCCTGTGACTCTTACTGCATACGTATACAAGGTACCTTCATGCAAATTCCGGTCGGTGTACTCCGTTTCCTGCACTTTGGAGGCGATCACATTCATTTCTCCCCCTGAACCGTTATCCCGGAGCACTTCATAGCTTGCTCCAGGGGCTTCCAGCCAGGTTAAACGGACACCCGGCCCTTTTACGGCCGAGGCCTGCAGCCCTTGAGGCGCAGCAGCCTTCACTTCCTGGGAGGGCTGCAAAATATACTGTACAGCCTCTCCCGGTGCCAAAGTCTCCGTAAATGCCATTCCCGGACCGGCGTTCTTGCCGGTTACATAGCTGCGCGCTTCTTTATACGTATCCCCGTTTCCAAAACGTTCGCCTTCATATATCGTTTTCTTCGGCATGGTGATGTTAACGGACACGGTTTGAACGGTATTTTCAAAGTTGACGAAATTGACCAGTACTTTGTTCGAGGTTGCTCCGGTACCTGCCAGCGGCGCAAGTTTTGACGTATCGACCGCCCGGACATATACCAGCTTATCGGCAAGGGCATCCTTGTTCGAAATCTGGTAAGTGAGCGGTGCACCGTGCGTAGCATAAGCCAGACTTAATCTCCTCATGATACTTACGCGTGAATCCTCCGATGCAGAGGTATAAAAAATCTCCGTGGTGGCCGGATCATGCTCTTCCAGATTAAAGCCGTATTTAAACAAGCTGAATTCCTTGAAAAAAGCGGCATGCTGCACAAACATATCGGCATATCCGATATGCGCGCGCATGATCCGGTCGAATACAGCTGCCTTTCGCTCCGTTGCACCATACTGCGGGGCATCGGTATGACTGTCGGAGGTGCCGAATTCGGTGGTCAGCATTTTTTTCTTCAGGCCTTCCGCTGCGCCTCCGAACGTCTTCAGGTTCTCCGTAAAGCTTCCCCCATTGGAGAAAATATACGATTCCCCATAGGAATGTCCATTGGTTAAATCCGTGACCTTCTCCAGCTCCAGCCGCTGCTCAGGATCACGCTCCCAACCATCGGGGTCACCGCACTGACGAACCGCCCCCTTCTGGTTACCGCAGGTACGCTCATTAAAGCCCGGCCAGTAGGCCCAACCCGGGGCAACGGTTTGCAAATGCGGCGCAATGGTTTTACCCTCCTTATTTAGCCAGTCTGCAATCGCCAGATTGACCGCCTTGGACCGGTTAAACAGGCCCGGCTCATTATCTACTTCGTAAAACTGGAAGTACGGGCTGTAGCTGCGGAAGTAGTCGGTCAGCTTTTTTGCCGCATCATCCGGCAGTGACCCGTCACTTTTCAGTTTGATATTGCCGGTATAGAGATACAGGGCGACAGCCTGCATATTATAATCCTTCAGCGCTTTGTAGTAGTCCCCCATATTGGAGCAGGACCTTCCTACATCGCTGGGACAGCTGGTCCGCATGATATTGCCGCTATAGGCAATGCCAAGCCATTTCAGAATATAAGGCAGATGCGTAACTGCACCTTCATCAAAATAAAACTGTTTGTTGTTCACCATTGTTCCCGTTAAGGTATAACTGCCATGGATAGGCTCAGTAGCAGGGGCATTCAGCGATTCGAGACTGAGATTATCCCAGGTCCACCATATATATTTGTCCTCCGCGGAAGAGCAGTACAGACATCTGGCCGTTTGCAGCTTAAGCTCGTTCGTTCCGGTTTTCAGCTGTTCCTTGGGGATGTATAGTTCATACGTCTTCTGAAAGGTATAGTCATTATTCGTGCCCGATACACCGGCGATTTGAATCATACCAGATAGTTGTTTATTCGAAAATACACTCATCTGCGGAACGGATTTGTAGGCGTCCAGGATACTTACGCGAAATAAGACCCCGTTAGCCGGGATCTTGTCTAATGAGTACGAAATGCGCAGCTCGGGATTGGAAGTACCGTTCAGGCCTGTGGGAAGGCTCCCCGCAGCAGTGGTTTTATTAGCGGTAGAACTGATGTCAATTGCCTCTTTAGCACGGGATGAATCCGCCGCTACAAACTCACGTGCTGATCCGTCATGCTTGCCGAGCTTCCACAGGACTGTTCCCGCCGGCATGATCGATGCCGTAACATCGGCTGAGGACAGCTTGGTCATATCAACCTCCATGACACCATCCTCTGCTCCTTCCGACCCGAAGAGTGAGGTGCACAGCAGAAACAAGATCGTCATTGCTGTCAATTTTAATATTAAAAGTATGGTTCTACTGGTTTTCGAATCTTTCATTTCCTAGCCCTCCCAATCTTCCGGAATGTCTGGCATTAAATCGCCCTTTCATTGGGGAAAGAACAGAGCGCTTTGAGGAATGACTGTCTCCTTCTGATTCGGGCTCTCCCACCTCAAACGAATGCTTGCATCGCCATGGTTCTCAAAATACTCAACTTTTATATCATAGAGAGTTCCTGCGGTAAGAGTAATGCTTCCTTCACGGGTCACACCGCTTTGTTTCTTCCAGCTGTCAATAAGAAGCTTGCCGCCTACCCATACCCGAACACCGTCATCGGAAGAAGCGGAAAACGTATATTTCTCACTGTATTGCGGCTTGATTTTACCCTTCCAGCGTACCGAGAATGAGTCCTTGCCAATAACCGAAACCGGTGACCCTCCGCGCCAGTTAAAATCAATCTTGTTGTCATTACGGCTCAGAGCTGGCTTTCCTGTCAGGTTTGCATTATTAAAATATTCACCTTTCAGGCTGTTGCGGGAAAAAACATTCGTATTCACCTCGATTTCCAGGGCGCGAACCCTATCCTCTCTGGTCATCGTATAATTGTCATCCATAAAGCTTTTGATTTTTTGGGTGCTGTTGTTTTCAGTCAGCATTTTCCCCCAGGTCATCATATATACCCATTTCTTCTGCTTATTCGCCATTAGCTCCGGGTCCGGAAGCTCCCCGCTCTCACCGATGCCTATCGGCTTTCCATCCGCCAGCTCCAATAAGCTGTCATAATAAATTTGATTGTAATCGTTATTGTAAATATCAGCAGCCAGTATATCTACCTTGTCTGTCCCCGGATAATACGGTAAATAAGGGTCGGACCATTCATTGGGCGCATTCGGATTCCACGCCCACAGCAGATTATCCAGCTGGTGTGTATTCACAAAACGGTCGTACATGATATTCCAGAGCGCCTTGAAATTACTCTTTTTTCCCCACCAGAACCATCCGCCGTTCATTTCATGATAGGGCCTCCAAATGACCGGAACCCCTGCATCACGCAGCTGTCCCAGATAGGACGCTGCCTCATCCAGATCAGCGATCAGACTTTTGTATTGCGGTGTCCCAGGAGTCACATATGCATTGAATTTACCCTGATCCAGACTCATGGAAACATGGGACCAGTCCGGTGACGAACCCGGCAGACTTTGGTGAAAGGTCATCGCTACAATTCCGCCATTTTTATACCAGTCTATTGCGCTGTCCACGACGGCTTGACGCTGCCGGGCTATCGTTTTCTTAGACTGATTGTTGATCGCGCCTAATTCATAGCCGTGCAATACGGCATATTGACCGGTGGAATTCTTAAGCTCGTTATTAAATTCATCGGGCTCCTCCAGATAATCATGCTGTCCGGATATCATACCCTTGCCGCTAAGCTCAACTAAATTCTCCAGCAGCTCCCGGGCCTCTTTGGAAGCAGAAGGATTAACAGGAGACAGGTTTGTTTGAATTGCAGGTATACTGCGGGCCTCCGTCCAAGGAACAAGGGACAAAATCATAATGAAAGGCAGCATAGTACTATACAATCGGAACTTGCGGTAAGTGTTCAAAGTAATCTTCCTTTCGGTAGCCAGGCTGCCGTCACGGACCTGTGGGGGGCGACCTTTCCGCTCAGGATAAGCAACCGATCCGCCAAATGGTGACTATAGCCAAGTAGCCCTGCAAAAGAGCAGGGCCGGCCTAGGATCGACTGAAAAGAACATCTTTACTTCTTAGCAAAAGTACCCGGTGCGTCGATGATTATAAAGGCTTTAGTATCCTCACTCAGACAGCATCGGGTAGAAAAAGCGCACTTGAAGGCACAGTCCCCTTCAGTTGACTCGGACTTCCCCACATCAGTCGTACTCTGGCGTCTCCCTGATTCTCGTAATACTCTACTCGGATATCATAGAGCTGTCCTGCATTAAGGGTGATGCTACCCTGGCGCTCGGTTCCACTTTGCTTCACCCAGCTGTCAATAACTGACTTGCCGTCGATCCAGACACGGATGCCATCATCTGAATTCGTGTAAATCTGGTAGGTTTCACTGTAAAGAGGCTTGATCTTGCCGCTCCAGCGAACGGAGAAGAAATCAATACCGATTGCAGTATCAGGCGACAACAGACGCCAGTTAAAGTCAAGAGCGGCATCGTTGCGTACAAGTGCCGGTGTACCTGAGAGCTGCATGTTTTTAAAATATTCCCCTCGCAGGCCATTGGCCGATACCGGTGACGGTGTTGCTATAGACTGTTGATTGACAGTTACCGCTGCTGTTGCAGTGGGTGCAGGCGTTGGCGTTGGTGTTGGTGTTGGTGTCGGTGTCGGTGTTGCTGTTGCTGTTGCTGTTGGTATTGTTATTTCAGTGAAGGCGGATGCCCCAATAAATAATGCGCTGGAAGGAACGGTTGCTTTGACCTGAGTCGGACTCTGCCACATCAGGCTAACCCTGGCATCGCCTTCGTTCTCATAATATTCCACTTTGATATCGTACAACTGGCCGGCCTTCAAATCGATGCTTCCGGTACGCTCGGTTCCGCTCTGCTTGGTCCAACTGTCAATCACGGACTTCCCGTCAATCCATACACGTATGCCATCATCGGATGATGTATAAATCTGATAGGTCTCGCTATACAGAGGCTTGATCTTACCGCTCCAGCGTACGGAGAAGTAGTTAATCCCCAGGGAGCTGTCCGGCGCAGCCTGCCGCCAATTAAAGTTTACAGCGGTATCGTCCCGGATTAGAGCAGGTGTGCCTGTAAGGGTCATATTCCGAAAGTACTCTCCCTGCAGACCATTCTGGACCGGAAGCCGCAATCCATCAACAGACTGGGCCGTTAATAGAGGCGTTGCTGTCGGAGTCACTGTCGGTACCGGCGAGGCTGACGGTATTAACCCCGTAACATATTCATCCCGGGTAATCGTATAGCTGTTGTTCATGAAGTTCTTGATCGTATCTGTAGTATTTTTCTCATAGAGCATCTTTCCCCAGTTCATCATAAAAGCCCACTTCGGCTGTGTCTTGAGAATTGTCTCTGTGTCCGGCATTTGCCCGTTCTCACCGATCGCAATCGGCTTACCGGCGGCCAAACTGAGCAAGCTGTCATAATGGCTTTGCTTAAAGTCGTTTTCGTATATATCAGCTGCAAGGATGTCTACTTTGTCCGCACCCGGATAAGTCAGGGCATAAGGATCGGCCCAGGCATTCGGCGCATTCGGACTCCATACCCATAACAGATTGTTTAATTGATGAACGTTAACAAAACGGTCGTACATAATATTCCAGAGTGCTGAAAAGTTACTTTTCTTGCCCCACCAGAACCAGCCGCCATTCATTTCATGATAAGGTCTCCACAGTACAGGTACTCCCGCATCGCGCAAGCTTTTCAGGGATACTGCCACCTTATCGAGTTCCGTTATCAGACTATTATACTGCGCTGTTCCTGGTGTTACGTATTTGTCAAAATCAGCCTGACTTAAGCTTTTGGAGACATTGGCCCAGTCATACGTTGTTCCGGGCTGGTTCGCATGGAATGTCATTGCTACCATGCCGCCATTTTTATACCAGCTGATTGCGCTGTTGACTACATTTTGCCGCTGCGAGGCAGCAGTACTCTCCGACTGGCCGCTGATTGCACCCAGCTCATAGCCATGAAGGGCAGCATATTTGCCGCTGGTTGCCAGCAGCTTGTTGCTGAATTCATCCGGACTTTCCAGATAGTCATGCTGACCGGTTATAATCCCTTTTCCGGAAATGTCGGACAGGTATTTAAGCAGCTGGACAGCTCCAGGCGAAGCATTCGGATTCACCGGGATGCCTGAGCTTCCCGCAGCTTCCGAAATCGCGGGCTTGATGCCCACACCTAACGGTATGGCAGTCAGAAGCAGGACAAAAGACAACAACGTGCAAATCAGTCGATACGTACGGTAAGCTTTCAAAATTTATCTTCCTCTCGGTAGCCAGGCTGCCACTCTTGCGAAAGGCCCTATAGCTTTGCGCCCCTACCTTTCGATAGGTTTGCCTTTGTCATATTAGAAGGATTTATCCCTCTTACCGTAGATATCGACTCTATTTAGTTTTTATTTAGTGTATTTATGAAAATATTTTAATAATTAGTTCTTAATACCTGTTTCATGGCTGTAACAATCGGTTTAAATAGATAGTTTGTGCTAGGAAATAAACTGCTGCAGTTCGATATCATTCCAGTCCAGCGTAATGCGGATGTTATCCTCCTCAACCAGCTCTGAGCCGGTCTGAACCTCAATAAACTCCACATCTGTAAGCGCCAGAATGGCATGCTTCGTGCCTTCCGGGATACGTACTACGTCGCCCGCTTTTACCTTGTGCATTTTCTCATTTAGAACGATGCTCGCCTCTCCGCTAACAATCGTCCAGATCTCACTGCGCTTATGGTGCAGCTGGTAGCTGATATTTTTGCCTTCGGCTATAAAAATCCGCTTGGTCAGCACTTCATTGCCTTCATCATATTTCACATAATCAATTACGCGGTAATGCCCCCAGCGGCGCTCCTCGTACATCGGTCTTTGCTCAAAAGACTTCAACACTTCCTTGATCCGTGGACTTTCCGCCTTGTGGGTAACCAGAATTCCGTCAGGGCTCGCAGCAATAATCAAATCCTTCGCACCGATAACTGTAATCGGAATATCCAATTCGTTGACCAGGCAGGTACCTTCCGAATCCGCTGTGATAAACCCTTTTCCAACATGATTGCTGGTCATTTCCTCAGTCAGTGTATTCCATGTCCCAAGATCCTTCCAGAATCCGCTGTACGGCTGGACAACAATGTTATCCTCTTTCTCCACCACTTCATAATCAAAGCTGATGGATGCGAGCAGTTTATACTGCTTCTGCATTTCTTCATAGCCCAGAGGCAGCCCTTTACGCTGTAAAATATCCAGCAGATACCCTAAGCGGAAGGCGAACACGCCACAGTTCCACAAGGCATTCCGGATTATGAGTTCTTCGGCCTGCTTGCGTTCCGGTTTTTCCTGGAAATGACTCACTCTCATAAAACCATTCTCTCCAGCCGCCTCATCTGTCGGAATAATGTAACCGTATTTCTCCGACGCGTGCTCCGGGATCACACCCATAAGGGCCAGGTTCGCCCCGCTGTCTTCCATGGTACTCTCCAACTTAGCAACACTTTCAAAGAAGGAAGATTCTACGTAAGGGTCAACCGGCAAAATCGCTACGATCTCAGAGGGTGAAACTCCTGCCACCGAGTATAAGTAGGTTGCCGTAAGCGCAATCGCCGGAAAGGTGTCCCGGCGTTCCGGTTCCACGATAATCGGTACCCCGCTGCCCAGTTGGCTTTGGATCATTTCCACCTGACCGCGTCCTGTTGCCAGATAAGAGGAACGCTCAAGACCTGTCTCTTTCAGCTGTCTCCATACCCGCTGTACCATGGACTCCGGTTCACCCAACGGGCTTTCCAGCACCCTGAGAAATTGCTTCGAACGTGAATCGTTGGACAAAGGCCACAACCGTTTTCCTGAGCCGCCTGACAAAAGTACTAGTTTCATGGGTGAACCCTCCTTAATGTATGAAAGCTGAAAAAATGGCTTGTTATAAAAGATGGATGTTATGTGAGAGGGGGACTGCGATGAATTTTGGACTTCCGATCGCTGTTATTCTCAGATTTCCTGATTTTGAACCGCCTACGCGGTTGAAATCTGAGAATAAAGGCGAACGCTAACGCTTCTACAGTTCCAAAATTCCTCTTCGTCCCCTGCCATAACAGGGTTTTATAAAGATCCATTCCCCGCTTTAGGGAATCGGCACTTTGTGCCAAGCTTCCCGGCGGCAACTAGCCGCGGAAAGCAACAACACCATAAAGAGATTAAGAGATTAAACCAACACCAAACCTATACCGCGCCGGCCACACTTTGGGAATAACCGCTGAGTCCGCCCATTTGCGGGCGGCCGACGGAGTGGTATTCGAGGCCTGTGCCCTCTATTTGTTCTTTGGAGTAAACGTTGCGGCCGTCAATCAGAATCTGCTTGCGCATGTTCTGGGCCAGCTTGTGTAAATCAATATCCCGGAACAGGCTCCAGTCCGTCAGCAGGCACACCGCATCACTGCCACTCGCGGCTTCTTCCGGTAAGGTGCACCAGCGGAGCTGCGGATGATCGTATTGCTTCCTGAAGTTTGCGGCGGCAATCGGATCATAGAGCTTCACGATAGCTCCCTCTGCCACAAGAGCCTCCACGATTTCCCGTGCCGGCGCTTCGCGGACATCGTCCGTATTCGGTTTGAAGGCGAGTCCCCAAATGCCGATTACGGCACCGCGCAGACTTCCCAGGGATTCATGCAGCTTGGAGATGATCATGAACCGCTGCCCTTTATTGACCTCGACGACGGATTCCAGCAGCTTGAATTCATAATCGACGTTGCCGGCGATTTGAATCAGTGCATTGGTATCCTTAGGGAAGCAGGAGCCGCCGTATCCGATACCAGCCTGCAGGAATGAGGAACCAATTCTGCGGTCCATCCCCATACCCTGAGCTACCTCGGTTACATCGGCTCCCACTTTTTCGCAAATGTTGGCAATCTCGTTAATGAAGGAGATTTTGGTTGCCAGAAAGGCATTCGAAGCATATTTGATCATTTCCGCGCTGCGGATATCGGTCACGAACACATTCTCGGTAAACCCTTGATGAAGCTTACGCATAACCGGCTCAAGCTCCGGGTTATCCAGTCCGATCACGATCCGGTCCGGATGGAGCGTATCGCTGATGGCTGAGCCTTCCCGCAGGAATTCCGGTGCGGAGACAATGTCAAAAGGATGAACCGTATGTTCCGCGATCATTTTGCGAATCTTCTCGTTCGTGCCGACAGGGACGGTAGATTTGGTCATTATAATTTTGTAGCCTTCCATCGCGCTTCCAATTTCCGCCGCCGCACCCTCGATATACCGCAGATCCGCTTCCCCGTTTGGCAAAGAAGGGGTACCTACAGCAAGAATGATGATTTCGGATTTGCGTACCGAAGCTTTAAGATCCGAGGAGAAGGACAACCGCCCTTCACGAAGATTGGCCTCAATCAACGCCTCGATGCCCGGCTCATAGATGGGGGATTCCATCCGGTTCAGCTTATTGATTTTCTCCTCATCCTTATCCACGCAAATGACATGATTTCCATTAAGGGTAAAGCATACGCCAGATACAAGACCGACATAGCCGGTGCCGATGACTGCCAGCTTCATACCATCATCCTCCTTTTAGAAAATTTACGTAGGCCTGTTCGACGTACTGTTTGAATTGGACCATGAACGACTGCTCATCAAATTTCTTGGCATGACCGATGATTTGTCCGATGTCCCAGGAATAGGACTCCACTTCGTTGATTGCTTCCAGTAAATCGTCAACCTCCTGATGCTGAAAGAACACCCCGTTGACATAGGGTATGATTGTATCCAGTGCGCCACCGGCCTGATAAGCGATTACCGGTCTTCCTGCCGCATTCGCCTCCAGCGGAGTAATGCCGAAATCCTCTTCTCCGGGAAAAATCAGCGCCCGGCACTCTGCCATTAATCCTGTAACCTGTTCGTCCTCCAGCCTGCCCAGGAAAGATACATTCCCTTTGGCCATCCCCTCCAGACGCTTACGGTCCGGACCATCACCGACAATGTACAGCTTAAGACCGTTTCGATTGAAGGCTTCCACCGCCAGATCAATTCTTTTATAAGAGACCAGCCGTGAAACAATCAGATAATAGTCGCCAATGGAGGTAGAGCTGGTAAAGCGTGCTGTGTTGATCGGCGGGAAAATAACATCGGCATCCCGGTGATAATAGTTCTGAATCCTCGTCTTCACTACAGAGGAGTTGGCGACGAACTGATTCACATTTTTGGAGGTCCGCTGATCCCAATTTTTGAGCTGCTGCATGTATACCTTCAGCAATCTTTTGAACAAACCGGAATTGGACTGGCGTTCCATATAGGTGTCATAATCCCACGCAAACCGCATCGGAGTATGGCAGTAGCATAGATGAAACGTATGACTCGGCACCTGTATGCTTTTCATAAAAGCACTGCTGGAGCTCAGGACGATGTCATAACCGCTAAAGTCCAAATCACGGATGGCCATGGGGTATAGCGGCAGCATTCCTTTGAAATTGGTCTTCACTCCCGGAATTTTCTGCAGCCAGGAGGCCCGGATATCCGCGTCTTTGAGATTGTCAGTCAGGCCGCTTCCGTTAAAAACCGTCGTGAAAATCGGAGCATCCGGATACATATGGTGGAATACTTCCACGACTCGTTCGGCCCCGCCCATTTGGATTAAGTAATCGTGCGCTATCGCAATTTTCATGTGAATCATCCTCAAAGTTTTATGGAGCAGCAGCATCGTATTAAACATGCTTCGGCAGCATGTGCCTTTGTCCGGAAATCCGTCAGGTGCTTGCCAGCAAGCCTTTGTAGTAATCGACTATATCCCTGACGGTGTTCTCGATAACAAAATGCTCCTTCACCCGCTTCATGCCATTGTCCGCCATTGTTCGTCTTTCCTCAGGGTGTTCCAGCATCCAGGTGATAGAGTCCGCCAGAATGGCTGGATCTCCAGGCTGTATCAGCAGTCCTGTCTCACCCGGGATGACGATTTCCACCGGCCCGCCTTCATTCGAAGCGATCACCGGGAGTCCTGCCGCCATCCCCTCTACGATTACCTGGCCGAAGGGCTCAGGTGTAATTGAAGTGTGTATTAATAAGTCGGCTGTATTCATCAAGCCTTGTATGTCTTCAACGTGTCCAAGGAGGCTCACATGGGTTAATCCGTCCTTTTCAATCTTCTGAATCAATTCTTTCTTGTACTCTTCTTCTCCAAAGAGTGCGTCACCGGCCAGCCAGAACTTCACACGCCCGTCATCTCTGAATTTCTTCGCCGCTTCAAGCACAATATGCTGACCCTTCCAATGCGCCAGCCGCCCGACAAGCAGTACGTTGAAGTCCCGCTGATCCCTCTTTCCAATGCCTCCGCCTATCGCTTTGGCAAAAGCCGAGTAGACAACCAGCGTTTTCTTGGAGCGCGGGAGCTCCAGTGCATTTAGCGTGGAATGGGAATTGGCGATAACCCCGTTCGGGAGCAGACGTGACAGCAGCCGGATAGCTTTTGCAACAATCGGCTTCAAGTACGGAGCGCCTATGTGATCCCGGATATGCCAGATCAGCGGCACACCGGCTTTCTTGGCGGCAATTGCGCCGTAGAAAGCTGATTTCAAGGAGTTGGTATGCACGCAGTCCACGTTCTCCTGCTTAAGGAGCGGAGCAAGCCTCCGGCCGTAAGCCAGCAGCTTGAAGGCCGCTCCCGGAGCGCCAATATTAACAGCGTTGCGGCCGCGGGAACGGACACTTTCATCCAGCGGAATAATACGGACGTCTATGCCCTTTTCCCGGAGCCGGTCGGCCAGTACTCCTTCTTCGGCCAAAATAACCAGCGGATCAATCTGCTCTCCAATGTTGGTCAGGATGTTGAACAAGGCTACCTCACCACCGCTCCACTTCGCGGTATGATCAATATAAGCGACTCTTAGCATCCTGCAGCCACATCCTTTCCAAGCGTTTCACGAAATACGGCTTCCACTCCGTCGGCTACATGCTGCCACGTATATTTCTCAAGCACATGACCCCTGCATTCATCGCGGCTCGGAAGGAGCTTCCGGTTGCTGAGCATATGAATCATGCCTTCCGCCATATCTTCGCTGGCTGAACTCTTGAACAGCAGCTCGGGCCGGAAGCCCTGCAATATTTCTTTGTTGCCTCCGACAGGTGTTGCCATCACCGGCAATCCTGTAGCCAGGGCTTCTACAGTAATAAGGCCAAAGCCTTCGAGCGCTTGTGACGGAACCACGAACAGGTCGGCTGCCTGGTAATACGCCGTCAATTCATGATCCGGAATGTAGCCGAGCAGCCTTACCTTATTGCCGAGACCGTAATCGGCAATTTTCTCCTCCAGCTCTCCGCGCAAGGGGCCTTTGCCGCCGATCAGCAGAATCGCATTTGGGAAACGCTCGGATACCGACTTCCAGGCCTCAAGCAGCTGCAGCAGCCCCATCCGGTTCACCAGCCTCCGGACCGTTAGAACGGTTGTTGCCCCTTCGGGAAGATTCAAGGTTCTCCGGATAGCCAAACGGTTGGTTGCCGGAACGAACCTTTCTACATTGGCTGCGCCAGGGATCACTATGATTTTGTGGAGCGGAACACCGTGCAGCGTATGAAGCATGTTGCGGAACGTTTCGCTGAGTACGATGAACTTATCCGCCAGCTTGTAGGCTTTATGTTCAATGGATTTGGCTATTGTTGTCTTGACCCGGTGCTTGATGCCCTGGCCTTCGATCTTCATCTCTTCATTCCAGGGACCGTGAAACGTCATGACTACGGGTATTCCGCGTTTTTTCGCTTCTATTGCAGGTCCGATTCCATAGGGAGCAAAGTGGGAATACAGAATGTCGATCCGTCCGCTTCCATTCCCCATCAAATCTGCCGCCTTGCGCTGAAAAGCATCCTTGCGTTTCCAGATGGCATCCTTCGGATCACCGGCGTTATGAATAATCAGCTCTTCCGGTGTCAGCGGCTTCTCCTGGCTGCAAATCAGCGCATGCACCCGGTTGCGGGAGGAGAGCTGCTCGCATACGGATTTGAAATACGTATTTAAGCCGCCTGGCTGCAACGAAGGCCAACTAAGGCCGGTGGTCATAATATTCAATCCGTCACTGTACGGCATAGCTTCTCTCTCCTTTTTTCTCCTTCTCAGCCTGACCCTCGGCGTTATGCCGCGCCAGCCTGTTCGCGCTTGTTAATTCGTAATGCTTGAAGCCGACCATGAATTCATACATGACCCAAAACACGGATACGGCGAAACCGGATATTCCCTTCTTGAACAATCCGTGCAGAAAATACTTTTGCAGGAACCGCGCGGGCGGACGAAGCAGCAAATGACTGATCCGGAACGGTTTACCGCCGGCAAAAGCGGTCTGCGCTTCAAGATCGGTATATTTGTTGAAACGGGCCACATGATCGCTTACGCTGCGGAAGCCTTGATGCCAAAGTATGCCTTCCAGCTGGACCGTCCGCTCTTCCGAGACATCGGGCATCTCGTGCACAAGACTGTTGCGGATACCGTACTGCCTGCGGTTATACAGTCGCACCAGATATTCTCCGCGGTCCAGCCATCTGCCCAGAAAATCACCGATTCGGTACAGGGAGTAAGCAACGGTTACGTCGGTTAGCCCACGCTTATGTTCAAGAATGTTTGCTGCCAGCTCATCGCTGACCACTTCATCGGTATCGATGAGGAATACCCAATCATGGACGGCGCGTTCCACTCCGAATTCCCTTTGTTTCGCGTATCCGGGCCATGGATTGACGTACACCCGGCAATTCAGACTTTCAGCCAATTGCACTGTGCCGTCTTTGCTCCCTCCGTCGATAACCACAATCTCATCGGCGAAAAGTCTGCAGGACTGAATCGCATTCGATATTCGAACTTCGTCATCCTGTGCGATGATGATAGCAGAAATGGGATAATTGCCCGGGCCGCCAAGCACGTTTGTTACTGAATCCATGAATGTTTCCTCCTTTTGTCTAAAAGTCCGGTGACCCGAGGTGTACGCCTCTATCCGTTAGCGTCCATAGGTTTTTTGCGAATGTAAGAATTCATCGTCGTCTTCATCCATTGTATGTCCTGTCTGTTAATAAGCAGCCGTGGAATCTTCACCTTCAAGTTAAATCTGATATTGAGAATGATAAATCCAAACCGCAGTACTGCTGACGAGAGCATAGCTACCCCTGCCCCAAACAATCCAAACTTTGGTATTAACAGGAACAGCAGCGGAATAACCAGAATCAGGCCAACCCCCTGAAGGATGGATACGAATTTCGGCTTGCCTAGCGCCATGAAAGCCTGTGCCAGAATAAGTGTTCCTCCGCTAATCGTTACTTCCAGCAGCAGCAGGCGGAACACGGTGAGTGCCGTATTGAAATCCTTGCCGTACAGCAGCGGAATAACTAAAGGTGCGACGAGCATCAAGAGCAGCGATCCCAGCAGAGTAAAGGTCGTACTGATCCGGAAGGCTTTGAATGTAAGAGCAATCGCATCCTCCTTCGACAGCTCGGAAGCTTTCGGAAACAGTACCACTGTAATTGAGGTTGAGAAAAAGTTGACCATCCGTGACAGGCTCACCGCCACCGCATACAGCCCCAGGTCCGCAGGCCTTAGCAATCCGGCGATAATAATCTGGTCAATATAGTAGGAAAACTGGCCTAGCAGATCATTCCCATAGGAGCCCAAACCGTAAGTGAACAGTTTTTTGAATTGCAGATATTTATTCCGCATTTTCACTTTGTAGGTACGCAGCAGGTTGATCGTCATCCAGATGAACAGCGGTACCGAAGGTCCCAGATAAGCAATTGCCGTAGTAAAAGGATTAATCGTATCGGTAAGAATAAGAATTCCGATCATCGCCAGCGTAAGCATTGGAATGAGATACCTCAGCCCATTGAACTTCTTGTAATCTCCCCTGAACTGGAATGCGGCATTGTTAACCTGGGAGACGACGATCAGCGGGCAAAGGATCATCGACCATTGCGCAAAGTGGACGACCTCCGGGCTAAAGGATTTCAGCCAGTACGGCAGAACCACTATTCCGATAATCATTGCGGCGGTTCCGAAGAATAGACCTATCAATAAGGCCATCCGGTACAGCATTCCGGCATCGTCCGGATTTTTCTTCGCGTTATAGATTAGCGCCGACGGAATACCAAAGCTCATGCTGAACGCCAGAAACTGCGACCAGTTGATCATCGCGGTCTGCTCACCCCTTCCCGTCGGTCCGAGGTAGCGGGCGGTCAGCACACCGGTCAGCATGTTAAGCAGGAGAATCAGTACGCTGACAAACATGGTCTTTACGGCGGCTGAGCTGCTGCCCTTACTCCTTGTGAAATGCCGGAGCGAAGACCAGACCGAGTTAGTGGGAAATGATTTTGCGTTCAATTGCTGCATGTGGCGTTCCCTTCTTTCTACTCTCTATAACCTCTTTTGCGCTGAGGCCGAGGCCAATCAGCATCCAGATTAAATATCCTTTGAGCCCGGGGAAACCATTATCCGATATCAGACTGGCCACCGCACCGCTCCAGGCCGCCAGGGCCAGACGCGCGTAGGGCTGCTGGTTGTCTTTACGGGTCACTCTGACAACGATTTGCTTCACTACTGCACAGAGTGCACCGAAGAATAAAATGGCGCCTGCAATCCCGAACGTTAGCAGGAGTGCGATAAATCCGTTATCCATGACTCCGTACTCACCGAGCTCGCCGCCGTTGCCAAGCTTGGTTCCCTGTCCTACACTGCCGATTCCCTGGCCAACGGGATTTGCAGCCACCATCGGCAGCATATTTTGCCACAGCCCTAGGCGTTCGTTGTACGAATGATCCTCCTGAACGGAGGTCAGCGTCTCCATCCGCGCTACCAAACCTTCTGCACCGGGCAGCTTCGGAACGATCCAGAACAACGCGCAGGCGACAAAGGCAAGCTGGAGCAGGGTTTTCCATTTGCCCTTCGAAGACGATGAGCCAATGTATACCAGCAACATAACCAGCAGAACCAGCCAAGCAGAGCGCACCAGAGTTGTCAGCAAGCAGATAACTACGAACAGTACACCGATCCAGCGCAGGCTTCCCTGCCATCTTTTCTCCAGAATCATTGGAACCAGTGCGAATACAAGAAAGCTGGCCGCAGGTCCCGGCGAATTCAGAGTAGAGAAGACCCGGATTTCCAGAGGATACGGTGCCCCTATGGACATCATATCCGCATGCCTCATCCAGAAGGCATCCCAGGGAGGCACGGTTAAATATTGAACAATCCCGTACAATGCCACCATTACCGCGATATTGGCGTAGGCGTAAAGCAGACGGTCAATATCTTTGGAAGTAAACGGCGTAACCGCAAAAAACGGAATCAACAGCAGCGGAACCATGTAATTTGCCAGATCGTATACCGAGCCCATGCCGTTCTTCGCCAGACCGATTAAGGCACCGTAGGCCAGCGCTGCCGCGAACAGCAGGAGGATCCAGCCCCAGGAGCGTTTGATCCTGTGAATCTCCCGCAGCACCGGAAGGATCAGCGTTGCTCCTGTCAGCAACGGCGCCAGGCTGAGCAGCGATACGGAATGATAGACTCCCTCCGTCCAATCGGCTATGCGGCGCAGCTCCGGGGCAATCGCCCAGATCAGCAGAGTGTAAGGCACGAGCAGCCGCGGCTTCAGAAGCGCCAGCAGAAAGGCCGGGAACAGAATGCCGGATAGAATAATGCCCTGCACACTGCTTGAAGAACTGAGCTTGGCACTGGCAAAACCGATCATCAGCGGAAGCAGAATACAACAGGCAGCAAATGCGCCCATGATCCCGGCCGTCCTGATGGATGTCATAGATGGAAATGTTATGCCGTCCCGGCTCAGCTTCTTCATAGCCCTCCTCCCTTCACCTTGTTCCGCTTGCGCAGCTCCTTAAGCAGCAGGATCAGAAACTGGGCATCTTCGACAAGGTATCTTTTCCAAAGACGCCCCGGCTCCTGACTGAGCCTCCAGAACCACTCCAGGCCTGTTCTTTGCATAAAGTCCGGCGCCCGCTTAACCGCCCCTGATAGAAAGTCAAAAGTGGCCCCTACTCCAATGGATATCGGAGCCTGATAAGACATGTAATGGCGGTAAATCCATTTCTCCTGCTTGGGCGCACCCACACCGACGAAAACAATGTCCGGCCGACTCTCGGTAAGCATCTCGATGATACGATTGTTCTCTTCCTCGTTATTCTCGAACCCGTAGGAAGGAGAATAACTGCCGACGACGTTGATTTGAGGATAAGCTGCCTTGAGATTCATAATTGCCTTCTCCGGCACCCCTTGTGCCGAGCCGAGAAAGAAAAGGCGGTATTTCCTTTGCTCGAAGGCATTGCCGAGACGGCTGAACAAATCGGCTCCGGATACCTTTTGCTTGAGCGGTTTTCCAAGCATTCGTGAGGCCCAGATGAGCGGCATGCCATCAGCAACAACCGCGCCGGCCTTTGAATAAATGGTTTGGAACTCCTTGTCTTTCCTGAGCTTGATGACATGATCGACGTTGCAGGTCAGGATGTAGGATTGATTCCTTTCCTGTATCGCTCTGTCAATATAATCAAGCAGATCCATAAAGTCATAGTTATCAAAGTTGACATCGAACATATTTACTTGGTTCATCGTATCACTTCTTTTTGTGGGGAATCGGCCTACTGTGAAGATCGGTACAGGCAGTTCAGGTACCAACAGAACGGAATAATGAATTGGACCGTCGACAGCGTGTTATCAGAGAATGAATAGATCAGAAACGCTGCAATAAAGAGCAGATAATAGGGTTTGGCCGGCGGTGCCAAAGCTCTGTAGATCAGAAGAAACACAGTGAGCAAGGAAAGCAGCAGCAGAATGGAGCCGATGTACCCCCCGTCGAAGTAAAAACGGATATACTCGTTGTGAGGAACGACAAAGCCTTTGTACAGCGTTCCATCATTTGCTACAGTGACTGCTCCCAGCCCTCTTCCGGTCCATGGCGAATCCGCTGCCTTATTCAAGAAATACTCCCAGGCCTCCGCCCGCCCCGACAAATCAATGCCGGTATCCGTCGTTCTTTCAAAGGAACGCTTTTTGATATTGTCCAGCTGCATGAACACCGCGGCGAAGATCAGAAGAAATGAGCACAGCAGCGGGATCAGAAAGTAGGTTCTGCCCTTAAGATATTGACGGAGGATATCGAAAAAGTAATATAAAAGCATTAAAACCAATGCCAGTATAGGTCCCCGTGTACCCGTTCCGACCAAAATGAAGAAATTCAGAGCCAGCATGCTGTAAAAGAAACGCGCAGACTGCGGATTTCGCTTGATCTCGATAAACGGGATTGCGATCCCCATGAATGCAAGCATCGCCAGATGTGCGGGAATGTTCGCTCCTTGTATCCGCACAGCTCCTGTAAATTCAACATCCAGAAAATTATGAAGATGGGCGGCCTGCAGCAGTATTCCTGCCACAATACTGATTCCCGGCAGCAAGCAGATGATCTTGATATGCCGTTCAGCCACTTCTTTTTTCCAGTTGATCAAGAGAAATACGAAGGGAAGCGAAAGACCGATAAAGGCTTTGACAGCAATGGAGGACGTCATCTGCGGCAGCCAGATCGAAAATCCGAAGGTGATAAACACCAGAGCTACCATCACCCATAGCGGATGACTCAATTTGAAGCGCAGACCGTTTACCAGAATACAGGGCACCAGCAGCGCCAGTATAGCCATCTTGTATAGCGATAATATTTCCATTCCGAACAGGCTGCCGTTGTAGAGGAAATTAATCGATATCGCCGTTGTAACTAGTACAAAGTAGCTGATCAGTTCAGGTCTGGAGATCGAAACGGCCAATAGGATGATCAGGGACACTGCAACTATCGCTAACCCCGGTTGGTAGATGACCGCCGTTCCGAGAAAGAGGGCGGACAGACACAAGAGCATCCCGTATGGCAAGGCGTTCATTTTGGAGGCCCACTCAAAATTAGTCATGTCTTTTCCTCACCCCGCTGCGGATTCCCTCTTTCGGTTCCAGATCATATATAGAGTTCCGCGAATACTCTCCAGACGGCATTTGTTCAGAAGCTTTCGTCCCTGGCTCCTGGAAATGACGGAATCTGCCAGTATGTAGACTATTTTGGCAGCTGTCTTTCCCAGCAGGAGCAGATTGCCCTTCAACCCTTCGCGTTTCATGGCGTTGGAAATGCCCTGGCTGTAATAACGTTTCATAATCCAGGCTTCCGTCAGACGGCTAGACGGTACGAAATGATCGACAGCCATCAGCGGATGATAAAGGATCGAATGTCCTTCTTTTTGCAATTGTCCGAACAGCCAGGCCTCTTCGCCTGATAGAAGCGATTCACCCTTTCTTCCGAGTTCCAAGGGGAACAGGCTGATATCAAATACGACTTTGCGCATCGCCATGTTGGCTCCGCAGGGATGAAGGCGTCCGGGGTATTCTCTGATCCGGTTGCCCAGATCGACAATGGTGTAAGGAAGTTCGAACGGCTTGATCAGCCAGTCCGGCCGCCTGCTCTCGAATATCGGAGCAATCTTGCCGCCCATAGCCATCACATCCTGTCTGCTCTCAAAGGTGGATACGATCGTCGTAATCCAGGTCCTGCAAGGAATCGCGTCATCGTCGAGAAAGGCAATAAGCGGTGACTTGGAAGCCAGGATGCCTGTATTCCGGGCTGCGGACAAGCCCTGAACCGGCTCCATAATATAGCGGACATCCATATCATCCACATACCTGTGAATAAACTCCTTTACTACGGCTTCTGTATGATCCGTGGAGCGGTTATCCACCACAATAATTTCGGCTTGCTCCAGACTCTCCAGCGGTACAAGGGATTGCAGCGTTTTACTAAGCAAGCCGGCACGATTGTAAGTACAGATGATAATGGAAACCTTGGGAACGAGTCCGTTTTCACGCATCGGCATTCACCTAATTTCCATAAAGTTAATATGCATCTTTGGAACCGAGCAGCATCAGGCCTGTTTTGGCAATAATCTTCAGATCCAGCATCGTGCTCCGGATATGAATGTAAGTCAAATCAAGCTGTACCATTTCCTCGAATCCGACGCTGTTTCTGGCATGTACCTGCCAGTATCCGGTGCAGCCCGGCGTAACCGTAAGCCGCTGCTTGTCGTAATCCGAATACTGCGCCACCTCTTCGGGAAGCGGAGGACGGGGTCCTACCAGACTCATGTTGCCCACCAACACGTTCCATAGCTGAGGAAGCTCGTCAATGCTCGTCTTGCGCAGGAATCTTCCTGTCTTCGTAATTCGGGGATCGTTCTTGATCTTGAACATCGCACCACTTACCTCGTTGTGGGCCAGCAAATTCTTCTTCAGCTCCTCGGCGTTGGATACCATGGATCTGAATTTATACATAGGAAACTGCTTCTCGTCCTTACCCACACGATTTTGCCGGAAGAACACTTTACCCTTCGGGTCCTCCAGCTTGATCAGCACGGCGACTACAACGAACAGGGGCAGCAGCACGAGAAGACCAAGAGCGGAAAAAATGATGTCGATCATCCGTTTCATTATCAGGTAGGAATCCGCTTCTTTCGTTCCTTCTTTGGCATGCAGCATGTAAAGTTTCGGCAGGACGTACTCATAATCTTCCGGCAGTTTTTGCATGCTCATTTCCCCTCATTCCTCCTTAAAATTGTGCGAATTTCTTCGCCCTGTGACAATCCCCTTACCCGTTCACGGCAGTTTGTCCGGCCTTGCTGAGCCATTCCGCCATCGCATCCATTACCGGATAACGCAAATCATCGCTTTGCAGAGCGAACTCCAGAGTTGTCAAAATATATCCAAGTCTTTCGCCCACATCATAACGGGTACCATCAAAGTTATAAGCGTACACCCGTTCACTTTGATTCAGCTTTTGAATGGCATCCGTCAGCTGAATTTCGCCTCCGGCCCCTTTTTCCTGCAGGTCCAGATATTTGAATATCTTTGGAGTAAATACGTACCGGCCCATGATCGCCAGATTCGACGGAGCCGTTCCGAGTGCCGGCTTCTCAACGAAGTTGTTAACCCGGTACAGCCGGTCCTCCTGGAAGTCCGGTTCGATAATACCGTACCGGTTGGTGAATTCGTCGGGTACAACCTGTACACCGATCACCGAATTCTGTGTTTCTTCATACTGGTCAATCAACTGCTTCAGGCATGGGGTCTGACCGGTTACGATATCATCGCCGAGCATAACGCCAAAGGGCTCGTCACCGATAAACCGTCTGGCACACCATACTGCATGTCCCAGGCCTTTCGGTTCCTTTTGCCGGATATAATGAATCTCAACCTTGGATGAACGCTGCACTTCTTTAAGCAGTTCGAGCTTGCCGTCCTCCAGCAGGCGTGACTCCAGCTCAAAGGCGTTGTCAAAGTGATCTTCAATGGCTCTTTTGCCTTTACCGGTAACAATGATGATGTCTTCAATGCCGGAAGCGATAGCCTCCTCCACAATGTATTGAATGGTGGGCTTGTTGATGATGGGAAGCATTTCCTTAGGCATCGCCTTGGTTGCAGGAAGAAAGCGAGTTCCTAATCCTGCTGCGGGGATAATTACCTTCTTAACTTTTTTCATCGCTTTACCTCCCGGAAGTTTTGTAAGCATAGGCTTACATCATTGTTATTTGGCCTGATTCATGGCAATACCGAGTATCTTGGACCCTGCTTGCTCCATCAGCGTTTTGACTTTTCGAAGTGAATCCCGCTTGGACTTTCCGTACCGTGCAACAAGGATAACTCCGTCGCTATACGGGGCGAGAATGCGGGCATCGCTGTACTCTACGGCAGATGGTGTATCGAGAAGGATTAAATCGTGGCTTTCTCTTAGCTCATGCAGCAAAACTGTCATTTTGTCACTGCCGAGCAAATCCGGAGGACTGACTTTGGTGATACCGGCTGGGATCACGCTGAGGTTCGCAAGACTACCATAGGCGGAAATGTCACTCGATTTCTCTGATCCGGTTAAATAGGCCGCCAGTCCGTCACTGCCTTCAACCCCAAACACGGCATGAAGTCCGGGATTTCGGAGGTTGCAATCGATTACGGCCACTTTCTTGCCTTCTTGAACGAAAGAAACGGCGAGATTGGCCAGGATTGTCGTTTTGCCCTCTCCGGCTTCACCTGAGGTGAACATCAGCACGGTTCCTTTGCTGCTGTTCAGCAGTCCGAGATGCCGGATATACGTCCGCAGCGAGCGGAACGACTCCGAAATATGAGATGAAGGATTGCTGTCGGCGATAAGACTGTTATTCAGCCGTAACATAAGCACCCTCCCCTACTGTTGCTTTTGACGATTTCCCGAGATCACGTTTGCGAATCACCGGAATCGTGACGATTACCGGAAGTCCAAGATCATGCTCGGCTTCCTTCTCGGTGCGCAGTGTGTTGTTGAGTGTCTCCAGCAGCAAAATAATACCAAGCGCCGCCATAAGTGCTACAACAAAGCTGATGATCAAGTTCATCATAAAACCGCTATTGGAAGGTGCTGGAATGTCTGCCGGATCAGCGGGAGTCAAGAATGTAACATTGTCCAGCTTCATCAGATGGGGCAGACTCCGAATGAACGTTTGCGATACCGCATTGACAATTCCTGCGGCCTTCGTGTAGCTCTCATCCCGGGCGCTGATGTTGATCACCTGGCTTTTTTCCGATGATTTAATGTTCAGCTTCTGGCTCAGCTCTGCTTCCGTCAGATTAAATTCGGGATGAGCGGCCACTACAGTTTTCATAATGGCGGGTGATTGGATAATTTCCTTGTAGCTCTCAATCAGATTAAGGCTGAAGTTCAAATCATTGAGATTGTTACCCTCTGGGACATTGGCAACATTGTTGACCAGCAGCTGACCGGAGGCGGAGTAGACGGGTACAACGAAATTTTTTGTAACATAAAAGGTTGTTGCACAAGAGATAAGGACAAAAATCGTGATTAGCCATAATCTCTTTTTAATCAGGTTAATGTAATCCAAAATCGTCTTTTCCACAGTAACCCTCCTTCCGTATAAAATACTGTTGAAAGCAATCATGAAAGTTTCAGTTATCTTGCTTTTATTCTATCAATCGACTGGTTTTCCCACATGGCTCATTCCATCACTTTCCTGTTCACTTTGGAGTTAGTCAGTCTACTGCTTGGGTGTAGGTCAATGGTATACTTTAGTACCATATGCCCCGCATACCTCTGCCAAGTGAGCATTGCACACAACAAAAAAGCTCCTGCGGATTTCGCAGAAGCTTTGAATGTATTGGCTTTATTCGTATGTCATTTCGTATTTGGTAATCCCTACGGCATTGGCATACAGCGCCGCCTGCGTACGATCCGCAACCTGGAGCTTCGCCAGAATCTGGCTGACATGCTTTTTGACCGTGAATTCGCTAATATACAGCCGGGAAGCAATTTCCCGGTTGCATGCACCCTGTCCGAGTTCAATCAGCACTTCCTTTTCCTTCGGCGTCAACTCATCTGTCGGACTGCTTACGCTCATTCGCATTTTGTCCTCCATCAGTCCGGGGTCATAATACTTCCGCCCCTTATGTACCAATTGGATGGCAAACAGCAATTCCTCCGGCAGCGCTTCTTTCAGAACATAACCATCCACCAGCACTTCCTCCGCTTTAAGGAAATCCTCCCGGCTCGCGGATGAAGTTAAGAGTATAAATTTGCTGGTGATCCCACTTGCACGGGCCATCTTGATCACATCCAGCCCGGACTCATCAGCAAGCTTCAAGTCGATCAACACAAGATCAGGCTGAATCTCTTCAAAAACACGGAGCGCTTCCAGACCATTCGTGGCCTCACCGGCAAACTGAACATTGGGTTGCATAGATATAACTGCTGCCAGCCCTCTTCTTACCAGAGGGTGATCATCTACAATGACAATTTTCATTGAACGACCTCCTCGCTAAGTTTTATGCGTTCTTTAATTCGACCACACCGACAGGTATCGTGATGAGAATTCTTGTCCCCGCAGCCTCATTGCTGGAAAGCTGGAAGTCACCGCCTAAAGACTGGCTTAAATGCTGCATGTTCTTCATTCCAAGTCCACCCGTATTCTCTTCCGACTCCGTCCACAGCAGGCTGGTATCAAAACCCTTACCATCATCGCTAATAGATAGTTTTATCGATTTCGGCCTCAGAGAAAGCTCCACTTCTATCCTCCTGGCAGCACCATGACGAATGGCGTTACCTGTCGCTTCCGATATAATCCGGAAAAGGGCTTTATGATAAGGATAGGGTAAGCTAAAGTCATCACCCGTTATTTTGAGTTCGATTTCCACATCGTTAAGTCTGGATAATGTTTTGAGATGCGACCTCACCATACCCAGCCAGGTTGGACCTCCGCTTTTCTTGGAGCTTAGGCTGTAGATCGTGATCCGCAGCTCTTTGGCAACCTTGGTTGCCGAATCGTGAATAAGTTCTATTTGCTCTTCCAGTTGGGATTCCGCCATCTTCTTCCATGTCTGTTTCAATGAATGCGTTGCATACACAATGCCAAAAAGACTCTGCGATACACTATCATGCATTTCATCCGCAATCCGGTTCTGCTCGTTCGTGATAATCAGCCGGTTCTCGATAACTCCGAGCTCATGACGTTCAAGAATAATCGCGCTAAGCTCGGACAGAAACATTAATTGCTGAATATACCATCTGCGTCCTTCCAGTCCTTCCGCCGCTTCCAGCTTCACACCGATCATTCCTACAAAACGGGTGCTCATCCGCACGGGCATCAGCAGAAAATCGCCCAATCCCGGCAAGCTCTTAAAAACGGGCTCCCTTTGCAGTCTCCATTCATGTTCATGCTTCTCCAGCTCTGCAAAAAGATACAGTCCCTCCTGCTGCTGCCAGCCGGTCTGACGGCTCTGAGGAGCAGGTTCTCCGCTCTTCTTGGCGAACCAGAACAATGCTTTGTCCAGCTTCGTAAGCTTCACAACATAATCGGTTATTACCTGTCCAATGTTCATGAAATCATGCTGGCTTGATGTTTCCACGATGTTGTAGAGCGACTTGATATGCTCCATCGTTTCGTTCGTACGCGCATTTGCTTCTTCGCGCTGACGTTTCATCCGCACAACCATTTGCATAACAATAACCGTAAGTACCAGTGCTAGAAACAAATTACCGTTCTCCAAAATAGCCTCGGAGAAATTTTTATTCGTTTTATTCAAAAAAACGTAACAAAAAACGACAAGGATACCGATATAACCAAAGATCAGGTTCCATCCGAAATAAAAGGATATCGATCCGGCAGCAATTAGAACGGGATTAAGTACATATAACTTGAACGGACTATCATAGCCGCCCGTTAATAACGTCAGCAGAATGATACCCGCCATCTCTGTTCCCACAGTAAGCATGAAAATTCGCGGCTGGTCACGCAGCCTTCGATAAATAAGTGCGAACACTCGAGCGAGGATAAATAGTACAATTATGATTAGGGATTTAAAGAGTACGGAAGGCCCCGTGTTACCCAGGAAAAACATAAGCGATGTGAGGGACAGAGAAAAAATTCTGTAAAATGCAAACATTTTGTCTTCCGAAGTTGATCTGATTTTCATCCCACCACCCTATTCTCCTTTTTGTGGAAAATGCGAGTTTGTTTTGTGCTTTGTTAAAAGCATCATACATGAGAAAAATCACAATAACAAGTTGACTCTCTTTCTGTGAGCGTTTTCATTACAAATAAATAACACATTTACCGACTTCTTTTATGGATAAACCTATAAATATATCCATATTTTCTAATGATTCCGAATTCAGTGTGAGGTCTTTGTAAAATAAGCACATTAAACACCCTGTCTACGTGTAGACAGGGTGTTATTGTTAATAACATCACTTATTCCGGAGTGTTATACGCCTCTGTATTACCTGTACCTGACATAGAAAATAGGTAAGAAGAATCACAAATACAGATTTGATAGCGTTGTCCGCTCACCATGTGATAACCGGTGGACAGAATACGTAAGGAATGATTTCTCATATCCACTTTATGGAGATTACGGCATCTAATGCAGTAAAATTCTCTCAATATTCTCATCTCCAGCATTATCTTTAGGAAAATTATGGTTTAGCAAATAATACCTAAATACTATCACTTCTTTCTGAAAACTGTCAACAAAAAAGTACAAATAACGACAAAAAACCTCATAAACTGAAGTGATATGTCGAAAATCGTATATAAATCATACCCCTTCCGCCGCTTTATATTGAGGCGACCAAATTTGGGTTTCCGAACTGACCACTGTCCCCCCGGATGCCGCAGCCTGATCAATGAGAAGTGCCAAATAATGATCCTGGCTTCCCTCAGCCAAGCTATAAAAAGAAGGTCCCCCCTGAACGTAATGTCCCATTCTGGCAAGACTTTCGGCTATCGCAATCTCATCCTCCGTTAATCTCGCGGGTGCAAACGGGTTGCGGTACAGCCATTCACCGCCACCCATAATCCCTTTGAGGTAAAAGCCTTCCAGATTACCGCCATGTCCGGCATCGACCCGGCGCAGCTTACTATAAAGCGGTGTATCAAATTCCTCCAGCCAAGCCGCTTGATCCTTTACAATTTCTCCACGTTCCCCGCGAACCAAAATCCTGTTCTCCCGAATCCATGAAAAATACTGGTCGCCCACAAAATCGAACACCCCCAGCTTTCCCCCAAAGTCCAGGGTTGCTATCGTCTGTACAGATTCGGCAACCTCTTCCGCCACCGGCGGACCCATGCGGCCGGGTCCTTTGATGACCGAAGACCGAAAGCTCTGTCCACGAATAGCCACATTCTGAAATCCGATGCCCAGTAGCTGGCGAATCAGGCTGACCCCGTGATAACCGTGTGCCGCGGATACCTGAGCCTGACTGATTTCTCCCAGACGACCGGAACGGGCAAGGCTGATTCTTGCGGCATGCATGGGCTGAAATAAATACTGCTCTGCGATTTGGATTTTGGCGGAACCTCCCACCTGCTTCCACAGTTCTGTTAAAGCCTCCAAATCGGGCGCGGGCGGGGTTTCCGCCAGCACCGGGATTTCTGCAGCCGCAAGTTTGAGCATATACTCCATACTTACGGACCGGTTTACACAAAGCACAACAAATGAATAACCGCCGCTGGAGATAAATTCTTCAAGCGAGGTATATACCTTAACGCCCCATACCCGTCTTAAATCCTCCGCCTTTTCAGGATTCCTGACGAACATGGCCCCCACTGCGAATTGATGCGGCAGCTCTTTGGCGATACGCAAATAAAACTCCGCTCTCCAGCCTCCGCCCAGCAACCCGAATACAATCTTGTCCACTTTCTTCACCCTTCCGCAAGCATTTTTGTATATCATTCCATAGCACTCTTCATCCCACAAGTTTCCATTGTAAAGGAATTCCCTTGAATTTGAACTGCTTTTTTACAGGAGATGATTTTATGAACTGGTTTCATGATTATGAGGATGAACTCCGCTTGGTGTTCCAAGGTTGCTCGCAGATTATCTCGCAATTCCCCGAGCCGCTTAATTTCCAAGGGTTATCCTACCTTAGTCATTTTAATGTTTTTGAAACAGGAAGCCATAAAAACTATATCTGCTATTTGCTGCCCTACTGGTTGCAGGAAAGCTGCCGGCTTACTCCCGGCGACTGTCGCCAAATGTCCAAGGGTAATGTATTCCTCATGCTTTACTTTTTCATTCAGGATGATTTAATGGATAAACCCATTACCTCCTCCCCCTCCAAGCTGCCGCTGGCCAATTTGCTCTATGTGGAGTTTCTGAATATCTATAGATTCTTTTTTCCGGGACAGTCATCCTTCTGGACTTATTTCAACCGTTACATAATGGAATGGGCAGACAGTGTCAGCAATGAGAGCACCCAGGATTAATTCCACCAAGTAATGACGGCTAATTTACAGCATCTTTCAGAGGCAATTGAGACGGAAAAGATGCTCCTGAAGGGCGGCGGACTCTATTATTGGCTATCGAAAAATACGAAATAACTGAAATGAATTCAAGAATTATAAGATAAAAAGGTGAGAGTAGCGTAGGGGAAGTTTGGAACTGTAGGAGCGATAGCGACCGCCTTTGTCCCCGGATGTTCACCGCAGCAAGCGGTCTAATCCAAAACATCTGGGGACAAGAGCGGCCGTAAGTCCAAACATTCCCCGTAGTTACGGATAAACACCCTATAATATAGGTCAATTCTGTAAAATAATAATAGAATTCAAAAAAAACATATGATATATTCTTTAGGAAAATATAACCATTTGGGAAGGGTGATTATTTTGTCAGAAGCTATTCTTAGAAATCAAGTGATTCAAAAGGCCTGGGAGGATCCAAGTTTCAAGCAACGTTTGCTATCTGATCCGAAAGCAGCACTTAAAGAAGCATTAGGCGTAATCATTCCCGACAATGTCACTTTGAAAGCAGTAGAGGAGGGCTCCAATGAGTTTTACCTCGTGATCCCCCCAGCCCGTCATCGGGAGTTCTTAAAACGGATGCGAGTACCCTGGGCTCCTGGTAGAACCTCACGTCTAACTTCATAAGGAGTGGGTACCCTCCGGAGGTGCGGCCAAAGGCAGCACGGTGACGGATTCGGTGCCTGCTCCTTTTTTGCTTCGGAAGGAAATCTCCCCCTGCATGGTCTCAATTATTCTGAAAGTAACCATAAGTCCCAGTCCCATACCCTTGTTCTTCTGAGAGAAATACGGCTCTCCCAGCCGAAGCAGTACATCGGGATCCATTCCCTCTCCATCATCATTTATGTGTATAAAAACTTTATCTCCCTTACCATAAGCGGCGATATGGATCGTCCCATCCTGGTTTAATGCCTCAATACTGTTCTTGATAATATTAATAAAAGCCTGCTTGAATTTCGAAGAGTTGCCCTTCACCCATAAATTATCGGCTACATCCATTATCATGTTGCAATCATTCAAATGACAGAGCGGCAGGAGAATGCTCTCGATATGCTTGCATTCATCATGTACATTCAGATTTGAAATCTGCTCGAATTCCGGCTTCGCAAAGGTCAGAAAATCGGTAATAATGCCCGATGCCCGATCAAGCTCACTAAGGGCAATAAATAAAAATTCCTTCTCATCACCACTTGATTTCTCGCTGAGCAGCTGCAGAAAGCCGCGGGTGACCTGCAGCGGGTTGCGTACTTCATGAGCGACGGAAGCCGCTAGCTCGCTAATAATCTCCACCTTCTCCGAGCGCTGCAGTTCATTGTTGAATAATTCCAGTTCTTTTGAATATTTAACAACCTGCTGATGTTCCAGTGCAAGTCTCCGTCCCAGAATAATGATCAAGGATATCATGAAAATAACCAGCGACCACTTCCAGTAGAACAAGTCATAATTGCCGGCACGGATGAAATACCATACCAACTCCAATACGCACGTAACTGCGGCGGTTCCGAAACCGAACGCAAAAATAATGGCATCCTTATTGCCTTTGATCGAGAAAATAATTACACAAGCAATCAATATAATAAATTGGACAATCATAATATACCCGATCACTTTGGTGGATACAAAATAATAAAACTCCACATAGCGATTGCCGGAGAGGTAGTTGATAATCAGACAACCCATAAAAAACAAAGAGTAAACCACCTGAAATTTGCGGAAATGCCTAATGAGGGAGAATTTTCCGGGGCCGAATATTTTTTCAAACAGAAAGGTAAGCGATGGCAATAACGTCAGCAGAGCCAAATCCAGGAACACTATACTGGCCGGACCTAAATAGCTGTAAAAAGTATAAACGAAGGGCGAGTAGGTTATTGACAGTATTCCTGTAGAACCTATCACTACAGCAAGGCCGGACGATATCGTGAAATACTCCTTGTTCAGAAAAAAGGCGCACAGAAAAAGGATCACCGCCACAAAAATAAAGGAGCTGCCCAAAATCACATCTATTAATCCATTCTTGATATAATCATGGATCAGCAGGTTATGCTCTCCGATAACCACCGTATCCTTAATTCCGATTCTCTCCTGCAAGGTATCTGCCCAAATGGATAGCGTTTTGCCCTCATCCTCCACACTTAAGGGCAAGAGCAACGAATAATTATCTTTGATGTAACCCCGGTTGCCTTCAAAAATAAGTCTGTCGTCAACAAAAACTCTAACATGCAAAGCATATAACGTATCGATATAAATGGCTGGAGAAGTCCACTTCATTTCCGGCAAAACCATCCGGGTCCAGGCGGAGGATATCCCGTCCGGCAATTCTGGCGTTCCACGGAGAGGGTCTACATCCATCCAGCCCGGTTGATTCTGCTGGGAGGAAGGAACCTGATTCCCTGAAAATCCCCCTTCATCTCCCCATTTCATTTGCCACTTCGTGATCTCATCATCAGCAGGATTTGAGTCGGCGGCTGAAGCATACAGCGAACCGCTGGACATAAGTATAAGAAATAATACTACAACTATGTGAAGACTCTTCACCGTCAATCGCATACAAGCACCTCAAATTTCAGAAGTAATGTTACTGTTAGACTATTACTTCGCTTAATCCCTTCCTTTTCCTTCTAAAAAAAGGAAGATAAATGTTCTAACCAGCGGGAAGTTTAACTATAACTTCGGTACCCTCCCCCTTTTGGCTGTGAAATTTGATCGTGCCCCCCATAGCCTCGATAATCCGGAAGGTTACCATGAGTCCAAGGCCGGTTCCCTTGGTTTTGTTAGAGAAGTAAGGCTCCCCTAACCGGGCGAGTTCACTGCTCTTCATGCCCTCGCCGTTATCCCGCACACTGACGATGATGTGATTTCCCGATCGCCATAATGTTATTGTAATCAGTCCGTTCTCCTGTATAGCTTCAACACTGTTCTTAATGATATTGATAAACGCCTGCTTAAGCTTGGAAGAGCTCCCCTGTACATACAGTCCGTTTTGCAGCTTTAGTACAATCTCGGAGGACTGCAGATTGGCCAGTGGAACCAGAACACCCGCAACATGCGTCAACTCTCCCGAAACGTCAAGCAGGTCTGCCGCCTCTATTTCCGGTTTGGCAAAGGTAAGAAAATCTGAAATGATGAGTGAAGCCCTGTCCAGCTCCATAACTGCCATCTGCAAGTACTCCTTCTCCTTATGGCCTGATCTTTCACCAAGAATCTGAAGGAAGCCGCGGGTGATCAGGAGCGGATTTCGCACTTCATGCGCAACAGAAGCAGCCAGCTCGCTGATAATCCCCATTTTCTCGGATCGCTGCAAATCATTATTGAATTTTTCCAGATCATGAGAATAACGAACGACCTGCTGATGGTTTCCGGCAAAACTTCTACCCAGAATCACAATCAGCGAAATATCGATCATTACCACACCCCATTTCCACCAATAGAAGTGATGTATCCCTTCAGACCTATAGAACATGATCATTTCAGCAAGCATCAGCATTGCAAAAGCAGCAAATCCAACCGAAAAAATAAGGGCGTCCGCATTGCCGCGATAGGCGTAATATACAGCCTGTCCCAACAGAAGCAGAAATTGCAGAATCATCAGCACTACGGCAACATTAACCGTCATATATTCGTACAAGCCATCCAGACGGTATGACAGGCCCAAATTAAGAATCCAAAGGCAGGAACAGAGGATCGTATAGCCGACCAGAAATCTTCGCATGCCTGTTACGATCCCCTTCTTCCCGGGACCAAACATTTTTTCAAAAAGGAAAGCGAACGACAGCAGCAAAGTGAATAAGGCGAGGTCAAAGAAGGTATCCATAAATCTGCCGGAACTGCTCTGAAGAAACGGGACAAAAGGGGAATAGGTGATCACCAATACTCCTGAGGATACAATAATAAGAACAACAAAGAAGCCACTGACGAACAGCTCTCTTTTTAAAAATATAGCGCATACCGCAAATGCTCCAGCCGTAAAAATCAATGAGGCTCCAATAATGATATCCATGAAGTCCTGTTTCACGTAAAGAGAAAGCAGCCTCCCGTAGCTTCCGGTTAAGATGCCACCTTTAATACCGACCGGCTGGTCTTCGCCGCTGATCCATAAAAAAAGCTGTGCTCCCGATTGTTCCTTGGACAAGGGAATCAGAACTTTGGAGCCGTGCAGACTGGCTGTTCCATTTGATTTGTAGATTAAGACGTTGTTCACAAACCCTTTGATATCGTTTCCATATACTTTATCAATCAACACTGCAGAGTTATCTTCAATATTCGGCAAAGAAATGCGCACCCATGCCGCAGATTTCCCCTCCGGAGCCTTCATCCCGGGACTGTGACCCGTTTGCAGTGTCCACTCCTCTTCGGGACCCTTCAGAGCCTTTGCCGGATCCGGAACCGCCGCGCTGCTCCATTTAAGCTCCCAGCCCGGCAGAGAAGAACCCGGCGTTCCGCCTCCATTCATGGCCACTCCAAGGGAAATTATAGCAGTCAGCAGCAATAGCGCCACTAGTAACACCGCTGATTTGTGTAAGGACAACCTCATAATGACACCTCAGTAAGTCATTAGTTATTAATATAAGTAGTTATATGATTCTTAGTTTCGACACGCTTCGAGCTATACCTGCCTAATTTTGCAAAAAAACCGCGGAAAAGGGGGTTTTTCTGGTTCAAACGGTTAATCCTGCTCCTGACTGAATATATTAAGGATTACGGCGTTTACCCTTCCGCGCAGATTCGAAGCCACGTAAAAGGGTAAAGGAGATATATATCAATTGAAATCCTTATGTAACCAGGAGGATATACCATGAGCGATACCAAATCATCCAAAGAAGAAGCCCACGAGGAAGATTCTCTGATAACCGAGCGCGATATTGACGTGGATTCCGGCTTGTTTCAGGAAGATACTTTCCCTGGCGCCCTGAAGGACAAGGATCAAAAAGAAGCGATCAACCATGCAATTCCCGGGGATGAACATGAAGACGGTGAATAAACCGGCGCATTAAATATAAGGAGCTGAACCGCTATGGATAATAAATTTAACAAGACGGAAGCGACAATTATCAACCGCACGGCCCCGGAACGGGATGACCTGCTCGAGTCGGATGCCATCCTGGCAGCGGGTGCCTCAGGACTGACCGGCAGTCTTACAGATTATACTGAAGAGGGAGAATTGGACAACGAGGATGAAGAACCCCCTCTGGAGGATGTGCCGGATGCCGATGATATCAAGGAAGACACACCCGTTGATCCTGCCTCTCCCCCCATTGAAATTGTACATGGTACCGATTTATTGAATGGTTCACAAGGAGAATAAACGGCCTGCCTTATAACAATCAAAAGCAAAAGGGTTATCCCGCAGCCTGTTGATGACGGCTAACGGATAACCCTTTTATGTAAAGCAGCCAGCTATTCTACCGCACGGACAGCGGAAATTTGCGACTCCAGCTTTCGCAGCTTGACGAGAACGGCCGCGGCCAGCAGCAGGATTCCATTGATGACAAACACCCAGCGGATCGGCATGAAAGCACCCAGCAAGCCGCCTATTATAGGTCCCGCCATTGTTGCCAGCTGGGAGGCTGCCTGGTTAAGACCAAAGGCCCTGCCCCGGAAGCCGGGCTCAATAACTTGTACAATCATGGCATTTACCGAGGGCAGAACCCCGGCATAGAACAGTCCGTAGGCAAACCGAAGCAGTGCGAACTCTACATACCCTGACACAAAAAACTGCAGGATATTTCCGATTCCGCCGCCTATAAGTCCAATGAACAAGATGGGGCCAAAGCCTTTGCGGCTTCCAATTCTCCCCCACTGGGGTGCCATTAGCACAGTTGCTATGCCTACCGCAGAGAATGCAATTCCCGAGCTTAACGAGGCCGTGCTTTTAGAAACCCCCATATGCAGCATGTAAATCGGAATAAGCGGCTCCAGAATCATAACGGAGAAGGTGCTGATCCCAGCAAGCGTCAGCAGCGTAACAAATGCCCGGTTGCTTCTGGCCTCCCGGATGTCATCCCGGACATGCGACCTTGGCGCGGACCGGTCAAAGCTTTGTTCTTTGGCAAAAAAAGTTGCGATCAGGGCTGAGACCAGCACAATGACGGCCGAGAAAAGAAAGGCGTTGCGGTTTCCGGAATAATAGCTGACCACGCCGCCGATCAATGGACCGATGATACTTCCCGACGCTCCCGCTGTAGACATGATGCTAAGAGCATATCCGGTCTTTTCTTCCGGTGTATTGGTCGCTACCATGGCAATCGCCGCCGGAACAAAGCCGGCAAGCAAGCCCTGCAGCACCCGAACTACAAGAAACAAGTACGGATCATGCACAAAATAATTAAGTAAATAAAGTGCAGCCAGACTGAATCCCGAGCGGATCAGCATCGGCTTGCGGCCATATTTATCAGCGAGTGAGCCCCAAAACGGTGAAATCAATGCACTGGCCAAAAAAGTGATGCCGAAGGTAATACCGGACCATATTTCCAAATGATTATCGACGCCAAGCTCGTCGCTGAGAAAAATGGAGAGAAACGGAATCGAGATCGAATACGCCGTACTGCAAAAGAAAACACCTACCCAAAGCACGATCAGGTTCCGCTTCCATGAAAAATTCATCGTGTACCCGTCCTTTCTGTTTTTTCCTGGAAGCATCCTATTATTGTAAACCTCTTTGGAATAGGTGCCAAGCCCGGCGGGCTTGCTCAGCTTTTGCAAGTGATGGGACAAAGGAGTTATGATGAAAGACGACAACGATTATCCAAGCTAAAGGAGAGAGTAAGAAAGTGAAGCCTACAAGAATAAAACCGGCGATCCTTCTAATGTTCATGTGCTTGCTGCTCGTCATCGCGGCGGGCTGCGGCAACAAGCCGGGAAATAGCAACAGTACAGCAGCAGCCACTGAAGGAGTCCCTTCGGCAGCGGCAAGCCATCCCGTGGTTACAATTGAGATGGACAACGGCGGCATGATCAAAGCAGAGCTTTATCCGGAGGTTGCTCCCAACACCGTAAATAATTTCATTTCATTGATTAAAAAAGGATTTTATGATGGAGCCATCTTTCACAGAGTCATCCCCGGTTTTATGATTCAGGGTGGAGATCCTGAGGGTACAGGTGGGGGTGGACCGGGTTACAGCATAGCAGGAGAATTCACCGGCAACGGATTTGTTAATAATCTGCTTCACAGCGAGGGCATTCTCTCGATGGCAAGATCGCAGGAAGCCGACTCAGCCGGTTCCCAATTCTTTATTATGACCGCCGCTGCTCCCCATCTGGATGGCAGTTATGCCGCTTTTGGTAAAGTTACGGAGGGACTTGAAGTCGTTAGCGCGATCGTAAACCTTCCGCGTGACGACGCTGACCGGCCGGAGAACCCGCCCGCGATGAAAAAGGTAACCGTCGATACACTCGGCGTCACCTATCCTGAACCGCAAAAGGTTCAATAATAAATTTAAAAACTCGGCCAGTTCCACCGGTTATTGTTCCGGGTGAGCTGACCGAGTTTTTTTAGCTGGATATGCAAAGATACAACATCTACTGTCTTTGCACCAAGAAGAAACGGCTTCGCCGTCCTTATAGGGACACGGCACCCGTTTCTCGGAGAAATATAAGGGTAAAGTATAGAGTGAAACTTATACTTTCTTATATTTTCAAAAAAGCCCGAACCTCCACTTTTGTAGCAAGTGGTGTTCAGGCTTTATAAAGGATAGCTTAACCCCGCAGCTGTCTTCTGCTGAGTGTATGATGTCCGTCACGAAGGAAGGTGCTGCGGCTATTCTTCAGCATGGATATCCGCTCCTGGGCAAGGTGATCCGCTGCGGCATAGGAAGGGAGACCGCTTGTGCGTGATATCTCCAGCACCCGGGTGATGCTGTCGTAAATTTTCGCCACCTGCTTATATGCACGTTCCTTATTGTAACCGTTCAGTTCATCGGCAATGTTAATTACACCACCCGCGTTAATTACATAATCAGGTGCATACACAATGCCCAGGCCATGCAGAGCATCACCATGCCGCGGCTCTTTTAGCTGATTGTTCGCTGCGCCTGCAATAACCTTTGCCTTAATGAGCGGCAGCGAATCATCATTAATCGTAGCACCGAGTGCGCATGGAGCATAAATATCGCAATCCACACTGATAATATCGGCGGGATCTACCGCTTTGGCACCATAAGTTTCTACGGTTCGGCGAACAGCTTCCTTGTTGATATCCGTTACGATAAGCTGTGCGCCCTCTTCATAAAGATGCTTGCATAGACTAAAAGCTACATTCCCCACACCTTGAACGGCTACTGTTCTGCCTTCCAGTGAATCCGTGCCAAAAGCTGCTTTGGCCGCTGCCTTCATCCCTTGATAAACGCCGTAAGCTGTAGCTGGAGAAGGATTACCCGACGAACCGTAAGAAGGGGATGTTCCGGTAACATAATCCGTCTCTTCATAAATAATGTTCATATCCTCTTCCGTTGTCCCAACATCCTCAGCGGTAATGTAGCGCCCGTTCAAGCCCTGTATGTATCTTCCGAAGGCGCGGAACATAGCCTCATTCTTATCTTTTTTGGGATCACCGATAATAACCGTTTTACCTCCGCCCAAATTCAGACCAGACACGGCATTTTTGTAAGTCATCCCTTTGGCCAGACGAAGAGCGTCGATAATCGCCTCCTCCTCGGAAGCATAGGTCCACATCCGTGTTCCACCCAGCGCGGGGCCCAGCGTCGTATCATGAATAGCTATGATTGCTTTTAATCCCGAGGCCTTATCCTGACAAAACAGCAGTTCCTCATAGTCATCCCGCTCCAGTGCTGCAAACAATTCCATGTTCTCCAATTCTCCTATCTTTTTATCTACCATTGTGTTATGTTTCATAACAAAGCTAGTATAGATGGAGGCTTATGTCAATGTCATTTCTTCTGTCGCTTTGAATATATACATATAATCCGGTTGGAATGAGTAAATAACTAACCTGAAGTGTTAGATGTACTCGGAAGTGATCTGGAACTAACAAGTCTTGGACTAGCCATATAAGTTGAACTAAAGATTTTGACCTATGCTGTGGGGTGTTTACCCGTAACTACGGGGAATGTTTGGAATTCCGGCCGCTGCCCATCCCCAGATGTTTTGGATTAGACCGCTTGCATCGGTGAACATCCGGGGACAAAGGTGGTCGCTATCGCTCCTCCAGTTCCAAACCTCCCCTCGTTAACTCTCCCCTTTCATAATAGAATTCTTTAGTTCGGTTTATAGAGTAATATTCTGTTTTGCTTTTAATTGTACTTCGTACAGCTAAACTGCTTAGTTTTTGTGGAATCGGTCGCTTAATTGCACTTGGTGCAACTATATCTTCGGTAGAGTGCCGAAACAGTGTTTAGCTGTTTTTTAATTGTACCGAGTGCAACTAAAAGCCGGCGGAAGCGATTTTTGGGCAAAATAAGTGTATGAAGTGCAATTAATTAATTATAGTAACGACACACCTGGCAGTACGTGCAATGATCACTCCCAGTATTGATCCGGCCGGTACTCAATCTCCGATTGAACCGACAACGTTAAACACTTAGCCGCTTCGTCATAGACTACCGGGTTGTCGCCGACATAGTACCAATGCTTGATAGTCGGTCCGTCTTCCGGTTCTTCAAAGCGAAATACATTCAGCTCGGACTTCAGCTCCACCACCGCCGCACCCTTGTCGGCAGGTACGCCGCATAAGGTAATCAGCGTAAGTTCACCCTTTTGATCAAAAGTGTAGGTCACCCCCTCCGTGCTGCTGACGAGCATGCGGCCAGTTACCGAGTGTTTAACCAGTACTCTCTCCTGCACCATAATTGTCCCTCCTAAAAGCTTTGCGTAGCAAAGCTGGCTTCGTTAGCGTTTACTTAGCTTTGCGTAGCAAAGCTGGCTTCGTTAGCGTTTACTTAGCTTTGCGTAGCAAAGCTGGCTTCGTAAGCCTCACGGTAAATCAACCAGCATGAGGAAGGCCCCTTCCGGCGCAGTAAGCTTAAGCTCGCTGACTTCTGTAATCCTCGCCGAATCTCCCGGGTGCAGCATCGCATCCCCGCCCGCGCTGAGCTGTCCTTCAATGACATATATAAAAATGCGTCTTCCGGCTTCCTGATTAAATACCAGTTCCTGACCGGCAGTCATCCGGCTTAGATAAATCGTCATGTCCTGACCGATATCCACTACCTCTTCCGAGCCTTCAGCAGCTACAACCGGCAACAGCTTTCCTTCCAGCTTCGCCGGATCAAAGCGTCCTGTGGTATAGGATGGCGCTGTCCCGCGTGTCCGGGGCATGAACCAAAGCTGCAATAGGCGTACAGGTTCATCCTCCGACGGATTATGCTCCGTATGGATCGCACCCGTGCCTGCAGACATCCGCTGAATGCCGCCGAAGGTGGTCTCAGCTACATTGCCTAAGTTATCTTCATGCCGAAGCCTTCCCGATAGTACAATCGACACGATCTCCATATCGCTGTGGGGATGGGCACCAAAGCCTCTTCCGGGGAAGATTGTATCATCGTTGCAGACACGCATCGGACCAAATGCCGTATTGTCAGGATCGTAGAAATCCCCGAACGAGAAAATATGACTGCCCTTTAGCCAGCCGTGATCAAAGCGATGAGCGGAGTCCGCCGTATCTACCTGAATCATTTTTTCCCCTCCCAGTCATGGTCACATTGCAATACATTACTCAAGCTGCCGACTTGCCCTGGAAATATTGTAGCAGAAAGCGCGCGGAAAACAAAAAAGCCGACCAGTACGTTCTGATCGGCCCTGCTCCTGTGATTTTAGGCTTGAAATCCGTTCCAGTGGGTTACATCCTCCAAAGGCAATCTTACGGTCGGACGCCCTTCCACCGCCGCTTTTCCGAGCGCAATCAATATTACGGTTGCATAGCGCTGCGGGATTTGGAACAGCTCACGGAAGGCTCCGGCATTGTAGCCGCCCATCGGCACAGTGTCGTAGCCTTTTGCTTTTGCGGCCAGCATCAGCTGCATGGAAATCAAGCCGCCGTCTACAAGAGCGATATCCTTAAGTCTCTCGGGGCTCATACCGGAGTAAGCATTATAGGTGTTCGTAGCCATCATATCCCGTACCTCGGGGGTTATAAATCCAGCTTCAAGCGCCTGATCAAAAATAGTCTCTGCGTTGCGGTAGGCCTCCGTATCGCCAAGTACGGCTATTACAGCCGAGGCATCTACAACCTGCTGTTGATTGTTGGCAACCGGCAGCAGCTTTTCCTTCAATTCCTGATTGTTGATTACGATGAACCGCCACGGCTGAAGGTTGGAGGAAGAAGGCGCAAGAATGGCCTCACCCAAAAGCTCCTTGATTTCCTCGTCGGATATTTTCCAGGATGGATCATATTTCCGCACCGAATGCCGTTCCCGAATCACCTTGCTGAACTCCTGCTCTACTTTCAAATCAGTTGCCATCGCAGTATTTCCTCCTCATCCTAATCTCTGTATTCTGTGTACCTAAATACACAGTTAACATCAAAAAAATATATTTCTGCTTTCTGCATACACGAGTCTGTCTGTAATCTCCAGTAACTGTAGCTTAATACGCACAGTATAATTCAAACAACAAGACCCTGTCAATATCCCGCCTTGCGCACCATATCGGCAACCGTGTATTGCTCCAGCACACCTAGTACACTCCGGTCCATTTCCTCCAGAATATCTCCGCAGGCCGCCTTCATCTGCACACCGAAATCATTGACGCACATCGTATCATTCACCGCTTTATTACACGATTCCCCCACTTCAAGAGCCCGGTAAATTTCCGCCAGGGTCAAGTCTTCAGGGTCCTTGTTCAGCATATAACCGCCATCCCGCCCTTCTCTGGTCACGAGAATATGCTCACGGGTCAGCTTGGCTAGAATCCGTCTTAAAAGCGTTGCCTCTGACGAAAGGAGCTCGGCGATTTCACAGCTGGAACAGGCGTTTCCTTTCTTCGCCAGTATGACCAAAGCCTGGAGCACCAGACCGAATGATTTAAATTGGAGAGATCCTGTGTTTCGCGTTTTTGTCATTTTTCAGCCCTCCATCCCGTATGTGCTTGATTACTTAAATATAAACTCCACTCCCTATTGTAGCAAAAAAGAGCCCCGCCGCCATCACAAAATGATTTTGGCAGAAGCTCTTAACTTATCGTGCTAATTCGAACGTTCTACAGCTTGGCAATCGTTTCTGTAAGAACCGGTACGATTTGCGATTTGCGGGAGACAACGCCTTTAAGAAGGGCTTTGTTATCATCCAGCTTCACATTGTAGGCTTGCTCTACGGCACCTGCCGCACGACCCAGAGCCACTCCTACGGAATCGTTGTTCAGGATATCCGTCACTACAAAGAGGAACAGATCCAGTCCCTTTTCATCGATTATGGACGTAAGCGCGGCTTCCAGCTCATCTTGGCGGGAAAGTACGTCGTTCGTATCCACCGCATTTACTTGTGCGATTTCGACCTTGTATTCGCCCATTTTGAATTCCTTGGCATCCAGGGAAATAAGCTGTGCGATAGTCTTGTCGCTAAGATCAGCACCGGCCTTCAGCATTTCCAATCCGTAGCTTTCGGCATCCACACCGGCGATTTCAGCCAGCTCGCGTGCCGCAGCTACATCTTCTGCTGTACATGTCGGCGATTTGAACAGCAGGGAATCCGAGATGATTGCGGAGAGCATCAATCCGGCAACTTCCTTAGGAATAGCAACTCCATTTTCTTTATACAGCTTGTTCAGAATCGTTGCTGTACAGCCTACCGGCTCTGCACGGTAGTAAAGAGGATGAGCGGTCTCAAAGTTGGCGATCCGGTGATGATCGATAACCTCAACAACACGTACCTTATCAATATCATTCGCGCTCTGTTGGCGCTCATTATGGTCAACAAGAATAACCTGCTTCGCTTCGTCGGCTACATTCTCCACCAGACGCGGAGCCTGCACTCCGAATTGATCCAACGCATATTGGGTTTCACCGCTAACGTCTCCAAGACGAACGGCTTCAGCATCCCAGCCCAGCTCTTTTTTCAACACAGCATAGGCAATTGCAGAACAAATCGTATCCGTATCCGGATTTTTGTGGCCAAAAATCAAAGTTTTTTCCATTTCCAATCTCCTTACTTTGTTTTATTGTGAGAATAATATACCATACTTTGATAGGGTCTAGCCAGATTGGGCAGATTAACTTCCATCAAGCTTGCCTTTCCATTCAGGATATGACCCCGTAACCAAAACAGAATTGGAGGTATTACATTATGGAATTAACACTTAAAGGCCTTCACCACGTATCCGCCATTACTGCAAAGGCACCGGAGAACTTTAAATTTTACACTGAAGTGCTCGGTCTTCGCCTCATCAAAAAGACCGTCAACCAGGATGACATTTCCGTTTATCATTTGTTCTATGGAGATGAAAAAGGTAATCCCGGAACGGAGCTAACGTTCTTCGAAATCCCGATGGCAGGACACAACCAGGATGGCAACAATAGTATTTCGGCACTTTCCCTGCGCGTTCCCAGTGATGAAGCTCTTGCGTATTGGGATCAACGCCTGACAGAACACAAAGTGGAACACGGTACCATTACGGAGCTGGGCGGTCGGCAAACACTCTCTTTCCGGGATCACGAGGGACAACGCTTCATTCTCGTATCGGATGAGAACGATAAAGGGGTTGCAGGCGGCACACCATGGGCAAAAAGCCCTGTTCCTGCTGAGTACGGCATCGTTGGTCTGGGGCCGGCTCACCTTACGGTAGAAACAGCCGAGGATACCGCCGTTGTGCTCGAAGGTCTGCTTGGCTTCCGCCGCAAAGGCACATATCCTTCCACAGCAGCCGGACAGCCTGATGTCATTGTATTCGAGACCGGAGAAGGCGGCTCAGGCACTGAGGTTCACCTTGAAGAACGTAACAATCTGCCGCAGGAGCACCTCGGACGGGGCGGTGTCCATCATGTAGCGTTCCGCGTAGATAATGAAGAGGAACTAAAGCAATGGATTGAGCGTGTGCGCACCGTCCGCCTTCCTAATTCGGGCTTCGTTGACCGCTTCTACTTCCGTTCCCTGTACTTCCGGGAACCCAACGGCATTCTTTTCGAGCTGGCTACAGACGGTCCGGGCTTTGCTACAGACGAGCACATTGAACATTTGGGCGAATCCCTGGCCCTGCCGCCATTCCTGGAGTCCAAACGCCAGCAAATTGAGGCCCATCTGAAACCGCTGGATACACGGCCATAAGCAGCATAAGCTTCACAAATAAAAATAGACCTCAGGCTTGTTCCAACTAAGCCTTGAGGTCTATTTTCTTATGCCTGCTATGCAATGGACGGGGTTTAAGCGTTCGCGGGCTTATGCTTCTGACCGGCAATGTCCAACAGCTCCGACAGGCTGCTAATTTCATACTTCGGCTGAATCCCGGATTCATTTACCTTACCGAGCGGGTTAAACCAGCAAGTATCAATACCATAATTAATACCACCCTGAATATCAGAGGTCAGAGAGTCGCCTACAATGAGCACCTTGTCCTTATCGGAAATCCCCAGCTTGGCAAAAGCATACTCAAAAATACCGGTCTCCGGCTTCTGGCAGCCCGCTTCCTCGGATATAATGATCTGCTCAAAGGTTTCGCACAGCGGAGAACCCTGGATTCTGGAGGTCTGCACATCTTTGATCCCGTTCGTAATAATCGCCAGCCTGCAATGGGACAGCTCCCCGCACAGCTCTGCAGCCCCTTCGATCAGAAATGCCCCCTCGCTCAAAAAGCGCAAATAGGCAGCACTGAATTCCTGCGCATCAAGTTCAAGCTGGTGGGCAGCAAAAAGACGGTTGAATCGCTCTACCCGCAACACTTCGGAAGTAATGCGGCCCAATTCCAGGTCTCTCCACAGCACCTGATTGATCTCCTTGTAGCTGGCCTTGTAATCTTCTGCTCCCGTGGGCATTCCGAAGTAGAGAAATGCGCTGGACAGCGCATGGCCCTCAGCCATTCCATAATCAAAAAGTGTATCGTCGGCATCGAATAAAATAACGTCGTATTTCATGTTTTACTCCTTTTCTACGGAAGATCCAAGCCTGCTGCCATTATAATACCGTTACAGCTGCTCTGTCACAGCCTCATGCAGCCTCCGGTAAATATCTACAATACCGCTCAAAGGCATTCGGACCAAGCCACTGGACGAGGGTGCGACGAATTCACGGACGCCATCAACTATAGGCTCCGTTCTGTCCTGAAAGCCCCACTCCGCCCTTGTCCTCTGGCTGAACTCCGTATATACGCCTTTGCCAACAAAACAGGCCACTTCCGGACGGTATTGCTCCAGTTTAGCCCGGAGAAGCTCACGGCCACGCTTATATTCCTCACGCGTAATGTCCTCTACTCCACGTGTCGGACGGGCCACAATGTTCGTAAATCCATAGCCGAGCTTAAGGAGTTCTTCGTCCTCAGAGGCTTCGTACAGCCGCGGCGTCAGACCCGATTGATGCAGTATTCTCCAGAAGTTATTGCGCGGATTCGCATAATGATGCCCAAGCTCTCCCGAACGAATGCTGGGGTTAAAGCCGATAAAAACAATCTGCAAGCCCTGCTCCAGATGATCCTTTACTTCGTCCATACAGCATTCCTCCTCTAGTGCTTCGACTAATGATGAAAAACATGCCTCCCCCAACCTCCATCAGCGCGGCACGAAACAGCTTGTCGAGAGCATCATCCGGTATGCCCGCACTCTGACCGAACGCGGGCGCTTCCGCCTCGTAATGGCCCTAAGCTGTCGGATTATCGAGTCTTGGATTTCAGGCATACGTATTCCTCCTCAGGAAATCGAACCATATAACTCTCATAGAATGATGTAAAAAAAGCCATGAACTAATCGTCCATGGCCGGGCTAGTGTTCCTTAAGTTAAAATCATAATGTAGCCTTCCAGTGCTTGTCAACCTCGGCCAACCGCTCTACGATTTTAGCTGAGATTGTCAGCCTTTAACGGAGCCCAAAGTAATACCTTGAACAAAGTATTTTTGCAAAAAAGGATATACAATCAGAATCGGGAACATCGCAATAAAGATTTTAGCGGCATTCAGAGTCTGGTTGGAGATTTCGCTCAGTCGCTTCAGTGTTTCCGGATCATTATTTATTTTGGACATGTCCATCTGAATTACCATCTGCTGAATATATGTCTGTAGCGGATAGTTGCTTGGCTTGGTCATGAAGACCAGACCGCTGAAGAATTCGTTCCAATGTCCAACAATGCTGAACAGGGTAATAGTGGCCAGCACCGGCAAGGAAAGGGGAATGAACACCTTGAACAGGATGTACCAGGGTCCGGCTCCATCCACCAATGCGGCTTCCTCCAGCTCTTTGGGCAGGTTCCGGAAGAAATTGACTACGAGAATGACATTGAACACCGGTAGTCCGCCGGAAAGCACCAGCACCCATATGTTGTCAATGAGTCCATACGCTTTAACAGTTTGATAGAGCGGGATCAAGCCGCCACTAAACAGCATCGTGAACACCAGCACCCACATAAGATGGTTCCGAAACCGAAGTTCCTTATTGCTCTTGGACAACGGGTAAGCCGTGAGTACCGTGACGATAAAGCTGAGGGAAGCTCCCAACACCACACGTTTAACGGACACCCAAAAGGACAGGAAGAATGCGCTGTCCTTCATGATTTCCTTATAGGAATTTACATTGAGGCCAATCGGCCACAAACCGACATTTCCACCGGCCGCTGCCGCTCTGCTGCTGAGCGATACCATCAGCGTATACCAGAGAGGAAGAATGCACATGAACGCAATAAGCGCCAGCAGCAGGATCAGGCACACATTAAATATTTTAGAGAGAGCCGTTGTTTCTTTAACCATGTTTAACGCTCCTTATTAAAAAATCCGGTAGTTGGTGAACTTGTTGGCGAGAGAGTAGGAAATGGTAATAAGGATCAAGCCTACCGCGGATTTTAGAAGTCCTACCGCCGTAGCTAATCCATACTGCATATTCAGAAGTCCTTCCCGATAAACCCAAGTGTCAATAATGTCCCCGGTAGAATATACGAGTGGGTTATACAAGTTAAAGATTTGATCAAAACCGGCATTCAGCACATTCCCAAGGCTCAGAATCAGCAACAGAAAGATAGTTGGAGCAATACCGGGGAGGGTAATGTGAAGAAGTCTCCGCCAACGGTTGGCTCCATCCAGCGCCGATGCCTCATAGAGGGCCGGATTAATACCTGTCAGTGCAGCCAAGTAAATAATGGTATTAAATCCGAATTCCTTCCACACATCACTGCCAACTACAAGAAATGGAAACAGTCCGGGCTTACCCATGAACAGAACAGGTTCGGCACCGAAAATGGACAAAATATTGTTGACCGGACCGTTATAAGACAAAATGTCGATAATAATGCCGCTTAGAATGACCCAGGACAAAAAATGGGGCAGGTAGACCAAGGTCTGTACCCATCTTTTGAATATACTGCTCTGCACTTCATGCAGCAGAAGGGCGAAAATAACAGGTACTATAAGCTGGGCAATGATTTTCATAACCGCGATGAAGATGGTATTAAAGAAGATGATTTTGCTATCATTAAGTGTAAACATGTAACGAAAATTTTCCAGACCAATCCACTCTGAACCAAACACGCCTTGGACCGGGCTGTAATCCTCAAACGCAATAAGTACACCAAAGATCGGGACAAGGCTGAACATAATTAACCAGATATATCCCGGTAAGAGCATGAGGTAATAATGTTTTGAAAATCCCTTGTTTTTCACGCCGTTATTTCTCCTTCTGGATGGATGAAAGGGCCAATTATGGCCCCCTCATGAATTCCCCCTATTTTATCGTTTCCGCTATTTCAGCCGTGACCTGATCGCCGCCTTGTTTCTTCCAGTCTTGAACGAATTGATCAAAAGAATCGACCGGAGCGGCACCCATAATAATTTTCAGGAAAGCCGTTTTTTCCAGCTTCGACAAGTTAGCCCATTTCTTCACCACGGTTTCGGTCCGCAAATAAGAGGCACTCTCAAGTTTATTCACATTGCCATCCAGCAGGTTTTTCCCGCCCACGAACAAGGAATAGGCACGCATGAAATCCTTATCGGGCTGGTTCCAATACTCAATACTCAGATTGTCGTAAGGTTCCTTTTTGGAATTCTTAATTGTTTTCAACGTATTGCTCAGCAGCTTGTATTCCGCGAAGTCCCCAAAATCCTCCGGCTTCTTGGTGCCGGCCAGAAGTTCTTTAGCCGCGTTATATTCAAAAGAAATTTCATCAGTGGGAGCAAAGAAGTTACGGACCAGCATAAATTCATTACCGTATATGGATTCGTCTCTAAGATAAAAATTGTTCATCTTGATTGGCGCTTCCGGGTATTCAAATCCTTTCCGCACAACAAGATAGCTGTCTGTAGGATTGGTCTTCATCACAGAATACTTCCCGCTGGCATCCAGCGGCAGGGCATAAGATTGCCAGTTGGCCTTCGGATCGTTCTGCCAGGCACTCGGCAGCGGCCAATAACCTGCGTAAAATCCGCAGAAGAACATGCCGGCTTTGCCGTTAATGACCGTTTCTTCCGCCGCCTTGCGAATGCCGATTTCTTTATCAATCAGGCCTTGCGCATACATTTCCCGCAGCTTGGCAAGCGCTGTTTTGGTCTCCGGCTGGATAGACCCGTAAACCGGCTTGCCGTCGGCATCCTTCATCCAAAATCCGGGATGAGAATTGTAGGCTGAGAAAATGGCCGCGAAGTCGAAGTTCGGCGGACCTTGGGTAAAATCATTGAACAGTCCCGTGCCTGCGGCTATACCGATGGTATCCGCCTTGCCATTGCCGTCCGGGTCCTGTTCGACGAAGGCCTTTGCTACTTTCTCCAGATCTTCTACGGTTTGGGGCGGCTGCAGTCCAAGCTTGTCCAGCCAGTCCTGGCGAATCCACAGCCAGCTGAAATCCTGCGCGGTGACGGATGGAACTCCCATAATCTTTCCATCGAAGGTCGCTTGGCTCATCGCAAGGCCGTTCGTACTTTCAATAATCTTCTTGACTGCAGGAGATGCGTAATTGTTGTATTCATCTGTCAAATCCTCAATTTCTCCGGCTTTTACCATTTGATTCAGCTGCACCTGGTTAACGATCATCGCATCCGGCAAATCATTGCTGGCGATGGCCAGATTCATCTTCTGATCAAAATTTTCTTTGGCAACCTGCCAGGCGATTTGAAGGTCGATTCCCAGATTTTCTTTAATGGCTGTTTTCCAGACATTATTCTCAGGCGTTTCCCCTTTGGCAGACTTGAAGTTTGGATCTACACTGTAAGCAATATTGATTGTAACCGGTGTCTCGTATTTTCCAAATGGATCGGCCGGCTGTGAGCTTGTGCTCGCGGAATTGGAGTTGTTCGTAACATTCGAATTACTGGAACATGCAGTTGCAAGGACCATGGAAGCGGCAAGCAAAACAATTGCTTTTTTCTTTAACATCATTTCCCCTTCTTTCCTTATCTGTTACATTACATCCCTATTATAGAGGACGAAGACCATACGCTGAGATAGGCTATGAACGGAAGATCGGATAGAATAATGACGGCAATTAGGGTCAGCAGACAACATTAGCCCCCCTCCCAGTACACATTTACCTACCTTCATAAGAAGAAACGGCTTTGCCGTCCTTAAAGGGACGGTACCCGTTTCTCGTAAAAATATAAGGAAAATTATAGAGTAAAACTTGTACTTTCCTATATTTCAAAAAGAAAAACGCCGATCGTAATACGGCGTCTTTCTTCGTCCTCACTATTACACTAATCGATTAGAGTCTCCCGGTTGATTTGCCCGGTATTCGCTGGGCAGCATGCCGGTTAATTGGCGAAATACGCGGCTGAAATATTTCTCATCTGAATACCCTGTCTGTTCCGCAATCCAGATGATCGTTTTATTTGTATGCGATAACAGCTCCTTTGCCTTCTCCACCCGGATATAACGGGAGTACTCGTTAAAAGGTTTGCCTATGATATCTTTAAAACATTGGCTGAAATAGCTGCGGCTTAAATTCAGCCGTTGTGCGAGCTCAGCTGCCGTAAGCTGTCTGCTCATTTCTTCCTGGATCATATAGACCGCTGTGGACATACAATTCATGATCTCTTTCGAATAAGCCGTATGTCGGGTGGATTCCCGGATGATGCCGCGAACGTGGTTCAGCCACTGCTCCACATGAAACCAAAAGTGAACCGAATATATCATGGGAATATTGCCGGTCAGAGTCTGTCCGTACAAACGATTCCACTCAATCGCAAAGGAGTAAATCAGCCCCAGAAGCTGGCTTTCCTGCAGCCTCATCGCTTTTAGATCCCGAATTTTCTGATCAAAGATATAATCATCATGAGGCCATGCGGAATGCAGCCAGCTTTCTTTTATGTGGTTCAGTTCCAACTCATTCAGCCTGCTATACGGTTTATAGCGGTCTTTCAGGGAAGCCACCGTGGCAGGCCGGTCCGGGTGATACTCATAGAAAGATGCCCTCTCGATATACTCCCTAATCCACTGCTGGAGCTCCCTCCAGGCAGATCCTTGGAGATTGGACAAGTTGAGAAGCATGCAGCCCGGCACTCTTCCCACCAGATCCGACAAAAGGGTAAACAACTTGTTTTCCGCCCCCTCGTCAGGAAACCATACCCAGCTGCAGGAATTGACTTCCATCGCACCAGGAGGGAGCAGCTTATCCGAAAGACCATTTGCGTCGGATTCCCGATTCAAGTTTATAAGAACATATCCCTGCTCATGCTCATAAATGGCTTGAGCGGGGTGAACGGTCATACGGTTGAGGGGAGCCTGCTCGTGAATGCGCCCCGCTATTCGTGCCAGAACATCATCAAACTGTTCTTTCTCCAGCTGCACCTTGGCTATATAGTCTATAGCGCCTAGCCGAAGTACTTCCTGAATATATTCAAAATCCTGATGAAGCGTAAGCGCCACCATATGCAGGTTGGGATAGCGCTGGCGGGCTGCCCGCATAAGCTCAATACCGGACATCACCGGCATAGCCAGGTCAGTAAGCAGCAGATCCACTTCATTGCCTTCCAGAAACTCTAGCGCTTTCTGTCCATTGCTGGCTTCTCCGGCAACATGCATGTTGAATTTCTGCCATGGCATAGCCGAAATAAGTCCTTTTCTGACCAGCTTGTCGTCATCGACCACCAGAACTCTAATCATACTTGGGTTCCTCCTTCGAGATTGGCAAGATTAGCATGACTTTGGTACCCAGGTCTACTTGACTCTTTATTTCCAATCTGGCTCCCCCCTCATAGCGGGCCTCCAGCATTCGTTTGACATAATTCATTCCGATTCCCATTCCGACCTTGTTCTGCTCCACCGTGCGGTTATTCAACAGTTCATGAATGGCCTCTTCAGACATTCCCGAGCCGTTGTCCTGAATGGAGATTATAATATCCCGCTCAAGCTTGACCTGGACCTGAATAAATCCATCGTCGCTTAATCCATGATAAAGGGAGTTCTCAACCACGGGCTGAAGAATAAAACGGGGCACGGGCATCTTTAGTACATCGTCCTCCACTTCAATCCGGACATCGAACTGAAAATCATAGCGGATTTGCTGCAAAATCAGGTACTGCTTGAGCGCGTCAATCTCTTCTGCAATGGTGGAGGCTTGTCCCAGCTTTCCCAGGTTGTAATAAAGCAGCTTGTTTAGGGATTGCACAAGCCGATCAATCTCGTTTTGCCCGTTCATGACGGCCAACCAGTGAACCGTGTCCAGCGTGTTCATCAGGAAATGCGGGTTGATCTGATAAAGCAGCTTCTCCACTTCCATGTCCGCCCGATTCTTCTCCTTCTGCTTCACCTCATTAAACAAACTCCATACCTGCTTCTTCATATCTGCAAACTGATGAAGCAAAGAATCGAACTCCGGAATTTGGGTGGGCTTATGGTCCGGCATTTTTTGCCGATTTTGAGACATCCCTCTCATCTCCGTCTGAAAGATGCTTAGCGGTTTGTACACCATCTTCCACAATATCCAGGCCAGCAGCGTAGTCGTACAGAGGAAAAAGGCACAGGCCAAAAGAATCAGCAGCATCCACCGGTTCTTTTCCTGGTTATAATCGGAGTCAGAAATAATGGAAAAGACGCTCCAGTCTTGATTCGAGGTCTGCTTGTACCAGCGAAAGCCCTGATACGTACCCATATCTTTTCCCCTGATGGAATCCGGGAATGCTGCACCCTTCGCAAATACGCCGGACGCTTCACTGTAAGCAATCCGACCATTGCCATCGACGATAAGATGGGATACGGCGCCTCCAAACTGGTCGTTGTTCAAAATGCTCCGGGTCAGGTCGAACTCCGATTCAATATAAACATATACATCCTCACGGTCAGGCAGTTCCACCCTTCTTAATGCAGACAAAACATATTGATCCGAAAATTTGTTTACGCTTACATGCGGACCGAAATAGGAAATTCCGTAATATTTGGCCAACAGTGGCAGCTTGCCTGGTGAAAAATGGTCCTTGACCTTGAAATTCTCGAATTGCGTGGTGTCATCCTTTTCAAAATAGTATAACGCTAACCCGATGCTGGGATTCATAAAGGTAATCAGGTTCAATTCGCTTTTTAACTCATCCCTTAATTTCATATTTGTAAAAGAATCTCCCGAGGAATGCAGCACCTCGTCCAGCTGTTTTCCTATGGTTCCGCTGTAAGCCAACTGCTGGGAAATATGATTCAAATTGCTGAAGGTGTTCCCGAAGGAAAGCTCGACCTGCTTCAAGTTGCTTTGGATTCCGCTTTCGATTTTGTTATTGAAAATGGAATCAATCGTATAGTATGAAATGATAAAAATGGTTATAAACGGTATGCTTGAGCTGAGCAAAAAGATAAGAAAAACCCTTTTTTTAAACGTCATTTTAATTGTCGCTCCCTCCGTCATCCATATAAAAGGATATACCACGCTGCTGGATCCATCTATAAAAAGCGCCTAATTGAGTATAGTGCTTTAAGAAAGTTTACGTCAACGTCAACCCGTTCATGTTTTATGTTCGAGGTCTCAGGCTAAAGCCTGCTAAAAAAGCAACCTGTGACTGCCATACATATGTTCGCGCGCATCCTTACATTTACGCAAGAAAAACCCGAGGCTACGCCTCAGGTCCTTGTCTAAACCCATACGTCTGAGCAGTGAAAGGAAATTGGATATGGGGTTCCAACCGCTGTTGAAATAAATAAAGACGTCCTGTTAGGAGAATAAACTCCGGCGGGAACGTCTTTATTGGTTTTTATGGCATTATTAATTTTAAGGCAGGCGTTAATTCAGACTCCTTAAATGTGATGTATTCGGGATAACCTGTTTTGAATTTCAGCATCACCAGATAAGTACCGCTCCTTAGGTTGGTGTCACGCCGCTCATCCAGAAGGGCGTCGATCTTCTCCTTATCCGTAATCTCAACCATTCTATTCCCCTCTTTCGCAAGCTGGAAATAATCATCGGGGTTGTAGAAACGGTTGTTAGCCTCTTCACTGCCGCTGTTAGCCTGCTTTACGATTTCGGCCGACAGAACATCCTTTGCTGTAGTCAGCACCTTTTCGGCGTATCCCTTTGTCTCCAGCCATTTCCCTAGTTCATGGTAGGAAGATCGCCATGAATAATTGAAGAAGGGAACGTTAGGTTTATCATCCATACTAATCATGGTTTGTATGGAAGCGAGTGCCGACTTATTATCTGTCTGGTCTTCGTACGACAAATTCATAATTTCTTTCATCAAAATAGCTTTGAATTCCAAGATCTCCTCAGGGTCGGCTATTGTGACTTCTTTATCGCGGTTTCTTAACTGAATTCTGTCAATATTCTTATCCAGCTCGGATAATGTGTATTCAGCACGCTTATAGCTCTCCATTTCCATCACAGCCTTCAGCTCCGGTTCAAAGCCGGCCAACGGCACCAGATATTCTCTGGTCAACAAGCGGCCATTATCCAACTGGTAAGCTATGGATAAATTTTTGTATGCGGAATAATCATCCTCATAAGAAGAGCGGAGCTTATTCTCCGGACGAATGGCCGCAACCGTCAGGTGCAGCCTGCGTACTGCCGCAATAAATTCTTTATCACTGGATAGAGGGTTTGCCCTGGTAAAGGCAGTATTGCCAGACACTCTCATAGAATCGTCCTGCTGATACATCCTGTAATAGCTTCCCACATACACGCTGTCAATACGGTCGGCAGACGGAACTCTGGCTTCATATCCAGTCAGTCCCGATACAGGTATAAATAGCAAGAGCCCCAGAATTCCCCCGTACACGGCAAATTCAATAGTCATTGTCCGCTTCATAATCTGCCACGTTTTGCGAATAATCATTTCTGCGGCAATATAGCCAATAATAGCGCCTATGATATATCCCGCGAAAGCCCAGCCTACCTGAGCCCGCTTCATTTCTGCAAAATAGTTCCCTGCAACCAGCATAGCGCACAGCATGACTCCCGCCTTGAATAACGGATTGAAATACGTGAATGAAATCGCTTGGCCCGCTTTTTCAACCTGACGCTTGGAATACAGCAGATAAGACATCCCGATACACAATACGGATATAGCCCCGTAAATGACCAACTCGCCTGAGCTGTACGGAAGAGAGGGGTTCATGATCCTTATAAAAGGTGACCAGCTCTCGTTACTGTTACTAACGCTATACTGGTAAGAATAACCGTATAAATACAGCGAAAAATGAAATCTGAGCAGATGACTCAGAGCATCAGGAAGAATAAGCAGAGTGTAGGTTACTATTCCCTGCAACAGGGTCTGCCCCGTACATATTCCCACAAAAACGCTGAAACTGAACAGGAACACAGTAATAATGCTTAAGGCAATCGTCCAGCTCCAAAGATCTGCTCCGGTGAAAATGTACATATTCCCGTTCCACGGCAGAAGACATGCGGTAACCGCTGCTGTCAGCCAGACCGGCAGCAATAGAAGGAGCAGGCCGCTGGCCATATTTGCCGTAAGCAGATGACTTCTTCGAAGCGGAATACTATGAAGAAGATCGGCGGCGGGTTTAGCCTGAAGATAACGAAACAGAAATAAACCTGCAGCAATCGGAACTGAAATGATAAACAGCTGCTGTATACTATCGCCAATTTGAAATAAATTATGTACTACCCTGGGCTCCGAATACGGATCATTTCCCAATACCATTTGCATCGGCAGAGCGAACAGAAGGCCAAGGGTATAAATGATTCCGATCCATCCGTGCTGGCGGAAGTTTTGGCGCATTAAACCGCGATTAAAGAAGAATCGGCTGAAGGTCATATCCGGCATCCCCCATCTCATAAATAAATATTTCTTCCAGTGTCAGCGGGAGAAGATCAATTACATAGGGCTCGTATACACGGAAAGCCTCTGTAATTCGGTCCCGGTCCCCTTTTACAATGAACAGGTTGACACTTCCCCGGCGTTCCTGATGCAGAATCTGCAGCTTGGCAGAAAGAACCATTTCATGGCGTTCATCACGAAAGGCAACTTGGATTTTGTGGGTGTCCGCCTTTAAATCATCCAGATCCTTCTGAACCAGCATTTTTCCGCCATGCATAATCCCGACATGATCGCACAAGTCTTCAATTTCACGAAGGTTATGCGAGGAAATGATGACTGTTAATTGACGCTCGGCAACCTCCTGAAACAGCAGATTCTTGATCTGCCGCCGCATCACCGGATCAAGCCCGTCAATCGGTTCATCCATAATAAGCACATCCGGCATGCAGCTTAAACCCAACCAGAATGAAGCCTGCCGCTGCATACCTTTAGAGAAACGGCTAAGCTTGCGTTTGGTATCCAGACGAAAAATGGACGCTAGCTCCTCAAAACGTTGTTGACTCCAACCCGGATAAATGGAACGATAAAAGCCAGCCATTTGCATGATTGAGGATTGTGGAAAGAAATACGGACTGTCTGGCATAAAAATAATCCGTTCTTTGATCTCCCGACGTTCATACACTGCAACTCCGTCTACCTTCACCGTTCCCGTCTCTGGAGAATAAATGCCAGCCAGAATCTTAAGCAGCGTTGTTTTCCCTGCACCGTTCGACCCGAGCAGCCCGAAAATAGTTCCTTTATGTACGGTTAATGAAATGTTGTCCACTGCCTTCTCACCCAAAAAACCCTTGTTCACTGAACGCACCTCAATCATGAGCAATCCCCCTCTCTCTTACACTTTCCGCTTGCCGGTACAGTTCACTAATCTCCGTGGCTGTAAACCCCAGATACACGGCTTCTGCCATCAACCGCAGCAGTCCGTCCCGTACCTCAGCCTTTATAGCTTCATTCTGGCCTTGCTGCATAGGGGCTACAAAGCTTCCCTTCCCTTGCAGGGAGTAAATATACCCTTCACGTTCCAGCTCTCTGTAGGCCTTCTGAATAGTGTTGGGATTCACAGTTAGCTGTGAGGATAAAGTCCGTACGGAAGGGAGTTGCTCGTCAGGATGCAAAATCCCGTGCAGAATCATCTCCTTAACCTTATCAATTAACTGCTCGTATATCGGCTTGCGGCTGCGAACGTCCAGTTCGAACATGACCAACCTCCTTTCACTTGTTGCATCAGCACCTAAACCTGTACCTCAGGTGTATTAACTGTACTACTATTAATAATACAGTTAAACCAATTTGTCAACGTAAAAAAAAGACGCCCATCATGTATGATGAAGCGTCCTTGTTATTATTGGTTATTGGAGTCACTAAGCTCAACCCTGCTTAAAAACATCCGGGTCCGTTCCAGCTTTGGACTTCCGAAGATTTCCTCCGGCGTTCCTGACTCGGCGATTTCACCGTTGTCCATGAAGATCACCCGGTCCGCTACATCGCGGGCAAAATTCATCTCATGGGTAACGATAACCATCGTCATGTTCTCCTCAGCAAGCTGGCGGATGACACGCAGCACCTCGCCGGTCAACTCGGGATCAAGCGCCGAGGTCGGCTCATCGAACAGCAGGATATCGGGATTCAGCATCAGCGCTCTGGCGATAGCCACCCGCTGCTTCTGTCCGCCCGACAGCATGGAAGGATATACGTCCGCTTTATCGGCGAGGCCCACCTTGGAGAGCAGATCCTTGCTTCTGGCTGTAATCTCCTCAACACTTTCCCGTTTCAATGTGCGCGGGGCAAGCTCCAGATTCCCCTGCACGGTTAAATGGGGAAACAAATTAAAGTGCTGAAACACCATACCCATCGACGCGGTAATCCCGCGAATGTCGGCCGCGCTGACGTATTTACCGTTCTCAACCAGCGGCTTGCCGTGAATGAATATGCTGCCTCCGGTCACCTCTTCCAAATGCACGAGACTGCGCAGCATCGTACTTTTACCGGAACCGGAAGGCCCGATTACCGCTACCGCTTCCCCCGGGTTCACGGAAAAGGTAACCTTTTTCAGCACATCGAGGCTGCCGAATGATTTCTGCAAATCCTGTACTTCTATCATACTGCTCATATTTGGACAGTCCTTCTACTCAAATTTGAAACGTTTCTCCAATGCTTTGAAGAACAGCGTCAGCACCAGAGTCATCAGTAAATAAATAACGCCTGCCACTACAAACGGAGTTACCGTGAAATCACGGTTCACCGCTGTTTTAGCATAGTTCAGCAGCTCCGGCACAGCAACCGCATAGAGCAGCGCGGTATCTTTAACCAGAGTGATGGATTCGTTCGCCACCGCAGGCAAAGCGACCCGGAACATTTGGGCGAGAATGACCTTTCGCAGGGTCTGCCATTTGCTGAGACCAAGTACCTTAGCCGCTTCATGCTGGCCTTTATCAATCGAGAGCATGCCGCCGCGGAAAATCTCTGCGAAATAGGCTCCATAATTAAGAATAAAACCAAGACTGGCCGCCACGAAGCGGTCCATGACGAGATACTGCCCGATCACCGGGATCTGCGGCAGGCCAAAGCAAAAGAACAGCAGCTGCAGCAGAAGCGGAGTGCCCCGCATGACATAAATGTAGGTATGCGCGATCCATGATAACGGCTTGATGACGCTCTTAGCCATTAATGTTACCAGGAATCCCAAAGGAATTGATAGCACTATAACAACTAGAAATAAGAAAACTGTCGTTCGTGCTCCCTCTAACATTGGCCCGGAAATTCTAATAATATATTCCAGATTCATTTCTCCAACCGACTCCTAAATGATAACAATCTAATTCAGAACCTTGTTCTCTCCAAACCACTTCGTAGAAATCTCAGCAGCGGTTCCGTCGCTGTTCAGCTCATCCAGCGCCTTTTGCAGTTCTTCGAGCAGCGCTTCGTTTCCTTTTTTGATACCGACACCGTATTGCTCCGGAGCAAGAGATTCATCCAGCAGCTTGTAGGTGTTCGGCTCTTTGGACATATAGTATCTTGCTACCACTTCATCAATGACTACTCCATCCAGACGTTTTGTCTTCAAATCCGTCAGGGCAAGAACGTTGTCCGGAAATTCGGATACGTTGGCGATCTTGTCTTTGACCGGACTGGCATTCAGAGCGTCGGCAGCCGACGACAGGCTTTGCAATCCAACCTCTTTACCGGCCAGATCATCCAGCTTCGACAAAGCGGAGTCAGCAAGAACGACTACTACCTGACTGTTCTCCAGATACGGCTTGGTGAAGAGTACCTTTTCCTTGCGCTCATCCGTTATGGTATAACCGTTCCAAATCATATCAATACGTCCGCTGTTTAGCTCGGACTCTTTTGCCGACCAGTCAATCGGCTGGAAGGTTACCTCTTTGCCCATTTTCTCAGCCGCCGCTTTCGCGTAGTCAATATCGAAACCGACAATTTCATTGTTATCATCTCTAAATCCCATTGGAGCGAACTTATCATCTATACCAATAACCAGCTTGCCATCATTGCTTCCTGAACTCGAGCAGCCTGCCAGTGCAGCAACAACAACCATAATGACTAATAAGACCCATAATCCTTTTTTCTTCATTCTCTCTACTCCTCCTAGTAAATAACACACTATAGCGTGTGCTTTAGTTCGTTAACACGTTATCAAAGTATCATAATAACATAGCATGTGAACTCCGTCGATAGAGAAGAGGACATATCTGTGTCAAAATCAAAAAGCAGTGCCGCACTCAGGCAATCTGAGCATGGCTACTGCTTTAGAGTTCTCTCTATAATTCAGTTACCTGTTTCTCCTCATAGGTAAACTCACTCTCTTCCTGCCGTTTCCTGCGCTGATCGCTTAACAGGGCGAACAGGATACCCGGGAGCAGCAGGTAGCTTGCGAACACAAATGTCTGGCTGAACGCTTTTACCGACGCATTCTGCATCTTGTCTCCAGCCTGTAATAGCAGCCGCTTTATTTCCCGGAACTGATTCTCGCGATCTGCAAAGAACGCCTTCTGCTGCTCCGGCGCTAGCTTGGACGCGGCAAGCTCCACTCCCTTAATTGCAGCACTGGAGACATCTGCTCCTGCAGCACCCTTCGTCGATCCGGAGGCATCACCCTTCCCCAAAGAACCCAATACACTGACAAGCGCATTCTTGACGAAAGGCTCCAGAACCGCATCCTTTTGTACCGCCTCTATGGCACGGATATTTGCCGCCCCCAATTGCTCCGTTAAATTCTGCTGCAGTACGGTCACAATGATCGCCACGCCGAGCACACTGCCCAGTGCCTTCGTCATATTAATGACGCCTGAAGAAATGCCAACCTTCTCTTCAGGCACGTTACGAACTGCGGAAGACATCACCGGCGCCATCGTGAAGCCTACTCCAATACCCGCTACACCAAGCCGGAGCAACACCTCCACAACGGTGGAACTGGCATCCAAGCCGCTCAAGGAGTAAGTAGCACCTACTAAAAGAGTTATTCCTGCCACTGCGAACCAATGGCTCCCAAATTTATTGGATAAAGGGCCTGAAATAGCTGAGCTTAGGATTGACCCTACTGCAAGCATGGACAAGACTAACCCAGCCTTCAATTCAGTCATGCCCATCATTCGGGTAAGAAAAAAGGATGTCAGCAAGGATATATTCATGAGGGCTGCACCAACTACAAACAAAGTCAGGGCTGCACCGTTAAAGGTTCTGATTTTTAGCAGTGACAAGGGAAGCATTGGTTCCTTCCCCTTCCATTGTGTAAAGAAGAAGAACAGAAGAAACAGGATACCCACGGTCAGCAGCATCAAGATGTATCCGGAATCCCACCCATAGTCTTTGACTTTAATTAACGCATACGTAATAAAGAACATCCCCCCGGTTATCCCCAGCATTCCGGCATAATCAATAGATCGACCTGCAGAGCTGTCCCTGGATTCCTTAATGAACAAAAACGTCAGTACAATGCTCAGCAGTCCAAGCGGTACATTCACAAAAAAGATCCACTGCCAATTCAGCTTCTCTGTGATGATTCCACCTAGTGCCGGACCACTTGCAGCGGCAAGGCCCGAGACCGCGCCCCATATGCCTATTATCAGACCGTGCATCTCTTTCGGAAACGTCGTTGTGGTAAGCGGAATCGTAACCGGTACAATGACCGCTCCCGCGAGTCCCTGCACAACTCTAAGTGCAATCAGCATACCTAACGACGTCGCAAAGCCGGCCAACAGCGAGGCCACGGTAAAAAGCATAATGCCCGCCAGAAAAACCTTCTTTCGCCCAAATTGATCGGCTAACCTCGAAGCCGTCAGAATGAATACAGCGAAAGCCAGGTTATACCCGTTCATCACCCAAGAAATCTGCGTCACCGTGCCTCCGAAATGTCGCGTCATCTCGGGCAAGGCAATATTAATAATCGTCGTATCCAGCAGCGCCATAAAAAATCCCAGTACGATGGCTGTAAAAGAAAAGGCCCTCTTCATTCCTAAACTCATTTCCCACACTCCCTCTGTATAATACGAACTTAAGTTCATGTTTAGATTATATGAACTCAAGTTCACGTTTGTCAATAAAATATGAACTATAGTTCATATTTTATTGACATCAGAAATACCCTCCTCTACAATCGAAGTACAAGGGGGACCTAAAGCGATGAGTGAACTAGACGATAAAATAAGAACGCCCCAGCAGAATCGGAGCATCAAGAAGAAGGAAGCCATTATCCAGGCGGCCATGAAGCTATTTTCAGACAAAGGCTACCATCAGACCAATACCAAGCAAATAGCGGCAGCAGCAGGGGTATCCACGGGCAGCTTTTATTCCTATTTCATAGATAAGAGAGCCGTATTCATCATTGTTCTCAAGAATTACAGCGATGAGCTTCTGGCCCGGGTAGAAGCTTTGCTGGCAGAGATCAACCACGACAATCTGAATAAGCGTGACCTGATCGCCTACTTGGTTGACAGCCTCATCCTCTCTCACGAGGTTTACGCCGGATTTCATAAAGAGCTCTCCATTATGTACCTAAGCGATGAAGGTATTAAGCAGTTGATGGATCAGCAGTATGATGTGGGCCGCCGCATAACATTGGATTACCTGATGTTAGACAAACAGCAGATTAAGGTTTCAGATCTGGAAGCCGCTTCGATCGTCGTCTTCGAGTCAGTGAACATCATTGTGGATACCATTGTATTTTCCACCAGAAGTATTCCAGCCGAACGTCTTAAATCCGAGCTCGTCAACATGATTGTCAAGTACCTATATGAATAAAAGAGCATCCTAAAACGAAGGCGCTATCAGTAAATGAGTTATGTCAACCATTCCACTTAATACGCAGAGATTAACACACAAAAAAAGAGGCGTCAGCTCAAGTCTGTTGCCTCTTCTTCTTAATCATATAGACCCGGTCCGTTATTATAAAAGACCGGCACTCCTCACCGTTTATCCTTCCAAAAATTCACCGCCACCATATCATCAGTAATGCTCCGAAATTGAAATTGATAGCCTTCCTTCTTCAAGGACTCCAAAATACGCGGCAGCACTTTAAGGGTAGCCTTCTGATCATGCATCAGGATTACCGGATTAAACTTAGTCTTCTGCAGCTTGTAAATCTGAACCATGACCGAATTGTATATTTTCGAGCTATCCCCCTTGTACTTCCAATCCTCCGAGTCGACATTCCAATCCCACAGATTATAGCCCTCACTCAGCACCTTATCTCTGAACGGCTTCGAAAAATAGGGCTTGCTGCCGTATGGCGTACGAATCAAAGTAGTTGTCACCTGGGCAACTTTCTTCAGCACAGCATTATCCCCCTCCATCTCCGCCAATGCGGCTGAAGGAGAAGCGTAAAACTTATCTTTCCGGTGCGTCATGCCATGCAGCCCCAAGCTGTGCTCTTCTTTCGCTATACGCTTCCCTTGATCAGGATAACTCCTAATATGCGGTCCGAGCATGAAAAAGGTAGTCTTCACAGGATCAGCCTTTCGTTTCAGATCATCCTTAAACCGGCTTGCGAAAGCAGCGTCGTCCAGCTTGGCAGAAGCATCCTGCACCCTCAATAAATAACCTTCCGAGTTAAAGGAAATCGTATAACCAAAGCAAGTGACAATCTTTACAGGAACCATTAGCTTCCCATTTTGCACAAATGTGTCCAACGTAAATTCGCTTCCATCAGGAGAAATACCGGTTCCTTTTCCAATTGGCAGCTTCAAGATTCCGTTAGGTCCTTTAACCTCAATCTCATCCGTCATCACGGTCAGGACCAGTTCAAGCTCCTTCGCCAGATCACGAAGCGGAACATAAAAAGTACCCTTCACAGGAACGGCTTCAATTTCAGATAAATTATCATTAACGCCCAATCTGAGAGATTCGGCAGCTGCAGCGTCTGCTTCCCGCACCAAACCCAAACCAATGATTAAAGCAAAGAATAATAGCAGTACCTTCCTCGCATACACAGGATTTCATCTCCTATCTAAGTAGAGTTGTCTATAACTTACCATAGATAGAAGGACTGAAATTTGAGAGATTGTAACCGATCGGTTAAAGCAGGGGATTACGGAGCAAAATAATGTGACAAAGTTAGTAACAATAGTGAATTCATGAACAAAATATGAACAACTCAAAATGTCCACAAAACAGCACAACTACAGTGATTTAAATCATATCCTTCGACTGTTTGTAACATTTTGAACACATATATTTAACTAAATCGCCATTTTTAAGGACGATATTAGGAAATGTGCTAAATTATGTCTTTTGCATTCCGCTCGTGGAATTCTTAGTATATATAGAGGTTAATGTTTTCCGGCAGACGAAAAGAATAATTGAAGGAAGGAGTTCACCATGAACAAAAAAGGGCCGTTATATGCTTTTTTTCTCAGCCTTGTCCTACTCTTGCCAGGTTGCAGTTCGATTGCTGTCCTGAATCCTAAAGGTCCGGCAGCACGAACTTTATCTGACACGATCATTCTATCCATTCTAGTGATGCTCGGTGTCCTTGCGGTTGTCTACATCTTATTCATCTTCGTGCTTGTAAAGTACCGGGCAAAGAAAAGTAACGAAGACTACATTCCTCCGCATGAAGAGGGCAATAAATGGCTGGAAACGGTTTGGATTGCCATTCCGATTATTATCGTGGCATTCCTCTCGGTCGTAACCGTTAAGACGACCACCCAAGTAGAGAACGTTGCAGCGGAATATAAAGATCAGAAGCCGCTCGTGATTTACGCTGCGTCCTCGGACTGGAAATGGCATTTCAGTTACCCCGAGGAAGGTATTGAAACGGTAAACTACGTGAATATACCAGTTGACCGCGCGGTTGAATTCAGATTGTACTCGTTCGGTACGATAGCCAGCTTCTGGATTCCGCAGTTGGCAGGCCAAAAGTACGCGATGAACGATATGCTTACTAAACTTAATCTTTCAGCCGACACTGCCGGCTCTTTTATCGGAAAGAACTCAAACTTCAGCGGTAAAGGGTTTGCCCACATGGAATTCGAGGCACTTGCCATGACTGCCAAGGACTATGAGGACTGGGTTAAAGAAGTGAAAACTACGGCGCAGCCGCTGACAGAGGATGAATTCAAAGGCCTTCTGGAGATGGATTACGTCGGACGCAAATCCTATTCCTCTACACACTTATCCTTTAGTCCTGCTCCTGTTGAACATAGTCAGATGGATAGGGGCATGGATCATGATGGCGTGGATATGGATAACGGAAGCATGGAGCATCAGGATAACAAGAAAATCCATCCTTCTCCCGAGCCTTCCAGTGAAACGGAGTTCGACAGCGTACCTAATCCGGAAGTCGATCAACCGCTGCCAAGCTCTCCCGTAGAAAAGGAAACATACCAAAGCGACTAGCCTGTCGTTTGATTGAACAACCTGAAAGGAGCCATCCTAATGGATTTAGAAAAATTTAAGGTTGCCGGCGAACCCTTGATATACGGAGCTATGATTAGTATTGCTCTGGCTACGATCGGGATTATCGTCGGACTGACCTATTTTAAAAAATGGGGCTATCTTTGGCGTGAATGGTTGACCACCGTAGATCACAAACGCATTGGGGTCATGTACATTCTTGCTGCACTGCTCATGCTGTTCCGAGGCGGTATCGACGCGTTGATGATGCGTCTGCAAACCGCAGCACCGGAAATGAAATTTCTGAACGCGCAGCATTATAACGAGGTCTTTACCACTCACGGCTTAATAATGATTCTCTTTATGGCTATGCCATTTATCATCGGTCTGATGAATGTTATCATCCCGCTGCAAATCGGCGCCAGAGACGTTGCCTTCCCACGGCTGAATGCCGTCAGCTTTTGGCTCTTCTTCTTTGGAGCCATGCTGCTTAATATTTCATTTGTTATTGGTGGATCACCAGATGCGGGCTGGTCCGCATACTTCCCGCTGGCAGGTCTGGAGTTCAGTCCGACGGTTGGAAACAACTACTACTCCCTTTCACTGCAGATTTCCGGTATCGGTACGCTTATAACAGGCATCAACTTCATTGTGACGATTCTGAAGATGCGTGCACCGGGCATGAAGCTGATGAAGATGCCAATGTTTACCTGGTCTGTGCTGATTACGAACGTTATTATCGTATTCGCTTTCCCGGTACTTACGGTAGCACTCGCCTTAATGATGTTCGACCGGCTGTTTGGTTCCCAGTTCTTCACAATGGCCAACGGCGGTATGGATATGCTGTGGGCCAACCTGTTCTGGGTATGGGGGCATCCTGAGGTATATATCGTTATTTTGCCGGCTTTCGGTATTTACAGCGAGATTATCGCCACCTTCTCCAAAAAGAACCTGTATGGGTATACCTCCATGGTTTTCAGTATGGTGATCATCTCGCTCTTGTCCTTCCTGGTATGGGCTCACCATTTCTACACTATGGGCCAAGGCGCTATGATCAACAGCTTCTTTTCCATTACAACCATGGCGATCGCTGTACCTACAGGGGTAAAAATATTCAACTGGCTGTTCACCCTTCGCAAAGGGCGCATTACCTTCACGACACCTATGCTGTACACCCTGGCCTTTATACCAATCTTTACGATTGGCGGAGTAACAGGGGTTATGCTGGCAATGGCGAGCGCCGATTACCAGTATCACAACACCATGTTCCTTGTAGCGCATTTCCACTACGTTCTGATTCCGGGCGCCGTATTTGCGGTTATCGCAGGGTTCCATTACTGGTTCCCTAAAGTATTCGGTTTCCGCCTTAATGATCGTCTTGGCAAGCACGCCTTCTGGTGGATTATTATTTCCTTTAACGTAACTTTCTTCCCGCTGTTTATTCTCGGACTGATGGGGATGACCCGCCGGATGTACACCTACTCTGCGGAGACAGGCTTTGGTCCGCTCAATATGCTCTCGTTCGCCGGCGCTCTCGGTCTGGCCTTTGGCTTCGTCATTCTGGTCTACAACATTTACTGGAGCACACGCTACATGCCAAGGGATACAACAGGAGATCCATGGGATGGACGCACACTGGAGTGGGCAACACACAGCCCGATCCCGGCTTACAACTTCGCTGTCGTTCCAAATGTGAAGACACGCGATGCATTCTGGTCTGCCAAGCAGGATAATGTGCCGCTCTTCGAGGAGAAAATCACTAAGATTCATATGCCGAGCAATACGGGAAAACCTTTTATCCTTGGCGTTGTCTTCTTCTTCTTAGGTTTCTTCCTTGTATTCAGCATGTGGGTTCCTGCGATCGTTGCCGGAGTCGGTATTCTCATTGTTCTGGCTGCTATGTCCTTCGATAGAGATCACGGTTTCTACATTCCGGCCGAAGAAGTTATTGCTACTGAAAAGAAATTGCGGGGTGAGACTGTATGAAAATAGATGCGTCCAAGCCGCTTGAATACTCGACAGAGGAAAACAGTAATAAAATTTTCGGCTTCTGGATTTTTCTGGGAGCCGAGATAGCGCTCTTTGCTACTCTGTTCACTGTTTACTTTGTATTGGTAAACCGCTTTGCCAGCGGCCCCAGCGGGAAGGAGATTTTCGAAATTGGCCCCGTGCTGATGGAGACCTTCCTGCTGCTCACAAGCTCGTTCACTATCGGTCTGGCGGTTCATGCCATGCGGCACGGCTACAAGAAAGCCATGATGGTCTTTATGGCAATTACCCTCCTGATGGGTCTCGGCTTCCTGGGGATTGAAATTATGGAGTTCTTCACCTATGTTCATGAAGGAGCAACACTTCAGACGAGCGCCTTCCTGTCCAGTTTGTTTGTACTACTCGGAACGCACGGAGCCCACGTTACTTTCGGTTTACTGTGGGGGTCGGCTATTCTAATCCAGCTTAAGCGACAAGGTATTAATCCGGCTACGGCCAATAAAACCTTCATCTTCTCGCTGTACTGGCATTTCCTGGACGTTGTCTGGATCTTTATTTTCAGCTTCGTCTACCTGAAAGGACTGATGTGACATGATGAAGCAATTGTTTCCAATTCGCCATGTGATGGGTTATATCGCCTCTCTGGTCCTTTCTGCCGCAGCGCTTGCTGTGATTTACCTGGATCTGTCCACTGCCGCGAACATGGCTATTCTGCTTGTAACAGCTCTAATCCAGGCTTCTCTGCAGCTGTTCCTGTTCATGCATATCGGGGAGTCGGCAGATACCAAGAAAGAGCTGTACATTAATATTGCCTATGCACTATTCGTCGGTCTGGTTACGATATTCGGAACCATGTTCATCTTTGTATGGGGCTGGTACTACTAACCTGCTCGCTGATATTAAAAAGGGGGTGTCCCATAAGCCATGCAAATGGCTGTGGGACACCCCCTTTCCTTTTGAGTAAGACTTACGTAGGTGTTCTGAGTGGACGCTCCGCGAACGGAACGTTGCTACAATCGCTGTTGTATCCGGATACAAAGGCGAACGCTTCCGCTTTTCCGCAATCGTTCCGTCCTCTCCGCCGCTTTCAGCGGGAACCGTTTCATAAATCTTATCTACACCTAAAACACAAAGAAACCTCTCTTTAGCAGCAAGTCCCAACAACCGGGGGCTTGCTGCTTATTTTATTTTCCATCCTGCTGCAGCAGCCCGTATTTTTTACGAAACCGCTGCAATACCTTGATCCAGCCTCCCGCCAGGATAGACAGAAAGAACACGTTGGACAAAGCGTGAGCCAGATCAAAATAAAAGCTCGAAGCGTATGTCGCCGCAACCAGTCCCCAGCTGAAGGCATCAGGAAGACCAATGAGGTACCAAATGTTCATAATCCACCCGAAGAGAAAACCCCAGATCCATCCGAAGACCAGCAGCCCTGCTCTTCTTTTCATCCACCACGTATTTCGCAGCCAGCCTGCCGTGAGTCCAACCATCCCCCAGGCGAACATCTGCCAAGGCGTCCAGGGACCCTGCCCGAAGTAAAGGTTGGAGACGAGCGCAACCACCGCTCCTATGATGAATCCGGCCTCAGCTCCAAATACATAAGCCGATAAAATGACAATAGCGGATACCGGCTTTACACTGGGCAATGCGGCGAAAGGAATCCGGCTGACAGCAGCCACAGCTGACAGCACGGCCAGCAAAACTAGCTCCCGCGATTCAATGGGGCGGCGCTCCAGCCGCATAAACAGCGGAAACAGCGCCACAGCAAGCAGCACCAGACTCAGCAGTATATAATGCCGATCCTTCAGGGTAGCCGTCAGGGCCAAGCCCACTACAAATAATGCAAGTGCTAGGAGAAGCGGGTAGCGAAAACGTCCCATGGATTATTTCACATCCTCTATAGTCAATGCTTGCGGCAGCCAGTCCCGGACGATTCGATTCACAGCCGTTGTATAGAAATAATTCGCGCTGAAAAAAATCTCCGGAGATCCCTCCGCAGTGATGCTCCCGTCAAACAGCATGGCACACCGTGACGCATACTTTGCAGCAAACTCTACATCATGGGTGACAATAACGACGCTTTTCCCTTCATCACACAACAACTTCAAAAGGGTGGCCAATCTTTCCTTGGCCCCGGGATCAAGACCCTTGGTTGGCTCATCCAGCAGCAGAATGCCCGGAGACAACAGCAGCACCATGGCCAGCGCAACTTTCTGCTGCTGCCCGCCGCTGATATCCAGCGGATGGCTGTCGTAAATCTCATGAAGCTGGAATAGATCAAGCAGCTTGGCAATTTCCTGTTGTGCATGGGATTCTGACAACTCCGCATATCGCGCCATATGCAGAAGTTCCCCGGATACGGTATCCTGGCTGAAATAAAGCAGCGGATTCTGAGCCAAATATCCGGCGGTGATTCCCTTTGCCAGCGTAAGCCTGCCCCGCTGCGGCCTGGATAATCCAGCCATGAGCTGCAGCAGCGTGGACTTGCCTGCCCCATTCCCGCCTAGGATCGCCAGCAGCTCGTTCCGGTATAGCGATAACGACAGCTTCTTCAGAACCTCGGGTCCGTTCTTCTCATAACGGAAAGTAACCTCAAAGCAGGTCAGCAGAGAATCTTTACTCTTCCGGGGGGACTCATTTATGGCGACAGTCTCCGCTCCACCGGTATTCTTCAACATCCCTGCCCGATTCTGAAGCCAGCGCTTGCCCTCGCGTATCGTCAGTGGAACGACCGTTTCGGTGATTCTTTCCTCTTCCGGCGAGAGCGCAAGGAACAGACGGGAAGCAGTCGGAAGATAGGAAACATGAGACTGCGGCCCTTCTTGTCCGAGCCAGTGAACAAGCTCCCGCGGTGTGCCTTCAGCCTTCAAAGACCCTTGTTCCATAAGCAATACACGGTCAGCCAGCGGAAATACTTCTTCCAGCCGGTGCTCGCTTATGATAACAGTCATGGACATCTCCTCGTTGAGCCGATGCAGCATATGTATAAACTCGCGGGCAGCTACCGGGTCCAGCTGTGAGGTCGGTTCGTCCAGAAGCAGCAGCTTGGGCCGCAGCAGCAGCACAGAGGCGAGATTGAGCAGCTGCTTTTGTCCGCCGGACAGCTCATGCACCGGCTTGTATAACAAAGGCTCCAGCCCAAACAGCCCGGCGATTTCCGCCAGTCTGCTCCGCATAACCGCTGGCGGATAGCCCATATTTTCCATGGAAAAAGCCAGCTCATGCCACACCGTATCCATAACGATTTGGGCCTCAGGATTCTGAAACACCATGCCAATCTCTTCCGCGGCTGTTTCAGGCCGGAGTTCATCCAGCGGCTGCCCCTTGTACCAAAGTCCCCCGCTTCGTGTTCCAACCGGTGCCAGCTCACGTTTCAGATGACGCAGGAGTGTGGTTTTGCCGCTGCCGGAAGGGCCGCAAAGCACAACAAATTCACCTTCTTTCAGGGTGAACGAAAGCTCGTGCAGGGAGTCCCTTTCTTGATCGGGGTAGCGGAAGGAAAGCCGTTCCGCTTGTATGATCGCCATAACCACTTCTCCTTTCCTTCCAGCCATAATGGAATCAGTAAAAACACGCAGAAGCTGCCGTACATCACAGCATCTCCCCAGGTATAGACCGGGGTTTTCAGACGGGGATAGATTTGGATCATTCCGTATCCTCGAAGGCTGTATAACAACGTGAACAAGCCGCTGCCTCCCAATACAATCAGGGCCGCGATATCCCGGCGATCCATATTATAGATCCCGTACGAGCTGCGTTTACGTACACCGTATCCGCGCGACTTCATCGAATCGGCAGTTTGCAGGGCTTCCTCCAGCGACCAGGTCAAGAGCACCTTCAGCAGCGTCATGCCATCCGCCATTCTTTTGCGCAATGTACCCGAGCTAACGCTAATGCCTCTCGTACTTTGGATTAACGCAATCTGACGCAGACGCCGCTGGAACAAAGGCACAAAGCGAATAGACATAAGGACCAGGAGCGAGCTTTTCGGAGCAACCGTACCGAATAAATACATAAATTTATCTGTAGTCAGCGTAACGTTATAGGATGTGAAAATAACCATAATCGTTAGCAGGACGAGCATCATCATAAGGCCGTACAGCACGGCTTCAAGTGTAATCGGCTGATCGAGAAAATAAAACAAAATGTGGGAGCCCCTGTGTGAAAATAAAGGATTCCACATAGCCACAGAACCCGCCACCAGCAGATAAAAAGGCAGTCCCCGCAGCAGAATTCGTCCCTGCCCCTGCAAGATAAGCAGACCTATCACAGCTCCAAGCTCCGTTAACATAAATATGGGATGAAACAGCAGGGTCGCAAATAACAGCAGACCCGCATAATAAAGCAGGACAACCGACGGATGCATGGACCGGAAGCCGTTGTTCATGGCCGCTTGGCTCCGATATCCTTACCAAGATCCAGCGTGTACAGCCACTCAATATGGTCTCCGGGAGTCACGGTATAGGCACCTGCGCCTTTAGCCTGAAATTCACCATTCACCCGGTACATCCAGCCGCTCTCTGCCCCCTTGTCAAACTCGTAGAGGTTATCAATACCTTCAACGTAGGCAACCGGCCCGGTACCTTGAAACTCCATTTGAATCTTATGCTGGCGTGTCACCCGCTTCAAAATATCCATTACATTGTCCCCGCTCTGCACTTCAACCGCTGCCGGAGCCAAAATCAGACCGTACTCGTTATCACCGTTGATAGATATTGTAACCAAATTTGTTTTCTCGCTGCTTCCGGCAGCCGGAGCAGCGGATGGACTGGCAGGCTTCGCCGCAGGCGATGGCTTGGCCGTCACTGCCGATGACGGCTGGGTAGGGACTGGCGTCTTGGCAGAGCCGCCGTCGGACGAAGCACCGTCAGAGGTGCCCCCCGCCTCTGACGAAGCTGATGCAGAAGGCTGGGCGCTGCCGGGGTCCGGGTTCGGCGCTGCCGTACTTGAAGCCTCCGCCGCGTCAGCCAGCTTCCCTGCGGAGGACGGATTGTCTTCTATGCCGTTTCCTTCCGGGGAAGGAGACACCGCATCCCCGGAAGCTTGAGCGGTCGGCTGCTGCACGCTGCCCGGGCTGCTCAAAGCACTATTTTGACCAGATGCTGGTTCTTTCCCGGAAGAACACCCTCCCGCAAGAAACACAACTATAAGCAATGCAGATAGAAGGGATAGCCAACGTGCCGCTTGTTTGGACATTACTATAAACACCTCCTGAAAAGGGAAAGGAACGAGGGTTGCACAGACTCCCCCGTTCCGTTAATTGCTCTATTCTATGCTTATGTCTATACGATTATTGAAGATTAAACAGTCTGACCGATATAACAGCAGCCATTTCTCTAGTCACGGAAGCGGAAGGATTAAATGCCCCGTTAAAGCTGGTCATATACCCTTTATCCGTAACCATATTTACTGATGATAGCGCGTAACTGCTGATCGTACCCTTATCCTTGAACTTCTGTGCCGTGGATGTATTCTGCAGCTTGAACGCTCTGGCGATCATCACGGCCATATCCTGGCGGGTTACAAGTCCGTCCGGCTTAAAGGCAGACTCTGTTACACCTTCAATAATCCCAAGCTCCTTTGCCTTCAGAACATATCCATAATACCACGCATTCGTCTTCACGTCTTTGAATGAAGAAGCGGCGGAAGACGAAGACGGTAAGTTGTCCGTCAATCTCAACAGCAATGCGGCTAACTGTGCGCGGGTGATATACTCTTTCGGTGCGAAGGTAAGCTTGCTGCCCCCTACACCCTCCATCAAACCTTTTTCAATGGCATATTTAACGGATGCGTCAGCCCATGAAGATATATTCTTCTGGTCAGCGAAAACTGGAGAAACCAACAATCGCTGTGTATACCGCGCTACGCTTGGGGCCTTGCCCTCACTATATCCGGTCACAGTCACAGTCTGAATCCCGCCCTTCGTTCCGGCAGTGAAGGCCGCCGTCCCGTAAGCATCTGTTGTTACCGTAGCAGCACCGATCTTGACCTGTACAGCGCTGGCAGGGACACTTACCACTTTGCCGCTCTCCCAGTCCAAAGACGACTTCTGGACGTTCACGGCGAACGATTTACCTGCTGCTGGCTGACCCGGTGTAACGGTGACAGAACCTACAAGCTGTGTTCCGCTGCCCCCGTAATAGACCACAACACGGTCCGATGCCTGAAGTACAAAATCACTCATCCCGACACTCGGGAAAATCCACTCACCGGCACGCGATACGGCATAATTCCAGCCGTCATAGCCGCCGTACAGACCGGCTTCAATCCCTTTGATTCCTGATACGTAATCGCCATATGCACTGCTCGTCAGTTTAAGGACGATTTTCTTGTCGGTGGTCAGCTTATTGAGGGCTTCAAGTGCGCTTACGGCTTGAACCTTGCCTTCTGCAATGAAGCCTTGCGGCCCTTCAATAACAACTGAAGCCTGAACAGCAAGGGGCTGTTTAACAGGCTGCGGAAAATTATAAAACCGGCCTTCCCCTTTTACGAACAACTGGTAGGCAACAAGCGCCTGCAAAGCCTGTTCGGTCGCCAGAGCATCGTATTTTCCGGAAATCTTGTGGGCAAATCCAACATCGGCGGTACGGAAGCTTAACAGTCTGTCAATAAGATCACCTGCATCCTTCGTGAAACGCTTTTCCGCAGGATCTACGTTACTGGATGTCAGAGCAATAATAACCTGGGCTACACTTTCACTGCTGTCACCGTATCCTCCATTCGACTGCTGCTTTTGGGACAGCCAGGTGATGGCACGCTCGCCCGCAGTCTTCACTTCAGGTTTATCCAGGTGGGCTGACAATGCCGTCAACGTCATCGCCGTAACATCGGGATCGCTGGCCCCGGTAGAGAGTGTGAAGCCTCCATCGGTATTTTGCTTGGAAAGGATTTGACTGACGAGCTTATCCTGCGTCCATTTGGCACTGGCCGGAACGCTGTAATGACCCGAATCCAACGCCAGCAGACTATACACAGGGCCGTTTATGCCCTGATTGGTCATTCTCGCATTATTGTAAATCTTCTCTACCAGATCAAAGCCCGCCACATTCGTGGCATCGATTCCGATAGCCGTAGCGGCCAGCACTTTGCGGGCATAGTCCGTGACGTTGGTGTATGTACCCTTTTGCGCCTGAACTTCAGTTTTCAGAGCCGTTTTATAGCTATCAGGAAGCTTGCTGCCTCCCCGCGCCAATCCGATGGCCTGCCAGTCTGACTGTATGCCACGGCTGAGAATCGCCTCCGCTGCAGCATAAGTAGCCTCAGATACAGTTGCTGCCTTAACCGTCTGATTCTGCTCCGCGGCAAATGCTTTTCCTGATGGAGCCAGAGATGTACCCAGAACCGAAATGACCAGCAATAAGGCCATGCCTAACGCAAAGGGCTTTGATGAAAAAATCCGCTTCATAATTAACCTCTTTCTGTGTGTGAATTTAGGGGAAATAGAGCCCAACCTAAAAACCGCCCCTTAAGGGCGGTCTGATGAACAACTGTGAGAGGATCATGTGTCAGAAGCTCTGAAACACAAGTCCCTAAAAGCATGCGTCTAATTCTTACCCCTCGAAGAATAGAAGCTTTTACGAAAAAGGCAGGTTTCCTGGCTTATGCCTCAACGCTTCTCTTCGCCTTCCCGTTCTTTTCTTGTGAACAGTGGCCTATGCAAGAGTCGCTCCGCATTTACAGTGGCGGGACCGCGCCGGATTATACCGGACTTCCCTATTAAGCAGGCCCTGCTGGGGACCCGCACCTTTTTCCCGAAAAATATTTAATTTTAATATACATAAGCATATCCATTATTCACGTGTATGTCTATAGAAAAGCTGTTGCCAATCCAGTAAGCGGCTTTACAAGGTTATTATTTTGTCATTGCTATACGTCTGGTCTTCCTGAAAATTTCCGGGACTGGATGTAAGGAAGAATCTCTGCTGTTTATGGGGAATTTTCAAGTGCCGTTATTGGAGATTTTACCACTGCCGTTCACAAAGGTGACTAACCTACTTGGTTTAGTACTTTAATTATACAGAAAAAAGGCACAGCCCCTCAAAAATTTGAGGAACTGTACCTTTTTTCTTAAAGAGGGACTTTTTCAGTGGCCTCCATTACGGGGGGGGAGCTTTTCCCTCGGCTAGGGGATGTCCCCTTTCCATGGCATCAGGTGTTAATAGTTACATTCACATGTTGCCCGTATTATTTATCGCAATTAAATCCTTTTGGATCAGTTTGGCTATAACCGTAGCCGCCTCCGCCCTGGTAAGTTTCTCATTGGGTCGAAGCAGTCCATTTTCTTCTTTCGGAACAAGAATTCCCTGCTGCACCAGGAATGCGATAGTTTTAAGCGCGCTAAGGCTTATGCCTGCCAGGTCTTTATAATCTCCAAGCAAAGTGTTCGTTTGTTTGTCTGTCAGCATCTTCGCTTGAGTTGCCAATCCCAAACCATCGGCTAGCTCTTGAAATACGGTTAGACGATCAGTCTTCTCCAAGTTGAATTCCTTGCCGGTAACCTTTTGTAACAAAAGATTCAGGTGTTTAACTTTTATCGTTTGATCGGGCAAAAACATACCGTTACCGACACCAGCAATCATTCCGTTCGTCCGTAAAAATTCCACATAAGATGCCGCCGGGTGATTTTCCATATCCTTAAAAGCCGTCATATTGTTCTTGTCAGGCATATCGGATTTGTCCGTCTTATCCTTTCCCTCTTCCTGTCCCGGTGTTGTTTCGAGAGCGGGCTGGCCGTCGTATTGAATAACCCCGATCAATCCGCCCGGCTCCACTTCGCCGTTCATGGTATGATGTAGTTCATGGCAGTGTAACAACCAGGTCCCCGGGTTATCGGCGATAAATTCAATATCGTATGTTTTACCGGGAGCGACGTCAATCGTATTCATGACTTGCGGTTCTGCGACGGGATGTCCGTCCTCGGCAATCACACGAAAATCATGGCCGTGCAAATGCATCGGATGAGCAGCGTTGCTGATATTGATCAGCCGCAGCCGAACAACCTCTCCCTTCTTTACCTTTACAGCTTGTGTATCCGGGAACGCTTTACCGTTAATTTTCCGGACCCGGAATGGACCCATTAACGGTAATGGCATCTACGGAAGTGCCTTTCACCAGTTCCCACTTTCCCTCCTTGATATCAAGGGTGAATTCTTTCACTTTACCTGTTGGTTCAATCCGATCCGTCTCCTTCAATGGTGGTAAATTCCTCAATTGTGTAGTCGTCAAGATGGAAGTGTCAACTTCCTGCGCATACCCATAGGAAATTCCCACAAAGGGAGTACTAACCAGCGCTAAAGTCAAAACACAGGGCAATAACCATTTTTTGTTCATGTTTTTACCTCCTCGTTTTGATCGGTTCTTCAAGCCTAAAAGCTTCCCGATATCTGGAGAGCCCCACTTCTGTCTTTCCTTGCCTCTCTTTTTGTTTCTAGAACAACACAGTTTGCAGGTCAAATTATTATTTTTTCATTTCGTGATGTTGATTGTGCTGGTCTTCTTGCTGCTGCTGCGGCTGACTGACGATTTCAGCAACCGTCTTCGGTAGAGCTGTGACAACAAGAGCAATGGAAATAACGGACGATACAAGATACACCCAAGCAGAAGGGCGAGCAACCTTCCACCGTCGCTTTGCTACAACCACAAACCACATAGACAGGACCAAGGAGATCAGTAAAAATGTCATTTTTGCAGGTGGAGACAGCGACAGCAAACCGGCTCCGAAACTCGTTAACCCAAGCGCGATCAAAAGCGTATGCAACCAATGGTGAGCAGATGCCACTACAGCAAACAATACGGAACCTGTTGCTTTCAGCAGTGCTTTGTCCTTAGGTGGGGATTTTTCTATACTCACGTTCTCCTCCTCCTTACACGCTCAGAATCAAGAAGCACTTTTTCCTTCATGAAAACTACCATTAGACTATCAGAAAAATAAGGAGAATGTATGAAGATAGTGTGTAGTCAAAAAAAGATGACCCGTATCATCCCTAACTTCCTAGTGCGCCAGCTTCGTCGATTTTAACCTTAAATCAAACGATACGTTAATGGAAATAGCAGGAGCAAAGTCATACAATGCTTCTCCATCTCTGTGCTTCTGTCCTGAGGAAAATTTACTCATGGGTCAGTCCCATCGTTTTATTTCGCATTAGTGGCCGGACTCGCACTGGCTTCCGTTGTCGCGCCGGCGCTTGGTTCCCCAGCCGGCACAGCGTCCAATTCAGCCATGAGGGTAAGCGTGTACCCGCCCGCCTTAATCAAACTTCCTTTTACCAAAGCCGCATTAGTCTCCAGAGCAACCTCTACCTGGTAGAGAGAGTTCCCTATAGGAGAAGAAGTCGGACTTGGTTGTGGTTCAGCAGAAGCAGTAGCATTGTTGTCCGCCCCGGCAGCTCCGGAAGAAGCGCTTGCCGACGGTACGGCGTTTAGCTTGGTCGTCGCGGAGACTTTATAGGACTCGGTAACACCGTCAGAGGATTCCACACTAATCTCTGTAGGGTTAAACCGGGCATAATCATCTGCTGCGGTAAATATGAACAATAGCCGGCTCACTCCCTCACTATTACTCCCGAGGGAATTCTTCAGATAAACAGAAACCGGGGCAATCCCTGTTCCCTGACCCCCGGTACCTGAAATGGCTGTCGGCTGTGGGGTTGTTTCCGGAAAGGCTGTTTCATTACCGTTAGAATCCAGCACCCTGATTAAGATGAGTGAAGCAATCAGTATAATTCCAAGAAAGGAACCGAAGATCAGGAGTTGAAATCGGCTGCGGCGTATCCACCGCGCCAGCGGCGAAGCCAGTTGCATACGGGCTTCATTATACACATTTTGCAGTGCGGGTCCTGCTCCATCAGCATAGCTTTTACGGAATTCCCGGTTCTTGAACGCTTCACGGTCATGATTCAAGAAATACTTCAATATGGCCCGCCGGTAGCCCGGCTGTAGCTTCTTTTTGGACAGGTTGAACAAGGAATTTCCTTGAGACCAGGCAAGAAAGCGATATACCGTATCTTTATTGGAACCGGCTTTGCTTCGGATCAGATCAAGCAGGGCATCATAGTCCAGCGGCCCTCCCTCACGTTCACTGCTGTAATAAAACGCCAGCGGAAGCCGTTCAAAAGGCTCCGCCTGATCCGCTTCCTTCAGCCAGCGGCGCCCCAGCAGCTGCACATCGTCCAGCTCCTGCGGAGCCAGCCCCGCGAATATCAGCTCATTCGGCCCTTCTTCCCCGAACCAGCGGTACGCAGCACGCAGCACTTTCGATTTTCGCTTGTTCAGGTAATCCAGCGGCGGATTCCAGTCAGCCACTTCACCAGGGTAGCGTACAAAGGAAATTTCAAGCAGCTGCTCCTGCGACATCTCCTCCAGGGAGATACGATGCAGTAAATAACGGTCAGCTGCAGAGGCCATCGTCTGCAATAAAACCAGCGTCTCGGAGCCGACTCCATATCCTTTGCGCCGCTCTTTTTCCGCCCTCGTCACAGTTTCATGAATAGCAGCAACAGCGCCTACTGATTCCTTCTCCCGCTGCAGCTTTTCCAGCAGATAATCTCTAACCGCATCCCGGACAAAAGGCAGCTGCAGCGCCTCCGGGAGAAACCGGCCCCACCGGACCACAAAGCTCATCACATCCGCTGCCTGTCCCCCTGCGGCAAGCCGTGATTCTACATAGGGCTCAAACAGTATTCTGCGGAAATCGGGCTGTGAAAGCAGCCTCGTAAAGAAAGCTCTGCTAAGCTCTTCATTGCTCTCTATTACAGCGTAGGCGGCATTAACCCCATCCTTGAGCCCCGCTGCCTGACTGTTAAGCAGACCATTGATGAAATAGTCAACAATCCGGCCTCTATAGGTATGACCCTTCAACAGGAAATACTCCTTGAAGCTCTCCATGATAGCTGGTATAAGCATACCCTTTTGCCTGATAAGATCGAATTCGCGGTCAAACCGCTCCAGAAACAAATCGTTCAGCCTGACCTTGGAATCTAGTGCACCGTCAGTTCTCAGATAGGACAGCAGTCCACTGAGTACGGCACTTTTGTTATCCTCATAGAGTACCTCATTGCCCTGTTCTATCTCATAAAAGACTGCCAGCTCATTGTAGACAGCCAATGATATCTTGCGCTCTGCGCTCTCTCCCCCAAGCATTTCATCGGCAAAACGTCCAAAATCCTCTATGACGGCCGGATTACGCATCAGAGATTTCCAGACAAAATCGGCATACGGCTGCCGATCCTCACCAAAGTCAACATTACCCGTGCGTCCGGATGCCAGATCGAATACGAAATCTTTCTCGATACCGCGGTCACCCGGACGCAGAGCTCCCTTTTCCACAAAGGTAAGATGGATATATTTGCGACTCTTCGGCTCATTGACGTACGTAATCACACCCAGCCTCCGGCGGAATTCATAAGGCAGAGCACTGTACAGGATTTCTGTCAGTTCCACTGCCCGGACGGACAGCTCGTGGACCGGAACATCCAGTGAGATGTAAATTTTCTTCTTTCCGGCTACTGAGATCATAATGGCCTGCAGCAAGCCCTTGAATAGAGTTTCGCCGATACCCAGCGCCTGGAGTACAGCAAGCGGTTCACGGCGGGGCCCTGTCCTGCGGACAGGGATAGCGGTTAGCTCAGGTAAATCGTCACCTGGCTCCACTGCGAGTTTTTCAGCGAAATCCGCATGCAGCCAATCTCCGTACCGATGAAGGATTTCATCCGCTCTCGCTGCCGGAACCACGAAATTATGGGCAAAAAAAGCGCTGCGCTGTCCGGTGAAATCCGCGGCCACATACCTGTTGCACCCGACCACAGTCTCCCCATTCTCCGAATGAAAAAGATGCAGCGCAGATGGATATTGCGACTCGTCCTTCTCTCCGCGCAAAGCCAGCTCGGCCGGTGCATCGTAGAGGCAGAAGGGATGCAGAATTTTTTTGACAAAATTATTGTCCAGACTCTCGGATTTCGCTACTGTATCGAAGCCTTCCGTGGAACGGTAAACCCCGCGCCGCTCGCGGGTGTACATCTGCTGGGTGATCCCGGACCCTGAGAAAATGTTCACGGACCGTCGCTCCCCTCGATAAAGCCAAGCTTGTGCAGCAGCCAAATGAACGGCTCGTCCACGCGGATCGGACTGACGACGCCTTCGATCTTTTGATTGACCGGATTGCTGCCCAGCGCGGATACGGCGAAGTAAGCGGTATTGGAAAAGTACACATCCATCGTATCCTTAAATGGGCGGTCAACTTTACCGATAAAACGGCGGATTTCACCGTCGATATTGTGGAACTCGTCCAGATTAAGTGTTTTCCGGTGCACATAGTTATTGAACACATTGCTGTTGGATTTGATATAGTCGCCATCTTCATCCTTGAGAGAATGCAGCATGTCGCTCTTGGCCAGGACAACCGCCGTCGGGATATCCGTTTTGCTCTTCTCCTGGTAGGCGATAAAGTCACCGAACATGGTCAGCACCACATCGCGCGGCTCATCATACTGCGATACCCATTCCCCCGGGCGGTCGCCGATGTTAATGTGGATTTTCTCACGGATGGAACGGATCTGCAGCGGATCGACCATAAACAGAATACCTGCGGAGTTCTTGATATGCTGTCCGTGCAGCCCAAGGTAATCCTGATCGACCATGCCCTCCCCTGCCACATCGAAAAAAACGAGCGTAAGCGGCGGTTTCTCCTCATCCTTGAATACAAATTGAAAAATAAACGGCTCCTGCATTCTCTCCTTTTGTGTAGAAGCCAGCAAATCGCCGCGTTCAAACAGCGGTTCTTCGTACAGCGTGCGGAACTTGCGGCTGATCTCGGCATTCAGCGGCATGCAGGCTGCGTCAAAATGACCAGCAGTCGTGTGCTGCAGCGTATGAATAAGCGAGGTCATATACACAGACTTGCCTACCTGAGAAGCACCGATAATCGATATAATATTACTCGGCACCTTGCCTGCGGTAATAGGCAGCTCATTGTGACAGGACGGACACAGCCGTCTGCGCGTAAGCACCCCATAGCGGTCCGTGAGACCCGTCAGCACATGGTCGGTAAAATGGTGATGCTCCTCCGGAATATCGGCAGGCTTAATAATCGCCTCCACATCCTCCACCGTATCCAGGCCAAACCGCTCCCGGTATTTGTTCAGGGCATCATCCTCGCCGAGCGCGTAATTCTCATCGTCCTCCCGGCTGTGCATAGCCCGAAATACAACATCCTCCGGCGAGAACTTGGTGAAGCAGTACGGACACACAATATCGTAAAAAAGCGGCCTCGGCTGCGGCTGGTTTTTCCTCATAAAGCGGCTGAAAAAAGACATCTCTGATTCCTCCTTAAAGCTTTACGCAGTAAAGCTTACATCGTAAGCATGATCTGTAAGCTTTACTTCGTAAAGCCTATTCGCTGCCAATCCCAAAACACTTTGCTCATGCAAAGCCAGTTTCGCTGCCAATCCTGCAACATTTTGCCCATGCAACCCGTTTCGCTGCCAATCCCAAACATTTTGCCCATGCAACCAGTTTCGCTGCCAATCCTGCAACATTGGGCCCTCACTAATCAGTAAAAGCCTGTCCGTCCCCCGATCAACCCGGTTAGAAAATTCCTGCTACCTCGCTCCATTCCTGCTACCTCGCTCCATGGCTTGCTGCATTGAATATAACTGCATTTCGTGCAATTATTTTCCCTTTCAAACGGGACATATAGCTTTTAATTGCACTTCGTGCAGTTATAAATGGGTACATCGCTTGTTTAGGCAGATTCCCCCGAAAATAAGTGTACCGAATACAACTAATCGAGCTTTTTCCCGATTCGGCGGCCTTTTAATTGTACGAAGTGCAACTAAAACCAACTGGCAAGTATCACAGCCTGCCCCGGAAGGAGCAGCACTCTAACAAAATGGTTACTCCGGCACCAGCTCGTAGTAGAGTCCATACTTGCGCCCGTCTGTGAAAAAGATGCGCACAAAGTCATCCTTGCCGATTTCAATCGGTGGCAGCGCATTGCGTCCTGCGGCGAAATCCTGCACAAACGGGAAAAGAATACCGTCGTCTTTACCCGCAGGATAGCCGCCCCTCTTTTTGACATAGCAGAGAATGTCTCTCGCAACCGGCACTTCCGCCGTAATCGCCATATGTACAGTTTTCGTCTTCTGGAACAATCCCTTTTTGGGGAGGATGGAATAATAGATACGGGCTTTGCCTGCGCTGACGACAACACGGTTGGCACCCTCCTGCTGCCTCACTAATACAATCTCCCCATGCTCAGTCATACGGGCGAATATCGTGTAAGCCACCAGGCCAATGTCATCCAGCCTGTCCCGGTAACCGTTATTGGCCTTGTATTCTTCACGCGTATACAGCTTTAATCCGCCGGGCGGTAGTTCACGGCTCTCCGGCTCTTCCGCGGGACCCTTATGAATGCAGACTGCCTGCACACCGTCCGGCCAGCGCCATCTTAATGTGCAGAACCCATCCTCCACCCGGGAACTCACATCGCTAATTACCGGCGTAGAGCCATCAACTTTAAGTTGGGCGTACCTCATGACTATAAGCCCCTTTCAACTCCACTAAAATCCTTTGCTGCTCCGGTCTCTGCGCGGTGTCGGAATGTTCTTGGAGGCAGGCACCGGGCTTGATGTCCCCTTGTGGCCTCTGCGGGAGATCCGTCCTTCCCCAATGGGAACCACTCCAGTGAACAAAGCGATAATTCCAGCTAATAGAAGAACGGCAAGCAGACGAATCATTCCGTCGAGAAATGAATAACCGCTCAGACCAAACTCAAGAACAAGACCGGCGAGCAAACCGGATGCGATCCCGCCCAGTCCAAAGCTTTTGGCCAAGTGGCGGTTGTCGAACAAGATTCCTAATCCAACCCCTAGTGCGGCACCGATCAGCATAAGCGACAAAATACGTACCGCAGCATAATAAGGACTGCCCGCCGTTTCATCACTGCGCTCCGTCAGCAGGGTCCGGTCTCCCAAACGGTCATAGATTTGCTGGAACACATCCCCCAGACGGTTAGCATCCGTAACATCATAATATTGACCCCCGGTGGTTCTGGCTATATCCTGCAGCAGATAAGACCCGGAAGGGTCATCCAGTCCCAAACCGATCGTATTGACCGCAATCCCGCGATCCAAATAATCCTGCAGTTCCCGTGCGGTATCAAATTCACTGAATCCGTCGGACAGCAAAATAACCATTGCCCCCCGGTCTGCGGTCTCGTCACCATTGATTACGCCCAGCGCTTCCGAGAGTGCAGCGCTGATATTAGTGCCGCCTTCCGTGGTTTGCAGATTGAGGATGGCGTCCGATACACGCTGAACGTCGGCCGGGTTCGCGAGCGAGGTCAGCGGCTGAACCACTGTGGCGTCGTCGCTGAAGGTCAGCACCGCTACCTGATTATCCCCGTCCATGCGGGCAACCAAGCCCTGAGCAGCTGTGTATCGGCTGTTATTGGGATCGCTCTGCATCATGCTGCCGGAATCATCGATAACCATCACGACATCCTTAACCGGCTTCGCTCCTCCGAAGTTCAGTTCATACACAAACTCCGTCGCCACTCCGACTCCAAACAGCAGCACCAGTGTAACGGGCAGCATCCTCCAGGATAAACCCAGATAACGCTGCTTCCAGGACGCTCCGTTCAGCCGGGGCGATACCATCTCCGCGAGCAGGCAGCCCAGTCCGACACCCAGAGCCACTATGGCAAAATAAAGGCCTGCAAGGATAATAGAGGGCATATCTCCGAGCCAGCGGCCAAGCAGTATTTCTCCAATAACAAAGGCGATTCCCCCTCCGATCAAGCTGAAAAAGAGCAGGAGGAAATTGATTTTACGCTGCATATATCACTCATCCTTTCCGTAGAGTTTGCTATCAACACCTTAGTGCAGGCCGGGAAGCTGCTCCGCGTCTATACCATGCAGCTCATAGCCGTTCTGCACGTAGGTTTCGTAATAGACTTTGCCATTGCGGTAGTAGAGAAGATCCTCCAGATGAAACCCGCCCATCAGGTTCAGCTTCTCCACGCCGCTTTGGCGCTGCTCATGCACGAAGCCCAGCCGGTAAATACGTGTAGTCTCATCTACGGTGAAGGCATAGCGCAGAAATTCAGAGCCGCTGTCGCCGAAGAAATATTTTTCCTCATGCCTGTGCTCCTGGGTATATTCGAACAGCCGGACATTAACGACCGCGCCCTCTTCCAGACTGCGGTACAGCCGCTTGAACAGTTCTTCCCGGGATAATACTTGCCGATTGTCGTAAGCAGCCGCAACATTGGCCCGCCGCAGCAGCTCTTCCTCGAAGGATAGCGTAAAAGGCTCTGCCTTCAGCACCTCCCGCTGGCAAATATCAATCAGACGTTCTGCTACGGCGTTCTTTCCTTTCTCCAGCAGAGCTGAAACATCGCCCATGTAACGATCACTGAAGAATACGCCGGGTCCCCGTTTTGCTTCAATATCATTCATTGCCTCTTCTGTGACCACGCGGTAATATTCCATGATGTTCTGCCCGATCTCATCGCCCGCATGACCGACGCTGTCCAGCGCCGCAGCCCGCAGCTCTTCCTCCAGCGTCTCCATGGCCTTCACCCTGCGGATACTCTCCGTATGAAGCTGCTCCAATCCGGACTCCAGATGGCGGCACAAGGAAAGCTCGCTTTCCAGCCGCAGCAGATCATACCTTTTGCCGTAAACGGCTGAGAATAAATAATGGATAAAGTTGCGCACCGTACGCTTATCCAGCAGGGGAACCCGCTTGAACGGCTGCCGCTCTACACTATCCGCGTATAAGGCCTCCAGTTCCTCCTGCGCAGAGGTGATCATGACACGCAGGCTTCCCATGTGCTGCCGCAGCTGAACCAGAACACTTCCTCCGGCATCCTCTCTCTCGGCCGTCCACTCCGTCAGCTGATAAAAGGATACTGCCGGGGCTCCCGTTTCCCCGCGGGCCAGCAGAGACCTCCACACCCGGAGAGGATCGAACGCCTCCAGCCGCTGGCCTGACACAAAAGTAAAGTTGTTGCGGAAATAAGCCTCACCGCCGTCTCCGAACAGCAAATGCTCCGCTTCCCGCAGCGACAGCCGTTTGAGCTCATTATAGGATGGATGCCCGTGACTCATCAGCCCCGTCATCTCATCAATTCCGGCTTCATCGGGCAGTAAACCCAAGGCTCTCTCCCGCAGGCTCTCCGGGTCCAGCATAAGCAATGCCTGCCGTTCCCGCATACTCCAGGCACTGCCTTCACGCATGTCTGAAACGAGATGCCGGAAAGCATGATACAGTACAGCCAGCGCAATTTGCCGGTTTGGCCGTCTCACACTGGAGAACCCTGCTGAAGCATATCCCTGCCGTCCCGTACTGCCCCTGATCCCGCTTTTAAAGGTCATATTATTGTATCCGCCCTGCCCGATGGCATGATCCGAGGAAGGACGCACCCGGTTTTTCAGCAGGCTGATGTGGGAGATAATTTCATAGTTGTCGCTCATCCCCCCGGCCGAGAGCATACCGCGCTCATTTTTGTCCGATAACAGGTAAACCAGATCGAACAGTGAGGCAGGACCATGATTCACAGGAATCGAAAATCCCTCTTCCGTAACCAGCAGAGGTGCGCTAAATGTATACTCCGCCGACTGCATATGCTCCAGCTCACGCAGAAAAGCCAATCCCACGGAGCTTGTATATCCGAAATGCTCACCCTGCTCCCGCTCATGGATTAAGGCGTACAAATCGGTCTGCACCGACTTGAAGGATTGTCCCAGAACAGCACGCGCCAGAAGGGTGATTTCCGGCAAGAACACATTAAGCGGGTCATCGACCCGCGTAATGATAGAGAGATGGATTACATCAAAGGAGGAATAGAGTCGTCCGTAATCCGCTATGCTGTTGCTAAGCCGACGCAGCGCACGATTCATCTCCGCCAGAAACCGGACCTGCTCATGAAACTGGCGGTAAATGTCCTGCCGCACCGTACGTTGCTCACGTCCTGCCGTGCCCGGCAGAGTCATCCTCTGCACCCGCTCATGTCTGCTCCTTTTGTCCCCGGATGCGCCGCTGAACCGCTCACCGCCCCCATCACTCCCTTTGTCCACGGAGGCACCGGACCGCTCACCGCTCCCATCGTTATCCCCGCCTTCGGGGACCGCATGCAGCGCCATAACACCGCCAGCGTTATCCCATTTCCGTTCACAACTATCCAGTACAGGACCAATAGCCGGAGTCACCTTCTCGCCTACGAACAGAAACAGGGCGGGATAATGGATGCTGCTGCGTCCATCCCCCTTGTTCTGCTGCGCCTCTTCCCGCGCGGCATATTGCTCCGCATAAGATAATGCCGATGTTAGGGTCATAGGATTATTTCAGCTTTCTGCGGATGCTGCTGAGTTTGCCGGTCATGCTCTTGTAGAATCCGTACATCTCATCCCCGTTCGCATGCTCCACGCGCTCATATTCCAGGCTGTCGCGCGCTTCAAGAAAGGTGACGTACAAGCCTTCCAGCTTATACAGCAGCGGAGATACGTCTTCCGCAGCAGTCATTTCGCCTGCACGGCGGGCCGCCTTGCGCAGCAGCACACTGCGGCTTTTCTCATCCAGCTCACGGAAATGGCGGTATACGGCAAACTCCACATAGCTTCGTTCTTTCATGAGATTGGCGAACGGTTCCCAGGCATCCTCCTCTTCATCCCGGTCATACACGTACAGCGCGCCTTTCTTGATGATGCTGTCCGTATAGAGCGCCTCAATGAACTGGTCCATCCATTTCTCTTCATCCAGATGTTGATGAAGCAGGGCTTCCAGCTCTGCCGCTTTGGCTCCCAGAGCTGCATACTTTGCCAGTTCCTCACGAACACGGGAGATGAGCTGCGGGGAACGAATCAGGTTCTCCTGAGCCAGTTCTTTATTGATGCTGCCGAAGATGTCCTTAACCCCTTCACGCTCCAGTCCATTGTCGCGCAGATGGTTCAGTTCATCTGCCGCCTTCTTCACTTCGCCCATATTCGGCCGTCCCGCTTGCAGCTGCAGGTTATAGCCGCGCAGGAACACCTCAAGATCAAAAGGCTTTGTGAATACAACCGAATACCGGCTGCTCGTGTTCTCGTCGATTCCTTTTTCCTTAATGACACCAAGCTCCAGCGCCTTGGCAAAATCAGCCCGCACTCTGGCGTTATAATCGCGGACACGGTTATTGACATAGGTGTCTCCCCATGACTTCTCAGGGATCGGGGAAGGCAGATACGTCCAGTTGTTCTTGTCGGTCTGCACCAAATGCCGGCCGATCCCTTCCTTATCGAGAATGGTCCGTTCATAATTCTCCTCGAACACCCGCAGCGGCGTATAGACGAATAACGGTACCCCATTGCGCGTATTCAGCCAGAATATACGGTTCTTGACCTGGCTCTCCTTGATCGTGAACTGCGACTTGCCGAGCGCATTGTTCTGGTAATTACGAATTCCCTTCAGTATTCCAGGTGCCTTTACCGGCACGGATACAAAACCCCATGACGGGAAGTGCAGGCTGCCGGAGCTGTTGCTGAGGTGGAAGGTTGGTACGGCTTCTTCATCCAGTTTGCCTGCGACAATACGCTCGACGAACTTGTCCAGCGGCTCTTCGTTGCCATATTTCATGACCAGGAAATCCTCCATGGAACGGGTGATCAGATCGCCGAACTTATCACTTAAGAATTCTGAAATGGAACGGACAACATCGATCTCCTGCTCTTTGACCCAACGTCCGGAATGATTCAGCATTTCCCGGGTAAAGTCACGAATGAGATCGTCGCCGTCCTTCTGATCCATGATCTTCGAGATCGTAGCTGAAATATCCGGCACATTGACGATGTTCCAGTAGTACGTTTTGTTACCCTTGTGGTCGGCCTGTTCTTCGCCATTAATCAGAATGTCGCCATTTTTGGCAAAAATCGAACTGAGCGCACTTAGAATTTCCGTAAACACACCATATATCCGGTTGTTTTCCTCATTAAGAAGCTCGTATAAGTCCTCGTAAAATTCAATCATGCGCTCCGTGCGTTCTACATCTGCGAGCAGCCAATATTCGTTGATCTTGGCTTCAATATAAGCGTTCTTCTTCTTCTCCTTCGATACAAAAGCGCTGCGGGCATCGCCCAGCTTGTCATCCGCACTATCACGCGCGGTCTCAATGTCACGCGGCAGACGCAGCAGACTCTCACGCAGAGCCTCGATGTAAGAAAGAATCAGCTTCAGAATGCAAAATCCCTTCTCGGTATACAGCAGGCGCGAGACATAGAATGGACCCTGCTCCGGATGCAAGAAGATCCGTTCCAGCTCTTCCCCGAAACGCCCGACGATTTCGCCCGGAAGCTGCTTCTTGGATTTGATATATTCTTCGCGCGCACGGGCCAGGAAGTTCTGTTCCAGCTCTGTGTCCATGCTCACTACCTGATTCTTGATCACGTTGGCATGGCTCAAACGCTCACTGTTCTGATACCCCGGCAGCGGCTCGGGCACACGGGACTCAAAGGTCTTGATCATGCTGCCCGGATCAATGCCGAGCTTGCGGGCAAATTTCTCTACATCTTCCTGACCGGGCGCCTGATGGAACATATTCTCCATCTTATCGAACAGGCGGTAGGCCAGATAAGTTGTCATTTCCTCAATCGGCAGCACGGCGGAAGAAGCCCCGATGATGTTGTATTCGTAGTTGGCCGGATAGGTTTTGTTCATCTGGGCAATATTTGTCCGAATGTTGCTGATATAGTCATGGATGGCGAATTCTTCGCCCGACTGCTTTTCCTCGCTGGCCATAAAGTTGGTGATATTCTCCGCCGTCACATTCATGCAGTAATCATAGGCGTTCTCCAGCAGCTTGCCTTCAGTGTTCGTAGCAGAGATGAGATGACACAGATTAAAGGGAGCCAGCGGCGAATTTACAGTTAAAATATTGCCGTACTGCTGGCGGAACCTCTCGCCCCGGCTGTCCACGTTCATCCAGTAATCCAGCTCTTTCAACGCGGCGTAGCCGTTCTTGCGGATGTATTCACGCGTATGCTCGCTTAGGCTTTTGTTCGCCAGATTCACATCCGGTGTGAACAGGTACCCGAGCGTATTGACGCGGTCAATACCGGCGGAGCCATAATCGCGTTCAATAATCCCCCGTACAATATAGGCGATATCCAGAAACGCACCGCTGCCTGTCCCTCCGGACAGACCTGTCAGCAGAAACACCATCAGCTTCTTGTTTGTGCCGACGGAGAGCGTCTTAATCTTCTTGTCGATGGCCGCAACAACCTGATTAATCTTCGTGAACAGCAGCAGTCTTCCCGCCTGCCGGACGCCTGCGGCGCCGTTCATACCGTCAGTGATGCTCAGTTCAGGCGACAGCCATTCCGTAATATAAGGCTCCAGAATGCTGCGGTTTTGCAGCAGTCCGCCGATTTCGGCATTCGCCAGAAGCACAAACTCATTCTGCGGGTCGAGGCCGATGCCTTTGTATTTTTTGCCGCGGTCCTGCTCGTTGGTCTCAAAAGCCAGAAACTCCACATTGTCCGGCTTGTCCCGTTTCTTCTTAGACAACGGATCTTCCGGCAACTTGAAGCGGCGGTTGATCTGATATTTCAGACGCAGCAGCGCGTCGATTCCTGTACCGCCAAGTCCGATGATGAGCATCGGGTTATCGATGGTGTCCACTCTGATTTTGTCGCTGACAATGCCTCCGCCCAGGGATACATCCAGTTGCTGAATATGCTCTCTTACTACCGGTTTCATATGCTTTCCTCCTAAAAGTTCTGCGATTAACTACTATACCAGATATTCGATCAGAATCGTCTTATCCACGCTGTGCAGCGACACCGAAATCCGGTCTCCGCTCTTCAGTTCAAGTCCGCGCGAGGCGTCGGCCGCACGTCCCGATCTTTCGATCGATATGCCTTCCCCGCTGCGAAGCAGCAGCCTGTCATTCTTGCCCGGCGTGAAGACCAGCTTCTCGCTTTCCTTAAGCTCAGGCGCCAGCTGCAGCAGCTGGTGCAGCGTGAATTTTCCCCGGAATCCGTTCAGCTTCTTATATTGCGGATAGGTTTTCTCTCCGGTATTTCCGTCACGCACTTCAACCACCATCTGGCCTGCAAAACCGTGGGTGGACTTCTTCCACAGCAGCCACAGCGCGATCCCTGCCGCCAATAACAGCAGCACACCACCGATTATAAAATATAGCGCTTTGGAAGAAGCGGCTGGTCCGGCAAGCTCTCCATTTGCTGCAGCTGCTCCGGTTCCGGTACTGCCCGTTCCCGCGGTTCCCGTCTTCGCGCTGATCTTCACCGTATCACTCTCACGGTAAAAGCTTTGCTCCTCCGCACGGACCTTCAGCTCATAATTATGGCTCTCTTTTACCTCAAATGTTCCTTTAAAAACATCGCCGGAGTTATCCAGCGGAATTTCCTCCACAGCCCCCGTATCCACATCGGTTGCAAGGAGTACCGCATTCATATTTTGATACAAGTTGCTGAGCGTTACCTGAGTACCATTGCTGAACAGATGGGAGGCAATATCAATCTTGTCTCCTTTTTTGTAGGAAGCTGAAGACAGCGGATCGATTTTGAGCTCCAAATCATAGTTGAATACGAGATTGATATCGATTTTATCCTTTGCCACACCCTTCACCTGCAGCTTCCAATCTCCCTGCTGCGGCGACAGCAGCTTGATCAGGCTGTAGGTTTTGGACTTCGAAAGCAGCACATCGGCTGATGGAATCGGCACGCTGTTCCCTGACGGATCAGCCAGCTTCGCCGTCACCGGCTGAGAAGACATAATGGATATATTTGCCTCCAATACGCTGGCGTTTGGCACATTTACGGTTACTTCCTGATAGCTGCCGTTCGCCGTTATCGACTGGACAGGCACGACTTTCAGCTTCAGATGGCTGGCAAAGATCTCGCTCAGGATTTGCGGCAGATCATCGGCTGAATCCGTAGCGAAGGCTTTGCCGCCTGTCTTGTCTGACAGATCCGCCAGAATTTGCTTATTCAATTTGCCGTCGGCGTTCAAACCAATCGTATAAATGGGATATCCGTTCTTTTTCGCGACTTCTACCGCATCATTCAACTCCTGATCGGACTGGCTCTGCGTTCTTCCGGACGATTCATTCAAATCGTTATTCCCGTCAGCGAGCATTACAATCATAGGTTCATGTGCCGGATCGCTTCCGTTCTGCAGCACCTTCACCGCTTCTTCCACCCCTACGGCAATATCCGTATAAGCGCCGCGGTCCAGACCGTCGATGAAATCCTTCAAGTCCTGCTTGTCCGCAGCGGTGCTGATCTGCAGCAGGGCTTTCTCCCGCTGAACCTTATCGGTATAAGCCACAATACCGACCTTATCCCCTTGTGTGGCCAGCATATCTATGAACATTTTCATCGCTTCACTGGCGATTTTGTTCCTGTCGCTCTTATTCATAGAGTTGCTGACGTCGAGAAGCAGAACGGCGTCGATGTGTGAGGGGGCCGGGGCCGCAGCATAGACAGGTACAGCCGCGATTGGGCTGACGGCGATACACAGCGCCAGCAGCAAGGCAGTGAAGATATTGAAAATCCGAGATTTGATGGATCTGTTACTACGATGACTACGATGCATATTGATGACTCCTCTTGTGTTATAGTAGGCAAATATGGCAAGCTGGATAAGGGTTCTAAAAACTGTCAATAGTATGTCATTATGATATAATTAAAGCTTGTAAACTTCAACTTTATGACCGAGAGAAAGGACACTTCCATGATTTCATACGTTATCCTTGGGATTACGTTCCTTTATGTCGTAATTCAAATTTCCATGTATGTATCGCGCAGCCGCAATCCGCATAGCCGCGAGGACATTGACGAGAGACTGCTTGCTGCTCTTAACGAAGGAGACAAGCGTCCATGAATAAGAAAAAGCCTGTCACGTTCCGCTCCTTCAAGATCCCCCGCTACGCTTTTGACAAGCTGCGCATCTGCCGTCACTGCGGACGTTATACCGCTCTCTCCGAGGAAAGGTGTACGAAATGCGGCAAAGCCAGCCTTTCTCCTGTTGAGCACCGCGCAGCTTCAATGGCAGGGCGGCAGATGAGTACGCGTCTCTGGCTGGTCCTTCTGCTGACACTTGTCTCTGTCTACTTCGGCAAGGACTTCCGCCAGATGGCGCTGTGCGGTGCGGGAGGATTACTGCTGCTTGGACTGCTCTACTACATCCAGCGCAAGGTGCGGTTAACCGAAAACCTGCAAAGTCTGAACGAAATGCTCGGACGCAATATCGGCCTCATCAAGGAAGGGCTGGAGATGAACCGTCAGGAGGCCGTCTCCGTGCTTCGAGAGAACGATGTGCTGGCTTACGAGAAGCTGCGGGAGCTCTCCATCCTGCTGCGCGGCGACCGTATCGCCAGACAGCGCGTGGCCCTGCTGCACGGCTTTCTGCTGCGCAAAGACATGGATCTGGAGCTGGAACAGCTGCTGCTGAAGGATTTCGAACCGCTGCTGGCAGAATATATCGGTGAAATAGCCAAGGTGCGGCCTGATCTTATCAAGGACCGGACTTTCCGGTATGTACAAGCCTATGAGGGACAAATTCTCCGTATGGTTAAAGGTCCGGCCATTCTGACGGGAGTAGCCGGAGCCGCGGTGCGAATGAAGCGGTATGCCCTGCTGTATTCTGCTTTTATCGGCAGATACGTTCACGACCTGCCCCGCGATCGCTTCCTGCGGTTATCCAGGCTGATTGCCTCGCATCCGCATGAACCCTGGAACGGTCTCGAAGATACGGTGGCGCAAATCATCGAGTCCAAATACAGGTGGGACCCAGAATTTCAATAGGACTGCAAGCATGAAAGAGGTCACTACATATGACGTTCAAACAATTAATAAACCCGCGGAATTTTATGATCATTTTGTGTATATTGGCATTTATTCTGCTCGGACAGAAAGCTTTTCTGATCTCTGACAAAATAAAAGCGGTACAGGAAGGCGACCGATTGTATGCTGCGGGCGACCTTGTTGCTGCAGAGAAGCAGTATCGTGAGGCTGCCGCCAACTCTTCCATCGACTACAAGGAAGAAGAGATAAGTGCCCGCTTGGAGAAGCTCGCTCCCATCACAACCATCCGGAATAGTCTGGCAACTCTGGCCTTATCCTCCCGTGAGCAGGCGGCGACCGGGGATTTTGCCGGATTAATGAAAAGCTATGAATCCCTTGTCCGCGTGAAGGCTCAGTATATGAAGCCAGGAAGTGCCTATGAATCTTATTATCGCCAATTATCGGCGGCTTCAGGCCTCTCGAAAGAGATGACATCCTACTTCCAGCAGTTTAAGAAGCAATTCTATTCAGAGATGGAACAAAGCCGGAGCACTATTGAAAATACAGACGATAGCTCTAAATGGAATCTGCTCCTTATCCCCGATGCTTTTTATGGGGGAGCCGAACTCAAACAGCAGGAGCTGACCTCCCGGTTCAAATCCCATGATACGAAGAAGCTGGTTGCGCTGGCGGCGGCAGGACAGGTCGAAGAGTTTCTGAACAGCGCTCTGTCCCTGCTGAATGGTTATAAGAAGCATGATTATACGGCTAATTGGGTAGCGGGGCAAGCGGAGGAGAGCGGCAAGCTTATCCTGGACAAGGATGTGGAAGGGGAATATATTACTGCCTTTGCAGCACATGCCCTGCTGTACCGGAAGTTTGCCGAGGATGCCGGCTTGGCCTCATCCAAGGTGCTCCCATTGATCAATAATAGTACGAGCAAGCTGCTGAAAAGCGCCGGGCGCAAGGCCCGGGCAGGGCAGTATGCGGAGGCGATCCAGTTATATGGTGAGCTTAGTCCGCTGCAGGATACGTCAGAAGAGGTCACAGCTGTTCACCTCGCGTGGAATATTGCAGAGCCGGTGCGCCTGCTGCCGGGAGGCCAGGAGCCGGGCCAGTATAGCCATGTCGTCTCCAGCAAAAACCTCTATGGCTCAAAAGTATATGTCGCCGGTACGGATATCAGCGGCCGCTTGTATTATGCGGCTATCAAGAGTGACGACAGCATAGTCACATTAACCGGAGATACCATCCCCGGCTTTGAAAGCCTGCGCAGCCTTGAATTTAATGACAGCCTGGGTTCCCTCTCCGGTCTGCCGGTTGTGCTGGCCGAGGCCGACAGCGACAGTGGACGCATTGACTTTACGGCCTATGAAATGAAACCGGAAGGAATCTCCGTGTTATTCTCGCTCACCGGCGATCAATATGAGCTGCAGCCGGATGGCTCCATTGTCCTTCAGAATGCAGACATCGGAGACGGCGTTGACGGGCAGACAGCCCTGTACCGCATAATGGACGGGGTCTACCAGTTCGCTGAAATTGTTCAGGAGTACACGCTGATCCCGGCTGCAGATTTGGAGCTCCACCCTTATGAGAACGTCTCGCTGAACGGTGAGATTTTTCAGGATAACACCGGAAAAGTACTTGCATATTCAGACGGCCTCTATATTTCTCTTCAAGGAGATGTGGGTTCAGTCACAGGTAGTTCTATGGTCTCCGGGCAATTCCAATATGGTTACGAGACCATTGTGACGGATACCGGGGTGCTTTATGTGCCTGTCTTTGTAGTGGATTCGGTGGCGAGTCAGAGCTTGGCACATTAATAACACTGCTTTGTCACAAATCAAGAGGTAAACGAACAATCATTTGAGTGCCTTTGTTCAGTTCGCTTTCCGCCAATAGGCTGCCACCGTGAATTTCAACAATCCATTTCACTATGGACAATCCTAGACCTGTCCCTCCTAATTCCCTGGATCTGGCTTTATCTACCCGATAAAACCGATCAAAGATATGGGGGACTTCTTCCTTGGATATACCCGTACCATTATCCGAAATTGTGATTTCGGCCTGACCATTTACTGATTTTGAATTTATCTCTATTTTCCCATTCTGGGCTGTGTACTTAATGCTATTATCAATGATCGCTCTAAGCATTTGCTTAATGAGTCTTCTATCCGCTTCTATAGAGATGGAATCATTGATATTGGAAGAGATATCATGGCTAGTTGTAACAAGTTTACTCTCTTTGAGTACTTCAACAATTAATTCATTCAGCCAAAACGTTGTCTTCTCCAGCTTTAGAATTTCATTATCGCTTTTAGACAAAAAAAACAGGGTGTCCAGCAGCCTGATTATATTTGATAGTTCCCTTTTAATCGACAGGATACCTTCATCTAAAATTTCCCGATCCTCCTTACCCCAACGATCAATCAAATCTACATATCCTTTTATGACAGCCAGAGGGGTAGCCAATTCATGAGACACATCCAAAGTAAATTGATTTTGTTTCTCATAAGAATACTGAATTCTGGCAATCAGGTCGTTGAAGGTATCGGAAAGTCTTTTCAATTCATCGTCTGGACCTTCAATCTTAATTCTCTTAGTCAAATCGCTGGCACTGATTTGTTTAGCTTGATTCGTAATTTTATCAATAGGGTTTAAAGCTTTTTTACTGATGATGTAACCAACAATAATGGCGGCAATGAAGATGAAAGAATCCATAACAGTCATAATCCAAAATAAAACATTCAGAAATCCCCGCTCATTGTACAGGTCTTTTATAATCTGAACATGAATAACTTGGTTGTCTTTTAAAATGAGCTTGTCACTTAAATAGATGATCTTTTTTTCTCCAACTTCGATTGATTTCACCGTTTTGAGGTTGGTATTATCCATCAATGGTAAATTATATCGTTCACCTGTTTCAAAGATCAGTTTATTGTCATAAATTAAATTGATATCAATGTTCTCATTCATTTGAGAGATGTTTTTTAAATCAATTTCCTGGACATCTTGCAATACATAGATCTCTTTTTTTACGGCTTGATTAATTAATTCCAGCTGATCCTTAGAGGATTGATTCATATAATAACTTACACTAAAAAGGGTCGCAGCATTAACTGAAACCAAAGCAACAAAAAAAAGCACCGCATACACAATTGTTAATCTATGGGATATTTTCTTTATTTTCAAACGTATGCTTTTCATTTCGACTCCTTGAGGGTGTAACCTACTCCCCTTACGGTATGAATTAATTTTTCATCATAATGGTAATCTATTTTATTTCTGAGATATCTGATATACACATCCAAAATGTTCGTATCCCCAACAAAGTCATACCCCCAAACATATTCAATAATCTGATCCCTTGAAAGCACGCGCTCTTTATTAGTAATCAAATATTCGAGCAGATCGTATTCTGTTTTTGTTAAATCTATAGGTTCTCCTCGCATTACAACCTCTCTTGTCAAAAGATTCAGGGTTAAATCCGCTATTTTCAGTATTTTCGACTCCGTTATTCTGGCTTTACTATGTCTCAGTCCTACTCTTATTCTAGCGAGTAATTCTTCCATTTCAAAAGGCTTTGTAATATAATCGTCCGCACCTAAATCCAGCCCGATGACTTTATCCGTAATATCTCTTCTTGCAGTAAGCATTATGATGGCAACATTAGAGTTCTTACGTATTTTCCTGCAAACTTCCATCCCGCTTACCTCTGGTAACATTAAATCAAGCAGAACCAGCCCATACTGGCCATTCCGAAATTTATTCAGTCCTTCTTTCCCATCATAAGCACTATCAAATGAATATCCCTCGTACTGTAATTCCAATTCCAGGATTCTCACTATGGCCCTGTCGTCCTCAATAATTAAGATATCCTTGTCATTCAACTTTATCAACTCCTCATTATGAGAAAGAGAGCTGCTAAAACACAGCTCTGATTACTTTTTAAGATATTTTGAATTTCCGTCTTCGTTTCAAGAATATGAATCCGACGACCCCGAGCAGTAACAAGGGTTCAATTCCAGATACAGCCACAACCATAGTTTTGTCTATCTTAGTGTTCCCCAAAATTTCAATGGGTATGGATAAGCTGGAGTTGATTATATTGCTCTCTTTATATGCTACCGTCACATATAATTTGTAATTACTGGTATATACAAATCTGACAGGAAGATCAACGGTTCGTGATTCATTTGCTTTAAGCCCATCAATGACAACCGGTTTATCTGCGCTGTAGTCTTCCAGATTGACGGTCATGTTTTTCCTTATATCAGCCATAGTTATATAGGCCAGCAGCTCACCCGTGGGCACATTGCTGTTATTGGTAATTTTGGCCTTAATGGTTTGTTCCAGGCCAGGGTAATCCTTAACCGAAGTCGGGGATAGGATTTCTATATTTAGTGGATGGTTGTTTACAGCTTCGCCGGCAAACACCATTCCATAAGTGGATAAGGTTAATAACATGATCAGCATAAGAGCCAGAATTTTTTTCATCTTATTCTCCTCCCTCAAAATTGAACTTTTTCAGAGCGAATCTAAGCAGCAAATAACTTAAAATTATATAAAGAATTAGAGGCAATATATAATTGGACAACGTGAATAAATCCTGTCTGTTTATGATTATACCTTTCATCAGGCTTGTAAAGTTTGATAATGGGCTTACATGATCAAGAATCTTTCCGAAGCCCGATTTTTTCATAGTGGTTGACAGGAATGCGGGAATTGCTGTAATTAGAAATAATAATATCGATGTAATCATTGCGTTCTTCGAAGACCCCATTAATATAGATAGGCACATGGATAAGCAGGAGTAGATGAATACAATCATTGTTCCAATAATAGCGAAGAATCCGATCATGGAGGGCACTACCTGCGTTCCATGTCCTAACGTGATGATATAGGGTATAGATACTATGAAGATCAGCGCCCACATAAACAGCGTGCCCATCAGTTTGCCTATAGCCAGCTTAAAACTCGATATAGGTGTAAGCAACAAACTTTCTATGGTGCTCTGCTCCTTTTCATTAGAAAAGCTTACAGAGGCTAAAATAATCGAAATAAGCACAGCTACCCCAATAATCATTTTACCCATGGTTACCATCACCTCGGTTTGGGCCAGCAGGCTTAACTCCTTTACAGAAACAAAGCTATATGACAATCCGCTGAATAGAAGTGCAACAACAAACAACCAAAGTGTCCCCTTCATCGCAAATATGTTCTCTTTAATTTCCTTCCAAATGATTGTCTTATTCATCATTGCACCTCCTTTTTATCGGCATCGTTAACCAGTTTTAAGAATAGGTCCTCCACAGAAGTTGTGACCTTGATAACTTCCTGGATATCAAATTTGTTCATGAACAGCACTTCAACGATCTGGCGTTTTATAAGATCAATTGAAGAGGCATCCGTGATTGAAGCTTCAATGTAGTCCTCTTTTAGCTCCAGCTTGTCAAAGCCGTTGATCTCCTGTATATAGCTCATGGCTTCGGAATTGTTTGAGGTTCTAATACGAAAAACCCCATCTGTCGAATATTTCTTCAGCAAATTTTCAATGGTATCTTGTTCAAGCAGATTCCCGTTTTTGACAATAGCAATTTTATTGCATAATACCTCAATATCTTTAAGCAAGTGGGAGGTAATAAATACGGTGATATTCATGCTTTTGTTTAATTCCAGGATCAGCTCATGAATGTCTCTTTGTCCTGAAGGATCTAATCCCAATGTCGGCTCATCAAGAAATATGACCTTTGGATGATTTATGAGCGTTTTTGCAATGCCCAGCCTTTGCTTCATTCCCCTTGAATATTGTCCGACCAGTGTCTGTCCTCTTTCACTCAGTCCAACTTTTTCAAGCAAATAGGTGATATGCTGTTTTGCTCCACTGGCATCCTGGCCAAATAACTTGTAAAAATACTCAAGATATTCATAGCCCGTCATCCAATTATAGTATCCATGCGACTCCGGCAAGACGCCTACCATTTTTTTGATTTCTGTATTTTTTTCCTTTACGTTAACACCATTGATGAAAGTATCTCCCTGGGTTGGCGCTAACAATCCCGTTAACATCCTGATTGTGGTAGTCTTGCCAGCCCCGTTGGGTCCCAGGAAACCGTAAATATCACCCTCATCAATTTGTAAATTGAGATCAGTTACTGCCTTAAATCCATTTTTATAGACCTTGGATAAATGGTTGGTTCTTATCATTCTGTGCCCTCCTTTAATCTTATGAGTTAAACTATATCCCCTCCATCTGAGAAAAATAGAAATTCAATCTGAAAATTTTCTCATAAAAGAATTCTGAAATATAAAAAACGAAATCCTCCACCATAGGGATTCAGTCCCTATATTGTGGAGGATTGGGTACGCTTTAAGTATCCGGGCAGCTCGCTGACACGATGGTTGTATGCTGTCCCCTGTGCGGTTATTTTTTTTTGGATGAATCAAAATTCTTCATATCTATGCCCTGCCATATATTGTTGACTGCTACTTGATCTGGATGATCGAATATCAAAAAGGCAGTCGGCAGGTAGCGCATTCCGTATCTGCTTGAAGGCTGATTAATGACTTTATCGTCCTTCACAAGAACGGTAGAAGAACCGCCATCCAGATTAGCTGCGGTGACCGCTCCTTTTTCAAGGAGGATCTTCTGCACGTCATATAGAGTTGCGCCAATAGAATATCCCGGCTGACGGCCGTCAATAACAACGAACATGATGGTGCCGTCCTTTTTCTGTGCCATGCATGTACGTGGAGCAATGCCCCAGCCGTCGGCCTCGTTTCTGACCAGCCCTTTACCGTTGACGATAAACTTCGGCTGGAAGGTCACCGCTTCTCTGACTCCCATGTCCAGAAGTTCGGATGGTTTATATTTTCCGGCCACCATTAAGCCATTTCGATCGATGCCTACTACGTTGATTGGAGCATTCATACCGGAGCCCTTGTACAGCATTTCTCCACCCGACATAACAATACCGGCAGGCTTGAAACCATTACCATTCCAGTTCGGATCATCAAAGCCTCCTCCGTTAACCCCGGCAATCGCCCCCGTCCGTTTGACCATGCTCAAAACCTGCTCACCCTGGCCGACATTATTCGTAGTCACTACACGCACCATTTTCGGATCGTGTACATACATAATGTAGCCTTTGAATCCTGGGCCGGATATGGATTCAATCTCGACACTTTTATTAACGGTGGCCGATAGATTTAGATTTACATTATGCTTGTCCTTCACCTGAGCCATTACGTCAAATTCCTTGGAGTATGAGGCCACCCGGCGATCCAATTCGCTTTGACCGATTAAATACTTCGCCAGATACCGGTGCTTGGTAGTAATAATCGTGTCCGCCAGCATATAACGCAGATTAGTTCCGGAAGGCGTGAGGTAAAACCATCCAACAGCCACGAGCATAAGTATAAACAGTATTGAAAATAAAGATCTGAATACCCGTTTTTTCTTGCGTTTTGGAGCTTTAAACGTTTTGGTTCTATTTAAATTTCGCTTAATATTCGGTTCCAGGTCGCGCTTCATAACAATCTCACCCCTGCTGTTAAGTAATTTATAACGAAAAAAACGTTACAAACCACTATAACCCGCAAAGATTAACTAGATATTAAGAAACTATTAATTACTATTTTCGCGAGACCGTGGACTTCCTGATTGAAAATGTCATCGTGCACCTTACTTTTTCTTTCTTTTAAACAATGCTCCAATCCCGTTGCTTGCCAGCCCAATAACACCGTACATTACCGAATAGGACAGAGCACTGCTGTTGCCTTGAAAAAAGATATACACCGACAGGGTGAACAATACCGCCGGAAGCAGGCAAAGAATAAGGTTAAATCCTGAACGCAATCCGGCCTCGCCGGAAAGAATCAGAATCGCGGCCGGATTTACCATGAGCAGCAGCAGCACCCAAACACCCAGATCATTCATAGAACCGGCAGCACTATTGGTCTGGAGAAAAGGAATAAGAAAGAATAGAATCGTATACACTCCGAGATGGATTAGAAATCTTTTTGAAAATGAACTCATACCAGCTTCCCCCTAATGATATATGCCTCTATTATACTGGAGTCCAGTGTACGTTCGCAGTTACTCGCCGGGATAGACAAGTCCCCACTGCGCACGCACTTCATCCAGCAGCTTCAGGATCGCCAAAGACTCATCGAGCGGCATGGTTGGGCTTTCGGTAAGCCCCTGTTGCAGGCAGCGCCCCACTTCTTCGGCTTCAAAAACATAACCGGTGGACAGGCGATCATCTTCAAACGTTTCCACCTTCTCCTTACCCGCATACAGCACCGCCGACTTCGGATTCACTAAAGTGCCCTGAACGATGATATGACCTTCTGTTCCAAAAATATGGGCTTCCTCCAGCATGTTCAGGCGTACTCCGCCGTTCAGCGAGGCTGTCTTGCCGCCGCCGTAGGACAGCAGCATCGAAAAGTGCTCGTCCACGCCTGTCTCCCCGATACTTACTGTACTTAATATTTTCTCGGGATGTGGCCCAAAGACCATTGAAGCAAAAGAAACCGGGTAAATCCCCACGTCCAGCAGACCCCCGCCTCCGAGCTTCGGATTAAGCAATCTGCCTTCCGGATTCCACTCCGTGCGGAAGCCCAAATCGGCTTTTACCAGACGAACCTCTCCGATTCGCCCCTCGGCAAGCCATTCCCTGACCTTGACCATCGCCGGGATGTAGCGGCTCCACATCGCCTCCATCAGGAACAGCTTGTGTTCGTGGGCATAGGCAATGACTTCCGTAAGCTCACCGCTATTCACGGCAAAAGGCTTCTCGCACAGCACGGCTTTGCCGGCACGCAGCGCAAGCAGTGCGTTATCTTTATGAAAAGGATGCGGTGTTCCAATATACACGGCATCTACTTCAGGATCATTCACCAATTCCTCGTAGGTTGCATAAGCCTTGGCTATCCCGTGCTTCCGGGCAAATTCATCTGCGCTTTCCTGCGAACGCGATCCCACCGCATAGGCCACACCATTCGAGCTGTGAACCAAATCGGATACGAACTGCTCCGCAATCCAGCCGGTACTGATTATGCCCCATTTTAACTTGTAAGCGTTGTCTACAGTCATTAAGCGTCTCTCCTCTTTGCGTAAAAGTCTCTCAGTTTGATTCTATCAAACTAGAACAAACAAGTAAAAAGATTCTCATCGCTCTTTTTTTAAATTCAGCTTACCAAGACTCTTTGATCAGCCGCTCCACAAGAGCTTGATCTCGCCTCCCTGATATTCCGCTTTCCAGGCAATCAGCCGGATATGTATGCTCCCATAATAATGTCCATTCGTGCCATAGTCCTCATAAGGGAGAATTGTGATGCCCATCTCTTCCATCAACTCTCTTTGCAGGCAATCCCGGACACTCTCGCCAGGTTCGATTTTGCCGCCGCTACTTCAATCACGGGAATCACCCTTTCCTCTATATACGGAATATACCGCTGTGTACAGCGAATATCCAGTGGACACCTTTAAAAAGTAGTCTGCTTCAAGACAACATGATATAATCACTTGCACAATGAAACCGTGAACCGGAGGCTGTTTATGTTAACTTTTGAGCAAAAAATAAATATTCTGGATTCGTACCCCGGGCTGGAGCGCAAGAATGTATCCCTGGGGCGCGTGAACTACCACTATGAGGAAAGCCAGCATGACAAAAAAACAGTAGCCTTTCATCTTCATCCAAACGGAAATGGCTTTGTTTTTGCAGGATTGTTGAGAGGTTATGAGACGGATGACAAGGGGTTTGTGAATATCCGTGATTACTCTGAGGCTGAGCTGCGGAGTCTGCTTGACGCTTCCATTACCTCTTTGTCCATCCATATACCGGAAGTCCCGGTGGTAGGCAAAAGAAAGAAGGCCAAGGCTTCTGCCCAAGGGGAAACCCTCTGGACACATCCGGACGGAAATACCCTTACCCTCAAGTTCGAGGAGGATTTATGGTATGTCTATGCCGGCCTCCATCTGGAGATGGCATTTGAAACGGTTGACGAAGCTAAGGAATATTTGGCGGAGGAAGGCTTTGTTCCTGAAAAAGCGTAGGTTTGCGCTGTGCCTGCTGTACTGCGTGTTTTACGCGGGCTGGCGGGCCTATCGCGGTAAATACGAAAAATAGTTTAGGGGGGGGAAGAACAATGTTTAGATCTCTTAAAAATGATTTGCAGGCGAACCGGAAAAATCCACAAACCATTTTGGTTTTAACAACCTATCGTTTTGGAAATTACGTTTTTTACCAGGCTAAAAGCAACATGATCAAAAAACCACTATGGCTGCTATATAAGTTTATGGATCTAATATTTGTTCGAATCCTTTCTAATGGAGAACTTCATGCTCAAGCAAAAATAGGCGACTTTCTTCATTTGCCGCACGGGTTAAATGGAATTGTCATTAGCCATAAGGCTGTAATTGGGAGTAATGCTACTATATTTCATCAAGTGACGATCGGCGGCAGAAATCAATTGGGTGAACCGTTCATTGGAGACAGGGTCTTAATTGGAGTCGGCGCTAAAATACTTGGTCCTGTCACCATTGGTAATGATGCGAATATCGGGGCTAATTCCGTTGTATTAAAAGATGTACCAGACAATGCCTCAGCAGTGGGAATCCCTGCAATAAACCTGCTGCGCAATGAACCCAAGGCAGAGAATACAAGATGATAAATATAGGGAAAGAAGTGAAGATCCGCATGAGTTTTGAAATCGTAGAGGCCACGATTACGGACATTCAAGCTGCTTTGGATTCCGGTGAAATAACGTCCAGGCAATTAGTTCTTATGTATCTTGAACGCATAGCTGATCATGATAAAAACGGCCTTACGATTAACTCCGTGCTGGAGATCAACCCTGATGCGCTGTTTATCGCAGAATCCCTGGATGTAGAACGTTCACTTCGCGGACCGCGCGGACCGATGCATGGCATACCGGTATTATTGAAGGATAACATCAACACGGGGGATAAACTGCACACGAGTGCCGGATCGCTGGCACTTAAGGATTCTTTTGCCGGGGAGGATGCGTTTATCGTTGCCAAACTGCGGGAAGCCGGTGCGATCATTATGGGCAAAGCCAATATGACCGAGTTCGCCAACTTTATGACCAACGGCATGCCTTCCGGTTACAGCTCCCGTGGAGGTCAGGTGCTGAACCCTTATAACATCTCCTCACCGACAGGAGGCTCAAGCGCAGGTTCTGCGGTTGCCGTAGCCTGCAATTTCTGCACCGTATCTGTCGGAACCGAAACATCGGGCTCGATCCTGAACCCCGGAAATCTCGGCTCTGTCATCGGAATCAAACCAACCGTAGGCTTGTTAAGCCGTTCAGGTATTCTTCCGCTCTCCAACACGCAGGATACAGCAGGTCCTATGGCCAGAACCGTGAAAGACGCTGTGCTGATGCTGAACGCCATGCTCGGACAAGATGTCAGTGATGCTGCCATGGGAACCAATGCCGGAAAGACACACGAGGATTACACGGTCTTTCTCGATAAGAACGGACTGCAAGGGGCACGCATCGGAATTCCGCGCGATTATTATTTCGAGGAATTGACCGAGGAACAGCTCGCTTTATTCAACGCTTCCGTAGAGCTGATGAGAGAAATGGGCGCAACCATCATTGATCCCGCCGACATCAGAACCGCACGCGAGATCAAGTATTCTTCCGTCGTACTGAACGAATTCAAAACCTCCATCAATGCGTATTTGTCCCGGTTAGGCCCGGGAGCGCCTATGCGTACTTTGAAGGACATTATCGATTACAATCATGCACATCCGGTGGAAACATTGAAATATGGTCAAGCCACGCTGATTGACGCCGAATATACCTCCTCCGGCACCTTAACCGAGCCGCAATATATCCGCGACCGTGCCACTGACCTTAAGCTGTGCAAGGAAGAGGGAATCGATGCCGTTATACAAGAGCACCAGCTTGATGCGCTGCTCTTCCCTGCTGATTTCGGGGCCAGAATCACCTCCAGAGCAGGGTACCCGTCCATTGTCGTACCCTCCGGCTATACCACGGCAGGGGCACCCTTCGGCGTCACCTTTTCGGCCAAGGCCTATCAGGAACCCGTGCTTATCAGGCTCGCCTATGCGTTTGAGCAGTATTCCAAAGTCCGCAAAGCGCCGTCCTTGCGCAGCTTTATTTGATCCGGGGTCATGGGCATGGTTTATTCTTCGGCTATGCTCATGTGCTTATTGCCCTCATGTGACAGACTCCAGGTCCGCAGCTCGTAGCTGCGGATACCTGACAGAACATAGGGATCACGCTCCGCAAGGGACACGGCTTCCTCGCGGGAGTCCGCGCGAATAATAACCATTCCGCCCGGAGCATCGCTAAAGGGTCCGCACATGACCAGCCGTCCCTGACGGTCCAACTCCTGTAAATGCTTAACATGTTCCTCACTCATAGTCACGCTGATTCTCTTCATCCGCTATATTCTGGATTTCCTCCGAATGAATAAGGAACAACTCATAATCCCCCTCTGCGTGCAGCTTCAAAGCCCGTTCTTTAAAAAACTTCGGACTCCCCTCTGCGGCATCTTCATCATAAAAGAGCAGAATTCCGTCACTTTTGCGGAACAATAAATCGTCTCTGGCCCGAAACTGCCAGCTTCCGTCATAAGGGGCATTGCTGACCGCCCCGTAATAATCAGCACCTGCCACAATACAGCGGTATTCGTTCTGCTTCTCTTCCTTCCATTTTTCCTCCGGTGCGGCATGGGCTGTGATAATCCCGAGCTTTAAATCCGTGTACTGCCGCTTCAACTCAATGACCACTTCGCACGCCCAAAGATCAACGCCGTATTGTCCGGGCGTAACTATCCATTCCACCCCTTCCTCCACTAAAGGAATCAGTCTGGCAGCGAGCGCTTTTTTAATATAAGGAATGCCTGGATGCTTGTTGTCAAAAATCCCGAGCTCATGCGCACGGTAGCCTGTGACCAGTAAGGTTTTCATGACTTGCCTCTTTCCTTGGATTGCTATCGATCGCTCCTATTATATCAGCCGCGTGCGGGGTTCGCTTGCCGATATACCGGGTAACTGCCATGAATCGGACTAATTAACGATTGGTTAGCGTCGGCCATTAAAAAGGCCCCGCAGGTGCATGCACCTTGCGAAGCCAATCGCTTCCCCATTGTTTCCAGGGTAATTGCAGTCTTAGATAAAAACGTTCAAGAGCAGAATAAGTGGAAGCGCAACCACTGCGATAAGGGTTTCAAGAACGGTCCATGTCATAAGGGTTTCTTTGACAGACATCCCGAAGAATGATTTGATCATCCAGAAGCCAGCATCGTTAAAGTGGGACAGAATCAAGGAGCCGGCGCCTGTAGCCAACACCAGAAGCTCCAGGGAAGTTCCCGGAATAGTTGCAGCAATAGGAGCCAAAATACCTGCGGCCGTCATCATGGATACAGTCGCGGAACCGGTTGCTACACGGATCAGGGCTGCGATCAGCCAGCCCAGAATAATCGGGGAAATATTGGATCCTGACGCCCAATCCGCGATGGCTGTGCCGATGCCGGATTCAAGCAGAATTTTGTTAAATGCGCCGCCTGCACCGATAACCAGCAGGATGGAAGCCGTCGGGCCCAGGCAATCGTTGGAGAACTTTAGAACAAGATCGCGGGACATGCCGCGGGCAAAGCCTAATGTGAAGAATGAAACTACGCAGGAAACCAGCAAGGACATAACAGGGTCACCGATAAACTCAAAAGCTTTGCGAACTGGATCAGCTTTATCAGCAATGGACAGAGTTGCAATCGATGCGGCCATCATCAAGAAAACCGGCAGCAGGATTGTGAATATGGTGACGAAGAAGCCAGGCAGTTCTTTTTTGTCGTTATTGACAAATTGCTCAGCCAAATCTGCAGGAACTTCCTTATGAATGCGTTTACCGATAAACTTACCGTACAGAGGACCCGCTACAATTGCGGTCGGAAGCCCGACGATCAAGGAATAAAGAATGGTTTTACCTACATCCGCCTTGAATATTCCAACGGCAGCCATTGCAGCCGGATGGGGGGGAACCAGTCCGTGTACGACGGACAGCCCCGCTACAAGAGGTACGCCGATTTTAATCAAGGAAACACCTGTTGCACGAGCAATGGTGTACACCAACGGAATAAGCAATACAAAGCCGACTTGGAAGAATACCGGAATCCCTACGATGAAACCGACAACCATCATCGCCCAATGAACGCGCTTTTCCCCGAATAACGAGATCAGAGTCTTGGCAATTCGTTCGGCGCCGCCGGATTCGGCCATCATCTTACCCAGCATGGTTCCTAGGCCGAGAACGATAGCCAGGAAGCCCAGTGTTCCACCCATACCGTCTTTAATGGTTTGAATGATTTTATCGATCGGCATCCCCGTCGCCAAACCGGTACCGATTGCGGTGATGATGAGAGCCACGAAGGGATTCAGTTTGCCCCAGGTAATCATCAGCAGCAGTGCTACAATCGCGGCAACCACAATAAATAATAACATTTTTTCCTCACTCCTCATGAATGTTTGTAACCAACTGATAGGTTATACTATTACATTGAATACGCTTTCTTTCCTATTATAAAAAATAATTTTTCGCATTTCAATGTCTATGATGTGAAATTTTTTTTACAGTTATTCCGATAGCTTGCGAATGGCGCCGTAGGCGGCCGACGATGAGTTGGCGGCATACAGGCGCAAGTACTTACTGGCTTCGCGCTTTACACTCTCCAGCCTATCGGCTCTCTGCTTCAGTTCTTCTTCCGTAAGTTCCACTTTCAACACCCTTGATGGAACGTCAATCACAATGGTATCGCCGTCTTCGACAAGGGCGATTGTACCGCCTTCCGCTGCTTCAGGGCTGGCATAGCCAACGGAAAGCCCCGCGCTGGCGCCGGAAAAACGTCCATCCGTAACAAGAGCGACTCTATTGAATTTACCCAGAATCTCGGTACAGCGGTGAAGCTCGCGCATGCCGGGACCTCCCTTAGGTCCTTCATAGCGGATAATGACAGCATCCCCTTCTTCGATACGTCCCTGCTCGTAGGCTTCATCAAACTCCTCCTCGCAATTGAAGACTTTGGCCGGCCCTCTAAAGGTCCGCAGCTCTGCGGGAACTGCGGATTGCTTGATGAGACAGCCATCAACTGCCAAATTGCCTTTTAACACCGCAATGCCGCCTTCTTGATCAAGAGGAGAGTCGATGGGATGAATAATCTCCCTGTCCAGTACTTCACTTTCGGCGATATTTTCGGCAACGGTTTTTCCGGTTACGGTTAATGCATCTAGATGAATAAGGCCGCTCAGTTCCTTGAACAACGCCGGAATCCCGCCTGCCCGCTGCAGGTCGTTGGTTGTGTATTCCTGGTTGTTAGGCGTAACCCCCGCCAGGAAAGGCACTCTCCGACTGATTTCATCAAACAAATCCATCGGAAGCGAAATTCCAAGCTCATTGGCTACCGCCGGCAAGTGCAGGCAAGCATTAAGGGAGCCACCCATTGCAAGCAATACGGAGATCGCATTCTCGAAAGCATCCTTCGTCATAATCTTGTCAGGTGTTATCCCTTGGCGAACCAGCTCGACAACCTGGCGTCCCGCCTGCTCCGCCGCATCCATCTGCTCGTCGGACAAGGCCTGCATCCACGAGGATTTCGGAAGAGCCATTCCCAATGCTTCCGACAAGCCCTGCATCGTATTGGCCGTCCCAAGGAACGGACAAGCTCCAGGACCCGGATAATATTGATTGGTGATTTCAACCAGCCCCTGCTCATCCAGCGTTCCATCCAAAAAGGCCCGTCTTGCCGCCTTGGATTCCTTCGGCTTGATATGGTTGGGCATAACGCCTCCAAGAACGACAAGACTCGGAAGATTCAGGCGTGCTGCAGCCATCATCATTCCAGGTACGATCTTGTCGCAGGAGCTCAAAACAACCATTCCGTCGAAAGTGCCGTGGCCGTTCACCATAATTTCCACGCTGTCCGCAATGGTTTCCCGGCTTGGCAGCGAATATTTCATACCTTGATGGCCCTGAGCAATGCCGTCGCAAACCGCAATGGTATTAAACTCCAGGGCGATACCGCCGGCCGCTTGTACTCCAGCCTTGACCCGGTCTGCCAATTCACGCAAATGAACGTGGCCGGGCACAATTTCGTTCCAAGAGTTGGCGATAGCGATAACCGGTTTATTCAGACTGCTGTAGTCTACGCCGCACGAGCATAAGTGGGCTTTAAGAATGGCGCGCGTATAGGGTGCGATTTCAGATATACGGTTTTTCATAACATTCCCTCCCTATCCGGTATTTAAGACCGGTTTATTTCTATATTTTCAACAAGTCCCCCCGTCAACCACAACATGCAGTCTTCCAGTTTCCGGGTCAATGATCAAGCCGTGTACGGGGACATCCGCCGGGAAAAGGGGATGCTCCCGAATTTGTCTGACACTGTGGGCTACGCTTTCCTCGGGGCAGCTAAACCCGGTCAGCCACTCGTTCAGTCCGATTCTCGCTTTTTGAAGCGTTCTCACGGTTTCGTTTGAAATGCCCCGGCTTATTGCTTTTTCGATTATTTTCTCCGCCTGGAGCCCGTTCATGCCGCAATCATAATGGCTGACGACACAAATCTCCGCCGCATCAAGCTCATAAATGGCCAATAATATGCTTCTCATAATGCTGCCAAAAGCGTGGGAGACGACCGCCCCTGCCGTTTTGACGATTTTGGCGTCACCGTTTTGCAGGTTCATGGCCTTGGGCAGCATCTCTCCAAGCCGGGTGTCCATACAAGTTAAGATAATCAGCTTCTTATTGGGGAATTTGGTCGTTTGAAACGGTTCATAAGCTTTTCTGCTTACAAAACCCTTGTTGTATTCCAAAATCTCTTGCAAGCAAGACATCTGCAACCCCCCTCTTCATAAGCATCAATTTAAAGCGCTTTAAATTGATAGTTGTATTATAAAAAAATTTTTTTCATAATTCAATTGATAAATTGTGAATTTTTTTTCAACTATATGCAAAAAAAATCCGGACCGGATCGTTTGTCAAAACGTCCGCCCGGATATAGATCAAAGAAAACATCGTATTTACACCCTTTTTCCCGAAATGACTTCGCGGATTTTCTGCAGGTTCGCCAAGGTTTGCTCCTGTCTGACCAAAGAGAGACCCACATACAGAGCGTCAATGATGCACAATTGTGCAATACGGGCGGAGATTGCCTCCGTACGGAAAGAGGTTTCCTTCGTGGACGTATACAGCGTCACATCCGCCATCTTGGCCAGCGGCGATTTGGTATAGCTGGTTAAAGCGATGGTTTGGGCGCCCGCCCGCTTTGCAACCTTAAACGCCTCAATGACATCCTTGTTGCTCCCGGAGTGGGATATGCCGAATGCAACGCTTTCACTATTCATTAACGATGCCGTCATGACTTGGAGATGCGGGTCGGAGTGAACAATGCAGTTCAGTCCCACACGAATAAATTTATGGTATGAATCAAGCCCAATTGGGGCTGATCCTCCTACGGCATAAATGTAAACATTTTTGGCCTTGTCTAGCATCTCGACGGTCTTTTCCAAAGAGCCGGCATCAAGCACATTTAATGTGTCCGTAATCCCAATAATGTTGGAATGAAATATTTTTTGTGCGACCTGCATCATATTATCCTCGGAGGAAACCTCTTCGTGGATGTTTTGCATGGGCTGCTTTACGATTTCACTTGCCAGAGTGATCTTTAGCTCCTGATAACCTTTCATTCCGATCAACCGGCATAGGCGAAAAATGGTGGCCTCCGCACATTTGGTCATTTCAGCCAGTTCCGTAATGGAGAGATGGACCACATCCTGGGGATGGTTAAGGATATGATCTGCAACAATTTGAATTTTGGGTGATAAGTCGTTATATATGGCATGAATTCGCGCTAATCCACTACCTGGGCTTTTCTTCACATTCTCACCGCTTGGAGACGTATTTTGGTCGTTCATGATGTCCCTTTCATTAGGCAATATTTATTCCAGTATTGTATAACAAACCGCAATTTTCCGCCATATGAATCGGAATAAATGAAGCCCGAGTTGACATGAAGCATAGGATAAACTGCGCGCCCCGATGCTCACCTATAGATATTTTTGCTGAATTTCCCAAGTATCAGCGGTTTGCAGCCGCAACTTTGAAAGCTTCCACATATTGGGCGGACTTATTGGCGATCAGGCTGTAATCCTGCAACCGGACTGCATCCGTCGTCAAATCGGAGCCGATGCCGACGGCAAAGGCGCCCGCTTTGATCCAATCCTGAAGATTTTCCAGGTTAACCCCGCCCGTAGGCATGATGTTCGCTTGGGGAAGCGGGCCTTTCACAGCCTTGATCATGGAAGGCGAATACAAATTGCCCGGAAACAGCTTCACCACATCTACACCGAGCTCCAGCGCTTCCTGGATTTCCCGGACCGTCATAACGCCGGGCATAACCGGAATCCGGTACCGGTTGCACAGCTTGACCGTCTCTTCGTTCAGGCAAGGCCCAACGACAAACTCCGAGCCGCTTAAGATGGCGGCGCGGGCGGTTTCGGAATCGAGGACGGTACCGACTCCGATGACAGCGTACTTCTGCCTGTCCTGGGTTGTGCTCGAGTACAGTCTAGCCAGCTTCTCAATGGCTCTCAGTGCAAACGGAACAGTCATGGTCACTTCAATTATTTTAATCCCGCCCGCTATGGCCTGCTCCGCCATCTCCACTACTTCTTCGGGAGAATCGCCACGGAGAACCGCAACGACACCTTCCTCCCTGATTTGACGAATAATTCTTAGTTTATTCATTTCTATTTCCTCCTTACTTAACCCACTTGTTTTGGAAGGCTGTAATGCTTTCGTATTCCTCTTTTAACAAACGTGATATACGCACGTATATCTTTGCAAGCTCATGGTACACTTCCACATTGGCTTTATTCGGTGTGTGATGATAGGAGGCTCCGATCATCTTTTGAACGACATGAAGGGAATCCACTTCACCGATGCCGTACAGGCCGAGAATCGCCGCACCCAAACAGGAGCTTTCGACGCTCTCCGGAACATGTAGTTCCTGATCGAAGATATCGGACATCATTTGGCGCCACAGCTCCGAGCGGGCGAAACCTCCCGTAGCCTGAATCTTCTTTGGTTGGCCGATCAGTTCCTCCAGCGCGAGGAAGACCGAGTACAAATTGTAGATAACACCCTCCAGCGCTGCCCGGATCATATGCTCTTTCTTATGGTGAAGACTTAACCCGAAGTAGGAACCCCGTGCGTTCGCATCCCACAAAGGCGCTCTTTCTCCCGCCAAATACGGATGGAAAATCAGCCCATCGGAACCAGGGTTCACCTTGGCTGCGATTTCCGTCAAAATCTCGTACGGATCCTTCCCCAAACGAATGGCCGTTTCCTTCTCCGCCGATCCCAGCTGGTCGCGGATCCAACGGAAGATCATGCCGCCATTGTTGACGGGTCCCCCGATAACCCAATGGTTTTCCGTCAAGGCGTAACAGAAAATTCTACCCTTGGGGTCCGTAACCGGCTTGTCGGTGACCGTCCGGATAGCGCCGCTGGTACCAATGGTGATGGCCACTACACCCGGGTCGATGGCATTGACCCCCAGGTTGGATAATACGCCGTCGCTGGCTCCTACGACAAACGGAGTTTCCGCCGAAAGATTCATCTCCGCCGCCCTCGCTTTATCCAGCCCCGTCAAGGCATACGTGGTCGAAACCGGCTCGGACAGCTGCTCCGCCGTTACACCTGCAACCTGTAGAGCTTCTTCATCCCAATTCAAATCATTCAGATTGAACATCCCCGTTGCAGAGGCAATGGAATAATCGATGACATATCGGTTGAACAGCTTATAGAAGACGTATTCTTTAATTGAGATGAATTTCGAAATGCTGGCAAACAGCTCTTGATGCTCATGGCGGAGCCAAGTCAATTTCACTAACGGCGACATCGGATGGATGGGTGTGCCCGTCCGAAGGTAAATCTCATGGCCGTTCCAATCCTCTTTGATCCGGTCCGCCCAAGCCGCGCTGCGGTTATCCGCCCAGGTGATGACCTTCGTGAGGGGCCTTCCTTCACTGTCCACCCCGATTACACTGTGCATTGCTGAACTGAAGGAGACGCACAGCACCTGGGATGGGTCCACCTTGCTCTTTAACATAATTTGCTCAATGGTGCCGATAACGGCTTGGAAAAGAACCTCGGGGTCCAATTCGGCCGTCGTAGGAGTTGGCGTGATCAGAAGGTATTCGATATTATGGCTTTCAATCAATTTACCCTCGCTTGTGAACAATACCGATTTGGTGCTGGTTGTCCCAATGTCCACGCCGATAACATACTTTGCACTCATGGTTTCTACCTCTTTTCTTATAATTATCGCTATTATGACCTTCAGACCCGCAAATGGACCGTTGCATGGAGCTGGTTTGACTTTGAAAACACTTTCATTTTCTGTCTCATTATAAAAAAAATTTTTTTATTAATCAATGACTTCGAAAAAAGTTCACTTTTTGTGAAATTATTTTTCATGAAAGAAATGTTCATATCAATTCCTATTCATGGCAAAAAGCCCCTTGCGGAGTTGCTTCCGCAGAGGCTCATTAGAATGTAGACGCCTTTCCAATTGTCCGGCTTCGATTACTTTTCGCCTTTTAGAATCAGCACGCCACGGCCCGGAACAACGGCTGAACCGCTTACCGTCTTGCCCGTCAGCAGATCGGTCCGCATAGCAGAACCTATCTCAGCGGTGAGTTCTGATTCGGTATGGTTCAGCAGGAACAGGTAGGATACTCCATCCTTTACACGCTGAACGGATTCGATGCCTGCTGGCGCTTTTACGAGCGGCTTAATGTTGTTCTCGGTGCACACATTTGCCAGGAAGTCTTGCAGGAACCGATCCTCCGGACTGGTGGCTACATAATAAGCCTTACCCTCACCAAAGCTGTTGACCGTAAGTGCAGGCATGCCTTTATAGAAGTCGGAACCGTACTCGGCAAGAACCTCTGCGCCTTCGGAATGAATTAGATCGCAGAGCAGATCACATGTGTAAGAACCGCCCAGGCTGCCCCACTCCTTGTTCATTACGATCTGGTTGCTCATTCCCGGCAGCAGCGCGTCAATCTCTTCCGCCCAAATCCCGAGCACGTTCCGCAGCTCTCCCGGATAACCGCCTACCGTTACAATATCATTCTCATTGACTATACCGCTGAAGTACGTGGTGATAAACGTACCGCCTGCACGGACGAAGGCTTCTACCTTTTGCGCAAAACCCGGCTTAAGCATATATAATACGGGTGCGATAACCACCTTGTATTTAGAGAGGTTCTCTTCCACACCAATCATGTCGGCTTCGATATTTTGCTGGTACAGCGCATCATAATATTTGTGCACTTCATTTACATAATCCAGCGCCACCGACGGTCCGCTTGACAGATCGAGCGCCCAGCGGTTCTCCCAGTCAAAAATAATCCCGATCTGCGCTGCACCGCGGGCATCCAGCAATTGATCCCCCAGCTGCTCCAGCTCTTTGCCAAGCTCTGCACACTCACGGAATACGCGTGTATGCTCATGACCCACATGCTCAATAACAGCACCATGGTACTTCTCACAGGCCCCAATGGAGCGGCGGAGCTGGAAGAACAGCACCGTATCCGCGCCACGCGCCACAGCCTGATAGCTCCACAGACGCATCACACCCGGACGCTTCAGCGAGTTGTACGGCTGCCAGTTTTGCTGGCTTGGTGTTTGCTCCATAAGCATGAAAGGCTGGCCGTTCTTGAGTCCACGCATCAGGTCATGGGTCATGGCTGTATGGCTGACCGGTGTATCCAATGCAGGGTAATTATCCCAGGAGATCACATCCATGTACTTGGCCCATTCAAAATAATCCAGCTCCGGGTAAAAGCCCATCAAATTCGTCGTAACCGGAACGCCCGTGCTGTGCTCCTTGATGGCGTCATATTCGAGCTTGTAGCATTCCAGCAGACTGTGCGACATAAATCTGCGATAATCCAGCGAGATCCCCTGGAAGTTGGTGCGGTTGCCGTTCCATTCTTCGCTCAGCTCGTTAGGCACAACGATTTCTTCCCAATCATAGAAGGTATGACCCCAGAAACGTGTATTCCATGCTTTGTTCAGGGCATCCAGCGTACCGTACCGATCCTGCAGCCATACGCGGAATGCAGCAGCAGACAGTTCGGAGTAGTCATAGCCGCTATATTCATTGGAAATATGCCATGCCACCAGACCCGGATGATCCTTATAGCGCTCGGCCAGCTTGCCGGCCAGCAGTGCTGCATATTTGCGGTAAACCGGGCTGTTCGGATTGGAGTTGTGGCGTCCGCCGAATTTGCGTTTTCTGCCCTGCACATCGACCCGGGTCACTTCAGGGTAACGATGCGCCATCCAGGCCGGGTGCGCGCCTGTTCCGGTTGCGAGGCAAACATAGGTGCCATTTTTATATAATCTATCTATTAATTCATCCAATGAAGAGAAGTCATAAGTGTCCTCGGAAGGCTGAATGAGCGCCCAAGAGAAAACATTAATGGTAGCCACATCGATTCCTGCCAGCTTGAACATACGTTCATCTTCAGCCCATACCAGAGCATCCCACTGCTCGGGATTATAATCTCCACCATACCAAATCTTCGGCAATTTATCGTTGATCACGATTTGCACATCCTTTATAGTATAATTATATGTATATTGTAATCCTGCCGTCTCACGCTTTAAATATAATATTCAAGATAAAGGATATAATAATATGGAACTCTTAGGAGAGGGTCGTATGTTGAAGGCAGAACATCGGAGAATTGTGTTTACCCACGAGGGCGGACAGAATCTGCCTATTACTTTGGACAGTGTGGGGTACAATCCTGAACAGGAAAAAATATCCCGCCCGGACGGTTACCCCATGTACCACTGGATTCAAACCGCATACGGTGAAGGGACTATTTTTTTCGAAAATAAATCGCTAACGCTTGCAGAAGGCAGCGGTGTACTTCTTCTTCCCCACATTCCCCACCGCTATGAGGCCCTCTCCGGAGATTGGCGCACCTATTACTTGACCTTTGGCGGCTGCTCTGCTGGTCATATTCTGGAGTCAGTTGGGATACAGTCATCCTCCTTCTATCGATGGGAAAGTGAAGCACCGCTTTCAAACATGCTGAATAATATGCTCGACTGGCAGGATAATCATCAGGATATGTTCGGGCTGCAAGCCTCCACGGATGCTTACCGTTTCCTGCTTACCCTCAGCAAGTACGGCCAGCTTCATAACAATACGGCGATCTCCCGCAATATCGATAAACTTCAGCCTTTGCTGAAATGGATGGATCTGAATTACGGTGACTCTGGTATCGGATTATCCGATTTATCCGCCCAGCTTGGGGTTTCCGGGCGTCATCTCAACAGCTTGTTTATGCAGACCTTCGGACTGTCCCCCTATGCCTATTTTGTCCGTATGCGTGTGCGCAAATCGAAAGAACTCCTCGTAAGCCAGCCGGCAACCACGGTAAAAAAAATCTCGCAGCAGGTCGGCTTCCGCGACGTCAGCCATTTCGTGGCCACGTTCCGCAAGCAGTCGGGGACTACGCCGGAGCAATTTAGGAGGCTGCACTAAAGGTGCGGTGCCTCAATTGGATGAACTACAGAGGCATAGACATGTACGGAAATTGTGCGTCACTGCGAGAAATGTTTGGACTTTCGATCGCTGTTATGGATGGATTCCTTTCATTAAACCGCTGAAGCGGTTGGAATCCATCCATAAAGGCGAACGCTAACGCTTCTACAGTTCCAAAATTTCTCTTCGTTCCGTCAATATCCGGCTTAAATGCCTCAAGATAGTTCAACACAATAAAACCCCACACTTTTAGAACACAGTGTGGGGCAGGTGTGGTAATAAACTAATAATAAGCTTTATTTTCGTAATTAAGAGCCGTCTTTGCGTTAAGGTGCAAATTCACTCATTTTTGGTTGTTTATCATAAAGGTTACGACACTTTTAGCCTCTAGCCGGAATTCTAAAATATCTTCATTCTGCAATTTCACAGCTACATCCTCGGCCTTTTCACCATCATTGAACAAAACGGCCGCAATCGAATGATCCTTATTTTTAAAAGCAACCGAATAAATGGAATCTTTGCCCGAGGACGACGCAATACGCAAAGCTTTTGGGCGTATACATTTGCTGAAATGAGCCAGCGCATAATAGTCCAGGGTATACGTAAGTTCCCGGGTCTGTTGATTGATCTGCACAATTCCGCGGCAAGTGCTCCGGCCAAAGCCCGGCACCGTAGGACCGTTATTTTCATCAAGCGCCATATTCCATAGAACAAAGGATTTACTGTGATTCTTAAGAATTTCAATCCCTGTTCGAATCACATTGGAAAAGGCCTGTTCAAAAGGAGGAATCCACTCTCCGCCCGAGCCTTCTGTGAAATGCACTTCTTTACCGGCAAAGGCTTGAAAAACCTCCGTTTGGGCTGACGGATTCCCGCCATACCAGTGCCATGCTACGCCGTCTACGCACTCATTTGCCTGCTCCAGCACCGTTAGCGGATAGTCGGGTCGGTCCCAGTTGTGATCGTAGCAAAGAATTTTGGTATGGATATTATGCTTAACAAAACTGGGCTTCAGGTAATTTTTTATAAAATCGGTCTGCGCCTCAGGCAGCATCAACATGCTTGGATAGTGGTGCGGCTCATAAAGAGGTTCATTTTGCGATGTTACGGCATAAGTAGGCAGCCCGCTGTTTGCATAGGACTTAATGTATCGAACAAAATAATCGGCATAAGCCTGGTAATATTCTTTTTTCAGTTCTCCGGCAATCATTGACCCGCCGGTCTTCATCCAACCGGGTGCACTCCAGGGCGAAGCCATCAGCTTGATTTCAGGATTCAATTCCAAAGCCCTTTGCAATAAAGGGATAATATCCTCTTCATCATGTGAAATCGAAAAGCGGGTTAATTCCGGATCGGTTTCCTGTTCAGGCAAATCATTATAGCTGTAAATATCTCTGGCATAATCCGATGCTCCCATTGGATTTCTTAATACAGATAAACCAATTCCATCTTGCGGATCAAACAGCTTGCTCATTAATTCGGTTCTTTGCTCATCAACAAGGACTTGGTTAATCAAATAAGCGGACGAATCCGTAAAGGATGCCCCAAAGCCATCCATCTCCTGGTAGGTTTGATTATCATCAATGCTCACAGTAACAATCGTTTCACCTGAAGCAACTGGTGTCATGTCTTGCGGGGAATGTTGTACAAACAACTCCCCTTCTCCCTTGGACTGGTAAATGATCAGCTCTGGCATGTTGGTTTCCTCCAAAGTATCTATATTTAGTTTGCACGTTCATTTGCGACTTTTGGATCAGAGGGACCAAAGGGGCTCCCCAAAAGAGGGCCCCTTTCACCCAAGTAATTGCTTATTTGATACCCAATTTCTCTTTGTTCGCTTTCATCTTTTCACTGCGGACTTCCACGATCTTATCCCAGCTGTTATCATCCAAAAATGATTTGTAAGCGGCCAGGGTGCTGTCAAATTCTGCGTCGCTCTTTGCCCGGATCATACTTACCAGGGAGGTATTCCAGTTGGTATTGATCGCGGTTAAAGCCCGTGCTTCCGGAGTGCCTTGGTTAGGATTAATATTCTCCAGAATAAAGTGCGGTTTCAATTTCCCTTTTCCCCATTCCTGCATTTGTTTAATGGATTCTGGAAATGCGTCATCGCTCAAAGCTTTGTGACGGTCGTGTCCGAAGAACATAAATTCGCCCATCCGGTAATCCTTTTTAAATTTATCCGCATTATTTAATTGAAGATCTTTCACATCTGGCAGCAATTCAACCTTGCCGTTATCATTTAACTTGTAAGTTTCACCTTCAATGCCGTAATTCATCAGCATTTGTCCTTCTTCACTTAACAGATAAGTAAAGACTTGAATAGCTTTGGCAGGGTCCTTGCATTTTTTGGTAATGTAACTGATCATCCAGCCGGTAATGCCGGACTGATTCAATGTCGGTTGATTGCCGACCGTGCTTTCAGGCCCGTCAATGGCGATATATTCCTTGCCGGGATTTCCGCTCATGAAGATTTGGAGATTGCCCCCTTGTTGAGGCGTTCCGTCGAGAAAAATGGTGGCATATTTGCCTGATTTCACTTTTTCCTCAAATGCCGTACCGTCATCGGCAAAGCTGTCGTCACTGATATCGCCGTTTCTGTAAACCGCATTTAACGTTTTCAACCAGGTCAGATAATCCTCATTCAGATTACGGTTGTAGAACCCGCCATTCTCATCTTCCAGCGGCACCCCGATAAAGTCCTGCAGAACATCGCCCAAAGAGCCGCTGCCTTCACCTATGGAGTTAAAGCCAAACGGGATCATCTCAGGAAATTGGCTCTTGATTTGTCCCATTACGCTCTTGAATTCTTCAGGGGTTCCCACACTGGGTTTGCCCAAAGCTTCGTAAACATCCTTGCGGATGACAAATGCCGTTTTAGCCGGAATGTTACCGCTGTCATAATCCGCTTGAGTATTGGAATAGTTGGGATAGCCATACGTCTTGCCGTCACTCAACTGGAACCAGTTCATGGTATCTTTAGCTGCAACTTTATTGAAATATGGATCGTACTTTTCAGCAAGATCATTTAATGGCAGCGCCCAAGTCGCGGCTTTTTGCACCACCGGAGAGTTCGAATCGAATATGGTCAATAAATCCGGCATTTCGCCACCGGCAAAAAAGGTATTTAATTTCGTGTCGTCCCCGGTAATGAATTTAATATTAATATTTAAGTCCTCTTTGATTTTCTTTGTCACGATGTCCTTGCCGAAATCGGTGTTCCACCAATCCGCATTCACGTACCAAGTGAGATCTGTAGCTTCTTCCTTTTTATCGAGCGTCCAGGCCGGGGTTTCCGGGTCCGGAGTGTAACGTCCTTCAATAGAGATTAAGTCTTCTGTTTTGGAGCTGTTTGAACCACCACTTGATCCACAACCGGTAACCATCAGTACTGCAGCCAGCAGAGCAGCGCAAAGTTTAAGCCTTTTTTTTTCGGAAGCATTGTTCACTTTAATACCCTCCTTTGAATTAAAACGCTTTCTAACAAATCCAAATCCAGGACTTGCCCCTCTTTTTCATCTCCAAAAGCAACCTTTACTCCTTCACCGCCCCCAGCATCATGCCCGAGATAAAGTATCTTTGAAGTATTGGATACATCACAACAATCGGCAAGGTTGTAATGACAATTGTTGCTAGTTGAACCCCTTTTGTTGTTGTTTCGATCACTGCCGAGCCCCCGATATTCTGCATGGATTGCGTCTGCGATTGAACAATAATTTCATACAGTTTCATTTGCAGCGGGTAGAGGGCTTGATCGGTGATATATAATTTGGTTGTCATAAAGTCATTCCACTGTCCAACCCCGTTAAACAAGGCGATTGTAGCCATAGCGGGCATGGAAAGAGGTATGAATATCTTCAGGAAAATGAGCCAATCGCCGGCGCCGTCTATTTTGGCTGACTCATCAAGCGAATCCGGCACATTTCTGAAGAAATTCATTAGAATGACAACATCGTAATAGCTGAACAGAGCCGGAATGATATAAACCCAAAAGCTGTTTAACAAACCGAGTGATTTGATCAATAAATAAGTCGGAATCATTCCACCCGAGAAAAACATGGTGATGACCCCCATCGCAACATATAACTTGCGGCCGCGTATGTATCTTTTGCTGAGTCCGTAACCGACCATGGCGCAGAAGAATACATGGGTTATGACTCCAATTGTGGTTTTGGATACCGAGATAAAAAAGGACTGCCAGATACTGTCGTCCTGAAACACAGCACGGTAATTTTCCAGGGAAAACTCTTTGGACCAGAATATAAATCCGCCTTCCGCCAGCGCCCGGCCCGAACTGAAGGAAGAAATGATGACGTTCCATAACGGGACAAGAATAACTACGGTAACAATAACAAGCAAAATGATATTTAAGGTATCAAAGATTCGGCTGTCGAGATCTTCTTTAACCGCCTTTCGATTCACAGCAAGGCCTCCTTCTATAGGACTGATTGGTTATCATTTAATTTACTGGTTACTTTATTGGCGGTGACCAGCAGAATGACAGAAACAATGGAGACACCCAAACCAACGGCGGTCGCATAAGAAAAGTCACCTTGCGTCATCCCCATACGGTACACATAGGAGTTAATGACTTCAGCTCTGGCCCGGTTTTGAGAGTTCATCAAGACCAGGGTTTGATCCAGATTCGAACCCAATAAACCGCTTACAGTCAGAATCAGGTTTAAGCTGATAATCGACTTCATGTTAGGAAGTGTAATATTCCAAATTTGTCTAATCCGGCTTGCACCGTCTATTTTGGCCGCCTCGTAAAACGTGGGATCAATCTTTGACATAATGGCCAAATATAAAATCGTTCCCCAACCGGCCTCTTTCCAAATATCAGACAACGTTGCAATCCACCAATATTTTCCGGCATCGAGCAAAATATTTTTTGGCTGTGAAATGATTCCAAGATCGAGCAGAATCTGGTTAAACAACCCTGTTGTCGAGAACCAGGTAATTAACATACCGCCCAGAACGATCCAGGACAAAAAGTGCGGCAGATAAGAGATGGTCTGAACAAACTTCTTGAAGCGTCCCATGCTCAATTCGTAAATCATAATCGCCAATATAATGGGGATTACAAACCCGATCGCCAATTTCAAAAAGCTGATTCCCAAGGTATTCACTACAGCGTCCCAAAAATATTTGTCGGATAAAATAATTTTAAAATTGTCCAGACCCACCCATGGAGCGGAATCCAGGGTATCAATTACAGTGTAATTCTTAAAAGCAATGGACAATCCATAGATGGGAACGAAACAAAAGATAATCATAAAAATAATTCCCGGTAAAACCATGGATTGAATCTCCCATTGTCTCTTATAATCAACCACGAATTCTTTGACTCTTTGCCCCATAGGTCTTTTCCCGGTAGAGGTCGACTGCACTACGGCTAATTTACTCACGTTCTACTCTCCCCTCAATCTCGAATAAAAACGTTTTTATTTTTTGGGATGAATCGTTACCTCTATCTATATGTGACTATTCCCTATCGATATTCACGTGACTTGAACCTCGTACTACAAGTTCGCCCGCCAACTTCTGTATATTGCCTTGCTCTTTCTTTTGGATCATGCGGACCAGGTGATCTATAGCAAGAATCCCTTGTCTGGCGATCTGATTTCTCACGGTCGTTAACGGCGGTGAAAAATACTGGGCGATATCAATATCATCAAAGCCCATCACGCTAATATCCAAAGGAACTTCATAGCCATGCGTTTTCAAAGCCTGGATACATCCAATCGCACTGAGGTCATTCCCGGCTAAAAAAGCATCAGGCATTTTGTCGGGATGCAGGTGCAACAAGCCTTTCACAGCATTATAGGAGCCTTCTTCCTCAAAATAACCTTGCAAAATATATTCTTCATTTATCGGAAGCTGATACTCTCGCAATGCGGCCAGATACCCTTCTTTACGTTGGACACTGTCAAACATCGTATCCACGCCGGATATATAGGCAATTTTTTTATGTCCCAGACTGATCAAGTATTTTGTAGCCTCGTAGCCTGCGATATAGGAATCAAAAATTACGCTTCCTATGGTATCTTTCTGAATGACCCGATCCAGAAAAACAGCCTTGATTTTATCTTTCTCCATCGCTTGGATATCATATTCATCTATTCTCAGTTCTTCGTATATAATCACACCATCCACACGCCGTCCGAGAATATTGCTCATAATGACTTGCTTATCCTTGGTGACAAACACATTCAGTCCGTAACCCAGGCGGTCACACTCACGAGCCATGGATTCAACCAGCTTATAGAAATAGGGACCGGATACGCTTGTGGTGAAAAAACCCAGCATTTTGGTGGTTCCCGACTTTAAAAGCTTGCCGTTCAGGTTGGGGACATAATTTAAACGTTGCGCAACCTTAAGCACATGTGATTTTGTCTCGGGATTCAATACATCTACATCATTTAACGCGTTGGAAACCGTAGAAATGGAGACGCCTGCCTCTCTGGCCACATCTTTAATGGTTATCTTTCCCATAGTAATTCGCCTTTCACATAAAAACGTTTTTATGAATTAAAACTAACATAAAAACGCTTTCAAGACAACACTTATTTCAGCGTAAGTGTGAACGATACAGATTTGCTGCCTGCACTTACCTTCACTGTAGTGTCGTCGATTTGCTCCACGCCTTGAACCGACGCGATAGCTCCCAGATCCTTCAGCGATAACGTGAATTCCTTCCCGCTGCCTTCAGCAACAACGGACAATGTGCTGCCCTTGCGCTCAGCCTTCACGGTCAGCTCAGGAGCGCCTTTCAGATCACGCACGGTAGCAGTGGCAGCCTTGCCGTCTTCCAGCGAATACAAGTCAAATTTCGCGCTTTCCGCAAAATCATAATCCGGACGGTTGTCCACACTGCCGAGTGCTACCAGGCTGTTCGGGCGGACGAAGAGCGGCAGACTGAAGAAGTCATGCTTCTCTTTGCGCCATGTGCCGCCTTGCACGGTTTCTCCGCTCAGCAGATGTGTCCATCTTCCTTCCGGCAGGTAGTACTTCACCTCGCCGTTCGCCTGGAAGATCGGGGCTACCAGCAGGGAGTCTCCCAGCATATACTGGCGGTCCAACGTTTCGCAAGCCGGATCTTCCGGGAATTCCATAATCATTGCGCGCATGGAAGCCCAGCCATGCTCAGTTGCCTGCCCGGCCACATCATACAGGTAAGGCATGAGGCTGCATTTCAGCTTGGTGAAGAAACGGGTCACATTGACTGCTTCGTCATCATAAGCCCAAGGCACACGATAGGAGCTGCTGCCGTGCAGGCGGCTGTGGCTGGACAGCAGGCCAAACGCTAACCAGCGTTTGAATACATGCACAGGTGCGGTGTTCTCGAACCCGCCGATGTCATGGCTCCAGAAGCCGAAGCCGGACAAGCCGAGCGACAGGCCGCCGCGAAGACTTTCTGCCATGGACTCATAATCGGCGTAGCAGTCTCCGCCCCAGTGTACCGGGAACTTTTGTCCGCCGGCGGTTGCAGAACGGGCGAATACGGCCGCTTCATTTTTGCCCAGCTTCTCTTCCAGTACATTAAAGACAACCTGGTTATAGAGCTGAGTATAATAATTGTGCATTTTGTTCGGATCGGAACCGTCGAAATACACTACATCGGTCGGAATCCGTTCGCCAAAGTCCGTCTTGAAGCTGTCCACGCCCATGTCCACCAAATCCCGCAGATAACCCGCGAACCATTCACAAGCCTCAGGATTGGTGAAGTCAACGAGCGCCATACCCGGCTGCCACAGGTTCCATTGCCAAACGTCGCCGTTTGCTTTTTTCACCAGATAGCCGTTCTTCTTGCCTTCTTCGAACAGACCGGAACGCTGCCCGATATATGGATTGATCCACACGCAAATCTTCAGGCCTTTGTCTTTCAGGCGTTTTAGCATACCTTCCGGATCAGGGAACACCCGCTCATCCCATTTGAAATTGGTCCACTCAAATTCACGCATCCAGAAGCAGTCGAAGTGGAACACATGCAGCGGCAAGTCACGTTCAGCCATACCGTCTACGAAGGAATTAACCGTTTCTTCATTGTAATTCGTAGTAAATGAGGTTGTGAGCCACAGGCCGAAGGTCCACGCAGGCGGAAGCGCCGGTTTGCCTGTCAAAGAAGTATATTTGCTGATCACATCCTTAACTGTAGGTCCATCGATTACAAAATAGTGCAAGCTCTCCCCAGCTACGCTGAACTGAGCCTTCTTCACTTTTTCCGAAGCGATTTCGTATGAAACCAGCTCTGGATGGTTCACAAATACGCCGTAGCCTTTGCTCGTTACATAGAAAGGGATATTTTTATAGGCCTGCTCGGAGCTGGTGCCGCCATCCTGATTCCAGATATCTACAACCTGTCCATTCTTGATAAAAGGTGTAAAACGCTCACCGAGTCCGTACACCCACTCACCTACGCCGAGATCCAGCTCTTCGCGCATGAACGTATTGCCGTCTCTATCGGTAACGTGCGCCATGGATTTGTAACCGCTGCCGGTAATGCGCTCATCACCGCGGTAGAAATTTACTGCCCAATGTTCGCCTGTACGGATGACAACACGAAGACCACCGCTGATGAGCACCGTCTCCTGCTCGTTTTGTTCAATCTCCACATGATCTCCGGTGCCTTCTGTCAGTTCAAAGACCGGACCGCGTTCCTTCACACCATCATGGTGAATCAGCTTCACGCCCACTACGCCGGGCAGCGGAGAATGGAATTTTATCGTCAAAAGTGTTGTATTAATCATGTTGGCGCGTCCCGCAATGGGAGCCGTTGATGCATATGCTGTTAGACCTTCGGCCGTTTTCTCTACATCATAAGCCTGTACTGCCGTATCCAGGGTCAACCCCTCGCGAATCAACCAGTTACCGTCTGTAAATTTCATTTGTGGCTTGCCACCCTTCCATTTGGTGTTTATAGTTGCATTATACCGATAATAATAATACAAAACTTATATAATATAGCTTACTTATAACACTATTTTGATGTTATTTGCACAAGGAGGAGCATTATGGACCGTACTTCCCAGCGTTTGCTAAAAGAAGACCGTGTACATGGTGATGTCATGTTTCCCCTGGCCGCCTACTGGATTGAGCTCCCGGCCGGGACACCTGTGCTGGATACGCACTGGCATGAGGAAGCGGAGTTTTTCATGCTGCTTGAGGGGGAGATTTTGTTTCAGGTGGATACTGATTATTTTCCGCTGAAGGCCGGGGAAGCTGTCTTTATTGAGTCCGGTGATATTCACGCCGCCTATGTATCGAACGATTCCCCCTGCAAATTCTGCGCACTTGTCTTTCACCCTGATCTGTTGGCCAGCGCCCAGTACGATACGATTCAGCAGACCTCGATTTTGCCGCTTCAGGAGAAGCGCCAGAGCTTCCCCCGTCACATCAGACCCGGCATACCCTGGCAAAAGGAGCTGCTCATCCACCTGGAACGCATGATGGAGGTATACGCTAATAAAATGTCCGGATTCGAAGTCTTTATAAAAGGTTCCTTGCTCATCATGCTCTCGCTAATCGCCGCAGAGGGCCGCTCGGTAAACCATAGCCAGTCGGATGGCGCTGACACCACCAAGATCAACCGCCTCAAAAAGATCATTCTCTACATCCAGGACAATTATCGGGAGCCGATTCGCACCCGTGATTTGTCCGAGCTTGTTCCGATGAGCGAAGGGCAGTTCTGCCGCTTTTTCAAAGCGATGACCCGTAAGACGCCGGTGGATTACATCAACTCCTACCGGATTCGTCAGGCAGCGGATTTACTGCAGCAAAGCGAACGCAAAATATCCGACATCGCACTCGAGGTCGGATTTGACAACGCAAGTTATTTCATTAAGGTATTTCGCAAAGCAATGAAGTGCTCCCCCTCCGAGTTCAGAAAGGGGTTGGGGCAGGCCGCTGGTCCCGGGCAGCTGCATCCTTAGAGCTAATAATGGTAAGGCTGGTTCGAAGGCTCGGCACTTATTAACGGCGGGCTAAGTTCCGAACCGCTGCCGGTACCCGCATTTGCGGCATAATTCCTCCACGGCCTCTCGGCGGGAGAAGCCGTAGAACAGATTGTTTGCGCGTTCGCCCTCAACGATCTCGGAGAAGGAGGTCTCATGGATGTTGCCGAGGTTAATGACCCCTTCGCCATCCAGACAGCACGGAACAACCGTGCCGTCGACCAGCACCGCCGCCTGGCTGCGCAGCGCATGACAGAAGCCTTTGCCGTCATCCTCCGGCTCCGTAAGACTCGGCCACCTGAACTCATGGTCCTGATTGAGGTAAATGCGCGGTGCGATTTTGACTCCGCTGCCCGGCACCACCTTTTCATCAATGTTGAAATCCAGGTCAAAAGCTTCCTCCAGCACCGCCAAGGTCTCCCGGTTGCGCTTCTTCTCCAGATTCGTGCGATTGTCCTCGGTGAGATTCCACAGCCGGAAGGAGATAATGACACCCTGCGCAGCAGCTTCTTTTACAAAAGAAATAATCTCCGCCAGATACCCCTCGCGGTTCTCGGAGCCTTCATGCCCGTCGAAGCTGTGCAGCGAGAAGTTCATCTGCCGCAGTGCCGGCTTGCCGAGAATTTTGGGCCCCGCTTTATGGATCAGTGTTCCGTTGGTCGTTATGTTGACCTTGAACCCTTTGGCATGGGCCGCATCCAGCAGCTCCCCGATCTTGGGATGCAGCAGCGGCTCACCTTTGACATGAAGATAAATATGATTGCTGTGCGGCTTAATTTCATCGAGTATGGTGTTGAACGTATCCAGCTTCATGAAATTCTTCTGCCGGGCGGTTTGCGGACAAAAGCTGCAGGCCAGGTTGCAGACGCTTGTAATCTCGATGTATACCTTTTTAAAAGTCTTCAAGTTCTGCTCCCCATTCCTTATAGATCGGAGGCATAGCGGAGCCCGATTTGTGCCCTGGCTTCCTCCATCACTTCAGCCACTGCCAGTGAATTGGCATGACTGTTCATGCCGCTCTCCCGTTCACCGTTCTTAAGCAGCGTGATGAATTCCTCGATTTCGTAATACATGGCCTCATAAACCTGGGGCTGGGTCAGCTCTTCAACCGTTCCGTCACGGTAGCGGATTTTCACCTCGTAGGGCTGATTGATTTTGTCGATAACCATTGTACCGTTCTCACCCTGTATCTCGGCGGAAAGATAGGAATCTGCGATCTTGGAATGCATCACGACCGCGTCCATATCTGCATAACGCATCACCATACTGCCCTCCCCGTCTACTCCGGAAGATAACAAAACACCGGTTGCCTGCACGGATTCCGGCTTGCCGAAAAGCGCCACCATCGGATACAGACAATAGATGCCCAGATCCATTAATGAACCGTTGGAATAGGCCGGATTGAACGCGTTCAGCACGGTCCCCTGCCGAAATGCATCATAGCGGGATGAATATTGACAATAGCTTGCAAAATAGCGACGGACCCGCCCGATTTTGTACAGGTTGTCCTTCACAAGCCTGAAGTTTGGCATAAACGTAGACTTCATAGCTTCCATCAGCAGTACATCGTTATTACGCGCAGCTTCAATCATTCTTTGCAGTTCAGCGCTGTTGGAAGCGATCGGCTTCTCACACAGCACATGCTTGCCATGATTCAGACAGACAATGGCCTGCTCCGCATGCATGGAGTTAGGGCTGGCTATATAAACCGCGTCCACTTCGCTGCTCGAAACCATCTCTTCCAAATCTGTATAAATGGCGGCTCCGGCATATTTAGCGGCAAAGGATTTCCCCTTCTCTTCCATACGGGAGTACACCGCAGTCAGGATAAACTCCTCACTCTCCAGGCCGGCCTGAACAAAGCGGTCTGTAATCCAGTTGGTTCCAACGACACCGAATCGAATTGTCATGATGTGATCCCGTCCTTTTTTGGTTCTTAGACTCTAAATGCTATTTTCTCACTCCCGGGGTAGTAATGTCTACTTTTTACGACAAATTTACGACAAAATTTGATAACAAAGGATGTAAGCCAGGGACAATATAAAAATAAAGAGGATATCTCAGAAGCCGTGGCTTTGGAGACATCCCCTTACAGTCATATTGGATTACAGCCAAACGAAACTAATGTTAAGACTCACCCACGCGCTAATTTACTCATAAAAAGCTTGCAGCTGTCTCACAATCTCATCCTTGCTATGCTCCACCACGGTCTGATGCTGAGGCATCTTGAACAGGGCTTCAATCTCCGCCGGAAACTCCTGCTTAATGTCGATCAGGGCAATCGCCTCATCAAACTTGGCCGGATGTGCAGTCGCAAAGGTGATTCCCACTTCATCCGGGCCGTTAAAGGATTCGTAAGCCGCAATCCCGCAGGCCGTATGCGGATCAAGCAGGTATCCGTACTCGGACTGGTACTTGCCGATTGTACTGAGGCACTGGTCATTCTTCACACCGAGCGCAGCAAAATCAGACTGTACCTGCTCAAGCGCTTCGCCCTCAATTGTAATCTTGCCCTCACTCTGCAGTGCGGCCATATAGGCGGAGAGCTTCTCCGTGTCTTCCCCTATCAGGTAATATAGGTACCGTTCAAAGTTGCTGGCCACCTGAATATCCATCGAGGGGCTATAGGTGCTCGTAAAGCTGCCTGGCTTGTATTCGCCGGTGTTCACGAAGCGCTCCAGAATATTATTTTCATTCGTGGCAATGATCAGCTTGTTCACCGGTAAGCCCATCTTTTTCGCCAGATATCCGGAGAAAATATTGCCGAAGTTACCTGAAGGCACGCTGATATTGATCTTCTTGTCTGCATTGGCCTCGATTTGCAGGTAGGCATAGAAGTAATAAACCGTCTGAGCCAAAATACGCACAAAGTTGATGGAGTTAATGGCTCTCAGGTGATACTTGCTCTTGAAGTCCAGATCCGCGAACAGCTCCTTGATCACCTTTTGGCAATCGTCAAAGTTGCCCTTAACGGACAGATTCAGCACATTGCTGTCATCAACCGTTGTCATTTGCAGCTCCTGCACCTTGCTCACTTTGCCATGCGGATGAAGGATGCAGATCTTGATGCCTTCCTTGCCGCGAACCCCTTGAATGGCAGCTGCTCCGGTATCTCCCGAGGTTGCACCGAGAATATGAATGATCTTGTTCTGCTTCTTGGAAATGTAGGAATACAACTCACCCATGAATTGCAGCGCCACGTCCTTAAAAGCAAAGGTAGGTCCATGGAAAAGCTCCAGAACGTATAAGGAATCGTTGATTTGCCGCACAGGCGTTACTTCCGGCGCACGGAAATTGGCATAGCTGGTGTACACCATTTCCTTCAAATCCCCGTATGGAATCTCGTCATTCGTGTAATAGGAGAATATTTTCAGGAAAAGCTCCTGGTAGGTGAGGCTTCTCCATGCTTCAAGTTCAGCTGGCGAAATCACCGGAATCTCCGAGGGAATCATCAACCCGCCGTCATCGGCCAATCCCATTAAGACCGTATCGATAAAGCCTTTTGCTTCCACATTACCCCTTGTGCTTATATACTTCATGCTCATCCTCCTAAAACCCCTCTTTATTTATCCTATATATTAACACGTTTATGCGTTAAAGTCCGTTATAAGCTGTGAACCTGGCTATATCTTAGCGGGAGGCCTTATTCTGGAGCTCTTTCCAGACAGTCTTGTTGCTGTACTGCCGCTCTGTGCTGACATCCTTTCCGAACCATTCAGGGGGACTGAAGCTCTCCGCTTCCTCCAGTGAGTCGAATTCAACCTCCAGTACAGACAGCTCCAGCTGGGTATATACATCGATCTCCACTGTTGTGCCGTTCCACACACCCGTTATGCGCTCTTTGATCAGCGGCACCGCGTTAACCGCCTCAATCATCTGATGATATAAGCCCTCCGAGATGAAATATTCAACCTCCTCGCGGCTGATGCCTTTGCCATCCTTGAAAGTATGCGTGAATGTTACTTCTCCCGAGTCGAGATCCGTAATTTTACGCACTCTCAGCTCCTGGGCACCATCGATCGCCAGATAGGTCTGATCCATGCTCTGCCGGGTAAGTATCTCCAGCTCCCCTTTATTTATAAGCTGCTCCGGATACTCCGGCAGCAGAAACTTGCGTTCAATTTCCAAAGCCATGATGTCTCTCCTCTTCTTCTCTATGTATTCTGTTTAATACTATACCGGACTTGCCTGTTTTACACTAACCCAAGCAGCATGCCACCCGCAGCTCCTGCCAGAACAATCACCCAAGGGGGCAGCTTCCAGAACACAAGCATAACAAACAGACTGGCCGCCAGGGCAAAATCCATTGGCTCCAAAATGGCGGTGGTCCAAAGGGGATCATATAGAGCCGCCAGCAAAATTCCAACAACGGCTGCATTGATGCCTGCCAATGCTCCCTGAATTTTCGGATTATTCCTTAGACCGTTCCAAAACGGGAGCGCACCGGCAACGAGCAGAAATGCCGGCAGAAAGATGGCAATGACCGCCACAACTGCTCCAGATATGCCACCGATCATTGCTCCAAGATATCCTGCAAAGGTAAACAAAGGCCCTGGAACTGCTTGAGCAGCGCCGTACCCTGCCAGAAAATCCTCATGACTTATCCAACCTGTGGGAACTACTTCCCGCTCCAGCAACGGAAGCACAACGTGGCCACCGCCGAACACCAAGGAGCCTGAACGGTAAAAGCTGTCGAACATCGCCAGCCCTTCGGCTTCTCCCCACTGTCTAAGCATCGGAAACACCAGAAGAAGCCCGAAAAATAAAATAAGACAAGCTATGGCAAAAGAACGGCTTATCTTAATGTCCAAGCCGGGAGTATCCTCCACAGCTTTCCTGCGGTACAACCATAACCCGGCAACTCCTGCTGCAACAATAATCAGGACCTGACTATAAGCGGTTTGCCAAGACAAGGTAACAGCTGCAGCAATCACCGCTAGGGTGACTCGATCACGATCCGGTGCAAGCTTTTGCCCCATTCCCAGAATAGCCTGAGCTACGATCGCTACTGCAACGATTTTCAGTCCATGTATCCACCCCGAATTTCCAATGTCGAAGCCCTTAAGCAGGAAGGCAAAAGCCACTAAAGCAATGACAGAGGGAAGCGTAAAGCCTAACCATGCGACAATACCGCCGAGCACCCCCGCCCTTACGATACCCACTCCAATCCCAACCTGACTGCTGGCCGGACCGGGAAGAAACTGGCAGAGTGCAACCAGGTCGGCGTAACTCCGCTCATCCATCCATTTTCGACGGCGAATGTACTCATTATGAAAATAACCGAGGTGTGCAATCGGGCCCCCGAATGAGGTCAACCCGAGCTTCGTGGATACACTCAACACCTCCATAAGTGCAGCGGCCTTCCCTTTCTGCTTACTACCCTGTGTTACTGTTTGCGGATTCACTTCCATACCGTGCTTACTCCTTAATGGATGTCTTAGATTTTTTCTTGCGCTTACTGGTAATCCACTGTGTGCAAATGCCTAGAGAGATCAGCAAGATGAGTAATAAGACAATCCAGCCTACAATAGGGATATTCAAAAATGCCGTTATGATGGCTGCTCCGAGCAGCACTTTCATCCAGTCGGATCTTTGTGCCGGTTCATGAAACATTTCTCCGATGCGGCAGCTGATTACGGTCATTCCCATCGCCAGTGATACTATCACAGCGAGTAGTATAAGAATTAAGATAGGAATGCCAATAACCGTGACGAGAAGCAGTGTGCTTATCGCCGCGATAATTAAACTGCTAAAGAACCCGATGTAGAGCAATCGTCCTAAATTCAGCTGGTAGCGGTCCGTGAAGCCGGCTGTTTTTTGTTTCCCCAAAAGCATGATTAGAACGGGTATGAGTACCATAAGCAAACTGCCGGCAAGCTGCAGCACCCATAAGCCCAGTGCGAGACCGCCTCCAATCATCAGACTGTTTTGTGTCGCGCTGTCCAAAGAAATATTGTATACATCGTCACCGAGTACGGCTCCTGGATCCTGCTTTACCAGTCCCCCGATCACTACAACTACGCTATTTATATCTGCTGTACTGCCAAGATGGAGATCTCCATTTACGACGACAAGCACACCGGTCACTTTACCCCGTATCTCAGCATCCCCTCCGATGACATAGACATCATTGACGGTCTGCCCTGCGGGTACAATCGTATTCTGATGCTCAAAAATACTCCTTGCTGATGCCATACCCGGGATGAGAAGCATGAGGAGCGCAAAACAAATGAATGTATAAAAAATCTTTCTCAAGGTTTCCATCCCCTTCAACTGGTTGTCGTCTGGAGCAGCCGTCTAAGCGAGTAAACGGAGGTCGTAAGAATAATTAATGAGAGCACAACCGTCAGTCCGGACAGAACGGGCACGCTGGAAATGAAATGCGAAGTCATATAAATCATGGCTATCATTATTTTCAAGAATCCATGCATCATATTTACGAACACAGTGCCTGCCAAAACCCAGAATACGACTAGTGCTAAGAACGCCGTTGCAGGAATGAACAACCAGCCCTTTCCTGCGACTGCTGGTGTTTCTTTTGTTGCGATGGACCCGAGAACCCGCATTTCGAAATCGGCGGGCTCTTGAATCAGAGTGAACGTGTGCAGAACGTCGCTTTGTATGGATAATAGTTCTTCCAGAAGGACCTGGCAGGACTCGCATTTCTCAAGATGGGCTTCGACCTGTTGTCTTTCGTCTTCATTTAATTCATCATCCATATAAGCCGATAATTGATCCTCTGGATGGTAGTTCATCCCTGGTCCTCCTTTATTAACTCTTTGCGCAACGCCATTCGTGCAGCGAACAACCGTGACTTTACAGTCCCAAGGGGTACATCAACCATTTCTGCGATCTCCTCATAGCGATACCCTTGAACGTCATGCAGCAGCAGGACCTCCCGATGATCAATGGAAAGCTTGCTCAAACATTCCTCAATGGACAATTTCTCGAGCGGGTCGGACAAGCTTTGATCCGCCGCTCTCTCATTTGGTTCCTCTCTGCACCCTTGTTCTTTTATTCTTTTTTTCAAACGATCCTTGCACAGGTTGGATACAATTCGAATCAACCACGATGTGAATGCATATTCATTGTTCAGACTGGATAAGGAATAAAACGCCTTAACGAATGCCTCTTGAGCGACATCTTCCGCGTCCATTCGATCGTTCAGCATCCCCACGGCATAACGGTATACATGACCTTTATAACGGCTGACAAGCTCAGCAAATGCTTCCTGGTTGCCGCGCTTGGCCTCATGAATGATATGATAAAGCTCCTCGTTCACTGCTCGTGTTCAACTCCTACCGAAACGGCGGCTTTTCCACTATCATGCCATAGCTTAGTTGTGTTAGTAAATCACGTAATTGAGTACGATGCTAACCAGAATGCCAAATAATGCGCCGACAACAACCTCGATTGGCCGATGGCCAAGCAATTCTTTTAGAGCTTTTTTTGGGGGAGTCCCTTTAGTACCGGGAAATGCGCTCATGAGTTGATTAATTAAGGACGCGTGAATGCCCGCATGTCTTCGGATGCCTGCCGCGTCATACATGGTAATGGCACTAACGATGACAGCAATGGCGAAAGAGGCGGACGATAATCCTTCCTCAATGCCGATCGCCGCGGCGAGGGAGCATACTGCTGCCGAGTGGGAACTGGGCATACCCCCGGTACTGAATCCAAGTTTTAGATTCCATGTCTGTTTGGTAATCAAATAGATGGGGACTTTGATGAGCTGGGCCAAAACAATCGACAATAGCGCAGCGTTTAAAGGAAAGTTGTAAAAGACTGACAAAATGGAGTCCCCCTGTATTAAGCTGAAATCCCAACATTCAGCTTCCTTAGAATCTCAAGCAGAATAACATTCAGGCTGATCCAAACCCCGCCGAATACATAGCCTGCCACTACATCACTTGGAAATTGCACTTCAAAATAAATCCGGCTTAGGCCTACAAGGAGGCACAAAAGAATAACAGTTACAATAACCGCCATTCTCACAAGTCTCCCGCTGTAATGACGAAGCAGCAAAAAGGCTGAAAAGCCGCATACGGAACCCGGCTGCAACCGGCCCGGGGCGATGAAAAAGGTACCGGAGTCCTTCGTCCAGAAGATCGCCTCCGATTACAACCCAGAATAGGAATGTAAGCTCCAGCAGTCTCTCGCGGGCCAAAAAAACGATCCACAAGACAGTTATAATAATAAGAGGCCCATATAAATATATGGAGCCTAACTTGGCGAAGACAGCCATGGGTGCCTGCCATTCGGGGCCAAATCCCGAGAGAACCACGTAAGAGACAACCTCGTCGAAATGATTGAACTCCTGAGCCAGAAAATCCTGAATGAGTCCCAGCATCAAGGAAACGAAGAACACAAAGATCATAAAGGAGGCCAGTACCAAAAACCGGACTTTGCCAAGTGAGTTAAAGTGGTAGGCCACGAATAACAGCTTGTCTCCATATTTCTCAAACCACACATTCATCCGTGTCAGCTGTTCTTCACCCAAATGAATACGATGACCATACTTGGTGACGAACGGTTGACCCAGCCGGTAACCGATCCAATAGGAAAGGGTTATGCCGGCTGTGACACCGGCACTCGCTGTTAGGATACTAAGCATCCAATTCAATTTCCCTTGAAAAACAAATAGACCTGTATAACTCATCATCATTTCACCAGGAAGGGGCAATGCGAGCATTTCAAGGAACAGGGAGATAAAAATCAGTCCATATCCATAGTGTTCTAGCCAAGTTGTTAATGTGCCCAATGAAAACACTCCTCCTCCCTTAGTTTGATCGCAAATGTTCGTTATAATCCATTCCGGACCGCTTTTCCCTGCATCCATTCGTAAATGATCGGAATGACCACAAAGCTGTTGAGTGTGGATGTAACCATACCGCCAATAACCACGATACCAAGCACTTGTGAAATGACCGTGTCCGCGCTATGGGATAACGTAAGCGGAATCAAGGTGAGAACCGTTGTTCCGGCAGTCATAAATATCGGGCGAACCCGGGACAGGCTTCCATGTACCACCGCTCCCCTCAGGCTTAATCCTTCTTTCCGGTTACGTTCGATTTTATCAATTAAGACAATTCCGTTAGTGACCACGATGCCCGTAAGCATCAATACTCCAATAAGAGCGGCAAGATTCCATTGTCCATGAACCATGTACAAGGCGAGAACTACGCCGGATAAGGCCAGGGGAATGCTGATTAATACGGCAAAGGGCGCTTTCCACCCTCTGAAAACAAAGCTGGTGATGAGCAAGACAAGCAGTATGGATATAACTACCGCTATCGTCATTTCGATAATCATCTGTGTGACTTGTTGAGTGATGCCGCCCAGCGAATAGGTCACTCCGTTTGGAAGCCCCATGTCCTGCAATGCCTGATCTACGTCGTTCGAAACCTTGCTCACGTCACTACCGATAATTTGCGCGGTTACGACAGAGAAGGGCTGGCCGTCCCGCTCTTGAATAGAAGAAATTGCATCACTTTTATGAATGGATGCCAATTGATCCAGACGATAGGATTGTCCATTACTACCCTGGAATGACTCCGCTGCAAGCGAGGCCAGCACTTGCTCCGGTGTATAGACTGGCAAAGATTTATTATTTACTGCGTTTGTTGCCACAGGGTCGATATATACGTCAACCGGGATGATCCCTGTCCCTGTAGACGTTGAAATATCAAAGTCTTTTCCTTTGGTGAGATAACGCTTCAACAGCTTATTAATGTCATCCTCATTGACACCGGCCTGCCGTACTTTTTCTTTGTCAATAACTATGGCGTACTTGGGGATGCCATTGGTCAAATCCGCTTTTCCTGCCACGCTTAGGCCCTGAATAACGGACAGCTTCGTACGAACCAGTTGCGCTGCTTGCTCCAGAGTTTTCTCATCAGCGCCCGTAAGCATGATTTTAATCGTTGAATCATCGCCTGCGAGGTTCTGATTGGTAACCGTAATGTCGGCACGGTTGGAAAGATGCGATAACTCCGACTGCAAGGCCGTGATGGTCGAATTAACCTCCTTCGTGTTTTTCAATTGGATGGAAAGGTTCGCAACGTTCGGCTGCTGAATGTAACCGCCGCCCTGGTCGAACACATCGTCTGCCTGCGGTGTAAATGAAGAACCGAAGGTAGCCGAATAGGAAGCGATTTTCGCGTTGTTATGCAGAACGTCTTCTACATTTTTCACTTCTTTATCCACTTCCGATAGTGGAGTCCCTTTCGGCAATTCCACCTTTATAGCCACCTGACCGCTTGCCGTGCCGGGCAGCAGGCTGAACGGAAGACGGGAGGCGAACAGTACGGCAGCAACGAACAGGATGAACGAGACGCTGATCACTGTTTTTTTGTGCGCAAGTGACCACTGAAGAAGAGGCTTCATCAACGGTTCAAGCGTTACCGCATTGGCTTTAGGTTCCCTCCACCCGATAAAGGCAAAGGCCGGAATCACCAGCATCGCGACGAGGAAAGATACAACAAGGGCGATTACAACCGACCACGCAAATCCGGCATAGGACGCGCCGATGATGCCCCCGACCAAAGCAATCGGAACATAGACGGCAACGGTTGTGGCGGTAGAAGCAAATATCGCCGGCAGCATCTCGACCACCGCAGATGCAAGCACGTGCAAGACAGGCTTACCCTTGTTTTCTTGGACCCTGCGGTACATGTTATCCAAGATAACGATCGCGTCGTCAACAATACGCCCCATGGCCACGATCAGACCGGAAACGGTCAATATGTTAAGCGTAACGCCCATCCATTTGAGAATAGCGATGGTTGCGAGCAGTGAAATGGGAAGCGATACGGCAATCAAGAGTGTAGATCGCACATTCCGGAAAAAGAACAGCACGCACAGCATGGAGAACAGGCAGCCCAATAAACCTTCGCGAACAAGGCCTTTCAGGGAGCCGTTCAAATCTTGCGCACGGTCTGTCAGCAAGGTCATCGCCGCATCGCCGTTTTTTACAGCGGATATGCCGGAGACACGTTCTTTTACATGCTGAGCTACATCGGTAATAGTAGCGGTAGGCGTCTTGATGACGCTAATAATCACGCTTGCCTTACCATTGGTTCGCGAGACGGTTTTCACATCCGTGAGCGACTCGGAAACCGATGCAACGGCCGATAAAGGTACGCTGTCACCATCCTTATTCTTGATGGCAAAATGGTTCAGTTGTTGCATGGTAAGGTCCCAGCCTTCTACTCTGATGGGAAAAGAGGCTTTGACATTTGCAATGTTCCCCTGCAAGCTGGGGACATCCGCCGTGATGGATTTATTAAAATCATCCAACGTCATCCCGTTCGCCACCAGATCCTTCATACGAAGAGTAACAACATAGCCTTTATTAGCTCCGCCTACAGTCTGGACATCCGCCACGCCGGGAACGGATTTCAATTGTTTTACAATGTCCGTTTGTAAAGAGGATTGTAGGGTCAAGTCATCCACCTGGCTGCCCTTGGCGGTTAAACTGTAGCTCAGAATCGGAAATGTACTCGAGGTCAGTCTGGTTACCGCAGGCTTGTTGACCCCATCCGGCAAATCCGCATCGTTCAACGCCTGTCTGATGGTGTTCTCTGCTTTTTCCATATTGTAATCCATCGGGTAATAAAGATTCATCAGAAGCCCGCCATCGTACGAGGTCGTCTCCAGATTGGTTAACCCGTCCGTCTTGCGGATCACTTCCTCCAGGGGCGTAGTGATATCGCGTCTGATTTGATCGGCTTGATAAGACGATGCACGTAATGACACCATTAAAGTGGTGTTGTTAATACCCGGCAGATAATCTCTTTGCATCTGGAAAGCCGAGAAGGCTCCCCACGCTAATATAAATACGACACAGACTAAAATAATGGTTGCCCGCTGCATAACGGATTCAATCAATCGCTTCATTTTTGAAATCTCCTCTCAAGTGTATAAAGGAAACGACTTCGCCTATAGCCCATTTGTTCATTTGGCTGTAAATAATTTTTCTCGTTAACTGCAACAATAAATCTGATACGAGTACGAATACTTCCTTATATCCCCCGCTGCTCCGCTTTTTTTGCTAAAATAGAGTTGTCGGCGTTCTGGGCATGTCAGCGCGTCAGTCATGGAAACGGAGGCAAGTACCTGTGGATTATATTATTCTGGACATCGAATTCAACGGCCGGAAGTTTGCCAGTGATCACCCTATGGAGGTCATTGAGATTGGAGCCGTCCGGTTAGACTCTTCATTGCAGTATAAGGATGAATTCTCTTCCTTGATCAAACCCATATATTTCTCCACCCTGAATTCCTTTATTAAGAAAAAAACCGGTATCCCCCAAGAGGAGATCGACGTAGCCGATCGTTTTCCCAAGGTCATCACCGAATTTAGAGCTTGGCTGGACCAGAGTGCAGACGGTGTTTTGCTGCTTACCTGGGGCGGCGAAGACATGAAACGGATTATACAGGACGTCCGTATTCACAAAATGGATGCTGCCTACTGGTTGGCCGCCCCGTATTTTGATCTGCTGAAGGGCGTCCTTCGGGCCCGCGGCTTAAGCAACGATATCAGTGTTGAGGGCGCCATGGCTCTGCTTGAGCTGGATCCCTCCGGCTCCGCCCACCGGGCGCTGGACGATGCGCGGATGACTTCGGAAATTTTCCGGGCCGTCTTTAATGAATTGGATTTCGAACGTGTACAGCATTACAAGGACACCTTCTCCAATGCGAGAGAACGCAAAACCGTAAAAATAGCCATAAAAGCCATAAAGGCACAAAAAATTGTCCCTACCTGGGAGCTTGTCGCCGAGCATTACTTTCCGGAAGCCACTCTTGCCGATCCCCGGAAGTTGGCGGAGCTGCAGGCGTTTTTTGCGGCGCAGGTCGGCCGGGCCTGACCTCAATCTATTTCCGATTTCCCCAAAAAAACAGCGGCAGTCTCCCCAATGAACTTACGAAGGGAAACTGGCGCTGTTTTACATACTACTATCATTTCTCTTCCAAAATAACTGTTTGACATTGCCGTTACGTAAAGGAGTACAGTTATTTTGTAAGCACACGCTAACAAAACTTCTGGGAGGTGTTACTACGGAATACACCGTGCAAAAGCTGGGAACTCTGGCAGGGATAAGTACTCGGACACTGCGTTACTACGATGAGTTTGGAATTCTTAAGCCGGCAAGAATCAACTCCTCAGGGTACCGTACGGGGCCACAGCACTGCGGGAACACCACAACAAGCTGCTTGAGAAAAGAAAACAACTAAACCTGCTAATCGTGAGCGTCGAGAAAACGCTGGCGTCCACAGAAGGGAGAATTACGATGAGCAATAAGGAAAAATTCGAGGGATTCAAGCAAAAACTGATTGATGATAATGAGAAGAAGTACGGCAAGGAAGTGCGTGAGAAATACGGGGATGACGCCGTAGATCGGTCCAACCGCAAAATCCAAAACATGACAGAAGAGCAGCATGCCGATATTCAGAAAGTCGAAGAGGAAATGTTCGAATCCCTGGTGGATGCGATGGAAGAAGGCGATCCTGCAAGCGTACTGGCGCAAAAAGCCGCCGACCTCCACCGTCAATGGTTGAGCTTTTACTGGGATACCTACTCCAAGGAGGCCCATGCGGGTGTTACCCAAATGTATGTGGACGATGAGCGGTTCACCGCCTACTATGACAAGCGCCAGCCGGGCCTCGCAGCTTTCCTGAGAGATGCCGTGCATCACTATACCAAGATTAAAGAGTAAAATACTATAGAGTAACATTAGGTGGGGTGCCTCAAAGTCCAATAGAATTGGCTACGGGACACTCCCGTTTTTTTCGAAAAATAGACCCCGCTACCTTGTAACTGCCTGGTAGTGGGGTCTCATTATGGTTAAGGTTGATTATTAAGATTGGGATTTATTATTTCTTCGTGATCAATTCCAATTCCACCGCAATATTTTTTTCTACAGTTTCACCTTTTAATACTTGCAAAGCTGTTTTAACAGCAGTTTCGCCAATAGAAGCCGGTTTTTGAGCTACGGTAGCAGCCATTTGGCCGTCATTTACAGCTTTTACAGCATCGTCAGTAGCATCAAAACCTACAATCAGAATTTTTTGACCGGAGGCTTGAATCGCTTGAAGCGCACCTAGAGCCATTTCATCATTATGAGCAAATACTGCGCCGATATCTTTGTTGCCTTGCAGAATATTTTCCATTACGGAAAGTCCTTTGGCACGGTCAAAATCAGCAGGCTGGGAAGCGATCACCTTAACTCCGTCTTTACCATCTACTGCATCATGGAAGCCTTTACCGCGGTCATTTGCAGCAGAGGTTCCTGCGATACCTTGAAGCTCTACCAAGTTGCCTTTATTGCCAAGTGCCTTCAAGATATACTCACCGGCCATTTTACCACCATTCACATTGTCCGAAGCGATATGAGTAACAACTTCGCCGCCATTTGCTGCACGGTCTACTGTAATTACCGGGATGTTAGCTTTGTTTGCGGATTCTACTGCAGTTACAATAGCATCACTATCTGTCGGGTTAATCAGAATTACACTCACTTTTTTCTGAATCAAATCTTCAATCCCGCTGATTTGTTTGGCTGTATCATCTTGAGCATCTACGACTACCAGGGTTGCTCCTGCTTCTTTGGCTGCTTTTTCAGCTCCGTCTTTCAAAGTAACGAAGAATGGATTGTTTTGTGTAGAGACCGAAAGACCAATCGTTATTTCACCCGTCCCGTTATTTGCATTATTGGCTGTACCTTCATTTTTGGAGTTGGTAGAACAACCTGACAGAACCAATACGACTGCTAAGATTACTACCAAGCTTGCGTACATTTTTTTCATTGTAAACTCCCCTTTAATTTTGTTTTATTTTCTAGACTTCGACCGATCGAGCAATACGGCAATTAAAATGACTATACCCTTGACCACCTGTTGATAGAAGGAAGATACATTCAACAAATTGAGACCATTATCCAGAACTCCAATAATCATTGCACCAATCAGTGTTCCTACAATCCAACCTTTCCCACCCGACAAGCTGGTTCCGCCCAGGACTACGGCTGCGATTGCATCCAGTTCAAAGGCTCCTCCTGCAGTAGGTTGTGCGGAGTTAAGTCTGGAGCTGAGAATCATGCCACTAGTTGCAGCTAGTAACCCACTGATTGAATACACCAGGATTTTTACCTTAGTGGTATTAATTCCTGATAGCCAAGTCGCCTCCTCGTTGCTGCCTAACGCATAGACGCGCCGGCCAAAAGTCGTGTGCTTTAAAATGATATATAACACTGCAAATGCGACTGCCATCCAAATAATCGGCATTGGAATTTGCAGGAAATACCCTTTACCTACAAAGGAGAAGTCCTCTTTGAATCCAGTAATCGGCTTTCCTTGGGTATAAACCAAGGTTAACCCGCGGAATACGGTCATCGTTGCCAAAGTGGCTATAAAGGGAGCTACCTTACCTTTGGTGATTAATATCCCGTTAACCATCCCCATGAGCATGCCGCCAACAAGGCCAATGGCCACCGCCATCCATGTATTCATGCCTCCTGCCATCAAGCCTGCAGCCAGTGAACTGGATAAAGCCAGTATAGACCCTACGGAAAGGTCGATGCCTCCTGTTAAGATAACGAAGGTCATCCCGAAGGCAATAAGTGCATTAATGGATATTTGACGAAGAACATTAAAGAAGTTGCTTGCGGTCAAGAAATCCCCGTTAATTACTGATAAAGATACAATGATGAGAACCAATCCTACTAACGGTCCTAAATTCTGGATTTTATCGAATTTTATTTTATTCATTAATTTGCCATCAGCCTGCATGTTTTTCTCCCCCTGTCGCACATAACATAATGTTTTCCTGAGTGGCTTCTTCTCTTACGAATTCCCCACTAATTCTGCCCTCATGCATAACGAGGATACGATCACTCATCCCCATAACCTCAGGAAGCTCGGAAGAAATCATAAGGATGGCTACACCTTGGGAAGCAAGCGCATTCATTAAATCATATATTTCTTTCTTTGCCCCTATATCAACACCCCGGGTAGGCTCATCCAAGATCAATACCTGAGGGCTTGTAGCCAGCCACTTTCCAATGACTACTTTCTGCTGATTGCCTCCACTCAAGGAGCCGACCTTCTGCTCACTATTTGGCGTTTTTATCAGAAGCTTCTTAATCATAGATTCAGATAACTCCCGTTCTTTGCTGCGATCCATGAAACCGAAGGAAGATAGCAAATCCAGATTAGGAAGTGCCAGATTATCGCTTACGGACAATGGAAGGAGCAGTCCCTCATCTTTGCGGTCTTCGGTAATCAGGGCAATCCCTACCTTGATCGCATCGATTGGCTTCTTGATGGAAACGGGCTGGCCGTTAATAAGGATATTTCCCTGATCTATGGAGGTCACTCCGAATAGTGCTTTAGCCAGTTCCGTTCTACCTGCTCCCATAAGTCCAGCAATCCCTACAATTTCTCCAGCCCTTACGGATAAAGAAATATTGTGGAGCTTCCCCTTTTGCGTCAACCCATTGACAGTTAAACGCTCTTCTCCAAGTTCGACTGCAACCTTAGGGAAGCGGTCTTTAATTTCCCTGCCCACCATCATTTTGACCAACTGGTCCATGGTAGTGGTAGCAATCTTTTCGGTTCCAATGTAATGTCCGTCGCGCATCACTGTGACCTGGTCGCAGATTCTGAATACTTCTTCCATCCGGTGGGAGATATAGATCATCCCTACACCCTTACGCTTAAGTGAGTCAATAACTTGGAAGAGCGCATCAATTTCCCGGTCTGTTAAGGCCGCAGTAGGTTCATCCAGCACGAGAATTTTCGTATTCATTGAAAGAGCTTTTGCGATTTCCACCATCTGCTGCTGACCCACAGAAAGTTCATTTACCATCATCCCAGGATCTATGTTCAACCCAAGCTGATTTAAAAACTGCTGGGCTTGCCTTCTCATCACGCGCCAGTTTATTAACTTTGACTTGCCATATGTGAATTCCCGTCCGAGAAATATGTTTTCCATAACCGTCAAATGAGGAACCAAATTTAACTCCTGATGAATAATAACGATGCCTAGGCTGTGCGCCATAGAAGGAGATATTATATCAACAGCGCTTTCATTTACAGATATGGAACCACTATCCTTGGTGTAAATACCCCCTAGTATTTTCATAAGCGTAGATTTACCCGCACCGTTCTCTCCCATCAATGCATGGATTTCTCCACCCTGAAGGGTGAATTCCACCTGATCCAATACTTTAACACCCGGAAAGCTTTTACTGATTCCCTTCATTTCTAATAGATTTGTAGTCACTTCTTATCCCTCCCTTCAGAAGATTACTCCGGCTTGAAGAATCACATTGGCATAAGGAGTAAACTCACCTGTCCGAATAATGGCCTTGGCATCATGAGTTAATATCTTGAATTCCTCATGACTTATTTCATGTAAAGTGACACCTTCAAGCACCGACGTCATCTCTTCCTTAAGTGCTGGACTCTTCTCTTCCATTTCCAAGGCAATGATAGCCTCCTCGACCTGCATTTCTTGAAGCACCGTTGCCAAACAATCCATGAACCTTGGAACGCCCTGCTTCAAAGCCAGATCAATACGCTTGACATGAGCAGGGATAGGAAGCCCACTGTCACATATTACAATGGTATCGGTATGGCCAAGTTCACTAATGACTCTTGAAATATCACTATTTAGAATACCGATTTTCTTCATGCTCGTTCTACTCCCATAGTCGTATTTGCGAACTTAGTTACTTCTTCTAGGGTTGGCATGCCAGCCTGAGCCCCAAACCGAGTAACGGCTAATGCAGACACTTTTGCTGCGAACGAGACGGATTTCTCCAGGCTCTTACCTAATGCTATTGAGTAGGCCAGTCCTGCATTGAACGAATCACCTGCACCTGTAGTATCTATAACTGGAACTTTGTAGCCAGGTACCTGATGCAGAGTGCCCACTTCCGTTAAAAAAGCGGATCCCTCTGCCCCGAGAGTTGTCACTACCTGGCTTCCCAGCTGGGTTAAGCTTCCCATCGCTGCTTCCAGCGCTTCCCCTTCGGTACTCATGTTTGTGATTAAACTCAGTTCTGACCGGTTGGGCGTAATATAATCTACATTTCTCAGCAGATCATCCGGTAGGGCCTGTGCAGGTGCAGGATTCAGAATAATTGTCTTGCCCAATGCTTTTGCCTTTTTAACTGCATGAATAACCGTTTCCAGGGGAATTTCCAGTTGAAGAAGAAGGACATCCGCATCTTGGAGAATGTCTTCATATTGGTCTATATCTTCAGGTGTTAATTGGTAATTAGCCCCTGGTACAACTACAATGCTGTTATCACCCTCAGTAATAAAGATGGACGCTACACCAGTAGAGCTACCCTCAACAACCTTTACGGAATCTCTATGGATTGTATCGGTATCGAGTGCCCGCAGGAGATCTTGACCGAAGCTGTCCGCTCCAACTGCACCGATCATGGTCGTCTTAGCACCAAGCCTAGCAGCCGCAACCGCTTGATTCGCGCCTTTCCCCCCCGGTATAAAACGGGCATTATGTCCTAGAAGGGTCTCTCCCATCTGTGGGTATCTATCCGCTTCAATGACAATATCCATGTTCAAACTGCCGATCACTACTATATGAGGTGTCTTCATTTTATCTCCTCCTTCTCGTTGACTCTCTTAGTGTTAATTTGACATCGAGCACATGAATTTGGTCTTCTTCAATATCGCCTTCGATTTTCTTTATCAAAATCCTAGAGACAAGCGCCCCCATATCGTAAATAGGTTGGGCAATTGTTGTTAATTCAGGCTCAGTGATTTCCGTTATGCTGATGCCATCATACCCGCACACGGCTACTTGCTCAGGTACGTTAATACCCATGCGGTGCAGCACTTTTAAAGCTCCGAAAGCCATTAAGTCATTCCCTGCAAAAATCGCATCAATATCCGGGTGCCGCTTCATTAGGATTTCAGTAGCCTTCTTACCGCTTTCAATCCCAAAATCTCCTGGCACCATCAAGCTTGGACTGAACCAGTCAAAACCTCTCACAGCTTCCTCATATCCAATCAATCTTTCTTTGGCTGTGATTAGATCTTGTGGGCCATAAATATGTCCTATCTTCTTGCAGCCCGCTTCCAAAAGATGCTTCACAGCTAATTTGCCGCCTTCGAGATCATTTGACTTAACTACACTGCAGATTCCACTGGTAGGCGCACGATCCAAACACACATAAGGGATATTGTAAGAGGCCAGTTTGTCTACATCTTCTTGCCCTAAAGTATTTGAGGCGAAGATAATACCATCAATGTTCTTGCTCTTCAAAGCTTCTATATACTTTTTTTCTTTGCCCACTTGACCATCTGTATTACAAAAAATTACAGTATAGCCGTAAATGGTGGCCACATCTTCAACTGCCCTGGCCAGCTCCGGGAAAAAGGGGTTGGATATATCCGGAAGCAGCAAAGCGAAGGTCTTCGTATTTTTCCCTGCGAGCCCTCTTGCCACAACGCTGGGTAAGTAATTTAATTTCTCGATTGCGTTTTTAATATTCATTTCTGTTTCAGCGTTCACATAGCCACTCTTATTCAAATAGCGAGAGACTGTAGAAACGGAGATCCCAGCTAATTTAGCTACATCACGTATGGTTGCCATCCTAGCTTCACTTCCCGACTATGATCATATGGTATCGCTTCCATATATACAAAATAACTAAGTATTTAAACGTTTTATGCTATGCGGTAGCGTTACCACACAAATATAGCACAGGTCTTTTAGGTTTGCAATACATCTATGGCAAAGGCAGCTGGCAATCCTATCCTTCGGCAGTACACTCCCATGCTTTGCTGGACAAAAAAAACGACATCCGTGGATCCGGATGCCGTTTACTAATTTAATTTAGACCACATAAAGCAGAGTAATTATAAATTGCGATGAAATAAGGAAAGCATTTCCCTCATCTCAGCGACGGGAATCTGACCCGGTGCAGAGACTTTATGAGCAGCACCAAAAGTCAGGGCAGAACCAAATACTTCACCCGCAAGACGGCTGATTACCCCGGCTCCAGCCATAGACATTGTTATTATAGGACGGTCTGCATACTTTTCCTTCATGATGTAAGTAGCTTCCAGCAGGGTCAGTACATCACCCGCATGCTGCGGCATGACCGCAATTTTTGGAAGATCCCCCCCAAGCTCCTGAGCTTTCCGCAAGCGTGATACGATTTCTTCCTGAGCAGGGGTTCCCTGAAAATCATGGTTAGAAATAATCACGAACACTTCCTGGGCATGAGCGGCTGCGACAAGTGCTTTTACATCTGCTTCCGCATTGAATAATTCCACATCAATAATATCAACCAGGCCACTTTCGGCCGCTGCTGCATTTAGCGCAAGGTAATATTCTGTACTAACCTGCTTCTGGCCACCTTCTTTGGCGCTGCGGAAGGTGAATATTAGCGGCAGCTCCGGAATTACAGAGCGGATTTCTTGTAGCGCCTCCATAACTGCACCAATATCCTCTACTTGATCGAAGAAGTCAGTCCTCCACTCGACTAAATCGGGAGCCAGTGACTTCAACGCTTCAGCCTCATGCTTTAATTCCGGAACCGCCTTTCCCATTATCGGAACGCAAATCTTCGGTGTACCCTCACCAATAATTACATTTTTAACGGTTACCGTACGGCTCATATTACAGCTCCTTATTTCCTTATTTTATGTCTGCATTTTGACTTGGCGGATTAATCCTCATAGTCTCTATCTTATTGGCTTTTATCCGTTTTATCAAACCCTTGATTTCATGTTCCTATACAAAAAAGAACACGGCATTTATACCGTGTCCCTTAATGCACCTATTCCATTCACTTCTGATCCTTGTGCTCCACTTTCAGTCTGAAATCCTATTCTTCGTAAATCACTACGGACTGGGATTCCGGCTCCCATTTAACGGTCGCCTTAAGGGATTCACTCACAAAACGGACAGGCACCACCGTGCTGCCATCCACAACCGCCGGGGCCGCTTGAAGCGTAACTGGTTTACCGTCGACGTAAGCCGTCTTTTTATTGATAAATAGCTTCACGGTAATCCCGTCACGGATTACGGTAACGGAAAGCTCCTTTTTGTTCCAGACTACATCCGCCTGCAACGACTCGGCAACCACTCTGAACGGCACTAATGTGCTGCTGTTCGTGAGGATCGGAGCCACATCGGAGGAAGACTCTTCACCGTTAATGTACAGCTTTACACCTTTTTCACCGATTTTATCGTACAGCTTGCCCAGCTTTTTGTAAGAATTCAGATTCTTAACGTTCGCTTTGATAGCTTCCTTCTCCACGTATACCGCATCGGTTACGCTTCCTCTTTTATTCAGCATATCAGCGAGCGCAGACAGCGCTGCATCCTTTTCCTTGATGGCTTCCAGCTCGGCCTTCATTTCAGGTGTAAGCTGGGTATTATATTTCGTCAACAGAAGCTCGGCAATTATGGCACCGGCAGGCTTGTCCTTTATATTCTCAATCGCATGGAGTAGACCTTTATATCCATTGCCGCCTTTGCCATATGTAGCATATGTAGCTGAAGTTACTGTTACCTTCACCTTAACTTCTTTTTCATTCTTATCTTCTTTTTCATTCCTATCTTCTTTTTCATTTTTATCTTCTTTTTCATTCCTATTTTCTTTTTCTTTTTCTTTTTCTTTTTCTTTTTTATTTTCTCTTTCTTTTTTATTTTCTCTTTCTTTTCTATATTCTATTTCTATTTCTATTTCCTTTTCTTTGTCCGATACCGTAACAGACCTGCTGAAACTGTTTCCTTGCTTCTTCTCTGTCCCATTGCCATTTTGTGACCTTGCCAATGCCGAACCCGACATAAGGCTAACTGCCAGTAGGCAGCTTGTGAGAATCATAAAGCTTTTTTTCATATTCCCTTTACCTCCTCAGTATTTGTATATATCCCTTCTATATTCGGCTGAACACTTTAACTTTGTTAGAGCAGTCGTGCTTTTTGGGTAATATAGCTCGGGTCAGAGATTGCAACGCTACTCCGGTACCAGCCGGACAGACCTACTTATGATTGACTGCATGCAAATAAATCTGCGGATCATTCCCACCAAAACTTCGTTAACCTTTCACGCTTAATGTGTGCTAAAATATATATGCAATCGCTTTCACTAATGACTGCTCACCACTTTTTGAGCAAACGTTTGCACCTTAGATAATGCCTACAGTATTTCTGTAATTTAATCTATTCCATGATTAGGAGGCTTATCAAGTGAACGAGAAGAAATTACCGGCAGTGGCTTATTTCAGTATGGAGTATGGGCTTCATTCCGATTTCAAAATGTATGCCGGAGGCTTGGGTATTCTGGCAGGGGACTACATCAAGGGCGCCAAGGACATTAACGCCCCCATTATCCCCATCGGTCTGAAGTGGAAGCAAGGCTACACGGATCAAAAAATTGACGCAAACGGCAATCCATACGACTCCTATCACAACTATGTTTATGATTTCCTTGAAGATACAGGGGTAAAGGTTACGGTAAAAGTCAGAAAAACCGATGTGGTCTGTAAAGTATGGAAAACCGATCACTTCGGCAACAACCCGCTTTATTTACTGGATACAGACATTCCTGAGAATAGCGACGCCTGGATTACCGGACAGCTGTACGGATGGTTCGGCGAGGAACGAATTGCCCAGGAAATTGTGCTTGGAATCGGCGGCGTGAAAGCTATGCGTGCCTTGGACATCCCCATTGACGTATATCACTTCAACGAGGGGCATGCTGCTCTGGCGGCCACTGAACTGATTCGTGAAAAAATGTCCGGGGGCAGTACCTTTGAGGAAGCATGGAAAGCGACACGGGGAGAAGTCGTATTTACCACCCACACCCCGATTAAGGAAGGCAATGAAACCCACCCGCTGGACCGGTTGGAATATATGAGCGCATTTAACGGCCTCTCCCGCGAGCAAATGGAGCGGATCGGGGGGGAGCCGTTCAATATGACCGTAGCCGGACTTCGTCTGTCCCGAATCTCCAACGGTGTTGCCCAGCTGCATGCCGAGACCTCCAATAAAATGTGGAAGGAAGTAGCCGGCAGATCACCAATCATCGGAATTACCAATGCCATTCATACGCCTACCTGGGTAGATGAACGTATCACTCATGCGTTAGAAGAGGACGGCGATCTATGGGCGGCTCATACAGAGATCAAAGGCGAACTAATTCAATTCATTGAGGAGCGTTCGGGCATCTCCTTAAATCCCGATAATCTCCTCATTGGGTTCTCCCGCAGAGCTGCACCCTACAAGCGAAGCGACCTGCTGTTCTCGCAGCCGGAAATTATCGAGCCGTATCTGGAAAGCGGAAAGGTACAGATCGTTTTCTCCGGCAAGGCTCATCCTCTTGATGATAACGGGAAGAAAATCGTTAGCAATCTGGTGTCCATGATGAAGAAATATCCGAAGAGCGTCGTCTTCCTGGAAAATTACGATATGACGATTGGCGCACAGCTGACCCGGGGCTCCGATATTTGGCTGAATAATCCGCGCCGGCCGCTGGAAGCCAGCGGTACCTCCGGCATGAAGGCAGCCATGAACGGTGTACTTAACTGCTCCATACTGGATGGATGGTGGCCGGAAGCCTGCATGGACGGCGAGAATGGCTGGCAGATCGGGGACGGCTTTGAAACCACGGATTTCGGGGAATTGGACCGTCATGACAGTGATGCGCTGTACGATACGCTCCTGAACCGTGTACTGCCAACCTACTACGAGGACCGCGGCAAGTGGGTCGAAATGATGAAAAAGAGTATCGAGACCACCCGCACCGAGTTCGCTACCAAGCGTATGCTTGAAGAATATTACAATAGAATGTATATCAAGGCATAATTAAAAAGTTTTCCCTATCCCATCCGCCCCTTCGGATGGGATTTTTTATACCTAAATATCGCTTATTTAAAATTATTATAAAAAAGGATTGCATATTTTCCGGGAATTGATAAGAGTTCCAATTCTAACAATCTTACAACTAGCTGGGGCGCTCCTGTAGGCGACAACCAAAACTCGATGACAGCCGGTTCCCGGGGCCCGACTTTAATTCAAGATGTCCACCTTCTTGAGAAATTAGCGCACTTTAACAGGGAGCGTGTGCCGGAGCGTGTCGTACATGCCAAAGGTGCCGGAGCCCATGGATATTTTGAGGTTACCAATGATTTGTCCCAATATACAAAAGCAAGCTTTTTATCCGAAGTAGGCAAACGTACGCCGATGTTCATCCGTTTCTCCACCGTTGCCGGTGAGCTGGGTTCTGCCGATACGGTGCGTGACCCGTGCGGCTTTGCCGTAAAGTTCTACACAGAAGAAGGAAATTATGATCTAGTCGGGAATAACACACCTGTCTTTTTCATCCGTGATGCCATTAAATTTCCTGACTTTATCCATACACAGAAACGCCATCCGCAGACACACCTGAAAAACCCCAATGCCGTGTGGGATTTCTGGTCATTATCTCCTGAATCTCTGCACCAGGTAAGCATTCTGATGTCGGATCGCGGAATTCCGGCTACACTCCGACATATGCACGGCTTCGGAAGCCACACGTTCAAATGGGTAAATGCGGAGGGTGCCGCTGTCTGGGTGAAATATCATTTCAAAACGGAACAGGGCGTTCAGAATATGGACGTGAATCTTGCAGCCAAAATAGCCGGTGAGAACCCGGATTATCATACAGAGGATTTGTTCAACGCGATTGACAAAGGAGACTTCCCGGCTTGGAGATTGCATGTGCAAATTATGCCGATCGAGGACGCGAACACCTACCGTTTCGACCCATTCGATGTTACAAAGGTGTGGTCACAGAATGATTATCCGTTGATTGAAGTTGGACGCATGGTGCTCGACCGTAATCCTGAGAACTATTTTGCCGAGGTTGAGCAGGCTACCTTCTCCCCCGGTTCGTTCGTGCCCGGAATTGAGGCTTCTCCGGATAAAATGCTGCAGGGCCGCTTGTTTGCCTACTCCGATGCACACCGCTACCGTGTGGGTGCCAATCATAACAATCTGCCGATTAACCGTCCGAAAGCGGACGTGAACAACTATCAGCGTGACGGTGCCATGACCAGCGGTACCAATGGAGGCAGTTCTGTCTACTACGAGCCTAACAGCTACGGCGGTCCGAAAGAGTCTCCGCAACATAAACCTGTTCCTTTCGAGGTATCCGGCCTCGCGGAGAGTGTTGCCTATGACCATAATGATCATTACACACAGCCCGGAGATTTATACCGGCTGCTGAGCGAAGAGGAACGTACCCGTCTCGTGCAAAATATCGTTGGTGCCATGGCTCCAGTCGAGCGGGACGAAATCAAAATCCGCCAAATCGGGCATTTCTACAAAGCCGATCCGGAATTCGGCCAGCGCATCGCCGCAGGGTTGGGTCTGCCTTTGCCGCAGGGCGTTTAAGACAACAGAAGTACTATGTGACTTGTTGAAGCCTCAGACCTCGGGTCTGAGGCTTTTTTTGACCCCATAAGCATTTACGGTTGTGATTAAATAAACACGAATAGAGCCCAGTGGAATGCCAATTTGATTAAAGACAACATCGCCGAAGAAGTATCCAGACTGAAGCAGCAGCCCGGTGGTAACCTTTGATTTACGGCAGCGGCGAGCTTGTACACACGCTAATGCAGCACGGCCTCATCGATGAATACAACCTCATCCTCCATCCTGTTGTGCTGGGGAGCGGTAAACGTCTCTTCAGAGAAGGCGATAAGGCCGCTCTTGCACTTGTTGAAACCAAGACGACCCCATCGGGAGTCATTATACTTACCTACCAGCCTGAGAAAAAATAATCCTGACGTAGAGATAGTACCTATTTTGAACACAAAAAAGCAGTCTAAACATTGAGCATGTTAAAACTGCTTTTTTTATTCAGAGATATCATTATTTCAGCTTTATTCCGTCAGCCAGCTTTTCAACTGATTTTTGGATGCGGCTTTGTCTTGTTTCCGGTCTCTTAGATCCTTCAATCCAATCGACATATGCTTTTTTATGGGAATAAGCCATGTTGTTGTAGTTCGCTTCAGCCTTCTCATTCGTATTCAATACAGCGAGGAAATCATCGGAAGCCTCCACTTCGCGCTTCTCGTGATCCTGTTCCATCGTAACCTTAACCTTATCTCCATTAGTGGCTCGGGCCAGATCTCTAAGTGCTTTGTTCACTACCATATAATGCTTCCCATCCCCGTGCGGCATAAGCGTTCCTTTATAGGGGATGCCATTAACCGTCCCTTTAACTTGAACCCGAGCTCTTGAGCCGAATGATTTCTCAACATCAAAAGGCACGGTCAGGTACGTCCAGCTTCCGCTTATGTCCGGTTTTACTAACTTGGCTTCGAATTCGTGCATATGGATCTCCTTTCTACTGTAATTGACAGTCAGAGGTTGAATTCCATTTTATCGCAAAGATAAGCTCTACACAAAAAAACACCTGCCTCCACCAGCAAGTGTACTGTTCATCACGGATTTCTCTCACTAATGAAAAGGAGCCGCGATAATTCGCAGCTCTCTGTCTAAGTTAAGGTAAGCGGGTGATGGGAATCGAACCCACGCTATTAGCTTGGAAGGCTAAAGTTCTACCATTGAACTACACCCGCAAATATGTAAAATCGGGACGACACGATTTGAACATGCGACCCCCTGGTCCCAAACCAGGTGCTCTACCAAGCTGAGCTACGTCCCGACAGTATAAAGTTGTTGAAAATATAAATGGCGCGCCCTGAGAGATTCGAACTCCCGACCTTTTGATTCGTAGTCAAACGCTCTATCCAGCTGAGCTAAGGGCGCAAAATTGATATGGAGCGGACGACGGGAATCGAACCCGCGACCCTCGCCTTGGCAAGGCGATGCTCTACCGCTGAGCCACGTCCGCAAAATATGGTGCGCGTGAAGGGACTTGAACCCCCACGTCGTGAAACGCCAGATCCTAAGTCTGGTGCGTCTGCCATTCCGCCACACGCGCATGTTACTAATAAATAAAAGTGAGCCATGAAGGACTCGAACCTTCGACACCCTGATTAAAAGTCAGGTGCTCTACCAACTGAGCTAATGGCTCTCATTGCTAAACTTCACTTTTCGGGGTGAAATGGCTGGGGATATAGGATTTGAACCTATGCATGACGGAGTCAAAGTCCGTTGCCTTACCGCTTGGCTAATCCCCAACAATAATTAACTAAATGGCGGAACCGACGGGATACTCTTCACTTCGTTACGAGATTGCGAAGTCTCCCTACCGAAGCTCATGCTTCAACGAACCCAACTTTTGGATTCTCATCCCTGAAGATAAATAGATGGCGGAACCGACGGGATTCGAACCCGCGATCTCCTGCGTGACAGGCAGGCATGTTAGGCCAACTACACCACGGTTCCAAAGACATAATGCATAAGTGTAAATTGGTTGCGGGGGCAGGATTTGAACCTGCGGCCTTCGGGTTATGAGCCCGACGAGCTACCGGGCTGCTCCACCCCGCGTCAGTAATAAGTATGCCGGATACCGATGGGCTTAAGCCCTGATCCTTTGATGACAAGCAAATGTGTTAAATCCACTATACCACATTATCCAAAGAAAATATTACATAAGGATAAATTGGTTGCGGGGGCAGGATTTGAACCTGCGGCCTTCGGGTTATGAGCCCGACGAGCTACCGGGCTGCTCCACCCCGCGTCAGAAAAAGTATTATTATCCCTGTGGGGCCCCCGAAAAGTACTCGGAACCCGCTGCGAAGCATTTGCTTCACTTTTTGGGGATTTTTTATGGTGGAGGCTGAGGGGATCGAACCCCCGACCCTCTGCTTGTAAGGCAGATGCTCTCCCAGCTGAGCTAAGCCTCCATGATATGACCCGTATGGGATTCGAACCCATGTTACCTCCGTGAAAGGGAGGTGTCTTAACCCCTTGACCAACGGGCCAAACTGTTATCTTTATGAAGCTCATGCTCCAACGAACCACTGAGGGTTCTCATCCCTTACGGGAAGTAACTGCAACGGAGAGAGAGGGATTCGAACCCTCGAGACGCTTGTGGCGCCTACACGATTTCCAATCGTGCTCCTTCGGCCAAACTCGGACACCTCTCCATAATGGCTCCCCGAACAGGACTCGAACCTGTGACAACTCGATTAACAGTCGAGTGCTCTACCAACTGAGCTATCAGGGAATATGGTGGGCCCTAGTGGACTCGAACCACCGACCTCACCCTTATCAGGGGTGCGCTCTAACCAGCTGAGCTAAGGGCCCTACTATCGTATGTAAATGTTATGAGCAAAAAAAATACCACAGTTACTGTGGTGATCCGCTTGGCAACGTCCTACTCTCCCAGGACCCTTCGGTCCAAGTACCATCGGCGCTGGAGGTCTTAACGGTCGTGTTCGGGATGGGTACGCGTGGAACCCCTCCGCTATCGCCACCAAACGGCATTTACAGCGTAAATGTTCAGGCTTGAGTCGCCTGAAAACTGAATCCGAAACGAATCTGCGTGATAGATATTGGATAAGCCCTCGACCGATTAGTATTGGTCAGCTCCATGCATTGCTGCACTTCCACCTCCAACCTATCTACCTCGTCGTCTTCAAGGGGTCTTACGTATTGGGAAATCTCATCTTGAGGGGGGCTTCACGCTTAGATGCTTTCAGCGCTTATCCCGTCCGTACGTAGCTACTCAGCCATGCTCCTGGCGGAACAACTGATGCACCAGCGGTACGTCCATCCCGGTCCTCTCGTACTAAGGACAGCTCCTCTCAAATTTCCTGCGCCCACGACAGATAGGGACCGAACTGTCTCACGACGTTCTGAACCCAGCTCGCGTACCGCTTTAATGGGCGAACAGCCCAACCCTTGGGACCTACTTCAGCCCCAGGATGCGATGAGCCGACATCGAGGTGCCAAACCTCCCCGTCGATGTGGACTCTTGGGGGAGATAAGCCTGTTATCCCCAGGGTAGCTTTTATCCGTTGAGCGATGGCCCTTCCATGCGGTACCACCGGATCACTAAGTCCGACTTTCGTCCCTGCTCGACTTGTAGGTCTCGCAGTCAAGCTCCCTTATGCCTTTGCACTCTTCGAATGATTTCCAACCATTCTGAGGGAACCTTGGAACGCCTCCGTTACTCTTTAGGAGGCGACCGCCCCAGTCAAACTGCCCGCCTGACACGGTCCCCGTACCCGATTAGGGTACCAGGTTAGAACCTAGATACGATCAGGGTGGTATCCCAACGTCGCCTCTGCAGAAGCTTGCGCTCCTGCTTCCCTGGCTCCCACCTATCCTGTACAGATCGTACCCAAATTCAATATCAAGCTGCAGTAAAGCTCCATGGGGTCTTTCCGTCTTGTCGCGGGTAACCTGCATCTTCACAGGTATTAAAATTTCACCGGATCTCTCGTTGAGACAGCGCCCAAGTCGTTACGCCATTCGTGCGGGTCAGAATTTACCTGACAAGGAATTTCGCTACCTTAGGACCGTTATAGTTACGGCCGCCGTTTACTGGGGCTTCGGTTCACAGCTTCGGATTGCTCCTAACCGCTCCCCTTAACCTTCCAGCACCGGGCAGGCGTCAGCCCGTATACTTCGCCTTGCGGCTTCGCACAGACCTGTGTTTTTGCTAAACAGTCGCTTGGGCCTTTTCACTGCGGCCCCCTCGTGCTATTCACACTACCGGGGCACCCCTTCTCCCGAAGTTACGGGGTCATTTTGCCGAGTTCCTTAACGAGAGTTCTTCCGCGCGCCTTAGAATTCTCTTCTCGCCTACCTGTGTCGGTTTGCGGTACGGGCACCTTCTCCTGGCTAGAGGCTTTTCTTGGCAGTGTGAGATCATGACCTTCGCTACTGTAATTTTCGCTCCCCATCACAGCCCAGCCTTATCGATGTGCGGATTTGCCTGCACATCAACCTCACTGCTTAGACGGACATCCATCAGTCCGCGTCACTACCCTCCTGCGTCACCCCATCGCTCATAGCGGATTACGGTGGTACAGTAATTTCAAACTGTTGTCCTTCGACTACGCCTTTCGGCCTCGCCTTAGGTCCCGACTTACCCTGAGCGGACGAGCCTTCCTCAGGAAACCTTGGGCTTTCGGCGGATCAGATTCTCACTGATCTTTTCGTTACTCATACCGGCATTCTCACTTGTGTACTCTCCAGCGCTCCTTACGGTACACCTTCAACGTATACACAACGCTCCCCTACCCCTGATACATACGTATCAAGCCATAGCTTCGGTGGTGTGTTTAGCCCCGTTACATTTTCGGCGCAGAGTCACTCGACCAGTGAGCTATTACGCACTCTTTCAATGGTGGCTGCTTCTAAGCCAACATCCTGGTTGTCTGTGCAACTCCACATCCTTTCCCACTTAACACACACTTGGGGACCTTAGCTGATGGTCTGGGCTGTTTCCCTTTTGACAATGGATCTTAGCACTCACTGTCTGACTCCCGGCAATAAGTAGATGGCATTCGGAGTTTGACTGATCTTGGTAACCCTTGCGGGCCCCGCAACCAATCAGTGCTCTACCTCCATTACTCTTGTGCCGAGGCTAGCCCTAAAGCTATTTCGGGGAGAACCAGCTATCTCCGAGTTCGATTGGAATTTCTCCGCTACCCCCACCTCATCCCCGCATTTTTCAACATGCGTGGGTTCGGGCCTCCAGTGCGTGTTACCGCACCTTCACCCTGGACAGGGGTAGATCACACGGTTTCGGGTCTACGTCCACATACTATATCGCCCTATTCAGACTCGCTTTCGCTGCGGCTCCGGCTTCTCACCTTAACCTTGCATGTTAAACGTAACTCGCCGGTTCATTCTACAAAAGGCACGCCATCATCCATAGATCGGACTCTGACTTTTTGTAAGCACACGGTTTCAGGTTCTATTTCACTCCCCTTCCGGGGTGCTTTTCACCTTTCCCTCACGGTACTGTTTCACTATCGGTCGCCAGGTAGTATTTAGCCTTAGCAGATGGTCCTGCTGGATTCATACGGGGTTTCACGTGCCCCGCACTACTCGGGATCCGTCTCGGAGAGAACATGGTTTAGGATACAGGGCTATTACCTCTATCGCGGGCCTTTCCAGACCTCTTCGCCTACCAAATTCCTTTGTAACTCCATGTGAGACGTCCCACAACCCCCAGGCGATAAATCGCCCAAGTTTAGGCTGTTCCGCGTTCGCTCGCCGCTACTGACGGAATCACTATTGTTTTCTCTTCCTCAGGGTACTTAGATGTTTCAGTTCCCCTGGTCTGCCTCTACATCTCCTATGTGTTCAGAGATGAGTAACTGCGAATTACCACAGCTGGGTTTCCCCATTCGGACACCCCCGGATCAAAGCTTGCTTACAGCTCCCCGAGGCAGTTTCGTTGTTCGCCACGTCCTTCGTCGGCTCCTGGCGCCTAGGCATCCTCCGTGTGCTCTTATTAGCTTAACCTCGATTTTTTCCGTAGGAAAAATATCGGACATTGATTCTCTTCCGAAGAAGAAAGTCAATCTTCGACACTCCATTAAGAAGCAATCGTATCAACTAATAACTTTCACTTGTTTGCACAAGTGTGCTAAAAGATGTTCTAAAACGCAAATTCGTTTCGGTATCCAGTTTTCAAGGATCAAGTTTCTTGCATTTGAGAGCTTAAACTCTCAAAACTGAACAACGAGTGAGTGTTCGAACCTAAAGGTTCTTATAGAAGCTTACGCTTCCAGATTTGAATGTCACCATCGCAGGTGACGATTCTCCATAGAAAGGAGGTGATCCAGCCGCACCTTCCGATACGGCTACCTTGTTACGACTTCACCCCAATCATCTACCCCACCTTCGGCGGCTGGCTCCCTTGCGGGTTACCCCACCGACTTCGGGTGTTGTAAACTCTCGTGGTGTGACGGGCGGTGTGTACAAGACCCGGGAACGTATTCACCGCGGCATGCTGATCCGCGATTACTAGCAATTCCGACTTCATGCAGGCGAGTTGCAGCCTGCAATCCGAACTGAGACCGGCTTTGCTGGGATTGGCTCCACCTCGCGGTTTCGCTTCCCGTTGTACCGGCCATTGTAGTACGTGTGTAGCCCAGGTCATAAGGGGCATGATGATTTGACGTCATCCCCACCTTCCTCCGGTTTGTCACCGGCAGTCACTCTAGAGTGCCCAGCCTTACCTGCTGGCAACTAAAGTTAAGGGTTGCGCTCGTTGCGGGACTTAACCCAACATCTCACGACACGAGCTGACGACAACCATGCACCACCTGTCTTGGGTGCTCCGAAGAGGGACACTATCTCTAGTGTTTTCACCCAGATGTCAAGACCTGGTAAGGTTCTTCGCGTTGCTTCGAATTAAACCACATACTCCACTGCTTGTGCGGGTCCCCGTCAATTCCTTTGAGTTTCAGTCTTGCGACCGTACTCCCCAGGCGGAGTGCTTACTGTGTTAACTTCGGCACCAAGGGTATCGAAACCCCTAACACCTAGCACTCATCGTTTACGGCGTGGACTACCAGGGTATCTAATCCTGTTTGCTCCCCACGCTTTCGCGCCTCAGCGTCAGTTACAGCCCAGAAAGTCGCCTTCGCCACTGGTGTTCCTCCACATATCTACGCATTTCACCGCTACACGTGGAATTCCACTTTCCTCTTCTGTACTCAAGCCACCCAGTTTCCAGTGCGACCTCAGGTTGAGCCCAAGGTTTAAACACCAGACTTAAATAGCCGCCTGCGCGCGCTTTACGCCCAATAATTCCGGACAACGCTTGCCCCCTACGTATTACCGCGGCTGCTGGCACGTAGTTAGCCGGGGCTTTCTTCTCAGGTACCGTCACTCTCATAGCAGTTACTCTATGAGACGTTCTTCCCTGGCAACAGAGCTTTACGATCCGAAAACCTTCATCACTCACGCGGCATTGCTCCGTCAGGCTTTCGCCCATTGCGGAAGATTCCCTACTGCTGCCTCCCGTAGGAGTCTGGGCCGTGTCTCAGTCCCAGTGTGGCCGTTCACCCTCTCAGGTCGGCTACGCATCGTCGCCTTGGTGAGCCGTTACCTCACCAACTAGCTAATGCGCCGCAGGCCCATCCCTCAGTGACAGATTGCTCCGTCTTTCATTCTCTCTTCAGGAGAACAAAGAAATTATCCGGTATTAGCTACCGTTTCCGGTAGTTATCCCAGGCTAAGGGGCAGGTTGCCTACGTGTTACTCACCCGTCCGCCGCTAAACATCGGCTTTCCCGAAGGAAAGCTTTTGCTCCGCTCGACTTGCATGTATTAGGCATGCCGCCAGCGTTCGTCCTGAGCCAGGATCAAACTCTCCAATTAGTTTTTTCCGAGCGCCTACTCCCCCGAATCACTCCGAGAAAATAAACATCCGAAAAGATATTGAAAAGAGCGATAGCTCATTTTGAAACATCTGACGAGAATTTACATTCTCATTTTTTTGGATTTCACTTTCGTAAAATCCCACTCACTCGTTGTTCAGTTTTCAAAGATCAAGTTCTCGTTGTCGGTCATTAACGCCTCACCAGCAACTCTTATAATATATCATATCCAACCGTGTAATGCAAGCTCTTTTTTATAATTTCTTTTCGAGCTCGGCATCAACATTTCTTGGCCGGAATAAGAATATACCATGTGTGAATATCTATTGCAAGCTTTTTTTAAAAATAACTTTCGGCTTCTTATCTTCTACTTCTCGGCTCCCTCTGATGCATCAATTAAATCCATAACATCCCGTCTCATGCTTTGCGGGAATTCCCTGGTAGGTTTACCTAATCGAAAAAACATCTGAATGGTGCTGCCTCCGTCGGCATATTCCCTATGTATCATTGTGTATTGTTCTTTCATCTCCGGATATTCTTCCAGCACTTGGCTTGGCGGCTGAATTACAAATCCTAATTGGTGAGCAGTCAAAACCAGTCTGCTGTAAAGCATTCCACTCTTAACCTGCTCTATCCGGCTATTATCCTTCGTAATAATCATGGCATATGCAGGTGTATGGTCTATGGCTGTTTGAGTGGATTTCACAAATATATCCGCCGAGGTCTTCTCGCTGTTAATTGAAGGAAAGATTGTAATCAGTCCCTGCATGATGTGTTTCATTACCCCGGAGGTACCTTGCCCTTCAAGAGAAAAACCGGAACGGTATTTATTTTTTTGATATTCATTGGCACGAAAGATGGCAGCCGATTCTTCGTTGATCCGATGAACACCCGATTCAATTATTGCTCCTTGTATTGCGTAATTCCCTAACTTCTCCATATTCTTTTTATCCTGATATATCTTCATTGTAATATCTTTGTCGGTATTAATGCTTTCCAATTGATTTAACTGTTCCGCAGTGAGTGGGGTCTTCTGGTATGCTGCCCTGTTTGTGTCCGGCAAATACATAGAACTATAAAGCGGACTTTTTACAGGCTCAGCACTAATTAAAGTTACTTTTGCCACCGGCTTTGAATCCATACTCTCCGTCAGATTTTGTTCATCATAATTACCGTCCGGGAATAGTTCTATTGCGGTCTTATACCCCAGTTCTACTCCGGCCACCTGAACGTATTCCAGAAAAGTGCCTTGAGAAATCATCGTTTGTCTGGCAAAAGGGTCTACCTGCTTGGATAAGCGATCGCTATCGGCATATAAAAAGAAGACCATGGTTTCTTTCGGATCAAGCCTGATCTTCCATGGCTGCATATTGTGGCCATTCGCGGCCAATAACCCATGGGCTGCCAGACGTATCCTGGGATCCTCAAATTGCTGCGAATACGTTCTCTGCCAGGGTTCCAGATATTCGGAGGTTCTCATTATTCCGCTTGAGCTAAATAAAGCAACCAGAACCACAATTAACAACACTGCAAGGCCGGAGAGCGTCAGCAACATGGTCTTTTTTATCCCCTTCTTCATTGTTATATCCCCTCTTTCTCCCTTTTGATGGATTTAATTAAAAGCTCAAACGCTTCAAATACTAATTGATCCGGGTTCCTATCATGGTAGTTTTTTATATATTCAGCTTTTTTCTTAGTTGTAGTGAATACGCCAATGATACATGCCCACAGAATAAGTGTTGTATTTACCACATCCAGCTCACGACGAATAACGCCTTCTTCAATTCCCTCATTCAACGCGCTTGATAAGAACAGCGATAACTCCTCTCCCAGGGCATAGCACTCTTCGCGGGCTTTATCGGGAATCCCGTTTTTAAAATCCATTTCACCATTTTCGTACTCCACTATAGCCGTAAAATATTCAGGATAATCCTTACTAAATCTATAAATGATTGTGCCGATTTGTTTGATTTTGTCTAACGCATGCTGCTGGTTCTCGTTTTTAAGTTCAGCCTCCAGCATTCCAATTAATAATTTGTAGCCCCGCACCATGATTTCAAAATAGATTTGCTCCTTGCTATTGAAATAAACATACACAGTCCTTTTGCTGAACTCGGCTTCCTTTGCCACATTATCCATAGTAGAGACCGCATACCCGTCCCTGAAAAATACTCTTTCGGCTGCTTCAAGGATGTCATTTCTGCGGATTTCCTTTTCCTTCGCCTTACGTTCATTAATTCCCACCCCATTCGCCCTCCTCTACGAAAAAATTGCACTGTCATGTTGTTTTGTATACTAACAGTTTACTTTAATCATCGTATTGCTAATATCGCACATCGTCAATACTTTTCTTCTATAATTACTATTGATTTAACCGGGTGAGGAGTATCTGCAATTCTTCACTGGTGAGATCCCGCCATTCTCCTTTTTCTAAGCCGCTAATTGAAATATTCATTATTCGAATACGCTCAAGCCTCATCACTCTATACCCCAGAGCCTTGCACATTCTGCGTATTTGGAGATTTAGCCCTTGGGTCAGGATAATCCGGAACTCATAATCATTTAGACGGAGAACTTTGCACGGTTTTGTTGTCACTCCAAGAATATCTACGCCACTGGACATTTTTTGAATGAATTCTTGCGTCACCGGTTTGTCTACTGTTACCCAATACTCCTTCTCATGGCCGTTTTCCGAACGCATCATTTTATTTACGATATCCCCATTATTGGTTAATAAAATCAGCCCCTCCGAGTCTTTGTCCAATCTTCCAATAGCGAAAATACGGGAAGGGTAGTTCATAAAATCAATGATGTTGCCTGCAACATGCCTTGCCGCCGTACAAACAACGCCCTTTGGTTTATTTAAGGCGATATACACGTCTTCTCCTTTGCTTCCAATGACGCGGCCATCAATAAGAACAACATCATCAGGCGCTACATCCGTCCCTGGGATGCAGACAACACCATTGACCGTAATTCTTCCAGCTTCAATTAAACGGTCTGTTTCCCTCCTGGAGCAGAAGCCTGTTTCACTTATATATTTATTGATTCTCATAATGAGCCTACTTTCCTGAAGGGATGGGGTTATACATCCGGTATAGGATAACACACATGATTTTGCGGAGAAATGGTTAAAGTAACAACTAGACTATATACCTGAGGAGGATAAAAAATGGATAATACCCATGAGTTTGTAGAGAAATTGCATGATACCCAGAAGAAAGCCGAAAAAAACAAACAGCATCAGGGTAAGGGTACCCCAAATGAAAAGCTGCCCACTAAGCAGCATGGTACTAATAAATAGCACTCCAGACACTATTGTCGGAGGAATGAGCCATAGTTCATATGGAAACCAACAGCCCGCCTATCCAAAAAGGATAAGCGGGCTTTATTTTTGTTGACAAGGATTTGAAAGGAGTGTACCTTATATTTATAATTATGTTCTTTATTAAGAACATAAAATTGTGATAACTTTCTTTAGGAAGAACAAGACTTATACTACTATCCTATGCCGTTTGAATAATTATGGAGGGCTTTAATGAGCGCAATTACCGGAATAATTCATCTACAGCACGATAGCATTGATGCAACGTGGGGCTTCAATATGATGAGCGCATTACAGCGCTATCCTGCCGATTGTATTCATACCTGGCATAACAGGGAAGTTTTTCTCGGTTGCCATGCGCAGTGGATAACCCCGGAATCCATCCAAGAAGTACTACCCTTTATTGATCGTGAACGCGGACTATGCATTACAGCAGACGCCATCATAGATAACCGAACAGAGCTTTTCGATACCCTCGGAGTCATTAAGGCAGACCGTGCTTCCATGCCAGACAGCCTGCTTATCCTGCTTGCATATGAGAAATGGGGACATGAAGCCCCCGGGCATTTGGTTGGCGATTTCGCCTTTATGATCTGGGATGAGAAGAAGCGCTCCTTATTCGGGGCAAGAGATTTCTCTGGCAGCCGGACGCTTTATTTTACCCGCACCAGTCACTTGTTCTCTTTTTGTACCGTCATACACCCCTTGTTTTCCCTGCCGGGAGTGCACAAGGAACTGAATGAACAATGGGCATCCGAATTTTTGACTATTCCCATCTCAACCGATGCTGTCGATTCTTTCTCTACCATTTATAAAGGAATTGAACAGTTGGCTCCCTCCCATTCGATATCAATATCAGACGGGCGTGTGAGCTTCTCCAGATATTGCAGATTATATCCGCAGCCCAGGCTTCGGCTCAAATCGAATGGCGAGTATGAGGAGGCCTTCCGGGAAGTGTTCGGAAGAGCGGTCTCTGACCGGTTAAGAACTCACCATGAGGTGGGAGCCCATCTGAGCGGCGGTCTTGATTCCGGCTCCGTGGTCAGCTTTGCGGCTGGATCGCTTCGCCCTTTGAACAAGCCGTTACATACGTTCAGCTCTTATCCGGTGGATGACTTCATCGATTTCAATTTACCACGCCGCTTCGCGGATGAAAGGCCTTATATCCAATCAACGATTTATCATGTGGGGAATATCGTGCCCAGCTTCCTGAATTTCCCGGAGATGAGTCCCTATACGGAAATCGATGATTGGCTGGATACTCTGGAAATGCCGTATAAATTCTTCGAGAATTCCTTCTGGCTAAAGGGGATTTATAAGAAAGCCCAAGACAAGGGCGTCGGTGTTCTACTCAGTGGTCAAAGAGGCAACTTCACAATTTCCTGGGGACCAGCTCTGGATTATCAAGCCAGGCTTATCAAACAATTCAGGTGGATCCGCTTTTTCTGGGAGAATAGGCGCTATTATCAAACCACAAGCGCTAACAGGAAGCAGGTTCGCCAAATTGTCGGAAAAAAGGTCTTTCCTCCCTTGGCACGTTGTATTGCTTCAAATGAAGAGGAACCGTTTCCAACGCTCATCAATCCACAGTTCGCCAAGGAAACGGATGTTCATGAACGGCTGCGGGAATCCGGTATTGAGAATTGGGGCTCCGGGCTAAGCGCTTATGACGTCAGGAAGGATCACTTCAATCAATTGTACTTCTGGAACATTAATGGAACGATAAGCACCAAGCTTTCGCTGAAATACCGGATTTGGGACCGAGACCCGACGAATGATTTACGTGTTATTCGCTTCTGTTTATCCGTACCGGAGAGCCAATATGTGCAAGAAGGCGTGGACCGCTCCCTGCTCCGGAGAGCAATGGCGGGATTGTTGCCTGACAAAGTCCGTGTAAATCGCAAAACCCGCGGTGTTCAAGGAGCTGACGGCGTTCACCGGATGCTTCCGGCCTGGAGCGATTTCATTCATGAATTGCAGGCCATGATTAAAGACCCGCATACTGCTCCCTATCTGAACAAAACGGTGCTGGCTGAATGCCTGAACAGAATCAGGACGAATCCAAATCCCGAAATCGTTTATGGGTATGACTTTCGCGTACTCATGCGCGGATTAATCTTCTACCGATTTATGCAAAGTATGCCTCAATAAGACGGCTTGAAAGGAGGTGATATTAATGAAAAAAGAATACAGCAAACCTTCTTTGGAAGTACTTAACGTAAACATGACCATGTTAGGACCAGGTAAAGCAAAGCCTGACGCTATTCAGCCAGACCCGGACGAACCAGTCAACTACTCCTAGGATTGCGCTATGAGCGAGCCCCCGCCCTTATAACCTTATCCTGATAAGGGTATAAGGGCTATCTTTTAAACAACGCTGAATAGGCGAATATCGACACTATGGAGTGAGGCTCATGACAAATACGACTCAACATCTCGCATACAAGGCTTTCGGTCTGCAGATAGACAGTGAATTTCCTTTACCGGAACTGCCCTATACAGACCGGCCTGGCATTCTCGGAGCCATAAGAGTGACCAAGGAAGACCTGTCAGTGCGTTGGCAGGACATCCCGAAGCTAAGTTCAGACTTGGGTGTATCTGATAACGAGGTTATGTTCCAAGTTTCCGATGTCGCCATCTTCTGCATACGGGACGGCAGCTCCATCATCGTGTCCCCCTTTGCCGCTACCGATGAAGACTGCATCCGGCTTTATATTCTGGGAAGCTGCATGGGCATCCTCCTGATGCAAAGAAATATTATTCCGCTTCATGGAAGCGCAATTATGCTGCACGATAAAGCCTATGCTTTATTAGGCCAATCGGGCGCTGGTAAATCAACACTTGCCTCCTACCTCATGGATCAAGGCTATCGCCTGATCAGTGACGATGTTATTCCGATCAAACTAACGGATGGCGGACCTTTGGCCATACCCGGCTATCCACAGCAAAAGTTATGGGAACATAGCCTGCAGCAATTAGGGCTTCAATCATCCAATTACCGTCCTCTTATTAGAAGAGAAACTAAATTCGCCGTGCCTGTGCATAATCAATTCCATACAGAGCCTTTACCGCTGGCAGGTGTATTTGAACTCGCTGTTAAATCAGAAGGTTCAGTAACAATTGCGCCGATCCAGGGAATGGAACGGTTTCATACGTTATTTCATCATACTTACCAAAAGCGAATGATTGACCGGATGGGTCTCAGACAATGGCACTTCAGCACGCTGGCCCAGTTCGTAAACCAGCTTCCAATGTACCGGTTAAGCCGGCCGGCGGAAGGCTTCAGCGCTCCCGCACAAACATCACTCATATTAGAAACGATTACCGAAGGAGAAGATTAACGATGAGTAAAGTGAGCACATTATCCGTCAATGACGTCCTCGTTCAATGCGAAGGAAATATAGTAAGCGATATGGACGGCGAAAAGGTCATGCTAAACGTTCAAAGAGGAAAATATTACAATCTTGGTGAGGTTGGCGGAGACATCTGGAATACGCTGGGCACTCCTTCATCCATTAAGGAGATTATCAACACGATTCAAACGGCCTATGAAGTCGAAGCCGACATTTGCGAGCAGGACATCATTACTTTCCTGCAGCATCTTATGGATGAAGAACTGATTCGCTTATCAAATGCAGGATGAGGGCGATTAGAAGAATCCGGTTGTTGTTAACCTTCGATAAAACTACGGTTCTTTTGTTCGCTGAAGCCTTTCTTATGTTAGGCTGGGCACGCATTATGATGCTCTTCAAATTTGCTAAAATAGCTCCCACGCTGGGACTGAAATCCCGGGAAACTGCAGAAGATTACCGAAAGGACGATATCCGTCCAATTAAAAATATCACTAGTGCCATTCATGTAGTCAGCAGGTATACGCCTTGGGATAGCAAGTGTCTGGTAAGAGCCATAGCCGGAATGAAAATGCTGGAGAGGCGGCGCATCAACAGCACGCTTTATTTAGGCACTGCCAAGGATGAGAACGGTAGAATGATCGCCCACGCCTGGCTACGCAGCGGCCCTTTTTATATTTCCGGAGCGGATGTTATGAACCGCTTTGTCATCGTGGAGAAGTTTGCCAAAGAGGTTTTAACAGACTAATCGGGGTGTTCTTATGAAAACGATAATGTATTACATCAAGCAGCTGCATGCATTTTCGGGAATTCAATTGTATCTCAATATGGCCGGCATGGTTATCAGCGGACTGCTGGAGAGCGCAGCGATTCTATTATTAATCCCGATGCTCGGCATGGCCGGAATTCAACTTGGGGGGCAAGGTGCCAGCTTCCACTTCGCCGTTTTTGATAAACTGCTGGACCTGTCTCAAATTACAGTGCTTTTTATCGTGCTCGGCATCTACTTGTCCATTGTATTCGGCCAGACCCTGATTTCACGTTCAGTGATGATCCGGAATGTAGATATTCAGCAGAGATTCAGCCGCAAGCTTAGGTTTGAGGTCTACAGCGCCCTGCTTCGGGCGGAGTGGCCTTTTTTCCTGAAGAAACGAACCTCGGACCTGGTTAATTTAATGACTTTGGAATCTGCGCGTGTGATCAGCGGAATTAACTACTTTTTACAGTTTATCACTTCCCTGCTCTTCACGCTGGTTCAGATCGGCTTTGCCTTCTGGCTGTCTCCCCAAATGACCCTGGTTGTCCTTGGCTGCGGTCTTGCTCTCTCCGTGTTCTCCCGTGGCTTTATCCGGAGCGCCAAAAAACTGGGCAGCCGTACTTCCCTGATTGGACAAACTTATCTGGCCGGCATAACGGACCAACTGAACGGAATCAAGGATATCAAGAGCAACAATCTGGAGAGTTCACGGCTGGACTGGCTGCAGACGGTCACACAGGGAATGCTTGATGAACAGCTTGAATATATAAGACTCCGAATGAACTCCCAGCTTCTATACAAGATGTCTTCGGGCCTGCTCATTGCCGCCTTTATATTCATGTCCTTTCAATTCCTGCATATGGATGGACCCTATTTGCTTCTTGTTATCCTGATCTTTGCCCGTCTATGGCCTACCTTTACCACCCTGCAGTCTCTACTGGAACAGCTCGCTTCCATGCTCCCTTCCTTTAAGGCGCTGCAGCAGCTCCAGGATGAATGTCTGGAACACGCCGAGAAAGGCATACGTTCGCATGAGGATCATATGATCATCCCCATTCACATGGAGAAAGGATTAGAGGTCAGAGAGGTCTCATTCCGTTATCATTCACACGAGCCTGTCTATTCGCTGCAAAATATCAATGTGTCGATTCCCGCCAACCGTATGACCGCAGTTGTGGGCCGTTCAGGCGCAGGGAAAAGTACTCTTATTGATCTGCTAATGGGACTCATGCAGCCTGAATCAGGAGAAATTCTGGTGGACGGAAAACCTATCACAGGAGATCATTTGCTTCCGTTCAGACGTTCTATCGGTTATGTCGCCCAGGACCCTTTTCTTTACAATGCAAGCATCCGGGACAACCTGATGATGGTTAAGCCTGATGCCAATGAAGCAGAGCTGTGGGAGGCGCTGGAATTTGCCTCTTCGGCCGATTTTGTGCAAAAGCTGCCCCAGGGACTCGATACCCTGATAGGTGACCGTGGAATACGATTATCGGGAGGAGAACGTCAACGTCTGGTGCTGGCCCGGGCCATGATCCGAAAGCCTTCCATTCTTGTTCTGGATGAGGCTACAAGTGCGCTGGATACGGAGAACGAAAAAAAGATTCAGGAGGCGCTGGACCGGTTAAAAAATTCAATAACAATCATTGTTATTGCCCATAGGCTTTCGACTATACGGAATGCGGACCAGATCCTGGTTATAGATAGCGGGAGAGTTGTGCAACAGGGGAAATTCACAGGACTTGCCTCCGAAAAAGGCGGAGTTTTCAGCAGTCTGTTAAACAATCAGGAAGAGGCAATGTAAAGCGTTGCTTAACACCTCTTCCCATGTCCCATATTAATGGAGGTACAAACCATGATCGGTGAAAGGATCCAAATGCTTCGCAAGAAGAAAAATTATTCCCTTACAGAGCTGTCCGAAAGAGCTGGCGTCGCCAAGTCTTATTTAAGTTCAATCGAACGCGGAATTCAGCAGAACCCGTCTATTCAATTTCTTGAAAAAGTGGGACTGGTCTTGGGCATTACCGTGGAAGAGTTCCTCCAAACGGAGAGAGCGACGGATCATAACGACCCTATCGATCTGGAGTGGACCGCTCTTGTGAGAGAAGCGATGCAATCCGGCGTTAGCAAAGGACAATTCAAAGAATTTCTGGAGTTCAACAAGTGGAAGCTGGAACGTAATTAAAGGTCAATTGGCCTTTTCCAATTCGATCTCACTATAGCCATTGGGATTGGCACACTGCCACCGCCATGTATCCTCGCACATTTCCATAATGCCCCTGTCTGCACTCCAATTAAGCTCCCGGTTCGCCTTTAGCGTATCTGCATAGCAGACCGCTATATCACCTGATCTTCGCTCAGCGAAAGCATAGGGAATTCTACGCCCTGAGGCACTCTCAAAAGTGGATATCATCTCCAGCACACTGAGGCCTTTTCCGGTACCCAGATTATATACATCTACACCCTTACGTTGCATAATTCGTTCAAGGGCTTTTATATGGCCTTGTGCAAGATCCACAACATGGATATAATCTCTGACCCCCGTACCATCAACTGTGGGATAATCGCATCCGAACACGTTCAATCGCTCAAGCTTCCCGACAGCCACCTGTGATATATAAGGCATAAGGTTATTCGGAATGCCGCTCGGATTCTCACCGATTCTTCCGCTTTTATGCGCCCCGATCGGATTGAAATAGCGCAGAATTGAAATCCCCCACTGCGGATCGGACAGGGCCATATCCTGGAGAATTTCTTCAATCATTTGTTTGGTCCGGCCATACGGATTGGAAGCGCCCAGGGAGGAATCCTCTGTAATGGGGACGGTTTCAGGACAGCCGTAGACGGTTGCCGAGGAGCTAAAGACAAGCTTGAACACTTCGTATTTCTTCATTATCTCACATAAGACGAGCGTGCTGTATATATTGGTATGATAGTATTTAAGAGGTAACTGCACAGACTCTCCAACAGCCTTAAGACCGGCAAAATGAATAACCGCCTCAATAGAATGTCTGGCAAACACTTCTTCAAGCCTTTCCTGATCCATCAGGTCCAATTCGTAGAAGATAAAGGGCTTATTCGTGATCTCTCCGATCCGTTTAATCGCTTCAGGGTGGCTGTTGGAAAAATTATCGACAATCACGATTTCGTATCCCGCCTCAAGCAGTTCTACTGCCGTATGGCTGCCAATGTATCCTGCTCCCCCGGTAATTAAAATAGCCATTAAACCCGCCTCCATTATGTTTTAATTGGGTCTGAATCTCATGGTCAACTTGCCTAGCAGCGCCCTTGCAACGCCCAGCAGATAATCAAACTCTTCGCTCCGGTGAAACAGAATAACGTAGAGAATATTAATAGTTGTGAAAGCAATCAACCCTTTTGCAACCAGATGAAGGAAACTGTCCGCGTGGATAAACCCGCTTGTATAGTAAGTCGCAACAAATGCGCCTATGCCTATTAACATGTAGTACGCATATTTGAGGTAATGATCGACCACGGATAGATGAAATACCTTTTTGTACACAAGGTAAGGTGTTGTCCAGAAAGGCATGGCCAAGGCACTGACCAAGGAACCGATAAATACTCCCGTAATTCCAATCCGTTGAACCAGAACTATTGATACACCCAGCCCTATTGCAGCTTGGACCAAGGGTACGAACCGGTCTTCATGAAAAATGCCCGCGGTTGTCTTCACCGTAGAAATCGGATTGCGCATTCCTCTCTCAAAAAACAGAAGCATCAGTATGATCAGAACACTGTTAGACATCAGAAACTGATTTCCTATCCATATGGAGATAAACGGTTCGATCAGGATATATAAGAGAATGGTGAGCAAAGAGTACAGCCAGAAAGAGAGAAGCAGCATGACCTTATAAACGCTGTATATTTTTTTATCGCTTTCGCTGGAGACAAGATTCCCTACACTGTGGTATAAGTTACTGAAGATCTGGTTTATAAACGTTCTGGCGATATCCACCAGCATCTTGTAATTAGAGTAAAGTCCTACGGCCGCAACGCTGACAAAGGTCGAAATCAGGATATTCTCGGTACCCAGTACCAGATAGCTGCCGATATTTTGAATGACGATGGCCTTAACATTTTTAATGATTCCGCCCTTGGTTTCAGCATCCAGCGAGCCAGTGACTTTTTTCTTCAGATAGGGATACTTTTTGTTGGCGATCGTTGTAAGCGTAATTGCTGTTGTAATGGTTATAATGCTGTCAATAATCAGGAACATGATGTAATTTGCGGTGTAGTAGAGGATGCCAATCTTGAGGCAGGTGGATAATATGGACGAAACCGAGAAAGTAAGTGTAATGATATATCCCTTTTGGCTTACATTCAAAAATGAGTTTTTGTAGGAAAAGAGGTATGGCGTGACCGTGTTAAGCAGGAAAATCAGGTATATGAGATACAGATTGTTTACATTGGAGTCCTTAACGATAGTGTCGAGAAAAGGCATCAGAGACAGGCCCAGCAAGGTTACTACCAATGCAATAACCAGATAAGCGTTCCGGTATAACCGCATCAGCTTATTGATTTTCTCGTAGTCATTCTCAGCAATAGGCTTGTAAAGGCTATACATGATGCTGGTTCCGATTCCCGCTTCAGCCAGTGTTAGCATCATCAGGATGTTGGTAAACAGGCCGTTTACGCCCAGATACTCGATGCCCAGGGAGTTAATGAATACGGTCCGGGAAATGAAGCTGAGCAGTGTGATAATGATCTGGTTTCCGATGCCGGCGGTAATGTTGATTAGCGAGTTTTTTACTCTCATGGGCTTCCCCTGTGAAACATAAGCTTTCGAAGCCGTACCGAAAATACGGCAGTGAACAAGGTCAAAGGATGAATTTCCAGATAGTGAGCCGCCCGCCTTAGGCCCGTTTTGCCCCCCACAAAATCGTAATACAAATTATAGTTGGAAAGCCTTCCCCTCAGATCATATTCGTAATGTTTAATCTGCTGTCTGATATAGCAGGCCGTCCCTATCGGATTTTCCGAGAAAATTCTTTTCATATTATGGGTTAATCCATCTTCGAGATAGTCGCATATATAGATCGTTTGGTTAAACCATCTGATCTTGAAGCCGTCATAGGCCATTCGGTCCCACACCGTAGCTTCCGTAATAAATTTCTCCCCGTAAATCTCATCGAACTTGTATCTTTTCAAAATTTCCGTATAGAATACTTCGGCCTTGTCTCCGGTTATATGGCATTTATGCCGTTCCAGCGAAGTGGCATCGATATAGTCACCATTAAAGGTGGTTCCGAGGTAACCCTCTTCATGAGAACCCCTGTTACCGGCAATGCCGCAAAACCGGCTTTTATCCTCCAGGCTGCCTTCCCATCCGGCTATGCTGTCCAAGGCGTTGCAGGTAAGATAATCATCGGAATCTACAATAAAAAAAAGTTCTCCCCTAGCCAGATCCACTCCCCTGTTTATAGCTCTATGTTTCCCGCCGTTCTCGACCTTGTAATAACGGATGGGAAAACAGTTGTTTTCCGCGCTCCATGCCTCAAACAATTCCTGGGTGTTGTCATCCGACCCGTCATCCATAACAAGCCATTCAAAATCGGTGAATGTTTGCGCCTGTAAGGATTTGTACAGCTCTGCAATAATGTAAGCCCGGTTGTATGTTGGAGTAAAAACTGTGATTTTCATGTTAAGGTCTCCTTCCAACATAAGTATTTAGATACATGTTGATCCCCCTTACACTGAATCCCTGAGCAAACGGCAGAATATTAAAGGTCATTGAATAGACGCCGATATCTTTGGTATCTCCCTGGGAGAAGTCGATCGCGCCGTTTCTCCGGGTCACTTTCATTAAATATTTCATGGAGAGATCAGCGTGCTTCAGGCATTCCTCCGACAGTTCCCCGATTTGTACCGCATTCAGCAGGAACCATCCTAAAGTAGCTGTTGCCGACGAATCCGGCCGGCTTTCCTGCCGCGTTACCGTCCAATTCCAGGCTCCACTAGCCTGCTGATAACGCATTACAGCCTTTGCAAATCTACTTACGCTTTGCTCTAACGTTTGTTTATGCTTGTGATAACCGGGCAGTTCCGTCCAGGCATCAATCAGGCCAATCGCATACCAGCCAAGCCCCCGTCCCCATCCGTAAATCCCGAGTGGTGCCAGATCCTCAAGTCTATAAGCATGACACGGCAAATCATACTTTTCCGAGAGACCATGTTTCTCATATTCGGTAATCTGCTTGACAGCAAGTTCAATACATTCCTCTTGGCCAAATTCCCTGCCGTAGGCGATCAGAAAAGGGCAGATGAAGCCGATGGTATCGACGTAACGGTAGCTTTTCATATATTTCCGGTATTGAACGGTTCCGTCCTCTCCCAGATGTTCTTTCAGCAAATCCCAGACATAGTCCAGGCCGCGCCTGTATTTGTGCTTGTCTATAAAGTTCAATTTCATCAAAGCATAAGCAAGAATTGCAGCGTCTATATGTTCCGGCTTCTTCCTCCATTGCCCATCCATGTCAAAATGCTTATGTAAATAGTGCTGAATTTCAGCTTTGACCTCGGGATCATCATTATGCTGCAAATATTCCGAAAGTCCCAGTAAAAGAGCTGCTTCCTGCCAGTGCTGGATCGCTGCCTTCGAGTAGTTTCCCTTTATCATGTCTAAAACTATTAATCTTGTGTTATCAGTTACTTTTATTTTGGGCATTCTCTTTAGCCAAGCCATACCCAAGCTGACCATGGATTGATTCCATGCAGTTGTATCTTCGTATCGACCTATTCGTATTCTGCCCAACCAGTCTTTCATAAGAGGCAACAAATCAATTGCAATTACAATGAATCCAATTGCGATGAAGGGATAGGTCACATACTGCAGTATCATCCCGAACATGGCCCCACCCCTCTCATAAAATCAACTCATATAACTTATCAATTTCGGATTCGGTTCCCAAGTTCTCTTGGGATAACTGATTAACCCATTGGGTTCTTAATTCCTCACCCGTGATTAGCTTTACTATGCCTTCCGCGATTGCCTCGGGATTCATCTCTACAATTAATCCATTCTTCTCATGCTCAATTTGATCTTTGGCAGTGCTGAAATTCGTAACGACGATCGGCTTGTGCATAATTTTCGCTTCATCTATAGCTATGGATTTCCCCTCGAATCTTGAGGTCTGCACATAAAGATCAGCGTGTCGGATATAGGGGTACGGATTATCTTTAACACCCAGCAGGATAAAATGGTTCTCGAGCCCGTATTTCTCAATCAAATGCCTGCAGTCCTTCTGCTCCTGATCCGTTCCGAATCCCAATATATACCACTTAACCTTATAGGCACTGCCAACAAGGATTCTGCATGCTTCAATCGCGAAGTCTATCCCTTTGGCATAGCTTAATCTGGATAGAGTGATAATGTTCGTAAACTCCCTATCAAACTGCAGCTGCTCCTGCGGTTCGGTGCCGGCCATATGGCGAATGATGCTGGGGGAAACGATGTTATGAATTACTTTTACTTTTTCCTGCTGATCCTGAAATTCCTCTTGTATGGCTCTGGCACATTCCTCAGAAACGGTAACGAGCCGGTCCAATTTATTAAAAAAGGGCCTGTCAATCGCCGCATCCATTTCAAGGTTCGAATAATTCGTATGAATCCATCCGATCTTGGTATGGGCATCCGTTTTATCTATCACGCAGTAGATAGGGTTTTTCTCAAGATATCCGATGGCAACATCATAGCGCCCCTGGATTTTCTGTACTGATTTCGATACATACTTCCATGCCCTCTGTTCACAACGGGCCTTATTCTTCTCCGTAATGAAAATGAACTGGGCGATGGTACGGGCAAGCGCTATGCGAATATTTCCTCTTCGGAGACACTCTGCAAGGGCTGTCTTTATCGACATATTAAAATACTTGTAATGACGGGGTTCGTTCAGTAGATTCACTTGTTCCGGAATCTGGGACATAAAAATACCCTCATGCCTGAATAAGAACAAATCGACCTCAACCCGGGAATAATCCAATGTCTGCAACAGAGAAATCAGCGATTTCTCCGCACCGCCGCACTGCAGATTATTCATAACGAACAACAGCCTTTTCTTCATTATCTCTCACCCACAAGCTTATAAAGTTTATCGATCTCTTCTTCCGTCCCAAGCTGCTCCTGTGAGAGATTCTTTGATAATTGCAGTCTCAAATCCTCATCCAGAATGAGCTGCTCGATTCCGCGAGCGATATCACCAGGATTCATTTCAACAATCCAGCCGTTATACCCATGCTTGATTTGATCCTTTGCGGTGCTGAAATTTGTGACAAGAATCGGTTTGTTCAGTATTTTCGCCTCGTCGATGGCTATCGATTTGCCTTCGAATTTGGACGTTTGGACGTAGATATCAGCATGCTTGATATAAGAGTAAGGGTTGGATTTTAGGCCGAGCAGCCTGAAATGATTTTGAAGTCCGTTTTCTTGGATCAGATGGGCCAGCCTCTCATGTTCCTCGCCCTGGCCGATAATGTTCCAACGGACTTTATAGCCTTTATCCACCAGTATTTTGCAGGCTTCAACAGCCATTTCAAAGCCCTTCTGGTAATGCAACCGGCCAATAGACAGAATAATGATTTCATTGTGGCTTCTCTCATAAACGTCAATATTTGCTTGATTAGCCATCTGCTTGATCATGGTCGGTGAGACGATATTATAGATCATTTCAATTTTATGACGCTGCTCAGGAAATCTTTTTTTAAGAACATGGGTGCATTCCTCTGATACGGTAACAATATGGTCCAGTTGTTCGAAATATTTAATATCAAATCTCGGATCCATACCCAGCTTGTCGTAGTCGATATGAACCCAGCCTATTTTCTTGGCAGCCTGCACTTTATCAACACAAAAGTAGGTGGATGATTTCTCCAAAAAACCGACTGCGACATCATACCTTTTATCCAATACATTCAAGGAGCTGGCTAGATACTTCCAATTGTACTGTTCAGTAACCGCGTTGCTCCGGCTTATGGCGTTCTTAAAGGCAAACATTGCCCTGCAGTAGGCCAAAGGCAACCGGTTTTGAAATACAAGCTTTCTTACGGATTCGGCAAAAGGTAAATTGAACAGACGATAGCTGTCGGGAAGCGGCAGCACATGGACTTCGCCGGGCAAAAATTCCATAAATATTCCTTCATGATTGAATAAAAACAAATCCACTTCATATTGGTTGAAATCAATCTGGGAGAGCAAATTAACCAAGCTTTTTTCTCCCCCGCCGGCAGATAGACTTGGCATGACGAACAGCAAGTTCTTTTTCATATCGGGCCTCACGCCAATTCTTTTAAATAATCAACGGCTTTGTAGGACATTTCTTTGATTTGGGGAATGGATTTCTGCAATTTTTGCCTAATGCTATCCTCTTCATTCAGCATTTCATTTAATTTATGAATCAGTTTTGCTCCACTGGATATATCCTCTATGCCAAGCACCAGCTTCTCTTCGCCAAAGATATCTCTTGCGATGCCCTTCGACTTCACGCTGTAGCCCAGAACCATGGTGGGCACCGCATTGGAATAGGCGGCTATTGTGGCATGAGTCCTCGCCCCAATGAAAAATCTCATTCTAGCAATATATCCTTTATACTGGATTGCTGTTAAATAATCGGGCAGCAGGATAACCCGGCCCGTATGCTTAAACTCATCATAATATTGCTTCAAAACCTCAAAATCATTATTCCCGTTCTCAATAACATGGGGAGTCAAGGCAATAGTCATATCCGTGGTATGCAAAATATGCCCAATTAGTTCCCGGACTGCGGCCTGGGACTGCTTGTTCCGGTTCATCACCAGCGGGCTGAAGTTGAGGCCTATTGTATTGCCGGTCTGCCAGCCTTCGGGCAAAGGGAGTTCCTCTTTCTCCATCGTAAACGCCGGATCGGCACACAACCTTACATTTTGCAGCCCCTTGTCTACTAACATGTTGTAAGTCAGCGATTCACGGGCCAGGATCAGATCAAATCTTTTTAGATCCTCAAATTTCAGATCCGTCATATCCTCTTCTCCAATAGAGCATCCCCAAAGAACAAGCTTCTTGCCCTCTTTCTTGACTCTGCGGTCAATTTCATACCAACCCGGCTGCTCGCCATAGCAGTAGTTATCGCCGCCAATGGAAAGATAGACATCCATATCGTTAATATGCTTGATAATATTGTGGTGGATTTTACCGAAAGCATAAGTGTCATCCTTAAAAAACTTCACTTTTAATGAGGAAACGAGCCAATTATACGAGTATTTATCAATCGTCCGGTCAGACCCGTCATAAATCCCATCCAAGGCTGTTATAACCCGATCGGTCTCAGGCCTGTTGGAAGCCAGATACACTTTTGAATCATTGATCTTCTCTTTGATAATTCCTGTGGAGGAGCGTACAATGGCCTCGCAGCCCCTGTTTAAACTCCCTCCATGTAAAAACATCATGATCTTCATGTCATTCCCTCCCCGTTATTTGTTTCGCATTCTGCTGTATGCGGCAGCTAAATATAAGCCGGGCACAACTTTCTTCCTGATCATTTCAAGCAGCATTCTCTTGTACCGGCCTGACGAACTGTAATGATTCTCGAAATATATGGGCAGTGCTTCTTTTACGGTCCTGCTGCTAACCATTTCCCTTATATATTTGTACCGTTGGCGCAACCCCATATCTTTGGAGGGCTCGAAGTAAAGGTGGACTATGGATAAGACCGTATTGATCAGCCTTTCTGATTTCAACTCCCCAATTGTCTTCCCATCCAACAGACTCGCATAGATTTCCGGCAGCCGGGTTTCATAGACCTGAACAGCTCTGCTGAAATAATCTTGGTCCGCTATGTTTCGGGTAGCACTCCCTGCCGTTGCTATATAGTGATACCCGCAATAATCAATGTACACCGCGCTATCCGCTACGCTAAAAAACAATATATTAAAGTAGGCATCTTCTCCCAACGCGACATTTGCAGGAAAAATCACCTGATACTTTCTGACGATCTCTGCCCTGTACATCTTATTCCACACGGCGTTTAGAATGTCAGACTTCACAAACTCGGGCAGCAACTGTTTCCGGATATACCCTCTGTCAAGCTTTGTGCATCTCGGAAGAGGGAAATCCGTGATTATACTATGGGAACCTACGGTGCTTTCAAAATCAGAGATGACCATATCGCATTCCCACTCCACGGCGCGGGTATATAAAACTTCGAACATATCAGCCTCCACGGTATCATCTGCATCCACAAAACCGATATATTTCCCGGAGGCTGCGGTAAGTCCCGCATTTCGAGCCATGCTTACGCCCTGGTTATTCTGATTGATTAATCTGATTCTAAAGTCGAGCGGCATGTGCTCTTCTATAATTTCTTTGCTGTCATCTTTGGAACCGTCATTCACAAATATAAACTCGCACTCCCTGAGCGTTTGGTTCATAAGCGATCTTATACATTCTCTAAGAAAGGGACCTGCGTTATATACAGGAATAATGACACTAACCCTTATGCTCATGTGTACAACGGCTCCTTCTTGCGCTTATTGTTAGTAGAAGGTATCAGCTGATAAAGCTTGTGTAGCTCATAACTGTTGCTGTAATCTTTATCTTCGAGATTCGAAATTAAGGCATTTCTAATATCCAGGCTTTGGTACATCAAATGAATGGCATCCGCAATCCCTTCCGGACTCAAATCGCAAATCCTTCCGTCCACACCGTCTGCCACTTGGCTCTGTGCCGTAGGGTAATTCGTGATGATTACCGGCTTGCCCAGAATCTGCGCTTCAGTAATCGTTACGGCTTTTCCTTCATAACGGGAGGGCTGCACGTATACGTCGCACATTTTGATATACGGATATGGATTTGATTTTTTGCCCAAAAGAATGAAGCTCTCTTCCAATTGGTGCCTTGCGATTAAATCTCGCAGCTCCTGCTCGTACCCCCCATACCCGATTACATACCACCGGATATCTGTCATCCCCCGGCCATGCAGCGCCTTTAAAGCCTGAACAGCCATATCGTAACCTTTCACGTAGGATAATCGTCCGACAGATACAATATTAAAGGTCTTTGAGAACTCGGGAGTATCCTCTGCGCGGGACATCTTCTTAATGAATTCGGGGGAAGTAATATTCTCGATTTGCACAATCTTGTCTTTCAGTACCGGATATCGGCTTAAAAAAGACTCGGTGCAAGCCTCTGATATGGAAGCGATATAATCAAATCCGCTCCATACCTTGAGATCCATCTTGTTATTGATCTCCAGCATGCTGTAATCTGTGTGAATCCATGCCAGCTTTTTCTTGGCTTTCACCCTTTTCAACACGACATCATGCGGCCAGCCATTGCTGATGACCAGATCATATTCTTTCTCAGGTCCCCGGATATAGTAGGAGGATAATCTGGATTCCCACTGCATTTGTATATATCCTGGACCTTCTTTCAGCTTTTTCCTCACAGAACTCGCCTTGGCAATAACTTTAGACAGAAGCCTAACTGCCACTGCCATAAGGTTTCTCTCCGAAAGGCATTGTCTTAGCGATTTCCTGAAGACGGTATATTTCTTTCTTTCAGGAAGCAAATTGACCTGCACCGGAATGAGCCCCATTAAATCACCTTTATGGGAAAAGACCAGCAAATCCACATTATGATGCTCATAGTCAAACGATTCCAGCATGTTGATAAGGCTTCGTTCTATGCCGCCAATTTCCAGATCGTAAACGGAAATCAAAATATTCTTTTTCATGCTTGAGACCTCGTTGTCACAGGTTTCATGTTCACTATGTTTGATTTGGATTCTATGATTTCCTTGAATATATTTTCCCGCTTATTCAAAAACAGCGTATGGGCAGGAACAGTTCCCTTGACTACACTGCCTGCTGCAATGACTGCATGATCTCCAATAAATGTGTCTCTCAGTATCACTACATTAGATCCGATCCACACACCGGAACCTATAACTACCTCGCCCTTGATCAAATGACCCTCATCCGTCTTTTTGTAATTGTGGTCATGATCATTAATACATACATTTGGAGCAATTTTCGTATGGTTGCCGATATGGATCTTGTTGACACAATTGATAGTACAGTTATCGTTAATGAACACATTGTCCCCCAAGGTCAATTCCCCGTCGAAATCCATCCGGATGCTCACATTTTTCCGAATGAAAACGAATTTGCCCAGTCTGATCTTCGACCTCTTATTAAAAACCTCTATTGTACTGTTGGATTGCATGGAATACGGGGCATACTGGATGCTCCTGAAATAAATCAGCTTATAGATCAGACCTCTTATAACTCCTGTTAAATGAGACAAATTCATGGCGAGTGTACATAAAAGACCCCTCTCACGGTATTGCAAGTGTATGGTCTTCAACATCTTTATAAATTGTCCCATACCCCTATCCCTCCCTAGGTCAATCTCTTGGTTTTCCTCCAGGCCCATAAAAAAGGTCGTAATGGGATGTATAGAAAGTGTAGTCCCTTCGGTAAGGGCAGTGTCTCTGCATCTTCCGGATAAGGGTAAAGAAAGCTTAGGATGAACCAGAGCTTTTGGTGCATGGTTAATAACGAGAATTGATGCATTTTATGATAATGGGCCACTTCATCGGGAACGGGATAAGAATGCAGGTTCACCATACGTTCCAAATAAAAGAGGGCATCCTGCGCCAAACGCTGAGATTTCTTGTCATTCACCATGGGTTGCAAGGCAGATCGTTCAATCGGAGCTTCTAAAAGACTGGAAGCAAGCACCAGAGCCTGGCCACCAATATAGTAAAGGTGATATTTATGTAGCATGGTTGTAAGCCTATCGACATCCGGCTGCTGAAGAAGCAACCGTTCGATATCAAGCAGCCAACGCAGCCTCGACCATCCATGCCTCGCACCATGTGAGATGAGGAAGAGGAACAAATCTTCCTTCCCTAAATAATAAATAGGGTAGCTGACCAGACTGCTTTCCCTCCTCCTGCTCCATAGTTCCTTAAAAATCGGTTCCTTGGACGGAGCGGGGTTGAGTCTCCAGTGAAGTTCGACCTTGATTCCCTTTTGCGGATGGTTGAAGGTGATATGATGATGCCTCCACTTCCAGTCGTTTAAAACCGTGTGAATATAGTCATCTTTTACATAACCAAGACCCATCAGCAGCGCTTCCGCTTTAAACAAATCATCAAGAGGAATTAATAGATCCAGATCACAGGAAGTCCGAAGTGAAATATCTCCGTATAAATCTTTGGCGATTACCGGTCCTTTCAGAAAAAGCACATTTATATTGGAATCGGCCAACTCCTTACCGATATACTCCATTTCTCCGCTCAATTGAAGCATCCGAAACGTGTTCTCACAATAGAAGGAATGGAACCTGCGAATAACCTCGGCGGGTACCCACTGCTCCGTAATTGCCTTAATCTTAGGATAAATATTAGGGTATACACGATGGTGTAGAACCAGTTTAATAAAGGTGTCCCAATTCGTCTGCCGGAACAGCTCCGGCTTGCTTGCCGGCAAATCCTGAACGCTGTCTGTGACTAGAAATGCTATAAGTAACTGCATTTCTGTGGATAGGGCTCCCTTGTTGAGAGCAAACGGATTTAGCATAGGATTACCCCTTAGTATTAAGCGTATAACGAACAAAACAATGACATTTCGTTCTATTTAACGAACACAAATAAATCGTAACACTGTTCACTGAAAGTTGTCAATTGCTATGTTACAAAGAACTACAAATTCCCCCGGGAATATAGGTGTATATGATATAGTTTTAGAATAGAGAGGGAGGCTGAATATCCGTTGGAAGGTATACTTGTTTTTGGTGCAGGTGGTCATGCTAAGGCCGTAATCGATGTTATTGAACAATCAGGCCGTTATGAAGTCATCGGAATCCTCGACAGTTATAAAGCTCCTGGGACCAAAGTCTATGGTTATGAGGTTCTCGGCAATGAGCAATATATTGCCGAGAATAAGGAGAACATCTATGGCGGAATTGTAGCGATTGGGGATAACTGGAGGCGATCTGAGATGGTTAGCCGTATTCGCTCCCTGCATAGGGATTTTTCTTTTATTCCTGTGGTACATCCTTCCGCTTCGGTCGCCAGAGGATCTGTCATTGGAAAAGGTTCTGTGGTCATGGCTGGTGCCGTGGTTGGAAGCGATACGCATATAGGAGAGCATTGCATCCTTTATTCCAAGGCATCTGTCGATCACGACAGCACCCTTGGAGACTATGTCACCCTGGCCCCGAATGCAACAACAGGCGGTGATGTACATATCGGAAGTTACAGCGTAATCTCACTAGGTGCCAATGTCATTCATTCTAAAAATATCGGAGAGCATACGGTTATTGGGGCAGGATCAACAGTGTTGTCCGATATAGATGCCTATTCCCTTGCGTACGGAACTCCGGCCCGTAAAGTAAGGTCACGCCTGGAAGGAGAACGTTATCTTTAGTGGATTAAAACGTTCTCCCGGCAGGGTTAACGACCATCAGCAAAACCTCCTGAATACGGTTAATCACCCTTTGCTGATCACTCAGACTCATGCTCGAACCGGAAGGCAGACAGAGACCGGATTGAAACAACTGCTCGGATACACATAAATTTTCGCTGTGGGGATAAAACAGTGCGTCCTTGAATAATGGCTGCATATGAAGCGGTTTCCAGACCGGACGGGCTTCGATATTGTCTGCGGTGAGCGACTTCAGCAGATCCGATACCTTGATTCCGGTCTTTTCTTCATCCACGGTAAGGGTAGTCAGCCATCGGTTCGACCTTGTATTTGCAAGCTCGGGCATGAACCGGATGCCTTTGTTGTTCCCTAGCGCCACCTGATAGGTTTCAAAAATCGCTCTTCTTGCTTCCACTCTTTCATCCAGAACCTGTAGCTGCGCTCTTCCCACCCCAGCCAGAAGATTACTCAGCCTGTAGTTATAGCCCATTATACTGTGCTGATAATGGGGTGCCGGATCTCTTGCCTGTGTCGCGAGAAACCGCGCCTTGCTTAGCGCTCCCTCATCATTTGAAATCAACATCCCCCCGCCGGAAGTGGTGATGATCTTGTTGCCGTTAAAGGAATAAATCCCGAACTTGCCCAGCGATCCGCTTGGCAACCCACCATAGGTGGACCCCAGCGATTCGGCAGCATCCTCGATAACCGGTATTTCATAGTGTTCGCATAAGGCCGTAATTTCCTTCATTCTGGCACTTTGTCCGTACAAATGGACGACAATTACAGCCTTGGGCAATCTCCCGGCTAGGGCCGCTTCCTTCAGAGCTCTCTCCAGCGCAATGGGCGACATATTCCACGTATCGGGCTCCGAGTCAATAAAAATCGGCTCCGCACCTAAATAACAAATAGGATTCGCACTTGCAACGAAGGTTAGGCTTGAGCAGAATACACGGTCTCCCTTGCCCACATTGAGCAAATGCAGCGCTATATGGATAGCGGCTGTCCCTGAGCTTAGAGCCACGGCCCCCCTCACACCTGTATATGCCGCGATCTCTTCTTCGAACGCATCGACGTTGGGCCCAAGGGGCGCAATCCAGTTGGAATCAAAAGCATCATTAATATATTCCTGTTCCCTTCCGCTCATATGGGGTGGGGATAGGTAGATCCGATTATTCGTTGGCATAGTCCTCATCATCCTCTGCTTCCCTCTTCTTTTTTGGCAGTCCCCTGGAAAAGCGGCATGGTTACATGATTGCTGTTGCTGATTCCTTCGGACTTCACTACCTTAAGCAGGGTCAACACCAATATTTTCAGGTCCAGCCAAAAGCTGTAGTGATCGACATACCAGATATCCAGTCTAAATTTGTCTTCCCATGAGATCGTATTGCGTCCGTTCACTTGCGCCCAGCCGGTTATACCCGGTTTAACCAGATGCCGCCTAACCTGCTCGTCGTTATAAAGCGGCAGGTACTCCATTAGCAGCGGTCTGGGTCCAACCAGACTGATATCCCCTTTGATCACATTCCACAACTGAGGAAGTTCATCCAGACTGCACTTTCTAAGGAACTTTCCAAATGGAGTAAGGCGAATATGGTCAGACAATAATTGATTCGACTCATCCCGCTCATCCGTCATTGTCCTAAATTTGTACATGTAGAACGGGATTCTATGCAATCCCGGGCGTTTCTGTTTAAAGATTATCGGAGAACCCAGCTTTATCCGGACGAGTAAAGCGGTAATTGCAATAAGCGGCAAGAACACAATAAACACTGGAATCGATACAATAAGATCAAAAAATCGTTTCATACCTTCAAGCTCCCTATGAGAAAATTTTCCTCATTCTGGCAATATTATTCGGCCCAATAACACGGCTGGTAATCCGCTTCAAATGACTTCTTAGCCGGACATGAGCGGGAAGCCAGGATTGAGCGAAATGATGTATCGTGTAGCTGTCCTCCGTTATAAAATTACCACCATTGATATAATCATAAGGACTAAAGAAGCAGCGCGGGTAAAAGGTCACCTCATTGGATAGCACTTGATGCTTGCCGTTTAACTGTAATCCGTGTTTCTGGCAAATCCCACTAATAACCGCTGTATTAGTAGTAGTATCCAAAGTACCGTCCGGCAGCAGAAAGCTTCTGAACTCATAGTAATCAAGCAGCTCCTTGATCCACCTGTGACCTTTTACAGAGCCCATGATTCCCGATTGAAGAAATTTCTCGTCCTCAAATCCGGTAAAAGCCTCATGAACCAAAAAACGGTCCAGCGGCCTGATCACTTCTACATCCGTGTCCATATAAATACCGCCGTGATGATGGAGCGCATGAAGCCGCGCGTAGTCGCTCACAAACGCAAACTTCCGAGCTTCATATGCTTCTTTGACATAGCGATTAACATTAATATCAAAGTTATCTTCGTTCCATTCTACAAATTCAAAGCCCTGCAAATGCTTCTCCCAGCTTTTGATGCATTTCTGGACTAATTTCGGCTTTGCTCCACGCCCAAACCAGCAATAGTGAACGATTCCGGGTATTTTTTCTGAAGATTGCATCCTACATTCTCCTTTATAAAAACCAGGTTAAATAGTCGCTTTGATAGCGGATATCCAACATTAATACATTCTCGTAGAATGAATAGATAAAATAAACGATCAGTATGATGATGTAAATAAGCTTTTGATCCTTCTTTCGAAACGCTTTTATTATCCAGGAATAAAGCAAAATTTGATATAAACTAAAATAAATAGCCAATCTGGCGAAGATCCAATTTTGTGTGGAAATCATCATTAAGACTAATCCAATTAAAGATAAGTTCACAACGATATCGATTTTCGGAAAAAGATTTCTCAGTTTAATCCTGCCCAGAAAGGCGATAACCAGCGGAAGACCATAAAAAACAACCCGGATAATATTGGCTCCACCTTCCGAAAAACTCTGGTATTCACCATATTGGGTATCCTTAAGCGCAGAAAACAGGATCGAAGAAAATTGATTAAAACCGAAAACAATGAGCACAGCTACTGAGAGCAAGAAATAAGTGGTTCGTGTCCAAGCTTCCCTGCGGACAATGAAATAAATGGGAATCATAATCAAAGCGCTTTGATGAAACACGGATGCGAACAAGACGACCGCTATATATCTCCTCCAGCTGCCATTAAAAACATATTTGGTTGCCGCGAATACAATTGCTGCTGCAAGGTATTGCCTTATCCCATTCATTGAAACAATAAAAGCGCCGGATGTAATATAAATGTAGATTCCCAGTTCAAACAGTCTCGAGTATTTGTACAGCACCATAACAATAAGAACATTGGTAATTAACGCTGTAACAAGTATTAATATTTGCGGATCATCCGTGTAACTCTTTAAAATCTTCTCGAAAATGTTAAATCCAATGTCTCTTTGCTGAAGAATCGATGACCAGGAAAAATCACTGATAATAAAACTGTGCATATAAAAATAGGTATCCCCAATATTATTTCTTAATCCTGAAACCATACTAATTACAAGGGCTGTCAGTAGAACAAATATTTTATTGGGGCTGACAGATGCAGGTATGGTTATAGAGGATGTTGAGAAATACCTGGCTGTGAGCGCAAACATAAAAACAGCTGCCAAGGTAAGCCATAATGTTGTCATTTGTCTCCACTTCCTGTAGAAGTCCCGACCTTTCTTGAGCTCCGAGGATTCCGGACAGGTTGCGGTTGGTTTCCCCTCTGAATATACAGATATAATAGAGCACCTAATGGAATCGCAAGGACCGTGGTCCATCTAAAAGGTGAATCCGCAATAAAATTCTTATTTCTTGAAAACATGCTGCTTGAGACATAATGCACCGCTTCACGAAACCTTTCCTTGTACGAAGGGGCAAACGTCATCGCCACTCTCCTGAAAAAGGCAAATCCCCTGGGATTATTCCTGTATTGTCTGATCATGTTCATACTGGAGCCATCGAGTCTATACTCTACGTAACAAAGCACCTCATTCAAAATCAATAGAGGATACATCTGGTCAATCAGAAGATATTTATAAGATAAGGGGCAGTACTTCTCACCTGAAAACAATGGATACGGCGGGGTTGCTCGGGTCAGTTCAGAACGGTATACCAGTTTCTTATCTCCCTTTACCTTCCATTTTGCATATAAATCATTTAATCTGGATGCTTCCAGCTCCTTCGGCATTGCGGTTCCGATCACCTGGCCACCCGGCGCTGCATCGAGTCCAACAATACCCGCATACTGAACGCTTCCGTACCGACTCCAAAAGCTCACGATTTTCTCAACAGCATCATCAGCCATATAATCATCTGAATCAATACAAACATTTAGCTCGGTATCAATAATTTCATAAGCCGTATTATGGGCCCCATGCATACCCTGATTATCCTGGTAGTGGTATTGTATTTGAATCTTTCCTTCTTCCATCCATGCTTCCACGAGTTCTTTGGTATGATCTGTTGATCCGTCATCAATAATTAGCCAAAAGAAGTCATTACAGGTCTGTCTCTTAAGACTTTCGTAACAAAGATGCAGCGTATGCGCCCTATTATAAGTGGGTGTAAAAACGGTCAGCATGGATTTCATCCCTTCACCTCCAGCTACTTGTTCACTGCCATATGGTTCATATAAAAATCGGCCAACCACTCCGCCATAACCTCGGTGTCATATCTGTTTTGTTGCAGCAATTGAACCGTGTTCACACGGTCATGAGAGGTCTTGAGAATCTGCTGCGCCCAAACCCGTGGAGATTTCTTGAGACTAACAAACTCAATCCTTCCAGTTACATCCGTATCACGAGTAATCGTATCGGAGACTATACATCTCAATCCAGATGCTTGTGCTTCCACAAGCACCACTGGCAGTCCCTCAAACAATGAGGGGAATACAAACAAATCCATGCCCTGCATTAATTCCGAAATGTCAGACCGCACTCCCAGAAATAAAACTTGCTCTGTCAGTCCTAAATTCTCAGCCTTTCTTTTTACCGAGGGTTGCAGCTTTCCTTCACCTATCAAGACCAGCATGACATTCTTGTTTTGTTGATATAACTGGTGAAAGATTTCAATTAAGTATTCATGATTTTTCTGCTCATTAAATCTTCCTACATGACCGATGACCAAGCGTTCACCGGCATTCATCTCATTTCTAATCCGTTCCCGCACCCTATGATCGAGCGCGAATTCCTGAGCATTTATTGCATTGTTCATTACGGTTAGCGTGCCTTGCTCTCCAATTTTCTTTCCAAAAAGCCACTGACCTGCATTCTTCGAGCACGCAAAGTAATGGGTTGGATTATCTTTCATACGATATTTGGCATAAACCCGAAAGGGCAACTTAATATCAATGCCCAAGTCGCTTAAGTGGCTGTGCGCAATCCGGCAAGGTATTCCGGCTTTCTTGGCGGTATGTAGTACAAAGCTGCTGTTCTCGTTCATATGGGAGTGAACGACATCATAGTAGGTGTGCTGATCAAAGAATTGCTTCAACTCTTTAAAATAGAGCCGATAATTGCCCGGTCGAATTTGCGGCAGTCTGTATATTACCCCGCCTAAGGATTCGATCTCATCATCGTAATGGCCTCTGGCGGATCTATGGACCATAAAATCAAATTGAATTTTACTCCGATCCATTCGCCGGTAATAATTCATGAGCATCGTCTCCAGCCCGCCCCGGTTCATTACGGTTACTACCTGCAAGATTCGAACTGGTTTCATTAGCTACACCTCTCGTATTCATGAATCTGATCCAGTTAATCGACTTCAGCATAAGAAACATCCCCGCAGCAAATCTCCATTTACCAAACAAGTAAAATAATCTCCATACTCCCGGGCAATATCGCAATTCGAACTCCTTAAACGAAAGGGTGGTTCTGCCATTAGAGATGATGGACTTAATCTCTTTCACTTTTTTAAATACGGAGACCTTATGATCACTGCTGATGATATTTAGACCAAGCCCGAGAATGTTCATACAGATCCGGTTATTTAAGGCTAATCTATACGGGTAAGGCAATTCATTCGTGGTAATAAAAGATTCCATATGACGGTACAGTTTGATGAATTTGTGTTCCAGCAGTGGGTTGTAACTGGATGTGATGGATGAGGCGGTTGGAGTCCGCCAATAATGATAAAAGGGGCGATTGATGAAAACAAATGACTTCGCATGGTAACATACATGAATATTAAATAAAGAATCCTCATTGCTGCCTATAACATCGAGATCGATAAAATAAACATCATTAGTCTTAATCAGCTCTGAACGATAGAGCTTTGACCATACGGTACCCCAGGCATCCAGATAGTCCGGCTGTGCAAGTTCCTCTTTTATAGGACCAATAAGCCGTCTTGTAATGTTAGTCTGAACTTCCTCCTGGCGGTAGACCACCACTTCCGGACTTGCAAACACTTTTCCCTTGGAGTGAGTCCCAAATTCACGCATATAAGTACACATTACAATATCCGCATGTTCACGCTCAGCCGTGTTGTGCATAACCTCGTACATATTGCTGTCTACCCAGTCATCAGGATCCACAAAGCCGATATACTTTCCCTTGGCCCTTAGAATCCCCTCATTACGGGCAGAGGAAACTCCGCTATTACTTTTATTCATGATGATCAAACGGCTATCCGCCTGCGCATATTGCTCAAGTATATTTAGAGTGGTATCCGTAGAGCCATCGTTAACTGCCAGAATCTCTATGTCGATAAAGCTCTGGCCCAGCAGACTGTCCAAACACCTGGATATATACTTTTCCATATTGTAAATGGGTACTATAATACTAATTTCAGGTACCATTTTGAACGGCTCCTGTCATATATCTTGAATAGATTAGGTTTAACTGCTCTACTACCTGTTTCAGATCATACTTTCTGATGTACTCCGCGCTCTGCAAACCCATCCTGTGTCTTAGATCGAATGACAATCCCAATGCCAGAATATGCTTGGACAGCTCATTAACCTCTTCAGAATCTACAATGAAGCCGTTCTCGTGATCCTTCACAAGCTCCAAATGTCCCCGGTTACGTGTCGCAATAACAGGAAGCCCGCAAGCCATCGCTTCCATAATGTTGACGGGCAGGCCTTCCCGCAAGCTTCCGGAAACGGCAGCATCGCACAAAGGCAGCAGCTTCTCGATATCGTTGCGATAACCGAGAAATTCAACCATATGCTCCACATCCAGCTGTATGGCCAGCTGCCGGCATTCCTCCTGCAGGTCTCCCCGGCCCGCAAACAATAGCTTGGCCCGGGGAAGCTGATCCTTCACCCCGGCTAACGACCTGATCAGCAGCTGGTGATTTTTGTTTCGATTGAATTCCGCCGCATAGAACATCAGAAAATCATCCAGACCATACCGGGTACCCTGCCGGAGCTGCATCTTTTCAGCGGATGTTACTGGCCTGTAGCGTTCTGTATTAATACCAACTCCGTTCACACGTTCAATCTGCTGCGCTTTAAACATATGATTTACCGCGAGCCTGTAATCTTCGTTGTTGATAGTAATCAAACAGTCTGTAATCCGGGCAAGACTTTTTTCGATAGGATAGTAAAGCATCCAGTTCAGGAGGGAGGAGCCTTTGCAAAAGTGAAAACCGTGTGCGGTATAAATGACTTTGGTTCCTTTTTTACGAAATCCCCTTGCTGCTAACCGGGTTAAAACACCGCCCATTGGCGTATGGGAATGGATAATCCTGTAATCGTTCTGCTCAATGATTGTTTTCAATTGCCGGTAAGCCTCAATATTTTCACGACGGAAGGGTGAACGTTCGATGGGAATATTATATTTTTTGTCTACAAAAGGGAGGTCCATGTCCCCTTGTGCGGCCACATGGACTTCCCAATTCTGCTGCTTGAACCATTCCAGCACAGGTAAATGAAACGAGCTGAAATGAAAGTCGACGGTTGCACAAAACAGTACTTTATTGGACATGCGCCGTCTTCCTTTCCATGTTATTTCCACCCGACTGTTGCCTTTAGAAGAGGAAGAGCCAGTTCCATCCGGTTATTAGCGATATCCAGCAGCATCTGTCTTAACTCTTCTATGGTGAGGGTGTCGTAGATCTGGAGCAGATGATCAATTCCGTCAAAGTTAATTTCAGATGATTTACCGACATAGATTTTGGGATACACCTGCACCTCATGCACCTCTGTATCCTTTAGCAGCTCTTCATAAAGCTTCTCGCCGGGTCTCATGCCCGTATATTCAATCCCGATTTCTTCAATGGAATATCCCGACATCCGAATCAGATTTTTGGCCAGATCCACGATTTTGACCGGATCACCCATATCGAGTACGAAGACCTCTCCTCCGCGTGCCAGCGCTCCCGCTTGAATAACTAATCTTGAAGCTTCTGGAATCGTCATAAAGTAGCGAACCATATCGGGATGGGTTACAGTGACAGGGCCGCCAACTTCAATCTGCTTGCGGAATAATGGGATTACACTGCCGCGACTCCCAAGCACATTGCCGAATCGAACGGCGACAAATTTGGTTTGGCTGAACCGGTCCATATGCTGAATGATCATTTCCGCAATCCGCTTAGTAGACCCCATAACACTGGTAGGGTTTACGGCTTTGTCCGTAGAGATCATTACAAATATCTCAACTCCCGCCAGACTTGCCGCTCTTGCTGCATTCATAGTTCCAATAATGTTGTTCTTAACCGCTTCTTCCGGATTCCGCTGCATTAAAGGCACATGCTTGTGGGCAGCCGCGTGGTACACAACATCTGGCCGGTGGAGGTTCATGACGCTGATGATTTTGCTCTCATCCTGAAGATCTGCTATCTCGGTATAGAATTGGATGCCTTTTTCCCTGAACATAGTCTTCAATTCAATTTCAATAGAGTAAATACTATTCTCGCCATGCCCGAGCAGAACGAGTTTTTTAGGGCGGAATTCGGAGATTTGCCGGCACACCTCAGAGCCTATCGAGCCCCCCGCTCCTGTAACCAGAATCACCTTATTCGTCACGTATCCGGAAATGCTGTCTATATCCAGCTGTACCGGTTCCCGTCCAAGCAGATCCTCTACCTGCACATCCCGGAATTGACTTACGGACACCTTGCCGCTCGCAATATTCTCCAGCATGGGCATCGTTTGTGTCTTTGCTTTCGTCTTGGTGCACTCATCAAAGATTTCCTTTAACCGAACTTTGCTGAGGGAGGGAATAGCAATGACAATATGATCGATTTGAAGCTCGGTAACGATTTCTTCAATGGAATGCGCACTCCCAATTACGGGAATCCCCATAATATCTAGGCCATGCTTGTTTACATTGTCATCCACAAAAGCAACCGGTTTAAGTTCTGTATCGGAGTTTGAGAGCAAATGTCGTGCAATCATGCTGCCTGCCGCGCCTGCCCCAATGATCAGCGTTCGCTTGCACTGGCCTGGCTGTTCCTGCTTAATAATGGATCCCCGAACCACACGCCAGCAAAAACGCGACCCGCCAATGAGAAGAATATGCAGCATCCACGTGACAGCCAGCAACCGGTATTGAATCTGCTGTGAAATGACGAGCTGGACTGTAGCAGCTGAAGTTATTGAGAAAGTAACCACTTTCGCAATAAGAATCATTTCCCCGACACTGGCATATTCCCATGCTTTCTTATACAAATGATAGATAAAAGCAAACATGTGATGGCTAAAGAGTAATGTGATGGAACTGACAACGATCGGATGAGTGAATACATTAAAAGAGCCGTTTACTAAAAAGCAGCTGATAAAAATAGCCGACAGCACAATAAGCGAATCCATTAACATCAAAACTGACAATCGATGTTTATATATCAACGTTCGCCCACCCCTCCCCCTATTTAAAAACACCTCACAACGCTACCTCTTCTTCTTATTCAACACGGCGCCAAGAATTTTGACATTTCCAAACTCAAGTATCCTTCTGGCTTCCAGCACTTTCTGCTGCTTCGTTTTCCCGCTGTCTATGACCAAAATGACACCCTTACATCTCCTGGCCAGGGCATTTGTATCTGATGTATCCAGAACGGAGGAACAATCCAGCAAGATGGCATCAAAACGCTCACCAGCAACCTCCAAAAAAGCACTCATCGCCTGTGAATCAAGCAAATCACCCGCATTATGGAGAGACGAACCATTCGGAAGTACGGATAATCTCTCGATATTAGTCTGCTGTATGGTCTCCAGAATATCGATATGGTTAGCCAGCCCATCTGTAAGTCCGGGCCATGATTTAATATTAAAAACATGATTTAAAATAGGGCTCCTTAAATTGGCATCCACAAGCAGCACTCGATCCCCAAGTTGAGCAAAACAGATGGCGAGATTCACGGCTGTCGACGTTTTCCCTTCCCCTTCAGAGGGAGAAGTAACAACCAAAGCACCCAACCGTTTATTGCCTGTTGAGAAACGAATGTTATTCCGAATCGTCCGGTATTGCTCGGTAATAACCGAGTGGCTGTTGTTGTGGGCAACCAAGCAGCCATTCGTGGTTCCTTCCTCCAGTTTTTTCTCCCTATGAGCCAATAGTCTCACCCCGTATGTATTCATTTTTACGTTTTACCTTGGTGAACAAATCTTTCTTTTGTATTTTCGAAACCTGTCCTAATGGTTTAATGCCCAGATACCGTTCAAGGTCGCGCTCGGATCTTACGGAGTCGTCCAGGGAATCCAGCAGGAACGCCAGGCATACCCCAACGGCAACTCCCGCAACGATTCCAATAATCAAAGCACGTTTGCTAGGGGGATTTACAGGTGTAGGATTCGGTGACTCCACTGCGTTCGTCAGAACACTAACTCCGTTAAATTGTAGCCTGGTTCCAGCCTCTTCTGTGAACGCTGCTACCACTAAGTTGGCAATGTCCACCGCCCGTTTAGGGTCTTCATCAAATGCGGTAATAAGCGTAATGATGGAGTTATCCACGCTGCTTACGCTGATATGTTCCCGCAGATTCCCGACTGACTGTTGCAGCCCGAGCTGTTTAATGACCCGCTCAAGCACCACCGGCTCCTTAATAAACACCTTCAGAGTACCCAGCATTTCCGCGTTTTCCACCGATAGCATCACCCGTGCAGACGACCCATAAACCGGAGCTTCAGGAATAGAGCTGTAAATACCGCCCAGAGTCGCCAAAAGAACTGTAGAAAGTACGATGATCCATATCCTCCGTTTAATAACGGTATAGATTTCCTTCAGATCAATTTCTTTAACCGGACTCTTCCATGAGGCTGATCGACCAATCGCAGTTACCTCTTCTTTCATGCTACCACCCACTCCAAAGAATGACTTTAATAAAGAACATTATTCGTCAATTTTAGTTCTTTATATAGAACATGTCAACCTTAGATTGCATCTTTTCATATCGATTTGTTCGTTTTAAAGTTCATTTGCATGAAAAAAAGAATGGGCGTAAACGACCATCCTTTGCGATGCTGACTCTTATTAGCGCATGACGTTATTGCCTGCCTTGTCATTGGCCTTCAAGGCCAATTTGGCTTTGTACAGCGTGTTATTTTTCACAATAAAAGGAACTGCGCCCTTGCCCGCATACTGGGTCGAGATTCCATTCGCTGGCAGGTTACTTGTAATGGTATTACCTCGAATGACCACGCTTAGCACATCAAACGGCTCGTTTCGTTTCCAGTAATCATTAATTTTGATAATCTCAATACCGCTTGAGGTCAGCTTTTTGGCATTGATTATATTGTTCTCTATTACAACACTCTTCGCAGCTTGCACACTGATGGCTTGAGTATTGCCGAGAATATTGAATGTGGAATCTTTAATCGTCAGCTCCATGTTTTTATTCTCGGCAAATAATACGCCTGCCCCAGTCGTGTCTGTTGTGAACGTACAGCCGTCAAAGACATACTTTCCGCCCAGACTGCCTGAGACCGTTCCGAATTTCCCACCTTCGGCTCCTTCAAACCAACTATTATTATAGGTTCCAGGCGGAAGTGACAGCCCGTAGGTGGAATTATAACCAATGACCTTCAAATTATCGAATATGCTCCCGGTCGCAACAGTTCCCGCGAAGCTTCTTAAACTTGGCTCTCCCGTAATCGTAACGTTGGAAAGTTGAATCGGCTGGTTTGAAATACTGAGCCCGGCATCGACCTTCTTCGTGATGTTAATGTTCACATTGGATACTTTAATGCCAAATGGCTTCTTGGAGCTGACAGAGAAAAGGCCGTTAGTAACCTCCATACCGTCTATCGTTAAATTCGGGCCTTCGAAATAGGTTCCGGCGTCATTCAAGCGGTTATTCAGGAATGTGGCGTCATGGTAGGCAATGATCCGGCTCACATCAAAATGATTATTGACCACCATCGCATCTTTAAAAGTTTCGGATATGGCCAGACCGTAAGCACCCTTTGAAGCCATATGATTCCCCTCAACAGTTGCGGTGTGGCCATCATACAGAATCACATCATAAATGGCGTTATTGTAAAACTCATTGTTCCTGATGAAAATGTTGGTATTCAAGTGACCATTCTCTCCATAGCCGCCTTCAACATCAATACCCGACTGCGGCGCGACTCCTTTAATATCATGAATCATGTTGCCGTCAATGGAGACATTATTAGCTCCGCCAACAGTTATGCCTTGACGACGGTTAAAAGCAAATTCAGAATTTTTAACATCGATTTTCTCACTCACGACTCTATTCCAAATCTCCAGATAAGCCCCCTTAGCTGAGGTCTGATTAAATACTAAATGGAAGGAAGAAGCGCCGTTTGGAATCGCAATATGTTCCCTGATTTTAGCCTGTACCTTCTTCATAAATGTTCCATTCGCAGCATAGAAATAAACCTCAAATGCAGTCTTGATCTTCATCATGTTGGATAACTCAAAGAAATGCTCCGTCTTGAAAATGGGGTTGCTTAAGGTTATTGCTTTTTTAGTGCGTATTTTGGCCGTATTTTTCGTTGGTTTGCCCATTTCATTTAGCGTCCCTGAGATAAGGCCACCTTCGTACAAATCTTTAACCATCGTTCCGAAGCCTCCGATAACCAAACCATCCCCCGTAAAATTAACGGCCTTAACGCCTTCGATGACAATGTTTGATGCTCCCTCAAGAATAATGCCATACCCGCTCTCATGCGTACCGGCACTGTACGGACTGTCCTTTTTGGAATAATCATGGTTCTCTCTATCCCCCATATAAGTGCCGCCTCTTAACGTCACGTTCTTAATCCCATAGCCCAAGTACATCAACTCATATCTTTCCTTCCCATTTCTCTCCTTCTGCAGGATGGTATCGGAAGGCAATTCCAGCAGCATATCGCTGACCATATTAATCCGGCTGTTCTTATCAATTAAATAGGTACCTGAAGGAAGCGTGGTAGCTGTGATTCCGTTTTGGTTAGCCCATACAAGAGCTTCGTTGATCCCCTTCGTCGTTTCCACCGGATGACTTCCATCATTGGAAATCCCCCATTTAGCAAGATCAATGGTTTGAGCAGATGGTGTCCCGGTATCATCCTGGCTGGATACTCCCATCGGCACATACAGAAATAAAGTCTGCATAGATAGTAATAGTATTAAGGACAAAGAAAATTTGCCAAATTTACTTCTCACCTATATCCCCCCATTGTTTGTTATCCAAAGTTTTTTCGTTCTTTAAAGCGAATTCTATTAACATAGACTACCATGTTTTTAACCCAAACAAAAGTTCGAAGAGCTGTAACCGGGCATTTTACTACCACCAAAAAAGCGATCCCCAGCCATCACACGGCTTGGGAATCGCTTTCTCATTTCCGATTCCTGTTAATAACGATAATACTTCTCCCAAAGCTTGTAGGAATCTTTCTTCTTGCCATCCCACCGGTCGTCGTCATCCCATCCGTCGTCGTCATCCCATCGGTCGTCGTCATCCCGGCGATCATTGCCCTTTAACCAACTTAATAAACTTGTATTGGCTTTCTTGCTTTCTGTGTAAGAATAGGTGCTCTTTTCTTTGTTGAATAATGAAGAGAGTGCGCCGGCGAGTGTCGAGAAAAAAGAAGTGGCATATGAGGAGGTCGTGATGTATTGAGAAGAGGATGTACCTGATGACGCATACGCTGAAGCAGGTAGTATAATTGTACTAATCAGAACAACTATTAACATTAACCGGGTGTACTTCGTTACATACTTGGACATGTTAACGGTCCCTCTCTTTCCTATTAGTCCAAATGGACTAATAAAAATGAACTGGTTCTTTATAAAGAATATAACGGAATTGGGTATTTGTAAATGAAAACTAATGTAACCACAACTCCGAAATTATACTGAAAGGGATTTTTTTGTGTTTCCCGGGAAGTCGATTTTCTTCTGTGCAGCAAGTAGGTGCCGGCGAGGCAAATTAAAATTATATTTCAGGCTGCATTCATAAATATTTGTATATTCGGCAAACTGCTTAGAATCAGGTACTAGGAGTTCATGCTATAATAGGAGCAGTGGTAACACTCATCTTGTTCATATAGGAGAGGGTTCAAATTGAATCAGCAATGGATCGCACCTGAATATTATAATCTTACATCGGAGATGGAATGTCATCCTTCCGGTAAGACTGCACTCAAATGGTTAAGTGAAAAAGGAGATCGCGAGGAGATCAGCTACGGGGAGCTGCTGCTGCAGGCAAACCGGCTGGCGGGCGGACTGTCCCAGCTTGGACTTCAGAAAGGCGACAGAGTTCTGGTCATGGTTCCGCGGAGAATCATTGCTTACGTCATCTACCTGGCTTGTCTGAAGCTTGGATTGGCGGTTATCCCTTCCTCGGAAATGCTTCGGGCCAAGGATTTGTCCTATCGCCTACGGCATTCAGAAGCACGGGCCGTAATTGTCTGGTCCGAGGTGACCGGGGAAGTGGATAAAATCGGCGACGACCTGCCTTCTCTGGATCACCGTATTGCGGTTTCGGGGAATGGTGAGCATGCCGGATGGCTGGAGCTGGAGAATCTGATGAGCGGACAGCCCGATCATATGACCGCGGTAACAACCCACCGGGACGATATGGCTATCCTGGCTTATACCTCCGGAACCACCGGAAATCCGAAGGCCGTAGTGCATAGTCACGGCTGGGGTTATGCCCACCTGCGGATCACTTCATCTCCTTGGCTGGATATCCGGGAATCAGACACGGACGGTATGGGCGACCGCTGCACCGGGCTGGCAAAAATGGATCTGGAGCCCATTCCTGGCCGTGCTGGGTAACGGAGCAACCGGATTTGTCTATAATGGGCCTTTTCAACCGAACCGGTACTTGCAGCTAATGCAGGATGAGGGTATTCAGGTATTATGCTGTACGCCAACGGAATACAGGATAATGGCCAAGACCGAAGGATTAGATACGTATGATTTGTCTCGGCTCCGCAGTGCCGTATCCGCAGGAGAGCCTTTAAATCAGGAGGTTATCAACGAATTCCAGCGCCATTTCGATATCACTATCCGGGACGGCTACGGACAAACGGAAAGCACGCTCCTAATCGGAACGCTGAAGGATACCCCGGTCCGCACAGGGTCCATGGGCAAAGCCATGGCACCGGGTCTTGTTGAGGTCGTAGATGAAACGGGTACGCCTCTCCCTCCGGGAGTAGTTGGAGATATTGCTGTTCATTTGAGTATGCCGGCCCTGTTCCATACGTATTACAAGGACCCTGAGCGTAAACCAAGCTGTACGAACGGAGATTTTTTTGTAACCGGAGACCGGGCACGGAAGGATGAGGATGGCTACTTCTGGTTCGAAGGCCGGGGCGACGATATCATCATCAGTGCCGGATACACCATCGGCCCCTTCGAGGTCGAGGAAGCGCTCATGAGACACGCCTCTGTAAAAGAATGTGCAGTCGTAGCCAGTCCTGATGAAATTCGGGGCCATGTGGTTAAAGCATTCGTTGTGCTGAAGGATGCGGCAGCCGGTTCACCGGAGCTTGTTAAAGAACTGCAGGAGCATGTTAAGGAGTGGACGGCTCCATACAAGTATCCGCGCAAAATAGAGTTCATCACTGATCTTCCGAAGACAAACTCGGGCAAAATCCGCCGCGTGGAGCTGCGGGAGCAGGATCGGAATTCCCAAGGGTGATATGGAAAGAGTTTGGGCTTTATGAGCGGACGCTACGCGAACGAAACGTGGAACATGAGCAAATTCACTAAACACGCCAAACAGCAAATCTCCTTAAACCAGGAGATTTGCTGTTTTTTATTTTCGGTTAATTGATTGGATATGCTCTGCCCGTAAGGCAGGATCAGATATATTGGCGGCTTTGATTGTCGCATAAGCTTCTTCAATCTGTTTCTCTCCCAGTGGCTTTTCCTTGGTCACAGCCTTCATTCTAATCAGTTTCCTGTTTATAAACTCGGAGAGTTCCACGTCGTATACAACGAGTTCGTTGGACTCGATTTTCCTGAGAGCGGGGTCTATGCTGAATCTGCACCGCATTGTAAAGGTAACAATCGAAACATGCGGTACTGCGATGGCTTCCGGGAGAATCGCTTGCAGAGCTTTAATATGCCCATAGTTCTGTCGCAGGGGATTAAACATTTTAAACCGGTTATTTACATACCAGTATCTATCTTCTCTCGACCCTTTGATCTCCCCGTTATAGTTCTTAGTTTCAATAACAAACAATCCATAAGGCGATATCACCACATGATCAATCTGCGAATATCCTGATTTGGCCTTCGGATTCGGTATCATGTTATCATTCAAATATTTGCAGTCTTTGGGCAGCTGGTCCAACTGAATATTGATCTTATGTTCTCCCAACTCGCCGATCCTGGTAGGTTCTATTTTAGGGCGCTGTGCTGATGTCTTTGCTGCTGGTGAAGGCTTGGCAGCCGAAGAAGTTCCGGACCGTTGGTTCCCTTTGAATAACTTCAGTAATTTATCAAACATTATTATCCCCCTGCCTTACTCCGACCAGTACTTTGCATTTGGATTCAGTGCTGCCCCAACTTCGCCTTCTCTGACCAAATCGCAATCCAGATAACCCTCTTCATCCAGAAAATAAACCTCTTGTTTATAGAACTCACAAAGAGTCTCCAGAAATATTTCAGGCGAGTCATACATAACCACCAGATCTCCAAAGTCATGCAATAAGTCACAAACCTGCTCCACACCATCAGCAGATCGATAATAACAGATAAAATCACTGCCATAGTTCGTAAGAATCGGCAGGACAACCCCCGCTGGAACCTGACCCTTTTCTTCTAAAATGGCCGATATTACCTTCATTTCCTGTTCGTATTCATCGATATGAATCAGCCTGTATCCTGGCACAAACTCGATCAGACTCGGCTCTTCTTCATCACTGCTTGTTCCAGAGACTGTGGTATAAATAGCCTTCAGCAGCTCGGGAGTTTCGGGCAAAATATCTGCAATTTGAGTCCTGCTGTCATCGTTTGTGCCTAAACTTGAAATATAATCCGGCCGCAGTTCAGCGGATAGATTAAGGAACTCCTGGAATTTTTGAGTAATCATGATTTCATCCTTTGCGTGTCATAGTAATTTAGCTCAAAACCAAAATCAGCAGTTGACTGATCGTGAATCAAGCGACTAAGGGTTCGGAGGGGTCTTCCGATCGTTGTTATAGGCGAAAACTATCGTATCTCCAAAATCCCGTAGGGCCCTCCTCTGTGTTGGCGCGTAATGAATTAACGGGAATTTCTCCATCTAAATGTGAGTGTTCGCCTCATTATGGCCGGATATAATGAATTTAGTGGTATAATTTCACTTGGCAAAGACAGTAGATCAATCAGAATCGGAAACAATGATCTCCTCTATTTCCTTTCGCGGGAACCTTCTGTCTCTGTTATACCGTATGTCTTTAAGAGTTTTGTATTATTATTATTATAGCAAATGAGTACCAACAAGGCACAAGGGAAAGTTGATTTCAATGGGCTCGTGCCGACAAGTAGATTCGACAGGAAACGATGGAAACCTCCAAAATTTGTGAAAATATTGGGGTGGCAGAAATGAAACTTTTGCAAAGTAGTTCTTGTTTATTCCTTCTCACCCTTACAAATAGTATAATCAATCTGAATGCAATCCGAGAAGGAAGTCAGAAATCATCAACATCCTTTTCGTGTTTAGGAGGCTACCGAATGTGGTTTAAAAAACGAATAGACATCTTAGCAGCAGAGGTGGATGGTCTTCGTCAATCCGTGCAAAATTCAGCCAGTCTGGCGGAAGAGAAATCGGCGGGAATCGGCGAACAGTTGACCAAACTGACCAGACTTACTTACAAGAACGGCAAGGATACTGCAGACAAGCTGGACCGTATGGCAGAACTGTTGGCACAGAGTGATTCCGGATGGAAAGTGGCTTTCGAACAAGAGCAAGCTCAGCGGACCAAAGATCAGGGAGTCATGCAGAGCACGGCCGCAGCTATGATCCAATGGGTTGATGATCTGGATGCGGTGATCGAAGGAACAGGAAATTCCCCGATCGAAGGCTGGGAGCAGGTGCTGCGCCACTGGCTAAACCAGCTGCTGGAGCACCTGACAGCACTGGGAGTCCATGAAGTACTGGTGTATGGCCAAACCTTTGATCCCAGGACATGTGAGGGTGCAGGCACGGTACCGGAGGCTGACATGCCTGACGGCACTTTATTATTCCCGTATCAAGTCGTGCGCGTTCTGAAAAGGGGTTACCGGCTAACTGATGGTGCGCTGATCCGCAAAGCACAGGTCATTACCATTGAAGAGGAGAAACCAAGATGAGTGAAGAGAATTTCTGGAGGCCCATAGTAGGTATTGATTTAGGAACGACCAATTCAGCCATTTCGTACATACGCAATGGCAAACCCGAGATCATCCCTTCGGCAAAAGGAGAGTTGCTCCTTCCTTCTGTTGTTCTGATTGATCCGCTTGGTAATATTGTCGTAGGCAAGGATGCGAAGGATGCGCTTGTGGCGATGCCGGACCGATCCATTGCAGCGGTAAAACGGAAAATGGGATCCTTAGACAACATAACGATCGCCGGGGAATCATTCAGCCCGCAAGAGATATCAGCGCTAATCTTGAAAGAATTAAAACAGCAGGCGGATCAGATGTATGGCGAAGGCGAAAAAGAAGCGGTAATCACGGTGCCCGCCTATTTCACTGATGAGCAGCGTAGAGCGACGAAAGAAGCAGGTGAGTTGGCCGGATTCGTGGTGGAGCGCATTATCAATGAACCGACAGCCGCCGCTTTGTCCTTCGGATTAGAGAATTTGCAGGGAGACCGCACTTTCCTGGTTTATGATCTGGGGGGCGGAACCTTTGACGTTTCCGTCGTCGAGATGTTTAGCGGCGTGCTGGAGGTCAAAGCCTCTACAGGCGACCGGATGCTGGGCGGCGAGGATTTTGATTGGCGGCTGGTGGATTGGTTTGCCGAGAAAATGATCTCACAGTACGGAGTAGATCCACGGGAGGACATTCGGGGTAAGGCTGCACTCAAGGAGGAAGCGGAACGGGTAAAAATAGTGCTCAGCAGCGAAACGTCTGTTTCGGTCATGCTTCCCCTGGTCACAGTGAAAGATAACCGTCCGATCGGGTTGACGGCAGAGGTCAGCAGGGAACAGTTCATTTCACTCATCGAGGACTTGATTGTCCAAACACTGGAAAGAGTGACGGGGGTCTTGCAGGAGGCCGGTGTAACGGCAAATGCAATAGACGAAGTACTGCTGGTAGGTGGCTCTACGCGTATTCCCTACGTGCGAGAAGCTATCCGTTCCCTGCTTGGGAAAGAGCCTCGTTCCGATGTAAACCCCGATGAAGCGGTAGCTCTCGGCGCTGCCGTACAGGCCGGTCTGAAATCCGGCTTGCTCTCGGAGAGCGGCCTCATCGCTACGGATGTAGCGCCTTTTTCGATGGGAATCGCCGTTCTGAAAGAATCTGTCTCAGTCCGGGCCCGCCCAGGCGGATTCGCCCCTGTCATTACCCGAAATACAACCATTCCGGTGACGCGCTCCCAAACTTTTTACACCTCGGCTCCAGGCCAAACTGCGGTCTCGATTGAGATTTACCAGGGTGAGCATGAATGGGTCAAGCATAATCACTTCCTTGGTGAATTTATGCTTGACGGCATCCCGGAGAATTGGGAAAATTATGAAGGGATCAAGGTTACTTTCCGCTATAATCTCAACGGAATTCTGGAAGTCGCGGCAGAGAGCGTAAGCTCCGGCAAGCAAATGTCCGTCACGGTGCAGGATGCGCTCAACCGCGACAGCCGCGAGGTGTTTGAAGAAAGTGCCCGCCGGTTGCAGAAATTGTGGGAAGCTGTTCCCGACGAAACTGATGCCGACGAGGACGAAGACCTTGATGATTGGGACCTCCCTCCCGGCGAACTGGATGAAGATGACGGAGAATGGGACAGTGAGGAGGATGATCTGACACCCACCCTCGCACATGAAGACGGAAGGATATTGGCGCAGCGCGGACATAATGCTCTGGCGGTTTTGAAAGATACGGAACAAAAAAAGCTGAGTCAAGCCTTGTTGGCATTGGATGAAGCGCTGCAGGGAGAAGATGTGGAAGCATTGGAGCGCGCTATGGAAGCAACAACTGATTTGTTGATCGAACTGGAACTGTAAGGAGGAGGACTGGCGATGCCGAGTGAAGACAACAGTAAACCTAGGAAGGGCCCTACTAGAAAACGGAAAAACACTGCCCTATCGGTGGAAAACCATTATAAAATATTAGGGGTGCGCGTGAATGCGACCCCCAATTCAATCAAGCAGGGCTATATTGCCAAGATCAAGGAATTTCCGCCTGAGCAGTTCCCGGAAGAATTCCAGAAAATCCGGAGCGCCTACGAAATTTTGCGGGACCCGGCTAAACGCTCCGAGTATGACTTTACCCGCAAATACGGGGATTCGGTGGATTCTCTGCTCATGAAAGGGATCGAAGCGGAACAAGCGGGAGATGACACTGTTGCGGAAACGTGTTACCGCAAAGTGTTGGAAATCTCTCCACTCCATATCGGAGCCAATGCCTCCTTGGCGAGAGTTTATCTCTCCAGAGACCAGATGGCACTTTTCGAGACTCAATGGGCGAAATTAATGGAGACTACGGACAACGATCAGGAGCATGTCGCCGCCGCTACACTGAAATGCCAATTTTTGCTTGAGTTTGAGAAATATGAAGCAGCTCTGCAGCATATGCAGGATTTGGACAAGCATTACCGCAGTCAACGTAAATACTATATCTTCTATCTTGCGCGCGTTCTGGACCTGAACGACAAGAGTCAGGAGGGCTGGCGTCTTATCGAGGAGACGGCTCCGGATGTGAAGGAGCAGCAACCGGGTGACCTTACTTTCTTTATCCACTGGGTCCTGGCCATGTTCGATATGGAGAAGCGGCAATTCTGGAGCAAGGTCAAGCAGAGGTTCCGAATATTCCTGCGTTCGTTAACCGATCCGGATGACAAGGAATTCGCTGTGGACACGCTGCTGGAAGAAAGCCGGGAATTATCGGACTCCAAAGCTTTCCGGGAGGCTCATATTTTTGCCGAGCTGGCCTACTACCTGGATCCGAAGAACCCGGCAGTGACGGAACAAAGGCAACTTGTGCGCAATGGTGCCAGCCTGATCAGTGAAATAGATCGCCTTGTGAAAGACTCCCAAATCTACCCTGGCGTCATTGTCAAGGCAATCTCGTTCTTCGCTCAGGAAACTGGAGTTAACGACTTGGATGACCTTGAAGAGTCCTTTCTTCCACCAGAAATGCTGCAAGAAATGGATATGTTGGCTGAATTTATGTTGTCTGGAATCAAACTATTGCAGCGGAAATACCCTCTTGTCTATCAACAATACAAGCATCAATGGGATAAATTAGCCAATGAGAAGGCCTCCGGACTGAACCGGGAGGCCCGGAGACGTCTGCGTTAAAAAACGCAAAGCTGGAAAGCTTGCGAAGAGGAACGGAGTTTCCAAGGACACCCAAGAAAGTATACCGTTACCGGAGGCGGGCTCTCGGCATTCCCCATACCTCACAGCATAAGGATTAGGCCTAGGCCTAGAATTTATTGATTTAACGATAAGCATGTGAAACGAAGTGCCTTGCCAAGGATCGTATAGGAGGCCTTTCGGTCTGCTTGGTTACCTCTTCTCCTTTTCCAGGAAAGGGTAAACGGGCCGCTTGATGAAACAGTGAAAATAAGTGTATGAAATACAACATTATTCGTCAAATGTACTCTACAGCATGTAAATGTTGTATCGAATGCAGGCCTGTTGATTAACCAACAATTGGTATCTTGTTGTCGATACAATAACATTACTCATTCCGCTTTCAAGAGCTGTAACAGAAGCAGACGAGCAAAAGCGGCAAAGGACATGTGAATATAACGACTTTGACGGTCTGTAGTGTGCTCACGTTACACACTTAATTGCATTCTGTGCAACTATATGGGAGAAAACGGAGTACATCTTACTTACAATTGCATTTCGTGCAACTAAAATAGAGAAAATATCCGTTTTCCCGCCATTCTCCGCTAAATAGTTGCAGCATGTACAACTAAGTTGCTTTATGTTGACTTACGGCGAGTAATAATTGCACCAAGTGCAACTATAGGCGGATGAGGTCCGCCAGAATCTGGTCTGCCGGAATCAGGTAACCGTAGGCGGCCTTTTGTATCCATTTTTTGTATAATCAACACACCTGTATCGAATGCAACATTTATCTATTACAGAGTCAGAAACATGAGAGAATTTTGCATTTAATACAACAATTTAATCTCTAATCCGTTATTTTTTTATGAAATGTTGTAAAAATTACATGATTATAGGTAGCGAAAGCAGCAGAAAAAGCCGATAGACGGATGGGCGGACTACATATCTCTTATTTTCGTGCTGATGCCCTAAGGGAAGCAGAAGAGGACAGAGGCTCCGTTATTCGTGGATACAGAGCCTTATTGAGCCGAATTCGGCTCAATAACTGTTCTTGAATGAGATGAACCTCTTCAAAATTCGTCAAGCGCTAATTCTAATCATCAAATAACCCGCCCTGGATTGCTCCAGTGACGGGTTATTATCATTCTCATTTTCTCGCCGATCAAACACATGATCTTGCAAATGGATTCGTGAACTCTATTCCACCTCAATACCGAACACATCCGAAATATCGGCACCGACCATAACCCGGCGTCCTCTTCCCTTGGACTTTCCAAGCATTGCTTGCGACTTTTGTGTTAACGACACTGAAATGAGGTCGTCTACATTGACGCTTCGGAGTACAAAAAACAAAGCAGAATCCTCGTCGAAACGAGCACCAACACCATAAAGGGCCGCTGCCACATGCTTGCACATCTTCGCCGAGTCGGGACAGCTGCATGTCAGAGTAATCTCCTTGGGCGCTGGAAACAACCCTTTACCTTTAACCGTAAAAAGCTCAGAGAGCCCCTTTGGAAATTTGCCCGCTATTAGTTCCTGCAGCGAATCTATTTTTCCTGCACATTCCTTCACAACCACATCCCATGTTTCCTTCGAGAGGGGGGCTATCGTAATCTCGATCTTATACGGCTTTGAAGTACTACCCTGAACAAGCGCGCTTATCTTGCCCTGCGTAATTTGCAGATCAAGCACCGCCCCGTGCCGAACATAACTGCGGCCTCGCTCTATCCGATTCGAATAGTCCGAATAGCTCTCCAGATTGTTGCTCCATGACTTTCCCCACCATGTTCTCGTTATCGTTCGTCCTGTAATAACAACTGGTGCAATCCCCGGACTTTTCTTTTTCAGCTTCTCAATCGCCTTTGCTGCTTTTTTCTTCTTCTCACCAACGGGAACATATTCCGGATATCCACTATAAAATGCCATGTTCGTTTCTCCCTCCCAAAACTATATAGACAGCCTCATTAAATCCATAATCTGGTCGTTATCCATTTCCGTAATCCAACTCTCCTGTATATCCGGAACAATCTCGCTCGAAAGCTTCATTTTATCTTCAATCATTTGATCGATTTTTTCTTCGACCGTACCCTTTGTTATAAACTTGTGAACAATGACGTTTTTCTGCTGCCCGATTCGGAATGCCCGATCCGTCGCCTGGTTCTCTACAGCCGGATTCCACCATCTATCGAAATGTATGACATGATTGGCCGAGGTCAGATTCAGTCCGACGCCGCCCGCTTTAATGGAAAGCACCATGAACGGTACATATTCCTTCCCCTGAAACTCAGCTACAAGGTCCTTGCGCTTATTTACCGCCGTCTCTCCATGCAGCACAAGCCCCTTATGTTCAAAAATCTGTTCGAGAAAGGCACGCAGCGACTCTGTTATTTCCTTGAATTGCGTAAAAATAATAACCCGCTCACGCTTCTCATAGATCGTCTCACAAATTTCCCTCAGCCTCGCATACTTCCCGCTTTCCTCCTCCGCGTATACCTGCTGGCCCAGGTATTGATCGGGATGATTGCATATTTGCTTGAACTTCATTAACGCTGCGAGCACAAGCCCTTTGCGCTCAATCCCTTTCTCTGTCGACTCGATCCTCAGCTTCAGCTCCTGTACGAGTTTATTGTACAGCACGACCTGTTTTTTCGTTAGCGTCGAATAGGTCTTCATCTCGATTTTGTCCGGTAAGTCGGTAATAATCGTTTTGTCTGTCTTCAGTCTTCTAAGAATGAACGGACTTATGACCTGCTTCAATCTTGTATAACCATTAACAGATTCGCGCATGCTCTTCGTAAATTGTGTAAACTCCTTGGCCGTTCCGAGCAAGCCCTTGTTCAAAAAATCAAATAAGGACCATAGATCGGATAAACGGTTCTCAATCGGTGTACCCGTCATCGCGATCTTATAGGAAGCCTTGATTTGCTTCACCAGCTTTGTCTGCTTCGTGCCCGGGTTTTTGATCGCCTGAGCCTCGTCCAATATTAACGTATCCCATGCCCGTTCCGTAAGCCATTCATATTTGGAAAGCATGCCATAGGTCGTAATAAATAGCTCATGCTCCTCCAAGCTTCCGTCATTCTCGGCTATTTCCTTATTCTCAGATGGATGGTAGACATAATATTTCAATGAAGGAGCAAATTTCCCGATCTCACTCATCCAGTTCCCGATGAGCGACGCTGGCACCACCAGCAAGGCCTTCTCCTGTTTCCGCGTCCGCACAACATTCAGCAGCGCAATAACCTGAACAGTCTTACCCAGACCCATATCATCAGCAAGGCATGCTCCCAAACCCAGCGTTTTCATCAAATAAAGCCAGTCAAGGCCCCGCTCCTGATAGGCGCGCAAGCTAGCATGAAAATTGTCCCCCGCGGATGCAAGCGATTCTATCTCATCCGGATGTGTCAGACGGTTAATAACCGAATCGAGCCATTCTCCATTCGTTACATCAAGCTCTACCGCTTCCTCGGATATGTCGAGCATTTTACTTCCATTTAATTGCAGCCGCATCGCATCGACCAGGCTGAGGCCTGATTCGTCCATCAATTGCAGTGCCTGCTCATAGGCTTTGAGTGCTTCCTGCAGCCGCTTATGGTTAACCTCTACCCACTTGCCTTTAATGAACGCGAGCCCTTCTTCTTCTGCCAGCAACTGCTTCAACTCATCGGCAGTAATGGCTTCTCCGCCTAGCCATAGCTCGGCATTAAAACCTAATAACACATCCATATCCATATGAGATGGCTGCTTGTCACCTACACTGACAGTTAATTTAAGCGCATCCGACTTATTTTTCCACCACTTGGGTATGCGGCACAAAATGCCGGCTTCCTCATACAGCAATACTTCCCTTAAAAACGTATACGCCTCATCCGCAGTCAAGCCGATCGGATGAAAGATATCTCCCGATTCTAGCAGCTCTGATATGAATGCACTTTTCTCCGATGCTTTATTGACTGTTGATAGCAAGTCAAGCAGCTTTCTATTATTTTCGCCGTACTCCATGAGCGCATTCTTTAGCGGGAGATGCCTGGATTTACCTTCTGTCGAAAGTTCAGCCGCATAGGTCGACAAGAAGGAGAAGGGGTACTCCTCCCCTTCCTTCTTATTCTCTACGAGATGGAAGTATACTCGTCCTGCAAGATGAATCGGGTAGTCACTGGCCATGAATAGCTGCGCAATACTGCCCTCGTAGTTCTGTATTCTATGTCCAAAAGCTCTATGAAGCGCTTCCCAAGCCTTTTCCATCCAGCTTTGGTCCAAATATTGCGAGCCTATTAAATAAGGTGCGTTGTATAGAAGCTTTTCTATTTCCCCTTCCTCAAGCTCAGCCTTGGCATTCTCTCGCAGCGCTTCAATATCCGGATTTTGCGCAAGCTTTCTTACGAAGGAAGCCGCGATACGAATAAGGTAGCTGAGCGATTCCGACATCGCTTCGGAGTTCTTCACAAATCCCAGCCTGAACCAAAACTGTTCATAATGCTGGCGATAATGCCTGAATATTTCATCCTGTACAGCAAGGGCACTGCTGTCCAGCTTCTGATTCGCAGCCTGCCAATCCAGCTCAAACAGCCCATCAGGATGAATAATCGCAATGAGCTGTTTTTTCCGGCTATCGCCAATATGATCTGAGTCCGTCAACATCTTGCATCACTCCATTTAGAAATATACGCCATTAATCCTTTGTCCACCTTTGTCTACTCATTTCATCATAGCATAAACTATAAATGTGATGGGAAAATCCAGATCGATTAAGCCCATTAAAAGTCAGACAGCCGGTCGGTATCTCCTTCATACAAGTTCATCCCTAGTACCTTGACCGCATCAAATTTCAGGGTATAAATGTTTCAATTTGCCTCTGGCCTGCTGAGTGGTAAAGTGCCACTCCACGGACTTTTGTGCCTGGTTGCGATCGACTTCCCATGCCGTGATTTCGCGTTGCAATTGTTCGATAGAGCCGATGCGCCGATCCAGACATTGGATCGTCATAGAACTCAGTTCAATTTCGGCCATGTTTAGCCAGCTTCCATGCTTGGGAGTGTAGTGGATTTCCAATCGTTTCGCTAAAGATAAGGCCTGTTCTGGCGGAAAGGTTTCATATAACGAAGAGATTGTGTGCGTGTTCAAATTGTCCATGACGAGCCGAACCCGTTTCGCATCGGGATAGTGAACGTCCAGTAATTCCTGGATTTGAAGTGCCCAATCTGCCTTGGTTCGTCTTTCGCTTGCCTGTACGTGACGCCATCCAGCTAACGGTTCCGTAAACAAAAACACACTGCAGCTCCCCTTTCGTACGTATTCGTAATCTTCACGCCGCACTTGCCCAGGTTTCATCGGTTCGGATGGACGAGAATCCTCCAGAAGCTGAATCGGCTGTTCGTCCATACAAATTAGTGGGATTTCAGGATCGTAAGGCAGGGCATACGTCTCCAAAACATCCTCCATTCGGGCGACAAATTCGGCGCTGGACTTGGCGGGAATACACCATTGTTTCTTTAAGTGAGGCTTAAGTTTCGTTTTTTTAACGTGGCTCGAATCGTCTCTCGTCCCACCGATTCTATAATATTCAGTTCGATGACCCGGCGCGTCAATAGACGAATGGTCCAGCGAGCATAGCCCACCGGCGGCTCGGAACAGGCCAGTGCAATGATCCGGGCCTCCAGTTCTCCGGTAATCACAGAGGGATGCCCCGGCTCCGACCGTTTTCGATACTACAATGTGGCCTCTAAGCCGCGGGTACAGTAACTCTTCACGGTATGATGAATCGTGACGTCACTAACACCAACTCGCTGGGCAATCTCCATCTGCTTGGGAATGGCTCCTTGACTTTCATCTACCAGCATGAGGATGAGGCAGCGATTTCGAATTCCCCGTGAAGTCTCCTTCGCATGAAGAAGTTGCTGAAGCCGTTCGCGTTCTTCGTCTTTCAGTTCAACCACGTATTTTTTGTTCATTGGTAAGCCCTCCCATTTGACTCTATATGGAGAGCTTAAAGGTAATATTATTCACGGTCAAGGTACTAGTACCTTGACCGCATCAAATTTCAGGGTATAAATGTTTCAATTTGCCTCTGGCCTGATGAGTGGTAAAGTGCCACTCCACGGACTTTTGTGCCTGGTTGCGATCAACTTCCCATGCCGTGATTTCGCGTTGCAATTGTTCGATAGAGCCGATGCGCCGATCCAGACATTGGATCGTCATAGAACTCAGTTCAATTTCGGCCATGTTTAGCCAGCTTCCATGCTTGGGAGTGTAGTGGATTTCCAATCGTTTCGCTAAAGATAAGGCCTGTTCTGGCGGAAAGGTTTCATATAACGAAGAGATTGTGTGCGTGTTCAAATTGTCCATGACGAGCCGAACCCGTTTCGCATCGGGATAGTGAACGTCCAGTAATTCCTGGATTTGAAGTGCCCAATCTGCCTTGGTTCGTCTTTCGCTTGCCTGTACGTGACGCCATCCAGCTAACGGTTCCGTAAACAAAAACACACTGCAGCTCCCCTTTCGTACGTATTCGTAATCTTCACGCCGCACTTGCCCAGGTTTCATCGGTTCGGATGGACGAGAATCCTCCAGAAGCTGAATCGGCTGTTCGTCCATACAAATTAGTGGGATTTCAGGATCGTAAGGCAGGGCATACGTCTCCAAAACATCCTCCATTCGGGCGACAAATTCGGCGCTGGACTTGGCGGGAATACACCATTGTTTCTTTAAGTGAGGCTTAAGTTTCGTTTTTTTAACGTGGCTCGAATCGTCTCTCGTCCCACCGATTCTATAATATTCAGTTCGATGACCCGGCGCGTCAATAGACGAATGGTCCAGCGAGCATAGCCCACCGGCGGCTCGGAACAGGCCAGTGCAATGATCCGGGCCTCCAGTTCTCCGGTAATCACAGAGGGATGCCCCGGCTCCGACCGTTTTCGATACTGCAATGTGGCCTCTAAGCCGCGGGTACAGTAACTCTTCACGGTATGATGAATCGTGACGTCACTAACACCAACTCGCTGGGCAATCTCCATCTGCTTGGGAATGGCTCCTTGACTTTCATCTACCAGCATGAGGATGAGGCAGCGATTTCGAATTCCCCGTGAAGTCTCCTTCGCATGAAGAAGTTGCTGAAGCCGTTCGCGTTCTTCGTCTTTCAGTTCAACCACGTATTTTTTGTTCATTGGTAAGCCCTCCCATTTGACTCTATATGGAGAGCTTAAAGGTAATATTATTCACGGTCAAGGTACTAGTTGTACTTCATACACTTATTTAGTGTAAATCGGTGTTTTGGAGACTAATAATTGCACATTATGCAGCTAAAAACTGGGAAAAGGGCCTTTTAACTCCCCTTCTCCGGATATAGCTGTACGAAATGCAATTAAAAAGGTATTCGGTGAGTAACACCAGCTTTTAATTGCACATAGTGCAGCTAAAAGCAAATTAATAAAGTCGGGCCTATAGCATAATATTGAGAACTACCTTCAAAACAGCTCCATCTGCGTCACCCTGCTTCCCAAGCGCTCCAGCGTTTCCGGTTCATGATCCTGGAAATAGGCGGCCTGGATCTGCTGGACGGCTTCGATCACTTGCTTGGAGGCGTCCGACGTATGACGTAGACGACAGCTATAGACAATTGGGAAATAATCTTGCAAAAATTTGCCTTCCACATGGGCGGTGAGCGCGATGATCTGAAATCCCAGCTGTTCGGCGATAAAAAAGACCGGGCTTAGCACATGCTCACTCGAAGCTTTGCCAAACGGATTATCCAGAATTACCGTCCGATGGCGCTTCATTCGGCCCTGAATGTACTGCTTTCGCTCCGCCACATAATTGAGCAAACCGAGGAACAGGGTCATGTTCTTGCTCCACTTTTCGCCCCCGGACCAGCGGTTCGATTGTTCCCAGGAATAAGCGACCCGGCTCACCTGCTGATCGTTGCCTACCTTGCGGCAGCTTACTTTCATGCCTTCGCCCATCATTACGATCTGCAGCAGCTGTCTGGCATCCAGCCATTTCTCCAGATCGCGGCGGATCAGGTTCTGCTGGTCTTGTCCGCTAGCATCCTGCCCTTCCATCTCTGCATACCGCTCCAGTCGGGTCATGATCCAGTCGATATGCTTGCGAATTCGTTCCTTGCCGTCCTGGTCCTCCCACGAGGGAATAGCAAAACTGTATATTTCCTTCCAGCCGTCGTCACTTTTCACCCGCGTTTTCTTCGGAATTTCCTTCAGTTCCTGCACAATCAGCTTCAAATGAGCGTGGATATGCTGTATATATTGCTGCAGCCCCCGGTCATGCGTTTGCAGGTCTTGTTCCCAAAGATGAATCGCCATCTGGATGCGCTGATCCATGGATTTCTGGAAATCCATGATTTCGGTATAGCTTTCCCTCGTTTCAATGCCCTGGAGCGTCATCTGCCTCATCTTGACGTCCTTCACTTCACTGCCGAAAAAGTCCTTCAGGCGCTGTCGGCCCTTGTGGACGGACCTCTGTTCCTCGGACAGCCTGCCATGGCTTTCACTCAGCTGCGTGATGCAGCGCCGGGTATACTCTTTCCGCTTATACCTGAATTCGGACACCTCATTCTCGCCGATGATGGTCGTGGCCAGCCTTACATCCTCCAGCGCATGCAGCAGCAGATGTTTGTTCCACAGACTGAGGATTTCATCAAATTCCTGTCCCTGGCGCTCCAACTGTCGCTGATGCTTGCGCAGCTGCTCCTGTTCACCGCCGAGCGACTTCTCTTCTTCCCGGATGCGCTGCTCCACTGTGGATAAAGGCTCAAGAAATATCTCCGGTACTTCCTGCGGATATTGCCGCTGAAATTGCTCCCGCAGCTTAAGAAGTCCTCCCTGCTTATTCTGCAGCTCCCGATCCATCCGGCGATATTCGTTCTCTACCTTGTCCAGTTGCCCGGACACATGCCCGATCTCTGTCCACAGTGCGGATTTACGCTCTTCCACATCCAGCGGCAGCTCCATATCCGGAAGCAGCTCCGGATGTTCGAGCTTCAGCCGCTCAAGGCCTTGGCGATAATCCCGCTCTCTATCGCGTTCCATAGCCAACTGTCTGTCCAGCTGAGTCCGCTCCTGGGCGATCTTAAGACGCTGCAGTTCGAGGCCTCTGCGTTCCTCTTTCAATTGCTCAAGCGATTCTTCGGTTCGCTCCATTTCGCATTGCAGAACTTCCCCATACCGTTCATCTCTCCTCAGCAGCTGCCGACCGTTGCGCAGGTCCTGCAGTTGCTGCCTTAGACCTTCCACCTCCACTTGGGCCTGCTGGCGTTCTTGGTCCAAAGCGCCAAGTTGCTTCTTCATCAGCTCCATTCGGCCATGAAGAGGGATCGTCTCCTGTTCGAGCCGGGCAACCTCGCCTGCGAGGTTCATATATCTTCCACCGGCCTGAATCAGCTGCCCCAGCCGCAAAATCCGTGCGGTCATCTCCTCTGCCGTCCCCCTGCGGGACTCTTCGGACTGCCGATTTGTCTTCAGCTTATATTCCAGGTTCTCAAGCTCGCGAACCCGTTCAGCCAGCTTCCCTTGTTCCAGCAGGCGCTGCTGCTCCAACTCCTGTTGAACCTGCAACGGAAAACGCTGCAGAAAAACGTTGAATTTCCGGTTTGCGTTCTGCCAGTTGACCAGTTCGTTTTCGGCGCTCTCCCGCTCGGTTCTGACCTGTTCCGCCTGTTCGGACAACTGTGCCTTCCATAATTCGAACCGCTCGGACCGTTCATTCTCTGCCCAATGCGCCGGAACGACCCATTCCCCGAAATCAGGCCGCCGAACGACCTGTCCCTGCAGCAGCTCCGCCGCTTCCCCGGTGCTCAAGACCCGGATGGGAAAAGAATATCCTTCCTTTATTCCTGCAAGCTTGCTCTTTAAAGTCTCTTTCTCATAATCTGTAGTAATCAGCGTTACCGCCCACAGCCGGTCGGCATGTTCACCGCCATCCGTATATCCGGACAGATCATTAAGATATTCCGTACCGCGCTGCAGCAGGGAGAATTGCTGACCCCATTGCCGGCACAGTCTGGAAACAACAGCATCGGCAAAGAAAATCTCCTGCTCCCCGTGATCATCCACATACCGGAAAGCGAGCCTTTCGGACATCAGCAGCCGACTCTTCCGCCCCCTCAACCGCTCGATCATTTCCTCCATGTGCTCCCGGATCGAGGTCTGCTTCTCATACAGGGAGCCAGGACGCTCCCAGGAGCGCCGCAGTCCGGCTAGCTCCAGCCTAAGCGCCTCCTGCTCCGCCCGCAACTGTTCCTCCTGCTCATGGAATCTGGCCAACTTCCGTTCGCCCTCCGTGCGCTCCTCACCAGCTTCCCGGCGTCTGTTCTCCAGCAAACTTCGCTCCTCTACCAGCCGCTTCAGCTCCTGGAGGAGTCCCAGACGCTCCTGTTCCTGCTGCTGCTCTTCGCTGATCCACAGCGGCATCTGCTGCTCCACCTTCTCGATCTGCGGATTGGCCAACAGTTCCCTGGAGATCCCTTCTTGCTGCTCTCTCTTGATTCGCCGCTCGGTCTCTTTCTCGGCCAGCTGCCGCTCCAGACCCCGCAGCTCCTGCTCCAGACTCCGGCATCCATCGCTGACAGCTTCGGTCCGCTCCTGCGCCTCCTCCAACTGCTTCGCCTTGATGGCGCCTTTTTCTTCCAGCTCCTGCTCCGCCGCTGCAAAGGCATAACGGAGCTTCGCCCCGTTCTTCTCCCAGTTGCGTTCCAGCGCGGCTTCGTCCTCCGTATAAGAGAGACTTGCCAATTGATGCTCAAGCTGCCTGATGGCCGCCTGTACGCGGATAGACTTGTCCCGGATTTCGCCGTATTGCAAAGAATAATACTGCCGCCGCTCCTGATGCAGCCGCTCCTTCGTACGGCCTCGTTCCTCTTCAACTGTAAACAACGAGGTTTCCAGCGCGTCCATCTCCAGCTCTTCGCGTTTGATTAACAGCGACTGACGCCTCCGAAGTAGCTCTCCATGACGCCGGTTCAAATCCGCTTCCAGTTCAGCCGTCCGTTCCCGCTCCGCATCCAGCTCCTTGCGCTGCTCTTCGGACAGTTGCCAATACGCCTTAGCTTCACCGCGGATTCCATCATACTCCCGCTGCCGCAGGTCCAATGCTTCATACAGCCGGACATACCCTTCCAGCTCCTGCAAGACTTTGGTATTCTCATCAATCTGTTCCTTGAGCTGCTTGTAGTTCTCGAAGCCTTCCCTGTGCGTCTCGAACATCTTGGCAAAGGAGCCTTGCTCATACCCCTCGATGGACCGCTCCACCGTCGGAATCAGCAGTCGGTCGAACAACTGATTGGTCATTTTGCATTCATCAAAAAAAGCTTCAATGCCGCCCTCGGTATCGTTGATCTTGGCAATGGCTTCCCATTCGCCGGAGATGATCTGAAACCGCTGCTCCAGATAAGCCTTGTACTCCTTGATTGTCTGGAAGGTCTTCGCCTGCAGGGAGTAGCGCTGCTCCATGGAAGCGTAGTAGTCCTGCATTTCACCCTTGTCCGCAGCCCGGTGTTTGTTCATATAGGGTCTGACAAAAGGAAGTTCGTCAATGCTGTGTGCGTCATGCTCTCCATATTCGTAGACATAACGGAAGGAGTCGACGCCGGTTCCGCTCTGAAACAAGCTGACACAGGTCAGCGCATATCTGCGGCGCGGCTTGTCATTCAGAATCCATTCAATCGCCACATGTGCGGGTCCGTGATCCAGCGTCAATGTGTCCTTTATTTTGCGTCCGGCCAGATCGGCATGGGGCAGTACCGCCTGAATCGCCGTCTGAATAAACACGGTTTTGCCACCGCCATTCTCCAGCACCACCGCTCCGTTATGTCCGTCAAAAATAAACGTCTCATCATTGTACCTCTTGTTCCCGCCTTCATAGATTACATGGGTAAAACGGATCTTAGCTATCGATGGCATCGCCGGTCTCCTCCTTAACGGGCTGCTCCTGCTTGCGGCCACCCTCAAACTGATACAGAAACTGCAGAATGCCCCTGTTATTTTGCAACTCCATGAAATAGCGCTGGACGATTATTTTACTTTTCTCTGTGATGGCCAGCTCGCCGTCGCCGATCTGCTCCGCCAGTCCCTGATCCATGAGAAACCGTCTGGCGGTATCCATAAAGCTCATCCGGCTGATGGTATTTCCGCTCTGCCTTTTGGCCGTCTCCCTGATGTCATCCATCGCATCCCATTTCTCGATAATGAGTGCCCAGTTGTAGGAGAACTCTTTCTCATACTGCCTAAGCCGCTCTGGATCATGCTCCTTAAGCCCTTCTACCCGCTCTTGGACAAGCGACAGCCATTCATCCATTCGGATAAAATCCCGGGTCGGCTCAATCGTCTGGTAGCTGTCATAGAAAGCGCCGATAAAGGCGATAATCGCCACATAGAGCAGATACAAATCCGCATTGACCGCTTGGGCGCGCAAATATGTCTTCTTCAAATAATCATTGGATACGTGAAAAGGCGACAGGCGTACAAGCGGCACCAGATGCAGCTGATTCCCCACAGGCAGCGCGACGCAGTCCACCTCCCTGGCGAACTGGTCTACCAGTCCCCGCACCTCATCGTCTGCCAAATACTGCTGCAGCCCTTCACGCTCTGTCAGCCCCTGACGTGCCAGCTCCGCATAAATCCGGAATGCCTTCAATACAACCTCATTCTCATAAAGCACCGGCATCATCTCCCCATGAAATATTCATCTCCTGGATGGAAAACCGCCCGCTGGCACGGACGATTCCCTGCCCCTCCCGCACCCGCAAGGAACGGCCCCCGAGTCTTTGCAGCGCTTCTTCCATCCCGTTCACCTGTTCTCTCTCTTCTCCCTTGGAACCCGCGAGCACCGGGCTCCGCTGATGAAGAATGAGCCAGAAATCATAAAATGCGCGCAGTTCCAGCAGCCTTCGCCTGTCTTCCCGCTCCCTGTACGTCTCCACCAGCTCCGACAGTCGCACACTGGACAGCCGCTCCAGCGCCAGAATCAAATCCTCCATCAGTAGTGCAAACAGCTTCCCTCTCTGTTTGACGAATTCATTACGTGGGTCTTCCTCGGCAGCCTCCATAAATTCCTCTTCCCGGCTGTCCTCCTCACTGTCCCCGGCAATGTTCTGCTCGCTGAATACCGTAAGCAGCGACCAGGACGGCCGTTGCTCCAGCCCCATAAAAGGAGACAATACACCACGCAGCGCCTCCAAAGGCAGGGGCGAACCGAAGATGAGGCTGCTCAAATCCTGATCAAAGTTAAAGGAGTTCATTCCCGTGTAATATAACGATTCTTTAGCCGCCTGAAGAGCTCCGGTCCTCAGCTGCATGCTTCTCTGCAGCAGCATCGTATGCTCGCCGTGCACTTTCTCAAGCTCCGCCGAAATGCGAAGTATGTATTCATAGGCATGATGCTGCTTGTCCTGAAGCGTGTCCGAATAGATGCGGTCCTTGGTCTCCTTAACGAAATCCCGCAGCTCTTCGAACTCTTCATTTTCCCTTTGCAGACGGATGTAGATATCGTCAAGCAGCGAGCTGTATTTCCCCAGCGTATCCTCGGAAACGATACTGCGTTTGATCTCATGGCTGAGCTTGACCATACGTTCCTGCAGCGTTTCCACATCCACCCGCATCTCGTTAATCTGGCGCAGCGCTCCCTGGAACTCGCCCTTCTCCAGCTGTTTACGCAGCACCAACTGGTGAATCGAGAGCTGGAACTCGGCATAAAACTCTTTGGTGGCAAAGACGAGCTCAAGCCCGTCTTCATCTAGCGCATAGAATTGCGTATTGCTCTTGCTGTCAAAGGCGCTGGCTCGCAGTATGGACGTATAGACCTCATCCTCCTGCAGCGTCTCCCAATTGTAGAAAGCGAAGGCTCTCTTCTTCCCTGAGGTTGGGCGAAACACGCCGATCACGGAGCGGGCCAAATCCTCATAATCCTCCTCGCTAAGCTGATACCGCCCGTTCGTCACCTGCCCCAGATAGCTGGCCAAATCCTTCACGCCGGCTCTCGCGTTGCGGATCAGCTTTTGCTCGAAAAAGAACAGCAGCGTCAGCAGCCCCAGCTCCATCATTTCGATACTCTGTCCCTGACCGTCACTCTGTTTCTTGCGCTGCAGCTCAAACAGAGGATCGAACAACGCGACCTTGGCCATCCGCTCCTGAAAGCCCGCCAGCGCCTGGTTCACATCTCCCATTACATTCAATTCCACGGTGTGTCCCTCCATATGGCCTGCAATTCCCTTGTAGATAACGTCTCCTGCGGATAATACTGTCCGTCTGACAGACAGTGTTCCATTTGCGTTTTATCTCTCTCGGAGAAAAAGCTTGTAAAACTGCTCAGCGCCTTCGTATTCGGCCTCTGGTACTCTTTGCCCACGGCAGGAGCCTTGGCGATGCACGCCCGGTAAAAGGCGAGCGCCGGAACGGCCTCCACCTTGCGCGCCAGGTCGCTCCAGATCTGTATTCCTTTATGATCAATGTCTCCAAAATAATAGAACTGGTGCTTCCGATCCGGTAGTGGATACTGCTTCGGAAACATCTCGATATTGCCAGTGATTTTGTTGCCGCAGCCGTAGATTAAAGTGTGAAAAACTGTGTCCGGCAGCGCCGGCAGCAGAGCCTGAAACGTTGTTTTATTCTCCACGATCAGGTGAAGGCAGGGTTCCGATTGGGGTAGAGCTTGGAGCGAAGCGAGATACTCCGGGTTCACTGCCATCATTAGCGGGTCATACTCCGCCGCAACCATCAGCCTGTCCCACAGTCCGATTCGTGTCAGCAGCGCCCTGCCGCCGTTGTCGGTGATCCATTTCTCGTCCTGCACAATAGCGTAGCTTCGCTCCGGTGCGGCGACGATATGATGAGGCAAACCGTGTTCCTTCAGATAAGAGTCGATCAGCCGGAGATATGGGATGTCCTGCTCCAACGCCACCTCGCCGAGCGAAAAATACCGGTCCAGCGAAATCAATGGATGCAGCTCCAGCCTGAGCCGGTGTACCCGCAGTTGAAAATCACCTCTCAGCTTGGTGCGTTCAATGCGGTAGCGCCGGGCCAGATCGGGTGATCTTCCAGTCCTGCCCTCCGTTTTTACCTCGCTGAGCACACCTTCCCGCTCCAGCTCCTGCACTGCCTCGGCAAAGACTTCATACTCTACCGCTTCCCCCGCAAACCATTGCTCCAGCTGCTCCAGCCGGACGGTCGCCTGCTTTCCCGCGCTGATATAGCCTAACATTTTTTGCTTCACTTCGTTCATGTGTCAGCTCCTGCTAAGGGTGAAATTTGTCTTGTTTTGTTGGGATTGATGATTTGATTATAGCAATTATAGGGAGAGGGGGGAGTGAGAAGTTGTTGGAAAATAAGTGGAGTGAAATAAAAACATGACATGGAACAAGCAACTGAAGATCTGGACGTTGAGGCATTCAAGCTCAATACAGCAAACGAAAACAAACCTGGTATGTTTGAGGTTGTGTTTATTCATCAAAATATCCTCTATAGATACGGATTTGTTGCTGATAAAAAACGCATTTTCGAAGAATGGTTGTTTAACCGTCCTCAGTTGAATAAAAACAAAGAAAATGTCCCAGGTCCATCTCAAGCTTTGCTCTTTGGTTTACTGGCCTTGCCTTGGCGTATGCGCATTAGCAGGAAAAACTCCCTTTAATTCAGGCATTAAACCGTTTTCAAGATAATTAAAAGGAAATTATACCTCTAAATCCGGCCATAATGAGGCGAATATCTGCTTCTGCAAATAACAATTAAGTCTGTTTAGAGTTGCTTTAGAGTTGCTTTAGAGTTGCTTTAGAGTTGCTTTAGAGTTGCTTTAGAGTTGCTTTAGAAGTTGCTTTAGAGTTGCTTTAGAGTTGCTTTAGAGTTGCTTTAGAGTTGCTTTAGAGTTGCTTTAGAGTTGCTTTAGAGCTTTAGAGCTTTAAGATATAGTGTAGTTTCGGGTCTGTTGGCTTTGAACCGATACGTTCTAAGTATCCTTCCTCAACGAGTGATTCCAGTATTAATTTGGCTGTCACTCTGCTTCTTCCTATAAAATCCCCAAAATCCTTCGTAAAAACTTTCTTACGAATCGAGGCTAACTCTAAAGCCTGTCTTTGTTCAGGAGAAAGGTCAAGCCACCGTTCCCCTCCGATGCTTAATGCTACCGACGACTCTCTCCGTAACCGCCGCACTTCAATGTTATTTTTAAGAGTCAGAGTAAAAGTCTGATCTGTTTCTGCAAGTTCTGGCGGTTCCAGATGAAACAGTTGCATTTCATCGTATATCCGGTCAATTCCTTCGCCCCAGCGACGTACGTATTTGAACTCAGATAACATAACTGCAATTCTGGGGTTTCTCGAATATCTTAGATCTTTAATGTTATGCAAGCGAATCATACCTGGAAGTTTCCCAGGACTTTCAAACTCTAGTCGGTCATCGTACATTCGTATCATAATTTCGATTCCGCCTAAATTATATGCCCTGTGGGTGACGGCATTAACTACAGCTTCAACCCATGCAAATTCGGGATATTCCGGTACCGTATCGAATATTCCCATCTGCCCCAAAGCGGTAAAATCTCTTAATTGGATTTGGACGACTTCTTTCGTACGTTCAATTTGCTTTACTAAAGGTCCCTCGAACATATACTCCTTAACAACATTTGCTCTCGTTCCAGTCTTAGCCTTCATCCCTTCGAACCTGATAAACCGGATGCAGGCTTGCGGCAGGTAAGTGCTTGGGTTTTTAGCGAGCAACAAAACTCCGGCAACTCGCATGATCAGGTTGCCGTTTTTATGGACAGCAAGTCCACGATTTATCAGAAGGTTGATTAAAGTGCCGCTGTATCCGGTAAGTTCCTTATACCGTTGGAATATCGTATCGTCGAGGTCATCCAAACTACAGTCTGGGATCTCTTCAAGCTCATAATGTCTGTTCCCTTTATCATATTCGAGAGCCCTGCGTGTTTCTCCCACTATATGAAGGGTGGAATCACCTTTTCGATAGTAGATCTGATCATCTGTTGTTGTGTGCAATCGCTCACTTTGCTCAACATGTAAGAGTAATAACCGATCCGGTCCTCCCTTTATGTTTTGAATAGAGATTTCTTCTGTCTTAACCAGAACAGAAGGGACACAAAGAGTGAGGGACACTTTCATCAGAGCGTTTATTTTATCTTGTCCTACATGATCAATGCCTTGCAACTCTTTACTGTTAGTCTGGCCAATAACCAATACTCCACCGTCGGCGTTTGCGAACCCAACAATGTGTGTGGCTAAGTCATTAAAAGCAATGTTAGCTCTCTTTCTGTCAAACCGTTGATCTTCTTCCGCAGTTTGCAAAAATTCTTCTGTGATCCGCGGATCGTATTGGGACAAGATAGACATTAGCAAATCTCCTTTCCTCATGTCATTACTATTATTGCATTCGTACGGATCTTATAAACTAGATTTGAATTGAAAATTCACGATTTCGAGAGCCTTTCATAACTTTTGACCACATCATACTTCGATTGATCTGAGCCCAGCTTAGTAAAGTACTTGAATGTACACTTAATCTTCGCTATTCTTTAGCCTGCCAAATTCTTTGAAGATACTCTAGCAGTATCAATCCACCCACTTTATGAAGCGGCTCATTCTCCCTTTCACAGTTGAATAATTGAATGCATCGGCGGTCAGTCCCACTATATATCTTTCATATACACCCTTTCTCAGCCAGAACCCCCCGAATGCTTGGAACGATTTGAACTTTCAACTCCATGGGAGAGTTTAGAAAAAAAATATATCGCTCTGTTTCCTTCAATGTTTCCAACAAGTAAACTAACTCTTCGAAGAATTTAATAATCAGCGTATCGCAGAATTGAAAAAAATCCATTAACGTAGACGTACTCTTGCGTTCACGCATCGATAATAAGGCTTCATTCCTATCCAAAAGATACAATCCGTTCAGTAGATGGGCTACCGTAGAAAGACATTCTTTCGCGGCTGCCTGTTTTCTTCTGCCTTCAAATAGATGAGGGAAGCTTGTGATTAGATTGTGATTAGAAAGACCTGATTGCAGACCACCCGAATACTACGGATCAAAATATCTAATCCTTCCGCAGAGTCTTCACCCATAAAGCATAGAATAACCACTCGATCACATGCGGATGATGCCACCAAATGAATGAGGGATTCATGATTTCGCAAGGTTCCCATCTCAATCCTCCCTATAATAACTAAACCAAGCCGATCTCCACCTGGTGAAGTGATTTCCTCTTTCTCGGTAGACAAACTTTATCCCTCTATGTCTCAGATCAGCCACGTGTCGGGCCACCCGCCAATCCCCAATCACCCAGATTGCACCGTCCTGCTCTCTTTGATCGATGTACTTAAGACCCTGAGCCGCCAAAAAATCAGTCAGTTTGAACCCGGAATCCGGTACAATCCCTTCCCCATTAAGCCCGAGCACAGCCGCTGAGTTCTGCCGAGGATTCTCCTCCGCTCCAGCCGCCGCTTGCAGGGTAGCCAGCTCCATTTCGATCACAGCCTGCCGTTCATCCTCTGCGTCTCTCATCTCGTCGGTCCAATAATAGGTCAGGTTAGGTTCGGTGCTAATCTCTTCATAAAAGACATCCTCAAAGTCATCTTGAGCCGTAGAAGTGTCGTCCGTTGGCTCTTCGCCAGACTTTTCCTGACCAGCTTCACTGATTACCTCTCGACCAGACACCTCTTGGCTGGCTTCCTTAGGTTCCAGCCATTCCCGTCTGATCTGCGCTGCCCGGTTAATAACCCTGTCTTTAAGCGCCAGTGGCTGAGACTCGCCAGTATTCATCTCGCCGCCCTGAAGATGAAGTTCCCGGGGAATTCCGAGCTGTTCCAGCTTCCGGAATAACGGTTGCAGGGCCTGTACAGGATTGCGGAAGAATTGCCCGCCTCTGATGCGGATAAACGTCCAGCCGAGCCGCTCCAGTATGGCTTGTCTGGACATGTCTTCACCCAGCTTCTCCAGTGGATGCCATTTGTCCCCATCGCATTCCAGAGCTAAACGTTTGCCTCCGCCTTCAATGACCATATCAATGCGGTAAGCCCCCACCTTCCACTGAGGCGTTACTTTATACCCTTCCTCCAACAGACGAGACATCACCTGACGTTCAAATTCTGACTCCAGCACAGGCTCATGTTGTTTCAGGGCTTCTTCGGCGGTATAAGGATTTCTGACATATTCGATTAAGCGTTTCCGTAGGTCCCCATCCTTAAGCTGTGTGGAGGAATCCAGGGAATGGACCAGCCAAAGCTGGTCGCGGGCACGGCTTACGGCAACATTGTAGCGTTTCTTGGTCCGGTTACCGGGATCGGATATAAGCCGCATGGGAACCGATTCGTCGGAAGCGTCTACCATGGACAGGAAAATAACATCCCGTTCATCGCCCTGGAATTGGGCGGAATTGCCGCAGCGGATTTTGCGCCGCTTGTATTCGGTAGCCGGCATATGCTTTTGCAAGTACTGATCAATCCATACAGCCTGCTCCTCACCAAGCAGGGTGATAACCCCGAAGGTCGCATCCTTATATTCTTCTCTTTCGATAGCAGCCAGAATAAGTGAAGCAATGGCCTGGCCTTCGGCCTCATTTTTCTTAGAGCTTCTGCTTCCGCTCTCCACCCGGTACTCAACGGTGAACGGCTTAGTAGACACTCCGCTTGCATCTCTAAGCGGAAGAATCGTCCCGTTGTAGGACAAGCTGTTGCTGAACTGGATAATCGGTTCTACGCAGCGGAAATGCTCCCTCAGTTGGGTCATACCCGCAAAAGAAGTTTTAGCCAAGTCATAGATCGAGGTGCTTCCATCATACAAAGCTGCGTTGGGGATACCCTCCAGATGGGTCTCCATCAGTCTTCTAGTCTCTTCCAGCCTCTGGCCAACCGCCTCCGGGCTCACCTGCTCATCGTCGCCCACGACCACGATTTGCTTGCCGAGATAAAGAGCCGTTAAGGCCATAATGTCCGCCTGACTGGCTTCATCAACGATCACTACATCGAAGTGGTTCTCCGAAGGACTAAAGCTGTCCACTACCCGGTATGTCGGCATAATCCAGACTGGAACGGCCGTCTGGCAGACGGGCATCAGCTTACGGGCCTCTGCAATCAAGTGCGGAGCCGCTTTCCCGGTACGCTTGCCTGCTTTTTTCATCAGCAATTTCCAGCCATGCAATGCATTCTGCTGCTTCAGGGTGGTTTTGCGGGCTAGCGCCAGCCAGGCCTTTTTCTCCACCAATTGAAGGGTAATCGATTTGAATTGTTCCCGAATTCCCGCAAGCTGCTCTTGCAGCGTCTCCGCAGAAAGGGCTGTCCTTCTGTCCAACTCCATATCCAATTGCTTCAGCAGCCAGGCTGATTGCAGTCCCTCCGAAACCCGGGGTTCTCCGTGTACACTGATCCTCTCCCGGACAGCCTCCGCCCAACCAGGAGCAACGGCTTGTACCTGCTGGAGCAACTTCTGCCTCTGCCGGATCTGAACTTGCTTACTCCATAGTTCATCTATAGCATGACAGGCTTGCTCATATCCGTGCTCGTCCAACTGCTTGATGCTCTCCTGCAGAGCAACCATTAATATAGAACGGTAATTTGCCAAAGAAATCACGGTCTGCGTGATCTCGTGGATGCTTCGGGAGACTTCATTCCATTTATATTCGTTAATACAGGAATCTACTATGACAGGAATCTCTTGTTCTACCGTGTCTCGAAGATGAATCCATTCAGCATGCTTTCCCACCGGGACAGGTTTGGACTTAAGCAGCTCCTCCCACAGAACCCCCCCTTTAAGCAGAGTCTGTAACGGCGGGTTGAAGCTCTCCTGCTGCCAATCCAGCAAAAAGCGCATCTCTTTTTGAATGGTTGGCATGTACTCTTCAGGCTCCGTGCCGAGAGTGGAAAGATCATACCCTCCCTTTGCCGTTACTTGCCGATTCCAGCGGGTCATAACCCTGGAGCGTTGATCCTGATAACGGATGACTGTCAGCACAGCATCGAGATAAGCAGCATCCAGACCTTGAAGCCCTTTGTCTCCCGGGAATAGAAAATCACAGGCCTTCTTCCACTGCCGTTTAAGCAGCAGTTGCAACGAAGTCAACTTACTCCCGCCCTCAAGGTAACTCTTTATTTCATTTATTACGGGAAAAAGGGGCTGCAACTCGGTATCGGCCAAATGCTCAAAGCCATACTTGTACTTAGCGGTTCTGGCCGCCCGGTATAAGGCAAGCCACTCCTCCACCTCGTTCATCAGCTCATCCCAGTCGCTTCTGCCGCCCGCTGCTTCTGTGGAGAAAGAAATCAGTTCCAGCTTCCACTCTTCCCCTTGCGAAATAACCGCTACCGCTCTGCGCAGCTGGTCCAATGCAGACTGTAGTTCGTCTATTTTCAAATTCTGATCATTATTGTTCCAGTAAGCCTTATGTTTATCTCTCTCGGCATGTACCAACTCTTTATACACTTTGGCCAGACTGTTGAACTCTTCGGGAGAGACAAGCTGCTCTGTCCGAATCTTTAACTGCTCAAATTCAGCTACTTCCTCCGGCGTGATCTCACCGGAGCTTCGATAGAGGCTTTCAAGCTCGGCAGATGTGAGCGGAAACTCATGGCCTGCCGTGATCCCACCCGGAATAAGCTTCATCGCCTCTTGTCCTGCAGAAATCATCTTCGCTGCCGTAGAGGGATCGTATTCGGAGCCCCATAGAATTATCGGCGTGTAGTCGCTTTCTCTGGACGTTCTTAAATCAGCATTTAGCACCTTGATATCATCTAACATAGACCTGCGTTTTGCTGCCAGCGCGAGTATATCCCGCTCCGTCTCCTCGGTGGATATGGAGCTTAACCTGGAGGTGATGACATCTATCGAGTTCTCCAGCTGCTTCTGTCCGCTTGCTTCATCCAGCACACTGACGCAGAGGTCCTGCAGCGGACCGGCAACCTTGTCGCGCAGGACCGATAGGGCTCTGGAAGTGTGACTCGTTACGAGGACGCTTTTGCCCTCAGCCAGAAAATGCCCCAGTAGATTGGCGATCGTATGCGTCTTGCCTGTGCCTGGCGGGCCTTGAACAAGAACGGAGCCGAATCGGCTTAGCTTGAGCGCAATATCGAGTTGCTCCGAATTTGCTTCCTTGGTGAACAGAATCTCTTCATTCTCTCCATTTATATCCAGATTGGAAAAAGAGACCGCTGAATCACCCTCAGGTGTTGTTCCCAAATCAATCCCGGTAATCCTGGCAACCGCCTGCGGCAGATGGTCGCTGTCGTTTAAATCTTTAATGATTTCCTCTATGGCGTGATCGAAGCCGGCAGAACGTTTCCGCAACAAGATTAACGGGCTTCGCTGTATATATACATTTTCTTCCTCCGACGATGCGGCTACAGGCCGTGTCCCATAAGGAATAAACTGTGCATGAGCTGCTAAGTGACTGGCTACTCTTTTTAAATAACTGTCTGTAGCAGCATAGCCCAGGGGAGAACATGGTTCTTCCAACAAATCATCAGCACATTTCTTAACGGAGAGGGCACTTACCTCTAATGTGTCCCTGAACATGGCGCTATGGAACTCCGCTTCCGTATCGGACGGAACAAGCCGGAATTCCGGAACATCTGGATCAAAGATGAGCTGAGCCTTCTGCATTAACAACGGGTGGTGAATTTTCTCCGGCAGGAGATCCCAGTGCAGGAGGCCATCGGCGATCATAAGCTCGACAGCATCATTCTCACGTTCTATCCAGGAGTGGAGGGTATATAAATTCTCGAACAGCTTCTTCGTTTCACGTACAGGCTCTTCCGTCCGTTTCCATTCACCGCGTACCTTCAGCCATTCTTCCCAGGAGCGTACTCTTTGTTCATCCTGATCGAATCTTTCCTGAACCGGCTCATACTCCCCTGTCTCTTCGTTCTCCACATAAGTTTCGAACCGTTCAATGAACCGCGGCTGCTTGTGGATCTTCTCCCATTCCGGCTCCAGCCAGCGTTTGAGCACTTCTGGCGGCTCCGGGCATGGCGTAAGATCAGGCTTTCTTACCGTTAACAAAACATCCGGTATCGGGTCATCTATCCTTTCGAAAGGGCTCCGTCCGTCCACAAAATCACAGATAATACGAGGATCAACAGGCAGGTCCGTTAGCTGCAATGACCATAGATGCTTCGAAATTTGTTTTTCGACCGGTTGTTTTAATTGGTTCAGTGCCTGTAGATGCGTATATACCTGAATCAGCTTCTGTCTAACTATCTTACGTTGCTCCCCTAACACTTCCATAAATGATTCTCCTTCGTCCAATTATGACAAAAGTCCCGTTTTTTGAACCTATTATAATACAAACCCCTCTAGTTAAATACCAAATTATTCATAAACGGGGATGAGATGAAATTTAAAGGGCTCCAAAGCACCGGATTAGATGGAGAAATTCCCGTTAAAGCGGGAGAATTTCCAGTTACTTCACCTACTGCTGGGTAGACGCTCCTTCTGCTTGGTGCAAGAATTTAAGTAACAAAAAGAAATCGCCCTATGGAATGGAGGTACCACCCAACCATTTCAAAGGAGCGATTTTGTATTATTAGGTCAGCCAGTATCCCAATATAGTCACATACAATTTTAGTTTATAGTCAAAATATTCACGTTCTACTTATAAATCACGCTTCCGCCTTCTTTAAACTCCACCGCTTTCTCTCGCATCCCCGCAGCGATAACCTCTTTCTCCGGCTGCTCTTGCTCCAGCCCATCCTGCTGTCTCGCCGTATCCCGGATATCATGGGAAATGCGCATGCTGCAGAACTTGGGTCCGCACATGGAGCAGAAATGAGCGGTTTTGGCTCCTTCTGCGGGAAGGGTCTCATCGTGGTATTCAAGCGCCCGCTCCGGATCAAGCGACAAATGGAACTGGTCCCGCCAGCGGAATTCAAAGCGAGCTTTGGAAAGCGCGTTATCCCGGTCCTGTGCACCCTTGTGTCCCTTCGCCAAGTCGGCGGCATGGGCCGCAATTTTGTAGGTAATAACGCCTTCCCGTACATCATTCTTGTTAGGCAAACCAAGGTGCTCCTTGGGGGTGACGTAGCAAAGCATTGCCGTGCCGAACCAACCGATCATCGCCGCTCCAATCGCAGAGGTAATATGGTCATAGCCGGGTGCAATATCCGTTGTCAGAGGACCGAGTGTGTAAAAAGGAGCACCATGGCAGAGTTCAAGCTGCTTATCCATATTTTCTTTGATCAGATGCATCGGCACATGGCCCGGACCTTCGACCATCACCTGAACATCATGCTTCCAGGCCAGCGTTGTTAATTCTCCCAGCGTCTCCAGTTCCGCAAACTGGGCCTCATCATTGGCATCTGCGATGGAACCCGGACGCAGCCCGTCTCCCAAGGAGAACGCAACATCATAAGTCTTCATAATCTCGCAGATATCCTCGAAATGCGTGTAGAGAAAATTCTCCTGATGATGAGCAAGGCACCATGCCGCCATAATCGATCCACCCCGTGAGACAATACCTGTCATTCTTTTGGCGGTCAATGGAATATAACGAAGCAGCACCCCGGCATGAATAGTAAAATAGTCCACTCCCTGCTCCGCCTGCTCGATCAGCGTATCCCGGTAAACCTCCCAGGTTAGGTCCTCGGCCTTCCCGTTCACCTTTTCCAATGCCTGATAGATAGGCACCGTCCCAATAGGTACAGGAGAGTTGCGGATAATCCATTCCCGGGTGGTGTGAATGTTTTTGCCGGTCGAAAGATCCATGATGTTATCCGCGCCCCAGCGGATAGCCCATCTCATCTTCTCCACTTCTTCCTCTATGGACGAGGACACGGCGGAGTTGCCGATATTCGCGTTGATCTTCACCAGGAAATTCCGCCCGATAATCATCGGCTCGCTTTCCGGATGGTTAATATTTGCCGGAATGATGGCACGACCGCTGGCTACCTCATCTCTAACAAACTCTGGCGCAACATTTTCCCGGATCGCTATAAATTCCATCTCGGACGTAATGATGCCTTTGCGCGCATAATGCAGTTGGCTGACATTCCGGCCTTCTTTGGCTCTCAGCGGACTCCGCTGCAACCCCGGAAACACCTCCACCTCCGATTTACCTGTAGCATTCCCGTTATCCTCAGGTTTGATGGCTCTTCCCTCATAGGCCTCCGCGTCCCCCCGCTCCCTGATCCACTGAAAACGATGGGGCGTCAGCCCCTGGCGGATATCGGTTTCCGCTTCAGGGTTGGTATAAGCTCCGCTGGTATCATAGACACGAACTGGGGCATTCTCCTCTTCTCCGGCAGTACCCGAAGTTCGGCTTAACGTAATCTCTCGCATAGGCACCTGAATATCCGGCCGTGACCCCTCCACATACACCTTATGACTTCCTGGAAAAGCAGACAAATCAACCGTATCCTTCTTCTCTTGGCTTGGCATCTTATTTCCTCCTATTAAAAGTATTATAAATAAGAGTGCGCGCTAAAAAAGCCGCTCCACAATGGAGCGGCTTCTATCCATAAACGGCCAAGGCCAATATGAGAAAAAAAGGGTCCGACTCCACTTTCCTACGCTGGTATGATCCAGATCAGGTTCAAGGGTCCGGAAATTCATTTTCCCGTCTCAGCCTATTCAGGCTCCCCTAGTGGTTTCTTATTTAATTAGTTATAAGTTACAGAGAAGTCTAGCATTTGTCAACTGATGATAGACATTTGCTTTAACCGCTATTCAAGAGTAAATCTGCCCAAGTCATCCTGCAGTTGCAGCGCATTGCTGCTCAGGGTTGCCGCCGAGGCTTGAATCTCCTGCATGGACGCGAGCTGCTGCTGTGCGCCTGCGGCAATCGTCTCCGCTTCACCGGCATTTTGACGGGAGATAGCCGCAACCTCGCTCACCGATGCGCTTACCTGCTGGCTGCTTGCGGACATTTCTTCAGCAGCCGCCGAGACCTCCTGTATTTGCTCTGTAACCAATTGAATAGCTCCCATAATGGTATCAATGGAACCATTCGCCGCATGAATGGACTTCAGTCCGTTGTCAGCTTCCCGAGATGTTACTTCTACTGATTGGATGGACTGATCCACCAGCCCCCTGATGTGGCCAATAACCTCGGAGATGGACTTGACGGATGTCGTTGTTTGTTCGGCTAATTTGGATACCTCCGATGCAACGACCATAAATCCGCGTCCATGCTCGCCGGCTCTAGCCGCTTCGATGTTGGCATTTAGCGACAACAGCTGTGTTTGGGAAGAAATATTAACAATAGCCGCTACAATAAAATCGATTTGCTCGGAGAGTTCTCCAAGCTGCCCGATGACTTTGCCCGAGTCTATGACGGAAGACTGGATCGTACGCATCTGATCGACGGCAGCTTTCAGCTGTCTGGCTCCCTCCTCGGCATTCTGTACCGCGTGGGCTGCAGAGCCGACCACTTCACCGGCATTTTCTGCAATACGCTGCACACCAATAGCCATTTCAGTCAATGCACCGGATATTTCGCCGGATGCTCTATTCTGAATCTCATTTCCGTCTGATACCGACTGAATCGCCTTGGCGATATGCTCCATAGCCTGTGCGGATTCCGTGGATACAGCGGTTAATTCCTCAGAAGAAGCCGTTAACTGCTCGGAAAGGTCCTGATTACGTCTCAGCAGCTCGTTAAGCGAGTCATTAATTAAATTGAAAGAGGTTCCGATATCCGCCAATTCATCCTTGCTCGCAACCGTTAATTTGCCCGAGAAATCCCCTGCTGCCATTTTTGACGCTTTCCCTTGTATAAGCTGTACGGTCACTTTTACATTCCGGTAAAAAGCAATATAAAAAAGTACAATCAGAACCGCGGCGGCCAATGTAATGGCTAGAATCGTATTGCGGCTATTTTCCAGATGACTGATTCTCCCGCTTAATAAGTTGAAGAGCGTATCAGAATCTGCGGCAAACAAACTGGCTATATCATTTACTGTCTTCAACCCTTCCGGATAGAACTCTTCGGGCTTCATCGACAGTTGTGTATCCTTGATCAGCTTATCATTGATAAGGGAAACAAAAGCCTTGGTGGAGGCGAGGGATTGATTGCCGGATTGATCCAGCTCGGATTTCCAAGCGGTGTTGGAATCATAGATATGTAGTAAGGAGGTCTGAATGCCTTCTCCTGCTGTTTCCATTTGGCTTTTAATTACATTCACATCCATTTTTTCGGCTTCACTGATTTGGTTTCGGATTAATAATTGGTTCCCCATCCCGAGAACTCGTCCGGTCAGCTCAATGAGATCCGGCGCACGGTTAACCATAATATCCATCATATAAAAGGAATCAAGCTCAGGGTCCAGGGTCAGCTTGGATTCATCTGCTGTATCTTTTATAAGCTTCCCGGCCTTTCCGATAATCCCGGTGTGACGTGAGAGGCTTTCTTCCAGGGTCAACTGCTGAGTATCCGCCTGAAGTTTCTCCCACTCGGGCTTCAATGCTTGCAGCGCAGCCGCCGTACGGGAAAATCCTGTTTCTGCAATATCGGTACCAGCGCTGCTGATTTGCTTTTCGATTTCCTGCTCATTTGCGGCAATCTGCGCTTTAGCGGTTTCATCCCCATTTATATACGCTTCCACAAGTGCTCCGTGCTGTTGGAACTTAAGAAGCAGCGGCATCACGGACTGGATGGCTGTAACCCCTTTCCTCTCTTCACGTGCAAATCCGATATCGCTCTGAACCGCCTGAAGCCATAAACCGAGCACCAGAACGAGGGGCACCGCAAAAAGAATGCTGGTTAGAATAAACTTTTGTGCATACTTCAGACGCGACATTACAAAAGTAAACGGAGCCAATAGCCTTAAAAATGAACGAAACAACATACATAACCACCTTTTATTTTTATGAAAAATTAATATATATGCATATTATCGTATAGAAAGCGCTATCAATAAAAGCTCTTTGGAAAATTTCTCATAACACAAATAACCGCCACCTAAAGCAGATGGCAGTCATCGCGTTCATATTTCATTCCTTTACTTCGCCCAACGCTCCAGCTTGGGGATATTCCGTGTAAACACACCTGTCAGAAACCTTGGGAAGCCAAATTCGACCAGCTTCTGCTTGACTCTTTCCTTCATCTGTTCTTGCGTGAGATCTGGCAGTGTAAATTCGCCATTCTGGTAGCAGTGGCTGCAATACTTTTTGCTTTTACTGCCGTCCTTCTCAGACCCGCCCCGCTGTTCGTCACGGGCTAACGGCATGCCGCAGCTTTGGCAGTTCTTGTGTTCCTTTTCCATATTCGTCAGGCTCCTCTTCGCTTCTATCACTGGATTGCATATAGTATTGAAACTAGCAGTACAGCCACTAGTATTCCCGGAAGAAGGTTGGCTACTTTGATATGGGTGATCCCCAGCAAATTTAGCCCTATTGCCGCAATCATAATGCCACCGGTGGCCGTAAGCTCGCTAATACAATTATTCATTAATGCATCAGGAATAAATCGGGTAATCTGTGTGGCGAAAACCGCAATAGCCCCCTCATACAAAATGATGGGAATCGCCGAAAACAACACCCCTACCCCAAGTGTAGTCGTTAAAATAATCGCTATAAATCCATCCATTATAGCCTTCGTGTACAGAATATCATGATTGCCTTTAATCCCGCTATCCAAAGCACCGAGAATACCCATGGCCCCGACGACAAACACCAGGCTGGCTGTAATAAATCCTTGAGAGATGCTCCCCGGTTCATTCGAGCCGATTTTGTTCTCCAGCCAGTGTCCCACAGCGGTAAACTTATCCTCCAAAGCGATCCATTCTCCGATAACAGCCCCGATGACGAGACTTAGAATAACGATCAGGAAATTCCCGCTTTTAAATCCCATTTGGATTCCCAGGACGATGATGGCCAGCCCGATTCCGTTCATTACCGTTTGTTTCATACTTTCCGGTATACGCCGCAGCAAACGCCCCAATAACGTTCCGAATACCACGGTTACTCCATTTACTAATGCCCCTAGCAAAACCATTACTTCACCTCTCCGATGACTCTCCTACAAAAAAATCCGGTGGCACACGCCGGGCCTGACCCGTCAAAATTGCTGCCCCAATCACTGCAATCCGCACCATTTCCACTACTTTGTCATTAAAAATACTCGGAATGATATACTGCTCATTCCGTTCCTCCGGCTGAACCACAGCAGCAATGGCTTTGGCAGCAGCCAGTTTCATTTCCAGATTCACCGACCTGGCTCTGCAGTCGAGAGCGCCGCGGAAAATACCGGGAAAGCACAGAACGTTGTTGATCTGATTCGGATAATCGCTTCTTCCGGTAGCAAGAACACGGACGTACGGTTCCGCCAGTTCAGGCTCAATTTCCGGATTGGGATTCGCCATAGCAAACACGATACTGTCCTGAGCCATACTTTTCACATGATCAACCGTCAGGATGCCTCCCCCGGAAACGCCGATAAACACATCCGCGCCATGGATGGCTTCGGTCAAACCGCCTGCTCTGCCTTCCGGGTTCGTGACCTCTGCGAGCCGCAGCCACTGCGTATTGCTGTACGCTTTCCCTTGTCGGATGATTCCCTCGCGGTCAACAGCAACGATATGGGTTGCGCCCGCCGCCAGCAGCAGATTGCAGATCGACACCCCCGCCGCGCCGATGCCGACAACGATAATTCGGGCCGTCTCTATGGATTTGCCGACAACCTTAAGCGCATTTAGCAGGCCCGCAAGCGCTACAATCGCCGTGCCGTGCTGGTCGTCATGAAAGACAGGGATGTCCAGTTCAGCGGCAAGCCGACGTTCAATCTCAAAGCAGCGGGGCGAAGCGATATCCTCCAGATTAATGCCGCCGAAGCCGGGCGATACCGCTTTAACAATACTCACAATCTCATCCGGGTCTTTCGTATTCAGGCACAGTGGAAAAGCGTCAATCCCGGCCAGCTGTTTGAACAGCATAGCCTTGCCCTCCATCACCGGCATCGCCGCCTCAGGTCCGATATCCCCCAGACCCAGGACAGCCGTTCCGTCGGTAACGACCGCTACCGTATTGCGCTTCATCGTCAGTGAGTAGGCCTTATTCGGATCTTCTGCAATCGCCGTACACACACGGGCAACGCCGGGGGTATAAACCTGTGACAGATCCTCCCGGTTCTTGATCGGCATCTTGGGCATAATCTCAATCTTGCCGCCAAGATGTGCCAGAAAGGTCCGGTCCGATACATTGATGACCTTGATCCCCGGCATATCCGACAACTCACGGACAACCTCTTCATTCCCCGCATCCTGCACATTCACCGTGATATCCCGGGTCGTTACCTCCTTGCCCGCACGGATAACGTCAATGGCTACTATATCCCCGCCGGCCCCCGCTATCCGGGAAGCTACGTCCCCAAAGGATGTTATGGACTTCCGAATCTCCAGCCGGATAATCATCGTGGTTGAGATCGACATGGATATAGCCTCCTAGGAATGGTTTCTATGGATACCAGCGTGGAAAGAAGCTTTTGTAATCATCATAATCTTTCAGATATCGTATCACAAAGCCGGGGTTTAGACATCTTTATTAAACCATCGCTTAAACAGTAAATAAGTCAGCAAATAGCCTCCACCTGTGAATACCACAAACAGCCAGAGCCCTTTCTTCATTCGTGTCAGAATCCGGCTTTGCTCCCCGGGATCATCTTCATGCAAACTCAGCTCTTTATTTCAAATTTTATTATATCAAGCAATTGGAGTGGTTGAGAACACCAAAAAAAACCCGCACAGGCACGAGCCTTTACGGGTTACGGATTATGGCTAAAACCAAGCTGGACTAAAACTTTAACGGGCCTCCGCCTTGCCTTTGCGGTAGATCAGTGCACCCAGTGAGAATGCCATCGCGCCCCACAGCGCCAGAATCCCCATGCCGCTCCAGAATGATGAAGTAAGAAATCCGGACCCGTATACCATACCGCCCCTCATGCCTTCCACGAAATAAGTTAGCGGAATGACTTGGGTAACCGGCTTCAGCCAATCCGGTAATCCGCTTGTGGCGAAGAAGATGCCGCTCAGGAACATCATTAGGAAGCTTGCAATATTGGCCATACCCATATAAGCTTCGATAGATTTGCTGAAGGAGGAGAACAAGTAGCCAAGTGCATTAAAGGCCAGTACTCCCACAAAGAAAGCAACAATTAATGTCGGAAGATCCATATGCAGGTTGGCGCCGAAACCGTATACCCCGATGAGACTCAGAAGTACAATTTGTACAAAGCTGAGCACGAAACGCACCATCATTCCGCCCATTCCATACAGCCCCATGCTTAGAGGTGTCATCCGGAGACGCTTGAGAAGACCGGACCTGCGGATCTCAACCATATCGACCATCCCGAACAAGCCCGCCTGGGCGACGGAAAGGGCAATCATCCCCGTGAGCAAAAAATCGGCACTGCTTAAGTCCTTACTCCCGCTTGATAGCACAGAGGTCTCTAATGTAAAAGCCGGTTCAACGCCTGCAGCCGCATAGCTGGCCTGCTGGACGTATTGTTGCAATATCCCTGCTACAGCCTGTGACGTGGCATTGGTCTCATTCTCGGCATTAACAATCAGTTGGATATTACCTGCGTTCTCACGCTGGGGAAGAATAATGACAGCATCAACGTCCTTGTCTTTAATCCAGGTGTCGGCTTGTTCTCTGCTGACCGCTTGCTCTGTCTTCCATTCCAATACCGGCATCTTCCGAAGCCCGGCTTCCAGGGTGTCGGCTGCGGCATTCGATTGCGGCTTAACAAGGGCAACCTTTGCCTTGAAGTCGCTGCTGCTCCCTCCGCCGAAGATAATCATGAACAGCACCATCAGAATGACCGGGAAGAATAAATTCCAAAACCAGACCTGCTTCTCCCGGAACATAGTCTTCAGCTGAGCGGTGAACAGCTTCATGAGCTGCTTGCCATTCGTCATCGTCAATCCCTCCATTCTTTGCCTGTAAAGGCAATAAAGACGTCTTCAAGGCTCATCTCGCGAATGGACACATGCTCAACCCGGTAGCCCCGTTCCTTAGTAATACCAAGCAAGTCGTACAAGGATTGTTCCGGCTGCACCGACCACAGCGACAGATGGGCTCCCTCCCGTTCCATACGAACAATATCAGGCTGACTCCGGATGGCTTCTTCGGTTTGCCTGGCCGCTTCCTCTCCGTCGTGAAAAGATAAACGTACTTCCCGTTCCTGCGTCAATTTGCTGATCAGAGCAGCCGGTGTATCCAGGCTAATAATGTGCCCCTGGTCTACGATGCAGACGCGGTCACTCAGCTTCTCCGCCTCTTCCATATAATGCGTGGTCAGTATGATGGTTGTGCCAAGCGCCTTCAGCTTCATGATAATGTCCCATATATTACGGCGTGCTTGGGGATCCAGCCCTGTAGTTGGCTCATCCAGAAAGATCACGCTAGGGTCGTTGATCATTGCCAGACCAATCGCCAGGCGCTGCCTCTGCCCCCCGGAGAGTGACCTTACCCGCTTGCTTCGATGATCCGTCATGTTAATCATCTCCAGCACTTCTTTAGGTTCCCTGGACTTAGGATAAAATGAGGCGAACAAATCCAGGTTTTCCTCGGCGGTTAAAAGATCAAATAAGGCACCCGACTGCGGTTGAACACCGATTATAGTCTTTATTTCACTCTCATCCTTGCTCCAGGAAAGCCCATTGATCGAAACCGTGCCGGCGTCCGGCTGCTGTAATCCTTCAATCATCTCCAGCGTGGTAGTCTTTCCCGCCCCATTCGGACCGATGATTGTAAATACTTCTCCCGCTTCTACCGAAAAGCTGATGTCCTCCACGGCTTGCACCGTCCCGAACGACTTCCTTAGGTTCTTTACTATAAGCACAGACATTGTATCCCTCCCGCTTATCCACTTATTAACACAGCTTTATTATATTCCAGCCAGTTGAACATTTTGAACCGCCTGTAAGAGGAATTAATATCGGTCTTGGGGTCTAGATCCTAAGCGGATCAGGCACAAATAACCCGCACTGGCGGGAACCAATACGGGTTATTTCTCAACTATCTGTTAGCAGGTCCAATCATTAAACCATGATCTTGCAAATATCATTAGTGAACTCTACCGGATCACCGACAGGCAGGCCTTCAATCAGCAGCGCCTGATTGTACAGCAGGTTCGTATACAGGCCCAGCTTCTCTTTGTCATTGGCATGGGCGGTCTTCAGGGAGTGGAACACCTCATGATTGATGTTGATTTCCAGCACCTTATCCGCTTGAACATCCTGGCCGTTAGGCATGGCCTTCAGGATTTTTTCCATCTCAATGGATACTTCGCCCTCTGTGGAAAGGCAGACCGGATGGGTTTTCAGACGCTTGGACGCTTTAACGTTTGTCACCTTGCCGGACAGGATGCTTTTCATCGATTCAAAAAGATCCTTATTCTCATTCTCTTCCGCTTCCGTAGGCTTATCCTTCTCATCCGCTTCAATTCCCAGATCGCCGCTGGATACGGATTTGAACTCTTTCTCTTTATATTTCATGATTACGTTAATGGCGAATTCGTCGATATCGTCCGTAAAGTACAGAATCTCGTAACCCTTATCGGCTACCAGTTCGGTTTGCGGGAGCTTCTCTATTCTTTCAATCGATGGACCGGAGGCATAATAGATATACTTCTGATCTTCCGGCATTCTCGACACATATTCATCCAGAGTGACCAGCTTCTTCTCCTTGGAGGAGTAGAACATCAGCAGATCCTGCAGCGTTTCTTTATTCATTCCATAGTCGTTGTATACGCCGAACTTCAATTGTCTGCCGAAGGATTTATAAAATTGCTCATACTTCTCTCTTTCATCCTTCAGCAGGCTTTGCAGTTGGCCTTTGACTTTATTCTTGATGTTCTTGGCAATCATCGTTAATTGTCGGTCATGCTGCAGCATCTCTCTGGAGATGTTCAGGGACAAATCCTCGGAATCTACCATCCCTTTAACAAAGCTGAAGTAGTCAGGCAGCAGGTCTGAACACTTGTTCATAATGAGGACACCGTTGGAATACAGCTCTAAGCCCTTCTCGTATTCTTTCGTATAATAGTCGAATGGCGTATTCTCCGGGATGAACAGGATGGCATTGTAGACCACTGCTCCATCGGCGCTGATATGAAGATGCTTAAGCGGCTTATCGAAGCCGTAACGCTTCTCCGCATAGAAATTCTCGTAATCCTCAGAGGTCAGCTCGCTCTTGTTTTTGCGCCAGATCGGCACCATGCTGTTGACGGTTTGCTCTTCAAGGACTTCCTCGAATTCATCGCCGCTGCCCTCTTTAGGACGCTGGCTTTTCACATCCATCTTAATCGGGAAGCGGATGAAATCAGAGTATTTTTTGATAATCGACTTCAGGCGGTATTCTTCCAGATACTCATCATATTGATCATCTTCGGTATTTTCCTTGATCTTAAGAACAATCTCGGTTCCTACGGAATCCTTCTCGCAAGGCCCAATCGTGTATCCGTCTGCACCCTGTGATTCCCATTTGAAGGCCTCATCGCTGCCCAAAGCCTTGCTGGTTACAGTAACAGTGTCCGCTACCATAAATGCGGCGTAGAAACCAACCCCGAATTGACCAATGATATTATGCCCGTCTTTGGCTTCATTCTCTTTCTTGAAAGCCAGGGATCCGCTCTTCGCGATTACCCCGAGGTTATTCTCCAGCTCTTCCTTACTCATGCCGATACCTGTATCGGAAATGGTCAGGGTTCTGTTGGCCTTGTCTACTGCAACCTTGATGAAGTAATCCTCTTTGTTGAATACCAGCTGCTCATCGGCTAAGGCTTTGTAATAGATTTTGTCGATGGCATCACTGGCATTGGAAATGAGCTCTCTCAGGAAGATCTCCTTATGCGTGTAGATGGAGTTAATCATCATTTCCAGCAGTCGTTTCGATTCGGCTTTAAACTCTTTTTTGGCCATGGATCGGTTAAGTCTCCTTTCAATATAGGAAAATAAGATGGGTGAAGGAAAAAAGTTATGTAGCTGCTGATCAGCCTGTCGAAGAATTAGCACTCCAAAGAGCAGAGTGCTAATTCTTCTTTTTATATAACATATACAGATTGGGGAGTCAAGAATGAAGCTGGGAAAAGAGGGGGTAACCCCTCGATTTCCCAATTTTACATGTGCCAGAAAAAAAGAGAAACCCTAAGTCATGAAAATGACTGGGTTTCTCGACAAGCTGAACGGCATTTCTGCCGTTTTCCGAATCAAGTCTACGAGGATCGAACCCTTTACCATATCATCGCTAGGAATCTCTCTAAATTCAGTAATTTATGATCATATTCACGTAAAAACATATTCCCCTTCACCTATGACTAGGGTCTTCCCTTGTAATTCGGGTGTCTCTGTACTGAATACAAGCTACGTTAACCGCTGGGCATCTCCTTGCTGAAACACAAAGGTCTTGTCGCCGATGCCGAGTTCCACCGAACTTTTGTCCGCAGACCTGGATGCGGCAGCGAACAGCCCGAATAACTTCTGCCAATGCGCTGCAACCGCAGCCGGGTCGGATACGGAGAAGACTGCCAGACGGATCTCTACGTTACCTGCCGGATGAGGCTTCACTATCCCCGAGCCGATGAGGTTGTCCAGGCGCTCGGCGTCGGTTTCCTTCCATTGAATAACGAACGGGTACACAAGACCTTGATAGTCTCCCTCGATCGTCATCATCCGCCATTCAATCCACTGCCCGTGCGTGTTCAGCCGTTTACCGTCCAGAATGGGCGACACCGTCAGCCCCTGCGTTGTTAACCAATCTGCGGTCTGCTCAATGTCATTGGTTCGGAGCGAAACACGGCTAAAAACTTCACGTTCCGGAAGTGACTGGAGGGCATCATGAACAACGAGATTGGATGTTCCGACCTGCGATGCCAATTCACGGTCTTCAATACCCAGAAATTCAATGTAAGTCAGGCCAAAATAGCTGAGCGCATTATATGTGCCCCACAGCTTGTGCGAGCCGCCCTGGAATGCAATTAGTCCATTTTCCTGAAACGACCTGATCGCCTTGTCAAAGTCATTGACATAATGAACGGTATGATCCCAAAGAATGGTTGTCATGAATGACCCTTTCCGAGTTCGGTTGTCCGCTTGACCGCAGCCAGTACGCTTCGCTGCAGACCAGCCGCAAAATCGCTGTTATTCAGTTCATACAGCCCGTTAATCCCGACGCCTCCCGGTGAGTTATTAATGTCGAGCAGTTGTCGCGGATGCAGCTTGGTATGCCGCAACATCGCGACAGCTCCCGTTACATTCTCAAGAGCGACCTGCCACGCTTGTTCCCGCGGGAGACCGGCGAGCACGCCGGCGTCGGCCAAGGATTCGATGAAATAATAAACGTAATTCGGTCCGGCTACGCCATATCCGGTGAAAATATCGATAAGCGATTCGTCCAGATACTGCACTTTCCCGAATCCGTTTAAGAAATCGTCCACTTGTTCTTTGGCGGCAAGAGCGTTTAGGGCCGCTCCGCTGTATCCCAAACCCGTATCGGTCAATGTGTTCGGAATAACGCGTATAATAGAGCGGTCGTCGCCGATGTAACCGACGAGCTTCTCGATTGTCACGCCGGCCACAATGGACACGATTGCACTTTCCTTTGCGGCATGCTGACTAATGATTCGGCCGACTCCGGCCAGATTGTCCTGGGGCCGGACCGCAATGATAATAAGATCAGCTTCGGCCAGCGCTGTTTCCTGACGGACTCCTGTCTGAACACCATAGGTTTCGTTTAAAAATCGGATGCGTTCGTCATTGATGTCTGCCACGCTGATATGCTCAGCCGCTGCGGTGTGGTTGCTAATGATCGCTCGAATAATCGCTTCAGCCATTTGGCCACCGCCGATGAAATGAATTCGCTTCGACGCCATGCCCATCACTCCTTAGTTGGTTTTCCAGGCTTCCGGAAGAATGAAGCCATTATATTTTTCTTGGGAATTGATATAATCTTCAAACTCCTTGGATTCGTAAGCGGCTTTCAAGTCCTTCGCCCATGGGGTGTTTTCGTCTTTCTTGTTGATGGATACGATAATACGGTGCTGCTCCGGGGTATTTTCGATTTTCAACGCTTCCGTAATTTTTCTGTTGGCATTAGCAATATAGTTCCCGTTAACTACCCCAAAATCCACATCCTTCAAAGATACCAGGATTTGGGCCGGATCCAGCACTTCAAGCTTAAGATTAACACTGCCCGGCTCAACACTATTGAGGTTGAAATCTGTCGTACCCGCATCGGCTTTTACTTTTACCCAACCGAGCTCTTCCAAAATACGAACAGCGCGTTCCTGGTTAACCGGGTCTTGAGGGAGCGCTACCGTTGAACCCTCCTTTACTTCATCCAGAGACTTGTGTTTTTCGGAGTAAAGACCCTGCGGCGCACCGGGGGAGAATGCAAGTCTCGCCATGTCCGCGTTCAGTTCCTTATTAATAGCTTCCATGTAAGCCGTGCTTTGAAAAATACTGGCGTCGATGGAGCCCTCTTTCATGGCCGGATTGACCTGCATATTCTGCGAGAATGTTTTAATTTCAACTTTGTAGCCTTTTTCCTCCAAGATCGGCAGTATGCCATTGCGGAATTGATCTTCATACGTACCAACACCAAAACCGACGGTAAACTCCTTTTTATCTCCGCTCGCTGCATCTTGCTTTCCGCAAGCACTCAGTACCAGAATAAGCCCCGCCAATACAACCACTAACCATTTTTTCATTACTTTCTCCCCTTTTCATGTATAGAATCATGGAATTGTTGCAGAGCTTCATCGGTTACACTAACTGGAATTGCGCAATTCGGCGCCAAAATAAACGGTTGATCTGCCATCAGCTCCAAAGCTTCTTTAGCTTGTTCGCGAATACGGGCGATGTCATTTCCCGCAAACAAGGCGTGGTCGACGCCGCCCACTTTTGTTGCTTTCAGCGGGGCATCGAGACTGACATTACCGGGTGCCTTCGTGTCCCAGCTTATGCCGTCGATGCGATAATCGTTGAACCGCTGCGGCTGGGAATTCGCTCCGCATGTATGTAGTATGGTTTTCCCGTAGGCAGCTGCCTCCAGTACGATCGAATCGTAAGGTCGCGAAAACTCGTTGAATGCCGCCTCATCAAACAACTCCGGATGAGCGGTGCCGGTCACGGCGTAGAACAAGCCGTCCAGTCCAACCTTGCCCAGTTCCTGTACGTAATCCGCCAGTGTCCATGCTATAGCATGGAGCGCATGATGGACGCCCGCCCTGTTATCGCTAAACAGAGAGGTAAGGGAAACCGGATGTTCACTACCGTAAACCGTATCCCTGATATATGCCGATTGACCGGCAAGGAACAATAAAACCGTTAATGGCGAAAAAATTGTCTGTAGCAGCGGAGTATCTGGTAGCCCTTGTCTGATTAATCGCGCTGCCTCAAGCTGTTCAGAGCTTCAAAACGTTCTTTCTTTTGCCATTCTCCCATCATGTTTCCTCCCTTTCCCAACAAAACGCTACTGGCCTCTTCACATATCCCGTTAAAACACATATAATTAATTGGATTAATCGGATATTAGCATACCTGAAATGAAAACGTCAATGAATTTTGGACTGGATGAATGGAAGCAAGTTAATCAGGAGGGATATAATGGAGTATTCATTGCTCGGATCGGAACCAGCTTTAACGAGTCGGTTAATTGAAGTTCGCCGTAGCCTGCACAGGGAACCGGAACTTTCCAATGAGGAAATTAAAACGACGGAAAAATTGCGGAAATGGCTGACTGAAGCGGATATTCGGATTCTCGACTTGCCGCTGAAGACGGGTTTGATCGCCGAGATCGGCACAGGTAATAAGCCCGTGGTGGTGATCCGGTGCGATATTGACGCGCTCCCGATTCAAGAGCAAACAGGTTTGCCGTTCGCTTCGGAAATTCCCGGTAAAATGCATGCCTGCGGCCATGACTTTCACACGGCGACGATATTAGGCGCTGCCTATATATTGAAATCCCGGGAGTCCGAGCTGCCGGGCACCGTTCGTGTTCTGTTCCAGCCCGCCGAGGAGACGGGTCACGGGGCTAAAGAGGTATTGGCGTCTGGCGGCCTGGCGGATGTGAGCGCCATCTTTGGACTACATAATAATCCGGACTTGCCGGTAGGGACCTTCGGGACGAGGACAGGCGCTTTAACGGCAGGAGTCGACAGGTTTGAAATATCGATTCGCGGAACAGGCGCTCATGCCGCTACACCGGAACGCGGCGAAGATACAATCGTCACGGCAGCGCAGATAATCATGGCCTTGCAGACGATAGCCAGCCGGGTCACAAGCGCAATAGAACCGGTTGTTCTAAGCGTGACAAGAATTCAGGCTGGGAACACATGGAATGTTTTACCGGAATTAGTGGAAATGGAAGGCACCGTTCGCACTTACAATGAGGAAATCCGGCGCATGATTCCGGAGAAAATCCGGCAAATTATTCGAGGCGTCGGAGCCTCCGCCGGTGTGAAAGCCGAGCTGCTGTGGACTCCGGGGCCTCCTGCTACGATTAACGACGCGGAGTGGGCCGATTTCACCAAAGAAACAGCCGCCGGGGCAGGTTATGAAGTCGTTGACCTGGCACCGCAAATGGGCGGTGAAGATTTCGCATTATATCTGCAGACCATTCCAGGCGCATTCGTAAATATCGGCACAGCCAGTCGTTTTGCACTTCATCATCCGCAGTTCACCGTGGATGAAGCTGCATTAGTGCCTGCGGCACGCTATTTCGCTTTGCTGGCGGAAGCTGCACTGACCAAGCTCGTTTTGAAACCTGCATTCCGATATGAAGACAGAAACGAGAGGAATAACAACCTATGATCGAGTTGATAGAAGTTAATAAAACTTTTCAGCGAAAAGAAATGATTAATGAAGCGCTAAGAGGGGTCAGTCTAAAGGTGGAGAAAGGAGACATTTTTGGCGTAATCGGCTACAGCGGAGCAGGCAAAAGCACCCTGATCCGCATGGTCAATTATTTAGAAAGACCGACAAAGGGTCGGGTGATTGTCGATGGCCAGCCTCTGGACGAGCTGAACATCAATCAATTGCGGGCGATCAAGAAGCAAATCGGTATGATCTTTCAGCTTTTCAATTTGCTTGATTCCAAAACCGTATATAATAATGTCGCGATACCGCTCATTTTGCTGAAGAAATCCAAGAAAGAAATTCATGAACGGGTGACCGAACTGCTCGAATTCGTCGGCCTCAGCGACAAAGCTGGCAGTTACCCGGATGAATTGTCAGGCGGACAGAAGCAGCGCGTTGGCATTGCGCGGGCACTAGCTTCCAATCCTTCGATTCTGCTATGCGATGAAGCAACCTCGGCGCTGGATCCGCAGACTACGCAATCTATTCTACAATTGCTGAAAAAGATCAACGCCGAGTACAACATTACCATTATGATCATTACGCACGAAATGGCCGTAATTCAGGAAGTTTGTAATCGGGTAGCGGTAATGGAGAATGGCGAGATCATTGAGCAAGGAACGGTTCTGGAGGTGTTCGGAGATCCGCAGCACCCGACGACGCGTAATTTTGTGCGGACGGTGCTTCATGACAGTGTTCCCGGCAGTGTCAAAGAGACGCTTCAGGAGGTAGCCGGCCGGCGGTTCTTCAAGTTGGAATTTATCGGACAAACCGCATCACAGCCCATTCTGAATATTTTGATTCGGCAGTATGAAGTGGACGTGAATATTTTATTCGCCAATATATCGGAAATTCAGGGAACGACACTTGGCAGCATGATCATTCAGCTAAACGGGGAAACATCAGCGGTTGAACGGGCGGTTTTCTTTCTGAAAGAGCGCGGGGTTAAGGTGAAGGAGGTAGAGGAAGAGCTATGATATCGACAACGATAACAATAGATCAGTTTTTACAGGCGATTTACGAAACCATATATATGGTAGGGGCTTCCCTGTTGATCGGGTCCCTGATCGGGATTCCGCTCGGCATTTTGCTGGTCGTTACCCGTTCCGGCGGCGTGCTGGAAAACAAAGCGGTTTATTCGATCCTCAATCCGTTTATGAACATTATCCGTTCCCTGCCTTTTATTATTTTGTTAGTCGCTATTATCCCGTTTACACGCTTCCTGGTGCATACGTCCATCGGGACGAATGCAGCGATTGTGCCGCTGATTATTTACATAGCTCCATATATCGGGCGATTGGTGGAAAACTCGCTGCTCGAAGTAAACCCAGGGATATTGGAAGCGGCGGAAGCTTTAGGGGCTACACCCTTTCAGGTGATCTGGCATTTCCTGTTGCCGGAGGCATTCGGTTCGTTGATCCTGACATTGACGACGGCTACCATCGGGCTGATCGGCGCGACTGCGATGGCCGGAACGGTCGGAGGCGGAGGTATTGGCGACTTAGCGATATCTTACGGGTATCAACGCTTTGACACTTTTATTATGCTGGTTACGGTGTTTGTGTTGATTGTCTTTGTACAAGGCATTCAATCCCTCGGAAACAGGCTTGCGCGGAAAGTTCGACGTCACTAGATTCGTGGTTTAACAACGAGAAGCAGTGCAAAAAACCTCTTTATTAAAACTAAAAGAGAGGTTTTTGCATCTACTTCATATCTTATAGTTCCAAGCCTAACTCCTGCTTACTTCACGTCTTTGCCGTTTCTGCCATTTGCAGGTGCCGATGCCCAGATCTTTTCGAGCCACTTGTCAAAATCAGCGCCCTTTTCGCCTTCGTAGATGTCGTATACGTCAACTCTCATCTTCTTCAGCTTCTCTTTGAACTCTTCATACGTATGGTCTTTCGGCAGGCTTTTCTTGATTCTTAATACGATTTTGGATACGCCTTTAACCAATTCAGGTTTGTTCTTGGACGGTGCCTTTATATCTTCGTCGAATGCTTTCAGCTTCAGGTATGCTGCTTCTTGAACGGTATATACAGGATCACTGGTCACTAAGCGTGTCAGGATATCGATCGTTTGTTTGTTCTTCCACTGGCTGAGCTCTTCGACCGCAGCCAGACGTGCTCTCCAATCCGATGTGCGGTTGGCCGCCTTTTTCAGTTCCTCATAATTTTCAGGCAGTTCATATTTTGATTCTTCGTTATCCAAATGACACATTTCCCTTCTTGTTCAATCTTTTATTGTAGCCGATAGTACATTTTACCGCACTGTACTCGTTGTTTACAATCTTTTCACTAAAACTGTTTATTTGCGGATTTATAATTATAATGGTTTTTTTATCCTTTGCTTATCCATCCTATACAAAAACGAACCCCGGTTCGTGACCGCGGCTCGTTCCATGCCTATTTTCAGCAGCCTAACTTATTTTTGAATCACGCATGCCCATTTATCCTGCTGAGGGGACTTTATGACACATTGATAATGAATACTGTCATAATACCAGCCTGCGTTGACGGTACTTAGCTCCTCTGCGGATTGAACCTGTAGCAATTTCCCCACTGACTGCGGCTCTTTCAGCAGGTTTTTCACAATCATGGTAAGGAATTCGCGCCGGTTCTCATATGCTTTGTGCTCATAGTGATAGCTTAGATCAAGAGTTGCCTCTTGCTCATCCATAACAAAATTCAAACGGTTATAGTCCCCCTGCTTATAACTGCCGGTTAAACCGTCGTCTTCATATATTTCATATTCACTTACAGGAATGTTCCCGACTGATGTCCCGCTGCGGTAAAAATTCACGGTTAACGTCTGCCAGCCGGCATCGGTTGTATGTGGGGTCACGCTGGTTTCCGGGAGAATCGCTCCCGCTTTCACATACATTGGAATCCGGTTGAGCGGAGCAAAAGCCATCAAGTGCTGCCCACCCTCCATACGGTCCCCCGTCCAGTAATCGAACCAAATTCCTTTGGGCAAATAGACGATGCGGTGCTCTGTGTTGGGCCTATAAATGGGTGCAACAAGGATTGCGGTGCCGAACAAAAATTGGTCAGACAGATAATACGTGTTGTGATCATCCGGGTACTCCATCACCAGCGGCCGCATAATGGGCAGTCCCGTTAATGAGGCTTCCCGGAAGTATGAATACAAATACGGAAGCATCCTATACCGCATATGAATGAATTCACGGCAAATCTCCTCCACCTCCGGCCCGAAGCGCCAGGGTTCCTGATAGAGCGTCTTATGGGCACTGTGATTGCGGCAGAGCGATGAGAATATCCCCATCTGTGTCCAGCGGACAAGCAATTCACCGGATGTCGAATGCTCGAAGCCTCCGATATCCGATCCGCAAAAGGCAACCCCCGATATCCCCAGATTCATGCTCATAGGCATGAACATCGCCATATGCTCCCAGTAGCTGCGGTTGTCCCCTGTCCACACGGCTGCGTACCGCTGAATACCGGCATAGCCGGCGCGCGTCAGGACAAATGGACGCTCTCCGCGCAGGGAACGGGACAACCCTTCGTAGGTGGCCTTCGACATGGCGAGACCGTACATATTGTGCCATTCCCCATGCGAAATGGGATTTCCATTGTTCCGGTGCACTACATCCAGATCCATTGTTTTGGAATCACAGCGGAACACGCTCGGCTCATTCATATCGTTCCAGATTCCGCTGATCCCCATATCAGTATAAAACTTGTGGAGATCTCCCCACCAGCGGGAGGCTTCGTCATCCGAGAAATCCGGAAAGACGCTGGGGCCGGGCCACACTTCACCTGTAAACGGAACGCCTTCATCCTTGGTGCAAAAATATCCGTTCCGATCCCCTTCACGATATACCTTGAACTGCCCTTCCACTTTCACACCCGGATCTACGATGGGTACGATGCGGAAGCCCATCAGCTTCAGCTCGGCAATCATGCCTCCGGGATCAGGAAACTGAACAGGATCAAATGTAAAAACTCTAAATTCATTCATATAGTGGATGTCCAAATAAATCACATCGCAGGGAATTTGCTTGGCGCGGAAACTGCGGGCAAGCTCCAGCACCTCTTCCTGATTCATATAGCTGTAACGGGACTGCTGATACCCAGCTGCCCACAAAGGCGGCATATCCATGCGTCCGGTTAGTCCGGTATAGCGCATAGTGACCTCTTTTAACGAAGGCCCGGCAATATAGTAGCCATCCAGGACACCCGTTTCCAGGTCAATCCGGTAGGTATCTGCATCTACCCTCATATCCAGGGTGAGCTTCCCCGGATTGTCCAGAAAAAGTCCATAGGCTTTGCCTTCATAGTGATGAACCAGCACCGGAATGGACTGATATAGCGACTCGGTATCCGCCACATGGGGCGAATATACATCCGAGTTCCACATCGTATACCGTTCGCCGCGTTTATTCAGGTAACCCGTAGTCTCTCCAAGTCCGTATATCTGTGAGCCCGCCGTCATCCTGCCGCGGCATTGAAGGTGCTGCTCTCCGCTGAAATATTGGTGATTATTGCATACGGCTATGCCGTCCAGATCCACGATATCAAAACACATCTGCACCTTATCCACTCGAACGTTCAGCACACCGCCATGAATAATGACCTGTGTTTCTGTCTCGGTAATCTGTATAGGAAAAGAATCACCATTCCCGGAAAGTATCGCTGCATAAGCAGGCAGCACGTTTGTGGGATCATGCGAAATTGATGTCCCTGTAATCCGCACTACATAGGCGTTAACCCACTGCACCAGAATCGTCCCATTCTGCCCTTTAACATGCTGATCCCTCCCCCGCTTACAGGTTTATACGAACTTGCTGCTCTCCCGGCAAACATGTAATCAATACATCCTTACCGCGAACACAGTAGCTCTGCTCATCCAGGGCCAGAACATCGTCCACACGCTTTAAGTCCGTCCCATGGATAGCTACAGAGCGCACCTCCTCCATCCCCCGTACAATCCAATAGCTGGGTTCAACCGCATTAGAGACCACTGTAAAATGCATGCTTTCGTCTTCCAACCTGCCGTGCAGTGAAATTTGGCAGCCCAAATCATCCTGAAAAACATAATTCAGTTCCTTCACCGGGAACATCATAAAGGCCAATCGTTCATAACCATCCACCCTATTTCCCACGTGTGCGCCGAGCTGCAATTGCTCATCCAGATTCAGAGCAATGACCCGGTCCTGGCGTATAAATACAGGAATCTGATCCAAATCCGCCGCTACTGCAAGCGACCGGCCGCCCTCTATCCGTTCGCCGCCAAACAACGAAATCCAGCTTCCCTGCGGAAAATACACCCGTTTACTGTAATGTCCTTCATCCGTAATAGGCGCAATCAGCAGACTATCTCCGAACATATATTGAGTCGTCATGGCTGAACACGCCTTCTCTTCAGGAAACTCCACAAACATCGCCCGCATCATCGGTTCGCCGGATTCACTGCTGTGCATAGCCTCTGCATATACATACGGCAGGATGTTCATCCGGATATCCGCGTATTGTTTGTATAGCCCGATTACTTCCGGTTTGCCTGTACGCGCTGCGATATTCCACGGGGTGCGGTCCTGGTTAAATTCACCTTTTGTCTCGGCATGATATTGCATGACCGGACAGAACGCTGCCATTTGCGCTGAGCGGATAAAAAGCTCCGCTGTCGGAATATCCCCGTGAAATCCGCCCAAATCCCAGCCCCAAAAAGGAATACCGGACATTCCGCTCGTGAGGCCGGCAATTATCGAGGCCCGAAAAGCCTCATAGGTAGACCGTTCATCCCCCGCCCAGTGCATCGGATATTTCTGCGCTCCGCTGTAGCCGGACCGGCTGAAGGTGAGACCGTTGCCGTTCCTGTGTTCCTGCACATAATCGTAGTAGCTGCCGATATAATCCAGCGGATAACGATTGTGCATGCCCGCCGCAGACGTTCCGTCCGCAAAGGCCAGATCATGTCCGAGAATGCATTCGCCGCCGTCCGTCTTAAACCCGTCAATATCCACTTCATCCAGCAAATATTGACGCTTGCGGAACCACCACTCACGGCCCGCTTCGTTTGTAAAATCGATCAGCAGACAATCCTTGAACCAATTATACGGAATACGGTAAGGATCACCGTTGGACCGGTGAATATGGTAGTGATTCTCCAGCATTGCCTTCTCATCGTTGTCTTTCTGCTCATGCGTAATGCCGTACATATACTTCTGAATGGGAATCTGCCATAGAAGCACCTTTAACCCGTTGTCATGGAGATCCTTCACCATCTGCTTCGGATTTGGCCAACGTCCCCATTCCGGATAGGTAAAGTCGCTGTACGACAGCATCTCATCACCCTCTACTGCTTCATACTGCGCATCATTGAAGATATAGAAAGTAGCCTCATCGCTCCACTGTTCCAGCACAATGACGGTAGAAGGGATCTCATATTGATTCGTAAGTTCAACCTGCTTCATCACTTCGGCCTGACTGTCCCAATTATTGCTGGACATCCAGGGTCCGAACGACCATTTGGGCGGCAGAACCGGTTTGGCGGTCACATTCGTTAATTGCTGAATTAAGACTAACGGCTTACCCAGAAATAAAAATAACGACAAACCCGACTGCGACGATTCTAAATCCGCTTCAATTTCCAGTACATCCGACTCCCGGGAACCAAAATGAAACTGTGAATACATCGTCGTATCCAAAAAGCAGCCATATCCGGATGAACTCATGTAAAAGGGTACCGGCATATAGGTCTTTAATCCCTGACTGCGGTATTCGTTATATACATGATTATCGAGGCTGTAGCCACGGTACTCCATGCGTGCATAACGTTCCCCCATGCCGTACATGTGTTCACCGTCCTGGAGTAACAGATTGATGCGGGCTTTGTAAACCTCCGGGCTGCCATCCGTCAACACTTCGAAGGGAACCTTTCCCGAACCTTGAACCGATTGCACAACGGCTTCATTCAAGTCCCCGGTAATTTGCCATGAAGTCTTCCCTGCTGTCTGGGAGATTTCCAAGGTATACCCACCAAGCGGCAATGAATAATGGGCCTCTGCCTTAGCGCCCGCTCCTTCCACCCGCTCCGCCATCCACTTCAGCTGCAGCTCCAGCGCATGATTTTGCCCTTTGATCAATTGCAATGTCGGCATCGTGTTCATTTCCGGCAGAGCAGCAAATTGCAGCAGCACGCGATCTGCTTCAGAGACTACTCCGGTAATCTCGCCCAGCGGTTTCCAATCTCTTACCCGAAAAGCAAAGGACTCCGAGACTGCCGTAGCTTCGGCCTCCTGCACCTTGAAGCGGTAAACGACCTCTTGGCTGTAGTGAAAACGGCCAATCGCAGCCTGCCACACCTCCTCGCCGTCTGCCGCCTTTTCCAGTGTCATCGGGGTTTCCCTGAACTCCCCGCCATCTACGCTATACTCTACCCATACCCTCTGGGTTAATTGACGCAAAGGGACTGTCATCATATGAAGGAACACCAGTTCTCCAGCCTGCGGGTAACGCGGCGTACGTTCATGGGGAGCATAGATATATGGATCATCCGTACCGGCAGGTTCATGCTGCATATGAACAAGTTCCGTATCGGACAGGCTGCCGTTTCCCCGTATTGCCGTGTTAAGCGCTTCTGCTGCAATGCCGTACAATGTGGAAGCCAGCGGACTTGCCGGAACTGTACCGTTGTTCTTTTTTAAGTCGTAATCGTAGTAAAGCTGTTCCCTGACCGTACCGCAATCCACCACCGGCAGCTCCAATGCATTGACGCTTGTTTGCAGTTTTGCCGTATGTTCTACTAACAGCTTTGCTTTCGCGAGATCGCCTTTTTCCGTATAGTACCAAGCCAACAGGCTGCTAAGGTCAGGACGCTCACAACCTCCGAAATATAAATCGCTTTCTGAGAAGCGCACTCCCTTGAATAGCAGCTCCCGTTCCACGACAAACAAGGCTTCGATTAAGATGCGGTCCTCGATCCCGAGCAGACCGAATGGAACGGCTGCCAGTATAATATCGCCATAAATCTCCCGTCCGCCCAAGCAGCTGACCACTTTGCCATCCTTAAGCAGGTTCGCAAACAGCAATTCCCGGATATTCTTCAGCAGCAGCTGCAGCCCGGCAGCCGTAACAGGATCTGCCCCATCTTGATTGGACCAGGACGGCTGCACAGCCAGCACAGCACCATACATAATCGCCAGATTGCTCAAATAAACCGCAGGCTCTTTACCGGGAACCTCCAGCCAATGAAGCTGAGGCTCTTTCCAGTGCAGGCTTATCTCCAGCAGCGCCCTTGCCGCCCCTTCTTTCAAAGTGGTAATCAGCGACATATCCTCCGTCACATTCGTATATTCGCCCAAAATCCACAGCCAATAGGATAGATCCAGCAAGCCCGGCGCATCCTGACCCCGGAGAATAATATCCATTTCACGCAAAAAGCTCACGGTCTGCGCTGAATTCTTCATCCGGAGCTCCGCATAACAGTTGAACGCTTGATCACGAATCAGCTGAGTGTTCTCCAATATTTTTGTCATGTCTCATTCACCCCGTATCGGTAACTTTAGGCCAAAGCTGCAAGAAAAATAAGGGATCGTCCCTAAACGACGACCCCTTATTCTTTAACCGGATCATCCAAACCTTCGTACTACTCTTTCATAATGGCTTCCAACTTTTTCTGTGCATTGCCCAGAGCCGTTGGAACATCTGAAGAGCCGAGTCTTGCTTTATCCAGTTCTTCACCTACTGCTGTCGAAAGCTCACCCCACTTTTCAGGCTTCGGACCGACAGGAGGAAGAACCAGGGAATCCAGTGCTTCGATAATTTTCTTTTTCGATTCAGGTGGCGTCTGCTTGAAATACGTATCCAGCATCTTCTCATCGGATATCGCCGGAATACTCCAGTTTTTCTCGATTCGGGTATTCACAACATAAGGATCTGAAGACATAAACTTCAGGAACTTCCACGCCGCATCCGTAACCTTGGTGTTCGCCGACACGACTAACCCATCCGCAAAAAAGTGATGCGCCTTCTGTGTATTTCCCGGTTCCAAAGCAATATCCCACTTGAAGCCGGCATCCGCAAAACGTGCCATATTCCAGATACCCGTGCGGTACATCGCGATTTGTCCGGCCTTGAACGCGTTTACATCCGCATCCGGCTGAGAGAACGTATCGTCGTTCAGCGGCGGGGATACCTTATATTTGGAGGCTTTATCGATCATCCACTGCAGGGCTTCCACGTTAGCCGGGCTATTCACAGTCGGCTTACCATCGGCATCAAAGATCCCGCCGCCGTTTTGGGCGATAGTTTTGTAGAACTCATAGAACTGGATTGGTGAATAAGTCCCCCAGATCCCCATTTTCGCATCGGTCAATTTCTGTGCTGCTGCGAGCTCATCCTTCCAGGTCCAGGAATCCTGCGGATAAGCTACCTGTTTCTGATCAAACAGATCCTTGTTATAGAAGAGCACCACGTCCGAGAAGCTCTCCACGATCCCCATCTGCTTGCCGTTATATTTGAATGCGTCATAAGCAAGCTTCTTGTATTGATCGGCATTGAAATCCTTGTCGCTGGCAATGGTATCCGACAGATCCTTCAGCACATTTTGCGAGGCATAGATCATAAAATTCTCATAGCCCACTTCGAATACATCAGGAGCCGTACCGGAAGCAATCGTCGTATTCAGCTTAGTTGTGTAGTTCGCATAATCTACGATTTCCAGGTCGATCTTGATGTTCGGATTCTGATCTTCAAACTTCTGGATCATACCCTTCAAGGTTTCTTCTTGCGCCCCGCTTGCGGTGTACTGCATGAACTTGATCGTTGTTGTCGTTTCCGGACTGGCTTTGACCGTTTCTGTACTTTTGTTGACACTCCCTGATTCCTGTTTCGGCGAAGAATTACAAGCTGCTGTCATTACCATCAGACTGAGCAATACAAGACATGCCAGACCCTTTTTGACCACTTCGCATCTCTCCTTTAAAATTCTTGTGCCCTGCATTTCCATCTATTTTATTCCACTCATTGTAATGCCCTTTATAAAATGCTTTTGGGCGAAAAGATAAACAATGAATATCGGAATAAACGAAATCACGTTGCCAGCCATTAACACGTTCCATTCTGTGGCCCAGCGTCCTTGCAGCCTGCTAAGACCCAGCGGCAAGGTCATCAGATCGGTATCACTCGTAATAATCAGGGGCCATAAGAAGTTATTCCATGAACTCATGAATGAGAAAATCAATAAGGTAGCCAGTACCGGCTTACTCAGTGGCAGAATTACCTTCCGGAACACCTGGAAGTAGGATGCACCGTCAATATAGGCCGCCTCCAACAATGAGTTTGGAATGCCGATCATATGCTGTCTTAGCAGGAAAGTGCCATACGCACTGAAGATTCCCGGGAGAATCAGGCCCGCCATCGTATTTGCCAAATGCAGCTTTTGAAAAATAATAAACAGCGGGGTCATCGTTACCTGCATCGGCACCATCAAAGTGATCAGGAACAAGAAGAACAAGGCTTCCCTTCCTTTGAATTCGATCTTGGCGAACACGAAGGCTGCCATGGAACAAACCAGTAATTGCAGACCCGTTGAAATAACGGATACGATTACGCTGTTCCATAACGACTTGAAGATCGGGAAATACTTCTGAATCTCCGTGAAATTTGCAAAGTCAAAATGAGATGGAATCCACTGCGGCGGCATTTGGACAACCTCCAGGCTATCTTTGAAAGCCCCGCTGACCATCCAGATAAACGGGAATACAAGAATAATGGAAGCCACGGTTAAGAAGAAATGAGTTGTAATGTTTTTGCGCAAGTTAGAGTTACTTATCATATACAACCCACCTTTTTTGCAATTGGTTCTGAACTACCGTAACCACAAAAATAATAGCGAACAGCACCCAGGATTGTGCAGAGGCGAAGCCCATTTTATTATTCATGAAAGCGTTCTTATAGACCTGTTCCACAATCGTGCTCGTACTTCCGGCCGGTCCGCCGCCCGTCATAATAATGACCTGATCGAATAACTGGAACGAATTTATGAGCGAAATCGTCATGACAAAGAATAACGCGGGAGTGAGCAGCGGCAGTGTAATCCGGAAAAGCTGCGTCAGCGAGCTGGCCCCATCCATCTGGGCGGCTTCATAGTAATCATCCGAAATTTCCTGCAGCCCCGCCAATAGAATCACCGCAATAAAGCCGACATCCTTCCACACCGTAACTCCGATTACAGCCGGCAGTGCCCAGTGGAAATCCTGCAGCCAGATCGGGCCGTCAATGCCTACCAGCGACAGGAAATAATTAATGAGTCCGCTCTGACCGTTCAAGAACCACCGCCATACAATGGAGACGGCAATCCAGGAGGTAATCACAGGGATAAAGATCATGGCCCTGTAGAATTTGACCCCCCTCATTCTGCGGTTCAGCAATACGGCGAGAAAAGTGCCCAGGATAAGCACCAGCGGCAAATAACCGGCAATAAACTTGAATACATTCAATAACGAGGTGTATGATTTCTCATCCGTGAACACCTTTGCAAAATTAGCAAAACCCACAAACTTGGGTGAGGAGAGCATATTCCAGTCGGTGAAGCTGATAACGCCCGATGTAATCATAGGAATGAGCTGAAACAGCAGCAGGCCTAATAGACTGGGAAGTAAAAACACAACGATTGCTGTACGCTTCAACCATTTGTTCTGACCAACCATGTGATGACTCCTTTCGGATCAGTTTAATTTTCTCACCGTTTCCCGCTCCACGATTGAAATCGGCTGCAAAGTCACGCTATGATCCAAATCCTTTTTACCCACGAGCACATCCATCAGATGTTTGGCTGCATCAATACCACGAGCCTTAATATCCTGATGCACCGTTGTCAGTCTTGGATAGAAAATATTCGATAAGGAAATATCATCAAAGCCGATCACCGAGATATCAGCGGGTACTTGCAATCCTGCCTGTCGCAGACCGTTAATGACCCCAAAGGCCATCATGTCCCCCGTAACAAATACAGCGGTCATATTCTTGTGTTCACTTGCGATCAAACCTCCGGCTTCCAAGCCGAATTCATAACTGACCTGACCTTCCAGGACAAGATCATGATCGTAAAATAAATTCGCCTCCTGAAGGGCTTTTTTATAGCCGAGGTACCGTTTCTCCACAACACCGTCTTTACGGATCATCCCCGTCACCAGACCAATATTGGTGTGACCGTTGTCAATCAGATGCTTCGTAGCCAGATAACCGCCCAACTCATCGTCGATCCTGATTTTTTTGAAAGAATCATCATTTATGTAGCTGTCGATCAGCACAATCGGAATATCCACCTTTTTCAATTCTTCATAAAAGCTTTCCTGGTAAATCCCCATAATGACCGCCCCATCCAAATTGCGCTGCATGGTCAGGTCCAGATAGCTTTGGCCTTTATCTACGCCGGACATGAGGATGTGATATCCGCGCTGACGCACCTCCGACTCAATTCCGCAGATCAAGTCACTGTAAAAAGGATTCTCCAGCAGTAGTCTCTTCTGATCCTCAGTCTGCGGAATAACAACTCCGATCAGATTGGAGCGATTGCTCGCCAAGCTTCTCGCCGAATAGTCCGGGATATAATTCAAGGCTGCAACCGCATCCTGAATTTTGAGCAATGTATCTTCAGAGACCTTACCCTCCCGGCCGTTCAGTACGTAGGAAACTGCGGCGGTGGAAACTCCGGCTCTCTCCGCCACATCCTTGATTGTTGTCCGCTTCATCACTGCACCTCTTCTTGAAAAATCATTTAGCTATGTATCTGATCATACTTGGTTAACCGCTTAAGTTAATTATATGTATGTAAGCGCTATTATTCAAGATATTTTTGAAAAATAATTCCGTTATATGAATATTTCTAGTTAAGCGCATCACTACTAGAGTTGTCGAGAGCTATGAGAAAGGATTTGAGCAGCCTATAACGCAAAAAAAGCTAAATAAGCTGTCATCGGCAGAATACCGGATGCAGCTTATAGCCTATATAAGTTGAACTTATGAATTTTCTAAAATGGATTTACCCGCTAACTACAATGAATGTTGGACTTCCGGCCGCTGCCCATCTCCAGATTTCTTGATGTGTACCGCTGTCCGCGGTTGAAATCCGGAGACCCATGCGACCGCTGCCGCTTTTCGGCAATCGTTCCGTCCTCTCTGCTCGGTTCAGCGTAACCCTTCAGGTCCATCTCAAGCTTTGCTCTTTGGTTTACTGGCCTTGCCTTGGCGTATGAGCATTAGCAGGAAAAACTCCCTTTAATTCAGGCAATAAACCGTTTTTTAGAGAATTAAAGGGAATTTATACCACTAATCCGGCCATAATGAGGCGAACACTCACATTAGAGGGAGAAATTCCCGTTATTTAATAACGCGCAACACAGCGGAGGACCCTACGGGATTCTGGAGATACGATAGTTTCGCCTATAACAGCGATCGGAGGACCGCTCCGAACCCTTAGTCGCTTGATTCACGATCGGTCAACCGCTGATTTTGGTTTTGAGCCGGTATTCTTTAGTTCAACTTATCTAAGGCTTTATTTCAATGTTTTTCTAAACCAGATTATATAGTCTAAGCTTAGTCGTTTCGACTCTTAACTACTGCGAGTTATTCCGTTCTCTTATTTTCCTGTTATTTACTGCCGGTGAACGTAATTCCCTTAATAAAGAAGCGGTTGAAGAACGCATAGATCAGCAGTGCCGGGAGCGTGAACACCATGGACGCAGCCATAATATAATTCCAATGGCTGATGTATTGCCCCTTGAAGGTATTGAGCCCTAGCGTCAGCGTGAACATCGACTTGTCAGACATGAACATGAGTGGCTTCAGGAATTCGTTCCATGCTCCCATGAATACGAAGATCGTCTGGGCCGCTAATGCCGGTAAGGCCAACGGCAGAGCAATACGGAAGAAGGTCCCGAACTTATTGAGGCCGTCCATCTCGGAGGCCTCCTCCAGCTCTTTCGGAAAGCTCAGGAAGAACTGCCGCATCATAAAAATAAATGTCGCATTCACCATCATCGGCAGGGTCAATGCAGCATAGGTGTTCAACAAATCCAGTTGTTTCATGATCAGATACGCTGGCACGATGGTTAACTGGCCCGGGATCATCTGTACCGCCAAGATTAGGAAGAACATCACCTTGTTTCCGGTAAAATCAATACGGGCAAGCGCATAGCCTGCCATGGAGTTGAACAAGGTATTGCAAAGCGTCGAAACTACCGCAATAAATGCGCTGTTAAACATCCACCTGAGGAACAGCGGTTCTTTAACGAAGATATCATAATAGTTTTGAAAGGTGAACTGTTTCGGAATAAAGTTGATGCCCCCAGACACGATCTCGCTTAACGGCTTAAATGAAGAGGACAAGGCCCATAGGAAGGGTGTAACTGTTATACAACCGTATCCGAACAACAGAACGTAAAGAATCACCTTTCCCCATTTGGAATGTTTAAATACCACCTAATCATCCTCCTAGTTCAGCTTCTCTTCGGCGAACAGCTTGCGCTGAATCAACGTTACGAGCATTATGACCGCAGCCAGCATGACAGCCAGCGCGGATGCGTAGCCGAAGTCGAGATTTTTGAAAGCGTATTGATAAATAAGCAGCGCCACCGTCAAGGTGGAGTTATTCGGACCACCCGAGCCTGCCGAAAAAATATACGATTGATCGAATAGCTGAAAGGTCCCGATGATTCCCATAACGACGGTGAAGAAGGTGGCGGGCTTAATCATCGGGACTGTAATGGAAATGAACCGCCTCCAGGCTCCTGCCCCATCCAGCATCGCAGATTCATATAGCGCGTCAGGGATATCTTGCAGCGCAGCCAGGTAGACAACCATAAAGAATGGAGCGGTAGACCATATATTCATAAGCATGATCCCCTTGAGGGCGACCGCAGGATCTCCAAGCCAGTTGTAACCATGCAAACCCACGAATTCCAGCACCCGGTTTAAAAGACCGTTTGAATTGTATATCCACATAAAAATAAGCGACAATACAGCCGAAGAGGTTACGGTCGGCATAAAGAATACGATTCGAAAGAAATTTTTATATTTCAGCTTGGCATTCAAAATAACGGCAAGCAAAAGCGCAAACGCCGTTTGCAGCGGCACAACGAACAGCGCGAAGGATGCCGTATTCTTTAACGCGATCCAGGCTCTTTCGTCACTGGCCATACGGGCAAAATTATCAAATCCGACCCATTTATAACTGACTTCACCAAGCAGGTCGACCTTATGCCCTGATAAATAAAGTGAATAAACAACAGGCAAGAACAAAAAAGTACCCAGCACCAGAAGGGTTGGAAGCAGGAACAGATAGGCGGTCACATTATTTTTCAGCTTCTTTCGAAATGATGAGACTTGGGTCATGCTTCACTTTTCCTTTCGTATCATAATGAAAGAATGAAGGGATGGGACATATGACTATCCCACCCCGCAATCCGCTTACTTCGCTGCTTCGATTTCCTTATTAGCGACATCCTCCGCTTTCTTCATTGCATCCTCAAGTTTGGAGTTGCCCATAAATGCATCTACAAATTGGTTATTGAAATTATTCATAATGGTAGGCAGGGTGGGACCGGCTTGCCATGGCGTCGCATAAGAAGCACCCGCTACAATCGCGCCGCGCAGTTCATCCTTGTCGTAACCCAGTTCCTGTGCGACCGACTTCCGCGTAGGAAGTGCGAAACCTTTGCTGGTCCACGTCTTCATTCCTTCCTTGCCTGTCAAGTAAGAGATTAACTGCCAAGCCGCTTCTTTCTTCTTCGATTCCTTATTCATTACATAAGCAACTGTGAAGGCCATTGTAGCTTTAGTACCGTTTACAGTCGGAAGCTCAGCGGTGCCGTAATCAAGATCCTTGTAGTTGATTTCCAGGAAAGGAATCGCCCAGTTGCCTTCGAATACGATCGAAGCTTTGCCCTGACCGAACATCTCTCCGCCCCATCCAGCACCTACTTCCTTCGGCTCGCCGGATGATTTGTCCACGTTATGCATGTCTACAACAAGCTGCAGTCCTTGGAGTGCATTTGCGGATGCAAAAGTCGCCTTGCCTTCTTCATCTGAAACTTTGCCTCCGAACGCTTGAATCATGAACATCTGACGTGCAAGCTCAGGCGCAACGCCGAAGCCATAACGAGTGATTTTGTCACCCTCTTTTTGGGTCAGCTTAATCGCGTCGGCCTTTAGCTCATCCCATGTTGTCGGAGGAGTTGTAATTCCCGCCTCGGCAAAATCCTTCTTGTTGTAGAACATGGCAAGGGTAGAGAAATCCTTGGGGAATCCGTAGGTTGCGCCTTCTTTCTTAAAGGCATCGACCATTGGCTGTTCAAAGTCCGCAACGTCAAATTCCGGTGTCACATAACTGTCCAGCGGCTCCAATACATTGCGCTCAATCAGTCCGGGAGCCTCGAATGCATCCAGGTAAAAGACGTCAGGGCCATCTCCGCCAATAAGTCTTGTCTTAATAACATCCATATATTGATCGGCAATGACTTCGTAATTAACCTTAATATTCGGATTTTTGGCTTCGAACTCCTTCAGCGTCTGGTTAAGCAATTCCTGCTCTTCCGGGGTTGATCCCCAGCCTGCAAGCGTAACGGTAACCTCCTCATCAGCTGACTTTTTTGCCGGTTCTTTTTCTGTGCCCTGGTTTGTTTCCACAGCCCCTGCGTTGGTGTTCCCGTTATTACTGCTGCATGCGGTTAACATAAGAACGACAGCCAACATCAAAGACAGAATAACAAGACCTGATTTTCTCATCATCGATATAACCTCCTTTGTAATGTAAACCTTATATTAAAATTGCTAGAATCCTATAAAATCAGCAGCTCATACCCGGTCTGATTAGATAATATCTCCACCTGTGGCCCATTGTTAACGCGAGTGACACGCAGGCTGAGAGTACCGCTGCCAATCTGAAGCTGCTCCACCGTAAGCTCATTCATCTCTTCCAGAAGAGATAGCTTGATCCTGATTTGGCGGGATAGAGCATCAGGCCGAAGACCAAGCAGCACTTGCACGAATGTCAGTGGTGTCCCGGCCGCCCATGCCTGTGGTGAGCAGGCAACCGGATATGGAACAGGAGCGCCAAGTAAATCATCGTACCCGCAAAACAATTCAGGCAGCCTGTAATATTCGAATTTGCCGGCAGCCTTCAATAATCCTTGCATGACCGTGATCGCCTCCTCTGTGAAACCGGATTGACTAAGGCCAAGCAGGCATAGGGAGTTATCGTGCGGCCATACACTTCCGTCGTGATAGCTCATCGGGTTATAGCCTGCGGCAGCCGTACTCATGGTCCGAATCCCGTAACCCCCAAAGAGATCGTGAGCTACCAATCGTGCGGCTACAGCCCTTGCCCGCTCCGGCGAAGCGATTCCGGACATTAGAATATGTCCTGCATTTGAAGTGACGGAATCCACCCGCTTTTTATCCTTATCCAAGGCAATCGCGTAAAACTGCTCATCCTCCATCCAGAAGTCGCGCTCGAAACGGGCTCGAAGCAGGGACGCGTCTTTCTCCATAACGTCCGCCTGCTCATCGCGGCCCAAGTACCTGAATATGGGTGCAAGCCGGGTTAGTGCCTGATACACATAGCCCTGAACCTCAACCAGTGCGATCGGAGCTTCCGCGTAGTCACCGTTGCGGTGAATAACCGAATCCGCGGAATCTTTCCACCCCTGGTTTGCAATGCCTTTGGAGGACTTCTGACAATACTCCACAAAGGAATCGTCGTCATCATCGCCATATTCCTTAATCCACGTCAGCGCTGCTGTGAGCTGCGGCATTAACGAGCTTATAAAATCGGCATCTCCCGTCCAGTGATAATACTCGGCGGCAAGCATCAGAAATAGCGGTGTCGCATCGATCGTGCCGTAATATGGCGTAAATGGAACCTGATTTGTACCGGCTAATTCACCGTACCGAATTTCATGCATAACCTTGCCCGGCTGCTCGTCACGCCACACATCCTCCTTCTGGCCCTGATAAGCAGCCATTGTCAGCAAGGTTCCTTTTGCAATTTGAGGATTCAAGGATAACATCTGCAGGGCTGCAATGATGCTGTCGCGCCCAAAGGGAACGGAGTACCAAGGCAAGCCTGCTACCGGAAATGGGCCGTACCCAAGATCGGTAAGCAGCACCCGCAAATCCTGAACACTTCGATGATACAGGTTGTTGAAAAGCGGCAAATCGCTGGAGATCGAAGTTGATGAAGCATTCCAACCGGCATAAGAGGCTCTAAGTTTGTTCATCGCATCCTTAGGCTCATGTTGAAGCGGCTCGTTTCCATCCGTAATCGGAGCGATAAAGAAAGCGATTTCAATACTTCCCTGAGAATTCAGTTCCACGTCGAAATGCAGCTCTCCTGTCTCACTTATTCGGCTTTCTTTCGTATTCCACTTCACCTTTGTCTCACGCCGCACGCCGTCTGCCCCGAGATAGCCAATCACCCTCTCGCCTGAACTCCTCCGCTCGGCCGTCTTCCTTCCCAACTCCCCATGCTGAAAGCCGCGAACGACGAACATGTCAGCAAAGTCCGCATCTAGCAGCACAGAGAAATCGAAGCGAATGGTTTTGGGGTAGTAGCTTGTTAGCTTGAAGGTTTCATATAACGCACCTTCATAGATAAAACGCGTGCGTTCAACTTCTACGGACTCACGCCACAAAATCAGCTCACCGTTCTCCTCCATATGTGGATTGGTAAGACGAATGGTAGAGATATAATTCTCGTCGGCGGCGGAGGATAATAAGATAGGCTTCTGATCGTTGATTCGGATCTCCATCCTGCTGAGGAACCGGGTATCTCTCGTATAGAGACCCTGACCGGAAACATCATTTCCCACAATGTCCCCGTTCTTATCCGTCATAAGGAACAGATCGTTTTCTTTGATGACTCGATAATCCAAAATTTCCCCCTCATTTCTTTTCATTAAATCCGAAACGTTTCGGAAATTTCTCAAAAAAAATAACTATGAATACGGGAATCTTTCCAAAACGTTTCGGATCAGTTATAATCGAATTATAGTTCATAATGAAAGCATTTACAAGTCTGAATTATAAAATTTTGGGACTATCAAATATCACCTGTATCATACTATTCCGGAGGTATCCATATGATTACCATTAAAGATATTGCCAAAGCGGCCGGCGTATCCGTTACGACGGTTTCCCGTGCCTTGAATGGATATAGCGACGTAAACGAGGACACTCGGCTCAAAATCAGAAACATTGCAGACCAGTTGGGCTACAGTCCCAACATGGCTGCCAGATCGCTCATTTCGAAGAAGACCAAGACACTTGGTCTTCTTCTCTCCAACGTTACAAGGGACAGCTCTAAAGACAATATTGCGTATGAAGTGCTATGCGGTATCAATGACCGTTCGGGAGAACTGGATTATGACCTGGTATTGTTCAGCACGACCCCGCAGAAACAGAGAGTGAAATCATATAAAACTTTATGCCAGGAACGAGGTGTAGATGGTGTCATTATTATGGGGATCCGGCTGGATGATCCCTATTTAACGGAGATTGTCTCCTCTGATATTCCTTGCGTCCTCATCGATATTACACTTCAGGGACCTAATGTCGGTTACGTTACATCGGACAATACGAATGGTGCCCTAACCGCAGTAACCCATCTGCTGGAGTCAGGACACCGTCATATTGCCATGATTAATGGCCATACCCAAGCGGATGTAAGTCTTCTGCGGCTGGAGGGCTATCGTCAGGCGCTAGAGAATTACGGCATACCATTCGACGAATCACTCGTTGTTGACGGATTATTTTCCGAACATGGCGGAAAAGAAGCTGCCTTCAAAATACTGTCCTCCCGCCCTGATGTCACTGCCTTTTTTTGCGCTAGTGATTTAATGGCTTTAGGGGCATTACAGAGCGTTAAGGAATCAGGGAAGTTGGTACCTGAGGATATCTCCATCATAGGCTTCGATAATATAGACCTGACAGCCTATTGCACACCAGCGTTGACCACAATTCATCAGCATAAATACGAGTTGGGTTACCATGCCGCTCAGATCCTCATTGATCTGTTGGAGACACAACAAGCCATTCATCATATCATGCTTGCTACCGAGCTAATCCAAAGAGATAGCGTTTGTAAAAGATAATGTCGAGTTTTGCCTTTGCAAGCGAAGGAGACGGGTTTGGTCTTACACAAAAGGCGTTCTTTTATTGGAAAATCCCTGAGAGAACGCCTACAAAAGAAAATTGACAATTAACTATTAACGTAGTAAATTAATTTTGAACATCGATAAAAATATAAACAACGTTCAAAAATACACCCCCCGGTGCCAACCACCTGATGACCAACAGCTACCGCAAGATCACTCCAAATACCTGATTGAAGTCATGTCGGTTCAACTAAACAAAACCCCGGATATACTAAAATAGATGTCATCGCACCACAGTGCAAGTAAGAAAGGATCATGTGTATGTCTAAATGGCTATTCATTGTGTTAGTGGTTCTCCTAGTTCTTGTTGTCGTGTTTTGCATTGCACTAACGATTGCCAATCTGGTGTTTAACCGAAAAGCAAAGAAGCAAGTGAAGCGGCTGTTTAAAACCAGCCCAATAAGAAATACCGGGATCATCCGCGAAGAAGACCTGGCGGGTCTGCCGCTTCCCGTTCAGAAATGGCTGGAGAACTGTCATATCATCGGAAAAGAAAAAATCACATCCGTGCGGCTGAAACAACAAGGGGTAATGCGAACCCAAGAAGGAGGACCCTGGATGCCGGCCCAGGCCGAACAATATTTTAGAGCGGATGAACCGGGATTTGTATGGAAAGCCGATGTCCAAATGGCCCCTTTTCTCCATTTATCCGGCTTGGATAACTACCAGGAAGGCAAGGGGAAGATGAGCATTAAGCTGTTCTCCTTATTTCCGGTTGTCGATGCGAGCGGCCCTGAAATGAATTTAAGCACACTGCTGCGGTATCTGGCCGAGCTGCCCTGGTTTCCGACTGCGGCCTTAAATCCTTACATCAAATGGGAGCCTATTATTGGGAACTCCGCACGGGCTGTCATGAGCTACAAAGGGGTAAAAGCCTCCGGGGTGTTCACTTTCAATGAGACAGGCGATCTGATCAGCTTTACCGCCAAAAGATACAAGGAAGTAAACGGAAAATATCAATTAAGCGACTGGGGAGGAGTCAATAAAGAGTTCAAAGAGTTTAACGGAATACGCATTCCCTCAAAGTCGGATATCATTTGGAAAGAGAAAACCGGGGATTTCAACTGGTTCCAGTGTGAGATTACAGAAATCGAGTACAATAAACCGGAATTATATTAAAACTCTTTGCTTCAATAAAATAATTTTACAAAAAAATATCCTTTCTATGGGATTTTAGCAGCTACGCTAAACTTGCCAAGAAAGGATATTTCAATCAAATGCAGTTCAGCCTTACCAGATGGAGCGTAAGCCGTATATGTTCATAGACAGGACTTCAATGCTGCCTCCCCGAACATATAACTCCAGCTCCTGATGAGCGGGGTCCGGAAAGACTTGATCCGTCAAGGCAAGACAGCCGTCGTTCGCGAATACTTCAACCGAAGAGCGGTCCACGAATATCCGCAGCTTGACCGTTCCGTTTGAAGGCTGGAGATCATCGCCGTGCCTGCAGGAAAACTCAGGGTGGAAGCCTGTCTCTCCGGCATTCGTGCGGTCTATAAACAAAAATTCGCTGTCTGAATGATAACCGATAATGATTCCCCGATGCCCTGAGCCATGAACCCGAAATCCAAATTCCTCCGCACCGCTTGTTCTGACTTCCGCCTCTATCTCCAGTGTATTTCCCTTGATATCCTTAAGGATATTACCATCACTGGCCTCCACGACTGAATTTTCAAGCTGAAACAGGGGCGTTCTTAATGCCTTAAGCTCTTCTACAGGCGATTGGCGAAGCCGGACTCCGTCTTCGCAGGTCCCCAGCTCAAGCGTTCTCGGCAAAGTCATTGCGCCTCTCCAACTGCCGGCCGGCACCAGGTTGGCGTATTTCCAGTTGTTCATCCAGCCGATGAACAGCCTGCGCCCGTCATGCTCCGGGATATCCGACCAGCTGACTCCGGCATAATTGTCCCGGCCGTGATCGAGCCAAAGCACGGTGTCCTGAGGGTTGTCGTTTACAAATGAGACGCCGTCATAGTCACCAATGAAGTACTGGGTCCGGGAACCCTCAGCCAGTGCATCATTGGCCCCAATACTGACAATGAGCACCCACTTGGATTCACTTTGGCCTCCGTCAACCGGAAGCTCAAACAAATCCGGACACTCCCAAACGCCGTCATGCGAACCCTCTGCGGCTCCGAACTCACCACCGTACGTCCAATGAATCAAATTTGTGGAGTGATAGAACAGAACGCGGTCCGCCGCCGCCAGCACCATGCCCCAACGGCTCCTTTTTTCATCCCGGAACACTTTGGGATCCCGGTAATCGGTATAGCGTTCATCCTCCAGTACGGGATTGCCTGCATAGGTAACCCAGGTTCTTCCTTTATCGTTGCTGTAGGCAAGACTTTGCCGCTGCCGCGGTTCTCCAGTTTCCGGATGCAGATCTGCATGAGTGAACATCGCAACAAGGCCGGCGGACCCGCCGAAAAACCCCGTCGTATCCTGCCAGTCCACAACAGCGCTGCCCGAGAATACAGCCCCGTTATGATCGGGCCAAAGTGCGATGGGAAGCTGTTCCCAATGAACCAGATCCTTGCTTACCGCGTGTCCCCAATGCATGGGCCCCCATACGGTACTATGGGGATGATACTGGTAAAACAAATGATATTCCCCTTCAAACCAAACCATGCCATTGGGGTCATTCAACCAGTTGGCCTCCGGCGTATAATGATATTGCGGACGAAACCGCTCGTCATACGTTGTCGTTGTCTTCAACACTTCAACATCTCCTCTAATCACTGTCATTGATAGGCAGGGTTCATCTCCCAAATGTCCATACGGATGAGTCCGGCGGGGCCGCTCGCCAGAAGCAGCAACCCCAGTGCATCTTCCCGCGAGGGATAAGCCCGGGTGGTCAGACTCTTCAATCCGTTGGCATAACATTCGATCAGAGACCGGTCTATGAAAATATGCAGCTTCAGCTCTTCCTGCCCGATTGGAAGACTGCCGCCTTGAATTCCCCGGGTACGTTCTCTCATGTCCAGCGTCGTCTTGGTCCGGTTGACCAGCAGCCGCTGCTCCGGACGGTTAAACAGGATGACCGTTTCTTCCGCTCCATCGGGCGAACGGCGAAGAGACAGGCCAACCTGATCGGCCCCGGCGGAATCAAAGGCCAGGATGATTTCCAGCAAATCTCCTTTAATCCCGTCCAACTGCCGGTTGATATCTTCCAGGCTGCTTCCGTTTACCGATAATAGATGCCTTCCCCTGAGAAGTGCGGTTTCTTCAACCGGTTCAACGCCAAGCTGTCCATCCCCGCGCAGAAATAGCGAAACCGGCATCCCCGCCCCGTGCGCCCAACCGCAATCGTAGTCAATTTCCGGTGTCCGCTCGCCTTGCGCAATAGTAAAGACAAGTGCGCGTCCGGTCCGCGGATCAACCATTCCGCTGGGCCCCGTGAAATGAAAATCGCCGACATCAATAAGCCCGGGCTCTTCGTTATCCGGCCGGAAGCGGCACTCCTGCGGATTCCAATCGCCTATCCAGTAGTTGACCTCTACCGTCGCTCCTTCGCCCCACGGGCTGATCAGGAGTACATGCTTCCCTGAATCGGCTCCATCTTCCTTCTTGAGCGGGAGCAGAACGGGAAGCTCCCAGGCGACGCCGAGATAAGGATACTTGCTGTAATCACTCCTATATAACGGTCCGCGATATTCCCAATCCAACATATCCGGGGAGCTGTACACAAGAGCGGTTCCGCCTTCGCCTTCCTCGCCGGCGCCGGAACCGACAAGCATATAATAGGTTCCGGCCTCTTCCCATACAAATGGATCACGGAATTCTCCATGCAGGCCTGCGTCTTTTTTCTGTCTCAGAATAGGCTCGGGATGCTTCACCCATTTCTTTAAATCGTTGTCTCCGTCTTCAGGGAACGTGCTCCGGGCCATGCCTATCGATTGATTGGGGAATTCCTCATTGTTCCCGGTTGTATAAAAAAGCACCGGCAGTCCTTCCGAATCAAAAGCAGCGCTGCCCGACCATATCCCGTCAGGATCAAGTCCGGGTTCCGGGCTCAGCGCGGTCGGCAGATCACGCCAGTGCACCAAATCCTCGCTGACGGCATGGCCCCAATGAATATAATGATAAAATGGACCGTTCGGATTCTGCTGATAGAACAAATGATACTGCCCGTTAAAATAGAACGGAGCATGAGGCTCATTCATCCAATGTCCCGGCGGGTTCATATGAAACTGCGGTCTGTGCCTGTCAGCGGTGAAAAACTTGCGCGGAATCTCCATATCCTCCGGGTTTATGGACGGAACAACCCCGCCATGAGCGCCAAGATCATCTTCATACCTCCGCAGAATGTCCTCCTCCGGCAACGCCTTGTCATAAATGATGAGTTCGTCCATCCATCCGTCATAGTTGTTCATGGTAAAGGATTCGGCCAGGATTACGCCGTTATTGTTTCGCCCGACCAATAAATCGCTATCTGCAGGCGTTATGTTCGAGGGCAGATTCGTAAGGGTTTCAGCCGTTTTTTTTCCGTTCAGATAAAGCGATAACCGCCCTTCGCGTCCATCGTAAACTGCGGTAACGAAAGACCACTGACGCAAAGGAATCGGCTCGCGGGACCATACCTCCAGCCATTTTCCACCTGCTCCAAGCTGCAGCGACCATGCTCCGTGTTTAAACATACCAAACACATACCCTTGCCCGGCTTCGCGGTTATGCTGGTTCACAATGGCGGACAACCTGTTCTTCGCTCCATAATCATAAGTGCGCGGGGCGATCCAGGCCGAGAGGGTCAAAGCTTCAGAGGGCTGGGTGATTTGGGAAGCGCGGCGCCGGATAAAGGTCGAGTAGCCGTCGAAGGATAAGGCCTTGCCCTTGATCCCGTCAATCCAGACCGGATGCTGCGGCGCCTGAAATCTCCCCTTGCTCAATGCGAATTCTATCGTATCCGTCAAACCGGATATGGAGTCTTTTGTTCTATTTCCATGCCCTTCGTCAAATGCCCAGTAAGCGATTGTATGATTCATTTTATTTCTCTCCATTCTCCGGTTGTCATCATTAGGGGCAAGCCGGAGCGCCAAACGATCCGGCTTGCTTTTTTTATATCCCAAACAGGCAACTTTGTGCGGTTCTTACTTTTGAGCAGCCATGTAGCGGTCGTATCCGTCCTGGTAAACCTTCATCAGGTCTTCAATGCCCATTTTTTTCAGATCGGCGGTGTATTTATCCCATTCCTGATCCACGCCCCCGTTCATCAACCACCCAGCACGCATTTTGTTCGTATAGGTCTGAATCTCGGGTTTAATCCGATCGATCGTCTGCAGCTCTTCGTCCGTGAAGAAGATAAGCGGATAATGCTCTTTCTCCATCTGCGGCACGAAGATATTCTTGATGTCGTCCATGCGCTGCTTGGCGCGAGGCTCGGGAGCGACCACCTTTTCAAAATCTTCGCCCGTGATGACACCCGCTCCACCCAAAGCCACTGTCCGCCGGAATTCGCCCGGATTCTCAATATCCTTCTTCTGGACAAGCAAGCCGTTTGCGTCCTTCTCAAACCAGGTGCCAATCGGCCCCCAATGAACTTCCGCAGCCATTACAGGTTCATACAGCTGATCCAGCCACTGCGCGGTAATGTCCGGATTCTTATTCTCTTCCGTAATGACGGTGCCGCTTCGGCCAATCGCCGAGCCGTTGTTCCATTTGACAACCATATCCTTGAACGGAGGAACGATAGGATAATGTTTGTCTCTCTCCCCGCCCACAACGTCCGTACGGTCCCACCACAGGAATGAACCCAGTGTTTCATCCTCCGTTTTTCCTTTTGCCAGATACTGCGTATCTTTATGGGTAAAGGATTCTATATCGACAAGGCCCTCCTCAAACCACTTGGAGAAGTAGTTGATCGCATCCTTATAACCAGGCTGCAGGGCTGCGTAGTAAACTTTGCCGTCTTTGACATTCAAATGCTCGGAGAAGGTGTTGTTGCCGGGCTGATAGGTTTTGTCCGGTTCGCCGAATGCGCCGAACAAATAACCGATGTCGCCAGTCCAGTAGGCGTTAATAAACGAGAGCGGAATTTCATCTTTTTTGCCGTTTTTATTCGGGTCTTTCTCTTTGAAGGCTTTGAGAACATTGTGATACTCCTCAAGCGTTGTCGGCATTTCCATACCCACGTTCTTCAGCCAGTCAGAGTTAATATACAGGAAGTCCGGATTGGCGCCGATTTCCTCCTGCCCGGTTCCCAGTTCCTCGCCTACAGGAAGAGAGTAGATGTTGCCATCCGGAGCGGTGACGAGCGCCTTAATATCAGGACGCTTTTCGAAAAGCGCTTTCAAATTCGGCATGTTCTTTTCAATAAGATCATTCAAGGGGATAATGGTTCCGTCTTTTCCGTAATTCAGCAGTTCGGAGTCCGTAAAGCCTGCTCCGTAGAACATGTCCGGCAAGTCCCCGCTGGCGAGCAGCAGGTTTTTCTTCTGGTCATAGTCCGTATCGACGATGGTATCCCATTCCACATGAACGTTGGTTTGGGACTCCAGTCTCTTCACCAGCTCGAAATCGTTGAAATCGCTCGGCGCAAGCGATGGGCGTTTCGCAACCGCTTTCAATGTCAATGTCTCTTTAAGCGGAAAACCGCCGGCGCTGTCGTTCGTCGCGTTTGTATCGGTTTCACTGGATGCAGCCGGCGGCGTGTTGGAGTTGTTGGTGCTGGTGTCTTTGGCATCATTGCTGCTGCATGCAGTCATCATGACCGAAGCGGACATCAACGTTGCAAGGAGAATGGACATTTTTCTTTTCATTATGAATTGAACCTCCCCAAATGATTTATAAATGTTGGTCGAACGGACTACTTACTGCGGGCTCTTGCCGGATATCACCTCCTTAAATGTGTCTTCGGTGCGGCTTGGCTTCTGGATCAGCCCTTAACCGAGCCGATCATTACCCCTTTGACAAAATAGCGCTGCAGAAACGGATACAGAATAAGCAGCGGGAGAGCAGCCACGATGATGACTCCGAACTTGATCAGTTCCGTCACTTTCTGCTGGGCAACCAAGGTTGCGATATCGGACAGCATATCCCCGGATGGCTGGTTTTGAATCAAAATATTCCTCAGGATAAGCTGAAGAGGATAGAGCTCGGCATCGTTCACGTAGATCAGAGCATCGAAAAATCCGTTCCATTGGCGAACTACGGCCAGGAGAACCAGCACGGCGATAATCGGTTTGGAAAGCGGGATGACGATACTCCAGACGTACCTCATATTCGTGCAGCCATCAATTGCCGCCGCTTCCCTCAGCTCATCCGGCAAGGACTGGAAGAACGTTCTGGCAATAATGATGGCAAAGGCATCCACCGCACTGGGGAGCACAACCGCCCAAACGGTATCGATCATATGAAGCTGTTTAACAAGCAAGTAAGTAGGAATAATGCCTCCGTTAAAAAAGAGGGTGATGACAAATATCATCATAATCGCGTTTCTTCCGTAAAGATCTTTACGGGACAGGGGATAAGCCGCCATGATTGTCAGCGCCGAGCTGATTACAGCCGCCATCCCCGCATATAACAGGGAGTTTCTGTAGCCGAGCCAAATGGCGCTGTCGCTAAAAATCCGTTGGTATCCCTCAAAAGTAATATCTTTAGGCCAGAGCCATACGTTCCCGGCGTAAATTTGGTTGGGATCGCTGAAGGAAGCAATCACGACGAAATACAGGGGGTACAAGATTAATAGTGTAAATCCGCCAAGGACAATAAAGTTCACCACATCAAAAACAATGTCGCCTTTCAGTTTGCGTTTTGCCGTAAACATGTTTCTATTCCCCCCCTTCTAGAACAACCCGTTGCCGCTTATTTTTTTGGCCGCACGATTTACAATGACAAGAAGCACCAGATTGATGGCTGCGTTAAACAGGCCGATGGCCGCTGAGAAACTGTACTGGGCGCGCTGAATTCCGATTTTGTATACATAAGTCGATATAATTTCGGATGTATCCACGTTCAAGTCGGTCTGGAGCAAAAATGCCTTCTCGAAGCCCACGTTCATCAAATTGCCTACAGCCAGAATGAACAGCACGGTAATCGTCGGCAAGATGCCGGTGAGATCAATGTGGCGGATTCTTTGCCATTTGTTCGCTCCGTCCATGACGGCGGCCTCGTGCAAATGCGGATCGATACCCGCCAAAGCGGCCAAGTAAATAATGGTGGCAAATCCGGTTTCCTGCCAAACTGTACTCAGGATATAGATCGGGCGGAACCAGCCTGCCTCGGACATAAACAGAACCGGTTCTCCGCCGAAAGCTCTTATCAAATGATTGACCAGCCCGCTGTTCGGCGAAAGGAACACCAGAATCATGCCGGCAAGCACCACAGTCGATATGAAATAAGGAGCATAGATAACAGTCTGGACAAACCGCTTGAGCTTTTCCCGGGCCAACTGGTTCAGCAGAATAGCGATAATGATCGGAACGGGAAAGGAGATCACCAGGTTTAGCAGACTCAGAAACACCGTGTTTTTGATAATCGGCCAGAAATTATAGGACTCGAAAAAACTCCTGAAATGTTCAAACCCCACCCATGAACTCCCCCAAATTCCTTGACGCGGCGAAAAATCCTTAAAAGCGATTTGCACCCCGTACATCGGGATGTAACGAAAAATAATAAAGTATGCAACAGGCAACAGCAGCAGCAGATATAACTCCCAATTGCTTCGGATTGCTTTTAGACTTCTCACGTTTGACTCCCCTCCCGGTATCTCATGGTTACCCGCAGGCTTCCGGTACCCGCTTCGTGTTATTTGACTTGCACGTTTACATACTGCGCATCTCCGGCTGATTAAATTTCGGCGGAATTGAAACGTTTCCAACTTAGTCGAAAAAAAATTAAGTGGTCTCTCCTTCTCTGTATGTAACCGGTATTCTGTATACCTCCAGGTCCAATGTTTCTCCTTCCACCTTCTTCAGCAGCAGTCTTACAGCCGCTCTGGCCATTTCCTCCACAGGCTGCCTTATCGTGGACAATATGGGATGGAAAAGGGGATGGTCCTGTATCCCGTCGTATCCTATCACCTTCACATCTTCAGGCACGCGAATCCCGGCCTGCTTGGCTTTCTCTATATATGTGGCCGCAGTCATGTCCGTGATGGCGAATACACCGTCAATATCCTTATGCCTTTGAAGAAAAGTGTTATAGTATTGTTCTTCATCGCGGATCGGATCCGGCTCTTCATAAACGACAAAAGGAACACCGAGCGCCTTCGCTTCATGCACAAAGCCCTCTCTTCTAAGCATCGTCTCGCTGTAAACGGAAGTAACGGTCCCCAGAAATGCAGGCTTCTTCGCTCCGGCTTTTACCAGCTCTCTGAGCGCTACCCGTCCGCCTTCGAAGTTGTCCGAGGTCACACAAGTAATCTTCTTGTTAAAATGCCGATCGATGCTGATGATCGGTATATCGGTGCTCACACTGTTCTCAATATCGTTATAAGTGATTCCGATAACGCCGGCGACCTTGTTCTGCTTCAGCATATCAAAATAATACAGTTCCTTCTCGGGCTTGCCGCCGCTGTTGCAGAGCATCAACTTGAAGCCTTCAAGGTCGAGCTCATCTTCGATATAATAAGCCAGCTCGGAGAAGAACGGATGCCAAATGCTCGGAAGGAGCAGGGCTATCATTTTGGACCTTTGCATTTTGAAATTGCGTGCTACTTCATTCGGTACATAGTTCAGGGCTTCTATCGCCGCTTTAACCTTGTCACGAGTGACAGGTTTTACCGCCCCCGTGTTATTTATCACCCTGGAGACCGTACCCACCGCAACCCCCGCTAAACTGGCAACATCCTTTATACTGGACATGATGATGATCCTCCACAGCTTCTCTTTATGATAGCGCTATTATAACATCAAATTGGAAACGTTTCAATATCTATTTTTAGGAATTAGCGTATTTAAGGTACCCCAGGCGCTGAAATGTTGCAGAGAGTGCAGGAATTAGCGTATTCAAGGTACCTCAGGCGCTGAAATGTTGCAGAGAGTGCAGGAATTAGCGTATTCAAGGTACCTCAGGCGCTGAAATGTTGCAGAGAGTGCAGGAATTAGCGTATTCAAGGTACCCCAGGCGCTGAAATGTTGCAGAGAGTGCAGGAATTAGCGTATTCAAGGTGCCTCGGGCGCTGAAATGTTGCAGAGAGTGCAGGAATTAGCGTATTCAAGGTGCCTCGCGCTGAAATGTTGCAGAGAGTGCAGGAATTAGCGTATTTAAGGTGCCTCAGGCGCTAAAATGTTGGAAGGCGTTGAATCCACAATTAGCGTCACCTCAGTCCGTTTCTGTTCTCTTTTAGTAATCAGCATGATAATAGTTATCATGAACGAAACCGACATCGCAATTTGTTTATCTCGTAGGTTGAAATGGAAATCCTAAGAGTGAATGGCTCAAAGATTCCAATTCAGAGCTAACAAACAAAAAGGAGTCGGTTTACTAATGAGTATCGCCAAAAAGTATATTGGATTAGACGTATCCAAAGCCAAAATTGCTGTAGCCATCGCGGACGAGGGCCGAAGCGAACCCCGCTTCTGGGGGATTATCGAACATACCAGGGAACGTGTTCTAAGGCTTTTGCAGCAGTTGCAAGGTTCCGGAGAATCCAGAGCGGAACTGGAAGTCTGCTACGAAGCCGGGCCCACCGGGTACATGCTTCACCGCTGGCTGCTGGAATCCGGCATTTCCTGTACGGTTGTCGCTCCCTCCCTCATCCCTCAGCGGGCCGGCGACCGAATCAAGACCGACAAGCGGGATGCGCTGCGTTTGGCTCAGCTGTTTCGTGCCGGCGAGCTGACCGGTGTTTACATCCCATCCCCTGAGGAGGAAGCTCTCCGGGATCTCGTTCGAGCCCGGGAGGACGCAAAAGAAGATATGAACCGCCACAAGCAGCGCATGGGCAAGTTTCTGCTACGCTTGCAGCTCGCTCCCCCAAGCAAGGTCAAGGCATGGACCTTCGCCTACGAAGAGTGGCTGGACACCCTCCGCTTCGAGAGTCCCTGCCACCGTATGGTGTTTCAGGAATACCGGGAGAGCATTCGAGAAACGGCAGAACGACTCCGGCGTTACGAAAAAGAGATCGAGCTTCTCTCCCACACCCATGCGCAGGCGCCGCTTATTGAAGCGCTTCAGGCGCTGCGAGGGGTGGCTACACTCACCGCCACGACGCTGGTGTCGGAGATGGTCAGCGTGACGCGGTTTGCCAGCGCCCCCTCATTCATGAGTTACTGTGGTCTGGTGCCCAGCGAGCACTCCAGCGGCGTGAGCCGCAGTCAGGGGAAGCTGACCAAGGCCGGTAATGCGCATTTGCGACGGGTGCTGGTCGAAGCTGCCCACCATTACCGGCACTCGCCGGGAGTGCGCCGCAAACTGCGCGAGCGGATCACCGGACTGCCGCCGGAGGTGCAGCGGATGGCCTGGGAGGCACAGAACCGGTTGCACCGCAAATATATGAACATGCTGGGAAAAGGGAAGCACAAATCGAAGATCGTAGCCGCCATTGCCCGGGAGCTTGCCGGATTTGTATGGGCGATTGCCCGAGCTTTGGAGATGGACGACCGAAACCCCGTCCCGGAGTCCAAGCTTGCCGGGTAACCCTCTCCGTCCGTCTACTGCAATGTGACGCTGTATACCACTGAAAAATCACTCCCTAAAGGAAAGGAGATGAATGCCAGGAAGCCGGAGCATGACTTACCTTGGAGGCAAAATCGAGCAAGGTGAAGAGAAACGCCGCGGAAGCCCTTTGTGCCCGTTTGCTTGCGAACGATGGACGAAAATAGTTAGCGGCAGGCTCTTCAGATGGATTAATACCATGTGTAAACCCACGAATATCAGGATGCCGACCAGCGAATGATTTTTGCCTCCAAGCTAAGGACATGCTCCCTCCCTAATGTGTAAGGAAAGAAGTCACACTCAGAGTCAACCCCTTTGGAAAAAGGGGGCTCTCTTTAAAAGACGTCTATTGATAGGTTTGTTTAAGTGCGCCAAAAACGGAGTTGCTACAGCGGCGCTTGACAGTTTCGTTCATATCAAGGGCTATACAGTCCGTCCAAAGGCTCGAATCCACGTATCCCCGCATGCAACCTTTTGTCAAGCACTCATTCTGGTGTTGAGCCCTTTTTGTACCCTGTAAATCCGCAAAAAAAAGAACCCTCTCTACAGAAAGTTCTCCATTTTAATATATGATCGAAACGGTCATGCCAATATTAATTTGGCTCTTCGATAGACGCCTGCTCAAGGCTTCAACTCTCAGTGCTTCAACAGCTGAACGATTTCATGTTTAAGAGCCAGGAAATCGGGATGCTCCCGGACCTCAGGCGTCCTTTCGGCAGGAAGCGAAACCTCAAACTGCTGCAGAAAGCGGCCCGGTGCGGCTCCCATTACGATAATTCGCTGCGACAGAAAGATGGCTTCATCAATATCATGCGTAATGAACATCACGGTAGTCTTTTCCCGTTCCCATACCTCCAGCAGCATTTCCTGCATTTCCAGCTTCGTCTGCGCATCCAGGGCACCGAACGGCTCATCCATTAGCAGTACCTTGGGACGATTGGCTAACGCCCGGGCAATGGCCACCCGCTGTTTCATCCCGCCGGAAAGCTGTTTGGGATAGGACTTGGCGAAGCTCTCCAAACGGATCACCTTCAGAAAGTGATTGGAGATTCGGCGGCGTTCCAGAATAGGTATACCTTTTAACTTTGGACCATACTCGATGTTCTCGCGTACCGTCAGCCATGGAAACAGGGTATAGCCCTGAAACACCATCCCCCGATCAGCCCCCGGTCCGATAATTTCCTCACCATCGACAGAAAGAACTCCGCCCGAAGCATCCTCAAGACCAGCGACAATCCGCAAAAGCGTTGATTTACCACAGCCGGAAGGCCCTATGATTGTCAGGAACTCATTCTCGCCTACCGTCAGATCAATATTGCGCAGTGCCTCGAATGTTTTATTTTTCGACTCGTAGACTTTGTTCAGCTCTTTAACCTCAATGATTCCCCGGCTCATCTTCATCCCCCCAGTGTACTTCTTCTCTTATCTGCCTTTATCCGTACATCCTTAAGCCCACGGAAACCATCTGCGGTTCAGAAAAGCGAAAATGCGGTCGCTGATCAGGCCCAGCAGGCCGATAACAATAATGCCTACAAAAATTTCGTCGGTATTCAGAAATCGCTGCGCCTTCATAATGGCATAACCCAGACCGCTGTTGACCGCAACCAGTTCGGCCACAACAAGATACGTCCAGGCCCATCCCAATATCAGACGAAGAGTGTTCATAAGCTGCGGCTTTATTGCCGGAATAAGTACAGTTTCGATTGCTGCCCAACGGCTCGCGCCAAGAGTGAAGGACGCCTGTATGAGATCCAGCGATACGCGTCTAGTATTATCAGCTACCATTAACACAAGCTGGAAGAAACAGCCGATGAAGATCAGCAGGATTTTGGCCCACTCCCCAATACCTGCCCACAGCATAATCAAAGGAATGAAAGCAACCGCAGGCATATAACGGATGAATTCCATAGGCGGTTCGATCAGAGCCTCTCCATACTTGAATGTTCCTGCAAAAATGCCAAGCGGAATGCCGATAATACAAGCAAGCAGAAACCCGGCGCTCACCCGAAATACACTAATCCCAATATGATGCCAGTATTCCCCGGTACCCAGCAGCCTGAATAGCTCAAACAGCACCTGATGCGGTGTCGGCAGGAATGTCCGGCTGACCGCCTCACTGTAACTAAGCACCGACCATACAGCCAGAAGCAATAAAAACGAACAGGCTGCCGTTACAGCGAAGGACCGGGGGCCGATCTCTTTGAAGATTTGTATTCTTTGAGGCTTACGACGTTTCTCCGGTTTCATGGTTCATCACTTCCCCGCTGCTTTTTGTACGAATTGCGGATCAAACAGAATAGTTACATCATCAATTGAGTCCACCATATCAAGGCCTTGAAGGAACTTTGCCGTTTTTTCTGCGGTGAACTTCAGTGAGGTATAATCGCTGCCTTCCGTAAAAGCCTGTATATTCTCTTCGGCCGTAAACAGTTTGATGCTGTCCATGCCCAGTTTGAAATCCTCCGGTGTCGTTTCTGCGTGCTTTGCCAGCAGCTCGATGGCTTCTTCCTGATGATCCTGGAAATAGGCAAGAGCGTCAAACCAGGCATCGACAATTTTCTGCACATCTTCAGGTCGGTCGTTCACAACACTTTCCTTAAACACGAGCAGGTCCGGGATCAGCCCCGGTGTATCTTTTGAGGAGAAGAGCACTTTCCCCTTACCTTCCTTGACCGCCTTCGTCTGGAACGGCTCCCACAGCACCGATGCATCACTTTGACCGGCAATAAAAGCAGGGCCTGCATCATTCACCGTCATATTGACGTAATTAATATCACTCTCTTTCATACCATTCTCGGCTAATGCAGTCAACAGAAGCAGGTGATCCACCGTTCCCAGTTCAGTGGCTACCGTCTTGCCCTTTAAATCCTTGATACTTGCAATGTCCGACTTGCTGACAATGGCATCGCCGCCGAAGGAGTTATCGTTGACCAGCACGGCCTTTAACTTAATGCCTTTGGAGAGGGGAGCAAGCGTATCGCTGAGCGTTTGGCTGTTCGCATCCACCTTGCCGGTTGCAAGAGCCTGCAGCGAATCGCTGTATACGGGGAAGAATTGCAGATTGACATCGACTCCATGCTTTTCAAAGAACCCCTTTTCCTCTACCAGGTACCACATGTACCAACCCGGCCAAGGACTGAGAGCAATGGTAACAGGATCTTCTTTCCCGCCCTCCACAGCAGAGCTATTATTCCCTCCACAGCCCGCCAGGGTAATTAACGGCATCAGCATGATCAAGGTTAAACACATTTTCATAATCTTTGTCATAATCTCCCACTCCTGTCCCTAAGCTCCAAAGGCGTCATCCTTATGGGCGTTTTGAAACTTTATTCAATAAAAAAGAAGGACAAAAGACAAGGAGAGTAATCTCCCTGGCTTTTATCCTTCCGTGTTATACGAAGACATGCCTGCTTATTCCGCAGCCTTCGTACGCTAATCTCTCGGACCAGACCCGATCCATGATCTCTGTCGGCATAACCGACGAAGACAGGAACAACGGAACCCTAGACAGCTGGTTGTTCCCAGTGATGAGGCTACGGGAACCGCTATTCATTTGTTACAATACCTAACATTTATTCGTAGTATAAAGGGTATCATACGGAATTGTCAATCCCATTTGTAATATAAGCTGACATTAAATTGAAAAACCAAGCTAAACGCATATATTGTTCTCCGGCACTCTTACGAGCGCACAGCTTGCCGCCAACCTCCCGAAGATGTTATGTCTTCAGCACCCTCAGCTGCATAAGACTCGCATAGAAACCCGGAAACTTCAGAGCCGTCGATCAGCGAGATCCTTCCTATACCGAGAGGTGCCGGAATGGAAGCCACAAACCCGCCAAAGCTGGCTGCAGGCATTGTCCACACCTCCAGAGATAGAGAAGCCCCGCCTTGAAGCACCTTCAGCAGTCCCGGCTTCGGTGTCGCCCCCTCAAGTCTAACCATCCTGTATTGCGGTGCCGTAGCCGCCTCGTGCAGGAAGGAGGCTCCACAGGAAAGCATTTGTGTCTCCAGCGAAAAACCACGCATATGCAGTCCACATACAGCTAACAGTACCTCATCCCCGTTTGCAGCAGTCTGAGTGGAGGTGGACTCCGGAGCGGACGAACCAGGAGCGAGCAGTGAAGTTTCAGGGTTCAGCAATTCGGCTGTACCGCAGATCAGCTCTTCGTTATCAGCAAGGGCGAACAAGGTAATGCCGAACGGTAGATCGACCCCCGCTTCTCCAGCAGGAACCGCCACCGCGCTCAAGTCAAGCAGGTTGCAGTGGTTCGTATACCGCCCCATGTCGCTGTTCGTGGAAATCGGATTCTCACGAACCTGGTCGCGGCTCCACGTCCCGCCGCAGGTCGGCATGACAAGTACTGAGTTTTCCAGTAATTTACCCGCCTCAAGCTTTAGCCCCTGAAGCTTATGCACCGATTGAAACACGGAAGCAGCAGTATACTTGGGTGAAGCACCGGACCGAAGAATGGTCTCTGTCACCGGAAATACCGTTTCCGGATGGGACTCGACAAATCCTCCCAGATCTGCCCATCGCTCCGCTACCATGGGTCCGTCATACAGAACCGCAGCAGCTTCAGCGAACAAGGACGTATCGATGTATTTCACCGGGATGCCTAGCTTCTCCAAGGAAAGGACGGCATTCTTCCAGGCCTGTTCATACATTTCCGCATAGGGACCGTAGAAATCCGGAGTCCCTTCAGGAAGCAGCAGCACCTCCGGAAGCCTGTTTCCTGAGCGCTGAATATCGCGTGACCAAGGGTCTTTAGGGTCCACCCCTCTCACGGCGCAATCCACCACCAGCGCATCTTCAAGTCCGGTTGCAAACACCGTTACGCAATCCAGACTCGCGCAGGCAGGAACCACACCACGTGTCGGCCACGCGCCAAGACTCGGCTTATAGCCGACCAGCCGATTCAGCGCAGCAGGCACACGCCCCGAGCCTGCCGTGTCCGTGCCTAGCGAGAAAGCAGCCTGTCCGCGGGCGACCGCTACAGCCGAGCCGCCGCTGGAGCCGCCGCTGATCAGCTCCGGCTTCAATGAATTATGGGTCTCCCCGTGGGGGCTGCGCGTGCCGACCAGACCCGTGGCGAACTGGTCAAGGTTGCTTTTCCCAACAGGAATGGCCCCCGCTGCTATTAGCCTTTCCACTACAGAGGCATGCTCTCCGGGTGTATATGCAAATTCCGGACAGCCGGCAGTGGTAGGAATTCCAGCCAAGTCAATATTGTCCTTGATCGCAAAGGGAATTCCCCAGAGGGGTGCCTGTTCAGGGTCCATGCTCATCAGCCCCGTCAGGTAAGGCTCCAACATTTCCATGGACGGAGGGGTAATCCAAATATTCATGTCGGCATCACGCGCAGCACGCCGCATAATTTCTTCCATTACCTCCCGGGGTGCCAATTGATGGCTCCGGTATTGCTCTGCCAGCCAGCCTATCGACAATCTTTCAGGAAAAAGAACATTACTCATTAGGAAGCCACCTCGCTTTGTTCAGATATAAGAATGCCTGCAATCAACTGTCCTGTATGGACAGCATCGCCCGGGCTCACGTGAATCGAAGCCACAGTCCCGTCACAGGTCGCATATTGGGGGAATTCCATCTTCATGCTTTCTTCGATGGCAATGACCTCACCCTTTTTGACCGTCTGACCCACTGCCGTGAGCACCTTCCATATACTGCCTGGCATGGAGCAGCGAACCGCTTCCGTACCCGGAGGCAGTTCTTCCTCCTGAGCCGCGGGCCCCTGATCCCCCTCGGATACATACTCCGCCAGACCCAGCTCTCTCCAGCTTTCCCGTTCTGCATGGAACCCCTGCTGCTGCCTGCTCCGGAAATCCTCCGTACTATCCTTAATAGAGTCAAGGAAATTCAGATATTCTCCAAGATCAAATGTCGTCTCGGTAATATCCGCTTCAAAGCGTCCGCGCAGGAAATCCTCCCGCAGCTTCAGGAGCTCATCCGCTTCGACCGGATAGAACTGAATCTGGTCGAAGAAGCGCAGCAGCCAAGGTTTTCCGGGTTGAAAGCTCTCCGTGGATCTAAGCCGGTTCCACATCTGGATCGTACGGCCAACGAACTGGTAACCGCCCGGGCCTTCCATACCGTACACGCACATATATGCGCCACCGATCCCGACGGCATTCTCAGGTGTCCAGGTCCGGGCTGGATTATACTTAGTCGTTACCAAACGGTGCCGGGGATCGGTAGGGGTCGCAACGGGTGCGCCAAGATATACATCTCCCAAACCAAGCACTAGATAATTGGCATCAAAAACGATTCGGCGTACCTCTTCAATATCCTCCAATCCGTTAACCCGGCGGATAAACTCAAGATTGCTGGGACACCACGGCGCATCGGGACGGACGGTCTGCTGATAACGCTGGATGGCGAGCTGGGTAGCCGGATCGTCCCAGGATAGCGGAAGTCTGACGATCCGCGAGGGTACCGTTATGGAAGACAGCGGCGGAAGATTCCGGTCAAGCTCCAGAATTCTGCGACTGGCCTCAGCCACCGTAATTTGCGATCGGTCCAGATGTACCTGCAAGGAACGGATGCCCGGCGTCAAATCCAGCACGGGAATGCCACCGTCCTTAATGGCCTGCATCAGCGCATGCACCTGAAAGCGCAGCGTCAAATCTAATTCCATTTCGCCGTATTCAACAAGCAAATTCTCATCGCCGGCGCAGCGGATTACAATTCGAAAACGCCGTTCCCCGCCTTCGGACACCAGCAGGGGATAATCGGGAGTAACAGCTTTCTCTTTGGACGGAAGCGTATAGACAGCTAAAATTCCGGGGTCATCCGCCTCTGGTGATATTACAGCGAGATAACGTTCTTGTGCCGCCCGGACCTCATCCGCCCCTTCTAACGTAAGCAGCCTGAAAGAAACACTGTCCCCGGGACGGAGCTGGCCCAGCTTCCAAAACTCCGCCGATGCCGTAGTTACCGGGCAGACGAAGCCACCGAGACTGGGACCATCCGGTCCGAGCAAAATCGGCATATCTCCCGTCAAATCCAAAGTCCCTACGGCATAGGCGTTATCATGAATGTTGGAAGGATGAAGTCCGGCTTCGCCCCCATCCTCACGGCTCCATATCGGAGCGGGCCCGATCAGCCGGACGCCTGTACGCGAACTATTGAAGTGAACTTCCCAGGTGGTGTGGGTCAGCTGATCCAAATATTCAGGCCGCAGAAATTCTCCGGTGCAGTGCGGACCCGGAATCACACCGATGCTCCATTCCCGCTTCATTATCCGGTTCAGCTCAGGCACCAACCCCTCCACCCTCGGCTCGGCGTTGTTGAGATCAGCATTTCTATTACTTAAGCCCTTCGGGAAATTTACAGATAGGACATCGCCAACCCGCAGCGCCCGGCCGCCGTGACCCCCAAAGCCGCCCAGCGTAAACGTAGCTGCACTGCCCAGAATAGCCGGGACATCAAAACCGCCTGCAACCGTTATATAAGTTCGCATGCCAGCATTGGCTTCGCCAAAGCTCAGGGTTTGCCCCGTAGCAGCGGTAACCGGCTCATACATCGGTACTTTGCAGCCGTCCAGCTCAGCGTTCATATCCGCGCCGGTCAGGCAAAAGGTCATTCCGGCGCGAAAGCGATAGGACCCGCCCCGCAAGGTAAGCTCAAGGCCCGGAGCATGATCCGGATTGCCCAGCAGCTTGTTTCCAATCCGGAACGAAAGGGGGTCCATCGGTCCACAGGGAGGAACGCCGACATCCCAGTGGCCCGTCCGGCCCGGCCAGTCCTGAACCGTAGTCTGAACACCCCCGTCCATAACCTCCAGCGCATATTCCTCAGGGGTGAAGCCTTCCAGCATCCGGGTATAAACTTGCCCTTCCCGGCAGTCTTCATCCTTCAGCAACGCCTGTAAATAGAGAAGATTCGTCGTAATTCCGTAAAGGCGCGTTTCTTCAAGCGCGGATAACAGCTTATCCATAGCTTCATCCCGGTCACGGCCGTGTACGATGATTTTGGCCAGCATTGGATCATAAAGCGTCGTCACTTCAAGTCCGTCTCTGACCCAGGTCTCAATCCTCGCCTTTTCGGAAAATACCACTTTGTCCAGCTGACCGGCGCTCGGTCTGAACTGCTGCAGGCAGTCTTCGGCGTAGATTCGGGCCTGCATACTATGTCCTTTGGGTTCACTTACGAATGAACTCAAATCCCGCAGCTCATCCGCCGCTTCCAGCACCATCCACTTCACAAGATCAATGCCGAGAACTTCTTCCGTCACCCCATGCTCCACTTGAAGCCGGGTATTCACCTCCAGGAAGTAAAAGCGCTGCTCATCGGGATCATATAAAAACTCAACCGTCCCCGCACTGCGGTAACCGGCTTCAGACGCCAGATTAGTGGCCGCCTCATACATTGCATTTCGAACACGATCCGGAAGATCGGGAGCAGGACTCTCTTCAATAACCTTTTGATTCCGCCGCTGAATGGAACAGTCGCGTTCACCGAGCGCAATCACCTCACCGAAGCGGTTTCCGAAGATTTGTACTTCCACATGGCGCGCTTTGGCAATATATTTTTCCAAAAATAAGCCCGCGTTCTTAAAGTTGGTCTCCGCCAAATGACGCACAGAATCAAAGGCAGCCTCAAGCGCTTCTTCATCCGGGCAGACCCGCATGCCGATACCGCCGCCTCCGGCTGTGCTTTTAAGAATAACCGGATAGCCGATTACAGCCGCCTGCTCCAATGCCTCCTCCACTTTCGAGATTAGCGCCGTTCCCGGCAGCAGCGGAACACCTGCTTTTAACGCGAGTTCCCGCGCCGAATGCTTAAGCCCGAACAATTCCATCTGCTCCGGCGTGGGGCCGATAAAGGCGATCCCCCGTTCCCGGCAGGCGCGGGCAAATTCAGCATTTTCGCTCAGGAATCCGTATCCTGGATGAATCGCCTGCGCACCCGTGGCAATAGCGGTATCCAAAATCAACTCTGAATTCAAATAACTCTCTTTAGCGGCCCCTTCCCCAATGAGCACCGCTTCATCCCCTTGGTCCACATGCAGACTATCCTGGTCGGCGCGGGTATAGACCGCTACAGACGGAATCCCCATTTCACGCAGCGTTCTTTCAATGCGGACTGCAATAGCGCCGCGGTTGGCAATCAGTATTTTATCGAACATGAGGACCCCTCCCAAAGGTGTGCGTATCTATTTACCTATCTATCTTCTACTGCTCCCAGATCAGAACACGAACCGGCGTCGGATTATAAGCATTACACGGGTTGTTCAACTGCGGACAATTACTGATCAGCACCAGCGTACGACGAAGCGACTTCATTTCCACATACGCCCCAGGAAAAGATACCCCATCCGCAAACTGCAGCCCGCCTTCTGGCGTAACCGGAACATTCATGAAAAAATTAATATTCGGTGCCAGATCCCGCTTGCTGAAATCACCATCCCATTTGGACAACTGAAGCATAAAAGTATCCCGGCAATTGTGCATATGCAGCTTGTCGTGGCTATAACGGACCGTATTGCTTTCCGCCGAGCAGGAACCCCCCACCGTATCATGCCGTCCGCAGGTATCCGCGACAATTTCCAGCAGTTCAGCGCCGGATTCCGAACGAAGCACCGAGCCTGTCGTCAAATAAATATTCCCCTGAGCGGCTATTGTCGCAACCGCACTGTAGTGATCCTCGGGATGATCTGCATCATAGAAAAGCGTATCTGCCGCCTGATTTCCAGCCACATCCACAATTCTCAGCACCTGCCCGGGGAGCAGTTCATGCATCCAACCGTCTCCGGCCAGAATCGTTTGATCATAGATCGCATTTTCCGCGAGCCGATTACTTTCCACCTTTATAAATGCCGCCATATGAAGCCCCTCCTTTTAATCTATAGCCATCCTTTTTAGCCGAGCAAAGTGTAATAATTCCATGTATTCTCAAAAGCCCGCCGGTTCTCCGGACGATAATTCACGCAGTAATCCAAGCTGTCAACGGCAGCCGCAGGCAGCACTTCCATCTTCACCGGAACTGAAGGATACGAAGAACTCGGGTCTAGCGGATTAGGGGTATTAGAGAGTATGACCAGCACATCCATTTCCGTACGCAGCGTAACTGAAGAGCCCGCAGCACAATGATCCCCGCAATACACCATATCCCCATCCTCGTTGCAAAATACTTTGGAAAACAAGTTGACCACAGGTGACAAATCCCTGGCTTCCAATCCATTGCGCGTGAGTTCCACCGTCAGATTTTCTTCACCACTCCGAAGCCAGTCATTCCTTTGTTCCTGATAGTTCGTCGCTCCGTACTTGGCATCCGTCGCCGTGCGGGTCGTGTACCCGCTAATAGCGTCGTGCCATCCCAGGCTATCCTGCACAATACTGGCGAGTACGCGCCCATTGTCACTCATAAGCACATTGCCCCGTGTCAAATGCGATGTATACTGAGCCTTCAGCGTATCCGGCATGTTATAACGTTCCGTCAAATCCTTGGCGTTGTAGAGAAGAAGCGATATATTCGCCCCTTTATCAAGTGCCGTAAAACGCAGGTATCTCCCCTTACCTATCGTACCCGACCATTTCGTACCGGCGATCAGAGTTGTGCCCCAAAACCTGTTCATCCCAATCCCTCCCGCATCATTAGTATAAAAAAAATAAAAGCCCGGGAGAAATCTCCCAGGCTTTTATCCTTCCGTGCTGCAGTTATAAGGGTTTGAACCCCTGTCTGCATCCTGTCTCTCGGACCTGCCCCAATGTCGGGAAGGTTAACGGCCGGAAACCCGGTCAGTCACCCCCTTCATCGGCGGAACCCTAGACAGTATTTTCGTTCGCGATCCATATGGATGAGAACCTTTATTTTCTTGTCACATTAACTAACATCTAACCAGATTATAGTGGGGATTTCGGGGGGTGTCAACACTTGCGTTAGATAAATTAACATAAAAAGAGACTGCGCAATTTCTGCGAGTCGTTTACCAGCACTTCCCTAATCACCTGCTGCTTGATATCGTTCCATCTCTTCAAAGTCTACGCTATATAAAATACACTTGGCTGAATGCAATCCGCCCAATTGTTTTTTCACTTCTTCGTTGATAATACGATAATATTTTAACGAGGACTCCCAGCTCATTCCACCAATAAGACCAATCGTTTTCATAAATAATCCCCTATCGATTTGAAATATATGCACTATATAAGATGAACTGGAAAAAATGACAACAGAGTGAGAGTAACGAAGGGGAAGTTTGGAACTGGAGGAGCGCTAGCGACCGCCTTTGTCTCCGGATTTCATCCGCGAAAAGCGGTACAATCCTAGAAATCTGGAGACAACAGCGGCCGGAAGTCCAAACATTCCCCGTAGTTACGGCCGACTCCTTAAATGCAAAATCTCAAGTTCAATTTATATATCATATAATTCTTTGGTTTCATTTTATATAGGTTTATTTTAATAAATGCCTCAGCTTATCCGGGTTCCTGGCTGGCTATATTTACTTTTCCGTATGAGTGAGACCCCCAGTGTGATCATCCAAAGGAGCCAAAGTGTGCTGCCAATTGGAGCTGCCCATCCTATTACAGGGAATGTTGGTATGACTGTGGCAAATAGTTCGGTTTGTCCTAAGAGATAAATCAAGGAGGAGATGATTCCGAACCAACCGATGAATGGATGAATGGTTTTTGATTTAATAAAATGGTGGCAAACAATCAAAGTCCATATAATAGAAAATATTTGGCCCAGATGCTCTCCAAGAATTACTCCACCGTATTGGTGAACTACTTGAAATATAATAGAAACGGTCACTTGGGACGTGTCAGGATGATCAGCATAATAATTAGATAGAACCGGCACAACAAATACCCATCTTAATAATCCTACAATCTGTGTTATTCCTCCAATGATCATAAAGGTTGTTGCAACTCTTACATTTTGATATTCTTCTCCAATGATCTTACTTAAAAAAACGACAGCCCAAAGAAGTGGCAGTCCAGCTAGTGAAAACACCCACCAAACTAGGATTAATGATGTTCCTCCATCATGAAATTTTGTTAAAATATGATCTACGGGCATTCTTAAAATATCAGGGTAATCAAAAATAAAAATAAGAGTAATGTACGGAATAAAGAGCAATATAGATCCTAATATAAACAATAGACCTGCTTGACGGTGCAAATTAGTTTTCATAAGAAACTACCTCCAATTTAAAATGTCATTAATGAATAAAGGGGCATGTATCAAATCTGTGATATACTGCTACTAACTTCGATCATCCCTCCAATATTTTGCATCAAGCTTAGTTTTAAGCTTATAACAATAAAGTAAAGGTCATTATAATAAAGCATGCAAAAAAGCTAACAAAAAACGCAAAAATACATATAAGTAAAGGAGTTAACTCGGGATGTATCAAATGTCGGTGATGTTGTGTATACCTATTGTGCATTCAATATTAAGTAGAGGTCACTCTATAGAATCTTTGTATAAAGACCTTCAAATCCAAGAGGATCTTATGACAAATCCAGACAACTATATCGATTCGGACAAATATGACCGTTTGATGGAAAGTGCAGCTCATATTTGTAAAGATCCATATTTCGGCTTACTTTTAGGATCGGGATTTTCATTAGACAATTTGGGTTTGATCGGATATATCTTGCTCAATTCCAACACACTAAATCAAGCGTTCGAAAATTATCAACGATATAATATTCTCTTATGTAGTGGTATCGTTTACGATCTGCAGATTATCGATGGTGAAGCAAAATTCAGCTTTTGGGTAAGCGATTCTTCAAGAAATCCAACCTATCATCTTATGGATTCAATCCTCTCTTCGACTTATAAAATTATTCAAAAGCTAACTGGTGATCCCCTTCAACTAAAAATGGTTTCATTTACACACGGTGCTCCCTCAGATATACAGCCATATGCCAATCTTTTTGGAACGAAACTTGTTTTCAATCAAAAGGAAAATGCACTTATATTCGATGCAAAAATATTAGATTTACCTGTCGTGTATCGCAATCAACAATTGTTAGAAATTGTGGAGAACCATGCCATTCAGATGATACGTGCTTTGAAATTGGAACAGACCTTCTCGGAAATTGTTAGTCTTGCTATTATCAAAAGGTTCGATGGATCTATCCCTAGAATCCAAGACATAGCTAGAAGTCTAGGATTTAGCGTTCGCTCCATTCAGCTTCAATTGAAAAAAGATAATACTACTTTCAAGGATTTACTCACAATTATTCGAAAAAACATGGCGGAAAGGTATTTAAAAGACCCTTCATTTTCGATCAGTGATATTTCTTATGCTCTTGGATTTTCAGAACCTGTATCCTTCCATCTCGCCTTTAAGAAATGGACAGGGCAAACGCCTGGTGGTTACCGGAAACAAAACATCGGATAATACTAATGTTTGCACCTTTCATTAATTCCTTTGCGCTTTTGATAATCGCCGTAGTCTCCATACTTTTATATGATAATCTTATGGATTCTTAATATAAGAAGGAGTTGGAGAACTAGTGAAAATGGTTAATCAGAAGGAGTTGCATGTCATCTTCGGGACAGGACCTTTAGGAAAATGGACAATGCGGGAACTACTTAAATTAAATAAAAAAGTGCGTCTAGTTAATAGATCAGGTAATAAAAAAGGCTTTCCAGACGAAGTGGAAGTGGTTGCTGGAAATGCATTTGATACAAAGAAAGTAGCCGAACTAACGAAAGGCGCTACAGCAGTTTATCAATGCGCACAGCCCGCGTATCACGATTGGGTAAAATCTTTTTTATTGATGCAACAATCCATAATGCGCATACCCATAAGGGGAAAGTACGTCAGGCCATGACCGAAGCCCTTGAACTTGCTCACAATGCAGGGAAGCTACCTATAGCCCGCGTTCGTGGATCAGACTTCTGGGGTCCAGACGACTTTGCAGCAACTCCATTCATATTCGGTTCAGCATTAACCGGTAAGCGCGCATCCATTTTAGGAAACAAGCATAAACCTCATACGTTTACCTATGCTCCTGACTTTGGCAAAGCGTTAGCGATAGCCGGTACAAACGATACAGCTCTAGGGGAAATTTGGCATGTCCCAAGCAATCCCCCGATCACGCAAATTGAACTTTTTAATTTAATTTCTGCTGAATTGGATAAACACGTAAAAACTAGAGTAGTTGGCACACGGCTTATTCGCTTGCTTGGTTTGTTTAACCCAAATATGCGTGAGATGGTTGAAATGATGTATCAATGGAATCATCCGTTTGTAATGGATAGCAGTAAGTTCGAAAAGACGTTTGGTATGAAAGCCACGTCTGTTAACGAAGCCATAAATAACACATTAAGTTGGTATCGAAAACATATATGACAACAGAAATTAGATATTTTAACCGGCATCAGTAAAAAAAATAAAAGCCTGGGAGAAAATCTCCTAGGCTTTTATCCTTGCTGCAGTTGAAAGTTTGACTCCCCTCCTGCATCTGTCCCTCGAACCTCCCCCGACTTTAGAGAGTTAACGGCCGGTAACCCCGGAGGATTACATTCGTAAATAAAATCGTTTTTATAGTGTCATAAACTGCCCATGCCTTGCTAAAAACTCCTGCTTTTCTTTATAATCCGGCATAAAACTTCCAACACGCCTCCAAAAGGATCGGTCATGATTCATATGCAGCAGATGACAGAGTTCATGGATGATCACATAATCTATAACTTCTACGGGAGCCATGGCCAGACGATAATTAAAGGTTATCTTTTTATCCGAACTGCAGCTTCCCCACTTGGTTCTCGATTCTACGATCTCAATGGTTTTGGGTTTTACTCTCAGCTCTGTTTGATATCTGTTTATTCGTTCTCCCACAATCTTCTTACAGCTTGCAAAATAGAACTTTTTGAGATTTTTCTTAAGCTCCTCTTCATCTAACTCACCCGTCTCTATCAGCTCATGCAGAAAATACTCTTTTCCAAGATAAAGGAACTTACCTTCGTCCTGATACTCTCTTGTCTTAGGGGTTTCTTGGGCCTTCGCGATGGCTTGTAATTTCTCCAGTATCAACTTACCATGCTGTTCCATAGCGCTTATGATAATCTCTTCACTTGTATCTCTGGGAGCTTTAACCGTTATGTGGCCAATCGAATCTATATGAAGTGATATCTTCTTTCTCTTCCCATATTGAACATTGAACTCTATGATGTTATTTTCAAATTCGATTTTCATACCCACCATCGTTTCCATGTATATAATTTCATCTTGTCCTATTTTATCATGAATCTGCCAACTGCAATTTTTTAGTTGAATCCCCGGTTAGATTCTCTTATTCTTATGTTCATAAGGGGTGAGCTATATGCTTATAAAAGGATTTAAATTCGGGATTCTGCTGCAATTCGCAGTAGGCCCCGTTTGTATTTTTATATTTCAAGCAGCATCCTTACAGGGATTTGCCGCAGCAGAGGCAGGGGCATTGGGTGTGACACTTATCGATGGGCTTTATATTCTGGCTGCCATTCTTGGGATGACTTCAATGGTTAAGAAGATGAATATAAAAAAGGGGTTGAAAATATTCAGCGCCGCCACCCTGTTTATTTTTGGATTGAACATGATTATCGGCTTGTTCGACAGGAGTCTTCTGCCCAGCTTAAACATCGCGGACTCTTCCGGCAATAACAGCCCTTTTGTATACGCACTGATACTGACAGCTTCCAGCCCCCTTACAATCCTTTTTTGGGCAGGCGTATTCTCCACTAAGATTGATGAAGAACATATACAGCGGAAGCATATTTACTTGTACGGCTTAGGCGCCTTAATGTCTACCCTGCTTTTTTTGACTCTGATCGCCTTCATTGGCAGCTTGACTCAAGCTTTTATTACACCGTTTATTACGCAGGCGCTGAATCTTGCAGTAGGACTTATATTCATCTATTTTGCCATAAAAATGATTTTGAAAAAATAAAATCACTTCTTCCTTTTCACTTTGCCTTCAGCCTTCTTTGTATTCTCGGCAACTCTGAATTTCTGATAGCTTATTTTCACTCCTGCATCCGGGGCAGACTCTTATATCCTTCCTGAACCCGTGAAATGAAGTATCAAAATAATAGGTAGGGACAGATCAAGAACACCGCAGTAGTCATTATATTAAAATAGATTGGGCATCTTCATGCTGGGGATGAAGCTTCTATTAAACAAAAAACGGAGGTAACGTTTTAACAGTACCTTCGTCAGCTATTGGTTCTACCATTTCTACAGAGACCGATCCATATTCGGATGGGACTCTGGTTCATTCCGCTTCAAATCCGGAAAGAAATAATCAACCTGCGCTTCGTATCTGTCTTGCTCTGAGAGGCAGGTATCCATCAAATACCCTTTTTCAGAGCGGTATTCCTTAAGGCCACGGTAATAAAACAACTTATGCTTATGATCAATGATAAAGGGGATAATATCATTTTTAAGACATTCCTTAAACATGATGATCCTGCCGACACGACCGTTGCCATCCTGGAAAGGATGGATACTCTCAAATTCATGATGAAAATCCACAATATCCTCTAGCGATATACTTGGCTTTTGGTGATACGCGGCCAACAACTTTCCCATAGCACTTGCCACTTTTCCCGGGGCGGTCGTTTTCAAATCTCCAACCACATTGGGTCTGGCTTTGTAATCGCCAACGCGGAACCATTCTTTTCTTTCATCCGAGGTATTTCTTTTTAAGATTCTATGAAATTCCTTGATCATCTCTTCAGACAAATTTTTCTGTGCATGAGTCAGCATATAGTCAAAGCAGGTGAAGTGGTTTACCGTCTCTATAATATCGTCAACGCTTGCTGTTTCTTCCGGCTCCACGTTAATGGTATTCGTTTCAAAAATGTACCGTGTCTGATCCTCTGATAACCGACTGCCTTCGATCCGATTAGAGTTATAGGCAAGCTTTATTTGGGTCTGATGGTACAGACCTCCCTTGAGCCCCATCTTCAATTCTTCCTGTAGATGGTCTAATAATGTTTTGTCTTCCATTAGCATTTCTCCTAACCATTACAGAATGATCCATGATCCATGTATTTTAAAAACTCAAAAATAGCCTTACTTGCTGTTATCATTATAGCATTCTCTATTGTGAAATATGCAGCAGTATGGGAATCTATTCGGAATAAACATGGTACTAAAAAGAACAAAAGAGGCCGCTGTTGACCTCTTTTACTTGATCTTTGCCAATTCATCCAGAAAGGCCGGTCGCCTGTTATATTGAGTCTTTAATTGAAGGAGGATCTCTGACTGGCTCGCTTGGCCGGCAATCTTTTTATAGCGTTTAAGCATGGCGCATACACGTTGATACTCTTTTCGGTTTGAAGATGCGCCGGCAGCGTTATATATATGATCACTATAAATCTGTTCAGTTTCCTCCCGGTAATCCGCTGACAATCGCGGAGCATACTCTTCTATCGCGGAAGGATTGGCCCTTACATAAGCCATCATTTCTTCCAGATCATTTTTGTCTGATATAAGCTTAAGATATACTCCTCTAGCTCTCCAATTCTCAGATTTTCTCAGTTCTGCTATGATGCCGCGATAGAACTCCTCCTTGTCCCCTTCGAACAGAGACTCCAGATCATGATAATAAGCATAGTCACCACCCAGCAAAAGCTCTTTTGCCAGCTGCCCCTGCTCTTGCTTGAGAGAAAGTTTTTTATAGGCTTCATACCTTGCGGCTTTCCACTTGGAAATTAAACCGGGAAGTTGTCGATCCTGCTGTTCCCCTTCTTCGGCCAATTCGATAGCGCGGCGGTAATTCCGCTTCTCTATACTCTTCCTAATTGCCCAATCCCGGAAATAAGTAAAATGGAGATGATCCTGCACGAACTTCCCTGCTTCTTCCTTGGAACCATAATCCTGAATGAGCTGAAATAAAATCTGGAGCAGCGCTTCGTTTGAATATTTCTGGTACTGGTTATTAGCATTGGAAGCGATGTGATTCTCAATCGATGCCTTCAACTGTTCTCTTAGGTTCTCCGCATCCGCGAATTCAGCACAGATATGGAACAGGGCAGTCTGATAATCCTCCCATCCATGGAAAATCCCGCTCTTGCTCATCGTCAACAGACGGTTAAAGAAGATCTCCCGGGCTGAGACATCCTGTCGATCCAGGCTGCCTGCGATTTCACGGATTTGTTCCAATGCTTCCTCCACCAGCATGCCGACATCACCGTCCGAATCATCCGCATACTGATACGCCGCCACTCCCTCTGCAAGCACCAGCAAGGCAATTTCCAGGGCCAACGTTTCATCCTGTGCACCGTTAGTATCTTCCAGCAGCTTAAGCATTTCTGTCGCAAACCCGTATGTTTCTCTGTAAGGGATGAAGCCTTCTCTGCCAACATACTTCTTCACAATGGAATCGATCAGCTTTTTACAGGATTGAATTTGCTGAGCATGATCACCTTTGACGTATTTCACCAGGAGCCCATTTTTAAACGCGTCGTCCTGCTCAGCAACTTGGGAGATAATACGAATTAGTTCTTCTTTGGATAAGCTATTCAATACTTCTTCTATTTCAGACTGTCGCACCATTTTTGTTCACACTCCGATATCAATCATAAATTGGATTATCAATTGTCATCATCAAGTTCTTCTGCCCATTTGAGAACAGAATTAGGAGCTTGAAGCAATCCCCCATGTTTTCGAAAATATCACCTTCATCATGAACATACTGGACCGCTACTTCGCAGAAATAAATCCGAGGTTATAATCACTCAAATGAGTAGGTCCAAAATCGTTCTGTTCCAAAACGCTCCTGGATTTCTTTTGGTTTAAATTTTTTACTGCCTAATAATTCAGCAGCTTGGAATTGGGACCGATGAGCTTCTATGGATGCCATCTTTTGCTTTAAAAAATCTCTTACATCATTTATAACATCAGGCTTGCCGATAGCTTGTTGAAGATTCTTGGCAAAGGCAATGCAGTGAACAGGAGGTCTTTCTTCCTTAGGCAGCTTTCCAACCGTTCGAATAACAGCAGCTCCACATGCATCATGATCGGGATGAACGCTGTAACCTGGATAAAAAGTAATGATCAGCGAGGGGTGTAGCTCTTTCAGAAGAGCGTCAATCCGTCCATCCAACAATTCTTGTTCCTCGAATTCAATCGTTTTATCGTGAAAACCCATCATTCTTAGATCCTGTATTCCAATAGATCGGCAGGACGCTTCCAGCTCCTTTCTGCGTATTTCCGGAAGAGTCACACGAGTAGCAAATGGCGGAATCCCCATATTACGACCCATTTCTCCTAAAGTAAGACAGGCATAGGTAACTTGGGCTCCATTCTGTAAATACATGGCCAGTGTTCCTGATACACCAAAGGCCTCATCATCGGGGTGCGGCAGCACAACAAGAATATGTCTTTCCACTGAACTGTTCATCTCCTCTTTCATTAAAAGGGCTCCCGGCTTAATTGTAAGGATACGATCAGCTTGCCCTGACTGTCATGCCCTACCATGATCAGTCTGCTCGTCTCACTTTCTTCATAGTGAGTTAGCCCTTCCGAGTATATCCAGCCCTGCTGCATCTTTAAGCCTACCCGATAAGGACCACTACCGGAAATCGACCCATGGGAATATCGAATCATAGCATTAGTAATAAAAGCAGCTGCCGGATGCTTTGAACTATCTATATGGGAAGCATAAGCTCCCGTTGTCATCTCAAGATGGACATAAAGTTCCTGATCTTTAAGCATGTCGATCCTAAGTTGTACTTCTGATTGATTGATAAGCTGCATTTCGCGCCTCCATAACTGAACTTATTCATAAATTTCCCCATAAAGTATAACCCGCAAAGCTTTGCTATTCAAATGAATGCAAATAAAAAAACCACCTTAAAAAAGGCGGTTCCTCAGTTATTCCGTTAAGTAACCTCTCCCCGTAGTTACGGCCAACTCCAAAAAATCAAAACACTTTTTCCCAGTCCGTTCCCTGTTCTTTTTGCAAAATGCTAAACTCCTTGGTCAGAAGATCAGCTTCCAGTTTAATTTCGCTCGTTAGGTTTTTCCAGGTGATGACCATACCATTTTCATTCACCTGTTCAATCTGAATATCCCCTTGAAATGCAGGACTGCTGTTTCTCAATTTTAATAATTGAAACAGTTTTTGAACAACTGGACGTTCTACCTCAGCATCGATCTCTTCTTTGGAGTAATAATGCCGGTTAATATTCCGGCCTTCTTTTGTCTTTTCCAGAAGTTCAAGATCATTCTCTCCGGCCAATAATCCGACATAATAAATCTGAGGTATCCCTGGTGCAAAACATTGAATAGCTCGCGCCAGCAGATAAGCCTGATCGTCATTGCCAAGTGCTGAGTAGTACGTACAGTTGATTTGGTAAATATCCAGATTGTTATACGCTTCTGTGCTGTATATTTTTTTTACATTAGCTCCTTGGCTGTATAAACTCTCTCTGGTCATTTCCGCTTCTTCATCAGTCAAGAGATCTTTTACGTCTACAACACCAATCCCATCATGCGTATCTAATGTAGTAAACTGTTTTCTCGGACAGATTTCCAGCCAATGAACCAGCCGGTTTACTTTCCCACTATACAAAGCATGGAGCACCAGCATCGGCAACGCAAAATCATATACATAGTAGTCCTGATCTGCAATTTTCAATTGGATGCTGTAATGCTCATGAATTTCCGGCAAAACAGTTACGCCATACGGCGCTACAGTACGTTCAGAGTGATTTAACATTTCCCAAATATCCGGCTCGACAAAAAAACAATTGGTGCCTATTTTTTTGTTGGCATACGCGAAAGCATCCAATCGAATGATTGAAGCTCCTTTTTCCGCCAGAAAAGTGAGATTGTCCGTTATGAATTTCCGCGTCGTATTTGTGGTCACATCCAGGTCAATTTGTTGCTCATCAAAGGTACACCATACCTTCTCGGTTGTGCCGTCTTTGAAGGTAACTTCTACATAAGGAGCACGCGGCTTGCGTTTGTAGATCAAGTCCACATCTGTCTGGGTCGGTTCCCCATCCGGCCAGAAATCCTTGTAACGAATGAACAGATCCGCATATTCCGAGGCGTCTTTTTTCTCCAGAAAATCCTGGAAATACGGAGATTGCCGTGAGATGTGGTTGATCATAAAATCATACATCATATAAAATTTCTGACTCATCTCTTCAACTTCAGTCCAACCTCCGAATGCAGGATCAACTTTTGTATAATCCATGGGTGCAAATCCCCTGTCCCCCGAGGAAGGATAGAACGGCAATAAGTGAATTCCTCCGACGACTCCTTGCAGATGCTTATCCAGCACCTCATTTAATTCTTTTAAATTACTCCCAAGACTATCAGCATACGTAATTAGCATAGCTTCATTTTTAATTTGCATAGCAGCTACTTCTCCTCCCAATATCAATCATGGTATACCTCACTTATCCTTTTAACTCATAGATTCTCGCTTCATAAGGACGCAGCGCGACTTTCCGGACACTTGCACTTGCCCCAGCCTCGGTCTCATAGTTGGCAAGCAGCAGCTCGGCACTGCTGTATTTCACGCCGCGAGGCAGCTGAAAGATAGTTTCTTCCGCAAAAAGATTGACGATGACAAGGAGCCGTTCTTCACCCAATGTGCGTGTGTACGAATAGATTTTGTTATGTCTCGGAAGAAGGAGATCATACGTGCCATAAACCGCTACCGATCGTTCTTTTCTCAACAGGATCAACTTTTTATAGTAATAGTAAATAGAGTCTGGGTTCTTAAGCGATTCCCGGACATTGATCTGGTTGTAGTTCCCATTCACTTTCAGCCAGGGTGTTCCTGTCGTAAAGCCTGCATTCTCCCCTTCATCCCATTGCATGGGTGTCCGTGAATTGTCGCGTCCGTTCTTCCAGATGACCGGCATGATCTCCTCATGCGTCTTTCCGTTTTCCATATCCATCCGGTACAGATTTTTGGCGGTAATATCGTTATAATCATCAATGGATTCAAATTTCACATTGGTCATGCCGATTTCCTGCCCTTGATAAATAAACGGGGTGCCCTGCATCATAAAGAACATCGTCGCCAGCGCCTTGGCCGACTGCACACGATAGGCTTTGTCATCTCCCCAGGTGGACACGGAGCGCGGCAAATCGTGATTTTCCATAAACAGCGCGTTCCAGCCCTTGCCTTCAAGCCCTTTTTGCCACTTGGTCAATATTTTCTTGAATTTATATATATCCAGGCCGCCGCCTACTCCCTTTTCCCACAGCCCGTTGATTTCGAATTGAAAGATCATATTTAGTTTCCCTTTGGTTTCACCAACCCAGTCCTCCGCTTGCTCCACACTTACGCCGCCAGCTTCTCCAACAGTCATAATGTCGTACTTGCTGAACGTCTCCCGTTTTAATTCATCCAGAAATTCATGGATGCCTTCCCGGTTAATATGACCTTCAAGAGAAGGCACATACGCCAGATTCATGGGATTGGGCATGTCGGGAAAGCCTGGAACTTTCTTAACATGGGAAATGGCATCAATCCGGTAGCCGTCTATGCCTTTATCGAGCCACCAGTTGATCATGTTGTAGATTTCCGAGCGAACCACGGGATTTTCCCAGTTGAGATCGGGCTGTTTTTTGGAGAAAATATGCATGTAGTACTGTCCGCTTCGTTCATCCAATTCCCAGATCGAACCGCCGAAGATACTTTCCCAGTTGTTCGGTTCCGCCCCGTTTTTGCCGTCGCTCCATATATAGTAATCTCTCTTGGGATTGTCAATTCGGGAGCGCGACTCGATAAACCATGGATGCTCGTCGGATGTATGGTTGACCACCAAATCCAGAATGAGCTTCATACCTCTTCGATGTACTTCCTCAAGCAGTTCGTCAAAATCATCAATCGTTCCGAACTCATCCATAACGTCGTGATAATCCGAAATATCATAGCCGTTGTCATCATTAGGAGACTTGTACATGGGAGATAACCAGATCACGTCAATGCCAAGCTCTTTCAAATAATCCAGTTTGGTTATAATCCCCTTCAAATCGCCGATGCCGTCTCCATTGCTGTCTATAAAGCTCCGGGGATAAATTTGATAGGCAATCGCTTCTTTCCACCATTTCTTCACTGTTGCTCCGCTCCTCTTTCTTATCTCTCTATAAAGATATTATTTAATAGCTCCTTGACTGACACCTCTTATAATGTAGCGTTGACCAAACAAGTACCCGATGAGAATGGGCAGGATGGTTAACAGAAGTGCGGGTATTAATAATTCCCAGTTATTCATATACGTTCCGTTAAAAACTTTCATCTTGATAGGCATTGTAAAATCCTTTTCGTTCGTCAGAACCAGTGAAGGCAGCAGATAATCGTTCCAGATCCAGAGCACATTCAAAATGGCAATGGTAACGGATGTCGGGGCCAGCATAGGCAGCACAATCTTGAAAAAGGTTTGACGCCGATTGCATCCATCCAGCAGCGAGGCTTCCTCCAACTCATAAGGAATAGATTTAACAAATCCATGGTACATGAATATTGATAACGAGCTACCGAACCCAATATAAAATACAATCAGCAAGGGAACAGGAGCCGTGTCTATCCAGTGAAGCTTTGCCCCATAAATATAAATTAGAGGGATCATAATGGATTGAAACGGAATAATCATGGAAGCAACCAACAGAGCAAAGAATCCGTTATTGAATCTTGTAGAATGCCTTACCATGTAATAAGCGGCCATCGCTGAAAAAATAAAGATAAAAAAGACGCTCAACATAGTAATCAGTACCGTATTTTTAAACGAGACGAAAAAATTCATTTTATCAATGACTTCGGCAAAATGGCCAAAATTCCAGCTTGTCGGGATCGAAAAAGGGTTTTCCAGAATCTCGCCGTTACTTTTAAAGGAGTTCACAATAATCAGAAAAAAAGGAAAAGTAAAGGCTGCAAAGGACACAATCAAAAATAAAAAAATCAGAAATGAAGAAGCTTTTTTTCGCGTATCCATTATGCTGCAACCTCCATTTTCTTACTGAAATACACCTGTAACCCGGTAACAATAGCAACAATAGCAAATAACACAATAGCCTCCGCTTGACCCACACCGTAGTTATATTCCGTAAAAGCTTTTTTAACCACATGCATGGATACCATCGTTGTACTGCCGTAGGGGCCTCCCTCAGTTAAGGCGTAGTTAATATCATAGACCATAAATGCGCCTTTCAAAGTCAAAAATATGGTAACCACAAAGGAAGGAACCATGAGCGGCAAAGTAACATTCGTCAAACGACGCCATGAGTTTGCACCGTCAATCGTAGCGGCTTCCATCACATCTTTAGGCACACTGATTAATCCGGCTACAAAGATGATCATCATGTATCCGGCGGATTGCCAGATGGATACAATAACAATGGCCCAGAAGGCCAAACGTTCATCCCCGAGCCAACCTAAGCGAAGGACCTCAATTCCGAATTTTTCTCCAATGGTGGGCAGAGATTGAACGAAAATAAACTGCCAAATGTAACCCAGAATTAATCCGCCGATCAGATTCGGTGTGAAAAGAGCGGTTCTGAAAAAGTTTTGCATTCTCACGCCTGAAGTGACTAAAAAGGCCAGGATAAAACCAAGAATATTGATAAAGATGACGGTCGCCAAAACATACTTAACGGTTAACCATAAAGAATCCCAAAACTCGCGATCCGTAAATGCGGACTTGTAATTTCCAAACCCCGAGAAATTCACAGGATTCAATGGAGAAGACATATCTGTCAAAGTGAGATATAAACCATATGCAAATGGAATCAACAGCGCAATCGTAAAGAACACGATCGTGGGACCGGTGAAGAACAACTGGTTGCCTAATCGTTTGATAAAGCTTTTTTCCGATATCATAATATTTCCACGCACCCCCTAAACGGTTTCAATGATGAAATGGGCAGGTGGATACCCGCCCATTTTCTACACCCAAGCTTAATTAATCTTACTTTTGTTTTTTGTAATACCCCTCAATGCTCTTGGCAAGATCCTCACGGGATATTTTTTTCGCTATATACTTCGCGACGTCCGGTCCAAGGATATTGCCCCAGTCTTCGACATTTACAAAGTTAGAACTGAACGGCATGGTTTTCCCTTGTACAATGGCATCCGCAATCGCTGCGCCGAGCGGATTCGTAACTTTGTTCGGATTGTTCTTGAACGCGGAGACCACTTGAGATTTGTTCACCAGGAAGTCTTGACCCCCTTGGTCATATACAATCCAATCCAAAAATTTCTTGGCCGCCTCTTGCTGAGCCGGAGTGGCAGCTTTGTTGATGACCAGAATATTCGTTGGGCCGGCGGCAATTTTGTTGTTCAAAGGATTATCCGGATTGTTGTCAACCGGTACAGGTATGAATCCGAAAGTGTCACCGGCAACGGCTTTAAGCGAATCGAATGCCCAGTTTCCATTGAAAAGAATGGCGGATTCGCCTTTACCAACGGCTAAATGCGCATCGTCATAGTATTGCCCTAACGGACGCTCGCCGTATTTGTTGTATTCTTTCGATGCCAACAGATCCATCGTGTCATAATAACCGTTCCAAACGGCATTGGAGGCTAAATCGAATTTTCCTTCTTTCAGTTGCTGTACAACAGTGCTTGGATCTTCGGCCTGGTTGATGAATTGTGTACTATAGTGGTTACTTATGGACCATTGCTCTGTTTGGTAAGCTATTGGATACTTCAATCCGGAAGCTTTAATCTTATCCAACAATTCTTTAAATTTGTCGCGGGTGTTGATGGAGAACGGATCGAAAGAACCGCCAACAGCCTTATCGACAACTTGTTTATTATAGACGAGACCGAATCCTTCGATGGAGAATGGAAACCCGACAATTTCTCCATTCGCATTTTTAACTCCATAAATCGTTTCTTCGTTCCATTTTTCTTTCGAAAGGTCAATGCCAAAATCTTTATGTTTATTGATAGGGGCATCAGGGGCCATCATGGCAAGCGTGACCGTTTTACCGGATGCTGTAAGTTTTTCGAGAACACTCAATGTATCGCCTACAGCTTGTGTATAGGCCTCAACCGTAATATTCGGATTCGCAGCCATGAAATCTTTTGCCGCCTGTTCCCATTGGGAAGCGATTTCACCTTTACCGTTCGTAATAATGATGTTGACTTTCTCATCTTTCGAGTTTTCTGCGGGACTATTTGTTGTTTTGTTTTCTGCAGCCGTTGACCCCGCTCCATTTGATCCACCGCACGCCGTCAATGAAACAACGAGCAAGAGAACAACTAATAAAACAAACATTTTTTTCAAACAAAACCCCTCCATTTTTGCTTTTTTTGTGTGGTAGACCCATTCAGGTTTCAATCTCATATCCTTGGTACCGGTTCCAAAATTCCCGCTACCAATTCAAATGAATAAAGTTATCGGATCAACAAGCCTCCCACATATGCAATGTATCATCTTTTGGTATCAGTTTCAATATAATTTTTACGCGAATCATTCGGTAATTTTCCCGAATAATCTAATTAAATATAGATTCTTCACCTTTTTTGCAACCTAATATGTGTTGGTATCGGTTCCAAAAGAAAACCAAAAAAAGCGAACTCTGTATCGCAAATCCGCTTCTCATCCTCATGTAGATTGTCGAACTACCAGCTCAACAGGCAGCTCATAAATAGTGGGTTCAAGATTACCTTGATTCAGCAGCTCCATAAGAACTTCCCCTGCTTTTTTCCCCATTTGCTCAATGGGCTGCCGTATGGTTGTGAGTGCGGGATCCAACATTTCTGCTATAGGCTGGTCATCAAAACCGATAATAGCCAAATCCTGGGGAATCCTTAGACCTTCCTTTTTCGCAGCCATCATCAAACCACCGGCGATTTCATCACTCCCCGTAAACACAGCTGTCGGGCGATCCTTCATTTCAAGTAATAGCTTCATCACCTTTTTTCCGTCTTCAATCGTATGTTGATTGACCAAAATCCAGTTCGGATTCACTTGGATTCCGGCATCCTCCAACGCTTTTTGATAGCCTAGATTACGGTCTTTATCTTTACCGAACTCGGTAAACAAACCTCCGGTACAGTAGGCAATTTTCCGGTGCCCTCTTTCAATTAAGTGCTTAACCCCTATGTAGGTGCCTTTAAATTGATCCAACCGAATCACAGGAACTTTGGCGTTACTGACATATTCATTACATAACACAATAGGTCCATATTCCGTAAACGGTTCAATGACTGCCCAATCATTCTCAATGGATGTCATGATTATGCCGTCCGCTTGCTTTGTCTTCAACAAATTCAAATAGGTCAATTCTTTCTCCTTGTCTTCATTGGTTTGACAAATCAAGGTTTGATAGCCATTTCTGTAACCAACCTTTTCAATGGAATCCACCAAATAGGAAAAGAAGGGGTTTACAATTTTCGGAACAACCACAGCTATAGTTGTCGTCACTTGCCCTCTTAGTCTTCTCGCCGAGAGATTCGGTGTATATTCAAGCTCATCCATTGCTTTTAATACCAATTCTCGTTTATCCGCTGAAATATGAGGATAGTTATTGATCACCCGGGATACCGTTGTCTTGGATACACCCGCTAAACGCGCCACATCTAAAATGTTTGCTGCCATCTGCCATTCACTCCATATAGGAACCATATTTGAAACCAGTTTCAATTATTTTATATTAAATCATAAAAAAAAGGAAGGGAATTTACCCCTCATTATCCAGCGAGTAAAATATAGAAGGCAAATAAAAATGACCCCGCCCAAGATCTACAATCCTTAGGCATGGATCATTCCTTATATTAGTTATATTAGTTATATTAGCTATATAAACCGAACTAAAGAATTAAATGATGAGATGGTGAAGTAGCGAAGGGGAAGTTTGGAACTGTAGGAACGATAGCGATCGCCTTTGTCCCCGGATGTTTACCGCTGGAAGCGGTCTAATCCAAAACATCTGGGGATGGGCAGCGGCCGGAAGTCCAAACATTCCCCGTAGTTACGGGTAACACCCTATAGCATAGGTCAAAATCTTTAGTGCAACTTATATAGTCTGCTCTTGTTTGAAACTTTGAATTTCAGATTTAATATCCTGTGTAACTATTTGAGCTTCGTTTTTTAATTCTTTGATGACGCCAAGGGATTCTTTAATCACTTCTGCGACTTCCTGGCCTTTTTCTGCAAGCAGATGACCTTTTTCGTTAATCATTGAGCCCTTTTCTTTTACCATATCAGCCATGCTGGATAGTTTAGAGCGTCCCTTCTGACCTTGTTGCGGAGCGACGAGAGCAGCTAAACCTGCACCGACCAATGCCCCTGCTACAGCACCTACTGCTATTGTTTTTTTAGTTTCTGTGTCCATGTTCATTACTCCTTTCACAGATGTTTCTTATTATTACCCAAAATTCATAGATAGAAAAAAATAATTAGGTATGAAGGAAATAAAATCTTCAATTATTTTGACAAGCTGGAGTCGTTTGATGTTAGCTGGGTAGCGTCTGACAAAAAATGGGCACCTGTACCTGTCGATACGCCTATTGTAGGCATATACATAGGATTGAAAAGTTACCTTTTGGAGGAGATGCATATATGAATCATATTGTTCAACCCGGAGATACGCTGTGGTCGATTGCCACCCGTTACGGTGTAACCGTGGATGCGATATTGCGAGCAAACAATTTGACCAGTTCGAATTATATCTATCTGGGGCAAAGCTTGATCATCCCCACACCAGGTGGTTATCCGTTTCCGTTTCCGTTTCCGACCCCTCCACCCTCACCGCAGCCCGGTGCCGGTTTGGTTCAGCGTGTCGAGCGGTTGGAACGCCAATATACCGTAGTCGAGGCCGAATTAGATCGTCAAATTCAGCGCATCAACAGGCTGGATCAGCGGGTTAGACGATTGGAAGGTTGACCGGCTGCATGTTGAGGGGCTCTTTCTTTTATCAAGCTAGAGCCTTCTTTGTACATACGCTGAAGGTATTTTAGTAAATCTAATTTATTGATTTCAAGTCATCCATTGGCAAAATGGTTACCAATAAACTATAATTTTGGAATTGGATAATTTGAAACTTGGGAGGTACATACTATGAAAATTGCAATGGCAAGTGATCACGCTGGTTATAGTTTAAAGGAAGAAATAAAACAGTATTTGAAAAATGAAGGGCACGAAGTTCTAGATTATGGTACGCATAGTGAAGAAGCTTGTGATCTATCGGATTACATCTATCCCGCATCACTGGCAATCGCAGAAGCTAAAGCAGACCGAGGCATCTTTATAGACGGAGTTGGATATGGCAGTGCTCTCATCGCTAATAAGATATACGGACTTAACGCTGCCGTTTGCCAGGATCCCTTCTGCGCTCAATTAGCCCGATCCCACTCCAATACCAATATTTTATGTATCGGTGCCAAAATAATAGGTTCTGCCATCGCTCTTGAAACAGTCAAGGCCTGGATGACAACTGACTTCCTTGCCGATATCGATAAATATAAAAATCGAGTAGACAAAGTCAACCAAATTGCTGAAAGACATCTAAAGAAACTTTCGGAAATCTAGGAAAAGGATTGAGAGTCGCTGCGAAAACAAGAAAAACCGAACAAGATCCAGAATATGACTCAGATCTCACTCAATGTCATTAAGTTAAGGCGCAAGGCCAAAAATCAAGAAAAAGAGCAGGTTATCGAAAAGATAGCCCGCTCTTTTTTTTGCACTAAAAAAAGAACTTGACAAGCAGATGGAAATGAGTGGCGAAGCCCCTTGAAAAAACGAGGAGGTTACGCCAATGGATGAGTACGCGATCTCGCTAAAAAAAACGCTGACATCCCTCATACGAGAAATGTCAGCCGCACCCGCACCTTTTGTCAAAAACCCGGAAAAAGATTTTACCCGTAAGAAAAAGCTGCCCTTTGAAACGATCATGCAACTCCTGATCTTTATGGGAGGAAACAGCCTCTACAAGGAACTCCTAGAATCGCAGGGCTATGACGTAAACACCGCAACCACTTCTGCTTTTGTCCAGCAGAGGAATAAAATCCTGCCGTCTGCTGTGGAATTCTTGTTTCACGAATTTACGCAATCGTATACGGACATCAAGGACTACCGGGGGTATCGGTTACTTGCCATTGACGGGTCGGATTTGCATATCGCAACCGACCGGGCGGACACGGATACCTATTTCCAAAGTCAACCGAACACGAAAGGCTACAACCTTCTGCATTTGAATGCAGCCTATGACTTATGCAACAGACTTTACGTGGATGCCATTATTCAGCCACGGAGGTTGTGCAACGAGGGAAGGGCGCTGGCTGCCATGGTTGACCGTTCCCCCATTCAAGGCAAAACCATTGTTACTGCCGATAGGGGTTATGAAAGTTACAACAATTTCGCGCATATGGAACGCAAAGGGTGGAGCTATGTCATACGGGTTAAGGATTTGGATTCGAATGGCATTCTTTCGGGCTTGCATCTGCCCTCTGGCGGAGCGTTTGATATGGGCGTTCATCTGACACTCACCAAAAAACAAACCAAAGAGGTCAAGGCTCATCCCGAGATATACAAGTTCGTCCCTTCCACGTCTACCTTTGATTTTTTAGATTTGCACGAGAACTTGTTTTACCCGATTTCCTTTCGGGTTGTCCGTTTCGTCCTGCCGGGTGGCGCTTATGAAACCGTCATTACGAATCTTTCTGCCGCTGATTTCCCACCCGATGAAATCAAGTCCATTTATAACATGCGATGGGGCATTGAAACCTCTTTCCGGGCATTGAAATACACCGTCGGCCTGACGAATTTTCACGCAAAGAGACAAGAGTCCATCACCCAAGAGATTTTTGCAAGAATGATCCTGTACAATTTCGCTGAAATGATGACCTCGCACGTCGTCATTTCCCAAATGGATAAACGGCACCCCTACCAAGTCAACTTCACGGTTGCCGTTCACGTTTGTAGACATTTCCTGCGCTCACGGGACGATGAACCCCCGCCCGATGTAGAAGCACTGATTCGCAAGAACATTTTGCCGATTCGACCCATTCGCCCAGGGCAGAAGAATACGCGCAAAATCCGCTGGAAATCGTCGTTAGCTTCGTCTACAGAGTAGCATAATTCGTTTCGTATGAACATTTTTTTAAGCGGATATTCCGTCCGCTTGTTTGCTGTGCGCTTTTTTCTTGCTTGCACCAAAAAAACAAACGGCACAGGGCTTTTTCCCATGCCGTTTCGGATTCCATTTTTATTCCCAGTCTTATCTTTGAGCTTAACTTAATGATATTGGGCTCGCCGCCCCTCTTTTTGTATGCTGCCAATATATTGTTACCAAAGGTTAGAGAGCATTCAAGAATTGTTAATTACAATCCTACCTCCTGCCATTTCCACCTTTGTAAGTATTACCGGATGGCTTATGTCTTGCAATATGTACTTTTTCCGTCTGACACAGGTCATCTTTTGTAGCATCTGTTTTAGCAGTAGCATACTGGACTCTTTGTGTTTGGGTATTAAGCTTCCCATCCCTTGCATGTTCTTGCTGTCTCTTCCTAAGATTATCGGTTTGTCCAGCGTATTCGACGTTCCCTGTTTCTTTATTAATATGACGATACATTCCCGGTTCTTTGGGCAGTGGGCTATCTTTTCCTTTTATAATATCAGTCTCACGCATTCTACCCGAATTGATTGCAGATCCCGTAGCATTTTGAGCTCTTCTAGCATAATCTGCTTGTTGTCTTTCTGCTGTATCTTTGATGTTGTTAAATAGTTTCCCAAAAAAACTCAACAGCCCCACCGCCTCAACTATTATAGGAATATTGTACCATGCAGTTTGAGGTTATAGATATTGTAAATGATCGTACCCGTCCAAGTTCCGGGCAAATGTGATATAGAAACCACGCCTGCCATCGTGCGGGAAGAAGGTCCCAGTGTTCACGACGTCCTGACCACTTCTTCATCAGCCACACTTGGAATGCTTCACACCGTTTAACACCTAACATGTTTTCGTTTGAAACCAAGTTGTCCTCTGTCTAATGCCTTTTGAATATTTTGAGAAGCATTTAGGAAGCTGCTTTTTTTCTTGTCCCGATTGACTTCTACCGGACCTATGGCCTGTGCGGTTTCGATCGCCAGATCATGGAGCGGCACGTAGGATACCCCTACTGTGTAAACAAAGTTACTCATAGAATATTTGGTTCGTTCGAGAGACTCATGAATGGTATTAGCCACCAGTTCAAGCATACCGGCAAGTTTACTCTGGGAAAATTCGCTGTCCGGACGATTGCCTAATAACCAGCAATAACAGCTCCAGCCCGCTGACATTCTCAGCTCTTCGCCGCTTGCGATCCATTTGTCGGCAACGTCCTGCGCAATATCTGCTTCTGCCAAGGTTACGGCGACTACAAAGTCAGACAGCATATAGAAATAAGCCCCATCCATCCACCGATCAAAATCCGCTGCAGTCATTCCTTTTGGGTCTGCGATTATGCCTGCAAAGTACATGGCGTCGTAGTTCCCTGTGGCGTAAAGCTGCTCAGCCAAAGGCTGATTGATTTTAATCTTCTTAGCCATGGGCTTCATAGCACCTGTAGCCACACCAAAAAGCGGTTCGTGCGCGCCATTGGATACGTAAATTTTCTTGGTTCGTTCCTTGCCGAGAGCTTCAAGCTCCTGCATAACGGTTTCAAAATTCATCGTTCACACTTCCTTCCTCTCATCGTTACATCCCAGCCCGAACCTATGATTTCATACAGCTTGCATTAACAAATGAAAATTTCATCTAAAGGTCTGCCGTCACAATGATTGAAATCAATCCCTAATATCTTTGCCATCGTAGGGGCAATATCGACCATCTCGAGATCACCGATGTGGTAGTCTTTTTTAACATTATCCCCTGAAATCACAATATTGCATCTATAATCGCTCTTATCGGGAGAATAGCCATGAGTAGCATATTTAACCCCTTGTTCTTCCAAATCTACTACAGTCGGCTCCTCCAGGCTTTCATCGAAACAATAGCCTCTCTTGGCTTCAAGCATAACCCTTGTGGATTGGCCCACATGAAGACGATCCAACGCCTCTCTAGCATACACACTCTCTATACCTGAGGAGTCATCCTTCATAAAGTCTTCAATAGCCGCCAATGCTAATTGTTCAGCTTCCTGATCACCCGGCTGGATATGCAGATAAGCCGCTCCACCCGCGCACTGAAAGTAAGCCCGCCATCTCATCTCACCATTCTCTTTAAAGATTAGGCCTTTTTCCTGCAAAAGGTTGTTCAAATGCACTTTGTACCTGACGTTGAACTGTCCATGGTCACCCAAAATCAGAAAAATCGTATCATCCTTAATACCGGCTTCATCCACGGCCTGCATAAGTTCGCCCAGCCTGTTATCCATGCGTGTTATTACCTGCTTCACTTCATCGCTGTCCGTTCCGTGCGTATGCTTGGCATCATCCAGATCAATCAAGTGCATCATGAGCAGGTTAGGCTTTTTACGCTTAATCGTGTCTACGGCACACTTTGTTGTAAAGTCATCGAGATAGGGCTGCGCAATCCCTTGTCTGACCCGTCCGAATTTCATCTCCATCTGGAGGCAGTATAGGGGGCTCCCGCTTCGCAACACCTTAAGGGCCTGGTTCTCATTGTTGATAGCCCTGATTTCAGGAATATTATACCTAATAGAGGATTTGCCGGATACCGGCCACAGAATTGCGGCAGTACTCATCCGGTGTTCGCGCACAGCATCATAAATTGTAGGTACCTTGACCGCATTCCGAAACCAGAACCAGCTCTGCTCCTCCTCCTTAACAAACGGTTGATGAGGATTGTTGTGATGGATGCCATGCTTATCCGGATATACACCGGTGGCTATCGTGGTGTGAACCACATAGGTGAGCGTGGGATATACGCTTTTTAATTTATTGCTGTGGGCACCGCTCTTCATTAATTTCGATAAGTTCGGAAGACGGCTTGCCATTTCCCAATTGTCCTCTGAGAAGGCATCGTATGAGATGACGATCAGATATTTGGCCATCGCCGTTTGTTCTGTTATGGATTTCATAGAATTACCCCTTGGCTTCATCAATTTCAGACTGCTCTTTAGGTAACGTTATAAATACGAAAAATCCAATAATAAATAACGGGATAATCGCCAAAATACTTAGCTTTGCATTGCCCGTTAAGGTTGTTGTCAAAGACATCACCGCAGGACCGATGATCGCCGCGAACTTGCCAAAGATATTGTAAAAGCCAAAGAATTCATTGGAGTTTTCCTTAGGAATAATCTTCGCATAATAAGAACGGCTGAGTGCCTGAATCCCGCCCTGGGCTGAACCAATTAACGCACCCAGAATAAAAATATGCCACACCGAAGTGATAAAGAAAGCCGCGATACAGGAAATGATATAGGTGAAAATTCCAACAATAATCATCGTTCGGGCGGAGTATTTTTTAGCTAGATTACCATAGAGGATCGCACACGGAAACGCAATGATCTGGATGACTAATAAAATCCCCAGTAAGGTGAAGGTGTCGAAGGCATCAGCGCCCAGAACCGAAGTGGCATAAGGCACCACCATTTTAATGATGGTATCAACCCCGTCAATATAGAAAAAGTAACCGATTAAGAATACAAATACAATTTTGTGCTGTTTGATATTCTTAAAGGTATCTGCCAGTCTTTTAAAACTGTTCACAACCGGTCTGGGCTCAGGTTCAATGTAGTGTCTCTGCTTCACGTCCCTGATCAGTGGTACCGTCAAAAGCCCCCACCAAAGGGCCGTAATGATAAATCCAATCTGATAACCGATGGACTTGTCCATTCCCATAACAAAAATCAAAAGAAGGCTGATTCCAAATGGAATGACGCTGGAGATATATCCGAAAGCAAAACCTCTGGTGGATACCTTATCCATCCGTTCATCATTCGTAACATCCACCAGAAAGGAGTCATAGAAAATATTAGCTCCGGCAAAACCGATGACTGACAAGATATAAAAAACAATCAATAGCTGCCACTGCCCGCTCTCGGGTGCGACGAATGCCAGCGAAGCGGTAGCCATTACACCGATCAAAGCGAAAAACACGAAGAAGCGCTTTTTCGTATCCTTGTAATCTGCGATCGTACCTAAAATCGGGCTAAGCATAGCCACCAGGATACTTGCAATGGAATTGAAATACCCTAAATCCATACTGCTGTTCACATTCGTGAACATGCCGAATACAATCGGCAGCAGCGCAGTGGTAACGGCCATCGAATAGGCTGAATTGCCGCAGTCATACAGAATCCATGATTTCTCCTCTTTGGTTAACTTCATATAACACCGCCTTTTAAGAGATTGAGCTTTAGTTCCTTGAGGAAAGGTCAGTCGCAACTGCGGTGAATGTTTGGACTTCCGGCCGCTGTTGTCTCCCGATTTCTTGATTTTATACCGCCTTCGCGGTTGAAATCGGGAGACAAAGGCGGGCGCTGGCGCTCCTCCAGTTCCAAAATTCCCCTTCGTTGCTCCTTTTCCTTTCCTACAAATTTTCAAGTTCAATCCAAATAATGTTACTGTTATAACTAGTTACTGTTATATCACGTGATCATATGAGGCATGTTAAATGGATGTTAAATCACAAAATGACCCTGTGACGAAAGAGCAAACCCTGTGTTCGAATAAAGCATGACTTGTAACCGAGAGCAATCCCCGTGTTCGACTAAAGCATGACTTGTGACCGAGAGCAACCCCCGTGTTCGGACTATAACGTTTCCGTACTGAGCGTGAACCCTTCAATCACGACATCCTCGTCAACCTCGATCATGATGCAGCGTTTGCCCTGATAGTTCACCTGCTTCACATACCTTAGATCCTGCGGGGCTACAGCAATGGTCGCTACCTTCGTCTCAATCTTGATCGACTTCGTGGTGAACTTCGGAATCACGCTGCCGGCTTTGAGTTCATAGTTCCTGTCATCGATAATCGTCTCGAATGCACGCTCCACCTTCTCCGCGGTCAAATTCTCCACGCCGCTTACCGTCAGTACGCGTTCCACATCTCTATAATCCAGCTTAGGAGCTTCTTCCTCCTCATTGGATTCGATAACCTGGTAGATCTCCTCGTATACATGAGCCAAAGTTAACGCGTCGAATTGATCACCCGCCACTTCTTTCACTATCTCCTCGAAAATAACTCTCTCTTCCTTCGCCGTTACCGTCTTCTCGGCATTCAGGACCTGATCGATGAAATGAGGGTTCGGTTCATTGGCTTTGCCCGAGCAATATAGAACGCGGTTTACATCGGATGCATTGTCAGTAACACTTGGGTAGAAAAATCCCTGCTCCGGTGAACTCAATTTAATGATGGGGTCTACGATGACATTGTACTTGAATTCCCGCTCGGCATAATCGAACAACAGCGATTTCCGCTGCGGTTCCGTGATGTTGACGCTGCACAGGATGAACTGATGACCGAACATTTCGTTCCGCTCGCTCTCCTCGGCTTCATCGTTCCTGCTCTTGGTCGGCCGGAAGTACTGCCCGCGAACGAAAGTAACCACCGTATCCCGTTCAAGCTTGGTATCCTTGAGCATCCTGTCCACGAGCAGGAGCATCAGATCCTGCCATTCTTCCGGATCTCCAGTCACGAGCCCCTGATGCAGCAGCACCTTCGCAGGCTCCTCCGCTTCCTCTTGAAACCGTAATTCGAACAGCTTCTGATCCAATTCACCGGTCAGCAGTTTTTTGAAATTTCCGATATACAGCTCCTGCTTCTCCCGATCTACCAGTTCGAACGGCTGACACTCGTAATGATAGATTTCACTGCTTTCCTTCATGACATATACGTTAAGAATATCAAAAAGCTTGAGCAAATCATGGTCCAGCTTAAATTGTTTGCGAATATGCGCGACTTCTTTTTTATTCATAATCGATTCGGCAGCTCCTTAGATGTGTTATGACCTTATTAGTATAAACGATGGGGACGGGATTGGGTTAGCATCCTCTTTCGCAGCGGCAAATTAACGCAAATCAGAAGACAACAAAATACCCGCGACAGATCGTCACGGGTATTAGTTCCAATCAACCAGGGATACGCGCCGATCAAGTCCAATATCCCTGTCACAAATCCCACGATGGCTGCAGACTTGCCAATCCCACTTCTTCTTATGACAAAACACAAGATGATTGTAGCCGCACTGAGTATTATAGCTACAGAGTGCATGCCTCCATAGTATATGCTGAGTACCAGCTTGTAGATATCAGGTGAAAAGTTCAATATCATACACTGAGACCAATCGCCCTAGGATAATGCCTAGAATAAATTGATGGGTATGATGACAGCCAAAAGACCACATCCCAGCAATGTTTTGATTTTATCCACTCCACCAAGATTACTGATTTTTCCTCCTGCGAGGCATTGGCATTTCCTCGTAGTAGCAATTTAAATGCTTATCTAAACTCCATATTCTTATGGATCCGATGGCAGGGACTGTTTCTTTATACTTTTTGAACACCTGAACTATTGACAAGTCTCCAATACCAATTTCTGCTACAGCGTGTTCTACAAGTGCACCTGCGATCTCTAACAATTCTTCACGCTCGAATTCTTTTCCGTAATAAGACCAAGGTGCTTTATCACTTACTGTTCTTTTTATTAATTCGGCCATGAGCTGAGCCCGGTCTCTTCTTACATTTCCATCTGAAATGTGAGCAATATGGTTTCCAGTTTCTATTATGGTTGCAAAAGGCAGGATTAATATATGTTGTTTATCTTGTTGCAAAACTTTGAGCTGATCAAAAATCTCTTTATGTTTTTCGTTTCGAAATGGAATATTTATAATGTTGCATAAAATAGATGTGTCAATAATACTTACGTGCATTATTATACCTCCAGCCAGTCTAAGTCATGGTTATCCTGTAAGGGATTTTTAACCGCCATAACCAATTCATCTCGAACTGTCAGGTCACCTAGGCTTCCTTTAGATAATAATATCGGCAATGATTCTATATCCGGCAATGAATAAAACTTGCTTGACCCATCATTTGGCTCTCGGTAACATAAGACAACTCCCAACATATCCTCTTTCGTGAGCGCGTTAAGCAGAGTTGGATTATGGGTAGTAATCACCACATCAATTTGATTTTCTTTATTTAGTCTGGATATGGTTTCAATTAAGCTCTTAATTCGGCTTGGATGAATGCCATTGTCAACTTCTTCTATGATAACCATACTCTTTGGTTCTTCACTGATTAAAGAGGTTATTATTGCTAAATACCTTAATGTCCCGTCTGACAGACGTTTAGCCTCAACATATTCAGAATAATCCCCATATCTCTCTTTCAATCTCAGCATAACGTCGCCAATTGAAGTATCAATAAAGCCTATATCCAGAATTTCATTCTCCGGCAATGATTTTAATACCTGTAACAGTTCCTTCTTGTATAGTTTATTCTTACATAATTCATAAAGGACGGAGGATATATTGTCTGCCTTGGGCCTCAATTCGTGATCACTCATTCTAGAATAATCTCTCATTTGACTAGGCAATGGGTCCAAAAATAAAATTTTTCCTAAACGTTCTTTTACAAGGTTAATATATTGAATGTTTTCCTTACACGTTTTGGTGGTTGAAGGCATCTTGGAGGACATTTGAGTCAATATTGAAACTGAACGGTTACAAGTAAGTTCCGGATTTTTCCCTCTGTTTCCATTACTGTATTTGACATTAATATCGCTAAAATCGTCTGTAGTATCTTTGGACTGGAAGATAACGTTTTTTCCATAATGTGAAACTTTGTATAGACTTTCCGAATAAACGAAAACTCTGTTACCGGTCTTTATTGTAATTGAATATTCCAAATCGTAATTTTCATCTATATCTACGGTGCAGCCCAAGGTAAAAGAGTCAGAACCATTCTTGGGGCACCCCACACTACCACCTCTAATCTCACTATCTACGTTCTTCGATCCATCAAGGATCACAGACAATTCTCTTCCAGTAGATATTTCAGAAAGAATTTTGATTGCCTCGATTGCATTTGATTTGCCGCCACCATTAGAACCGATAATTGTAGTTAATTCTTCGATTTCTAATTGAGATTGGCTAAAACTCTTAAAATTCTCGAAATAAAAGTTTTTTATCATATTCTTTCCCCTCCTCCTGATCAAAGTTCACGAGCATACTTCCATTATAGACACAAAGAAGTAATTGTAATATATGGGGATTAAAGAGTTTGAGCAGCGACAACTTTACGCTCCCGATTATATTCACCCAATAATCTTAAGCGCATTCTCCTTGATCTTTGTAACCATCTCTACAAGCCTTCTCTGCTTCGTTCCATCAAAAGCGCCCCCTTACGCTATCAATTGTTCTGGATCGCTCGAATATTCCTTCAATGATGACTTTGTATTTCCCATGATAATCTTGGGTGACCTCCTGCAGACTCTTCTCTTTCCAATCCGGAAACTGTTCTCTGCAAGATTCAATACTATAATAGAAACGTTCTATCGGATGCTGATTCTCCGCCTCGGGATCATTTACCGAATTCAAGCGGACGAACAGCAGCCCCCCAGGTTTCAGCATCCGTTCAACTTCACAGATGATCCGATTCATTATGTTACGCTCGAAGTAGTGTAACGACAGGCTGGCAATTATCGCATCAAAGGCGTTATCCGCCAAAGGAAACGGATCTTTCGTGTCATGCAACAGCAAGGTGGCATCCGGTACCTTATGCTTGACTATAGAAAGAGCCGCCTCGGAGAAATCAGTGACTGTGAGATGATAATCTTGTTCGGCCAAACATCGAGAGTCATTTCCACTTCCACAACCAATTTCAAGAATCTCCGTGCCTTGCAGTTCGTTAAGATAAGATTGATACCTCTCTAGCCAACATGGGGCCTTCATCGCCTCCTGGCCTTTTATCTGCATAAACACTTGATTCCAATATATTTTCGGAGATATGGATTGCAATTCAGGCTTCCTCCTAAGTCCCGCAAGTTTTCATATGATTAGATTACTATTTTATATCCCACAGGTGTTCTTTCATAGAGAAACATACTCACCCCGATCTAAAATATACAACCCTACTTCTTTCACCCTTAACCCAAACGCCCTCTCCAACTCTACCCTATACGTCCATACCTGCTGCCGATTGAAATCAACAAACACCTGCTGCTGCCCCTCTTTATACACATCGGTTTTAAATCTACAACAACACAGGCGTCTTCTTCTCCAAAGACCTCAGCTAATATTCCTGTGGCTTGGTAAAACCGAAGTTTTAGAGTATGCCCGTTCTGTAGAGATAAAGGGAATGATGTCTACATCACATTTAAAGGTTAGATCCGCTGCAGAAATACCAGGGTTTGATTGGATTGCATTAATGATATTAAAGATACGTATAATTTTCTCGGCCAAGGTTATTCTCCTAACTATGATGATACTCATCTATTATAACTAGTACCTTGACCGTGAATAATATTACCTTTAAGCTCTCCATATAGAGTCAAATGGGAGGGCTTACCAATGAACAAAAAATACGTGGTTGAACTGAAAGACGAAGAACGCGAACGGCTTCAGCAACTTCTTCATGCGAAGGAGACTTCACGGGGAATTCGAAATCGCTGCCTCATCCTCATGCTGGTAGATGAAAGTCAAGGAGCCATTCCCAAGCAGATGGAGATTGCCCAGCGAGTTGGTGTTAGTGACGTCACGATTCATCATACCGTGAAGAGTTACTGTACCCGCGGCTTAGAGGCCACATTGCAGTATCGAAAACGGTCGGAGCCGGGGCATCCCTCTGTGATTACGGGAGAACTGGAGGCCCGGATCATTGCACTGGCCTGTTCCGAGCCGCCGGTGGGCTATGCTCGCTGGACCATTCGTCTATTGACGCGCCGGGTCATCGAACTGAATATTATAGAATCGGTGGGACGAGAGACGATTCGAGCCACGTTAAAAAAACGAAACTTAAGCCTCACTTAAAGAAACAATGGTGTATTCCCGCCAAGTCCAGCGCCGAATTTGTCGCCCGAATGGAGGATGTTTTGGAGACGTATGCCCTGCCTTACGATCCTGAAATCCCACTAATTTGTATGGACGAACAGCCGATTCAGCTTCTGGAGGATTCTCGTCCATCCGAACCGATGAAACCTGGGCAAGTGCGGCGTGAAGATTACGAATACGTACGAAAGGGAAGCTGCAGTGTGTTTTTGTTTACGGAACCGTTAGCTGGATGGCGTCACGTACAGGCAAGCGAAAGACGAACCAAAGCAGATTGGGCACTTCAAATCCAGGAATTACTGGACGTTCACTATCCCGATGCGAAACGGGTTCGGCTCGTCATGGACAATTTGAACACGCACACAATCTCTTCGTTATATGAAACCTTTCCGCCAGAACAGGCCTTATCTTTAGCGAAACGATTGGAAATCCACTACACTCCCAAGCATGGAAGCTGGCTAAACATGGCCGAAATTGAACTGAGTTCTATGACGATCCAATGTCTGGATCGGCGCATCGGCTCTATCGAACAATTGCAACGCGAAATCACGGCATGGGAAGTCGATCGCAACCAGGCACAAAAGTCCGTGGAGTGGCACTTTACCACTCAGCAGGCCAGAGGCAAATTGAAACATTTATACCCTGAAATTTGATGCGGTCAAGGTACTAGGTTTCCACACTATAATTTCGATGAAATCCAATTACTTCCTTCTAAGCTATGTATGAATGGTCTTTTGACACAGTATACCTAATCAGTGGTGCCATTGGTTGTCAGGGAACGTACGTTCTTGATCAGCCATGTAATATTCAGATTACTATGAATACGTTTGCTTACGCTATGCGTATAGCAGATCAATTAGCAACTGATAAGTTCGAATCAATTTTCACAAATAAAGATGGAGATTAAGATTGAGATGAGTAATTCATTTTTACGCTGCTTAAGTACCCTCTATTGTCACAGTAGGGTATAATTATATATAGCAAGATTTAATGGACGAGCACAATTCTTACTGACAATAGTCTGAATACTATAGGGGTGTGATAAAGATGCAATGGCAAGAGGTTCGTACGATTTATCCCGATCAATACGTTTTGCTTGAAATTCTTGATTCTCATACCAAAGATAACATTCAGTTCGTAGATGACGTTGCTTTAGTTCGAGCCATTCAAGACCCTAACGAAGCCACTAGAGTGTTATTGAAGTGCAAAAACAACAATATTGTATATCATACCGGACAAGAGAATATAGCTATCGAACTTAGAAATCATCCTCTGTACAGGGGTAGATAAGATGCAGATTGAATTTACACACGGCTTACTTCAGACATCAATGACAATTGACTACAACGGACGCTCCTTAACCATCGACAATTTAGTCATTGATACAGGCGCAGCGCATTCCCTTCTGTCCTCTGACGTTGTATCTGAGATTGGCATCAAATTTGAAAACGGAGATAAACTTGTACGGAGCTTTGGGATCGGAGGAGATGAATATACTTTTCAAAAACGCGTTGATCAAATCCGAATAGGTGATTTGATTATGGAAGACATCCCTATTGATTTTGGTATTTTTTATGAAGGCATTAATTACATTAACGGTCTCATCGGTCTGGATATTCTAAAAAGTAGCAACATGATTATTGACCTTTATCAGATGGAAATGTACCCGGCACACTCCAATCGCAATTAAAATAGGGACGTGAATATACCACGTCCCCAATCTACTTTCTCACTACTCATAAACCCTTATAAATCAAGGAACAAACCGCCTCTACATGTGTGGAGACCGTGAAAGGGATATATGAACTCTTGACCAACGGATATCCAAGTGTATGGCGCGGAGTAAAAAAAGCATAAGTACCAAATGCTTCTTGCTCGATATTCTTACAATTCGTGGAAATCAATGATTTTCCATTTTCAAAGGTTCTTACGTGTTTACTTTTTTTCGACGGCGTGATTTTTGCAACAGCAAAGTTAATCGTATATTTTCATAAATATAGAATGTATCACTTTGTATAATAAATAAGAACCTAATGGCATCCATCAGGTTCTTATTCATTGGTAAACAAACGGTTTAATTAATAATCGAAAAATCGTCAATATTAATTCTTTTGCCAGACGTTCCCGATACATAAACTCTAAATCGGACGTTCCCTGAATGATTTACATTGATCGTTTGTTCTGTCAGTGTGGAAGTACTTGTCATAGGACTGCTCACATCCGTCCAAGTGGAGCCTGCATTGGTGGACTTTTGCAGCTTCCAAGTAGCTCCCGTATCGGAACTGAAATTCGCATGTTTCAATTTCACGGTTTCCGCTCCGGCAACGTCGAAGTTCATGCTGATAAAACCAGTAGATTGAATTCTAGCAGACTTGGCGCCATTTTTGCGGTCACTGCTTAAAGTTCCAAGAAGCGCATTATCGAATCTCCATGATCCGGAAGATAAACTGACATCAGCTGCCGCATATGCGGTTTTTGAACCCGTCTCAAAGGTTTCGCTTAGGATGGTGATTGGCGCGGAATTCACAGTAACCGTAAAGTTGGTGCTTACCGTTCCTCCGTTTCCGTCATTAGCCGTTACGGTAATCGTTGCGCTTCCGACAGCAACAGGACTGATTGTGAGCGTTTTTCCGCTTACGGAAACTTGGGCAATACCGGTATTGCTTGACGTTGCGGTTAAAGTAAGAGCATCCCCGTTCGCATCGCTAAACGTATTGGTTGCATCAACAATGATATTTCCAGCACCAACGGTTGCGGTTTGATTCGCAATCGGAATAGCGACGGTAGGTGCCTGATTAACGATCCCGTCGTTCCAGTCCCACATGAAGATATTTTCATAGTAAGCGCCTACGCTTGCATTCTCTACGATTACTCCTGCTTCACGGTTATTCATAGGACTATTCTCTGACCAGTTAATGCTAGACACTAGAACTTTATTCGAGTCGGCAATGATACCTTTGTTGTGTACTTTCTCAAGGTGAGTGCTTGTCAGGTTGATAAGTTTTGCCGACATATTCAAACCTTCAGTCGAGGCGATATTGTTAATATATTGAACCGTATGCGTATTATCGCGGCTATCTGTAGGATCAAGGAAAGCACTATCGAGAATTACTTTGACTGCAACTCCTCTACGAGCAGCTGCAATAACTTCTTCTAAATAGATGTTCGGATCACTCTGCGGCGTTCCGGTTGCCGATGCGCCCCAATGTTTATGGATATACAATTGTTCTACATAAAGAGATGTTGTAGCATTCCGCATCATGCCGATAATTGCTTTTTCCTTCAAAAACGTGGAGTCAGGTGCAAATACAGGTGTTACCTTCATAGTCCCAGTGAAAGTTTGGCTTGCGAAAGGAGCCGCATAGCTTCCGCTTGGATTCGACGTATCAGGAACAAATCCTGCTGTTGGCTCCCCGTATGCGGTTCCCGGCGTATAAGGGTAGCTATCTTTAAATAACACATTCCAGTCTGTGTTGAATACATTCTTTACATAGTTCGCAAAGTCTACATTATTAATGATAATGCCCCAGCCGCGATTTCCGTAAGAATTTGTAGTTGGCGTTCCTGTGGATTTGAAGTTTTCGCTTTGAAGAGCTACTTTTGTACCGTCAACAATCGCATATTTGGCGTGGTCAAATCGATATCTTTTGAAGCGTTGGTTTGCTGTGTCACTGATAATATAACGTACCTGTCCGCCGGCATTCACGATTTGTTGTGAAACGTATTTCGATTGATCGGTTAGTCCTCCAACAGGCTGGCCTTCCGCGAAGACTCGGACTTGTACACCTCTCGCTAATGCTTGCTTTAACGTATTCATCAAAAACGTGCTTTGAAACTCATAAATGTTCAAATCGATAGAAGTCGTTGCGCTATTAAAAAGATTTGTAACCGCATTATAGCTGGAATCGGGTGAAGTGTAGGTGGTTACATTTCCTGTATACGTGAAGGATGCTATATCAAATCTGGATTGACCAGCTTCATAAACTCTAAGTCCATTCCAGTCAGCCGCGCTGTCTGTCTCTTCCCATAGTCCCGTCGATTCCATGCGATCCCGTACCATAATAACGCCTGCAGATACGGTTGGAATTTGAGAGCCTGACCAGCAAGTACAAGTGGATGCAGTGCTTCCATACAATAACCCGTCAACTATTGTGCTCCCGTTCTTTAGTTGAACTTGTCCGCCTGTATTGGAAAATACAGGAACAGTACCTGGCACAACCATTTGCGGAACAGCCGGATCACTATCGCTTCCATATTCAAATGCTGGAGTAATCGTTACCATTTCGCCTTTAAAACTACTTGCAGTTTTGGTGACGTACAAGGTTTGACCTACTGCTATTGACGTACCAGTAGGGAATCTAACTTCATTGCTTTCATTGCTAATTGCCCAATTTGAGATATTGACCGCTGCAGTTGTCGGATTTGTAATTGCTACATACTCCTCGGGTTCGTAAGACAAGTTCGTGTCGTAGTAAACCTCAGTGATCATAACGTGATCAGTTGAACTTGCGAAACTCTGCTGCGATACCGGAACGACCAATGATGCAAGTAATGCTAAGGATAATATAAACTTTGTAAAGCGCCTCATAATTTGCCTCCCTAAAGAAAATTTTATACTTATCCAATGTATCAATGATTTATTTGATCTGTATCATTGTGAAGTAAAGTAATTTATCTTTCAGTGTGAACAAGTCAATGAAGTTATGCAAAAGGGCTAAAAGATATGTGGATACTGATAAAATCCAATAAAGCACCAAATTTCATTAATAACCCCTTAATCTCCATACCACTCTTCAACACAAAACAAAAAGACGCTTGCGTGAGCATATCGATCTTCTCTACTAGTGCTTTAAATATGTTGTCGTCAAATTGTTCTAGTAGCCTTGCCTTTGATTGATGAGTTCCTCTTAAATGTTCAACAACTGCCATCCCCCCCCCATCAGAGTTAACATACACACACTCGAACAAGTGGAAGGGGATAGCACTATGGAAGAATGGCCTGATTGGTTTAAGCAAGCATTGATTAATCGTTTTAATGAATTGTCTGTAGCAGCAGAGAAACAAGAACAGGTTATTCCTGTAGCCGGAAAGGTATCCGAGTTATTAATTCAAATGAGGAGCAAAACGGATGGTTCTGTTCATAGAATTTTATTGGAGTTTGAAGAAGCTATTTCTTATCAGCATTTGTTGGAAAAAGAATGGTTGTATTTCGAAGGGCTTAAATATGGATTGAGGTTAATGAGTCCGATTACATCTAGTTTGGAGGATTTGTATCCGAAACACTGACGACTAACAGCATGGAATCAGCCCATGCCATCTGTCGCTATTTATTGCAAGGTTCGTTCTGTCAGCAATCGTATGTTCTCATTTTGCATTTATGAAACCTTTCCACAAGGTTTGCGTCTAACAGAATACTATAGTTGAAGGAGCGAAGTATAATGAGAATTACTTGTTACTACAGCTCCCATTCCGATATGGGTTACATTTATTTAAAACCTCCGGCAATTGAACAAAGGGTTCTGGAACCAGAAAACGAACTCACTAAGCATATGAATCCTGATCAAATGACCATCCCTTACATAACAGACACGAACATTGCTTCGTATTTGGATAAAATGACATTTGCCAAGAACACTTTTAAAAGTGATTACGAGAAAGGTTACGATACTGAATATGGAAATGATATGGATAAACGCGGCTATATTATTGGAATTGAATTATCACTTTATCATGAGCGGTTTATTGATCTTGTGAAAAATCAGGCGTTTAAGGTAATCCGAACGGAATGGAGAAATACGGAGTTTCATATGATCACGTTTTACTATGCAGACGATGTATTTAAACCGGAGAATATCATTTATAAATTGACAGACGAGGAGGATGCTTTTGTTATTGTTGAGCTTATAGAGCCTGAGAAGCTTGGATTTCATTACACAGATGAGAAAGATCAGAAACGACCAATAGCTTTATTCAAAGCGTTGATCTCTTCAATAGACGATATATATCCACTGGAATACATGATGAAGCCTGAGTTTATTTTGAGGAAAGACATTTAACACCAACTCAACTGTATGTTCGTGGTAAATAGATACTCTGTGATTTCATATCATCAATATAGTATATTATAGAGAGTTAATGTCCTTTGAATAATTCATTTCAATAAATTAACAAAGGGAGATTAAAATGGACAGACTTATATGTGAGGCTATAAAAAACAAGCAGATCATAACTTTTGAGTACCACAACGGCTTAAGAACAGTTGAGCCATTTCGATTAGGAATATCAACGGCTAATAATAAAGTTCTTAGCGGTTATCAACTTAAAAATTCCATGAAATTATTCGAGCCATCTGCATGGAAACTATTCTATATCAACGATTTAAAACGAGTAATTTTAACAGAGAATTATTTTAGTGGAATCAGGAACGATTATACTGCTAAGGATGCAAGAATGATTAAGTATATTTGTGAAGTTAACTCTTATTGAAATGATAATCATTAAATAGAGGTGGAATTTTTGAATAACTTGAACAACAGATGTTTTATAGTAACACCAATTGGAGATGAACTGTCGGATATTAGAAGGGCCTCAGAAGGAGTAATTGATTCGATAATAATACCTGTTTTGACCGAGTTAGGTTATTCTTCAGAGAATATAAAAGTCGCTCATAGAATTTCTAAATCTGGTTCAATTACTAAACAGGTTATTCAGAGAATCCTAGAAGATGAGTTGGTAATCGCAAATTTGACACACCTAAATCCTAATGTAATGTATGAACTCGCTATTCGACATGCAGCAAGGAAACCAGTAATTCAAATATGTGAAATTGGAACAAAATTACCATTTGATGTAATAGAAGAAAGAACAATATTCTATACAAACGATTTAAGTGGCGTCTCAAAATTCAAAGAAGAATTATCAGGAATGGTCTCCGCTTTAGATGATACAGATGAAATTACTGACAACCCAATTTATCGTATTATAAATGGAATATTGATTCAAGAATCTGCAATAAACGATACACAAAAATACATAGCAAAAAAATTGGATAGTTTAGAGGAACTAGTGAGTTCAAAGATACAGAATTCTTTTCAAAAACCCTCCAAAGAAGCTAATTCACCTATTTACGATAAAGTATGGTTTAGAGTTTATGATATACAAGAAGATTTTTATGAGTTTAAAACTAATCTCATAGATGTATTGTACGAAAAATATGATATTAACAGAACAAAATTCAGACTTACAATAGACGAGCCAATTATCACTATAGAATTCATCTCACTGGATAACTGGCTGTCTGAACGTGATATTTACTTTTCGTTCAAAGAAGTTATTGCGCCTTACAACGTCAAATTTGATTTGATTTGATTTGATTTGATTTGATTTGATTTGATTTGATTACAATATAATTCGAGACTGAGTCTAATCACTCAATCCTCCCGATATAGCACTACCACGCACTCAACATGCACCGTATGCGGAAACATATCCACCGGCTGCACCTCTACAGTTTTGTACCCGCCATCCTCCAGCACCCGCAAATCCCTTGCCAGCGTCGAAGGGTTACACGATACATACACTACCCGTTCCGGCTTCATCGCCAGGATCGTCTCCAACAACCGTGGGTCGCAGCCCTTACGCGGCGGGTCCACGACGATAACATCCGCTGTAATCCCCTGCTCTTTCCAGTTCGGGATTACGTCCTCGGATGCTCCTACCTCAAACACCACGTTGCCCATGCCATTCAACTGCGCGTTCGCCCGTGCATCCTCTATCGCTTCACGAACGATCTCCACTCCATACACCTGCTTGGCATGCTGGGCCAGGAACAGTGATATGGTCCCGATGCCGCAGTAAGCGTCGATTACTGTCTCGTTACCCGTAAGGCCTGCATACTCAACAGTCTTGCCATAGAGGATCTCAGTCTGGGCCGGGTTCACCTGGTAAAAAGAGCGCGCCGAGATGGCGAACTGCACATCGCCGATATAGTCATAGATGACATCTCTGCCCCAGAGCACGCGGGTTTCGTCGCCAAAAATAACGTTCGTCCGCTGCGTATTGACGTTCTGGCAGATGCTCGCCACATCCGGGAGCTGCTCCCGGATGCTGCCGATCCAAGCGTCCTGATGCGGAATATCCCGTCCGTTGGTTACCAGCACCAGCATCATTTCTCCCGTGCGGAAGGCTTTTTTCACTACGACGTGACGCAGCAGGCCGCGGCCGGTTTCTTCATTATATGCGGAGATGCCGAGCTGGCTGCCGATGCTCTTCACGGCGGCTACGACTGCATCGTTATGCTCATGCTGGATCAGGCAGGTCTCCATGTCCACAATACGGTGGCTTCCGCGTGCGTAAAAGCCTCCGACGAGTCCACCATCTGTTACGCCAATTGGCACTTGAGCCTTATTCCGGTAGCGCCAAGGCTCGGCCATCCCGAGGGTAGGACGGACAAGAATCCCGTCATTTGTGCGGTAGCTTGACTTACTGCTTTGCCCGCCGTTTTGTTCGTCATTTCGCCCACTGTTTTGCCCGGCTTCTTGCCCTTCGATTTGCTCCTCGATTTGCCCTTCGATTCCCCCTTCGATTTCCCCACCGTCTCGCTCAACACTAAGCCCCGCACTATTCCCCGCCACCGTCAGCTTCCCGATCCGCTCCAGGTTGTCCACCACTAACTGCCGTTTCCACGCCAATTGGGCGGAATAGTCCATATGCTGCAGCTGACAGCCGCCGCATTGGTCGTAAATGGGGCAGGGCGGCCCGATGCGATCGCTGCTTGCCTCCACGATTTGCAGCAGCTTGGCGTAGCCATACTGTTTCTTTGTCTTTAGAACCTTAGCCCGGACTTTCTCTCCGGGAAGGGCTCCCTGCACAAAAAGGGTATAGCCCTCCACGCGGCCTACCCCTTCGCCTTCATGCGTCATGCCGATGATGTCCAGCATAACCTCGTCATTTTTGTTTACAGGCAGTCCGGCGACAGGCGCCGTGCCGTCCCGGCGGCTGGTATTGCGGCCGCTGCGGTGTCTACTCATTAGTTAAAATTCACTTCTTTCCTATCTCATTGTTTAATTAGAGGGAATTCCTCCAGTTAATTTTATCTATCAAGGTATGAGAAGAGATTAAAGGGAAAAAGTACCGCTATTTCGAGGTATGGGAGGCAAATCCATAGAATTAACGGTAGTATTTCCCATTAAATCGTTCAAAACAGGTTTTTCCGCCTCATTAGAGGGGGAATTTCCCGTTAAATGAACCCGCACCTGAATTCTCCATACATCGGCATCTGGCACGCACTCCAACCTTCCAGTACTATTACTTTCTTCCTCACACTCCATACTTTCCATCTACTCTAATTACATCTACTCATCTTCATTGACTCAAATTCCATTCATTCATCGTCACCGCTCGAACTCATCAACTCATATTTATCTACATTACTTCTACTCATTTTCATCAACTCATATTTATCTACATTACTTCTACTCATTTTCATCCACTCCGAATTCCATCCACTCATCTCCACCCACTCAAACACATCCGCTCACTTACACCTCACGTATTCTGGGCAAATATCCGCAAATGCTGCGGCAGGATTCGGAACTGGCCGGGCAGGGTGCCGCCCAGCTCGCCATCCAGGTTCAACTGGACATAACCGGGAGAGGTTACTTCCATCGCATCTGTGCGGAAGTAGACAACCTTCTTGTCCTGCAGATGTTCGCCGCGGATCGCCAGGCTAACCAGGCGGATGAATTCGGCGAGGTTGCATTTCTTGAGCGCAATGACGTCAAAGAGGCCGTCGTCGATACGAGCGTCGGGAGCAAGCTTCTCGAAGCCTCCGACGGAATTCGTATTGGCGATAAGGAACAGCATGAACTCATCATGAATGAGCTCCTGTCCGTTCGCGCGGATGATCAGCTCCGTCGGAGACAGGCTGGCCATTTTCTCGATGCCTTTTAAATAATAAGCAAGCTGTCCCATCATGGTCTTAAGCCTGCTTGGTACTTCATATGTCAGTTCGGTCAGGCTTCCGCCGCCGGCGATATTAATGAAATAACGGTCATTGGCTTTGCCGAGGTCAATCAGACGCGACTCCTGGCGCAGAATCAGGTCACAGGAATCCTCCCAGTTCTTCGGAATTCCCATCGCCCGCGCAAAGTCATTAGTAGTCCCAAGAGGCAATACGCCGAGGGGGGGAAGGTTAGGCTTCTCCGCCATCCCGTTGATAACCTCGTTCAGAGTGCCGTCGCCGCCCGCCGCAATGATCAGATCGTATCCGCGTTCGATCGCATCTACCGCAGCTGCCGTAGCATCGCCTTCTCCGGTCGTTGCATGGCAGGAGGCCTCAATGCCTCCAATATCCAGCCGGTCCAAAATATCGGCGAGCCGCTTCTTCATTTCTTCCCGTCCAGAAGTGGGATTATAAATCAATCTCGCAGTTTTCATTACCGGAACGCCACCTGTTTTTTAGTATTGATAACCTTATGATTATAACCAATTCCGGACCCTACAAGCAATGTCAGCGGCAAAAGAGCCTTTTTTGTCCCAGCGGCAGCTAGAATACCATCCTCATTCAGCACCCAAACCACCATATATATGTGTATGCGGGAGCCGCCGTAATGTACACAGCGGTCCGCTATCATTTCCGTATTAAACGTCCGCAGTCTCCGGTTATTTCTTCTGCTCCAAGCCTGCCTGCCCCTCGCCCCTTACACGTCTTAGGAGCAGCTCCACCTGATTCCCGATCCAGTGCGGAAGCAGCGGATGAGGCAGCAGGGTTTTGCCGGAATACCGGTAGGTTAATCCCTTGAGCTTCCGGGGAATCACCACCTTGGTGAAGTACCCTTCACTCAAAAAGAGCGGTGCCACCAGCACATCATGCCCCTTCCCGCTCCAGTACTCTACCTTGTCCCGAACACTATCCGGATTGAGCAGGGCGTAATCGGCAGCAGCAACACCACTCACCTCACGCACACGATTAGCGAGCGAGCCAATCCCTTTCTGCCAGCGCTGCCGGAAGCCATCGTGCACACTTCCATGACCAACCAGGAGAATCGTCTCCCGTGCCGGGTCTTTCGACATCTCACGGAGTTTGTCCCAGATCATCACGGCAATGTCCGGATCATCGTCGACAGGGTAACCATAATGGACACGCGCTTTTACCGTGAAAAGCTCCAGATCCGTCTCCCGTTCGGGTTCCGCCTTTGCACCCAGCGCATATTCTATCTCATCGACATGCGTGCTTCCCGAGGAAACAAACAAGGGGATCACCAGAATATCTGTGACCCCTCCATGTTCCAGCTTATTGATTCCATCTTGTATTAAACGGCCCTCTACGAGTTCCAAAAAAGAAACCGCCACGGGAATCTCTTCACAGAGCGGTAAACCGCTTACGGCTTCCTCTACAATCCTTACCCAAGCACCGTCACGTGAGCCATGACTGATGATGAGTATGCCCGGCTTCATGCTATCGTCCCAGACGCTCAAGCGTCATTTTGTATCCGTCATTGCCATAGTTCAGGCAGCGCTTCACCCGGGAAATCGTAGCCGTGCTTGCCCCTGTTTCTGCTTCAATCTGGTTATACGTGGAGCCTTTGCCCAGCATACGGGCTACTTCCAGGCGCTGCGAGAGGGATTGAATCTCATTCACCGTACATAGGTCATCAAAAAACACATAGCATTCTTCCATATCTTTTAAAGTTAAAATGGCTTCGAATAATTGATCGATACTTTTATCATTTAGCTTCTTAAGCTGCATAAGTTAATCATCCCCTAAAAGTTCTGTCAGCATTAGCATCTCTGATTTGGCTTCGTCCAAAACTGCATCGGAAGCATAAAATGAAAGTGGCTATCTGCCTCTACTATATTGCACTGGAGCGCTTTTTTCAAGCATTAACGGATTCACGCAGTAAAGTCCGAAAATCACGGACAAATGTCCATTCCATGCGCACAAACAAGCTAACAACCTTCCTCCCTATGTTAACATCAACCGACTTTCCTATCGTACTACAAAAGCGCCGAAAATCAAGCCTGGACACGGTTTTTTCACTTCCGTCCATTCTTTATGGGCATCCGCCCTTTTCCGCTCCTACCCTGAAAACCCGGGCATTCGTCTATACGTTATGTTCGCCCATGACATACAGTATAGCAAACCACTGACAAAGGAATGTGATATTATGCCTGATCATTACTATAATCATTCCCGCCGCAGCCAGCGTTCACTGGCTGAACCTTATACATCGCCCTATCCCGGCATCAGCCCCTATGTGCAGGTTCCGGGCCCTGGACCCAGCGGTCTTTTCCCGCCCTATGGAGCAGCTGAAGTTACCGAAACTGCACTGGCGGTACCCGTCACGGAAGCTGCGACCTCCAAAGCCGGGGGCCTGCTCGGCGGTCTCGGCGGTCTCGGTGGACTGGGCGGACTCGGGAATCTGGCCAACATGGAGCAGATTAAAGGCATCATAGACCGGATGGGCGGCATCGACGGCATCGTGAATTCCATGGGCAAGGTGCAGAAGGTGATGCAAGGCTTTCAGCAGATGGCTCCCATGGTAAAGCTCGTTATGGGCGGGTTCGGCAAAGCCAAGGGCTTGGCGAATGGAGCGCTTGCAGCAGAAGAGGATGCGGCCCTTTACAGCCCTAACCGGCGTAAAAAAAGACGCCCTGCTCAGCGCCGCAAATCCTCATCCCCCAATCGCCGGCGCTCAGCACCGGTCTCCCGTAAACGGCGCCGCAAATAAGCGGCGCTGTTTTACTTAAACCACCCGCTTCTCCGAAACCACAGGATCATTCCGCCGCCAAGCAGCAGCATAAACAGCAGCACGCCGAAATAACCATACTCCCAATCCAGCTCCGGCAGTACGCGGAAATTCATACCATAAATCCCGGCGATAAGCGTCAGCGGCATAAAAACCGTGGTGATTACCGTCAGTGTTTTCATAATCGAGTTCATCCGGTTGGAATTAAGCGAGATATAGCTGTCGCGCAGGTCGGCAGTCATTTCGCGGTCCGCCTCAATCATATCGGTCAGCTTCAGCAGGTGATCATAAATGTCACCGAAATACACCCGCTCCTCCCCGTTATTCTGCACATGCTGCGAGTTCACAATCCGGTACAAGAGATCCCGCATCGGCACGATGGTCCGACGCAGCTTCAGCAGGCGGCCGCGCACATCAAACACCTGCTTCATCAATTCTTCCACCGATTCGTTGCTGCCCCGGCTTTCCAGATCGGCAAGCTCATCTTCAATACTGTACAGGCTCGGGAAATACGTATCGACCAGCTTGTCCATCACCGTATACGCAGCAGCCATAGGCCCGCCCGACCACCCTTTCCGGCTATGGATTTGACGCATGACCTGTTCCCATGCTTCGTCCATTTCCGACTTCTCCTGGTGGTGATAGGAAACCAGAAAATTTTTGCTCAGGAACAGGTCCACCTCTTCCGCTTCCAGCGTGTGTTCATTCAGCGCATGCAGCACAAAAAACTGCACATCCTTATAATAATCCAGCTTTGGCCGCTGAAGCAGATGCATACAATCTTCAATCGCCAACGGATGGAAGTGAAAATATTGGTCAAGCAGCAGCGTTTCCGCAGGCGTAGGCGAAGCAAAATCGGCCCAGATCCAGGCGTAATCCGCAAGGTGAATCTCCTGAAGCGGCAATTCTGTCAGAACTTCTCCCTCATGCGTTACTGCAAGTGTACGTATCATATAAAGTTCCTCCGTCATTTCTTGTGCTACTGCGTCTATTGTACAGCATGGACAGGGCTTATCCCAAATCACAAGCGCTTTCTTCTTTTCCCAAAAAAATAACCGCCAGCCCGCATTCAGCGGCTCCGGAGGTCTCATTGTCTAACGGCCCATTCCCTCCTGCAGCTCCAAATACAGCACCTGAAGAAACTTCTTAATATTCACCTTCACCTTGGCGGTTTCCCTGCCTTGTTCAATTTCCTTCATCTTCAGACGTACATCCTCGAAATCGAAATAGAGCGGCGCGTAATGCTCGAACTTCGGATTGCCGTAATCCGTCAGCCCGATTGATGCGAGATTTGAAAGACCTGCCGATAGGGCACGCCGCAGGCGTTGTTCGATCGCTTTGCTCTCCTTGGCAATATCACTTGCACTTTCTTTGTAGGTCGCAGCTACCATCTCGTACATTTCTTTAAGCGGCGGGAGGCTGCCGTTATCTTCTCTGCCTGATAAGATCTCCATAATCGCAATAAGGTCACGGCTGCCGCTTTCACCAATCATCCCCATATTCATCAGGATCGGCTGCAAAATCTCCCGGACGGTTCGTTTGGCTAGCGGCAGCGGAGGAGAGCCGAACTGCAGCCCTTCCAGCTTTTCCAGACTGGACTTGATCTCGTCGAGATAGCGGTTGATGGCATAACGCTCATTTACTTTGTGCAGGACTGCTTCCACTTCAAACCGGTTAATCGGCTTGCGGATAAAGAACTCGATCCCGCTCCGGTACGCGCGCCCCACCATGTCCCCATTTTCGATCTGGGAGATCATCACGAACTTGGACTTGCAGCCCTGAGCCTGAAGCGAATTAATCGTCTCAATCCCATCCTGATCAGGCATGAGTAAATCCATCAGCACGATATCCGGACTTTCACTCAAGATTAGGGCCACACCGTCCTGCCCGCCTTCCGCCATCCCCACCACTTCACCAAGACCGCTGTCTTCGATTATATATTGCAGCATCCTTCTGGCACTTCCATCATCATCCACGATACAGAACGAAAGCGGCATGCTCTATTCCCCCTTTTGCAGCTTTGCTGTAGGAATTTTGATCTGAAACATAGCCCCACCCGTATGAGGAGCCGCACCGACTGTAATTTCGCCCTGAAAAATATCGACAATATCCCGCACATGCGAAAGCCCGATACCTGTCGCCGCTACGCCCTCTTCGTCGAATTTGGTCGTAAAGCCCGGCTCAAATAATAGATCCCGATCGCGTTCCTTCACTCCGCCGCCGCTGTCGGTAACAGAGAATACGGTGATTTCTCCCTTTTCATAGACCCCGAGGGACACGGTTCCTTGTTCTTTAATGGCTTCCACCGCATTGGCGGTCAAATTGTTCAGCAGCGTCAGCAGAGGTATGTAATGGGCAGTGGTATAATCCGAGGATATATGATGGCTGAAGTCGATTCTTTTACCCAGCATTTCAGCGTACTTCGCATTGCTCTTCACCGTAAAGAGGATGATGCCGGACAGCGGCATATCGCCCGTAACTTCACGATCCACAAGCTTAACCAGGCCCGCCAAAATACGCTGTGAATCCTTCTTCACCTCATGAATTTGCTGTGTAATGTCCAGTACCTGACGGGTATGAGGCGGCTGAAGCCCCTCTTCCTTAAGGCTGCGGTACAGATCGTAACTGTTCAAGGTTACATTCTCAAGGGTACCGATGGACTTTTTCAAATAAAAAACTTCACCGTACAGTCCCGAACCGAATCCGAGCATTTGCTCGATCCGCCGTTTCTGCTCCTTCTGGACGATGCGCATCTGGTTGACGGAAATACTGCTGTAGATCCCCGTAGTGAAATAGGTGCGCAGCATAGCGATTGCCATTAAATACGTCCATTCATTCAGCTGAAAAGAGCTCGTTCCGAGCACAACCAGGCGGGTCAGCAGCTCCATTTCATTTGACATCAGATCAATAAACGCCGCCACGCCGCCGAGCACGAGCGGATGAAAGGTGTCCAGCCACGTCTTGATCAGCCTCATGCCCAGTGCAAAAACAATATAATAAACCATCGCCGAGCAATGCCTGCCGAGGATTTGTTCAACCGCCATCCCGTTGCCTGCGGCCATATCCATAACGGTGCGAAACAGCAGGACGACCACCCCGGTAGCAATACCGGTAGCTATATAGGGGAGATGCCTCAATAAAAGCAAAAACAGCAGAAATGCACTGCTGCCCAGGCCTATTCTAAAAATGTCGCCGTCGAACGGGTTGATCTTGAACTCACCCGCTACAGCCGTTACCGCCGACACCATCAGAATCTGTATATATTTATGTTTAATCAGAGATTGTCCCATCATCAACTGCTCCTGCCTAGAGAGGTTGACAATTATACTATCATACTACGAGGTATTTTCAAACGAATAAGTATACTGGGGTCACGCGCCTTTGCTCTCCAAACGTTTGGATACAAGCGACAGCATGAAATTTACTGTAAAATAGATCAATGCAACGAGCAGCAGGGTCGGAATCGTGTACGTATAACCGTGTCCGATAACAATTCCCGCATTATGCATTAGCTCGGGCAATGAGATGACTACCGCTAGCGAAGTATCCTTCAGCAAAGAAATGAACTGGCTCACCAAAGGGGGAACCATACGCCGCAGCCCTTGCGGAAGCACGATATGCCAAAGGGTCTGAAAGCTGCTGAGTCCGGATGAACGTGCGGCTTCAATTTGACCTTTATCAACCGAGGTTAATCCCCCGCGAACAATTTCTGCAATCATCGCCGCTTCAAAGATCGTCAGTCCCGCAATGGCCGCCGTAATCAGACCCATTTTAATGCCGACCTCCGGAAGCGCGAAACGGATGAAGAATATGATCAGCAAGAGCGGCAAGTTACGGATCAGCTCTACAAGCACAAACATAATCGGTGAAAGCACAGGAACCTTCGCATACCGGATCACACCAATTACACAACCAAGCACAAAGCTCAGCACAATGGCCGCAAAAGCCACAATAAGCGTAATATAGAGTCCATCCAGTAAAAACTTCAAATTCTCAGCGGAGTATGCACCTGCAAAATCCATATAATCCCTCCTCCCAAAAGTATTCGCTTAATATTTACGCTGCAGCCTGCGCTCCCACACTCTGATGCCATAGCTAAGCGGCAGCGTCAGAGCCAGATAAAACAGCGCCACGAAAATATAAGTGTCGAACGTGCGGTAAGTCTCCGTGGAGACAATATCCGCGAAATACATCAGATCCAGGCCAGCGACAAGCGTCAGCACTGATGAGTTCTTAATCAGGTTAATGAATTGATTGCCCAGCGGAGGAATCACCAGCTTGATCGCCTGCGGCAAAATAATATGAAGCATCGTCTGAATATAGTTCAGACCGGATGAACGCGCGGCCTCGGTTTGACCCTTGGGAACAGCCATAATTCCTGCACGGATCGCTTCCGCGATAAATGCCGAGGTATATACGGCCAAACCAATGGTACCCGCTGTGAAACCTTCCAATGAAAGACCTATAGCCGAAGGACCGTAATAAAAAATATATACAACGAGCAGCAGCGGAATGTTACGAACAAACTCAACGAATCCTGTCCCGAACCAGCGCAGCCCTCTCACGGAAGAGATGCGGAATACGGCGATAAGCGAGCCAAGCAGGAAACTGCCAATCAGGGCGATTACACTGGAAAGCAAAGTGTTATAGAAGCCTTCCATGTAGGAGCTGAAATGACCAGTCAATATCGAGAAATCCATAGATGTCACCTACCCTTGCCTAAAAATAAGAAGCGTTCCGTTCATTTATTAATTCACTACAGACAAACACGAAAGGATGGCAGGCGGGTTCCCCCGTTCCATCCTTTCGCTGCTGCCTTATAACAAGCTTTATGACTTCATGATTTACTTCGCCAGATCTTTACCGATCCATTTTTTGTAGATGGCATCATATTCGCCGTTCGCTTTCAGTTCAGCCAGCGTGTCGTTAACAGCCTTAACTACGTCAGCGTTGCCTTTTTGCATCGCTATACCGTATGGCTCATCGGTAAACGGTTCACCGACAACCTCATAACCAGGATCCTGTGCAGCCATACCGTACAGGATGGCATCATCAGTGGTTAGAGCCTCGCCTTTGCCTGCTTTCAGGGCGCTGAATGCATCCTGGTAGTTATCGAACTCAAGCACGGTGATGCCTTCAACTTTTTCTTTGATATTCTTGATCGAGGTTGCACCCTTGGAACCAAGCACTACTGTATCTTTGGTTACATCCTGAATCCCTGTAATCGGGCTGCCCTTCTTCACCAGCAGCGATTGTCCGGCCTGGAAGTATACGTCGGAGAAATCAACTTCCTTCTTGCGCTCTTCTGTAATGGTCATTGTTGCAACAACCATATCAATTTCACCATTATTCAGCATAGGAATCCGAGTCTTGGAGGTTACTTCTTTCAGTTCAATCGCATTCTCATCACCCAGGATATGCTTGGCGATGGCTTTGGAGATGTCGATATCGAAGCCTTCCACATTACCTGTGCCTGGGTCCTTCAATCCGAACAGCTTGGTGTCGAACTTAACACCGACTACCAGTTTACCGCGTTCTTTAATCTTGGCGATAGCTTCCGACTCCCCTGCTGCAGCAGTGTTGCCGTTAGCGGCAGTATTATCTGCCTTATTGTTACCACAGCCTGCAAGAACGAACAAAGCAACAACCATCATAACACTCAACAGCTTTCCCAATTTGGACATTTTCATTTTTCTTCCTCCCCTGATTCCTATCTATTTTTTAATGACTTAATACACGGCTAAGAAAAGTACGTGTGCGTTCTTCACGCGGACTTGCGAAAAATTGCTCCGGCTCCGCCTCTTCTACAATCTGCCCCTGATCCATGAATATTACACGGTCAGCTACCTCGCGGGCAAAGCCCATCTCGTGGGTAACCACAACCATCGTCATTCCTTCACGGGCCAGCGCACGCATAACATCAAGTACTTCACCGACCATTTCCGGATCAAGTGCCGATGTTGGCTCATCGAACAGCATGATTTTAGGTTTCATGGCAAGTCCCCGGGCAATGGCCACCCGCTGCTGCTGTCCACCGGATAGCTGGGATGGATAAGCGTTGGCTTTTTCAGCTATGCCCACCTTCTCCAAGTAATACATCGCTGTTTTCTCGGCTTCCTCTTTGGATAGGCCAAGCACCTTAATAGGCGCCAGCGTAATATTGTCGATTACTTTTTTATGAGGGTATAAATTAAAATGCTGGAATACCATACCTATATCCTTACGCAGCTTATTAATATCCGTTTTGCGGTCATTGACAGCTATACTGTTAACCGTCAGTCCACCGCTCGTAATCGTCTCCAGGCGGTTTATGCAACGAAGCATCGTGCTTTTGCCGGAGCCGGACGGACCAACAACGACAACCACTTCCCCTTCCTGAACGTGCAGATCTATGCTTTTGAGTACATGGAAATGTCCATAATGCTTCTCTACCTGATGAAAGTCGATCAACGCCAGGCCTCCTTCACTACAAATATGTAAATCAACTCTTGATATTCTCTTCTTCGGCTCTGTTAACTATAGTAACACTTAAAACACACTTTACTTTAAAGACTATAAAAAACTACATAATACTATGTTAAACATTAATCAAGAGTAACATTTTCTTTTCAAAAGGTGAGATATTTCATTTTCTTTTCTCTCTGATTAACGTTTTTTATCACGTTCTTGTGACTTTTTGTGACATTCCTCTCTTGCATAGCTGTATAATAAAAAGCCCGGTCGATGGGATCGACCAGACTCTCACTGGGTTATTTTAAAAAAAGATTTTAAAAATTAATCCTGCGAGCACTGCGCTGATCGGAATCGTAATAAACCAGGTTATGACGATACGTCCGGCCACGCCCCATTTAACGGCGGAGAAACGTTTAGCCGAGCCTACACCGAGAATCGCGGAGGTGATGGCATGGGTCGTACTTACCGGCAAATGCAGCATCGTTGCCGAGAAAATAACGGAAGCTGCAGAAATATCCGCGGCGAAGCCGTTGATCGGCTCGATTTTAAAAATCTTGGTACCCATGGTCTTGATAATCTTCCAGCCGCCGATTGAAGTACCCAGTGCCATAGCTGTAGCTGCGGAAATTTTAACCCACAGGGGAACCTCCATCGAATCCAAATTACCGGAAGTAACGAGTGCAAAGGTGATAATCCCCATCGCCTTCTGGGCGTCGTTCGTACCGTGGGTAAAGGATTGAAAAGCAGCGGTGATGATCTGCATGGAACGGAAGCCTTTATTAACTGTATGCGGGCTGCGTTTGGCGAATATCCATTTCAGAATCATCATGACGATATAACCGATAGCAAATGCAAGCAGCGGAGAAAGAATAAGTCCTTCCACGATTTCGATGAAACCGCTCCATTTAATATGATCCGATCCCGCTCCAATATACACGGCACCAGCCAAAGAACCGATCAGTGCATGGGAGGAGGAAGAAGGAATACCGAACCACCACGTAACCAGATTCCAGATAATCGCAGCTATCAAAGTCGCAATAACGATCTGAATTCCGTTATCCAGCTTGGCCGGATCGGTTATGCTTCCGCCGATTTTTTTAGCTACGCCAGTAAAGAGCAAAGCTCCAATAAAGTTCATGGATGCTGCCAATACGATAGCTGTCCGCGGGGTTAGTGCCCGCGTAGAGACAGAGGTAGCGATTGCGTTAGCTGTGTCATGAAAGCCGTTGATGAAATCAAACGCAAGCGCGAGAAATATGACAAGTCCAAGCACGAATAATGATGTATCCATATTTATAGAGCCCCTTATGAGTTGCGCATGATGATCGATTCCAGCATGTTGGCTACGTCTTCACATTTATCCGTGGTTGTCTCCAGCCGCTCGTAAAGCTCTTTGCGCTTGATCAGCTCAATAGGGTCCTTCACTTGTTCGAACAATGCTTTCGTACAAATACGCAGCACTTCATCCCCTTGGTTCTCCAGATCATTCAGACGGATTGTATATTCGCGAATAGCCAGCAGCTTCTTATGGGACAGCAGATGAATGGCCTTCTGAATTTCATAGGCGGACTGACGCAGGATTTCTGCAAACTGTACAATATACTCGTCCGGTTCGAGCAGATTATACATATAGAAACGTGAGGCTGAAGACTCCAAGCCGTCAATAACATCGTCCATGCTTGTAGTAAGATCCATTATATCGTCACGTTCGAGTGGCGTAATGAATGTTTTGTTCAATTCTTTAATAATCGTGTGCGTGTAAGAATCGCATTGCGATTCGTACTTCTTCATCTCTCCGGCAAATTTCTCCACATTGTCTTTGAGAGTGGTAATATTCTGAGCGAAGTAGTCCGCAGCCTGGACAATCGTATCCGCCATATTCTCGAGCGTCTCAAAAAAAATGTCCTTTTTTCTTAACTTCATCCATTTAAACCCCTTTACGTAAAGTTACCTTGAAAACACAGGCTCATCCATATGTAAACCGCATGAAAATGAATGACAACCTTTGTTATCTTAACATATCCGATAGAGGGATAGAAGCAAAAGAAGCGAACTTTTTTACACTGCGTTAACATAAATCTGCATCTTCTTCGAAAATAATCCATAAACGATGGAAATATTGGAACTTATTTACACTATGCTTTTTCCATGAAGATACTGTTTACTTTTCACCGTTTTCTTATTCCCTAGGTTGAACTTTGAGCTTGACCGTACGTGACATGGCTGCTGAAGGAAGGCGTATTCGGCACGATCAGAAAATGTGTCACGCCCGGATATAATGGCGCTTCTTCCCCGTCCTTGACAAACCGGATGATATCATTCGGCTTACGAACCCATCTGCCCTTGATTACCTGACCGCGCTCAAAGAGCAGCGCCTCCCCGCCCAATTCCACATCGATCTGGAGTCTGCCTATATCATCAAGCACCTTATGATCTGCACCCATTACGATTACATTTGCAGCCTCTACCGGTTCGTTGTTGTTCAGATCCAGATGAGGCTTTCCGTTTACCCATCTCAGGTATGTCCGCCGCTCAGGATCATATTTATAGTCAAGCTTATAGCTTTTGAGTTGAAAATTAACGCTGAATTCGGAAGCAGCCTCCCCGCCCAGCGGCATATAATCCGGATTGGTGAACAGGTAGGCCGGAACTTCAGTACGATCTGAATAACCCAGCTTGTCCGCCCCTTCCCGCAGCTTGGCCGCATTGCTGTATAGATTATGGGGCGCCTTCCGGTTCTTGTCACGCCAGAAATAGGCTCCCGCATTCCCGATCTCGTCCATATCCTCTTTCTTGTCCTTCTGCAAAATAGCATAGGCAGCCTGACTGCCGCCGGCATGCACGGTCACCCCGCTGTAGCTTTCACCAATATCTATCAGATATGGCCGGATACTGCGGATTGGTCCGATCTTTACGACTCCTGTATGACTTTGAAAAATACCGATCAACCGCGTAATCCCGCCTTCAGCGAGCACTTCATATAAAATATCGGCTTCACTCACGCCCGACTGGGGCCGGGCGGCAGGCGCATTGTTAATCATGACAGCTAAAGGCCTGGGGAGAATGGCTTCGGTTACCGGCAGGCCTGTCAAGCCAGATACAATCCCTGCGAAAGCTTCAATGGGTGGTGTCTGCAGTGGAGAAACCACCGGCAAGGGAGCTGCAGAAGGTTCTATTGTTGGAGCGGTATTATCGCTTGCATCCCCGGATGAGCAAGCGGTGAGCAGCGTCGCCGCAAGAAGAATGCCGGGAAGCAGGCGGGAAGAATAGCGGGTCAAATTCATAAACGGATTGTTCCTCCTTTATTGGTTTTGCACTTGTTTCCATTTAATCACAGCCTGTCCCTTTTGTCTTGATTACAGTACTAAAAAAGGGTATGGCCTCTGAAATTCCGGCCATACCCTGTATCATCAAGTTAATCCAGCATCCAGCAGTTCAGACTCAGTGTTCCGTATTGATAGGCCTGAATCATAAGCTGCGCCCGTCTTCCTTCATCCGCTGTCCCCATGGCATAGAAGAGCGGTACGAAATGTTCTCTACCGTAAGAAGGGACCGCTTCACGGACATGCGGGGCTTTCTTATCGTAGGCGAACAGAGCGGATAAATCCCATGCCTCCAAGGCCTTTGCAATCCATGCATCGAAGTCCAGTGCCCACTCCTCGGGCTGATCCTTTTCACTCAGCAGCCTCAAGTTGTGAACTAGTCCGCCGCTGCCAATGAACAATATGCCTTCGTCCCGCAGCGGGGATAACATGCGCCCGATCTCATACTGCTCTTTGGGGGAACGGAGCGAGTCAACGGATAAAGCCACAACCGGAATATCGGCGTCCGGGAACATTTTACTCAAAATAACCCAAACTCCATGATCCAGTCCCCGCCCAAGCACAGGTTGGTGAGCAAGATTATTGTGCTTGAACATTTCGCAAATCCTGCGGCTAAGAAGAGGATCACCCGGCGCCGGATAGGTCAGTCTGTACATTTCATCAGGAAATCCGTAGAAATCATGCAGTGCCTCATGCTGTCCATCCACCGAAACCAGCTGCTGTGGGCTATCCCAATGAGCAGAGAATACAACAATACCGCGGGGCGATGGAAGATCTTGACCAAGCCTCGTAAGAAAACGGGTATATTCGTTATCCTCTAGGGCAAGCAGCGGGGAACCATGCGCGATAAAAAAAGACGGTAATTTCATAGGGTGCCAACCTCCATAACCCATTTTATGGCCTGCATCTATATTTTACCGTTTCTTTTCCATTATTGCGAGTGGAGGACAGGCCTTTAAATCATCCAATTTTGCCACTCCTGCTGCAGATGCTCCTGGTGGTTCATCCATTCCCTTGTCCGCTTGAGCACCTGCTCTTGCGCCACCCCTGAAGAGAAGGTATGATCGCCCTGAAAGATGATTTCTTTGTCGCATCGTCCCTCAAGACGGGTCCAGAACAGCTTCTGATACAGAAAAGCATAATCCACTGGAATAACGTCATCGGAAGTTCCGTGAACAACCAGCACATCGCCGCTAAATTTACCGGCTTCCTGGAACGGCTGGAATGCAGCCAGGGAATTGAAATAGACAGGTGTAAAGGCGTAACCCGCATGGTCAGCCGAGCCACTCTTCACCGCTGTGTCGTACGCCTCCCGCCCCACAATTTTGACGATATCATTGAAGGGATAGCCTACGGCAGACCACAGCACGAGATTCTTCACACGCCGGTCCCGGACTCCTGTCAACAAGGCAACCGCGCCGCCCAAACTGTGACCGATAAGCGTCACACGGGTGGGATCCACATCTCCGGCACTGAGTCCGTAGTCCAGCACCGCCTTGGTCTGGGCGATCATAGACTCCATATCCTCGCTGCCATAGTTACCTGTGCTCTCTCCGCAGCCCGCATAATCAAAACGGATGACCATATATCCATCCTGGGCCAGCTCGCGTGCAGCTTTAACAAAGATACGGTCCACACCGATCCGGCTGCCCACAAAGCCGTGGCAAATTACAGCTAAAGGCACGCGGTCTTTGCAGCGCCCCGATGATCCTTTATCTTTTGCCGGATAATGTATGCTTGCTGTCAGCTCTTCATGGTTGTGCCGAATTACAATTGCCCGTTCCATTGCCGATTCCCCCTTGCTTAAAATTATAATTATTCCGATTAAATTAGTAAGGATTATATTCTCATCTTATATGTTTATAACGATTATTGTCAATACAAAAGACCCCTTTCGTTCACATGGAACAAAAGAGGTCATCTTCCTGCACTGAACCTAATCGTAGCTTCTATGAAACATTTCATGTGTCTTCTGTCTGCCTTCCCATTCCTTCAGCCACTCTTCCGGACTCCCGGGAGCACATTCCCATAACCCCGATTCGTTCATGCCTTCTGTAGCGTCGGACTCCTCAACTGAACTGCCGGGTTCCTCAACGGGATCGCCTTCGGCGAAATCAGGAGTGAAGCCGTCACCGGCGAATGTACCCTTTCCCTCATACTCCATGATGGATCCTGCCTCTCTGATAGCTGCTGCTAATTTGTGACACTCTCCTTTTAGTGTTCACTTTTCAGGCAAGTTTATGCATTAGCAGAGCTTGTCCTTGCACAGGTCTGTCAGGCAACCGTATACTCGTATAAAGACTGTAATATTTGATTAACGATACTGGAGGTTTACTCTTACACTATGAAAGTAAAAGATATGATTAAGGAAAACAACATCCTGCGGGAGCAAATGACACCGTTCAACAGGTCTTATATGGAAGATATAATTATATCCATGCGGGCAAGCCGTGTCGACTCTCTGCGGGCCGAAGAGCTTCTGCTGGAAGCGGCACAACAGCTGCTGCAGGCGCAAAAAAAAGGCAAGAATGCAAAGCAAATCTTCGGTGACGATCCGGCTGGTTATTTCAAGGAAGTTATGGAGAATGCACCTGCACCTCCTGTCCGCAGTAAACTCAATTACTACCTCATGATCCCTTGGACAGCGCTCACCTGCTTATTTGGTCTCCTGGCCATAGCCGGACTAATCTCACAATGGAGCACCGGATCACCCGGTATGTTCGGCCAGATCAGTCTGTTCACGCTAATTGCGGTTGGCGCGGGATCCATTGTACTCATTGAGTTGATCATGAGATGGCTGTCATCCTTGTCCGACACGGACGCTCCCCAAATCGGGAAATTCGAATTCAAGGCTCTCGGCATCTATATTGGTATTGCTGTGGTCATTGTATTTGCCGGTTTGTACCTGAGCCGCCTATTTCCGCTCATCCCGCTATCAACCGGGGCCAGTCTGTCCATATTCTGCGCCGGAATGCTCGGACTAAAATTCTTTTTTATGAAAAAGTAGAAACTAAATAAGCATATTGAACAAGTTCAGATCCTTGTTAATCTCCAGATAACTTACGCCTTTCTGCTCCATCCGTTCGATAAGCGGAGCGTACGCTTCCTTGGAGAGCAGCTCGATGCCCACCAGAGCGGGGCCGTTCTCCTTGTCGTTCTTCTTCGTGTATTCGAATCGGGTGATATCATCATCGGGTCCAAGCACATCGGAGAGGAATTCACGCAAAGCGCCCGCCCGCTGCGGGAAGTTGACCATGAAGTAATGCTTCAGGCCTTCATAAATGAGCGACCGTTCCTTGATCTCCTGCATCCGGTCAATATCGTTATTGCCGCCGCTGACGATGCAGACGACCGTTTTGCCGGCAATCTGCTCCCGGTACATGTCCAGTGCCGCTATCGGCAGAGCGCCTGCGGGTTCCACAACAATCGCATTCTCGTTATACAGCTCGAGAATTGTTGTGCAGGCCTTGCCCTCCGGTACTTTGACAACGTCATCCAGATGTCGTGAGCAAATATCGAAGGTGAGTCCGCCAACGCGTTTTACCGCTGCGCCATCCACAAATTTGTTGATTTCCTCAAGCGTAACCACTTCTCCGCGCCGCAGCGCTTCACTCATGGAGGCCGCGCCCAGCGGCTCCACACCAATCACCTTTGTCGAAGGACTCACTGTTTTCACATAAGTGGCCACCCCGGCCGCCAGACCGCCTCCGCCAATCGTTACAAATACGTAATCGGCCGGATTATCGAGGCTTTCCATGACCTCCATTGCAATCGTGCCGTTTCCGGCGATGATTTTGGCCTCATCAAACGGATGAATCAGCGTCATGCCATGATCAATGCAAGCCTGCAGCGCTTCCTCGTAGGCGTCATCGAAGGTATCACCTTTTAGAATAACCTCAACATACTCCCCGCCAAATCGCCGTACCTGCTTCACTTTCTGGTTCGGTGTGGTGCTTGGCATATAGACTTTACCGTTAATTCCAAGTGCCTTGCATGAGTAAGCTACACCTTGTGCATGATTTCCTGCACTTGCGCAGACAATTCCTTTCTCCCGGTCCTCTGCGGACAGGCTGCGAATCATATGATAAGCGCCGCGTATTTTGAATGAACGAACGATCTGCAGGTCTTCACGCTTCAAATATACATTGCAATTGTACTTGGCCGACAGCACCGCGTCCCGCTGTAGCGGAGTCCGGACTATAACCTCCCGCAGCATATGATGCGCACGTACAATATCTTCCATCCCTACAATCCGGTCTTCGCCTTCTCTCATGAACTCTCGCCTCACTGTGTTTATTTTCGCTTCTTGTAACATACTCTTCCGGGGGCATTTTTTCAAGCTTGCCATCTCAGTTCAACACAAAAACCGGCCATGGCAGCTTGCAATGCCCAGGACCGGCTGTATAGGACTCTTTAATTCTAAGCTTTAAACCGGGATACCGTCTCCAGCAGCTTAGCCGTACTGCTTTTGATTTCTTCCATCTCTGTTACGATACTGCCGGACTGTTTGATAATATGCTCTGCCTTAACGGCAATGCTGCCTGCACCTTCCGCTCCCTCGCTCGTGGCAATGGTTGTCTCGCTAATCGCGTTCAGCATATTTTGAATGGATGCCAGAAGTTCCTCTGATGTCGCGCTGAAATCTGTTACTAAATCATCTACATATTTGGCATCCTCGCTGTATTGGCGGCCGGTTTCCTGCATCGCATCGTAATCTTTAAGCACTTGCCGGTCCACGAACCGCAGAATGCTTTCCGCACCCTCCACCAGGTTCGCGACAGCCCCGACAACCGACTTCGTCACCTCCTGGATTTCGGATACGGTATCACGCGAGTTCTCGGCCAGTTTGCGGATTTCGTCAGCAACCACCGCAAAGCCTCTGCCGGCTTCCCCGGCCCGGGCCGCTTCAATGGAAGCGTTCAGCGACAACAGATTCGTCTGAGAGGCAATGTCCAGAATCGCCCCTGACAATGCAGTGATCTTGGCTATAGACTTCGACTGCTCAATCGCACCGCGCAGCTTCGCTTCGCTCTGCCCGTACATTTCATCCGCCTGCTGCCGGGATTGAATGGCGCCTTCTTTGAGACGTTCAGCACGCTCGTTAATCTCCCTGGCGGATTGAGCGCCTTCCTGTGCTTTCCTGGCAATGCTTTCTATCGCATTCTCGATTTCGATCGTACTGGCATTCATCTCCTGCATGGAAGCCGCCGTCTGCTCCATGCCTGCCGACAATTCTTCAGTAGTTGCAGATACATCGGTAATACTTTCGTCGAGTGCGAACACATTTTTCTCCGTATTTTCCACCGAACCTGAAATACTGTTTGAATTAGTCATAATCTCTCTGATTAGATTCTGCTGTGAAGATATCATATCGTTGAAGCCTTCAGCCAGTACAGCAATTTCTCCCTTGGACGTCACCTTCGCCCGTACCGACAGATCACCGGTCATTGCCGTACGGAAGGATTCCGTTAGAATGGGTATCTGCTTCAATATGCTGTTGGATAAAAAGTACAGGAGGACACCCATAATGATAATAGAGGCCAAAATTGAGATTACAAAAATAGTCTGGAACAATCTCAGCGAACTTTCCGCATCTCCGGCAGGCACAATAAGTGCAATCGCCCACTGATTATCCACCGCAGGGGCATAGGATACATAGTTGGAATGACCGTCCAAATCCGTTTTGACTACATTATTGCCCCATTGCACCATGGTTTCTCCGATAGCCTTCCAGTCTTCACCGAGATCACTCATCTTTTGCAGCAAAACATAATCACTGTTCGGGTGATAGATAAACGTTCCCGTCTTATCAATCAGTGTTGCAAACCCGCTGCCTTTGTAGTTAAAGGCGCTGAGCGCCTGCGTAATCTCCTCGGTTGAAATATCCGCACTCGCGACGCCGATCAGCTTACCGCTATCATCCAGAATCGGTGCGCTGAGACTGACAACCATTTTGCCTGAACCCGCATCAATATAAGGATCTGTTACCGTGAGGCGTTTATTCTGGGCCGTAATTGCATACCAGCTGCGTTCTTTCATATTGTAGTCAGCCGGAGGCTCGAACTCATCCTGGGTGATCACCTTGTTGACGGAATCAATACCTATGTACACATTAAGCAAATTCTTATTATTATTCTTGATCAAATTCAGTGTTCGAATCAGTTCGCTATAGCCGGAGGAAGTCTTAACCGTCTCCGCGGAGCTTACCCCTGTGATAAAATCGCGGACATAGGCATTGGCGTTCAGCAGCTCCACACTATCGGAAGCAGGTTGAAGCAGCTGATGAACCTTAGTAGCAATCTGCCCCTTCTCATACGTCAGAGAACTGTTCAAATCTTCAATGATGATCTTCTTGGCATTGCTGTAAATAACAATGGATACTACCATAAAAATAAAAACTACAGACAAAATTACGGACAAAAACAGCTTGCCGCGAATACCCATATTGGAAATGGAATGGACAGCCTTCTGCGGCCGGAACTCCTTAATGGATTGCATCATCTTCTGAAGCCTCGACCTGAGTTCGGACTTCATCTTCTCTTTGTCAAACTTTCCTTGTGTCATAGGGGTCCCCGCCTTTAATAAAATATAGGCAACAAAATGCGTTACCATGAAAATTTTCGTTCATTTTCGACTTATTTCTGCAAAATATGCCTTTATCCCTTTAATGTTTCACTTCGACATGTGAATTAACTGTGTCTATGCCAGGTTTTTTCAGAAAAACACACTATTAAATATACTTTTTTTCTGTAAAAAGCCGCTTCTCTTCTTATTTTATCGGAACCAGTAAAGGTGAATGTTATATCATGTTAGATTTCCTCCCAAAAAAGGATAAGCAAAAAGGCGCAGGAGAAAAATCTCCTACACCTTGTATATTTACGGGTGTGACCTATTATTGCTTAAGCATCCACTTCAGCAGATCCGGCAGACTCGCCCATAGGCGTGAATGCATAATCACGTACTCGACAGCTTCGTTGGTATCGCCCATACCGATGAAATCAGGCAGGTTGTGTGGCAGCCTTTTTCCGCCCAGAAGGTAGTCCGGCACATGCTTGTTCACGTTCCGCGCAACACGGTACAGCATTTTTAGCTGGGAGGTAATTCCGTTCCGTTTGTATTCCAGCACAATCCGGTCATAGGCAAAAGCAGCCGCAGCATCATCCTTGCCGTACTTTTTCAGCAGGCGGTCCGCATCATTCAGGCGGTTGGTATACAAATACACTGCCGCCAGCAGGTAGCGCGCGCCTGTATTATCGCCAGGGTTAAGCTCCAGAATGTGCTCAAGGGTTTTAGCCGCTTCATCGCCATTACCGCCAAACCAGCAGGACTCTGCATAGCTTTTGCAAATTCGGATATAAGGCCGGGTCTCGGTAAGTCCCCAGAAATACCCCTTATTCTGTTCAAAAAAGGAATCGCCCAGCTCACGCTCTCCGGCGTCCATACCAGCCTTCAGAAAAGCCCGTGCTTCATGCTCATTCTCTGCCTCTTCGGCCAGAATCAGGTAGGCATCGGAGCTGTCAGGATAAATCTCCAGTACCGCTTCAGCCAGTTGAACACGCCGCTTAGGGGAAGCTTCCTCTCCCGCTTTAAGCAAGAGCTGCTGTTCCTTCTCCTTGGCGCTGCCTGACCCAGTGATTATGGAGAGAAGCTCAGCCTGCTCATCGCCCATTCCATGCTGCTCTACATAGCCAAGAAGTTCCTTGAAATTGCGCGATACGGTTGCTGTCGTTACTTCATATTTCTGTGCCAGATCGGTCTGCGTAATGAGGAATCCGTATTCTTCAGACAGCAAGTACTCGATTGCCGCGCAGTAGGAGCCCATTTTCTTCACAGCAGGCTTGGCATGGAGTGAATAACCGTTCCAGAGCCGCAGTGCCTCAGCAATAAGCTCCTTCTCATATGCATATCTCATGCTCTCTATAAGATGCAGCGCCAGCTGCTCATGCGCCGGGCTGTCCCAATTCATGTCCTTGGAAACCATTTTTCTAAGCTTGGCCAATGTAAGCTTGCCTTCGGAACGCTCCGCACTTTGCGGCGCTGCCGGTTCAGTTATAACTTCTTCATAGATCTCTGACTCATGGGCTGCAGCTTCCTCAGCAGTTACAAGCCGCAGCAAAGATTCCATCATGGAAGATTCCTTGCCGAGGCAGCATTTTTTATATTTTTTCCCGCTTCCGCATGGGCATAAATCATTTCTTCCGACCTTTAACAAAACTTATTCCCCCTTAAATCTATGACTAACCGTAATACTTCAACGCACCGCAGGACCTTTGCAGGGACATCGAAAGCCTTCTAAAATCTTTAAAAAGGCCTTTCCATGATCGGAAAGGCCTTTTATCTGTATATATCCGCACATTTTCCCCCGTACGTTTTGTAGTATAACACTTCTTATACTACTTGTCAGTCCCTTTTTAGGACTTAATACTAAAAAAATTCCGGTTCTTTGTCCTTACACCAGAGCTTTCGCAGCAATGTCACTCCGATTCTGCTTTCCTGCAAAAGTAATACCGGCAGCACTGTCATAGGCGGCAGACCGCGCTTCGGCGATATTCCTGCCCATTCCAACCACACCGAGCACCCGTCCGCCGTTCGTAATCCATTGGCCCTTCTCATCACGCGCCGTTCCTGCGTGGAAGATGAGTTCATCCTCACTCTCTGTAAGGCCGGAAATAGGTACGCCTTTGGGATATGGGCCGGGATAACCTCCCGAAGCCAGCACCACGCACACAGCCGCCTCGTCGCTCCACTGGATATCGATATCTGCCAGTCTTCCCTCTACTACAGCCAGGAATATCTCCAGCAGATCGCTTTTCAGTCTCGGAAGTACCACCTGAGTCTCCGGATCGCCGAAGCGGGCATTGAACTCAATCGTTTTGGGCTTTCCGTCCGGGGAAATCATCAATCCGGCGAACAGCACGCCGCTGAAAGGCCGGCCTTCGGCCACCATGGCCTTCGCAGTCGGGATAATAATCGTCTCCACCGCTTCATGAATAATGGAATCGTCGATATGCGGCAGCGGGGAATACGTACCCATTCCGCCTGTATTAGGTCCTTTGTCACCATCAAACACAGGCTTATGATCCTGGGCGGCGGCCATCGGACGCACGGTCTCCCCGTCCACAAAGGCCAGAATCGACATTTCCTGTCCCGCCAGGAACTCCTCAATGACAACCTGTGAGCCGGCATCTCCGAACACCTTGGCTACCATAATATCACGCAATGCCTGCTCTGCTTCTTCACGCGAATAGGCTACCGTAACGCCTTTGCCAGCTGCCAGACCGTCCGCCTTGATGACGATGGGCAGCGGCTGTTCACACAAGTAGGAAAGAGCCGCTTCATAGTTGCTGAATTTCTGATAAGCTGCTGTCGGAATATTGTATTTGTGCAGCAGATCCTTCATAAAGGTTTTGCTGCCTTCGATCTCAGCCGCATTGCGGCGCGGCCCGAACACAGGGATGCCCTGCTCTTCAAAAGCATCCACAATGCCCGCCGCCAGCGGATCATCCGGCCCGATTACGACAAGGCCAACCTGCTTCTCCTTCGCAAAAGCCGTTAACCGGTCGAACTCGAATACACCGATCGGCACGCATTCCGCAAGCGTCGCAATCCCGGCGTTGCCGGGTGCGCAATAGATTTTACCTGCTTTGGCGCTTTTGGACAGGCTCCAGATAATCGCATGCTCCCGGCCGCCGCCGCCAACCACTAAAATATCCATAAGAATAAGATCCTCCCAGCGTTCTAGTGTTTAAAATGGCGGACGCCGGTGAAGACCATAGCAATGCCATACTCATTAGCAACCTTGATTGATTCTTCGTCCTTAATGGAGCCGCCCGGCTGAATAACAGCCGTGATGCCTGCCTTAGCAGCCATTTCAAGCGTATCGCCCATCGGGAAAAATGCATCCGACGCAAGAACTGCCCCCTTCGCCTTGTCTCCAGCCTGTTCAATGGCGATTTTGGCTGCGCCGACCCGGTTCATTTGGCCCGCACCCACTCCCACCGTCATATCCTCTGCAGCAAGCACAATGGCGTTAGACTTCACATGCTTAACAACCTTCCAGCCGAAGAGCAGCTGCTTCAGCTCCTCCTCCGTCGGCTTGCGGTCTGTTACCACCTGTAGCTCCTCCGGATTCACGGAATGCACATCGCTTTCCTGTACGACCATGCCGCCATCAATGGAGGTGACCACAAAGCTGCTTTGACGCGCTGATGCCGCACTGAGATTGCCGATTTTGAGCAACCGGATATTCTTCTTCTTCGTCAGAATTTCCAGCGCTTCCTCCGTGAAGCCCGGTGCGAGCACGATTTCCAGGAAAATATCTTTCAACAGATTAGCTGTATCGGCATCGACGATCCGGTTTGCCGCTACAATACCCCCGAAGATTGAGGTTGGATCAGCGTTATAAGCTTTTTGGTAAGCTTCATACACGCTGGCGCCTACACCTACGCCGCAAGGATTCATATGCTTGACTGCCACCACAGCCGGTTCTTCAAATTCCTTGACGATTTGCAGCGCCGCGTTGGCATCATTGATGTTGTTGTAAGACAGCTCTTTGCCGTGCAGCTGCTCAGCAGCCGTCAGCGTGTCTTGAGCAGCCAGCGGCTTGCGGTAAAAAGCAGCCTTTTGATGCGGATTCTCGCCATAGCGGAGATCCTGGATTTTCTCGTAAGTCACCGTATAGCGCTCCGGCAAGGGCTCGCCGGTAACGTTAGCCAAATAATCGGAAATGAGGGCGTCGTATGCCGCCGTATGACGGAATACTTTTGCCGCAAGCCGTTTGCGGGTTTCAAGGGTGGTATCCCCTCCTGCGCGTACTTCTTCAAGCACTGCAGAATAGTCGTTAGCATCCACGACCACACTCACGAACGCGTGGTTTTTCGCAGCAGAACGAAGCATCGTCGGTCCGCCGATATCAATGTTCTCAATGGCTTCCTCGTACGATACATCCGGTTTGGCGATCGTCTCCGCGAACGGGTACAAGTTAACCACGACAAGGTCGATATAGTCCAATCCCAGCTCCGTCATTTGCCGTGTGTGCTCCTCGTTGTCACGAACTGCCAGCAGTCCGCTGTGTACAGCGGGATGCAGCGTTTTGACGCGTCCGTCCATAATTTCCGGAAAGCCTGTCACATCGGAAATACCGATGACCGGCACGCCTTCTTTTGCCAGAAGTGTGCTTGTTCCGCCTGTGGAGATGATTTCTACGCCCAATGCAGACAGCTCGCGGCAAAAATCCACGATTCCCTGTTTATCCGATACGCTGACCAGCGCTCTTTTGATACTCACTTTGAATTGTCCTCCTCCGGGATACTTGCGGTTTATTGTGGTGAAGCCTAATTGTTTGAAATATAACTCTCGAGTTGGAAATGTTCCCGTTAATCCAGCCCGATTCTGACTTTTTGGTCAAAATGATCGATATAGATGGAGATTTTCCAGTCCTGATCATGCGACATCTGTAGACGCCTGTGCAATATTTCCCGAGAAATATCGGAAATGGCCGGGACTGTTTTACGAATGTCGAATAATCGTCTTTCTGCCGTCCAGCTCAATCCTTCCGGAAGCCAATGCGCCGACCACTTCGGGATACAGCCCGTACTCCACCATGTGAATTCGTTCCGCCAGGGAACCGGCAGTGTCATTGTCTTCGACAACAACGCTGCGCTGTGCAATTACCGGACCGGTATCCATGCCTCCGTCGACAAAATGCACCGTCACTCCCGTCAGCTTCACCCCATAGTCCAGCGCTTGGCCAATCGCATCCTTGCCCGCAAAAGCCGGCAGAAGCGAGGGGTGAATGTTGATAATCCGTCCGGCGTATGGCGTCAACAGCACCGGTGTAATGAGCCGCATATAACCAGCCAGCACAATCAGCCCTATTTCCCGGCGCTGCAGCTCGGCCACAATTTCTGCTTCATAGAGCTCACGGCTTGCAAAATCCTTCGGCCTCAGCAGGAGGGTAGAGATCCCCGCTTCCTCCGCACGCTGCGCCACAGGCGCTTCCGGCTTGTCGGATACAAGCAGATCAATGCTTCCGGGGCCAAGCCGGCCCGCTCTCTGCGCTTCCACCAGTGCAGCGAAATTACTGCCCTGCCCGGAGGCAAAAACAGCGATTCGACTCCACTGCATCACACTTCAGCTCCAGTAAAGGTAACCTTGCGTTCCCCTTCCGTCACTTTGCCGATCAGATATGCCTCTTCCCCGCCAGCTTTCAGCAGCTCTAGCGCACGCTCTCCATCAGCAGCATCCACCACCAGCACAAGACCGATTCCCATGTTAAAGGTGGTAAACATATCACGGTTGCTTACGTTTCCTTTATTTTGGAGCAAACCGAAGATCGGCAAAATCGGCCATGAGCCGTAATTGATCTCCACATCGACACCCTCCGGCAGCACACGCGGGATGTTCTCGATGAACCCGCCGCCGGTAATATGAGCCATCCCCTTCACAGGAAGCTGCTCCAGCAGTGCCAGCAGCGGCTTTACATAAATCTTGGTTGGTGCAAGCAGCACATCTACAAGCGGGGCTCCAAGTTCAGGCACCACATCGTTCAGTTCATAACCATCTTCCTCCAGCAAAAGCTTGCGCACCAGCGAGAAGCCGTTGCTGTGAACACCACTGGAAGCAAGGCCAATTACCATATCCCCCGGTGCAATGTTCGCTCCGGTGACCAGCTTAGCTTTGTCGGCTACGCCAACCGTAAACCCGGCGATATCATACTCGCCCGCCGAATACATGCCCGGCATTTCCGCTGTCTCGCCACCGATCAGCGCGCATCCTGCCTGGTGGCAGCCCTCTGCAATTCCGGCTACAATAGCCTCGATTTTCTCCGGCACGACCTTGTCGCAGGCCAGATAATCAAGAAAAAACAGCGGCTCCGCGCCTTGTACGACAATGTCGTTCACGCACATGGCCACCGCATCGATACCAATCGTGTCGTGGCGGTCAGCCGCGAATGCGATTTTCAGCTTGGTGCCCACGCCATCGGTTCCCGATACCAGCACCGGCTCCTCATACTTGTCCTTATTGAGACCGAACAGCGCTCCGAATCCGCCCAGCTCTGTCATTACCTCCGGACGATAGGTGCGCTTCACGTGCTTCTTCATGCGTTCTACCGCTTCGTTTCCAGCCGCAATATCCACTCCGGCATTTTTATAAGCTTCCGACACTATTGGACACCTCACATTTATAATTTTTGCGCGTTTGCGGGGGTGCGGTGGATTGATGGTGGTTTAGGGGGAGTCATTACGATAAATGTTGGACTTCCGATCGCTGTTATGCTCGAATTTCCTGAATTTATTACCGCTATGCGGTTGAAATTCGAGCATAAAGGCGAACGCTGGCGCTTCTCCAGTTCCAAAATTCCTCTCCATGACTCCCGCAACCACCAGGTCAAACCAACTGCAAGCCGCAATTCGCGCTTGCCCCAAGGCAGCAACCCCTCGGCCGCGGCTTCGCCGGCGGCCTCTCCCCCTAACAGCGCAATACCAACACATACAACAAGGAACCTAAAAAACAGGTACCTTAGCCCCAAAACCTTAAACCCCAAGACCTTAAACCCCAAAACCTTAAACCCAGGCTCTGGGTGGCCGGAGGGCGGAGCCCTCCGGGATCACCCGACGCGAGGAAAGATAACAGACCTAGACGGGATAATGATAGCTGCTTAACAGCTGCAGCCATCCTTCTCTTCCCCGCCAAAATCAACCTGGGTCGGGTAATCATTATCAAAGCAGGACAGGCATAGTCCGCCTTTGTAATCGCCGCTGTTATTGCCGCCGATAGAGCCGATTAATCCTTCCGGTGACAGAAAAGCCAAAGAATCGGCGTTGATCTCTATTCGCATTTCCTCTATCGTTTGGTAAGAGGCGATTAATTCGCGGCGGTCCGGCGTATCGATGCCGTAGAAGCAAGGATTCTTGAATGGCGGCGAGGTAATCCGCACGTGCACCTCTACAGCTCCGGCCTCACGCAGCAGATTGACGATCCGGCGCGAAGTCGTGCCTCGCACAATGGAATCGTCGATCATAACGACACGCTGGCCTTCAACCACGCGGCGCACGGCGCTCAGCTTCATCTTCACACCCTGCTCGCGCAGCTCCTGGCTTGGCTGGATGAACGTCCGGCCCGTGTACTTGTTCTTGATTAGTCCAAGCTCGTAAGGAATGCCTGTCTGCTCCGCATACCCGATGGCCGCCGAAATACTGGAATCCGGCACGCCGGTTACAATGTCAGCATCGACAAAAGCCTCAAGCGCCATCCGGCTGCCCATCCGCTTGCGGGCGGAGTGCAGGTTGGAGCCGTTCAGATCACTGTCGGGACGCGCGAAGTAGATATACTCCATCGCACACAGCGCCTTGCGCTGCGGTTCGGTGAACCGGTCCTCCAGCAGACCGTCTTTATCCAGCACGAGCAGCTCGCCCGGCTCAATATCGCGCACAAACTCTGCGCCAATAGTCTCCAGCGCACAGGACTCCGAAGCAAATACATAAGCTTCGCCGACACGTCCCATAACGATTGGACGCAGACCGTGTGAATCGGATGCGACCAGCAGCTTGTCATTTGTCATCAGCAGAAAAGCGAAGCCCCCAACCAGTTGACGCAGCGCATCCTTGGCCGCTTCGACAAAATCCTTCGGTGAACGCGCAATCAGATGCGCAAGCACCTCGGTATCGCTTGTTGTCTGGAAAATCGAGCCGCTTTGCTCCAGTTGCTTACGGATCAATGGCTCGTTAACAATATTGCCGTTCGTGGCTATCGCCAGATCGCCGTCACGGTATTTGAACACAAGCGGCTGCGCATTGGTTAATCTGCTGTCACCGCTGGTGGAGTAGCGCACATGTCCGATGGACATATCTCCGATCAGGGAGGCGATTTTGTCTTTATCGAATACTTCCTTGACCAGACCCATGCCGCGGTGGTAGTTGAAATCGCGTCCGTCTGCAACACAGATACCCGCGCTTTCTTCTCCACGATGCTGCAGGGCGTGCAAACCATAATAAGACATAGAAGCAGCCTCCGGGTGTCCGAAGACCCCGAAGACACCGCATTCTTCTTTTAACGTATCAAAAATATCTCCCGAGCCCGTTCCTTCGTTGTAAAAGTCGCCGGTCCACAGGAGGGGGGCCGCCTGCTTGTTCCCGGTCTTTATTTCATAAGACATGGAATGGCATCCTCCCAAATGAATTTTAATTCTGCTACAGGCTCATCCAAAACGGCCGCGCCGTCCAGATTCACCCGCAGTCTGTCTCCGCCTACGGTTCCGATGATTTCCACCGGCACGCCAGCGGCAACCATAGCTGCTTTCAACTCTTCTGCCCGATCTGGTGCTGCTGTCAGCACAATACGGGATTGGCTCTCGCTGAACAATGCCACATCAGGGCGCAGTCCGTTCGCAGAAAGCTCTACATCCGCACCCACACCGCCACTTATACAGCTTTCCGCCAGCGCTGCTGCCAGCCCGCCTTCGGACAGGTCATGCGCCGAGCGTACGAGACCGCCTTGGATGGAAGCAAGAACAGCGTCCAAAAGCTTCCGTTCTGTTGCCAGATCCAAAGCCGGAGGACGTCCTTCCGTTACCCCATGCACGGCATATTGGAATTCACTGCCGCCCAGCTCTGCCTTCGTCACGCCAAGCAGCAGGATGGCATCGCCCTCTTGCTTGAAGGCCTGGGTCGTAATATGATCCGTATCTTCCACAAGACCTACCATGCCGACAACCGGTGTCGGATAGATCGCGCCGGAGGCATTTTCATTATAAAGACTGACATTCCCGCCGATAACAGGCGTATCCAGCACGCGGCAGGCTTCGGCCATACCGTCCACCGCACGTTCCATTTGCCAGAAAATATCCGGCTTCTCCGGGCTGCCAAAGTTCAGGTTATCCGTAATCGCCAACGGCTGTGCACCGGAGCAGACAATGTTGCGTGCCGCTTCGCTGACCGCAATACGTCCGCCGACTTCAGGGTCAAGGTAGACATAACGGCCGTTGCAGTCCGTTGTCATCGCGAGACCTTTTCGTGTACCCTGGATCGTAACCACCGCCGCATCCGAACCCGGACGAACTGCTGTGCTGGTGCGAACCATGTAGTCGTACTGGTTATAGACCCATGCCTTGCTGGCTACGGTTGGGGAACCGAGAACAGTACGAAGCGCGCCGCCCAGATCCGTAACTTCCTCATAACGCAGCGTATCTACCCCTGCATTTTCTTCATAGTAAGCTGGAACTGCAGATGGCTTGTCATACACCGGACACTCATCCACCAGCGCATTTACCGGCATATCGCCGACAACCTCACCGTGATGGAACAGCTTCAGGCGTCCGTCATCCGTCACCTTGCCTACTTTGCAGCAAATGACACCCCAGCGGTCAAAAATCTCCTGGGCCTGCGCCTCATCCTTAGGCTCTACTACGAAGAGCATCCGCTCTTGGGATTCAGAGAGCATCATTTCGTAAGGGGTCATTCCATCTTCACGCTGCGGCACCTGGTCCAGATACAGCTCCAGTCCATTGCCCGCCTTGCTGGCCATCTCGGCACTGGAACAGGTCAGACCTGCTGCGCCCATATCCTGAATACCCACTACGATGCCGCTGTCGATCAGCTCCAGGCAGGATTCCATAACGAGCTTCTCCATAAAAGGATCGCCCACCTGAACGGCGGACCGTTTAGCTTCGGTTTCTTCACTCAGTTCTACCGAGGCAAAAGTCGCGCCGTGAATGCCATCACGTCCGGTAGGTGGTCCTACGTAAAAGACCGGATTGCCTACCCCTTTAGCGACACCGCGCTGAATTTTATCATGATCGATCAAGCCGATGCACATAGCATTGACGAGCGGATTGCCGTCATAGCTGTCATCGAACATGATTTCGCCGCCCACGGTTGGAATCCCGATACAGTTACCATACCCCGCGATACCGGACACTACATGCTCGAACAAATATTTTACCCGGTCGCTCTCAAGCTTCCCGAAACGCAGGGAATTAAGCAGTGCTACAGGTCTTGCTCCCATGGAGAAAATATCACGAATGATACCGCCCACGCCTGTTGCTGCACCTTGATATGGCTCAACCGCCGACGGATGGTTGTGGCTCTCTATTTTGAAAACAACCGCTTGGTTGTCACCAATATCTACAATACCCGCACCTTCGCCAGGTCCCATCAGGACACGCGGCCCGGTGACCGGGAAACGCCGCAGCAGCGGCTTCGAATTCTTGTAAGCACAATGCTCGGACCACATGACACTAAATACGCCGATTTCCGTATAGTTCGGCCGCCGTCCCATGAACGACGTGATCAGCTCGTATTCGCTGTCCGACACGCCGAATTGGCTGTAGATTTTTTGCTCCGCGATTTGATCTGCGGTCGGTTCCTTAACGGATACTTGCTGCGCCATGACGATCCCTCCATGTCTTCAGTATGGATGTAAACATCCGCTTGCCGTCTTCCGAGCCGAGCAGACTGTTAACCGCACGCTCCGGGTGAGGCATCATGCCGACTACGTTGCCCTGTACGTTGCTGACACCCGCAATATCGGCCACAGAGCCGTTAGGATTGTCGCTGTATGTGAACACGATCTGATTGTTGGCTTGCAGTTCTGCTAAAGTCTCTTCATCACAATAATAGTTGCCCTCACCGTGGGCGATTGGAATGACAATCTCTTCACCCTTGGCATAATCGGTTGTAAACGGAGTCTCATTATTAACTACCTTAAGTACTGTATCATGGCAGCGGAACTTCATCGACATGTTGCGGCGGAGTGCGCCTGGCAGCAATCCTGCTTCAGTCAAAATCTGGAAGCCGTTGCAGATACCGAGCACGAATTTGCCCTGTTCAGCCGCTTTGGCAACCTCAGCCATCACCGGAGCAAATTGGGAAATCGCCCCGCAGCGCAGATAATCTCCATAGGAGAAACCGCCTGGAACCAGAATGCAATCATACGCAGACAAGTCCGTCGCCGTGTGCCACACATAATCAACCGGTTCGCCGAGGCTGTCCTCTACCGCCTTGTAGCAGTCAATATCACAGTTGGAGCCGGGAAAGACAAGTACAGCAAATTTCATGATGTTTAGTCCTCCAATTCGTATCGGTAATCCTCGATCACCGTGTTGGCCAGCAGCTTTTCACACATTTCCTTAAGGCGTCCTTCCGCTTCAGCGCGGTTGTCCGTATCCAAAGTCATCTCCATATACTTGCCGATGCGCAAGCTTTCGACTTCCTGAAAGCCTACCGAATGCAGCGCCCCTTGAACCGCTACACCCTGGGGATCGAGCACGCTTTTTTTAATCGTTACATACACTGTCGCTTTTAACATACGTTTGTAGTTCCTCCTAAAAAGTTTTATGAGCATACCTTCCTGAAACCACTGTTACAAAAGCTCATTTTGAAAGCATACGCTTAAATTCCTGCCCGTGAGCGGACACTCTATTTGGTAAAATGCCGGTTAACGAATAAATGCCGTTTAGCTGCACAAAGTGCAACTAAAACTCCCGTTTTTGCAGCAATTTTGATTTAGTTGTATTCCGTGCAGCTATATTCCCGCGAATCAGCCGAAAACAGCTCCCTGCTCGGTTTTAGTTGTACAAAATACACTTAAAGTCCAATTAACGACTTTTCTGACCTCAATAGCTGAACAAACTGCAATTAAGATCAAAATAGCATGTGAGTTGAGTTACAAAGACTTACCGGTAAGGCGATGATAAATGTCCAGATACCGGCGTGTGGTTTCCTCTACTACCTCAAGGGGCAGCGGGTGGGGCGTGCTATTTTTATCCCAATCCGATGCAGAAAGGTAGGTCCGAACCGGCTCCTTATCCATGCTGTCAATCTCGATGTCGAGAGCGTATTTGTCCTTGGCCCAGAAGCGTGAAGCATCCGGCGTAAAAATCTCGTCGATCAGAATCACCTTGCCGTCCAGCAGACCGAACTCGAATTTGCAGTCCGCAAGAATGATGCCCCGCTCGGCGCAGTATTCTCTGGCAAAAGCGAACAGCTTCAGGCTTTTCTCCTTCAGCTCCAGCGCAAGCTCCGCACCGATCAGCTCCTGCATCTTCTCAAACGGGATATCCTCATCATGGCCTACATCGTTTTTAGCCGCCGGGGTAAAGATCGGCTGTGACAGCAGCGCGTTTTTGCGCAAGTCTACAGGAAGCTTAATGCCATTTACACTGCCTGTCTCTTCATATTGCCGCCAGCCGCCGCCAGTTATACAGCCGCGCACAACGCATTCAATATCAATCCGCTCAGCTTTGCGTACGACCATAACACGGTTCTTAAGAGCTTCCCTGTCTACAACGACGTCTCCGAGCTGATCCACATCGATATGCACCACATGATTCTCTATCAAATCCTTCGTCTGTCCGAACCAAAAAGCGCTCAGCCGGTTAAGCACATTCCCCTTCTCCGGGACTGCCGGTTCCAGTACATAATCGAATGCGGATATCCGATCCGTGACCACGATCAGTACATGTTCCCCCAAATCGTAAAGCTCACGAACCTTACCTTTATAAAGAAGCGGCGCATTGATGAGTTCCACGGCTGTGGATACTGCCGGTGATGTCATGACCTTTCCTCCCTTGAACTAATGATCTCTATTAATTTCTGCGTAAAAGCCGCTCCAAGTGCGGATTATTCTTTTTAGCGGAGATGAAGATTGTAATAAGCTCTTGGTTATTTGGGCCACTGCGAGAAATATTTGGACTTCCGATCGCTGTTATCCTCAGATTTCTTTAATTGAACCGATTTTATCGGTTGAAATCCGAGGATAAAGGCGAACGCTAACGCTTCTCCAGTTCCAAAATTTCTCTTCGTTTCTCTTTTACCAAAAACCCCTATTCCAACCTTTCAATTGACGCTTCTCCAGAACAATTCCGCCCTTTCCGCTACTCTCCGCTTATCTTTTATCGCTTTCCTTACTTCACCAATTACTTACCCATTTTTTAGATAAGTTCCAGCTTACGGAAAATAGTATCCACATGCTTCAGGTGCCAGGAAGGATTGAACGCGTCCTCGATCTCTTCCGCGCTGAGCACGTTAGTAATTTCAGGTGTAGCATCAACGATGTCACGGAACTGGATTTGCTCCTCCCAAGCCTGCATGGCGCGCGGCTGGACGGTATCGTAGGCTTGCTCACGGCTAAGGCCTTTGTCGATCAGCTTGGTCAGGATTCGTCCGGAGAACGGCACGCCGAACGTGCGGTTCATGTTGCGCTTCATATTTTCCGGGAATACCGTCAGGTTCTTCACAATGTTGCCGAAACGGTTCAGCATATAGTTGAGCAGCATGGTCGCATCCGGCAGGATAATCCGTTCCACTGAAGAGTGCGAAATATCTCGTTCATGCCACAGCGGGACGTTCTCATAGGCCGTCACCATGTGGCCGCGAATGACGCGCGACAGGCCGGAAATGTTCTCACAGCCGATCGGGTTACGTTTATGGGGCATAGCAGACGAGCCTTTTTGTCCCTTGGCAAAAGCTTCTTCCACCTCGCGGATCTCGCTCTTTTGCAGGGCGCGGATCTCTGTGGCGAACTTGTCCAGCGAAGTGGCGACCAAAGCAAGTGCTGCCATATATTCGGCGTGACGGTCACGCTGCAGTGTCTGTGTAGAAATCGGAGCAGGGCTTGTACCCAGCTTGCGGCACACGAACTCTTCCACGAATGGGTCGATGTTGGCGTAAGTGCCGACCGCGCCGGAGATTTTACCAAACTGCACGCCGTTCGCAGCATGACGGAAACGCTCCAGATTCCGTTTCATTTCCTCGTACCACAGGGCCATTTTCAGTCCAAAAGTCGTTGGCTCGGCATGCACGCCATGTGTCCGGCCCATCATCGGAGTATCTTTGTACGCTACTGCTTTATCTTTTAAAATTTCAATAAAGTTGACAATGTCCTTCTCCAGAATCTCATTCGCCTGACGAAGCAGGTATCCAAGCGCCGTATCTACCACGTCTGTGGAAGTAAGTCCGTAATGCACCCATTTGCGTTCTGCTCCAAGGCTCTCTGAAACCGCACGGGTAAAAGCGATCACATCATGGCGCGTTTCCTGCTCAATCTCATCAATGCGCGCGATATCGAATTTGGCATCCTTGCGCAGCTTGGCGGCGTCTTCCTGCGGGATGACTCCCAGCTCCGCCCACGCTTCGCACGCACAAAGTTCAACTTCGAGCCACGCGTTGAATTTATTTTCTTCGGTCCAAATGGCCCGCATCTCAGGTCTGCTGTAACGTTCAATCATGGTTTGTCAGTTCCTCCAAAGGTTAGTTTGCTCTACCCAGGACAATCCGTCTCCGGTATCCTTGCACAGCAGGTTGATATGGCCCATTTTGCGGCCTGTTTTGCTCTCAGTCTTGCCATATATATGAAGCTTGGGTGCAATACCCAGCCTGTTTGCTTCTTCATCTGCTCTACAGAAGCGCTCAACGGCTCCATCCAGATGCTGCCCCAGAACATTCACCATGACCACGGGGGTCAGCAGCGAGGTATCGCCCAGAGGCAAATTGCAGATGGCCCGCACATGCTGCTCGAACTGCGAGGTGACGCAGGCGTCCATCGTATAATGACCCGAGTTGTGCGGACGGGGTGCCAGCTCATTGACGAACAGCTCTCCATCCTCCGTAACAAACATTTCCACCGCCAAAAGCCCAACAGCGTTAAGCCCGTCTATCAAAGTCTCGGCCAACCGGCACGCTCTTTGCTGTATCTCCTCCGGCACCCGGGCGGGGACAATCGATAGATGTAAAATATTATTCACATGAATGTTCTCCGCCGGAGGGAAGCTCTTAACCTCCCCGGATGCACTCCTTGCGGCAATGACAGATATTTCACATTGAAAAGAAATGAATTTCTCAAGCACCAGCTCGGGCAAAATAACAGCCGATGAATCCGGCACCAGCTGCCGGAAGGCTGCTTCCAGCTCTTCCGCTTGCCGGATGACGGCTTGTCCCTTGCCGTCATAGCCCCCTGTGGCTGTCTTCAGCACGCAGGGCAGCCCCAGCTCGGCAGCCGCGCCCTCAAGCTCCGCAAGGCTGCCCACCTTCCGGTACGGGGCGACCGGGACGCCCGCCGCCCGGATGGCGGCTTTCTCGCGCAGCCGATGCTGCGTCGTATACAGCAGCGCGCTGCCCTGCGGCACGTACGATTCCTCCGCCAGCAGGGCGGCTACGCCCGCGTCGACGTTCTCGAACTCGTACGTGATGACGTCCGAGCGCTGTGCAAGCTGCCGCGCTGCGTCCCGGTCGTTGTACGCCGCGATGATCTGCGGCGCCACCTGCCCGCAGGGCGCATCCGGCGCGGGGTCCAGCGCCACGAAGCGGTAGCCCATGGCGCTGCCGGCCTGCGCCATCATGCGCCCGAGCTGACCGCCGCCCAGCATGCCGATCGTCGAACCGGGCGCCAGTGTCCGGGGTGTGTCCCCGGCCAGCTTCAGCTCCTCCCGGCTCATAGGCTGTCGCTGCTTTCCAGCACTTCATCGCGGGTCGCATCACGCCGCTGCTGCACCCGGCTCTGCACCTCAGGATCAAAGGCCCCGATGATCTGCGCGGCCAGCAGGCCCGCATTGACGGCCCCAGCGCGGCCAATCGCCACGGTTGCCACCGGAATGCCTCCCGGCATTTGCACGATGGAGAGCAGCGAATCCAGGCCGTTCAGCGCCTTTGATTGTACAGGCACACCGATAACCGGCAAAATCGTCTTCGCTGCCACCATACCCGGCAAATGCGCTGCCCCGCCCGCTCCTGCGATAATAACACGGATGCCCCGGCCCGCCGCTTCCTCCGCATAGCGGAACATGAGATCCGGTGTACGATGTGCGGATACTACCTTTTTCTCATAGGATAAGCCCAGCTCCTCCAGCACCGCACAAGCATGCTCCATCGTTTCCCAATCCGATTTACTGCCCATGATGACAGCCACCTGCACAGACATGATTCGACCTACCTTCTGTTCACTGAATTTATATTTTAATCGTTCTAGCTTATATCCACTCGCTTAGTTTTCCCTAAATCCGACAAAAAAAGCCCGATTTCCAGACGCATTCTGCTGCGGGAGGATCGGACTACTAAGGAATTAGGAGAGAGCCTGCACTCATACCGGTTAACCCGGCGGATCAAGCGCGGAAAAGCGAACAGTTCTACAACCCGATTCCCGGGCGGCGCTGTCGCAATTGTTCATCCTATCTCCTCGTAGTCCGGAAATTTACGGTTCCCGGGTAGAAACTTCCGGGCCTTATCCCCGGTTTTATACGAGCTGCTCATAGCTTTAGTTTAACAATGCCCTACACTCCATGTCAACTTAAACACGAACATTGTCAAATACTCTCTATAAAATGTTCGCTTTTTGGCACCTTCAAATTCTTAATAATGCCTTATAACCGGACGAAAAAGTTTGATCTGCGCAGTTCGATTATATTGACCAAGCCCTCTCTAAAGAAAAAAAGGGAACGCCGTCAGCGTCCCTCTTCTAAATAATCTATACTATTTCACAACCAGCACCGGAATACGGGCACTCTGCACTACGTTATGACTTACGCTGCCCAGAACAAACTCACGAATCCCGCCGAGTCCCCGGCTGCCGATAACAATTACATCCACATCTTGCTGCTTGGCATATTTTAAAATAACCTCAGCAGGCGAACCCTGCAGAAGCTCTACTTCAGCATTAAGCCCTTCAGCCTTCAAACGGCCTTTCACTTCCTCCGTCGTCTGCACTGCCAAATCATAGTAGTCCTTGTTCACTGAAGCCGGCAGAGGCGCGAGAGCTTCCCCGATAAAAAACCGTGGGAATTCAAATGCGTGTACGACATGAAGCGTAGAATCCGGCGTTACCTTAGCCAGCTCGATCGCGCGCTCCAATGCCTGATTGGAAGCCTTAGAACCGTCATAGGCGAGCAAAATTTTAGAGAATAACATATACGCCACCTCTTTTTTGGTTTTGTCTTGCAATAATAATTATAAGGGCCATCATCTTAAGAAATAGCTGTAGAGCAGGACATTCAGCAGCAGCAGCAGCGGAATTCCGATCCTGAAGGATGTATGCCTCGTCTTGTGGCGCTTGCGGTACATGGCGATCAGCACACCCAGCGCCCCGCCCATGGCCGCCAGCACAAACAGTGTCTTCTCCGGCACACGTTCCCGCCTTCTTCGGGCTTTGTTCTTGTCCTCGGACATGACCACATACCCGATAATATTGGTAACCACGAACCATAGCATCACAACCTTGACCATTCCTTCCGGCCCCTCCTCCTTGCATCCCATCTACTTCATATTATATTACCTTTTCTGGCAAAAAACCAATTATCCTTACATTAGATGACCCTTATTCACGCTTACATCCCGTATTATTTATTCGGATCCTTTATCCAAAACCACGACAAAACAGCAGCGAGTGCAGCCGCGATTCCTCCCAGCCAAAAGCCACCTGTCAAGCCGTATACAGAGCTCATCCAGCCCGCCACAAACGGTCCGCCCGACATCCCTATCGCGTATACCGCCTGGTAGAAGCCCATGGCCGTCGCCCGTTTAAAAGGAGCCACACCCGATACCGATTTACCCAGAAGCAGCGGAAAAATCAATCCCTGCATAAAGCCGTTTCCCAGCTGTGTCGCACATAACGCGCCAAGAGTCGTCATCGACGGAATAAGCAGCGTGAACAACGCACTCCCGGCAAAACCAAGAATAAGCGTCCCCCGATCCCCCAGCAGTTTTCCAAAAAAACGCGATCCATACAGCGTCGCAACCGCATGGGGAACCATAAAGGCCAGCGTAAGCCAGCCGAGACTTTCTTTGCTTGCGCCGATATTCAGCGCCTGATTCGGGGTATAACCGAACATCGTAATAAATAGTACACAGTGTGCGAGCACAGACAGCAGCGATACCCGTACCAGCAGCGGTTCCTTCATTACAGCGGTAAGATCCTTAATCTGTATCGCACTCTCGCGTTTCCCGGGTCTTTGTTCAGGCAGGCGCAGGGCAAGCAACAGTGCCCCAAAGGCAACGATTCCTCCGATAAAAAAAGGTGCACTCCAGCCCCAGTGTTCCACCATATAACCGCTGATCATCATGCTCGTGAGCTGTGCGATTACTGTAGTGAACTGCAGCATACCCATTGCTCTTCCCGCTTCCTCTTTTGGAAAATACCCCGCGAACATCACCGAGTACACCACCCATGCAGAAGCGGCAATTCCGGATACGGCACGAGCGGCCAGCGCCCACCCCGGCTGTAAGCCCCACATAAAAAGGAAAGAGCTCACCCCGCTGGCGATCAGACCCAGAAAAATAAACGGCCGCCGCCGGTTGATATAATCCGAGCCGATACCGATAGGCAAACGAAATAATATTTGCATGAGTCCATAAACGCCGAGCACCATGCCCACCATAATATACGAGGCTCCCAAATGCTCCACATAAGGCGAAAGCACCGGAACATAAATATATGAAGAGAACCAGAACAGAAAGACAATAACCAAAAAGAAGAAACGGCTGCTTCCCTTACTCTCTGAGGTTTCAACCGCTTTTACCTGACCCGCTTGCTGTTGCACCGCCACAAAATCACCCGCCCCATTCATACAGACTCTTTTACTTTAAATATCATTCCGTTTCTAGTTGCAGGCAGGCTTCGAAATAGACAATACCGTTACCTTCCCCGCGTATGTATATCCCTTCTTCTGTCATGGCTGAAGACGATACCACCATTTCGTCTCCATATGTGGCTTCCTGCAGATAAGTGATTCTGAATCGTCGTAAGTTCTTGCCTTCGAATTCCGCTAACGGTAAGACATCGCAGCATAGGTCTCCGTAACGTGCATTGTTCAAATGTCCGTTATTATCCAATCCACTGTATCTTACCTCATACCGATAGGCTTCATTTAAAGAAACTTCCAGAGGAATGGTAACTTTATCTGGCATCAATCCCACGGAATCCCCAGTGTAATGTTCCACGTTTCCAGGCAAAGCATTGGGCCGCAAAATCTTCCTTTTCGTAATATCCACCAATGCCCATATCGATCTTGCTGCCCCGATTTCTGTGCTACTGCTGTCAAATATCCTGTAATCCCGCTGCCAAAGTGCGCCTTTGGTTCCCTTACTCCATGTTCGGAGACTGAGAATATCGTTTTGACGCGGAGAACGGCTAAATTCCAGATCCAACGTAATCATCATCCAGCCCATATCGGCTTGCATCATTTGCTCCAGACTAAATCCCAGACTGGTAACAGCCGAATCGGCCGCACGCTGCATTATATCCAGGATAAAAGACAGTTTACCCTGTGAACGGTAATCTGTATCGCTGGCATGAACTTTATGATCTTCCGTCCATATAAGATGAGTCTTGTCGTCCATTCTATTATCCCCCTTAAGATCTTTAATTTGATTAGCCTTGACTGCGTATCCACAAAAATATCTGCTCTATCCACATGTTCTGGGGAGTGCTTTGCAATTTAAATTTTTATCCACATGTTAGTAAGTTTTAGGTAAGCTCTGTTTTCCAAGACTTATCCACAATTCCCCGCGTATTTAGTATACACAAAAAAGCCACTGTCAAATGAATCAACAGTGGCTCTCATGTGCTTGGCAACGTCCTACTCTCCCAGGACCCTTCGGTCCAAGTACCATCGGCGCTGGAGGTCTTAACGGTCGTGTTCGGGATGGGTACGCGTGGAACCCCTCCGCTATCGCCACCAAACAGGTTTTTTCCGGTCGTATCACTCCCCGAATTTCTCCAGGAAAATAACCAACACTAGAAAAGACATGCAGCTTATAGCTACTTCAGGAATTTGACTCCCTGAAAACTGAATCCGAAACAAATCTGCGTTATAGATATTGGATAAGCCCTCGACCGATTAGTATTGGTCAGCTCCATGCATTGCTGCACTTCCACCTCCAACCTATCTACCTCGTCGTCTTCAAGGGGTCTTACTGACTTGGGAAATCTCATCTTGAGGGGGGCTTCACGCTTAGATGCTTTCAGCGCTTATCCCGTCCGTACGTAGCTACTCAGCCATGCTCCTGGCGGAACAACTGATGCACCAGCGGTACGTCCATCCCGGTCCTCTCGTACTAAGGACAGCTCCTCTCAAATTTCCTGCGCCCACGACAGATAGGGACCGAACTGTCTCACGACGTTCTGAACCCAGCTCGCGTACCGCTTTAATGGGCGAACAGCCCAACCCTTGGGACCTACTTCAGCCCCAGGATGCGATGAGCCGACATCGAGGTGCCAAACCTCCCCGTCGATGTGGACTCTTGGGGGAGATAAGCCTGTTATCCCCAGGGTAGCTTTTATCCGTTGAGCGATGGCCCTTCCATGCGGTACCACCGGATCACTAAGTCCGACTTTCGTCCCTGCTCGACTTGTTGGTCTCGCAGTCAAGCTCCCTTATGCCTTTGCACTCTTCGAATGATTTCCAACCATTCTGAGGGAACCTTGGAACGCCTCCGTTACTCTTTAGGAGGCGACCGCCCCAGTCAAACTGCCCGCCTGACACGGTCCCCGCACCCGCTTAGGGTGCCAGGTTAGAACCTAGATACGATCAGGGTGGTATCCCAACGTCGCCTCTGCAGAAGCTTGCGCTCCTGCTTCCCTGGCTCCCACCTATCCTGTACAGATCGTACCCAAATTCAATATCAAGCTGCAGTAAAGCTCCATGGGGTCTTTCCGTCTTGTCGCGGGTAACCTGCATCTTCACAGGTATTAAAATTTCACCGGATCTCTCGTTGAGACAGCGCCCAAGTCGTTACGCCATTCGTGCGGGTCAGAATTTACCTGACAAGGAATTTCGCTACCTTAGGACCGTTATAGTTACGGCCGCCGTTTACTGGGGCTTCGGTTCACAGCTTCGGATTGCTCCTAACCGCTCCCCTTAACCTTCCAGCACCGGGCAGGCGTCAGCCCGTATACTTCGCCTTGCGGCTTCGCACAGACCTGTGTTTTTGCTAAACAGTCGCTTGGGCCTTTTCACTGCGGCCCCCTCGTGCTATTCACACTACCGGGGCACCCCTTCTCCCGAAGTTACGGGGTCATTTTGCCGAGTTCCTTAACGAGAGTTCTTCCGCGCGCCTTAGAATTCTCTTCTCGCCTACCTGTGTCGGTTTGCGGTACGGGCACCTTCTCCTGGCTAGAGGCTTTTCTTGGCAGTGTGAGATCATGACCTTCGCTACTGTAATTTTCGCTCCCCATCACAGCCCAGCCTTAATGATGTGCGGATTTGCCTACACATCAGCCTCACTGCTTAGACGGACATCCATCAGTCCGCGTCACTACCCTCCTGCGTCACCCCATCGCTCATAGCGGATTACGGTGGTACAGTAATTTCAAACTGTTGTCCTTCGACTACGCCTTTCGGCCTCGCCTTAGGTCCCGACTTACCCTGAGCGGACGAGCCTTCCTCAGGAAACCTTGGGCTTTCGGCGGATCAGATTCTCACTGATCTTTTCGTTACTCATACCGGCATTCTCACTTGTGTACTCTCCAGCGCTCCTTACGGTACACCTTCAACGTATACACAACGCTCCCCTACCCCAGATACAACCGTATCTAGCCATAGCTTCGGTGGTGTGTTTAGCCCCGTTACATTTTCGGCGCAGAGTCACTCGACCAGTGAGCTATTACGCACTCTTTCAATGGTGGCTGCTTCTAAGCCAACATCCTGGTTGTCTGTGCAACTCCACATCCTTTCCCACTTAACACACACTTGGGGACCTTAGCTGATGGTCTGGGCTGTTTCCCTTTTGACAATGGATCTTAGCACTCACTGTCTGACTCCCGGCAATAAGTAGATGGCATTCGGAGTTTGACTGATCTTGGTAACCCTTGCGGGCCCCGCAACCAATCAGTGCTCTACCTCCATTACTCTGATGCCGAGGCTAGCCCTAAAGCTATTTCGGGGAGAACCAGCTATCTCCGAGTTCGATTGGAATTTCTCCGCTACCCCCACCTCATCCCCGCATTTTTCAACATGCGTGGGTTCGGGCCTCCAGTGCGTGTTACCGCACCTTCACCCTGGACAGGGGTAGATCACACGGTTTCGGGTCTACGTCCACATACTATGTCGCCCTATTCAGACTCGCTTTCGCTGCGGCTCCGGCTTCTCACCTTAACCTTGCATGTTAAACGTAACTCGCCGGTTCATTCTACAAAAGGCACGCCATCACCCATAGATCGGGCTCTGACTTTTTGTAAGCACACGGTTTCAGGTTCTATTTCACTCCCCTTCCGGGGTGCTTTTCACCTTTCCCTCACGGTACTGTTTCACTATCGGTCGCCAGGTAGTATTTAGCCTTAGCAGATGGTCCTGCTGGATTCATACGGGGTTTCACGTGCCCCGCACTACTCGGGATCCGTCTCGGAGAGAACACAGTTTAGGTTACAGGGCTTTTACCTCTATCGCGGGCCTTTCCAGACCTCTTCACCTACTGAATTCCTTTGTAACTCCATGGGAGACGTCCCACAACCCCCAGGCGATAAATCGCCCAAGTTTAGGCTGTTCCGCGTTCGCTCGCCGCTACTGACGGAATCACTATTGTTTTCTCTTCCTCAGGGTACTTAGATGTTTCAGTTCCCCTGGTCTGCCTCTATCTCTCCTATGTGTTCAGAGAGAAGTAACTGCGAATTACCACAGCTGGGTTTCCCCATTCGGACACCCCCGGATCAAAGCTTGCTTACAGCTCCCCGAGGCAGTTTCGTTGTTCGCCACGTCCTTCGTCGGCTCCTGGCGCCTAGGCATCCTCCGTGTGCTCTTATTAGCTTAACCAAACTTTTTCCCGCTAGGGAAAATAGTTGACCACTAATAGTTTTAAACTTGATCAATTGCTTGACACAAGCTTTAGCTAAAAGATGTTCTAAAACGCAAATTCGTTTCGGTATCCAGTTTTCAAGGATCAAGTTTCTTGCATTTGAGAGCTTAAACTCTCAAAACTGAGCAACGAGTGAGTGTTCGAACCTAAGGTTCTTATAGAAGCTTACGCTTCCAGATTTGAATGTCACCATTGCAGGTGACGATTCTCCATAGAAAGGAGGTGATCCAGCCGCACCTTCCGATACGGCTACCTTGTTACGACTTCACCCCAATCATCTACCCCACCTTCGGCGGCTGGCTCCCTTGCGGGTTACCCCACCGACTTCGGGTGTTGTAAACTCTCGTGGTGTGACGGGCGGTGTGTACAAGACCCGGGAACGTATTCACCGCGGCATGCTGATCCGCGATTACTAGCAATTCCGACTTCATGCAGGCGAGTTGCAGCCTGCAATCCGAACTGAGACCGGCTTTGCTGGGATTGGCTCCACCTCGCGGTTTCGCTTCCCGTTGTACCGGCCATTGTAGTACGTGTGTAGCCCAGGTCATAAGGGGCATGATGATTTGACGTCATCCCCACCTTCCTCCGGTTTGTCACCGGCAGTCACTCTAGAGTGCCCAGCCTTACCTGCTGGCAACTAAAGTTAAGGGTTGCGCTCGTTGCGGGACTTAACCCAACATCTCACGACACGAGCTGACGACAACCATGCACCACCTGTCTTGGGTGCTCCGAAGAGGGACACTATCTCTAGTGTTTTCACCCAGATGTCAAGACCTGGTAAGGTTCTTCGCGTTGCTTCGAATTAAACCACATACTCCACTGCTTGTGCGGGTCCCCGTCAATTCCTTTGAGTTTCAGTCTTGCGACCGTACTCCCCAGGCGGAGTGCTTACTGTGTTAACTTCGGCACCAAGGGTATCGAAACCCCTAACACCTAGCACTCATCGTTTACGGCGTGGACTACCAGGGTATCTAATCCTGTTTGCTCCCCACGCTTTCGCGCCTCAGCGTCAGTTACAGCCCAGAAAGTCGCCTTCGCCACTGGTGTTCCTCCACATATCTACGCATTTCACCGCTACACGTGGAATTCCACTTTCCTCTTCTGTACTCAAGCCACCCAGTTTCCAGTGCGACCTCAGGTTGAGCCCAAGGTTTAAACACCAGACTTAAATAGCCGCCTGCGCGCGCTTTACGCCCAATAATTCCGGACAACGCTTGCCCCCTACGTATTACCGCGGCTGCTGGCACGTAGTTAGCCGGGGCTTTCTTCTCAGGTACCGTCACTCTCATAGCAGTTACTCTATGAGACGTTCTTCCCTGGCAACAGAGCTTTACGATCCGAAAACCTTCATCACTCACGCGGCATTGCTCCGTCAGGCTTTCGCCCATTGCGGAAGATTCCCTACTGCTGCCTCCCGTAGGAGTCTGGGCCGTGTCTCAGTCCCAGTGTGGCCGTTCACCCTCTCAGGTCGGCTACGCATCGTCGCCTTGGTGAGCCGTTACCTCACCAACTAGCTAATGCGCCGCAGGCCCATCCCTCAGTGACAGATTGCTCCGTCTTTCATTCTCTCTTCAGGAGAACAAAGAAATTATCCGGTATTAGCTACCGTTTCCGGTAGTTATCCCAGGCTAAGGGGCAGGTTGCCTACGTGTTACTCACCCGTCCGCCGCTAAATCCTATTGAAAGCAAGCTCCCAATAAAACTCCGCTCGACTTGCATGTATTAGGCATGCCGCCAGCGTTCGTCCTGAGCCAGGATCAAACTCTCCAAATTGGTATTTAGAAAGAGCGATAGCTCATTTTGAAACATCTGACGAGAATTTACATTCTCATTTTTGGATTTCACTTTCATAAAATCCCACTCACTCGTTGTTCAGTTTTCAAAGATCAAGTTCTCGTTGTCGGTCATTAATGCCTCACCAGCAACTCTTATAATATATCACATTGTATTGAGGAGTGCAAGCTTTTTTTTCGAAATAACTTATTTCGCTAATCACTTCGCTTATTTCTTCTCCAACAACGCTTACTTATAATACCCCATCCTCAGGGGTAAAAGCAACCCTATCAGCAAAATAAAAACAACCTGCTTAATTATTAAGCAGGTTGTCCATTAATTGAGTTAAATTTCAACAAGTATTAATAAACTTTAGCAGTCGTGTATTTATTCGAGCTTTTGATCAGCGTTGCAGTTTTCTTGTTCTTGATCAATCCAGCGTCTACAGTCGTGTCAATGGTTACCCATTTGCCATTCAACAGCACTTCATTCCAGGCATGATACTGACTGACATAGCTCGTGTTCCCCATAACCAGTTTGGTTGGAATATCTACACTGCGAAGCATTGCGGCAAATAAGGAGGAATAATCGTAACAAATACCTTTTTTGTCCGTAAGAGTATTATCTATATTAGGGATGTAATCACTGGATACTGAACTCGCTAAACCATAATCATACTGCACGTTCTTAACGATGTAGTTATAGATGGCTTTCACTTTCTCTTCATCTGTTTTCTTTCCTTGTGTCAGCAGTTGAGCTCTTTGAATGGCTTTATCCGAGGAACTCCATTTAATATTCTGAACGGAATTCAGATATACAACATTAGTGTTGCTTAAGGACAACTGTACCATTGCAGAGTAGACCGTTCTGTATTTGTTACCCGTAGTGTTCTCAAGAACAGTAACCTTATAGGAACCATTTCCTTGTTGAAGTGGAAAACGTTCATTTTGTTGAGAAGAGAACAGATTATAGGTGTAGCTATTATTGTCCTTAGTAATCATCAGCTTGGTGCGTTTGTCTTTCGGCACTTCGTATTCAATTCCGATTACACCCTCCGTAAGCTTCGAGGTATTCAACCAACTGGAATCGGTAGTTGCAGCATCTGCTGTAGTCACCTGAACAGAAGTGGCCACTACAAATAGCGTTAATAACATAAAATAAACCTTTTTCAAGGATAAAACTCCTTTCGGTAGCTGGCTGCCATCCTTACGGGAAGGCCCTTTAGCTTTGCGTCCCTAACTTTCGTCAGGTTTGCTATTATCGTATAAGCTCTATCTTTGTACTATTTAGTAGAGTCTGATAGAAATAGACTTGAACAAACAAAAAAAAGCCCTTCATTCGGTAGCTGGCTGCCATCCTTACGGGAAGGCCCTTTAGCTTTGCGTCCCTACTTTTCAATAGGTTTGCCGTTATCGTGCTTAGCTTTTATAGTTAATATATTACCATATTTTCGCAATTACTCAATAGTAAAGTAGATAGATTTATTTTCATATTATTAAAATTATGATAGTTCAAATTTATCATATCTTTCAGGACAATTTGGCATGCACTATAAGCCGATGTGTCGGATTTACGAGCGGATCACATGTTATAAGGGTAAGAATCTTATCTTTATTGTTGCCGTTCAGAACAGAAACGTCGGTTGGCTCCACCACTGAAATATCATAAACCTCGTACTCATAGACTTGGTTCTTTGTTTTTACAGTAATAATGTCTCCAATGGCTACTTCATTCAATCTGTTGAATAATCTTCCGGTCGTTCTGGCCCTGTGTGCAGCTATAGCTGCATTGCCGATCTGACCGAGGGGGGTTGTTTCCTGCATATGTGCGGCGGCATGCTTCATATTGGCTTTCGTAGCCCCCTCCAGCACAGGCAGCTTCAGGTTTATTTTATTAATTTCAAGGAGTGCAATAACGTTATCGCCCATTTCCGGCCCGGCTGCGGTTGGACTGTCCCCTGCAGTCTGGGCTTGCTCGTCCAGAGCCGATTCATCCGCAAGCAACTGAGCAACCTTGGCATATCTGCTTTCCAGATCAGCATCAGCCGTGGGATTTGCACTATCATTGTAGCTCTGTTCCGCGTCTTTCAACAGCTGGCTTTGCTGCCAATCGTTATACCACTCATTAGCCTTCGGATAGAGCAAGATCAAAATACCGCCAAGTATAAGCAGATAGGAAAACTTACGCATAATTCGCACTCCCTTCTATTCATAAGCTCATACTATCCTTTCAAAAAACCCATTTCCGGCTTCCGAAGAAGTTAATAATTACTGTAATAAACGTAACCATAACTTTAGCCATCAAAACTTGAACCCCGAGCTGATCTGTCAAAAGACGCATAAGCAGCAGCGAGATTCCCAGCACGGCCAGATTCAGCGCAATAAATTTCAGCAGCTGCGTCCGGTCGAACCCTTCCTGACTGACACGTTCCCGATCCCGAAAGGTCACTTTTTTGTTAAGAATAAAGCTGTTGGCCGTACCTGCACTGTAGGAAATGACCTGAGCCACCGGATAGAGCATCCCTATGGAGTGCAGCAGTGTAAATACAGCAAAATCAATCAGCGTGTTGAGCAGGCCGACCGCATTGAACTTCAGAAATTGAATGAATCCGGTGCGGAGGCTTTTATCGGGCATAAATATCGTCCTTCCGGTCATCCTCAAATTCTCCATTACGGTACCCCGCCGTCTCACGCACAATATAGAGCGGTCTGTCTTTGGATTCGTCGTAAATCCGGCCGATGTATTCACCAATGATCCCAAGCAGCATAAGCACAATGCCGTTAAATAGCAAATTGACACCTACTATTGAAGTCCAGCCCGGAACGGTCCATGATGTGAACAGCCTCTGAAACAATACAAAGAACAGGTAAATAAAACTGGTTAAGGAAAGAAAGAAACCAATATAGGACGCGATCTTCAGCGGCTTATGTGAAAAAGAGGTGATTCCGTCAAGCGCAAAGCGGATCATTTTTTTTAGCGGATATTTTGTCTCCCCGGCAAAACGCTCCTCACGCACGTATTCGACCGCCGTCTGGCGGAAGCCCACCCAGCTCACCAGTCCCCGGACGTAACGGTTTTTCTCCTTTAATCCTCTAAGAACATTACACACTTTCCGGTCAATCAGGCGGAAGTCCCCTGTATCTGTTGGAATATCCACGCTCGTCATGCTGCTTAGAAGCCGGTAGAAGAGTTTTGCCGTCACTTTTTTGAAAAGAGTCTCTCCATGGCGCTTCAGCCGCTTCGCATACACGACCTCATAACCTTCCTTCCACTTCGCAATCATCTGTAATATTACCTCCGGCGGGTCCTGAAGGTCGGCATCAATGACAACAACCGCCTGGCCTTCCGAATAATCCATGCCTGCGGTTATAGCTACCTGATGTCCGAAGTTACGGGAGAAATCAATCAGCTTCACATTCTCGTCGCGGCTGCTGATTTCCCGCATGATTTCTACGGTACGGTCACGGCTCCCATCATTAACGAATAGAAGCTCATAGGGTTCACCGCAGCCGTCCATTACTTTTTTCAATCGATCGTACGTATGGGCAACAACTTCTTCCTCATTGAACATAGGAATAATTACGCTGTATCTGGCCTTCATTACGTTCCTCCTCAAGCATAGTTAACTATTTATAATTTTAAAAAACCCAGGTAGGGAACCAGCGCAGGATGTTCGTTACGTAATCCCCTCTGACCACCATACCCGACAGCACCGGATAGAATCCGATAAAGAGCAGCGCCGCAGCCGCCACAAAAATATAACGTACAAAACGGGCTTTTGGAGACCTGCTGTCCAGGAGCTTCATCACATAAACAATACCAAGAATCAGAAACGGCACCATGGCAAAATAATGGTAAAGGAACGTCTCGCGCGGGACAAGCATCCAGGGCACGTATTGTGAGAAGAAGGCAATCCAGATCATGTACAGATTTTTGTCCTTGCGTTTGACCGTCAGCCATAGAGCAGCCAGCATAGTGAAAATCCCTGTCCACCAAATCAGCGGGTTGCCCATAGTCACAATACTGCTCACCTGACCCTCCGGGAGGCCTTCTCCGCCACTAAAGAACCAGACAGGTCTCTTCATAAACGGCCACTGCCACCAGGATGAAGAAAAAGGATGGGTAGCTACAAGCTGGCTGTGATAGTCATACATATTGATCTGGGCATCAATCAAACCTTTTACCGTAAATCCTTCAGGCGTTACTGTCAGGACCGGAATAAAGGAAAGGCTGTATATGAGGATAGGAATTAGCACAAAGAATACAATGCAGCTTAACAAGGTAAGAATCGTATTCTTCCAAAAGGATTTAACGGCCTTCTGACTGGCATTTCTCAGTTCCAGATCACCCAGCTTCCCTTCGGCCAGAACACGTCCCGCCGCCCGGTACTGCCTATAACGCTCGAATAATACCAGTGCCAGCATAATCGCCAGCCCTGCACCACCATACAGCACGATCCACTTGGAAGCAACTCCGATGCCGAAGAATAGTCCTGACCAGAACAGCGGCACCAGCGTTTTCCTTAGGGGAACGAGGTAGAAATTAAGTGTGAAATAGCGCTGCATGAAGTAGAACATTAACATGATGAAAAAGACGCCGTACACATCTATGGTTGAAATCCGGGTCTGGGTGAAATGCATGAAATCAAGTGCGAATAATCCCGCTGCAAGGGCGGCGTATCTGCTTTTACTGAATAAACGAAAAGCCATCATATAGATAAGCGGCAGCATGGCAATACCGAACAGCGTGCCGATAATCCGCCACCCGAAGGGATTTACACCGAAAAGCTCCATCCCTACAGCTATGAGCAGCTTGCCGAGCGGTGGATGCGTATTCTCGTAAGGTACAATGCCGTGTGCATACTCATAAGCCGTACGCGCATGATAAATTTCGTCGAAATAGGTTCCATTCATGAACCCGGAATACTCCGGAATCATGGATTGCTCATCAAATAAATGGGCCGGGGTTCCGTGTTTGGGAACGGCTCCGGGCTCGGGAGTCACACCGGCAACCGGAAGCGGAGTTCTTCCGCCTCCCTGCTCGTAAAAAGCCATCTCATACAGCGAAAATCCCGGTGAATTCACTGTAAGCTTCACGTAGCGGGCAGTGACGTTCAGGGGTTGGCTTTTCCACACGAATACATTGCCGACTTCCTCGTCTACATCGACCTGGTTATTCCACGCATCCGGGGATTGGCCGAATTCCAGCTTAAACTTGCCTGTTCCCACACCTCCGAATAGGTTCACGCGCTCCAATGGCTTGCTCTCACCCAAATCTACGTAAAAGCTCTCGCCGTGGGTGGCCGGCTCCCAAAGTGTTTCCGGTGATTTGGATGAACCTAAATGAAATAAAGCCAGTGCGGCATAAACGGCTGTGATCGCAGCCATCCATATCCAGTCCTTGCGCTGAAGCTTCAGCCGGAACCCGTGTCCACTTTCCGCAAACGGCCGGATGTCTTCTATGATCTTCATATCCCCGGCACTTTTTTCTGCCGCTGTGTACGGCGGGAGAAGAGGCTTCGTCACTTTCTTGATATACACATGGTATCCAATGCAGAGCATATATAACAGGAGCCCGAGATTGGCGATGGCCGTTGTCAGCACAATTCCATCCGATCCCGGATTAATGCCGGCATTCAGATGGGCCAGCGTGTAGCCGACATTGAGATACTGGGTCAAGCTGAATCCCAGGAACAAGGTCAGGAAACGGCGGTCCCTGCTTTCTATAAAACTGAATAGACAGAGAATCAGGACCGGGAAGAGATAACGCTCATGCATTTTGGTTCCCAGCACAAACACAACCACAATTAAGACCATTCCGATAAAGTAGGATTTGGACAGATTCAGGCGGTCTCTTTTAAAAGAATAGAGTGCTGCCAACGCTACCGCCGTCAGAATAAAGATAAAGCCCCATATACGATAGGTTATTCCCAGCCATGTCAGGTCCAGGGAGGACCACAAGGGGTCCGTCAGTGCATAAAGGTTAAACGCGTTGACTGACGAATACGGATAAGAGGATAAGGTGTTTTTGTACAGATGAATAATCTCGCTTATCCCGCCGTTGTTCCAGAAAAATGGAGCGGCCAACATAACGAACAAGCCAAGCCCGTAGAGGGCACCGACTGCCAGCTGCTTCCAGGCCCGGTGATGATAGAAGGCAAACAGCAGAACCGGTGTGAAAATCAGCGCCTGCGGCTTGATTATTACCGCAAGAGCGAACCAAATAGCTGATCGCACAAAAGCCTTGTCTACAGCCCCGCGGATACTGAGGAGCAGGAAAATCAAAAAGAAGGAATCCGCTTGTCCCCACGCAGCCGAATTAATGAGCACCGCCGGGTTGAATAAGAAGAGCAGCATTAATCCAAACGCCAGCCCTGAGCCTAATTTCTTACGGCCTACTCGATAAATCAAGTATCCAAGCACCAGATCGGAAAGGATGGCAGGCAGCTTGAAGAGCAATGTCTCACCCGCCGATCCATGCGCAAAGCCGAATATGCCCCGTACAAGACTAAGCAAATACAATATGTATAGATACCCTGGAGGATAGTCGGCAAAATAACCTTCCTGATAGAATTTCCCCGGACCCAAATCAACCAGACGCTGACCCCAGGCTATGAACGTATTCATGTCATTCTCATATCCCTGTGCGGTCAATCCAATCCATATCCGCAGGATAAGGGCGGCTCCGAAAACAACATATAACCCTCTTGAATAGAAAACCGCAGGCTGATTCAACAACCCTTGACTGCGGAAGGCTCTAGTATAGAGGAAGGCGAAAAAAATGGTGAACAACGACGACAGCAGCAGCAGCTTGGCGGGTGACACTTTATGTGGCGCAGCTGCAGGATCAGCGCTCCCCTCCTGATTGGTTACCCCGCTGTCCAGCGAGATAATGTCCTTATCAACGGGTGCGGCGTCCAATTGTTCTACCGACAAATCATCGAAATATGCCTTGCCTTTAATCAGACTCGAGTATCCGCCAAGGCTTGCGCCTATGCCAAGCTCACTCTGCTCTGGTCCGGTTTGACCGAAAAAATCAAGATATTGCCATTCTCCCGCCGTATCCACTGCATTTGGATATCCGCCGGCAATGCCCACGATGAAGATATTGGCGCCTGTTCCCGCGCCCTCGGTGCCCACGACTTTTACCCAACCGGAGATTTTGTAATAGCTGTCAGGCTGGACGGCAATAGTCTGTACCCATTTCAAGTGATTGGGTTCGAGGTTCTCAATTACGGCCGCCTTGCTTCCCGTATGGACCTCCTCGGATTGTACGGATATAAGTCCTGAGGCGTTACCGGCAATCCAGGCATCCTGTGCCCAACTGGAAGGAGCATCTGCCTCCCCTTCTTCAAAACCCGGATTCTGCACAAGATTCCCTTCGGCAAAAGCTCCGGAAACAGGAACAATAAATAAAAACAGCATCAACACAATAATTGCGGCTATAGGTTTATTTGTTTTCATAGCTCAATCCTCACCTCACTAATGTGGAATAACCACAGTATAATTGGCAAATCTTGTGATCGAATAATTTCTGCTCTCCGCAGGGATGGGATCACCATTCCAAAAGATGTAGGCTGCATTCTCCCCCAAGGTTATGCCCGGATGGCCAAAAACATATCTTCCGAAGGAAGACACCTCTTGAAACGGAGCCCCCGGGTTCTTATAACGGACCGTCTCTAGAAAATCATGAGGGCTGATCTTTTCATAAAAGAGCACATATATATAAGGCATATTCACCTGATCTGTAACGTAAATCTTCCCTTCGCTCTTTGCAGAAGCATATTGTACCGCCTCACCGATGGATTCATAAAAGGCCGGTCCGATCGTTTCAGGATAATCACGGAAATAAGCCGTAGTAAACAGAACAAAGAAAACACTGAATAGAGCAGCTGAGACGATTCCTGCAGCTTTTACCTTGCGGCCCAGCCACAGAAAGCCCTCGACAACAAGCAAAAGAATGGGGTAAAAAATAATGTTAATCCGATTAACATTTACATTTGTAATCAAAGCCATCAGAACGGCAGCGGCAATCCAAAGCAGCACCAGAGTCTTGGGGATAGCCGTCCGTCCGCTTTTCCGCAAGGAGCGCAGCATAACAATGAGGCCTATACCGGCAAAAGGCAGTGCAATCGGATAAGAAAACCCATACGGTGAGATCGTATTCGATTGCAGGCCGTCACTCCCGCTAAGGAGCAGCGTCAGGAAATTCCGGAAATGGGCACCCACAGTTTCCAATGTTTGATTATTATAAATAATAGAATAGGCAGAGCCAGTAGCGCAAATAACACCGCATTCCATAGGAATGTCCGGGGGCTCAGTACTTTTTTATATAGTAGAAAAACAGCGGCGCCCAGGGTAAAGACAGGAACGAAAAAATAGGCAGTCCCATAAGCATACAGCGAAAGAGCTGCAAGAACGGTAAAGCCATACGACCATTTAGGAAAATGTAAAGATTTCAGCAAACTGTACACAGCGAGCAATACCAGCGTAGGGAACAGATTGGATTCCAGTGCCCATCTTGACATCATGATATGCCACGGATTAATGGCGATAAAGAACATGGCTGCCGTTCCCGCATGTCTGGATTCAAAGGCAGCTTTAGAAAAAAGATAAAATATAACCATGCCGAGCAGCCGAACAGAAGAATAAACGGCATCGAAAGGTAGGCATAGAGCGCATTTTGTCCGCTTCCCCAGGAGATCAGGTGAACCGGCAGATGAATCCCGTTTCTGTCGATTCCATAATGCAGGATGGCATACGCATCATACCCAATGGATGCTTCGTCCTGATTCAGCCCTCCGGGAATTGAACCTATGTATAGAATACGAATGGCAGCTCCCAGCAAAAACAGGACAACCGGCCAGGGATTGTGTCTGCAGTAGTTATACCCTCTATTTAACCTGCTCCACAACTTCATCATCTTAAGCGATCGGAGACCCGTGACTTTAGTCATGGGAGGAGATCGCTATTTTTTTCTTAGGCTCTTATTTTTTAACTGAAAAATAAGAGTATACTATTCTTAGTAAAGAAAGGAGGAAAATCATGCAGCTCACAGTAACTGCAAAACTTAAAATCAATCCCACCGAAGAGCAACAACAGAAGTTGTTGCGAACCTTTTCGGCATACCGGGCAGGATGTAATGCGGTGTCAGAAACGGTCTTTTTGACGCATCAGCTTCAGCAGCCTGTGCTGCACCGCCTGACCTACGAAGTGCTCCGTCAAGATTGGGAACTCAAATCGCAAATGGCCCAATCGGTGATGAAAACCGTCATCGCCCGCTACAAAACCAATCAAAGCAACGGGCATCCTTGGACACGTGTCAAGTTTAAACGTCCTGAGTATGACCTGGTCTGGAACCGCGATTATTCGCTGGTAAAAGGGTTATTTTCCGTCAATACGTTGGAAGGACGGATCAAAGTGCCGTTTGAAACGAAGGGTATGGAACACTACTTTCGCGGGAAATGGTCGTTTGGCACCGCGAAGCTCGTTTACAAACACGGCAAATTCTTTTTGCATATTCCGATGACTAAAGAGGTTGAGGAAGCGGAACTTTCCGCCATTCGCGAAGTCGTCGGTGTCGATTTAGGAGTGAACTTTTTAGCCACAACGTTTGATTCGAAAAGAAAAACATTATTTTTTAACGGCCGCAAAGCCAAGCACAAACGTGCTCATTTTAAAGCGCTGCGTAAACAGCTTCAGCAAAAACAAACGCCTTCTGCGCGCCGACGCCTCAAACAAATCGGTCAACGAGAAAACCGTTGGATGTCGGATGTTAATCATTCGGTATCAAAGGCACTCGTCGATTCTTACGGCAAAAACACGCTGTTTGTACTTGAAGAGTTAACAGGCGTCCGCCAGGCGACTGAGCGTGTGCATATCCACCAGCGCTATCAAACGGTATCGTGGGCCTTTTATCAGCTTCGCCAGATGATCACGTACAAAGCCCAGTTGAGGGGGGCCAAAGTGATCGCCGTCGATCCCAAATACACCTCGCAAATGTGTCCGATGTGCGGGCACACGGCCAAAGAAAACCGCAATAAAAAGAAACATCTGTTTTGCTGCCAAAATTGCCGTTATCAATCGAACGATGACCGCATTGGCGGCATGAATCTTCAGCGCCTTGGAATCCAGTACATCGCTGAAGAAACGGCGTAAGCAGCGCTTTCGCCGCTGGGGAGCTGTCAATCTTCCCGCGTAAGCCTTGGCTTACAAATGTAACACCACGCGTGCACCAAGCGAAAAAAGATAGGAGGCGTCTACCGCCGTTTGGACTATTGGGTCGTTACAAGCTCGCGACTTTAGTCGGGAGTCATTGACCACCTCTTCAACAATATAATCTAAATACCAGGTGAAGAAAAGTCCGGTTCCCTGTGGCAAATAGATTAAGGTAATCCTCAGCAATCAAAAAAACGGCCCCTTCTAATAGAAGGAGCCGCAAATATTGAATGGATAATTGCTTAACCTTGGCTGCCAATCAGCACATAGCGAAGGATAATCAGAATAGCGAGTACCCACATCATCCAGTGGATGTCGTATTTCTTCTTGCCGGCAAGGTTAGCCACAAAAGCAAGAATTACATAGGTAACGATACCGAAGGAAATGCCGTTAGCGATGTTGTAAGTAAACGGCATAATTACAAAGGTCAGGAATGCCGGAATGGCCACAACCATATCGTCAAAATCAATTTTACGAATCGATTGCGCCATAAGCACACCGACGATGATCAGTGCAGCCGCCGTAGCCGAACCCGGGATCAGGGCCACAACAGGAGCAAGGAAGAGAGCAAGCAGGAAGCATAATCCGGTCGTTACAGCGGTAAGACCTGTGCGTCCGCCTTCCGCTACGCCAGCGGCGCTTTCAATATAAGCAGTAGTAGTGGAAGTACCCAGAACAGCACCGCCTGCAACTGCAACCGCATCTACGAACATTGCATTACCTACACGTTTTTTGCCTTCTTCAGGGTTATCCATAATTCCTGCGCGCTGTGCTGTACCTACCAGCGTACCAAACGTATCAAACAACTCTACAAAGGTGAAGGTAGCGATGGCCGAGATAATACCTGTGTGCAGGATACCATCCCAGTCAAACTCCATAAAGTTCAATTGGGTGAAATCAGGAACCCAAGGTGTTTGCGGATTGGACAAACTGCTGAAATCTACTGCGCCCATCAGGATACCGGCAACCGTTGTGCCGAGAATACCGAACAGGATTGCGCCGCGAACCTTCAGCACCATCAAAATGGCAATGAGAAGCAGGCCGATAATTACCAATTGAACGTTGGTATTCTCCAGGCTGCCCATGTGAATAACCGTTTCAAAGGAAAGTACATCTGTAAAAGTGTTCGCTTTGATGTCGCTGCCGGCTTCAACGCCGATGGTCATCAAGCCGCTGTTCTTAAGGCCGATAATGGTAATAAACAAGCCGATACCTACTGTAATCGCATGCTTCAGGCTGTCAGGAATGGCGTCGAGCAATATTTGCCGTACTCTGGTAATCGTCAAGATGATAAAGATCAAACCGGAAATGAAGACTGCTGTAAGACCCATTTGCCAAGTAAACGGGTTTTCCGAGGTTGCGGAAGACAAGATTACGGATGCGAAGTATGCGTTAAGTCCCATGCCCGGAGCCAAAGCCACCGGAAAATTTATGAACAGGCCCATAGCAATGGTGAAAATACCCGCTGCTAGTGCTGTAGCCAAAAATACGGAGTACCAGCCCATATCGATGCGGCCAAAAGCAGTCAAAGTGCCGGGATTAACCGAAAGGATATAGGCCATTGCCATAAATGTGGTCAAACCGGCCATAATCTCTGTGCGCACTGTAGTTCCGTTCTCTTTCAGTTTAAAAAAGCGATTCAAATTGTTCTCCCCCTAAGGTATGTTGGTGTGCTGTGGCAGCAACAAAAAGCCGGAGTCTTTGGTAGACACCGGCCCGAAAAAAAGAGTTCCTCCCCGAAATCGCCAGCCTTGCGGCAGCAATATCACGCTGGATCCTCTTCTTAAATCGTAGCCAGGTCATTACGGTGACCTCGTAGAAACTTCCAGGCCTATCCCTGGAATTATACGAATATATGTGTTGTTGTGCTTTACCATTTTAGGTGGACATGACATCGGTTGTCAACGGTGAAAGCGAACATTATTCGTCAGGTTTTTCATATCGTTCGTAAATCAGACAATTTCGGCTAATTTCCACTTGAAGCTAATCGGCCAAAAATCAAAGCTTATGTCGTTTAATATAAACTGAAAGCTGACATCGTATCCATCGGAAGTGGCCGGAATGAAAAAAAGTCCAAATGAGACCGCTAATATCAAACCTATCAAAAAAAGAGCCGGAAGCGCCGTTCAACGGCGTTCCAGCTCTTGGCTGAACCTCTATTATTCCCACTCAATGGTTGCTGGCGGTTTCGAGGTGATGTCATATACGACACGGTTCACGTTCTCTACTTCATTGACGATACGGACGGAGATTTTCTCCAGCACATCCCACGGAATACGCGCCCAGTCGGCTGTCATTCCATCAATGGAGGTAACTGCGCGAATGCCTACGGTGTAGGAGTACGTACGTGCGTCTCCCATAACGCCAACGCTCTTCATGTTAGGAAGTGCTGTGAAGTACTGCCAGATTTCACGGTCCAGCCCGGCTTTGGCAATCTCTTCACGTAAAATATAGTCGGAGTCACGCACGATGGTGAGCTTGTCCTCTGTGACTTCACCCAGCACACGAATCGCAAGTCCCGGACCCGGGAAAGGTTGACGCCAGACGATGGCATGCGGCATTCCCAGCTCTTCACCCAGCTTACGGACCTCGTCCTTGAACAGCGTGTTCAGAGGCTCAATCAGACTGAACTTCATATCTTCCGGCAGGCCGCCCACATTATGGTGCGACTTGATCGTTTGCGCGGTGGCTGTTCCACTCTCCACAATATCCGTATAGAGTGTTCCTTGAGCCAGGAATGCGAAATCTCCCAGCTTGGCCGACTCTTCATCAAAGCAATAGATGAACTCATTGCCGATAATTTTACGTTTTTGCTCAGGGTCGTCCACACCGGCCAGCTTGCTCATGAAGCGCTCGCGGGCATCGATCTTGATCACGTGAATGTCGAACTTGCCTACAAATGTCTCCATAACACTCTCAGCTTCGCCCTTGCGCAGAAGGCCGTGATCGATAAACATACAGGTCAGTTGATCACCGATGGCCCGATGAATCAGCATAGCCACAACGGAGGAATCCACGCCGCCGCTAAGTGCGCAGAGCACTTTTTTATCCCCTACTTTGTCCCGGATATCCTTAATGGCGTCATCAATGAACGATTCCATCGTCCATTTGCCTTCGCAGCCACAGATATTGTACAGGAAGTTGGAGATCATCTCGTTACCGCGTACGGAATGCCGAACCTCAGGGTGGAACTGGACAGCAAAGAATTTCCGTTCGTTATGACTCATTGCCGCAATCGGGGCGCTTTCGGTGCCCGCATCCAGCTTGAAGCCTGCCGGAAGCTCAACTACATGGTCTCCGTGGCTCATCCATACGGTCTGGCGGCTCTCCAGCCCCCCGGCCAGCAAAGATTCGAGTTCAAAATCGACATCGGCTTTGCCGTACTCGCGTTTGGCGGAACGCTCCACCTTGCCTTCCAGTTGATGGGCCATAAGCTGCATGCCGTAGCAGATGCCGAAGATCGGCAATCCCAAATCGTAGATGGCCGGATCAACATGCGGTGCATCCTCGGCGTATACACTGCTTGGACCTCCGGAGAAAACAATCCCCTTCGGTGATAATGCTTTGATCTTGTCAATTGGCGTATTGTACGGCAGAAGCTCGCTGTATACCCCCAGGTCCCGAATTCTGCGCGCGATAAGTTGGTTGTACTGTCCTCCGAAATCGAGAACGACGATCATTTCATTTGGCTTGTTCATTACGTGCCTCCCTTGATTATTGGATTCATTATACTCATGGATAATTCACACCGTCAAGGAAAGGAGACCTCGTACTTTAGAACCTTTTTGGACAGACATCGCCCTGAGAGAACAGCCCTGCAGTTGCCTTGGTAATCAAGTCAATCGAAAAGTGATGCCCAGGCAGACCCTTATGAAGCCGGCGGATGACCCGGAGGGTGGCGGCTGGGTCCCGGCGGCGGTTCGATGGGCATTGGGCGATGATCCAGGGACGGAATGCCCGAAATCGGGCGATGACGCAGAAGGCGGCGATGACGCCGGGCTGTACGCCAGGGCTTCCCACTGGCGTACGAACTGCCAGACCGCCTCGCGCAGTCTGGCATCCTCAATCGGCAGGGAGGCGGCGTACTCCCTGCCGGTCATCCCGGGCGGCGGCGGGCCATACCGCGCCGCCAACCCGTGCCACGCCGGAGCGGCTGCGGCCAGCAGCTGCTCCGGCGTTCTGGCGCTGCTGCTGCGTGCCGCCAGCAGCAGCGCCAGGCTCCGCCGCCAGCGCCAGGCGGCGGCGGGAAGCAGCAGCGCCGCCGCAGCGAGCGGCGCCGGGGTTGACCCGCCCTGGCGCAGCCGGGCGGGGAGGGCGTCCGCGCCGAGCGCAGCGGGCGCGGACTGCGGCGGCAGCGCGGAGCCCGCTGCCGAACCCGGCGTGGGGTCGAAGGGAACCCAGCCCTCGCCGGGAAAATAGACCTCCACCCAGGCATGGGCATCGCCCTGGGTGACCACGTACCGCTGGGGCGCGGAGCCCTCCACTGCCGTTCCCGGCCCGAAGCCCTTAACATAACGGGCCGGAATATCAACACTGCGGAGCAGGGTAATCATGGCGGTAGCAAAGTGGACGCAATAGCCCTCCTTCGTCTCAAACAAGAAATCATCGACAAAATCAGAGCCGGGGGGCGGCACCCTGGTATCCAGGGTGTACGTGTAACGGTTCTGCAAGTAATCCCTCACAGCCACGGTAGCATCGTACCGGCCCCCGGCAGGTGCAGTAATCGCCTCAGCCAAACTGCTGACACGCCGGGGCAGTGCGGATGGAAGCTCTAAATAGGTATTTCTGATTTCTGCCGGATCAGGGCGGGCCAAACGGCGAAGATGATCCGGGTCCGTTTCCGGGAGCAGCGATTTGACCGTATACTCCGTTACCCTTGCTGAGCCTGCCACATCCGGCAGGCGAAAGCTGTCCTTCTCTTTATTGGCGAACACAAAGCCTAGTCTGCTGCCGTCAGTTAGCTGAACGGCTGCAATGTCGAGCACCCTGCCGGCGCTGAAAAGCGGCAGTCCCCCGGACGAAGGAACCGCGAATTGTATCCGTTGATGCAGAATTCTGCTTTCGGAATACCTGTTAAATGAAGCGCTCTTGTCTGGAAGTCCCGATAAATTCAGGGGTATGGAATCATCATTGCCTCTGCTCCAGCTTCGGCCGTCATAATAGGTGTAGCTCTCTCCGCGCCAATAGACGGGAATACGGCTCTCAGCGGTAAAGACCGGCTCGGCGTTGCTTGATAACGGTTTACCGAGTTCTCCTTCACCGGAGCTGTAGCCTGTCGTTCCGCCGGATTTCTTCACTGCCTGCTCGGTGGCCCATACGTGCAGCCGGCTAAGCATCGGCTGCAACGAAACCCGTGCCCCCGGCTCTGTGCTGGATACTTCGCCTCCCGACCAGGAAATTACCGTTACGGCAGCGGCAGTGATAAACGCAGCACTTCCCCAGCGGGCATAGGGAATGATACTCTGGCCGGGGTTTTTCTCTTGCAGCGCCAGTATTCCGCACATCCCCTTCAGCCAAAGGATCAGGCCTGTTGAAATCACAAGTTGATCCATTGTATGAATAGCGGCCAGCCTGTCCAATAGCAGCAAATACGTCAGGGTCACCGCGCTAAATAACGAAATACTCCCCCTGAAGAGTGCCAAATGCTGCACGGAGGCCACCAGCATCCCCCAGCCTGCCAGCAGGATCAGAAGCCGGCTCTCTTGGCCCAGATCCGAAATATTCCCGGAGAACAGCAGGAGAGCATCCCCTCCGATTTCCCTAAGATAAGGTCTTAGCCAGAATATTCCCTTATCTTTTGCACAAAGATAGCTCCAGGACAGAACCACAACTGAAGACTGGGCTGACAAGAGCAGCCAACCCGGTAGTTGACATAATCCGCACAATAAAAGTAAGGCTGCAGCTAATGCAAGAACGGCCAGCAGCACTCTGGTATCCTGTGTCTTACTAATATTGTATAGAGGATGCAGCCACTCTATAAAAAGCCCCATAATCGGCAAAGAGAACAGAAGCCGGAAATACATGGGAGTCCTCCCTTCATTACCGGCGAAACTGCTCTCTACTTTTATTTCGCTAAAGTACCGTCCATTTTCCAGGTGACTCATGTGCCTCTTCCTCCCCCTTTCCGGAGACAGGCAGCGCATGGTCAAAACAGTGCAATCCGGCTCCCAGACGCATCAGGCTGATTCCGATGGTACCGGCGACAGTGCCAAGTCCCCCCGTTCTACCCGTTGAAAGACTGGAATCAGGGGCATTTCGGTCCCAGGCATAATATAAGTTTACTTTCACGCCATGCGCCAGCAGCCGGGCGATAACCTTGGCCCCCTCCGGCTCCAACACCCCGGTTATGACAGCAATGCTCATGCCCGGAATCCAGCCGCGGGACGCATCCTCCAGCAGTTGCGGCAAATTTCTGGTGCCGTCCGGCATAATTTCCGTAAGGATATTCAATACCCTTGCAGGAATTTTCCCAAGCCCCTCATGCCTTGCCACTCCCTCCGGCCAACCGCCGCTGTATAATTGAACGTAGGTACCGGATCGTTCGGCAGTGACCATTAATCCCATAGCCGCTGAAACGGCCTTTTCAAACACCGGAGACTGGCTCCGCCTGTTTCTGCGGGGTCCAAGAGCGCCATAAGGGATTTCATAGCTTTTGGAGGCATTATCCAGCACGATGCAAATCGTCCGGTCTTTCTCCCGCTCCGGAGTTCGGCTTTGCAGTGAACCGCGGCGGGCAGTGCTTTTCCAGTGAATCCGGCTCAGTGGATCACCCGGCCTATAATCGCGGATATCCGTACCTTCATCCATGACCCCTCCACGCGGTGAAACGGCAGACTCTTCGGTAATATAACCTCCCTCGAGCGCCATCCGGCCAAAATTCAGCGGAGCCGGAAGTACCTTGAAGCCGGATGTGTCCTTCGGATGATAACTGCCTGTGAACCAGCCCGGCAGATCCCCCCACCTTACGGAGCAATCCTCCAAATGATGAAAGCCACGGGACAGCTCTCGCAATTTATAGGTATAAGTGAACTTACGCCGGAAGCCTGGAAACAGCAGCTCCTGATGACTGCCACCGCTCCAACGATCTGTAATTGTCATCCATGGCAGCGGAATCCGTGAACGAAAGCTTGCTTCTACCAACACCGTAACCGATTCACCGGCAACCGTATGCGCAGGCGTGACCGAACGGTTAATGATTACCCGTCCAGGCCCAAACAGATATAACAAGAGTCCGCCAAACACAACTACTCCGGCAGCCACGCAAAGGAATAGCAGCTCCGAACCGCCTAATCTGATATACAAGCCGAATATTAAACCTCCTGCGGCCAGCATCCGCCCCCATTCCAGCATGGCGCTGCGGCTGAGCCAAGTTAGGAGACTTCTCTCCGGCTTAGGGTCGTTTTTCTGTTGTTGATCTATTAAATTTGATGAGGACAATGGGACAACCCTTCCTTTTTCCATAGACTTGTTCCTCTTTAGGAACCTGCTGGTATCTATTCTTCCCAGGAAAAAGGGGGCACAGACGTTTTTATATTCTTTTTGCAGCCTTAATAGCCAACTCTCAAAATGCCTTTACTCGCCGTTCCTCTGCAGTCGCACTGACTGCAAGCGGCGGATGTCCCAGAATTTCAAGCAGATCCCGCAATGACATCCACATGGCCCCGCCAAACATGTTCAATGTCTCCGGCTTGACTGTAATCTCACCGTTAATCTCCTTATATATCAGCTCTTTATTCCCCACATCAGCCAGGAAAGAGCGCCCATTCAAGGTAATCGTGCCACTGCGGCTGGCCTTGTCCCAGCTCACTTGTCCTCCAAGCCGTTGAATTACAGCCCGGATCGGCACCCTATACTGTCCCTGATCAATCAAATATTCTCCCGGCTTCAGCTTCGTTTCCAGCTTGCCGACCTCCAGTACCAGCGGTTTCCCGTCTTCAAACAGTGTGCCGTTTGCCGTTATATTCGCGCCAATCCATGCCGCAGACGGTTTTATTCGTCCTGTATCTGCAATGCGCGAAGACACCCTGAATTGCACGGGCTTAACATCATTATCCAGCACACCGAAGGTATATCCTGCAGCTTTATAGCGGGCAATGATTTCAGGGAGCGCTTTAGCACTTTCCTCATGCCCTCCCCCATCATGCAGCAACAGAACTATGCTGGAATCCGTAGTATTCGCCACCGCCTCTTTTACTATTTCATCAGCGGGGACTCCTCTGCGTTTGGAGTCCCCGCTGTCCACATTCCAGTCCATCACCAGGTAACCCGCTTGCTTCAACAGAGAGAAGTAGGTATCATCAAAATGACCAAAGGTTCCACCGGGTGCCCGTACAAGCTGAGGCCGGGTGCCGGTAATGTTCCGGACAATTTCTTCCGTCTTCTTAATCTGGCTCCAGAACTGGGTAAATCCGCTGTATAATTCGCTGTAATTATGATCATAGGTATGATTTCCAATGGCATGGCCTTGCTCCCAAATGGCGTTAATCAGTTCTGGATGGCTTTTGGCTCCGTCTCCCAGCACGAAAAACGTAGCCTTCACACCCTCACGCTGCAGAATATCAAGAACTTTCGGGGTGACCGGGCTTGGTCCGTCGTCAAAGGTAAGGTAGACCATTTTGCGGGTTGCATTTATTTTAGCCTTAACCGGGGATATACGGGATGCTTGGGTAATGTTCAATTCAGCCGCAGCGGAGGAATTCTTCACACCGGCAGATATGATTTGTGATGCTGCAGCCGGAGGTTTCTCCTGCAGATTTGGAGTTCCAGTCTTTAGGCTAGCCGCTTGCAAGGGATGAGGCTTTAACTCCAGATCAATGATTCCCGAAGCCCCACCTGCTATAGCCAATATTATAACTAGTATAAAAAGCAGTCCACGCAGCATGGGCCGGCGGCTGCCAGCTTTCTTGTTACCCCTCATCTTCTCTACCTCCAGCATTCTATTGGCTTGTAAAAGCCGTTGATAGATTGTATGAAGACAAGCTTCAAAATAGAATAAAACAACTGCCTCCTGGAGAGTGACAACCTAATGGAAATGTTAACATGGATACAAGAATTGTTCGCCAATTATGGATATAGTGTGCTGTTTTTCGGACTGCTGCTGGAGTTCGTCGCTCTGCCGTTTCCGGGAGAAACGACGATGGCCTTCGCCGGCTTCCTCTCTTATACGGGCAGACTGGATTTCATGACATTAATCGTTGTCGCCTTTGCCGGCACTACCGTCGGAATGACCACCACCTATTTCATCGGGCTGAAAGCCGGAATGCCTTTTATACAGCGCTATGGCAAATGGTTTCTGTTCTCTCCCAGCAAGCTTGAAAAGACGCAGCTTTGGTTCGACAAATATGGCAGCATCCTCATTTTCATCGGTTATTTTGTGCCAGGAGTGCGTCATTTTACCGGATATTTCTCCGGGCTTACGGCGCTGCCCTTCCGGAAATTCGCCTTGTACGCTTACAGCGGTGCGTTATTCTGGGTATTGTTGTTTATCGGGATCGGACGGGTATTCGGTCCTCAGTGGATGGGGATCTTTCATTTATTTGAGCTTTACGCCTTATGGATCATCTCCGGTGGTGCGGCAATTGCCATACTCCTGATTATATACCGCTTCCGCCGGAGCCTTGCGGCCCGCCTTGGCAAACGAAAGGCTGACATCAAACTGAAGGCCAAGGTTAAAGAGTCTTCCAAGGGACGGTGAATATGCCATCCTTTTTACTGCGTAATAATGCATACCCCGCCAGAGCCAGCGCAACCCCGACGAAACCCGCACCACCCAGGCATCCCAGCGTCCGTGGTTCCACGATGTTCAGCAGCCAACCCGCCGCCAGCATGGAAATTCCAAGCAGCGTACCGCTTGCAGCAGTAATAAATCCAAAAACAACCGGCTGAAGGGGCAACGGTGTTTCTCGCATAACCAATGTATCCAGGCAGGCATTGCCTATGCCCCCGGCCAGTGACAACAGAATATACAACATAAAGGCTGCCGCGAAGCTCCCGTTCATACTGATGAAGGTCAGCAGAAGACCCTCTACCAGCAATCCTCCCAGCGCTGCGAATAATAAGCCCCTTTTTATAAACCGTCCGGCAAAAAAACTTAGACTAAGCCCTATCCCAAGCGCAGCATAAAAAGCCCCCACCCCTACATCGCCGGCATTAAATTCCTGTATGGCGTACACACTGATCAGGACATTGTCCAGACCATTTACCATTGGAACAAGCAGCTCATAGACAAGTACAATTTGCAAGATGAGACTCCCCGCTAATAGAGTCTTTATGCTTTTTCGCAGGGACGGGAAGGCAGCCGCCTTGGCATTTTCAGCTTTATGTTCTGGTGACGGATTATCATCCACCGCCGACTGCGGAAAATGAATACCATAAATAACTATGGCCGCGATTAGAAAAGAAGCCGCATTCATAATAAATGCCATATCCGGACCAAACCAATACGAAACGACACCGCCGGCAAAAGCGCCCAGAATAAGTACACACCCCGTCATTAGCTGCTCTAATCCGTTAATTTTCAGCAGTGCCCCGGGTTCCGATAGCAGTGGAATGGATGATTTACGAACGGGACTGTAGATAGCCTCTGCGGCAGCCAGCATGAAATTTGTAGCATAAAGCAGCCATAACCGATTTTCTCCATCCACCCACAAAAATATCAAAGCTATAGGCACTCGTATAATATCCGTAGTTATCATAATGGTTTTGCGCGGCAGTTTACTTCCAAGCATCCCGCCAAGCGGCGACAGAATCAGATAAGGCAGCACCCGGACTCCGAGTGAAATGCCAACTGCCATCCCTGATCCTGTCAAATGCAGCACCAGAGCCAGCATGGCAATCCCGCTGAACCGGTCACAAATCCCATTAATGATTCCAGCCGTAAAGAGTCTGGCATAACCTCGTTGATCTCTGATCCTAGCGGCTGTAGAGCTATTGTTCATTGGATTAATCCTCATTTCATCTAATTATATAAATATCTAATTAGATGATAATCGAAACCAATTAACCTGGCAATGCTTTATTTTCTTTAATTTGCTAAGATTAGATCGAACACTACAGAACGGAATTTTCCGAGAAAGTGAGATCAGCCTTTGAAAATAGATCGTTTACTCTCCATTGTCATCCTTTTAATGAACCGAGGCCTTATTCAAGCAAAGGAGCTCGCCGACATGTTCGAGGTGTCAGTGCGTACCATTTATCGTGATATCGAAAGTATCAATCAAGCCGGAATTCCGATCGTTACGTACCAAGGAGCTCATGGCGGAATAGGGCTGATGGAGGGCTATCGTCTGGACCGTAATGTATTAACGGATGGCGAACTGGCGGATATTTTCACGGCTCTGCAGAATGTCTCCTCTTATGGCGGGGGTGAACATTCTCTGCTCATGGAGAAGATCAGCAGCGTCATCCCCCCCTCTCAAATTGAAGCTTTCCGCAGCAAAACGACCCAGCTTGTTGTCGACTTTTCACCATGGGGGCTTAGGGGGCCGCTGGAAGACAGGCTCAGTACTTTGAAGGAAGCGCTGGAGCAGAGCGTAGCGGTAGCCTTCGAATATGTAAGTGCAGAAGGTCAGACCAGCCAACGTTCGGTGGAGCCTTATACTCTGGTGTTAAAGGGACAGTCCTGGTATTTATACGGCCTCTGTGTTTTGCGGCAGGAATTCCGGCTTTTCAAGCTACTGCGCATGAGGGCACTCGTTAAGGAGACACGTAGATTTACAAGGCAAGACCTCCCTGGCGAAGAGTTCCCTTGGAGCTCCGAATGGAAAAGAGAAGCCGAAACGGTGCCAGTGGTCCTGTATTTCGCTCCTGAGGGCAAGCACCTTGCCGAGGACCGTTTTGACTCCACAGAACTGCAGCCTGACGGCAATGGCGGCTATAGGGTTTCGCTCGACTATCCTGAAGACGGATGGTTATATGGCTTCCTTCTGAGCTTCGGAACAGCTATCGAGGTACTTACGCCGGAGCATATCCGGCGTAAGATGGGGAAGCTGGGTGCAGAAATTGCTGCTAAATATAAAAACTCAATATAAACCTGACGGAATGCCGTCAGGTTTATATTTTTATAATGGGTATATGGCGTATGCTTAACCATTACAAATTTAGAGGAGAGTGCTTAATATGGAACACGAACGGATACAGGAGCAAGTATTCTGCCAAAGCTGCGGCATGCCAATACAGGATGCCTCACTACTTGGTACGGATCGGGATGGCAGCAAGAACAGCGAATATTGTATGTATTGCTATGAAACCGGAGAATTTAAACAGCCTGATATTTCGCTTCAGGGAATGACCGACCTCTGTACCGGTTTTATGGTGCAGGACGGCATGACCGAAGATACGGCACGCCAGCTGCTTGCCGAACAACTGCCTCGCCTGAAACGGTGGAGCGCTTTACAATCTCCAGAAGCATAACATCAAACGCTTATTACACCTTTTATTCATATATATAGCGGGAAAAATTCCATCTAATTTATGGAATAAACTGATTTTTTGAGAATTAACGGGGAATTATACCTCTAATCCGGCCTTTTAAGACCAAAACTCCAAATTAGATGGAGAATATCCCGTTAATTCATCTTCATTAGGGTAGCGCGTCTGAATTAACAGGAGAAATTCCTGTTATTTCTTATCAAAAAGTATAAACTTCCTTAGTCAGTCTCTTGAATCGGTTTTCTTTATTCACCTGATACAGCCGTATCTTTCTCAGTCTTCAGGAAATCCGGTTGCGGCGAGGTCTTCTGAATAAAGAAGGCCAGCACCAAAGCAGCAACGGTGACCCAGGTAGCCACGGTAAAGGCATGGGTAATCCCGTTAAGCTTAGCTTCCTGCGTAAGTTTAAGCATTGCAGCCTTGTCGGTTTGGGAGACCGCTCCGCTCATTACTGCATCTGTTATGAAGCTCTTAACCCGGTTGGTCATCAGGCTGACGAACAAAGCAATCCCAAGCGCACCGCCAACTGTACGCAGTGTATTCGACATGGCGGTACCGTGTGAGCTGAGACGCTGCGGCAGCTGGTTAAGACCAGCGGTTACAATCGGCATCATCAGCATGGACATTCCGAACATCCGCGCAGTATAAGTAAGGATAAGATGGGTGAAAGTAGTCGTCTCCGTAAGCTGGCTGAATTCCCAGGTTGTAGCAACGGTTATGGCAAGCCCTATAACGGACAGCCACCGGGCACCGATTTTATCAAAAATAATGCCCGTTACCGGGGACATAATTCCCATCAGGATAGCACCTGGCAGCAGCAAAAGCCCGGATTCCATAGGCGTAAAGCCACGGATAGTCTGTAAATAAATAGGCAGCAGAATCATTGCCGAATACATTGCCATGGTAACGATAATATTGATTATTGTCGTGAGCGTAAACATATTGTACCGGAAAATGCGGACTTCCAGCAGCGGATTTTTCGTATTAAGCTCACGCACAACGAACAGAGCCAATGCAACAAAGCCCAAGACCAGACAGATAATCACAGTCTTACTTCCCCAGCCATCGGTTCCGGCATCACTGAACCCGTAAAGCAGTCCACCAAAGCCGAGTGTCGAGAAAATAATGCCGGGCTTATCCAGGCTGGGCGACGTTAACCTCCCCACATTCTGCATCGTCTTCATACCGAGGAGAGTTGTAAAGATGGCTAGGGGCAGAACAATATAGAAAAGCACACGCCAGGAATAATTTTGGACTACCCAGCCTGAAAGCGTAGGGCCGACCGCCGGGGCAAAAATCATTGCGACTGCCATTAAACCCATAGCCTTTCCCCGCTCTTCTATCGGGAAAATCCGCAAAAACACAATGTTCATTAATGGCATTAAAATACCGGCGCCGACAGCCTGAATCACTCTGCCGACCATGATCATCTCAAATCCGGCTCCAACTGCGCACACCAGCGTACCTATTGAAAATAAAACCATTGCGGTAATAAAAAGCTGGCGGGTCGTAAACTTCTCGACCAAATAAGCGCTGATCGGAACAAGAACACCATTGACGAGCATAAATCCCGTCGTTAACCATTGCGCCGTATTGGCGAGAATATTCAAATCCTCCATCATCTTCGGCAGTGCCACGTTCATCAGCGTTTGATTCAAAAGTGCCACGAATGCGCCGATAAGCAACGCCGCAATGATCGGACCTCTGCGTACATTCTTCGAGGCAGCAGCAGCGTTAGCAGTTATTGTACTCATAATTCCCTCTTATCTCTCCCTTGTTCCAATATTTTGATGATTTCACCATGAATCCGGAGCAGTTCCCCTGCGTCCTCCGTGGGTATATTTGAAAGCGGCAGCAAATGTCTTCTAAGAGATTGTTTACTTCTTTCCCGGATTTCTATACCCTTATCGGTCATTGACAGCTTGAAGCTGCGCCTGTCACTTTCCGACCGCTGCCGGATCAGCAATCCCGCCTTCACCATCCGGTCAACTACCCCGCTCGCCGCGCTGTTTCCCAGATACAACAGCTCTGCAAGGTCGGTAATACCTATATCGGGATGCATTGACACCTTGCGCAGCACCATGAGCTGGGTCGGTGTAATATTCATTTCTTCTGCATCTTTCCACAGCAGCTGTTGGAATGCGTGGCTGATACGGCGAAAAGAGGATACAATCTCATCCAGCTGTTGCTCATTTTCTTCCAATATCCTTCACCTCCCATTAGCTTTAAACCATATATTTCGCATGCGAACTATTTTACTATTTACGTATTTACCCGTCAATAGATTACTGAAAATTCATGAAAAATAACGCTATGATTTTGCAAAACTAAATATCCACAAAAAAACACCCATCGTTGGGTGTTTTTCGATCACATCAAATGTGGGCAGTTACAATGCGCCAGCCCTTATTCACTTTACACCCCGCTTCCGGCACTCTCCAGCAGCGGGAGCTGCAGTCCACCTGCAATAGACATCATCAGCTTGATGCGGTTGGTCTGATTCACGATACTGACTCCGGCATCATAATCAATCGCCGCAATGTTCGCTCCGGGGTACAGTTCCTTGAGTCCCTTGATCATTCCTCGGCCTGTAATATGGTTAGGAAGACAGGCGAACGGCTGTATGCAGACGATGTTGTTCACCCCGTGATCAAGCAGCTCCATCATTTCAGCTGTCAGAAACCATCCCTCGCCCATTTGATTGCCCACGGATACAAGGCGTCCCGCTTTTTCAGCGAGACCGTAGATATTCTCCCTTTCCTTTGTCAGCTCTGCATTTTCAAGTGCTGTTTTAATCGGCTTCCGGTACATTTCCAGATAAGAAATCAGCAGCGGGTTGATGTAGCCGAGCTTTTTGCTTTTTCCGAATTGCTCCGCTTTGTAGATCGGATTGTATAGGCAGTAGAAAATAAAATCAAGGAAATCAGGCAGCACCGCTTCTCCTCCCTCAGCTTCAATAATCTCTACAATCTGATTATTTGCGTCAGGGTGGAACTTGATCAGTATTTCGCCGACGATGCCCACCTTGGGCTTAACCGTTGCCACCACAGGCAATTGGCAGAACTCGGATACGATATCGCGGATCAAGCGCTTGTATTCCCGGAACGAGAAGGACGACAAGCTGTCTTTGCAGCGCTCCATCCCCTTGCGGAACAGCGCCAGCGTGCTGCCTGGAACTAGCTCATAGGGACGGAAACGATATAACATGCGCATCATCAGATCGCCGTAGCAGGCGGCAGCAATCAGCCGATTGGCCAGTTTGAGACTTATTCGAAAGCCCGGCTGATTCTCCATGCCCGAGGCATTCAGAGAAATGACCGGAATCTGCCCAAGGCCCGAGTCCTTCAGCGCTTTGCGCAGCAAAGAAATATAGTTGGTCGCCCGGCATCCTCCGCCAGTCTGCGACATGATAACAGCCGTACGGTCCGGATCATAATCACCACTCTTCAGCGCGGATAAAATTTGGCCTATGGTTACAATAGCGGGGTAGCAGGCGTCGTTATTGACAAACCTCAGCCCTTCCTCCGTCTCCTCCGGCCCCGTGGTTTCCAGAATCTTCAGGCGATACCCGGCATCCCTGAATACCCGTTCGAACAATTCAAAATGAACAGGCGACATTTGGGGGGCAAGAATGGTATAGGTTTCTTTCATTTCCTTCGTAAAGGGGACATTCGGCTGTGCCTTGCAGAGCTGCTGCGGCTGCACATTGCCTTTGTCCCGCTCCCGCATGGCTGCCAGAAGAGAACGAAGCCTGATCCGCGCCGCGCCGAGATTGCTAATCTCATCGATTTTGATCAAGGTATACACCTTATTATGTCTCTCCATGATCTCTTGAACGGCGTCACAGGTAATCGCATCGATGCCGCAGCCAAAGGAGGTCAGCTGCACAAGCTCCAGATCCGATCTGGTGGCGAGTCGGGCGGCCCGGTACATCCGGGCATGGTAGGTCCACTGATTTACAACGGCTATATCGCCTTGACTCTGGTCCAGATGACACACCGAATCCTCAGTCAGTACCGCGAGACCCATACCGGTGATCATCTCCGCGAGCCCATGATTAATCTCGGGATCGGCATGATAGGGATGACCGCAGAGCAGAATTCCTTTGGTACCGCTTCTCGCCAGAAAAGCCAGCGTCTCCTCGCCCTTGGATCTGACATCCTCCTTGGCACGATTCGCCTCCATCAGACCCGCCTGAACCGCAGCAGCAATCTCTTCCTTGGGGATGCCGGTAAATGTCCGAACCAACCCTTTTGTCAGCGCGGGTATATCATCAAACGTCAGGAACGGGCTAACCAGTGGAACCCCGTTTTCCTTCAACCCATCCATATTATTGCGGATAACCTCCGGATAGGACGCCACTACAGGACAGTTGAAATGGTTGTGTGCCGCCTCATCCTCTTTCTTCTCATAGACCACAGCCGGGTAAAAAATAAAATCGACATCCTTGCCGATCAGACTCTGCACATGTCCATGTGCCATCTTCGCCGGGTAACAAATAGATTCAGAAGGTATAGTATCCATCCCGCTCTCGTACAGCTTTTTGCTGGATATCGGGGATAGCACGGTTCGGTAGCGGAGTGATGTAAAGAATGTGTGCCAAAAGGGATAATTCTCGAACATGTTCATCGTGCGCGGCAGACCTACAGTTCCCCGCACGGCGTGCTTTTCAGGCAAAGCCTCATAGTTGAAGAAACGCTCATATTTATACTGCATAAGGTTCGGCAGCGTATTCTTCTCTTTCTTCCCCCCTGCACCGCGTTCGCACCGGTTTCCGGTGACATGAAAGCTCTTATCCGGGAACCGGCTGATCGTCAGCGCACAGTTGTTGGCGCAGCGGCCGCAGCGGCCGGGCGACACCTGATATGTGAAGGATTTGAGTTCATCCGGATTCAACAATGTACTCAAGCCTGTATCTCCTGCCTGCTCTCTGGCAATAAGCGCGCAGCCATAAGCACCCATGACGCCGGCGATATCCGGACGGACCACTGTCCGGCCGGTTAGGCCTTCAAAGGCCCGGAGGACGGCTTCGTTATAGAAGGTTCCTCCCTGTACGATAATGTTCTCCCCTAAGTCCTCAGGATTGCGGATTCGAATTACCTTTTGGAGAGCATTCTTGATTACGGAATAAGCAAGCCCTGCCGATAAATCGGCCAGAGTCGCTCCTTCCTTCTGCACCTGTTTCACCTTGGAGTTCATAAATACGGTGCAGCGCGAACCCAGGTTAACCGGCTGGACAGCTTCCAGGGCGGACTCTGCAAACTCCTCAATTCCCAGATCCAATGCGGAGGCAAAGCTTTCCAGAAATGAACCGCACCCAGCAGAACAGGCTTCATTCAGCATCAGGCTGTCGATCGCCCCCCCGCGGATTTTGATACATTTCATATCCTGTCCGCCAATGTCCAGAATAAAATCGACCTCTGGCATGAACTTTGAGGCTGCTTTGTAATGGGCAACGGTCTCCACTTCGCCGATGTCTGTTTTGAGAGCGGATTTGACGAGTCCTTCCCCATATCCCGTGGCGCAGCTGGAAGCAATATAACAACCCTCAGGCATCATTTTGTATATATCCTTCAACGCATCACTTACCGACTGCAGCGGGTTCCCTTTATTGCTTCCATAAAAAGTATAGAGGATTTCATCACTGGAACCCGTAAGCACCAGCTTCGTCGTCGTCGAACCTGCGTCAATCCCCAAGTAACACGCTCCACGGTAGGAGGCCAGATCCGCCCGCGGGGCAGACGATCTTCCATGCCTAATCCGGAACTGTGCCAGATCCTCCGGAGTTTCAAAAAGGGGTGGCAGCCCGGCATCCGGATTGCGGTCACTGGCAAAATCGACGGCTTCCACCCGTTCCAGCCAGCTGTCGATAGACAGCACAACAGGCTCTGCAACAGACAATGCCGATCCGATAGCTACAAAATACTGGGAGCGCTCGGGAAACAGGATTTCGCTCTCTGCGAGCCCAAGCGTTTCCGCGAACCGGACCCGCAGCTGCGGCAAAAAGGTCAACGGCCCGCCAAGAAAAGCGACCTTGCCGCGAATGGGACGTCCGCAGGCCAGACCGCTGATCGTCTGATTTACGATACTCTGAAATATGGAGGCTGCCACATCTTCCCGGCGTGCCCCTTCGCCCAGCAGCGGCTGGACATCGCTTTTGGCAAATACACCGCACCTTGATGCTATAGGGTATATAGTTTTATGCTGCGCCGCCAGCGCATCAAGTCCCCCGGGGTCAGTCTGCAGCAGTGCCGCCATCTGGTCAATGAACGCGCCCGTTCCCCCCGCGCATGCATTATTCATACGCTGTTCGATACCGCCGCTCAGATAAATGATCTTGGCATCCTCCCCGCCCAGTTCAATGGCTGTATCGCACTGAGGGATCATCTCATGGATCGCCTTCGTACAGGCAATAACCTCCTGAACAAAAGGAACTCCTCCCAGCTTGGATAGAGACAGCCCGGAGGAACCGCTTACTGTAAGTGCCGCCTCCCTCTTTGGGAACCTGTCACGCACGCCGGATAACAGAGAAAGGGATGCTTTTTTAATATCGCTATAATGTCTTGCATAATCCTGATAAAGAATCGTATTACTCTCCAGAACAACCAATTTGGCTGTAGTTGAACCGATATCAAGTCCGATACGCAGCATCCTCACTCCATCACCATGCCTTGTTACAAATTTGAAGTAATATGAGCAACTATATCATGGAAGAGCAGGCCTTTAGCTGTTAAAAATGTAACAGATGTTTTGAAAATTTTACCACTATATCTTATTCCGTTCCCAGTTTCTGCAGCGCAGCCTCAACATGTCCTTTTACGCGCACCTTGCGCCATTCCTCTCTTAGTACACCTGCCTCATCTATGAGGAAAGTGGAGCGGACGATACCCATAAACTCCCTGCCGTACATTTTTTTAAGCTGCCATACACCGAACATCTCACTAACCTTGTGCTCCTCATCCGAAAGCAACAAAAAGGGCAGCCCGTTCTTGGCGATGAATTTGGCATGAGACTCCAGGCTATCCGCACTAATCCCCAGAATTACCGCATCCTTTGCCACAATCCGCTCATGGGCGTCACGGAATTCACAAGCTTCCTGGGTGCAGGCGGATGTCATATTTTTGGGATAAAAGTAAAGAATGACCTTCCGCCCCCGGTATTGGCTTAGGCTTACCGAATTCCCGTTTGAAGCGGGAAGTGTAAAGTCAGGTACGGTCTCTCCGATTTTAATAGCGTTCATGGCGGGTTTCACTCCTTCAATTGATTGTATCTCCAAAAGAAATTATAATGTAGGGAATGTGAATGCGAAAGGAAGAACGAGAAATGCCACCAAGAACAAAACGACATGCAAAAACCGGCAAGTCGAAAAAACCGCTGCTGTGGACTCTAGCCATACTCCTTCTGCTCATTATCGGCGGCGTTGTTTATTATTTCACGGCCATTGTTAAAAATCTGGATAACTTCAACAAAGATGGGGACAACTCTCCCTTTAGCAATGTTGCGACTGTTGATGCCGAAACCCCTGAGCCGCCCAAATGGGAGGGCACGGAACCGGTTAATATTTTGCTGATGGGTGTAGATGCCCGCGGGGTCAAGAAAGGCGAGGTGCCCCGATCGGATACCATGCTTGTGGCTTCCCTGGATCCGGTGAAGAAGAAATTTTATGTATTCTCCATTCTTCGTGATACTTATGTATCGATTGCCGGTCAAGACGAGGACAGAATAAACACGGCAATTACCCACGGACCCAATACAGCAATGCAGACTGTAGGCGATCTGCTTGGGATTCCGATTCAATATTATGTGTATACCGACTTTCAAGGGTTCATCAAGCTGGTGGATGCGATTGGCGGTATCGATTATGATGTCGAGAAGGACATGGTCTATAAGACCGTTGCGGATGGACCCGAATATGACATTGACCTGAAAAAAGGCTACCAGCATCTGGATGGCAATATGGCACTTCAGTATGTGCGCTTCCGCCACGATGCTACCTCCGATTTCACGCGGACAGAACGGCAGCGCGGATTTCTCAAGGCTGTTGCAGACAAAATGAAGAGCACCACCTCACTCATCAAGCTGCCAACGATACTGTCTGAGGTCAATCCTTTTATTGATACCAATTTGAACTTAAATGATATGTGGAAGCTGGCGAATGTGGGATATGAGAGCAGCATGGGCGGCAGTGAGCAGATTCCGCCGATGAACCAGTTGGCTGAAGAGAAAGTCAGAGGCTCTGCTGTACTGGGTATTCGTGATCTGGATGAATTGAAGCAGTTTGTACAGGAAACCATGAGTGATCCTGAACCGTCTCCTTCTCCGGAGGCATCCGCTGAGAGCAGTTCTACGGAAACAGGTCAGTGACCACTTATATATAAAAGTATTATCGGGCTTGGCATACAACGGGCGGACGGCGGCGATGGCTGCAGTTCGCCCGTTCCCCTGCCTATAAGCATTGACAAAAGAAAGGATGATAAACTTTATGAACCGTTCAACCTCAGAGCAACTATATCAGGAAGCCCTTCAGCATATCGTCGGAGGCGTCAACAGTCCCTCCCGTTCATTCAAGGCCGTTGGGGGCGGAGCACCGGTATTCATGAAACGCGGCAGCGGCGCACACTTTTGGGATGAGGACGGCAACAAGTACATAGATTACCTGGCAGCCTACGGTCCAATTATTACCGGCCATGCCCATCCGCACATTACTACTGCAATTACCAAGGCGGCGGAGAATGGCATTCTCTACGGAACACCGACCAGCCTGGAGATCACCCTGGCCAAAATGCTCAAGGAAGCGATTCCTTCGATGGATAAAGTGCGGTTCGTCAATTCCGGAACAGAAGCCGTTATGACAACCATACGTGTGGCCCGGGCCTATACCAAGCGCAGCAAAATCGTCAAATTCGCCGGCTGTTACCACGGCCACTCGGATCTGGTACTGGTAGCGGCCGGTTCCGGTCCTTCCACGCTTGGCATTCCGGATAGCGCCGGGGTTCCGCAAAGTATCGCTCGGGAGGTTATTACTGTGCCCTTTAATGATCTTGGCGCTCTCCGCGAAGCGCTGGAGAAATGGGGCGAAGACGTTGCTGCTGTTATGGTGGAACCGATCGTCGGCAATTTCGGCATGGTGATGCCGAAGCCCGGCTTCCTGGAGGGCCTGTGCAAGCTGGCTCATGACAACGGCTCGCTGGTCATCTACGATGAGGTTATTACCGCCTTCCGGTTCCATTATGGCTCCTCACAAACCTATGCCGGACTGGAGAACCATGAGGACATTACCCCTGACCTCACAGCGCTGGGCAAAATCATCGGCGGCGGCCTGCCTATCGGCGCATACGGTGGACGCAAGCATGTAATGGAACAGGTTGCCCCGCTGGGTCCCGCTTATCAAGCCGGTACCATGGCAGGCAATCCTGCCTCCATCTCGGCGGGCATAGCCTGCCTCGAAGTCCTGAAAGGTGAAGGTGTCTACGAAGAAATGGAGCGGCTCTCCATCCGGTTGGTTGGCGGACTTCAGGAGTCAGCAGCCCGTCACGGGATTCCGCTTACGATTAACCGTATTCGCGGCGCTTTCTCCACCCATTTCTGCGACCACCCTATTACCGATTATGATGAAGCCCAGGATACGGACGGCGAGATGTTCGCCAGCTTCTTCCGTCATATGCTGAACCGCGGCATCAATCTCGCCCCGTCCAAATACGAAGCCTGGTTCCTGACCACGGCTCATACGGATGAAGACATTGATGCTACGCTGCAAGCGGCAGAGGAATCCTTCCGTGCTATGGCTGGGGAGAGATAGACTTTTGCTTCTGAGCGGTCGCTCCGATAACGGAACGTTGCGGTTCGCGGAGCGACATCTACTCAGCAAAACCTTAGTCCTTCTCCTCATACAAACTCCGAATTTCCACACCCCTCGGAAGCTTAAACGGATTCTCCTTATTAATCCGGTCGTAGAACATGATACCGTCGAGATGGTCCATCTCATGCTGAACGACAATAGCAGGGTAACCTTTGAATCTCAGTACGACTTCCTCACCGGAAAGGTTGACTCCCTTCACCTTCACGGATTCATACCTAGGTACAAAACCCTCCACGGGCCGGTCAACCGACAGGCAGCCCTCGCTTTCCGGCAAATAAACCATCGAAACCGAATGGCTGATCATCTTTGGATTAACCAGTGCATGCTCCAGAGTATTCCCCTTCTCGTCCATCAGGTAAAGAACAAACATACGCTGCTGTAATCCGATCTGATTGGCCGATAAACCAACGCCCGAGCGAAGCTTGTATTTAGCGGCAGTCTCTTGATTTTGACTATTCTTGAGAAATTGCATCATGCACTGCAGCGTCCCGCGAACCTCCTCTGTCATCGGCAGCTGTACTGGTTTGGTCACGGAGCGCAGTACCGGATGGCCCTCCCGTACGATATCGTCCATCGTAATCAAATAGTTAGCATTGTATTTAGTACTAGACAACCTTTTCATCCACCTTTACTTTAATTCGGGTAATTAATCATTTACCGCATTAAGGATTTATAAATGCCGTTCTCAGCTTAGCGCTGTATTTCACATCGAATCCAAGTCCTGTAGCAAGAGCTGCCAAGGGCAGATACGTTTTATCTTCTTTTCCTACCTTTTTTAAAAAAGCCGGCGTACTGATTGCAACATTCTTTCCATTAACCTTGATGATTTTAGAGCCTATCGTAATAATAACCGTTCTGCCGCCGTACACGATGATGGCGCTGGACGTTTTACTATCCCACTTACCGGAAGCCCCTACCGCGTTCAGTACATCCCTCAGCGCCAAAAAATTCTGGCCGTTTTTGACGATCGGTTTATTCGGCGTATTCAATTCCACACCCTTCACTACAATCGACATCGGCGCAGTCGCAGGGGTCATAACGGGCACGGCCGGTGTGCGGTACTCTCCCCACTGCAGCTCGGCAAAAACTCTGGCAATTTCCTCATATCCAAACTGTGTCGGATGGAAATCCGGATCCCCCACACCTATAATATGCGTCAGACCACCTTCTGCCCCAGCAAAACGTTCTGCCACATGCGCGACTCGAACAGATGTGCCTTCCCGGTTCATGCTTGCTGCAACACTATCCGCTGAAGCTGTAAAGCGTGCGGCTGCATCCATTAACTTCGTATAGTTTGAACCCAAAGCGATTCTGGGGGCCGGCTGGTATTGATCCGCCAATATAATGGTCGCTTGCGGATTCACAGTCTGCAGATTCTCCAGCACGGCTTTCACATTGGTATTGTATTCGGCTAGGCGCTGCTCCAGCTGCGACTGAAAATCCGTATCCGCAAGCTCACTTACCTTCAGGAACAGGCTGCTCACATCATTGCCGCCAATTGTAATCGTAATCAGGTCGGCGGCCTTCAGATCTGTACCCACCTGTGAGGTTAATGCTGCAAACTGAGCGATTCGAGGGTCCCGCAGCCCCGCCTGGATACCGTCGGGCGTAATCGTTGCGCCAGTTGCAATGGCCCCCGTATAATTACGCAATCCGGCTGTAGTCAATCCCAGGATACCGTAATTGGTGAGAGAGGCTCTGCCATGGTACCAGCCCTGCTCCAGCAGCCTTTCCGCATATCCATACGGCTTCGTATTGGGGTCAGTCATTCCCGGCTCATAGCCCGCGGTAATGGAATCCCCCAGAGCTACGATGTTAAAGACATCCGGTTCTGAAGCCCCGTTAACAGCAGCAGCATTCACCGTTCCGCTCCCTAAGCCTGCAAGTGCAGAAAACAGCAGAAGGCTACTTGTGCCTGCTGCCAGAATCCTTTTCAATGCGTTCAGCATGATACTCCCCCCTCAAATATAATGATTCCATTCTACCATTACGGGAAGACACACAAAAGAGCGGCTTCCCGTAATGGAGAAACCGCTCATAAAAAATCCTGCTTACTTATGATTACTACCTGAAGAATCGTTGCCTTCTTTACCGGTGGAGTGGCCAGCCCGCCTGGAGCTTTTCTCCGCCCGTTCCAGATATTTGTCATACCGGTCATCCAGTTCACGGCCGATCTGCCGGTAACGGTGTGTCTCCTCCACAATGGGATCAAGTGAGGTCTGGATACGGATTTCATACTTCGGAGAGATTTCCCGGATCTCCTGGGCAGTCCGGTCACCCTGCTCCATCTCGCCTTCGGTCAACATATCGCTTAGCTTGCGCTCCAGATCATCGTTATCCCTCATAACCAGATTGCCCTCCTTAAAGCGTGTATCCGGTCGCTTCTGCGGCCGTAAGGGACGATACCAGACCTTCATGAATATGGCCGTTGCTTGCTACGACATGGCGGGTGCCAATATCGTATGGCCGTCCCAGCGTATCGCTGACCTTGCCTCCGGATTCCAGGACTAGCAGCACGCCCGCCGCGCAATCCCACGGGTTCAGGCCCACTTCCCAGTAGCCGTCTACCCGTCCTGCCGCCACATAAGCCAGGTGCAAAGCGGCTGAGCCCCCGGCCCGAACGCCGCGGATTTGCGGCAAAAGGCTTTGCAGACCCGCCATATTGACCGGCTGTGCAAATTCACGATCCGGCGGAAAGCCCATAGCAATAAGACTGTCTGCAAGTTTAGTCTCCGCCGACACGGCGGTAGGGACGCCGTGCATGTAGGCTCCCTTCCCCTTTTCTGCAACAAACATCTCATCCCGGATGGGATCGTAAATGACTCCGACCGTTATTTCGCCGCGAACGACCAGTGCAATGGACACGCAGTAGAATGGAAAGCCATGCACGAAGTTAGTGGTGCCATCGACAGGATCGACAATCCACATGTATTCACTCTCCCGCGCTTCTTCCAGAGCCGCAGCTGCGGCGGCAGCACCCGCTTCAACGCCTTCCTCACCCAGAAAGGTGTGGTCGGGATAATGCGTAAGAACGAGTCTGCGAATCATTTGCTCTACGCCTTTATCCACTTCTGTTACCAGATCCTGTGCTGAAGTTTTGGTCCCCAGTTCCTTTACCATACCCTGCCTGCTTTTGATCCATTCTCCGGCCTTGGCAGCAGCATTGATCGCTACCGCTGTATATCCCTTGCCTGAAACCACATAGGGCTCCCGTTCGTTCCGGCTATTAGGATTTATAGGATTCATATCTTCACTTCGCTTTCTTGAACATAGTCGTCACATTCGTTAACCGCCGATGATATGATAACCCCCATCGACATAGATAACTTCTCCGGTAATTCCTCGGGACAGATGGCTCATCAGGAACATTGCCGTATCTCCCACCTCTGCGGTATCGGTGCCGCGCCGAAGGGGTGCTTTTTCCTCCACAATACGAAGGATCGAATTGAAGTCGCTGATGCCTTTGGCAGCCAGTGTACGGATCGGTCCTGCCGAAATGGCATTGACACGGATATTGTCCAGCCCAAGATCGCTTGCCAGATAACGTACGGAAGCTTCAAGAGCAGCTTTGGCTACGCCCATCACGTTGTAGTTACGGATTACCCGTTCCGCCCCCATATAAGTCATAGTAACAATAGAACCGCCATCTGTCATTAGCGGGTGCAGACGCTGCGCTACAGCCACCAGTGAGTAAGCACTGATGTCATGCGCCAGCGCAAATCCGGAACGCGAGGTATTCGCAAAACGACCTTCCAAATCCTCGCCTTTGGCATAAGCGATACTATGCACTATACCGTGCAGAACGCCGAAGTGTTCCTTCAATTCTCCCGCCAATGTATCAATATCCTCATCAACCGTCACATCGCAGGGGAGAATAACAGAGCCTGGAAGAGTCTCTGCCAGATTGCGCACCCGGCTTTCTACCCGTTCGTTCTCATATGTAAAAGCTAGCCGCGCTCCTTGTTCCGACAAGCTTCTGGCAATCGCCCAGGCGATGCTGCGGTCATTCGCGACGCCCATAACGACGATATTTTTACCTGTTAACAATTCTCCCATGTTTGAACTCCTTTGAAAGATGTTCTTATGCTCTGTTCCAAGTGCTTAAGTTTTATCCAACGTACCCTATTTCTGGTGACATTTCAAGTAAAGCATTATAAATAAAATCCTATGCTTGTCCCGTTTTAGGGCTCAATATTAATGCTGGCGCCGTCCAGTAACGTAATTCCGTTTCCAACCTCGGCCTGTTCCTTCAAAGCCTCCATTAGTCCAAACAGCGCTCCATCCTTCGCTTTGGCTTCTATCATGACATCAACTGCAGGCGTAGAGGCGGCAATCCTTTTCAGAAAAGCAATCAGCGGCGCAGGTTCTACTCCCTCAGCATGACTTCGCGGGTCTGAGGGGCTGCGAGGGCTGGAGACATGAATTTTGGGAGGCAGATGCTCTCCGGGGAGCACATCCGTTAAGGCCAGAGGACTCTCCCATGTCTTCTGAATGTCCTCCCACAGTTCCCATGGCAGTTCTCCCTCGTTGTTCACCCACTGATGATGAATATCGAGTACCATCGGGAGTCCAAGACTCTGACATACCGCCAGCGTCTCAGTCGCATTAAAGGTTTTGTCATCGTTCTCCAGCGTTATACGTTCCCGCAATGCCAGGGGGAGGGTACCGAACTGCTCTCGAAAGCGGACCGCAGCAGATGGCTTGTCCCCATAAGCGCCCCCGATATGGATATTGTTCTTGGCAGTTGCCGGAAGCCCCAAAGCGTTCAGCATATTTGTATGGTGCTGCAAATCCCTGATGGAGCTGGCAAGCACCTCTGGCCGCGGTGTACTGAGCACGGTGAAATGATCGGGATGGAACGATACCCTCATGCCATGCTTTTTCACAAAACCGCCTACCTCCGCAAAATCATCCGCCAATGCCGCGAAAGGATCCCAGTCCTGAAGATCCGGATGCGTCGCCAGCGGAATCAGCTTGGAGGTGAGGCGGTACACTTTAATATCAGATGCAGCATTATGCCGTAACAAACGGAGGGTATTGAGCAGATTCGTGCGGCTGATACTTTCCAGACGGCGCAGCGCTGCCTCACGGTCATTCAGCTTGTTGAAGGAGGCCATCGTCATAGTCTTGGAAGGCGAGCAGTTTGGAATAAGGGTTGACATGGCCACATATCCGAGCCGGACAATCACTTCTCTTCTCCAAAAAACATTTCAAATGCCAGAGCTGTCTGCACCCGCGATTCTTCCTCATTCAGCTTGCGTACAAGCTCCATTTCCACCGCAGTAATCTCATGTCCCTGAAAGTTGATCTCTGCGATGGACGCAGAGATTTTGACAATAGCCACAGCCACATTGTCCAATGTATAGGCGATTACCTTTTGCCCGGTCGGAAAGACGCGAAAGCCCTGTTTCACCATCTTGCAGCGTCCATACTCCAATAGTTCGTACAGTTCCTGCTCGTTCTTGAATTTACAGACTGAATTAAACTCTGTTTGAAAGCCCATAATTTCTCCCCTTTCCGGCCGGGATCATCTCCCTGTCAGCCACTTATTGCTCGTTGTCGTACTTCAGGCTTTGCTTGTGATGATAACGCTCCAGTGCCAGTTCAATCATGCGGTCCAGCAGCGCTTTATACGATACGCCCGTCTCACGCCACAAAAGCGGGTACATGCTGAACGGGGTGAAGCCTGGCATGGTATTCACCTCGTTGATTAATATTTTGCCGTCAGACCTGCGCACAAAGAAATCGGCACGTGTAATACCGCTTCCCTCAATAGCCTTGAATGCGGTCAATGCGGACTCCCGCAGACGGTCGGCCACTTCCGGGTCAACCGGGGCAGGAATAAGCATTTGCGATTTGCCGTCGATATATTTTGCAGCATAATCGTAATATTCACCAGAAGTTACAATTTCACCCGGAACAGACGCCTCAGGTTCATCATTGCCAAGCACGCTGACCTCCAGCTCCCGGGCATCCACGAATTCCTCAACAATGACCTTGGTATCATAAAGGAAGGCGAATTCAACCGCTTTGACCAGGCTTTCCTTATCTACTGCTTTGGAAATGCCTACACTGGACCCCAGATTGGCAGGCTTCACGAACACCGGGTAACCCAGCTTATCCTCCAGGGCCACAATCAGCTCGTGGCTTTGGCGTTTCCAGGCACTTACATTGAAATAGCAGTACTTACACTGATCCAGCCCTCCCTCGGCGAACAGCTTCTTCATCACCACTTTATCCATCCCAGCAGCCGAGGCTAGCACACCTGCTCCAATATATGGAATATTAGCCATTTCGAATAATCCCTGAATGGTTCCATCTTCGCCAAAAGTGCCGTGAAGAAGCGGGAACATTACATCAACAGCTTTCTCTCCGCCGGACAACCCGCTGAATACGGCACTCAGGGCAGCCCCCATGTCCGCAGGTGCATCTTCAAGCTTAAGCTGCTCCAAGTGGGTGAATGGTGCCGTCAAAGTCTCTCCAACCTTCCAGAGTCCCTGCTTTGTAATGTAGAAAGGCACAATTTCATATTTATCGTAGTCAAAAGCATTCATGACTGCAAAAGCCGTCTGAAGGGATACCTCATGCTCTCCGGATTTGCCGCCGTACGTAAGTCCTACGGTTAGTTTTGCGTTTTCCATGCCCTTAACCTCTTTCCGCATTATAAATAGTCATTAATATGAAAAAAACGGTATACTGTTCTGTCGGTCCACGCATAGGAATCACGATAATCCCAGTAACGGTGGCGGCTGCTGACCGTATGTGCATTTACAAGCGGCATGCCGCCCGCATCAAAGGCCGTAACAATCGTGCTGTGTTGAAATTGCCCATTGCCGTCCCAATCGTATTGAATGACATCTCCCAGCATAAGCTGTTCAGGACGCTTCACCACTTCTGCACGCAGTCCACTGCTCCGGCCTGTGCTCAAATAACGCTGCAGACTGTCCGATACCGTCCAGCTGAAGCTCCACCATTCCCGGTTTCCGGCATAGCCTTTATACCACCAGCCCGTTTCTCTTTTACCAGTATAGTTGATAGGCGCTCCCCCTGCAAAGAGACATTGGGACACGTAATTCGTACAATCTACAGCAAAAGTCTCAAACTCCGGATTCCCCTCCTGCCACCAGCGGTCAGCATAGGCGGCGGCATCCTCGCGGCGGTAAAGCACTTCACGGGTCTCTGCCATCCCTCCGAGTATACTGCGGTTCAGAAGCGGCTGCGGAAGCGGAAGAGGCTCATCTTCCCCCCCGTAGGTTCTGCCCGCAGCTTCGGTTACCGCCTTGCGGACCGCCTGACGCTCGGGAATGGCACGCTCCACAGCGGCAATCTCCCAGCCGTTTCCTTCGCGTGAAAAAGTCAGCCGTTCTGAATTGACCGTATCCTCGCGATGGGTGAGACCGCCTTTTTCATAATAAAATGCACTGTGCAGTGAAATTTCCGTAATCACCTCTGACGGAGTCTGCCTTACCAGCCTCAGAGTCTTCACTCCTGTTTCACCGCGCAGGGGCTTGATACCCCGGGCATCATACCATTCTGCAAGACGGCGGCTGCGTTCTCCCTGCTCCATCAGAAAGCGCGGATCATTCACAGCGGTATGCCGGGGCTCGGTGCGCGGCTCTACCCGTCCTCTATTGATTTGGTCCACATACAGATACAAACTGCGTTTCCACTGTTCCTCCATGATTCTTCCCGCCCTTCACCCTGTTTTTCTGCTGTCCTATGTATATGAAGGTAATCATGGAGCTATACAGATAGAATAAGATTAAAGCGCAATTATGCCCTTTAAAAAATCCGCTACAATCCTGCTAATAAGGAGGAAAAAAAACTTTACTCCCCCCTTTGCAAACGTTATAATTATTGTAGAGAATAAATTTGAAATTGAGTTTCATTAGATGAAACAAGGAGGCGCATTTATGCCAAGCAAGGATCATTTCTCGCTGGCCCGCACCCTGGAGTCGGGCGGCAAGAGTTACCGCTATTATCATCTTCAATCCCTGGAGGAACAAGGACTGGGTGACATTTCGTCCCTGCCTTTTTCCATTAAAGTACTGCTTGAGGCGGCTGTCCGCCAGTTCGATGGACGCGCCATCACAGAGGATCATGTTAAGCAGCTGGCCGGCTGGGGCGGCGGCGTGGACCGCAATAAGGAAATCCCTTTTATTCCGGCCCGTATTGTTCTGCAGGACTTCACCGGAGTACCGGTAGTCGTAGACCTGGCAGCCATGCGCGATACTGTGAAAAAAGCAGGCGGCGATCCCAAGAAGATTAATCCGCTCGTCCCGGTTGACCTGGTTATTGACCACTCCGTTATGGTTGATGCCTTCGGTACCGCGGACGCTCTGGAATATAATATGAACGTTGAATTCGAACGCAATGAGGAGCGTTACCGCTTCCTGCGCTGGGCGCAGACAGCATTCAATAACTTCCGTGCCGTACCTCCCGCTACCGGGATCGTGCATCAGGTGAATCTCGAGTATCTGGCCTCCGTAGCCGCTACCAAGACCATTGATGGCGAAACCGTTGTTTATCCCGATTCTCTTGTAGGCACTGACTCCCACACGACTATGATCAATGGTCTTGGCGTCGTCGGCTGGGGTGTAGGCGGTATTGAAGCGGAAGCAGGCATGCTGGGGCAGCCGCTGTATTTTGTCACACCGGATGTGGTCGGCTTCAAGCTCACCGGCAGTCTGGTAGAAGGCGCTACTGCGACTGATCTGGCGCTGACCGTTACCCAAATGCTGCGCAAAAAAGGCGTGGTCGGCAAATTCGTAGAATTTTACGGACCGGGCCTTGCCAACATCAGTCTGGCCGACCGGGCTACGGTTGCCAACATGGCACCTGAATATGGCGCTACAGTCGGCTTCTTCCCTGTAGATGACGAAACTTTAGCCTACCTGCGAAGCACAGGACGTCCAGACGATCTGGTGGCGCTGGTGGAATCCTATTACAAAGCTCAAAGCATGTTCCGCACGTCGGATACACCGGACCCGCAGTTCAGCGACATCATAGAACTGGATCTGGCCTCGGTCGTACCGAGTCTGGCAGGACCGAAACGTCCACAGGACCGGATCGAGCTGACCCATATGAAGGAGAACTTCGAAGGTATCATCCGTACACCGGTCGATAAGGGCGGTTATGGTCTCAGTGATGAGAAGATTGCTCAAGAGGTAGAGATTCAACATAAGAACGGCAGCACAAGCAAGCTCCGAACCGGCGCAGTCGCTATTGCGGCCATTACGAGCTGCACCAACACCTCGAATCCAAGCGTTATGCTTGGTGCCGGACTACTGGCCAAAAAGGCGGTTGAACGTGGACTGACCAAACCGGGCTATGTAAAGAGCAGTCTGACGCCGGGATCGCTGGTGGTTACGGAATATCTGGAAAAAGCCAATTTGCTCAAGCCGCTTGAGGCGCTCGGTTTCTACGTGGCCGGTTACGGTTGCGCTACCTGTATCGGTAACTCCGGTCCCCTGCCGGATGAAGTCAGTCAAGCCGTTGCCGAGAACGATATGACGGTAGCCGCAGTAATTTCCGGTAACCGTAACTTCGAAGGCCGCGTTCATGCCCAGGTTAAGGCCAACTATCTGGCTTCACCACCGCTGGTCGTTGCATATGCCCTGGCTGGTACGGTAGACATAGATTTGCAGAATGAACCGCTTGGGTTTGATCCGCAGGGTGAGCCTGTCTTCTTGAAAGATATCTGGCCAACTTCTGCCGAAATTCGTGAAGCGATTGGTGTATCCCTCAGTCCGGAGATGTTCCGCCGCAAATACGAGAATGTATTCACCGCCAATGAGCGCTGGAATGCCATTCCTGTACCGGAAGGCGAGCTGTACGAGTGGGATGATAATTCTACGTATATTCAGAACCCGCCATTCTTCGAGAATCTTGCGGATGGTCTGGGCGATATTGAGAATATTGCCAAGGCCCGTGTACTGGCGCTGCTGGGCGATTCGGTTACGACAGACCATATCTCGCCAGCCGGTAATATTTCCTCTTCCGGCCCTGCCGGCGAATATTTGCGTGATCATGGTGTGGAGCGTGCGGATTTCAACTCCTACGGCTCACGCCGGGGAAATCATGAGGTCATGATGCGCGGTACGTTCGCCAACATCCGGATTCGCAATGCTGTGGCTCCAGATACAGAAGGTGGTGTAACCACGTTCCTGCCAAGTGATGAAGTCATGTCCATCTATGACGCATCCATGCTGTACCAGTCCGCCGGGCAAAATCTCGTCGTTATCGCCGGCAAGGAATACGGCACCGGCAGCTCACGCGACTGGGCCGCCAAGGGTACACTCCTGCTCGGCGTAAAGGCAGTTATCGCCGAGAGCTTCGAGCGGATTCACCGCAGTAATCTCGTCGGTATGGGTGTTCTTCCGCTGCAGTTCCAGGAAGGTCATGGCTGGAGCAGTCTGGGTCTGAACGGCCGCGAGTCCTTCGACATTACAGGCCTTGATAACCAGGTGCTGCCAGGGCAAGAGCTGACCGTCACCGCCACCCGCGAAGACGGCACACAGTTCGACTTCCCGGTCATCGCGCGGCTGGATAGCACGGTGGATATCGACTACTACCGCAACGGCGGTATCTTGCAGACGGTGCTTCGCCAGATGCTGGCGGATGCAACCTCCTCAACGGAAGCATTACCTGCAAAATAAACGGATAACCTGATACCGTTTCAGATACGCAATATAGCCCTCGAACCATCCCATACGGGAAGGTTCGAGGGCTATTTCTGTTGATTGCCGATTTAGGATTGAGGGTCAAGGAATCATCATACCCATTTCACCCGCCGCCTTAATAAGTACGACGGAATACTCCACCAGCGTCTCCCGGGAGAGACGGCTGACCGGTCCGGACAGCGACAACGCTGCAACTACTGTCCCACTACGGCCGACGATTGGCACGGCGACAGCGGCCGCGCCGGGCTCCCGCTCTTCGAGACTGGTTGCATATCCCAATCGGGTTATCTCTTTCAATTGTTCCGCATATACAGCCCGATCTACGGTTAAAGGCCAATCCGGGCTTTCCAGCACCGCTCTCTGTATCTCAGGCGGAGCATAGGCTGCCAGCACCTTGCTTGAAGCCCCTACGGACAGCGGCAGCCGCGCACCGATCTGCGCCACTCGCCGAATCGCCTGCTGGCTCTGCACAGCCTGAATGCGCACCCGTTCGGTACCGTCCCGCAAATAAAGGCTGATCGTCTCTCCGAAACGGTCGCGCAGCCGTTCCATGGCCGGAAGAAGCAGTGCTGCCGGCTCATCAAAGGCCGGCAAATGTGTCGACAGCTCCCAGATACGGATACCCAGCCGGTATTTCTCGGTTGCCGGATTGCGGATAAGGAACCCCTTCTCCTCCAGTGTGGTCAGCAGCCGGTGCACCGTGCTTTTATGCAGACCAATCTGTGAAGCGATCTCTGTTAACCCCAAATCACTATCCTTCGTAAAGCACAGCAATATATCAAGCGCCCGTTCAACAGCGCGTACAGTCAGTTTCCGGTCCTCCACGATGATCGCCCCTCCTATGTTTCATCAAATGAAACGCGGTTACATTATTATTTATAATCAACTCTATCTTAGTGTAAAAGTGAACGGGAAGTCCAGTATATTCACCGAACGGAAAAGCTTGGGCCGCAGTTTACAGTTACATTACAAAAGCGGTGATTTCATTGACTTTGTAAGCGCATGAACATACGATTAAATGGTAAAGACATTACTTAGGAGTGGAACCGTATGGATCTGGCAACCACCGGCACAAACACATCTGTCTCCCGTAAACCGATAGGCAGAAGCCCTGAGGATCATCCGCTCTCCCTGCAGATGATTCGGGTTAAACATATTATAGTAGCGCTGCTGCTGTCCGTCTTTTTCTTCTTTGTATTCTGCTTCATTTCACTGCATGCCTATATTGCCTGGGTGCTGTCCAACCCGACGGTCGCCCCCCTCTACTCTAACCCGTCACTAGCGAAGGGACTCAAGTACGAGGAGGTTACCTTTCAGGCATTCGACGGCAGCCGTACGATGCAGGGCTGGTATATCCCGGCTCAAGGAGCGACCAAAACCATTGTGTTCAGCCACGGCTATGGCGCTAACCGCGAGGAAACCTGGGTGCCGATGTACGATTTGGCGCATTATGCCCATCGTCTGAATTTCAATGTAGTTATGTTCGATTACGGCTTTGCGTCCCAGACCAACAAAGATATCGCGACCGGCGGCAAAAAAGAATCCCAGCAGCTGCTCGGCGCCATTCAGTTCGCCAAGGGACGCGGAGCCAAGGAAATCGTCGTCTGGGGCTTCTCCATGGGCGCTGGAACCGCGCTTCAGGCCGGTCTGGTCTCAAAGGATATCGATGCAATGATACTGGATAGCACCTTTCTGCTGGAGCCTGACACTCTGTACCATAATATCAAGCAGAATATTGATCTGCCGCGTCAACCTTCCCTTGAGATCATGGAAATGATTTTTCCTGTTCTGAACGGTACGGGGCTGGAGCAAATTCCTTATCCGAAGGTCAAATCGGAGGACTATTCCTTCCCGGTCCTGTTCCTTCATGGAACCAAGGACGAAAAGGCGCCCTACCCGATTGCCGAAGAGCTGGCTACTAACCAGAGCAATCCGTATTCCGACTCGTGGATTGTTGAGGGCAGCCACCATGAACTGCTGTTCCGGGAACATCCCCGTGAATATCTGCGGCGAGTCTCCGCTTTTCTCGGCAATGTTCAGATTGCCAAGTCCAGTCCATTAGAACAGTCGCAGAAGTAAAGCCTATACAGAAACGAACAGCCTCTTTCAGGGAATAAGCACCCCAGGAAAGAGGCTGTTCCATTTCCGGAAACAAATTCAGATGCATTATTGCGCGTAAACCAATACGCTTAATAAGAGTCCTTCCCCCGTCATATAAATGACTGTTGAAGACAAATCACGGGGGGCATTATGCAATGCTATATGTATATGGGCCGTTGATGCCCGTGCGAATTTTGGAAGAAATCGTTTTTTGGAAGACCCAGGAGAAGGAACATACCTCTGTAATTGAAGCGATTATTCCCGGCCTTGAAGAGCCTTATGTGAAGCTGCTGGATAAATGGGCTGTCGTCTTCGGCGCCACTGAATCGGCTGCCCGCATGCTGCTTGAATCTTCCCTTAGCTCTTCTCCTCCCGACAAGGAAGCAGGGAAGACCTCTACAGAGCAGCTGCTGCACACTTCCTGCAACCAGTCACACGAGTTCGTCCGGCAGTTGTTCGCCATGATGGAGGGAAGTGCCGCCGTTAAAGCGCTGCCGCTGGCTGTAACCGTACTGCTGCACATCATCCGCGAATCGGAGTATTTTCTCGGCGTTCTGGAAGGTCTGATTTACCCGGATTTGCTGCGTGAAGTCATGCAGGAGTCTGTTCAAGCTGCCGACGAAACTATTCTTCCAGTTGTCCCTCTTTCAGAAGATCGCCTGCAGGCGTCCGTACCTATTGGGGGCCATCAGCTCCCCCCGCTGCCTTATCCCTATAATGCTTTGGAACCCTATATCGACGAAAAGACGATGAGAATCCATCATGACAAGCATCATCAAAGCTATGTTGACGGACTGAACAAAGCGGAGGATAAGCTGGCCGAAGCCCGCAAGAACGGTAAATATGATCTCGTTAAGCATTGGGAGCGGGAGCTGGCCTTTCACGGGGCCGGTCATTATTTGCACACTATCTTTTGGAACGTTATGTCTCCTCTAGGCGGCGGGCGTCCAACCGGTGCCCTGCTGGAGGCCATTGAACGCAGCTTCGGAAGCTATGACCGCTTTAAGCAGCAGTTCAGTGAAGCAGCTAACAAGGTAGAGGGAGGCGGCTGGGCCATTCTGGTCTGGAGTCCCCGCAGCCGCAGACTGGAAATCCTGACGGCAGAGAAGCATCAGAATTTATCGCAATGGGATGTTATTCCCCTGCTGCCTTTGGATGTCTGGGAGCATGCCTATTATCTGAAACACCAGAACAACCGGGCCGCTTATATCAAGGATTGGTGGAACGTCGTCAATTGGCCTTATGTATCAGAGCGTTATGCAGAAGCAAGCAAGCTGATGTGGCAGCCCTACTAACGACATGAAAAGAACAGGCCTTGGAGGAATCCCCAAGGCCTGTTCTTTATGATGCTTCATCTATCCTTAATCAGAGCCAAAAACTCCGCCCGGGCGGCAGCATCCTCACGGAAGGAACCTCTGGTCGCAAGTGTAACTGTATGGCTTCCCGGCTTCTTCACTCCGCGGGCGCACATACACAGATGTTCTCCCTCCACAACCACCATAACTCCATGTGGATTAAGCATCTCGGTCATAATATCCGCGATTTGAGCCGTGATACGCTCCTGTACCTGAAGACGGCGGCTCACCGCTTCCACCAGCCGGGCCAGCTTGCTCAGTCCGGCAATCCGGCCGCTTGGAATATAACCGATATGCACTTTACCGAAGAAAGGAGCCATATGATGCTCGCACTGACTGTAATAGACAATATCCTTTACGATCACCAGTTCTTCATGAGACTCATCAAAAGTAACGCCCAGTGCCTCCCGAGGATCTATGGAATATCCGCCGAATATCTCCTCGTACATGCGCGTGACACGCGCGGGTGTTTCCAGCAATCCTTCACGGCCGGTGTCTTCCCCGATTAATTCCAGTATCTTTCCTACGTGATACTCGATTTTCTCACGGTTTACAGAAACCTTGCCGTTTACGTATTCGTTGACGCTCCCCATGAAACTACCTTCCCCCTTCCGCACCCCGATTGAAATTCTATATATTCCGGGCTTGGTTACTTCCCTTTACGGTTCTGCCCTTTACCAGCGGCACCCCGTCCCGGATTCTGATTCTGATTCTTCAGCATTTGCTGGGCCCGCTGCATTTGCTTGCCGTTCAGATTATAGCCCATTTGTTTAGCAACCTTTTGCAGCATTTCCGGATCATTCTGCATCGTCGTCATTTGTCTGCGCAGGTAATATACACCGATAAAAAACCCGCCCAGCAGTCCAACGACCAAAGTAATAATAGGTATTGCAATATCCATCTAAAGTCCACCTCTGTGCTCTATTGTCTGCTGCGCCATAAGGCGTGCGAATCTATCATAGCATTTCAAGAACTGGACAGCAATTCGAAAAATCCCTACTATAAGTTGAACTAAAGATTTATACTTTGCTGTTTTAATGTTTACCCGTAACTACGGTGAATGTTTGGACTTCCGGCCGCTGTTGTCCCCAGATGTTTTGGATTAGACCGCTTGCTGCGGTGAACATCCGGGGACAAAGGCGGTCGCTATCGCTCCTACAGTTCCAAAAATCCCCCTTCGTTACTCTCACCTTTTTATCATAATTCTTTAGTTCTTATGGTTACTAAGGGATGTTGTCAGCTTCTCTTCGGCCTTTTGGAGCATCTCTACAACCGTTTCATGATCTTCATGCTCAAGCGCCTGCCTAACGGTTGACAATGCCTCCAATCCGCCGATTCGGCCAAGCGCCCACGCGGCGGTACCGCGCATCTCCGGCCGGGGCTCCTTGAGCACAATTTCCCGCAGCCTGGGGATGGCAGCTTCCTCTTTGAAGTTGCCCAGACCGATAATTGCATTACGCTGAATAGGCTTCTTGCCCCTCCAGGCTGCCGAGCTGCTGCCGAATTTCTCCTTGAACTCCCGGTTGCTAAGATCTAGTATCGGCAGCAGCAAGGGTTTGACAATCTCGGGGTCGGGTAGCAGCTCGGGTCGGTGATCCCAGTTCTTACCGCGATTATGCGGACAGACAATCTGGCAGGTATCGCAGCCATACAGCCGGTTGCCGATCTTTGTCATGTAATCGTCGCTTAGGAAGCCCTTTGTTTGTGTGAGATAAGAGATGCAGGCCTGGGCGTTTAGCTGCCCTGGACCCACCAACGCTCCGGTAGGGCAGGCGTCAATGCATCTTGTACAGTCCCCGCATCCCTCCTGTACAGGAGTATCGGGCGCAAACGGGATATTCGTAACCATCTCGCCAAGGTAAATCCACGAGCCCCATTTCGGAGAGATGATGGAACAGTTTTTACCGCTAAAGCCTATTCCTGCACGCTCCGCCACCGCCCGGTCTACCAAAACTCCCGTGTCCACCATACTCTCCAGCACAGCTTCCGGCACCCGCTCACGAATAAAAGCCTCCAGCTTGTCCAGCGCCTCACGCAGCACATGGTGATAATCCTTCCCCCATGACGCACGCGCCAAAATCCCTCTGCGGGCTCCCGGTTCCGATTTAGGAGGATTCTCCATTTTGGATGGATAAGCTATTGCTATGGCTATAATTGACATTGGTTCACCCGATTGCAGCGCGGGTATGGTTCTTTTATCCAGATCAGGTTCTTCAAAACCGGACTCGTATCCTTTATCCCGGTGGTCCTGCAGCATATTCTTCAAATAAAGAAACGGCTCCGCAGTTGCGAACCCGATATCGTCAATACCGAGCGACGGTGCGGCAGCCTTAATCTCAGCTTTTAACTTGTCCCACTTAGAAGGCGGGGGGGCATATGATGACTGTTTTCTATTGTTCATTTCCGCCTTCTCCTTTTTGTTATATTTATAATGAGTTTAGTTTGGACAACGGCCACCATATATAAGCGGCTCTTCCTATAATACTGTCCTGAGGGACAGAACCGAAATAACGGCTATCTTTACTTGCTCCGGCATGACGGTTGTCACCCATTACGAAATAACTGCCATTTTCCACGGTTAAAGGAGTGAAATCAGTGTCCTGAATTTCAGTATCGATATATGGCTCCTCCTTTAATATTCCGTTAACGTACAGCTTGTGATCCCGTACCTCCACAGTATCGCCGGGTATGCCGATCACCCTTTTTACCAGATACTCTTTCCTGTTAATTCCGGTGCTTGGATCGTGCAGAACGATGATCTCTCCCCGTTTCGGGTGGGCGAACGACAGTGTAATTTTATTGATGAGTAATTTCTCGCCTTCCCACAGTGTCGGCTGCATGGACTGACCTTTAACCGTAGATATATTGATTACATATATGTTAAGCAACGACATGATGATAAACACGGCAGCAGTGGTAAGTATCCAATCTCTAAGCTGCACTACCCATCTCTTTCTTTGTGCGGACCTTGATGCCTTTTTCCGTGAAGACCTGTACCTTTGCTTTCGGCTGCGCATGAATTCCACTTCAATATTGTCGCTCATAATCCACCCTCTAGTTCCATTAGTCAAACACTCGCATAACAATAGAAAAGCATATCTCCCAGCCATTTGCAACGGCTTAGGGAAGATATGCTTAATATAATGGAACAGACTGTGCAGTCACTATCGATCTCTATATTATCAAATGATTCCGCTTACTCAGCACCGGTTCAAAATTCCAGTATTACCCGACAATGCTCAGCTTTCGTACAGATTTGAAAATCTGATTCTCGTCATATCCCATAGCTTCGTACAATGGCAGTGCGGCGGCGTTATGCTCGTCGACGGCTACAAAAATACCGCTGACTTTGCGGGATTGAAACCGGTTCTCCATCGCAGATACGAGACTTCTGCCGATTCCTCTGCGGCGATGATCGGGATGTACGGCAATGCGGAAATAACAGCCGTGGTTCTGCTCAATCGTGCCAACCAGCGCTCCAACAATCTCTCCTTGTTCTTCTGCAACTACAATGAGATCTGAGTCCCACGAAAGCTGCCTGGAGAAAGGCGCCATGGTGTTCTCGAAACATTCTTCCGATAATGCGGTCTGCAGCAGTTCAGTGACTGGACTAACGTCGCTTAATTGAAAGGAACGAACGTGCATTCTTTAAAATCTCCCTTTTCTATGGCTTATAATTTTACAAAAAGAAGGAGTTCCCATAACAGTGTGAAGACGAAAAAAGCATCAAAAAACGAGGAATACCTGCTTTTAAATCTATTAAAGCATACTTTTCTCGCGATATCACGACTTTTCTTTTGAAAGCGCTTGATATTGAGCGTTTACATTCAATAATGTGTAATGTTTTCTTTTATTAGGTAAAAATGGAGGCATAAATGATTGTAAAACGGGATATCCTTCAATGTTAACACCGCTCTTACAAATAAATAGTAGCCCCAGCATCCCTGTATTACTTTTTAAACGCTATTGTTTGTTTAGTGTTGCAATATTGTTCCAGATACGGTTTAATGATAGTAGTCAGACGGGTACATATCCAATAGGTTATATGGGTAATAACCTTAAAATTTAACTAAACTCAGGAGGGATTTTTCCATGGCATTTCAATTACCATCACTTCCTTATCCGAACAACGCACTCGAACCGCACATCGACGCTTTGACGATGGAGATTCATCACGACCGACACCATAACACATATGTGACTAACCTGAACGCCGCACTGGAAAAGGCACCCGAATTACAAGACAAGAGCATTGAAGAGCTTTTGACTGATTTGAATGCTGTGCCGGAAGCTATCCGTACCGCAGTTCGCAACAATGGCGGCGGACACGCTAACCATACCCTGTTCTGGGAAGTTATCGGACCCAACGGTGGCGGCGCACCTGCAGGCGCTTTGGCGGCGGCTATCGACAGTGAGCTGGGCGGCTTCGATAAGTTCAAGGAAGATTTCGCAACTGCAGCGACAACACGCTTCGGAAGCGGCTGGGCTTGGCTCGTGGTCAAAGACGGCAAGCTGGCTGTAACAAGCACACCTAACCAGGACAACCCGATCAGTGAAGGCGCGACTCCGATTCTCGGACTTGATGTATGGGAGCACGCTTACTACCTGAACTATCAAAACAAACGTCCGGACTACATCAAAGCATTCTGGAATGTAGTCAACTGGGAAGAAGTCGGCAAACGCTACGAAAGCTCCAAATAAGGAAACACTGGAAATACTGATATGCAAAAAGATGCCTCGTCAGCCATTTGGGCTCACGAGGCATCTTTTTTTGGGGAAATATACGGTTAGTCAAAAAATCTCTGTGAGTTCTTGCGCATGAACGAGAGCTTGCGGAGATTTTCGGGATTTACTGGGATTTAACTGGGATATTATTGGGATGGATCAGGTATGATAACTTGACTTCGCGGACTTAGTTGCACTTCGTACACTTATTCAACCCCCACAGCCCTCTGTTGAGCATGTAATTGCATTTTGTGCAGCTATAAATGGGGAGAAAGCTCTTTGGCGCCTGTTTTGCGGAATATAAGTGTACGAAATACATCTATACGTCTGAGTTGGGAAAAAACACCGGATATAACTGCATTTTTTGCAATTATATTGATTTGAAGAGTATTCACACCAGACTTATAGGTCCGATATATCATTACTGAATACTCCCATCCTGCTCATCGAAGTATCGGTTCAGCAGCTTCAGAAAAACGTTCGGAAAGGCATAGTTGGCCATGTCCTCCCGGTTAATCCAACGCATGGCGCCCATGTCTTCGGGACTCTCATTCCCGTCTGCGAAGGCTTCAATAGGCGTACCGTTACCCTCGGGTAACTGAAGGGACGCTTGGTACGCCGCCCGGCCTTCTGCCGCCAGCGGCAGCAGAAGACCCTCTTCCTCCCTGCAGCGGTATACCTGCAGGGTCCAAACAATATGGCTGAATGTATGCTCCGCAGCCATCCAGTGCCCTGAAGGCCGGGCAGAGATCCCGGCCTTCACCAGGGACCGGCGCAGCCGGTCCAGCGCCGCGGCCTCCGGCAGCCGCGCGCCCGGCGCGGCGCCTTCCGCAGGCGGCGCCGGCCAATGCGGCAGCTCCCACATGCGGGCGAGTAGCCCGCTGGATGGCCGCTGCCGCACGAGCACCCGGCCCGCGTGGGCACCGCGGCCCTCAATCAGGGCCGCCAGCCGCTCCTCCGGGCGCGGCGGCTTGGCCTTGGTCTTGACGGGCAGCGAGGTCTCGCAGCCCGCAAGCCGCCCGGCGCAATGCTCCATCACCGGGCAGGTAAGACAGCGCGGCGATTTCGGGGTGCAGACGAGCGCCCCGAGCTCCATCAGCGCCTGATTGAAATGCGAAGCCTCTCCCTCGGGGATCAGCTCGGCCGCCAGGCGCTCCATTTTCACGCGGGTGGGACCCTTGGCGATATCGTCTTCAATAAGGAAATATCGCGACAGCACCCGCATCACATTGCCATCCACTGCAGGCTCAGGCCGGTTAAAGGCAATGCTGAGAATGGCCCCAGCAGTATAAGGGCCCACTCCCTTAAGAGCGAACACCGCCTCCCGGTCATCGGGAACGTTCCCCCCGTACTGTTCCTTCACCTGCCTGGCCGCATGCTGTAAGTTGCGGGCCCGGGAATAATAGCCCAGGCCTTCCCAACACTTCAGCACATCTTCTTCCGGAGCATCCGCCAGTGCCTCCACCGTGGGGAACCGTTCAATAAAACGGTGAAAATACGGAATAACGGTATCTACCCTCGTCTGCTGGAGCATAATTTCCGAGACCCAGATATAATAAGGATTGCGGTGACGGCGCCAAGGCAAATCACGCTTCTGCCCATGGTACCATTCCAGCAAATAACGGCTGAAAAACCACTTGGACTCTTTCCGCTCTTGCTGCTCTTGCTGCTCTTGCTCATGCTGTGTCATAATTCTCTCCCTTTGCCCTTCCATCTTGTTGCTTCGCCTTTTCTTCCCAAGACCTGCTTCTCTAGCATTCCGGCTGCTGCTCCACTACGGCAAATGCGGAAGCCAGACGCCGTTCATGCGTTATCGTAAGATGAATCTTATAGCTATGCCCATCCGGCAGCTTCAATCTGGACCAGGCACCGGCGGATATCTGCACCTTAGGCTTCCCCAGCCCATTCGGTAAAATCTCAATGTCCGTGAATCCCAGCGTCCTGCCAATCCCGCAGCCCAGAGCCTTAACAATCGCTTCCTTTGCCGAAAACCGGCCTGCCACAAACTCCGTCAGCTTCCGGTCCCGGCACTTACCAAGCTGTATCTCCCGAACAGTCAGGATACGCTCCATGAACTTATCCTTAAGCCGTCCCTCCATCAAAGCGGATATCCGTTCAATTTCCAGCACATCATGCCCAATTCCGTAAATCAAGCCTTCACACTCCTTAAGGACGTTTATCCCTTTACTGCATGGAAAAATGGTACAATAACAACATAATAGTTATAGTCTTGCAAGATACTTTCTGCTATCTTAAAAGAAAACGCAGCGGAAGTCTATCCCGCTCAAATTCCATAATGAGTCATGAATAATTTATCAGTTAAAGCAAGTCCATATAAGAGAGGGGAACATTAGATGAACCGCAATTTTAAAATCCCCGCCGGAGCGGATGCCGTGCTGCGCTGCTCGCACTTCCCCGCCCAAACCCCGGCCAAGAGCCTTATCGTCATTGCACACGGCTACAAGGGCTTCAAGGACTGGGGAATGTTCCCTTACGCCGCCTCCTCCCTTAGCATGGAGCATGAGGTTATAACTTTCAACTTCTCTCATGCCGGAATCGGCGAGGACCCCGAAGCCTTCACCGAGCTGGAGAAATTTGCCCGCAATACGTATCAACGGGAGCTAAAGGATATGGAAGTACTGCTCTCCTATCTGAGCCAGCATCCCAAGTTCGGAGGCCTGCCGTTGTTTCTGCTGGGCCATAGCCGGGGGGCCGGAGACTGTCTCCTCTACGCGCTTGATCATCCCGGAGAGATATCCGGTGTCATCTCCTGGAACGGGGTGACTAATCTGGACCTGTTCACAGATGAACAAAAAAAGGACATGAAGGACAAAGGCCGCGCGTATGTTCTTAATGGCCGCACCGGTCAGCAAATGCCGCTGGATGCCATCATTCTGGAGGATCTGGAGCAGCAGCAGGAGCGTTATAACCTGCTTAAACGAATGGAACATTCAACTTTTCCTGCAATCCTCATTCAAGGAAGTCAGGACGGCGCCCGTCTGCGGTTGGGATCAGAGCAGTTAATATCGATCAGACCGGATATCGACTGGGTTCAAATTCCCGGCGGCAATCACACCTTCGGTACCGTTCATCCTTTTGCCGGTACAACATCGCAGCTGGAGCAGGCCATTGCCGAGACCGGGGACTTTATTGACCGGACGCTCCCTTCGCACTAGCTTACCCCGATTTACTATAAACTGCCTATTATATTCACTATATTTGAACAAGACCGCCGTGATACTCTGCGTTCATTCGCAGAGGGATCACGGCGGTCTTTTCAAAAAAACCGTATTTCAGTTCAGAAGTTTTAGATTCCGGGAATCGAGTTGCGCTTGTGTGCCGTTCTCCGGTAATAGGTCTCCAGCTTCTCTGCTACCTCCGGGCTAATCTGCTTACCTTCCAGATAGTCGCTGTTATCATCATAAGTGATGCCGAGCTCCGTCTCATCCGTTTGTCCGGGCCATAGGCCTGCTGTCGGTGCTTTGACAACGATCTCATCCGGTACTCCGAGGTAAGCCGCCAATTGGCGCACTTGGCGCTTGTTAAGGGAGGTTAAAGGCGTAATATCAACGGCACCGTCGCCCCATTTGGTGTAAAACCCGGTTATGGCTTCAGAAGCGTGATCTGTTCCTACAACGAGCAGATTATTCTCAAAAGAGAGCGCGTACTGCATAACCATACGGGTTCTCGCTTTCACATTCCCTTTTCCTTGGTGCGTCATATGACGGTGTTGACCCAAGGTTTTAAGGCCATGCTCTACCTCAAGCGCGATTTCATTCACAGCTTCCTCGATATTGGTCTCTACCGTGTGCGTCAATTCAAAAGCTTTGGCTACGGAATAGCTATGCTCGATATCTTCCTGCACACCATAGGGCTGGAATACGCCCAGCGTAATATACTCCTTGCCTTCCTGCTCCGACAGCTCGTCCGTTGCCCGTTTGCACAGACCCGCAGCCACCGCACTGTCCACACCGCCGCTGATCGCAATAAGCAGACCCTTTGCCCCTGCCTGCAGCACGTAAGATTTAAGAAAGTCGACCCTTTTCTGTACCTCTGCCTGGACGTCAATGGTTGGCTTCACGCCTAAGGCAGCAATAATTTCTTCCTGCAAACTCACAAACCACACCCCGCTTCCCGGTATTTTTGTAAAAAATCCCGCAACACCCGGATGACCGAATGCTGCGGGATTGAATGACCTGACATTATTGGCACAAACGATTGAATACTTCCTTCAGCTCAGCAGCAATTTCAGCAGCCGAACGATCTTCAACCCCATGGCGCTCGATGAAGTGAACCAGCTCTCCATCCTTCATAAGGGCGATGGAAGGCGAAGACGGCGGATAGGGAGCGAAATATTCACGCGCTTTGGCCGTGGCTTCTTTCTCCTGGCCCGCAAACACGGTAAACAGGTGATCCGGTGTAATTTCATTTTGCAACGCCTGGGCTACACCCGGCCGGCACTGCCCGGCAGCACAACCACAAACGGAATTAACTACAACCAGCGCCGTTCCCTTAGCAGTCGGGAGAGCGGCCTCTACCTCTTCCGGAGTCTTCAGCTCCTGAAAGCCGATGCTTGTCAAATCATCACGCATAGGTTGAATTGAATCTCTCATGTATTGATTAAAAGACATGGACATTTTCCTGCACTCTCCTTCACTCTATTGTAAGATTACTTAAAAGCAGCATTAACTAACTTTATTATACATCCATACACTGTGAAAGCAAGAGTAGCGGGTCCCCTCCACTCATTCGGCAATAGCGAGCGCTGGAGCCTCTTCCAGACCGCAAGGAAATGAAACCGTGAACTCCGTGCCCATTCCCTCCTGCGATTGGACCGTGATGCTGCCATTATGCCGCTCGACGATACTGAGACAAAGTGAAAGCCCCAGGCCTGTCCCCTGGCTTTTTGTTGTGAAGAAAGGCACGAATAAATTCTCTTTTTGAATGTCCGAAATGCCGCTTCCGGTATCGCTTACAATCAATTCCACTCTTTCCAATGTACTTCGCGTTTCCAGTGTCAGTACTCCCTTGGAGCCCATCGCTTCCATCCCGTTACGCCCCAGATTAAGGATTAGCTGTTTCATTTCCCTGACATTAAGCTGGAGCAGAGGCAGTGACGGATCCAGCTTCAACTCAATACTTTGACCGCGAAGATTGGCGTCAGCCCAGAGCAGCGGACTTAGATCCTCTATAATATCGTGTAATAAAACCTTTTCTTTGAATGAAATCCTGCTTTGGGCTAGTGACAGGAAATCGTTGATAATACTGTTGGCACGGTCCAGTTCTTCCATAACAATCTGGTAATAGGAATGAAGATCGCTGCTGCTTTTTTCTCTCATTAGCTGCAGGAATCCGCGCACAACCGCCATTGGATTCCGAATCTCATGCGTAATGCCCGCTGCCATCTGCCCCACCAGTGTTAATCGTTCCACATTGTCCAGTTCTATGCGCATTTTTTCCTCTTCCGTTGTATCCTGAACAACCAGCACCATGCCCCGGAGCAGCCCTGGACTTCCTTGCAGCAGAGGTGCCGTAAAAATGTGGTAGCTGCGTGAATCATAGGATATTTTGACGAGTCTGCGCTTTTTGGAGCGTACGCAGTCCCATAACTGCTGAACGAACTGCTGATCCGCAAATTTATTCAGATAATGACTGATCGGCCGCTCCAATATATCGCCTTTGGTAATCTGGGGATCATGTCTCCGCAACAAGTCCACCATGGAATCGTTAAGACCAGTAATGATACCGCTCTCATCCAGCGATAATATGCTTAGCGGCACTACATTTGCGATTTGCTGGAGCTTATCCGACTCCCACTGGAACTTCAGTGATATCCCTTCCATCTGCATCTTGAGGTGAAGCTTACTCCAGGCCATCTCTATGGAATAGATGAGTATCCCGCCCAAAGCAATAGTCGAGAATAGATAAACGGTTATTATCAGCGCTTTTCCGGTTTGATTTTCATATAAATCATGGCCTTCCAATATCGGAACAAGAGCGATAAAGAACAGATATGGCAAAAGCACCATCCAGAGCATACACATCTTCTCGATAACCGTTCCCTTTTTGAAGCGGGAAGCCAGGCCGAACAGCAGCGGATAGACAATTATTCCCGAATTCAGCAGCATAGTACTGACCCCTGAGGGCTGTGAGAACAGAATAATGCATTGTAAAAATAATGCGGCAAGGATTACCCCTGACCGTTTGTTTCCATACAGCACTCCAATAATAGTTGGCAAAATAGCTAAATTCAAATAGGTTACTCCAAATAAGGCTGTGGACAAAATAGAACAGAACAACATACTTAGTGCACAACCCAGAATCAGAACGGTCTGATCATCCGGCAATTTACCGTCTCTTCGAGTCCATTGGCTTTGTTCCAATCTCCATTGAAACAAGAACACAAAGCTGCTTGCAGCCGATATTTGCAATAAAATATCCTTAACCGCCTCAAAAATAGAAATCACACTCCGGGTTCGACAAATTACCTAATATGCTTTGATTAAAGCACACAAGCTGCTGGATGACAAACGGAATTAACATGTCATGATTGCAGGGCTGGTTACGTCCGGTGCAGAATGGTATGATGCCGTTACAAGAACAACGGGGAATATTTAGTCCCCTTAATATGCAAAGGAGTAATATAATGAGCAATTACGATGTAATCGTCATTGGCGGCGGCCCTTCCGGATTGATGGCCAGCGTGGCCGCAGCAGAGCATGGAGCGTCGGTTCTGCTGGTGGATAAAGGGTCCAAGCTGGGACGTAAGCTGGGGATCTCTGGCGGGGGGCGATGCAACGTGACGAACGTCAAAGATACCCCGGAGCTGATTTCCCATATCCCGGGGAACGGCCGTTTTCTGTTCAGCGCCTTTGATCATTTTGACAATCGGGATATTATCGCCTTTTTCGAGGGTCTTGGCATCGCGCTAAAAGAAGAAGATAATGGGCGAATGTTTCCCGTTTCCGATAAAGCATCCAGCGTGGTATCCGCATTAATCGGCAAAGTCCGTGGCCTTGGGGTGCAGATACTGACGGACAGTCCTGTAAAAGAGATTCTATACAAAGAGGGTACGGTGGAAGGCATTCAACTAACCTCAGGCAAGAAGCTGGCAGCTTCTGCGGTAATTATCGCCACTGGAGGGAAGTCTGTTCCACAAACCGGCTCTACAGGCGACGGGTACCCTTGGGCTGAAATGGCAGGCCATACCATCACGGAGCTGTATCCGACAGAGGTGCCAATTATTTCGCGGGAACTGTGGATCAAGTCCGGAGAGCTGCAGGGACTATCCCTGCGCGACGTTACCCTCGCCGTATGGAATCCCAAAGGCAAGAAGGTAATCGCCCATCGCGGGGATATGATCTTCACTCATTTCGGGCTGTCCGGTCCGATTGCGCTGCGATGCAGCCAGTTTCTGCGCCAGGTTCAGCGCAAGTCCGGCAATGAGGCGGTCGAAATGTCCCTCGACTTGATGCCGGCCCTTAAGCCACAGGAGGTGGAGTTCCAGCTGCAGGACAAGCTGGAGACGGAGCCGAAGAAAGCCATCCGCAACGCCCTGAAGGGACTGCTGCCGGAGAGATTGATTCCGCTGCTGCTGACTATGGCCGGGCTGGACGGAGATATTACAGGACATCATCTGCCCAAGCAAGGCATTATAGCATTGGCCGCCATATTAAAGCGGATGCCGATTACCGTTCATGGCACCCGTTCCCTCGCGGAAGCCTTTGTAACCGGTGGAGGCGTGAACCTGAAGGAAATAAATCCGGGCACTATGGAATCGAAATTGATGCCAGGCCTATTCTTCTGCGGAGAGGTTCTTGATATTCACGGCTACACAGGCGGTTATAACATCACTGCCGCTTTTTCAACAGGATACACGGCAGGCAAGCATGCGGCGGAATTTCACAGCTGATAATGAATGCATGTTGAATTAAAAAGAGCGTACAGTTCAAATACCCCTGTACGCTCTTTTTTTATGGATACTTTTGTTCTGCTTCGTATTTCCACGTCTGTCCTATCACCTGTTATCGTTCTAGACGAAACGTGCCGAATACCCTGGATATCATAAAGCCGGCTGCGGCGCCGAGGGGAATAAAGAGGATCAGCCCCCACCAGGCATATATTGAAAAGCACACCACTGCCGAACAGATCACCGCAAAAGGGATCAGCAGGATGGGTACTGCTCGGGAGCCCGCTTCAGCTTTTTGCTCCTTGGTAAATGGCAATATCCCGATGTAATCATCCCCAATAAACAAGGACCAGAAGGAAAACAGCCAGTAGGCCATTAGGGAGGTCAATACAACAAAAACCAGCCACTTCAGCAGTGGAGGAACAATGAAGATCGCTACAGCAGCCACGCCGGTAAACTGCAGATACAGCTTCAAATGCGCAGGATTGCGCACGAGCGCTTTGATTGCAGCGGCTGACAGCCTGCTCTCCGGGAGCTTGGAGGACAACAGCGGCTCCGATTTACGGAATATCCACGGCTTATAGCGTGTCGGCCGCGGCTTATCAAGGACACCACGCAGCAATAATCCGGCAATCTTCATCCGTTGCTTGTAGTCTTCACGAACATCATTCATGAAGGTTCCACGCATGCGTAATCTGTACTGAATGGCAAATAATGCAGCCCCCGCAAACAGAACTCCGGTAATCCATAGAAGCACCGGGTAAGTACTCCAGAACAGAACTACTCTAAAATAAATCCCGCAGGGCAGTGCTATGGCCGGAATTTGCCACAGCCAGCGGCGCCAGCTCTGGCGCTGCACCCTTACGATATGTCCAAGCAGCTTAATGCACCAGCTGCAGGCTATGGTCAGAAACAGCAGTGCCAGGGCCGCCTCCGCAGTCAATCCGTAGCCCCGGATCAGGAAGGGCAGCAGAAGCACAAAGGCCGCAGTAATCTTGAGCGTTGTCACCGCGAGACTATACACAATTCCCCGCAGCATAATCGTCTTGATCCAGCTCTGCCGCTGCCTGAGAAACAGCAGATCTCCTTCCTGGAGGAGCAGCAGCATTCCCCCTGTGCTTAGTAGAATGACCAGCAATAAGGGGATGACCATAAACGGTAAAAACGTGCTCCATGAAGGAAGTGCCTCGTTCCAGAACCCGTAATATAACCGGCCTCCGAAAAGTCCCCCGGGGATAATGACATAGAGAAGAACCGTCCAGTCTGCCGCGGTGCGGATAATGGCGGATTGCTCCCGCCAATGGGAGATCAATCTACGGCCGAACAGCCGTGCGGATGTAGGAAATGCAAATGATGCCCGCTTACTCATGTCAACTCGTCGAAGCAGTCAAACAGCGACGCCTCCGGCAATCCGGCATAAGCGCGGATGCCCTCCAAAGTTCCGGAAGCGGCAACCTTGCCCCCGGAGATAAGCACGAAATGATCACATATTTTCTCAGCGGTATCCAGTACATGTGTCGACATCAATACGCCTGCCCCACGCTGCCGCTCCGCCTCAAGCAGCCGCAGGAAATCCTTGGTGGCCCGGGGATCCAGTCCGATAAAGGGCTCGTCCACAATGTAGATGTCCGGCTGTACCAGAAATCCGAGCATCAGCATCATTTTTTGCTTCATCCCCTTGGAGAACCCCGCCGGAAGATCATTGCGCACAGGTTCCATGCCGAACTGCTTCAGGAGCCGCTCCGCCGTTTCCTCAAATTGCTTATATTCCAGCCCGTAAGCGGCACCCGCCAAATCCAGATGCTCCCACAGCGTCAGATCCTCATAGAATACCGGTTGCTCCGGCACATAGGCATATGATTTATTGGAACCACCCAGCGTAACCTTTGCCTTGGCGTGCTTCAGAAGACCGAGGAGCGTCTTGATCGTCGTACTTTTGCCTGCGCCATTGGGTCCGATCAGTCCCAGCAGCTGTCCGCGCCGCACCTGAAACGAGATATTGGCTATGCGCGGATCACCCGCTTCATAACCTGCTTCCTCAATGGATACGTCGAGTACAATGTCTCCATTCTCCATAATCTCCGCAGTCTCCGGCTCCCGCCCTGCTTCTGTCTCTTCCATACTGCTCCATCTCCTAAATATCAATTGGTGCCTGACTTAGCTTGATCTATGTATAAGGTTTCATGATCTCCTGCCGTACCTGCTTTACAGCCTGGGCCAGTTCGGGAAGAGATCCTTTTGTGGACAGCCGGAAGTAGAGCGCCGCAAGGAAGTTTTTGACGTTGGAGATGATCTTATGCTTCTTATACGATTGCTCTGACTTCTCCCAAAGGGTGAAGCTGTTCAGCCAGTTGCTGATTAATACGGGATCAAGTTCCTCATGTTCCAAAATCATTATGACTGCTGTTGTCAGTCTATCATCTTCCATGTTGGTATACACCCTATCTTTAATGCACACAGCTCCACGGATAGCCTCCAGCAATGCGATCAAATCATCCTGAGCGAGATTCCTCTTGGAAATTTCTCCCACAGCATCGGCAGCGTGAGCTATGGAATGGGCCCAGCCCTTGCCTTCCATATAGCCCCGATAATCCCTTTCAAAGCGGAGGAAGCGGATAAGACTATCCTTAATCCCGTTAACTTCCACCGGGGTCAGATAAGGTCGAGCTTCATCGGCCAGTAATAGTAATGGAATCAGCAGCACAGAGAAAGAACGCGTAAACACTGAATCGGTGTGGCTTTCCCCTATCTTATAAAACATATGCCTGTCATCACACACCCAGTTTAACAGTTGCCGAAGCTCACTTCCTGAAAAACAGTCCTGTAATATCCAGTGTGAAAAGGTGAAGTATATCAACTCGTCCCGCAATTCATCATCTACTGTGCCTATATTCTCCAGCATTTTTACTGCTGTCCGCATATAATCATAGTCTTCAGAGACAGCGTAATCTCTTCTTTTTAGATTGACCAATTCTTCCTTTAACTGCATGGGATACCCGCTTTCTTTTATTATTCATTATACGAATAATTAACTCTTGGAGTCTATTGTATATAAAACGGTAACAGACCCTCCCATTCAGGGAAAGTCTGTTCAAAAAAGTCTGCGTTATATGTACGATACCTCCGCAATTGCTTCCTGACTCTTCGCAGCCGCCAAACCGACCATCGTCAGCAGCGCAAGCAGATGGAGCCAATCCCCTACATTAGATATGAGCTGCGCTGTTATCAGAAGTACAAAAGGCCTGTTGGTTGTCAGCTTCCCCTCTTTTGCCACGTGTTTTTGATTTCCGTCCATCTCCCGGTCACTCCCCTGTCTCATCGACATCTCTTAGAATCATATTAAAATAGACGGAGTCCCCCTTCATCGGTCCGGAGGCGTAATCAGCGCCTCTGCCAGAGGCTGAACTTTTCTTCGGTACAGGGAAGGAGCAGGAGAAGAAGGACTTTATTTTATCACCATAAAATATTGTTTGATTTTTAATAATTAAAAGTTGCTCATTGTGACAAATCACATGTTCTTCTCCCATTGTTTGACGTATTGTAAAGCTATAATAGGTTCGCCGCACAGGTGACCCTTTCATTTCAGACATTGGATTCCAAACCGTGCGACGAGTTCACACGATTAAAGATAAAGGGTGGAGAAGCATGATACAATCCTATGAACGCGATACTCAATTAACACTGCATTTGTACCGGGTGTTTGCCAAGTCCTTCAAGAGCATCAACGAGCATGCCGTTACCGGCAGCAAGATCGAAGGTTTCAACCCTACGGCTTTCGCCGTTATGGAAGTTCTTTATTATAAAGGACCTCAACCCATTCAACAGATTGGCGCCAAGCTGCTGCTTCAGAGCGGTAACGTTACGTATGTAATCGACAAGCTGGAGGAACGCGGATATTTGCAGCGCAAGCCTTGCCCGACTGACCGCCGCGTGATATTCGCGGAGTTAACCGTAGAAGGCGAACGCCTGATGAACGAGATGTATCCGAAATACTCGGAGCGCATTCACCTTGCCTTTAGCGGACTAAGCGATGACGAGAAGGAGCAGATGATTATTTTGCTGAAAAAGATGGGCCTGCAAGCCGAGAAGCTCTCTCCTCTGCCCCGCAAATAAGATTAACGTTCCAAACTGCCAAATAGTACCACCTTATGAAAAGGCTATCCCTTAACCATTGAATGGTCGGGGACAGCCTTGTTTGTTTTTTAATTGTTAACCCTTTCCAGAGCAAGTTTTCCCTGTTCCTCCGAAGAAGGCACACTACTGCGCAGTCCCCAGGAGATCAGCAGTGACAACACCGCAATGACCGCCATCATGATAAAGAGTGAATGCAGTCCACCCTCCAGTGACCTGCGCAAGCTTTCCCCTACATTCCCCTGGAGACTGCTTCCAGCCTGCGGGCTCAGGAGCTTATTGATATCTTCACCTCTCACTCCGGACTCAGGCTGATTCGTCAGCAATCTATCAATATTAAAATTCAGCCATGAGCCAAATATGGCGACCCCGATGGTCTGTCCCAAGGATCGTGTGAACGTATTCAGTGCCGTGGATGCACCGCGTAGCTCATGACCCACAGAGGACTGGGCTATAATGGTAAATACTGTGGAAGCATATCCGAAGCCAATTCCGCAGATGAACATAAGCAAAAGCAGAAAAAGCTGTGAAGAACCCGCTGACATAAAAACAAGGCCAACGGCCCCGGTGGATATCATAGCCAGACCGAGCATAGCTGTTCTACGGGAGCCTGATCGCAGAATCATACGACCGCCCGCCATCGAGCCGAACATCCAGCCCACAGACATAGGTGCAAGAAGCAATCCGGAAAGCGCAGCACTTTTACCCGATACCCCTTGTACCCACAAGGGAACATATGTAGAGAGTCCGATAATTAATGTGCTTACAAGCAGGTTGGAACCTGTAGAAACGGCAATGTTACGGATAGAGAACAATCCAAGCGGCAGCATGGGTTCCGGTGCCCGAAGCTCCACCAGCAGAAACACTGCCAGCAGCAGCACTGCAGCAGCCAGGATAGCCAACAGCAGCGGGGATGTCCAAGGCAGATTCTGTCCCCCTGTAGTCAGTCCAAAGAGTAGCGCCCCCATGCCTGCAGCGAAGAACAGCACTCCTGCGACATCTATTTTAGTTTTGCGGCGCACCTTTTCTTCCTTCAGGAAGCGGGCAATGAATACAATGGACAGGAGACCAAACGGAACATTAAATACGAACACCCAACGCCAGCTTAGATAATCCACCACATAACCGCCCAGAAGCGGCCCCACCAGTGAAGAAATCCCCCAGACGGAGCTTAACAGCCCCTGAGTCTTGGCCCGCTCTTTAATACTGTAAATATCACCGATAATTGTAAACGTCATTGGAATCAGCGCACCTGCACCAAGCCCTTGAACTATGCGAAAAATAATCAGCTGCTCCATACTCTGCGAAAGGCCGCACAGCAATGATCCCAGCAAAAACACCACAACACCGCCGATAAATACGGGCTTGCGCCCAAAGAGGTCACTGATTTTGCCGAAAATGGGCGTCGTAACAGCCATCGCCAGCAAATAAGCTGTGAAAATCCAGCTAAGCCACTGCATCCCCTGAAAATCACCCACGATCGCCGGACCAGCAGGACCCGTAACCGTTCCTTCAATAGCGGCCAAAAAGGTAGCCAACAGCACCCCAATCAAAATAAGCTTGCGTTCTGTTCCCCCAGGTGACTTCAATGCTACAAATCCTCTCTCATACGATTAATTAATCCCCGTACCGATCCGTCCGCAGCAGTCCATACAGGATCACATCCTGAAAGCCAGACGCGGTATGGCGGTACTGCCGGAGTATTCCCTCCTGCCGAAATCCAAGGGAAGTGAACAGCCTTTCAGCCCGCGAATTATCCGGGTGGCACAAAACCTCTATCCGGTTCAGCCCCATTATCCCGAAACCATAATCCAGCAGCAGCTTCAGAGCTTCCCTCATATATCCCCTGCCCCAAAAGGCAGGCAGCAGTTCACAGCCGAGCTCCCCCCGATACGCTCCCTGCAGCTGCCAGGTGTTATATCCGCAGCTGCCGATGACTTCCCCACCGGGCAGCACAATACTCCAGCGCAGACTCTCTTCTTGCAGAGCCATATGCGATAGCCGGGAGATCAGTTCACGGGTCTCAACTACAGAAGACAGAGGCGGAGCGCCCAGCCAGACAGAAACCAGCGGATGAGACCAGCAAGTATAGAGTGCTTCTGCATCTTCTGTTGCTATAGCCCGCAGCTCCATCCTATGTCCGGTCAATACAGGTACTCTTCCATTGCACCAATACAATATACTCGCCCCTCTCAACCCATTAATTATACATTATTTTATAAAACTTACTTAATGAAACTACTATTTTCTATGATGTGACAAAAAACAGCGTCTGCCATCAGGAGCATCAATGCCCCGTTACAGACGCTGTTATTATTTTGGAATACATCACTTTGAGGCTCCCGCCGCTTTGAACGGTCTTAGCACTTCACCGCTGAGCACCTGAAGTTTAGCTTGGACGCCCTTTAACTCCTCAATTCCAGTACCGGTAATACTGTACGCATCTCCGTGGGCAGTTAAGAAATTATGCTGTGTGAGTCGCTCCAGTTCCTGCTTCACCTCCCGTTCCGCTACCCGGTATCCCAGGTTCTCCAATTCCGGCTGCATCTCTGTTACCGTCAGGTTCTTCTCATGGGCAATATAAAGCATGTGAATTCCTATGAACAGGTTCTGTACATCAGCGCGCATGTGTCACTCCTTCCGGCTGTGGGCCTTCGTTATTTATTTTATCATTACCCTTCGTCGTAAATCTGGAAACACTACCCTAAATCTATATCTCGATGGCAACAGAATAAATTCCTATAATATGACAATCCGTTGTTAATGCTTGACGTACCTTGTCAGCTGTACTATGTTTTAACTTACAGTTATCATACTGACTCAAGGTACAGAAAGGTGATGCTTCATGTTCCAGGCTATGCCTTATGATGGTACACGCAGCGAGCGATTTGAGGCTGTTCTAGCCCAGCTCGGGGCACTTATTCAAAACGAACCCAGCTCCATAGCCAATTTGGCTAATGCTTCAGCACTGCTCAAGCACTCTATGCCGGATACAAATTGGGCCGGTTTCTATTTATATGACGGCAAGGAGCTTGTCCTGGGACCCTTTCAGGGACTTCCCGCCTGTATTCGTATCCCGTTAAACCGTGGTGTATGCGGAACAGCTGCATCTGAACGCCGCACTCTTGTAGTAGGAGACGTGCATGCTTTTCCGGGACATATCGCTTGCGATGCTGCATCGAATAGTGAAATAGTGATCCCGCTGGTCAAAGAGGGCCGTTTGTTAGGTGTTCTTGATATCGACAGTCCCCTCAAACACCGTTTCGATGATGAAGAGCGCCGTTTCCTGGAGCGTTTTGCAGCTATAATATCAGAAGTCATATAATAGGTGTCAGATATAGGACTACATGAAAAGAACGGCTGTACCTCCGAAACAAGAGGCGCAGCCGTTCTTTATATTGAGTATTGCGGACGCAACAATTTCTGATTAGAGCCTAACCGGACTGATCTTCCAGATCTCTGAAGCATACCGGCTAATCGTATTATCGCTTGAGAATTTACCGGAGTGGCCAATGTTAATAATCGATTTCTTGAGCCATTCCTTCTGGTTGCGATAAGCGCGGTCAATCTCGATATGCGTTTCGACATAGCTGGCGAAATCTTTCAGCACGAAGAACTCATCGTTATTATCCAGCAGAGAATGGAAAATTTGATTGAACTCCTGGGTATGACAACAGATCGGACCCGGCATCACCAGCTGATCCAGCACTTCCTTCACCCGGCTGTCACCATTATAAATATCGCGGGCATAATATCCGCCATACTGATAGTAATCCATTACCTGCTCGGCGCGAAGTCCGAACAAAAACATATTGTTATTGCCAACCATATCATGCATTTCCACGTTAGCTCCATCCATCGTTCCAATGGTCAGAGCCCCGTTCATCATAAACTTCATATTCCCTGTACCGGAAGCTTCTTTGCTTGCGGTTGAAATCTGTTCGCTGACATCGGCAGCGGGAATAATCTTCTCTGCCAGAGATACCGAGTAGTTCTCCAGAAAGAATATACGTACCTTTCCTTTCACATCCGGATCATTGTTAACTACATGGGCAACGGTATTAATCAGCTTGATCGTCCGTTTAGCCAAGTGATAGCTTGGTGCCGCCTTGGCGCCGAAAATGAACGTGCGCGGTACCATATCCATGGACGGATTAGCTTTGATCTGGTTGTAAAGATGCAAAATATGAAGAATATTAAGCAGCTGGCGCTTGTAACCGTGAAGTCTCTTCACATGCACATCAAAAATGGAATCAGGATTAACCTTTTCACCGTGCTTGCTGCTGATATACTCCGCCAGCCGCAGTTTGTTCTGGCGTTTAATACCCGCGACCTTTTCCTGAAAGGAAGAATCCTCACAGTATTTGATCAGGCCGATCATTTCCTGCGGATGAGTGATCCAGCGCGTACCAATGGCCTCGTTAATCAGGCCGGTAAGCGAGGGATTCGCATGCAGCAGCCAGCGCCGATGGGTGATTCCATTGGTCTTGTTATTGAACCGGTGCGGATACAGCTCATTGAACAGCTTCATCTCACGCTTTTGCAGGATTTCGGTATGGAGTGCTGCCACGCCATTAACACTGTAGCTGCCTACAATAGCCAAATGAGCCATTCTGACCTGATCCCCGTAAATAATCGCCATCTGCGAAATCCGGTCCTGGTCTCCCGGGTAACGTTCCATCAGCTTACGGCAGAAGCGTGCGTTAATCTCCTCGATAATAAGATGAATACGCGGCAGAAGCTCCTTGACCATCGACACCGGCCATTTCTCCAGCGCTTCACTTAGAATCGTATGGTTCGTGTAAGAAACCATTCGTGTCGTTAAGCCCCACGCCTCATCCCAGCTCATTCCTTTGTGATCCATAAGAATCCGCATCAGCTCCGGAATGACCAGTGTTGGATGTGTATCATTAATATGAAAAGCGACTTTATCAGGAAGGGTGTTATAAGGAAGTCCCAGCTTATCAAAGGTGCGCAGTATACTTTGCAGACCGGCACTACACAAGAAATACTGCTGCTTCAGGCGTAAAAGCTTGCCCTCGTACTGGGAATCATCCGGGTACAGGAACTCGGAAATGGATTCCACCGAACGTTTATACTCCAGAAATTTATGATAGTCAGCCCCGCCCCGGGAGCCGAACATCCTGGCGGGCTCCGTAATGGACTCCGCACTCCAATTGCGCAGCGTATTGACATGTCTCCGGTCAGCGCCGATAACAGGCACATCATAAGGCACTGCACGAATGGCCTCGTAGTCCTTGTGTTCAAATACTAGCCGCCCATTTTCCTCATAACTGTCCACATGTCCCCAGAACCTTACTTCCACCTGCTTGTCTTCACGGCGCACTTCCCATACATTATCTTTTTGCAGCCAATAATCGGGCAGTTCCACCTGATACCCGTCAACGATTTTCTGCTCGAAAAGACCGTATTTATAACGTATGCCGCAGCCATGCCCTGCATATTGCAAGGAAGCCAGCGAATCCAGGAAGCATGCTGCCAGCCGACCCAGACCGCCGTTGCCAAGCCCTGCATCCGCTTCTTCTTCCTCAACATCCCTCAGACTAAAGCCCAGTTCAGCCAAGCCTTCGCGCACGACCTCCAGCACGCCCATGTTCAACAGATTATTGCCGAGAAGCCTGCCGATCAGAAACTCCATTGAAAAATAGTATACCTGCTTATCCTTATCGGCCTTGTACTTCTGATTGGTATCCGCCCAGTTTTTGCCGGCATTCTCGCGGATCATGTTGCCCAAAATATTATAGATATCGGCATTCGAAGCTTCTTCGAGCGGTTTGCCCAATGTTCCGATGAGTCTCTCGCGGAATACTTGTTTGAAAGTTTCTTTATCGTTAAACAACAGCAGGTTCCTCCTCACACATGCTTTTTAAATTTTACTGCTCTTGGCGATGACGAACGGCCGCCTTTGATCCCCGACGAGTATCCGGTCCTTGCTCAGCTGTACGTCTTTATCCATAATGACATTTTCAATCACGGCATTCTCTTCAATTACGCACTTTTGCATGATGACAGAATTAACGATCCTTGCACCCTTGCGCACTTGTACCCCGCGAAAAATAACGCTGTTCTCCACCTTTCCTGCGATGATACAACCGTTCGCGATAAGCGAATTGCTGACATCCGCACTTTCCAGATAACGGGTGGGCGCTTCGTATTTAATTTTGGTCTGAACCGGATAGTCTCTAAACAAACTGAAGTAATTATCCGGCTCCAGCAATTCCAGACTATTCTTGTAATAGCTTTCCAATGAGTTAATAACGGCATGATAGCCTTTGTACTCATATCCGGCAATTTTCAAATTGTGGCGGCTTTTCTGGATCGCGTCCCGGAAAAAGAAACTTTCCCCATGGGCGATGCTGTATTTAACCTTCTCCAGAAACTGCGACTTCTCCATAATAAACATATCCAGATACAGGTTATGGTGATCCTTCTCATGGTGAATACTGGTAACGTTATTATCTTCATCAACCTCGACACGCTGACACAGTTCATGCTCAGGCTGAAGCTGATCGACCTTCTTGTAAACTACGGTTACATCTGCACCCTTCTCCAAGTGATAACGGTACAGATCCTCGATATCAATCGTATTGATATGCTGAGTGCCGGAGAACACGATATATTTGGCAGCTGCGCGTTTGAAAAAATCCAGATTGTTATGAAAATGCTGCAAATCGCCCAGTGAAGTATCCGTTGGATCATTCCAGTCCGGCGGCAGGATGAAGAGCCCTCCGTGTTTGCGATTCATATCCCATGATTTCCCGTCACCCAAATGGTCCATCAGTGAACGGTATTTACGGCGAACAAACAGACCAACACTCTCCAGATCAGCACGCATCATATTAGAAAGAACAAAGTCAATCAGCCGATAACGGCTTGCAAAGGGAACGGCCGCACCGGAGCGAAAATAGGTAAGTTCATTTAAATTATCCAATTCATGGTCCAAATTGATAACACCCATGAGTTGCTTCATTGGAATCCACCGTCCTCTAATCGTTATATGGTTTTGGCTGCGACTGTTTTTCGTTTCAAGCTTTTTTTGTCAATCAGCAGAATTTCATCTTCATTCTCCCGCTCATTGCCAATATCCATATAATCCTCGATTACCGTATTTTCGCTGATGATCGCTCTGTGAATCCGTACATTCTTGCCAATCTTGACTTTAGGCATAATTACGGAGTCTGTAATCACACTGCCTTCGCCCACTTCCACACCGTAAAAAAGGACGGAATGTTTGACCTCGCCGTGCACGACGCAGCCTTCGTTAACAATGCAGCTGGACACCTTTGCTCCTGGTGCAACATATTGGGCAGGCTGATTGGGATTTCGTGTGTATATCCGCCAGGAGGGATCATTCAGGTTAAGCGGCGGATTGTCGCACAGCAGATCCATATTCGCTTCCCACAAACTATTCACTGTACCCACATCTCTCCAATATCCTTCGAATGGATAGGCGTAAAGGGAATTGTTACTTTCCAGCATTACAGGAATAATATCTTTACCAAAATCATGGGACGATAAGGCATTCTCCCCGTCTTCCAGCAGATACTTTCTCAAGACATCCCATTTGAAAATATATACGCCCATAGAGGCCAAAGTACTCTTCGGCTTCGAGGGTTTCTCATCGAATTCGTAAATCTTCAGATCCTCATCGGTATTTAATATGCCAAAGCGGCTTGCTTCCTCCAAAGGAACGTCTATAACAGAGATTGTGCAGTCGGCATTTCTTTCCTTGTGATATTGAAGCATAGCGTTGTAATCCATTTTGTAAATATGGTCACCCGAGAGAATAAGGACATGCTCAGGATCAAATTGATCGACAAATTTAAGATTCCGGTAAATTGCATCCGCAGTCCCCCGGTACCAGCTACTCCCGTTCTCGCGTTCATGCGGCGGCAATACGAAAACGCCACCATTTTTACGGCTTAAGTCCCAATCACTGCCTACTCCAATATAAGAATGAAGTACCAGAGGTTCGTACTGGGTTAGTACACCAACCGTATCAATCCCCGAATTGGAACAGTTGCTTAGAGGGAAATCGATAATCCGGTAGGTCCCTCCAAAATAAACAGCCGGTTTAGCAAGTGATTTGGTCAACGACTTCAACCTTTTCCCCTGGCCTCCCGCCAATAACATGGCCACCATCTCTTTTTTCTTCATGGAAGCGCCTCCTTGACCTTAAATAGTAAAGCGTCTGAAAATAAGTAGAATGATGCAGAAAGAAGTAAAACCTAAAGAAGTGAGCTTAATAAGGAGCTTGGTAAGGTTTACAAACGGGGTAACGTACTGAATAGGGATAGGTCACCAGACTCAGAGAGGGCTCTCCAAACCCAGGGTGTTATCCTTATTGTAATATGTTCGCTGGCCGCCGTCAAAACCCTTTATCATAGTTAAACAAACTGCTATATTTCTATTCCGGTTCTCATTAATCCTATTAACTTCTTATATTATGATTAACCAATATGATTAACCGTGAAAATTCAGCAAACGTTCAACATGATGTGTAATACTATAGCTATCTACTAATAAAAATGGAGGGATCTGAATGAAAGCCGCTCAAGGTGTTCGACTGCTGCTCGTAGACGATGAACCTCATATTCTACAATTTTTGGAGCTGGGTCTGATCAATGAAGGTTTTGAAGTACAAACGGCGCAGGATGGTTTATCCGCTATAGCTATGTCTGCCGATTTCAAACCGCATGTTGTGATTCTGGATGTCATGATGCCCGGCATGGACGGGTTTGAAGTATGCCGCTATCTCCGGTCAGAAGAGACGGAAATTGCTGTAATTATGCTTACAGCCAAAGATGAGGTAGATGATCGTGTCAAGGGCTTGGCCATTGGCGCTGATGATTATATGGTAAAACCCTTCAGCTTCGAAGAATTGCTGGCGCGGATTCAGGCCCGGCTGCGCAACCAGTTCCCCGGACTGCTCGGCGAGGTACGCTGCGGCCCCTTCCGGATCGACGGCCGGAGAAAAGAGATCCGCCATAAGGATGAGGTTTTGGAACTATCGCCCACTGAGTACGAACTGCTGCAATACCTGGTTATTAATCATGGCCTTGTGCTGAGTAAAGCGATGATTCTCGACAAGGTATGGGGTTATGATTTCGGCGGAGAAGAAAATATTGTGGAAGTGTATATCCGCTCTTTGCGTGAAAAGCTCGGAGACAAGGAACACCGTACCATTCGTACTTTACGCGGGGCCGGGTACCGGGTTGATCTGGTATGATTGCCCGCATTCCCCGCCTGCTTCAGCGCCTGGCAGCTCCGCGTTCACTACGCAAGCAACTGCTGGCCATCTCGCTGCTGATTCTGTCCGGACTGCTTCTATTGATCGGATTGCTCCAATATATCCTCATGCGGGATTTCATCTATAGCAACAGGGCGGAGTCCATGGAAACCCAAATGAGGTCTGTTCCGCGCGATTTGTATTTCAACATTCTGAATTACTCCGAGGATGGCAGAGACAGCGAAGAGGGGCCGGGCGGCATCGCCAGAATCCCAGGCGGTCAGCGCAACGGCGGGGATAGACGACCTCTCCTCCTGGATGCCCATACGACAATTGCCATTTACAGCTCGGATGGCACCTTCAGGGATTTCCAGCAGGAGACACTATCCGATGCGGCTGCCCCCAGACTGACCGATGAGGAATACAAAGAGCTTCTTCTGAATACAACCGATAGAGCAACGGGCAAATACAAGCTCATAACTGCTGAAGACGGGAGCGAGCATTTAGCCGTTTTCATGAACCTCGGGAGACCCGGAAATTCCAAGCTTCTGCTGCAAATGAGCGTAGATACAGGCCCTCTGACGGATGTGATCATGCAGCAACTGCTTATTTTCGCCGCTTTGTCGGTAATTGCTTTACTGGCTGGCCTCTTTATGTATCTGCCTGCACTGCGGAAGACCCTGATTCCTTTATCCAAAATGGGAGAAGCGGCGCAAATCATTGATGCAGGCAATCTGGACATACGCTTTCCCGTGGAACAGGGACAGACTGAGATCGACAAGCTGTCTCATTCTTTTAACGGGATGCTGGAACGACTGGAGATTTCGTTCCACAACGAACGGGAAGCCAAAGAGCAGATGCGCCGTTTCGCAGCCGATGCTTCCCACGAGCTCAGAACTCCGCTCACCTCCATCCACGGCTTTCTGGAGGTTCTGCTGCGGGGAGCCGCCGATAACAAAGAACAGCTGTATAACTCGCTGCACAGTATGCACGGCGAATCAAAGCGCATTAACAAACTTGTAGAGGATCTGCTGCTGCTGGCCCGTATGGACGGAGCTCCACAGTTGCGGGTCAGGAAGCTGCTGCTCGGGGAAGTCATTTCCGAAATGCAGCCCCATCTTCTCGTGTTGTCCGGAAACCGCAAGGTAACCTTCGATATATCATATGACATACGCGGGATGTACGATCCGGATAAGATCAAGCAGGTTATTCTTAATCTGTTTCACAATGCTGTGCAGCATACTGATGCCGAGAAGGGAACCATCCATCTCTCTTTGTACGCCAGTGGCGCATTTGCGGAATTAACGGTACGGGACAACGGCTCCGGCATCTCTACCGAGCATATCCCTCATGTATTCGACCGATTTTACCGCAGCGACTCCTCGCGCACACGTAAATACGGCGGATCGGGCCTTGGCTTATCCATTACGAAGTCTATCGTTGAGGCTCATGACGGAGAGATCAGTGTGACCAGTGAGCCCGGGGAAGGCACGGCGTTCAAGGTGATCCTTCCTTGTGTGGAAGGATTAGCTAAAGAGCTGTAATTAACGTTATAATAGTAAGCGAGTAGGAGCTTTGCTCCGCAAAACTTAGCGTATGCTTTCAAAGCGAGTTTTGCTATGTAGTGGATGCTGAAGGAGCTTTGCTCCGCAAAACTTAGCATATGCTTTCGAAGCGAGTTTTGCTATGTAGTGGATGCTGAAGGAGCTTTGCTCCGCAAAACTTTTAGGAGGTTATGATTATGTATGAAATCGCCGTTATTGGAGCCGGGCCTGCCGGTGCAAGCGCAGCGCTGTTCGCCGCCAAGGCGGGCAAAAAAACGCTGCTGATCGACAATGACAAAGGCATGACCCGTAGAGGATGGTACGAAAACTATTACGGAATCTCTGAAATAGGGGGCCCCGATCTGGTCGAAACCGGACATAAGCAAGCCGTGAAATTTGGCGCAGAACTTGTCTCAGCCCAGGCAGTCAACCTCTCCCGCAGCGGAGAAGGCTTTGTCATTGAAAGTGAGAGTGGCACAGCCTATGAAGCAAAGCACGTCATTCTTGCCACAGGTGTTCTAACCGATCTGGCGGCCAAGGCCGGCGTGGAAACCAAAGACGGCACAGAGCCAAGAATTAAAACCGTAGTAGCCGTGAATGCAGAAGGCAAAACGAATGTCGAAGGCATTTGGGCCGCCGGTACCGTAGCAGGGGTTAGCGTACATGCCATCATTACCGCTGGTGACGGGGCGAAGGTTGCTATTAACATAATCAGCGAGTTGAATGGCGCCCGGTACGTTGATCATGATGTTCTGAAAGCCTAATATTTCTTATAAACCGTAAGAGAGACTGGAGTCTGTCTTACGGTTTTTTTGTCTCCGGGAAATTATAAACGTGGTTCTGAACCTGTGATAGCTGCACTTTGTGCAATTATTCCAGGCGCTGAGAGGCTCTGAGCAGGTTTAACTGCATTTCGTACAGCTAAAACACACGGAAGAGGAATTACAGGTGGTATTTTCAGGAAATAAGTGTATGGAATGCAATTAAGTTATCCTATCGTCTTATTTTTGGGATTTTAGTTGTATAAAGTACACTTAACGCAGATCCGCGTTGAGGAGAGGCAGTGCTTGGGGGTTATGTGTTCCCCTTGCACTTATTTATTCAGATTTACCAACTGCTGCTCTTTTCCCGCCTGCTGTTTTTTACCTCCATAAACCTCCTGGACAATGTAAAGCGGACGTCCCTTCGTCTCATCATAAATCCGGCCGACATATTCACCCAGAATGCCCAGCATGATCAGTACAAAGCCGTTAAAAGTCAGCGTTATGCCTATCATGGATGCCCAGCCCCGCACAGCCGCATCCGTAAAAGTCACCGTATACAGCACGTACAACAGGTACAGAAATCCCGAAACGGACAGCAGCGCACCCAGATATCCGGCCAGCTTCAGCGGTTTATACGAAAAGGAGGTGATGCCATCGAGTGAAAGCTTAATCATGCGCTTTAGCGGATATTTGGTTTCTCCCGCCAATCGTTCATCACGTTCATATTCAAGCGCCTTCTGGCGGAAGCCTACCCAACTGACCAGCCCGCGCACAAAACGGTTTTTCTCCGGCAGACGCTTGAGCTGATCGCAAACCTTGCGGTCAATAAGGCGAAAATCACCCGTATCCACCGGTATGGAGATGTCTGTAGAATAGCGGAGAACCCTGTAGAACATACTTGCTGTCCACTTTTTGAAAAAAGACTCCCCGCGCCGCTTGACGCGCTTGGCATAGACGACCTCGTAGCCTTTTTTCCATTCCTTGATCATGTCCAGAATCAGCTCAGGCGGGTCCTGCAAATCGGCGTCAATAATGACAACTGCATCACCGAGCGCATAATCCATACCGGCAGTAATCGCGATTTGATGGCCGAAATTGCGTGACAGGTCGATCAGCTTTACGCTCTCATCCCAATAGCTGCATTCCTCAATCATTTGCGCACAATTATCCGTACTGCCGTCATTGACGAAAAGAAGCTCGTAAGCCTCACCCGCCACTCCCATCACTTTCTTGATGCGCCGATACGTTTCCTGAATGACTGCCTCTTCGTTAAACATAGGTATAATAATGGAATAGCGCACTTTGGTACTCATGAGCAGCTCCTCCTTGAATTTTTTGTAGTCAAGCGATCCATTATTTCAATGTAACTTCGTACAAGGTGCCGGCGTTGCCGCCTGTGGCTGTTCCCTGCCAATCCGCTGCCTTGATCTCTGTTCCGTTCCCGGTGATCCACGTCGTCAGCTCAGAGTTACCGCCGCGTCCGCCCCCCATCCCTCCAGTGGATACAAGGAAGTATTTCACTTTTCCGCTTTCCACTAGTGCCTTCAGGGTATCGGTTGTATATACCACATCCGATGGATTGAAGCCGTTCAGGATGACAACCGGCGCACCTTCGTCAATGATATAAGGGCCTGCAGTCCCATAGTCCATAGCGGCGAACAGGTATTGTTCACCCGTATTATGTTCCTGGAGATAGGCCAATAAATTCTCGTCAACCCCTGCAGAGCCTTCCTGCCCGGGACCGTCTTGATTGGAATTACCGCCACCGCGGCTGTTGCTGTCAGGACCTGCTGCCGGAGTCATACTGTTCGAGCCATAGATAATGGGTGTAGCCGCCCAGTAAAGAGGTCCAATCAATAGTACAAGCAACCCGGCGATGCCTGCTGCATATACGAATGGTTTCTCTTTGCCTTTTAGGACAACAAGCAGCAGAGTAACAACTACCCCCGCAGCCAGTACGCCAAGGGACCAGCCGCTGCCGATGGTATTGTCATAAGGATGGATTATGTCCCACTGGAAGACCGATGTAACCAGGGTAGCTGCCGGCAGGAGCCAGGAGAGCCAGCCTGAACGTTCACGATAGTGACTCCACAGCTGTGTCCAGCCTGCGCCGGCCAATGCTGCAATCGGCGGAGCCATCATAATCAGATAATATTGGTGGAAGAACCCGGCGATACTGAAGAATCCCATGATCGGCACCAGCCACCCCAGCCAAAACAAAGCTTCTTTGTGCTTTTGCGTAAAATTCTTCCGGCGCAGACTGGCGAACAATCCTATGCTGCCAAATAGTATGAAAGGAAGCAGCCAGCTGGCCTGACCCGACAGTTCAGACTGGAACAGCCGCAGCGGACCTGCGGTTCCTGTATTAAACATTCCGCCGCCACCGCCGTTCATACCGCCGCGGTTGCCTTGGTCTCCATCATCGCCGGACTGCTGTCCGTGCATTCCGCCGTCGTCAGCTCCTGTCTGTACACTGGCGCTTGAAGTGCCGTCCTGCCCTGGTGCCGCTCCGTTCATTGCCGGCATTTCACCACCGTTCCAAGACGGCCTCTCTCCGCTGCCGTTCACCCCCGGCATGCCGCCCCCGCTCCCGCCTGTACTGCGATCTCCGGTTAAACGGGATACTCCGTTGTATCCAAAGGCAAGATTCAATACAGAGTTGGTTCCGCTGCTGCCTATAAAGGGACGTTTACTGGCAGGAATCGAATCCACAATCACCGCCCAGGATAGAGAGACTACGAGCAGTACAGCGGTGCAGGCTGCTACTACACCGGTTTTTTTCTTCCAGTTCACTTTGGCGGCTATGATATAAAAGAAGTAAAAAGCCGGCAAAACCATATACGCCTGAAGCATTTTCTCATTGAATCCCACACCGATCAGCGCGAACGCGGCAAGAAGACTGGCCATTTTATTGCTTTTCGTCCCCTTGAACAGAAACCATGCAGCAAGCAGGAGAGTAAATACGAGCATGGCATCGATGTTGTTCGTGCGGCTGACCGCCGCAGCTACCGGGGTGGAAGCCATGGCCAGCGCGGCTAACAATGCTGCCGTTCTGCCGAAAGTGGGCTTCACCAGCAGGTAAACAAGCAATACCGAGCCGACCCCTCCAAGCACCTGCGGCAGAATTACACTCCAGCCATGAAGTCCGAAGATTAAGGCGCTGAGTGTCTGAATCCAGAATGTCACCGGCGGCTTGTCAACCGTTACCGAACCGGCGGAATCCAGTGAAGCGAAGAAGAAATTATGAAAGCTTTGCAGCATGCTTCCTACTGCGGTTGTGTAGTACGTATTCACATATTGGTCGTTCCAGATTCCATAACCATACAGAAATGCTGCAAGCAACAGAATGACCAGCAAAATGCGATCCGAACCCATTTTTCTGATTAAGCTCATTTCTTTCCACTCCCTATTCTAAAAATCTGTAAATCCGGCGCGTACTATATCCACGATGCAATCTTTCCGTAAATGCATTATTGCACCCTTTCCTTAACACACAATGAATGCCGGCTGAATGTTTGCTGAACATGTACACTGCCGGAGCGAGGCGTGTTATGTTGCAGTACAACGCAAAAAAGCCCCGCAAAAGCGGGACTCATTCTGAATAATTCATTTAATGGTTTGGCGGGAAACCGTGAGGCTATACCGTTCTGCCCATCGCCGCGAGCTTGTTTACCGTGTTCCAGTTACGCGCTGTGATGAGTGTACCCAGTATTTTATCCATCGGAACTTTAAAAAGCGCCGACTGGCTCACGCTGATCTCATACAGAACGTACATTTCTTTGCCGACAAAACGCAGCTTATCCGGTCCGTCCTCGTACGGACGCAGCTTCTCCAGCGCCTCGGCAGAGGGCTCAGCGGCCAAAAAGGAAACATACAGTCTTTTGAAATCCTCTTTTTCCGAAAGATCAAAGGGGTTGCCCGCTATAGTGCTCTCCAGCTCCTCCAAAGACCTGATAATCACAGAAACGTCAAAGCCGAAAGTCTCCTTGATCATCCGCTCAATGGCTCCGCTAAGCCGGGTGCCGGAAGCCTCTTTGCTTTCAAATACGACATTGCCGCTCTGGATATAGGTCCGGACATTATGAAATTCAAGCGACTGGAACATCGCTTTCAAATCCTGCATTTTAATAATCTTGTTGCCGCCGACATTAATGCCGCGCAGCAGCGCAATGTATGTAGTCAAAGGAGACCACCTTCCTTTCATTAGGGTTCAATTAACCTTCAATGCATAGCGAAAATATTCATGGTATAAATTAATAATCACAATAAGTATCGCCAGTGACTCATTGACGGTGCCAACCTCCAGGGCATGATTCGCGTCATCAATTCTATACACTTTCATGTTCGGCAGGCCGTTGATCTCGCGGGAATGCTGCTCCGTGAACAGAGGGTCGCTGCTGCCGTAGATCACAGTGCCTTGACTCTGTTGAATCAAAGGTATCGTCTCAGGCAGTGGAGTTAAAAACAGATGTGACGTCTTCTCCTGTATTCCCAAATCCTCCGCGATTCTCCCTGCAATGACTGTCCCCATGCTTTTGCTGATGAACAGATACTTCTCATATGCGGGGAGCGAAATAATAGCCTCCTTGCTTTCCTCCACAATGATGCTCATGTCCTCACGTTTAAGCTCCACCCTAGCACTCTGATAGCCGTATTCCAGCAGCAGAATATCGCAGTCATACTCCCGGGCCGCTTTAGCAGCATAATCCAGCAGCGACCGTTCCGCCGAATAATTTCTTCCCGGAAAAATAACAGCCAGCACCTTGGAGTCTTGTGTTATATGCTTATGTCTAACCTCACTGCCCCAATGGGAGGCCATGAGAATCTGGTTAACACCCATAGATCCATCTCTCCTTCAGTGTAAGGACTTCTCTCTGTCTATCATTATAGCTATCTATGTAAAGTTTGGAAAATAAAAAGCACGCCTATTGCTGTACTGCTGTCTGCCTTTTGACAACAATCTCCGCACCAATCCATAAACACACGGGAATAACAACCTGAAAGGGAAGGGCGTATACTTTATATATTTGAAAGGCAAAAAACTGCATCTCCATAATATTATTGTAAATAAAATCAGCAAAATAGACCATGATAAGTCCAACCTGAAGTACAACAGAACGGTAACTCTTCAGACTAAACACTTTGGCGATTCCGTTACTGGCTACATACAGACATAAGCTGACCTTGATAAATAAACAGGTCACAAACACAATAGCGGTCGAACCCTCGATTCTCGTAAGAAAATCACCTATGTTAATCCGGCTGACAGCCACATAAGAGGGAAAGTAGAGACTTGATAGGATCTCGGGTCCCAGCACCAGCAAATTGCGCAGAGAGTTTAAAATAATAATGGCTCCGGCAATCAACAGCCCGCTTAACAGCACCCTATAGGCTGATCCCTTAGCCGGAAGAACCCGGAATGCCCCCAGAAATATTACAATTTCAGCAAATGGGAAAGTAAACGCACCTAGCATGTCACCAAGAATAGTTGACCAGTCACTGTCAAGCAGAGGAAACAGGTGTTGATATTGTAACTTGGGTATGGATAAAAGTTGAACGATGAAAAACACCATCAGGGTGAACAGCAGCAGAAATTTAGCACTTCGCCCCAGTACTTCAAGCCCCGCATTAACCACCCAAATACAGAGCAGTCCAATACATAGCATAGTTGCAATCATTGGTGTATCGGTCAAAGCCACGGTTTTGCTGAATTCTCCGAAATTCCGTAGAACAAGCGTTCCCAAATGAAACGCGTACCATATATACAGACAAGAAAGGATCTTCCCCGCTATTCCGCCGAATACGGTAATCAGCATATCATAGAGATCCTTACCCGGAAATAGAACGTGGAGTCGGGCGTACATCAACATAAGAGGCACTGCCAGTCCTATAGCAAGCAGCAGAGAAAACCACCTGCTATTCCCTGTTTGTCCCCCCACTCCCATGAACAGAGTGCTGCCTATAATAAACAAGATAGCAATACTGATGGAATGCCCTGTTGGTATAGTCTCTTTGTTCATGCTTCAATCTCCTTTCGGGCGTGTGAATTTTAGAATAACAGTTTAACCCAGCTTACTATCAACGGTGAGGGACTAGGAATTCTCCATTTCATTCCCAAAGCAAATGCAATGGAGAAGGAAATCAAGCATAAAGCGGAACACACATAGAAATCCCGCTTCATTCCTTGCTTCAGCAGTCCGTATGGATCGGCAAGTACGATAACAGCATAAATAAGCACAATGAGAATAACCAATTTAATCTCCTATTCTTATAGATCTTGATGTTTTGGCAGTGCTCTCAATAATAACTTTGGATTGAACAACAACATCCAGTTCGGCAAAATTCTGGTTCCAGTCTTTCTTTAGCTTATCCCAGGCCTTTGGCATACTCCTGTGGATGGCTGCCCCAAATCCAAAGATATCGGCCTGATATTTCTGCTGCACTTTATGGATCACAGCAATGATATTCTTTTGCATTTGCTGTTCGGCAAGCTTCTCAATATCTTTCTTGCTCTTCATATCGGGAAACTCGTTAGCATTCATCACTTCGTCCAGCCAGGTATTTGTCTCAGTCTTGATCTGTACTTGGAGCTTGCCATTGACCCACATGGGCTTTACTTTTGTTCTATTAGATAAAATCTCCAATGAATAGGCAGGATGTCCGCTCTCATCTTCCACTACCAAGATGCCGCCCTTCACCTTATTTCTGACGAACATCATGTATTTACTATCTTCACCATTCAGCGTACCAATCATCTTGTCCTTAGAAAATATAGCGGTACCCCTGACGATTTCACTTTTCTGCTGATCCTTCTCATGAATAAAGACGAGCGGAGCCGTAGCATCCTGCCCCTGAGACTCCAGCTTGTCAATGAAATCCCAAATTTCTACAACGGGGGCAGTGCTGACATACTCCTCATCGCGCATCATTTGTGCAATCTCGAACGACATAATCGTTTCCTTCGTGCTGCTCAGATTAAGGATATCCCGGGCCTTCTTCTCTTTGGAAATAAATATATATACATCCGATCTTGTCTCCGTGTCTCTACTGTACCAATCTATAACTTTTACAAGCCCTTCCCGGGCAATCTCCTCACTGATAATAATCGTCTTGGCATGGCTCCAGAACAGTTTATCTCCGGTCAACGTGATCATATTCCGTACAATATCAAACATTGTTTTCCCCGAAAGACTGATAAGCTTTGATCTTGTCTTACCCCCACTCAGTCCCCCCTTTATATCAACCATCTCTACAGTCAGCAGCAGTTTGCCATCCGATTCATTCTTATCAATGGCTACACCTGCCACAATCGACATCTCTTCTACCTCGCTATAATTCCAGCAGCCCGAAATGCTGAGTAGAAGCAACAGTGACAGCATGGCTGACAGTACGCTTTTTGCTTTTTTCATGACCGTTTTCCCTTTTTCTTCGGCGGCTTTCTCGTCATATTGCGTGCCCCGATCATCGCTGGACGCAAATACATATGCCACCATGGCGCCCTGATAAGAGTATCCTTAATATCTTGGGGCCTTATCGAGCCTACTCCTAGCATGTATGAAACCCCGAAGGAACGTAGACTCATCAAGTGAATAACTAAACCGAGCAAACCGAAAAAGTACCCGTATATCCCTAGAAAAAAAGACAATATCAGCAATAACAGCCTTATTACTATCAAGGAACCTGTAAGCCGGGGGTTAAGCAGCGTTGTTATTCCCGTTAAGCCAACTACAATAACCATAGGAGCGCTGACAATTCGGGCATCTACGGCGGCCTGACCCAGCACCAGAGCTCCCACAATACTGACAGCCTGACCAATAGCGGTTGGAATCCGCGCCCCAGCTTCACGTAGAATCTCAAATATAGTTAACATAATCAGTGCCTCAACAACCGTTGGAAAGGGGACAGCCAATCTCGCTGTAGCAATACTAAGCAGCAGCATTGTAGGTAACATTTCCTGACTGAACGTAACTAAAGCTACGTAAAGGGCTGGTATACTAATGGACATAAAAGCCCCAAATACCCTAAGCAATCGATTAAACGAAGCAAAATAGTAGTTGAGATAATAATCCTCACTCGCTTGGAAATTCTCTACAAAAACATACGGCAGTGTCAACGCGAAGGGACTGCCTTCGATCAGCAAAGCAATTCTGCCCTCCATAATTTTGCTCACTACAGAATCAGGGCGTTCCGTACTCCCGATCATTTCGAACGGCGAATAAGGCTCATCCCTGATTAACTCGGCCAGATAACCCGTATCGAGAACATGATCAATATCGACCCTCTTAAGCCGGTCCTGCAGTTCTTTAAGAATCTCCGGTGAGGCCAGACTTTCCATATAACAGAGGCATGTCTTCGTTTTGGAGCGTGTTCCCACCTCGCTGAAGATAAATTTCAAATCGGAATTCTTTACTCTGCGCCGAATGAGCGTCAGATTTACCCCCAGCGATTCCGTAAAGCCCTCACGGGATCCCCTGATCCCTTTTTCTGTCATAGGCTCAGCGATGGCCCGTGTCTCCCAGCCTTCGACATTAATGTTAAGACCACCGGGATAACCATCCAGAAATAAAACGGACTTTCCTCCTACAACAGCGCTGATTAATTCATCCTGATCTGTAGAAACCATTACATCGCTGACATTGACAACATGGGCACGTATTTTTTCCAGCAACCCACTCGAGCTGTATTCCACTTCTTCGCCGAAGTCAAAACTCATAATAGGTTTGATAATGCCCTCCTGAATAAGAACCCGGTCAATCATACCGTCGATAAAGATCAGGCCGCAGCGGATACTTTTGTGGTGGGCATTCTCAATAACCCTTATTCTCAGCGTTCCGTCACTAGCAAATATTCGCCGAAACAGGGCCAGATTCTCATCTAAGGAGGTACTAACAGACAGAGAAGCCGATGTCTTACTTGAAGAAGACCTGACGTTTTTTTTGTCCGTTTCTTGTACCGACATAAGATTCACTCCTGTCACTATAGCTTTTGTTAAATTATCCCCTGACACTTTCACTCCTATTCATCAAATAGAAGCCCACTCTGCTTGTTCAAAAAAAAGAAGCCGCTGCCCGCGGCCTCTTATTTCTCTGCTATAATTGGAAGATATATTCTTGTTAAAGGAGTTCCTCTGATGACACCGTTCACGGAAAAAGTAATACGCGTTATTCAATCCATCCCGGAGGGAAAAGTGATGACCTACGGAGGCGTCGCCTTGGCCGCAGGCAGTCCGCGCGGGGCGAGACAGGTGGTCCGCATCCTACACTCTATGAGCCGTAAATATAAGCTGCCGTGGCACCGGGTAGTTAACGTAAAGGGAATGATCTCCCTTTCTGAAGACGAGTCCAGCTCCCTGCAGAAGATCCACCTTCTTGGGGAGGGGATTGTATTTGATGAGAGAGGCATTATTGACCTCAAGAAGTATCAATTCCAACCGGATTTTATGGACTAGACCCGCCTGCCCCTGGAAGTTTTGCCACGGCCTTCCCGGGTGCCGCGTGCATTCAAGAAAATGTATAGCGTAGCGTAAATTACCAGCAGGACAAAGGCGATGAACAGGCTGAAAAATACAGACTGCCAGTTCAGGCTATCCAGAATGAGCTGGTAGAGCTGATGCCGGTCGGTCAATACATCCCAGCTATTCAGACGATAGACCCTGCCGAGCAATACACCGTAACCGCCGAGGGCACAGGCAACCAGTACAAATACCCAAGATACAAACAGACTGCTTCTGCGGTAAATCACCGCCTGGAATTGATATAAGGAGAAAAAACCGGTCAGCCAACCGCTCCAGGTAAATAACAGCAGCATGGTTAAGTCATACCAGTACCGGCTCTGAACCTCACCATCCGCCATGTACCTACTGCTTCTGATTGTTAAATGCACAAGATCCGTCATGATGTAGGGGGAGTTAGGGAAGAACAGCAGCCATGCTGCACAAAGAGGGAGAAGCAGCAAACCGCCCAATTTTCTTTTATCCAGTTGGTAAGCAGTCATTGAGAATAGAAAGGGTATCCAGGCCAATAACAGATTCCAGATCAGAAATGCATAATACGTGTCGGTCCGCAGTGAAACTACACGATATACGGCCAGTGCAGCCAGCGACAGACCGGCGAGTAGTACAAATACCTTCGGATAATTCAATTCCTTCATCGTTTTAGGATCTCCTTCGCAGCAAGGTTACGATTCATATCCTAATTGTACCTTAAACCCTCTCTGTCCTAAAGCCTCATCCGAATGGGATAGAGCCGTACACTCTCTGAATGCAAAATGTCTGCAGCCCGCACATTTGCTCTTCTCGATAGCGTGCAGCGCATCATTAATAGCGTCTCCGGTATGTTCGTAAAAGTGTTCAGCGCCGATGGTATCATACAATCCCGTTTTTCTTAGCAGACTGAGCGGCTGCGGTTGAATACTGGAAATCATCAACTCGCCCCCGTTACCTTTCAACTGCTTGACCAGTCCAGCCAAATTAGCCTCTCCGGTTGTATCCATGAACGGAACCTTGCCCATCCGCATCAGAATAATATTAGGCTGGTCCGGGCCGGAGCCCGGCATCGTATCTTCGAACTTGTATGCCGCCCCGAAAAAGAGCGGTCCCTCGACGTTGTAAATCCCGATCTGCGGGCAATCATGGTTCTCTGTAACCATATGTGCTTCTACCTTTACAGAGGTCGGATCGGGAAGCACCTTGGACACCAGATGAACCTCGCCCATCCGTTTCACAAAGAGAATTACGGCAAGAACAAGTCCTACCTCCACCGCGAGTGTCAAATCGGCAAATACCGTCAACAGGAAAGTAATGAATAATACCAGTGAATCGCCGGTTCTTGTCTTAAGCAGGTGCAGAAACTCTTTGCGCTCGCTCATGTTCCAGGCAACCACCATCAGGATAGGAGCCATTGCAGCGAGTGGTATATTCGAAGCGTAAGGCGCAAACAGCAGAAGAATAAGAAAAACAACCACTCCATGAACAACTCCCGATACAGGAGAGGTGGCCCCGCTCTTGATATTGGTAGCCGTTCTGGCTATGGCTCCGGTCGCCGGAATCCCGCCGAACAGAGGTGCGACGATATTGGCAACGCCCTGACCGATCAGCTCGCGGTTACTGTTATGGCGCTCCCCCGTCATTCCGTCTGCCACGACTGCGGATAACAGTGATTCGATAGCACCGAGCATGGCGATCAGAAAGGCGGGCCGGATAAGAGAACCGATACGTTCCCAGGTGATTATCGGAAAGTGGAAGCTTGGCAGCGTATTGGGAATGGCTCCATAAGCAGAGCCGATCGTAGTCACCTTGCCGGTGAAGAACAGAGTGGCCAGCACCGTTGCAACGAGGAGACCTATGAGCGATCCGGGGATTCTTGGAGCGAACCGGATGGTCAGTATTACAACAACGAGACAAACAGCCGCTGTCAGAATGCTGTACATATTAATAGTCGATATATGAAGACCAATCTCTTTCATATTGTCCACGAAGCTTTCGTGCCGCTTCATATCCCGCAGACCCAGGAAGTTGGCGATTTGCCCGCTGAATATGATCACAGCAATGCCTGCGGTAAAACCGATCGTCACCGGCTTGGGGATGAACTTGATCAGCACACCAAGCTTCAGGAGTCCCATTAAAACCAGGAAGACTCCCGCCATCATTCCGGCAATGAGCAGGTTCTCATATCCATACTGCATTCCTATGGCGAATAGAATAGGAATGAAGGCACCCGTTGGTCCGCCGATTTGAAATCTGGACCCGCCAAATAATGAAATGAGGATACCGGCAACAATGGTGGTATAAATTCCATACTCCGGCTTTACACCTGAAGCAATAGCAAATGCCATCCCTAACGGAATGGCAATCACACCGACGATTGTCCCTGAAATGATATCCTTGCGCAGAGAAGCAATAGAATAGCCTTCAAAACGGCTCCACCCTGTCATGATCAAACCTTCTTTTCTTTGAATATCTGATTATTTGAATATATAAAAAACATTACTCCTGCAGGCCGCGGTTGTCAACGCCCTAATTAAGCTTAAAGCTCCATTTTCATTCGCTTCGGATGCCTTCCAGCAAGGAAATGGCATTCACAAGATGGTTATCGAATATTTGCTTGGCTACTGCCAAGAGGTCTTTGATCAGGGGGTCGCGGAGCGAGTAAATTACAGAGGTGCCGTCTTTTACACTGGCTACAACATTTTTGGCCCGCAGCACAGCCAGCTGCTGGGACACGGCAGAGCCTTCCGAACCTAAAATGGCCTGAAGCTCATTCACATTCTTCTCACCTTCGCTTAGCAGCTCCAATATGCGTATACGCATCGGATGAGCCAGCGCTTTGAAAAACTCCGTTTTAAATTGCTGAATATCGCTGTTCATGACTTGTGCTCCTCATAGCTTTACTTCTGATTCTTTAATATCATAACATAGCACCCTTAACGTTTGAACCTGATAGCTGATTACAAGGCTGCCGGGTAAATCCGGACATCAGCAGTTCTTACCTCTACAAAAGTACCCAAGGCCATAGGCTCGCCAAGACATTCGAACATGATCAGACCCTCACCCATCTGCAGGAATGCCGTTCCGTCCTCCTCGATATTGTCCAGCCTTCCGGTAAAGACAACACGATCCTGGTCTATCCTCATGCTGAATTCACTGGAGTCAGACGGCAATATATCAATCCATCTCATCAAAAACTGTATAAACTCGAACTCCACTTCAACCTCTTCACCCAGTGTAACAGCAGCACCGCACCACAACCCTCTGCCCTCTCCGTATGAAGAGTTGAATAATATCTCATCTTTTCTTAATCCGTACTTCGTTATTGTTATCTTCATATACATGCTCCATCTGTTACGTTTTATAACGTTCATTATACATGAAGTTCCCTATCACCGATCAAGTGAAGTTGCGGGTAGCCCTGTTGATATACGTGCTGGGATGCAGCCAGGGATACTTGAAAAATTCCTTCTTGTCCGTTATCCGGTGGGAAACGCCCAGATCGTAATCAATCATATACTTCACCTTATCCGCCAAAGCCTGACCCTTCACCAGCAGTCCCAGCTCAAAATCATGACAGGCGCTTCTTTCGTTAATATTGTAGGAGCCGTGAAATACGGCATGCGACCTCTTGTCATAGGAAACCCAGCGCCTGAAGCCGCTCCCAGAAATCCTCGTCAATTAAATAAGGATTCACAATCACGGTCTCGTCGGCGGCATACGAAATCAAGTCCAGATAATATTGCTGAATCAGATTGACCGGATTGCCGGGGAAGCTCGCAAACAGCGTACACTCTTCTTCACCAAAATGAAGATCCATATCCGAACAGTAGAAGGAATCCACGACATCAAAATGATCCCCGCCAAGCAGCAGCCAACGTGAGTGAAAAATGGCGTTAAGCGGCCGGGCAACGGCTCCCCGGATCCGGAAGCAGCCATCATGCCACTCCTCCAGCTTGCTGGGAATCCCCAGTTTATATCCATCCGCTTGAGCGGCAGAAGAATACTCTATCGGCGTCTCATAAGTATACTGATCACCTATATTCAGGCTGCCTATGATCGAGGTCATCCCGTCTATGATAAAGAACTTGCGGTGGTCGATCACATTTAGTCTGCTGATTTCTACAGTCTCCTGAACTTTGTCTTGAAGAAACAGGATATCTTCCGGGACCCCCTGAAGCTTTAGCGCCTGACGCCGGGTCCGCCATTCCTCCGAAGAATAATAAGAATTAGAGGTATTCAGCAGCTTGGCTCCGGCCACTTCCAGCCGCTCGGATATTTCAGAGAATCTTCCAAATTCAAGATTCTTCTCATAACCCAACGCAGTAATCGAATAATTCACCATCATGCGAACTTTAACGCCGCGGGCCAGAGCAGACAACAGCTCATTGGCAATCAGATTTCCAGAACGGTCGTTATAAAATAACATAACAGACAGATGGATATAACGCTGCGCCTTTCTGATCTCCTCTATCAGCAGTTCCAGACATTGCGGACCATTCACATAGGCGGTTACCTCATTATGCCAGGTCGTCTGCGGTGCCAACGCTTTCAGTTTGCCGCCATCCATCCGGCTGACCAGAGGTGCGAGCTGTTCGATCCATCTGGTACTGCACCCGGGAATGTTAGCAAGCTGCTCTATAGTAGTAATCACTCCGCCAAGCTCCTGCCGGTACCGGCGGACTCTCTCCCCATTCATGTTATCCTGTAAAAAGGCAGCAGCTTCCCCCGATTCTTCCGCTGCAATACGGAGGGAGCCGCCGGAGAGATAATAATTCACACAGTTAATAATTCCTTGCTGCAGGTGCTTATCCGTTTCAGTATCCATAAGCTTGTTAGTATTCATATGCAAGGACCTCCGGGCTATCTTCTTGGTTATCCGCTTGTTATAGAAAGCTGTTAATCAGGCTATAGATAGATACCCCGGAAGCAGGTCCTGTAAACGTTTTTAACGCTATTGTTGCATTGGCGGCCGGGAGCATATACTCTTGGTCCATATAGATTCATCAGAGGAGGTTCCCTTTTGAAAATAGCCCTTATCCAGCTTGATATCGCATTCGGCAATCCAACTGCCAACTATGCCGCTGCGGAGAATAAAATTCGGAAAGCGGCTGCCGAAGCCCCCGACTGCCTCATTCTGCCCGAGCTGTGGACCACCGGTTATGATCTGACCCGGCTGGAGGAAATCGCCGACCCTGAAGGTGAACTCACGAAGTCTTTTATCTCGTCCCTGGCACAGAAGTACGCCATTAATATTGTAGCCGGCTCGGTGGCCAAAAGGAGCGCTGGCGGTGTAACCAACAGTATGTTTGTATTCAACCGCCAAGGTGAATGCGTCGGGGAATATAATAAGCTGCATCTGTTTCGTCTGATGGAGGAACATCTATATTTGCAGCCTGGAGAAACCAAAGGGTTATTCGCATTGGATGGAGTACCCTGCGCAGGTCTGATCTGCTACGATATCCGCTTCCCGGAATGGATTCGCGCTCATATGGTTCAAGGTGCGGAGGTGCTGTTCGTCTGCGCCGAATGGCCCTTGCCCAGACTGTCCCACTGGCGTGCGCTGCTAATTAGCAGGGCCATCGAGAATCAGTGTTATGTCGTAGCTTGCAACCGTGCGGGAAGTGACCCCGTCAATACCTTCGCCGGACATTCCATGATCATTGATCCCTGGGGGGAGATTGTCTGCGAAGCCTCTGAATACGAGGAAATTATAAGCGGTGACATTGATTTGCAAAAGGTCCGCCAGGTCCGCCGTCAAATACCAGTCTTCTCCGACAGACGGCCTGAATTCTATCAATAGTGTTCAAAGGGAGGCGGCAAATGGGAGGTTACCAGTGCCGACGGAGATCTGTTGGGTATGTTGAGATACAGATTTTCGTTTTTCACCAAGAAATTCACATATGAAACAAACGGGCGAGGTAACTACGTGATCATGTCACCGGCATTTTCAAAGGAATATGCGATATCCGATGAATCCGGAGCGATTGTTGTCCGTTTCGAACAAGTGAACAGCTGGTTTTCTTCCGGTGCTTTTCTTCTTAACAATGAATGCGAATATTTGGATACTTACGAACTTGTAGCGGTGATCATGGGAATGCACGCGATTCAGAAAAGGCATCGCTCTGCTGCAAACAGCGCATCCAATTAAATGACCTGTGCAGATGATCCACTAACGGAGAACTAGACAGCAATATTCAATAGGAAAATGGCGACCAATATTAAATGGTTGCCTTTTTCCGCTAACGGGAGATTTAGTTTAATTGTGAGATGCTGAACCGTACCATAAGAAGGGGCAAGTTTAAGAAAAGAAAATTCGTTAACACTTAAAATAGGGAAAATAAATTTCCTTAATATATGTTAAAATTAATTGATAAGGGAGTTGATAAGATTGTATTCTCCAAAATTCGAATACACGAATTTAATGGTGAAGGACTTAATGTCAATTGAGCGTGCCAAAGCTATAGTTGATATATTACCAATTCCAGCAGATGTTGAAAAGCAGCTTAGGGATAGGGCACGTTTAAAAATGACGCATTATTCGACCAAAATAGAAGGCAATCCTTTGAGTCTTGAACAGGTCTCTCAGATTGTGCAAGCAAAACGTGAGAATTCTCGAATCCGTGCTGAAGAAGAGGTTAGAAATTATTGGGATGCACTATCCTTTTTAAATACAGCAAGGAAGTTAAAGTATCCTATTAATGAGCCCTTTGTAAAGCGGTTACACACAATCATTGAGAGGAGAGGAACCGATAGGGGAATAAAAGAAACATCTTACAGAGGGCCAACTCCACCAGGAACATTATTTGCTGTTTATGACGCGGAAACCCGGCAGCCCGATTACATACCACCCGAGTGGATAGACGTACCTCAGCTAATGATGGAATTGATAGAATGGATTAATAGCGAACACGAACTTCCAACCCCAATTAAGGCAGCCATCGCTGCATATCAGTTATTAACTATTCATCCCTTTGATGATGGAAATGGCAGAACATCTAGAGCATTGGCATCTTATATTCTATCTACCGGAGGATATAATCTTAGAGGATTTAATTCCATGGAAGAGTACTATTTTGCAGACTTATCTGGATACTATTCCAATAAATGGGGCTCCCGGTTTTATATTATGAAGGTCGGCACGCTCCCAAAAGTTTATCACCTTGGATAGAATATTTCACACGGATTATGGCATATGCATTTCAACAAGTTGCTATTTCCGCACAAAAAAACAGCAAAAGCTTAATTAATCCTATAGTAGCAAGACTTGAGCCAAAGGAAATTGTTTTATTGCGAATGTTAATGAAAAATGGAGGTTCTATTAAACCTAAGGATATTGCTGAAGCTTTTCAAGTCACACCCCGAACTGCTACAAACTGGACAAAGGAATGGCTTGGAAAAGGAATTTTGGAATCTGCGAGTGGAGAAAAGCGGATAACATCTTACCGCATTGGTGTTATTTATTCTAATATACGTTTATCCGATCTTGGTTACCTTGACGAGAAGGTTGAATAACGAAATAATAATTCGCAATTTAATGCTAAACTAGTGTGATTAACGAAATCTTGTTTCCTTATTATGCTTGGAGAAAGCTCCACGAGCTTCTGAGAAGCCCATGAAGTAAGAGAATGGGGATTATATATGGCAATTGCTGAATCCGGAGGGCCAACTACTCAGGCGGGAATTTCATATCAAATTACTCCAAAAAAAAAATCTCCGCATTCAGCATGAAGAAGATTCTTACCGTATTAGACAGCGCAGTGAATCGTATCACAAGTCATTATTTAACGGAGGATAGAGTCATGAGTGAGATTGCTAAAACGCCACAAACACCTTATTATGCAGTGATTTTTACATCTGAACGAACGGACGGGGATAACCACTATGCGGAAATGGCAGATGAAATGGTGAAACTTGCATCCGTCCAACCTGGATTTCTCGGCGTAGAAAGTGCTAGAGAAGGTGTAGGTATTACAGTCTCTTATTGGGAATCTCTTGAAGCTATACAAATATGGAAACAGAACGAACGGCATTTAGTCGCCCAAAGACAAGGTAGATCTGATTGGTATCTCACTTATAAAACAAGAGTTTGTAAGGTCGAACGGGATTATGGATTTGAAAAAGGTTAAATAAGCTGATTCTCCAAAAAAGAGGCGTTACAGATCCGGGTCTCCCCGACTACTGTAACGCCTCTCTCCATGCTCCGCTTCTTCTAGTCTATGAGTAGCGTTCCCGCAGCACCCGCGCAGCTTCCAGCACGCGGATATCCCCATACTCCAGAGTATAGCCTGTCTCCTGCGCCAGAGCAGAGGCTGGCTGGAGGGTTACTCCGCGCTGTATCAGCGCCTGCCTTATCCCTGCGGCAAAAGCTTCCGTTGTCTCTGGTCCGCCCAATTCTCCTAATCCGCCAATCGTCTCGGGCCGCACGTCCGGATAGGACAAGCCTTCCTCTCCACAAGCAGCATCCTCATAAAAGCGGCGAATGAGTTCTCCCCTCTGCTGTCCCGATCCGGCTATAACGACAAAGGCATGTACGAAATACGCATGGCTTTGCCGACGCTGGGCAATGCCGCAGAATTTGCGCCCGCCGATCGCGAGATCGAAATCACCAGGACAGTAGGAATGGGTGATCTCTCCTGCCTCAATTTGCGCCGCCGCAAGTGGATGAGTTACGGCTACAGCTTCCGTTATCAAGGAAGCCAACAGTCGGAAGTCATCATGAAAGTCCAGCTTTCCGCGGCTTTTCGGCAGAATGAGGGATACGTTGACGATCCCTGCATCGAGCGGTACAGCCGCACCGCCGGAATGCCTTACCGCTGTCCGGAAGCCCTGCTCCTCCTCAAGCTTCTGCATGGCGGGCCGGGCGCAGGGCAGCTTGCTGTCCCGCAGGCCCAGCGCCACACCGCCCGGATGACTCCACAGATGCAGTGCCGGAGGTGCTGTGCCAAGGCCAACGTCGCGGCACAGCGTTTCCTCATAAGCGAACGGGATCAGCATATCTCCGAATTTTCCGTCAGCAGTACCTTCATCCCTCCCGCCGTTTTCCGCTTCCTCACCCTCCTGAAGCAAATGCTCAAACAGTACCAGTTGCTGCGGAAGCCGGCTCATTTCCGTATATTCTCCCGGATTAGATCGTCCATTGATCATGAATAATGCCCACCAGTACCCACTGACTACCCTCTTTCCCGAATACGAGTCGCAAGCTTTGCCAATCCATACCGGCATATTGCGGATCAAATCCGTCATAATGGTATTCTACAATAATGGCATTCGGGTATATATTTCGCGAGTTATCCAGCGTATTACCCGTACCTATAGTGACATTGTAACCGATCTGCGGGGCGGCCGCGAAGTCGGAGCTGTATATAAACCGGTCATAATACTGCGCGAAATTCAGCTTGATGGGATCACCGCTGCCGTCATAGGAGCCCCAAAGATACGCGGTATTGTCCAGAGGGGCTGTAGTCAGGGAGCTATGACTCAGTAACCGGTCACTGGACGTATTAACATAACCGTATGGCGAGAAGCGAACTCCCTTCGGTGAGCTTAAAGCCTGCAAAGACTCCCAGTCCTTCTCCTTCAGCGCCGTCACTGCCTCCTCAGCTCTGTCCTGAATAATTAATTGGGCGGCAGCCGGTGTTAGCGGCATTGTAATGGAAGCTGTCGCGGTGGAAGCATTCCAGGATACAAGCCCGCCCATACTTTCTGCGGAGAAGCGCAGAGGAATATAAATTCTGCCGCTGCGTATCTCTGCCGGGACATCCAGCTTCACGGCAATGCCGTCCTTAACTGCCGCCGTACTGCCGGCTGTCAATTGGGCCTCATGCACACCACGGGTTACAGAGGCGGTGCGGGTTGCCTTATTCCATGTCACTGACGCACCAAATCCCTCCGCCACTCCTCTCAGTGGAACAAGCAGTCTTCCCTGTTTAGTAAAAGGCGCGTCTGCAAGCATCAGTTTTTTTCCATTAACGATAACTACAGGTGTGTTGGCGGCAGCAGTCACGGCTGCGGCGCTTGTTATTTCAGGTGCGGCCAGAACAGTTTCATGTACACCCGAATAGAGAGTCCCACCCGGAATAAGCAGGCCTAAGCCAAAAACCAGTGCAAGCATGTTCTTTTTCATCATCCTTCACCCTCCTGTCAACCTGTTGGTTTGTAATCGTTGTTTGATCATGATAACGTTGTCTTATAGTATAAGACGCAATCATTTTTGAAAAGGTTTCTCTGCATTCGGTATAAAGCCAGCAAACTTTTAGGAGGGATCCGCATGACGGTCGAACACCTGTCAAAAATTAGTCAGCCGGGAAAAACGGAACAATGGGAACAGGCACTGGGCCTGCTGTACATCAACTTTCGGGACTACTGTAAGGACGCTCTGAAAAATTTTGATGACGAGGATATTCATCAGGCCCGGGTGAACAGCCGGAAGCTGCTTACTCTGTTATCCATTCTTGACCCCGGCCACTCCTCAGGTTTATACCCTCTCTTCAAGAAATCCCAGAAGATTCTGGGCAGGGTAAGGGATGCTGACGTACTCATTGAATCTTTCAAGAAAAGACGGCGCCAGTCCAAAAAAGACGGCGACAAGAGAAGCGCCGGGCTCCTGAAGGCGGTCATTAAGCATCAAAAGGAAAAGCGCAAAAAATACCGGCAGAAGCTGGCTCGGGAGCTGCCGCAGCTTTTGGGCAAGGAGCTGGATGAACAGTGGGCCACCTTTATAGGCGAGCAATTGAAGCCCCTGGTAGCGAAGAGAGATGCCAATGTTGTCATGCGGGAGCTTGAGGTAGCCTACGAGCAGAAGAAAAAAGCCTGCAAGGACATATTTCGGGAAGCGAAAGCTGACTCGGAGGAGGCCTTCGAGGCACTGCATGACCTTCGCATTGCCGCCAAGGAGCTGCGGTACACTGCCAGTGCTGCATCCTTCGCACTGAATCAGAAATTCCATGCGAATGAGGCGATTTATAAGGAAGTACAGGAACAGCTTGGAGAGATTAATGATAAGCGGGTATGGCTCAATACGCTGAACAGCATTGGACGAGCAGAGCTGGATATCGGCAAAAAAACGTGGGAGGCCTTTACCCGCACCTTGAGAGCAGAGGTCCTGGAAGCCTTGCAGCAGAATGAAGTGGTTCATATCAAAGGCTCGTAAACCAATCAGGCAGAAGCATCCTTCGATGCTCCTGCCTGATTTTAGTTTTTTATATAATAGTCCGGCTGGTTAAGTGCTTGTTTAATAGGCTTTGGTAGACTGCCTTCGGGCGGAGGCCCACCAGCTTCTCCATCGGCTGGCCTTCCTTGTACACAATGACAGTAGGCATGCTCATCACACCCGCTTCTGCTGCCAGCTGTGGCAGTTCATCACAGTTTACTTTAACAATAGATACAGCGTCCCCAAACTCCTGATGAAGCTCCTCCAGAAGAGGCAGCAGCACCTTGCAGGGAGCACACCAAGGGGCCCCATAATCTACCAACACCGTTCCTCCCTGCTGTAATTCTTCTGATAGCATATCGGCGTTGTCCGCACTCATTATAGCCATTCAAGATCCCCCTCACGTCTTCTTTGTTACAGTCTCCGATGCAGTGTCTTTCTGCTCTTGAAGAATCGAAGCCATGCGCTCCTCCAGATTTTGTTTGATCTGATTCAGTTGCAGGAGCTGACTCTCAATATCCGCAAGCTTACTGGCGTACAGCGGCATCACTTCAGAACAGAAGGACTCCTTGTTCCTGAGCACACAGTGCAGAAAGCCTGATATCTGCTCCGTCGACAGACCTAAATTCAAATACAGCTGAATGGTTTCGACAGTCTCAACGGCAAGCGGTGAATACTCCCGGTATCCGTTGGCCTGACGGACCGGCGTAATCAATCCCTGACTTTCGTAATATCGCAGTGACCGGACGCTAACGCCCGTAAGTGCTGCAAGCTCACCTATTTTCATGGCATTCTCCCCGGGGTTCATGAGAAATGGTCTAGACCTAGTATAAACCCTGACACCAGTGTCAGGGTCAATCTTTTTCTTATGAACGGGCCTTGATCTCTTTCTCTGACACGCTGCCTTACAACCTTCCTGCAGCCCACAATGTAAGGCGCTAATGGCCACGGCTCTACGTAGCAACCCGGAAATAACCGTACGCTTGGGGTAAGGCTCCCTCCATGGACAGTTTTTTTACGTGTTATTCCTGTCTCCTTTACTGCTGAAAACCACGGAGCTACGCCCGGCTCAAGGAGGCTTTTCCTTCATTTCGAAAAAGACAATAGAAAATCAGACCCTCGAATTCCATTTTTTCAAAATTGGAAACGAACTGAATATGAAGTTTGTGATTATGTATGATTTCACGCCCTGATCTGTGGTACAGATCAGAATCGCAGCATCCAGGAATCAAAAAAGCCCTGACCCTTCGTACACGGAGGAATCAGGGCATATCATTTATTCGTAACTTTTTTTGTATACCGTTTGGAATCTCCTTGACCCTATGGCTCAGGATGCTAAAATGACGGTATATCAATTAAAAGTAAGCTATTGTGGTAGCGTCTGTTTCGCCGTATTGCTGTACGGATGGAGCAGTTGAAGGCTTGGCGGCCCGAACTGCTTGAAACAATGGCTTATTTTATTGTCATTTTTTAACTTATTTTGTTCGGCTTTTGGTGTAGGGTTACTAATGTAAAACAAGATACAATGATATACTTTCAACTGCTTGATCCCAAATTTCAAATTCATATTTTACATTTTGAAATTTTGAAGCAGAGTAACAAAACTAATAACAGTAGAGATTACTACTTTGGTATGCAAATAAATCCAACACTAACCGAAGGCATTTGGACTTCACGAATAATCGTTAATAATAAAATTATTTCTGAAAATAAGGCCGAGTATAAGATCTATAGAAACTCATATAATCAATCTTCGTTTGTAGACTCAACACTCATTATAGATAAAAAAGCTTGATGAAGGGAGCTTGCACTTTGAATAAACGACTAAAATCAATACTCCATGGAATTGGTTGCTTATCTATACTGTGGTTTCCTTATTTGTATCTTGCTTATCTTCCAGCAGCTCTTTATTTTGAGAAAAAAAATAGAATTTTTGTGTTTGGTGGAGTAACTTTTCAACTATTAATATCAATATTTAGTAACACAGAAGGGAAGTGGGAGATAACTGCTCTCATTTCTATAATGATGTTTTTTGCATCTGATATCCATGAATATTTCAGTAGAGTATCCTATATTGCCCCTTGCGGCATTCCCCGATCACGATCCAACAGAAGAGGATTCTGATATTTAAAGATCTAGTGTGGCATTTTCCTTGAGGATCATAAGATCCTCTCAGCTTGTCGAGAAACCCAGTCATTTTCATGACTTAGGGCTTCTCTTTTTGTTTTGGTACATGTAAAATCGGGAAATTGAAGGGATTACCCCCGTCTTTCCAGACGATCCAGGTGGATCGCCATCTTCTTCATGTTCTGCACGGCTGCCGTCATTAGCGCTTGTTCCCTGACGTTCGGCAACCCCCGCAAACGGCAATAGCGAAACCCATGGAGCTCTTTAGGATCCGCGAAGCTTCGCTCAATCGTTTCTTTTCGTTTGCGGTACAACTGTTTGCCTGACTTGCTGAGCCGGTTATTCCGTACCCACTCCTTGCTGTTGTCTTCCCAGACATGCCGGGTCACCACCTTACAGTAGTTTCGGGATTGTGGTATTTCGGGTAATTCTGCACGATAGTCATAATTTCATGAGCAGATTCCTCCGGAGTTTGTGGTAGCGTTCTCATTTTTTTGTCCGCTCATATACGTCTGAAGCCACCCGGGGTGGCATGATGGTGTTTCTTCATTCCCACCTTAGCACGATGCAATCCTTTTTCAACGAGGTCAAAATAACGCAATAAACTCTGTTTCACTCCACTATTTCACCCTCTTTGCCCCATTTCGCTTCTTTTTCGGCTGTAGTGGTGTTTTTCAGATTTTTACAATGCAATCTACAAGGAGTATGATTCGGATTAAATCCATAACCCATTGATGCACGCTGAATTCCCGCCTCGCGGGAAACGGGGGAACCAAACGGGCCGCAAGGCCTTCATTGGGGTGAATCCGAAGGAGACTTAACTTATGGTCTCACAAGGTAGGGCGACTCTCACCGTCCGAATCCGACAGCTAACCTCGTAAGCGTATAGAGAGAGCCCTTGATCCGCTAAGTTATATGCGAGGTTAAATATTAACTGCGCCTATTAACCGTAAGCAGAGGTCCTCCTCTGCCTACGGTTTTTTTATGGCTGAAATCGTTGAACTGGCCTCACTATAGCCAATTAGAAAGGAAAGTGGAATCATGTCTAGTCGCTTCCTCCGGAGTCAATCCACTGCCAGTTTGTTTTCTGAATACGTTCAAACCCATACTGCCGGAGTCCATTCCCTCAGTTCCTTATTGTTGGAATCCTCGGCGGAAGCTGAGCTAATCACAACCCGCATCTTCGCAGAGCTCTACCAGTCTATCCGCCAGGAGGATCTCGACTCTCAATTATTGTCTACCCTAGCCTACCAAAACTGCATTCGTCAATGCTCTGCCCACCTTGCAAGTCATTCTCTTCTGACCCAAGGGCAGTTAGGAGCAGAGGATATAGTCCTGTGTGCTCTTTGGTATCGCCTAAAGCTTACCCTGCCTGATATAAGCGCCATTCTGGATAGAAGCATTCCTGATTTAAAAGCACAGCTTAGAGCTATTCGGGAAAAGAACTGTCTCCCCCTGGTTCAACCCTCAGCGATGTGACTCCGGCAAGATCAATAGCTTAATAGGATGACGACTGCCAAAATAATAGTTACATTTTATATCGTTATATAATGATTTTGAATAAGGATGTGACGATCCCAATGGATAACAATTTCAAGGAATATCATGAAGCTGCCGAAATATTGAAGGCTTTGGCCCATCCCGTTCGTTTATGTATCGTAAAAGGGCTCCTGAAAAAGGGCTCCTGTAATGTCAGTTTCATGCAAGAGTGTTTGGATCTGCCGCAGTCCACCGTTTCCCAGCATTTGCAGAAGCTTCGCAGCTCTGGAATTGTTGAAACTGAGCGGAATGGACTGGAGGTTAACTACACCGTGAGAGACGAAAAGGTAAAAAGTCTTGTGCGGATGTTTTTCGGGGAGGAATCATAATGAGTAAAAAGGTATTAATTGTTGGCGGTGTGGCCGGTGGCGCTTCGGCTGCAGCCAGATTACGCAGACTGGATGAAGAAGCGCACATCGTAATGTTCGAAAGGGATCCCTATATATCTTTTGCCAATTGCGGGCTGCCTTATTATATAGGAGATACCATCAAGGAACGGTCGAAACTAATCATACAAACCCCAGAAGCGATGACTAAGCGTTTTAATATAGATATTCGTATTGAAAGTGAAGTTACCCAAGTCAACACCGGGAAGAAAACCGTTCAGGTAAACAGTAAAGAGCGCGGTATATACGAAGAAAGCTACGATTATCTTATTCTCTCGCCTGGTGCCAAACCCATTCGTCCGGCTTGGCCGGGGAATGATAACCCTAATATACATGTGGTGCGGAATATACCCGATACGGATCGTATTAAGCAGAAGGTTTCAGACGAGGCTACCCGCTCGCATGCTTCCTATTATCCAGGAGCGTCCCCCCTTACTCTCAAGCTGCTGTTTGCTCCTGACGGAAAAATTCTCGGGGCACAGGCCGTCGGCTTCGATGGCGTAGACAAAAGGATCGACGATATTGCAACTGTTATTCGTTTTCAGGGTACGGTAACGGACCTAACAGAGCTTGAACTTGCCTATGCACCGCCCTACTCTTCTGCAAAGGACCCTGTGAACATGCTGGGGTATGCTGCTGAGAATATCCTGACGGATAAAACGGGAACTTTCACTTCCCGGAATTTGGAATCACGAGACAGGGACACTACGATGCTCGTGGACGTTCGTTCAGAGATCGAGCATCAGAATGGCAATATCGCAGGTTCTCTGCTTATACCTGTTGATGAACTGCGTGATCGACTGGGGGAACTAGATGCTGCCAAGGAAATTTGGGTCTACTGCCAAGTGGGTCTGCGCGGCTATACGGCTTCGCGTATTTTACAGCAAAAAGGATTCCGAGTACGCAACCTGATTGGAGGATTTAAAACACTTGAACCTCTCATGACTAAAGTCACGAGATTCTTGGGTAGTCCCTTCTAACGAAGAGAAGTTTACCAAGCTAACCCTGTCGTTCCGACAGTTTGTATAATGGCTATACGGCCCATTTACACGGTAAGCAGTCTTTTACCTTCGGCAAGAATGTTTAGGCTTGCGTTGAAATCTCTGTCGTGATGTGTTCTACAATCAGGACAGTCCCATGCACGTAAGTTCAGGTCTTTAACGTCTTTGTTTTTATAGCCACAGCAGGAACATAGTTGACTGCTTGCAAAGGTTTTGCCCACTACTACAACCATACGACCATACCATTTCGCTTTGTACTCTAACATGGAGCGAAACATCGACCAAGAGACTTCGTTAATGGATTTGGCTAATTTATGATTCTTGACCATACTGGCTACGTGTAAATCTTCCATCGCAATGATGTCGTGGTAAGGAAGTGATTGAATACAAACCTTGCACATCCAATCGTCTTGTGAATGAGAATTTATAGGCTTTGTTCACTACCATTGATTTTCACCTCATTTCACTTTTTGATCTTGGATGTACTTCCTTATTGGGAACTCTTTAAAAAGAAGTCTCGCTGATATCCCTTTTAATGCTTTAATCATACTGGGTATTGCGTGTTGCGGTGTACATTCAACAAGCAGATGGATATGATCTTTGTCGCTTTCCATTTCAGATATTGTGAATGCATAGTCGGACGCAATTTTTAGAAGAATTTCTTTTAGTCTTACATCTAATTCTTCTACAAGAATCTTGTGTCGGTACTTTACGCACCATACGATGTGGTACTCAATGGCGTAAACATATCCCCGTCCATGTTTGATGTTTACCATATTTTCATTACCCAATATAATCATACCATATGTCGGTTCATTAACGTGTCTATCGACACGCCTGAACCGAAGTTTTCTTACTCACGACTAAAAGTCACAAGTTTGCGAAAACTTTTCATCAAATGGCGATATACAAACCAAATCCAAAAATGCCTGTAGCTGTGGCTCCTGTCCAAGCTATTCCCGCGACACAAGCTAATATCCAACTGGATGCCTGCGGTTTGTCCTGTCCGGGACCACTCATTGAGGTCAAACGCTCCATTGATCAGCTAGAGGATGGGCAAGTGCTGCATGTGACAGCATCAGACCCGGGTTTCTACGAGGATATTCAATCCTGGGCAACCATGTCCCGCAATGAAATGCTTCATGTCAGCAAATCGTCAAACGGTCAGATTGAAGCTTTGATACGCAAAACCTCATCCACCGTCACACCTGTTGAATCCGGTAACGTCGTAGCGACGACTGACGGGACTACCATGGTCGTTTTTAGCGGGGATCTGGATAAAGCCATTGCTTCATTCATCATTGCCAACGGTGCTGCCTCCAGTTCCAAAAAAGTCACGATGTTCTTCACCTTCTGGGGCCTGAATATTCTGCGAAAGCCAGACAAGGTTCCCGCAGCGAAGAATATCTCTTCTTTAGAAGACCTGATAGAAACTGCCATTCAGCAGGGTGTAGAGGTTGTAGCCTGTCAGATGTCTATGGACGTAATGGGCATAAAGCAGGAAGAACTGATCGATGGTGTTAAAATCGGCGGTGTCGGGTACTATTTAGGCAAAGCTGACCAGTCGGGGATTAATCTTTTTATATAAATGGCGGAGTCAAAGTTCTCATTATACGCATAGAGAAAAAGCCGCGGCATATGCTGCGGCTTCTTTGTGTCATATATACCCTACCCTTTGTTTTTACCGCCCTTGCTAAATTTCCATATGGCCAGACAGCAGCCTACCATTCCTACACCTAGCATAAGCGTCTGCAAAACACCCAGCAGCGTTGATCCTTCCGGACGAATCTGCGTGCTGAGTACAATTAACAGCACGGAAGACGCCAGCCTGATCCATGTTTGATTTTTATTATTCTTTTTATTCAAAGTTCTCACTCCAGTAAATAGCTTATATGTAATGTTATCATAGCTGAGGCTCGTACTGACTTAAATACCCTTCGTAGATCAAATGCAGCCGGTCGCTTTGCCGAAAATCATCCGGCGTAACAAGCGCAGGCAACTTATTCCATAGCTTTATGCTGGACCGCTCCAGAATTTCTGCGACGAATTGCGAACAAAAGTAGGAGTTGCTGAATTCCACCGGTTCTTTCAGTGCGATGCCAATCACACCCAGAATGTTATAGAGATACTTTTTGCGGCTTCGGATAAAGATTTGCAAGACGCGCTTCATTTTCTCAATTTCACGGTCGGAAACATGAAGCTCGTAGATGACGCATGTCGTGTTCGGATACTTGCTGAACGTCCCTGTCTTGATATCCTCCTTCACGAATCCGCCATTCAGAGGGTTGCTCGGATGCTTTCTCCCGAAGCTGTACAACTCCGAAAGTTCACGGTTAAAGGAAATCGAGGCGTGATTGTAAGGCGCTTTCGTGTAACCTTGAATGATCTTCGTAAAAAGCGTTCCCGTATTCGTAAGCAAGATAAAGACCGATCGATCATCTGCCATTTACAAAATTTCCCCTTATCAAGTTTGAACGTTTCCTTCATAATAACATAAGATCCCTTTAATGGAATCCTACCCTGCGACAAGTTGGTGATTGGCTATGGACAGCTCACTATTAACGTTAGTTCTTATTTTTGCAGTCTTATCGGCCATCCAATTGATTTATTATGTGATGGGCAAAATACAGCCGGACAAAGACTATACCGCCATTGGATTTCGCATCAAGACCTGGTGGGGCATGCTCTTCATCTTTTGCTTGGCCACCCTGTTCAATCCGGTGGTTTCACTGCTTTCCCTCATGGTACTCACCTTTTTCGCGCTGAAAGAATATTTCTCTATGATCAGGTCGAGAAAAGCCGACCGCAGACTGTTTCTGTGGGCGTACTTGTCGATTCCCGTGCAGTTTTACTGGATTTATATCGGGTGGTACGGGATGTTTATTGTCTTTATCCCTGTCTATGTATTCTTGTTCCTGCCGCTCCCGCGATTGATAAATAAAGGAACCGTCGGATTTCTGCGCGGCGTCAGCTCTACCCAGTGGGGACTCATGCTGATGGTTTTCGGGCTTAGCCACCTGGCCTATTTTCAATTTGCTACGCCGCAGTATGGGGCCGGACTTGTGCTTTTTCTAGTGGTATTGACACAGCTGGGTGATGTCGCGCACAATCTGGCATCCATGTATTTCGGCAAGCGTAAAGTGATCCCGACAGCCAACCCGAATTTGACTTGGGAGGGCTTCGCATTCGCGTTTTTTGTGACGACAGGGGTGTCTTACCTAATCTACCCTTACCTCACGCCGCTTGACCTTACCTTCGGGATTGTTTCCGGCATGCTGATCAGCTTGAGCGGTTTCTTCGGTAGCCTTACGGTTTCCGTGCTGAAGCGGGATTTGTTAATCGGCGATGACAATAAGTTCGATGCTTTGAAAAAAAGCTACTTAAGCCGGGTGGACAGCTTGACCTACACCTCGCCCGTCTTTTTCCACGTGATCCGTTATTTTTTCGATTTCATGTAGATTGTAAGTGCTATAAGTGATAAATCACGTTAGAGAAGTGCTTATGAAGGAGATACCGCTATGTATGAGTTAACTCATAATCAGGCTCAAAACATTGTTAATAGAATGATGAAGGATATTCCATATAATATTAATATTATGGATCAAACAGGCATTATCATCGGGAGTGGAAATAAAGGCAGGATTGGTACGTTGCATCATGGTGCGGTGAAAGCCATAAAACAAAAGAAAATCGTGGAAATTAACAACGATGAGGAATTCGTAAAGAAGGGCATTAACTTACCGATCGAATTGAATGGCAATATTGTCGGAGTGGTAGGAATCAGCGGTGAAGTAAAGGAAACGAGACCCTTCGGAAACCTTGTAAAGTCAGCTGTTATTTTGTTAATCGACCAAAGCATCGCATTGGAAAAGGAGAATTTGAAAAATAACTTAAAGCAGGAATTTTTTAGCCTAATTATAAATTCAGACACCACCTATACGATAGAATTAATAAATCAGGCATTGACCTATGGCATTCAGTTAACTAAACCCTCCCAAATCATATATGTGGAATCTCCTAATGAGATTGCAGAAGATATCACTAAAAGCTTATCTTCCTTTAAAATGTCCTCAACTTCGCTTTGCATAGTCGTTCAGGAAGCGGATAAGATTGAAGCCCTGCAACAAAAAATTAGAAATCAGTATCCGGATGCTTTCATTTCCATCAGTAATATAAACGATTCGATTTCTGACGGACTTTTACAGGCCAAATCAGCTATGCGTGTATTGAAAGGTGTTTATTTCAACGAAAATACCATTTCCTATTCTAAATGTGAGTTCATCGCCGATATGTCGAAACTGCAAAAGAATGATACAAAGGCAGAACGGCTGGCCCATTTACTCGAAAAAAATGATGAATTGATAAAAACACTTCAGGTTTATCTCAACTGCAATCTAAACGCCAATGAAACCGCCAACAGGCTCATGATCCATAGGAATACATTGAACTATAGATTAAACAAGATTTATACGATCACAGGCAAAGATCCCAAAAATATTTTGGAGCTCGTGGAACTAATTTTTATGCTGATTAATCGGATCATATAAAGAGGATGTCCCATATGACTTTTGGGACACCCTCTTTGATTCTTATTTTAACAATCGGGCAATGCTTTCAGATGTACGGGCAACATTCATCTTGCCTTGCGCCAATAAGGTATCAATATCTGCCGCTCCAGGAACAATTCCAAAGATAGCATCAAAACCTTCATCGTACAAGGCTTCAACATCCATGCCTACATAGCCTGCCAAGGCGATCACTTTCATACCGCTGTTAACACTTTTAGCTGCCTGGGCAACTCCGAAAGGTGCTTTACCGAATTTCGTCTGAAAGTCGATGCCCCCTTCTCCTGTAAAGCAGCAATCCACATTTTGCAGTTTCTCTTTCAAACCTGTATATTCGATAACAATTTCAATTCCCTTTTTCATTGTGGAGTTGGTGAAAGCGATCAGTCCACCGCCAAGGCCACCTGCACCACCTGCACCAGGGACATCCAGAATTTCGATTCCAAGCTGCTGTTTTATAACTGTACTGTAGTGCCTTAAATTGTCATCCAAAAATTTAACCATTTCAGGAGTAGCACCCTTTTGCGGACCAAAAACTACGGATGCGCCTCGTTCCCCGCACAATGGATTGGTTACATCCGATGCTACCAAGATGTTAATATTCCGTAGTTGCGGAAGCACATCCGTAGTATCGATCTGATCCAACTCACCCAGGTATCCGCCGCCAAGCTGCAGCTCATTCCCCTGTTTATCCAGGAATTTATACCCCAGAGCTTTTGCCATTCCAGCGCCGCCATCATTCGTAGCGCTTCCGCCAATGCCTAGAATAATATCTGTAATGCCCTTTTCAATACAATCCTTAATTAATTCACCTGTTCCTAAGGTAGTCGTAATTAAAGGATTTTTTGTTTCCTTCGTAACATGATGAATTCCACTGGCTGATGCCATTTCAATCACGCCTGTTTTGCCGTCTCCCAAAATTCCGTAATGGGCGAGAACCGGCGTACCCAGAGGCCCGGTCACTTCTTTTTGTACCAAGGTGCCCTCTGTTGCATCTACCAATGACTGGACGGTGCCTTCACCGCCATCAGCCATAGGTACATGAATGCACTCCGCGTCTGGGATAGCTCTTTTTATGCCGATTTCCATGGCTTCGCATACTTCTTTTGCCGTCATGCTTTCTTTAAACGAATCAGGAGCGAGCAAAAATATTTTTCCCATAAATCATTCTCCATTCCTTCTATAAGATAAATCCGTAAAGAACTACTGCTACTACAGTCATCGTTATACCGACCATACTTTCAAACAGGACAACCTTCATTCTATCTTTCATGCTCATGCCCATGGCATTACGTGTAACGTGGAAGTAAGTACCATGCGGCAAGTGGTCGATTACCGTAGCACCGGCGTGGGTCATAACTGCGGCCGACAGAGGGGCTACACCTGTATTTAATATCGCATTGGAGAATGAACCCGTTGCCAAAATAACACCTGTCGAAGTGGATGCTGTTGCTGCTGCCATTAACACGCCTGCGATGGGTGCAAGGAACATTCCGGAAATACCCGAGGATTGTACAAGAGCAACAACTTCTGCAGGCAGGGTTGACGCTGTAATCAGTCCGCCAATGGCACCCGCGCCAATAATGATCAATATCGTTGGTGTCATTCGATTCAAACCGGCTGTGCAATAATCCAATATTTTATTAGCCCTACCTAGTGCCAAGGAGCCCACTATACCTGCAAACGGCAGGATGAACAAGGAGTCAATTTTTAGAGCTTCAAGGGAGTCAATACCTAACATCGCACCAATCGGGCTAATCATCAATAGAAAAATAGCGATGATCGGAGCTACCAGAGCTTTGGATAAAGGTGGGAGATCTATAGCGCTAGCCTTTTCCAATTCGGCGGCTTCTTCATCCGTTACTTTAGTGCCTTTATACTTAATTATTGATGCGATAATAACCGCAACAGCTAACCCGAAAAGAGCAGGGACTAATCCGCCAAGCATCACCTGGTTAACATCGAGTTTGAAGCCACCTGCTGCTGCAATGGTATTCGGGTTCGGAGAAATAATGTTACCCGCTTTACCTCCGCCAGATAAAGCCACTAGCAAGGCAACTTTGGAATATCCCATTTTGTTACCGACAGACAAGGCGATAGGTGCAACAATCAATACGGCAACAGGAATGAATACACCTACCGCTGTGATAATCATAGTAGCCAATGCCAGTGACAGCATAGCTTTCGTTCCACCGAGTTTATCAACAATAACTTTCGCAATGGTTCCCGCTGATCCAGATTCCATCATTACCCCAGCGAAAACACCTGCAGCGATAATACGAATAACTGTCCCTTGAACACTTTGTGTTCCGGAAATAAGGATTTTAATTACCTCTGAAAAATCCGCTCCACCAATAAATCCTCCAACAATGGCTCCCAGAATTAATGCATAAGTGGGTGCCAGCCTAAACAAAATTAATGCGATTGCCAGCGCTAGTCCGGCTAAAGCGCCAATCCAGCTAATATCTAATGCTGCCGCTGCTGTCATCTCAAATCCTCCTCAGGGTGATCTTGATTTTTTCTAATTTGTAAACCCCATTGAGCTACTGTTAGTACTCAAACTTTGTAAAATTTTTCACATATAAGATTTCTTAAATCTACATTTATTGGTGACCCCTTTCTATTTCTCCTTAAACTTATTCACTAGCTTGAATACGTTTTCATTATATTTGCACCATTCACTTTTAACAATTGATATTCCGATGAATATTATTGTGCATATGCACTAAATAATGCGAGTTTATTAGAGGCTCAGATGAGAAACATCGTAATGGCAAGTGATAGGTATAAGTTGACCTAAAATTAACGAGTTGAATCAGAGGAGGCTTAATGCATATATTTTGTGACAGATCCTTTGATTTTCTCTCTAACCGACAATACTGCATTTTGCCTAGGGAGGAGCCGTGCCGGGAGAGAGCATATTTTGTGGGACCGCAAGCGGTTGCCTGGAGAATATCTTCCAATCGTCACCATGGTCTGGCGAAAGGGAAACGCTACCCTATGGCCGACGGAAATCTGGCTACTCTTATTGCCAAAAGAAAATGCTCTCGGTCCTTGGCGTGGACATCAGAGAGCATTCAAAATACACATAAGTTCAATTAGGAGTTTGTTCTAAACTACCATTTCTTCATGCTTCAAAATTTTGCAGCTGCTGCTCGGAAGATGTACAAACAACTTTTGCCCAATGGCAATATCGGATTGCTTATTCATATACAACCGAATGGTTATCCCCTCTTCGATGCTTACCATACATTCTTTTCTTTCTCCTGAAAATACGATGTTCCGGACTTCTCCTTGAAATGTATTTTCTTTGGCGGAAGCTTCATGACTGATTTGAATATCCTCAGGCCTAATAAACACCATAACTTGATCCCCGATTTGAAGTTCATTATGCTGCAATACTCCGCTTAAGTGAAAACCATCACTTTGAATGGACGCATGCCCGTTATCTTTGTCCACACATTGTCCGACAATTTTATTAGATATACCAACAAAGTCTGCTACAAAAAGTGTTTGCGGTTCATTATATATTTCATGAGGCGTCCCTAATTGCTGAATGACTCCGTTCTTCATCACGGCAATTCGATCCGATAATGTAAGCGCCTCTTCCTGATCGTGAGTGACATAAATCGAAGTAAATTTTAATCTATCTTTTAAATTCATAATTTCAAATCGTAATTCTTCTCTCAATTTAGCGTCCAAATTCGAAAGAGGTTCATCAAATAACACGACCTTAGGTTCATAGATCAATGCCCTTGCTAAGCCAACCCTCTGCTGCTGTCCTCCAGATAATTCTCGCGGATATCGTTCAGCTAAATGATCTAATTGAACAAGCCGCAGCATCTCCATCACTTTGACTTTTCGATCTTTTTTATTTTCTTTTCGAATTTTAAGCGGGAATTCTACGATTTCAAAAACGGTCATATGTGGGAAAAGGGCGAAATTTTGAAAAACCAATCCGATTTCTCTTTTGTGTGACGGAACATAAGTCAAATCATTCCCTCTGATATAGATTTCTCCGCTATCTGGCGTCAGACTTCCTGTAATCATGTTCAGCGTGGTTGATTTACCGCAGCCACTGGAGCCGAGGAGTGTCAGCATTTCTCCCTCATAAATGCTTAAATTTAATTGATTCACAACCGTTACACTACCGAATTTTTTAGTAATATTCTTTAATTCAATGATGACCTTCTTGTCTCTCATAAACCTTTCACTCCTCCATTTAAATTTTCCGGTTTGATTTGCTTCACGATAACACCAAGAATAAGAATGGAAGGGATTAAAAGAACAAAGGAAACGGCGCTTGCAATTTCTTTATAACCGTCGCCAATGGAAAGATACGTCTGGATCGGCAGGGTAACCGTTTGCGGACCGTAAGTCATCATGCTTAAAGTAAACTCATTAAATGAGGTTACAAAAGCGAAAATTACCGCTGCCATGATGCCAGGCATGGACATAGGAAGAATCAAATAAAGAAACCTTTGAATCCAATTCGCACCGCAGACCCCGCCCGCATCTATGACCCTTTGATCCAATGCTTCAAAAGTAGAGGACATGATTAAAACCACATAAGGAATGGTAATTGTGGAATGTGCGAGCGCCACACCGAAATGAGTGTTAATCAGGTCTATCGTATAAAATATTTTTGCTGTCCCTAACGCATAAGTTAACTCCGGTATCATTCTAGGAAGCAAAATAAGGGCGATCAGAAGTTCTTTCGCGCGTATCTTTCTTTTTCCTATTGCCCAAGCAGTCGGTATCCCAATCAACAAACTGATGATTATAGTTAATGCTGCTATAATCATACTATTTATTGTAACTTGAACCAGATCTGTCATTTGAAATGCCCACTCGAACCAGCGCAAAGTCCAATTTTGAGGCAGCCATCTGGCGCCGAACCATCCTTCTCCGAAAGCCGACACGAGAATTACCGCGAGCGGTGAAAGAATGAATAAGGCAAATCCCCAAAGGAACGCGTAAATCACGATACTTTTTCCAATTCTGATTGCCCGAATGCTCTGTGTGATCGGATTCATTTAAGATGCGCTCCTTTTTTTAAAAAAATTAAAGTATATAAAAATAAAGATAATTTCAAGAATTCCCATAATAATGGCAAGAGCGCTAGCTTTGGGCCAGTTATTAAAGACAGCAGCTTCCGTGTAAATCGTTACTGTCAGGGGTCTGTAATCTCCACCGGCAATTAACGGAACATTAAAGGCACCGAATGCAAGCAGAAAAGTCATCACCGAACCGGAGCGAATACCATTTATGCTTAAGGGCAAAGTAATATATCGAAACACTTCAAAAGGTTTGGCCCCCGTAATCGTAGCCGCCTGCTCCACGTTGCGGTCGATTCCTTCAATAGATGATAATGTCATCAAAATCGTATGGGGGGAATAAAGCCACGCATAAAATAAGATCAAGCCGTACAGGGTATAATTTATTTTCAACGGCTCATCGATAAATGGCAGCACTTGCGTCAGAAACAAATTGACCCAACCATTTTTGTCCCAAACGATCAGCAGGCCGAGAGCACTGATTAAGGCTAGTACCGTTAACGGCAGCAAAATCAGCAAACGGATAAATTGATGGCCTTTCACCCGTTTTCTTAAGATCAAGGCTAGCGGCAGTGCGACAAGAATAGACAGTAGGGTTGTGGATATTGCCAACAAAAAAGTGATGCCAATCACATTCCAATATTTAGCCGAGCTTAATATATCGATGTAATTCTGTAGGGTAAATCCAGCATCATTTCTCATCGTTAAACTGTTTAAGAAAGTAATATATACCGGATAAATAAAGAGACCGATGAAAAATACGAACCCGGGAAATAGAAATAACAATGTGAGCAGATTGTCTTTTTTGAATCGCATAGATAAAGAAATGAGGAATCTCACTTCAAGATTCCTCATTTCACTTCACCTCCAAATGCCAAGTTGTAAAATTATTTTACCAAATCCATTCCTTTTTCTTTTAGGAAAGTATAAGCGTCATTATTATTGAGCGGTATTCTGGAATTCTTAACCACGTCCCATGATGGTACATTATTCCATACCGTTTGAGGAACGTTGTCATATTTATCGATACCCATATAGATCCACAGCGTTTCCATCATATTTATTTGTGTCTTTTCCGAAAGCATCCAGTTAACGAACCTGGAAGCAAGTTCCTTCTGACTGTCCGAAATGCTTGAAGGAATTGCTAAATAAGCTGCTCCGCCATAATGGCCAGATGGGAAAAAGGTCGACTTAACGGATTCAGGCAGCAATCCTTGGTCTCTAGACCACAATGTATAGTCGATTGCGTATTCTGTAATCCAAACATCTTCTGAGGCAAATTGTTGGAACAATACTGGCGGTTCAGAAGCTAACGGCTTAAATAACGCTTTGGAGAAATCACCAATTTTGGCAAGCCCATTAGTCCATTCGGTTGTTTTTTGTACCTCTTCAAAGGATTTGGAGAAATCTACCCCGTAACCGAGAAGAAAATCCCGTTGCATAATTCTTCCGCCACCGGACTTTGCATCCGGGCGTATCATACCGATGTGTCCTGCCCATTCATTACGTCTTTCATAAAATTCCTCCCAAGATTTTGGAGGGTTTTTGATTTTGTCAGAGTTATATAAAATTCCGAATTGATCGTGCCAGAAAGGAACCGCTGTACCGTTCGTTGCTACTCCTAAAGCTTCTTTTAGCTCTCCGGCAGCAACCAGCGAAATATTAGGTATTTCAGGATTATTTTCAAGAGTTTCAAAAGGAATCCCTGCTTGAATCATATTACCAATGCCATCCGGTTTTAATAAAAGCACATCTATATCGCCTTCTCCTTGTTTCTGAGCGGCTAATCTTTGCTGGATTTCAGCGCCAGCCCCTGTAACATAATTAATTTTGATACCTAGTTCACTTGACGCTTTTGGAATAATATCGCTAAAAAACTTTTGTGTATTTGCGCCACCGGCGGTATCAATAAATGTGATTGACTGTTGCTTTTGCTCGGAAGCTTGATTTCCCTTACTTTCTTTATTGCTGTCAGCAGGAGCAGGTTTGCTTGAACAACCGATAATAATAGCAAAGCATAATGTCAAGATTACGGTCACCTTAAACATAGATTTCATATGATTCTCTCCTTTAATCTGATTTATAGTATAAGATTGGTTTGACCCAAATAGATCTTTAACAGATGGTCCATATTGTTCACGATATAATCTGGAATTATTCCATCCTTTTCTTCTTGAATATTTTGATTATATTCATTAATCCAGACGGTTTTCAGACCGGCCTGACTTCCCCCGATAATATCAGTCCGATAATTATCTCCAACCATCATGCAGTGATCAGGAGCAATTCCATATCGATTCATCACATGTTCAAACAAATAAGGAGAGGGCTTGCCGATGTGCTCGACCTTCATGCCGATCATCGTCTCAATCGATGCGATTAAAGAACCCGTTTCAGGAACAATCTTCCCTCCGCTACCAACATGGTGCGAATCGCAATTCGCCCCGATTACTTTCGCTCCTCGGTGAGCATCATTGACGATCATTTGCAGCTTGTCATAATCAAACGTAACATCTCTTCCGACAAGGATGACATCGGCCGGCTCCGGATTGTCGATCGGAATAAGTTCATGTCCCGCATCGAGTATCGAGCTTTGCAATGCTTCGCTGCCCGCTACCTTGACCTTGACACAGCCGCCGAATTTCCCCTTAATGTAATGACCTGCGTTGTCCGTTACCGCAATAATTTCATCAGGTTCGGAATCTATGCCGATGCGACTCATTTTGGAAGCAATCTCTTTTGCCGTCTGAGTTGAATTATTGGTAACGAAGAAACAACGCTTCCCTTCATGTTTGAGGAGTTCCAACAGTTCTTTAGCCCCGGCAGCCGGCGTATCGCCATAATAGATGCATCCGTCCAAATCAAAAAGAAATGCTTTCATGCTGTTCATTGCTATATTGCCCATTTCTTTCTCCTTTGCAATTAGTTTTGAAATCAATGGCCTGCCCATCCATCCCGGGAATATCACCTCCCATCATACTTAAAAGTGTCGGAGCTACATCGACGATATGAATTTCGGGTATTTGCATGCCTGAAGGAATCGATTTGCCTGAGGCAACAAAGATGCATTTCAATTCCTCATGATCAGGCAAGTAGCCGTGCATCCCTTGAAACTTAGTTCCTTGCATAAACACAAGATCTCCCTCGTGTTCAAAATGAATGAAACAATCCATCTCAGCTTCAAAAGCAAAATCCGGACGTTGATCCTCCATTTCCCCTTCAACAGGCAAACCCAAACTTTCATAATCCTGCGGTTCAAAGAGTCTGCCTACCCCTTCCATTTCCTGCAAGGCTTGTTTCACTTGCCGCTTCAATGCAGCTTTCATAGTGGGGTCTTCTTCAAATATATACACGTATCCGGAACCGCCATTGGATACCGCTGCCACCTTGCTTTGCTCCGGTTGATCCGGATCGAACCAGCCTTTTTGTTTGAAGCATACATTGGGGAAAACCGTTTTCGTCGTATCGACGAATCCATGATCGGATACGATACATAGAGCGGTGTCCTCCCAGATCCCTTCTTCTTTCAGAGTCGAAACGAGCTCCCCAATCCGCTCGTCAATATATTCCAAGGACCAGTATACTTCTTGCGAACGGGTGCCGTAATCATGCTGGTAGCTGTCCGGAAGCAAATAATGTAGCAGCATGAGATTAGGCTTATGCCTCTGTATCAAATGCTTGGCAACTTCTGTCGTCATCCAATCCTGCATGTGCCCCCGGGCATGATCCTTGCTCCAGGAACCGTAATGTTCAACCGGCAATCCCGCTTCTTTAAGCTCTTTCCACAAACCGGGTGTAGCATAGCTTTCAAATAAATCCTGATCATAGAATTCAGGAATGTTGTAATCAATCGATTTGGCTTCTCTTGTAACAGGCCAGCATACGGAAGCCGTTGTCCATCCCAGACGTTTGGCCGTGTCATAAATGGCCTCTCTTTGAAGAATATCTTCTTTGCCCCAAGTGCTGTCGCTAAAATATTCGCCGACGCTTTTCGTGGAGCGATTCATCACCCAGTTTCCTAGAATCCCGTGCTTGCGGGGATATGTGCCGGTAACGATGCTGGAATGTATAGCCCAGGTCGCCGTTGGAAATACGCTTTTCATCGCATTGGCAACTACACCATGCTTGATCAAAGATCTTAGATGCGGCATTCTAACCTGCGGTTCCTGCAAGTAGAAGTTCGCCATACCGTCAATGCTGAGTAAAATGATATAAGAAGGCTGTTGACTGGCTGCTCCAGAGCTCATTTTCATCCCCACCTTAGAGTTAGTTTTGCTTCAGTAAAATAAAATGAACAGAAAAAGAGAAAGCTCGACAATAAACAGACATAGCAATGCTAAGTTTCTGTTTATTGTTCAGAGCTTTCTCTCGGCACGACTCTAAACATATAGGGATATTTATATATCTTGAAAAGTTAATGACCACAAGCTTTGTTCACTGACGGAAAGCGAAGTTGCGCCGGCCTCTAGACATTCGACTGCATCTTCTTTCGTATGAATGAGCCCGCTCGCGATGATGGGGATATGATTATATGCGTCCGTAAAAGCAGCGATCGTTTTACGAACAACCCCAGGCATAAGCTCCACTCCATCAGGGCAAACATTCTCTACTGCCCTTAGTCCATTTTGCAGCGCTAGAGAATCGATAATAAACAAGTGAAGTATTCCGAATAAATTGGCTTTTTTCGCTTCAGCGATCAGATGACTTTTCGGCGTGACAATTCCGTCCGCTCCAATGTAATCAGCTATAAAGCTTACCGTTTCTTTGTCGGTATTGGATAAGCCCTTTATCAAATCGACATGGACAAAAGCGCTTTTACCGGCTTGCTTGACCAACTGAACGGCGTTAATAATTTCCTTTACCGTTCCACCCATGAAAAAAATATTATCCACTTGGCTTTCTATTGCTTTTTCTACGTATTGCAAATTGCGTACAGCGGCGATAATCGGCTTCTGACCAACTTTGTGAAGCAGATTCATGATGTACTACCTCTCTGTTTCGTCGATATCTGTTATTAGAATAACCAATAACTATTATGAGTATGTCAATGGTTTGTAAAATGAACATAAAATTGTTATTATCTCGGGACTGTAATTCGGCAAATACAAAAGAGGAGTTTATGATTTCATTTCTTGCATCAACGTCCTCCGGAGGCTACTCATCTCCATTTTCACATGTTTTGGAAAGTGTCGATTTTGTATAAAACCCCCACAATCATTGGCTTTTCTCATGATTGTGGGGGTTTAATCTGACAGATCATCTTATTTCTTATGACATTAGTTAGTCCAACGTGTGACAACAGTAAGTGTTACCCACCACAACTCCTATTATCTTATATCTTATACGCCTTCATCGCTCTTCTAATCTCCTTAATAGTAGGACGCTTGCCGTACATGAGCACGCCGGTCCGGTAGATCTTGGCGGCGAGCCAGCCGAAGAACAAGATGGAGGCCAGCAGCAGGACCAGGGACACTAAGATCTCCCACATCGCCACATTACCTACCCCAATCCGCAGCAGCATGCTGAGCGGGGAAGTGAAAGGAATATAGCTAGCTACCTTGACCAGCAGGATATCGGCATTGGAAATACTGAATAACGGGATGTAAAAAGTCACAAGTCCCAGCATGGTCAGCGGCATCACCGCCTGCCCCAGATCCTCGGTACGACTGACGATGGAGCCGATAGCAGCGTAGATTAAGGCATACAGGAAGTACCCCAGAATATAGAGAACCAATCCGTAGATAAGCAGATTGACATTAAGCTGGCCGAGATCCAGGTCAAAATCAGTCAAGATAGCCGCATTATGCGGGAGCATCAGGTTAGTGGCAACAGCAGCCGCTATAATAGCAATTTGCAGTAATCCGATTAAGAAGATACCGATCACCTTGCCGAACATCTGGGCAAGCGGCGAGGCGCTCGTAATGAGAATTTCCATGATGCGCGAGCTTTTTTCCGAGGTGACCTCAGCCGCAATCATATTTCCTGTCATCATTAAGGACATAAAGAACATCATTAGCAGTGCATATACGATAACGTAATTAATGATCTGCGGCGCATCCTTCTCCTCTGCTGCGCCAGCACCCTCAGAGCTGATCTGCTGCGTGTCGATTTGCACCGGTGCGCTCATCGCGCCGATCTGCTCCGGGGTAAGCTTGTCGCCGGCGATCAGCTGTGCGTTTACTTGCTGCAGTGCCATTTGAAGAAAAGTTTGAACGTCTCCGTCCAAATCTCTATCCGGGCTGTAAAAGGTTACCGGAGGCAGCCCCGTGCTGCCAACCGCACCCAACTGGATATAACCGTCTAGTTCCTCATCATCTAGGGCTTGCTGCAGACCAGCATCGTCAACTGAGGTGTATTGCTCCACAGTGACTTCATCCGTACCCGTGCCGGCAGCTCCAGAAGCATAATTCTGTAACAACTCCGCCGCACGGTTTCCGCTCTCGGCGACAACTGCAAGATGGATTCCTGCATTCTTCGCTCCATCCTCGCCCTGAAATAATTTGATAAAGTAAGGAATATTCATCCCAATACTGAGCAGCAGAACCAGAATCAACGTAGTAATCATAAAAGACTTCGTTTTTACTTTATTCTTAAAGGTAAAGGCAATAATTGTCCCCATCTTATTCATGAGATTCACCCACCGCTCTGATAAAGATTTGGTTTAACGTCGGTTCCTTGATTTCAAAATGCTCAACTTCCCCCTGCGCTACCGCAAGTTGCAATATCCGCTGTGCGGCTCCAATCTCGTTAATGGACAGCAGATAGCCCCGCTCCTGCCGCTGCACACGGGTTACACCCGCAACAGCCTCTAGACCCGCAACCTCACCTGTGGTACGCAGCAGTACTTCCTCACGCGGATAGCCCTTCTTAATTTCACGGATATCACCCTGAACCACCGTATTGGAACGATCCATAATGGTAATATGGCGGCATAGCTCTTCGACATGCTCCATCCGGTGCGTAGAGAACAGGATACTGGTACCCTGATCACGCATTTCCCTGACCGTGTCCTTCAATAGCTCCACATTGACGGGGTCCAGACCGCTGAACGCTTCGTCAAGAATCAGAATTTGCGGTTTATGGACAACTGCGGCGATAAAGCCCATTTTTTGCTGATTGCCTTTGGACAGCTCTTCGATCTTCTTGTTGTAGTATTCCGGCACATCGAACCGGTCCAGCCAGTAACGCAGACTTTTATCCGCCTCACTTGCACTCATGCCGCGCAGCCGGGCCAGATAGACGATTTGTTCGCTAACCTTCACCTTCGGATACAGCCCCCGCTCTTCCGGGAGGTAGCCCATGATTTGCTGAAGCTCACTATTAAAAGATTTGCCGTTATACAGGATCTTCCCTTCGTCCGGATAGATTAGGCCAAGCACCATACGCATAGTCGTGGTTTTGCCCGCTCCATTAGCCCCAAGCAACCCGTATATCTCACCTTGGCCCACACTGAGGTTAATTCCGTTTACAGCGGTCTTATCTCCGAACTGCTTCACCACACCTTCAAGCTTCAAAGCTTCCATTCTCTAATCCCTCTCCTTCAGTCCAACTAATTCAGGGTCATGCCCTTGCGTCCACAAGCTGAGTATTTCGTCCAGCTCCAAACTGCGGCTCTTCATAACCTTTACGCCCAAATCATGGATGCGTTTCTCAATTTTATGAAAATGTTGCGTAACAAAGGAAGCCACTCCAGGAGTTTGAATCGTCCAGTAAGGTGTGCCGGGAAAGTCACCGGCCAGTTCTTTAAGCTCTTCCTCACTTGCGTTCACCCAAACCTCGGTCCACTGGTCATACAGACTATCCTTCTCTGCCATGCCGAGCACCTTTCCCTGATGCATAAGTACAATATAATCAGCCAGCCGCCGAACCTCCTCCACAATATGGGTGGAGATGACGATCGTGGCATTATTCTCATCCATATAACGGCGCAGAATCTCTATCATTGTCTTCCAGGCAAAAGGGTCCAGACCCGAAGAAGGCTCATCGAGCAACAGCAGACGGGGTTGTACCGCAAGCGCAGCGGCAATTTCGAACTTGCGCCGCTCTCCTTTTGACATTTTGCCAAGCTTGATATTTCGCGGAACCTCGAACTTATCCAGCAGGCCATTGAAATATCGGCTGTCCCACTTCGGGTACCAATAACTTCGAAATCCGGCCGCCTCCTCCGCCCTCCAGTGATTCTCCTACGTGAGTGAAATTTCCGGAACGTAGGCTATGGTCTGGCGAAGCTCCAGCGGATGCCCTTCCCCATGCTCTCCTTCGAACCAGTGAATCTTCCCTTCCTCCGGGTGAGTCAGCTGCAGCAGCATTTGCAGCAAAGTACTTTTACCAGAACCATTCTGCCCTACCAAAGCGATGATATGACCTTCCGGCAGCTTCAGGTTAAGCGGCCCTATCGTTTTGGTACGCCGCTGTTTGCGCACATTCCGCAGTTCTATTGCCATCTGTACCATCCTAGCAGAACCCACCCTTCATCCCTGATCTTTATATTTCCGCTCCACAATCTCCTGAAAAATCCCCTTCAGCTCCACTTCACTGCTATGGACCGAACGGGCCAGGTCCACTGCTGCCTCCAGCGCCTTCGTCACTGCATCCCGCTTATAATCTTCACGTGCGGCATCCCCCACATGGGAAACAAAGGTGCCTGTTCCTTGTCTTGTTCGCAGCATCCCTTCACCCTCCAAATCCTGATATACCCGGCGTACGGTAATCACGCTGCAGTTCAGGTCGCCGGCAAATTCACGTATAGAGGGGAGCAGCGTTCCCTCTGCAATAACCCCGCTTATAATCAGTGACCGCAGCTGAGTCTCTATCTGGTGATAAAGCGGTTCTGCACTATTCTCATTAATTTGTATCGGTATCCACACGATTCTGCACCCCACCTTCCATTCCGGCGTGCCGGAACACTTCCTTACACTTCTTACAGATCATACGAGATCACGCTTCTTCAGCCGCTGCATGGTCCATTTGGCTAATAACTGGATAGAAATCACCCCGGCCAAAAAACTTCCCCACATTAAGGGAGATGCCACCCCATATTCCTTCGAGTACGAGATCGTGTAGAAAAGTAAATTTCCTCCCGCCAGCTTCACCAGCAGCGACGCCCCCGCACACAAAGCCATAATGAGAATGGTCATCCAGCAGTAAATCTTGCCGCTGCACAGAAATTCAATGGCAACATAGACACCCGTCATGACCAGTCCGTAGCCGATCCAGGTTAGGGCAAAGACTACATAGGGGAGTGGCGATAACTCTGTCCTTAAATCTCCACTCAGGGCATAGATTAATCCGAAGTACAGAATACCGTTTAGGGCGAAGGACAGAAGAGCCTGAAGCTTTCTTTTGCACAAAATAACTGCAATCGGGATCGGCAAACTTTGGAGATAGGCCAGCATTTTCGTGTATGAATCCTCGCTCCAATACTTGAACGAACGACGGGAATACGTGAACCCCAGGATCGGAAGCAGCGACATCAGCATGAAGTCTGTAATCGCGGTCCGTTCCACGCCACCTACCGAGCTATTAATCAGCAGACCTGTAAAAAACATTCGCTCCACAAGCTCATAAGCAGGTATTTAGTTTCCTGTGCTTACTGTATATATCTATATACACAGTATATGTCCTTTATTTTCCATCGTCAATCTATTTTTCACTGAACGTATTTTTGGCTAATTGCCATCCGTTTGTTCTTGCGCTGGCACAACAAAAGCCGGACACGATTGTGCCCGGCCTCTATTTTATATTTGTGTTTTGAAGCTATTATTCCTGTTGTTAAGCACCCAAAATAACTTCCCATACCGGCTTCGTATGTCCACCCGGATACAGCATATATAGCAGCACGTATACCATCACACCCGTTATGGCGGTTACGAACCAGATCACGGATGTAATTCTGCCCCATTTACGGTGCTTGGCATACTTCGCCTTGAATCCAAGAGTGATTGTGGTAAGTCCGAATACTGCGGCTACCGTAGCCAGAACGATGTGGAAGATCAGAAATACATGATAGATCGCACTCAGCTCTTCAGGTCCGCCCCAGGAGGTGTTTCCGACAAACAGCGTTCTTGATACGTAAACAATGAAAAACAGCAGAGCAGCGACAGCGGCGGCGATCATCGCCTTCTTATGCGCCTCGCGCTTACCCTTAATAATCAGTCTCCAGCCAATCGCCACCAGCACCGCGCTGATCACGATGAACGATGTGCTGATCGTTGGAAACAGTGTGAAAATATCCATGATTATCCCCCTCGGCAGTGGCCAGCTATGCACGGGTCAAGCTGCCACTCTCCAGTTCTGAGGATGGCGGCGACTCTTCCGAGTCGTCTTGCCCGTTCTCTTTTTTATACCAATGATAGAACACATAAGCAAGCATGGAGGCAAAAATAAATTCCTGAATGAACTTCATGGCGATGCCTCCTACCTGCTGATCCACCTTTGGTGCCAACCACCCGAAGAACGCAGGACCCCCGAAAGACTTAAGCAATGCTGCGGGATCACCCGATACACAATAGCCCATCGCCCTTGCCCAGGTGTCCGGATCACTATAAGTGGCGTATAACGGCCTATCGGCAAATATAATCAATCCGCAGGCTGGAGTCAGCAGAACCATGTTGAGGAAAATAAAGCCGATTTTGCCCAGCCCGGATGCCATTCTGCGCTCCGGCAGCGGATTGATCAGCGTCCACCACATTAACCCGGCAGTCACGAACAATACGGTATAATACAGGCGGTGAACGGTGAAATGCAACATTACATAGTCATGGATCACCGGAATGTGATACAAGGAGAATAATCCGTTGAACAGCAGCGCAGCAACGACGGGATGTGCCAGAAAGGACAACCCCCGCAACGGGTTAACCTTCAGCACCGCCCGCCACACCCAGTCGGGAATACCCATCATAAGGAGCGGTACGGCAACCAGATAGGACAAGGCCATACTAACCATATGGAACGAGAACATCATATGCCCAAGCAGACTTACCGGTCCGCCCTGGGCGAGATAGAGCGCAGCCATTCCGAGCACGAACAGAAATCGGAGCCGGAGAGGTACCGGGGCCGAGCCGGAAAACCGGGCCGAGAGCGGGCCGATCAGCACGAAGTATCCCGCCGTCAGCAGCAGCATCCCCGCCAGGAACAGCGGACTCCACAAATCAGCAAAGCTAAAATATTCCAATCCCAGCATGATCAAACCTCCTCGCGCAGGGCATCCATTTGATAAAAATATGAAATAGAGTAAAAAAGAGGGGGCTCACAGCCCGCCTCTCCCCTTTTTTACTAATCCCACCATACCCAGTAAAGGGCCATTACAATACAGGTCCCTGCGATAAAAAATCCACCCAGCATAAAGATAATCGGCAGCAAATGTCCTTTGTCCTTCAGGTGCATCCAGAACCCCATCTGCAAAATAACCTGCAGCACAGCCATTACCAGCAGAAGAACGACTGCAAATGTAGGATTTATGCCGCCAGCGGCCACCGCCGCGAAAGCTATAAGCGTCAGCACAATAGAAAATATGAAGACGACAATATGCCTCTGCGGCCCTTCATGCCGATGACGGTGCTTCACGCCATCCCCCTGCGAATGCTGTTCAGTCGTCATGGCCCTAGCCCACCTTTCCAAGCAGGTATACAACGGTGAAGATAAACACCCACACCACGTCGATAAAGTGCCAGTACATGGCCGATACATAGATTTTTGGAGCGGTCACAACCGTCAGCCCTTTGCGTGCCAGCTGTGCAATTAGAATCGAAATCCAAACGATACCGAAAGCCACGTGAGCGCCGTGAAAGCCTACCAGCGTATAGAAGGCCGAGCTGAACGCGCTTGTAGTCATACCAAATTTCTCATGTCTTACATATTGGGAAAACTCATAAATTTCCAGGCCAAGAAAGCCTAGTCCAAGCACTACTGTAATAATCAGCCAGTTCCGGAGCATCGCCGTCCGGTTCCTGTGCATCGCCTGAATGGCGAATACGCTGGTCAGACTGCTGACGAGCAGGAGGAACGTGGCCGCTGCTACAAGCGGCAGATGAAACAGCTCATTGGCTGAAGGCCCTTCATTCGTCTGATTGCGCAGCGCCAGAAAGGTGGCAAAGAGGGTGCCGAAGAGGACCGCCTCTCCGCCCAGGAACAGCCAAAAGGCCAGCACCTTGTTGCGTCCTTCAACAGTAGCTTTTTCAGGTTCGTGTGGAAGTGTACCCTTAGCAGCTTCTGCGTGTGCCGTTGTCATGACTTCTCACTTCCTTCCAGCTCTTCAGGTTCGATGTGCCAGCCGTGATCGTCATAAAGCGATCGTACCAGCATAGCTCCGAACGTAATGAGAAGTCCAATCGCGGTAACAATATAATTGTTGAATAAGAAACTCATAAAGGCATTCCCGAATTCATCCCGGCTGAACATAAACCCTAGCCCGGCGATGAAAATCCCTACCGACATCACGAACGGCAGCGCCGTTGCCGACGGCATATGGATGGACCCGACAGGCTCAGCCGGAGTCATAGCCTTATGACCCGCCGTTTTTTCCTTCCAAAAGGCATCAATACCTCGTACAAGCGGAGTTTGCTTGAAATTGTATTCCGGCGGCGGGGAAGGAATGCTCCACTCCAGCGTACGGCCGTCTTCCCAAGGGTCATCCGCAGCATCGGCCGGTCTTCTTGAGGTAAGGAAGATATTCGCAAGGAATATAAGCATTCCAACACCCATCAGCATTGCGCCAATGGTACTGATCAAGTTCAGCAGGTCAAACTGCTGATTCGGCAAATACGTAAATACGCGGCGCTGCATGCCCATCAGTCCGAGGAAATGCTGAACAAAAAATGTCAGATGGAATCCGATGATAAACGTCCAGAACGTCCACTTGCCCAGAGTTTCGTCCAGCATCCGCCCGAACATTTTCGGCCACCAGTAATGCAGACCCGCGAAGAGCCCCAGTACCAGACCGCCGACAATAACGTAATGGAAATGGGCCACGACGAAATACGTATCATGGAACTGGAAATCGGCAGGCGCGGAAGCAAGCATCACACCCGTTACGCCTCCCATGGTAAAGGTCGGGATAAAGCCGGCGGCGAACAGATTAGGCGTGGTGAAGCGCACCTGCCCGCCCCACATCGTGAACAGCCAGTTGAAGATTTTGATCCCTGTCGGAACGGCAATCAGCATCGTGGATACAGAGAACAGCGCGTTCGCTACCGGTCCGAGACCTGTTGTGAACATATGATGTGCCCATACCATGAACCCCAGAAACGCAATCAGGATGGTGGCGAACACCATAGAACTATAGCCGAACAGCCGCTTGCGCGAAAAGGTTGGAATAACCTCGGAGATGATACCAAACGCCGGAAGAATGAGAATATACACTTCGGGATGCCCGAAGATCCAGAAGATATGCTGCCAGAGCACAGGGTTGCCCCCTGCCCCCACTTCGAAGAAATTAGCTCCCAGAATCCGGTCGAAGGTAAGCAGTACCAAACCTACAGTAATGGCAGGGAAAGCGAACAGGATAATAGCAGAGGTAATAAAAGTCGTCCAGGCGAACATCGGCATCCGCATAAAGGACATTCCCGGCGCACGCATCGTAATAATCGTTGCCAGAAAGTTAATCCCGCCAATTAAGGTACCGAGACCGGCTATCTGCAGGCCAATCGTGTAAAAGTCCACTCCGTGCGTGCTGCTGTAGGTCGAGCTCGACAACGGTGTATAAGAGGTCCAGCCTGCATCGGGCGCGCCGCCCATAATCCAGCTGAGATTAAGCAGAATCCCGCCGAAGAGGAAGGTCCAGAAGCCAAGCGCATTCAAAAAAGGAAAGGCAACGTCGCGAGCGCCAATCTGCAGTGGAATAACCGCATTCATAAGTGCAAAGATAACGGGCATGACACCTAGAAAAATCATCGTCGTTCCATGCATTGTAATCAGCTCATTGAAGGTCTGTGCATCCAGAAAAGTATTCATTGGCTTAATCAATTGGATGCGGATCAAGATCGCCTCAAGTCCTCCAATTCCAAAAAACAATCCTCCAGCCCACAGGTACAAAATGGCTATTTTCTTATGATCGACCGTTGTAATCCAATCCATCAGCCCGGTGTGGCGCTTGACGCTGTGCCCCTGCCCTAAAGGCTTGGATGGGTTCAAGGTATGTGCGTGAGCCAAGGTACTTCCCCCCCTCTTCATATATGCTGCTCGTTATGGGCTATGTCACTAGTCCAATTTATAGTTGGCCAGATACTCGGCGATGCCGTCGATCTCCGCATCACTCAGGCCGAGGTCTTTGGGGTTAGGCATTAGGTTGCCCGGCTTCACGTTTTGCGGATCATGCAGCCAAGTCTTAAGGTTCTCTTCAACCGGAGCGCCGTCTTCCCGGGTGTCATCGTTAATCAGGATGCCGGCTATCGCTTCGCGGGAACCGATACCCGTAAGGTTCGGAGCATTCGCAATTCCCTGATCTCCTACGGCATGGCAAGTAAGGCATTGGTTTTTAAAGGTTTCGGCAAGTGCAGGGTCCTCGGGAAGCACCGCAGGCGCTTTCATAGAGTCAATCCACTGTTTGAATTCCTCTTCACTGACCGCTTTCACCTTGAATTCCATGAATCCGTGAGAAGGTCCGCACAGCTCCGCACATTTTCCGCGGTAGACGCCTTCTTTAGGCGCACTGAAGCTGAAGCGGTTAATGGTTCCGGCAGGGTTGGTATCTAATTTCCCGGAGAGCGAGGGCACCCAGAATGAATGAAGAACGTCTTTGGTTTCCAGCTCGAAGGCAATATCCTTTCCGGTAGGGATAACCAGGTCCTGTGCTGTCGTCACCCCATAGTCGGGGTACTGAAATTCCCACCAGTATTGATGTCCGGTTACTTTAACCTTCACCGCATTCTTGTCATTCGCATGATCATTACCGGCGGCAAAAACCTGCTTCACGGTTGGAATGGCCAGAATAACAATGAGAATAAGCGGTATGACCGTCCAGAGAATCTCCAGCCTGTGATTTCCTTCAATCTGCTCGGGAATCTCATTCTGATTAGGCTTCCTGCGGAACCTGATCATCACGTAAGCTGCAAGCGCAAACACAATCAGCAGCACAACGATCATGATCGTGATCGAGAGCTTAATCAGTCCAAAAGAGCTTTCTGCCGCAGGCCCCTGGGGTCTAAGCACCGACAGGTCTTCGCGGCCGCAACCTGCTAGAATAAGTCCAAAAATTGTCATCATGGGAAGGAGTCGCTTTACAGCCTGCCACGTTTTCATCATTGATCTACCCCGCTTCATCCCGATTTCGTAGATTAATTCATATGCTCTGTCAATTATAACAATCACTATTAATATAAGTTTATGGGGGTGTTTTGTCAATCGTTCACAACTAGTTCACAAAGAGTTCTAAAATGAAAAAAAGGCTTGTCACGACTGGATTTGCAATCGCTTTCAGAAAACGTAAACATCTTTTTAACCTTTTTTAAAGCGCCTTCATACGCCCTTTTTACTATAAAACTATTTGACAATTCTGTGAGCTTTGAATCGCTCCTTACAGATTTACATACAAAAAAAACCGATTCCTGCGGCAGCAAGCCGCCCGGGCACGGTTTATGAGAATCCTCATGGATGACATACTTAAAAATGACTTCAATAAAAGAAATGGCGGCAGGCGGAACGTTCTCTCTTGTCAGGAGACGGATGAATTCATCCTTACCAGTTCATGCTCCACGACCATGGTCAGCTCTTCTTCATAGCCTCCCGTTATCCGATATTTACGGACGTATTCCTTTACGAATTTCTTGGGATCTTTGGGCTGGAAAATGCGTGTCATTTCCCGTAGACTTTCCTTGACTTCGTTATGACCTTTACTTGCCATGATCAGTTCCCTCCCAAAACATTGAAAAATGAATGCTCCGTTGTAGAGAATGCATGATGAAAAGTCCGCCGTAACTTCGAATGCAAGTAAGTACCGCTAACACATACGTTGCTTGCACTATCCGGCCAAGACTTTATCCTGAGCCGAGGGCTCGGATACCGTAGATACCGGTGAAGCAGGTTCGTCGTGATTTGGGCTGAGAGTTTAAGATGTCCTGGTAGACGGCATCTTGACACTATAGTTACCCTAAGAGCCGATTTCTGAATCACTCCTTTGGGGCCTTATCGTTATATTGTATCATATTCCAACCCAACTTCCACCTTTCCTTGTAAATTGTGCTCATGGAAAATATTTTTATTTTGCAAAGCAGCCTTCAAAATACTTCCGGCAACGTATCTCACATACTTCGTCTTGGTAACTCATAGGCTTTAGAGAGGAGGGGGACCCCCATTCACAGTATCAACTTATGGATGCCTCCCTCTTGTCCAAGCCATAAGGAGAGTGAACCCTATGTCCCCCTTTAGATCGTCCACCGGATTACCCGACAATATTGCAGGCGCACTGTGCTACTTCTTCCCTTTTATCGGAGGCATTGCCTTTCTGGCTTTGGAGAAACGGAGCCGCTTTGTTTTGTTTCACGCGCTGCAGTCGCTGATTGCCTTCGGAATACTGATGGTCAGCCATGTACTCAGCAGCTTGCTTCCTCTGCTCGGGCCCTTGCTGTCCGCTCTTATCTTCCTGTGCGGTTTTGCGGTCTGGCTGCTGATGATTTACCACGCCCTGCGCGGCAAATGGTACAGGCTGCCCTGGGTCGGGGAGTTTACGGAACGCCAGCTTCGTCATTTGTAAGTCTGTCGTCCCTTCCCATCGGTCGAAAAGGATTCCCTTTTGCCCATCCACTCCTTACAATGGTATTAGGACAACACTGAATTTGTAGGAGCTGGAGAAAGACATGTATTTATTCATTATAAATCGGCGTTCCGGCGGAGGTGCCGGGGTACGGACATGGCATAAGGTGGAGGGATTATTGCAGGATCGTCAGGTCCGGTATGAAACCTTGTTTACACATAGTGCGGAGGAAGCCGAAGCCAGCGTTCTGGAAGCACTGCAGCAGCATGAGGAGTGGAACGCCGCTGTCGTTATCGGCGGTGACGGAACCATCCATAGTATTCTGGGAGCCCTGAAGCGGAGCGGCGTGCCGCTGGCAGTCATTCCAGCCGGATCGGGCAACGATACCGCCCGGGGCTTCGGCATTCCGCTGGAGCCCCGGGCGGCGCTGGAAGCGGCGCTCGGGGAACGCTGCTTCAGCGCGGACCTTCTGTCCGGCGCGGGCACGCTAACCCTTACCGCCGTGGCCAGCGGCTTCGACGCCCAGGTGGCGGAGAACGTAAATGCGAGCCGCTACAAGCGCCTGTGCAACGCGATTGGAGCGGGTCAGCTGGCTTATATCATCGGCATATTGCATACGCTGATTACCTTTAAGCCGTGCCGGGTAAGCGTGGTCTGCGACGGGAAGGAGCATACCTACGATAAAGCCTGGCTCGTCTCGGTCTGCAACCTGCCGAGCTACGGCGGCGGGCTGCTGATCTGCCCGCAGGCGGAGGCCGGTGACGGCCAGCTCGACGTCTGCGTCGTGCACGGGTGCAGCCGCGGGCAATTGCTGCGGCTGTTCCCTACGGTACTGAAGGGCAGGCATGTCTCGCTGCCCTTCGTGTCCATGCTGCGCGGGCGCAGCGCAGCGGTCCGCTTCGCGGAAGCCCGGCACGCCATCGGCGACGGGGAGAGCCTCGGCGCAGAGGCGCTGGCCGTGCGCTGTGAACCGGGAGCGCTGCGGGTTCTGTCACCGCTGGCTTCCAGTGCCGCGCTGCCGGGGGCTGATGCTGCGGCCTCCAGTCAGGTTAGCGGCGGGTGAGTCTTATATTTCGAACGTTAACAAGCCGGAGACCAGGCGGTTATGCCCTCGGTTCCGGCTTGTTTTTGTCAGCATAGTTGAACATTCAGATCTTGATTCCCGCAATTTAATCAGTCCGGCAACACTTCGTCCTCTTCCACAAAAGAGACGACTCCGTTATCCAATGCGGAGATGCGCACAAGCGACTCCACGCGGTACCCTGCCTCCTGCAGGAGCCGGTTTCCGGGTTGGAACGATTTCTCAATAACGATTCCAATACCAGCTACACTGGCGCCCGCCTGCTCCACGATGCGTGCCAGTCCAAAAGCAGCTTCCCCGTTCGCCAGAAAGTCATCGACAATAAGAACCCGTTCCCCCGGTGCGATGAACTTTTTGGATACCGTGATTTCGTTGCTCTCTTTTTTGGTGAAGGAGTATACTTTCTCGACAAAAATATCCTCCGTCAGCGTCAGCGACTTCTGCTTGCGGGCAAAGATCAGAGGAACGTCCAGCTCCAGTGCCGTCATGATTCCGGGGGCTATGCCGGACGATTCAATCGTGAGCACCTTGGTAATGCCCTCCCCCGCAAAACGGCGCGTAAACTCGCGTCCGACCTCACGCATGAGAACCGGGTCCATCTGGTGGTTCAAAAAAGAATCCACCTTGAGCACTCCTTGACCAAGCACAATCCCTTCGTTGATTACCTTTTGTCTCAGCAGCAGCATATGTACTCCTCCTCTCCCCTAAATGGACTCCTTATCCTGTAGTATAGAATTAAAGACCTGTCGGCTTCTGCGGAAGTAAATTACCAACGATAGACTTCAATTCTTTATCTTCTCTAAATTCTTCATCCCCTGTATCGAAACTGACAATTCTGATCTCCGAATATTTCGCCCCCGGATTTACCGGCTCAAAAATCAACTTCTCCCGATCTGCCAATGTCACATCAAACTTCATATCCTTGAACATCTCAATCAGTTGGCTCTCACTGGGTCCTGTTGATTTCTCATCCAGAAACAGCAGACCGCGCAGCTGTTTGGGACCATCCGGGTGCAGCACTTCAAAATGAACAATACATTCCATGCTCTCTTCACCTCCCCGACATCATCTGAAAAGCTGACTCCGTTATTCTTCTTACTCCTCCGGAATCTCATCCTGATCGTGCATTACATATTTACGGTAAATGTTGGCATAACGCTCACCATAGCGCCGCTCCAGCTCGGGCCCCATATCCTGCTCCAGCTCGAACAGTACCATTTCTTGCGTGAAGTGGTTCAAGAGCAGCTCTACGAGCACCGGATGCTCTGTTACAACTGCCTGTGCTGCGCCATCCTCATAGCGCATACCGAGCATGCACCAGCCCCGGTCAATGACGAATGAGAACTTGCGGCCACCCTCCCGCTTCGCCCCTCCATCAAGCGGCGGCCAGGCAGGATAAGGAACAGGCCCGGCGTTGCCGCCGTCGAACGCCCAAAGCAGTTTCACACCGCGCAGTTCAGCCTGCTCAAGCTCATTACGCAAGAGGGAGGCTTCCTCCCGCCACACATCAACTACTATTTCCTGCTTCGCTGTATTCAGCTGCCGAATGAGGGTGCCCAGTACATTCCGTTCCCCTTCCACATTATAGAAGGAAGGACTGACCGGCCCGCCGCGCGGCATTTCGTTCTCCACGAACAGCAGGGAGTCTTGAACCCGGCCGGAGATCATAAGTGCCAATTCCTCCGGGTTAAGAACACTGTAACGGGCCGGCTCCCCTTCACCGCAGCGGACATATCCCTGCTGCGTCAGGCGTTGAAGCGCCGCGTACACGTTAGATCTTGAGACTCCGAGCTGTTTGGCAACCTCATAGCCCGAAGCCTGGCCTTTGGCTGCCAGCTCCACCATAATTTTGGACTCCATTTCCGTGAAGCCCAGATTGCGCAGATGCAGCAGCAACTGTTCCATACCTTTTGTCCCCCCAAGATGACTGACTCTTTACTAGATTTGCTCCGATCCGCAGCGCGGACACCACATGGAGCCTTTTGGCAGGTCGGCCCGGCAAATCTGGCATTTGACCAAATCCTGCCCACCTTCGCCCTCACGTTCCGCTTCCACGTATTCACTAGCTTTCCAGTCACGAATGCGCCTGTCAAGCTCCAGCTGTCTCTCCCGCTCCCGTTCCAGTTCATCTCCGTGCTGGTGATCAAGCATGCTATCCTGGATTCCTCCAGCATAGTCCTCCAAAGGAAGTGGAAGCTCCTCCTCATGCTCAAGAATTTCTTCATAATTAATTTGAAGTTCCGGCTCCGGCTCCGGCTCTTTCACCAGATTCCCCTCGGCTTTATATACCCGGGTCTCTTCAACATCCTCTTTCCGCACGGAATAACCTCCGGATGATGGGGCTTTACCCACTCCGGTTTCTTCCTCCAATTTCCGACCGCAGCTCGGACAGAAGTTGGCATCCAGCGCAACAATGTGTCCGCATTTGCATAACCGCTCATTTTTCAATTCGGCAATACGCAAGCGTACACTGTCGATTTCCTCCTGAAGCTTGGAACAGAGACGTGAAATCTCCGTCATTTTACCTTCAGCGAGCGATAAATCCCTTGAACGATATCCCTCGTAAAAAAGCTTCCCCATTTTCATAAATTCAAGTTCCATCTCATGCTCAATATCCGAAATCCGGCTATTCAGCTTGCCGATTTCCACAGAGTTTTGCGCTTTTTCGGTAACCCGGCTGGCACCATCTTTAAAACGTTGTAATAAATTCATTGTAGTTCCTCCTTCTCCACAGTGAGAATAGGGCATTATATTTGGGTGGGTTAACCTAATATTAACCACTTACGGTCCGGCACGGCCGGAATCGTGACTCTATCATACCAAATGTCGCGAACAGATTCATTATTTGTCGTTCTGTGTAGTAATAGCAGGTGCGCAATGAGGCGGGAGAGTTTGAAGTATGGCTAACGGATGAAGAATTGTCAGCTCTGCAGGACCGTTTGAACGAACTGGATAAGGATGACGAGTATAGCTTCCGCCGTGCCTTCGTTCCTTACAAATCAGCCGATCACGATGACGCCATCGAACAGTTTGACGAGAAGACCATCAGGGTATATCAATATTTACGCGACTATGGGACGGATGAGACCCGAAAAACAATTGATGAAAGTTTTCGCAAACTCGTGACTTCAGTCGTGAGTTAGAAAACTTCGGATAGGGCGTGGCATAAGCCACGTTAACTATCCGACTGCTTCTTTGAATAACTCACAAGAACTGTTATAATTAACTTGTACAGATTGCTCATTGAAAACTGAACATATGGGGTTGCAGGGGGAAGGCTCTCCTGCGTAAAATGTTCAAGCAGATCCGCCCTCTCTAGCTGAAAAGCGAAAACCAAGCAGTAAGCTAGAGAGCAGAGTCCAACGTACAAGCTTCGTAAGAACCGCAAGAACTGCGGGGATAGCCTGCTTATCTTCGCCTGTCATGGCGTTCAGCGCAGGAATCTCGTGACTTTAGTCATGAGAGGTTCAAAATATGGGCGTTATACCGAAACTGGAGAATACAGGCTATCAGGACAAAGGGTATGGGGACGGCTCGCCTACTAACAAATAACCGGATTCTTCCGATTCAGAACTTTGCTTCCGTGGCTGTCCATCGGTTAAAATGGAATCAGTCACAAATACGTATAATCGGGAGAGTAACCGTGAAAGAACAAGAAAGCACACAGCTTACATTAAGCCAATTACAGGTGCACGTACAAGATCTTCGCAAATGGGAGAGGGATGAGGATTTCACCAGACAGCTCGATGAGCTCAAGCAGATGCCGGCCCTCTACCGTCTGGCGCTGAATGAGCTTCAGAATAAAATTGATGTCATCAAGACCGAATGGCAAATTCGCGACGGTTTCAGCCCTATTGAGCATATTAAATCCCGAATCAAGGATCCGAAGAGTATTGTGCAGAAGATGGAACGCAAGGGCTACGAGCTCAGCTTTGAGAATATGGAGAAATACATTCATGATATTGCCGGTATGCGGATCGTATGCGCCTTTGTGAAGGATATTTACCGCCTGGTGGATCATCTAAGTATACGTGAGGATCTCCGCGTGCTGGAGATTAAGGATTACATTGCCCATCCCAAGCCGAATGGATACCAGAGCCTGCATTTAATCGTGGCCATCCCCCTTATCCTGCTGGAAGGCACACGCTGGGTGAAGGCGGAAATCCAGCTGCGCACCCTGGCCATGGATTTCTGGGCCAGCATGGAGCACATTTTATATTATAAATTCGACAAGCAGCTTCCCTCTCATGTTGCCGAGGAGCTTAGGGAAGCTGCCCAAGCCGCCGATGAGCTGGATCAGAAGATGCTGCGCCTGCGAACGGAAATTCTGCAGCTTTCAGAGGATGTAAATACGGGTATTAAGGAACATAAGAGCTGAAACTAAGTGTATAAAGGGCATTTCCGCAGCAAGAACTCTGCCGCAGGATTGCCCTTTTTTCACGCTTATTTATTTTTTCCATGCAAGGAGTTATCATAGACCTGTTCCAAATCATGTGTTTGATTCGGATACTTAATGGAGGGGTCAATAATGGGTATTCCAAATTTCGTTCTTATCATACCATCTGTATTTTTAGGGATCTGGGTGTTATTGTGCTTGGCAACAATTATTAACCCCCGTTATATGTGGACCCTAACCCAGGGCTGGAAGGCGACTAAAGAACCTCCCCGCGCCTATTTTATACTTATGCGCTTAATGGGCATTCTCTTTTTACTTGTATTCTCCGTCTTCTTCTTTCCCGTCTTTATTCATTAACTGGCAGGGTCCGATAATCTCATGACTTATGATGCTCACGCGCCCGCCGGGCGGCAGTCTCCGCCACACGGCGCATAACGAGCGCCAGCCCTTCCTGCACCTTGGGGGTCTGCGGAAGTAACGCCTGCCAATCCTCGGCGGCTACAGCTACAACCGGATCATCCGGGAAGGGACGGTCCCCCACCTCATGAAACAGGGTGCCCGGCTGGTGAAGCGACCCTTCGGCAGCAGCTTCCGCGAGCCACTCCCCCGAGGAGATTGCAGGACCTTTGCGCTCCAGCCGGGCCAGCTCTGATGCAAGCCCGGCCGCCGGATTTATTCCGCCCCCGGCCTGGTTCTCCACTGCTGCTTCAGCCCAGCATGCAAATACAGCCTCCAATAACTCCTCTTTAGAAAGTCCGGTTAGTTTCAACGCTAGCAGAAGCTCCAGTTCGGCGAACCAAAGCGGAATACGTCCCTGCAGGAGAGCATACATCTCATTGGGACATAAAGCCAGACGCCGTACAATTTCCTGCCGCAGTTCTATATTCCCATTCATTTGATCCCTCCCGCTGTATGTTTATTCCGCACTACATCCAATCCTGCCCTTGCAGTTCAATAAGCTCCTTCAACTCATGGTTGGACATCTCCGTCAACCATGTTTCACCGGAGCCGACAACCTGCTCGGACAGACTTTTTTTGCGTTCAATCAGCTCATCTATCCGTTCTTCGAGTGTTCCTTGGCAGATCAGCTTATGCACCTGCACATTTTTATGCTGACCAATCCGGAATGCCCGGTCTGTGGCCTGGTTCTCCACCGCCGGATTCCACCAGCGGTCATAATGCAACACATGGTTAGCCCTGGTAAGGTTCAGCCCAACACCGCCAGCTTTGAGTGAGAGCACGAAAAATGCCGTCCCCTCCCCTTCCTGAAAAGAGCGCACCATCTCATCACGCTCCCGCTTCGGGATGCCTCCATGCAGAAACAGCGGATTTTGGCCGTACCGCCGGGTCAGCCGGTTCACAAGCAGTTCACCCATCGCAACGTACTGGGTAAAAATCAGTGCGGATTCCCCAAGTTCGGCTATACTGTCCAGCACCTCGAACATGACCTCCATTTTACCGGATTGCTCATGCCTGAGAGCGCGTCCCTCCTCTTTACGGAAGAGTCCAGGATGATTACAAATCTGCTTCAGCTTCGTAAGTGAAGACAGCACAAGCCCTCTTCTGGCCATTCCGGAACGCTCACCTATCACACCCAGCATTTCATCCACTACTCCCTGATACAACGCTGCCTGGGTTTCCGAGAGCGGGCAATAGGACTTCAGTTCCAGCTTCTCCGGAAGATCCTTGGAAATATCGGGATCGCTTTTGAGGCGGCGCAGCAAGAAAGGTGACACCAAACGGTGCAGCTCCCGGAGCCGTTCGCCGCCATCGCCTGAGCCGTAGCGCTGCCGGAAAGAGTGATAGGTTCCCAAATATCCAGGATTCAGAAAATGAAAAATGGACCAGAGTTCACCCAGACGGTTCTCTACCGGGGTACCCGTCATAGCAATACGGTGAGGAGCTGAAAGCTTCATGACGCTCTGCGCCTGCTTCGTACGGTGGTTCTTGATATATTGGGCTTCATCGAGCACTACGGTTGACCACTTGACTCCCGCCAGATCTTCACTGTCACGCCCGGCCAAATGATAAGTTGTCAGCACAATGTCATGGCTGGCGACGAGTGACAGGAAGCACTCTCCGCGCACCCGGCGCCCGCCATGATGAATATGCACGGTGAGCGAGGGGGCAAAACGCTGCAGCTCCCGCTGCCAGTTCCCAAGAAGGGAGGTCGGACATAAAATCAATATCGGGCTTTGTTTCTCTTCTGCCGGGTTGGTCAAAGCGCGGTCCAGAAGACATGTGATAACCTGGACGGTCTTCCCAAGGCCCATATCGTCCGCCAGACATAAACCAAAGCCCAGTCCGCTTAGAGCAGCCAGCCATTGAAATCCCCGCTCCTGATAAGGACGCAGCGTCCCATGCAAGCCTTGCGGGACTTGACGAGCCGGCAGATTGCGAAGCACATCGCCGCGCATAAGAGAAGCCAACAGCCCGGAAGTCTCCATGCCTGTAACAGACATACCCTTCCACAGTCTGTCCTCTTCATCCTCGGCTTCCAGCCGCATCCATTCCGCTGCTGACATTTCACCGCTTTCATGGCGTTTCATATATCTTAGAACCTGGCGAATTTCCTTGGGATCGACCTCAATCCATTCCCCGCGAAAACGCACAAAGGGTACGCCGGCCTCCATGATCTCCGTCAGCTCCTCCGCGCTGATCGCAGCCTCACCCAGCGAAGCCTCGATACGGAAGGAGATCAGCTCCTCCATGCCGAGAGCTACCGGGGCCGTCCCCCCCGCTTCGCTTCCAAGCTGCTGCATTTTCATCTTCATTCCAATCCGGCGGCGTCCCTCACGGCTCCAACGCGAGGGCATTTGGACTGTTATTCCGCGCACCGTTAACTGCGGCACGGTCTCTTTCAGAAAAAAATAGAGCCGCTGGGGTTCAAGATCCACCCCGTCTGGCGCGGGAGAATGAAGCCCCCGCTCAATATCCGGCGATATCTTCGCAGCCCGGCCAAGCACCGAAAGAAGCTGCTCCTGAATGTTGCGGTAACGTTTCCCCCATAAAGTAAACTCCCGGTCAGCGCTGCTCCAGATCGAGCCTGCCGGAAGCCAGAACTCACTTTCCTCCCTGCTCTCAGCCCAGAAGGATAAACGCCATGTCCCCTCTTCATCAGCTGGCGGCTCAAGACGCAGTCCAAGACCCAGCTGTCCGCTCCGTGCTTCCTCCGTTTCTGAGTGAGGCACATGGCTTCCCGCCGTCTCGGTTACAACGCTAAGCAGTTCCGTCACCTCGGCAGGAGTACCCTGCACCGGAATCTCCCGGCTGCCAGTAAGAAGACTGTTCCACCACAGCTCGGTCAAGGGAGAATACCCCCGCCGATAGTTCGCCTTATACTGCGATAATTCACTCTCTATGCGGGAGATAACCCCCTTTACTTCAGCACTCATTACAGCCTGTAGGAACGAATACAGCACATGCGCCCCTGCTTCCTCACGAGTCGACAAGTCGCCGGATTCGGCCGCAGGGCTGCCTAAAGCAATTACGGGCATAGAGGCTGCCAGCTGCAGAAAGATCCCTTTATGCTCCTCATTTCGAAAAACGGGTACCCAGCAGGCTGATGCTGCCTGTTCTCCTCCGCGGCGGCGTGATCCTCCTGCCGGACGCGGAGGCAAGGCTCCCGGCGTAATCCCGCCTGTGCCTAATAGCTCCAACCCGAAGCGTGCAGCGGCTGCCCAGTATCTCATTTCTCCTCCGGGCTCCACTCCCTGTCTCCGGCAAAGTGAGTCGTCCCAGGCCAGGAGCAGCTCAAATGCTTCCTTTGGGGTAAGAGCAAGCCCTTCAAGAGTTCTACCGGGCAGCTGACGCCGCGCAGATTTCCCTTCGGCAAGAGCGGTTGGATACTTCACTTCGGCCAGACGCAGCGCAGCACCTGCAAAAGGACGCAATCCACCCTGCAGCTCGAGCCGTTTGACCACGCGGGTCCAGGCATCTACCTTCGGTTCCGAAGTTTCGCCGGAGAAGCAAAATAAAACGTCCCCTAACCATATTGCATACAGATGCTTAGTCATCGTGATCTCCTGTCTTTTAAGCAAGCAGAAACGGTGCTTCCGTTCGGGATCGAACAGAAGCACCCTTTTCCACTAAAAAATAGTTTTCGAACTATTTATATGAACAGTGCAGCAAACGAGCGATACCCTATATAACCAGAGTTGCCAGGAAGTTTACACGTTCTGGTATTAGAACAAAAAAAGGTTTTACCTTCATCTTATACGAAAAAGGCCGGATTTAAAAACGTTTCTGCATATTTTCCTATGGATTTCAAAATCAATTCATGGAAGCACCATGATCACAGCCGTATTTATTGCCATTATCTTGCCCAGAACACAAAAAGGAGCCCGGCATAGGCCGCACTCCCTGTCATCTTATACTACTGTAGATTCAGCTAAACCAGGAAACCTGGCCGCTTTTATTTTTTGCGGGCAACGGCTTCTATTTCTACAAGTCCGTCCTTAGGTAAACGAGCTACTTCAATAGCACTGCGGGCGGGATAAGGTTCTGTAAAAAAAGTGCTGTATACTTCATTGACCGCTGCGAAATCATTCATATCCTTCAGGAACACCGTGGTTTTCACGACATGATCCAGAGATGCCCCGGCTTCCTCCAGAATAGCCTTCACATTGCCCAGTGCTTGACGCGCCTGCTCCTGTACACCTTCCGCCAATTCTCCTGTGTCCGGGTTCAAGCCCAGCTGTCCGGAAGTGTAAACCCAGTTGCCTGCAGCAATAGCCTGGCTGTAAGGCCCGATTGCACCCGGCGCTTTTGTCGTAGATACCTGTTTCTTACTCATATCTCTGCTCCTCCCGTTAATCTATTTCTTCCCCCATTGTACGTCCTGATCTTCACTTATTGCAAACCTGAAACTCCGCTTCTATCCTGAAAGCTTCATATTAGTCTACTCTTTCCCGAGAACGTGGATAACTTCATTGCTGTAAACATGCACTCCGTATGTACCGGCAAGTGCAATCTTAATCATTGCCCGCGCTACCGTTGTCCCCTGAATAGCCCGGTACTTTGCACCCTTACCGACCATTAAGAAATCCAAGGCCTTCATGAGCCTTCCCGCCACTCGCTCCCCAAGCCTATATTCCGTGCGGGGTCCCAGCAGCAGTGAAGGACGGAATAAATGCAGGCCCTGAAAGTTAACAGCAACCAGTCCTTCTTCCGTACGCCCTTTAGTTCGACTGTAAAAATTGCGGGACTTCGGATTTGCACCCATGGAGGATACAGCCAGGAACTGCTTCACACCTTTTTTCTTAGCAATGGCTGCTGCCTGCAAAGGGTAATGAAGATCCACACGCTCGAAATTGCTCTGCGATCCGGCTGTCCTGATCGTTGTTCCAAGACAGCAGAAGACAGCCGTGACCCCGCTAAACCTATCCTCATACTGTTCTAACTGCTCCCAATTCATAAGGGTTTGCTTCAGCTTGGGATGCTTCTGATCCAGCGGACGCCGCAACAATACTCTGACCTCATCCCAACCCCCGCTTCCCAGCAAAGCTTCCGTGACCGCTTTTCCCACCAGTCCGGTTGCCCCCAGTACCATTGCTATTCTTGCCATAAGAACGGTCTCCTCCATTATATAACCTATTCATCTTTAAGAACGCGCCTTCCCAGCAGAAAAGCCAGTGCAAGCATTAGTATGCCTACGATCAACTGCATTCCGTATACTTGGGTCCATTGGGGCCAATCCTCTATCCAACCGTAAATCTGCCCTCCAATAAGGGGGCCGAAGAACGAGGAAAGACCTGTAAGGGCCGCAAACATAGCCATATACATCGGCCGTTCCTTCTTGGGTGTATCGCCAATGATGAAATTGAAAGCCAATTGGTTAAAGCCGCCGACCCCCACACCAAATATAATATGTGCCGTAAATAGGACCAGCAACATCGGCAGTACAGACAAAAGACCCCATACCAGTGAAGAGGCCGCAATAATCGGCAGGGTCCAGAGCAGCAGCCGCTTGTTGCTGTACTTCGAATTGAGATTGCCCCATACATAGAAGCTGGCCATCATAAACACAGTCTGGGATACATTAAGCAGCGACAACGTCTCGTAATTAATATCCAGCAATTGCAGCATAACATATGAATAGAGCGGTACCGTCAGGTTCTGCAGCAGAAGCCAGGCCGCAAGAAACAGCGTGGATTTCATAAACAGCTTATCGTGAAGCGGTTTCTTAAACATCGGCCAAAACCTGTTTTCTTCCGATTTCTCGAAATGAACATCCGGGTAGAAGAGCAGCACTACAATATTGGCTGCGGCGAAAATCCATACGACAATATACAGAATGAAAAAGCCCTGTCCTCCGTGATAATAATCCAGAACAATGCCGCCCGCATACATGACGATACTCCCCAGTCCATTGAGGAGGGTATTGCGAATTCCAAAGTAACGCCCCCGTACGCGCGGGGGAACAAGATCGCTGATGACCGAGCTCCAGAGTACGGCTCCTGCAGTATTTGCAATGAAAGCGGTTGTATACAAGCCGATAAATGCTATAACCCAAAACTCTCTCGGGAATATAAACGGTATAAGCCCTGTGGAGGTCCAAAGTATCCTGTGCAAAGTTACAAAGCCAACCATTGCCCACTTACGGCTGGGTAATTTCTGAATCAAAAAGGCAACGCCAATCTGAGCTATATTAACGAGCGTAGTTAAAGCCAGCACAAAACCGATTTGGCTTGATGATGCGCCTAAATAGAGAAGAAAGCCTGTCAGGAACTGCCCTTGAAGCAGGACCTGGAAAACCGTCGCAGGCACCCCCTCCCATGTGGCTATAGATAAGTTTTTACGGTGCCTTGAGGGTTTCCGCCCCCATTTCGGTCGGCTGTTGAGCGGCCTGCTTCTCATGATGTTCATCGAGGTACTACACTCCTTTGATGCGGCTTTGGCTTCATTCTACTCCGCATCATGCTTCTGTCAATACGACAGAATTACAAATTACATTGGAGGACCTGCAGGCAACTTCCGTACAAAACCATTTCTTCCTTACTAAGGGAAGCATCGTTCTCTTCCATCAATTGCGACATGCGAAATCCAAATCCATTTTTCTCTTCACTAAACCGTCACTACTTAATGCGGTTCTTATATGATAAAATTCTGTCATACAATGATAATGATTATCACTTTCAAGGAGGCGTATCATGTTTGCAGGAATATTAGTCACGTTAAGAGAAGGTATTGAATCTTTTTTAGTTGTAGGTATTTTGATTGGAATTTTAAGCAAAATGGGCCAGGCTGATAAAAACAAGTATATTTGGTGGGGATCGGGGGTTGCTATTGCACTTAGCATCATGCTAGCTTATCTGATTCAATGGTTTTCGATTCAATTTGAAGGAACGAACGCAGAAGTGTTTGAGATTGTTGTGGCGGGTATCGCAATTGCCGTATTGTCTTACATGGTCATTTGGTTGAATAAACAGAGTAAATCAATGAATAATAGTTTGAAAGACAAAGTAGTTCTCGCCCTTCATCAGAACCAAATGTGGGGGTTAGTTTCCCTGGCATTCGTAACGATTATTAGAGAAGGAATCGAGACTGCCTTGTTTCTTTCTGCTTTAAATGGTTCCGCTGAAGGCAGTGGACTTATGTTTGGTGCATTAATCGGTCTCATTTTGGCATTCATCGTTTCCTATCTGATAGTCAAAGCAACCATAAGACTTAACTTAAGAATGTTTTTCTTAATTACGGGAACGATGGTTGTCGTCATTGCAGCAGGCCTGGCTTCCCATATAACGATGGCTCTTCAAGAATTGGGTATTGTTCCTCTTCACGAACTTATTGCATGGGATTTAAGTTGGTTCATCCATGACGAGAGCTTGCTGGGTAAACTTCTTCATGCATTTATAGGCTATGTTGCCGTTCCTACCGTTATGCAGTTAGTGGTATACGCCGTTTATATTGCAGTTATGCTTCATTTACTTTGGAAGGGACCCACGCTCTTCAATCAAAAACAAATACGTTTGCAATCGGACGGCTTAAGGCACCCAATAGATGAATGAATATGTTGGTTGTTATAAAAGACTTTATTTAAATGATCTCTCGTTCGCAAACCTAGCATGAAAATGGTAGTAAGGTTTGTGCGAGAAAGAAACGCCCCATACTGGTACTAGCATGGTGAACGAGTACGTTACTTTTTATGGTGGATACACCCCGTCAAATAAACTGTAAGGATGGACTCTGTGCACAAACCGCTGCAGCCCGGAAATGCCCTTTTTCGGAGACTGCGAACAGAAAAATGCTAAAGCTCGAGTCGATCCATCACCATGTAACATTTCCATTTGGAGGTCACGAATCATGGATGTATTACTGGAAAACTGTGCAGGAATGGATGTCCATCAGGAAACCATTGTCGTCTGCACCCTGAATACCGATGCTTTGGGCAACGTACAAAGCGAGGTTCGAACGTTTGGTACGCTGACGAAGCAATTGTTTGAGTTGCTAGGGTGGCTGGAATCTAAATCCATCACCCATGTAGCTATGGAAAGCACAGGCATCTACTGGAAACCGGTTTACAATATTTTAGAAGGGTATTTTCACGTCACCCTAGCTAACGCGCAACGCATCAAGAATGTTCCTGCCGTAAAACCGATGTTTGCGATGCCGAATGGATTGCCAAGCTGCTTCGGGTCGGCTTGATCGAAGCGAGCTTCATTCCATCGGAGGATCTGCGGGAAATGCGGGATTTATGCCGGCTCCGCAAAAAGCGTGTGGGCAACCTGACCGCAGAAAAGAACCGCATTCAGAAGTACTTGGAAGCCAGCAACGTCAAATTAGGAACGGTGATTTCCGATGTGTTCGGTGTATCGGGGCGTAACCTGCTCGATCATACGAGCGTTGATGATGAATGAGCAACTTTTGTCAAAAGCCGACCCAAGAAACAGCGGCACAAATTAGACAAAATAAAATCAGCCAGCCGACCGCAGTACGCGGAAGGTTGGCTGTTTGTTTGACCTTTCTTTGTTATATGATTATACCCGATGGGTCATTGGCAACGAGAACAAGTAAATATTGATAACAGCCAAAATTACCATTAAAGAATAGTAGGGCAGCAACTTTCTCCAAGAAGCTCTATTTCCGATTCGATACACAGTATACGCAGAACCGAAAAGACCTAACAATATGACGGCGTATTGCAAGAGTTGCACCGTACCCACGGAAGTCAATCCCAGGTCGCCGGTTAATTTGTATCCGAACAAATTAGCTGTATTGAACCAAATGGCTTTCCCCTCTGTGAATACGTGGAAAAGATTATGGGCCAAGTGACCCGCCAAATCAAGCGGAATAACGGCATAACCGAAGCGAACGAAATTCTCTTTCACTTTCTCAAATGTTTCATTGCGTCCGGTTATTTTCGCTGCAATCCAGAGCATAGCAATTGGAATAATCATGGAAATAACGAAAGCAACCGTAAAGTTCACGTTATAGCTGGTAGTTTGTGTAACTTTGCTAATGATGTTCAAGATATCCTGCCAAATTTCAAGCATCGTTATATTCTGCACAAACACGATCCCCATAATAACTGCAGCCAGAAATGCATGCTCGACTTTCGGCTTCTTGATCCCCCACAGTTCTGCTGTCGGCGTTCTCGGGGTAATACGGATGGAATTATTGGGACAAGTCTTCACACAGTTTCCACATAGGTTGCAATCCGCACTATTATCCATCGTACGGACAAATTCAAACATCGGACATCCTTCCGTCTTGCCATCACCTTTGAAGCAAGATTGCGTTTTGCAGGTTTTGCAAACTTCAGGTGTTCCCCGGAGCTCTATCATTCCGGAACGAGAATAGTTGCCTGCCAATCCTCCAAGGAAGCAAAGTGTTTTACAGAAGGTTCTTCTTTCAAAAAATACGGAAGTAACGACAACCATCGTAGTCAGAACAAGAAGCAGATATCCAGAGCCGCGCGGTGATTCAATGATCCCCCAAATGTGATCAGACCACGTAATCATGATGAAAAAAATATCAATCATCCAAATCCCGTATTTCTTCAGAAACTTCGGCATAGGCCTTTCGCTACCAACTAGTTTTCGAACAATGTCACTGAGTTTACCGAAAGGACAAACCGCGCACCAGAAACGACCTGACACTAGGAAAAGGATTGGTATGGCTGGCCACCAGAGCACCCATGTCAGAGAAGTACCAAAGTTACGACTGGGATTTACCGTACCAGCGACTAACTCGTAGACAATAACGGAAAACACGGCCATAGCCGCCCATTGGAAAATACCAGGAAACCATCGGCTCTTGATAAAGGCTCTGAAAAGTGGTATATCCAAAAAATTATATGGCTTTTTTACAGGTGGAATGCTTGTCTGTTGTGTTCTCTTTGCAAGATTCGTCATGCGTGAATGCGCTCCTTTTTCCGCAGCCATTTATTCCAGGCGCCGTAAAGTATAAATACCAACATGATACCTCCAAATGTACTGAGCACCGGAATGTTCGGAGGGGCTTCGACCACTTCTTCGTTTCCGTGACTGTCATGTTCTGCTCCAGAGGTCCCCTCCTCATTCGCAGTTCCACTCTCACTATGAGAATCACCGTCACTCCCCATATCCATACCGCCCATTTCCATGTTCCCGTGTTCCTCCGTTGTCATGTCAGGCATTTTCACTTCCTGTTGTGCAGCCGTGGTCTGCTGCACTTGTGCCGTTCCGTTTCCTTCGTCGGAGTGCCCATCGTTCTTGGTCTGCTCGTCTGCCCATGCAGTGCTGGAAAACAAAAGGAGTCCAGCAATCGCAACTACGATTCCGAATCTTTTCATCAATCTCTTCCTTCCTCGCTTTGTTCATTAGTCTGGTATCATTGTAAAAAGAAAGTGTGGAGAAAATATGTGGAGCGACCGAAAAACACTTCGAATGATTGTGATTTTCTGAAAGTGTTCACATAAAAAACATTTCCGAAATATTATTCGAAAACGGCTGGTTTCTCCACATCATTGTCCGTGTCATTATCGATGCCGACGTCGAGACAAAAATAGATAGATGCTCCCAAGCAAAATTAACGGGATACCCATCCAGAGGCAGAGCGTTAACAGGGTTCGAGCATAGGAATAGGACGGTCTTTCCAAGAAAGACGTGGCTGAAACCATCAGACAATATAAACCCATTAACATCATAAACAGCGCAAATATCCAATCCCCTTTCCTCATCCGTCCCACCTCCTAAAAGTTTTCCTTAGAGAAACTGTTTATTTTTATGTTTTTTCACTTGGTGAGTAAATAAATACGCAGCAGGTTCCTCAAATTCCATTCATCGTCGACAACCAGAGCTTTCAATTTATTCATTGTACATCACCCAATTCATGGTTTCGTATGATCCTATCATAAACGTAAAATTTGTTGAAACAATGTAGAAAAGCCGCATCTTCAAGATGCGGTCGAATTTTTTCAAATATTATATTGCCCTGAATCCGTGAAAGAACTAACGGATAGATTAATTCGAACTTCCCTGCGCTGTTGAGAGATGAATGGTGAGAATGCCTCGCATGCTCTACCATTCGAGAGGCCAGCCAGATCAGATTTTCGATGACGGTTTTGACCCGCCTGCGGCTGACTTTGTGTCTAACCGGGGCATCGGGTTCTTGAATGGAAATTTGTCCAATGGCCCGCAACAGATTATACGCAAACAAGCCCGCACACAGCACCAGGTCGTTGGTGGCAAATTTACCCGAAGGCAGTCGTTCCAAATTGAGGTCGGTCTTGAGTTCGCTGTGAAACTGTTCGCTGGTGGCATGGTCACGGTAGAGCTTAATCACCTGCCAGGGTGAACACGTCAGCGTGGTGAAAAACACCTGCACCTCTACCCGAGGCACCAGCAACAGTTGCCCATCGGATTCCATCGTTCGTTCAATCACTTGATACACCACCCGAATAGGACGTTCAAGCTTCTTGTCGACCCATTCCATCGAACCCAGGTAGACGCATTTGCCTTCCCGTTCTACACAGCACATGGCATCTTGTTTGGCGATCAGTAGCCACTCTTCCGGGGACTCCCGGCGCAAGTTGCGTTTGACGATGAAATCCACGTTTTCGTTCAGGCAGACGTTCAGATTCTCCAGTGCATCGTTACCGGCATCCATGCGAACCAGCAACGGCTGATCCGTGATTCGGCGGCTGTACTCCAAACTATGCAATAAAAAAGAGGCAGCCTCTTTCTGTACATGAGTGCTACCTTCGCGCAGATTGACGTTCACCCCATACCCTTCCTGCCCCAGATAGGCAAAAAAGGGAGCATAGCCGTCCACTTTCTTGTAGGTCAGCGATACGCCTTCTTTCTACGTACGACTATTGTCAAACGGGGAAACATCCAGGTCCAGTGGCAGCCAGGACAACGCTTTCCCCTCTGGACCGGTCGCATGAACGGGTGTGAGTGGGACTTCCAACGCACGCAGCAAATCAGCCGACTCTTCCAGCAGGATATTCTGCCAGTCGTAGCTGCTCGCCGCCGCCAAATCCAGGCGCTGCCGGAGTGTGGGTGAGGACGGGACGTGTTTGATCCCTAAAGACTTGGCGAAAAAGCGATCTTGACGAAAAGGCTCGATCTGGTCAAAGTCGCTTTTCCCTTGGCAAAGCAATCCGAGGTAGGCATAGAGGACATCCGGATGAGTAACCCCGGGCTGCAGTACGCCAGGCAAGGAGTAACGAATCAGACGTTTAGCAATCTGTGTATGAGAAAGGAGCAAGCCGATAAGGGCAAGACCGGAATGAGCGGTCAGTAACTCTACGGACTGATCCAGTTGAAAACGGACAGGTTTCATCTGTGCACCTCCGAGGTGAATGTGAAAAATACGGGAATTCTTCCCTTTGCTTTATATTTTAATCCACCGGAGGCTCTTTTTCTAACCTTTTCAGTATTTGGTTTCACGGATTCAGGTTGTTGTGATGGATACAATTTTTGTCATGAAGTGTTCACGCTTCCCACTTATATTTTCTATATATCTTACTTATAATTTTATTGAAGGAAACATTTGTACTTAGAAAAGGATGATGAACATGGTATTTCGCTTTTTAAGGGAAAACGTATTTGCTGCCGGGGCGCTAGCTCTTCTACGACTTTGGGTTGGATGGCAGTGGCTCGATGCGGGATGGGGTAAGCTTACAGGCGATAAGGCTTTCGATGCCTCGGGTTTTTTAAACAACGCCGTGTCAAAACCTGTCGTGGACAGAGCTACAAACGAGTTGATTTATCCGAACTTTACCAGCTTTATTGAAAACTTCGCGCTTCCAAATGTAAAACTCTTTAATTTTGCCATTCCATTAGGCGAATTTTTAATTGGTCTTGGCTTAATTCTTGGGGTTTTGACCACAGCCGCTGCATTCTTCGGACTTTTGATGAATTTTATGTTCATGTTCGCCGGAACTGTGTCTTCTAATCCTTGGCTTATTCTTCTTGGTATGATTATTCTCGTCGCGGGCGCTAATGCGGGCAAATTCGGAGGGGACTTTTATGTGCTGCCCTTCTTAAGGAAGATCCTTCCCTATCGTTCAAAAGATGCTCAAGTCGTGCACCATCAAGATTAATTATGTTCATTAAATCGAAATGAAAAATAAAGAGCAAGAAGGCGCCGGTTATTCCCGTGCCCTTTCTGCTCTTTATTTTTCTATAATGCATAATTCTTTACCTGAATTGATTATAAAGACCAGTTGGGAATCGGTTGCCCAACTGGTATCTGAGATATAGATCATCCGTAACGGTACGCAATGCCATGTCCACCGGTCATATAATTCCAATCGATATTTTCTGACGGACAAGCGATACGGCAAGTGCCGCATTCCAAACAATTTTCATACATAATGGCTGGCCTCTTCAGTTCATCATTCCATTCATACACGTCCGACGGACATATAAAGGTACAACTTTTCGTCGGACAATCTACGCATAAAGCGGGATTCTTAAGTTTCAAATGGGATGCTTCGTCACATTTGTAACGTATGGTAAACAATCGATTCGTAATTCCTTGTTGGCTCATCCGTTGGTCGCCCTCCATCCCCGAATTCCCAGTTTAACAAGATTGAGCGTACCTCCGGCAGCTTCCTTCATGAGCCGAATGGCGTGTTTTTGTTTATCCGCTTTCGAAACACCATCGACAGAAAACATGTTGAATGCTGCTTCATTTAAAGCTCGTGGCAATTTGTCGAACATCAACGACGGATCGGTATCTTTGAGCAGTTTATGCATGCCTCGGTATTTCTTCAGATCTTTCATAATAAAAGAACTCCGTATGGCATCGTTATAGCTCCTCAGTGTTTGTGCGGAAAAATCCCCTTTTTTTGTCGCTTCAATAATGGCATCTGCCGCCATCTCACCGGATTTCATCGCCAAATTGGTACCTTCCCGGTGAACAAAGTTAACCAGTTGTGCGGAATCTCCCGCAAGGCACCAACCGTTGCCGGACAAAGCCGGGACGGAATCATATCCTCCCTCGGGAATAAGGTGCGCCGCATATTCTCTCATTTCGCCGCCTTTTATCAGCTTCCGAATGACCGGATGCTGCTTTACGGAATCCAGTAGCTCGTGAGGCTTGATCTGTTTCTTGGTCAAGTCGTTGACCATCACGCCAATGCCCAGAGAAATCGATTCTTTATTGGTATAGAGAAAACCCATCCCAGCCATGCCAAGGGAAGTCTCTCCCATAAACTCAACCGTGACGCCTTCATCTCCCTCCAGACTGAAACGGTCCTCAATCTTCTCCCGGGGAAGCGCGATCGTCTCCTTAACGACGAGCGATACTTCATCCGGTTTCCATCCCTGGTGTGCCCCGAGCGATTTGCCGAGCAGGGAATTGACTCCATCGGCGATGACGACGACATTTGCGTAAATGTCACCCTCGTCACGGTCTGTTCGCACTCCGACGACCCGATCTCCCTGTCGTATTAGTTCTGTTGCTGCCGTCTCATAAACCGGAATGGCGCCGGCTTCAACGGCTTTTCCTGCAAGCCACTGATCAAACTTCACCCGCAAACCCGTGAAGCAGTTCATCGGTTCTTTGAAAGCTTCGTTCCGGTGACTGAATGTGACACACGATTCCTTGCCCATCATCCACATACGCTGCTCAACGATAGAGCGTTCAATCGGGGCGTTCTTTTCTTTCCAGAATTCAGGCACGAGATCTTCGATTTGCTTGCGATACAATACTCCACCGAATACATTCTTGGCTCCCGGAAATTCCCCCCTTTCGAGCAATACGACTTTCAGTCCGGCTTGGGCCATTCGGAGAGCGGCGGCCGATCCCGCTGGTCCTGCTCCCACCACAACTGCGTCAAATGTTTCATTCAAGCCAACCCCCTCCTTTTCTTCGCCTCAGCAATAATTTCGGGTAAGACTTTAAACAGATCGCCCACAATGCCGTAATGGGCAATCTGAAAAATAGGAGCTTCCGGATCTTTATTTATGGCGATGATCATATCAGCATGTTGCATCCCCACCGTAAACTGAACCGCTCCCGAGATACCCGCGGCAATGATGAGTTTCGGCCGAACCGTTTGTCCTGTCTGACCAATTTGCCGTTCATGCATGACCCAACCGGCATCAACTGCCGCTCTGGAGGCCCCGACCGTTCCGTCCAAAGCATCGGCCAATTCTTGCAGAAGCCCGAATACTTCCGGTCCACCCAAGCCCCGTCCTCCGGCGATAATGATATCAGCCTCTTCCAGATTGATGCTGTTGACCTCGGTAATAAAGTCAATAACTCGGGTTGCCGTCTCCCCGTAATGATCATGAAACGGAACGTGTATGACATTTCCAGTCCTCGTATCATCCCGCTGAAGAGCCTGAAAGACACCCGGACGGGCCGTTGCCATTTGGGGGCGATATTTTTTGCAGAGAATGGTAGCCATCATTTTCTCCGAAAAAGCCGGTCGGCTTGCCAGGAGTATACGGGAAGGTTGAGGTTCCACATCAAGTGCGGTGCAATCTGCTGTCAATCCCGTTGGCAAATGGGTAGCGATCGCCCCCGCCAAATCCCTCCCTGTTGCCGTCGCGCCAAACAAAACGATTTCAGGTTTTGCTTGAGCAAAAACATCTAGACACACCCTGCTGTAAGGCTTCGTCCGGTAATCATTCAAAGATTCGTTATCGCAAATATAAACGTGATCGGCACCAAAAACTACTGCTTCCTGGGCCAAATGCTTTACTTGATGGCCTATTACAAGTGCCATTAAAGGGGCTCCGAGCTTGTCCGCCATTCTTCTTCCCTGGCCAAGGAGCTGCCACGATACTTTTTTCGCTGTTCCTCCGCGATGCTCTACTACTACGAGTATACCCTCATAATCGGATATACTCGTCGCGGGTTGTTTCTCCAAATGCTCGACTGACATTGGTTTCTTCCTCTCCTCCACGGATGATCTATGATACCCAACCCATCTGTTGGGGAATGCTGGATTGCCAGATCTTATCTATTGCATGTTTACCAACCTCTTGCGGGGTATCTGCGCTGAGAGTTTCTCCAACGGATTTCTTAGCTTCCGGAACCCATGTCTTGCCAACGGTCGTCGGAGAGCCCTTTAGTCCTATTTTCGTACGATCTATATCCGGGAAATCCGCTGTTGTCCAAACAAATGGCTTGTAACGGGTACCGCGAATCATACCGGGCAAGGAAGCACGCCTAATCTTGTTCATATCCTTCAAAACGGTCACAAGCGCCGGCAGCTTCGTTTCAATAATTTCTATGCCGTCCTCCAAGTGACGCTGAACCCGGATAAGACCCTCGTTCTCCTTAAGGCTAATGATATTGTTCACATATGTTAGTTGTTCCACACCCAACCGACAAGCAATTCCAGGACCAACCTGACCGGTATCCCCGTCGATGGTTTGTTTACCGCAGAAGATCAAATCGGCTGTGCCCCATTCGGTTTCCGCTTTTCTGATTGCCGCTGCCAACACGTAGGAAGTAGCAAGCGTATCTGCGCCTGCAAAGCCTTTGTCCGTAATCAAAACCGCTTCGTCCGCGCCAAGTGATATGCATTCTTTGAGTGCCTTTTCAGCGGGAAGAGGTCCCATCGTTATTACAGTTACTCTCGCTCCTATCGTATCCTTAATAAGGAGAGCCGCTTCCAAACCGTGCATATCATAGAAGTTGACAATACTTGGAACCCCCTGACGAATGAGAGCGTTCGTCTTTGGATCAATTCGGATTTCTCTACTGTCCGGAACTTGCTTTACGCATACGATAATATGAAACAAAATTTAGTTCCTCCCTTTACCGATGGTTGTTTTATTGTCCAGCATTTTGCTTAAGTACCTCTTGGCACTTTTCCAACAGCTGTTTGCCTTCGGGTGTATTCATCATTTTCATCATGTCCTGCATGTTGCTGTCTTTCATCGCAACCTGCTTATTGTTCGCTTCCATTTTTTTACTTGCAGTTGTACTCACGGATGCTTGAGCTTCAGGGTGATGCGCCGCATGATCCGTTTGGGATCCCTGAGAAGTTTCTTGCTTCTTTGACGTACTCTCAGCAGCCCAGACGACTTGACTTACCAACAGTACAGCTCCCAACACCGCCACCAACGCCAATGATGTCAACAATCTTTTCTTTGTCATGTTTATTCCTCCATGTTTTTGTTTCTTACTATTACTATAAACAAACTTTTTGTTGGTTCTGTGGGGAGCGTGTGGGGAAAGTGTGAAGTTGGCAAAAACCTGTATTCTAATAGAAGAACCCACGGTTTCTTCTCTATGTTCGAGAAACCGTGGGTTCGTTTTACACATAGAACTGGCTGATTGCTTTTTTCATTTCTTCAACTGAATGGAGCATGGATTCCGCTGCACTAGTTATTTCACTCGTCGAATGGACTTGGGATTGAGAAGCATCTACAATAATTTGCACATTCGTTAAAGTATCTTTCGCTATACCTGCTACGATTAAGATGGAAGCCGATATTTCTTCCGTGCCCGCCGATATTTCTTGTGTCACGGCGGAAACCTCCTGATTCCGACTTGCCACGAAACGAGCGGATTCCAATATACGTTCAAAAGCTTCTCCCACTTGCTGGATAACTCTAACTCCTCTTTCCGACTGTTCCAGACCGGTACTCATAGCCGAAACCGCCTCTTGGGTCGCCCCTTGCACCGTTTGGATTAAGGAAGTAATTTCTTTGGCCGATCGCTCCGATTGTTCCGCAAGTTTCTTCACTTCACCCGCGACAATCATAAATCCCCTCCCCTGCTCTCCCGCTCGAGCGGCTTCAATCGCAGCATTAAGGGCCAAAAGATTGGTTTGCGCTGAAATGTTGCTAATAACTGTGGCAATACTTCCAATGCTGTCCGAGTTTTGGTTCAGTTCAGCAATCTTATTCGCTACTTGATGGGCTGAAACGTTCAGTTGGTTTATTTCCGCAATAGCTGTTTGCACAGAACGATTGCCCTGTTCTGCCTCTTGAACCATTTCGCCGGATGCATAGGCAACATGAGAGGAAGTCTCCGCAATATGTTGTATGCTTTGTGCAATTTCTTCAACAGCCTTTGCGCTTTCATCCGTTCCGTGGGCTTGGTTTCCAGCTCCTGCCGCCACTTGCCGGATGGTAGTATCGGCTTGACTAGCTGACTGTGAAATATGTATGGTATGTCGGGATACGGAATCGGAAGCACCAGTGACCTGCTCTGACGTGCGCTGAACTTTCATGATTAATTTCCGCAGGCTTCTGACCATCTCATTCACCGCTTGCCCCAACTTGCCCAGTTCATCTTTTGATGTAACAGACAACTCGTCTACGAGTAATTGTCCGGTAGATACCTGCTCAACTACTCGAGTTATTTGTACGAGTGGTCGGACTAAACGTAGCGACAGATAAGCGGATAACGTAATGGCAATTAACAACCCTGCTACAGCAAACAAAAGCATGTTCTTTCTGAAATTTTTCGAAGCGTAGTCATACATTTCCTTGTCCATTCCAATGTGGAAGGCTCCTATGACTTGTCCCTTCTTATTTTTAATAGGCTCATATAACACCATTTCGTTACTTCCATTGGACTGCCCGACATAGGACTTCCCTTGAACCAGTACTGTTTTTTCTAATTCCATCTCAAGCTTATCCATTGAACCCTTCTCATTACGCTGTGAATCCGACGACATAGCAACGCTCATATTGCCTTTGTAGATGGCAATGGTATCTCCTGTAAGTCTGCCAATCGATTCAACTACTTTATCATTACCGTCGATTTGGGTATTCCCCTTAAACAACTTCCCATCCTTAATTCCCCAATCTCCTGGATACTTCTCATTGATCAAGGCTGCAGCCATGGATTCACTTGAAACCAACTTTTTCTCTGCGATATGGGCAACCTGCGAACTCATGCCGACTATGGCGTAGATCCCTATGGATGCAGTCACAAGCAACATCAAGGCTGAAAATAAAACAATGAGTTTTAATGAAAGTTTCATGGCATCGTCACTCCTGATTCTGCAATCGTTTACTTTTGACATATTACCAAAAAGATTTGTTTAAACTATGTAGGCGAGCGATATGTTTCTTTATTGATTCCTGTTCTTTTTTCAGTTCAAGCGTATAGAAAGGAAGCAGTTTCAACTGCTTCCCCTTACCGTGACTGTGACCCTTATGATTACAATACGTTGTATCCTTGATCCTCAATCGTTTCCTTGATATTCTCCAAGGTGACTTTAGCATCCTTAAACTCTACCGTTACTTCACCTTCGACTAAGCTGACCTTCACCCATTCCACACCAGGTAGTTTGTTTACAGCCCCTTCAACAGAGTGAACGCAATGGTTGCAGGACATCCCATCTACTTTCAAAACCACGTTTGCCATGTTTCTTCATGTCTCCTTTTTAATATGATTTTATGAAACCCTCTAAGAGGAGAACTTCTATAATTTAACTTTCTTTAGTCGCAAGGCATTCAATACGACGGACACGGAACTGAAAGCCATAGCCGCACCGGCCACCCAAGGCGCCAAAAAACCCGCTGCCGCAACTGGGATACCAACTACATTATAACTGGACAGTGAAAAGTTCTACAACTTTAAGAAGCCAGAGAATCGTGCTCAACATGAGTGTTCTCCTGCTTGGATTTAATTATTTTCGTTATGGATAAGTGCGGATTTTGCACAAACAAGCGAAAAATAGACTTGCGTAAATAAGCGGCAACGGTAGCCTCAGACACCACGGCATGGGACGGCGTACGCAGATAGCGGAAAAACAGCCCCGGCGTCCGGCCTGAAAAATGCAGGCTAACCAGCTGCAGCAATCCCATCGCGATGCACTGGCACATCACGAATCCCTCGATCGCCTGAAGCGTCCGCTGAATTCGCTGCCGGTCTTGTTCGTCCTTTACCGCTTTGAGTGGGTGAGCTTCCTCTTTTTTCAGAAACCGGTTCAGCTTCGGCATGGACTTGCTCCAGAAGCGGTAGCCGAAGGCGCCGATGACCTGCTTCATTTCCCGAAACGTACACTCGATCTTGAAGCGATAGCCATACAAGCGGATGATGTCTGTGGCAGCTAAGGTCAGATCGGTACTGACCAAAATGGAGGGGCGGCCCTGATGCACCACCAGCACAAAGCGCAATTCCTGATACAAGCCCTGTCCCCAAAGCAGATCCAGGCATAGAAATTGCACCTTCTCTTCTTTGCCATACAGGGGAACGGTGGCGGTTTGAAAATCGGCAGCGCGAGTCGTGAACCACTCCTTCAGTTTGACCGCCTTGCCTTTTTTCGCCGGTCGGCCACGTCCTGGCTTCTTGGCCGCAGGGCGTTCATAGGCCACCACGTTGGATTTGGCTTTCGTCACCAGATGCATCCGGGCTTCGGAGGCGAGATGGCACGCCTGCAACCGCTTCAAGGCCGGAACCGACAAGAAGTAACGATCCAAGAGCAACAGCGCTTGACCGAAGCCTTTCGCAGCCTCGAACCCTTGTTCAATCATCTGAACGACGTGGGAAGGCGGCTCCGGCTCGTTGTCCGCTTTCTTCCAGCCCAGGATGGTCTGGACGCCGTCTTGCAGATTCATGAACAAGGGCAAGCAGAACCATTTCCGGGAATCGCCGACCAGAATGCCGATGGCCCCAAACAGGTGACCGAAAATATAATTGCCCTTGGAGACGTTTTCGGATTCCTGATGGAGCTTCTTGACGCCCGGCATCCGGCGACCTTCCTTGGCTTGCTTCATGCCATCGCCGACGAGTACCACGCGATCCTGAATCACCAGCAGGGGCGCAGACTGGCGAACGACCTGAAGCCACATCCGCCGTAAGGATGACGGAGACCAAGCCGAAGAACGGAAGAAGTGAATGAGCGTCTCATAGCAGCCGCCATTCAGGGAGAGGTCCCGAATCACAGAAGTCACGCCCAGATGGTCGGAGCGCAGCATAAAGCCGATGACCAAAACAACGAACCACTCGAAAGTGGCTTGTCTGGAGAAGCACGAACGGAAGGGAAGTAAAAGTTCATTCACGTATTTGAGCATAGGTATGGTCAATCGCTCGGAAATGAGGTACACTTTTTGTCGTAACCCATTTAGCGATTGGATCTCCTTTCTGTGTGAGAACTAAAAGGATACCATACCATCGTCTGATTGGGTTATTTTTCTATGTTACGATTTTTCGACAAGAACTTTTGACTGTCCAGATTATAAAAGAATGCCCAGAAAAGATTTTGCTTAATATTTCTCATGGTTTTATGACTAAGTTGAATAGCATCTACGATGCTGTTCAAATCCCCCCGCATGAGAGTAATATCTGCCGCTTCGATCGCTACATCCGTACCGGTGCCAATGGCCATGCCAACATCGGATAGTGCAAGAGCCGGTGCGTCGTTGATGCCGTCGCCTACCATTGCCACTTTTTTGCCTTGATCTTTTAGTTTCTGAATTTCGCTGGCCTTATCCTGTGGCAACACTTCAGCTCGGATATGGTCAATTCCGACCTGCTTGGCGATAGCTTCTGCGGTTCGTTTATTATCACCGGTGATCATGATCACTTCCAGCCCCATCCTCTTCATCCGGGCTACAGCTTGTTTGGAAGTTTCCTTCACTGTATCGGCGACGGCAACCATGCCTGCGAGCGAGTGATCAATAGCGACCAGCATAACCGTCTTGCCTTCCCCTTCCCACAGCTCCATGTTGTTTTCCATATGACGAATCTCGATCCCTTGCTGGACCATCAGTTTTCGGGTACCAACAAGAAGCGTTCTTCCTTCCACAACTGCCCGCAAACCAAAACCTGGTATGGCTTCGAATTCCTCTGGTATCCGAATAGTCATGCTTTGCTCCTCGGCAGCTTTCACGATCGCTTGTGCCAGCGGATGCTCAGACCCCTTCTCAGCGCTCGCGACTTTATTCAACAGCTCTTGTTCAGACCACGGTTCAAGGGCCATGATGTCTGTAAGCTCCGGTTTTCCTTTGGTGATCGTCCCTGTTTTATCCAGAACAATGGTTTGAAGCTTATGGGCTGCCTCCAGGTGCTCCCCGCCTTTAATCAGGATTCCGTTCTCAGCCCCTTTACCGGTTCCTACCATAATCGAGGTGGGAGTCGCCAAGCCAAGCGCGCAAGGACATGCTATTACTAGCACGGCAATCGCATTCTCAAATGCCCGAGTAAAGTTGCCTTTATCTATTGCAAAATACCAAAGCAAGAAAACACCGACGGCTATGGCGACCACAACCGGAACAAATATACCGGAGATGCTGTCCGCCAACCGTTGAATGGGTGCTTTCGAACCCTGCGCATCTTCCACAATCTTGATAATTTGAGCCAGAGCCGTTTCCTTGCCTACCTTCGTCGCTTCAAAAATCATGGTTCCATTCTTATTGATTGTGGCGCCGATTAATGGATCTCCCGGTTTCTTGTCTACCGGAAGACTTTCTCCTGTGAGCATGGATTCATCAACAGCCGAAGTCCCCTCGCGAATGGTTCCATCGACTGGGATTTTCTCACCAGGACGAACCCGAATCAAGTCACCCGTTTGTACTTCCTCAATAGGAATAGTTACTTCCTGGCCGTTTCGAATGACCAATGCGGTCTTGGCTTGCAAGCCCATCAGCTTCTTGATGGCTTCAGATGTGCGCCCTTTGGCCAGCATCTCAAACCATTTACCCAAAATGAGCAAAGTAATCAGGATGGCGCTGACTTCAAAATATAATTCTGGTACCGTTTGGTGTGAATCAGCCATTCCGGAATAACGCAACGTTTCCACTACGCTGTAGAAGTAAGCGGCCGAAGTGCCTAATGCAACGAGCACATCCATGTTCGCACTGCCGTTTTTCAATGCTTTATAAGCTCCATTGTAGAAGGGCCAGCCGATGATAAATTGTACCGGGGTAGCCAATACAAATTGGAACCACGGATTCATCAGAAGCTCGGGAACATAAAGCCCCCAATTAAAATGGGCGATCATTGACCAAAGCAGCGGTAAGGAGAGAATGGCCGATAAAATGAACCGGCGTTTTTGGTTCTCCAACTCCTTGTTTTTATCTTCTTGCTGCCCGTTTTCGTTACTATGAATCTTCGCCTTGTAACCAATGGACTCCACTTTGGAGATAAGATCGGCGACTGTTACTTGATCCTCTTGATATTGAATTGTCGCTCTTTCCAAAGTTAAATTGACTGAAGCGGAGACACCCGGAATTTTGTTTAATCCCTTTTCAATACGGTTGGCGCATGCCGCGCAGGTCATGCCGCTTATATCGAGATTCACCTTGTTGTAACGAACCCTGTAACCGATATCTTGAATTTTCTTTTCAATGGCGTTCCAATTGATGCTATCGGGATCATACGTAACACTTGCCTTCTCAACGGCAAAATTAACGCTTGCGTTTTTGACGCCATCCATCCTGGCAAGTCCCTTTTCAATGCGAGTAGCACAAGCTGCACAAGTCATACCCTCGATACCGACCATTACATTCTCGAACCCTGTGGCGGATACGGATATGTCTTGGGCAACCGGTCTTTGTTCGGTCATTTCTTTTTCCCCTCGCTTTCATCACAAAGATTAATATACCCCTCAGGGGTATATTAAATGCCTTTTTGTAGGGAAGCGACAACGTCACTTCCCTTAATTTAGTACATAGCAAATGTTTGTCTTTAGGGCATTATATACTGTAGGGGGGTATATTTTAACTTTATCAGAATTCAGATTCCATTACAACTGGGTCTGACGATCTTTTTTCTTTCTATTCATCAATGGCATCATAACCAAGTGGGAAAGCGGACATAAGAGAATCAGGAATAAGAGCAGCAAATTGCTTGTAGGTCCGCCATTTCCCTTCGTTAAAAAAAAGACAGCTGCCAAAACAATGGGCAATACGCAACAGATGATCATCATCCATTTATGCGATTTATGGTTTCCTCCGTGTTGACTGTGTTGACTGTGTTGACTGTGTTGGTCCTTTTTATGACTTCCATGATTATGGTTTCCGCAGCAACTCATTGTTTATTCCTCCTTTGATTACTTAATTGCTGTTTTTCAATTCATGCAGTTCTTTTTTTATGCTTTCATTTTGCGTCTTCAGTTCAGCGAGTTGCTCCGTCATTGCATTATGTTGATTCTGTTGCGAACTTTCCGTATGATTTCCCTTCATCATGAAATACATCATAGGAAACATCATAAGGGGACACAACAGTAATATCAACCAAGACCAATCCATTTGTTCAACCTCCCCTTTTGTTGTCTTCAGATATCTTTGATGATTTTATAATAGAATACGGTTATGTGGATTCTGTGTAGAATTTTTGTAGAAATAAAGTAATTGATGAAAATCATAAAAACAGGTCTTCCCGTTAGCCTGATGGCTGTACTGGATGGGATGTTATCCGGTGTGATGGCAGGGATGATGGGTGTGATGCTAGGGGATATGATTTCATCGGAATATAGTGTGCTGTTGCTTAAAGCTATAGGGATTTTTACAGGCGGAGTTCTGTTTTCTCTTTTCATTATGCTTCAAAATGAGGTTAAGCAGGAACAATTGCTACAATTCCCTACTTTACTTCGCAGGCCTGTATGGACGTTTGTCCTGGTCGTCTTAGGCGGTATCGGAATACAGCCCGTTCACGCCTTACAATACAAAAAATGATGTCTCGGGCCTTCTTTTAGGCTACATTCACTTCAAATGAGCATGATTCTGATATATTCACAAGAATATCACGAAAACCACATCATTTCTCTATACTTTTTCGTTACTTTAGTAACATGCATCATTATCTTATTCACTTTGGAGGGAATAATATGGAAACGAAACAATCTTTGCTAAACGAGTTGAACGTAGATCCCAGCTTAATTAATAGAGCTTTTATAACAGGTCATGGGGAGAGCAAACCGATTTCCGACTTTATCAATCAGGCTTTGAAAAATTATATTAACAACTCCATGTTGGAAGCTCGCGGATATAAGGAAACTCTGTTTATCCTTTCTAAGAACCAAGAAATAAAGAAACTTTTCGTTAAATCGATTGCAAAACACGAAATTAAACACGATTATCCTTACGACCATGTCAACAATCCAAATTTCAGCGGTGTTGTCTACCCCTCTACTTTCATTGAGGTCTTCGTAACATCGAAGTCTAACATCCTGGTTCAGAAGGCGATAAACCGCGAAGTTCACTTCTGTAATGGGCAAATTATTCAGGAACAAGATTTATTTAGAACGACTGATTTTATTATTTGTCCCAGTTTGGAAAGCGTTAGAAAAAATGTTCCGGAACCGTTGTTCAAATTAATTTCAGAGTCATATACCCAACACATCATGACACGTACTACCTTAGATTTAGACGATGATTTTTATCAGGAGTTAGAGCTCTAACGGTTTGAAGACGGATTTCTATAAGTCACAAAAATGGCAGTCGGAACTCGAAACAGTTCCAGATTGCCATTTTATATGAGGAGAGGTTTACGACCACGAATGTTTTATGGATTCGATTATGTACCCTAAGATGATGAAGAGCAATACATCGGAGAATATTTCCGTTGCATTGCTCTTTTTTCACTAATCTATATTTAGATCGGGACCCGACGGAGGGCCACTGCTTAAAACCTACAGCACTTCGTGCTCATGCCTTGCTTTCAGCCTTGTCCATCTGCGTTCGACTTCTTGTTCGAACAATTTCAGCATTTCTTCTTCTTTGATTAAATGCTTCGTTTTACCCATCGCCTTCAGCCATTCGCTAACCGAAACACGGCTGTTTTTCGCCTCCGGATTATAAGTAATGTTCGTAATTCCACTTTCTATTTCGTAGAGCGGAAAGAAACAGGAGTCAACGGCTGTTTTCATCAACTTGGTGCCTACCCGGTCCTCCACTTTCCAGTTGAGCGGACAGGAGATCAGAATCTTACCATACGCCAAACCTTCGTTTTGCGCGTACCACTGAGCTTTGGCAGCTTTCTGAATCAAGTCTTGCGGGAACGCTTCGGTACCAGTGAAGACGTACGGAATGTTCGTAGCGGCCAGGATTTGAGCCGTATCCTTATGGTGGCCGGATTTACCCTTTTGCGTTTTACCAACACCGGAAGTAGAAGTTTGATGACCGAGCGGAGTTGAATAGGACAATTGCGAACCGGTATTCATGTAGCCTTCGTTGTCATATTCTACCATGATCATCTTATGATTGCGAAGCGCCGTACCGATCGCCGGACCCATACCGATGTCCATTCCGCCGTCGCCCGTTACCATAACAAAGGTAAAGTCGTCGGATACCTTAACTTCACCACGGCGTTTCATCTCTAGAAACGCGTCGACCATACCGGCAACCGTAGCGGCGCCATTCTGGAAGAGGTTGTGGACGAACGATTGTTTATGGGACGTATACGGGTAGCCGGTAGTGGTAACATAGCCGCAGCCCGTTTGGAACAAGGTGACGACATCTCCCTCAATGCCTTTAAAGAAAAGCTCTAACGCCGAGATGATACCGCAACCCGGACATGCGCCATGACCGGGGGCAAACCGCTTCGGTTTTGCCGTAAGCGCGCGAAGCGGCGGCATCTTCACCTTCAGCTTGCCTGTTGCCTCATCTTGCATTACCTTGATCAGGCCAGTTTTGTAAACTTCGCCGGTCATCGGCTCGATTACCGGTTGAAGTCGGCCTTGCGATTCGCCCGGCACGTGACCGAAGTAATCAAACGGCTTCTCGGCATAGCCTTTCTCGGCTGCATCAATCACAAGCTTGAAGAACTCTTCCGCTTCATCCGGGAAGAAGTCTTTACCGCCAACGCCGAAAATACGGTTCATAACGATTGTCTTATTATCCTTATCAACCTGAAGAGCGGAACGAATTTCGTGAGTCATGTTGCCGCCGTGTGCGCCGTAAGAATCTGCGCGTTCGCCAACAAGCAGCGCCTTGACGTTCTTCAATGCTTGGCGAAGCTCTTCCGCCGGAAACGGACGAATGATGTTCGGGCGAATCAAACCGGCTTTCACACCTTGTGCCCGCAGCCTGTCTACCGTGTCCTTCGCGGATTCACCGGCTGAGTTCATCAGGAACAGGGCGACTTCCGCATCTTCCATGAGGTACAGATCAAGCGCGGAATACGAACGGCCGGAGATCAAAGCGTATTCCCGGTTCACTTGTTTGAACACTTCACCCGCTTTGTACAAAGCTTCGGATTGTTGGAAGTTGTTGTTAATCAAATCGTCGCCGAGCATATGCGCGCCGATCGTGACCGGATGATTCTTGTCAATGACGTTGTGGTAGCCAGTCGGAACCGGACCAACGAAATCCTGAACGACTTTGCGGTCTGCAAAGTACATAACCTTACGCTTTTGGTGAGAAGTGAAGAAGCCGTCGTAGCAAACGATAACCGGCAGGCGGACTTCGGAATGCTCGGAAATCTTCAACGCCATGATGTTCAAATCGTATACGGCTTGCGCAGTGGAAGCCATCAGGATGACCCAACCGGTGTTCAGCGCGTAATACAAGTCGGAGTGGTCGCCGCGGATATCAAGCGGACCGCTGACGGCGCGTGCAACTAGGTTAAGCACCATCGGGAAGCGGGTGCCGGATTGAGTCGGCAGTTGTTCCAGCATATAAAGGAAGCCTTGCGAGCTCGTTGCATTAATGACGCGCGCACCGGTCAGCGCTGCGCCGTAGCAAATTCCGGCGGAGCCGTGTTCGCCATCGGCCGCAACCAATTGAATGTCGTGCTCACCTCGGGTTTTCATTTGGTCCAAATATTGCGCTACTTCCGTGGAAGGCGTAATCGGGAAGTAACCCATCAGGTGATAGTTTATTTGAGCGGCAGCGGTTGCCGCCATCTCGTTGCCGGATTCGAAAACGGCCTTTTGCTCGGGAACTTGTGTCTTATTCAGATTTTCTTCAAGAATAGCCATTAGTTAACCCCTCCTGCTACATAATAAGGAAATTTATGTGCCATACTGTGATTTTCGGCATAACCGACTTCTTCGCGCATATCTGTGAGCGCGTCTGTCGGACAAGCATCGACGCATTTCAGACAACCTTTGCAGTACTTATAATCGATGCCGCGGAGGAACATTTGCGGACGGCCTTTCTTATCCGGTGCTTCTTCCCAAACGAAGCACAGGTCCGGGCAGACGTTGTCGCACGCCGCGCAGCTGATGCATTTGTCTTCGTGGAACTGCGGTAGCCAGCCTTGGCGGGAACCGCTCAGGTCTTTCAAAATCGTGTTCGCTTGAGCCACCAACACACCGCCCAACTCTTGCGTTTCGTAACCGAATACGGTCTGGGGACGAATGAAGGCTTTGCCTTGCGCATCTTCCGGAGCTTCATAGATTTTGAACTTCACTTCATTGTAACCGCGGTCGAAGGTGCGAATGTTCGGTTCAACCAAGTGCGGGTATTTCTTCTCAAACGTTTTATGAATGACACCCCGCATGTCTTCCGGGATCAAGAATTCGCAGATACGGTATAAAGCGCCTAGCATCGAGGTGTTGGCCTTGGTTTTCTCCTCGATGGCGATGCCTGTTGCGTCGACAATCGCCAGCGTGCCGTACTCGAGTTTCAGGTCGCGTCGTACTTCATCGAAATCGCGAGTCGTGTTGACGAGCACGATGCCATCAGCTTTCACTCCGTTGACAACGTTGACTGTTTTATAAAGCGCTTCGTGAAAAATGCCGACTACGTGCGGTTGCTCGATCGGGCTGTGATCGCGGATTTCCACGTCAGCTTCGCAGAAACGCACGAAAGCTTTTACCGGCGAGCCTTTCTTTTCGGAGCCGTAAGACGAGAAGTTAGAGCCGTTCAAGCCAAGACCGAGAACCCCGGCTTCTGCCAGCATTTTGCCGGCGAGATTCGCACCCAGACCTCCGATAGATTCCAAGCGAATCTCAAAAAATCCCAGTTCATTCTTTTTAGGTAAGATAGACATCCGTTTTCTCCTTTTATCGTATTTTGAACGTTGCTGTCCTTTCCTTCAATGGGATTCATTGTAAAATAGGGTTGTGTGAATTCCATGTAGAAAACGTGTGGACACAGAATGTTTGCAAATATGAAAAAAGAGAACCTTTGTAAAGGTGAGCTCCTAATCGTCTGATTATTTTGATATTCGAGAGTAACCTCCCTCCTCATACTCATAAAAAATTATGACTCTGGAGGCTGTCTCATTCCTTACTCAAAATAAGTGCAAACTCCATACTTTCCACACATTCTTTATTTATTATTATTATAAATACGGCTTTACAAAAAGCGATGTGGAGGTTAAAGATGAAAATGCTCTTCATTCGAACAGTGGCAGTAGTTGGTCTCTTGTCTATCATACTCACGGGTTGCCTTAACAAGGAAAAAGAATCCATGGATAGTATGGACCATTCCAAAATGGACCCTGCTGGCACGGAAAATACGACAGCGCCAAAGAGTGGTACTGCTACTGCGAATACCGTCAAGATGATGACTATTCGGCAGACAGAATTTACGTTGACGGCTCAAGCTAGCAATCTGGAAGTAGAACCGGGCAAAATGCTTCCCGTATGGACCTTCAATAATTCGGTGCCCGGTCCCGAAATCCGTGTTAAACAGGGAGACAAAGTCAAGATCACGCTGAAAAACGAGCTGACGGTACCCGTTTCCATCCATTGGCACGGCGTACCGGTACCAATCTCTATTGACGGAGTTCCAGGTGTGACCCAGAATGCGGTACAGCCGGGGCAATCTTTCGTTTATGAATTTACCGCCAACGTCCAGGGAACGTACTGGTATCATTCCCATCAAGATAGCGTCAATCAGATCGACCGCGGATTATACGGCTCTTTCATCGTCGAAGCCAAGGATAACCAAGCGACTCGCGATTACACGCTGATGCTTGATGAGTGGATGTCCTCCGGCAGTAGCACCGACAGTATGAATATGGAGAGCATGAACGGTATGGAGCCTGAGAGCGGCGCTACTGAAACTTCCGGTGCCGGTCACGATATGAACATCTACGATTTGCTGACCATCAACGGCAACTCCGGAACCGGCATCGAAAGTCTTGCCGTGAAACAAGGTGATAAAGTGCGCCTGCGTTTGGTGAATGCCGGATATAAATCACACACTCTCCACCTGCACGGTCATGAGTGGAAGGTTACGGCAACAGACGGACAGCCGGTCAACAATCCGCAACTGCTTAAGGACTCCTTGCTGGCCATCGCGCCTGGAGAACGTTATGACATGGAATTTGAAGCGAACAACCCTGGGCAGTGGTATTTGGAAGCTCATGGAAGCGAACCGGGCGTTAAAGGAATGAAGATCAAAATCGCATATGATGGAGTGACGGAAGTCACGGACGAACCTAATGACGCGGTTTTAGACCTCCCTAATTTTGATTTGACCCGTTATGGTCAGGCAGGAAAATCTTCTTTCACGTTGGATCAAAAATATGATGTGGACTATACGATGAACTTGGGTACGGATTCCAAAGACGGCAACCTTATTTACACCATCAATGGCAAAACATTCCCGAATACGGACCCGATCCAAGTCAAGAAAGGCGACAAAGTGAAGGTACGGATGGTCAACAATTCGGTGTCTGGTGATCACCCCATGCACCTACACGGGCATTTCTTCCAAGTACTGAGCAAGAATGGTAAAGCTTTAGAGGGGTCTTCCATTGTGAAGGATACGCTTAACTTGAAACCCGGTGAGGAATATGTAGTGGCCCTTGAAGCAGACAATCCCGGCGATTGGATGTTCCATTGCCATGACCTACATCATGCCTCTGCAGGAATGGTGACCGATATGAAATACACCGACTATAAGAGCGATTTTGTAGCCGATCCGAAGGTGAGCAATAAGCCTGAATAAAGATAATAATCAAACCTGACAAGAAAAATAGGCACATATCATACAAGACTGGTATTAGGTCAAGATAGCTTCTTTTCTGAAGGGGCTGTCCCATAAGGTTTTTCTACGAATGTAACAGCTTACCATCATTTTTAAAGCCATGAAAATTAGAAAAACAGCAAATCTCCGGGTTGTTGGAGATTTGCTGTTTGGCGTTTTCGTCCACACTTTCTTGCTTTAAGAGATTATGATGCGTGAATGCGTTGTTGTATATTTTCTTTCAGAAATTCATTGAATATAGATAGAGTGCCATATCGAAAAAATGTGAATTGTCCAGAGCTTTCGGGAGTAATCGTCTGTTCCATTCCGATGGTTTTTCAACATCTCTTTCACCCGGCTCATTTGGAACCACTGCTCGGCCCCACTGCTCATAATTTGCTCGACCTATCCTGTTTGACCGGGATAATTCGATTTGGCTTCCTCTCCCCTGTTCCAAAATGACCGAGCAGGTGCGGTCCAAGTATCCGGTATACCGCTTTCTTGGGCAGCTCGTGGGTATAAATGTAAGCCTGCTCCAGATCAGTAAGTTCCGGCTTGTATTCTTTCAGCGCGATACGAATGGAGCTGATATGATTCATAAATACCGCGATCTCTACAGCGGCCATAATTACAAAGGAAACAGACATTACAAGCATCAGCCGAAAATACTCTATTGTAGAGTTTTCGAGCGATGACAACAGAGCCGAACAAGTAATTACGAATTTGCTTCCTCAAAAATGCTGCATATAAATTCATTCGTCCCCCCGCTTCCACTTTCCAGTCAAAAATATTTGCATTCCTCTTCCGAATATGTTATACTGTTTTAATATTTGATTTCCCTTATATCTGTTCCTAACTTAAGAAGATGTTAACCGATGGGTTACTGTAATATAGTTATCGGCATTTTAGACACAAAATCTTACGTTTTCTTTGCAGGAAACTCCTTTTTATGAGACTAAATTCAAACATGGCATCCGACTCACACTGGCGCGGTCACGGAACCGCAAGGACAAAAGAGAGGTAGGGCTTTTGTCGTTTTGGAAGGATTATTCTCGCCACACGGCTGATGGAAATAATAAGGAATTATAAAGCCCGTTACTCACGAACGGCGGGAGATTGAATATAACTGAAGACACGATTTGCCTGCTCAGGAAGGAATCGTATGTGGAAACATAATAAGCGCCCGATAACCGCTCACGCGGATATCGGGCGCTGTCTACGTTCAGGGCCTATTTTACATACTTCGTTACAAACCCCGTAACCCGGCTCACATAGCCAGCCTTATCCTTATCATAAGAGATCCCGTGACCTTCCTCATGTACAATCCACCGCTCTTTGGGACTCCGGCAGGCCTCATATAACTCATTCATCATGCTGAAAGGCACAAATGTATCCGCATCCCCATGAATGAACAGAATCGGCACCTGCGCCTTACGCACCTGTTTTAATGCATAAGCCTCTCCAAATGAATAACCCGCCTTTAACCGGGTGACCAGACTGGCACTATGAACGAAGGGGAAACCGGGCAAACGGTACATACGCCGCAGTTGGTAGGACAACTGAGCTTTCACCGAGGTATAAGCGCAGTCTGAGACGATTACCTTTACCTGCGGCGGCAAGTCCTCCCCGGAAGTCATCAGCACCGTTGCTCCTCCCATGGAAACTCCATGCAGGACAATTTTCGCTTCGGGTCCCGTCTCCTCAATTACATAGCGTATCCACTGCAAATAGTCACGGCGCTCATGCCAGCCGAACCCGATATAATGGCCTTCGCTCTCCCCATGCCCTCTGGCGTCGGGAATTAGAACGTTGTAGCCCAGCTGATCAGCATATATTTTGGCATATGCCCCCATATCCTTGCCTTTGCCTGAATAACCATGGGCAATGATTACTGTACGCCCCTCAGCCCGGCTGGAAGGGATCATATAAGCACGAAGCTTCAGTCCGTCATCGGATAATATCTCAACGTTTCGAAGGGTCTGGCGCGATATCCACTCCTGCCCCTCTCCCCATGAGACTCCGGCGACGGGAGGGTTAGCCTTCAAATCACGGTTGTTGCTTAGAAACGTCTTCGGCGCCCGCTTAATGGCTATTCCATAGAAAAAGAAACCTCCGTATGCCAACGCTCCGCCAATGCCAATAAGAACTAATAAACCAATTACAGTCCACAGCAACGTTGTTGCACCTCCTGATTAAAAAACAGTATAGCATGCCGTTAGCAGCAACTTACAATCAGCAAGAAGAGGGTGCCGTCCAGTTAAGGACGACACCCGTTTCTCGGAGAAATATAAAAAGGTTAAGCTGATGAAGTTATAGAAGCTGTATCCAGCCAATCATGGACACCCATAATGGAATACTTAGAAATACACCGAAAGCTAATCCGCGGCGGAAATTCCCTTCGCCTTTCATTTCGCAATTCCCCATTTCCCAGGTAGTTGATCGCAATTTTATTTAATTAATTTTAATATAATTTAATTTTGTGATTCGCGTTGTGAAATTTGTCACATTTATCCTTCTGTTTAGAAATACCATTGATTATTTTTTAGGGATCAGGGTAGAATAAGAATATACGTTCGTATTCATTAAGGGGATAGATTTATGAACAGAGTTGGAAGCAAGGATCATATGCTGGTCAAAGCTTATGTGCTGCTCCCCCTTATTTTATCGGCTTTCGAGCGTGATGCAGGCATTATTTCCTCGCATCTCCGGACACCCGCCCCTTACCTTGATATGCTTAATTCCGCTGCAGCTGCAGTTACGGGTGATCTCAGGGACATCCGCCATGAAATGAGAAAACAAGGAATCAAGGTGTACCAGCAGCAGCGTCTGGGGAATGGGATTGAAGCCCGGTTCCTGTGCCGCGGCTATCACGATCAGATGCTGCTTCTCTATGATATTATTGCCGCGCAAGCCGCCATACATATGAGGAGATACCTCGGAATGGATATTTCCGCTTTTAAAAACTATGAAGACCAGTACCCTATCAAGCCGGAGTCCGGGGAAAGGGTACCCTGAACTCGGCGCTGGGTAGCCCCACCAAAAAAAGAAACCTTGAAAGGCATTAAGCCAGTCAAGGTTTATAAAGTTTATACTTCACATACTTGGATAATCTCGTTAGGTACTGATTCAAAAATCAATACCTCCGGCCTGGAATAAGGTTTCTTAGCTTTATATTCTTCGAGAGTCATCAAACTTTCCCAATACAATTTAACCCAATGTTCGATACTTTCACCTGTATCAAAATTTAGCGCTTCCTCATCGGTATCCTTCAAATCCTCATAAAATGCTTGGTCGTAGATAAATAGAGAAATATCTCCATCAAAGACTAAAATTTTGTTGGAAAATACTGGAAAGCAAAAGGATTTTGTAAAACGATTAACAACATCAACCCCTATTACTTTTCTGAAATTAACCCAGTCCGGTGTATTAACAGGTCTTAGTTTTTCTGTCACTTCAAGTTTTACCCTGCCACCATTACTATATCGGTTGTTTGATTTTGTCGTATAGTTTATACCGCCCGACAATATTTCTTTCTTGGAAACGTAGTGTTCATGGCCTTCGGGTAAGTAAGCGTGATACAACAAGTCATTCATATTTCCATCCCCTAGTTTATTTTTTTGGAACGTAAGGAAAATGTGAACTTCTAGTAGGGTCATCCAAGTTTTCAAATACTCTATGACTTCCTGTTGGCGTATCAGGTGTACTGATATTACCATCAAACTCTTTATAGTACTTAGTTATTCTTTGAGTATTGGGGTTATTGGGATTCGGCCAGTTTGAATATGCCTTATCAGGATTAGTCATTGTTTCTTGTCTTAATTTCCCCACTTCAACATCTTGACCATATTGTGAACGATTCGGAGTTGAAGGTCTACTTGGGTCAAACATGTGCTTTTCCGAGTGTGGGTTAACAAAATCATTCGGATTACTTCCTCCACCAGGTTTTGTTGGTACAGAATTAACCATCGCCTTATTAACCACACGCACATCATCGCCCAGATGAGCCGCCATCTCTACGCCTTCATCCAACATTCCTTTGCCTTTGCCAAGAAGTTTGCCTACCGTTCCGAGCGAGCCGATTCCCGGAATCATCGCTGCGGCTGAAAGTGCTGCGTTGGCCTTTTCCCTTTTTGCCAAATAGATCAGAGCATTGGCGCCATCTGCCAGCTCCCCTGCGCCCGGTATCAACCCAGCCACATCCAGAACCGTTTGGAATCCATTTACCGCCTCCGCTGCGGTTATGTTCTTCGCTTTTTCACTTACCGTATTCACCGCGGAATTTACTGTCTTGCTGACGGTCACGGTGGTTGACTTTACGTTGTTCACCGTTGAAGTAGCCACTTGCCTCACCTCCGTGGCAGCAGAGACAACGGTTTGCTTCACCGAACTTAAAGTCTTGTTCACTGCTGGCGCAACCTGGCTTGCCGCCTGGGTCAACGTCTTGCTGACCGCTGCTGATACTTGCGTTGCCGCCTTGGAAGCACCAGATGCCACATTAGTAACAGCGTTTTGCGCGCTCTTGCCCACGGTCACCGCCATCGAGTTTATTGCATGGACTGTGGATACCGCTGCGCTTTTTGCAGCTTCTGCCGCCCTGGATATGCTTTCTGAAGCGGTAGCTGTGACCTGTTTTACCGTGCTCGCCGTTTTAGCCGCTGTCATCATAACTTTGTCCACCGTCGAGGTCGCCGCTGCGGAAACGTTCTTTTTTACATCCGCCGCAGTATTGGAAACAGCCTTGGAGACCATTGCCACACTGTTCTGCACCGTTTTACTTACACTGACCGCCGTTGATTTTGCCGCATTGACGGTAGAGACGGCCGCGCTTTTTACCGATGCCGCCGCTTTCGATGCAGCGGAAGAAATGGAGCCCCATATGCTGCTGCTGGTGTTGTTGCTGGCGGAACTGGTGGTGGATGCTGGTTTGTAGCTTGATGCGCTGGCTGCGAAGCTGCTTGTTGCCTTTGCGGCGCTTGTTATGCTGGTGCTTTTTACCGTCGATGACGCACTTGCGCCGGAGTATGTACTGCTGCTGGTTTTGGTCGGTGAACTAGTGACTGAACGGGATGAATAGCTGTAACTGCCTGCTCCGATAATCTGTGCCATTATGATCTTCCTTCCCTAATTATACTATAAACACTTGCGTGTCTACGTCTGCAGTGCCTATGCGTTATACACCTGTCCTGTGGAAGAATGCAATCGCGTTCGTGATAGTGACCTGATCCTCCAAGACATAGCTGCCATCCAGAAACAGCTTGATGGTCCACACTCCTTCTGGATAATCCCTTTGCGCGTCATTCAAGGGCAGCCAGAACCAGATAAAAACAGGCTTGTCCGGTGATCCCTCATCAGCGCACAGCATGTTCTCCGCTGCATCATGCAACACTCCGCGGGCATCGAACCAAAGGGCGGTAACGGCATGTAATCCGCTGAGGTTTGTGAACCCCAGGCGAACCACCACCATTTTATCGCTGGATAAATGAAAGCCTTTTTTGTCGTTACTTATGGGAGCCGGTGTGATCATACCCGAAACTGCATAGCTCTCAATATGAACTGTGTATTGCTCGTTGTTATAGAGTCTTTGATCTAGATCATTGATGATAATGGTTGACCACAATTCATCCGATTCATTAGGTAGATACAGATTGGCCATTGGGTCGTTGAGATAACGGTAGTTTACTGACAAGAGGGAGTTTCCATATTACTTGCACGGGAACTAATTTCTTACTTTACGTTTTTAGCGCACGAGCATTGAATTTTGGACGCTCTATATCATGTTGAATAGGAAAATACAGGATAAAGAAAAGCTTTGATCGAGTGACGCTACACTCAATCAAAGCTTTTCAAGAAAGTCCATTCAGAATTTTTAGATTTGATTATTATTATTTTCATTTAAAATTTTATTCGTATTCATCGCCAAACTTGCCGACAAGCCGATGAAGTAAGTTCTCTGGAATAGTTTCGGATTCAAGAAGACCATCTAATTCTTTATCAGCCTCCGTTAAAAGTTCTTCACCTTCCTTACCAAAATCTTCATCAAAGGATAGATATTTAATAAATAATACAAAGTCTTTAGCGTTTTTGACCGTTGATTGAGCATCGAGTCTTCCACTCATATTTATTCACCTCAATTTTCTTCCTAAATAGATAACATATTATTTTTTCCGATCTGCATAAGGATAGTGGGTAGATTTTCCAGGATTATCATGATTGTCAAATACACGGTGTTGCCCTGTTGGGGTATCATTTGTACTAATATTTCCGTCAAACTCTTTCTTGTAAACTGTAATTCCTTTTTTCCCATTAGCTGGGTCTGCATATTTTGTCTCTACAGAATCTGGATTTGCCTTAGTGTCATCTACCAGTTTCTTAACATCAACATCCTTTCCATATTGCGTTTTGGAGGGAGTTGATGGAGTGCTTGGATCGTTAATATGCCTATTTGCAGCATGCTCATTAACAAAGTTCGCAGGGTCACTGCCTGCATTGGTCTTAGTCGGAACTGGATGTTTACCCGTCACCTTATTAACCGCACGCACATCATCGCCCAGATGAGCCGCCATCTCTACGCCTTCATCCAACATTCCTTTGCCTTTGCCAAGAAGTTTGCCTACCGTTCCGAGCGAGCCGATTCCCGGAATCATCGCTGCGGCTGAAAGTGCTGCGTTGGCCTTTTCCCTTTTTGCCAAATAGATCAGAGCATTGGCGCCATCTGCCAGCTCCCCTACGCCCGGTATCAACCCAGCCACATCCAGAACCGTTTGGAATCCATTTACCGCCTCCGCTGCGGTTATGTTCTTCGCTTTTTCACTTACCGCATTCACCGCGGAATTTACTGTCTTGCTTACGGTCACGGTGGTTGACTTTACGTTGTTCACCGTTGAAGTAGCCGCTTGCCTCACCTCCGTGGCAGCAGAGACAACGGTTTGCTTCACCGAACTTAAGGTCTTGTTCACTGCTGGCGCAACCTGGCTTGCCGCCTGGGTCAACGTCTTGCTGACCGCTGCTGATACTTGCGTTGCCGCCTTGGAAGCACCAGATGCCACATTAGTAACAGCGTTTTGCACGCTTTTGCTCACGGTCACCGCCGTCGAATTCATCGCATGGACTGTGGATACCGCTGCGTTTTTTGCAGCTTCTGCAGCCCTGGATATGCTGTCTGACGCGTTAGCGGTGACCTGTTTTACCGTGCTCGCCGTTTTAGCCGCTGTCATCATAACTTTGTCCACCGTCGAGGTTGCCGCTGCGGAAACGTTCTTTTTTACATCCGCCGCAGTATTGGAAATAACCTTGGAGACCGTAGCCACACTGCTCTGCACCGTTTTACTTACACTGACCGCCGTTGATTTTGCCGCATTGACGGTAGAGGCGGCAGCACTTTTTACCGATGCCGCCGCTTTCGATGCAGCGGAAGAAATGGAGCCCCATATGCTGCTGCTGGTGTTGTTGCTGGCGGAACTGGTGGTGGATGCTGGTTTGTAGCTTGATGCGCTGGCTGCGAAGCTGCTTGTTGCCTTTGCGGCGCTTGTTATGCTGGTGCTTTTTACCGTCGATGACGCACTTGCGCCGGAGTATGTACTGCTGCTGGTTTTGGTCGGTGAACTAGTGACTGAACGGGATGAATAGCTGTAACTGCCTGCTCCGATAATCTGTGCCATTATGATCTTCCTTCCCTAATTATACTATAAACACTTGCGTGTCTACGTCTGCAGTGCCTATGCGTTATACACCTGTCCTGTGGAAGAATGCAATCGCGTTCGTGATAGTGACCTGATCCTCCAAGACATAGCTGCCATCCAGAAACAGCTTGATGGTCCACACTCCTTCTGGATAATCCCTTTGCGCGTCATTCAAGGGCAGCCAGAACCAGATAAAAACAGGCTTGTCCGGTGATCCCTCATCAGCGCACAGCATGTTCTCCGCTGCATCATGCAACACTCCGCGGGCATCGAACCAAAGGGCGGTAACGGCATGTAATCCGCTGAGGTTTGTGAACCCCAGGCGAACCACCACCATTTTATCGCTGGATAAATGAAAGCCTTTTTTGTCGTTACTTATGGGAGCCGGTGTGATCATACCCGAAACTGCATAGCTCTCAATATGAACTGTGTATTGCTCGTTGTTATAGAGTCTTTGATCTAGATCATTGATGATAATGGTTGACCACAATTCATCCGATTCATTAGGTAGATACAGATTGGCCATTGGGTCGTTGAGCTTGATTTCGTGGTTGATTAAAAATTTATAATAGTGTTCACCGGGTGAAAGCGACACCTCTGCAGACCAGACATTCCCGGATTTTCTCATCAGTCCACGATCTTCCCTGTAATCATTAAAAGAACCAATAACAGATATGGTGTTTATATCTAGGTAGGGTGAAGCTGTGTAATCTAGTCTTACAATCATAAAATACCTTCCTTCTATGTTAATTTTTCTCATTATCTCAAATATATCGGAGCTTCCATTGTAAATATTTAGATCAAAAATGGAATTTTTAGAATAAATATCACTAATTAGGGGGTATGATGGACAATTCCGAGATTGCCTCATTCATATGCTGCTGCAGCACGCTGGAAAGCTGGAAAACGAAGTGAAGAAACTGAGGCGATAGAGGAACAGCGCCGGAGTCCGAGAAGGGATATTGCTGTTTTCGTGTCATTTTTCCAAAAAAATAGGCCTCGCCTTTGGGAGTAGGCAAGACCCGGATTATATACCATAAAACACTGGGGGGTGTTTGGTACAACCAATATATATCTTCAACCTGAAAATTACCTGATCGTTAGATAAAAATTACCTTAAAATGATAATCCCGATTTCGACTCCGCTTCATTTACCGGATATTCCCACAGGCTGAGCCGCCCTTTAGCCGGTATCGGATGATTTAGAGGGGTCATACCCTCAAGCTTCCAGGCAAAACGTCCTTCGGTATAATCTCCAAAATCATATTCCTTTCCGCTGACCCAGCCTTCCCCGTTCTCACTACGTGTTATTTCATAACACTCTTCAAGTAAACCTGCTGCAATAATGACTCCCACCGGAAGATTGTCCTCTGTATAGCCATGTTTAGATAACACGGATTTGAACGGCTCCTGCCTGCAAATGGCTTTATCGATTTTTTTGCCGGCATGTATGGCCAGCTCTCCACGGTAGCTTGTGTTCCAGGAACGGGTCTCAAATTTCTTTTCCCCAAGAGCGATTAGCGTCGCCCAAGGCTGGCGTATGGTTAAACAATGCATATGGAGAATCTCCTTTTATATTAATAATGATATATCGATAAAAAAGCGCAGTTTCCATCCAACCGGGAAACCGCGCTAAATATTGTTGCCAGGGTGCTGGTGAAGGGAATTGAACCCCCGGCCTACGCATTACGAGTTTGTTTTGCAGGTATACCTAAGTGCGAGATTCCCTAAGCGCGTTTGCATTTCGGTTTGCAGTCAAGCTGCCCTCAAAGGCGGTGATAATTTGAACCTTAACGACATTACGCCTGGCATACGTGTCCGGATCACCCGCCGGATACCACACTGGCAAAACCGGCAGAGTAATTGCAGTCGACACATTCCAGGGAGCGCTGGGCGGATCTTCGCGCTGATCGACATCAACGAACCGTTGCTTGTCCATATCGCACTGGAGCACCTGGAGTCGGCGCCAGAATACCTGCTCCCGCCTAGATTAGGAAGAGGTTGACCTGTAACACTAAAAGCCCTGCTGGCCATTACGGTAGCAGAGTTAATTATGTAGCTCTCGGATTACATAAAAATATCTTACCACGTTCAGATTTCGCTCGCTGTAAACACCATTCCCCTCTCCTTGTGAACCGGACAAGGAGAGGGGAATGGGTATATTTCAAGTTCTATTCAGCGTCGTTTACAGATCCATATTGAACGGGAATAAAGAAGGCCTTCTTACCGTGCATTTTAGCCCATTCCAATTCTCCAGTTTTTGGATTTTTACGATAAGGACGAAAAACTCCCCATGCACCGAATTCAGCATTCCAAATAAGTTCTTGTCCATTGATAACTCGCTTAATATACTTACTTTTGCTGTTGCGAGCTTTAAAACTGTTGTTACTACCTTCTATACTTGTCATATTTGAGACCCCCTGGCAATTAGCCACAATTGGATTATTGCCGGGAGCTATGTTCGTATGCTAATATAATCTTGTCTAGGGATTATATTTTTGAGTAGCCGGTTCTCTACCGCATCGAACATTAGATTGTGCGTTAGACGCTACACAGTCGTTGGCTCCCGACAGGAGCTGCGGCTTTTTTTAATTTTAGGCCTCATACAAACCCTCCTCTATTTATAAGCGATTCCCAATCAGCCTCTTAATTAATTCTTTATCTTTATGATTTTCAATTTCATCTTGTAAAGCCGTCCTTCTTGATTCTAGTTCAAGTAGCTCGTCCAACAGCACCCCAATACTTCTGGAAGGAGATATTTCCTGTTCTTTGTCTGCAGAGGATCTGTAAATTTTAACCACTGATCCAGTACTCTTGGAATTAACAGCGGGATTTTTCAAGGCAATCTTCTCACGAACCTCTGGTGAAAGAAGGTCTTTTATCTTTTTATTATATCGGAATTGACATCCAGCCACGGTTCTGTCTAACCTATCTCCAACTTTTTTGTATACTTCGCCAAGGGAAGCCCCTTCAATTAGCACCATATCATTTAGCATATCTACAAATATTTCGTCTTCATCTTCTGACCAATTCCTTATCTTACTGTCCACTCTATCACCCCCCTTAGAGCATTGATACACTCTATAAAGAAAATAACCTATGATTAGAGTTTTGTCAACAAATTCCGGATTAATAAATTAGCAATATTGATATGACATAGAGTAACGTTATGTATTTTAGTGACGTGACATGTAGATACGTAACGTTACACGTTTATATATATCTTTATATCTTCATTCGTATAGATTCTTATGGCCTATTCTTTGCTTGTCACTGTTCTATTAGAAAACGCTAGTTCCAACAGCCCCGTAGCCGACAACCCCGCAAGGCCCCCAGCCCAGAGCCGAAGCACTAGCACAGATCTGTAAATGGATAGGCAGCTGCGCCCACCAGCAGGCCGATCACCAAGCCTACAGCCGGCAATGCGTTCCGACGCAAATTGACGGTTCGCTTCACACCCTCCACTCCTGTCGGGATGATCTCCAAGATAGCTTATCATCAACAAAGGTCTGAGCAGAGGCTGAGCGTTTCACTAGTGCATTTAAATACTGAAAGTGATCCTCTGAATCAGCTCCTGGATTACAATTGGTAACACTTTTTCTCGAAATATCTTTAGAATATATTAATTACCATATAGGTAACAGATGGAGGTAATTCAATTGGATGCTATAGAATGTTTGGAAAGTATCTTCGTGAACTTAGAGAAGGCAGAGACTTGAGTCTTTACCACAACCAGAACCTATTACCGAAAATATCAGATAATTCAATTAAATAACTTCATGGACTTGTAAAGGATGCTTTCTAGCTGAAGGCGTCGGTTGGGGAACGGTCGCCAGAAACGTTGCTGTTGCAGTAATGCCGCCGAGAGTAAAGAAGGTTAAGTTGTAATATAGAATGAGTAGCAACTAGGCCTATTCTAAATGCAGCCAAAACGCATCGTTTCTATAATAGCGTTTGAGCTAGCGGCGTCCACCGGCATGCGGGTCAGTGAGATTCTAGGTCTGCGTTGGCGCGATGTGGATCTGGACAGACGTATCCTTTCAATCCGCCAGGCCTTATACCAAAGCAGAATCCGGTCATGACTTCCATGAGCCGAATACGGCCAGCGGTGAGCGACCAATCGCTTTGTTTCTGGATACGGTAGATTTGTTGACCTTCTACGATTTAGAACAGTCGGATGAAAAAAATCGACAAGGCATCTATTATGGTGACCACGGTCTTGTTATTCAAACGCACATTGGGACACCAGTCAATCCTCGAAACTTGGCGAGAGTATACTACGACATCCTGAACAAGCTGGATCTCCCGAAAATTAGATTTCATGATTTACGGCATACGCATGCCACCATCCTGCTCAAACGAGGTGCCACCTCAAGATCGTCCAGGAGCGACTGGGCCACTCCTCCATACAGATTACCCTGGACACTACTCTCATGTATTAACTGAACTGCAGGAGGCTGCACTACTTACATTAGGAGGTCAATCCTTGGTAAAAAAGACACTTCAACAGATTAAAGGTTTGCAATCCGCTTGCAGCAAAAAAAGAACACGGCCCCCGCATCACCGGAGAACCGCGCCATATCAACCTATTAAAGATGCTGGTGAAGGGAATTGAACCCCCGGCCTACGCATTACGAGTGCGTTGCTCTACCCCTGAGCTACACCAGCTTAAAAGATCACTTTTCTGTCAAACAAAAAATATTATACAAGGTTTAACTTAAAAAGCAATCCTTCACTTGCCCCCACCTGCCATTTGCCTATTCATACTAGTTCTCCAGCAGCTTGCGCTCCACGGATTCCAGTTTCCCCCGGCTGGTGGATGGTTTGTCGCGGCGGTCGTCGATTTTAACCGATGTGGAGACACGCTGTGCGCCGCCTGTGAATGGAGATTCATGCAGAGCTTCGACAGCGGCGAGAATACGCCCCAAAGGACCCTCGATAATTGTACCCATAGACGTAAGCTCATAGGTGATCCCTTCCACTGTCTCCAGCACACGCTGCATATCAGCGACGTAGCCACTGAGACTTGTGCTTCCTGTACCAATTGGAATGACCGATACTTCAGCAATAGCCACCGGATTACCTCCTTAAAAAGTTATGGAAAACCCAAACGATCTTTCCTTTATTGTAACAACTCCGCACTCTTCCGACAAATATCAGCCCAACATATGCATTGAAAAATTCCCGGTAGCCTGACTGCCTAGTACCAATTGCCCAGTCCCTGAGTTGAGTTTAATTATGGACTCTTTGTGGCATATTTGGGGAAGATTTATGAATCATTTTGGACGATGTTTGCTCCCGCTTGTGGATTACCTGTGGACTAGCTGTGGATGATTTGTGGAGTACTTGCAGGGAAGCCCCGTCCGGCGCGGGTTTGCTAAAAAAATGTTTACAAACACAATATCTTGGGTTATTTTTATGTAACGACAACAAAATATAGTGGAGACAGGCGCTTTGATCCTAAATTCGGACCCAAGCTTAATAGGGAAATGCGGTGAGAATCCGCTGCGGTCCCGCCACTGTTAACCGGATGTCCGCAGCTTGTACAAGCTATCGCGGACGCTCTCCTGACATGTGCCACTGTTGGACAATAAACGGTCCTTCGGGAAGGCGTCGGGAGAATGCCGGAAGCCAGGAGACCTGCCTGTTTCCGTCGACACCATCTATTACAATACCTGCGAGGAACAGGGAAGGTGTCCGAATGCGGCTTACATAGAGACTAACTGTAAATATCCGTGGGGATAGTTACGTTACGCATACGGGCATTTTCTGCCATCCGGCAGGAGATGCTTTTTTTATATCGAGAGGAGAACGGTACAATGACGTTGCTGGAGAAGCGGTACAACAGTGTGCATGATACTAAGGACGGTCTGCTGGAAGAAGTGATCAATCTGGGTCGGGATATCATCGACAGCCTGGACATGGATCTGCTGCGGGAAAATGCCAATTTGAACGGGGAGAGTTTCTCCGGTAAAATGAGCAAGTTCGGCAGTGAATACTCCAAGTGGTATGCCCGTAACTTTACGATGCCTCCACAGCTGGTACAAGCCATAGAAGACAACGTTGTATATGTCCACGATCTGGATCAATATGCCATTGGAACAACCAATTGTATTTTCATTCCGTTCGAAAGACTTCTGCGCGAAGGCTTCAACACCGGCAACGGCAGCGTCCGTCCTCCGAATTCCATCATGACGGCGATGGCGCTGGTAGCGATTATTTTTCAATCCCAGCAAAATGCCCAGTACGGCGGTGTATCCGCCAACAAGCTGGATTACGATCTTGCCCCTTATGTGGCAAAATCATTTGCCAAGCTATTCCGCAAGGGTCTCGCTTACTTCGAAGAAGGACAAGCTGATGAGCAGCTTGGCGAAGTCACCATGAGCCGGACGGATTTGGCAGAATTGTATCCAAGAGCCTTCCGCTATGCGCTTAAAGAAACAGAAAGTGAAACCCTGCAAGCCTCCGAGAGCATGATACATAACTTAAACACCATGTCCAGCCGGTCCGGGGGACAAATTCCTTTTACAAGCATCAACTACGGCACCTGCACCTCTCCGGAGGGTCAGCTGGTCATCAGCTCTTTGCTGACAGCTACCATGAACGGGCTGGGCAGCGGTGAAACACCAGTGTTCCCGATTCAGATTTTCAAATGCAAGCAGGGTGTGAACCAGCAGCAGGGCGACCCAAACTATGAGCTGTTCCTGAAAGCCGCCGAGTGCTCCGCCCGCAGACTGTATCCGAACTTCGCCAATCTGGACGCTCCGCTCAATATGCAGTACTATGATCCGGCGAATCCGGATACGGAATTTGCTACCATGGGCTGCCGCACCCGGGTGCTCGGCGACCGGTTCGGCCGGAACCATTGCTCCGGCAAAGGCAACCTGTCATTTAACACACTCAACCTTGTCCGGCTCGGCTTATCGCATGGCATAGCGACAGGCCGCCGCACCGCTGCCGACGAAGACAGCTTTTATGACGATCTGAATTATTATATGGAAATCGCTTTGGAAGGTCTCCTTCACCGTTTCCGTATCCAGGCTGCGCAAAAGGCAAAGGCTTCCGACTTCATGATGCGTGAAGGTGTCTGGGAAGGCGGCGAGCAGCTGGAGCCCGAAGCCAGTGTAGGTGAGCTGCTGAAGCACGGGAGTCTGTCGCTTGGTTTTATCGGTATGGCAGAATGCATGAAGGCGATGTATGGCAAACACCATGGCGAGGATATGGAAGTCCACAAGAAGGCGCTCGCTATCGTGCAGCATATGCGTGAGTACTGCGACCGGAAAAGTGAAGAGCTGAACCTCAACATTACCCTGTTCGCCACTCCGGCAGAAGGCTTGTCCGGCAAATTCACCAAGATCGACCGTAAGGTAATAGGCTCTATTCCGGGCATCACCGACCGTGAATATTATACGAACTCATTCCATATCCCGGTCTATTACAACCTGGCGGCTGCGCGGAAAATCAGCCTGGAGGCTCCTTTTCACGAGTTCTGCAATGCAGGCGCAATCTCTTATGTCGAGCTGAACGGCAATGCTCGCAGCAACCCATCCGCTTTTATCAAAATCATTAAGTATGCTCTGGAGCAGCAAGTCAGCTACTTCAGCATTAATCACCCGATTGACCGCTGCTCCGGCTGCGGTTACGAAGGGGTTATCGGTACGAACTGCCCTTCCTGCGGCACGCATGAAAGTGAAGTACACATCCGCCGCCTGCGTAGGGTAACCGGTTATTTGACCGGTGATTACCAGACCCGCTTCAATGCCGCCAAGCAGGCAGAGGTACGGGACCGGGTTAAGCATCTATGAATATTTGCGGCTATTATCCGGAGTCCATTAACGAGGGAGAAGGCATGCGCGCTGTCATCTTCCTCAGTGGATGCCGTCACCGCTGCCCGGGCTGCTTCAACCCCGAGACGTGGAATTTTAATTATGGCGAGGTCTTCACCCTGGATCGTAGGCGGGAGATTATTGGGGAGATTGCCGCTAACCCGCTGCTTGACGGTTTGACCCTGGCGGGTGGCGATCCTTTCTTTTCGGCAGGCGAGGCCTCGGGGTTCATCAACGAACTTCGCACCACGCTTCCAGGTTTCCCCGTTTGGATTTACAGCGGATACACGTATGAAGAAATTACGGCGGCCCCTGGATCTCCTGAATACCAGCTACTTCAGCAGTGTCAGGTGTTAATTGACGGACGTTTTGTGGAAGAACTAAAAGATACTACCCTCCCCTACCGGGGAAGCACGAATCAGCGAATTATCGACGTTGCAGCTAGTCTAACTGGCCCTGATGTTGTTTTTTGGCAGCCTTCTGCGCTTTAATACATCAATTTTTGATATTGAAAATTTACTCCATTTAAGAAGGGAAGATGAAAACAATGCCTCAACTCGTAGTGAAACCAGATAACCGCCAATTGGCTTTTGATGAAATCCGTCTCTCCGTTTATGCCGACCGTATTTTGAAAGATTTGGATCAGCTTAGCAAAGAAACGCTGCTGCGCGGTGTACAGTCCAAATTGCGCCGTGAACAAGTCAGCGGAGAAGAAATCAGCAGTGCTTTTACCATGAGTGCTCTGGAACTCGTGACCAAGGAAGAACCGGACTGGAAGTTTGCGGCGGCACGTTCTCTTCTAACCTCTCTATATAAAAAAGCTGCGGTCAACCGCCGTTACAAAGCGTACCCGGAAGAGCCTTACGGCGAGCTATACCCGCTGATTGCGGATCTCGTCAAAAGGGGGATTTACCGCGAAGAGTTGTTGACCTTCTACACCAAAGATCAGATTAACGAGCTGGAAAGCTGCATTGATTATACACGCGACCTGCTGTTCGATTATATCGGCCTGCTTACGCTGTCTGACCGTTATTTGGCTCATGATTTTGATGGGCGCGTAATGGAACTCCCCCAGGAACGTTATATGATCATTGCCATGTACCTGATGCACCGCGAGCCTGCGGAGAAACGTATGGAACTCGTTAAAGAAGCTTACTGGGCTATGAGCAATATTTACATGACTGCTGCCACGCCTACAATGTCCAATGCCGGTAAAAAAGTTGCCGGGCAGCTCTCCAGCTGCTTTATCGACACCGTGGACGACTCGCTTGAGGGTATTTTCGATTCCAATACGGACGTAGCCCGTCTCAGCAAAATGGGCGGTGGCATCGGTGTTTATTTAGGCAAAGTACGGGCCCGTGGCTCCGACATCCGCGGCCATAAAAACACCAGCTCCGGCGTTATTCCATGGATTCGCCAGCTGAACAATACCGCTGTCAGCGTAGACCAGCTCGGGACGCGTAAAGGCGCTATCGCCGTCTATATAGACGTGTTCCATAAAGACATTCTCGCCTTTCTAGATCTCAAATTGAACAACGGCGACGAGCGTATGCGTGCGCATGATGTATTCCACGGCGTATGCCTGCCCGACCTGTTCATGGAGGCGGTAGAGTCACGGGGACACTGGAACCTTTTCTGCCCGCATGAAATCAAAAAGGTTATGGGCTGGAAGGATGAGAACGGCCGTCCGCTCGGCCTTGAGGATTATTACGATGAAGAGCTTGGACAAGGCGCTTTCCGCGAAAAATATGCCGAGGCAACTGCTAATTTGGAGCTGTCACGCATCACGGTCCCTGCCATAGACATTATGAAGCGGATCATGAAATCCCAGCTGGAGACCGGTACACCATATATGTTCTATCGTGATACTGTTAACCGCGCGAACCCGAACAGCCATCAGGGAATGGTGTTCTCCTCCAACCTGTGCACGGAAATCATGCAGAATCAGTCGGCTACCGTTGTTGAACAGGAGGAGCTTGTGACCAAGGACGGACAAACACGGATCGTTATTTCCAAAATCCCGGGCGACTTCGTGGTCTGCAACCTGAATTCGATTCACCTGGCACGGGCGGTTCCCGCCGGAGTCCTGGAACGCCTCGTACCGATTCAGGTGCGTATGCTCGATAATGTAATCGACATTAACAATATTGAAGTATTGCAAGCCCAGTACACCAACAGCCAATACCGCGCTGTCGGTCTTGGCACGTTCGGCCTGCATCACCTGCTGGCGCTGAAGGGCATCCGCTGGGAGTCCGAAGAAGCCGTGGAGTACAACAACCATTTGTATGAGCACATTAACTACCTGCTGGTGCGTTCAAGCCTTGCGCTGGCCCGCGAAAAGGGCCGTTATCCGAAATTCGCCGGCTCCGATTGGGAGAGCGGCGCATACTTCACCTCGCGCGGCTATGTCAGCGGCGAACAGGAAGGCCAGTATGTAACAACAGAGCAATGGCGCCAGCTGCAGCAGGAAGTGGCGCAAGATGGCGTTCGTAACGCCTGGATGTTCGCCATTGCGCCGAACGGCTCCACTTCGATCATTGCAGGCTCCACGGCCAGCATCGATCCATTGTATGAGCTGCTCTCCTACGAGGAGAAGACGACTTACAAGATCGCAAACCCTGCCCCGGATCTGTCCGAGAAGACGATCTGGTATTATAAAACAGCCTTCCTGATTGACCAAAACTGGTCGATCCGCATGGCATCCGCCCGTCAGCGCCACGTCGATCAGGGGCAAAGCTTCAACCTGTACGTGCGTCCTGACATTAAGGCGACCGAGTTCCTGGAGCTGCATTTGAACGCCTGGAAGGGTGGCCTGAAATCAACGTATTATGTGCGCAGCCGTGCGCTTACGATTGAAGAGTGCGATTCTTGCGCTAGCTAAAATTTCCGTTTGAACTATTAGAAGCAGGTGCTTTTCGTCACTACGAGGAATGTTTGGACTTCCGGTCGCTGTTATCCTCAGATTTCTTTATTGAAACCGCATTTGCGGTTGAAATCTGAGGATAAAGGCGAACGCTACGCTCCTACAGTTCCAAACTTCCTCTTCGTGACTACAGCTCTGTCTTTAAAGTGACAAACACAAATTTTCGCGCAAAACTAAGGAGGAGGATACAAATGCAATTGCAAAAGATATTTAATACCGAAGCGCCCAATCAATCCACACGCATCATAGACGGAGAATGCTCAGGCATTCTGAACTGGAACGATATTCGCATGCCGCATATGTACAAGCTGTACAAGGTGCTGCTGCTCAACCACTGGATCGCGGATGAGATCCCGATGTCCAAGGATGCCCAGCAGTTCCCGATACTCGACGCCGAGGAGCAGCGCGTTTTCAAGATCAACATTTCGCTGCTGGCGGTGCTGGATTCGATGCAGACTATGTTCGTTGGCGATGTGAAGCGATATTTTACCGATTCCTCCCTTGAGGCCATTTCGGCGATTATCGGACAACAGGAGGTTGTGCATAACCAATCCTATTCCTATGTTCTGTCCTCTATCGTGTCGGATAGCGAGCAGAAGGAGATTTTTGAATATTGGAAAAAAGATCCCGTGCTGCTGGAACGCAACCAGTTCATCTCCGAGATCTATCAGGAATTCCGCGACAACCCTTCGAAGGAGACCTTTTTCCGGGCGCTGGTAGCAGATCTTATTCTCGAAGGGATTTTCTTCTACAGCACATTCGCCTTCTTCTATAATCTGGCCCGTGACCAGAAAATGATGGCGACCAGCCAGATGATCTCCTACATTCAGCGTGACGAGAATCAGCACTGTTACTTTTTCGCGGAGGTATTCAAGCAATTGCTCGTCGATTTCCCGGAGCTGAACACCAAAGAGAACATGGAATATGTTTACCGCACGATCGACCGCGCGGTGGAGCTGGAAACGAACTGGGCGCATTACACCCTGACGAATGTTCGGGGCATCGACCTCAATGAGCTTGGTGATTATATCAAATATACCGCGAACAAACGCCTGACGCTGATGGGCATGGACAAAGCCTACGAGGGTGTGGATGTGAACTGTATGCCATGGATCAAGCCTTTCTCGGACGATGCGCTGAATGCGACCAAGACCGATTTCTTCGAGGCCAAGTCCCGGAATTACGGTAAAGTCGGTGACGATAACGGATTTGACGATTTGTAAGTATAGATCTTAAACACCTAATTGCATTCCATACAATTATTGGAGTTAAATCGGCGTATATTTCATTCATAACTGCATTGTGTACAGCTAAAAATCAAGAAACATCCGTTTTATCGCTATCTCCCTCTAAATAGCTGTACCAAGTACAATTAACTGACTTTTAGTTTGCTTACGGCAGATTTTAATTGCACCAACTGCAGCTAAAGGGAGATCAGATCAGCCACAACTCATCGAATACAGGCCCAATGTAGTTCATACTTTCTTATCATCTAAAAAGCGCACCTTCTTACCTGTAATCAGGTCGAAAGGTGCGCTTTTATGTCAAAATATGTGCTGTCCAAGAACGCAGCTTAACCCTTGTTGCGCAAAGTTCTATGAGTGGTTTCTTCGGCAAGCTCCTCCAGCGCAGCATTTAGGCGCAGCTTCAGTTCGTCTGCAAGCTCTACCTCACCAAGATCATTACGGACAGCCTGGGAGTCCACCGTGTATACGCCACCCAGAATATAACGTGCGCCCAGCACGGACAGCACCGGCTTCAAGGCATAATCAATCGTGAGCAGGTGAGCCAGACTGCCGCCCATGAAGAGCGGGAGTACGATTTTGCCGGCCAAGCCTTTTTCCGGGATCAGATCCAGAAACGTTTTTAGCACTCCCGTATAAGAAGCTTTGTACACCGGACTGACGACAATAACCGCATCCGCTTCAGCCACAAGGCCGTTAGCTTTGACAATGTGCTCACTCTCGAACTTGGCGTGGATTAAATCCTCTGCAGGGAGCTCCGCTACGTTAATGCGCTCAACCTCGAAGCCACCCCCGCTCAAGCTGGCCTCAACATATTCAATCACTGCATTTATGCGCGATACAAGGGAAGGAGTTCCGTTAATAACTACAATTTTGGCCACTGTTCCACCTCTTCTACTCACTTTTGGGGGAGTCCCACGCTAATTCCGACAAAAACACTTTAAATTAGTAATAATCCTAACAAAGGGACAGCGCAGTTGTCAAACCGCCCTTGCACTCGCCACCTTCTTGCGATATACTAAGCGGCAATACCAAATCCCAATCAGGCCAGTGACCGGCATCCAACCGTGAGGCGTCTGCGACCGGAGCATACTGCTTGCTCTCTAAGTTTACCGGGTTTCGCCCGTTACCGCGAAGACCAAAGAGGATCGGATTTCCCGCAAGACGGAGATTCGTTCAACCTGGGTGGCACCGCGAGCTGACGCTCCTCGTCCCATGGATGAGGGCGTTTTTTGTATTTTTATAACAAAAGGAGCGAACGGTATGCTGGATATGAACTGGATTAGGGAAAACACGGAACTTGTTAGAAAGACTGCGGAATGGAAAAGAATTGAGCTGCCGCTGGATGATCTGCTGAAATGGGATGACAAACGCCGAAACCTGCGGCAGACGACCGAATCGCAGCGTTCGCAGCGAAATGAGCTAACCAAAGAAGTAGAGCGGCTTATGCGGCAGGGTAACAGGACAGCTGGTGAAACCGTTAAGGAACAGGTACGGGATATAAACAACGGGCTGACTGTTCTCGAGGGGGAGCTTGCCGAAGCAGATCGGCACTGCCGTGAACTGCTTCTGCTCGTACCCAATCCGGTGTCGCAGGATACACCTGTCGGCCGGGATGATCGCGACAACGTGGAGCTGCGCCGGGTCGGTGAGCTGCCCGAATTCACGTATGCTCCTCGGGATCATGTGGAGCTTGGCGAGCTGCATCATATTATTGACATTCCGCGCGGTGTCAAAGCAGGCGGCCCCCGCAGCTATGTCCTCAAGGGAGCAGGCCTCTATCTGCACCTTGCGGTACAAAGGCTTGCGCTTGACGTACTGACTGCCCGCGGCTTTACAGTCATGGACGTACCGGTAATGGTCCGTCCAGAGGCGTTGGAACGTACAGGATTCTTCCCGTTGGGAATAGATCAGACCTATGAGTTGAACGGAGAAAACCGCTGGCTTGCCGGGACTTCGGAGGTATCGCTTGTTTCTCTTTATAGCGATGAAATCATGGAGATGGCTTCGCCGCTGAGGCTGGCTGGCATGTCGGCCTGCTTCCGCCGTGAGGTTGGCTCGGCAGGACGCGATGTACGTGGACTGTATCGTGTGCATCAGTTCTCGAAGATCGAGCAGGTTGTAATATGCGAGAATAATCCCGCTGCTTCGGAGAACATGCTGCAGGAAATAACAGCTAACGCGGAGCATATCCTGAAGCTACTGGAGCTTCCTTACCGTGTAATGGCGGTCTGTACCGGAGATATGTCGCAGAAGACACATAAGCAGGTTGACATCGAGACGTGGATGCCAAGCAGAGGCGCCTACGGGGAGACGCATTCAGCGTCGAACCTGCTCGATTTCCAGGCTCGGCGCTCGAATATCCGTTACCGTGGTCCAGACGGGCGGCTGCAATATTGTCATACTCTGAACAATACAGCCGTTGCTACACCACGCATTCTGATTCCGCTGCTGGAGAATCATCAGCAGGAGGATGGTTCGATTTATATTCCGCATGCGCTGCGGAAATATATGGACGGCATGGCCAAGCTGGAACTGCCGCTGCGGCAGTTGTAATACCCTCCAGCTAACAGAAGTAGATTGAAAAGGCGTTTCCCAGGAAGCCATGCTTACGGGGAAAACGCCTTTTTGTGTTGCGGAAATAAAATTCCAGTAATGTTGGGGGACCGGGACTGCCTTCTCCTGCATATTTACTTGCGGTTTCGCTCCATCCAGTCCACCGCATAATCCACAATCTTACGCTGCGGGATAAGCTGGGCGGTCGCAGCGGCTATACGCCCGTAGGCAATCAGCCCTGTATCCTCCTGGAACTGCTCTCCAATTCCCTCGAAATCTTCCGAATTCCAATCCAGATCCTTGAACGCCACCCACTGCCTGACGCCATCCACCATCATCGGCGTGCCCGGGGTTGCTTCCTCCTTGCCGGGATAAGCCGCCCGGAACTCCGCGAGGTGCAGCGAGGTATTGTTGAGATTCCCTACACCCAGCAGCAGAATGCTTCCATCCAGCTCATAGATCCGGGCCAGCGGTGAATTACCACCCAACCCATAATCAAGAGCATGGTTATTCACGATCCGGTCCCTGTGCTTACCCCAGGCGGCAAAAGAATGCGTCGGGTGGACGCTGCGCCCTACCCCCTTTTGCTTGCGGAAGCAATCCGGGATGACTCCCATCCCATGCAGCGGGGTAAGGTCAGGATCAAAGCCTGGCATCTGTTCCCGGATCGTCTGCCACCATTCCTTCGGCACTGGAGGCCTGCTCCATCCTGCGGGATCGGACAAGTCCCCGGAATGTGTGGGCATCACCAGCGTCCCTTCCTCCCCGAGAACGCTCTCTATAGCAAGAATAACCGCAACAGGGCCTCCTGCGACCCAATTTCCCAGTGACTTGAAGGAAGAATGCAGCAGCAGGGTCATACCCGCCCGTACGCCGAGCTTCCGGAAATCCTCCGCCAATGTCTCTACCGTAATTAAATCTCCCTGAATTTCTTCCATCTCATTCCCTCCGAACTATAGACTATTCATTCTCAGAGCAAAGCTTTCGCTCTGTATTCTCCGGGTGAAATACCTTCCAATTCCTTGAACACGCGGGAAAAATGCTTGCTGTTCTCGAAACCCACAGCCTCCGAGACTTCTTCCAGTCTGCTGGAACGTCCCTCCGAGAGCAGACGTTTGGCATGGCGAATGCGCACTTTTTTTAGGTAGGTCACAAAGCTCTCTCCCGTGTAGGCCTTGAACGCTTCACTGAAATAGGAATAGTTCAGAGAAACATGATTACTGACCATAGCCATATTAAGCGAACGGTGGTAATTTCCCTCGATATAGGCCAGCGCCTCTTTCATTTCGGCATGTTCCGTATGCGCAGATCGCACCCCTATAATGTAATCATTCACGCTTACCAGCAAGTTCTCCAACGCACGGTAATAGTCGTGAAAATGGCGAAAATTATACATATTCCCAACGGAACGATACAGCTTGAGCACTTCCACCGAAACCTCCCCATGAACGCGGAACACCTCATCCAGCACCCGTTCATTCATGAGCCGCCCCACTCCCTCAAGATAAGAAAGATCCATACGCTTCAAATGCTCAATCTGAAAAATAGCTGCCAGCAGACCCCGCATTTCCTTCTCCCGCCCGGTACCCAGCATATTAAGCAGCTTACGCAGATCCTCATCAGGAGGCGGGAAGCTGAGACGGTTCTCCCTCACGGTTTCATAGTCAATAAAGTTTATCTGAGGATACAGATACGTATATTGCAGCGCCCGGCTTGCCTCATCGTAGCAGGAGCGAATTTCACCGGGTTCCCGGCCAGCGCCGCTGATTCCGATCAATAATCCGCCAAGCTCCTTAACCTCAGCCTGACGCGACAGCTCCACGAACGCCTCCCTTGAGCTGCCAATCAGCACTAACCTGCCGTCCCAATCTATTAAAATCTCACTAAATCCTTTCAATAATCCTGTTCGCCGTTCGATAAGTTCCTGCACTTCTCCCGGCTTTATCCGGGTTCCGTTACTGCAATGATAGCTAAGCAGTCCTATTATAAAAGGGATCGGTAATCCCTCTAATTCCTCCCCCCATTCACGCCCACGGTCTTGCATTTCAGAGTGAATCGGCGATTCCTTCTGAAGAAGCAGCTGCTGCAGAAGACGCGACCGCCTCTCTCTGCGTAAGCTTTCAGCCTCCTGCTCCAGCTTGCGGAGACTGGCATGCTGTTCCGCCAATTCCTCATTGATCCGCCCCAGTACCTCGAACAGCTCGTCACGGCGGATCGGTTTTAGCAGGTAATCCTTGACGCGGTAACGGATCGCACTTTTGGCATATTCGAAATCATCAAATCCGCTCAAGATAATAACTGCTGCGGGTTCTTGACCCGCGCCCTTTTCCGCAGATAAATGCTCCAGCAATGCAATTCCATCCATTACCGGCATCCGGATATCCGTAATAATGATATCCGCAGGCTGGTCTCTGAACTGATTGAGAGCCTCTGCTCCGTTAGCCGCATTTGAAATCTCATAAATTCCGGGGTATTCCCGATCTATAATTATCTTCAGGCCTTGCCGGATATTCTTTTCATCATCTACGATCAGCAGTTTTTTCATGGTTACTTGTCTCCCGTCAAGAGAACTTTGGGCAAGGTCATGAACACCGTCGTCCAGCTCCCTTCCTCACTCTGTACCTCAAGTCCGTATTCTTCGCCATAAAACAGCTGCAGACGCTGATGTACATTCCGAAGCCCGATTCCGCCGGATCTGCCGACGCTGGCTCCCGGTCCGGAAAAAGCGGTATTGGGCTCCTCTTTCCCATAAAGGGCCTCATGCAAGGCAGATAATCTCTCCGGGGCCAGCCCGTTGCCATTATCACGGACTGCAATGAACATTTCGCCGTCCCCTTCCGAGACATCGATTGTGATCACCCGATCCTCCCGCTCCTCTGACCCGCCGGCCCAGGCATGCTTGACACTATTCTCAACAATGGGCTGCAGCGACATCTTTAGAACCTCAAGCTCCAAATGTGTAGCCTCAATATTCATCTTCAGCACGATGGGATGCTCAAAGCGAATATTCATCACTTCAATGTAATTCTCGATATGCCGTATCTCATCCCGCAGCTTTACATACTCGCCAGACCATTTGAAATTATAACGCATCATGCCCCCGAGCGAGGTCAGCGCATCGGAAATCGTCCGCTGATTCTCAATTTCAGCCAGCATCTTAATATTCTCAAGCGTATTATACAGAAAGTGAGCATCAATCTGGTTGTGCAGAGTTCGCAGTTCAGCCTCCTTCGATAAAGCCTGTTTCTGCACGGCCTGGGCAACCAGAGTATTAATTGTATTCATCAGCTTGGAGAAGTGATGCGCGAGTTCACCGATCTCCCCGCCGCCCCGGATCGTAATTCCGCTGTACGATTCACCTCTCCGCACTTTTTTCATCGTCTCTGTCAAACGGCGCAGGTTTTTAAGAATGAATGCATTAAGCACGTAAGCAATGGTTGTCACTAAAATAATAAAGCCTATATTGGCCCCGATAATTAAGTTGCGTGTATGTGAAATGTCTTTCAAGACGCCGTCCATGGAAACTACATTGAGCAAATACGAATCGATTCGATCCAGCGGTGTGTTAATCAGCAAATAAGATTTACCGTTCTCCGTATAGTGAATATCCCACTTCCCTGTCTTTCTGTAAGACTGAAGGCGATCCGTAATCGCTGCAGCCATTTCCATGTTGTCCGGCAAAAATGAATGATCGGAACGCGTAAACAGCTGCATCTCCTCATCGATAAGAAACATTTGGGACTGATTATCCTGTACCGTTGTGTAAGTCTTGGGCGTAAACCGCTCCAGCAGCATATCCACCTGGACCATTCCGATGTGGTTGTCTGCCGGTATGCTCATTTCACGCAGCAGGGACACCTTGGGTGTAAGCTTCGGCGTCTGCCCGGAATACCGCTGCATCAGATCTGGGTCATTATTCTGGAAGGACCATACTTCCCGCCCTTTCATCTTCAGTGCTTTTTGGAACCACGGCTGCGAGGATACCCGTTCTTCACGGAAAATAATCGGCCATATTTCATGTACATCGCTGTTCGAATATAAGCGTAAATGCTCGATATTCGGATTATTGAACTGGATACGCGTCATGTTAACATAAACATTCTCATTAAAATCGACTAGCTCTCCAAGGTCCGGTTCATTCTCGTGGGCGAGATAAGCCTTCACTTCCTTGTCATCGTAAGCCATTTGGGCTGCCCGTTCCATCGCTTCAATCTGGTTATGGATGTGCAGCTTTTCCATTTGCAGCAAATAGCTGTTCTTGTCGACTGTATCCTTGACGTAGGTATTATTAATGGCCCTATACGAGTAAAAGGATACCATTAAACAGGGGCCCAAAATAATGAAAATATACGCGGCGATCAGGCGGCTCTGCAGTGAGCGGCGTCCCCACCAGTAAGTAAACGAATACCATAAAGCCGCAGTGCGCTTGCCAAGTTCCACGCTGTAATGTCCACCTCGCTGTCAACAAGTTAAGTAAACACCCAAACGCCCGCGGTCAGCGGGCGTTTGGGCAATCATATATTACATGCCAAGTTTTTTCTTGTTCTCTTCGTATTTTGTTTGTTGGAAGGCCAGAACCTTTTCAAGGCCCAAGTCTTTTTGTTTGTTGATATACTGGGTCCAAATTTTATCGAATTCCGCATCGGAAGGAGCCATCAGCAGCTTCGGCAGGGATTTGCTGCGCAGCTCTTTAATTTTAGCGAAGATGATCCCTTCAGGAGAGTTCGCCAAAGGATCAATTTGGTCAAATTCAGAGTTGCTGTACGTTTTCCCTCTCGTCCAGTCTTCGAGCTGTTTGTAAGGCTCTACCGCTTTAGGTGTCCACTGGGCAGTAATATTGGTGTTCATCAGCATCCAGAAGGTAAAGGATGAGCCGTACTGCTTGTCAAACGCCGAGCGGTCTTTATTCATCAGGTCGAATACTTCCGGCTTAAATTGGTCTTTTCCATCAATTGTATCATAGCTGACGCCTTTTTCACCCAGGTAAAGGTCTTTATTTCCTTCTTCACTGTTCAGGTAGCTGAGGAACTTGATGGCACGCGCTTTATCCTTCACATCTTTGGAGATGAGGGTTACGGTCCAGCCGGAAATGCCAGGGCCGTTCAGACGCGGAGCATCCAGATTACTGTTAGCCGGTCCGTCAACAGCGATATAGATTTTATTCGGGTCTTGCTGATGCAGTGTGCCGAGCTGTGCGGCAAAGTCGGTACGTTGATACAGCATGGCGAAATAACGGCCTTGAGCAATCTTTTCTTCCATTTGCGGACGTTTGTCGATAAAGATATCCTTGGCAAGCAATCCGTCCTGGTTGGCCTGGCGAAGTGTCTTCATCCAGCGGATATATTCAGGGTCTGTCTCACGGTTGTACAGCTTGCCGTCTTTTTCTCTTGGAATAGCCAGGTAGTTCTGAATGTACTGTTCCAAGGAATCGTTACCGACTGCGGTAAATTCATGCAGACCGAGCGGAATCATCGGCTGGCCATTGATATCAGGGAATTTCTCTTTTGCTGCCTTCAGCGCGTTCAGGAATCCTTCCGGTGTGCGCATGTCCGGACTGCCAATGGCTTCATAAATATCCTTGCGGACTACGAAGGTTTGGTTAGATACATAAGTATCTCCATATTTCTCATAGTCGGCCGGAGAAGAGGAGGCGTTAGGATAACCGTAAACATTGCCGTCTGCTTGAGTATACCATCCCAGCTTGTCGGGATCGGATACTTTGAAGAAATATGGATCATATTCTTCAGCCAATTTGTTGAGTGGAAGCACGAGTCCGCCTTCAATCATTTTCTTCACACCATCTTCATACCAGCCCAGCGTGATGAAGTCGGGCAGCTTGCCAGAAGCAATCAGAGTATTCAGCTTCTCATTCTCATTTCCCGCAGGAACGATGAAGTTAATATCAACACCGGTTTTCTTCGTAATATATTGGGAGGTTGGGTCCACGCCCCATTTATTAGGGAACCAGGCGAAGTTCAGGTACCAGTCAAACGTGATCGGCGCAGTATCGGATTTCCATCCCGGCTCATCCGCCGATACTGCAGCAGCGGTTGGCTCTGCAGTATCGGCCGTATCCGCTGAGTTACCGTTATTTGTCTTTGGTGCATTGTTTCCATTGCTGCCGGAACAGCCTGCTACGGACAGAACCATGATCAATGCCATCAGCAGCACCATCATTTTTTTTGGCTTACGTTTTATTCCCATGCCTTCTTACCCCTTTTCTGAGAATGTGTAATATAAGTTATAACCCCAGGACCGCTGAAAGACGGCTGGAGGAGTTACCTGGGTCTGCCGGACACAAGTTTCTTTTGACTCAGCCCTTGATCGAGCCAATCATCATTCCCTTAACGAAATAACGCTGCAGGAACGGATATACGAACACAATCGGAAGCGTGGTGACCACCATGGTAGCCAGTTTTATGGACTGTGACGTTACCGTTTTGGTAAGGGCACTGCCCTGTACGGCAACCATCATCTGGGATGAACTGGACTGGGCCACAACACGGTACAAATACGTCTGGATCGGCTGTAAGCTTTCATTGTTGATGTAAATCATCCCTGTGAAATAATCATTCCATTGGTAGACACCATGGAACAGCGCAATGGTGGCAAGGACGGGCATGGATACCGGCAATATGACCCGCAGAAAAATGGACCAATCATTGGCCCCGTCAATCCTGGCCGCTTCTTCCAAGCCCTCGGGAATTTCCCGGAAGAAGGTCATGAAGATAATCAGGTCGAAGAAGCTGAACAGTACCGGAATAATGTAGACCAGGAAATTCTCCAGCAAGTGAAGATCCCGGATCAGCAGATAGGTCGGAATGAGTCCGCCCCCAAAGAAGAGTGTCACTGTACCCATTAGAATATAAAGCTTGCCGCCTATCAAATCTTTGCGGGAAAGCGCATAGGCTACCATAGCGGTAAAGAATACATGCGTTATCACACCAAGGAACGTTTTGGCCACTGTAATCCACATGGCCTGCATAATGCCCGTGCTGGCAAACACCGCCTCGAAATTCTTCAAAGAGAACTTGCGCGGCACCCAATAAATGCCCCCCAGCATGGCGTCTTTGCCATCGTTAAAGGCGTTGATCACCACGTACCAGATCGGATACAGCGTAAGGAAGCATATACATAACATGATGAGATTGTTGGCTAGATCGAAGATGACTTCGCCCTTCGTTTTGCGCTTTATAGCAAACATGTCAGGTCCTCCTTGGCCTAAAACAACGACGTGTCGTTGATTTTTTTGGATACTTGGTTGGCAATCAGCAGCAAAATGAGAGCAATAACCGACTTGAAAAGCCCGATAGCAGCAGAATAGGAGTAACGACCGGAAAGAAGTCCGGTTTGGTAAACATAGTAATCAATTACGTTGCTGGTGCTGTCATTCAGTGAGTTGCGCAGAACCAGAATCTGGTCAAAGTTGGAGTTCAGCACACCGCTGACCGCCAGAATAAACAGGATGCTGATGGTCGATTTGATCGCCGGCAGCGTAACGAACCACATCTTCTGGAACCTTCCGGCTCCGTCAATCGTTGCCGCCTCATACATCTCGGGAGACACACCCGCGATTGCAGCCAGATAGATGATAGCTGACCAGCCAAGCTCTTTCCAGATATCCGAGGTGATGATAATAGTCCAGAAGTACTTGGGCTCGGCCAAATATGAAATCGGCTGGTCAATGAAATGAAGCCCCATTAGAATATGGTTGATAATTCCCACGTCAGCCAGCCATGTGGCAAGAATCCCGCCGAGCACAACCCAGGAGAGAAAATGCGGCAGATACGAGATCGTCTGAATGGCTTTCTTATATCGGATGGAGCGGACCTCATTCAGGAAAAGCGCGAATATAATAGGCAGCGGAAATCCGATGAACAGCTTGATTAAGCTTATACCCAGAGTGTTTTTCATGACATTTCCGAAATTCTCGTCCGCCAGAAACTCCTTGAAATGGGTAAGACCTACCCAAGGGGCCTCTGCAATCGACTTGATAATGTTGAACTCCTTGAAGGCAATGATGATGCCGTACATCGGAATGTAGTTGAATACAATCATCCAGGCGACCCCAAGCAATGCCATGGTCTGCAAATGCTTTTGGGCGGCAAATTTTTTCCACAGCTTCCGGCGGGGGGTCATAATAACCTCTTTGGAAACCGGAGGTATTCCGACAGGGGACATGGATTCCAAGGGTACGGCTTCCCTAACATCTTTATTGTTTTTCATCTTACGGTCCTCCAGGCTCCAGCTAGTTCTCTTATTAAAGCGTTTACAATTTATATTTTAATCTTAATTGTTTTCACCCGAGCCTGTAAGGTTTCATATTTTGGAAAAGGGGGTTCATTTTTCGGCTTGGCTGGTTCTTTTCCGAAAATATGACCCCCTGCTGTTCATTCTCTACTCCAGCACTACCCCGATTCTCGCAATCTCCCCGCGCCGCAAGGCTTCCGCATGAATTCCGCGCAGCAGCGCTCCTGGAATTTCAACCGCGTTACCCTCCTGGTATTCAAGCGTAAGGTTCTGAATAACGGCCCCATTCTCTCCAAAAGTGTCAGCCCGCCGCGGATTGTAATATGTCACGGCTGTACTGCCCAGTAAGGTAAAGGAGAGACTGCCCTGCTCATCAAACAGCCAGCCCGGCAAGGCCGGAGCCAAAGTCAAAGCCAGCTCTCCGTCCACGACCGAGAATACCTTGTTGCCCGCCATCATGACTCTCCACATGCTGAGGAATTCCGCTGTCGATCCGCTGAGACGGGCCACAAACCCTCGGCCATGCACACCAGGATCGGGATTGCCGCCGGTGGCAATAAATGACGAATTCTCCAGGGTGCTGCGTCCGTATACGGACGGATCAAGGAACGGAATGAGTGAGGTCTGGAGTTCACCGTAGAACTCTTCATACAACCCGGCCTTGAGCAGCTCCAGCAAATATTTGTACGACATATGCAGGAAGTTCGACTCACGCTCCAGCCAGCCGGGGGTAAAAGCGCGCATGCGCCCAATTTCATGAGACTCCCCCTCAAGGCTGACAGAGGTCTGGTACATCGACGTTTTGGGATCGTATAGTCCTGTCTTTTTGATAGAGTCGTAAACGTTCTTTGCTTGTTCACGGTTCTTCAGCGTTTTCAGCCAGCGTGTTGGACCTTCCAGAAAATAAGGGAGTGCGTAGACCTCAAACTCCTCTACTACTGCCTTCGGAAGTCCGTAGGCGCTGATTACGGGGTTCCCCTCATCATCCCTGACCGGCTGAAATTTCGTCGCTTCAAAACGGAAATAGGTCGGAGCAAGCCCGTTTCCCAGCTCTACGGCGCGGCTGATGCCCTCCTCGATTTTAGCCAAAAAATTGGAGAGTACTTCCCGGAGGTAACCCAGTGAAGCCTCGGACTGCATACCGCTGATGCCAAAACGAACAGATTCCCGGTAAGTTTCACGGGCAGTGGCTACCATATCCCAGTAACGGAACTGTGTAAGCTCTCCTGTCAGCACGGAAGTCACCGCATGATTTACGCTCTCCAGCAATTGTGCCATTTCCTCCGGCAGTTCCACAGTCTTTCTGCTGAACTCCCCGTCCATTAGCATTTCCAGCAAAAAAACAATACTCCGCTTAAGCTCAAACGTCTCGCTCATCCCTGAGCCGAACAATCCCGGCAGCCCGTTCACGGCATCATTCCATCCCGGCTTGTTGCCTTCCATCTCTATGCCCAGCCCGTAAGGGTCCAGAGTTGCGAATTTATTCAGAGCAAGAGAAATCATCTTCACGAACAGACTGGTGCGATAAATACCGCCATGTCCGCCGTCCACGCGCAGCCAGTGGGTATCCCCGGCCTTGCGGCGCAGCTTGTGCAGCTTCTCTTCATCCTCCAGCAGTGCGCCATACTGCCGCACCTTGCCGCCATTCAGCACATATTTCTCACTGCGGGGCTGAACATATGCCGGGCTGTCGTAAAAGGCATAGCTCTCGTCCCCGAACAGCAGCTCCTGCTTTTTGTCCGGGAAAATATCAAGATAGCCCTCCACCAGATCCAGATTGTACGTCCAGTGATCCGACCAAAAGCCTTCACCGAAAGAAGCTTCTATGTTCTGCTGCGACAGGGAGAGTACACAGGACAGGAATTCCTCCTCGCTCACCGTTAAGGCAACGTTATGGTCAGCAATGTAGTTGATCAGCCGTCCCGGCGTAAACCTGCCGCTGCATAGCTTGCTAAGCTCCTCGTGATGATCGGGCGCGGCCTGCTCCAGCCATTTTGCAAACTCACGTTTATGATCGTCCGTCACCTCAAAAGTCGTACCCTGCACACTAAGCGGGTTGTAACCATCCGCCTGAATCAGACTGTAGAACATTTTGATATTAAAGCTGCCTACCTTTGGATTGAAAAACACATCATTGCGGCGGTTCTGGTTCATATCGCGGAAATTTCCGTTACCCTGTGAATAGTATTCCGGTGCCAATGAGAAGAAATTGTAGTCACGCTCCATATCGCCGTGCTTGCGGGAGTACAGGTGAACCACGCTGCCATCCCCGCCATTATCAAATATAAACGGATACCCGCCGCGCAGAAAATTATCCAGATAGGACTGCCGGCAGTAAGCATCAAACAGCGCCGATGAAGTATGCGTAGCAATGTCCGCTGTAAGATCCCCGGTCAGGTCCGCAGCCTCCTTCGCCTTGCCTATAACATATTGCTCCGTGCATAGGAGATCCGCTTTTCGATTGATTTTGTCAATCTCATTGACGTGCCCGATAAATGTATTCAGAGTCAGACCTGCACCAGGGGCCAGCACCCGTTCTACTCCACTGAAGCCGCAGGGTACCTTATTCACAGGGTATTGAGGCAGCTTCACAAGCTCCGAAAGCGGCATTCCGGCGAACCGGTCGGGATAAGCAAGCGACGTATTGGCACCGAATACCAACTCGAAATCGACGATCGGTGAGATTCTCTCTCCCTCTGACATAAAGGACAAATAGAAATGACCGTTCGTGATTTCACTAACCTGCGCCTCGTCGCTCGTACTGGAGCGCAGCTTGTAGAACGGAATACCGTTCTCCAGATTATATACGTCCATCCAGCTGCGCAGCAGATTCCCAATCTCCTTATAGCCGCTGTTCTCAACCCCGTAAGGCAGGATCTCAGGCAGGCCGTCCAGCAGCTCCAGCTCAATATCTTTCTCACCAATATTCACGATTTCGACTCGCCGCACCAATGCCGCATAATCGTCATTAGGGAGGTTGAAATAATGGATTACTGTCTTCAGACCGTGTCCTTGGTGGACTTCTTCAATGCTCAGCCCATTGGACAGTATGGTCATGGTGCGTTTTGCGGCAGAATCAGGCCGGGCCGATTGAAAAGGCTCATATATTTCCTGCTCACCCTTGATTTTGATAAAGGTGCGAAAGCCGGTAGCCGCGACATTCTTATACGTAATACTTGCCGGGGAAAACTCCATAATCGGTGAGTTCTTGTCGCGCACACCGAAGCTGCATACACCTTGCCCGCGGTTAACATAGAAAGTCCACATCGGAATGCCCTTCAGGCCGGCAAGTCCCGGCAGAAAGCTGGCGAACGGCTTCCCTTCATCAAATCCCTCAATCACGAATTTGCCTGCATCGAAGAAATAATTAGTCATGAGTACAGTCCTCCTAAAGTTAATTATTCAGAATTCACATGAGTAAAGATGAGCCTTTATTCGGTGTTTCGAAACCGGTTTCGATTGTTTCCAAAAAAATTTCAGGGGTTATTCTCCGTTTGCAGGAGGTGGCGCACAGGATGCTCTAACGATAATTTCCGTAGGCAGTACTAACGCTTTATACCCATTCAGCGTCCCGTTAATCGTGTCAAAGAGAACTTCCGCTGCCTGGCTTCCAAGCAAGGCCGTATCCTGCCGTACTGTCGTTAAAGCAGGAGTGATATACTTCGCCAGATCAATATCGTCATACCCCACAACAGAGATATCACGCGGTACGTTCAGGCCGCTGTCTTTTGCCGCCATAATGGCTCCCAGGGCAAGCAGGTCACCCGAAGCAAAAACCGCTGTCGGCGGTTCCGGAAGCTGCAGCAGCTGCTTCATCGCCTCATAACCACCCTCGAGAGTGTAGAATTCACCGGTAACGATATATGATTCCCGCCGCTCAAGGTCCCATTGTTCCAGTGCCTTCTCATATCCCAGTTGACGACGGCTTCCCGGAAAAGTGTTCATACCACCCGAAATATGGGCTATTCTGCGGTGACCCAAAGAAACCAGGTATTCCATCGCCTGAAGCGCACCTGCCGAATTGTCGGAGCAAACCGTATGTGACTGTGCGGTCTCGAAATCCAGAATAACAGTCGGAAGATCACTGTCCAGCAGCTCCTGAAAATAGGGATCAACATAGTCTGACAGAAAAACAACCACCCCATCGACACCGCGAATCCGGCAGTTCTCCAAATAGCCGCTTTGTTTGCCCCCTACATCCTTGGAAATAAACATAAGATCATAGCCTTTGGCAACGGCCACCTGCTTGAAGCTTTCAATTACGGCACTAAAAAAGGGGTGTCTGATGCCCACTCCCGTACTCTCCACAAACAGTATCCCGATGGTCCATGATTTCTTGGTGGTCAGTGTGCGGGCATGAGCATTGGGCACATATCCCATTTCCCGGGCCGTCCTGAGTATATCCTGGCGCGTCTTCTCCCTTACGTCCGAGTAATTATTGAACGCTTTGGATACCGTGGTTGGCGAGTAGCCGGTTTTTTTAGCAATGTCGTATATAGTTGTCAATCCGGTCACCCCTGTCCCGCAAAATGAAAACCCTTTCTTCACTGCCATTCTAACGTCTTTCCTGAGCTCCGTCCAGCAGAAAATATCACTATAACACAGGCAGCAGCACAAGCTCTAAATAAGCAGGCGGGGCATTATCAGAACAGAAGAACCTAAGACTTTCCGGCTTGCGGTGTGAACGGCCCCACTTTGCGATATACTTGAACCATGAACGTATTTTTAAAGCAATTTCCTAACTCTATTCAAAGGCGAGGTGACTGGACCCGGGCAGTTTGCAGCCCCTCCAAACATGCTTATGACCCAAACCGATCCGCTATCATCCAAACCCTGTGCATATTGCCTTCAACATAAGCCTCTCACCGAGTTCCGCCGCCGGACCGGTAAACGCTCCAAAGGCCAGTCACGTCGCGGAGCCTGCCGCACTTGCCGTAAATTGCGGGAAGCGGAAGCCCTGAAGGCACAGTCTGTGACGACTGCACCGATCCATGGATCACAGCCTGCAGAGGCGACCAAATCACGTGCTTCCCAAGGGCGTTACCGCAGCAGTGCAGCCGCCCCGGCGCTGCCTGCATCCCAGCAGCCTGCGGAAGGGATGAAGAAGCCGGAGTTAAGACCCCGGCGTCCGGCTTCTCACCCGAGAGGCCCGAAGCCGGAGCCTCAGGACACATCCGCGCTCATTCCCTCCTCTCAGGGGATGATCCTGATGCGCGGCCACAGCGATAAAGGCCGGCGGTGGCATCAGGAGATTGATCTCGACCTTGCGGTCACTCTTGTGAAGGAACATGCGGCTGTCGTCGTTAACCGCCGCACCATCCGCCGGCTTTACAGCAACAAGGACTTTCGGAGTTATATTTTGACACGGGATGATTACACCTGTCATTTCTGCGGCTTATACGGGGATACCATAGACCACCTGCTCCCCCGTGCCAAGGGCGGCCATACCACACCCGATAACTGCGTCTGCGCCTGCAATTTGTGTAATCAGACGAAGGCTGACCAGTATGTAGAAGAGTTCCTGGGCCGGTAACCCCCGTTAAGGATCGACAAAAAACCAGCAATGCCGATGACCGGTTGCTGGTTTATTTTAAAAAGGTAGAGCGGATAGACAGCCCATTATTTATTCAGTTTATCTCTAAGCCCTGTTATGTGTGCAGCATGGTGTCTGCCGTGCCAGGCATAGAATCCCAAATTATAATCTAAAGGCGAGGTCTTGCCGGACTCCGGATGATGGAATGTCCTCTTATAGTCCTGAGCGTCCAGCGATCTGAGCAGGATCACCCACCGGGTATGCAGCGCCTCAATTAAGGCCACAGAGATTTGAATATCCGCTGTAGAATCATAAAGCTCCGCCCACCGGTCCTCATAGTAGGGTCTGATGGTGGGCACCTCCTCCGTCAGCGCAAGCTTGAACCGGATATAGCTGTTCATATGGCTGTCTGCAATATGGTGCACGACCTGACGGCTGCTCCAGCCTCCATTACGGTACGGAATATCGAGCTGCCCGTCACTAAGCCCGTTGACAGCTGCTTTTAATAGCGCGGGCAGCCCTTCGATATCCTGTATCCATGCTTCACGCTGCTGCTCTGAAATGTCACCCTCGAACTCGAAATGACCAATGGGATATCTCTCATTCTCATCCATAATACATCTCCCTTTCCATGCGTTAATCCGTATCGCAGCTTAGTTCAGCTTATGCGGGGCTGTTAATATTCTTAACCCTTCCAACTTGTCCACTCGTTAACCGCACCTTAATTCCATGGGGATGGCGGGGGGAATTCGTCAGAATATCCTTGACTATGCCATGGGTCAGCTTGCCGGTAGGCTGATCCTGCTTCAGCACAATGTCAACTTCCAGACCCGCGCGTATGTCGGATCTTATTTGTCCGTTCATTGAGATATCTCCTTTCTTATAGCCATTATTTATAGAAAAGCCTTTGTGTATTCTGATATTATAACAAAAGAATAAAGGGAGTTATAATAGAGTGAACTTGCAGACAGACAGGAATGAAGACAGCTATGGCCTTTGGAGTGAAAAGAGAAGAGTTGAACGCATGGAAAAAAGCGGTCTCGGACGGCGAGATCGCTTTTTTAACCCATTATTGGCTTGATCCGCGTTTTCCCGGTACTACTACCGTCACAAAGGTAGGCTGCGCCGACCTTGCCCGTCTGACAGACTGGTGTGTCGCTAACGGATTGCCTCCACAATATATTCATAACCGTTCGCCGTTTCCCCATTTCGATCTCATCGGACCGAAACAGCCGGAGATTCTCCGCCAGGAGGGGCTGTGGGATCAACTGAAACGTTTTAAAATGCTTGAGGCTGAACAAGAGTCCTAGTTACGCCGCAAATCCTCCATGATTTTGCGGCCCGTAGGTGTCTGGGCCAGTCCGCCGCCAGCGGTCTCCCGGTGCTTCTCGGGCATAGACGACCCTACCTCCAGCATCACCTTGATGACTTCATCGGATGGGATCACACTGTGTACGCCGGCCAGCGCCATATCTGCGGCAGCAAGTGCCGTAACCGCACCGAATCCGTTCCGGACAATGCACGGGATCTCCACCAGACCTCCGACAGGATCGCATATCAGTCCAAGTGTATTTTTCAGTGCCAGCCCGACAGCATGCATGGCCTGAGCCGGAGTTCCGCCGCGCAGCTCCGTCAGTGCGCCTGCCGCCATTCCGATAGCTGAACCCACCTCGGCCTGGCATCCGCCTTCCGCACCCGATACAAATGAGTTATTAGCGATGACATATCCAATAGCTCCCGCCGCAAACAATCCGTACACCATATAGTCATCATCCCAGCCGAAGCGCTGCTGACAGCTCAGGAATACCCCCGGGATGATTCCGCATGAACCCGCTGTTGGTGTGGCGATAATGCGCCCCATGGAGGCGTTGACTTCAGACACCGCAAGCGCATAGGCCATCGCTTCACCGGCTGCGCCCCCAAGACAGGGTTCACCTGCGGCATTATATGCACCTACCCGCTGGGCATCAAGACCGGTCAGTCCGCTGCGCGAGGTGGTATCCTCATTCATGCCGCGATGAACGGCCTCTTTCATCACTCCGTAATACTGACTCATTGTGGCGAATTCCTGCTCCCGGGTACGTCCGGACTCCGCGCTTTGTTCCTCCAGCATCAGGGCGCCGATGCCAAGACCGCGCTCCTCGCATAATACAGCCAGCTGGCTCAAGGTTTGAAAATTCATGGTGTTCTCCCTTTCCCTTTATCATCGTTCAAGTCAACCAGCTTCACCGACTTCACCGCAGGCAGGGCCCCCAAATCGCGCAAAAGCTCCGGTGTAGCGGATTCATCCAGCTCAAGCACCGTTAATGCGGCACCGCTGCGGTTTTTCCGGTCCAGTGACATATGCCCAATATTGAACTGCCCCTTGCGCATCACAGCGGTTACGCTTGCCAGCACACCCAAATAGTCCATATGGTGAATCAGAACCGTAGGATACATCCCGCTCAGCTTCACACCAAAGCCATCGATGTCCACAATCTCGATGTTCCCGCCCCCGATTGAAATACCGGTAAGCGCAAGCTCACTGCCGCTGTCTTTACCGGCAAGACGAAGCTGCACCGTATTGGGATGGGGAAACAGCCCTGCTCCCTGCCGAAATGAAATTTCCATTCCCGCTTCCCCCGCCAGTTCTATGGAGTCAGGCAACCGGTGATCATCCGTGCAGAAATTCAGCAGGCCCCCGGCAATTGCCCGATCCGTGCCGTGACCCCGGTACGTTGCCGCAAAGGAACCGAAGAATATGACTTCAGCCGAGCGTGGCATTTCACCCAGCACCTGCCGGGCTGCTCTGCCGATCCGTGCTGCTCCTGCCGTATGCGAACTGGAAGGTCCAACCATCGCCGGACCAATAATTGAGAATACATCTTTAAACCTCATGTAAAAGCCTCCACTTTCAGATCTGAACAACTATTAAGACTATAAAAATTCAACTAAAGGTTTTGACCTATGCTATGGGGTGTTACCCCGTAGTTATGACCGACATCTGTAAAGGAAATTCTTAAGTTCAAATTATCGGGTTGTTAACGGACCCAGGAAACGCTATCTACTTGAAATACCCCCGATTTCGTATTTGGCGGACAGAGGAGCCCTTATTTAGCTGAAAGCGGGCTAAAGAAGGCGTTGAATCCACAATTAGCGTCACCCCAGTCCGGTTCTGTTCTCTTTTAGAACATCAGCACGATAATAAGGGCTATACAGTCCGCCCAACGGCTCGAATCCGCGTATCCCTGCCTGCAACATGCTGTACGCCCGAGTCTTCTATGTATCCTGCGAGTACAGGGCAATCCCGTCCCTGAACTGCCATCCAAGGCCAGTCCAGAAGTCCCGGCCCAGTTCGTTGTCCCCAATGACCATCAGATGGCATTTGGCGATACCTTCTTCGCACAGCTTGTCCAGACATCTTTTAACAAGTTCCCGTCCCACCCCTTGTCCCCGGGAAGAACCGCTCACTGCAACATGGTACAGGAATCCCCGCCGCCCATCATGGCTGCATAACGCTGTGCCGGCAAGCTTGCCGTCTTCAGCTTCACAAAGTTGGCTCAAACCAGAATTGCGCTGTAAAAAACGTGCAATCTCTTCCTTTGAGTCCGCTGCGCTGAGTCCCATGCCTTCCGTGTTCGCCCATAGACGATATGCGGCAGCATAGTCTTCAATCAGCATATCTCTATAAATCATTATGCTAGTTCCCTCCACTTTAATTCGTTTTCACGAACCGGTACCCGGTAATCTCGTAACCCAGCGACTTGTAAAATACATGAGCTTCATTTACTCTTCCCATGCCGCTGGCCAGCCAGGTGCCGATGCAGCCCCGTTCGGAGGCCAGGTGCTCGGCGAAAGCCATAAGATTTTTGCCTATCCCCCGTCTTCGCACTTCTCTATCGGTAACCAGCAGCGAGACTTCACCATAGCGGCTCATATTTTCCATGTTTTCCCGGAGTCTGAAGCCGAGCGCGCCCAATATGGGAGCTTTGTCCCCTCCGGTTGTCTCTGCGCATACATACAGCTCCTCAATCAGACTCCTCTCGATAAAATCAAGACGGCGTTCCATCTCCTCCGGCAAAAGCGGCTTTCCGTTCAGCTGCTCCATCAACCGGCATAAACCCTCGATGTCATCCTTTGAGGCTTTGCGGATCTGTAATTCCATGCGACATCAACTCCTTCGCGCTCCATAGAATGTTTCTACCGACTTACTCAATGTACCATGTATAAGCTGACATACGCTACGTGGCTCAAGGACGAAGTTCATTAGAAAAAAAATCACAACATTCCGAAGGATTAAGGAGGTGTTTACAGGGTGCAGCGCACGCTTTTCTGGGCGGGTGAATAGAAATATACGAGCACATCAAGTCATTACAACGGAGTCGTCAGCCTTCTGTTTAACCCTAACGGGAAGGGATTGGCCCGCTCCTAATGAGAGGATGAAAGGATCATGAACAAATCCAACTTTGGCGGAATTCCATCCGTCCGCCTGACAGCCGGAATGTATGCACTCCGCAAATTAGCCTGTGCTGGACTAACGTTTCTTCTTCTGTCCCTGTTTATGCTATGGGTACCAGAAAGCGGCGGCAAGCCGCAGGGCTGGCCGGTTACCGTACCTTATGCGGTATATGTCTACGGATTGACCGCTTCTCTGGCAGCCGATGCCCTTCTTCGCCTGCTGCCCGGCAGCTCGCTTTCCCGCAGCCTGATTGTCTATGGAGCTTCCGGTTTGGGAGCCGGTCTATGGCTATGGACTGAGCAAGGCGGCACGTGGTGGGTGTGCGGCGTAGCGGGTGTGCTGGTCCTGCTGCTCTTTCGTGCGACGGAGCTTGCCGCAGACCGGGCTCCGCTGCTGCTGCCCGTCTTTGCCCTGTTTGCGCCGCTCCTTTATCTTCTCCTCCAGTAAACAACCGGTTTCTTGCAGCTTATAAGGCTTCAATAATGTCTCCCGCGATTAACGCCGCCGGGTTATCCCGCTGGCGGGCTGCCCTTTCGCCGGCCAGCCCATGCAGATATACTCCGAATGCTGCTGCCTGTGCAGCATTCATGCCCTGTGCCAGCAGGCCGGAAATCATGCCTGTCAGCACATCGCCCGCTCCACCGGTCCCCATGGCAGGACTTCCGGTCGTGTTGACATAGGCATGGCCTTCCGGGGTCGCGATTACCGTATGCGCACCTTTAAGTACAAGGGTAACCCCGTGCTCCTCCGCATATTCCAAGGCCAGCCGGATACGATCCCGCTGAACCGCAGCAGTAGACATCCCAGCCAGCCGCGCCATTTCTCCGGGATGAGGCGTCAGAATAACGGGGTGACGACGGCTTGACCAGCCCCGATAATCAGCCTCAGCCAGTATATTTAGAGCATCCGCATCGATCACGAGCGGACTTTCCGTTCCTTCCCAGATTGCGCGCAGCCAATCGGTATCGCCCGTGAACCGTCCCAATCCGGGGCCCACAGCGGTAACATCCCGCTCAGCGTCAAGTCTCAGCACCTCTTGTGCCGTAGCTGTATTCCAGCTGCCGTCTTCATCGCCGCCAACCTCCGCCAGCATAAGCTCAGGTACCGAGCCGATGACATAAGGAAGCAGCCTCCGCGGCAGCGCCCAGGTCGCAAGTCCGCAGCCGGCCCGCAGCCGGCCCGCAGCGCGGCCCGGGCTGAGAGCAGACCCGCACCGCTCATGCGCAGGGTGCCTCCCGCAATCAGCACATGCCCGTAGGTCCCTTTATGGCCTTCCGGTGAACGATGCCGTGAGACATCCACGTTAAGAACCTCTTGCAGCACTGCGGGTGTAAGCCAATATACGGTTACGCCCGCTTTCCGCGCCAGAGAAGATGGAATGCCGATGGAGCGGACCACCACACGCCCCGCCGCTCCGGCGCCGGGGTACTGAAGCAGGCCTCGCTTGAGAAACGCGAGGCAGACCGTAACGGACGCATGAACGCACGGCTCATGCGTCTTGCCTGTGTCCGCGTCCAGCCCGCTCGGGATGTCCGCGGACACGATCGGTTTGCCGCTGCTGTTCGCGGCGGCAATCAGCTCCGCATAGGTGCCGCGCGGGGCTCCCGCCGCACCGGTGCCGAGCAGCGCGTCCAGTATGCCGCTGTATGCGGCGATGTCCAGCCTGTCCCTGCCGTATACTACGGCGGACAGGCCCATCGCCGCAGCGGCATCGCGCTGCAGGGCGGCCTCGCCGGTCAGCGACTCCGGCGGCACTGCATACACCAGCGTGACGGCGATGCCCGCCTCGCTGAGGTGCCGGGCGGCGGCCAGCCCGTCGCCGCCGTTATTGCCTTTGCCGACGAGGACGAGCCATCGCTCGGCAGCGGCATCCTTCAGGGTCAGCGCGGAATCGCCGCTGATCCCGAAGCCCACAGGCGCATCCGCAGCTCCGCTGTTTCCGGTGCGCTCCATATGCCCTGCGTCTCCGCTCCCTCGCCGTTTGCACAGCGCGATGATCTCCTCCGCAATGGCCCGCCCCGCATTTTCCATCAGAGCAATCGCCGGGATGCCGAGGCCCTCTATCGTCTCACGGTCCAATTGGCGCATCTGCTCCGCAGTCACCACATACATAATTCCGCCCCCTTTTTACAGTCATTTTTCCCTTGTAGACTGAGATTTGTTATCCAGCTATTCCCCTGTATTTAACACAGCTCTATTAATAACCTACCGTAAATCGGGCCCGGCTGAAATGGCCTTCTTCAAGCTCGTCAATCATAGCTACTGCATAATCTTCAACACTAATGATACTGTCCCCGTTCTCATCTATAACCAGCTGGTCCAAACCGATGCGGAATTGCCCCGTACGGCGGCCCGGCTGGATAACGGCTGCAGGAGATACGTAGGAATAGTCCAGCTCCGAGTTCCTGTAGATCTCATAGGCATCGGAATGTGCAGCAGCCAGCGGCCTTACCTCTGGAGGAAATCCGGGAGTATCCATCAGCAGCTCACCGGATTCCGTCCGCAGACTGCCTGCCCCGCCAACAATTAGCAGCCTGGTCAGTCCTGCTGCAGTCAGCCCCTCCACCAAGGAGCGGGCTGCCTCCAGCAGTTCCCATTCACTTCCCCATTGCGGTCCATAAGCGCTAATCGCAGCCTCATGCCCGCGGGCGGCTGCACTCACCGAAGCAGGGTCCAGAATATTCACGCTTATGGTGCGCAGACGGTCATGCGATGCTTCCAATTTATCCGGCTGACGTACAGCAGCTGTAACCTCATGCTTCCGCTTCAGAGCCTCTTGCAAAATAGCCCGCCCAATGACTCCGGACGCACCAAACAGTACAATTTTCATTTCCATGTCCTCACTTTCTTCGTTTAGGCACCGTTCCGCCCTTCAATCATAATTTATCCCATATGGATCATTCGAAACCATTTTCCAAGCAATCGGGAGCAAGCTAAAAAGCCCTTTACGATTAAAAGGGCATTTTGAGACCTATCATTCGCACAGCCCTGCCCTAACGCCGCAAAAACATCCCCTGAGACCTTGGCATTACCGGCTCAAAGCCGTACTGCGCATATAATTTTGCCGCTTCCCCATCCGCAATCAGACTGACATAAGCCTTATCCGGTACAGTTGCGAGAAAGGACATAATTTCCTGCAAAATGGTTTTGCCCAATCCGCGGCCTTGATGGGAAGGTCTGACTGCGATATCCGTGACTTGAAAAAAACAGCCGCCATCTCCAATCACGCGACCCATACCGATTAGAGTCTCATTTTCATACAAGGTCACCGCAAAGGACGAACGAGGCAGCCCAATTTCTGCCCCCTCTGCACTCATCTCGCTTAGTCCTGCTGCACTCCTCAGTTCCAAATACTGACTAACCAATGGTATCTCATGGCGAATGTCCAGCTTATCCCTGATCTCCATATACTCTCTCCCTATCCAACCGATTCTGATGTACTCTGAGCGCATTGTATCCCTCTTGTTCCAATATATAGGACAAATTTTTCCTCAGCAAGCCGCTTTTCTCCAGCTTGATTTGGAACGATTGCTGAATTCGATACGTAACATTATTATTGAAATATATAAAACGAACTTAAGTTGTTACATAAAGGTTGGGTCGTCACTACGGGGAATGTTTGGACTTCCGGCCGCTGCCCATCCCCAGATGTTTTGGATTAGACCGCTTACAGCGGTGAACATCCGGGGACAAAGGCGGTCGCTATCGCTCCTACAGTTCCAAACTTCCCCTTCGTTACTCTCACCTTTTTATCATATAATCTTTAGTTCGTTTTATATATTACCTTCAAATAATTTAAAAAAGGTTGGTGAAGTAAGATGTCTCCTTTAGCCAAGCTGTTAAAATGGGGTACTTTTGCGTTTGAGGCTTTCCTCGCCCTGCCGGTGATCGGCGGGATATTCGTTGTAGCAAACGGTTGGGTGCCGCTTGGTATCGCCTTTATTCTGCATGCGGTTGCTATTGTTGTACTGCTGAAAGATCGCGGACCTGTTGTCGGCAACGTTATCGGTGTGGTCACTTCGATTGTGGGCTTTATCCCTGTTGTGGGTTGGATTATGCATGGTATTACTGCAATCGTGCTGCTTGTGGAAGGCGTTTCAGCTTCGCGGCGAACCCCGCGTTATTAAGAGACAGCATGCCAAACGGCCCGCATCCCCTATCCCCGGGAGCGGGCCGTTATTATTGCAGAACTATTTATGAAACCATCATTCCGGGTTCTCGCTGCGCTCCTCTATCCTCGTCCCGCAGAACGGGAATCGGTCCGCCGGCATCCGGTCTCTCCACTTATGCGTGCAGATCCATTCTCAAAACGTTTGCGTTCCGTCCGCTCCATCTGTACGATCTGACCTTCATGCACAACAATATGAAGTGAGCCGAATTCCATCTCATCCAGAAGCCCTGCAATCCGTTCCAGCCATAATTCATCCACCTTCAGCGGTTTAGCCATTCTCCAGCCTCCCTTTTCCCGGATCGGGGTTCCTGCTCTGCACCAATCCCTTGATAACCTACCTATATACTATGATTTAACTTAGCATGCGGACGAAACTGCTGTCAATGCACATTTTTGCGGGACAGCCAGCTCTTGAGGAGCATGGTTACCAGTGCCAGCAGCAGCAGCAGCGAAGCTACAGCAAAAGATGCGGAGAACTGATACTCGTTATACAAGATTTCGACATGCAGCGGCAGCGTATTGGTTTCACCGCGGATATGACCGGATACGACTGAGACTGCGCCGAATTCCCCCATCGCCCGGGCATTACATAGAATAATTCCGTACAGCAGACCCCACTTAATGTTGGGCAGCGTTACTCTGAAAAAAACTTGCCAGCCGCGCGCCCCGAGTGTGATCGCCGCTTCCTCTTCCTGTGTCCCCTGATCCTCCATGAGCGGAATCAATTCCCGTGCCACAAACGGAAAGGTTACAAACAGTGTCGCCAGAATGATTCCCGGCAAGGCAAAAACGATCTTGATATCATGGGCACTTAGCCAAGGTCCAAACCATCCGCGGGCACCGAATATCAGCACAAAGATCATACCCCCGATTACCGGCGACACCGCAAACGGCAAGTCAATCAGTGTAATAAGAAATCCTTTGCCGCGGAACCGGAATTTAGTAACGGCCCATGCTGCCGCGACACCAAAAATCGTGTTTAGCGGGACCGTAATGGCCGCAATGAGCAATGTCAGCCTAAGGGCCGAACGTGCATCAGGATCAGTTAGCGCCGCCCAGTACACATCCCAGCCCTTCTTCAGCGACTCCGTCAGAACGACAATCAGCGGAAGGGCAATCAGCCAAAAGAGCACCAGTCCCGCCGCCCCAATCAGCACCCACTTCACAATCGAGGATTCCGTGGCAGCGGGAGAAGATATGCTTTTCTGCGGCGGAGCGGTGTACAGGGGGACGGTTCCCGCCATGATTATTCCTCCTTAAAGGGTTTTGCGAAGCCAGTTGTGCCTTGCAAATGCTGAAATACGGTAAATATTAAGACACTACGAGAAGTTTTTGGATCTCCGCCTGCTGTTATCCACAGGTTTTAAATACTGGACTGGTGTATACATCACTACGAGAAATATTTGGACTTCCGATCGCTGTTATCCTCAGATTTCCTGATTAGGACCGCTTCTCGCGGTAGAAATCCGAGGATAAAGGCGAACGCTACGCTTCTCCAGTTCCAAATTTTCTCTTCGTTCTTTTACCAGTATCCAACTTTAAACCTTTTGAGGACGCTAACGCTTCTCCAGTTCCAAAATTCCTCTTCGTTTATTAATTAACCGCAGCTTCAACATTTTACGAAGCAAGACTTGCTCCGTAAAATAAAGTCGTCACTACCGTTTTAAAAGACTATACATCGGCAACGCTAGTTAATTCGCCGATTTCCGAACCCAGCGCTGGAGGGTGTTTATAACAAGCAGCATCAGGAATGAGATCAGCAGCAGCAGAAGCGCAACGGCGGTAGCACCGGCATAATCGTATTGCTCCAGCTTCGACATGATGAGCAGCGGGGCAATCTCCGTTCTCATCGGCATGTTGCCGGAGATGAATACGATGGAGCCGTATTCACCGATGCCGCGGGCAAAGGCCAGTGCAAAGCCGGTAAGCAGCGGAGGGAGCAGCTCTGGAAGAAGAATCTTGCGAAAGGTTCTCCACCGGCCAGCGCCCAGTGTTGCCGCCGCTTCCTCCATGTCTCTCTCCATATCCTCCAGCACGGGCTGCACGGTCCGAACCACAAACGGGATGCCTATGAACATCAGCGCCAGTGTAATGCCAAGCGGCGTATAGGCCACCTTCAGACCAAGCGGCTCAAGCAAGGAGCCAATCCAGCCGTTTGAGGCATAAAGAGCGGTTAAAGAGACACCTGCTACAGCCGTTGGCAACGCAAAGGGCAGATCGATTAAAGCGTCGAATACTCTTTTGCCGGGAAATTCGTACCGCACCAATACCCAAGCGAGCAGCAGACCGAGCAGTGCATCCACTAATGCTGCTGCAGCGGCTGTACCCAGACTGACGCGGTAAGAAGCTAAAACCCTGGGGTCGGTCGCTACATCCCAGAATTTCCCCCAGTTCAATCCTGTTGAATTGAATAGCAGCGCAGACAGCGGCAGCAGCACAACAAGACTTAAGTATAATACGCTGTAACCCATCGTAATCCCGAAGCCGGGAAGCACCTTTTGCCTCGCCACAGCCGTATTGGTGACAGTCATCCTTTATTCATCCTCTCTCGTCTTAGCTGCCCGGTACGTAAATTTTGTCAAAAATCCCGCCATCATTAAAATGCTTCTCTTGTGTTTCTTTCCAGGTTCCAAACTTCTCAGCCAGCGTAAACAGCTTGATATTCGGGAATTTGTCCTTAAACTGCTCTTTCACGCTGTCCAATGTTGGACGGTAGTAATTCTCTGCGGCGATTTTTTGTCCTTCTTCACTGTAGAGATACTTCAGGTAAGCCTCGGAAACCTCGCGCGTTCCTCTTTTATCCACTACTTTATCGACTACGGCTACCGGAGGCTCTGCCAGAATACTCTCAGACGGATTAACAATTTCGAATTTATCCGGTCCCAGCTCTTCTACAGACAGATAGGCTTCATTCTCCCAGGCAATCAGGACGTCGCCAATTCCACGCTCAACAAAAGTAGTCGTCGAACCACGTGCCCCGGTATCCAACACTGGTACATGCTTGAACAGTTCTTTTATAAATTCTTGAGCTTTGGCCTCATCGTTATTGTTGTGATCCAGCGCATACCCCCAAGCCGCCAGATAGTTCCAACGGGCACCGCCGGATGTCTTCGGATTCGGAGTAATGACCTCTACACCTTCCTTGAGCAAATCGGGCCAGTCTTTGATGCCTTTTGGATTTCCTTTGCGCACGAGAAATACTATGGTCGAGGTATAAGGTGAGCTGTTCAGCTCGAACTTGTTCTGCCAGCCCTCATTAATAAGTCCTGCTTCCTGCAATGCATCAATATCATACCCAAGCGCCAGCGTAACTACATCTGCTTCCAAACCGTCAAGAACAGCACGGCTTTGTTTACCGGAACCGCCATGTGACTGTTTAACGGTAACCTTCTGCCCTGTTTCCTTCTCCCAATAGGCTGAAAAGGCTGTGTTATATTTCTCATACAGCTCGCGGGTAGGATCATATGATACATTTAGCAATTCTACCGGTTCTTTAGCAGCCGGAGCCTCAGTTGCTTCTACCGCAGCCGTTGTGCTGCCGGAGTTAGTGGCGGCCGGCGTATTTGCCGCATTGCTGTTATTGTTATTGCTGCCGCAAGCCGTAAGCCCCGCTGTAAGTATCAATGTAAAACCCGCTAAAAGCCCCTTTTTGATGCTTTTCTTCATCCTGAACACTCCCCATTGTTTTTTCTGTTAAAGCTCTGCCACACCTATACCGTATAGCTCATTCCAAAGCCAAAAAAGAACGGAGGAAGCCCACAGTGTCAGGTCAAACCGGTTGTTGCAACCGTGTCTGCGAGCCTGCTGAGGGGTTCCTCCGTTCGTACGGTAAGAACATTCTTTATTATTCCTACCAAAATAGTAGGTTATATCGATAATAATACTTAAAGCCCATCATACTGTCAAACCTTTTTTTCACTTCTTAAATGTCCTAACCACGCTTTATATATGCATCGGGAGATGTTCCTGTGAGACCCACTTGTCATAGGTGCTGTAAAGTAATATCATTGCTACATCTTATGGCAAGTTGGACAATCACCGTAAAAGTCGGAGGAGAACACATGGGTATGGACTTGGAGTATGGACCTGGACCTGCACCTGCACCTGCGCCGGCTGGGCCGCGTTTGCACCGGCGCATTCTGGAAGAGATGGGAAGACGAATTGGAGAAACCTACCGGTACGATACCCTGCTATGGCGATCAGCACTGGCCGGGCTCTGGATCATATGTTTTTTGGCCTTTACAATAGTCATGCTGGGCATACCTACCGGATTCGGAATACCGGCTGACATTGCGCTGGCTGCTGCTGCCGGAACCATTGTGCTGGCGCTCGCGGGAAATATTCTTGCTGTACTGCTGGCCCTGACGGGCCTGCGGATTCCCCGCTTATTCGCCGGATGTATAATCACTGTTTTAGGCATCATTCTTCTTATTTTATATTATTCAAATCTTGAATTAGAAGCTGCCGCTTTTGTGGCAGTTCTTGTGACCCTTCTGGGTACACTTGCCGGGCTCGCTTTCGGCCTGCTGCGCAGCAGGCGCATCGCAATGGGCTTCCTGCTGGCGGCGATGCTGACTCTTTCTCCGCTTGCTTTAGCAAGCGGCGGGCAAGAGGAGACACAAGTCACGGGCACAACCAGCCTAAAGGGCAACGTAGTGCAACTGGCAGCTGGTAACCCCGGATTACCCGGTCCCTATGCATATCATAGCTTTACTTATGCCAGTGGCCTGGATCTGCACCGCACGGAATACGGCGAGGAGGCCGATTTACTGTCGTCTACGGTGGATGCTTCTGCTTATATTAAGAAATGGCCGAAGCTGCGTTCGCTGATCTGGGGATTCAATCAAACCTCCCTGCCGCTCAATGGACGTGTCTGGATGCCTGACGGGGAAGGTCCTTATCCGCTCATACTTATGGTGCATGGCAATCATATGATGGAGGATTATTCCGATGGCGGATATGACTATCTTGGCAAGCTGCTGGCAAGCAGAGGCTTCATCGCCGTCTCTCTCGACCAGAACTTCCTGAATTACTCCGCCTGGTCGGGCATTCCGGATAATGATTTCAAAGTCCGGGCCTGGATGATTCTGAAGCATTTGGAGCAATTAGAAAATTACTCGAAGCAGACGGGCAATCCTTTTTACCAGAAAATTGATTTCACACAAACCGCCTTGCTTGGGCACAGCCGCGGGGGGCAAGCAGTCGCTATGGCTGCGGACGCCGGACGATGGTTCAAGGGAGATTCGCTACTAGCTGTGACCCGGAAGTTTCATATTACATCGGTGATCGCCCTGGCTCCTACCGACAAACCAATAGACGGCCAGCAGGCCCGGCTTAGTGATGTTAACTACTTGACACTGCAGGGTGCCCGGGATGGGGATGTCCATGATTTCTACGGAGACCGGCAGTATATCCGTTCTTCCTATTCACGCGGTTCAACCGCCTTCAAGAGCTCGCTCTACATTGCAGACGCTAATCATAGCCAGTTCAATAGTGATTGGGGACTGTTGGACCAGTCACTGCCTACGGGGTTGTTCCTAAGCCGCAGCGGCATTATGAACGATGAGGAACAGAGACAAATCGCCAAGGTGTATGTATCTGCCTTTCTTGAGACTACGTTGAATGGTAACAATGTATATACCGGGTTGTTCCGCGATTACCGTACCGGTCTGGAGTGGCTGCCGCATACCTCCTATTACAGCCGGTATCAGAGCGGAGGCTTTAGGCAGGTGGTTAATTTCGATGAGGATCGTGATAAGAACACCGCCGGACGTGGCAGTACTGCTGAAGGCCAGGGACTTAAATGGACTGAAGAGCTTGCCAAGGACCGCGAGTCCAAAAGCAAAGGCACGTACGGCCTTGTTCTGGAACGAACTGCCCTGGAAGACGCAGAAGCAGCCTACACTATCCATCTACAGAATGATGCCGTGAATAATGCCGCATTGGCGGGGGCGGCGGGCATATCTTTCTCGATGTCGAACCTGAAAGAGAACACTTCCGCTGAGGGTGAAGGTACGTCGCTGCCTCCCGGGATCGAAATTGGGTTAACCGACAGCAACCATATCACCGCCCGGCTGCCGCTCGCGGATGTTATGGAAATACTGCCTCTGCCACGTACATGGTTTACGCTGACTCCGTGGCTGGAAGAGCGGATAAGCGATAATAAATACGGTGATCTCTCAGAAGCTGTTTTTCAAACGTATGAGCTTCCTTTCGAGCGTTTCCAGAAGGAAGAGACCGCCTTTGATCCGGCCAAAATTACCGGAATTACCTTTTATCTTGAAGAAGCCGGAGACAAGATCATGCTGGATGATGTCGGCTTCTACGACGACGATGGGAATGAATGAACAGAGTTATAGTCTTTTCAAAAAAAGAGTTCGGCCCCTGCCACCAAGATCATGACAAGGGACGGACTCTTTGGCTTGGATTAAAAAGTGTGCCGTCTTCCGTTATAAAAATTTGATGCAGACCGGTGTCTGCATTGCCAGTTCATTGCCCGTAGGGATCAGTCGTCCGTTATCACTATCGATACTAAAAGACGTGATATTACCGCTATTTTGATTGGCAACCAGGAGAAAATTGCCGTTAATTGCGAAGTTACGCGGTGTCCGTCCGCCAGAAGTTTGCCAGTCGACAGCTGTCAGAAAGCCGCTTGTGGTATCAATATGAAAGAGAACGATGCTGTCATGGCCACGGTTGGAAGCATACAGGAAACGCCCACACGGTGAAATATGAATGTCAGCGGCAGTATCATCGCTTCCGGCTATATATTGCTCCGGAAGTGTATCCATATGCTGGAGTATGTTCAGCCCGCCAAATACTTCATCATTTGTGAATACCGTTACCGTATTATTTAATTCGTTGACTAAATATACCCATTTGCCGGTAGGATGTAACGCTAAATGGCGCGGTCCGGAGCCGGGAGGCAGATTTACTTCGCTGTGAGTTATCAGCTGGCCTTCTTCCATCCGGTACAATAGAATTTGATCAAGACCCAGATCGCAGACCCATACGCGTTCCCCGCTGCTGTCCGGATTAATCGAATGCGGATGAGGCGCCTCCTGCCTGTCATCCCGGATGCCTTTGCCTGTATGCCGTACCTGTGAGGACATTTCTTGAAGCAAGCCTTCACTGTCCACAGGAAACACATTAATATTGCCTCCCGAGTAGTTGGAGACGAACAGGTAATCTTCCCTGGGACTGATTGATACGTAACAGGGAGCCCCGCCATCGGTAAGTCGGCTGCCCAGGGGTGTCAGAGCTTTGGTCCCTGGTTCAATGCTAAAAGCATGGATTTCCCCATCCTCCTTCTCACTGACTGCATAGAGAATACTGCCTGCTTCATTGACCGCCAAGTAAGACGGATTCTCTATCCCCTTGGTCCCGTGCAGAACCCTCATTTCACCTCCGGCAAGATTCAAAGCACATAAAAAAATAGCTTCCTCTCCTTCGGGACTGTAGGTTCCAACATAGAATAAAGCTTGATCAGAGCGTTCCATAGCAGCGACTCCTTTTCTATTGGGATGAATGGTGAATTCTCAGTGCACGTCCTACATTTTCCCACTATAACATGTTTAGGTTTTCCATTCATCCGGGAATGAGTTCTCTTATTCCAGGAAAGACTAGTACTTAATTCGGCAAATTATGACACCTGATTTAAACGTTCCGCATTAGGTTAATAGTTACCATCCAAGACAACAAACAAAAAAAGGAGCTGAAGCATAATGAGTTTTTTATGGATGCTGATTGTAGGCGGTATTATTGGTTGGTTGGCAGGTCTGATCATGGGCCGGGACATTCCGGGAGGCGTTATCGGTAACATTATTGCCGGTATTCTGGGTTCATGGCTCGGAGGTTTGATCATGGGCAGCTTTGGACCGGAGATTGGCGGGTTCTATGTACTGCCGTCATTGATCGGAGCAGTTCTTCTGATCTTTATCGTCAGTCTGATCCTCCGTTCGGTCGGTGGCCGCAGTCGTTCTTAAGACAAACTGCAGCACGTTAGCCGGTTATTGGTTACTTATATAAACAAACCGCCATAGCTTCTTCTGGCGGTTTGTTTTTTTGTACATTCCAGAGAACAATTTTACCCCTAGCCCCTCAGGAGAGAGCCAGGCAGGGTCAAATGTTTTGCCCTCCTTTTTCTGTTATAATGTAGGCACAAGTGACTCCAATCACAGAGAGGTCGTGAATCATGGGCAATATTAACCCTTCGCTGCTGCATATCGGCTCTACTGTGGGCGCCGTGTTCATGGCATTGATGGTGATATTTATTCGTCTAAAGGCAAGCGCCCGTCCGGTTACCCTCCGGAAAATATGGATCCCCCCGCTCGGCATGTCTACCGGCTTTGCCATGTTTGCCGCACCTGAAGTAAGGTTTCCCTTATGGTGGGCCGCTGTTGCCTTCCTGACCGGCTGGTTCATCTTCGCCTATCCGCTTATTCGCAGCACGATTTTTGAACAACGGGATGGACAAATCTACGCCCAGCGCTCCAAGAGCTTTGCCTTTATCCTGCTTGGACTGCTCCTGATCCGTACGCTGCTGCATGAATTTATTAACGGGTATGTTTCCATTCCGCAATCAGGCGGACTTTTCTTCATCTTGGCCTTCGGCATGATTCTTCACTGGAGACTGTTCATGTATAAACGCTACAACATTCTCATTCCCCCTAAGACCCATCTCTCACAAACGCGTCTATAATCATCGCCTGTTCCTCCTAACATTCCGGGATTGGATTTTACTTTCCCTGGAACTTAGGCGGAACCGGGCATTGCCCGCTTTCCCGTCCTTTTCTATGCGACCCCCCTTTTTTAATTTGTTAAATTTCCTACATAAACTTTGGCTCAACACCAATATCAATTCTTGACGGAGAGGGATACTATGCAATAGGAATTACTCGAACTTTTGAGAAACGGGTCCTAACCTAGGGTTTTTGGCGGACCCAGGCGACGCTATCGACTTGAAATCCCCCCGATTTCCTATTTGGCGGACAGAGGAGTCCTTATTTAGCTGAAAGCGGGTTAAAGAAGGCGTTGAATCCACAATTAGCGTCACCTCAGTCCGTTTCTGTTCTCTTTTAGTAATCAGCATGATAATAAGGGCTATGCAGTCCGCCCAACGACTCGAATCCGCGTATCCCCGCATACACTAATACATATTGTTGTTCGGAAACTTCCCATGTTCTGTCTCATTAATGACAAACATGAAGAAATACAGATGATTTTTCCGGCGCAATGTCAGGTAACTTACGGCGAAATACGTTAAAATAAGAACAAAACCAAGCGTATGCTTAAAACCTTTTAGAGAGCGGGGATTCGCAATTGAAAAGTAAATCGAGAAAAGTGGCGATCGTTGGCTCGGGTATGGTGGGTTCGAGCTGCGCCTATTCCATGGTCAACCAGGCGATCTGTGATGAGATTATGATGATCGACCGCACTTATGACCGGGCGATGGCTCAGGCCCTTGATCTCTCTCACTGCATGGATTTCGCGGGCGCACGGACAAAGGTGTATGCCGGAACTTATAATGATTGTGCTGATATGGATGTAATTATTCTAACCGCAGGGGCGAATCCGAAGCAGGGCCAGACACGGCTTGATGTATTGGATGCAGCAGCGGTCATTACAGAGGAAATCGTCCGGAATATAATGGCTGGGGGCTTCGACGGAATCTTCGTCATCGCTGCCAACCCGGTCGATATTGTAACCTATATAGTCTGGAAAATATCCGGACTGCCCCGGCACAGAGTCATAGGCACCGGAACCTCCATTGATTCCTCGCGTCTGAAGACGCTGCTCTCCGAAGTATTTTCCATTGATCCGCGCAGTGTTAACGGCTATGCGCTAGGGGAGCATGGGGAATCCCAGTTTGTAGCCTGGTCACATGTGACGATCGGCGGCAAGCCGATTCTGCAGATTATGGAGCAGCACCGCGAGCGTTTCCGTCACCTGGATCTGGAGGATATCGCCCGCAAGACAAAGGATGCCGGCTGGGAAATCTTCACCCGCAAAGGCTCCACTCACTTCGGTATCGGCAGCGCACTGGCCTATATCACCCGTTCAATCCTGAATGATGAGCACAAAATCATTGCTGTCTCGGCTATTCTGGATGGAGAGTACGGGCAAAGCGAGGTCTGCTCCGGTGTACCTGCCATCATTGGAAGCGAAGGAATCAAGGAACTCCTGGAGTTGAATTTGAATGGGGAGGAAGCCGGGAAATTCAGCGCTTCCTGTGACATTGTCCGCGCCGGCATCCGCAGTCTGCATTTGGAGGATAAGGTTTAATACACCTTTAATGTTGAAGTAACTGACTTAAATAAGACCGCCCCTAAATCAATTTATGATTAGGGGCGGTCTTATTTTTATTCCGTGGGTGTGCTGGCTCCCAGGTTAAAATCGTCTTCTACATTATCCCGGATCGTCTTTTGCAGCACGAAGCACGATACGATAAGGAAGGCAGCAGCGATAGCGTAGTATCCTTTTACGTAAAGCGGCTCCTCCAGTGTGTATAATCCTATGTATTCGAAAAGCACGGCGATCACGAAACCCGACCAGGCCAGGAATGTAAACGCAGAAGTATTCCGCTTGCGGTGGTTCAGGTTCTGCTCCTGCAGGAACTCATCCTCATCGTTATCCCTGATAACCTTCTGAAGCATAAATGCCGAGATGATAATCAATACGCCGCTTACGGCATAGTACCCTTTTACCGACAAGGGCTCCTTCAGCGTGTAGATCCCGATAAACTCAAAACCCGCTGCAAGGGCAAAAGCTGTCCACGCCATAAAAGTATAAGCTGCAGTGTTGCGTCTTCTGTAAAAGTTCGTCCTTCTCTGAGGTGTAACTGATGTAGTCGTTTGCAATTCCAGATTCATCGCCTCTTTCTCAATAAAATAGTTTATTATCTAATATTTTACTATAGAGTAATTATTCCTGTCATTCCTTGTTTTCACAAAAAAAGGCCTGCCCACAGCCATGTTAATGGGTTATGGGACAGGCCCTGCCTATTCAGGAACGGGATATATCCGTTACCTTCAATGCCCGGACACTATTTAGTACAGCCAGCACTGTTACGCCTACATCTGAGAAAACAGCTTCCCACATCGTTGCAATTCCAAATGCGCCAAGCAGCAGGAAGATCGCCTTAACGCCCAGTGCAAAAATAATATTTTGCCACACGATCATCCGTGTACGCTTAGCTATGCCATCGAGGTGCTTCTCCTCTTGGCTGTGTTTGCAGCAGGAGCTTATGCCACAATTAACGAACTTACGTATACCGCACCTGTACTGATCTCTTTTATCCCCATTGCTCTGACGCTGATCGTGTACTTTACCTTGAAAAAAAAGTGGGTGGGGCTCGGGTTCAGGTCCCTTACAAGCATCTCTCCCCGAGAATGGAAATACTTCACTCCTATTCTGCTTGTCCTGATGATCATTGGTTTGAAGGGATTTCAGGAAATTCGTGTGTCCGAGGTGCTGTTCTTTATCTTCTTCACCCTTCTTGTTAGTTTTGTGGAGGAGAGTATTTATCGCGGTTTGATTCTGAAGACCCTACTTCCCAAAGGGGTTAAGACGGCTGTCATTACCTCAAGCCTTCTGTTCTCCCTAACACACATGTGTGCTGGCTCTGCTGATGGTGAAGAACGACAATATCATTCCGCTGATTCTATTCCATTTCGTACATAATCTGATTCAGTTTGTGGGCAATGATAACAGCAGCGGCTATATTGGATACGATATATTCATCCTCATCGTCCTGGCCGCCCAGACCGTCTGGCTCGCCTTGTCTTTAAGAAAGCCGGCCATGTCCACAGGTGTGAATCAAGCAAGCTAACTGTAGACGATTTCCCCGAAACAAAAAAACTGTCCTTCGGCAATGACAGCCTAAGGACAGTTTCTTGTTTCTTTTTAACAATATTTATTCGTGGCTGATATGTTCATGCGTCTGCAAGAAAATCTGCTCGACATGCGCGTCGTTCAATGAGTAATATACCGTCTTGCCTTCTTTTCGCCGCTTGACGATCCGCAGATTCCGCAAATAGCGCAGCTGGTGGGAAACCGCTGACTGCCCCATATCCAGAATAACGGCCAAATCGTGTACACACAATTCTCTTCGGGACAAGGCGTAAATGAGCCGGACTCTCGTCGGATCACCCAATGCTTTGAACATTTCCGCCATTTTGTCGGTTGTCCCTCTGTCCGGCAGGATCAACTTCATTGTATCCGGCTCCAGCTCCGAACCTTTGCATGTATTGTCGCATTCCTCTAGTGCTGCTGGTTCCATGTTCTCGCCCTCCCCGATGAATCTTCCGGCAGCGCCGGCCCTACATAATCTTCACCTAAATTATAGGGAAGACGGCTTTCAATGTCCATTCGGGGCACTTCATATATTATTTATTTTAGCGTACCTGTTATTTCCCTGACGCAACAGCCTGCTTCTCCCATACACCATGTTCTTTATTCTTGCCGGTAAACTGGATACGTGTCGGTGTAAGCTCAAGAATAACATAGTCGGGATCATCCGGTCCCTGGAACCATTTCTCCAGTTCCTTGCTCCACACCTTGGAACGCAAAGCCTCATCTTTAGTGACTTCAACCGTAGCTTCGATCTCCAATTGATCCTTACTGCCACCGGCCTCGAATCCGAGCAAAAGACAGGCGTTGGGGTTCTCCTTCAGCTCTGCCACCTTATGTGTCTTGCGGTCGGTAGCCAGGTAGATATTTAATCCGTCATGAAATACCGCCATGTATCGAACCTTGGGTTTGTTGCCGGCTTCAATGGTGCCTAAGGAACCGAATTTGTTGTCATCCAGCGCCTTGATGATATCGTTCTCCAACTGTTTGTTATCCATGAACGAAAATAACCCCTTTCATTATGTGAATATAAAATTATATATCCACACCCGCAGTTTAGATTTATCATAAATACGTTGTCCATAAACCACCCTAGAAGGAGCTCTCCCATGAAAAAACTGATCTGGATTGGCTGTCTTTCTTATTTCGTCATCGGACTGGCCCATGTTGTGCTCGGTTCTATCCTTCCCGTTTTACTGAATCATTATGATCAAAATTACAGTGCCGGAGGCGAGCTGATCTTCAGCCAATTCGCCGGGTTCCTTGCAGGCGTGCTCGTCTCCCCGCTGCTGAACCGGCGTTTCGGTAAACGCGGAGCCATCCTGATTGCCACGGGGCTGCTGCTGGGTGCTGAGATCGCTTATTCTTTTCTTCCACCTTGGGAGTGGATGTATGTTGTCGCTGTAGCCGCAGGCTTTGGCTTTGGCATGATTGAGGCCATTATCGGAACAATAATTATCGCAGCGATTACCAAGGGAACCGCCGTCGCGATGAGCCGGCTTGAGGTGCTGTTTGGTGTGGGTGCACTCGTAATGCCCCTGATCGCAAGCCCCCTCATTGCCGCCGGCTGGTGGAGAGTCTCATTCCTGATTGTGGCAGCCTTCACTCTGATTTCGCTGTTCTTTTGGGGGAAAGGACACTTCGGCAATCTGCAGCCTGTGCTTGACGAACGTGCATCCCGACGCGATAAGGAGACGAGTATCTCCAATAAATCGATCAAGCGTTCTCCTTATGCGGGGAAACAATGGGGCATGCTCGGGCTGTTCATTGTATTCTTCTTTCTCTATGTCGGAACCGAGATGAGTCTGGTCAACTTCATGCCTGCCATCTTTATCGCCAAGCTGGGCATGAGCGAGTCTGGGGCTGCACTGACCGTTACCTTCTTCTGGCTGGCTATGTCAGCAGGGAGATTATTCGCCGGATTAATTGCCGAGAAAATCTCTTACCGTGTCTACGTGCTGGGCAGTTGCTTCGTAACTCTGTTGCTTTTCGCCCTGTTCCCGTTCGCGAGTCACCCCTTTGCAGCCTTTGCAGTAATCGCTCTCCTCGGGCTGTTCATGTCCGGAATATTTTCCATAGCTCTCGTGTTCTCCAGCAAGCTGCTGCCCGGCGCTGAAGAGTCGACCCCAAGTATAATGATTGCAGCTGGAGGAATAGGCGGCGCTATACTGCCACTGCTCACAGGCTGGGCCATGGACCATCTGGAGGTAGCCCAGGTTGCAGGCCTGCTGGCTGCTTTTGCCGCCGTTCTGTTTCTGCTCAGCCTTGCCGCCTGGAGAATCAGCCCGGGACGCTCTTCCGTTCAAAAGAGGCTTACCCTCTGAGGATAATCACTGCCGCGTTTTTAGGGTAATTTATAATCAGACTTCTATCTAATATAAAAGCGGGGAATCAATCATGGACAAGCTGTCTTCCGAGCCTGTATTACAAACAGCTCTTCTGCAATTTATATTTCCATTCTCCATTAAAGAGGGAGAGACCAAAGAGCTGGGGCAACAGCTGGAGAAGGATGGCTTCACTCGCTTTTATCTGAATAAAAGGGAGCTGGAGGACGCTTATTACGGAGAAGGCTATTGCGTGTCCCACGAAAATATGGAACGGTCCTATATGCCTTTTGCAGCGCATGTATTGTTTCCCCGAAAGAACGACAAGGATTCATTTCACCGCTTTTCCCGGGTGGACGCTTTGGATTGCCTGCTGGAAATGCCAATGAATACTCTGCCCTTCCGGGTATTATCAACCGATGTGTTCCTTTGTCCGTTTCAGCTTGGCTTCGTGACCATTCGGGTTGAACTCGGCGGAGACAAGCTTCCGTTCAGCCTGGCCCTGGAGTTCGCCGACCGTTTCCGCACACTGGAGGACGTGTCCAGCAAGGATACACATACACATATCCATTGCGGTAATCGCATCTTCAAGCAGGTAGAGGATTTCATTTTCAATGAACTGACTCCCGGCCTCCGTTCCTTTTTGGATTCCTCGGAGCTGAGCGGCGCCTACTTTGAAACACTGCCCTTTTTTGTAGATGAAAGAATGCTTGTGCAGGCCTTTTACGAATTTGAAGAAGACGCTGAGCTTGACATCAACATCCGATATAAGGCCTCGCAAATTGACGGGATCGACTCTAAAGGACAACCTTATATGAGTGCCAGCGACACAGATTACATCGAGAAGTATTGCAGCAGTCACTCCTACAACCGCTGGGGTCCGGACACCTATTACATGACCAACGAGCAAACCTTTTGCTGTATGACACGGGCGCGGCATGAGGTAGCCGTCAGTCTCGCCAACGAAATGTACGGAGAATATTATTATGGGTTTCTATTAAGCATTTTCCACAAAATCGTGCTGCTCAAGCTGGCCAATATGCATTCCCGGCTTCGTATTGACAACGATTATGAGCAGATTGAGAATCTGATCTATTCCATTAACCGGTTCTCGGCCAAATTTTATTTTCTGGAGCTGATTTCGCAATCACAGGGCCGGGAAATCTTCTTTCAGCTGCGTAAGGTATACGGCAATGACGCTCTGTTCGGTGAAGTGAAGATGACGCTCGACGATCTGTTTCAGTATCAGGACAAATTTCAGGCCAAACGCCGCGATAATCTGCTTATGATTCTCACTGTATACACGGTTATAAGCGGTATTTATGGTATGAATCAAGTCATTGAGGATCTGAAGGCCAAGATCGACTGGAAAGTAATGCTGGAGTACTCCCCCTTCCAGTACTTGGCTTTGTTCGTTACGATGAGCGGTATTCTGGTCAGTCTCTCTCTTACCTTGAGGGAGCTGCGGAGAGGAATACGGAACCGCCGTAAAAAAAGACTCCACCGGGAGGACTAATCATAGTGCCTAAGGCTACTGGACAATTCAGGGGCAGGCGTCTATAATACACCGTAACCGTTAACTTCATACAAAGCAGGGGTGCTGGAATTGGCCGGCTGAGAGTGTATTCCATTAGATACTGACCCTTATACCTGATCTGGATAATGCCAGCGTAGGAAACGCCATAAGTCCTGGTCCTTGTGACCATAGCTAATCATGCGCCTGCAGCGTCCCGATCACCCGGGGCGCTTTTTTTGGTATTTCGGATTTTTTCAATCGTTTTATGAAGACGGGACTTATCCGGATATACCAGGCTCAGCCTGGTATATCCGCTACATCAAAGGAGAGAAGAGAAAATGGGAGTCAAAAAAGTATTGATGTTATGCCTCACCTGCGTGCTGGTCATCGCAATTGCCGCATGCGGCAGCAATAACGGAAATTCTGGCAACAATAAAGTGAGCAATGCCGGAAACGGTGGAACTGCGCCGGAATCTACTCCTGAAACCGCAACGGATGCGCCAAAGGAACTCACCAAGATTAAAGTCGCGCTCGACTGGACACCGAATACCAACCATACCGGTCTTTACGCAGCCCAAGAGCTTGGCTATTACAAGGAAGAAGGACTGGATGTTGAAATCGTCCAGCCGGGAGCAGCCGGTGCCGATACCATGGTTACCTCGGGCGAAGCCGCTTTCGGTATTAGCGCTCAGGAGAGTCTGACGCTGGCACGTTTGCAAGGTGTGCCTCTAGTCTCTATTGCAGCCATTATTCAGCATAATACATCAGGATTTGCCGCGCCTGTGGACCGCAAGATCAAGTCACCTAAGGATTTTGAAGGCAAAACCTACGGCGGCTGGGGTTCCCCTGCAGAAGAAGCGGCGTTGAAAGCGATCATGGACCCCGAGGGCGGAGATGTGAAGAAGGTTAAGCTCGTCAATATCGGGGAAGCCGATTATTTCACAGCCGTGAAGCGCGATATTGATTTCGCCTGGATTTTCTACGCCTGGACCGGCATTGAAGCCGAGCTGCGCGGTGAGCCGCTGGACATGCTGTACCTTAAGGATTACGCACCTCAGCTGGATTATTATACTCCTGTCCTGACGACGAGCGAGAAACAGATTGCCGATGATCCGGAGCTGGTAAAAGCGTTCATGAAAGCTACGTCGAAAGGGTACCAGTACGCGATTGATAGGCCGGAAGAGGCTGCAGCCGTCCTGAGCAAAGCCGTTCCTGATCTGGATGCAAAGCTGGTCCTGGCCAGCCAGAAATGGCTCAGCCCGAAATATAAGGACGATGCTCCGCGCTGGGGCGAGCAAAAGGCTGAGGTGTGGCAGAATTACGCCGACTGGATGTACGGGCTGAAGCTGCTGGATAAGCCGCTGGATGTTCCGGGCACGTTTACGAATGACTTTTTGCCGGATACTCCATAAAAGAACGGAAAGGATTGATGATCATGGCTAATACACTGCTAAGCATTCAGGTCATTCCGAAAACCCCGAACAATGAAGATTCCATCCCATATGTTGACAAAGCGATCGAGGTTATTCAACAATCCGGTGTCAAGCATCAGGTGAACCCGCTGGATACAACGATGGAGGGGGAGCTTACAGAACTGCTTGAGGTGGTCCGCCAGATGCATGAGGCACTGATTGAGGCAGGCAGCCCGAGCGTCATTTCGCAGATCAAAATTGCCCATAACCCGAACGGGATCAGCATGGATAAACTGACGGAGAAATATCGGCCGTGAGCTCAATCTGGAAGCAAATATGGCCGCCACTTGTGGCGGTCATCTTCTTTTTGACGATATGGCAGCTGTCGGTTTCTCTATTTCATATTGAAGACTGGATACTCCCAAGTCCCGCCGATATCGCCCGGGAATCATCCGGCAACGCCTCCGGCATTTGGGTCCATACGCTGGCCACGCTGCGGCTCACGCTGATCGGCTTTCCCGTCGGCACGGGTGTAGGACTAGTCATTGCGCTGCTGCTGCACCTGCTGCCCTGGGCCAAACGCGCTTTTTATCCGCTGCTCATTCTGAGCCAGAATGTCCCTTCCATCGCGCTCGGACCGCTGCTCGTGATCTGGTTCGGCTTCGGCCTGCTGCCCAAGATTGTCCTGATTACGCTGGTCTGCTTCTTTCCGGTAGCTGTGGCTGCGATGGGGGGGCTGGCGCAAAGCGACCGGGTCATGATGAACTATATGAAGATGGCCGGTGCGACGAAGTGGCAAATCTTCACCAAGCTGGAGCTGCCTTCTTCCTTGCCCTCTCTGTTCTCCGGGGTGAAAATATCGGCAACCTATGCGGTAATGGGCGCAGTCGTCGCCGAATGGATCGGCGCTGATAAAGGGATCGGGTATTACATGCTCCTGCAGAAGTCGGCCTATCGCACAGACCGGATGTTCGTCGCTATTGTTATCATTGTTCTGCTCAGTCTGGTGCTCTTTGCGATCATCGCCCTGCTGGAAAAATGGCTGGTACGCTGGAAGCCGCGCCGCAATGCATAGAAAGGAAGATGCCTGATATGCCTCAAGTGACCCCTATTCAACATAGAGCTGCTGACGCCCTTGGCTCTTCGGCTGCTCATGCAGCACCTCCCGCTCTTGAAGTAAGCTGCATTTCCAAGGCTTTCTCGCACCGCCGCCGCAAGACGAGTGTACTCCATAACGTTTCGCTTAAAGTGGAACAGCAGGAGTTCGTCTCCATCATCGGCCCCTCCGGCTGCGGGAAGAGCACTTTATTCCATATTATCGGAGGTCTGGAGCAACCGGATGCCGGAACTATAAGAATGAATGGAAATATAGTAACAGGACAGCGCGGAGAGATCAGCTATATGCCGCAGCAGCCCGCGCTTTTCCCCTGGCGGACGATCGAAGATAACGTACGGCTCGCCGGTGAAATTAAGGGTGCGCCTCGTGACCGCGCCCGTGAAGAAGCCCGACAATGGCTGACCAAGGTCGGCTTAAGCGGGTTCGAACGCGCTTACCCGCACATGCTCTCCGGCGGAATGCAGCAGCGGGCCGCTTTCCTCCGGGCATTGCTGGCCCCGCAGGAGCTGATGCTGCTGGATGAGCCGTTCAGTGCACTGGATGCGCTGACACGCAGCGAAATGCAGCGCTGGCTGCTGGAGCTGTGGGAAGAGAACCGCCGTTCCGTGCTGTTCATCACCCACAATATTGAAGAGGCGCTGCTGCTCTCCAGCCGCATTTATGTATTCTCCGGCCGTCCAGGGTCCATCCTCCACACGGTTGACGTCCCCTTCCCGCGGCCGCGCCGCGAAGAGATTACGGATTCCCCGGACTTCCTTATGCTGAAGCGGCAGCTATCCCGGTGGATGCGGGAGGAGCAGGCCAAGAACTCCCTTTCCTAACCGAATATTTACGGAGCAGGTGGAGGAAACTACAACTATCCGTAAATTTGTTCCGGAAAGGGTGACAGACATGGGATCACCGAAGACCAGCAATAAGCTGCGTATAATCAGAATTGGCGTATCCTGGGGTTCCATGGAAAGCCAGATTATATCGCCCAACTATGGCTATAATCAGCCGGATTTAAAGAACGAGCATATCCCTGAGTCGCTTATCCGTCTGGCTGTGGGGCATGAGCCGACAGAGTTATTAATTATGGATCAGCCTTGAGCTGAAAAAACCGCCCACAGTTATGGACTGAGGCGGTTTTTTCAACTGCATTATTTTTGCATAAACCCTTTGCTTTGCAAAAAATCCTTCATATGCAACCGAATCGGCTCCGCCAGTCGTTTGGCCATAATCGCCGACCAAGGCGTGTTGTTCACACCGCCGGTCCGTGCGGACAAGTAGGCTTGCATCTCTTCATCGTAAGCCTTAACCTGTTCCACGGTGGCCTTCGCATCATATCGTTCCCGGTGCAGCACGGCCTGCATCGGGAGGCGCGGACGCTGGCCCGGTGACCCCTCCGGATAGCCTATGCACATTCCGAATACAGGGTACACCAGCTCTGGCAGTCCCAGCAGCTCCGACACCGCCGCGATCTGATTGCGGATGCCGCCGATATACACAATTCCAAGTCCCAGCGATTCGGCGGCTACAGCGGCATTTTGGGCAGCGAGAGCTGCATCGACGGTGGCCACGATAAAATTCTCCATGGAGTCTTCGTAAGAATCAGCCCCCTTTAAATGCGGATTTGTGACCTGTCGCAGCCGGTACAGATCCGCACACCATACGAGAAATACCGGACACTGCTCGATATAGACCTGATTACCGGCCAATCCGGCCAGATCCGCCTTAAGGGCAGGCTCTGTAACCGCAATTACACTATATGCCTGCACGTTACTGGAGGTTGAGGCCATTTGCCCTGCTCCAATAATGGCAGCAAGCTGTTCCTCACTCAGCGGCTTCTTTTGAAACTGACGGATAGAGACATGCTTCATGAGCAAAGAGAGCGTATCATTCCCCTCTCCATCAGCGGCAGCATCAAGATTCCCGTCAGCAGGTTTCTCACTCACAGCGGTCACTCCTTATATTTTATTTAAAAAGAAAAGGCATAGTTGCTCCAGCGAACCTTCCGGTTCGACCCAGCACCATGCCTTACAGTCGTTAATCCATTTATACTACGTCATAGCCTTGATCTTCTATAGCTTCTTTGATAGTCCCAAGGCTAACCTTATTCTCGTCGAATTCTACTGCAACCGTCTTAGCGGACAGATCAACCTTAGCCGCAGCTCCAACATTACTTACAGCCTTCTCCACCGAGCTGACACAGTGTCCGCAGGACATTCCTTCAACCTTCAATACAACATTTGACATTATAGACTCCTCCTAAAAGTTTTATGGAGCATCGCTACCTGAAATTCTTGTGCGTTACTCTATTTCATTAATTTATTGACTGTAACCAGCAGTTCATCAATTACCTCATGCTCGCCAGCTTCAATCCGTTCAATAATACAGCTCTTCATATGACCTTCAAGCAGCAATCTTCCGACGCCGTTCAGCGCGGACTGGACCGCAGCGAGCTGATTAAGCACATCATCACAGTAGGTATCACGCTCAATCATACCCTTGATCCCGCGGATCTGGCCTTCAATCCGGTTGAGACGCTTCGACAGTCCATTCTTGAATTCAGCGGAATGATGACTCTTGAGATCAACAGAAGTATGGCAACCATTCCCGCCGGGTGAACCCGTGTGTCCTTCCTCATGTGTAGCCATGATCATCCTCCTTAATCCCAATATAATATACCCCCCATGGGTATGTCAAGCGAAGTCCGCTCTTTTCATAAATTCTTTGAGAAGTTTTCAGCCGCACTATGAATATTGTAAAAAATCCCTTAAAATAAACAAAACAATCTACCCGTATCGAGAGGATGAACACCAGTGCCCGGAAGCACTTCTGATAACAACAAGTGGAATTTGGGCTATACATACGTATATGCTGTCTGTATAACCGGCATCGCCCTATTACTGATTTACAATCAAGGAATCTTTCCGCACTATACCCCTTCCACTTGGGGATGGGTCTATGCCTTGGTCGGAGCCGCCGTCATTTTGGCCCTGCTTTCCTTCCAGCTGCCTCCGCATGGTAACGGAATGTCTTTGGATTCCTCCGTTTATTTGGCCTGCATTTTTGTATTCGGGCTGTCTTTCGCCTTAACGGTACTGCTCTTATCCTCATTCATTCTGTGCATTGTGAAACGCGATACCATCTGGTGGAAACATCTGTTCAACTTCAGTGTATATACGATAATGATAATGGCCACTTCCCTAACCTTCTCCGGTTTTGGGGGAAGCTCCGGTCCGCTGCTGAGCGGACTCCTTCATGCATATGCAATCAGCATGGCCATCTATTTCTCCTTTAACGCCTTACTGATTGCCCTCTTTTATTATATTGTGTTAAAAGCCAGCCTGCTCGATACGTTAAAAGGACTGATGCGGGACACCCTTCTCGCCTACCTGAGCACTCTGGTGTTATCCCTTGTATTGACGATTCTTGTCTATCATAACGGTATTGTCGGATTGGTTCTCTTCCTGTGCCTCAGTGTACTGCTGTCCTATTCGTTCAAACAAATGTTTACGATGTATCGCAGCATTGAGGAGCGGGCGAACAGGGATCAGCGTACGGGTCTCTTCAACCACAGCTATTTCGAGGTCGTGCTGGAAGAGGAAATACGTAAATCTCAAATGAACGGTGCAGCCCTCTCGCTGGCGATGATCGACATTGATGATTTCAAGAAATATAACGATCACTTCGGCCATCTAAAGGGCGACGGACTGATCGTCTTTTTGGCGGAAATGCTGAAGAATGAAACCACGGATTCGGAGATTATCGTATCCCGTTATGGCGGAGAGGAATTTTCGCTGCTGCTGCCTTCGCATGACACCGTTCAAGCCAAGAGTTTCATCGACCGTTTGCGAAAAACCCTCAACAACTCACTCTTTGAAGGTACGGAGATTTTTCCGCAGGGCTGTCTGTCCTTCTCTGCCGGCATTGCCGGCTACCAGCCGGATATTCATGATAAATCAGAGCTGGTGGAGCAGGCGGACCAAGCATTATATTATGCCAAAAAGCAGGGGAAAAACATGGTGCATATCTTCGGCAACCAGTCGCTTCTGGAGCAGGATATCGATTTCAGTCAGGAGGTACGCGACATTGAGCAGCAGCTCAACCTGTTTATGTACAAGGATCTGGAGACATTTAAGCATTCCAAGCGTGTATTCCGGTATGCTATGGATGTCAGCGAGCAGCTTCATCTGGACGCTCTCTCCAAACGGAAATTTACGCTGGGCGCCCTCATCCATGATATCGGCAAGCTCGAAATCCCTTGGGGTATCCTTAATAAGAAGGACAAGCTTGAGCCTGAGGAATGGGAAATGGTCAAATGGCATGTAACCTGGGGCAAAAAAATGGCGCTAACGAATGACAAATTCAAGGATTTGGCACCCTATATTGAACTGCATCATGAAAGATATGACGGTACGGGGTATCCGTACGGCTTTAAAGGTGAAGAAATTCCCCGCTTATGCCGGATGCTGACGATCATCGATTCTTTTGATGCAATGACAACGGAACGTCCATATCAGACTACAAAATCCGTGGATGAAGCGATTGTTGAATTGCGGGCCTGTGCGGGAAGCCAGTTCGATCCTGAACTCACAGAATTTTTCATCCGCTATATTGAATCCCGCGAACTCCGCCCCAAAGTGGCCTCGTTATAGAATACAACTCCTTTACTTCTCGGGTTGTCCTCATTCATTGCACAGACGGCCTCTTTTCTGTTTAAAAGAGAACGATTACGTTTATTAAGCAGAAAGATATGTAAAAGTGATGCCATGCGAGTTCCTCCAGTGATAAAAAATACCATACCGGCTTCTAAAGGTATACGCGGCATTCGATTACCCTGATAATCCCACTTCATTAGCCTTTGTCGGTTTAGAGGATATTTGCTATAATAATAGCAAATATCATGGAGGGGCGTTGTCATCATGTCAGAAAATTTGGGTCAACGCATCCATCAGCTCCGCCTGGATAAGGGCTTATCCCTATCCGAGCTTGCGGACAAGGCAAATGTGGCCAAATCATACCTAAGCAATGTCGAAAGAAACATTCAATCCAACCCTTCTATTCAATTTCTTGAAAAAATCGCCGGTGCGCTTGAAATTTCTATGCAAGATCTTCTCTATGGCGATCTTTCCGAGGATGAGGAAGGGTCTCTTGATGCAGAATGGTTCCGGCTTGTGCAGGAGGCCATGGCTTCCGGCGTAAGCAAAAAGGAGTTTAAGGAATTTCTGGACTATCAAAAATGGCGGATTGATCAGCAGAACTAGCAGAATCCGTAAAAAGTACAGCGGCAGACGCTGTGCTTTTTCGTATGTAGCACCATCATAACCCCTATCTCTTTACATCGCCTGTAAAGACTTCTCACTGAAGAACTGGCGAATCTCCTGGGCATTGATTCCCGCCTTTTTAGCCTTAAGGAGCAAGTAAACCCATTCCAGATCCAGATCTACCTCTTGTAGTTCTACGTTATCCCCCTGGTTGGACATATCCAAAAAATCTCCTCCTAAGATTCTGATTCTGAGTCCCCAGGCAGTCCAGCCATCATAGTAGTATTTCTACCTTAGACCTGTGACTTTGTGTCCCTGACTTTAGGCAGGTTTACCTTTTTCTGGACCCTTTATGTTAAGGGTCTGGCTTCAATTTTGATGAATATGCTCTCTGCAATAACATTATACAGAGATTATAAGAAAAAGTGTGTCGATTTGTGGGAATATTCATTCGTGAAGAGAAGAAAAAGAATGGCCGATTTTGACAAATGCTTGTACCAAACCTTTAATTAAGGGGAATTTGCGGGAAAAAATAGTGTTAGGTGGGCATATACTGTTTAAATTGACTGTAATAAGTTAATACCCCATTCTCAAATTTTGAAACCGCTTTTTTTAGAAATAAAACAGGACAATTGAATCATTTTGATAGGCCTCTAGATTCGATAGATAAAATTTATAATAGTTCTTCTGAACGGCCTCCTGATCTATACCGTTTTGCGAACGGATTGGACGAAAGTATGAATTGATTACGCGCACTTAAAGTAGCACAATAGGAGGGTGGCAATAGCATTAAAATGCTTTATGATTACTGTAGATTGAAAACGCAAACATCGCAGCTCCGAATAGCGTTAAGCATTCAGCGCTACATTTTGGAGTTCATCCGTTAGGAGGATGTATTCATGGCAGCCAAAGAGCCCTATAACGAATCCATTTGGAGTAAGTATTACGGACCCAACTTGGGGTATATTCAAGAGAAGTATGAGCAATTTGCCAATGATCCGGCTTCTGTAGAAAGTAATTACCGTGAACTTTTCACTGTATCCGGCCCTCCCCCCCTGACTCCGGATTCCGAACAAGCTCCGCCGTCCGTAGTTTCAGGAGACCCCGAGTGGCTTAGAAAAGCGGTAAGAGCATCCAAACTGATTGCCAATATTCGTATATATGGCCATATGGCCGCCAATATTGACCCGCTGGATCGCGAGCATAACTCCATGACGAAATGGCTTAATCCGGAAACTTATGAGCTTACCCGGGAGGATCTGATCGCTCTGCCTGCCTCGCTGATTTGGGAGAATGCGCCGGCTGATGTTCTCACTGGATGGGACGCCGTTCACCGGATGCGTCAGGTTTATACACAGACTATAGCTTATGAGTTCGGGCATGTACACGACGAGCAGGAGCTAAGCTGGCTGAACAGTCAGGCCGAATCAACAAGCTCTCCCTCTCCTCTGAATAACACAGAACGCAAGGACCTGCTCAAACGGCTGATACAGGTAGAGCAGTTCGAAACCTTTTTACACAAGACCTTTGTAGGTCAAAAGCGATTCAGCCTGGAGGGCAATGATGCACTGGTTCCCATGCTGGACGAAATCGTACGTGCTGCTGCATATGACGGTGCTGAGCATATATTGATGGGCATGGCCCACCGTGGACGGCTCAACGTGCTTGCTCATATTTTGGGCAAACCCTATGATATTATTTTCTCTGAATTCCATCATTCTCCGAACAAAGAGCTGTTCCCCTCCGAGGGGTCAATGGGTATTAACTATGGCTGGACCGGTGATGTGAAGTACCACCTGGGTGCAGACCGGGCGGTCCGTGAAGGTGAAACCGTGCGAACCCGGCTGACGCTCGCAAATAATCCCAGTCATTTGGAATTCGTCAATCCGGTTGTGGAGGGCTTTACCCGGGCAGCTCAGGAAGACCGCAGTACGCCTGGAATGCCTATATTGAACACGAATAAAGCAATGGCGGTACTGATGCATGGGGATGCCGCTTTTCCGGGCGAAGGTATTGTGGCGGAAACCTTGAACATCGGCAAGCTGAAGGGTTACCAGAATGGCGGAACGATCCATATCATCGTCAACAACCGGATCGGCTTTACAACAGAAAGCGAGGATTCCCGGTCTACCCATTATGCAAGCGATTTGGCTAAGGGGTATGAAATTCCGATTGTGCATGTCAATGCGGATGATCCTGAAGCCTGTGTTGCTGCCGTTCGTCTCGCCAGCGCCTATCGTAATTTGTTCAAGAAAGATTTCGTTATCGATCTGATCGGGTACCGCCGCCACGGACACAATGAAATGGATGATCCGGAAACTACCCAGCCTATCGTTTATGGCAAAGTGCGAAACCATCCGACCGTTCACAACATTTACGCCGGGCGTCTGATCCATGAGAAAGTCACCACCCAAGACGAAGTGAAGGTATTAAATACCGAGGCAGAGAGCATTCTGCAGGAAGCTTATGATAATATGAAAGAAGGCAAACACAAGAACACGGAGAGCAAAACGGCCGTTCCTGTTCAAACCGGAGACTCCGGTTCGCGTTCCACAGCCGTAACCTTAAGCAACCTGCGCGAGATTAACCGCCAATTGCTGACCGTGCCGGATGGCTTTCAGGTCTATCCGAAGCTGCACCGTATTTTGCAGCGCCGCAAGGATGCTTTAAATGAAGGAGAAAAGGTGGATTGGGCGCTGGCGGAAAGCCTCGCATTCGCAACCATTCTTCAGGACGGCACACCGATTCGCATTAGCGGACAGGATTCACAGCGCGGAACCTTTGCACATCGCCATCTCGTCCTGCATGACAGTGAAACGGGAGCGTTATTCTCTCCATTGCACCTGCTGTCCGGATCACAGGCATCGTTTGCAGTATACAACAGCCCGCTGTCCGAAGCATCGGTACTCGGCTATGAGTATGGCTATAACGTCTTCGCGCCCGAGACCTTCGTCATCTGGGAAGCGCAGTACGGCGATTTCGCCAATGCTGCACAGGTTATTTTTGACCAGTTCATTGCCGCTGGACGCGCCAAATGGACGCAGCGCAGCAATCTGGTCATCCTGCTTCCGCACGGCTATGAAGGACAGGGTCCGGAGCATTCCAGCGGCCGGCTGGAGCGTTATTTGCAGCTGTCGGCAGAAGAGAACTGGACTGTGACCAATCTGACCAGCTCGGCGCAATATTTCCATCTGCTGCGCCGTCAGGCGGCATTATGCGGGCAGGGGAACGCTCGTCCTCTGGTTATTATGACACCAAAGAGTCTTATCCGTAATCCGCGCAGCACCTCCGAGGGAGTGGAGCTGGCTGCAGGCCAATTCCAGCGGGTACTGGCAGAACCGCTGCTGGGCCAAAAGCCCGGCGAGGTGAAACGCTTGGTTGTATGCAGCGGCAAGGTTGCCGTTGACCTGCAGACTGAGCTGGAGTCAGCGCGTGATAAGGATTGGTCCTGGCTGCATATTCTCCGGCTGGAGCAGTTGTATCCTTTCCCGGAACGCGAGCTGGCAGCACATCTGGGCAGCTTCACTTCGCTTCAGGAGATCGTATGGGTACAAGAGGAACCGAAGAACATGGGCGCCTGGAGCTACGCTGAACCCCGTCTGCGGGCTATCGCTCCGTCCCACACCAGCGTTCAGTATATTGGCCGTCCCGAGCGTTCCAGCCCGGCAAGCGGATATGCAGATGTTCACAGCTATGAGCAGCGGAGAATTGTCTCGGAAGCCCTGAAGTTAAATTCGCAAGTACAAGCGGCTGTGCCGTCCACCTGAAAGGACGGCGTCACAATAGTGTAAACCATTATGTTTGGGGAGGTAGCGGCCTGTGTCTGAAATCAAAGTACCTGATCTGGGTGAATCCATTTCCGAAGGAACGATCTACAAATGGCTGGTCAAAGAAGGTGACACTGTCGGACAGGGAGATGTACTCGCAGAGCTTGAGACCGATAAGGTCAATCTGGAGATTAGCGCGGAGGAAGATGGCGTCATCTCCTCCATTCTGCGTCAAGCCGGCGAGAATGTAGCTGTCGGCGAAGCCATCGGTGTGATCGGCAGCGGAGCTGCTGCGGGAAGCAGCAAGCCGCAGGCGACAAATGCTGCGGCTGAAAGCGCAGCGGACGCGGCTGCCGGCAGCGCCACGGCTGCACCGGCAGCGGAGAGCGTCAGCGCTGCTGCACCTGCCGCTGCGCCCGAAGGGCCGGGAGCGGGCGACAGCCCCGCTCCCCTGGCTTCGCCGGGCGCAAGGAAGCTGGCACGGGAGCGCGGCATCGAACTCGGCGAGGTAAGCGCCCGTGATCCGATCGGCCGGATTGGCCAGGCCGATGTGAAGGAACATGGCGCAGCAGGGCCGGGGGCCGCTGCGCCAGCGCCGTCCACGCCGCAAGGCAAGGCGGCGGGTGCTTTGCCGGCAGCCGGCAAAGCGCAGCAGCCGGAGGACGGCAAGGCCGTTGAGCGCAAGCGCATGTCGCGCAGACGGCTGACGATTGCCAGCCGCCTGGTGGAAGCGCAGCAGACCGCGGCGATGCTGACCACCTTCAACGAGGTGGATATGACCGCCATCCTCGACATCCGCAAGCGGCGCAAGGACGCCTTCAAGGAGAAGCATGAAGTCGGACTCGGATTCATGTCCTTTTTCACCAAGGCAGTTGTCGGCGCACTCAAAACCTATCCTTTACTTAACGCCGAGATTGACGGCGAGGATCTGCTGATCAAGAAGTTCTATGACATCGGTATTGCTGTCGCTGCCAAGGAAGGACTGGTCGTTCCGGTCGTCCGCGATGCAGACCGGCTTAGCTTCCCGCAAATCGAGCGGCAGATCGGCGAGCTGGCTTCCAAGGCTCGCAACAATACACTCAGCCTGTCCGAGCTGCAGGGCGGTACATTTACGATAACCAACGGCGGGGTATTCGGCTCCCTTTTATCCACACCGATTCTTAATACGCCGCAGGTCGGCATCCTGGGCATGCACAAGATCCAACTCCGCCCGATTGCGCTCGATGAAGAGCGGACTGTCAACCGTCCGATGATGTATATCGCGCTTTCATACGATCACCGGATCGTTGACGGCTCGGAGGCGGTAAGTTTCCTCGTCAAGGTGAAGGAACTGCTGGAAGATCCGGAGGCACTGCTGCTGGAAGGTTAATGCGGCGTTGTTGAATCGTTGCATGGTTTGCAATAAATTAAAAACAAAGAATGACCCATTTCGCTCGAATGAGCAGAAACGGGTCATTCTTGATGGGTTTTATTCAGCATGTTTAAATCTTTTGTACCTTTATCCTGTATAGGTGCAATGCCAATTTGTATAATTCCATTCGTTTTTGGCCGGTAAATTTATACTGCTCCATGTAATGCCTAAGAGAAAAACCGCAATTATGGAACCACTTTCCCCATATCCTGATTACTCAAAAAGACCTTAAGCACGCTCTAGTTGCACTCTGTACATTTATTTGACGCCTAAATCCGATAAATCCTTGGCTAACTGCACTCTGTACAATTAAATCTCGTATAATGTCCATATTTACAAAAATCCCGAAAAATAATTGTATGAAATACATTTAGTCGGCTCATATGGGGCAAACGGAGGATTATAATTGCACTTTCTACAGCTAAAAAGAATTAAAAAAAGGACCCTCTTCAGCAGCAGACATTTCTACTGAAAAGACGGTCCTATGAGAGGAAAACTAACTGCAATAACGGAACAAAGTGGTTACGTAAAACTCTGTCCGAACCAGACCTTAAGCCGTCCGGCCAACAGGGTTCAAGCTCATGCCCTTCTCTACCTTGACCTTTTGCACCGGTGCCTTCAGGGAAAGCGCGATGATGCAGGCCAGCAGGCACAGGAGGCCGATAACGATGAAGGTAGGTTTGAACCCGCCCAGATAAGCGGCAATGAACGAACCGGACAGTGCGCCGATGCCAAAGCCCTGATAGACAATACCATAGTTCTTGTTGTGATTTTTGAGACCGAAGAAGTCGCTGACAATGGCCGGGAACACCGTAATGTTGCCTCCGAAGCAAAAGGCAATGGCTGCCACACAGGCGAAGAAAATACCAAAGCTTAGTGTTGCGAAGCTAAGTACGAGCATTGCCGCAGCAGTAACCGCGAGTGTAGCACTGACCAGCTTAAGACGGCTCATTTTGTCAGATAAAGCTCCAAGGATCAGGCGTCCGGCTGTATTGAAAATCGCAATCATCGCCACCGCATTAGCCGCCGTCTGCACATCAAGTCCGGCGAGCTTTACGCCGATATCCTTGACAATACCGATCAAATACAGGCCGCTCATACAAGCGGTGAAGAAAATGACGAACAGCAGATAAGCCTCTTTGGTACGCAGCATTTCCTTAACGGTGTAGTCTTTTTGCCCAGTCGGAACGCCGACCGTTGCAGATGTTTCTGATTTGGGTTGAACACCCGGAGCAGGAGCAGCTTCGCTGACCAAAAGAGAGCCGATTACAATCATCACCATAACGATCATGCCCCAATACAGAAACGCATTGGACACGCCCACCGAGTCGATCAGGCTGCCGTTCACATATTTAAAAATCAGGCTCCCTGTCCCGTAAGCACCCACGGAAACCCCGGAGATTAACCCTTTATTCTTCGGAAACCATTTAATAAGATTAGACAGCGAAGTGATGTAAGCCGTTCCGTCCGCGTAACCTACAACCACACCTGCCAGCAGGTAGAACATCGGGATAGAGCTTGCCTGAGAACTGAGGATCAGACCGAGTCCAAGCATAATCCCTGCAACAGCGGTTAGTCGGCGGAGGCCAAACCGGTCCTGCAATTTCCCTGCGAACAAGGTCGCGAAGGCCAAGGCAAAGCTGGTAATGGAAAAAGTTATAGCAACAGAGCTAAGCTCCCACCCGAATTTGGATACAAGATGCGCATTGAACAAGCTCCACGTATAGATAGTACCCAGACCCATCTGCATAATTACAGTTCCCAATACAATGAGCCACCGTTTGGCGCTTTTGCTATTCGTAGTCGTAGTCATTATCATTCCTTCTTTCTCTCGTTGATCGCTGAAAGAGCTTCTTTGCCTCTTTATTGTAGCGAAACCAGTCTTTCTTGAGAGAAATCCGGAATGAGATGACCCAAATGAAGCATGAAATGCCTTTAGAGGCGCATAATCTGCCTGAATTCCTTGACCCTGCTGCGGCTTACCGGCACTTCAAAATCCAAATCGCTCAGACGCAGCAGGTACGTATTGTTAAACCAGGGGATGATTTCTTTGATTTTGGACAAATTGACAATGTAGGAGCGGTGACAGCGAAAAAAACGGTCCTGCGGCAGCCGGCTGTGGAAGTCACTGATGCTTAAGCCCATGCTGTATTCCTCACTCTTGGTCATCACGCTCGTGGTTTTCTCCTGCGCTGAAGCGTAATAAATATCGTCGGTGTCGACCACGATAATTTTTTCATTTTTCCACAGGTTCACCTTGTTGCTGACCGGATTCCGTTCCTCTTCCCCTTGCCGGCCGCGAGCAGCATATGCCCCCTCCAGCTTATGCAGCATGGCCTTGATCCGCAGTTCACTGTACGGCTTAAGAATATAGTCGAAGGCCTCAATCTCGAATGCCTCAGCGGCATGCTCCTTATAAGCGGTGATGAAGACAATATACGGTTTGACCGAGAATCTGCTACTATTCTGGGCCAGGAGAACGCCATCGATAGAAGGAATATTGATATCCAGAAAAAGCACATCGACCTCTTGCCCCTGCAAATATTTCAGCGCATCCAGCCCATCCTCGAACTGTGCCGTTATCTTAATTCCGCTGTGCGCCTCTATCAAATAAGCCAGCTCCTGCCTCGCCAGCACTTCATCCTCTACAATTATCGCTCTCATCGGCTCTCCTTTTGGACATCAAAATAGATATATGTCCCTTTGTCCATTCTCCGGATCGTCAGCCCGTTCCCATAGATCAGCTTTACCCGCTGGTGTACATTAAACAGCCCGATTTTGTTCTCCGGCATACTGCCGCTGTAGACTCTCTCTATGGTTTCCTCACTGATGCCCGCGCCGGTATCCCGGATACCGACACGCACGGCAGCGCCCTGATCTTTTACCGAAATGGTTACGGTCCCCGTACCTTTCTCCTTCAGTATGCCATGCACAATCGCATTCTCCACGAGCGGCTGAATAATCAGACTGGGAATACGGACCTCCACTTCGTCAATATCGTAAAACACGTTAAGACGGCTGCCGAAGCGCGCTTTCTCGATTTCCACATACTGCTGAACCTGCTGCAGTTCCTTATTGATATCAATCATTTCATCCGTCAGTTCCAGGTTATATCTCATATATCCGGACAGGTTCACAATCAGATCCCGTGCCTTATCCGGATTAATTCGAATCGAGGAGATGATTGCATTCAGTGCATTGAATAAAAAGTGGGGATTGATACTCGTCTGCAGCGCCTTCAGCTCTGCCTTGTTGGCCATCTCCTTAATGCCTTCCACCCGCGACACTTCCATCAAGGTAGAGATCATCTGCGACAGTCCAACCGCCATTGCCTGGAGAGAATACGTGATTTTGTGGGCTTTGGTGTAGTAGATTTTGAGCGCTCCTGTCACTTCTCCCTTTTCCTTAAGGGGGATAATAATCAGCGATTTGATCTGGGGATTAATATAGTCCGTATCATCGTTGCGAATGGTAATCTCGCCGCTGGACAGTGTCTTCTTCGTTTCTTCACTGATAATTTCATTTGCAGCTTCATAATACCCTTCCCCGACACCAACATAAGCGCGAATGAACCGTGTATCCGTAATCGCTACCGCGTCCGCCCCGATATCTTCCTTGATAATCAGGCAGATGGTGCGCAGCGATTGGGGATTAATATTTCGAAAATAGGGCAACGTCTTGTTCGCGATATCGAGCGCAAGCTTGGACTGTTTGGCTGCTATCCGCTCCTTTTCCCCTTCCACGCTCTGGACGAGCATGACGATGAGGCCGACACTAATTTGGCTCACAATCATGGGAAAAGCAATCTTGGATACGATGTCTACACCAAGCGAAGTAGGATTTGCCATCACCAGGATGAGCACCATCGTCAATGCCTCACAGCCCATTCCGGCCAAAATACCAGCGATCCAGCGGCGTTCACCGGAGGTGCGGCGGTAAATAAATCCCGATACGATACCTGCTGCAATGCTCGTAATAAGGCAGGGCAGGGAAGTGACCCCTCCGATATCAATCAGAAAACGATGTACCCCTGATATAATGCCGGTAATAAGACCAACCCATGGGCCGAATAAGATTCCCCCGGCCATGATGGCAATGATTCGCACATTAACAAGCGATCCTTCCACGTTGATCCCGCTGTATGTTCCGAAGATGGCGAAGAGGCTGAAGATTACCGTTGCGATGACAAGCTCCTGCGGAGCGTAGGCTCCTTTTTGAAAAATTTCCTTAAACCGCGGCAGACGGGTCAGTACGAACAGGCACATCAGCAGCAATGCGGCTCTTTCGAACAGCTGCAGCAAAATGATAAAAGTATATTGCATGGGCACAGCCTCCAAAGGTAAATATATCGGTTCATTATAAGGAATGTTCGCGCCGCTGTCCATAAAGTACAGGCCTTCCCTAGCTGTCTCCCTGTCCCTTGTCCCTCCCCCTCGCTACATCGGAAGCACAAGTATAATGTACACAGTGTCCGCACTATGTCTGGCGGCTATTCTTCCTAAATTCCTGCGATGAACATGCCAAAAATCCAGCGGAGACCGCTGGATTTCACTACACATATGTATGAACGTGGAGGGGCGCCTAAACCGCCAAATCGATGCCGACCACGCCGACGACCTCTCCCTGACGATTCGTGATGGCTCTGGACAATGTAATGCAGGAGCGCTTCGTGATGGCTGAGACATAAGGGTTTGAGACATATGCCCCTTCGCTCATCGCCCCATTCCACCAATCCCTCCGTTTTGCATTGAGCAAACCTGCCGCAGGCTCAGAGAAAATAAACGTTCCGTCCGTCCGGTTCGACCAGATTGCCTGCACATCCGGCACTTTTTTCATGCAGGCAGCAAGAACACCGCCATGACTTGCCGGGTCCGGCGAATACAGCTCCTCTTTAGCGGAAAGATCCTGCAGCAGAGACTGCATTTCCTGCAGCCGTTCCGAATATTGGCCAATCTCGATTTCCTCATTTCCGGCAATGGCACTGACCGACTGCCGCAAAGCCTGTGATTCCGTCAGCAAATTCGCACTGACCTCATTCAGCTGCCCAATTTGACTGCGTTGGCGGGTCACCTGCTCCAGGGTCAGATCCACATTGGCAATTGTCTCGCTTACAATCACCACCGCCCCGCGCAGTTCGGCAGTGGTGTCATTTATCAATTGGCTCTGCCGGGAAGCTGCGCCAACGGTATCCACCACAACGGCCCCTACCTCATCTACTCTGGCCGCAATATCATCCAGCCGAAGTCTCACTGCGCCTACCTCATTAACCCCTCGCTCAACAGCCACTTGCTCTGCGGCAACCGAGTCCAGTACCTGTTTCACTCCGCTGTTAATATCGAGCAGCAGACCTGAAGAACGGTCTACAGAGGCTTTGCTCTGATCCGCCAGCTGGCGGATACGACTCGCAACCACGGCGAAACCCCGGCCCTGCTCTCCAGCCCGCGCTGCTTCTATGGAGGCGTTCAAGGCCAAAAGGGATGTCTCGTTCACAATTCCGGTAATAAGGGTATTAATCTCCTCTATCATCGCCAGATGTTGACTCAAGGTAGCGAATTTGGCCCGCATATCCCCGCCCTGGTTTTTTAATTCTTCCATAACTGCGTCAGTGATTTTTAGAGAATCGACCATTTCCGCGACACCCTGCCGTGTATCCGCCATATTAGCGCCGAGCTTGTCTGTCAGTTCCTGAATATGTAATGTGGCAGCAGCTACCCCGCCCATCGTCTCAAAAGCTCCCTCTATATTCGCCTTTGCCTCATAACTGCGAGTCTGCAGCCCGGTCTCGTATTCATGGGAATAATCCGCAGTCTGCTGCAGTTCCTCTGTATGGCGGCTAATCTCCTCAAGCGCCCCATGCAGCCGGTCTGAGGTGACTACAATATCATTCCCAAGCTGCTCGACCCTGGAGTTGGCATCCTGAAGCAGCTGCTCCCTGCGCAGCCCGGAAAGATGTATGACCAGAGAAGCCCAACCCAATGTCACCATAAACAACACGAACACCAGCTTATGCACCCAAAACATGTCAATCCACAAACTATACAGGCCGACCAGCAGTAAGAGAACGATAAAGAGACCCAAGTTCCGACGATTCCGCATCATTAGCTGTCCACTCCACTCTATTCATGTTATGTATTCTAACATTATAGCAGTTGAGATTCCTAAAGGGAATATTTTCTATCTAAACAATTATGATCCGAATGATGGAACATCACACTGCTGGTGAACGCTCCATCATGCCACGGGCAATCCATACCCCTGCTGCCCCCGCCTGGGCCAGACCTCTGGTGACTCCCGCTCCATCGCCACCGCAGTACAGTCCGGAAATTTCCGTCTCCAAGGCTTTCGAGAGCTTCGGCCGGGCCGAATAAAATTTGGCTTCCACGCCATAGAACAGGGTATGTTCAGAAGCTATGCCCGGCGTTACTTTTTCCAGGGCCTCCACCATTTCAATCAGACTCTTCATCGTGTTATAAGGCAGCACAAGTCCGAGATCACCCGGAACGGCTTCCTTCAAGGTCGGCTCCAGGAATCCTTCACTAATCCGCGTTTCCGTAGAGCGGCGTCCACGCAGGATATCGCCGTACTTTTGAACGATCACACCGCCGCTCGATAAATCGTTCGCTCTTTTGCAAATTTCCCTGGCGTACTCATTAGGCTTATCGAAGGGCTCAGTAAATTTATGCGATACCAGCAGTGCAAAGTTAGTATTGCTCGATCCGAGCGCCGGATCTTTATAAGAGTGTCCATTCGCCGCCATCACTCCGCTGTGATTCTCCACAACGACATGTCCGGAAGGGTTGCTGCAGAAGGTACGGACACGTGTGCCCACAGAGGTGTTATATATAAACTTGCCCTCGTAGAGATGCTCATTGATCTCCCGCATCACCACATCCGAGGTTTCCACACGTACGCCCACATCCACCTGGTTATTGTACATTTTGAGGCGGCGCTTCTTCAGCACCTCGGTCAGCCAGGCAGAACCGTCACGGCCCGGTGCAATCATGACCAGACCTGCTTCGTGGACTTCACCGTTTTTCAGAGAAATGCCCGTAATCCGGTGTGAGCCATTCTCCTTGACGGTGATGATATCCAGCACCTCTGTCTTGAACTCCATATCAATACGCGTCTTCAAATATTCATAGATAGATTTCAGAATTTCCAGGTTTTGTTCCGTACCCAGATGGCGGACCTGAGCCCGCAGCAGCTTCAATCCGGCAGCATAACCCCGCTGCTCAATATCGCGGATGCTCTCCGTCGTAGGATCGGTAATGAACTGTGCAGCCCCATGCTCCAGATTGACATTATCGACATACTGGATCAGCTCCAGCACCTTGGACGGGGCCAAGTAATCCGTCATCCAGCCGCCGAACTCGGTTGTGATATTAAATTTGCCGTCACTGTACGCCCCCGCACCTCCAAAGCCCGCAGTTATGGAACAGGCTGGCAGACAGCCTGCAAATTCCTTACGGCCGGAAGCCGGCGGACACAGCTTGATTTTCTCCTCAAGGATCGGGCAGCTGCGCCGATAGATATCATGCCCCTTGTCTACCAGCAGCACTTTCCAATGCGGCGCCTTCCGAGTCAGCTCATAACAAGCAAAGATTCCAGCCGGACCCGCACCCACGACAATCACATCATATTTACCCATCTGTTCCTCCCAATATGTAATGAATAGTATTTTCTTGTAGGTGAACATAACAAAAAATCCCGACTATTGCATAGGTATGCAAAAAGCACCCTATCCGTAGCCAGGAATTTACGGTTCCCTGTAGAAACCCCCAAACCTTATCTTTGAGGATATACGAACAGCTCAACATTATTTTGTGATCCATAAGGAAGTTTACTTAATATAGACGAATGTGTCAAGGTAAATATTCATTTAATATACGTGTTTGTAGCATTAATACATCAGATAAAACGATCTTTCTCTTTAATGAATACTTAAAATCCGAACATTTTCCCCATTACACCTTTTGGAAGGAATGCAAGGATTATTGTCGAATATATAAGTATATTGCCACTTGAAAAGAGGAACACCCTATGCACATTCCACCCCAAACTCCTCGCCAAACCTACTGGAACCGTGTGCTTCTAAATGTATTCTGGATCGTGCTGCTTATAGATCTATCAAGTCAACTATTTATATTCAGGTCGATGTGGGGATACCGTCCCCTGGTTTCGGCACAGGAATATATCATTTCTTTCATACTGACCCCTGATTTGATTATACTGGCGCTCATCCTCCTGCTTGAATGCATTTACAAATGGAAACCGCAGTTCTCCGAGGCCTCTATCACGGTAGGAAGCCATATATATGCCTTTGTGATTATTATGTTCATTAGCCCGGAAATTGATGTGAAGCCATTAATCATGCTTCTGCCGCTGTTTATATCTATGATTTATTTAAAAAATGCTTACTTGATTGCTTCTACCATTGTTTGTTCGTTATATATCATTATTTTACTCTGCACCCCTTCAACCTACGATTATTCGCTTCGGGTTGAAAATCTTATCATCGCTTTCATCTTCGCCGGCACTTCGCTGACAGGCTTCGGCGTTATTCGCCGGGGAAGCGATCTCCTCCAGTCGCTTGAAAACTCAGTGAAATCAGAGCAGGATTTACGCATTCAGAATATCATTATGGATCGCCTGTCCAAAATTGATCCGCTTACGGATCTCTATAATCATAAAACCTTCCATGAATACCTGGGCTGGCTGATCGATCACCAGCAGAATAACCCGTTTCCCATGCAGCTGGCGGTACTTGATATCGATAACTTCAAGAAAGTAAATGATATGTACGGCCACTGGGTCGGCGATATAGCGCTGAAGCAGGTAGCAGCGATTGTACTCAAGAATATCGGTGCCGACGATTTCGCAGCACGTTACGGCGGGGAAGAATTCGTGATCATTCTGACCGCCAAGCCACTAGAGGCATCCTACGATATTATAGAACGGATACGGGCGGGAATTGCGGAAATGCCGATTGCCGAGATGGAGGACAAGGCGGTGACCGTAAGTATTGGCATGCATGACTTTGCGGGAGCCGACTCCAAGAGCTATGTTTTTCAGAAGGCCGATGATGCCCTGTACCAAGCCAAGAAAACGGGTAAAAATAAAGTTGTCCTCTTATAGTAACAACAATAACGAGCCCTCAGATTTCTCCGGGGCTCGTTTTTTATAGGCTACAAACCTATATCCCAATTTCTCAGGGGATCAAACAATTCGCCTGTTCCGCGTTCCGGAACCGGTCTGCTGATCAGATAGCCCTGCACTTTGTCACAGCCCGTTTGCTTCAGGAAGGCAAGCTGACCTTTGTCCTCCACACCTTCCGCCACTACCTTCAGTCCCATTTTATGTCCAAGCTCCACAATCGTTTGCACGAAAGCTTGGCTATACGCATTATCAGACAATGAATCAATAAAAGCCTTGTCCATTTTAAGTGTGGAAATCGGCAGTTGCTGCAAATAGCTGAGTGAAGAATAGCCTGTACCGAAATCATCAAGAGCAATGCCGATACCGTGTGATTTCAAGTACTCAAGCTTGCTGACAATACTTCCGAAGGATTCCATAAAAATGGATTCCGTAATCTCCAGCTCCAGACATTTGGGCTCCAGACCGCTCTCAGCCAGAATATTCAATACAAGTTCAGTGAAATCATCCTGCAGCATCTGGATAACCGAAATATTGACTGAAATTTTGTACGGTATTCCTATACGGTCATGTATCTCCTTCATAAAGACACAGGACTTTCTTAGCACCCATTCTCCTATCGGTATAATCAATCTGGAATCTTCAGCAATCTTGATAAAAGACAACGGCGAGACGAAGCCCAGCACCGGGCTATTCCACCGTATTAAAGCCTCCACACCAGAGACCCTTCCCGACTTAATATCCACCTGCGGCTGATAATGCAGTTCGAATTCGTCATTATCCACCGCGTTGCGCAAATGCTTCTCGATGCTCATCCGCTCATTAAAGGCGGCATGCATTGATTTATCATACACAATATATCTGTTCTTGCCTGCTTCCTTGGCTTGATACATGGCTACATCGGCATTCTTCAACATTTCTTCCGTAGTTTCCCCATCGTCCGGATAGAAGGAAATCCCTATGCTGACCGAGACATACAGCTTGCTCTCGCCAATCCAAAACGGCTGTTTGAACCCATTTAGCACATCCTCTGCCAATTTTAATACATCTTCATGATTTGGCGTGTCCTTGAGAAAAATAACAAATTCATCACCGCCCAGTCTGGAGAGCATCTCACCGTCCCAAATCGTGGATTGCAGCCTCTCGCTTGCCTTGCGAATAAGGATATCCCCAAACTTATGGCCCAAGGTATCATTAATATATTTAAAATTATCAGTATCCACGAACAGCAGTGCGGCACTGCCTCCGGGATGACGGAACTGTTTCTCCATGGCCTCCAGCAGACATACCCGATTGGGCAGGTTACTCAAGGAATCATAATACGCCAGATGATACATTTTCTTCTGATTCTCCAGCAGCAGATCGTATTGTCCTACCAGCTCTTCCTGGGTAGCCGTAAGCTGCTGATAGGTAGCCTCCAGCTCCTGATAGCTGTTGTTGAGTTTAAATTCAACCTGCTTGCGATTGCTTATATCAATCAGTGAACCCAGAAACAGGACGATATGATCCCTGAGATCAACGATTGCCTTGCCCCTTACCTCAAACCAAACGTATTGATTATCTTTGGTACGCATCCGGTATTCGGTCTCGTAGATCGGAGTCAGGCCGATCAGATGCTCTCTCCTTGCTTTAGAGGATGATTCCTGGTCATCCGGGTGAATAATACTGAGAACGCCACCCTCGAATGAATTGATCTCTTCCTCGGTGTAGCCCATGACCTCATACCAGCGGTCGGACAGAGAATACATCCCTGTCTCCCAATCCAGCTCCCACATATAAGCGCCGGAGCCTTCCGAAGCAAGCCGGAACCGGCGTTCACTCACCCGCAGCTTGTCGAATTGATCCTTCAGCTCATCTTCTGTCGCCGCCAGTTCTTCATAAGTCGCCTCCAGCTCTTCATAGCTCATTTGCAGCTCAAGCTCATTCTGCTTGCGCTCGTCGATATCCAAGCCAATCAGAACAAAAATATCCGAAGCACGCTTATCCAATCCCTGAAGAAGCGTTGTCCGGAAAACAAAGTAACGACTTGCTGAATCAGCATCCTGAATCCTCATCTCTACATTATTGACAAAATCCTTCCCTGTTGCCCTTTGCAGGAGTTTTGTGAACTCGTCAACCGGAGTGCCCTCCTGACCTACAATATCGTCGATGCTTTCCCCCAGGATATCCTGCTCCCGCAGACCGGTTATCCTCTCGGCATACTTATTAAATCGGATTACTTTTCGATCCGCATGAACCGCCCAGACAAAAATTCCAGTATGCTCAATTACATCCCCGAAAAATTGCTGCTCGGCATAAATCGCCCGGCGTAAATGTTTGATGTACATTTTAAGAAACATAATACTGAACACCAGCAGACATAAGCCGATGGCTGCCCATGAAATGATCCGGCTCTGCATCATTCCCTTATAATAGTCGGAATGGGAGAAGAAATACTGCTTGTACAGCTCCTCGAATGCGCCGGACTGCTGAACCTGTGCTAATCGGGCATTAATATAAGGGACCAGCTCCGGAGCGGACTTGCTGATTCCGTAGGCAACATCCATGGGAAAGAGATTACTCATTTTGCGTACGATATTGCCTGTGAGTCCTTGTTCAACAATCAAATAATCGACAACCCCCTGGTTCTCAAACAACAGGTCGATTTCACCCCTTTGAAGGGCCTCAAGTGCCTCCGGCACCGTTGAATAAGCTATGTATTGAGAGGTTCCCACCTTGCTGCTTAGTACAGATTCGGAGTATTGCTTCCTGCCTACGCCTATTTTGTAATGGGCCAACGTGCTGAGATCAACCTTTCCCGAAAGAGACTGCTTCGCGTAGACAGAGATATAACTTTTCAAAACCGGCTTGGAAAAGAGCATCTCCCGCTTTCTCTCTTCCGTAATGACCATAAGGCCGGTGGTATCGATTTCCCCATTAATTAAACGTTCATTGATCTCATCCCATTTACCGGTACTGTAATGAATCATATAGCCATGCTTCTCAAAAAGCATACTCGTCAGATCAATGTCAAAGCCGGTCAAATAGCCGTTCTGTATGTATTTGTATGGCGGATAATCCAGTTCTGCTTGGTAATTTATATCTTCTCTCTCGGCGTGGGCTGCAACCGGGAGGGCAAATACAACCAGAATCATGAACAGGAGCATGAGTTTACACCGCTTCATCGCAATTCTCCTTTATATTAGTCCAATAATTCATTATAGAGTCTTTCTACAGGGGGTATTCGACAAAAAATGGTATCTTTCCTGCTGATATCCGTTCCCAAATCATACAAAATGTGCAATTATACCAATTTCTCTGAGAATGCTTATATTTGTAACATTTATGAGTGAAAATCCTTAAAAATTTAGGTTGCATTTTAGCCGGAAAATGTGGATAATAGCAATAACGATTGATAATGATTATCATTATTAAAAAATAACAATAAAAACTTAATTATATTTTAGAACAAAAAGGAGACTGACCACCCATGAATCCAACGACTACCCGGACTGCGCTGAAAGTTGACGATTATCTGGATATGCTCAATCTTGCCGTTAAAGTAGGAGATTTGAAATGGCAAAAGGAGATCAAATCCAGATTGCAGTATATTCTTTGTCTGCAAACCAGATAGAAACATCCAAATATATAGCCGCATTCCTTCTTAAAAGGGAATGCGGCTTTCTTTGTTCTCTTCGCGAGCGGCGATAAGGTTTAATAAATAGTATGATCTTAAGTATACTACACAGAATAAACTCTCTTCAGATTGGAGTGTATCCGCTTGAAAAAAGTTGTGCTGTTATTATGGATGATTAGCCTGCTATGGATGCCCGCCGCATACGCCGCAGGAATCCCCGCCCAGCAAGGCTTGGTGGTGGATGAAGCGGGGCTGCTAACCTCCAGGGAAGCTGCTGCCCTTACAAACGCTGCCGCCGGAGACCGTTATACGTTCCATATCCTTATCATTGAATCCCTGAAGGGGGCCGGCTCCGCAGACTATGCTTCGGATGTATACGATTCCTGGGGACTTTCGACAAGAGATATTCTTCTGCTTATCTCCAGTGAAGACCAGCAGGTCGAGCTTAACTTCAATAATCCCGGGCTTCAAGCCTCGCTTAACTCTTGGTCTCAGAGACAAGGCGGCGCAGCAGGGAGTGCCGCAATCAAGGCCCTGCTGGATACTTATTTTATCCCTTATGCCAGAGACGGCGATTTCGCAGGCGGTATTTCTTCTCTGATGGAGGCCACTGAGGCCCTAGGCACCGGAAGTGCAGGGAACGGCGGTTCCGGCACCTCAGCTGGAACAACCGGAACAGAATCCGCGGCAAGTCCGGGATTTCCCCTGCTGAGAGTCGTGCCATTTCTGATAGGCGCCGCCTTAATTCTGGGTTTGTTGTTTCTAGTGATAACCGGAATCCGGAGGCGCAAGCAGCTGGAGGAACAACAGGAGCTGCTGGGTGATTTGCTGGTTCAGGCGAATCGGGCCATCGAATCACTGAAGCCGTTCCAGGGCATTGTTCAGGGCAAAACCGGTGAAATGGTAGAAGGAATATCCGGACGTCTTTCTAACCATCTGATACAAATTTCAACACTTAGAAATGAAGGCGGCGCAGGAGTTAAGCCGGCCTTTTATCGTCTTGCAGCTCTCAGGACGGCCGCAGAAAAGCTTCGTGAAACCAACTTAAACTTTCGTACCGCACTCCTTGAGGAGGAAAAGCAAATTGAAGTCATTAGTGAAGCGGATCGAAACGTCAAACAGCGTATTACTGAGCTGAAGAGCGATGCTCCCGAGCTGAATCAGCAGCTCCTGAGCGCAGTCCAGGAAAAAGGCTACGAGCTTCAAGAAATCGCGGAGGATCTGAAAGAGCTGGCAGAGGAAACAGCCAAGGCTGATCAATTGGAGCTTTTCGATCCTATTGCCGCTCAAGACATCACTGAGGATGCACAGGAAAAACAGGAGCAGATTGAGAAGAACCTTAAGGATGTCGATGCTTACGACGACAAGGTCAATGATTTCCCCGAAGTCTTGGCCTCTACCCGTGCCAAAATCGCTGCAATGATTGAGCAAAATTCACTGCACAATATGAAGGTAAGGCCTTATGACAATCTGGAGCAGGCATCCGCCGAGGCTGCAGCGCTTGAAGCACCTCTACGCGCTGGTGATATGGATGAAGTACGCAAAATCGGAGCCCGGGTGGATAGTTTACTGGAAGATGCCGTTGCTATGACGGAACGGCAAGCCCTCCTAAGACAGAATAACCGGCGTGATCTGGAAACATTGCGCTTGGGCTGGAGCCAATTGGAACAACGGCGAGAAGGGCTCCGGGCCCGGGTTCTGGAGTCCGGAACCCGCTTTGTAAAGCAGCATGTATCAGAGGCCAGCGATCATCTGGAGTCTTGGAGCACACGCCTGCGGGAAGGAGCTGCTGAAGTTCCGCAGATTGAAAGCTGGAGCAGCGATGCGCGTGGAGAGTACGAGAACGCCCACAGTGCCCTTGACCGTCTGCTCTCCCTCCAGCAAGAAGCCGGTCAACAGTTTAATGGGATTTCAGAGAGTCTGGATGCTCTAAATGAACGGCTGGATAAGGTTATCCGGCTCTTCTCTGAAGGACAGAGCCGGATCGACACTGCGGAGCAGCTGCTTCAGAGCAGGGGGCTCTCCACCAGAAGCCGCTTTCAGCTGTCTTCCCTTCCAGAATTTGGCGAACTGCAGCAGAGGCTGTCCGCTGCACCTTACAATCTGGATGAACTGGAAGCTGTGGCCCGCTCCTATCAGGCACAAATCGACGCTTTTGTAGATGAAGCGACCCGGCTTGTCCGTCAGAGGGAAGAGGAGGAACGACAGGCACAGCTGGCCAGAATGAGGGAACAGCAGAGAAGAGAGCAGGCCCGTAAGCGAATGTCGTCCGGCCCTCCTTCTACAGGTGGATTCGGCGGCGGACGTTCCTCCGGCGGTTCCTCCTGGGGCGGGGGCAGATCGGGAGGCAATTCATCCGGAGGTTCAAAGTGGTAAAACTTATATAATTCTCACATTACCAAGCACAAAAGGCTTTGCCCTCTTCCCGGGGCATAGCCTTTTTGTGTGACTAATGGAGTTTGAGTTCTCACATTCAACTATCCTAATGCTGTTCGTCATCCAGGAAGGGCTTATTGACATAGTAGTACATCACGCCCATCAGCACTCCGCCGCCAATCAGATTTCCGAGCGTCACAGGTACCAGATTATGCACTACCCCGGCCCACGATATCGTACCGGGATGGTCAAGCACCAGCGCAATGGCAAAGGTACACATATTGGCAATGCTGTGCTCATATCCGGAGATAAAGAAGCAGAACACGAACAGTACCATGGCGAACATTTTGGCGCCGTCACCCTTCATTGACATCGGTACAAAGAAGGCCAGACAGACCAGCCAATTACAGAGAATAGCGCGAAAAAAAAGCTGCAGCGTCGGGGCCTCCATCTTATGGGCCACCACATTAAGCAAAAAACCATTCACATTGGAATCGTAGAACAGTCCTGTCAGGAAAATAAGCAGCGCAAAGGCTGTCGCCCCGAGGATGTTGCCCAAATAGCTGACGACCCACATACGGACAACTTCAGTCCACTGCATTTTCCGCCGTAACGCCGCATACGTGTAATAAAAGGTATCCCCGGTGAACAGGTCACCACCACCGTAAGAGATTAGGATGATGGCCGCACCGAAGGTAATGGCAGCCATTGGATACGTCATCGGGGAATGCTCAATATAGAAAAAGTTGCCCGTCTTGAACGCTACTATGACGCCAAAACCGATAAACATACTGGCCAGCATGGACCTGGCAATGTAGCGGAGTACACTTTGCCGGTATATTTTCTGCTTTTTAAGAGCTAATCGTTCAACCTGCAGCAGCGCTTCATTCTCCATATATCCTCCGTCTCAGGTCTATAATTTTCAGCTGGTTAGGGTTAACCATTCATCAACCCCGGCTTATTATACCCAATAAACCGCTGGAAATTGCTTGAACCACGGAACGGAAAATAATGGCTAGCTGTCGTCATTCAGTTCTGTTATAGCCTCTGCCTTTTCACTGCTGGCTACGACGATAAGCACAAATATCAAACATCCCAGAATCATATGCCTATCCTCTCTTTCCTTCACATATCGTGCCTTACGGACAATTTATGTGTGAGAGCAGGGTAATATGATTGGAGTTCCCTTCAAGGAGGGGTACTAAACCGCTAATAAATTAGAGGGCTAGTTCAAGAAACTACTTAATTCGCCGGAAGCCGCACCTTCAGTAAGTGCCTTGGGCTTGTCCGCCTCATTCAGTCCCAAACGGTTGTTAAGCTGCGTATTGATCGTCGTCATTTTGGAAGTGTAATCCTGACAGCTCTCAATAATACGGCGGTTCGACTGCTCTGAAGTATCCAGTGCAATAAGCAAATCACCGATTGCCTGATTTACAGCTTCCATCGACATGGAAGGCTTGGAGAGCAGTTCCGTTGTTTTCTCCGTAGTGGTGCGGAGCAGTCTTGCATTCTCCTTGAACTGATCCTCAATCGTCTTGTTGGTTGCCTCTACAGCGGAAATAACATTCTCCTGGTCGGCGAGTGACATCGCAATCATCGCGGAGACGGTGATCAGATTAGAGGTTTTATCGATGGCATTATTCACAGAATCAATCAGCTTATCGTTGTTATCATTAATAATGTCTGTGGCCGCAATGGCTTGGTTGTATAGCAAAATCATCTCGGTCATCGACTGAATACGAACCATCACCTTACGCAGGCCGCGTTCCAGATAAGCTTTACGGAATTCATTCTCCGGCTTGGCGATTTCAACCTCGAACAATTCCTTCAGCTTGTTTCCGAAGGCGATTTTGGTCTGCAGGTTATAAATCTCCTCCATGGAGGTACGCTTCAGCTGGCGCATATTGACGATGCTTTCTTCCAGCGTATCTCTGCCGTCGCGCAGGCCGGTAACGATAGCGTCAATATTAGTACGGACGGATTGATATTTGTATACGTAGTTTTTGAGCGGGGTCTTACGCAGCATTTTTCCAAAAAAGCTTACATTCTTGCTCTGCTGCAAATCCTCGCACTCATTCCGCAGCTTCATAATCATATTCGGCACTTCGACACGTTTGCCTGACATCAGATCATTCACCGGACGGTCCAGCAGCTTCAGCGTTTGACCCGCTTTCTCCTGTGTCTTGACCCCCAGCTTGCCAATCTCATCCATCAAGGAATCCAGCGTAACTGTATCTGTCTTGGCTACCTTTTCAATCAGCTGAGAGGCCTCCTGGACAACCTTCTGCTCGTCTTCTTTTTTCAGTTGAATTATCTGCGTGGACATGGGCTTCCCTCCTAAAATTCGGAACTGCTGTATCGTTGATGGATTAATTCCGCTTTGGTTTGAAGCTCCATCAGGTCTTTATGCTCAATGGTCGAAGCGATATCGGATATTTTGGAGTCTACATCCTTCAGACCGTTCAGCAGCATTCTGCGGTTCTTGGTTTTCGCCTCGCCTCCAAGCCGTAAGAACGGATTGATGACGCCATTCAAATCCTTCAAAATCAATCTGCGGACCGTATGATTAATCTCGCCGTTACCCAGCTCCTGCAACAGCGGTATTACACGTTGAAGCCTGGCGAACAATGCAAGCGACTTCTCGACAATTTCATTGTCCAGCGTATCCTTCTGCCCTTCGGAAATAATCATGTCCTCCAGAATGCTGAGATACTCTACCACCGGAGCGAACTCCGGTCCGATCTTGAAATCAGAGTCTTCCCTGCCGCCGGGAGCCTGAGTGGCTGGCGTGGTACTGGCGGCACTCTTGACCTCGGGGGACGAGGAAATCGGTGCAGTCTCCTGCCCGGCTGGAAGGACTTCCTCCGGCAGATTGGTTCTTTTTCGTTCTCCTGACAGAAGACCGATTGCACCCCCGGCAACAGGAAGCAGTAAGGACAGCAGTTCCGGGAGCAGAGCGCTGGTCAATACAGCAACGATATAACCTATACCAGCATACATCAATACTTTAGACTTTGAATGAATGTTCCTCACCTCTTGCGTTAACTTATTCCGTAGCTGTTAAGCTAAACGGCATCCGGGACGGCGGACTCGCCGTTTGATTTCATAATTAGCGGTTTCTCTACATGGCTGGCTAATACGTCCTCTGTGAAATCCACCGGCTGCACCTCGCCGCCAAGCGCGCTTTTGACCGCCAGATAAGGAAAGTTAATTCCGGACAGACATGAAATATGCAGCCCGCCCGACATCCGGGGATTGACCTCCAGCAGCTTGGGTATAGAACCATTGTACTTCATTTGGATATTGAAATTGTAGGGTATTTTGTACGTCTGCGCCACTTTGGCTGCAATTTCCTTCAGCTCGGGGTTATGCTCCATAAGCCGCAAACGGCCCCCCGCCTTCCGGCGCGGCACAGCCGCCAATAAATTGCCGGCGCCATCTGCCAGACAATCAATGCTATACTCATATCCTTCAAGCAGTTCCATTACCATTAGCTCTGGAAAGGATGGCTCACTGGACAAAATACGATACGCATCCTCAAAAGAAATAAGCGGTGTCACATGGCCGAACAGCTCCTGGAGCGGACTGCGGTTGTTATCAATAATCCGGAAGCCTAACCCGCCTTCCGAATCTGTTGGTTTGAAGCAGACGCTATGACCTTTACCGATAAGATCATGATAGGCAGTTTTAAACTCTTCTGCTGTGCTTACTACATGGTAATCGGGAAGGGTCATGATTCCCGTTTCTTTAACACTCTCGTAAAATTTCCCCTTGTCCATGATGCTTTCCAGCAAATCGACATCTCTGCAGACGATAAGCTTGGTACCGATGGCATCGAACAAATGGGCATGGAGAGCAATATCAAGCATATGCAGACGCGGAATAAAGATATCTATCTCATTTCGGCGGCAGAAATCAACACAAAACTGAACATAATGTATCCCCTCAAGCTTAGGCTCGGTCTCAGCAACATCCGCTCCTTGAAGCGACATATGCCGAATATCGGGGTGGGTTGCGAATATTGTGAATGAGATTCCGTCGTCGTTATTGCGAATGAGATTCATATAATGGTATGCCACAGAAAACCAGCGATTGAAATAAATGTTTACCTTTTTCATTTCCGCCCCACTCCCAATGCCATTAAATTGTTGTAAATCGTACTTACATACTGCAGAATCTCATCACCCGCAAACACACCCGAGCAAGCAGTAAAGGGGTAGTTCGATTCTGCCAAACCCTGCTGGTGTTCAGCAAATATTTCTCCATGGCAAGGGGCAATCGCATAATCAGCGGCATCCAGCAGACATTTATCCAGCAAGGAATCTCCCGAAGCCACCATGGGCTCCTGCTGAATTGTACGCCGTACATACTCGATAGCAGCGCTTTTGTTAACCGCCTGGGGCACAGCATACAGCTTTCGGCCTTGCAAGGATACCTTCCAGCCAAGCTGATTTAATTCATCAGCCAGAGCGGATACCAAAGCTGGCGGGAGCAGGTCACGCTGAACCACAAAGGTGAAAAATAAGCCGTCGCAATACCGTTCACTGATGATCCACTCTTCGCGCAGGGCCGATCGGACAATGAATCCTGCCTCCTCTGCCGCCGCAGAATGATGCTCCACCAATTTTCCAATGGACTCTCTCCACTCCCCGTCCACTTTCCCGCCTATCAGGATATTACCGCCATTACTCGTAATGGCATACTCAGGAATCACCGTCTCCTGAAAGAGATTGATCCGTTGATACTGCTGTACAGTCCGTGTCGTTACCGGCATAAAAACAATTTTTCCGGCAAGACTTATGAGCTGCGAAAGTGCTTCTTTTGAAATGTATGACACCGTTGTACCATTAATGATTTCTGCAGGAACAAGTCCGGGCGAATCCTCTGGAACGCCTATAGCACTAAGGGAGTAGATCAGGGTACGGTCCAGATCACTGGCGTAGATCATTCACTCTCTCCCTTCAGTGGCTTAATAATACCACAGCAGGAATAGGTTAATCCCGGGAAGATCTCCACCGGCACGCCGCGGTCCTTAGCCAGCAGCATAACATGCCGCAGGTTGGGATTATCCATGGAATCAACGAGGATTTTCCACGGTACCCTGCGCAAAAGCACGCGGGTTGTTTCTCCCACTCCTGGCTTAATCAGATTAATGTCGGAAATGCCAAAAAATTTCTGGATACACTGAATGTCCTGTAAGCCTTGCCAGGTAATCTCTGGAGGAGATTGCCGCAGATCTGCTGTAATAGGTAGCGCCTCCTCCGTAACAGAAGGGAAATGAGGACATATGGCCTCAATAAAATCATTGGATACATCGGCGTCCAGCCATTCTTTATAGAACTTTGCGCCGTGGAACTCTTCCGGTCCGATAAGGTCACCTCGCAGCACCGTACGGCTCATCAATCCGGATACGGTCGAATTCAGGCAGGCACTCGGAATGAGGTAATCCTCCCTGGTCCCAAATGTTGCTGAACAATACCCCGGATCAGCCAATACAGCCAAGTCATCATTCAGTCTGATTCCATATTTGTTGTAAAAACTGTCGCAGGCAGCAATCAGGACCTGGCGAATGGCGCCTTTTCCTGTCCAGCCATCGATAAACTGCAGATCCGCATCCAGCCCATGCTTCTGAAGCATGTAGAGCACGGCATTCTCATCAATCCCTTTACCACGGATGATAGAAATACTGTAATGCGGCAGGTCTACCTCATACCTATAGGAAATATATCGTTTAATCAATACCCCAATAGGCGTTCCTGCTCTGGCTAAGGAAACAAGCACCGTATTTAAGCCTCGTTGCGCAACTATCAATTCGGAGACAACAGCCACTGCGAGAGCTATCTTGCGGGAGGAGTCCTGCAGCGTTTCGTGAAACAAGTCAATATAGCCGCTTGTAGGCTGATATTCAACGGGGAGCATCTCTGAGTAGTGCACTCCGGATTGAATGGCCTCTTCCCGTTCCTGGGTCGCCCGTTCCAACGAGACATTACTGAGGTCTTTTAGCAGGAAAGTAACATCCGAGGGAGGATAGCTGCCGAGTGGAGCCGGGGGGGCTATTCTTTTGTTCATGATGATTTGCTCTGTTTCTGTCAGGTTCATTCACACGCCTCCCGTTCCCGTTTCTCTGAAGATAGAACCACAAGATGTACCTTATGACGGGCCAGCTTTGTTAAGATATCAGTCATCGGCTGTATCCGCTCCTTAGGAACCTCCCGCTCCAGCAGTACGAAGATCTCTTCATATTGCCCCGGATCAACATTATAGATAAAATTGGTGATTTCCGGATCACCGGCTGACGGATAGGCGGCGGCGCTGTGCACTCCGTAATCCAGCCTGCGGTTCGGATGAATCGGACTCCGGGTGGTAGACTGGTAAGAGACTCCCTCACCCATCTCTGCGGCTACCCGCATGGGAAGATACATGAATTCACCTACACCCAACACCAGCGCCTGTTGTCCTTCGCGCAGCTCCCGCAGTTGGTTGGCAATACTGCGGACACCAGCATCCACTTCGGCATTTTGTCCGGATTCCAGCCCAAATCGCCCGCTATATTTTATATATGGAGACTTATTCAGCTCATGCAGAGAGTCGGTAGAAGTCACCGGGAGCCGCACCATTCCATCGTTAACAAAGGTTGTAACAACAGGTGCCTCTGCAGCCGCTGTTCGGTCCTTCTCTTCACTGGCATTCAGCAGCGGCGTACCCTTCACTTCAATACTTCCCTGAAGCAGGCAGAGCGATCTGATAGAAATCCCCAATTCCTGTTCCAGCTCCCTGTAGGCCTGAACATTGTCACCCGTTCTCCAATCAAGGATAGAGGCAATCACATATTCCTGACGCGGGAACTTGGACTGAATATCACGAATCGTATTAATCGCCGTATTCCCCGTCGTAATTTCATCATCTACTAATATCACCGGTTCATTGCCTGACAGCATTTCAGCGTCCAGTGCATAGCACAGATGGTCAACCGCGTGAGAGTGCTCTTCTTCAAAATTAATAACCGATTCCAGATCCGGAATGTCTTCACGAGTAGTATGAATGTATGAGGCATTCCCGGCAAACATGTTGTACATGCTGTGACCCAGTGCCGTCGCTGTCTCCGCAAAACCGATAAAAATGACAGGTTTCGGCAATATGAGCTTGGCCGCCATCAACTCGTGATACGCCTCCTCCGCATGTCCGGGATGAATCAGCCCATTCATGGCCTGGTGAATCAGCTTGTCCACGACATCCCTATGACTGGCACCGCTTTGTAGATCCATTTCCCTGTATAGCAAGAGTCCTAGAGCTGCCCCGCTTAATAGCGGAGTGTATGGATTAACGGGAATATGCTTGCCAAGCACTTTGCTAACGAATAAGAAGGAACGTTTCTTGTTGATGCGGGCCGCCATCGAAAATAACGCAGAAATCGGCATATGAAAAGGATTGGAGGTTTCGGTTACGGTAACCTGCAGGTTCTCGACAATATTAAACGTATGTGTATTCGTTTTCGGGCAATAGTCCGACAAAATGCTGTTGTTCATGTAACACCCCGTATATTTGAGATCGTAGTAAGATACGTCTTGCCCAGTTCAGATGCGGCTTGATTTCATTCATTTTATTAAAATACTGGCTCTTGAATACGCCAAGGCTGCCATCATTGCTCTCCACTATGCTGAGCGCATCCACGTATTCCTCATGCATTACCGTATACATTGCCTGAACCGGCTTAAGATGGGAGGGATGAATAATCGTCTTGCCTATAATTCCATTTTCCTTGTCCAAAACAACCTCACGAATAAGTCCATCCATGGCACTGGAGATATAACTGTTGCGCAGGTCGCGGCCGTTCTTGCCGTACGTATCCTCGAAAGGGGTCTGCCGCAGCTGCGGACGGAGCACACGGTGTCCTTTATTCGCAAAATACTCCCAAACAGGCCCGGAAATCACATAACCTCCATCGATCCGTCCGAACACATTGATAATATCCGCCATGCAGTCACGGATCGGCGTTAGATCGTAGATACTTATATCAGGGCTGCGGCGTAGTCCGAACAGACTCGAGAAATCGGTTGCTCCAATTCTTACATTTAGCACATAGTCCCGATACTCACTAAGCAAACCTCGAATAGATAAAAGGCTTTCCAGCCGGCTCTCGCGGTAAATAATAGAGGCACTCTCCAGAATCGGCATACCGTACAGAACAGGAGCCGAATAACTGCGGGAGTTGTTGTAGTCCGCAAGAATTTCAAAATATTCCACACCGTTCTCCACTGAAAACTTCGGAAAAACAAAGCCGGTTAGTATAGCGGTTAATGAACCCAGCCGGAAAATAAGCTGCTGCAATTGGTCGGGATTACGGACGCGGACAAAGATAAGCGGGAGGCTGCTGCTTGGATTCTTTTCATTCTCTGCATAAGCTGCCAAATAAGCAAGATGCCGGATAATGCTTTGTTCGGCGGAATCAACCTCTGCATCTCCTATGGCATCCTCCAGATCAATAATGACGGTTACCAGACCTACTTCCTTGAGCTTCAAAATATCCTCGGCAACACTGGGGCGTGTAGCCGGCATGTAAAGGGCGGCCCCAACGGCATAGGCCAGCAGATCCTTGTTCATCGTATGATCAAACGATATGGGCGGAGAGTAAAATAATGACATTTCTTGCTCATCTGTCAGGTAATCGAAATATTTCAAGGCCCATCCCCCTTAAAGTTTTGCAAGCGAACCAACGCAACCACTCACCTGTAAAGAGTAGCAGAACCGACTATACCGTCCTCTCGGGGACGGTATCCGGTTCTGCAATGTAAACGAAATCTGACATCTTTTCTTATACGATTAGATCAAAACTGTCGATAGTTTAAGCTTTCCTGTTGGCTTCTTTTTTCTTCTTGCCTGAGCTGTAGAGAATTGTTCCCACAAAAACAGCAATCAGAATGGTGAAGAATATGACATGGGACATTTCGTATCCAAAAGCGCCGGCAAGCATTTTTCCGGCAATAATGGCAATGAGCAAAAATGCCGTCTGCTCCAGCTCAGGGAATCTGTCAATCAGCTTCAAGAACACCTGCGCCACTCCACGCATCATCAGTACCCCTAAGATGCCGCCCAGGAATAATACCCAGACTTGTTCGCTCAATCCGAATGCGGCAACCACACTGTCAATACTGAAAGCAATATCCATTAATTCAACAAGAAGTACCGTCTTCCAAAAAGAGGTCCCTTTGTTCTCTGTTTCTTCTTCGCCGCCGCCCTTGAATATTCCTTTATAAGCGATGTAGAACAGATATAATGCTCCAAGCACTTTAACCAACGTAAATTTAATAAGAAAAGTGCCTAGGCCGATCGCCAGAAATCTGAATACATAAGCTCCTAATATTCCGTAAAACAGTGCCTTTTTCTGCTGTTCTTTAGGCAAATGCTTAACCATAACAGCCAGTACGAGCGCATTATCCGCAGAGAGCAGCCCTTCCAGCAAAATCAAACTTCCAATAATCCCCCAGCTCACCGGGTCTGAGAGCGTTGCTATCACATCACTCCATGAGAAGAAATGCCCGTAATTCTCGCTAATATTTCTAAAAAATTCAGTAAACCAGTCCATTATGAATTCGAACCTCCGCTAAATAAAATTATTTCTTGCCCGCTACCCAGCGCAGGCCCCATTGATAGGCCTCGTCCATCTCCCGATGTCCGCTGAAATACTGCACCAGCCGCTCAATGCTAAAGGTCTCGTTATTCACATTCCGGAAGAGTGCAATGGCACACATTCCTCTGCGATTGTTATGCTCGTCCAGCTTTACGATAATATCAGGGCCTTCGCTCTGCTTAATCGTGACCACCCCATCTGCCTCCGACCAATTCGTTACGCCCTGATAAATAAATGCAAAGACCAGAATGCGTTTGATCTCGGTAATTTTGGCCCCGTTAATGCGCAAGTTCTCACCGGTCGTGATCGTTCCGGTTCGATCATCACCATCCAGAGATGTGTAGGGAGCCTGGCTTAACGAGCCAAAAGAATTGCCCAACGCCTGAACGACACCTTTTCTGCCATCGTTCAGCTCGTATAAACAGGCGAGATCCAAATCCACTCCGCGGCTGCGGTTAAATAATCCACCGCCCTGCCTCTGGTTCCAGTTCAGATTGATCAGAACCTCTCCCAGTCCCCCGGCTGATTTCTTAAGATTGATGGAGTCGCCTTTTTTCTTAAGCTCGATCTTCTTCAGGTTCAGATTCAGCGCCGGAGCGGCGGCTGGCCCACTAGCTGCAGGATTAACAGGCGGCGATGCTGGAGGTGCTGGTGGCCCTTCTGGCGGAATCTGCACCCGGAGTTCCGGCTCGTCCTTCACTTCTATACCGAAATTGTTACATAACGACTGCAGCCCGCCGGCAAAGCCTGCTGCAATGGCGCTGAACTTCCAATCACTGTTGTATCTATATAATTCTCCTACCACGATGGCCGTTTCCACAGAGAAATGGTTTCCAAGATCACACCGGAGAATTTCCAAACCTGTTGCTCCATTCATAATGCGTGCATAGGCCCCATTCACTTGACCAAAGCTTTGTTTGCGCTCCTCACCCTCATGGATCGTAAGCGTAATGGCAATTTTGTGAATATCGGATGGTATTTTGTTAAGTTCGACCTCGAATTTCTTGAGGGTACCTGAGCCTGGCATTTCCTTATATCTGATATAAGGCGTGATTGGATTATTGTAAAAAATCAGATCCTCATCCTTGGCTACCTTACCTTGTGCTCCAAGTAAAAAAGCGGAGGTGTCTATCTCCAATGATGGCGCTGATTGCCAGCCGATTTCCACTGTAAGCTCTCTTAGTCCGGGGTTTCCTTTGGTCAGATCGGCCTTCTGTCCCTTCACAACGTCAACACTCATTTTTGTGCCACCTTTGCCAATGGGGTAAAAACAGCCCCACCAAGTGGAGCTTTTATTTGAAGCTTATTCTCTTCAAAAAAAGAGCAGGGTCGGTATGACCCCGCCCCTCCTTAATGCTATTGTGCGTCCAGTCCGTAATTCTTGCATAAAGCGCCTAGACCACCGGCGAAGCCACTGCCAATGGCCTGAAATTTCCAATCGACGCCATGGCGATAAAATTCACAAAATACAACAGCCGTTTCCGTCGAAAAGTCTTCCCCCAGATCAAAACGCAGCACTTCGCGTTCCGATGTGGCGTCCACCACACGAACAAAAGCATTGGAGACTTGTCCAAAATTTTGTGCACGGCTTTGATAATCATAAATCGTTACCGTAATCCCGATACGCTGAATGTGAGCAGGCACTTTACTGAAGTCAATGATAATCTGCTCGTCATCACCGTCACCCTCACCTGTGCGGTTGTCACCGGTATGGGTTACGGAGGCTGAACCCCCACTCGGATTGTTATAGAACACGAAATCGTCGGCGCCTTTTGCCTTGCCATCCTCGTATAATAGGAATGCAGAAGCATCAAGATCAAAATCCTGGCCACCGCTGTACTTATTCGTATCCCATCCTAATCCTACAACGACCCGGGTCAGACCCGGATTTGTTTTCGTAAGATCAATTCGCTGACCTTTGGAAAGACTGATCGTCACAGGCGAAACCCTCTTTCATGAATAAATGGACTGCCTGGCTAAAGATGCAGGATTTTAGGACAGACCGTAGTCACGGGTCAAACCGGATAATCCGTCTTTATAACCGCTGCCGATGGCATTGAATTTCCACTCTGCACCGTTACGGTAGAGTTCGCCTACCACTACGCCGGTTTCAACTGAGAAATCCTCGCCCAGGTCAAAACGGATGAGTTCCTCGCTGTTGGCATCATTGACAATTCGTACATATGAACGGGATACTTGTCCAAAGTTTTGGTTTCTTGATTCGGCATCGTAGATAGTAATCGTAAACGCTACTTTATCCACATCCGCCGGGATAGCCAAAAGGTCGACTTGAATTTGCTCATCGTCCCCGTCGCCCTCGCCTGTCCGATTATCCCCTGTATGCACAACTGAACCGTTCTCATTTTGTTTATTGTTGAAGAAAATAAAGTTGCTTTCCTTGTCCACTTTTCCGTTCGCATTCGCCAAGAAAACAGATACGTCCAAGTCAAAGTCCTTACCGCCATCGTATTTGTTCGTGTCCCAGCCCAGACCCACAGTGATCTTGGAGAGTCCCGGATTTGTTTTGGTTAAATCGATCTTCTGACCTTTGGATAAGTTAATTGCCATGAGTAGAAACCTCTCTTCTTCAAATTGGATTTAGATGTAGCGCTCTGCCAGTTGATTAATATGAGCTGCGTGGCTGCCTTCACCGATCGCCGAGAACTTCCATTCCCCGCCATTGCGGTAAAGCTCACCGCAAATCAGCGCTGTAAAGCCCGTGTAATTGTCCGACAGATTGAATCTGATCAATTCATTGTTGCCGGCCGCATTCATCACCCGGATATACGCCGATTTAATCATGCCAAAATCCTGTTTGCGGTTAACAGCATCATAGATATTTACCACTACCAGGACCTTGTGGATATCGGAAGGAATTGCAGCGAGATTAACACTGATTTGCTCGTCATCCCCGTCGCCTTCACCTGTCAGGTTATCTCCCGAGTGCACAACAGAATTGCAAGCGCTCTGTTTGTTATGGAAGCATACCAGGTTTGTCTTCTTGAGTAACTTTCCATCCTCACTTAACAGCAGTGCCGAGGCATCACAGTCAACGTTAGCCTGTTTCTTCACTCCGAAGAATCCGCGTGAAGCTTCGACAGGGTCCCAGCCCAAACCGACAATTACTTTCGATAGTCCTGCGTTGCCTTTGGTCAGATCGATCTTCTGACCTTTCACTAAATTAATTCCAGCCAACTTCACTTACCTCCGTTTCTGAAACCTGTAATAATCTCAAATCCGCTATTGGGTGTTCTACCAGTGATACGATAGAAACTCAATAATGTTTCAGATGATTTAAGGAAAATCCTCAGACTTTTTCTAGAGACTAAATTCACTCGGGCTCAGGCCGAGCACACTGCAGATATTCCGCACAACCGCTTTCTCCTGCTCGTCAAAGTCCCCGTCAGCGGCACCGATCGCACTGCATACAGCGATAATAAGACGGCCCACTTCCGGTTTGCCGTTAAATTTAGCGATGGCTTTAAGCGCCTCCTGCTTGCCGATTTCCGGAGAGAAATCAAAATTGCCCACATACGAATTGAACTGGGTAATGACCTCTCTCATATCAAACACTTTCAATTCATTGCTCAGGTTCATATATCCGGCCATTTTATTCTTCTCAGCCTCTTCAATCTTGCCATCGGCAGCAGCGACAAGGGCGCAACCCGCTACAATCGCATTCATAAAATCTTTATTTTTAAACTTCTTCACTTGATCATTGAGACCGCTTTTCGTCGTATTCAACCAGTTTTTAAATGTGCTCATCGTATTCTCCTTCTATCATAATAATATTGATGATAATAAAAGATATCCCAGAGCCTCCCTTCTTGAACAAGGTTACTGTTCTAATATAACCCATAAAAAAACAATATTCTACTTTGTCGAATTGGGGGACTTATTATAATACTTTGGACAGGAAAACCTGCGTACGCTCTTGCTTCGGGTTTCCGAACACTTGCTCAGGTGTCCCTTCCTCCACAACAATACCCTGCTCCATAAACAGAACACGGTCACCAACCTCACGCGCAAAGCCCATCTCATGAGTGACCACAACCATTGTCATGCCTTCACGGGCCAGATCCTGCATAACTGCCAGCACCTCACCGACCATTTCGGGATCAAGCGCTGATGTCGGCTCATCGAACAGCATAATTTTAGGCTCCATGGCAAGGGCCCGGGCTATGGCTACCCGCTGGGCCTGTCCACCGGACAGAGAAGCCGGATACACCTCCGCCTTATCACTTAGTCCCACTTTATCCAGCAGTTCCATGGCTTTTTTACGGGCTTTTTCCGGGGTCCACTTTCGTACCTGTATCGGTGCCAGCATAATATTCTCTATGACCTTCTTATGCGGGAATAAATTGAATTGCTGAAATACCATGCCAAGCTCTGTTCGAATATCGTTAATCCTTGTGCTTTTATCCATCAAGGAAGTTCCTTCAATAATAATTTCGCCGCTCTGCGGCTGCTCCAGAAGATTCAGACAGCGCAGAAAGGTGGATTTGCCCGAACCTGACGGTCCGATGACAACGACAACCTCCTGGTTGTATATATCTACGTTGATATCGGCCAGAACCGTGTGACTGCCGAAAGCTTTATACAAATTTTTCACTGAGATGATAGGCTCCATATGAATTTACAGCCTCCGTTCAACATAATTCAGCAGCTTGCTGAGCGAATACGTAAGAATGAAATAAATAAGCGCTGCGCTCAAATAAGGCTCCCATATCCGTGCATATTGCCCCTTCATTGTGTTACTCCAGTACATAATTTCCGGAGCCGCCACTAGTGCCAAGAGCGAAGAATCTTTCACCAGAACGATAAATTCATTACCAAAAGCCGGAACCATCCGTTTGATTGCCTGCGGTAGAATAATAAACCTCATCGCCTGACCGCTGGTCATACCGAGCGAAATGGCAGCCTCCCGCTGTCCTTGGTCAATAGACTGAATACCCGCCCGAAAAATCTCGGCGGAATACGCGGCGGAATTCAGCGATAGTGCTACAAATGCAGTTAGCAGCGCGTTGGTTTTGCCGTAAAAAGGCGGGATCAGCCCGAAATGGACAATTAGGATCTGTACATACAGTGGCGTCCCGCGAAAGAAATTAATATAAGAGTGAAAGGGCCAGCGCAGATACCACTTCGGCGCCATTTTGCCAAATCCAATACCCAACCCCAGGATAGAACCAAATAAAATTGAAATAATGGATATGCCAATAGTAAGCAATGTCCCTTTTAATAAGACCGGTAAATAATGAATGATAATGTCAAATCTGAAATCCATAGTGCTCTTCCCTTCTCTTCTGCCTTAAAAAAAGAAGCATGCGCAATAGCTATCATTACGCATGCTTGTTCGTTTCTGGGCTTATTGCGCGTTCAACAGGTTATCCGTATTAGGCTCTTCACCGAACCATGTTTTGTAGATTTCCGCGTATTTTCCGTTCTCCAGCACCGTCTTGATCGCCGGGTCCAGCTTGGCTTTCAGTTCGCTGCCTTTAGGATACAAAATTCCGTAATACTCGGAACCGAAGTTTTCCTTATCCACAATACCGGTGAACTTCTGGTCCGGATTATTCTTGATATATTCACGCACGATAGCGATATCAGCCACTACAGCGTCCGCCCCGCCGGCGTTCAATTCCATCAGCGCTACCGCGTTGCTGTCAAAGCGCTTCAGGTTGCCGTTATCGACACCCATAATTCCGCTCATCAGGTCGTCGGCAGTCGTAGCTCCCTGGACAGCAACAATTTTGTCCTTCAGGTCAAGCGCGTTCTTGATGTCACTGCCTTCTTTAACCATGATCATATTGGTAGATTCGAAATAAGGAATCGAATAATCATAGGTTTCTTTGCGCTCGTCGGTGATGGATACGGAGGATAGACCGGCTTGATACTCTGTCCCCTGCTTCACACTTGAGAGCATCGTATCCCAGCCTGTGTTCGTAACTTCATAATCCATACCCGCTTCTTCCATAACCGCCTTGATGAAATCAATATCAAAGCCTTTGATCGTGTCCGTGTCCATATACTCCATCGGTGCATAGCTGGCATCGCTGGCGAACATAATTTTCTCTACCGCCGCATTGCCGCTGCCGGCAGTTTCCTTATTCGATCCACAGCCTACCATAGCTAATACGATCAATGCCATTAAACCTGACATCATCCATTTTTTTGTGCTTTTCATGTTCCAATCCCCCCAAGTATTTATAAATATCTTAAAGAGATTTTAACAGATTAAAGTGACAGTGACAATTAAGTTTTCCTCTTAATGTTATATAACATTACATAATATCGAAACATTGTAACAATTATTGCGCCGCCCACCCGCCATCTACCAAAAGTGTGGTTCCCGTGACCATGTTTCCGGCAGGAGAAGCGAGATAAATAACAGCCCCGGATACGCCTGTTTACAAATATTAAAAACGGGTACAGGCAAGAATCGTTATCATCTTGGCCGTACCCGTTTCTCAAAAAGCCCGCTGTTTAAGCGTTGGCCTCCTTATTTTCCATGCTGCTCCGCATCCTTAAAATGTCAAATCCCCATCATAAGAGGAGATCAATCTGTAAAGCTCAGGCCGCCGATCGCGGAAAATCCCCCACTCAATCCGGCCAACCTCCAACGCGTCAAGGTCGAACTCACTCACCAGCACCGTCTGCTCATCCCGTCCAGCCTCTACAATCTTGTTCCCTTGCGGGCCGGCAATAAACGAAGAACCGTAGAAATTAATGCTGGATTCCTCATCGCTTTCTTCGCCAATCCGGTTGGAGGCAACGACAGGAATAAGGTTGGCAGCTGCATGTCCCAGCATACAGGTCTGCCAATGGTCCTTCGAGTCAATGGAACCGTCTTGCGGTTCCGAGCCGATTGCTGTTGGGTAGAACAGTATTTCTGCTCCCATCAGACTCATGACTCTCGCCGCTTCCGGATACCACTGATCCCAGCAGACGCCTACTCCAATCTTGGCATATCGGGTGTTCCACACCTTGAAGCCGGTATCTCCGGGATTGAAATAAAACTTCTCCTCGTAACCCGGACCGTCTGGAATATGGCTCTTCCGGTATTTACCCAGCACCGTTCCGTCAGCGTCGATTACAGCCAGCGAATTATAGCGTGCATAGTTCTTTTTCTCATAGAAGCTGATTGGCAGTACCACCTGAAGCTCTTTGGCTATTGCCTTGAAATGATTCACAGCTTTGTTCTGCTCAAGCTCTGTGGCGTAGGCATAATAATCCGATTTCTCCTTCTGGCAGAAATACGGTGTTTCGAAGAGCTCCTGCAGCAAAATAATCTGCGCACCCTGCGCCGCTGCTTCCCGGACCAAAGTTTCGGCCTTGCTGATATTCTCGTCGATGTTGCCAGAGCAGCTCATTTGTGTGGCAGCTACTTTCACTTTTCTCACTTATCCGTACCTCCTTGATCTATAAGTTGAACAAAAAATATATATGGCATAAGTTGCTGAAATTAACGGGAAATTATCCCTATAATTGAACCGCATATATTTGACGAGATAATTTAGAAGGATTTTCTCCAGCTAATTTGGAGTTTTAGCTTCTTGGAGCCCACAATAAGGTATAATTTCCCTCTAATCCTCACAAAACCGCTATATTTCACGAATTAGAGGGACTTTTTCCTGCTAATGTTCATCCCAGTATATTTGGTCCAAAAGAGTATATTACTTTCCGGCTGGCATTTGCTGAGTGGTACAGTGCACATTCCCGCCCTCGCGGATGACTGCCATCCCGTTTACGGTACGGATTCTGCGATCCGGGAAGACGTCTGCCAGTACTTGCTCCGCCAGCTTGTCCGTCTCCGCAGCCGTTCCACCGAATACCGGCAAAATAATGCCGCCGTTCACAAAGTAAAAATTCAAATAGCTGAGCGTCAGACGGCTGTCCTCATGATTCACCCGCGGCGGCTGTGCAATTGTAATAATCTCAAGCTTGCGGCCCTTGGCATCTACGGCATTCTCCAGAATTTGCAGATTCTCAAGCGTAATTCCGTAGTTCTCATCCTGCGGATCATCGCACACCTGAATAATCACTTTACCGGGAGCTGCGAAGCAGGCAAGGTTATCAACATGTCCATCCGTTTCATCCCCGCTCAAACCTTGCTTCAGCCAAATGATATGTTCTGTGCCGGTGTATTTGCGCACGCGATCTTCAATTTCTCCCCGTTCCAGGTCAGGGTTGCGGTTCGGGTTAAGCAGACACTCTTCCGTCGTCAGCAGTGTTCCTTCTCCATCCGTATGGATGGAGCCGCCCTCCATCACAAGCGGCGCATCGAAGCGGGCAAGACCCAGACTCTCCAGAATCTGCGGGGCTACTTTATCGTCAAGATCCCAGGGGGAATACTTCCCTCCCCAGGCGTTGAACTTCCAGTTCACTCCGGCTAACGTTCCTTCATTGTCCACCACAAAAGTCGGACCGTTGTCGCGCAGCCATGCATCGCTATGCTCAATAGGCAGCAGTGTAACATTCGGACCGCCGACCAGGCGTTCCACAGCTTCCAGCTCATCCGGATTAACCACTACGGTTATCGGTTCAAACTCGGCTATAGCCTTGATAATATCAGTGTATCCCTGGCATACGGACTCATGATCTTCCGGGAAACACATTGAAGCCTTCACCGGCCAGGAAATAAAAGTACGCTCATGCTTACCCCATTCGGGCGGCATGGTATAGTTCAACTCATTAGGATACATTGGGTAACTACCTCTACTGTTTTATTTGAGCAGACTTTCTTCAAAGCTCCTTACTTATAATACATGAATATGCCCCTGCGCTCAATTCCAACTACAGTAAATATTAATGGATACCAGCCTTTGGAACGCTGCAATTTTTATCTAGAGGGCGATTCTTTTAACTATATTTCCTTCAAAATCCTTCACATTAAACATCCCGTTCTCGATAATACCGTAGCTGTTCGGATGATTTTCTTTGGGCAGGGAAATGGAGCCAGGATTCAGCACGTAAACCCCTTCTTTAATATCCGCTACAGGAACATGGGTATGGCCCTGAATGAAGACATCTCCCTTCGAGAGCAACGGCAAATTCTCCATGCTGAAGCCATGTCCGTGTGTGGCATAAATGCGTCTGCCTTCATGTAAAATCATTACGTAATCGCCCATCATCGGGAATTCCAGCAGCATTTGATCGACTTCAGCATCACAATTGCCGCGTACAGCGACGATTGTTGATCCATAGGGGTTCAGTCTGGCCGCAACCCCCTGTGGATCATAACCATCCGGCAGCGGATTTCTCGGCCCATGATACAAGAAGTCTCCTAATATAACAAGACTATCCGGCTGTTCCTCTTCAACTTTTCCCAAAGCCTTGTCGAGCCAATACAGTGATCCATGGATATCGGAAATGAACATTAATTTCATAACGCCTCAACCCCTCCATTTTAAAATATCGCTTTGAAAACTTCGTCCTCCTATAATAACTTCGAAGCCTCCTGAAACGCAAAAGCGGACGCCCCGGAAGGCGTCCTGCTTCAAAAAGTGCTTGTTTTCTAATGTACTTAAGGCAGATTAGAGGCTCCCATCAAAAAGCGGTCTACCTCACGTGCTGTCTGACGGCCTTCGTTAATGGCCCATACGACAAGACTTTGTCCACGGCGCATGTCACCTGCGGCAAAAACACCCTCCACATTGGTCATCTGCTCTCCGAACTCTGCCTTAACATTAGAACGTTCATCACGCTCTATACCCAGACCTGTCAATGCTGTCTCTTCCGGTCCGGTAAAGCCCATAGCCAGCAGTACCAGCTGTGCCTCAAAGATTTCTTCGCTGCCCGGAACTTCAACAGGTACGATCCGGCCCTGCTCATTGCGGGTCCATTCAATACGAACCGTGTGCAGCTCCTGCACATGACCTTCCTCATTCCCGACAAAACGCTTCGTCGAAACGAGGTATCGGCGCGGGTCCTGCTGGTACAAGGAAGCAGCCTCTTCTTGGCCATAGTCAACCTTAAGCACCTTCGGGTATTCCGGCCAAGGGTTTCCCGCCTGCCGGCTTAATGGGGACTGCGGCATGATTTCCAGCTGGATTACGCTGCGACAGCCGTGCCGGATAGAGGTGGCTACGCAGTCCGTGCCTGTATCTCCGCCGCCAATAACAACTACATCCTTGCCTGCTGCCGACAAATACTGTTCATCCGCCAGGCCGGAATCAAGCAGGCTCTTGGTGTTCAGCGTCAGAAACTCCATCGCCTGATGGATGCCCGCCAGCTCACGGCCCTCCAATGGAAGATCGCGGGCTTGCGTTGAACCGCCGCAGAGCACCACTGCATCATGCTCTTCCTTAAGCTGGGAAGTAGTGATATCCTTGCCAATTTCCGTATTCGTAATGAATGTAATGCCTTCAGCAGCAAGCAGATCCACCCGGCGCTGAACGGTTTTCTTATCGAGCTTCATATTGGGAATACCATAAGTCAACAGTCCGCCGATGCGGTCTGCCCGTTCGTACACAGTTACAGTGTGTCCTGCTTTATTGAGCTGTGCCGCACAGGCCAGACCTGCAGGACCGGAGCCAACAATGGCAACCTTTTTGCCGGTTCGAGTTAACGGCGGCTCAGGAACAATCCAGCCCTCCGCAAATCCTCTGTCGACGATAGCCTTCTCAATGGACTTGATCGTTACAGGCTTGCCATGCAGACCCACCGTACAAGAACCTTCGCAAGGTGCCGGACATACACGACCCGTAAACTCCGGAAAGTTATTGGTTTTATGCAGTCTCTTCAGCGCAACCTCCCAGTTCCCGTGATATACCAGGTCATTCCATTCCGGAATCAAATTATTCACAGGACAGCCTGAAGCCATTCCCGACAATAAGCGCCCTACATGGCAGAAAGGCGTTCCGCAATCCATACACCGTGCTCCCTGCTCCCGCAGCTTATCTTCTTCCATCGGTACAGAAAATTCATTCCAATGCTTAATCCGCTCCAGAGTTTCGCACTCTGCCGGTGTTTGCCGTTGATATTCCAAAAATCCTGTTGCTTTACCCATACCAGTCATCCTCCGAGTCTCTCTTATTGGCCGCCGGAATTTAAGGCGGTGGTGTCCTTGCTTTTATTCCCGGCGTCAAAAGGGTCACTCTCGGTCGCCAAAGTTATATACCGCTGTAAAGCGGCGAAGCGAGAAGCTGCGGCTTGGCGATTCCGGCCACACTCGCAAGCTCCTCCCAGACTTGAATAGGGGGAATAAGTGATTTTATATTAACACCCTTACTTCAATTTTGTAATGAATAATATCACGAATTACACAAAACGACACATTCAACCTAACTTTATATCAGGAATTTCCAAATATTTCAGTATTAAAATGTAAAAAGCATGCAGACGTTGTACATAAAAGTACGTTCGTCTGCATGCTCTTATAATAAGATTTATGGTTGTACAGCCAATACGATCATCCCGATTCCCCGAGCGGTAAGCTTATCTCCAATGAGCTTCTGCACGAAATCAGCGCCGAACAGGACCTCCCATTTCCCAAGAGCCGGCAGAGTTAAGGAAATCTCCTGCGGATTCGCGTTATACAGAACATACAAATGCGGCGCCTGATCCCCCCCGGCATGATCTCGAAGAGTATAAGCAACCGCGTGAGCCGGTGCTTTCTCGAAGATAAGTCTGTCGCGGATATCATCGCCGGACCGCAGGCGGAATGCCGGGTGGGCTTTGCGCAGTGCGATCAGCTTTTTGATGTAGGATACGGATTCGCCGTGGTTCGCGCACTGCTCCCAATCCATCCAATTGATCTCCACGGGTGACTTGTAGCTGTTCTCTACTCCGTTTTTCGTTCGCATAAATTCCTGGCCTGCATGGAGAAAGGGGATACCCTGGCTCGTAAGCACGATCGCCGAGGCAAGGCAGTGCATCGCACGGCGCTGCTTATCCGTTTCTCCTGTGCTGCACAGGATGATTTTGTCCCAAAGGGTATGATTATCATGACACTCCACAAAGTTCAGGCATTGCTGCGGATCTTGCGCAAATTGTCCGAGACCGGGTTCATAAACAATCGCTCCGGCAATTCCTGCCTTCACATTCTGTTCGAAACCGATCCCTCCGCCAATAAATCCCCTTTGATCATGCAGAAAAATATTGCCTTTAATGGCATCCCTGAAGCCATCATTGAAGTGGGCAATTCCGGGCATAAGATTGGCATGGCTCTGGTTGGCCCTCTGTTCCGCAGGCAGCTCCGTTTCCATGATCCAGCCCTCGCCAATCGTCAGAATCGAGCAATCAAACTCATCGAGACGGCGGCGTACTTCGTTCATGGTTGCGATGTCCATCAGTCCCATCAGGTCAAAACGGAAGCCGTCGATGTGGTATTCCTTGGCCCAATAGAGCACCGAATTCACAATAAACCGTGACATCATTACGCGCTCTGTAGCACAGTCGTTGCCGCAGCCCGAGCCGTTGGACAGCCGCCCATCCGGTTTATAACGCAAATAATAGCCGGGGACCAGCTTCGTAAAGTTGACGCGGTAGCCGTCATAAACATGATTGTACACGACATCCATAATCACCCGGATTCCCTTGTCATGCAAAGCCTGTATCAGTGTCTTTAACTCTTTGATACGCACCCCTGGAGTGTAAGGATCGGTGGCATAGGAGCCTTCCGGAGCATTATAATTTTTCGGATCATAGCCCCAGTTGTAATGCGGCTGGTCCAGGATGGTTTCATCAACGCTTTCAGTGGCAAAATCGTAGATCGGCAGCAGCTGCACATGTGTTACTCCGAGGTCCACAATATGATCCAGACCGGTCAGGATTCCTCCCGGACCCCGCGTCCCTTCCTCAGCAAGCCCAAGAAACTTGCCCTTATGCCGTATACCGCTGTCCGGATGAATCGATACATCACGAAGATGCAGCTCATAAATGATTGCCTCCACAGGGTCAGCAAGCGGCGGCTTATCCTCAGTCCACCGCTCCGGGTCTGTCTTCCGCATATCCATAATTGCGCCTCTGTCCCCGTTCACGCCAACCGCCCGTGCGTAAGGATCAACGGCTTCATTCCACTGCTCCCCGATTCGGACCCGGTATGTATAGAATTGGCCCTCCAGATCACCCTCAACCGCAAGAGTCCAGGTTCCCCTTATATCACGTAACATTGGCAATCTGCATAGGGCCTCCCCCTCCCATGAGGCGTACAATACAACCTCTGCCTCCTGCGACGTTGGCGCCCATAAACGAAATGCCGAGCGATAGGGTGAATAGGTTACACCCAGGTCGCCTCCATCATAACTAAACAGGTCATCAAAGTCCCGGGAGAATACAGAAACACCGCTGGTAGCCACAAAATCCCCATAATAAATCGGTTCATCCATTTCCTTTTGTACCGCCAAAGACATCTATCCCCTTTATCCCTTATTAACAGGCAACTGCTAAACATGACAGACTCCTTGATGCAAACGTTTGGATTACTCTTTTTCTATATTTAATGCCACCATTGTTAAGATGTTCTTATTCAGTTCATAGTTGACCCGGCGCTCTCTGCTGGGCATGAAACTGCCGTCTGCAGTTTTCACTCCGTTATCCAAAATAATCAGAGCTGTCCCCTTACCGGCTTCTGCTTCCTCATACCCGATTCCAAGAACCCAGTGATAATCATAGACATACCTTCCCTTCCAGCGAAAGGTAAACCATTTGTCGAATTTAAGGGCTACCGGCCGGCCGTCGTCGATTTCCATCTTGTATAGAGCTATATCATTAAACGTGCTTAACGAGATTTCCAGGCGTCTGCCTTCTCCGGCTGAAGATGGAGCGCCAATGTAGTCATTAATGCCCTTCTTGAAGCCTTTTACACTCATCCCCCATGGAGCCCCTCCATGATAGCTGTATATGTAATTAATATGCGCTGCTTTGGAGTGAAAATGACTCTGCCCATGAATATAGGCTTGTCCCAGCCGGGTGCTCCAATATTCTGCTAACGCCGCCATCGTTGCTGGTCCGCAGGCTGATGAAGGAGACGCCACCCCCGGCTCCCATTGCGTGTAAGGCTCAACCCTCAGCTTTCTGTAAGCTTTCAGCATGACTCTTGCCTCTGCTGCTCCATTCTTTCTTCAGGATCACTATGTTCCTTATCCTCAAGTGTGGATTGCAGGGTGAAATAAAAGTCCGAGCCTTCTCCCTCACTGCTCTCCACGGCAATCGCTCCGCCCATAAGCTCGACAAGCTTTTTGCAGATGGCCAGACCCAGTCCTGTTCCCCCATACTTACGGTTAATGGTTGGATGCAGCTGGGAAAACGAATGGAACAACAGGTTTTGCTTCGCGGGAGGAATGCCGATCCCGGTGTCCACCACATGGAATTTCAGCGTGATCTTTTGTGAATGGGGCTCTTCCTCGGAATAGCCGAGCATATGATATAAAGCCGGGTTTACCTTCAGCCAGTTACCCTCGTTCGGGGTCAGCACAGCCATTCCCAGCGGTGACTTCATGAACACTTGATCCAGAATACTGCTGTCCTTTGCCGAGTTCTCCATTACCACAAGGCCCCCTCATCCTAAGCCGGCTCACGCAGACTTTCTATCCTCCAGTATACGATAAGATGGCTGTAGAAATAAATTCAAAATGGAAAATCTTGACGGAACACCACGCTCTGCACTATAGTTTGAAGAAATAGATCATTCGTGACCCCTTACGATGGAAGCACCCGTAATAAAGGCTTTTTTGGCCTTTGCTGCGGGTGCTTTTTGTCGTCTACCGGGATTTCGGATGAATGAGGAGGAAATATTTTTGATGAAGATGAGACGTCTCACCGGGTTACTGCTTACGGTCATACTGGCGGTTCTGTTACCTGCTGAAGCTTTTGCCGCTGCTATCGTTCAATTAACTCCAACCATCAAGGCCTCTTTTGACAAGACCGTTGCCGCCGCCGATGCTTCCACGAAGGGAAGGTTAACCAATCTTTATGCAGAGCTGGCGATGCTGCAGACCCAGTATGATAGCCGGGAGGAGAAGATCAGAGTCGTTCATTACAATAATGAACAGGCATTGATTGGGGTCCGCAAGCAGATCAGGGAGATAGATGCGGGAGAAGTGTCCCAGTTGGAGGCTCAAACCAAGAGCATGAAGGAGCGCTACCAGCCTTTGTTCGATCAGTACAGCTCACTGAACCGAAGAATTAGCATAGCCAGGAGTTTGAAGGACAAAACCTTGAATTCAGTACTGCAAGCTCAAGGAGATGCCATGAAAGTCATGGTGCAATTGGCCCGTGAGAACATTCGCGACAAGGAAGCACGGTTGAAGGCCGCCAAGGAAATCCGCAGTAAAAAGATAGCCGCTGCCCGCAAAACCCTGGCCGGTATCGAAAATTACCAAATTGGAATTAAATCCGAGAAAAGTGTCGTTACCGCCTTAAACAAACGGCTCTCTGCAGACTGGAGCAGCTTCAAATCCGCCATCCGCAAGCCCAATCCAGCGATCGCTTCACAGTCGCTCTCCTCGCTTGTATCTATGTTTCGGCAGATCGCAGCAAGCAAACAAAAAATAATGGAGCTGGAGCAGAAGATTTCTGTCGTCATCGAAACAACAAAAATACAGGTCGCGCACTAAATTTAGCAGATCGCTTTGGCTCTGGAATAACTGGCAATGGGACGTTTGCTGACTCCGCTCCAAGGGAGTATCTTCAGCCTACCGCACTGCATATGGTAGGGAAAAGACCCTTTTGTGGTCAAGGGAGGCATGAACCATGCAGATTTGTATCATCGCACCGGAGCAATTTGCCGTTCCGGGGAACAATTCGGTAGAAATTTGCATTCTGGCGATTGCCAGACAGTTAGTGCTGCGGCATAAGGTAACTATTGTGAGCCGGAGGATGCAGGGATTGCCTCGTTTTGCTGAGCTTGAGCAGATTAACATCGTCCGTTTGCCTGCGGACAGCCCGTCCCAGTATCTTAACGCCGTGCTGAATTACATCGGGGCAGAGGCGTTCGATATAATACAGGTTGATAATCGTCCCCATCTCATGGCTGCTGTCAAAAGAAAAACTCCACAGACACCTGTCGTTCTGTTTCTGCATTCCCTTACCTTCGTACCGGGTACACCCAAGGTTGCCGGCAGCCTTGAGCAAGCGGATCTCATCATCGCCAACAGCCATTCCCTGCAGCGGAGACTCGCCCGGCGCTTCCCCAGACGGGCGCAAGTGATACGGGTCGTGCCCTTGGGCGCCGATCTGGGCCGTTTCGTTCCGTCTTCAACGGCGGAGCGGCGGCGTCTTCGCCGTGTGTACCGGCTTCCTCAGACCTTTACCATACTGTTCGTCGGCCGGGTCATTCCGCGCAAGGGTGTACCCGTTCTAATCCGGGCAGTACACGCAATCCGTAAAAGATTGCCGGTTCACCTCCTAATCGTCGGGAGAGGTAAACCGCCTTATATCAGACGGCTGAAGGGATTGGCCCGGCGGCTCGGGGTATCGGTTACTTTTCTTGGCGATGTAGCCCATGAGGAGATTCACCGGCTGTATCAGACAGCAGACTGCTTCGTTTGTCCATCGCAGGGTCATGAATCCTTTGGTCTGGTCAATGTAGAAGCAATGGCCTCCGGACTGCCTGTCATCGCTTCGAACAACGGCGGAATCCGGGAAATCGTCGTCTCCGGCGTAAACGGATACCTTGTGGACCGTTATCGGGCGGCTCTGCCCTTCTCCAGATATCTGCTGCTCCTCGGCCGTAACCCGAAGCTGGCGGAGAGCATTGGCGCACAAGGCCGGATGGACGCCCTGCAAGCCTTCGAATGGCGTCATACGGCTGAACATTTGGAGAAAATATACCTGACTTTGGTTCCGTGTCAGCAAGAAGAGCCTGAATAAATCCCGACTTTTCCCTGTTATCTCGTTGATGCGACAAAGTGTAAAAACGATTTTGTGAGGTTATTCACTTAATTCACGCTTAAATAAACTTACACTTATATTGTAAGCGTTGCCATAATAACGACAGAGCTCACTTATCCTGCTACCATGAATTTGGCAATTTCCCTACACATTATTCGTCGTAGAAAGGGTGGATTATAATGTTGATGATTAAAGCGATTGTTCGGCCGGAGAAAGCAGATGAGGTTATGGCGGAGCTTATGCTTGCCGGATTCCCCTCCATCAGCAAGATGGATCTTTTGGGGCGAGGTAAACAGAAGGGTATACAAGTGGGTACAAATCATTACAATCAAATCTCCAAGAAGTTGCTTATGATCGTTATTAACGACGATGAGAAAGAGGACGTACTCAGTATTATTATGAGAACGGCAAGAACCGGGGATAAAGGATCGTTCGGGGATGGTAAAATATTCGTGCTTCCCGTACATGAAGCCTACACAATTAGTAACGGCAAGAATCAGCTGTAGCTGTTAAAAGGCAGCGAAGCCATACCGCAGAAGAGGCATGAATACGCCCGGCGGTAAACTTCGCTGCCTTTTATTTGTATCTACATCAGCTGGATAATGGTAAGAACAAGTCCGACGACAAAGCCGCACAGCGCCCCGTTCACACGAATCCATTGCAAATCCTTGCCCACCTTATCCTCCAGCATGTTAACCAGACTAGCATCATCCATCTGATCCAAATTCTCTTTGACCAGCAGGCCAAGCCGGTAGTGGTTCGCTTCCACAAATCCAATCAGTGAAGCCCGTATCCGTTCTTCCCAGCCCTGAATCCACCCTTGCTCCCCATTGATGCGGCGGACAAGCATGGCATACAGAGCAAACAGCTTGCGTCCTCCCTGCACCTGATCCTCTTGCAGCAGAGCCACTGCCTTGCTGCGGATTTCTTCCAAACGGGCACTAAGGAATACAGTCCCCGCCTCACCTTGAAGCTCGTCCACAGCCCATTCTTTCAATGATGCCACACGCCGCTCATCATTTACGAGCTGGAATAATGCCACACGTATTTCCCGGATAATCTCCTCGCGGTACGGGCTGTCTTCCTCCTGAAAATCACGGATACCCGACACCAGCATGCCCTGCAGCATTTCGCCCAGCATATCCTCATCCATAAATCCGACGAAGGCTTGAAACGCCATCCCCTTGAATCCGCCCAGCTTAACCTCTGCCAACTTCTGACTTGCTATTGTGCCCAGCATGGCCCGTGTTTCCGGACGCCCGCCCCAGATAGACACCTGCTCCAGTGCATAATCAAGGGCCGCTACGTCTTTGCCCTCGTTCATGAGTCTCGTCGCCATGTTATCCGCTGCTGTTCCCAGATCAACCTCCCGAATATAGTCTGCCAACGCGGATTGCAGCTGCGGAACGATCTTCTGGGACGAAATACGTTGTACAAGACCAATAAGCTGCTCCAGCATTTCAGCCCGTGCCTTTTTTCTGCCAAAAAGCTTGGTTAGCAGTCCGGACCCCATCGAGACTATACGGATGCTGCGCAGCTTCTTCTCAATGCTTTCCTTGTTCAGCAGCTCGTTCTCCATGGCCGAAATGAGCGATTGGATGATCTTGTCCCGGTTTTTCAGCAGCAGGGATGTATGGGGAATGGGCAGACCCAATGGATGACGAAATAATGCAGTTACCGCAAACCAGTCGGCAATTCCGCCTACAAGCCCCGCCTCAAAGCCGCCCCTAAGCAAGACTACGGACAAATTCTCCGGGAGAAATAAAGTGATCAGAAAACCGCACGCCATAACGGCCAGTGATATTGAAGCCAAGTTCCTGGATTTCATAAAATAATGCCTCCTTACCGTTTCTTTCCGACAAACATTGTACCACGAATGATCATCATACTGAAAATAGCCCTTTTCTCCCGCAGACACTGTCACTTTTCTTCTGCCGCAGGGAGATTAATTTTAATCCTCGGGGAATCAATGATAAGATACAAGGGAGCGTTTCAAATATAAAAAGAGACAGAGTAAGAAAAGGAGACCATACAATATGCTGATAGCCTTGGATATGGATGGAACACTGCTGAATGAAGACGGCGCTATCAGTCCCGGAAACCGGGACGCGATCAGACGGGCCCAGAGTCAGGGCCATACGGTCGTAATTGCGACGGGCCGCTCCTACATGGATGCCGAGCGGCAGCTGCGGCTTGCCGAGCTTGAATGCCCCGTAGTCAGTTTGAATGGCGCTGCCGTTACGCTGTGGGATCAGACCCTGATCGCCAGCACGCCACTGCAGAAGGAGAAAATCGTTCCCGCCCTGAGCTGGATGAATGAAATCCCGGAATTGTATTATGAGGTGTATACACAGGATAATGTATACGTCGAGTTGGACAAGCGGGTAAGGCTGGAGAAGCTGATCTCCCTTGAGGAAGGGGAAATTCCCGAGAACTTAAGATGGATTCTGAAGGCCATTGTAGGCAAGCAATTTCAGCAGGCTGCGGTGACTTATGTCGAAAAAATGGAAGAGGTATGGAGCAAGGACGAGAACGTTATCTTTAAAGTACTCGCCTTTTCCCTGAACCGCGATTTGCTGAAGGAAGCATCCACCCGGTTCGCCGAACTTCCCGGACTCATTATTACAGCCTCGCACGAGAACAACATTGAGATCAACCATAACGATGCAACCAAGGGGCTGGGCCTGAGCAAGCTGGCTGCACACTATGGAATTGCGATGAAAGACGTCGTCGTCATGGGCGACAGCTATAATGACCTGCCGATGTTTGAAGTGGCGGGATACCGCGTGGCCATGGCCAACGCCGCTCCCATTCTCCGTGAAAACTGTGACTACATAACCGTAAGCAACAATGAGGATGGCGTGGCCGCGGCTTTGGAGCACATTTTCGCAGGCCAGATCTAAAAAAAAAAAACAGAATCCTTAAGCTGCCCCGCCGCTGATAGACGGTGCAGTTAGAGGATTCTGTTTTTTAGTACTTCGAATTAGGATCGAGAAACTTATGATAGGGCAGCAGCTCGATGCCTTCTATACCCTTGCATTTCTCATATTCTTGAGATAACTCGCTTAACTTCTCAATATGACTAAAACTTGGGCGTTCTCATGTCCGGTCTATTCTTTATATTTTTTTCTATCCGGCCCCAAGGAAATCCCCGTAAGGCCGGCGGTCAGCAAAGCTATTCGGATAAATAGACACTACAGCAGTAAACCCGCAGCAAGCGTAATAAGGCCAACCGCCGCAATGAACATATTCGTTGTGAGAAGGGAGGCTTTAGCGGCAAGACGAACAGCTATTAGATTCACACCGCTGTGGAGCGGGATCAGCAGCAGGACAAGCCATGCATTATGCGCAACAATCAGTACAGCCCCGATATGAAAAGCAGACGCCCAGATGCGCTCCAATATCCCCCACAGCGGACTGGCCTGAAGGTTGCCCTGCGACTGCAGCATTTCCTTCGCCTGCATGGCCTTCTCGTCGGTCCGTTTAATCAGGGAGGTAATCACAATAACGTTAATGATGACGAACAATACTTCGATCGCCGCCCAGCCTTGACCAACCGATTGTGCCCAGGTGAAGGATACGGAGGTGAGAGCGATCAAAATCAGGCGAACTCCTTCTTCCAGAACTCCGGAGCTGCCTACAACAACATTCTTGGCACTTTCAACAGGCCATTTCCTAACCAGCAGGCTGAGCGGTCCGCGCAGGAACAGGGCAACAAGCCAGCCCAGCGCTCCGAGTCCGAACCCCTTCCAATTGAGTTCGTAGCCCATCATCTTGAACAGGGCCCAGAACAATACAGGAACCAGAACATACAGCGACAAAAACTTCAAAGCCTTCTTTGATACCCCTGCGAACGGGTCTGGTTTCTGCACTTCCTGTACTTCCTGTACTCCGTTATTCTCTTTCGCTGCGGTCATGTTCATTGTCATTTCCCTCACCCTCCACTGTATTTCCTTTACGGGTTTGCACTTCCGGAATCACGATCGTGGAAATCATTCGTCTGCGTCTGTCTCCTCCGGCTTCATTTTCAGCGTGTTTCTGCATAATCTGGCGAATCTCGCCGAGCAGAGCGGCATATTCCCCGTCGTTTAGATGAAGATGCACCTGCCGGAAGGAAATGCCGTCCTGGAATAGATCATAGTGCTTCTGACGCAAGTATTGGCTGTAATCGCCGATAAGCGAGGAGATGAATTTCAGGAAGAGTGTCATATGCTCCCCGGAGGACTGCTCCGTGACATCGGACGGTGTTAAATCATCCGCGCCATGGGCAAGGTAATATACCTTTTCGATGGCTCCGCGGATTTTATTCTCCTCTGCCACTTGCAGAATTCCCGCCTTCAGCAACTTGTTCAGATGACGGTACATGGTCGCCTGCGGAATATCATCCAGCTCTCTGACCAGCTGCTGCGTGGTCCGCCGTCCGCCCAAGGCGAGGGATTGAATGATTCGCATCCGGATAGGATGCAGGATCAGGTCGGCTTTTGAATCCGGCATGTTCTCCACCTCTTTAATATTATCATTATCGATAATGATAATATATTACGATGCGGATAGCAAGCCATTTTACCGAAAGGCTCCTCAGTCATAGTCCTCTTAGTACAACGTATAATATTTGAAGCGCGAGGTTTTTTAATCCAAAGAGGTGGGGTGTAACCGTGCAATACTATATTGAAGTAGAGCCCAACGTAAAGCTGTTCATAGAAGACATAGGAAGCGGTGTTCCCGTAGTATTCATTCATGGCTGGCCGCTGAATCATTCGATATTCGAGTATCAGGTAACGCAGCTCCCAAAGTACGGATTTCGCTGTATTTCGATTGATCTGCGCGGCTTCGGAAAGTCAGACCAGCCCTGGACCGGATACGACTATGACCGGATGGCTGACGACATACGTATTGTCCTGGACACTCTGTATCTGGAGCAGGTACGACTGATTGGCTTCTCCATGGGCGGCGCGATTGCTATCCGTTATATGTCGCGGCATAGAGGACACCGGGTAGCAAAACTTCTGCTGCTCGGTGCCGCAGCACCCGCTTTTACCCAACGGGACAACTATCCCTACGGCATGACCAAGGCTGAAGTGGATGAGCTGATTGAGTTAACCTATACCGACCGGCCGCAAATGGTGGCCGCCTTTGGTGAGAAGGTGTTTGCACAGCCTGTGACCCCAAGCTTCAAGGACTGGTTCCAGTTTATCGGGGTTGCCGCATCCAACCACGGCACTGTATGCGGCGCCATCTCGCTCAGGGAGGAGGATTTGCGTCAGGATCTGCCGCAGGTGCATGCGCCCACCTTTATTTTTCACGGTGTATTGGATCAGATTTGTCCGTTCAAGTTTGCAATACTCATGCATAAGGGTATTCACGGCTCGCAGTTGCTGCGTTTTGAGAAAAGCGGACACGGGATTTTTTATGATGAGCTGGAGCTGTTCAATCAGCGGCTGCTCAGTGTGTTGTGAGCCTTTTAATGGTATATTGTAGATTGGCTAAATTACCGGCACAAGAAACAAACGAAGGTGAATTCAATTGAACAAGCTCTTATTTCATAATATTCCTCTGGGTGCTACTGGAGAACGTATCCCTGAGGCCGCGATAGCCTCTGCCAAGACCAGCAGAGAGCTGGTGAAACCGGAGGACCGGGACTCGGCTTTTTTCCGCAGGCTGGAGCAGGGCGGTATCCTGCTGAACCTCCCGCAAATTGCAGCCGTAAGGCACCATACGGGGCCGCTTCTGACTCTGGCCGGTGCAGGCTCCGGCAAAACATCGGTTCTGATCTGCAGAACCGGTTATTTGCTGTCTGTGCGCGGAATTTCACCGAGCCAGCTGCTGCTGTTGACCTTTTCCAATAAGGCGGCGGCTGAAATGCGCGAGCGGATTGCCCTGCTGCCCGGGGTAAGCGAACGCGATGCCGCCGCCTTGCAGGCACGGACATTTCATTCCTTCTTCCTGTATTTCTTGCGCAGACAAGGCTTGCAGCAGGATATTTTCAGCGAAACCCGCCGTCAGCATATTTTACTGAAGCAGATTATGCGCGAGCTGGGACTACCGAAGGATGCTTATCCGCCGGAAACGCTGCTGAGTCTGCTCTCTTCTCACAAGATGAACATGGGCACGGTGGATGAAATCCCGGAATTAACGACCGCAGATCAAGAAATGAAACAAATTCTGAGAATCTACGAGCAGTGGAAAACTGACCATTTCAAAATCGATTTCGATGATGTCCTGTTAATCGCCAACCGGATGCTGCGGGAGCGGCCGGCGCTTTTGCAGGAATTGCAGATGAGATACCAGTATGTAATGGTCGATGAGTTTCAGGATACGAACGCCCTGCAATATGAGTTGGTTAAAATGATTGCTCATCCGCAGCATAATCTCATGGTGGTCGGGGACGATGACCAGACGATTTATTCCTTCAACGGGGCACGCAGCGAGTTCATTCTGGAGTTCGAGAAGCTGTATCCGGGAGCTAAGGTGATTACGCTCGATATCAATTACCGCTCCGGCCCCGCGATTGTCGGTCTCGGCAACGGCATTATCCGGCACAATACACGACGGCGCTCCAAAACCCTGCAAGCGGCCAAAAACGGCGGAAGCCAGCCCCGGTATATGCGACCGCAAAGTGCAGACGAGGAAGCCGCTCTCGTTTTCGTCAATGCGTACTTTATAGCGGAATTTCCGGGTTTTTAAGATGGATTTTTCTTCGCACAAGCTCAACAACGCTGCATTGACCTCTTCAACGATGCTGTCGCCCACTTCTTTTACGAGCGATTCATAGCCCGAATTTGACCAGATTTAAATTTACCATTTACAATATTTTCCTCCAAGTTTGCTCACGCAACGACTATATAAGCGGGTACGGGCTATTTGCCTGCTATTGTACCTAGATCGATCGTTCCGATGTGATTTCCCTCGAATCCAATTCCTGATTGAACGAATAATTTCAATTGGGTTGCATCGGCAGGCACTTCAAAAACGATGTTTCCTTCGCGCGGAGAATCAGGATTTACATCTTGCAAGAAAAAAATATTTCCCTGGTTTACATACATGTCCCCATCGAACATCGGTTCAAACTCTCTGGCCTGTCCATCCTTCAGTTTAAAAAGAGACGGATCAACCAACTGTGCTGCTGTACCGGTATTGGCAATCGTAACTTGCAAAACAATAAACTGTTGATCTGTTGTTTTATTGTCACTATCGTTTCCAATCTTCTTTTGAGTTGAGGCAGAACTTACCTTGTATCTTAGTTTATCAACAACCACCGTATCACCAAGCTTATGTTCCTTTCCTGATGTTTGAGGTGTTTCTTGGCCTGTTTCTGAACCGGATTGCTCATTACTTGTACTTTTTGCAGACGGATTACTGCAGCCTGCTATATAAATGACTACGAGAATGGTGAAGGCCGCCAAACACCATCTTCTTATTAACGTATTGTTCCACATGTTATCGTTGTTTCTCCTCTCGTAATTTAAACGTTATTTGTTTACTGCCATTTTTTCCATGGACTGCTTACCCTCATCTTTTGGATCCTGACTGACAAGCTTATACGGGATACACAAAGGTGTGTTTGTTTCCGGATCATAGATGATGTGACTTTTTACACCGAATACCTTTTCAAGCATTTCCGAGTTGAGGACCACTTGTGGCGGACCTTCCGATACAATCTCTCCGTTATAGATGGTCACCAGATGGTCCGCATACCTGGCAGCATGGTTTAAATCGTGAACAACCATGACAATGGTACGGTTTGCTTCCATGTTTAGCTTTTTCAGCAACTCAAGCACTTCTAACTGATGAGCCATATCCAGAAAGGTAGTCGGTTCATCTAATAATAATAGTTCCGTATCTTGTGCTAATGCCATCGCGATCCAGACCCGCTGCCTTTGACCTCCTGATAAAGCGGTAAGTGGCCGGTCCGCCAACTCAGCCGTACCTGTAACTTCAAGTGCCCACTGTACCATTCGCTGATCTTCTTCCGATTTACCGCCGATTAACTTTTGATAGGGATAGCGTCCGTGAGAAACTAATCCTTCCACCGTCAATCCTTCGGGAGCTTCCGGTCCCTGCGGTAAAATTGCCAATGACTTGGCAACTTCACGTGTTGCTTGAGTATGGATAGACTTACCATCAAGATAGACAGTACCGGATTTTGGGCGGAGGAGCCGCGCGAGCGATTGCAGGATTGTTGATTTGCCTGATCCGTTTCTTCCTACCAAGGCCGTAATTTTTCCGGGTGGAATCTGCAAGTTAAGTCCTTTGACAATGGTTCTATCCTCATAAGCCAATTCCAAATCCATGGTATGTAATTGTTTCACCTTGTTCCCCCCATTAGCTTTGATTTGTTATCGTTCTCGGTATAATAACCATAGGAAGTAAGGGGCTCCTATGAGAGCAGTCAGCAATCCTGCCGGCAGTTCTGCTGGCGCTAATACGATTCGACCGAGCGTATCTGCCGAAACTGTAACAATAGCTCCGATCAACGCTGCAACCGGTAACACACGCCGTACATCGGGACCAACCAACAATCTGGCTATATGCGGCCCTAACAAACCTACAAATCCGATGTTCCCGGCAACAGCAATCGCACAGCCTGCTAATCCCACTCCAATCACCGAAGCGAGCAATCGAATCAACTCCACCTTGCTTCCTAAGCCTCGAGCGACTTTATCCCCTAATTGAAGTACAGCTAATGGCCTTGTAATGACTAAAGCAAGAGTAAACAAACTTAAAAACCAAGGTAAGATACTTATCAAACGTTCAGAACCCTGCCCCCAAACTGAACCTACTAACCAGAATAAAGCGGTCTCCAAATCATCAGGAGCTTTAAGAACTACTGCTTCGCGGGCAGCCAAACATAAAGCAGAGATGGCAATTCCCATCATAATCAATTTATTGGGTTCGATACCGTTACGCCATGTTAACAAGTAGATGGCCAAAGCCGCAGTTGCCCCTCCTATAAAAGCAAAAATAGGAAGAACTCCGGGGGGTGCAGCGGGAAATAAGACGATAAGGATAACAGCCATTAATCCCGCTCCATTACTTACACCAATAATGTCGGGGGAGGCAAGATTGTTACGAGTAATAGCCTGAAAAATCGCCCCGGACATGGCGAGAGCACCACCGACAAGTACCGCTATAAGTACACGCGGCATACGCATTTCCATAATGATTTGCTGTGTTTGTTCCAATTCTCCGCCCAACCACACATGTAAGATATCCCTTATACTTAATCGCACGGCTCCCAAGGCCGTACTGATAATGGAGATCATGAATAATAAAAGAAGTAGAGCCAGAGCTATTACCCACCATGGGGTACTTGGCCGAGAGAGTACGGGTTGGCGGGGGTTTACAATCAGCTTCATGTAATCCTCCTTGAGCGCAAAAGGTAGATAAAAAATGTCGCCCCAATGATCGACATAAGTATCGATACCGATACCTCCTCTGGATCAAATACAAGGCGGGTTACGAGATCGGCAAGAACAAGTAAAAGCGCCCCAAAAACGCCGGAACATGGAATTACCCATCGTTCGTCAACCCCTACAATAAATCGGGTTATATGTGGAACCACTAGCCCAATAAAGGCAATTGGACCCGATACAGCCACAGCGGAACCTGCTAATACAACCACAACTATGGAAGAAACCAAACGGATCATACGTACCCGCAATCCAAGCCCCTTTGCCACTTCATCTCCTAGGCGTAGTAAGTTAAGTTTTCCTGTTAACATAAGAGCAGCTATGGAACCCGTTATCATCCATGGATATAAAAATTGAATATCACGCCATTCTATCCCTGCTACGCTTCCTTTTATCAAATAAGAAAGCGCATAGGCGTTCTGAGAGTTTACAAGAATAATCCCTTCAATCATTGTACTTACAAGTGCAGAGATCGCAACTCCAGCCAAAGCCAGTTTCACGGATGAAGTTCCTCGTGAACCGAGTGAACCAATGCCCCAAACCAACAGCATCGTCAATCCACCGCCGCAAAATGCCATAATCGGGATCCACTCCGCAGGTACCCAAGGCAGATATAAATTCGCAACTAAAATCGTAAGGGCCACACCCCAGTTAATACCTAAAATTTCCGGCGCCGCCAAAGCGTTATCCGTTATGGCCTGGAGCATTGCACCTGAGATCGCCATAGCGGCTCCGACCATGACTGCTGCCAATACTCTAGGCAGACGAAGATCATGAACAATTTGGTGCTGCTGTAAATCACTGTTATAGTGAAAAAGGGCGTCAATTACTGTGCTATTGGTTAGATCCGCTACTCCATAACGGATAGAGAATAAGATAGCTACTAAAAGTGTACCTAGTCCCAAACATAGCACTAGAATACTTTTGTAATGATTGGAACGCATATCCGTTCATCTCCTAATGGGAAACGACGTGAGCAGGAAATGTCCTTCTCTCACGCCGTTGGATATCTTCTTTTAGATGTTGTTTTACTTTGTTAAGTAACCGACTGCATCGCTAATAATCACTTTTGCAGCTAATGGTCCCCGGTAGAATGTCCAAGTTTCCAAGCTAACTTTTTTCACCTTGCCGGCCTTTATAACGGCTAGGTCTTTCCAAATCGGAGCGGTTTCCAAGTCGATATTTTCCGTCCACTTCGGGCTCTCCAAAAGGAAGATTACATCCGTTTGAATCTCAGGAAGCTTTTCTCTAGAGATGTACGCGTCAGGTTTTCCTGCAGCACTGAACGTAATGTTTAATCCGATTTCTTTCAAAACATCGCCGGTAAATGAATCCGTAGTAAAGATACGCACTTGATTTTTCGCATAGTTACCTACAGGGAGAACTTTTACTGCACCTTCTTTTGAGATAGCGGCTTTAGCTGAAGAGACTTTCTTGTAATAATCAGCAAGCACAGCTTTTGATTTGTCATCGGCACCAAATGCGTCGCCCAGTTTATTAATAATGGCTTTCCAATCGTCATCGCCAGCACCGGTAAATAAAGCGGTCGGAGCAATTCCGGATAAAACATTGTATGCTTCTTTATGACGTTTTACATCACCGATAATAAGGTCCGGCTTAAGGCTCGCGATGACTTCCGTGCTGGGCTGTTTACGGTCTCCCACCCAAGTAAACTGATGTTTTATATACTTATCAAGGTAATCGGGAAGCGATTTTTTCACTGCGTCCTCTTGTGCAATACCAACAGGCTCAATTCCTAGTGAAGTTACAATATCTAGTAAATACATATCCAACACAACAACACGTTCTGGGATGTGGTTTAAGGTTACTTCACCTACTGAAGTTTGTAGGGTCAATTTACTTTTAATCGATACCGTTTTACTGCTGCTGTCCCACTTAACCCAAAGACCATAGGCTTCAGAGATAAAACGGAGCGGAACAAGCGTAGTACCCTTCATAGCTATAGGAGCTACATCAAGTTGTATTATTTGATTGTTTTTGTAAGCAATCTTTGATCCTATCTTCAGTTTAACAATGGTGTCTCCTTTTACAACAGTAACGCTTTTTGTTTTAGCGTTCCAGCTTACTTTTCCGTCAAGACTGGCAGCAATCCCACGGTAAGGAACCATTGTTCGCCCCTGTATCACTTGCGGCGCTGCGTCGAAGGAAAGAGATTCCCCATCCTTCGTAACTTTGATGTTCCCTGCTGCTTCCACCAAAGCAGTTGGGAAGTTTCCAAAAATCATGGCAAAAGCAAAAATTCCGGTTAGTACATAACGTATAAATCCTGTGTTCATTTCTGTTTATCCACCTTTCAATTCTATGTAATGATAGCTGTACTTAGAATAATAATCATTCTCAATAGACTTCAAAAAAAGAGAATGGATGATAATCATTATCATTCCAACAAAAATTATTTTATAGTACTCATCCAATCATTGTCAATAAAAACTTTTCAATCTAAATAAATATGATCAGGGTGCGGGTGACTGAGAAAATCATGATGGGAGATAGCCCATCCATACGCTCCGGCATACTGGAAACAAAGGATATCCCCTGTTCGTATGCTGGATACCGCAACATCTTTAGCCAATATATCCTTTGGTGTACAAAGCTGCCCTACTACTGTCAACTCGCAATTTTGGTATTCTCTTCGCTGAAACGGATACTCCCATTGCTCTGTTTTAATAACAACAAATGGATGACTATGCTGCCAAGAAGAAGGAAGACGAAAATGATGAGTGCCTCCTCTGATCACGGCGTATTTTTTTCCGTGATTTTGTTTGATATCCAACACTTCCGCAGCGTAATAACCGCTGGGAGCAGTCAAGTAACGCCCGCATTCAAACAGAACACGCATACCTGGCGGTAATTGCTTCTCCAACAAGGTTGCCAAGCCGCTAACAAACAGATCCCAATCGAATTGCTGCTGTAAATCAGCGTAATTCACCCCAATACCTCCTCCGGCATTGAGATAGGAAATCTGCAAATCAAACTCTCTTATCCAGTTCTTTACTACCTGGAAGTAGTAAGCAACAAGTTCAGTATGTTTCAGCGCATCCAAATTGTTTGAAAGAGAGTGAAAATGAAAACCTTCCAGCTTAACGCCTTGTAACGATCGCGCCATGCGAATGGCTTCAGTTATGATTTCTTCGTCAATCCCAAATTGAGTGGGACGTCCTGCCATGGCTAGTGTGGCATTTGGAAAAGGGCCTCGTAAATTTACACGTAAAAGAATCGGTACAACTACTCCCCTATGCTTTGCTATATAATCAATCCTTTGCAGTTCATCAAGACTTTCCACATGGATTAAGCTAACATGATGTTGAATAGCTCCCTCAATTTCTTCATTCGTTTTTCCCGGTCCGCCAAATAAGATGGGGATATCGGGTGAAACCGATCTTATTTTAAGAATTTCACCAAGTGATGCCACTTCAAAGCCGTGAACAATGGGTGCAAGTGTCTCAATAATGGATCGTTCCGAATTGGCCTTGATCGCATAAAAAAGCTGGCAGGGTGAAGGAAGCGATTCAACCCTCCGTTTCACATATTGACGCAAATGATTCAAATCGTAGAGAAAAGCGCAAACCGGCTTTGAGCTTTCTTCTTTTACTTGTCGGATATACTCAACTACTCTGTTCATCAACTTCCCCCTTTCTTAATAGTTCCGCCTGTTGGTCTTTAAACATATTCAATTGGTTCCGCAGCGCTCGGAACGCTGTGCCGCGTTCGTCACCCAGTACGTAGGCCCGTACACCTCTTTCCCGCCACATATCCATATCCTCTATAGCGCGCGGAATTGCGCAGTAAGGCACCCCATGTCGACAGGCAGCGGATTGAATCTGGTGCAATGCATCTTTGACCGCTTCCCCGCGGGTTTGCCACGGTATCCCGTACGATTGTGAAAGATCCGCAGCCCCTTCCAATACCATATCAATCCCTGGAACGGCTAGAATGTCATCCGCTTGATCAACACCTTCCCTGCTTTCAATCATGGGAATAACCATGATTTCTTTATTTGCCCGCTCCATATAGGCAACCAAATCGTTTTTGCCGAAAGACCCGGGACGACCGCTGTTTAAACTTCGTGTACCTAGCGGGTAGTACCGGCTGAAACGGACAATGTTCTCAGCCTCTTCCTTACTTTGGACGTGCGGCACAACCACCCCTTGCGCACCGGCGTCTAGAACACGTAGAATAGTCCCAGGATTGGCATCGGCAACTCTTACCAATGGAGTAATATGGGTCGTCTCGGCTGCCCGAATCATGTTTTCCAACGTCTCCGGATTAATTAGGACATGTTCTGTGTCAATAATGACGAAGTCAAACCCCGCACATCCGATCATCTCGACCATAATAGGTGAAGGAATGGAGCAAAACAAGCCGTACACCGCTTTTCCTTCAAGCAGTTTACGTTTTAGAGCGTTATCTCCCAGCATATAAAATACTCTCCAATCATCACGGGTTTACTTAGACACTGCTAATGGATTGGGTACTTTGTGAACCCTTAGCTCTGTATCGGGAAACAGTCGCCTCTTTGCAAGTTGTTCCACCTCAATCCATGGAGCAAACAGATCAAATAATTGGTACCGATCGGACAATTCGGGAAAGCGTTCTTGATATGCTTCAATAACCTGGCGTACCAAGCCCCAAAACTTTTGCTCGGGATAATCAAAAGCATCAGCCATTAATAAAGCCAATTCCCCTATATTAATGAAGAAGAAAGCATCGTGCATAAAGTCGCGAACAGCTACAAGATCATCTGTTTCAATAAATGAATTACGGTTAATACGAGCATGATAATCAGGTGTTCCGAGTAACTCCGGGCATTTGTCCGGTTCAACCAGATGTGTTTTTGAAAAGCGAATGCCATCGTGAAAATCTTTGAGTGCGATCCGCTCAGGCATTCCATCTCTATGGATCAGCACCATATTCTGCGCATGGGACTCCACCGCGATTCCATGGGCATACAGCAGATGGATAATCGGGAGGATGCTTGTTTCAAACAACCTTGTTAACCACTCTTCCGCACCATAGCGGCGAATCCAAGATTCTATCAACGGTTTACCGTTTAATTCAACATGGCAAAGACCATTAAAAGGAAGCGCCTCTTCCCCTGATTCCAGGAAACGATGCAAGCTTTCTCTCCAGATGCAGCCCATGATTCCGTAGGTATTCGATTGGAGCAAATTCGAACGGGCTGGGCGATCATAGGAAATACCCATGACCTCCCGTAACAATACGATTCTTGCCTCACGACTCAAATAGGGATCTGTTGTTACCAACTCTTTTAACCAGTCGGAAATGGCCGAAGCGTTAGATACCGTATGGGGAGCCAGAATGCGGCTAGTGGACGTATTGATTAAATTCATGGATAACTTCAAATACATTTTTTCCGGCGAAGTATAATTAGCCAACGTCCGAATCGACTGCTGCGGCCGATAACGGTCATCGGATACCCCTAGCAAAATCAGGTGATTCTCCCTTAAATCCTCTAACATAGCCGTCGTAATGATCTTCTTCCACTGCCAAGGATGGATAGGCATAAACAAATATTCCTTCGGATCAAGCCCTCTTCTTCTTACGGTCTCTACAAACGAGATAAATAGTTCCTCTCCCAGTTCATCGATAAGAAAGCTTTGATAGTCCATTTCTCTTGAGATGGATATGCAGGTATGTTTTTTATCGACCGCTACCCACACTGGATAGAGCTCTCCTTTAAATTCAGGGCCATATTCGTATTGTTCCATATAATCAAAACCGATTCTCGATTTGTAACTGGGATGGTAAGGGTGGCCGTCCATAATATCTCCTTCTAATTCATCATAACTGCTTGCGTGGAGAGTTCTACCCTCTTGATGGCGATAATGCTGTGCCAACGTGTCTTTAAGCAGGGTATGTTCCAACTCGTTGATGAACGTGATCAAACGTCCTTCATCAGCACCTAATGATCCACGAATTTCAAGTAAGAATTGGGCCAACGAGTCTGCTTCTTGGCACATATCATCAACCATACGGATAATCAATTCGTCAGTCAGACGAATTCGTCCGAATGTTGATCGTCGTTGTCCGCGGCATAGGTAGATGACAGATTGGCCCTTTTCATCTTGGGCAGGAATGCGGTAACCCGTTTCTCCGTCCACCTGCTCAATCTCAGCTGTAATCACTCCCTCGTAGAGTAACGCCTCAATTAATTGGCGAAAAATTCGTCGCCTTACCGTAACAAACTGGTTTGACTGGATCGCAGCATCCACGATGGACGGTTGGTAAGTAAAATCTTTTATCAATTCTGCACTTTTATTATTCATACTTTCCCCCTGAACGTAATAAGCGGATTGGGTATAGTCACATACAATGGTCTTTCGCCTCTTTGATGAAAACAGCTAATGAAGTTGGCTTTGGCAGGTAATCCTTCATTCTCTATCAGATCCAGAAGGTAAGAACTATTTACACTCTTTTGTAATAGACTCGAGGTTTGAACTACTTCGGCTACTACCTTCCAAAGTGCCATTTCATCCGTCGACCCGTAATAGGCCAGGGTATGAATCAGATGCCCGAGATGATTGACTACGACATAATACTTGAAACGGTCCCAAGCTTCTTCCTCTGTATAGAGAACAGGACTTTGTTCAGCAATCCTGTGATTGAACATAGCTTGCTCCCGGGCACGTTTGTGGCCGATGCTGACGCCTTCAAGATCGCGGACATAGAAGTGAACCGGCCATCCGTCGCGAAGAGCAACTATAGAATTTTGAACATGAGCTTCAATGCTTACTCCATGTTCGATAAACAACCATAATAGCGGGACTAGCGATATATCCAGGTACTGTTTCAACCAATTCTCTAGAAATTCACCTTGATTGAGATCTGGGTATTGACAGGCAGCCATACGTACAGCTTCTATAATGGGCGGCTCATTGGCGTGTGGCGGTTGTTCCAACAAAGAAGCCACCACGAGGGGTACCTCTTTATTATCTGGAGAGGCAGTCGGATTTTCCCGCACAATAAACCCGAAACTCTCAGCCAATCTTTCTCTTTGTTCCGGTGTTACGCTATCCGGTGCAAGCGTGCGATACCCTTCTTCATGCAAAATCGTAAACTCTGAAAATGGTAATTGTTCGGACAGATAACGAAGCACCCGGCTGGCATCCATTGTTCGCTCCAGCTGCTCAAGCGGATTGACGCGAATAAAATTGGTAATTCGCACATTAAGCGGCAGCTTGAAGAAATACTTGTGTTGTGGATCCCAAACGGTACGAACGGACGATGTAGGGTAAACCCTGTCACCAAGCAGCCCCAGGTCAACAAGCCTACCTGTGTCTAACAAATTTTGAACCTCAGGCCACTTTTTCAAATGCTCTGCTTGCCACGGATGGCAAGGAATTAATCGGTACTGCTGCCAAGACGGCCCCAAATGCTGTTTGACTGCTTCTATTACCTTTGGAGAAAACCAGGATGGATCTAACTTCTCCGTATGCAAAAAAGATTCTTGAATAATCTCCGGAGCGCAAGCAAAGTAATTCAGGACAAAAGAGGCCCCCATCTCCGGAGCGTATTGGAGTAAATCTTCAGCGGAAAAACCTTGTGAACTCTTAGGCGCTGGATGAAACGGATGGCCGTAAACAAGTGATTGTTCAGCCGAGTAAAAGCGTTCTTCAGCCGCCAGATTCCATAAAGATTGACCTTCACGAAAACTACGCTCTACATACGTACTGGTCTTTTCCAGTGAATTTTCCAATTGGAACAACAACGTTTCCTTAAGATCGGTTTGCTGCGGTGAAATGTTGGCTGACGAAGCAAGTTCATTCAACAATACCTCGGCCAATTCTTTACAGCTTTGGACCTGCAAAAGATCCCCACATTGTAAGTGTTTTATCCAAAAAGAGAATCCGTAGCGGTGATGACCGAACACTGAAAAATAGGTGAATGCACCGAAAATGATAACCCCTGTGGACTCCAGTGCTACGGACATAGGTGTCCCTTGCCTGCTTATTTCATCAAGAATGGATGAGGGAAGGCACTTGCATTTCGGATCATCCGGTTGCAGAATTGGATCAAATTTACCTGTTTCCCGCAAATACGCATTTAACAACCTCTCCGTCGTTGCGATTTGCGCCCATGTACGTCCCATTTCTTTTGCTGCTTGAGCTTGTTCTTTAATATTGTTTATCATCTTTCATTTTCCACCTCATCATGATGGTTTTAATATACGGAGCGGACACGGACTGCCGTGCGCCTATCGCGAGCCAAACAGACCCGCATAGAAACGAAGACCCAATAATCACAAATGTCCATTCCATTGTCAGAAAAGCTCCAAATGCGGCACCTAATAACGAACCGGCAATTTGTCCAATCACGAGAAATGAATTAGCGATACCTATGTTCATTCCCCTATGTTCTTTTTTTGACTCCTTTATGACCACAAGAAATATGGATTGTATAAGCGCCCCAAAACAAAACCCTTGTACAATTCTTAGTGGAATCAACCAGACCACATTCGGCGGTAATGCTTGCAGAATGACGCTTAGTCCACATCCAACTAATGCTAAACATACGTTTTTTTCTATTTGCATCCGATCATTACGACGCCCCCACCATGGGGACCCGATCAACGTTGCCCCCCAGGTGATCGCTTGCAGTACGCCTACCCACGTTGCGGCATAGTTTGCATAGCCAATCATTCCTTCCACACGCGGAGCAAACACGGTGACCAAACCAAATGCTCCAAACTGCGCCATCATTCCCGCCAGCAGGAAACTCCTTACCCTACGGTGCCTCAGTAAATTGCTACATGCTTTTACTAAGGATATGTTCACCTCACGATTGGATGCCGTCTCTCTATGGGGCTCTCGCAACAGAATTGCTGCACCTAATCCGGATAAGCCCGTCAATAGAGCCATCCACCATAGTAGGGTTTGAAATCCGAACAAATCAGCCATCGTTCCCCCGATAAGCGGGCCAATGAGGGAACCCGCCGCAGTGGCGCTTTGTAAACTGCCCAGTACTCGGCCCTGTGTTCGCTCATTTGCTTGGGATCCGGTAAAGGCGGCAGTGGCGTCGACAACACCTCCGAAAGCTCCTTGGAGCAGTCTCGCAAGAAAAAATTGCAATGGCGTCTGTGCCCATCCCATTAGCCCTAAACTCACCGCAATGCCCAATAACGCTCTAACTACCATCAACTTCTTTCCAAAGCGATCCCCATACCTTCCCCATATAGGGGAAACTAAGCAAAGCATATAAGCGGGAGCTGCAAGAGATAAACCCGCCCATAACAGATTCTCCGCAGTGGTCACTGCCCCTAACTCAGTCATTAAAAAGGGAAGAAAAGGAACCATAACCGTCAAGCTGCAAATGGAGAAAAACTGTCCCATCCATAGAACTTGAAAGTTTCTTTGGAAACAAGAGGATTTATTCATCTTCCACACCTAAACTTTGCAGCGGGTTTTGCGTTTGACCTACTCCTGCAGGCATGCTGCCGCCACCGGAGCCCGTTCTCTTTAAAAGGGGTGTTAACAATAGGCGAGTAGGCCAGGTTTCACTATCAAGCAGTTGTTGTTCGATTACGTTTCGCACCGATGACGGAAAATCGATGTCGGATATACACGTATGTATAACCCTTTTGATCTCCTGCCAGAACAAAGCCTCATCCATTGAATACGCTGTTGACAATGCATCCATGATGGCATAAAGATTTACTTGCACGCCAAGGGTTTGAAAATAGGAGAGCAATTGTTCCGGCGTCTCATTGACCAAACTATTAGGCGTACCCGGCTTGACAATATATTGGGGATCCGCCAAACCCTCGCTCTCTAACCAAGGGAGATGTAACCGAATAGTGTCATGATCCCGCAATAGCAAGCCGCTAACCCGTCCGTTCCGAAGGATTAATATCACGTTCTGGCCGTGAACTTCCGGCATGATTCCATATCGGAAACACGTAAGTGTTGTCTCAATAAATACATGGGCAATTTCTCTAAACAGCTCCAATACCTGTGTATCGCCCATATGTTTGCCGAATCGATTCGCTCCCATTTGAGCGAATATCGGATTTTGTTTTTTTTGATCCACAACCGCTAACGCGGACATGGTAATTAATTCCACTCCTTTATCCTTAAGCAGATCGTAAGGATACTCACGGATCAGGCAGGCCAGATGCCCCGGTTTATCATGGAACGGATCGCCATCTGGTTCGTAGAATCCCCACCAATTAGACTCGCTGCATAAACGTAATCGATCATCCAACAAAGGTTCTCTCTTCATGACTTGTTGAAGTAATCTTTGACCTTTTTCACCGTTATGAAGGTAGCGCGGCGGGAGAACACGCAATGCTCCCAGAGAATAAATGCCAATCGGCACCTTTACATGGAATTTCCCATCCCCTGAGGCTGATAAGGCTCGAACTGACGATGTCGCCTTAAAATCTCCTAATCCCCGGATGACCGGTATGCAAATACCCTGTGCCATTTCTTCTTGATATATTGACGGCACAACATGATCCATCTGCCATGGATGAACAGGAAGCAGAATATACCTGTCATTATCGACACCAGCTTGATTAGCTGCTAAGTGCAATGTCTCCAGTTCAAAATCATTTAAAATGAAGCTTGCTATATCTTCTGGTGTGCTTGCCTTTATGCAATCACGACGGACAGCTAGCCAATCCAGCCCGAATGAACTTCCGTATTCCGGACTATACTGGCGATATTCATCGTTGTTCCACCCGCGTTTAGCTCGTGAAGTAGGGTGAAAAGGCCGGTCTCGCAGCGCGGAAAATCGCTCAATCTGTTGGACAGATGATTCGGAATCATTTGGTTTCCGATCATACGCTAGCATTGCCTCTAGTGATATAAACGTTTGCTCGATAGAATCTTTCAATTCATCCAGAAAATCCGGCAAATTAGGCAGAGAGTCGTTACGTTCCTCTTCAGAAAGAGAATCGGCAAAAATTCGCATAAATGGTATTGGATGCAGCCCCTGAGCCATCACGGATTCTTCCTTATTTATCAGCAGCACCACAGGTAAACGGCTGATTTTATACGTTTGAATAAAACGCTGCTGATGGACACGAAACATCACTTGTCGTTTATCATCCACTGGAAAATAGAAATAGCTCTCTCCTTCTTCCAACGTGTACAACTCACAGCCAGATACGTCTAACCGCTCAGTTGAAACGGTACCTTTTTGAAGAAAACCCAATAAATTTTCATGAAACATCGCATTAATCAGATCACAAAAGACCATTCTCTCTGCTTGCTCTTCCAACGTCTGTTTAATTTCTGAAGAGGTATTACTTCCAATGAGATATGTATTCAAATGCTGTTTACCTCCTTTCAAGCAAGTTCACTTGTTGGCTCACCTTCATCGGACCCAAACCTAATAAAGGCTTAACTTGGTGCCCGCATTCCCGGCAAGCGCCTTACGGTAAATCAGATGAGCGCAAGCGATATCCTCAATCGCCATCCCCATCGGGTTTAGCACGATGATTTCATCGTCCGATTCCCGTCCCGGCTTATGGCCTATTACGATCTCTCCCAGTTCGGCATATAATTTTTCACGTGAAAACGTTCCTTCCAAAACAAGCTGGTTAATGATTTTCTTCTCGCGATTGGACTGCTCCCAATCATCAACAATTACTTTATCCGCTTTTAGAAAAACATCTTTATGTACATCCATAATGGATATATTGCTGACAAACGTGCCTTTCTTCAGCCATTCAAAAGGAATATAGGGCTGATCCGCAACCGTACATGTTACTACGACTTCCCCCTGACGAACCGCCTGCTCGGCGCTATCTGAAAGTACAATGTCAACCGCCGGAAAACTTCGGTTCAACTCTTCTTTTAATGCTGCCGCAGAATGTCTATTCAGATCGAATAAAAAGATCGTTTCTATCTGAGAGAATTGTTCTAGCATGGAACGCATCTGTGTTTTGGCTATGATTCCACAGCCTAAACAGGCCACGTTCTTAAAACCTTTTCGTGCCAGGTATTTTGCCGCGACAACGGTCACCGCAGCCGTTCGCATGCTGCTAATCAACCCCGCCTCCAAAATCGCTACCGGATAGTTAGTAGCCGGATCATTGAGGATGAGCAGTCCGCTAGCCCGCTCCATTCCACGCTTTGCCGCATTATCATGCTTACTGCCGATCCATTTGATGCCGGAAATCGCCGTTTCGCCTCCTACATGTGCAGGCATTGCAATAATCCGGTCCGCAATATGGCCCTTCTCCGGATCAACCCGCAAATACGGCTTCAACGGCTGGACAAATTGACCTTTCGCATGCAGGGTCAGTGCTTCCGTTATCCCCTGCACATAGATATCCGAATGATCCCCTCCAAACTTCGCTATACTCTCCTTGTTTAAAAATAAAATCGCAGGTCCCGGCTCACAAGCTTCATTCTTTGTTTCAATAAGTTGTTCTGTTTCCATCTCTATACACCTCTGCTTCCATTTTATCGTTTTAATTTAGATGCCCATTTATCGTTATACACCGTATCCAAGTAACGGTCTCCCCGATCTGGCAGAAGCGTTACAATACGAATCGGCCTTCCCCCTCCGGCTTTAGGGAAGGGATAAGCTTGTGAATAGCAGCCACGACCGAACCTGACGAACCACCTGCAAAAATTCCTTCCTTTAACAGCAGGTCCCGGCAGCCTTGGACAGATTCCCAATCGTTAGAATGAATAACGCTGTCGATTTCCGCTTTATTCAAAATCTCCGGCACACGGCTTGCGCCAATTCCCGGCAGTTCCCTCGGGGCCGCAACCGGACTAAAAATAATCGACCCCAGCGCATCGACGGCAACAACCTTCATTTGCGGAAACTTCTGCCGCAGCCTTCTACTCGTACCCATAATGCTGCCGGAAGTACTTACACCTGCAATAAACAAATCCACATGATCCAGTTGCTCTGCAATTTCACTTCCGGCTCCATGAAAGTGCGCTTTCCAATTGTTTTCGTTGGCATATTGATTAATCCAGAATCCGTTGGGTGTTTCTTGCATTAGTTCCTGTACCCGCTTAATTCTCGTTTTTAAGTATCCTCCCTGATCGTCCCGCTCTTCCACCATTTCGATTTGAGCGCCCATCTGCCGCAAAATATGCAGATTCGTTTGGGTAATTTTGGGATCTACTACACATGTGACTTTCAAGTCATAAATTCGGCCTATCATCGCTAACGCTACCCCTAAATTTCCGGATGTGCTTTCGATCAAGTGCGAATTCTCGTGAATGATCCCCTCCTTGAAACCCTGCTCGATAATATAGCGGGCAGGACGATCCTTCATACTTCCTCCCGGGTTCATATACTCCAGCTTCGCGATAACCTCAATCCACTGCTGCGGGAAAAGCCTGCTCAATCGAACTAAGGGTGTGCCGCCGATACAATCTTTTACAGAATCCTTTATACCTTCTTTCATTGCTGCTTGCTTTGTAATCATTTTCCAACCTCCTTAGTCCCTGGATAACGACCTGGATAATATGATATTGATAATCATTATCAATATCATATATGTATCGTATCATTGGACAAAATAAGTTGTAAATGATCATTTCCGACCATAAAATCATCGAAACCGATTATGTACTCTTTCCCTATCTACCTTTCAATGCATAGATCAGATCTACCCCAGATGCGTGAATTCCCAGCAACTTTTTAATATTCTGCACATGCTTTCTGACCGTATTTTCAGATATATACAATTGATTGGCGATTTTTTGCACAGAATAGTTGCTAGCGAGCAGCACGGCAATTTCCTGCTGTCTTGTGCTTAATTCCGGATACAGTATATCCCCTTTTGTATCTTCCGACAGCTCTTGTATGTTCTTTTCCCGATCCCCTTCCTCTGCTGTAAGGGAAATCTGGACAGATGAACAAAGTTCCAGGCCGGATATCTCTATGATAATCTGGTTAAGCATAGCGACTACCTTTTCCTTTTCTTCGGGGCTGGCGGAATAGGCATCAATGAGCAGTCTGTGCTTCGTATTAGGCATCGTCTCACCTCCATCATTGCTATTAATTGATAATGATAACCATTATCAATTAATAGCAAAAAAATTATAGCTGAAAAAAGAATAGCTAAACATCCCTATCAGGATGTGCTTAATGCCATCGCTTACTACCGCTACTTATATCGGTTGAAGGCACAAATATTTGGTGATTCTTCGTTCATCCGTTATTTTCGGACAAGTATAGCAGTATCGGTCTTCACCCGGTAAACAATAGTTTAAACAGCATTTTTTGCGTACTGTAATCAACCGATCTGCATGATGAGGAACCGGTATACAACGAAAATCATCCTGCAGTCTATTTTTCTTTATTACACAAAGCTCCGAACCTGCTTCGTCAATTATGTAACGGTAATCCGCTTCAATCCGGCTTTTTAACTCTTCAGATTTCGCCTGGCTCACCCATTTCTTTTTCCAATAGGCCAATAAATAAGACAAATGCCCCCACAATACAGATTCATCAAGTCCCGTATACCGGGATACCATTGAAAAAACTGGAATGAGGTTGTCATTAAATATATGTGTTAAATATTGCTTTCTTCGCTGTATACGAGTTGAACCCATTACTATGGCCATAGTTTGCGTGCGTCTCGTCAAATGAAAATGAAATGACTTATCTATCAACGATAATTGTAGAACGTTTAACGAAATATTTACGCCATAATCAGAAACTGTAAAACTATATAAAGCTCCTGCCGCCAATGTACTGTAACGCTTGCCAAACAAAGAACCGGTAACCGCTTGCCTCGGGGACCTAATCATCGATCCAAAGACATCCAAAAAAGATTGCAAACTCGCTGGATGTAACAAATCGAGGCCACTGCAAATAGGGCTGTAGGGAGTTTCCTCCGTAAAATGAATATTATGATTTCTTTGTAGATGAAACTCGATTCCCTGTTCCACGTGACCCTCCAAAGGCAAACAGATTTATTATTGAAAAAAATTATCACTCTGTTACTCAATAATAATGATAATAGTTCTCATTATCAATGTCAAACAGCACCCGTAACAATAAACAAGCGATTGGAGTTTATTTTGAAAATAGGTATTATGGATGAAATTATAGCTGTTTTGGAAATTTGATGTCTATGATATTCAGATCATTTAGCTCGAAAGCCGATTGCGATTGCATTCGAATTAAAATGCCTACCTTGTAACGATTACGATTACGGGTGAATTAGTGACGGCGTTGAAAGCTTTAATACCTTTCGAAGGAGCAGACTAGAGCCTCCTGCGAGGCTCTTTGGTATGACCACTTTAATGGTTTTTATTTATCAACCACGCTCCTATTTACACTTTTTACTTGTGCAGCAAAGGGAATAGGATGGTATATTGTAGATTGGCTAAATTACCGGCACAAGAAACAAACGAAGGTGAATTCAATTGAACAAGCTCTTATTTCATAATATTCCTCTGGGCGCTACTGGAGAACGTATCCCTGAGGCCGCGATAGCCTCTGCCAAGACCAGCAGAGAGCTGGTGAAACCGGAGGACCGGGACTCGGCTTTTTTCCGCAGGCTGGAGCAGGGCGGTATCCTGCTGAACCTCCCGCAAATTGCAGCCGTAAGGCACCATACGGGGCCGCTTCTGACTCTGGCCGGTGCAGGCTCCGGCAAAACATCGGTTCTGATCTGCAGAACCGGTTATTTGCTGTCTGTGCGCGGAATTTCACCGAGCCAGCTGCTGCTGTTGACCTTTTCCAATAAGGCGGCGGCTGAAATGCGCGAGCGGATTGCCCTGCTGCCCGGGGTAAGCGAACGCGATGCCACCGCCTTGCAGGCTCGGACGTTTCATTCCTTCTTCCTGTATTTCTTGCGCAGACAAGGCTTGCAGCAGGATATTTTCAGCGAAACCCGCCGTCAGCATATTTTACTGAAGCAGATTATGCGCGAGCTGGGACTTCCCAAGGATGCTTATCCGCCGGAAACGCTGCTGAGTCTGCTCTCTTCTCACAAGATGAACATGGGCACGGTGGATGAAATCCCGGAATTAACGACCGCAGATCAAGAAATGAAACAAATTCTGAGAATCTACGAGCAGTGGAAAACTGACCATTTCAAAATCGATTTCGATGATGTCCTGTTAATTGCTTACCGGATGCTGCGGGAGCGGCCGGTGCTTTTGCAGGAATTGCAGATGAGATACCAGTATGTAATGGTCGATGAGTTTCAGGATACGAACGCCCTGCAATATGAATTGGTGAAAATGATATCTCATCCGCAGCATAATCTCATGGTGGTCGGGGACGATGATCAGACGATTTATTCCTTCAACGGGGCGCGTAGCGAGTTCATACTGGAGTTCGAGAAGCTGTATCCTGGAGCAAAGGTGATTACGCTCGATATCAATTACCGCTCCGGCCCCGCGATTGTCGGTCTCGGCAACGGCATTATCCGGCACAACACACGGCGGCGCTCCAAAACCCTGCAAGCGGCCAAAAGCGGCGGAAGCCAGCCCCGGTATATGCGACCGCAAAGTGCAGACGAGGAAGCCGAGCAAATGGTCGATCATATTGTAAGTGAAGTCGGGAGCGGCAAGCGCGAATACAAGGATTTCGCCATGCTGTACCGCGCCTCTAGCAGTAACCGGGCCTTACTGGAACTGCTGCTTCTGCGTGATATTCCTTATATCGATTATGGCGAAGGTCAGCTGCTCTATGAGCACTGGCTGATTTCTCCAGTTGTAGATCATTTGCGGCTTACGGTGAACCGGCGGAATTTTGCAGCGATTGAGAATATTCTGCCCACTCTGTATATGAACCGGGAAAAAGGGATGAACCACATCCGCCATATGGAGGCTATCCAGCCGAAGCAAGGCCCGCTCATCCATCTGATGTCGCTGCCCGGCATGGAGGATTTCAAAGGCGTCAAGCTTAGAGAGCGGCTCGATCTGATCCGCAATATGCGTGAGCTGACACCGGTACAAGCGATTCGCCAGATCCGTACACAGTTCTATGATCATTTTATTGAGGCTAACGAACGGCATCAGGCCACACTGCACAGGGAAACGTTAAAAGAAATGCTGGACGAGCTGGAAACCTCGGCGGAGCGGTTCGACAGCATCCCGGCCTTCCTTGATTTTATCGAAAATATTACGGAGCGGAATGAGCATCATCGCCAGCCGGGCACCAAAGAGCAGGGTAACCGGGTTGCGCTGATGACGATTCATAAATCGAAGGGGCTGGAGTTTCCCGTGGTGTTCCTTATCGGAGCCTCCGAGGGGATTCTGCCGCACAGCTCGGCGCTGGAGGGCGATCGGTTTAAGGACCGGAAGACCGCCGTCTCTGGCGGCGGAGCATCAAGCCTGGCGGCGCTGGAGGAAGAACGGCGGCTGGCGTATGTAGCCGTTACGAGAGCTAAGGAAGAGCTGTTCATCAGCTCGCCTGCCCAGCATCGGGGTAAAAAAGCAGAGGTCTCCCGCTTTATGCTGTCGGCCTTCCGGTCTGCCGTTGCTTCCTCCGAGGCATCTGCGTCCAGAAGCGTGACCGTTACGGCAAGAACACTACCGGCCAGCAGAACAGCAGCAGGAAGAACCCACACCGTACCTGTCTGGACCTGTACGGGTGAACGATGCCCAGGCTGGACTCGCGTGAAAGCAGGCGGGGCCGAAGATCACCTGTCCACCAAACCCTGTCCGCTCTGCAGCTCCCCTATGGAAAAGGGCAGTAGAGAGGTGCCGGTGTAAAAGGGGCAACTTGCTTTAATATAACTGGAAAAACTCCTGTTAATAATGCGAAATATCCCTACAATCATGATATAGATGGAAATCCCGGTAATTTTATTAATTGTAAGATTTATTAGAACAAGCATCGAATTAGCTGGAGAAATTCCTGTTAACTGTGCCCATGCGCACACAAAAAACGACCCTTAACGGTCGTTTTTTTAGGTCCAGGCCCACAGAAATCCGTCCCGGTCCCAAGCGATTTTACCGCCGTGCAGCTTCCGGAAAGCTTTCTTCACTTCCTTGGACAGCGAGGCGTTGCCATTCTCATTCACAAATACAAACTGTTCTCCGAAGTTCGCCTTTACGTATTCAATGGCAGCAGTCTGATATAAATTACCCGTAAAGCGGATTTCCTTGACCATCCATTCGGCTACTTCCTGTGCGGTTACTTCCATTGTGGTGCGTCTCCTTTCCGTGATTGCTTCTAAAAGGTGCCCTCATTATAGCATGAATACAACCCGACCGGATAAACGTCCGAATCGGGTTGTATAGGGCGGTTCTATTTGGACTAAACGAAGTCCTTAAACCGGGTATGTAGGGTTTGAAGGGTGTTGGGACTTCTGCGATGCACTTACCATGAGCAAAATGGCCGTGATCAAATGCAGTACCCAGCCCACAATTGGAATCCAGGCCAATAAAGAAGTCACAATCCCGAGCACTGAACCGTAAATCGGCTCTCTGTTCTTAGACGATAAAATCAAGGTAACGAGATGCAGAACAAACATCAGCCCAAGTACGCTGTACCAACTTCCGATTACAATGGCGGCACCAAGAAGCGGAATTGCCAATATAAGCTCAAACGAACCCGTAAGCCATTTCAGAATTCTTGAACTACTCACAGGCAAACCTCCTAATAGGTAAAATATACTAGTAATTATACAGAATTATAATGGTGATGAATATACTTTTTTTTCATTTTTCACCAAAAATACTTGATATTACCAACAGCATTCGACATCAAGCTTCATAGCTTTTCTCCTCCATCCTCCTCTTGCTGTAATACCGCCGGCACAAATGCAGGCAGCCCATCCTTGCTCATCGCAGCAGAAGGCTCTATGCCGAGACAATGACACATTAAGGGCGCGAGCCGCAGCTGCGGCAGCGCCTGTACCTCTTTTTCCGGGGACAGCACATCTTCTCCGAACGTATATAAAGGAACATGCCGCTCAGCAGGAGAGACGCCTCCGTGAAAACCATTGGCATTCATACCATGATCCGCTGTTACGAGGATACGATAACCTAGCGCCATCCAGAGCGGAAACAGTGTGGCCAGCAGGTTATCCGCCATGCGGACAGCTCGCTCATATTCCTTGCTTTCCCCACCGTAGCGATGCCCGGCATCGTCAATATTCATGGAATGAATATAGAGAAAATGTGGATCAAAGGCACTGCGTAAATACTCCGCGTCCGCGAATACATGACTGTCCGGATAATGGTCCTCGAAATAATAGCTGCCGTGCTGAATCGGCTTTAATACATTGTGCTGATGCCGGTCCGTAACAGGATTGAAGGGGGCTGAGCTATACAGCTCACTGACCCAATGATACGCAGCCGCAGCTGTACGCAGGTTGGCGGCAACCGCAAGATGGAATACGCTTTGCTCATTGCTCAGCCTGATAATATGGTTCCCTGTGATTCCATTTCTGGTAACCGGTGTGCCTGTAAGAAGCACTTCATACAGGGGGCGCGACAGACTGGGCAATTCGGATTGGACTCTATAGCAGGATACCAGCTTCTGCTCGACCAGATGCTCCATATACCCCATGTATTTACGGGCCGCATCATGTCTTAGCCCATCTAACACAACAACGATGAGCTTATTCGCCACTTCTGTCATCTTGGGCTCCGCCTTTCCTAACCTCTTGGATGGTTTATGCGCCTTCTCTTTCCAAATGCAGCAGCTGGGCAGGGTCCAGTGCCAGTGTGACCTTCTCACGTTCTTCTACCCTTAGCCAGCATCCGTCATTTAACAAATCGACCGTCAGGCGAATACCGGCAGTATCGACGGCACAACGAATGATGTTTCCCAGCACAGACACGGAATGGATGGTTCCCTCCACAAGGGTTTTTCCATTAATGTCCTCTTGATGAACCGTACGCCCATTGAACAGCACGACCGATTCAGGGCGGATGGCGAAGCTTTCCGCAGAGCTGTCAATTCCCCCAAACAACGCCATCACCTCAGGTCGGGTCAATACGTTATAGCTGCCCATGAACCTGGCGATAAACTCAGTACGCGGCTCCGTATAGAGACTCTCCGGAGTGCCTTCCTGGACAATCCGGCCTTTGTTCATAATACATATCCGGTCGGATACGGTGAGCGCTTCTTCCTGGTCATGGGTAACAAAAAGTGTCGTCATGTTGAGGCGCTTCTGGATATCGCGGATTTCCGCCCGCAGGTTTTTGCGGATCTTGGCGTCGAGCGCACTTAGGGGTTCGTCCAGCAGCAGCACTTTGGGCTGCACGGCCAGGGAACGGGCCAACGCAACCCGTTGCTGTTGTCCGCCTGAGAGCGACTGCGGATATACATCCCGTTTATCTTCGAGATCGACAAGGGCCAGCAGCTCTTCGCAGCGGCGGCGGCGGGCCTCTTTGGATAAGCCGCGCATTTTCATACCATACTCAACGTTTTGGCCTGCAGTCAGATTCGGAAACAGTGCATAGGATTGAAACACCATCCCAACCTCTCTGAGGCGGGGCGGCTGCTTGCCCAGATCTTTATTTGCCAGCGAGATACTGCCGCCATCCAGCTCGGAGAGGCCTGCAATACAGCGCAGCAGTGTGCTTTTCCCACAACCGGAGGGACCCAGCAGCGTCACCAGCTCCCCTTCACGGATTTGCAAATCCACATTGTCCAGCACACAGGAATTGCCGAACATTTTGCGTACACCCTGCAGCTTTAAAAAATCGTTCATCCCCGTATCCCCCCTGCATTTTCTTGCCAAGCTTCATGAGCAGCATCGACAGCACCAGAATAAAGACAAAATAGGAGATTGCAATCGCACTGGCTAAATGTCCGCTTTCTCCAACACGTTGATATAAATACACCTGAATCGTCTGGATATGTCCTCCGACCAGCATGTTCGTAAGCACAAATTCACCGAACAGCACGGAGAAGGATAACAGCGTCGAGACGATAACGCCCGGCCAAATATTAGGCAAAATCACATTCAGGAAGGCATTTCTACGGCGCGCGCCAAGCAGCTCGGCTGCATTCAGCAGTTCTACGGCAGAGACCGTTAACAGACTGTTGCGAATACCCTGATACATATAAGGAAGTATGACCACAAAATAAGCTCCAACCAGCAAATAGGAGGTTCCGGAAATATCGAAGGGCCCGGAGGAATAAGTACGAATCAGGCCAACAGCCGCAACTACGCCGGGCACAGCATAAGGCAGAACTACAATACCTTTCATGAAGCTTTCCAGGCGGGGCAGGTAAACGGTAATGACGAATACAGCCGGAAGCATCACGGCCAGGCTTAACACCACGCTAATAAGGCATAAATAGAGTGATGTCCATAGCGCCTCCACAAAGCGGATATCCTTGAACATTTCACTGAACCAGCTCAGGGTCCAGCTGTTTGGCAGCAGGCTGTTCTGCCAGTCCTGGGCAAATGCGTATAATCCAGTTACCAGCAGAGGAAGCAATAAATAAACCATTAACAGGAGCATAAATGTACGCGGTGCCCAGCCCGTTTTTGTAGGGTTCATTGTCCCAGCTCCTCTCGCGCTGCGGGCCATAAGCGCCTCAATGCATTGCCTTTGATCTTCTGCTTCTTAATCGCCCCGGTCGGAACCTCTCGGCGCGTTTGACCATTCGATGATTCAGATAGACGGCCAGCAGTGTTGACAGCGCAAGCAGAACAGCAAGCGTACTGCCCATTTCCGGCTGATTCACAACATCTCCGGCAACCAGAGAGCCGATCCGGACAGCGAGTAAATTATAGTTGCCGCCCACCAAAGCATAAGCTGTTGCATAAGCACCCATGGCATTGGCAAATAAAATTCCGAGTGTACCAAAGATCGCCGGTGCCAGAATCGGCAGCCCGATACTCTTCCAGAACTGCCAGGGGCCTGCTCCCAGCAAAGCAGCGGCCTCCCTCCATTGCTCCCGGATTCCGTAGAATGAAGGATACAAGAGCAACAATGCCAGCGGAACCTGGAAATACACATAGACCAGCACCAGACCGCTCCAGCTGTACAAATTGAAATCCGAGAATACACTCCACCCCCACTGCTTGAACAGCAGTGTAAATATCCCATTGTTGCCCAGCAAAATGATATAGGCGAAGGCCAGCGGAACACCGGCGAAATTGGAGGTCATATTCGACAGCATCAGCAGCCGGTCACGAACCGCTGGCGTAAATCGGGTAATGCAATAAGCACATATAAGCCCAACCGCAATCCCGATCAGGCTGGAGGATAAAGAAATGAACAGGCTGTTCTTAATTGCCTGCATATAGTAGGCACTTTGCAGAGCATGCAGATAGTTGCCCAGCGTAAAGCCCGTCCCATCCTCCCTACGGAAACTGCCCGTCAGCATGGAGAGTACGGGCACTAGTTGAAACGCCAGCACCATCAGTGCAAACGGAATCAGCGCCAGGATCATTCCGCGGTTTCTCTGTTTCATCGTTCACTCTCCTCAAATTAAGAAATGGACGCTTCCGCCATGATCACGAAAGCGCCCCTCTTCTTATTATTGTGCTACCCGTCTGTTTTGCTAGTACTAGTTCAAATGCACAAGGACCCGTTCCTGCCACAGCTGCGGAATACTCTTGGCAGTCTCTTCCCAAGCCTTATAATCGCCGACAGGCTTGGCATTCACATATTCTTCTTTCGGAAGAAGCTTAGCCGCAACATCATCCGGCAGCGTTACACTGTCACGGATAGGGCGGGCATAGCCCTTGGCCAGATTGATCTGTCCTTCATCGCTAAGAATGTATTCCCGCGTTAACTTTGCGGCGTTAGGGTGTGGAGCCCATTTATTAATAATGGTTGCATAACCGCTCACGACACTGCCTTCCTTCGGAATAGCAACATCGAATTCATCCTTGTTGATCTGGTCTCTATAGTTCAGTGCGTTGAAATCCCACAGCAGCGTAACTTCTACTTCGCCCTTCTCAATATTGGCGAGCGAAGCCTCTGCATTGGACAGACGGCCGTTCTTGGCCAAATCCTCGAAGAAGGCAATTCCTGGCTCGATGTTCGACTCATCCCCACCGAAAGCGATCGCTGCGGCGAGTACAGCCATTTGGGCTTGTGCAGCCTTGGTCACATCGCCAACGATGATTTTATAATCGCCGTTCTTCAGATCTTCCCAGCTTTTCGGCGGATTGGCAACGAGCTTGGTGTTGGTCAGGAAGGCAATACTGCCTTGGTAACCGACGACCCAATTCCCGTCCTTATCCTTGGCCCAATCGGGAATTTCGTCCCAATGGGAGGTTTTGTAGGGCTGTGTTACGCCTTTATCCACTGCAACTGGTCCAAAGGCGATACCTACGTCTCCGATGTCTGCAGTCGGCTTGTCTTTTTCTGCATCGAACTTGGCAATTTCCTCCGCGCTCGACATATCTGTATCTGAATGTGCAAGTCCATACTTGCCTGTAATATCAGTCCATGTATCCTTCCAGTTGGCCCAGGAATCCGGCATGCCCACGCTGACTACACTGCCCTCTTCTTTGGCTTTGGCTTCGATCTCCGTCAGGCTTAATTCTTTAGCATTTGTATTTCCGTTCGTTTCATCAGCCTTGGCTTCCGAATTTCCACAAGCGGCGAGCAACAGGACGAGTAAGGATAGTACAAGACCAACAGATAATTGTTTTTTTAATCCAGTTTTCATGATTTCCCTTTCACTCCCATGTCTTTTTTTGTGGGCTGTCTCTCTTATCCAAGCTGCTCTTTACCCTTCTGCAGTATAGGTGCCCACTATTTGCGCCGGATTAAGCCGGATAGGAACATTTGTAAAAGACATACAGTCCTCCAACTAACGTAATGTATCCGCAAACCAATCCGCTATGGTTGTAATCACTTCAGTAGCATGATTGGTTACACAGTGATTCCCGTCCTCCCAAAGCTTAATCGTCTTATTCACGGAAGAGGCTTCATCAAATATTCTTTGTACCCCTGATACTGCAAATAACGGATCGGTTTTCTCGGCATCCTCCAGCTGCTCCCAGTGTTTATTGCTCATTTATCCCTCTGCTTTCTGCCCACCCGCCAACAAAAAAAGACTCCCGGCACATCCTCCTGTTAAGGAAAGGTGCGGGAGCCTTTGGCGATCCAATCGGCTCAGGTTTATTATTTTAATGCTCATTTAATTAGTAGTAAAGTATTTGTGTTATCACATACCCCTTTAATCATACCTGTCAAGTATGAATTCGATGATTTCACGTTTTGAGGCAATCTTTATCTTATTTTAAAGAACGCTTAAGGTTCCCATCAGGTTGCTCCTTTACAATGAAATCAAGCTGGAGTCCTAACCCTAAGAAAAGAGGATTAATATGAATATAAAACGAGTGATGATTGTGGGAACAATGGTTGTAGCCATGTCTTTCGGAGGGACGGCCTGGAGCAAACTCATGGGGAGTGCAAATCCGGTCGCAAAATTTTCCATTGCAAGCGTTGCGGATAACGATGAATTATTGGAGGCGCTAAATCAATCCTCCGACGAAGAGCTGTACGAAGCCTTGTATGACGGAAAATCACTTCATGATATTGCGGCGGAGCATAGCGGAAATATCGGCAGCGTCATTAACCTGCAGGTAGCCCAACTCGCGAAGCAGCTCGATCTGCGCCTGGCCAGCGGAAGCATTACAGAGGATCAATATGCAGCCCACAGAGCGGAGCTGGAAGAGATTGTAACCCGGAGTGTACTCACCTCATTCGGCTAAAGGACATACATAAGAGGCACAATGCACAAACCCCGGCCACATTGGCCGGGGTTTTCACATTCATTATAAAATTAAAAGTGTTCCACCCTTATTTCTCCCGTTTGATCTCCAGAATATCGAGGAAAAAGACAAAAATCGGGATACCCAGAATCAGGCCCCACACCCCGAGATAATGCTCAGAGAACAGAAGCACGATAAACGTATAGAACATGGGCAGATTCATTTTGGAAGACATCAGCTTGGGATTAAGGAAGTAACCTTCAATTACGTGCAGCACAGCAATCATGGCCAGCACATAAATGATCATAATCAGGCCGCCAATATTGTAACCAATAATGCACAGAGGAATTAAGGAGATGACAAACCCTACAACCGGGATCAAGCTAAGCAGAAAAATCATGATCGAAAGCGCAAACAGGTAAGGAAAGTCCAGAATCCATAATCCGACCACCGTAAAAAGCGTATTGAACAGTGCGATCAATATCTGCGCTTCAATGACTTTACCGAAGGAGGAAATAAATTTTTGACCGAAATACTCCAGCTCCACATAAAACCAGGAAATCTTGCTCTCTCTCAGCCGGGAGGTAAAGGCGACAATTCTGTTCTTCTCCAATATAAAAACAAAGCTCAAAACAATCGCTAATACAAAGGTTGTGCCCCAGTTGCTGATTCTCAGCACATAATCAAGTCCATGCTCCATATAAGATTCGTAGTTCAAATCTTTGAACGTACTAAATATATACTGCGTGATCTGGTTCTGGGGGATATCTGCAGGAGTCAGGTGAATCAAAAAGTCGGTTAATTGCTTGATCTGCATGTATACCTTCGGCAAATATTTAACGAGTGCTATGACGACCATGGTAATCAAAGCCAGGTACAGAATAACAATAATAACCTTGCTGTTCACTGCCACATATTTGCTGATTCTCTTCGACAGCAGCACCTGAAAGCTGTTCATCACATAGGCGATCAGAAACGTAAGCAGCACCAAATTAAGCATATCTCTAATACTGAACAGCAGCAGGCCGATCAGCGCCAAAATAAAAAAACGCCGGATCGTTAAGTTCGCGTAATACCTCTTAAATACTTCCATGATTCCTCTCCATTCACTAACACAATTCACACCTATATTATAGTCTACCGTAACGAAAACAATTATAGCAATACTTTAATACATCATCATTCGACTCATTTCGCATCTATTCCGGCACTTTCATACAACATAGGTGACCACGCGCAAAATTCAATCAGGTTGTAAATCTTAGCAGGTGTCATTTCAGCTCTTTATGAATAGGCTAAACAATCAAAATTTATACTGGAGGTATTCCACATGACCCATAGGAATGATTATTCGAACAGTCAAGCTCACCAGCCAGCTTATCCATATACTCCTCATTACAGTCATTACCCTTACTCCCATTATTACCATCTCCACCGTTCAGAAAGCACCACTGCTTCTTTGCCGACTGACAGCCAAAAAGAGAAAAAGCAAATTGTGAATGGTTATGTAACCGGAAATATAGGCAGCGGGCAAGGAATCAGCCTAAATACCGGGGGAGAATTAGGCGGCAAGCACGGACTTGGCTTTCAAGCAGACGGACATTTAACCTACAACAGCCTGGGAACTCATGCAAGTGGTCATCTGGGCAACCAATATGGGATTAATGCCCAAAGCGAGACCCACCTGAACAGCAGCCAAGGTGCTGGTTTTAATACCGAAGCACAGGTTGGTGGAAAATACGGCCTTGGCGCTCAAGCTCAGGCCCAGCTCGGCGGGGGCCAAGGGGCCGGGTTTAATACCGGAGCGCAGCTTGGTGGAGATCACGGCCTCAGCGCTAATGCCGACGGTCACTTGGGCATCAGCCAAGGCGCCGGGTTCAATACCGGAATACAGATCGGCGGGGAGCATGGACTCGGCGCCCAGGCTACAGCCCAATTGGGCGGCGGCCAAGGGGCTGGATTCGGAATCACAGGCCATGCAGGCAGTCATGACAGCCACATCGGCGTTACTATCGGCGGTAAAAATAATCAATTAAAGAAATAAACTTCTTCGTTGTGCTTCACCATTGTTCTGCCATACTTTTCAAAGGTAAGGGGATATCACTAGTCATTATGGGATATCCCTTTTTTGTTTTCGGTCAAATCCCCCGCCATCTCACTCTGAAACTGCTTCTGATTGCTTTGGTGAAACTTGGACATGTTGCGGGGAAAAGCACAGCCTTCGATCAGACGATCAACAGCTTCTTGTTCACCTGCCGCTACCAATCTCCGCATAGCCCGAATATAATTCACGCTCTGGTCCCGCCTCCGTCTCATTTCATGCGGATGCTGCGTGGCCTCCCCGTGTCCCGGTACCAGCAAGGTAAAAGGATGGCGGTCAGCAATGGACTCCAATTTAGCAAGCGTTTCCTCATAGGAAACACTGTTGTCATCAATATATGGGAATTCTATATCTGACAAATAATCACCCGCAATAAAAAGACCGAGCGGTTCGACCCAGGTGAACATCCCATCGTTATTATGTCCCCGTGCCATATAGAAGGTCAGCTTTGTATTCCCGAATATCATACACTGCCCATCGGTCCCCATAGCATGGTCCACTACGGGATATGTAATTTCATATGGCCTTCGGACATAGTATTTGTCATCGAAAGCTCTTATCTGCTCAAGAATAACCTGACGCTCTTCCACTTTTTTATCCGCCAATGCTTGGCTTGCAATAACCTCTGCCTCCGGAAAAGCGCCATAGCCAATAATGTGATCGAAATCGGAATGGGTGAATAATAGCAAAAACTTTCTCCCGGCACGAATTCCCTCGGCATACTGCCGGATCTCCTCCACCTCGCGGGGCAGCCAGCAAGGATCTGCAACGAGTACAAAATCCGGAGTTTCCACTACGAGTGAATTGGTCATATAAAGGTCACTCTGAAACAGGGCAACCTGTCCTTTTTTCCACTTTAACAAGATCTTCCCCCCTAAAATTCTTCCCGTTATTAACAAATATAGAGGATTGCCGGTGTTATACAAATATATTGAAGCATATATTCCATATATATTTAAGGCCGGAGGGATTTTATGATAACGGAAAGTCTATGTCTGATCGTAAAGGATGAACACATAAGTGGTGGCACATTATGAACGCGATGAAGAAGACACAGGTGCTGCTGGGCAGCCCAATCCACCAAAAGCCGCCTATTTTGCGCCAGTTCCTCGATTCCCTGCTCCGGCTGAAGCTTGAACAGCTTGAGCTGGATTTCTATCTGATTGATGATAATGAGGACAAACAATCCAGCAGCCTGCTTGAGGAATTTAAGAGCAAGAATAATAATGTCTTTCTGCAGTCGTCAGGTTACAAAGACCCGTATATCCGTGATGATACTACCCATTTCTGGAACGCCAATCTCGTCTGGAAAGTAGCCAATTTCAAAAATATGATGATTCAGCGCGCCGCGCTTCTGGACTATGATTATCTGTTCCTGATTGATTCCGATCTGATCCTGCACCCCCATACACTGGAGCACCTTGCAGCAATGGGCAAAGACATCATTTCAGAGGTGTTCTGGACCCAATGGCAGCCGGATACGATGCTTCAGCCGCAGGTATGGATGCATGACGAATACAGCCAGTGGGAGCGGCTCCCGGGCGAACAGCTCAGCGCTGAGGAGATTAGCTACCGGTTTAATCATTTTCTGACCAAGCTGAGAATTCCGGGTGTTTATGAGGTCGGCGGTCTTGGCGCCTGCACCTTGATCAGCAGGCATGCCATAGAAACCGGTGTCTCCTATAATATCATTAAGAATATCTCTTATTGGGGAGAAGACCGGCATTTCTGTATCCGTGCCGCAGCTCTCGGCATCCCGCTATATGTCGATACCCATTATCCCGCACTGCACCTGTACAGGGACAGCGATCTGAGTAAAGTGGAGGAATTTATTCAGAGTACCGCTGTGGAGCCGGTTGTAGACAGCAGTGAGCCTGCGAAATCCGAGTCCGCTCCCGCTGCACCTTCACCTGTACCTGCTGACCGGAAACGCCCTAAGCTCACCCTCACCATGGTCGTCAAAAACGAGAGTCCACGCTTCCTGAGGCAAGTTCTGGAGGAGCACAGGAAATATATCGATGAGGCCGTCATTATCGACGATGGCAGTACCGATGACACAGCCGCACTCTGCCTTGAGACACTTAAGGACATTCCTGTACACATGGTATACAACAAGGTCTCCAAGTTCAGCAATGAGATTGAGCTGCGCAAGCAGCAGTGGGAAGAGGTCGTGAAGACAGAGCCCGAGTGGATTCTGAATCTGGACGGCGATGAGATGTTCGAGGATAGGTTCGCCGTAGAGATTGACACTTTGCTGCGGGAGGACAACATAGGTCTTTACTGCTTCCGCCTGTATGATTTCTGGAACAAGGATCATTACCGGGAGGATGCCTATTGGCGCTCCCATCTGAGCTACCGCCCGTTTCTGCTGAGGTACAATAAGGACTTCAACTATGTCTGGAATGATTTTCCGCAGCATTGCGGACGGTTTCCGGAGAATATATTCGAGCTACCCCACCAGTTAAGCGACCTCCGGCTGAAGCACCTGGGATGGTCTAAACCTGAGTTTCGTCTGGAAAAATATTTGCGCTACATGCATCTGGACCCTGAGGGGCAATACGGCTGGAAAGAGCAATATCTCTCCATTCTGGATCAGCATCCAAATTTGGTTCCGTGGGTGGGAATAACATCCGGTTTATCGAACAAGAAGAAACGGCTTCGCCGTCCTTATAGGGACGGCACCCGTTTCTCGGAGAAATATAAGGATAAAGTATAGAGTGAAACTTATACTTGCTTTCTTATATTTAAAAATAGGACTGTCCAATCGACCTCATCAGCCGTTCGGACAGTCCTTTTAGGTTAGTTCTGCGGGCTTGTCCTTAGGCAGCATGGCTAAAATTCGGGCATCAATCAGAAAATGGAGCACCATACAGAGCACAATGGAACCCGTAAAATAATAGAAACAACCAAAAAGCCCACCCATAAGCGCAGTAGACAGGACACCTTTCACTCCTTGATAGCTATGCCCCAAGCCGAAAATGAGGCTGCTGATCACGATCACCCAAACCATAGAAATCCCGGGAATGATCAGCGGGAAATAGTAGAACATGAAAGAACGGAATAATAGCTCTTCACATACACCGGCTGTTGCAGAAATCACCATCCAGAACCGCTTTTCACGTCCCGTGACCGGTAAAAAGTCTCCAGTACTCTGAAGCTGCTTTTCTATAAGGTCTCTATAACCGGGGACAAAAGCCATCATAATCAGCGGTGCTGCGATATACGAGATTAATCCGGCAAGAAGTATAATAGAGCCACGTCCCCATTCCACTACTGTGAAGCCCAGGAGGGACCAGGGAATTCCTCTCCAGCCAGCATATCCCGCGAACACCGCTGCAAGAACCCATAGCTCCAGCACCGTCATCCGATAATAGGCCATTTTTTTGCCAGGATCACTTGCGTAATCTCTCTTGAATTTTTTGTAGGAATAATATCCCCATACCGGAGTCACTGCCAATAAATACAAGATTAACAAGTGCAGCACCAACATAATAGATCCCCCGATTTCATCGTTTCCATGCGGTTGCAACTTATTTCCTTTGCTGTAGCAACTGTCTTCTGATCATATTACCTGTGACTCAACCTGCCAAGGACTTTTCATATACAAACTATATCATATTTACTGTACATCCCCCGAGGTCCCATCTGAAACAGCTCCTGGACGAACATCAATTGCGGATTGCTGTCATTGGAAAAAGCGGTAAGATAACATAGACCCGCTGGAAGCCCGTTATTGACGATTTTCACTACAGCTTGATTAATTCTTTTATTTCCACTAACAGGCGGGTTTATAATAGTATTCGTAGTAAGCACAGGCATAGCCTCTCACATCCTTCTATAACCTCAATACATATATCTTATGCAGACCTATATAGATGTTGTTTCGCATTATAGACAGGTTTACTTGAGAAGAAGTGCTATAATAAACAGGACAAAACAGAGACTACGATCCATCAGGAGAGCCATTGCGATGAAAACTACCTATATCATGGATGATGCCCAGTGGGGCGTCCTCGTGCAAGATACAGCTTATTATTTCGACGATTTGACCCTCAAGCGCGGATTTCAATATTATAAGCAGGGCCGTGTCCTTCAATTTTCCATGTCTTCTCCTCCAATCATTAAGGCTGTTGTAGAGGGAAGAGAAGAATACCGTGTGAAGATTAATCTGGAGGCATTCTCACTTAATCACTGCGACTGCCCGGTTCATGGCCCATGCAAGCATATGGCTGCCGTGCTGCTGAATTTCGCGGATTGGCAAAATCGTTCCATCCCCGTGCTCGTGAATGCCAAGGCCTCGGCCATGTCCGCCGCGATACCTAAGCCCTCTAAGAATCCTCAATCTGCGTTAAAGGAAACGGCCAGCCTTATTCCCACGATGACGGTTACGGAATGGCACGGGTGGTTTGAACGCTGCGTTGCCCCTTTGTCTCAGCAAGTCCGTAATCCTCAATATATCGAAGGCGGTTTGGCTCTTATTTTCAAAATAAAACCATCGCTCTCCCCTGTGACGGAGCAGCTGTTCAGATTGCACGCCCAGCTCTTTATGCTGGAAATGCTGACCAAACCGGCTCGGAATCAGAGCCATTCCTTTGGCACTTATGTAGGCTACTATACTCATCTCGCGATCTCCGAGCTGCAAAGTACCATAGAACACAGCTTCGAAAGTGCGCTGCCGCTGGATAAAGAACCGGAGCAGTGGCGCCGTGTGACAGAGACCTTAGCCTATCTGCGCAATGAAATGCTTACCGAAACACGTGACCCTTCCTATTTCTCCCCCTGCTATGCCCTGTTTTGGAGGAACTGGATTATTCCAAATTTAAACGATAGGCTGCTTTTTTCGGAGGAGCTGGAGAAGCTCCAGCAGCTTGAGAAGAAGCTTGGGACCTCGCTTTCCCGGCGTTCCTGGCTGTTGGCCCAGAGCTTGATGCATTTCCAGCTGTCTCAAGATCAGGCAGCCTGGAGTTTGCTGCGGTCAGCCGCCGAGCGTCCCGATTTCCACCCGGAGGATTTGATGGGTTTCCTTGCGCCTTTGGCGGATGCCCGGGATTGGCCGCGTCTGGTGGCTTGGCTTGTTGAAATCGGCGCAATACTCAGCGGCCGCCTGTTCTATAGGCTGGAGGAATATTCTTTTTATTGGGACCAGGCTGTAAAAGAGCTTCCCGATACCGAGCCGCAAATGTGGAATGCGCTGACCGCGATGCTTCCGTCCTCCCGGGATATGTATGATGAAAAACTGCTGTCGCACAGCAAATATCAAGAATGGATGGACTACCAGCTGTCCGCCGGAAGAGAGCCTGCGCATTTTCGGGTCACGAAGCTTCAGCCCCTGGAAAAGCATGCCCCGGAAACACTGCTGCCCTTCTACCATCAGGCGGTCGAAAGATATGTGTCCGAGAAAAACCGGGATAGCTATAAAGCTGCGGTAAAGCTGATGAAGCGTCTGCAGAAACTATACAAAAAAATGAAGCAGGAGGAGCGTTGGGCGTCCTTCCTTAACGTCTTCACGGTTCGCCACAGCAGACTGCGCGCCCTGCAGGAGGAGCTTCGGAAAGGAAAGATGATACCGTGAGCAAGTTTATACAAACCATTACCGTACATGCCGCATTAAGCCAGTATGGGGACGCGCTTATTTTCGGCTCCATGGAAACGGATGATTACGTGCCCGGACTTCTTCTTAAACAGCGCTTGTTCGCATGGCATGAAGCATCCTATTATGGAACTCAATTGACGATTGAATCGACCGGGGATGCCCAGCTCATCATTCTTCCTGCCGAGCAGGTCATCCCTTTCTTCGCTGAACAAAAGCTGCTCACTCATATTGAATGGGCCTGGGAGGGCGAAGCCGCGCAATTGATAAAGCTGTCTCCCTGGCTCGCCGAATGTCTGAAAGAGAAGAAATATATCCCGAGCCTGTCCGCCTATCAGCAGGGCAAGCTGCAGTGGATATGGGATGACAAAGCCTCGGAAGCACTATCGGGATCGGAGCTTCACGAAGATGAGCTGTCTTCACTCCGTGAAACCGCGGAAGCCAGCAGCTTCCTGGACGGACTGCGGGCTGCCTTTTCTGCCGCGGTGTCCCGGCTCTATTATGGAACCCAAGGTGAAGCTGCCGATCTGCGGAGAGAATTCCCCCGCCTGTTCGACATGGATCGCATGGCTGCAGCGGGTATGAATTCGGCGGAATGGTTAATGGCTGTAGGCTGGCAGGCCGATACCGCACCCTTCCGCCCCGCACTCCAGCTGCTGGAGCCGGATGAAGCCATCGCTGACTGGCGGCTTAAGCTTGTTCTGCAGGACAAGCTGGATGAGTCCCTGCTTGTGCCTGTCCGCCTTGACGAAGACGGAGAAGCCTCCGGCATGTGGCCGGCGGAATGGTCGTCTTATGTGCGCGACCGCTCCGCCAGCTGGCTTATGCGACTGAGAGCAAGCCTGCCCGACGAGAGGTTCGCAGGCGGAACCGATGTCCTGGGCTATACGCTGGACAGCGAAACAGCCTGGCGTTTCTTGACCCTGGACAGCCGGAGGCTGCTGGAAGCAGGCTGGCAGGTGCTGCTGCCGGCCTGGTGGGAAGCCGCCAGCCGGAAGAAACCCCGGCTGCGCGCCAAGGTTAGCGCGGAATCGGGAAACCGCGGAGGCCAATCCCTGTTCGGGCTGGATTCCATCATCGATTTCGATTGGCGGGTAGCGATTGGCGATGCCGAGCTGACCGAAGCCGAATTTAATGAGCTGGTTGCCCGCAATGAACGGCTGGTCCGCTTCCGCGGGCAATGGATTACGCTGGACCCCGCCTTGCTAGCGCAGATTCGCCGAGCGATGGACGGTATGGACAAGAGTCAAGGCCTGTCCTTTCAGGATGTATTGCAGCTGCATTTGCTTGGGAACAACGATGACGGCAGCGGAGATCTTGCGGAAGCACAGCCGGAGGATGCAGTGCGGCTCCGGCTGGAGGTGGAGCTGAACAGCCATCTGATCCAGCTCATCGCCCAGCTCGGCCAGCAGACGGAATGGCCTACGCTCCCTGTACCGGCCGGTCTGCAGGCGGAGCTGCGGGCGTATCAGCACCAAGGGTATGCCTGGCTTGCCTTTCTGCGCCGCTTCGGACTGGGTGCCTGCCTCGCCGATGATATGGGACTCGGCAAAACGGTGCAGCTGATTGCCTATCTGCTTCACCTCAAGGAAAGTGCAGCTGCCAACCTGCCGGATTCGGATTTATGGCCTTCCCTGATCATTTGTCCCACCTCAGTGCTTGGCAACTGGCAAAAGGAACTGAACCGGTTCGCCCCTTCACTAAACGTTATGCTTCACTACGGAAGCAGGCGTCAAGGTGGAGGTTTCTTCCTCGGAGCCGCTGCACAAGCCGATGTCGTGCTGACCTCTTATGCCACTGCGGCACTGGATCAGGAGCTGCTCAAAGAATTCACCTGGGCAACGATCTGCCTGGACGAAGCGCAGAATATTAAGAATGCCCAGACCAAGCAATCCGCCGCCGTCCGGAGCTTCCCGGCCCGGCACCGGATCGCGCTCACCGGAACGCCTATCGAGAACCGGCTCTCCGAGCTGTGGTCCATCTACGATTTCATAACGCCGGGTTACCTGGGCAGCGCAAAGGCTTTCCAGGACCGGTTCAGCAATGCCATCGAGAAGGAGCGGGACGAACGGCGTATAGCCGATCTGCAAAAGCTGGTCAAGCCGTTCATGCTTCGCCGCAAGAAAAAAGATCCTGCCATCCAGCTCGACTTGCCGGATAAGAATGAGATGAAGACCTACGTTCATCTGACGGCGGAGCAGGGTGCACTCTACGATCAGACCGTCAACAGTCTCATGGAACGCATGCAGAAGCTGGAGGGCATTGAACGCAAGGGCGCGATTCTCGCCGCACTCACCCAGCTTAAGCAGCTGTGCGACCATCCGATGCTGCTGAAGAAGGAGCCTCTTCCGAAAGCCCCTGGCGCTGAGGGCACATTTGACACAGAAACACTGATCGGCCGTTCTTCCAAGCTGGAGCGGCTGATGGCCATGGTGAAGGAGCTGCGGGATGAGGGGGAGCGGTGTCTGATTTTCACCCAATATGTCGGCATGGGACAAATGCTGCAGCTGGTGCTTCAGCAGGAGCTGCAAGAGCCTGTGCTCTACCTGAACGGAAGCACCTCCAAAACAGCACGCGACCGGATGATCGAGCAGTTCCAGTCCAATGCAGAGCAGCTCTCCTTCCGGGATCAGGTCCCGGCTGAACAGCCCGGCGTGTTCATTCTCTCCCTAAAGGCCGGAGGCGTAGGTCTAAACCTCACGGCAGCCAACCATGTGTTCCACTTCGACCGATGGTGGAATCCCGCGGTGGAGAATCAGGCAACGGACCGCGCCTACCGCATGGGTCAAACCCGTGACGTCCAGGTGCATAAGTTCATTGCCCTGGGCACGCTGGAGGAACGTATAGATGAGATGCTGGAGAATAAACAGCAGCTCAGCGACAATGTAATATCCAGCTCGGAAGGCTGGATTACCGAACTCTCCACCGATGCCCTGAAGGACCTGTTCACGCTGCGGCGGGAATGGGTGGAATAGTGCTAAAGAAAGAACATCCACATGTTTGGATGTTCTTTTTTGTGTTGTTCTCACCTGTAAATATTTGTGTTATTACCAAATAAGTAAACTAAAGTAGTATATACAACCTTTTGACTTCAATAGTAAGTTAACTTTAGATAGAACTATACTGTGGGGATTCAAACAAAAAGGAGTGGATTCAATGCAAGGCTTGTCAGTGGTTATATGCACGAGGAATCGGGTAAACGACTTGACGCGGTGCATTCATTCTGTAACAAAGCAAAGCATGAGCCGGGTACAGGGCGTTGAAATCATCATTGTAGACGACGGCGATCTGCCCAGATATGTGCTTCAGGAGTATGAATCTCTTCTGAGTGAACAGGGTTATTCTTTTGTCTACTTCAATAAGACGAATCCGGGATTATGGCTGTCCAGAGTCAAGGCGGTGGAGTTGGCCTCCATGGACACGATATTGTTCCTCGACGATGACGTCGAACTGCCCGAGCACTACTTTTCAACCTTAATTCAGACTTATCGTGATCATCTAGACTGCGTAGGCGTTGGCGGCGTGGCCATCGGTATGAGGAACAGCTTCATGGGTACCATCCGTTGTCTTCTTTCCTTTCAGCAGTCCTTATCGAGCGGCAAGCTCTCCTTAAGCGGTCAAGCCGGGTCCATGTACAATTGGCACAAAGCGAGGAAAACGTTCAAAACCGAGTTCCAGCACGGCTGCAATATGTCCTTCAAAAAAGAGGCGATCAAGGATTTAAGGCCAGTCCCTTGGCTTAAAAGCTACAGTGTCGGCGAGGATATTCTAATGTCCCGGATTGCGCTGAAAAAAGGCCAGCTCTATATCAATCCCGAATTAAAGCTTCTGCACCACGAATCGCAAGCCTCCAGAGATAACCTCGAAGATGTCGCCTACACAAGAGTGCTTAATCACGTACATCTCCTCAAAGACAAGCAATCCGGACCCATCGGTTATCTCGCCTTGTTATGGACAACAACCTACTTAATTCTAAGGGAGCGGCCCAAAAAGAACTTCAAGGCCATCAACGGCTACAAAAAAGGGCTGAAGCAAATATTTTCAAATCCAACCGCCGAATAAGGTCTATCGACCTCTCTCTGGTTCATTATCCAAGGAAAGGAGTGCCTTATGATATTAAGCATTGTAGTCCCTGCATACAACTTAGAACAATATATAACCCCTATGTTGAATTCGCTCCTGAATCAAAGTGAACAACAATTTGAGGTCATTATAGTGGATGACGGCTCTACCGATCAGACCTATAACACAGCGGTAGAGATCCTGTCCGGCAGCCCGTCGCTGCATTACAGAATCTTGAGAACAGACAACCGTGGAGTAAGCGCCGCCCGAAATAAAGGCCTGTCCGAAGCTATAGGGAAATACGTGATGTTTCTGGATGGAGATGATTACGTCTCCCATGACTTGGTGCACACGATTGATGAACATACGCGCGAGCACGAGCACGAGCCCGAAATGATCTGCTGGGGATATGACCTGGTCAGAGAGAACAAATCAACGATTGTGAGCTTTACGTCAAAATTAAACGTCATTACAGGGATTGAAGCACTGAATCATATTTTTATCGATAAAAGCCTGAGAGTCTGGACCGGAAGCATCGCCTTCAAGAGAGCCTTTTTACTTGAGAATGGAATCGAATACACCGAACGGTGTGTAAATGGGGAGGATCAGGAGTTCATCTACAAAGCCTTATCCAGAGCACCCAAGGTCATTTCCATTCCGGACGTGTTATCTTACTACCTGCAAAGAAGCACCTCCATATCCAATAGCTATAATGTACAAAAATTCGACGTTGTGGGTGCATTTAAAAGAGTCCATGAGTATTTCAATGATCATCCCGTAGCCGATCTGCAAACGATATCCGATTTATTAGTAAGCAGAGAGCTTACAGAGAACTACTTCTTCAACCTTAAAACCTGTCTGTACGGTACGGAAGGGATACGTATCCAAGATTTGCTTCACGACATTGACCAAGCCTACCCCCTTCTGCCTCAAGAAATGCATGTCATTATGAAGCATTATAAGGGGGACGACAAAAAGCTGGCCTACCAGATCAAAGTTTTTTTAATTTCCCCGCGGTTCTATCACAGGTTAATTAATCTGGACAGAAGCCTGACTCACTTGAAAAGCAGAATTAAAACCGTGATAAAGGTTCAGGAGCACCTCTAAAGTGAATTGAACCGGAAAGGAAATTAAGCTATGAAAAAGATGATGATTTATGCTTACACAGAATTCAATTTGGGCGATGATTTGTTCATTAAGGTGCTGTGCGAGAGATATCCCGATACAAGATTTGAAATCGTTGCACCGGGCATGTATAAGCTTTGTTTCAAGGATCTGCACAATCTCAGGGTGTATGCCTCTGATTCGATCCTGGTAAGAGGGATTAACTTTCTCTTCAGAAAAATAAAAATTGACGATTTTGTCCAACGATTTCTGGTGGACCGTTCCGATGGAATCGTTCATATTGGCGGCTCCATTTTTATGCAGGGGGAATACTGGAAAGAGTATTTTGATAAAGCAGAGGCGATTCGCAACAAAACCAAACCCTACTTTCTGCTGGGGGCCAATTTCGGTCCCTACACGGACGATGAGTATTATCAGAAGCATAAGGAGCTTTTTAAAGAGTATACCGATATCTGTTTCCGGGAGGAATATTCCTATGAGCTGTTTCACGATTTAAGAAACGTCCGATTGGCGCCGGATATTATCTTTCAGCTCCAGCCTCCGGAAGCTCCGTCCAAGGAGAATTACATTGTGATCTCTGTGATCAAACCGTCCGCCAAAGACCTGGGCAGCAGCAATGACCTGCTCTATTATGAAAAAATGAAAGATGTTGCAGTCTATTGCATACAACAAGGCTTTGATGTGCATTTTATGTCCTTTTGCGAGCATGAAGGCGATCAGGAGGCTATCCGGCATATTCTGGATCTGATCCCGCAAGAGCTTGCACACCAAACCCGGACCCTATTTTATAAGACGAATATTGACGAAATGATCTCTGCGATCGCGCTATCCAGCTTTGTTGTGGCTTCAAGGTTCCATGCCATGATTCTGGGGTGGGTCTGCAACAAACCGGTCTTCCCCATTGCCTATAGCAGCAAAATGATCAATGTCATGCGGGACGCAGGCTTTAATGGACTTTATACCGACTTTCAGCATTTAGAGGCGCTGCAGCCCGAGCAGGTTTTTGAATGTATGAGCACTAATGGAATCGATGTATCCTTACAAGTCATCCGTGCAGAGAGACACTTCGAGAAATTAGACGCGTATTTATCACTGTTAAGCAGGAGGAGCTATGAGAGCGAAACGGAGTATTCTTAACTTGTCCTTTGGGCTGGGAAGTCAGCTCATAACCATCCTCCTTGGATTTTTTATTCCCAGACTGATCATGGTCAACTACGGCTCGGAAGCCAACGGATTAATCGCTTCAATCGTACAAATCATCAGTTATTTGGCGCTTTTGGAGGCGGGTGTGGGGGCGGCTTCACTTCAAGCCCTATATAAACCGGTTGCCGGAAACGACCGGAGCCATATCAATTCCATTCTGGCCGCAACCTCCAGCTATTATAAAAAGACAGGCATTTATTATTTCTTCGCCGTAGTCCTAATCGCTGTCGTGTATCCGCTGGTTATCCAGGCCGAGATCAGTGCCATAAGCATTATGGTTATCATTTTGCTGACAGGGCTTGGCGGGGCGATTAACTACTATTTTCAAGGCAAATTCCGCATTCTCCTGATCGCCGAGGGAAAAAGCTATGTGGAGACCTCTATCGTCACTGCGGCCAATATCTTGAACAATGTTGTGCGCATCGTCTTATTGCTGCAGGGCGTTAACATCATTGCCGTGCAGGCTTCCTTTTTTGTCCTGACTTTGCTGCAAATTGTAGCGTTTTATGTCTATATGAACCGGAATTACAAATGGATCGACCTAAGCCTCAAACCGGATTTCGAAGCCATCGGGCAAAAAAACTCGGTGTTAGTCCATGAAATATCCTATCTGGTGTTTAGAAATACCGATGTGCTCATTTTAACCCTGTTTACGAATTTAAAAATCGTCAGTATCTACGTGATGTATAACATGATTTTTACGATCGTGGATAACATCGTCCAGACCGTAAATGGAAGTGTTAAATCGGCCCTTGGGCAGAGCTATCATGAGAGCAAAGCGGAGTTTCTTAAGCTGTATGATGCCTTTGAGGTCTATTTCATGGGTTTAATATTCGCCATCCTTACGGTCGTTTATATTTTAATCCTGCCTTTTATGAGGTTGTATACTGCCGGAGTCAACGATGTGAATTATATCAACTTTTGGCTGCCAGTCTTGTTCGTAACAATTAAATTGCTGACGAATGTCAGAACCTCTTCCAACAATGTAATCACAATAGCCGGGCATTTTCAGAAGACGCAAAATCGTTCGATTCTGGAATCGGCCATCAACCTGATCGCCTCCATTATCTTTGTTCTGTTTATGGGGATTTACGGAGTCCTGATGGGTACCATCGTGGCCCTGCTATATCGTTCGATTGATATCGTGGTCTATGCCAGCAAAGTGCTGCTGAACCGGAGCCCTTGGGTGACTTTTAAAAGATGGTTCACGAACCTGGGCGTTTTCTTGCTCATTATTACGGTTACCACAACGCTTGATTTAAATATCAGCTCCTATGTGGGTGTTATCCTGTGGGGCATGATCCTGGGGGCGGTGATCCTCCCTGTATATTTCATCATCTCCTCCGTGCTGGAGAGAGACGTATTCCTGTATTCGTTAGACCATTTCAAAGGGTACAGAGCTAAGAAGAGCAAGGTAACGTCCGGTTCAAAAGTAAGCGTATAGGAGGATTGGATATGGATCATCATGCAGATTTGCAGCAAGCCTGTTACGACTACCTGAACCACCTGAAGGATGAGCTTAACCATTCACTAACAGCAGCAGCAGAGGATTTAGATAAAATGCTTCAGAGGTGCAAGGACAGTATGAATAACGAACAGAGTCCCTTGATCCGGGAAAATGTAGTAACCTTGTCTGAGGTAGTTCATGCTTATATCCTGGGCAGAGCTTCGGAGGACGCCTTGTTTTACTATCTGTCAGAGCAGTTTAATATCGGGAAACAAGATATTCCTGCCTTGGTAAAGAGTCTTGTTGAACTCAAAAGCCGGGTCGCTGGTCCGGAATACAAACTGCCCGCCGCCGGGCATTTTACACATTATCCTAAAGTCAGCGTGATCATCACCACTTACAACAGAAAAGCATTCCTGTATAAAGCGGTCCATAGTATCTTGATGCAGGACTATCCGAATAAAGAGATCACCGTTATTGATGATTGTTCAACGGATGGCACGGATGAATTGATGAAGGACAGCTTTGGCGGGGACGAACGTGTAATCTATATGCGTAGCGACCAGAACAGCGGGCCGGGGAATAACCGGAGAAAAGCGTTTGCCGCCCATGCCGACGGAGAATATATTCTTTTCCTCGATGATGATGACTATTTGATTGACATGAATTATTTCAGCAACGCCGTGGATTTCCATATTAACCATCCCGAAATATCCTTTGTTGCGGCTAATGTGTTTCTGGAATACTCCAAGACGAAGCAATTGAAAGTCTCCAGCCTTGGGCTAGGCGAGATCATTAACCAACACGATTATTTCATGAATTTCGAACAAAAAGGGTATCCCAAGCCCGCTTCCACGTTAACCACCCTCTTTAAGCGTGAAGCGCTGATGCGAATGGATATCCTGAATATGAATATGGTCAATGATGCCTCCATTTATCTGCGCTCTTTACTGGTGGGCGATGCCGGGTTTATCGATATGATTGCAGGTGTCTACAGAATCCATGGAAACAATATCACCTTTAATCTAAGCCAGGATTTCCTGATCGAGAATTTGGAAGAGAAAAAATTGATCAGGAATATGGCTATAGAACAACACGGTTACAATGCGAAGGAAATGAACCAATGGTTCAACCATAATGTGTATGATACGATCTTCTATTATTTAATGAATTCGGCCAAGAGCCATAAGGATTTCGAAGCCATGTACCAGTGGGCCCGCAGGCATTGCCCTGGCATCTATAATCAATTAAAGCGTGAATTCCGCGTGAAATTAATGAAGAAGCAAATCTTAAGGGTCTCCATACTACGGACGCTGCTAAATAGATAATATAACCAGCTGGCTTGAAATCGCATTTGCCACATAATGGGTCCTATGTTAAGATCGAGTTAACTCACAAGAACGGAGGGTTACGTGTGATAGACTTTATCCGAGTTAGAACTTTACGCGGCTGAATTGAATAGCGCTAAAGCTCTGCCCTGTGCAGAGGACTCAGGATTGGTCTACCCATTTATAAAGGTAACCCGCAGATTTGAAGCCCCAAGAATAACCTGCTGCACGCAAGGGAGATTTCTAACGATCTCGCCCCGCTGCCGAGCGGTTTTTGGGGTTCATATTCTCAGGGGAGGACCCTGGTGTTGTAATGGAGGCTTCGGCTTCCCTACGCTCCTGTTCCGATGTCCTCTACTCCTACTGTAAGCACAGGCAGATGCCTGTGCTTTTTTTGTCCAAACCTAGAATCGGAGGATGAATAACGATATGGAACCTATACAGCAAGAAGCAATTATTGTCGGTGTGCAGCTCCAGAATAAGACGAACTTTGCCTATTCGATGGAGGAGCTGCGGAACCTGGCCGCCGCTTGTGACATCAAGGTCACAGGTGAGCTAAGTCAAAAAGCCAGCCGGATCAACCCCACCCATTATATTGGGACCGGGAAGATTCAGGAATTGGCAGCGCTGCTGGAAGAGAAGGAGGCGACCATCGTTATATTTAACGACGAGCTGTCCCCTTCCCAAATCCGCAATCTGGAGTCTGCTCTGGATCAGCAGGTGATTGACCGGACTATCCTGATTCTGAATATATTCGCGGAACGTGCCAAAACCAAAGAAGCCCAGCTCCAGGTGGAAGTGGCCCAGTTGCAATATATGCTTCCCCGGCTGACCGGACTCCGGGAATCCTTGGGCAGACAAGGCGGCGGTTCCGGATTAACAAACAGAGGTGCGGGTGAAACCAAGCTGGAGCTGGACCGCAGAAGAATTGAAGAAAGAATCTTGGTCCTTCAGACGGAGCTTCAACAGCAGGTGGCAAGACGCCAGATTCAGCGGAAGCAGCGCCACAAGAATGAGGTACCCGTGGTGTGCCTTGTCGGTTATACCAACACTGGCAAATCCAGCTTAATGAACGTGATGGTGGACACCTATCACCCTGGCTCCCATAAACAGGTATTCGCCAAGGATATGTTATTTGCCACGCTGGAGACCTCGGTCCGCAGCATTGAGCTTCCAGATCATAAAACCTTTTTATTAACCGATACCGTCGGATTCGTCAGCCAGCTTCCCCACCATCTGGTGAAGGCCTTCCGTTCCACACTGGAGGAGGTTACCGAAGCCGATTTGCTGATTCACGTAGTTGACTACTCTGACCCAGAGTATAAACAGCATATGGCTGTAACCGATGAGACTTTAAAAGCGCTGGGTGCTGATCACATTCCGACGATCTACGCCTACAACAAGGCCGATCTGACAGACCAGCCCTATCCGCTTGTCCAGGACAACTCTGTCTATCTCTCCGCCAAACTGAAAAGAGGAATTGACGAGCTTACCGGACTGATCCGCGCCCATGTATTTACGGACTATATCCAGTGCGAAATCCTGGTTCCGTTCGATCGCGGCGGAGTCGTCTCCTATTTCAACGAGCACGCCCATGTCCAGTCCGTCAGCTATGAAGAGACCGGTACTCGGCTGAAGCTGGAGTGCAGAGTGGCCGATTTCGAGAAATTCCGGAGTGAATTTATTGAGGTGTAAAGTATAAGTAAACGAAACACCGGCCACAAAAGGCCGGGTTGTTTTATATTTATGTTCGGTGTTCTCCGTAACTACGGTGAATGTTTGGACTTCCGGCCGCTGTTGTCCCCAGATTTCTTGGATTATACCGCTGTTCGCGGATGAAATCCGGAGACAGCATATGCTTCCGAAGCGAGCTTTCCTGCGGAAAGCTTTCAAGGCGATCGCTACCGCTCCTACAGTTCCAAAATTCCCCTTCGGTACTCTTCACCTTAACAATAATTAATTCATCCTATACAGTTATTTTATGAATATATCTGCCAGCACCTATTCTGGCGAAGACAGCATTTTCCGATTGCCTATGATCCACAACAGGCTGACTTCTCCCTAGAGATAATCTTCGCAGATATTCGAAATCGGGATGGAGCGCTTGATCCGTGAGATATGCCGATGATACACTTCCGGGTATTCTTTCTTTATTCAGGGAAGCAATGATCCCGGCCGCGGTCGTTATCCCTATGCCATGGCCGTAGTACAGGTCATCTGCAAACATAACCGCATTCTCTCCCTGCCATTCCTGCTTATCGGGAGCATGATCCGGGTTTTTGAAATATACAATATCCCCCGGAGTCATTTCGTTCTTATAATATGTCGTGATTAGCCTCAGGTCGCTGTCCACATTCCAGTCCCATAAGAACATATCTTTAAAATACGCATTAAAAATGTCTGCACCTATTGCATCAAGCGTCGCCTTGTACAAGACAATTACCATCGCCGCAGAACATTCGAAAGCATATAAATGCCCATTTTGAAAAATATCCACGATTCCAACCGAAGGCAAAACACCCTTCTTTAGCAGGATTCCTCCATTACCTGTTCGCGACCAAAACTTTTTATTACAACGGGTGCTTTTATACGTCGCAAAGTCCACTCCACTGGCCTTCAAGGCTTTTGCCGAGTCAATAATGCCTTTTCTCATATTCTGCTCAAACTTCAGACTCTCGGGAGATTGATAATAATACGACACCGCACTTCCCCCCTTTAATGATGCAGATTTCTAAATATGGGTTATTGTACGTGTCGGGATTGGTGTTGGTGCGGGGGTTTCAGGGGAAATAGCGAAAAAAATGGGCGATACAGGTACATTCAAATTAGAATATATTCTTAGTAGAGATCTATCAATTGTTTGAACCATTCAACCAAACAGGGAGATTTGATAATGAAAAAAATCCTTACGATCACATTAAGCCTTGGTCTATTATTAGGGGCATCGGGATTAGCAGAAGCTAAATCTAATGTAAAAACATATAAAAACTGCACTGAACTTAATAGAGTTTATAAAGGTGGCGTGGCGCAGTCTTCTTCCGTTAAGAATAAAGGAGGAAAAACAAAATATAAGCCCTTTGTATCTAAAGAACTGTACAACGCAAATATAAAAAGTGATCGCGATAAAGATTTAATTGCTTGTGAAAAATAATTTCAGCCTTTTACTTCTTCCCATTTGCTAATTAGACTATGGTATAGTGTTCCAAAATTCATTTGAAGGGGCAACTCATCAACGAATCGTACTTCCTCGATTTCATATTTTTCCTCATGTAATTCCCGATCTTATTAACAAAAAAAATAACCCTTACATTTAAGGGCTATTTATGCTGAAAGTTCTTCTACATATTGTTGTCTTCCTGACCATAAAACAGTTTTCACATCGTACTGTTTAAAGGCACTTAGGATATCATTATTGATAGTTCTTTCTGAATCATTAAGAAACGCGTAGAGACTAGAATCTGATTTTCTTGTATTTTTAATATCCTCCCAAGCAAATAAAACACTTTCAGCTTTTGATTTTGAAGGATTATTTATTGTTTGAACTATTCGTTCACCTTTATTTTTCGATCTGGGAATTACAAAATCGAATTTTTGTGAAAATCCGCTTTTTCCAGTAAAAATAACGTTGTCAGTATATCGAATGTCATTAGTTAAGAAGTAATTCTCAACATCTTCCCAAAAAATACTCTGCACGTTCATTCTCGTGGTTAAAAACATATCGTTTACTGTCAACATTGCCTGGACAAGCATATGTTTTCTTTGAGGAAAGTTTTCAACTGTTGCTTCAACAAAGAGCTCATCGTTTTCTGATTTCCCTACCCCATAGCTGTTTAATATTGTAAGTAGCATTTCCTTACGTTTTCTTGACCCATAAATATCACAACCTGAAAGTAGTAAGTCATTAATGATATAGCCATCATCTGTTAACCTTAGTTTATCACCTTGAGGCACAACATACAGCTGCAGAAAATCATTATGGCGATCCATTAGAGGGGTTGTTATCTCGATCGCGTTATTAATGTCTTTCAGAATGATGTTTTCCTTAAGCCACCCCAAATATGAATTAATTAACTGATCTTTAAGTTGCATGTTTCCCCCTCCTTTCAGTGGTTAATTAAATTAAGTATTGTTGAATCGGTGGTATGTTAGTAACATTATTATACTTTAGGAAGGCAATTAATACCTGTACTAAGTCGGTTGTTTCAGTAATTATTTTCTTATCCAAAGGGTATGCCCAACTAGTCCCGAACCCTTCCCTAAAAATATGCAGATGAGGACAAGGAATAATCTCTTCATCTGGATTTTTATGTGGACTCCCCTCAATGTCTAACCTCAAAAGGACAACTGATCTTTGATACCTTGTTTGATATGTAACTTTTTGAATATTTATTGTACCTTTTCTATTTATATCGACTATAAATTTTTCATTTGAATTTGCAGAATTAACCCCGAGTTCTAAAGATTGCCCAGGATTGGGTAGTGTAATATTTCTATTTTCTGAGAGAACCTTAACTAAATTTAATAGATAGTCCACTTCGTTCTGTATTAGCATGACCCATCACCTATTTATTCCTCATCGGTTGAGGTACTTGATAGAATGTTATGATAGGCACATTGTATTACATATTATGGGACTGTCAACGCTTTTGCAAAAACTTCACCTAACGTTCTTGTATTCACGAAACACCCCAGCCTTAGATAGCTCTTATTTTAGGCTGGGGGGTGCTGGCTGAGCGACTTTCATGATTATACATCTGACAACCAAGGGGAGAACCCATGCTAATAATATTTCTTTCAGCCCACTACCTAAAAAGTCTTCCATTTTCAAAATCATCTTCTCTTGCTTTAGTAACCTCTTTAAATTCTAATGTTAGTAAATTCTCCAATCGTTGATCTTGTTCCGTTTATTTCTTCAATCTATAAAATCAGTCACTTTACAAAGCCAGACCATGTGAACAGAATTGGGTCCCCAATAGTCCTTAACCACTTTATAGGGCTCCCCAAATTTTCGCAACCATCTTTTCTGCGCACGTTTATAGCCACTGTCCAGGCAAAACTGATCAATTCCTTGTTGTTTAAGATATGTTGCCATATCCTTAATCAATGCTGAGCCCACACCTTGGCCCTGATAGCTCGGCAAAACGTATACACTGCCCAATTCACCCACGTCATCCAGCTGATTTTCTGTGCATGATCTGATATCCTCGCCACAGGGTCCAAAAGAAATTGTGCCGACAATTGCTCTATTGATTTTAGCAACCAGGAAATAGGTATCCGAATCAGCCAGGTTCAGTGATGTGTGAAGCAGATGCTTTTTATGCTCAATTTCTTTTTGAATATCATCTATTAAAAGACCAAGTCCTTCTTTTTCAAAGGCATCGGAAATTGACGCTTCAAAAAGATTACATGCTGATGCCATATCGGATTGAGTGGGATTGCTTATTTTCAGATTATTAGTCATAGTATTGGGCACCCCTAAACAAAAAAATATTTGACATTTCGTTCTTAACTTTATTATTTCAGTGATAGTGTCATAGCAAAAACAGAGAATATAAATAATGAAACCAATAAATTTAGAATACCCATTAATTTTCGTTTCTCTTTGAACTCTGAACCTGCGAGGCTTAATTCGCATCAGCGCCGTATCGAAGAATAAGACAAAAATTATTTATCATCGTATTCTTCTTCTCTATTTTTAAAAACTGCAATTATTGAAAATAAACAACCGATTGATAACACGGTATACAGAAACATATTAGGTCTCCTTTCTCTTTGTTTAATAGCACTAGGGGATTTCTGATAACGTTATTGTATTCCCGAACCCGTAGGGTTTCCTAATCATTATTTCAAGTCTATTTTCTCAATTTATTCAATTCACTTAAATCCGTACGTAAATATTTGATCACGAATAACTGCGTATCCTAAAAGAAAATACATTAATGTTACGAGAACAAACAATCCAACTGTTATGCTCAATTTAGAAAATATTTTGTTGTGTTTATTGATTGTCGGATAGATAACAATAAGTAACGTGGATAAACAAATCACCATTAAAACAGATAATCTAGCAATTAAATACTCCCACATAATAGGCTCCTTCGTATTGAAAATAATAATTAGTTAGTTACAATTATTGTCTATGTCATTATTAAGGAGTTGATTTCATTTGGCTATGAGTAAAAAAGAACTTAATAATTTAATTGACAAACTGTCTGATAAAGATGTTCCTCTTGTTGCTGATTTGGTAAAGCGATTGATTCACCCTGCTGATTTTTACATTCCTTATGATGACGAACCTTTAACCGAAGATGATATTCAGGCAATTAAAGAAGGCCGAGAAGAATTTCTTAAAGGTGAGACCATTAACCTTGAGGATATAATCCATGACCTTCAAAATTGAGTTATCTAATCGATCGGAATCCTTGCCATCTTGAAATGCTTCACATAGGTTTATTAATTCTTCTCATGAAATTAGTCATTTCAGTTACTTTATTAAAAGACCATTTATTATAGAATTCTACCTTGTCACCCGAACAGTATAATTCAATTCTTTCAATTCCTTTAATTTGTGGGTGATTTACTATGCTTTCAATTAATAATCTTCCAAGTCCTTTGCCGTGATAATCATTTAAAATAATTACATCGTAAATCGTCGCTCTATAGACAAAATCTGTAATTACTCTTGAAAATCCAATTAATTTATTCACTTCCTTATCAATCAGTCCAATGGTCTTGCAGTTATCTATCATTACTTTAATATCTTCCGGTTTTCTATTTCTTGTCCAATCTTCTTGTTTATATAATTCGAGTAAATCTAAAAAATATGATTCTGATATGTTCTCGACGAGTAATATTTCCATTATAATTACATCCTTTATTATTATGTTTTAGATGCACTGCAAGAATTGCGTATAACGTTGTTGTATTCACGAACCCTCACTGGCTTAAGGGGCGTCAGCCCCGGGTCCGACGGACTTAGCCAGTGCAGGGTTGTCTGCTGATCCCACTACCCCGAAATGCCTCTGCAGACCAAGGACCCGCCAGGGTCCACAGCGTGAATACGGTGTTGAACTAAACCGCTACGCGGTAGCTTTTCAAATCCTACAAACCCTTACTGCTATTTTACCATGCCTTCCTTTATTATCTAGTAAAAAAGGAGGGTGTTTATTTATGCAAGATTGGATATATTCGATGACCGTTTCTATGGAGTTACGAGGTTTTGCCAAAAGCACTCAAAGAACTTATTTAGCACACATGAAACGTTTCTATTCGTTTTGTGGCAAGCCTCCTGCATCTGTTGGATACGAGGAAGTTCGTGCTTTTCTTCATCATGCTATCACAACTGAAAAACTGAGTTCTGCCTACGTAAATTCTGCCTATGGTGCCATCAAATTTTATTACCAGTCTGTGCTTTTCCGCGAATGGAACATGCTGCATGTACCTAGAGTGAAAAAGAAATCTTTTCTCCCCACCATGCTGACATTTCAGGAAGTATGCCAGATCCTCGAGGCTACCCGGAACCTCAAGCACAAAGCCATTCTTACAACGGTTTACTCCGCGGGTCTTCGTGTGAGTGTGAGCGAAGTGGCACATCTGCGAATGACAGACATTCACAGTGCGAACATGCGCCTCTTGGTTCGTCAATCCAAAGGGGGCAAGGATCGTTATTCCATCCTATCCAACCATAATCTCCTTTTACTTCGTCAATACTGGAAGGTCTACCGCCCTAATCTTTGGCTCTTTCCCGGTATCCCCGATACGAAGCCCATTTCGGTAAGGACGATTCAGTCTGTTTTTAAAGATTCGCTGCATGCTGCCGGGATCTCTAAGGATGTGTCGGTGCACACCTTGCGTCATTGCTTCGCAACCCATTTGTTAAATCGCGGTGCGAGTATTCTGCAAATTAAGGAACTTCTTGGGCACGCGGATATTCAAACGACTTCCCTGTATCTACATCTGACGCATGCTCAAGTCCTCGGTTTGAAAAGCCCTCTAGACCTTCCTCTCGGAGGTGGTGATCTTGATTGAGCTACAGCACATCTTTTCGCGCTTCGCTGAGCCTTTTCTGGAGTCCCATCCCGTTCACATGGAAGGCATTAAGGCGACTCAAGCCATCCAAACCTGCAGAACGGCAATTTTGGGCGGACATATCGATCAGTGTAATTCTTGCGAGGATTTAAAGGTGTCCTACAATTCCTGTCGCAATCGTAATTGTCCCAAATGTGGGAATTTGAAAAAAGAGCAGTGGATTCTAGATCGAACATCTGAACTTTTGCCCGTTCCTTATTTCCATACCGTTTTCACTGTTCCTCACACGTTGAATCCTTTATTTTTAGCCAACCCAAAACTTATGAACTCTATTCTCTTCAAAGCTGCCTCCGAAACGCTTTCCAAGCTGGCCTTGGATCCTAAGTTTCTGGGTGCCCAAATCGGAGTCACCATGGTGTTGCATACCTGGGGACAAAATCTGTCTTTCCATCCCCATGTCCACTGCATTGTACCGGGTGGCGGCCTTTCGCCTTCAGGCTGTTCTTTTATGCGCTCGAGGAAAAAGTTCTTTATTCCCGTGAAGATTCTCTCCAGAGTGTTTCGAGGTATATTCCTTTATTTCTTGAAAAAAGCTTTTGTAGAGCAGAAGCTAAGATTTACCGGCTCCTGCTTGCCCTATGCTGAGGAATCCTCTTTTCTCGCACTTGTAGATGCACTCTATGAACCGGATTGGGTCGTCTACTGCAAGAAACCGTTTAAGACTTCCTTTCACGTCGTGAAATATTTAAGTCGGTACACGCACAAGACTGCAATTTACAATAATCGGCTCATTGCGATGGATGAGCGGACGGTAACCTTCCATTACCGAGATTACAAAGATGACGGGAAGGTCAAGCCTCTGACACTAGATGCGATGGAGTTTATGCGCAGATTTATGATGCATGTACTACCTTCTGGTTTTCAGAAAATTAGATATTATGGCTTTCTCAGCAATGCCAACCGGAAAACAAAACTACTGAAATGTTTGCGTCTGACTCGGACGCCGATTAAACCTAACGTAAAGTTGACGGCAAAAGAACTTATTTTTAAAATTAACCGGTATAGATATTTCGATGTGCCCCTCTTGTGGAGGGACTTGGTGTCCGATATTGACGCTGATTCCGGGCGGTGGGTAAGTACAATGAAATGGCATACTTTTTGTGACGATGCCTGTTCTGGGGAGGAGGGAAGTATGTCTTCATCCGTGAAAATAAAACGTTGACTCTATCCGTTTGAACAAGAAGTTTCCTATTTCGTGCTCCATTGCGAGATGGAAGTAAATAACAAAGCCCATAGGCCAGCACGTACCTGCGGCTTCGTTCAACATGGATTTGCGCAATTGCCGCGCAGCTTTTCTGCTCATATGATTACGACACTGACAGCCTTCAAGTAGTGGTTATGAAGGTCTTTTTTTTGGGCAACTGCGCAACCAATCCAGAGTGTTAGACGAAGCAACTGCCTTCTTCGAATTAGCCTCAGGTTCAAATAATAATCGGGTAGGAGGCTACCCATTAGTTGAGTAGCCGACCTCCCACACCACCGTACGTACCGTTCGGTATACGGCGGTTCCTTAGTTCACGCAGTGACTTGTCGATAGTAATCTGAAAAGAAAAGAAAGCCTAATCCTTTGAGGGTGTTGTTACCAAGTGATTTCGAGAGGACGGGGCTGCCCGAGATTCTCCAATAGCTCTTTCTTGTGTTTGCGTACTCCCATGCCTTCTGCTTGTGGATTCCGAGTGACTGCAGCTTTTCGAATTTCGTTTTCACTCGTTTCCATTGCTTCCAGTAGACCATGCGAATCCGTCTTCTCATCCATTCATCCGTAGATTGGAGCAGGCTCTTCATATCTGCTATCTTGAAGTAGTTTATCCACCCCATGATGTAGCGTCTAAGCTTCTCCGCCCGCTGTTCATTTCCCATTCCATTGCTTCTCGATGTAAGTTCCTTCACTTTGGCCCTCATCTTTGCAATGGATTTCGGGTGGATGCGGACCCGTATTTCTCCATTCTTTGTATAGAAGGAGAGTCCAAGAAATTTGACCTTCCTCGCCTCGTCCACTACCGTCTTTTCCCGGTTTACTTTGAGAAACAGCTTTTCCTCGATAAAGGGAAGCAGGTTCGCCAGCGTCCGTTCCGCGCTTCTTCTGCTTTTACAAAAGATGAGCATGTCGTCCGCATAGCGTACGAACCGGTGACCGCGGCGCTCCAGTTCCTTATCCAGTTCATTCAGCATGATGTTGCTAAGGATTGGGCTCAGGTTCCCGCCTTATGAGAAGTAAAATATTATGCAAAGTAAACGTCCAAAAACCGTAGTCTTATCAGATCGTAGCTTCGTTTACTTTGCATAATAAGGTGCTAAGTTAGAGGCGCGTCAACCATTCAAGCAGGTCGTCATCTTGGTTCCATTGCGGCAGATCCGTAGAAACCATGTTAGGATAGGCCTGCTCCAACGCCTTACGTTTCAGTTCAGTGTCAGCGCGCGCATAAATCTCTGTTGTTGCAATATCAACATGACCGAGCAAATCACGAATGTAGATCAGATTGACTCCCGCCTGCAGCAAGTGCATCGCTTTAGTATGTCTCAACACATGAGGGGTCACTTTTTCTGGAATAAGTGACGAAGCAGAACGTGCCTTAGAAACATACTTATCCAGGATGAACGCAATACCTTCTCGGGTCATTTTTCCTCGCTGTCGGTTAACAAACAGCGGTCTGTCCAGCTTACCGTTTTCAAGTAAATAGTTTTCGGTCATATACTGCCTCAATACAAACTCTGTGTTGGCCATAAGTGGGACATGTCGTGTCTTGCGGCCTTTGCCTGTGAGCGTTAGAATCGGAGGTGGATCTAAGCGAACGTCACGGACGCGGAGATCAACTAGCTCCTGCACCCTAGCCCCCGTATCATACAAGACAGATAACAACGTCAAATCTCGGCGACCACTACGTGTGGAGAGATCGGGTTGTGCGAGAATCAGTATTAACGCATCCGAAGTAAGGTGGTTCACCGTTGGCTTTTGAGCCTTCTTGAAGGGTATGGAGAGAATCTTTTGGAAAGCAAGTAAGCCCGTTGGATGCTCCGCCTGTATATAACGGAAGAATGCATGAATACAAGCCAATCGCTGGTTCCGTGTAGAAATGCCATTGTTCCGTTCTTCTTCTAGCCACTTCAAGAAGCCAAGTACAAGCGTTTCGTCCATTTGCGAGAGACCAAGACGCTCAATGGTGAGTCCCTTACCTTGCTTGCAGTAGCTAAGAAACAATTTAAACGTGTCACGGTAGGACGAGATGGTGTTAGGACTCACATTTCGCTGTCCTGGCAGATAAACAGATAAGTATTGAGTTAGTGCTTTGGCAAAGTCAGTTGGCTTCATGGCCATCGCCTTCCAAGACAGGAATCACGTGACCGAAGGCATGCTCCACTTTGGCTGTAATATCTGGGTAAAGCTCAGCCGTCAGTCTCAAGTATTGAGACGTGTCGCTGAAGGAATGGTGACCCAGATATGTTTTGAGGACCGGCAGATAGGCGGTTAGATCTTTTCCTTCCTGCACCCAGCGTCGCAGGCAGTGAACGGCGAAGGTATGACGGAAATCGTGCAGGCGAGGCCCTTTTCCCCAGCCGCCATGAGAAATTCGGGCTCTCCAAAGAAACTTCCTGAAGTTTTTATACGCGTTATTCTGGGTTAGGGCTTGTCCATTGGAACCTGGAAAGAAATACGCATCTGCATCCGAAAATGTATGGACTTGTTTCACATAGGCGTGACAACGTTGGTGGAGTTCGGCGGACAGCGGAACGAGCCGGTTCTTGTTAAACTTTCCATCCATAATCGTCAGTACTCCCGTGTCCAGATCAACGTTCCGTAATTTCAGTTGCAGCGCTTCTGAAATGCGCAAACCACAGCCGTAGAGCATGCGGAACAATAAGGGCATGATCCACTGCCTGTTCGGAACCTCTGGTCTGTAATGACAAGCATCGGTCTGTTTAAATAGCTGCGCAAGCTCATCATTGCTAAATATGTGAGGAATATATCTTGGTCCCTTAGAGACAGTATTCTTGGGCAGCACATAAGCCGGGATGCCGACCCGGTTCATGTACATAGCCAACTGCCGTACGACAACAATTCGGTTGCTCAAGGTCGCATGCGCTTCATTTGGACGCTTCTGGCTCCATGCATAAACTAGATCTTTGGAAAGGGTAGAGCCTGTGCAACCATTGGCTAAACAAAACTGGTCAAACTTGTAGAGGGATCGAGCGCTGCTGTCATATTTGTAACCGAGCGATTGTTTTTGGCGGATTACCTCTTGGATGTATGGTTGGAATGGGCTACGGAAGACGAACTCAGTCATGACTAAGCACCTCCTCGGGGTTCAGTGCACATTCACGGAGCATGTCCACATCTACCTTAAGATAAATAGCTGTGGAATCGGAGCTGACATGTCCTAGGATGTCAGAGATCACGGATAAAGGTGTATTCTCCTTAAGTAATCTGCTCGCCAGCGTATGTCGCAAGGAATGCATCCCTCTCTTTTTCTGAGGTGAAATCGGGATCTTGGCCAGCTTCATGTATTTAAGAATGACCTGGTTCAATCTGTCTTCGTCGGCGAAAGGCCCCAGCGGCGCAAGATGTCGCAAGAACACATAGGGAGACTCCACTTTGGGACGCCCATGTTTGAGATAGTCAATGATCGCCCAACCGACATCTGGCAGGAGGGGCAAGTTTAGCTCTCTCGATGTTTTGGACTGCAGGAAAACGATGCGATTCTCTTGCCACTTCAAGTTCTCCAGTTTCAGACGCTTGAGATCGATGGTTCTGAGTCCAAGTCGTGTGACTAAAAGGATCATGGCGTAATCCCTTTTTCCTGAAGGATTGCCTCTATCGATCACCTCAAGCAACTTAGTGACATGAGCCGTTGTCCACACGGAAGGGATACGGTTTTGCTTCCTAGCTTTCACAGCGGGGATGGCTTCACATAGATCCTGTAGATGGAGTTGGTTGCTGTAAAGGTAGCGCAGAAAGGAACGCAACCCACAAAGCTGCTGTTCCACTGTTTTGTAACTGTATCCGAGCAGCGTGTTGATGTAGTCATTTAGGTGACGAGCGGATATGTCTGCGCAATGCATTACACTTTTGGATTCCAAGAAGCTCATGAATTTCTCGGCGATCTTTCGGTAATGGTTCTGAGTTACCGTAGAATATTCTTTCGTTTTGCAATGCGCAACATAATGCTTGAGCCTCTCTTTGAACTCCATGTTTTGCAAAAGTTCCTTCTGCTTGTAGTATCTGCGCAGAATACTGCCGTGCTGTTGGAAGTCACCAAGCATGCGTACCACTCGAAAGACGTTAATGATCGACTGAGTCAACTCTCCAGCCTTCTCTAATTCGAAGAAGTTGTACTCCTTTTCAAGAAACCGAAGCCCGGCTTCCTCTGTAAAGTGCTCGACTCCTTCTGTTTCAAAAAAGATGGTGATTCGCCGCCACATCAACCTGTAATACTTGATCGACTGCTCGTTGTAGTGCAGGCGGTACAGCTCCTTTTCAAGTCGGCTCATTAGTTCTTGCAAAGGTAAAACCATAGGAATTCCCCCGAAATATGAAGTGAGAAGAATCTTCTCCTACTGAACATTTCGGGAATATTATGCAAAGTAATGATGGGAAAATCCCTTTGATGACGGGTACTTACGGACTTTACTTAGCATAACGAGTTACTTCTCATAAGGCGGATTATGCAAAGCTTTGCATAACCCGCCCTGCGGCACGCCGACTTCCGTTTCTTCGAAGCGGTGCTTCACGACTACTCCGGCTTTTAGATACTTATGGATCAGCGAGATGACCCGCCCGTCTTTAATGGTTCGGGATAGTACTTCTACCAGCTTGCTTTGATTCACGGTGTCGAAGTATTTCTCCAAGTCCATATCGACCACATACTTGTATCCTTCCTGAATGTGTTCCTGACTCCTTCGGATTGCGCCATGTGCGCTTCTTTTGGGTCGGAAGCCGAAGCTGTTGTCTGAAAATTGTTTCTCATAGATCGGGGCAAGGACCTGGGCGATGGCCTGTTGGATCACTCGGTCTACCACTGTCGGAACGGTCAAAGCAAAATGCACAACAACTCAACCGGCATTTAGGAATGGTCTCGATCAACCATCCATTTCATCCTCTACAAGGACAAAGCTTCACCCTGCTTAGTATCAGAGAAGTGAAAGGGTTACGCCGGTACTCTTTACAAACAGATACCGGTGTCGTTTGCGTCCCTGAAACGTGGACAAACCATTACGCCTCAACCACTCTTCCTCCCGCCAACCTGTCCTATGATCTACTGACACTAAAAGAATTGGCCCAGTTCTTGCATACCCTAGAGGAATCCCACACATGAGTGGCGAATCCTGTTGACAGTTCTTAGATGATGGAGGTAAAATCTTAGTATGAATAACAGTGATAAGAATAAACGAAAAGCAATTCCTACTTCTGCGTTGCTAGAACGCAAACCACTCATCCTTCAATCTCTTTCCTCCATGGATCACATCATTCGCGGCTCCTTAATCACACGTTTCATCAAATGTGGCAAACCCAATTGTCACTGCGCGAACGGGACAGGCCACCAAAGTCTGTATCTCTCCTCTTTCTATCAGGGTCGTACACGGATGGATTATGTCCCAGCAACCTGGGAAGCTTGGGTTCGTAAGGGCTTGGAAAATTTCGAGAGTACCCAGATTCTTCTCTCCGAATTAACAGAATTGAACTTGGAGCTTCTTCGACGTCGAGAGAAGAGTTAAACGGTACTCCAAATAGGAGGACTCTCTATGTCCAGTTCTGCATTAGCTGAGTTGGTCGGGAACGATCCGCTTAAAGCGGATGAACTCGTCACCCTTTTCGCGGGGTTGTTTCACGCTTGTCTAGCCGCGATTCATAAGGAGGGGGAAGACCGTGTCACCGTCAATGAAAGTCCGAGCGGAGCACCTGAATCGGAAGGCCATTGTGTACATTCGTCAATCGACGCTAGCCCAAGTTCGCTTCCATCGGGAGAGCACGGAGCGCCAGTATGCCCTGCAGGAGAAAGCCCAGCAACTCGGTTGGAACCAGGAGCAGATTCAAGTCATCGACGAGGATCTGGGGATTTCAGGTTCGGGTCGTTCCCTGCGCCAAGGATTCCAGAGCTTGGTCGCCCAAGTATCTCTTGGTCAAGTAGGCGCAATCTTTGGTCTGGAGATCTCCAGGTTGGCTCGCTCCTCCGCCGACCTCCTGCGTCTTCTCGAATTATGCGCTTTATTCAACACTATTGTAGTGGATGAGGATGGCATGTACGATCTCTGCGACTTTAACGACAGGCTCATTTTGGGATTTAAAGGCACGATGAGTGAGGCCGAGCTCCACTTCCTTCGCGCCCGCATGCTCGGTGGGAAGAAAAACAAAGCGCGAAAGGGAGAGTTACGCTTTCCATTGCCGGTTGGCTTTTGCCACGACACAGATGGGCACACCGTCATGGATCCGGACGAAGAGGTCCAGACTGCCGTACGTAACGTTTTTCGTGCTTTTGAAACGAGCGGAAGCGCTTATGGCGTCGTTCAATTTTTCTCCCAAAACAGCTTACGCTTTCCTAAGCGAGCTTATGGCGGAGCCTGGGCAGGAAAACTCATCTGGGGAACATTGACCCATGGTAGAGTCCTTGGTATATTGTACAATCCTGTTTATGCGGGCGCGTATGTATATGGTCGCTATCGTGACCAGAAGCGCGTCAATGAACAAGGCCATTTTGTTCATCATATCGTACGTCTTCCCCAAGAACAGTGGGAGGTGCTCCTTCGAGATCATCATCCCGGCTATATCACTTGGGAAGTCTATGAACACAACCTTCAGGTTTTGTTAAACAATCGCACGAATCTGGAGCGAAGCGGCCCCGCACGGGAAGGAGCGGCTTTGTTACAAGGTCTTGTGCTTTGCGGCAAATGTGGACGGCGCATGAGCGTACGCTACACTGGAAACGGCGGTATCTCACCTGTTTATGAATGTAAGGGTAGATGGGAGCATGGCCGCCGAGCAACTTGTACCACCGTACCCACTCCAAGCATTGACCGTGCTATAGGTGATCGACTTTTAGCAATGATACAGCCCACCCAGTTGGAGCTTGCGCTACAGGTTATGGACAAGCTAGTCAACAAAGAGGATGATGCAGATAAAGGGTGGACACTCCTTCTGGAACGCACAAAATATGAGGTCGATCGCGCTGAGCGTCAATACCAGCAAGTAGAGCCGGAAAATCGACTGGTTACTAGAAGCTTAGAGGCGAAGTGGAATGAGAAACTAGAGGAAATGGCTCGAGTTGAACTAGAATATGCGCAATATCGCTCTCGTTTAAGTTGGCAGCCAACTGAATAAGACAGGGCAGAAATTCTGAACTTGGCCCATACACTGCCCCGCGTTTGGGGTTCAGCAACGACTACATGTAAGGACCGCAAACGAATTTTACGGTTGCTCATTGAAGATGTTACCGTATTTGCTGAAGCGAGGAATCCGGAGGTTAGATTAGGTCTTAGATGGCGAAATCAATGCTGTGAAGAGATTCATACCCGCAAAGCGCTGCCAAAGGGAACGGCCAGAAAACATACCGCTGAACAGACAGAAAAGGTCCGGGAGCTCGCCCTGACGATGACCGACAAGCAAATGGTTATCTATTTCAACGAATTGGGCGTGCGCACACCAGAGGGTAGAATTTTCACAGTTGCCTCCATCAAGTGGATCCGTTATTCAAACAAAATACCTGCCTTTTCACTACCACGACAAGGCTTCACCGTAAAGGAGGTGGCGCAGCGTTTAGAGGTATCTACTCATGTTGTCTATTATTGGCTTGAGCATGGCATGTTGCAGGGGCAGAAGATAGGACCGGGATTGCCTTGGGATATCCCGCTAGATGAGCAAATAGAGATTGCACTACGACAACGTATACAGAATTCCGGACATCTTACACCAGTCAATTAGTTGAAATAGGGTTACTATGCTATAAAGTCCAAAACCAAATTGGGAGGCGTGCAGTATGAACATACCTTCGGAATGCCCAGATTTCTTTTCTTTCCGTTCTCTTTGGGTATCTCTACTCTTCGAACGGGATTCGGACGGTACGTTCCGTCCAGGATGGATTGCTTGATGGATTCTCCGTTCTCTCGGAGATATTGTAGAAGTTCATCTACGCCCATCCCGTCGATTCCGTGAGACCCTTTGTTTGCTTTGACCCGTTTGAACGCTTCGTTCAGGTTGTCTCTGCTCACCATTTCCTCAAGCAAACCTTCCCTCGACTCGGCTGCGTTGGTGTTGTCGGTTTCAGGTATCCTCGCAGGATTGTACGCTCCCGCATATTCTCCATGTTCCGCATGTACGTTCTGCGTCGAGCCTTCTCTTCGAAGTTGGCTGCACTTGGCTCCTGTTTTGGTACCTTTCATTGATCCGCACCTCCTAAAGTTCGGCCCTTCCCTTGAGCCATCGACTGCTCAAGGTACTATGGCGTCTGCTGACTTCTCATGGTAAATCTTGTTTCAACCGTGATTTGAAGTTCATCTCCTCACGTCCATGAGATCTCCCACGGTAAGACGATTCACTTTCCTTCCATCTACCCGCACCATTTACACTGGAATGTCTGTGTAGTGTATTGGACTTTGCTTTGTTTCGCAAGCTCATCCCATCCCTTGTGCCTGATGATGTTCGTGTTCCTCGGGCCGGAAGTTTGCCTCCAGCTTCCTTCAGATTCCACCTCGCGATGGACACCCTTGCTCTTGGCTAGTGGTTGGCCACTACCAGCCCCCACAGCGGACTTTCACCGCCTAGTTAATCGCCATGCGTGGCGCACAAAAAATAAGACATCAAGCTATTCCTGATGTCTTTGGATCCAAAGATAAATATCGTGTTCTTTCAATTTCCCTTCAGCTGTATTTAACCCTAATTCAATCAATTCATCTTGAGAGTACTTTATTAGTACTCCATTTATCCGTAACAACAGTAACATAGTCGCTACACCAATTCTCTTATTGCCATCGACAAAACCGTGGTTCTTAATCAGTGAGTAAGTTACAACCGATATTTTGTTGATAACTCCTTCATACAGATCGTTGCTATCAAATGTTGAAAAAGGTCTTTGTAAGGCACTTTCTAATATTGATTTGTCCCTAATTCCTGCCGATCCACCGGTTGCTTTAAGAATCTTATTATGAAATATTATTAGCTGGTCAATACCAATGATCTTCATTACTTGGCCAGCTCCTCTAAAGCTTCCCGATTCTCATCAATAATTGTATCCATTAGTGATTCTAATTGTTTATTATTTTTATTTTTTAAAAACTCCACAAAATCAATGACCTCGATTTTCTTATCATCTGACAGGTCTGAGAATTCCTTTAATAATTTTTCTTCGAGACTCATACCTACACCTCCATATGCTGTTCTCTACAGTATACACTAAAGTGCACTTGTTTTTAACATATACTTCCTGAAAAACTCGCTTAATAATTGTCTTGCAGTTATTTCATCTAACGTTGTCGTATTCGCGACTTCCAAGCGGCTTAAGGCGCGTAGTGCCGGGTGGCTCTGCCACTTAGCTGATTGAATTTGAATGTGTCCGGTGAATTTTCTCCTCCGAAATGCCACTTCCGGACCAAGGGCCGAGCTTGTCTCGGACTGCAGCGTTGAATGCGATGTTATCAGAAGTCGGAGGCTTCATTGAAATACACACTAATTATCATTTTTTAATTGAATTTCTTCTTCCTTCAATACGCTCCCTTTCCTTAATAATTAATTCTATCGTTTTCAATTTAATAATTGAATTTCGATATTTATGATGATAAAAAAATACAAGTACTGCCATAACTATAGCAACGGTTAAGTAAAAAAGATTGGACTTTAATAAATCAACTACAAATATTTCTTTGAAAACACTGGCTGAAATAGTGAAAATAAACCCAATGAGTAAACCAACTAAACCAACTTGTTTCAAATCTTCGAAATTAGCCTCATAAAGTATCTTTAGTAGTTTCAGTTCATTTGTTTGTAATGAACGATGTTTATTATAGAGGTTTGTAATTTTACTTAAGGATTTATCATTTTTGTTTAGATTATTTTTCATTATATCCTCCGATTTCCGATAACGTTCTTGTATTCACGAACCCGAGAACCTTAAGGCTCCGAAGGAGCCGGCCGCGACCGCGGTTAGGTTCGCAGGGTTGTCCCCTGCATTCCCGCGAAATTATAACGAGGATTGTGCAGAAACCTTGAAACGACACGGTTTTTATCCGATATCTCTTGCCAATCTTCCCCATTCCACGTTATAATTATAACGTGGAATGGGGAGATCATATGCCGCTCATCTATCTGAAAAATAAGAAAAACGGGATTACATACGTCTATGAGTCCGAGAACTACTGGGACAAAACGAAGCAACAATCACGCAGCCGTCGTACTTGCATTGGCAAGATGGACCCGATAACGGGCGAATTCATTCCGTCCAAGCGCTTGGCTGCGCCAGAGCATACCGTGAAGCGCGGCCCACTTCCCGTGGCAGAGACGAAGCGCTTATACGCCGGCGCGACCTATTTGCTCAGCGCCATCGGTGAGAAGTTGGAGATTACAGCAGACTTAAAGCAATGCTTTCCGGATCATTATAAGCAGCTCCTGTCCATCGCTTTTTTTCTCATTCTGGAGGACCACAATCCGTTGCAGCGATTTTCGAAATGGGCCTTGACTCACCGCCATCCTTACCGCAAGGATATTCCTTCACAACGCAGCAGCGATTTTTTTGCTTCGATCACAGAAGAAGCCAGGGAGCGTTTTTTTCGGCTGCAGGGCAGGCGCCGCGCGGAAAAAGAGTATTGGGCTTACGATACGACCACCCTATCCAGCTACTCGGAAAGCTTGAAACAGGTCAAATACGGAAAAAACAAGGAACATGATCCACTTCCGCAAATGAATCTAGCCCTTCTCTTTGGCGAGCAGTCCAATTTGCCGTTTTACTACCGCAAGTTGCCAGGAAACATTTCGGATGTGCAGACCCTTAAGAATCTGCTTGCCGATATGGACTTCTTTTCCTACAAAAAGATCAAGCTGGTCATGGATCGCGGCTTCTACAGTGAAGCGAACATCAATGCCATGTATCAGCATCATTTGAAATTTCTCATTGGCGTGAAAGTGACGCTCAAATACGTGCAAGCCGAGCTGGAGACGGCCAAGCCGCAGCTTCAAAAAAGGGAGAACTTCCATCCCGATTACAATTTGTATGCACACTCGGCTACGATCACTTGGAAGTATTCACAGACGCGGCCTTATAAAGGCGATGTCATCGAAGGGGAACGCCGCGCTTATTTGCACCTGTATTTCAACAAAGAGAAGGAAGCCGAAGACGCCAATAAATTGAACCGACTGCTTACAAAGCTGAAAACAGAACTGGAGAGTGGAAAACGCGAGCCTGCTCATGAAAAAGTTTATGTCAAGTACTTTGAAATCACGTCTACGCCTAAACGGGGCATCTCCATCAAACCAAAGCAGGAGGCAATAGATGCCGCTGCCAAGAACTACGGATATTTCGCACTGCTTAGCAATGAGATCAAAGACCCGATTGAAGCGCTCGCCGTGTATCGCAACAAGGATGTGATTGAAAAAGCCTTTGGAAACTTGAAAGAACGCTTGAATTTCCGTCGCATGGAGGTTTCCTCCGAACGAAGTCTGGATGGAAAACTGTTTGTAGAGTTCATCGCACTCATCTATTTATCCTATATTAAGAAAGTGATGCAGGAGAAACAACTATTCCGGCGCTATACGATGCAGGAACTGCTCGATGAACTCGATGTGATCGAGTGTTATGAACGTCCCGGACACGATCTGCAATTCGGCGAGATCACCAAACGCCAGATTGAACTTTACGATGCGCTGGGAGTTCCTTCGCCTACCTCGTTATAATTTGACCGGGAATTTAGGTTGCTAGTCTTGCGGATGTTTCATATAACGTTCTTGTGTTCCCGACGTCTCACCGCCCTAAGGGTCCGTAGGATCCGGGTCCGCTTGCGGACTTGGGCGGTGCAGATATGTCTGCTGAATACTCTTCCTCGGAATTCCTCTTGCAGACCTAGGGGCGTATGCCCCGCAGTGGGAACACGGTGTTAGGTGATGTTATCTTCTTCGAATAGTCCTTCAAGAATATTTATTTGTTTCTTTACTATTTCTTCTTCATTTATATCGATATGCTTCTCAATAGTATTTAACGATTCTAGTGTAAGGCGACTTACTGAAAGCACATCATTACCTTTATTTAGTACGTATTTAATAAATGTGTTTGAATATTGGGTAGGTGTAAACTCATGGTTTGTTATTTGTTTTGATAAATTTTTGATCTTATCGCTGATATAGTTTTCGTTTAATTTAAACACTTTGTCATATGGTCTTATTATAGGCATTAATTTTCGATATTCTTTAATGAGATTGGTTAGTTCAATATTCAAAGGAACATATCTTACATGCGAACCCATATCAAAATGAAGAGAGTAATATTGATTCCCAGTACTTATTTGATAATTTGTTAGATTGGCAATATACTGTCTGCTTAATCCGGTGTACATAAAAAAACCTACAAGTAATCGGTCTTCAATTGGAATTTTTATATCTTTTGTGAACCCTATCAATTTTTCAATTGATGCTTTATCAATATATTTTCTTACTTTCGATTTTACTAATGGTTTTATTACACCTTTCATAATTTCATTTGGAATAAAATTCCCAATATAGGCGAAAGAAAAGAATCCTTTAAAAGCATAAAAATAATTTAATTTCTCATTATTAGTAAACTTCAAGGAATTAATAAATGTATTAAGATCATGAAAATTCAATGCATTCATAGGTCTTGCTTTATTATGATCAAGTGATAAATAATCATGGAAAAATCTATTTAATCTTGTTTGATAAAAAACCTTTGACTTATTATCAGAAATGGTCTCCAAATAATTTTTTAAGATCTCGTTTGCTTCTTCGATATACTGATACATATTTATTCCTCCGTTTTTAAGATAATTTCACCTAACGTTCTTGTATTCACGAACCCTCACTGGCTTAAGGGGCGTTAGCCCCGGTCCGACGGACTTAGCCAGTGCAGGGTTGTCTGCTGATCCACTTCCCCGAAATACCTCTGCAGACCAAGGGCCGTAAGGCTCGCAGCGTGAATACGGTGTTGTGATGTTGGGGCCATCCTCGACTAATCTACTACAAAATTCGTCGTTTATCTTTATTATCGTTATGATAAACAATCTTAAAAATATATAATAATTCTGAGTATGTATCTGTTCATCATCTGTGGAAAAAGGTTGCAAATGACTGTATCTATTCCTCAGGTCTAGCCCATTGTTAAATTGTGATTTATTTAGTAAATAATTTATATAAGCTTGTTCCGGTCTGGAAAAAAGAGGACTTTCAAATTCCAAAACATTCCTATCTTTTAATTCATTCATAACAACTCTTTCGTCATATGAGTACTTCCAGTAGGCTACCACATCATTCATATATAAATCATAAAGTATGAAGGCGAGGGCATTATCATAAAAAACAACTGCCCCCGCATCGTCAACTGTCAAATAATTATGCTCAATAAGCCATTTAACTTTCTGAACATTATATTCTGGGAAATCACTTATTTTTGGTTTCTCATTGCACAATAAATCAAAAAAACTATCATATGTTTTCTTTGTCTCGTCAATATATCCAAGGCCACTTTGATCTGAAAAAAGTAAGAAGATAACTGTGCTAAACTCCTCGCCAATACCGTAAACATATTTGTTATCAATAAATGAGGGAATGTTTTTATAGATTAAGTGTTCAGAACGAATTTCAAGAAGTTCAAAATCGATTTGACCTTCTTCTACGTAAATAATAAATTGTTTGAGAACTGATTCTAACGCTGGCATTACATTGGTACATTTCTCAAGGAAAGTTGAATTTACTGACGGCATAGTAACTCTAAATTTAGAGGTATCAAATTCATCAGAAAGATACTCCACAAAAAACCATTCAATAATTTCCTCCAACCTAATGCCATTACTGAAGAGCTGATTATAATAGCCTGCCATTTGAAGTAACGAAAAGATATTCTTATGTTCAAAAGCAAATCCTTTAACATACGCATTCTGCGATGAGGTTATCAAAAATCGCTCAAAAACCCCCATTTCACTTGTTTTATTAACAAATGTACACCTCATTTGTAAGTCAACGTATTCAAATAAATAAATGAAGTTATTAAGTAAAGTTGCATACTCAACATTATCCTCGATCCATTTAGAACTATATGTTGCAGTTGTAGATAGACCCTCATTGTGTAACGAGACTATCTCTTCTTGGTACCTTGAAAATATAACGCTCGTTTCTATCCTCATCCCTGTGTTATCTTTAAAAAACTGTCTTTCCTGTTCTTCGACTTTTCTTTTCGATTTCAGTAAGATTTTTGGAGAAATTTCGAGCTTATCCTTATTGCTCTGAATATTTGTAATAAGCCGTAAATAATTTAGGTTGGGATCATCGCTATCAATATAATTAGAAATTATAATCTCCTTATCCTCTTTACTTAATTCTTTCGGTAAATGTATTTCTTCTGTATGTCTAATATGTTTTATTTCATATTTATCTAAGAGTATTTTGGCAGAAGAGCTTTCACTTAGCATATACTCCTTGATTATCTTACCGTAATGTTCAGTTATATTTTTACACTTTAATAATTGATATAGCTGCACATTTGACGAAAAGAGAAGTTCTCGAAACTTATGTTCAGAAACATTCTCATACGTCTTGAACTTATCAATCAGTTCCCAAAAATCTAACTTGTAGTAATAAATAATCTCATCATAGATACTTATAATATTCTCGTCGTTAATTGTCTTTACATATCTCGCTACTATCCCAAAAAAGTTTCTAATAAGCTTTTCAAACCGATCGATACTTTCTGGTGTCCAGTCCGTTAAATATAATTTATTGTCAAAATATTTTTTAACATTGTATAGTTCAATTATATCGTTAAAATCATTAGCCACTTTTATTCCAGTTTCATATTCTTTAATGAGTTTCTCACTGTTTATAAGATTCCGTCCACACATTAAATCGTTCGGTGAGTAAAATTTCACTCTTTCCATAATTCTTCTCCTTTATAAAATATGTTCATGTATGATTTTTAATTTCTCGCCCCAATGTCACATAACGTTGTTGTGTTCCCGACGCCTCACCACCTTAAAGCCCATAGGGCTGGCCGCGATGCGGTTAGGTGGTGCAGGTGTGTCTGCTGAATTATCTTCCTCGAAACCCCTCTTGCAGACCAAGGATCGCTTGCAATCCGCAGTGGGAACACGGTGTTATATGATGGGGATGCCTTCTTCGAGTTACTCACAATATTGTCTTATCGTCTCTAATACATCTTTAAATGATTTTATGTCTTAAGTGTCTTTTGAGTATTCCTTTCATTTAACTTGCTTTTGATTTGAAGCAATTATTTGAATGTGGTATCATATTATTAAGAAAGACCAAGTGCTGGTAACACTTGGTCGATACAATTGGCTTGGATGGTTTATTCCCCTTCTAAGTTCGTAGGCAATAAAAACCCACCTTCGGCGAGCAACCTTGGGGTGGGTTTTTACTTTCTCTTGTTGTTATTAATATACGTTAAAAGAGCAAGGATAAACATTCCAAAGAGGAACATAATCGTCAATGCATCTTTTACTTCCATGGCTTCACCCCCTTTCGAAGGGAAACCATGCCCACCCAAGATTCAATTGTATCTATATTTTACCTTTTATCCCTTAACCGCACAAGCGTTCTTATTAGTCTTTTAGTTTTAATAAGATCTTTATAGATTTGTATCCCTTTCATATAACGTCTTATTCCCGTACTTCGCAAATCCCTCATGAATATCCTTGAAAACGAAAAAACTCTATAGGAATCATTATACTATACTACAATATAATAGGATGTTAATTGTCCTTAAAAAACATAAAGAAGCCACTAAACCCGGAGGTTAGTGGCTGAGTTCATCTTCCCTATAAATCTACCACAAGAGCTACTACTCCCGCCCCTCCCCAAACCACTGATTCAGTTGCCCGGTCTCCTCGGTCAATATATCCAAATAGATTGACGTCCGGTAATCCGTATCCTTCAGGCTTTTGCCCGTGATCTCGGCGATCCGGTTCAATCGGTACATCAGTGTGTTGGTGTGGATATGCAGAAACGCTGCGGATTCCTTCAGGTTGCTGCTCAGCGATAAATAGACGGCTACTGTTTTGAGAAAATCACTTTTATGTTCACGGTCATGCTCCTTCAGAGGATACAGCAAGGGACTTTTGCGGGTATGGCTGCGCTTATGCTCCATGATTGTGGGCAGATAAGCCCAAAAGCCCATTTCCTCATACAGCCGCAAGTCCCGGGTATGGAAGGGCAGCAGTTTTTTGAGCTCAAGGATGGAGACGGCCTCCCGGTACGCACTGGCTGCTGCGCTGTACTCCCGGTAATTGAGACTGCAGCCTGCGGCCAGCAGACAGTTCTCGCTCTTCGCTATGTCTTTCATAAACTTATGCATAAATGATGAAAGGGCGTCGGTCCCTTCAACCGGATAAATAAATGAGAATAAAATAATGAGCCGATTATGCTCAGCTGTCAGCAACAACAGACGGAGTCCGGAATAGGGCGCCATAGTGTGCCGAAAGCGGAGGATAAAAGGATCATCGATCTCCTTGTTACTCTCAAACACCCCGATATAATAGCTCTCCGGCAAAAGAATCGACCACGCCTCGGCATCCTGCTTGATCGCAGGCTCCGTTCCGTAGTGCGAGGTCAGCAGCTTCCAGAAAAAATCTTCCTGTGTCTTCTCCTGCTTCGATTTCCAGCCCGCTGCTTCAATAAATACCGACCCGCAATACCTGCGGCCTTCTCGACGATACTCTCGGCATGTCCTTCTGTCAGATTCCCCGTGTCCACTACCCATATATAACCGAGAATCTCTTTTTGATGCTTGATGCACATAGCGAGCCGGGGACCGAGCCCCACCTCCATGACGGCTGGAATCCGAATAGGGTGTGCATTGTTCTCCAGCTGCTGCATGACACCTTTTTTACGGAGGCCAATGATTACATGGTTAGGCACGCGCTTGCCGATGATGGTGGAGATTCTTGCGGGATCACTTTCAAACTGATGCGAGCTGTACCCAATCACATGGTGGTTGCTGTCCTCAATGGTTACCTGTGACTGAAGCGATTCACTAATGGTGTCCGCCAAGGATTCCATGCTGTCAAAAAAACGATCAAATGATGGATCTGAACCTGTCATTTCAATGTCCCACCCCAACCTGAAGAATAGCCGAATCTGTATTATAGAGTGATTTTATTATAGTACGACTTATCCCAAGCTGACTATATGACATGAAAAAAGAACAGCCGATGAATACCATCAGACTGTCCCCCAGTAATCCCTCATATTCTCTTTGTTTCTCTTCTCTTGGATTCTTTTATCTATATATTTAGATTAGGGTAAATTCCAGCTCTAATGCTTGCTCTACACTGTAGTAATCTTCCCCAAGAGCTTCTGCAACGGCTTCGCAAGTAATCTTGCCATTAGCCACGTTAACACCGCTTTTCAGTCCTGCGTTATCTTCGATAGCTTTAACTACACCCTTATTCGCAATTTGCAGCGCATAAGGAATGGTGACATTCGTTAATGCGATGGTGGATGTTTTGGCAACCGCACCCGGCATATTCGCTACCGAATAGTGCAGTACGCCGAATTTCTCGAATACCGGATTGTCATGTGTAGTCACTCTGTCGATGGTTTCCACGATACCGCCTTGATCAATAGCTACATCGACAATAACGGAACCCGGCTTCATCGTCTTCACCATTTCCTCGGTAACCAGCTTAGGAGCTTTTGCGCCCGGAATGAGAACTGCGCCCACCAGCAAGTCCGCTTCAGCAACAGCTTTAGCAATGTTGAACGGATTGGAAATCAAAGTGGTGATCTGTGCGCCGAAAATATCATCCAGCTGGCGAAGTCTCTCTGCACTTAAATCTACAATCGTAACCTGGGCACCCAGACCGATCGCCATTTTTGCCGCATTGGTTCCAACCACACCGCCGCCGATGATGCTGACCTTGCCTCTGCTCACACCTGGAACGCCGGAGAGAAGAATTCCTTGACCGCCATGGTTCTTTTGCAGAAATTGTGCGCCCAGTTGAACGGACATGCGTCCTGCCACTTCACTCATTGGTGTGAGTAGCGGCAAAGTGCGGCCATCCACTACGGTTTCGTAAGCAATGGCAGTCACACCATGCTGCTGCAGCGCAGCCGCCAGAGCCGGCTCGGGAGCAAGATGTAAATAAGTGAACAGGATCAGGCCTGGACGGAAATACTCATATTCGCTTTCCAGCGGTTCTTTTACTTTGATGACCATTTCGGATGCGCTCCAAAGTGCTCCTGCATCGGCGATCAGCTTGGCTCCAGCCTGCTCATATTCCTCATTCAGAAATCCGCTTCCCAGACCCGCGCCAGTCTCAACCAACACCTCATGTCCTGCTTTAAGAAGTGTAACTACACCAGCTGGTGTAATGCCGACACGATTTTCGTTATTTTTAATTTCTTTAGGAACTCCAATAATCATCTTTAATCTCTCCTGTCTTGTGTGAATCTCTTATGTAATGAATCATAACATAGGAAACGGATTTTCAATTTGGTGAAAAAGAAAAACTTTATCTGTCATGATTGTGTTTTTACACAATGAATAGAGAAAAGTATGTTTCGGTGACTGTCCGTAACTACGGAGAATGTTTGGACTTTCGGTCGCTGTTGTCCCCAGATTTCCTCAATTGTACCGCTGCTCGCGGTTGAAATCCGGGGACAGCATATGCTTTCGAAGCGAGCTTTCCTGCGGAAAGCTTTCGGGCGAACGCTGTCGCTCCTACAGTTCCAAACTTCTCCTTCGTTACTTTTCACCTGTACATTTTAAAAAAGACAAACAACCCGCTCAGTGAGCGGGTTGTCGGCAGGACAGAAGCTGCACAGCATTTCTGTGCGCAAAGGTGACATCAAGTTCTTGTCAAGGCAAGTGGAGGTATGTTTAGTATCACAAACATAACATCAATAATCGGTCCGGTATCTACCTTTCTGCATCTTCCCTAAGTAGATAAAAAAGATAAAACCGTTTCGAGCAGGATATTGACGCCTTTTTCACAGTCCTCATAAGAGGTGAGCTCTTCCTCACAATGGCTTTTCCCCTTTACGCTGGGTACAAACACCATTGCGGACGGGAGAAAACCGGCCACGAACTGGGCATCATGTCCCGCGCCGCTGGCCATTTTTTTATTGGAATATCCTAATGATTCCGTTGCTTTCTCTACCGCTTCACAGATCTTTGGATCGAACCAGACGGTATCACGGCCCCAGAGCTTTGTTGACATTACTTCACAATCTCCTTGCAGCGCCGGTAAGCCTTGGATAATCGCTTCGACTTCACGAACCACATCCATGTCTTTATGTCTGGCTTCCACGGTGAAAATAACCTTATTGGGGATAACGGTATGAATGTTCGGGAGGACGTTCATCCGGCCCATCGTGTAGACGAGTTCGGAATCCAGCTCCCCGAGCTTGCTGCGAAGCTCTGTGATCAGATCGGTTGCAGCGAACAAGGCATCCTTGCGCATCCCCATCGGAGTCGTACCCGCATGATCGGATTCACCGGTAACCTCAATCTCATAACAGGCCATGCCGACCACACAATCGACCAAACCAATCGAAAGATTTTCCCTCTCCAGAACAGGCCCCTGCTCAATATGAAGCTCCAGATACGCAGCAGCCTCTTTGATCCGATTGGCAGCATCGCCGGCATAGCCGCTGGCTTCAAGAGCTTCTTGAAACGTCACGCCCTCCGGGTCCTTTTTACTCAGCATCACTGCCTTATCGAATTTCCCCGCCAGGACACCGGATGCCATCATCGAAGGCTCGAAGCGGGCTCCCTCTTCGTTGGTAAAGTTCATCACCGTGACCGGTATTTGCGGCGTAATTCCCTGGTCCTTCAGAGTCCTCACAATCTCAAGTCCGGCGATAACCCCAAGCACCCCATCGAAGCGGCCGCCTTTTTTCACCGTATCCATATGCGACCCAATGACAATAGGAGGTTTCGCCTGCACACCCGCAAGCGTCGAATACATCGTTCCCATATCATCCATTTTGACTGTCATCCCCAGCTCTTCACAGCAGGAACGAAAATAATCCCGAACCTTGATATCCTCTTCGGACAACGATAACCGAGTCACGCCATTCTTGTCCGTACGCCCAAAATCCGCAAAGGTTTCGATGGTATTCTTCAACCGCTCGCCGTTCACGGTTAATTTTTTCAACTGCATCACATCATCTCCGTTCGAACAACTAGGAATGAACTGCTTTCTATATATGTTATACCAATCCTGAATATTTTCATTTTACACATTGTAATAATTATTTTTTGGAATGGTTCACTTTATGTTACAAAAGAGGCACAAATCCATGTTCTTCGAACTATAAATGTTGAGCTTGAAATTTTACATTTAAGGAGAGGGTCGTAACTACGGGGAATGTTTGGACTTTCGGCCGCTGCCCATCCTCAGATGTTCTGGATTAGTGCAGTTGCTGCGGTGAACTTGCCATGCCTCTGGACTGTTGGGCGGCCCGGGCAGCTCGAAGTCTGCTGTTAGACGGTATCCGTCATTCGTTTTATGGATGGAAAAACACGTGTTTACCACACTAACACTTTTTCAGGAATTATATTTGAGCAAATCGGCGTCGCCCGTACAGAAATGACGAAGAATGCAAAAGATACCTTCGTCGACGAAATTACGAAAGAGCGCCTGCCGGAAGCGGATGCTGACCGCATATTCTACTTTACGTATGAGACCGGCGATGGTAAAGCGAACCAAACGGAGCAGGAATGGACAAACGATCCACTTTGGAAAAATCTGAGCGCTGTAAAGAATGGGCAGACCTATAAAGTCAGTGATGCCATTTGGAACACTGCCGGTGGCATCAAAGCGGCAAATCTGATGCTTGATGAATTGTACGAGCTATACGAGATTAAACAATAAACTAATTGGAGCCTGCCATCCGTCTTTTCCATATCTTCGATTCCTGGGTAAAATCCCGCTGCCCGCCAGAATAGCCCTATCTCTTCAGCCCTTTCCGGTTGCACCCTATCCGTAGAGCAATCTAATATGGACCCATTTCGAAAAATATTATGCTTCGAAGGGCCGAGCTGACGTGTAAAAACGTGATGGCTGTGCTACAATATTGAAATTGCAAAGGCAGTCATTTAGGGAGGGTTATTGAATTACCATGCTTATTATTGGTATCGCCGGTGGCACCGGCTCCGGCAAAACAACGGTTGCACGTTCCGTAATTGACCGTCTTGGATCGGGTAAAGTAACTTTCATATCTCAGGATAATTACTATAAGGACCATTCGCATCTCAGCTTGGACGAGCGGGGGGCGATCAATTATGATCATCCGTTCGCTTTTGACAACGAGCTGTTAATTGAGAATCTCAAGTGTCTAAAAGAAGGCCGTCCTGCCCATGCGCCGGTCTATGATTTCACCGTACATGCCCGCTCCACTGTGAATACAGTTGAATTAGAGCCGAATAATATCGTTATTATCGAAGGGCTTCATGTGCTTTCCGACGAAAAGCTCCGGGAGCTGCTGGACATCAAGGTATTCGTCGACACCGACCCCGATGTGCGCATACTCCGCCGGGTACTCCGGGACATTGAAGAACGCGGCCGCACCATTCAGTCAATCCACCACCAATATTTGACTACGGTTAAGCCCATGCACGAGGCGTTCATTGAGCCCTCCAAGAAATACGCCGATCTGATCCTGCCTGAAGGTGGACAGAATGCCGTGGGTATTGAACTCCTCACCGTGTTGACCGAGAAATATTTGACGGGCGACCAAAAGTGGGCCGAGGCTTAAGGGAAATAAATAGGCAGACTTGCATAAAACCGCCCTGTACCGATCAAACTACCTGTTAGCGTTCCAATGAGCGCATTAAATGACCCAGGGGGCGACAAGCTAAAATGGCTAAACCGGACAATCGGGCAGATAATGTTGAGCATTTGCAGCAAAGTATTCAGAATACGATTCAAAACCTGCGTGAAGGCGAAGATTATCTAAACGAATTCTCCTCTGAAATCAGCAGCGAGGAACGCAATCAAATCGAAGAAAAGAATGATCGCCGCAGAGAAAGCATTCGAGGTTTCCGCGAGGAAGTCAAGGATGAAGCAGCACATTCCCAGGAGTAGATAATAAACACGGTGACCACCCCCCTACTAATAAGGGAAAGGTCGCCGTGTTTTTTATTGCAGGTTTTCAGCTTGCTGATATTACCGGAACAGTTAGGTTTTTGGCATTACTCAATTATTGTAAGGTTATCTCCCGCAAGTAACAATATATTTGGTAATTTATATGGTTTTTTTCGCTAAATAAGCTTATCCCCGGTAATTTCCATCATACAATGACATTTTTGTTGTCGAATGATGATAGAAACTATGCTAAAATTTAAATATAAATAAATAAAATAAAATCTAAGAATGTCTTCGCTGCTCTGTCAATCGTTTGATGTGTTGCCGACCGTATGGCTTAAACCGGTTACCTCGCACCTATTATGATTTACATTAAAAAGGGAGGCGGTAAGCATGACGTTCTTGGATAAACTGTTAACCTATCGCGATAAGGAGAATGATCTGTTCTGGGAAGGTTCCTTTCTCGATTATCTGAAACTCGTCAAAGAGAACCCGCGGATCGCCGGAACCGCTCACGAACTGGTTTACCGGATGATCGAGTTGGCTGGCGTCAATGAGCTCGGGGACGGTCGGCGGGAATACACATTTTTCAGCGGAACGCTGTTCGGCCTTGAGGATTCGATTCAGCTTCTGGTTGAGGAGTATTTCCGGCCGGCGGCCCAGCGTCTGGATGTCCGCAAGCGCCTCCTACTGCTGATGGGTCCCGTCAGCGGCGGCAAGTCGACGCTTGTCACGCTGCTGAAGAACGGACTGGAGTCGTTCACACGCACACCCGAAGGCGCCCAGTATGCCATCAAAGGCTGCCCGATGCAAGAAGAACCTCTACACCTCATTCCCCGCGAACTGCGCGAGGAATTTCGCAAGGAGTACGGTGTCCATATCGAAGGCGACCTCTGCCCGGTTTGCCGGATGCGGCTGGAGAATGATTACGCGGGCCGAATGGAGGACATGCCTGTCGTGCGGGTACTGTTCTCGGAAAGCGATCGTACGGGAATCGGAACCTTTGCGCCTTCGGACCCCAAATCGCAGGATATTGCCGATCTAACCGGCAGCATTGATTTTTCAACAATCACCCAGTACGGTTCCGAATCCGACCCGCGCGCTTACCGGTTCGACGGCGAACTGAACAAGGCCAACCGTGGCCTGATGGAATTTCAGGAAATTCTGAAATGCGACGAGAAGTTTCTGTGGAATCTGCTGTCGCTGACGCAGGAAGGCAATTTCAAAGCGGGACGCTTTGCCCTCATCTCCGCCGATGAACTGATCATAGCCCATACCAACGAAACCGAATACCGCGCTTTTATCTCCAACAAGAAGAATGAAGCCCTCCATTCCCGCATGATTGTCATGCGCATTCCCTATAATCTGAAATCCGGCCAGGAAGAACGAATATACCGCAAACTGGTCGATGCTTCGGGGCTGAACAACCAGGTGCACCTGGCTCCGGGCGCGCTCTGGACCGCTTCCGTATTTACCGTATTGTCCCGTCTGAAAGAACCTAAGAAATCCGGAATCGATCTCATCAAAAAAATGTACATTTACGACGGCATCGAAGTCGATGGCGTAAAGAGCGGCGATATGGACGAACTGCGCAGGGAGCATCCCGATGAAGGCATGTCCGGCGTTGATCCCCGTTACGTCATCAACCGCATTTCCAGCGCACTGATCAAAGGCGGCAAATCGTGCATCAATGCCCTGGATGTGCTCCGCTCGCTAAAGGAAGGACTCGACCAGCATCCTTCCATTTCCAAGGAAGAACGCGACCGGTTGCTGAACCTGATTACACTGGCCCGCAAGGAATACGACCACAAAGCCAGGACTGAAGTGCAGCGCGCTTTCGTCTACTCCTTCGAAGAATCCGCCCACACCATGCTGAACAACTACCTTGATAATGTCGAAGCCTATTGCAGCGGCCAGAAAATGAAGGACCCGATCACCTCGGAGGAAGGCGCCCCCGACGAAAAGCTGATGCGTTCGATTGAAGAGCAAATCGGGGTGACCGAAAATCAAAAACGGGCATTCCGCGAGGAAATCCTGATTAAAATATCGTCGTTTGCGCGGCGCGGCCGGCAGTTCGAGTACACTTCGCATGAGCCGCTGAAGGATGCCATCGAGAAAAAGCTGTTCGCCGATCTGAAAGATGTCATTAAAATTACAACCTCAACGCTCAATCCGGACGAGAATCAGCTCAAGCGCATGAACGAAGTCTCGCGGCGACTGATCGACCATCACGGCTACTGCGCCATATGCGCCAACGAGCTGATGAAATACGTCGGCAGTCTGTTAAATCGGTAACGGCATACACGAAGTCAGACTTCTAGTAAAACCGGGAGGTGGTCGACATGGACAAGCGATTGTTCGTGATCGAGCGCGACGACTGGTCGCTGCACCGCAAGGGAGAGATCGACCAAGAGCGTCATAAGCGCAAAGTAAAAGAAGCCATTCGGCACAATCTCGCCGATCTTGTCAGCGAAGAGTCGATCATTATGCCCCAGGGCGACAAAATAATCAAGGTTCCTGTCCGCAGTCTGGACGAGCCAAAATTCCGCTACGATTCCAAGGGCGAGCCGCAGGTCGGCCAGGGTCAGGGCGGCACGCAGGTTGGCGATGTCATCGGCCAAGCGGGTTCGGACGGATCGGACGGTGCGGGACGCGGAGGACATGAAGCTGGCGATCAGCCGGGCACCGATTATTACGAGGCAGAGCTGACGATCGATGAGCTGGCTGACCTCGTATTCGAGGATCTGAAGCTGCCGAGGCTGAAACCGAAAGCAGCACCAGACATGACCATTGAAGACATCCGGTTTGACGATGTCCGCAAACAGGGCATGATGTCAAACGTCGACAAGCGGCGCACGTTGTTCGAGGCGATCAAGCGCCAGGCGCTCGGCGGCGTTCCGTCCGGTGAAACGCAGCCGGACCCCGTTTCGGGACCTGTCCTCGGCCCAATTATCGGCGACGACATGAGGTACAAAACCTGGGAGGATATCCGAAAGCCGCAATCCTCGGCCGTCGTGCTAGCCATGATGGATACGTCAGGTTCCATGGGCAGCTTCGAAAAATATGTCGCCCGCAGCTTTTACTTCTGGATGGTGCGTTTCCTGCGGACTAAATACGAGAACGTACAAATCCGGTTTCTGTCACACTGCACGGAGGCAAAGGAGGTCGACGAGGAATCCTTCTTTCGGAAAGGGGAGAGCGGCGGCACGAAATGCTCTTCCGTGTATGAGCTGGCACTGCGCATTATGGATGCTGATTATCCTCCGGATCTATATAATGTCTACGCGTTTCATTTTTCGGACGGAGACAACCTCGATAGTGACAATATGTTGACTGTCCGCCTCGCCAGCGGATTGCTCGAACGCGTTAATATGCTCGGCTATGGCGAGATCCGGCAGTACAGCACTTACGGAAGCAAGCAGCTTTGGGAGGCCATGTCTGGCCTCGCTCCTCCTTCCTTTATCAGGGCAATCCTGAAGGAGAAGGAAGACGTGTTTAAGACACTTAAAGCGTTTTTCGGAGACGAGATTGAAAGCTAGAGAGATTGGGCATACCCGAACCAGGACGACAATCTCTTAGGGAAGGTGGGAGAAGCCTCATGATGGATAAAGAGGCGGAGCAATTGGAGCAGGCGGTAGAGTGTCTGACGGAGATGGCGCTGAAGTACGGGCTTGATTTTTTCCCGATGCGCTATCAGGTGTGCCCGTCCGAAGTGTTGTATTCCATCGGGGCTTATGGCATGCCTACCCGGTTCTCACATTGGAGCTTCGGCAAATCCTATCAGCGCATGAAAGCGGAGTACGATCATGGATTGAGCAGAATATATGAGTTGGTTATTAATTCAGACCCATGCTACGCATTCCTGCTGGACAGCAACACGCTGTTGCAAAACAAGCTGATCGTGGCACATGTGCTGGGACACAGCGATTTCTTCAAAAACAACGCCATGTTTGAGGGTACTGACCGGAATATGGTCGATCGGATGGCCATATTCGCCGAGCGGATTGAAGGGTTCGGGCAGGAATACGGTGCCGATGAGGTGGAGAAATTTCTCGACGCAGGGATCGCCATCCAGGAGCATGTCGATCCGTTTGTCCGTTTCGGGCGGCCCGGAGGTTTCCGGGAGATTGACGGCGGGGTGAAGGATGTCATCGGCTATATCGCGGCGGAGAGCCGGTATCTGGAAGAATGGCAGCGGGAAATTCTGCATATGCTCCGTGCCGAGATGCTGTACTTCTGGCCTCAGCTCGAGACGAAGATTATGAACGAGGGCTGGGCCAGCTACTGGCACTTGAAGCTGGTCCGGGAACTGGACTTAAGCGGTTCGGAAATTGTTGAATTCGCCAAAATGAACGCCGGTGTGGTTCAGCCCTCCCCCGGGCGGATCAATCCGTATTATCTCGGCCTCATGATGCTGCGGCATATTGAGAAGAAGGAAGGGCCTGAGGCGTTGTTTGAAATCCGGGAGACGGAATCGGATGTGTCGTTTATCCGCAACTATCTGACCCGCGAACTGACGGAAGAGATGGACTTGTTCGTCTATAAGCTGGAGGATCAGAGGTATAAGGTTACTGACAAAAATGTGGAGGAAATCAAAGAAAATTTGATTCGCTCGCGGACTAATGGCGGATTCCCTTACCTTACGGTCAAGGACGACGACCTGCATGGCCGGGGCGAGCTGCTGCTCGACAACCGTTATGAAGGGCTGGAACTGGACCGGAAATACGTGGAACGCACCTTGCCGCTGGTACACCGGCTGTGGGGCCGGACGGTGAACCTGAGGACCATAGTCGATGGCAAGGAAAAGACTTATGTGTACGACGGCAAGGAACTGACCGGGTAACGCGCCGGTTCGGCAGCGATTACGAAACTCGCAGAGGAGCAAGAAGGTAAGATAATTGCATATTGTACAGCTATATGGAGACATAGTGGCTATTGCCTGGACTTTAGTTGTACTTTGTACAGTTAACAAGCGGCTTAACACGGTTTTCAGCCCAATCCCGCAGATATAACTGCACAGAATACAATTATACTGTCGCTTACGGCAGAATGGGCTGTTTTAATTGTATAAAGTACACTTACATGCAACGCATGCGATGGGCTATTCGTGTGTATCTCATTAGCATTAGCTGTAGTAAATTTATTCCCATTCATACCGCCCAATCAATACTGATTTTAAGGTTCAGTCAGACTTTGGTCAGAAACCTTGGCCACGTTGCTCCAGTAACGCGATCTTTAACATAAACAATTCTTCAAAATTTTCGGTTTTTCTCCTCAACCCGGATAATCCGTTATAATTCCATCCACTCTCAGCTTTTTCATTCGTTTCATATCCCGATCATTCCGTATCGTCCAAGCCATTACCTCGCGGTTACGATCATGGATTTCCCGGATGATTTCCTTATCAAGCAGATCATGGCTATAGTTAATGTAAGACGCGTAAGAAGCGAGCTGATCCATGGTCTCTTCCGATAATGGATGCTGATCAGGGTGGATAAGGACGGCAACAGGAATGCCGGGCAGCATGGAATGAATACGACGCACCGATTCGAAATCGAAGGATTGAATGATAATACCGCCTGTGATGCCCACATTACCTGTAACATCTTGGAGCAGTTGGTACTGACGCACAATATCAGCCAGCTTCTTTTCAATCCCTGGGTAGAGAGGCGGATCTTTGATTTCTATGAGAATGCCAATCCTTCCTGCAAAACGGTCCATCACTTCTTGAAGCGACACTATGGTTTCGTCCGAATAGTCAGCACCAAAGTAGCTCCCCACATCCATCCCTTGAAGCTCTCGCAACGTATAATTGTGTACATAACCTGTAAACTTCGTCGTTCTGTCCACCATCTTGTCGTGGATGACGACAAGCTCTCCGTCCCTGCTCATCCGCACATCGAGTTCGATGAAGTCGGCGCCGAGCCGCTCTGCCAGCTCGAAGGAGGCCATCGTATTCTCGGGGGCGTAACCGGATGCCCCGCGATGCGCGATGATCATAGAGCTCTTAGTCTTAGCGGGAATAGAAGCAGATACGGTTAATGCCGCACAGCATAAGGTTAACAGTAACAATCCGATCTTGTGCCAAACCATGAATGCTTTTCGGCTGGTCATCGCTCCACCTCCTTCTGGCATAACCGCTGACTTAGGATGTTATGCTATCTTGCCTTACAATCCGGAGCACACGGTCCGGATGATTCGTCGTAATTCGCATATCGGGATATTCTTCTATGATGCCGGCAAGAATGTCTGGATCGTCTACCGTCCATACACCCATATCCATCCCATGCCCGGTCATCTCATTCACCAGAGCAGGGGTAACGAAGCCATAATGCATAGACACGCTCGTGGCACCCGTGTAACGTAGCTGCTCCACCAGCAGTGTCGGCTTGCCCAGAAAGATCAGCCCCGTCCGAATGGAGGGATCGATCTCGTGCGCCCGCTTCATGGAATCATGATCGAAGGAAGAGAGCACGACCATCTCCTTCATACCGTGGCGATCAATAATCGCGATTACTTCCTCTTCGATTCCTTTGTACTCATCCCCCATCACCTTAAGCTCTACATGCAGCTTGCAGCGTCCCTTTGCGAGCTGCAGCACTTCCTCCAGAGTCGGAATCCGCTCTGCCGCGAATTGCGGATCGAACCAACTGCCCGCATCCAATTGGCGCAATTCTTCTAAGGTATAAGCCTTTACCGGTCCTCTGCCGCTGGTCGTCCGATCCAGCATATGATCGTGAATGACGACAGGGATTCCGTCCTTGGATAGATGCACATCCAGTTCAATGATTGCAATATCCGAATTCGTCAAAGCCAGCTTGAAAGCCGCGATTGTATTCTCGGGAGCTTCCCCGGACCATCCGCGGTGGGCAACGATTGTAATCATAGTCTCTCAGTCCTTCCGTTTTTTTATTTCACGCCGTTATATACGAATGCTTTAATAATTTGACGCTGCGACAGGAAGAATACGACCAGAATCGGAGCTACCAAAATCAGGTTCCCGGCCATCAGTATATTCCATGTCGCGACGCCTTCCACTTCTCTGATCTTGGCGATACCGAGAGGCAGCGTTCTCGCCGCTTCGTTCGTCGTCATGACGAGCGGCCAGAAGTAATCGTTCCAATGGGCAATGAAGCTGAACAAGGCAAAGGTAACGAGCACCGGCTTCACCATCGGCACCATGATCTTTAGGATGATCTTCCACTCAGCTGCCTGATCGAGTCTCGCTGCCTCAAGCAATTCATCCGAGATTTGCATAAATGCTTGCCGTAGCAGGAAGATGCCGAAGGCGCTCGACGCAAAGGGAAGAATGAGTCCGAGATGCGTGTTTAGCAGTTTGAAGGCGCTTAGCTCCAGGTAGACCGGAAGAAAGATTAATTGGGCAGGGATCATCAATGTCACCATGACAATACCGAACAGAAAGTTCGAGCCTTTGAACGTGTATCGGGCAAAAGCATAGGAGGCGGGAATGATCGTCAACATCTGAAAAACTAGTATGCTAACCGAGATAATCACACTGTTCACGAAATACCTCAGGAACGGTCCCGTGTTCCAAGCTTCGGTGTAATTTTGCCAAACCGGATTGTTCGGTATCCACACTGGCGGAAATATCATCGTTTCCGGAGCGTCTTCAGAGAAGTGGAAATCATCCATATGAATGGCAAGGCGAAGACCAGAACTAGAACGAGCAGGCCGATCACATTTAACATACGGAGTACAACCCATAACACTTTTCGTAAAATGGTTAGTGTACTGCGTGTCCCCGTCCATTTGTTCTCGGCTGGCTTCCCGATAGGGGTGCCGTCAATCGTATGGTTTGCAGCTTTCATGAACTTCACCCCTTTCTAGCGATAATGAACACGATTAGATAGTAATTTGAAGTAAATCATCGTTAATATCCCTACAATAACGAGCAGGATGACGCCGGCAGCAGAGGCATAACCGATCTTAAAGAAACGGAAGCCGTATTCGTAAATATAATACACCAGCGTGTTGGTCGAATTGATTGGGCCTCCCTGGGTCATAATCGCAATGGTCTCAAATACTTGGAACGACCCGATCATATTGATGATCACGAGGAAAAAAAGGGTCGGCGACAACATCGGCAGGATCAGCTTCGTGAAGGTAGTCCATGCCTTGGAACGGTCCAGGGAAGCCGCTTCGTAAATGTCGGGCGGGATGCTCTGCAAACCCGCGATAAAGACAAGAGCGTTATAGCCGAGCCCTTTCCATACCGCTACCAAGACCAGCGAGATCAGCGAGGTGCTCGGATGCGACAGCCACTGCAGCTTGCCGAAGCCTGCGAGGCCAATCACCCAGTTCAGCAGTCCGTATTCGGGATCCATCAGCCAACTCCACAGCAGAGAGATGGATACAAGGGAAATAATATGCGGGCTGAAGATAGCACCTTGCACGAAGCCGTGGAAGATGCTCTTCTTGTTCAGCCACAGTGCAAGCATCAAAGCGATCCCAGTCGTTAACGTCACCGTCAAAACCGTATAAATCGTCGTATTCGAGAGCACCTGCCGGAAGTCCGGTTCCATTAAAAGATCTTTGAAATTCTGGAACCCGACGTATGTCTTGGTCGGGCTGATAAAGTTCCAGTCGAATATACTTAAATAAATCATGTAAAAGATCGGATAAATAAAAAACAGGGAAAAAATAATTATAGCCGGGGCAACCATCCCGTAAGGGCGAAGCTTTTCCCATACTGTCATGTGATCCCTCCAGCTACAACAAGGCGTTTTGTGTTTATCTCAATTCCTCGCAGCCTTTCCCCGCTCAGCCCGAAATAATACAGATATTCATACGGAATTGTAACTTTGACGCGATCGGAGGTCACTAAGGCTGTAAGGAACGTTTTGATAAAGAAAATGCCCGCCCGCGACTGGATCTGATAAATATTTTCCGCTCCCAGACTTTCACGGGTTAGAATCTCCCCTTCTATAGCGTAACCTTCGGTTTCCGCACTTGCGTTAATGATAGCTTGCTCAGGACGGAATCCTACATAGCCGATGCTGCCGCCCTTCTGAATATCCAGGCCTTGTACATCCTTTCTATTTATCATGTTCATGGCCGGAGTCCCGATAAACTCTGCGGTGAACAGATTAGCCGGATCGTGATAAAGTTTCATCGGAGAGTCCGCTTGTTGAATGATCCCCTTGTTCATCACTACGATCTCGTCGCCCATAGACATGGCTTCTACCTGATCATGCGTCACATAAACAAAGGTGGTTCCCAGCCGCTTGTGAAGCTGAATCAGCTCCGTTCTCATCTGGTTGCGCAGCTTGGCGTCCAGATTGGACAAAGGCTCATCGAGGATGAACACCTTCGGCTTCTTCACCATCGCCCGCGCGAGGGCAACCCGTTGACGCTGTCCGCCGGACAAGCTCTGCGGCTTCTTATTCAGATACGAAGTCAACCCCACAATCTCCGAAATGTCCTTCACCAGCTTCTCGCGTTCGTCTCTTGGAACGCCTCTATTCTTGAGGCCGAACTCGATATTACCGCGAACGGTCATGGTTGGATACAGAGCATAGTTCTGAAAAACCATAGCCACGTCACGCAGCCCGGGCGGCGTATCGTTCACGCATTTGTCATCGATCCATATTTCTCCGCTGGTCTGCTTCTCAAGTCCGGCTACCATTCGTAATGTCGTTGATTTGCCGCAGCCTGAAGGTCCGACGAGAACCGTGAACGAACCGTCCTTGATCGTTAGATTCAAATCCTCAATTACGGTTTCATCTTTGAATTTCTTGCTTATATGCTTCAGCTCGATCTTCGCCATCCGATATTGTCCTCCTTGTAATGGATTCCTGAATCGCACGCATGAGCTGCTCCAGCTCATCCAGTGTCTTCAGCCGCAGGTCCCATACTTCAGGATCGCAGCTCGGGTACGGGGAAATAAAGCAGGTCCTGCCGCCCATTCGCTTGACAGGATGCAGATCATTCCACGGGTTATCGCCAATCGACAAAATTTCATGAGCCTCATAGCCCTGCTTGAGTAGAATCTCGAAATAACTATGCAAACCCAGGGGCTTCTCCGCGCCGCAAAACACATCTTCGAACAAGTGTCGAATGTTCATGTAATGGAGGAATTCCATACCGGATTCCAAATACGTATTCGTCATGAGGATTTTTTTGTCCACGGCAGTAAGCTCTTCAATCGCTTGAAATACGTCGCTGCGCAACCTGAAATGATTAGGTGCGAGAATCATCTCCTTACGCACCCGTTCAAAAGCCGATTGCTGCTTCCCCTCAGGCAGCTTATATTTGTGACGGACGATTGCCGCAATCCCCCATGGATCGCCGATATGGATTAAATAAGGAGCCTGGGATGACAATGACCCATAGGCTATGGCACGCTCATTGATGGCGGACCCTTCCCATGTAAATCCTTGAATGAAGCTTTCCTCCTGCCGCACCAACACCAAGTTATCCTGCGTATGATAGAAATGGCCGAATTGGAAGGGATGCTCCCCCCTCAAAATGGCTCTTCCCGCGCTGATGGCAGCCTCGGTCTCCCCCTCATGCTCCGTGCCCTGTAGCAAATAACGTATATAGCGTTCCATGAATGTGTCTTCCTGGTAGAGCGTGCCATCCATATCGAAAATAATAACTTTAATCGCCGCCAGCCAGTTCTCGTTGTGCATATCCCCGTATCCTCTCATTATTTGCCAAGTAATTTGTTCGCCTTCTCCGCCGCTTGGTTGAGCGCGTCCTGCGGGGACGTTTTCGGATCAAGAATTGCTTTCTGGATCGATTCCTTCAGGATTTCGGCAACTTCCGGATAAGCATTCTCCATCGGACGCGGTCTCGCATATTCCAACTGGTCCACGGCCACCTTAAACTGCGGATACTGTTTAAAATGCGCCTTTAGCTCTTCGCTTTCCAAGGCAGACAGACGGGTCGGCAAGTAACCAACATACTTGTGCTGGTAGATCGTATTTTCTTTGGTCGTCATCCACTTGATGAATTCCCAAGCTGCTTCTTTCTCTCCATCGCTGCTCTTCGACGTCATCACAAGCTGCGCGCCGCCGGTCGGAACGCCGTAGCTGACGTTAGCAGGCATAAACGCCGTTTCTAATTCAAAACCGTTGCCTTTTGCAATTTCCATGCTTCCTGTTACGCCGGCAGTGGAGCCGAACTTGAAGGCCGACATTTGATTCGCCCAGTCTTTATCCGCGGTAGCTCCCGCTTCATCGCCTACGGGCATTTTGATGAGTCCTTCGCTGGACATTTTCTTCCAGAACTCTACCGGCGCAACACCTTCAGGGGAATTGAATGCAGCCGATTTGCCGTCATCGCTCAGTATTTGACCGCCGCTTTGGGCAACCAGACCTTCGTAGAACCAGATATCGACAGGCACTGTCATGCCGACTTTTCCCTTCTCCTTCAAAACGCGAGAATACTGTTCCAGCTCATCCCATGTCTTCGGACCTTTCGGATCCAGGCCGGCGTCTTTTAGCATCGTGATATTTTTGTACAAAATCGGGGTGCTACGCATGAATGGAAGACCAAACAGCTTGTCGTCCACATAGGCGTTCCCCATTAAGCCGGGATTGAAATCTTCAAGCTGCAGCTGATCTTTATCTCTCTCTGCATAAGCCGTTAGCTCTTGCAGCATACCCGAGCGGGCAAACACTCCGGTTGATGCGATTTCAAGGTCGGTTACTGCAGGAGCATCACCCGCTGCGAATGCCGCCTGCACTTTAGCATGAAGATCGCCATAGTCACCTTGATGCTCTGCTATAACTTCAATTTTGTCCTGTGATTCGTTGAATTCTTTGACCATGTTTTGTTTCGCTTCCTCGATCTTCTCTCCAAAAGCGTACCAGTATTTAATGACGACCTTCTTGGACGGTGCAGATTCCGCCCCCGCTTTAGCGCCGCTGTTCGTATTGCCGGTGCTAACATTCGTGCTGTTCGTTCCGCAAGACGCCAATACCATTACCATTAAAATCGCAAGCGAGAGTGCAGTAAGCTTCTTAACCATTGTCCAATCCTCCACCTTTTCTTTGTTTAGAATAGGTTAGCAGCAAAAAAAGAAACCTTAATCCTGCCGGGGACATTAACGTCCACAGCGGATAAGGTTTCTCCAGTGCTCCAACCGATTGCTATTTACTTGTCATAATGAATACTACAGGACAACTATTAAGACTGTATTATCTGATTGCAAAGATTATATAAACTTACCCGATGTCGGCAGAATTATACGATATACCTGACTTGCTTCTTACCCGGAAGAGGCTCCGTGCCTCCCCACAGCTCGGGCTTGGACGACGAGATAGCTGTTGCTCCGTACTTCAAACATTCCTCTACATGGCTTTGCTCATACAATAAGCCCCCGTAATAATAGGGAGAGAGGTGATTGCTTTCACCTTGCCAATCATGTCGGGAATCCGGGCGGGCATAACTTCGATGATGTCCGGCTTAATCTGGCAGAGACTCTTGGCGATATTATCCAACCCCTCGGTATCAACGAGGAAGAAGCGTTGAATAGTGATCAGATCCATTTTCTTTGCCGTTTTCACCACATTGGTTTTCGTCGAAATGATGCCAGACGGTTTAATAACCTTCGCCAAATATTCGAGACCGTAATTGTCCGTGCTGAGGCCGCCAATTTTCTCCAAGTGCAGGAAGACTGGCAGCTGATGCTCCTTGAACACGTCAACGTAGCCTTTCACGACGCCGATATGGCCCGTCAGCAGAAAGACTCCGCTTAATTGGTTGCGCAGTGCCAAAGCTGCTTCGATATGCCTCGGATCTTTAATCGAAGCGATCATCCTGTGCGTTGTGAGGCCCTTTAGGAAAGCGTCATAGTTCGTTACGTCCTTCATCCCTATAACCCTCCTGCCTATTGTTATTGGAGTCTTGCCGCAGTCAGCAAGGGAACTTCGAACTCGCGATCAGAGTCTTTTCCTCGAGCGTTAGGATTAGGTTTGAAGTGCTTCATATATTGATGCAGTATAGGGGCATGATCCAGAACATCTGCATCCGTTATATCCACTGCAGAGATTCGGATCTCCTTTTCCGCGAATTCCACGACCCGGAAGCCATGCTCATCCAGACAGGCTGATAACTGAATGAATGTCCAGTTGCTCTGAGCTACGATCGAATCCACATGCGTATGACCATTGAAATAGATGCCTACCCCATTTTTCCGGCTTAAAATACGCCACATGTCAATGCTCGGATGGATCGAACCTTTCTCCTTCTCCGATCCCGCCGTTGTGTTATATACCGGATGATGGCCGAAAACGAGCAGCGGTTTTGTTCCTGACGCCAGAACCATGTCCTCAAACCATTGCAGCTGCTTTTCGTCGATCCAGCCGCCCCAATCGGTGAAGTCCATCTCTTTGGCCGTATCCAGAAAGACTAGCATCGCAGAGTCGGTGTCAATGGCGTGATAACGCCGCTGTCCCGTAATCTCCAATACTTCACTTCTCGTCTGTCCATAGAGATCATGGTTGCCCAGCACATGGATAAACGTTCTATCGTTGTGGCGTAACAACTCGTAAACCTCCAACAGCTCCAAGGATGATCCAAAATTCGTAAGATCTCCGAGCGATACGTGCAAATCCGCATCCATCTCGAGAAATCGTCCCAGCAAGGTTTGATAGAAAGCTGTGCGAGCCTCCAGCAATCCCGGAATCGTCTTATCGATTTCGTGATAATGTAAATCTCCCATCAGAACTAATTTCATTAAAACTCTCCTCCCGGCTTTGCAAATTTTGTCCTTCCCTCTTTAAGGGTACAGGCCAAGTATTTTGTACCCGTTAAATGGGGAAGCCGTTTTTGTAAAGGTCCGCTGAAGCTGCTTTAGCTATAGTACAGGAACTCGGCTACGATCGGGAGGACCTCATTCCTCATTAATCCGGACCATTTTCACCGCGTCTTCTACAAACAACGCACATCGGCCTGCCTGCCATCTATGATTGAAATCCACTGGGACCTTATCAAAAGCAGCAGTGCGCACTGAGCGCAGGAGCTAGGAATATTCCCGGTCCTTATAATAGATTTGCAGCAAGAAAGAGGGGTCCCATAAGCCATACCGTTGGCGGTTGGAGGCCCCTTTCCATTTCATCGTTATTATTTTTTTACCACATTAAAGTTATCTTGAATAAGCAGCCAATTCTGCGGAAAAGGAAGTCCCAGCTTCCAATAGCTGATGCCCCGAAGCCCCAGCTCTTTCATTAGATTGAATTTGGCTTGGATGGACCTGGCATCTTCAAACCATACTTTGTGCGTCTTACCTGAATCATCGATATAATTAAAATTTGGAGCCTGGTCCTTATAATCATACTGAATCGCTGCATGTCTATTCCTGGCCAAATCAATGGCGGCTTGCGGACTAAGGGCTCTGGCATAAGCTCCACCTGCTACGTAAGGCAGGGTCCAATCATAGCCGTACAAATTTTGCCCCATCATGATCTTTGCTGCCGGCATTTCGCTTATGGCGTACTCCAATACTTGGCGAACAGGACCAATGGGCGAAACCGCCATCGGAGGCCCCGCGCTATATCCCCACTCATAGGTCATAATGACCACAAAATCGGCAACTTGCCCGTGCACTTTATAATCATGGGCTGTATACCACGCCCCGGTTTGTGTAGCGCTTGTTTTGGGTGCCAAGGCGGTTGACAATAAGAACCCTTCCTGATGAATTCGCTTCGCCGCTTTTCGCAAGAATGCATTATAAGCTTCACGATCCTCAGGCCTCAAAAATTCAAAGTCAAAATGGATATCTTTAAAATTCAACGGCTTCGCTTCGCTAATGATATTATCCAATAACCGATTTTGAACGGCTGGATCATTTAAAATAATGCCCCCCAGCTCTGAGCTAAACTGATCATTTTCTAAATTGGTCACAACCATCATCATTGTCACCTGATGTTGACCGGCGATCGAAGAGAGATTATCTAGCGGCGGTGCTTGTAAAGAGCCATCCCGCTGGACTTGAAAGCTGAATGGAGCAAGATAAGTGAGGTTGGGTGCCGCTTCTGCCGCAGCATTCCTTAAGCTTTGGGACACTCCCTCCCCTCTTGGCTCTATATAGGCATTAACTTCAGCATTTCGTTTAGGTTTAGGCGGGATATACAGACGAAGTCCAATCCGCAAAGGCTTCTCCAAAGGCAATCGATTGATTTGGGCAAGCGTATTGATGTTCACACCATACCTTTGAGCGACCTTATACAAACTGTCCCCCGATTGAACCCAATAATACATACCGATTATCGGAATGACCAACGCTTGCCCAACCACCAACATGCTTGGTGCAGACAATTGATTGGCCTCAGTAATCCTATCCATCGGTATCCCATAGGCATTAGCGATTCCGTACAGAGTTTGCCCCGGCTGCACAACATGAATTTGCATATACCCTCCTCCCCCATCCGTCGATAAACAACGAATATAGCCATTATAGCCATATTTTATTCGGGTAAATGGGGGGGTATGCTAATCGAGATTTAATATGACTTGAGGTCCTATTTCTTCTCCATCCTCATTAATAGGGACGAGCAAATACGTTTCTTTCTCTAAATCAAGCGGTGTATAACGTCCATATGAAGTCTCTCCGATATCTCTAGATCCATAGCCTTCTCTTAAAGGAACTTTCTCACCGCTAGCCGTAACAAGTTTGAATCTGGTCGATTCCGAGGCTTGAGTCAGATCAAAATAGATTAACGTCGAAACAGGTGAGGCAATTACTTTTTCAAGCGTTACTTTTTCTCCATTATTGAGTGTGATGGCCTTGTCAATAGTAAAGGTTTTTGTATCTATTGCCATTTGACTTGTTGGCACCGTTACATCAAATACCCACGGCTCTTCCATCACAATTTTTTTACGTTTCCTGATCGTATCCTAAGTAATTTTTATTTGAAGCGGTCCATCATTCGATAAATGACTCAACTTAATATCCCCATAAATCGTATACATCTTATCCTTTACTTTAATCGATTGTGCTCCCACTGTTTCTGCGAGGTTTTCTCCGTTCACAAGGACATGTGGAGATAGAAAGGTTTGATAATCAAAAGGGACGCCTTTTGCCGGCTCAAATGTCGAGCTTATGAGCAGTCTATCCGTATCGACCAGTACTTCATTTAATGTCAGCTTGCCGTATGCATTTTCAGCCGTTTCACCGATTGCTGTTTTATAGACTGAGTAATCGAGTGGTTTCTCTCCATTAATAAAGCGTTCGATTAGCCCCGCCACAAATGGCATCTCTGCGAGTGAAACTTTCCCAAGAGGTATGGTTATACCTAATGCCAGGACGATGGCAGCTGCTAGCACTATCCATTTTTTCAAATAGTTTTTTTTAAGGTTATGAAGCTTCTTTATGTTAAAGGCAGTTCCTCATATTCGGAAAGTTCCAGTTTCAAATCATTCAACTCTTTATAAATTAACATGGATTCACACCACTCCATCCAAATAGTATTTTTCGAAAATGGCCCGTTCTGTAGAAGATAAGTGAGTTAACACTTCCTCTACATCTTGTTTTGGTGATAGGGGCTGCTTTTTGAATAGATCATCGGTTATTTCCCTACTGATAAATTGTCGCTGGTTTCTCATCATTCTTCGTTGATAGTCAATGGCACGATACTTTGCGATGGTGGCAATCCACTGTTTAAACGTATTTTTTCCTTCATCGAATGCGTCGATATGATGCCAAATGGCCAGCAACACATCATCTAAACATTCTTCATAATCTTCCTGATTGTACTGTACATGACGTTTAATAATCGCCGTAAGCAAGCCCCCGTACATTTGAATAATGAATGCAATCGCCCTCTCATCGTGGTTCTTAATTTGTTGTACAACATTATCTTCTGTTATTTCCACAAATGCTGCCCTCCTTTACGCTGTTGTTTGGTACTACTATGTAATACGAATCCAATGACATAAACCTATCAGTATGGTATAAAAAAGAGAGCACCCGTTAGGTTACTCTCTAATACTCATATGAGCGCGACAAACCTTTAAATCAGGCGGTGCTGATACCATTTTTCACCCAGGAACCGCCGGAGGAAAATCACTCCCCTCACGCCCCATTCGCAGTTCATCGCGAGCCAAAACCCAATGATCCCCATATGAAGAACAATGCCCAGTATGTACCCCAGCACTACGCGGAACAGCCACATGGACAGCATGGAAACCATAGAAGTAAATTTGGAATCCCCGGCCGCTCTAAGACCGGAAGGCGTAATGAAGCTGATGGACCATAGCGGGATTTGGGCAATCGCATTGATGAGCACGATCGTAAAAATATCCCCAACAATCTCGGCGGGCGGATGGAACAACGAAAGAATCGGGTGGAACAGAGGCAGGATCAGCAGGGCCATCAGCACGAACGAAAAAGAGGACAACATCACAAACGACTTGACGAATTTACGCGAATCCTTAATATTCCGGCGTCCCATACATTGACCGACAACCGTAATCAGCGTCAGGGACAGGGCACCGGCGGGAACCTGCATCAGCATGGCATAAGAAGAAGCTATTGCATTCGCGGCAATCGCATACGTACCGAGACTGACAATGAAAATCTGGGTCAGAATTTTACCGCCGTTGAAGAAAACCTGCTCCGCCGCAAACGGAACGCCGATAAACATAATTTTTCGGAGCATAGAGACTTTGACAATCAATAAATCGCGGAGACGGATATGAAGACTGCTGTCCAGCCGGAATAGATAAAAAAGTGCGCACAACGCACCCAAATAGCGGGCCGCGTTGATCGATATGGCCATGCCCAGAACACCCATTTGCAGCAGACTGATAAACACAACATTTAAGAGGACATACGCCAAATTCATAATCAGTGAAAGCATAAGTGATGCTCTCGTCCTTCCGATCCCGCGCAGGGCACCGCATACCGCCTGTACAACGGCAATGCCCAGGTAGGACACACAATTCCCGATCAAATACGTCCGGGCATTATCCATAACATCCGGCGAAGCGGCTCCGAAAAGCAAACCCAGCAGCGGGTTATGAAATAATATCCCTAACAAGCCGATAGCTAAGGCAATCAAAGAAACAGAGGACACCGCCCCGGCGGTCGCACTGGAAACCATTAGATCGTTGCCGCTGCCTTTGTACTGGGCCACAACTACCGTTCCCCCCGTCGCTACGGCGACAAACACACTGATGAGAAAAATATTAAGCGAATCAATCATGTTCACCGCACTGATCGCCGCAACTCCTGAGGAACTAATCATCGCTGTATTCACGAGATTCAGCCCCACGATAAATGCTTGATCGACCAAAATCGGGATAAACAGCGCAATCATCTCGCGATAGTCCATCGATTCGCCGGAAAAATATTTTTCAAGAAAGCGTTGACTTGGCTTAATCTTTACCTTGGGCTCTATCATAACTTCACTTCTTTTTCTGTAGAGTTTGCCCGCGAGATTGGGTCGCGGAAAAAGAAAAAGGCCCTTCGGGCTGAAGAGCTTGGCTTGTATTTATGCAGCTACAAAATTGAATATAGCACGATTCCGCTGAAAGAACAATAAAGGTCTTCGGGTTCTTTTGTTACACCAATTTCGCCTTCGAATCTCCGCAGCATAAGAAAAAAGCACCGACCTGAAAAGGCCGATGCTTTTGTACGATTGCGGAGAATCAGGACGCCAGATCCAGCATGCGGGAGATGATAACCGCAGCTTGGGCACGATTGGTTATGCCCTTCGGTTCGAATTGGTCAGCATCAACTCCGTTAATAATCCCAAGGTTGGTCAACTGCGCGACAGATTCCTGTGCGTAGGAGGCGATTTTGCCCTTATCGGCAAACTTCTGCAGTGCCGCGTTGTTGGTTGACTGCAGCTGCCCCTTTGTTTTCAGGGCGCTTGCGACCATAATCGCCATTTCTTCACGAGTGATTTCACGGCCAGGTTCAAACTTGCCACTTCCGGAACCCTTGATGAGGCCGGCATTTACCGCGATGGAGATGGCATCCGTATACCATACACCCGACTTGACATCGCTGAACGTACCGGCTGCACCGGTATCCGTCAAATTCAACGCGCGAACCAGCAGAGTAATAAATTCGGCGCGTGATACATTTTGGGTTGGTGCGAAGCTATCTCCGCCCACGCCTTTAATAATACCTTGGGCTGCCAGGGATTCGATTGCCGATTGAGCCCAGGCCACCTTGCCCAGATCTTTGAATTCCACTACCGGTGTCGCAGTCGGGGCCGGCGTTGCGCTTGGTGCCGGTGTAGCCGAAGGCGTTGCGGACGGGCTTGGTGTTGGTGTAGCCACCGGGCCCGGATTGTATGGCATATTCGGTGCGGTCTTATTATTGATAATACGTCCTTCAATGCCCGCTGTAATTGCTCCGCCCTTAAACGTCTTCTTGATGTAATCGTAGAACACGTCCAGATCAATCGGTCCGGGTACGGAAGCACTGGCTTCTGTCAGCACTTTGTAGTTATCTCCACCAGCAGCCATGAAGTTATTGACTACAGCCGTATAACTTTGATTCGGATTAATCGGCGTTCCATCCGTGAACGTAAGGCTGGCGACACGGTCCGCTACCGGAAGATACATATTTGCCGTGTACTTCAAGCCTGAAATTTGCAGCGTTTTGGTGTCGGCCGTTCCGTCGGCTTTCACACCCCATTGCTGCTGAAGCAGCGTCTTGATCTGTGCGCCGGTCAGCGTCAGCTTCACCAGCGTGTTGCCGAACGGCTGGATCTTAGCCAGATCGCCGAAGGTAACATTTCCGCTCGGAAGATCGGCACGGATACCGCCCGGATTCATGAAGGCGAAGTCCGCCAGGCCTTTGCCATCGCCGAAGTCGGCGCTGCGCATCGCATCGGCAATCAGGTTGCCGAGTGCGGATTCATTGTTGTACGCATCCGTCCGGGTAACGGAGCCGTCCGTCGTGCCGACAGGCTGGGTCAACTCCGGATGCAGAGCCAGGTATTTGTTCACCAAAGCAACGGTAGCCGCGTCAGGCGTTTTATTTTCATGGAAAGTGGTGGTGACCACAGCGGATTTGCTCTTAACATCGCCGTTTGCAGGGTCAATGACCAGCTTAATGTCCTCAAACGCCGTTCCATAGGAGTAAGCTTGGACAAGCAGCTTTCCGTTTACTTCTCCGTTGGCCAGCGCGTGATTGTCACCGGCAACGATCACATCAATCGGAGAGTTCGCCGGTAGCGCGTTAGCCAGATCGGCCGCTTCTCCCGTTGTCACACCACTCTTGGTTGAGGCCGGATCATGCGCCAGCACGATAATTGTTTCCACATCTTGATCCTGCAGTTCCTTGGCGTAGCCTTCGACCGCATCGACTTCTTCCTGAGGTGTCAGGAATTTCACGCCCGCCGTCCCGGAAGGAGAAACCTTGCTTGGCGTGGATTTGGTGACAAGACCAATAAATCCGATTTTCACGCCGCCCACTTCCTTGATAACGTAAGGAGCAATAATCGGCTTGCCGGTCTCACTGTACACAGCATTGGCATTGACGTAATCAAAATCTACGCCAGCGTGGGTGACATTGCTGTTTTTGGGATCCACTTTACCTCTAAGTTGAGCCATCAGTGCCTCTACGCCCTGATCGAATTCATGGTTGCCCAGGGAACCGATATCAAAGCCCATCATGTTCATCCACTCCAGTGTCGGCTTATCCCGTTCCATCGAGGATACCGGTGCGGATGCGCCCACGGAGTCGCCGTTATGGAAGAGCAGGGAATTCGCATACTTGGCTCGAGCTTCCTTCAGATAAGTCGCCAGAATCGCTGCCGTTCCAACTGGCTTATTGCTGACGGTGGAAACCGTATCGAGCTGGCCGTGGAAATCATTGATTCCGATCAAATGAACTTCAACGTCTTGTGTCGGAGCAGGTACAGTCTCTTTTAATTTCAGGTTGTAAATACCGTAACCTTTAGTGTCGAGCATACCGGTATCCGTAATTCTTCCATTGACCGGCAAAACGTTCTTCGCATCAGGCGAAGAGGTAAAGGTGACATTTATATTGCCTTTGATAGGCACCAAAGACCAATTGTCATCCGCGGACGGATTGATCGTTCCGGCTGTGCTGATGTAGTCCATGAGAATTTGGCGGTTTTCTTCCTGGGAGTCTACAATCATCTCGGAGCCCTTAACCCCAGGAAAGTTGCCGCCGCCGCTCGCGCGGTAGTTGTTCGTGACCACAATGAAATCCATGTTCGGATCGAGTGGTTCATTATTATAGGTCACTTCCGTCACACGGCTTGTATTCACGTTAATTAGCGTGCCTTTTGGACTGTATTTTGCTTCTTTCGTCACATCGATCTTATACTTGATGCCGTCAATTACATCGAAGTTGTAAACGGCAAATTCAGAATTCAGAAGTGACTGCGCAGTCGATATGCGCGGTTTAATGCGGTTAAAGGCCCCCGCGCTCATTTCCAGCCATTCCTTAACGACAGAACCTTTGACCTTGATCGCTTTGAGCGTATTGTCATACAGATACAAATCGCTAGCACTGCGGATCGTCAGATCGCCCGCTGAGACTTTTGTATATTCGTCAGGAGCGTTGCGTCCCGCTTTGAAAGGAGCGGCCACGCTCAGAATCGGCAGATCCATGTATTCCGGAAGTTTATCGGCGATATACTTCTCGACATACCATTTCTGAGCGTACGTTACGATTTGGACAGTCGGGTCGTCCTGGACCATCGCAAAATAGCTGTTCATCGGAGCCGTGGTTTCGCCCAGCTTCTGGCCGGTGTATGCAATGGTTGCATTATGGGCGGTTTGGACGGCTGCAAGCACGTCCGTATCCCCTACAGCACCGGAAATGGACCGGGTCGAAGCCTTGGAATTGTCCTTATCGACCTTCCACCCACTGCCGTCCTGGACAATCTTAAGATCGATTAGACCCAGATAGCCGCCGCCGTAGCCGGCTTGAACCGCCGGGGTGCCGTTAATGTGACCGTACACATTGTCGACAACCGTACCGGTTTTGTTGTAAGGCAGGCCTGTTCCAGGATCTTTAAACGAGGCATCCAGCTTGGCGTTATCGCCTGTTGGGAATGCCTTGTGCGTATGAGAGAACGTGATGGCATCGATGCCCGGCACCTTGCTCAGCGCATTAATGTCGTTCTCGGAAAAATCACCTTGAACGGCGCTTGCGTCAAACCCGGTGTGCGCCATGGCGATAATGATTTGCGCACCATCCGCCTTCATCAGCGGAACGTACTTCGCCGCGGTGTCAGCGATGTCTTTAGTAATCACTTTGCCTTCCAGGTTAACCTTGTCCCACTCCATAATTTGAGGGGTTACAAGACCGAGCAGGCCGACTTTAATCGTTTGGTCCTGGCCGGCGCTGTCCTTTACCGTCTTATTGATGATGGTATATGGTGTAAACGCGTTTATGTCATTCGCAGGGTCTTCGTCGCCATCATCTTTATAAATATTTGCATTTACATATGGAAAATCAGCATCAGTATTCTCCTTGTTACTTGTGCTGCCATTGATCGTACGATCTAAAAATTCCAGGCCGTAGTTGAATTCATGATTGCCAAATGTTGCCGCATCATATCCCATAAGGTTCATGGCTGCGATCATAGGATGAAGCTCAGTCGCCGAAGTCATCAGATCGGATTCTTTTGCCATGTAGGTGCCCAGCGGAGTTCCCTGAATCAAATCCCCGTTGTCGAGCAGGAGGTTGTTGGCTTGTTCGCCTCTCGCTTGCTTTACCAGCGTTGCCGTCCGGTCAAGACCAACCGTTGTCGAGGCGGCATTTTTGAAATAATCCCAGCCGGTAACATTGGTATGCACATCCGTCGTGCTCATCAGCCGGAGATCGATTGTCGGCGCAACGGCGGCTGACGCTTTTTCAGCAACCCCAAAAATGCCCAAAACAGATCCGCCCAGAACCTGTACAGTGAGCATAGCCGTCGTCAGCAGAAAAGCAGTAGGCTTATTCCATCTGGATTTCCATCCCATAAAGTATTAGTCCTCCCTATGATTTTGTGATTTCCGTGATAGTATATCATACACATCTGATAGATTACCAAATATTGTGTTAAATTAAAATTATTTTATGTAAAGTAATATTACGTGAATTGACCTTTAATTTTATTATAAGTTAATATATTCTAGTATTTTCATGAAACTGTTAACTATATGTTAAGTTTCGTATCAAAAAGATAAGCAATTCGATTATATTATAATCGTGCCTTTCATTCGGTCATGAAACAATAGAAAGAAAAATCCCTGAATGAATTCCGCCCGCTCTCCCCATGATGCTTTTAAACCTATAATTTCACTTTGAAGCAAGATGAGCAATCTTTAGTTATCCAATATCCAATAATACGAAAGACACCCCGAAGGGTGTCTTCATTTATACTTCTATAAAGTTGGGAAGCGGTTGATAATCCCTTCCCTATTTCAACTTGAAGATCTTTGAGCGTCGCTTCTCCGATTTGTTATGGAATCCAGAGATTTTGTGCATCATTTCCTCTGGGATCATACCTACCTACATCTTAGATTACATCGCATAGTTTGCAAAATAGTTACTTTATCCGGTTTAATCTCAGCAATTAATAATTTATTATCATAAGAAAAAATTCCGGAAATCAAGAAGTTCATCGGCAGTTTACTGCTAAAACCTTAAAACAATCATGCCTTCATCATTTTTACTAGCATTGCCCACTTTCCCTTCTGCTCTAACAATATATGAGAAAAACGATCTTTCCAGAATTTCAATTTTATCTCCATCATTACACATTATAGTGTCATAGAAACTATTAGTCTTTTTATGTAACTTCCCATTTATATGTACTTCAACATTTTTACCCTTATTATTCATAATTAAACAAGGTATCAAATAAATCCCCCGAGCTATTTATGCAATCTAAGATTTTTCGCCGAAATTTTGGGGTAGTTTTTCCCAATATCTTCACCTATGATAAGCGTTTGTTTTGCAGCTGCAACAAAAATGTCCGCAAATATTGCCGAATTAAAGCAAGAATTCGCCTCTCTTCTTAACTCGTCAGCAAAAGCTTTTAAACCTGAAATAGTTTCATTCATATAAACATTATCTTTTCCACTCTTTGTCGAATAACCCAAACCCCATCCAACAAAATAATTGTTTAGACCATAGTAAATTATGAATTTTTCAAAGAAGGAATGGTGAGTAATCTTCTTAACATCCTCCACAGACATTTGAGTGTTATTTATTAAAGCCTCGGCTGTAATATGTGAAATATGCTCCATAAGGAACCTGAAACTTTCTTTGATCTCCACCTCAAACTCAGATAACCTTTGTGTGGGTATTACTTTTCTCATAGCAAGAATAAATTCTTGTCGTATAACTACGATTTTATCTTTTTCTGGACTTGTTATTCCAAGCAATTTACGAAGTATGCCCACGGTCCTAATCCCCCCTAATCTGTACCCGAATTCCTCTAGTATGGATAAATTCTACAAAATCCTTTTATATCCTTCAAAATTCAACAAGTAATTTTATAGTTATCCGTTCGAAAGACCTGTTTTCCAATGTTCAGTCGTCAACAAGAAGAAGGGCATCGGTGTAAGTCACCAATGCCCTTCTTCTTGGGGGGAGTTGAACACCTTTCCACAGATAACGCTAAATAAGCTTCTACGAGTGTAGTAGCAGCTTGATGTAACTCTACCCAAACTATTACTTTTGTATTGAGTGCTCACGAAGAATACTCGCCATCTGCTCAAAGGAACATTCACCTTTTGCAATATCAACTATAAACTCGACAGCATACAGACGCTCCATCTTTAAATTATATCCGTTCAGTAGCAAAAACGACTTTCCCGCGAGATAAGCCGTCCGTTTATTTCCATTATGAAAACAATGATTTTTAACCAAGGATTCCAATAAGTCGGCCGCCTTATCAAACAATGACGGATAGGCATCCTCACCAAACAAACTCTGCCCCGGCCTATGTACAGCAGAGTCAAGCAAGGCATGATCTTTGATACCCGCCTGATCTGCTTCTTCCATTTTCCTCATCATATAATAATGGGCTGCAACGATTTCTTCTTTTGTCAGAAAAATAGTCATCTTATCGATCCCTTAAATCATTGAATATTTCTCTATCCTCTTCAAAAACATCACTACAGGTGTTCTTTAGTTTACTCCAGTCACCTTAGGAACTCCCCGTCAATGAGCGATCCCTTTTAAATTGAGTATTACAACTCCCAGCACAATCAGGAGTATCCCAATAATATAGGAAAGACTAACCGTTTCTTTCCACACAATAATGCCGATGATTGCTGTCGCCATTGTCCCTACTCCTGACCAAATTGCATAAGCTTTTCCTAAAGGGATTTGTTGAAGAGACAGAGAGAGCATGTAGAACGCCAACACGAATAGGAGCACCGTTGACAGGCTAGGGTACAATCTAGTAAAACCATTAGACACCTTAAGCATTGATGTTCCGAAGAGCTCACTGATAATGGCGACCATCAAAAATAAATACGATTTCATCGATAACCACTCCCTAATGGTTTTTCTGAATTTTTTTCTACCCTCTCTTGTTGAGCCCTGTTTTCCACTTTTACCTTACATTATCATAAGTTTCAATCTCATCTTTGAACCATATAATAAAACACACCCCCATCTTTTCCATTTTTTAAAACTGCCGTCCTCTATTCGCAAGTATGGTGATGAAATAATAGATAAACAAAAATCTTAACATTATTCAAAAAGGAATCTTAGATATCAATCTTCGTCCACAGTTAGTCCTTCTACCCCAGTAGGTGTCTAGTTCGATGAACTCGGTTATTTGTCTGTTTAAAAGACGATAATATATTTTGTAATGTATTCCTTATTTCAGGCAATCGCCGGTCGTGTAATCACATAAATAAATGATTATATTTGCGCATCTGCGATATAAGAATTTGCGAAACTCTCCCAAGCTCTGCATCATATTGTTCTATAAATTGAAGGACAGACGATCGATTAAATTGAAGGGATGTTTCCAGAGCACGTGCTTGCTTAGAAAATTGGAGGCTAAATGGTTTGGCTTTGACTTTACGCAAAGCAACATCTGTCGGCATACTAAATGGATAATCCGTAGTGTCCGATAGAAGACTCAATCCGTGATCGAAATACGGACAAAGCCTATATCCCGTGGGTCCATGAATAAAAGCAATATTGTTCAAGTGTCGGTCTTCATTTAACAGAAAAGCATCTAGCGGCAGCATAATTGAAAAATACTCCAATGTATCTAAACTTATCATCTTACGAAGAAATTCTATAATGAATAGTACCGAATCACGCGTGCTCTGATCTCGAAGTACATCATCAAACTTAACACCATAACTTTCCAGAAGGCGATGCAAAGTAATAAGGCTCTCCCCGGGAAGGAGGAAATCTTCGGAATAACAACCCAGATACTTACTATTTTCATTTTCAATCACGTTTAATCATTTCAAATGCTACCCATTCCGCCAAACCTTCATAGCCGAATTTATTAGCTTTACCCCATAAGTTTCCCATTTTCCACTTCAGCTGGTCGCCCTTACTACTGCTTACAAAGGTCTGACGAAAGTCCTTGTTCACTTGCAAAACGGGGATGGACATCGGCGCACGTCAACTCCTCACCTGAAAATCTAATCCAGACATAATCGTCATAGAGCACACCATGTGTTTGTTTTACTATATCGGTAGGAACGTAATCGCGTAACTTTAATGTTTGCAACACTTTTTCGATGTGATGCCTAGTACGTGGTATACATCTAGACTCGAAATAGTCCAGCACATCGCTAACAAGCACCTTTTGCTTACCAGGAAAAGGCAAGAAAACCGGTGGCACACTATCATCTTGCCAAACCTCAACTGTTTGGTTCATATAATCCAGTTTAACTTTGGCTATTACTTGATCATGTTCTAACACCTCAAACTGGAGAGGCGGAGAGATAAGCATATTAAGATTCTTCATATCCAGCCTCCTGCAAATTATATTTTTCTTTACAGTCTGTGATAATATTCGACACTATTATATCATTTTACAGCATATTTTATGCTCATCCCAACTTTCTGGTTATATACAACACAAACAGCTGTAACTCACACTATAGGGAATTACGGCTTATTTCTGCTAGTCTTATGTAGATGATTTATCGTTTATATAAGCTTGCAAATCTGCTTTCAAATTCAATATCAGACTATATTGTTCATATTGCTGGCTTTATGAATAAATGAATCATTTTTAAGATCAGAATTCCTACCAGTCCCTTTTCGATCTTGGATAACATCGTTATTCTTACCATCTCTAATTTATAATGTTCTACCATCTCCGGTTTTACTCTGGACAAAGTATCCAACCACAAGCTTTAATTCTTTTCCTCTAAACGAACTGTCATGCTAACGAAGGGAAGCCCATATATTTCTGCTATGTTCATCTCGGCCCTCTGATCCCCACATATCGTTCTCGCGCCACAACCTCAGGACGGGAGGTGTGAAAAAAACAATACTCGCGGTGAGGGTCTTCCTGGTGCAACTCACTGTAACGCTTCAATGCCTTGGTGGAATCCTCGTAGGAGTCAATCACGGCCATCTCTTCAATGAACCGTTGGCCCTCCTTGGAATAAGCTTTGGTTGCCTCCAGAACGACCCATTCATTAGGAAACCGCTCTTTAACTTCATCCCATCGCATCCTAGACACCTCCGGTTAAATGATTATTATTAATTATAGCATACCGGGCTGTATCTTCTAAACCAGGGTTAGGCCTCCGCCTGATCTCTGGAGCTCTTTTATAAAACGGTAACCCTCCAGAAATCCGACTAAAAGCTTCCTCCTTTTTCAAGATCTTGTTCTAGTTTTGATGTCACCCTGAAGACTCCTCCCGTACAACTCCAAAATAGATCCATAAATAAGAACATGTCTATTTCGAACCTTAAGGGCATTTAACTAGACCAGGCTAAAGTCACTGAATATATTGTTATTATTTATCATATTCAAGGGCTTTCAAAAAATGGTGGGGGGGAGATCACACTGGCTATCCGTTACAGTATCGTTATTCCAACCTATAATCGAGTCCAGCAGCTGTTGCTCACACTCGCTTCATTTGAAACACAGACCTATCCGAAGCAGCAATTCGAAGTGATTGTAGCTGATGACGGTTCTACAGATGGAACGAAGGAAATGGTCGAAGGCTTCCAAGCATCCTATCCTCTTATTTATGTATCCCATCAGGAACAACGCGGCCGATCTGCCGTTAGAAATTTGGGGCTGCACCATGCGAAAGGGATATATATCATCTTCTGCGATGCTGACTTTTTAGTGTTACCTGAATTCGTTAGAATTGTAAGCGACTATCACCGTAAATATCCCAAGGCCGTGCTCTCGGGCATACCTCACTCGTGGGATGATGCTTATACCCATTATTACCCCGACTTTTCTCCTGAGGAAAAAGAACATTTTCGGAATACACTTACACAAACTGGCTTATGGAATGCCGACTTTGAAGCAGCAAATGAAATTATTCCGCTAATAACACCAGAAGATATCCTTCATCAAACGGAGGCATTGTCGAAAGTTGTTTTACCCTCAAGGGTTCCCCCAAATATTAAAGAGGAATTTGCCAAAAAGGATGTAGCTCCTTGGATATTACTCGTCACTCGTTGTGTATCCATCCGTCGCAGCCATTTGACTCGTATTGGAGGTTTTAATGAAGAGTTTGTGCTCTATGGACTCGAAGACTGGGACCTTGGCTTTAGGCTGCATCGATTGAAGATTCCTTTTTATTGCATCGAAGAGGTTGTCGGATATCACCAGGAACATCCAACCTACTTGAGAGGAAATATTTTAAATCCTGAAAATCTGAAAATCATGTTTAAAACCTACGGATTCAATAACTCCTCTTTGAATTTATTCGCCCTTGTACCACCATCCGAAGATTTAGAGAAATACAAAAATACGTTGCGTGTATTACGCAGGGGAATCCGCTCTAAGTTAACACGTTCGTCAGCTCTATTGTTGAGGAGAACACTACGAATTGCAGCCAAGCAGTTCTATAAACAAAATAATACCCTGACATACAAGAAATCGTTACGATGGATAAATAAGAAGGCAAAAGGCAGGAACAGTCAAGTCGCTCACGTTTTACGAGAAATGCTGCTGAAGTCTGAAAAGCTGGTAGAGTAACATTCCCCATTTTCAACATGAGACTCGTATTTATCACATCTCCCCCATTGTCTGGTTAAACAAATTAAACTAAAAAATCAAACTGTGCAAGCCAAACTCGGCAAACTGCTTCTGAGAATTCCGTAATCCAGAAAACAAAAAGACACCCCTCAAGGTCAATATCATTAAGTTAAGGCGCAAGGCCAAAAATCAAGAAAAAGAGCAGGTTTTCGAAAAGATAGCCCGCTCTTTTTTTTACACTAAAAAAAGAACTTGACAAGCAGATGGAAATGTGTGGCGAAGCCCCTTGAAAAAACGAGGAGGTTACGCCAATGGATGAGTACGCGATCTCGCTAAAAAAAACGCTGACATCCCTCATACGAGAAATGTCAGCCGCACCCGCACCTTTTGTCAAAAACCCGGAAAAAGATTTTACCCGTAAGAAAAAGCTGCCCTTTGAAACGGTCATGCAACTCCTGATCTTTATGGGAGGAAACAGCCTCTACAAGGAACTCCTGGAATCGCAGGGCTATGACGTAAACACCGCAACCACTTCTGCTTTTGTCCAGCAGAGGAATAAAATCCTGCCGTCTGCTGTGGAATTCTTGTTTCACGAATTTACGCAATCGTATACGGACATCAAGGACTACCGGGGGTATCGGTTACTTGCCATTGACGGGTCGGATTTGCATATCGCAACCGACCGGGCGGACACGGATACCTATTTCCAAAGTCAACCGAACACGAAAGGCTACAACCTTCTGCATTTGAATGCAGCCTATGACTTATGCAACAGACTTTACGTGGATGCCATTATTCAGCCACGGAGGTTGTGCAACGAGGGAAGGGCGCTGGCTGCCATGGTTGACCGTTCCCCCATTCAAGGCAAAACCATTGTTACTGCCGATAGGGGTTATGAAAGTTACAACAATTTCGCGCATATGGAACGCAAAGGGTGGAGCTATGTCATACGGGTTAAGGATTTGGATTCGAATGGCATTCTTTCGGGCTTGCATCTGCCCTCTGGCGGAGCGTTTGATATGGACGTTCATCTGACACTCACCAAAAAACAAACCAAAGAGGTCAAGGCTCATCCCGAGATGTACAAGTTCGTCCCTTCCACGTCTACCTTTGATTTTTTAGATTTGCACGAGAACTTGTTTTACCCGATTTCCTTTCGGGTTGTCCGTTTCGTCCTGCCGGGTGGCGCTTATGAAACCGTCATTACGAATCTTTCTGCCGCTGATTTCCCACCCGATGAAATCAAGTCCATTTATAACATGTGATGGGGCATTGAAACCTCTTTCCGGGCATTGAAATACACCGTCGGCCGGACGAATTTTCACGCAAAGAGACAAGAGTCCATCACCCAAGAGATTTTTGCAAGAATGATCCTGTACAATTTCGCTGAAATGATGACCTCGCACGTCGTCATTTCCCAAATTGGATAAACGGCACCCCTACCAAGTCAACTTCACGGTTGCCGTTCACGTTTGTAGACATTTCCTGCGCTCACGGGACGATGAACCCCCGCCCGATGTAGAAGCACTGATTCGCAAGAACATTTTGCCGATTCGACCCATTCGCCCAGGGCAGAAGAATACGCGCAAAATCCGCTGGAAATCAGTCGTTAGCTTCGTCTACAGAGTAGCATAATTCGTTTCGTATGAACATTTTTTTAAGCGGATATTCCGTCCGCTTGTTTTGCTGTGCGCTTTTTTCTTGCTTGCACCAAAAAAAACAAACGGTACAGGGCTTTTTCCCATGCCGTTTCGGATTCCATTTTTATTCCCAGTCTTATCTTTGAGCTTATCTTAATGACATTGCCCTCAAGGTGTCTTTTGCTTTACTCCATATGGAGCCGAGGGGTGGACGTGCAGAGCCACAATTCGGCGGGGATTGCTGCTTAGGTTGTTTGGGGAGGTGGCATAACTAAGTCCCTTCCCATTAATTCACCATTGCGGTATGAAGAGAAGAACCTTTCATTTATGATTCCCATTCGTCATCCTCATCGAAGAAGCCGCCGTATTGATCAGGCGCCTTTCCTTTCGAATCCAGGAGAACAGGGAGCTTCGTTCCGCTCAAGTCTCCATCCTCCAAATATTGAGCAATGAATCTCCATTCATCGCCATAGTCGAATAGCAGCAGCATCTTATGTTTGGGTGTATGGAACACCTTACCAACTTTAGCTTTCTTCACACCCGGGAACTTCATCTTTTCGCCCATATCGGCAAATAGCTCGTAACCTTCCTCAGACCGGGCCCAGTTTTTCAGGTTGTCATAAAATCCGAACGAATGATCCATATCAAAATCAAACACAGACAACGCAGTAGCCGCCAGATCATACAAACTCGCGTTCTCTTGAACGGCGATTTTGCGGTACGGTTTTCCACGAACAGCTCCATTCCAATCCGTCAAAGTGATCTTAAAAATTTTTGCCATATATGGTCAACCTCCTGCCGCTCCGCAGCACTTTTTGTACTTCTTGCCACTACCGCATGAACATGGATCATTCCGCCCCGGGAGCATTGCTGATCTTGCGGCAACAGACTGCTGTTTCTCCACCATCGCTCGTTTACCCTCACGCTTCATATCATCATAATGTTTCGAGACGATAAGCCGTGCCGCGGGATAGGCATTCTCAAACGCCACAACATGATCTTCCAGTTCCTTTTTCGTTGTATAATTTTCTATAACGGTATAACTCCGCTTGTGAGTGGAATAACCAATAACAAATTTACTGATTGACTTGCCCGCTTCCAATTGAATAAAGGTCAAGAGACCTTGCCGACAGTCGCAGGACGGATTCATACAGTACTGTTCATCCACCAAGATGGTATTTTTCCCGTGAGTAAAAATCAATTGATCCGCTGATTCCCCGAATATTTCGACATAACCCATTGTTGAGTTCTTATCCAGATCTATCGAAGTCTCGGACATCGGTTCATATGAGCGGGAAGGCAAAATTGAAGTTGTAAGCAGCGCCCCCTTGCTCTCCTGTAACGAATCGGTCGGAAACCTGACGCCTATTAATTCTCTCACATGATTGCGATGCTTCAGGATAGAAGGCCTCCACTCTTCCGGTATACCTTGTTTAAACTCCTTATTCAGTTTTGACTGATAGACAGCCTTATGTTTGACTTTAATCTCCTCCACCCTAAAATCGGAAATACCGATTGAGAGATAGCCAATGTTTTCGGTAGTACCGCTCGGCGTTACCCGATCAATATGGAGGATAACTGAAGTGCAATCACACTCAGGATTGGTACAATAATATTCAACCGCTACATAAGTGTCATGTGACCACGGGAATAAAAAATAATGGAAGCCTGCATTTTCGTCATATTTCGATTCATTAATAATCGAATAGTAAGGATGCATACTCACGAGATTACAACTCCAGTTGGTTTAATTGGGTATAACGCGATAATAACTTCTTCCGAAGCTCCAGTGTTTCGCGGGATGTATGGAAGAAACCATAATCCCAATAAGGCTTCGCCCGGTGCAATTTGTAATATCGTTTCATAGCAATAGCAATCGAAAAATCTACAATATGCCATTGCGCGATGCTCTGGATATTGGGGGAAGTGGCTTAATTTGTCGAATACACCTGCATATTATTTGCATCAATAATGAGTCCTGCTTCTCGAATGAAATCGAACCCAAGGATGCCGTCAATTTCTATACCATAATCCATAGCGCCGATTTCTGCAACCTTATCTGCATCCACAATAGTGCCAGCCGATCCGGTATCCAGCAATACATTTTCCAGATGAAGTCGACGTCCAGAAAACACAACATCAATACAAACAATGGGTAATCCGTACAACAGCCTCAGATCTATCGCCATCTTTTGAACCCGACCCATTTCTCTTCAATTTTCAAATCCGGACGCGACGTGTGCAGAAAATAAATTTCCTTCCCAGGCTGGTCTCTGTGTAATTGCTTATATCGTTTCATTGCATCGAGCGAATCTTCATAACGATCAATAACAGTCACCGAATCAATGAGCCTAAATCCGTCTTGCGAATGAGCTTCAATAGCCTCGAATACTACCCATTCTTCAGGAAACTTTTTTTGAACCTCTTCCCATCGCATCCCAATCCCTCCTGCGACTTCAATAGATAGCTTCATTATAACATAACAAAACTCGACCGGATAAACATCCAAATCGAGTTGTTTTAGGCACAACCGTATCGAATCTCTGTCCAATATTATCGGTTGTGGTTTTGTATGGACAAGGGTTCGATTTCCCGAGGCATGGACGTGCAGAGCCACAATTCGGCGTGTTCCGCTTCTGCAGCTGTACGCAACCGCCGGTTAGCAAACGCTGTGTTTAGTTCCAATGCTCTGGCGTCTTTGACTCTGATTCTGCAGCAACTTGCTACATTAAATAGCAAGATTCTCATACGAGAATTGGCTCAATGATTATGCAAGTACAATTCCAAAGCTCCCCTAGCCCACGTAGGAATCTCTTGCCTGCAAAAGCTGATCTGTGAACGTTTTATCTCCGCCACAACCTCAGGTTCACTGGTGTTGTCGATAATGGTGACTTCATCTGAAATCTCCAAAGCAGGCTTCAGGTTACTTAAAGATTGACCATATCTCCACCGGATATCTTCTTCGGCAATCCAGTGCCCTCCCTGTTCCTTAGCCGTCTTCATATGCCGCAAAGCGAAACTTCCTGAAAGGGTTGTTTCTATAGCGAAGTTGTCCTTACGCCTAATTAATTCCCGTATTTTCTTAACAGCTTCTCGTCCGGCAGACAAATCCGCGGATCTGGGATCCTCCGGGTTTATCTTTTTGGCAATCTGGTCAGGATCAATAATGGTTCCGACATAATCCCTCATCTGAAGGCTGATTGTGCTTTTCCCAGCTCCATTGGTGCCAGCGAAAACAGTCATTACAGACTCACGTTCAGTCATGACTTACAAGCTCAGTGCGATTTCCGGCTATATCGTAAGTAATCTCAAATTTTTGCCCAGTGGCATCTTCACGTATTCGCTTGCCGTCTTTTATATAATAGATGGAGGCTCCAGCCTTTTTGGCCTCTGCGACTGCATGTTGGTTGGCTTTTTTCAATAACCGTTGCAATTCTTCTCTTTGGGGAAGCATGATTATAGCACCTCACTCGGATTTCCGTTTTTATTTATAATATTATAACACATTCCTTACGGTTAAATAATTCGCCTGCATAAGCTATTCAAGGTCTTCTTCTTCATCCATGTGTCCCAAATAATCATTATACAAATCCATCATATCAAATCCAAACCCCCAACCAATATCCTGACTGCTCAGCATTAATCGATTGCATCGGTCTAGAAACTTGTCTTCTAGCTGGTTGTCTACAATATACATTAGGGCTTGTTCATATATACTTGCTATAGTATGGTAGAATTTTTGATCAATGTCCCCAAATGAAAGCGTAAAGTCCACTCCACATTCAACTGTAAAAACCATTATTTCCGCAATTTGCTCACTGTTGTTTGAAACATTACTAAAATCGCTTATTGCTTTCTTCATAATCGGGTATCGCAAAATCTCCCCTTTACGATGGCGGAATTCATTCTCAATAATTTTCTTGTACTTGCCTAAGACCTCCCCATTATCAGGAAACAACATTGAAAAAAAATGCTCCTGAATGATCGGGTATTTCTTAGCCAAATTTAAGATTTCAGCCTCGAGTTCTTCTCTCGTAAGATTCTTCAAATACTTTTTAATGGTTGAGTTTTTTAATTTTAGCATGATGATCTCCTTATTCCAGTTATAATTTCCAAAACTATAACTCTGTAGCTTACAAGGTATAATATAAATAAAACGCGAGGACCAATCAATGGACAATATCGAGGACAAATATAACGCGGCTCTGGCGCATATTGAAGAACTCAAGCAGGAAATTACCCGATTGAGAAGTTTACTGGAGCTGCCTGTTAACGAAAACATAGCTACTACAGACGATCAAATAGCGTCTTATTCCACTTTTCCGGCAAGAGTCAGCACAGAGCCAACCATTGGAGAATCTAATATTCATCAGTACTCCACTGTAGAGGATAAGCTCGCCCTTTATAAAAGTTATTTTCGCGGCAGAGACGATGTGTACCCGGTTCGCTGGGGCAATAAGCAAGGCAAGTCCGGTTACTCTCCTGCCTGCGGTAATGTTGGACATCTGTCTGCGAGAAACCCAGAGTCAAATGCTCTGTATGCACACATCAGAGCTTCATGCCCTTTACAAACGAAGTGCTATCAGCCCATTTAGATGCACGGAAAGACAGAACCATTGGTATCTACCCAATGCTACCAGATGAGACCTGCTTGTTTCTTGCTATGGATTTTGACAAACATGATTGGCAACAAGATGTTACTGCCGTAATGCAGTCATGCAAAAGTCATGGGATACCTGCTCTGCTAGAGCGTTCACGTTCCGGTAATGGCGGTCACATTTGGATTTTCTTCAGTCAAAATATTGAAGCTGCTACGGCTAGAAGATTTGGAATGACTTTGCTGAGCTTAACAATGAAAAAAAGATACCAAATCGGCTTGGAATCCTATGACCGTCTGTTTCCCAATCAAGATACACTGCCTAAAGGCGGGTTCGGCAATCTAATTGCCCTTCCGCTTCAAGGTGGACCACGTAAACATGGAAACAGTACTTTTATTGATGAACACTTTGAGCCTTACGCAGTCCAATGGAGTCTATTATCCGGGCTTCGCAAGATGACCGAGGACGAGGTAAAGCAATTTATATACAAGCACGGGGAACATAGGCTGTTTAATAATGACACCCTGATCGCAGCATCTAGCGATGCGGAGGATGGATTAGCATGGGTACAGGAGAACTGCATTCAGGAAGAAGAGATTTTGATGGAATCTTTGCCTGCTGAAATACAGATTCTTCATTCAAACCGACTTTATATTCCTAAGTCTGGACTTCCTTCAAGTGCAATTTATGCTCTGATTAAATTGGCTTCGTTCTCCAATCCCGATTTTTATAAAACCCAAGCAATGCGGCTCTCTACCTATGGTAAACCCCGGGTCATCTCATGCGCAGAGGATCTGGAAAGTTACGTAGTGCTTCCAAGGGGATGCTTGCAGGATTTGCTATCCTTTTTCGAGCATAATCATGTCAACGTATCACTTGACGATCAACGTTCATCTGGAACTTCAATAGGGGCTGAGTTCACCGGTACGCTGACCACTCTTCAGGATACAGCAGCCAGAGCGATTCTAAGCCGGGATATAGGTGTTCTCTCGGCGGCAACCGCTTTCGGCAAAACCGTCATAGCAGCCAGCATCATCGCTTCAAGAAAAACAAACACCCTTATACTGGTACACCGACGGGAGCTTATGGAACAATGGCAGGAACGTTTGCACACCTTTCTCGAAGTCCCTAAAAATGCTATCGGTGTAATCGGAGGCGGCAAAAACAAAAGAACCGGTATCATCGATATTGCCATTATTCAGAGCCTCAACCATAAAGGGAATGTTAAATCCTTCGTAAGTGAGTACGGACAAGTCATTGTTGATGAATGCCACCACTTGTCAGCTTACAGCTTCGAACAGGTTCTGCGAGAGGTAAAAGCAAAGTATGTATTTGGTTTAACTGCCACACCTAAACGTCAGGACGGACAAGAAGCAATCGTACGGTTCCAGCTTGGACCGGTGCTTTTGAAGATTGATGCCAAGACCTTAAGCAGCTCCAGAGGATTTTCGTTAAGAGTTGTTCCCCGGTATACCCATTTTCAGATCAAGCCAGAAGAAAAGGTTTCCGGTATTCAGGACATCTATCAGCAACTAGTAGACAACGAGGAACGTAACACTCTTATTTTTGACGATTTACTTACCTGCCTGGATGAAGGCCGCTCTCCGCTGCTGCTGGTTGAACGGACCGCTCATGCTGAATATTTTGCAGAGAGATTGCAGTCTTTCGCCAAAAACGTAATTGTGCTTAGAGGAGGAATGGGAAAAAAGCAGAGAGAGGCTCTACGCGCACAAATCGCCTCTATTCCAGATGATCAAGAACGGGTAGTTATCGCTACCGGTAAGCTGATTGGTGAGGGCTTCGATGATGCCAGACTGGACACCTTGTTTCTCGTCCATCCTATCTCTTGGTCAGGCACCCTGCAGCAATATGCAGGCCGCTTGCACCGAAGTCATGTGAATAAAGAAGAAGTGAAAATATATGATTATATTGACCTTCAGGTCCCTATGTTAATGGCGATGTTCAAGAAGAGAGTTAGAGGTTATCGAAAGATGGGATATAAGGGGGCTGAGTTGTAACAAAGTGTTAATACAATGGGATAGGCGTGTAGAACCCCTTTCCCCAAAAGGGCCTTAAAGCCTTACTGGGAAAGGGATTCTAGAAACTGAGGCGTGGACTTGCAGAGCCACAATTCGGCGGGGGTTGCTGCTGGAATTGTACGAAACAGCCGTTAGCAGACGCCTATTTTAAGTTCCATTGCTCCGGCGTCTTTCAGTGGAATATAAGCCCATACTGGCAACTTGTGGATAAAATGAGTATTGGTTATCCAAGCAGCAACAAGTTCTTCTATGCAACTTCAAACGGAACAATTTTAAATCACACTAACACTTTTTGGTATGCTACGCCAATTGGCACTAGAGATACCAGCTATGACCCGAGGTAGATATATTCATGGCTCAATCGGAGATCAGAAAGGTTTGGGAATCTCGAATCGCAGACTATGGTCGATCGAACGAGGCCACGGCTGCTAAGTACTTGTTAATTGTGGCTGGAGACTTTTTTGCCGACTCGCCATGCTGGTACCCTATGACTGTATTTGGGGACATGCCCTTCAACTCTAACCAGTTTGAGAAAAGCAACACCGATTCCACGATGTTATAGTCATCGTCGAAAATCACAGCCGTATCCTTCCATCCTTTTAGATGGCTTTGACCCCTTGTCCATCAAGGGGCCAAAATCTTAAGAAACAGCGAACAACAACGCGGCACAGCGGAAGCCAAAGCAGTCTCCTAAGCTCGCTTTCAGTTGATCGTATCTGCTAGTTCCCAACCGCAATTGCTTCAATCTCAATCAAAATATCTTCTCGGATGAGCTTTCGAACTTCAACGGCTGAACTGGCTGGCGGATTCACCGTATTAATGTACTGATCTCGAATCTCGCGCACCGTTTGCATCTGAGATATATCGGTCAAGAAAAAGGTTAATTTCACCACATCATCAAAGCTGACCTCAGCAGCGTCCAATGCAGATTTGATATTCTCGAAGACCTGTCGCGTTTGCGCGGCCAGATCCCCCGTACCGACCAATTGGCCTTCCTTGTTCAAGGGCACCTGTCCGGATATATAGATGGTCCGAGCGCTTCTCGATTCCACCACATTGGTGTAGCCAAACGTCGGAGGCATGGTCTCAGGGTTTTTAAATTGGACTCGTTCATTGGCCGACATGTGCTTTACTCCTTTCGAATTCTCCTGCACGCAGACGTCTCTGTTGTAACTCATACAAGCCGCTTGCCACCACGAGGGGAACGAGCAACATCCCGGTCAAAAGATAGCTGCGCGAAATACCGACCGCCTTGGTCAGCGGTTCTGTGATCATCGGGGAGAAAAACTGTCCCATGAAGGAAAAGAGTGCCATCGTCCCGATCGCACGCCCTTTGAGCGCAACCGGCACAACGGAAAGCAACCAAGCATTCAGATTGGGCAGAATCGTACCAAGTCCCAACCCGATCATCACCAGCGCCAAGATCATGACATAGTAACCGGTCGCAAGCGACAACAGCACATAAGCGGTAACAACCAGCGAGAGTGCTAGCATAGTGATCCGCTCAAACGAGAGGCTGTTTCGAAGCCGATGATATTGAGAGGACACGATCCCCCAACTCAACCCCACCACAGCTAACAGCCCTCCAGATTTCATGCTATTACCATCAGAAAACGACTGTACGTAGAACGGCAGATACACCGGCACCATGAAATAGACGACCATATTGACGAACGCAATGATGCAGACAAACGCTGTTCGAGCCTTCGGCATCGGCTCCTTCGTCGTCTCAACTTGCGAAGTTCCCCCGTCAGGCGATCGGGTCGTCCGCGTCTCGGTGATGAGCCAGATCGCAGTCGGCAGGATCAGGAGTGAAATGGCGTAGATCAAGAACGGCCAACGCCAGTTAAAGTCTGCAAGCACTCCGCTCAGAGAGACAAAGAGCACGTTGCCAAAAGCCATAAACAGCGACTGCCGACCCATGGAAGTAGCCAGCTTGGACTCATGCGCGTAGTCGCCGATGAGCGCGGTCGCACTCGTCGTGAGCGCCGCCACCGAGATTCCCAAGATGAAGCGGGTAATCAGGATCAACGAGAGTGACGTCAGGAAAAATCCTGAAATCCCCGAGATCCCGTACAAAAGCAACGCTGCGACAAAGACTCTCTTATTAGTATTGCCGGAAAACAAAAATACCACAGTAACGGTGTATTCCAATCTTCCGTTGCCACTGGCCATTATACAGTAGCCGAAGGGGATGAAGAGTAGCGTAACACGAGGCATCTGTAATAACAAAAGGGAGCATCCGCTCATTGGATGCTCCCACATTCTTTACTTCCTCAAGGCATTGATCTCCTGCTCCGTTAATCCGGTAGCCTTAGCAATCGTCGATATGTCCAGATTCATGGCAAGCATATTCTTAGCCACTTTCTTTATACCTGCTATTTCTGCACTTTCCAGCATAGATGCTTCATCATGCAAATACTTCTGTCTTGCCTCATACAACCGTCTGGCCTCTGAATCCTGACTCAAATATTGCAGGGTATCCATGGCCTTTTCCAAACCCGGCTCATTCATCTTCAGCACCTCCCATTGTGATGTATCGGCACCTTTCAGAAACAACAACCAATTGATCAATCCGCCTTCAGACGGGACGCTGTACTCATCCAGCTTCGGCAACTCTAGAAAATGAACCTCAATGTCGTCAATTAAGGATATCCCGGTCCGGTCTTCCCGCAGATGAAATACGTTATGATATTGCTCATTCTTCAAGAACGCATAGTTCAAAATGTTAATCGTCACGCATTTCTTCAACTCCGGATATTTGTCTCCCTCGCTGAGTTGACTCGCATATCGTTTGCTCCAATAAAAGAGTGTTCTCTTCTCTATGTCGTACTTATTAAACAACTGCATCTCTATATCAATCAGTTTACCTTCTGAGGTCTTGGCGTAAACATCAAAGATGGATTGTTTGTCGAGTGGATCGTCTTTATCCGTATAAGGGTTCATCAGGATGATCTCAGTCAGCGGCGGCTCGCCAGCTTCCGTAAAAATTCGGTTAAGAAACGCCAACAGCACATCCTTATTGTTCTCGCTGCCAAATATCCGTTTGAATACAAAATCCACACGAGGGTCCAGCAAATCCATCGGCATCAGCTCCATTCATTATTATTATATCATTTCTCAAGGGTTCTGAACCTTGCAAAGATGCGTATAACCGCTCAGATTGAATCTGGTTGTCGTTTGAAGTACCGCCGGCACAAATATGTGCAGTAGAGTAACCGAATGACTGAGAAGCTTTGAGGGCTTTAGAGAGGTAGCTTTGAGAGGTAGTTTTAACGAAGCGAAGTGCGGATGATGGGTACGGAAGGCGAAAACACACGCCGAAGGGGATCGTATTAATCACTGTTTACGTGGCGGCCAAAGCCTCCTGTCTCCATATAGCCTCAGTGAAACTCACTGTATCCATTAACAGCAAACCCCAGAAACCGCGTCATAACAAGCTTGTTTACCGCCACGTATAGTCCAAAACAGCCGCTAAAACGAAAAAAGACACCATTTAAGGTGTCTTCACTGATACTCCATATGGAGCCGAGGGGAGTCGAACCCCTGTCCGAAGATAACGGCACATAAGCTTCTACGAGTGTAGTCACGGATTTGATGTCAAGCCCCCCGTAACCAATCCTGAAATTAATAGCCTAACTAAAATGGGCCGAAGTAAGAAAATGGCTATGGATTATCTATTCAAATTGATAATTTTATATCAATAGACAGCGTTACGAATCTCAGAGAATTCATCGGCGCAGTTGTAAATATTTTCCCAATGTCTTAACACTTCAGGTATTGGTATGTTCCCAGCACTAAAATTTTGAATCATAATATGTGCCAACCGAGCGGATGCAACACGAAGCTCGCCTTTCGGGACAGCCGCAACTATTGCATCTATTTCTGTAGACTTACTCTCTTCCTCTAGACAATGTAGACCCGTCAACAAGGAGTGTTCGATCTCAGATGATATGGTTTCAGGAGCAAGTCGAACTGCCTCATGCATCACATTGATCGCGGAAACCAAATGCTCGTTATTACGCCATAAAATCTGTTGAGAAATCAAAGTAAGCAACTGCTGGATTTCTTCCTGAGTCATAACATCTTTCTCTTTATACTCGATCGACAGGATCGCTGTATCATATAAAGCAAGCTTTTGATAATAGCTTCCCATAAACAGATGGATAAGAATTGTCTCGTTAACATCGATAGTTACATTACACTTTTTCGCCCACAGAAATTCCAAACTTGGATGCGTAAGTTGGCTTTTTCGCAATACATCTAAAATTCGCTCCATGATTTCATGTTCTGAACTCGAAGGATACCACTCAGTTGAGATAAGTAACAAACGAGTTAACGTTTTTACAAGCTGAAACATTTGTCTACGTGCAATACTATCCGCGTTGAAAAAGCTGGTTTTCATAAAATGATGAACGAGACGCTTTTGTATAGCTTCAAAGATTAGCAATAGTACAGGAATGTCCTTTAAAGCGAATATCTCATGAAAGACCCCGCTACGAAATTCATCCAGTAAAAAATCTCGATCCGAAATTGAAGTTTTTCTTTCGATTGCGCGTTCTTGTAAATCAGTTAACAACAATGTTCTGATAATTTCTTTGGGGTTTATCTCGGCAGGATGCGGCAACATTAGGCTAATCGTCCGATCAAAATTTGCTGGTATTATAAAATTATCTTGCCAAAGCAATGTGCCCAGTCGCTCATCCTGTTCTCGAGTCAACCAACCGTTGCAAGAAAGAATGGCAAGACGTCCAAGCGCTGATAACCGCAGCTCAGAAGAAGATGTAGCTTGGATAAAAACACTCTCCGTTCCAGTAACAACTTCAGCAATGGGGATAGGTTTCTCAACTGGAATACTCAAAAAATTTAATGGATCAGGAAACTCATGCACTACTCGAGTTTCCTCAGGGAGAAGCGGGAACTTCAGAAAAATAGGGATGCGTTCTGACTGTTGTGCTTTTGTGAATGCATTAATCAACCGCCATGTCCATTTGCCTACCCTTTTATAATACAAACGGCAATCACTCTGATAAACCTCGAGCAGAAATTGAAGTAGCTCATCAAGGACAGGTAATGTACACTTACAACAAAGCTGTGATAATAGCAAAGGTAACACCTCTGCCGAAAATCCTGCAAAGCTTTTTGAAAAATACCAATCGGCAGCGTGAAGTTCTCCCATCGTGCGACGAAGTGCATCTAGATAACTTTGACATAGCTCGTTTGCTGTTGATGCATTCATTTCATAGAGGGCTGATCGGGATAATACAGCTTCAACCGCTTTTTCCTCATTGGCGCGGGCAAATGTAACCACAGCCCATGCAAACGAATAGGCGGCGATTCGCTCTACCGCTCCAACTACAGCTTTATTTCCGTTAGTTATATTATGAATCCGGAAAGGATGTCCGGTCTCTTCACGGAAACGAAGGAAGGCATACGCAGTAAGACTATCGGTGTCTTCCCTAGTATTAAATGAAAGTGTGCGTCGTCCAAAATCAAAAGAAGGTTGTTCACCCTTTGGACGAAAATCTTGACGAGGCACAGTCAGAAGTAACTGGAACCGTTCGTCTTCAGTATTCCAATCTGTTGTGAATTTTCTATGCATTTGACGACGTTCGACCTCTGTATCCCGCCGCTCACTCCAAGATTGTCCATAATCCTTCTCCATAGAGATTGCCTGTTCAATGTGGCCTTTTAATGACATTAAAGCACTCTCATAAGAGAGTAGGAGCAGGCTTTGTTCATTGCTCTGAAGCTGCCGCCTTACAAGAACAAGCGAATTTTGTAGCAGTTCTTGTGCTTGTAACAGTTCATTGCACTCAGCTAGTAGCCCTGACTTTCGCAATACCCACTCAGGTGATTGTTCGTTAACATTCCATGAATTAAGATGCGCCTGCAGTTCTTTATAGTCAAAATTAAACATAGAAGACAAACAAAGTTCATAGGATAAACGATTTAACTGCTCGTCTTTCATGACGACTGACTGAGATCCAATCTGCTTAATCAGTGAGTTCCAACCTTCACGATCACCACTTTCACGTAAATCACGCAAGAGAGAAATCTGGATAGACAGACGCATTTGTTGATCATCGGTAGTAGTAACAGGGTTACGTTCCAAAATTAGCGAATAAAATCTCAGTTCCCACTGAAAGGGGGGGCGTAAACACTTTTCCCGCAACCAGTCATATTCATACAAAAGAGAGAGTTCCTCGTCTTGCTGTTCCTTGTAACGGATTGTAGCAATTTCTCTACTTCTCCCCTTAAAATTAACGCTCGATTCCTTGTAGCATGAGGCGGAACTAACCATCCAGGATATGCTTTACGTGTCTGTTGAAGGAGCGACACAGCCTTGGAAAAAGGTATTTGCTCCCCCTCGTGAAGACTGTGAATTTCAGGCCAGATCGGTTGGGCAGTGCGGACACTTTCCAAAAGATGATCAAGTAAACTTTCATACTTTTTGCGAGGATTGCCTTCAGAGGCAAATGAATCAATGTTGAGAACAATGACTTTCTTGCGGTCTAGAAGTTTTTTCTGGGCATGGGGGTAATCTTCATGGGAAAACAGATAAATTTGCGGAGAATTTTCTAACCCGAGATTATCATGAATCCAGCCAACCCACTGATTAAAGTTGGGATCATCTCCTGAAAAGCCAATCAAACAAAGCGTGTTCTCGAGTAATGACTGCTGTACCGTATTAATAAATGGAGCAAATTCCCGTGGATATCGGCGGTAGTCTTCGGAGGTAATAATAAAAGGTCGATGTGAAGGAAACGTTCCATGAAGTTTAACAATACGAGGTGCATCTGAACTGGATACCAAGTCTTCCTTGCAGTTGATTATATTGAATCTTTTGCTTGTGATTTCTTGGCTGGCGCGCTCGAGCAGGGTATCATAATTAGTGGTGAATATATCTGTCCAAGGTAGGTTGAGCAATTTCGTATGCAGTGCAGAGGGACTATACTGAGTATCAGGTATCCGAGAAATCAGCAGTTGATTCAATACAGAACGTCCATACGCGGCTTCAACCTGTTCTGCGAGCGTAAGTGGACTAAGGTATTGGGCCCCATCTGGCTTACATAAATACAGTTTTTCATAAAATGTGTCTGCAAGTTCGTTCCAAGTAGGGAATGTAGGTGCAAAAAGCGATCCGCTATCTGCATTTCTGCTAAACCCGGCTCCTACGAGTATAGCACAACGATTTGCTTTCAGACTTTCAGTGATTTGTTTAAGATATTGTTCTAACTCCGTTGATGTTTTCTCCGCCATATTATTTTATCCCCCTAATGAGGTTTTATTTCAGACTAGATCCATTTAAATTCAAGTTTTTCAGTTATTCTGTAATGTTTACCTCTAAAAAATCCGTTTCACCCTTGAAGATTAAGCACTTCAGAGGTCATTGATCATCCCTCCACTTTAATATTTTATCATATCCCCCAACTTCCCCTGTGAGTTATTTGCTTTGAAAGCATATCAGTTGTCGAAAGATTTTGCAGTTACAAGCGTAGTAAACATTGGTCACAATTTTGAGAACCGACCGGGAACTCGGCTTTGTTATTCAGAGCAAATAGACTGAACGTCTTAATAGACATGGGTTACCAGCTATGCAGATAAATCTGTAGAAATATGCCTTAAAGATGGGAACAGTGAAAAAAGACCAGATGGATTTGAGAAGGATTTAGTAACAGGAAGTCTTTATGGTGAAATCAAAACTATTGTATATCGACCCGATAATCAATAGATATATTTCATATTACGAGAAGCCGAAGACTCAAAAAGCAGAGAGGTACCCGCGTCGACTATCGAATACACAAAAACGGACACCATTTGGTGTCCGTTTCGGGTATTACGGATGGAGCCGAGGGGAGTCGAACCCCTGTCCGAAGATAACGCCACATAAGCTTCTACGAGTGTAGTGACAGGTTTGATGTCACCCTAGAAACTCCCTGTCACCGGATTCCCTTCGGGTCAGCCTGATTGTCTTCTTCAGCTCACCGCAGGCGGAGATGAGACAGCGTATCCCACTACTGGTTAGCCCCTATCCCTGTCACATGGGCGATGCAGGGTAGAAGCACGCGCACAGTTTCTTAGGCTGCGAAAGCGTAGTTTGTTTGTTGTTTGCCGTTTAATAGGCTTTAGCGTTGATAAAGCGGACGCGTCCCCACTACTCGCTACCCATGCTCGAACTATCCCCGTCGAATCCAAGAACGGCCCCTCATTAAAAAGGGCTTCTTCGGATCAAGCGGATCTTCACGCTAGATAGATAGATCCAATCCACAGCTTCTTCTTCAGAAGAGGCTGATCAGAAGCAAAGCAATAAGCTTTTACTTAAACATTATATCACATTTATCAATACTTTAACACGAAGGTTAAAGGAATTGAAGGGTGATTCTGGTACGGCTGGGTTTCGGTGACTTCGGCTTATCTGGCGATCTTCTGCTTATCACGCAGGACACGCTGGATATCACGCTGTGCATCACGTTTTGCTGCAGTATCACGTTTGTCGTACTCTTTCTTACCTTTACCAAGACCGATTAGCAGTTTGGCATACCCGTTCCTAACGTAGATCTTGAGTGGCACAATGGTAAAACCATCCCGCTTGGATAATCCCAGCAGCTTGTGAATCTGCTCTTTATGCATCAGAAGCTTGCGCGTACGCGTGGGGTCATCCGGGTTGGCGCGGTTACCTTGTTCAAAGGGACTAATATGCATATTGTGAATTTGAATCTCGCCGTTCCGAATGGTGGCAAAAGCATCTCCAATGTTGGCCCGCCCGTTACGCAGCGACTTGATTTCTGTTCCCGTCAGTACCAGACCAGCCTCATAGGTGTCCTCGATAAAATAGTCATGGGAAGCTTTTTTGTTCTGGGCGAGCACTTTCCCATCTGCTTTTTTGCCCATGAGAATCACTCCTTGAATCATATTCTTATGGCCATGAAAAACCATGCCTGTAAAACTCAAAAACAACATGGCTATCAGAACGTCAGATCTTTATTGTAACAAATGGAATCGAAGAAACGCAAGGAGGTCGGCGCTCGGTTGTCCTGGTCCCTTATTACAAGCACTCTATTTCGCTACTAGTTTAAATTGCTTCTCATCCACCATTCTTCACCCTTCTCTCCTTAACTGCACTCCGTACAACTATCCCCCGCTTTCCTGTCCCACCTTTACCTTTAATTGCACCTCGTACAATTATACAGACTTTGGAAGCTCTCTTTGGCGTTTTACGCGGAATATAGCTGTATGAAATACATTTATATGACTAATTTGCTTAAAAGGGAGTGTTATAATTGCACGGAATGCAACTAAGCGGGAACAAGACAGACCGTATTTTGTAGGTTCCTGCAAGGAAGGTTCCTCTTTATAGAGGAGAAGGTTCCCTTTGAAGGTTCCCCTTTATATAGGTAGAAAAGCGCCGTCCCCTAGCCAAAGGGAACAGCGCTCCGTTAATAATTATTTTCTCTTCCTGCGGCCGCCGCCTTCTGGAGTGTTGCCGCCAGAAGGTGTATCCGCATTGCCCGGAGTCACGGACTGGCCGATGAAGACGCCGCTCTTGGACTTTTTCTTGCGGCGTGATTTGCCTTCCGATCCGCTGCTGCGTTCCGAGAGCCCAGCATTAGGGCCACGATCCTCACGGCTGCGGAATCTGGTGTTCCGGTCAAAACCGAGGGATTCTTCCCCGCCTGGCCCACCATATCCGCCCTTGCCGGAGCCAAAGCCGAAGTTAATGCCGCGCCCTCCGTTGCCAGCTCCCGCGCCGCTGTCTCCGCCGCTTACCGGCACGCCGGCGCGCGCGCGCGCTGCGGCCGGGCCTGTGCCGCGGGCTTCGCCCCCGCGCTCCGCACCCGCGCTAGCGCCGGGCGCTACAGCCCGGCCCGCGTCCCCGCCGCCGGCCCCCTGGCCGCCGCGCTTCCGCTTGCCGCGTCCGCCCGGCGCACCGCCGGCCGCTCCGCGCGGCCCTTCACCGCCGCGGGCCTTGCCCCCCGCGTCCGCCCTGCCCGGGCCTGCGGCCCCGGGCTTGCCCTTCCCGCCGCGGCCTTTGCCGCCGCCGCCGGCTTTACCCCCAGCGGCGGCCTTGCCGAAGCCGCCGCCCGTGCGGCCGCCCGTGCCCCCGCGGCCGCCGCCAAAACTGCCGCTGCGGTGCTCGCCCGCCGCGCGCGGCTTCATGTCGACCAACTCGAAGTCAATCGTGTGGTCGTCCATGTTGACCTTGGCGACTCGGATCTTCACCTCGTCACCAATGCGGAACACCTTCGAGGTGCGCTCGCCGATGAGCGCCATATGAGCTTCGTCGAAGTGATAATAATCATCGGTCAGCGCGCTGAGCCGAATCAGACCTTCGACGGTATTGTCCAGCTCGATGAACATCCCGAAGCTGGTCACGCTGCTGATCATGGCGCCATATTCCTCGCCTACCTTGTCCTTCATGTACTCGCACTTCTTCAGCTGCTCGGTATCCCGCTCCGCCTCTACAGCCACACGTTCGCGTTCCGAAGATTGCTGGGCGATGTCAGTCATACGGCTCGCCAAATAATCATGCCGTTTCTGGCTCAAGGTGCCGCCGTTCTCAATGACTTCCCGCATGACGCGGTGGATCACTAAATCCGGGTAACGCCGGATCGGAGAAGTGAAGTGGGAATAATACTCCGCAGCCAGTCCGAAATGCCCCGTGCTCTCGGCATCGTATTTTGCCTGCTTCATAGAGCGCAGCATCATCGTACTGATGACCGTCTGCTCCTTGGTGTCCTTAATTTCCTCCAGCAAGTTCTGCAGGGCACGCGGATGTACTGAATTACCCCGGCCTTTTACGTGATAGCCGAAATTAGCCGCAAAAGCCATGAAATTCTGCAGCTTCTCCGGGTCCGGGTCCTCATGAATCCGGTACAGAAAAGGAACCTTCAGCCAGTGGAAATGCTCGGCCACCGTCTCGTTCGCCGCCAGCATGAACTCCTCGATAATCTGCTCCGCCACCGAACGCTCACGCTTCACAATATCAATGGCCTTGCCTTCCTCATCAACGATAATTTTGCTCTCTTCAAAGTCAAAATCAACCGCCCCGCGCCGCATCCGCGCATCGCGCAGCTTCATGGCCAGCTCCTTCATCAGGCGGAAATCCTCGATCAGCGGACTGTAGCGCTCCAGAAGCTCAGGGTCCTCGTCCTCAACAATCTTCCGGACATTCGAGTAGGTCATTCTTTCTTTGGTACGGATTACACTCGTAAACACGTCATGCTTAACAACCTTCATATGCTCATTAAATTCCATCTCACACGACATGGTCAGCCGGTCAACCTGCGGATTCAAGCTGCAAATCCCGTTAGACAACCGATGTGGAAGCATCGGAATTACACGGTCCACCAAATACACACTGCAGCCGCGGTCATAAGCTTCTTTATCCAGCTCCGAGCTCTCAGGCACATAATAACCGACATCCGCAATATGAACACCCAGCTTGTAATGACCGTTCTCCAGACGCTCCACGTTAACGGCATCATCCAGATCCTTGGCATCCTCGCCATCAATCGTGACAATGTTAAGTCCTCGTAAATCGCGCCGTCTCTGCTGAATGATTTCTTCATCCGTAATGGAGTCCGGGGCGTTATTCGCCTCATTCATAACCTCATCCGGGAAGCCTTCCGGCAGCTGATGCTTGCGTATAATCGACAAAATATCTACACCAGGGTCATCCTTATGCCCCAGAATTTCAATAATTTCGCCTTCTGCGGCCGAACGGCCCTCCGGATAATTCACAATACGGACAACGACCTTCTCCCCGTCTACAGCACCTTTGAATGACTCCCTCGGGATAAAAATATCGCGATTAATCCGTTTATCATCAGGCAGCACAAAACCGTAAGTTTCAAAGCTCTGGAATACACCGACGGTTTGCTGCACGCCTCTTTTTACGATCCTTACCACTTCGCCTTCCATCCGGCCGCCGGACGGGCTTTTTGATGTTACGCGAACCAGTATGATATCGCCGTTCATGGCACCTTTTAAATCATTTGAATGGATATATACATCCGGGTGATCCCGATCATCGGGAATGAGAAAACCAAAGCCTTTGGCATGAGCCTGCAGCCGGCCTCTCAGTAAATCCATACGCTCCGGCACACCGTAAGCGGCATTGCGGGTCAATACAATTCTTCCATCCTGCTCCAAGGCAATCAGCAGCTCTTCAAACTCCTTGAATTGTTGGTTCTCCTTCAGACCAAAATGGCTCACCAGTTCGTCATAAGTCATCGGTTTATAAGCGGTTTCCCGCATAAAATCCAATAATGTTTCTTGTGTTATCATATTCGTCACCTCGGCCCTCCATGGCGGCTCCAGCCGCCGGCATATATGTATGTCTTGCCCTGTTCCGTAAAAAAGTCTACAAGTAAATTTTACCTTTATAATACTTCATACCCTAGTATACACGAAATCAATCTCCAGCATCCCTGTTCCTGCAATCTAAAGGTTAACACCTGCCAAATAACAACAAAAAAACCTTCGCCCATCCATCAGAGGAGAGCGAAGGTTTACTTTAGCAATATCTCTATTTAATAACAACGGCAACAATGATGGACATGATAAAAAATCCAGCTGCCAGTCCTACTGTGACACGTTGAAGAACGAGCTCCATGCCACGTGCCTTTGATTTACCGAAGAGATGCTCAGCACCGCCGGAGATGGCACCGGAAAGACCCGCGCTTTTCCCTTTTTGCAGAAGAACCACCGCAATCAAACCTACGGAAAAAATCAGGAGCAATACTTTCAAAAAGATATCCATTTATTTCCACCTCCTACGCCTAAGCATCACTATCTATGGTAATTTTGGCATTCACGATTCATAAACAGCATTTTTATTTTATCATAGGACGTTAGGTAATACAACACTATATCCTAGGCTGAAAATGTATGAGCTGATTCTTTAAAATTATTTATTCATGGGATGCGGCTACGAAGATCGTTACAGCCTCTAAGGGAGATAAGGTAGCCGTCTTGCAAATTGGCTCCTACATCGCCTCCGTTAACGTCGTTCGGGGCTGAAGTCAAGTGGGAGAAAGAAAAGAATGAGCTACGGATCACGCTGGCCCGCCCGAATTCCTGATTCTACTAATCAAAAAAAGGGGTATCCTTCAGCCTTTTATGGCTTTAGGATACCCCTTTGTTCGATTCAAGAAGCGATATTATCTTTTGAGGTTGTAGAAGGATTTCAGGCCGTTGTATTGAGCCAATTCACCCAGTTCGTCTTCGATGCGAAGCAATTGGTTGTACTTAGCGATACGGTCTGTACGGGAAGGAGCACCTGTTTTGATTTGGCCGGCATTGGTAGCCACGGCGATATCAGCGATGGTGCTGTCTTCGGATTCACCGGAACGGTGGGAGATAACAGCTGTGTAGCCTGCACGTTTTGCCATTTCGATAGCGTCAAAAGTTTCAGTCAACGTACCGATTTGGTTAACTTTGATCAGGATGGAGTTACCGATGCCTTCTTCGATACCTTTTGCCAGACGCTCAGTGTTGGTTACGAACAAGTCATCGCCAACAAGTTGGATTTTGTTGCCGAGTTTCTCGGACAGCAATTTCCAGCCTTCCCAGTCATCTTCAGAGCAGCCATCTTCGATGGTGATGATTGGGTATTTATCAGCCCAAGAAGCAAGCAGGTCAACAAATTCAGCTGGTGTGAAGGATTTGCCTTCGCCTTCCAGGTGGTATTTTCCATCTTTGAAGAACTCAGTGGAAGCAACGTCCATACCCAGGAATACGTCAACGCCTGGCTTGTAGCCGGCTTTTTCGATAGCTTCCATGATGGAGGACAATGCATCTTCGTTGGAAGTGAAGTTAGGAGCGAATCCGCCCTCGTCGCCAACTGCAGTGTTCAGGCCTTTAGCCTTCAGTACGGATTTAAGAGCGTGGAAGATTTCAGCGCCTGTACGCAAAGCTTCTTTGAAGCTAGGTGCGCCAACCGGCAGAACCATGAACTCTTGTACGTCAACGTTGTTGTCGGCATGAGCGCCACCGTTAACGATGTTCATCATAGGAACTGGAAGTTGTTTAGCGTTGAATCCGCCAAGGTATACGTACAAAGGAACATCCAAAGCTGCTGCAGCTGCGCGGGCTACGGCCATGGATACAGCCAGGATCGCGTTAGCGCCGAGCTTGCCTTTGTTGTGAGTGCCATCCAGAGTGATCATCAATTTGTCGATACCCAGTTGGTCCAAAGCGTCCATACCGATCACTTCAGGAGCGATCAGCTCGTTCACGTTCTCAACAGCTTTCAGAACGCCTTTACCGAGGTAACGGGATTTGTCTTCGTCACGAAGCTCTACAGCTTCATGAGCGCCAGTGGAAGCGCCGGAGGGAACGATAGCGCGGCCTTTAGCACCGGATTCAAGATAAACGTCAACCTCTACAGTAGGGTTACCGCGGGAGTCGAGGACTTCGCGAGCATACACATCAGAAATAATAGTCATGTAAGTTAGTCTCCTTTTAACATTGGTTTTTGGTATTGATCGGTGAAGCAGATATTGCTTACTTGCGGCTGGCAATCATGGATTGTCCGGTCATTTCCGCAGGCTGCGGAAGTCCCATCAGATCCAGAATGGTCGGCGCTACATCAGCCAGGATACCGGAATCACGCAGTACAACATTCTCATCCGTAAGGATGAACGGCACCGGATTCGTGGTATGAGCTGTGAACGGGCGACCGTTCTCGTCAAACACCATATCCGCATTACCATGGTCTGCGATAATGATCGCGACGCCGCCTTTAGCGACAACCGCATCTACTACTTTACCCACACACTCATCCGTTACTTCCACGGCCTTGATCGTTGGCTCCAGCATGCCGGAGTGCCCTACCATATCAGGGTTCGCAAAGTTCAGGATAATGGCATCTTGTCTATCAGCTTCGATTTCCGCTACGCAGGCCGCTGCCACTTCGTAAGCACTCATCTCAGGCTTCAAGTCATAGGTTGCCACTTTGGGGGAATTGATCAGGATACGGGTTTCACCCGGAAGCTCCTCATCACGTCCGCCACTGAAGAAGAAGGTTACATGCGGGTACTTTTCAGTTTCCGCGATGCGCAGCTGCTTCTTGTTCTGCTGAACAAGCACTTCACCCAAGGTGTTGTCCAGGTTCTTCGGTGCATAGGCTACGTAGCCTTGTACCGTTTCGCTGAACGTGGTCAGGCATACGAAGTGTAAATCCTGCGGGAACAAGGGACCACGGTCGAAGCCGCGGAAATCCTGGTTAGTGAAAACTTGCGACAGCTGAATGGCACGGTCCGGGCGGAAGTTGAGGAACACAACGGAATCCCCGCTCTCAACTGCAGTTACCGGCTTGCCTTCGCTGTCCACGATTACACTAGGCTCAACAAATTCATCATACACGGAATTCTGGTAGGATGCAGTAATAGCCTGCAGCGCATCGGTATATTTAGGACCTTCGCCATAAACCATAGCGCGATAGGCTTTCTCTACGCGTTCCCAACGTTTGTCGCGATCCATCGCGAAATAACGTCCGGAAACTGTAGCGATTGTTCCTACGCCGACTTCCTCAATCTTGGCTAGCAGATCTTGAACGAACTTTTGTCCGCTGTCAGGAGCTACGTCGCGGCCATCCATGAAAGCATGGATATACACTTCATGCATATCTTCTTTCTTGGCTAGATCAAGCATTGCAAACAAGTGCTTAATATGACTATGTACCCCTCCGTCGGATACAAGCGCATACAGGTGCAGCTTCTTGCCGGTTGATTTGGCGCTTCTTACCGCTGTAACCAGCGTCTCATTGTCGAAGAACTCTCCATCACGGATAGACTTGTCAATGCGAGTCAAATCCTGATATACGATCCGTCCTGCACCAATATTTAAATGTCCCACTTCGGAGTTGCCCATTTGCCCTTCCGGAAGACCAACAGCTTCACCGCAAGCGGTAAGCGTAGTATTGGGATATTGAGTCAAATAACGGTCATAATTAGGTTTGTTAGCTTGGGCAACTGCGTTACCTTCTGCTGTGTTGCGCAAACCGAAACCATCCATAATGATTAAAGCTACGGGTCTTGGTGCGGACATCCTTACTTCGCCCCCTCAACTAATGAAACGAAGGAAGCAGGCTGCAAACTGGCACCGCCAACAAGGGCGCCGTCGATGTCGCTTTGGCCCATATACTCAGTTACATTCTCAGGCTTCACGCTACCGCCGTATTGAATGCGAACTGCATTAGCTGTTACATCATCATACAAATCTTTTACAAGGCTGCGGATGTAAGCAATAACTTCATTTGCATCTTGAGAAGTGGAGGATTTACCTGTGCCAATAGCCCAGATCGGCTCGTAAGCAATAACCACTTGTGCGGCTTGTTCAGCGCTGAGTCCCTCGAAGGCAGCTTCAGTTTGTACTTTACATACAGACTTGGTCTGATCCGCTTCACGCTCTTCAAGCTTTTCGCCTACGCATACAATTGGAGTGATTCCGTGACGGAAAGCCGCATGCATCTTCTTGTTCACGATTTCGTCCGTCTCGCCAAAATATGCGCGACGCTCGGAGTGGCCGATAATAACATAATCTACACCCAGATCCTTCAGCATTACACCACTGATTTCACCTGTGTAGGCGCCATTATCTTCGAAATGCAGGTTTTGTGCGCCAACCTTGATGCTGGTGCCTTTTACCGCTGCTACCAAAGCAGGCAGGTTAGTGAATGGAGCGCAGATGACAGTTTCTACGCCTTCTACTTCTGCTTGACCTTTGATTTCAGCGATAAAGCCTTCTGCTTCCGGAACGGTTTTGAACATTTTCCAGTTGCCGGCAATAATTGGTGTTCTCATAACTTGTTTGCCTCCTTCTACGTCTTACTTGTCGTTCAGTGCTTCTACGCCAGGAAGCGCCTTGCCTTCCATGAACTCGAGTGATGCGCCGCCGCCAGTGGAGATATGATCCATTTGGTCAGCCAGGTTGAATTTCTCCGCTGCAGCTGCGGAATCCCCGCCGCCGATTACAGTGTAGCCTTCAGTGGTAGCACAAGCTTTGGCAACTGCAATTGTACCTTCGGCAAAAATGTCGATTTCGAACACGCCCATAGGTCCGTTCCATACAACCAGCTTGGAGTTCTTGATAACGTCAGCATACATTGCTGCAGTTTTCGGCCCGATATCCAGACCCATCCAGCCTGCCGGAATTTCATTGATGCTAACTACTTTCGTGTTGGCATCCGCGCCGAATTTATCAGCAACCACTACGTCTACCGGAAGCAAGAAATTTTTGCCAAGCGTTTTTGCTTTCTCGATGAATCCGAGGGCCGCGTCGATTTTTTCGTTGTCTACAAGGGATTCGCCGATTTCGAAGCCTTGAGCTTTAGTGAACGTGTAGGAAAGGCCGCCGCCGATCAGTACATTATCAGCCAAAGTCAGCAGGTTATCGATAACGTCAATCTTGTCTTTAACCTTGGAACCGCCAATGATCGCCGTGAAAGGACGTTCCGGATTGGAAAGTGCTTTACCCAGAACGGACAATTCCTTCTCCATGAGCAGACCGGATACAGCCGGCAAGAAATGAGCGATGCCTTCTGTCGAAGCGTGAGCGCGGTGTGCCGCACCGAAAGCATCATTGACAAACAGGTCAGCAAGCTCAGCGAATTGCTTCGCCAGTTCAGGATCATTCTTTTCTTCGCCTGGGTAGAAACGGACATTCTCAAGTACGATTACATCGCCTTCGCCAAGCTCGGCGATTTGAGCTTTTACCGCTTCGCCAATAGCTTCATCAGCCTTTGCTACCGGTTTGCCGAGCAGCTCAGACAGACGTTCAGCTGCAGTCGTCAAACGCATGGAATCTACGAATTGACCTTTAGGACGGCCCATATGACTCGCCAAAATTACCTTTGCACCGTTCTCAATCAGGTATTTAATCGTTGGAAGTGTTTCACGGATACGGGTATCATCTGTGATTTTGCCGTCTTCCATAGGAACGTTGAAATCCACGCGTACAAATACGCGTTTTCCTTTTACTTCTACATCACGGACACTCTTCTTGTTCATGTCTGTTTCCTCCACACCCAAAATTTATACAATCAGGAATCCAAGGAATATACTTTCAAGAAATATAAGCAAAGTATGAAGTGAACTTATACTTTGCTTATATTCTCAGAAAGAGCGGAAACAATGAAGTTCTGTTTCCGCTCTTAAGCTGGACTTATATTAAGTCGATATTACTTGGCGATTTTTGCAAAGTGCTCCAAAGTACGAACCAATTGTGCAGTGTAAGACATTTCATTATCATACCAAGCAACAGTTTTAACCAGTTGTTTGTCGCCAACAGTCAATACTTTAGTTTGGGTAGCATCGAACAGGGAACCGAAAGTGATGCCTTTGATGTCGGAAGACACGATTTCATCTTCAGTGTAGCCGTAAGTTTCTGGATCGGAAGCTTCTTTCATTGCTGCATTGATTTCCTCAACAGTTACGTTCTTATCAAGAACAGTTACCAATTCAGTCAGGGAACCAGTTGCAACTGGAACACGTTGTGCTGCACCATCAAGTTTGCCTTTAAGGGCAGGGATAACCAGACCGATTGCTTTAGCAGCACCGGTAGTGTTAGGGATGATGTTCTCAGCAGCTGCACGAGCGCGTCTGAAGTCACCTTTAGCGTGTGGAGCATCCAAAGTGTTTTGGTCGCCAGTGTAAGCATGAATAGTAGTCATCAAGCCTTCAACGATACCGAACTTGTCGTTCAATACTTTAGCCATAGGAGCCAAACAGTTCGTTGTGCAAGAAGCACCGGAAATTACAGTTTCAGTACCATCAAGAATGTCATGGTTTACATTGTAAACGACAGTTTTCATGTCGCCTGTAGCTGGTGCAGAGATAACGACTTTTTTAGCTCCGCCTTTCAAGTGCTTCTCAGCTGCTTCCAAAGTTGTGAAGAAGCCTGTGCATTCCAGAACGATGTCAACACCGAGCTCGCCCCAAGGCAATTCTTCTGGGTTGCGGTTCGCAAGAACCTTAACTTCTTTACCGTTTACTTTAAAGAATCCGTCATGTACTTCAACATCACCTTTGAAAGTTCCTTGAGTTGTATCATATTTCAACAAATGAGCAAGCATCTTAGCGTCTGTCAAGTCATTGATAGCTACCACTTCGATACCTTCTACATTTTGAATACGGCGGAATGCAAGGCGTCCAATACGTCCAAAACCATTAATACCAACTTTTACACTCATTGAATAGTTCCTCCTAGATTTCGTTTTATTTATTCAAGACAGGCCGTAAAGCTTGTCAAGACAACAATGTTAAGTATAATGCAAAATGTCGGATTGCGCTCCCCACATAATGGAAGCTAATGCACTAAATGTACTTGTTCATCAATTTCTCTGCCGATTTCAACTGCAGCTGCTTCGTCTGTGACCAGAATATTCTCCTGGCCGAACCGGAGCATCGCATGAATAGCTTTGGACTTGCGTCTACCACCGGCTATACCGACTATGACTTCCGTCCGGATAATATCCTCAAGACGTAATCCCATTGTTAGCATAGTATGGACAACCTCGCCCTTTTCATTAAAGTAATAACCGAACGATTCGGCTACCGCGCCTTCCCCCTGAATTTCAGAGACCGTTGCCTCATCCAGCTTCCGGCGGCGGGTCATTTCTATGGCATCCCCGATTCCGTGCACAATAATACGTGAACGGCGGATGATCTGCACAATCTCCCGGGTATTGGAGTCCTGGGCAAGTGACTGGTAGGCATCTTCACCAAGCAGATCCGGGACATGAAGCAGCCGGTATTGCGCTCCAACCCGTTTTGCCATCGTGGAAGCAATGGTGTTCGCTTGAATTTCCATGCTTTCTCCCAAACCTCCGCGTGCCGGTACGAACCAGGCATCCTTGTAGGAAAGGGTTAGCGGCGGTGTAAGCTGATCCGCCATTTCGGCCAGTGTAGAGCCGCCGGTAACAGCAATCGTGTCGTCGCACCTCAGTACACCGAGCAGCGCCTTGGCACCTGCGCGACCAAGCTCGCGTTTGGTGAATGGCGAGGTTTCACAATCGCCAGGCACAATGATTACTTTACTCAGACCGTATGTAGCCCGAATCTTCTCCTCCAGATCATCCAGACCAAACAGGCTCTTTGCGACTGGCTCCAACAGATCCAGCAAGTTTCGACCGGCATCGCTGATGCGCATCCCTACACTCTCGATCTCGACAAGCCCCTGCGATTTCAGAAGATCCGTCTCGGCACGCAGGGTTCGCTCCGTCATATCCAGTGAAGCGGCCAGCGTTCTGCGGCCAATAATATCGGACAGCATGATCTGATGAAGAATCGTATACCGTCTCTTAAGGGTTTCCATGAGATCAGGCAGAAGCTGCTTTTGTATTTCTAATAAGTTACGCATGCTTTCACTCCTGCAACTTCGTCTTTCTCTATCCCCTTGTTCATGGTCTTAAAATGTCCCGGGCTCACTTTTTAAGTCCCACCCATATTCTAACCAAATATTGCCCTGAAAGCAAGTGCTCCGAGAGTAGAATTCACAACCTCTTTTCTTCTTATACATTATTGCCGTTAAATGGACCCCTAAATAGAAATGCTGACGCAGTGCTTCATGCAATGGGGCCGCTACATCCTGAGCTGAAGAGTTGTTAGATATATCTTGCTTTTAGGTTATGCCTGTAGTATAATGAATTTTGTTGCGCCCGTGGTCCAATGGATATGACGTAGGCCTCCGAAGCCTGAGATCCAAGTTCGATTCTTGGCGGGCGCGCCATTTTTTATATGAATATGTATTTTTACAACGCTCATAGTATACTTTAACCAAAGTGCCAGTGGATGGCTCTTTTTTTTTGCAATAAGTTTGACTTTCTTTGACTTTTTGTTTGAATTTGTTTATCATGTGGTTATTACGGTAAGAGTAACAAAGAAGGACATTACAATAGCCAATATCAAGGAGGTTTTCCACGTGAGTTATATTCCTATGGTCGTAGAACAAAGCAACCGCGGCGAGCGAGCTTATGACATCTATTCCCGCCTGCTGAAGGACCGCATCATTTTCCTTGGAACAGAGGTTAATGACGTGGTAGCCAATTCCATCATCGCGCAAATGCTGTTTCTGGCTGCCGAGGAACCGGAGAAGGATATTCATCTCTATGTGAATAGTCCGGGTGGTTCCATTACTGCGGGTATGGCTATTTTTGATACAATGCAATACATTAAACCGGACGTCTCCACCATCTGCGTGGGCATGGCTGCTTCTATGGGAGCTTTCCTGCTTAACGCAGGCGCCAAGGGCAAACGTTTCGCTTTGCCGAACAGTGAAATTATGATTCACCAGCCTCTGGGCGGCGCACAAGGCCAGGCCACAGATATCGAGATCCGTGCACGCCGTATCCTCAAGCTTCGCGACAAGCTGAACCGCATCCTGTCTGAGCGTACCGGCCAACCGCTGGAGCGGATTGAGAAGGATACAGACCGCGATTACTTCATGAGTGCTGCTGATGCAGCTGAATACGGTATCGTTGATAAGGTTATCGAGAAGCCACTGGCAAGCGGTGTGTAAGAAAGTTCAGCCATCATAGGAATGTAAAATAACCCGTATCTGCTCTCCGGCAAATACGGGTTATTTTTCTATATATACTTGTGTTATCTTAGCCATCCGTAACCTAGTGCATTCAATTGTCCCGCTATTACACGGTATCCCCGCCCGTTCGGATGCAGATGATCCAGCGACAGCAACGCCTTCTCATTTCCGGCAAAATGACTGTATATGGCGGCAAATCTGCAGACCCCGTTAGTATATTGTGAAGCATAACGATTGAAATGCAGCACCCATTCCGTCGCTTCCCCAAACTGCGGGAAAGGATTATATAAACCAACAATCCGGATGATATAGGGCTCGCGGGCTCCTGATTTCAGTTCTGCTATTGTCCCCATAATCCCGGTAAAATTCCGTTTGCATTCCTGCAAGGCTCCGCTGAGTATTCTTGATGAATCCCCCTGCTGTGCGGCTGCAGACTTAGCGGCACGAATCAGATCATTGCCGCCTATCGAAAGGGTAATTAGATCGGATTGCCGCAGCGCCATCCGGTATAACGTATTATTCCGTAACCGCTGTCCCAGCTCCGCTGTGGTTGATCCATTCACTCCCAGATTCGTGGAACTCACAGTTGTGCCCAAGCTTGTCTCTGCCATTCTTCGGTACACCGGTACAAAGCCGTTGCCCGGCAAAGCCCCAAAGCCGGTCGTCAAAGAATCACCAATCGCGGTATACTGATAACCCATAAGTTACCTCCTCCCCTCATAAGCTAGATCCTTTCTTTAGCATATGAAGGGTAGGAGGACTGCGTAACAGAGAGATGTCCTCGGCTGGCAATCGCGGAGGACATCTTTTAAATCCTTATTTCAAGCGGTCAAACGGACTGCTTCCATTAGGCAGTAATTCGCTGAACAGATTACGGATGATCTATTTCAATTCATACGTAACGCTGAGCATAGTTGTAACCTTGACCTCACCCGGCTGCACAGAGGTGCCTCCGGCGGAATCAGCCGCAGTTGATTGCATTTTCAAGTTTTCGTAGTAGATAGGGTTGTTGCTGATGTCGTTCTGGCTTACATTGATGACCATACCGAGACTGCGTTTGGCAGCCTTGGCAATCGCCCCTGCTTTAACGTCGGCGTTAGCCATTGCTTTCTCAATGACCTGTGCTTCAAAAGCTGAGGAATCTTCGATAGCGAAGCGGGCATTGCCGATATTGTTCGCGCCAGCGACGGAAGCAGCATCGAGCAGCGAGCCAACTTTATCCAGATTACGGTAAGCTACCTCCAGGGTATGGTGGGCATTGTACCCCTTCACCTTCTGGCCTTCTTTTTCACTGTAGCTGTAATTGGGCTGTACATAGAACTGGGTGCTTTGAATATCCTTGTCCGCAATACCCCATGTGCTCTTCAAAAGAGCGGTCAGCTTGGCAATCTTGGCTCCATTACTTTTTTGCGCTTCCTGGGCTGTTGCCGCTGATGTATCGACGCCAATGGATAGATACACGATATCCGGCTTGATCGACAGCTCTCCTTTTCCGACTACGCTAACAACGTTTCTCTGCACATCCTCGGCAAAGGCCTTTTCCGGACCCTTGAATGCTCCGCTCAGTCCGATCCCCCCCATAATTAAGCTTCCCGCCAGCAGCACTGATCCGACCGATTTGACCCATCTTTTCACGCTTGCCATCCCCTTTCACTTTTTTCAAATGTTTGTACTCTTTAGACGAGACTGCCTGCCAAATGTTGCATCGTTTCTTCACGGATAAAAAATAATTGTGGCGCTCCTCCAAAGATTATGCCTCGATCCAGAACCGTTTAACCACATTCCCGTCTTCCTCGGTGTAAGGAGTATCCTCGGCACCGCCATTTTTACGGATCGTTTTCTCAGACGCGATATTGATGGCATCACAGACGACTAACGCCTTATGTATCCCCAGCCTCTTGGCCTTCAGCAGCGATTGATTCAGCAGCTCACTTGCATATCCCTTTTGTCTCTCGGAAGGGCGGATGCCGTATCCAATATGACCGCCGCTGTTCAACAGGTATTCAGTTAGCCGGTGTCTTATATTGACTGCGCCCACTACCCTGCTGTCGGCAGTTGCTAACCAATAGGTAGAAGAAGGCACCCAACCCTCCGGTAGATCCAAACCCCGCTCGTTATCCACCAGAAACTGCAGCATATTTTCGAAATCGGACGGATCTTTACGAATTACCCAGGGAACCATTTCTTCTCCGCTATGTATCCAGTCCTCATAAAAAGCCAAATATTGCTCCCTCAGCTCTATACACGGCCTTATTAAACGAACAGTTGTATCCATTATTTTCCCCCTGATCAAGAATTTCAGGTATTAAAAAAAGCCCATAAAGGGCTTTTGGTCAATCATTTAAGTAAGGCCTTGCAAATTACTGGTTCTCCAACTCTTCCTTGCTAACAAGGCTCATCAAAGCCGTTACAGCCTGATCCGCATCGGCGCCATCCGCGCTGATATAAATCTCCGTGCCCGAGCTGATCGCAAGACTCATGATCCCCATGATGCTTTTGGCATTTACTTTTTTATCGTCTTTTTCCACGAAAATCTCCGACGAAAACTTGTTGGCTTCCTGCACGAATAACGCTGCCGGCCGAGCATGAAGGCCTGTCTTCAACCGGACAACTACCGGGTGCTTTGTCATGAAACGCTTACCCCCTATTTTAGATCTGCCCAAAAATTTTCACATTAAATTTATAATATTATATCATTATAACTTATTCCACACTAGAAAAAAAATATTAGCCGCCCCGCACCTTATCCGCCAGTTCATCGATTTTGCGAAGTCTGTGATTAACACCGGATTTGCTTACCGTACCCTTGAGCATTTCCCCGACTTCCTTGAGGTTAATATCCGGATGGGCCAGCCGTATTTCCGCCACTTCCCGCAGCTTATCCGGCAAGCTCGCAAGTCCAACCTCTCTCTGCAACAGCTTGATGTTCTCAATCTGCCTCACGGCTGCACTGATGGTTTTGTTCAGGTTGGCCGTCTCACAGTTAACAATGCGATTGACGGAATTGCGCATATCGCGCATAATCCGCACATCCTCGAATTTGAAAAGGGCCTGATGCGCCCCGATCAAATTAAGGAATTCGATAATTTTCTCGCCTTCTTTAATATACAGGATGAAGCCTTTCTTCCGCTCAATGCAGCGGGCGTTGAGATGAAACTCACCTGCCAGATCCACTAGCGCCTTGCAGTGCTCCTCATACATGGAAGCAATTTCCAGATGGTACGAGGAACCCTCCGGATTGTTCACAGATCCACCGGCCATGAATGCACCGCGCAGGTACGCACGCTTACAGCAGTTCTTGCCCACAATCTTCTCGTCAATGCCGTCTGTAAAAATAAAGCCCTCAGAAACGATTCTGAGGTCGTTCAGAATTTCCTGCACACGGCTGGGGATTCTGACGATATAGACGTTATTTTTCTTCAAACGCATTTTTTTACGCACGAGAAGCTCAATATGGACCTGGTAATATTTCTTAAGCAAGGAATAAACCCGCCGTGCAATCGCGGCATTCTCCGTCGAAATGTCCAGAACTACCTTTTTGCTTGAAAGCTGCACAGAACCGTTCATCCGGATCAGTGCTGACATTTCCGCTTTCTCACAGCAGGGCTGGCTCTCGACCATCGTCAGCTCTTTTTTAGTCAGTGCCGCAAAAGACAAGGGTCTCACCTCTTTCTTGTAATCCAATCTTGAACAAGCTGATATATATGATGGCTAAGCTTATCGGTATCATGCCTCAAGTAGGTCTTAAATAATACCAGCTTATCCGCAATTACCTTATACCCATTGCCATCCAGCGCTTCCCGGTCCAACTGCACCGGGCGGGCGCCCTTCTCGGCATATTTACTCTGCACCTGCGGCGGAATTTCTCCGTCGTTGACAATAACATAATCAAACAGATGCAGTCCTATATGATCATATACGGCCTGCAAATGGTCACTGACCTTATAGTTGTCCGTTTCACCGGGCTGAGTCATGACATTGCAGACAAAAATTTTGATTGCTTCCGAAGACACGATCGCTTCTGCCAGCTTCGGTACCAGCAGATTGGGCAGGATGCTTGTATATAAACTCCCGGGGCCCAGCAGTATTGCATCCGCGTTCTGAATGGCCTCCAGCGCTTCCGGCAACGGCTCCACATCAGCCGGCTCCAGAAACACACGTTTAATTATGCCTCCGGCTTCAGGAATCTTAGACTCGCCGGTAATGAATGTCCCATCAGCCATTTCCGCGTGGAGCACCACAGCCTCGCCTGCGGCAGGCAATACCCGGCCACGGACGGCGAACAATCGGCTCAGCTCCCGGACAGCCGTGACGAAGTCACCGGAGATGTCCGTAAGCGCGGCAAGGATCAGGTTACCCAGGCTATGTCCTGCCAGCCCCTCGCCGCTGCTGAAGCGGTACCTCATGATATCGGCCATCAATGGCTCTACGTTAGCCATCGACGTCAGAACGTTGCGGATGTCTCCCGGTGGCGGCATTTGCAGCTCACTGCGCAGGATCCCGGAGCTGCCCCCGTCATCGGCTACCGTGACAATGGCTGTAATGTCGAGCGGCTTCTCTTTCAAGCCGCGAAGCATAACAGACAATCCGGTTCCCCCGCCCATAACAACGATACGCGGCCGCTCTCTTTGTTCTTCAGCCACTGTAATCCCTTCTCCCGTTAGTGCCGATCGCGTTCGGCATCCCGATGACTAACCGTTACCGATTCTGTCTCACTGACTCCCAGCATCTTGCCTAAATATTCAGAAATGGCCACAGAACGGTGCTTGCCGCCTGTACAGCCAATACCGATAATAATCTGGGACTTGCCTTCCTTACGATACTGTGGAATCAGAAAATGAAGCATATCGAGCAGCTTGGTCAGGAACGCCTGCGTTTCGGGCCATTTCATTACGTATTCATAGACATCGCTTTCTTGACCCGTCTTAGGTCGCAAGTGGTCAACATAATGCGGATTGGGCAAAAAACGGACATCGAATACCAGATCAGCATCAATAGGTATGCCGTATTTAAATCCAAATGAAGTGATATTGACGGAGAGTGTGCTTTTGCCCAGGTGGGAAAAACGGGATACGATCTTCTCCTTAAGCTGTGCCGGCTTCATGCTGCTTGTGTCCATAACCTGAGTGGCTGAGTTCTTCAGTTCCTCCAGCATTTTGCGTTCCAGCCGGATTCCGTCTAGCGGCATCCCTTTGGGCGCAAGCGGATGATGCCGCCGGCTTTCCTTGTAACGCTGTACGAGCACCGAGTCCGTTGCATCCAGAAACAGAATTTCGCAGCCGATTGTAGACTCGTTCTTAATGTAGGTAAGGGATTCCGATAAGGCAGTGAAGAATTCCCGCCCCCTTAGGTCAATAACAAGCGCTACCTTGGCGATTTTGCCTTTGGACTGCTCAATGAGCTCTGCGAACTTGGGAATAAGTACCGGAGGCAAATTATCAACACAGAAAAACCCTAGGTCCTCCAGGCTTTGTACAGCAATAGTTTTACCTGCTCCGGACATTCCAGTAATAATGATCAGGGTTGCCCCAGCCGACTGAACAGTCTCGAGCTCGGTCATAAAAGCGTCCCCTCCCCAGATTATAGTATATGATTAAAATAATTGCGTTGTGTTCTAAGAACGAAGCAGCAGGCCGGCAGCGCCGACGATTCCGGCATCATTGCCCAGCTTCGCCGGGATGATGGATACCCCTGTCTGAAGCGGTGCTGGTGCCAGCTTGGCGAACACACGGCGAACCTCTTCGAACAGAATGTCGCCTGCTTTGGATACACCGCCGCCGACGATGAACACTTCAGGGTTAAGCACCGCAGCTACAGCCGCCATGGATTTGCCCAGGTAAAAAGCCGAACGGTTTACAATGCGCAGCGCAACCTCGTCGCCTGCTTTTGCCGCATCGAATACTTCCTTCGCCGCAATCTTTTCTACCAAAGAGAGAGAGGTCCGGTCGCCGCGCGCCACCGCATCATTTGCCATACGAATAATGCCGGTTGCCGAGGAAACGGTTTCCAAACAGCCCATGTTTCCACATCCGCATTGAATCGCTTCCAGATCAGGAACTACAGAAATATGACCCAGCTCGCCAGCCAGACCGCCAAAACCCTGATAGATTTTGCCGTTAACAATAATTCCGCCGCCCACTCCGGTTCCCAGCGTATAGCAGACGCAATTATCAATCCCCTGCCCCGCGCCGCTCCAGGCTTCACCGAGTGCAGCTACGTTCGCGTCGTTGTCTATTTTGACAGGCTTATTCAATCGACCCTCCAGAATGGCACGGATCGGCACATCTCTAAAACCTATGTTAGGCGCAAGAATGATGATTCCTTCACGGATATTCGTAAACCCGGCTACTCCCGCTCCGACACCGGCAAGCTGATCCCATGTGTAAGGTGAGTCCTCCACAATTTGACGCACATACTTCTCGATGTTATCGATGACGGTATCGACGCCGTCCGCTGTTCCTGTAGGTCCCTCATAAGTGTGCAGCAGGTTCCCTTCGGCGTTGCAGATTCCAACCTTGATTGCGGTTCCGCCCAAATCCACGCCAACGTAGATATTTTCAGACATGTAACAAGCCACCTTTTTCTATGCTAAAATAGTTAATCCTACGTACCCACTATAATAGAAGCCCCCTCTGCGGTCAAGGAAAGGCGGCACACCCGGACAAGCTATTATACAATAAGTTTCTGGAAGGGGAAACGGCGTGGCTGCATTCTTATTTCCCCAAAAAAACAACCTTGCCTATGCAGCAAGGAAGTCGTTCTCGTTCTATGAAACTATGCTATTCCGACAAAATACGCTTTTGTCCCTCCAGCGCGCGGATCGGGGCAATATTTTGCGTAAATTCCAGGGTTCCCATATAGCGCCCCTCCGCGTCGCGAACGGCAAAGTAACGAATATAGATGAATTTATCTTTAATCACAATCCAGAAGTCCTCCGCATCCTTTCGGCCGGCCTTGAAATCCTCCAGCAGCTTCTCTACGACATGCACACTTTGCGGCGGGTGACAGTTCTGAACGGTACGGCCAATGACGGCTTTGGTCCGGGCAAAAATGCGCTCTTTACCATGGGAGAAATAACGGACGACATCATTCTCGTCAATAAACGTCAGATCCACCGGCAGATGATTCAGAACGGTCTCCAGCTGATGCAGAGACAGAAGACCTGTCTCAAAACGGATAAAGCCTTGCGGAGCGGTACCTGCTTCTTCAGACTGGACGGCTTCTTCGCCACCTTCCGGCTCACCGGCACGCTCAGGAATCCATTCTCGCTCCGGCGCGGTCAGACAGAAACCGATCTCATCGCTCTCCCGGGCAATTTTGACCCACTCATCCTCGGTCAGCTTATCCAGCGCCATCGGCAGAAGAATATTCTCTTCCTTGAAGATCATTTCATTGACTTCCGTAATAATAAGAGCAAGCTGTGCGCCAATCTCTGTTTTGTCCCCGTTATAATTGCTCAGCAGCGTCTTGGCTCCCTTTATCATACTGCGGATGCCGTCATCGACGCCCCACATTACTTTGGTCGGACCATAAATGCCGTACTTTTCGAGGTAAGGAAAGACCAGATTTTCTTTACGGCTGTAGTGCTTATCGAGGTCGAGCAGCAGATTCAAATCTTCCAGCAGCTTGAAAATAATATCCTCGCTGTCGTTCTTCTGGAACTTATCGGCATGGAGCGCCAGACGGAAATTGACCAAACGCTCAATCTCCCGGTTCTCCAGCTTGAACGTATGCACAGGGTGACCCGGCTGTTCCTCCGACTTGGATGAACGGTGAATCTCCTCAATCGAGCCTTTAAAGATGGCCGTATGCACCGAGCATAAACGTTGCACCTCGGAAACCGGAATGCCTTCCTCTGTCATTAGCGAGTGCTCCATAGCGGAAATTTCCGCTACCGTTACGTCCCCCACCGCTTCGGCAAACCGCGCCTTCACTTCATCTACACTTTTGCCGGCGTGCAGCTCCTTGATAATTTCCTTCAGCATCGCCTGGCGGCGGGTTTGCTCCGGTACATCCAATTCACGATTGTTTATCAGTTCGCTCATTTATTTCCTCTCCTTTTTGAGGTCTAAATCATCTATTCAAGAACCTTAAAGCCATGACTCTGAAACGTTAGCTTAACGGTATTGAGGTCCATTTTCTTAATCTTGATTCCTTTGGATAACGTCATGAAGCGGCCTGCGGTCTGCAGCATTCCCGGCTTCGCAATATCACGAAAGCCCAGCTCAACCATAATCCCTATGACCTCCGGATGCCGGGTCGCCAATTCCAATATGGACTCTTCCATATTCAGCACCTTTTCCATATACCTCTTCTCCTTTGTCTGAGAACTATTCTCAATATCAGATTAGCACAGGCCCTATAAGGGGATTGTGATCCCAGTCACAAAGTCAAAAAGAATGCGAAAAAGCCGTCCCCTTCGCTTTTTACAGCTTGGAGGACAGCCTTGTATTTTGATCGCAATTACATAGAGACTATGCTCCTACATTGCGTTATTGATTATTTATCGAGTGATTCGCTCCAGTCATGCACCATCGTGCCTTCCAGGAACTTCTCCGCATCCATTGCCGCCATACAGCCGGTTCCGGCAGCAGAAATCGCCTGACGGTAACGGGTATCCTGCACATCGCCGCAAGCGAAAACGCCAGGAATGTTCGTTTCTGTCGTGCCTGGGTTTACAACGATATAACCATTGGCATCCGTCGTAATCTGTCCGCCCAGGAAAGCCGTGTTCGGCGTATGGCCGATAGCGACAAACACCCCGTCAGCTTCAACAAGCTCTTCGAGACCTGTCTCATTGTTGCGCACCATCAGCCCTTTTACGCCGGTATCACTGGTTGCTACCTCAAGCGGGGTACGGTTAAGCGCCCACACTACCTTGCTGTTATCGCGCGCTCGGTCCTGCATGATCTTCGAAGCGCGGAGCTCCGGACGGCGGTGAACCAGGGTTACGCTGGAAGCGAATCGGGTCAGGAAGCTGGCTTCCTCCATTGCAGAGTCGCCCCCGCCCACCACGATAATCTTTTTGCCGCGGAAGAAAAATCCGTCGCAGGTAGCACAAGTGCTGACCCCGCGTCCAACGTTCTCCTGCTCACCTGGAATCCCCAGGTATCTGGCAGAAGCACCCGTCGAAATAATGACCGATTCCGCCTCCAGTACACCTAATCCATCCACGGTTACTTTGAATGGCCGCTTAGAGAAATCCACCGACTCCACCCAGCCGTTTTTAAATTCGGCACCGAAACGCTCCGCCTGCTTGCGCATGTTATCCATGAGATCAGGACCCAGAATCCCTTCGGGGAAGCCTGGAAAGTTCTCCACTTCCGTAGTCGTTGTCAGTTGTCCGCCCGGCTGCAAACCTTCAATCACCAACGGGCTCAAATTGGCACGCGCCAAATAGATGGCGGCAGTCAGCCCGGCCGGGCCTGTTCCGATTACAATCGTTTTGTACATAACAGTGGCCTCCTCACAAGGGGTTTTATATATTTTCAGTAAACGGCGGGAACCGTTCAGTCACGCTTTGCTTGATATTACATTCTTCATCCATGCGCCGCGCATAACGGCTTACCATGGACGGCGACACTCCATAACGCAGCGCCACTTCACGGTAGGTGACCGGCCGGCTGTGCAGCTTCGCTGTTAAATACTCCAGGGCGGCGCACCATCCTTCGGCATGGCGGAAAAAAGGAACATCCGGATATAGATTGCCCACAAATTGCTTCCATAGTAATTCTGCATCCTTCTTCTGGGCTGCATCATACCTCCGGTCCATCATGCCGACGGTCTGGTCAATGATTCTTTGCCAGTCCTCTTTCCATTCCGGCTGTACTTTGTGCCAGGGAGCGGAGACGGGTTCCTCTCCCAGAAGGGGTTCCGTCTCTGTGTCCTTACCGGTCAGCCTTTGCAAACTAAGCAGGGCTGCTGCTTGAAGCTTATCCTCTTGTAGTGGCTGCTGCTCCAGAATTTCCCGCAGTACCTCGGACATCTCTTCATCCTCAATCCACCGTAGGGCCTGCGTCACCTGCAGCTTCGTATTGGAGTCTCCATAGCGGAGCGCCCAGAAAAACGACGAGCGAATCAGCGGATTGGTCCGCACTTCCTCGGCGAAGCTGCCTTTGTTATCCTTCCACAGCTTCAACTGCTCTTGAAAAGGCAACTGGTAGTTATAGCTCACAGGGGGAACCGGTTGATGTTCTTTCTGAGCCTGCTGCAGCTGAGCCAGATAGAACCGCGGGACCACTCCTTCCGGATCCAGCTTGCCGGCCTGCCGCCAGCAGCGCTGCGCTTCGGCATATAGCCCGCTGTTGCTTGCCGCTGCTGCACAGTAATGATAGAGACCGGCATCGCCGCCTACCTCTTCATCCTTCAGCAGCCGGCGGAAGTGCCCGTAAGCGATTCTGTGACGGCCCAGAATACCCATCGTTGTCGCAAGTTTAAAAACATGTTCCTGGTGGAAAGGGATGGTTGCCTCAAGCATGCGCAGCAGTCTCTCCAGCTGTTCGTGAGCACCTTCGTACTGGAGGAAGATAGCCAGATTACAAAGTGCGTGCAAATCACCAGGTGCAAGATCCAGCACCCGCCCGATAGACTCCTTGGCCTTGGCGAACCGGCCCATATAGAAATACGCAAGGGCGAGATTATTATGCGCCGCCAAAAAGTCTGGCGTATTCTTCAAAATATCCTCCAGCAGCTTTACCGCTTCAGTGAACTTGCCTTCTTCAAGGAGTGCTCTGGCACGGTCGTGCTCCACCACACCTTCCCGGCTTCTGATCCGGTTAAGAGGGGCGGGACGATCCAGCTCATAGTTCAGAAGCTCCATCAGCTCCTCCGATTCCAGAAGAAAGTCGCCGTTCACATCCTCCTCCAGGTACTTCACCAGACAACGTTCTGCTTCCTCAAATCTTTCCATATTAGCGTAATTATTAGCCATATAGAAATGACACTCTGTTAAGGCGGAGTCAATATTCTCAAGCACATGGGACAAAATATCATTTGAAGCTTCATAATTGCCCATCTCTGATAATATACCCGCCATGTTACAATGATTGACCGGATTATCCGGCTCATATTCTACTGCTTTGCGAAAATTTTTTAATGCCTTATCATATTGAAAGCGATCCATTGACCGGACGGCTCTTTCAAAGAAAAAATTGGCATCCAGAGTGATGGGAATAACCTTTCCGTTGCTCACATCCTGCTCTGAAGTTCTCTCAATCATGGAAGCAAGGCACCTCCTTGTAAGCTTCCTTATCCTCACGAAAAATAGGAGGTCGGTGCCTCGCGGCCTACCGGTTCTCCAAACTTAAACGTGTTCCGTTTCCATTTAGGGTCCCGGCTGTCTTCACACAGTATACCACAAGTGCGGGCAGGATTCTCAAATTGAAGGGGCCTTGGATTCACCAAATTCAGAGAAAGAAGTATGGACGTTAAAAAAGACGGGGATATTAAATTCCCGCGTCTCTGAACAGCTTATCGATAGACCCGCCTTCGATAATAATATGGGTGGCTTGCGCCAGCATCGGTGCGACGGATAAAACGGTAAACCGGCTTGAATGGTCTTCCGGCAGCAAAATGGAATCTGTAATAACTACCTCATCAATCCCGGGATGCTCCAGCCGCTCCAGAGCAGGTCCCGAGAACAGTCCGTGTGTTGCGCAGACAATACTATTCTTGGCGCCTCGTTCCTTCAGGCTTTCAACCACATTGACTATAGTCGTTCCCGTGTCTATCAGATCCTCAATAATAATGGGTGTACGTCCTTCCACATCTCCGATAACATGTGTAATCACTGATTCATTATGAGTCGGTCTTGTCTTGATCATAATCGCAAATGGCGAACTCAGCCGGCTTGCCAGCTTCTCGGCCATAGAGGCACGGCCTGCATCCGGAGAGACTACAACGAGATCATTAAGTCCCTTTAGCTTCAGGTGGCCGCTGATCAAGTCGAGCGCTGTAAGATGGTCTACTGGAATATTGAAAAAGCCCTGAATAGCAGCGGCATGCAGGTCAATGGTAATCACCCGGGTAGCCCCGGCTGTCGTTAATACATCAGCAACCATTTTGGCGGAGATGGGTTCCCGCGGAGCCGATTTGCGCTCCTGTCTGGCATAGCCATAATACGGAACAATGATGTTAACCGTACGGGCAGATGCCCGTTTGGCTGCATCAATCATGACCAGCAGCTCCACAAACATCTCATTAATGGGATGGGAGAGGGATTGCAGCAAAAATACGTCACAGTTCCGGATGCTTTCTTCGTAATGCACGTAAATCTCGCCGCTCTTGAAGCGGGTCAGCTTAATCTGCCCCAATTCCACACCAAGCCGGGCCGCAATATCTGCCGCCAGCTTCGGATTCGACGAACCGGAAAAAAGTCGCAATTGATGATGCTGCATAATGCCCTCCCGTGATTTTTTATTTTATAGCTTGAATGGCACGGAGGTGCGGCGGCGGCCTTCAAATACGGCCAGCTCGCGAAACCCCGTCTCCCACAATAGCCTGCGGGCTTCCGGCAGTCCTTCACCCAGTTTAGCAGGATCATGTGCATCCGACCCCAGTGTAAGCGGGATGCCCAGCTCCAAAGCCTTCCCCAGCACATGCTCAGCCGGGAACATCTCTTTACAAGGCTTAGTCAACCCCGAAGCATTCAGCTCCATAGCGATTCCGCTGGCTGCTATCGCTTTCAAAGCGCTGAACTCAAGCTCTCTGACTTCAGCTTGGCCCTCTTCAGTCTCAGGGACATATCCAAAACGTTTGATGACATCCATATGCCCTATAATATCATATAATCCGGATGTTGCCGATTTACTTACGGCATCATAATAACGCCGGTACACTTCCATGACATCCTTGCCTTCCCAGCCATGAACCTGCCGGAAATCCGTAATATCCCATTCCCCAAGAAAGTGAACAGACCCGATCAGATAATCCCACGGATAGGGGGCTAAGAGGTCACGGATCTTTTCCTCATAGCCTTCAATATAATCCGCCTCCAAGCCGACACGCAGATCAATTACCCCCCTGTAGCGCTCTTTGAGCGCCAGGCACTCTTCCACATATCGGGGCAGCTCCGCAAGCGGCATCGCCATTTCCGGGTAGTAATGATCCGGGTCCACATGTATAAGCGGCAGGTGGTCAGACAGCCCCAGCTGCGCAAGCCCCAGCTCGATGCCGCGCTCCACGTACTCTTCCAGCTTGCCTATCGCATGGCCGCAGCGTTCATGGTGAGTATGATAATCGATATGCATGAAAAAGGCTCCCTTCTAATCGCGGCGCGGCCGCTCGTGGCGGGCGCTGAGCTCTGCCATAATTTCGTCCAGCGGCAGCTTGCGCTCCTGCAGAAGCACCAGCAGATGATACATAAGATCGCTGATTTCCAGGCGCAGCTCGGCATTGTCTTTATTTTTGGCGGCGATGATGGTTTCGGAAGCTTCCTCGCCTACCTTTTTCAATATTTTATCGACACCTTTATCAAATAAATAGGTAGTATACGCACCCTCGGGACGTTCTGCTTCACGCTCGGCAATGACACGTTCCAGCTCGCCCAACACCGCGAAGCGTTCCCCGTAAGCTGCTTTGGCCCCAGCCTCTTCAGCCTGTTTGCCTTCAAGTGGAATCTCACGGAAGAAACATGAAGTGGCCCCTGTGTGACATGCAGGCCCTTCAGGATTCACCTTAACCAGCAGTGTATCGCTATCACAGTCATAATGTATAGAGGTAATGGCCTGTGTGTTGCCTGAGGTGCCACCTTTATGCCACAGTTCATTCCGCGAACGGCTCCAGAACCATGTCTGTCCGCTCTCCAGCGACAGCCGCAACGATTCAGGATTCATATAAGCCATCATCAGTACTTCCTTGCTAGCCGCATCCTGTACTATAGCAGGCAGCAGGCCGCCTTCGTTCCAACGTATTCCTTCCAAGATCTCTTCCCGGCTCAGGGCTGTATTCCCTCCCTCGTAACTCATCGGATCTCCACCCCTTTTTGCTTCAAATCTGCCTTAAGTTCGTTTATCGCAATTTCTTTATAGTGAAAAATCGTAGCCGCCAGTCCGGCATCCGCCTTACCCTTGGTAAATACATCGTAAAAATGATCCTTCATCCCGGCTCCCCCGGAGGCAATAACCGGTATGCCCAGCAGATCACATACGGCCGACGTCAGCTTCAGATCGAACCCGTCCTTCGTGCCGTCCGCATCCATACTGGTAAGCAGAATTTCGCCCGCGCCCAATCGTTCAACCTCTTTAGCCCAGGTCAGCGCACGTATTCCGGACGGTTTGCGTCCTCCATGCGTGTACACTTCCCATTCGCCCCAAGTCTCATTATATTTGGCATCAATCGCTACGACAATACACTGTGAGCCAAAACGGCGGGCACCCTCCAGAATGAGCTGCGGATTGTTTACAGCGGCTGTATTGATACCGATTTTGTCGGCACCAGCACGTAAAATGGTCTTCATATCCTCTGGTGTCGATATCCCGCCTCCAACTGTAAAAGGAATTGCGATTTCTCCGGCTGTCTGCCGTACCACCTCAACCATCGTAGCCCGGCCTTCCACCGATGCGGAAATATCCAGAAACACCAGCTCATCCGCGCCCTCACGGTCGTACAGTGCCGCCAGCTCCACCGGATCTCCGGCATCGCGCAGATTCACAAAGTTGACGCCTTTGACAACCCGTCCGTCTTTAACATCAAGACAGGGTATGATTCGTTTTGCCAGCATAATTATAAATCCCTCCTTTTTTGCAAAGGCTTTTTCGATCCCCCTAAATCCCCCTTAGCCAAGGGGGACCCCAAGGGCCCCGGCCCTCTGGACACCCGGAACTTGGCGCAGGCGGGATAAAAGCGCTCCTTAGATTACATTGTGCTATGATCGCTAATCCCTGCGGGACCGCTTGAACTAATGGCGCTCCTGCAGGGAAAACATTAAAAGATTAAACCCTTAAACCTTAAACCCTTAAACCTTTAACCTTAAACCCTCGTGTTCCACGTTTTTGGCCCCTGAAGGGACGACGGGCTTCACGCCGTCTGCGATAAGGAATATAAGGCTGAACAAATTACAACAGTCCGCGCGTCAGGTCTTAATTGCACAACGTGCAGTTATTTGCCTATCGAACTGACAAAATTAGCATTTAAGTGTATTGCGTACAATTAAATCTGAGGAATATGCTTACAACACTATATAGACCCATTTATAGCTGTACGAAGTGCAGTTAAATGCACCTGAGGACGCTAAATGATGCAGATAATTGCACGAAATACAATTAGCGGCATCGATTCATAACAAACGGTCTGAATCCGTCTTCATGCAGCATCGGCAGCAGCGTTCGATGACTCTTGCGGATAGCTACTTCTGTCCCAATGCCTGCAGCGCCTCAGCCAAGTCGATATTACCGGTGTACAGCGCTTTGCCGACGATGGCTCCGCCGATGCCGCTGGCGCTGTGAACATTAAGGCGCAGCAGATCATCCATTGTGGTTACTCCGCCGGAGGCGATAACGGTTGTGCCGCTGGCCGTTGCCATAGAGAGGATGCCTTCCACATTGGGGCCCTGCATCATACCGTCACGAGAAATGTCGGTGTAGATAAAGGTCTCTGCCCCTTTGGAGGCCAGCTGCTTGGCCAGGTCTTCTGCACGGGTCTCCGAAGTGTTCAGCCAGCCATGGGTAGCGACGAATCCGTTGCGGGCATCGATGCCAATGGCTACTTTATCCCCGTACTTGCCCAGGACAGCTTCCGTGAATTCACGGTCGTTAATAGCGGCTGTGCCGATAATGACACGGCTGACTCCGAGCCCCAGCAGCTTTTCGACGTCTGCAAGACTGCGGAGGCCGCCGCCAACCTGAACGGGAACATTTGCATTAGCAGCGATAGCGCCGATTATGGCATCATTAACAGGATGACCGGCCTTGGCACCGTCCAGATCCACAAGGTGGATGAATTGCCCGCCCTGCTCCTCCCACGATCTGGCTACCTTTAAAGGACTGTCATTATAGACCGTTTCCTGATTGTAATCGCCTTGCTTCAGTCTGACGCATTTTCCGTCCCGGATATCAATCGCCGGATACACAATAAAAGAAGACATGTGACGCTCCCCGCTTTCGTTCAATATGTTTATGGGCCATGATTAATGGCTCTTAAGTTTTAAAAAGTTCCCCAGGAGCTGCATCCCAAGCTCCCCGCTTTTTTCCGGGTGAAACTGCATCCCGAACACGTTGCCCCGTCCGACAATAGCTGTAACCGGATAGCCGTAATCAGTCACTGCAATGAGGTCACTCTTCCGCTCTACAAGCGCGTGATAAGAGTGGACAAAATACACATGACCCTCTTCAAGGCCTTCCAGCAGCGGACTGTCACCCTGCAAAAAACTCAGTCTGTTCCAGCCCATATGCGGAACCTTATAGCCCTCTCTCGGGTCAAAACGGATGACCGAACCAGGCACAATATCCAGCCCCTCGTGTGTTCCGTACTCTTCCCCGCTGCTGAACAGCAGCTGCATGCCCAGACAAATCCCGAGCAGAGGCTGCTTCCCGGCGGCGGCTACCTCTTTTACTACAGCATCCAACCCGCTGTTTCGAAGATGCTCCATCGCATCGCCAAAGGCGCCGACACCGGGCAAAATGACGCTTTCCGCCGCCAGAATTGCCTCGGCATCCCCTGTCACAAGACATTCGTAACCCAGACGTTCGATCGCCTTGCTGACGCTATGCAAATTGCCCATGCCATAATCGACGATTGCGACAGCCATGCTACAGCACTCCCTTCGTAGAAGGCACACCCTTCACACGAGGATCAATAAGTGTTGCTTCATCCAGCGCACGTCCCAGTGCCTTGAACACCGCTTCAATCATGTGGTGCGTGTTGGAACCGTAGTGAACAATGACATGCAGTGTAATCCGTGCTTCCAGTGCGAATTTCCAAAGAAATTCTTGTACCAGTTCCGTGGAAAAGCTCCCCACCTGCTGGGACGGATAGGCAGCCCGGTATTCAAAATGCGGCCGGTTGCTGATATCAATCACTACCTGCGCCAGGGCCTCATCCATCGGGACGAATACGCTGGCGTAACGCTTAATCCCTTTTTTATCACCCAGCGCTTCACGCAATGCTTGTCCGAGACAAATGCCGATATCCTCTACGGTGTGGTGATCATCGATATCGATATCCCCGCGTGCCTGCACATTCAGGTCAAACTGACCGTGTTTCGTGAACAAATCCAGCATATGATTCAAAAAAGGGACATCCGTCTCAAGCTCCGAAACGCCGCTCCCGTCTACAGATAAAGACAGCTTGATGTCCGTCTCATTCGTCGTACGACTAAGTCCCGCTTGACGCACTGTCTGCTCCTGATTATTCTCCATTACCATCTCCACCTTTCCCTTCATTCTCCAGCCTGATTTCAATGGCCCGCGCATGGCCTTCCAGTCCTTCGCGGCGCGCCAGTTCAATAATTTGATGTCCATCACGCAGCAGCGCTTCCTTGCTGTAATAGATGAGACTTGATTTCTTAATGAAATCATCAACATCCACGGGCGAAGAGAAACGTGCTGTTCCATTGGTCGGAATAATATGGTTCGGTCCGGCAAAATAATCCCCGACAGGCTCCGAGCTGTAAGGTCCGAGGAAAATAGCCCCGGCATTCTCGATGCTCCCCACAAGCTCCATCGGGTCGGCTGCAACAATTTCCAGATGCTCCGGCGCCAGCCGGTTCACCACGGAAATTCCCTCCGCTATGGACTCCACGAGGATAATCGCTCCGTAACTCTCCACAGATGCCCTGGCGATGTCCTGCCGCGGCAATTCCTGCAGCTGCCGCTCTACCTCCGCGGCCACCGCAAAAGCCAGCTCCTGCGATGGGGTCACGAGAATGGCTGAGGCCATTTCGTCATGCTCCGCCTGGGAGAGCAGGTCCGCTGCGACATAAGCCGGCTCGGCAGAATCATCTGCCAGCACGACAATCTCGCTGGGACCGGCGATGCTGTCTATGTCTACCGCACCGTACACCTCACGCTTGGCTAGGGCCACGTAGATGTTGCCCGGTCCGCATATTTTATCGACAGGCTCAATAGTCTCCGTACCAAAAGCAAGCGCGGCAATCGCCTGAGCTCCGCCCACGCGGTAAATTTCGTGTACCCCCGCTTCTGCGGCGGCGACGAGAATATAAGGATCAATTCCCTGTTTGCCGCCCGTTGCCGGCGGTGTCACCATTACAATCTCCGGCACACCGGCAATCTGGGCAGGAATGACATTCATGAGTACCGAGGAAGGGTAAGACGCCTTCCCGCCGGGAACATAAACACCGACACGCTTCAGCGGACGGATGATCTGTCCCAGAATTGTACCGTCCGGCTGCAGATCCATCCATGAATTACGTTTCTGTCTGGCATGGAACGAACGGATGTTGACCGCCGCTGCGCGAATGGCCGTTACAAACGATTCCTCCACCCGGCTGTATGCCGCTTCCAGCTCCTCAGGTGTCACCCGCAGGGCATCCGCTGTAAGAGAAACGCCATCGAACCGCTCTGTGTAGCGGAGGAGCGCAGCGTCGCCTTCCTTTTTAATGGCGGCCACAATTCCCTTCACGGCCTCATTCTGCTCCGGTGTCCCGTACTCCACTTCACGCTGGAGCTTGAATTCACTGCTTGATTGGACTTTCACAGCTGTTCCTCCTCTTGGTTCTATGGACAATTTACAGCTCCGGCACGCTTATAACACTCTGCAAGCGATCGCATAGCTGCTGTATTTCTGCATTTTTCATCCGGTAGCTGACACGGTTTGCAACAAGCCGGCTCGTAATCTCAAATATGCTCTTCATTTCAATCAGTCCATTGTCACGCAGGGTCTGCCCCGTTTCTACCATATCCACGATCCGGTCGGCCAGACCAATCAACGGCGCAAGCTCAATGGAGCCATTCAATTTAACTACCTCCACCTGCTGGCCCTGCTCCCGGAAATATCGGGAGGCTACATTGGGATATTTCGTTGCTACACGCTGCTGAATACCCGGCTGCCAGTTCGGCAAACCGATAATGGACATGCGGCAACGGGCAATACCGAGATCAAGAAGCTCGTACACATCCCGGTCCTCCTCCAGCAGGACATCCTTGCCGACAATACCGATATCAGCCACGCCGTACTCTACATAGGTAGGAACATCCACAGGCTTGGCCAGTATAAACTCCATGCCTGCCTCAGGCAGCGGAATAACCAGCTTCCGGGAAGCCTCTCCGTCTGGAGGAATAGGAAGACCTGCGGAGCGGAACAGCTCTGCAGCCTTGTTGTATATGCGGCCTTTTGGCATAGCCACCTTCAATATCTGCGCCATCTCAATCGTCTCCATTTCCGATGCAAATGTTACTCATCTCAACAATCTCTCTTCGTATCGTTCTATCTTAATACGGCTATCAGCCGTGCTCACTAACGAAGGTGACGAACGTATAAATTTCTCCAAAGCGCTCACCTTCCGCTTCATTCGTGTCATTATCCAGACGCTTTACGACTCTGAGATCCTCCGGACCGGCCGTTAAGCGGGTCACTACAACATGACCCCCGGACCGCAGCCTCGCTGCTTCCTCCAGTCCTTCCCGGCGCCGAAGTATGTCATACTGGACCAGGATGGGCAGCTCTTCCTCCTCCGGTGTTCCCGGTACTCCGTCGAGAATGCGATTCGTTTTGAGCGAGAAGCCAGTAGAAGGTATCGGCCGCCCGAACTGCTGCAGCAGGTTATCATAACGGCCGCCGCTGCATACCGGGAACCCAAGCTCGGACGCATATCCCTCAAAGGTCATGCCGGTGTAGTAGGTGAAATCACCTATCATGGTAAGATCAATCAGCACATGCTCCGACACTCCGTAAGACTCCAGTACCTCCCACACCTTGCATAAATGCTCTATGGACGTACGAGCCAGCTTATGGCCGCTAAGCTCCAGCGCCTGGCCGCATATCTCCTTCCCGCCGCGCAGCCGCAGCAATCCGTTCAGCTCATTCTTTTGCACTTCAGGCAGGTTAAGCTTCCGAAGCGTGTCGCGGAACGAGACATAATCCCGGCCGAGCAGATGACTCTTCAGCTCCTCTTGAGCCTCAGGCAGACCCGGTACCGCCTCCTGAAACAGGCCGTTCAGGAAACCGACATGGCCCATAGCGATTTTGAAGGATTTCACTCCCGCTGCCTGCAGGGAAGCAATCGCCAAGGCAACCACTTCAGCATCCGCCTCGGGCGAATCATCACCGACCAGCTCTACACCCGTCTGGAAAAACTCCGCTTCCCGTCCCGCTTCTTCCTCTATGGCACGGAAAACGTTCGCGTGGTAGGACAGACGCAGCGGCAGCGGCTCATCTTTTAGCAGTGAGGACACTACACGCGCGACCGGAGCTGTCATTTCCGAACGGAGCACCAGGGCCTGACCGCGGTTATTCAGTAATTTATATAGCTTCTGGTCGGACGTGGAACTGGCTGCACCGACCGTATCATAATATTCCAGAGTTGGCGTTATCATCTGTTGGTATCCCCAACGGCTCATGCAGTGCAACACATCATTCTCAATCTTGCGCAGCTTTTTCACAGCACGCGGGAGATAATCACGTACACCTGCCGGTTTCTCGAACCCTTTCGGTTTGGACATGTTCATTATTCACCTCATTGAAATTATCAGGAACATATTTTACTTTACTATGGTAAAGTGGTAGCAAATTAAAGCATCTGAAACATCGTACCATGGACGGTTCTTTTTCGTCAATTAGTCCCTATCTTAATAGAATATCATTTATCCTTTCTATTCAAAAATATATCTGTTCTTACCTCCCAACGTACAGCCACGCCGATAAAATATGAACCGCTTACAAAATTATCTTTACAAATCAAGTCTGGTGGGAGTAAGATACAAATTAAGTTGTATACAAGTATACATCAAAGCATGGTGAGACAATTAAAGGAGTTGATGTGTAATGAAACTCGGCATGATCGGTCTCGGAAAAATGGGCTATAACCTGGTATTGAACCTGCTTGGCCATGGGCATGAAATTGTGGTAAGCGATATCAATCCAGAAAAAGGAATCCAACTGTCCGAGCATGGAGCGACTCCGGCTTCTTCTATAGAAGCTTTGGTAGCTAAGCTCGAGCGCCCCAGAACAGTTTGGGTAATGGTTCCGGCAGGCCCTATCGTTGAAGGGGTCATTGATACACTTGCCAGGCTGCTGGATGAAGGCGACATTATTATTGAGGGCGGAAATTCTCATTATAAGGAATCCATCGCCCGCGCAGAGAAACTGGGAGCAAAGGGAATTCACTTCTTTGATGCCGGTACGTCCGGTGGAACCGAAGGGGCAGAGCACGGTGCCTGCTTTATGGTCGGCGGCGATCGTAATATCTTCACCACAATCGAGCCTCTATTCCGGGATCTGGCAGTTGAGCATGGTTATCTGTACGCAGGCAGCAATGGCAGTGGTCATTTCCTGAAGATGATCCATAACGGTATCGAATACGGCATGATGCAGTCCATAGCCGAGGGTTTTGAACTGCTGGAAAAGAGCAGCTTTGAGTTTAATTACGAGGATGTGGCCCGCGTTTGGTCGAACGGCTCTGTGATCCGCGGCTGGCTGATGGAGCTTACGCAGAATGCTTTTTCCAAAGATCCCAAACTATCGGGAATTCGGGGTGTGATGCAGAGCTCCGGGGAAGGCAAATGGACGGTACAGACTGCACTTGATCTGGAAGCGAGCACACCGGTTATTGCCCTTTCTCTTCTGATGCGTTACCGCTCCCTGGAGGAGAATAACTTTCATGGTAAGGTTGTAGCTGCGCTCCGGAACGAATTCGGTGGACACGCTGTTGTAACGGAAGGCTGATCCGACTCTCTAATCATGGAACCATGAAGACATTGTATGCTAAAATCGATGAAAGACATCATCTGCATCTTTAGTATACAACCAATCGCCTATAGAGGAGTCGTGTCAAATGCAATACCCACCCGCCTGGCTGCAGGGAGCTTCCCTCGGAGAATCCATCGCCTGCGAACTCAGGCTGCAAATCATAAACGAAAAGATTAAACCCGGAGAGATTCTCTCCGAGAATCGTATCGCCGCAGAGTTCGGTACTAGCCGCTCCCCTGTTAGGGAAGCGCTTAAATCTTTATCGGGTGAGGGATTGATCCGCCTCGAGAGGATGGGTGCTGTTGTTATCGGGTTAAACTTGAAGGATGTTGAGGAATTGTATGATGTTCGTTACCTTATCGAGAGCTTCGCTCAACAGAAGCTGGCGGAAGGCAACCATGAACGTCTAATCCTGAACCTGGAGCAGATTATCGATAAAATGAAGCTGGCTGTTAAATACAATGATTTTGTGGATTTTGCCCAGCATGATTTTTCTTTTCATGAAGCCATCATCAGCGAGGCCAATCATACACGGATTCTGCATTTGTGGAACAGCATACGCCATATTGTCATGACAGTCATTCTAATTACAACCGAAAAAGGATTCGAAAGCGGCGAGGAACGAATGAACTGGGTCGCGGAAAAGCATCGGACAGTTGTCGAGGGGCTCCGTTCCGGAAATGCGGAAACCATTCGCAAGGTTGTTCAGGAGTACTTTGCAGATTCCGGAGAGACACTCATTCGCAGCCTACCTTAAAGGCAGGTAAATCGTTTAGGAGATATCACTTGTTCTCAGATGATGCTCCACTTCTTTGGATTATATTGTCGACAAGTATACAATGTAACGATTTAAGCCTGCTGCCATAATGCCAATTCAATTATAGGAGGACTACTTTTATGGATAGTTTATTTGGTCTTAGCCATAATACGACGCTGTTGGTTTGGACATTGCTTGTCATTGTTTTTCTCGTTATGCTTATCGCTAAATACAAATGGAATCCGTTTGTAACCTTACTCATCTCTGCAATGTTCCTGGGTCTGGTTGCCGGCATGGAATACCCGAAATTAATCAAGTCCATTACCGGCGGTCTGGGCGGTACTCTTGGAACTATAGCCATTGTCATAGGTCTCGGTACGATGCTGGGTAAAATGATGGCCGAATCCGGCGGCGCAGAGCGTATAGCCAATACGCTGGTCGACCGGTTTGGCGAGAAACGCGTTCACTGGGCAATGATGCTCGTCGGATTCGTTGTAGGGATTCCGGTATTTTTTGAGGTCGGAGTCATTCTGCTTATTCCAGTGGTATTTATGGTTGCCCGCAAAACAAAGATGCCTCTCCTGCAGATCGGGATTCCGATTCTAGCTGGTCTGTCAACCGTTCACGGGCTGGTGCCGCCGCATCCAGCGCCTATGATCGCCATTGGTGCCTATGGTGCAAATCTGGGTAAAACGATCCTATACTCGATTCTTGTGGGTTTACCTACTGCTATTATTGCAGGACCGATTTTTGGTAAATATATAGGCAAGCGCATACAGGTTGAACCGCCGGCTAAGCTGGCAGAGCAATTTGCTGCCAAAAGCGTGCGTGAGCTGCCGGGCTTTGGCATCACCTTGCTAACTATCCTGCTTCCAGTTATTTTGATGCTTATCGGATCTGTAGCTGACATTCTTGACCCTGAAGCCGTTAATGGGTTTACTCCTTTCGCCAAATTCATCGGACATGAAGTTATTGCGCTGCTTATCTCGGCTGTTTTCTCATTCTTCTCACTGGGATTTGCACGGGGCTTCAAGAAGGAAGACATTTCACGCTTTACAAATGAATGCCTGGCACCAACAGCTACGATTATCCTGATTATCGGCGGCGGCGGGGCCTTCAAGCAGGTGCTCATCGACAGTGGCGTTGGCGGGGCTATAGCTTCACTTGCTACGCAGTCCCATGTGAATATTATTTTCTTCGCTTGGCTTGTTGCCGCCTTAATACGTGTCGCCACCGGCTCAGCTACCGTTGCAATGACAACGGCCGCCGGAATTGTCGCCCCTGTGCTTGCTGTTAGTACGGGTGTTAATATTGAACTGGTTGTTCTGGCCACAGGCGCAGGCTCTCTGGTACTTTCTCATGTCAACGATGCCGGCTTTTGGATGATCAAGGAATTCTTCGGAATGTCGGTAGTACAGACTCTCAAAACATGGACTGTAATGGAGACGATTCTCTCTGTAGTGGCATTGACCTTCATTATGATTCTAAGCGTGATAATCTAAGAACATGAAATTCTAAATCCGATGTCGGAGCGGGACGGCTGATTCATCAGTCCGGCCCGCTTCTCTTCACATCGCAGGAGGCTGACCGAATGAGCACACCCTATATGATTGGCGTTGATATTGGAACTACAAGTACAAAGGCAGTCTTGTTTCAGGAGAATGGAAGCATTGCAGCTCAAGCCGATGAAGGTTATCCGCTCTATAAACCCTCACCGTCTGTAGCGGAGCAGGACCCGGAGCAAATCCTGCAAGCCGTCATTAGCACCATTTCAAAAGTTATTCAGCAGAGCGGCACTCAGTCAGATCAAATCAGGTTTGTTTCCTTCAGCTCTGCCATGCATAGTGTTATAGCCATAGACCCTGAGGGCAATCCCCTGACCCGATGCATTACCTGGGCAGATAACCGTAGTGCTGAATGTGCACTGCGACTGAAGAACGAGTTGAACGGTCATGAACTTTACATGCGTACCGGAACACCTATCCACCCGATGTCTCCTATTACCAAGCTAATGTGGCTCCGGCAGGAACAACCGGAACTTTTCCATAAAGCCTACAAATTCATATCTATCAAAGAATATGTATTTGCCAAGCTGTTCGGCGAATATGTAGTAGACCACTCTATCGCTTCTTCTACGGGAATGCTGAATTTAGAGAAGTTGGACTGGGATACGGAAGCACTTGAGATTGCCGGCATTACAAGTGAACGTCTCTCTAGACTCGTTCCCACCACCTGCGTTATGCAGGGATTACTGCCTGGGATGGCGGAGAAGCTTTCGCTGCTGCCGGAAACAAAGTTTGTAATAGGGGCAAGCGATGGCGTACTCTCCAATCTCGGGGTAGGAGCGATTAAGCCTGGCGTTGTTGCTGCTACAATTGGTACCAGCGGAGCCATTCGAACGGTTGTAGACCGTCCGGCAGTAGATCCGAAGGGACGTATTTTTTGCTATGCACTGACGGAGAACCTTTGGGTCATCGGCGGTCCGGTCAACAATGGCGGAATGCTGTTCCGCTGGGTACGTGATGAATTCGCAGCTTCTGAGGTGGAGACGGCCAAGCGGCTCGGTATTGATCCTTACGATGTGCTGACTCGTATTGCTGAACAGGTATCTGCGGGAAGTGACGGACTGCTGTTCCATCCTTACCTGACCGGTGAACGGGCACCGCTATGGAATCCTGATGCACGCGGCTCCTTCTTCGGCTTAACGATGAACCACCGGAAGGAGCATATGATCCGCTCGGTACTGGAGGGCGTAATTTTTAATATGTATACGGTCCTGCTGGCCATGGAAGAGCAAATCGGGCGGCCCAAGCAGATTCTGGCTACTGGCGGCTTTGCCCGCTCCTCGTTATGGCGGCAGATGATGGCCGATATTTTTGATCAGGAGGTCGTCGTTCCCGAGAGCTTTGAGAGCTCCTGCCTCGGTGCGGTCGTGCTCGGCATGTACGCCACCGGAGCCACGGATTCCCTGGACGTCGTATTTGATATGATTGGCTCGACCCATCAGCACAAGCCCCTTCAGGAGCATGCCAAAATATACAAACAACTGCTTCCGATCTATATCTCCGTTTTCCGCAGTTTGGAGAGTCAATATGAAGCCATATCCAAATTCCAACGGGAAATCGCCAATGAATAGGTAACTATATAAACTGAACTAAAGATTCTGATAAGTGCTGCTCGGTGATTTATGTAACTGCGGTGAATGTTTGGACTTCCGGCCGCTGTTGTCCCCAGATTTATTTGATTTGTACCGCCTTCTGATGGTTTAAATCCGGGGACAAAGGCGATCGCTGTCGCTCCTACAGTTCCAAACTCCCCCTCCTTTACTTTTTCACCTTCTCAACCTTACGTTATTCTTTTTAGTTCATGATATATAGCAACAAAAGCGTCAGCTATTCCCGAATAAGGAGAATAGCTGACGCTTTTTTATTTAACCTTACCCTTCGATTTTACCCTTCGATTTTCACCTTGGGCGAATCCTCCGATGTCATCCTTACCCCATTCTTAACCCTTCTAATTGACGCATGCTCGGGGCTAGGTTTCTGGGAAGGAGCAAGTGAACGCGGGACACTGCCGAACGCCACCCACGCCAGACGGATTCGGCGAAATGCAAATTGGACAATCAGCCAGCTGCCGCCAAGCGCCACAACCAGACCGCCATAGATAAAGAGAACATAGGTGAACGACTTCGGAGAAATGCTGTAACGGAACCGCCGGTAAATGGCCAGCAGTAACGGATGTAGGAGATAAATAGCAAAGGATAACTCCCCCAGCCGGGTCAGAAAAGCAATGATTACACGGGGCGCTCCACGGGATATAAGAAACGCTGCTTTTAAAAGTACAAGCGCAGACAGCATCGTATGAACATTCCACGCCAGCTCGTACCACAGTGAGTTGGCCCACACGCCGTTATGCCGACCCTCATACCAAAGCTGCATATGGATAAAAGCGGCGATAAACCAGCTGCCCCAGAGCAGCACCACCAGCCTCTTGTGTTGACCAGGCAGTTGATGCCATGGAGTGAGCAGCCACGATTTGATATCCTCGAAGTGAATGGCGATATAAGCTCCCATCAAATAGTAAGCAAAATACGAAAGGGCCACACTGCCCTTTTCCACCAAGTGCAGCTGATACTTGTTCCAGATACTGAAGCCCCACTGAAGGGCAAGACCCAGCGGAATAATCCAGCGGATGAGTTGGCGGGAAGTCTGGAGCAGCCTCAACACCAGCGGAAAAAGCACATAAAACTGAATGCTTATAAAAACAAAGTACAAATGGGTATACGCGTTCCCCGTGAACAGAGCTGCCAGAAAGCTGTACAGATGCTCCCCCGGACTCCGCCCCCATGTTTGGTTTATACTTACCGTAAGCCCGTAATAACCGATTGAAGCCAGTAAATAAGGCAACAGTATATAGATCAGTCGACGACGGTAAAAGTTGCCGATCAAACTGCGGGTAACCGGCCGCCCGTAGTAATTGTAAAATAACACAAAGCTGCTCAGAAAAATAAACGATGGTGTACCAAACCTGAAGAAAATATTGATCCCGTTCAGCCAGTAAAAATAAGGTGAATCTATCGCTTGCCCGCCAGCCGCTAAAGATGTTGCGTGCACATGCAGTACGCCCAAAATAGCTAATGACCTGAATAGATCCAGCTGGGGCAGTCTTTCTTGTTTTGCAGGATTCAAGTGCATTCCCCTTCTCTACTATAGAGTGAATAACATACTCATACCCTTAAGAAAGTTGCTATGAAACCCAGCCACCCACCGATACTCTCATAATGACGCCAAAAACCCCGAAGGAGTTGCGCTCCAACACGCAAAACAATCCTTCGGGGCCATACATATATTCACAAATCTTCCACATCTCTTGCCAATGACGCCGACCGCAGTTCCTGCAAAGGATTTCCGCCGACAAAAGCTCCGGGAGCTACATCCTTATGAACCACTGAACCCGCTGCTACAATCGCTCCATCTCCGATAGTTACGCCGGGGAGAATGGTACAATTGGCACCGATCAGCACATTTTCACCAATCACAACTTCACCCAGGCGATATTCCTTAATGAGATACTCATGCGCCAGAATCGTTGTGTTATAACCGATAATCGAATTCTCACCGACCGTTATTTTTTCCGGAAAAAACACATCTACCATCGCCATCAGCCCAAACGACGTATGCTGCCCTATCTTCATGCCAAGAATCCGCCGATAAATCCAATTCTTAAGCGATAAAACCGGACAATAGCGGGCAATCTGGATAAAAATAAAGTTTTTTACACCTTTCCATGGACTGACTGTGCGGTAAATATACCACAACGAGTTATGGCCTTCCACGGGATAACGGGTTACTTTTCTCACAATTCCTTCGTCCCCTGCTCTACGATATGGCATATGTCCTTCATATCATGGATGATATAGTCCGGCTCGTATTTGCGCAGCGTCTCTTCACCTTTGAGTGACCAGGCCACTCCCGCCACATATACTCCGGCAGCCTTCGCCGATTGAATATCGACGGCACTATCACCGACCATGAGGGTTTTGCGGAGATCCACTCCCAGGTTACGGACTGCAGTCAGCACGGGCTCCGGATGAGGTTTGGGCTCGGTAACATCGTCCACAGTCACTATGGTATCCATATACTGAAGCAAATCGAACATCTCCAGAGCTTTTATCGTTGTAGGACGAATTTTGGTCGTTACGATGCCCATCTTAATTCCGCGACGCCGCAGCTCCTCCATCGTTTCATTTACATGCGGGAACGATCGGATCAGGGAATCATGATGCTCATAATTAAAGGAACGATAAGACTGCTCCAGTCCGCTAACATCCTCCAGACCTGAAAATACTCTCATTTGCTGCTGGAGTGTCGTCCCCATATGCGGAATAATCTGTTCCCGGGTTAGGGCTGTAAGGTCATTCTGCTTCAGCGCGTGCATAAACGAATTAATAATCAGTTCGTTCGTGTCCACAATGGTTCCATCCAGGTCAAAAAGAACGCATTCTATCATACTCTTCTACTACTCCTTTTTGTCTTCTCCGGCAGGCTTCTTTTCCTCGATGTTGCTGCCATGTGGAGCTTTTTGCGGCGTATTTTCTGCACCTACCGGGAGTACTATATCCGCGTTAGCTGCTTTGGAACTAAGGATAGGGTCACTGTAATGAGCCCTGGACTGTCCGCTCACCCGTCGGATCACGATTAAGGCTACCGCTGCAACAATGATCAGCAAAGCCAGCAGTTGGGAAATACGGACATTACCGTAAGCCGGATCAAGATACCCCTGCTCAAAGCCCAGCCATTTCATAGGACTCCACAGGGTATTTATAAGAGCTTCCACACCGGTGCTCCCGTTAAAAGCCAAACTGTCCGTACGTAAAGCTTCAATGAAGAAACGTCCGATGGAGTACCAGATGAAATAGGACAGAAATAGCTCTCCTGCACGCAAAAACTTCTGGCGGCGCAGTACCATCAGCAAAGCGATGCCGAGCAGGCTCCACAGTGATTCATACAAAAAAGTCGGATGGTGAAAAGCATCTCCTATGTACATCTGGTTCACGATAAAATCGGGCAGATTAAGCTTGTCGCGCAGGAACGATTCCTCGACAACACCACCATACGCCTCTTGATTCACAAAATTACCCCAGCGGCCAATCATTTGCCCCGCCAGTAGCCCAGGTGCACAAATATCTACCAGACGCCAGAACGGATAACCTTTATAACGAAAATAAAGAATTGCACAAATAATTGCGCCAATCAACGCTCCATAAATCGCAATGCCGCCGTTCCAGATTTTGAACACGTCCATTGGGTTATCCTTGTAATCATTCCATTTAAAAGCTACATAGTAAATCCGTGCTCCGATAATGGCCGAGGGAAAGCCGAGCAGCAGCATATCCATGAAAAACTCCTGCGGTATTCCGAAACGTTTGCCTTCGCGGATGGCAAGAAACAAACCGACTAGTGCACCAAACCCTAAAATCAGACCGTACCAGTGAACAGGCAGTGATCCAATTGTAAAGACAATCGGATCTAAAGCTAATGGAAACATCTTCTCACACTCCTAGTCTATATCATCCATATCTTCAGAAATAGTGGCAGTAAGCTTATTGGTAAATTGCAGCGCGGCATTAAAGCCCATTTGTTTCAATCGATAGTTCATCGCGGCTACCTCTATAATAACTGCAAGGTTACGTCCCGGACGCACCGGAATGGTTACCAATGGAATATCCGTGTCAATAATACGTGTTGTTTCCTCGTCCAAACCAAGCCGGTCATATTGCTTGTCCTGCTGCCAGGCTTCCAGTCTGACGACAAGCGTAATACGCTTATGGTTACGAATCGCACCGGCACCAAAAAGCGTCATAACGTTAATAATACCTACACCGCGAATTTCCAGCAGGTGACGAATCAGTTCTGGTGCTGTACCATGCAACTGGTTGTCAGAGGTTTGGCGGATTTCTACGGCATCGTCGGCAATCAGGCGGTGGCCGCGTTTTACCAGCTCAAGTGCTGTCTCACTCTTGCCAATACCGCTGCTTCCGGTAATCAGCATCCCCACGCCGTACACATCACACAGGACCCCGTGAATGGTCGCAGTCGGTGCTAATTTACCCTCCAAAAAGCTGGTCAGACGGCTGGAAAAAATCGTGGTAGCCATCGCACTGCGCAGTACAGGCAAACCCTTCTCATTACTTATATCAATTAACTCCTGCGGGACTTCCAAGGCGCGGGTGATAACGATACAAGGCGTATTATCATTGCATATCCCCCGAATCCGGCTCTTCCGCTCTTCTTCCGGCAGCATGGAGAAGAAAGCCAGCTCTGTCTTGCCGAGCAACTGAACACGTTCTTCCGGATAATATTCAAAATAACCCGCTATCTCCAGCCCGGGACGATTAAGATCATCAACCGTTATCAGCCTCTTCAGACCCTCCTGCCCGGAAATGACTTCTAGTTGAAAATGTTGTACCAATTCCGATACTTTTACTTTCTTAGCCATGTCTGTTCGTCCTTTCGTCACCGCGGTGGTTGTCCGCTTCTCCTGCATCCGAATAGTAATCCAATACCGTTTCTGCCGGAGGTAATTCTCCTGCTATCTTAATTGATAACGCTTATGAATGCAATCATAACGCCCTCTTGAAGCGGCTTCCTTCACCCTGATAAACCTTCTAAGAAAATAAAAAGCCACCCTTTCGGGCGGCTTTCTGAAAGAAGAAAAGACAGGGGTCTTATCCCAATAAGATATTCAGTTCGGATTCTTTGTCAAACAAGTGGATCTTGTTCATATCGATAGCCAGCTTCGGCTTGCTGCCTTCGCGGGTTGTGGAACGTCCGTCTACACGGGCAATAACAGTGCCATTGCCAAGACCGCTCAGGTAGAGCAGCATTTCATGGCCCAGATTTTCAGTAACATCGACCAGTGAAGTGAAGATCGTGTTCGGTGAAGCTTCCAGGAATACCGGCTCTTCGTGGATATCCTCAGGGCGAACACCCATGATAACATCTTTGCCAATATAGCCTTTGCTGCGGATAATTTGCGCTTTTCCGCCCGGTACTTCCACATCGAGGTTGTCAGCGCGGAAACGGATGTTTCCGTTAACTTCAGACAGTGTACCGTTGATAAAGTTCATCGTCGGGGAACCGATAAATCCGGCCACGAACAGGTTTGTTGGCTCGTTGTACAGCACTTCAGGAGAAGCAGCCTGTTGAATGATACCATCATACATAACTACGATGCGATCACCCATAGTCATAGCTTCTGTTTGGTCATGCGTTACGTAGATACAAGTAGTTTCAAGGCGTTTCACCAGTTTGGTGATTTCAGCACGCATTTGACCACGAAGTTTGGCATCCAAGTTGGACAAAGGCTCATCCATCAAGAATACTTGCGGATCGCGGACGATAGCGCGTCCCAAAGCGACACGTTGGCGTTGACCACCTGAAAGGGCTTTCGGTTTACGCTCAAGCAGATGCTCGATATCGAGAATTTTTGCAGCATCGCGCACTTTTTTGTCAATTTCATCTTTTTTAACTTTGCGCAGTTTCAAACCAAACGCCATGTTTTGGTATACACTCATGTGCGGGTAAAGCGCATAGGATTGGAATACCATCGCAATATCACGATCCTTCGGTGCTACGTCATTAACAACGCGCTCTCCGATATACATCTTACCTTCTGAGATTTCCTCCAGACCAGCGATCATACGCAGCGTTGTGGATTTACCGCAACCGGATGGACCTACCAGTACCAGAAATTCCTTATCTTTAATATCAAGATTGATATCCATTACTGTTGCTTTATCAGAACCCGGGTATTTTTTAGAAATATGCTCTAAACGTACGCCTGCCATTTAATTTTCCCCCTCGGATAAATTATTGAAGTTCGAAAATTTCTTTTTCGTACATTTATCTTACATCAGACACCCCGAACTGGCTATTTGCAACGTTCACAAAAAAATTATTTCCTTTTCGTCACTTTATACAATAGCATGGTCAACTTCACAATTGCGGCATCTCCAAAGCTTCTTACATCCGCACCCGTCTCCTGTTTAATCTTATCCAGACGGTATAGAAGCGTATTGCGGTGTATATATAGTTTTTTAGCCGTCTCGCTCACATTGCAGTCCATTTCAAAAAAAGTCTCCAGAGTCAACAGCATTTCCTTATCCGATAGTACGGATGTATAATCACCAATCTGCCCAAGCAGCTGTCTTCGCCGTGTATCGGGAATGCTGTTCACCAGACGTTCCAAATGTAGCTCCCACGGTAAATGAATGTATTCCCCCACCTGAAAAATCCGTCCCAGGATAATAGTCTCACGCAGCAAGGCAACCGATCCAGCCAAACCCTTTACAGGAACAATGGCAGGGGCCACCGCCAAATGAAATACGCCAACCCATTCACTTGCGATCAGCTCATGCAGTCCCATACTGGTTTGCGACAGCAGATCGTCTTCATTCTCTTCTTCCTCATCCTTGTCATCACCGTCAGTAAGAAGTTCCTTACGGGCTAGAATCACCCATTCCTTCTCCTGTAGAGGAATAAGCATAACCGAACTGTCAAAATAACTGCGCAGCAGCTTCATCAAAGAACGATAGGAAATAGGAGCACTATGCACATTTTCGCTGATGAGCAAAAAAGGAATCATATCTCCGAAAAGCCGGCCTTTCAGCGCGATATCATCAGGAATCTCATTATCATCTTTTTCCTGCTCCAGCTGCGCGTTAAGCCATTTCCCCAGCTGAAGAGCCTCTGACTCGCCCTCTTCTTTAATTCCTGCAGCTTTAAGGGCCGCCGCGAAGTTTTCCGCAGCATAATGGATCAGCTGTACTTCCAAAGGAGTTAAGCCCTTCTCCTCAACCCATACAGCTGTTATACGTCCGTCGTTCTCATAGAGCGGCGTCCAAATTTTCCCTTCATATAAAACGGGCTGTTCACTTCCTTGTGATCCTATACTAAATAGAGACGCAGATTCTTGCCTCCCTAACTGCTTAATCCCAGACCTTTTCCCTGTTAACTGCTCAAGCTTTTGACGTAATGTCTCATTCTCTATCGTCACAATAGTCCACCACTTTTGCTCTTTTCGCCTATTCTATCATATTTTTCATTTGTATGCGTTTTTCTATAAGATGTATGTAATGGTGTTCCCCTTATTACAAACAAAAAAGCCATTACCCTAAGGCAATGACTTTTTTGTATATGGATGAGCCATGAAGGACTCGAACCTTCGACACCCTGATTAAAAGTCAGGTGCTCTACCAACTGAGCTAATGGCTCATAAAACTGGTGGGGGATGATGGATTCGAACCACCGAACACTTACGTGAGCAGATTTACAGTCTGATGCGTTTGGCCACTTCGCTAATCCCCCAAGAAAGGTGGCTCGGGACGGAATCGAACCGCCGACACGAGGATTTTCAGTCCTCTGCTCTACCGACTGAGCTACCGAGCCATATAAAGTTTACATAGAAATAAAGCGGCAAGTCATACACTTCCCACTTCAGTTTGTGGAAAAAAATGGCGGAACCGACGGGATTCGAACCCGCGATCTCCTGCGTGACAGGCAGGCATGTTAGGCCAACTACACCACGGTTCCACACTTAGTAATAATGGTGCCGGCGAGAGGACTTGAACCCCCAACCTACTGATTACAAGTCAGTTGCTCTACCAGTTGAGCTACACCGGCACGGTGTAAAAATGTTCTGATTTAAAAATGGTGGAGGCTGAGGGGTTCGAACCCCCGACCCTCTGCTTGTAAGGCAGATGCTCTCCCAGCTGAGCTAAGCCTCCGGGTATGTATGGTAGCGGCAGAGGGGATCGAACCCCCGACCTCACGGGTATGAACCGTACGCTCTAGCCAGCTGAGCTACGCCGCCACAATAACAATGTTATGGAATTTTGAAATGGCGGAGAGAGAGGGATTCGAACCCTCGCACCGCTAACGCAGTCTAACCCCTTAGCAGAGGGTCCCCTTATAGCCACTTGGGTATCTCTCCAAATCAATTCAATTCCAACAGGAATTTAACTCCCTGAAAACTGAATCCGAACGAATTTGCGAATTAAATATTGGATAAGCCCTCGACCGATTAGTATTGGTCAGCTCCATGCATTGCTGCACTTCCACCTCCAACCTATCTACCTCGTCGTCTTCAAGGGGTCTTACTGACTTGGGAAATCTCATCTTGAGGGGGGCTTCACGCTTAGATGCTTTCAGCGCTTATCCCGTCCGTACGTAGCTACTCAGCCATGCTCCTGGCGGAACAACTGATGCACCAGCGGTACGTCCATCCCGGTCCTCTCGTACTAAGGACAGCTCCTCTCAAATTTCCTGCGCCCACGACAGATAGGGACCGAACTGTCTCACGACGTTCTGAACCCAGCTCGCGTACCGCTTTAATGGGCGAACAGCCCAACCCTTGGGACCTACTTCAGCCCCAGGATGCGATGAGCCGACATCGAGGTGCCAAACCTCCCCGTCGATGTGGACTCTTGGGGGAGATAAGCCTGTTATCCCCAGGGTAGCTTTTATCCGTTGAGCGATGGCCCTTCCATGCGGTACCACCGGATCACTAAGTCCGACTTTCGTCCCTGCTCGACTTGTTGGTCTCGCAGTCAAGCTCCCTTATGCCTTTGCACTCTTCGAATGATTTCCAACCATTCTGAGGGAACCTTGGAACGCCTCCGTTACTCTTTAGGAGGCGACCGCCCCAGTCAAACTGCCCGCCTGACACGGTCCCCGTACCCGTTATAGGGTACCAGGTTAGAACCTAGATACGATCAGGGTGGTATCCCAACGTCGCCTCTGCAGAAGCTTGCGCTCCTGCTTCCCTGGCTCCCACCTATCCTGTACAGATCGTACCCAAATTCAATATCAAGCTGCAGTAAAGCTCCATGGGGTCTTTCCGTCTTGTCGCGGGTAACCTGCATCTTCACAGGTATTAAAATTTCACCGGATCTCTCGTTGAGACAGCGCCCAAGTCGTTACGCCATTCGTGCGGGTCAGAATTTACCTGACAAGGAATTTCGCTACCTTAGGACCGTTATAGTTACGGCCGCCGTTTACTGGGGCTTCGGTTCACAGCTTCGGATTGCTCCTAACCGCTCCCCTTAACCTTCCAGCACCGGGCAGGCGTCAGCCCGTATACTTCGCCTTGCGGCTTCGCACAGACCTGTGTTTTTGCTAAACAGTCGCTTGGGCCTTTTCACTGCGGCCCCCTCGTGCTATTCACACTACCGGGGCACCCCTTCTCCCGAAGTTACGGGGTCATTTTGCCGAGTTCCTTAACGAGAGTTCTTCCGCGCGCCTTAGAATTCTCTTCTCGCCTACCTGTGTCGGTTTGCGGTACGGGCACCTTCTCCTGGCTAGAGGCTTTTCTTGGCAGTGTGAGATCATGACCTTCGCTACTGTAATTTTCGCTCCCCATCACAGCCCAGCCTTATCGATGTGCGGATTTGCCTGCACATCAGCCTCACTGCTTAGACGGACATCCATCAGTCCGCGTCACTACCCTCCTGCGTCACCCCATCGCTCGTAGCGGATTACGGTGGTACAGTAATTTCAAACTGTTGTCCTTCGACTACGCCTTTCGGCCTCGCCTTAGGTCCCGACTTACCCTGAGCGGACGAGCCTTCCTCAGGAAACCTTGGGCTTTCGGCGGATCAGATTCTCACTGATCTTTTCGTTACTCATACCGGCATTCTCACTTGTGTACTCTCCAGCGCTCCTTACGGTACACCTTCAACGTATACACAACGCTCCCCTACCCCAGATACATACGTATCTAGCCATAGCTTCGGTGGTGTGTTTAGCCCCGTTACATTTTCGGCGCAGAGTCACTCGACCAGTGAGCTATTACGCACTCTTTCAATGGTGGCTGCTTCTAAGCCAACATCCTGGTTGTCTGTGCAACTCCACATCCTTTCCCACTTAACACACACTTGGGGACCTTAGCTGATGGTCTGGGCTGTTTCCCTTTTGACAATGGATCTTAGCACTCACTGTCTGACTCCCGGCAATAAGTAGATGGCATTCGGAGTTTGACTGATCTTGGTAACCCTTGCGGGCCCCGCAACCAATCAGTGCTCTACCTCCATTACTCTTGTGCCGAGGCTAGCCCTAAAGCTATTTCGGGGAGAACCAGCTATCTCCGAGTTCGATTGGAATTTCTCCGCTACCCCCACCTCATCCCCGCATTTTTCAACATGCGTGGGTTCGGGCCTCCAGTGCGTGTTACCGCACCTTCACCCTGGACAGGGGTAGATCACACGGTTTCGGGTCTACGTCCACATACTATATCGCCCTATTCAGACTCGCTTTCGCTGCGGCTCCGGCTTCTCACCTTAACCTTGCATGTTAAACGTAACTCGCCGGTTCATTCTACAAAAGGCACGCCATCACCCATAAACAGGGCTCTGACTTTTTGTAAGCACACGGTTTCAGGTTCTATTTCACTCCCCTTCCGGGGTGCTTTTCACCTTTCCCTCACGGTACTGTTTCACTATCGGTCGCCAGGTAGTATTTAGCCTTAGCAGATGGTCCTGCTGGATTCATACGGGGTTTCACGTGCCCCGCACTACTCGGGATCCGTCTCGGAGAGAACATGGTTTAGGATACAGGGCTTTTACCTCTATCGCGGGCCTTTCCAGACCTCTTCACCTACCAGATTCCTTTGTAACTCCATGTGAGACGTCCCACAACCCCCAGGCGATAAATCGCCCAAGTTTAGGCTGTTCCGCGTTCGCTCGCCGCTACTGACGGAATCACTATTGTTTTCTCTTCCTCAGGGTACTTAGATGTTTCAGTTCCCCTGGTCTGCCTCTATCTCTCCTATGTGTTCAGAGAGAAGTAACTGCGAATTACCACAGCTGGGTTTCCCCATTCGGACACCCCCGGATCAAAGCTTGCTTACAGCTCCCCGAGGCAGTTTCGTTGTTCGCCACGTCCTTCGTCGGCTCCTGGCGCCTAGGCATCCTCCGTGTGCTCTTATTAGCTTAACCTCGATTTTTTCCGTAGGAAAAATATCGGACATTGATTCTCTTCCGAAGAAGAAAGTCAATCTTCGACACTCCATTTAAGAAGCAATCGTATCAACTAATAACTTTCACTTGTTTGCACAAGTGTGCTAAAAGATGTTCTAAAACGCAAATTCGTTTCGGTATCCAGTTTTCAAGGATCAAGTTTCTGTTTTTCCGGCTTTAACCCCGGAAAAATATCATATCAAATCTTTAACCGCTTGACTACAAGCAAGTTTTGGAAGATATAATAATGAAGTTTTGGTGGAGCCAAGCGGGATCGAACCGCTGACCTCCTGCTTGCAAGGCAGGCGCTCTCCCAGCTGAGCTATGGCCCCATAATAGGATATAAAGTTATGAATGGTGGGCCTTAGTGGACTCGAACCACCGACCTCACCCTTATCAGGGGTGCGCTCTAACCAGCTGAGCTAAAGGCCCTTATTCAATCAGTGCATCTTATGAAGTAACCCATAAGGGTGCGCTTGGCAACGTCCTACTCTCCCAGGACCCTTCGGTCCAAGTACCATCGGCGCTGGAGGTCTTAACGGTCGTGTTCGGGATGGGTACGTGTGGAACCCCTCCGCTATCGCCACCAAACGCATACGAAAGAGACTTGCTCTTTCAAAACTGAACACGAGTGAGTGTTCGAACCCAAAGGTTCTTATAGAAGCCTGCGCTTCCAGATTTGAATGTCACCATTGCAGGTGACGATTCTCCATAGAAAGGAGGTGATCCAGCCGCACCTTCCGATACGGCTACCTTGTTACGACTTCACCCCAATCATCTACCCCACCTTCGGCGGCTGGCTCCCTTGCGGGTTACCCCACCGACTTCGGGTGTTGTAAACTCTCGTGGTGTGACGGGCGGTGTGTACAAGACCCGGGAACGTATTCACCGCGGCATGCTGATCCGCGATTACTAGCAATTCCGACTTCATGCAGGCGAGTTGCAGCCTGCAATCCGAACTGAGACCGGCTTTGCTGGGATTGGCTCCACCTCGCGGTTTCGCTTCCCGTTGTACCGGCCATTGTAGTACGTGTGTAGCCCAGGTCATAAGGGGCATGATGATTTGACGTCATCCCCACCTTCCTCCGGTTTGTCACCGGCAGTCACTCTAGAGTGCCCAGCCTTACCTGCTGGCAACTAAAGTTAAGGGTTGCGCTCGTTGCGGGACTTAACCCAACATCTCACGACACGAGCTGACGACAACCATGCACCACCTGTCTTGGGTGCTCCGAAGAGGGACACTATCTCTAGTGTTTTCACCCAGATGTCAAGACCTGGTAAGGTTCTTCGCGTTGCTTCGAATTAAACCACATACTCCACTGCTTGTGCGGGTCCCCGTCAATTCCTTTGAGTTTCAGTCTTGCGACCGTACTCCCCAGGCGGAGTGCTTACTGTGTTAACTTCGGCACCAAGGGTATCGAAACCCCTAACACCTAGCACTCATCGTTTACGGCGTGGACTACCAGGGTATCTAATCCTGTTTGCTCCCCACGCTTTCGCGCCTCAGCGTCAGTTACAGCCCAGAAAGTCGCCTTCGCCACTGGTGTTCCTCCACATATCTACGCATTTCACCGCTACACGTGGAATTCCACTTTCCTCTTCTGTACTCAAGCCACCCAGTTTCCAGTGCGACCTCAGGTTGAGCCCAAGGTTTAAACACCAGACTTAAATAGCCGCCTGCGCGCGCTTTACGCCCAATAATTCCGGACAACGCTTGCCCCCTACGTATTACCGCGGCTGCTGGCACGTAGTTAGCCGGGGCTTTCTTCTCAGGTACCGTCACTCTCATAGCAGTTACTCTATGAGACGTTCTTCCCTGGCAACAGAGCTTTACGATCCGAAAACCTTCATCACTCACGCGGCATTGCTCCGTCAGGCTTTCGCCCATTGCGGAAGATTCCCTACTGCTGCCTCCCGTAGGAGTCTGGGCCGTGTCTCAGTCCCAGTGTGGCCGTTCACCCTCTCAGGTCGGCTACGCATCGTCGCCTTGGTGAGCCGTTACCTCACCAACTAGCTAATGCGCCGCAGGCCCATCCCTCAGTGACAGATTGCTCCGTCTTTCATCCTTCCTTCAGGAGAAGAAAGGAATTATCCGGTATTAGCTACCGTTTCCGGTAGTTATCCCAGGCTAAGGGGCAGGTTGCCTACGTGTTACTCACCCGTCCGCCGCTAAATCCTATTGAAAGCAAGCTCCCAATAAAACTCCGCTCGACTTGCATGTATTAGGCATGCCGCCAGCGTTCGTCCTGAGCCAGGATCAAACTCTCCAAATTGGTATTTAGAAAGAGCGATTGCTCATTTTGAAACATCTGACGAGAATTTACATTCTCATTTTTTGATTTTACTTTCGTAAAATCCCACTCACTCGTTGTTCAGTTTTCAAAGATCAATGTCTCCATTGTCGCATGTAATGTCTCAGCAGCGACCTTTATAATATATCACAGCACCTTTGTTTTAGTCAAGCGTTTTTTTATTTTAACTTTTCGCTTTACCATTCTGGCAAGTTATCCGAGAATATCTTGTCCAAAGGGCCGAAACTTAATGTATCACATATTACAAACTCGCGTCAACCACTAAAACAATGTTATTTTTAATCCCAGCAGCATAACGACCCCAGGGAGCCCAAGAAGTGTTACCGTGCCAATAGTAACCGGGTTCAATGGAATGTATACCCCGCTAACCAATCCTGAGAAATTGACTAAGTACAAACCTACAGCTGCTAAAACGAGGTGGGTACCAAAAAGGGTTATCCAGCCCCATCCCAATCTTTTTCTAATTACGATAAATATAAGAAGTATTGCTGATACAATCAGTACACCCATAGCCGCTGCCTTCAACTATTTCCCCTCCCTTTTCCTAATTGCCATCCCCTGCCTACAATTGACTGCTGTCCAAACCCAACGATTTGGCATACTTCAAGTGAATCTGATATTTGCGTTCCGCCGCCTCCAGGATATAAATGGCATAATCAATCTGGTCCTGTCCCCGCGCTTCATCGAACATTAAATAAGCATTTTCCCATTCTGATTGGGCTTTGCGCACCTCCAAAAATGCACTCCATTTATCATTGCCCTCGTGCCTTTGGGCTTCACGGCGATCCCGGCGCTTGTAATTGAACCAACTCATATCCAGTTCCCCCTTCAGAATGATTTCAACGATTCTTGCATCGTTTATTCTCATTCATATCGGGACAGGGACAAACTTAGAACCAAAAAAAGAAGCCCGAACCCGGGCTCCTTCATATAGATGGCTCTATTTTCATTCAAAAAAGCTCGCGACGGCCTTCCAACGCCTTTGATAGTGTAACCTCATCCGCATATTCAAGATCGCCCCCCACGGGCAACCCGTGAGCTATTCTGGTGATTTTAATTTCAAAGGGACGAACAAGGCGGGAAATGTACATCGCTGTAGCCTCACCCTCAATGTTGGGATTGGTGGCCATTATAAGTTCTTTTACTCTCTCATCACTAAGACGGGTCAATAGCTCCTTTAGACGGATATCGTCAGGTCCAATACCCTCCATGGGCGAAATAGCGCCTTGAAGAACATGATAATACCCGCCAAACTCCTTGGTCCGCTCTATGGCTACAAGATCTTTGGAATCCTGTACTACGCATATAACCGCAGGATCACGGGTTTTGTCCTGACAAATGCGGCAAGGATCCGTATCGGTAATATTACAGCAGACCGAGCAGTAGTGGAGATTACGCTTAACACTGACGAGCGCCTTGGCAAAATCAATAACCTCATCTTCTTTCATGTTCAGTACATGAAAAGCCAGCCGGGCCGCTGTCTTCGGACCGATCCCCGGCAAACGCGTAAAGGCATCGATGAGCTTGGCGAGCGGTTCGGGATAATACACGGTGGCGGTTCTCCTTTGGATATAACTTTAGTAAGTGGCGGATTAGAATAAGCCGGGGATTTTCATTCCGCCGGTAAATTTGCCCATGTCGCTGTTAGCAAGCTCTTCCGCTTGGGCCAGTGCATCATTTACAGCTGTAATGACTAAATCCTGCAGCATTTCTACATCTTCCGGATCAACAGCCTCCGGCTTGATTTGAATGGAGAGCAGTTTTTTATGACCATTCACTTGAACAGTAACCACGCCGCCGCCGGAAGACCCTTCTATTATCTTGCTTCCCAATTCCTCTTGGGCCTTGAGCATTTGCTCCTGCATTTTTTTGACCTGTTTCATCATTTGGTTCATATTGTTCATACATCATCTCTCCTTTGGAATACGCATTTCGCGTGATCGTATATTTTGTATTACTCTTTTATAACAACAAGGTCTTCCCCAAAAAGCTGGATCGCCTCATCAATCCAAGGTTCTGACACTCCCGCCGCAGCTTCATGTTCATGCTCCAGCCGCAGTTCTTCCTTACCCGGCTGCCCAGCGGACTTCAGCGCGGCCTCATTCCAATCCCGCATCATTATGGTCACAAGCCGGTACGGCCTGCCCAGGCGGGCAGCCAGCACGCCTTCGATTACTTGTCTATTGAGGGGCTTTTCTGTAGTATCGCGGTGGATGGTATTCTTGAAGGCAACAAGTACCGCATCCTCCATAACAGACACAGGTTCCCCATCGACAAACCACGCGTGAACAGTCACCTTCTCTTCTTTTACAGCCTGAAGCACAAAGCTCCATTGCTTATAAACCGCTGCAAAATCAAGGCTATCCTTACCGGCGATGAATTTGTCCATTTGCGGCGGAATCTTCCCGGGTGCAGAAACACGGGGTGCCGGATTTTGGCCTACGGATGGTTTCGGAGAAACCGCCCCTTCGCGCCCTCCCCCGGAAATCCCCCCAGACTGCAGGGCCTGTTCCAGCTTCTTCTCCAGCGCAGCGATCTGTCTCTTGAGAATAACCAATTCACTCTGATCGACAGCTTGGATGCCCTCAACTACATTCATAGATACAGAAGAACCCGTCGAATTGTGGCTCTCACTCTGCTGTACGCTGCACAACTTCATGAGGGCTACCTCAAACAAGGTTTGCGGATGAGTCGCATACTTCATTTCGCCAAGATAACGGTTCAGCGTATCAACGATTTCGAAAAGCCGCTCCCGCGAGAAAGCAGAGGCCATATCCCGGAACTCTGCCGGATTCAAGACCCGGTCTGTCAATTGCTCTGCGCCCGGAACCATCTTGATCATGAGTAAATCGCGGAAATAATAGAGCAGATTCTCCAGACATTTGTCCGCACTTTTGCCTTCATGCATAAGCTGCTCGACCAATTCCAGAAGAAGCCCCATATTACCTTCCAGGATAGCCGTAGCCAGACGGGCAAACTGTTCTGCAGGTATTCCGCCCGTCATTCCGAGCACCTGCTGATAAGTTACATGACCATCGGTAAAGGACGAAATCTGATCCAATATACTTAATGCGTCACGCATACCGCCATCCGAGAGACGGGCAATATACTGCAGCGCATCAGCATCTGCTGCGATACCCTCTTTCTCGCAAATTTCCTTCAGCCAACCGTTCTGATCCTCAAGGGATACTCTGCGAAAATCAAAACGCTGGCAACGGGAAATAATCGTCGCCGGCAATTTGTGGGGCTCCGTTGTTGCCAGAATGAACATAACATGCGGAGGAGGCTCCTCCAGCGTCTTCAGAAGAGCATTGAATGCTTCAGTAGTCAGCATATGCACTTCATCGATAATATACACTTTACGGCGCACCTCGGTAGGCGCATATTTCACCTTATCACGCAGGTCACGAATTTCTTCCACGCCCCGGTTGGACGCTGCATCTATCTCCTGAACATCCATTACGTTACCCGCGGTAATCCGCACACAAGAAGGGCATTCATTACAAGGATCCGGACCCTGCGGCCGTTCACAATTAACCGCCTTGGCCAATACTTTTGCCGCGCTTGTCTTACCGGTTCCCCGCGGGCCGCTGAACAGGTAGGCATGCGAAACCCGCTGTTCACGAATGGCGTTCTGCAGCGTTTGGATAATGTGCTGTTGTCCTACCATGTCATTAAACGACTGTGGCCGCCAGGCACGATACAACGCGATATGTTCCACTATGCATTACCTTCTTTCAACTGCCGCTTTCCCGGCGTTTATCGCTTATTCATTATACTATAATCCCCAGGCTTTGACCAAAAACAAAAAAGCATCTTCGCTTGTCGCAAAGATGCATTCATTATCCATTTAAACCGTGCACCTGTTATTGATGGCTGCGATCCAAGCGGCAACCCTGCGCGACTGCTCGGACTAGGCAACCCTCCGGCACAAGAGTAAACTTACTTATGGCTGCTTCCTTCCGGACCTGACCAGGTTCATAAGCACTCATTGCGGAGGACCCAATCGTCAACACAGCACGCAGGGACCAAGGCCTCACATCGACAGCACCTCTAACAGGAATTCAACCTCGCTACAGCGGATTGCGAGTTACAGGGCACCGCTACCTCCCCGTCTAGCACGGCGAAGATAAGTATATCCCACACAGCAACAAAAATCAACCATGCCGCGCGATCCAAAAACCCCCAACTACGAAAGTCGGGGGTTTGTCTAATATTAAGCCGCATATCGGCTAACCGGATTAGATACCGTATTTCTTCTTGAATTTATCGACACGACCACCAGCATCCAGGAACTTCTGCTTGCCAGTGAAGAAAGGATGGCAGTTAGAGCAAATTTCGACGCGAAGCTCTTGTTTAACAGAGCCGGATTCGAATGTGTTGCCACACGCGCAGGTTACCTTAGTCAAGTTATACTTGGGTTGAATTGCTTCTTGCATTTGAATTTCACCTCTTTTGCCCTGAATCTCATGCGGATCCAGAGTTATATAAACACATATTCACATTCTATCACGAAATAAATGAATCGGCAATATGTTTCAATTGTACATGATTAAGCTCAAATGCGCACATTCCCCACCTTGACACGGGCCAATTCTGCAGGCGGAACATGTGTATAAGAGCCAATAACAACATCCGGTAATTCCTCGCGGAAAATATCTAGCATCGTCTTCATTCCCAGTATCTCGCCCAGGGCAGGTGGAATCAATTCCAAATAGCTCTCTGGGTCAATGTTAAGATTTCGCATTTGGATTAACCGGAGTCCGGTACGTTTGACGAATTCCACCATGGCCTCGATCTCTTCTTCCCGGTCCGTTACCCCTGGAAATACCAAGTAGTTAATCGAGGTATATACTCCCTGTGATGCTGCATACTTCAGGGATTTCTCAACATTAGCCAGCGTGTATCCGCGCGGCTTGTAATAGGCATTATAATGATCATCCAATGCACTGATCGTACTGACACGCATCAAATCAAGACCGGCATCCACGATTCCGCGGATATGGTCATTCAGCCCGGCATTCGTATTAATATTGATGTAACCCATATTTGTAATGGAGCGCACTTCTCGCATAGCTTCAATAATGATCTTGGCTTGGGTTGAGGGTTCGCCTTCGCAGCCTTGTCCAAAGCTGATAATCGCTTCAGGGGTTTTGAGATGCTCCAGCATAACCTGGACAAGCTCATCAACTCGCGGGCGGAAATCCATCCGCGTCTGCGGGGAGACAAAGCCGCTATCGTCCGGCTGATCGGAGATGCAGCCAAAGCAACCGGCATTACAGGAATGGGAGACAGGAACTGCACCTTCCCAGCGGCTCAGGAATGTATTGGAGGCAGTAAGACACTCATATCCAAGCGCACAATTAGAGAGATGCCCGTATAGACGGTTCTCCGGGTATTTAGCAGTAAGTTCGCTGACCCCTGCCTTGAGATCGTTGCTATCGCAATTTAGCGGATTCCATTTCTCAGGATCATCTGTAAGTGCGGCACCCACATAAAAACCGCCATCCTTCCAGACAACGGCAGAATATCCGAACAGCGGAAGCTTGTACGATTTATCCGTCTTCACATATCCAGGAAGACAAAGACGCGTAAAGCCCTGCGGCAACAGCGCACCGACAGCCTGTGAGCCTTCCGGCAAAGGCAGCATTTCTCCCGTTCCGGGGTTCATCCCTACCGCCCGTGTATTAGGGAGTCCGACAAGCGTAGCGCCTTCCGGCAGAGGAATTAACTCTTCCTCCAGCATTTCAACAATCATATCCCCGCTACGGGCCAAGCCGTACAGCTCAGGATGGTCAAAAACGTTTCCTTGCGCGTCGGCATATACCAAATACATGTTAGTCACCTCTTATTATTCTAGGTTGTAGGAACTGATGCAGTCTTTGTCCTTGTTGTCCGCCGGGCGGATGCGCCACTGTTGGAGGTGCCCCCGTTGCTGGCAGTGCCGCTAGCGGATTCTTTGACTCCTGCAGCATCAAAAGACGCCAAAAATTCGGCATTTGTCTTGGTGTCACGCAGCTTTTTGATGAAGCCCTCCACAAAATCGTAGGATTCATTCATATTTTTACGGATAGCCCAAATGGTATCCAGTTCTTCCTTACTGAGCAGTACCTCTTCACGGCGCGTACCCGAACGGCGGATATCGATGGCAGGGAAGATACGGCGTTCCGCCAGCTTGCGGTCCAAATGAAGCTCCATATTTCCGGTACCCTTAAATTCTTCATAAATAATATCATCCATACGCGAACCTGTATCAATCAGTGCAGTTGCCAGAATCGTCAGACTGCCGCCTTCCTCCACGTTCCGCGCCGATCCAAAAAACCGTTTTGGACGATGAAAAGCTGCCGGATCAATACCTCCGCTTAAAGTCCGCCCGGATGGCGGAACCACAAGGTTGTAGGCACGGGCAAGTCGGGTAATGCTGTCTAGCAGAATTACGACATCCTTTTTATGTTCTACCAATCGAAGTGCGCGCTGCAAGACCAGTTCGGCTACTTTGATATGGTTCTCAGGCAGCTCATCAAAGGTCGATGCAACTACTTCACCCTTTACGGAACGCTGCATATCCGTTACTTCCTCAGGACGTTCATCGATCAGCAGCACGAACAGTTCAATCTCAGGATTATTTATGGAGATACTATTGGCAATTTCTTTCAGCAGGAGCGTTTTTCCCGCTTTGGGAGGTGCTACAATCAAACCGCGCTGCCCCAGGCCTACAGGAGCAAGCAAATCCATTATTCGGGTAGATAAATGGGTAGGGGATGTTTCAAGCGGCAGTTTATCTTGCGGATAAAGAGGTGTAAGTGCCGGGAAATGAAGGCGTTCCGCTGCAGTAGCAGGATTCTCGCCATTTACGGCATTGACCTGAAGCAGTCCGAAATACCGCTCATTTTCTTTGGGTGTCCGGCATTTGCCGGATACAAGATCTCCGCTTCTGAGATCAAACTTGCGAATTTGAGAAGCTGAAATGTAAATATCCTCAGCGCTGGGCAAATAATTAATCGGCCTTAGAAATCCGTACCCTTCAGGCAAAACTTCCAGCACGCCTTCCATAAACATTAGACCGCTCTGCTCGGCCTGTGCCCTAAGGATCGCAAAGATCAGTTCCCGCTTCTTCATCTGGCCGTAGTAGGGAATCTGGTATTTCTTAGCCAGTTTATACAAATCGGTCAGCTTCATTTCTTCCAAGTCGGAAATTTGAAGATCCATATAATAACCACCTATTCAATTTTTATATAAGTTCATCTAGCAAGTCTGTACATAATACTACGAGTCTAGCAAAATCCTCATTAGGATAGGATTACCCGATTTGGAAGGAGATATGCAGTTGCCCAGCAAAAAACTCCTTCCAAACCTTTGGGTATTGATATATTATTCGTTCTCACGCCAAACTTCAGCGCCTAGCTGGCGGAGGTTGCTTACAAGATTATCATATCCACGGTCAATGAACTCCACACCCGTTACCTCGGTAATGCCTTCCTCAACGGTCAATCCTGCAATGACAAGGGCCGCACCGGCCCGTAAGTCAGCAGCTTTTACCTTGGCGGCATTAAGTTTACTGCCCTCAATAATCGCTGAACGGCCCTCGACACGGATCTTGGCGCCCATTCGCACTAATTCCGGCACATGTTTAAAACGGTTGCTGTAGACAAAATCACTTAGTACACTAACACCTTCCGCCTGAGTTAGCAAGCTTGTCATCGGAGATTGCAAGTCGGTGGCAAAACCGGGATAAATCAGTGCTTTTACATCAGCGTGTTCATATCTGGCCCGGCCGATTACACGAATGCTCTCATCCAGTTCCTCAATTCCCACACCCATCTCCAGCAGTTTTGCCGTTAATGCCTCCAAGTGCTTAGGAATAACATTATCTATAACCACGTTGCCACGCGTAGCCGCAGCAGCAATCATATATGTTCCAGCTTGAATCCGGTCAGGAATGATGGAATGACGGCAGCCGTGCATCTCCGTAACGCCTTCGATCCGGATGGTTTCTGTACCGGCACCTTTAATAACAGCGCCCATAGAGTTTAATAAGGTAGCTACATCTATAATCTCAGGCTCTTTAGCCGCATTTTCGATAATTGTAGAGCCTTTGGCCCGTGAAGCTGCCAGCATAATGTTAATAGTTGCTCCTACGCTGGATACGTCCAAATAAATCTTCGCACCGCGCAGTTCTTTGGCATACAGGTGAATAGAGCCATGTTCGTTGGTAACTGTAGCTCCCAGGGCCTCAAAGCCCTTAATGTGCTGGTCGATCGGACGGGGCTCGAAATTGCAGCCGCCGGGAAGACCTATGGTTGCTTCCTTAAATCTTCCCAGGAGCGCACCCATCATATAATAAGAAGCCCGGAGTTTCTTGACAGGGCCGTTTGGCATAGGGATGGATAAGATACGGGACGGGTCAATTCTCATCTGGCTGCCTGACCAGGATACACTTGCGCCAAGCTCTTCCAGGATCTCGGAGTAGACGGCTACATCGCTTAGGAACGGCAAATTATCCAGAACAACCTCAGATTCGGCTAAAATGGCCGCAGGAATAAGCGCAATAGCGCTATTCTTCGCTCCGCTGATCGTAACAACGCCCTGCAGTGGACGTCCACCGTCAATCATTAATTTTTCCATATATTATCTGGTTCCCCCTACGTGTATTGCAGCTGATCGACAATACGTGCTGTGGCTTTTTAGTGATGAAAATGGAAAGACACCGCCCTTTGCGGTGTGCTTTCCATTTCAAACTATTCAAATAGACAGAGTTAAAGGACATGTTCCAGTGTACACAGGCTGTTCTGTGTACATATCCTGTGCAGTATGTACACAAGGAAATATGAGTCTCGGTAAATCATACTGATTTATACAGTAGTTGATTCTTTAGAAAAAGCTGTTATGCTTTGTTGCTGGAACCAAACTCGCGAATTTTACCAATAACGGTTTGTTTGATCGCTTCGCGACCTGGTGCGATGAATACACGCGGGTCATAAGCATCCGGTTTTGCAGCAAGCACTTCGCGAACAACTTTTGCAAACACAATTTGGTTCTCAGTGTTTACGTTAATCTTGGAAGTACCCAGTGAGATTGATCTCTTGATATCGTCCTCAGGAATACCTGTGCCCCCGTGAAGAACCATTGGAATGTTAGTAGCGTCACGGATTTCTTCCATTTCTTTGAATCCGAGGTTAGGCTCGCCAAGGTAAGGCCCGTGTACGGAACCAAGTGCTGGAGCCAGTGTATCGATGCCTGTTTCTTTAACGATACGTATGCACTCATCCAGCTTGGCATACATGATGCCGCCGATAACGTCGTCTTCTTGTCCGCCAACAGTACCAACTTCGGCTTCAACAGAAACACCTTTGGAATGAGCATACTCAACGACTTTTTTAGTCATTTCGATGTTCTCATCAATTGGGTGGTGGGAACCGTCGATCATTACGGATGTGAATCCAGCGTCAATCGCGGCTTTACATTTCTCGAAGCTTGAACCATGGTCCAAGTGGATCGCTACAGGAACAGTGATATTCATGTCCTGGATAAGGCCTTCCACCATCTTAACAACCGTGTTGAAGCCGCCCATGTGGCGTGCTGCTCCTTCAGAAACTCCAAGGATTACCGGTGACTTCTCTTCTTCTGCGGCACCAAGAATCGCTTGTGTCCACTCCAGGTTGTTGATGTTGTATTGACCAACTGCATATTTTCCTTCAAGTGCTTTGTTTAACATGTCTGTCATAGATACTAATGGCATGGTTTCAATCCTCCTAAGAATGTTGGGTTACTTTTGTTTAAGCCGACATCACATACAGGCTTATTATAGCACAACATGTCTCAAATACTAAATAGGATAAGCAAAAAAATGTCCCGGTGGGACGATATTCACCCAGCCCCTGCCGCAATGAATGTATCCTATATCTATTCTTTATTACCTTGCCCTTAGCTGCACTGGTCCACCGACTTGGTGTTAAGATGCATATTAACTGCTACCCGCATTTCATCAATATCAAACGGCTTGGTAAAATGCATTAGCGCTCCCAGATTAGTCGCCTCTTTGATCATATCGAGTTCTCCGTAAGCGGTCATCATGATGACTTTAATGGCAGGGTCAATCTCCTTCAGATGCTTCAAAATCTCCAGCCCGTCCATTCCCGGAATCTTCATATCAAGCAAAACCAGATCCGGAGATTCGCTGCGTACAATTTCTAATGCCATTTTACCGTTAGCTGCTTGAAATGTGGTATATCCCTCGCTGTTGAACACTTCTATCAGAAGAATTCGGATCCCGTTCTGATCATCCACAATCAATACCTTCTTGTTTCTCATTACAACTAACCTCCTCAGAAATGTACAGCCATTTGATTGTTCCGCGCTTCCATAGCTGAATGCCCCCCTTGGCAATTCAATCCATATCAGACTATAATTCGTGATTTACAAGAAGATTCCTGCTATTAGGATAAATTGCACTAACCTATTGACAGCAGACCCGGGGACAGGTTGACCTATAGAGCGAGTTAAATCCAAAAAAAGAGCCCCCGGGCAGGCAATGTCATTAAGATAAGCTCAAAGATAAGACTGGGAATAAAAATGGAATCCGAAACGGCATGGGAAAAAGCCCTGTGCCGTTTGTTTTTTTGGTGCAAGCAAGAAAAAAGCGCACAGCAAACAAGCGGACGGAATATCCGCTTAAAAAAATGTTCATACGAAACGAATTATGCTACTCTGTAGACGAAGCTAACGACTGATTTCCAGCGGATTTTGCGCGTATTCTTCTGCCCTGGGCGAATGGGTCGAATCGGCAAAATGTTCTTGCGAATCAGTGCTTCTACATCGGGCGGGGGTTCATCGTCCCGTGAGCGCAGGAAATGTCTACAAACGTGAACGGCAACCGTGAAGTTGACTTGGTAGGGGTGCCGTTTATCCATTTGGGAAATGACGACGTGCGAGGTCATCATTTCAGCGAAATTGTACAGGATCATTCTTGCAAAAATCTCTTGGGTGATGGACTCTTGTCTCTTTGCGTGAAAATTCGTCAGGCCGACGGTGTATTTCAATGCCCGGAAAGAGGTTTCAATGCCCCATCGCATGTTATAAATGGACTTGATTTCATCGGGTGGGAAATCAGCGGCAGAAAGATTCGTAATGACGGTTTCATAAGCGCCACCCGGCAGGACGAAACGGACAACCCGAAAGGAAATCGGGTAAAACAAGTTCTCGTGCAAATCTAAAAAATCAAAGGTAGACGTGGAAGGGACGAACTTGTACATCTCAGGATGAGCCTTGACCTCTTTGGTTTGTTTTTTGGTGAGTGTCAGATGAACGTCCATATCAAACGCTCCGCCAGAGGGCAGATGCAAGCCCGAAAGAATGCCATTCGAATCCAAATCCTTAACCCGTATGACATAGCTCCACCCTTTGCGTTCCATATGCGCGAAATTGTTGTAACTTTCATAACCCCTATCGGCAGTAACAATGGTTTTGCCTTGAATGGGGGAACGGTCAACCATGGCAGCCAGCGCCCTTCCCTCGTTGCACAACCTCCGTGGCTGAATAATGGCATCCACGTAAAGTCTGTTGCATAAGTCATAGGCTGCATTCAAATGCAGAAGGTTGTAGCCTTTCGTGTTCGGTTGACTTTGGAAATAGGTATCCGTGTCCGCCCGGTCGGTTGCGATATGCAAATCCGAACCGTCAATGGCAAGTAATCGATACCCTCGGTAGTCCTTGATATCCGTATAGGATTGCGTAAATTCGTGAAACAAGAATTCCACAGCAGACGGCAGGATTTTATTCCTCTGTTGGACAAAAGCAGAAGTGGTTGCGGTGTTTACGTCATAGCCCTGCGATTCCAAGAGTTCCTTGTAAAGGCTGTTTCCTCCCATGGAAATCAGGAGTTGCATGACCGTTTCAAAGGGCAGCTTTTTCTTTCGGGTAAAATCTTTTTCAGGGTTTTTGACAAAAGGAGCGGGTGCGGCTGACATTTTTCGTATGAGGGATGTCAGCGTTTTTTTTAGCGAGATCGCGTACTCATCCATTGGCGTAACCTCCTCGTTTTTTCAAGGGGCTTCGCCACACATTTCCATCTGCTTGTCAAGTTCTTTTTTTAGTGCAAAAAAAAGAGCGGGCTATCTTTTCGATAACCTACTCTTTTTCTTGATTTTTGGCCTTGCGCCTTAACTTAATGACATTGCCCGGGCAGGAGGCTCTACAATACATCAAATTAGGAGGTTGTTCTTAACCTTAAAGCTGTTCCGAATGTGTCAGGGAAGCCTTAACAAATTCACGGAACAAAGGCTGTGGACGGTTCGGACGGGAAGTGAATTCCGGATGGAATTGTACGGAAAGGAACCAAGGATGGCCCGGAAGCTCAACAATTTCCACCAATCGCCCGTCCGGTGAAGTCCCGGAAATAACCAGACCCGCTTTTTCAATTTCATCACGGTATGCATTGTTAAACTCATAACGGTGACGGTGACGCTCGTAGACGAGCTCATCCGCATAGCAGGACATCGCCAAGGAATCAGGCAAAAGCTTGCAAGGATACAATCCGAGCCGCATTGTACCGCCCATATCCTCGATATCTTTCTGCTCCGGAAGCAGATCGATTACAGGATAAGCTGTTCCCGGGTCAATCTCGGAGCTGTTCGCGCCTTCCAGACCTACTATGGAACGGGCATATTCAATAACGGATACTTGCATACCCAGACAAATGCCGAAGAAAGGTATAGATTTCTCACGGGCATAGCGGATTGCCGAGATTTTACCTTCGATCCCCCGGTCTCCAAAGCCGCCTGGCACCAAAATACCTCCAACTCCGCGCAGCATCTCGTCAACGTTCTCATCGGTAATTTCTTCAGCATTTACCCAGCGAAGCTTAACTTCGGCATTAGAGGCAAATCCGGCATGGGATAATGATTCCACCACACTCAGATAGGCATCATGCAGAGCCACGTACTTTCCTACAATAGCAATCTCTACGGTACGCTCCAGCTTGGTAATCCGCTCCAGCATACTTTCCCATTCCCGCATATCCGGTGCCGGGGTCGTGAGCTTCAAATGATTGACAACAATCTCGTCCAATCCTTCGTCGCGCAGGTTCAGCGGAACCTCGTACAAGGTCGAGGCGTCGCGGCATTCCACTACAGCATTGGCATCAATGTCACAGAAAAGGGCAATCTTTGCCTTCATATCCGCAGACAGCTCGTGCTCGGTACGGCATACAATGACGTTAGGCTGAATACCGATGCTGCGTAGCTCTTTAACACTATGCTGGGTCGGTTTTGTTTTGACTTCACCCGCAGCCTTGATATAAGGAATCAAGGTTACGTGAATATACATCACATTCTCGCGCCCGATATCGCTTTTGATCTGGCGGATAGCTTCCAGAAAGGGAAGGCTCTCAATATCGCCCACGGTTCCGCCGATCTCCGTAATCACGACATCAGAACTGGTCTCCCGTCCTGCGCGGAATACGCGTTCTTTAATCTCATTGGTAATGTGCGGAATAACCTGGACGGTTCCGCCCAAATATTCACCGCGACGTTCTTTACTGATCACGGACGAATAGATTTTTCCCGTCGTCACGTTATTGCTTTTTGACAGATTAATGTCAATGAACCGTTCGTAGTGTCCAAGATCAAGGTCGGTCTCCGCACCATCGTCGGTTACGAACACTTCTCCATGCTGATAAGGACTCATCGTTCCCGGGTCTACATTGAGATACGGGTCAAATTTTTGAATCGTCACCTTTAGACCTCTGTTCTTCAGCAGCCTGCCCAAAGAAGCGGCAGTGATGCCTTTTCCAAGTGAAGACACAACGCCACCCGTTACAAAAATATACTTTGTCACTGTAAAACCCTCCTAATAAAGTCCAAAAATTCAGGCGACGTTTGATGTAATCGAAACCCGTTTCCCTATCGTCAAAACGGTGGAAATCAAAAGGTTACTTCCGCAGAAGATTTAGAGTGTTCGCCTTCCTCTGAATCGCAGAAAACCGCGGTTACTTGCCATCTAAAAAACAAAAAAGTGACACCCGTAGAACCGGGGCACTTTTTATTTTAGAAAAAAATTATTAACTTCATCAGAAGCCCATGCAATAGTTTACTCTGACGCTCTGGCCTCTGTCAAGGGCTGAATTATCCATAAGGAAGACTGCTCTAGAAATTAGTCGATCTCCTCTTCGTCGTCGGCATTCTCATCGGTGCCTTCGTCCGAATCCTCATCCTCGTCTCCATCTTCGCCAATGTCATCATCATCTATAACGACTTCTTCGTCAACTTCCTCTTCGCTGTCGTCGTCAGAATAGAGGTCGTCACGATCATCATCATCGATCACGTCGAAATCCTCTTCCTCAGCAGCGTAATTCTCCTCTTCCTCTGCAAAATCGTCATCTTCCAAATCATCATCTTCGTCGTTAATAATACGCGGACGTTTGGAATTCCCAACCGGATCGTCGGAGCGCTCCAGAGGATACCAGCGTTTCAATCCCCATAGGTTGGTGCCGACACAGGCAAAACGCCCGTCAATGTTAATCTCGGTATATAGCTGGGCGATAGTATCGTTAGTTTGTTCTTCGGTCATACCGCGCAGCTTGGCCACCTCGACCATCAAATCACGGTAGTAATACGGCGTATTAGCCGCCTTGAGCACCAGAAAAGCCAGATCCACCATCGGCATTTCTTTCAGTTTCTCCGGATCAAGCTTTAAATTGAGTGGCGTACTCACTAAAGGACACTTCCTCTCACGCAATGTTCACATTACTGCATTTTATTTCAATATATCCATTAACAAACCTAAGTAAAACCTATTTGGCAGCAAATTGCAAGTCAAAATGGTTATTATGTATTTCAACTAAAAAAGGCGGAGGAATTTCCTCCGCGCATGACTGTATCCACGCCAAGGATCGGCTCCTTACGGGATTTTACAAAGAGAGTATCCGTCTCTTCTGTTTATTTTATGTGTTCCGCTGTCTTTTGACACGATGGGGTGCCCATTTCCCAAAAAAAGGGCAAGTTCCCATTCGTCTACTCCGTTCTTTTCATACAATATGGCAGCACGGCACCAAGGAGGGGACGGCGAAAGAGATGGATTACTTCGGATTTTGGCATAGTCTTCTTGAAGAGATATCGGTCGCCCCCAAGCATGGAGAGCGGCGTATCCTTACCTTTCACGATGCCCGTGAATATGCCGCAGCTCTCTCGAAATGGAAATCGTTAAAAGCAAAACAGCCGCAGCTCCGGAAGGTACAGGTATCGCCGCTGATCCGGGCCTTCTTCGTACCTGCAGCCGGAGCAGAAAAGCTGATGCATAAATTTGCCGACACATTAAGCATTGAAGAAGATTTAAGAATGCAAATTCATTCACTGCCGGGGGAAAAGACCGGATCCCTTATGCCCTGGGGTGTGAAAGCGATTCATGCTCCGCAGGCATGGTCCAAATCAACAGGCGTTCATGTCAAGATAGGCGTAATTGACACCGGCGCTGATTACCGCCACCCGGATTTGCGGCATGCGCTTGGGTCCGGAATCAATCTGCTGCACCGGGGGATGCTGCCGCTGGATGACAATGGACACGGCACCCACATTGCAGGTACACTGGCTGCCGCCGGCAGCTCAAGGGGGATGATGGGCGTGGCTCCCCGTTCATTTCTTTATCCCGTCAAGGCGTTTGACCATACCGGCTCCGCCTACGTCTCTGACATTGTGCTGGGAATCGATTGGTGTGTTCAGAATAAGATCGACCTTATCAATATGAGCTTTGGGATGAAGACCCGGAGCAAGGCGCTGCACAATGTTGTACTCAAAGCCTATCACGCAGGCATTGCCATCATCGCCTCTTCCGGCAACGACGGCAAGAGAGGCGGCGACTACCCGGCCCGCTATTCGGAAACGATTGCCGTTGGCGCCATCGACAAAAAGCGGCAGGTTTCCGGTTTCAGCAATCGTGGTCCGTATATTGACGTATACGGACCCGGAGAGGGTGTGCCCTCCTGCTGGCTGAGGGAGGGCTACAAAGAGATGAGCGGCACCTCCATGGCAACCTCGCATGTCACGGGTGCCGCAGCTCTGCTGCTCGCCCTTAGGCCGGGGCTTACGCCACGGGAGCTGAAGCTTCTGCTGCGCCGAACCGCCTCCCCGGTACGCCTGCGAAAGGGGCAGCGCCGGGCTTCCCTTGGCGGTGGTGCCGCAGATGCGCTGCGCCTGCTGCGGGCAGGGGCGCGAAGCAAACGGCGGTCCGGAAAGCGTGAGGTGTCCGGATCGATCGGTTAAAGCTAAAAATCCGCCTCCCAGCTACCGGGGGGGCGGATTTATTATTGCTGAAATAAAATATACAATTACCAGGCACTACATCCGGTCAGGTGATGACACGCCAATAAGACGCAGCACATTGGCAATCGTTGTACGCGTTGCGCCAAGCAGGGCAAGACGGGCTACTGTCTGTGCACTATCCTCGGTGATTACGCGCTCTGCTTTGTAATAGCTGTGAAAGAGCGATGCCAGCTCGTACACATAACGGACCAGGCGATGCGGAGCATAACCTTCCGCCGCTATGGCGATTTCTGCTGGAAGCTCACCGATTTTGCGCAGCAAATCATATTCGTGGGCTGCAGTCAGCTTGGAATACTCAATCTCGGATAAATCAGGCAGTGCAATTCCCTGCTCCTCCGCCTGGCGGAATATGCTGCAAATACGCGCATGCGCGTATTGTACATAAAAGACAGGGTTCTCATTGGACGTCGAAATCGCCAGATCCATGTCGAAGTCCAGATGGGAGTCCATGCTTCGCATCGTAAAGAAATAACGGATAGCGTCAATGCCGACCTCTTCCATTAACTCCTCCATGGTCACCGCTTTACCTGTACGCTTGGACATTTTAACCTTCTCGCCGTCCTGAAACAGACTGACCATCTGGGCAATCAGCACAACCAGCTTGTCAGGATCGTTACCCAGAGCGGACATGGCTGCTTTCATCCGCGGAATGTAGCCGTGGTGATCGGCGCCCCAGATGTTTATCATCTTATCGTAGCCGCGGCCGTACTTGTCGCTATGATAAGCGATGTCCGGCGTGAGGTAGGTGTATGTGCCGTCATTCTTAATCAATACGCGGTCTTTATCGTCGCCGTATTTGGTCGTCTGCAGCCAAGTAGCACCTTCCTGCTCGTACACTTCTCCGCGCTGACGCAGCTCGTCCAACGAGTTCAAGACCTCTCCGGTCTCGTAAAGCGAGGTTTCGCTGAACCAGATATCGAAGGAAACGCGGAAGCGCCCCAGATCGCGCTTAATTTTGTCGAGTTCTTTCTCCAGTCCGTAGGTACGGAAAAATGCTGCGCGGTCTCCCGGAGTCATCGCCAGCAGCGCGTCGCCCTTTTCAGCTACGAGCTCTCTGGCAAAGCCTTTGATATCCTCTCCGTGGTAACCGTCTTCCGGCATTTCTGCCGGCTGGCCCAGCTCCTGCAAATAACGGGTCTCAATGGACTTGCACAAATTCGCGACCTGATTACCCGCATCATTAATATAATACTCACGGGTCACCTTGTAGCCGGCATACTCCAGAACGTTGCAGAGTGCATCGCCCACAGCCGCACCACGTGCATGTCCCAAATGCAGGCGGCCGGTAGGATTGGCGCTGACGAATTCCACTTCTACCTTATGTCCTGCGCCCACGTTAATACGGCCGTAATCTTCTCCCTGCTCGGCAACCAGGCCGATAACAGGGTACAAATAATGCTTGGACAAGGTAAAGTTAATGAAGCCCGGTCCGGCAATTTCTGCTTTTTCAATGGATGCCCGGCCGCAATCCAGACGCTCCACAATCGCCTCGGCGATCTGACGCGGATTACGCTTGGCAATCTTGGTTAACTGCATGGCGGCATTCGTAGCCAAATCACCATGAGCCTTATCTTTTGGCACCTCCAGCACGATCACCGGCAGTTCCTCACGTGTAACCAGGCCGGCAGCAACAACGGCATCGGCGATGGCCTCTTTCACCCGTTCATTAACAAGCTCTAACGGATTTTGAATCTGTGTCATGATTTTGGTTCCTCCTGTATATGCAAACTGATAGCGAACTGTCCCGACAATTCCTCGTATACGTACAGATCATATTCCCATGACACCTTCAGAGAGCGCCCGTCACGCAGGATATCCAGCTCCCGGGTTTCAGTGGATAGATTAAACTGTGTATACGGCGAGCGGTAGAATCCCGGCAAACGCTGTCCCGATTGAAAGGTCTGCTCGGATTGTACCCCTCCATGGCGGATAATCTTCAGCTCGCTGCCTGCAATCTTTATCGTCGTTCGGATAGAAGCGTCTTCTCCCTGAGGTCCCTGTCCGGGTTCTTCATACCGGATATACAGCTGTGATCCTCTGGCTATGACCTCTCCCGGGACGTTCAGGACATTTCGCTGTTCTTCCTGAAGACTCACCAGCGTAACGGACACGCTGTATTTATCGGACGGTAATTCGGGCATCATGCTTTCCTCATTCTATAAGCCTCTTCAGACCAAAGGCGTATTCGCTTTCCATTGTACTACTATATCCAGTTCAAGGGAGCAATTCAATTCCTATTATTATTGAAGCAGGTTGGGGCCGTTATAGTGGAAGCAGATCAATGGTGTCCATAGTCCGCAGCTTATCCACCATAGAATGCCAAGATTCAGGCTTACCGTCAAGGACAGCATAATAGCGGGTCAGGAAATCCGCAGCAAGGCCTGCATCCAGCTTCGCCATCTCTTCATCGCCCGGCATAAAACACAGATCCAATCCGGTTACCGCTTCCCCATCGCCCTTCCATGAAGGATGAACATACGGGAAATCAAGCCTTTTGTATCCCAGATGCGACAGGACTTCGCGGCGGACAAACGGATCCATCGGCTTAATCCCGCCAAAGTCAAAATGCTCTACCCGGTATGGATCATAGATTTCCGCGAACATTCCAAGCAGCTCATTGCCGCCTTTCGCAGCCAGCCTCCGCAGATCCTTCAGACGGTTCTGTGCCAGAAAGCGTCCAATTCCAAGACCCTCTTGTCCAATAATTGTAAAATCGGTCATCGCTACATTCCAGTCCGTATAATACCGGTACTCCGTTGTACCTACAACCTTCCCGTTATGTACAGCCACAAATACACGAATACCGGGATCTTCGAGCGGTTCTTTCCATAAAGCGAATTCGAGCACTTCCTCCGGAGGAAATACCTCGGACATCAACTGGTGCAGCTGTCTGAACAACGGATCCTCAATACGGTTAATTCTAACATACTCCATAATAAATCCTCCTCTACTGGTGATATAACCGGGCTGGTCTCTTTTTAACGAAAAGGATTACGCCATTCCATAAGCGCGGCGTAATTGCATGACTCCTCATCCTCCAAATAATCCGCAGCTACGCCAATCGGCGTTCTTCCGCAGCGCAGCAGAAAGGTAATGACGGGATCAATGATTTCACCGGAAACCACGTTCCCCAGGTACTGCTCTGCCGTCATTTCAGGCGCTTGCTTATGGTAACCGGGCATTCTCCCCGCACCCAGCAGCCGTTCCAGCTTCTGCTCCACAACCACATGGTACAGCGATTGAATCAATTCTTTGCCCAGCCCCAGCTTGCGGTATTTAGGACGTACGCATACATCCGCGATGTACAGAGTATTCCCGTCCGGTTTATGAGTTGTAATATACCCATTGGCTGTAACTTCCGCCCACGTATGCGCGGTACTTTCACGATCAAAATCAATCTTCAGCCCGGTCACCGAGCCCGCCAGCTCACCATTTACCTCGACACACAACGCCCCCTCTGGAAAAAGCGTCGTATGATTGAGCAGCTGCTCCCGGTTCCACCATAATTCGGAGGGGTAGGGAGGCGGAAAGGCTTCGGACTGAATGTTAATCAGCTCTGTAAAATCATCCTCTGTGTAATTGCGTATTACCGCAGGCACCGGAGTTTTGTGTTCGAATGCATAAAATCCCTTGTAGTACATGGCCATGGCATTCCTATGTCTCCTTCCAGTTCTACATAAAAATCAGGGTCGTCGGGATACCATTTGATCTATCTATGTCCAGTCCGTGTAAAGATCGGTTCTACGGTCACGCCAGGTTGTTACTGAACCGCGTTCACGAACGCGGTATAGCAGCTCCAAATCCAGATCAGCCGTGATTATCATGTCATCATTAATTTCACCTTCGGCTAAAAGCCCCTGGGGCGGAAACGGGATATCGTTCGGAGTTATTACCGCCGCTTGACCAAAGTTGGCACGCATCAGATCCACCGTAGGCAAAGAACCTACAGTGCCTGTAAGCACCACGTACACCTGATTCTCAATCGCTCGGGCGTGGCTCGTGTATCTTACCCGATGGAAGCCATGTCTGTCGTCCGTGCAGGAAGGACAAAAAATAACATCCGCCCCCTTGGCTCTGGCCATTCGCACAATTTCCGGGAATTCAATATCGTAACAGGTGAGCATAGCGATTGTGCCTTTCTCCGTCTGGAACACCTGCAGCCCCTCACCCGCACCCATATTCCAACCCTCTACCTCCGCAGGTGTAATGTGCAGCTTGGCTTGCTCGGCTATTGTTCCGTCAGGGTAGAATAGATGCGCCACATTGTACAGCTTGTCATTTCTGCGCAGCACATGCGTTCCGCCAATGATATGCACACTGTATTTCCGGGCAAAACCCGAGAACATCTCCCGGTACCGGTCTGTGAATTTAGGCAGATCCTCAATGCCTAGAGCATTTCCTTGTCCATCCCCAATGGACATCAGCTGTGTTGTCAAAAACTCGGGGAACAGGATGAACTCAGCGCCGAACTCCTCGGCCGTCTTTATATAGTGCTCGCATTCAGCGGCAAATTCCTCAAATGAGGATATCGCGTGAAGATGGTATTGCACTGCGGAAACTCGAAAGGTCACGTTTACTTCCTCCTCTAGTCTTCACTTCATCAAGCATCAGCTACTCCCACTTTACCAAACTTAAGCTTAGAATTCATCTTTACAATTGAATATCCACCGTCTTCCTTCCCCATAATGAAAGTAGAAAAGTCTGCCGCAGGTTAACGCGTTATGTTGTCAGTTTTGAAAAGCGAGATAAAGGAGTATGGTGCCATGCCGCGTCATTCCGATTCACCCATACGTAAACGCCGCTTGCCCTGGATACTCCGGCTGCTGGCTTTCTTGACCGTGCTGCTCCTGTTGGCTGCGGGGGGCCTGCTCGGTTACTTGTATCAAAAGGATCTGCCGCCTGCTTCGGATGATATCCGCTCCAAGCTGCTTGATTCCAGAGGCAATATCCTGGCAACCTTTTCCCCGGACGATCGCAGCCGGGAGCCGGTAGATTTAGACGAGATTTCTCCCCTGCTTATAAAGGCAACGCTGGCCATAGAGGATCGTAAATTCTATGAGCATTCCGGCTTTGACCTTAAGGGCATGGCGCGGGCAGTATTAGTTAATCTGGAAAAGGGAAGCCGCACGCAGGGAGCCAGTACGCTAACCCAGCAGCTGGCGCGGAATCTCTATTTATCCCACGAAAAAACGTGGACACGGAAATCAAAAGAAGCCATATATACCCTGCAACTGGAGATGAAATACAGCAAGGATGATATTTTGCGCATGTACTTAAATGAAATCTATTATGGTCACGGCGCATATGGTATCGAAGCGGCTTCCCGGATGTATTTTGGCAAATCCGCCGCTGATCTGGATCTGGCCGAAAGCGCCATGCTCGCCGGTATTCCAAAAGGTCCTACCTATTACTCGCCCTATAGCCACATGGACAACGCCAAAAAGCGCCAGGGTATTATTTTGTCGGTAATGGCTGAACTGGGGGAGATAACGAAGGCTGAGGCTGAACAAGCGGCACAGGAGGTATTGACATTAAAGCCTCAAGGTCAGAAGGATACCCTTGTCACTGCGCCTTTCTTCCGCGATTATGTACGCAATCTTGCAACCAACCTGCTTCATATATCCGGTGATGAGCTGGAGCAAGGCGGGTTAAATGTGTATACAACACTCGATCCCGATATGCAGCATGCGGCTGAAAACGCAGTTGAGGAAGGTATGGATAGTAACGATGAGCTGGAAACGGCCCTTGTATCGGTTGATCCCCGTACAGGCTACCTGAAAGCCATGGTAGGAGGCAAAAACTACCGTACCAATCAGTTCAATCACGCACTGGCCTCTACGCGTCAGCCCGGCTCATCCTTCAAACCGATCATGTATCTGACGGCTTTATCATCCAAAACAATGACAGGTCTTTCTGCCTTCAACAGTGAGCCGACGCTGTTCCATTACGACAATAACCGCAAGACTTATCAGCCCCGCAACTTTGGGGACAAGTATCTTGGAGAGATCAATATGCGCCAGGCCATTGCGGCCTCAGACAATATTTATGCTGTAAATACGATCATGAAGATAGGCGCAGAGAAGGTAGCCGAAATGGCTGTCAAAATGGGCATACTCAGTCCGCTGCAAGTCGTCCCCTCACTCGCCCTTGGCACTTCTCCCGTCAGCCCGCTCGAGATGGCCTCGGCCTTTGCCGTTATTGGCGGTGGCGGCGTCCAAATCCCGACAACCGTCATCCTGAAGATTACCGATTCGAGGGGGAATATTCTATACGAGGCTCCCCAGTCGCAGGGTAAAGCTGTCGTGGAGCCTGCGGCGGCATATGTTCTGACCCGCTTAATGGAGGGCGTGTTCGAAACCGGCGGAACCGGCAACCGTGTAGCCTCCATGATCAAGCGCCCCGTTGCCGGTAAAACGGGGACCACCGACACCGATGCCTGGATGGTCGGTTTCACACCCGAGCTGTCGACCGCTGTCTGGGTCGGCTACGACAAAGGACGCAATATAACAACGGCTGATGGGCGGCGGGCCGCACCGATTTTTGCCAAGTTTACGGAGAAAGCGCTCGAGAATGTACCGCCGAAAATTTTTCCGATACCGGACGGCGTCGTTAGTGTATATATCAATCCTGAATCCGGTAAGCTGGCAACGCCGGGATGTCCCCAGAAGAAGCTGGAGACATTTATTAGCGGCACAGAGCCGACGGAATACTGTGATCAGCATGGCAATGGCGGGAGCCCCAATTCTCAGGGAGAAGGCTCTTCTAACCCCATCGATCCTAACAAGGAGGACCGTTCCCTGTGGGATGATATTAAGCGCTGGTGGCTGAGCTAGTCCCGGTTGCCAAATCTGCCCCCTATGAGATACCATGAGACCAATCCGCGCTGGGTTAATAATCCCCGATTGGCCGAAAGGTGGTATACAGCCATGGATGTAGACAACAACGCTCATAGCAATCACTCTGCTAAATCAAGATTGCTGCTGCCCGGCAAAATCTATGAATATACGGCGCTCCAGGCCGCTCCGCGCCTGCTCGGCCAGCATCTGGTCCGGCGCACGGAAGACGGGGATATAGTCTGCCGTATCGTCGAGACGGAAAGCTATGGAGGGGCCGAGGATAAGGGCAGCCACGCATACGGGGGCAGGCGTACGGCCCGAACCGAAATCATGTTCAATGCGGGTGGTGCAGCCTATGTATACCTTATTTACGGCATGTACCACTGTCTCAATGTGGTGACTGCCGGGAAGGAGAGGTTTTCATATGGGCAATTGGAAGATTCCCTTCTTAAGAGATAGCCGGCGGATACAGTGTATGCGCTTTCTACTTTCTCAGAATTGTTATATAATCATAATGACACCATCAAATCTTAAGATTAAATGAGGGACATGGGATGAAGGATACAGGTATGATCCGGAGTTTAGACAGTCTTGGACGAATTGTGGTTCCCGTGGAAATCCGCATGACACGCAATATTGACATTGGGGATCCTATCGAGTTTTTTGTTCTGAATGACAATATTATTGTATTAAGAAAGTACACCTCGACAGAATGCACGTTTTGCAGAAGTCTGGACAATGTCATCTATTACAAGGAGCAGTTTATTTGCAGTCATTGTTTGGCAGAGCTTGGCGTACCAGAGAATCATTTACATACCCCAGCACCGCAACAGGACTCATCAGAACCATTTTTCGAGACCGGCAGCAGCAAGAAAAGGACCCGAACGGAAGACATGAGCCTTCGTCTAAAACAGGCTATACAGGACCATCCTGGGGCCAATCAAAAAGAGCTCGCCGCAATGCTTGGCATCAGTCAAGCAAGAGTGAGCCAGCTAAAACGAAAACTTAATATTTATTAAGCATAATCTATTAATTAAAAAAGGCTTCTCTTCCTGCACCAAGGAGAGGGAAGCCTTTTCTATGTCTTACACTGAGAGTGCCGCTTTCAGCTCTTGAGAGGAGGCTGACCACCACTTTTCATTATGGGCGATCAGCAGTGCTTGCAGTGCTGCCTTCTCTTCTGCGCCCAGACCTTCCACAATGACCTTTCGCTTCAGTGAAGCATCAAGCTTATTCACATGATCGGCAAGAATCTTCCAGCCCCGGCGCGCTTCACTGTCTATCCACATCTCACATGCAGTAAGTCCGGCATAATATTGTCCTTCCGGCGTGCGGTCCACAGCCACCCATACGAGCCATACTTGTCTGCCTTCAGGAACATCTTCACGATTCGTGGAGAATTTAATCCCTTTCTCTACTTTGCTCTTGGCGTGCATTGCACCAATATCAATTACGGCCTCACCGCCATCGATAATGACGGGGGATACATTGTTCAGATCGATGGAGCCAGCTCCGAACCCTTTATGCTTACTCTTGGCATTCACAATATTCAAGGCAATCTGCTTTTTGCCCTCCTGTGGTACGTTATCCATGCTGCACGTCCTTTCTCCAACGAATAATTTAATTTTAGCTAATAATACAGCGAATGCAAACATATACATCCCGTAGATGCTTGTCAACGGGAGGAATCACAGTATGAAGCCACTGTCTTTGCGTTCCAAAATCATTACCGGGACTCTGACCGTCCTCTGTCTGCTGGGGGGAGGAATATGGGTTTTCTCACAATTCAGTCACGCTTCCATCAACACTCTCGCTTCGGAAGGGGCCAAGTCCCCCGTCATAACCCATGGGCAATCCGCTGCGGGCCAAATCGTTCCGGAGCGCACGCCTGCTCCTGCAGCCAAAGCGCTGAGTCAAAGAGTCGTAGAATACCACATTGACGTGCAGCTTGCTCCTGATACAGGGGTTTTAAAGGCCGCAGAGACAGTGACCTGGACTCATCCCGGTTCAAAGCCGGTAAATGATTTGTACTTTCACCTCTACCCCAATGCCTTTACTTCGATGGATACAACCTTCATGAAAGAATCGGGAGGGAAGCTTCGCAATGATGCCATGCCTTCAAACGGATTCGGCAGCATGACATTGACCGATCTGCGCACCAGCGAAGGGGTTTCACTCCTTCAAGGAATGCAATACGTACAGCCCGACGACGGTAACGTTAAGGATAAGACTTTGGTTAAGGTGCATCTTCCACAGCCTGTGAATGGTGGGGAAAGCATTACGCTAAAACTCCAGTTTGAAGTTAAGCTGCCCAAAATATTTGCGCGTATGGGGACTTCAGGCAACTTCGTCATGGCCGGACAATGGTTTCCCAAGCTTAGCGTCTACGAGCCTGCCGACTCCCCCGGAGCCAGTGAAGAAGGCTGGAATTTACATCAATATCACGGTTCCTCCGAGTTCTACAGTGACTTTGGCATTTACAATGTGACGATTTCCGTTCCGCCCGATTACACTGTAGCCGCTACCGGATTCCCGGTAAAAAGCCCTAAGGTGAATCAGAATTACAAAGTATATAAATTCTACGCGGACGATGTGCACGACTTCGCCTGGGCCGCTTCTCCGGATTTTGTCGTAGCTGAGCAGGCCTTCTCCTCCCCGGCGGTTCCGGGAGTGCGGATCAAGCTCTATCTGGACCCGCTGCACAAGGAATTACAGGAGCGCTATTTTCAAGCTGCTAAAGCCGCACTGACTTATTTCAGCAAATGGTATGGACCTTATCCCTACTCTACACTGTCCATAGTGGTTCCTCCCGGGCAGGGAAACGGGGCTGGGGGGATGGAATATCCTACACTGATTACCGCCTTCGGAGCTACCGGCAGTTCTCCGGACACTTCATTGGAACGCACCGTCATTCATGAAATCGGACATCAATACTTTTACGGCATGGTCGCCAATAACGAATTTGAGGAGGCCTGGCTGGATGAAAGTTTTACCTCCTACGCCGAAGACAGGCTGATGGAGCAGGAGTACGGAATTATGGCCAACCTGCCATTACAGGCCAGTCTGGTCACAAAACCAGAGCCATTGAACCAAGAGACATGGAGATATAACGGAACGGATGCTTACACTCAAAATGTTTACATACGCGGTAAGCTGGTTCTCAAAGATATTGAGCTGAAAATTGGCACTAAGGCTATGGACACCGTTTTGTCCACTTACACCCGTAAATACCGATTCCGCCATCCCTCCACTGATGATTTCCAAAAAACTGTGGAAAAGGTAACCGGCAAGTCGTGGAAGGATTATTTTGAACAATATGTTTACAGCGGGGGCACACCCGATTTCTCATTGGAGAATATTTCAGTTATCCGTAAAAAGAGTGCTGCCAAAATCGATTCTTACCTTTACGAATCACAGGTGAAGGTAGTCAATAAGGGGACATATTATCCAGATGTCAGCCTTAAGTTTACATTTACTGACGGTCAGACGGTTCAGCGTATTTGGAACGGGCAGGGTGCCGCTACGTTCCAGATGCTCTACAGCGCCCCGCTCCTATCGGCGGAAATTGATCCGAAGCACTCTGTTTTGCTGGAGAATAAGCATATTAACAACTTTAGACTGGCGGAGCTGAAGCAGGATACCGTCTCCCGTTGGACCCTCAGTGTAACGAAGCTAATTGAAACTGTGCTTGCAACTCTGTCCTGGTGAGGTGAATGATCTTGAGAATTTCGATAACCCGCGGCTTACAGAGCATGAAAGAGCAGATTTATATTCTGGTGCTGCTATTCATATACCGGCTGCTTTGGGGCTATTTTATGTATGGATTCGTGCGGGATGCAATCATACCGATTCTGCTGCGGTATCCCAATGAACAGGCCGGCGGGAGCGGAATGGGCAGACTGCTGTACTATATCGAGGGTCAGTTCAGCCTGACGGGGGATTCTAATGTACAGCGCTGGCTGTGGATGCTGCTGGCCATGAGCGTTTTAAGGCTTGTGCTGTCGCCTTTCATCCGGGCTGGACTGATTCATGAGCTGCATAAGGAAAGCATTGGAGAACGAGGCCTCTTCTTTTTTCCGGGGATGAGGCAATATGGGCTGCCGGTCTTGATCTTCAGTCTGGTTGAATGGCTGCTGGCACTGGTGCCCCTCTATTGGATTGCTCCTGTAATATACAAGCTGCTCCTGTCCTCTTATCTGAATTATACGCTGCTATGGCAGATCAGTCCTTATCTCCTTGCATGGCTTGTTTACATCTTCATCATCCGTTTATGCCTGTTATATATGCAGTTTGGTTATACCAGGGGTACCGGAATGTTCTCCTCGCTTCTGATCTGCCTGCGGTATTTCCTTCCAGCTGCAGCGGTTTCGGTTATGCTTGGGGCAGGTGGTTTTATCGTACTTCTGGTGTGCGGATTGACCGGTCTTCTAAGCCCCGGACTACCCGCTCTCCTTGTGAGGCAGGTTTCACCACTCCCTTCTACATTCTTCAAAATGTGGGGCGTGGCAGCCCAATACCACCTTTGGCACAGCAAAGCCTCCTTGAAATAAAGCAGGTCATTAGTCATAGCTAAAGAGTCCCCGTTCCCGAAACTAGGAACTGAGACTCTTTTTTCGTTACAAATCCTAATAATATTTGCAAAACGGAAAAGGCTTTGATACAATGATGCCTGTGATGATAGTAACAAGTTTGTAATCTTTTAAATAATTTCGTAATTTTTGAATGCGAATTGAACTTTCTGTAACTGTTGTTATGTCGCTTGTTCGGTGCACAACACGCCAAATTCCAGGCACCGGGAAGCGGGGGAACCATATTTTGGGTGAATTGATCTCGTAAGAGAGGGATCATAGGGGGCCTTCCACCGAACCCTTAAGCTAACCTCGCAGGCATTAGGAGGAATTACATCTTTTGAAAAGTCACACCTTCAAGAAAAAGTGCACGGTAGCCGCGTTAGGGCTTGTGATGGCATTCACTTTGGGAAGCGGGAGCGCTTTCGCTAACTCCAAAATGGACACCGTTATTGCAAAAACATTGGGAACTTCGTACAAATTCGGGGGCACGAGCACCGCTGGCTTTGACTGTTCCGGGTTTACTAAATACGTGTTCACCAAAATGGGCCTAACTTTGCCACGTACCTCCCAAGCCCAATACAAAGCAGGAACCTCCGTATCGCGCAGTAATTTGCGTTCCGGTGACCTCTTGTTCTTTAACACATTTGGCAGCGGTATATCTCATGTCGGCATTTATGTTGGCAACGGAAAATTTGCACAATCTTCTTCCTCGCGTGGTGTAAACATCAGTTCGCTGAGCCAGTCCTACTGGGCCAATAGCTACATTGGCGCTAAAAGAGTAATGAGCACAACAGCGTACAAAGCTGTTGCCTATGATTGATTCTCCCCTCACAACTTACTCCTAAAACTCGATATTGCCCGGAGCCTGATTATTGCCGTAATCATTTCCGGGTTTTTCCTTTTTATTCCCTTATTCTACCTTATACACCTTTTGGTCTGCGCTGAAACACCTTTTGGATAAATAATGAAAAATATTTCAATAAACTTACTTTTTAGCTCTATTTCAGGATTTCAAGCGGTTCCAGGCCCTTAAATACCCAATATTTTCACATTAGATATGTTATAGCTGATTGCCAATTTCAGCTCCGTTTGTTACAATGGTCGCAGTAAGTTTATAGTAACATTTTTGTAATTATTGTCTGTCTTTTACGAACGTTTTGTCATGTATTTCTTGCTAAGATAATCCGAATAACAATATGTGCCGAGTTTCCTTAATCAAACAAGGAAAACGGGGGAACCACTTTGGGTGAATTGACCTCCTATATCAAGAGGGGTCATAGGGGACCTTCAACCGAACCCTTAAGCTAACCTCGTAGGCATTTGGAAGGGGTTCACACTTTTGAAAAAGAAGTTAGCAGCCGCAGCACTCAGTTTTTCTATTATTTTTACCGCAATCGGAGCGGGAAGCGCTTTCGCTGAATCCAAGATGGACCAAGTCATCGATAAAACTATCGGATCCAAGTATGTTGCCGGCGGTGTCTCGACTAGCGGCTTTGATTGCTCAGGATTTACCCTGTACGTGTTCGACAAGATCGGGATTGATTTGCCGCATCAATCCGGTTCCCAATACCAAATGGGCACTGCAGTTTCACAAAGTGAACTGAGAGCCGGAGATCTCGTATTCTTCAACACAAACGGAAAAGGCGTTTCCCATGTCGGCATTTATGTCGGCGACGGTAAATTTGCACATGCTTCATCCTCACGTGGTGTAACCATCAGCACGCTGAGCGAAAGCTACTACGTCAACCGCTACGTTGGCGCTAAACGAATCATGAGCAAAACTGCTTATCAGACTGTTGCTACGGATTCCCAAGACAATGACGATGTGCAGTAAGTAATTTCAAATAGGCTCTCTTCCATGATTTTTGCCGAAATCCTGGAGGGGGCTTATTTTTTTGTGTTTACTTATTCTTACCCTTCTCACGGTCTGCAAAACACTTAACCTAAAGTTTTTGAGTCGATTATGGCTCTTTTTGTATATAATTAGGTATAGATTACTTCCCCCGAAAGGAGGTCTCTGACCTTATGATCAGTTCCCCAGTAACCTTCCATGTGGTTCCGATGGAAATTAAACACGCTGAAGACATATGCCAGTGGAATTATGAACCCCCTTATCATATTTACGGATGGCAGCCCTGGGAGCAAATGCAGGCTCTTGGCATTGAGTTCGGCGACCCGGAACTGCGCAGTCAGCAATACGTATCCGTTGTAAATGACCAGGAGATCCTGTGCGGCTTTGCCCAGCTTTTCCCTATGGAAGGTGTTGTTAGGCTAGGCATCGGCATGAGTCCCGATTTATGCGGGCAAGGATTGGGAAAATTGTTTGTGGATGCTATCGTTAAGGTCGCACTTGAACGGTATCCTGAACGCGAGATAGACCTGGAGGTACTCACCTGGAACCAGAGGGCTATTCGAACCTACCGCAAATGCGGCTTTACCATTACGGATACGTATGAGCGTCGAACCCCAACCGGCGAGAAACCTTTTTATTGCATGGTCTATGATAAATAATACCTCCATTTCGTTTTTTTGAAGTTATGGCAATATATTCGTTCATTTTTTTGCCACAAGTGCTATGATATCGCTTCACCTTCCGTTATAATGTAGGGAGTAGCTTACATAGAAGGGACGAATGGGGATGCAAAAATGGATCATGAGCGGTTTGTTTTTTGCCGCCTGCGCCTTTGCTGTAATACTGATGTTCACTCTTCCGGGCAAAGAACAGGTTGCGGAGCAGAACAATCCGACCTTGCCCGTAGTTCAGTTGGACACAGCAAAGGCAGAGGCGACAGTGAAGGCTAACTGTATCACCTGCCATGGCGATCAGCTACAGGGCGGAATCGGACCGAGCCTGCAGAATGAAGGCAGCGGGAATGATGCCGAGGGAATCTTCAGCATTGTAACCAAAGGCCGGGGCCAAATGCCTTCCTTCAAGGATAAGCTGGCACCGGAAGAGATTGCGAACGTTGCGATGTGGCTATCCGAGAAGAAGTAGATTTTCAAATCAAATACGCCTGTACGGAGGATACTTCCCTGCCGAACAGGCGTATTTAATATTGCAGCAAACTTAAGAGGCTGCTGTAATTAACGGGCCTTCTCGAAGGCTTCGTTAAATTCATGGGCTTCCCGGACATCAAGAGCAGTGATGCCACCCTCTTCACGGGTTATGAGCCGCAGCGTTACAGCTTTATAGTCAATCACAATATGAGGATGATGATCAAAAGCCTCCGAGATGGCAGCAACTTCGTCCACAAATGCAATTCCCTTCATGAACTCGTTGAACATGTACTTACGCACCAGTGTGTCTTTATCCAGCTTCCAGCCTTCCAGCTTGACTACCTGTTCCTGCAGCTCTTGTTCATTAAATAACACTTCAATTTCCTCCCCTACTAAAGGCAAGCAGTAAGATTCATGTTTCCCGCTGCATTCCCTTTACTTTAAACAAAACATCCCTTAGCTTATAAGTCCAAGGGATGATCAAGTCGATTTTCAGTTAAATGTATTCTTGTATCCAGGCTAATATAACCTTAACTCAACCAATTTTACCACGGTCTGCGGCCTCCGGGCAACTCACACCGATTTCACCCCTAATTAAACAAGATCAACAGAGGCCAGGTCCTCTTCCCCGACAAGGATGTTAATGCGGTGTGTCTCTTTATCATAAATCACAACTCCGCCTCCCACCTGTATAACCGGTTCATCGCCAAGTGCAAAGAACAGATCCTCAGCCAATGCTTCCCAAACCTCATGCTTTGATTCCTGCGGGAGTTCCCACCATTCGTCCGGCTCCATTTCAAAAAATAAATAACCGTCTGAAATCCGTCCTACCGCTTCCGTTAATTCATTTAAAATATCAGCATAATCCCTACCGTGCTTCACACCCACGACTATCACTCCGTTTTCTTCACAGATGGATAATAAATTACCTTATCCATTATAACCGAAAAAATGACTTCACAAAAAAGGGAATCCTGTCGATAAATAAGATTATACGTTAATCGGTATGGTGCAAGTGTCCCGCCGCCGTTTCAAGGATGATAACGCGGCCTAATCGGATCACTTCTTAAAACTCATGGACGAGGTGCATAAATGGAAATATCAACAATTATCGGTTTAGTTCTCAGTTTGATTGCAGTAGGTTGGGGTATGGTTCTCAAAGGGGCACCTCTTTACAGCTTATTGACACCAGCAGCATACGTAATTATCTTGCTAGGTACTGCTGCCTCGCTCTTCATGGCCTTCCCAATGCAAGAAATGAAGAAAGTTCCTAAGCTGTTCAAGCTAATCTTTGTTAGCCAGAAATTAATTCAAAAATCCGAGCTGATCACCATGTTCATGGAGTGGGCATCCATTACCCGACGTGAAGGGTTATTGGCACTAGAATCCAAGGTCGACGAAATCGAGGATGGTTTCCTCCGTAACGGTATGCGTATGATCATAGACGGCAACGACCAGGAATTTGTCCGCGATGTACTGATGGAGGATATCCACGCTACAGAAGATCGCCATAAAGCGGGAGCTCTTATATTCTCCCAGGCAGGTATGTATGCGCCGACGCTAGGCGTTCTGGGAGCAGTTATCGGCCTGATTGCCGCTATGGCTCATATGGGCGAGATTGAAAAGCTAGCCGAAGCCATAGCGGGAGCCTTTATTGCTACAGTGCTCGGTATCTTTACCGGTTACGTGTTATGGCATCCCATTGCCACAAAGCTAAAACGTTTGTCTAAAAAGGAAATTGAAATCCGCCTGATGATGGTGGAGGGCCTGTTATCCATTCAATCCGGAGTTTCGACTATTGCCATCAATCAGAAGCTCTCCGTATTTCTGACGCCTTCAGAACGTGCCAAGATGAGCGAAAAGGAGAGTGGATCGGGTGAGCAAAAAGACTAGACACGAGGAACATGAGGAGCATGCCGACGAATCCTGGCTGCTCCCTTATTCTGATCTCATGACTTTGCTCGTTGCCTTATTCCTCGTACTATATGCCATGAGTGCAACGGACGCCCAGAAGTATGAAGAAATGAGCCGAGCCTTCAGCTCCGCGCTTAGTGGCGGATCAGGGATTCTTGACAATAGCTCTGCGACACCTACCGAAAGTAGCATGGATCAGGGCAAAGGCAAGAAAGTGGATAGTGTCGTTCAGGATAACACTGGCGAGGCAGAGATCGCCAAGCTCCGCCAGCAGGAACAGCAGGATCTCGAGAAGCTTAAGAAGCAGTTCGATCAATATATTAAGAACAATGGGCTGACCGACCTGCTGAGCACCAAACTGAATCAGTCCCAGCTTATGATTACGATCAGTGACAATGCCCTCTTCTCCTCCGGGCTAGCTTTCGTGGAGGATGACTCCCGGCAGTTGGCCAAATCCATATCCGTCATGCTCCAGCAATTCCCCGATTATGAAGTACTCGTACAGGGACATACGGACAATATCCCGATTTCGAACAGCAGCTACTCGTCCAACTGGGATCTCAGTGTCGACCGGGCGCTGCATTTCATGAAGATTTTATTGTTAAACCCTAATCTCAATCCAAAGAAGTTCAGTCCTATCGGCTACGGGGAATATCGCCCCATCGCCGATAACAGCACCGCAGCAGGACGGGCCAAGAATCGCCGTGTAGAGGTCTCTATCCTTCGTAAATACCAGGAAACCAACGCCATCACGTCTTCCTCTAACTGAATGGAAGAATACAAGAAGAGCTGTCCCCAAGGTCTCTATAGACCTCGTGGACAGCTCTTCCGCTTTATTTTAAAGACAAGCATCTCTTTACCATTACTGCAGCTGGTAGCTCAGCATATTCCCAAGCTCGGTCTTTTCCTCCGGCGACAAATCGCGCCATTCACCGGTCTGCAGAGCTCCCAGTCGGATATTCATAATCCGGATACGTTGGAGTCTCCTTACCTCATAGCCGAAAGCGCTGCACATACGACGGATCTGCCGGTTTTTACCCTCTGTCAATATAATCCGGAATACCCGTTCTGAAATGCGCGTCACTTCGCAAGGCAATGTTTTCTCTCCCATAATCTTCACTCCGGTAGACATACCCGCAATAAAAGAGGGTGAAATGGGTCTATCGACGGTAACGACATATTCCTTCTCATGCCGGCCTTCCGCACGCAAGATTTTATTGACGATATCTCCATCATTCGTAAGCAGGATCAATCCCTCAGAATCCTTGTCAAGCCTGCCTATAGGAAAGATACGCTCATGATGTCCGACAAAGTCGACAATATTGCCTTTAATGTGCTCTTCTGTTGTAGAGGTAATGCCTGTAGGCTTGTTAAGAGCTATATAAACGGTCTTGCTTCCAGTTTCCAAGGCGTGGCCGTCTATTCTCACGTCATCACCCGGTACGGCCTGACTGCCCAGCACAGCGCGTTCTCCGTTGATGGTCACTCTGCCAGCCTCCACCAGCTTGTCTGCTTCACGACGTGAGCAGTATCCTGTCTCACTGATGAATTTATTAATTCTCACGTTATAATCCACTCCATTCTTCATTAAATGCTCTCTTGCGGAGCAGCCTCCCCGGCGAATGGCATTTTGATCGTAATCACCGTACCGCGGCCAACCTCGCTCTGAATTTCCAGGCTGCCTTTATGAGCCTGAATAATACGCTGGCTAATCATGAGTCCGAGGCCGGTGCCGGTCTCCTTATTCGTAAAGAACGGCTCACCCAGCTTAGGCAGCATTTCCTCGGGTATGCCTTCTCCTTCATCAGCTATAACAATCACTACGGATTCTTGATCAAGACTTTGCTCAATCGTAATCGTCCCACCGGCAGGCATGGCCTCGATTGCATTTTTGACAATATTGATGAATACTTGCTTCAGCTGATTCTCCTCGCAGTGTACAGTTGCCGGCTTATCGGAGAATTTGCTCTCAAACTGGATACCGCATAGGTGCGCTTGACTATCCAATAGGGAAATAACATCAGTCAGGATATAATGAACATCTTTTTGCTGAAAGTGTACGGCCTGCGGTTTGGCTAAGATCAGAAATTCACTGACGATCAGATTAATCCTTTCCAGTTCAGACAGCATTAAATCAATATGCAGCGGTATAAGCAGCTTCTTCTCCTGCTGCAGCTGCAGGAAGCCCCGTAGTGTAGTGAGCGGATTACGGATTTCGTGTGCCACACCTGCAGCCAGCTGACCGACAGTGGTAAGCTTCTCGGAGCGTCTTAACAGTTCTTCCATCCGGTTTCGCTCCGTCATATCCCGGGAGACATGTATGAATGATAGCGGGTCGCCTTCCTCATCGCGGATTACAGAGGTACTTACACTAACTTCGACAACTGTTCCGTTCCGTTTAAGCCTTACGGTTTCTATGGGAGGAAGCCCTCCACCGTTCTTCAGTTCCTCGAGCCGCTCTTCTTCCTGTTCCAGCGCTGTGGCTGGTATCAAATAGGGTGTCTGGCCTACAACCTCCGCCGCACTCCATCCATACAAATCTTCAAAGGCGCGATTAACACTGATAATCCGTCCATGCATATCCATAGTATGAATCGCATCAGAGGTACCGTTAATAACAGATTCCAGGTGCTCCTTTACTGCCCGGTTCTCTTCCAGCGTCTGTCCCAGACGATTGGTGTGCTGCATGAGATGATGTGTCATCGCATTGATTCGGAGGGCCAGCAGCCCCAGCTCGTCCCTACTGCGCACCATTAGCGGAGGCTCAAACTCCCCTTGGGCCACATTATTAACTTTAGCCAGAATCTCCTGAATAGGACGGATAATAAATCCGGCTAACACATGACTGCCCAACAAAAAGGCGGCCAGCAGCAATAAGGAAATGGAAATATTATTGATGAGCTGGTTTTTGATAACCGAAGAAATGACCGAGTAATCCATAACCACACTGATAACGTAAGAACCCATACCGGGCCGGGAAACCGGAATAAAGCTTTTGAGCACCTTTTTGCCAAGGACTACCTCATCTAGCATAACCGGCTCTTGTTGGCCCAAGGCTTTTGCTATTGCCAGTTTATCCTTTTCCACATTTCCATACTTATACGTTCCATATTTAATCGGACGATTCCGCAGCTTCACATTTACACTATCGTTTCCATCGGGCTCCATCGTGTCTGAACCAAATGTCTCCGGATTAATGCCTGTGATCTCCAGGATTCCGGGATTAACGTCTTTGCTCTGCTGTACAATTTCATTGGGGCTCATTATTTTGATGTAGTCGCTGACAGAGGTGCTGCGGATATAGGGATCAATGATGTAGTTTCTTTTCCCATCATGATAGTATCCCCATTTCTCAATATACTCAGGATTTGAGGACGAATATTCGAACGGTCCCGACCAAAAATTCTCCATTTTCTGCCCTTGCACAACGGAGACATTATGGTTATCGAACAGCTGCAAGAAAGCGGTATACCAATATCCCCACCCTTTTGTAGATAAACCCAGTTCTTTAGGATCTGATGATTTAGCTACTACAACATCATCTTTTGTCTTGACGAGCAGCGAGATATTGGAGATTTCCAGCTTTTTAGCCAGATCCTTAAGCTTGTCATTGTTTATGTTCCCGATCTCCGGATCCAGTTCATTGGCAGCAAGTATGGCCGCCATCCGCAAGTTCCGGGCAATTTGATCCTCGACATAGTTGGAGCTATATCTGCTCTGTTCTACAGACACGGCAATCTGCATGGCGACCATTTTCATGTTGCTTTCGCTTTCATTGCGCAGATTATCCCAGGCAGCATAAAGGTTTAAAGTCTGATTCAGTGCCAAAATAAGCAAGACTGAACCAAAAATAATACCTGATAGTTTCTTTTGTATAGACAAGCTTATATTCACCTCTTACCCGCTGGTAAATCCTAGCGGAGTACTCAATAAATATCATACCTTTTGCCTACTCATTTGGAAAGACATTTAAAGGAAGCTTTCTATTTCAGGAAATATTGAAATTCAAAATTTCTTTCTCTACAATAAATAAAGAATCTTCCACCCGTTATACACATATATACAAATCTTTAAATTAAGATGTGCACAAAATTGTGCATAAGTCGGCTGTTATCCACAGACTTATGCACAATTTGTTAAGAGCGAATATTTGTTCGTTGGACAATCCGCTGAAAAAAGGAGAATATCATTTTGAGTGATCTGGAAAATAAAGAGCTTGATGAACAGCTGATGCATGAATTCTGGATGAAGAAGGCGATTGCCGAGGCCCGTAAAGCAGAAGCACTGGGAGAGGTTCCTATTGGAGCTATTGTGGTATGCCGGGGTGAAATTATCGGCCGCGGATACAATCTGCGTGAAACCACAATGGATTCAACGGCTCATGCGGAGATGGTGGCCATCAGAGAGGCGAGCAAAACTTTGAATTCCTGGCGCCTGCTGGACTGCTGTCTCTATGTAACACTGGAGCCTTGTCCCATGTGCGCAGGCGCAATTGTACAGTCCAGAGTCCCTCTGACCGTGTATGGTACGCCTGATCCGAAGGCCGGCTGTGCAGGCACACTTATGAATTTGCTGGATGAGCCGCGCTTCAATCATCGTACGGAAGTGGTACAGGGTATCCTGCAAGACGAATGCGCAGAGCTGTTAACCTCATTTTTCCGGCGTTTACGCCAAAAGCATGCCAAAATCAGGACTACAGTTGAGGAGCGAGCTAATGACCCTGGCTTATCATGATACACCAATAGGTATATATATTTCCCCGGTTCAGCTTGGGGATGCAGATAAGCTGATGAAGTTACGTCTGCATAACCGGAGCGCCCACAGGCGGTATGAGCCACTACATGAAGAGGATTTCTATACTTTGGAGGGTCAGCAGCCGAAGGGATCGCCCGCGGTTTTATCAAGATTAATGGACAATGGCAGGATCACCAGACCTTCGCTATATTAGCCGGAGAGCCTCTATAGATATTAATTATGAGCACACAGCAAAAATCCCGTATTGGCCTATTTCACGCCTAATACGGGATTTTGACATTTTAGAGGTTAGTACGCGCCCATTTCGTTGAACTGTTGCTCCAGCTCTTCCATGCTTACTACGTCATCACCTTGGGGAATACCGATTTTAAACTCCGGTTTCTCATTGATCCGGCTGTACTGGTTACTTCCAGTTAGTGATAGACCCATCTTCGTACCCGCTTCCGGATCAGTCATTTTTACATCCATTAACAGATCCTGATACACCGGAAATTCATCCTTATTAATGGCTGTATTGAACTTGAACTGGTTAACCGTCAAATATTTGCCAGGATCGGCAAGAACTTTATCCATCTCGGTTCTAGTTTCACCAGACTGTATTTCTTCTTTGGCTTTGGCCAGGTCTGCAGCGTCGATTTGCAGCATTTCCTTGTATTCGTCCTTGCCCAATATATCGATGATTTTCGGCAAAGCGTTGTTCACAAAGATTGTGATCGCTTCTTTGACGTTGTCATTAGTCACCTGGAACTGAACGACCTGCTTGGCATCGACACCCTCCGGCAGTTTAGCATTCTTAGGATCTATGTCCTTAAAATACTCGGCTTCATCGTATTCGGCTAGAAATGTGTCCATTACTTCATTAGAAAGCTTCTGAGCCTTTGCCGTATCCAGAGCACCAGGGTTAAATTCAGTCCCTTCCTGTTCTGCCAGCTCTTTCAGATCAAGTTCAAGGAACTTGCCTACAACAGTCTCCGGAAGCGGTAAAAACGGAATGGAAGGAATTTTAATAAACACCTTCTCTGTAGTTATTACCATCGGCACCGTGAAACTCATGGCCATATCGCCCTTCAAATTCAATACCAGCGTTGCCTCAGTCTGCATCGGATCCGCCTGATAGACACTATCTACCGTAATCTCCGCATTCTTGAGCATACTAAGCACCTGAGTTGTCATCCCATCCGCTTCGCCTGCTGATTCTTCGTCTATAGTCAGGTTGTTAATAACGAACCTGCTCTTCGTTTCATACGAAGTCATTGTAGTTGCTTTGGTAGCTGCTGCTTTCAAGGCCTCTTTCGGCTCCTGTTTGCTTGCACACCCCGGCAGTATCAATACTGCTGCTAACAGCAATGCTGCTGCTGAAATACCCCACTTTTTAATCATTATTTCTCTCCTCTCCCATGTAAAGAAATGCTTCCCCTTCCTAATGATAAACCATTTGTCGAAATTGGAAAACAAATTACTTCAAATTAGTTTATTTTACCTGATTAGCCTTCCGGATTATTATGGTCTACATGGTTGGCCTGCTTTACTTTTTTGGAGCCGGAAAGCGGCTCTGGACCGGATTTTTTGTGCTCTCTCTTTTGATTCCCTTCGGACGGTTGCCCCCCCGGAACCTGGATAGTTTTGGGCTTACTCATCTTTTCTCGCCTCCTATGGATTGGTCAAGCCCTGAAGAGCTTGTGCACACTCGTGAATCTGCCGTGTATATTGCTGGGCCAAAAGCTGTACAGCATCCGTATGCTCATCTGTGTGACGGCCACTCTTCTCCACATCAATCAGATCCACAGCAACCTCCCGACTATCTACATAAGTACAGCGGAAATCAAGAGAATATGCCTGGTGGCCTGCCGCATTAAAATGAATACGCAAGCTCTGCTTGTCAGCTTCGTCAGCCTGCACGGAAAAGCTGTCTCCGTCATTCATCAGTTCAGGCAGCCGCTCTTCCCAAGCCGTTACAAGACTATGTTGATCTAACTGCAATGGTCGGTCCATTTTATATTCAGCCTCCTTTCCCTATTACATTGCGGAGAAAACAGGCTTTTTATTCCCTGCTGGTTCTCAGTCCATAAAATGAGGAACATCCACCAAAGGTAAATACAGAAAAACAAAAAAGCCGCCTCCCGAAGGAAACGACTTATAGCTATATTCAAACTGAATATTTAGGAATGGCGGAGAGGATGGGATTCGAACCCATGTGGGCTTGCACCCTAACGGTTTTCAAGACCGCCCCGTTATGACCGCTTCGGTACCTCTCCAATGCATCAAAATTTCACATGCATTAATATTATATCATACAAAGCAAAGATACGCAACTATATTATTGAGTGGATTTGGGGCCAATGGATTTCACGTTACGCATATAGGGTTGAAGACATTCCGGAATCAAAACAGTGCCGTCTTCCTGCTGATAATTTTCAAGAATAGCGGCTACTGTACGGCCAACCGCGAGCGCTGAACCATTCAGGGTATGTACGAATTCCGGCTTAGCCTTGGGTTCAGAACGGAATCGAATGTTGGCCCGGCGTGCTTGAAAATCCTCGGTATTCGAACAGGAGGAAATTTCGCGGTACATTCCGCTTTCAGGCAGCCAAACTTCCAAATCGTACGTCTTCGCAGATGTAAAGCCCATGTCGCCTGTACAGAGCCCCAGGACACGATATGGCAATTCCAGCAGCTGCAGCACACGTTCAGCATCTGCTGTCATTTTTTCCAGCTCCTCATAGGACGATTCCGGAGTTGTAAGCTTCACCAGCTCTACTTTATTGAATTGATGCTGACGAATCAATCCGCGCGTATCACGCCCCGCTGATCCTGCTTCTGAACGGAAACAGGAGCTGTAGGCTACATGATATTTGGGCAGATCGGCAGCAGTCAGGATTTCTTCACGATAATAATTCGTAACCGGAACTTCAGCCGTAGGAATTAAATAATATTCGGTATCCCGCAGCTTGAAAAGATCCTCTTCGAACTTAGGAAGCTGTCCGGTACCATATAAGCTATCCTTGTTTACAATGTAAGGAGGCAGCATTTCCTCATAGTTATGCTCACCGCTGTGAAGATCCATCATAAAGTTAATCAGGGCGCGTTCGAGACGTGCTCCAAGTCCCTTATAAAAAGCAAAACGGGAACCCGTAACCTTGGCAGCGGCTTCAAAATCAATAATGTTCAAATTCTGAGCCAGTTCCCAATGGGATTTTGGTGTAAAGCCGAATTCACGCGGAGTAGACCAGCGCCTTACTTCGACGTTCTCTTCCTCGGATTTGCCAATGGGCACCGAAGCATGAGGGATGTTCGGTATACTCAGCGTCAGCTCGGAAATTTGAGACTCCAGCTCCCGCACCTCATCATCCAGTTCTTTGATCCGGTCTGACACTGTGCGCATCTCGGTGATCAACTCATCCGCAGGCTCTCCATTCTTCTTGCGCTTTGCTACTTCTCCAGATACAGTGTTACGACGATTCTTAAGGCCTTCCGTCTCCTGAAGCAGCTCACGGCGACGTAGATCCAATGGTGGAAAGCCAGCAATCAAATCAAGCGATTTGCCCCGGTTCGCCAATGCCTTCTCTACGCTGGCATAATCACTGCGTAATACTTTAACATCTAACACAAAGGTTCCCTCCTGAAAACAGCCTTAACTCTTTCAAGTTGCTGGTATCAGCTTTGAAAGAGTAAGGATGTTCTTATATGCAGTTCTATTACTCGGATGATGTCCTGCTCACTTGTACCATATCGGTAAAATACTGATGAAGCCTGTAATCATCCGTTAGTTCCGGGTGATATGATGAGACAAGCAGATTGCCTTGGCGTGCGGTCACGATCTCATCCTTGTAAATGGAGAGCACCTCGACTTCAGGCCCTACTTCATTAATAAGCGGCGCACGGATAAATACCGCCCGAACCGGCTCCTCAATGCCTTTTACATCCAGATCGCATTCAAAGCTTTCCCGCTGGCGTCCAAATGCATTCCGTGCCACGGTAATGTCCATCAGTTCTAAATGTCCGGGCTCACCGCCGGCAATTTCCTTAGCCAGCACGATCATACCTGCGCAGGTCCCGAAGATCGGCTTACCTTGGCCTGAGAAATCACGGATGGCCTCGATGAAGCCATACTTGCGCATCAGCTTACCGATCGTAGTACTCTCTCCACCCGGGATAATCAGACCTTCAACCTCTTCGAGCTGCTCTACCCGCTTGATCGGCAAGCCTTCAGCTCCGGTCTTCCCTATACTGACAATATGCTCTGTTACAGCGCCCTGCAGCGCCAGCACTCCTATTCTCATCCGGTAACCTTCTCTCTATTAACGGCCACGCTCCGACATGCGTTCAGCCGGCGTCAGAGTCGCAATATCAATACCCTTCATCGGAGTACCCAGATTCTTGGATACTTCAGCAATCAATTTGTAATCGGTGAAGTGTGTGGTTGCTTCCACAATCGCACGTGCGAACTTCTCAGGGTTGTCCGATTTGAAAATACCTGATCCGACGAACACACCGTCAGCTCCCAAATGCATCATCAGAGCCGCATCAGCCGGTGTAGCTACGCCGCCAGCCGCAAAGTTAACAACAGGCAGTTTGCCAAGCTCATGCACTTCAAGCAGCAGTTCATAAGGAACGCCCAAAATTTTAGCTTCATTATAAAGCTCGTCCAGGGATAAATTGGTTACCTTGCGGATTTGGCTGTTAATGAAACGCATATGGCGCACAGCCTCCACAATATTGCCTGTTCCCGGTTCGCCTTTGGTACGGATCATAGATGCACCTTCGTTAATACGACGCAGTGCTTCTCCAAGATCCTTTGCTCCACATACGAAAGGAACCGTGAATTCACGTTTATTGATATGGAACACTTCGTCAGCAGGTGTAAGCACTTCGCTCTCGTCCAGATAGTCTACACCCAGCGACTCGAGTACTTTCGCTTCTACGTAATGTCCGATACGAGCTTTAGCCATAACAGGAATGCTCACCACTTTGATAACCTCTTCTACAATAGTAGGATCAGCCATCCGTGCTACACCTCCGGCTGCCCGAATATCGGAAGGTACGCGTTCCAGAGCCATAACGGCTACTGCACCCGCAGCCTCAGCAATTTTTGCTTGTTCTGCATTCATGACGTCCATGATGACGCCGCCTTTTTGCATTTCTGCCATGCCTCTTTTAACTCGCGATGTTCCTGTTTCCATGTCCAAGCCTCCCGATTGATCTATCTTAATCTAACATGTAATTTTACCGCAAGGCGGCTAAATATACAACCCATTTACTCGGAATTTCTACTGATCCGGCAAGAAAGCCCATTAGAACAAGTTTTTAATTCCTTTAAACAGATCGCTTAAAAATTCTCCTATCGCTCTAAAGAGCAGTTTAAACCAGCCCGCTTTCTCCGCTTCATCCGAGGTAATCAGATTCACCGTCTTCTGCTGAGCCTGAGTCATGCCCTCAACCTGGTAGGAATAAGTCACCTTACCTACTTTTGAGCCTTTAGCAATAGGAGCAACCAGAGTTGCCGGATCATTAATAACGACTGTGGTGGTAATCTCCGGGGATGCTGTTCCTTTCGGTACGATAAAAGTAACTCCTTCATCGGTAACTACGGAAACGTCTTTGTTCTTCCCTTTGAGCACCGGCACGGTTTCATTGCCTTGTACGACGGACTTCGGTGAAATCACCTGTTTGACTTCAAAATTATTAAAGCCAAAATCAAGCACCTTCTTCGTTTCGGTGAATCGATGCGCTTCGGAGTTTGCTCCCATTACGACACTGATCAACCGCATTCCATCACGCATAGCCGTACCCGTAAAATTGTTTCCTGCTTTGGTGGTATGTCCAGTCTTTAAACCATCCAGACCCGGATAGGCGTAGGCCTTAAAGTTGACGTTATTCTTATTAGCCTCCAGCATCCAGTTATAGTTAATCATAGGATCCTTATCCCGTGGGCGGAATTTGTATGATTGAATAGTTGTGAATTTTGTGAAATCAGGATGATCGGTAACTATATATTTAGCAAGAATAGCGGCGTCCATGGCAGACATTACGGTTTCTTTATCTGTATCCGGACGGAATTCTGCTGGCATATCTTCACGATCAAGACCTGTAGAATTGACAAAATAGGCCGTTTTCATTCCCATCTTCTGTGCTGTCTCATTCATCATAGACACGAATTCCAGCTCTGATCCGCCAACAAGTTCCGCTAGAGCTACCGTGGCATCATTAGCAGAGCCAACCGCCATCGCTATGTAAAGCTCCTCAACAGTATGTTCGTCCCCTACAGCGAGAAAAATACGTGAACCGATTTGCTTGGCGGCATTTTCCTGAATGACAACCTTTTGATCCCAGGTAATCTTGCCATTCTTAACGGCATCAGCTACAAGGTACTCCGTCATCATCTTCGTCATACTGGCGGGTGGAAGGGAGACATCAGCGTTTAATGACAACAACACCTGTCCTGTAGTCGGCTCAATCAGCACCGCTGAACGCAAATCCAGACCAAGCGATTCTACAGAAGGGATCTTTACTGCTGAACCGGTTGCTGTAGCTGGCGCTGTTGACCCTGCCGCCGTTGCGGCCGGTGTTTCTCCTCCTTCGGCATTTGCCGGAATAGCGGAGAACATAAGCATATTTAAAAGCAGACCTACTGTCGCTGTCTTGATCACCAATTGCTTACCATTAAATTTCTGCTTGTACTTCAATGATTTATACGCTCCTTTTAAACCTCAGTATCCATTGCTTGTTCTATTCTAACACAGGGGTACCCGCAAAAAAAGACAGACAGGGCGAAATTCGTCCTTGTCCGTCCGGAAAATAGCAGTATAGGTCGATTACAAGGAATAATTGGGAGCTTCCTTTGTAATCTGTACATCATGTGGATGACTTTCGCGCAAACCTGCACCGGTAATACGAATGAAAGAAGTGTCATTGCGCAGCTCTGTCAGGTTCTTGGTACCGCAATAGCCCATACCTGAACGGAGACCGCCGATCAGCTGGTGAACCGTATCGGAGAGTGGTCCTTTAAAAGCAACACGGCCTTCAATACCTTCAGGAACCAGTTTCTTATCGTCATCCTGGAAGTAACGATCCTTGCTTCCCTGCTTCATGGCACTCATACTGCCCATGCCGCGGTATACTTTAAATTTCCGGCCTTGATAAATCTCGGATTCGCCCGGACTTTCTTCGGTACCTGCAAACAGACTTCCCATCATAACAGCATGAGCACCGGCCGCTATAGCCTTCGTAATCTCACCGGAGTACTTAATACCGCCGTCTGCAATGACTGGAATTCCATATTCACGAGCAACTGTTGCACAATCGTAAATAGCTGTAACCTGTGGCACACCGATACCGGCAATTACGCGTGTTGTACAGATAGAGCCCGGCCCGATCCCCACTTTAACAACCGATGCTCCTGCTTCAATCAGTTCACGTGTGGCGTCACCAGTTGCTACGTTACCGGCAACAATTGTTAAATCGGGGTAGAGGTTTCGCAGTTGACGAACGGCTTCAATAATATTGATATGGTGACCATGCGCAGAATCCACGGTGATAAGGTCAACACCCGCTTGAACCAGGGCCTCAGCACGTTCAAAGGTATCCTTGGAAATGCCAATAGCTGCACCAACAAGCAGCCGGCCTTGGGAATCCTTAGCCCCATTAGGGAATTGGATGGCTTTCTCAATATCCTTTATGGTAATAAGACCCTTAAGGATATTATTCTCATCAACCAGAGGAAGCTTCTCGATCTTATGGCGCTGCAGAATGCCCTCGGCTTCCTGAAGAGTGGTTCCAACAGCAGCGGTAACCAGATTATCATGAGTCATGACTTCGCTAATACGGATGTTATAATCATGGATAAAACGCAAATCTCTATTCGTCAAAATCCCAACCAATTTATTGTTCGCATCGACAATAGGTACACCCGAGATGCGGTACTTGCCCATCAAATGTTCAGCATCAGATACCCAGTGGTCTGGCGTAAGAGAGAAAGGATTTGTAATAACACCACTCTCGGAGCGTTTCACACGGTCCACCTCTTCCGCTTGCTGCTCCACGGACATATTCTTGTGGATGATGCCGATGCCGCCCTCACGCGCGATAGCAATCGCCATAGCTGCTTCTGTTACCGTGTCCATACCTGCGCTCATAAGCGGAATATTCAGTTTTACGTTCTTACTTAGAACGGTAGACAGATCCACTTCCTTCGGCAAAACCTCAGATTTCCGCGGAACCAGCAGCACATCATCAAAAGTTAGTCCCTCTTTACCAAACTTGTCTTCCCACACCTGGGTCATTCCTCCTCGATTATCTATTTCTTAGGCCCACAAACGTTATGAAAGAAGAAACTCCGAGTCCAGTCCATTCAAGATAGACAAATACAAGAGACGTTGGAAGTTTACATTTCCGTATCTTCATTTAAGGTTTGAGATGCTTGTCCAAAAATATATTATTGCCATCTTAGCAAAGGCTTTTTGCACTGTCAAGAATATTACACGGAGTAGTGAGGTATTCATAAAACCTTATACACGAAAGCGAATTCTTGGACGGAAGTCCACTCCAGGCGGACAATCCCTATCTAGTACAAGTGCTCCTACCAACTGAATTCGTTATTCGATGTACAAAAAAACCACTGTCAAATGAATCAACAGTGGCTTCCATGTGCTTGGCAACGTCCTACTCTCCCAGGACCCTTCGGTCCAAGTACCATCGGCGCTGGAGGTCTTAACGGTCGTGTTCGGGATGGGTACGCGTGGAACCCCTCCGCTATCGCCACCAAACAGGTTTTTTCCGGTCGTATCACTCCCCGAATTTCTCCAGGAAAATAACCAACACTAGAAAAGACATGCAGCTTATAGCTACTTCAGGAATTTGACTCCCTGAAAACTGAATCCGAAACGAATCTGCGAATTAAATATTGGATAAGCCCTCGACCGATTAGTATTGGTCAGCTCCATGCATTGCTGCACTTCCACCTCCAACCTATCTACCTCGTCGTCTTCAAGGGGTCTTACGTATTGGGAAATCTCATCTTGAGGGGGGCTTCACGCTTAGATGCTTTCAGCGCTTATCCCGTCCGTACGTAGCTACTCAGCCATGCTCCTGGCGGAACAACTGATGCACCAGCGGTACGTCCATCCCGGTCCTCTCGTACTAAGGACAGCTCCTCTCAAATTTCCTGCGCCCACGACAGATAGGGACCGAACTGTCTCACGACGTTCTGAACCCAGCTCGCGTACCGCTTTAATGGGCGAACAGCCCAACCCTTGGGACCTACTTCAGCCCCAGGATGCGATGAGCCGACATCGAGGTGCCAAACCTCCCCGTCGATGTGGACTCTTGGGGGAGATAAGCCTGTTATCCCCAGGGTAGCTTTTATCCGTTGAGCGATGGCCCTTCCATGCGGTACCACCGGATCACTAAGTCCGACTTTCGTCCCTGCTCGACTTGTAGGTCTCGCAGTCAAGCTCCCTTATGCCTTTGCACTCTTCGAATGATTTCCAACCATTCTGAGGGAACCTTGGAACGCCTCCGTTACTCTTTAGGAGGCGACCGCCCCAGTCAAACTGCCCGCCTGACACGGTCCCCGCACCCGATTAGGGTGCCAGGTTAGAACCTAGATACGATCAGGGTGGTATCCCAACGTCGCCTCTGCAGAAGCTTGCGCTCCTGCTTCCCTGGCTCCCACCTATCCTGTACAGATCGTACCCAAATTCAATATCAAGCTGCAGTAAAGCTCCATGGGGTCTTTCCGTCTTGTCGCGGGTAACCTGCATCTTCACAGGTATTAAAATTTCACCGGATCTCTCGTTGAGACAGCGCCCAAGTCGTTACGCCATTCGTGCGGGTCAGAATTTACCTGACAAGGAATTTCGCTACCTTAGGACCGTTATAGTTACGGCCGCCGTTTACTGGGGCTTCGGTTCACAGCTTCGGATTGCTCCTAACCGCTCCCCTTAACCTTCCAGCACCGGGCAGGCGTCAGCCCGTATACTTCGCCTTGCGGCTTCGCACAGACCTGTGTTTTTGCTAAACAGTCGCTTGGGCCTTTTCACTGCGGCCCCCTCGTGCTATTCACACTACCGGGGCACCCCTTCTCCCGAAGTTACGGGGTCATTTTGCCGAGTTCCTTAACGAGAGTTCTTCCGCGCGCCTTAGAATTCTCTTCTCGCCTACCTGTGTCGGTTTGCGGTACGGGCACCTTCTCCTGGCTAGAGGCTTTTCTTGGCAGTGTGAGATCATGACCTTCGCTACTGTAATTTTCGCTCCCCATCACAGCCCAGCCTTAATGATGTGCGGATTTGCCTACACATCAGCCTCACTGCTTAGACGGACATCCATCAGTCCGCGTCACTACCCTCCTGCGTCACCCCATCGCTCATAGCGGATTACGGTGGTACAGTAATTTCAAACTGTTGTCCTTCGACTACGCCTTTCGGCCTCGCCTTAGGTCCCGACTTACCCTGAGCGGACGAGCCTTCCTCAGGAAACCTTGGGCTTTCGGCGGATCAGATTCTCACTGATCTTTTCGTTACTCATACCGGCATTCTCACTTGTATGCTGTCCAGCGCTCCTTACGGTACACCTTCAACCCACATACAACGCTCCCCTACCCCAGGATCGACTTCACTCCAGCTTCGAAGTGTGCTTATCCCTAGAAGCATTTAGCCCTCATCTTTTCAAATGATTTCAGGCATAAATGTCTACTCTGATAAACACCGCTCAAAGAAGCAGTGAAGTCGATCCTAGCCATAGCTTCGGTGGTGTGTTTAGCCCCGTTACATTTTCGGCGCAGAGTCACTCGACCAGTGAGCTATTACGCACTCTTTCAATGGTGGCTGCTTCTAAGCCAACATCCTGGTTGTCTGTGCAACTCCACATCCTTTCCCACTTAACACACACTTGGGGACCTTAGCTGATGGTCTGGGCTGTTTCCCTTTTGACAATGGATCTTAGCACTCACTGTCTGACTCCCGGCAATAAGTAGATGGCATTCGGAGTTTGACTGATCTTGGTAACCCTTGCGGGCCCCGCAACCAATCAGTGCTCTACCTCCATTACTCTTGTGCCGAGGCTAGCCCTAAAGCTATTTCGGGGAGAACCAGCTATCTCCGAGTTCGATTGGAATTTCTCCGCTACCCCCACCTCATCCCCGCATTTTTCAACATGCGTGGGTTCGGGCCTCCAGTGCGTGTTACCGCACCTTCACCCTGGACAGGGGTAGATCACACGGTTTCGGGTCTACGTCCACATACTATGTCGCCCTATTCAGACTCGCTTTCGCTGCGGCTCCGGCTTCTCACCTTAACCTTGCATGTTAAACGTAACTCGCCGGTTCATTCTACAAAAGGCACGCCATCACCCATAGATCGGGCTCTGACTTTTTGTAAGCACACGGTTTCAGGTTCTATTTCACTCCCCTTCCGGGGTGCTTTTCACCTTTCCCTCACGGTACTGTTTCACTATCGGTCGCCAGGTAGTATTTAGCCTTAGCAGATGGTCCTGCTGGATTCATACGGGGTTTCACGTGCCCCGCACTACTCGGGATCCGTCTCGGAGAGAACATGGTTTAGGTTACAGGGCTATTACCTCTATCGCGGGCCTTTCCAGACCTCTTCACCTACCAGATTCCTTTGTAACTCCATGGGAGACGTCCCACAACCCCCAGGCGATAAATCGCCCAAGTTTAGGCTGTTCCGCGTTCGCTCGCCGCTACTGACGGAATCACTATTGTTTTCTCTTCCTCAGGGTACTTAGATGTTTCAGTTCCCCTGGTCTGCCTCTATCTCTCCTATGTGTTCAGAGAGAAGTAACTGCGAATTACCACAGCTGGGTTTCCCCATTCGGACACCCTCGGATCAAAGCTTGCTTACAGCTCCCCGAGGCAGTTTCGTTGTTCGCCACGTCCTTCGTCGGCTCCTGGCGCCTAGGCATCCTCCGTGTGCTCTTATTAGCTTAACCTCGATTTTTTCCGTAGGAAAAATATCGGACCATTGATGTTCATCTAAAGACAAACCCCAATCACTCAATACTCCTTCAGGAGAGAATCGTATCAACTAATAACATTCACTTGTTTGCACAAGTGTGCTAAAAGATGTTCTAAAACGCAAATTCGTTTCGGTATCCAGTTTTCAAGGATCAAGTTTCTGGATTTTTGGGTCGAGCACGACTGTGCCGATCAAAATTCCAGACTAGATGTTACCTTTGAGAGCTTAAACTCTCAAAACTGAGCAACGAGTGAGTTAAAAGCTTTGCGAAGCAAAGCTGCTTCGAAAGCCTAAGCTTGAACCTAAAGGTTCTTATAGAAGCCTGCGCTTCGTATTTGAATGTCACCATTGCAGGTGACGATTCTCCATAGAAAGGAGGTGATCCAGCCGCACCTTCCGATACGGCTACCTTGTTACGACTTCACCCCAATCATCTACCCCACCTTCGGCGGCTGGCTCCCTTGCGGGTTACCCCACCGACTTCGGGTGTTGTAAACTCTCGTGGTGTGACGGGCGGTGTGTACAAGACCCGGGAACGTATTCACCGCGGCATGCTGATCCGCGATTACTAGCAATTCCGACTTCATGCAGGCGAGTTGCAGCCTGCAATCCGAACTGAGACCGGCTTTGCTGGGATTGGCTCCACCTCGCGGTTTCGCTTCCCGTTGTACCGGCCATTGTAGTACGTGTGTAGCCCAGGTCATAAGGGGCATGATGATTTGACGTCATCCCCACCTTCCTCCGGTTTGTCACCGGCAGTCACTCTAGAGTGCCCAGCTTCACCTGCTGGCAACTAAAGTTAAGGGTTGCGCTCGTTGCGGGACTTAACCCAACATCTCACGACACGAGCTGACGACAACCATGCACCACCTGTCTTGGGTGCTCCGAAGAGGGACACTATCTCTAGTGTTTTCACCCAGATGTCAAGACCTGGTAAGGTTCTTCGCGTTGCTTCGAATTAAACCACATACTCCACTGCTTGTGCGGGTCCCCGTCAATTCCTTTGAGTTTCAGTCTTGCGACCGTACTCCCCAGGCGGAGTGCTTACTGTGTTAACTTCGGCACCAAGGGTATCGAAACCCCTAACACCTAGCACTCATCGTTTACGGCGTGGACTACCAGGGTATCTAATCCTGTTTGCTCCCCACGCTTTCGCGCCTCAGCGTCAGTTACAGCCCAGAAAGTCGCCTTCGCCACTGGTGTTCCTCCACATATCTACGCATTTCACCGCTACACGTGGAATTCCACTTTCCTCTTCTGTACTCAAGCCACCCAGTTTCCAGTGCGACCTCAGGTTGAGCCCAAGGTTTAAACACCAGACTTAAGTAGCCGCCTGCGCGCGCTTTACGCCCAATAATTCCGGACAACGCTTGCCCCCTACGTATTACCGCGGCTGCTGGCACGTAGTTAGCCGGGGCTTTCTTCTCAGGTACCGTCACTCTCATAGCAGTTACTCTATGAGACGTTCTTCCCTGGCAACAGAGCTTTACGATCCGAAAACCTTCATCACTCACGCGGCATTGCTCCGTCAGGCTTTCGCCCATTGCGGAAGATTCCCTACTGCTGCCTCCCGTAGGAGTCTGGGCCGTGTCTCAGTCCCAGTGTGGCCGTTCACCCTCTCAGGTCGGCTACGCATCGTCGCCTTGGTGAGCCGTTACCTCACCAACTAGCTAATGCGCCGCAGGCCCATCCCTCAGTGACAGATTGCTCCGTCTTTCATCCTTCCTTCAGGAGAAGAAAGGAATTATCCGGTATTAGCTACCGTTTCCGGTAGTTATCCCAGGCTAAGGGGCAGGTTGCCTACGTGTTACTCACCCGTCCGCCGCTAAATCCTATTGAAAGCAAGCTCCCAATAAAACTCCGCTCGACTTGCATGTATTAGGCATGCCGCCAGCGTTCGTCCTGAGCCAGGATCAAACTCTCCAATTAGGTTTTTTCGAGCGATTACTTCCCCGAATCGCTCCGAGAAAATAACCATCCGAAAAGATATTGAAAAGAGCGATAGCTCATTTTGAAACATCTGACGAGAATTTACATTCTCATTTTTTTGGATTTCACTTTCGTAAAATCCCACTCACTCGTTGTTCAGTTTTCAAAGATCAAGTTCTCGTTGTCGGTCATTAATGCTCACCAGCAACTCTTATAATATATCATATCCAACCGTGTAATGCAAGCTCTTTTTTTTAATTTCTTTTCGAGCTCGCCATCAACATTTCTTGGCCGGAATAAGAATATACCATGTGTGAATATCTATTGCAAGCTTTTTTTGAAACTTAGTGTATATCATTAGGTTGTATGGATTCTACAGGTTTGCCTTCAACTTTCTCCAAGGGAAGTCGCCACCGAGGCGAGCCCCTTGGTTAAGGTTGTCTTATTACTATTCCGTACGGTTGCGCATATGCGGGAACAACAGTACATCCCGAATCGATGCTGAGTTCGTGAGCAGCATAATCAGACGGTCCACCCCGATACCCAATCCACCTGTAGGCGGCATGCCGTATTCCAGGGCGCGAATGAAATCATCATCCATCTCATGAGCTTCGTCGTTGCCTTGCTCTTTCTCATGGATCTGTGCCTCAAAACGCTGACGCTGGTCAATAGGATCGTTCAACTCACTGAATGCATTAGCATGCTCACGTGCCACGATAAACAGCTCAAACCGGTCTGTAAAGCGTGGATCTAGATCGTTCTTTTTGGCCAGCGGGGAAATTTCAACCGGATGACCTGTAACAAACGTAGGCTGAATTAGGGTTTCCTCTACAAACTGCTCAAAAAAGGCATTCAGAATATGTCCGAAGGTCATATGCTTTTCAACGGGTACACGATGTTCCTTAGCCAGAGCTTGAGCTTCTTCATCACTCATTTGAACACTGAAGTCTACACCCGTTACTTCCTTAACCGCATCTACCATAGATACACGGCGCCATTGAGGTGTCAGGTCGACTTCCTGGCCTTGATAATTCACCTTTAGCGTTCCGAGGACTTCCTGAGCAATATGGGCAATCAGGCTCTCGGTCAAATGCATAATGTCCTTATAGTCGGCATAAGCCTCATAGAGCTCAATCATTGTGAATTCCGGGTTATGTCGGGTAGAGATTCCTTCGTTACGGTATACACGTCCGATCTCATACACTTTTTCCAGACCGCCAACAATCAGACGCTTCAAGTGAAGCTCAATAGCAATCCGCATGTAAAGCTGCATCTCAAGGGTATTATGGTAGGTAATGAAGGGACGTGCAGCCGCACCGCCGGCAATGGCATGCAGGGTTGGCGTTTCAACCTCCAGATAGCCAAGGGAGTCCAAATAACGACGCATCGATTGAATAATCCGGGAACGGGCAATAAACGTCTGCTGTACCTCTGGATTAATAATTAGGTCGACATAACGCTGGCGGTATCGCAGTTCTACGTCTTTCAGACCATGGTATTTCTCCGGAAGCGGAAGCAGTGATTTGGACAGCACCTCAAGATTATGTACCTTAATAGAGGTTTCTCCGGTTTTTGTTTTGAAAATCGTTCCTCTTACGCCGATGATATCCCCCAGATCCAAAATGCTAAATCCGTCGTATTGGGCTTCTGGAATACTATCCTGCCGCACGTAGATTTGAATTTTACCGCTGAGATCCTGAAGATGGGCGAAGCTGGCTTTACCCATGCTCCGTTTTGCCATAATACGTCCAGCTATGCTGACTTCAACCGCCAATTCGTCTAGTTCCTCTTTGGTCATGCTCTCATACTTGGTGAGAAGGTCTCCGGCGTTAGCCGTGCGCTCATACTTTTTACCGAAAGGATCAATTCCCAAACCCCGCAGCTCGTCCAATTTGGCCCGGCGGATTTGCAGCAGCTCACTTAACTCCTTCTCCTGGTTATCCGCATTGTTCAATTCTTCAGTCATGCTTTACATCCCCTTCTTATAACTCAGTGTATCTATACGTAAGAAGAAACGGCTCCGCCTTCATCATTGTGAGGACAGTCCCGTTCCATTTAAAATAAGTACATTTTTGCGCTTCCTTTAATTTTGAAAAAAGCTTCCCTAAGGAAGCTTTCTCAAACCAGCCGCCAGGGCGATAAATCCGGACTGCAATGTAAAAAGCAGCAGGTTAGCGGCAGACGCAATGTCCATAAAATTACTTCATCTTGATATCGATGATTTTATATTGAATAACGCCAGCAGGTACACTTACATCTACGATAGTTCCCTTTTTCTTACCGATAATAGCTTTCCCTACCGGGCTTTCGTTGGAAATCTTGTTGTTGAGCGGATCAGACTCAGCGGAACCAACGATGGTATATTCCATAACGTCGCCATACTCCATATCCTCAACGTTAACGGTAACACCGATGCTCACCACGTCGGTGACGATCTCATTGCTATTGATAATACGTGCATTACGGAGCATTTTTTCCAAAGTGATTACGCGTCCTTCAATAAAAGCCTGTTCGTTCTTCGCGTCCTCATACTCCGAGTTCTCACTGATATCGCCATAACCAATCGCCACCTTAATCCGTTCGGCCACCTCGCGGCGTTTTACGGATTTGAGGGTCTCCAATTCTTCTTCCAGACGCTTTAGACCGTCCGGTGTAAGGATGACTTCTTTATCGCTCATCTCAACCGATTCTCCTGTCGTTATACATTTATTGAAAACACCATAACTATATGCGAATCTGGAGGGATAAGAACCCTCCTTGCTGCATGCTGTAACTGTAACGGTAATTTTATACTGAGAAATTATATTGGAACCGCTACAAAATGTCAATGATACCCCATATAATGTTCGGTGTAATCAAGAAATGCTAGAAAAGCCGCCTTTTATACCGTCGAGAGGGCCGCTCCGGCACCTTCCATGCCGCTTTCCTCGTCGTGTTTTAATTGTTCGGCAAAATCATTCAAAATCCTCACCATTTCATCACGCTTGGTTTCTTCCATAATAACATCCTTCACGCGCGCAGCCGCTTTGAGGCCTTTCAGATACCAAGCCAGATGCTTGCGCATCTCACGTACGGCTACCGCCTCCCCTTTAAGATCGACGAGACGATCCATATGAAGAATAGCGACTTTAATCTTCTCTTCCGCTGTTGGCTCGGGCATAAGCTCACCAGTATTCAGATACTGTATCGTACGGTACAACATCCACGGATTGCCGAGTGCACCCCGACCAATCATCACGCCGTCGCAGCCCGTCTGATCCAGCATCGCCCGGGCATCTTCCGGCGTATTTACATCACCGTTGCCGATAATCGGGATAGAAACAGCCTGTTTGGCCATTCTGATATAATCCCAGTTCGCATGGCCCGTGTACAGCTGCTCCCGTGTCCGTCCATGAACGCTGACGGCCTGACCACCGGCGCGTTCTACCGCGCGTGCATTGTCCTCAACGAAAATATGCTCGCTATCCCAGCCGATGCGCATTTTAACGGTCACCGGTTTATCGACAGCCTCCACCACTGCAGAGACCATTTCGTAAATTTTGTCGGGATTCAGCAGCCAACGCGCACCCGCATCACATTTGGTGACTTTCGGAACGGGACAGCCCATATTAATATCAATAATATCCGCATTGGTCTCTTTATCGACAACTTTAGCCGCTTCTACCAGAGACTCGCGATCCCCGCCAAAAATCTGCAGGCTGAGCGGTTTCTCACGCTCGTCCACAAACAGCATTTCACGTGTGCGTTTATTACCATGAATAATGGCCTTATCGCTTACCATTTCGGCACAGACAAGACCGGTACCAAACTCCTTGGCAATAAGCCGGAATGCCGGATTACATACACCCGCCATTGGAGCCAGAACAACCTGGTTTTTCATTTCAATGCCGCCGATTTTCAGCATGCAGTTCACTTCCTTTGCCGTCTTTATTATAAAGATGGGTTTGCCAGCTCCTGGACGGAGACCTCCAGAACACTCGCAATTTTATCTAAAATTTGATCTTCTAAACGTCTGTTGCCCCTCTCGACTGCACCAAGCACAGCCAAGGAAACTCCGATACGATCCGCAAGCTCCTGTTGGGTAAATCCCTTCAGCTTTCGGAATGCCCGAACCCGTCTTCCCATACGCTTGTTGTCCAAAGCCGAATTCCATCCTTTCCATCTATGTCTTCCAGTGCTGACGTAACGATACGGCGGAGCCCGGAACCTTCGTCCTGCGGCACAATATCGTTTAGAGGAAAGAGTACGAATGCGCGCTCATGCATACGGGGATGCGGAAGTGTTAGATGCGGCGTGTCCATGGATCGCCCTTCCATCCACAACAAGTCTAAATCAACCGTTCTCGGACCGTTGCGGATATCGCGTGTGCGTCCGAGTCCTGTTTCAATCTCAAGCATAACATTCAGTAAAGATTCGGGTTCAAGCGTCGTCACTAAGGCTGCCGCCATATTCAAAAACTGCGGTTGATCGAGGTAGCCGACCGGCTCTGTCTCATAAACTCCCGAACAGCGGACAATTTGAATGGCCTCATGCCCATTCAGGCGGTTCAAAGCTTCTGCCAGCGTCCCTTCCCGGTCACCCAAATTAGCCCCTAAAGCAATATAAGCCTCTGATTCTTCAGAGGTAGAATGGTTATTCATGGATCATTTCTCACTTTCTAGTTCTGCGCAGCTCAACAGTCACTCCCTGAAAATGAATATCGAACGGCGGATGCGGCTTGGTCACTTGGACCGTTACTGCATTGATAACAGTATAAGTGTCAAGTAACGCGGATGCAATATATTCTCCCAAAGCTTCGATTAGCTTAAAGGACTTTTTTTCGACAATGCTTTTAACAAGATCATGAACTTCGGCATAATTCACGGTTAGGGTCAGATCATCGCTTAGGGCTGCCCCCTGCAAATCCAGCTCCAATTCCAAATCAATGTAGTAACGTTGACCCAGCTTGCGCTCTTCTTCATATACTCCGTGGTAACCGTAATATTCCATCCGGTGCAGCTTCATTTTGTCCATGTGGGAAAACCGCCTTTTCAAAAGTGTGTCGGCGACCCTGCATATAGCATGGCATCGCACATGTTTACGGTACGCTTGATAGAGGCCACATCGTGCACCCTTACAATCTGACAGCCCTGGGCAATCCCAAAGGCAACGGTAGCCGCAGTACCCTCAACGACATCATCAGGTGGGAGATCTAGAGCCGTACGGATGAATTTTTTGCGCGATGTGCCCAGAAGCAGCGGATAACCAAGCCCGGCTAACGTGTCCAAAGCCATCATAGTCTGCAGATTCTCACTGTAGTCTTTGGCAAAACCAATGCCCGGGTCTAAAATAATGTGTTCCCGCTTTACGCCAGCGGCAAGAGCCAACTCCATGCTTACTTGTAGATCGGCAGCGATATCGCTTATTAATTCGTTGTACTTGCGGTCCTGGCGATTGTGCATTAAGATCACCGGACAGCCTGCTGCTGCCATCACGCCAGCCATTTCCGGGTCGGCCTTGCAGCCCCACACATCATTGATGATATGCGCACCTGCTGCGATGGCTCTTCGTGCGACCTCGGCTTTATACGTATCTACGGATAGGGGAAGATGAGGAGCAGCCAAGTGAATGCTTTCGATGATGGGCAGCACACGCGCCAGTTCTTCTTCCAAGCCAACAGGCTCATGACCGGGACGTGTAGATTCGCCGCCGATGTCGATAATGTCCGCTCCCTCTGCAGCCATTTGAAGCGCATGCTCCACGGCTTTATCCGGATCATTCCATAAGCCGCCATCCGAGAAGGAGTCCGGTGTTACATTAAGAATACCCATGATCAGCGTCCGGTCTCCTAATGTCAGCTCTGCATCTGCGAATTTGTATGTCCGTTTGTAAATCGTCGGTTTCACGTTGGCATACCCGCCCTTTCCCTATACAGTAAGATTAATTGTGTGGTCACAGGCCCGGATTTTCCGCCACTGACGATGTTAAGCTGTTCCATCTCCCAAAGCGAGGTGACCGGCACAATCTCTTGAATAGAGTTGGTCAGGAACACCTCATCTGCTTCTTTCAGCTGTTCCCAGGAGTAGAATCCTTCTTCTACCTGAAGCCCCGCATCTATAGCCAGCTCGGTCACCATTTCCCGGGTAATGCCGGGCAAGATGCCTGTTGCCGTATCCGGAGTACAAAGGACACCGTTTTTCACAAAAAATAGATTGCTGACAATTCCCTCAGCCACTTGATCCTGAGCAGTCAGCATTAACCCTTCAGCTCCATTAGCGGCAGAAGAATAACCGGAAAGCTCCCGTTTGGCCAGAATATTATTCATGTAATGCAGTGACTTGAAACGTTCATGTCCTTCCGGCGTATTGCGCCGGTGCGATAGCAACTGCAAGGGTTTGCCTTGGGTATAAAGCTTCTCCGGCAAGGCCGGCAGCGCTTTGGCATAGAGAATATGATTGGGCTTAACGTAGTCTCCCGCAGGCAATCCAAGGATGTCCACACCAGCCGTTACCGTGTAACGAATGTACGCTTCCTTCAATCCGTTCTTTTTCATGAGCCTGGTAATCCAGGCCTCGAGCTTTATGGTATCTGCATGGAAAGGAATACCCAACTGCCGGCAGCCCTCTTCCATCCGTTCCAAATGCCGCTCAAGCAGGAAAGGCACTCCCCCGTACGTCCTGAATGTCTCAAACAGGCCCACTCCATACAAAAAGCCGTGATCCAAAACAGAAACCACGGCTTCCTTGGCGTCGATGACGCTGTCATTAATTCCTATATACTTCATGCCGTCTCTCCGGCTCTCCGTTTCAGGAAATTGCGCAGCATGGTATGCCCGTGCGATGTAATAATAGATTCGGGATGGAATTGCACACCTTCAATCGGATATTCCTTGTGGCGCAGGGCCATAATTTCTCCCTCTGCAGTCTCTGCCGTAATTTCCAAACAATCCGGCAGACTCTCACGCTCTACAAGTAGAGAATGATATCGCGTGGCTGTAAATGGAGACTCCAAACCCTCAAAGACCGAAGTCCCGTTATGATGGATAGGTGAGGTTTTGCCGTGCATCAAACGCTCTGCGCGAATCACATTGCCGCCAAATGCCTGTCCGATCGCCTGATGGCCGAGACATACGCCAAAGATCGGAATGACACCCTTAAAATGATCAAGCACATCCAGACTGATGCCCGCTTCATTGGGTGTACAGGGACCCGGGGAGATCAGAATATGGTCCGGTGCCAGCTCCTCAATCTCTTTGACGCTAATTTCATCGTTGCGGTACACTTTCACCTCTTCGCCCAGCTCACCCAAATACTGAACAAGGTTATACGTAAAGGAATCATAATTATCGATGACTAAAATCATGGTGTTGCTCCCCCTTCGGCGCCGCCGGTTTTCAGGTATTCCTGCTGTCGTTCACAGCAGAGAACGGCCTTCACCACCGCTTTGGCTTTATTATGGCATTCACGGTACTCACGGTAGGGATCAGAATCAATAACAATTCCAGCACCTGTCTGGATATATCCGATTCCGTCCTTTACAGCCAGCGTTCTTATAATAATATTTAATTCCATATTGCCGTTATAGTCAATCCAGCCCATCGAACCGGTATACGGCCCTCGCCGCACCGGCTCCAGCTCCTCAATAATCTCCATCGTTCTTACTTTAGGTGCTCCTGTGATCGTGCCACCCGGGAATAAGGCTGCCATAACATCGTAAGCGTCTTTGCCCTCCGCTATTCTTCCCTCCACCTGGGAGACGAGATGCATCACATGGGAGTACCGTTCTACAGTCATCAGCTCCGGTACGCTAACCGAGCCGTAAGCCGCGACACGGCCGATATCGTTGCGCTCCAGATCGACAAGCATAATATGCTCGGCGATCTCTTTGTCGCTCCCGCGCAGCTCCGCCTCCATGGCGGCATCCTCCGCGGGAGTCAGTCCCCGGCGCCGGGTACCGGCGATAGGCCGTGCGCTCACCCGGTCCCCGTGCAGCTTAACAAGCAGCTCCGGCGATGCGCTGGACAGCGCGAAGCCGGGCGACCGCAGCAGCCCCATGTACGGGGACGGATTGAGCTTGCGCAGCCATTCGTAAATATCCTCCGGCGAAGACTGCAGCTGCCCCTCCTGACGCAGCGACAGGTTAACCTGGAATACATCGCCTTGGCGGATGTATTCCTGAACATCCAGCACTGCCTGCTGGAATTGTTCTCGGGAGAACGCAGAGGTCATTCCCGGCCATTCCCCGGAGGCATCGGCATGAAGCTCAGACATATCCGCAACATTTTCCTGCAGTCCAGAGGCCGTGGACAGGTGTTGCCACTGCTTCGCCATCCCCTCCGCACGGACTGTAGATGTATGATATAGCTGCTCTAACTCATCTGGAGTTAATTCTCCCGGCATGCCGGCTGGCAGCGGAACATACAGTGCACAATAGAGCATGTCCTCCTCATGATCGTATATCCACACCTCTTCCATTCTCATGAAGAGAAAATCCGGAAAGCCGGGATGATCCTCCGCCTGACTTGGCAGCCGTTCCAGAGAACGGACAACATCGTATCCAAGAAAGCCGATACAGCCGCCCGTGAATGGCGGAATCCCCGGCAACTGCAAACGCGGAGAATTGAACGGGGCCATCCATTGCTGCAGCATCTCCAGGGGCTGTCCATACAGCGTTCTTGCCTCATCCAACTTACTGCCGCCGTATTCTTCAGCGCTCAGTACCGTGGCGGAGTTATCTTTTCCCTTAAGTACGGATACCGGAGTAAGACCCAAATAGGTAAAACGGCCGCCTTTTCCACTCTCGAGTACTACTGAATAAGGGGATGCCATTTCCCATGCCGTTTTCCAGGATGAAGGCAGACCGCCGGCATTCGGCTTTGATTTTATAATAAAGGGCAGCAGCCTCCAGCCATCACCATCCCACTGCTTCCATTGTTCCACAGATGTTAGAATCTCCAAGTCCATCCTCCTAAAACCGATGAATTCGTCATTAGTATGTTGCCTGTCAGTATATCCTAAAAAAACCTCCATAACCACTAAAAAAGTGGCTACGGAGGTTCTTGTTAAGAATAGTTGTATTAAATTACACTTCGAAATTGTAAAGTGGCGTGCTCAGGTAACGTTCGCCGTTACTCGGGATAATAACCACTACCCGTTTGCCGGCACCCAGTTCTTTAGCAACCTTGATTGCTGCAGATACAGCGGCACCCGAAGAAATTCCGGTAAGAATTCCTTCTTCCTTGGCTACACGGCGTGCGGTTTCAAACGCTTCGTCGTTCTCCACGTGGATGATTTCATCGTAGATATCCTGATTAAGGATTTCCGGAATGAAGTTAGCGCCAATACCCTGGATTTTGTGAGGGCCCGGTTTGCCGCCTGCCAAAATCGGCGAAGCTGCCGGTTCTACAGCATAAATCTTCACATCAGGGAATTTGTCCTTCAGCACTTCGCCAGCACCGGTAATAGTTCCACCTGTACCAATACCCGCTACAAATGCATCCAGCGTTCCTCCGATGGACTCAATGGCTTCCACAATTTCCGGTCCGGTCGTCTCGCGGTGAATTTTCACATTCGCAGGATTCTTGAATTGTTCAGCGATAAAGAAGCCAGGGTTCTCGTTCAAAATTTGCTCCGCCTTCTTGACAGCTCCGTTCATGCCTTCCGACCCTGGTGTCAGTACCAGCTCAGCTCCATATGCACGCAGCAGGTTACGACGCTCCAAGCTCATGGTTTCAGGCATAACAATTACAACCTTATACCCTTTGGCTGCAGCTACCAGAGCCAGACCAATACCTGTGTTGCCGCTGGTTGCTTCAACAATGGTATCGCCCGGCTTCAGACGGCCGTCCTTCTCCGCCTCTTCCACGATGCTGATTGCAATGCGGTCCTTAACGCTGGAACCCGGATTCTGATACTCCAGCTTTGCATAAATATCTGCTGCCCCTTCAGGTACAATCCGGTTCAGACGAACGAGCGGAGTGCCTCCGATCAGTTCTGTTACATTATTAACGACTTTAGCCATGAGCAAAAACCTCCTTGGAATGATAAATGGATATTAGTACGTAACTTGTGACAATTGTCTTCAGCATGTGAGTCCGGGTGTATAGAAACGGCTTGTCATCTTGTAGAGACACCAGGATATTCAATACTGCAGCGCACAAGTTAAAGCGCTGTCCAGCGGTTGAAATATCGGCCGCCGTTATTATTTCCGAGTAAATCAGTAGGTTTTTAGAATAATATCATATTATCAATCTTGCGGACGATTGTCAATATATATTGCCGCGGCGTATTTGGTGCGCAAACCACTTTCCACCTGCTGCAAAGGAGCGGCTTGCTCCAGTGCCATTTCACGGCGAACCTGATCCCTGATTTCTTTCTCATCCGGCATTTCAGGTGATGAAATACGCTCGACCCGAATGACGTCATAGCTGTCGACGTCCTGCAGCGGACCCGCAATATCACCGGCTTCTAGGCCTGCTGCCGTTTTCAGCAGCTCCTCCGGCCAGAACGGATCATCCTCCTCCACAGTTCCCAGGCTTCCGCCCCGTGCGCTGCTATCCTGCTCTATGGAAAGCTCCTTGGCCAGCGCCGCAAAATCCTCACCACGTTCCAGCCGGTTCATGACCTGTTCCGCCTCGGAATACGTACGAACCTTGATTAAGGAGAGCTCCATGACCTTTTTAGGCCGGAAACGATCCTGGTTTTGCTCTAAATAATCGTCAATATCCGAGTCTTTAATAACAATGCCAGCCGTAGCTACCGCCTGGAGTGTCAAACGATACACCGTTTCTTCACGGACTTCCTGGCGCGACAACCCCAGCTCCGACTGCATTTGAGCGTAATATTGCTCTTCCGAGCTGTAACCGGACATCGTATTTTTTAGTTCCTGCTCCACTTCATCATCCGGTACGGTTATACCCAGCGCCTTGGCTTCCTTCTCAACCGCAATTTGGTTCAGTATGCCCAATAACACTTCATCACCATGCTTATTTTTAAGCTCATCCATCCACTGCTGCTCTGTTACTGATTGGCCCCCCACTGAGGCGACCTCCGCTGATTCACCGCTTATACCTCTCTGCCAAATACCCCCGCCGGCACGCAGGCTCCAAATAAGCAGCAGTCCAAGCAGGAGAGTCACCACTGCAAGTATTACGACAGCCTTACGCAGCGTTCGTTCCTGTCTTGTCATCATCCCATAACCCTATAATTTTGCCTGGTCGAGAATGACCTGCATTTCTTCCTTATTAAAAACGTAAGCCTCGTTGCAAAATTGACACACAACCTCAGCCTGTTCATCCTCTTCGATCAATCGTTCGAGCTCGTGCTGACCGAGACTAACCAATGTCTGCTCCACTCTTTCGCGTGAACACTGACAAGCAAAAACAATGTCTAAATCATCTAATACAACCGCATCCGGGAAAAGAAAACGCAGCATCTCTTCCGGCTCTAGTCCCTGATCCAGCAGTATCGTAACGGATGGCATATTGCCTATAGCTTGTTCAATCTCCGTAATCTCAGCATCCGTAAGCCCCGGCAGCAGCTGTATGATAAAGCCCCCGGCAACAATTACCGAGTTATCCGTATCCACAAGGACACCTAATCCAACAGCAGCCGGGGTTTGCTCCGATACGGCAAAGTAGTACGTAAAGTCCTCGCCAAGCTCGCCTGAAATAATCGGCACACTGCCGCGGTACGGTTCTTTCATCCCCAAATCTTTAGTTATATCCAGGGATCCTTCCGTTCCTACCGCTCCCGCCACATCCAGCTTGCCCAAGCTGTTGCTTGGCAAATGGACATGCGGATGATGCACGTAGCCGCGGACCTCCCCCAAGGCATTGGACTCTGCTACAATCTGCCCGAGCGGTCCATCGCCCCTGACCACTATATTCAGCTTCTCTTGACCCTTGAGCATGGCTCCCATCATGGCCGCAGCGGTAACTGTACGCCCTAGGGCAGCTGTAGCTGTCGGGTACGTATCATGTCTGCGCCGCAATTCATCGACTAGTTCTGTCGTACGGACGGCAAAAGCTCTCACCCTACCATTCAACGCCGTTCCCCTGATCAGCCGATCCTTCTTTTTTTCCATTGGACCCATACTCCTCCTATTCCTTTATCCTAGCATCTTTATCTTTATTTATTGCGGTCATAAATAATGCGCAGGCCTTCCAGCGTGAGCAATGGGTTCACTTCATCAATGCATTCCGTTTCACCGGCGATCAGCGAAGCGAGCCCACCGGTAGCAATTACTTTCAGCTGCGGCGCGTTCATTTCTACCTTAATTCGTTTTACGATTCCCTCTACTTGACCGGCATAGCCAAAAATAATCCCGGCCTGCATGGCATGCACCGTGTTGCGGCCAATGACCTTCTTCGGCTTCTCCAGCTCGATCCGCGGAAGCTTGGATGCCCGCTGATATAAGGCTTCTGTAGAGATGCCAAGCCCTGGGACAATGGCGCCGCCAAGATAATTGGCGCCCGCATCAATGCAGTCAAAGGTTGTCGCCGTACCGAAATCAACGACGACAAGCGGACACTTGTATTGTTCAACCGCAGCGACTGCGTTGACAATCCGGTCGGCACCCACTTCCCGGGGATTCTCGTAGCGCAGGTTAAGTCCCGTCTTGATTCCGGGTCCGACAAGCAGCGGATCTTTATTAAGATACTTCACACACATATCTACAATAACCTGTACCAGCGGAGGAACAACCGAAGAAATAATCACTCCTTCTATATCTTTAAGGGAGAGACCTGACATATGAAACAAATTGTGAAATAATACGCCATATTCATCTACGGTCGATTGACGCGCAGTACTGAGCCGAAAATGGTGCAGCAGCTCACGCCCGCGGTATACACCAAGTACAATATTTGTGTTGCCAATATCGACTGCGAGCATCATGACAACTGGCCCTCCTTTTTCGCATTCAGATCCAGACTGATATCCAGACTGGAGAAGGAATAGGTAAGGCGGCCCACAGATATAACATCCACACCTGTTTGAGCCATATCGCGCACCGTTTCCAAAGACACGTTGCCCGATGCCTCAGTTTTGACATGCGGGGCTTTGGCTTTGATTCTTTTTACCGCTTCAATCATCATATCCGTAGTCATATTATCAAGCATAATGATATCAGCCCCGGCAGCTAACGCCTCCTCGACCTGCTCCAGACTCTCCGTCTCCACTTCAATAGTCATCGTATGGGGGATATGAGCCCGGGCCCGGCCGACGGCCTGAAGAATCCCGCCTGCTCCCTTGATATGATTATCTTTGATCATCACCGCATCGTACAAGCCGAATCTGTGGTTTGCTCCCCCACCAACCCGGACAGCATATTTCTCCAGCATTCGGTGACCTGGTGTTGTCTTGCGTGTATCGACAAGACGTGTGGGTAATCCATCCAGCGCCTGTACGAAAGAAGACGTACGCGTTGCAACGCCTGACAATCGCTGCATCAAATTAAGGGCAAGCCGCTCCCCGGTCAGAATTGCGTGTGTACTGCCTTCTACCTCAGCTAGCACGGTACCCTTGGCAACGGCCTGGCCTTCCTTCACTAAAGCCGTGAAATTCAAGGTGGGGTCCACCACTTCAAAAACCAGTTCAGCTACTGGAAGCCCACAGATTACACCGTTCTCCTTCGAATGAATAATTCCTTTGGATTCATGTCCGGCGGGAATCGTGGTCTGGGTAGTTACATCCCCCGAACCCACATCCTCGCTCAGCCACGCTTTGATCGATTGCACCAGCTCTTCATTGTATCCGTTAAACATCATCGCCTATTTCCTCCACTATTCCGAGTTCGCGGATTTGGAGCAGATGCTTGCGCCACTGCTCATCATCCCGCTGCGGATAATCCTCACGATAATGAGCCCCGCGGCTTTCTTCCCGTGCCAGTGCCGATTCCGTTATCAACAGGCAGCAGGTCAGCATATTTGCAAATTCATATTCTTCTCGCCGGGTCATTACTGAACTGAAAATCGGCAGCTGCCGCTTCAATTCTTCAAGACCCTTGGACAGCATTTCTTCATTTCGCCGGAGCCCGACGTAACGGACCATAACCTTTTGCAGCTTTAGGCGCCGTTCAACGATGGCTTGTGTCGGATGCTCCCTGCGTCCTTCTGTGCTGCTGGCGTAGTACTGTTCACGATCCAGCAAGGGTAGCTCCCGGACCCGTTCAATAATCCGCCGTCCGAACACAATCGCTTCCGACAGTGAATTACTAGCCAGACGATTCGCTCCATGCACCCCTGTAGAGGATACCTCCCCGCAGGCAAAGAGCCGGGAAATATTGCTCTCCCCATTCAAATCCGTCTTAATGCCCCCCATCATATAATGCGCAGCTGGGGCAACGGGAATCCAATCACTTGTAATATCCAGTCCATAACTCATGCATGTCTCATATATAGTCGGAAAACGGTGCTTCACCATTTCTGCAGATTCATGGGTAATATCCAGATATACAAAGGTTGACTTGGTCAGTTCCATTTCACTGACAATGGCACGTGCAACAATATCGCGCGGGGCCAGCTCAAGCAGCTCATGATAGCGGTCCATAAACCGTTCACCCCGGATATTGCGCAGCACAGCCCCTTCACCTCGCACCGCTTCCGAGATCAGAAAACGGGGAGCTCCGGGATAACTAAGTGCAGTCGGATGAAATTGAATAAATTCCATATCCCTGATATGCGCACCGGCCCTGTAAGCGATAGCTACACCATCGCCAGTCGCCACCTCCGGATTGGTGGTATAACGATACAGCTGTCCTGCCCCGCCTGAACACAGAATCGTTGCATCTGCCTGCAGGAACAAGCGTCCTCCGTCCGGCTGTTGCAACAGTACGCCTTCGCACTCCCCGCCTTCGGTGATAAGATCTATCACAAAATGATCATCCCACACCTCGATCCGGTCATTCTCCGCAACCTGCTCTGCGAGTGCCCGCACAATTTCATATCCTGTTGCGTCGCCGTTGGCATGCAAAATACGGCGGTGGCTATGTGCCCCTTCCTGGGTCAACGCCAATACGCCGTCTTCCTTATCGAACAAAGTGCCTAACCGGATAAGCTCATGCACACCTTCTGGTCCTTCATTGACCAGCACGTCTACAGCGGCCGAAGAACAAAGGCCCGCTCCTGCCATCAGCGTATCCTGCCGATGATATTCCGGTGAATCATCCTCAGCAATAACTGCGGCGATCCCTCCCTGTGCGTAACGGGTATTGCTTTCCATCATGGATTTTTTGGTGATCATAACGACTCGCCGGTCCCTGCTGGCTTTAATAGCTGTGAACAATCCGGCAATACCAGAGCCGATAACAATACAATCTGTCTTCACGGCAGGCATCTCCCGGAGATCGAAATCTACCAGATATTGTGGAATCATAACCGCATTTCACCTGTTTCAACGAAAGAGTAGCGCATGCTACCGGACTTGTAGCATGCGCTCTAGGGATGTCCTGGCTTTGCCTGAGACAGCGGGTGGAACATAAATCTGCGGTTTCATCGTCTCCAGGCATTTCACCAGTTTTTTTAAATTATTAACCTTCATATTAGGGCATACGAGGAATTTGGTGGCAAAATGAAATTCCTTATCCGGACTGTCCTTCCGGAGCTGATATCCGGTTCCATCTTCCGTTCCAACGATAAACTGCCGACGGTCCGATTTCCGGCAATATTCGAGAATGGATGTGGTGCTCCCCACATAATCACCCATAGCAACTACCTCGGGGCGGCATTCAGGGTGAACTACAAATTCAGCCTCCGGATACTTCGCTCTCATCTCTACTACATCTTTGACGGTAAGCATGTCATGGGTATTGCAGTAACCTTCCCAAATAATCAGCTTTTTGCCGGTCTGGTCCTGAACGTATTGGCCCAGGTTTTTATCCGGCACCCAAATGATTTCCTCAGCATCCAGGGATTCAATTACCTTTACGGCATTGGCGGAGGTACAACAAATATCGGTCTCTGCTTTAATTTCCGCCGACGAGTTGATATAAGTAACCACTTTAGCGTTGGGATGCTGTGCTTTCAGCTTGCGCAAACCGTCTACATTGACCATATCGGCCATAGGACAGCCTGCACGTTCATCAGGAATGAGCACTGTTTTATCAGGGGCTAATATTTTAGCGCTTTCGCCCATAAAATGAACGCCACAGAATACAATGACTTCCGCATCGGTCTCCGCTGCCTTTTGGGCCAGTAAAAAAGAATCCCCCCGGAAATCGGCTACCTCCTGAATTTCATCACGCTGATAATAGTGAGCCAAAATGATCGCATTCCGTTCCTTCTTAAGCTGTTCCAGACGTTCACGCAGCTCCCTATTCTGTTCCTGCTTGCGCTCCAGCGCCAGAGCTTCCACGGTTCCTTTTCCCCCTTATGTCTTCGCGGCGTTTGCGCCTGCGCATCATGTGAAAACCAAGTTATATATTAATCATTAATGTACACAACGTTCTACGCCCTGTCAATGTGACGGAACCGATCCTGAACTCTGGATTTTACCAATTTATAGTCAAAAAAAACCGGAGAACAGTTACGTTCTCCGGCTCTTGTCACTCATCACATGAAATATAAGGCATTTAGACTAGACTTCCGCCGCCTTTATTGCCGTCTTCCGGACCGCCTTCGCCTTCATTTGCCGATTTGTCAGGAACTTCCCTGGACAAATCTCCAAGTGTAGACTGTGACTCTTTGGGCTTGCCTTGAATACGAACCCGTACATCGCCGATGGTGTCGATTACCGGTTCTCCGGCTTCAATCGCCACGCCTTCGCCTTCTTCCGGCTTACCGGCTTCAGTCAAATAACCTTGTTCAATCAGCTCTTTAATCTGATCCATTTCCAGGGTTTCTCTCTCAAGCAGGGTATTCGCAATCAGGTGCATTTCTTTGGAGTGCTTGGTCAGAAGCTCTTTACAACGTTCGTAGCTGCTCCGGATAAAGTTCTGCATTTCCTGATCAATCTCATAAGCAATCGAATCACTGTAGTTCTGCTCATGTCCGATATCGCGGCCGAGGAACACTTGGCCTTGGGATGTGCCGAACTGCATCGGTCCAAGCTTCTCACTCATACCGTATTCCATAATCATGCTGCGTACGATACGTGTTGCCTGTTGAAAGTCACTGTATGCCCCTGTGCCGATTTCGCCGATAAACATTTCTTCAGCAACCCGGCCGCCAAGCAATCCAGTTACTTTGTCAAGCAACTCCTGCTTCGTAACAAGCATCCGGTCTTCCTTCGGAAGCATAATGACATATCCGCCGGCGCGTCCGCGCGGAATAATAGTTACCTTGTGCACCATGTCGGCATGTTCCAGGAAATAGCCGACAATCGTATGGCCTGCTTCGTGATAAGCTACAATACGTTTCTCGCGGTCACTGATCACGCGGCTGCGTTTCTCAGTACCCACGACAACACGATCAATCGCTTCGTCTACTTCGTTCATGGAAATATCCTTGCGGTTGCGGCGTGCCGCGAGCAGAGCGGCTTCATTCAGAAGGTTCTCCAGATCCGCACCGGTAAATCCGGTCGTACGCTTGGCAATAACATCAAGCCTAACGTCCTTAGTAAGAGGCTTGTTACGGGAGTGAACCTTGAGTACAGCTTCACGGCCTTTGACGTCTGGACGGTCTACCGTAATCTGACGGTCGAAACGTCCCGGACGGAGCAAGGCAGGATCCAGAATATCAGCACGGTTGGTCGCAGCAACAATAATAATCCCTTCGTTGCCTCCGAAACCATCCATCTCAACAAGCAATTGGTTAAGCGTCTGCTCGCGTTCGTCATGTCCGCCGCCGAGTCCGGCGCCGCGCTGACGGCCCACTGCATCAATTTCATCAATAAAGATAATACAAGGAGCGTTCTTCTTGGCGTTCTCGAACAAGTCACGAACACGGGACGCACCTACACCGACGAACATTTCCACAAAATCAGAACCGGAAATACTGAAGAAAGGAACGCCTGCTTCGCCTGCTACCGCACGGGCCAGCAATGTTTTACCGGTTCCGGGAGGGCCTACAAGCAGTACACCCTTAGGTATACGAGCGCCTACAGCAGCAAATTTACGCGGATCCTTCAGGAATTCCACGACCTCGACAAGCTCTTGCTTCTCTTCATCGGCTCCTGCAACATCCTCAAAGCTGACTTTCTTCTTCTCTTCATTATATAACCGGGCCTTACTCTTGCCGAAATTCATTACTTTACCGCCGCCACCTTGGGCTTGATTAAACAGGAAGAAGAACAGGATGAACATAATGACCAGCGGGATAATTGAAGAAAGGAATGTCAGCCAAATGCTGTTACCCTCCATTTTCTTCTGGGTCAGCTCAACCTTATTATCTTCACTGGCTTTAACCAGCTCAGCAACAGCAGCATCTGTAGGAGGAATATATGTGGAGAAGCTTTTCGATTTAGAATCAGCAGGCGCCGTTCTATATTCGCCAGTTACCAAAAAGGCGTTGTCCTCGAATTGAACCGTCATTTTCTCCACATTGTCACTCTTCAGTTCCTGCCTAAGTTCGTCGTATCTAGGGAAATCGGCGGCGTCGTTCCCATTGCTTACGAATTGGACAATGCCCACCACGACTAAAAATAAAATCAAATAAAAACCAGAATTCCGGATGAACCGATTCATCCCCTACCTCCTCTCACAACGCTTAAGTTATTGTACCATAGCCTGTTGGGACACCTCAAATAACGGAAGCTCGGGTATCCGATCCATATGATCAAGGCTGTCATAGGTCAATTGGAATAAATCTCAGGCTTTAGTACCCCGATGTAAGGGAGATTCCGATATAACTCGGCATAATCAAGACCGTAGCCTACTACGAATTCGTCAGGAAGAACAAATCCAGTGTAATCCGCTTCAAGATTCACCGTACGTCCCGCTGGTTTATCGAACAGAGTCACCACCGAAATGGACGATGCCTTACGGTTGCGGAGCAGCTCAATCAAATAGCTAAGCGTAAGACCGCTGTCGATGATATCCTCAACGATCAATACATCGCGTCCTTCTACCGGCACATCCAGATCCTTGATGATCTTAACTATACCGGAGGACTTAGTCGATGCTCCATAACTGGATACGGCCATGAAATCCATCTCAACGGGCACTGTAATAACCTTAACCAAATCAGCCATGAAAATAAATGCACCCTTTAATACACAAATAACCAAAGGGGTACGTCCCTCATATTCCGCGCTCAGCACTGTACCAAGCTCCTTAATTCTTTGTTGAATTTCCTCTTCGCTGATCAAGATCTCCTGAATATCGTTCTGCAACTTGCGAACCTCCTAAGTTATACTATGAAAGACTTACTTCGACCATTACGAATCTTCCTGATCCATCTCATTTAGAGACAGAAGAAGAACCGCTTTCGTCTGCCGCCCTACTGCGGCATGAATCGAGCGTCTTATGCCCGGAATCCAGACGATATTGCCCAAACCATCACAAACCAAGGGAATAAAAGAGCGTTCGGATGAAGGTATTTTGTCATCAATGTAAATATCTTTTACCTTTTTGCTTCCGTTTAATCCCATGACTTTTATGATATCTCCGGGTTGTCTGGAACGGATCGTCAGTGGAAAAACCAGTTCATGGACGTCAAACCATGCCGACATCTTTCCTGAACCTTCCCCTGGGACCAGAAAGCTTTCTCTCTCCAGCACAGTCATCGTCAAAACCTTCCCTATTTCAACCAGTATAAGCCGGGATTCGGGGAAAGACAGCCGATATGTATAGCCTGCCTGCTGCTGCGGAGGCTTGGACGAGAACAAAAGGGTGTCATATTGCCGCACACAGGTCAGACCTCCACCTAAATCAAGACTCCATGTAGTGGGATGGTCCTGCAGCGCTCCCCGGCGTACAGCTTCGATTTTGTTAAAATCAACACCTGGGTAATCCGCCGACAGATAATTTAATATTAGTTTAATCAAACGCCGTTGTAAAGCGGAGGGCACGGTGGCAAAAGAAGCTCTTTCGAGGGCATATTTCCCCTGCGTATTCCGAACCAGCTCCTGAAAGCATTTTACGGCGCTTGCCTCCATAAATTCATCTTCGGCTCCGGCAATTTCCGCCAGTTGTGTAAGGGACTGGCTCAGCCTGCCGTTGTACCTCTCCAGAAAAGGGAGCACCTCAAGCCTGACGGCATTTCGTTTATACTTTACCTGCAAATTGCTGGCATCCTCCGCATAGGCATAGCCGTGGCTATGACAAAGCTCAACAAGCGCTGTTTTGTTAATACGCAGAAAGGGGCGAATCAGTTCCACCTTTTTCTCCGTTCGTTTCCACCGCATGCCCGCAAGCCCCGAAAGGCCGCTACCACGCAGCAGGCGCATCAATACCGTTTCTGCCTGATCATCGGCATGGTGCGCCAGCGCTACGGCAGAAGCCCTGTACTGATGGGCAGTGTCTGTAAGGAACTGATAGCGCTTCTTACGGGCCGCCTCCTGGGCGCCGAGTCCGCTCTCCTTCATATAAGCGGGAATATCAAATACTGCCAGCTCAAAAGGAAGCCCCAGCTCCTCAGCCATCCCGCGAACGAACTCTGCCTCCTCCCGGGACTCCGTTCTGAATCCGTGGTTCACATGGGCGCACACCAGGTTTAGAGGCATCCGGTTCAAAGAGATTTCGTGCAAAATACGCAAAAGAGCCACAGAATCCGGACCTCCGGATACTGCGACTACGATAGTATCATGGGGTGACCACAACCCGTGTTCCGCTGCAGCATCCAGTACCGTATCCACCAAGCCATTCATTTGTTCCATATCCGGCTCCTATATATAAGTTCAAAAACGAATCACCCAATAAATTGTAAAGATCAGCAGAAAAAGTGAACATGCAAATGAATTTTTCAGCCAGCGCGGAGTTTTCATATCAGCCGGTTTAGCTGCCCGGGAGTTATAAATATGTTCCTTCCAGATTTCCGATGCCTCCGCTGAACCGGAAAATCCACCCTGCAGGGCAAGGCTCAGCCAGGAAGCCAGCTTCCGGCTTGGAAGAATTCTGGTCAGCTTAAGCAATTCATCCACACTTCTCGTCTGCGGCAGCTGCGCGGCAGCGGTTTTCAGTCCGTCCTCATCCAGCAGGCGCAAACAAAGCACGGCAAATGAAAACAAGTCATAAGCTTCATCACCCGTACGGCTTCCAGCGTTCCAAAAGCCGCGGTCATGCCACTCTGTGAACTGCTTCACGCTTTTGCCGATGGGACTGGCACCGCCATAGTCAATAAGCTCAGGTTCACCGTAATTGGATACCATCACATTCTCCGGCTTCAGATCACCAAATACAAAACCACACTCATGCAGCCCTCGCAGCTTATCCAGCAGCTTAAGGCCTACAAGTCCAATCCAGGAGGGACCGTGCTTGGACAAAAAATGGTGCAGCGGTCTGCCTTCCATATAGCGCATAACATAGAATGGAACATGATGACTGTCCGCAAAGTCATCTGCTTCCAACAAATAGGATGATAACGGCGTTTCCCTCCGGGCCTGATACTCGTTCCGCTTGCGGCACGATTGCAGTGAGGTCAGCACGTTAATCTCTGACTGCAAATCCAGTGTATCGTATCCGACTTTCAGCGCATACCGTTCCCGTCTTCCTTCCCGTTGCACGAGATATACGGTTCCATTAGCGCCCCTGCCCAGCAGCCGTTCCACAATATAACGGTTTCCCCGCCACTTGCCTGTAATAACGGTGCCGGCAGGATAGGGCGGATTAGACGACATACCCACCAAGCATCCCTTCTCTTTCGTCCTGGTCATCCGCCGGACGGCGGCCTTGATGTTCATCCAGTGTATCATAACGATAGTGTTCAAGCACCTTGAAAATAGCCGGCCCTGTCGGTGTTGCCCCTTTCATCCGCAAACGGGAGAACAGGGAGCGCACTCCCGACAGGTCAGAAGTCCAGTCCATATCAAGCACCGCATCCTCGCTGCTGGTGCGTCCGGGGAAATGGAACACGGCAATTTCGCTGATTCCTTCCCGTGCTTCGAGGCTAAGCGCCAAATCGCGGATTGCGTCTTCTACAGCAGCGAGCTTCGGCTTCATGCTGGCGCTCGCGTCGATAAGCAGCGCGATCCGCAGCGGGGAGGTCTCGGTAAGTTCATCTACTACAGTAACGACCTGAGAGCGCTGGACAGGATGCAAATCTTCCAGGGTGCCTTCACCCAGTATTTTTTTCACCTCTTTATTAACCGCCTGCTGGATCGTCTGAACCACGGTCTTGCGTGTCATCATCTGCATCGTCTGTGCCAGCTGGGGCGTGCCGACTATACGGCTAAGTCCGCCTCCCGCCTTGGCGATATCCGCGATTTCCCGGCTGCCAAGCTCCCCGATGGTGCCATAATCCACTACGCCCACTACATTGACCGTGATCCCCTCCTGCAGCGCATGGGCTGCCGCCATTATCGGACTTTCACCTACATTGGAACATCCGTCTGTAATAAGCAAGATTTGCTTCATGGTTATCCACTCTCCCTCGCCTCGTTTGAATCCTCTATCTCTATCATTTCCAGAGTTGAGAGATTTCAAACGGTCAAACGGGATGGGTGGCTATATGAGCAAGCGAAAGCCTAAATGATGTGAAAAGTTTCTTCAGCTCACTGTCCGGGGACGCTCCATCCGCGAAAGGCCGGGCACATGCAGGTTGGACCATTCCGGGCGGAAGTGATCCAATCGGCTGACAACAATCGTCATGTCATCATGAATTTCGTTGCCCTGATAACGGATAACCTTATCGAGCAGGCTGTCCGCCAAATCCTGGGGATCATTTCCTTCAAGCTCCTGGATTAATCTTTTCATCCATATCTCCTTATTAACGGCATATCCCGGTGCATCATAAATTCCATCGGTCATCATTATCAAAATGTCACCCGCTCGCAGCTGCATGCTGACCAGATCGACCTCTATATCCTTTATGATGCCGATGGGCAGATTGCTCGCGGTTACAGGGATGACTTCACTGCCCCGTTTGATGAAACTTGGAGCAGAAGCAATCTTCATAAAGGTGGTCTGGGCGGAATACTGGTCGATCAGCGCCATATCCACGGTCGCATAGAACTCTTCCGGCGAACGCAGCAGAAGGATCGAGTTGACCGACTTTACCGCAAGCTTCTCATCCATGCCCGACTGCAGCAGCTTCTCCAGCATTCCGAGCGCAGCGCTGCTCTCCATCCGCGCTCTCTCCCCGTTGCCCATTCCGTCACTGATGGATACGGCAAATGTGCCGTTTCCGAGCTCTACCCTGCTGAAGCTGTCCCCCGACAGCATATCCCCGCCTTTGGCCGCAGCCGCCACACCAGTATTCACTTCAAAGGCTTTGGCCGAGCCGAAGGTAACCATAGACAGCCCTTCCCGGGGATGTACCGCTGTCTCACTCGTTACAGCAATATTCTCGTCGAGAATGTCGGACAAGAGCGGGGCGATCATTTTACGGCACTCGTCAAAACCGCGGGTATAAGCATGCATCACTTCAATCTCGACATGTCCAGGGTCCAGACACATGATATCTATACTATGGATGGACAATCCCAGCTTCTCGAGCGCCTCGCGGATCTGGGCTTCCTGACGGTACATGACCTGACTTTCACGTTTGATCTCCCGGGCAAGATCCTCCATCACCTGCGACACCCCGGACAGCTGTTCCGCCACAAATTGCCGGCTGTCGTATATTTGTGTTTTCCACCGCATATCATGCTGGTATAGGCCATACTGACTCTTCATGACCTCAAGCACCTCCCCCGTCTTGCCGCAAATCCGGTTCCATTCCGGCGGAAACTGGGCAGCGGTAATATCCGGGCATTCCTCCACGGTGGTCATCATATCGGTCATATATCTGTAGGTTTGATAGAATTTCGTATCCCAGCAATGGGAACGCCGGATGCAGCCCTTACAGGCTTCTTCTGTGACCGCATTCATAAAATGCTCCAGCTCCCGGTCCGATTTCCCCGCTTCTCCAGCACGGGGGATCTGGCCAAAGCTGCTCGACAACTGCTGGAACACCTGCGAGAACTGTGTTACCCTCTCGGCAGTCAGGTCCCTTACCCGCCTGGCATATTCATGTTGGGAGCGACTATGATCGACCGTGCCAGGCACGTATTTGGCGATCGTGGATATGAGAGCCCGCGGAGTCAGGAGAAACAGCAGCACTGCTATACTGGTCTCCCAGGTAGAGGCCATCATATCACCCGGACCGCTGAAATACACGGAAAGGATGCTTGAACCCAGCAGCATGCCAATGGACACCGCACCTTTTCGCCCCCCCTGCATCATACCGGCCAGCATACCGGAAAAGGCGAGAAGACTCATCTGATAGATGGCACCAATGTCAGCCAGGCTTAGGATAAGACCGGTTACGACGCCGACAGAAGCACCGAGCGGCGCACCGCCCGCCATGGCAAAAATCAGGATCAGATAACGTGATAATATATGCTCCAGCGATAAGCCGTTCACAGACCAGCCCACAAGCCCCGTCATGACGGAAGCAAGCAAAATAATCAGGCAGAGAATTTCCTCATTCCGCAGCACCCGGCTTTTCTGCCTGTAGGTCAGCAGCGGAAGAGCCTGCAAAAATACAAGGGTCAGCACAAATCCGAGGAGCGCATCCAGGGTCATCATCATGAGCGGATACCAGGTAAAGGAAGGTCCAATGACCGTCTGGAACAGCCCTATCATAAACGAGGAGACGAACACCATCATCGGCGCATAGGAGAGATCCACCCGCTGGAATGTCTCCAACCCTTTATAGAGAAGGAAGAAAATAATCAGCTCTGCAGCAATAACCAGCCCTCCCGGAAACGGAGTAAACAGGCTTCCAGCTATTATCGCTACGGCTACAGGGAGAATAGAATCTCTGCGAATAAAAACAATGACTGCAAAATAAGCCGCCGCGAATGGGGACAACTCGTCCAATATCATCGCTCTCCCCAGTAGAAAACCCATAATGGTCAGCAGGAACATCCATTTCTTTGAGACTAGAAGCTGGAGCGCGCTTTGTCTTTGACCCCAGGCTTTGATTCGTTGTCCCAGGGTTTTCTCTTCGTCCTCACTATAGCTTCCCGCTCTTGTCCATTCCGGCAAATTGACCACATTGCTTTTATTCATTCCCCAAGCACCACCCGTTTTAGAATTTATGGTTCTCATTATAAAACGGCCCGTTTGCGAAAGTTTGTCAGAACGGGAGGGGGAATCACAAAAAAATTCCGACAAAAAAGCCTGCGCCGACAAGTCTCGGGAAAGCCTCTTCATCCCTTACGGGGCAGTCTATTAATCTACTTCAGGGACGCTCCAGCCTTTTGGAATGACAGATATTGTAACATCCATTCGCCAGCGATTGCCCCAAAGTGATGTGAGAATGGCATGGATGCTGTCGGCAATTTCTTTTTTCGCGACAAAAAAACCGCATGAGGCTAAAAGCCCCAGCGGTTATTTATGATGTGCAATATTAAGTTTTATACGCGCTTGGCCCCACGGCCTCCGCGCTTGCCTTCAGTGTTCTTCTTAATCGAAGATATCCGTTCTTCACTGTCTTTCAGGAAGCGTGACATTTTATCCTCGAATGAAGGTTTACCGGCCGCAGGCTTGAAAGGACGCCCACCCCGTTCACGATTGAAACCACCGCCGCCACCGCCGCCACTTCCGCTGCCACCACCGCCGCCGAAACGGTCTCCACCGCTTGGACGATCTGGTCTTGGTGCTCTTGGCGGACGTACTTCCGATGCGGGCTTATCGACAGCCTGCTTAATGGATAGTCCGATCTTACCGTCCTTGTCAACGTTGATCACCTTGACTGTTACTACATCACTAATCTTCAGATGATCATTAACATCCTTGACGTAATTATCGGCGATTTCCGAGATGTGAACGAGACCTGTGACACCTCCTGACAGATCCACAAATGCTCCGAAATGCGTGATGCCTGTCACCTTGCCTTCTAACTTGGTGCCCACTTCAATTGCCATAGAATAAAATGATCCTCCCTTAAAAATATACAGACGAATATTATAGTCATACAGTCTGCGGTGATTTGATTATACAGTAAAGAGCAAAGCAAGGCAACAGAGTTGACGCCCCTTTTGGCCGCTTTATTCCTGTGATTGTTCCGTTCGAATTGGAAGTTCGCCCTCAGGGTAGATATTATACCACTTGCGTGCCAACTGTCCGATATACTCATCATCATTCAGCCTGGATACTTCATATTTCAGCTGAGTCAAGGATTTGGTAACATTCTCATTGCTCTCCTGCTTCTTCGCCAGCTCGTCTCTTTTGTCGGCAATAAGCGCACTCTGAGCAAAGAAAATAAATCCCGCCCAGCCAAAAAATACGGCCACAACAAGAAACCATATGAACTTCCGCCTCTTTGCGCCTGCGGCTAAAGACTGTACGTGGTTATTCTTCTCTTCCGCAGAGAATCTGCTCATCTTAGCCCCTCCACTTCAAGGTCAGCGTTTCCATAGTTTGGTCAAAAATTGAGAACCTCTCACGATCCAAGGTTTGGCTTTGAGCCGGGGCAGCCAGGACGAAATCCATCTTACAGGCATCACCCATAGCGGCTTCGTCAGCCACCGCAGTAATTTCAGTACTGACAGCAGCATACGGCCCACCAGCTGGATAATCCCTAAAAATAGACGCCAAAGCCAGAGCAGCGGCAGTCCGATCACTACGACAATAAACCGCCACAGCAGTCTGCACACATATTGAACCGATTGAATTAACATTACCACAAAACGCCGTATCGTGACACTGAAGATCAAAAAATAGATCCATACTCCCAGAAACAACCCCAGAAAGGCATAGAACCGCAGTTGACCCTGATTGCCGGCATACAGCATACGGAACACAAATAGTGCGGCTGCAATCCAGTAAAGCAGATCGAGTGCGGCATTCAGCCATCTGGCAAAATGCAGTTTCAATGACAGCACCCGGTAGCTGTCATAAGCCAGTCCCATCGCCCCGCCTGCGAGCAGCATATACAGCAGCGTCACCCACTGAACCCCTGGATTCATTTGAACAGCTTGCCGATAAATCCTTTGTTTTTGCCCTGCGACCCCGGATCAAGATAAATCAGGGAATGGACGTTGCCCTCCAGGGACAAAATCCCGTTCTCCAGACTCAAATTTTTGATATGTAAATGGTTTCCGCGGATGGTAAGATGGCCGAGTTCTGTCCGCAGCAGAAACTCCTCGCTGTCGAAGCTCTCCACATTTTGTACACCTGTCAATTCCAGCTGCTTGCGGCTGTGCATATGCAAATCATGCTGCTTGTTCACTTTGCCTGGCTCGATCATAGCATGTACCCCTCCTCCCTGGTCCTAATCTATGCGGAGGAGAGCTGCTTTAGAACATGTCATTAAAGAACAGAATGCATACGGGTATGGAGAAAAAGCGCACCTCTACATGATGTAAAGGTACGCTTTCTCTTTGGTCTTCCGCAGATAACGGTTACCAGTCCAGGCCGCTGCTTTTGGCAATCGGCTCTTCCCTCAGCAGTGTGTACATACCGGCCGCTTCATCCTTGCGGGTGGTTTCGACCAGCTTCTCCACTTTGACCGTTACCAGCTTCTGACCGAACTGAACGGTGATCTCGTCGCCGATTTTCACCGTACTGCTCGGTTTGGATTCCCGTCCGTTGATCAGCACCCGGCCCTGTTCGGACACATCCTTGGCCACCGTACGGCGCTTGATCAGGCGGGAAACTTTCAGGAATTTATCAAGACGCATTAGTTGACTGCTTCTTTAAGCTTGTTGCCAGCCTTGAAGGCCGGTACTGTAGATTCAGGAATTTCAATCGTTGTGCCCGTTTGCGGGTTACGGCCTGTACGCCCGGAGCGCTTGCGCGTTTCGAAGGTGCCGAAACCGATCAGTTGGACTTTGTCACCGCTTGCCAAGGCTTCGGTAATCTCGCCCAGAAAACCATTCAATACGGATTCTACGTCTTTCTTAGCCAAACCGTTTTTCTCGGAAATGTTGTTAATCAGATCTGTCTTGTTCATAATTTGAAGTTCCTCCTAGGATACAAAAAATAAATGAAACGGTGATCGCAGCCCTGTTCAGACGCAAATCCTCATTTCGTCTTTATGATATTCTTGATGCCGTTCCAAATTCCTGCCACAACTCGTCATTTTTTACATAAAAACATCCAGCGGCGTATTTCTATGTAACCGGGCTGAATCATCCCGATGTTAAATCATGACACTATTACATTATAAACCGCTATCACTACTTTAAATCAAGGGTTTTAACTTAAAAATAGAATAACAGACAAAGTTAAGCCCGTTCCTTGCGCTTGGCTTCCTGCCACAGCTCTTCCATCTCATCCAGATTGCTGTCCTGAAGATTCTTGCCCTGCAGCTCAAGACTTTGCTCAATATACCGGAACCGCTGCACAAACTTGCGGTTGGTGCGGGATAAGGCCTCCTCCGGATCAGCTCCGATGAAACGTGCGGCGTTCGCTGCTGCAAACAGCAAGTCCCCCAGCTCCAGAATCTGCTCCTCTGCGGGTGCGCCAGTATCTACCGCCTCCTGCAGCTCATCCAGCTCCTCGCGGATTTTCGATATCACATCACCGATGTTGTCCCAGTCAAAGCCAACCTTGGACGCCTTCTTCTGAAGCTTATAGGCTTTCATCAGCGCTGGCAGGTCACGGGGAATACCGCTGAGTGCAGACTGAGTCTCCGGCTTCAAGCCTTTGCGCCGTTTCTCCTCCGCCTTCATGCCTTCCCAGTTCTGAAGCGCCTCTTCGGCGTTACCCGCATCCTTATCCCCGAACACATGCGGATGGCGGAAGATCAGCTTGTCATTCAGCCCTTGAATAACATCAAAGACATCAAAGGTGCCAACCTCCTCCTCCATCTGGGAATGGAGCATGATTTGCAGCAGCAGATCGCCCAGTTCCTCTTTCATATGCTCCGGGTCATCCTCATCTATCGTTTCCAGCACCTCGTAGGTTTCCTCGATCAGATTCTTGCGCAGCGATTCATGCGTCTGCTCCTGATCCCAAGGACAGCCTTCGGGGCTGCGCAATATACTGACGATTTCGTGCAGGCGGGCAAAGGTACGTCTACGGATGTCCCCCTCAAGGTTCGCGGGAATATAAATAAGGGACAGATTGCCGTAGCCTGTCAGGCGGTCCAATTCATACAAGGGAACCGTATGGATCTGCTCCTCGTTCTCTACTCCAAGCGCATGACCGATAACCACCTCATAATCGGCGGGATACACTTCCATCAGGCACAGTTTCGTCTCCGAGGCGGTAAAGGCATCGTATACTTGGCCGATGAGCGTATGCATCTCCGGCTGAAGCTGGGATCGGCGGATTCCGGAAGCATCCAGAAGCTGAAAGCCTTCAATCGGATCAAAGCCCAGCCGTACGAAGGCTTCATCCAGAAAGCTCTCACCCCCCAGTATATTTAAGGTTATCCCGGTTTCAGGGCAGCGGTTGCGGAGCAAAGAAACTGCCGATTCAGCGACCATAGGATGTCCGGGGACAGCATAGACAATCTCTGTTCCCGCTTCCGCCGAACGCGCTTCCCTGATCAGCCTTTCAGCAATGGCTTCATACACCTCAGGGAAGGAGGATAACGACTCGTACAGACCGTCGAAGGATTGGGATACTACGCCAAGCTCCGTAAGTGCCGCCATGACGGGATGCTCCTTCGTCCGCACGTAGACGACGGAGGCCTCCTTCAGCTTTTTGACTATTCCCAGCGTTAGCCTGTCCGGATTGCCCGATCCAAGGCCCACCACGGTTAATGTTGCACTCATGCCTGTTTCTCTCCTTTGCCCGCCTCTCCTTCAAATAGAAGGACTGCGGGGCTTGTAATGATTACTTTATAAGCTGCAGCCGCCTTGGAATGACACGCAGTAAAGATTAGGCTAATAAACCCTGGAGCAGCCGCCGTTGAAGCTGGACGCCGGCCTACGGGAACAGGCGCAGCTTCTTCATGAGCTTCGCCAGGGACGGGCCGATGCCCGGCAGCTGGCGGAGCTCGTCCTCGCTGAGCAGCCGCAGGGCGACAGCGCCAGCGGCAAAGACGGCGCAGCCCGCCGTCACGCCGAGCAGGCTCTGCGCCAGGCTCGCGGCGCGCCCGCCCGCCAGGCCCGCTGCCGCCAGCAGCGCGTCAGCGCCCCAGCTGGCCGCGGCGGCCGCCAGGCCCAAGCCCGCGACGAGCAGCGCGGGCTTGGCCAGAACATCTGCGGGGCGAAGCCGCAGACGGGCTTTACGGCGCAGCAGCAGCACGCTCAGGGCTGCTGCGAAGAGATGCGCGGCCACGCCGGCGATGGCCGCGCCGGTAATGCCCTGCTGCGGGACGAGCAGCAGGTTGAGGGCCGCCTTGAGCAGCGCGGCGGCCAGCAGGTGCAGCGCCGGCGCGCGCACGAAGCCGAGGCCCTGCAGCAGCGCGGCGGAGATGATGCTGACCGTACCGCCGGCGGCGGTGAAGGCCAGCCAGGCCATCGCGCCGGTGCCGGCAGCGTTGCCGTACAGCGCCACGTTAATCGGCTCCGCCAGCACCGCAAGTCCAACCGAGGCCGCCAGTCCCAGCAGCCAGAACCAGCGCAGAGACAGCCTGCAGCGGATCTCGATCAGCTTCGAATCCCCCCTGTAGTTCGCCTCTGCCAATGCAGGTATAAACACTACAGACAGTGAAGTCGCCAGCATGGTTACAAGCTGTACTAGCGGTAAACCGCGGTTATATACGCCAAATTGGACCATCGCTTCCCGCTCGTTTCCGCCTGCTGCCAGTAGTCGCGGCAACGTAAACACATCGACCAGCCCAATAAGCGGCACAGCAAGCGCCCCTAGCATTACAGGAACCCCATAAGACAATAGGCGCCGAGTCTTAACAACCTGACTTAGAAGATCTCTGCCCACCCGGCCTTTTGCAGACCCCTCCATACGGACATGGTGACGCCGCCAATAGAGCAGCATCATGAAAAGTCCTGCTATGCCGCCGCCGGCCGACCCCAGCAGGGCACCTGCAGCAATTGCCTCTGCTCCGGCCTCCCTTGAAGTCAAGTGAAGCAGGAGGACGATCATAACAGCCACACGTACGGACTGCTCAACAATTTGCGACATCGCTGTCGGCACCATATTATGCAGACCTTGAAAATAACCGCGCAGCGCAGACATTACCGGGACAAACACCAATCCCCATGCGGCGGTCCGCAGTGCAGCAATAATATGGGAGTTGCCGATCCATTCAGCAATTAGCGGAGCTCCTGTATAAGTGACGATGCCCATAATTACACCGCTTAGACCGGTCATAACCGCAGATTTCAATAATATCTGCTGGCCTGCCTCCTTCCGTTCTCCCGCTGCCGCCTCTGCGACAAATTTGGAAACGGCGACCGGCAGTCCGAGCATGGCAACCGTTACAAACAAGGTATATAAGGGGTATACAGTGTTGTAAATACCGAATACGGCATCCCCGCCCAAATTCTGCAGCGGGATTTTTTGCAGCGTACCTATCAGTTTTGAAATAATGGCTGCAGCACTAAGAATAAATGCTCCCTGCAGCAGCCGGGAGGCTTGTGTTGAAGGTTTCATAAATATACCTGCTTCTAGGGCTATAATGGGATGGATTTCTATATTATAACGTATGAGGGCCCCAGACAACAAAACTCCCGCCTCCTTATGGGCTGCAAGACCCAAAGAGAAGCGGGGCATTGTACGAAAGATACTACTGCTCCATTTGTTTTCCCAGGAAAGCGGCCGCCGTCTCAGCCATCTTTATTTCCATTTGAGACATTTTGACTGCCTCATCTTTACTCATCATCACTACAGAGCCAATCGGGTCGCCGCCGGAGATAATCGGTGCAGCCACATAGGAGGAAATGCTGTCCTGATGGTCTTTAGTGATTTCATAGCTGCCGCTGTTTGTTTCCAATACGGTTTTGCGGCTGTCCATACAGGTTTCCAGCAGTACTCCCACCTGCTTCTCCAAATAATCTTTCTTGGAGCCGCCAGCCAGTGCAATGAAGGTGTCACGGTCAGAAATCATGGTTACATGTCCGGTGCTTTCGTAGAGGGACTCTGCATATTCCTTGGCAAAATCCCCAAGCTCCCCAATCGGGGAATACTTTTTCAGTATAACCTCACCGTCACGATCCACGAATATTTCCAGCGGATCACCTTCACGGATACGAAGTGTTCTTCTGATTTCTTTGGGGATAACTACTCGTCCGAGGTCATCAATACGGCGTACAATTCCAGTAGCTTTCATTTACATGTTGCCCCGCTTTCTTAAGAAGTATTGTCTGACTACTGTCCAAATGGGAAGAATAATCCCAGTGATTCATCATGAAATCTGACCCTAGTATTCAACGGTTTCCAGTTCCTTATACATAACATTACTTGTATAGAATATCTCCCCAACGTATAGCCCCCAAAGAAACGTAATAAATGCCACAATAAATAAAAATTTTCAAAAAAAATACCACCCATTGGGCGGTATTTCAGGAGAGGAGCCATACCCTGCTACTTCTCAGGATAGGGCTTGTCCGTCTAACGAAATGGCGTATTATTTGGCAGCTTCCGTTGCCGCCGGCGCTTCCGCGCTTGGAGCAGCAGTAGGCTCAGTTCCGCTATTCGTCGTTCCCGATTTGTCTACAGCTGCAGAGCTTTTCGGCAGATTGATTTTTTCTACGATGCCATCCAGGTCCTTCTCCAGAAAAGATTCAAGACCGGCGGAAGCGAGGGAACTCTTAATTCCTTCCTTCTGCTCATCCGTCAACTGGTCGAAGGTTTTCTCTGTCCGTGATTCCACCTTAAGGATGTGATAGCCGTAAGTGGTCTCTACAGGATCACTGATCGTGTTCAGCGCCAGCGTTTGGGCGGCCTTTTTGAACTCTTCAACATAAGTTCCAACAGCCTTATCCGCATATTTGCCGCCCGCATCCTTAGAACCGGTGTCCTCCGAATACTTTTTGGCAATTTCAGCAAAATCCGCTCCCCCGTCCAGCTTGGTCTTAACCTCCTGAGCGAGCTTCAATGTTTCTTCCTTGGTACGTTCTTTACCCTCGGGATCAGTGAATTGGATAAGCACATGCCGCAGAGTAGCTACCGTAAAGTCGCCCTTCGTAGCTTCAAACTCCTTCTTCACTTGATCATCCGTTACTTTAAGCAGCATGTCCTGATAAACGGTAAGCACGCGGACCATATACCCCCGGATGTCATCCTCCGTAATGTCCTGCTCCTTCAATGTGCTCTCGTAGGTATCACCCAAACCGGATTTCAACGAAGCAACCTGAATATCCGCTTCCTTCTCTGCCTCTTTCTTCGCTGCATCCGTTGCTTTGGCGGCGAGATACTCGAAGGCAACCTCCTGCTTCAATATCGACTCTTTAAACGCATCAATCTCCAAATATTGAGCCTGCTCGGGAGAAAGGAATTTCATGATCCGCTGATCCAAATTGAATTCTTTCTCTGTGATGGTACCGCCTTTATAGGTCGCTACGGCCGTACTATTATCTTCGGCAGTGTCTTTATTGCTGCTGCATGCGGATAACATAGAGAAGGATACCGCAGCAGCCACAGAGACCAGCAGCACCTTCCAGGATTTTGAATTATTTAACGACATTGTGTAATTCTCCCTTCGATTTAAAAGACTGTTTGACTTCCTCCAGAAATTGTTCGAGCAAGCCAAGCAGCTCCTTATCACTAAGTCCTTTAGACTTCACCCGGATCGCCGCTTTCGAGTCCCTCTCAAATTGTACACGTCTTTCAAAGCGATTTCCAACTTTTGCGAGCTTAGCCGTATCAAAGGCTGCAGTGCGTCCCTCATAAAAATTCAGGGTGACTTCTTCTCCCCGTCTGACCATGGAATCAATGCCGTACATTTTACCGTATACCTTCAGGCGGGCAACAGACAACAGGTTGTCAACCGCCTCCGGCAGCTCCCCGAAACGGTCCAGCATTTCATCCGCCAGCTCCGCCGCCTCATCAAATGAGGTTACCGCCGCTACCTTTTTATAAATCTCAATCTTCTGAATACTGTCATAGATGTACTCGGACGGCAGGTAGGCATCTATTGCCAAATCAATGACCGTGTTGCCCTCCTTGAGCGAGGTATCCTCCTCACCCAATACCGTTACTTTGCGCTTGCGAATTTCCTCGGCCAGCATTTGCGAGTATAGATCAAAACCTACTGAAGCAATAAATCCATGCTGCTCCGCACCGAGCAGATTACCCGCTCCACGAATGGAGAGATCGCGCATGGCTATTTTGAACCCGGACCCGAGCTCCGTAAACTCCTTGATGGACTGAAGACGTTTCTCCGCCACTTCCGTCAAGACCTTGTCCCGCTGGTACGTGAAATAGGCATAGGCAATCCGGTTGGACCGGCCCACCCGGCCGCGCAGCTGATACAGCTGGGACAATCCCATTTTATCCGCATCATGGACAATGAGTGTATTAACGTTCGGGATATCCACACCCGTCTCAATAATACTTGTACTAACGAGTACATCATACTCCCCATCCAGAAAATCAAGAATCGTCTTCTCCAGCTCGGATTCCGACATTTGGCCATGCCCGATGCCGACCCGTGCTTCCGGAACCAGCATTGATATTTGCGCAGCCATTTCCTGGATTCCCTGAACCCGGTTATAGAGGTAATATACCTGTCCGCCGCGCGCTAATTCACGCTCTACGGCCTCACGGGTAAGGGTCTGGCTATGCTCCACAACATACGTCTGTACAGGAAAACGATTCTCCGGCGGCGTCTCAATAACTGACAAATCACGTACGCCCAGCATCGACATATGCAGCGTTCGCGGAATCGGGGTCGCAGTAAGGGTCAGAACATCCACGTTGGTCTTCAGCTTCTTCAGCTTCTCCTTGTGGGTTACACCAAACCGTTGCTCTTCATCGACGATCAGCAGCCCAAGATCTTTGAATACCAGATCCTGCGACAGCAGACGGTGTGTCCCGATGACAACATCTACCGTACCCTGCCGGACGCCCTTAATTGTTTCGTTCTGTTCCTTGCGGCTGCGGAAACGGCTGAGGACCTGAATATTAATCGGATAATTAGCGAAGCGCTCACGGAAGGTCTCATAATGCTGCTGGGCCAAAATAGTCGTAGGCACCAGCACCGCCACCTGCTTGCCTTCAATCGCTGACTTAAATGCGGCACGAATGGCTACCTCTGTCTTCCCGTATCCCACGTCACCGCAGAGAAGCCGGTCCATCGGACGGTTCTGCTCCATGTCCTTCTTGATTTCTTCTATGGCGCGGAGCTGATCGCGAGTTTCCTCGTAAGGGAAAATTTCCTCGAACTCATGCTGCTCCTGAGTATCCTTCTCAAAGCCATAACCTAGGGCACTCTGCCGCTCAGCGTACAGCTTAATGAGGTCATCAGCGATGTCCTGCACGGAAGAGCGGACCTTGCTCGTAACTCTTGTCCATTCATTTCCACCCAGCTTGTATACCTTAGGCTCCTTGTCTTCTGAGCCTACATATTTCTGAATCAGGTCTATCTGCTCAATCGGTACAGAAAGCTTGTCGCCCCCGGCATACAGAATATGCATATAATCACGATGAATTCCGCTGACCTCAAGCGTCCCGATACCCATGTATTTGCCAATACCATGGTTTTGATGAACTACATAATCGCCAATTTTCAGCTCCGTGTAGCTCTTTATGCGCTCGGCATTATCGATACCCTTGGATACTTTGCGGGCCTTACGCTGTTTTTGGGAGAACATCTCGCCTTCGGTAATAACCGCCAGGTGAATGGAAGGCAGCTCAAAACCCGACCCCAGGTTTCCCTGAATAATGGTTGGCTCTTCAATTCCATAGTCATAAAGCACTCTGCGGACACGTTCGATCCGCTCCTCGCCATTGGCCAGCATGATGACCCGTACACCCGACTTGTGCCACCGCTCCATCTCGGACTTCAGCACATTCATTTGACCATGGAAATCCTGCATGCCACGGCTAATAAAGCCCAGAATGTTCTGAGGCTGAACATGGGGAACCTGCCGCAGGAATATAGACATAAAAAGACTTTGGAACGGACGGCGGTACATGACGATATCACTTTCAACTGAGAGATTCAGGTCCGGCAGGGTTTTGCCATTCTGCAGAAGATGCAGGTTCCACTCCGACTCATCACGTTCAAGCTGTTTCGCCGTTTCCAGCAGCCGGGCCGGCTCGTCTAGAATAAGCAGTGTATCATCCATCATGTAATCGTACAGATGAGAGCGTTCAGGATAAAGCAGACTGATATATTTATAAATTTCCGGAAAATAAGTTCCTTCCCGCAGCATTTCCAGCTCCCGGCCCATTTCCTCACGCAGTCGAAGCTTTGCCTGGCGGTCCGTCATTTTCTCCAGCTGCCGCTCCAGCATCGATGCCGCTTCTGAAGCTGCATGCTCCTGCCGGGCTCTATCCCCGATAATCTCTTTGGAAGGTGTCAGCGTTACGCTGCGGACCTTGTCAATGGAGCGCTGATCGCCAGGATCAAACGTACGGATCGAATCGACTTCATCGTCGAACAGCTCCACCCGATAAGCGAGGGGAGAGGTCATTGGATAAAAGTCAATGATGCCGCCGCGGACACTGAGCTCACCGCGGTTCTCTACGCGTTCTACCCGCTCGTAGCCCATATTGATCATGGACGTCAGAAATTCATCAAGAACCAGCGTGCCATCCTGGGAAACTGTAATTTGCGCCTGGGCCAAGATTTGCGGTGAGGGCAACAATCTGCGGACGCCCGAATACGGAACTACAACAATTCCACGAAAACCCTGCGAACATTTGGTCAAAACATCAATACGCTGCGCCAGTGTCTCCGGACTTGAGACAGCAGCCTCGGCAGCTACCAGCTCATTGGCAGGATAAAGCAGCACACGCTCCGGAGAAAGCGCTTCCTGTAGATCTTCGGCCATTTTCTGGGCTGAAAACATATTATGAGTGACTACGAGCAGCGGACGGGCAGTTTCCTCGTGCAGAGCCGCAAGCATAATCTGCCTCGCGGAGCCTGACAAGCCCGATATCAGTTGTTCTTTCATTCCTGCAGCAACACCCCGTGTTACGGACTGAAAATCGGGGTCTTTGGAAAACGCTTCTATAAGACCTTGCAACAAAAGGCGCACCTCTTTTACTAGACGGGCCTGACGGCAATACTGCCGCCACCCCTGTCATTATTAAAATCGAAAAGAAGCCTCAGCTGTGAGGCCAAGGCTTGCGGATGACGATAAAGACAAGCACCGCCTCCACCTTACTGAAGCGGACTGGCCAGCAGGCTAAGCTCCGGATTGTTCTCAAAGGCCTCTTTGCAGTAATCACAAGTTACCTTTACCGTAGTTTCGCCATCTGAATCATACGCAATTATATCTCTGCGCTCCGCAGGGGTCAAGGAATGTAGGCCGAGCTGCATTTCCGTAGCATCACTTTTATTAATGCTTCCGAGAAATGTCCGGCAGTGCCTGCAAACATAGTTTATTGCCATCTATATGCCTCCTGAAGATAGTATATACCTTCATTATGCCCTCTTGCTCCTGCCTTTAGCCTCAATCTGTCAAACTCCCACCGTTAACCGTTAAACTTGGCCATTGTCTGCTCAAAGGTGTGATGGAGACTGAATTCAAGCGCATCACATGAATCGGCAAGCATAGATGTAAGTTTGTCTCCTTCCTTCTTAGGGAATGAAGATAGTACATAATCCACTACTGCGAACCCCGGCTCAGGGCGGGATATGCCCATACGGATTCGATTGAAGGATTGGGTGCCCGTATGCTGAATAATGGATTTGATTCCGTTATGGCCTCCGGGACTTCCTTGATATCGCAGGCGGATCTTCCCGATTTCCGTATCAAGATCGTCATAAACTACGATCATGTCCTCAAGCATTACTTTGTAATAATCCATGTATGCCCGAACCGCTTCACCAGAAAGGTTCATAAACGTCATCGGTTTGATCAGCACGGTTTTGACGCCGTCAATAACCCCTTCACCGATCACGGATTTGCATTTGCTCTGGTTAAAGGCAATACCGTGTCTGCCCGCCAGCTCGTCCAAAGCCATAAAGCCAACGTTGTGCCTTGTTTTGGAGTACTGCGAGCCCGGATTTCCTAATCCGATAATCCATTTCATGAACGAACCTTCCCTTTCCATTAGACTCTCCGGCAGGAGAAGCCCGTTTTTGGTACAATAATAGTATTAATAACCTCATTGACCGAATATACTCCGAAGACAGGTGATGAACTTATGTTACATCAGGGTGAGATCTTGACGCTTCAACGCCATTTTCAACACCACATTCAGTATGCCGTGCCTGTGGAAGTATACAGGGGCAATGTCCATATTGACATCGGCGTGCTGACAGCCGTGGATGACAGCTTCGCTGAACTTCAGGGGACACTCTATAACCGTAAAGTGTTCACCTTTATCTCACGGCCCGGCTACTAAGTGAATGCATCCACCGGCATCACGCCGACAAGGGTTACATCTCCATAAACGGAGGTGTAACCCTTCTATATTTTCAGCAGCTTATTCGATTTCGAACAACTTACTGATGGATAATTCCTCATGTACGCGGATAATAGCCTCGCCCATAAGCGGAGCCACAGACAGCACCTTTAGCTTGGAGGTTGGGTTTTCGCTCCGGATTGGAATCGTGTCCGTCACAATAATCTCTTTAATCGGAGAGTTCTCCAGACGCTCGTGGGCAGGACCGGACAATACCGGATGCGTACAGCAGGCATATACTTCCTTCACGCCGCCTTCCATCAAAGCATTGGCTCCCAGCACAATAGTCCCGGCCGTATCAATAATATCGTCAATTAGAATTGCCGTTTTGCCTTCAATATTACCGATAATGTTCATGACTTCACTGACATTCGGCTCCGGACGCCGTTTATCAATAATCGCCAGTGGAGCGTTCAGGAAATCAGCGAGCTTTCTTGCACGGACAACGCCGCCGTGATCCGGAGATACTACAACAGGGTTCTGAATTTGTTTGGAACGGAAATACTGGGCCAGAATTGGCACGCCCAATAAATGATCTACCGGGATATCGAAAAATCCTTGAATCTGCATGGCATGGAGGTCCATCGTAATCACACGGTGAGCGCCTGCCTTCTCAATCAGGTTGGCTACCAGCTTGGCCGTAATCGGATCGCGTGAACGGGCTTTGCGGTCTTGACGCGCATAACCATAGTAAGGAATAACAACATTGATGCTCTTGGCAGAAGCACGTTTCAAGGCATCTACCATAACAAGCAGTTCCATCAGGTTGTCATTCACCGGACCGCAAGTGGACTGCACAATGTAGACATGACAGCCCCGCACGCTTTCCGACAGCTTAACCTGGATTTCTCCGTCACTGAAGCTGGCGGTATGGGACTCACCCATGGGAATGCCGATGTAATCAGCAATTTGATGGGCAAGCTTCGGATTGGAGTTACAGGTAAAGATTTTTAATTTGGAATCACAATAAGTCATAAAATTTAAACCCTCCGTGACGGAATTTAACTTTCCAAGCCTCGGAAGCATATGCTCCCTTACAAGGACGGCGCAGCCGTTTCTTTTTGATCCGGCGCTTTATAGCAACGCTTTACGATGGACTTGACTGGTTTTTCTTCGCTTTCGCGCGGGAGCGAATCTTCTCCGCATATCCCGGTTTGTTCTCTTGCCGTACTCTGGCAATTGCAAGGTCATTCTCTTGAACAGAACGGGTGATGGTTGACCCGGCTACAACGAAAGCCCCTTTGCCAACTGTGACCGGAGCAACAAGGTTCACATTGCTGCCTATAAAGGCATCATCCTGGATTTCCGTCAATGCTTTATTATATCCATCATAATTGACGGTAATTGCACCACAGCCAATATTCACATTTCGGCCGACGGATGCGTCTCCAACGTAACTCAAATGCGATACTTTGGAGCCGTCACCAATGGTAGCATTCTTCACTTCTACAAAATCACCGATTTTGACCTCTTCCCCAAGCACAGCACCCGGGCGTAAATAGGCAAAAGGCCCAACGGTAGTCCGTGCGCCGACTTGAGCCTGGTTCAGTACGGAATGCTTGATCACTGCTCTATCCATGATGAGGCAGTCTTCGATTTCACTGGAGGGTCCGATGACACAGTTATCGCCAATCACGGTCTTACCTTTAAGGAACGTTCCTGGATAAAGAATTGTATCTGCTCCAATAGTTACATCTGCACCTATATAAGTGGACGCAGGGTCAATAATAGTCACGCCACCCAGCATATGATTACGATTAATACGCTGACGCATATGGCCTTCCGCTTCGGATAATGCCAGACGGTCATTCACGCCAATCGACTCCGCGGCATCCTTCGCCTGATATCCTAGGACGATTTCGCCTTCTGACCGGAGTATGCCAATAACATCCGTCAAATAATACTCCTGCTGGTTATTGCTGTTGGTAACCTTCTCCAGAGCAGCAAACAACTTGGCATTATCAAAACAATAAGTGCCGGTATTAATCTCGCACACGGCATCTTCCTCCGCAGTGCAATCCTTCTGCTCCACGATCTTCAGAACCCCGCCGTCTTCACCGCGTATTATCCGTCCATAACCCGCCGGCTGTTCCATAACAGCAGTCAGTACGGTTGCGGCTGCACCACGCTGCTCATGCAGAGTCATAAGTCCTTCCAGTGTTTCCGTCGTTACGAGCGGCGTATCTCCGCAAATAACAATTGTCGTGCCTTCTTCATTGCCTAGCAGTTCCTTCGCTTGTTTCACGGCATGGCCGGTACCCAGCTGCACTTCCTGCAGCACATATTCCGCCTTCTCGCCCAAATAAGCCTGAACCGCTTCTGCGCCGTGTCCAACGATGACAATGCTGCGCTGGCATCCGGTTGCTTGTACTGTATCAAGCACGTGCCCTACCATTGGCTTATCGCAAACGGGGTGCAGCACTTTGTATAATTTAGATTTCATGCGCTTGCCTTGACCTGCGGCAAGAACTACAGCCATTCTTTTCAAGAATGCCAACCTCCTACTCTTGAACTCACTACTGAATATATCTCATTCCGGGCAAAAAGAAAAGAGAACCATTAATCCATGGTTCCCTTTTCTTCGAACCCCAATAAGAAAAGCATTTATCGCTGCCCTTTCGAAGATGTCTTCAAATCCTTCATTAGCGGTAGCTTTTCTTGCAAGATCAGGCAGCAATTCAAGAAGTTTACACCGCCCGAAGGGCAGCAGCCTTCCGAGAAAGCTTAAGCTCCCTCTTCAATAACTTCTTCTTCTTCCGTTGCGGCGCGGTCGTACTCGGCCAGAACTGCGGATTGAATCTTCTCGCGTGTTCCCGATGAAATCGGGTGTGCGATGTCGCGGAATTCGCCGTCCGGTGTACGTTTGCTGGGCATTGCAACAAACATCCCGTTGTTACCGTCAATAACCCGAATGTCATGAACAACAAACTCGTTATCGATGGTAATGGATGCAATTGCCTTCATTCTCCCCTCAGAGTTGACGCGGCGGAGTCTGACATCCGTAATTTGCATGTGTGTGTTCACCACCTTTTTCCATCAGAGACTTGGTGTATAATTCCACACAGCAAAGCGAATTCCTTCTTTTCGATTCCATAAAATGCCTGTAAAAGAAGAATATTTTGGGGATACCATTGGTTTCGACATAAATCGGGGACTTGTTTCAGGATCCCCTACCTTTTCGACATATTTCCTTATTCCTGCCCTAGGTCGAGAAATAGTTTCCGGGGTGGGCAGAGATGCGCTTTTCTTTAGAATCGACCTCTCCCAGTTTCACTAGAGATACATAATCATGAAGCAGCCGCTCTTCCCATTCCACAGCGCCTGATTCCACTAATACACCTACACCCGCCACTTGCGCATTGAATTCACCGAGTAAATCAACCATCCCGCGCACCGTTCCGCCCGCCTTCATGAAATCATCCACGATGAGCACCCGCGATTTTTCTTTAAGGGCCCGTCTGGACAGCGACATCGTATGAATACTCTTATGTGAGCCGGATACATAATTGATGCTTACAGCCGACCCTTCCGTCACCTGATGATCCCGGCGTACCAGAACTACCGGTAGGCCCAACTGGGCAGCAGTCGCATAGGCAAGTGGAATGCCTTTTGTCTCTACAGTCATTACGGCATCTATTTCTACTCCGTAGAAAGCGGTGGCAATAATCTTTCCGGCCTGCTCCATCAAGGAAGGAAGGCCCAGAAGGTCTGACATATACAAATATCCGCCAGGCAGGATCCGGTCGCTCTGTTCCAGCTGCACGCATAACCCGCGGACAAAAGACAGCGCACCGTCTTTAGGCATACCCGGAATGAATCGCACACCCCCGGCCGCACCGGCAAATGTCTGCAGTTCTCCCATTCCCTCGCCTTCGAACACTTCTTTTATAATGGCTAAATCCTCACTGATGGACGATTTGGCCGCTCCGTATCGATCAGCAAATGTAGATAATGGTAACAGGATGTGCGGCTTTTCAAGTAAAAAATGGGTCATGTCCACCAAACGCTGACTTCTTTTTAGTTTCTTCACGGAATGCTCCTCGCTAAAACCGAATAATATAGAAAAATATATCACTTTTGTACGGGTTTATACAAGAAGAAACCGCTTCGCCGTCCTATATGTCAAGAGAAACCTACTAAGTCAGCATCCGTACAGCATACACCTCTTTACAAAATCCACGGAGCCCGTTGTAAATTCTGGCCACCTTGGATTGCTTGGATACCAGTCCGAATACGGTAGGTCCGCTTCCAGACATAAGCACTCCGTCCGCGCCTAATTTGATCATGGCCTCCTTAAGCTGCTGCACTTCAGGATACAGCTTCAGGGTCACATCCTCCAGCACGTTGCCGAGCCTGTCGCACACACCTTGGAAGTCCCCATCCTCGATAGCCTCCCGCATCAGGCGGGAGGAAGGATGTACGGTAATGCTGCTGCTGCGCAAGCGTCCGTACACTTCCGCAGTCGACACATTGATCGGCGGCTTGGCCAGCACTACCCAGCACTGCGGCGGGCTTCCGATCGGCGTCAGTTTCTCACCCCGGCCCGTGGCCAGAGCGGTTCCTCCGGTGATACAGAATGGCACGTCCGAGCCCAGCTCGGCGCCAAGCTCCAGCAGCTCTTCAGCCGGAATACCCAAGCGCCAAAGACGGTTCAGACCGCGCAGCGTAGCCGCGGCATCACTGCTGCCGCCGGCCAGACCGGCAGCTACCGGAATTCTTTTATCCAGGTGAATATGTACGCCGCTCTTTACATCGTAACGGTCTTTAATAAGCCTGGCGGCCTGAAATGCCAGATTCTTCTCATCCAGCGGAATATAGCCGGCCTGACTTGATATGATAATCGAATCCCTCGGCAGTTCCGACAGCTCCAGACGATCCGCCAGATCCACCATGGTCATAATCATTTCTACCTCATGAAAGCCATCCGGGCGCTTATGCAGCACATCCAGCATTAGATTAATCTTGGCCGGCGCTTTTTCATACATCTTCAAGGCGTTCACCCACCTTCAACTTTTCCCTCAAAACAACTTAACATATTATATGAGAAACTCGTACCTAAGTCCATTCTAAAGTAAAACCTGAAAAAGAACACCGCTCTATAAGCCGGTGCCCGTTCATTCCTGACCTGGACAAATGCGTAATTACGATTTACGTGCGGCTTGCTCGGCAAGCTGAATCGCTCTTTTCACCATATTACCTGCATCCTGTGCCCTGATTCCGCCCCAGCCCTCACGTTCTACCGTTTCATAGAAACCCAGTTCCTTTGCCAGCTCCGTCTTCAGCTCTTCGGACATCATGCCCCGTCTTCTGCGGCTCATTTCGGAATTCCTCCCTTGCGGTAATGGATGATGAACGTAATACCCTGTTAGTATGGTTGCTGCCCAGCAGAATCATGCATGAGGACAACCGGAGTCCATACAAAAAAAAAAAAACAGCCTTCCCGAAAGGAAGACTGCTTCTGAATCATTAAGCTTTAATATACATAATCCGCATCTGTCCGTCATCTTCGCAGACTGTGATTTCCACAGATTCAGTAAGTATATCGGTATAACTGTAGGAGACGCGTTTGAATGTTTGCTGCTCCTGGTCAAGTTTGACAATAAATACAGAAGGGTACGTTTCTTCCAGGACACCGGTACGTTCGACGGTTTTACGGCGACCACCGTTTGCACGTAACGTAATCTTATGACCGACATGAGCTTCGAGACTGCGTTTAATTTCCAACAGCGCGTTATTAGCCATTACCTGACGACCACCTCTTTCCTTGTCCATTATACCTCTTTTCACAATCACTGTCAAATTAAATAAATAATTATAGATGATGTAAAATTGGTTGTCAACGGGATTTTTTTATTGATTAGAAGGAGATTAATAATATCATTGTTATCTGAAGTCGGCCTCTATGTAAAATTACAAAAATAAGAAAGGAGGCTTCGGGGGCCCTCCTTTCTTGGAAGATCAGGAATCCAGCTTCTTGAGATCAGATCACAGATGGCTTTACCTTAAGCGTAGCCAGATTCTGCAGTCTGGGCATGCCGATGCGGAAGCTGCCGCGGGTCTCAATTCCGCCGACCCCCTGATTGCCGCTAATAGTATGGTTCAGGACATCATTCAAATTAACCGTATCGCGTATAGAGGTAAAAGAGGCTTTTGCTGCTACGTACACCGGGTCTAACGCATGTATCAGAATCCGCCCCGGAGAGCTGGCAAAGTTGGCCCCGGCCCCCAGCAGCGCCTCGAAATGCGACTGGCAGGCACCGGCTACAATGGTCAGAGCATCAAAGTGCCGCTCATAGTCGCGTGCTACCTGGATAGCTGATACGAAATTCTGCGAGTTTTTATAACTGCTTAAACTAAACAGATCATAAACCTGCTGCTTCAGCACTCCGTCATGACCGGTAATGACCAGGATATCCGGACGCACACGGGGAAGCAGTCTGTACAAGGTCTCCGCCATTGCCGATTCGCGCACATGATGGCCCTCGGCAGGAATCCGCAGCTGCTCATACAAGCTGAGGCTTTTGTTTAAATAGGCAGGGTCCCCGTCAAGATGCAAGACCTTCCCCGGCATCTCGAAATAGGCTGATTCTTTAGGGGCCTGCTGAGTCCATGCGCCAACCGCTGCTCCTAAACTGCGCTGGCTTTGTTCCTGCCGGTCCTTCTGCAGCAGGGTCAGCGATTCCCTTGCTTTAATCTGCGCTCGTTGCCCCCGCTCTGTAATGCGGGTAGGAGGCACTTGAATCAAGTCGTCCAGCGGAGAGTCCGCCAGCAGACGGAACTCAGTCCCCTTGATGACGGCCTTATTCTGCACCATATGCTCCACGCGAAAAGTCACATCACCGCCATAAGATTTACGAACGACCAAGTCACCCAAATTCATCAGAACATCACCTCTACCCCATCGTATGGGTAAAAGTCATGGTTGGTTCATCTTCCTGCATGTTTTTAGCCTAAGCAATTCCCGCAGCAAGCAGTACCTCACTCAGACGGGCATATTCTGCAATACTAAGCGTTTCACCGCGGCGTGTCGGTTCTATACCGGCTTCCGAAAGCAATGACTCCAGGCGCTCCCGTCCCTCCTGCGGGAAGTAACGTGCCTTGAGGTTATTGGCAATCGTCTTGCGGCGCTGGACGAAAGATGCCTGCACCACCTCAAAGAAGTGCTTCTCATCGGCAACCTCCACTGGAGGGTGTTCCCTAACCTTGAGGCGGATTACTGCCGATTCTACATTAGGCTGAGGAATAAAAACCGTCTTCGGCACCTTACAGACCAGCTCCGGCTCACTGTAGTATTGCACAGCGATGCTTAGACTTCCGTATTCCTTCCCGCCCGGTGATGCCGCCATCCGTTCAGCGACCTCCTTCTGAATCATCACGACAATGTTCGCGAGGGGCAGCTTCTCCTCCAGCAGTTTCATAAGAATAGGTGTCGTCACATAATAAGGGAGGTTAGCCACTACACTAACTCTGTCCACGGCTGCAAAATCCTTAGCGAACAGCTCCTGCAAGTCCACCTTTAACACGTCATCATTGCGTACCTTAACATGGGGATAGGGTGACAACACATCCCGCAATATCGGGATCAGGCGCCGGTCGATCTCCACAGCGGTAACTGCTCCGGCAGTCTGGGCCAGACGCTCGGTCAGAGCTCCAATTCCCGGGCCAATTTCCAGTGCTCCTGCACGGCTGTCCAATCCTGCGGCGTCTACTATTTTGTCCAGAATATTTTGATCAATCAAGAAATTTTGACCCAGACTCTTTTTGAATGAAAAATTGTAGCGCTGGATGATTTCCTTCGTTCTTTTCGGGGATGATATGTCCTCTCTGCCGTTCATGAAGTGAGGCCTCCTTGTTCTATTTGGTCGAGAGCCTGGGCAAATTCCTCCCGCGTAATGCCAAACATCGCCAGCCGTTTATACAGCTGTTTGCCGTTGCAATATCCGATTCCAAGCAAATTTCCCAAAGCCATTCTTCTTTCGGCAGCCTCGGCGTGAACCAGCATTCCTGCGGCCATAAGATCATCAATCCCTATAATAGGCTGAGATCCTTCAAAAGCGGTGTGGACATGTGCCAGCGCGTGGCGGATCGCCTCCGGCGAAGCGTTCTCTACACCGATATCTCCTTTGCGGGTAGCATCCTTTTCGGGAATAAAAGCATGCTTGCAGCCCGGTACTTTAGCAGAGACGATTTTTCGTATCCGCTCTCCCGCATGATCCGGGTCCGTCAGAATAATGACGCCCCGCCGTTCCATAGCCAGCGCAATTTGAGATATCACGCTTTTATTCACTGCTGAGCCGCCCGTCTCAATGGTATCCGCCTCTACTGCCCGTTTGACAGCGGCTGTATCGCTTTTCCCTTCAACGACTATCATTTCCTTAATCATAAGTATTCTTCCCTTCAGCATAGCTCAGTACAACGCAAAAAGAAGAGGATTCGCCCCTCTTCTTTTTGGCTAAAGAATGTATAAGTGATGAGCGATAGCTCTGCGATAATCTTGACGTTCCTATTCTGCTCTCATCACTATAGCTTATTGAACGTTAATTTGCAAAAAATCCAATTAGTTTAATTCCGGCTTCACGGGTCCAATCACATACACGGTACGCGATTTGCGGCCAAAATTACGGGCATTGCTTAGGGAATCATAATAGACGTCGATTTTGTTGCCATTGATGGCACCACCGGTATCTTCAGCGCGGCGGAAGCCCAATCCCTCGATATATACCCACCATCCCATAGGAATAACATCCGGGTCAACAGCAATTGTCCGGCCTTCCGTTACGCGCGTTCCGGAGGCGGTACGGGTACCAATGCCTGGCTCTTCCGAAGAATAAGCGGTCATCGAAACATTTTTAATTATTTTTTTATAGTTGAAGTCTACGCCTGCTTTGCTTGCGACGTTATTGCTATTTGCATTCGTTTGGACTGATTTGGAGGATTTCTTGGAAATTTGTACAGCAACAACGGGCTTAGGAATCGGTTTGGTACCCACGGCAATAATTTTATCTTTGGTTACAGTCTGTACTTCCTTGCCAACTAAACGCATAGAGGCAAGTTTTCCGTCTTGGTAGACCTTCTCGATACGATGGATCATTACACCTGGCGTGCCGGCCTGCGTTATTTTTACTGTACCCTTAGTAAGGGTGGGGTCCGATGTCTTGATGATCCGGAAAGGCAAACTTTCCGTCCGCTCTACGGTTTGCTTGTTGATGCGGATAATCTTGATCTCCATATTAGCGGCTACTGTGGTGTCTAACGAAGGGAAAATCTTATCATCGCCCTTTAGGTCAATGCCTATCTTGTTCATGGCCTGACCAATGGTGCTTTCGGTGGTATACAGTGTCTTGGTTTCTCCGTCCGCAGTAAGACTAAACTGCTTAGCACGGTTAATGACGATACGGTCGCCGTCCTGCAGTTCATCACTAAGACCTAGAGATAATTCATCTTGCGGCTGCAGCGGAATTTGTTCCTTCGCCAGCACATCACTTAGAAGCGATTCGCGGGTTTCCAGCGCCTGGACTTGCCCGTCTATTACTAAAACAATTTGTTTGCTGCTCTGACCATGTACGTACAGCAGAATTAATAGCGCGATAGCGATTGAAATCACGCCTGCAAGTGAAAGTACGCGCAAATTCACTTGTTCCCACCGTAATGCGTAAGACCTGCTGGATGATTGTGAATCATGGGATACTTCTGGTTGGAATACGCCCATTCTCTCCATCCTCCTTACATAGCCCCGTCGTCTACTTGCATAACAAGCTGACTGAATCTGTTCTGACGAGAACTATTTGAGATTGTCACAGGACACGCCTATAATTCCTTTTGCGTCTCCTGCTCATGGATCGCCTGCCCGGCATAGCTTCTCCCACACCCGTTATATAACAGTATGTCGGAAACATTCACTTTATTCAAAACAAAAGAAGCCTAAAAAAGAGTTCGATGAGGACTCTTTCGTGGCTTCTCAGGATGTCAGAATACGCGAGAATGTTTATGCACGAGGTTTCCTCTCTTACTTGCGCTTACGGGGTTAGCTGTCGGGTTCGGGCGAAAGAGAGACGCCCTATCTCAGGTCACCCGCTCATGGCGGTTGCCCTTAAATTCACCCCAAAGACCACGTGAAGAAATCGAATAAAGTCTGCGGCACTTCTCTTATGTACTCTATGTACGGTGATACTCTGCGGCAGGACAATATTGGTTCCCCCGTTCTCCATACGGAGACTCAGCGAGACGATTCATGAATCAATGGCTGTTTACAAATATCAACAGCTCACTGCACTGAAAAGATGATATCGTGTTTTGATGCATGTTGTAAAGTCCATTTCAAGCACGTTTACGTAAAAAAATGATTAAATTATTGTAATAATCGACCGTTTTTACATTAAAAAAGTTTAATATATCGCCTATACTCTATTTTTCGTCTACTTTGCTCCCGTTTTCAGACAATCCCAAATCGTTCCAGTGCGTTCGCATACGTAATTTCAGCCATTTTCTCCCAAGTTATCCCTTTAATTTCCGCCGCGGCCTCTGCTACAAGCTTCACATGTGCACTCTCATTCCGCTTGCCCCGGAAAGGGTGAGGGGTTAAATAAGGAGAGTCTGTTTCGATCAGCAGACGATCCATTGGGGTCTGGGCAAGCACCTCTTTCGGGACTCTGGCATTCTTGAAGGTTATGGGTCCGCCGAAGGACAGATGGAAGCCCAAATCCAAACACATTTTGGCAGTTTCCCAGCTGCCCGAGAAAGAATGCATAACGCCTCCGATTTCATTTGCTTTCTCTTCACGCAAAATCCGGACTACATCCTCATGCGCATCACGATTATGGATAGCAATAGGCATTCCAAGTTCACGGGCCATTCCGATCTGCTGGCGGAACACGCGCTGTTGTACATCCTTTGGTGAAGTATCCCAGTGATAGTCGAGGCCAATTTCTCCAATGGCTACCACTTTCTCATGGCTGCACAGCGAAGCAATCCAATCCAGATCGCTTTCTGTCATGTTAATGGCATCTACCGGATGCCAGCCTACAGCTGCATAAATATAATCATATGATTCGGCCAGCTTCATCGTGGTTGGAATCGTCTCCCGGTTAAATCCGATGTTGATCATCTTGCTTACTCCGGCTTCTACTGCTCGTGCTATGATCTCCTCACGGTCTTCGTCAAATTCCGGGGCATCCAGGTGAGTATGAGTGTCAAAAAGTAACATATTTTGTTCCCCTTCCTGCCTTGTTTTTCTATGAACAATTCTTATAAATTTTGTGTTATTTTCCGAATAACTCTGCGATCGATGAAGGCAGCTGCGGGAGAACTTTCTCCAGCTTGTCCTGCGGAAAATAAAGATGATATCTTCCACGGTGAATCCCGCTGATCGAGCGGACGATATCCGATACTTCCGATATTTCACGCAGCCGGTCCTGACGGTCAAGCAGCAAAATCTGTTTACTGTCAAAGCCCTCTCCCGGGCGGAATACGTCATACGGAAGGTCCGTCGGAAAATCAACCTCCAAATCATAACCCGGATGAAGCCCCACCCCTGCAAAGCTTAGGCGTATTTCGTCAATCGTCTCCAGATCAAGACTTTCCATTTCAACATATTTATACAGTTTACGATGAATAAATCGGCTGCACAAGTCACTTAATATTTCATCCTTTTCAAGCGTCCATTGCATAAAAGCCGTCTGCACAAGCGCCTCATCCAGCTGTAAATATTGCTCAACCGTCACATCTCCACGAAACAAATCATTCAAAGGATCAACCATGAATTGGAATTCATATTTTTCCTGGAAAAGCTCTGTGGCTCTCCGGAAGATCTGGCGCAAAATAATTTCTGAGCTGCGTGTAACGGGATGGAAATAGACCTGCCAATACATCTGATATCTGGACATCAAATAATCCTCGATGGCATGCATGCCCGATTCCTTCACAACAACCCGTCCATTATATGGACGAAGCATACGCAAAATACGGTCGATATCGATGGTGCCATAATTCACCCCGGTATAGTATGCATCCCGAAGCAAATAATCCATACGATCCGCATCAAGCGGGCTTGACACCAAATTGACAACAATAGCGTGCTCATAGGTTTTGGAAATAACTGAAGCTACCTTACGGGGGAAATCCTCTTCCACATCCCGTAAAATTTCAGTAATTTCAGTGTCCTCCAAAATGATCCGGCAGGTCCAATCCTCATGGTTCATATTAAAGGCTTCTTCAATAGAATGTGAAAAGGGACCATGCCCCAAATCATGCAGCAGTGCCGCACATAGAGTAAGCAGTCGCTCCTCCGGCAGCCAATCGCCATAACCACTTCGTTCGAACTGTGAGATAATCCGCCGCGTAATTTCATACACGCCCAGTGAATGAGAAAAACGGCTGTGCTCTGCCCCATGAAAAGTAAGATAAGAGGTGCCTAACTGACGTATCCGGCGCAAGCGTTGAAATTCCTTCGTATTAATCAAGCGCCATATGATCGTATCCTGTACGTGAATATAGTTATGAACCGGATCTTTGAATACTTTTTCTTCGGTAAGCGGCTGTTTCATCGAATCAGCTCCTTTATTTACTAATTTTAGTGACTTATTAAGACTAAACCTGTCTAACAATGTCGAATAATGACGAATAACAAGCTTCCAAATAGATTAACTAATTTTTACATTTATTCGGATGCTTGGCTTAAATATAACCAAATAAACAAACAATCATTTCAAAAAAACTTAAAATTCAAGAAAAAACAGGTTGACTGTTTTGGGAATGGTTGGTATTATGAGTATCATAAAACAGAGAACAATGTCGAATAATGACACTTTTGATTATTTTGATTATTTTGATGATTTTGAGAGGAGCAACAATTGTTATGATGAAATCAACAGGTATTGTGAGAAAAGTGGATGAACTGGGACGGGTAGTTATTCCGATCGAATTGCGCCGTACGCTTAGCATTGGAGAAAAAGATGCTCTCGAAATTTACGTAGACGGTGAGCGGATCATGCTTAAAAAGTACGAGCCAGCTTGTATTTTCTGTGGTAATGCCGAGAATGTAACTTACTTCAAAGGTAAAATTGTTTGTCACGAATGCATTTCTGCTATTCCTACCCCTGTGACAAATTAAAGAACATAGTATATAATAGGACTTATTAAATTGTTAATTCTAACCTTTTTTATATCTCCTTAACCTCCCGCTTGCGGGGGGTATTTTTATGCCAATTACCCTCCCAAACCCTCCCTCCAGGGAGGGCCCCAAGGGCTCCAGCCCTCTGGACACCCGGAATTTTCGGCTGAACAAGTGGGGGAGCGGAAAAAAGTGAGCAATTGGCGGGTAGACCGGTCCTTATCGGGCTTCCCTCGCGGGAACGCCCTCAGGACCTTCCATGCGAACACTGGTCACTAACAGGCTTCGCTCCTAAAGTGCTTAAAGACGCTCTGTGCAGGCACAATCGCTGCTCTCCCTGTGGGAATCGCCGAGCGCTACTGCTAAGGTTGCGTTTGAGACCGCTCTCCCTGCGGGAATCGCTTTACTGCGTACAATATAAGTTCAATCCTTTGGAAGCAGGGTGTTGTAGATTTCTCTTTTGGCAACGCCACGGTCGGACGCCACTTTTTTCATAGCCTCTTTTCGAGTAATGTCTGATGCCTCGTAATGGGCTAAGTGCTCCTCGATGCTAAGCTGCCTCCACCACGCGGACTCAGCTACTTCTGCTTCCTCCTTGCTCTCGCCTTCTAGAACAATTACGTATTCACCAATAGGCGGATGCTCTAGGAGCCATGCATTGCACTCTTCAATCGTTCCCCGCACGAATTCCTCATATCGCTTTGTCAGTTCACGGGCAAGAACAATCCGGCGGTTGCCGAACGCCTCCTGCAAATGAGCCAATGTCTTGAGGATTCGATGGGGGGATTCATAGAAGAGCAATGTTCCCTGTGCGGAGCGAAGAGATGACAATACAGTACGGATGTCTTTACGCTCCCGGGGCAGAAATCCGGCAAAGGTAAAGGTGGTTGTCGGCAGGCCTGAAGATATCAAAGCTGACAAAGCCGCGTTAGCACCAGGAATGGGAATGACCGGTATTCCTGCATTTATGGCTAAGGCTACCAGATCGGCCCCGGGGTCGGAAATGGCTGGCAGACCGGCATCGCTGACCAGTGCAAGATTTTTACCTTCTATTATATAACGGATTAGTTCAGGGCCACTCGCTGCCTTATTATGCTCATGATAACTGAACAGCAGATTGGGTGTGATCTCAAAATGGCTCAGCAATTTGCGGGTTTGGCGTGTATCCTCGGCAGCGATAATATCGCATTCCTGCAGAGTACGAACGGCACGGAAGGTCATATCCTCCAAATTGCCGATGGGTGTGGCCACCAGATACAGGGAACCGGATCCGGCCGGTTTGTTTTCATCATCTCTGGCTTGAAAGCTGCTTTGGCGTGTTAATGTCATTGTTTACCCTCTTTAGCACCATAATAAATATCCAGAATTTCCTGACAATATTGATTGTCCTCATTATACACAATCAGCGGAGGCTGCAGGCGGGCCTCGGGTTTGCCGTCACGTGCCGCTTCAATCAGCACCATATTCGCTTCCAGATGAGCTCGCGGATGAACAAAACGAATGGTTTTGGGCTCTAAGCGGTACTGCCTCATCAGGGTAATAATATCGACCAGTCTCTGCGGTTTATGAACCATACTCACCTTACCGCCTGTACGGACGAGGCGGACACAAGCCTGAATAACTTCCTCCAGGGTACAGCCAAGCTCGTGCCGGGCCATCGCCTGATGAGTATTGAGCTTCAGATCACTTCCGTTAAGCGGTATATATGGAGGATTAACCGTTATTGCATCATATACACCATGCCCTTCGGTGGTATAGAGCTCCCGCAAATCCCCCTCGTGAATGATCACACGCTCCTGCAGTTTATTAAGTTCTACGCTACGGCGGGCCATATCCGCAAGACGCGGCTGAATTTCAATACCTTCAATAGAAGCTTTGGTTCGTGTGGAAAGCAGCATCGGAATAACCCCATTTCCCGTACAGAGGTCAAGAACCCGGCCACGGGGCGGTACACTGGCGAAACGGGCCAATAGTACGGCATCCATCGAGAAGCTGAATACTTCATCGCTTTGGATAATACGCAAATCATGTGTCAGCAAATCATCTATTCGTTCTGACGGCATTAAAGGAACAGAGACTTCGTTCAATGGGTTCATTTTATATAATCTCCTAAAGGTTGTGTTAATCATACTTTCTGAATTCTTTCTGATCTTACCAAAAAAACCGTAGGCATGATTCTCCTACGGCTGGATATCCTTATTTATTCAGAAAAGACAGACAGAAGAGACAATCGCCTTCCGTACGCAAATGCCCAAAATAGACATTGCAAATATGGAAGCCTTCATGATACAGCCGGGCCAGATTATCATAACCTTCCCCGACAACCTCCTCCGTACCTTCCCCAGCAGCCAGAAGCGCTGCGGATTCCGTAGAATCTGCTGAAGCCGGGTCTAACGGTAACGGTGCTTCTCTTTTTAATATTTTGCGCAGCTGCTCATTCTCCAGACTGAGCCTTTGATTGGCTTCCATCAGTTCTTTTACAGTTTGTTTCCAATTCCCAAGATTGGTTCGCATGCTCTCCATTTGAGCTTCCATATCCTGCATGTGTGCAAATATATTTTTTTTCTCCAAGTTTCCACCCCGAAAGTAACCTTTATGGTTTACTTGACGACAACATCATCCATTGGAAGTTCTTTAACTTTGCCCACTTCAAACAGCTGTACATGAATTGTGCGGCTTCCGGCATTAATACCTACAACCTTGCCATCCCCCAGTGAGGTGATCACAATTTTGCCTACCGCAGGCATTTCTTCCTTCACACTTTCATAATTATCATGCTCAAACTTCAGGCAGCACATAAGCCGTCCGCAAAGTCCCGAAATCTTCGTTGGATTCAGCGAAAGATTCTGATCCTTAGCCATTTTGATCGACACAGGCTCGAAATCCCCCAGCCAGGAAGAACAGCAAAGCACACGTCCGCAAGGTCCCAAACCACCCAGCATTTTGGCCTCATCTCGTACACCGATTTGCCGCAGTTCGATTCGGGTACGGAAGATACTGGCCAAGTCCTTGACCAATTCGCGAAAATCGACTCGTCCCTCGGCCGTGAAGTAAAAGATAATCTTGTTGCGGTCAAAGGTAAATTCCACATCCACAAGCTTCATTTTGAGATTATGATCGCGGATTTTATTCAAGCAGACCGAAAAAGCATCCTTTGCAGCCCCTTTGTTCTCTTCCACTACGCGCGCGTCGGAATCTCCGGCGATACGCATGACTTTCTTCAGCGGAAGCACAACATCAGACTCCTGAACCTCTTTTTTGCCTACAACGACTCTACCATATTCGACCCCGCGCGCTGTTTCAACAATAACGCACTGATCCCGTTCAATCGGGAAATCAAGCGGATCGAAATAATATATTTTACCCGCCTTTTTAAAGCGGACACCTACTACGCTGTACAAAAATTAACCCCCTTGTATGCCGGTAAAAGGAACCCGAGCAGTCCGCTCCCTGATGATTCATGCTTGTCCTTCCTCATCCGTTAAACCGATAACTTCTAAGTTGAAGAGACATCCGGAGGATATATACTAAAGCACAAATAAATTATTACCCTTCAATGTTCCAAACGAATCAAAAACTGCTCCAAACAAAGCTGGGCATTGGCATTAAACCGCAGTTTTTTCTTGCTTTCCGCAGCAAAGTCCATATAAGTCACCCATTGTGTCGCGTTCCGTTCGGCGGCATGTCTGGAAATGAAGTCTAATTGATCTATAAAAACAATGCTTTCGTGTTTTCGGTACAGGAAGTAGAGCATATCTTTAAACCAAAGATGGAACATGCTGAAGAGGATATCCAAATGTTCACCCAGCCCGGTCTTGAACACCTTCTGCCCGGCGGTCGCCACCACAGAGCTTCCCTTGCCCATAGACTCCTTTGCTAATTGTAACATTAGATTTCTCATTTCTGCAAACCAATTCTGCTCTAAAAGCTCCCTGCAACCCTCTAATCCTGAAGTAAGTGAGACCGCACACCGGGCTAAAGGAGCTGAAACGCCCTCAACTGCCAAAGCCTGCAGCATCATTTCCGGATGCAAGGGGCTAAAAGGGATACGCTGGGTTCGTGACTGGATGGTTGGCAGCAAGGATCTGCCGTTATCTGAAATCAGAATGCCTACTGCCGGAGCAGGCGGTTCCTCCAGAAATTTCAGCAGACTGTTGGCGGCTTGTACAGTCATTTTGTCTGCTTCATCTATAATATAGACCTTTGGGTTCGATCCCCCGGAACGGTAAGAAAAGGCCCGCTGCAGCTCACGGATCTGGTCGATCTTGATGCTTGCACCATCCGGTTTGAGAAGCTGCAGGTCGGGATGATTACCATGCTCTACCTTTCGGCATTCCAGGCATTCCCCGCAAGCATCGTCCTGAGATTGTATACAAAAAATAGCCTGGGCAAACGTTAGCGCCGTCTTCATTTGTCCACTGCCCGCCGGTCCACTGAATAAATACGCATGGCTTACGGTTTCTTTACGCAGAGCATTTTGAAGCAGCCGCTTGGCATTTTCCTGGCCCAATATATCATGAAAAGGCATAAATTCCTCCCCGAACTTTTAAAAAGAAAGATTAATCAGCATGCCGCGGATTTCTCCAACCCGCCCCAATAAATCAATACGGCCCTGTTCACTCTCGAGCAAATTGTCCGCTAAAGACAGCAAAGCGGCGTCAATTTCCTCCAGCAGCTTATAACGCTTACCGCGTCCCCGGCGATCCCAGCCCCGGGTTTCCTTCAGAATAACGCCGCGCCGCGCCGTCTCTTCAAGAAATCGCTTAATCATCATCCGGTAAATGGTTAGTTCACGAATGGTCATGGATTTGGACAGCCGGTCACCTTGTACCTGTATATCCTTAATCTGGCGGGTCAGCTCATCACGGGTTGCCTGTTCTCCCTGCTGTTGGAATACATCAGAGAAATTTTTCTGCTTAACTGGCTTATTAGCGCCTTCCGTGGTCGCAAGATCACTTTTAAGGGGCCTGTAGCCCGGATTTATTTTCACAGGAATCTACCCCTTTAACTCAATTTCCTGTCTTATTAGGGTCATACAGCGCAGAAACGGCCGATATAGATCTATATTTGTGACCAGTATACCGTTTCTGCGCAGACACTCTTATTAATAATGCTCAAAACGATCAACTGGAAGCACGAAGACGGTAGCCCCGCCTACCTGTACTTCTACGGGAAGCGGCAAATAGGAATCCGTCGTACCGCTCATCGGAGTTACCGGGGTCACAAGCTGCTCACGGACCTTGCAGCTGTTGCGAATGACATTCAACACGCCTTCAACCTGACTATCATCTACCCCGATCATAAACGTGGTATTGCCTGCCCGTAAAAAACCGCCCGTACTTGCCAGTTTGGTAGCGCGGAAATTCGATTTTACCAGTTCGCTCGATAAACGGTTGCTGTCCTTGTCCTGGATAATCGCAATGATTAATTTCATCTTTGCATTCCCTCCTTAAAATATTGTAGAAACCTGTATTCTATATCCTTACATTATGACTAAAGGACCAACTATTATTATAATATATTCGACAAAACTCATAGAAAATCCTTTTATATCCTCTCTTCCAGCGTTCGTGTGATATCAAGCTCCACCAAATGAAGGGGACGATTGGCATTAATAACAACAATACGCTCAGGATAAGCCTCAGCTACGAGCTGATAACCCTCTCTGACCTTGCGGTGGAATGCCACACTCTCCAAATCCAGCCTGTTCACTTCCCGCTCACGGTTTGCAGCAATCCGGGATAAGCCGATCTCCGGTTCAATATCCAGATAGAAGGTAAGATCCGGCATGCGGTTGCCTATTGCAAAGCGGTTAATACTCCATACTTCCTCTATACCCAAGCCTCTGGCACAGCCCTGATAGACAAGACTACTGTCGACAAAACGGTCGCATAGCACGGTCAGGCCCTCTTTCAGCGCTGGCTCCACACGTTCTGCCAAGTGCTGGCTTCTGGAAGCTGCATAGAGCAAAGCCTCGGTCCGGGCATCCATAGCGGTATGTGCAGGATCCAGAATGATAGACCGTATCTTTTCGGCTATTTCAATCCCACCGGGCTCACGGGTAATCAGGTAAGGCATGGATCTGTTTTGTAAATAGGCAGCCAGTCTTCCCATCACAGTTGTCTTTCCCGATCCTTCGCCACCTTCTAATGTAATAAATAATCCTTCGCGGGCCACTTATGCCTCTCCGCCTTTCTGAATGTTGTACACCATTATAGTCTGTAAAGCCGGATCAGCACTTGCCTGAAACTTGGCCCCCGCGCGTGCTAAAGCTATTAATCTGCTGCATATCCCACTGGTTATGGTCTCACCGGGGTACAAAAGCGGAATTCCAGGGGGGTAAGGAACCACCATTTCGGCCGCCATTCTGCCCACACTGTCCGCAAGGTTGATGCTTTCCTTCTCTCCGGCAGCCACTGGCTTCAAAGAAAAGGTTATTGGAGCTGAGATGACATTTTCCTTGTAATTGTTCCACGTGGAAATATGAATATCAAAGGAGTCCGGCCGTTCTGACAACGTAGAGGTTTGTGCATCATAAACAGGCGATGTGTCCCCAGCAGGAAAGATTGATTCTACTATGGATACAGCTTCAGTCTTCATATCCATATCCCGCAGCGCCTCCAGCAGCTGAAAAGCATCTTCAGCCCGGGAGCCAAGGCTGAAGAGGAGCACAACATGCCGTTCGTCGCTCATCTCCGGCACACACCCCCGGTCTTCGAGCCCGCGCTGCAGCTCGAACCCGCTCAGGACCCCGGTGGCGTCATAAATGACAGCCTTGAACGGGTCCTGTGTCACATACGCCGCCCCTCCCTGCGGTGGTGGAGGCTGAAGCAGGCCATAGCGCGGCAGCTCCGTAAGGCCGCGCCGCAGGATGTCCACGGCGGCAAGCCCCGCCGTGAAGGCCGCGGCCCCCTGGCTGTGCACCAGCCGCCGGGCCAGATCGAGCGAAGCCATCACCGGGTATGATGGGCTGGAGCTCTGCACCATGGCGAGCCGCTGCCGCAGCAGGGCGCGGTCGAGCCGCGGCCCTTGAATATGCAGCATGGCGCCCATGGTGAGCGCAGGCAGCATCTTGTGCGTGGACTGCACTACGCCGTCCGCGCCGCTCCTGAGCGCCCCGGCGGGCAGCGCGGGGTGCAGCCCGTAATGCGCCCCGTGGGCCTCGTCAACCAGCAGCGGTACACCGCTGCTGTGGCAGGCCTCCGCGAGGGGCGCAAGGTCATTGCCCATGCCGTAGTAATTCGGCATGGTTACCAGGACGCCGGCGGCATCAGGGTAGGCTGCCAACGCAGCCTGCACCGTTTCTACCGCCGGAGCAACGGCAAGGCCGCTGCCTGGGTCAAGCTGCGGCTCCAGAAATACCGCCTTCACCCCAGCCAGCATTAATCCATGAATCACCGATTTATGCACATTCCGCTGCAGCAGTAAGGTCATTCCCGGTTCGGGGCATACCGTCAGAATAAGTGCCAAATTCCCGGCTGTGCTCCCCCCTACCATAAAAAAGCTTTCTTCCGACCCAAAGCAGTCAGCCGCCAGCTCCTGCGCTTCCTTAATCACTCCTTCCGGGTGATGCAGATCATCTGTACCGGTAATCTCCGTGACGTCAGCCCTCATAACCTCGCTAAGAAAGCCTGCACCCGCAGCGCCGCCGTAAGCGCGCCCGTTTTTGTGCCCAGGTACATGATAAGAAGTATTACCCTTATCTTTATATTGTTCCAGCATTTCATATAAAGGCGCAGTATTGCGCTGTTCATCGTTCATTTTTTTTCCTTCCAGGACAGGCTTATCTTCTATTTTAACGCATATACGTGCAATCGCCTATGCCTCAATAGAAAACCGCCTAATTAACGATAAAACGGCTCCGCCCGCCGGAAGGACGGTGAAGCCATTTATGGAACAACTCTTTGTATAAGCCATGTGACACCGTTTTCCCCACCACCTGCTCTTTTTTCACTGTAAATGCATCAGGCGTTCTTCTGCAGTCCAATCTTCTTCATGCGGCCGATGAAAAAACGGTATTTCGCATCCTCCGCCTCCGTACGCACCATCTCAGCCTCACAATCCTCGCAAATAAAATGCGAGACAATCACAATGCCTTCCTCTTTTATCTGCCCGCAAATGATACAAGTTTGCCCGGTTTGTTCTTCCATAGCCATCCCCACCTTGACTCTTTTAAGAACAGTATGATACACCTTCTATCATTTTAAACCCTTTCATAGTTTTTTCATATCCTAGGTTAACCTAAATTATATATATTCAGTTAATGCCCGGTCGGTGATTTTCGGTTTCCGTTTAACAAAATGCCTCAAAAAGCCGATATTAGGTACAAGGCAACTTGTTAGGAGGTCAGTTTTTTCATGGAATCCAAACCCAAAGGTACAGCAACTTTTTATCAATATAAGCTTATTCAAAAAATCAATATCTCAACTAGGCAGCTGAGAATATATATTACGCTTCCTCTTTTGTTTATTATATTAGAAACCCTTTTTCTCTCCCGGTTAAGCTTCTTGTACTTTATCCTAGCAGCTCCGGTTGTTTTTTGGATTCAGTATGTCATCTCACGCTCGGTGCTTCTTATAACGGGAAACCCAGTCGCAAAAAGATGGAAGCCCTCGCTTAAGCCCCCTTGGGTAGGTTATATGCCTGATCAATATATCAGTTACAGACTTTTCCGGAGAGTTCAAATGCATAATTTCTGGATCGGCCTATGTATATCCGCGCTCTTCATTGTCTGGGCCCCGCCTGCTTTTACCGTGTCGCTGGCTGCGTGCCACTTATGGCTGCTGCTGCCGCGCTGGTACACCCTTTTCCGGCTAAATCTCGGACATGAGCAGGGAATGCTGAAGTTTAATCCTGCCGATGCCTCCTATTACTCTCAGTAAATAATCAACTGTACATACATATCTATAAATAAATAAATAATCGCCATCCGAATGGACGGCGATTATTTATTTACTTTCCAGTCCTTTTATGGAGGCCTTCTTTTCCTTCGGTACCATTACTATAAAATAGTCGTCATGTACAGATATATGAACATTCAGCCCATCCTTTTCAAAAACCCGGGAAGCTCCGGTCTCTTCCTTCTCCTGCTCGCTCCATCCCCAAGCCTTAATCGTTTTAAGATAAGGTTCAGGAATACTATCCTTTTCCTTCAGGCCGGGTAAAGAGTAGCGCACATAGTCCATGGCTACATTGGTCGTAGTCCGATCCGGGGAGTTAGCCTCCTTCGGTACCGGAAAGCTTTTCTCATTCAGTGCACCCTCAAACGACTGCCAGGAGAGTTCTTTGGTCCCGCAGCCAGCCAGTAGCCCCATAACTATACAAAGAATGAAAAGCGTCCAAAACCCTTTGGTTCGCTTCATACCTTAAATCCTCCTTACCTCTACCATGCATCTAAAGACGCAAGAAAATTCAAAATCAGAATTTATCTGTAGTTCATTCGTATTAAGGTTATGCTTAATATTTGCACATTTCTATTATACTTATATCTATAGCCCTGTCGGTAACAAAAATGTCACCCTATTTTACAAGATACAAAAAAGCCACTGTCAAATGAATCAACAGTGGCTTTCATGTGCTTGGCAACGTCCTACTCTCCCAGGACCCTTCGGTCCAAGTACCATCGGCGCTGGAGGTCTTAACGGTCGTGTTCGGGATGGGTACGCGTGGAACCCCTCCGCTATCGCCACCAAACATGATTTTTCGAAGCTTATGCTTCTCGAAATCGCTGCGAGAAAATATCAGTCCTTAGAAAGAACATGCAGCTTATGGGGTGCAGGCTTGATCGCCTGAAAACTGAATCCGAAACGAATTTGCGCGATTAGATCTTGGATAAGCCCTCGACCGATTAGTATTGGTCAGCTCCATGCATTGCTGCACTTCCACCTCCAACCTATCTACCTCGTCGTCTTCAAGGGGTCTTACATACTGGGAAATCTCATCTTGAGGGGGGCTTCACGCTTAGATGCTTTCAGCGCTTATCCCGTCCGTACGTAGCTACTCAGCCATGCTCCTGGCGGAACAACTGATGCACCAGCGGTACGTCCATCCCGGTCCTCTCGTACTAAGGACAGCTCCTCTCAAATTTCCTGCGCCCACGACAGATAGGGACCGAACTGTCTCACGACGTTCTGAACCCAGCTCGCGTACCGCTTTAATGGGCGAACAGCCCAACCCTTGGGACCTACTTCAGCCCCAGGATGCGATGAGCCGACATCGAGGTGCCAAACCTCCCCGTCGATGTGGACTCTTGGGGGAGATAAGCCTGTTATCCCCAGGGTAGCTTTTATCCGTTGAGCGATGGCCCTTCCATGCGGTACCACCGGATCACTAAGTCCGACTTTCGTCCCTGCTCGACTTGTTGGTCTCGCAGTCAAGCTCCCTTATGCCTTTGCACTCTTCGAATGATTTCCAACCATTCTGAGGGAACCTTGGAACGCCTCCGTTACTCTTTAGGAGGCGACCGCCCCAGTCAAACTGCCCGCCTGACACGGTCCCCGTACCCGTTTAGGGTACCAGGTTAGAACCTAGATACGATCAGGGTGGTATCCCAACGTCGCCTCTGCAGAAGCTTGCGCTCCTGCTTCCCTGGCTCCCACCTATCCTGTACAGATCGTACCCAAATTCAATATCAAGCTGCAGTAAAGCTCCATGGGGTCTTTCCGTCTTGTCGCGGGTAACCTGCATCTTCACAGGTATTAAAATTTCACCGGATCTCTCGTTGAGACAGCGCCCAAGTCGTTACGCCATTCGTGCGGGTCAGAATTTACCTGACAAGGAATTTCGCTACCTTAGGACCGTTATAGTTACGGCCGCCGTTTACTGGGGCTTCGGTTCACAGCTTCGGATTGCTCCTAACCGCTCCCCTTAACCTTCCAGCACCGGGCAGGCGTCAGCCCGTATACTTCGCCTTGCGGCTTCGCACAGACCTGTGTTTTTGCTAAACAGTCGCTTGGGCCTTTTCACTGCGGCCCCCTCGTGCTATTCACACTACCGGGGCACCCCTTCTCCCGAAGTTACGGGGTCATTTTGCCGAGTTCCTTAACGAGAGTTCTTCCGCGCGCCTTAGAATTCTCTTCTCGCCTACCTGTGTCGGTTTGCGGTACGGGCACCTTCTCCTGGCTAGAGGCTTTTCTTGGCAGTGTGAGATCATGACCTTCGCTACTGTAATTTTCGCTCCCCATCACAGCCCAGCCTTAATGATGTGCGGATTTGCCTGCACATCAGCCTCACTGCTTAGACGGACATCCATCAGTCCGCGTCACTACCCTCCTGCGTCACCCCATCGCTCATAGCGGATTACGGTGGTACAGTAATTTCAAACTGTTGTCCTTCGACTACGCCTTTCGGCCTCGCCTTAGGTCCCGACTTACCCTGAGCGGACGAACCTTCCTCAGGAAACCTTGGGCTTTCGGCGGATCAGATTCTCACTGATCTTTTCGTTACTCATACCGGCATTCTCACTTGTATGCTGTCCAGCGCTCCTTACGGTACACCTTCAACCCACATACAACGCTCCCCTACCCCAGGATCGACTTCACTCCAGCTTCGAAGTGTGCTTATCCCTAGAAGCATTTAGCCCTCATCTTTTCAAATGATTTCAGGCATAAATGTCTACTCTGATAAACACCGCTCAAAGAAGCAGTGAAGTCGATCCTAGCCATAGCTTCGGTGGTGTGTTTAGCCCCGTTACATTTTCGGCGCAGAGTCACTCGACCAGTGAGCTATTACGCACTCTTTCAATGGTGGCTGCTTCTAAGCCAACATCCTGGTTGTCTGTGCAACTCCACATCCTTTCCCACTTAACACACACTTGGGGACCTTAGCTGATGGTCTGGGCTGTTTCCCTTTTGACAATGGATCTTAGCACTCACTGTCTGACTCCCGGCAATAAGTAGATGGCATTCGGAGTTTGACTGATCTTGGTAACCCTTGCGGGCCCCGCAACCAATCAGTGCTCTACCTCCATTACTCTTGTGCCGAGGCTAGCCCTAAAGCTATTTCGGGGAGAACCAGCTATCTCCGAGTTCGATTGGAATTTCTCCGCTACCCCCACCTCATCCCCGCATTTTTCAACATGCGTGGGTTCGGGCCTCCAGTGCGTGTTACCGCACCTTCACCCTGGACAGGGGTAGATCACACGGTTTCGGGTCTACGTCCACATACTATATCGCCCTATTCAGACTCGCTTTCGCTGCGGCTCCGGCTTCTCACCTTAACCTTGCATGTTAAACGTAACTCGCCGGTTCATTCTACAAAAGGCACGCCATCACCCATAAACAGGGCTCTGACTTTTTGTAAGCACACGGTTTCAGGTTCTATTTCACTCCCCTTCCGGGGTGCTTTTCACCTTTCCCTCACGGTACTGTTTCACTATCGGTCGCCAGGTAGTATTTAGCCTTAGCAGATGGTCCTGCTGGATTCATACGGGGTTTCACGTGCCCCGCACTACTCGGGATCCGTCTCGGAGAGAACACAGTTTAGGTTACAGGGCTTTTACCTTGTGTAGCGGGCCTTTCCAGACCTCTTCACCTACCAGATTCCTTTGTAACTCCATGTGAGACGTCCCACAACCCCCAGGCGATAAATCGCCCAAGTTTAGGCTGTTCCGCGTTCGCTCGCCGCTACTGACGGAATCACTATTGTTTTCTCTTCCTCAGGGTACTTAGATGTTTCAGTTCCCCTGGTCTGCCTCTATCTCTCCTATGTGTTCAGAGAGAAGTAACTGCGAATTACCACAGCTGGGTTTCCCCATTCGGACACCCCCGGATCAAAGCTTGCTTACAGCTCCCCGAGGCAGTTTCGTTGTTCGCCACGTCCTTCGTCGGCTCCTGGCGCCTAGGCATCCTCCGTGTGCTCTTATTAGCTTAACCTCGATTTTTTCCGTAGGAAAAATATCGGACATTGATTCTCTTCCGAAGAAGAAAGTCAATCTTCGACACTCCATTAAGAAGCAATCGTATCAACTAATAACATTCACTTGTTTGCACAAGTGTGCTAAAAGATGTTCTAAAACGCAAATTCGTTTCGGTATCCAGTTTTCAAGGATCAAGTTTGTGGATTTTTGGGTCGAGCACGACTGTGCCGATCAAAATTCCAGACTAGATGTTACGTTTGAGAGCTTAAACTCTCAAAACTGAGCAACGAGTGAGTGGTTCGAACCCAAGGGTCCTTATCGAAGCTTGCGCTTCGTATTTGAATGTCACCATTGCAGGTGACGATTCTCCATAGAAAGGAGGTGATCCAGCCGCACCTTCCGATACGGCTACCTTGTTACGACTTCACCCCAATCATCTACCCCACCTTCGGCGGCTGGCTCCCTTGCGGGTTACCCCACCGACTTCGGGTGTTGTAAACTCTCGTGGTGTGACGGGCGGTGTGTACAAGACCCGGGAACGTATTCACCGCGGCATGCTGATCCGCGATTACTAGCAATTCCGACTTCATGCAGGCGAGTTGCAGCCTGCAATCCGAACTGAGACCGGCTTTGCTGGGATTGGCTCCACCTCGCGGTTTCGCTTCCCGTTGTACCGGCCATTGTAGTACGTGTGTAGCCCAGGTCATAAGGGGCATGATGATTTGACGTCATCCCCACCTTCCTCCGGTTTGTCACCGGCAGTCTGCTTAGAGTGCCCACCATTACGTGCTGGCAACTAAGCATAAGGGTTGCGCTCGTTGCGGGACTTAACCCAACATCTCACGACACGAGCTGACGACAACCATGCACCACCTGTCTTGGGTGCTCCGAAGAGGGACACTATCTCTAGTGTTTTCACCCAGATGTCAAGACCTGGTAAGGTTCTTCGCGTTGCTTCGAATTAAACCACATACTCCACTGCTTGTGCGGGTCCCCGTCAATTCCTTTGAGTTTCAGTCTTGCGACCGTACTCCCCAGGCGGAGTGCTTACTGTGTTAACTTCGGCACCAAGGGTATCGAAACCCCTAACACCTAGCACTCATCGTTTACGGCGTGGACTACCAGGGTATCTAATCCTGTTTGCTCCCCACGCTTTCGCGCCTCAGCGTCAGTTACAGCCCAGAAAGTCGCCTTCGCCACTGGTGTTCCTCCACATATCTACGCATTTCACCGCTACACGTGGAATTCCACTTTCCTCTTCTGTACTCAAGCCACCCAGTTTCCAGTGCGACCTCAGGTTGAGCCCAAGGTTTAAACACCAGACTTAAATAGCCGCCTGCGCGCGCTTTACGCCCAATAATTCCGGACAACGCTTGCCCCCTACGTATTACCGCGGCTGCTGGCACGTAGTTAGCCGGGGCTTTCTTCTCAGGTACCGTCACTCTCATAGCAGTTACTCTATGAGACGTTCTTCCCTGGCAACAGAGCTTTACGATCCGAAAACCTTCATCACTCACGCGGCATTGCTCCGTCAGGCTTTCGCCCATTGCGGAAGATTCCCTACTGCTGCCTCCCGTAGGAGTCTGGGCCGTGTCTCAGTCCCAGTGTGGCCGTTCACCCTCTCAGGTCGGCTACGCATCGTCGCCTTGGTGAGCCGTTACCTCACCAACTAGCTAATGCGCCGCAGGCCCATCCCTCAGTGACAGATTGCTCCGTCTTTCATTCTCTCTTCAGGAGAACAAAGAAATTATCCGGTATTAGCTACCGTTTCCGGTAGTTATCCCAGGCTAAGGGGCAGGTTGCCTACGTGTTACTCACCCGTCCGCCGCTAAATCCTATTGAAAGCAAGCTCCCAATAAAACTCCGCTCGACTTGCATGTATTAGGCATGCCGCCAGCGTTCGTCCTGAGCCAGGATCAAACTCTCCAAATTGGTATTTAGAAAGAGCGATAGCTCATTTTGAAACATCTGACGAGAATTTACATTCTCATTTTTGGATTTCACTTTCATAAAATCCCACTCACTCGTTGTTCAGTTTTCAAAGATCAAGTTCTCGTTGTCGGTCATTAATGCTCACCAGCAACTCTTATAATATATCATATCCAACCGTGTAATGCAAGCTCTTTTTTTAATTTCTTTTCGAGCTCGGCATCAACATTTCTTGGCCGGAATAAGAATATACCATGTATGAATATCTATTGCAAGCTTTTTTTAATAATACTTTTCATATCAGTCCGTTGTGCTGCCTCCACTTCGATTTTATCACCAACAGATATGGACGCAGCACAACTTTCCCACTAAACACTATTTACTTATTGGGAAATAATCTCCTTAATGTAAAGCTCGCGATCCAGCGCCAAATTAACGATTGCACCCTCAACCTTAACCATGGGACGTGTCGGGTTATTACGATCCGAGAATATAATCTCTCCAGGACGTCCGTCGCTTAGGCGTATTTGCGTTCCGTTGTACAGCTCAGTTGTTTTTTGAATAAAGGTTTGTACAATAACAGGATCCAGCTTACCGAAGCCTTCCTTAAGAATCTGCTCCAATACCAAATACGGCGATTGAGCCTTTCTATAAGCCTTCTCCCGGGTCATAGCATGATAAATATCGGCAACGGCTACAATTTTGGCGTAAAAATGAATTTGACTACCCTCAAGCCGGAGCGGGTATCCCGAACCGTCTATTTTTTCATGATGTTGCAGTGCAGCCAATCTTACTCCCTCATTAATGGCGGTTACGTTACGCAGTAGCTGGTATCCGTAGGTTGTATGTCTGCGTACCTCATCCCTTTCGTTGCTGCTCAACGGCTCAGCCTTTTGCAAAATGGATGGATCGACTTTCGCATTGCCAATATCATGCAGCAAGCCGGCAAAAGCCGCCTGCATCCAGTCCTTCTGGGGATAATTGCACCATTGGGCAATTTTATATGAAGTCAGCGAAGACAATACCGCATTATGGTAGTTATAATCCTGCTCATTAAACATACGCGGCACAAATTTCAATACATGATAATCCTTAATATGTACTACTAAGGCTTCCAACTGGCTCCGTAATTCGAAGATTGGCAGAGGGAGAGCCGTAATCGAACGGTAACTGCTCTTAATCAGCCCCAGCATCTTGTCATACTCATCGTGAAGAGGCGAATGGCTTCTATGATTAATGACCGCGACTGTTTTAGCAGAGATTGGGGTTGCTTTGGCAGGCGTTTTGACAGGTTCAGCAGCTTTATTATCCGCTTCGCTGCCTTCAATCTCTACCTGTTGAATTAAAAAAGCATGAAGTATATCCATATCACGCGGCAGCAATATTTTACCCTTGGTGAACAAAGTGCCTCCCAAAGGTGTAATTACATCTTTAATAATCTTCGATCCCGGTTTTACATCCGCAACGGATATATTCGGCATATGCTCAGCCCCTTAATTTCTTTACTGCTCCCAGCTGTTTAATAGGCTAGAAAAATTCTATTCCTCTAATTATAGTATGGATAAATACAAGCGACTAGTATGGAGTGGAGGATGCCTTATATATTTTCAAAAAAAAGAGCAAGGGTTTCTTAAATAAGAAGCCCTTGCTCTTTACTTATGACTACTATTCCAGCGTATCTTCTTCGCTTTCAGCGTCCGTTTCAGATTCGCTTAATTCAACTGCTTCTTCTCCCGCCACTTCTCCGCCTTCTTCGATGTCTGACAATTCCTCTTCCTCGTTCTTGTCAGCACGGCAAAGAGTAGCTACCGCATCATCCTCACGGATGTTAATCAGCTTCACACCCTGCGCATAACGCCCCATCGTGGAAATTCCGTCCATACTGGTACGGATCAAGGTCCCGCTGGTCGTAATGATCATCAGGTCTTCGTCACTCTTAACAACCTTAAGACCTACTACAGGACCATTCTTCTCGGTAAGATTGATAGTCTTAATCCCTTTACCGCCGCGAGTCTGGGACCGGTAGTCACCAGCTGGTGTCCGTTTACCGTAACCCTTGGAAGTAACGATCAGAACTTCAAGCTCTTTATCTACACAATCCATCCCGATCACGTGATCATTGCTATCGAGTGTAATCCCTTTGACACCCGTCGCGCTTCGGCCCATAGACCTTACATCGTTCTCGGAGAATGTAATCGACATGCCGCGTGCTGTACCGATAATCAAGTTCTGCTGACCGTCTGTAAGCTTAACCTCAATCAGCGAGTCCTCTTCACGGAGATTAATGGCAATCAGTCCGCCTTTGCGGATGTTGTTATAATCTTCAAGCGGCGTCTTCTTCACGATACCCTCGCGGGTAGCAAAGAACAGATACTTATCGCTATCGCTTTCCTCCACCTGGATTACTGCACTGATCTTCTCACCCTGTTCAATCTGAAGCAGATTGATAATTGGCGTTCCGCGTGCCGTTCGTCCAAGCTCAGGAATCTCATAAGCCTTAATCCGGTAGACCTTACCCTTATCGGTAAAGAACATCAGATAATTATGGGAATTGCTTACGAAGAGATGCTCAACGAAATCCTGATCCTTCGTATCCATACCAATTACACCGCGTCCCCCGCGCTTTTGACTGCGGTATGTGCTGACCGGCAGGCGTTTGATATACCCGGTATGTGTAATAGTAACAACAACCTCTTCGCGGGGAATAAGGTCCTCATCCAGAATGCTCTCTTCACCTACGGTAATCTCTGTACGGCGCTCATCGGCATATTTATCACGCAGCTCCTGCAGCTCCGTACTGATGATTTCCAGTACTAGCGATTCATTAGCTAAAATTGCCCGATATTCTGCGATTTTGGCCAACAGCTCATTATATTCATTTTCGATCTTTTCCCGTTCCAGACCTGTAAGGCGCTGCATGCGCATATCGAGAATAGCCTGAGCCTGCTCGATACTGAGGCTGAATGTACTCATTAAGCCTTCGCGCGCAATATCCGTTGTCCGGGAAGCACGAATCAAAGCTATAACTTCATCCAGGTGATCCAGCGCGATACGCAGACCTTCCAAAATATGCGCCCTTGCTTCAGCCTTTTTCAGATCAAATTCAGTCCGGCGGCGAATAACCTCCATCTGATGCTGCAAATAATGATACAGCACATCGCGCAGATTAAGAACTTTCGGTTCGTTATTAACAATAGCAAGCATATTGATCCCAAATGTCGATTGCATGGAAGTATGCTTGTACAGATTGTTCAACACAACACTAGGATTGACATCGCGTCTCATCTCTACCACGACACGCATACCATTACGGTCGGATTCATCACGAAGATCTGTAATGCCGTCGATTCGCTTCTCACGTACCAATTCAGCTATTTTCTCAACCAGACGGGCTTTATTGACCTGGTAAGGCAGCTCATGAACAATAATACGGGCTTTCCCGTTATTCTCCTCGATGACGGCCTTAGCCCGCATAGTAACAGAACCGCGTCCTGTACGATAGGCTTGCCGAATACCCTCACGGCCCAAAATAAAACCAGCCGTAGGGAAATCAGGGCCTTGAATATATTCCATCAATTCCATAGGTGTTATTTCAGGGTTCTTGATCATCGCCTGTACACCATCGATGACCTCACCCAAATTGTGTGGTGGAATATTTGTCGCCATACCGACAGCAATACCGGAAACTCCGTTAACGAGAAGATTCGGATAACGGGACGGCAATACAACCGGCTCATTCTCTTCACCATCGTAGTTGGGCGCGAAGTCTACTGTCTCTTTATTGAGATCCCGCAGCATTTCCATTGCGATTTTGGAAAGGCGGGCTTCCGTATACCGCATGGCCGCTGCCATATCCCCGTCTACAGAACCGAAGTTGCCATGGCCGTCAACCAGCATGTATCGCATAGAGAAATCCTGGGCCATACGTACCATCGTCTCGTAAACAGCAGAGTCACCGTGTGGATGATACTTACCGATAACTTCGCCGACGATTCTCGCCGATTTTTTGTGAGGTTTATCCGGAGACATTCCAAGTTCGGACATCGCAAACAAAATGCGTCGGTGAACCGGCTTTAATCCGTCCCGCACATCTGGTAAAGCCCGGCTAACAATGATGCTCATCGCGTAGTCCATAAAGGAATCGCGCATTTCCACACCAATGTCCCGATCTTTGATTTGCGGGTTATTTTGTTCAGCCATGAGTTGCTGGACCTCCTTCAGTTAAGAAAAACCGCTACCCTTTATTATATTACTTTCTCAAAAGTAGCACAATTAAACGTGATAGCCTTATATCATCTATTATTAATTTCTTTTTTACCCGGATAAGGGTATTGGCCCTTTCCGCACCTATCTCATGTACATAGAATGTACAGACAGGAAGAAACGGCTCTGCCGTCCGTTATATGGATAAAAACGCCCTATGTTCGTCCAATAAGGCCTAATCCCATATCCTTTTATTATACCATTGTTTAGATGGCTTGTCCTGAAATTTCAGCAGTAAGAGAAGGAGGAATACCATGAGGATTCAACGGGTCTCCAGCAAGTGGGCCAAAACACAAGCCATCCTGCACAACAGCTCTCTATCCAGCTACATCCCCGATACCCGTAAATATGAAATTCATACTCTAAAAGAAATGCTTATATTATACGAAACGGTTTACATTAAACCGGATCGGGGAACTTACGGCAGCGGTGTGATGCGGGCCGAGCAGCGGACCGTCACCTTGAGTCCAAGCGTGCCAGAGGAAGGCGTTGAGGATAATAACGAGAGGAACGACAAGGAAACAAAACTGATGTATATTTTGCGCTATGGTAAGTCTGCAGATGTTTTCTCTTCCCCAGAGGAACTTGATGCTGCATTGATGAAGGTCATTCAAGATCGGCCCTATTTGATCCAAAAAGGAATTAATCTCCTGCGTCATCGGGACCGGCCGTTCGATTTGCGGGTGCTTGCCCAAAAAAATCCGGAAGGCCTCTGGGAAACTACCGGTATGCTGGGCAGAGTTGCCGCCCCTCAAAAAATTGTAACGAATTATCACAACGGAGGGCGGATACGGTCCGTAAAAGCACTTCTTAAAAAACATATGGATGCCGCTGAAACAGCTCTCACCATAAATCAACTGCAGACACTCGGAATCCGTATGGGTCGCCAATTGGAGACCGCTTATCCGGGAATTAAAGAGATCGGCCTGGATGTGGCCATTGACGATCATCATGATTTGTGGCTGCTAGAGATCAACACTTTACCCTCCATAGTCGTCTTCAAACTCTTTCCGGATAAATCCATTTACCGCAAAATCCATCGTTATGCCGCAGCCTACGGCCGTGTCAGAACGGCTAACTCTCCCCTGCAACGGAAAGGGAAATCAAAGTCATCGGGATAAAATCATTACTCAGTCATAAAAAACCTCCGGCTTTACTTTCCCAAAAGGAAAGAAAACCGGAGGTTTGTGTTTATTTAGATGTTACACATCAAGATTCTTGACCATCTTGGCATGCTCTTGAATGAAATCGCGCCGCGGCTCAACGTTATCACCCATCAGGGTATCAAAAATACTATCCGCAAGCATAGCATCCTCAATCGTTACCTGCAGCATCATACGGCTTTCAGGATCCATGGTTGTATCCCACAGTTGTGTGGCATTCATTTCACCCAGACCTTTATAGCGCTGAACATTGACCTTAACATTATCTCCGAAGCCCGCAATAATCTCATCGCGTTCTCTCTCGGAATTCGCATAGCGAATCACTTTGTTGCGCTCCACCTTGAAAAGCGGCGGCTGAGCAATATAGATATACCCTGCATCAACCAGCTTACGCATGTAGCGATAGAAGAAGGTTAGCAGCAGAGTTCTGATGTGAGCACCATCGACATCGGCGTCCGTCATAATAACCACTTTGTGATAACGTGCCTTGGCCAGATCAAAGTCATCGCTGATGCTAGTACCGAGGGCCGTAATAATGGCCCGGATCTCAGCATTGGACAAAATACGATCCAGACGTGCTTTCTCTACGTTCAGGATCTTCCCGCGCAGCGGCAGAATGGCCTGAAAATGACGGTCCCTGCCCTGCTTGGCGGATCCCCCCGCAGAGTCTCCTTCGACGATGAACAATTCGCTGATAGAAGCATCTTTGGAAGAACAGTCCGCCAGCTTGCCAGGCAGAGCGCTGACTTCAAGTGCACTCTTGCGGCGGGTCAGCTCACGTGCTTTACGTGCAGCTTCACGTGCCCGCGAAGCTTGCAGAGACTTCTCAAGAACGCGCCGTGATACGGCCGGATTCTCCTCTAGGAACTCCTGCAGCTTTTCCCCGAACAATGATTCCACAATTCCGCGTACTTCGCTGTTGCCGAGCTTGGTCTTCGTTTGACCTTCGAACTGCGGCTCGGGAATTTTGACGGAAATAATCGCCGTAAGTCCTTCACGGACGTCATCACCGGTCAAATTAGAGCTGCTATCCTTGATTACACCCGTTTTACGGGCATAGTCATTGATGATACGGGTCAGGGCACTCTTAAAGCCGGATTCATGCGTTCCGCCCTCATGCGTATTAATATTGTTCGCAAAAGAGTAAATATTTTCTGTATACGAGTCATTGTATTGGAGAGCGACCTCGACATGGATCATATCACGTGAACCTTCAACGTAGATTGGTTCTTCATGCAGGGCCTCTCTTTTTTCATTCAAATATTTAACATACTCAACGATTCCGCCCTCATATTTGAACGAATTGGATACACCAGTCCGCTCATCGTGAAGCGAAAGCGCAATTCCTTTGTTCAGAAAAGCCAACTCACGGATACGGGTAAGCAGTGTTGAATATTCAAAGGTAGTAGTTTCAGTAAATATTTCAGGATCCGGAAGAAAGGTTGTCGTCGTTCCCGTCTCATCCGAATCTCCGATTACTTTGATATCATACTGCGGTGCTCCACGTTTATATTCCTGTTGGTAAACATGCCCGTCACGTTTGACTGTTACGACAACTTTTTCGGACAAAGCGTTTACTACGGAAATACCTACTCCGTGTAGACCACCCGATACTTTATATCCGCCGCCGCCGAACTTACCGCCTGCGTGCAGAACAGTCATAACAACTTCGAGTGTTGACTTTTTCAGCTTCACATTCTCCCCTACAGGAATGCCGCGTCCATTATCAATAACGGTTACACTATTATTTTCATGAATAATCACCTGAATGTGGTCGCAATAGCCAGCCAGGGCTTCATCGATACTATTATCGACAACCTCCCACACCAAATGATGCAGACCTTTAGAGCTAGTGGAACCAATATACATGCCTGGACGCTTTCGGACCGCTTCCAGCCCTTCCAGCACCTGAATCTGGCTCTCATCATATGTTGGTTGATTCATTGACATGCCTTCACCTACTTCTTTCAGATTATCTCATCGTCCTTGTGTGACATTATATCTCTAATAATATTTTGGCTCTTTTGTTGAGAGTGGAGGAGGAAATAGGGGAATAGTACACGATATTTTTCGTAACGACTATCGATTTCGCTTCCTCTTCGCCAATCCGCTCCAGCTTTTTATCTTGCTGGGCCTGAATGACGAATTGCTTGGACACCTTGGAGGATTTCTCAATCGAAATATCAAATATAGCAATCAATTCCGAAGAACGGATAATCTTCTCCCCGCCCAAATGAATATACATGTACTTCCTCCGCTCTGTTAAGAATCCACTTTGCCGTCGTGGACATGGTATAGGCTCGCACCTTTTAATTTATCAGCCTTTAGGGTCTCAATCCCTGTAGCTGTTATGAATGTTTGTACTTTACTTTGAAACGTCTCGATAAGCTGGGTTTGACGATATGGATCCAGCTCGGATAATACATCATCAAGAAGCAGAACGGGATATTCCCCAATTTCCTCGTGAATCAGCTCGATTTCCGCCAGCTTGAGCGATAAAGCCGTCGTACGCTGCTGACCTTGGGAGCCATAGACCTGCGCCTCTCTTCCGTTGATAAAAAAGGACAGGTCATCCCGATGGGGGCCCGTCAGCGTCATGCCGCGCCGTATTTCCTGATCTCTGGTTTGTGATAACTTTAACATAAAATTGTTTAATAAGACAGCTTCATCTTCCTCATCCCTCTCTCCAAAAGAGGGGACATAGAGCAATTTAAGCTCTTCTCCGCCGTTTGTAATTCCCCGATGGATGCTTTCTGCCCATATCTGGAGCTTCTTTATGAATTGTTTCCTTTTTTTGACGATTTTAACACCGTGCTCTACAAGTTGAGCATCCCAGACCTCGAGCAGCTCTCTTCCTGCCGTATCTTTTCCCCACAACTGCTTCAGCAGATTGCCTCGTTGGAGCAGTATCTTCTGGTATTGCTGCAGGTGAAATAAATAACTGGGCTGTACCTGGCCAATTTCCATATCAAGAAACCGCCGTCTGATCCCGGGGGTTCCTTTGACAATCTCCAAATCCTCCGGTGCAAACATTACGACATTCAATGATCCGACAAATTCGCTTAACCGTCGCTGCTCCAAGCCGTTTATTTTTGCTTTTTTGCCCTGAGCAGACAGCGTAAGCTCCAGCTTCAGATCCCCGTATTTCCGCTGCACCTCGGCAACAATTTGAGCTGTACCCCCCGGAGCCTCGAATGAGATCAGCTCCCGGTCTTTGGAGGTACGGTGGCTCTTGGTCATCGCCAGGACGAACAACGCCTCCATGAGGTTTGTTTTGCCTTGGGCGTTCTGACCGAGAATTAGATTGACGTCACCCAGGCTCTCCAGACGCAGCAGCCCGTAATTGCGATAATGCTGCAGACCGATATTTTTAACAAACACGTAATGGTTCCTCCTGACGCTATTAAAACCGCAAACCTATTCTTTTACTCCACCGCCGACAACCTCAAAGGAACCGGCATCCTGTACCTCAACCTTATCACCCGGGTACAGCTTTCTTCCGCGTCGTTCCTCCTTCTCACCGTTGACCAGCACATGTCCCTCCTGCAGCAGCGCCTTTGCCATTCCGCCTGTGGATACACAGTCAGACAGCTTCAAAAATTGGTCGAGCTTGATATATCCACTGTGGATAACAATTTGATTCATGCTTTTTTATCCTTTCTTCCACTTATCCACAGGTCGTGAATGGTGGCTTTAATTTGTTGTACGGTAAGGCAAGATTACATACATACTGCGGCTGTCGTCCAGAGGCTTAAGAATAATCGGACTCATCATGCCGGTAAATGCGATCACAAGCTGCTCGCTTTCCACGACTTTTAACACATCTAGCATATATTTGGAGTTGAATGAAATTTTCAGCGGTTCGCCTTGAAAATCGATAACTTCGAGTTCTTCACGCACTTTACCCAGCTCGGAGGAACTGGAGGAGATTTCAATGCCGCCATGCTCGAGCGTCTGCAGACGTACAATATTCGTTTTTTCCTCCCGGGACAGCAAATAAGCCCGATCTATGGATTCACTTAATTTTTTTGTGTCCAAGGTTAGTTCTGTTTTATAGGCTGTTGGAATAATTCTAGAAGTATCCGGATATATTCCGTCCAGTATACGCGAATAAAAAAGAACCTTATCGATTTTGAACAGCACTTGATTGTCGGCAACAACAATATCTACGAGCATATTCTGATCAGGAATAATCTTACTAAGCTCATTAAGTGTTTTACCGGCAATAACGACGTTTCCAAAACGAACATTCTCAGTTCCATCCAATCTTGCAGCTCTTGTAGCCAGACGGTGGCGGTCGGTAGCCGTAAATTTAAATTCACCATCGGCCAGATTCCACAAAATACCCGTCAGAATCGGTGTTGTCTCCTGGGTGGAAATGGAGAAGGCTGTTTGCTTAATCATATTTTTGAGCAAATCTCCTGGTAGAGAGATTGTTTCGTTCTCTTCAATATTCGGCAAAACCGGGAATTCTTCGGGATCAAGACCCACGATTTGAATTTCAGTGGCTCCGGAAGAAATATAAGTCTGGAAGCCTTCTTTTACTTCCATGTGGATCTCTTTGGAGGGCAGCTTCTTGATGATTTCAACGAAAAATTTGGCCGGCAGGACAACGCTTCCCGGTTGCTCTACCTTCACAATAGTATGGCTATCATTCTCTGCAGGAATAAACGATTGAATGGAAATATCAGTATCGCTTGCGGTCAGCGTAACTCCCTGATGACTGACTTCAAGCTTAATACCGGTAAGAATGGGAATCGTTGTTCTGCTGGATATGGCCTTGGATACGTGTTGGATGGATTCGTTAAGTTCATTTTTAAGAATGCTGATTTTCATAACTTCACTCCTAGCTCAAAAATTGGGGTTCTATGCCTGTAAGGTTAGCTTTAGAACCTGTTAATAGATGATGAATTATTATAGTTCTTTATTAGTATTAGTAGTAGGGGCACTGAATATGTGGATAACCCTTTTAAAACGCATAAAATTAAGCCTATTCACATGTGCATAGATTGTGTATAGGCTCTTTGATTCCTTTAAGAAGGATTTTTAATTTTTTCTGCAAGATTATTGACCACTTTATACAGCTCCTGATCGATCTTTAATGACTGGGTTATCTTCTCATGGGCGTGTATGACTGTTGTATGGTCGCGTCCACCGAAGGCCTCTCCAATCTTGGGCAAGGAATAGTCTGTTAATTCCCGGGAAAGATACATTGCGATCTGGCGCGGAAAAGCAACAGCTTTGGTACGTTTGCGTGCTTTGAAATCCTCTAGCCTCAAATTATAATATTCGCCTACTCTGGCTTGAATATCCCCGATCGTAATCATCTTAGGACGACTGGATGGGATGATATCCTTCAGTGCTTCAGCAGCCAGGTGGGTTGTTACATCCTGATTGGTCAGTGACGAGTAGGCTACAACACGGATCAGCGCACCCTCCAGCTCACGGATGTTGGTATCAATTTGATTGGCAATGTACATCATCGCCTCGTTGGGAATATCAAGATTCTCCGCTTTGGCCTTCTTACGCAGGATGGCGATACGCGTCTCCAGGTCCGGCGGTTGAATATCTGTTATAAGTCCCCATTCAAACCGGGAACGCAGCCGTTCTTCCAAAGTAGGTATTTCCTTAGGAGGACGGTCGCTGGAGATGATAATTTGCTTGCGTTCTTCATGCAGGGCATTGAACGTATGGAAAAACTCCTCCTGCGTCGATTCTTTGCCGGCCAGAAACTGAATATCATCAATAAGCAAAATATCAACATTCCGGTACTTGTTGCGAAAGCTTTCCCCGCGGTTATCACGGATCGAATTAATGAATTCGTTGGTGAATTTCTCGGAAGAAATATAAATAACCTTGTTGCTGGGGTTATGCTCCAAAACGTAATGGCCGATGGCATGCATTAAGTGGGTCTTGCCCAAACCAACGCCCCCGTACAAAAAAAGGGGATTATAGGCTTTGGCGGGCGCTTCGGCCACGGCAAGGGATGCCGCATGCGCAAAACGGTTGCCGGAACCGATCACGAACGTATCGAACGTATATTTTGGATTGAGCAAATGCGTCTGTGCTTCTTCACGCGATACCGCGGGCAGAGGGGCAGATGGCTGCACTACAGGCTCGGGGGGCTTGCTATCTTCAATAACAAATTTGACGTCAACCTGTTTGCCGGTGACTTCGAAAACCGTAGCGCCTACCAGCTTGGTGTAACGGCTTTCCAGCCATTCCACTGCAAAGGTTGTAGGGGCCGATATTATGAGAACCTGTGGGCCGAAAGTTAATGCCTTCGTAGCTTTAAACCAGGTGTCAAAGCTCGGTTTGCTTAATTTGGTTTGAATGATCGATAAAATTTGCTGCCATAATTCGGAAGTATGGCTGTCCAC